>NZ_JACLHD010000001.1:0-4800000 GCF_006704225.1 Amycolatopsis sp. Poz14
CTCCACCAGCTTCTCGGTGTCGAACGACGCCTTGCCGATCACCAGGTGCAGGTTCGCCTGCTTGTCGACGCGGAAGTTGATCTTGCCGCCCTTGATGTCCTTCACGGCCTTCTCGACCGCGGGGGTCACCGTGCCGGTCTTCGGGTTCGGCATGAGGCCGCGCGGGCCGAGGATGCGGGCGATGCGGCCCACCTTGGCCATCTGGTCCGGCGTCGCGATCGCGGCGTCGAAGTCGAGCCAGCCACCCTGGATGCGCTCGATCAGTTCGTCGGTGCCGACCGCGTCCGCGCCGGCGGCTTCGGCCTCAGCGGCCTTGTCGCCGACGGCGAAAACGATGACGCGGGCGGTCTTACCGGTGCCGTGCGGCAGGTTCACGGTGCCGCGGACCATCTGGTCGGCCTTGCGCGGGTCGACCCCGAGACGCATCGCGACCTCGACGGTCGCGTCCATCTTCGTCTTGGAGGTCTCCTTCGCCAGCTTCACGGCCTCGAGCGGCGCGTACAGACGCGCCTTGTCGATCAGCTCGGCGGCCTGGCGGTAGGCCTTGCTGTGCTTGGTCATGCTTCTGTCCTTAGTAAGTCAGTGGATCAGTGTGGTGACGAGCCAGCACCTGGCTCTCCCACTGGTTTTGCTTCGGCGAGGCCGAAGCAATTACTCGACCGTGATGCCCATCGAGCGGGCGGTGCCGGCGATGATCTTCGCGGCCTGGTCGATGTCGTGCGCGTTGAGGTCGGTCTCCTTGGTCTTCGCGATCTCGCGGACCTGGTCCCAGGTGACCTTGGCGACCTTGGTCTTGTGCGGCTCGCCGGAGCCCTTCTCCACGCCCGCGGCCTTGAGCAGCAGCTTGGCGGCCGGCGGCGTCTTCAGCTTGAAGTCGAACGACCGGTCTTCGTACACGGAGATCTCGACCGGGACGACGTCCCCGCGCTGCGACTCGGTCGCGGCGTTGTAGGCCTTGCAGAACTCCATGATGTTGACGCCGTGCTGACCCAGCGCCGGGCCGACCGGCGGCGCGGGGTTGGCCGCACCCGCCTTGATCTGCAGCTTGATGATCGCCGCAAGCTTCTTCTTCTTGGGTGGCATTACCTTGTGTCCTTCTTAACTGACGTGAGTCCCCCGCACACCTGCCAGTACGCGGGGACTGCCGACCGGGATGGCCCGGCCGTCAGATCTTGGAGACCTGGCTGAACGAGAGCTCGACCGGGGTCTCCCGGCCGAAGATCGACACCAGGACCTTCAGCTTCTGCCCGTCGACGTTGACCTCGGAGATCGTGGCGGGCAGCGTGGCGAACGGGCCGTCCATGACGGTGACCGACTCGCCGACCTCGAAGTCGACCTCGACGGCGGGCGCACCGGACGGCGCGGCCGCGGCGGATTCGCCGCCCTTGGCAGCCTTGGCCGGGGCTTCCTTCTCGACCTGCGGGGCGAGGAACTTCAGCACCTCGTCCACGGTCAGCGGCGACGGCCGCGAGGTGGCTCCGACGAACCCGGTGACGCCCGGGGTGTTGCGGACCGCGCTCCACGACTGGTCGTTGAGGTCCATCCGGACCAGGATGTAGCCGGGCAGCACCTTGCGCTGCACCTGCTTGCGCTGGCCGTTCTTGATCTCGGTGACCTCTTCGGTCGGGACCTCGATCTGGAAGATGTAGTCCTCGACGTCCAGGGTCTGGGTACGCGTCTCGAGGTTGGTCTTGACCTTGTTCTCGTAACCGGCGTACGAGTGCACGACGTACCACTCGCCCGGCGCGGCCTTGAGCTCGGCGCGCAGCGCGGCGACCGGGTCGTCCGCCTCGGGGGCGGGCTCGGTCACGTCGGCTTCGGCGGCGTCGTCCGCTTCCTCAGCGCTCTCGTCGGCGGCGACCTCGTCCTCGGCGACGGGCACCTCGACGGCGTCGGCGGACTCCTCGTCGCCGGGTGCCGTCTGCACCTGCTCGTCGGAAAGCTCGGTCAGGTCGCGACCGGCTTCGGTGCCGTTGTCGGAGGTCACGTTCCGTCCTCTCAGTTGATCGCTTGCCGGGCCGGACCGGGGCCCGGCCAGCGCGGTGGCGCGCCCGTTGCGGGCGTCAGCCGAAGACCAGCCCGACCAGCTCCTTGAAGCCGAGATCGAGGCCGCTCACGAGGGCCACCATGAACACCACGAACACCAGCACGACCGCGGTGTAGGTGACCATCTGCTTGCGGTTGGGCCAGATGACCTTGCGGAGCTCGGCCCAGACCTCGCGGATGAACCGCGTGAACCGGGCGAACACCGAGGCCTTCTTGGCCTTCCGGTCCCGTTTGGGGGTGGGCACGCCCTTGGCGTCGGCGGGCTTCGCGACCTTGTCGCCCGCCTTGCCGGACGGACGGGTCGAGCCCGGCCGTGCCTCGGACTTGCCTGCCGGCCGAGCGGAAGCGCGGCGTTCGCGCCGAGCCGCGGCGGACACCGGGCGGGATTCGACTCCGGGCTGCTTGCCCGAATCGTCCTGCTCGTGCTCGCCGCTGGCGTCGCTGTCGCTCACGACCACTCCTCCGCTCCACCAGTTCCCGTACGCAGGGGTGACAGGACTTGAACCTGCAACCTGCGGTTTTGGAGACCGCTGCTCTGCCAATTGAGCTACACCCCTGTGGAGCCCGGTCACCCTGGCTCCGGAGGACGCATTCCATCGTCCCCACCATCCGGCGGGGATGACCGTAGTGCGTTCCGAGTTCCGAAGTCTACGGCAACCCGTATGAAGCCTCGCAACCCAGCCCCCTCGACCGCGCCGCGACGGTCTCGCGGCACCCCGGAGACGGCCGTTCCGGACCCTTCGGACAGCACCCCGGAATCCTCGGCGAAGATCACCTGATCGTGCGAATATGAGCGCGTGCCCGCTATCCGATTAATCGTAAAGCCGCTGACGAGCGCTGTCCCGCCCGGCTTCACGACCGCTCCGGATCGCTGGCACGGCAACCGAAATCGCTTCCACGCCCGCGAAATTCCCCGTCAGGAAGCCAAGACCGGCACACTGGAAGATGATCTTCGTTGACCCGCAAGCGAAACTCTGATCAAGGAGCAGCGGTGACCTCATTCCGGCTTGGCCTCGCTTTGCCGCAGTACGGCAAGCTCGCCGATCCCTCCGCCATCGCCGGCTTCGCCACCGAAGCCGAGCGGATGGGCTTCGCTTCGCTGTGGGTCGGCGACCGGGTCCTGACCCCGGTCGCCCCGAAGACCTATTACCCGTCCGGTACACCCGAACAGCCGTACCCGCCGGAGTTCGTGCGCTTCGTCGATCCGCTGCTGGCGCTCACCATCGCGGCGAATTCGACCGAGACCGCGCGGATGGGGTCGAGCACCCTCAACGGCCCGCTCTACTCCCCGGTGCTGCTGGCGCGTTCGCTGACTTCGCTCGACCTGCTGTCCGGCGGCAGGCTCGACGTCGGCCTCGGGCTCAGCTGGCTGCGCGACGAGTACATCGCCGCCGGCGTGCCGTGGGAGCACCGCGGCGCGCGGCTCGCCGAACTGGTCCAGGTGCTGCGGACGCTCTGGACCGCGGATCCGGCCGGGCACCAGAGCGAACGCTGGGACATCCCGGACTCGCTGATCGGCCTGCGTCCGCTGCAGCAGCCCGGTCCGCCGGTGCTGCTGGGCGGGGCGTCGGACGCGGCACTGCGCCGCGTCGGCCGGATCGCCGACGGCTGGCTTCCCGCCGGGCTCCCGATCCCGATGCTGCGGCAGAAGTGGGACGTGGTCGTCGAATCCGCGGAGAAGGCCGGAAGGGATCCGGAGTCGCTGCGCCGGGTGCTGCGGATCAACCCGACGCCGGGCTCGAAGACGGCGTCCGTCGAGGACGTCGCAGCCCAGCTGAAGGCCGCCGAAGCGGACGGCATCACCGAGGCACTGGTCGATCTGCACTATGTGGCCGAAACCGTCCCGCACGCGCTGGAACTGGCGGGCGAACTGCACGCCGCTGTCTTTGCGTGATCACCCGTAAGCGGGTCGTCGGCGAGGAGCGGGACCGGTAAAACGGTCGGGTGGGGGCAAACAAAAGCGGTGGATGCGGGTTGCTCGTCCTCGTGGTGGTGGGGGCGCTGCTGGCCGTCGGCTACTACAAGTCGAAGCACGACTCGTCGACCGCACCGCCGTCCGGCGCGGACACCGGCGGCGGCAGCGGCCGCTACGTCGCGCTCGGCGACTCGTACACGTCGGCACCGCGCACCGGGAAGCAGGCGGGCTCGCCGGCCGGATGCGCGCGGTCGGACAACAACTATCCGCACCTGGTGTCGGCGAAGCTGAAGCCGGCGAAGTTCGTGGACGTCAGCTGCAGCGGCGCGACGACCGAGGACTTGACCGACACCCAGTCGACCCGCAACGGCGCGAACCCGCCGCAGTTCGACTCGGTCACCGCGGACACGACGCTCGTCACCCTGGGCATCGGCGGCAACGATGTGGGATTCATCTCACTGGCCCAGACCTGTGTGACCTCCCATCAGAGCGCCTCGCCGTGCAAGGACCGGCTCACCGCGGGCGGCAAGGACGAACTGGCCGACCGGATCAGCGCGACCGCGAAGAAGGTCGGCACCGCGCTCGACCAGATCCACAAGAAGGCCCCGAAGGCGCGAGTGGTGGTCGTCGGCTACCCGACGGTCCTCCCCGACGGCGACGGCTGCTGGCCGGTGCTGCCGCTGGGCTCCGGCGACGTGGCGTACCTGCGGGACGCGCTCGGCAAGCTCAACGACGCCCTGTCCGACCAGGCCAAGTCGCACGACGCCGGGTTCGCGGACACCGCCGCGCCGAGCAAGGGGCACGACGTGTGCGCGAACTCGGACGTCAAGTGGGTCGAAGGGGTGATCCCGACGTCCTCGGCCGCGGCCCTGCACCCGAACGCACGGGGCGAGGCGGGGATGGCTGACGTGGTGGAGTCGGTGCTCGGGGTGCACTGAGAGCGCCCCAATGGGGTTGTTTCATCGTGGTTGTGGCTGGTGGGGGCGGTGGTTGCGGGTTGGTTGGGTTGTGGGGCAAGGGGAAGTGCTGTCGAGGCCCGGCGTGGCGGCGTGGGCATGGGTGAAGCCCTCGGCAGGATCGAGATGTGAGTCAACCATCCGCCGAGGGCTTCGACCCTCTTTCCTACCAGGTCGTTCTTCCTCTTTCGCGGCAGACCCTGCAGCTGGTCGCCGAGTTGATCCGCGGGCGCCGGCGGCGGTTGCGGTCCCGCTGGCGCAAAGCCGGCCCGGCCGGGCAGGCTTTGGTGGTGCTGGCGGTGTTGCGCCACGATCCGCGGCTGGCGCACATCGCCGGCGGTCACGGCGTCTCGGCCTCCACGGTGCGCCGGTGGGTGCTGGAAACCGTCGGCCTGCTCGCCGCCCGCGCCGCCCGGCTGGACCGGGTCCTGGACCGGCTGGCCGCCCGCGGCGCGGCGGTGGCGCTGGTGGACGGGACGCTGATCCGGACCCGCCGCCGGGCCGGGCGCGCCAACCGGGCCCATTACAGCGGCAAGCACAAACAGCACGGGCTGGTCGTGCTCGGGCTGACCGACGAGGCGGGCCGGCTGCTGTGGATCTCCGCGGTCCTGCCGGGCCGCACCGCCGACATCACCGCCGCCCGCCGGCTGCGGATCCGCGAACGGCTCCACGCCCGCGGCTTGTCCCCGGCCGGGGACAAGGGCTTCCACGGCTGGCACAAAGACGTCCGCACCGCCCGCGACTGCCCGCACTGCGGCGGGCCCTGCGAGCAGATCGTGCTCACCCCGTTCAAAGCCGAAACCAACCGGCCGCTGACGAAAGGCCAGAAACAGGCGAACGCGGCGTTCGCCGCGATGCGCTGCGCGGTCGAGGGCGGCTTCGCCGCCCTCAAAAACTGGCGCATCCTCGACAAACTCCGCATGGCACCACGCCACGCCACCACACTGCTGCGCGCCCTGCTCGTCCTCACCCAGCACGAACAACACGCCCGCGACACCGCCCAGCCCACCCCGGCCTGACAACTACCACACCCCGCCAACCCGCCATGACCAGCACAAACCAGGATGAAAAAACCCCAATGTGGCATTCGGTGCGTCCCGCGCACCCAATGTGGCGTTCGGTGCGTGCCGCGCACCCAATGTGGCTTTCGATGCGTCAGATGCACCCAACGCCACATTGGGGCGATCAGGCCGAGCTGCGGGCTCGTCAGGGGCGAGCGAGAGCTGCGGTTTGCGGCGGGTTCCCGGTAGCGCTCGCCGGGCCGCGGCGGAGCACCGGCTGGCGAGGCTGGCCGCGTGGCTTCGCTTCCCCGAAAGGCCGTGAAGGGCTCCTTGAGGGAATCTGGTTCCCTCAAGGAGCCCTTCACGGACCGCAGCAGCGCGCCGGACCTATGGCGGCAGGACCGGCCACGGAGGAACCGCTGGGCAAAGCCGGGTTGCTCAGGGGCGGACGAGAGCCTGCGGTTTGCCCAGCACGGTCTTGCCCTCGAACTTCACCGTCAGGTCGATCCGGGCCAGTCCCTCGTCGGTCAGGGCGCCGACCTTGGCGGTCACCTCGACCAGTGCGCCCTCGTCGTTGTCCGGCACCACGACCGGGCGGGTGAAGCGCGTGCTGAAGTCCACGAGGCGGGCCGGGTCGCCGAGCCAGTCGGTGACGATGCGGCCGGACAGGGCCATCGTGAGCATGCCGTGCGCGATCACGTCCGGGAGGCCGACCTTGGTCGCGAAGTTCTCGTTCCAGTGGATCGGGTTGAAATCGAGCGAGGCCCCGGCGTAGCGGACCAGCTGCGCGCGGGTGATGCGGAGCTCCAGCGGAGGCAGTTCGTCGCCGACGTTCACGCTTCCGCCCCCCGAACCACGAGCTGCGCCCGCGTCGTGCACACGAGTTTGCCGTCCGCGTCGGTGATTTCCGCGCGGAGGTTGATGAAGTCGTTGCCCGCCCGCGCCATGATCGACTCGATCGTGGCCGAGATTTCGAGCTCGTCGCCCGCGTGGACCGGGCGTTCGTAGCGGAAGCCCTGGTCGCCGTGGACCATCCGGGAGTAGTCGAGGCCGAGCGCGGGGTCGGTCACGATGCCGTTGATCTTCGGCAGGTTCAGGATGGTGAGGAAGGTGGGCGGCGCGAGCACGTCCGGGTGGCCGGCCGCGCGGGCCGCCTCCGGGTCCCGGTACACCGGGTTCGGGTCGTCGATCGCGTCGGCGAACTCGCGGATCTTCTCCCGGCTCACGAAGTACTTGCTGTCCGACGGGTACTCCCGCCCGGTGAACGACTGGTCCAAAGGCACGCGAAGAAGGCTAACCGAACCCGGCGGCCGTCCCGCGCGGGTGCCTAAACCCGTCGGTAACAGCGAAAAGCCGCCCCGGCGAGTGCCGGGACGGCTTTTGCGAAGCTGGTAAAAGACCGCCTGCGTCAGCGGGTCTCTTTGTGAGTCCGGTGCGTACCGCAGTTCGGGCAGAACTTCTTCATCTCCAGGCGATCCGGGTTGTTGCGCCGGTTCTTCTTGGTGATGTAGTTGCGGTGCTTGCACTCCTCGCACGCCAGCGTGATCTTGGGTCGCACGTCGGTGGCAGCCACAGCGTTTCCTTCTCTCTCAGATCCGGGGGCCAGCCCCGTCGTTACCGCGTAGCGGTGGCCGGACTTGAACCGGCGACACAGCGATTATGAGCCGCTTGCTCTGCCAACTGAGCTACACCGCCCTACGTGACACCCACCCCACCCGACCCACCAGGTCAAGGTGACCCGGCCGGGGGTCCAGGGGGCATGCCCCCTGGCGGGGGTCTGGGGGTTCGACCCCCAGATGGACGCCGCGAAGCGAGCCACGTCTGCGTTTTCCGCAGACATAGCTCGCCTACTCGCGAGCCCCTTTACGGAATCGAACCGTAGACCTTCTCCTTACCATGGAGACGCTCTGCCGACTGAGCTAAAGGGGCCTGCCTCTCGCGAGGACTTGGAAAGATTAGCAACCCCCTTCACCCGCACGTGCAACCGGGGTCGGTTAACCGCAAAACCTCAGGTCAGCAGGGTCAGCACGGTCTCCGAGTGCCGTCCCGGCGAGCGTGCCGTGCGGGCCTGCAGCCACGCCTCGAGGCGGTCCTCCGGCAGCGGCCGCGAGATCAGATAGCCCTGGGCGACGTCACATCCCATCGCCTCGAGCTGATCGCGCGCCACGTCCTCCTCGACGCCTTCCGCCACGACCGTCAGGCCCAGCGAGTGCCCGAGCTCGACAATCGACCGCACCACCGCGAGGTCGCCGAGATCCGTGCCCATGCCGAGCACGAAGCTCTTGTCGATCTTGACCTGGTCCACCGGCAGCTGGCGCAGGTACGCGAGCGACGAGTAGCCGGTGCCGAAGTCGTCCACCGCCAGCACGATGCCCAGCGAATGCAGCTCGCGCAGGATCGGCAGCGCCTTCTGCGGGTCGGACATCACGCCGGACTCGGTCAGCTCGAACGTCAGCAGTTCCGGCGGCACGTCGAAGCGTTCCAGTTCGCGCTGGACCTTCGCCGGGAAGTCGTCGTCGGACAGGTTCCGCACCGACAGGTTCACCGCCGCGGAGATCCGCAGGCCCTCGTCGAGCCACTTGCGCACGCGCTTCAGCGATTGCTCCAGCACGAACGACGTCAGCACCCCGATCAGGCCAGCCGCCTCGATCGCGGGCACGAACTCGTCCGGGCCGAGCCTGCCGAACTCCGGGTGCACCCAGCGCACGAGCGCCTCGACGCCTTGCACCTGCCGGTTCGGCAGCGTCACCTTCGGCTGGTAGTGCACGGAGACGTGGCCGTCTTCGAGCGACTGCCGGAACTGCGTGACCATCTGGAACCGGCGCAGGAAGATCTGTCCCATGCTCGGCACGTAGCCGCGTACTTCCTCGCCGCCGCGAGTGGCGCGGACGGCGACGTCGGCACGCTGCAGCAAGCCGTCGACGTCAACCTCGCCGGCGTCGTCCACGGAGCTGGCGTAGCCGATCATCGCGTTGGCCTCGACCGAAAGCCGGTCCACCGGGTACGGCTCGGACAGCTGCACGCGAAGCCGTTCCGCGGCGCGGTGTGCGTCTTCGATCGTGCAGTCCACGAGCAGTGCGGCGAAGGACGCGCCTTCGAGCCGGGCGAGCGGGACGTCCGGGCCGAGTGCGCCGCGGATGCGGGTGCCCGCGGCGACGACCATCCGGTCCGCCCACGAGTAGCCGAGCGCGTCGCTGACTGTGGAGAAGACGTCGAGGTCGATCCGCAGCACCACGACCTCCGCCGATTCGCGCAGCGGATCCCGCGAGACCTGCTGGAATCCGGGCCGGTTCAGGTGCCCGGTGAGCGGGTCGTGGTAGGCGTCGTGGCGGAGCGTGGCGAGCAGCCGCCGGTTGTCGAGCGACGTCGCGAGGTGGCTGGCCATCGTGCCGAGCAACTGGACGTCGTACTTGCCGAAACCGCGCCAGCGCGAGAGCCGGTCGTGCGCTTCGACGACGCCGAGCAGCCGGTTCGCGCTGCGCAGCGGCACCACGAGCGCTTCCTGCGCACTGCGTTCCAGCAGCGCCGCGCGGACGTCCGGGTTGGCCTCGGTGATCCGGAAGTGCCGCACGTGCGCGCCGGGCAGGCGCAGCAGCGGGTCGTCGCTGGCCGGGTCCGAGGCCGGGAGTTCGTTGCCCGCGACCACGACGCGCATCGGGTCTTCGGGCTCGAGCCGCAGCCGGAGCACGACGCGTCCGGCGGCGAGCTGGTCCTTGATCCGCTCGGCGATCGTGGCCCATTCGCGCACGTCGACGCCGCCCACCAGTTCCTCGCCGCGGCTCGCCGGACGGGCGGCGGCCTGCTGTCCGGACCGCGCGACCATCAGGCTGACGTCGGACAGCGCTTCCATGTCCCGCTGTTCGCGAAGCAGATCGGAGTACGCCCAGTACAGCGCGGTCAGGCCGAGGAACACCGCCAGCACCAGCGGCCAGGCCTGCGGGGTGCTCGCGATGACGAGGTAGCCGGTGAGGCCGACCGAGGCGTTGACGAAGCCGACCACGAGGATGCGGCCGGTCAGCCGGATCGCGGTGCTCACGCGCATCCGGCGGCGCAGCACGCGCACGGCGGCCAGCGCGAGCAGCGTGCTGACCAGCGGCGCGGTGAGCGTTCCGGCGAGCGCGGCGACCCACGGCATGGTCGGCCCGCCGCCCATGGCCAGGTGCACGAGCCCGGCGACGGCGAACGCGCCGGTGATTTCGAGCAGGAACGCGCCCGCGTTGTAGAGGACGCGGCCGGCGACCTTGCGGGCCAGCAGCGTGCCGATGCCCGCCACGAGATGCGCGGCGAGCACCACTTCGAACGGGGCGACGAAGAAACCGATTACCAGCGGAATCTCGGTGAACGAGATGGTCCACGAGATGCCGCTGCGGACGTCGACGTTGATGCCGAGCTGTTCGGCGAGCAGGAACGCGACCGCGAGCACCGGGCCGATCCACCAGAGCTTCGCCGAGCCGTGGAACGGCAGCCAGGCGCCGACGGCGAAGGCCGCGAGCAGGCCGAGACCCAGCACGAAGAAGGTGTAAACGCGGAAGCGGCTCTCGTCCGTGCGGCCTTCGGCCGGTGCGGAGCCAGCACCTCCCGAGCCCATCGCCTCCGGCGCGGTACCGGGATGGGCGTTGCTGTCCGGCATCCGACCTTCCTTCCCGGCTGCCCGGTCGCGCTCGTCCGTGACGTCAGGTGTGGGCGAGGGCGCCACCTTACCCCGTAGGGCGTACCGGCGTCCCTTTCGAGACAGTAGGAGATCACCCCAGGGTTAACAATGGGCGTTCTTCTCTGACCTGCGTGGACCAAGGAGTGAAACTCCCGGTTCGCCCCGGAACCCCCGGGCCGGGGAGTGTTCTGGGGGTCTTTTCCGGCCCGATCGGCGGACAATGGCGGCATGCACAACGACGTGACAGCCACCGGGCATGCGGCGCGCATCGCCACGGTGGACGCGCTGCTTCCCGCGCCACTCCCCTTCGAGGTCGGAGGGGATTCCGTCCTGCTTTCCGCCGAGGTCGGCGACACCACCGCGGCCGGTCTGACCACCTGCACCGGGCTCGGCCCGGACAGCCCGCGGTCGATGTGGCGGGCGCTCGTCGAGCACCGGCTGGAGGTCCAGCTCGCCGGTCCCGATCCGGCCGCCGGACTCGACGCGTTGCTCACTCGATGGGATGAACACCTGCGGTCCCTCGCCCGAGTGGGGGATACGGAGTGCGCCGCGGTGCTCTCCCGGCCCAGCCGCGACACCGCCGGGGCCACCGAACTCCTCCGGCACGGCTTCGCCCCGGTCGGCGTGCTCGCGGTGCGCCCGGCGCAGCGGATGGCCGCCGGACCCGACGCGACGCCGGGCGTCTGCATCCGGCACGCGACGCCGGACGACCTCTCCACCGCCGTCACGTTGCAGCTCGAACTGCAGCGGTACGACGCGCAGTTCGGCCGGATCACGCTGCGCCCCGGCGTCGAGGAGCTGATCGCCAAGGAACTGCTGCACCACCTCGAACGGCCGGAGCCGCAGGTCTGGATCGCGGAGCTGTACGGCCAGCCGCTCGGCATGGTCGTGCTGCAGATGCCCGACGAGACCGGCTGGATCCGGCACCGGGTGGCCGCTTCCCGCGTGGGTTACCTGTCGTCGCTGGCGGTTTCCGAGGCCGCTCGGTCGTCCGGTGTCGGCACCGCGCTGGCCGCGCACGCGCACCAGGTCTTCGACGAGGCAGGAGCGGATGTCGTGCTGCTGCACCACGCCGTGGCGAACCCGCGGTCGACGCCGTTCTGGTACGCGCAGGGCTACCGGCCGCTGTGGACCGGCTGGCAACGCCGGCCCGCCGTGCGTTCTCGCTAGTCTGGCGCGGTACGGCCTGTTCGAGGGGAGTCCCAGTGACCGAAAAGCCCGACGCTGCACCGAAAGCGCCGGAAGGCGTCGATGTCGAGAAACCTTCGGCCGCGCGGGTCTACGACTGGTACCTGGGCGGCAAGCAGAACTGGGCGGTGGACCGGGAATTCGGCCGCAAGGTCGAGAAGATGTGGTCGCTCGCCCGGCCCGGCGCGAAGCAGAACCGCGAGTTCATGAACCGCGTGGTGCGCGCCGCGCTGAACGCGGGCATCCGGCAGTTCCTCGACCTCGGCTCCGGCGTGCCGACCGCGGGCAACGTGCACGAGGTGGTCGAGGCCGCGCTGGGCGACGACGACGAGGCCACCGTGGTGTACGTCGACTACGAGCCGGTGGCAGTGGCGCACGCGACGCTGATCCTCGAGGACGAGGCGGCCACCGACTGGGCCGGCATCGTGCAGGCGGACATGCGCGATCCCCGGGCGGTGCTGAACCACCCGCGCACCCGCGAGCTGATCGACTTCGACAAGCCGGTGTGCGTGATGCTGATGGCGGTGCTGCACTTCGTCGGCCCGGACGACGATCCGGACGCCGTCGTGCGCGCCTACCGGGACAAGCTCGTGTCCGGCAGCTGGCTGGCGATCTCGCAGATGAGCGAGGGCGACGGCAGCGGTCCCGCGCTGGAGGGGCTGCGCTGGTTCGTCGAGCAGTACCGCAAGACGAGCAACCCGATGTGGCTGCGCGACCGCGAAGAGATCGAGCCGTTCTTCGGCGGCTGGCCGCTGCTGGAGCCGGGGATCACGCATCTGCCGGACTGGCGGCCGGAGCGCGAGCTGAACGCGGTCGAGGCGGAGGCCCGCCCGTTCGCCTGGTGCGCGGTGGCGCGCAAGCCGTGACCGCGCCGGACGCACCGCGGGGCGTGGACGTCGACAAACCGTCCGCCGCCCGGATCTACGACTGGTACCTCGGCGGCACCCAGAACTGGGCGGTGGACCGGGAATTCGGCCGCCGCGTCGAGAAGGTGTGGCCGCTGATCCGGCCGATGTCGCGGGAGAACCGGGCGTTCATGAACCGGGTCGTGCGAGCCGCGCTCGACGCGGGGATCCGGCAGTTCGTGGACCTCGGCTCGGGCGTGCCGACGGCGGGGAACGTGCACGAGATCGTCCGCGATCGGCTGCCGGCGAGGGTCGTGTACGTCGACTACGAACCGGTCGCGGCGGCACATTCGCGGGTGATCCTCGAGGGCGAGGACGCGACCGACTGGGCCGGGATCGTCGAACGCGACATCCGCGATCCGGAAGCGATCTTCGCCGACGAGATCACCGAGGAGCTGATCGACTGGTCGCAGCCGGTGTGCCTGCTGATGATCACCGTCCTGCACTTCCTCGGCCCGGGCGATCGGCCGGAAGAGCTGGTCGCCGCCTACCGCGACCAGCTCGCGCCCGGGTCGTGGCTGGCCGTCACGCACGGCACCTGCCGGGACGACGCGCCGCCGGAACGGGCCGCCGAGGTCCGCGCGTTCGTCGACGCGTACCGGGACACGTCGAACCCGGCGTACCTGCGTTCGGACGAGGAGATCCTGCCGTTCTTCGGCGGCTGGCCGCTGCTGGAGCCGGGGATGAGCGCGCTGCCGGACTGGCGGCCGGACGAGCCGGTGTCGGAGTTCGCCGCGGAGGTCCGGCCGTTCGCCTGGGGCGCCGTCGCGGTCAAGCCCTGACTTCTCTCCCAGCGAACACTCCCTGGGAAACAAACCTGCCCTTCGGAGAGTTGAGCACTGCAGACTCAACTTATTCGAGGAGTGCACATGTCCGACCCCCGCCTCCTGCCCGTCCTCCCGCTCGATGACGACGTCGTGCTGCCGGGCATGGTGGTCCCGCTCGACCTCGGCGACGCAGAGACCCGGGCCGCAGTGGAGTCCGCTCAAGCCAAGACCCCCGCGACCGCGTCGTTCCCCGGGATCCGCTCGGGCGCGGCGAGCAAGGCCGAAGTCCTGATCGTCCCGCGCGTGCACGGCGAGTACGCCGAACTGGGCACCGTCGCGACCGTCGAACGGATCGGCCGCGTCCCCGGCGGCAAGACCGCCGTGCTGCTCCGCGGCACCTCGCGCGCTTCCGTCGGCCGGATCGCCGACGGCCCCGGCGCGGCCCGCTGGGTGCACGCCGACGCCGCGGAGGAAACCTCCGACGACCGCACCGCGCAGCTCGCCGCCGAGTACAAGGCCGTGGTCATCTCGGTGCTGCAGCAACGCGGCGGCTGGCAGATGATCGACGCCGTCCAGCAGGTCGAGGATCCGTCCGCGATCGCCGACCTGGCAGGCAACGCGCCGTACCTGTCCACCGACCAGAAGCTGGAGCTGCTGAGCGCGCTCGACGTCAGCGTCCGGCTGGAGAAGGCCCTCGAGTGGAGCCGGGAGTACCTGGCCGAGCTGGAGGTCACCGAGACCATCCGCAAGGACGTCGCGGACGGGATGGAGAAGCAGCAGAAGGAATTCCTGCTGCGCCGCCAGCTCGAAGCGATCCGCAAGGAACTGGGCGAACTCGACGGCACCGCGGCCGACGACGACTACCGCGCCCGGGTGGAAGCCGCCGACCTGCCGGACGAGGTGCGCAAGGCCGCGCTGGCCGAGGTCGACAAGCTGGAGCGGACTTCCGAGCAGTCGCCCGAGGGCGGCTGGATCCGGACCTGGCTCGACACGGTGCTGGAGCTGCCGTGGAACGAGCGGACGGAAGACGTCTACGACATCGCCGCCGCGCGCGCCGTGCTCGACGCGGACCACGCGGGCCTGGACGATGTCAAGGAACGGATCATCGAGTACTTGGCCGTGCGCAAGCGCCGCGCGGAATCGGGCCTCGGCCCGGTCGGCGGACGGCGTTCCGGCGCGGTGCTCGCGCTCGCCGGTCCTCCCGGGGTCGGCAAGACGTCGCTGGGCGAATCGGTCGCGAAGGCGATGGGACGCAAGTTCGTGCGCGTCGCTCTGGGCGGCATCCGGGACGAGGCGGAGATCCGCGGCCACCGGCGCACGTACGTCGGCGCGCTGCCGGGCCGGATCGTGCGGGCCATCAAGGAAGCCGGCTCGATGAACCCGGTCGTGCTGCTCGACGAGATCGACAAGGTCAGCGCCGATTACCGCGGCGACCCGACGGCCGCGCTGCTCGAAGTGCTGGACCCGGAACAGAACCACACGTTCCGCGACCACTACCTCGAGGTGGAGCTGGATCTGTCCGATGTGGTCTTCCTGGCGACGGCCAACGCGCTGGAAACCATCCCCGGCCCGCTGCTGGACCGGATGGAACTGGTGACGCTGGACGGTTACACCGAGCACGAGAAGGTCACCATCGCACGGGATCACCTGCTCCCCCGCGAACTCGAGCGAGCCGGTCTGGCGTCTGGTGACGTGGTGCTGACCGACGACGCGTTCAGCCGGATCGCCGCGGAGTACACCCGCGAGGCCGGGGTGCGCGACGCGAACCGGACGATCGCGAAGGTGCTGCGGAAGATCGCGACGAAGGTGGCTTTGGGTTCGGTCTCGCTGCCACTGTCGATTTCGGCGGAAGACCTGGAGACCTACCTCGGCCGCCCGCGGCACGTACCGGAATCGTCGCTGCCGACGGCGACCCAGCGGACGTCTTTGCCAGGCGTGGCAACGGGTTTGGCAGTCACCGGCGCGGGCGGAGACGTGCTGTACATCGAGGCGTCGCTGGCCGATCCGGAGAGCGGGGCGTCGGGACTGCAGCTGACCGGGCAGCTGGGTGACGTGATGAAGGAGTCGGTGCAGATCGCGCTGTCGTACCTGCGCTCGCACGGTGCGGAGCTGGAACTGCCGGTGGGAGACCTGCGAGAGCGGGGAATCCACGTACACGTCCCGGCGGGCGCGGTACCGAAGGACGGACCTTCGGCGGGCATCACAATGACGACCGCGCTGGCGTCACTGCTGTCGGGCCGGGTGGTCCGGGCCGATGTGGCGATGACCGGAGAGGTTTCGCTGACCGGGCGAGTGCTGCCGATCGGCGGGGTCAAGCAGAAGCTGCTGGCCGCGCACCGGGCGGGGATGAAGACGGTGATCATCCCGCAGCGGAACGAGCCGGATCTGGATGACGTGCCGGCGGAGGTGCTGTCGCAACTGGAGGTGCACGCGGTGGCGAACGTGCGGGAGGTGCTGGAGTTGGCTTTGACGCCAGCGTCTTCGGAGGTTCGGCAGGCGGCTTGACCGTAAGTCCGTGAAGGGCTCCTTGAAGGAATCTGATTCCCTCGAGGAGCCCTTCACGGCACGTCAGGAGAAGTCGACCTTCTCCCATTCGAAGCCTTCCACCCAAGACGATTCCTGCGCGGCAAAGCCGGTGAACGCCGTCACCACCTCCGCCAGGCTCCCGACCTCCGTGCGGTAATGCCGCTCCGGCGACCCGTCCCGGCGCTCCAGCGCGAACTTCCCCCGCGGAGCCGCCGCGAACTTGCCCTGTCCTATTTGGACATAATGGTCGCCGAGTTCCAAGACGGCGTACCAATTCTTCGCCGACAACCGGCCCAGCGCCGCCTTGATCCCTGCTGCGTCAGGGTTTTCCACGCGGGAACCGTCGCACATGGTCAGGTCCAGCACGCTCGGCCGGTGCACCTCGCCGGCCTGCGGATTGAACACCGTCAAGCCGTGTTTTCGTGCCAGGTCAAGGACAACACGCGTCACCGCAACCGCGCGCGAGTGCTGGATCGCCAGGACCGCTCCATCGCCAGAGCGCTCGATCGCCGCATTCCACGGGGATTCCTCGGGATCCTCGGCCTCGTGCAGTTCCGGGTATTTCGCGGTCAGGTCGCGGTAAAACCCGTCCAGCTCCGGAGCAGCCGAACCAGAGCTGTCGCAAAGGCTGGCGTAGCGGGCTTGCGGATCCTCGGCATCCCCAGCCCATACCCCCAGGTCGTAACTCACAAATTTCCCCTCCGGGTCAGCCCTGCGCCCCCGCGAGCAAGGCCACGTTCATCACGTACTCGCCATATCCGGACTTCGCCAGTTTGGTGCCCAGCGCGTGGCATTCGTCCGCGCTGATGAAGCCCATCTTCAACGCGACCTCTTCCAGGCACGCGATCCGCACCCCGGTCCGGTGTTCCAGCACCTGCACGAACTGGCCGGCTTCCAGCAGCGAATCGTGCGTGCCGGTGTCGAGCCAGGCGAAACCGCGGCTCAGCTCGATCAGTTTGGCGCGGTCGCGGCGCAGGTAGGAGAGGTTGACGTCGGTGATCTCCAGCTCGCCGCGCGCGGAGGGCTTCAGGTTGCGGGAGATGTCGACGACCTCGTTGTCGTAGAAGTACAGCCCGGTGATCGCGTTGTTCGACCGCGGCTTCTCGGGCTTTTCCTCAATGGACAGCAGGGTGCCGTTCTCGTCGACCTCGCCGACGCCGTAGCGCTCGGGGTCCTTCACCTGGTAGCCGAACAGGACGCAGCCGTCCAGGTCGGTCGCGGCGGTGCGCAGGGTCGTGGAGAAGCCTTGGCCGTAGAAGATGTTGTCGCCGAGCACCAGCGCGACGGAATCGTCGCCGACGAAGTCCGCGCCGATCACGAACGCCTCGGCGAGACCGTTCGGGCTCGGCTGTTCCGCGAACGAGAAGGAGAGCCCGAACTGGCTGCCGTCGCCGAGCAGGCGGCGGAAGTTCGGCAGGTCGGCCGGGGTCGAGATGATCAGGATCTCGCGGATCCCGGCCAGCATGAGCACTGAGATCGGGTAGTAGATCATCGGTTTGTCGTAGACCGGCAGCAGCTGCTTCGACACGGCCTGCGTGATCGGATGCAGACGGGTTCCGCTGCCCCCGGCGAGCACGATGCCCTTCACAGCCCCTCCTCAATGCGGTGGTGGTGTTCACCGTACCGAGTGAGCATGGAGGCCGTCCGGGGCTTCGCACAACTCAGAAAGCCGGACCTTTCCCGAAGAACGCCTGGCAGCCGTGCGCGTACTCGGTGGCGATTTCCAGCACGTTCTTCCCGCCGTCGACCGGCAGCACGGTGGACGAATAGTTGGGGCAGTAGTTGTTGTAGATGCCGCTGATGTGGACCGGCGCGGGCAGTTCGTACCAGTTGCCGGCGCCGAAGTTGTCGTTGGCCAGCAGCGTCTGCCCGTTTCCGGCCACCGGGGCGCCGTCGGCGGTCGTGTAGATCTGGCCGACCATCACCAGCCGCACGCCGTTCGGGCCGCCGGGGAACAGCGTGGTGGTCTGGGCGTGCTGGAAGTAGTTGCCGCTCGCGGTGTTCACCCTGGTGCCGGGATCGGCCGGATCGCCCCAGTTCGCGCCGTCCGCGGAGATTTTGTAATACGGATCGCAGTAGCGGTCGCGGTAGTTGCAGATCTCGTAGCCGAACCAGTACCGGCCGTCGGGCAGCCTGCGGATGATCGGCATGCCCGGACGCACCCGGGACGGTCCGATGGCCATGGTGAGCTGCTTGGTGCCCCAGTTGATCCCGTCGGTCGAGGCGACGCGGTTGAGCACCTGGCCGTACTTCGGCGCCTGCGTCTCGTCGGCGTAGTGCAGCCAGAGCGTGCCGCCGGCGTCCACAGTGAACTCCGGTTCCCAGACGCCGTCGTGGTTGTGCGAGAGCGCGGCCTCGGACAGGTACCGCCAGTTGTGGCCGCCGTCGCGGCTGGCCCACACCTTGATCCCCATCCGGCGTTGCGGTCCCGCGTCCTGCCGGTAGGTCGCCGCCCACAGCAGCGTGCCCGCCCGCAGACGGCCGACCCGCTGCGGCAGTTCGTAGAGGGTTCCGCAGCATTGGCCGGACCTGGCGTCGGGGTCGCGGATCTCGCCGATCTGGTGGAAGCTCGCGCCCTCGTCGGTGCTCTCGAGGATCGGCGCGAACCGGCCGTTGCCGTCCTCGCTGGTCAGCGACGCGATGATGTTCCCGCGCCCGAACGGCGAGTGCTCCAGCCGGATCAGCCGCGGGTACGAGCCGAAGCCGGGTACGAGCAGCTTCCGGTCGGCGGCTTCCGCGACCGGCGCGATCGCGGTCACGAGGACCGCCAGCGAGGTGAGGAAAGCAAGCACGGGAGTCCAACGGCGCATCCAGAAACTCCTCTCACGACCAGCCGGGCGATTACACCACGTGGTCGCGTCGCCACCATCGATTTCGCCTGGTCACCCGCGTGAGTCCACCCCTTCGAGGAGATCACTGGGCTGTTCAGGGCGCCCGTTTCGTAACGACTGGGCGGAGCGTGACGAAAGATCATCCGGAGGCCCCGTCGGGGCAAGCGAGGGGGAATCATGCGCCGCACCGCAGTGCGTCTGGCCGCCGTCTGCGCGGCGGTAGCGCTCACCGCGTCGTGCTCACTGCAGCCGAGCGGGATCGGGGCGATCGTGTACCCGATGGAAGACGAACCCGGCGACTCCCCCGCGCCGGTTCTGCCTCCGCCGCCGCGACCGGAGAAGCCGCGCCTCGCCGAGAACCCGACGGAGACCCACCAGGGCAAGAACAACGCGACCGTGCCGCTGACCTGGCCGTCCGGGGTCGCGGGATTCCTCACCTTCGACTGTCCGAAGTGCACCGGACACATCGCCGTGACGACCGACGGCACCGAAAGCCTGCTGGTCAACGACGGCGACGCCTACCACGGGACGGCCTGGTTCAACGTCTCCCCCGGCGGCAAATCGGTGCACACGCTGACGGTCGAGGCGAAGGGCGCATGGACCGCGACGATCACCGACTACCGCGGAGTGCCGCCTGTCGAACCGGGCAAGCCGTACAACGGCCACGGGGACGCGGTCCTCGCGGTGCCCCCCGGCATGGTCATGGGGAAGTTCTTCACGGGCTCGAAGGGCTCGAACGGAGTCTGGGTGCTGGCCGACGGCTACCCGCACCTGGCGGTGAACCACATCGGCCAGACGACCGAGGAGTTCCCGCTCGAAGGACCCACGTATGTAGCGGTGGAGACGTTCGAGGCGGATTGGACCTTTACCGCCTGGTGAGGTGCTGCGGACGTGTTGGCGTCCGCAGCACCCGTAGGTCACCGGTAGTTGGTGAACTGCAGCGCGATCTCGAAGTCCTTGCCCTTCAGCAACGAGATCACCTCCTGCAGCTGGTCCTTCTTCTTGCCCGACACCCGCAGCTGGTCGCCCTGGATCTGGGCCTGGACGCCCTTCGGGCCCTCGTCGCGGATGAACTTCGCGATCTGCTTCGCCTTGTCCGACGCGATGCCCTGCAGGATCTTGCCGCTGATCTTGTAAATCTTGCCGGAGATCGCGGGCTCGCCTGCCTCGAAGGCCTTCAGCGAGATGTTCCGCTTGATCAGCTTCTCCTTGAAGACCTCCACCGCCGCGAGGGCGCGCTCTTCGGTCTCCGACTCGATCGCGATGGCTTCCTCGCCGGACCAGCTGATGCCGGTTCCGGTGCCGCGGAAGTCGAACCGCGTGCCCAGTTCCTTGCTGGCCTGGTTGAGCGCGTTGTCCACCTCCTGGCGGTCGACCTTGCTCACCACGTCGAAAGAGGGATCCGCCACGTGTCCTCACACCTTGTCTCAGCTCGTCAGGGACCCCCAGCGTAGCGCCGGGGGATCCCGGTTGACCGGCCGTCCGGACCGTTGGGTATCCTTCTTCCCGGCCGGTTCGCCCGGCCATGGCAGGTTACCCAAGCGGCCAAAGGGATCTGACTGTAAATCAGACGGCTCAGCCTTCGGGGGTTCGAATCCCTCACCTGCCACACCAGCCAAATCACCCCCGTGACCAGCGTGAACCGGTCACGGGGGTGATCTTGTGTTGTGCGGTTGTATGCGGACGTGTGCGGCTCTCTGCGGCTGATCGCCCCCTATTCGCCCCCGAGTTTTTGTGAGGCTCAGGAGTCGCCCAGCGCGTCCCCCATGCGGTCCCGGGCCGCCTGCTCGCCCCCGTCGATGCACTTCGCGTAGACGCGAAGCAGGACCGCCAAACTGTGCCCTGCCCACTTCGCGACCCGCGTCGGCTCGATGCCCGCAGCAAGCCAGGTCGACACAGCGGCATGGCGCAGGTCATACGGCCTCTTGGCCAGCGGTCCAGCCTGCACCTCAGCGGTGAATACCGCCTTCCGGCAGGCTGCCCAGGCTCGCCCGTAGACAGTGCTGCCGATCCGTCCGCCGTCGCGCTCACCGCGGAACAGCCGCCCGTCGGGTGCGGTGCCGAAGGTGTTCAAGTGGTTGTGCAGCAGCTCCGTGAGCGCGGGGACACATGGCACTGAGCGCCCGTGACCGGCAGGACGATGCTTGAGCGGGCCGACTTCGGATGCCTCGCCGCTATCGGTCCAGACCCCGTTCACCTCGGGTCGAGCACCTTGCAGGTGGATATCACCCCAGCCCGACTCAGGAATCGTCAAGTCGCTCTTGCCTAGATTTGCCGCTTCCTCCGGCCGGAGGGCGGCGTAGTACATGAGACCGAAAAACGCCTTCAATCGCGGAGGTGCAGCGTCGATCAACATGCGACCCTGGATCGGGTTTACGACCGCCTTCGGGTCGACTTCTGCGAGCACAAACTTTTGCTTCTTCAGCTTTACACCGTCCATCGGGTTTGCCGAGATAGCCTTAAGCTCAACCCGTGCATATTCGATCAACTCCCCCAGCGCCGTGCGTCGAATTCGAACCGTGTTGCGGGCGGCTTGCCCGCCATCCAACTTGAGGTCCATAGCATCCAAGACACCCCGGAAGATCTCCGGCTTCCCCAGCTCAGCCACGTCACGGCTCGCCTTCCGGGCGAAGCTGAGAGCGTGTTGAATCTCCGGCAAGTGCTCACCTTCCCGCGTGTTCTTGTTGTACGCGACCTTCAACGCCTTCCGAAGCGTCGCCTCCTCCCCCTGATACTTCCCTTTCAGCATCGGAATAGTTGCGGAAACCATCGACTCCACCAACGAAGAGCGGTATTTCGGTGAAGCGTCTTTCCACTTCATGTCCACGTACGCGCACGCGCATTCGAAGAAGGTCATCTTCCGCCGCGCCCTCAGCATCGACAGCGGCCAGCCTGTCTCGATGTCGAACGCTTCACCCTTACTCACCGCAGTCAGCAGGGCGGAGCGGAAATTGTTCGCTAGCGGGAACGTGTCGAAGGTGTCATCGCATCGCTTTTCCGCGACGACCCATCGAACTCGATAGGTGGTCTTTCGCTTGCCCTTGCGCGTCTCGATCGACCAGACCTTTACCTTGTACGTGGTCTCCATCAGGCCGCCGCCTCCTCGCATCCGTCAAGCCAGTTGTCCAGGTCCATCCGCCGGACACGAAGCGATCCGTTCGGCAGTTTGATGCACTTCGGCGCACGTCCTTTAGCGCGCCATTCGTAGAAGGTTCGGCGGGAAATGCTCAGCTCGTCACAAACGGCGTCGACGGTGAGACTTTGACGAAGGGCAGCCATTTTCTTACGACTCCTCGCGCGGTGGTGGCAGCGGTGCGGGGCGCGTCGAACACGGGTACCTCCTCGGGTTTGGGTAGCGGGTCGCCGCTACAGGACTGGCTGAACTTGTCCGCTACATCCGCTACAGGCGCTACATGCCTGGTCAGAGGCGTAGCGGATACGTGGGGTGTAGCGCTCGTATCCGCTACACCGGTCCGGCGGACGACGGCTCGCTGCTATCGGGTGTAGCGCTCGTATCCGCTACAGGCTCGGCGTCCGCTACGCCCGCGACCTGCGACGTAGCGCGTGTAGCGGATGTAGCGGACGTAGGCAGGTAGCGGCTCCACGCGTCCGCGAGACCTCCTTCACCGTCGATCCGGTATCCCTTGGGCACCTTGCCGCCGGGCATGCGGACATTCTTCGATTTCACGCCGTACGGCTCAAGTTCCTTTGCCAGGCGGCGAGAGTCGAGCGTTTTGCCGTGCCCGTCGAGGTCACCCCACGGTGCCTCTTCGATTTCGCACAGAGCGGCGATAATCTCCGCCGTCGGCATCTCGGTCACGCCGCGGCTGGTGAACAGGTCGCGCAAGTCCGAGAGCAACCGGATGCGAAGCCCGCCGCCCTTCCGATCCACGTTGGCGGCGGCCACGAAGTGAGAGCAAGCTGCCCGCGCGGTCTCCGGCCAGTGATCCCCGGCGGCATCCGCGATCGCGATCAGCGGTCGCCAAATCTCCGCCGACCGGTCTCGTACTCCAGCGGGCATCTCGGGTCGGCCGCGGCTGATTTTGTCGGTCACGGTGCCGATCCAGGCAGCCAGCTGCTCACGAAGCGGGGTGGCTTCAACCTCTACGTCTTCCTCCCAAAACTCCTCAACTTCCTCGTCTTCGCGGCGGCGTTGCATGTGGATGGTGATGGCACGAGTGGTGATAGTGTCGGGCATGTTTCCGGCAATGCCGGCAAGGGCAGCGGGCGCGTAGACCGGGAACCGCTGCACCTTCATCGCACGAGCGTCACCGACGCAGCGCGCAATGGTGGCCGACCGCTTGTACCCGGCGTTGAGCAGCCCGCGCAGATCTTCGTTGTTGCCACCGCTCTTCGGGTTGAAGATCGTGTCGACCTCATCGAACAGGATGGTGATCGGTCCGTCGTTGACCATGCGGAACAGTGCGGCCGTAGTGGCGGAGATGGTCATCTCCGGTGCCCTCACGAGGTGCTGAGCCACCTCGAGCACCCGAGTCTTTCCGCTGCCCGGCTCCACACTCGACAGGATCAGCCGCGGCGTGACGTAGAAGTGGTCGACGGCGTGGGTGTGCGCGTACCAAAGCGCGAGCATCGGTGCGCAGTGCTCCGACGGGAACGCGTTGAACCGCAACACGAAGTCCCGCACGTTGTTCAGCACCTCATGCCCCGGCGCGACCGGCACGTTGGCCGCCCGCCACGCCGCTTGGCACTCCTCAGTGCAGAAGTCGTCCGACGGCGATCCGTCCAGCGGGCGGCCGCACTGACAGCACGCGCCGCCACCGTCGGCAGCGCCGGGGGCACCGATCGCCGCTTCGATGGCGGACACGGTGCTGTCCACATTGGTCATTAGGCTGCCTTTCCTCGGCGGGCTACGGGGTTAAGGGAACCGGCGTCAAGACCGGCGGTGACGACGCGTTCGACCTCGCGGGTCGTGCAGTCGCATGGAGCGGAAACCATGTGTCCGGCAGCCGCTACCAGCTCGGCGCGCGCGGTGTCGTAGGCGACCAGCTCCGCACCGACCTTCCGGCCGATCGTGTAAGCCGCGGACGACAGCACCGCGTTGTGCTGCTCCGGCGGAGCCGTACGGATGCGTTCACACTCCCCCGCGAGTGCCGCCGACCCGTAGCGATTCGGGTCGGCAGCGCGGATCTCACGCGGCGCTGAGATGGCCGTAGACGCGCGTTCGGCGCACACCTGGACTAACCATCCCGGCAGTTCGGCAGGATCGGTCTCGTCGGCAAGTTCCCAGCCGCCCGCCGCGGCGATTGACCCGGGCCCCACGACGTACCCGCCGTTTGCCCGGACGTCGACGCGCGGAGCCAGCTGACCGGCACTGCTGCGGAGGTGCGTCCCAGCCGGGGCGCGGAAGTACAGGTGCAGCCCGCCCGACGGCGTGGTGACGGTGTAGGTCGCCGGGACCGGACCGCCTCGCCGCTCGGCAAGCTCGGCGAGCGCGGTGGCTCCGTCCGCGCCGGACTGTCCGGGTTTCGGCTGGTCCAGGTCGATGACCACGAGCCGCGCGGGACCTGTGGCGACGGCGACGTTCCAGCTGTCAGCGCTCCAGCATCGGCGGATACGGGCGGGGTCGGTGGTGGCGCGCGCTTCCCACTCTCGGACGGCTGGCCGCTTGCGACCGGGTACAAGCGGGAACACCGGCCATCCCGAGCCTGCGAGGTACAACGCCCACTCCAGCGTCAGAGCGCCGTGAGGCGTAGTCACTCGGACCACCCCGCGTTGGGGTCGCAGTCGGGCGCGTCGGGATCGACGTTGTAGACCTTCCACGGGTCCGGTGCCCGGTCGGCGAACTCGGTCAGCGGGTCGCCGGGGGCGGTCTCGTCCGGGATGCGCCGCACCGGCAGCCGGTCGGCTCCCAGCCGCTTGGCCTGCTGCGCTGCCCACGCATCCATGGCGGCTTCGTCGTCTTCGGCGAAGTCCGGCCGGGCGGGCACGGTGCGCAGCTGCGGGTGTTGCTCGAACAGCCACGCCTTGCACTGCTGGCCGTAGGCGATCGCGGTCATCCCGGCAGACGGGGCGGTGCGTCCGATGAGGAATCCGACGATTTCCCGGTACTGCTGGGGTGTGGAGGGCAGGCCGTGCGTGACGGCGAGGATCGAGTACAGGTCGAACACGCGCACTTCGTTGGCGTCCATGGTCACTTACCTCCGTTGGCGGCGTAGACAGCGAGGCAGGCTGGGCACTTCGTCTTCGTGGCGGGGAACCACGGCGTCCGGGATCCCTTGCGGGAGTACGTGAGCCCGCAGTAGGTGGTGAAAGTCCCGTGCCACAGCGAGGTCTTGGCGACGAGGTGGTAGATCTCGGTGCTCACTTGGCCTCCCGCGAGATGAGGGCGACCAGGACTGCGGCAGCGTCGGCGAGAATGTCGGCGTGGTCGAACGCGAGGCGCGCGGACAGCGCTGTGTCGAGCGGGACCCATTCGGCAGTGGCGGCGTCGTCTCCGGCGCGCGGCGGCGTCAGTCCCGGCAGGACGGCGACGTACGCGACGTTCACGTAGCGCCCGCGCGGGTCGCGCCCCGGGTGGTCGTAGATCCCGACCTGGTACAGAGCGTCGGCGGTCACGCCGGTTTCCTCGGCCAGTTCCCGCATTCCGGCTTCGGGAAAGGTTTCCTCGACGTCGACGTGACCGCCGGGCAGCGCCCACAAGCCCGTGAAGGGCTCCCAGCGGCGACGGATCAGCAGAACGTGCCACGCGCCTTCTTCGTAGGCGAACGCGGCGACGTCCGCGGTGAGGTGGGCCAGTTCGTGGTTACCGTGCTCGTGAGCGTCCATCTCGGATCTCCTTCTTTCGGTTACGGTGTGTGCCTGTTTTTGGCATGGCTCGGCTGGCGCGATGCCCCGGGAGGGAGTCGCGTGACGGGGTGTGCGGGTGTGGTTTTCGGTGCGTAATCAGCGGGCGTCGGGTTTGGTTCCCTCGCCTCCCTGATGAATGTCGTCGCTGGTCAGCCAGGGGAGGCGGGCCCGGGGAGGCAGTGAGGGAGAACTCCCCGAATTCCGCGGCCTCCCTTAGTCGGTTCCCTCGTTTTCGTCGGCGTCGGAGTCGCCCTGTTCGTCACGCTCTGCCATGGCTTCACGGACACGAGTGGCGCTGACTTTGATGTGGCCGCCGGACTTGTAGGGCTTGGCCGAGTCGGGCAGCGCCTTCTGCAAGTCGCTGAACGTCCAGCCGCCGTAGGTGTCGCGGTCGAGATTCGCGAGGCCCTGCAACACTTCCTGCGTACGCATCCGGGCTTCGGTGCCGATGGCCTTCGCGATGTCGGCGAGGTGGTCGACTCGTTCGGCGCGGACTTCGGCCGGTCCGGCAGGCAGCGCGGTCTGCTGCGCCAGTTCCATGGCGCGCTTGGTGATTCGGGCGGCGTCCTTCTCGCCGTTGTAGAAGCTGCGCAGCAAACCGGGCTGTGCGGTGAACCCGCGCTGCATGCAAGTGCCCACGTCGCCGGGGCCTTCGTCGGTCTTGGGCACGAGCCCGACCGCGGAGATGCCCGCTTTGTAAGAGCCGGTACCGAGCACCGCGTCATTGGCCATCTGGTCGCCGATCGCGAAGCACGCCTTGTTGCTGGCCACCGAGGTGATTTTGCGCGGGAGCGCGTCCTTCGACGGTTCTGGCGTCAGGAAAATCAGGGTGATGGCGTACTTCCGCGCGGTGGACATGAGCTTTGAGGCGACCTCGATCGCGACCTTGCCGTCCTTGCCCATGAACAGGTTCTGGCACTCATCGATCACCACGACGCGCGGGCGGAGCCGTGCGTCCTTTTCGGCCAGTTCGCGGGTGACCGCGCGGGAAACGGCGTGTTCCTTGATGGCCTGCCCGCGCACAGTCAGGTCGTCGTACAGCTCGCACAGCAGGTTCAGGCACTTGTCCACGGTTTCCTCACCGGCACCGGTGGTCAGCGAGTTCAGCCGCGGTTTCATCGGGTCGTAGTCGGCGTTTTCGGCCATGACCACGACGTCGATGAGGGTCAGCGGGTCGAGCATCGCGCCCAGCACCAGGTTGATCGCCAGCGTGGACTTGCCGGAGCCCATCATGCCGCCGAACACGTAGTTCGCCTCGAACAGCCGACCGTTCACCACGTCGCCCTTGAGCGTCACCCCAACCGGCACGCCCGCGAAGTAGTCGACCTGCGCATTGTCGAGGTCAGCGAGCAGCGGCCACGGGCCGACAGGACCGGACAGCGCACCGGGCTTGGCCACCCACAGGTCCAGAACGGACGGTTGCGGTTCGGTCGGCCACACCTCGCGCGGATAGCGGACGAGGTTGTGCGCCAACGTGGTCTTGCGCTTGACGATCTCCTCGACCGGGCAGGCCGGAGGCAGCGCAACCTGCGTACGCCAACCCTTGCCGTCGACCACGGGCGGGGTGATGAACTTGATCCGCCACCCCTCCTTAAGCGCGGCCTTGAAGCCCGGGATGTTCAGGTTCTTCAGCGCGTTCAGGATGGTGTTCTCGTCGGGAAGTTCGTCCATCGTGTTGCCCTCGACCTTCGGGGCGAGCCACTGCGGGGTCTCCCCGTGAGTACGGCCGGTCTGGTACAGGTAGCCCAGCCCCAGCACGGTGCCCCCGACCAGGAGGAACACGCCGTAGGTGGTCAGGAACCACACCGTGAACGCGATCGCGTCCAGCACCGCGCCGATCGGCGCGAGCACCTCGGACACATCGCCGTTCTTGACCGCCAGCACCATGCCGATCCCGAGCAGCAGACCGGCTAGGCCCAGCAACCCCACCACCGTGGCCTTGATGACCTTCCCGGGCGCAGAAATCCAGTCCTGGACCCGATCGTGACGACGCTGCTTCTCGGCCACGTCGGCTTCCTGCCAGTACCGCAACGCTTCCTGGTCGCCCGCGGCTTCGGCGGCGCGCATCTGTCGCTCATACCGGTTCGCGCCGTGCGCGTCCCGGTACCGGCGGACCACGATTTTCACGCCGCTGGTCGGGTAGACGATGACGTGGCGGAACGCGGCCTTCGTGCGGTCGTGCTTGGCGACCTTCTTCGCGGTCCGCACAACCACTACTGCGTCATTGCGGTAGCCAGCCCAGCGGGCGAGTGCCTGTTCCTTCTGCGACTTGCGCCGTTCGTACTCCTCGGCCGTCAGCACCTCATCGGCTTCGAGCACTTCGCCGGTCTCGTCGCGGGTCGGCAGGCGGTGCACGGTGGCCAGTTCACCGGCGGCCGGGGTGGGTTTGTTGGCGTCCATGGTGATGTCCTTCCGGCTCACTGGTGGTCTGCCTTGTACTCGTCGCGCAGTTGCCGCGCGGCCTTCGGCGCGCACTTGAGCGCCTTACGGATCGACTCAGCCGACGCGGGATCGATCGACACCTTCGGGTCCTCGATCGCTGCGGCGAACGCCTCGCGAAGCTGAGCGATCGTGCGAGTTTTGGGCGCGGGATGCGTCCGCTTGCGCGGGGTCGATTTCCGCTGGTCGGAGGGTCGATCGAGGGTCGACACGGCCGCGTCGGCGATCGGGTTGTCCTCGGCCGATTCGGTCGGCTGGTCCTGAGTCGCGAGCCACGCACCAATCTCGTCGGCAAGCACCTCGCCGACCGGTGCGGACGGCTCGATGGCACCAGTGAGGACAGAGCCGCGAAGGTGCCGACGGAGGACGTAGCGACCCGGGGTGAAGACCAGCCGCGCCGACCCGTCCGCGCCGATCTCGGCTACCGCGTCGCGCACCGCGACGCGACGGACTTTCGCAACTTTGCGGGCGGCGTCCCGCTCGATCCGAGCGGCGTCGGCGGCAGCGCGGGCGGCGTGGCGTTCCTCCCGCGATCGGCGCGGCGCGGCGACGGCGATTTGGTGCGCGACCACACCAGCGACCGACACGATTCCCATCACCATCGCGGCGTCCCATCCGCGGTGCAGGCCGTGCAGAACGTTTAGCCCGAACCCAACGCCAGCGAACACCCACACGCCGGTCTGCAATGCCCAGACCGGCCGGTCCGGGTGGCGATGGCGCGTCACCTCGACCGCGAGCGCGAACGCCCACATGCCGAGTTCCGACAATGCCGGCAATGCCGCACCGGTCCAGTCGCCGTACGTGTCGCGGCCGTATCCGGCCATCGCGGGAATGGCCATCACAGCGGACACCACGGCGAGCAGATAGATCGGCAGGCGTACACGGTTCGCCGCGAGCCAACCCCGGACCTGAGCCCGGGTCGCCTGGCGGGACGCCTTACGCGCGGCGCGGCGCTGGTCGGCGAGATCCGCGGCCGCCGCCTGGTCCGCGCGGCGTTCTGCCGCTCGGTGCGCGGCGGCGGACAAGGTCCGGTCAAGCTTCGCCGCGGCGTCCTTGCGGGATTGTTCGGCGGCGGCCGCACGGTCTGCGCGCCGGTTCTCTGCCCAGGTGCTCATCACGCACCCTCCTTGTGCTCGTGGTGCCCGGCGGTCAGTGCCGGGACCGGTGCGGGGTCAGCTGCGGCGATCTGTTGCGGCGCGGCGTCAGCTTCCGGCCCGCGACGGCGGGCAGCGATTTCGTGTCCGGCCCACGCGGCAGCGACGACGGCCGAACCGAGTGCGAACCAGCCGGTGAGCAAGGCAGCAAGCACGAGCGGCGCGGCAACGGCGAGCAGTTCGGCGAAGTGCCACACCACCCACTGAATCGCCTGGTCAGTACGGGTGCAGGTGTGTCGAGCGGTCATGACGTTCACCTCCGTTCAGCGGAACAGTTCGCGGCGGTAGCGGCGGGCCTTGCGCAGCAGACGGGTCCACCACAAGGCGCGGCAGGCCATGAGGAATCCGGCCGCGGCGGCCGCGATAACCCACGGGCCGGGGAATGCGAGCGCCAGAGTGATCAGGACTCCGGCGAGCAGGGCCAGTCCGCGCAATGCGGCCTCGGCGTCGTAGATCGCGGCTTCGCAGGTGACTTCGTTCCAGGTCAGGACAACGCGGGGACGCTTACGCATGACGGGCCTCGCTCGTGCTCTCGTGCGGGAAGAACTGGTTGACCGGCCGGTTCGGCGGCCGGGACGCCTGCGCGGTGGCGTAGCGGTCCAGCTCGCCCATGACGCCCTCCAGCACCCGCGCCACCACCACGAGCGGGATGCGAACCAGGTGCAAGACCAGAAACAACAGGACCGTGACCGCGTGCCGGATCAGCGCCAACGTCCCGTACCGGGACAAGACATCGAACGTGCTCACGACTGGTCACCCCCGTTGTTGCGAGCCACCCAGCGGTGGCACCACGCGAGGATGTCCTCGCCGGGCGAAGCCCAGCCGACGGCGGGGTCGGCGTCGAACTCGCGGGCGGCGGCAACGGCCCTGGCCTGGTCGCCGATGCTCAGCGGGAGAGTGTGAGCCGCGTAGAGATCCACGCACACCGGAACCCACCGGTCGAGGCGGAGCTTGACGCCGTCGTCGGCAGCTTCGACCACCGGGCTCACCGCAATGCGGTTGTCGATCATCACCAGCGGGCGCGGCACCTGAACGGTGACGCCGCCCACCTCGACCTCGCAGCTCACGCCGATGATGCCGCCGCGTGCGGTGGTGGCGACGGGCATGAGCTTCAGGTAGCTGGTCATCGGTTCCCCTCCTGGCGGCGGCGTTCGCTGGCGATACGTTCGTTTTCACTGGTGACGTGGTCGTGGATGTCCCACGGGTTCTCCGGTGCCGGGTTCATGCCGCGGCCTCGATCCGGTCGGCATGCTCGTTGTCGAAGCAGTCCCAGCACTGGCGCGTGCTGGTCGGCACGCAGTAGCCCATGACCCGAGTGCAGTCGACGCAGGTGCGGCGGGCTTCCATCGCGTGGTCCATCTGCCCCGGCGCGGCCTGGCGTTTCGGCGCGGCCCGCTCGACCGAGAACAGCTCGCTCACGGTTTCGCGGGCGTAGGGCTTGCGGTGCCGGAACACGAGCAGCGCCAACGGGTCTTGGCCGTTGGGTCGAAGCCCGGCGTCCCGGAGCTGGGTCTTCGTGAGCAGGGTCGAGGGGGCCTCGCCCCACCCGAATACCGGCAGCCCCTCGCGGAAGCCGCGGCACAACGCGATGTGGTGGGTGCGGCCGTCGAACACGCGGGTAACTTCCTGACGGCGGTTGCGAGGGTTCATCGCGCCGTCACCTCCACCGACGGGTCCGCGGCCAGCGCCTCGACCAGGGCCGAATAGGCGGCCGGGGCACGCACGGCGAGGATGCGCAGCGCGGCGCTGACCTGACCGCTGTCGACCGCCGCGCAGTGGGCACGGAACGCCAGCCCTTCCGCCCGTTCGGCGAACGCGGCGAACACCTTGCGGTACAACGGGTATCCGGGGATCGAACGCGGCAGGACGACCAGATGCACGGTCGCGGCGAAGAAAGTCAGGTCTCGCGCGGTGGCCGGGTCAGCGAGCATGTCCGCGATCCGCTCCAGTCCGGACCGGGCGGTGGTGCGGTCGAGAAGACCGGCCATTTCGCGGAGCGCGGGACCGTAGGTGTCAGCCAGCTGCGCGAACTCCGTCGCGATGTCGCCGGTGAACAGAACAGCGGCCGCGCCGCCGTCTGGCGGCTGTGCGCCGCGGTCAGCGCGTTCTACCATCTGAATCTCCCTCGTACGGTCTTGCGGCTGGACGTGGGGACCCGGCGCGGCGTGCGCGTTCTTGGCGGGATGAGCCGCCGCGTCGGGGTGGAAGGTCAGCCGGGCGCACATCACGACGCCAGCCTGTGCAGGTAGTTCTGCAGCGCCATGCCCGCTTCGGCCATCAGCCCTTCCAGGGCGCTGACCTGATCCGGAAGGCCCATGTAGATCTGCATCGCCTTATCGACGTCTGCGGTGATCGCGCCTTCCGTGGCCTCGAACAGCTGGCCGAACATGCCCTGGGTCTCGTTGTAGAACTGGTGCAGCAGCCCCTGAGCCGCGAGGCCCTGGGAGATGACGGCTTGCACCTTGTCGCGAAGCTCCGAAGCGTTGGACATCACGCGGCCTCGCTCTCGATCGCCGAAGCGGTGGGCTGAGCGATGGTCGGCAGCGACCGGAGAACGGACCGGCTGGCACGACGCTGGCGGCGACCCGCGCCGCGCTGATCACGGAAGTCATGCAGGTAGTCGTGCATCGCGGCCAGCTCAGCCGCAGACAGGAACAGTTCGGTCTCTTCGGCCGCGGCGTCGAGCTGGTCGAACGGGTCGAACTCGAACGCGGACCGTTCCTGAACAGCGAGAACGTCGTAGTTCTCGTCCATGCCGTCGTACGCGGCTTCGGCGGCGCGGCGGCTGGTGAAAGCGGACCTCATTGGATCTCCAATCAACGAAAGGTGCAGGTCAGGAGCGGAATCAGATGGACTTGAAGAACGAGGAGACGCTTCCGACCACGTGGCGCACGAAGTGCGCCGACTCCAGCGGCGAAGTGATGACCATGAACAGCACGAACACGAGCAGCCCAGCGCCGAACAACTTCCCTCCGAGACCGGAGCCGCCGAGTTTGAAGCCCTTCGGAAGCGTCTGCTTGGCCATGTCGTCCTCCTAGTTCGAGCGTTTGCCGGTTTGAGAGTTTGTACTCAAACCTGCTGACATGGATCAACGTAGCCGACGGCGCGGGCGGCGCGCAAGAGGGTTTGTGTACAAACCCTCAAACGCCTACGATCGGCGGTATGGAGACACAGCGGACCCCCGCGCGGCAGACGATCGCGCTTCGGATCGCCGACGACCTGCGGATCAAGATTGAGCTGGGCGAACTCCGAGCAGGGGACTCGCTGCCCCCGCTTCACCAGCTCATGGAGGAGTACGACGCATCGCAGACGTCGGCGCGCAACGCAATCGCACTGCTCAAGCAGCAAGGATTGGTAGTGGTGAAGCGCGGCACCCCGCCGAAGGTGCGGCCGAAGCCCAAGAGGGTTGAGCGAAGCTCGGACCGCCACCAGGCGGAGAAGGACATGGTCCGGCAGCCGGAAGACGTCCGCGCTGGCCACGGCCTGGCCGAGGATGACATGGGCGAGTCGATCGACCGATACGACTTCATCCCCAACTACTCGCTCGTACCGGCAGACCTCGACCTGGCCGACGCGTTCGGCGTCCCGGAGGGCACAACCCTCCTGCGACGCGAATACGTTCACCGAGACCGAAAAACCGGCGCACTTGAGGCCAAGTCGCTGTCTTGGCTCTTAAAAGAAGTAATCGACGCAAACCCGAAAATCGCCGACCTCAAAGAAGCAAAATGGCCGGGCGGAACCATGCATCAGCTCTACACGGTCGGAATCGAGATTGACGAAGTAGTCGACCACGTGACTTCCACGATGCCAACAACCGTGGAAATGGAGGAGTGGAACCTAGTCGAGGGAACACCACTCCTCCTGGTCCGGCGGATATCGATCGACACGAATGGTCGAGTTGTCGAAGTAAGTGACGCTCAGTACCCCGCCGATCGGACCATGCTGACCTTCCGCACGCCGCTCAAGCGATGGGACGACAAGTAATGACAAAGCGACTTTCTATCATCACTGCCGCATACGCCCCGCTGTCCGAATACTTCGATGAAACGATTCGGAGTGTAATGAGCCAGGATCTCCCAGAAGGGTGGGAATTTGAATGGCTGATTCAGGAGGATGGCGAATCGCCTGGACTATCAAGCAAGGTGGCCGCCCTGCCGAACGTTCGATATGCGCCAAACCGCGCGCACACCGGCATTGCAGCAACTCGTAATCTCGCGCTGACCAGGGCTACCGGCGACGTCGTGCAGGTACTAGACCATGATGACGTCCTGTTGCCCGACGCGTGGCTGCGGATGCTCCCGCACTTCGAGCGGCCAGATGTGCACTGGGCGGTGGGCCAGGCCGATGACCTGCTGTCTAACGGCGAGCGGCGAGGCTACGAATCGGCTATCGCATTCGGCGAGGTGCCCGCTGGCCTGGTCAATACCTGGGCAATCGACCACGAGGGGAACTGGCCGATCCACTGCGCCGGACTGTACCTGAGGACCGAGCTGGTCCGCGCTTTCGGCGGCTGGGGCGGTGCCCCTGTTGACGATGACATCATCATGTTTGCCGCACTATCCGAAGTGGTCAATGGCTACAACGAAAGCGCCGTTACCTGGCTATACCGCGTACATGATCGGCAGACCTCGAAGAGCGCAACATGGAGGGAACGCAGCAGCGACGGCCGCCGAATTGCACTACAGCGAATCGAGGCTATTCGAGCCGTCGGATTGAAACCTACCGGCGACCTGTCCAACCTTTCACCAAGCAAGACTGTGCATGTCGGCCCGGCAGCAAAGGAAACCATCGGCGGAGCCTGGTGGAAAAATAGCGGTCATTCCTAGAACCGGCGCGGACGGAGCAGCGCCACCACGATTGCCGTTCCGAGCGCGACTAGGACGCTAGAGCCAAAACCCCAACCAACGCTCATGCCCACGACGAACGCAGCCAGCGCGCACAGAAGTGGGAGTATCCAGCGGCGACGTGGTCGAACTTGCTCGACAACGACGTATTCGGTTGGTCGACGGAACATTTCGTGTTTCCCCTCTTGCACGAGTACAAGCCCAAGTTGCACATTAGACGAGTTCGCACAGGTTGGGGAGGGATTCGAGGATGACGGGGCGACCAGAGGGCACCTCGGGCGGCTATAACGACCGAGGGCCGGACGACTATGACCAGGACGCATGGCAGGAGTTCACGCCGTGGCGGCCGGGCGATCCGACCACCAGGGGCGAAGCGCCAGCGAGTTACGCGGTCGGATTCGAGAGCGCAGGGCTCTACCGGCCGTCAGAGGACGAGAATGCCGGCCGGACGCACCCGGTTGACCGGGAACCGCCAGGCCAGCCGTCCAACGATCGGCCTCGGTCACGATGGTGGACAGAAGACCAGCCGGTGCGGCTCGATCGCGGCGACCGCGTGACCAGCCGGTCCGCGGTTGGCGGCGCGGTGTTCTCCCACGTTCCGGCCGGTACCGAAGGGCGCGTAACGGGCACTCGGTCCGGGCTCTTCGGCGGCGACTTCGCCACAGTCGAGTTCGCGAACGGCTACGTGGAGGAAGTACCCGCGTCGGAACTCAACCGCGAGACGGGCTGGTTCTGAGCCGCCCGCGCGCCCTATTTCATCCCAAGCGGGGGCGAAAAACTGCTCCGGTGCAGGTCAGAGGGGGTGCAGCCTCTCGTCTGTAAATCAGACGGCTCAGCCTTCGGGGGTTCGAATCCCTCACCTGCCACACCAGCCAAATCACCCCCGTGACCAGCACGAACCGGTCACGGGGGTGATTTCGTGCTGCATGGTCGAGCGCATCTGATTCCGGTTGGGCGTGCATTGGCCGCGGCGCACGGCGGCGCGGAAGTCACCGCGAGCCTTCGCGACGCGTACGGCTTCCGCTCAATGGCCCCGCTGGGCCGTGTGCATCAAATCCCAGTGCCCGACGCCGCGACGGTGCAGGACGGGCTCTGTACCGGGCACACGAACGCGTCGTAGGGCGCGGTGCATGAGTCAAGCAACTGCCGATGATCGGACCAGTCATGGCGACACCATCGCGCGACGCACAGCGCGGTCACCTGGCTCGCACCTGCATCATGCAGCGCAACCGCAGCCGATTGGACGGTTCCTCCGGTCGTCCAGGTATCGTCGACCAGGAGGATTCTCTTGCCCGCAACCCTGTCAAGGGCAGATTCAGGAACTGAAAACCTGTCTGGCACGATCGTGCGCTTAGGCGCATCAATACCCACGCCTAGATGCAGCCTGAACCTGTTCTTGGATCCATTGCACAAGGCGACGTTGCGAGCAAGTTCCGCGACCGGATGCTCCGGACCCGGCCGACTTTTCGACGGGACGAAAGTGACCGAATCCCAGGCCTCCCCGGAACCCTGCCCCGCAATACACCGCCAATGTATGTAAGTCGCGGCAAGAATCATCATCGCGAGGTCTTCGGCACATTTTTCCGCTGGCGGAATCGATTTGTACTCTCGCACATGGTGAGCCGATTGATGTAATCCAGGCGCATAGCCTCGCGCGTACGCAAGGATCGCCACCTGATTGGCGAGCCTGTCGCCGAACTCATCTCGATGCCCCGCACATTTACCGCAGACTACCTCCGTGGCCGGTCCGGCACAGACCTGACATGCGACGCCCGGATCCTTGCGAACGTTATGAAAGAAGCCGCCCACGCGACGCGTGAGGGCCGCGCGAAGCCTCTCCGCAACAGGATCAGCCGGACTCATCGAACGATGAGCTCCCTAAACTGACTAAGCTCATCGCCCGCAGATGCGGCATCCATCGCCATACTGACCGCTTCATGCTCACTTGTCGCATGAAATACACCAGGCTGGTCAAGCAAGGCGATTCCCCACTTAGTCGCATCGAGCACAGAACTAGTCAGGATAACCGGACGACCGTGAGCCACCGCAACCCGAGCTTGAATGCGCGCCCCACTGTGCTCTCCAGCTTCGACGACGATAGTGGCCATTCCATACGCGCTCATTGTTGCGTTACGCATGGGGAATGTTTGCTTACTGGGCGGAGCATCCGGCCAAAACTGCGATAGAATCAGGCCGTCGCTGTCAATAATTCTCTGCCGAAGCTCAGCGTTCTCCGCCGGATAGACTTTCCGGATCCCGGTGCCCACGACCGCGACCGTGCGCCCGCCAGCTTCCAGGGTCGATTCGTGCGCGGCAGAGTCGATGCCCCTGGCCAGGCCGCTCAGGACCGATACTCCTCGCCGCGACAGCTCGGCGGCAACGTTCCGCGCAAACGCAAGCCCCCGAACAGACGCGTTTCGCGAGCCTACGACCGATATGCCACGGTCGTAGGCTCGGAGCGCACCCTGCGCGAACAGGACCGGCGGAAGCTGGTGAACCTCTCGAAGCTGGGCGGGGTACCGCTCATCCTTGAAGGTCATGAACTCGAAGTCGGCGTTCCGCCATCGCCGGACGTCCGCGCGAGCGGCATCCAACAGCTCCTCGGGACTTGACCCCCGTCCGGCCATGCTAAACAGACCGGCGGGGTAGAACTCGTCCCAGAGCCGCATGGCACTCCCGCACTCAGCAACTCGCGCCGTGATATGCGACCAGCTCAGACCATCCGGGCGCGCGCGAAGCAACGCAACCAGGGCGCTCCGCTCCTCGTCGTCCCACTCGTCCATGGCGGCCAGCTTAAAGCCATGCGCTCCGTTCACCTCGCCCCTCGCTCCCCTGATGCGTCACCCTGAGACTGAAATCTCGATTCTATCGAACATATGAGCGAAGAGAGTATCGGGAGAGCGGCAATTACACGGTCGGGGGCCAAGTCCGCCTGATCCTGACAAAGTAACCGCCCCATCGCTCCGCGGCCGCACACTCAACAACCCCACAGGTCAAAGCAAGCTTTCCGCTGGCCAACAGAGCAGACAACTCAGCCGTCCCGGGTTCGGATCCCGCACTGCCACACCGCCAGAACGGCCCCGGTGCCGAGTCACGCGGCTGTTCTCGACTGCTCGTCAATTTACGACCCTGCCACAAGCCCGGACTTGACCCTCCTGCGACAGGAGGCTCCACCCTCTCCCCATGAACGAATTTCGCGGCCCGGTTCCCACCCCCGCCTACGACGCGGTGTCTCCGGGCAACTATCTCGGCTTCTACGGGATGCCGATGTTCCCCAACGTGCCCACCGCCGACCTCGATGCCTCCACGGACTTCTGGCTTCGCGGGCTCGGCTTCGACAACCTGTTCACCTTGCCCGGCCAGATCGTGCATCTGCGGCGCTGGGCGTTTCAGGACGTCCTGCTCAAGCCCGGGACCCCAGCGACCCCGAGTGAAGTCAGCATCAGTTTCTCCTGCGTGCTCAGCGAACTCGACGAAATCGCCAAGCGGTGTGAGGAAATCACGCCGGGGTGCACTAGCGGGCCGGAGTTGATGCCGTGGAACTCGCGGGAGTTGACGGTCGTCACGCCGGAGGGCACGAGGGTCGTGATGACCGCGGCGGAGCCGATCGATCCGGACGGGCCGGTCGCGGAGGGGATGCGTGCTGTGGGGATCGACGTGCCACGGCCGTGAGCTGCGACACTGAGGTCGTGACCGAGCAAGACGGCCTCACTGTCGGACGCACGGCGACGCTGGTCGGCGTGAGTGTCAAAACCCTGCATCACTGGGACGCCGTCGCCCTGGTGCGTCCGAGCGGGCGCACCAGGGCCGGCTACCGGGTGTACTCCGCCGAGGACATCGCGCGGTTGCATCGGGTGCTCGTGTACCGCGAGCTCGGCTTTCCGCTGTCCGAGATCGGGCGGCTGCTGGACGATCCGACCGCCGACGCGCACGCGCATCTGACTCGGCAGCGGCGCGAGCTGCGCGACCGGATCGCGCGGTTGGAGCACATGGCGTCCGCGGTGGACCGGATGGCGGCGGCGACCCGGGGCGGGATGCAGTTGACGGCGGAGCAGCAGGTCGAGATCTTCGGGTCCGAGTGGGATCCGGAGTGGGTCGACGAGGCCGCGGAGCGCTGGGGCGACACGCGGCAGTGGGCGGAGTACCGCGAGCGGACCACCGAACTGACCCCGCAGGACTGGCAGGAGGCCGCGGCCGAGCACGAGACGCTCCACGCGGACCTGGCGGCGGCGCGGCGGGCCGGGGTAGAGCCTGGGTCGGCGGAGGCGAACACGCTCGCGGAGCGGCATCGGGCGACCTTGTCGCGGTACTTCGACTGCACGCATTCGATGCAGGTGTGTCTCGGGCGGAAGTTCGTGGAGGAAGCCGGATACACGGAGTACTACGACGCGTTGGCGCCTGGTCTCGCGGGCTGGCTGCGCGACGTGATCTTCGCCAACGCGATCGTGCACGGGGTGGATCCGGCTACCGCGGAATGGGAGTAACGCGGGTCAGCGGCCGCGGGCCATCTCCTCGAGCCGCCGGATCCGGTCCTCGATCGGCGGGTGCGTCGAGAACATCTTGCTCAGCCCGGCCCCGGGCCGGAACGGGTTCGCGATCATCAGATGCGACTGCGAAACCACCGCCGGTTCGGGGGCGAGCGGCGCGGCCCGGGTCCCCCGCTCCAGCTTCCGCAACGCCGAGGCCAGCGCCAGCGGATCACCGGTCAGCTCAGCCCCGGAAGCATCCGCCTGGTACTCCCGCGACCGGCTCACCGCCATCTTCACCACCCCGGCCGCGATCGGGCCGATCAAGACCAGCAGCAGCGACATGAACGGGTTGCCCTCGCGGTCGTTCCCGCCGAAGAAGAACGCGATGTTCGCCAGCACGCTGACCACACTCGCCAGCGCCCCGGCGACGCACGAGATCAGGATGTCCCGGTTGTACACATGCGACAACTCGTGCCCGAGCACCGCACGCAACTCACGCTCGTCGAGCAGCTCCAGGATCCCAGTGGTGCAGCACACAGCCGCGTGCTGCGGGTTGCGCCCGGTCGCGAAGGCGTTGGGCGCCGCGGTGGGGCTCACGTACAGCGAGGGCATCGGCTGCCGCGCGGACGTCGCCAGCTCCCGCACGATCCGGTACATCGCGGGCTGCTCGACCTCCGACACCGGCCGCGCGTGCATCGCGCGCAGGGCCATTTTCTCGGAGTTGAAGTAGGCGTAGGCGTTCATCCCCAGCGCCACGACCAGGCCGATCACCAGGGCTCCGCGGCCGAACAATCCGCTGATCCCGACGATGATCGCGGAGAGCAGACCGAGCAGCATCGCCGTCTTCAGTCCGTTGTGGTGCTTGTGCACGCGCGCTTGCCTCCGTCCGCTCTGGCAGGTGCCGCAAGGTGGGTTACTCACTGGAAACAACGCGATCGGGGGACGCGAAGTTCCTTCAGCCGATCCTCGTCCGGGTTAGGGTCGGCGGGCAACCCAACCGACCGGGGCAGGTGAGCGATGCGCGGTTCCCAGTGGTCCCGGAGAGGGCTGTTCGGCCTGGTCAGCGCGGGTGCGGCGGCGCTCCTCGGCGGTACCGCGGGGGCGTCCGGGCGGGTCACCAGCGTGCAGGTCGGCGGGACGCTTGCGGCGCTCGCGGTGAGTCCGGTCACCGGGCTGGTGTACGCCGCCGACCAGGCGTCCGGCATGGTCGTCGTCCTCGATCCGGACGCGGCACGGGTCGTGGCCGCGCTCGCGGTGGGCGGGGAACCGAGCGATGTGGCGGTGGACACCGAGCGGATCTACGTCACCAATCCGGCCGGCGGCACAGTGCTCGCCTTCGACAGCCAGACGCACCGGTTCCTGAGCGCCGTCAGCGCGGGGGCGGGTGCGTCGGCGCTCGCGATCGATCCGCAGGCCAACCTCGTGTACGCGGTGAGCGGCAAGACCGGCACGTTCGCGGTGCTCGACAGCATCAGTCTCACTCAGCAGGACCTGCTGCCAGCGCCGAAGCCGGGCCTCGCCGGGATCGCGCTCGACCGCGGCCGACGGCGCGCCTACTGCACCAGCCCGAACACGAACTCGGTCGAAATCTGCGACCTGGACGCGGGCACGTTCACCGCGAGCGTTCCGGTGGGTGCTTCTCCTACCGGGATCGACGTCCACGAACTGAGCGGATCGGTGTTCGTGGCGAACTCGGCGATCCACCATATGTCCATTGTGGACGGCTCGGCGCGGGCGCAGGTGAAGACGGTGCTGCTGCGCAGTGAAGCTTCGTCGCTCGCGGTGCATCAGGCCAGCGATGTCGTGTACACCAACGGCGGGCAAAATGGACTGTCCCGCGTGGACGGACAAACCGGGACCCTGAACGGCGAACTGAGTCTCGGGGTGAACCCGGGCGCCGTGGCGGTGGATCAGCGCACGCACACGGTGTACGTGACCGATCCGCTGCACGGCACGGTCAACGTGGTGCGCGATTTCTGACTGCGCACATGAAGTTACTCCAGGTATACGGTGTCGGGTATGGAACTTGGCCTCCAGGTGCCCGACTTCACGCTGCCGGGAGGGACCGCCGCGCTCGGCGGCGAACTCGCCGAGGCGGTGCGGGCGGCGGACGACGCCGGGTTCGCGTATCTCGCGGTGATGGACCACTTCTTCCAGATTCCCAGCGTTGGTCCGAGCGATCACCCCATGCTTGAGGCGTACACGACGCTCGGCTACTTCGCCGCGCACACCCGGCGCGCGAAACTGTTCACCTACGTCACTGGCGCGATTTACCGGCATCCCGGCCTGCTCGCGAAGGCGGTCACCACGCTCGACGTGCTGTCCGGCGGGCGGGCCATGCTCGGCATCGGGGCCGGGTGGAACGAGGAAGAAGCCCGGGGTCTCGGCTTCCCGTTTCCGTCCACCTCGGAACGGTTCGAGCTGCTCGAAGAGAACCTGCAGTATGTCCGGCAAATGTGGGATGCGGACGAAAAACCGTTCTCCAGCAAGCATTTCACCGCCGAACGACTGCTCAGCAGTCCGCAGCCGCCGCACCGGCCGCCGATCATGGTCGGCGGCGGGGGCGAGAAGAAGACGCTGCGGCTCGTCGCGAAGTACGGCGACTTCTGCAACATCGGCAACGGCCCGGATCTCGAACGGAAGCTCGACGTGCTCAAGCGGCACTGCGAAACCGAGGGCCGCGACTACGCCGAGATCGCCAAGACCGTTTACCACTACCTGGACATCGGTCCGTCCGGGGAGAAAACCGGCGAATTTCTCGCCGAGGCGCAGCGGCTGCACCGGCTCGGCGTGCACGCCGTGATCGGCCCGCTGCCCGGCGGCCTGGGTCGGGACCGGATCGAGATTTTCGCGCAAGACATCATTCCGGCGGTTAAGGAGTTGGCATGAAACTCGGGTTGCACCTGGCTCAGCAGACCTGGCCGAACGGCCCGGCGGCGCTCGGCGCGGACCTGGCGCGGGTGGCCCGGACGGCGGACGAGGCCGGGTTCGAATACCTGTCGGTGATGGACCATTTCTTCCAGATTTCGAGCTACGGCCCGCCCGAGCACGAAATGCTGGAAGCCTGGACCACGCTCGGCTTCCTGGCCGCGCACACCGAGCGCGTCAAGCTGCTCACGCTCGTCACCGGCGTCATCTACCGCCACCCCGGGCTGCTCGCGAAGGCGGCGACGACGCTCGACGTGCTGTCCGGCGGGCGGGCGATCCTCGGCATCGGGGCAGGCTGGAACGAGGAGGAATCCCGCGCGCTCGGGTTCCGATTCCCGCCGATGAAGGAGCGGTTCGAACAGCTCGAGGACGCGCTCCGGTACGTCCACCAGATGTGGTCGGACAGCGACGAACCGTTCACCGGAACGCATTTCAGCGGTGAGCGGCTGCTCAACAGCCCGCAGCCGATCCAGCGTCCGCATCCGCCGATCATGATCGGGGGCAGCGGCGAGAAGAAGACCCTGCGGTTCGTCGCGCAATACGGCGACATCTGCAATCTGCTGCCCAACGCGGACCTTCCGCGCAAACTGGAAGTCCTGAAGCAGCATTGCGAGGACGTCGGCCGCGACTACTCCGAGATCACGAAAACCGCTTCGCTGCGGCTCGACACCGGCGAAAACGGCGAGAAAACCGGGGAACTGCTGGACGAACTCGGCCGGCTGTCGGAGCTCGGGTTCACCGTCGCGACCGGCTGGGCGCACGGCGTGCCGGACCCGGCGGTGCTCGAACGGTTCGCCACCGAAGTGATCCCGGCGGCGGAAAAACTGTGATCCGGCGGTGCCGGGTGGCCGTCGCGTCGCCCGGCACCCGCTCCGCCGGACAGCCGGAAAACTGATAACCGTAACGAAATCAGGGCGCAGCAACGACATCTCGGACGACCGCTCGGCGCATCCAGGGAGAAACCAATGCCCGCCAGCAGACCGTCCCGTCCTGTTCTGCACACCGGAGAGCGTGTGCGAGTGCGCAGTGCCGAGGAAATCCTCGCGACCCTGGACCAGAACGGCACGATCGACGGACTTCCGCTGATGCCGGAAACACTGCGGTTCGCCGGGCGGGAGCTGCCAGTGCACCTGAGCGCGCACAAAACCTGCGACACCATCAACCACAAGGGCACCAGCCGTCGCATGGACCGTGCGGTGCACCTCGCGGGTGCGCGGTGCGACGGCCAAGCGCACGGCGGCTGCCAGGCCGGATGCCAGCTGTTCTTCAAGGAAGAGTGGCTCGAACGGCTCGACGGCAGCCCCATCCGTCCGGAACGGCCCCGCACCGGAACCATTCCGCTGCCGCTCGAGGTCGTCGAATCCGGCACCCGGGCCGGCACTGACGCCGACGGCGAACCGCTCTACCGCTGCCAGGCCACCGAACTCGTGCGTGCGACGTCGTACCTGCCCGTGCAGGATTGGCGACAGTACGTCGACGACGTGCGGACCGGGAACGTGCCGCTCGGCTCGACTCTCCGAAGCCTGGCGATCTCCGCGTTCAACAACTTCCAGAAACTGTGCCGCAAACTCCCGCCGCGGCTGCGGATCCGCGGCGGCTCGTACTACCCGTTCTACCGCGGCACCGGGGCGGCGAAACAGGCACCCGCCGACCTCGACCTCCAGCCGGGCGAACTGGTCGAGGTCAAGAGCAAGGACGAAATCATGGCGGCCCTCGGCCCGAACAACCGCAACCGCGGCCTGTGGTTCGACGCGGAGATGCTGCCGTACGCGGGCCGCCGAGGCAGAGTGCTCGGGAAGGTCGAGAAGATCGTCGACGAGGTCACCGGCAAGATGCTGAAGCTGCGCGATTGCGTGGTCATCGACCAGGTCAACTGCGCCGGGCAGTTCAACCGGTACTGCCCGCGCTCGGACTACATCTACTGGCGCGAGGCGTGGCTGCGGCGAGTGCCGGAAAAGAGCCGGACAGCTGACAGCTCGGACAGCGCGAAGGTGTGACCGCCCGACCGGTCCCTGCTAGTTGACCGGGAGCCGCGACGAGTTCGGCGGCGCGGAGTCGAGCAACCGGCGAACCGCCCTCCTGCGATGTGCGTACCACCAGGCACCCAGCCAGCTGACCACGACCAGCAATCCGATCACGGCGCGAAAACGGTTGACGTGGTGCGGGTCGTAGAGCACGCCTGCGAGATAGGTCTCTACGAAGCCTTGGGTGTAGGGCAGCAGGCCGCCGGCCTGGCGCAGCCCGTTTTCCGCTTCGGTAAGCGGGCAGGCGAGCGGAAAAATCGAACTGACAATCGCCCACGCCACCAGCGGAATGTGCGCGAACAACGCACCCGGCCATTTCCACGCCGCGAATCCACCGAAAATCAGGTAGCCGAGCACTAAGAAGTGCACGCCCAGCAGGATGTAAGCCAGCAGCTGTGCGGCCAAGGGTTTCCTCCCTCCGCTCACCGGGTTGCCCCCGGTTCTCCACTCCATTGCCGAGACTCGGCAACGGGCAGGCGACATTCGGGAAATCGCACCGGGGACACGGATCGTTTCCGCATTCCCCCGATCGTGACCTCGGATCAGCTGTTTTTCAGCAGTTTTCCAGTCGACAGCATGCGCGCCGCGAACAGGCCCTCGCGGAATGCCCCAGGGAAGAACAGCCGCAGGAACCCGAGGTAACCGGCCAGCACCACGGCCAGTCCGGCGACGAGCGTCACGATCGCCGGAACCCCGTGCTGGCGCAAGACGATGTGCACCACCCACGCGGCCGCGACCGCGGGCATCGAGGAGATGAACGCGGGAAGGATGGTCAGGATCCAGGTGCCCAGCCCGAAGCCGGCGAGTTTGCCGATCGCACGCACGAGGAACGGCGTGATCACGACCGTCGCGATGGTGTAAGCCGTCGCCACCCCGGTCACGCCCCACGGGAGCCCCAGGAAGAACGCGGGCACCATCAGAGTGAGCGGAATCCAGGCCCAGCGGAGCGAGACGTCCGCACGGCCCAGCCCCATGAATACCGACCCTCCGGGCGTGGTGAGCGACTGCAGCACACCGGTGACCGCGAGCGCCGTCACCACCGGAGCCGAAGGCAGCCACTGTGCACCGAACACCGTCTCCACGAAGTCCGGGGCGAGCACGGCCACCCCGAGCATGCTGGGCAGTGCCACGAGCGCGATCACCCCGGTGATCCGGAGGAACACCGACCGCACCCGGGCTACGTCGTCCTGCACCTTCGCGAACACCGGGAACGCCACGCGGTTCGCCACGTTCCCCAGCAGGCTCACCGGAATCAGCATGATCCGGTACGGCACCGTGTAGTACGACAGCGCGGTCTGCCCGAGGAACCGGCTCACCACGACATTGTCGACGTTGCGCGCGGCGTAGCCGATCAGCTGCGCACCCACGAGCGGCAGGCCGAACACTCGCAGGTACTTCCACGCTTCCTTGTCCACCGCGATCTTCGGCAGGCCCGCGGCGGCGAACCAGAAAACCAGCACGATGAGGTCGGTGCCGACCTGCTGCACGACCAGTGCCCAATACCGCATGCCGAACTCGGCCGCGACCACGCCGATCGCTCCGCCGAGCAGGGTGCCCGCGATCTCGGTGACCGCCATCGCGCGGAACCTCAGGTTCCGCTGCAGTTTCGCGGCGGCCACATTGGACACACCCTTGAGGACCGGGCTGGCGGCGAGCGCGATCAGCACCGGGCCGAGGTCCGGCACGTCGAGAAAGCCCGCGATTTCGTCTGAGAACAGCACTGTTGCCCCGGCCATCGCGAGCCCGATCGCGGCCAGCGTCCAGAACGTGACCCCTTCGTCCTGTGGCCGCAGATCCGGCTTCTGCACGATGCTCGACGACAGACCGGCTTCGAGCAGCACCGCGGTAAGCGAGATGTACACCGTCGCGGCCGCCGCGACGCCGAAGTCCGTGGGACCCAGCAGCCGAGCCAGCACCACCGCGAAGCCGAGCCGCCCGAATTGGCGCACGATCATCGCCACGACAGTCCAGCGAGTGCCATTCGCCGCGGCTGCCGCCGTCGAGCGCGGCGGTGCGGGGGCGGGCTGCTCCGCGTGCGTCGTCACCGGCGGTTCCCCGCGCGTACCGCGAGCTTCGCGTACTCGTACCCGCCGCGAGCGACGGTGCGCAAGATCCGCCTCCAGTTCGTGCGCAGCCATCCGCGCATCTGCAGCAGGCAGCGGACCTTGTCGCGCGGGCTGATCCGGGACCGCAGCACCGCGAGCGCGTACTGGCGGCCGATGTTGAGCACTGGAAACGGGATCCGGCCGCGCCACTCTGGGTCGAGAATCAGGTATCGCGACCGTGCGGTGGGCGCCTGCCGCATGATGCGGCCGGGGTGTTCGCGGTGCAGGAACAGCTCTTCGTCGACCAACCGGATCGGCCCGTGCAAGGCGAGTTCGACGATCTCCAGGCGGTCGGCCGAATCGAACGACGCGTGCAGCGACGTCAGTGCGAGCAGATCCCGGTTCACGACGCCGAACCATGCGAAGCACATGTGGTCGCGCTGGGTCAGGTCGCGGAACCGCACCGCGACGTCCGGGTGTTCGGCTCGCAAGTTTTCGTCCCAGCGGTGCGTGCGGTTGCCGTCGACGTCGATGTCCACCGCGACGGTGTGCGCGCACGACGCCTCCGGGTGCGCGCGCAGTTCCTCCAGACACCGGCTGAAGTAGGTGGGCAGGTAGACGTTGTCGCCATGCACCCACGCGAAATAGTCGCCGTCGGTGTGGTGAAAACCGTAGTTGTGATTGCGCGCCGCGCCGAGGTTGCGATCGTGCCGGACGTACGAAATGCGCGAATCGAGCGCGCAGTACTCCTTCGCGATCGCTTCGGTGCCGTCGGACGAAGCGTTGTCGCAGATCAACAACTGCCAGTCGGCGAGATCCTGGGCACAAATGCTGTCGAGCGCCTGGGCGAGGAACCGTTCGCCGTTGTAGATCGGCATCGCCAGCGACAACAACGGTCTGCGTCCTCCGACTGCGCTTGCTCCGTACGCCATGCCTGCCCCTCCGCCGTTCTGACGCCGGGCGGCGGGTCCGGCCCGCGCACCTCATCGCCAACGGAATCGGAAACCGCCGATCGACGTTACGCGTACGGCACCGGTTGCGATGTACTGAGGACGGCATTGTTATTTCTCCGGCCCCGGTGTCACCGGGACAACGGAACCGGCTGCGGGGAGTTAGCGACATGACCGGCACCGAACCGGAGAAGACCGCGCGCGCCCGGCTCTCCGGGCTGGACGGCCTCCGCGGGATCGCCGCGCTGTTCGTCGTGCTGCACCACTGCCGGCTCTTCGCCTACCCCGGCTTCCCCGCCGACAACGGCCCGCCGTGGCTGTCGCCTCTGCTGTACGGGCATCTCGCGGTGGTCTTGTTCATTGTGCTGTCCGGGTTTTCCCTCGCTGCGGCTCCGGCACAGAGAGACTGGCGGCTGGGGCGCGTCCGTACCTTCCTCCGCCGGCGGGCATGGCGCATTTTGCCCGCATACTGGGCCGCGCTGCTGCTGAGCTTCCTGGTCGCGCGGTTCCTGGTGACCGAGACGCCGGATGTGGTTCCGACCGGAAAATCCTTGCTGGTTTTCGGTTTCCTGGTCCAGGACGCGGTGTCCGCGCCGAGCCCGAACAGTGCGTTCTGGTCGATCGCGGTGGAAGCTCAGCTTTACCTGGTTTTCCCGCTGCTGCTTGTGCTGCGGCGGCACGTCGGTGCGATCACGCTGATGGTGTGCGTGTGCACCGGCGTCATACTCATCCGGCTGCTGTCGGGACAAGTACCGGTTTTCGCCTCGCTGCTCCACGCGACTCCGGAGTTCGCCGTGCTTTTCACGCTCGGTGCGGTCGCGGCCGGAGTTCTCGCTCCGGGAGCGCGGCACCGAGTCCCGTGGCCATGGCTGGCCCTCGGCGGCGGAGTGGGGATTGCCGGGCTGATCGCGGTGCTGGGCTCCGTGCGCACGGTCAGCAACTATTTCTGGATCGACTTGCTCGCCGCGTTCCCGACGGCGGCGCTGCTCGCCGGACTCGCACAAGGGCGTCCCAGGGGTCTGGTGCGGCTCCTCGACACCGCACCGCTGCGGGCACTCGGGTCCTGTTCTTACAGCCTGTATCTGGTGCATGTGCCGATCGTTGCGGTGGTCAGCAGGCTGCTCATCGGACCGCATGTGCCGGCCGGGCTGCCTGCGTTCCTGCTCACGACTGTGATCGTCCTTCCCGTGGCGCTCGTCTTCGCCCGCGGTTTCGCGGCCGTGTTCGAACTGCCGTTCCAGCGGCACCGGTCCGCCGCGGCACTGCTCGCCGCAGTACGCGCGAGCCTGTCTCAGCGCGGCAGCGGCACCGGCGCGCCTCCCGCGAACACGTTGCCCGACGCGATGCGGACGTCGAATTCCGAAGGGTAGATCGGCCCGTATTTCGCGCCGGGCAGGAAAGTGTTGCCGGTGAAGACGACGTCCTTCAGCCGAGCGCCCTGCTGGCCTCCGACCGAATAGAACGTGTAGCCGCCACCGCCGAGAGTGTTGCCGGAGATGACGACAGGGCCCGCGTCGGGATGGTCGGGTCCGATGTCCGGGGAAAGGAACACCGCGGAGTTGGCCCCCTCGCCGGTGCCGATCTCGATACGGTTGTTCTTCACCACTACGTCGCCGACGTCTTCGGTGAGCTGCAGCCCGTCCGAGTGCGCGCCCGGCGAGGGGGCGAAGTCGTGGATCCACGAGTCGGTGATCGACGTGTGCGCGCCGAGTTTCGCGCCGTCGTTGGACATTCCCGTAATCTCGACCCGGATCGCCGACCAGTTTCCGTACGCGATCCCGGCGTCGGTGTAATCCCCGGTGATCAAGGTGTCCTCGATCCGGACCGAACCTTCGTTGCTGGTGCGGATTCCCCACGGCGTGCTGCCGTCACCGGTGAATTTACTGTTCCGCACCACCACTCCCGGCGCCGTGACGGTGAGCATGCCGCGCACATCGAGACCGCTCAGCACCATTCCCGGCCGGTCCGCGGTCAGCGAACCGGTCTGGGCCGGGCAGGGAGACGACCGGGCATCGGAGTCGGCGGAGGGTTCGCAGCGCTGAGCGGACACGGCCACGACGACGGCGGCTGCGGCCGCGGCAACCACCACCGCCGCGACCACAAGCAGTTTCGCCGGTCGCACTATCGCGACGATACCCGGAACACGGTCCGGCCCGATGCTGCCGAGAGAGTGGTACCGGGCCGGACCGCCGATCAGGACGGCATCTGCAGCGCGCTGCCGTCCGCGTACGTGTTGCCGGAGACCGTTTTCGCGACGAACTCGCTGGAGTACACCGGGCCGTACACTGCGTCCTTGACGAACTTGTTGTTCGTCACCGAAACGTTCTGCAACGTCGCTCCCTCGCGGCCGTTCACGCTGTAAAGCGTGTAACCGCCGCCGCCGAGCGTATTGCTGTCGATCGTGATCGGGCCGGCCGACGGGTTCTCGGCGCCGATGTCCGGGGACAGGAAAATCGCCGCGTTGCCGACCCGGGAGCCGAGGTCGATCTTGTTGTTCTTGATCACGATGTTGCCCACGTCCTCGACCAACTGCACGCCGTCGCTGTGCGCACCGGCGGCGGGCTTGAAATCGTGGATCCAGGAATCGGTGAGCGACACGTTGTTGCCCAGTTTCGCTCCGTCGTTGCTCATTCCGGACAGGTCGATCCGGGTGGCGCTCCAGTTGTGGTAGCTGATCGCTTCGCTCTGGTAGTCGCCGGAGAACGTGGAGTCCTCGATCCGCACCGAACCCTTGCCGGTGGTGCGCACCGCCCAGTCCTGGCCGCTGCCGGTGAACTTGCTGCGCTTGATCGTCACGTCGGGAGCCGACACGGTGATCGTGCCGCTCACGTTCAGCGCGTCGAGGACCTGGCCGGCCTGGTCGGCGGTCACGTCCTGGACGCTCTTCAGCGTGACGCCGGCCGGCACGCCGTACCCGCCGGCGGGTGCGGGCTGCGCGGACGTGGACTGAGCGGCGCTGGTGGCGGACGCCGACAGCGCGGCGGACGCGGCCGGAGGCGCGGGCTGTTCGGGGGACGAGGTTTGCGTGGGGACGGAAGACGGGGTGGCCGGGCGGAAGTGCCGGTCGGCCCCGTGGTGGCGGGTGTGCCACGACGCGTCGGCCACCGCCGCCGGGGGCTGGCTGGCGAACCCCCCGCCGAGCTGGATCACCACGAAGGCGGCCGTGAGGACGGCGGCCATGAGACCCGCGGAAACAAGGATGCGGCGCAAGAGCGCCTCACCTCCAAGGTAAAGATCACAGAAATGCAATCGAGATCGTTTTGTGATGGAACGAGAGGGACTATGCACGGTTGCCCTCGGCAGTGCAAGGCATCGCCCGGTGACAGCCCGTGAAAACCGGTGCCGACCAGCGTGATTATTTACCAGAAATGACATCCGGCACGGCCCGGAAATCGATCTTCCACCCTTTCCAGTGAAATAATCACCGAAATTTCCCGGGACGATCTTCTTCCGCCGCGGCGGTGACATTCCGTAAACTGCACCAGTGGACGTGGTCATCCCTGCGCACAATGAAGAGGCGTCGGTCGGCGCGGTGGTCCGAAAGCTGTGCCGGGAACCGCGTCGGCTGCGCTGCGTGGTCGTCGCGAACGGATCTTCCGACCGCACAGCGGAAGTCGCCCGCGCAGCCGGTAGCGACCTCGTACTGGAGACCTCGCGCCCCGGCAAGGCGCACGCGCTGAACCTCGGCGACGAGAGGTGCGTCACCTTTCCCCGCGCGTACGTGGACGCGGACATCGGCATCGACGCGGACGGGTTGCTCCGGCTCGGCTCCGCTCTGGCGAAAACCGGTGCACTGCTTGCGGTCCCGGGTGTTCGCCTGCGCACCGAGGACGCGTCGTGGCTAGTCCGCCGGTACCTCGCGGCGTGGCAGCAACTGCCGGCGGTCCGGACGAACGGCGCGGGCCGCGGCGTCTACGTGCTCTCGGAGGAGGGCCACACCCGGACGTTCCCGCTACCGGAGAATCTCATCGCCGACGACGGTTACGTAGAGCGCCGGATCGGCCCGGCGCAGCGGGTGGTGGTCGGGGAGGTCGAGGTGACGGTGACGCCGGTGCGCACCATCGCGGCCATGGTCCGCAGGCGGATCCGCGTCGTCGCGGGAAATCGGCAGCTCGCCGAACTGGGCCTGCCCGCAGCCAGCGGTGCCGCCGGAGTGGGCGCGCTGACCCGCCTGGTGCGCGAGCGGAAGGTGCGGCTGCTCGACGCGGCGGTGTTCGCCGGGGTGAGTCTCGTCGTGCGCGGGCTGGACGCGATCCGCCGCGCCCGCCGCCAGCGGGTCGCGTGGGGAACCACTCGCTGAGAGCCTCAGACCGGATGCCAGCTCTGGTTCGCCAGCCTGCTGATCCATGAGGGCGGCTGCAGCTGCGCGTCCGGCACGTCGCGAACCGACACCCGCCACAGCGCCGCGGCGCATCCGATCAGCAGGTGCGTCGTGATGAACATGATCGCGAAACCGAACGCGTCGAAGGTGAACGCCGCGACCGCGGCGGCGGCGATCGAACCGGCCAGCGCCTGGCCCATGCCTCGCGCGTCGGCGCTCGGCGCGCTTCGATGCACCCGCCGCGCGAGCGAGTAGCCCGTCCCGAACAGAGCCAAGCCCACGGCCAGTCCCACGACGCCGACCGTGACGAGTTCGTACAGATACTCGTTGTCCAGCACGCGGTACAGCTTCGGCACGTAGGTGCCGGGTCCGATGCCGAAGAACGGGTGGTGCTGCCACAGCCCGAACACCGCGGCGTAGTCGTCGGTCCTGCCCTGGATGCTCGGATCGGTGCCCGCGTTCGTGAACAGGCCCTTGATGCTCGTCAGCAGACCCGGCGCGCCCGCCTGTACCGCGACGAATCCGGCGATCGCGAACGGCAGCAGGTTCAGCAACGCCCGCAGCCGCACGGACCCCAGGTAGACGAGCAGCGCCACCCCGGTGGCGAGGATCGCCGACCGGCCGACGGACAGCGGGATCCCGCCGGCGATCATCGCCACGATCGTCCAGCGCGCGGGTTTGTGGCGTTGCGCGGTCAGCGCGAGGTGCAGCGCGAGCGGCAGCGCCATGCTCAGCACCACGCCGTATTCGATCGGGTGGGTGGCGAGCCCGGCGACCCGGTTGAAGCCGTCGCGGCTTTGGACGAAGTCCGCCGTCGATTCGTGCACGGTGAGTCCCGGCACGCGGATCATCTTCGACAGATCGACGATGTCGAAGAACTGCAGTGCCGCGACGAAGGCGAGCACTGCCGCACCCATGGTCACCCGTGTCAGCACCCGGCGCACCGCGCGGATGTCGCGCAGCGTGTCCGCGGTGTACAAAAGCACGCCGATGGCACTCAACTCGCCGAGCAGTCCGGAGTTCGCTCCGGACGCTTCGAGCGCGCTGAGCCCTCGGATCTGTCCAGCCGCATAGCTCGCCAACTGGCTCACCACCGCCAACAGCACCAAGACCCGCAACGGCTGGAAGCGGCGGTCGGTGCCGAGGTCCGGCGCGAGCCGCAGGAAGAACCAGATCAGGAACAGCCCGGTCGCCAGCAGCCCGCTCGGCACGCCAGCCTGGCCGAGCGGGGCGATCACCAGGTTCGCGGGCAGCAAGAACGTCAGCGAGAGGAGGAGGGTCAGCCCGGTCACCTCGTCCTTGGGCGAGAACGCGTACCCGATCAGCAGTGCCGTGACGGCGAGGGCCAGAAACGTCAAGTCCGGCACGAATACCTCGGCGACCGTCGCCAGCGCTCCGCCGCCGAGCGCGGCGGTGGCCAGCCACGGGTGCTTGTCGATGCGCCGTTCGATCGGGATGAACTCGCCGAGGCCCAGCCGGGCGCGCAGGCCGGAGCGCGGAAGGCCGCTCACTGTGCCCGTTCGGCTTCGGGAACGTCACCGCGCGCCCCCGACCGGGCGACCGTGCCGTTCACCCCGACCGGGCGGAACTTGCGGGTCGGCTGGTCGGACAGCGGTGTCGCGGTGCGTTCCGGCCTGGACGCGCTTTTCTCCTCCGGCCATTCGATCCGCCGGTCGTCGACGCCCGCGGCGTCGTCCGGCGGAGGACCGGCGGCGGGGTCAGCCGTCGCGGCGGCGGCGGACGCGGCGGCACGGACCGAGCGCCGGCGCAGCAGGTAGTCCACATACACCGACGATCCGAGCGCCAGCACCACACCGATGGCGAGCGCGGCGAGCAGCACCTTGGTACGGCTGCCGCTCGAGATCGCGGCTTCCTTGGGCTGCAGCGCGTCGTCGACGGTCACCCGGAACTGGGCAGGGATCTGCTTGACGTCCTGCAGCGCCTGCATCCGCCGATCGAGTTCCTTCCACAGCAGGCTGTAGGTGCTGAGCGAGCTTTGCGCGGTCTTCCCGGTGATGGTGATCAGCAGCAGCGGACGGCCACTGTCCACATTGATCACATAGTCCGGGCTGCCACCCGCCTTCCCGACCACGTCGCGCACGTCCGGCGAATCCGCGATCGACCCCATCACCGACGCGGCGGTCCGGGTGTCGAAGTACGGGTTGCCGGCCAGCCGCGCGGCCGCGGCTTCGTCTTGCGCGTACGGGATGTTCACGACGAGGACGCCGTTGACCGAATAACTCGGCGCGACCTGGCTCGCGGCGAGGAACCCCAGTAGGCCCGTCGCGACCAGAGCGGCGGCAAGGACGTACCACCGCCGGAACGCGATCCGGAAAATCCCGAAGAGGTCCATTGACCCGCCCTTCGCCTGGCCGTCAGGATGGGTCTCCCCCGGCCCCTCGAGTAGTGAATCGACAAAGGCGGTCCGAACGTGACAGATCAAGGGTCACCGTCTGGTGTCGCGTCTCCGCAACGAGGACAATCCGGCCGGATCTCACTCGGGTTCGCCTGCGCGTGGGACGACCCGCCACAGCCGACCTGGTCTTACACGCCTTGGTATTTGCGAGCCGCGTTGCGCGAGCGGGCCGACGTGCGCGACGTCGGCCTCACCTGGGCGCGCCCGGCGCGGACGGCGCTGAAAGTACTCGCCGCGCACCGCCACGAGGGACGCTGGGCAAGCGGCTGGAAACACCATCCGCTCACCCAAGGGCTCGCCGGAAGGCGGTTGCGGCGGTCGGCCGCGGACTGTGACGCGGTACTGCAGATCGGCGACCTCGCGCGGCTGCGCACGCCGTACCTCGTCTACCAGGACCTGAGTTTCGATCTGCTGCGCGAAGAACGCCGGCTGCGGCATTTTCCGCACTTGAACGCGCGCCGGCTCGCACAGCTGCGCGAGCGGCAACTGGAGATCTACGCGGAGGCGGCCGGGGTGCTGGCGATGAGCGAATGGCTCGCCGGGCACCTGATCCGGGTGACCGGTCTGCCCGCGGAGCGGGTCCACGTCGTCAATCCGGGCTGCAACGCTCTCCCCGAGTCCGCGCCGACGGTTCCCGAGCGCGCTGGCCCGCCGCGGCTGTTGTTCGTCGGAAAGGACTTCACCAGCAAAGCGGGACCGGAGGTGCTGGCAGCGTGGGAAATTCTCCGACGCGAGTCGGATCCGCGGATCGAATTGACGATCGTCGGGCCCGTCGCGTGGCCGCTGCCGGGGCCGGTCCCAGACGGTGTGCGGTTCCTCGGCAGGATCCCGCTCGACCAGGTGGCGGCGCTCTACCACCAGCACGACCTTTTCGTGATGCCAAGCCACTTCGAGGGGTACGGGATCGCGTTCGTCGAGGCGTTGGCGCACGGTATCCCGTGCGTTGGCCGCGACCGGTGTGCGATGCCGGAGATCATCCGCCCCGGAGACAACGGCGGCCTCGTGTCGACCGACGACCCGGCGGAACTCGCCGCCCTGATCGCTGACCTGCTGGCAGACGAAAGCGTCCGCGCCCGCACGGTGCAGCAGGCTCCGGAAGTGCTGGCACACGCCACCTGGGGGCGCGCGGCGGAGGAAATCCTCGCTGTGACAGCCAAAATCCTCAGCTGAGCACCTCACCGCCGAAACCACGCCCACCGCTCCGCGGTGCCCGTTCGCATCGCCGCCTCCAGCGAAACCCCCCGCAGTCCGCGCTCCGCCAGCGCGTCAAGCACGGCGGACGCCAACGCTCCGCGGTCGAACGTCGGCGCCGGAGCACCGGAAGGATCGCCGGGGTCGTCACCGTAACCATCGTGCGCGAGAAGGATCGCTCCGCGCTTCATGCCCTCCATCGCGCGTGCGGCCAGGACCGGCACTGGTTCGTCGAGCCAGTCCCACGCGGTCGGACCCCAGAGGACCGGCTCCAGACCAGTGCGCCGGACAGCCCGCCACGTCGCCGGGGTTTGCGCGCCGTACGGCGGACGAAACCAGCGCACCGGTGTGCCGAGGGCGTCCTCCAGCACCCGGCGGGCAGTCGCGACCCGCGTCCCGACCTCGCGCGCACCGAACCGCGTCAGCCGGGAATGATCGAGACCGTGCAACGCGATCTCGTGGCCCTCCGCGACGGTTTCCGCGAGTAGCGTGCGGTATTTCCCGACCCGCTCTGTCAGTACGAAAAACGTCGCGCTCGCACCCCTCGCCGCCAAGGCGGAAAGAACGCGCTCGGTACCGACCGGATCCGGCCCGTCGTCGAAGGTCAGGACCGCGTGTGCTTCCTCGGTCCGGACCGCGCGCACCGAACCCGCCCAGGTGGTGCCTGCGCGCACCGCCGCCCGGAGCACGGATCTCACGACGACACCCGGGTGCCCGGCCACCCGGACTCCCACTGGGCTCGCCGCTGCCACACCAGAGCCCAGCGTGAACGCCGCCGCAGCACCCGTTCCGCGAGCGCTCGCACGGCGACGCCGAACCGCAGCATGAAGAGACCGTACCGTCGCCAACGGCCGAGATGCCGCTGGACGACGCCGGCCCGCCCGGCCAGAACGAGCACGTCACGGCTGGCGACATCGCCGGCCGAAGAAGCGCCGACGTCGTGCACGACCTCGCAGCTCGGCGTGATCGACGGCCGGCAGCCCAGATCGCGGGCGCGTCGGCACAGATCCTGATCCTCGCCGTAGATGTGGAACGCCTCGTCGAGGCCGTCGAGCCGGTCCCACAGCTCCCGGCTGAGCAGCATCAGTCCGCCGGAGACGACGTCGACGTGCCGCACGGAATTCCGTGCCCAGCCGCCGAGCGATTCCGGGTCGAAAATCCGGGACCCGCGCAAGAGCACGGCAAGCCCGAGCGCCGAGCAGGTCAAGCTCCACGGGGTGATCCGGCCGAAGCAGCTGCGCGGTTCCAGCCGCCCGGTCACGTCCAGCGTGCGCCCGCCGGCGATCCCGTCGGCGGGATTCGCCCGCAAGTGCGCGACCAGCGCGTCGATGGCCCCCGGCTTCGGCTCGGCGTCCGGATTGAGCAGCAGCAGATAGCGGCCGGACGCGCGTTCCGCGGCCCGATTCACGCCGTAAGCGAATCCGGTGTTGCGGCCCAGCCGCTTGACCGTGCCCGATCCGGCCACGTCGTCGACGATGTCCGCCACCCCGTCGGTCGACCCGTTGTCGCTCACGAGGATCTCGAACGGCATCGACGGAGCCGCCGGCCCGGTCAGCGCCCGCAGCGTGCGTTCAGCGTGTGCCGCGGCGTTGTAGGTAACCATCAGCACCGACAGTTCGACCCCGCTCATGCGCGTCCCGCCAGCACGTCGTCCACGCGGACCCACCTTCCGCCGCACTCCTCGACCTCCGGCACGCTGTGCCGGACCTCGTCCAGGAGATGCGGCAGCAGAAGCAGCACATCAGCGGGTTGGCCCCGGCGAAGGTAAGCGGGGGCGATCACGGGAATCCGCGTGCCCGGCATTCGCCTCCCCTGTTTGCCCGGCGACGCGTCCGCGACCGCGAGCAGCAGGTCGTCGTCAATCCCGGCGTGGCACAGCAGCGGCACCGCCCGGGAAGCCGCGCCGTAGCCGATCACCCGGCGGCGGGCGAGCTTCCGGCCGACGAGCCACTCGCGCAACCGGGCCGCTTCGGTGTCGGCTCGTTTCTGCAGAGCACGCACCTCACCAGCGGACACCGCCGCACGCTCGGCTTCGATCAGGACACGCGTGTCGCGGTCCGGCTCCGGAGTTCGATTCGCGAGCGCCACCAGCGTGCCGCCCGCGAGCGGGCAGTTCCACGCCCGGTGCACGCCGAGGCCGTAGTGGCCCAGCGCCTCGTCCAACGCGGGCAGCGACCAATACGCGTGGTGCCCGTGCCGCAGTTCGTCCCACTGTCCCAGTCGCATTACGCTGCCCAGGCTGAACATCTGGAACACCAGCAGCCCGCCCGGCGCCAACCGGGCCGAGCGGCTGAGCAGCGCGTCGCTCTGGCTCGGTTCGTGCAGCATGCCGTAAATGTCGAAAACGAGATCGGCGCGTCCGTCCTCGGGGACAAGACCCCGGCCCCGCAATCTCGGCAGCCACGCACTGCCGTGCGGACTGCCGAATTCGGCCACCGTCTGCCCGGCGCGCAGCCGGCCTTCCGCGGCCAGCCGGTCGAGCACGTGCTCGGCCTGCTGCCGCATCGAACGCGGCTCCAGGCCGAGCACGGTTTCGGGCAGTCCGGGGTCTTCCGCCAACTGGGCAAGACCGCACGCCGCGCACAGCCACATGCGCAGCGGAAATCGCGGGTCAGGCCCGTCGTCGTCCGGTTCGGCGAACTGCTCGCAACCCGGCTGCAGGCCGAGATCGAGCACCACCTCGCCACGCGCGCCGCGGCAGTACCGGCACCGGACAGATTCCGCCGGGCCCGCGGTCAGCGGGTCCGCCACCGGGCTGGCCACCGCCTCAGCCCACCGCGACCGGACGAAGGCCGGCGTCGACGCTGCCGGTCGCCCCGCGGTCGCGCAGCCGGGCAAGCCGGGTGAACCGGCGGTCGAACGCCTCCTGGGTCAGCCCGAAGGAGCGGTACTTGCCGGCCAGTTCCCGTGCGCCGGCGGGCACTGTCCATACGCACGCGAAGCCGGGCAACGCGGCCCGAGCGCGGGAAAAGTCCACACGGTAGGAACGCGGGTCGTTGCCGGCTTCCCCGGTGATCAGCAGCTCGGAACCGGGCACCGCCGTCGCCACCGCCTCCGCGATCTCCGCCACCCGCAGGTTGTTCTCCTCGGTCCCGACGTTGAACGCCCTCGCGCGCACCGCTTCCGCCGGCGCGGTGAGCGCCGCGGCGAACGCGCTGGCGATGTCCGCGGCGTGCACCAGGGGACGCCATGGGGTTCCGTCGGACAGCACCCGGACCACCCCGGTGAGAATCGCGTGGCCGACGAGGTTGTTCAGCACGATGTCGGCGCGCAACCGCGGCGAAAAGCCGAATGCGGTGGCATTGCGCAGGAAAACCGGCGTGAAGTCGCTGTCGGCGAGATTGACGAGATCGTCCTCCACCCGCACTTTGGACTCGGCGTACGGCGTGACTGGACGCAGCGGTGCGTCCTCGTCTACCAAGTCGTCGCCGCCCGCGCCGTATACCGAACACGTCGAGGCGTAGAGAAAGCGCCGCACGCCGGCTTCCTTCGCGAGCATCGCCAGCCTCGTCGACGCGCGGTGGTTGACGGCGTAGGTGAGGTCCGGGTCCAGCGAACCGAGCGGATCGTTCGACAGTGCGGCCAGGTGGATCACCGCCTCGAAACCGGCGAGCTGATCGACCGTGACGTCGCGCAGGTCCACTGCGAGCGCGGGCGGATCATTCGGCTGCGGGCCCAGCACGCAGTCGGCGAAGAGGCCGGAATCGAGCCCGGTCACCTCGTGTCCGGACTGGGCGAGCACCGGTGCCATCACGCTGCCGAGGTACCCCTGGTGTCCGGTGAGCAAGACGCGCATCGATCAGCCTCCCGCGAGGTCGAGGGTGAGTTTGCCGGTATGGAAGGCCTCCGCGTACCGCGCCTGACATTCGATGCCGCGGATCCGGGCCAGCCCCAGGAACGCCTCCCGGTCGTACCAGGGCCGGTGCCGCTGCGACGCGTAATACTCCTGCAACAGCGTCACTTTCCGCTCCGCGATCTCTGGCGTGAGCGGCTGGTAAGCGGATGGACGGCCGAGGTCGCCATCCCATTTGACGATCTCGTACCCGAGCGCCGGCTGGCCCCGGAACGCCGTCGGGATCAGCTTCGCCAGCCCCCGGTGGTCCTGGTGCGCGTCCCTCGGCTGCGGCCCGATGACGAGGTCCGGATCGATCTTCGAACGCAGGTCCTCCACTGCTTCCTTGGCCTCTTCCCACTGCGCGGGGAGCCGGCCGTCGCGCAGTTTCAGTACCGTCACCGAAAGCCGGGCGCCTGGGCAGAACGCGGCCAGCGCGGCTCGTTCCTCTTCCTCGCGCACGGTCCCGCCGCCCGACAGCACGAGCGCCTGGATCTCGAGCCCGGGTCGTGCTTCGCACAGGGTGAGCAGGGTCCCACCGGCACCGATCGCGAGATCGTCACAGTGCGCGGCGAGCAGGGCGACCTTCGCCAGCCCGGGCAGCCTGGCGCCGATCATCCGACCGGTACCCGGTCGTTTTCCCAAAGCGCCCAAGGCTTTTCTCCCCGTGCATACGCCTCGTTCAACGCCGCCCGCTCCTTGATCGTGTCCGTGGGCCGCCAGTAACCGCGGTGCGGATACGCGAGCAGCCTGCCGCGCTTGGCGAGTTCGGCGCAGCCGTCGGCGACCAGGTCGCCGTTCTCCGGGATGTGGTCGAACACTTCCTGTCGCAGCGCGAAATACCCGCCGTTGGCCCACAGCGGCATCTCGCTCACCGGCGTGATTCCCGAGACGAAACCCGCCTCCGATACCTCCACGCAGTGGAATGTCGCCGGCGGCGGGACGATCATCATCGAAGCGCCCGCGTCGGACGCGGAGAACCGGTCGATGAGGTCCGGCAGGGGCGCGTCGGTGAGCACGTCGGCGTAGTTCGCGAGGAACATCTCCTCGGCTTCGACATACGGCCGCACCCGGCGCAGACGTTCGCCGATCGGCGAGTTGATCCCGGTCTGCACGAACGTGATCCGCCAGTCGGAGATATCGGCGGAGAGCAGGTCCACCCGTCCGCCCTGCAGCACGAAGTCGTTCGACGCGCTTTCCTCGTAGTGCAGGAAGAAATCCTTGATGTGGTGCGCGCCGTAACCGAGGCACAGCACGAAGTCCTTGTGCCCGAAGTACGCGTAATACCGCATCACGTGCCACAGCAGCGGCCGCGGCCCGACGAGTTGCATCGGCTTGGGCGCGTCGCCCGGACCGGACTGCATCCGCGTGCCGTACCCGCCGCAGAACAGGACTACCTTCATCTCGCCACCTCGCTCCGCGCCGGGTCGACGACTTCCAGCCGAGGAATGGGGAACACCAGCTTGCCGCCCCACTCCCCGACGTAGGACAGTTGCTCGGTGAGTTCCTCGCGCAGATTCCACGGCAGCACCAGCACGTAGTCGGGGCGATCCTCCGCCATCCGTTCCGGGGCCAGGACCGGGATGCGCGTGCCGGGAGTGAACCGGCCGTGCTTGTACGGATTCCGATCGACGGTATAGGCCAGCAAGTCCGGCCGGATCCCGCAATGGTTCAGCAGTGTGTTGCCCTTGCCCGGCGCTCCGTATCCGACCACGGTCGCGCCTTCGCGGGCGGCTTCGACCAGGAACCCGAGCAACTCCCGGCGCACGGTCGCCACCTGCCTGCCGAACTCCGTGTATCCCGCGAGTTCGTGCAGTCCCGCGGTTTTCTCCTGAGCCAGCACCTCCAGCACGCGCGCGCTCGGCTCGCCGGCCGCCTCGTCCGGTCGCGCCCACAGCCGGAGCGAACCGCCGTGCGTCGGCAGCAGTTCGACATCCACCAGGGTGAGCCCGCCGGTCGCGAGAGCTCGCTGCGCCGACGCGACGGTGTAGTACTGGAAATGCTCGTGGTAGATCGTGTCGTACTGAGTGAGCTCGATGAGCGTCAACAGGTGCTGCACCTCGATCGAAACCCAGCCGTCGTCCGCGACGAGGGCCCGCAGCGCACGCGTGAACCCGATCAGATCCGGAATGTGCGCGTAGACGTTGTTGGCCACCACCAGGTTCGCCGGGCCGTTGCTTTCCCGGACCTCGGCGGCCGTCGCCTCGTCGAGAAAAGTGGTCAGCGTGGGCACGCCCCGGTCTCGTGCCGCCTGGCCGACGTTTGCCGACGGTTCGATTCCCAGACACCGGATCCACCGTTTGACCACATGTTGAAGGAGATATCCGTCGTTGCTCGCGACTTCCACCACAAATCCGTCTTTTTCCAACCCGAGCCGCTCGACCGCGTCGGCGACGAACCGTTCCGCGTGCTCGACCCACGACGCGGAGTACGAGGAAAAATAGGCGTACTCGGTGAAAGTGTCCTCCGGCGTGATCAACGGAGGCAGCTGGGCGAGCCAGCATTCGGTGCACACGCGCAGGTGCAGCGGGTAGGTGATCTCGGGCTCGGCGAGTTGCTCAGCAGTGAGGAAGCGCTCGCACGGCGGAGTCGCGCCGAGATCGGCCACGTCCGCCAAGCTCGTGGAGCCACAGAGTCGGCAGGTCAACATGGGGCGCCCTCTCCGGGGTGACCGCGGCTCCGCGGGTCGCGTACCGCTTACGACCCGGTATTCGCTCCGCACTGGGTGCCGCGTTACAGCGGTCCGGAATGCCTAGCCACCCGAAAAATGGCCACGGCCACGCCGTGCGGTGCGTTTTCGACACACCGCGACGCGGCCGGAAACCATTGCAGCGCAAGCGATCATTGCAACACGGTCACTTTCGCCGGCACCGTAACAGAGCCGAGCGGCGCAGCGAACTATGAACGTCGACCGTCTGCAGGAGAGGCCGCCATGACGCGTCCGCACATCCTCGTCATAGTCCAGAATCTCCCGGTGCCCCTCGATCGACGGGTCTGGCTCGAATGCCGTGCGCTCACCGAGGCGGGCTACGAGGTTTCGGTTATCTGCCCGAAGGGCGACGGAGATCCAGGCTACGAGGTCTTCGAAGGCGTGCACCTGTACAAGTACGCGCCCGCCCCGGAGGCGGGCGGGGTGTTCGGCTACGCGCTCGAGTTCGGCTACTCGTGGCTGCGCACCGCGTGGTTGAGCCGGAAAGCATGGCGGCGCAAGCCGTTCTCCGCGCTCCAAGCTTGCAATCCGCCGGACACCTATTGGGCACTCGCGCGGTTGTGGCGGCGCCGGGGCGTCCGGTTCGTGTTCGACCACCACGACCTCAATCCGGAGGTCTTCCGGTCGCGCTTCGGCGAACCGTCCGGCCGCGCCGCCCGCGCGCAGCTCGCCGGTCTGTACTGGTTGGAGCGGATGACCTTCCGCACCGCCGACCACGTCATTTCCACCAACGCCTCCTATCAGCGGATCGCGGCCGACCGCGGCGGCGTGCCGGAAGAGAACACGAGCATCGTGCGGTCCGGGCCGGACACCTCGGTAATGCGGGCCGGCAGGCCAGTGCCGGAGCTTCGCCGCGGCCGCCGGCACCTCGCCGTGTGGCTGGGCATCATGGGCCCGCAGGACGGCGTCGACGTGGTGCTGGACATCGCCCGGCGGACGGTGTTCGAACACGGCCGCGACGACGTGCAGTTCGCCGTCCTCGGCTTCGGCGACTGTCTCGAGGACCTGCGCCGCCAGTGCTCCGAACTCGGTCTCGACGACTACGTCGATCTGCCGGGACGGGTCGGGCCCGCTCAGATCTCCGAGTACTTTTCGACCGCCTCGGCCGGGCTCTCGCCGGATCCGCTGAACCCGCTCAACGACGTCTCCACGATGAACAAAACGATGGAGTATCTGGCCTACGGACTGCCGGTGGTCGCCTACCGGCTCGCCGAGAACGCTATCTCCGCCGGCGACTGCGCGGTGTACGTCGAACCCGGCGACGCGGCCGGTTTCACAGAACAGCTCGTCTCCCTGCTCGACGACCCGGATCGCCGGGAGGAGCTGGGCAAGCGGGGCAGGTTGCGCGCCGAACGCGAACTCGACTGGGCCCCGCAGGCACGAACCTACGTCTCCGTCTACGACCGGCTGCTGCGCCGCGACAACGCCACCGAGGGGATCTGACCCATGTTCGTCCGGAGCATCGCTGTAGTCGGCACCGGCTATGTCGGCCTGACCACAGGCGTCTGCCTCGCCTCTCTCGGCCACCGCGTGGTCTGCGCCGATGTCGACCAGGACAAGATCGCGCGGTTGTCCCGCGGCGAAGTCGACATCCTGGAGCCCCGGCTTGCCGAACTGGTGGCCGAGGGACTCGCCGCAGGCAGGTTGAGCTTCGTCCTCGGCGCCCGAGCCGCCGTCGCGCCGGAATCGGGTACCGCCGCCGAAATCGTGTTCCTGTGCGTGCCGACCCCGATGGGCGTGGGCGGCGTCGCGGACCTGGGCTCGGTGGAAGCGGTGCTGCGCGAGATCACCGAAGTACTGGCACCGGATTCGGTCGTGGTCAACAAGTCGACTGTGCCCGTCGGGACCGCAGACCGCACGCAGGAGCTGCTGGGCCGCGACGACGTCGCCGTGGTCAGCAACCCCGAGTTCTTGCGCGAGGGGTCGGCGGTCGAGGACTTCCTGAAGCCGGACCGGATCGTCGTCGGCAGCCGGTCGCAGGACGCGGCGGAACGCGTCGCCGCCCTGTATTCGCGGCTCGGCGCGCCGACGGTCCTCACCGACGCGGCAAGCGCAGAGCTGGTGAAGTATTCGGCGAACTGTTTCCTCGCCATGAAGTTGTCGTATGTCAATGCGATGGCCGAACTGTGCGAGCGACTGGGTGCGGACATCGGCGACGTCACCGAGGGCATGGGCTACGACCGCCGGATCGGCCAGTCGTTCCTCAGGCCCGGCCCGGGTTGGGGCGGCTCGTGCCTGCCGAAGGACACCAGGGCGATGTTGCAGATCGCGGACTCCGCCGACTTTGAGTTCCGCCTGCTGCGCGCGGCAATCGACACGAACGAACGGCAGCGGCAGCGCATCGTGGACAAAGTGCGGCAATCGGTCACCGGGCGGCGTTCCGGCACGCTCTCGCATGCGCGCGTCGGCCTCCTCGGCCTCACGTTCAAGGCCAACACTGACGACCTGCGTGATTCGCCCGCGATCGCGGTCGCCGCGATGCTCCGCCAGGACGGTGCCGATCTCGTCGCGTACGACCCGGCGGTGCCGGCCGGCACCACGCATCCGGCACTGGCGTCGATCAACGTGGTCGAGGATCCGGAGCTGGCCGCCAAGGACGTCGACGCGCTCGTCGTGCTCACCGAATGGCCGCAGTTCCGTACGCTCGATTGGCCGCGCCTGGCCGAGCTGACGCGGTGTCCGGTCGTCGTGGACACCCGCAATTTGATCGACCCGGACGTGCTCGCCCGCGCCGGATTTCGGTGGTACGGCCTCGGGAGGCGGTGAATACCGGCGCTGAGCCCGCGAGAACCGCCGGCCGTGCGCCGGGTGCGGACCAACGCCGTTCAGTCCGGAAGCGCGGTCAGCCGGCGCGAAGGGCGCATCAACGCCCCGAGCGCGGCTCTCGCGGTGCGTCGTCCGCCGAGCGAACGGAAGAACTCGCCGAACGCCACCGCGGCGAAGTAGGCCGCCGACGCCAGGCTCCCGCTGCGCCGGCGAAAAAGCTCGACCCGGTTGACGGTGAGCAGCGCCCGCAACTCCGGGTTGGCACGGGACTCGCCGCCGAGGTGATCGACCACCGCGGTCGGCTCGTACCACGGCTGCCAGCCGAAATCCTTTGCCCGCAAGCAGAACTCCGCCTCTTCGCCGTAAAGCAGGAACGATTCGTCCCACGGGCCGATATCGTGCAACGCCTCAGCGCTGATCAGCATCGCCGCTCCGGTGCCCCAGGCGACCGGACGGGGGTACTCGTATTGCACTGGATCAGTGATCAGCTCGCCCATCGTTCCCCATCGGCCCGCGCACGCGCTTCCCACGATCGCTTCGGCCAGCGCGCGGCGCACCGTGGGATCGCGGCGGATCGAAGGCTGGAGCGAACCGTCCACGTTGAGCAGCCGTGGATAGACGATGCCTCTGCGCGGGTAATCGAGCGCCTTTCCGAGCACGGCCAGTGAGCCCGCACGGGGGCGTGCGTCCGGATTCAGGACGAAGACCGCGTCCACGTCGACGTTCTGGACTTCTTTGATCGCCACGTTGAGGGCCGCGGCGCGACCGCCGCCGTGCCCGGTGCTCACCAGCCGAACGGGAAAGTCCCAGCCGCGGCTCGCGATCTCCGGGGTGTCGTCGCTGGACATGGTGTCGGCCACGACCACCTCGACGAGTTCTGTGCCGTGGCACGCAGCGGGAAGCGAAGCGAGGCATCCGGGCAGCACTTCGGCGCTTTTGTAGGTCACGACCACGACCGACACTCGGAACTGCTGCTCGCTCACATCCGAAAGGTCGGTCCGGAGCATGCCCTTGTTACGGCGAACTTCGTTGGGCACCAACGTATATCAGGCCGCCATCAGCACTGCTTGGCAGAGTTCGCGGCAGCTCTCGCGCCGAGCATTCTCCTCAGTTCTCTGAAAAACTCAGTTTCCGCCCACGAACTCCGACGCCAGCTTTTCGCCCGTGCTCGTCGCCGCGGCGTGGTCCTCGATCGGGTTCACCGCCGAGTCCTTGAAGCACACGTACGTCACGCCGGAGTCGACGCCGCCGTTCTTCGGGTCCGGGTTGATGCCGAGGTCCTTGGCCGTCGCGTACGACGCTTCGCCGATGATCTTGTTCGGCCCGGTGTCCCCGATGACCGCGTATTCGACCTTGCCTTTGTAGATCACCGCGCAGGAACCGCCTCCGTTGAGGCCGGAGTTTTCGTAGTTCCAGATGCTGCTCGAACTGGGGACGACGATGTACGGCAGCTTGGCGGCGTTGAGCGGTTTCCCGTCGGATTGCGGGAAAGCGGTGTCGGGCAGGAAGCAGCAGTCGGTGTTCTCGTTGCACTCGGTGGTGCGCTGGCCGTCGCAGTCGATGTCCATGTCGGCTTTCCAGAAGACCGCTTTGCCCGCGTCGCAGACCGGGACGGACGCGCTGCCGGAGTCTTCGTCGGTTTGGTATTTGCCGTTGGAGATCTGATTGCAGGACGCCACCTTGGCGAGGATCTGATCCGCGGTCGGGCCCGCCTGGACCGCTTCCGGAGCGGGGGTCGCCGCGGAGGCGAGCGCGGTGGGCAGGACGGCGGCGGCTATCGCCAGAATCGCGAGCAGGACGAGTTTCCGCATCGACGCTCCCTGTTTATTAGGAAACTTTCCTTACGGCGGCGCGCGCTCAGGATGCCGCCGAACGGATGCGGTCACAACCCGCCAAAAGAGGGTGTTTTTTCCCGCCGAAGCGAGCAGTCCGTGAAGACTCGTCTCGAATGAAGGACCGGTTACCGGCCGGGCCTCGACGCCCAGCGGCCGGTGAATCGGCGCGGACGGCGGCTCACTGCCTCGGCCCATCGCGGGCTCAGGTCCGAGCGGATCTCCGTCCGCGACCGCACCAGTGCCGCCCCGCGCACCCCGCCGACATTCGCGTACACGCGCGTCGCTCCGGCATCGCGCAGATGCGTCAGCACCCGACGGTCGAACCGGCCCTCCGGCAGCGAAAACCGCCGCACGGGCGTACCGCTCAGCTGCTCCAACAACCTCGGCGCGTCGTCCAGTTCCCGGCGCACCGCGAACGAACCGTCGAACCGCCGCCAGTCCAGCCGGTCCCAGCCGTGCGATCCGACGTGCATCCCCGCGTCCACCAGCTGCCGCAGCCCGGCGCGGTCGACGTACCCGCGCTCGCCGACCCGGCCGGCCAACGGGAAGAACTCGGCATAAAGCCCGCGCTCGACCAGCCGCGGCAAGGCGATCTCGACGTCCGACGAGTTCCCGTCGTCGAAGGTGAGCTGCGCACCCGTCCCCGAGACGACGTCCAGCAGCGCGTCGAACTGCTGCACGGTGATCCACCGCTCGTCCTCACCGGGATCGAGGGCCCGCTGGGGCTTCCCGATGCCGTGCACCGCAAAGGTGATCATCGCGCCTCCCGTCCGTCGTACCGTACCCGATTAATCGGATTAGCAAACGGAGTAGTTACCGACGCCGATCCCATGGTCAACAGTGCATTTCCAGCCCAGACTAAACACTCCCGCAGGAAAATCGGAATATGTCCACACTTGTAGACAGCCCCCATCTTCACACGTTTGGGTGAAGATTCAATGATTGCGTTGATAGTGCCGCCGCGCCTTCTCCCGATTGCCGCAGGCCGCCATCGAGCACCAGCGGGCGCGATTGGCGCGGCTGCGATCGAGCAGGAACAGCTGGCACTCGTCATTCGCGCAGGCCCGCAGCCGCCCAGGAAGATCCTTTTCGAGCGCCGCCCAATCCAGAACCGCTTCGACGGCCAGCCGAGCATGCGGCGGCGTTTCCACTGACCACCGCAGCCCGTCCGCGGAAACCTCCGGAACCTGCCGAACCCCGTCGAGAAGCGGACGCAACACAGTCGGCGAGCTGCCCCCGCGCACGACGTCGCGCAGTAGATCTCGTGCCTGACGCAGCAGTTCCAGCTCCGCGGCGCTCCCGTCTCCGCCGTGCTCCCGCGCCCACTGCTGCCCCAGCGCGTCCTGTTCCTCGCCGTTGACCAGTGGCCTGCTGTTGAGCAGGTCGAGCACGTCCATCGCAGCCCCTAACCAGATCGAACCCTTTGACAGGTTAGCCCGGCCATGCTTCCATGGCGAGCACCTAACCAGATTAAAACCTCAAAGGGGTTATCCATGATCCAGCACCGGACGGCGACCGTCGACGGCCACGAGCTCTTCTACCGCGAGGCCGGTCCCGCCGACGCGCCCGCGATCGTCCTGCTGCACGGGTATCCGACCAGCTCGTTCATGTTCCGGAATCTCATCCCGCTGCTGGCCGGCCGCTACCGCGTGATCGCGCCGGACCACCTCGGCTTCGGCCACTCCGCCGCCCCCTCAGCCGACGAGTTCGACTACACCTTCGACGCACTCGCCGACCTCACGTCCGGCCTGCTCGACCAGCTCGACCTGGACCGCTACGCGGTTTACGTCCAGGACTACGGCGCCCCGATCGCCTGGCGGCTCGCGCTCAAACACCCGGACCGGATCTCCGCGATCGTCACGCAGAACGGCAACGGATACGAGGAAGGCTTCGTCGACTCGTTCTGGACCGGCCTCTGGGCCTACGGCGCGAACCCCGGCCCGGACACCGAACCGGCTGTCCGCGCCGCGCTGAGCTACGACGCCATCCGCTGGCAGTACCTGCACGGCGTCCCCGACCCGAGCCTGGTCAGCCCGGACACCTGGGAACACGACCACGCCCGGGTGTCCCGCCCCGGCAACGACGAAATCCAGCTCGCGCTGTTCCGCGACTACCAGAACAACCGCCCGCTTTACCCGCTGCTGCACGAATTCCTGCGCACGCACGACGTCCCGGTGCTCGCCGTGTGGGGCCGCAACGACGAGATCTTCGGCCCGGCCGGCGCCGAAGCCTTCGCCCGCGACGCGCGAGACGCCGAAGTGCATCTGATCGACGGCGGCCACTTCCTGCTGGAAAGCCATCTCGACGTCGTCGCGGGCTACCTGCACGGCTTCCTCGGCCGGGTCCTCAGGTAACCGGGCTCGGCGAAACCGGCGTCCTACTTGCGGATCTCCAGCGTGCAGCACTTCGGCCCGCCGCCAGCCTTCCGCAGCTCCGAAATGTCCACATACACCGGCTCGTAACCCCGCTCAGCGAGCCGCGCGCCGAGGTCGGTCGCCTCGACCGGCAACACGACGTTGCGCCCGTCGGACACCCCGTTCAGCCCGAAGCATTCGGCGTCGGCTGCGGTGGCAAGCACTGCGTCCGGGAACATCCGGCGCAGCACCCGCTGCGAGCCCGGCGAGAACGCGTCCGGGTAGTAGACGACCTGCGCGGTCGTCGTGTCCGTCGCCTCGGCCAGCACGAACAGCGCGGTGTCGAGGTGGTAGTAGCGCGGGTCGATCAGCTGCAGCGACACGACCGGGACGCCGAGGACCTCCTGCGCCTCGGCGTGCGCGGCCGGGTCGGTGCGGAAGCCGGTGCCGGCCAGCAGCACCCGGCCGGTCCAGGCGAAATCGCCCTCGGCCTCGTTGATCTTCTCCGGCATGGTCAGGTCGCGGTAGCCGTGTTCGAGGAACCAGCGGCGGAAGTGCTCCGCCTCGGCGGCGCGCTGCGGGGCGCGGAACCGCGAGCCGAGCACGCGCCCGTCCACGACGGTGCCCGAGTTGGCCGCGAACACCATGTCCGGAAGGCCAGGTTGCGGGTCGATTTCCTCGACCGTGTGGCCGAGGCGGCGGTAGGTGTCGCGCAGCTCGGTCCACTGCGCGACGGCGACGTCCGCGCTGACCGGCTTCGAGGGGTCCATCCAGGGGTTGATCGCGTAGTCGACGGCGAAATAACGCGGCGGGCACATCAGGTAACGGCGGGGCGTGGGCACCCGCGGCGGCACAACCTCTCCCTGCATGCAACAAGGCTAAGGTCGACCTAATCTCGCAATCAATCGCTGTTCACTGCGCACCTGCGTGCTAAACATTGCGTGTGAACACCATCGACCAGCGAATCGTTTCCTGCCTGGTGGCCAACGCCCGCTCCAGCTACGCGGAGATCGGCAAGGTGGTCGGGCTGTCCGCCCCGGCGGTGAAACGACGCGTGGACCGGCTGCTGGAAACGGGCGTGCTGCGCGGCTTCACCGCGGTCGTCGACCCGGAGGCGCTCGGCTGGGGCACCGAGGCGTTCGTCGAGGTGCACTGCCAGGGCAACGTCACGCCCGGCCGGATCCGGGCCCGGCTCGAACCGTTGACCGAGGTCGTCGCCGCGTACACGGTGTCCGGCGCGGCGGACGCGATCGTCCACCTGCGCGCCGCCGACATCCACCACCTCGAGACCGCATTGGAACGGCTGCGCGGGCTCGAAATCATCGACCGGACAGTGTCGACAGTCGTGCTGTCCCGGCTGCTGGAGCGGCCGCCGACGCCGTCCTGAGTGACGGTTCTAACCGGCGGCGGCGCGCCTCAGCCTGCGATGCTGAGCGCCATGACCGACCGCATTCACAGCGAGCACGACCAGGGCATCGCGCTGCTCACCGTCGACGCCCCGAAAAGCCGCAACGCGCTCACCCTCGACCTCTCCGCCGAACTGGCCGCCGCGGTCGCGCGTGCCGAGGCCGACGAGAGCGTGCACGCCGTGATCGTCACGGGCGCCCCGCCGGCGTTCTGCGCGGGCGCGGACCTCACCGCACTGGGCAAGGCCGACGCCGAAGGATTGCGCTCGGTGTACGCGGGCTTCCTCGCTGTCGCGGGATGCAGCCTGCCGACGATCGCCGCGGTCGGCGGGGCCGCTGTCGGCGCTGGTCTGAACCTCGCGCTGGCCGCCGACGTCCGGCTCGTGGGTCCGCACGCCAAGTTCATCCCGCGGTTTCTCGAACTCGGCTTGCACCCCGGCGGCGGCATGACCTGGATGTCGCAACGAATCCTCGGTCCGCAGCAGGCGTCCGCGATGGCGTTGTTCGGCGAAACCCTTACCGCGGAATCCGCGGTAAGGGTGGGGTTCGCCCTGCGCTTGGTGGACGGCGACCACGACGCATTGGTCCAGGCCGCCCGCGACCTCGCCGCCCCGGCGGTCGCCGCTCCGCGCGAGGTGGTGCTGTCCACCAAGCGGACTATGCGGCAGACGAGCGGCCTCACCGAACACGCCGCCGCGGTCGACGCCGAACTCGCTCCGCAGCTGGAATCGCTGGCCGCACCGGCATTCGCGGAGCGATTGGCGGCGATGAAAGCACGCATCAGCGGCCGCTGAGCACCGCCGCGCACAAATTCCCACATTCCGAGAACCCTCAACCTGGAGCAAACTGCTGGTCAGTGCCGTACCGGCGGCGAGAGACGCGCGTCACTCCGGACGCCGGGCCGATTCGCCCTACGATCGAAGACACCCCGGTGGGCACTCGGCCTGGCGACCCCACACTTGACCGCTCTGCGACCGCGGCCACAGGTGTGGCGAGTAACCTCGGAAGCAGGCCTCGGCGGGCTCCCCGGGGAGCCGACCCTGGCCCGCAGCACGCCGGGAGAGAGGGATTCCCTGACCCATGAGCACCAGTGCGAACGGCAGCGCGGCCGGGAACGGGCACGGCGCGCTGGCCGCGTCCCGGACCACCGAGGTGAACAAGCTGGACCGGGTGGTCATCCGGTTTGCCGGCGACTCGGGCGACGGGATGCAGCTGACCGGCGACCGGTTCACCTCGGAGGCGGCTGCCTTCGGGAACGACCTGTCGACCATGCCCAACTTCCCCGCCGAGATCCGGGCGCCGCAGGGCACCATCCCCGGCGTCTCGTCCTTCCAGGTGCATTTCGCCGACTACGACATCCTCACGCCGGGCGACCGGCCGGACGTGCTCGTCGCGATGAACCCCGCCGCGCTCAAGGCGAACGTGCGCGACGTCCCGCACGGCGGGACGATCATCCTCAACACCGACGAGTTCTCCAAGCGGAACCTGGTGAAGGTCGGCTACGAGACCGACCCGCTCGACGACGATTCGCTGTCGCCGTTCCAGGTGCACCGGGTCGCCATGTCGACGCTGACCCAGGGCGCGCTCGCCGACACCGGCCTCGGCAAGAAGGACGCCGAACGCTGCAAGAACATGTTCGCGCTCGGCCTGCTGTCGTGGATGTACCACCGGCCGACCGAGGGCACCGAGCGGTTCCTGCGCGAGAAGTTCGCGAAGAAGCCGGACATCGCCGAGGCGAACATCCTCGCCTTCCGGGCGGGCTGGAACTACGGCGAGACCACCGAGTCGTTCGCGACCACCTTCGAGGTCGCGCCCGCGAAGCTGGACAAGGGCACCTACCGGCAGATCACCGGGAACACCGCGCTGGCGTACGGGATCGTGGCGGCCGGACAGCAGTCCGGGCTGCAGATCCTGCTCGGCACGTACCCGATCACCCCGGCCTCGGACGTGCTGCACGAGCTGTCCAAGCACAAGAACTACGGCATCATCACCTTCCAGGCCGAGGACGAGATCGCGGGCATCGGGGCCGCGCTCGGCGCGTCCTACGGCGGGGCGCTGGGCATCACGTCCACGTCCGGCCCCGGCGTCGCGCTGAAGTCGGAGACCATCGGCCTCGGCGTGATGACCGAACTGCCGCTGGTGATCATCGACGTGCAGCGCGGCGGGCCGTCCACCGGCCTGCCGACCAAGACCGAGCAGGCCGACCTGCTGCAGGCGATGTTCGGCCGCAACGGCGAATCGCCGGTGCCGATCGTCGCGCCGCTCTCGCCCGCCGACTGTTTCGACGCGGCGATCGAGGCCACCCGGATCGCGCTGAAGTACCGCACGCCGGTGCTGCTGCTGTCCGACGGCGCGATCGCCAACGGGTCCGAACCGTGGCTGGTCCCGAATGTCGAGGACCTGCCGGACCTGCGCGTGGAATTCGCGTCGGAACCCAACTCCGACAACGGATCCGGCGAGTTCTGGCCGTACGTGCGCGATCCGGAGACGCTCGCGCGGGCGTGGGCGATCCCGGGCACTCCCGGGCTGCAGCACCGCATCGGCGGGCTGGAGAAGGCCGACGGCACCGGGCACATCTCCTACGACCCGGACAACCACGACAAGATGGTGCGGCTGCGCCAGGCGAAGGTCGACGGCATCGACGTGCCGGACCTCGAGGTCGACGACCCGTCCGGCGAGGCGCGCGTGCTGGCGCTGGGCTGGGGTTCGTCCTACGGCCCGATCGGCGCGGCCTGCCGCCGGGTGCGCAAGCTCGGGATGCCGATCGCGCAGGCGCACCTGCGGCACCTCAACCCGTTGCCGCACAACCTCGGCGAGGTGCTGGCCCGCTACGACCGGGTCGTCGTCCCGGAGATGAACCTCGGCCAGCTCGCGCTGCTGCTGCGGGCGAAGTACCTGGTGGACGTGCACTCCTACACCAAGGTCGCCGGCCTGCCGTTCAAGGCCGAGGAACTGCAGAACGTGTTCGCCGACATCATCGCCAACCTCGTTCCGGAGGGCGTCAAGTGACCGCCATCGATCTCGGGCTGCCGCAGCTGGGCGGCATCGACCTGGTGCCGACCACCGACGAACCGCAGAAGGCCAAGGACTACAAGTCCGACCAGGAAGTGCGCTGGTGCCCCGGGTGCGGCGACTACGTGGTGCTCAACGCCGTGCAGTCGTTCCTGCCGACGCTCGGGCTGAAGCGCGAGAACATCGTCTTCATCTCCGGCATCGGCTGCTCGTCGCGGTTCCCGTACTACCTCAACACCTACGGCATGCACTCGATCCACGGCCGCGCGCCGTCGATCGCGACCGGGCTCGCCACCACGCGCCCCGACCTGTCGGTGTGGGTCGTCACCGGCGACGGCGACGCGCTGTCCATCGGCGGCAACCACCTGATCCACGCGTTGCGGCGCAACGTGAACATCAAGATCCTGCTGTTCAACAACCGGATCTACGGGCTGACCAAGGGCCAGTACTCGCCGACGTCCGGCCAGGGCATGGTCACCAAGTCGACGCCGATGGGTTCGCTGGACACGCCGTTCAACCCGCTGTCGCTGGCGATCGGCGCGGAAGCGTCGTTCGTGGGCCGCGCGATGGACTCCGACCGCAAGGGCCTCACCGAAGTCCTTGAAGCGGCGGCGAAACACCGCGGTTCGGCGCTGGTGGAGATCTACCAGAACTGCCCGATCTTCAACGACGGCGCGTTCGATGTCCTGAAGGACAAGGACGAAGCCGCGTCCCGGCTGATCCCGCTGCGCGCGGGCGAACCGATCCGCTTCGGCCCGGAAGCCGAATTCGGCGTCCGCCGCGGCGACTGGGGCGGCCTGGACGTCGGCAAGGTCGCCGAGATCGGCGAGGAAAACCTGGTGGTGCACGACCCGTCGATCGCGGACACGTCGTACGCCTTCGCGCTTTCCCGCCTCGGCGACCAGAACCTGAACCACGTCCCGACGGGCATCCTGCGCCAGGTCGAACGCCCCACGTACGACGACGCCGCCCGGGCCCAGGTCGAGCAGGCGCGCGAGGCGCGCAAGCCGGACCTGCAGGGCTTGTTGCGAGGCAAGGACACCTGGACCGTCGCATAGTCCACATAAGACAGAGGCCGCCACTCCCGATCTCGGGAATGGCGGCCTCTGTCTTATCTGGACTCAGTGCAGCGGACGGAAACCGACCCGCTCAGCATCGGCGGCGCTGCGGAACCACACCTCAGCCACCATCTTCGGGAACTGCGGCGAATCCTCCCCGCAATACCGCAACGCCGTCACGCTCGCCTTCACCGTGAAACCCTCCGCCGGACGACCGCCGCCCGGACGCGGCATCGCCGAACCGGGTCCGAACGGTCCCGGCGGCACCGCGTCGTCCGCGGTCTGCCGTGCGGGCGGCGGCTCCGGAGCGGCCATCGCGGCCTGATTCGGTTGCACGGACGGCTCGAACAGCGAACCGCTGTGCCCACCGGCGAGATCCGGTTCGCGGCGCTCCACCGGGCGCATCGACGGCTGGATCGGCCGCGGCGGGTCGAACCCGCCACGCGGGGATTCGCGACGCTGTCGCTTCGGCAAACCCTGGCTGCCTTCCGGAGTGTCCTCTGTGGACTCGGCGGCGACAGGCTCGACGCTCGGGATCAGGTGATCGGTCGACGAATCCTCTTCGAGGTGGCCGACGGCTGACTCCACCGGTTCGGCGGGTTCCTCGAACGGCGACCGCTGCGCCGCTTCCGGCTGGTTGAACCAGTCCGGTTCCGGTTCGGGCGCGCGGCCCGGACCCGGACGGAACAGCGAGACCGGCTCGGACTCCGAAGCCGTGCTGTCCAACGGAGTCGGGTCGAGCCGTCGCTCCAAAGAGGACAGACCGTCCGCCGGTTCGGCGAGGTGACGGCTCGGCTCCTCTTCGGCGGGACTCTCGGAGTGATCCGCCGCGGGAACGTCGGCCGGTTCCGGCATCCGGTGGTAACCGCTGTCGTGCTCGTCCGCCGACTCCGCGACGCGGTGGTAGCCGCTGTCGTGCTCGTCGGCGGGTTCTGCGACGCGGTGGTAGCCGCTGTCGTGGTCCTCGGCCGGTTCCGCGATGCGGTGCGAACCGGTGTCGACCGGCTGCAGGTACTCGGTGGCGGCGGCGCGGTAGGCCGAACCGGAGTCCTCCGGAGCGCTCTCGGCCGGCGCGCTGTCGAAAAGCCCGTTCGCCGCTTGGTGTTCGCGAGCCTCAGCCTGCGCGAACGCCTCGTCGACATCGTCCTCCGGCGCTTCCGCGGTGTCCGCGGCAGAAGCAGCGGCCGGTTCCGGCGCCGTGCGGTATTCCGCGTCGTACTCGGCTTCCGGCTCGAAGGCGCTCGTCGCCTGGATGACTTCCGTCGGAGCGTGCTCGCGGCGGTCTCTGGTCCAGTCCTCCGCGGGCGGCGGCACGGCGGTGCGCGCGGGCGTACTGGCCGCGGCGCGGGCCGTGTCGGCGTGTGCGCTCGCCAGTTCCGTTTCCAGTTCGCGCACCCGTTTGCGCGCCGGACGCGCCAGCACCAGCCAGGCGATGACCGCGCCGACAATGAAGGCCAGCAGGCTCCAGAGCCACACCTGCCCGAAAATGGACATTTCTCGCCCCTTTTAGAACGTTCGCGCGACCAGGTAGTCGGCGACCGACTCGCAAGCGTCGCGCGCAGGGGAAGCGGGCAGCGAGGCGAGCTCGGCACGTGCTCGGGAAGCGTAGTCGGAAAGGGTTTCACGCGCGCGTTCGAGGCCACTGGAACGGCGCAGCAGCTCGAGCGCCTCGGCCACCAGGTCGTCGTCGGTGATGGGGCCGGCGAGCAGCTCGACGAGCCGCGGGTCGGTGCCCGGATCGGCCAGCGCGTACAGCATCGGCAGCGTGCGAACGCCTTCCCGCAGGTCAGTGCCCTGCGCCTTGCCCAGCTCGACCGAGGGCGACGCGATGTCGATGACGTCGTCGGAGATCTGGAAGGCCGCGCCGATGATGTCGCCGAAGCGGCGCAGCGCCTGGATGTGCTCCTCGGCCGCACCGGACATCATGCCGCCGAAGCGCCCGGACGTCGCGATCAGCGAACCGGTCTTCTGCGCGATGACGGTGAGGTAATGCTCGACCGGATCGTCGCCAGGGCCGGGACCGACCGTCTCCCGCATCTGCCCGCTGACCAGCTCGCCGAACGTCTCGGCGATGATCCGCGCGGCGTCCGTGCCGAGGTCGGCGACGAGCCGGGAGGCGTGCGCGAAGAGGTAGTCACCGGTGAGGATCGCGACCGTGTTGTCCCAGCGCGAGTTGACGCTCTCCGCGCCGCGCCGCATGGTCGCCTCGTCCATGACGTCGTCGTGATACAACGTCGCGAGGTGCACCAACTCGACCGCGGCAGCAGCGATCAGCACCTGCTCGCCCTGCTTCGGCCCGAACTGCGCCGACAGCAGCGTGAACAGCGGACGAAAACGTTTGCCCCCCGCCTCGACCAGGTGCAACGCCGCGTCGTGCACAGCGGGCACGTCACTCTTCACGACTTCCCGCAGCATCGTCTCGACGTCCGCCAGCCCGCCCGCGATGGCCCGCAGCAACGGCTCGTCCTGGATCTGCAGCCCGACGGTCGCGCGCAGGTCCTCTACAGCGCCATCCCGGGCCGCCCCCGGAGGTGGTGAAGACACAGACACGTCGGCTCCGCTCTCTCATGGCGCTCTTCGCCAGTCGGTTACCCCCTTCAGGGTAGTGGTTGCCCCGCGGCCTGCCTTTACCCGCTGTCCTGCGGAAACGGTGACGAACGCGACACTGCCGCCCCTGATGCCCGCCACGCCACGAACGGGTTGATCCGCGATCCCGGACGGGTGATCGCCGCCCGAGGACGCAACGGGCGATTCGGACCTGCGGATAGTCGGGAGAGGGAGCAACACAGCCGAGGAGACCCGACATGATCATCAAGCGCACCGCACTGGCCGGAGCAGCCCTGGCCACCGCCGGCTTGCTCGCCACCGCCGGCACCGCCGTCGCGGACAGCCCGGCCGGAATCGCCGACATCGGCAACGCGAACTTCACGAAGTCCGGAACCACCATCTCCATCCCGACGCAAGCCCCGTGCGCTGTAGAAGGCCCGACAAGCGCCTCCGCAGCAGCGGTGTCGCAACCAGGCGTCCGCTTCGGCGGCGGCACGTCCTCCTGCACAACGGAGGTCACCGACCCGGCGAACGACGTCACCACCACCACGTCGACGGCGACCGGAAACAACTTCGAACTGTCCGCCCTGGTGAGCTCCGGCGGCAAACGAATCCGCATCTCGTCGTACACGGTGACCTGCAAGGCAACCCAAAGCGGCACGAACGCGAACTGGACCCTGAGCGGCCTGACCGGAATCAGCGGCCTGCCCTCGCCACTCCCCGCGAACTACACGAAGCCGCTGACGAAATCGGACGGCACGCTGCTGGCGAACGCAGTCTTCAACATCCAAACGCTGCCCGGCGACGGAAGCATGACCCTGACCATGCTGCGCATCGACTTCGCCCCCGCCTCGGGCGCCTCGGGATCGGTCACCGTCGGCCACACCGCCTGCGCTCCCACTCCCTGAAGCGAATGAGGGGAACCCTCACGGAACCAGATTCCCCCAGGGTTCCCCTCACGCCCCACAACCCGGACCCCCGCACCGCACCGCACCGCCCGCACCGCGATGCACCCAATGTGGCATTCGGTGCATCCCACGCACCCAATGCCACATTGGGGCGCTAACCCCACCACGGTGCAGCGAGCGAAAGAGGCTCCGCCGCCGCACCCACGCACGCTCCGCGTGCGAACCCCCGCGCGCGCCACCACAAACCGCAGCCAACGCACCCAGCCCCGCCTTGGGACGCAAGCCGCCCCACCCCAAACCTCAGCCAACGCCACATCGGGACGCAAGCCACCCCACCCCAAACCGCAGCCAACGCACCCAACCCCACACCGGGACGCAAGCCGCCGCACCACAAACCGCAGCAGATGCACCCAAAGCAAGGCACCCACACCTCCCCCACCCCCGATACGACGCCAAAAACACGGCGCGGGGGTGCTTGTCAAGGCATCTTTCCCGCCTTGACAAGCACCCCCGCGCCGTAGTGACAATCAAAAATCGGGGTGCCAAGCCTCACCGCCGGGCGCAATGTCGCCGCCAGGCGACGAGCCGCCCAACCCAGCCCTAAGAAGCAAACCCTCCAGCCCCAGCCCAGTCCAACGCAAAGGCCGGAAGAACCCCAAGCACCAACGTAACCACAACACCCAACGCAATAGCCGCAGTAGTAAACCCACCCGGCACAGTCACCGTAGGCCCATCAGCAGCAGGCTCGGAGAAATACATCAAAACAATAACCCGCAAATAGAAGAACGCAGCCACCGCACTAAACACCAGCGCGACAACCACCAACGGCGCCATCCCATCCGACAACGCCGCCGAGAACACCACGAACTTCCCGACAAACCCACTAGTCAACGGAATCCCAGCCAACGCCAGCAAGAGGAACGTAAACACCCCAGCCAACAACGGCGACCGCTTAGCCAACCCAGCCCAAGCGGAGAGATGCGTAGCCTCCCCACTGGAATCCCGAACCAGCGAAACAACCCCAAACGCAGCCAACGTAGTAAACCCATACGCCAGCAGATAGAACAACGTGCTGGACAACCCGTCCTCAGTCATCGCAATAGCACCGACAAGCAAGAACCCAGCATGCGCCACCGACGAGTAAGCGATCATCCGCTTAACATCCGTCTGCGTCAGCCCGAGAATCGCCCCGAGCGCCATCGAAATAATGGCTACCGCCCACATAACTCCGCGCCATTCCCAGCTAGTCGAGGAAAACCCGACACTGAGCACGCGCAGGATGGCACCAAACGCAGCAACCTTCGTGCAAGCAGCCATAAACCCGGTAACCGGCGTAGGCGCACCCTGGTAGACGTCCGGCGTCCACGTGTGGAACGGCCCGACAGAACCCTTGAACAACAGGCCCACCACAAGCAAGCCAAGACCAGCGAACAACAACGTGTCCGACCGATCCGACCCAGCAGCCGCGTGCGCGATGTCAGCCAGCTTCACCGAGTCCGCGTACCCGTACAGCAACGCCAGCCCGTAAAGGAAGAACGCCGACGAGAACGCCCCCAGCAGGAAGTACTTGACCGCCGCTTCCTGCGAGATCAACCGACGTCGCCGGGCGAGCCCGCACATCAGGTACAGCGGCAGCGAAAGCACTTCCAACGCGATGAACATCGTCAGCAGATCATTGGCCGCGCAGAACGTCATCATCCCGCCGAGCGCGAAGAGCGTCAGCGGAAAGACCTCGGTCTGCGACGTCGTAGCCGACTGCGCGCGGTCCTGGACCGTACCGGGCCGGATCGCCGCCTGAGCCACGAACGCGCCGCCCGCCTCGACCTTCCGGTCCGCGATCAGGAAGACCGCGCCGAGGCCGAGCAGCAGCAGCGTGCCCCACAGGAACAGCGACGGCCGGTCCACCGAGATCGAGCCGGAGAACGTCGTCGTACCGGCCTTCGAGGAGGAAGAACCGGTCGCGTACAGGATCAGCGAAACCCCCGCGGCGAGGATCGCGACGAGGGAGATCGTCACCTGGATCCCCCACCGCGTGGCCTTCGGCGCGAACGCTTCCACCAGCACGCCGATGCACGCGACGCCGAAGACGATCAGCATCGGCAGCACGGCCGCGTAATCGACCGAAGGCACTTCCAGCGGCGCTGCCGGCGCTTGCGCCAGGAACATGTCGAGCACGGTTTACTTGCCTCCCTGCACGGCAGACAGCGTCGCCTGCACCGACGGGGTGATCGTGTCGAGCATCGGCTTGGGATAGAAGCCCAGTCCGATGATCAGGATGACCAGGGGCGCGAGGATCGCGATCTCGCGTTTGCCCAGGTCGGTAATGGCTTTGCGAGCGCCGAGTTCCGGCGCGATCGCGGTGCCCGGTCCCCCGCCGACGCCCACGAGAGCGTCGCCGCGGACCGGGCCTTGCATGATCCGCTGGTACAGCCACAGCACGTACGCCGCGGCGAGCACCATGCCCACGGTCGCGAGGATCGTGTACACCGGCTGGTCCACAAAGGACCCCAGCAGCACGAGGAACTCGCTGACGAACGAGTTGGTTCCCGGCAGCGACAGCGCGGAAAGACCGGCCAGCAACAGCATTCCGCCGAGCAGCGGGGTCACCTTCGCCATGCCGCCGTAGTCCGAGATCCGGCTCGACCCGCCGCGCATCACGATCAGGCCAATGACCACGATCAGCATCCCGGTCGACAGGCTGTGGTTCAGCATGTACGACACCGAGCCGACCATCGCCTGCTCGTTGAAGGTGAAGATGCCTAGCGCGATGAACCCGAAGTGGGCGATCGACACGTAGGCGATGAACCGCTTCATGTCGCGCTGTCCCGCCGCGAGGATCGAGCCGTACAGCACGCCGATCACCGACAGGATCAGCACCAGCGGCGCGAGCGCCTTGCTGCCCTCGGGGAACATCGGCAGGCAGTACCGCAGGAACCCGAACGTGCCGACCTTGTCCAGCACGCCGACGAGCAGCACCGCGACGCCGATCGGGGCCTGGCCGGCGGCGTCCGGCAGCCAGGTGTGGAACGGGACCAGCGGGGCCTTGATCGCGAACGCGAGGAAGAAGCCGAGGAACAGCCAGATCTGCGTGCCGGTCGGCGCGTCGCGCACCACCGTCACCAGCGTGGCCCAGTCGAACGTGCCCTTGCCGAGCTTGTCCGAGGCCAGCGAGTACGCCCCGATCGCCGAGGCCAGCATGATCAGGCCGCCGAGGAACGAGTACAGGAAGAACTTCACCGCCGCGTACTGCCGGTTCGCGCCGCCGTAGCCGCCGATCAGGAAGTACATCGGGATCAGCATGATCTCGAACAGCACGTAGAAGAGGAACACGTCGGTCGCCGCGAAGACGCCGATCGTGATCGCCTCCTGCAGCAGGATCAGCGACAGGAACCCGCCCGCGCTGCGGCCCGCGGGCAGTTTGTCGGTGAGCCCGAGCGCGCCGACGACGATCGGCACCAGGAGCGCGATCACCGCGATCATGATGAGCGAGATGCCGTCGGTGCCGAACGAGATGTGGATGCCGAAGTTCGGGATCCAGTCCATCGTGGTGGCCTGCTGGATGCGCTCGCCCGAGGGCGAGTAGCTCGCCCAGAACGGGATGATCAGCAGGAACTCCACAATGGACACGGCGAGCGCCGTGGCGACCGCGGCCCGGTCGTTCCCCTTGAGGAACGCCAGCACCAGCGAGCCGGCCAGCGGCAGCAGGATGAGCGCCAGAAGCCAAGTCATGTCAGGAGAACCTCACCAGCAGAAGGGCCGCGAGAAGCAGGAACGTGCCGCCGAGCATGGACAGTGCGTACGAGCGCACGAATCCGGTCTGCGTCCGGCGCAGCCGCCCGGACCCGCCGCCGAGTGCCGCGGCGAGGCCGTTCACCGCACCGTCGACGCCGCGGTTGTCCACGTACACCAGCGCCCGCGCCAGCCAGGTGCCCGGACGGGCGACCAGGGTTTCGTTGAGCGCGTTGCCGTACAGGTCCTTGCGCGCCGCGCGGACCGGCCAGGACACCCGCTCGGGCTTCTCGAGCGGAACGTCGCGCGACGGGCGGAACAGCCAGACCGCCAGCAGCACGCCGAGCGCGGCCAGCACCAGCGTCGCCGCCGGGACCGTCCACGACGGGATCGGGGTGTGCTCGGCCTCCTCGAACTTGCCGACCACCGGGGCCAGCCAGTCGACGAACCGGTCGCCGATCGCGAAGAACGCGCCCGCACCGACCGAACCGACCGCCAGGATCGCCATCGGGATCCACATGACCGGCTTGGACTCGTGCGGGTGGAAGTCGCGTCCGTCCGAGGACTTGATGTCCTTCCAGCGTTCCTTGCCGAAGAAGGTCATCATCATCAGCCGCGTCATGTAGAACGCGGTGAGCCCGGCGCCGATCACCGTCGCGAGGCCGAAAGCCCAGCCGCGCCAGCCTTCCTGGCCGAACGCCGCCTCGATGATCGCGTCCTTCGTGTAGTACCCGGTGAGGAACGGGAAGCCGATGATCGCCAGATAGCCGAGGCCGAAAGTGACGAAGGTGATCGGCATCCGCTTGGCGAGGCCGCCGAACTTGCGCATGTCGACCTCGTCGTTCATGCCGTGCATGACCGAACCGGCCCCGAGGAACAGCCCGGCCTTGAAGAAGCCGTGCGCCACCAGGTGCATGATGCCGAGCGCGTAAATGCCCGGCCCGAGGCCGACCGCCAGCATCATGTAGCCGATCTGGCTGACCGTCGAGTACGCGAGCACCTTCTTGATGTCGTCGTAGGCACAGCCGACGACGCACCCGAGCAGCAGCGTGACCGCACCGACCAGGGTGACGACCAGCCGTCCGTCCGGCGTCGCGGTGAAGATGACGTTGGAGCGGGCCACCAGGTACACGCCCGCGGTGACCATCGTCGCCGCGTGGATGAGCGCCGACACCGGGGTCGGGCCCTCCATCGCGTCCGGCAGCCAGGCCTGCAGCGGGAACTGGCCCGACTTACCGCAGGCGCCCAGCAGCAGCAGGATCGCGATGGCGGTGATCGCACCCGGCGGGATCTTGCCCTGTGCGACGCCCTCGAAGACCTGCGCGTAGCCGGTCGACCCGACGTACTTGAACATCAGGAAGATCGCCAGCGCGAGCCCGACGTCGCCGACGCGGTTCATCAGGAACGCCTTCTTCGCCGCGGTCGCCGCGGACGGGCGGTTCTGATACCAGCCGATCAGCAGGTACGAGGCGAGACCCACGCCCTCCCAGCCGAGGTACAGCGTCACGAAGCTGTTGCCCAGCACCAGGATCAGCATCGAGGCGACGAACAGGTTCAGGTACGCGAAGAAGCGGTACCGGCCCTCGTCGTCGGCCATGTAGCCGATCGAATAGAAGTGGATCAGCATGCCGACGCCGGTGATCAGCAGCACGAACGTCAGCGACAGCGCGTCGATGCGCAGCCCGAAGTCCACTTGCAGCTGGGTCACCGGGATCCAGGAGTAGACCTTGGTGTCGGTGACCGAGCCGCTGTCGGTGGAGAAGAACAGGATCACGGCGTACACGAAGGCGAGCGTGACGGTGGCACAGCCGAGCAGGTGCCCCCACGCTTTCGCGCGTTTGCCGGATAGGAGCAGGACGAGGGCGCCGAGGGCGGGAAGGGCCACCAGCAGCCACGATGATGCGGTCACTCGGTCGTCTCCCTCAGTACTTCAGCAGGTTCGTGTCGTCGACCGAGGCCGAGCGGCGGGTGCGGAAGATCGCCATGATGATCGCCAGCCCCACCACGACTTCGGCGGCCGCGACCACCATCACGAAGAACGCCATCACCTGGCCGTGCAGCCCGCCGTTGATGCGGGCGAAGGTGACCAGGGTCAGGTTCACCGCGTTCAGCATCAGCTCGATGCACATGAACACGACGATCGCGTTGCGGCGGACCAGCACGCCCACCGCGCCGATGCAGAACAGCAGCGCGGACAGCAGCAGGTAATAGCTCGGGGTCACTTTCCTTCCCCTTCTTCTTCCTCGGCGGGCTCGGCCTTGCCGACGCCGCCGACCAGTGCGTGCGCGTCGGGCTTGGGGCCCTCGTCCGCGATGAGCTTGCGCTCGCGCATGAGCCGGATCGCCGAGGTGGATTCGATGATCTCCGACAGCGACTCCGGCGCGACCGAACCGTCCGGCAGCAGCGCCGGGGTCGACACCGAACTTGCGGTGGCGAAGACGCCGGGTCCGGGCAGCGGCGACGGGCGGTCGTGCTCGCCGCGGAAGCGCAGCTTGACCAGTTCGCGCTGGGAGAGCTTGCTCTTGCCGCTGCGGCCGGTGAAGGCCAGCACCATCGCGCCGAGCGCGGCGGTGATCAGCAGCGCCGAGGTGAGCTCGAACGGGAACAGGTACTGGGTGAAGATCAGCCTGCCGAGACCGCCGGGGCCGCCGCCGGTCTGCTGGTACGGGTCGAGCGGCTTCGCCGGGGTCACGTTCACCATCGCGCGGAACACGCCCGCGGCGATCAAGGCGGCGAGCCCGATGCCGAGCACCCCGGCGGCGAGCCGTTGCCCGCGAAGGACTTCGACCACCGAGTCCGAGCTGTCCCGGCCGACCAGCATCAGCACGAACAGGAACAGCATCATGATCGCGCCGGTGTAGACGATGATCTGGGTGAACCCGAGGAACGGCGCGGACTGCGTCATGTACAGCGCGCCGAGCGTCAGCATCGTGAGCACCAGCCACAGCGCCGAGTGCACGGCGTTGCGGGAGAAGATCATCCCGAGCGCGCCCAGCAGCGAGAGCGGGCCGAGGATCCAGAACGCGATGGCCTCGCCGGTCGTCACGGACGCGTCGACGCCGGACGCCGGCGCCTGCGCGAGAAGGGCGGCGATCACTTCTTCGCCTCCTGCTGCTGCGCGTTCGCGGCCAGCTCGGGGCCGTTCACGTAGTAGTCCTGCTCGTTGTCGCCGAGCCGCATCGGGTGCGGCGGCTGCTCCATGCCCGGCAGCAGCGGGGCGAGCAGGTCTTCCTTGGTGTAGATGAGCCGCTGCCGGTCGTCGTCGGCCAGCTCGTAGAAGTTGGTCATGGTCAGCGACCGCGTCGGGCACGCCTCGATGCACAGGCCGCAGCCGATGCAGCGCAGGTAGTTGATCTGGTAGTCCGCGCCGTAACGCTCGCCGGGCGAGTACCGCGCCTCTTCGGTGTTGTTGCCGCCCTCGACGAAGATCGCGTCCGCCGGGCACGCCCACGCGCACAGCTCGCAGCCGACGCACTTCTCCAGCCCGTCCGGATGCCGGTTGAGCTGGTGGCGGCCGTGGTAGCGGGGCGCGGCCGGGGCACCTGCCTCGGGGTACTCCTCGGTCGCGACCTTCTTGAACATCATCCCGAAGGTGACGCCGAATCCCTTGATGGGATTGAGGAAGTCAGTTGCCGCCATCTTCTGTTCCTTCCTGTGCGGCCGCCGCGGTGACGCCGGCCGGCTTGCGCCGCGCGGCCTTCGCCTCCGCCTTGGCCAGCGCCTTCTGCCGCGGCGTCGCGTCCGGGACCCGCAGGTCGAGCGGCGGCAGCGGGTAGCCGCTTCCGGCCAGGTCCACGTAATCCGATTCGGGCAGCTTCTTGTCCGGCAGCGCGAGGCTCAGCAGCACGAGCACCACCAGCACGATGCCGACGCCGACGAGGATCTGCGGCCAGCTCCACTGGACCGTCTTGATCGCGACCACGACCACGATCCACACCAGGTTGACCGGGACCAGGACCTTCCAGCCCAGCCGCATGAACTGGTCGTAGCGCAGCCGCGGCAGCGTGCCGCGCAGCCAGATGAAGCCGAACAGCAGGATGAACGTCTTGGCGAAGAACCAGAGGACCGGCCACCAGTTCTGGTTCAGCGCCGAATCGTCGCCGACGAACGGGAACCGCCAGCCGCCGAGGAACAGCGTGGTGCAGAACGCGGAGACGATCACCATGTTGACGTACTCGGCGAGGAAGAACATCGCGAACTTCATCGAGCTGTACTCGGTGTGGAAGCCGCCGACCAGCTCGGATTCGGCCTCCGGGAGGTCGAACGGCGCGCGGTTCGTCTCGCCGACCATCGAGATCACGTAGATCACGAAGCTCGGGATGAGCATGTAGAAGTACCAGCCGTGCGACTGCGCCTGCACGATTTCCGACGTCTGCAGCGAACCGGAGTACAGGATCACCGCGACGATCGAGAGGCCCATCGCGATCTCGTAGGAGATCACCTGCGCCGCCGAGCGCATGCCGCCGAACAGCGGGTACGGCGAACCGGAAGCCCAGCCCGCCAGCACGATGCCGTACACGCCGACCGACGAGCAGGCGAGGATCACCAGCACGCCGACTGGCAGGTCCATCAGCTGCAGCACCGTCCGGTGCCCGAAGATCGAGACGACCGGGCCGAACGGGATGGCCGACAGCGCGATCAGCGCGGGGACCGCGGACAGCACCGGCGCGAGGAAGTACACCTTGCGGTCGGCGGTGTCCGGGATGATCTGCTCCTTGAACGGGAGCTTGATCGCGTCGGCGAGCGACTGCAGGTAGCCGCCGGGGCCGACCCGGTTGGGGCCGGGCCGGTTCTGCATCCGGCCGATCGCCTTGCGCTCCCACACGATCAGGAAGATCGTCAGGACCGGCCCGATCAACAGGACCACGACCGCCTTGATCAGGACGAGCCACCACGGGTCGTCGGCGATGAGCCGAGCCCGTTCCGCGGCGTCCGGGTACGCGGCGAGGAACTGCGTGAGCTGCGGGCTCACTGGTCACCTCCGGAGATCTGCACGAGCGCGCCGTGTCCGGCGGCGAGTGCGGCGCGGACGGCCGAGCCGTCGGAGTTGCCGGGCAGCCACACGACGCCGTCCGGCAGGTCGGCGACCTCGACCGGCAGGGTGATCGACCCGCGCTCGTTCGACACCCGGACCGTTCCGCCCAGGCCCTCGGCGGTCTTCGCCGAAAGCCGGGCGACCGGCGGCCGCTGGGTGCCCTTGAGGTGCGGTTCGTCGTCCTGCAGCGAGCCGTTGTCGATCAGCTGCCGCCAGGTGGCGAGCACTGCCTTGCCGTTCGGGACCGGGGCCGCCGCGGCGGCGACCGACGGCGCGGGCGCCGAGGCGGCGACCGGCGCGAGCTTCGCGAAGTCGCCCGCGGCGGCGGCCGGGGTCTGGGTGAACAGGTCGGCGTCCATTTCGACGGCCAGGGTGTCGAGCACCCGGCCGTCGGAAAGGGAACCGGTGCCCTCCAGCGTGGTGTCGAAGTCGCGGCGGCGGCCCTCCCAGTTGAGGTAGCTGCCGGACTTCTCGACCGCCGGGGCGATCGGCAGGACCACGTCGGCCCGTTCGGTGACCTCGCTCGCCCGCAGTTCCAGGCTGACCACGAACCCGGCGTTGTCGAGCGCGCGGCGGGCCAGGTCCGGGTCGGGCAGGTCGTTCGGGTCGACGCCGCCGACCACCAGCGCGTCCAGCTGTCCGCCGGAAGCGGCCTGGAGGATGCCGGTGACGTCGCGGCCCGGTTCGGCCGGAAGCTCGGCGCCCCACTGCTTGCCGACCTCGGCGCGGGCCGCCTCGTCGGCGACCGAGCGGCCGCCCGGCAGAAGCGTGGGTACACAACCGGTTTCGAGCGCGCCCCGGTCGCCCGCGCGGCGCGGGATCCACGCCAGCCGGGCTCCGGTGCGGGCGGTCAGCCGCAGCAGCGCGGAGAACAGGCCGGGGATTTCCGCGGCCCGCTCGCCGACCAGGATCACCGCGCCCTCGCCGCTGAGCGCCGCGTCGACGTCGGCCGCGTGCTGCGCGATGCCGTCCACCGCGGCCGCTTCGCCGCCGGGGACGCAGGCCAGCAGTTCGCCGAAGGTCTTGCGCACCGAGGAGGTCGTCCACTGTCCCAAGTGGACGACGCGGGTGCGGTTCTTGCGGGCCGCCTTGCGCAGCCGCAGGAACACGATCGGCGCTTCGTCCTCGGGCTCGAACGCCACGCACAGCACCGTCTTGGCCCGTTCGATCTCGCCGAACGTCACGCCCGTTTCCGGCGTGGTGCCCACGACCGTCGACCCGAGGAACGCGAGCTCCTCGTCCGAATGCGCGCGGGTGCGGAAGTCGATGTCGTTGGTGCGCAAGGCGATCCGGGCGAACTTCGAGTACGCGTAGGCGTCCTCGACGGTCAGCCTGCCGCCGGTGAGCACCGCGCCGCCCTTGCCCTCGCGGGCCTTCAGCAAGCCTTCCGCGGCGGTCCGGAGCGCGTCGGTCCAGGACGCTTCCTCCAGCTCGCCGTCGGCGTTGCGGACGAGCGGACGGCGGATCCGGTCACCGGCCTGCACGTAGCGGAACGCGAACCGGCCCTTGTCGCACAGCCATTCCTCGTTCACCTCCGGGTCGTCGCCGGCCAGCTTGCGCTGGACCTTGCCGCGCCGGAAGTCGGTGCGCTCGGCGCAGCCGGACGAGCAGTGCTCGCACACGCTCGGCGAGGAGACGAGGTCGAACGGCCGCGACCGGAACCGGTACGCCGCGCTGGTGAGCGCGCCGACCGGGCAGATCTGGATCACGTTGCCGGAGAAGTAGCTCTGGAACGGTTCGCCGCCGGTGGTGCGCGAGGCGAGGTCCAGTACGTCGGCGGTTTCCGCGGTGCCGATCTGCTGGTGCGCGCCGCGTTCGAGCAGCGCGATGAACGGGTCGCCGGCGACCTGGTCGGAGAACCGGGTGCAGCGCTGGCACAGCACGCAGCGTTCCCGGTCGAGCAACACCTGCGACGAGATCGGCAGCGGCTTCGGGAACGTGCGCTTGGTGTCCACGAACCGCGATTCGGCGCGGCCGTGCGCGAGCGCCTGGTTCTGCAGCGGGCATTCGCCGCCTTTGTCGCAGATCGGGCAGTCGAGCGGGTGGTTGATGAGCAGCAGCTCCATCACGCCCTGCTGCGCCTTGTCCGCGACCGGCGAGGTGAGCTGCGTCTTCACCACCATGCCGTCGGCGACCGTCATCGTGCACGAGGCCTGCGGCTTCGGCATCGGACGGCCGCCCATTTCGACCTCGACCAGGCACTGGCGGCACGCGCCCGCCGGGTCGAGCAGCGGGTGGTCGCAGAAGCGAGGGATGCTGGTGCCGAGCCGTTCGGCGGTGCGGATCAGCAGCTCGCCCTTGGGCGCGATGACCTCTTCGCCGTCGATGGTCAGCTTGACGTAGCCCTCGGGGACCGGCGTTTCCGCCGTTTCGGGCTTGTCGGGGGCGATCGTCATGCCTGCGCTCCCACCAGTTCTCGCTTGTTGCTCTCACACAAGGCCAGGAACTCGTCCCGGAAGTACTTGATGCCGCTCTGGATCGGCGACACCGCGCCGTCGCCGAGCGCGCAGAACGAGCGGCCGAAGATGTTGTCGCACACGTCGAGGAGGGTGTCGATGTCCTCCTCGGTGCCGTGGCCCTCGACCATCCGCTCCAGGATCTGCGCCAGCCAGTACGTGCCCTCGCGGCACGGCGTGCATTTGCCGCAGGACTCGTGCTCGTAGAACTGCGTCCACTTCATGACCGCCCACGGCACCGAAACGGTCTCGTTGAAGACCTGCACCGCGGTGGTGCCGAGCATCGAACCGGCCTCGGCCGCGCCCTCGAAGTCGAGCGGGACGTCGAGGTGCTCGGCGGTGAACATCGGCGTCGACGAACCGCCGGGCGTCCAGAACTTGAGCGGGATGCCGTCCTTCATGCCGCCTGCCAGCTCCAGCAGCTCGCGCAGCGTGGTGCCGAGCGGGCACTCGTACTGGCCGGGCTTCTCGACGTGTCCGGAGATCGAGTAGATCTTCGGACCGGGCGACTTTTCGCGGCCCATCTCGCGGAACCAGGACGAACCGGCGTTGATGATGTACGACGCGGACGCGATGGTCTCGACGTTGTTCACCGTCGTCGGCGCGGCGTACAGACCGGCGGCCGCGGGGAACGGCGGCTTGAGCCGGGGCTGCCCGCGACGGCCTTCGAGCGAGTCCAGCAACGCGGTTTCCTCGCCGCAGATGTACGCGCCGGCCCCGGCGTGCACGGTCAGCTCGAGGTCCCAGCCGGTGCCGAAGATGTTCTTGCCGAGGTAGCCCTTCGCGTACGCCTCGCGCGCGGCCGCGTTGAGCCGGCGGATGCAGTGCAGCGCCTCGCCCCGGACGTAGATGAAGCAGTGGTGCGACCGCATCGCGTACGAGGCGATGATGCAGCCCTCGATCAGCGAATGCGGGTCCGCCATCATCAGCGGAATGTCCTTGCAGGTACCGGGTTCGCCCTCGTCGGCGTTGATCACCAGATAGTGCGGCTTGTCCTCGTTGGGCGGCATGAACGACCACTTCACGCCCGCCGGGAAGCCCGCGCCGCCGCGGCCGCGCAGACCGGAGTCCTTGACCACCTGCACGAGCTGCTCGGGCGTGGCGGCCAGCGCCTTGCGCGCCGCGGTGTAGCCCTCGAGCGCCTCGTACGTTTCGATGCGCCAGGATTCCGGGGACAGCCAGCGCTTCGTGAGGACCGGAGTGATGGGATCAGCCATTACTTCTTCTCCACTTCAGGAAGCGGAACATCCTGTGCACCGGGGGCGGACCAGCCGCGATCGGCTGCGATCTGCGCGCCGCGCAAGGTCTCGACCGCCTGCGACGGACCGTCCACGGCACTGCGGTACGCGGCCTCGTCCTCGGGCCAGAACCCGGCGAGCTGCCGCTCCGCGCCCTTGAAGTCGGTCAGCGCCGCACCGCGCGTCGGGGCGGGCTTTTTGCCTGCCTGCAACGCGTCCACGAGCGCGACCGCCTGCTCCGGCGTCTGGTTGTCGAAGTACTCGTAGTTCACCTGGATGACCGGACCGAGGTCGCAGGCGGCGAGACATTCCGCGTGCTCCAAGGTGATCGAGCCCTGTTCACCCGGCGTGCCCGCGGTTTCCTCGTGCCCCAGCGGCTTTTCCGCGGAACCGAGGTGCGTCTGGAGCTTCTTGTAGATGTCGTCGCCGCCGAGCGCCGCGCACAGCGTGTTGGTGCAGACGCTCACCAGGTGCTCGCCGCACGGGCGGCGCTTGTACATGGTGTAGAACGTCGCGACCGCGCTGACCTCGGCGTCGGTCAGGTCGAGATGCTGCGCGCAGAAGGCGATGCCTTCCTGGCTCACGTAGCCCTGCACCGACTGCACCAGGTGCAGCATCGGCAGCAGCGCCGAACGCGACATCGGGTAGCGGGCGATGATTTCCTTCGCCTCGCGGTGCGTGTCGGCGTCGAATACGTCCGCGGCCGGCGTGTCGGCGAGGATTCCCTCGGCGACGGACGGGTCGGGCGCGATCGCGGCGACGTCGGTGTCGGCTCCCGCGGCCGCGTACGTCTTCGTCGCGTCGTGCGGTCCCGGCTCCGGGACTGCGGTCGGGTTCGTCATCGGTCAACTCCCCCCAGAACCGGGTCGATCGAAGCGATCACGACGACGAGGTCGGCCACCAGGCCGCCTTCGGCCATCGCGGGCATCGCCTGCATGTTCACGAAACTCGGCTCCCGCAGGTGCACGCGCAGCGGGCGGGTGCCGCCGTCGGACACCAGGTGCGCGCCGATCTCGCCGCGCGGCGATTCGACCGGCGCGTAGACCTGGCCCGGCGGCACGTGGAAGCCCTCGGTGACGAGCTTGAAGTGGTGGATCAGGGATTCCATCGACTGGCCCATGATCTTCTTGACGTGGCCGAGCGAGTTGCCCATGCCGTCGCTGCCGATGGACAGCTGCGCGGGCCAGGCGATCTTCTTGTCCTCCACCATGACCGGGCCCGGCTCGGCCATCTTCGCGACCTGCTTCATGATCCGCAGGCTCTGGTGGATTTCCTCGAGCCGCAGCAGGTACCGCGCCCAGCTGTCCGCGTCGGTCGAGGTCGGCACGTCGAACTCGATCTCGTCGTAGCGCGAGTACGGCTCGGTCTTGCGCAGGTCCCACGGCAGGCCCGCGGCGCGCAGCACCGGACCGGTGATGCCGAGTTCGAGGCACGCGTCCAGCGGCAGCACGCCGACGTCCTTGAGCCGGTTCCGCCAGATCGGCTGACCGGTGAACATCTTGTCGTACAGCGGAAGCCGCTTGTCCATGAGCTTGCAGAAGTCGAGGACCTTTTCCGTCCAGTCCTCGGGGAAGTCCTGCGCGAGCCCGCCGGGACGGATGAACGCGTGGTTCATCCGCAGGCCGGTCAGGTACTCCAGCAGGTGCATGGCTTCTTCGCGCTCGCGGAAGCCGAGCGTCATCGCGGTGGTGGCGCCGAGGTCCATGCCGCCGGTCGCGATGAACACCAGGTGCGAGGTGATCCGGTTCAGCTCGAGGAGCAGCACGCGCAGCAGTTCCGCACGCGGCGGGGCCTTGATGCCCAGCAGTTTCTCGACGCCGAGGCAGTAGCACATCTCGTTGGACAGCGGGGCGAGGTAGTCCGCGCGGGTCACGAAGGTGACGCCCTGGGTCCAGTTGCGGAACTCCGCGCTTTTCTCGATGCCGGTGTGCAGGTAGCCGACGACCGCGCGCAGCTGCGTGACCGTCTCGCCTTCCAGCTCCAGCACGAGCCGGAGCACGCCGTGCGTCGACGGGTGCTGCGGGCCCATGTTGATGACCATGCGGTCGTCGTGCTGGGCGTCGCCGAGAACTTCGTCCCAGTCCCCGCCGGAGACGTGGTAGACGGGGCCTTCGGTGGTGTCCCGGACTTCCGCGTACTCGGCTTCCGTCGTTTCGTTGGTGCTGGTCACGAGTACGACCTCCGCTGGTCTGGCGGCGGGATTTCCGCGCCCTTGTATTCGACCGGGATCCCGCCGAGCGGGTAGTCCTTGCGCTGGGGGTGGCCGTCCCAGTCGTCCGGCATGAAGATGCGGGTGAGCCCGGGGTGGCCGTCGAAGACGATGCCGAACATGTCGTAGGCCTCGCGCTCGTGCCAGTCCGCCGTCGGGTAGACCGGGACGAGGGACGGGACGTGCAGGTTGTCCATGTCCATGGTGACTTCGAGCCGGATCCGGCGGCGGTAGGTCATCGACAGGAAGTCGTAGACCGTGTGCATCCGCTGCGGGACGTCCACGCCGTAGTCGACGCCGGTGACCGCCAGCAGCATCTCGAACCGCAGGCCCGGGTCGTTGCGCAGGACCTTCGCGATGTCGACGAGGTGCTCGCGGCTGACGTAGAAGGTGATCTCGCCGCGGTCCACAGTGGTCTGGAGGATCGCGGTCGGCGGGATCTTGTTGTCCGCCAAGGCGGCCATGAACTCGTCGGCGAACTCGTCGAACCAGCCGCCGTACGGGCGCTCCGCGGGCGGCGGGCTGTAGGCGGGCAGCCGCAGGCCGCCGTAACCGGAGGTGTCCCCGCTGCCGCGGACACCGAACATGCCCTTGCGCTCGCGTCCGGCGACGACCGGTTCGGCCGCGCCGGGGCCGTGCGCTTCGAGGCCTGCTTCGGGCCGCTCCGCGCTGGACTGCGGGCCGCCGGTTTCGGGAGTCTCTTCGGGGTTCTCAGGCACCGGTGCTCACTTCTTCGCGTACTTGATCGAGGACGGAATCAGCTCGGTACGGGCCCCGCTGGCCGCGCGGATCGCGGCGCGGCGGGCATTGATCGGCTCGTCCTGGATCTTGGCGTGCAGCTTGAGGATCGCGTCGAGCAGCATTTCCGGCCGCGGCGGGCAGCCCGGCAGGTACATGTCGACCGGCACGATGTGGTCGACGCCCTGCACGACGGCGTAGTTGTTGAACATCCCGCCGGACGAGGCGCAGACGCCCATCGAGAGAACCCACTTGGGCTCGGCCATCTGGTCGTAGATCTGGCGCAGGACCGGGGCCATCTTCTGGGTCACCCGGCCGGCCACGATCATCAGGTCGGCCTGGCGCGGCGTGGCGGAGAACCGCTCCATGCCGAACCGCGCGATGTCGTAGCGCGAACCGCCGACCGACATCATCTCGAACGCGCAGCAGGCGAGCCCGAACGTGGCGGGCCACAGCGAGTTCTTGCGTGCCCAGTTGACCAGTCCCTCGAGGCTGGCAAGAAGGATGCCGTTGGGGAGTTTTTCTTCGAGGCCCATGGGTTCAGTTCCAATCCAGGCCGCCGCGCCGCCACACGTAGGCGTACGCGAACCCGACCGTCACGATGAACAGCACGATCTCCACCAGGCCGAAGACACCGAGTGCGTTGGCGTTCACCGCGAACGGGTAGAGGAACACCATCTCGATGTCGAACAGGATGAAGAGCATGGCCGTGATGTAGTAGGCCACCGGCATCCGGCCGCCGCCGACGAGCGGCTGCGGCGACGGTTCGATGCCGCACTCGTAGGCAGCGGTCTTCGCGCGGTTGTACCGCTTCGGTCCGACGAGCGGACCGAGCAGCACGGAGAACACGGCGAACCCCGCCGCGAGCACGAAAAGCAGAACGAGCGGCAGATACACGTTGAGTCCGGGCGCCGCCGGTCCGGGATCGGCCTGCGCCAGCACGGGCACCATCAGCACGGGGTCTTCGCCATCCTTTCCGCGCCGCTGCGGGTTGTTCTCGGGTGGTGGTCCGAGTTCTCGGTTGCGCACCCTAAGGGAGCTGGGTCACACCGCCGAGGGTCAGGGCGCCCTTACGGCCCGTGTCCGACCCACCACCTGCTTGTGAAATAGTTCACAAGCGACGAGTCGCGGTTGTGAAGCGATTCACAAAGCATGGGGGGAGTGTAGGACGTGAGTCACACTCTTGTCCCGAGGGGTTATGGACTAAGGCAGCCCTAACTAGACAGAACGATCCCCCAGGCCCACCCCCGCGCGCAATCGCGAGACCAGCGGTAAAGCCACATTCAAGAACCGCGCCGAGCCCCAGCCCCGACTCGATCTTGTGACGCATCACACTGACCGGCCGGACAACCCATTGCTCCACCCGGGTAACTCCGCAGCCGATGCACCCAACCATCGAGGCACCCGGCCCCGTCCCGCAGCCGATGCACCCAACCATCGAGGCACCCAGCCCCTCCCCCAACCCCGATACGAAGCTCCCCTGCGGTTCGGGGGTGCTTGTCAAGGCATCTTTCCCGCCTTGACAAGCACCCCCGAACCGTCAGCACAATCAAGCTTCGGGGTGCCCCACGCAACCACAAACGATGTCGCCGCCAGGCGACGAGCCGACTACCGAGGACGAGGCGTAACCCGAGCCAACGCAGCGATCAACCGATCCACCCCATCGCCCCCACGAGCGTCGTAACACCCGGAAAGCCCCTTGTACACCAAGGGAAGAATCTTGTTGACCCGCAACCCGTACTTGGTAGCCGCGTGCATGATCTTCGGCTTCCCGATCAACTTCGCGAACACGTTCCCCAGCCGGTAATACCCGCCCATCAGCTCGCCGACAGCCCGCGGATACCCCTCCAACGCCCGCTCCCGAGACGGCCCCTCCGGCCGCGCCAACGCCTGCACCACAGCCTCAGCCGCGAGCTGCGCCGACTCCATCGCCGCCGAAATCCCCTCGCCGTTGAACGGGCTCACCATCCCCCCGGCGTCGCCGAGAAGCAGCAGCCCGTTCCGGTAATGCGGCGTCCGGTTGAACCCCATCGGCAACCCGGCCCCGCCGACCTTGCCGATGGCGTTCTCCTCGCGGTACCCCCATTCCTCAGGAGTCCCGTCAAGCCACTGCCGCAACAACGCGCGATAGTCGGTGTTCCGGAACGAGGCCGAGGTCGACAGCATCCCCAGCCCGACGTTGACCGTCCCGTCCCCCAACGGAAACGCCCACCCGTATCCAGGCAGCAGCTTCGGATCCCGAGGATCAGACCGGTCCCACAGCTCAAGATGCCCCTCGATGAACGGGTCATCATGCTTGGGACTCTTGTAATACCGCCGAACCGCGACCCCCATCGGCCGCTTCTCGTTCTTGTCGATCCCCACACTCAACGCCAGCCGCGCCGACACCCCGTCGCAAGCCAGCACCAACGGCGCCCGATAACTGACCGGGGTCTTCTCCGGCCCGACCTTCGCCTCGACCCCCACGACCCGGCCGGAAGCATTGGTAATCGCCCCAGTGACGGTGGTCCGCTCGTACAACCGAGCCCCGGCCTTCACCGCGGTCTTGGCCAGCAAGTCATCAAAGTCCTGCCGAGTCCGGGAGACGCCGTAAGGCGGGTAATCAGTGAGATCCGGCCAATCGAACTCCAGCGTCAGATCCCCGGTAAGAATCCGCAGCCCCCGGCTCCGCACCCAGCCCGCTTCCTCGCTGGTGTCCAGACCGAGGTCGATCAACTGCTTCACACCCCGCGGCGTGAGCCCGTCCCCGCACACCTTTTCGCGCGGAAAGACGGTCTTCTCCAGCAGCAGCACGTCCACCCCGGCGCGCGCGAGGTAAGTGGCCACGGTCGAACCAGCCGGTCCAGCCCCGACCACGATCACTTCGGCGTCGTGGTCTGGGCTGCGGCGGCGCGAAGTCGTCATACCGCCGAGTTTAGGCAGGCTTGCGCGCGCGGTGGATCGCGACGACGCCGAATGTGAGGTTCAGCCACTCCACCTCGGTCCATCCTGCGCTCGCGATGATCTCGCCGAGCCCGCGCTGATCGGGCCAGGCGAGCATCGATTCGGCCAGGTAGGAGTAGGCCTCGGGGTTGGTCGAGGACCGGCTGCCGACCCAGGTGAGCAGCTTGAGGACGAACCGCCGGTAGATGAACCGGATGGGGGCGAAGGTGGGCGTCGACACCTCGCAGATCACCAGCCTGCCGCCCGGTTTGACCACCCGAAGGATCTCGGCGAGCGCGCCCTTGGTGTCGACGAAGTTCCGCAGCGCGAGGGAGATGGTGACGGCGTCGAAGCTGTTGTCGGCGAACGGCAGGCACATCGCGTCCGCGGCGACCATCGGCACCTTCCGGTGCAGGCCCGCCTTGAGCATCCCGACGGAGAAGTCTGCGGCGAGGCACCAGGCTCCGCCGCGCGCGTACTCGACGGTGGACACCCCGGTGCCCGCCGCGAGGTCGAGCACCTTCTCCCCCGGCTTGGCGTCCAGCACGCGCGCCGTGGTGGTGCGCCAGCGCCGGTCGAACCCGAACGTCATGAACGAGTTCGCCCGGTCGTAACCGGACGCGACGCCGTCGAACATCGCGGCGACTTCGTGCGGATCCTTGTCCAGGCTCGCTCGGGGCATGGGTCCGAGATTAGTCCGTCCGTGCCGCGCGGTCGCGCGGGAGCAGGACGCTGGCGGCGACCAGCCACGCCAGCCCGCCGAACCGGCCGACCGGGATCAGCGGATACAGCGCCGGGGTCAGCAGCGACAGCGAGGCGAGCACCGCGGCCGCGGCGACCACCAGCCCGGCGACCGACAGCCAGCGCGGCAGCAGGTTCAGGAACAGCGCGGGCACCGCGATCCCGGCGATCAGCAACGCCAGCGGCACCACGAAGCCCGGCCCGCCGGACGCGAACGCGAGGCTGGTCAACGCCCGTGCCACCGCCGGCGTCTCGCTGGACTGCGCGGCGGTCCAGGTGATCAACCCGCTCATCGCGAGCGCGGCCGCGGACAGCACGCCGCCGGTCAGCCCGATCACCGCGCCCGGTGCCGCGACGCCGAGCCGCCGCTGTCTGCGATAGGCGGTCGCGGCCCAGACCGCCAATGGAACCGACGCGCCGAACACCGCGAACGCGAGCAGCTGCACAACGCCCTGGTTGCCGCCGATATACGCGGCGACTTCAGCCGCGCTGGAATCCGGCCGCGTCCCCGTCGCCCCGAGCACCGCCGACGCGACGGTCAGCACCCCGAACGCCAGCGCCGGTGCCAGCAAGGGCGGACCGCCCTGTCGAGTCATGGTCGTCATGGCAAACCTCCAGGTCAATTAGTTTCACTGCTAGAACGATTACACTGGTGTAATGGATTGTCAAGCGATACGGTTCAGGGCATGCAAGGACCTCCGCAGTTCGGCAGCGCTTTCCTGCTGGCCCAGCTGGGCGCACACGCGACCCTGCGCTTCGCCGAACGCGTCGCGGACCTGGGCCTGACCCCGCCCCAGACCGGCCTGCTCCGGGCGATCGCGCGGCGGCCCGGCGAGAGTCAGCAGGTGCTGGCCGCGGAACTGGGCACGCCGCCGACCCGGCTGGTCGCCCTCGTCGACGGCTTGGAGCAGCAGGGTCTGATCGAACGCCGCCGCAACCCGCAAGACCGGCGCCTCTACGCGGTTTTCCTGAGCGACAAAGGCCAAGAAACGATGGCCGCACTCGCGAAAGCCGCCGCAGCACACGAAGACGAGATGATGGCCGCACTGTCCACAGAGGAACGTTCGGTGCTGCGCGACCTGCTGGCCCGAGTCGCCGCCGACCACGACCTAACCCCCGGCGTCCACCCCGGCTACCGCGGCTAGTTGTCCGTGAAGGGCTCCTTGAGGGAATTAGATTCCCTCAAGGAGCCCTTCACGGACCTTTGTCAGCCCAGCGCGGCGAGCATTCCCCGCACCGAGGTCGGCCAAGCGAATTCCTCCGCACGCGCCCGAGCAGCCGCCCGCCGGATCTCTTCGGGACTGTCCAACAACCCGGTCACCGCGCTGGCGAACGCGGGCGCGTAGTCATCCACCGCCGCCCCGCACCCGGGCCGCACGATCTCCCGCAATGCCGAGGACGCCGAAACCACTACCGGCGTACCGGAAGCAAGCGCCTCCAAAGCCGCTAACCCGAACGTCTCATGCGGTCCCGGAGCCAGCGAAACATCCGCGCTGGCCAGCAATCGAGCCACCTCGCCGCGTCCAGCCAAGAAGCCGAGGAACGTCACCGGCAAGCCCCGGGCCCGCCGTTCCAATGCCCGTCGTCGCGGACCGTCCCCCGCGATCACCAACCGCACCCGCGCGCCGGACTCAGTCAGCTCAGCGACCGTATCCACGCTCCGCTCAACATGTTTCTCCGGCGACAACCGACCACAATGGACAATCAACGCGTCGGCACCACTGGCCAACGCCCTCCGCCATCCCGAATCCCGCATCGACGGCGCGAAGGTAGCCAGATCCACCCCCAGCGGCACCCGCCGGACATTCGGCGCGGCGATCCGCTCGAACTCCGCGTGCGCGAAGGCAGTCGTGCACACCACCGTGTCGTACGACGCCGCCATCCGCCGGTTGGCGGCATCCGCGACGTGCCGGGCCATCGCTCCGGGCAGCAAAAACTGTTCCAGCAACCGGTCCAGCCGCTCATGCGAAATGACCATGCTGGGCACGCCGTTCCGCCGCGCCCAGACGCCCATCCCACGCAAGGTCAACCGGTCGGACACCTCCAGCCGGTCCGGTTCCAGCCGCCGCAGCACCGCACGAACCCGCTGCGGATCGACCGCGCGATACCCGCCGGTCCCGGGAATTTGCAAGGCAGGCAACGAATACCGGCACACCCCGGTCGGCAGGCTTTCCACCGCGTACCGCCGCCCCGGCACGACCAGCGTCACCCGGTGCCCGCTGGCGACGTACCCCGCGCCGAGGTGGTTCAGCGCGGTCCGCAGCCCGCCGGACCGCGGTCCGTAGAAGTTCGCCAGCTGGACGATGTGCATGGCTCAAGCCGCACGCGCGACTCGGCCCTGTACCGCTTCGTAGTGCCCGACCAGCTCCCGGCACACTGCGGGCCACGTCCGACCCAGGACCACTTTCCGCGCCTTCTCGCCCAGCCGGGCCCGCAACGCCGCGTCGCGCAGGTCATTGACCTTGGCAACCAGCGCCGGGCCGAACGATTCCCGGTCGGCGGGCAGCAAATAGCCAGTCCGGCCAGGCAAAACGAGATCCTTCGGGCCACCCGCGTCCGGCGCGAGCACCGGAAGTCCGGACGCCATCGCCTCCTGCACCGCCTGGCAGAACGTCTCGTGCGGCCCGGTGTGCACGAAAACGTCGAGGCTCGCGTACGCGACCGACAGCTCGTCACCGTACTTCGCGCCGAGGAAAGCCGCGCCAGGCAACCGTTCCCGCAACGACGGCAGCTCCGGTCCGTCGCCGACGACGACCACGCGCACGCCCGGCATCCCGGCCAGCACGGTCAGCCGGTCGACCTCCTTCTCCGGCGCGAGCCGTCCGACGAACCCGACCAGCAGTTCGCCGTTCGGCGCGAGTTCCGCACGCAGCGCCGGATCCGCGTGCGCCGGGGAAAACCGGCTGACGTCCACGCCGCGCGCCCAGCGGTGCACGCGCGGAACGCCGTGCAGTTTCAGCTGTTCGATCGAGTCCGACGACGGCGCGAGCGTCCGGTCGGCCCGCGAGTGCAGGCGGCGGACCCAGCGCCAGGCCGCCCGCGCGCCGATGCCGAAGCCGTACGACGTGGCGAACCCGGCGATGTCGGTCTGGTAGACGGCGATCGACGGCACCCGCAGCCGTCTGGCCGCGGCGAGCCCGCGCGCGCCGACCACGAACGGCGAGGCCAGGTGCACGACGTCCGGGCCGAAATCGGCCAGCGCGGTCAGCACGGTGCGCGTCGGCAGGCCGATCGGCAGCGAGTTCACGCCGGGGAAGTCCAGCGCCGGAATGCGGACGACCGGCGCGCCGCGGTAACTCGCCGGACCCGGTCCCGGGGCGACGACCAGCACGTCGTGCGCGGATTCGACCAGGTGCTCGACGACCCGCAGCACGGAATTCGTCACGCCGTTCACCTGGGGCAGGAAACTTTCGGTGACTATGGCGACTCGCACGGCGTCACTGTCGCAAAACCGCAGGCAGGGCGGGCCAATCCCGCGTAACCGACCGGCCAACGGTGGCGAAACACTCCGCAGCGTCCGCGCCCGGGCGCCGACCGTCGAAGAATTCGCCACGACATGTCATCTTCCGGTCGTGTCCCGGACACCAGGAACGCCCAGACTAAGCAGGCATGACCCTCTTGTCCTCCAGGCCGTCGCGGCCCGTGGAACCCGGGCTGCTCTCCCGAGCACTCGAGGTCGCGGGGCGGCTGGCGAACGACGCCACCGACGTGATCACCGCGACCGCGGGCCGCGGCGCGCACCCGGCGACGCTGGATTCGCCGTTCGACTGGGTCACCGACACCGATCGGATCCTGGAACGGCACACCCGCCGCGTGCTGACCGCGGAGTTCCCCGGAATCCCGGTGGTAGGCCACGAATTCGGCGCCGACCACGGCGCGGACGTCGCGGAGTACCGCTGGGTCGTCGATTCCGTGGACGGCACGGCGAACTACGTCGCCGGAGTGCCGTGGTGCGCCTACAGCCTCGCCCTGGTCGACGCGAGCGGCCCGGTGGTGGGCGTCGTCGCCGACCCGTACCGGGCGCAGATCTACGCCGCCGCCCGCGGCCGGGGAGCCCGCGCGAACGGAAAACCGCTGAAACTGGTCGACCGCGCGGGCACCGCCGGAGCGATCGTCTGCACCGAACTGGCGCGCAAGGGCCCGTGGCCGGGAATGGGCGAGTTCATCGAACGAGCGGCAGCCGCCCACACCGGGGTGCGGGTGCTGGGGTCGGCCGCCCTGTCGATCGCCCAGGTCGCGCTGGGGCACGCCGCCGCGGCGGTACTGCACAGCTACCACGAATGGGACGTCGCGGGCTCAGTCGCAATGGCGATCGAGGCGGGCGCGGTGGTGCTGGACAAACACGGCGAGGACGCTGCCCTGCCTACCGACGGACTGCTGGTCGCCGCACCCGGCGTCGCCGACGAAGTACTCGGCTGGTGGCAGGAAACCGCCGGAACCTGATCACACCTTCGCGGCGACCGGCTCCGCCACCGAAGCGGACCGGTCCCGCTTCATCAACCGGCGCAACCACCACAGCAGCGGGCCCGCCACCAGCCACGTGATCAGCACCGTCATCCCCACCGGCAGCAGCGTCAACGTCGCGGTCCGGCCAGCGACCCTGGTCAGCTCGGGGTTCGTCGCGTCGTACTCGATCGCCACCAGCTGGCCGGCGGCGAGGCCCGACGGGTACAGCACCCCGGTCGGCGGGCTGTGCACGATGCCGTCCGGGGTCTGGTACTGGATGATCGTGCGGTCGAAGGCCACCGACTCGACCGTCGCGTTCGCCGTGCCCAGGTGCGATTCGATCGCGCTGTCGTTGCGGAACGCGGCGAAAACCAGGCTCACGCACATCACCGTGAGCAGCACAGCCACGCCCAGCACGGCGAACCACGCGATCCGCCGTGCCTTCACACTCCTGGCTGCCACACCCAGAGTTTAGTCGGGTGCGCCGACCAGCTCGGCACTCGGCAGCCAGTGCGCCCGGTACAGCACGTGCAGGTTGTACGAGTTCACCAGCAGCCGAGACGTCCAATGCAGCTGAAAACACTTGTGCTGCGCCGATTCCTCGCCCGGAGCCGAACCAGGGGCTCCGAACGCGAGGGCGAAGAAGTCCTCGGCGGTGTGCCGGAAGACCGCCGGGCTGCCGGTCAGGAACATCGTGTTCGCGTGGAACCGGTCGAGCAGCCGGTCCCGGGTGGGCCATTCCGGCCAGTCGATCGGCCGCCGATCAGCCGGGACCCGCACGGTATGCGGCCGGGCCGGGCCGAGCGCCGCCCGCAGCCGCGGCCACTGCGAAGGGCGCAGGTGCGCGGTGTGCTGGCTCAGCACGAGATCCAGCGGACGACCGGTGAACTCCGGTTCCTCGGGAATCCGGCCGGTGCGCAACGGCAGGTGGATGATCGTGTGGCGGGACCGCGAGGCTAGCAGCCACAGCACCCCGATCCGGTACGCCGCGCTGCGGTCGACGTACATCTCCACGTGCGACATCTCCGTGCCCGGAGCGACCTCGAACAACAGCGCGGTGTCCAGAACGGGATCAGGGCGCAGCACCCGCCACTCCCGGCCGTCGAGCCGGGCGTGGCGGAGCTGCGCCCGCACTTTCATGGCCACGAAATCCTCCTCCTGGAGCGGAACTCTCCAGGATCCCGCGGCCAGGCAAGCGAATTTCAGTGCCGCTCAGCCGCCGCCAGCGCGCGGTGGTTCGCCTGGATCTGGTCCCACGCCTTCGGCTTCGCCGGAACGGCGGCGAAAGCCTTGGCCGCCGCGACCGTCCCATTAGGACCGACGGCGGGCTTCCCCTTGGTGAACAGCCAGGTCTGGAACAGTTCCTGCAACGGCTTTCCCGACACCTTCTCCGCGAGCGCGATGAAGTCCGGGATCACCGCCGCTTTACCGGCCTTGGCGGTCTGCCACTGCTGGAGGATCGAGAAGAACGCCTGGTCGCCGACCGTGGTGCGCAACGCCTGCACGGCCATCGCGCCCCGGTCGTACACCGCGCGGTCGAACTGGTTCGGCTCGCCCGGATCGCCCGGCAGGACCTGCCAGAACGGGTCGTCGGCCGCGTAGGAGTCGTACGCGTACTGCGCGAGTTCCGCGGTCGTGCCCTCGCCCTGGTGCTCGGACCACAGGTACTCGGCGTAGGACGCGAAGCCCTCGTTCAGCCAGATGTCGCTCCACTTGCCCAGCGAAACGTTGTCGCCGAACCACTGGTGTGCGTTCTCGTGCGCGATCAGCGTGGTGTTGGAGCCAGCGGCGAAGTTGCGCGCGCCGTAGGTCGGCCGGGTCTGGTTTTCCAGCGAGAAGGTGATCCCGCTGGTCACGACGCCGCCCTCGGCCTCGAACGGATACGGCCCGAACTGCGACGCCAGGAACTCGTCAACCTCCGGCGTCCGCTCCACGCTCGCCTTGGCCGCGTCGAGCGAATCGCCGAGATCCGAACCGTAGGCGGTGATGAACGGCTTGCCGTCCGGCGTGGTGGACTGGACCACGTCGTACTTGCCGACGATGAACGACGTCAGGTAGGTCGCCTGCGGTTTGGTGCTGCGCCAGTTCCACCGCGTCCAGCCGGCCCGCTTCTTGGTTTTCTTCACCAGCGTGCCGTTCGAGATGGCGGCGAGCCCGTCCGGAGCCTCGATCGACACGTCGTAAGTCGCTTTGTCGGTCGGGTGGTCGTTGGAGGGGAACCACCACTGCGCGCTCTGCGGCTCGTCGATGCCGAGCGCCCCGAACGCGCCCTTCTTCCACGTGTTCAGTCCGCCGACCTTCTCCGTCGACGGGCTGTCGGAGTAGCTCACGACGACCGTCGCGGACTGGCCCTTCAGCAGCGGCTGCGCCGGCGTGATCACCAGCTCGCCGTCGCCGTTCTGATTCGTGAACTGCGCGGGCCGGTTGTTCACCAGCACCTTCGACGCCTTGAGCGCGAAGTCAAGGTCGAAGCGCGACAGGTCCTGGGTGGCGGTGAGCAGCAGCGTCGTGGTGCCCGACAGGACGTCGGTCTCCGGCTGGTAGCTCACGCGGATGTCGTAATGCTGCACGTCGGTGCCGCCGTTGCCGGCGTTCGGGTAGTACGGGTCGCCGACCCCCGGCGCGCCCGGTGCCGGCACTGCCGAGGCGGTGCCTGCCAGCAGCACCGTCGCGACTCCAGCCGCAACCGCCCCGATTCCGGCCCGAGTTCTCGATCGCATGGTTCCTCCAAGGTGGCCAATGCGACCGAACGTATCCACGTGAGCACCCCACAGGTACGTCCGAACGACGGGTTCTTACCCACTGGGAAGATCATCCGGATTCGGCGATCCACCACGCGATGGCGATCGGGATGCCGTACAGGATCGGGCCCGCGTACAGCCCCGGCCACGGTCCCCAGCCGCGCCGCACGGCGAGCCCGGCCATCGCGAACGACCCGGCGATCGCCGCGAACCAGCCGACCCACGGCAGCGACGCGACCGCCTGCTGCCCGGCCGCGCTGCAGATCGCCCTGCTGTCCCCGGCGAAGCAGTTGTCGCTGGCCATCACCAGAAACGACGAGAAATACGAGCACACCAGCCCGATCAGCGCCAGCGCCGCCACCGCCGCGCTGAACCAGGCCCACCGGCCTCGCGGGCGCAGGTCCGCCTCGTTCACGAAATCCCCCACATTCACCGGCCCCCGCCGGTTAAACCGTCCCCACCGCTTCCGCGACCGCGGACTTCAGCCGCGCGTGGAGATTCCGGTGCTGCGCCCGGTCGACCCGGACCTCGACGACCCGCAGGCCCGGCGCGGGCCGCAGCGCGGCACGGAAATCTTCGACCGTCTCGGCCAGGACGTGCGGCACCCGGTAGCCCGCGCACAGCGCGCCCAAATCCGCCCCGTGCGGCGTGCCGAAGACACGCTCGAAGCTCGCCGAGTGTTCCGGCGCGCCCTGCTCCAGCAGCGAGAAAATGCCGCCGCCGTCGTCGTTCAGCACCACGATCGTCAGGTCCGGCAACTGCTCCGCCGGACCGGTGAGCAGGCCGGACGCGTCGTGCAGGAAGGTCAGATCGCCGAGCAGCGCGTACGACGGCGCGCGGTGCACAGTGGCCGCGCCGATGGCCGTCGACACCGTGCCGTCGATCCCGGCGACGCCGCGGTTGCGGTGCACCAGGACGTCCGGCCGCAGCCGTCCAGCGAGCGCGACATCGCGCGTCGGGTTCGAGGAGCCGACCACCAGCAGCGCGCCTTCCGGCAGCGCGTCGACCAGCTCCGTCGCCACCCGTACGCCGCTCGGCCACGGCTCGGCGGCCAGGGCCGTCGAAACCGCCTGGCTGGCCGCAGCGTCCGCGCGCTGCCAGCTCGCGAGCCACTCTGGGTCCGCGGGCTTCGTCGGTTCGGCGAACCACTGTCCGACCTGGCGGACGTTGTGCGCGGGCGCGGGCCAGTCCGAATCCGGACGCACCAGCAGCACCTCGACCTCCGGGTCCGACAGCACCTTCTGGACCTGCCGGAACACCGTCGGACGGCCGAGGCACAGCACCTGCTCGGGCCGGTGCCGCGAGATGAATTCCTCGACGCCCAGCAGCCAGGCTCCGGACGACATCGCGGTCGCGCCGGACAGGCCGAGCCCGCCGGTCTCCGAAACCACCGGCCAGCCGTGCTGTTCGGCCCACTCGCTGGCCGCCTGCGCGCCGGTGTCGCACGCGATCACCAGGCCGTGCCGCGCCGACGGGACCACGAACGAGGGCAGCGCGCCGAAGTCCGGCAGCTCGGTCCAGCGTTCGCCGTCCGGGCGGCCTTCGAGCGATTCGTACCACTCGCCGTCATCGTCGAGGTCCGGCACCAGCGGCTCGCGGAACGGGATGTTCAGGTGCACCGGCCCGCAGCGCCACTCGCCGTACGCGGCGTTCCACGCGCGGCAGATCTGGCTGCGCCAGTAGGAGTTCTGCCCGGCCCGGCGTTCGGCGACGGCCAGCTCGTCGAAGTAGCGGACCGCGTCGCCGTACAGCTCGTACTGGTTGATCACCTGGCTCGCGCCCGCCGAACGCAGCTCCGGCGGACGGTCGGCGGTGAGCACGATCAGCGGCACGCCCGCCCGGTCGGCCTCCAGCACGGCCGGGTGGAAGTTCGCCGCCGCGGTGCCGGAGGTGCAGACCACCGCCGCCGGACGGCCGGTGCGCGCCGCGATGCCGAGCGCGAGGAACGCCGCGCCGCGCTCGTCGATGCGGACGTGCAGCTGCAGCCGTCCCGAAGCGGCGGCGTCGTAGAGCGCGATGGACAGCGGCGCGTTGCGAGATCCTGGACACAACACGACGTGCGACACGGTGTTGCGGACGAGTTCGTCGACGATGACCCTGGCCTGCGCGGTGGACGGGTTCACCGGCAGGCCCCCGTTAAGGAACCGTCCGACGGGCACTCCCCGGGGGCGGCGTCAGGCACAGCGATCATGTCCACAGGTCCTATTCTCCCAAACGTGGATGACGCCCGAGTTTCCGAGCTGTTCGACCCCGCCGCCTGGTCCGAGGTCGAAGGGTTCTCCTTCACCGACATCACCTACCACCGTTCGCGAGATGCCCGCTCCGGCAAACGGGTGGTCCGGATCGCTTTCGACCGTCCGGAGGTCCGCAACGCCTTCCGCCCGCACACCGTCGACGAGCTCTACCGGGCGCTCGACCACGCCCGGATGAGCTCGGACGTCGGCTGCGTCCTGCTCACCGGGAACGGCCCGTCGCCGAAGGACGGCGGCTGGGCGTTCTGTTCCGGCGGTGACCAGCGTATTCGCGGACGCTCCGGGTATCAGTACGCGAGCGGGGAGACCTCGGACACGGTCGACCCGGCGCGGGCGGGGCGGCTGCACATCCTCGAGGTGCAGCGATTGATCCGTTTCATGCCGAAACCCGTGGTCGCCGTGGTGCCCGGCTGGGCGGCGGGCGGCGGGCATTCGCTGCACGTCGTGTGCGATCTCACCCTCGCCTCGGCCGAGCACGCGCGGTTCAAGCAGACCGACGCGGACGTCGGCTCGTTCGACGCGGGCTACGGTTCGGCGGGCCTCGCCCGGCAGGTCGGGCAGAAGTTCGCGCGCGAGATCTTCTTCCTCGGCCGCGACTACACCGCCGAGCAAATGCACCGGATGGGCGCGGTCAACGAGGTCGTGCCGCACGCCGAGCTGGAGCGGGTCGCGCTCGAATGGGGCTGGACGATCATCGGCAAGTCGCCGACCGCGCAGCGGATGCTGAAGTACGCGTTCAACGCGATCGACGACGGGCTCGTCGGACAGCAGCTGTTCGCCGGCGAAACCACCCGGCTGGCGTACATGCAGGACGAGGCCGTCGAGGGCCGCGACGCGTTCCTGGAGAAGCGCGACCCGGACTGGTCCGACTACCCGTACTACTACTGAGAAGGTCGTTTCCGTGCACGTGGTGTGGCTCGACGGCAGCGCCGACGCGCTGACCGCCCTCGACGCGGCCCTGGCGGCTGCCCTCGACGGCGGTCCGGCGGTGCTGCCGCTGAACTCGGCGGATCCGTCGGCCCCGGCGCTGCTCGAGGCGATGGCCCCGGAGCGGCCGGTCGAGCCGGACACCGCCGTGGTGATCGCCACGTCCGGGTCCACCGGGGCGCCGAAGGGAGTGCTGCTGTCGCCGCGCGCGCTCACCGCGTCCGCGACGGCAACGCACTCCCGGCTCGGCGGCCCCGGGCACTGGCTGCTCGCCACGCCCGCGCACTACATCGGCGGCCTGCAAGTCCTGATCCGAGCGCGGCTGGCAGGCACGAAACCGGCGTTCCTGACCGGCACCGGCTTCCGCCCGGACGAGTTCGCCGCCGCTGCCGCGCCGGTGCTCGCGGAGAACGGCCCGCGCTACACCGCGCTCGTGCCGACCCAGCTAGTCCGCCTGCTCGACGACGGCGGCGCCGGCCTGGCCGCCGCGAAGGCCTTCGACGGCATCATCCTGGGTGCCGCCGCCACCTCGCCCGCGCTGCGAGCGCAAGCGGCTGAGGAAGGCGTGCAAATCGTCCCGTCGTACGGCATGAGCGAGACCGCCAGCGGCTGCGTCTACGACGGCGTTCCGCTCGACGGGGTGCGCGTAGAACCCGACGCTGACGAGCGACTGTGGATCTCCGGCCCGGTGCTGTCGCACGGCTACCGCCTCGCTCCGGAACTGACCGCGGAGTCGTTCCGGGAAGGTTCTTTCCGCACCTCCGACCGCGGCCGCGTGTTGGCCGACGGCCTGATCGAGGTGCTCGGACGCGCGGACGACGTCATCAACACCGGCGGGGTCAAGGTGTCCGCCGCCGCGATCGAACGGCTGCTCGGCGCGCAGCCCGGGGTGCGGGACGCCTGTGTCGTCGGCATTCCGGATCCGCAGTGGGGCGAGGCGGTCGTGGCGATGGTGGCGGGTTCGACGGACGAGGCCGCGCTGCGAGCCGCGGTCCGGGCTGAGCTGGGTGCGGCCGCGACGCCGAAACGCATCGAGTTCGTCAACGAGTTGCCGTTGCGCGGACCGGGAAAGATCGACCGGCAGGCAGTGGTCGCCGCCCTCCGGACGCGCTGAGCGGGTTCACCGAACGGGTGAAGATCGCATGGCGTTGAATGGACCCCATGGCGACAGTCAGTGAGTGGATCGAAGGCGCCCGGCCGAGGACGCTGCCGAACGCGATCGCACCGGTCGTGGCGGGCGTCGGAGCGGCGATCGCGCTCGACGCGTTCTCCTGGTGGCGTTCGCTGCTCGCTCTGCTGGTCGCGTTGTCGCTGATCATCGGCGTGAACTTCGCCAACGACTACTCCGACGGCATCCGCGGCACCGACGAAAACCGCGTCGGTCCGCTGCGTCTGGTCGGCTCCGGCGCGGCGAACCCGAAGGCCGTGCTGCGTGCCGCGCTGACCTCCCTGGGCTTGGCCGGAGTGCTGGGCCTGGCGCTCGTCGCGCTGAGCGGATACTGGTGGCTGCTCGCGATGGGCGCGCTGTGCATCCTCGGCGCGTGGTTCTACACCGGCGGCAAAAAGCCTTACGGCTACTACGGTTTGGGCGAGATCGCGGTCTTCGTGTTCTTCGGACTGGCCGGCGTCCTCGGCACGGTTTACGTCCAGGCCGGCCGGGTCAGCTGGGACGCACTGGGCTGCGCGGTAGCGGTCGGCTCGTTCTCGATGGCGGTGCTGGTGGCGAACAACCTGCGCGACATCCCGACCGACCTCGAGTCCGGCAAGCACACCCTCGCGACCCGCATGGGCGACGGCGGCACGCGAAAGCTCTACCTGACCCTGGTGACGGTCCCGTACGCGCTCACCGTGCTGATGGGGATCTGGCACCCGCTGCTGTTCATCACCTTCGTGACCGCGCCGCTGCTGCTGAAGCCCATCAAGTCCGTCGGAGGCGGCGGCAAGGGCCGGGAGCTGATCCCGGCCCTGCGCGACACCGGCATGGCGATGTTGGCGTGGGCGGTGCTGAGCGCGGTCGCCCTGTCGCTCTAGCGGCTCACCGCGGTCGCCTGCTATTTCGCAAACACCGCCCGGGCCCTGCTTCGCTTTGCGCCCACCGAACCGAGCGTTCCCGCGCCCAGGCGATGCTGAGCGCAGTCGCTCTAACGCCCCACCGCGATCGCCCGCCATTCCACGAACACCGCCCGGGCCAACCGCACCACGGCCCACCCCGCTCCGCCTTGAGCCCACCGAACCGAGCCGGGCGGTACTGAGCGCGGTCGCCCTCGTGCTCTAACGGCCCACCGCAATCGCCTGCCACTCCACGAATTCCGCCAACCCGTGCGAGCCGTACTCACGGCCCACCCCGCTCGCCTTGAACCCGCCGAACGGTGCGTTCCCATGCCGCGGTGCGCCGTTGACGTGGAACGTCCCCGTGCGCACCGCCCGTGCGAGCTCGACGCCGTGTTCCGCGTCGGCCGTCCATACGCCGCCGCTCAGGCCGTAGTCGGAGTCGTTCGCGAGCCGGATCGCCTCTTCCTCGGTGTCGAACGGGATCACCACGAGCACCGGCCCGAAGATCTCCTCGCGCGCGATCCGCATGTCGTTCGTGACGTCGGCGAACACCGTCGGACGCACGTAAAACCCGTCCGCCAGTTCAGGATTCGCGAGCGGCTCGGCACCGCCCGCCGCGATCCGTGCGCCCTCCTCGACGCCTAGCCGCAGGTACGACAGCACGCGCTCGTACTGGTCTTGGCGCACGATCGGCCCGACGAACGTGTCCGGCTTCGCGGGATCGCCGACCACGAGCCCGTCGGCCATTTCCGCGAGCGCGGTCACCACCTCGGCGTACCGCTCGCGCGCCGCGAAGATCCGCGTGTGGGCCACGCACATCTCGCCGTTGTTCGCGAACGTCGCGGTCCGGATCCCCTCGGCGACGGTCTTCGGGTCCGCGTCCGCGAGCACGATCGCCGCGGACTTTCCGCCCAGCTCCAGCCCGACGCGCTTGAACTGCTCTCCCGCCAGCGACGCGATCCGCCGCCCGGCCGCGGTCGAGCCGGTGAACGAGATCTTGTCGACACCGGGGTGCGTCACCAGGTACTCGCTCACGTCGCGGTCAGCCGCGAACACGCTCACCACGCCCTCGGGGAACCCGGCCTCCGCGAAGATCTCCGCCAGCAGCATCGCGTCGAGCGGGGTTTCCGGCGCGGCCTTCAGCAGCACCGGATTGCCCGCCAGCAGAGCCGGAATCAGCTTCACCAGCGCGGCCGAATGCGGCGAGTTCCACGGGATCACCGCGGCCACCACCCCGACCGGTGCAGCACGCACGATCGTCCGGTTGCCCGCCTCGTCGGTCAGCGTCTCCTCCCAGTCGAACTCGCGCGCGGTCTTGAGCCACGCCGCCGTGCGCTCCGGGAGGTTGTGCTGCGTCCAGCCGGTGAACCAGCTCGGCGAGCCGTTCTCCGCGGTGATCAGCTCGGCGATTTCGTCGGCCCGGGCGGCGTGCAGTTCGTTGAACCGCTCGACCAGGCGCAGCCGCTCGGCCAGCGGGGTTCTCCCCCACGGTTCGAGCGCCCGCCGGGCCGCCGCCACCGCGCGGTCGACGTCCGCCTTCGAGGCCTTTGGCGCGGTGCCGACCAGCGCCCGGTCGTGCGGCGAACGGATTTCGAAGGTGTCGGTCGTCGCGGGCTCGGTCCAGCGGCCGCCGAGGAAGAGCTGGTCGTAAGTACGCATCGGGATCTCCTGCCAGAGTTAACGGAACACTGCTCTCTTGTTCTCGAAGTTAACAGGACGCTGTTCTTTTATCAAGAGAGCAGTGTCCTGTTACACTCCGAGGCGTGACCGACTTCCAGCGCGCCCGCAGTCCCGAGCAGGTGGAAGCCCGCCGCGAGGCGATCCTCGACGTGGCCGAACAGCTGATGACGGAGTCGTCCGTCAGCGAGGTCAGCATGCGCGAACTGGCCCGCCGGGTAGGCCTGTCGGCGTCGAACGTCGCGCGCTACTTCCCCACGCGGGAGGCCGTCTACCTGGAGGTGCTCGACCGCGCTCGCGGCGCGTGGCTCGACTCGCTCACCCTCGACGGCGATCTGTCGGAGGTCGCCGCGACCCTCGCCCGCTCACTCGCGACGCGACCGGTCCTGTGCGAACTGATCAGCGTGCTGGCGAACGTGCTGGAGCGCAATGTCTCCACGGAAATCGCGCGGGACTACAAGCTGCGCTCGGCGAAGCACAACGCCCGCACCGCCGACCTGCTGCACGCCGCGCTGCCAGGCCTTTCCGCGGAGACCGCACAAGAACTGTCGTCCGCGATCTTCATGTTCACCGCGGGAATGTGGCCGCTGGCGCACCCGAACGAAGCCGTCCAAGAAGCCATCAAGGACCCGCGCCTGGCCGGCTCCCGCCTCGACTTCGAGGACCGGTTGCGCCGCCTGATCGTCGTGCTGACGCTGGGCTACCAGGAAGCTAGGCGTCGAATCGGCCAGTGAGCAGGAACTCGTCGAACCGCGCCCGATACGGCGCCAGGTCGATCCCCTGCTCGCCGAGCCATTCGTCCGAGTAGTACGTGTTCGCGTACCGCTCCCCGCCGTCGCACAGCAGCGTCACCACCGAACCCGCCTGGCCGTCCGCCAGCATCCGCGAGATCAGCTGGAACGCGCCGTACAGGTTGGTCCCGGTCGAGCCGCCCGCCCAGTGTCCGGTGCGGTCCCGCAGCAAGCGGATCGCCGCCAGCGAACCGGCGTCGGGCACCTGGAACATCTCGTCGATCACGCCGGGCACGAACGACGGTTCGCAACGCGGCCGTCCGATGCCTTCGATCCGCGACGGCATCCCGGTCGCGTAGTCCGGCGCACCGGTTTCCCACGCACCGTAGAACGACGAGTTTTCCGGGTCCACCACGCAGATCTTCGTGGTGTGCCGCTTGTACCGGACGTACCGGCCGAACGTCGCGCTCGTGCCGCCGGTGCCCGCGCCGACGACGATCCACGACGGCACCGGATGGCGTTCGGCACGCATCTGCGCGAACACCGATTCGGCGATGTTGTTGTTGCCGCGCCAGTCCGTCGCGCGCTCGGCGTAGGTGAACTGGTCGAGGTAATGCCCGTTGCACTCGGCGGCCAGCCGCTCGGCCTCCGGGTACATCGCCGGCGCGGAGTCGACGTAGTGGCACTCGCCGCCGTAGAACTCGATGAGCGCGATCTTTTCCTTGCTCGTCCGCCGCGGCACGACGGTCACGAACCGCAGGCCGAGCATCCGCGCGAAGTACGCCTCGGACACCGCGGTCGAGCCGCTGGACGCCTCGACCAGCACGGTGTCCGGGCCGATGTGCCCGTTGACCAGGCCGTACAGGATCAGCGAGCGCGCGAGGCGGTGCTTGAGCGAGCCGGTCGGGTGCACCGACTCGTCCTTCAGGTAAAGGTCGATGCCCCATTCCGGAGGCAGCGGGAAAACGTGCAGGTGAGTGTCGGCGCTGCGGTTGGCGTCGGCCTCGATGATCCGGACTGCTTCGCGGACCCAGGCGCGGCTGTGCGGTTTGCTCATGCCGCGGAATCGTCGGCCGAGGTCTCGCCGCGCAGCTGCGAACGCAGCTGGGCACGAGCACGCGCGCGGGATTCGTTGCGCTTGGCCAGACCGGCCGTCACGCGCTGGTTCAGCCCGCGCAGGAGCAGCAGTCCGAGCGGAAGGCCGACGACGAGCCCGATCAGCAAAGAGACCAGCAGCGGCACGCCGACCAGCGAAAGCACGACCGCGACCACCGCGACGAGCGCGAACCGCGCGATCAAGTACACCGTCAGGTCACGGGGAAGGTGGTCCGGTGTCTCGCTCACACCGAAACAGGCTACGCCCCGCTTGCCGGGTCCTCGTCCAGGCCCGCGTTGTTGGGGCGGCCCTCGAACCGGGTGGAGAGCACCACTGTCGTGTTGGTGCGGCCGACGCCGGGGATGCGGCGCAGCCTGCCGAGGGTGAGCTCCAGCTCGTCGACCGTCGAAACCCGCACCTTTACTACGAAGGCCTCGTCGCCCGCGACCGCGTAACAGCTTTCGACCTCGGGCAGTTCGCCGAGCGAAGCGGCGACGTCCTCGTCGGTGGCGGTGTCGGTGGGATGGATGCCGACCAGCGCGGTGACGCCGAGTCCGACCGTGTTCGGGTCGACCATCGCGTGGTACCCGGTGATCACGCCCGCCGCCTCGAGCTTCCCGACGCGTTCGTGCACCGACGACGCGGAGAGCCCCACCGTCCGGCCGAGGTCGGCGTAGGTAGCGCGGCCGTTGGCCCGCAGCTCGGCGATGATCTTCCGGTCCAGCTGATCCACCGGCTCATTATGCGGCGCGCCCGCGCGGGAGGCGCATCCCGGTAGGCCCCGGATTGTCTCCTGCGTCACAGCAACCTCGGCACCGGACGCCGCCCAGACGCGGCCTTTGCTCAGTCTTTACCCGAATCTCGGCGCAGCTGGTCAGAAAATGCCTGGTCAGCGAGGCGCGAACGGGCGCTGAGCGATCCTGAGAATCTGCTGAGTTATGTCCCTTTTGCACTTTAAGGGCTCTTTACCCAAGGACAACCGTTCGAGTACCCGACGGGTGAAGTGCCACGATTGCCGCGTTGGCCACCCGGGCGCGACGGGCGAAATCGCCCGATGCCCCCGGTATAGCAAGTTGGGCGTTAAGGAGGCGGAAAATGACCGCAACCATGGGCGGACGGTTGCTCACCCCGGGTGAGGTGGCCGCTCTGTTCCGGGTGGACCCGAAGACCGTGACCCGCTGGGCCACCGCGGGCCGCATCGGCTCGATCCGGACGCCGGGCGGACACCGCAGGTTCCGCGAGTCCGAGGTGAACGACCTTCTGGCCGAGCTCACCACGGACGCGAGCGAGCCGACCCGCAAGATCTGATCCGCGGGTCTCGAACACGCCGAAGGGTCGTGACTGGCAAGGGGTGCCTCCCGCATCGCTTGCCGGTCACGACCCTTCGCCGCGTTCCGGGCCGGGTCCGCGCGCGCACCGTCCCCCGGTCCGGCCCGTTTGCGGCTAATCTGGGTGGCCAGCACGACGGAAGGACCCGGGCATGATCCCTTTGCTCGCAGCGGTGGGCGCGATCACCATCGCCGTTCTGTTGTGGCGGGCACTCGGCGCGCAGCGGATCAGCGTCCCGCAGCGCCGCCCGGCCGTCGCTCCCGACGACGATCCCGAATTCCTGCGCAAGCTCTCCGAACAGCAGCGCAAACGCCCGGACGAAACCGACTCCTGAGCGTGTTTGATTGCCCCGGCTCCGCCGGGGCGCCGAGATCGCTGGGAAGCCGGTTTCGTCCCTCCCGATTTCAGTCCAGAAACCGGCGCGATCTCGGGTTGTGGTTGCGGAGCCCGCACGGTCAATCAAGCGCAGCCGCTTGGTTAAGCCCTGCCGTTAAAACCGTCCGCCACGGTCGCCGCCAGTTCCAGCAGCGCCAGCCGGGTGTCCCCGCCGAGACGCTCCAGTTCGATTTCCGCGCCCTCTTCCAGGTGCGCGTCGAACGGGATCCGGCACACCGAACGCACCTTCGCGCCGAAGTGCGCGGCCAGCTTGTCCAGGTCGACCGAACTGCCCTTCGGGCGCACCGAGTTGATCACCACGACCGAGCGTTTCACCAGGTCGCCGTAACCGTGCGCCTCGAGCCAGTCCAGCGTCGCCGAGGCGCTGCGGGCCCCGTCGACCGAACCTGAGGACACCACCACCAGCGAGTCCGCGACGTCGAGGACGCCCTTCATCGCCGAGTGCATCAAACCGGTGCCGCAGTCGGTGAGGACGATGTTGTAGAAGTGCTCGAGCAGGTTCACCGTGCGCCGGTAGTCGTTCTCGGAGAACGCCTCCGACACCGCCGGATCCTGTTCGCTGGCCAGGATTTCCAGCCGGCTCGACCCCTGCGACGTGTACGACCGGACGTCGCTGTAGCGCGTGATCTTGTCCGCGTCGCGCAGCAGGTGCCGCACGGTCGCGGTGGTTTCGATGGCGATCTTCTGCGACAGCGTCCCGCGGTCCGGGTTCGCGTCCACCGCCACCACGCGGTCGCCGCGCAGGGACGCGAACGTCGCGCCGAGCGTGGTCGTGGTCGTGGTCTTGCCGACGCCGCCCTTGAGGCTCAGCATCGCGATCTTGTAGCACCCGCGCAGCGGCTGGTTGACCCGGGCGATCAGCTCGCGCCGGCGCGTGTCCGCCGGGCTTTCCCCCGGGTTGAGCAGCTTGCCGCTGCCCAGGTACACCGCCTTGCGCCAGCCGGACTGCGGCGTGCGCTTCTGCTGTTTGACCAGGTGCGCGGTGGCCAGCTCGTCCGCGCTGGACGCCGGTTGCGGCAGCCCCTGCGCCGGAGCGCCCGGCACGGGAGCCACGCCCGGCGGAGCGACGGGCTGCTGCTGGTACCCCGGCGGGGCGGCGTGCTGCGGCTGGTGCTGCTGCGCGGGAGGCTGCAGCGGCGGCAGGTTCTGGTCGTAGTGCGGCTGGTAGCCGCCCGGCTGCGGCAGCGGCTGGTACGCGCCCTGCGGCGGCGGGTCGACGACCTGCGTCGGCTGCGCGTCGTACGGCCCGGTGCCGGGGTGCGGCGTCGAGTCGGTGCGTTCCTCGGAGAACATGGCAGCCGGTTCCTGGGCCTGCTCGGACTGCTGTTCGCCGGCAGTCTCTTCACTGGGTCCGGTCACCGTTGCCAACCTCCCGGGTACGTCGAAGGGCCCCTGGCGACGACGGTAGTCGCCCGAGGCCCGGTCCGGGCGGTGGACCCCCGGCTCAACTCACTCCGGCGTAGGAATGCAGTCCGGCGGTAACCAGGTTGACGAAGAACAGGTTGAAGATCGTCACCGAGAACCCGACGATGTTGATCACCGCCGCGCGCGTCCCGCGCCAGCCCGCGGTGGCGCGGGAGTGCAGGTATGCCGCGTAAACGACCCACGCGATGAACGCGACGGTCTCCTTCGGGTCCCAGCCCCAGAACCGGCCCCACGCGGCCTCGGCCCACACCGCGCCGCACAGCACGCCGAAAGTGAAGATCGGGAACGCCACGATCGTGGCGCGGTAGGCGATGCGGTCGAGGACGTCGGCGGAGGGCAGCTTCGGGCCGAAACCGGCGAACTTGGCCGGGTTGCGGTCGTGCGCGGTGCGGAAGAGGTACAGCACGCTCGCCACGCCCGGCACCAGGAACACGCCGGAGCCGATGATCGCGGCGGACACGTGGATGTAAAGCCAGTACGACTGCAGCGCGGGCACGACCGGCGCGGCGACCGTGTAGAGCATCGTGCCGTTGATGAACATCAGGATCACGACGGGCAGCAGCAGGAACCCGGTGAGGTGGCGGACCGGGAACTTCTTGATCACCACGAGCCACGCGACGACAGTGATGAAGGTGACCGCCATGCCGTACTCGTACATGTTGCCCCACGGCGCGCGGTGCACCGCGAGTCCGCGCAGCACGATCGCCGACAACTGCAGCAGCGCGCCCAGCACCAGCAGCGCCGCGCCCATCCGGCCGATCCGCTCCGCGCGGCCGACCGCACGCGGGGCCTCGGGCTCGGCCGGGACGTCGCCGTTTTCGATCGCGGCGTCGTCGGAGTCGGGTCCGCCCGCGCCGACCAGCACGCGCTTGCGGCTGCGCTCGGCGGCGAGACGGCCCTTCGCGCCGAACGCCTGCTCGAAGAGCGTGAACAGCAGCGCCAGCACGTAAATCGCCACTGTCGTCGTGTACAGCAGGTCGCTGTACTGCGAGAGAGTCTCGTTGATTTCCATGCCTCAGCTGCCCTTCCGGCCCGTGACCAGCCGTTCGCTGATCCGCTGGAATTCCTCGCCGTATCCGGCTTGATCCGTGCGCGCGAGCCCCGCGACCTCGATCACGGTACTCGCGCTCTCGTCCTTGCCCGGCCGCACCCGCACCCACACGCGACGCCGCTTGACCAGCAGCGACGCCCCGAGTCCGGCGAACATCACGATCGCGAAGCCGAGCACGTAGCCCTGCGTCGGATCGTGCGAGATCTGCAGGTTGACCCACTTGTTGACGCCGTCGAAGCGGACCTTGGTGCCGTCGTCGAGCGTCAGTTCCTGGCCGACCGCGAGGTTCTTGCGGGCGACCCGCTTGAGCCTGCCGTCCTGGACGCGGGACTGGTCGACCGAGAACACCGACTGGCCGCGGCCCGCGTCGAGACCGAGGTCGCCGCGCAGCACGTCGACGGCGACCATCGGGTTGTCCAGCTGCGGCGCGGTCGAGGTGAGGACGCCGCCGTGGATGAACGAGGACGGCGCGAAGAGGCCGGTGATCGCGAGCTGCTTGGTGCGTCGCTGGACCTCGTCGGTGACGCCGGGCTGGTCGAACTTCGTCGCGCCCTCGGACAGCATCGTCCCCGGGTTGGTGAACATCCACTGGGTGTTCTGGGTGCGCTTCTCGCCGTTCGGGAAGGTCACCGTGAACTGCGGCGAATAACCGTTGCCCAGCAGGTAAACCCGGTCGCCGACGGTGCGCAGCGGCTCGTTGACCTCGAGGTCGTACGGCTTCCACGTGCCGGTCTGCAGGTCCTGGCCGGACTGGTACTCGATGTGCGAGTGGTAGTAGTCGGCCTGGTTGGTGGCGGTGTAGCGGGCGGTGAAGTCGTTGACCTTCACGCAGAACGGGTCGAGGTCGGTGCCGTCGACGCGCAGGCCCGCCTCGAACGAGTCGTAGTTGTAGATGCCCGAATTGCAGAACTGGCCGCCGTTGGCCTGCACGATGACCTGGCCCTCGTAGCTGTAGAGCTTGCCGAGTGCGAAGAAAATGATCAGGCCGAGCATGCCGAAGTGGAAGAGCAGGTTGCCGGTCTCGCGCAGGTAGCCGCGTTCGGCCGAGACGCTGAACCCGCCGCCGTCCTCCTCGCGCTCGACGCGCCGCCAGCCGGACAGCTGCTTGCGCACGTCCTCGCGGATCGTCTCCGGCGTGCGCGCGGTGCGGGCGATCCGGTGGTGCGGCATGCGCGCGAGATTGCGCGGCGTCAGCACCGGCTTCGCGCGCATCTGCTTGAGATACTCGAAGCTGCGCGGCGTGAGACAGCCGATCAGCGAGATCATCAGCAGGATGTAGATCGCGGAGAACCAGACGCTGGAGTAGACGTCGTAGAACTCCAGCTTGTCGAGCAGCGATCCCCACCAGCCGTGCGCGCTGATGTACTCGTCGACCTTCGGCGCGTTCAGCCGCCGCTGCGGCAGCAACGCGCCGGGCAGCGCGGCGAGCGCCAGCAGGAACAGCAGCACCAGCGCGGTGCGCATGGACGTCAGGCCGCGCCAGGTGTTGCGCAGGAAAGCCAGGAACTGCTTGGCCGCGGACGGCCGGTACGGCTGAGGGTTCTTCGGGGGCGCTTCGGTAGTGGTCACAGCGGCAGCTCGAGATCGGAGGCGACGGAGTTGCGGAGCCAGCCCATGACGTCCCCCCACAGCCCGGTGACCAGCAGGATGCCGACCACCATCAGCAGCACCCCGCCGAAAATCTGCACGCGGCGGCCGTTGCGGCGAAGCCAGTCGGTGGCGCGCACGGCCCAGCGGGCGCCGAGCGCGATCAGCAGGAACGGGACGCCGAGGCCGAGGCAGTAAACGAGCACCAGCACGTACCCGCGGACCGCGGCCCCGCCGGTGGCGCTGGCGAGACTGGTGACGGCCGAGAGCGTCGGCCCGATGCAGGGCGTCCAGCCGAGCCCGAACACCGCGCCGAGCACCGGCGCGCCCCACAGCCCGCCGCCGGGCACGCGGTGCGAGCGGACCTCGCGCTGCAGCCCCGGGATCCAGCCGATGAAGACCAGGCTCATGAGGATGGTGAGGATGCCGCCGATGCGCTGCAGCAGATCCTCGTTGACCAGCAAGGTGTTCGCGAGCCAGACCAGCGTGCCCATGGTCGCGACGAACACCACGGTGAACCCGAGCACGAACAGCCCCGCCGCGCCCAGCACGGCGTAGCGGCCTTTCTTGCGCTCCTCGCCGTCGCGCACCGCCGGGGCGTCTGCGCCGACGAGAGCCGCGAGGTAGGCGAGATACCCGGGCACGAGCGGCACCACGCACGGCGACGCGAACGAGATGGCCCCGGCCACCAGCGCGACACCCGCGGCGAGCAGCAGCGGCCCGGAGAGCGCCAGCTCGGACACGGAGTTCACGCACTTGAGAGTAGGCAGTGAGCTGGACGTGAGGCGGGCGGGGCCCGCTCACAGGACCTACGCCACAGCGCGGGTGGGACCTTGGTCCTGTGCTCGTGAGCGGCTCAGCCGGTGAGAACCGGCGTAGGCACTCACGAGGAGGCCAGGCCGCAGAAGAACGCGCGACGCCGGGTTGGCAACGGCCTCCTGCACGGCTCGGCTCGGAGACCCCCAATGCCACTTTGGGTGCGTCGGACGCACCGAACGCCACATTGGGTGCGTCACATGCACCCAAAGTGGCATTGGGGACTTCTCTGCGACGCAGCCCGCGCCGCGGCAGGACCGAGAGGTCGTGAGGGTTCCCCTCACGGAATCTGATTCCGTCAGGGTTCCCCTCACGGACCTCCCCGGCGCGGAGCGAGCACCCGGCGGAGCGGGCCCCAGGCCGAGCGGAGCGCCCTCTCGCACGCGGAGCGTGCGGCGGAGCGAGCGCCCGGCGGAGCGAGCGCCCGGCGGAGCGGGCGCCGGGCCGAGTGGAGTGCGCCGGGCGGAGCGGAGCGCGCCCCCGGCCGAGCAGAGCGCGGGGTTCGGCGAGCGCTACTTCTCCGCGCTACTTCCCCCCGCTACTTCTCCGCACTGAGCCGCTGCACCACGGGAACCAGGTCCGAGGCCAGCACCTGCCGCAGGAACACCGCGGCCACCCGGTGCTGTTTGTCCAGCACCAGCGTCGACGGGATGATGTTGCGCGGATACCCGGCCAGCTGCAGCAGCACGCGGCCGGACGGGTCCCAGATCGACGGGTACGTCAGGCCGCGGTCGCGGACGAAGTCCTGTGCGACGTCGCGGGCCGGGTCGCGGACGTCGAGGCCGATGACCTGGGCGCCGAGCGGGGCGATCTGCTTGCTCGCGGTCTCCAGCTCGGGCGCTTCGGCGCGGCACGGGCCGCACCACTGGCCCCACAGGTTGATCACCAGCGCCTTGCCCGGGAAGTCCTCGATCGAGAGCTGTTTGCCCTCGTGCATGAGGTCGTCGCCGGCCAGCGTCGGGGCCTTCTGCCGTTCGTTCTCCGGGTAGCTGATGTCGACCTTGCCGCCGGGCGAGACGAAGGTGAAGGTGCCGCCCGAGACGACCGCGTCCTTGCCGGTCGAGCAGCCCGTCACGACCAGCGCGGCGGCCATCAGCATCCCGAGCAGCCGCCGTTTCATGCGCCGGTCACCTTGGGGTCGGTGGTGCCCGCGGGTTCGCTGTAGACGATCTCCAGCAGCTCTTCACCGTCGAAGACCAGGCTGGTGAGCGACGCGAGCGAGCACTGCCGCTGCCGCGGGTCGTGCCACAGTCGCTTCGCTTCCAAGAAGCGGCGAAGCGTCCAGATCGGCAGCTGGTGCGACACGCACAGCGCTTCGCGCCCTTCGGCCTTTACGCGCGCACGGTGCACCGCGCCGAGCATGCGGTGTGCGATCTCGACGTACGGCTCGCCCCACGACGGCTTGAACGGGTTCACCAGGTGCGGCCACGCTTTCGGCTGCCGCAATGCGCCGTCGCCCACGGCTACGCGCTGGCCCTCGAAGACGTTCGCCGCTTCGATGAGGCCTTCGTCAGTGGCGATGTCGAGACGGTGCGCGCCCGCGATGGGCGCCGCCGTCTCCTGCGCGCGCTGAAGCGGCGAAGCGACGACGTACGCGAGGTCGTGCCCGGCCACCGCTTCGGCGACAGTGAGCGCCTGACGCTGCCCGCGCTCCGACAGCCGGAAGTTCGGCAGCCGCCCGTAGAGGATCTTCTCCGGGTTATGGACTTCACCGTGCCGCAGCATGTGGACGACGGTGGTCATGGGCGAACCGCCTCAGCCGCCGCGCGCGCCGCCGCGGGCAACGCAGCTTCGATCACAGCGAACGCTTCGTCGTCCATCGCGGCGTTCACGAACCACGCCTCGTACGCGCTCGGCGGCGGGTACACGCCCGCTTCGAGGAGCGCGTGGAAGAACGCCGGGAAGCGCCACGTCTCAGTGGCCTGCGCGTCCGCGTAGTTGCGTACGGGCTTGTCGGTGAAGAAGACGCTCACCAGGTTGCCCGCGAACTGCACTGTGTGCGTGACGCCCGCTTCGCTGAGCGCCTTGTCGAAAAGCCCGCCGAGACGCTTCGCGTTGGCGTCGAGCTTCGCGTACACAGCGTCGTCCGCTTCGCGCAGCGCGGTGAGACCGGCGGCGACCGCCACCGGGTTCCCGGACAGCGTGCCTGCCTGATAGACGGGACCGCCGGGGGCGAGCTTCGCCATGATGTCCGCGCGACCGCCGAACGCCGCGGCGGGCAGTCCGCCCGACATCACCTTGCCGAACGTGTACAGGTCGCCAGCCACGCCTTCGAGGCCGAACCAGCCAGCGCGCGAAACGCGGAAGCCGGTCATCACTTCGTCCATGATCAGCAGCGCGCCGTTTTCGTGCGCGATGTCCCGCAACGCGGCGTTGAAGCCAGCGTCCGGCGGCACCGCGCCCATGTTGCCCGCGGCCGCTTCGGTGATCACCGCGGCGATCTGGCCCTCGTTCTCCGCGAAGGACTTCCGCAGCGCGTCAAGATCGTTGTACGGCAAGACAATCGTGTCCGCGGCCTGCGCGCCGGTGACGCCCGGCGAGGTCGGCAGGCCGAGCGTCGCGACGCCGGAACCCGCTTCGGCGAGCAGCGCGTCGACGTGCCCGTGGTAGCAACCGGCGAACTTGACGATCTTGGCGCGGCCGGTGAAACCGCGGGCGAGCCGGATGGCGCTCATCGTGGCTTCGGTGCCGGAGTTGACCAGCCGGACCTGCTCGACCGGGCCGACCCGGCCGATGATCTCCTCGGCGAGTTCGACCTCGCCGATCGTCGGCGTGCCGAAGGACAGCCCGTGCTCCGCGGCCGCGCGGGCGGCGGCCACCACCTTCGGGTGCGCGTGCCCGAGGATCATCGGGCCCCACGAGGAGACGAGGTCGACGTAGCGGTTGCCGTCGGCGTCCCACAGATACGGGCCCTCGCCGCGGACCATGAACCGCGGCGTGCCGCCGACCGAGTTGAAGGCGCGCACCGGCGAGTTCACCCCGCCCGGAACGGCCGCCTTGGCGCGTGCGAACCATGCTTTGGACTGCTCGGTGCCAGTGCTCACCGTCCCAGTCTTGCAAATCCTCCATCCGGGTGTCGGCGGCGCCCAAGCTGCCACCCGATTGCCACCCGGCACACCAGCGCAACCCCTCTTAAGATGGGCGCGCATGGACGGGGCGAGCCATGGAGGAGACGTGACGGCGCCCACACACCGCCGGAACCCGTGGCTGATGCTCGCGGTGTTCTTCGGGCTGGTCGGCGTCATCGCACTGGTCGGCGCGCTGGCGGCGACGACCGCGCCGGACGCCTACAACCGGTACGTGCTGCCGGAGTGGGCCCCGCCCTCGTCGCTGTTCAGTCCGGTGTGGACGGTCCTGTACATCGTGCTCGCCGTCGCGGGCTGGACTTATTGGCGCACCGACGGCGAGAACCAGGGCTTCGCCGCGTACGGCATCGGCCTGCTGTTCAACCTGATGTGGATCTCGCTGTTCTTCGCGGGCGGCTCCACGCAGGTCGCGTGCGTGGACATCGTGCTGCTCGATTTCACCGTGATCGTGACGATCGCGTTGTTCTACCGTCGCTCCCGCGTCGCCGCACTGCTGCTCGTGCCGTATCTGGCGTGGCTGCTGTACACGACGGCGCTGAACGTCGCGATCATCGCGCTCAACGACGTCCCCTAGCGGGCCGGCTGCGCCACGATCGCCTGCGCGGTCACCGAACCGTCCGTTCCGGTGCGCCCCTGGACAGTCACCGTCTGTCCCGGTTTGAGGTCGCTGAGCTTGCCGGGCTGAGTCACCCCGACCGTAGTACTGTCCGAAGTGGACACTGTGACTTCGCTGCCCTGCACGGTCTTCACCGTGACCGTGCTGCCGTCGACCTTCTCCACGGTGCCGACCGTCCCGCGACCTCCTCCCGCGCGTCCGCCGAAGCCGCCGCCCTGCTGCTGTCCTTCCGCCGGAGCGGTACGGGCGCTGGATGAACCGCTCGACGAGCCGAACGCCGCGTGCGTCCAAGCGCCGCCGGCGAACGCCAGCGCCAGCACGAGCAACCCCGCGAGCACCAGCGTCGGCTTGCCGAACGGCCGTGCGACCTGCTTCAACTCGGCGGTGAGATCGCCCTGGACGGCGGGCTCGGCGATGAGGTCTTCCGGACGCGACGCGGCGGGTTCCTCCGGCGGGGTCGGGATGGGCTGGGTGGTCGACGCGGACATGACGCTCCTACTCGTGCCGGAGGGCGTCGATCGGCCGCAGCCGCGAAGCCCGGTTCGCCGGGAAACTGCCGAAGAAAAGCCCGATCAGGGCGGACACCGCGAACGCGAGCGCGATCGACGACGGCACCACGACCGGCTGGATGCCCGCGATGCTGAACCGGCTGCCGACCACGCCGATCAGCACGCCGAGCAACCCGCCGAACAGGCTGAGCATGGTCGCCTCGGCGAGGAACTGGCCGAGGATCGCCGAGCGCGGCGCGCCGATCGCCTTGCGGATGCCGATTTCGCGGATCCGCTCGGTGACCGTGACGAGCATGATGTTCGTGACGCCGATCCCGCCGACCAGCAGCGAGATCGCCGCGACCGCGCCGAGCAGCACGGTAAACGTCTGGATCGCCGACGTCCGGGTCTGCAGCAGCTGCGCGGAGTTCTGGATCTGGAAGTCCGGATTGGCCGAGGCCTGGATGCCGTGCCGGGCGTCGAGGATCGCGGTGACCTCGGCCTGCGCCAGCCCGATCGCGTCGGCATTGGTCGCCTGCACGGCGATCTGATTCAGCCCGCCGTAGCCGGCGAGCGAGTTCTGCACCGCGCTGATCGGGGCGATCGCGACGTCGTCGGCGTTCTGCAGCCCGGTGCTGCCCTTCGTTTGCAGCACGCCGATCACGGTGAACTGGATGCTGTTGATCAGCACGTTCTTCCCGACCGGCTCGGCGGTGCCGAAGATCGACTGCGCGGTCGTCGGCCCGAGCACGACGACCTTGCGCGCCTGTGTCACGTCCTCGGCGCTGAACAGCTGACCGTCGGCGATCTGCCGGTTCGTGGTGGTGAAGTAGCTGGGTTCGGTGCCGACGACGCTCGACACGTCGTAGGAGGTCTGCCCGTACGTCGCGGTCGCGCTGGTGTTCACCACCGGAGCCGCCGCCTTGACGTCCGGCGCACCCACCGGGTCGACCAGCGCGTGCGCGTCCTGCACGGTGAGCGGCCGGACCTGGCTGGACTGCCCGCCGCCCCGAAGCGGCGACACGTTGACCACGTCGGTGCCGAGTCCCTGAATGCTCGCGGTGATCGCCGCCGAAGCACCGTTTCCCACTGCCACCAACAAGATCACCGACGCGACCCCGATGGTGATGCCGAGCGTGGTGAGCACCGAACGCAGTTTGTTCGACGCGAGACCGCGCACCGCGAACCGCATGATCTCCACGAAGTTCACGCGACCACCCCGGTGCGGACCTCGTCCGACACGATCCGTCCGTCGCTGACCCGCACGACGCGGTGCGCGTGCCGCGCGACCTCGTCCTCGTGCGTGATCACCACGACCGTGCGGCCGAGCGCGTTGAGCCGGTCGAACACGCCGAGGACGTCGACAGTGCTTGCGTGGTCGAGGTTTCCGGTCGGTTCGTCGGCGAGCAGCAACGCCGGTCCGCCGACCAGCGCCCGTGCCACCGCGACGCGCTGCTGCTGTCCGCCGGACAGTTCGTTCGGCAGATGTTTGGCCCGATCGGTCAGCCCGACCATCTCCAGCGCGGCGAGCGCGCGGCGGCGGCGCTCCCCTCGTTTGAGTCCGCTGTAGACCATCGGCAATTCCACATTGGACAACGCACTGGTGCGCGGCACGAGGTTGAAGGACTGGAAGATGAAGCCGATCTTTCGGTTGCGCAGCAAGGCAAGCTGGCGTTCGTTCAGATCGGCGACGGAGAACCCGTCCAGCAGGTAACGGCCGGAAGTGGGCGTGTCGAGGCAGCCGAGCATGTTCAGCAGCGTCGACTTCCCGGATCCGGACGCGCCCATGATCGCCACGTACTCGCCCGGCCACACCTGCAGATCGACCCCGCGCAACGCGTGCACCGCGGTTTCCCCGCTGCCGTAAGTCTTGCGCAGTCCGGAGACCGCGATCACCGGCTTCATCCCCGGCCCCCGCCGCCGACGCCGCCCTGGCGTCCACCGCCGAATCCGCCCTGCTGACCGCCGCCGAACCCGCCGAGACCGCCCGTCCGCTGCTGGCCGTTGGAGCCGCTCGACGTCGTCGGCGACGCGGCGGTGAGCACCACGCTGTCGCCCTCATTGAGCCCGGACTTGATCTCCACAGTGGACTCTCCGCGCACGCCGACCTCGACCTGACGCGAAACCGGCTGCCCGTTCTGCTCCACGGTGACCACGTTCGTCGTCCCGCTGGTCCGCACCGCCGCGGCCGGGACGCTCAGCACGCCGTCGGCTTCCGCGACCGTGATCACGACGCTCGCCGACTGTCCGGGCCGCAGCCCCGACGGCGGATTCGCCAACGTCAGCTTCGCGCCGTAACTGACGACGTTGCTGCTCGTGGTCGGCGTGAGGTCAATGCTGGAAACGGTCGCCTGCAACGGTTGATCCGGCGTCGCATTCAAAGTCACGGTGGCTTTCTGCCCGGTTTTCACCTTGCTCACGTCAATTTCCGCCACCGAAGTATTGACGACAAGACTGCCCATGTCGGTGATGTCGATAAAGCCCGTGCTGCTGCTGGACGAGGATTGCTGCCCGGACTGCCCGCCAGAGCCGGAACTGGAGCTGGAACTCGACGACGCCGCCGCCGAACTGTTGCTGGAATTGGACCCGCTGCCCGTTTGCTGCCCGACCGTCCCGTTGATCGCGGTCACCGTCCCCGCACCAGGCGCGGTCAAGGTCGTGGCGGCGAGCGCTGATTCCGCGTTGTCGACGTCCAGCTGCGCTTGATCCACTTTGGCCTGCAGCGACGTGGTGCTGCTCTGCGCCTGCGTCGCGGTCTGGTTCGCGGGCGGGTTGTCCTCCGCCGTCGTGAGGTTGTCCTCGGCGACCGCGAGATTGGCCTTAGCGACCTGAAGTTGTTTGCTCGCCTGGGAAGAGTCGATGGTGGCGAGCTTCTGCCCGGCGCTCACGACGTCGCCGACCTTCACGTCGATGCTCGTGACCTTGCCGGACGTCGTGAAGTTCGCGGCACCGGTGTACGTGCTCGCGATCGTGCCCGCCGCCGAAACGGTCTGGGAGACGTTCGCGCGCCGGACCGGCGTGGTCCGGGTTTGTGCCTGCGCGGTCGAACTGGCCGGCGAAAAGGCTTGGTAAATCCCGAAAGCCGCGCCGCCGAGCAGCACGACAAGGACTCCGTTGACCACCCAGGTTCGTGTGCGCAGCCGCGTCATGGCCGCAAGATTGCGGGGCCCGCTTAGCAGTGAGCTGTTGGTTCCCTGTGGGACAGCTGTGTAATCAGTCCTTCTTCTTTTTGTGCCGCGCCCGCACCGCGAGCAGCAATTGGCGGACCGCGTCCACCACCAAGACCGCGGACAGCGTGCCGAGCCCGAGCGCCCCGGCGATATGTCCGCCGAAGTACCGTTCCGAGGCCAATCGCGTGCCGTCGCCCGCCGTGGTGACGACCGTGACGACCCCGGCGTGCCACAGCGCGAACGCCGCCCACAGCGCCAATCCGGCCACCACGACCTCGCCGAGCGCGACGAACGCGCGCCACGGCTGGTTGAGCTTCGCCTGCGGCTGGGTTTCCTCCGGCGGCCAAAGCCCGGCTCCGGTCGGCTGGGGTAGGTCGATCACGGGATCCAGCCTTTCAGGTTCGCCGTCGTCGCGCGTCCCTCGTGCGGGTTCAGTTCCGGGAGTCATCGGCCTGCTCCTCGGGTTGGTTCTTCGCGGCCAGCTCCGCGAGCGCGGTTTTCAGCGCTTCGACGTCGCGGGCCCAGGCGAGCACCACCGTGCCGTCGTCCAGCTCGACCGGCAACTCGTCGTACTTGCGCGGCACCGACCAGCCGCCGCCGAGCACGCGCGTCCCGACCGGCGCGCCGACGTCGGTCACCGAGGCGATCCGCTCGGCGGCCACCGTCTCGCGGCCTTGCCGCAGCCCCTCGGTGGTGACCTCCAGCGAAAGGAACCGGCGCCGCGCGTAAACCCAGGGCAGGGTCAGCGCGACCAGCGCGACGCCGATCAGCACCCAGCCGACGACGTGCGTCGGCCCGCCGGTGGCCAGTTCGGCGAGCGCGCCCAGCAGCGCGAACAGCGGGCCCCAGATCAGCGCCGACCAGCCGACGCCCGGCTCGGAGTACAGCGTCCTGGCCGCCATTACAGCTTCTTGCCGACTTTCGGGAAGTAGTCCGCGACCTTCGGCAGGTACAGCAGGATCAGCATGACGACCAGCGTCAGCGACGACGCGAGCGCGTAGACATTGCGGGGCACCCCGAGTTCGAACACGATGGCGAGCACCGCCAGCAGCGCTGCGATGGTGCGCGCCGAACGCGTACCCTCGCGGGCCTTCCAGGCGAACAGCACAAGCAGGGCGCTGTAACACAGCGCGCCGATCAGCATGGCCCACACGAAGAAATTCGCGGTGGACTGAGCCTGCTCGAGGGTGATCGCTTGGCCAGGCTGCTGCTGCTTCATGATCGCGTCGGCGAACTGCTGCTTGACCGCGACGAGGACTACTTGACCGACCACGATGATGAGCGCCGCCACGATGGCGAGCACGAACGCGGCGTGCACCTCCAGCGGCGGCTTGGCCTTCGGCGCGGTCTCCCCCGGCAGCACCGGATCCGGCGCGCGCCCGCGTTTGCGGCGCTCGTCGTCGGTGAGCCCGGAAAGATCGTCCGAGGTCACGCTGGCTGGCTTCGGGGTGTTCTCGTCCTTCTCGGCCACCCGAAAGACCCTACCCGGGCTCAGTCCAGCCAGGCCGCGGCCTCGGCCGCCCAGTAGGTGAGGATCAGGTCCGCACCCGCGCGGCGGATGGAGGTGAGCACCTCGAGCACCGTGCGCTCGCGCTCGATCCAGCCGTTCGCCGCGGCCGCCTCGACCATCGCGTACTCGCCGGAGATGTTGTACGCCGCGACGGGAACCGGCGAAATGTCGGCGGCCGCCTTGATGATGTCCAAATAGGACAGTGCAGGCTTGACCATGACCATGTCCGCGCCCTCGGCCAGGTCGAGTTCGAGCTCGCGCATCGCCTCGCGGGCGTTGCCGAGGTCCTGCTGGTAGGTCTTGCGGTCGCCCTTGAGCTGGGAGTCGACGGCCTCGCGGAAGGGACCGTAGAACGCGCTGGCGTACTTGATCGAATAGGCGAGAATGGCGGTCTCGCTGTGCCCGACCTCGTCGAGCGCCCGGCGGATCACGCCGACCTGCCCGTCCATCATCCCGCTCGGCCCGAGCACGTGCGCGCCCGCTTCCGCCTGCGCGACCCCCATTTCGGCGTACAGCCGGAGCGTGGCGTCGTTGTCGACCACGCCGTCCGCGTCGAGAACGCCGCAGTGCCCGTGGTCGGTGAACTCGTCCAGGCAGGTGTCGGCCATCAGCACGGTGGAGTCGCCGAGTTCGCTGCGCAGATCCCGCAACGCGACGTTGAGGATGCCGTTCTCGTCGACCGCGCCGGACCCCTGCGCGTCCCGCTTCTCCGGAACGCCGAAGAGCATGATCCCGCCGACGCCGGCGTTGACCGCCTCGACCGCAGCCTTGCGAAGAGTGTCGCGAGTGTGCTGAACGACGCCCGGCATGCTGGCAATCGGCCGCGGTGCGTCAAGACCCTCGGCCACGAACATCGGCAGGATCAACTGCCGTGGCCGCAACGTGGTCTCACTGACCATCCTGCGCATTGCCGGAGTAGTACGAAGCCTGCGGGGTCGCTGCTCAGGGAACACGCATCCAAGGTACTCCCGCACTCATCCCGAAAGCCGTGAAGGGCTCCTTGAGGGAATCTGATTCCCTCAAGGAGCCCTTCACGGACCGAAACCTCAGCTGCGCCGAGTCCGCTTGGCCTTGCGCGGCGGCGGCAGCGCGCCCTCCGCCCGCAACCGAGCCGCGTGCTCGGCCAGCGCGTCCACCAGATGCGGCACATCAGCCTTCTCCGGCTGCACATCCACCCGCAGACCGAACTCCACCGCGGTCTCGGCGGTCTTCGGCCCAATGCACGCCACCAGCGTGCGCGTGTGCGGCTTCCCGGCAATCCCGACCAGGTTCCGCACGGTCGACGACGAGGTGAAACAGACCGCGTCGAACCCGCCGGTCTTGATCATCTCGCGGGTCTCGGCTGGCGGCGGCGCGGCCCGCACGGTCCGGTAAGCCGTGACGTCATCGACTTCCCAGCCCCGCTCGACCAGACCGGCCGACAGGATCTCGGTGGCGATGTCCGCGCGCGGCAGCAGGACGCGGTTGACCGGGTCCAGCACGTCGTCGTACGGCGGGAACTCGGCCAGCAGGCCCTCGGACGACTGCTCGCCGGTCGGGACCAGTTCCGGGATGATGCCGAACGAACGCACCTTCGCCGCGGTCGATTCGCCGACGCAGGCGATCTTCACGCCGGAGAACGCGCGCGCGTCGAGACCGAACTCCTCGAACTTCTCCCACACCGCGCGCACCGCGTTGGTGGAGGTGAAGACGATCCACTGGTAGCGGCCGTCGACCAGGCCCTTGACCGAGCGCTCCATCTGCGCCGGGCTGCGGGGCGGCTCGACCGAAATCGTCGGGACCTCGTGCGAGGTCGCGCCGTGGCCGCGCAGCCGCTCGGCCATCTCGCCAGCCTGCTCCTTGGTGCGCGGCACCAGGACCTTCCAGCCGTACAGCGCCCGCGACTCCCACCAGGACAGCTTCGACCGCTGCCCGGCGGCCTGCCCGACCGTCACGACCAGCGGGCCGACCAGCTCGCCCGCGTCGTTCGCGACCGAGGCCAGCGTGGTGTCCAGCGTGCGCTGGGTGTTGATGGTGCCGTTCGCGGTGACCGCGACCGGGGTGGTCGGGGGCAGCCCCTTCTCGGTGAGCTGGCTCGCCGCCTCGGCCAGGTGCGCCGAGGTCGCGTGCAGCACGATCGGGCCGGGGACCGCGGCCAGCGCGCCCCAGTCGACCTCGCCGCGGACGTCCGCCTCGGTGTAGGTGCCGCCGAGCGCGACCCCCGCGTACGCGGGCACCGCGGTGCCCGGCGCGACGCCCGGGATGACGTCGAACACGGCCGAGGTGCGGGCGACGGCCTGGACCTCGGCCACGACGGCCGGGCTGGTCAGCGGGTCGCCGGAGACCAGCCGCAGCGCGAGCCGGCCTGCCTTGGCCTCGGCGGTCAGGTCCTTCGCGACGTCGGACGGTTCGCCGACGGCGGGGCGGACCTCGGCGCCGGGGGCGGCGAAGGCGAGCACGCTGGCGGGCACGTCCGGGTCGGTCACCACGACCTCGGCCTTGGCCAGGAGTTCCTGGGCGCGGACGGTGAGCAGCCCGGCGTCCCCGGGGCCCGAGCCCACGAAGGCGACGCGCCCGGCGGTCTTGCGAGCAGGGGTCATCGTTGGTGTTCTTCTCCTCTTGGGCGGCCGGTGCTCCGGCCGCTGGTGTCGGGCAGGTCGTGCGGGTCGGTGACGGCTGGCGTCACAGCGCGGGGCCGAGCAGCGCCCCGGCTCCCAGGTCAAGCAGTTCGGCGGCCAGTTCCCGGCCGAGCTTCTCCGCCTCGCCGATCCCGGCGATCGCGGACGCCCGCACCACGTCGACGCCGCCGTTCTCGCCTTCGACGGCAGCGGTGCCGCGCAGCGAGATGCGTTCCACCACCGCGCCCTCGTCGTCGAGGTCCTCGACGATCTCGGCGAGCGCGCCCACCGGCGCGCTGCACCCGGCTTCGAGCGCGGCGAGCAGAGCCCGTTCGGCCGTCACCGCGACCCGCGTGCTCTCGTCGTCCACCGCGGACGCGAGCAGGTGCTCGATGTCCACGTCGGCGGCCCGGCACTCCAGCGCCAGCGCCCCCTGCGCGGGGGCGGGCAGCATCTGGATCGGGTCGAGGGTTTCGGTGATCTCGTCCACCCGGCCGACCCTGGCCAGTCCGGCACGCGCGAGCACCACGGCATCCAGCTCGCCGTCGGTCACCTTGCGCATGCGGGTATCGATATTGCCTCGGATCGGCACGATTTCCAAACCGAGACCCAGCGCGCGCAGCTGCGCCATCCGCCGGGCCGCGCCGGTGCCGACCTTCGCGCCCGGCGGAAGCTCGCCGAGGGTGAGGCCGTCGCGCGCGATCAGCGCGTCGCGCGGGTCCTCGCGCGGCGGCACCGCGGCCAGCACGAGGCCGTCCTCGGGCGCGGTGGGCAGGTCCTTGTACGAGTGCACGGCGACGTCGATCTCGTTGCGCAGCAACGCTTCCCGCAGCGCCGAGGTGAACACGCCGACCCCGATCTGCGAGATCGGGGCGCTGGAGAGGTCGCCGGGGGTGGTGACGGTGACGATCTCCACCTCCGCCCCGGTGGCGCGGATGGTGTCGGCGACGATGCCGGTCTGCGCGAGGGCGAGCTTGCTGCCCCGCGTGCCGATGCGAATGACTCTGGTCACTTACCGCTTCTTCTCGGATTCCGGCGCTGTCGGGCTCGCCACGGCCGCAGGAGCCTGCGGGTCGAGGCAGAACAGTTCCCGCAACGCGTTGGCGTAGTCGGTGTCGGCCGTCTCGGCGGCCAGCTGCTTGACCCGCACCGTCGGCGCGTGCAGCAGCTTGTCGACCACGCGGCGAACCGTGCGGCCGACCTCTTCGCGAACCTGGCTGTCGAGTTCCGGCAGCCGGTTGTCCAGGCGGAGCAGCTCCGCGTCCACGACCTCGGCCGCGCGCCTGCGCAGCGCGGTGACCGTGGGCGTGACCTCGGCACTGCGCTGTCCGGCGAGGTACTCGCGCACCTCGTCGAGCACGATGCCGTTGGCTTTGGCGGTCTGCCGCTCGGTGGTCGGGGCTCCGGCGTCGCGCATGCGGCGCTGGATCGTCTCCAGGTCGACCACGGTGACGTCGGCGAGTTCGGCGACCGCGGAGTCGACGTCCTTGGGCAGCCCGAGGTCGCAGACGACCAGCCGCCGGCCGGCGCGCGCGGGCACGTGCCCGGCGAGGAAGACCGCGTCCTGCGCACCGGTGCACGCCACGACGAGATCGGCCAGTTCGACCGCGTCCGCGAGTTCAGTCAGCGGCACCGAACGAGCCGGGATCCCCTCCGCGACGACCTTCTCGGCCAGCCGGGCGGCGTTGGCTTCGGTGCGGTTGGCCACGGTGATCTCGGCGATCCCGGCCTTGCGCAGCTGGGCGGCGGCGAGCGCGCCCATCGAACCGGCCCCGACGATCAGCGCGTGCTTGCCCGCGATGTCCCCCGCGGCGGCCAGCGCCTCGGACACGACGGACGCGCCGAGCTGGTCGAGCCCGGTCTCGGAGTGCACGCGCTTGCCGACGCGCAGCGTGGTCTGGATCAGCTCGTGCAGTGTGCGGCCGACGGTGCCGGCGTCGCGCGCGGTCGCGTACGAGGACCGGACCTGGCCGAGGATCTGCGTCTCGCCGACCACCATCGAGTCGAGGCCCGAGGCGACGGAGAACAGGTGCTCGACGGCCGCGCCCGCGTAGTGCACGTACAGGCTGTCGTACAGCTCGGCGGGCTCCATCCCGGCCTTGCGGGAGAGCACCTCCGAGACGTCGTTGACGCCGCCGTGGAACGTCTCGACCACGGCGTAGACCTCGATGCGGTTGCACGTCGAGACGAGCATGACCTCGCTGATGTGCTCCGCCTGCTGCAGGTCGTGCAGGACCTTGGTCAGCTCGTCCGCGGGGATCGCCGCGCGCTCGAGCGTGCCGAGATCCGCACTGCGATGGGAGAGCCCGACCGCCAACACGCTCATTCAGCGCACCACCATTCCGAGACCGCCGTCCGTACCGGCGCCGTTTCGTCCGCTCCCATTGTCGGCGGGCCCGCCGGCGCCGGGTAACCCGGTATTCCCCCGGTTTTCCCCGGCGGATGCCGCGCTGTCGGCGCGCCGAGCCACGTGGAACGAGAGGATCTGCAGCTCGACGGCCAGGTCGACCTTGCGGACCTCGACGTGTGCCGGCACCTGGAGCACTACCGGCGCGAAGTTGAGGATGCACTGGACGCCGCCTGCTACCAGCCTGTCGCACACCGACTGCGCGGCGGTAGGAGGTGTGGCGATGATCCCCACGGAAATCTCCCTTTCGGAGCAAACGCGAGGAATGTCGTCCATGTGGGAGACCGGGAGACCCCCTACGGGAACGCCGATCAGATCGGGGTCGAGGTCGAAGAGCGCTTCGACCGGGAAGCCGCGGCCGGGGAAGCCGCCGTAGTTGGCGAGCGCGTGGCCGAGGTTGCCGATCCCGACCACCGCGACCCGGTGCTGCCGGGTGAGGCCGAGGATCCGCTCGATCTGGCTGACGAGCACCTGCACCTCGTAGCCGACGCCGCGGGTGCCGTACGAGCCCAGGTAGGAGAGGTCTTTGCGGAGCTTGGCGGAGTTCACGCCCGCCGCGGCGGAGAGTTCCTCGCTGGAGACGGTGGTCGCGCCCTGTTCGGCCAATCCGGAGAGGATCCGCAGGTAGACGGCCAGCCGGGCGACGGCGGCCTCCGGAATCTGCTTCGCGCGGACCGCGGTGTCCTCCGCATCGGAGACGGCGGGCATCTCGGCGGTAGGCGCGTTGTCGGCGTCCGGGGCGGGGCGGGAGGTGCGGGCGGCGCGACGGGTGCGGGGTTTGGCGTCGCTCTCCGCTTCGGCCTGGGTTTCGGCGGCGGCCCGGGTGCTCGCCCGACTGGCGCGGCCGTTGCTCTCGGAATGCTCGCCAGCGGATGCTCGGCTAGCGCGGCCGTTGCCATTGCTGGACCCGGCCCGGCCGTTCCCGGAGACGCGGCCGTTGCCAGCGGCGTGCTCGCCACCGCCAGCGACCTGGTCGTCCCCGTTCTCCGCACCAGTCGCCGAGTTTCCGTTGCGCGCCAAACCATTCTCGCTCACCGTGGCCCGACGGCGGCTGCCCGCGGCGTGCCGTCCACCGGACCGGCGCGCGGTCGGCGGAGCGGATTCGGCGGCGTCGGATTCGTCGCGGGGAGGCGTGGCCGGCGGTTCGGCACCGCTGCGCCCGCCCCGCTGTGTCACCACGCTGACTTCTCCTCAATCCGGCTTCGTGCCCGCGCTGTCCCCCACCTGCCTTGACCGGCAGTGGAAAACCAACCCTTGACCCCACGGCTTCCGTCCGGTTCGATGCCGGTCCTCGCGGGGACGGGTTCCTACGGTAGTCCACTTGTGAACGCATGCACAAAGTCACTGGTCATCCGCATGACCAGAAGCACAACGAAGCCTGCGGTCCGCCTGTAAGCGCACTTCCGATGACGATCTTCAGTTGCCTCGCCATCGGCCCGCCGAACGGCCAGCACCAACCTGCTGCGAGGCAGACTCAGCAGCCGCAAGCTGCGGCACGCCCGCACCCCGCGTTAAGACGCAACCCCTTCGGGTAGCGGCTAAGTTATCCAGTCGTTGCCGGGATAACAGCCACCAACCATCACCTTATTCGGGAGCAACTCGTGAGTCAGTGGCTGCTAGGCATCCCTTCCGTAGTTTTGATCGGCGGTTACGCGTACTGGTACTTCCGCAACTACCGCAAACGCCGCGACCAGTACGCCGCCGCGGCGGCCGAGCATGGTTGGGCCTACCAAGAGCGGGACCGCGACCTTCTCGGCCGTTGTCACGGGTATCCGTTCAACGATGGGCGGCGTCCTCGGGCTTGGCACGTCGTCACCGGAACGAACGGCGATCGCGAATTCACGTCGTTCGAGTACAGCGCCGTCTTTGGCCATGACGACGCTGAGTCAAGCGATCGCGCCGAGCGGCAGTTCACTCAGGTCTTCGCCCTCCAGTTACCTGGGGCGGCACCAGACCTGACCGTCCGGCCGCGCGGCATGCTCGGGCAGTTGGCCCATGGCCTCAAGACCAGCTCCAGCGGCGGTTCCGACTTCGATCGGAGTTGGGCGGTCGATGGGGCGCCTGCCGACCTCACCCCGCAGGTCCGGAGCTGGGTCACCACACACCGCCAGCCGTTCCGGCTTGTCGCGGGCCAGTTGTGGACGTGGGCAGACGGTCGCATGGACCTCGCCCGCATCGAACCGGCTCTCAATGACCTACACCAGCTCGCCGACGCGCTCAGCCGCCAACTGCCTCCGCCCCGCATCAGCTAGCGGCGGGCACCACGTCTGAGGCTGTCCCGGCTCTTCGCAGGTCTGGGTTCACACCGCGGTGAACGGCACCTTGTGCCATCCGGTCGCACCGTCCGGCACTGGGTCCGCAGGATGGTCGGTCTGCGTGTACCCGGACTGGTCCGTCGCCCGCACCGTCACCGTGTGGCTGCCCGGCGGCACCGGCACCTCGGCCCACCACATCCGCCACGTGTCCTTGTTGACCTCGGCCGAAAGCGTCGCCGGGACCCACGCGCCCTGGTCCACGCGTACTTCGACCTTCGCGATCCCGACGTGCTGCGCCCACGCCGTCCCCGCGACGCGGACCTTGCCCGCGCGCACCGACGTGCCGTCGCCCGGTGCGTCGATCCGCGATTCGGTCTTGATCGGGGCCTGTTCCGCCCAGCCGCGCTGCAGCCAGTACGCCTGCCGCGCGTCCCAGGTCGTGAACTCCAGGTCAGTGACCCATTTGGTCGCCGAGACGTAGCCGTACAGCCCGGGGATCACGATCCGCGCCGGGAAACCGTGCTCGACCGGCAGCGGCTCGCCGTTCATGCCGATCGCGAGCATCGCGCCGCGCGCCGGGTCGAGCGCGACGTTGGCCGGGGTGCCGCAGGTGAACCCGTCGACGCTGGTCGCGTACATCTGCTGCGCGCCCGCTTGCACGCCCGCCGCGTCCAGCAGGTCGACCAGGTCGACGCCGATGAAGTTCGCGGTGGAGATCAGGTCGCCGCCGACCTCGTTGGAGACGCAGGTGAGCGTCACCGTCCGCTCGATCAGCGGCCGGTTCCGGATGTCCGCGTAGGAGAAGCTCACCTCGCGGTCGACCATGCCGTGGATCTTGAGAGTCCAGTCCTCGGCCCGCACCTGCGGCACGACGAACGCGGTGTCGATCCGGTAGAAACTCCCGTTCGGCGTGATGAACGGCGGCGAGCCGAGCTTGTGGAAATCCGCGTCCGGCGGCAGCGGCGGGGCCTTCTTCGCGGCGACCAGCGGACCGATCGACGCGCGCGAACCGGTCGCGCTGCTGGTGGTGGACACGACCTCGCCGACGATCGCCGCCACCCCGGCGCCGGCCGCGATTCCCGCGCCGCGCTGCAGGACCTGGCGACGACTGAGCCCTTGCCGCGGTTCGGTTTCCGCAGGCAGCGCGCGTTTGTGCAGCCAGCTGAACACCAGCAGCGAAGCGCCCAGCGCCAGCACCGGAGACAGCAACGCGAGCTGTCCGACGTCCGTGCGCTCGAACACCGCGAAAATCCCGAACGCGCCGACCAGGACCACCAGCAACTGGCCAGGCAGCGCACGGCGGCGCGAAAGCTGTCCGGCAAGCACCGCGAACGCCAGCAGCACCACGGCCAGGCCGATCTTGAGCACGGTCTTGTCGGCGGTCCCGATCGTCTGCTCCGCCCACACCACGACGGCGTGCGGGCTGTGCGCGATGACGAAGTCCGCGACCGCGACGAACGGCGACGCGTTGTACCCGACAAATCCGGCAATCAGATGCCCCGCGCCCAGCGCGACGGCCAGCGAGACCAGCCCGATAAAGGTCGCGATGCCCAGCGACAGGCGCGGCCGGACGGTCGGCGGGGCTTCTTTCAACGCACTCACCCCACCATCTTCGGCGGGTCCGGGCGGGTCCGGCCCGTTCAAAGCGCTTACGGGTTGCTTACCGCAGTGCCGCGCGCAGCCGTTCTTCCTCGACGCGCCAGTACCCGTGCTCGACCCCGTCGATGAGGATCACCGGCACCTGGTCGCCGTATTCGGCCCGCCATTCCGGGTCGCTGTCGACGTCCGCGGTCTCCCACGGCACACCCAGCTCGCCGCAGATCCGCGCGACGTCCGCCTCGGCCACGTCGCACAGGTGACATCCTTCGCGGCTCATCACGGTCACTTTGTGCACAGGATCAGCGTAGCTTCAGCCGGCGCAGCTTCCCGGTCGCCGAATGCGGCAGCGTCTCGGCGAACTCGACGGTGTGCGGCACCTTGTACCCGGCGAGATGCGCGGTGCACTGGTCCACCACCTGCTGCTCCGACAACGCCGCGCCCTCGGCAGGCACCACGACCGCCTTCACCGCTTCGCCGCTGCGCTCGTCGACCACGCCCACGATGGCCGCCTCAGCCACCCCGGGCAGCTGCGAGATCACTTCCTCGACCTCGTGCGGGAAGACGTTGAAGCCGTTGACGATGATCAAGTCGTTGGCCCGGTCGACCAGGTGCAGATCGCCGTCGGAGTCGAGGTAGCCGACATCGCCGGTCCGGAACCAGCCCTCGGCGTCCGGGCCGTGCGCACCGTCCGGCCAGTACCCGGAGAACAGGTTCGCCCCGCGCACCGACACCAGCCCGGTGCTGCCGCCCGCCTCGAACACGTCGTCCGGCTCCTCCGGATCGAGCGGCAACTCGTCCGCGGACCCGTCCGACTCCACCAGCCGCAGTTCGATCCCGGGCAGCGGCCGTCCGACCGATCCGGGCTTCGGATAGCCGGTGACCAGCGTCGACGTCACCACCGGCGCGCATTCGGTGAGCCCGTAGCCCTCGTACACGTCGACCCCGGCGGCCTCCCGGATCGCGGCGAGCACCTTGGGGTGCAACGGCGCGGCACCGGACGTCAGCCGTTTCACGGTCGCCAGACCGTGCGCCAGTTCTTCGGGGTCGAGCGCGGCGAATTCGTTGTACATAGCGGGCACGCCGGTGATCGCCGTGACGCCATGCTCGGCGCAGTCCTGGAGCGTCCGCCGGGCTTCGAAGCGCTCGGACAGCACCAGCGTCGCGCCGACTGCCGTGGCCATGAGCAGGCCGGGGCCGAGGCCGTAGACGTGGAAGAGCGGGATCGACACCAGCACCCGGTCGTCGTGCTCGGTCACGCCGTCCACTTGGGACAGCTGATCGAGGTTCGCCAGCAACGCGCGGTGCGACAGCAGCACTCCGCGCGGCGGACCGGTCGTGCCGGAGGTGTACGAGATGACCGCGATGTCCTCGCCGGAACGGCCGAGGTCGACCGGGTCGCCCGGCTCGTCGCCGCGCGGCGGCAGTCCGGCGATGCCGTCGGGCAACTCCGACTCGTCGCGCTGCACCACGCGTTTCGCACCGCAGTGCTCCAGCAGCCGTTCCAGTTCGGGCGCGGGGGCTTGCGGAGAGAGCGGCACGGCGATCGCGCCCGCGCGCAGCACCGCGAACAGGGCGACCGCGAAGTCAGCCGACGTCGGGAGCCGCAGCACCACCGGGTCGCCCGGCGCGACGCCGGCGGACACCAGCCGGCGTGCTTGCGCGTGCGCCGCTTCGTCGAGCTCTCGCCAGGTCAGCGTGGCACCCGTGCCCGTCTCGATGATCGCTGTGCGATCCGGCCAGCGGCTGGCCGCTTCGGCGAGCAGGCCGGCGACGCCGTGGGCGGTGCTGATCCGGTCCACCCCCACCCCTCTCGTTCCGTTGCGGATTCGTCATCTTGTCACCCGTAATGGGGATGCTGCGCGATCGTCGCACCTCTGCCTGACCGGGACACTACCTACTTCGCGGTAACAACACGTATGCTGCACTGCGTCGCCGGGTGGCGTTGATCACTACCGGGTGACCCGAGCAAGGGAGTCGTCGTGCCGAAGCCGCCGGTCCACGAGGGTGTGGGACACGCGCCGAGGCACGCCCGCACGCCCTCGGGTACGCGCCCGGCCGCACCAGGGACCGCCGGAGGTGCCGCCCGATGAGCCGTCCGATCACCCTGTCCGCCGCACCGCACCGCGGTCCGGTCTCGATGTTCGCCGACCGCGTGTTCGGCTCGCCCGCGGCCGCCGTGCCGCTGCCCAAGGCCGACGCCGAACCGGATCCCGCCGAGGTCGCGAAGGCCGAGGCGTGGGAACTGGTGCGGGCCGCGCAAGCGGGCGAGTCCTCCGCGTTCGGCCAGCTGTACGACCGGTACGTCGACGTCGTCTACCGCTACGCGCTCTTCCGCCTCGGCGACCGCGACCTGGCCGAGGACGTCACCAGCGAGACCTTCCTGCGCGCGCTGCGCCGGATCACGTCGGTCAGCTACCAGGGCCGCGACGTCGGCGCGTGGTTCGTCACCATCGCCCGCAACCTGATCCTCGACCACGTGAAGTCCAGCCGGTTCCGGCTCGAGGTCGTCACCGACGAGGTCGCCGAACCGGGCGGCGTGCCCGGCGGACCGGTCGGCCCGGTCGCCCAGGCAGGGCCCGAACAGCAGGCGATCGCGGGCGCGACCAGGGCCGAACTGCTGCGCTGCGTCGCCGAACTGGGCGAGGACCAGCGCGAATGCATCGTGCTGCGGTTCCTCCAGGGGCTGTCGGTCGCGGAGACCGCGCAGATCATGGACCGCAACGAGGGCGCGGTGAAGGCACTGCAGCACCGGGCGGTCCGGCGGCTCGCGCAGCTGCTGCCCACCGGCTTGCGTTGATCGTTCAACGAACAGCCGTAACTTTTTCGGCTTCTTAATCGTTTCTCACCCAGACCGGCGGTCAGGGCCGGGCGTTGGGTGGAGACGGAGCAGCACCGTGGGCGTGCCCGGGTGGTTTTCGCGTGGTCGGACCGAGAGCGAACGGTTCGACGACGCGATCGATGCTTCCCCCGGACAGCGGCCGGAAGAATTCGCCGAAGAGCTGGCACTGGTCGGCGCCCTGCGCGAACTGGGCCAGGCAGGCGCCCCCGATCCCGCCACCCGAGCCCGGATCCGCGCCGAGATCGAAGGCCGCATCGGCGAACCGCTCCCCCGCCGTCGATGGCGGCCGCGAATGGCCGACCTCGCCGCCGCGGGCATCGCGCTGATCCTCGGCCTTGGCGGGCTCACGCTGCTGCTTTCGCGAGACGCCTTGCCCGGAGACGCGCTGTACAGCGTGAAGCGAGCCGGCGAAGTCACGTCGCTCGGCCTGACCTTCGGCGACGAAGCCAAGGCCGAGAAACACCTGAAGTTCGCCGCGAACCGCGTCACCGAACTGGGCCGGATGAGCGACGCCAGCCCGTCGGCGTACCAAACCGCGCTGCACGATTTCAGCAGCGACGTCCGCGCGGGCGTGTCCGAACTCACCGAGCTGGCGACGACGAGCGGCAACCGCACGCGGCTGACGTCACTGGAATCGTGGGCGCAGAGCCAGTCGCGGCAACTGGAGTCGGAGCAGGCCGACGTCCCGGCGTCCGCCCTCGCGGATCTCCAGCAGGCACGCCTCCTGCTCGACCGGGTACAGCAGCGGACTTCCGCGCTGGGCTCGCGGCTGAGCTGCTACCAGATCACCACCGGCACCACGGACGAACTCGGCCTCCTCCCGGCGCGCGGCGCGTGCACCCAGCAACCGCTGTCGCCCGGCGGCTCCACGCCGACCAGCCCGCCGCCTGCTGCCGGGACGAGCGTCCCGCCGACGGACTCCCCGCTGCCGGTGCGCTCGGTCTCGTCGCCGACGCTGAGCGACCCGAGCACGCCGACCCCGACGCCGACGTCGCCCCAGATCCCGCACCCGCCGGTCCCGCCGAGCGTCCCGCCGCCGATCACCGCCCCGACCACACCCCGGATCCCGACCCGACCCGCACCCCCGCCAGTCGTCTCGATCCCGCCGCTGCTCCCCGGGCTCCCGCCGATCGTCATCGGCTGACGCCAAGGTCAGCGACATGCGTCACCCCGGAACGCAACCCCTGTCCGAGGCGCGGGCCACATCTCCAACGGGTGAGTCGCACGGTCGCTACCCTGTGCTGCAGGACCCGGTCGGCGTCGTCCGCCGGGACGTGCCCGAACCTGGAGGCGGTGTGCGTGTCAGCTTGGCGTGGCAAGGATAAGAGTCAGGAACTGGAGCGGCTCGCCACGCTCGCCGGAGAAGCGTCGGCGGAGGCCGCGTCCTCCTCGGCGCAGCTGGCGACGACGGTTCCGCCCGCGCCGCCGGACCTCACCGCGGGCGCCTTCTTCGACGTGGACAACACGATGATGATGGGCGCGTCGATCTTCTACTTCGCCCGCGGGCTCGCCGCGCGCAAGTTCTTCACCTCGGCCGACCTCGCCGGTTTCGTGTGGGACCAGGTCAAGTTCCGCATCGGCGGGCGCGAGAACAAGGCCGACATCAAGACCCACCGCGAGCGCGCGCTGTCCTTTGTGGCCGGTCGCACGGTCGAGGAGCTCACCACGATGAGCGAGGAGATCTACGACGAGCTGATGGCGGACAAGATCTGGTCCGGCACCCGCGCGCTCGCGCAGATGCACCTCGACGCGGGCCAGCGCGTGTGGCTCGTCACGGCGACCCCGATCGAACTCGCCGCGATCATCTCCCGCCGCCTCGGCCTCACCGGCGCGCTCGGCACGGTCGCGGAAACCAAGGACGGCGTCTACACCGGACGGTTGGTCGGCGACATGCTGCACGGCCGCGCGAAGGCCCACGCGGTCCGCGCGCTCGCGTCGCGGGAGGGCCTGAACCTCAAGCGCTGCACGGCTTATTCGGATTCGCAGAACGACGTGCCGATGCTGTCGGTCGTCGGCACCGCGGTCGCGGTGAACCCGGACAGCGGCCTGCGCGACGTCGCCCGCGCCCGCGGCTGGGAGATCCGCGACTTCCGCACCGGCCGCAAAGCCGCCCGCATCGGCGTCCCGTCCGTGCTCGGCGCGGGCGCGGTCGCGGGGGCGGTCGCCGCGGGGATGGCGTACCGCCGCCGCTGAAACCGGATCAGTCCAGCACCGCGGTCGCCTCGACCTCGACCAGCAGGTCCGGTTCGGCCAGGAACGCCACGCCGATCCCGGTCAACGGGGCCTGAATGCTGACGCCCAGCTTCTTCTCCGCCCGCTGCACGCCCTCGACGAACTCGCCCATCTTCTCCGGCGACCACTCGACGAAATACACGGTCAGCCGCGCGACATCCGCGAACGTGGCGCCCACCTCGGCCAGCGCCGCGGCCACGTTCAGGTAAGCCTGCTCGACCTGCGCGGCCAGGTCCCCTTCCCCGACGTGCCCGCCGTCCGCGGTTCGCGCGACCTGCCCGGCGAGGTACACCGTCCGCGAGCCGGTCGCGACGGACACCTGCCGGTAGAGGCCGACCTGCGGCAGCGAAGCGGGATTGACCAGGGTGACGGCCATGTTTCCTCCTGAAGATCCTCGGTCTTCAAAACATAGCATTGCAATGCTATAGAATGCCGCCATGGCGAGGGCGAAAGATCCGGCAGTGCGCACCTTGCTGCTCGAACGGGCAGCGCAGATGCTCCGCACCCGCGAACCGATCACCCTGCGCTCGCTCGTGACCGGCACCGGAGTGTCGACGATGGCCGTCTACACGCACTTCGACAGCATGGACGGGCTGTGGAAAGCCTTGCGGCAGGAGGGTTTTACCCGGCTGGCGCACCGGATGGCCGAGGTCCGCCAGTCCACCGATCCGGTACGCGACCACGCCGCGCTGATCTCCGCGTACCTCGGCAACGCGCTGGCCCACCCGGACCTGTACCGCGTGATGTTCGACGCCAACTTCGACCTGGAAGACGCCCAAGCCGCCGACGACACCCTCGAGTACCTGGTGCAAGCCGCCGCCCGCGGCCGCGACACGGGCCGGTACCGCGAAGGCCTCGACGCGCTCGAACTCGCCACGCAAAGCTGGGCCATCGCGCACGGCCTGGTCTCGCTGGTCGCGAACGGCCCCCTGCCGCGCGGCACGCTCGACCACGGCGCGGCCTTGCTGACCGCGCTGTTCGTCAGCGTCGGCGACGAACCGCGGCGCTGCGAACGCTCAGTGCGCCGGGGCTGGCGCCTGCCCGGCTGATGCTCAACCCCGGAAAACGCTGCGGCGCTGGGAAAGCCTGCGGTACAGCGAGTGCTGGATCGACTCGCGGACCTGGTCGGTGAGCGTGAACACCAGCATCGGATCGTCGACCGCTTCCGGGCCGTACTCGTCGGTGCGGATCGGTTCGCCGAACTCGATGGTCCACTTCGTCGGCAGCGGCACCGCGCCGAGCGGGCCCAGCAGCGGGAAGAACGGCGTGACCGGGAAGTACGGCAGTCCGAGCAGCCGGGCCAGCACCTTGAGCTCGCCGATCTTCGGATACGTCTCCTCGGCCCCTACCACCGACACCGGGATGATCGGCACGCCCGCGCGCATCGCCGCGGACACGAACCCGCCGCGGCCGAAGCGCTGCAGCTTGTACCGCGCGGAGAACGGCTTCCCGACGCCCTTGAAGCCTTCCGGCCACACGCCGACCAGTTCGCCGTTGGTCAGCAGGCGTTCGGCGTCGGCGTTGCAGGCGAGCGTCTGCCCTGACTTGCGGGCGAACGACCCGACCAGCGGCAGCTTGAACACCAGGTCCGCGCCGAGGCCGCGCAGATGCCGTCCGCCGGTCTCGTCGTGCACCGCGACCGCGGTCATCAGCGCGTCGAGCGGCAAGGTGCCGGAGTGGTTGGACACCAGCAGTGCGCCGCCCGCCTTCGGCAGGTTCTCGACGCCGAACGTGTCGACCCGGAACCACTTCTCGTACAGCGCGCGCAGCGGCGGCAGCACGAGCGTCTCGGTGAGCTCGGCGTCGAAGCCGAACTCGTCCACCTCGTAGTCGCCGGTGAGCCGGTGGCGCAGGAAGGTGAGCGCGCCGCGCACCGATTCCGACAGCGGATCGGCGGCCGGCTCGCGCACCGGACCGGACGGCTGCGCCGGGAACTCCACGACCGGCGCGTCCACCCGCTCCTCGACCGGAGCCGGGGCCTCGGCCGGCTTCTCCCGGCCGGGTCCATGCAGCGGAATGACCTGTGCCTCAGCACTGTTCACGGGATTCGCCTCGCTTCCGGCCCTCGTCGCGTGGTTCATCGGCGCGCCTGCCCGGTGGCGGCGGCCTCGAGCACCTTGCCCGCCAGCCCGGCCAGCGCACCGCCGTCGAGCACCGGACGCAGGCCGCGGCCGGCCACGTAGTCGTCGAACGCCTCGCGGGTGGTCCAGCGGGGCGTGTACCCGAATTCCTTCTTGAGCTTCGTGATGTCGACCGCGCGGCCGAAGTTCAGCAGCCGCACCTGGTCGGCGGAGAAATCGACCAGCCGGGCGCCGCGCAGCAGCTTCCCGACCGACGGCACCACGCCGCGCGGCATCGGCAGCCCGACCCGGCCCGCCCGGCGGATCGCCTGCGACAGGGTCAGCACGCCCTCGGACGCGACGTTGAAGACGCCCTGCCGGTCTTCCAGCGTCGCCATTTCGAGCACTGACAGCGCGTCTGACCCGTGCAGCAGCTGCAGCCGGGAGTCGTAGCCGAAGACGGTCGGCACGACCGGCAGCGAGAAGTACCGGGCCAGCACGGTGTCGACCTCGGGGCCGATGATGTTCGCGAACCGCAGGAGCGTGACGGTCAGGTCCGGGCGGCGGCGGGCGAGCCCGCGCACGTAGCCCTCCATCTCGACCGCGTCCTTCGCGTAGCCGCTGGTCGACGGCGGGATCAGCTCCGAATCCTCGGTGAACACCGCCTGCGAACGCGCGCCCGCGCCGTAGACCGCGGCACTCGACTTCACCACGAGCTTGCGCACCTTCGGCGCGCGCTGGCACGCGGCGAGCAGCCGCATGGTGCCGATGACGTTGACTTCCTTGACCGCGGCGCGCCGGCTCGGCCCGGCCGGATGCGCGGTGCACGAGGTGTGCACGACGGTGTCCACCTCGGCGCTGCTGATCACCTTCGCGATGAGCGGATTGCGGATGTCCGCGCGGACGAACTCGGCGCGGCCCATCCGCTGCTGGACGTCCTTGGACGGCGGGGCGGTGTCGACGCCGATCACCCGCTCGAGATCCGGATGCGCGCCGAGCCTGGCGAGCAGCTTCCCGCCGAGGTCGCCGGCGACTCCGGTGACGAGCACGATGTTCGAGGCCATGGAACTCCCTGATCGGCAGCAGTGTGCAAGACGGAGTGATCACTCGGGGTGCGCGAACCTGCACTCGCTGGAAGCATCGCGCTGATGCACCTGCCATGTTACCGGCCCCGGACACCCTGCTGACCAGGTCTTACCTGGTATTTACGAGGGACGTCCGGATTGCGATACGCGCCTCACTCGATCGGGCGTAGGAGGGTCCGAACATGAGTGTGGCCCGTCCAGAGACTGGACGGGCCACGAAACTCTAGCCGCGCGGACGGCTCACTTGCCGGCCTTGCGCCGCTGCACGCGCGTACGGCGCAGCAGCTTGCGGTGCTTCTTCTTCGACATGCGCTTGCGGCGCTTCTTGATCACGGAACCCATGGGCGCTCCTCTTGGTCGTCGGTCACGCTGCCCGGCGCAGCGTCCAACGGGTGGAGCGCACAGGCACGAGCGGTTTACCAGGTTACTAGCGTCCCGGCGCGGGCTGGTCGGCGGGCATGGTCTGACGCATGCCCGCCGTCGGATCAGCCCACGTCGAAGTAAGCACCCTGCAGATACTCGTGCACCGCTTTTTCCGGCACCCGGAAGGACTTCCCGACTCTGACCGCGGGAAGTTCGCCCGAATGCACCAGGCGGTACACGGTCATCTTCGAGACCCGCATCAGCGTGGCCACTTCGGCGACTGTCAAAAACTGGACCTGCCCTACCGCGGGCAAATCCTCCCTCTTGTTCGGCGACATGTTTACCGCGTCCTTCGACACGTGTCGCGCCACGAGGCTTCCCCACCTGTGGTATCGACACGCACGTGCTCTTCCGAGGGTAGCGGGACAGGTGGGACTCGTGCGACGCCTGTCACCAGGATGGGCCCTCACCTGGGGCTTCGCGTAGCCCGGACGGCGCAGCAGTATCCGATTTGCCGGATTCGGTCCGGTGTAGTGCTACGACATCGGCACCGCTGAACGGAGCAGCGGGCCCGCCGACGCCCTCCTCCGGGCCCTGGCTCGAAGCGCCTCAATGCGGCATTGGGTGCATGCGACGCACCGAACGCCACGTTGGGTGCGTCAGACGCACCCATTGAGGTTTCTCAGTAGCGCGCGGTATGCGGTGGGTTCGTGGCAGCGATGCTGGTCAGGACGCTGCGGGCGTCGGCCGACTAGGCGCGCCGGGCGGCTCCTCTCCCGCCGAGGTCCGTGAAGGGCTCCTTGAGGGAATCAGATTCCCTCAAGGAGCCCTTCACGGACCTCTCCGCGCACCCACCCGCCGCCAGAGGGACGCAGCCATCCGCGAGCGCGGCGCGTGACGCTGCCCTCGGTCGAGGAGCGCGGTCGGGCTGGTGCGGAGGTCGTGAGGGGAACCCTGACGGAATCTGATTCCCTCAGGGTGCCCCTCACGGACATCAACCGGAGCGGAGAAGCAACGCGGCCCCGTCGACGCTGCGCCTCGCCGCACCAACGCCACCCGCCGCGCCACTGAGAAACCCCAATGAGGTTTTCTCAGTAGGGCTTGGTGGGGGTGTGTCGCCGAGGGGCGAGGCGTGGGGCCGCTGGTAGGACTGGATTTGCTGAAGATCAAGTCCGAGAGATTCCAGAGGCCCCACGTGATTGCCTATGGTGCCACGCTCGACGTGGCGCGCGAGCTGGCCCTGTTCGTCGCGCGTGTCCTGCACGCCGAACGCCGTCGCCGCGGCACCCGCCGCGGCCGGCGCGCGTTGACGCCGTTCGGGCAGGCGGTGCTGGCGCTGGCCTGGTTCCGCGACGCCGTCCCGGTGCACCGCCTCGCCGTCGGCCACGCCGTCAGCGTCGCGACCGCCTACCGGTACCTGCACGAAGCCATCACCGCCCTCGCCGCCCACGCCCCCGACCTGCACCAGGTCCTGGAACAACGCCGCAGCGCCGGGGACGCGCACGTCATCTTGGACGGCACCCTCATCGCCTGCGACCGGGTCGCGGCGACCACCGTCAAAACCAAAGGCCGCAACCGCGGCGCGACCGTCCATCTGTGGTATTCGGGCAAACACCGCTGTTTCGGCGGGAACATCCAGTTCCTCGCCACCGCCGACGGGTTCCCGCTCTGGGTCTCGCCCGTGCTGCCCGGCTCCCGCAACGACCTCGCCTCGGCCAGGCACCACGGCATCACCGGCGCCCTGACCGCAGTCGCGGCCCACGGCCTGAAAACCCTGGCCGACAAGGCCTACCACGCAGCCGGCATCGGCATCCTCACCCCGGTCAAGAAAACCACCGGCCGACCGCCGCTCACCCTCGACGAGCACGCCTTCAACCTGCTCCACACCCGGCTGCGCTGCCTCGGCGAACGCGCCGCCGCAATGTTGAAAACCCGCTGGCGAGCACTCCGACACGTCACCCTCTGCCCGAAACGCATCGGCCACATCACCCAAGCAGCCCTCGTCCTCACCCACCACGAACACCACGGACGCTACTGAGAAAACCTCAATGTGGCATTGGGGCGGTCCGACCGGAGGCGGACGATCAGTTCTCGTGGGCGCGCCCCAGCTCCTCCGAGCGGTCGCGGGCGGCCTCGATCGCGTCGAGCAAAGCCGCGCGCACGCCGTGCTTCTCCAGTTCGCGGATCGCGTTGATGGTGGTCCCGGCGGGGGACGTCACCGCCTCGCGCAGCAGTACCGGGTGGTCCTGGCCCTCGGCCAGCATCTTCGCCGCGCCGACCGCCGACTGGATGATCAGCTGTCCGGCCAGCGCGCGCGGCAGGCCGAGCAGGATGCCCGCGTCGATCATGGCCTCGACCAGGTAGAAGAAATACGCCGGGCCGGATCCGGACAGTGCGGTCACCGCGTCCTGCTGTCGCTCCGGCACCTCGACGACCTGGCCGACGTGCGACAGCAGTTCCTTGACCGTCGCGACGTGCGCGGGCGTCGCGTGCTGGCCGGGTGAGATCGCACTCATCGCCTCGCCGACCAGCATCGGGGTGTTCGGCATCACGCGGACCACCGGCACGCCCTCAGCGAGCCGGCGTTCGTACAGCGCGGTCGGCAGTCCCGCGCACAGCGACACCACCAGCGAGGACGGACCGAGCAGCGGGGCCAGCTCGTCCAGCACCGGCTCGATGTCCTGCGGCTTCACCGCGACCACGAGGATGTCCGCGCGCCGCGCCGCGTCCGCGACGGTCGCCGCTTTCATGCCCGGGTAGCGCGTTTCCAGCTCGCGCGCCCGCTCCTCGTACCGCTCGGTGAAGAGCAGGTCGCCTGGCTCGTGGCCACCGTTGAGCAGGCCCGACAGCAGGGCTTCGCCGATCTTTCCCGCACCCAGCACCGCGATCACACTCATGCGCTTCAGCGTGCCAAACGCGGCTCAGCCGCCCGGTGCCGGGGCGAGCGCCAGCTGCCGCACCTGCGCGACGAGCCTGCCTTGGGAGTCCACGACGGTCGCGTCCGAGTCGAACCACGGCTCGTGCACCGAGCGCGATTCGACGAGGATCCGCAGCCAGCCGGGGGCCGGGCGGGTGCGCAGCAGCGAGGTCAACTGGACCGTCGGGGCCCAGCCGTGCCTGCCGAGGTTCGCCACCACCGGCGGGTTGAGGTCGCCTGCCAGCAGCGAGAAGTACACGTCGGGCTGGCCCACGCGCGGGCGCGCCCACATCCGCAGCCGGGGCGGGTCGCCGGTGCGTCCGGTGAGGAATCCCGCGGTCGCCGCGTCCAGGCGGACGTCGCAGGCGGCGGACAGGTGGAACGGGCCTTCCGGGGTGTCCTTGCCGAGCTGCGGCGCGTTCGACGGCGGTTCGGCAGGCATCTGCGGCAGGTCCGTCCATTCGGAACGACGCATCGGCAACCGGCCGACCGTGACCCTCGCCTCGACGCAAGCCCGGCCGCGCTGTTCGAGCGACACCGCGACCACCGAAACCCGGCGGCCGACCTTGCGCACGTCCGCGCGCAGCAGCACCGGGCCGAGCGCGGGCGCGTGCAGGAATTCGGTGCTCACCGCGAGCGGATCGACGGTCGCGTCCCCGCGCTCGTGCAACGCGGCGGCGGCGGTTTTCGCCAGCAACGCCACCAGGAACCCGCCGTGCGGATGGACCCCGATCGACCATTCCGACCGCAACGTCGCGGTGAACGTGCCGTCTCCGAGCGACCGCACTGAGGTGGCCCCGTCGAAGGCGGTCGCGGTGTCGTCGGCCGCGCTCACGGACGACCGGCCACGGCGATACGGCGCGTGGAACCGGGTCCGGCGAAATCTGGAGACGGCGATGGCAACGAGGTCACGCCCGCACTTTACGGTGCCCGGCCGCCTTTGCGAGCCGAGCAGGGCAGGGACCGCCCGGACAGCCGAGCAAGATCACCCAGGGATCATTGCCCCAGATGCAACCGGGCGAACAACAGCGCCTCGGCCAACGCCCGCGCCCGCGCCGCCGCCCCCGTGGCATGCCGGGTGTTGACCTCCAGCACCACCTGCCCGGCGAACCCGTCACTGACCAGCTTCTCCAGCAACTCCGCACACGGCTGCCCGCCATGCCCCGGAATCAGGTGCTCGTCCTTCGGAATCCCCGTCCCGTCCGCCAAATGGACGTGGCTCAACCCCGTCCCCATCCGGTCCGCGAGCGCGAGCGCGTCCATCCGCGCCGCGGCCGAATGCGACAGATCCAAGGTGTAGTGCCGGAATCCGACGTCCGTGGGATCGATCGACGGCCGGAACGCCGACACCCGCGCATCCCGCGAACCGCCGGGCGGGCGGACCTTGAACATGTTCTCCACCGCGACATCCACGCCGCTGGCGTCCTCGAGCTCGTCTACAAGATCGCCGAACGCGTCGCCGTATCGCCGCTGCCATCGGAACGGCGGATGCACCACGACCGTGCGCGCGCCGAGTTCCAGCGCGGCGTCCACGGAGCGGCGCAGGCGCACCTCCGGATCCGGCGACCAGATCCGCTGTGTGATCAGCAGCGACGGCGAATGCACCGACAGCACCGGCATCCCGGTACGCCGCGACCAGCGCCGGATCGCCGAGACGTCCTGGCTGATCGGATCGGCCCAGACCATGACCTCGACGCCGTCGTAGCCGAGATCGGCGGCCAGCTCGAACGCCGCGCCCGCGCGCAGCGGCCACACCGAGGCGGTGCTCAGACCCACGGGGACGGGCGCGCTCTCACTCACGCGCCCATCCTGCCCCAGGGTCCTTCGCGGCGGACTACTTGGCCACCAGCAACAGCGCCGCGGGCGACACCGTCACCACCAACCCGACGAGAATCGCCAGCAGGGTCGTCTGCAGGTCCTCGGCACGGCGGATCTTCCGCACGATCCAGACCAGCGCGACGATCACCAGCAACGCGCCCACGAGCGCGGCGGGCGCGAGGTTGACCCACAGCCAGTTGAAGCCCAGCCACACGGCGGCGCCGCCGACGACGCCCAGCGCGAGCTGTCCGGCCAGCGTCAGCCACTGCTTGCCCGCGGACACCTCGGGTTCCGGCTCGGCTTCGGCCTCCGGAGCGTCCTCGGCGACGGCTTCCTCGGGGTAGTCGTCGTACTCGTCGCCTTCGGCGTAACCGTCGGCGTGCTCGTAGCCCTCGGCGTGCTCGTACCCGTAGCCGTCGTCGCCCTCGAAGTCCGGCTGGCCGTCGGGGTAACCGGACGGCTCGGCGAACTCGCGCTCGTACTCGGCCAGGTCGTCGTCGACCGGGTCCTTGGCGCCAGGGGCGAACGGCATCGGGGCCGGGTAGCCCGCGGTCGGCGGGCCCGCGTCGTAGTCCGCGGCGGCGGGCGGGTACTCGTCCTCGTAACCGTCGTCGACGTAGTCGTCCTCGGCGTACTCCTCGGCCGGTGCCGGCTCCGCACCAGCGGGCGGGACGGCCGGCATCATGCCGACCTCGGTGTCCTCCAGCTGTTCCGCCTGCCGACGCTGCCGCCAGCCGGCGAGACCCGCCGGCGGCGCGTCCTCGGCGACACCCTCAGCGGGTGGGCCGTCGATCGCGTCGAACTGCTCGGTGTGCGGCTCCTGCTTCGGTGCCGGACGGCGGGCCGGGGCACGCCGCGGCCGGTTCGGGGCCGGCGGGGCGCCAGGCGCGGGGAACGCACCGCTCGCCATCGGCGGCGCGGGCGGTTCCGGGGCGTCGCCGTCGAGACCGTCGAGCCGGGCAGCCAAGCCACCGTCCTGAGGCGGGGGCGGCGGAGCCTGCGGCGCCGGCCGACGGCGGACCGGCGGCACCGCGCCGCGGGTCTCCTCGTCGGCGGCCTGCGGACGCGGCGGACGGCCGCGCGGCGGCACCGGCATCTGCCCGGATTCCTGCGGCGGCGCGGGCGGACGCACGTAGCCGGAGTCTTGCGGCGCGGCGGGACGCAGGTAGCCGGTGCCCTGCGGGCCTGGCGCGGGCGGCGCGGGACGGGCGAACTGGCCCGACTCCTGCGGCGGCGCGGGCGGGCGCACGTAGGCCGAATCCTGCTGGCCGTTGGCAGGCCGCGGGTACTGCCCGGACTCCTGCGGCGGCGCCGGGGGACGCACGTACGCGGAGTCCTGCTGGCCGTTCGGAGCCGGGTACTGCCCCGAGGGCTGGCCGTTCATCGGCGGCGGCCCGGCGTCCTGCGGCGCGGGGTACTGCCCCGAAGGCTGCTGCCCGGGACGCGGGTACTGGCCCGATTCCTGCGGACCGGGCCGCGGGGCCGCGTCCGGACGGCGGCGGCCGCCAGAGGGACGCGAAGGAGGCGGCGGGGTGCCGCCCTCGGACGCCACCCGGTCGATGATCGCCTGCGGTCCGGTGTCGGTGAGGCCCGAGCGCCGCGGGGCGGCCTCGTCCTCGTCATCGGCCGCCCTGCGCCTGCGTCGCCGTCCGCCGTCGACCTGCTGCCCGTGCTGGGCGAGCAGTTCGGCCACGGTCTTCTGGGGCTGGTCGCCGCCGGTCTGGTCCGTCATACCGTGCTGTCCAAAGCGCGCTCGGGGTTGGTTGTGGTCACTCGGGCACACCCGCCTCCGGAGCCGCGCGCAATCGACACCGTGCAGTGCATGTCCGTCACCTCTTCACCGTGCCTGGTCTTCGTCGGCCAAGTCCAGTCCGCTGCTGTCACCGGTCCTCCCCGCTCGCCGAAACGCCGGAGATCGCGGTTCCAGTTTCGTCCGCACCGTTGGCGTGGTCCAACCGCCGCAGGATGACACCCTCTCGCAGCGCCCAGGGACAAATCTCCAACTCCGTGAGAGAGAGCGCCCGCATCGCGGCCTGCGCCACCAGCGCGCCCGCCACGAGCTGGTGCGACCGGCTCCCGCTGACGCCTTCCAGCTGGGCCAGATCAGCGGCGGTCATCCGCGAAATGAAGGCGATGAGCTGGCGAAGGGCAGTGTCGGTGAGCGTACGGCGCACGCGGGGGCCCGCCGCCGAGGGGGCCGCCCCGGTCAGCCGGGCGAGCGAGCGGAACGTCTTGGACGTCGCCACGACCCGGTCCGGAAGGCCCTGGCCGGCGACCTTTTTCGCGAGCCCGGCGAGCTGGTCCTCGAGCCAGGCCGACGTCGCGACGACCTCGGACCGGGTGGGCGGGTCGTTGCGGAAGCGGGTGCGGGTGGTGCGCCCGGCTCCCAGCGGAAGCGACTCGGCGAGTTCGGGTTCCTCGTCGCGGCCCATCGCGACCTCGAACGACCCGCCGCCGATGTCCAGCACCAGCAGTTTCCCCGCCGACCAGCCGTACCACCGGCGCACCGCCAGGAAGGTGAGCCGCGCCTCGTCCTCGCCGGACAGCACGCGCAGGTTGACGCCGGTCTCGGCGCCTACCCTGGCCAGCACCTTCGCCGAGTTCTTCGCCTCGCGCACCGCGGACGTCGCGAACGCCAGCACGTCCTCGCAGCCGAGCCGCGCGGCCGCGGCCTTGGCCGATTCGACCGCCCGGACCAGGCCGTCCTCGCCCGGACGGCTCAATTCGCCGGAGCCGGTGAGCTGTTCGGCCAGCCGCAGCATCGTCTTCTCGGAGTGCATCGGGGTCGGGTGGGCGCCACGGTGGGCGTCGACCACGAGCAAGTGGACGGTGTTGGAACCGACGTCGAGTACCCCTAGGCGCACGAGGATTCAGCGTACCGGTCCCAGCGCCAGGTCTCGAAACTGTAACCAACTCCACTCGGATCAACATCGACTCAGCGTGCGCGATCCGGCACGGTGTGCGCAGAAACCCGGACAAAAGCCGTGAAGGACTCCTTGCGGGAATCAGATTCGCGCAAGGAGCCCTTCACGGACCGGTTGTCCCGGCGGACCCCGCGTTCCGCCGGGAGACCGCTCAGGTCTCGAACTTGTAGCCGAGCCCGCGCACGGTCACCAGGTGCCGCGGCGAACCCGGGTCCGGCTCGATCTTCGAGCGGAGCCGCTTCACGTGGACGTCGAGCGTCTTGGTGTCGCCGACGTAGTCCGCGCCCCACACCCGGTCGATCAACTGGCCGCGGGTGAGCACCCGGCCGACGTTGCGCAGCAGGTACTCCAGCAGGTCGAACTCCTTGAGCGGCAACGAAACCTCGCCGCCGTCCACGGTCACCACGTGCCGTTCGACGTCCATCCGCACCGGTCCGGCCGACAGCACCAGCGGCGCGAGTTCGCCGTCGCTGCCCGGCTCGCCGCCGCGGCGCAGCACCGCGCGCACCCGCGCGATCAGCTCGCGCGCGGAGTACGGCTTGGTCACGTAGTCGTCGGCGCCGAGTTCCAGCCCGACGACCTTGTCGATCTCGCTGTCGCGCGCGGTCACCATGATCACCGGCACCGCGGAGCGCTGCCGCAGCTGCTTGCACACGTCGGTGCCGCTCATCCCGGGCAGCATCAGGTCGAGCAGCACGATGTCCGCGCCGTTGCGGTCGAACTCTTCCAGCGCCTGCTGGCCGGTCACCGCGACCGCCGCGGTGAAACCCTCCTTGCGCAGCAGGAAGGCGAGCGGGTCGGCGAAGGACTCTTCGTCCTCGACTATGAGAACCCTCGTCACAGGTTTCCTCCATGGTCTGGGCTGGAGACTTCCTGCCCGGTTGCCACGAGCCGGGGTGTCCGCTCGGGGGTCTTGTCCGGCCGCGCGGGCGCGGCCTTGCGTGCGGTGTCGGCGGGTTCGGTGCGCACGTGCGCCGGGATGCGCAGGGTGAACGTCGACCCGGTGCCGGGACGGCTCCACAGGCCGACCGAACCGCCGTGGTTGGCCGCGACGTGTTTCACGATCGCCAGCCCGAGGCCGGTGCCGCCGGTGGCGCGCGAACGGGCTTTGTCCGCCCGGTAGAAGCGTTCGAACACGCGCTGCTGCTCGTCCTCGGCGATGCCGATGCCGCGGTCGGTCACCGCGATCTCGACCATGCCGTCGGCGAGCCGGCGCGAGATCGACACCGGGCTGCCCGCCGACGAGTACGCGACGGCGTTCTCCAGCAGGTTCGACAATGCGGTGACCAGCAGCGTCCGGTCGCCCTCGATGAGCAGGCCGCTCGGGGTGTCGGTGGTGATGGTGATGTCGGCGGATTCCGCGGACAACGTGGTGCGCCCGAGCGCCTCGCGCACGACGGCGTCGACCTCGACCACGTTGAGGTCCGGCAGCCGTTCGGCGCCCTGGAGGCGGGACAGCGCGATGAGTTCGGTGACGAGCTGGCCGAGCCGGGTGGACTCGCGCAGGATCTTGCCGCCGAAGCGGCGGACCTCCTCCACGTCCTCGGCGGCGTCCAGCACGGCCTCGGTGAGCAGCGCGATCGCGCCGACCGGGGTCTTGAGCTCGTGGCTGACGTTCGCGACGAAATCGCGGCGGACCGCCTCCAGCCGGATCGCCTCGGAGTGGTCGACGGCCTCGACGACGGTGAACCCGTCGCCGAGCGGCCGGACCTCGCCGAGCACCGCCTCCGGCTGGCGGCGGCCGCGGCTCTCCAGCGGCGAGAGGTCGACCTCCATCGGCTCGTCGGTCTCGACCACCTGCTCGGCGGCCTTGCGCGCCCGCGGATCCGCCTGGTTGACGCGCACCAGGCCGAGTTCGTACGCCCGCGGGTTGTGCAGCACGAGGTCGCCGAACCGGTTGAGCACGATGACGCCGTTGTTGGACGAGCGGATCAGCCGTTCGAGGAGTTCGGCGACGGTCGGGCCGAGGGGCCGGGCCGCCTCGCGCCGGGCTCGCACCCTGGCCGCGAGGAAACCGGCGACCGCGCCGACGACAAGAGCGCCGATGGCCGTCAGCAGGACAACAGGCGTGGTCACGGGGGAATCGTAAGCATCCCGGTAGCCTTCCGGCCTAGTCCTGGAAGCCCTGTCGTGAGGCGAGTGACACCTGAGGGGTACATATTCGCCTCGGGGTCAGGCCCCGTTCACCCGATCGAGATCTTCCGGCCAAATCGACGCGCTCGGTGTTCAGCGTGCTGAATGGTCCTCGAGGGTTTTGAGGTCCTCGTCGGTCAGTTCGAGCGCCGCCGCGGCGACGTTCTGCTCCAGGTGTGCCGGGTCACCCGTGCCGGGGATCGCCAGCACGTGCGGGCCCTGCGCGAGCGTCCACGCCAGCCGCACCTGAGCGTCCGTCGCGTCGTGCCGCCGCGCGACCTCAGCGACCCGCTCGCCCGCGTCGGACTGTCCGCTCGCGACCGCGAAGAACGGCACGAACGCCACGCCCTGTTCGCCGCACAGCCGCAGCAGTTCGTCGTCCTCGCGGCGGGCGGACAGGCCGTACTGGTTCTGCACGCACACCACCGGCGCGATCGCCTGTGCCTCGGCGAGGTGTTCGGCGCTGACGTTGGAAATCCCCAGCTCGCCGATCAGCCCCTCGGCGCGCAGTTCGGCCAGCGCGCCGAAGTGCTCGGCGAGGGAACCGGTGCCGCGGTCGAGGCCGGTGCCGATGCGCAGGTTGACGACGTCGATGCGCTCGCGGCCGAGTTCGCGCAGGTTCTGCTCGACCTGGCCGCGCAGTTCGTCGGGGCGGGCGAACGGCCGGAACTGGCCGGATTCGTCGCGCGACGGGCCGACCTTGGTGGTCAGCACGAGGTCGTCGCCGTACGGGGCGAGCGCGGCCTTGATCAACGCGTTGGCCGACCAGGTGGCTCCGAAGTAGAACGCCGCGGTGTCGATGTGGTTCACGCCCAGTTCCACGGCCCGGCGCAGCACCGAAATCGCGCGGTCGGCGTCGACCGGTGCGTTCGGATCGAGCGAACCGCCGAGCCGCATCGAACCGAAGCCGAGCCGGTTGACGGTGCGGGAGCCGAGCTGCCAGGTGCCCGCGGCGGCGGCGGGAAGAGTCGTTTCGGTCATGTCTCCAGCGTGCTTCGCGGCCGGCCGCCGCGGCGGGTTTGGCAGCAAGCTGCCAACGCGGGAACACTGGACGACGTGCCCCGAGCCGAGGAAGTCGCGAGCATCCGCGACGAGCGAGAACTGGTCGAGCGCGCCGGACACCTGCTCGCCGGAGCCGACGAGTTCGCCTGCGCCGCGAACGACCTGCACACCTGGTCCGCGATGCAGAAATTCGCCCAGGAGCTGCCGAAAGAGCGGAAGCTGCGGGTTCGCAAGGTCTACCTGTCGCGAGTCATGCTCGACCCGGCGGGAGCCGAGCACCTGCGGATGCTGCAGCGGCTCGGCGCGGAAGTCCGGATCAGCGACCACGAGATCAACGAGACGATCCTGCTCGACGGCCGCGTCGCGATCCTCGCCGCCGGCCCCGGCTACAACGTCGTGACCGCCCCGGATCTGGTGCGGGGCATCTCGTCGCTGTTCGAGGCCGCCTGGCGCTCGTCGACCGCGATGGAGGCGTACGAAACGCGGTTCGCCGAGCTGCGGCAGTACACGCCGCAGCTGCTGGACCTGCTGTCTTCCGGTTCCACCGACGAGAAGGCGGCCCGGGCGATGGGCGTCGGGCTGCGGACGTACCGTCGGCGGGTGGCCGAATTGATGGATGTCCTGGGTGCGACGTCGCGGTTCCAAGCAGGCGCTCTCGCGAGGGAGGCGGGCCTGCTGTGAGGCGCGCCGTTCTCGCCGCGGCCTTGCTCACCGCCGGATGCTCCGCGTCCCAGCAACCCGCGTCGCCCGCGCCCGCTCCCGAACCGGCGAATGTGGCCTATGTGGACGCCAAAGCGACCAGCGACGCGGTGTCCGGCGTCAAAAAGGCCATGGAGACGGCGTTCAGTTACGACTCCACGAAGCCGGACGAGGTCGCGAAAACCGAGCAGGAATACCTGACCGGCGGGGCCCGCGCGCAGTTCGACAAGACCTTCGCCGAGGTCCGCACCGAGCCGGTCACCACGCAGACGCAGGTGCTCGAAACCGGTCTGGCCGAGCTGACCCCGGACCACGCGCGGATGCTGGTGGTGGCCGCGCAGCACAGCAAACGCCCCGACGGAGCCAAAAATCAGGGCGTCGCGCTCATCCTGGTCACCGCGGGCAAGGCGAACGGGCACTGGCAGCTGCAGGATCTGAACTTCGATCCGCGCGGAAAGCTCACCGCCGCGCCCAGCCCCGCGGACGGCCTCGCTACGACCCGGGACGCCGCAGTCGACGCGGCCGTCCGGGAGGGCGGGATCCTGATGACCATCGACCCGAAGGACATCGACGGCAGCTACGCGAAGTGGGAAAAGGTGGCCGCCGACCCGCTGCTGTCGCAGTTCCGGCAGAGCCGTCAGGAAACCGTGGACAGCATCCGCAAGACCGGGAAGAAGGCGGCCTTCGGCGCGGATTCAACCGCCGCGCTGACCGAACTCAGCCAGGACGGCACCAAGGCGTCGGCGGTGCTGTCGGCGTTGGTGACGACGAGCGGCGGCCAGAACCCCGGAGAAAACCGGCTGCCGGTCCACCTCGACCTCGTCCGGCAGGGCACCGAGTGGAAGGTGTCCGGGATCCGGGCGCTATCCGGCGAGGGCTCGTGAGCGGCGGCTAGAAGCGGCCCCCGCCGCGCCGTGCTCGTGAGCGGCAAGTCCGGTTCTCACCGGCAACGCCACTCACGAGCAGGCCAGCAGCGGAAGGGCTCAACGCCCCTGGTTCGCGACCGCGGCGGCGGCTTCCTTCGCCGCCTCCGGGTCCAGGTACTCGCCGCCCGCCTTGACCGGCTTGAGGTCCGCGGTCAGGTCGTAGCGCAGCGGGATGCCGGTCGGGATGTTCAGCGCGGCGATGGCGTCGTCGGAGATCCCGTCAAGGTGCTTGACCAGCGCGCGCAGCGAGTTGCCGTGCGCGGCCACCAGCACCGTGCGGCCGGCCTTGAGGTCGGGGACGATCGCCGACTCCCAGTACGGCAGCAGCCGGGCCACGACGTCCTTCAGGCATTCCGTCAGCGGGGCCTGGTCGCCGAGGTCGGCGTACCGCGCGTCGCCGGACTGGCTGAACTCGTCCTTCGGGTCGATGGCGGGCGGCGGCGTGTCGTACGAGCGGCGCCAGAGCATGAACTGCTCCTCGCCGAACTCGTCCAGCGTCTGCTTCTTGTTCTTGCCCTGCAGCGCGCCGTAGTGCCGCTCGTTGAGCCGCCAGTCGCGCTTGACCGGGATCCAGTGCCGGTCGGCGGCGTCGAGGGCGATGTTCGCCGTGCTGATCGCCCGGCGCAGCAGCGACGTGTGCACCACGTCCGGCAGCAGCCCCGCCTCGGCGAGCAGCTGCCCGCCCTGGCGCGCTTCGCGCTCGCCGGTCTCCGAAAGGGGCACGTCCACCCAGCCGGTGAACAGGTTTTCCGCGTTCCACGTGCTCTGCCCGTGCCGCAGCAGCACCAGGGTCCCAAGTTCGGCCATGGCCATCAGCCTGCCAGAACGGGTCCGCGCCGCCAGTAGTGCGTCCACCCCTCTACCCAGAGTGCGTTACCCGGGAGTAACGCCTTCACCCGACGCGCAGCCGGGTTGCCGACAAGCAGGCCAAAGAGTGCAAGGCGCTGCACACTGTTATCCCCGTCAGCAAAGTTCACTCGAACGGAGTAACCAGTAGTCTTGTGATTACTGGTCGACATCTGACAGGTTGGGCATGTCCCGCTCAGCCGGATTCCACGCACTCCCGGCTGATCACGGGCAGTGACCGCGGCTCGTCTCCCCCCTGCCGAGCCGCGGCCCGCCGGCCCCGTTGGCATCCCCCTCGTCACCGGGTCCAGCAAGGCGGGACCTGCAGCGGGACGGCTCGAGATCGCGACTCCCCCCTCCCTCGAGCCGTTCCGCCAGCCCCTCACTCCGCGGGCCTGGCCTTCCGCCGCCGCAGCCACCAGAACACCGCGCCCGCCGGGATCCCGAACGCGATCAAGAACGGCAGCAAAACTCCGAGCACGCGCACGAGCCCGCTGCAGAAGACGACGAACGCGTCCCATCCCCCGGACAGCCCGGCGAGGAAGCCGCCCGTCTCCTCCGCCGCCGCGGCCGCCTGCTTCGTCACCGACAGCGACACGGTCGCCATCGCGACCTTCCCGGCCAGCGACGCCTGCTGCCGCTCCAGCGACTCCAGCGTGGCCTGCCTGCTGGTCAGCTCGCTCTCGACGGACGCGATCTCGGACACCGACTGCGCCTTCGCCAGCAGCGCGCGGATCCGCTCGACGCTCGCCCGCTGGGTCGCCAGCCGCGCGTCCACGTCGACCACCTGCGAGGTCACGTCCTGCGCGCTGATTTCCCGCCGCTTCATCTGGCCGAGCCCGCCCAGTTGCTCCAGCACGCCGTCGAGTTTCTCCGCGGGCACGGACAAGGTCAGCGACGCGGAATCGTCCGTCGCGCTCTCCTGCCCGGCGTAGCCTCCCGCGCCGGTCGCGATCGCCTTGGCGCGGGACACGACGTCGTCGGTCTTCGGGGTGGTCAGTTCCAGCCGTGCGCTGCGCGCCAGCTTGCGATCAGTCGCGCCCGGCTCGGGCACCGACGCCTGCGCGTTGCCCTGCTTCGGCGCCGCCCCCTGCTCCTGCCGCTGCGCGGGCGCGACAGCCGACCTCGCCGAATCCGCGCTGGTGCCGCCGCTGCATCCGGCCAGCAGCAGCACCGCGGCTCCCGCGAGCACGTATCTCCATCGAGTCCGCATTCCCGTCTCCCTCCAGTCGTTGGCGGTGAGACGAAGCGACCGGGCGGACCCGTTGCACGGAATCGGTTACGACTCGGTCAACCCCGGTTCGTGCCCTCCGGCGGGTTCGGCGAGGTGTTTGAACGCCTCGAGGTTCGCCAGCGATTCGCCGCGCGAAACCCGCCAGTCCCATTCGCGCTTGATGGAGGTGGCGAACCCGATTTCCAGCAGGATGTTGAAATCGCCGTCGGCGGCCTCGAGCACCTGACCGAGGATCTTGTCCAGTTCGGACTCGGTCACCGTCTCCTTGCCGAAGCGGCCGACCAGGTAGATGTCGCCGAGACTGTCCACTGTGTAGTGCACGCCGTAGAGCCGGGCGTTGCGCTGCAACAGGAACCGGTACACGTCCTCGTGCCGCTCGTCCGGACGGCGGCACACGAACGCCTCCACCGAGAACGCGTGGTCGCCGTCCACGAGCCAGCAGTTGGTCTGCAGCTTCTTGGTTCCCGGCAACGTCACGAAATAACGGCCTTCGCCGCGACGGTCGTAGTTGAGCCCACTTGAGTCCAAAGTGGACTTGATAGTCGCGTCAAGGCTCACACTGCCACCTCCGCCCGCAGTTCCAGCGCCTGCCGGAACGCTCTGGTCGCTTGAGCATAGATGTCCAGCAGCGAATCCGTGGTGCGCCGCCAGGAAAACCGCTGCGCGTGCCGCACCGCGTTGGCCGCCAGTTCGGCCCGCCGGTCCGGCCGCAGCGCGACCGCGGCGAGCGCGTCGGCCCATTCCGCCGCGCCGTGCGACGGGACCAGCAGCCCGGAAACCCCGTGCGGCACCGCGACCGGCAGCCCGCCGACCTCCGCCGCCACCACCGGCGTACCGCACGCCTGTGCTTCGAGCGCGACCAAACCGAAGGATTCGTTGTAGCTCGGCACCGCGACGACGTCGGCCGCGCGGAACACCGTGCGCAGCTTCAGTCCAGTCTGCGGCGGCAGGAACCGCACCTGCTCGGCAATGCCCAGCGACACCGCCAGTTCCCGCAACGCCTGCGGCTGCTCCAACCCGGTCCCGGACGGTCCGCCGACGACCAAAACCACCAGCCGCGACGCCAATTCCGGCCGCTGCCGCAGCATTTCCGCCGCCGCGTGCAACAGGACGTCCGGAGCCTTGAGCGGCTGAATCCGTCCGGCGAAGGCGAGCACCACAGCGTCCGGCGACAGGTTCAACTCGCGCCGCGCGTCCAGCTGCGAGCCGGGCGTGAACCGCTCGAGGTCGACGCCCGGCGGTACGGCGTGCACCGCGTGCGTGGCGGCCCCGTAGAGATCGACCAGCTGCCGCGCCTCGACCTGCGTGTTCGCGACAAGGCAGTCCGCCTCCGCGACGACCTGCTCCTCGCCCATCACTCGCGTCCGCGGCTCGGGCTTGTCCCCCTCGGCGAGCAACGCGTTCTTGACCTTCGCCAGCGTGTGCGCGGTGTGCACGAGCGGCACGCCCCACCGGTCGCGGGCGAGCCAGCCGACCTGTCCGGACAGCCAGTAGTGCGAGTGGATCAGGTCGTAGTAGCCCGGCTCGTGAAACGCCTCCGCGCGCAGCACGCCCGAGGTGAACGCGCACAGCTGCGCGGGCAGCTCGTCGCGCGCCAGCGGCTCGAACGGCCCGGCCGGCACGTGCCGCACCGTGACGCCGGGAGCCAGCTCGGCCAGCGGCGGCTGCTCCGACGAGGTCGCCCTCGTGAAGACCTCGACCTCGATGCCGCGCCGCGCCATCTCCTGCGCGGTCTGGCTGACGTACACGTTCATCCCCCCGGCGTCGCCGGTGCCCGGCTGCTCGAGCGGGGAGGTGTGCACGGACAAGACCGCGATCCGGCGCGGCTCAGCGATGAATCCCTTGAGGGTCACCTGGTCACTCCTGCTACTCGGCTGCGTCCCCGGCGAACCGCCGCAGCACGGAGTTGAAGTCCTCCGGCTCCTCGACGAACGGCAGATGCCCGGCCTCAACGAACCAACGCAGGACCGCCCCCGGAATCTTCCCGGCCGAATACTCTGCCGCCGAAGGATCCACCACACCGTCGGCCGAACCGTGCACCACGAGCGCCGGCTTGTCGACCGCGGCAAGCACGTCACCACTGCCGATGTCCCGCCGGAACAGCGCGCCGCGCACCGCAGGCGGCACCGAAAGCGAACTGCCGAGCATCGCCTGCGCGTACGCGCCAGGCACCTTTGGAGTGGCCTGGGCCCGGGTGAACTCGACCAGCGCGGGGATCGCCACCTCGGCGTCGTCCGAGAGCGCGGCGGGCAGCGCGGCCCGCATGATCGGCCCGGTCGCGCCGCCTTCGCGCTTGCGGCCGATCTCGGTGATCGCGCCCACCAGCACGATGCCGCCGAGCCGTGCGGTGCCGTGCTCGCGGAGGTAGTCGGCGATCACCAGCCCGCCGTAGGACCAGCCGACGACGATCGCGTCCGGGCCGGCGAAGTCGAGCACCGCGGCGAGGTCGCCCGCCCACTGCGCGGGATCGTCGTAACCGCTGTCGGGCACGTCGGAGCCGCCGTGCCCGCGCAGGTCCATCGCGACGAGCCGGAATTGCCCGCTCAGCGCCGGATCGGCCAGCTGAGCGGACCAGGCCGCGGCGGACTGGGCCCAGCCGTGCACGAAGACGATCGGACGCGCGTTCTCCGGGCCTTCGACGCGCAGTGCGATCCGCACGCCGCCTGCCCCGGTTACCTCAGTGTTCACTTCTACTTGTTAGCAGACGGCTAGTGGATCACTTCGCGGCCGAGAGCGACTTCCACGTCGACCAGTCGTAGAACCAGTCCTTGACGTCGGAGTTGGTCGGGCTGCCCAGCCGCGAACCGGTGACCTCGACCGGGTCGCCGATCATCGCCGTGTCGAAGTAGGCCTTGGCGTCCGCCTCGAGCAGGTTGACGCAGCCGTGCGAGTTGTTCGTCTTGCCGATCGCGGCCGCGTTGTCCTGGTTCTCGTGGATGAACTCGCCGTGGTTGGAGAACCGGCAGGCCCACTTCTTGTTGACGTTGGTGTAGCCGTAGCGGGCGTTGTCGAAGACCGCGTGCGGCTCCTTCGACATGATGATGAAGGTGCCGTTCGGGGTGTTGCGCTGGACGTCCGAGTCGAGCCCGTTGGAGCACGGGTAGCTCGCGCTCTCCGCACCGCCGCGGTAGACCTTCATCACATGGTCCGGGGTGTGGATCTTCACGACCTGGTTGCGGCCGATCTTGAACTTGGTGCTGACGTCCGATTTCACGTAGACGCCCCCGCCGAGGTCGACGCCGTACAGGTTCGCCTCGACCTCGACGGTCGTGTTGGCGGGCCAGTACTCCTTGGGCCGCCAGTCCACCTGGTTAGCCGACAGCCAGGCCCACGAGCCCTCGACGTCCTTGCTGGTCTTGACCTTGAGCGCCTTCTCGACGGCGGCGCGGTCCTTCGGGGCGGCCCCGTTGAACTTCACGCTGATCGGCATCGCGACGCCGACCTCGGCGTCGTCGCCCGGGTTCAGCGTGGCGCGCACCGTCTTGGCCGGGCTGACCGTGGCGAAGGACCCCTTGAGCTCGGCGGGCCGCTGGTCGCTGCCGGTCGCCTTGGCCGCGTAGTTGTAGGTCTTGCCGTAGCCGAGCGGTTCGGAACTGGTCCAGGACAGGCCGTCGGGCGCGATCTCGCCCTTTATCTCGTCGCCGCCCTCGTTGGTGAGCTTGACCTCGGTCAGCTTGCCTTCGGTGACCTTCACCACCACCGGCTCGCGCACGCTCGCGTCCTTGGCCCCGACGGCCGGGGTCGCGGTGAGCTTCGCCACCGGGGCGACCGGCTTGCCGCCGTTGTCGCCGCTCCCGCCCTGCGGCACCGCGGTGCCGTCGTTGCTGCCGCCCGAGCACGCGGCGGCCAGCGCCGCCGCGCCGGTCGCGAGAACGGCCTTGAACACCGTACGGCGCTCGATCACGGTCTTACCTCCACTTGTCCCCCGCACCGGCTTCTCCCACGCAGAACAGCGCCGGTGAGCGATTCGACGTTACCTGCGAACCGGAAATTCCTCTTCACCCCGCAAGACGTTTCACCCGGTGTCCGGTTGCTGCCGGTTTACTGTCGATTGCTCACCCGGGTTACCCCGGATGCTTCAGAGCGAACAGTTGATCAGCAGTGGTTCCGGATACAGCCGCACCCCGAACCGAGCCTCGACCCCGTCGCGGACCTCGCGGGCCAGCGCGAGCAGATCCGCCGTACTGGCCCCACCACGGTTGGTAAGCGCGAGAGTGTGCTTGGTAGAAAGCGAAACCCGACCCCCCGGCCCCGGGTACCCCTTGCCGAACCCGGCCCGCTCGATCAGCCACGCAGCGGACAACTTCACCCCGCCGCTCGCCGGATACTGCGGGATCTTCCCCTCAGCCGACTCCGCGATCCGGCTCAGCACCGCCGCCGCGTCTTCCTCGGGAACGATCGGATTGGTGAAGAACGACCCCGCACTCCAGGTGTCGTGATCGACCGGATCGAGCACCATCCCCTTGCCGCGCCGCAGCCCAAGCACCGCTTCCCGAGCCCGCGCGGCGGGGACCTTCGCATCGATCTCGACACCCAGCGTGCGCGCCAACTCGGCGTACCGAATCGGCGCGGACTGCCCACTCGGATCGACCCGGAACCGCACACTCAGCACCACGCCCCGGTCGGTGCCCTTGAGCACACTGGTGCGATAAGCGAAGCCGAGCTCGTCAGCCTTGACCGTCCGCACCTCCTTCGCGCCCCGGTCGTACAACTCGACGGAGACGATCGACTCAGCCACCTCGCCGCCATACGCACCGACGTTCTGGATCGGCGTCGCCCCCACCGACCCCGGAATGCCGGAGAGACACTCGAGCCCACCGAGGCCGTCGTCGACGAGCGCAGCGACGAACGCGTCCCACTCCTGCCCGGCCGCCACCTCGACGATGTCGCCATCACGGGTCCACCCGGTGTTGGCGATCCGCACGAGGGTGCCGTCGAAGCCTTCGTCACCGACGACGAGATTCGACCCGCCACCGAGCAGCAGGACGGGCTCACCTGCGTCGTCAGCGCCACGAACGGCGGCAACGAGTTCCGCGGCGGTGGTCGCAGTGACGAACCGGCGAACCGGCCCACCGAGACGGAGGGTGGTGAAGTCGGCGAGGCAAGCCCGACCAGGCGTTTCAGCGATGTCCACAGAGCTTGACGGTACTGCCCCGCCCCTCCCGCCCCCGTCGACCCATCCGTGAGGGCCACCCTCATTGACTCTGATTCCCTCAGGGTTCCCCTCACGACCCGCCACCGCCAACCGCAGCCGCCAGCCGCAACGCCGCCCGTGATGCCGCCCGCCCGAACCGCAGCCGGTGCACCCAACGAGCCAGGCACTCTGCCCTTCCCCCGCAGGGGATGCACCCAACGAGCCAGGCACCCAGCCCTCCCCCAACCCCGATACGAAGCCTCCCTGCGGTTCGGGGGTGCTTGTCAAGGCATCTTTCCCGCCTTGACAAGCACCCCCGAACCGTCAGCACAATTGGGCTTCGGGGTGCCCCACGCAACCCTCTTTCCGCGGCGAAGCCGCGGCCTCCCGGTACTGTCCGTCACATGGGATCCCGGATCGAGCACCGCGGCGAATTCACCGGCTCGCTCGAAAACGTCTTCACCGCAGTCGCAGGCAAGGACGCCCTCCAAGCCCGCCTAGCCGCCCTAGGCGGCGACGACGCGAAACTCCTCGCCTACACCGCCGAAGGCGACTCCGTCCGCTACGAACTCCAGCACGGCATCAAAGCGGCCAAACTCCCGCAAGCCGTCCGTGCCCTGCACAAGGGCGACATCATCGTCAACCGCACGCAGACCTGGAAGCGGTCCGGCGACGAGTACACCGGCCGGTCCGACGTCAGCGTCGGCGGCGTGCCCGGCGAGATCGGCGCCTCGACCTACCTCAGCCCGAAGGACGGCAAGGTCCTCCTCCGCACCACGGGCGAGGTCGTCGTGCGCATCCCCCTCTTCGGCGGCCGGATCGAGGAGTTCGTCTCCGAGCAGGTGGTCAACCTGCTGCGGCACGAGGACGAGTTCACCGCGCAGTGGCTGGCCGAGCACGCCTGACCCCGGTGGGAGCCCCGACCAGGGGCACCACCAATCCCAACCGGTTGCGCCGGGTCGACCGCTGGCTCGCGAGCGACCCGGGCGTCACGCGGCTGCTGCGGCGCGGCGAAAGTCCCCTTGTCGTCGATCTCGGCTACGGAGCGTCGCCGGTCACGACGGTCGAACTGGCTCGCTGGCTGGCGCGCGTGCGGCCGGACGTCCGGGTGCTCGGGCTCGAACTCGACCCGGAGCGCGTCGCCGCCGCCCTTCCCGCTGCTGATCCGCCCCGGCTCGACTTCCGGCGCGGCGGGTTCGAGCTGGCCGGGACGCGGCCGGTTCTGGTGCGCGCGTTCAACGTGCTCCGCCAATACGCCGAGGACGAGGTCCCGGGCGCGTGGCAGCTGATGCTCGACGCGATGCCGCCGGAGGGCCTGCTCGTGGAAGGCACCTGCGACGAGATCGGCAGGCTGGTCACGTGGGTCGCGGTCGGAGCGGACGGTCCGCGCACGCTGACCCTGTCGCTGCGGCTTGCCGAACTCGACCGTCCGTCCACAGTGGCCGAACGGTTGCCGAAGATCCTCATCCACCGCAACGTTCCCGGCGAACGCGTGCACGCCCTGATGTCCACTTTGGACGAATGCTGGGCGGCCGCGGCACCGCACCGTTCCTTCGGCGTTCGCGCCCGCTGGACCACCACCGTCGCCATGCTCGCCGACCGCGGCTGGCCGGTCATCGGCAATCCGGACCGGCGCCGGCTCGGCGAGCTGACCGTGTCCTGGGACAGCGTCGCGCCGCGCTGAACCCACCTGTTCACCACCCGCACCCCGCTGGGTCACCCCTTGGTGACCTTCAGTGCTGACGATGAGCGAGTGGAACTGCTGGAACACGTCACCGAGCTGATCCGGGGCACGCTCGGCTCGCCCTGGCTGTGGGTGCTCGTGTTCGCGATCGCCGGCCTGGACGCGCTGCTCCCGTTCATGCCGAGCGAAACGACCGTGGTGACCGTCGCCGTCCTGATCGGACCGGACCCGGGCAGGCTCGCGCTGCTGGTCGTCGTGTCCGCCGCCGGGGCGTGGGCGGGCGACTGTCTCGGCTACGCGGTCGGCCGCGCCGCCGGTCCGCGCGCCGTCGCCTGGCTGCAGCGCGGACCGTCCGGGCGGCAACGCTACGAATGGGCCCGCGACCAGGTCCGCAGGCAAGCACCGCTGCTGATCGTCGCCGCGCGCTACCTGCCCGGCGGCCGCGTCGCGAGCGCGCTGGCCAACGGAAGCCTCGGCTATCCCCTGCGCCGGTTCGTTCCGCTCGACGCCGCGGGCGCGGCGCTGTGGTCGGTGTACAGCGCGCTGATCGGGCTCGCCGGCGGGGCCGCGTTCGCCGACCGTCCGGCGTACGGCCTGCTGCTGTCGCTCCTGCTCGGGCTGCTGCTGGTCGTGCTCATCGAATTCGGCCGCCGGGTCCGGGTGCGCAGGCTACGGTCAGTGCATGGACGCGCCACGGCTGCTGGAAGCGATCGACATCCACGCCGACCGGATCAAGGCCGCGACGCTCGCCGCGGGTCCGGCCGCGCCGGTCCGGAACTGTCCGGAGTGGACAGTGCTGGACCTGGTGACGCATCTGACGACGGTGCTCTCGTACACGGTCGCTGCGATCACCGACCAGAAGGCTGAGCCGCAGCGCGCGACCACCTGGGAGGACGCGCTCGGCCGCTGGGACGGCGAACGCATGGCCGTCCGCGAAGCCCTGCGGCGTCCGGCGGACACCCCGCTGCGCTCGCCGTTCCCGCACGGCGGCTCGATCACCGTCGGTGACTGGACGCGCCGGCTCGCGCACGAGTTCGCCATCCACCGGCTCGACGCGGAAAGCGCCCTGCCCGAGCCGCCGGTCACCCGGTACCGCACGGAATTCGCCGAGGACGGCATCGACGAGTTCCTCGCCTTCCTGACCCCGCGCCGCGCCCGGCCGAGCGGCCGCGAGGGGATCGTCCAGGTCAGCACCGACACCCGGACGTGGACCGTGCTGCTGCAGCCGGATGAGCCGCCGATGCTGGGCGAAGGCGTCCCGGACCTCACGCTCGCCGGTCCGGCCGACGAGGTGTACCGCGCGTTGTGGGGCCGTCCAAGCCACGCCGAGAACGTCGGCGACGCCACCCTTCTGGAGCCCCTCGCCGCGCCCTGACCAGCGGCCGGTGAGAATGGGCGCGTGTCAGAACCCCAGCGTTACGTGCTCACCTTCGGCTGCCCCGACCGCACCGGCATCATCGCCCGCATCTCGGGCTTCCTCGCCGACCACGGCGGAATGATCGTCGAGGCCGCGTACCACACCGATCCCGACTCGGGCTGGTTCTTCACCCGCCAGGTCGTGCGCGCCGATTCGCTGCCGTTCGACGCCGAGGGATTGCGCGAGCGGTTCAGCGCGGTCGCGAACGAACTGTCCGCGGAGTCGAGCTGGCAGGTGCGCGACACCGGCGAGCGCCCGCGCGCGGTGGTGCTGGTGTCGAAGGCCGGGCACTGCCTCTACGACCTGCTGGGCCGGGTCGCCTCCGGTGAGCTGGACGTCGACATCGCCGCGGTGATCGGCAACCACGATTCGCTCGCGGACATCACCCGCGCGCACGGGATCCCGTTCCACCACGTGCCGTTCCCGACAGGCGACCCGGACGGCAAGGCGGCCGCGTTCGCCAAGGTCCGCGAGCTGGTCGACGCACACGACCCGCACGCGATCGTGCTGGCGCGGTTCATGCAGGTCCTGCCCGCGGAACTGTGCGCGGCGTGGACCGGGCGCGCGCTGAACATCCACCACAGCTTCCTGCCGTCGTTCATCGGCGCGAAGCCGTACCACCAGGCGCACACGCGCGGCGTGAAGCTCGTCGGCGCGACCTGCCACTACGTCACCGCGGACCTCGACGCCGGGCCGATCATCGAACAGGACGTCATCCGCGTCGACCACGGCGATTCGGTCGCGGATCTGGTGCGCAAGGGCCGGGACATCGAGAAGGTGACGCTGGCGCGCGGCCTGCGCTGGCATCTCGAGGGCCGCGTTCTGGTGCACGGCAACCGAACCATGGTGATGTGAGTGGTTGCTGCCGGATCTCACCGGCAGCAACCGCTCACGAGCCCTCACGCGCCGATCGTCGAGGTGTCGATCACGAAGCGGTACCGCACGTCGCTGCTCTCGACCCGCGCGTACGCCTCGTTCACCTGGTCCGCGCTGATCGTCTCGATCTCCGCGCCGACGCCGTGCTCGGCGCAGAAGTCCAGCATCTCCTGGGTCTCCGCGATGCCGCCGATCATCGAACCGGCCAGCACGCGGTTGCCGCCGAGCAGGGAGAAGACGTTGTACTCCAACGGTTCCCCCGGCGCGCCGACGTTCACCATCGCGCCGCCGACGCGCAGCAGGCTGAGGTAGGCGTCGACCGGCAGCTTCGCCGAGACGGTGTTGAGGATGACGTCGAACCGGCCGGCGAGCGTCTCGAAGGTCGACTCGTCGCTGGTCGCGTAGTAGTCCTTCGCGCCGAGCCGGAGCCCGTCTTCCTGCTTCTTCAGGCTCTGGCTGAGCACGGTGACGTCCGCGCCCATCGCGACGGCCAGCTTGACCGCCATGTGCCCGAGCCCGCCGAGGCCGACGACGGCGACCTTCTTGCCCGGTCCCGCGCCCCACCGGCGCAGCGGCGAGTACGTGGTGATGCCCGCGCACAGCAGCGGCGCGGCGACGTCCAGGTCGATGCCCTCGGGGATCCGGCAGACGAACGCGTCCTTCACGACGATCTGCCGGCTGTACCCGCCGTAGGTGTTCTCGCCGTCGAAGCCGACCCCGTTGTACGTCTGGATGTTGCCCTTGACGCAGAACTGCTCGGATCCGGCGCGGCAGTACTCGCATTCGCCGCAGGAATCGACCATGCAGCCGACCCCGACCCGGTCGCCGACCTGGTACTTCGTGACGTCCGAGCCGACCGCGGCGACCACGCCGGCGATCTCGTGGCCCGGCACCATCGGGAAGATCGCGGTGCCCCAGTCCTGGTTGACCTGGTGCAGGTCGCTGTGGCAGATGCCGGCGTAGGCGATGTCGATGAGCACGTCGTCCGGCCGCAGGTCACGGCGCTCGATCGTCGTCGGCGCGAGCGGTCCGCCCGGCGCCGCGGCGGCGATGGCGGAGGTGGTCGTGGTCATGAAGCCCTCCTGGGTGTCCCGTCCGTTCGGGACAAAGTCGATGTAAGAACCCTCTTACATCGACTAGCGTGGGCCTCGGCTTATTCCTCGAAGCGACCACGATCGGGTGTGACACACGACATGGCGGCGCAGTACCACCACCGCAACCTGCGCGCCGAGCTGGTGCGCGTGGCGTTCGACCTGATCGCGGAGAACGGGGTCGCCGGGTTCTCGGTCGCCGAAGCCGCCCGGCGGGCGAAGGTCTCCACCGCCGCGCCGTACCGGCATTTCCCGGACCGCGCGGCGCTGCTGGCCGCGGTCGCCACCACCGCGGCGCGCCAGCTGCGCGAACTCGCCGAGGAAGCGGCCGCCGCCGAAACGGACGACGGTGCCGCGCTGGCCGCGGTGTCCGCCGCGCACACCAAGTTCCTGATGGAAACCCGGATCGGCCTGCACGTGTTCTTCGCCGCCGAGCTGGCTGACGCGCAGTACGTCGAACTGCACGAGGCCCGCCGCGAGCTGATCGATGCGTCGCTGTTGCGCTGCCTCACGATCGCGCCGGATCCGGCTATCGCGCTGGAACTGATGGAACAACTCCACACGCAGGCCTACGGCTACGGCGATTTCTACCTCAACGGCGTCTACCAATGGCTCGGCTACCCGACGGAGCAGGTCGTCGCCAAGTCCCGACGGGCGGCGCGGATCGTGATCGAGGCTTACCGCGCGGGGACTCCGGCGATCAGTCCGGCGGAGTGGTGACGTAGCGGGCTGCCAGCCAAGAACCGAAGGCGTGCAAGCGATCGGTGAGCGCGGCCGGTTCAAGGACATCGAAATCCACGTCCAGGTAAGCCAGCCAACGGGCAGCCCAGTCGATATCATCGGTGCCGAACCGGAGTTCGCACTCGTCGCCGTCCTCGACGACGGTGGCCACACTCGGGTCGACGAGTTCCCGGACCAGGTCAGCCGACGTGTGCACTTGGACCCGCACGCGGTACCGCCAGCTTGCATCCGTGATCAGATCGGCCACAGTGGACGGCGGTTCCGGCGCGGGAAGTTTGATCCCCAGCGGCTGGACCGCTTCGATCCGGTCCACCGCAAAGGTTTTCCATTCACTGGTTCCGCGCGGACAAGCGACGAGGTACCACTGCCGCCGAACCGTGATGAGCCGATAGGGCTGCACATCAACGGGTTTCGCCGATCGAGCATCCCGAGCTCGATGTCGGATCCGGACCGCTTCGCCAGCCCGGCAAGCCAACGCGAGCGGCACCAGGATATCCCGCGCTGCCTGCCGGAAAGGCTTGCCGGGCAACGATTCCACGTCCGCGAGCGCAGCCAGCCGGGCCTGCCAGCGCGTCGGCACCACCTGGGTCAGCTTGGCCAGCGCGGTCACCGTGGCGGTTTCCAGCCCGTCGACTGCCACTGCCGTCTGCAGGCCGAGCGAAACCGCCGCGACCTCGTCGGCATCCAGCAGCAGCGGCGGCATCGCGGTGCCGTGCGCGAGCCGGTAGCCGCCGACCCGGCCGGGTTCGCCGTCGATGCGATACCCGAGTTCGCGCAGCTGGGCGATGTCGCGGCGCGTGGTGCGCTCGGTGACGCCGAGCCGGGCCGCAAGGTCAGTGGCGGAGATGCCCGGACGCGCCTGCAGCAACGCCAGCGTCTCCAAGCGACGGCTCGTGGTGGTCATGGTTCCGATTCTCGCGCAAAACTAGGACAGTATCCGACCGGGTATCTGGTCATACTCGGTTTATGACTCAGCTGCTCCGCCCCGAAGGGCTCGTCCAGTCCCCCGCCTTCGCCCAGGTCGCCGTGGTCCCGCCGGGCGCGACGACGATCTACGTCGGCGGCCAGAACGCGGTCGACGCGAACGGCGCGCTCGTCGGCGGGACCGACGTCGCCGCGCAGGTCGAGCGGGTGATGGCCAACCTGAAAACGGCGCTGGCCGCGGGCGGCGCGACCGTCCAGGATGTGGTGATGCTGAACATCCTGCTGGTCGCGGACGTCGATCTCGCCAAGGCCTATCCGGCCGCCGCCGCGGCGCTGGCGGGCGCGACGCCGCCGGTCACCGTCCAGCGCGTGGCCGGGCTGGCCGTGCCGGGCGCGCTCGTCGAGGTCAGCGCGATCGCGGCGGTGGCCGAGTGAGCGTCGGGCAGACCAAGGACGCGGGCTGGCAGATCGGCGTCTCGAAGACGATCGGCCGCTCCGCCGAGGACGTCTGGGACTTCATCACGTCCGCGGAAGGCGTGGCGATCTGGCTCGGCGAGGGCGTCACCGTCCAGCCCGAACCCGGAGTCGGCTACGAGACCGCCGACGGAATCCGCGGCGAGACGCGCAGCTTCCGCGAAATGGACCGGATCCGGCTCACCTGGCAGCCGGCCGGCTGGTCGCACGAGACGACGCTGCAGCTCGCCGTGCGTGCCAGCGGTCCGGGCAAAGCAATGCTGCGCATTCACCAGGAACGCCTGGCCGACGCCGCCGAACGGGAGCAGCAGCGCCGCCATTGGCAGGGAGTTCTCGCCGAACTGATCACCGCGCTTGCCTAGCCCGCGACTGACGGAGGACCCTGGTACGCAAGCGGTTCACCGGCTGGAGGCGCGATGCTGTGCGTGTTCGACGTCAACGAGACGCTGCTCGACCTGACCGCGCTCGACCCGCTGTTCACCCAGCTCACCGGAGATCCGGAAGCGCGTCAGGAATGGTTCGCGCTCGCGATCCACACCGTGCTCACGGTGACCGCGGCCGGCCAGTACCGCGATTTCGCGCAGATCGCCGGGGAAGCCGCGGCCGCCGTGTGCGCGCGGCACGGCCATGAACTGACCGACGTCGAGCTGGTGAAGGTCGGCGACGGCCTGCGCACCCTGCCCGCGCACGCCGACGTCGTACCCGGCCTGGACCGCTTGCGCCAGGCCGGACACCAGGTCGTCGCCCTCACGAATTCGCCGCTCGCCACCGCCGAGGCGCAGCTGCAGAACGCTGGCCTGGCAACGAAATTCGACCGGATCTTCTCCGCGCAGCAGGTCAGCAGGCTCAAACCGGCACCGGAGCCGTATCTCCAGGTGCTGCGTGCCTTCGGCGTCGAACCCGGCCAAGCGGTGATGGTCGCCGCGCACGGCTGGGACATCGCCGGAGCACAAGCGGCAGGACTCCGGACCGCGCTGCTCGCGCGTCCCGGAGTCCATCCGCTGCCCGGGCTCCCCGCCGCGACCTACACCGCGGCGACGATGCCCGAGCTGGCTGACGAAATCGTCAGGAGCTGAGGCGCACCAGCATTTTGCCGGTGTTGGCCCCGCTGAGCAGGCCGAGGAACGCGTCCGGCGCGTTGCGGATGCCGTCCACAAAGGTCTCCGAGTACTTGATCTCGCCGGACGCCACGAGCGGCGCGACCTCGGCGACGAACTCCTGCATCAGGTGCCAGTGGTCCAGCACGAGCAGGCCGCGCATGGTGATCCGCTTGGCGATGAGCTGCACCAGGTTGCGCGGCGCCGGCGTCGGCTCGGTGGCGTTGTACTGCGAGATCATGCCGCAGATGGCGATCCGGCCGTGCAGGTTCATCGACGCGATCGCGGCCTCGAGGTGCTCGCCGCCGACGTTGTCGAAGTAGACGTCGATGCCCTCGGGCGCGGCCGCGGCGAGCTGCTCGGCGACCGGTCCGTCCTTGTAGTTGAAGGCGGCGTCGAAGCCCAGCTCCTCGGTGAGGTAGCGGACCTTCTCCGCCGAACCCGCGCTGCCGATCACGCGCTTGGCGCCCTTGAGCCGGGCCAGCTGCCCGACGAGCGAGCCGACCGCACCGGCCGCGCCGGAGACGAAAACCGTGTCGCCTTCCTTGAACTCCGCGCTCACCAGCAGCCCGGCGTACGCGGTCAGACCCGGCATCCCGAGCACGCCGAGGTAGGTCGAAAGCGGCGCGACCGAATCGTCCACTTTGACCGCTCGCTTGGCGTCGAGCACCGCGTGCGTGCGCCAGCCCGCCTGGTGCAGCACGTGATCGCCGACCGCGAAGTCGTCCACAGTGGACTCGATGACCTCGCCGACCGCGCCGCCCTGCATGGCCTCGCCGACCACGAAGGGCGGCGAGTAGGACTTCACGTCGTTCATCCGGCCGCGCATCGCCGGGTCGACGCTCATCACGAGGTTGCGCACCAGGATCTGCCCGGGACCCGGCTTCGGCACCTCGGTCTCGACGATGTCGAAATTGTCCATGGTCGGGACGCCGTGCGGGCGGGCCGCGAGCCGGATCTCAGTCGCTGTGGGTGCGTTCACCGTCGAACTCCGTTTCGTTCAAGCTGGATTGAAGCGGGGCGCGCGCCCCGGTCTATCCGGCCAACGGAGAAACCGGGGCGCGCATTCCGATTGTCCCCGGGGTTGTGGCCAGCGCTACACGATCTCCGCGAGCTTGCCGAGCACGCCGTCGTAGATCTTCTTCAGCCCGCCCGGCGCGAAGGTCTTCTCGAAGAAGCCGCCGATGCCGCCCGCGCCGTCCCAGCTGGTCTCGATGCGGACGAGGGAACGCTCGCCGGAGGCGGTGACGGTCCAGGTGGTGACCATGCTGGAGTTCGCATCGGTCTCGACGAAGGTGCCGGGCGACGGCTCGGTCACCGTGGCCGCGACGTCGCGCACTCGCTTGGACGTGGCCTGCAGCTTCCAGCTGGCCTTCGTGCCGGCGCCGACGCCGCCCTCGCTGACCTCGTAGTCGCGGTAGTGCTCGGTGAGCAGCTTCGGCCGGGTCTCGGCGTAGTCCGCGACCAGCTCACGCACGCGTTCCACCGGCGCGTCGATCGTGCGCTCCGCGGTGGCCGTGACCTTGCCCATGTCGTTTCCTCCTCAGGGTTCCGCCGAGGTCACCTTCGCACATGGGGTGAGGGGCGGCGATCCCGGTTCGCACCGGGATCGCCGCTCCCGAGAAGGTCAGGAGAGGCCCTGCTGCTTCAGCCAGTCCTTCGCCACGTCGGCCGCGGGTTCGCCGTCCGCGTCGACCCGCTTGTTCAGCTCGCGCATGCCGTCCGTGGTGAGCTTCGCGCTGACCGCGTTGACGACGTTCGCGAAGTCCGCGCCGCGCGCGTCGAGCACCTTCTTGTTCACCGCGGGCACCACGTTCTCGGTGGGCACGATGGCGAGGTCGTCCTTGAGCGCGACGTACTGCGGGTCGCCGACCAGCGGGCTGACCGAGTCGACCGGGATCACCGTGACCGCGCCGGAGTTGAGCTGCTGCACGCGCGGCCCAGCCTCCTGCACGGTCTGGAAGGTCGCGTTCGTCAGCTTGTAGACGTCCTTGAAGCCCTGGAAGCACGGCAGCCGCTTCTCGCACTCCGGCGGACCGGCCATCACGACCTTGTCGAGCTTCTTCAGGTCGCTGATCGACGCGATGCCCTTCGACTTCGCGAGGTCGGCCTTCACGATGTAGGTGTTCTTGTCCTCGGCGGCCGCGTAGTTCAGCAGCCCGACGCCCTCGGGCGCGAAAAGCTTCTCCAGCTGTTCGTGCTCGGCCTTGGCGTCCTTGGTGGCTTCCTTGCCGAAGCCGGTCGTGATCGCCGCGCCCTGGTACTCCGGCAGGAACTGCAGTTCGCCGGATTTGAGCGACGGGTAGACCAGCTCCCGCGAGCCGAGGTTCAGCTTCCGGGTGACCGGATAGCCCTTGGCCTCCAGCGCGCCCGCGTAGATCTCGGCAAGGATCTGGCTGTCGGTGAAGTTGAACGAGGCGACGACGATCGGAGCGCCGCCCTTGCTCGGCGCGGCCGGCTGGTCGCTTCCCCCACCGCACGCGGTCAAGCCGAGCGCGGCCGTCGCCAGCAGCGCGGCCACTCGGATGTTCCGGGTCCAGCGCACGTGTCCCCACACTCCTCAGTTCACTCGTTAGTGGGAATGGACCCTAACCGCGACCCCCGACAGAAACCACTGGTTAGGAATCCTCGCCACGGAATCTCACGGGCCGGAATATTGTCGCTCGATCGGGGTAAGGTCGCGCCGTGCACGCGTCCGTGACCCCGCTGCTGGCCGACAGCAGCCGTCCCCTCTTCGAATGGCGGTGGGTCGAACGCAACGCTGACGCGATTCTTCAGCGGCTCGGCGAGCACGTCGCCCTCACCGCGACCGCGCTCGGCGTCGGCCTCGTGCTCTCGCTCGCGCTGGCCACGCTGTGCCTGCGCTACCGCTGGTTCTATCCGTTCGTGATCGGCACGGCGGGCGCGCTCTACGTGATCCCGAGCCTCGGCGCGTTCGCGCTGCTGGTTCCGCTGCTCGGGTTCTCCTTCGCCACCTCGGTCATCCCGCTGGCGACGTACACGCTGCTGATCCTGATCCGCAACATCGTGACCGGCGTGCAGCAGGTGCCGACCGAAGTGCGCGAAGCGGCGATCGGGATGGGCTTCACGCCGCGGCGGCTGTTGTGGCAGGTGGAGCTGCCGCTCGCGCTGCCCGTGGTGATCGCCGGGCTGCGGGTGGCCGCGGTGACGACGATCGGCCTGGTCACCGTCACGTCGCTGCTCGGCAAGGGCGGGCTCGGCTACTTCATCCGGGCAGGCATCCAGACGCCGATCCCCAACCCGAGCCCGATCATCGTCGGCATCGTGCTGTCGATCGCGCTGGCCGTGTTCGTCGATTTCCTGCTGTGGCTGAGCGAACGCGCGCTGGCCCCGTGGGCGCGGAGGGCCGTTCGATGAGCTTTTTCGAGCAGCTGGGCCACTGGCTCGCCGACCCGAACCGCTGGAGCTGGACCGATCCGGCCGGGATTCCGTTCCGGACCGTGCAGCATCTGTGGTTCTCCGCGCTGGCGCTGGCGATCTCGATCGTCCTGACCGTCCCGTTCGCGCTGTGGCTCGCGCACTACCGGCGCGGCCAGTTCCTGGCGAGCAGCGCGGTGAACATCGGCCGCGCGATCCCGAGCTTCGGGCTGATCATCCTGTTCTGGTTCCTGGCCAGCCGGTGGGGCGCGAACACGGACTTCTGGCCGCTGCTGCTGGCGCTCGTCGCGCTGGCGCTGCCGCCGCTGTTCACCAACACCTACGCGGGCGTGGTGCAGGTGGAACAGGAAGTCGTCGACGCGGCGCGCGGCACCGGGTACCGCGAATGGCAGATCATGCTGCGCGTGGAACTGCCGCTGTCGTCGCCGGTGATCGTGGCCGCCGCGCGAGTGGCGTTCCTGCAACTGATCGCGACGGTCGCGATCGGCGCGATCGTCAACGACGGCGGCGGTCTGGGCCGCTACATCGTCGACGGTTTCGCCCTCGGCGAGCAGGGCCACGGCGAAATCTTCGGCGGCGGTCTTGCGGTGGTGATCCTGGCGCTGGTGTGCGAGGGCCTGTTCGCTTTGTTGACCAAGCTGGCTACGCCTCGCGGTCTCGCACTTCAACAGGCCCGTCGGGACTCGTGAGACACGCTTCGGCGAGCTGGTCGATCTCCGGCCCCAGCGACCGATCGACCACCACCGGCTCGATCCTCGCCGCGAGCCAGGCGTAGGTGTCAGCCAGCCTCGGCGCGCCTGGGGCCTTGAGCAGATACCGCGCCTGCCGCCCCGCGATCAGCTCGCACGCGGTGATGGCGAAGAAGCGCTCGATCACTGTCTCCAGCTCGGTGCCAGCCTTGCTGGCGAACGCTTGCACATCCTCCTGACCAGCGGAAGTATCCAGCGACCCGAGCGTCGCCGGTGCGGCCAGACGACGCATCGCATGCAGCTCGCCAGCCGCGCGTTTGTGCAACGGCGTAAGCCCGGCCTGCGGCCCCGGGTCCACCGCGAGCTGCGGCGGCAACCCGCTGAACTGCGGGTCGAGGAGGCGGTGAAGCCGCTGTACCGAGACTTCCGCCGCGTGGACGAGGGCTGCCTTGACCGCGTCCATCCGAAGCCCGAGCGCGGCGGCGTGATAGCCGGTCGTCGGCACGAACTCGCCGTTGACGAAGGCTGGCGAGTCCGCCGGGGTTTCCCAGGACTCCTGCAAGGTTTCCTGGAGTTCCTCGACAGTCCGGCTGACGTATTCGAGCACCTTCGGCCCGACTCGCACCGAGATCGGCGCCTGCACGACGCTCTTGTTGGTGGCGGCCCCTTCGATGAGTTTCTCGATACGGGTGCCGCGGTAGATCGCTTGCGGCGCACCAAGAACGTCCACGGTGATCGCCGCGCAGACCGTCTGCCAATCGATCAGCCGACGCAGCCTCCTGCCGCACACCCACGCGTACGCCTCGGCCAGCGGCGAACCTTGAATCAGGCTCGCCCCCTCCTTCGGCCCCAGCACGAACGGCCGCACCCCGCGCCGGCTTAACGCTTCCGCCGCCGGGACCTCGGCACCGTCCTCGATGACCGTGCCGAGCCCGACGAACGTCTGGAACGCGTGCGCCAGCGGGATGATTTCGCCGGCGCTGCCGAGGCTGTCGCGCGGGACGGCCGGGAGGAACCCGTCGTTGATCCGGTCTGCGAGGAAGCTGACCAGCTCGGGACTGACCGCCGCGTCGCCGCGGAGAAACCCGCGCAGCCGCATGCACAGCAACGCCCGGGTCAACTCCGGCGACAACCACGGCTTCCCGCCGACCGCCCGGCCGACCAGCAGATTGCGCTGATGGTCAGCCTGTTGCGCGGCAGTGAGCCGGGTCCCAGCGAGCCGCCCCATCCCGGTGTTGACGCCGTAGACGAGGCTGTCCTGGCCCAGCGCGGCCAACATCGCCTCGCGCTGCTGCTTCAGCTTCTGGAGGGCCGCCGGGCTGATCTCGACTGGTTCGTCCACTGTGGACAGTTCAGCGCGCGAGCCCGTCGATGACCTCGGCGTTCGGCAGCCCAGCGAGCGCCGCACCGGAGATCAGGAGCTTGCTGCCGCGGATCCCGCTGCCGATCACCAGCTCCGGCGCGTCCGCGACGGCCTGGTCGATGAGAATCGGCCAGTCCGCGGGCAGCCCGACCGGCGTGATGCCGCCGTACTCCATGCCGGTGAGGGAAACGGCCTCGTCCATCGGCGCGAAGGACGCCTTGCGCACGTCGAGGCGACGTTTGATGACACCGTTGACGTCGGCACGGGTGGTCGCGAGCACGAGCGCCGCGGCGAACCGGACCTCCCCAGCCCGCTTGCCAGCGACAACAACGCAGTTCGCGGAGGCAGTCAACGGCGACCCGTACGCCTCGCAGAACGCGGCGGTGTCGGCGAGCTCCGGATCGATCTCAGTGACGCCGACCTCGTCCGGCGCGGGCATCGCGGCCAGCGCCTTGGCGACGGGTTCGGCAAGCAGGTCAGTACGGGTCGGCGCGGGAACGACGGTAAGGCTTCCGGCGATAGTCCAGGTGGTCACCAGCCCGAATGTAATCCGCCGGGCTTCCCGGTCACCAGTTGCGGTGGCCTCGCTGAACCTCGATGAGCTTCGGCCGCACGTCGACGATGTAGACGAGCGCCGCCGCCATCGCGGGCACCCAGAAGATGAACCCGACCCCGTTCCCCTGGAGCGGGAACAACACCAGGGCGACCGTGGCCACGCCAGTGATCAACATCCAGACCGGCTTGGTCTTGCGATCGGCCGCCGAGTACGCGTCGGCTCGCTGGAGCAGCGCGTGAACGAAGGCGAAGAGCCCGACCAAGGCGCTGCCCCAGTGGATGACCCTGAGGATCCATTCGGCAACCAGCACGCAGCCAGCTTACGGCAAACCGCCCACGCCGCCCGCTCCCCCAAAACCTCGCACTGTGACATGACTGCTGGTCAGGCCCGGATGGGGCGGGTTTGGCCGCGGTTATCTCGACGACGGTTGCCGGGGTGACAACGGTCACTCCGGTTGGGTGCCTCGGCTTAGGTCGGACCCAGTTCGGTGGCCGTGAATCTAGGTCCGACCCAACCCGCTGCCGTGAGCCTAGGTCGGACCTAGTCGGCTGCGGTGAAGCTAGGTCGAACCCAGCCCCGGCGCCCGTGAGCCTAGGTCGGGCCTAACTCGCTACCGTGCATCTAGGCCGAATCTAACGATGCTCGCGCGAGGTGGGTTCGACCCAACATCGACTTCGCCGCAACATCCGCCGCGGCGCACGGCGACCGGACCAACCCGCCCGACGCTGCCGCCGAAACACTCCGCACAGGGCGACGGCGGCACCGCCCCCGATTCAGCGGCGCGACGGCAGCCTCACCAACACCTCCGCCACCACATCCCGGCACGCCGCCCGATTCAGCGGCGCGGACCAGCAGCGCGGGCCCAGTTCGCCACGCAGCGGCGCGGCGGCAACCTCACCACACCCCCGCCGCCACATCCCCGGACGCCACCTGATTCAGCGGCGCGAGGCACAGTCCGCCATGCAGCGGCACGGCACCACCGTCCCCAACACGGCGACACTGCCGCCAACCCAACGACGCCCCGAGCATCCCTCAACCCGGCAGCGCCGTCGCCAACCCAACGGGCACCCCCGAGCATCCCCCAACACGGCAACCACCGCCGCCAACCCAACGGGCACCCCGGAACATCCCCCAACACGGCAACCACCGCCGCCAACCCAACGGGCACCCCGGAACATCCCCCAACACGGCAACCACCGCCGCCAACCCAACGGCGCCCCGGAACATCCCCAACACAGCACACGGCGGCCGGACCAACCCAGGCCCGGCCGCCGTGCGACCCCTCGATTTTCAATTCTCGCCCTCGGCGACCCCGGCGCAAACCGGTCCGCCCCAACGGTTCCGAGTGCCGGAGCACCCGAACCGCCGATCAGTGCGGCAGTGACTCCGCCGTCACTTCTCCGTCTTCGGCGCGGCCGGCTTCTTCGCGTTCGCCGTCGTGCTGGTGGTCGTGCGACGGGCCGGCGTGGCGGTCTTCGGCGCGGTGCGGTTCGCGGCCTTGCGAGCCACCGAACGGGTCTCGTGCGCGACGTTCTCGCCGATTTCCTCGACGGCGTCGGCGGTCTCGCCAGCCACCTCGGTCACCTTGCGGGCGGCCTTCTCGCCAGCGGAACGGGTGCGTTTGGTGACCTTCGCCAGCACGCCGTCGACGCGCTCGCGGGTCTCCTCGGTCAGGCCGTCGACGCGCTCCTGCGCGGCGGTCAGCGCGTCGTCCAGCTGCTCAAGGGCCTTCTTGACCTGCGGCTGCGCGGCGATCTTGTCCCACGCCTGCTCGCCGGACTCGGCCAGCTTGTTGTACAGCTTCAGCGCGGCCTCGGTGTACTCGTCGATGGCCTTGCGCAGTTCGGCCGGGTCGAGCTTCTCGCGGAGGCTTTCGACGTCGGTCGGCAGCTCCTCGAAGCCCTTGCGCGCGGCCTCGGTGTTCTTGGTGACGTTGGCGCGGGCCTTGGCGACCGCGTCGGTCACGGCCTGGCTGGCCAGGTTGCCGGCGCCGAGCGCGGCGAGCAGCGGGGTGCGGACCTGGTCGAGCGCGGTGTTGACGGCCTTGCGGACGTCCTCGGTCTTGGGCGTGGTCATGCCGACTCCTCAGTGGTCTGTTGGGTGGTCTTCGGTGCGGTGTTCGCGGCGGCGTTTTCGCGCCGGAAGGACTCGTAGACGTCGAGCAGGACCTGCTTCTGCCGTTCGGTCAGCTCGGCGTCGGCGCGGATCGCGTCGCCGACCGGGCCGCCGGTCGGCAGGTCGAGGATTCCGGCCTGCACGTACAACGCTTCGGCCGAGATCCGCAGCCCTTTCGCGATCTGCTGGAGGATCTCCGCGCTGGGTTTGCGGACCCCGCGCTCGATCTGGCTCAGGTACGGATTGGACACTCCGGCGAGTTTCGACAGCTGGCGCAGCGAAATCTTCGCGGAACTGCGCTGCTGGCGGATGTACTCGCCGATGTCGGAGGCGATGTCCGCGACCTTGTCCATGGGGCGCTGTGCTCCGCCGGGTTCTGTCATCCGGTCACCTCCTCGCGACCTACTCGACAGTACGCTCGCGTGCTAGCTATTGCAAGCACCCTGCTTGCAACCATCGGGTGTGGTTCCGCTCACCCCGTTACCCTGGGCTTATGCGGGCACAACGGTTGCGTCGACGCCTGGTCCGACACCTCGTCGAAGAGGACGTGCTGCACGACGAGGCCTGGGCCGACGCGTTCGCGACCGTCCCCCGGCATGCGTTCCTGCCGCGGTTTTTCGTGCCTGCCGGCGACGGCTGGGCGGCGGTCGACCGCGGCGATCCGGACTGGCTGGACCGCGTCTATTCGCGCGACGTCCTGGTCACCCAGCTCGACGACGACCCGTCGCTCTGGGACCGGGCCCGCGCGCACGGACCGGTCCCCGGCGTGCCGACCAGTTCGTCCAGCATGCCCGCGATCATGGCGATCATGCTGGAAGAACTCCTGGTCCGCGACGGCAACCGGGTGCTGGAGATCGGCACCGGAACCGGTTACAACGCGGGTTTGCTGTGCCACCGCTGCGGTTCCGGCCAAGTGTCCACAGTGGACATCGACCCGGTCATCGCGACCGCCGCACAGGAACGCCTCGCCTCCTGCGGCTACGCCCCCGCGTGCGCCACCGGCGACGGCGCACTCGGTTTCCCGGCCGGAGTGCTCTTCGACCGGGTCCTGTGCACCGCGTCGGTCTCCCGGATTCCACTTGCCTGGCTTGCTCAAACCCTCCCCGGCGGACACATCGTCACCACCCTCAACCGCCCGCTCGGCGGCGGACTCGTCCGCCTCACCGCAGGCGAAGGCGCGACCGCCGAAGGCCAGGTCCTGGCCCGCGACGGTCGCTTCATGCCCCTGCGTGCACATCGCCTGCCACCGCTCGCGGACCTGCCGTCCGCTGCCGATGTGCAATGGCGCCCGACTGAACTGTCAATGACAGATGTGCTTAAACCACAACGACATTTCGAGTTTTTCGCGTCACTGGAGCTACCCGAGGTACGCCCGGTGCACGTCGACCCGAACGGCGCTTTCGCACTGTCCCATCCGGACGGTTCCTGGGCCCGGACCCGTCGCACGGACTCCGGTTTCGAGGTGGCACAAGGAGGTCCGCGCGCCTTGTGGGATATCGCCGAGGAAGCGCACCGGCGCTGGGAATCGCTCGGACGCCCCAGCCGGTCGCGTTTCGGCCTCACGGTCAACGCCGACGAGCAGACTTTCTGGCTGGACGATCCGCAATCCGAGAATCGCTGGCCGCTGTAGGGCGGATCCGCCGATCACCCCGCCAACCCGCGAAGCAGTCCCTCCAGATCGCGCTCGCCCGCCCGCGTTTGCGCGCCCCGCGCCAGCCCGCCCCGAATCAACGCTTCCGCCGCAGGACGCGTGAACTGTCCCGCCCAAGCGTCGTGTTCCCGCTGGAATCCCTTGGCCAGATCATCCGGAACGACGGCCTGTTTCGCCGCGGCGATCACTCCTTCCGGCAACGCGGCGATGTTGCGGGCCAGCCGATCAACCACTTCTTCGAGTTCGTCAGCAGGGACGGCCCGGTTGACCCAGCCGTAGCGTTCAGCCGTCCGCGCGTCGTACAACTCGGCACCGAGCACAATTTCCAACGCCCGGTTGCGACCGACCCGGTTCGCCAGATACTGCGTCCCTCCGCCACCCGGGACAATCCCCATCAGCGCCTCGATCTGCCCGAGACCCGCGGTCTCGATCGCCGCGAACGCCAGGTCCGCAGCCGCGACGAACTCCGCCCCACCGCCTCGCGCCAGACCGGCAAGCTGCACGATCGTCACCTGCGGCTGCTGTCGCAGAAGTTCGCCCAACGCCTGGAAAACGTTGAGTCCCACGGGAATCTCGGGAGCGAAGTGGTCGAACGCGTCCGGAGTGTCGACCAGAGTCATGTCGACGTGCGCGATGAAGAAGTCCGGGTCGGCACTGTCGAAAACGATCACACGCGCGGAATCGTCGGATCGCAGTGTAAGCAGCAGCCGCCTGAGGTCCGCCATGAGAGCGACGTCGAGGACGTTGACGGGCGGGTTGTCGATGGTGACGCGGACGATGCCGCCCTCGCGGTGCACGCGCAGGGTCGGGTAGTCGTCGGGGTGCATTCGGGTCTCCGATACGTATCCGGCAGGCAGCTAGGTTCCTGATGTATACCTAGGCTCGGACGCGGATCGACCAGCGTCAATAACGCACTTTGGGCATCGCAAGGATCATGGAGGATACCGAGATGGCCGCTCCCGACACCGGCACTGTGTACCGGGCCGACTGTCCCAGCCGCCCGATCCTCGACCAGATCGCCGACAAGTGGTCGATGATGGCGATGGCGGTCCTGGAGGAGCCGCGCGGGTTCAACGACATCAAACGCCAGCTGGAAGGCGTGACCCAGCGGGTGCTGACCCAAACTCTGCGCAGGCTGGAACGCAACGGCATGATCGTGCGGCGAGTACTGCCGACTTCCCCCGTCGGAGTCGAGTATTCCCTTACGCCGCTTGGCGAATCACTACGCGAGCCGTTCGGCCGGCTGTACGACTGGACCGTCGCGCACACCAGCGAAATCCACGCATCCCAGCAGCGCTACGACGAACGGCTCCGCGCGGAACAATCGTGAGGCGTCGCTAGGTCCGACCCAGCCAAAATCCTGCTCACGCCCTGATCTCTAGGTCCAACCCAGCACACGCACTGATCCTTGGGTCCGACCCAGCTCACGCGCCGATTCCTAGGTCCGACCCAACTCACGCGCCAGTCCTTAGGTCCGACCCAATTCTGGCCCGAACCCACTTCTCCACCGCGGTCACGACGTCCTCGAGCGGAGCCTCCGTCGTGTCGATGGACTCGACCTGCCCGCGTATCCACAGGTTGAACTCGAGCATCTCCTCGATGCGCGGCTCGTCCCACTCCCGCCACGCCGGCCGGGCGCGCAACCGGTGCCGGAGGGTCTCGTTGTCCGCGACCAGCGCCAGATAGTGCACGTCCGAGAAGAAAACGCGCTCTGGCAACGGTTCCAGCTCCTGCGGCGCGACCGTCCCGCACAGCACGACCGGCCGCCCGTTCTGGTGCAGCATCGCCGCCATCCGCAGCCAGACCCCGCGAAACGCCGGGTTGCCGGGGACGTCGTCCTGCAGCGCGCCGGTCCACAGCACGTCCTGCTCCAGCACGACGGCCTCGCCCGCCAACCGCTGCGCCAGCTTCGGCCCGACTGTGGATTTGCCTCCCGCGCTCGGCCCCGTCAACGCGAACAACGGCAGCCGCCGGAACGGCCACCGGTGTCCGCACTCCACACACCGCAGAAGGTCCGCCTCGACCTGTGGACAACTCGCGCGGTCGCCACAGGCCGGACAGATCCGGAGGTCAAGCACTACTGGAACGGTGGACAACTCAGTCGAAGAGGTTCTCGAGGAAGCTGCGCTTGCGGCGTCCGCCGTACGGGCGCGGCGAATCCCCATAGCCACCGCGGTACGGCCGCGGCGAGTCCGCGTGCCCGCCTCGGTACGGGCGCGGCGAATCCGCATGCCCACCCCGGTACGGCCGGGGCGAATCCGAGTGCCCGCCTTGATAAGGGCGCGGCGAATCGGGACGGCCGTAAGGCGGTGGCTGCTGCCGGTAGAAAGCGCTCTCGGCACCGGCGATCTGCTCCAGCTCGCCGCGGTCGAGGAAGATCCCGCGGCAGCCGTCGCACTGCTCGATGTGGACGCCGTTCTTGTCGACAGTGCGCATCATGTTCTGACACTTCGGACAAATCACGCAGCCGACCCTACGCGGATTCGCCGCGCCGTGTCAGCAGGCGCAGAGGCAGAACGGGTGGCCGACCGGATCGGCGTACACGCGGAAGGTCTCCGGGGAATCGTCGAGCAGCTTCGCGCCCAGCCCGAGAATGCGCTGGTGAGCGGCCTCGAGGTCGGGAACGTCGAGGTCGAGGTGCGCCTGCTGCGGCTTGTCCTGCGACGGCCATTCGGGCGCGCGGTAATCAGCCACCCGCTGGAATTCCAGCCGGACGCCGCCGCGCGGGTCGACGAGCGTGGCCCAGTGGTTGTCCGGAGCGATCTTAGGTTCGTCCCACTCAAGCAGGGAGCGGTAGAACCCGGCGAGTGCTCCTGGGTCCGGACAGTCGAACGCAACGCCGCCGAAAGTCGGAATCGCACCCATGTTGTGGCCATCCTCTCCTAGTCGCGTAACCAGTAAATGGATTATGAAGGTTAGTGAGCCAGGTCGCAACCAATATCGCCCGTACACTGGGCAGGTGCACACCGACGCTTCCTTGGTGGTCGCCTTCCTGAACACCGTCGACATCGAACGGGGCGACGACCTGCTGGACGATCCGGAGCTCTGGCGGCAGTGGGCCGCTGACCACGACGTGTCACCGAACGATCCCGCCGAAGCCCGCGCCGTACGCGACAGCCTGCGCGCCGCCGTCGGCGATCCGCGGCTGCCCGCGACCACGCTGGACGTCCCGCTTCGCTTCACCCTCACCGAAACCGGCCCGGCACTGCTCACCCCGGACGCCGTCACCGCGACCCTGGCCGCGACCACCCGCCTAGCCATCCGGGGCGACTGGGTCCGCCTGAAAATCTGCCCCGCCGACGACTGCCTGTGGGCCTTCTTCGACGAATCCCGCAACCGCTCCCGCACCTGGTGCTCGATGCGAGTCTGCGGAAACCGCGAAAAAGCCCGCTCCTGGCGCGCCCGCACGGCGGCTGTGCACAACTGACCCCCTGTGGACAACTTGTCCACACACACCACATGTGCACGTGCAGATGCCCCGGATCCCCACAAGTTGTGGACAGCGATTAGGCCATCACCGTGAATTCCTGTGGATAACCCCGGGGATAACTCAGCTTCCTGTGGACAACTGGTTTGAACGAGCCACGGCTGTGGTATAGGACGCCGCGCATCCGACCGACCACCCGCCGCAGCCAGTCGAGGCCGAGGAGAACCACGGAGGACGCTGCACCCGAAGCGCCGGGGCACCCACGCCTTCGGACCGCGATCCACGGGGCTTCGCGGCAACCAATCGAGCGCTGGCTCGCTGGCGAATTCCGCTCAACCACAACGAAATTCCGGGACTGCTGCCCGCCCGGATCCAACGGCGATCCCGATCCGCCGCGACCAAGTCAGCCGACCGCCGCGCAGCAACCACGCCGCCCTGAACCGCACCAACCAGGCCAACACGGTCAACCCAACTCCCGCCAAAGCGCAACAACCCTCAAAAAAGCAGCTGCGCCACCGCGTAAATCACCAACCCAGCCAGCGCACCAACCACAGTCCCGTTGATCCGGATGAACTGCAGATCCCTCCCGACCTGCAGTTCGATCTTCCGAGAAGTCTCCTCGGCGTCCCACCGCTCCACCGTGTCCGTGATGATCGTCGTGATCTCGCGGGAGTAATGGGTCACCAGGTAAACCGCCGCGCTCTCGACCCAGCCGTCTACCTTCGACGTCATCGACGGGTCGTCCACCAGACGTTTGCCGAGCGACTCCAGGCCTCCACGAACCCGCTGGCGCAGTTCGCTCGACGGGTCCTCCGCGGCGTTCAGCAGCATCTCCTTGGCCGTCGCCCACGCGTTGCCGATCAGCTTCTGCACTTCGCCGTGGTTCACGATCTGGCCCTTGACCTGCTCGGCCCGCTCCATCGTCTTCGGATCGGTCTGGAGGTCCTGCGCGAACTCGCCGAGGAACTTGTCCAGCGCCAGGCGCATCGGGTGGTTGACGTCGGTCTTGACCGCCCAGGCGAACGTCAGGACCTCGCCGTACACCTTGTCCGCCAGCATTTCGTCGACGAACTTCGGCGACCAGCTCGGCGCGCGGTCCGAGACCACGCGCAGCATCGTCTGGTGATTGTCCCGGACCCATTCGTAGGCGCGGTCGCACATCAAATCCACCAGCTTGTGGTGCGCGCCGTCCTCGAAAACGCCCGCCAGGATCTTGCCCAGCGGCGGGCCCCACGGCTTGTCGATCACGCGCTTGACCACGGCCTGCTCCATGATCGCCTGCACGTCCTCGTCGCGGAGCACCGTGACCGCGCCGCGCACGACGGTCGCCAGTTCCGACGTCACGCGTTCCGCGTTGTCGCGCTGCGAGAGCCAGCCGCCGAGCCTGCTCGCGACCTCTACGCGGCGGAGCTTGTCGCGGATGACGTCGGGAGACAGGAAGTTCGAGCCGACGAACTCGCCAAGGCTGTTGCCGAGCGCGTCCTTCTTGTTCGGGATGATCGCGGTGTGCGGGATCCGCAGTCCGAGCGGATGCCGGAACAGCGCCGTCACCGCGAACCAGTCCGCGAGCGCGCCGACCATGCCCGCCTCGGCCGCGGCGCGCACGTAGCCGACCCAGCCGCTCCAGCCCGCCGACTCCGCCCAGCTCGTCAGCAGGAACACGATTGTCGCGCCGAGCAGGAAAGACAGCGCGACCAGCTTCATCTTCCGCAGGCCGCGCCGTTTCGCCTCTTCGCCGGCGGTGCCGCCGGGCGGATCCGCGGGCGTGACCTTGGCAGGGGTGAGTTGCTCCACACCGCCATTGTCCGTGAGGATGCGTTCTCGTGCGTGAACCAGCTCTCGTCCCCCGCCTCCGCCCGTTCACCTCGACGGTCTTCGCGGAGATGACCGCGCTCGCCGTCCGGCACGACGCGGTCAACCTCGGCCAGGGCTTCCCGGACACCGACGGGCCCGCCGGGATGCTCGAAACGGCGAAGAACTCCCTGTTCGGCGGCGACAACCAGTACCCGCCCGGGCCGGGCCGTCCGGAGCTGCGCGCCGCGATCAGCAGGCACCGCCAGCGTTACGGGGCCAGCTACGACCCGGACACGGAGATCCTGGTCACCGCGGGTGCGACCGAGGCCATCGCGGCGTCGCTGATCGCGCTGACCGAAGCCGGCGACGAGGTGATCGTGGTCGAGCCTTACTACGACTCGTACGCCGCCGCGGTCGCGATGGCGGGCGCGCAGCGACGCGTCATCGGGCTGGTCGAAACCGAGAACGGGCAGCTCGAACTCGACCTCGACGCCCTCCGCGACGCGATCACGCCCAAAACTCGCGCAGTGCTGCTGAATTCGCCGCACAACCCCACGGGCACCGTGTTTTCGCGCGCGCAGCTGGAGGAAGTCGCGCGGCTGTGCGTGGAGCACGACCTCATCGCGGTCACCGACGAGGTCTACGAACACCTCGTCTTCGACGGCGCCGAGCACCTGCCGCTCGCGTCGTTCCCCGGGATGCGCGAGCGGACCGTCGCGATTTCGAGCGCGGGCAAGACCTTCAACTGCACCGGCTGGAAGATCGGCTGGATCTGCTCGACGCCGGAGCTGGTGGCCGCGGTGAAGGCAGCGAAGCAGTTCATCACGTTCGTCTCCGGCGGACCGCTGCAGCCGGCCGTGGCGTACGCGCTCGACAACGAGCTTGAGTGGGTCGAAAACCTGCGCGCGAGCCTGCAGGAGAAGCGGGATCGGCTTTCCGCTGGTCTTGCCGATGCGGGATTCGCAGTACGGCCGAGTGCGGGGACGTACTTCGTGACGGCTGACGTGCGTCCGCTCGGTTTCGAGGACGCCGCAGAACTCGCTTGGACGCTTCCGGAACGCGCCGGAGTCGCCGCGGTACCCGTCAAGGTGTTCACGGATCACCCGGACGAGTGGAAACATCTGCTGAGGTTCGCGTTCTGCAAGCGCAACGAGGTGATCGACGAAGCCGTCGAACGCCTGCGGAAACTCGTCTGACGACTGGCGCCCGGGCCCGGTTCGCCCCTGCGGGAACGAGATACCGAGAGTGTCGCGGTGGCCGAAACATCGGGTCAACGCCCGAATTCGCGCCGCGGACGGGCCGCCCGGATGGCCGCATCTGGCCCGGTTGAGGCGACGCAGGGTGATCGACTAGGGCGGATCGGACACCAGAGCCGGTGCGGACGTTCCGCCTTACGGGGTGGATCGAGCGCGGGAGAGATGAAACACTCGCGTCCGGTGCTAGAAAGAGGGCAGCCCCGGGGGACCTGCGACCTGGCCGGAAGACAGCCCCAGCAAGATCAGTCTCGTGCGGTGGCACGAGCTTCAGGCGCGGACGGTGGTGGTGGCGTGACCGGCATGGCGCATTCGCGCGGCCTCGCACATCCCGTGGCGTCCGGCTTCAGTCCACTTGGGAACGCGGGTCCCGCGCTCCTCGGAATGGCCGACCGCGCTTCGAACCGCACCGAGCGGAACTCCTCTTTCGCGCGCGCGGGCGCGCGACGGCGGCCCCGAGCCTGGGCTGCTCCGATCGCCCGGCCCGCCGCCCGGATCGCCGTCGCCGGCGGACTCACCCTGGCCGGATGGCTGCTCGGCGCGGCGTTGTCGCAGGCGAATGCGGCGGCGGACGAGCACATCGACCGCCCGGCCGCTTCGGCTCCCGACACCGAACCGGAGCACCGCTACGCCGGAACGGCCACGTCCGGCACCCTCACCTGGGCCATGCCCGGCGCGCAACGCGCCTCGCTCCACCGGTTCCACATCTCCGCCGACGACTACCGGCCGGACGTGAGCTTCCGTCCGGCCGCTGTGTCCGGCAACGGCCCGGGCCACCACGCCAGCATCGCGGTGACCCGGCCCTCGACCAAGATCACCAAGCCTGCCAAGGCAAAGAGCCCGGGCGCGGCGAAACACCACGCACCGGCGAGCGACTCCGCGTCCGACGCGACCACACTGCCGGTCAGCAGCCCGAGCAGCACCAATCCCGAACCCCAGCAAGGTCTGCCCAGCAGCACCAATCCCGAACCTCAGCAGGGTTTGCTCGGCAGCACCAGCAACGAGCCCAGCCAAGGTTCGCCCAGCAGCCAGCCCGAACCGGGCTTGCTCGGCAGCATCAGCAGCCAACCCGAACCGCAGCAAGGGCTTCTCGGCGGTCTTCTCGGCGGCACCAGCCACGATTCCGGCCCGGGCCTCCTGGGCGGACTCCTCGGCGGCACCGAAACCGGCCACCCGGGGCTCCTCGACGGCATCCTCGGAACCGTCAACGACACCGTCGACACCACCCTGCACACCACCGTCACCTCGGTCGACACCGTGATCGACACCGCGCCGGTCCGGGTCGTCGAGCCGCCGGTCGCCCCGGTCGAGCCTGCTCCGTCCGCCAGCGGGGCGGTCAGCGTCTCCGTCCCGGCAGGCAAGCTGGCGAAAGAGCCGGAAGCGCCGGTTGTCGTGCAGGTCAGCAAGCAGGCTCCGGTCGTCCAGGCCGCGCCCGCCCGTGTCCTCGCCGCGCAGCCCGCCGCCAAGCAGGAAACCCAGCCCGCGCCGCCGGTCAAGGAACGCAGCCAGGCTGGCGGCGGCAGCAGCGGTGGCGGCGAAGGTCTTCCCTCGGCTCCGGCCGCGCCTGCCGCGCCCGCGTCGACTGTCTCGCCGGGACACGACGGGCACGGCGGTCTGCGCCAGTTGTTCGCGCTGGCCGGCGACGGCGACACCGTCACTCAGCTCAAGCTCATCGGCGTCAGCCGCGACCACGAGGTCGACGGCGCGGGCAGGGACGCCGCCCTGCCGACCACCTCCCCGGACTGACCCTCCAACCGGTTATCCGGGGAGAGCTCCGTCCACCTCAAGATCAACTTCTTGATCGCGCGCGCCCGTTCGCTGCGCCGGACTCACCCCTTCGCACCAGTGCTACTTCGATCAAGGGGCTGAACCATGACCGCACTTCCCGACCGGCCGACCGCGCCCGGCCGGATCGGGTCCTGGTCCCGGCGCCGCGCTGCCCCCGCGGCGCCGGGACCCACCACGGGCGTGCTCCGGAGGCTTTCGCTCACCGCGCCGAGCGAAAGCCTGCGCCAACCGAAGCCCGCCTGAACCGAGGGCGCTTCCCGGCACTTCGAGGGGCTGTGCCGGGAAGCGCCTCGGACGATCGGCCGGTGCGCCGGACAGGTGACCGCCACCATCCCTGGAGTGGCTGGATCCCATCCGGTGCACCGGCTGTTCATTTTTCGGAGACGAGAAACCGCGCTAGGTCACCGCAATCCGTTCCGCGGGCACATCCGCGCAGCCGCGCACCGAAGCCGCCGCCGCGCTCACCCGCCGCACCGCCTCCGGCAATTGCTCGCGCGGCAGCCCGAACGGCAGCCGCAGCCAGCGTTCCAACCCGCCGTGCACCCCGAACCTCGACCCGGGCGCGATCTGCACCCCGTGGTTCGCCGCCGACACCGCCAGCCGCGTGCTCATCGGTTCCGGCAACCGGCACCACAGCGACAGTCCGCCGGACGGCACCTGGAATGTCCACTCTGGACAGTACTTCCGCAGTGCCGCGACCGTGATGTCCCGCTGCTCCCGGAATTCGGCCCGGCGCCGGGCGAGCACGTCGTAGCCTTCCGGTTCGAGCAGCGCGGCCAGCACGAGCTGGTCGAACACCGGCGCGCCGAGGTCGACCGCGAACCGGGAGGACTGCAGCCGGTCGAGCAAATCCGTCGACGCCCGGATCCAGCCCAGCCGCAATCCGCCCCACTGCGATTTCGCCGCGGATCCGACGCTCAGCACCAGATCCCCGCCGAACGCGGCCAGCGGCGGCGGACCGTCCACCGGATCGCCCTCGTAATCCAGTTCCACCAACGATTCGTCGACCACGACCGGCGTCCGCGACCGGGCGAGCAGCCCGCCGAGCCGTTCCCGTCCGGCCGCGTCGAGGCGCAGTCCGGTCGGGTTCTGGAAGTCCACCACGAGGTAGCCGAACCGCGGCGCGGCCTGGCGCAGTGCGGCCTCGATCCCCGGCAAATCCCAGCCGCGCACCGGATCGAGCGCGACCGGAACCGGCAACGCGTGCGTCGCGCGGACGGCGTCGATGGCGTTCGGATACGTCGGCTGCTCAAGCAGAACCCGGTCACCGGGCCCGCTCAGCATCCGCAGGCAGAGCACGAACGCGGAGTACGCACCGGACGTCACCAGCACCTGGTCCGGCGACGTCGGCAGGCCGCGCGCGGTGTAGCGCTCGGCGATCCGCTCCCGCAACCGCGGCAGTCCGCCGGTGAGATAGCCGTTTCCGCTGACGTACTCGACCAGATCACGCCGCGCGGTGTCGAACGCGGCCATCAGCCCAGGCACAGCGGGTGGCGCGGCCCGCGCGAGGTCGAGAAGGTCATCCCGGACCGCGTCGGCCTCGTCGCGGTTGCCCACGCCGGACACCCACGACCCAGCTCCGCGACGGCTGGCGACCAGACCGTCCGCGCGGAGCCGATCGAGCGCAGCCCCGATCAACGTGCGGCTGACCCCGAGCGCGTCGGCGAGTTCACGCTCGGCGGGCAGCCGCGTGCCGATCGGCAACTGCCCGTCGAGCACGTGCAACTCGACCGCCGCGGCGAGGTCGGTCGCACCCTGCCGAGAGCCACGCTGCCGCCATTCCCCCAGCAATATGGCCAATCGCCGTCCCGAGATGCGGCCGCCCAGAGGTTCCATAAGGCCAATTATCGCGCATTGGCCATGGCATACCAGGCCAGTTGGCACCAATAGTGGAGAAGTGGCAGTTACCGACCTCAGTCCCCTCAGCCTCCGCCGAGCCCCCGCGCGCCGGGGTGTCCAACTGCTCGCCGGCCTCGCGCTCTACGGCGCGAGCATGGCCATGCTCACCCGCGCCCGCCTCGGGCTCGACCCGTGGGACGTGCTGAACGACGGCCTGACCAAGATCACCGGGCTGACGTTCGGCACGATCAGCGCCGTCGTGGCGGTGTTCGTGCTGCTGCTGTGGATCCCGCTGCGGCAGCGCCCCGGCATCGGCACCGTCGCGAACATCGCGGTGATCGCGGTAGCGGTCGACGCGGTGCGCGCCGTGCTACCTGACCAGCACGTGCTCGTCTGGCAGATCCTGATGCTGGTCGGCGGCGTAGTCCTGAACGCCGTCGCGACCGCGGTGTACGTCGGCACCCGCCTGGGCCCCGGCCCCCGAGACGGTTTGATGACCGGCCTGCACGCCCGAACCGGCTGGTCCGTCCGCCTGGTCCGGACCGGCATCGAGGTACTCGTCCTGGCCGCGGGCTGGCTGCTCGGCGGCGCGGTCGGCGTCGGAACCGTGCTGTACGCCCTCAGCATCGGCCCGCTGACCCAGGCCCTGCTCCCGCTGGTCACGTGGCGCACCGGGACGGACCAGCAAGAACAGCATTAGCGCTTGCCGACGGCCTGCCGGACCGCCGGATAATCGATCCCGCGTGCCGCGAGAAAGTCCGCCACCGGACCGCGCTGTTTCACGAGCGCGAGCAGCAGGTGCTCCTGCCCCAAATGCTTGTCGCCGAGGTCATGCGCCTCCCGCACGCTCATCTGCAACGCGTTCTTCGCGTCCTCAGTGAACGGCAGATGATTGCGCCGCGTGGGCCGACTCGCCTGAGCAAGCGCACCCGGCCCATGCGTCTGCTCGACCCGCTCGACAATCTGATCAACGTCGATGCCGAACTCGGTGAGCGCCTCGGCATCGGCGTCACTGATCCCGCCACGGCGGCGCACCCGGGCAAGCTCAGCGAAGACGTCCTCGCGCGACACCCCGAGATCTCGCAGCAACCGCACGGCCTCGCCGTTCTCGATCCGCGCCAACCCAGCGAAAACCGCCTGCGCGGAAATCTCCCGAGCCCCCGCCTCATGCGCCGCGGCCTGCGCCTCGACCACCGCTCTCCGGGCGTCATGGGTGAACTTCTCGAACATCAATGCCTCCCGTACTTCTTGTGGACGGCCTGCCGGCTGACCCCCAACTCGGCCGCGATGTCCTGCCAAGACCAGCCGTGCATCCGCGCACTGCGCACCTGCACCGCCTCCAACTGCTCAAGCAACCGCCTCAACGCAGCCACCGCCCGAAGCCCCACCCGGGGATCCCGATCACCAGCGCGAGCGGCCAAATCCGTCGCTTCCGTCATGATGTCAATCTAGGTTGACACACGGCGCCTGTCAACCCGAGTTGACAGAGCGCGTGAGCCAGCGATGCGCCCCAATGCGGCATTGGGTGCGTCAGATGCACCGAACGCCACATTGGGTGCGCCACATGCACCCAATGCCACATTGGGGATTTTTCATCCTGTTGGTGCTGGTCAGGCGGGGTTGACGGTGGCGGGAGTGGTTGTGCGGCAACGGGCCTGCCGGTTGCCTGCCCGTGGCCGGAACGTGGCGGAGCCCCCGGATGTTGATCAAGTCGTGACTCAAGAAAGAACGTCCGGGGGCTCCGGTCCCACTGTCTCACAGCAGGTTCTGGCCTCGTATCGCAGCGTGTTGCCGGTGTCGCCGCCCACGATCGCGATGCTGGCCGGGTTGATCGGCCGCCGCCGCCGGGCGATCGGGTCGCGGTGGCGCAAGGCGTCCCCGGCCGAGCAGGCGGTGCTGGTGCTGGCGATGCTGCGCCACGACCAGCGGCTGCTGGACCTGTCCCGCGCCAACGCGGTGTCGGCCGCCACGATCCGCCGCTGGCTGCTGGAAGCCATCGACCTGCTCGCGGCCCGGGCGCCGCGGCTGGACCGGGTGCTGCGGCGGCTGGCCGCCCGCGGCGCGGCGGTGGTGCTGGCCGACGGGACCCTGATCCGCACCCGCCGCCGCACCGGCACAGACAATCGCCGCAATTACAGCGGCAAGCACAAACACCACGGCCTCAACGTCCAAGGCCTCACCGACGAACACGGACGGCTGCTGTGGGTCTCGGCCGTGCTGCCGGGCAGGACCGCCGACATCACCGCCGCCCGCCGCCACCGGCTGCGCGACCGCATCCACGCCCGCGGCCTGACCCCCGCCGCGGACAAGGGCTACCAGGGCTGGCGCAAAGACGTCCGCGACACCCGCCGCTGCGACCAGTGCGACGGGCCGTGCGAACAGGTCGTGCTCACCCCCTACAAAGCCGAAACGAACCGGCCGCTCACCCACGCCCAGAAAACCGCCAACTCCGTGTTCAACGCCATGCGCTGCGCGGTCGAGGGCGGCTTCGCCGCCCTCAAAACCTGGCGCGTCCTCGACAAACTCCGCATCGCACCACGCCACGCCACCACCCTCGTCCGCGCCCTGCTCGTCCTCACCCAGCACGAACAACACACCCGCGACACCGCCCAGCCCACCCCGGCCTGACAACTACCACACCCCGCCAACCCACCATGACCAGCACAAACCAGGATGAAAAATCCCCATTGGGGCACTAACCCCCACCCAAACCGCAGCCAGTGCACCCACCACCGAGACCCCAGCCGCACCGATGCACCCAACGAGCGAGGCACCCAGCCCCTCCCCCGCACCCCGATACGAAGCCCATCTGCGGTTCGGGGGTGCTTGTCAAGGCATCTTTCCCGCCTTGACAAGCACCCCCGAACCGTCAGCACAATCAACCTTCGGGGTGCCCCACGCAACCGAGGAACGCGATGTCGCCGCCAGGCGACGAGAAGTCCCGAACAACAACCCGAGCTACAGTCGACCAGTGCCCGAGATTTCGACCGCCGAGCGAGCCGGAGTCGGTTCCGACGGCAACCCCCGCCCCACCGAAGACCACATCGCCCTCCTCGACCAAGCAATCCTGGTCCTGGACGGAGCCACCTCCCCGAGCCCAGACCTCCCCCCAGGCGGCTGGTACGCCCACCTCCTCCGCGACCAACTGGCCAACGAACTCCGCACCGCCCCCCACCAAAACCTCAGCCAAGCCCTGGCAACCGCAATCACCGCCGTAGCCAAAGACAACGCCCTAACCCCAGGCAACGCCCCCTCCAGCACAGTCTCGATCCTCCGCTGGAACGACCACGAAATAGAAGCCCTGGTCCTGGCCGACAGCCCCATCGTCGCGTTTGGACAGTTCGGCGCCGACGTGGTCTCCGACGACCGCCTGGTCTCCCTCCGCAACAACGGTCTCCTGCAAACCAGCGCCGACGTCCGCCGACGACGCAACGCCGAAGACGGCTTCTGGGTAGCCGAAGCCGACCCGGTCGCAGCACACAAAGCAGTCCGCCGCAGCTGGCCCCGCGCAGCCGTCGACGCCGTCCTCATCGCCACCGACGGCGTAGCGATCGGAGTGGACGAATACGGCCTCTTCACCTGGCCGGAAGTCCTGCAGCTAGCCAAAAACAAGGGCCCCGAAGCAGTGCTGGACGCGGTACGCGCCGCGGAAAACGACGATCCGCACGCCGTCCGCTGGCCGCGCGCCAAACGGCACGACGATCAGGTGCTCGTCCTCGCCGACTTCTCGGGGTAGGGGCTTAATCAGGGGTTTTCCCTGATCACGAAACGCCGCGGAACCGCCAATCTGGCTACATGGGGAACACACGAGGCGTCCGGGGATGGCGCCTGACCGCGCTCGCTGCGATCGCCTGGGGGCTGTTCACGATCACAGTGCTGCACATCATCAGCTCGCACGACCCGATCTACGACACACTTTCGAGCTACACGATCACCGACCGCGGGGAGGGCATGCTCGGGGCGAGCGTGCTGTCGGTGGCCGTCGGATCGCTCGCGGTGCTCGGCGCGCTGATCGCAGGCGGCGTGCCGATGACGTTCAGCACCAAGGCTTTGCTCATGCTGTGGGCGGTCGGGCTGGCGGTCGCCGCCGTTTTTCCGGCCAGTTACCCGCAAAGCCCGAATCCGCTCAGCGGCGACATCCACCTGTACTCGTGCCTGATCGCGTTCGCGAGCCTGCCGGGCGCGGCGATCACGATGCTGGAACCGTTGCGCGGCACGGCGGAGCGTGTGTTCGTGGTGCGCTGGCTGAAGTTCGGGCTCGCGACGGTCGGGTTGTTCGCGCTGAGTTTCCTGTTCGTCCGTCTCGACGAAGCTGGGGTGCAGCCGTTCCACGCGCTCACCGAGGTGCTGCCGGTGGGCGCGACGCAGCGGCTCACGCTGATCGCGAACGTCGCCCTGCTGCTGGTCCTGCTCCGGATCGCGGTGCGGACCGAAACCGCTCGCGCCGCGGTGCTCGTTACTTCCGCGCCTCGGCCATGAACTCGGGCGCGTAACCGAACAATCCGGGAAGACCGCCGGTGTGCACGAACACCACGGTCTCCTCGGGCGAATACCGTCCCGCCGCCGCCCATTCCACCAGGGCGGCGGCGGCTTTTCCGGTGTAGACCGGGTCGAGCACCACGCCTTCCGTGCGGCCGAACAACCGGATCGCTTCCCAGGTCCCCGACGCCGGGATGCCGTAGCCCTCGCCGATCGTCGTGTCGTTGAGCCACACGTGCGCCAGCTTCGGTGGGTCGAACCCAAGCAACCCCGCGGCCCCGGCGGTGAGCTGGGACAAGTTGTCCACAGCCTCGTTCAGCGGATGGCTGACGCAGGCGATATCCACCTCCAGCGAACCGAGCAGCTCTGTGCCGAGCGCCAGTCCAGCCGCCGTGGCCCCGCTGGCGTGCGGGCTCACGATTCGGGCGTGATCCAGACCCTGCTCAGCCAGCTGGGCAGCGAGCTCGCGGGTGGCATCCACATAGCCGAGAACACCGAGTGGGTCGGACCCACCGACTGGGATCGTCCGCACTTTCCGGCCTTCGTCCGCTGCTTCGGCAACCAGCCGTTCGTACGTCGCGGCCGATTCCTCGCCGGACGCGCAGACGTGCACCCGCGCGCCGAAGAGCAGGTCAAGCGGGACATTGCCGGACCGTTCGTATGCGTCACCGGAGCGCGGCACCTCAGCCGTCAGCACCAGTTCGCAGCGCAAGCCGAGCCGGGCGCACGCCGCGGCGGTCTGACGGCCGTGGTTGGTCTGCAGCGCACCGAAGGTGATCGCGGTGTCCACACCGTCGGCGAGCGCCGCGCCGAGGTGGAAGTCGAGTTTGCGCAGCTTGTTGCCGCCGACGCCGAGCGGATGGACGTCGTCGCGCTTGAGCAGCAGCCGGGGGATGCCGAGCGCTTCGCCCAGCCGCGGCGCCGGGACCAGCGGCGTCGGCCCGTGGTGGAGACCGGCGCGCGGAAAGCCGTCGAAGGAGGGGAACCGGGCGAAGTCGAACGTCATCGATCCTCCGTGCGCAGGCGGGGCTGATGGTGGGCAGTTTAGGTGGCTTTATCCAGCCGTGGCCGGATCCGCGAGCCTCGCCGCCCGCTCGATTTCGGCTCGCCGCGCCTGCCAGAAGGCCGCGTCCCGGCCGCGTTTGGCCATGACTTCCAAGTCCATTTCGACCGCACCGTCCAACTGCTCGCGCAGGATGTCGGCGTGCCCGGCGTGCCGATTGGTCTCGGTCAACATGTGGACAAGGACGTTGAACAGCAGCACGTCCGGCCGCGGCCACCACGGCACGTGGCCGGGCGAATCGATGGCGAGAGCGGCGATCGTCGTGTCGGAGTGTTCGCAGACGCGCTGGTAGCGGCTGGTGATTTCCTCGCGGGTTTCGTGCTCGGTCGCCCACAGGTCGCGACCGCGCTGTTCGAGGTCGTCCCAGCGCGGGACCGGCTCGGGAAACGGGCGGCCGAAAACCTCGCCGAAGTACCGGGCCTCGGCGACCGCAAGGTGTTTGACCAGGCCGAGGAGGTTGGTTCCGGTCGAGGTCAACGGACGGCGGATCGCGTACTCGGACAATCCGTCGAGCTTCCGGAGCATCGTCTGCCGGACCTCTTTGAGGTCGCCGTGCAGGTACTCCTTCGCGAAGTCGTCGATCACGACTCCGAGCATGCCCGAACTTCCCGGCCGTCGCCGTGATACGTTCGTTCGAGCGAACGAGAGAACGAGGAGCCGCCGATGCCTTCCGCGACAACCGAGTTCACGCCCCTTGCCGCCCAAGCCGCCGCGCTCGAATCCGGCGAGGTCACGGCCGTGGAGCTGACCGAGCTCGCGCTCAAGCGGGCGCACGCGAGCCAGCCCGTGCTCAACGCGTTCCGCGTGCTGCGCGACGAAGCCGCGCTCGCCGAGGCCGCCGCCGCTGATCAGCGCCGCGCCGACGGTGACCGCGCGCCGTTGCTCGGGGTGCCGGTCGCGATCAAGGACGACGTGGACATCGTCGGCCTGCCCACCGCGTTCGGCTGCCCGGGCGAGTTCCCGGCGGCGACGGCGGACGCGCCCGCGGTCGCGAAGCTCAAGCAGGCCGGCGCGGTCATCATCGGCAAGACCAACACGCCTGAGCTGGGCCAATGGCCGTTCACCGAGGGCACCGCCTTCGGCGCGACGCGCAATCCGTGGCAACCCGCGCACACGCCGGGCGGGTCGTCCGGCGGATCCGCCGCGGCGGTGGCGGCCGGGATCGTGGCCGCCGCGCTCGGGTCGGACGGGGCGGGATCGGTGCGCATCCCGGCGGCGTGGACCGGACTGGTCGGCATCAAAACCCAGCGCGGCCGGATCCCGACCGGCAGCGAACTGTTCCACGGCCTCACCGTGCTCGGCCCACTCGCCCGGACGGTCGCCGACGCGGCCGCCCTGCTCGACGTCACCGCGGGCACCGGCACCTCGTTCCAGACCGCCGCCCAGCGCGAACCGGGACGGCTGCGGATCGGCCTCTCCACCCGGATTCCCTTTACCGCCACTAAAACCAGGCTCGACCCAGTGGTCGAATCGGCGGTGCGCCAGACCGCCGAGACGCTTGCCGGGCTGGGCCACGAGATCGTGCCGGTCGAACCCGGATACGGCTTGATCGGCCTGACTTTCCTGCCGCGGTCGCTCACCGGAGTACGGGATTGGGCCCGGCGCGTGCCGGAGCCGTCCGCGCTCGACCCGCGCACCCGCAGCAACGCCCAGCAAGGCGGCCTCCTCGCCGGCCCCGCGCTGAAACTCGCCCGCGCGCTCGAACCCGTGCTGCGCCGCCGGATCGGCGGCGTATTCGGCGACATCGACGTCCTGCTCACGCCGACCACCGCCACTCCGCCTCCCGCGATCGGGTCCTTCGACGGGCTTTCCGGCTGGCAGACCGACCAGTCGATGATCGCCGCGTGCCCGTACGCTTGGCCGTGGAACGTGCTGGGCTGGCCCGGGGTGAACGTGCCCGCCGGGCTGACCGCGGACGGGTTGCCGCTCGGCGCCCAGCTGCTCGGCCCGTCGCATTCCGAGGAGCGGCTGATTTCCGTTGCCGCGCAACTGGAAGAGGTGCAGCGGTGGCCGGACCGACGTCCCGAGCCGGGGTGGTGACCACTCGCGACGCGATCCTTCGCGCCACCCTGAAGGTAGTCGGCGAACAGGGCGTCGGCGGGCTCACCAACCGGCGCATCGTCGCCGCGGCCGGGGTTTCGCTCGGCACGCTGACGTATCACTTCCCCAGCCAGACCGAGCTCCTGCGCGAGGCGATGCTGCTGTTCGCCGAGGAGGAAACGGCGAAACTGGCGGGAATTGTCGAGGCGTACCGGGAACAGGGGCTGAGCCTCGAACAAGCGGCAACCGTCGTGGAGCACGTGATCAAGCAATTGCCGTTCGGCACGGACGAACTCGCGCCGCACGAGCTGTACCTGCAAGCCGCGCGCGACCCCGGGCTGCACGAGGCGTCCGCGAAATGCTTTGCGGCATATGACGAATTGGCCATTACGATTCTGACCGCACTCGGCCTGCCGGAGCCGGAACGAGTAGCCGGGCCGGTGGTCGCGCTCGTCGCCGGGCTGCAGTTGCGCCGCCTCGCGACCGGCACGGACGTTCCGGCCGCCGAGCCGTTAATGATGCTGCTGCATGGTGCGCGAGGCTGACGTGGCTCCGCCGGTCGTTCGCGGTACCGCGGCTTGGCGCTATTTCGGCGACTTCCGCGACGCGCTGCTCGCGGGACAGGTGCTCGTACTGCAGGTCGCGCATCCGGTCGTCGCGGCCGGGGTGCGGGATCATTCGGACTACCGCGAGGATCCGTGGACCCGGTTGATGCGCACCGTCGCTTCGCTGTCGATCTACGTTTACGGCGGGACAAAGGGCGCGCAATTCGAGGCCGAACGATTGCGGAAACTGCACCGCTCGTTCACCGGTATCGCCGATGGCCGTCGATACAGCGCGCTCGACCCTGGCGCGTACGCGTGGGTGCACGCGACGTTGGTGATGGCTCCCGTTGACGCACAACGGTTTTTCGGCCGTCCGATGTCCACTTCGGAGCTTGACGAGTACTAAGCGCAGATGTGCGGCATCGGCCGGATCCTCGGCGTGCGCGAGCGGGATCTGCCGCCGACGTGGCCGGAGTTCGAGCGGTACTACCGGGAGACGATCGCCGGGTTCGGTCCGAACGAGACGATCAGCACGCTGTTCGATACCATCGACACGGTGGGGAAACCGTTCTCCCGCATGTCCGACCGCCGGTGGCCGAAGCTCCAAAAAGGATATTCGACCGGGCAGCTGTTCCCGATCCGCACGCCGGACGTTCCCCTTCGCCCCGGCCCCGCCAGCGCAGCCCCCGCCAGCGCAGCCCCCGCCCTCCTCCGGGGGACGGCCCTTGTCCAGTCTATCCGCCCCCACCGACAACCCCGCCCACTACGGCCGGGTTGTCCACAGCGACCGCGACTTGGGGAAAGTCTCGCGCCCACCGCCCCATGCGAGTGGTCGGCAAGCTGAATGTGTGGCTGCGCGCGCACCCGTGGGCCTACCGGTTCTTCGTCCGTTCGTAGTGCGCTCGCGCCTTTGCCCGGTTCCCGCAGCGCGACATCGAGCACCACTGGCGCGTCCGGCGAGGCGACGTGTCGACAAATCGCAGGCCGCAGTCGTCCGCCGAGCAGATGCGGATGTCTTCTGCGCCGGTAGCGAGATCGACGGCGTCGGCGGCCAGCACCGCGAATGCCGTCGCTACCGGGTCCGCCGGAGTGGGCGCTTCCCGCTGCAGCACACCGTCCTTCGACAGCAGCCGATCCGGTTCGGGGGCGGCCGCGAGGGCGTCGTTGACCAGCCGGACGTCGGCAACCAGCGGCTTGGCGGTCAGCAGCCGGTTGACCGCCTCGCGTAAGTCTTTTGCCGCGGCCACCTGGGCGGCGGTCACCGGCACACGACCGAATCCGGCCAGCTCAAGCCATTCGGCCAGTGCGTCCGGGCCGGTCAGCAGCTCGATGCCTTCCGAGAGATGCCGGGAGCGCAGCGTGTTCACCAGGTGCAGACACGGCCGTCCAGCGTCGAACACCCAATCCATGCCGCTCATTCTAACCATTGAAACCGGTGAGAACGCGCGCTACCGTCTAACCCCATGAGCCGGTTAGAAGCAGCCATGGCCCAAGTAGCCGACCTGCGCATGCACTACCTCCGCGGCGGTGACGGCCCGCCGCTGTTCCTCCTGCACGGCTGGCCGCAGACGTCGCACTGCTGGCGCCGCGTCGCCGGGCCGCTGACCGAGGCGCACACCGTGATCGCCCCTGACCTGCGCGGATACGGGCGCACCGACAAACCCCGCACCGGCTATGACAAGCGCACGATGGCCGCCGACATCGCGAAGCTGGCCGAACAGCTCGGGTTCGACCGGGTCGCAGTCGCGGGGCACGACCGCGGCGGGCGGGTCGCGCACCGGTGGGCGCTCGACCGTCCGGACCAGGTCAAACAGCTGGCCGTGCTGGACATCGCGCCGACGCGAGAGATGTGGCACCGCCTCGACCGGGACCTCGGGAAGGCGTACTGGCACTGGCTTTTCCACCTTCAGCCGGACTTGCCGGAACTGCTCGCCGGGCAGAACATCGCCGCCTACCTCGGGTACTTCTTCGAGCGCTGGACCTTCCAACGCCACGGCCTGCCCGCCGAGGACGTCGCCGAATACGTGCGTGCCTTCGAAGCGCCCGGCGCGCTCCGAGCCGGTTTCGACGACTACCGCGCCTCATTCCCGGACGACGCCGAACTGGACGACGCCGATTACGCCGCCGGGAAACGCCTCACCCAGCCAGTACTGGCGATGTGGGGCAAGGCCGGACTGCTCGGCAGCCTGCCCACGCTCGAGATCTGGCGCGACTACGCGGACAACGTGACCGGCATCGGCCTCGACGACTGCGGGCACTTCCTCCCCGAGGAACAACCCTCACAGGTCGTGACGCATCTGCGGGAATTCCTGGCCAGCTAACGGAATCCGTGCGAACCCGGCCCCCACCGTCCGCTCGATCGCCGCGCCGACGCGGAACGCCGTGCCGTCGTCGTACTTGCCCGCGACGACCTGAACCCCCGTCGGCACGCCGTTGCTCGCCCAACCGGACGGCACGGCGAGCACCGGATGTTCACTGCCGACGTTGAACGCCGGAGTGAGCGAAGCGTCCGAAAAGTGTTCCAGCGCAACACCATCGACCACGACCTGCTCGGAAAGGTAATCCTCGCCAGCGGCGAACGCGGTGGCACCGAGGGTCGGCACGATGAGCGCGTCGAACCGCTCGAACACCGCGTCGAGGCGTTCCCGGATCGCCGCTTCGACCGCGCGGCCGGTTTCCGCGTCCACAATGTTCTCGACGCCTTTGCGTGCGAAAGCCTGGCAGTACGGGGTGATGACGCCCGGGTTCTGCCGGTCCAGCTCCAAAACCTCGGCGGCCAAACCGGTCCCGAAGTGCGCCCACAAGGCCTGTTTGACCATGGCGAGCGTCCAGTCGATCTCGATCTCCGTCACCGCCGCACCGGCAGCCGACAACGCATGCGCGACGGCGCGGGTGTTGGCGGCGACCTCCGAGGCCACCGGGAAATCGCCAGGCACCGGACAGCATGCGACGCGGAGCCCACGCACGTCGCCCGACTCAATGCGAACGGCGGGAAGTCGCGAGTGCGGGTCGCGCGGATCCTCGCCCGCCATGACGTTCTGCAGCAACGCGCAATCGGCGACGGTCCGAGCCATCGGGCCGTGGTGGTAGTAAGTATCCAATCCGGCGGGCGGGAGGACGGGATTGCGCCCGTGTGGCGGTTTGAAGCCCACGACGCCGGTGAAGGACACGGGCGCGCGGAGCGAACCGCCGATGTCCGATCCGGTGGCGAGGAAGGCGGTCCCGGCCGCCAGCGCCGCGCCCGAACCGCCGGACGAGCCGCCCGCCGCCGTCTGGAGGTTCCACGGATTGTGTGTGGTTCCCCAGCGTCGCGCGTGGGACAGCGGCATGCAGCAGAACTCGGACGTCGTCGTGCGAGCGTGCAGAATCCCGCCGGCCGCCTGGATCCGGCTGAGCCCGATTGCGGTCTCCCGCGCCACCCGGGGCGGGCGCAGGAGGGTGCCTTCGGTGACGGGGTACCCGGCCAGGGGCTGTTCTTCCTTCGCCGCGATCGGCAGTCCTTCGAGCGGCCTCGGCTGACCGCCGGGCGCGTACGCCTTCTCCGCGACAGCCGCCGCCCGCAACGCCTGCTCGAACATCTGCTCGGCGAACGCGTTGACGTCCGGCTCGACCCGCTCCGCCCGCTCGACGACCGCGCGCATCACTTCCCCTGGCGAGAGCTGCCGGGCCCGGAAGAGGCGCAACACTTCGCCGGCGGAGAGGTAGTGGAGTGGGGTCATAGCGCGCTCCGTGGGGTCGGAGCGCTCAACCTACTCAGCCGGCGACCCTCGCCAAGCCGACATTGAACCCACACCGCCCGGCGCCCACGGTGACCGGAGCGCCGCCACACTCCACCCGATCGAGTGACTGTTTGCGAATCGCTCTCAGTCGAGACCTCGTCGTGGTGGACTACTCACTCGGCGGCAGGTCGAACTGACCAGCCTTGACCGCGACGAGGAAGGCGTCCCACTCGCCACGGTCGAACACCAGCACCGGGCTCGCGGCGAGCTTCGTGTCGCGCACGCCGATCAGGCCGGGACGGGAGAGGTTGACCTCGACACAGTTTCCGCCGTTGGGCTCGCTCGCGAACGACTTCGCCCAGGCCGCGGCCGCGAACAGCGACTCTGCCGTGTCCGGGTCGTAATCCTGGGGCGACGGATAATCCGCCATGGGTCGTCCACCTCCGAGCCTTGTGCAGGGCGTGCGCTCTGATGCACGTCCCCGGCTTCTTTGCGTCACTACGGAGCAAACCGCAGGGCCAAGCGGGTGATCAACTCGACCCGATCTCGACATGAAGATTATTCCAGGAGTAGGATTAATCGCAGCGATCGGGGCGTCAGTGGTGGGTGAATGGCTTGCGACATTCAGCCCAACACCGGCAGCACCGGCCCGGGCACCCGGCCCGGGCGGCGGAACAGCCGCGAGATATCGGGAGGAGTGCGGATGCGAGCCGACCTGTGCGAACCGGTGAGCCGATCCGCCAGCCTCGCCGGAATCGGCGCTGGTCCAGGTGCTGCGACGACCCTGCGGAGACGCCGCAACGGAGCGGTTTCCCTGGTGCCCGGCGTTGACCCGTCGAGCGCGAACCACCCCGATCCAGCCGGTGCCGACCCGCGCCGGTTCCCGTTATCCGAACTGGGGGTGTGATCCCATGGCCGTACGGCTCACCACGCTTTTCCGCCGTGAGGACGAACACACTCGCGGCCGGCGTGGGATCAATCACGAATTGCGCAACCGGTTCGGGTTCAGCCTGATCCAGGCCCCGCTGCGCAGCCCGATGGTTGTGGACACCGAGATCGAAGTACCGGCTCCGCGCCAAGCGGACACCGTCCACTCCACCCGCCACTGTCGCGAGACACGAGTACCGATTCTCCACGGGCTCGGCTGAGCCGAATCCCGCATCGTCCACGCTCCCCGGAATTCGTTGCCCGGGGAGCGTTTTTGTGTCCGGGGTCGGGTTGCTGGAAGGTCCAGACCACCAGCGGTCTAGACCATGCGCGCCGGGCTGGGTGCATCCGGCACCACATCGGGTGCTTCGTCCCTGCCACTCGCCGCCATCGGTGGAAGCGCTGCGGTGCTTGATCAACGCACCGAACGCCACATTGGGTGCGTCGCATGCACCCAATGCCACATTGGGGGTTTTCTCGGCGGTCGTCGCGTGCGGCGGCGTTGCGGCGATACGCAGCATCAAGCGGGCCGCGCGACTTCCCCAATCCCGCCGACGTCTGTGAGGGGAACCCTCACGACATGCGCACTGGCCGGATCGCGCCTATCGACGAGGGACGGCTTCACCCGCCGCGCTCGCGGAGGTTTCCGCCCCTCCCTCAGCGGGCGGGCACCCGGCGGCAAGGGTCCGTGAAGGGCTCCTTGAGGGAATCTGATTCCCTCAAGGAGCCCTTCACGGACCTAACGCGAGAGACGGAGCTGGCGCACACCGCGCTACTGAGAAAACCCCCACGGGTCGTCAGCACCGGACGAGCACAGCGAGCCGGAACGGCAGCGTCAGGGCTTACGGCCCAGCGCGCAAATCCCGCCGCTGAACGAGGGGTCGTCCGACATCCGGTCGCCCGCGCTCGAATCGCCCGCTTCCGGGTGCCAGGCCGAGACCCACGAGATGCCCGGCTCCACCAGTTCCAGCCCGGAGAAGAACTCCCCGAACTCCGCGCGCGAGCGGTAGTGGAACGGGGTGCTCGACTGCTGGTACTGCTTGTGGATCGCGTCGCGGCGTTCGCCGTCGTTCGTCGGGACGCCGTCGTCGGTCAGGTGCGAGGACAGGAAGTACGAGCCGGACGGCAGCAGCGACAGGTACTTTTGCACGATTTCCAGCGCGGGCTCGTCGCGGCCGATGAAGTACAGCACTCCGACCATGATCAGGCCGATCGGGCGCTTCGGGTCGAGGACGCCGGTGTCGAGCGCGCGCGGCCAGACGTCGGCCGGGTTGCGCAGGTCGCCGTGCAGCACCGCGTGCCGGTCGGCGACTCCGTCGCGTTCCAGCAGGATCTGCGAATGCGCGACGGCCACCGGTTCGTTGTCGACATAGACACAGCGCGCGTTCGGGTTCACCGAGGTGGCGATCTCGTGCACGTTGCCGACCGTGGGCACGCCGGAGCCGATGTCGAGGAACTGGTCGATGCCCTGTTCGGCCATGTACCGCACGCCGCGGCCGAGGAACTCGCGGCCGGCCCTGGCGATGGTCTTGATCATCGGAAAGGTCTGGACCGCCCGTTCGCCGAACTCGCGGTCGATCGCCCAGTTCGCGGTGCCGCCGAGGAACCAGTCGTAAATCCGCGCCGCGTTCGGCCGATCGAGGTCGACGCCCTCCGGGGCTTCCGGATCCGGTGCCTGAGTCATCAGCTTCCCCTTCCGTGCGGGTACCAGTGTGCCCACTCGCCGCGGTCGCGCGCCGCCGCCCCCGGCAACCGCCCGAAAATGCCACGACTCCGGTACATCCGGGCCACTAGGTTGGGATGGATGCGCATTCTTTTCTCGTTCGTCGGCGGTCGCGGCCACTTCGATCCGATGGCGCCGGTCGCGCGAGCGCTTGCCGCACGCGGCCATACCGTAGCCGTCGCGGGCGGCGGTTCGCACGTGCCCGCGCTCGCCAAAGCCGGGTTCACGACCTTCGCGGTCAACGAGCCACGCGAAGCCGAGGCGACGCGACAGCCGATGCCGCCGGTCGATCCGGCGCGCGACGACTGGGAAATCCGGGAACTGTTCGCCCGCCGCGCGACCCGCGAACACGTGCCGGTGCTGCTGGAGCTGGCCCGGGAATGGCGACCCGACCTGATCGTCCGGGACGAAGTGGACTTCTCCGCCGCGATCGCCGCCGAGGTGCTGGGCCTGCCGTGCGCGACCGTCCTGGTGCTCGCCGCGGGAACGTTGCTGCGCAAGGAACTCCTCGCCGAACCGCTCGCGGAAGCTCGCGCGGCGCACGGCCTGCCGGACGATCCGGAGCTCGAAATGCTGACCCACGGCCAGGTGCTTTCGCCGTTCCCGCCGTCCTTTCGCGACCCCAGCTCGCCGCTGCCGCCTGGTACTTTCTCGTTCCGCCAAGGAGATCCGGTCGCGCCGCGGCAACCCGCCGGGAAGCCGCACGTGTACTTCACACTCGGCACCAACTTCAACCTCGAGTCCGGCGACCTCATCGAGCGCACCCTCGCCGGACTGGGCCAGTTGGACGCCGAGGTGACCGCCACCGTCGGCACCCAGATCGACCCCGCCGAGTTCGGGCCGCGACCGGCGCACGTCCGCGTGGAACGGTTCGTCCCGCAGGCCGAACTGTTGCCGCGCCTCGATTTGATGATCTCGCACGCCGGGTCCGGCAGCGTGATCGGCGCGCTCTCGCACGGTCTGCCGTCGCTGCTCTTCCCGATGGGCGCCGACCAGCCCGGCAACGCCCGGCGCTGCGCCGCGCTGCACGTCGGCCGCGTGCTCGACCCGGAAACGTCCACTCCGGACGAAATCCGCCAAGCCGCCGCGGAGTTGCTCGCCGATCCCAGTTACCGCGAGGCCGCGCGTCGCGTACAGGCGGAGATCAACGCCCTGCCTGCCGCCGAAGCCACCGTGCCCGTGCTCGAAGCACTGGTCACATCATCTGCGAACGGTAGCTTTCCGCCAGCTCCTTGAGGAACTGCCGCGTCTCGCCCCGCTCCAGGGCGGCGCCGCGCAGGCGGTCCCACGAGTCCACGAAGATGTTGAAGTCCTTCACGTCGTCGAGGTACAGCCCGCCCGCGGAGTGTTCGATGTAGACGAAGTCGCGGGTGCGGTCCGGGAACCGCATGATCGTGAAGTCGTTGGGCACCGCGGCGAGCTTCGCGCTGAAGGGCAGCACGTGCACGTAGACGCGCGGGTGCCGGTCGAGCGCGAGCAGGTGCTCCACCTGGTCCAGCATCACCGCGGGCGCGAACCCGCCGGGTGCGCGGCGCAGCGCGCCCTCGCTGATGATGAACCGGTAGTACGGCGGCTGCTGCTGGTCGAACACCGCCTTGCGGTCCAGCCGGTTGCGCACCAGCGACGTGACGTCGGTGGCTCCCGCCTCGGTGAACTGCTTGAGCATGTAGTGCTCGGACTGCAGCGGCCCCGGCACGCGCTCGCCGTGCCAGGTAAGGATCTCCGCGGCGGCCGGCTCGAGGTCGGTGAAGGTGCGGAACCAATGCGGCACCACCGACCGGTAGCCCGACCAATGGCCGCGCTGCCCGGCCGCGGCCCGGGCCAGGTTCATCAGAGTGTCGGCCTCTTCGCCGTTGATCCCGAACGCGTTCAGCATGGTCCGCACATCTCCGAGCTTGACCCCCACCGCACCGGACTCGATCTTGTTGACCTTGCCCTGGGTGCAGCCGAGTACCTCGGCGACTTGCTGCTGCGTCATCTTCGCGGCGTTTCGAGCATGCCTGAGCTCATTGCCGAGCTGCTTGCGGCGCGAGGTGACGGTGCTCGCCATCTCCCCTTGCTCTCCTGAACCACTACTGCCGACGGGCTCTCCGCCGGACCGCGAACTACGAACCACCCAGGCCACTGCGACCCAACGGAGTTCGATGATGACACCCGGCAGCGTTTCAGGAAATGCGCGAGAACGCCAGTCACCCGGCATGTCACCCTGCCGGAGCAGTGGATTCCCGGCGCCCCGGACATCCCCGCTACTCCATTCGGACTAAGAGGAGACTTCCGGGCACAGCTGAGCCGCGGACTCCCCGCGCCGGCGGCCGGGACGGCATAGTGTCGGCGTGATCGATCGATCCCCCGGCGCGGCGAGCGTCAAACAGCTGGCAGACGGCGCGTTCGGCTACGTCCAGCCCGACGGTTCCTGGTTCATCAACAATTGCGGCTTCGTCGACGCCGACGGGCACGCTGTGCTTATCGACACATGCGCGACCGAACGACGTACGCGGGCCCTGCTCTCGGCCGTCGGCGACACCGTCGGCCCGGTCACGACGCTCGTCAACACCCATCACCACGGCGACCACACCAACGGCAACTATCTGGTCGGCGGCGCCACCGTCGTCGGCCACCGCAAGACCCGCGAGACGCTGCTGGCCGACGGGATCCAGCGGTACGAGGGCGTCTTCTTCACCGACAGCGACTGGGGCAACCTCGAACTGCGCGTGCCCGACCTGGTCTTCGACGACACCGTCACGCTCTACGCCGGGCAGACCCGGATCGACCTCATCCACCCTGGCCACGCCGCGCACACCACCAACGACGTCCTGGTCTGGCTGCCCGAGCAGCGGCTGCTGTACGCGGGCGACCTGGTGTTCAACGGCGGCAGCCCGTTCGCGCTGATGGGCTCGGTGGCGGGCTGGCGGGCCGCGCTGAACGTGATCCGCGAACTCGATCCGGCGGTCATCCTGCCCGGTCACGGCCCGGTGTGCGGGCTCGAAACGGTGGACGCGGTCGACGACTACCTGGAGTTCGTCCAGCGCGCGGCGGAAACCGGCAAGGCGGCCGGGCGCTCGCCGCTGGAACAGGCGAAGGCGACCGACCTCGGCCGGTTCGCCGAGCTGACCGAGCAGGAGCGGCTCGCCGGGAACCTGCACCGGGCGTACGCCGAACTCGACGGCGAAGGGTGGGGTGCGCCACTCGATCTGGTGGCTCCGCTGAAGGACATGCTGGCCTGGAACGGGGGCCCGATCCGCTGCTTCTCGTGAGCACCGGTTTTGTGGCTAGGCTCGGAATCCGGCAGAGGTTTTCGGAAAGGTTTCGGATGAGCAAGAAGGCGAGCATCGGGGTTACCGGCCTCGCGGTCATGGGCCGCAACCTGGCGCGGAACCTGGCCCGGCACGGGCACACGGTCGCCCTGCACAACCGCTCCGAGGAGCGCACCCGCTCGCTCGTCGAGCAGTTCGGCGACGAAGGCGACTTCATCCCGGCGTACTCCGCGCAGGAGTTCGTCGACGCGCTGGAGCGGCCGCGGCAGATCGTGATCATGGTGAAGGCGGGCGGCCCGACCGACGCCGTCATCGAGGAGTTCGCGCCGCTGCTGGAGCCGGGCGACGTGATCGTGGACGCGGGCAACGCGCACTTCGCGGACACCCGCCGCCGCGAGCAGGCGCTGCGCGAACGCGGCCTGCACTTCGTCGGCACCGGCGTGTCCGGCGGCGAGGAAGGCGCGCTGCACGGGCCGAGCATCATGCCCGGCGGGTCGAAGGAGTCCTACGAGTCGCTCGGGCCGCTGTTCGAGGACATCTCGGCGAAGGTCGACGGCGAACCGTGCTGCACGCACGTCGGCGCGGACGGGGCCGGGCACTTCGTCAAAATGGTGCACAACGGCATCGAGTACGCCGACATGCAGCTGATCGCCGAGTCGTTCGACCTGCTGCGCGGCGCGGCGGGCTACTCCCCGGCGGAGATCGCCGACGTGTTCGGCACCTGGAACACCGGGCGGCTCGACTCGTACTTGATCGAGATCACCGCCCAGGTGCTCAAGCACGTCGACGGCGCGTCCGGCAAGCCGTTCGTCGACGTGGTCGAGGACGCGGCGGAGCAGAAGGGCACCGGCCGCTGGACCGTGCAGATCGGGCTCGACCTCGGCGTGCCGATCAGCGGCATCGCGGAAGCCGTGTTCGCGCGGTCGCTGTCCGGGTCGACGGGATTGCGCTCGGCCGCACGCGGCCTGGGCGGCCCGAAGCGCACGCCGCTCACTGGGTCGGCGCTGGAGACCTTCGCGGACGACGTCGAGCAGGCGCTGTACGCGTCGAAGGTGGTCGCGTACGCACAGGGCTTCAACCAGATCCAGGCAGGCGCCGCGGAGTACGGCTGGGACATCGACCTGGGCCGCGTCGCGTCGATCTGGCGCGGCGGCTGCATCATCCGGGCGAAGTTCCTGAACGACATCACGTCCGCCTACGCCGCGGAGCCGGGCCTCCCGACGCTGCTCACGTCCGGCGGTTTCCGTGCGGCGGTCGAAAACGCGCAGGACTCGTGGCGCTCGGTCATCTCGACGGCGGTCCGCCTGGGCATCCCGACGCCCGGCTTCTCGACCGCACTGGCGTACTACGACGGCCTCCGCGCGGACCGGCTGCCGGCCGCGCTGGTGCAGGGGCAGCGCGATTTCTTCGGCGCGCACACCTACCGGCGGGTGGACCGTCCCGGTTCGTTCCACACGCTGTGGGCCGGGGACCAGTCTGAGGTCGAAGCCTGATTTTTGGCGCTGCGGAAGGGCTCTCCCCGGTTTTCGGGGAGAGCCCTTCTCTTGTCATTTCTGCATGGTGCTGAGAATTTCCGCGATGAATTCCTTGATCTTCGTTTCGGCCTTTTCCTTGTCGACCCCCAGTGCGGCAAGGACTTCGTAACCCGCGCCCTCGCCCTGTTCCAGCAAGGCAAGGAGAATGTGCTCAGTGCCGATGTAGTTGTGCCCGAGCCGCAGCCCCTCGCGCAGAGTGAGTTCGAGGGTTTTCTTGCCCGCAGCCGCGAACGGCACCTTCTCGGGAGCCCCGTCGACCGGCTCCGGCAGCCTCGCCTCGGCGGCTTCCCTGACCGCATCGAGGGTTATCCCCTGCGCGACAATCGCTCCCGCCGCCAGCGCGTCGGGTTCGGAAAGCAGGCCGAGCAGAAGGTGCACGGTGTCGATCTCGGGGCTCTTGTTGTCGATGGCTGACTGCTGAGCCGCGACGATCACGTGCCGCGCGCGGTCGGTGTAGCGGCCGAACATCCGTTGTATTCCGCCGGCTGAATCGTCGCTCTTCGGAACGAATCTCTTCTGGGCGGCTTGTTTGGTCACGCCCATACTGGCCCCGATGTCGGTCCAAGACGCCCCGCTGCGGCGAGCTTGGTCGACGAAGTGGCCGATGAGGTGGTCAGCGACGTCGCCGAGATGCTGACCGACGTAGACGGCGTCGGTGAGCTGAGCGAGGGCGTCTTTTTCGTTGTTGGCCTTGATGGCGCTGATGAGATCGTCGAGCTTCACGGAGTCGGTCATGGCGTCAACTGTAGGTTGACGATTGGGTTGCGTCAACCTTTGGTTGACCAGGTTGACGAGCCGCAAGACTTGTCGTCGACCGGCCGCGACAGCGCGCAACTCAGGCATGGCCCGCGGCATGCTCACCACATGCTCAGATTCGATCCAAGTGAGCACGTAAGTGAGCAAGTAGCCGTCTGTAGCGCCCTCAGGCGAACGGCAACCCCACGTAGTTCTCCGCCAAACTAGTAGCCGCCGCCCTAGACGAAGCCGTATACCGCAACTGCGACAGCTGCAACTTCCGAGCAAAAGCGTCCGCCCCCGGGTCCACGTGCAGCATCGTCGTCATGAACCACGAGAAGTGCTCCGCCCGCCACACCCTGCGCAGGCAAGTGTCCGAATAGGACTCCGCCAGCGACGAATCCCCTTGCAGCAAAGCCACCAAAGCCCGCGACAGCACCACCACATCCGCGACTGCCAGGTTCATTCCCTTAGCCCCGGTCGGCGGCACGATGTGCGCCGCGTCGCCAGCCAGGAACAATCGGCCGTGGCGCATGGGCTCGGTTACGAAGCTCCGCATCGGGGTGATGCCCTTGTCCAGGATCGGCCCCTCTTGCAGGGTGAACTCCCCATCGACCGCCAGGCGCGTCGACAGTTCCGTCCAGATCCGGTCATCCGACCAAGCCGCCAGATCCTCCCCCGGATCGACCTGAAGGTACAGCCGCGTGACGTCCGGGGAACGCATGCTGTGCAAGGCAAATCCCCGCGGATGATGGGCGTAGATCAGCTCCTCGTGCGACGGCGGCGTCCGCGCCAGCACGCCCAGCCAAGCGAAGGGATACTCCCGCTCAAAAGTAGTCAGCACACCGTCCGGAATGGACGGACGCGACACGCCGTGGAAACCGTCGCAGCCTGCTACGGCGTCGCATTCCAGGGTTTTCAAGGCACCAGAAGAATCCCGGTACTGCACAACGGGGCGCGAGGTGTCCACTGAGGACAGTGAAACCTCGGAAACCTCAAAGTGCAGCGGCAGATCCGCGGCGTCGTGCGCGTCCACGAGGTCCTTCACGATCTCCTGCTGCCCGTACACCGTGATCGCCTTGCCGGTCAGCTCGGTGAGTGCGATGCGGTGATCGGCGCCGTCGAACCGAAGCGAGAAACCCTCGTGCGGCAAGCCTTCCGCGGCCAATCGACCGCCGAGGCCGATCTCGGTGAGCAAGTCGACCGTCGGTTGTTCGCATACCCCAGCGCGCACGCGTTGCCGCACGTACTCGCGGTCGCAGGCTTCGAGCACGACAGCCTCGACACCCGCCTGGTGCAGCAAATACGACAGCAGCAACCCGGCCGGGCCGGCACCGATCACGGCGACCTGCGTGCGCAACGGAACCTCCGATCAAGCCGCGGTGCGCGACTTCAGGTGTGCTTTCAGATCAAACGAACTGGCTTCCAGATCCGCGTACGCCGGATGCGGTTCCGCTGCGAAAAGCCGGCGCGCGGCGATGTGATCCGGCGCGCGGTTGACCGATTCGACGGCGATCAGCACGTCGTCGCGGAAGGACAGCACGGAGAACTTCCCGGCCGACCGATCACCGGTGACCACGGTCCGGTCCGCGGCGTCGAGGATGCCCGCGATCTGCAGTTTCGCGCCGGTCTGGTCGGTCCAGAACCACGGCAGGCTGTCGTAGCGCGCGGGTTCCCCGGCGATCGCCGCGGCCACCGAACGGGCCTGGTCGACGGCGTTCTGCACGGATTCCAACCGGGTCGCGGCACCGGCCTGGACGCACGGGAAGCACGCGCAGTCGCCGATCGCGAAGATCCTCGGGTCCTCGGTGCGCAGGTGCTCGTCCACGACCACGCCGTTGCGCACCTCGAGCCCGGCCGCCTCGGCCAACGTCGTCTCCGGCAGCACGCCGACCGCGACGACCACGAGGTCCGCAGGCAACCGTCGTCCGTCGGACAGCTCAACCGACTCCACGTGGCCGGACCCGTGCAGCGCGGTGACCCCGACGCCCAGCAACAGCGTGTGCCCAGCCGCCCGGTGGTGTTCGGCGAAGAATTCCGATATCTCCGGCGACGCGACCCGCGCCAGCAGCCGGTCCTGCGCCTCCACCACGGTGACCGGACGGCCGGCGTGCGAGGCGAACTCCAGCCCGATGAACCCGCCGCCGATCACCACGACCTCGCCCGCCGCGTCCAGCGAAGCCCGCAGCCGGTCGGCGTCCTCGCGGGTGCGCAGCATCAGCACGCCGTCGAGGTCGGCGCCGGGCACCGGCAGCGCACGGTTGCGCGCGCCGGTGGCCAGCACCAAATGGTCGTAACCCAGCTCTGTACCGTCCTCGAGCCGCACTTTCGCCGCGTCCCGGTCGATCGCGGCGACCCGGCCGCGGACCAGCTCGATGTCCTTCTCGGCGAAGTAGTCCTCCGGCCGCAGCACCAGCTGCTCGACACCCGCGCTGCCCGCCAGGTACGCCTTCGACAGCGGCGGCCGCTGATACGGCACTCCCGGCTCGTCCCCGATCAGAACCACGCGGCCGGCGAACCCCTTGTCCCGCAAGGACGCCGCGGCTTGGAAGCCGCTTTGCCCGCTGCCCACGACGAGAACGGTCTCGGTGCTCATCTCGCTCCTCCCGACATCCCGGGCTCCATCTGAGCACACCTCGGCCAAGATCGTCGAGGAGCAGCGGTCACACCCGGTGCAGGAACGCGATCGCGTCCGCCGCCTCGACCGCGTCGAACGGCAGATACCCGCGTCCGTCGCCGGTCCGCGCGGGCAGATCGGGGTCGATTCCGGCGGTTTCGACCAGTTCACGGTCCTGGACCGTCGCGGCGAGATACGCCTGCAGCGTCCCCGGCGCGGGGGCCTCTACTCCATCTGACGAGCCGAAATCGGTGGCAATGAACACATACCGGGCACCGAGCCGGTGCGCGACCTGCGCGCCCGCGCTCCACCACTGCGCACCCATCATCGAGGCCGCTCGCCGCTGGAGGTGCTGGTTGTGCGCGGAGACGAAGGCGCCCGGCAACGCGAGCAGGTTGTCCGCCATCATCGCGTCGCGCTGCGCCCCGAGCCGACCCATCCGTTCCGGCGAGGTGTCGGCCATCAGCGAGTGGTAGCGGCAGAGCCCGACCGCGGTCCGGGCGAGCAGATCGCCACCGGCGGGCAACGCGGGCCGAGCCCGTTCGAAGTGGCCCGCGAGGTCGTCGGCGATTAACCGCAGCTCACGCGCGCCCGGACTGTCCCCTTTGGACTTCGCGCCGTCCCACATCGCCGCTTCGCTCGCCCAAGCCGCGTCGTCGCCAGCGAGCCGCTCGATGGTCGCGACGTCGTGCGGCACGTCGTCAAGATGCTCGGCCAGGAAGCCATGCAGTTCGGTGAGCACGGCGCGCGGGCTGGGTGCGCTGGCCATCTCCAGGGGAGCGTCGAAGCCGTGGAAGTGCACCTGGTCTTCGGGCGCGCGACCGGCGTTGTGGGCCCGCATCCACTCGACCAGCGCGCGGTTGGAGGGGAACGCTCCGAAACCGTGGCTGAACCCGGTGGCCAGCACCTTGTCGAGGTCGCCCTCGCCGGTGGTCACGTAGCGGTCGACGAGGCGTCCGGCCAGGCAGTCGCTCTCCAGCGCGATCGAGCGGTAGCCGTGTTCGAGGACGAGGTGCTGGAAGATTTCGTTGCGGAACAACGGGAACGCCTCGGTCCAGTGCGTGGGCTCGCCCAGGCCGAGCAGGGTCGGCGAACGGTGGGCGAGGAAGTCGTCGAAGGTCTTCATTGCTTTGACCGTATCGTTGAACTCTCCGTTGGCACTTTTCCGTGAATCACCTGGTTGAATAGCGGGAAACCCTCAAACCGGAGGTGACATGCGTCCGAAGGACCTCGCCCGCGAGCACGGCTTGTCGACCCAGGCCGTCCGCAACTACGAGGAGGACGGCATCCTCCCGCCCGCCGAACGCGGACCGCAGGGCTACCGGACGTACACCGAACACCACGCGCAAGCGTTGCGCACCTTCCTCGCCCTGCGTCCCGGCTTCGGCCACGCCCGCGCGGCAGCGATCCTCCGCGCGGTCAATGAGCGTTCGGAAGACACCGCGTTCCAGCTGATCGACGAGGGTCACGCCGAACTGCTGCGCGACCGCGGCACCCTCACCGAGGTCGAACACGCGCTGCGGAACTTGACCCAGGAGCCGGACGTCCGCGAGACCGTCCCGTCGATCGGCGCGCTCGCGCACCAGCTGTCCGTGCACCCCGCCACGCTGCGCAAATGGGAGGCCGCCGAGATCCTCCAACCGGAGCGCGACCGAGCCGGAAACCGCCGCTACCCACCGGCCGCGGTCCGCGACGCCCGCCTCGCGCATCAACTCCGCCGCGGCGGCTACCCGCTCGCCCGGATCGCCGCGGTACTGGAACAGGTCCGGCACGCGGGCGGGGTCGCGCCGCTGGAAGAAGCCCTGCGTACCTGGCGTTCCCGGCTCAGCGCCCGGGCGCACGCGATGCTGGACGGGGCCGCCCAGTTGTCGCGCTACCTCTCCTGATCACTCCGGCAGCAACGGCCGCATGAACGTCCGCCGGTACCGGATCACGCACCCGCTCTCGTCGCGGATGCGGTCCGCCGCCACGAACTCCGGGTCCACTCCGAACAGTGTCCGGTACCGCTCGTACGCGGCCAGGCTTTCGAAGCTGAACAACGCCCTGGCCTCGTCGCTCGCCCCTTCCGCGGGAAGGAAATACCCGTGGTGCACCCCGCCCTCGCGCTGCACGAGACGCATCCACTCGGCGGCGAACCGTTCGAAGTCCGCGATCTTCTCCGGGTCGATCACGTAGTCGACAACGCAGGTGATCACGGGCGGCCCCAGACCCGCTCCGCCGTCGACACGATCAGCTCCAGCTTCCGCAGCTGCTCGGTGGCGGTTAGGTCGTTTCCCTCCTCCGTGGAGGAAAACCCGCATTGCGGCGACAGGCACAGCTGATCCACGTCCACATACCGCGACGCTTCCTCGATCCGCCGCACCAGCGCGTCCGGGTCTTCCAGCTCCGGCCGTTTGCTGGTCACGAGCCCGAGCACGACCCGTTTTCCCTTCGGCACGAACCGCAACGGCTCGAAACCGCCGGAGCGTTCGTCGTCGTACTCCAGGAAGAAGCCGTCCACCGCCAGCTCGCCGAACAGCGCTTCGGCGACGAACTCGTAGCTCCCGGACGCCACCCGCGACGAGCGGAAATTGCCGCGGCACAGGTGCGTCGTCACGGTCAGGTCGTCCGGTTTCCCGGCGAGCGCGGCGTTGATCGTCGAGATGTTGCGCAGGTGCATGGTGTCCGGGTCGCTGCCCATGCGCGCGACGAGTTCGCGCTGCTTCGGGTCGTTGAGGTACGCGAGACTGGTGTCGTCCAGCTGCAGATACGTGCAGCCCAGCGCGCTCATCGCACGCAACTGCTCCGCGTACGCCGCGCTGAGGTCGGTGAAGAACTCGTCCAACTCCGGGTACACGGTTTCGCTCACCGCCGCCCGGCCGCCGCGGTAATAGACCATGCTCGGCGACGGGATGGTCAGCTTCGGCGTGATGCCCGGGTCGGTGTGCGCCTTCAGGAACTCGAAGTGGTCGGCGAAGATCGGCTCGTCGAGCCGCACCTTGCCGTCGACCTGCAGCCCCGGCGGGCTGAACTCCAGGTCGCCGGCCAGATTGTGGAATTTCACGTGCAGCCGCTCGTCGCTGCGCGAGACGCCGCCGAGCGCGTAGATGAAGTCCATGTGCCAGGAGGACCGGCGGAACTCGCCGTCGGTCGCCGATTCCAGCCCGGCCGCCTTCTGCATCTTGACGACGTCGCGGATCGCGTCGTCCTCGACGGCTCGCAGCTGTTCGGCGGAGATCTCCCCAGCCGCGTGGTCGCGCCGCGCTTCGCGCAGCACCGCCGGCCGCAGCAGGCTCCCTACATGATCGGCACGGAACGGAGGTCGTGCAGTCATGTCTGGCATGGTCACACACAAACCGGCGGTATGTGCAGCGATAATCCGGCGGGACCCACACCGAAGGAGCCGCTCATGACCAACGCCGCGCACCCGGTCGACCGGGGCCTCCCCGCCGGACGGCTGCTTCTGCTCGGACTGCAGCACATGGCGATCATGTACACCGGCTGCATCGCCGTGCCGCTGGTCATCGGCAGTGCGCTGCACCTGGACAACGCGTCGATCGCGCTGCTGGTGAACGCCGACCTGTTCGTCGCCGGACTGGCCACTTTGGTCCAGTCGGTCGGCATCGGGCGGCTGTTCGGCGTGCGCCTGCCGGTCGTCGCGGGCGCGACGTTCACCGTGGTCAACCCGATGATCCTGATCGCCGCGCAGTACGGCCTCACCGCGGTGTACGGCGCGATGATCGCCTCCGGCGTCTTCGGCTTGCTGATCGCCCGGCCGTTCGCAGCGCTGATCCGGTTCTTCCCGCCGCTGGTGTCCGGGACGTTGCTGCTGGTCATCGGCATCTCGCTGCTCGGCCCCGGCACGGCGATGATCGGCGGCCACGACACCGGCGACCCGTCCTACGGCGATCCGGCGAACCTCGGGCTGGCGTTCGGCGTGATCGCGCTGGTGGTGCTGTTCACCCGGGTGCTGCGCGGCTTCCTCGGCCAGATCGGCCCCCTGGTCGCGCTGATCGCCGGCGTCCTGATCGCGATTCCGCTCGGCCGCACGCACTTCTCCGGCGTCGGCGACGCGAGCTGGTTCGGGCTGGCCTCGCCGTTCCACTTCGGAGCGCCGACTTTCCCGGTCGCCGCGGTGGTGTCGATGTGCGTGGTGATGCTGGTGTCGTTCACCGAGACCACCGCGGACCTGATCGCGGTCGGCGAGATCACCGGCCGTCCGGTCACGCCCGCTGACCTGTCGCGCGGCCTGGCCACCGACGGTCTGTCCGCGATCTTCGGCGGTTTTATGAACTCCTTCCCGGACACCGCGTTCGCGCAGAACGTCGGCCTGGTGCAGATGACCGGCGTCCGCAGCCGCTGGGTGGTCGCGACGACCGGCGGCATGCTCGTCGTGATGGGCCTGGTGCCGAAGATCGGCGCGTTCATCGCCGCGATCCCGGAACCGGTCGTCGGCGGCGTCGCGGTGGTGATGTTCGCGATGGTCGGGGTGGTCGGCGTGCAGACCCTCAAGAAGGTCGATTTCTCCGGCAACCACAACGCTTTCGTGGTCTCGGTCGCGCTCGGCGTCGGCTTGCTGCCCGCGTTCGGCCTCGACCGGTTCGGCAACTCGGTGTTCTTCCAGCACTTCCCCGCCTGGCTGCGGACGATCTGCGGCAGCCCGATCACCGTCGCCGCCGTGCTGGCTTTTGTGCTGAACCTGCTGTTCAACCACCTCGGCCGGAAGCGCGAGGAAGACCTGCTGCCGTAATCGAGCCGACTCACCCCACATGCACCAGCGGCCGCCGCTGCGGATCCGGCTCCGCCCTCCGCAACACCTCGCGGGTCACCGGCGGCACGTCCCCGTCCCCGAAAAACAGGTACCGAACCAAAAACTTGAACGGGTTCCCCTCCGTCCAAGCAAAGTAGATATGCGGCTGCACCCCAGTCTCATCCCGCACATACAACAACACCGCCGCGATAGCGTTAGCAATAGACGGACTCTTCATCCGCAAAATCCGATACCCGGCCCGCTTCTCCCCGTGCACCCGCAATGTAGTCTCAAAATCTGAAGCATCCGAAATAGTAACCTCGAGAAAAAACAACGCACTGTCCCGAGGGATGTGGTTGTCCTCCCGGGCCTCCCGCTCCTTCTCCCGGTACTCCTCCTCGTCCCGGGCATCCGGCTCATTGGCAATGATCCGAACCGCCCCGGACCGCACCGCCTTGTCCAAGATCCGCCGCGCAGCGGCGTCGAACTCAACCTTCTCGACCCGCAGTTCCAACGACCGGGTAGCCCGGGAAACCAAGGACGTCACCACGATCGCCCCGATAAAGAACGCAGCGATCTTCACCCCCTCCGGCCGCTCCACGATATTAGCGACCGTCGTGTACAAAAACACCAACGTAATAACAAGATAAGCCCAGAACGCCCGCTGTCGCATCCGCCGAGCAGACAACGAAACCGCAACCGAAGCCGACGAAATCAACACCAGGACTCCAGTGGCGTACGCCCCGCCCTGCGCCTCGACGTCAGCATCGAAGATCAACGTGATCACAAAGGCGATAACCGAAACCACGATCACCAACGGCCGGGTAGCCCGAGCCCAGTCCGGTGCCATCCCGTACCGCGGCAAATACCGAGGCACGATATTCAGCAACCCAGCCATCGCCGAAGCCCCGGCAAACCACAAGATCGCAATAGTGCTGGCATCGTAAACCGTGCCGAAGCCGTCCCCGAGATAGCTGTGCGCCAGGTAAGCCAGCGCCCGTCCGTTGGCCTTGCCCCCAGCCTGAAACTCCCGCTGCGGAATCAGCACCGCGGTAGCGAAGCTGGACGTAATCAAAAACGCACTCATGATCAACGCCGCGGTAACCAGCAACCGCCGGGTGTTCCGGACCCGCCCCACCGGATCCGCCTCCGTGTCCCCGCGAGCGCCTCGGACCAGCGGCATCACCGAAACCCCAGTCTCGAACCCGGACAACCCCAGCGCCAGCTTCGGGAACACCACCAGCGCCACCCCCACCATCAGCCAAGGGTTGGGATGCTCGCTGACCAGCAGATTCTGCCAGTCCACAATCAACTGCGGCGCCCCGAAAACGTGCGCCAACGCGGTAACCACCACCACGACGTTCAACGCGAGATAGACCCCGACGAGCACCACCGCGACGCCGATCGCCTCGGCGAACCCCTTGAGGAACACCGCCCCCAGCAACGCGATGAGCACCAACGTGATCCAGACCTGCCCACCATGCAGCGCAGCCGGAACGAACGGGTTCTCGATAACGTGCGCGGTCGCGTCCGCCGCGGACAGCGTCACGGTGATGACGAAGTCAGTAGCAGCGAACCCAAGCAACGCCAGCACCAGCAGCTTGCCGCCCCACCGGGACAACAGCTTCTCCAGCATCGCGATCGACCCCTGCCCGTGCGGGCTTTCCCGCGCGACCCGGCGGTAAATCGGCAGCGCGCCGGCGAGCGTCAGCACCACCAGCACGACAGTCGCGAGCGGCGACAGCACTCCGGCCGCGAGCGCGGCGATCCCCGGCTGGTATCCGAGCGTGGAGAAGTAGTCGACGCCGGTGAGGCACATGACCTTCCACCACGGCTGTTCGGCCTTTTTGGTCTCCCGTTTGCCACCGGTCATCTGCTGGGCGCGCTTGTGCTCGCCTTCAAGAAGCCAGGCGCGCAGCTTTGTATTCGGCACGCGGCCGATCATGCCGAGTTCCGCCGTGATGCGCGTGGCGCGCTCAGCGGGCGCTCAGGGTTCTAAAGGCAAATGATGTTCAGGACGCACGGCGGCTCATGGCTGCTCGACGAAGCCGGCTGGCTCGAACTCGACGGCGCCGACGTGCTCGTCGACGGCTGAGTCGGCCCAGTCGGACCGGTCGTTTCCGGCCGCTCACTCGACGACGGACGCGCCGGAGCGGAATCAGCCGGGTGCTCGGCAGTGCTGTGCTCGCCGAACGGATTGACGTTCGCCTTGGTCGAAGGCGCGTCCCCCGCGCCGACAGTGCCCTCTTCGGTCTCCTCGCCGGTGGGCGTCGGCGGGTTGGTCTCGTCGACGCCGCCCGCGCCGCCGGTGCGGTCCGGCATCTCGATCACGCGCATCTCGGTGATCCGGGCGGCCCCGTCGTTCGCCGTGGTCCCGTACGAGACGAGCATTGCCGCAGCCCCGCAGCCGACGATCACCGCGAGCATCACCGAAACCATGCGCCACCTGGACCGGGACGGCGGCGGGATCCGTCGTTCGTGTCCTTCGCGCACCAACAGCTCGGCGACCGAAACCTCGTCGTTCACCAGCGAGACCTTTCACCAGGAGTGGCCTATTCCTACCGGATGCGGCCACCGAACGGGTGACAAAGAGAGAAACCTTCTACCCAGAGTGCTCACTCTAGCTGGTGTGAATCACAGCGCATTCACAGCTGCGCTTAGCCAAAATCCCAGCATGCCCAGCCACTCTGGACGCATGTCGCTGCGCGAGCCGGACCCGGCACCCCGCCCGGCACGCAGTGCTGCCGCCACCGGAACTCCCCGGAAGTGGCGCTCCTTGACGTGGCTGCGCGGACGGACGCCCGCCGTCCAGCCGGTCTCCGTCCCGATGGCCGGGAAGCCGGAACCGGGCAACCCGGGCACCGAACCGGCCATCGCAACGGCAGCGGCCCCCACCAGCGCAGGCGGCACCCAGTTGGTCGAGATCATCGACGGGTCCTCGCGACCGACGGCGACGGCCGTGCTGACCAAGAACGACCCGGCCGCCAGCTCGCTCGAACTCGTCCAGCCCGTGCCGAGGCTCCCCTTCCTAGCCGCCGTCCCCGCGAGCTGGCGGCCGAAGCGCGCGTGGCTGAGCCTCGTCCCCAGCCCGCGGGCCACGCCGTTCACCTTCGGCTACCTCGTCCTGCTGCTCGGCACCTCGCTGCTCCTCCGCTTCGGCAGCTCGACGCTCACCGACAAACTCCTCGCGGTCTCCAGCACCGACGCGCACAACATGGCGCGCCACCCCCTCACCGCGCTCCTGACCAGCGCGTTCTGGATCGCCGACGGCGGCTGGCTGCCGTACGCGGTGATCTTCGCGATCGCTGTCGCCCCGTTCGAGCGGCGGTTCGGCGGGCTCCGGACGGCGCTGGTCTTCTTCAGCGGGCACGTGCTCGCCACGATCGCTACCGAACTGCCGGTCATGGCCTTGATCCACACCGACGTCCTGCCGCATTCCGCGGGCCGCTGGCTCGACATCGGGGTCAGCTACGGCTTCCTCACCACCGCCGGCGTGCTTGTCGCGCTGCTGCGCGGGAGGGCTCGGATCGCCGGGATCGTGGCCCTTGAGCTATTCGTTATCGGCGTCTACGTGACCGACGATCCGGCCAGTCTCGCCTCCGTCGTGACGGTCCTCGGACACGCCTGTGCGGCCCACTTCGGCCTGCTCGTGTGGGGTCCGCGACTGCGCAGCGTGCCCCGCATCGCCCGATAGCACCCACCTTCATCGTCCGGACGAGTGACGCAAGCAGCTCCCCGTGCGGATATACACAGGCTTCACTCGGTGGTGTAATCGACGGGCCATACGCCGACAAGGGGGATCGGAAGCACCATGGAGGCTGACGCCCTGGCCGGTGAACCGGGTGGAATCACCCGGCGCGCCCAGCTAGCGGGCCTGCGGCCGGACGCCGGCGCGGGGGTCCTGTTCTCCCTGCACGCCTCCGAACCGGCGACCCTCACCTGGCTGCCCGGCCTCGACGCGGTGCTCGGCCTCCCCGGCGCGACCGGCAAGGAGCTGTGCGACCGGCTCACCGAGCTGCTCCGCCCGCTCACCGCGAACCTCCGCCGCACCCCGCCCGGCCGCGATTTCGAACTCGAGCAGCCGCAGGACGGTCCCGACGGCACCGCGCGCCGCATCCGGCTGCGTGCGCGGACCGTCGGCGAACAGGACCACACGACCGGCCTGCTCGGCGTCGCTTCGGCGGTCGCGGAGACGGTGCCGGAGAAGTCCGACCTCGCGGAGCTGTCCGACCGGTACCAGCTGCTGATGGAGCAGAGCCCGGACGCGATCTGCGTGTACTCCGGCGGCGTCGTCACCTACGCCAACCAGGCGGCGCTCGACCTGTTCGCGGCACGGGCGGCGCACGAGGTCGTCAGCCGCGAGTTCGCGGACTTCGTGGCTGCCGAATCCGCGGACCTGCTGGAGGATCCCAGCGCGGAACCCCGCGAAGCGGTGCTGAAACGGTTGGACGGGAGCAAATTCGTGGCGGAAACCGTTTCGGTGCGCACCAGCGACTCGAACCCGCCGTCGTTCCAGGTGGTGATCCGCGACAGCACCGTCAAACACGCCGCCGCGGCCGCCGTCCGCGCGCAGGAAGCGCTGGTCACACACGTCAGCGACGCCGTCGTCACGATCACCGCCGAGGGCATCGTCACCGGCTGGAATCCGGCCGCCGAGACCGTCTACGGCTGGCCCGCCTCGGAAGCGCTCGGCAGGCGGGTGCACGAGGTGCTCGGCATCGACCCGTCCCCCGCCTCGATCCGCGACGGCGACGTCGAGCAAACCCACCGCTGCCGGGACGGCTCGCCTCGGCAGGTCCGGGTGTCCGCGACCGAGACCGTCGACGGCTTCCTCCTGGTCTGCACGGACGAAACCGCACGTCGCCGCGTCGAACAGCACTACGCGACGGTCGTCGCCGCGCTCGACGAGGGCGTGCTGGTGATCGGCCCGACCGGGCTGATCCAGTCGGCGAACCCGGCCGCCTGCCGCATCCTCGGCGTCCCCGAAGCGGACCTGCTCGGCGTGCCGTGCACGACACTCGTGCTGTTCGACGAGGACGGCAACCGGATCCCCGACGACGAGCTGCCGTCCATGCACACGCGCCGCACCGGGATCACGCACAACGGCCTGGTCGTGCGCCTGCGCCGCCCCGACGGTCGCGACGTGTGGGTGTCGCTGACCTCGCGGTTGCTCGATTCGGACGACCCGAAGGGCGTCTCGGTGGTCACGTCCTTCACCGACATCACCGAACGGCGCGCGATCAGCGCCCGGCTGGCCCACGAGGCGACCCACGACCCGCTCACCCGCCTCGCCAACCGCACCCTGGTGCTGGACCGGCTCGACCGCCGCGACGGCGGCGAGGCGGCCGCCGTGCTGTTCCTCGACCTGGACAAGTTCAAGCTGATCAACGATTCCCTCGGCCACCCGGTCGGCGACCAGGTCCTGCGCATCGCGGGCGAACGGCTGCGCCGGGCCACCGGCCCCGACGACGTCGTCGGCAGGCTGGGCGGCGACGAGTTCGTGGTCGTCACGTCCGCGACGACCGGTCCCGCGCAGGTCGGCGTGTTCGCCGCACACCTGCGTTCGGTGCTGGCGGAACCGGTTTCGGTGCACGGCAGGCAGTTGCATCTGGACGCGAGCATGGGCATCGTGCTCGTGGAACCGGACGACCGCCGCAGCGCGGAGGATCTGCTGCGCGACGCGGATGTCGCGATGTACCAAGCGAAATCCCGCGGCCGCGGCCGGTTCGAATTCTTCGACGTCGCTTTGCGGAGACGCATGCAGCGGCGGTTGCGAATGGAGCAGGACCTCCGCGACGCTGTCCACAGTGGACAGCTATGGCCCGCTTATCAGCCGGTGGTCGACCTGCGCACCGGCGAGATGGTCGGCGTCGAGGCGCTGCTGCGCTGGACCCACCCGAAACACGGCGCGATCTCGCCCGCGGAATTCATCCCGCTGGCCGAGGAAAGCGAACTGATCAACGTGCTGGGCAAGTACGTTCTGCGCGACACCACGCGCGAACTGGCCGCGCTGCGCACCGGCCGGGGCCTCGACCTGAGCCTGAAGGTCAACCTCTCGGTCCGGCAGCTGGACGACCCGCACCTGGTGCCCGCGGTCCGCGATGCCCTTGCCACCACCGGCTTGCCGCCCGGATCGTTGACGCTGGAAGTCACCGAAAGCGCCCTCATGCGCGATACGTCGGCGGCCGCGGAAGTGTTGTCCGCCTTGCGTTCTCTGGGCGTTCTGCTGGCGATCGACGACTTCGGCACTGGCTATTCGTCGCTGGCCCAGCTCCGTCGGCTGACGCTGGACACGCTCAAGATCGACCGCTCGTTCATCACCGGAATCGCTGATTCCCGCGACGCGGCCGCGATCGTCACGAGCATCATCGCGATGGCGCACGCGGTGGATCTGACGGTGGTGGCGGAAGGCGTCGAGACGGCGGAAGAGCTGGCGCTGCTGCGGGAGCTCGGCTGCGACCAGGCCCAGGGTTACCACCTGGGCCGGCCGTTGGCTGCCGCGGAGTTGTTTCAGTAGGTCTCGAGCAGCGCCGCCAGCTCGTCCTCGGTAAGGAAGACGTCGAGGTCCTCCAAAGTCTTGCCGAGATCGACCGGCTCGATCGTGCGCGTCTCGACCGTGCCGTCGGGGTGGCTTTCCTGGTACTCGCGGCCGAGGAGCCTGCGGAACCGTCCCGGTTCGAGCCGCATCACCACGACCCGCCCGGTGAACGGGGACTTCGGGTGCGTGGACGTGTAGTGGTGGAACACCTGGTAGTCGAGCGGTCGGCTGTGCACGAGGGGAAGCACTTCGTGCAGGTCTTCCCACCCGTCGCCGTCCTGCTTCTGGAGCACCCACCAGCCGTCGCGGAGAGTCATCCGATGCGCCCACCCGGCTTGGTCCACTTCGGCCCCGTCGATCAACGGCATCGGCACCAGGATTCCGGCGCCGAACCCGACGTCCACGAGAAACTGTTGCCCCTCAACGGTAATCACGAGCGTCATGTGCGTGTACGGCCCGCTCTTCCGCGGCTGCACCCGCGCGACCGTGCGCTGCACCTGGTAACCCAACTGCTCGGCGACGGCCGCGAACAACCCGGCCTGCTCGTAGCAGTACCCGCCTCGGCGACGTCCGACGAGCTTCTCGCTGACGACGTCCAGCTCGATCCCGCGATGGCGGCCGATCACCACGTCGACGTTCTCGAACGGGATCGCCTCGACGTGCGCCCGCGCCAACCGCCCCAGCGCCGCTACGGACGGTTCCTCCCGCCGCTGTCCGATGCGCGCGAGGTAGGCGTCGACGTCTGCTGCCTCGATGTTCCATTCCCCAGTCATGCGATCAGTGTGCAACCTCCAGCTAGCTCTAGGTCAATAGTTACCCAGGGTCACAACGGTTGTGACTGGCACCACTCTCTGGTGTGATGTACCCCCGATGCCTACCAGTCAGTAGCACACGTCCGAGTGAGTGCTGGCCTTTCTCGAAGGGAGCCCGATGAAGACCCCTCGACCACTGGCCCGGGCCAGTGCGGTGACGGCGCTGGCCACCGCCGCCGCGTTGCTGCCCGCGACCGCGTGGGCAGCGGCCCCGACCTGGGCCCCGGCGGACACCGCCGCCGTGCACCCCGGCGTGCAGACGCACACCAACGGGGCGCAATGCACCTCGAACTTCGTGTACAGCAACGGAACGGATGTCTTCCTCGGACAGGCCGCGCACTGCTCCGGCACCGGCGGCTCGACCGAAACGAACGGCTGCTCCGCCGGTTCGCTCCCGCTCGGCACCCCCGTCGAGATCGCCGGCGCGAGCAAGCCGGGAACCCTCGTCTACAACTCGTGGCTGACCATGCAGTCCCGCCACGAGGCGGATGCGAACACGTGCCAGTACAACGACCTCGCGCTCGTGAAGGTCGACCCCGCGGACGTGTCGAAGGTGAACCCAAGCCTGCCGTTCTGGGGCGGGCCGACTGGCGTGAACACCACCGGCACGAAGCAACTCGCCACCGTGCTCAGCTACGGAAATTCGGAACTGCGCGGCGGAATCACCCAGCTGTCCCCCAAACAGGGCACCAGCCTGGGCGACACGGGCGGGGGCTGGAGCCACACGGTACTCACCGTGACCCCCGGCATCCCCGGCGACTCCGGCAGCGGCTTCCTCGACCGCGACGGCAACGCACTCGGGGTGCTGAGCACGCTGAACCTGCTGCCCCAGCCGGGGACGAACGGTGTTGGCGATCTGTCGCGCGAGCTGGAGTATGCGAGCGCGCATGGTGGGCTTGGGACTGTGCAGCTTGTCCCGGGGACGACTAAGTTTCGCGGGCCGTTGATCTAGGGCTCGATTTTGCGGTTGGTGGCGTGCCCGGCACGATTCAGTTCGTGCCGGGCACGCATCACGTTCTGTGGCTTAGCGAGTGTCTACAACAGGCTGTGGCCGGACAAAACCCGAGCTGGGCACGACGAGACTCCGCGCCACAGCCCGGCAGACCGGCTACGACAAGCCGAGGCCCAGCAAGCCCATGCCAGCACTCCAGGCTCGCGGCACGCACCGCATGCGAGACGCCACAGCCCAGCGACAAGCCGGGCAGTAGGCAAGCTCGCGTCAGAGACGATCCGGTTCCGCGCCGTTGCCTGGATCAATCTCCCACCGCGACCGCGTACAGGTACCACGTTGAGTGGGGCAGCCACTGTTCATCCCACCGCCAGTCGTCGTCCTTTCCTGTGACTACGTAACCGCGATCCCAGGCGATCCCGCTGCCGTCCTCGTTCAAGCCGGTGATGCCGTTGACGATTCCACCTGACGTCGGCAGGAACTGCCACGACCCGAGCCAGCTGTACTGCGGATTAGCGTGGCCACTGCCGTCAAGCATGCACACGCCGTACGGGTTGCTGCCGCAGATCCAGTTCAGCTGATCAGCCGCGTACGACCGCAGGCGTGCCGCGAACTCGCCGGGAAACCGTGGCGCGGCAAGGCGAGCGGCGGTCGCCAGCGAAGCGATCCGCGCGTTCTCCCCCTGCCACCACTGGTCCTTCACTCGCGGAGTGACGTTGTGCGGGAAGAAAAATGAGCTATACCTCTTACCCTCCCCATCTTGCACAAGATTCCGCGCATACCCAAACGGGTTAGGCACCTCGGCGGTCACCGCAAGCTCGAACTCCAGCGAGCGCCGCACCACCTTCAGCACGTCAGAAACCGTTGCCGCGTCAGCGATCTCGGTGTACGCGAGCAGGCTGATCACCGGAAGGCCAGCGTCCGAGGGATGGAAATAAGGCCGGTCGCCGTCGTCCGCGCGCCAGTAGTCTCTCGGCTCCGAACGGTGCCATCACCCCGACCCCCAGCGCCGCCGATCCGGCCAGAAAACCTCGACGTCCCACATCTCCCGGCATCCTCGACCTCCAGTGGTCCAGACCTTTTGAGACGTTATCGAGGCTAGGGAGGGCTCCGAAGGTTTGGCAAGACTGCTTCCGAAGGGAAGACCGAGACGACGAAAAAGCCCCCATCCGCTGGGATGGGGGCTGAAATTCGCTGTGGCCAGGGCCGGGGTCGAACCGGCGACCTTCCGCTTTTCAGGCGGACGCTCGTACCAACTGAGCTACCTGGCCGGGAACGCCGGCTAGGAGCCGAACGATCTTGCGACCCTGACGGGACTCGAACCCGCGACCTTCGCCGTGACAGGGCGACGCGCTAACCAACTGCGCCACAGGGCCTTACTGGTACTGCGTACTCCCAACGGGATTCGAACCCGCGTTGCCGCCTTGAAAGGGCGGAGTCCTAGGCCACTGAACGATGGGAGCCCGATCGGTTTCGGTGGACCGACCGACCGCGCTCTCAGGTGTTCCCCTGGGAGCGATTACAAGCATAGGGCACGTTCCAAGGGCTTTGCACGGGGGGTTCATTAAGCGATCGGCGAGCCTCCGACCTGCGGTAACGCCAGCGCCAACGCCCCACCCGCGCCGCTTCCCGCCGATCGGCCGCTTCGAAGCCGGGTCGGACGATCGGTGTGCGCCACGCCACTCTACGCCGGAGACGAGCGCACGCCGAGAGTCCAGGCCGCCGAAACCCACACAGCTCCGGCCGTCCAGCCGCTCAGCGCTGTACAGGCGCCTGACCGTCGTCACCCGGACTCAGCCCGAGCATCTCCAGCAACTGCGCGCAGTCCTCGACGTCGAGCGCACCGGCCGCGACGGCCAGGCGGGCTCGGCGGACCTGGTCGTCGGAGACCCGTTGCCCTTCCGACGACCCGCGCTGCGCCGGCACGCCGCCGGACAGTGACGTGCTTCCCCCGTCGGCACCTTCGTACCGAAGGAGGAACTGACGAACTTCGACCGATCCGCTCATGGCCCCTCCATGCGGTTCGCAACAACTGGCCGCGAGGCTAACCAGCGGCGAGCAGCACCGGCAGCCCCCCGGAGAGTGAACCTGCGAACACTCTCCGAAGCTTCCCTGGTAACGCATTCCAAGATCGCGCAGAACGATTTCTCCCGGCTTCCCCTCGCCGATCCCCGGAACTCGTGCAACAATCGGTGTTGCTGACACACCCCCGGTCAGCGCCTGTGGAGATCCCCTCCGACCCCCGCGTTCCTCCCCCTGGCGCGGGGGTCTCTCCATTTCCGCACACCGGCGCTGACCTGCGGATCTACTCTCCGTACCCCTGATCAACAGACAGTCGCGAAATGTGTTTACCGACTGGGCTGAACAGGTGATCGAATTGGGCTTGCCGGGCACGGAAATGCGTGTGTCGTGGCTCACAGTGGTTTCTTTGCCGAGACCCAACCGTTATCGTGACCGCGTGCCTCTTCCCTCCCTCGGCCGCCTCAGCAGCCGCACGAATCTCAAAGCCGTCTCGAGCGGGCGGCATCGCAATGCCGCCAAAGCCGCCGGCGACGAAGTCGTCGAGGACAAGGAGCTCACCAGCTACCTCGCCGCGCTCGCCCCGGACTCCGACCCGGAGAGCACCGGGACCGGCAGCCGCTTCGGCGACGCGCAGGTCTACCAGCTGCGGATGAACCTCATCGCCAGCCAGCAGCTCAAGGACATCGCCGTCGCCAGGAACCTGACCCCGCAGGCACTGGCGCAGGAATGGATCCTGGAGCGCCTCTCGTGGGAGGGCCAGGCCGCCTCCGCCCAGGAGCGCCGCCACTCCGACGCGATGACCGACGAATTCCACTTCCCGGCGGAGACGTTCGAGCAGCCCCTCGTCGGGCGCTGATCCCCGCACCCCCTGAACGAAAACCCCCGGCTTCCCCCGACGGCCGGGGGTTTTCCCTTTCCAGGGGTCGCCGGACCGCCGGAGTCCCGGTGAGCGGGACGCTCTCGGATTCCGCCGCCGACGACGCGGTCTTGGCCGCGAAACGGACGGCGCGGCGGATAGCTCGCGACAAGGGCGACAGCCAGCCGAGGCCGCCGCTGTCGAGCAGCTGCACGATCGCCTGCCAAGAACGGCACAGCGGGGCGCGTGAGAAGCCAACCCGCCAACTCCAGCGACCGACCCGGCCCCAGCGACCCGCCACAGCGGCCAGCGCCACCCGATCGGGTCGGATCACGCACGCCCACTCGCAGTGGGGCAACCATCCGATCCGGCGTCGCCCGTACGTGCCGGGAGCCTCGCCGAAACCCGCCCTCGACCGGCGACCCCCGAACCCGAGCACCCGGCAGCCGCCGCCCCAACACCCGCCAGGATCAACCGCGGTAACCGTCGCTCCAAACATTCCCCACAACGGAAGCCGCAATGAAAAAAGGCCCCGACGGGAAATCCCGTCGGGGCCCTTCTTTCAGGCCTGAGAAAACGCGCGGGCCTGACTCAGATCGCGCGGACCTTCTGGGCCTGCGGGCCCTTCTGCCCCTGGCCGACCTCGAACTCCACTCGCTGGTTCTCCTCGAGGGTGCGGAAGCCGCGTCCCTCGATCTCCGAGTAGTGCACGAAAACGTCGCCTTCGCCGCCGTCCTGCGCGATGAAGCCGAAGCCCTTCTCCGCGTTGAACCACTTCACAGTGCCTTGCGCCACCGCTGTACTCCTCGTAACAGATCCGCTTCGAATGCCACCGAAGCGGCACCCAGGCCGTCCCGGGCGGTTCCAACGAGACGAGCGAAGAGCTTTACGGCCCCACGGCTCGCGTCAGAAGTTCCGCGAGTGTGAAGCCACGAACACGCAAAACGACGGCCTGGTCAGCAGCCTACCGGGATCTCACCAAATCTGAACCCCGTTGATCGCAAGGATCGGTTCCGACGTGCGCGCGTCACCGGAACGTCGTATCGCTGCCTACGCACCGAAGTCGGACCCGCGGCTACGCTGATCCAGTACACCCAGCGCACTTCGGGGATGCACAGTGCGCGGTCGTTCGAGCCGCTTCCGTGATGGTCACTCGTTGCAGTGTGATGCTGGTCACCCCGTTTCCGGTGAACGTGAAGGTGTCTCGGGACGTCTGGGTGTTCGGGGTACCAAGGGGAGATTGGGGATCGGTGTGACAATCCGACACTTCGCACGCCGCCGGGCCGGCGTCGCGGTGCTGGGCTTGGTCGCCGCGCTCACGCTCGGGGCGTGCAGCGGCGGCGGGTCGAGCGTGAACGCGGGCGGGACCGCGGGCGGCGGGCCTACCGAGGCACCGGCCACTCCGGTGAAACCGGCGGCCGTGGCGCTCACGCCGGCGTCCGGAGCGGGCAACGTCGCGCCGGGCGAACCGGCGAAGGTGACCGTCGCGAACGGCACCATCGGGAGCGTCACGCTCACGAACGCCGACGGCAAACAGGTGCAGGGACAGCAGACCCCGGACAAGAAGAGCTGGAGCAGCACCGAAGACCTCGGCTACGGCAAGACCTACACCTGGTCCGGGCAGGCCACCGGCGAGGACGGCAAGCAGGTCCCGATCAACGGCTCGTTCACCACGGTCAAACCGCGCCGCCAGATGCAGGGCAGCCTCAACGTCGGCGACGGGCAGACCTACGGCATCGCGATGCCGATCGCGCTCACGTTCCCGAGCGCGGTCAAGGACAAGGCCGCCGTCGAGCGCGCGCTGTCGGTGGAGACCACGCCGAAGACCGAGGGCGCGTGGGCGTGGCTCAACGGCGACACTTCGGTGCACTGGCGGCCGAAGGAGTACTTCAAGCCGAACACGAAGGTCGTCGTCTCGGCCAACATCTACGGCGTTTCGATGGGCGACGGCGTCTACGGCAAGCAGGACGTCTCGGCGAGCTTCACCATCGGCCGCTCGCAGATCGTCAAGGGCAACACCCAGGAACACACCATGCAGGTCATCCGCGACGGCCAGCAGGTCATGGACTTCCCGGTGAGCTACGGCCTCGACTCCGACCCGGGCCGCGTCACGCACAGCGGCACGCACGTGGTCATGTCGAAGCACTCGACGTACTCGATGAGCAACCCGCGCTACAACTACACCGACGTGAACGTGCCGTGGGCGGTCCGGATCTCCAACAACGGCGAGTTCATCCACGGTCTCGCCGGGTCGATCTGGGCGCAGGGCAAGAAGAACATCTCGCACGGCTGCCTCAACCTGTCGCCGGCGAACGCGAAGATCTACTACGACAGCGTCCTTCCCGGCGACCCGGTGGAGATCTCCGGCAGCACCCAGCAACTGGGCGCGAAGGACGGCGACTACAGCGATTGGACCTACGACTGGGCGTCGTGGACCAAGCTGTCGGCGCTGGCCGCCTGACCGCGAACCGAACCAGCGTCAACCGGACGGCCGGGAGCTCTCGAACGCTCCCGGCCGTTCGCCTGTCCCGGCCGGAAAAAAGAAAAACCCGATGCAACCCCGGCGACCGCCGACCGCATGACTAGAGCAGAGAAGCGCCACCCGGCGCTCACCTGAACCAGGAGGAAACTCGTGCGTGTTCGCTTCGCTCTCGCCATCGGTTCGCTGCTGCTCGCCGGAGGCGCGCTGACCGGCGGCGCGGTCGCTTTCGCCGCGGACGGCCCGCCGTCGGTGCAGCCGGCCCCGGCGCAGACCGCCCCGGCCGAGCGACCCACCGCGGCGCCGGCCCCGGCCCCGGCGGACCGTCAGACCACCGCCGCGCCGAAGGTCGCCGCGCCGGGTCAGCCCGCGAAGTCCAAGCGCGTCCCGACCGCGGTGCCCGCGGGCCCGACCGGCGACCTGCACCTGCCCTCGGTCTGGGGCTGATCGCCCGGTGCCCTCCCGCTCCCGTCCGGCGTCCGGGCAGAGCTCGCCGTGGGACGGCGAGTTCGCCCGGTACTTCGGCGAGCGCGCGCACAGCCTGCGGTCCACCGCCTACCTCCTTTGCGGGGACTGGCACCGGGCCGAAGATCTCGCACAGGCGGCGCTGCTCAAGCTGTACCTCGCCTGGCCGCGGCTGGCCCGGCACGACGCGCTCGACGCCTACGCGCGCAAAATCGTGCTGCGCACTTTCCTCGCGGAAAACCGCCGCAGCCGCTGGAAACGGGAGCGGCTCACCGACGCACCACCCGACGTCCCGGCTCCTGCCGCCGAGACTGAGCACGACCAGCTGATCCAGCAGGCACTCGCCGCGTTGGCCCCGCGTCAGCGCGCGGTGCTGGTGCTGCGGTACTTCGAGGACCTGTCCGTCGAGGAGACCGCCGCGGCACTCGGCTGCCGGACCGGCACAGTGAAAAGCCAGGCCGCGCGCGGTCTGGCTACCCTGCGGACCCGGCTGGGCCCGCATTTCGAGGCACTGCCCGTCCCTGGAGGGAGGTGAACGAGATGGTCTCCGATGATGCCGACGATGTGCGCGCGCTGTTCGCGCGGACGCCGGACGGCCCGCCCCTGCAGGTCGACGCCGCGGACGTGATCGTGCGCGGTGCTGCCGTCCGCCGCAAGCGCAAGCGCTGGGCGGTCGCGGGCAGCTCCGCCGCGACGGTCGCGGTGCTCGTGGTGGCCGGTCTCGCGGTGGGCAGCCGCGGGACCGAGCAGCCGCCGGTGATGCCTGCCGGACCTGGACTCGCCACCGTCTCGCCCGCCCCGTCCAGTCCGGTCGCGCCGAAGAAGGTCCCGTCGGGTCCGGCCCAGGTGCCGACGCCCGGTCCGGAGGTGAGCCCTGGCTCGCCGGACCGGCAACCGCCGGTGGAGCCGTCCGGTCCACGAGCGGGCACGTCGCGGGCGCCGGCACCGCCGCGGGCGTATCCGACCACGACCGACCGGGTACCCGCGTCCATGCGTTCACCTGCGGGAAGCCCCTCGTTACCCAGCTCGACCTCCGGCTGAAACGCTTTCGCGGCAAGAGTGGCCGACGTCACCAGATCAAGTGGGTTTTCGACGAAATATCCCGGGCTTTCGGGGCGATGTTCTCAGTGGCGGCCGGAGCGGCCGTCGAACCAGTCGCTCAGCCGGCACAGGATTGGCCGGCCCGAGAACCTGAGGAGGAAGCACCATGGTGCTCGTTGCACTGATGATCGAAACCGTTGTTGCCGTCGTGGTCGCCGGTGGCCTGGCAGCTTGGGCCCGCAAGCGCTTCGCTCCGCAGGCGGTCGAGGCGACGCAGAACAGCTGACTTGGACGCGAAAACCGCCCTCTGTCCGCAATGGACGGAGGGCGGTTTTCGTTTCGCTTACTTGCTGGCGCCGGCGAGCTTGCCGCCGTGGTCCGCCGTGTCGATCTCCTCGATCGGCACGCGTGCCGTCTCCGGGATCTTGATGATCGGGACCAGCGCGATGAGCGCGGCGATGATCAAGTAGTACGCCGGCCAGTCCGCGTTGCCGGTGCTGCCGATCAACGCCGTGACGATCACGCCGCAGGTGCCGCCGAACAGCGACGTCGAGATGTTGTAGCCGATCGCGAACGAGCCGTACCGCACGCGCGTCGGGAACATCGCCGGGAACGTCGAGCCGATGACCGCCAGCATCAGCGCCAGCAGGATCGCCACGACCAGGAAGCCGACGATCAGCCACAGCAGGCTGCCGCTCTGCATCAGCTTGATGCTGGGCCAGCTCAGCACGATGAACCCGATGGCCGCGGTGAGCAGCAAGGGTTTCCGGCCGATCCGGTCGGACAGCGCGCCCAGCGGGATCAGCAGCGCGAACTGCACGATTTCCACCCCGATGATGATCAGGCTGGACTCGGTGTCGCCGATCTTCAAGGTGTCGGTGAAATACGTCGGCATCGTCGTGAGCAGCATGTAGTCGGCGATGTTCAGCAGCAGCACGATCCCGATCAGGTTCAGGATCATCCGCCAGTTGCGCTGGATGGTCTCCTTGAGCGGAGCCTTCTCCGACTTCTCGCCCGCCGCCTCGAGCCTGCGGAACTCAGGCGTGTCCTCGAGCTTCGACCGCAGGTACAGACCGATCGCACCGATCGGAAGCGCGATGAAGAACGGAATCCGCCAGCCCCACGAGTCGAACTGCTCGGTCGACAGCGACAGGTAAGTGATCAGCACGACCGAGTTGCCGAGCACGTAACCGGCGAGCGTGCCCATCTCCAGGAACGAACCGAAGAAACCGCGCCGTTTCGTCGGCGCGTATTCCGCGATGAACGTCGCCGCGCCGCCGTACTCGCCGCCGGTCGAGAAGCCCTGAATGAGGCGCAGCAGCAAGATCGCGATCGGCGCCGCGATGCCCATGCTGTAGCCGCCTGAGTACGTCGGCAGCACGCCGACCAGGAAGGTGCAGCCGGACATCAGCAGAATGGTGAGCGCGAGAACCTTCTGCCTGCCGAGCTTGTCCCCCAACGGGCCGAAGAACGCTCCGCCGAACGGTCGTACGATGAAGCCGACGGCCAGCAGGGCAAGCGATTTCAGCACCGCGTTGCCCTCGCCGGGGAAGAACAGTGTCCCGATACTCGTCGCGATCGCGCCCGAGGTGAATACGCCGTAGTCGTACCACTCGGTCGCGTTACCCATCGCGGACGCGATCACCGCGCGTTTGACTGTTCTCTGATCGACCTCGGGTTTCCCCGTCTTTGGCTCACTCATCCCGGCGGTGACCTCCTCCTGCACACGTCCCGGTCCATCCGTTGGAGCACATTTCCCCAGTCTTGACCTGTTGAACCAAGCTGGCAGGGTGAGTCGCGAAATTTCTACCGTGCGGAATTTTCCGACTACCCTGCGCTCAGGAAATGCGCCCGCGCCGGTCAGGGCGGGTGCCGACGGGTCCTTCCGCCGGGTTAACGTCGTCCCATGAGTCCTGTTTCCGGCCCGTGGCCGCCGGTGCCGGTGGAGCCGCCGGAGATCCACCCGAAGGCCCCCGCCCCCGGCACCGAACTAGGCGCCCACTTCGCCGAATGCTTCGGCTGCGGCGACGAGGTAGACGACGGCCTGCACCTGCGCTCAGCCATCGGCGAGGGCTACACGGTGCACTCGAAGTTCACCGTGACGTCGGCCCATCAAGGCGCCCCCGGACTCGCCCACGGCGGCCTGCTGGCCTGCGCCTTCGACGAGGCACTCGGCTCGACTGTCGGCAACCTGCTGCACCGCCCCGCGGTAACGGGAAAACTGGAGACAGACTTCCGCCGCCCAGTACCGGTCGGTTCGACGCTGTACATCAAGGCCCGCCTGGACGGAGTCGCAGGCCGCAAGATCTACGTCAGCGCAGACGGCCACCTAGACGCCACCGACGGCCCCATCGCGGTGAACGCCCGGGCAGTCTTCATCGCAGTGGGCTTCGAGCACTTCAGCACCCACGGCGACCCGCAGGCGTTGGAAAAGCTAGCCGAGCAGCACCGACGCAACAAACGCGAGTGGGATATCAACCCCTGATCCAGCTGCTTTGCGCCCCTCCCGCGGTTCGTGAGGGCCACCCTCATTGACTCTGATTCCCTCAGGGTTCCCCTCACGACCCGCCGGCTGTGAGGGGCTCCTTCACGGACTTGGATTCCCTCAAGGAGCCCTTCACGGACCGCCCGCCGTCCGCCCGGGATGCCGCCCCAATGCGGCATTGGGTGCATCCCACGCACCGAACGCCACATTGGGTGCATCCCACGCACCCAATGCCACATTGGGGCGCTAACCCCCACCCAAACCGCAGCCGATGCACCCAACCATCGAGGCACCCAACTCCAACCCGCAGCCGATGCACCCGACGAGCGAGGCACCCAGCCCTCCCCCAACCCCGATACGAAGCTCCCCTGCGGTCTGGGGGTGCTTGTCAAGGCATCTTTCCCGCCTTGACAAGCACCCCCAGACCGTCAGCACAATCAACCTTCGGGGTGCCCCACGCAACCCCCACGGCAATGTCGCCGCCAGGCGACGAGCCCGTCAGGTAAGCGTCCGAGGCCGAATAGCATTAGCCCGATCCACCAACGCAATCCGATCACCAGCGTCATCCGTCAACCGAGCCAACGACCGATAACACCGCTCCAGCCCGAACCGGACGTCCCGCTCCTCCAGCTCACACCCGAGCACCTTCGCAGCAGTAACCGGCTTAGCCTGCCCAGGCACCTTCAGCCAGTCATAAGCCGCCTCAAGCACCTCAGCACTAAGCCGCGTATGCCGCTCAGCATCAAGATTCAGCCGCTGCAACCGCCCGGAAGCGTCCACAAGATCGCCCTCGGTAACAGTCGGATGCTCCCCGGTACCCACGCCTTGCGCCCGAGTCTTGATCTTGATAGCAGCAACCTGCGCATCCACATAATGCGTCGAAGTAGCCGGAACCCCTTCCAGCACCTCCACCGCACTCTCCCGCGCCCCCTGCGCCAAATACACCCGCGCAAGCCCGAACGCAGCACTCACATAAGTCCGGTCCGTCCGCCAAACCAGCTCATAGAACCGAGCGGCACCAAAGTAATCTCCAACACCCTCAGCACTAACCGCCAACGCCAGCTTCGGCGCGATCTCCCCCGGCAGGTCGTCGTAAACGGCGTCAAACGCCACATGCGCGACCCGCGGCCGACCACCGGCCAGCTCGATCAACCCGCGGTACCAGTCAATCCGCCAGTCATGCGGGAACCCGTGCCGGATCGCCAAATACTGCGCGGCCTGCAACTGCCGCTGCGCCTCCACGAACTCGCCCAGCTCGATCCGGGCACGCACAATCCGCAACCGCACCTCGATCGACTCGCGCGGCGCGGTAGCCAGCGCCTCGATCGCCTCGTGCGGATCCAGCGCGGTCGTCGTAGCCAGCACACCAGCAGCCGGGTCGTCCGTGTCGACCTGCGGGATGGGCAGCCCGGCAACGACCTCGGCCGCGTCCGGCAACGGCACCCGCTCGCCCTGCTCGGGCACCACGAGATGGACACCGAACGTCCGGCTCTCCGGCCCGAACACCGTCGACGCGGCGGGCCGCGGCTGACCGGTGCCGAGCGCCATGATCTCGCGCAGGACCCCGGTCAGCTGGTCGGCCATGTCGTCAGCGGCGATGAACCGGCGGTCCGGATCAGCGTGCGTGGCCCGTTTCAGGAACCGGTAGTACGACCCGAAAAGCGCGAACAACGGCACCGCGTCCGGCCCGGGCAGCGTGTTCTTGAACTCGCGGGTGTAGCCGGCGAATTCGAAGCTCAGCACGGCGAGCGTCCGGCCGACCGTGTACAGGTCCGAGGACACCGACGCGCCCTGTGACGCCAGCTCGGGCGCGCTGTAACCGGTGGTGAAGAACAGCGGGCTCTCGTAGTCGTCGATCCGCCGCACCGCGCCGAGGTCGATCAGCTTGAGCTGCTCGCGGGTCTGGATGACGTTGTCCGGCTTGAGGTCGCAGTACAGCAGCCCCTGGCCGTGCAGGTAGCCGAGCGCGGGCAGGATTTCCAGGCCGTACGCGATGACCTGGCCGATCGGCAGCGGCTCCGGCCGGTTGCTTTCCCGGTGGTGCTGCAGCGCGAGCTGGCGCAGCGACTGGCCGCCGACGTACTCCATGACGATGTAACCGACGGTGTTGCCGGTCTGCGCGTCCGGATGCTGCACGAAGTTGTGGATCTTGACGATGTTCGGGTGCTCGACCTCGGCGAGGAACCGCTGTTCGTTCGCCGCGGCGGCCATCGCGGTGGAGTCGCCGGTGTCGATCAGGCCCTTCAGCACGACCCAGCGGTCGGACACGTTGTGGTCCTTGGCCAGGTAGATCCAGCCGAGACCGCCGTAGGCGAGCGCGCCGAGCACCTCGTACTGGCCGCCGACGACCTCGTGCGCCTTCAGCTTCGCGATGAACGAGAACGGCGTGCCGCACTTCTCGCAGGTGCCCTCGGGTTCGCCCGGCTGACCGTCCTTGCCGCGGCCGACCTTCGCGCTGCAGTTGCCGCAGAACCGCTTGTCCTCGGCCACGACCGGGTTGGCCAGCACCGCGGTCGACGGATCGCGGTACGGCACCGGAGGCACGTCGATGAGCCCCGCGCCGAGCCGTCCGCGCCGGGAGCGGCGGGTGCCGCGCGAGCCAGTGCGCCGGGAGGTGCCGGGGAACGAACCCGTGCCAGTACCGGTACCGGTGCCTTGCGAGCCCTGCGAACCGTGGGTGCCGGTGCCATGGCCTTCGCTGCCGCCCGACGGCAGGACGCTGTCCGTGCCGTGGTCGGGCAGCGGGCCGCCGTCGGCGGGGGCCACCCGCGGGGTCGGCGGCATGATGCTCTGGGTGTGCGGCGTCGGGCTGGCGAGCACGCTGGTCGGCATCGGCGCGGCCGGGTCGACGGGGGCGACCGGCTGGTTCGACTGCGGCAGGATCACCGGCGCGAGGTCGCCCGGCGGACGCGTGGGGGCGTCGCCGCCGTCAGCCGGGGGCTTGCCCTGCGCGGCGGCGCCCATCGGGATCGGACCGGAGTTCGGTCCGGTGGCGCGGTTCTCCGGCGGACGCGACGGGCGGTTCCCCTGCGCTTGCTGCGGATGGTTCGGCGGGGCCGGCCGCTGTCCGGTGCGCGATTGCGGCGGATAGGGCTGCCCCTGCGACGGCGGCGCGGGCTGTCCCGGATACGGCTGGCCTTGCGACGGCGGCTGCCCCTGCGGACGGCCCTGCGGCGGCATCGGCTGGCCCCCGCGCGGAGCCGGACGGCCCTGCGTCCGCGGCTGCTGCCCGGCCTGCCCCGGCTGCGCCTGTCCCGGCTGAGCGGGCTGGCCCGACGGCGCGGCCTGTCCCGGCTGACCTTGCGGACCGCCTCGCTGAGCTGACTGACCCTGCTGCCCGCCCTGCGGACGCTGCACCGGAGCGTTGATCAACGTCTCGGCGTCCGGATCGGCCTGCGGGTTCAGCCGCCCGGACACCGACGGTTCCGGGGTGTCCCAGCGCACGGGCGGCGGCGGGGTCCACGAAGCGTCGGCCGCCTCGCCCCGCCCGGACGGCTGGTCCGCGGCCTTCGCCTCGTCGCCGTCCCCGTCCGGTGCTGCGTGCCGAGGACGGCGCGCCTCCTCCGACACAACTACCTCCCGAGCTCCCCGCGGCAAACCTGCCGCTCAAAAAGTACAACTCACGCAGCGCGACTGGCCAGGTCACCCGTATTGCGGGGACGGCGGGTTCGCCGGCCCCAGCCGGGCGCCGACCCAGTTCTGGTAACTGCTCGCCCAGGTGCCGTCGCCGCGGATCTTGTCCAGCACCGCGTTCACGAAGCGGACCAGGTCCTCCTCGTCCTTCGGGACCCCGACGCCGTAATTCTCCTGTGTCATCGGATCGCCCGCGACCTTCACCGTCGGGTCCTGCGCGGCCATGCCCGCCAGGATCGTGTCGTCGGTGGACACCGCGTCGACCTGGCCCTGCTGCAGCATCACGAGGCAATCCGACCAGTTCGGCACCGACACCGCGACCGGTTTGGCCGGGTCGGTGGCGATCTTCGCGAGCGAGGTCGACTTCGCCGCCGCGCACACGCGTTTCCCGGCGAGGTCGGTCAGCGACTGCGCGTTGGACGACTTCGGCACCAGGATCTTCTGCCCGGCCACGTAGTACACCGACGAGAACTGCACCTGCTTCCGGCGCGCGCAGGTGATGCTGTAGGTCCGGACCACCACGTCGACCTGGTGTTCCTTGAGCACGTTCTCCCGCTGCGACGACGTGATCGCCCGGTACTGCACGTGGCCCTCGGAACTGCCGAAAATCGCCTTGGCGATCTCGTTGACCAGGTCGATGTCGAAGCCTTCGAGCTTGCCGGTCTTCGGATTCCGGAAGCCGAACAGATAGGTCGTCTGGTCGACGCCCGCGATGAGCTTCCCGCGCTGTTTGATCTTCTGCAGGCTCGGCCCGGAGGTGTCCAGACCATTCGGAGCGAGGCTGGCGAGCGGGTTGCAGCTGGTGTCGGAATCGCCGCCGGCCGCGGCGTCCGGGCCGCCGACGCCCGCCGGGGCGGGCCAGGCCGCGTCAGTGACCGGCGCGGCCTCCATCGGCTGGACCGCCGTCCCGCAGGCGGCGGCGAGAACCGCGACCACCGCGAGCACGGCAGTCCGGACGAAGTGCCGCGACCGGATCACCGGTACTCCCTCAGTCTCTCTCGCACGCCGACTGTGATGCCGCCCGCCGCGAGCACCGCCAGCACCCCGACGCCCGCCGCGAGCGCGGTGAGCGCGTTGTCGCCGGATCTGGTGCTGTCGAGGAATTCCTGCCGGCAGACGTCGATCGCGGCCTGGAGGTTCGTGTCGAGCCGCGCGAACGCGGCGGCGGCGCTGTTCGGGCTCACGCTCGTCGCGAAGTCGACGGCTTCCTGGTACTGCCCGCCGTCGTCGAGGCGGCGGACCTGAAGGTGGGCCAGCGACCATTCGCGCGCGGCCTGTTCCGCCGCTTCGATCTTCTGCTCGCCCGCGGTGCCGGAGGCGAGGCCGCGCGCGTCGCCGAGCAGGCCGCCCTTGCCGTCTGCGCCGACGAGCTTCTCGGCCAGCTTGATGAACTGCTGCTCGTACGCGCCGCCGTCGCCGCGCGCGACCAGCGTCAGGGTTTCGTCCGCGCGGGCCTGCAGCGCGTAGATCCGGGCGCGAACCAGGATGTCGACCTGCGACGTGCCGTCGGTGCGCCCGGTCGCGACGAGACTGCCCTGCACGACGAGCGCGACCGCGCCCCACAGCAGCGACAGCACGATGCAGCCGGTGGCCACGAGCAATCCGATGTTCAGCACCCGGTTCGTCCGCCGGGTCAGGTAGATCTGCGCGGCCACGAGCGCCGCGAGGAGCACGACGACCAGCGCGACCGCCACCCACGGCACGTCGCTGCTGCTGTCCTGCTCGCCGGTGAGCTTCTGCGTGTGCGCCTTGTAGAGCTCGTCCGCGGCGGGCAGGATCGTCGTGCGCATCAGCTGCGAGGCCTCGCGCAGATACGAAGCGCCGGACGGGAAACCCTGCCGGTTGTTGGCGCGCGCGGTCTCGACGATCCCGGTGTAGACCGGGACCTTCTGGTTCAGGATGTCCACCTGGTGGGCGGCGGTGCCGACGTCAGTGGTGTCGGACGCCGCGCGGGCGAGCGCGGATCCCGCTTCGGCGATGTCCTGCTCGTACCGCTTCCGCAGCGCGGGCGGTTCGGTGCCGACGGAAAGAAAAGCGCTGGCCGCGGTCGCGTCCGCGTCCGACAGCGAGCGGAACACCTGCTGCGCGGCCGCCGCGAGAGGTTCGCGGTGGTCGATCAGGCCGTTGATGGTGTTGTCCTTGTCCTTCACCGACAACACGCCCACGAGCCCGGCCACCAGCGAAAGCAGCACCAGCGCGACCGCGATCAGCGAAAGCTTGCCGGGCGTGGTGGTCGTGGATCTGACGACCGCGCGCACCGCCTGCCCGGGCAGGTCCAGCAGCCCGGCGATTCCGCTGCGGCCCCGAAATTTCTCCGGTGGGGGCTCGGCAGTCGTTTCCGGCCGCGTCGCAGTGCTGCTCATCCCCGATCCTCCCCGTGTGCCACTCGCAGAAGGTAGCCGGTCGGGCGAGGCGCAGCGAACGACACCCGGAAGGTGTCACCTGCACGTGATCTCAGCCAGCGCACTGACCGCGGCTTCGGCCTTTCTCGACGGTTCCGCTCGTAGCGGTACTGCGTAGCAACCCCTGGGTTGCCGCTTCGGCCATTGCCGCGCGTACGTCGACGCACCACGGGCCGTCGGCGCGCAGTTCGACGTACGCTCCTTCGCCGTTCTTTAGTTCCAGTTCGCGTTCTCCGTCTACCGCGATAACGCCGCCACCTGCGGCAAGGTCCACGCGTACGCCCGGACGCAGCACTCCCCAGCCACGTACGCCGACTGGACGCACCACGCCAGGCGCGATCGCGGCGTGCACCACGTACGCGGAACTGTCGACCGGACCAAGCTGCAGCGCCACACCGTCCGCACTGGAACGAGAGCTCGGACACAGCTGTCCGGCGATGCTCGACAAGCCAATGCCGTCCGGCTCGGCGAAGGTGCAGTACAGCTCCGTGAGCGCGGTCGGATCCCAGAGCGCCTTCGCGCCGACGTGTTTGTTCATCGAGACCGCGACGTCCACCAGCGCGATCTCGCGACGGTTCTTGGTGACGACCTCGAGCATGCTGACTCGCTGGGTGACGAGGTCGGCGTCGACCTGGCCGCTCGCGACCATCCCGGCGGCGAGCCCGGCCACAGTGGCTTCTCCGGCCTGCGGAAACGCGTTGTTGGTGCCAGTCGGCAGCGCGAGCAGCGGGACGTCGCCGCATGCCTTCGCGGCGACGCGGGCCGTGCCGTCGCCGCCGAGGCACACGATCACGCCGGCCCCGGCCTCGACCATCCGGCGCACCGCGTTGATGGTGTCCTGCGCGGTGCCGGTGAGGGTGTCCTCGTCGCAGAACTCCACGCGGGGCAGCGGTTCGCGGCCGAGGTCGCGCAGCACGGCGGCGGAGATACCGCTGAGGTCAGTGGACAGCAGGGCACGCTCAACGCCGGTCACCGCGAACGCCGACAGCAGCCGGCGCACCAGATTGGCCTTCTCCTCGACCGGGACGGCCGACGCCTGCGTGACGAGTCTTCGGATGTCCTGACCGGACGCCGGGTTCGCCACGATCCCCGCAACGACTACCCCCATCGAGCACCCCTCAGTCCACTGCCGCCAGGGGACCAGCACACGCGTCCGGTCACGCGGAGGAAAGGGTTGCACGGACGTTGCATCGGCCGTGCCTCCACGCCGGCCAGAGCCTACCCTGGGTTCCCGCGTGGCTACCCGTCGTTCAAACGAGAGAAGCAAGCCCTTCGTAGGTGTACCCGGCTTCTTCGACCGCCGCGCGGACGGCGGTCTCGTCGAGGGCTTGGGCGCTGCGGACCGTCACGTGCCCGGTTTCGACGTCGACGGTCACGTTCTCGACCCCAGGCACCTCGGTCAGTTCCTCGGTGACCGACTGCGCGCAGTGGCCGCAGGACATGCCGGTGACGAGGTAGGTGTTTTCGCTCATGCCCGCGAGCCTACGAGCCGCTGAACGGCCCACGATCGGGTGATCCACAATGGCCGGTCCAGCATGCAAAGCCTTGTCCGGCAAGACAATCCGCATGGTGGGACGAGCGCGCGGTGGCAGAGACGAAAGAAGCCACCACCCCCGCAACCGGGAGTGGTGGCGACTTAGCGATTAGACGCAGGTCAGATCAGGCTGACCGACGTGGCCTGCGGGCCCTTCTGGCCCTGGCCGATCTCGAACTGCACGCGAGCGTTCTCCTCGAGGGTACGGAAACCGTTGCCCTGGATCTCGCTGTAGTGCACGAAGACGTCGCCGCCGCCGTTGTCGGGAGTGATGAAGCCGAACCCCTTCTCGGAGTTGAACCACTTCACGGTGCCCTCAGTCATCTAAACAATCTCCATACATAACACCAAAACAGGAAGCCGACCGACGTCCTGGGCCCAGACACGGGCGAGATGCGTTCCCCAGAGAGGAGGCCCACGCCCGCTGAGTTCTGCGAGCGTGCTTTACCACGAACACAAAAATCGAGACCAACTAAAGTAAAGCACAGCGGAGCGGGCGCGGACAAGCCGACTCACCCCAGTTCGCGAAGCCGGGTCACTCCCCGCTGGCGTGGCGGAGCGGCGCACCGAACGGCGAGCGCCAGTCGGCGCCCTGATCAGGCGCGACCACGGCTACGTCGTGGGCTTCCGCACTGGCGCTGAACAGCACCGGAACCACCCCGGACCGGGTCTGGGCAGGCACCTCGACGGCCTGGCCCTGTTCCGGCTCCTCGCGCACTACCGACACCAGCGCACCGGCCCGCGCGGACCGGGCCCGGCCGCGAGCCGTCGCCGCGGCGGTACGGGATTTCCCGTCCTTTTCGTCGGCCATGACGAACTCCCCTCGTTCCTTCCCCGCGGCAAGCGGGGCGATGACCGCGATGGTGCCATCCGGCACCGACAAAATCCGGCCGAAACCGGTTGTCCCCACCCCTGAAACGCGCCGAATGGCCGCGAACCGAGCCGGGGAACGTGTCCACCCGGGAATTTCCCCAACCGAACGCCGGCGAACCTCGCCGGGCGAACCGGGTCCGGATGCCGAACCCCGGGAACACCGTCAGGTTACCTGAGCCAACCCCCGCCAGCTACCGAACATTCCCGGCGTTTCCCTGTGTTCTCAGGAAGATTTCAGGTCCCGGAAGGACGCGGGGCTCCGAGAAGCGTGCTCAGCCGCACGTCGGGGGTCACGACGTCCGGGTCCGTCCGGACGTCGATGACGCACGGCCGCTGCCGGACGAGCGCGCTCGCGATGATCGGTTCGAGCCGCTCTCGATCGTCCACCGTGTACCCGGCCGCGCCGAGCCCGCGCGCCCACGACGCGAAGTCTGTCAGCGGGATGGTCACTCCGGACAGCCGTCCGTGCGTACGCGCCTGATGCATCGCGAGGGGACCGTGCAAGCCGTTCTGGAACACGACCACCATCACTGGCGCGCGGTACCGCACAGCGGTCTCGATCTCTTGCCCTGTCATGAGCGTGCCCGCGTCGCCGACCATCGCGACCACAGCGCGTCGCGGTTCGGCGAGCTTGGCCGCTACGGCCGCAGGCACCGCGTACCCCATCGCGGCGTTGCTCGGACCGAGCTGGCTGCGCGGAGCGGTGAAGCACCAGTAGCGGTGCATGAACTGCGCGAAGTTGCCGGCGTCGCTGGTGACGATGGTGTCCTCGGGCGCGAGCTTTCGCAGCGCGCGCACGACGTCGACCGGATGTACGCGCGTGTTGTTGCTTGTGTTCGGCGGTGTCATGAAGGTGTGCACGGCAGCGTTCGCGGCCGACGCTCTGCGCGTACGCGGCGAAGCGATCGCGCGCAGTTCCTTCAGGAACGGCTCGACCTCAGTGTCCACACGGAACGTCAGGCCGCGACGGCGCTGCTCGTCGATGCCAGTGCCGACAAGGACAAGCGTCTGCTGCGGAGTCGGATAGCGGAAGCCCTGCGTCGTGACTTCGTCGAGTTGGGTGCCGAGCGCGAGCACGAGGTCGGCTCGTTCGAGCGCGTCGAGCTGGCGCGCGGGGATGCCGAGGCCGAGGTGCCCGGCGTAGCGCGCGTGGTTCTCCGGGAACGCGTCCTGGCGGCGGAAAGCGTTGTATACCGGCAGCGCCAGCTCGTCGGCCACCGCGATCAGCTCGTCCCGCGCGGACCGCGCCCGCCCGCCGACGATGACCACTGGGTAACGCGCTTCGTCCACCAGCCCGGCAACCGCTTCCGCCGAACGGCCCAGCGTTCCGGTGGCCGGCGGGCGCACCTTCGCCACCGGTTTGGCCGAGTCGTACGGGACGCCCCACGCGTCGCTCGGCACGCCGATCACGACCGGGCCCGGCCGTCCTTCGCGGCACCGCGCGAGACCCTCGGCGAGCAGATGCGGCACGTCGTCGGGATCGTCCGCACGGACGCACCATTTGGCGATCGATTCGAACATCCCGGTCGAATCGGACGTCGGCACCTCGCCAGTGAGCACCGGGTCGAGCGCGGGGGTTTCGAGCAGCACCACCATCGGCGTCTCGTCCTGATATGCCGTCTGCACGCCCATGACCAGCGCGGCGGCGCTCGGACCGCGGCTCGCGAGCAGCACGGCGGGGCGCTCGGTGAGCTTGCCCTCAGCCTCGGCCATGAAGGCGGCACCCGAATCGTGGCGGGCCGAAACGAGCGTGACATCGCGCTCGCGGCGCAGCGCGTCGAGCAATTCCAGGAACGACTCGCCGACGACCGCGTACACCCGGCGGACCCGGGCCTCGTTCAAGACGCGTACGGCCGTTTGCGCGACGGTGGTTCCCACTTGGTATCTAATGAGGAGAGCTTAGGGCGGCACCGTGAACCGGCGTCAAGTGATCTTGAACAACTCGCCGCGGGATTGTGCCAATTGCCGGATCGGGCTGCCCACCAGTTGGGAGGACGCCGTCGTGACATCCGCCGAACATGAGACTGTTTTCACTTATGGGGCTCCGGCGCTCAAATACGGAACCGGCTCGAGCGACGAGATCGGATACGATCTTGGCCAGTTCGGCGCCCGGCGCGTCCTGGTGGTGACCGACCCGGTCGTCTCGGCGACCGGCTGGCCGGAGCGGATCGCCGAGGGCATCCGCGGCTACGGGATCGCGGCCGAAACCTTCGACGGCGTGCACGTCGAGCCCACCGACGTCAGCATGCAGAAGGCAGTCGACTTCGCCCGCGGCACCGGCCCGTACGACGCGTTCGTGGCGGTCGGCGGCGGGTCCAGCATCGACACCGCGAAGGCCGCCAACCTGCTGACCAGCAACGACGGCGAGCTGATGGACTACGTCAACGCGCCGGTCGGCGGCGGCCGCGCGCCGGCGAACCCGCTCAAGCCGCTGGTCGCGGTGCCGACGACGACCGGAACCGGATCGGAAAGCACCACGGTGTGCGTGCTGGACGTGCTGTCGCTGCGGGTGAAGAGCGGGATCAGCCACCTGCGGCTGCGTCCGACGCTCGCGGTCGTGGACCCGCGGCTCACGGTCAGCCAGCCGGCCGGGGTCACCGCGGCGAGCGGGATGGACATCCTCTGCCACGCCGCGGAGAGCTACACCGCCAAGCCCTACACCGAGTTCGGCCGGAAGCGGCCCGAGGAGCGGGTGCCCTACTGCGGGTCGAATCCGCTCGCGGACATGTTCGCGGAGAAGTCGCTGCAACTGCTGTCGTGGGCGCTGCCAGCCGCGGTGCGCGACGGCGAGGACATGGCCGCGCGCGAGGCGATGGCGCTGGCCGCGACGTTCGCCGGGCTCGGCTTCGGCAACGCCGGCGTGCACATCCCGCACGCCAACGCGTATCCGATCGCCGGACAGGTCCGGGATTTCCACCCCGACGGCTACCCCGGCGAGGAAGCGATGGTGCCGCACGGCATGGCCGTCTCGCTCACCGCGCCCGCCGCGTTCCGGTTCACCTTCGAAGCGAACCCGGAGCGGCACCAGCGCGTCGCCCGGCTGCTGGCCCCGGATTTCGAATGGTCCGGCGACTTCGCCGACCACCTGCCCGCGGTGCTGACGATGCTGATGCGCGAGATCGGCCTGCCCGCCGGAATCGGTGCGGTCGGCTATAGCGAGTCCGATGTGGACTCTCTGGTGGAGGGAACCTTGAAACAGCAACGTTTGCTGGCCACCGCGCCGCGCACACCGTCCGAACAGGACCTGGCGGGGATCCTCCGGGATTCGGTGCGGCTGTGGTGAACTACCCGCATTGGCAGACGGTTCCGTTGCGTTGGAAGGACAACGACGTCTACGGCCATGTGAACAACGTCGTGCATTACTCGCTGATGGACACCGTCATCAACACCTGGCTGATCGAACGCGGCGGTCTCGACATCGAGTCCGGGCCGGTGATCGGGCTGTGCGTGGAATCGCGTTGTGCTTACCACGCCTCGGTTTCGTTCCCGGACACGCTGCGGATCGGCCTGCGGGTGGCGCACCTCGGGCGGTCGAGCGTGCGGTACGAGATCGGGATGTACACGGCGTCGGAAACCTTGGTGGCGGAAGGGCATTTCGTGCACGTGTTCGTGGATCGCGAGTCCCGGCGGCCGGTCGAGGTGACCGGGAAGCTGCGGGAATCGTTGGCGGAGCTGGCTTGATCACCCCGGACTGACCGCACGCAACGCCCGGCCGCCGAGTTCGCGCAGGTGCTCCGCCAGCTCCGGCGGTTCGTGCACCTGGAACTCGCGGCCGAGACTGGTCAGCCGAAAAGCCAGCCACTCCAGGGTGTCGGCCGGGCTGACGACGCGACAGGTGCGATCGTCCACTGCGGTCACTTCGCTTGCCGCGCCCCAAATCCGCACCACTTCGTCGGCCGGCGCGTGCACGGTGACCACCGCGCGATGCGTCGGGCGGGAGGTGTGCAGCTTCTTGGTCACGTACTCCGCCGGGTCCTTGGCAGGCAGGTCTCTCGCGGTGAACCGGGTCCCGATGGCCTGCGGTTTTTCGATGCGATCAACGCGGAAGACCCGCCAGTCGTCGCGGTCACTGTCGAACGCCAGGAGGTACCAGCGCCGGCCGGACGACACCAGATGATGCGGCTCGACCAGCCTTTTCGTCGCCTTGCCGTCGTTCGCGAGATAGCCGAACCGCAGCCGCTCGCGGTTGGCGATCGCCGTGGCCAGGACCGTGAGCGCTTCCGGATCCACCCGCGGCCCGTCGTTCAGCGGCAACGGCACCGTCGCCTTACTCACCACGCTCACCCTGCGCCTTAATCGAGACGGCAAGACCCGCTCCAGCTTCGTGAGCGCCCGCACCGACGCCTCGTCGATCCCGGTCACCGCGTGCCCGGACGCCATCCGCAACCCGACCGCGATCGCGACCGCCTCCTCGTCGTCCAGCAGCAACGGCGGCATCGCACTGCCCGCGACCAGGCGATATCCGCCCTCCGCACCCATCGTCGCCTCGACCGGATACCCGAGCTCCCGCAGCCGCTCGATGTCCCGGCGAACCGTGCGTCCCTCGACGCCCAGCCGCTCCGCGAGCTCACTGCCCGGCCACTGCCTCGGCACCTGCAACAAGGACAGCAACTGCAACAACCGTGCCGCGCTCATGATCTAGGACCATACCTGCCCTATATGCTCTCTAACGTCCTTCTCATGACCATTCGCCCCTTCCGCATCGACATCTCCGACGCCGCCCTCGCCGACCTGCGCGCCCGGCTCACCCAAACCCGCTGGCCGTCCCCCTTGCCCGGCGACGGCTGGGACCGCGGCGCCCCGGTCGACTGGTTGCGCGAGGTCGCGTCCTACTGGGCGACCGGCTACGACTGGCGCGCCCACGAGGCCCGGTTGAACGAATTCCCGCAGTTCCACACGGAGATCGACGGCGTCGACCTGCACTTCTTGCACGTCCCGTCCGCCGCACCGTCCGCCACGCCACTGCTGCTGACACACGGCTGGCCGAACTCCTTCGTCGAGTTCGCGGACCTGATCGAGCACCTTTCGGACTTCCACGTCGTGGTCCCGTCCCTGCCCGGCTACGGCTTCTCGTCCGCCCCCGGCCCAGGCTGGGATGCCACTCGCGTGGCCCGCGCATGGGCCGAGTTGATGCGCCGCCTCGGCTACCGCGACTACGTCGTCCAAGGCGGCGATTACGGTGCCTACGTAGCCCCCGAAGTCGCCCGGGTCGGTCCGGTGCTGGGCGTCTACATCACCGCTGGCCTGGGGATTCCCACCGAAGCCGACCTGCCAGACCTGGACTCTTCGGAGCGCGCGGCGTTCACCGAGATGATGTCGCAGGACTGGATGAACGGCGTCGACCACCATGCCCTGCTGCGCACCGCACCGCAGACGTTCGCATACGGCTGGAACGACTCCCCCGTGGGTGCTTTGGCGTGGATGGCGCAGAAGTTCCACGAGTTCGGTGGCGGCGGCCGGGCACTGGACGAGATGCTGGACGGGTTCCTGACGAACCTGAGCGTGTACTGGTTCACGGAGACCTTCGGGACGTCGTCGTGGTCGTACTACTCGAGCGCCGGATTCGCCTGGCCGCGGGGACAGAAGGACGCGCCGACCGGGGTGTACAGCGGAGTGCCGGGGATCCGCCGGCTGGCCTCGAGGGAGTCTGAGATCGTCCACTGGCCGGTCGACAATCCGGCTGGGCATCACTTCATCGCGATGGACCAGCCGGAGGCTTACGCCGCCGACCTCGTGCGGTTCGTGTCTCGACTCCGCTCGCGGCGGTGAGGCTAGGGGTGGGTACCCACCCCGGTGAGGGGCCGGGCGCTGCCCGCTAGACTGAGCGCGCGGGCCGTTAGCTCAATTGGTAGAGCTGCGGACTTTTAATCCGTAGGTTCTGGGTTCGAGCCCCAGGCGGCCCACCAAAATCCCAGGTCAGCGGCTATCCGGTCGAGACCGAGCAAGATCAGCTCCCCGGTTTATCCCCGGTTTTGGGATGGGACGGATTATCCAGCAGCCCTTCCAGGGCCAGTGCCGTGACAGGGTCGACGGCCTTCCGCTCCAGGTAGTTGTCCTGCGTCATCGACACCCGCGAGTGGCCGAGGTGGTCCGCGATCAGCCTCGTCGGGATGCCCGCGTCGTCCATCGCAGTCGCCGTCGTCTTCCGGAAGTTGTGCGACGTCAGCCAGATGAACTCGTCGCCACCGCGGATCTCCCGGATGACCCGCAGGACGTTGTTCGGGTCCCGCAGCCCGCCAACCGTGCTGGCAAACACCGGACTCGCCAGCGAGCGGCCGTCCTTCCGCGCCTCAGCCCATCGCCGCTTCAACAGCGCCAACGCCCAGGACGGCAACGGAAGCGCACGCAGGCTGGACTCCGTCTTCGGCCGAGGCTTGCGGAGCAGCCCTTCGCCCTTGACCCGGACCACCGTGTGCGTGACGTCGACCGTTCCCGCCACGAAGTCGACGTCTTCCCAGTACGTGGCCAGGGCCTCTCCGACCCGGACGCCCGCCGCCATCATGAAGCGCGACAGGTCCGGCAGGTCCCAGCGCCGCGCCTTCTCGTTGGCCTCGACCCGAGCCAGCCACTTCGTGCGCTCTTCCGCGTCCAGGGCACGCGGCTTCTTCTTGCTCTTCGGGATGCGGCGGGTGTCGCGCGTCGGGTTGCTGTCGACCGCGTCGTATCGGGCAGCGAGGCCGAGCATCCCCGACAGCGCAGTCCTCGCGGTCTTGGCCGTCGAGGTCCCGACCGTCGCCTGGATGGTGCCGAGGAACCGATCCAGCCGCATCACCGTCGCCTCGCGCACCCGCAACTCCCCCACGCCCGGCTTCACGTGGCGCGTCAGGATGGACTCGTACGTGGTTGCCGTTGTCGGCGACTTGGTGCCCTCCCTAACCTCCTTACGGATCTGTTCCATCCACACGTCGGCGAGATCCTTCAACCTGGTTTCCCGGGTGATCTCGCCCGTGGTCGACCCGGTCCAGTCCTTGAATGTGTCCCGAAGTCGTTGCACTGCTTTGCCTTTCGTCTTCCCCGACCGCTCGACCTCGCGCGTCTTGCCGTCGAAGTCGCGGAAGAGAGCACGAGCGCGATAGCCGGTCGGAATTGCCGAATAACGGATCTCGCCGTACGTCCCGATCTCCAGCTGTGGGCGAGGCATCACGCCACCTCGTCCGACAGCTGGTCGACCCACGAACTGACATCCTGCGGCCGGTAGCGGATGTACTTGCCGACCCGACGACCAGCAGGGCCGTAACCCTTGGTCCGCCACTGGTACAGCGTCGAGACCGGGACGCCGAGGAACTCCGAGACATCCTCCACCGTCCACAAGCGACTGAATTGCACGTAGTTGTCCATTAGTTTCCCCCTTCCCGATCAAGCCGCGAGCTGAGTTGCCGAAGTTTCCGGCGGACTGGCGGCGAGTAGCGCGCGGTCGTATTCGGCTTTCCAGGCGATGCGTTCGGCGATCGCGTGCATCACGAGATGCGGTCTGGGTGGCACGTGCGGGTCGGCGGCGTCGACCTTGCGCCAGACGAGCCGGGCCGGGTCCGGTTGCGGTTTCTCGATCCCGACAGCGGCCAACGCGTCCAGGACGAACGCCTTGCGGTCGGCCTTGTGGTCCACGAGCGTCTTGCCCGACCACTTCCGCGACACCAGCACCCGACGCCCCGGCAGGCCGAGAGTGGTCCGCCGGTGCGCCCGGCCCTTGCAGTGCCCCGGGGTGGTCTTTCCGTTGGCTCCCTTGGGCTGGATGCCGTAGAGCAGCCACACCGCGCAGCGAGGCGAACAGGGCGTGATGGCCAGTTCGGCGTGGAGCCGGTCGTGATGGTCGGCCAGGGCCGGGGTGTCGGCCTCGACCACTTCGCCGGTGGACTTGGTGAGGTATTTGGTCAGGTAGCCGATGTGGCGGCCGGCGTCTTCGGTGCCGCCGAGGATGCCCTTGGAGTGGACCTGGCGGCCGAAGGTCACCACGTGCGCCGGTTCCTCGACCTGCTCCACCGCGTCGTCCCAGGTCAGCAGGGGTCGGCGGGTGTCGGGGTCGACAAATCCCCGCTCCGGACCGTCCCAGGCGGGCATCCGGTCGGTGTAGACGATCTTGTCGTGCCGGGGCCACCAGACCTGGTGGTAGGTGGCTTCGGTGACCTGCCGGATGACCTCGTGCGGCACCGATCCCCGGATCGCGGCGTGCAGGTGCGGCGCGGTCCGCTTCTGCGGTTCCACGGTCGCGAAGTACTGCACGTCCCAGCCCACGACCCGGCGCAGGTTCTGCCACCACCGATCCACCAACGCAGAGAAATGCACCGCGTCCCGCGCCGCCCGCCGGTAGTCGTAGGCACCGGGGTTGACCGGGGAGCCGTCACCGCGGACCGGGCCGTAGGTGTCGCAGGTCAGGGTGACGAACATCGACGGCCGGAACCGCCCCGCATACTCCCTGCCCACGGTGATCTTGGCGACCTTGCGCCGGGGGAGGTTCGGTGCGTCCTGCCGCCGCTTCGTCGACCGTTTCACCGCCTTCCTGGTCGGCAGGTCGACCGACGGGAGACGGCCCCGGACGCCGAGTTGCCGAAGTTCTTCGTCCACACCACGGATCTCGTCCCGCAGCTCTTCCGCATCGGCTGGATCGGTGTCGGCGACCTCGCGGTAGGAAGCGACGAGATCAGCCCGGTAGGCCAATAGCTCCGTCTGGTCCTCGGTCGGCTCGTCCGCAGCGAGGTCCGGTTCTTCGGTCATGTGCCAGCCTTCGCGGCACTGGACTTGCCGCAGCGCCTTGGCTTTCCGCGCGCACGGCAGGCACACCGATTCCACTGTGGACCCGCACGGCACCGGCACGTACCGCAACTCTCCGGTGTCCTGGTCGCCGACTTCCATCGTGAACGGCCGCACGCACACCCCGTGCTTCTCCGCCGTCGCCTTGATGACGTCATCGGCCAGCGGCGCGCGCATCCGTTCGGCTCGTGTCCCGTCCATCAGGCCGCCGCCTCCCCTCGCGACGCCCACCCGCGCAGCACCTGCACCGGCATCGGCCGCCTGTCTCCGGCCGGGAGATCCGGGAACACGCTCGGGTCGAACACCACCGCTCCGTAGACGCGCACCGGGATTCCGCACGGCGTCCGGCCGACGATCCCGATGTGCACCCAGCCGCCCGCAGCGATCCGCCACAACGTCGCGGTGACGTCGTCGAGGGTGTGCGCCCACGTCAGCAGCGCACGCGCGACCTCGGCCAGGCCGTCGACGTCGAGCTGCACCGTGATCGGCCGCGACCACGCGGTGACGTCCAGCGACGCGACCGGCGGGAGCTGGTGCAGGTCGAGGTGGTCCCGGATGGCGTCGAGGAAGATCATGAGCCGGTTCACGCCGCCCTCCTTTCCTCGGTCTGTGCGTGGTCGAGGTGGTGGGTGCCGCCGTTGGTGACGTACTGCTCCAGCGCCTTCACGGTGTCGTCGGAGACCCAGCCCGCACGGACCCGCAGGGGTTCGCGGATGCCTTCGCCCCACACATAGCCGGTGCCGGGCATGGTCTCGGGGATGCGGTTGGCCCAGGCTCCGCGTTCGTACGCGCCGTCGCCGAGCACCATCCCGACGTGGTTTTTGGAGGTGACGCGCAGGCACACGCGGCGGGTGAACAGCTCCCGCACCGGCACCGTGTCCTTGGTCGGCTCCTGCACGTAGCCGCGGACCGACACCCCCAACGCCCGCCCCTGAGTGTTGAGAACCGCGACGTGTTCCACGATCGCCTCGCGGGTCTTGCGGTCGGTGTAGCGGGTCAACGCGCCGATCTCGTCGAACTCCAATAGCTCCAACGGAAACTCCGCCGACAACGGCACATCCCTGGTGTTCCCGGCGAACTCCCGCTTACGGCGTTCCAGCTCGTCCCGCAGGCCTTCCAAGAGTTCGAGGGTGTCCTTGCCCAGCGCAGCCACCACGCTCGCAGCCAGCGTCCGCACCACCGATCGAACCCGACCACATCCAACGCGCGCCATACGACCGCGATCAATGCCAGCGTGACGAGCACGACCGTCAGAGACAGCCAGCCCCACCACCGCAACCACACAACGATCACGATCAACGCAAGACAGGTACGCCAGCGGGTGACGATCTGCCGCACCAGCCAGCCGACCGCCCGCAGCACCGTCCAGAACGCGAAACCCAGGAACGCCAACGCCGCCAGCGTTTCCACAATGGACGCCAACGCACGCCCCAGCTTCGCCAGCACCCACAGCACCACCGCGACACCCGCGCCGACAGCGATCAACACGACCGCGTTCATCGGCGCTCACCGCCCTCAGCCGCGGTGAGATCGAGCGGCAGCATCCCTTGACAGGCAGCGCATTTCGTTTCGCCCCGGACGAGGCGAGTGAACTTTTTACATGCGGCGCAACGCGTCCGGGTGACCCCCGTTGACGCACGCCGTCCAGAACCGGTTATGTTCGTCATTGTTCACTTCCCAGTGGACAGCGCAGAACCGGTGAAGGTTGGTAGCCAGAGGCCGGTTCTGCGTTTATACGGAACAATTCCAAGCGCAAATGGGCGCGTTGAAGACAGCACACGTCGCCGTGCGCTTTTTTGGGTACTCGCTGAGGTTTTGCGGCTAGTCTTCGGGTTCCTCGCCGGTCAGGAGCCGGTTCAGCCCGGCGTCAGTCGCCCGCCGCTGCGCCTTCACCTGTTTCAAGAGCTGGTCGACCACGACCGACAGGCGCGCCTGCGATTCCGCCGGGGACAACGCGGCCGCCGAAAGCCGCTCGATCGTCACCGTGTACGAGGCCGCTTCGTCGCCGACCAGGAACACGCCCATGGCGCGATGCGGGCAGTACACGACGTCCGAGGTGTCCTTCAGCGTGTACCGGCTGAACGCCTCCTCCGTGACCGCCTGGCTCGGGGCCAGCCGGATCGTCATCGTCCGCGACAACCCGATCAGGTCCTTGAGAAACCGGGTCTGCCGCAGCATCACCTCCGCGTCGCCGAAATGGTTCCGCAGCGCCTCCGAGCCGATGAACATCTGCGCCTTCACCGCGCCCGCGCCGAACAAGATCCGGTTGCGGTCCATCCGGCTCTCCACGACCTGCTCCAGCTTCTCCTTGTCCCGCAAATCCGGGCCGAACACCAGCCGCGCGTAATCAGGCACCTGCAACAGCTCCGGGATCAGCAGCGGAGCCCACACCGTCACCGACCTCGCCACCCGCTCGTGCGCGGTCAACATCGTGTAATGCGCCGGGTCCGCCTGCGACCCCACCGACGACCAGCTCGGCCCCGTCACGCCGTGAGCCAGCAGCATGATCCAGGCTTTACGCTCCCCGGTCACACCGAGCGCGCCCAGCACGTTCGACACCTCCTCCGGGGTCGGGACCCGCTGCCCGAGTTCCCAGTTCGACAACAACGCCGGGTTCACCCCGATCCGCCGCGCCAACTCCCGCAGCCCGAACCGCGCCTCGATCCGCGCATCCCGCAACGCCGCACCCAGGCCGCGTGCTCGCGGGCTCGCCATCTCCGTGCCACGCATCAACCACACCTCCGGCCCGGGATCGTGCCTGTCTGCAAAACGAGAACACCCATCTACGCCGCCTTGCCCTCACCAGACGCAGACGACGTACCGGTCGACCGCGACGACGACTTCCCCGCAGCAGCCTTGAACCCCGTCGCCCGGAAGACGTACGTCTGATACTTGAACTCGCCCTGCCCGCCGACACGCGGCTCAGCCGTCAAACCCTCCAACTCCACCGGCCGCATCCCCGGCAAAGCCTCCGCCGTCGTCGGCACCGGCTGCACATCCGCCAAGAACGTCACCTCGAACGACGCCCGCTTCGCCCGCGTCTCGCCCGGATCCATCACCGCCGCCCGCCACTGCCGCTTCCCGGTCGCTTCGTCAATGCGCTGACGCACCGGACGACCCGCGGCACGATCCTCCCGCGACTGAAACTCGTTGTCCGGAATCACCTCGCCCACCATCACAAGCCCCTGCGGGAACGCCTCGTCGAAGTCGATCGCGAACCGGTGTCCCTTTTCGATAGCCATACTGAATTCCCTTTGCTGCTCTGGTTTTTGTGCGCTCAGTCGCGCTCGTCCGGCCACTGGTCGCCGAGAGGAGAGGAGTAGGTACGGGTGCGGTTCTGCGTCTCGCACCACTCGCCAAACTCGCCAGCGGCCACAGCGAGGCTCCGCGCAAACCGCGCGGTGTCCATCAAGCCGCCGATCCGAGCCGGTACCTGGATCACGATCGCGGTCTCATCGCCCCCGGCCACCAGCTGGCGAACCCCAGGGGAAGGCGACACGACGGCAGCGCCGTATCCGACGAGGGGCTGAATCACCACGTGAATGCCCATGTGTGTTCTCCCGATGTCTCGGCTTCCGCACGCCCGATCTGGCGCGCTGAGATCAGGAGACACCCAGGTAAGGCAGATCACCCGGACAAACTGTCCGGGTAGGTTCGCGCAGGTCAAAAGGGAGTGCTCGGCACCGCCGGAGCAAGCAGAATGACCCCGTGACCGAAGACCGCTCGACCCTCTACGCCAGCTGGGACCGCACTCGCCGCCACCTGGCTGCAGCACGGGCCGACATCAGCGACCAGCCGGACGTGGACCTCTCCATCGCTGACGACTTCATCGAGCACAACGAATTCGGCTTGGCGTTCGACTGCCTGGTCGAGATCGGCGACGATGTGAACGCGCGTTTGGCGTTCTGGCGCGCGCTGGACGAGGCAGCGCGTGAAATGGGGATGTATGAGGAGCCGCGATCAGGTTCGGCCAGGTTGTGTCTAGAACGATTGGCCGCAGCAGAGTGACCTGCCTCAGCTCTCGACCGGCACGGCCTTCTCGATCGCGTCAAGCATCGCCGACCAGGGCAGATCCCGGCCAGGAGCGCTGCGCGGTTCGTGCAACGGCCAGACGTCGTCGCCGTAAAGCAGGTCAACGCCGACGCGCCGCAGGTTCTCGATGTGCATCTCCCAGAACGGCTGACGCGCATGCGCCGCGTTCACACGCGGAAAGACCACGACCGGCAGGTTGAGCGTGCCGATGGCCTCGTTGACCTGCGTCAACGCCTGATTGTCCGCGATACCGAGCGACATCTTCGCGACCACGTTCGCCGAGGCCGGCGCGACCAGAAAGCAGTCCGGCGCAGGATGCGGACTCCGCTCCGAGGGCGACCGCGGCTCGACCCGCACCGGGTAACCCGTGGCCTCCTCCATCTCCGCCAACGCACCTGACTCAGCCAGCCAGCGCCCAGCAGTCGGAGTCAGCGTCACCACGACCGTCCACCCCGCAGCCTGCGCAGGACGGATCAGCTTCGGCAGCAGATCTTCGACCCCGCCAGCACCAGAACCGACCAAGCCGAGAACACGCGACGTCATCCGCCTACCTCACCGCGCCGCAGCGCTCAGCCAGCGCCAGCAGCGCCGAGGACTTCTTTCCCGCCGACGCCGGGGCACGCCGATACATCGACCGCACGACCTCACGCACCATCGTGTTGTGCCGGACGACCGTCGGCGCTTTCGTCTCGGCCTCCAGCAACGCGTCAAGCGCTTCGTCGTCCTTCGCGACCAGGCTCAACGCCCGCGCGAAGTCGATCAGGTGCGTGACCTGCCGCTCCACCGGCAGATGGTCGACGTTGACGCGCGGAGCGGACTCGATCACCTGCCCGACGTCGCCGAGGTCCAGCGCCGCCGACAGGCGGTGCAACTCGACGTTGGCCGGGCCGAACCCGGTCTGCCAGTAGTTCGCGTCCACACCGAGCTGGTCCGCCGCCCGGCCCGCGTGGCCGAGAAGGTCATTCGCCGTCGACCGGTCCTGATGCCGAGCCGCAGCCACCGCGGTCCGGAGGTAGAGCATCCCGTAGAGGCTCAACGCCGCCGGATCACCTTCGGCCATGCGCGGCAGCAGCCACTTGGCCGCGACGTCGCCCAGCTCCAGCGCGTCATCGAACCGGCCCACCGCCAGCAGCGCATGCGTCCCCGACCGCGCGGCCGACGCCAGCACCAGCGGATCGTCCGCGTCGTCAGCGGCCTGCATCGCGCGTTCAGCCGCGATCCACGCGAGGTCAGCTTCACCGATCTTGCTCAGCGTCGTCGCGGCCAGGTGGTGAACCCGGGCCGACACCGCCGCGCAGGCCCGCTTGTACGTCGCGTCATCCGAGGATGCTGCCTCCATCGCCTGGCTGGTCTTGATCAGACCGGGCAGCGCCGCGACGACCCGGCCGAGTTCGCCGTTCTGGTAGCTGGACCAGGCACCTTCCACCAGCTGCGCAACCGGCGCGGGGTCGATGTACTCGGGAGACATCGCCGAAGAGAACAAGGTCCGGGAAAGCCGACGCGGAGCCATAAGCGCATCCCGGATCGCCGGGACATCGTCGTTCTTCTCCTGGTCCTCCAATAGGACCGGCTCGCCCAGCAGATCGCCGAGCGTCACCCGCAGCGCCTGCGCGACCTCCGCCAGTACGTCCAGCCTGCGGATATCCCGCTCACCGCGCTCGATCTTGCTCAACCAGTCCTCGGTGCGGCCCACCAGGTCAGCAAGCACCGCCTGCGACAGCCCACGCCGCCGCCGGTAGAAGGCAATACGCTCCCCGATGCTGAGCTGATCACCCGCACCACGCATGTGCCCAGGTTATCAGTACGAAAGTCAATTCCACCGCTTCACGACGCCCTGCGGCATCCAACTAGGCGATCTGCCTCGGCGTGTAGCTCTCGAAGCTCGGTGCCCCAACAGGAAGTCCTACTCTCATCATGAACCTCGCGTAACCTTGGCTCAGATGCTCTTTATAGGGTGATTTCAACCTCAGTCGCTCTTCGGCGGACGACGAGGCTAAGAGCACCTCAGATTTGGCAAGGACATGTAGGTCGCGAAAGCTGGCAATTGACCAAGGAAATTCCGGGGACCCACTAAATGTATGCAGCAAAAAGAGTCCAGGTATATTACCCTGGCTGAGCTTAGCCCGCCATTTAGGCGACTTCGCCTCTGATATCTCTGCGGCAAGTTTGTCGTACGAGCGAACCTCCGCAACAAGAATGGTCTTCTGCGCCACCTTCGGTATGTCACAAGACTGGGTCAATACAATGACATCAGTTTTCGTCACCATCGCCTTAACTGACGGCTTTCCAGCATCCGCAACTGATACCTCGCCCACTCGCGTAATGGGAAACTTTCGAATTATGTCACCCTGTTCGAGGCATTCAGCGCTTGAAAGCGTGTCGCCTCGTACGATGCCATACCACAACTCCTCAGGGTCCATCCTTAGACCTCCGGGTCGAGATCGGTCGAATCAAGGGAGATAAAGCTGACCTCGCCGCCCGCATACTCCGCTTCGACCACCGCTTCTACCCATTCGGACTCTGGCCGAAATGGGTGATCGAAGTCTTCTTCGTAATCAAATTCTTTAGCATCATTGAACTTTTTTCGTTGAATAACACGTGCGACGCTGGCAAGTCTGTCGCCGACCCCGGAAGAGCTTATCGGGGCACTTTCATTGTCAGCTTCCGAGGCGAGCGCAGTACCTATAGTCAAGGAATGCGAAACGCGACTCAACCCTATCGATCGGACGGGGACGACCGTTGTAACATTGGCCCCCATAAATAGGGTGGGCATGACACCCGCGACAGATATCGCATAAGGGGCTATCTTTCGAACACCCCTTGCCGAAAGCTTCGTCATTTGAATAGCTCCCGAGTCGAGTCAGTAATTAGGGTCTCGAACTCCGCGCTCTCATAAGACTTCAGTTCGTCTGCCACATCGAGCGCCTGATCTTTGGTCCAACCTTCGCCGCCGTCTCGATAAACTTCAATATCCAGAATGAACGCCGCGCCAGTCCCGCCATCGTCATCCTGACTTGATCCAAAAGTCACGATGGCCGTAGCGTTCTTTTCCGGCAAGAAAGATTCAACTCGATGGATAAAAGCAGCAATAACAGATTGCTCGGACTGAAATGGGATAACAGGAAGGTTGAAGTAATCCTGCAGATCTGTACCCAACTCGTTGACAGGGAGGGAAATCTTGTTTATGTAGCGTATTGCAACACGCTTAACTGGTGTCAGTATTCGCAGTTCATGCAACGCGTCGAACGCGTCCGACGCGCGCCTGAAAAGCGACTCCCAGCCTTCGTACGAAGGTAGTGAATTGACACTAAAGGAGTGGGCGTCCAGCAGAAGTAGCTTCTTTCCGGTCGAGTTCTTGAAAACCGCCCGAACTGGCCCTCGATTCAGCGAGAATCCTGCTGTTTCTGAGTTCTCCGGATTGATCCCGACCGATGCTTGTATCTGCTCCTGTTGGGCTGGCTCCGCAGGATACTCCTTGCTGATCTTCTGGTACATCAAGCCGGGAGTGGTCATGTTCCAGCCAAGAGGCTCAGAAAACGTGAAATGGCAGAGCGCTTCTTGCACGGGCGGCACTTCGTACTGGCGTCGTTGCTTGTCCATCAGGACCGTCCGTTCTGGGCTTGCGCAGCCAAGCTGTCGTTGCAATTGTGCCGCAGCGTAGCGGGTTCGCAAAGCGCGCTTGGGTGATGACACAGTCGGTTACGACGCGCTGCCGAACTTGGCTCTATGGGATCAAGGGCGCGCCGCCGGGCGGCGCGCCTGCTGCGGTCCGTAGCCCCTCGCCTGGGCGGCCGCCGCGATCCCGACACGGCGGGCTCCCGCTCCGCTCCGCCCACCGGCCGGGCCGTGCGACCGCCAGCGGTGCCAGGCCCCAGCGCCGCCCGCCAACAGCGAGCACGACCCGTCATAGCAGAACCGGCCATCCCACCCATGCGGAAACAGTCGCCGATGATGCTCCACCTGTTACGCAGAAGCATCACCTAGAGCCACCCCGAAGCCTGATCGTGACAACGGTCGGTAGCACCGCGTCAAGGCTGGAAAGCGTGCCTTGACCCGGCCCTACCGACCGCGTGTGAGCTTCGTATCGGGGTTGGGGAAAGTGTGGGCGGGTAAGATACGGGCTGAGCGGGCGAGCGTCAGGCACCGCCAGAGAGCATGATCATCTCCCCGGTTTTCCCCCGGAAAACGATCGCGAACGACGAGAACCGGCGACCGAGCATGATCAGCCGCGGAGCGCCGCCGTGCAGGTGAAGACCAAGATCGGCAGATGACGAGAAACAGCCACTGACCTGGTCTTTGTCTCCGTAGGTTCTGGGTTCGAGCCCCAGGCGGCCCACCACTACCGACATCCCCGCTGATCAGCGGGGATGTGCTTATCTGGGGATCCCGCGGATGTTCGCGGCGGGCTCTCCCCGCACCCCAAGCAGGAAAGCCTTGCCGCGTTGGGGAAACCGCATGTGTCGAGGGTGTGCTTCGCTGCGACAGGCCTGCATCTATCTGCGCGCTCAAGCTTCCAGGAAAACACCTCACCTGAGCCGCCAAGCCGACCAGCCGCGCTGTGGTCCGATTCAGAACCCGCACTACGGTGCGGCGAGGGCGACCCGGTTACGCCCAGCGGTCTTGCCGGCGTACAGCGCGGCATCGGCGGCGCGAAGCAGTCCTTCGATGCTCTCTTCGGGAAGATCGGGGTAGACCGCGCCGCCGAGGGTGGCGGTGAGGTGTATGGGGTGGCCGCTGGGGTCGCTGAGACTCAGGGTGTGGATCCGGGTGCGGATGCGTTCGGCGATGTCGCGGGTTTCGGCTTCGTCGACCCCTGGCAAAAGCACAGCGAACTCTTCACCGCCGTAGCGGCCGACGCTGTCACCTCGCCGCACCGAGGTGGTGATCGCTTTCGCGACTTTGAGGAGGACCTCGTCTCCGACCAGGTGACCGTGGGTGTCGTTGATGGTCTTGAACCAGTCTAGATCGATCATCAGGACGGCGACCTGCCCGTGTTCCGCCTGGACACGAGCGAGTTCCGCCTTGGCTTGGTCCTGCCAGGCGATGGCGTGCAGCAGTCCGGTGCGGTGATCGGTCCGCGCGGCGAGGCGCAGCTGGTCGAGAAGGACGCATTGATGCAGCGCCAGCACCGGGATGATCATGAGCAGGGCCGCCTGCGGCCACCACCACAGGGCGAGGGCGACGAATACTCCGAGGGCGAGCTGGCTGACTTCGAGGAGGTTGTCCGACCGGCTGCCCAGCGCTTCGCCGGCGTGCTTGACGGTCGTGGTGCAGTGGATGACCACCGCGACGAGCACGGTGTTCACGGTCCACTGGACGGCCGCAGCCGCGACGATGACCAGCACGTCGGACCAACCTGGCCGGGTTCCCGAACCGGCTAGGGCGGGGTGGCCCGCGGCGTGCAGGACGGTCGTGGCCGCGGTCGCGGACAACGCGAGGGTCGCGGCGGTGAAGACGGTGCGGTGCGGTGGCCGGTGCGCGTCGAATCGGTTCACCAGTACCCAGCGGTGGCCGTAGATCACGGCGATCAAACCCAGCTCGAGCAACGGCGGCAGCGTCAGCACACCGGCGAAGATCCATACGCTGCACAGGTCCACGTAGGGAGAGTGCGACTGGTCGCGCCGGATCCGTTCGATGGCGTGCGAGGCGTGCAGGTGGATCACCGCGCAGCCGGCGAGCCAACCGGCGAGCACCCACTGCCCGGAGGCCGGCCAGGAGCGGGCTGCCAAGACCGCCGCGGCCACCGCCGCGACGTCGACGACGAGCACGAACGCCCGGGCCGGTCTCGGCAGGGACCACACCTGCCAGCGAGCGGGCAGCCAGGTTCTGCTGGGCGTACCGATGTGCATCACAGCGCCTCCCCAAGCCTGCTGCGTCTGTAATCACCCGTCTACGAACGGTAGCCGCGTCGCGGTCCGATGTCATCCCTCTGCCGCCGACCGGCCCGGCTGGGACCATTTCAGGTGTCCCGTACCCGGTGAGCCGCGAAGGGAGGCGTCAACTATGCGCGACAAGGGCTGGTGACGACGAATGTTCAGGACTCCGCGGGAAGAACGGCGCTGATCGCCTGGGGCTCCCGGCGGGACCAGACGGCAGCCGCGGCGAGCGCGACCAGCGCTCCCGCGGTCCCCGCCGCCGCGATCGCCGTGGCCGGGCCGGTGAACTGGGCGAGCAGCCCGCCGAGGACGATGCCGAGGCCTTGGCCCGCGACCAGGCCGGTGCGGGCGAACCCGAGCGCGCGGCCCCGGACGTCGGGCGGGACAAGCTGCACGAACGTGGCTCCGGCGGTGACCTGGTAGGCCGAGCACAGCCCCGATCCGAACAACAGCATCAGCGCCGGAACGAGGCCGGGACCGGACCAATAGCCAAGCAGAGGCACTGACGTGCCGATCGCGAGCAGCCCCAACGCCCGCAGCCGCGTTCGCCGGGACACCAACCTCAGCAGCACCGCCCCGACGACGGCTCCGGCGGGTTCGGCCGCGAGCAGCACCCCGATCCATCCCCCGCCGACACCGATTTCCTGAGCGAACGGCACCGCGAGCCCTTCCGGGACGACGGTGAACAGCGCCAGCCAACCCAGCCACAGCAGGGTCGCGAGCCGACAATCTCCGAACACAACGACAGCCCCTCCGGCGACCTGGTGCCAGGAACGACGCCACCGTGAAGCGAGGGCGTCGCCGGGCAGAGACAACGGCGGCACGTGCGGACCCAGTGCGACGCGAAGGAGAGCCGCAGACACGGCGAAGGTGACCGCGTCGATCGCCAGCGCGGTATGCGGCCCCACCCCGGTGACCACCAGCGCGCCGGCGGCGAAACCGGCGACCAGGCACAACTGGTTCGTCACCTGCTGCACCGTCTGGCCCGCCTCGTACCGGCCGCCGAGCAACTCCGGCAACACCGCGCCCTGCGCCGCCGAGAACGGAGCCTCCGCCAATTGCACCAGCACCAGCAAGACCGCCAGCAACGGCAAGGGCACCACCGGCACGGCCATCAGCGCGACCAGCCCCGCCCGGACAAGATCGCAGACCACCATCACCCGCCGCCGCGGGAACCGGTCAGCCAGCCACGACAGCAGGGCTCCGGACAACAACGCGGGCAACATCGACAACGCGTACGTCGCGGCACTCCACGCCGGGGACCCCGTTCGCTGGAACACCAAAATCGTCAGCGCGACCCGCGCGAGCTGATCCCCCGCCGTCGACAAAACACCCGCGACCCACACCACCCGGAACCCAGGCACTGTGAACGCATTCCACGTACGACTGGCCATCCCCACCCCGCGGCTGCCCCATGCGTCTCCCCGAACGCCGAGCGTAGCCTCAGATTCCCGCTGGCACAGGCGTTTCTCGCAACACAGCCGGCGACATGAGACATCGAATAACGAGGCAGTGCGTCCGTCAATGAGGTAATTCGCGAAGAATTCCGTTCAATCGTGAAGAGCCTGCGAAGGAAGCTCCCCATACGCAGCCCGATAATGCGCAGTAAACGCACTAGGCCGCATATACCCCCACCGCGCCGCCACCTGCGTAACCGTCGTCTCCCCCGGCGTAGCAGCCCTCAGCTCAGCTCGTGCATGGTCAAGACGCACCCGTCGCAGGTAAGCCATCGGCGTCGTATCCAGGTGCCGTCGGAAAGCCAGCTGCACCGCCCGTGCGGAGACACCCGCGGCCGCCGCCAAGTCGGTGGCCGTGAGGTCGCGCTCGGGATTCGCCTCGATGAACGCCACAGCGCGGCGCAAAGCTGCCGGATGGGCGTCGAGTGAGGTGCCGGCGCGTTCGTCCAGTGCAGTCGTGGGGAAAGCCGCGAGGACAGCCGCGGCGAGGTGCTGCGTGGCGGTGCTGACCAGCAGTGGGTGCTCGGCGATGTCCGGCGCGGAGAGGACTTGGTCGCGCACATAGGTGATGGCGGCCCGCAGGTGTTCGGCACCGGCGGCGGACACTGGGTTGTGGTCGAGCAGTTCGACGGGCTTTTCGACACCGGCGACGCGGGCCAGCACGTCTGGGTCGAGCATGGTGATGCTGTAGCGCGCCCGGCAGATCCGGCCGGAGTACGGGCGGTCTGGCGGGGCGAAGGAGAACAGGTCTCCGGGGCCGAAGTCGGCGGGTTCGGACCAGTTGGCGGGCCGATGGTCTTCGATCGTACCGGTCTCGATGTCGCAGAGGCAGATCCGGCCGAGCGGGCTGACGTCGTAGCTCATCTCGAAGTGCAGGTCCAGCTGGTCGGCGCTGACGCTGTCCGAGGCGACCCGGGTGATGTGGGCGCCCGCGGCGCGGCCGCCGCTGCCGATGCGCATCGGGGCGTAGGACTTGGAGAGGAATTCTTCGGTGCGCTCCAAGTCGTCGCTGTCGAACACCAAGTGTCCAGGAGCGGACATCCGCCGGTTCGTCCTCCGTCCCACGCCGACAAAGCGACCCCGGCGGGTCCTCGGGCGTCGTGCGAGGACCTCCGACGTGCTTCGTCGCGGGGCAGGCCCCCGGTTACCCGCGTGGGTCGGGGATCAAACCGCCGAGCTGGGAGCAGGCGTCGTCGATGGTGGCGGCGAGGCGGAGCATGGCGTCGACCCTGGTGACGCGCAGCGGGCGCAGGACGGCCCGGTTGCCGCCGGTCACCACGATCAGTTTTCGGTGCCGGGCGGTGGCGGCGCGGTGGGTGTCGAGCATCAGCGACATGCCGATGACGGCCATGAAGTCCAGGCCGGTGCAGTCGAGCACGATGTCGCGGCCGGTCCGCAGCTGCGTGTTCAGTACGTCGGCCAGCTCGTCGGCGGTGGCCAGATCCAGTGCGCCGCTCAGTCTCACCAGCACCAGGGAGCCCAGCGGCCCACAGCGAATCGCCAGGTCGCCGGGGCGCAGCGACCGTTCGGTTGTCTCGGACATCAGCGGGGTTCTCCCTGTCGTCTGTGTGGCCAACGCCGCGACGGGGAATCGTTCCCGAAGGCACCGCTGAATCTCAGGCTCGGTTTCCGGCCTTCCGCTCCGGAACGAACTGGGGTTGTCTCCACCGTGCAGGGCTTGCGGGGAATGGTCTAGCGGCGGAACCGAACACCGGGACTATCCGGAAAACGAACCGTTCCGGTGCAGGCGGGCCGGATCGGCACGGGTCACTGCCGCCGGTGCGGGCAGCTGCCAGCCTCTCTCGTACGCGGCGGCGAAGCGTTCCTCGCCGAGGGCCAGTCGGCCACGACTGCTGAGCGTGCGTACCTGCAGGTCAGTCCGGTCGTGCGCACCGCGGAGGCGGGCCGCTGCGCCGAGGATTTCCGCTCCGTCCGTGAAACGGCGGTACAGCTCGGCCAGGCCGGCGACCGTCACCGCGACGGTGGCCACGATCGGCAGGTCCTTGCTGTTGACCGCGGCCGCGTACGCCCGGTCCAGCGCCGCCTCGGCACCGGGGCCGTCGCCGAGTTCCAGGCAGAGTTCCGCTCGTACCGCGCTGACCAGCGCCTGTCCGTGGTCGCCGCCGAACGGGAGCGGGGTGGACAGTCCGGCCTCGGCCGCTTCGATCAACTCGCGGGCCCGGGTCAGGTCACCGGTGCGCAGGCGGAAGCTGGCCTCCCGCGCGTCGAGCAGCACGACGGTTTCGGGCATGGTCGAGCGCAGCGTGCGGTCCCTGGTTACCGCGATCATCGCCGCGGCCTGCTCGGTTTCGCCCAGCCGGACGTGCAGGTCGATCAGGCGCAGGTCGATGAACGTCTCGTCGCTGTGGTTGAGCGACCCGAACTCCTGCGCCAGCCGTTTGGCCTCGGTCAGGTCGGCCAGCGCACCGGCCAGGTCGCCGTCGTATTGCCGCAGCAGGGCACGCATCGGCAGAGCCATCGCGACGCCCCAGCTGTCCCCCGACTCGGTGAAGCAGTCCAGTGCGACGGCGACGTCCGAATCGATCTGGGCTAAATGGCCGTCGTTTTCGGCCAGTTCGGCGCGGGTGATCCGGGCCAATCCGGCCAGCCATCGGTCCGGGCCGTCGGCTAGCCGCTGGATGAGCGGCGACGCGTCGATTCCCGCGCGGGCGGCCAGCCCTGCAGCGGTCAGCACGCCGAAGGGCGGCAACTCCGGGTAGCTCAGCAGGCGAGTGACTACCTCGTCGGCTGCGGCACCAGCGTCCAGCAGCAGCGCTCCGGCGGCGATGTCGTGGTGCATGCCTGGCTGGGCGGTCGCTTGGCCGAGCCAGTACGACGCGTCGGCATGTCGGCCCAGCATGTGCCAGTACCACGTCAGGTCGATCGCGAGCGCGAGCCCGGCGTCCGAGGTGTCGCAGAGGTGGCGCAGGGCGGCCAGCACGTTGTCGTATTCGGCGGTCAGCAGGTGGAGCGCGTCGCGTTGCCTGGGGCCGCGCAGAAGCGGGTCGTTGGCGGCGACCAGTTCGGTGAAGTACTGCGCGCTCCGGTTTCGTACGGCGGGCAGAATCTCTTGTTCGGCAAGGCATTCCAGGCCGTACTCGCGGATGGTCTCCAACATCCGGTACCGGCCGGGGACGAGCTGGAGCAGCGAGCGGTCGACTAGGTCGGCGAGCAGTTCCTGGGCTTGCTCGACCGGGAGTTCGCAGACCGCGGCGGCCGAGGCAGGGGTGACGCCGCCCGGCAGAACCGCGATCCGTTCCGCGACCGTTCGCGCGTCTTCGCTGAGCAGGTCCCAGCTCCAGGCGATCACCGCGCGCAGCGTTCGGTGCCTCGGGAAAGCCGTGCGACTGCCGGTGGTCAGGAGCCGGAAGCGGTCGGACAGGCCGGAAGCCAGGTCTGCCAACGAAAGCGTCCGCAGGCGGGCCGCGGCCAGTTCCAGCGCCAGCGGCATGCCGTCCAGGCCGCGGACGATTCGCAGCACGTCGTCGAGATTCCGCTCGTCGACGGTGAAATCGGGGTGCACGGCTGCCGCTCGATCGGTGAAGAGCCGCACGGATGCGGTGTCGCGGAGCGGGCCGAGCGGGACCAATGCCTCGCCGTCGATCGCCAGCGGCTCGCGGCTGGTGGCCAGGACCCGCAGTCCGGCGCAGCGAGGCAGCAATGCGGAAAGGAGGCGCGCGACGGCGTCGACCAAGTGCTCGCAGTTGTCCACCACCAGCAGGGTTTCCTTGCCGCTCAGCTCATCCGCCAGCACGTCCAGGTCGCCGACGGGTTTGGCCGAAGCCTCGAACAGTGCGGTGCCGCGCAGTCCGATCGCGGTCAGCACCGCAGCGGCGACCTTGGCCGGTTCGGTGACCGGGGAGAGGTCGATCAGCCAGCTGCCGTCGCGGTATTCGCGGCGGCGGGCGGCTTCCAAAGCGAGCCGCGTCTTTCCAGCGCCGCCGGGACCGAGCACGGTGACCAACCGGCCGGTGGCGAGCAGGGCATCGATCCGGGCCAGGTCGTCGGTGCGGCCGACGAAGCTGGTCAGTGGCGCGGGCAAAGCGGCCGGCTTGGTCTTCTTGGCGGGCTCGGTGCGCAGCAGGTTCAGGTGGCGTTCGCGCAGCGCGGTGCCCGGGTCGGTGCCGAGATCGTCTGCCAGCGCTTCGCGGATTTGTTCGTACTGGGCCAAAGCTTCTGCCTGACGACCCTGCGCGGCGAGGGCGTCCATGAGCAGTGCGGCGGCGCGTTCGTGGACGGGGTGCTCGGCCAGCAGGGCGGTCAGGCGGGCGGTTGCTGAGTCGGGACGGCCCTGCGAAAGCTCCGCTTCGGCGAGGTTGGTGACGGCTTCGATCGACAGGCGGGCCAACCGGGTCGCGGTGGCAGGATCGACCGCGGCGACGGCTGAAGGTTCGACGCCGGGACGGTCGCCCCACAGCGTCACGGCGTCGTCCAGCGAAGCCGCGGCGACGAGTTGTTCGAACCGCAGCGCGTCCACGTCTGCGGGCTCGATGGTCAGCCGGTAGCCACCGGAGACCTGCGTGACGTCGCTCGGCGAACCGAGGGCGCGGCGCAGGCGGGAGACCAGGGCTTGGAGGGCGTGCGCGGGGTCGGCGGGCAGATCCGAGCCCCAGATCGCATCGACCAGGACGCTCTGCGGAACCGGACGTCCACCGGCTAGTGCCAGCCGCGCGACCAATCCCCGCAACCGAGCACCGGGTATCGCGAGGGCCTCGGCACCCCGTGTCACCTGGAACGCTCCGAGCAGCGTGACTCGAAGCCGCGTGCTCCCGTCCATTCGACGATCTTCGCGCGAACACCGGTGTCAGCGCCATGTGCCCCCGCGTGAGCGCCGTGTGCGGGCCGTGTGAGCGGCCGTCGCCAAGGTGGTCGCAGCGACGGAGAACACAGGGGGTTTGCCATGCATGACGCAGTAATAGTGGGTGCTGGGCCGGTCGGTCTGTTCCTGGCTTGCGAGCTTGGACTCGCGGGCAGTTCGGTTCTGGTGCTTGAACGGGAGCCCGAGCCGGGTTCGCCCTGGCGGACGGCTCCGCTCGGGTTGCGCGGGCTGTCGGCCACGTCGATCGAGGCGTTCCACCGCCGCGGGATGCTGCCTCCGCTGCTGGCTGCGTCGGACATCCACGACCCGCCCAGCGACGAACGGCCGCGTTCGGCAGGCCACTTCGCCGGAATGGTGCTGGATCCGGCCAAGATAGCCGTCGATGCGCTGCCGTACTGGCTGCCCAGTTCGCTGCCCGGCGGCATGATGACCAACCTCGACGCGATCGAGGCGGTGCTGTCCGAGCAGGCGGCCAAGTTCGGTGTCGAAATCCGGCGCGAGGTCGAGGTTTCCGGCGTTGAGCAGCACGAAGACGGGGTGCTGGTGCGGGCTGGCGAGCAGGAGTACGCGGCGCGCTGGGTGATCGGCTGCGACGGCGGGCGCAGTGTCGTGCGCGGGTTGGCGGGTTTCGAGTTCGTCGGCACCGAACCGCAGTTCACCGGCTACACCATGCTCGTCGACGTCGCCGATCCCGAGAAGCTGAGCCCGGGATTCAACCTGACGCCGAACGGGATGTACGTCCAGATGCCCGCACCGGGCCACTTCGGCGTGCTGGACTTCGACCACGGCGCGTTCGACCGCACGCAGCAACCGAGCCTCGAGCATCTTCAGACCGTGTTGCGCCGGGTGTCCGGCACGGACGTCACGCTGACCGGCGTCCGTCTCGTCTCGACGTTCACCGATCGCGCCATGCAGACCACGACGTATCGGCGCGGCCGCGTGCTGCTCGCCGGCGACGCCGCGCACATCCACTCCCCGCTGGGCGGCCAGGGACTCAACACCGGCATCAGCGACGCCGTGAACCTCGGGTGGAAGCTCGGCGCGGTAATCCGAGGCGAGGCACCGGAAGCGCTTCTGGACAGCTACCCCCGCGAACGCCATCCGATCGGGGCTTGGGTGCTGGATTGGACTCGTGCGCAGGCGGCAGCGATGCGGCCGGACGCGCACGGCCAGGCGGTGCAAGCCGTTCTCCGTGACCTGCTCAGCACCCGTGACGGAACGACCTACGTGTACGGGAAGATGTCCGGCGCGTCGCTCCGCTACGACCTCGGCGATGAGCATCCGCTGATCGGCCGTTACGCCCCGGATTTCCAGCTGGCAAGCGGAATTCGCCTCGGCCATCTGATGCAGGACGGCCGCGGCGTCGTCCTCGAATTCAGCGCTGACGAGCGTCTGCGCGAGACTGCGGGCCGATTGCGTTACGCGGCCGGTCCGGCGAAAGAAGACTTCGGATTGGGCGCTGTGCTCGTGCGTCCGGACGGCATTGTCGCCTGGGCGGGCGACCGAAACTTTTCCCAGGAATCGTTCATTCAAGCCAAAACTCAGTGGTTCGGCGAAAACTAGGAGCAACCATGACTATCTCCCTCCGGCCGGGAAGCACTGTGCTGTTCACCGGCGATTCGATCACCGACTCTCAGCGGAACGAGAGCGAGGACGGCCTCGGATTCGGCTACCCGCTGCGGATCGCGGGCGAATGGGGACTCCGGCGTCCAGATCGGCCGGTGACCTGGCTGAACTCCGCGATCGCGGACAATAAGGTGATGGACCTCGAATCCCGTTGGCAGACCGACGTTCTGGACGCGCGCCCGGACGTGGTGTCGATCCTCGTCGGCATCAACGACGTCGGCTGGTATTCGTACGACCCGGACGGCTACGTCATTCCCGCCGAGGATTACGCGGCCGGTTACGACCGGTTGCTTGCGCCGCTGGCCGAATCCGGTGCCGAGCTGATTCTCATCGAACCGTTCTTGCTGCCGATCAGCGGTGACATCGAGGTCGGCGACATGCAGCTTGGCGTTGCGGAGCGGAAGAAGTGGCGCGTCGATCTCGACCCGAAGATCCAGGTGGTGCGCGAACTTGCCCGCAAGTACGGCGCGCATTTGCTTGCGGCGGACGGGATGTTCGCCGAGCTTTCCGCGACGACCGGTCCGGAGTATTGGGCCGCGGACGGCGTCCATCCGACTCCGGCTGGGCACGCGGCACTCGCCGAGGCTTGGCTGCGTCTGGTCGCCTGATTACTGCCGAGTTCCTTGCTGGGCTTCGAGATTCGCTCGGTACGCAGAACGTTCCGGGTGGTCCGCGTGCAGTGCGCGGTCGTCGCGGACCAGCCGCCGGATGCGGTTGAGGACCGGTTCCGGGGTGACTCCCGCAGCCGCGGCGAGCAGGCCGACGTAGCCGGGCACGGCGATTTCGGCACGGCGGTTGTGCACCGAATCGACGACCGCCCTGGCGACGTCTTCCGGCTGCACCTTCGGAATCGGCCGCATGTCGAGGCCGGAGGCGAGTGCGGTGTCGACCGCCGAGGGCAGTACCGCGGTGAGGCTGACGCCCGCGGCCGCGAACTCCAAGCGGGTCGCGGCCGTCAGCCCCACCACGGCGAATTTGGTCGCGTTGTAGACGGCCAGTCCCTTGACCGGGAACTTGCCTGCCAGCGAGGCGACGTTGACGACGTGCCCGAAACCGCGTTCCACCATGCCGGGCAGCACCAGTTTCATCCCGTTGAGGACGCCGCCGAGGTTGACGTCGATTTGCAGCCGGTCGGTGGCGTCGGCGAGTTCGAGGAATCCGCCGTTCGGCATGAGGCCGGCGTTGTTCACCAGCACGTGCAACGGTCCATGGGCCTTTTCGGCCGCGGCGGCGAAGGACGCGAACGAGTCGCGGTCGGCGACGTCGAGGTGGTGCGCGGTGCCGCCGACCAGCTCGGCGGTCTCCTCGGCGGCCGCCTGGTTGAGGTCGCCGATCGCGACGCGCGCGCCCTTGCTCGCGAACAACTTGGCGACCGCACGGCCGATCCCGGCACCTCCGCCGGTGATCGCGACGGACGCGCCGTCGAGGTCGATTTTGGGGTAGGTCATCGGGTCGCTCCTTGCTCGATGGCGGCGCGCACGCGCGGCGGGGTCAGGGTGCGGCAGGCTCGGAGCACGTCGGCGCGGCGGCGCAGGTCCATGAGATTCGGGCCCATGACGTCCAGTTCGGCCGGGCCGGGTTCGATCCGGAGCACCCGGATCCCGGCGGCGCGGAGCTGCTTGACCTCGGCGTCGACGCGCCGGGTCATCGCCCGCCGGGCGAGCCGTTCGACGCGGGCGAAGCCGCGGCCGGGCGCGCCGCCGGAGGTGGACATCGGCGGGATGAGCACGACCTCCTCGACCCCGGCCGGAATGACGAGATCGGCGGACGTCGGCGAAACGGTGCCGCCGTCGACGTACCTGCGGCCGTTGACGGCGACCGGCGGGAACCAGCCTGGAATAGCCCACGACGCGGCAATCGCGGTACCGAGCTGAGTCCGCTGCGAATTCCCGAACGCGACCCGCTCCCCGGTGCGGAGATCGGCTCCGACGAGCCAGGTCTGCGGATGGTCGACCCAGCCGTCGGCATTGGCCAACGCGGTGCCGAGGTCGCGCAGCCATCCAGCGTCGCCACGTCCCCTCGGCAACGCTCCGGCCAGCCCGGCCAGCAGGTCCACCCGGCCGCGCAATCCCGCGACGGCGAGGCCGAGACCAGGCCAAATCGGTGTCGGCAACGGCGGCAGCTTGCCCGGATGCTGCGCGAGATGGTGTACGACGCGGTCGTCGGCGGGCTCTCCCAGCAGCGCGGCCATGATCTCGCCGACCCCGATGCCCGAGCCGAGGAACGCCGCCATCTCCGCGCCCGCCGACGTGCCGACCAGGACGTCGGCGTCGCGCGCGTCCCATCCCAGCTGGTCCTCGACCGCGGCGAGGGCAGCGGCGGTCCAGGCGAAGCCGAGCGTGCCGCCACAACCGAGCACCAGTGCGCGTTGGGTCATCGACCACCTCTGCGGAATCGCGTGTCAGTGGCGGAACCGTATGTCATTTCTGCGGCGAGGGCAATACCGTTGCAGAGCGCCTACCGGTGGTGCGCGAATGGAGTCAACGGGTCCCAGAGCTCAGCGCAGTGATGCTGTCGCGGGATCTCCATCGTGAGCTGACTGTCTCCGGCAGCGTTGAGCACCATCACCGCCGGGCTGTCCTTTGTGTACGGATCCCATTGCGGCGCACCGTCCACAGTGGGGTTTCCGGTGCGGGCGAAACCTGCCCACTGGGTCAGGATCTGGTCGGCGAGCACCTGCTGGTTGGGGGTCAACTGGACGCCGTTCGGGAACATCAGCAGCCATTCGGCGACGTGGTAGGCACCATTCGGTTTGGCGGGGTCGACGAAGAATTGCGGCGGGATATCCGTGTCATCGACCTGGTAGGCGAAGACCGGGATGTGTCGCGAGAGCCGTTCGTCGTTGAGCAGGGCGGGGCAGACCGAGTTGGAGTCGGCGACGGCGGTCCGGTAGGCGAGGAACGGGGCCGGGGCGGGAAAGCGTTTCAACGGATACGTCTTGCGAACCTCGTCTGCGTGCTTTCCGTACTGCTGCTTAATAAACTTGTCGTAATCGGCTGCGGTCTCGGCGAACGGCAGTTGGGTTTCGTCGCGGTCGACGCCGTGCATCAACGCTACGTGATTGACGTGCCCGGTGGCGAAAGCTTCGGCAGGTGACATCGGCAGCGTTGTCCCGTCGACGATCGGTGCGACCGTGCCGTTGTCCGGGCTTCTTCCGTGGTCGGCCTGTTTGAGCACCGCCTGCGCAGGCAGCGCACGCAGGCAGGCGGCGGTGGAGCAACCCAGCGCCTTGGCGAAGCGTTCTCCCTTTTGCTGCGCTTGCTTCTCGGTGGGCAGTTGGGCTTTGCAGTCCTGCGTTTGCCAGATGGCGTCGACGCCGAGCAGCGAGTTGTACTCCCCGCTTTGGCTGATCCCACGGTTAAACAGCCCGGCCGAGCCCGGCGAAGCAGTGTGGGCGCAGACGCTCGAACCGCCCGCGGAATCGCCGTAGATGGTGACGTTGTGCGGGTCTCCGCCGAACTTCGCGATGTTGCGTTGCACCCAGCGGAGCGCGGCTTGCTGGTCCTGGAGGCCGTAGTTCCCGGCGTGCGCACCGAAGGATTCATGCGCCAGGAAGCCGAAAATTCCGAGCCGGTAATTGAATTCCACGCTGACGACGTGCCCCGCGGTCACGAGACGGCTCGCATCCGCCGGCTTCCACAACAGGAATCCGCCGCCGTGGATCTGAACCATCACCGGGAACGGACCGGGGCCCGCGTTGGCCGGCGTGCGCACGGTCAGGTTGAGACAATCCTCGTTGTCCGAACCAGGTCCGGTGCCTGGCGGCTGCGGACATTCGTTGCCTTCCGCAGTCGCCGCGAACGGTTCAGTCCAGTGCGCGGGCCGCTGCGGCGGGGCCCAGCGCAACTCGCCGACCGGCGGCGCGCCGTAGCGAATCCCTTGCCACGACTTGATCTCCGCACTCGCGACCCCGCATACCGGACCGTCATCGGTGGTGACCGTCGTGCCCGGCGAACACGCTGGCGCGCTCACTTTGGCGGCCAGCGCCGCCGATCCGGCCACCGACAGCACCACTCCCACGACAGCCGCCAGGACAGCGGGCACCTTTCCGTCGAATCTCATCCGTCCTCCTTCGGTCCCGCCTGGCCGGAGAGGCGAACGAACGACGAACAGCGAACAGGCGGTTTACCGGAATGGGCTCGACCAATGACCACCTGCGGGTCATCGCGGCGGGAACACGTCCCGCATGCCTCCAGTCTGGCGGCCGCACGGCGAGGCACAACCTCCGTTCGGTCGCGCGGAAGCTGTCAAATTCCCGGGGACGATGGTATTTGTCCGGGATCAAGCCGCGCCGAGGAACTCCGCTTCGGCCACCGCGCGCAATTCGCGCACTAATTCGCGCACCGCAAGGGATTGCGCACCGGCGTAGGTGGCGACGTACCCGATCCGCCGGGTGGGCGGGTCGGCGATCGGGGTGACGGCGACTCCCGGCGGGGTGGCGGCGAGGGTGAGTTTCGGCAGGATCGCCATGCCTATCCCTTGTGCCACCATGGAAAGCACCACCCCGTCGTCGGCGACCTCCATTTTCGCGGACGGCAGCCAGTCCTGCCGCGCACACCAGGACCGGGTGTAGGAGGAGCAGTTTTCCGGCCAGTCAAGCAGCGGGAGGCGCCGCGATTCGGCTTGCCCGATCGGGTTGACCAGGAAGTACGGTTCCCGGAACAGTTCTCCGGCGACCAACCCGGCCGGCGGGGTTTCGTCCTCGCCGAGGGTCGCGATGGCGACGTCCGCGCGTCCGTCGGCGACCTCGCCCGCGGTGCCGCGGCCCAGTTCGGGGACGACCAGCACCTGCGGGTGCAAGCCGGAATGCATGGCGGTCAAGCGTTCCAGCGCCGCGGGCAGCAGATGTGCGGCGGCACTGCGGAAAGCGGCGATCCGCAGCGGACCGGTGAGGGATCCGGCGGCCGCGCCCCGGGCTTCGGCGCGGAGAACGTCGAGTTGGCGCAGGATCAGCCGGGCGTGCACGAGCGCGCGGGCACCGGCCGCGGTGGGACGGGCACCGGTTCGGCCGCGGTCGAAGAGGATGGCGCCGACCTTGCGTTCGCAGGTCCGGACCGCGTGCGAGACCGCGGACTGAGTCAGGCTCAACTCGGCGGCAGCGGCGGTGAAGCTGCCGGTGCGCTCCACCGCGAGCAACAGGCGCAGCTCGCCCGGAGTGAGGTCGACAGCATCCATGCGGTCAGCCTAGCCGTGGCCATGAGCGGGATTCATGGATTGGCGCGGTCCATCGATCCGGAGGTCTGCCGCGGCGGCTTCGGCGCGCTTAAGTTGCTGGTCAGAGCCAATTAAGGAGATCCACGTGTCCCTGACCGCCGTCCGCCAGGTCCGCCGTCCCGAGGGCGCGCCGAGCGCCGCCGACTTCGAAATCGTCACCCAGCCGCTGCCGGACCTCGCCGACGGACAGGTGCTGGTCGAAAACCGTTACCTGTCCGTCGATCCGTACATGCGCGAGTTCATGGAATGGGGCGGCTGGGAGCTGGGCGCGGGTCTGGAAGGTCGCACGATCGGCGAGGTGGTCGAGTCGAAGGAGCCGACGCTGCCGGTCGGCGCGACGGTGTTCCATCGGCACGGCTGGGCGACCCACGCCGTCCTCACCAGCACCGACGCCCGGACGATCACGCCAGCGGACGGCGTTCCGCTGAGCGCTTACCTCGGCATTCTCGGCGGAACCGGGCTCACTGCGTACGTCGGGCTCACCCGGATCGCGCAGGTCCGTCCCGGTGACGACGTATTCATCTCCGCGGCGGCCGGTGCGGTGGGCAGCGCGGCCGGGCAGATCGCCCGGTTGCTCGGCGCGGGACGGATCGTGGGCAGCACCGGATCGGCGGCGAAGGTCGAGCACCTGACACGCGACCTCGGTTTCGACGCCGCCTTCAACTACCACGACGGTTCCGTCACCGATCTCCTCGCGAAAGCGGCTCCGGACGGAATCGACGTGTACTTCGACAACGTCGGCGGCGACCACCTGGCCGCGGCGATCGACGCCCTCCGTGAGCGCGGCCGGGTCGCCTGGTGCGGTTCAGTCGCGCAGTACAACAACCTGCGCACGCCGCCGAGCGCGCCGCACAACCTGTTCGACGTGGTCGGGAAAAGCCTTCGGATCGAAGGGTTTCTGGTGCGCAATCACCTCGACGCTCGCGAAGAGTTCGAGGAATTCCTGATCCCGCACGTCCGCAGCGGGCAGGTGCTCGTGAACGAGACTGTGACAGAAGGGTTTTCCAGCATCGTGGACGCGTTCATCGGGATGCTGCGCGGGGAGAACGTCGGGAAAATGCTCGTCCGGGTCTGACCGCCGGGAGGGGGCCGGACAGCCCCCTCCCGGGTCAGAACCTCAATCGCGCCAACGGTTGTTGAGGAAAGCGTCGTCGTCCTCGTCGTCTTCCACCGGACGCGGTCGACGCGTCGGACGGCGCGGCGCCTCGCTCCGCAACGCGGGCTGATTCGGAGTCACCGCGAACGGCGACGCCGAGCCGGGCTCGTTGCCGAACTCGTCGGAATCGAACGCCGAGGGCGGATCGGTGCTCGGCCGGTCCGTGCTCCACCCGGACTTGGTCTTGCGCTTCCCCATCTCCCGCCGGTGCTGGACGTACCGTTCGGCCGCCTGCACCTGCTTGGTCATGTACTCCTGGGACTGCGCCTTGATCTCCTCGGCCTTCTGCTCGCGCAGGGCCCGGCGATCGGCCTGCTCCCGGACCAGCGCGTCCAGTTCGGCCTTCATCGCGGCGGTTTCGCTCATGCGTGCCTCCTACCTGGTCCGGATGATCGGCGCGTCGTCGTCATCGTCGAGTGAACCAGTGATCCGGCTGGCGGGCTCCCCGAGGTTGTCGAAGACCGCGCCCTCCACGCGATACGCCGCGCGCCGCTCGGTTTCGCCGCCTCCGCCACCGCCGCCGTGTCCGCCGCCCATCGCGCCCATGCCAGGCATCCCGGAACTGCCGGACTGCCCCGGCTGACCGGAGTGATCGCCCGCCGGCTGCGAGAACCCGCCGCCGGTTTGGGTGCCGGCGACCGGCGTGTGGTCGACGCCGACCACGGGCCCGCCGTGCAGCGGAGCGCTCGGTGCGCCGGCGGGCACGCCCGGACCGCCGCTGTGCGAGATCTCCGGACCGGGGCCGCCCTCGATCGGATGGCCGGGAGCACCGCTCGGGACGCCGTGGTGCAACGGCTGGGCCGGACCGCCCGAATGCGACATCTCCGGGCCCGGGCCGCCCTCGATCGGATGGCCCGGCGCACCGCTCGGAACACCGTGGTGCAGCGGCTGAACTGGCTCGCCGGGGTGCACCGGACCGGGGCCGCCTCCCGCCGGATGTTCGCCGAACGGGCCGCCGGTGTGCGACATCTCCGGACCTGGCCCGCCCTCGATCGGACGCCCGGGGTGGCTGCTGCTGGGCGAGGCGCCGCCGTGCCCGTTGCCGTCGGGTCCCTTGTGGTCGGGTCCCTTGTGGTCGCCGGGACCGTCGCCCGCGTGGTGCCGTCCGGTGCTGTCGCCGGGTGCGTCCGGGCGGTGGTCGACCTCGTGGATGCCCTGCTTCTGGTCTTCCTCGCCGAGCGTGTAGGTCGTCGGGTTGCCCTTGCCGTCGTCGACCGTGACGACGGTCGGCCCGTTCGGCCCGTCCGGACGCTCGGCGGTGATCTTCGTGTCGCCGTCGCGGAGGTGGATCTTGCCGTCCGGACCGGGGTGGTGGACCTGGGCGTCGTCGTGCTGGCCGTCGCCGCCGTGCGCGGACTTGTCGTCGGACCAGTCGATCTTGAAGTCCTTGACGTTCCCGGAGCCCTCGCCGATCTTGATGTCCATCTTGCCGTCGTGGTCCGGCTCGGACATTTCGAAGGTCTTGTCGCCCTGCTTGACCTTCAGGACATCGCGACCGTCTTCGTCCGGCTTGCCGTCATGGCCCTTGTCGTCGTCGGGCTTGCCGTCGTGGTTCTTGTCCTCGCCCGGTTTGCCGTCGTGACCCTTGCCGTCGTCGTCCGGTTTGCCGTCGTGGTTCTTGTCCTCGCCGGGCTTGCCGTCGTCGCCGCCGGGGCCGCCGTCAGCCGGGTCGGTCTTGATCGGCGGGCCGTCCACCGGACCACCGCCGCCAGGTGAACCGCCTCCGCCCTTGTCGCCGGAGGTCTTGTCGTCGCCGGGAACCTTGTCGTCCGGGCCCTTGCCGTCGGGACCCTTGCCGTCGCCGCCGGTCGAGCCGGGTTCACCGCCGCCGGGTCCGCCGAGGGGGCCGCCGCCGTGGCTGCCCTGCGCGTCCTTCTTCAGCGACTCCATCGCGGCCTCGGCCTTTTGCTTGGCCTCCGCCTGAGCCTTCTGTTTGGCCTCTTCCTCGGCCCGCTGCTTGGCCTCTTCCTCGGCCTGGTGCTGGTCCTGTCCGCCGCCGGAACCCGAACCGCCCGAGCCCGACGAACCACCGGAACCAGACCCGCCGGACCCGCCGGGATCGGTCTTGATCGGCGGACCGTCCACGGGACCGCCGCCGCCAGTCCCGCCGCCGGGGCCACCGCCCGAGCCGCCGCCGAGGGGGCCGCCGCCCGGCGAATCGGACGGAACGTCGAGGTCGGGGACCTTCCCGCCGCCCCCGCCGGAACCACTGCCCGATCCGCTGCCGGACCCGCCGCCCGAACCGGATCCGCCCCCGATACCGCCTCCGGAACCACCGGGGTGGTCGCCCTGCGGCGTGTCCGAACCGGATCCGCCGCCAGGACCGCCGCCGGTTCCCCCACCGGTGCCGCCTCCGTGGCCGCCCTGGCCACCGCCATAGTTGCCAGACCCGCCCTGACCGCCGCCATAGTTGCCGCCGCCAGGACCCTGGCCACCCCCACCGGGACCGCCCCCACCAGGACCCTGACCCCCACCGCCAGGACCACCGCCGCCGGGACCGCCCGAGCCGCCTGCCCCGCCGTCCTTGGCGCCCTCGAACTTGTTCTTGATCTTGCCCATTTCCTTGTCAAGGGCGTCGTAGGCCTTGTCGACGAGGTCCTTGGCGTCCTTGCAAGCCTTCTCGAACCCCTTGTAGATGGTGTCCCACATGTCGGGGTTGAACTGGTTCATGATCCACTGCTTGGCGAGGTCCTTGCCGTGGCTCTGGATCTCGTCGTCGTTGCAGCAGCCCTGGTCGTTGAGGGTGTCGACCAGGTTGGTGCCGAAGTTGTAGTCCATCCAGCCGGCGATCTGGGCCAGGTCGTCGACGCTTCCGTGCTCGCCGTTGGCGACCGCGATGACCTTCTGCGCCATCGTGTAGTCGGCTTTGCCGACCTGATCGCGGTACAGGGCGATGACCTGGTCGGCCTTCCCCTTGCACAGGTCGAACAGCGTCTTCGTGGTGTGCAGCGTCGCTTCGCTGGCGTGGCTGAGGTCCTCCCCCAGCTTCGCGGCCTTCTTCTGGATGCTCTCGTTGTACCGGTCCGACGCCGCGTCGGCGCCCGCCCCGGTCCAGGTTCCGAAGAGGGTGCCCAGCTCGGTTCCGGTATCGGTCAGCGTCGCCTTCACGGTTTCCGAGCCGTGCTTGAAATGGATGGCGTCGTTGACGAAACCCTCGAAGCTGATGCCGCGCTGCTCGTCGAACGGACCGCGGATGTCCTTGTCGAGGTCGAGCTTGCGCGTGTTGCCCTTGCAGTCGTCGGGGAGCTTCTCGAGCAGCCCGCCGAAGGTCTCGAACACCCTCAGCGCGGCCGCCGCGGGGTCGAAGAGCTCGTCGGACGTCTTCGTGCCGGTGGCCCCGGCGTCCTTGCCCTCACCAGGAGCGGGCGGGGCCTTCTTGTCGAGCTCGCCCTTGCCCTTGTCGACTTCCTTCTTCTTCTCGTCCTGGTTGTAGCTGTTCTGCTGGCCTTTTTGCCGGGCCTCTTCATAGACCTGCTCGAGCGGCGGGGCGCCGCCAGGAGCCGCGAACGGGTTGTTCGGAACGGTGATGAACGTGCGTCCGTACGACTTGATGTACTTCGCGACGTCCTGGCCCTCGTCGCCTTCGGGATGCGGGTGCTCGTGGACCCACGCCCGGAGCAGGCCGTCCTTCAGCTCCGGCGGCACCGCCGAGTTGTCGAGCAGCTTTTTGACATCCGGCCACGTCTTCGGCTTGTTCTCGTCCGCCATCAGAGGATCCCGTCGACGCCGTTGCCGGTCTTGGTGATGGCGCCGGACTGGTTGTCCTCGTTCGTGCCGTAGGCAGACCCGGCGGTGCTGATGTTCGTGCCGAACGATTCGAGCGCCTTGCTGTAGCCGGAGAGCGCGCCCCACAGCTGTTTGGTTCCCTCGAGGTACTTGTCGGCGTGCGCTTGGTGCACCCGGCCGAACTTCTCCTTGGTCAGCTCGGAGGTTTCGAGGTCCGGATTGTCGTCAAGCAGCTTCTCCGCCAGGTCGCCGATCTTCTTCGACGCCTTCGACAACGCTTCGGTTGTCGCGGTGTACCCGCCCCCACCGCTCATTTCAGTGCTTCTCCTCAGCTCGGCAAGCTGTCAGGGCCTCCGCGAGCACGTCCGCCACGGATTCCACATCGGTGAACCGATCGAGCTCGTCCAGATCGATCGACACGTCGTAGTAGATCTCCAGCGCGGCGAGAAGCCGGATCCGGCCCTTCGAGTCGATGCCGAGCTCCTCGAGCGGAGCGTCGGGCACGACGAGGGCCGGGTCGAGCCGGAAGGTGTCGCTGACGACCTTCGTGACCTCGGCGCAGTGATCACCCACGGACGCCACCGTAACGCGCCTTGGCGGCCGACCGGGCGACCTTTCCGCTGGAAGTGCGCGGAAGTCCGCCAGAAGGGACCAGGTGTACCGCACGGAGCGTGAGATCGTGCTCCCTCGACACCGCTCGCAGCACGGCCCGGGTCACGTCCTTGACCTCGGCTTCCGCTCCGCGCACCCATTCCGCGACCACCATCGCGCCCTCGCCCTGGTCGTCGGCGACGCCGAACGCGGCGACCCGGTCGCGCCGGATCGCCGGGTGCGCCTCGCCCGCCGCCGCCTCGAGGTCCTGCGGATGGAAGTTGCGGCCGTCGACGACGATCAGGTCCTTGAGCCGGCCGGTGACGTAGAGGTCGCCGCGGTGGAACACGCCCAGGTCGCCGGTGCGCAGCCAGCCGTCGAGCCCGTCGAGGACCCCGCCGAACGAGTCCGCGTCGCCGCGGCCCCAGTAGCCGGACGCGACGTTCGGGCCGTGCACCCAGATCTCGCCGACCTCGCCCTCGGGCTGCTCGTGTCCGTCGTGGACGATCCGGACGAGCTGCCCGACCGGCCGTCCCACCGACATCACCGGCTGGCCGTCCGGCGTTTCGACGGCGCGGCCCTGGGCAAGCGCTTCCCGGTCAAGCACCGCGCCGCGCGGCCCTTCCTCGCCCGCGCTCGCGACGTACACCGTGGCCTCGGCCAGTCCGTACGACGGCCGATGCGCCTCGGCGCGGAACCCGCGCGGGCCGAACACCTCGTGGAACCGCTCGACCGTGCGCGGCCGGACGGGTTCGGCTCCGTTGAGCGCGACCCGGACGTCCGAGAGGTCGAGGTCGTCCTCCGCGCCGACGTCGGCGGCGAGGTCGTAGGCGAAATTCGGGGCCGCGGTGAAGACGGCCGGATAGTCCGAGAGCTGGCGCAGCCACCGCTGCGGCCGGTGCACGAACTCCGCCGGCGACATGAACACCGACCGGCCGCCGACGTAAACGGGCAGGCACAGCAGCTGGATCAGGCCCATGTCGTGGAAGAACGGGATCCAGCCGGCACAGGTCGTCTGCTCGTCCGAGGCGTACGCCTGGCTGGCCTGCCAGCAAGCCGCGACGATCGCCCGGTGCGGGATCACCGCGCCCGCCGGTTCGCGTGTCGATCCCGACGTGTACTGCAGGTAGGCAGGGCTTTCCGGAGCCACGTGGACCGGGTCGACGCCCGGTCCGGACAGCTCGTCCACCACCACGAGGTCGCCGGGATCGCTGAACTCGCGCACCTTCGCCGCGACCGCCGACGACGTCGCCCACACGCGCGCACCGGAATCGGCGAGGACCCCGGAAAGCCGGTCGGCCTGCGCGCGATTGCCCGGCAGCATCAACGGAACCGCGACCATTCCGGCGGCGAGCGCGCCGAAAAACGCCAGCGGATAAGCGAGTTCCTGTCCGGCGAGGATCGCGACGCGCTCGCCCGGTTCCGCGACCCGGCGCAATTCCCCGGCCACGATCCGGACTTTGGCGGCGAATTCCGCCCACGACAGCGTGTGCTCGACGCCACGAGTGTGCTCTTGGTGGGTGAACAACGGCCGTTCGTCGCCGGCGCGGGCGAACAACCGGTCCACGATCGAGCCGCGCATGACCTCGTCAGGCACGCTCGCAGACGTCCGGGACACGCAGCGCAACCTACTCGACTTCGCGACCGGCCCGCGAGCCCGGGCACGGAGAATTCACTCGCGCACCTTGGCGGCCCGGGATTCCAGATAACGCTTCTCCGCGATACTCGCCGTCGCCTTCGCGGCCAGCCGGTAGTTCTCGTACGCGCCAGGCAGATCCCCGGCTTTCTCCAGCAAATGCGCCCGCACCGACAGCAACCGGTGATGCCGGGCTATCCGCTCCTCGCTGTCCAATGTGGACAACAGGGCGAGCCCGGCGCGCGGGCCCTCGGTTTCGGCGAGCGCGATCGCCCGGTTCAACGTCACCACCGGATTGGGTGCGATCCGTTCCAGGATCAGGTAAAGCGCGTGCACCTGCCGCCAGTTGGTCTCGTCCGCGGTCGCCGCGTCGGCGTGTGTCGCGGCGATGGCCGCCTGCAGCTGGTACGGACCGAGCTCCGAACCCGCCAGCGACGCTTTCGCCAGCTCAGTGCCCTCGTCAAGCATGGCGCGGTCCCACGTCGTGCGGTCTTGATCGGCCAGCGGGACCAGGTCGCCGGACGGTGTCGTGCGGGCCGTCCGGCGCGCGTGCGTCAGCAGCATCAACGCGAGCAGACCGGTCACCTCGCTGTCGTCCGGCAGCCGGTCGTGCACCATCCTGGCCAGCCGGATCGCCTCGTAGGCCAGGTCAGCGCGGTGCAGATCGGAGCCGGACGACGCGGTGTAGCCCTCGTTGAAAATCAGGTACAGCACCTGCAGCACGACATTCAGCCGCTCCGGTTCCTCCGAGCTCGGGAACGAACTGCCCGCCGCCTTGATCCGCTGTTTGGCACGGCTGATCCGGGCAGCCATCGTGCCCTCCGGTACCAGGAACGCGCGGGCGATCTCGGCCGTCGTCAGACCGCCGACCGCACGCAGGGTCAGCGCGGTCTGCGACGCCGGGGTCAGCGCCGGATGGCAGCACATGAACAGCAGGAGCAGCGTGTCGTCGGTGTCCGGCACCTCGGGCACGGCCTCGGCAGCGTTCGCCAGCTCCCGCTCGCGGCGCGCCAGGTCGCTGCGCAGCTGGTCGACATAGCGCCGGGACGCGACCGTCGACAGCCAGCCGCGCGGATTGTCCGGCACGCCTTCGACCGGCCATTGCTGAGAAGCCGCGAGGACCGCCTCTTGCACGGCGTCCTCGCAGCCCTCGAACTGGCCGTACCGGCGCACCAGCACGCCAAGAACCTGCGGCACGAGTTCGCGCAGCAGGTCCTCGACGGATGGGGTGGTCACGCGTCCAATTGTCCTTCCGAGAACATCACCTGGCGCACCTCGACGCCGAGCCCCTCGATCGCGGCGTCCGGAACCTGCGCGGCCAGCTCGATCGCGCGTTCCTTGCTCTCGACGTCGATCATGTAGTAGCCGCCGAGGAACTCCTTGGACTCGAGAAACGGCCCGTCGGTCACCACCGGCTGCCCGTTGCGGACCGACACGACCGCGGCCTGCGAGGGGTCGGCAAGGGCCTGGGCGGCGATCAGTTCGCCGGACTTCTTCGTCGACTCCATGAACGCGGTGACGCCGTTGCCGAGGGCTTCCTTCTCCTCTTCGGTCAGCGCGTCGAGGACGGACTGGTTGATGTGCAGGCTGATCAGGAACTTCATCGTCTTGCTCCTCGTGGTTTCGGGGTCTTTCGCGGAGTGGTCGGAGGCGCGGGCGGGTTCTGGACATGGACTTTATGTGACGCGCGTCACTACCGGTCCGGGCGCACTATGAACGGCATGGAGACCGACGCCTGGGCCGCGCTGGCGAGTCCGTTCGTGGAAGGTGCGTACGCGACCGTCAAAGGCCGAGTGCGCACGTACGTCCTGCACCAGCAGCTCCTGGCACACCTGCCTCCGCCGCCGGCGACGGTGCTCGACGTCGGCGGCGGGGCCGGGCATCAGTCTTTCCCCTTGGCACGCCTAGGTTACGACGTCGTCCTGCTGGATTCGTCCGACGCGATGCTGTCGAAGGCGGAGCAGCGTCTCGCTTCGGAATCGGCTGAGGTTCGCGAGCGCGTCCAGTTTGTGCGCGGCCGCGGCGAGGACGCCGTCACGGCGGTCGCGGGCCAGAAATTCGACGCGGTGCTGTGCCACGGCGTGCTGATGTATGTGGACGATCCCGTGCCGATGATCGACGCGCTGTGCGCCTGCGCGGCACCGGGCGGGATCGTCTCGGTGATGGCGCTCAACGCCGAGACACTGGCCGTCCTCCCCGCGCTGGAAGGACGGTGGAGCGACGCGCTGACGGCGTTCGACGCGCAGGGCGAACGGGGCGTCCTCGGCGTGGACACGCGCGCCGACACGGTCGCGGGGCTATCGCAGCTGCTCGTCGGACAGGGAGCCGAACCGCTTGCCTGGTACGGGGTTTGGCTGTTCGCCGACTGGATGGACCTGGACGTCGACGAGAGCCGGATCGGCGAGATCGCGGAGGTCGAACTGGAGGCCGCGCGACGAGATCCGTACCGGCGGCTCAGCCGGGTGTTCCATCTCGTCGCGTGGGCCTGAACTGTCCTATTTGGACGAGTCCCAGAACTCCGTGAGCACCCGCGCGCCCTGGACCGGGTCCTGCGTCATCCACCAGTGCCCGAGCCCCTCCAGCACCGCGACCTTCGCCCCGGCCCGCTCGGCCGAACGGCGCCGCTGCTCGTCCGTCCCGACGTAGTGGTCCTCGGTCGCCAGCACGACGAGCCCCGGGCGCTCCGCCGCGCGTCCGAGATTCCGGCCGGACTCCGCGAGCGCGGGCTGCGCCGCGGACCGGTAGAGCGGAAGCACCGCGCGGGCCATGTCGTCGTTCATCCCCTCGGCGACCTTGGCCGCCACCGCCTCGTGCATGCCACCGCTGACCAGGCGCGCGGCCCGGGCTTCCGCCGGCGCACCGAACATCGCCGCGACGGCTTCCTCGCCGACGCCCGGCTTCTGCCACACCTGCGCGAGGTCGTGCCAGACGTAATCCGGGTCGAACGCGCCGGCCGTGTCACTGGCCCAGGTGCGCACCAATTCCGGGCGCGCCATGACGGCGTTGAGGACGTGCGCGCCGCCCCAGTCGTGCCCGACCAGGTCGACCGGTTCGGGGAACTTCTCCAACTCGGCGATCAGCCAGTCGCGGTACTCGACCGCCGTCGCGCCGAACCCCTCCGGCCACGGCACGCCGAATCCGGGCGGGGACAGGCACACGGTCGACCGGTCGCCCAGTTCGGCAAGCAGTGGCTCCCACACCGCGGCGGTTTCGGGATTGCCGTGGACAAACACTGCGGTCATCGGACTTCCTCCCTCATCGTCGCTCCCACTCTACGCATACTTGCTTGTCGGCTGGCAAGTATGTTGTAGAGTTTCTTCCCGTGACCACGCAGCGCCGCACGCAGCAGGAACGCCGAGACCAGGCGTCGGCCGCTTTGCTGGAAGCCGCCGCGGAGTTGGTCGTCGAGGAAGGCGTACGCGCCGTGACCTTGGCGCGCGTCGGCGAGCGGGCCGGGTACAGCCGCGGCCTGGTCACCCACCACTTCGGCGGGAAACAAGCGCTGCTGGAACAGCTCGCCCGCACCACGCAGACCGCTTTCGTCCCCGGCTTGGACACCCTGCCGCCCGGCCTGGACCGGCTGCTGCGACTGATCGACGGCTACCTGTCCCGGCTCAGTGACTCTGACGTGCTGAGCCGGGCGTTTCTGGTGCTGTGGGCGGAGTCGATGACCTCGCGCGAACTCGCCCCGATCTTCCGCGAACGCGACAACGCGTTCCGCGACGACCTGCGCCAGGAGCTCATCGCGGGCATCACCGAGGGCACCATCCGCGCCGACGTCGATCCGGAGCAGATCGCCGTGGCCATCGTCGGGCAACTCCGCGGTATCGCGCTGCAGTGCCTGCTAGATCCGGCCGCGGTGAAGCCGAGCGAGCTGTGCTGCTGCGCCGCCGAAGTGTGGAAGCGGGCGCTGTCTTAGCGCTGCTGGGCTGAACAAATTGCGCTGAGAAGACGAGCGCGAACGCCAATACGTCCTTGACGGTCCCGCCTCGCCGCTTTCACGCGGCGAGGCGGAACTCCCCCTCGTACGGCACTCCCCTCGAGGACGTCGGCGCTCCCCGGCATCCGTCCCCTCAAACGGATTTGCCGGAAACGCCGGTCTGTGAAACGCCGCCCCAACACGGCCGCCCTCTACGGCTGCCCCCGACACAGCCGCCCTCCGGACGCGTTTGGCGGATCGGCTTTCCCGGGCGGCACGACCCCTCAGACGTGCCGACCGCAAAAACCGTCAAGAACCCATCAGACCGCGAACGCCGCGGACTTCCGCGCGATCACCGCGTTCTTGCGCGCCCGCACCGCCCGGTTGGCCCCGGGCAGCCACTGCACCACGAGCACCGCCAGCAGGCTCACCACCGCGATGGCATCGAAGGCGTTCAGCAGAGCCGGGTTCACGTCGATCAGGTCGCGCAGGCCCAGGCCGATGCCGAAGACCGCGAACACCGTCAGCACCACCCGGGCCCAGTTGTGCGCGGCGAGCACCATCGCGGCCGACCCCAGGGTCACCACGCCCATGACCAGCCAGATCGCCGCGCGGGTGGTGAACGACGGCATGGCGATTCCGGTCAGGTCGTCGACCGTGAGCAGACCGCTCGAGGCCAGGTCGCGGCCTTCGGTCTGCAAGTATTCCTGCATGGCCGGGCGGATCAGGCTCTCGCCCTGCACCAGCACCATCGCACCCCACAGCAGTCCGCTGAGCGCGCCGAGCAACCCCAACCCTCCGCCGACGGTCAGGGTGCGCGAACGGCGCGCACCGGTGGAACTGTACGAACTCACTTCTGTCGAACTCCTTGGATCAGCAATCGAATCAAGCGTCACGGAGTTTCCCGCCGACTGCTTGCGCCGTCCACTGGTTCGCCGATATTATCTACAGATTTTTTTAACTGGCCGCGAGATCAGGAACGCCGCGTTAGGCTCTCCGACGTCCGCGAAGAGAATGAGAAGGCGAGCCCTGCCCGATGTCCGCACCCAGCCCGTTCCGGTCGCCGTCGTTCAACGTGCTCAGCAGGCTCCTGCGCTCGTCGCCTGCCCTGCTCGACACGACGTTCGACCAGTTGCGCACGCTGATCACGGTCGCGGAAACCGGAACCGCCCTCGCCGCCGCCCGCACGCTCGGCCGCGACCAGTCCAGTGTGCAAAAACAACTCGACACTCTCAACCGCAATTTCTCAGAATTGTGCGGAGAACCATTGTTGCACCGCCAGGGACGCGGCCGCGACGTTCTTTTCACCGACACCGGACGCGCCGTCGCACAGCAAGCGCGCCGCACGCTCACCGAATGGCTGGACACGATTCACGAATGCCGCCGCGAACTCGGCGGAACGCTCACCGTCGGCGCGACTCGCTACACCCTCGGCAGCCTCGCCCACGCCGGCGATCTCGTGGCCGAGCAGTTCCGCGCCCGCGACATCGAACTCAACGTGGTGCACGTGCGCACTAAGGACCTGATCGACCGGTTGCTGGCCAAGGACGTGGATCTCGTGTGCGGCAGCGTCGTCACGACCAGCGCGCTCGACTCCGTCGACGTGCTCGAATGGCGGCGCAGCGGACTCGGCATCGTGACCAATATGGACACTCCGAAACCCGGCGAGTCCGTCGCCACCAGCCAATTGCCGACGCTCCCGCTCGTCGTGCCCAGCGGCGGCGTGATCAACGACTTTATGCGCGGCTGGTTCGGCTCCGACTACCGCAACCGGCTCGACATCGTCGCCGAGATCGACTCCGCGCAATACGGATTCGAACTGCTCCGCTCGGGCTTGATCCGCGGCTGCATGCTCGTCACCCAAGGGCTCGGCGAGGCCGCGGGCGAAAACCGCCTGCACGCCGCCTCCGGATTGCGCACCATCGGCCTCGTCGACGACATCGAGCCGAAACTCGAACTCCTCGTCGGCGTGTTCGCCCGGCGCGGCGAACGATCCTCGTACCCGGACAGCCATCCCCTCAACCTGCTGTGGAACGCACTGCACCAAGCAGGAGAGGCGTCCTGGCTCGAAGTGGACCGCTGAACCGCACTGAAAGGCACCGAACCGCTGACCCGCACGCATCGCTGAGCCGCGCTGAACCGCCGAGCCGCACCACACCGCGGTGCCGCGCCGACCCAATGACCAGCACGCACCGCTGCGCCGCACCGAACCACCGAGCCGCACCACACCACAGCTCAGCACCGGACCGCCGAGCCGAACCGAAGCGCCAATCACCACCGCGCCGCGGCTCAGCACCACACCGCTGAACCGCCGAGCCGCACCCAAGCGCCAATCAGCACCACATCGCGGCACCGCGCCGCGCCGACCCAATGATCAGCACGCACCGCTGAGCCGCACTGAACCACCGAGCCGCACCACACCACAGCTCAACACCGCGCCACAGCTCAACACCGCGCCGCGGCTCAGCACCACGCCGCTGAACCGCCGAGCCGCACTCAAGCGCCAATCAGCACCGCACCCCAGCCCAGCACGGGACTGCTGAGCCGCACCACGCCGCGAGCGACGCCGAATCCGGATCTCTCGCACGCGGAGCGTGCCGGATCAGCGCCAACCCCGCATCAGCAGCGCACCAGGCCAGCGAATCAGGATCAGCCCTGCGCCAAAGCAAGCACCCCTCAACCGACCTCCTCGATCTCCACCCGATCCGGATAGAACGCGACGTGCCCCTTGATCGCAGCCACCGCGTCGTACGGAGCCTCGTACACCCACACCGCGTTCTCGCCGTCCGGCACCGCGGCGAGGCTGTAGTAGGAAGCGTCGCCCTTGTACGGGCAGTGCGTGCGGTGCTCGGTGGGCGACAGCATCGCCAGGTCGACATCTTCCAACGGGATGTACTGCACCGGCGGATAGCTGGCCTCGCGCAGCACCTGCGCGCGGGTGGTGTCGGCGATGGTCTTCTCGCCTGCCTTGACCACCACCCGCGCGGGGTTGGGCTCAACGGTGATCGGGTGGTCCGGCCCCGGGATCAGCTTGTCGGGCATGTTCTCCTCCTCCGCGCAACGGAATCGGTGCGTACTCCCAACACTAGGCCGGACCACCGACAAAATCAGACGTCGGAAAACTCAGACGCCCGCGACCTGCGAGATCCAGCTGCGGTACCGCGTGATGTTGGTGTACGCGGTGCTGCTCTGCCGGTCGCTGGTCGACGCGACGCCCACCTGCCGTCCGGACGCGAACATCGGGCCGCCCGAGTCGCCGCCCGCGGTGATGCCGTCGCCGTACGTCGCGCACACCGCGACGCCGCCTTCGTAGTCGCTGCACGACGGCGTCGTGACGCGCACGTTGGCCACCTTCAGGTACCGCGACTGGCAGTTGATCTCCGAACCGCAGCGACTCGTCGCGCCCCAGCCGTACACCTGCACGGTCTGCCCGGCGCGGACGTCGGTCGAGGTGCCGAGCGGCGAGTACGTCGCGTTCACCGAGCTGGACAACCGGACGATCGCCAGGTCAGCGGCGCCCGGGTAGCGCGTGATCGCGGCGCCGGTGGCCATCGTGCCGCCGCTGCTCTGGTCGAGGCTGCCGATGCGGAAGGTGTAGGTGCCGCTGGAGGCGACACAGTGCTTCGCGGTGAGGATGTACTGCGGCGCGATGATCGTGGCCGTGCAGTTCTGCTGCCCGTTCACGAACAGCCGCGCGGCCCACGGGGCGTTGGAGGCGTAACCGCCGCCGATGATCGCCGGGGTCGAGGCCGGTCCGCTGGCAGCGGCGGCCTCTCCGGCGAATCCGGCCAGGCCAAGCGCGGTAGCGAGCACGAGTAAACAGGTGCGCAAACGCATGGTCTCTCGTTTCTGCGGCTTCGTCGCCGCGGTTCCGGTGGGGACGGGGAACCCCGATCATCAGGGCGTCGCCCAGGAACCAGAACCGGCGAAAGTAGCCGGGGACCACCTGTTCTTCCGCTGCCGCCGCCGCTACGGACAGTTCCGCGTACTGTTCCTCAGCCGGCGGCCCGGGTCCGGCGCAGCCAGTACAGGCCGATCACCGGGAGCACCAGCGGGATGAACAGGTACCCCTGTCCGTACACCGACCAGACCGTGGCGTCCGGGAACGCCTGCCGGTCGAAGATGCTCAGGGTGCCGACGGTCAGCACGCCCAGCAGTTCGACGGTGCACGCGGCGAGCGCGATCCGCCACCACGTCCGGCCGCCGCGGGCGAGCGCGATCGTGGCCAGGATGTAGACCACCGCAGCGAAGGCCGACAGCACGTACGCCAGCGGCGCTTCGTGGAATTTCGTGCCGATCTGGACGCCCGCCCGCGACGTCGCGGCGAGCGCGAAGATGGCGTACACCGCGACCAGGATCCGGCCGGGGCCGGTGGCCGTCTTACGCGCTTGCTCCACTCCACACCTCGTTCAGTCGCAGCACCATCACCGGAATGGCCAGGCAGGCGATGCCGAGCACGACCGTGCTCGACCGGCTCTGCTCGGCAAGCGCCCACGCCGCGCCGACCGGCAGCACGACGAGGCAGCCGATCAGGTAGGCGAGGTAGGTCGCGAGGCTGCCCGGGTGGTGTCCGCTCGCGAGCAGCACGATCCCGATCACGAGCTGGGCGACCAGCAGCACCTCGATCACCGCGAGCGCGACGAGCAGCGGGGTGTCCGGGAGTTTCTTGCGCGCCGCCTGGACGAAACTCCACAGCGCGACGAGCGCGGCGCATCCAGCGACCGCTATCGCGAACCCGACGATCACCCGTTCCTCCTTCTGCCCGCCGGCCTCAACGTACCCGCCTGGCTCACCGCCCCGGACGGGCGAGGGGCCGACGGCGTGGCCGGGGCCACGTTCACCGGAATGGGTCGCTGGCATTCCGTCAATTCCCGAATGCCACGGAAATCCCGCTCGACCGGGCGACGGCAACTCACTCTCGGTTCGCCACCGCCGGTTTTATCCTCGCCCCGCTCGGGTCGGCCGAACGCTGAAATGGCGGATTGGCGCGACGCCGAAGCTGTGCGGGAATGGTTTCCGTCGCCGGAGAACCGGAGAAGCGCACACGCGGAAGGATCCACTTTCATGAACGTCCGGCACGAGGCATTCTGCCTCGCCGATCCGTGGTTCTTCGACCGCCGACGGGAAATATCCGCCGACGACCTGGCCGTCCCGCTCTACAGTCCACAATGGACTGCCGAGGACCACGGACACTGGCGTTACCTCCACCCCGCCGGAGCCGTTTTGCCGGAACAGGGCTGGGCCGTGGAGATTTCCGCCGCTCCGGGCAATGCCGACCGGGTACTGGACCGCGTCCGCGAGTACTGCCGGACCGCCGGGCTGCACCACCGGCATCTGCGTTCCCGGTCGATTTTCCTCGACCGCAATGCCGAATATCCGACGACCGGCGGAACCGGTGCACTGGCCACTATTTATCCTCCCGACAATAACGCGCTCGAGCGGATCCTCGACGATCTTTCCGAACTCCTCACCGGCGAGCCCGGACCGGATATCGACGGCGCGCTCCGTTGCGGAGAATGCCCGATTCACGTGCATTACGGCGGATTCACGCCCCTGTGGACCGAACACGGCGGCGCTCGCGTGCCCGCGTTGCGCAGGCCGAGCAGCGCGCTCGAACCCGCGCCGCGGGGCCCGGAGTTCTCCGTGCCGAACTGGGTCCGGATCCCCGACTGCGTCGCGGAGTACACCGACGCGCCGATGCCGCCGCACCGGGTCGCCGAGGTGCTCCGCCAAGCCCACGGCACCGCCGTCTACCTGGCCGAACGCGGTGGCGAGCAGGTGCTCGTCGAGGAGGCCTGGCCCTACACCGGACTGGACGGCGACGGCGTCGACGCGGTCGCGCGGCTGGAGCGCAAACACGACCTTTTCGAGCAGCTCGCCGGAATCCCCGGCATCCCGAAGACCCACGCCTACCTGCCCGGACAGCGGCACTACCTGGTGCGGGAGTACCGGCAGGGCCTGCCGCTGGACGTTTGGCTCACCCGGCATTACCCGCTCACCCGCCGCGACTGCCCCGAAGCCGACCTCGCCGCCTACCGCAGGCAGGCGTTGTCCGTGGTGGCGCAGGTCGACCGGATCGTCGCCGAAGCCGCCGAACGCGGCGTCGTGCTCGAAAACCCGCGCAACATCCTGGTCGACAGCTCCGGCACGGTGTCGCTGACCGGCTTCGACCGCGACGAAACCGCCCTGCGGCTGCGCCTCTTCCTGCCGCTGGCCCCGCTCTATCACCTGGTGCCGGAACGCCTCCGCTGGGCGGCTGAGCTCACCGAACGCCGGTTCTCGCTGCCCGCCGGCTACGCCGACAGCGTCGCGCCGCACACCGAGCCCGCGCACACCGAACTCGACGAACCCCGTCCCGATTGGACCCTGGTGCGCAAGCAGATCGCCGAAGCCCTGCTCGCGTGCGCGACCCCGGAGCGGCGGGATCGCCTGTTCCCCGGCGACATCGAGCAGTTCCGTGTCGGCGGCGCGACCTTCGGCACCGGCGCGGCGGGCGTGCTGCACTCGCTGCACGTCGCGGGCGTCGGCCGGTTCCCCGAGCATGAGCAGTGGCTGCTGGAGGCGATCGAGGGAGAACAGCCCAGCCGCGCGGGTTTCTACGACGGCAGTCACGGAATCGCTTACGTGCTGGAGGAATTCGGCTACCGGAAGGCCGCCGCCGATCTCCTCGCCGCCTCGCGCGCGCTGGTGGACCAGACCGTCGGCCACGATCTCGCGAGCGGGCTGGCCGGCGTCGGCCTGACCCGGCTGCACTTCGCCGCGACCCGCGGCGACAACGAATTCGGCAGGCAGGCGCTGAACATCGGCATCCGGCTCGCCGAGGCACTGGACACCGCGGAACCGCCGGGAGCGACCGCGCGGGCCGGGCTTCTGTACGGCTGGTCCGGCCCGGCGCTGCTGTTTCTGCGGCTCTACGAACGCACGGGCGAACCGGCCTGGCTGTCGTTCGCCGATCAAGCACTCGAACGCGACCTGGAGGAATGCGTCCCGGCGCTGGACGGCTCGCTGCCGGTCCGCGACGGCAACCGCGGTTCGCGCCGCGGGGCGGGAATCGGCAGCGCCGGAATCCTGATCGTCACCGAACAACTGGCGCGGTACCGCTTCGACGCGAAGGCCGCGCGCAGCCTGCCCGCACTGCGCGTCGCGTGCCGCGGGGAGTTCGCGCTCCATCCCGGACTGCTGAACGGCCGCTGCGGACTCGCCGCCGGGCTGGCCTTCAGCAGCACGCCGGACCGGCGCACGCAGGACGCGATCGACCGGCACCTGACGCGGCTTTCCTGGTACGCGGTCCCGTTCCGCGGCGGCCTTGCCTTCCCCGGCGCTCGCCTGCTACGACTGTCCGCCGACGTCGCCACCGGCGGCGCCGGAGTCCTGCGCACCCTCGCCGCGCTTCAGGACGGCATCGAACTGCTTCCGTTCCTCGGCCCGACGCCGCGGGGTCAGTCATTAGTCCACTGTGGACAGCAACTGTCGACAAGTCAATTCGCCGACAGTTCCGCCACACGGAACCTCGACTGAGTGTCCGGACACTTTTTGAATCACTCATTCAGCCCAGCCCGTTGGTCCGGAATTCGCAGCCAGGGCCAGGGCCTCGGGAAACGCCGGGGGAACCCGCCGCTACCGTCGGTAACCGGCGTCAAGACCGCGTTCGGCCGCACGTTCAGCGGCACCACGAGGCCCCCGTTCGTGATAGAAACCGGGGCTGTTCCGTTCGGTGGGCCTACGAAGGGTGTATCCGAGATTTCCGTGACGAGGACCACTCGCACCCACTGGCGTGTCCGCTTCCCCGGCCGTGTCCGCACTCTCGCCGAGGGTGACCCAGGAGTTCGTGAATCATCGTGGAGAACAAGGACGATCCCGGCAAGGCGTACGACAAGTCGATCCGGAAGAGGCTGACCCGGACGGTCCTGATCCCGAGCATCACCCTGCTCGTGTTGTGGGCGGTGCTGGCGACGGCCTTCTTCATCAACGGCTTGTACGTGCGGCTCGTCGCGGGCTCGGTGCGTGACGTTTCGATCCCCGCGCTCACCGCGCTGTCGTCGCTGCAGCAGGAACGCCAGCTCGCCCTGCAGTACCTCGACAGCCCCAGCTCCGGCCCGCAGCAGCTGCAGCAACAGGAGCAGGACAGCGACGGCAAGCTGAAGGGTCTGCAGGACGCCTTCGCCGCCACCATTTCCAGCGCGCCGGACGAGATCGCCGGCAAGGTCACCGCGCTGAAGGCGCAGCTCGACCAGCTGCCGGTGCTGCGCTCGCAGGTCAACTTCCGCAGCATCAACCGCGCGCAGGTCAACTCCTACTACAACGGCGTCCTCGACTCCGCGGCGACGCTGTTCGACACGCAGGCGCGCATCGTCCCCGACGCGACCGCGGTGCAGGGCGCGATCTCGGCGACCTCGCTGTTCCGCGCGGGCGACCTGATGTCGCGCGAAACGTCGCTGGTGTCGGCCGCGTTCTCCGGCGGCACCTTCGCGCCGGACGACTTCGTCCAGTTCTCCCAGCTGGTCGGCTACTACCGCACGCAGCTGGCGCAGATCTCGCCGTTCCTCGAACCGGCCGTGCGCCAGCACTACCAGCAGCTTTCGACGAGCGACGCGTGGAAACGGCTCAACGCGGCCGAGGACTCGCTGATCAAGCACGGCCCGTGGACCAGCGGCGACCAGAACAACGTCCCGGTATCGGCGGGCGACTGGCACGCGCTGACCGCACAGGTCGCGCAAGGTCTGAACCAGCTCACCATCGAACAGGCCGACCAGGTTTCCGCCGCCGCGATCGACTCCGGGAATGCGCAGCTGCGCAACGCGATCATCGGCAGCATCGTGGCCCTGCTCGCCTCGCTGGCCGCGATCATCGTCGCGGTGCGGGTGTCGCGGTCGCTCGTCGACCGGACCCTGATGACGCGCCTCGAGCGGCTGCGCAACGACTCGCTCGACCTGGCGCGCAACCGGCTGCCGAACATCGTCCGCAGGCTCAAGAGCGGCGATCCGGTGGACATCGAGGCCGAGCTGCCGAAGCTGGACCACGGCCGGGACGAGATCGGCCAGGTGGCCGAGGCGTTCAACACCGCGCAGCTGACCGCGGTCAACGCGGCCGCGAGCGAGGCGAAGGCGCGCAGCGGTGTGCACAACGTGTTCCTCGGCATCGCCCACCGCAACCAGGTGCTGGTGCACCGGCAGCTGCAGATCTTGGACGAAATGGAAAGCCGCGAAGAGAACTCGACCCAGCTGGCTTCGCTGTTCCAGCTCGACCACCTCGCCGCGCGCGCCCGGCGGACCACCGAGAACCTGATCATCCTCGGCGGCAAGCAGCCCGGACGGCGCTGGCGCAAACCGGTTTCGCTGATGGAGGTGCTGCGCGCGGCCGTCTCGGAAACCGAGCAGTACTCGCGGGTGCAGGTCGAACAGGTGCCGGACGTCGCGATCGTCGGCACCGCGGTCGCCGACACCATTCACCTCGTCGCCGAACTGGTCGACAACGCGACGTCGTTCTCCCCGCCGGGTTCGCAGGTCGAGGTGACCAGCCGGATGGTCGCGCGCGGCGTCGTGGTCGACGTGTCCGACCAGGGGCTGGGCATGAAGGAGGGCGTGCGCGAGTGGGCTAACGCGATGATGGCCGACGCACCCGAATTCGACGCGATGGCACTGCGCGCGGACTCCAGCCTCGGCCTGTTCGTGGTCGCGCGGCTGGCTTCGCGGCTCGGCATCACGGTCACCTTCGACCCGTCGCGGTACGGCGGCACCCGAGCGACCGTGCTGATCCCGTCGAACCACCTCGCCGACGCGAACGCGCCCGAACCCGCGGACGAGGCCCCGGCGCTGGCCCAGGTCGGCGCGCCCGCGCAGGAAAGCGCCGTCCAGCGCTCGGTCCCGGAGGCTCCGCAGCCGACGCCGCGGCCGTACCCGGCCCGTCCGCTTCCGACGCCGAGCCCGCGCACCCCGGAGCCGTATCCCCCGTCCGCGGGCCAGATCCCGGACGTCCCGGCCGCGCCGCGCGCCGCCGAACCGGACCTCAGCGGGCTGCAGGGCGACGACCGGCCCCGGCTCCCGCGCCGGCAGCCGCAGCAAAACCTCGTCGCCCAGCTGCACGACGACCCGGACGCCGCCGCCGAGGCGGACGTGACCAACGCGGGCGAGACCACCGCGCGGACGCTGATGGCGTTCCACAAGGGCACCCGCCGGGCGCGAGGCGGGCAAAATGACTCATAACGACCGAACACCTCACCACACCGAAAGTCAGGGTCTGTCCGCATGAACGAGTACGGGAATTCCACCCCTGATCTCAATTGGCTGCTCGACGACGTCGTCAACCGCGTCGTCGGCGCGCAGAACGCCATCGTGCTGTCCGCCGACGGCCTGCTGCTCGGCAAGTCGTCCGGGATGAGCAAGGACGACTCGGACCAGCTCTCGGCCATCGCGTCGAGCCTGCAGAGCCTCGCCAAAGGGGTGAGCAGGCAGTTCAACCGCGGGCCGGTGCTGCAGAACATGATCGAGATGGAACGCGGGTACCTGTTCGTCTCGGCGGCGGGGCAGGGCGCGTGCCTCGCCGTGCTCGCCGGCGCGGACATCGATGTCGAAATGATCGCGTACGAGATGAACCGGCTGGTCAAGCGCGTCGGCGACTACCTGGCGTCGGCGCCGCGCGAGGCCGCGAACCTGCTGCGGGAGGCGACATGAGCGACGACGGCTGGTACGACGAGGCCGCCGGACCCCTGGTCCGGCCGTACACGATCACGAGCGGACGGACCCCGTCCGAACACCAGCTCGACCTTTCCACCCAGGTGATGACCCTGCAGCAGGGATCGGACCCGGTCGGGCTCGGCCCGGAGCACCTGGCGATCACGCAGCTGTGCCGCAGACCCTTGTCGGTGGCCGAGATCGCGGTGTACGTGAAGCTGCCGCTCGGCGTCGTGCGCGTGCTGTGCGGGGACCTGATCGACCGCGGTCTCGTCATCACCCGCGCCCCGTCCCGTCAGCCGGCCCAGGTGCCGGACCACGAAACTCTCCAGGCGGTTCTCGATGGCCTCATCAAGCTCTGAAGACGCCGCGGCGTCGGTGCCGACCCCGGTCAAGATCATCGTCGCGGGCGGGTTCGGCGCCGGGAAGACCACCATGGTCGCCTCGGTCAGCGAAATCCCGCCGCTGTCCACCGAGGAGGTGCTCACCGAGGCGAGCACCGGCGTCGACGACCTGTCCGGAGTGGAGCAGAAGAAGACCACCACGGTCGCGCTCGACTTCGGCCGGATCACCATCTCGCCGCGGCACGTGCTGTACCTGTTCGGCACCCCTGGCCAGGAACGGTTCTGGTTCATGTGGGACGACCTGGCGCGCGGCGCGATCGGCACCGTCGTGCTGGTCGACACGCGCCGCCTGGAGACCAGCTTCGCGGCGGTCGACTTCTTCGAGCGGCGGAAGATCCCGTTCGTCGTGGCGGTGAACTGCTTCGACAACGCGCCGCGCTACACCGCCGACGAGATCCGCGAGGCGCTCGTGGTGCCCGACGGCGTCCCGATCGTGATGTGCGACGCGCGGCAGCGGGATTCGAGCAAGATCGCGCTGATCCGGCTGGTGAAGCACGCGATGACGGTGGTTCCGCAACCCGCCTGAGCCGGGCTTTCCGACCAGCGAGGGGGTTCCCGGCGCGGGGAGCCCCCTCGTTCGTCTGTCCTCAGTGCACCGGGGCCATCCGGAGATTGAAGTGCCGCAGGATCTTCGGCGCTTCCACGATCCGGTAGCCGGGCACCTGCTCCGGGTTTTTCGCGATGTCGCCGAGGATTTCGGCCACGTAGTCGTAGTGGCCCTGGCTGTACACGCGCCGCGGCAGCGCCATCCGGACCAGCTCGAACGGGGCCGGGGTGATCAGCTCGTTCTGCTCGTCGAGCGTGCCGAGGTAGAGCGAACCCAGTTCCACGCACCGGATTCCGCCCGCCAGGTACAGCTCGCAAGCCAGCGAGTGGCCCGGGAACCGCGAGGCGGACAGATGCGGCAGCAGGCGTCCCGCGTTGAGGTAGAGCGCGTGGATGCCCGGCGGCTGCACGATGTCCACCCCGGCCTCGTTGGCCTGCCTCGCGAGCCGAGACGCCTCTCCCGCGCGCGCGGCGAGGTAGTGCGGGTCGACGACTTCCTGAAGGCCCTTCGCGACGCGGTCGAGGTCGTGCGCCGCGAGCCCGCCGTAGGTGCGGAAGCCTTCGGTGGCGATCAGGTTGGTTTCGCAGGTCTGGGCGAGGTCCGGATCGGTCAGGCCGATGAACGCGCCCATCGGCGAGATGCCGTCCTTCTTCAGGCTCGCGACACAGCCGTCGACCAGGCCGAACGCCTCTCGCGCGACCTCGCGCGGCGTCTTGTCCGCGTAACCCGGCTCGCGCTGGATGACCAGCCACGCGTTCTCCGCGAACCGCGCCGCGTCAAGGAAAACCGGCACACCGTGCGTCCGCGCGAGCTTCGCCGCCGCGGCCAGGTTCGCCATCGAGACCGGCTGTCCGCCGCCGCCGTTGTTGGTGATGGTGAGCAGGACCTGGCCGACGCGGTTGCCGTCCGGGCCGGTCAGCAGGCGTTCCAGTGCGTCCAGGTCGATGTTGCCCTTGAACGGTTCGAGGCTGTCGAGGTCGCCGAACTCCGCGCAGGGCAGGTCGATCGCCTCGGCGCCGAGCAGTTCGACGTTCGCGCGGGTGGTGTCGAAGTGCGTGTTGCTGACCGAGATCCGGCCGCTTTCGAGCACGCTGGAGAACAGCACGCGCTCGGCCGCGCGGCCCTGGTGCACCGGCAGGAGGTGCGGGTATCCGGTGAGGTCGCTCAGCGCGTCGCGGAAGCGGTAGAACGAGTCCGACCCGGCGTAGGAGCGGTCCGCGGCGGCCGCAGCGGCCTCCTGCCGGGTCGAGACCGCGCCGGTGCCGGAGTCGGTGAGCAGGTCGATGCTGACCTTGTTCGCGGGCAGGTTGAAGGCGTTGTAGCCCGCCGCGGCGAGTGCTTGCTCCCGCTCGGCACGCGTGGTGACCGGAATTTCGGCGACGACTTGGGAGCGGTACGGCGGGAAGGTCCGCATCAGGGTATTTCCTCCAGTTGTGGGTGACAGCCGAAAACTACCGCGTCAGGTCATCCGGCCGAGCACCGGCCGCTTTCTCGGCGGCGCTACCGCATAAGCCTCGGAGGACAGGTAGACGGTGATTCCGGAGCCGAACTCGCCCATTCTCAGCGACACGTGCGCGATCAGCCCGACGCCGTCACGCAGCGGCCTTTCCGAAACCGCTGCCAGCGCTTTGTCCAGTTGTGTCGGGTCGAAGTCGTATTGCGCGAGAATGGCGTGCACGCGCGCACGGGCCACCTCGTCGTCCGGTACGTAACTCCGAATCGGGAGGTAAAGACTGTAGTTTCCCGGGGTGCCGCCCATACCCTCGACAAATGAATAACTGGAAACCAGCGGGCGACCTTCGAACGGACCTTTTCCGCCGCCGAGCACGGCGAGGAACTCCCGGATCAGCATCGGGTCCGTGCCCGGCACCAGCTCCGCCGCGCGCACCGCGTCCTCGGTCTCGGCGGCGTCGTGCGAGACGTAGACCTTGACCCGGGACAGCGGGTCGTCGTCGAGGTCGAGCGCGAAGAAGGTGAAGTTGTCGCGCTCGCCGCGGCGCAGCGCGTGCTCGACCACCGGGTCGAACGCCTCGCCGAGATTCAGCCGCCGGAACCCCTCGCTGACCAGGGAATCCGCCATGGTCGACCCGCTGATCTGCGGGTTCAGGTACACCTTGATCTTCGGCGCGGCACCGTTGCGGAAGATCAGCGAGTACCAGAGCGTGAACGGCCCGCGGCGCTCCTCGTGCGGGAGGAAGAGGTCGGCCACCGCGTCGAGCCGGTCGGTGACCAGGCCGTATTCGCCCGCCACCTGAGCGAGGAAGGAGCGCGGGTCCGGAGCCCCGACGGTCTCGCCCAGAACCCGTACCACACATTCGCCATTGGCGTCGAATGCGACCGAGAATTCCACCGGCGTAGTGTCGTCCGCCACATTGCACGGGAACTGCGCCGGAGCGTCGACGGTCATTTCCCCGGACTCCCCGAGCAACAACCGGAGAAGTTCCAGGTGACGGCGTTCTTCGGGATCAAATCCCACTGCCCGGCACAGCCGGTCGAGTTGACCACCGGCGTGGCTGTACATCGACAACTCGACCATCGGCACACTCGCTCCGACCATGGCGCTGTATTCACCGTTTCATTAGTGCGTCCGGCCCCGCGAAGCATCCGCTGTTCGGTGTAGCGGGAGTTCACGGGCCGCCGAGAAGATTAATCCCCGGAATGCCGATCACGATACCTCTGACGGAGCGACAACACCGTCCGGAAACCGTGCCTGAGTGTGCTGATCAACACCGGAATTCACCTGAATTCCGCATCGACAGGAACGGATTCTGCGGCTACCCACCCCCGCCATGTGGTCTAGCCCACTGCTGCGCGCGGACGGTGTCCCGTGCACCCGATGCGACGGGACGGCGCCGAAAATTGTCGGTGGCGGGTGAGACGCTCGTCTCATGACAACGACCCCGAAGCATCTGTCCAAGGTGGCCGAAAGCGACCGCCCGCCTATCCCCCGCGTCGCCGACGAACACTCGACGCTGCTGGCCTATCTGGAGTGGCACCGCGAAACCCTGGCGCTGAAGTGCGCGGGCCTGAGCCAGGAAGCCGTGTCGGCGCGCGCGGTGCCGCCGTCCACAATGTCGCTCCACGGCCTGGTCCGGCACCTGGCGGGCTGCGAACGATGGTGGTTCCGCATCCAGTTCGCCGGCGAGGACGTCCCGCTGCTGCACTACTCGGACGACGACCCGAACCAGGACTTCGACCGCCTGGACGGGGATTTCGACGAGGCACTGGCTTTGTGGCGCGAGGAGTGCGCCCGGAGCCGGGAGATCGTGGCAGGGGCTTCGTCGCTGGACGCGCAGGGGGTCGGGAAGACCACGGGAGAGCCGTTCTCGCTGCGGTGGATGCTGCTGTCGATGATCGCGGAGTATGCGCGGCACAACGGGCACGCGGACTTGCTGAGGGAGGTGACTGACGGAGCCACTGGCCGGTGAAGGTGACGCTTGGTGTTTCGGCCACGTCTGATGAGGAGTGAGGCGGCGACATGGCCTGGAGCTTGGCTCGAGTCCAGAGTGGAGGCGATCCTATGAGGTCACGGCTTGCTCGCGGGTGAGCGGCGACCGTTCGGACAGCGCTTTCGTCGACGGCTCCGGCTGAGTCTTGGCGGCATCCGGTTGTTCGTGCGCGGCCAGTTGTGGCTGCGTCGCGCCTTCGACGCCTAGCCGTGCGCACGCCACGCGCTTCGGCCGAGTCGATCGCCCCGACACCAGCCGCCGCCTTCGGCTGGGGCGCGCCGCCGACGCCCAGTAGTTCGCGCGCTGTGCGCTTCGGCCGAGTCACGCGTCGACATTCAGCCGTCCACACGCGGCCAACTTTGACTGGGTGGCACCGTCGACGGTGAATCGTCCACGCGCAGTGCGCTCAGCCAAGTCACGCGTCGACATTCAGCCGTCCACACGCGGCCGACAGTGGCTAGGCGGCGCCGTCGAGGCCAATCGTCCACGCGCCGACACCCAGCCATGCGCTCGCCGCCACCTCAGTTGAGTCGCGCAGCCGACGCCCAGCCGTCCGCACGCCGCGTGCGTCGGTCGAGTCGCACTGCGACACCGAGCCGTGCTTGCTGCCGCCTGTGGCTAGGTCGCGCCGTCCGCATCCGGCCGTCGCGCGCCAGTGGTCGGCGGCAGTGCGATTGCCGTCGGAGCTGGTCAGCGAAAGCCCGTCCTGCCACCACCCGTGCTGCGAGCGGTCAGCGGCCACCCCTCCCGAAAGCACCCGGCGTGCGATGCTGGACCACATGACCGCCGATCCTGATTCCGGCCTGCTCTCCCCGGTGCGCGCCGGAACCCCGGCCGAAGCGGGGACCGGTGACCGGGCCTTCGCCGCCGCTATGTTGGCAGCGGAGGCCGCGCTCGCACGGGCGCAGGCGCGGCTCGGCACGGTCCCGTCCGAGGCAGCCGAGCGCATCACCGCAGCCGCCCGGGCGCTGGGCGAGGGCGAACTCGACGTCGTCCAACTGGCCCGCGACGCGCGTGCGACCGGAAACCCGGTGGTCAGCTTGGTGCGCACGCTGTCCGCCAAAGTCCCGGACGACGCCGATTACGTGCATCGCGGCTCGACCAGCCAGGACATCGTCGACACGGCGATGATGTCGGTCGCGCGCGACGTTCTGCGGCTGATCACCGCGGACCTGGCAGCGATCGCGGACACGCTCGCCGAGTTGGCACGTACGCACCGCGAGACGGTCATGCCCGGACGCACCCTCACCGCCCACGCGGTTCCGACGACGTTTGGCCTGAAAGCGGCGATCTGGCGGCAGGGCGTCCACGAATCCGCGCGCCGGATCGCTGAGCTCCGACTACCGGTCTCGCTTGGTGGCGCAGCAGGAACGTTGGCCGCGTACGTCCAGTACGGCGACGGCACCGCCGACTATGCGGAACGGTTGGTCGCCGCCTTCGCCGAGGAAACCGGTTTGACCGCACCGATCTTGCCCTGGCACGCGGATCGCGCACCGGTGGCGGAACTGGTGTCCGCGTTGGCTGGCGCGACGACGGCGTTGGGCAAAATCGCGGTCGACGTTCAGGTCCTCGCCCGCACCGAGATCGGCGAAGCGACCGAGGCGACCGGCGGCGGGTCTTCGGCGATGCCGCACAAGCAAAACCCGGTGCAGTCGGCGTTGATCCGGTCGGCGGCGCTGCAAGTACCGGTGCTGGCGGCGGGAGTTACACAGTCCGGCCTGGCGGAGGACGAGCGTTCGGCTGGCGTCTGGCAGGCCGAGTGGCAGCTGCTGCGCGAGTGTCTGCGCCTGACCGGCGGCGCCACCCATACGGCCGTGGATTTGGTGCGAGGGCTGGACATTCACGCGGACCGCATGCAGAAGAACCTCGCGCTGACCAATGGGTTGATCGTCTCGGAACGACTGTCGGCCGCGCTGGCGCCGAAGCTGGGCAAGGCCCGCGCGAAAGAAGTGCTGGGCGCTGTTTCCCGGCGCGCGATTGAGGAAAACCGTCCGCTGTCGGAGATTCTGGCGGACACGCCGGAGATCACCAGCGCCGTCGACGCAACAACGCTGGCCGGTCTGCTAGACCCGGCGCAGTACCTCGGGGCGGCACGGCGGTTGGTGGATCGGGCGCTGGAAGACCCCACGGAATAAGCCGGGATCGCTGCCGGAAATGCCCGGCAAACGATCCCGGTTACTCCACTGTGGACTGACTAGTGGGCCAAGCCATGCCCGCCGGGCTCGTGTCGACGGGGCTGGACAGCCGGGTCGACGTCGACGGGTTCCTCGTCCTCCGGAAGCAGAACCCCGTGCCGTGCCGGGAGAACCGCGGTCAGCAGGCCCAGGACGGCGATGCCGAGGTGCAGCCAGTTGTCCGCGTCGCCGATGTTCAGCGGGTTGCCGAGGCCGGACACCGGATTGACCGAGATCATCCCGGTCAGCATCAGACCCCAGACGAACAGCGCGCCGTAGCCGATGAAGAGCAGCCAGCCGAACGTCCGCGCGCGGCCGGAACCCAAAGCGAGCAGCAGGCCGATCACGCCGGTCACCACGTGGACGACGTTGTTCAGCGGATTGGCGGAAAACCGCCACAAAGTGACACCGTGTCCGGTGAAATCCCCGAACCCGGACTTCACGAGCCCGATGATGCCGTAGGCGAGAAACAGGACTCCGAGCAGAACGGCCAGCACCTGGGCGGGCTGCAGCCCTTCCACCCGAACGCGGGCTCGATGCGCACGAACCATGACTCCAGTCCTTCCCGTACCGAGATGACGGTGGGTCAACCCTGAAGGAATACCCCCGCCGAAACCGGGCCGAAACCCGAATCCGGCCGTCCCGGACGCGCCGCCGGGCAAGATCGGGGCTGGTGAGGCTGCTGAGCCACGCGGTGACCCCGTGGGGCACCGGCTCAGACGAGCGCGGCGACCAGCAGGGCGAAGGCGGCGATGATGATCGCGACCCGCGCGTAGTGGTAGCGGTCCCACCGCTTCATCTGCTCTTTCCAGTCCGCGGGCCGGTTCTCCGACGTCCACGTCTTGCCGCGGTTGTTGATCGGGACGAGCAGCAGGATCGACATCAGCACGCTCACCACCAGCAGTCCGGCTCCGATCACGACAAGACTGGTGCCGGGTCGGCCCCACGCGGCGATCGCCCAGATCGCGCTCAAGACGAGCGAACCGATGTACCAGAACGGCATGAGGGCGCCGAGCATCCGGCCGCCGTGGGAGCGGCCTTGCTGATTGCTGTCGTCCGGGAGCCCGTTGAGGATCGCGTTGATGACGAAGGCGACGGAAAACTCGACCCCCACCATCACGCCGACGACCACGATGGTGCAGACCGCGAGTGCGCTGAGCATGATGACCTTCCCAAAATCTAGCGTTGCTAGCTGATGAGTCGATGCTAGTACTACTGCCGCTCGGTTGTCTAGCAGTGCTAGACTCAGCTCATGTCGGTCCACACACGCAAACAGCGCGAACAGGCGGAACGCGAGCGCCTCATCGTCGCGACGGCCCGTGAGCTCGCCGAGCAGCAGGGCTGGGACGCGGTCACCACCCGCAGGCTCGCCGAGCGCATCGAGTACAGCCAGCCCGTGCTCTACAGCCACTTCCGCGGCAAGCGCGAGATCATCGGCGCGGTCGCGCTCGAAGGAGCCGCCGAACTGGCGGCTGCGGTGCGGGCCGCGACCCTCGGCGTGACCGATCCGCGCGCCCGGGTCACCGCTCTCGCCCGCGCGTACCTCGACTTCGCCGAGCACCACCCGGCGGTCTACGACGCCATCTTCCAGCTCGACGGCGGCCTCGCGTTCGCGCAGGACGACACCCCGGAGCAGCTGAAAGACGCCTTCGCCGCCCTGCTGGAAACCCTCGGCGAGGTCGCCGGGGACGGCGTCGCACCGGGTCTGTTCACCGAGTTGTTCTGGGCGTCCCTGCACGGGATCGCGACGCTGACCCGAGCGGGACGGCAGCCGCGGGAGTTTGCCGAACAGCGCATCGGCCTGCTGGTGGAACGCCTCGTCGTGGTCTGATCCACTGCTGCTTGCCCGCAGCCCGCCCGAGCGTCACGCGTACTGGCCGGTACCGAGAGCCATCCCACAAAGTCGCCCCATTCGGCGAACCCTGATCACTCGATCGGGGAAGTCGGGGCATGCGCAGGGCGAACACGTTCCTTTTGCTCGGTCTCGTTCTCGGTGCGGTCATCGCGTTTCTGGCCACCGAGGCCGAGCCGTACCGGCAGGTGATCACGGCCGCCGGACCGACGGACGGGCCGGGCGTCATCTCGCCTGCCTCCGACTCGAGCGCCCCCGGCCCGAAGCGGAGCACCGGCAGCTCCGCGCCCCAGCAAGGCGCGGATCTCAACACCGAACTCACCGCGCTCGTCCCGCAAGGGCACGTCAGCGTGGTCGTCTACGACCGCACCACAGGGACGACCCCGGTCTCCCTCGACGCGCACCGGCACTACACCTCCGCGTCCCTCGTGAAGCTGCTCATCGCCCTCGACGCACTCGACCGCGGCAGCAGTCCGGGAACCGTGCGGGAAATGCTCTCCCGCAGCGACGACGACACCGCCAGCCAGCTGTGGGTCGCGGGCGGCGAGACGAGGATCGTCCACGAAGCGGTGACCGAAATGGGCCTCGCCGAAACGAGGCCGCCCAAGGCACCGGGACGCTGGGGCGACACCGAAATCACCGCCGCCGACGTCACGCGCGTCTACCGCTACCTGATGGACCGGGCACCGGCTGAGCAGCGCACGACGATTCTCCAGGCCCTCGGCGAGGCCACCGAAAACGGAGCCGACGGATTCCGCCAGTACTTCGGCATCCCGGACGCTCTCGGCGACGTGCACTGGGCGGTCAAACAAGGCTGGTCCTGCTGCAATCCCGGGCGCATCCTGCACACCTCGGGCCTGGTCAAGGACAACCGCTACATCGTCGTCGTCCTCACCGAGAATCCCCGCACGGTCAGCTACGACGACGCCGAAACCCAGGTCACCGAAGTGGTCAAGCACCTTCCCGGGATCCGCTGAGCGTCACTGCTCCACCGAGGTCAGCGCGCCCCGCGCGCCCGTGCTCGGCAACGGCCACGGCTTCACCCCGCCGGTCACGTCGGCCCGCTGCCCAGGAGCCGACGGGCCGGGGATCCGCTGCCCGATCCACGTCAGCACGTCCGGCAGCTGCGCCTTGAACGTGTTCATGTTGTGCCCCGCGTCCGGGATCCGCCATGTCGTGAACTGCACCGGCGGCTGCGCGGCGGCGCGCATTTGGTCGACCGCCCGGCTTTCGTTCTGTTCCTTCTCGCCGGAGATCGCGAGCAGTTCCAGCGGGGCCGGGTGCTGCCGGAGGGTGATCTTGACGTTGTTCGCGTCCTCGATGTCCTTGCGGCCGCGGAAAAGGTTCTCGGTTTCACCGTCCACTTGCGCCTTTTCGTAGCCGCTCACGCTCGCCGCCTGCGCGTACCACTGCGGATGCCGCGTCACGAGGTTCAGCGCGCAATAGCCGCCGGACGACCAGCCCGCGATCGTCCACGCCCGGCGGTCCGGATTGAGGCCGAGACGCTGGATTCCCCATTCCCGGACGTCCGCGGACAAATAGGTGTCGTTGGGACTTCCGTTGACCTCGTCGACGCATTCGGTGTCGTGGCCGATTTTCGGCGTTCCGGTCGGGTCCGGGATCAGCACGACCACCGGCGGCAGGAGATGCTTCGAAATCGCCGCGTCAAGCTGTTCGGGCAGGTGGTACCCGATCGGGGCGGTGGTGACCTCGGGGCCGGACGGGTAGTTCGGGATCCAGATGATCGCCGGGAACCGCATCGCCTTGTACGGATGCTGGAAGTACTGCGGCGGAAGGTAAACCGTCACGTCGCGGGTCAGGCCGGTGCGCCGGCCGGTCACCGTCACGTGCGCGATGGTCCCCTTGCCGACCCGCGCGTGCGCCACGCCGAGGTCGCGCGCCCGGCCGAGATCGACGCCGTTGTCGCCGCCCTCGACGTCGATGCCCTCGGCGGCGAACGCGCCGGTCCCGAGCAACGAGCCGAGCGTCGGGAAGAATCCGCCGATCATGTTGCCGGTCAAGCCAAGGGTGACGATCACGAGACACAGCGCGACAACCACCGTCGCACTGCGGCCGATCTGCTTGCGCTTGCGCCATTTGTCCCAAAACCACGGGACCGAGACGACCGCGAGGAGCGCGAGCACGCCGATCACCGCGAGCATGACGGGCGAATCCAACCTGATTGCGCTCAGGTGCACGGGAAACCTCCAGGACCGATCGCGCGCCCGAAAGGCGGGACCCGCTGCTCTAGATACGTTTGAGGGGCCACCCTCGTTGTGATCACGTGACGGCGATCACGCCGGAATGGCCCCGACAAACTCAGCGAAACCTCAGGATTGCCCGTTCGTCCCTGATTAGTTGCCGAATGCGCCGCGCAGCACCGTGATCGCTTGAGTGATCGCCGCTTCCGCCGCGTGCGTTTCACGAAGCGCGTTCACCATCACGAAGTCGTGGATCACGCCCTGGTACCGAACCGCCGTCACCGGCACGCCCGCCTGACGCAGCTTCGCGGCGTACGCCTCGCCCTCGTCGCGAAGGACGTCCGCCTCGCCGGTGATCACGAGGGCCGGCGGCAGTCCGGTCAACTGCTCCACAGTGGCGCGAAGCGGCGAAGCGGTGATCTCGGCACGCTGCGCTTCGTCGGTCGTGTACTGGTCCCAGAACCACTTCATGCCTTCGCGGCTTAGGAAGTAACCGTCGGCGAACTTGGTGTACGACTCGGTGTCGAACGAAGCGTCAGTGACCGGGTAGAACAGCACCTGCTGCAGGAACTTCACGTCACCGCGCTCTTTCGCCATCAGCGTCAGCGCCGCGGTCATGTTTCCGCCGACGGAGTCGCCCGCGATCGCGATTCGCGTGGTGTCGAGCCCCTTCTCCGCACCGTGCTGGACAACCCACTTAACGGCGGCGTAGTTCTCTTCGATCGCGACGGGGTAGCGGACCTCGGGCGAACGGCTGTATTCCGGGAAAACGACAGCCGCGCCGGTTCCGGCGGCGAGTTCGCGGACGAGCCGCTCGTGGGTGTGGAAATCGCCGAAGACCCAGCCGGCCCCGTGGATGTAGACGAGCACCGGCAGGTCCCCAGTGACGTCCTGAGGCTTGACGATCCGGACCTCGACGTCGCCGTTCGGCCCGCCCGGGACGGTCAGCGACTCGATGTCGGCGGGGGCGAGTTCGACGTCGCCGTCCTGGACGCCGTCGACCGCCTTGCGGCCCTCGGCGGGCGGGAGCTGGAACAGGTACGGAGGCTGGTCAGCGGCCTCGGCGAACGCCTGGGCGGCCGGTTCGAGGACGAGGTTCTGCGGGTTCGCGGTCATGGCTTCCTCCGGTAGCGGATCGGTCGGACCGCACAAACATAGCTCTCAACTTAGTTGTGCACAACTCAATGTTGCTCAATGAGATCTAGAGCACTTGAGTTGCCCTCGCGGCCCAGCCGAGAGAGGATGGAGAGCTGGCAGGAGAAACTCGCGGGAGGCGACCGATGACCAGCCCAGACGCCGGCGAAACCGGCTCGCTGCTGCTTGACGACCAGCTGTGCTTCGGCCTGTACTCGGCCTCCCGGGCGGTCACCGCGCTCTATCGCGCGCTGCTGGAACCGCTCGACCTCACGTATCCGCAGTACCTGGTGATGCTCGCGCTGTGGCAGCAGGACGAGCAGCAGGTCAAGGAACTCGGCTCAGCGCTGAACCTCGACTCCGGCACGCTGTCGCCGCTGCTCAAGCGGCTGGAGAAGGCCGGGCTGATCAAGCGCGAACGCCAGTCCGACGACGAGCGCTCGGTCCGCATCCGGCTGACCGGGCAGGGATCCGCCTTGCGCGCCAAGGCGGAACGGATCCCGCCGCACGTCGGAGCGGCGATGAACCTGGACAACGCCGAACTGGGCCGGATGCGCGCCGCGATGGACCAGCTGACGGCGTCGGTCAACGCCTACCGGGAGTCCTACCGGCCGAGCTGACCCGGGCGCCATGGTTAGCATGAGCGCCAGGGCGAGCGTGAGGACGGCGATGAGCACACAGGACGAAGCACTGCGCGCGGTGGAAGCCAGTCTGGACCGGCCGTCGGCGGCCCGTGTCTACGACTACTTCATCGGCGGCACCACCAACTACGCGATCGACCGGATGTTCGCCGAGAAGGTGCGCGAACGGCTGCCGCTGATGGGCGAGTACTGCCGCACCAGCAGGCAGTTCCTCGGCCGCGCGGTGCGCCAGTGCGTGCGCGAGGGCATCCGGCAGTTCGTCGACATCGGCTCCGGCCTGCCCACCGCGGGCAACGTGCACGAGGTGGCCGACGACGAACGCCCGGAGCACGACACTTCCGTGCTGTACCTGGACAACGAGCCGGTGGCGCTCGCGCATTCGCAGGTGCTGCTCGCCGACACCGCGGACGAGGACCGGCACCAGGCGATGGCCGCCGACCTCCTGCAGCCCGCCGAATTGTGGGACCGGGTCGCCGATTCGCACGTGATCGACGTCCGGCAGCCGGTGGCGCTGATCGTCAACGCGGTGCTGCACTTCATCAAGGACGAACAGGACCCGGACGGCATCCTCGAGTTCTACCGCAAGCAGCTCGCGCCGGGTTCGTTGCTCGTTCTTTCCCAGATGACCAACGAAAACCCGGTGGACGACAACGAACGCCAGGCGCTGGTCGACATCATCAAGTACTACGAGTCGACGACGAACCCGGGCATCCTGCGCACGAAGGCGGAGTTCGAGCGTTTCTTCGGCGGCTGGCCGCTGCTCGAACCGGGCCTGGTGTACGCGCCGGCGTGGCATCCGGACGCCGACACAGTGTTCGCGAAGGCGCCGTCGGAGTCGCGCGTGATCGGCGGTGTGGCCCGCAAACCGCAGGCCTGACAGGGTTTTCCCACCCGGCCTCCACCCCCGGGTGGAGGCGCGGGACGGCCCCGGCCCGGCACTGTGGTCCCCGTGCCGAACACCTTCGACAACATCCTGATCGGCCTGGTCGTCCTGACCTGGCTGATCTGGCGACAACTGCAAGCCCGCCGCGCCGACCGCCCGCCGGTAGTCCTGCTCGTCATCAGCGCACTGGGCACCGCCTCACTCGGGTTCGCCATCGCGACAACCAGCCCGACCTCAGCGGCGATCCTGTTGCTAGCCACCAGTTTCGTGGCAGCTGGCGGCTTCGGCATAGCCCGCGGATACACCATGCGAATCTGGCACTCCGACGGAAACCTGTGGCGGCAAGGCAATTGGCTGACCGTCGCTCTGTGGCTGATTTCCTTCGGCATCCACTTAGGACTGGACTTCGCCGTCGACGCAGTCAATTCCACCCGCGGCCTCGGCAGCGCTTCAATCTTGCTCTACCTCGCCGTTTCCCTTGCCGCCCAACGACTGACGGTCCGCTCCCGTAGTCACGACGCCCTGCGCAAACCTTCCAGCGCCGCGTAAACCGCGTCCCGCCCCAACTCCACCGCACGCCGCAGCACAGCCGGATCCCGTTCCAGCACCACAACATCCGGCGCACCAGCGGGCGGCCGCACACTCGCCAGCCGCGGATCTTCCTGCAACTGGCGCTCGTCCTCCAGATCCCGGTGATACTGCGTCCGCCAAGCATCGATGGTGCCCGGCGCGTGCCTCCGGAGAAACCGGGGCACCACCACATCCTGCACCCGCGGCGGAGGCACCGGATGCTCGTCCTCGCGCCGGGTCCGCAACACCAGCACGTCCGTCGCCCCCTGCGCGAGCGCGGTACGAAACGGCAACGGCTCGGCGATCCCCGCGTCCACGAACCGCCGCCCACCCATCGCAATCGGCGGCCCAGCCAACACCGGCATGCATGACGACGCCGCGAGCGCTGTTTTGATCCCGTCGACGTCCTCGATGAACGGACGCAGATCAGTCGACTCGCCAGTGTCGGCGTCGGTGGCGAGCGGATGGAAGCCGACCGGATTCGCCAGTATCGCGGGGAAATCCATCGGTTCGAGCACCGAGTAGACCTGGTGCACGAGATACTCGAGATCGATCACCGCCCGGCCGCGCAAGGTGTGCAGCGGGTTGATGATCCGCCGCATGACGGCCGGATTCCACCACGTCCGCACGCCGGTCCGGGAGCGGCCGCACAACAGCCACGCCGCGTTGAGCGCACCGGCGGAGGCACCGTAGACGTCGTCGAACGCGCTGGCGGCCCCGAGTTCTTCGAGCGCCAACACCATCCCGCTGGAGTACGTGCCGCGACTGCTGCCGCCCTCGACGGCAAGCGCAAGCCGGCGGCCGTCTGCTCGCTGCCCGGGCACGCTGCCTTCGGCGATTCGGGTGGTGAGCAGTTCTAGGACCGGGTGCACTCCTCCATCTTGATCCTTTCCCTGGCTTGGATCGACCCGATTTGCCCGCTGCTATTCGATCACCAGAGTCGGTGAATTTGTCACCCTCTGCATACGATTGTGATACCGTGCGTGTTGTTCGGTGAGGAAGCTGGGGAGGCTTTCGTGACTGATGACGAGGTCGAGCGCGTCAGACACCTGCCCGCGAACATGCAGGGTCCGTTGGTGCCGGGGTACAAGTACGTCCGGGACAAAACGCCGGAGCAGGCGGCGAAGGAAGCCGCCGATGCGCAGGCGAAGGCCAATGAAGGCATGTCCAGCGGTGGTGGCGGGTATCGGCTGACTCCGGAGCTGCTCAAGGAGATCGTCACCGAGATCGACGACATCCTCGAGTGGATCCAGCTTGAGCCCCAAAAACATGCGCGGACGCTCCGCGCCTTCACACCGATGGGTGACGAGGTGGCCAGCATCGCCTATGTGCAGGACGCTAATGCGGCTGGCCTGTCGTACAACAATTACCTCGACAGCGTGGTCGCCGAACTCAAACGCCAGAAAGAGGCCTTTCAGCAAGCCCTGGATACTTACCAGAAGCAAGAGCACCAGGCCGCCGACCACCTGAAAGGTCTTCACAGTAGCGATGCATAGCCGACCCGCCGTAGCGCTTGGCCTGTTAGTCTCCGCAACCCTCCTAGCTGGATGTTCAGGCGAGCCAGGGAACCCCAGCCCATCGACGTCAGCGGCCCCGCCCAGTTCGACCGGGCGACCGTTCGGTGCGCCGTCTGTACCGACACCGCTGGATCCGGCCGCTCTTGAGAAGGACCCCTGCGCCGCGATGACCGCGGATCAGGTCGCCAGCCTCGGCGCTCCGCTCAAGGGCACCGTCCCTCAGCCTGACGATCCCACCGGCCCGTCTTGCGGCTGGCGGTTCGCGACCGACGATGCCCCGTCGTCCGTAAGCGGCACCGTCTTCACCAAAGACCCGTCTCACGGCGGGATCAGCGGGCTTTACGGACAGAAGCAGGCTGGCGGAGTCACTCGGTTCGAGGCATTCTCGGCCAACGGCTACCCGGGCGTGGTCTACAACGCGTCCAGCAATCCGCCGCCGGGCAGCTGCGCGCTGGCGGTCGGCCTCCGCGACGACCTCACCTACACGATCAGCGTCAGCCTCGACGCACTCAAGCAGCCTTTCGCCGACAGCTGCGAAGTCGGCAAAAAGGTAGCCGGATACGTGATCCAATACCTCCAGAAGGGAGGCCATTGATGCCGGACGGCTACACGGGCGCGGATGTCTACGCCCGGATGCACCGCTACGGCGGCAATACCGCCTCCCTCGATTCTGGCCAGCAGGCGGCCGAAGCGCTTAAATCCGCCCACGAAGAGCTCGTGACGCGGATTGCCCGGCTGCAGGGCAAGATGGACGCCTCTTGGGAAGGCGACGCGGCGGGCAAGGCCAAGGCTGGGTTCACCCCGCTGCTGGAAACCTCTCAGCAGGCGTCGGAGGACCTCGGCCGCAGCGCTCAATCCCTCACCGCGCAGAACGGCGGCTTTCACAGCACGCTCAACAAGCTCACTCCGATGGACGCGAACCGTCCTGATACCAACGATTTGGCCAGCTACAGTCCGTTCGGCGCGAGTGATTCGGAAAAATCCGCGGCAAGGTGGGATGACGCCGACAAAAACAATAAAGAAGCCTACGGATCTTACGTCGCCACCACGAACGGGAATCGCAATTCTTCGGCCAAGGATTATCCGGTTTTGAATGCCGCTCCGGCCGGGATCGCGGTCGGTTCCGCGCCGAGCGTCGGCGGGACGTCCAGCCCGACTGGCGGAACGGATGGCAGCGGCGGGTACAGCGGGGGCTTCCACGGCGGCGGACACACGCCTGACCCCGGCACCGGGCACACGCCCAGCCCCAGCGGCGGGTACACGTCCAGCGGCAGCATCCTCGGGTCCAGCCCGGTCAGCAGCTCCGTGCCGCCACCAGCAACCGGCTCCGCTCACCTTCCGGACAGCGGAAGCTCCCCTGCGGAGCACGCCTCAGCACCGGATTCCACCACCACGGCCGGGTACACGCCTAAGGCACCGGTCAGCGACGCGCCTGGGTTCGGCTCCGGACGGCTGCCGACATTCGGACCGGCCACCAGCGGCACGGATTCGACAGGCGGCGGTTTCGGTCTCCCGACTGGCGGATTCGGTGCTCCCGGCGGCAGCGGGGAGAGCAGCGTCGGCGGACGGACCGGCAACGGAGGCAACGTCGGGTCGCGCAGCGGACCGCAGCTTGGAGCAGGGGCGGGAACCGGTACCGGGACCCCAGCGAGCGGCCAGAGCGCGGCGCGTCCCGGCACCGTCGGCGGAACGGGAGCCAAGGGATCGCCGGGCGTAGGCGGCATGGGCGCTGGTGCCGGAAAGGGCAAGGGCACCGAAGACGAGGAGCACCAGCGGAAAGTCACCTACCTCGACGACGACGTCGACGAGTTGTTCGGCGGCTACCCCGACGGCATGCGCCCGACCCCGCCCACCATCGGAGCCTGACGTTGCTCCGGAGCCCCCTGCGGTTTTCCCGTGACAGTTACCAGAATCTGGTCCGCCGGATCGACCGTTCCGACCCGCATCCGACGCTGATCGGCGGCGAGAAGTGGTACCCGCCGGACGAGCAGGTCCAGCAGGACGCGAAAGCGGACGCCGAACTCGCCGCCACCGGCTGGCCGGTCCGCGACTTCGCCGACGTCATCGGGCTCCTGCAACGACCCTCCGTCGACCGTTACTGCTGGGCGCGCATCAACGGCCGCGACGTGACCCTTCAGGCCGCGGCCGCCGGACGGGACGCGATCCTCGCGGTCGCCGACCACGACACGATCACCTTGTTCCCCAGCACCGCGGAATCCGCTGCCCGGGAACTGGTCTCCGCGCTGCCGGGCACTCCGCCCGCGTCGAACCTCCATTCGCTGTCCTGCTCGGAAGCCGACTACAGCGCCGTGCTCGCCGGAAATCCGCCGCCGACCCGCACCAACAGCGCCCGCGACGCACGGCGCGCCGTCGAGTGGATGCAGGCTCCCCGAATCCACGTAGGACGGTTGTACGTCGCGATCCGCCGCGGCACCGAACGCGTCCGCAACGAACACCCGCCCTACTGGATCGACACCGAACAAGGCCGGTTCACCGCGGCGGTCACCGACGGCTGGCTCAGCATCAGCCCCGCCGGCGCCGACGACCTCGCCCGGATGCTGCACACCATCGAAGCCGACCTGCGGGCCTGAACCTAGCCAAGCCCCAGGGTGACGTGGATTGCACTCAGTTGCACTGCACCTAGTTGCATATGACACTGTCCGGCATGGCACTGGAGCACGCGATCCTCGTCTCGCTGTCGGAACGCTCCGGCTCGGGCTACGAGCTGGCGCGCCGGTTCGAGAAGTCCATCGGGCTGTTCTGGAGCGCCTCCCACCAGCAGATTTACCGCGTGCTGAAGCGAATGGAAGAGGCCGGTCAGGTCGCCGTCGACATAGTGGTCCAGGACGGGCGGCCGGACAAGAAGGTCTACACCGTCGCCGAAGCGGGCCGGATGGAACTGCGGCGCTGGCTTGCCGAACCGGCACCACAAGCCGGGCCGCAGGAGTTGGCGGTGAAGTTGCGCGGGGCGTCGTTCGGCGACGCGAGTGCCATCGCCGAAGAGATCGTCCGGCATCGGGACGCGCACGCTGAGCGGCTCGACCTGTACCGGCAGATCGAGAAGCGCGACTTCCCCGCCCCGGACCGGCTCCGCGGCCGTTCGCTGCACCAATATCTCGTGCTGCGCGGTGGAATCCGGGTCGAAGAGGGCCAGGTCGAGTGGCTGGAAGAAATCCTGACCGCGTTGCGGGCCGACGAGAAGGACTGACATGACCGAGTACCCGAACCTGCTGTCCCCGCTCGATCTCGGCTTCACGACGCTGCGCAACCGCGTCCTGATGGGCTCGATGCACACCGGTCTGGAGGACCGCGCGTCGCGCTTCCCGCAGCTGGCCGAGTACTACGCCGAACGCGCGCGCGGCGGCGTCGGCCTGATCGTCACCGGCGGGTTCGCGCCGAACCGTACCGGGTGGCTGTTGCCGTTGGCCTCGAAGCTTTCCACGCCCGCCGAGGCGAAACAGCACCAGTTGCTGACCAGCGCGGTGCACGCGGAGGGCGGCAAGATCGCGCTGCAGATCCTGCACGCCGGCCGCTACGCCTATCACCCGCTGAGCGTTTCCGCGTCAAGCCGCAAGGCGCCGATCAACCCGTTCCGCCCGCGCGCGCTCACCGCGTACGGCGTGCACCGCACTATTCGCGCGTTCGCTGATTGCGCCGCGCTGGCTCGCGACGCCGGGTACGACGGCGTCGAGATCATGGGCTCCGAGGGCTATCTGATCAACCAGTTCCTCGCCGAACGCACCAACCGGCGCACCGACGCCTGGGGCGGCACCGCGGAGAAGCGCCGCCGGTTCGCGGTCGAGATCGTCCGGCGCACCAGGGAAAAAGTCGGGCCGGACTTCATCATCATCTACCGGCTGTCCATGCTCGACCTCGTCGAAGGCGGGCAGAGCTGGGACGACGTCGTCGCGCTCGCCCGCGACGTCGAGGCGGCCGGGGCCACGATCATCAACACCGGCATCGGCTGGCACGAGGCGCGCGTGCCGACGATCGTCACGTCCGTGCCGCGCGGCGCGTTCACCTGGGTCACCGGCAAGCTGAAGCCGCACGTTTCGGTCCCGGTGGTGACCTCGAACCGGATCAACCTGCCGCACGTCGCGGAACAAGCCCTCGCCGACGGGGACGCGGATCTGGTCTCGATGGCCCGTCCGCTGCTCGCCGACCCGGACTGGATCCGCAAGGCCGAAACCGGCCGCACGGACGAGATCAACACCTGCATCGCCTGCAACCAGGCCTGCCTCGACCACGCGTTCAGCCGGAAACCGGTGTCCTGCATGGTGAATCCCCGGGCCGGGCACGAAACAACCCTGAACCTGCTCCCGACCCGGCGCGCCAAGCGGATCGCCGTCGTCGGAGCCGGACCGGCCGGGCTCGCCACCGCGACCGCGCTCGGCGAACGCGGCCACGACGTCGAACTGTTCGAGGCCGACGACGAAATCGGCGGCCAGTTCGGAATCGCACAACGGATTCCGGGCAAGGAGGAATTCGCCGAGACCATCCGCTACTACACGCGACGCCTTGAGGTCACCGGCGTGAAGGTGCACCTCGGCACCCGGGCGACCGCCGCGGACCTGACCGGGTTCGACGAGGTCGTGCTGGCCACCGGCGTCACGCCGCGGGTCCCGGCGCTGCCCGGGATCGACCATCCGAAGGTGCTCTCCTACGTCGACGTCGTGCGGCACGGCAAACCCGTCGGCGAGCGGGTCGCGGTGATCGGCGCGGGCGGCATCGGCGTGGACGTCAGCGAATTCCTCACGCACAGCTCGTCGCCCGCGTTGGATCGCGACGCCTGGATGGCCGAATGGGGCGTCACCGATCCCGCGCTCGTGCCCGGCGGACTGGCCAAACCGAAGCCGGAACCGTCGCCGCGGCAGGTCTACCTGCTGCAGCGCAAGAAGTCGCCGATCGGGGCCGGGCTCGGCAAGACGTCCGGCTGGGTGCACCGCGCCGCCCTGCGCGCCAAGGGCGTGGAAAAGATCAGCGGAGTTTCCTACGACCGGATCGACGACGCCGGCCTGCACGTCACGGTCGACGGGAAACCGCGGCTGCTCGAGGTCGACACCGTGGTGGTTTGCGCTGGCCAGGAATCCGTGCGGGAACTCGCCGGCGCGCTCGGCGACGTGCCGGTGCACCTCGTCGGCGGGGCGGACGAGGCACGGGAACTGGACGCCAAACGGGCGATCGACCAGGGCACCCGGCTGGCGGCCGTCCTGTAGCCGCTTGCGCGCACTGGCAGGATGGCCCCGTGCGAGACGTATGCGTGATCGGGCTCGGGCTCATCGGCGGTTCCCTGCTGCGGGCCGCCGCGGCGAGCGGCAGGACCGTCTGGGGAACCACAGTGTCCGAAGTGGACGCTGACGCGGCGAGCCGCGGCGGCTACGACGTCACCACCGACGCCGAAGCCGCACTACAGCGAGCCGCGGCCGCGGACGCGATCGTGGTCATCGCCGTGCCGCTGCCCGCGGTGGAGAACCTGCTGCGGCAGGTCGCGCAGCATGCGTCGCACTGCATTCTCACCGACGTGGTCAGCGTGAAGGGCCCGATGCTCGACGCGGTCCGCAGGCGCGCGCCGTACACGCGCTACGTCGGCGGACACCCGATGGCGGGCACGTCGCGCTCCGGTTGGCTCGCCGGCGACACCATGCTCTTCCGCGACGCGGCCTGGGTCGTCGGCGTCGAAGAGGAAACCGACCTGACGGCGTGGGCCGAGGTCACCCGGCTTGTCCTGGACGTCGGCGCGCACGCCGTGCCGCTGCCCGCCGATTCGCACGACGAGACGGTCGCCCGGATCTCGCACCTGCCGCACCTGTTCGCCGCGATCCTCGCCTCGGTCGGCGCACAGGGCGGCCCGCTCGCGATGTCGCTGGCCGCCGGTTCCTTCCGCGACGGCACCCGCGTCGCCGGATCGTCGCCGGACCTGGTGCGCGCGATGACCGAAGGCAACCGCGACGCCCTGCTCCCGATCGTCGACGACGCACTCGGCCGCCTCGGCGCGGCCCGCGGCTCGCTCGCCTCCACCGGCGGCCTCGCCGCGACCATCAACGCAGGTCACGAAGGCGCACTGGCGTTGGAAGCGGCCCGCGACGCGGCGCAGTCCGGCGTCCGCATCGACCTCACCGCCGCCGACGCCCGCGAAGGACTCGTCGCACTCGGCGAACGCGGCGGCCGGATCACCGGACTGGACGGAGCCGTCGCACTCGGCGAAGTGTCTTGACTTGCCTGGAACGCCTGGTGTGTGACGATTGAAGCCTCTCAATCCCAACCCCGGGGAGGCATTCGATGGGCATCAACTTCGACGAGCTCAAGAACAAGGCGACCGAGGCGCTGCGCGAGAACAGCGGCAAGCTCGAGCAGGGTCTCGAGAAGGCGGCTGAATTCGCGAAGTCCAAGGTCAGCGGCCACGACTCGCAGATCGACGGCGGCATCGACAAGGCCAAGGACCTGCTTGGCAAGGTCACCGGCAAGCACGACGAAGGCGGCGAGAAGCCGGAAGACGGCCCCAAGCCCGAGGGCGGCCAGCCCGGCGGACAGCAGTAACTCCTCCGCCTCCAGGTTGGGCCCGGTTGCGCCCCAATGCGGCATCGGGGCGCTCTCGCAGGTGCGCGGCTCAGGTGCGCCGGTGGTACGGCAGGAACCGGCGCACCAGCCGCAGCGGGGACCGTTCCACCAGGTCCGGTCCGCGGACCGCGTCGAACGTCGAGCCGAGCTGGTCCACCACTCCGGCTAGGCGCGGGTTGTCCGGCATCGGCACCGAATCCGGGTCCCGCTGCTCGCGGACCGCGGAAGACAGCTCCGCCAGCGCGTCCGTGAGCAGTTCGATGTCCGCGGGCGACGGTGCGGGCGCGCCCTCGCCGATGGTCACGCCGACCTCGGTCACCGCGTCGGTCACCCGCTCCAGCCCCGCGATCACCGGCCACCACGCCACCGCCTGCCGTCCCGCCGGCGACGGCTCCACGATCACCTGCTGAAACGCCGTCCGCAGGTCCGCGAGCGCGCGGTACGCCCCGCGCCGGGCCCGCGACCGGGCGAGCCGCGATTCGCTGGTCGAGTTCAGCACCATCGCGGTGCGGACGTACTTGGCGACCGTGTCGAAACTGTCCGCCAGCCGCCCGCCGACGGTCGGCCGCCGCGAACCCGGCCACAGCAGGTAACCGACGACGAGCACGATCACGCAGCCGATCACGGTGTCGACCAGCCGCGCCAGCACGACTGTCCAGCTGCCCGTGTTCGCGAGGTCCATCTGCAGGATGATCAGCGGCGTCACGAACGTGCCGAGCATCCCGTAGTTGCGCACCTTCCCGACCGCGGCCCCTCCGGCGAACACCGCGATCAGCACCACCAGCACCCAGCCGCGCGCGCCGAACGCGAGCACCACCGCACCGATCCCGACCCCGGCGACCGTGCCCATCCCGCGCAGCACCGCGCGGCCGAACACCGAGCCGAAGTCCGGTTTCAGCACCACGCCGACGGTGAGCGTGATCCAGTACGACCGCTCGAACGGCACCATCAGCGCCACCACTTCGGCCACCGCGACGCACAGCGTGAGCCGCAGCGTCGCGAGCCAGGTCAGCGGTCCGGAGAGGCCGCTCGCCCATTCGCGCAGGCGGCGCAGCAGCGAGACTTTCTTGCGGCGCTTGCGGTCGTCGAGCTTCCCGATCCGCGCCAGTCCGGCGTAAAGCGCGCTGACCACCGCGTCGGCGTTCTCGTCCGGCAGCTCGGGTGCGGGCGGCAGCGGCTGGCTCGCCAGCACCGACGCGGCGACGCGGGTCAGGTAGTCGATCACCTCGTCCGGCGGGCGCTGTCCGGCGTTGACCATCGCCACCGACGCCTCGACCGCGGGTGTCGTCGCGGACAGCCGGTTCAGCAGCCGGCGATACGTCGCGTCTCGACCGGACAGCCACGAGCGCGCGACCAGCAACCGGTCGTACGCCGTGCTCATCGCGGTGGTCAGCTGGTGGCGCGCGACCCGCGAAGTCGGTTCGTCCTCGGCCGACAGCATCGCCGCGAGTTCGATGTAGACCTGCGCGACGGCGGTGCGTTCGGGGCTCGTCGCGCGGAGCGTCCAGGTGCCGAGCGCGACCAGCAGCCCCCAGCCGGCGCCCGCGCAGAAGAAGCCGAAGAGCACTTCGGTGCGTACGCCGGTCGCGTGCTGCGCGGTGCCGAGGACGCAGAAGACGAACATCTGCAGCCCGGCCACCGAAGCGTTGCTGCCCGCGGCACTGATGAGCGCGGAAATCGCCGCTATGACGACGATCGCCGGGATAGACCAGGCGGGCATGCCGCCGGTCAGCAGCCCGACGAGGTACCCGATGCCGGCCGCGAACGTCGCCCCGCCCAGCCGGCGCGCGCGGTAGCGGTAGGCCCCGGCCGCCTCGGACAGCACGGTCGGGAGCGCGCCGGTGGAGATCAGCGCGCCCACCGCGATGTCGCCCGCGGCGTACGCGACCGCCAGCGGAGTGGCCAGCGCGACCACCGCGCGGGCGACCATGTTCCACGGAATGGGAACCGGTTTGGAACGCAAAAGTTGCGTCAGCCAGTGCGGCGCGGCGAAGTCGGGGCGGCTCACCGCACCATCTTGACCTACCGGGGCCGTCCGGGATTGATTTGTCGCACTGTCAACAACGTCTTCAAGGAGCTTTCATGCCGGGTCGCAGGTATTCGTTCGAGGTGAACCGCGTGAGCGCCGCCGCTCCGCCGGTGCTGTTCCGGCTGGAAAGCGACGGGACTCAGTGGTCGACCTGGGCGCGGCCGCTCGTGTGGCAGTCCCGGTGGGCGACCCGCGGCGACGACGGCGGTGTCGATGCTGTCCGGGAAGTCGGATTGTGGCCGGTTCTGCTCCGCGAGAAGACCCTCGAATACGTGCCGGATCGGCGGCACGTCTACACATTCGACGGTTTCAGCCCGGTCCGCGACTATCGTGCGGAGGTGATGTTCACGCCGAACGCCGACGGCGGCACGGACCTCCGGTGGTCGGGTTCGTTCGCCGAACGCATCCCCGGAACGGGTCCGGCAGCCCTCGCCGCGTTGCGCGGCGTGATCGGATTTTTGGCCACACAGCTGGCCAAAGCGGGCAATCAGGCTGCCTGACCGGGTGCGTTGCACCACAACGATCAACGAATGCCGGAGCACAGACGTCATCCCCCTCGGGTGACCCCGAGGGAAAGGAAGCGGCATGGCGAAACGCTGGCTGGCGGCGGCATTGGCCGGTGTGCTGGTGCTGTCCGCGTGCTCCGGCCCGGACTCGAGTCAACCCCCGGAACAGGCGAACCCCGCGCCGGGTGCCCAGAAACCGGGTCCGCCGCCAGGGCCGTACCCGTTCGGCACCGTGCAGCAGAAGGCTCCGGCGGTCCAGGACGGCAAGGTCCCGGTGATCCGCCGCATCCAGACCGACAAACCGTACGTCTTCATCACCATGGACGACGGCGCGGTGAAGGACCCGTCGGCGCAGGGCCTGATCCAGCAGTCCGGCGGGCATCCGGTGCTGTTCCTGAACAACCGGTACGTGAAGGGCCACGAGGCGTACTTCAAGGCCATCCTCGACTCGACCGGCGCGGTGCTCGGCGACCACACGGTCAACCACCCGAACCTCAAGGGCAAACCGCTCGACTTCCAGAAAAAGGAAATCTGCGACGACGCGGACGACTTCCAGAAGTCGCTCGGCGTGCGCCCGACGCTGTTCCGCCCGCCGTTCGGCAACTTCGACCAGAACACGCTCAAGGCCGCCGCGATGTGCGGCATGCGCGCGAGCGTCCTGTGGACCGCCTCGGTCAACGACGGCGTCGTCCAGTTCCAGTCCGGCGACAAGCTCCGCCCGGGCGACATCGTGCTGATGCACTTCCGCAAGACGTTCAAGGAAGACTACGAAGCCTTCATCGCCCAGGCCAAGAAGGACGGCCTGACGCCGGTTCCGCTGGCCGACTTCCTGGGCTGAGCCCGTCTCGTGAGCGGCGATGCCGGTTCTAGCCGGTCTCGCCGCTTACGAGTCAGCCAGCTCCGAGGCACACGAACGGCCGCCGCATCGGGTCCACCGCGATCGCTTCGGCCAGTGCCAGCGCGGGTGACGTCCCCTCGGCGAGCCGCCGGTGCAGGTCCGCCATCGTGTCCGCCGCCGCGCGGTCGCCGACGCGCGCTACCGCGCCGATGACCGTCTTCGACCCGCTCGCCAGCAGCGTTCCGGCGAAGCCCAGTGCTTCCTCGCCCGGCCGGATGTGGCTCATCGCCAGCTCGCACGCGGCCAGCACCACGCGCTCCGGCGGGTTGACGAGCCGCGTCGTCTCGTGCGCGAACAGCGGGCCGTCGACCAGTTCGACGCGGGAGAACAGCGCGTTCGCCGGCTCGTGCGCGCCGTGCGCGACCAGGTGCGCCAAGCGGGTTCCGTCCAGCGCGGTCAGAACCGTGGCACTCGTCGCGGCGTCGCCCTCGACCAGCCGCGCGTCCGGGTACACCGAGCGCAGCTTGCTCACCTCACCGACCGCGCCCGGCACGCCAGGACCGCCCGCGAGCAGCACCGGACCGTCCGCAGCCGGACGCTTCGCGGTGATCCACGCGGTCGCCGACGGTGCGATCGAGACCGGGTGCCCGCGCAGCGACGGCAACGCGCCCCACGGCATCGCGTACAGCTGGCCGATCGGGACGATCACCAGCTCGCGGTCGTCGAGAGTTTTGACCAGCGAAGCGGAAATCAGCGCGTCGAGCTTCTCCGCTCGGCGGCGCGCGGACGCGGACACCGTCTCGGCCAGCATCGGCGGCAGATGGTCCGGCGCGAGCGCGTCGAGGTCGGCGTGCAGCTGGGTCGCGGTCTCGACGATGTCGTCCAGCGGACCCAGTTTGAGCAGCCGGAACGTCCCGCGGTCGACGACCACCGAGTACAGCTGATTGTTGTAGGGCACCAAACTCACCAGCACGCGATCGCCGAGCGCGGCGACGACCTCGTCCGGCGTCGCGACCGGCCGCGGACGGCCCCACTGGCTCGTGTACCAGCCGAGCCTGGTCGCCTCGCGCTGCAGTTCGGCGTACCGCTGCTCCAGCGCCTTCACCGACTCGCCTTCCAGCCGGGTGCGCTGGATGGTGCGCTGGACGTGCCGCATCTCGTTGATGTGCTTGGCCAGCACGGGATCCTCGATCACCGGCAGCGGTTCGTACCGGTAAACCTGCGCCCGGGTGCGTTCGAGCCAGGCGAACATCCGGCGCGCGCCGGCCGCGTTCCGCCGGGCACGCCGCAGCACGAGCCGCATCGCCAGCCTGCCGAGTTCCTCGCCGTGCACGGCCGTGCCGCACAGCAGGTCGAGACCGCCCATCCGGTCGCGGATCGTGCCGAGTTCGCGCAGTCCGGCGCGGGCCTGCGCGAGCGCGGCGCGCGGCCGGTCTTCGGCCACCGCCAGTTCCGCGCGGCACAACCGGAACAACATCCGGTGGTCTACCGGCGACGTCGCACGCGGGGCGGGCACGTGCGTGAGGACGAGCGAGGCTTCGGCGATTTCCTTGCGGCGGATCAGCAGTCGCACCGCGAAGAGCCGCGCGACCGCCGCCTCGTCCCGCAGTCCGAGCGCGGCCAAACGTTCGGCGATCGAGACGAGTTCGGCGGGCAACCGCGAGGTAGAGCGCCCTTCGCGGTCCGACAGGACCTGCTGCGCTTCCGCCCGGAACCGCGCCAGACCGGCGATCTCGGCCCACGTTCGATTGCCGCGACGGAGAAATCGGCGCCGCGCGTCCGACGCGGACTTTCGCGCCAACGCGAAATCGCCCTCCAGCAACGCGGCCGCGGCTCGTGCGACCTCGGCTTCCGCGATGTGCTGGCCGGATCCGTTGGCGCGCAACTCCGGCAGCGCCTCGTCGAGGTGCCTGCCCGCCTCGTCGGCGAGACCCGCGGTGAGCAGCGCACGGGCCTGGTCGAGCCGGATCAGCGGGATCGAACCGGGCGATTCGGTGACGAGGATCCGCGCGGCTTGTTCATAGCTGGACAGGGCTTGCGGGACGTCGCCGATGAGCTGCGCGTGGTCGCCGAGGTTCTGCCGGATCTTGCCTTCGAGCAGGGTGTGCCCGTTTTCGCGGGCGAAGCCGAGCGCGCGCTCCAGGTCGGCTTGCGCGGCGTTCGGATGGTTGAGCGCCATCTGCACGAGCGCGCGGTTCAAGAGCATGACGACCAGCGTGCGGCGGCTGTCGTCGAACTCGGCCTCGATTCCGGGGATGACGGCGTCGTACACCGACAGCGATTCGCTGAACCGGCCGCCGCGCATCAGCACCACCGCGCGTTGGCCGGTGACCAACAAGCCGAGCTGGCGGGCGACCTTGCTCTCCGGGAGCTGGTCGCGAAGCTGCCGCGCGGTTTCGAGGTGCACAAGACCGGCGTCGGTGGAGGCGACCTCTGCTTCGGCCGCGCCGAGGCTCACCAGGACGCGGACCTGCAGTTCCCGGTGTTCAGGCAGCGGATCGGCGACGCGCGCCAGCCGCGTGAGCGCGCTGCGGAACAACCGCACCGCGATGCCGGGCCGCTGGTCGGACGCGGCGGCCCGGCCGCGCGCGTACAGATCGGACGCCGCCGCGATCGTTCGATCATGGACGGGCGCGGACACGGACTCTATGGGAGCACACCTCCGCCACTCTCCATAACGCCCGTCCGGGTTTCTCAGAGCACGACGGTCGGCGTGACGACGGTGCGGCGGTGCGGGCCCGCGCCGAGGTGCACGAGGATTTGCGTGGTTCCGCAGGGGACGCGTTCGAGCACGAACCGGCCGCCCTCGTCGGTCGCCGTCGCGAACGTGCCGTGATCGGCGACGCGGACCTCCACGTCGTACTCGCCCGCGGGCGCGAGCCAGCCGTCGATCCGGTGCACCTTCCCGATTTTGGTCAGGTTGATCATCACGGTCAGGTCGCTGACGGTGAACGTGATGGTGCCGGTCGCCGTGCTGCGCACGCCGGCCAGTTCGTCGAGCCGTTCCCAGCGCGCGACCTCGACGTCGAGGTTCTCGAGCTCGAGGGCGAACTGGACCCGCTGCACCAGGTCGTCCGGCGGCGGGTCGAGTTCGTCGAGGAACCGGCCGATGTCGGCCAGGATGGCCTCGTCGTCCGGAACCGCGTGGCCGTGTCCCGGCCTGCCGATGTTGTCGCTCACCGGGCACCCCCTTCTCCTGCGAGCAGATCGCGCATCGAGTCGAGGCAGCGGCCCCTGGTGGGCCCGACGCTGCCGCGCGGCATCTGCATAGCCTCGGCCACCGCCCGATACTCGGCGCGGCCGGCGAGAACGGTCAGCCGCAGCAGCTCCTGGCAGCGTGCGGGCAGCCGGAGAAAGGCGCGCCAGACCCGACGGTCCCGGTCGGCGCGGACGGCTTCCTCCTCAGGTGCGGGATGATCGCTTTCCAGCGTCGCGGCGACCTCGTCCGACAGCGGCACCGGCTGGGCGCGCCTGCCGTAAGGACGGGTCGCCTCCCGGCGAGTCGTGGTGATCAGCCAGGCAGCGAGCGCACGGGGGTCGCGCAGCTTCGCGAGCTGGCTGAACAGAGCGAGCCACACGGTCTGGACCACGTCCTCGGCCACTTGCCGGTCGAGCCCGTTGGCGCGCGCGACGTGCCACACGAGCGGCGTCAGCTCGTCGACGAGTTTCGCCATGGCGCGCCGATCGCCGCCCCGCGCCGCTTCCATGCACGCGGCGTGCAAGTCGGCGCCGGTCAAGCCTTCCCAGGGCGGGTCTACCTCGGTGGTGTGCACGTCGGTCACCGTAGCTGCCTCACTCCGGAGGTGGGCCGACCTGGGCGAGCAAGCCTCCGGTCGTGTCGGCACGTCCGGGCCCGTCGCGGGTCGCCTCTCCGGTCGGGTACCGGATCGATCGTGAATGGTGCGCGCTCTTTCGGTGGTGCGGATGGTGTCGAGGGGCACGGTGTGTGCCCCGTGGGTGGGCTCTTGGTTGAGGAGCAAACAGCTGGCTCTGGGATACATCAATCTCTGACTTTTTCCGGGTGAGTTTTTTTCACGAAGCCGATCGGGCGGCTGGTGGTGCGGTTTTGGTGCTGTTCGGTTGTGGGTTTGCGCAGGTCAAGCGGTACCCATTTCGGCGGGGTGCCGGGACACGACCGGCCGGGCTCCCCCTCCAGCACGGCCGTGTCCCGACAGCTCCACCGGACCCGACGAGTCCCCCAACGACCCATCGCGCCCCGCCGGACCGGTTCGGCCGGACGGATCCCTCCCCTGAATCCGCCCGTCCGCCCCAGCCCGGAAGCTGTTTCGTCAGTCCGGACGCGATCCCTCCCCTGGATCCGTCCGGTCCGTCTTGCCTGTCGATCGAGCGGATCCCTCCCCCGGATCCGCCCAGCCGATTCAGGCCAGCTCACCGGTTCGGTCCGGTCAGGCGGATTCCTCCCCGAACCCGTCTGACCGGACCGAACCGCGAGCCGACCCCCAGCCGGACCAGCTCGCACGCCCGCCGACCTCGCGAACCCCTCCCCGAAGTCCGCTCAGCCGGACAGGCAAGCCAATCCGTCAGTCCCACTCCAGCCCGTGGAGCCAGCCAGCCGGACGAATCCCTCCCCGGATCCATCCCGCCGCGCCGCCCCTTGGGCCGATCCGCCACTCCCGCCGGACCAGTCCACGAAGCCCGCCAGCCGAACAGGTCCTCCCCAGGCCTGTCCCGCCGCGCCAACCTCGCGAGCCGATCCGTCAGTCCCACCGGACCGCGGGCTCGCCAGCCGGATAGGCCCTCCCCGACCCGTCCCGCCGTGCCAGCCCACCGACTCGGCCAGCCGGGCAAGTCCTCCCGGCCCTGTCCCGCCGCGCCAGCCCGCCGAACCCGCCAGCCGGAGAAGTCCTCCCGGACCGTCCCGCCGCGCCAATCCGCCGGTCCCACCGGACCGCGAACCCGCCAACCGGGCAATCCATCCGGACCTGTCCGGCCTCGCCAATCCGCCGGTCCCGCCCGAACCAACTCGCGCAACCGCTAGCCGGACAGGCCCTCCCCGAACCCGTCTAACCGCGCCAGCTCGCGAGCCGGTTCGCTCAGGGCTGGTCGTTGCCGCTGGTCCGGTGGGCTCGGCGGCTGGTCGGGTCCCCTCCGAACCCGTCCGGCCGGGCCGGGTCCCCCAGACCCGGGCCGAGCTGAACCGGACCGGCGGTGTGGCCAGTCCCTGTCGCCATGTGCGTCAGTCGCTTCGCACTCGCCAGCGGCCTGCTCGCCCCCTTGTGCCGAGCAGGTCGCCAGGCGCGTGCGTTCGTGCGGGTGCGCACCGGTCGGCGTGAGCTATTCGCCTGCACCGACCGGTGCTTCCCGCCCCCAGGGGAGCCCGCTCCCCCTTTCGGGCTCCGCCAGAGGGGATTCCTCCCCGAACCCCTCCGGCCGACGACGTCCGGCAGCCCCCTCGGCTCCCGGGCGCCGCCCGTTTGGCTACTTGGCAGTGCCGGTGTCGTCGAGCGGCTCGTGGTTGCCGTCCGGCTGCACTCCCCGGTTCGCCCCCGGCGCGGGGCTCGTCTTAACGGGCGGAACGGTGGTTCCCGGCTGCCGCTCGTCCTTCTGATCCGCAGGCATGTGGCCCTCCCTTTCCTTGGTTCGCCCCATAGGACGCATCCAGGGTGCGCCTAGATACACGGAGCGCCAAAGTTTTTGGGATTTTTGTGAACCGGCCGGTCAGGATGGCCGCCCCACCTCCCCCGGATGCCAACCGTCAGTGACGATCGGTAACCCCTCCGAGAGCGCGGCGGCCCAGGCGCGGTAACCGATCGGGCCAGGGTGGAAACGGTCAGCAGCGAACATTCCCGGACGGAGCAATCCCGGCGCCAACGGGATGTGCGTAACCCCGGGAAGCCGGGTCAGCCCTCGCGCCACCTGGTCGAGCGCGACCGACCGAGCACCCAGCAAGTCCCGGAGCGGCCGGGGCAAGGCCGGGAAGCTCGCCAGCGGGGGCACGCCCGCGAGAACGACCGGGACGTCGCCGACCCTTCGCCGCACCTCGACGATGATCGCCAGCAGATCCCGCCGGTACCGCGCGGCCGAGTGCAGTTCCAGGGTGTCGTTCACGCCGAGGACGACCACCACGACGTCCGCCTCCCGCACGCGCGGAACCAGCTCGTCGAGCACCACCCGCGCCGACGCGCCGGTGATGCCCAGCGCGTGCCACCGCACCTCCCGGTCCGGGTACGCGCGGGCGAGCCCCACCGCGAGCTGGCCGGTGAGCGCGTCGGCGTGGGTGAGCGCGCCGACGCCGTCCACCGTCGACTCGCCGATGACGGTGAGCCGCAACGGACGCCCGGTGCCGAGTGCGCCCTCGATCGGACCCGTGGCCCCGGGAAGCCGCGGAGTCGCCCGACGCACCCGCACCGCCTGCGCGACAAGCACGGGTGCCATCAGGAAAAGGAGGAACAGCCGAAGAACTGCCATGCCTCCGACAGTAACGAGGGGCTACGACAGATCCGGGTCTGCGAGGGGAGTTGTCCACAGGGGATGTGAGTTGTGGACAACCCTGGGGATAGTTTGGGGAAACCCTCCGCCAGCAGCATGTCTGCAACTGCAGACAGAACCAACGGACACGGGGCGGCGAGGACTTCCGCTGGGGGCGGCAGGGGCGGTGGACGACCCTTCGCGGGCAGCAGGGCCGAGGACAAACCCGCCATGCACGGCAGCATCTGCGAGCGATTCCGCTACGACCGGCAGGGTGCGCAGGCAATCCTGCTGCGAGTGGCAGGGTTCGCGGCCTGGCCACACATGCCAGCATCCGCGAGCGATCCCGCTGCGGGCAGCAGAGTCTGCAGGCAATCCCGTTGCAGGTGGCGGGGCCCGCGGACCTGCCACACAAGCATCGTGAGCAACCTCGCCGCAGGTGGCAGAGCCCGGGGCAAAGCCACCACACACGTCAGCATCCGCGAGCGATCCCGACCAAGGTGGCCGAGTCCGCAGAACAATCACGCCGCAGCCGCAGACAAACCTGCCACGCACGTGAGCGTCCACGAGCGATCCCGCCGCAAAGCGGCCGAGTCCGCAAGCAAACCCGCCACGCGTCAACGTCCGCAGGCAAACCCACCGCGGGCGGCCGAAACCGCAGACAACCCCGCGATACGCGTCAGCATCCGCGGGCACTCCCGCCGCAGGTGTCAACAACTGCAGACAGGCCCGTCACTGCGCGATCGACACCGTCTTCCCCACCAGAGCGTCATCCTCAGCCGCGTCCAGCAAGAAGCGCGCCACGTTCGCACGCGGGATCTGGAACCGCCTCCGCACGTCCCGACCCACCTCGCTGCGCACCTGCTCCCGGGCGGGCTTGTTCGTCAGCCTCGTCGGGCGCACGATCGTCCATCGCACGTCCGGGGCCCCGTGCAGGATCGACTCCATTCGTTGCAGGTCGGCGTATCCGTTGCGCAGCACCGCACCCAGCAGCGGCTTCACCAGCAGCTTCGAGAACAGGCTGTCGCCGTCCCCGGGTAGGCCGGATGCGCTCACCACCACGAACCGCGTATGGGAACCGTGCAGGGCGGTGACCACGGAGCGGGTGCCGTCGGAGTTGACGGTTGTCGGCTTGAGGTCTGCGGGGCCCAGGGCCAGGACGACGGCGTCACGGCCGGTTACCGCGTCGGCCAGGCTGGGGTCGGTCAGGGAGTGAACCGCGACGTCCAATCGGGGGTGTGCGGGGACGGTCAACCGCGCGGGGTCGCGGACTACGGCGGTGACGTGCCATCCGCGGGCCAGCGCTTCCCGCACCGTCAGGCCGCCGATTCGGCCGCTCGCGCCCAGGACGGTGATCTTCATCAGAGGCCTCCAAGGAGGGGGTGAGTAAACACTTACCGGCTAGGGTAAGTGAACACCCACCACACTGAGAAGACCCTCAGGGAGCACGCATGGGAAGCCGCGAGGAGATCGTCGCCGCGGCAGCGACGGTCATGCGGGAGCAGGGGTACGCGCACGCCACGACCAAGGCGATCGCGCAGGCCTCTGGCTACTCGGAAGCCTTGCTGTACAAGCACTTCCGCGACAAGACGGCGCTCTTCCTCGCGGTGCTGAAAGAGGAGTTGCCCGACCTGGTCGCCACGGCGGCGAGGCTCACCGAACATCCGGAGAAGGCCGATCTCAGCGACAATCTCGCCGAGTTGACCACCACGGCACTGGCCTTCTACTGCGCGAGCTTCCCGATCTCCATCTCGATCTTCTCCTCGCGCGACCTGCTCCGCGCCCACCGGGACAGCCTCGAAAACGGCCCCGACCTGCCGACCCAGCACGTCGCCGGCTATCTCGCCGCCGAGGTCAAGCTGGGCAGGCTGCGCGCCGATCTCGACGTCGAGGCCGCGGCCCGGCTGCTGCTCGGGGCTTGTTTCCAGGAGGCGTTCCTCGCGTCCTTCGAGGAACGCCCGCCGCGGCCAGACCTCGCCCAGCGGCTCGCCGCGACCCTGGAGAAGCTCGGCTAGTCGCGGTTCTTCCGCAGTTCGTGCCACCGGTCGTACAGGTTGTTGACCTCGACCAGCATGAACGCCAGGAAGTCCCGCATCTCGGCCAGCCGTTTGCCAGCGGGAGTGTCCGGGCCTAGCGCGTCGATGCCTTCGGTGGCCGCGTCGCGCCACATGATCAGGAAGCGGTCGCGTTTGAGGAAAGTCGCGTACCAGAGGTCGTCGTAGAGCTGGTAGTGGTCGCGGCGCTCGCCGGGTTCGCGCACCTTCCGCACCAGGCCGACCTGGTCCAGATACCGCACCGCGCCGGAGATCGCGGCCGGGCTCACCGACAGCTGCTCCGCCAGTTCGGCAGCCGTCAGCTGCCCCGAGTCGGTCGTCATCAGCGCCGCGAACACCCGCGCTGACATGCGCTGCATGCCGATCTGGGACATCACCAGCCCCAGGCTTTCGACGTATCGGCGGACGGCGTCCTCGTCTCTCTTCGTCTCAGGCGTCGTCATCCGTCCATCCTCTCCCACGCGCGCCTGGACGATCACTCGGTCCAGACGTTTTCTTAACTTCACAACTTCATGAAAAGAGTGTAGCTTCCGAACCATGGGAAACGCCATTGCGATCTCCGGCCTGCACAAGGCATTCGGCCGGGTGAAGGCCCTCGACGGCCTTGATCTTCAGGTTCCCGCGGGGGAAGTACACGGATTCCTCGGCCCGAACGGCGCCGGGAAGTCCACCACGATCCGGGTCCTGCTCGGACTGCTGCGCGCCGACGCCGGCGAGGTCCAGCTGCTCGGCGGCGACCCGTGGCGCGACGCGGCGAGCCTGCACCACCGGCTCGCCTACGTGCCCGGCGACGTCAACCTCTGGCCCAACCTGTCCGGCGGCGAGGTCATCGACCTCCTCGGCAGGCTGCGCGGCGGGCTCGACCAGAAGCGCCGCGAGGAACTCGTCGAGCGCTTCGACCTCGACCCGCGCAAGAAGGGCCGCACGTACTCGAAGGGCAACCGGCAGAAGGTCGCCATCGTCGCCGCGCTCGCGTCCACTGTGGACTTGCTGCTGCTCGACGAGCCGACCTCGGGCCTCGACCCGTTGATGGAGGCCACTTTCCAGGAGGTCATCCAGGAGGAACGCGCACAGGGCCGCACCGTTTTGCTGTCCAGCCACATCCTCGCCGAGGTGGAAGCCTTGTGCGACAAGGTGAGCATCATCCGCAACGGGCGCACGGTCGAGTCCGGCACGCTCGCCGAACTGCGCCACCTGACCCGCACCTCGATCACCGCGGAGCTGTGCGGACCGCCGAACGGTCTGGCCCGGCTTTCCGACGTGCATGACCTGAAGGTCGAAGGCAACCGCGTCCGCTTCGACGTCGAGACGCGCTCGCTCGAGGACGCACTGCGCCAGATGACGGAGGTCGGCGTGCGCAGCCTGGAGAGCAGGCCGCCGACCCTCGAGGAACTCTTCCTGCGCCACTACGCGGACGAACTCGAGGCCGGGAAATGAGCGGCGCGCTCAACGGCACCGGGCCGTTGATCCGGCTCGCCCTGCGCCGCGACCGGATCATCCTGCCGATCTGGATCGTTCTGCTGAGCCTCATCCCGGTGGCCACGATCAGCAGCTACGACCAGTTTTATCCGACCGCCGCGAGCCGGGCCGGGCTCGTCGCGTCGGCCGCCGCGAACCCGTCGTTCGCGCTGCTCTACGGCCCGGCGTTCAACCTCGGCACGGCGGGCGGGTTCATCGCCTGGCGGATGGGCGGGTTCCTGGCGCTGCTGACCGCCCTGATGGCGGTCTTCACGCTGACCCGGCACACCCGCGCGGAGGAGGACACCGGTCGCGCCGAACTGCTCGCGTCCACTGTGGTCGGTCGGTACGCGCCGCTCACCGCCGCACTCGCGGTGACCGGCGGGGCGAGCCTGCTGATCGGGGTGCTGCAAGCGGTCACGCTGGCGGCGAAGGTTCCCGCGGCGGGTTCCGTCGCGCTCGGCGCGAGCACTGCGCTCGCCGGGCTGGTTTTCACCGGCGTCGCCGCGGTCGCCGCGCAGCTCGGCGAGTACTCGCGCACCGCGAACGGCATCGGTACGGCCGTGCTCGGCGTCGCGTTTCTGTTGCGTGGCGCGGGTGATTCGACCACTGACGCGCATTGGCTGTCGTGGCTGTCGCCGCTCGGCTGGGCGCAGCAGATCCGGCCGTTCGCCGAAGAACGTTGGTGGGTCCTGATTTTGCCCGTCGCGACCACGCTCGTGCTGTTTGTCGTGGCCTACGCGCTGCTGCCGCGTCGTGACGTCGGCGTCGGTCTGCTTCCGCCGCGACTCGGACCGAGCGAGGCCGCGCCGTCGTTGCGGTCGCCGTTTTCGCTGGCCTGGCGGCTGCAGCGGGGTCCGTTGTTCGGCTGGCTGATCGGGCTCGCGGTCGGCGGGGCGTTGTTCGGGACGATCGCGCAGGGCATTTCCGGACTGGTCGGCGGCACCGAGCAGAGCAGGCAGATCTTCGAACGGCTCGGCGGATCGCACGGACTGGTCGACGCTTTCCTCGCGACGATGGTGAGCCTGTTCGCGATGCTCGCCTCGCTCTACGGCGTGCAGGCGACGCTGCGGATGCGCACCGAGGAGACCTCGATCCGGCTCGAACCGCTGCTGGCCACGCGGGTCGGACGGCTGCGCTGGGCCGCGAGCCACCTCGTGTTCGCGTTCCTCGGCAGCGCGTTGCTCGTACTCGTCGGCGGCCTGCTGCTCGGGCTGTCGAACGGGCTGCGCGGCGGTGACGTCGGCCGCTCGGTCGGGAACATGGTCGCGGCCGTCGCGGTGCAGGTGCCCGCGGCGTGGGTGATCGTCGCGGTGGCCGCGCTGATCTTCGGGCTGCTGCCGAAACTGGCGACCGCCGCGTGGGGTGTGGCGGCGCTGGCGTTGCTGATCAGCATGTTCGGGCCGGTCGTCAACGCGCCGCAGGTGCTGCTGGACGTCTCGCCGTTCCAGCATCCGCCGAAGGTGCCCGGCGCGGTGTTCACCGCGGTGCCGCTGGTGGTGTTGCTGGCGGTCTCGGCGGTGGTGCTCGCGGTGGGACTGACCGGCTGGCGGCGGCGCGACGTCGGCTGAGGTCAGCGTTCGTCGCGGACGAACCCACTGGTCGGGCCCAGCGTGGTCGGCGGGGGTGCCGACGGGCTCGACGGGGTCGGGGTGACCGACACCGTCGCCGTGGTCGTGCGCGGCGGCGGGGCCGGGGGTGCCGGCGGGCGGTGGGTCACGGTGATCGGCGGCAGAGGGAGGCCGGTCACCGTGACCGTCACCTGCTGCACGGGCGGCGGGGTGGGCGGCGACGACTCTCCGGCCGGACGCGGAGTGCGACCGGCGACCAGCAGCGCGGCGACCAGCAGTCCGCCTGCCAGTCCGGCGAGACCGGTCACGACGACATAACCCCAGGTGGGAGCGGTGTCCGACATCCGGCACCTCCTCGCCGCACGGTCACTCGGCTACGAGGGTTCGTCGCGTTGATCATAGGTGCCGTTACGCAGTGTGCAACTTGATATATACCGACTCAACTTATGTCACACTGGCCTTATGAGGGGGATTCTCCGCTCGCCGGACTTCCGGCGGCTCTGGCTCGCCGACGGCCTCAGCCAGGTCGGCAACCGCATCGACTTCCTCGTGATCCCGCTGCTGGCGACCACCACGCTCGCCGCGTCCGTGGCCCAGGTTTCGCTGCTGCGGACGCTGAGCACGCTCCCGTACCTGCTGCTCGGACTGCAGGCGGGCGCGTGGTGCGACCGGATGCGCAACCGGCCGGTGCTGATCACCGCCGACCTCGCCCGCGCGGTGCTCATCGGCTCGGTGCCGCTCGCCGCGGTGTTCGGGTCGCTGACGCTGGGCCATCTGTACGTCGTCGTGCTGCTGGCCGGCGGGTTCACGGTTTTCTTCAACGTCGCGCACCAGACCTACCTGCCGAACCTCGTCGAACGCGGCGAACTGCCCGCCGCGAACGCCCGGCTGCAGACGAATCTGTCCGTCGCCGCGATCGCCGGGCCGGGGCTCGGCGGGATGATCGTGCAGTTCATCGGCGGCGCGGGCGCGATGGCGGTCGACGCGGTGACTTACCTGTGGTCCGCCGCGTGGCTGCGCCGGATTCGCACGCCGGACGTGCGGCCCGAGCCCGCTGAGCGGAACCTTCGCCGCGAAATCGGCGAAGGGCTGCGGACAGTTCTGCGCAATCCGCTCCTGCGGGCGATCGCCCTGCACGGTGCCGCGTCGAGCCTGTTCCAGTCGATGTTCATGGCGGTGTCGATGGTGTTCATGGTCCGCGACCTGCACGTCGCACCGTTCATGATCGGCTTGCTCGGCACGATCTCGCTGTTCGGCGCCCTGCTCGCGAGCGGAGTCGCGCGACGGCTCGGCGCTCGCTTCGGTGCCGCGCGGGCGTTGTATTTCGGTGCCGCGGTGTACAGCGTTTCGTTCCTGTGCAACGCTTTCGCGACCCAAGGCTGGGGCCTCGCCTGGTGGGTGGCGGGCGGTTTCGGGTCAAGTTTCGGGATCATCGTGCTCGGCGTGTTCGAGACGAGCTTCCGGCAGGCGGTCACCCCGCACGAGCTTCTGGGCCGGGTCTCGTCGGTGTCGCAGACGGTCGTTTTCGGCATCGCCCCGCTCGGCAGTCTGCTCGGCGGCTTGATCGCGGAACTCACCACAACCCGGGTCACGCTGTACGTATGTGGCATCGGAATCCTTGCCGCGTCAGCGATTCTCATTGCTTCGCCGCTTCGCAAGATGCGCGATCTGCCGATCGCCGAGAGTGCGGTCAAGAACGATTAGCGGGACAGCAAGCGCGGCTAGCACGGCTCCGATGAGGCTGACCCACGTGAGGGCAGTGCCTTGGGTCAGCGCGGCGGCCGCCAGAACCGGAGTAGCACTGATCCCCAGCTGGAAAGCCGAAACCGTGGTCGCCCCAGCGAGTGTCGGGGCGTCGGCGGCGATCGCGAAGACCCGGCCGTAGATCGCGGGATTCAGCACGAAAGCCGCTATCCCGAGCAGGAAAACAGTAGGAAGCACCGCCCACGTGTGATGGATCGCGAAGATCAGGACGACCGAAAGCAGCACGATCGCGACGGCTCCGGCGAGGAGCGCGGCGTGGGGTCGCCGATCGGAGATGCGTCCGCCGATGGACAGGCCGACGAAAGCGCCGATGCCGAAAAGCGCGAGGATCGCGGGAATCCAGACCGTGGGGACGCCGGTGATCTCGGCGAGCATGGCGGAGAGGTAGTTGAACGTGATCATGTACGCCGCCGTCGTCAGGATCGTGATCCCGAAAATGCCCCAGAGCCGCGGTTTGCGGATCGTGGCCAGCTCTCGCGACACACTCGGTCGCGCCGACGACCGGGTCGCCGCGGGGATCCCGAGCGAGCAGGCGACGGCTCCGGCGAGCGTCAGTGCCACGACAGCCCAGAATCCGCCGCGCCACTGGGTGAAGTGGCTGAGCAGGGTGCCTGCCGGTCCGCCCGCGACCATGGCCACGCTCAGGCCGCTGACCACGACGCCGGAGGCGCGGGCGTTGCGGTCCGGGGTGACGAGGCTGATCGCGGTCACCGACGCGACGGCGAAGAAGCCCGCGTAGGCGACGCCCGAGACGACCCGGCTCACCAGCAAAACCTGGTAGTCGCCCAGCAATCCGGCGGCGACGCTCACCGCGAACACCCCTTGGGTCGCGATCAGCGCAGCGCGACGGGGCCAGCGCAGGCTGAGCACGGCGAACGGCGGCCCGCCGAGGACGACCCCCAGCGCGAACGCGGTGATGAGAAATCCGGCGGAGGACAGCGAAACCTGGAGGTCGTCGGCCACCGCGGGCAGCACGCCCGCCAGGAGAAACTCCGCGCTGCCCATCGCGAACAGACTGAAGGCGAGCAGGTACACGCCTAGAGGAAGTCGGCCGCTGCTCGGGTCGGCGCGCACACCGTCGGCGGTGGCACAAGTTGTCGGATCCATGGGGACAAACTTCCGCGACTAGGATCGGAAGCGGCAAGAAACGTTGCCGTTTCCGGGACGCATTGGTTGACTGCGCCGCATGAGCGACCAGCCCACCGTCGACAGCGTGCTCGAGCAGATCGCGCCCCGGCTGCGACAGGCGCGGGACAAACAGGGCGTCAGCCTCGCCGACCTCGCGCGAGCCACCGGCATCTCGACCAGCACGTTGTCCCGTCTGGAATCCGGACAGCGCAAACCGAGTCTCGAACTACTGTTGCCGATCACCGCGGCACTGGGCGTCCCGTTCGACGAGATCGTCACCGCGCCGCGGATCGTCGACCCGCGCGTGCCCCAGCAACCCGCGAAGAAGGACGGGCGCGTGCTGATCGCGTTGTCCCGGCACCAGGGGGAAATCCGCGCCTACAAACAGCTCATCCCGGCGCACGACGAAGAGCCCCACCTGCGCACCCACGACGGGCACGAGTGGCTCTACGTTCTGCGCGGACGCCTACGCGTACGCCTGAGCGATCACGACTTCATCATGGGACCCGGCGAAGCAGCCGAATTCGACTGCCACATCCCGCACTGGTTCGGTGCCGCCGGCAAGGGCGACGTCGAAATCCTCAGTCTCTTCAGCAAGTCCGGCGAGCGCATCCACCTGCGCACCGGTCGCCGCTAGGGCCCGTCCGGCGGATCATGTGACTGCTTCAGTGACGGGTCGTTGGCATGGCTATGGGGCGGGGAGATCTGACGAATGAGGAGTGGGCACGGCTGAAGCCGCATCTGCCCATGACAGGGCAGAGGGGCGGACGTGGGGAGAACCATCGCAGGGTCATCAACGGGATCCTCTTCCGGCTCCGGACCGGGGCGCCGTGGCGGGATCTGCCTGAACATTTCGATCCGTGGAAGACGGTGTACGAGAGGCATCGGCGGTGGTCGGCGGACGGCACCTGGGACAGGATCTTCGCGGCCGTCCTGGTCGATGCTGATGCCGAGGGCCGTATCGACTGGTCGATGGCGAGCGTGGACTCGACGTCCTGCCGTGCCCATCAGCACGCAGCTGGCGCATGCAAGAGTCCGCCGAGGGTGCCGGGAAAAAGGCGCACGCCCCGGCAACACCGTCCCGACGAGGGACTCGGACGCTCTCGGGGCGGACTGACATGCAAAATCCATCTCGGTGGAGACAAGGCATACTCCTCTCGCCGAAACCGCCGCTACCCGCGGCGACGCCAGATCAAGCACACCATCCCCGAGCCGAAGGACCAGCGAGCCCACCGCCAACGTCGCGGCAGTCGAGGTGGCAGGCCCACGGGCTTCAACAAGGCGATCTGCAAGCGCAGAAACGAAGTCGAGAGGACGATCAACGCCTTGAAGAACTTCCGGGCGGTGGCCACGAGGTTCGACAAGCGCGCCTACGTCTTCCACGGATCCGTGACGGTGCTCGCGATACGCCTTTGGATCCGCACTGAGCCGCTACAGGCCTCTCCAGCGATGAGCGCCAAATCGACGTCACAGGCTCTTTACTTCAACCAAGCTTGAGGTAAGACGATCTTCTGGAGTGGTCCGCGAGAAGCGGAGCTCGGGGATGAAGGGCAGGCCAATGGAGACAGTGACCGAATGGATCAAGAAGAACTCCCATGCGCTCGTGAACAGGAAGCCTGACGAGCCACTGGACGATCTGCGGCCGCTCGCCCCACTGGTGCGGGACGCCAAGATCGTGGCGCTTGGAGCAGCTGCCCGACAGACACGCGAATTATCGGACGTGGCGCATCGCATCGTGCGGCTGCTGGTGGAAGAAGAGGGGTTCCGCTCCCTTGCATTGGAGGGCGACGACCCTGGCCGCCTCGACCTGGACGTCTATGTCGCCACCGGCGATGGAGACCCTCGTGCATTGCTGGGAAGGGCACGGCCGTTCTGGCAGACCGCCGAGATCCTCGATCTCGTCCACTGGATGCGGTCCTATAACAAGCGTCACCCCGGCGACCCGGTACGTTTCGCCCAGTTCCCTGCCGAACCGGTGCGGCATACCACCCGGCTCGATGGTCTGGCCGAACTGGAACGCACGCTGGCCGACGGTGTGAGCTGGTGGCAGCAGCTCACCGGCGACAAGGTCGTCTACTGGGGCGGTATGGCGCACACCGCCATCGGCGCCCCTCGTACCGTGTCCCCCTCCGAGCCCCTGGAGTCGCACCAGAATATGGGCGGATACCTGCGGGAACGACTGGGACTGGACTACCGGTCCGTTGGCCTGACCATGGCGCATGGTTCGATCGGTCAGCCCCTGCCCGCTCCACGCCCCGACTTCGTCGACAGCCTGCTGCATGCGGCCGCCGAGAACATGGCGGGATACGTCCTGGATCTCGGCACATCGCTACCCGAGCCGATCCGCCGCCTCCTGGACGCCCCGACGCGCACGCGGTTGATCGGCTCGTTCTACGACCCCCGGGATGATGCGGCCTACCACATGTCGGGCGGGTCGCTCGCGAGCTGGTTCGACGTCGTCGTCCACACGCAAGAGGTGACACCGTCCCGGCCCTTGCCCTGAAGGCTGCCCGGCGGAGCATTCCGCAGACGCCGGCTCCGTCACTTAGATATGCACTGAGCCGCCGGACAGGACCTAGACCTTGCGCAGACCGTCCAGCAGTACGCGCACCAGGTGCCGGCTGTCCGGTGTAAACCGCTCCACCGCGAGCGCGCCGACGATGAGCGCGCGCAGGTCTTCGCCGTCGATGTCCGTGCGTACAGCGCCCGCGGCTTGCGCGCGTTCCAGAAGCGCAGTGAGGTTCACGCGAAACCGCTCCGCTGCTTCGGCCTTGTACGCGGAACCGCTGGTCTCACCGAGCGCTTCGCAGATCGCACGGTTACGCGACGCCTGCTCGATGACGCGCGTGAAGTAGTCGTAGAACGCTTCGCCGGGCGCGTCCGAGTCGATCAACTCCTGCGCCTCGACGCCGTACTGCTCCAGCCGTTCCACGACGACGGCCTGGAACAGCGCTTCCTTGCTGGGGAAATGCCGGTAGACAGTGCCCGCGCCGACGCCAGCCAGCCGCGCGATGTCGTCGAGGGGCACCGAAAGCCCGTCGACGGCGAACGCTGCTTCGGCGGCAGCCAGCACACGGGCGCGGTTCCGGCGCGCGTCCGCGCGGAGCGCAGGCTTCTCCACCGGCTGTCTCCTCTGCTCTCAAAGTGGTGCGGTCGTCCGATTCTTCCTTGGAACGATCTGCGCCGCTGCCGACCGTGTCTCAGATCTCCAGACCCTCGTTGACAACCGGAGTACCGGCTCCGTATTGTCGTAAGCGGGTGCCCCGTTCCGATTATCCCCCGTCTTCCCGAGTGAGGTTTCCGATGCCCCGCACCGTGGCCGAAGTGGCCGAGATCGTCGCGAACGCGCTGAGCGCCTTCGACTCCGCGCCGCTCGCCGACGTTCTCGCCGAGGACGCCGTCTACGAAATCCCGTTCACCGGCCACCGCTCGGCCGGCCGGGACGCAGTGCTGGCCACGCTCGGCGCGGGCAGCGCCGTCGCGGCCCGGATCGGCCTGGAGAAAGTCGAGGTCACGACCACGGAGACCGCGGACGGGTTCGCCGTCGAGCTCGTCGCCGAGGGCCGCAACCCGCACACCGGGCACAGCTACCGGCTCCCGTCGTCCGCCGGGCTGCTGACCGTGCGGGACGGCGAGATCACCCGGTACCGCGACTACCCGAACCACGGCGCGGCGACCGCGTTGCACGGGACGAAGGAGGTCTTCCAGCGCTTCCTCGACGCGGCTGTCGACAACCGCTGGGACGACCTCGCCGACCTGTATTCCGACGACGTCGTGATCGAAATCCCGTTCGCGCCGGCCGGAGTGCCGAAGGTGACGCGCGACCGGGAGGAGTTGCGCAAACGCTTTCACCAGGCCGGAGAGCGTCGCCGGATCACCAAGGCAGACCGGGTCGTGGTGCACGAGACCAGCGATCCGGAGGTGCTGGTGGCGGAGTACGACCTGCACGGCGAGTACGAGGGCAAGCCGTATGTGTCGACGTACGCGATGGTGCTGACGGTGCGCGACGGCCGGATCGTGCACTCCCGCGACTACTCGGGCGCGCCTAGGTTCGAGGAGTAATCCCGCGGATGTCGTGGTCCGCGCCAGGAGCCGCGAACTTCAGCAGAAGCGAACCTTCGGTCTCGCCCTCGGCGCGTTCGGCGGCGGTCAGCGGCCGGAACGGCTCGATCTCCAGCGTCGCCGACGTCTTGTCCTGCCGCAGCTTCCACGCCCCGGCGACCTGACCGTCCACCAGGAAAGTGGCACGCATCCCGTTACCGGTCATGACGCGTTTGCGGTCTTCGGCGGAGATCACCCGGGTGCGGTCGGCGTGCGAGGCCAGCAGGTTGTCGTACTCCGGCAGGAAGCGGACCGGTGCCGGAGCGTCGGCGGCGGGGCGGGGTGCGTCCGGCAGGTCGAACAGCTCCGTCCCGCCTTCGTCCCGGAAGACCGCCAGCCGCGGCCGCAAGCTTTCCAGGACCGGACGCAGCCGGGTTCGGCCTGCCCAGGTCTGCACGTCGGCGGCCGAGGCCGGGCCGAAGGCGGCGAGGTAGCGCAGCACGATCTGTTCGGCATCGGCGGCGGAGGCCGGTTCGGTTCCGGTCCAGTCGGCCGCCGCCGCGTACCGGGTGGCGCCGCCGATGCCCCAGACCGCCCGCGGCGGCACTTGCACCAGCGGCACGAGGTTGCGCACGACGGTGGCGAGCGCGTGCGGCTCGCGGTCAGGCCACTGTTCGTGCAATGCCGCCCGGAGTTCCTTGGGGGTAAGCGGCCGGGCGCGAAGCAACGCCCGGCCCGACTCCGCCACGGCCGCGCGGTCCACCCCTGCCAGCGGCGCCTTGAACGCGGTGTCGAGTTCGCGGTCGAGCGCGTCTTGCGACCACGGACGCAAGGCGCGATAGTCCGCCACAGTGACCAGGTGAACGGTGCTGCGCATCTGGGCCACCCGCACCAGCCGGCGTTCGGTCAGCGCGTCCGCCAGGTCGGCGGTGCGGAACGCCCGGATCCGGCTCCAGAGCCCGAAGTAAGGCGCGTACGGCGCCTGCGCTTGCATGCCGACCAGCCGCGCGACCGCCTCCTCGACGGTCGCGTCGGCCCGTTCCAGCAGCCACTGACGAGCCAGCAGAGCGCGTCCCAGCGTTCGCCGCCCGAGCGTCATGGTGCGGTCCTTCCGGTTGTCGATCAGTTGCTGAAGTCGGCTCGGTGATCCGCGGCCCACTGGGCGTAGGTGCGGGCCGGGTGCCCGGTGATCTGCTCGACGATGTCGTTGACCGGTGCGGGTTTGCCGACCGTCTGTGCCATGAGGTCGAACAGGGCGGCCAGGAATTCCGGGTCCATGAACTGGCTCATCTGCTCCCGGACTGGCTCCGGGTCGAGGTCTTCGACAACGAGCGGACGCCCCAGCGCCTCGCCGAGGACGCGAACCTGGTCCGCCTGGGTCAGCGAGTCCGGGCCGGTCAGATCGTAGGCCTGCCCGGCGTGCCCGCCGCCGGTCAGGATCCGCGCGGCGACCTCCGCGACGTCCCGTTCGTGCACGGCGCTGAACGCCGCTTCGGCATACGGCACGCGGATGACGTCGCCGTGCGGAAGCTGCATCGCGAACGTCAGCGAGTTGATGGCGGGGAACAACAGCCGCAGGAACGTCCACTCGATGCCGGTCTCCTCGACGGCCCGCTCCACGTCACGGTGGTACTGGGCGATCACGTCAGGCTGGTGTTCGGCGCCGGGAACGACCGCTCCGGAGGACAGCAGCACCAGCCGCCGCACCCCGGCCTTGACCGCGGCCGCGAGCAGCGGAGCGACGTCCATCCCGTACTGGAGGACCAGGAACGCGGCTTCCACCCCGGCCAGCGCCGGCGGCAGAGTCTCGGGCTTGGTCAGATCTGCGCGGACCACGTCGACCCCTTCCGGGAGTCCGGCCCGCTCCGGGGCGCGGGTCAGCGCCCGCACCGGCGCACCCGCGGCGACCAGTTCTTCCACTGCCTGACGTCCGAAGTGGGCGGTGGCTCCGATGACGAGATACATGCGTGGTTCCTCCGTGCGGTTCCGTTTTCCGACTTGTCCCCACCGTAGGAGCCGATTAGGCAAGCTACGTTCCTATTCGCGAGGGATACTGAAAAAATGCTGGAAACCTCGGCGCGGTTGCTGCGCTTGCTCTCGCTGCTCCAGACGCCCCGCGAATGGACCGGAGGCGAACTGGCCGAACGGCTGTCGGTCAGTCCCCGCACCATCCGCAACGACGTGGAACGCCTGCGCACCCTCGGCTATCCGGTGCACGGCAGCCGCGGTTCGGTCGGCGGCTACCGGCTCGGGGCCGGGGCCGCGCTGCCGCCGCTGCTGCTCGACGACGAGGAAGCGGTCGCGGTGGCGATCGGGCTGCGCACCGCTGCCGGAGGCACGATCACCGGCGTCGAGGAGACTTCGCTGCGCGCGCTGGCCAAGCTGGAGAAAGTCCTGCCCGCCCGGCTTCGGCGGCGCGTCGACGCCATCCAGCGCTACGCCGTCGCGGTGCCCCGGGACGACCTCGGCCCGCGGGTGGACGCGGGCGTCCTCAGCACCCTCACCGCCGCCTGCCGCGACCACGAACGCGTGCGCTTCGACTACCTCGGCCACGACGGCACCGAGAGCAGGCGAGACGTGGAGCCGTACCGGCTGGTCAACTGGGGCCGCCGGTGGTACCTCGTCGCGTTCGACACCGCACGGGACGACTGGCGGACCTTCCGGGTGGACCGGATCAGCCCGCGCACCCCGGCCGGGCCCCGGTTCCCGCCCCGCGACCTCCCCGAAGAGGCCGTCGACCAAGTCCGCCGGGGCGTGTCCTCAGCCGCGTGGCGGTACCGGGCGCGAGTCGTGGCGCAGGTGTCCGCGGACACGCTGGCCGAGCGGATCAATCCCGCGATCGGCGCTGTCACGCCGCTTGACGACAACCGTTGCGTGCTGGATACGGGTGCGGACAGCGTCGAGACTCTTGCGGTTCATCTCGGTTCGCTCGGGGTCGACTTCACGGTGACGGAACCGCCCGAACTCGTCGAGGCCGTGCGTGCGCTCGGGGATCGGTATCAGCGCGCCGTCCGGTGAGTCTTACTGAGTCGCGGTCTGCGAAGCCGATGGCGTGAACAGGTGCTCCACCGTGGCGACCGTCCAGTCCCACACCCCCGGCACCAGCAAGATCCCCACCAGCGCGAACACCGGGAACACCAGCCGCGTCTCCACCTTCTTCCCGGTGTGCAGCCGCAGCGGTTTCGGCGGGCGGAGTTCGTACCAGGTCTCCCCCGCGATCGGCAGCGGGAACAGGAACGGGCAGCCCGACTCGGTGAGCGAATCGCCGAGACAGTGCACGAAACAGCCGGCCGCGACGGCCACGCCGAGCCAGCCGGAGATGTCAGCCAGCTGAGCTACCCGGTCATCCGGCGCGGTGAAGTACCACCAGGCCACCGCTCCGCCATAGGGCAGCAGCAGCCAATCGCCCAGAGCCGCGACCGCGAGCAGCAAGCCGAAGAGCAAGACGCCCAGCACGGCCCAAGCCCCGCCGGCGGTACAGCCGGCGGAGGTAGCCGCGCCGAGGGCGACAGCGAACAAGAGGGTGTGCGACAGGTGCCGGTGCGTGCCGGTCACCTTTTCGTCGCGAGGGCCCTTCGTCAGGGCGTATACAGCTGCAGACACCCGGCGCAGCAGCCACGACAGCGCGCCGGTCAGCCAGCCGAACAGCCGGGTCGCGCTGGCGCTGGGATGGTCCAGGTCCGGCAGCAACGCGAAGCCGGCCGTGGTGGCCGCGAAGACCACCGCCTGGTGCACCGAGCCGACGCCGACCGCGGGCGCGAGGGCGAGCCCCGCGCACCAGCCGGTCAGGGCGTGTGTGCGCCCCATCATGATGGTTATCCCCCAGGTCGCGGACCATTTCAGAGTCCGCGCGACCGTATCGGGAGATCAGGCCGGAGGTTCCTCCGACACGCTCAGGTGTTCGGCCACGCCGGTGAGCTCGATCACCCGGCTGACCGCCGGGCTCGGCACGACCTCGAGTTCGACGTCCTGCTCCCCGGCCTGCCGCTGGGCGTGCAGGACGACGTTCAGCGCCGATGAGTCGAAGAAGGTCACCCCGGTGAGGTCGGCCACCACGCGACGGGAATTCTTGTCCGCGATCAATCCGGCAAGAGCTTCCTGCAGCTGCGGGCTGGTGAGCAGATCGAGCTCACCCGTGACCACGACCCTCGGCTCGGCGGCCGCGGTGTCCAGCGTGATGCCGAATCCGGGCGGAGTGGCGTTCTGGTCGGCTGCGGGCATGCAGTTTCTCCTCGTCAGGCGCTGCTCCTGCGCCGGTACGCGCCTGTTGTCTCAAGAGGCAACCGTGTCACGGTCCCAAGCATCTGGAGACCCAACCCTAACCCAGTGGGTGACTGAGTCCGCGTCGGCACATGGCAACACCCTTGGCGCGCGGGCGACGGCGGACGCACAGCACCCCGCGCGCCGCAGGTGGGCGCGCGGGTCGCGGGGGTCGGTCAGCTCAGGCGGACACCGTCTTGCGCTTCGCTCGCCGTTCGCGCATGAAGAGCTCGCGGCGCTCGATCTCGCCGAGCCCGCCCCAGATCCCGTACGGCTCTTCGACGGTCATCGCGTGCTTGCGGCACTGGGCCAGCACCGGGCAGGTGTGGCAGATCGCCTTGGCACGGGACTCGCGGCGCTCGCGCGCGGAACCGCGCTCATTGTCGGTATGGAAGAACAGGCTGCTGTCCGCTCCGCGGCACGAGCCTTGAAGCTGCCACTCCCACTCCTCGGCCACCACGTTGGGCAGTCGGCTCACGTCAGCCATGTCGTCCCCACCTTTCCCGGGATCAGCACACTCGACGGCTACATGCCCGCCGGTCGCGGCGGTCAAACGCGGGTTTGGTTTGCTCACCCCCCGGGCATGTGGCAGATCGGGCACGAAAGACTGGCGTGGCACGCCGGAGAGAGGACAGCACGTGGAGGAGAACGCCCCGCTCGAGCGCGAGGACGCACAGCTCATCGAGGTGCGGACGGCGGCTATCCCGCACGTGGTGCCCACCCTGCGCACCATCGTCGCCGACATCGCGATGCGCCAGGACTTCGACCTGGACGCGGTCGAGGACCTGCGGATGGCCGTGGACGAGGCCTGTTCGATGCTGTTGCCCTCGGCCGCCGACGGCAAGCTGACCTGCGTGTTCTCCTGGCTCGAGGGCCGGATCGAGGTCACTGTGTCGGTGGTCTCCGACCGGGCCGAGCACGGCGACGAGACCGGTCTGTCCTGGCAGCTGCTGACCGCGCTCGCGACCTCCGCGCGGCGCACCGTGACCCCGGCCGACGGCCGGTACCTCTCCCGGGTGCAACTGGTCCGGGAGAGTGAGGCGGCCAGCTCGTGACGAACCCCGCCGGCGGCGACAAGCCCACCGACGTGGCAGCACTGTTCCACGAGCTGACGCAGCTGCCCGAGCACGCGCCGCGCCGCGAGGAGATCCGGGACCAGCTGGTGCGCGAGCATCTCGAACTGGCGCGCAATCTCGCCCGGAAATTCCGCAACCGCGACGAGGCGATGGACGACCTCGTGCAGATCGCGACCGTCGGGCTGATCCACGCCGTGGACCGCTACGACCCGGCGCAGGGCACCGATTTCCTCGCCTTCGCGGTGCCGACGATCTCCGGCGAACTGCGCCACCACTTCCGCGACAACAGCTGGTCGGTCCGGGTGCCGAGACGGCTCAAGGAACTCAACGCGACGATCTCGGCCGCCCGCGAGGAATTGACCGTGCGGCTTTCGCGCGCGCCGAAGCCCAGTGAGATCGCGCGGCATCTCGGCGTGCCGATCGAGGACGTCTACGAAGGCCTGCGGGCCGGTCAAGGCCGTTACGGGGCCTCGCTGGACAACCTGCTGGAGAACTCCGCGCACACGCGCTTCGGCGCGCCGGACGCGAACCTCGGCCAAGCCGAACTGCGCGAGGCGCTGCGGCCGATGCTGGACAGTCTGCCCGAGCGCGAGCGCAAGATCGTGGCATTGCGGTTCGGGTCCGGGATGAGCCAGTCGGACATCGCGCGCCGTGTCGGGGTTTCCCAGATGCAGGTGTCGCGGCTGCTCGCGGCGACGCTGAAAAAGCTCCGTACCGGACTGGCCGAGACTGACATCACCGAGGGCACCTGATTCGCTTTCGGCCGGGTTGGGTAAACACCACATGCGAGCACAGCGGCCGGGAGGTGCAGAAGCCATGACGACGTCGAGGATGCCGACCAGGAGCACCGGGGCGACTGCCGCCACCGTGCTTCTGGAGCTTCCGGACGACGTCACCGCGCCCGCCATCGCGCGGGCCCAGGTTCGCGCCGCGCTCGCCCAGCTCGACGTTCCCGCCCAGCTGCGCGACGACGTGCTGCTGGCGACCTCCGAGCTGGTCACCAATGCCTTCGAGCACGGCGACCGGCCGGACCGGCTGGAACTGCGGCTCGAACACGGCGAACTGATGGTGCGGGTCTTCGACACCTCTGCCTCCATTCCGCAGCTGAAGGAACCGGTCGCCCCGTCCGCGGCGCGCAGCCGGGGGCTGCAGCTGGTACGCGCGTTGTCCCGGCGCTGGGGTTACGACCCGGCTGAGGGCGGCAAGTGCGTCTGGGCGGCGTTCGGCCTCAGCTGACGGCGGCCGCCCACCACGAGTCCGGCCGCGCCGAGCACCCCTAGCCCGACTCCCAGCCAGCCCACGATCATGCGCGGCCGTTCGGCGGCCGCACAGCCTTCCGCACCGTGCGCCTCGGCGATCAGCCAGCTCTCCGGCGAGCTGAGCGCCGTGCCGCAGCCGATCCGGACGCTCGTGGTGTCCGTCGGCGGGTCGCCCTGGCCGAACATATTCGCCGGAAGCCCCAGCATCTGGTCGCTTCGCGTGCCGTAGATCGCCCGGACGTCGGTCGGGTTCCCGGCGTCGTCGAGGTAATAAAGGGCAGTCACCGGCAGCAGGAAGAACACGATCCCGGTGATGAAGCAGGCCGCGGACGCGAGTCCGATCCACAGCGCCGGACGCCGGGCGAGCGGTTTGCGCGATCTTCCCGGGAAGACCTGGTCATCCGGGCCGGGGGACGTCGCGGGGCGGGGATCGTCGGTCATCGTCGAGCCTCCTGATCGGGGACGGCAGGCCCGGTTGTAGTCCGGTTCGCCGGGACTGGTCCCCGGCGGGCGCTGTCCGGTTTTGTCTCGTTCGCTCCCGTTGCCGGTGCCTTACGCTCGCCGGATGCTGGACGCAATCGGGGTGACTGGGGAGGAAGAGCGGGTCTACCGGCTCCTCGTGGGGATGTTCGACGCCGGACCGCGGCAGGTGGCCGAGCAGCTGGGGCTGAGCGCGCCGCAGGTGTCGGCGATCCTGCGTTCGCTGCACGCCAAGGGGCTGGTCAGCCTGGTCGCCGGGGACGAGCCGCGGTACGCGCCGTCGCCGCCGGACGTCGCGTTCGGGCCGTTGCTGATGCGCGGGCAGGAATCCCTGGAATGGGCGCGCACCGCGGTGAGCCGGATGGCCGAGGAGTACCGCGGCGGTGCGCGACGGCGGGACGCGACCCAGCTGGTCGAGGTGATCACCGGCAGCGCGGCGATCCGGCAGCAGCTGACGAACATCCAGGTCGGCGCCCGGCACGAGCTGCTGTGGTTCTGCCGGGCCGGGCACATCGCGATGGCGTCGGGCGAGAACGCCGACGAGTACGACGCGCTGGCTCGCGGCGTGCGGTACCGGGTCGTCTACGAGCGGGCGATGCTGGAAGAGCCCGGCATGATCGAGAATGTCGCGCACGGGATCCGGCACGGCGAGGAGGCGCGGTCGTCCACCGTGGTTCCGGTGCGGCTGGCGATCGCCGACGGCACCATCGCGTTGTGCCCGCTGGTGCAGAATCTCGACGGCTCCGGCGAACCGACCGCCGCGTTGATCCGCGAGAGCAGTCTGCTGGCCGCGCTGATCGCGTTGTTCGAAAGCTATTGGGAACGCGCGTGGCCGCTGCGCGCGGACGGGACTCCGCAGGACGCTCCCGGCGGCGCCGGTCCGGACCGCGACGAACTGCACCTGCTGTCGCTGCTGGTCGCCGGGGTGACCGACAAGGCGATCGCGACGCGGCTCGCGGTGAGCCAGCGGACCGTGCAGCGGCGGATCCACGACCTGATGACCCGGATGAACGTGCAGACCCGGATGCAGCTGGCGTGGGAGGTCAGCAGGCAGGGCTGGCTCGACGAGCCTGCGGCAGCCGGATAACCGCGGGGGGTTATCCGGCTGCCTCTTTCTCAGGAGAGCCCGTAGGCCCGGATCACCGTCTGCTGCACCGCGTTCCCGTCTCCGTCGGATCCGTGCACGCGCAGCGCGACGAACCCGTTGGTGCGGTCCAGCCGCGGATGGTCGACCACGGCGCGGAAGCGGCCGCCGCCGAGGCTGTCCATCCGCTTGACGTTCGTCCACGTGCGACCGTCGTCATAGGACACTTCGACGGTCAGCCGCGGATTCTTCGGCGCGGCCATGCCGTCCTGGTTGCGGACGGTGAACTCGACCGGCAGCGAACGTCCGGCGCGTGCCTGCTGCGCCAGATCGGTCTGCACGCCGTAATCCACCTGCAGCAACGGAAGCAGGTCCGTTTTGCCTTCGGCGGGCCGCTTCGACCCGAAGGTCCACGACGTTTCGGTGTGCGTGCCGTAGGCCCAGTCCGGAGTGGACTTGGTCAGCGCCAGGTCGAGCCGGTACTTCGCCGGGTCCGCCGAAGCGGGGAACTTGCCCCACGCCGCCGGGCCTTCCTTGACGAGTTTTCCGTCCTGGTAAAGCTTCGCGCTCACCTGGTCCGGTTGCTCATCGCCCAATTCCGCTTCGGAGAACGCGTAGTGCGAGGTTTCCGGGTCGGCGAACTCCGGGATGCGGAAGGCGAAAGTGTCGCCGGTGCGCGAGGTTTCCAGTCCGGCTCCGCGCGGGATCGCCGGGCGGACCACCGGCGCGTACCAGTTTTCCGTCGTCCGTTGCCCAGGGCTCAGCGTATGCGGCTGTTCGAGCATGCCGACCCCCAGCGGTTGGAAAGTGTCCCAGCTGAGCTTGTTGTTCACCCGGTGCTGCCAGATCGTCTCGTCGGTCGAAACGATTTCCTCGCGGGCGGTTCCGGTGTGCGCGTACCGCTGATACTGGTTGATCGCGGTCTTTTCCCACGGCCGCCAGCCGAACCGCTGCTCGGAAAGCCATTCGTCCTTGCCGGTCGCGTGGTAATTCGCGGTGACCGTCGCGGTGTTGCGCTCGCTGACCTGGTAGACGATCTTGTCCGGAATCTGGTCGTGCGTCACCTGCATGATGTCGTACAGGTACGGGCTCACCGGCGTGCCGTGCAGGAGCATGCTCGTGAAACCGAAATTCGCCCGGTCGGCCAGTTTCATGCCTTGTTCGTTCGTGACTCGCACGGCGGGAATCGGCAACCGCTTGCCGCGCGGCTGCCAGTGCGCGTACGTGTGCTCGTCGGGCAGGCTGACGACCATCACCATCGCGGCGCCCGCGGCGGCGGCCAGCTTCGCCGCCTCTTCCGGGTTGGTGCCGTCCTTCGCGGGAGTCACCACCGCGATTTTCCCGCGCGCCTTGGCGTATTGCTCCGGTTTGTTCGCGTCGACCGGGACGACGTCGAGCCATTTCATCCCGGAAATCGTCGGGGACGAGGCGTAGTAGAACAGTTCGGTCTTGACGCCGAGCCACGGCAACGTGGTCGCGGTCAGCATCGGCGCGGTGAGCTGCCACCGGGAGCCGAATTCGAACGTTCCGTTCTTCACCTTCTGCGTCGGCGTCACGTAGATGTGCCGGACGCCGGGGAATTCCATGACGTAGTTCGAGATCTTGCGGGAGCCGAATTCGCGGTGCGCGTAGCTGCTGATGATGTTTTCCAGCGTCGACGGCCGCGGCGTCTTGATCTCGACCGGCACCGCGTTCCGCGCGTCCAGCACCAGGTTCAGGTCCTTGGTGATGGTGAACTCGGGCTTGAGCACGATCGCGAGTTCCTCGTCCGGAGCCAGTCCGGTGTGGAACATCCCGCGGGCGTAGTAGGTGCCCTCCGGGAGTTCGGTGACGAACGGATGGTCGCTTTGGATGGTCCGGACGATGTCGTACCGCATGTCGTCGCCGAAGAGCTGCAGATCCATCGGGTACGCCTTGCCGTCGCGCCCGATGCCGGTGATGCTCACCTTGTGCTTCGGCGGTTCCTTCACCAGGCCGACCGTCGTGTGCACGGCGCCGACGAGAACGCTGCCGGTGTAGTTGCCAGGCACCAGCGCGGCCGAGTCGACAGTGATCGCGACTGTCGCGGTCCCGTTGGCCGGAACCTCCACAGTGGACTTGTCGAGCTTCACCGCGTCGCCAGGAGTGGCACCGTCACCGCGGCGCAGGTCGAGCTTCGGCGTGAGAGTGACCGGCGCGGAAGTCGTGTTGGTGTAAGTGATTTCCTTGCGCACCGGACCGCTGTCGTTGGTTACCGGGCCGAGGTTCAGCGTGCCGGTCGCGAAGACTCCGGGACGCACCGCCGCGGCCGCGACGTCCACTCGACCGCCGCCCTGCTGGAACGCGTTCAGTCCCGCAGAAGGCTTCGACGTGCTGGCCAAGCCGTCCTTGAGCTGCTGAGCGGTCCATTGTGGATAGCGCTGCGCCAGAATCGCCGCCGCACCAGCGACATGCGGAGTCGCCATCGACGTGCCGGACGCCGCGGTGTAGTACTGATCCACCACCTCGCCGAGCGAAGTGCCGGCCGCGCGCGCCGCGACAATTCCCACGCCGGGCGCGGTGATGTCCGGCTTCACGGCCTGGTCGCCCTGCCGCGGGCCCATGCTGGAGAACGGGGCCAGCTCGTCCTTGCGGTCCACCGCGCCGACGGTCAGCGCGGAATCCGCGGTGCCCGGCGTGCCGATGGTCGACGCGCCTTCCTGTCCGTCGTTGCCCGCGGCGACCACGAACAGCGCGCCGGTGCGGGCGGTGAGTTCGTTGAGGCCGACGCTGAGGTCGTCGGTGCCGTCGGTCGCGCCGCCGCCGAGGCTCATGTTGATCACCTTGGCGCCGGAGTTGGCGGCCCACTCCATCCCTTGCAGGACTTCGGAAGACGAGGCCGTGCCGTCGTCGCCGAGCACCTTGCCGACGTACAGCTTCGCGCCGGGTGCCGCGCCCTTGCGCGTGCCGCCCGCGGCCGCGCCGGTGCCCGCGATGGTCGCCGCGACGTGCGTGCCGTGGCCGAACCGGTCGACGACGTCCGGGCTGGTCGAGAAGTTGGCCGATTTCGCGACCTTGCCCGCGAGGTCCGGGTGGTTGGGGTCGTAACCGGTGTCGAGCACGGCCACCGCGACGCCGGATCCGTCGAATCCGGCCGCCCATGCCTCCGGCGCCCCGATCTGCGGGACACTGCGGTCGAGCGACGCGTGCACCTTGCGGTCCAGCGTAATCCGTTCCACCGCACCGGAAGCCGCGTGCGGACCGGTGAAGGACTTCCAGAACTCCCCGGCGCGCTTCTTGTCTTCCCGCACCGCACGGCCGTTCACGCTGGGCAGTTCGGCGCCCTGCGTGGTGGCGGCGAGCGCCGGCGCGGCAGCGATCGAGACGCCCTTCGCGTAGTGCGCGATCATCGGCACCGTCGGGCTCGACTCGTCGGCGTACCCCTGCGCGATCAGGTCGGTGACGTTGAACAGGGCTTTGTCGAGGCGCTTGTCCGCGACGAGCGACACCGCGTCGGCCGGGATGACCTGCAGTTTTCCGTCCACTTCGGACTGCGTGAAGCGGATGTTCTCCCGCCCCTTGCCCGGCCGGACCGTCGCGATCTGCCTGCCGCCTTGGACGCTTTCGACTTGCACGACGTCACCCGTGAGCAAGGTGACCGTGTGCCGTTCACCGGGACCAGGCGTCGGTGAACCGCTCGCGGGCTCGGCCGCCGCGGGCGCCGCGTGGCCGAGTGCCGCGACCAGTGCGCCCGTGCAGCCGAGAGTGATGGCTCGTGATCTCCACGTCATCGCACAAGATTCGGGGCGAGCCGGGGTTCACGTCACTAGCTCGCGGTGTCGCGGTTGTGACATGTCGCAACTGGGACAGCGCCTGGTCAGCCAGCCGCCGTCGCGTAATACGCCATTAGGCGGTCCGCCAGTTCGTCCGGACGGCTCAGCAGCGCGAGATGGGAGCCGGCCATCTCGTCCGCGTCCGCTCCCAGCCGCTCGCGCGCGACCCGGCGCAGCAGATCCGCGGCGAAGAACCGGTCGTCGCGGAACAACAAGACCTTCGTCGGCACGTCCGGCAGCCGCTCGCCCGGCCACGGAACGCTGTACTCCGCGCTGTTCTGATCCCGGCCGCGCCGCTCGTTTTCCTCCGCCAGCTCGGCCGGGACGTCTGCCATGAACTGCTCGGTGACGCTCAACCCCTCGGTCGATTCGAAGCCGACGTTGCCCCACCACTCCCCCGGAGCTTCGCCCGGCGCGGGCACCATCCCGGCGACGAACACGAGTAGCCGCGCACCGACCCGTTCCGCCACGAGCGGCGCGGTGAACCCGCCGTAGGAATGGCCGACCACGACGACGTCCTGGGCGTCGCCGATCGCCGAGACGACGGTGTCGGTGAACTCGGTCAGCGTCGCCCGCGGGTTCTCGATGGGCAGGTCCGGTGCCACGACCTCGTGGCCGGACGCCTCGAGCCGCGCGGCGACCAGGTGCCAGTCCCAGCCGCTGCCGCCGCCCCCGTGGATCAGTGCGAAGGTCGCCATGGGGCCCAGCTTGTCACGCTGGGCAGCGCTTCAGCATGTCCTGCAGCGCGTTCTTCTCCATGTCGGTGATCGTCAGCCCGTAGTAGTGCTTCACCGTGACCCAGTCGGTCGCGTAGGTGCACCAGAACGACACCAGCGGCGGCTTCCACTCGTCCGGAGCCTTGTCGCTCTTCTGCCGGTTCACGCTCGCCGTCACCGCGAACAGCTGCGGCCGCGTGAGGTCGTTCGCGAACTGCTCGCGCTTCTCCTGCGTCCAGTCGCGCGCGCCGCTCACCCACGCCTGGCCGAGCGGGACCATGTGGTCGATGTCGAGCTGGGTCGCCTTGGTCCAGGTCTGGCCGTCGTACACGCTGAGCCAGGTGCCCGACGTCGGCTTGCAGTCGCTGCCCGCCTTGACGTCCTTGCCCGCGCGCTTGAGGACGGCCTCGCGGGTGTCGCAGTTGTCGCCCTGGCTGTCCCAGTGCTTGAACTTGTCGCGCGAATAGCCGGTCATGGTGCCGCGCGCGCCGATCTTCAGCTCGGACAGCTGCTTCGTCGCGTCCGCGGCGGACGCGGGCGCCGCCTCGGACTGGGTGTTGCCGACTTCTCGCTGGCCGTACCAAAACCCGACGACAGCGATGAGCAGCACGACCGCGAGCAGCACGGTGCGCTTGGTGGGGAACGGCCGGGCCATGGTGCGCGGGATCCTCTCGGGCGGGGACTTCGGGGAGCCGGAGTATGCCTGTCGCCGGGCCGGTAATCGCGCAGACACTCTCGGCAGCGCTCGAGCCGTGGCAAGGACCACGTCGGGCCAGTTGTTGCCGGTCAACGAAAAAGCCCAGATCAGCGGGGGTGGATAACGCTCGCGAAGGTGTCACGCGGGCGCGTCGCGAAACGATTGACTTGAGTGGGGAGCCGGAAAGGAGCGGGTGCGAGATGCCCGGGCGGCTGCGGAAGTGGAACACCCGAGTCGATGACTACCTGCGCCGGAAGGCGGCGGAGGGCGGCAACGTCGTGGCGATGACGCGGGTCGCTGCTGACCTGCGCGAACGCGGCGATGCGGCGGAGGCCGAGGAGTGGTACCGGCGGGCCGCGAACGGCGGCGACCGGATCGCCATGACCGCGCTGGCCCACCTCCTCGCCGAACGCGGCGCCGACGAAGAAGCCGCCCGCTGGTACCACGAAGCCGCGCAGGCCGGTGAACCGCACGGGATGGCCGGATACGCCCGTACCTGCGAAAACCAGGGTCGTCTCGGCGACGCCGAACACTGGTACGCCGCCGCGTTCCAAGCCGGCGCGACGGAGGCGGCCGGACTGCTGGGCCACCTGCTGGTCCAAGACGGCCGCTACTCCGACGCCGAGGGCTGGTGCCGCGCAGCCGCCGAGGACGGCGACGCGACCGCGATGCTGGACCTCGGCGCTGTCCTGCGAGAACTCGGCGCGCCCGAGGAGATGGCGCACTGGTGGCGAGCCGCGGCGGACGCGGGCGAACTCTCCGCGACCTGCTTGCTGGGCCGGGAAGCGGAACGGGCCAACCGGGAGGGCGACGCCGAGCGATGGTTCCGTCGCGGCGCGAAGGGCGGGCACGTCGAGGCGAAGGTGCGGCTGGGGCTGTTGCTGCACCGCCGGGGCGACCTCGAAGAAGCGGAGACCTGGTACCTCGAAGCCGCCGAGGCGGGCGACGCGGCGGCGATGACCAACCTCGGCGTCCTCGCCCGCAATCGCCGCGACGACGGCGAAGCCGCGGCCTGGTACCGCAAGGCCGCCGAGCACGGCAGCATCCCCGCGCTCACCAATCTGGGGCATCTCGCCGAGGCCCGCAGCGACCTGGCACAGGCCGAACGCTGCTTCCGGGTAGCCGCGGAAACCGGCGACGTCCAGGGCATGCTGAGCCTGACCCGGATGCTGCGCGCCCGCGGCGCGACCGCCGAGGCCGACCACTGGCAGGCCCTCGCCGCCGACCGTCCACAGTAGACGCTTTCTCGGGGTCGATCTCCGGGAACTTCCCCGATGTTCCCCGGCGCCGGCGCGGCTAGCGTCGATCGAGTGTTCCGACGCGTGCTTCTCGCCATCCTCGCCGGTATCGCGGTGTTCCTGGTGCCGTGGACCGTCTACCTCGGGCTGACCCTGCCCGAGCACTTCGACACGAGCCAGTGGCGGGTCGCCTGGGTCGGCTTCGACATCGTTCTGCTGTTGTGTTTCGCCGCCTCCGTGCTGCTCGGGATGCGCCGCAGCCGCGCCTCGGTGCCGATGCTGGCCGCGACCGCCGCGCTGCTGTGCTGCGACGCGTGGTTCGACGTCGTCCTCGACTGGGGCGGCCCCGACCAGTGGGCCAGCCTCGGCACCGCGTTGCTCGCGGAGGTGCCGATCGCGGTGTTCCTGATGCTGCGTGCGCGTGCTCTGCTCGCCGGGAACGCGCGACCGCGGCCGTTGACCATGCGCGACATCGCTGTGCACACGAACCCGAACTACCAGCGGTTGCTCCGGTTGCTGCCCGCCACGTCGGCCGAACTGCGCACGCAGATCCCGTCGATCGACGTTCCGGCCGCGCTGCTGACCCTCACCCACGCCGGATACACGCGCCGCGCCCGCGACGGCCGCTGGCACTCTGTCCCGCAGAGCACGAACGAAGCCAGGCCGGAGGACTTCCCCGAGGAGGACCGGCCGAAGCTGGCCGCCTACCTGGACGCGAAGTACGACCGCGAGGTGCGCCTGATGGCCTGGGCCGCCGAACGCCGCGACACCTTCGACGGCTGGACCGCCGGGAGCCGCGCCGGCATCCGGCTGAGCCACAAGGACTTGAAGGAGTTCGAGGCGGAGTACCTGGAACTGGTGCACCGCTACGCCGCGCGCAAACCCGGTCCGTCCGACGAGGCGCGTGATCTGGCCGTGCGGTTCTACGCTTTCCCGGAGCCGAAACCCGCTGAGCTGGCGTAGGTTTCGAGGCATGATCCATCACGTGCAGGTCGCCTGCCCAGCGGGCGCGGAGGACGACGAACGCGCGTTCTACACCGGTGTGCTCGGCTGGCCGGAACTGCCGAAACCGCCGCTGCTGGCGGCACGCGGCGGCTGCTGGTTCCAGGTGCCCGGCGTCGGCGGGCCGGACGGCGAACTGCACGTCGGCGTCGAGGCGGATTTCCGTCCGGCGCTCAAGGCGCACCCGGCGTTCGTGGTCGACGTGGATGCGGTCGCCGCCGCGATCGAAGCCGCCGGCCGGTCCGTGACGTGGGCCGACCCCGCGGAAATCCCCGGCAGGCGGCGGTTCCACACCTTCGATGCGGTCGGCAACCGGCTGGAGTTCCTCGAGGGCTGAGCCGCTTACAGTGGGGGGATGAGCCAGGAGGCGGAAGAAGCCGAGCAGCGGATCACGCGACGATTGCGCGAGCTTCGCCTGGAACGCGGCCTGACCTTGGACAAGGTCGCCGCCGCCGCGGACCTCACGCCGGGCTATCTGTCCCGGGTCGAGAGCGGCCAGCGGGTGCCGAGCCTCGGCACGCTGGTGGTTCTCGCGCGGGCGCTGGACGTCAGCGTCGCCGATCTCGTCGCCGCCGAGGAACGCCGCTCGCCGATCGTCAAGCGCGAGGACGCCGTCACGTACGGCACTCGCGGCGCTTCCATGACCCACCTGTCCCCGCCGTCGTCCGCGCTTGAGGCGACACTCGTGACGCTGCGGGGCAAGTCCGTCCCACCTCGTCCGACCCAGCACCGCGGCGAAGAGTGGCTGCACGTCGTCAGCGGTCAGCTCGAACTGACCCTGGCCGGCGAAACCCACCTCCTGGCCGCGGGCGACTCCGCGCAGTTCCCCGGCAGCACCGACCACACCCTGCGCGGCGCGCCGGACGCGGAAGTCCTCGTCGTGATCGCTTGACTCCCGTTGTGCCTCCGAGGCACCCTTGTTGCCAGACAGGCAACATTGGGAGATGCTGATGACCGACGCCCCGGTAGCCGAACTCGACCTCGACACCCTGCCCGAACGCCTGGATTCCGTTGCCGCCGAACGCGCGCACCGCAAACGCCAGCTCGCCGTCGCCTTCCGGCTGTTCGCCCGGTACGGCTTCGACGAGGGCATCGCCGGGCACCTCACCGCGCGCGACCCCGAGTTCCCGAACCGGTTCTGGGTCAACCCGTACGCGGTGCACTTCTCCCGGATCAAGGTCAGCGACCTGCTTCTCCTTGACGAGAACGGCAAAGTGGTCGAGGGAACGCGGCGCACGAACAAGGCCGCCTTCGCCATCCACTCGACCATCCACGAAGCCCGCGAGGACGTCGTCGCCGTCGCACACGCGCACACGATCCACGGCCGCGCGTGGTCGGCATTGAATCGTTTGCTGGACCCGATTGTCCAGGAATCCTGTGCCTTCTACGAAAATCACGTGCTTTTCGACGAGTACAAAGGCTTGGTCCTGGAACGCGACGAGGGCGTGCGCATCGCTGCCCGGCTCGGCTCGAAACGCGCGGCAATCCTTCGCCACCACGGATTGCTGACCGTCGGCCGCAGCGTCGGCGAGGCGGCGTGGTGGTTCATCACGATGGAACGCGCCTGCCAGATGCAACTCCTCGCCGAAGCCGCCGGTACGCCTCGCGTGATGACCGCCGAGGAAGCCACGCTCGCCGCCCGTCAATTCGGCAGCGCGAACATGGCGCGCAACAACTTCCGCCTGCTGGAGGACCTGATCGTCGAGGAAGAACCCGACGTGCTGGACTGACGGGATTCAGTCGCCGACCGCGTCCCGCCCGCGCTTCACGATCAGCGGATCCGGTTCCCCGACGATCTTTTCGTCCTTGCCCTCGTAGTCGAACCGGGACAGGAAGTAGCGCATCGCGTTGATCCGGGCGCGCTTCTTGTCGTTGCTCTTGATCGTGATCCACGGCGCGTGATCGTTGTCCGTGCGGAGGAACATCGCCTCCTTGGCCGCGGTGTAGTCGTCCCATTTGTCGAGCGACTGCAGGTCCATCGGGGACAGTTTCCACTGCCGCACCGGGTCGACCTGCCGGATGATGAACCGGGTGCGCTGTTCGGCCTGGGTCACCGAAAACCAGAACTTCGTGACCGTGATCCCGCTCTCCACGAGCATTTCCTCGAACAGCGGCACCTGGTGCATGAACTGCTCGTACTGGTCGGGCGAGCAAAAGCCCATCACCTGCTCCACCCCGGCCCGGTTGTACCAGGACCGGTCGAACAACACCATCTCGCCGGCGGTCGGCAAATGCTGGACGTAGCGCTGGAAGTACCACTGGTGCGCTTCCCGGTCGCTGGGCTTGGCGAGCGCGACCGTACGAGCGTGGCGCGGGTTGAGGTGCTCCATGAACCGCTTGATGGTGCCGCCCTTGCCCGCGGCGTCGCGCCCCTCGAAGAGAATGACGTGCCGGCTGCCGGTCTCGCTGATCGAATTCTGCAGCTTGAGCAGTTCGACCTGGAGGAGATACTTGGTCTCGTCGTACTCCTCGCGCGGCATGCGCTCGTCGTAGGGATAGTTCTCCCGCCAGGTGTCGACGGCCTTGCCGAACGCGTCGATCAACACCGGATCGTCGTCGTGATCCTCGGCGACCGAATGCCCGTCGATCCCGAGCCGATCGATGTACTCCCGCACGTCCCGCAACATGCGGCCGACCTTAAGCAGGGCAGGTGAACGGGAGGTGTCTCCGGCTTCGCGCTTCCGGTGCGGGAGCCATGGCCGTGGTTAGCGCGCCTTGACCAGGTACAACTCCGCGCGCCCGTAGAGCGGCGCGGAAATCGTCCAGTGCGCAAGGTAATCCGGCGGCGGCGGACCCCAAACCCGCTCCAACGCGAGGTCCAGCTTTCGCGGCCGCGCGGTGTAGTCGAAGAAGGCGAAGTTCACCCGGAGCAGCCCACGCGACAGATGCCCGGCCCGCGCCTCCAGTTCGGCGATCGCCCCCGGCATGCGGCCGCGGTCAGAGAAGACGTCGATGATCGCGCAGTCGCAGGTGTAGGCCAACACGCCGATCTCGTCGGCGGTGCCGACCGTTCTCCCAGCTGCCAGCCTGCCCACTTCACGGCCGATCTCGGCATACTGCGCGCTCGTGGTGTAGTTGGACGTGAACGGAGCGAAATCCCGCGGCAGACCGGCCCCGGCATAGCCGACCACACTGGCACCGACCAAAGCCACGACGATAGCTGTCCCGGCTACGCGCTCGATTCGGTGGGCGGAGCGAGCCACGACCGCACAGACGAACAGCGTCGCCGCGACGATTCCGGGGCCGTAATACCAATGGTACGGCGGCACTTTCAGCTGAACGTACGCCAGGCTGTGCCCCGCTCCGGCCACCGCGAGCGCGGCGAACGGGAGCAGTCGACGGCAGGCCGCGTCACCGCGCAACGCCAGGACCAGCCAGCGCAACCCGGCCAGCGCCGCCAACCCGACGCACAAGAACGCGAGCACCGTTTGTCCCGGCAGGTTCTGCCAGTACAGTCCGACACCGTTGCCGAATTCCCATTTCCCCCAAGCTTTTCGCGCGCCCTGCAGGGTCTTGATGACCAGCGTGTCCGGAACGGCGGCTCCCAAGACGACCCAACTGAACGCGAACCAGGGCACCGCGACGAGCGCCGCGCCTTGCACGCTGCGCAGGCCGTCGACCCAGAATCGCCGCCGGAACAGGAAAATAACTCCGGCGAAGAGCAGCAGATCGACCCTGACGAGGCTCAGCGCACCAGCCACCAGCCCGAACGCGAACGGCCGCCGCTCCGCTGAAAAGACCAGCAGCCAGCCAAGTCCGGCCGCGCCGAGTTGCACTTCCATGCCGATCGACGACACCAGCAGCGGATTCACCGTCAACGCGGCGGTCGCGAGAACCGGGAACCAGCGAGGCAACCCGGTTATCGTGCCCAGCCTCCGCAGCGCCAGCACCAGCAGCACCTGACACGCCACATACAACACGCCCGCAGCGAGAACCGCGTCCCGCAGCACGAACGTCAACGCCGCCAGGGAAAGCACATTCAGCGGCGAGGTTGCCGTATTCGAGGTGCTGTCGGCGAGCAATCCCCAATTTCCATGGAAAGCGAGATTGCGAGCGTAGCTCAAGGTGATATAGGTGTCGTCGATCAGATGACCGTGCACCACAATAAAGACCAACGTCGACGCGGCCGCCACGCCGAGAAGCAGCCAATCCACCCGTCTTCGGACAGAAACCGGCCGCGCCTGACCTGATCGAGGCGTCGTCAAACCCAGTGCCATTATTACGTTTCCCCCAGCAGTCTTCGCGCGAAGACAGGTCCGGTGCTATCTCCCCGGAACGTCGCGGACTTGCCCGTCGCGCATAGTCACCCGGAATTTTCGGCTGTAATCGTCATGCGGAGAATCGCCCTCGACGAATTTCACGACGAAAGTGCCGTCCTTCAGCAAGGCGGGCGTCATCGCGTCGTCCGGCCCGTACAGCTCCACTTTGGCCACGTCGGGGCTGGCGACCCCGAACACGACGCTCGGCTGGCGGGGATTGACGACACTGCTGAATCCGCAGATCGGGCGGGCGGCGCTGAGGAAGGCGTAGCTCTCGCGCCCGTGCACCCAGTCCCTGTTGTCGGTGACCATCAGGCCCGCGTTGCTGTCGGAACGCTGGCCGTGGTCGAGAACGCAGACCGCCGCGAGCGAAGCATTGCGGATGACGAGGTAACCCCGCTTCGCGTCCTGATCGACCCTGAGCGTCGAGCGCCAACTTCCCGGGTCAGACAACGCGACTCCGAAAGAGGGTGAGCTGTCGAGACAGGCCTTGAGAACTCGCGCGTCGCTGGCGGCTGGCTTGGCACCGACCGGAACCCGCGTCACGCCCGGACTGGCGTCGTGCACCGGCGAAAACACCAGCGTCGCGCCCAAAGCCAGCCCGCCGACTCCCGCGGCGACCGCCAGTGGCAGGCCCAGTTTCCGCCGCCGCCGTGCGCGCAGTTCCGGAACGAGCCGGTTCCACATGGATTCCTTCAGGAGATCCGGCATCGGCCGTTCGGGCGGCAGGTTGAGATCGTCGGCCATCAGAACTCCTCCCCCGCCAATACGTCGTTGTCTCGCAGGAGCTCCCGCAACCGGGCGCGCGCCCGCGAAATCCGCGCCCGCACGCTCGGTTCGGCGATCCCGAGCACCGCGGCGCCCTCCGCGGTCGACAAACCGCCAAGCAGGCAAAGCTCAACAGCCCGCCGTTCGGCCCGAGGCAGTTTCGCGACCGCGGTCAGCACGACCTTCAGCCGTCGGTCCGCGTCGACCTGACCGGCCACGTCCTCCGCGTGATCGCGCACGACGGTGGTGCGCGTCAGCCGCGGCAGCGCAGCCGCGAACCGGCCGAGGCGGCGCTGTTCCCGGCGAGCCAGGTTGGCGGTCACCGTGAACAGCCACGGCCGGGCGCTGTCGTTCACCAACGTCACCTCGCCGAGGCGTCGCCACGCGGTGAGGAAGGTCAGCGAAGCCAGGTCCTCGGCGGTGGCCCAGGACCCGGTCAACCGGTACGCGTAGTTCCACACCGCGCTGACGTGCCGGTCGAACAACTCCGAGAACGCCGCGACGTCGCCCGCCGCGGCTCGCGCCCACAGCTCCTGGTCGCCACCGGGGGTGTCCGGGACGTCGTCCTCGGCCGACATCCCCCACCCCCGCCCCTGATCCGAAACTGTCGTCACAACCCCATGTCCCCGCTCGCCACGACAGCGTTGCATCGGACCCGGGACGAGAGTGATCAGTGTCTCGCCTCGGCGGAAGCGGATGGATATAGTCGGGTCGAGCCAGGCTGGGTCGCCCGGTTCGCTGGGCGGAGGGCTGCGGGGGATGACCGACAACGGGCGCGAAGAGCCGCCGACGAATCCTTTCGCCGCCGTCGGTTACGGATACCCGCCGCCTCCTCCGAAACCCCGGCGGACCGGCTGGATCATCGGCGGGATCGCCGCGCTGGTCGTCGTGCTGGGCGCCGGGATCGCCGTCGGAGTCGTGGCCGGGCAGTCTTCCGATCCGCCGCCGAAGCCGGTCGCCGCGCCGGGTTATTCGATGAACAACGTCGCCAATGCCTGCGATCTCGTCGATCCCGCCGCGTTGAAGAAGTGGTCGCCCACGCCCAAGGGCCAGCCCGAGCACAAGGAAGTCCGCCCGAGCGAGCACGACGCCGGCAGCCTGAGCTGCCAGCTCCGCTACACCAGCGACGATCTCCTGAACTCCGCCGAAATCCTCCTCGACGTCGATTTCACCGAGGGCACCGCGCCGTCGTCTTATGAGAGCTGGAAACGCGGCACCCTGGCCAAGACCGGCGAGGGCAAGGCATCCGGGCCGATCACCGGAGTCGGCACCGAGGGCTTCTGGCACTCCGAGGTCTACGGCGAACTGGTCGCGAACACGCGCTACGTCCTCTGCGCGGTGGACCAGAACGTCTCGGTCCGCGTCCGGCTCAACTTCAGCCGTACCCGGGAGGTCGCGCAGATGCACCGCGCCGAGGTCCAGCCGATCGCCGAAGCACAGGCCCGGAAGGCGTTGAACGGGCTGAAAGGGATTCGATGACCCACTCGCCTGGCAACCATCCCGTTGCCGGACAACCATATCCGCCGCCCGGCCAGGGATTCGGTTATCCCCCGCCGACGAAACCGCCCGGCCCCAAACCGGGAGTGATCGTGGCGGGCGCGATCGGACTGGTCGTGATCCTGGGCGTCGGAATCGCGATCGGCCTGTCCCTCACCGGCGGCTCGCCCGCTCCGGAAGCCAAGCCGACCCCGTCCGCCGCCCCGACCCCGTCCACCACCGCCTCGCCCACCGCGCCGCCGGGCAAGTACTCGATGAGCGGGATCTCCAACGCCTGCGATCTGCTCGACCCCAAGCCGCTGGCGAAATGGTCCACCACCCCGATCCCGCCGGTCCACCGGGAAGGCCAGCCAAGCGACGGCTACGGCGGCGACCTGAGCTGCAGCCTCCGCTACACCAGCACGTCCAAGACCGACGGCGTCGCCACGAACGAGGCAGGGATCGCCGTCCGCGCCGAGTTCGCCTCGCTGGACCGGCCGCCGGCGTACGAGCAGTGGAACACCAAACCGTCGCAGGGCTGGACCTCCGGCACGATCGCCGGACTCGGCACGCGCAACTATTGGCGCGCGGGCAGCACCACGGAAACCGGCCCGGGCGCGAGTTACATCGTGGGGGTGGAGGACAGCAACGTGACGGTGGAAATCCAGGTCGCCGTCCACCGGGCTCCTGGCGAAGCTCCGCTGAAGATGGATGATCTGTCGTCGATCGCGCAGACCCAGACCCGTGCGGTGCTGGCTCGGCTGAAGAAGCCGTAAATGCACAACGGACCGAGTGCAAAGCACCCGGTCCGTTGATTACTGTCTCGACCAGACAGTGCGCCCGAAGGGATTCGAACCCCTGACCTTCTGATCCGTAGTCAGATGCTCTATCCAGCTGAGCTACGGGCGCGTGTTCAGTTGTTAACCTAGCACCTGCCGAAACAGGCACCAGCGGAGGCTCCGGGATTTGAACCCGGGAGGGGGGGTTACCCCCAACCGCATTAGCAGTGCGGCGCCATAGACCAGACTAGGCGAAGCCTCCTGGGTCCTAACGACCACTGCTCAGATAGGTTACACACCCCTCCAGCCCCTCCGGAAGGCACCCCCCTCAACGCTGCAGCACCCGCCGCAACCAGGGAGAACGGCCGCCGAGGCCCTCGGCTTCGAAGGTGGCGATGCCGACGCGCGGGAGGGATCCGACGCCGGGGTAGACGAGATACCGCGGGACCCACCGGGGCTGGAACTTGGCGTTGAACCGGTAGAGGCTTTCGATCTGGATCCAGCGCGAGAAGAAGTGCAGGACTTTCGCCGAAAGGCGCGCGACCGGGCCCGCGCCGATGCGTTGGCCCTGTTCCATCAGGGCGCGGAAGGCGGCGAAGTTCAGCGACACGTGGTCGATGTCGTGCTCGCGGGAGTACAGCAGCAGCTCCGAGATCATCAGCTCGTTCACGCCGTTGTCGACGGTGCGGTCCCGGCGCATCACGTCCAGCGACAGTCCTCGCTCGCCCCACGGCACGAACTGCAGCACGCCTCGGACGCGTCCGCCCTGTTCCGCGGTGACGATCACCGAACCCGGGTCGCCCATGCGGCCCAGCGCCATCGAGAACCCGCGTTCGGTTTCGGTGCCGCGCCAGGTGGCGGCCAGGTGCACCAGCTCGGGTAGCTCGCCGGGACGCAAGTCTTCGGCCCGGCGCACCAGGACCTTGTAACCGGCCCGCTTCGTCCGCGACGCCGCCTGCCGTACGCCGCGCATCACGCGGCCTTCCAGCGTGAACGTCTGGGTGTCGACGACCGCCTCGTCGCCGATTTCCAGTACCTCCAGGCCGAACCGGGCCCACACCGTCGCGCCCAGTTCGGACGCGCCCATCGCGGCGGGCACCCAGGCGTTGCGCTGGCAGATGTCCAGGTACTCCTCGATCGCGCCGGGCCAGGCCTCGTGGTCGCCGAGCGGGTCGGCCGAGGTCAGCGCGACGCCGGCGATCACGCGGAACGTGACCGCCGCCTTGCCGGTCTTGGAGAAGACCGCGAACTTGTCGCGGCGCAGCGCGAAGTAGCCGAGCGAATCCCGTTCCCCGTGCTGCTTCAGCAACTCGTGCAGCCGCGCGAGTTCGTCGTCGGACAGCTCCGGCGCGGGTTCGGCCGAGCGCAGCAGGAAGTACGCCGACACCAGCACGCCGGTGATGCTGAAGATCAGCCCGATCGACGCGGACAGGTCCTCGAACCACATCTCGTGGAACACCGCGGGCCCGCTGACGCCGGTGAGCGCGAGCGCGGACTGGGACAGCCGGTCGGCGAAGCTCAGCGGGTCGAGCATCCGGGCGGGCGCGACCGACAGCAGCGCGAAGTTGAGCACGAACCCGGCCAGCACCAGTTGCAGCAGCACCCGCAGCGCGCGCCAGCGGCCGACGGTCGGGTCCGGGCGGGCGATGAAGTACCGCCGTGTGCCGAGAAGCCCGGCGAGCAGCACCATCGACACCACCCCGGCGCCGAAAACGTGCCGCAGCCCGAGGTGGGACAGCGCCAGGAGCGCGGCGAAGCCGACCGCCAGCTGCCAAGCGCGGCGTTTGCGGCGCCGGAGCCCGGCCGCGAGCATGATCAGCAACACACCGGTGACCAGTGCCACAGCGGCCGCCGCGGTGGTCGCTTCGCTCGGCAGTTCCAGCCATTTGGCGACGTGCCCGCGCACGTCGCGGCCTACCGGGACGACCGTGGACACGATCGCCAGCAGCCCGGCCAGCCTGGTCACCCACGTGATCGCGACGACCGACGTGACGCCGGCCGCCTGCCAAGTGTGCTGCGCGCGCGTCCCCGTCACCACGCGTGCAACACGCACGGCCCTGCCATGCTTCCCCCCGTTGGCGCGTTCACTCCGCGGCGAGCTCCACAAAGGGGGCCAGCGCGGCCGGGTTGGCCAGCGCGTCCGTGCTCACCGCCCTCTCCGGCGCGACTCCGGAGAGAATCCGCTTCACTGGTACTTCGCACTTCTTACCGTTCAACGTACGGGGAATCTCGGAAACGACCAGGAACCGATCGGGTACGTGTCGTGGCGACAGCGCGCTGCGAATCTCTTTCCGCAGGTCAGGCTCTACCTCTTCGAGCTTCGCGCCCGGCGCGAGTACCAGAAAACACAGCAGCTGCCCGTCGTCGTTGCCCGCCGCCGACGTGTCGATGACGAGCGAGTCGGCGACCGTGGCGAACCCTTCCGCGACCCGGTAGAACTCGGCGGTGCCCATCCGGACGCCGCCGCGGTTGAGCGTCGAATCGCTGCGGCCGTAGACCACCGCCGAACCGCGGCGCGTGATCTTGACCCAATCGCCATGCCTCCAGATACCCGGGTATGTGTCGAAGTACGCCTCGCGCAGCCGGGAACCGTCCGGGTCGTTCCAGAACGAGACCGGCATGGACGGCATCGGTTCGGTGATCACCAGCTCGCCGACCTCCTCGACCACCGGCTCGCCGTGGTCGTCGAACGCCGCCGCGGCCACGCCGAGCGCGCGGCAGGACAGTTCGCCGAGCCACACCGGAACGTCCGGCGCGGCCGCGACGATCGCCGCGCACAGGTCGGTGCCGCCGGAGACCGAGCAGATCTGCACGTCCCGGCCGATCGCGTCGGCGATCCAGCGGAAACCCTCGGAGGACAACGGCGAACCGGTCGAGCCGACCACGCGCAGCGCGCTGAGGTCGTAGCGTTCGGCCGGGGCGAGGCCCGCCTTGAGGCAGCTCTGGATGAACGGCGCGGACGTGCCGAAGTAGGTGACGCGGTGCTGTTCGGCCAGATGCCACAGCGCGTTCAGGTCCGGATGGCCGGGACTGCCGTCGTACAGCACGATCGTGGCGCCGACGAGAAGCCCGGAGGCGATGAAGTTCCACATCATCCAGCCGGTGGTGGTGAACCAGAAGAACCGGTCCCCCGGCTCGAGCCCGCTCTGCAGGCCCAGCGCCTTGAAGTGTTCGACGACGATGCCGCCGTGGCCCTGCACGATCCCCTTCGGGAGCCCGGTCGTGCCCGAGGAATACAGGATCCACAACGGATGCGCGAAGTCCACCGGCTCGTACGCCAGCTCGCCGCCCGCGTGTTCGGCGAGCATCGCGTTCCAGTCGATGACGCCGTCCAGCGTCCCGTCGCCCAGGTATTTCACCAAAACGGTGGCTTCGATCGACGGAATCTGGTCGCGCAGCTGCTGAACGGTGTCCCGGATGTCGAATTTCCGTCCGTTGTAAGCATATCCGTTCACCGCGATGAGCACCTTCGGCTCGATCTGGGTGAACCGGTCGGCGATCGCGCGGATCCCGAAGTCCGGGGAACACGACGACCAGATCGCGCCGAGGCTGGCGGTGGCGAGGAAAGCGATGAGCGTCTGCGGGCAGTTCGGCGCGAGCGCGACGACGCGATCTCCTTTGCCGACACCGAAAGCACGCAACGCGGCGCGCGCGGCGGCGACGTGCGCGCGGAGGTCGACGTAGGTGAATTGCTCGGCGAGCCCGTCCTCGCGGTGGAAAATCACCGCGAGTTCGTCGTCGGCCTTCGTGGCCCCGCCGGTGCCCGGGCTCAGCGAGTGTTCGGCGTAGTTGAGCGTGCCGCCGTCGAACCATTTCGCGTCCGGCATCGCGCCGGACAGGATTTCCCGCGGCTGTTCGTGCCAGCGCACGCCGAAGAACTCCGCCACCGCGGTCCAGAACTCCGGAACTTGCTCGACCGAGTAGCGCCACAGGTCGGCGTAATCGGCAAGGTCGACGCCGCGCTGCTCGCGCAGCCATCGGCGGAAGGCCTCGATCTTCGAGTCAGCGACCCGGTTCGGGTCGGGTCGCCAAAGCACCTCGGGAACAGCGGCGTTCTCGGTCACTCGCCGATGCTAACCCCGGCATGCGCGCAAAGTCCTTTTTCGACCGTGCCCACTCCGGACAGCAGCGCGCGGACGACGTCAAGGACGAACTCGCGGGTCAGGTCCTGGTGCCCGAACAGCGCGCGGAACACGACGGGGGCGGCGAACAGGTCCAGCAGCAGGTCGACGTCCTGGCCGGGCTGGAGATCCCCGCGCTCCTCGGCCTTGCGCAGGGAAACGACGCAGGCCTCCCGGCGCGGGGCCCAGAACGAGGTCAGGAAGTCCTCCCGCAGCTCCGGGTCGTCCGCCAGGTCAACGGCCAGCGCCGGGAGGACGCGGCCGAAGACCGGGTCCTCCAGGCCGATCCGGAGTGCGTCGAGGTGGCCGACGAGATCGCAGCAGGTGCACCCGGTGTCGATCTCCGCGATCCCGGTGCGCGCCTCCGCCAGTGCGGCGACCACCACGTGTTTCTGGCTTTTCCACCGGCGCCGGATGGCGGGTTTGGTGGTGCCCGCGCGCTGGGCGATGGCCTCCATGGTCAGCGCCGAATAGCCGGATTCCCGGACCAGTTCGCACACCGCGACCAGCACGGCGTGGTCGATCCGCTCGTCGCGTTGGCGCGCCATGAATTCTCCCGCTATCCGTTGAGCAGCACGACCTTACCGAACGATTTCCCCTGCTCCACGTGCTGGAGGGCAGCCGCGGCGCCGGCGAGCGGGAACGTTTGGTCGCGCACGGCGGCGAGCTGACCGTCTTCCACGAGCTCGAGGACGCGGTCCCACGACTTCCGGCGTTCTTCCGGCGGCACCGAGGTCAGGCTGAACGCGAACAACGTCGGCGACTTGTGGAAATCGCGCATCAGCGGCTCGAACGCTTCCGGTTCCGGGACACCCGCCGTTCCTCCACAAAGGACATAGCGACCGTTGGGGCGCAACAGTTCCAGATGCTCCCGGACCTGCGGGCCAGCCGCGGTGTCGATGATGACGTCGTAAGTCTCCTCGGGACGCTCGCGGGTGCGGTCGACGATTTTCGCGGCACCGAGAGTCCGGAGCCGTTCGCCGTACTCCGCCGAGGACGTCACTGCGGTGACCTCGGCACCGCGAGCGTGGGCGATCTGGGTCGCGAGCACGCCGATCCCGCCGCTCGCGCCGCGGACGAGCACCCGTTCGCCAGGTGCCACCCCAGCCCGATGCACCGCGCTCTCGGCGACCATCGCGTTCACGCCGAGAGCGACCGCGTCGGCCGGATCGAGGTTTTCGGGCACGGGATACAGCTGGTCCGCGTCGGCGACGACCTGCTCGGCGTAGCCGCCGGAAAGGACCAGCGCCAGCACTCTCCGCCCGTCCCGCATCCGGCCGACGACCTCGACGCCCGGCACTGAGGTGGCGCCATTCCGCAGATTCATGATGTCGAAGTAGCCGACGCCGATGGCCTCGACCTCGACGGCGGCTTGCCCTGGGCCAGGAGCCGGGTCAGGGGTATCGGCCAGGACGAGTCGCTGCTGGGGTTCGACAAGCACCGCTTTCACAGGTGGTTCCTCTCGCGTTAACGTTTCGATCCGGATCGGAACGTTATGCGAGTGCACAGCGACCCGTCAAGGGTGCTGCCGAAGATCAGCGGAGGTGCGCGTTGAACCAGTCGAGGGTGCGCTGCCAAGCCTCTTCCGCCGCGCTGGGATCGGCGTCGAAGCGGTGGTTGGCACCCGGATAGTGCACGACGTTCGTCGCGACTTTGGCCGACGCCGCGGCCTCGCGCAGTTGCTCCACCTCGGCTTCGCCCGCCTCGTCCCCGGCGTCGCCGTACATGCCGAGCCACGGGCTGGTCACGCGTCCGGCGATTTCCAGCAGCTTCGGCAGTTCCGCCACCGCCTGGCCGCCGACGCTCACCGCCGCGCCGAACTTGCGGTGCGAGGCGACTACCAGCGCCGCCGTGCCGCCGAGATCGAAGCCGACGACGCCGCGCAGGTCGGCCTCGACGCCGCGGTCGGTGAGCCATTCGAGCGTGCGGTCGGTGGCGTCGAGCAGGTCGCGCTGGGTGAGCTTTTCGCCGGATTCGATGTGCGGGGTGACGGTGAGCCAGCCTTCGCCGGCAAGGCTTTTGACCAGCAGCAGGACGCCGTCGGTGACCCCGTCGCCCTCGTGCAGGACCACCAGGCCGCCGCGAAGAGCGCCGTCGGGTTCGGCGAAGGTGAGGCGGAGGGTGCTGCCGTCGGTACGCTGGTGATCCACGGTGGTCGTCGACGTCATCGCCTCATGCAATCACCTCCGGGTGAACATTGGGAACCTTTCCGGATCCGCCGGGGCGAGATACGGTGACCCCGTCGTCCCGTGAAAACCGAGGAGTTCCGACGATGCCGTCCCTCGCCCCCCGCCCTGACCTCGATTCGTTGCCGAAGTACGTCCCTGGCCGGACGATCGAAGGGGCCGTCAAGCTCGCGAGCAATGAGGTGCCCGGCGGTCCGCTGCCGAGCGTCCAGGCGGCGATCACGGCTGCGGTCACCGGAGTGAACCGCTACCCGGACAACGGTTCCCAGGCTTTGCGCGAGCGGCTTTCGCGGCGGCTGGACGTGCCTGCCGAACGCCTCGCGATCGGCTGCGGTTCGGTGTCGCTGTGCCAGCAGATGATCCAGGCGCTGTGCGGTCCCGGCGACGAGGTGCTGTTCGGCTGGCGGTCGTTCGAGGCCTACCCGATCGTGGTGCAGGTGGCGCTCGCGACGGGCGTGAAGGTTCCGCTGACGCCGGAGCACGGGCTGGACCTCGACGCGATGCTGGCGCGGATCACCGACCGCACGAAGCTGGTGTTCGTCTGCAACCCCAACAACCCGACCGGCACCGTGCTGCACCGGGACGAGATCGAGCGGTTCCTCGAAGCGGTGCCGCCGCACGTGCTCGTGGTGCTGGACGAGGCGTACAAGGAATTCGTCACCGACCCCGAGGTGCCGGACGGCGTCGAGTTCACGCGGACGCACAGCAATGTGGCGGTGCTGCGCACGTTCTCGAAGGCGTACGGGCTCGCCGGGCTGCGGGTCGGTTACGCGGTGGCTCCGGAGCCGATCGCGCAGGCGCTGCAGCAGGTGTACGTGGCGTTTTCGGTGAACAGCATCGCGCAGGTGGCCGCGATCGCGTCGCTCGACGCGGAGGACGAACTGCTCGCCCGGTGCCAGGAAATCATCTCCGAACGCACCCGCGTGCGGGACGCGCTGCTGGAAATGGGCTACGAGATCCCGCCGACCCAGGCGAACTTCGTGTGGTTCCCGCTCGGCGACGCCACCGCGGCCTTCGCGGAGCACATGCTGGACCGGAAGCTGATCGTGCGCCCGTTCCCCGGCGAGGGCGCGCGCGTGACGATCGGAACGCCGGAGGAGAACGACCTGTTCCTGGCCGCGGCCAAGGAATTCCGCGCTATTTGAGCACCAGCTGCACGACCGCGGCGAGCCCGATCACGACGATCACGCCGCGCAACACGGTGGGCGGCAGTTTGCGGCCGATCCTGGCCCCGAGCTGCCCGCCGATCGTGGACCCGAGCGCGAGCAGCCCGATCACCGGCCAGCTCACCGGGGCGACGAACGCGTAAATCGTGCCGGCGACGATGTTCACGACCGCGGACAGCACGTTCTTGACGCCGTTGAGCCGCTGCAGCGGTTCGGACAGCAACATGCCCATGACGGCCATCATCATCACGCCCTGCGCGGCGGTGAAGTAGCCGCCGTAGATGCCGATGACGAACAGCAGCCCGAACAGCAACGGCCCGGCGTGATGCTCGCGCCCGTTGGCCTCGCGGCGCTTCTGCACCCACTTCGACACCTTCGGCTGAACGATCACGAGCACGACGGCGAGCCCGACGAGCACCGGAACGATCTTCTCGAAGGCGTCCTTGGGCAGCGTCAGCAGGAGAATGGTGCCGCCGATGGCCCCGAAGAACGAGGCGACCGCGAACCGCACCACCTGCGGCCAGTAGCCGACCAGCTCATGCCGGTAGCCATAGGCCCCGCTGATCGTCCCCGGCGCGAGCCCGACCGCGTTCGACGTCGTAGCCGTCACCGGCGGATACCCCAGCGCGACGAGCACCGGAAAGGTCACGAGCGTCCCGGAACCGACGACGGTGTTGATCGTCCCGGCCCACATCCCGGCAATGAAGATGACGACGGCATGCCACCAGGTCATAAAGCACTCACCCGCTGACCCTAAGCAGCACCCCCGACACCCGGCGACGCGATGTGTCCGGTCAGACACTTGACGGGACCGTCTCGGGGCACGGGAAAGCTCGGTGATGGGCTTGGGTTCATTTCACCGGCTGCCTGCCGTGCGCACACCCGACGGCATCACCCGCGAGCCACCGCGCCCGCCATGCACGCGCGCCAGCTGCGCGCCATGCACACGCATCGGCTGCCCGCCGCGCATGCTCACCCGCAACCCGCCGCGCACACGCACCCGTGGTCTGCCGCGCATGCTCACCGGTTGGCCGCCGCGCACGCAGACCCGACGGCACCGCCCGCAAGCCGACACCTCCGTCGCGCCCGCCCGCCCGACGGCATCACCCAGCGAGCCGACACCTCCGCCAGCGCACGTCCCACTTCGCCTACCGAGCCCGCGCTTCACCCGCGCCGCCCGTCCGCACCAGCTTCTCCCTCCGCACCCCTCCTTCCATCCACATTCCCGCCTCCACCGCCGACCAGCGCCTCACCGACCAGCACCTCACCGCTCAAAAACGCAAAACTCATTCCCCTCCGGATCCGCCATCACCCACCACTCCCGGTCCTCGCCCCGCTCCGCCACCATCCGTGCTCCGGCGGCACGCAGCTCCGCCGGATCTCCCCACACGTCCAGGTGCATCCGGTTCTTCACCGTCTTGCGCTCCGGCACCGGGTTCAGCCAGAGCAACGGCCCCTCCCCTGCCGGGTCGACGATGGCGACCGGCCAGTCCGGCGGCCTCTCTCCGGGCGGGCTTCGGCGGACGTAGCCGAGCGTCGAACACCACCAGTCGGCTTGTGCCTGGTGGTCGAGTGCGTCCAGTGCCAGATCCTTGAATTTCGCGGTCATGGTCCCTCCCTTTCCCACCAAAGATCGTGACACCCGCCACCGACAATTTCGCGCGGCTCGGGTCGCCAGCTGCCAGGATGGGCGGCGTGGCTCACGAATCCGAGCAGGTCTGGAGCGCCACGGTCGACCATCTGCGCACGATGATCGACTCGGGCGAGCTCCCGCCGGGCTCGCGCCTGCCCGCGGAACGCGCGTTGTGCGAGCAGCTCGGCATCAGCCGCGGGTCGTTGCGGCAGGCGTTGCGGGTCCTGGATTCGATCGGTTACGTCCAGATCCGCGCCGGGTCAGGCACCTACGTCCGCGAGCAGGGCACTGCGGAAAGCCCGCTGAGCAGCTGGTTTTCCGAGCACGAGCAGCTGGTGGAGAAGTTGTTCGACCTCCGCGCGACCGTCGAACCCACCCTCGCCGAGCGGCTCGCGACGCAGCACACGCCGCGCGTCGTGCAGCGGCTCGCGGACAACGTCGCGGAGATGGAGGAGGCCGCGGCGGCCGGGGACATGCTGCGCGTCATCGCGACGGACGCCGAGTTCCATCGGGTGATCGCGGGCAACGCGGGCAACGACGACGTCGCGGACCTGCTCCGTTCGGTGCTCGCGCTGGTCGGCGAGGAACGCCGGGCCGCTCTGCGGCTTCCTGGGCAGATCCGCAAGGCCGTGGCCGAGCATCGCGCGATCCTCGACGCCATCAGCCGGTCGGACGCGGCCGCGGCGCGCGAGATCACGCTCAAGCACCTGCTGGACGCGAAAACCTACGCCCACGACTACGCGTCTTCCTGAATCAGCACCCGCGCAGCACGACGCGATCAGCGCTACAGTATTCACAAGTTTATAAAAAGACTGATACCAAGGGGGCCCGGCCGTGGAGAAAGTGCACTTCACCGAGGAGAAGGCGACCAACCTGGGCACGCTGTACGGCCGCGCCCTCGACGCTCGCCGCAAAGACCCGATTCTCGGTGACACCGCGGCGGACGAAGCGGTCAAGAAGATCGACTACGACTTCAGCAAGCTCGGTGTCAACGAAAACTCCTCGGTCTCCGTCGCGATCCGGGCGCGCGCGATCGACGCGATGGCCGCCGAGTGGCTCGTCGAGCACCCGGACGCGATCGTCGTGCACCTCGGCTGCGGGATGGACACCCGCGTGTACCGGCTCGACCCGCCGCCCTCGGTCGCCTGGTTCGATGTGGACTATCCCGAGGTCGTGGACGTCCGCGGCCGGATCTACCCGGAACGGCCGGGGTACGCCATGATCGGTTCGTCGGTCACCGATTTCGGCTGGCTCGACCAGGTTCCCGGCGACCGCGAGGCGCTCATCGTGGCCGAGGGGCTCACCATGTACCTCACCGCGGAGTCCGGGACCGAACTGGTCCGCAGGCTCGTCGGCAGGTTCCCGTCCGGCCGGATCGTGGCCGATTTCTTCAGCTCGCTCGGCGTCAAGGCGCAGATGATCAACCCGGTGGTCCGCCGCTCGGGCGCGACTTTGCATTGGGGCATCGACGATCCGCACGAACTCGAGCGCTACGGCCTGCGCCTGGTGTCCTGTTTGGACGCGACCGAGTGGGCGAGCGACGAAGTCCTCGCGAAGATCCCGGCCGGGTCCCGGCTGGCCTTGCGCGCGTCGGCGCTGTTCCCGGTGATCCGGAAAATGGGCCGGATCGCCGAATGGGATTTCTGAATCCCTGACCGGAACCGCGGCAACGGCGGTTACCGGGTTTCCAGCACCCGCGCCACGAACCGGCTGATCTTCTCGTTCATCCGCTCGACGGCTTCTTCCTGCGTGAGCGTCTCCTTCGGCTGCGGCACCGCGGGCTTGAGTTCGCCGCGCAGGTACGCGCTGCACTCCAGGTCGGCGCACAAATACGTGCCGACCGTATTGCCGTCGCGGCCGGCTTTCCCGGCGAGCCGCGCGCTGAACAGCGTGATGTCGGCGAGCGGATGCGTCGTGGTGCAGAACGCGCAGATGTTGCTGCGCACCCGTGATTTCGCCGGCGGCGCGGCGCGCAGCGACAGGCCAATCAGCTCGTCGCCGTGCGGTACGACGAGGTACGCCCGGCCGGGAGCCTTCACGTCGCGCCAGCCGAGGAAGTCGCGCTTCTCCCACGGGACGTCCGCGGGCAGCGTGACGGACTTGGCTTCCCCGCGAGAACAGTTGACGAACGAGGCGCGGATCTCCGCGGGGTCGAGCGGTTGCATACGGCCACGCTAACCATCGCGCCACCGCGGCGGCGACAGCTTTTTTCGCTCCCGGCCCCGCCACCCCATACGATCTGCGGGTGCGCACGATGATCGCGGGGAGGTTCCGGCTGGTTCTGCGCACCAGTCTGGGCTTCGCCGCGCTCGGCGTCGGATCGAGTGTCGCCGGTGCCGGAGTCGTCGCGTTGCTGCTGCTCCTGCAGGGGTTGCCCGAGGACGTCGACGACCGCGGCTGGGTGCTCGGCGTCACCGCGGCCGGGGTGGTCGCGCTCGCCCTGATCGTCGGCACGCTCTGGACCGCCTACCTGCAGCGCCGCACCGTGGTGTGGTTCACGATCGGCCGCCCGCCGACCGCGGACGAGGCGAAACGCGCGCTGCGGCTGCCGTTCGACATGGCTGTGGTGAGCGGCACGCTCTGGCTGATCGGGGCACTCGCGCTGGGCATTCTGGCCGGCGTTCTCGGTTCGCTCGGCGACGCGGCGGGCATCGCACTCACCATCGGCCTCGGCGGGCTGACCACAGTCGGGCTCACCTACCTGGCCGCGGAATGGGTCGCGCGTCCGGTGATGACGATGGCACTCGACGTGCTGCCGCCGCGCGGTTCGCTGCCGGTCACGGTGCTGACCCGGCTGGTCGTCACCTGGGTGCTGGCGAGCGGCGTGCCGCTGATCGGCGTGCTGCTCGTGACCACGCCGCCCGATCTCGGCCGCAACGGGAACCCGACGGCGAGCCTGATCGTGCTGTCGGTGACCGGCCTGACGACCGGCGCGATCGGCACCGCGCTCCTGTCCCGCGCCGTCGCCGCGCCGCTGCACCGGCTGCGGATCGCGCTGGACGGCATCGCGCGCGGACGCAAGGACGTGCACGTCGACGTGGACGACTCCAGCGAGATCGGGATGCTGCAGACGTCGGTCAACGACCTCGCCGCCGGCCTGCGCGAACAGGACCGGATGCGCGATCTCTTCGGCCGCCACGTCGGCACCGACGTCGCCCGGCACGCGCTCGAATACGGCGCTTCGCTCTCCGGCGACGTCCGCGAGGTCACCGCGTTGTTCGTCGACGTCGTGGACTCGACTGCGCTCGCGTCGCGCACTCCGCCGCAGGAACTGGTCGAGAAGCTGAACCGGTTTTTCGCGAGCGTGGTGTCCGCGGTGGACGCTCGGGGCGGGCTGGTCAACAAGTTCCAGGGCGACGCCGCGCTGTGCGTTTTCGGCGCGCCGACCCGGCTGTCCGACGGCCCGACGATGGCGCTCGCCGCGGCCCGCGCGATCCGCGACGCGGTGCTGGCGGAAGGCGAGCTCGACCTGGGGATCGGCGTCGCGACCGGACAGGTGTTCGCCGGGCAGCTCGGTGCGTCGAGCCGCCTGGAGTACACCGTGATCGGCGACGCGGTGAACGAGGCCGCGCGGCTCACCGAACACGCGAAAGCGGTTCCGTCGCGGGTGCTCGCCAGCGAAACGACGGTGAAAGCCGCGCTGGGCGGCGAACGGGAACATTGGCGGCTGCACGGCGAACTCCACCTCCGCGGCCGCCACCGCGAGACCCGGACCTGGACGACCTAGAGTTCCCGGCCTTCGTTCATCGCCTCCGTGATCCGGGCCAGAAAGTCCCGCACCACAGCGCTTTCCGCCGCGTTGAGCGTGCGCGACACCGCGTCCAGCTTCTCGATCGGCGGCCGCCACACCGCCGCCGCGATCTCCCGCGCGGCATCGGTGACCGTGACCGCCACTCGCCGCCGGTCGGTGTCGCTGCGGACGCGCGCCAGGTAACCGGCCTCTTCCATCCGGTCCACGAGCGTGGTCGCCGACGGTCCGCTGATCCCGAGGCGGCGGCCCAGTTCCACCGGCCCCATCGGCCCGTGGTGGTTGAGGATCGCGATCGCGGTGAGGTCGTTCGCGTTCATCTCGACGCTCTTCGCCATCCGCGCCATCAGGTCACGGCTGGCCTCGATGACGTCGCGCACCGCGAAGGTCGTCTCGTTCATGTTCGCGAGCGCTGCCTGGTTCTCGTCCACGCGACCCTCCTTGTCAGTAGAGAAACTAATAGATAGGTTATCTATGTACATGAGCAACGGCAAGGAGGGGCACCATGACCCGTCGCAGTCTTCTCGTCTCCGGAGCCAGCATCGCCGGTCCCGCGCTCGCTTCCCGGCTCGCGCGCTCCGGCTGGGACGTCACCATCGTCGAACGGTTCGATCATCTGCGCGAGGAGGGCCAGAACGTCGACATCCGCGGCGTCGGCCGCCAAGTGCTGCGCAAAATGGGGCTCGAAGAGGCGGTCCGCGCCGCGCACACCGGCGAGGTCGGCACGCAGTTCGTGGACGGACACGGCCGCGTGGTCGCCGAATTCCGCGCCGGCGAGGGCGATTCCGGAGGCGGGACGGCCGAGATCGAAATCCTGCGCGGCCAGCTGTCGAGACTGCTGTACGAGCAGTCAGCCGGCGAGACGACGTATCGATTCGGCGACCAGATCCAGGCGTTGCACGACGACGGCACCGGCGTGGACGTCGACTTCCAAAGCGGCCAAACCCAGCGCTTCGACGCCGTCGTCATCGCCGAAGGCCTGCGCTCCCGCACCCGCGCGATGCTGATGCCGGACGCGCGTCCGCACGAACTCGGCCTCTACACCGCACACCTCGCGATCCCGCGCATCGCCACCGACAACGCTTGGTGGCGCACGATGTTCTGCGGCCGCGGCCGGATGTTGTTCCTGCGCCCGGACAACGTCGGCACGATGCGCGCCGGACTGTTCTTCCTGTCCGACGTGCGCGGACTGGACCGGCTGACCCCCGAAGACACCGTGTCCGTGCTGCGCAAGACGTACGCCGACGTCGGCTGGGAAGGGCCGCGCGTACTGGCTGAAATGGACAACGGCTCGCTTTACCTGGAGGGCGTCGGCCAGACGAAACTGCCGACGTGGCACCAAGGCCGGGTCGTCTTGCTCGGCGACGCCGCGTACTGCGCTTCACCGATCAGCGGCATGGGCACGACGCTCGCCCTGACCGGCGCGTACATCCTGGCCGGAGAGCTCATGGCGCACGAAGACCCGCAGGCGGCGTTCGGTCAGTACGAACACCGGATGCGGCCGCTGGTCGCCGAGGCGCAGCGGCTTTTCCCCGGTGCGCCGCAGGTGACGATGCCGCGGTCGCGGGCGCATCGGACCGCGCTCCACGCCGCGCTGCGGATGGCGAGCACGCCGTTGGCGCAGCGGCTGGGCAAGGTCGCTGGACGGTTCGAGAAGCCGCGTTCGGAAGCGATCGCGCTGCCGGAGTACGCGTAGCTCAGGGCAGCTCGGGCCAGGTCAGCACCGTGGAGCCCCAGGTCAGCCCGGCTCCGAACGCGGTAAGCAGCACCCGGTGGCCCGGCGTCAGCGTCCCGTCGGCAACCGCGTCCGCGAGCGCCAGCGGGATCGACGCCGCGCTGGTGTTGCCGACCCGCTCGATGTTCGACACCACCGCGTCCGCGGGCATGCCGAGCTGTTTCGCGGTCGCCTGGAGGATGCGGATGTTCGCCTGGTGCCCGACGAACCGGTCGACGTCGCCGACCATCCAGCCGGCCTCTTCCAGCACCGCGCGCGAGGATTCCGCCATCCGCGCGCACGCCTGCCGGAACACGGCCGTGCCCTGCATGACCATGAACCGGTCCTTCGGGTTCTCCGGCACCCGCTGCGCCGCACCGCCCGCCTCGACCCACAGCAGCTTGGCCAGTTCGCCCTCGCTGTGCAGATCGAACGGGCCGAGCGCGCCGCGTTCGCCGGGCTCGCCCGCGCGCAGCAGGACCGCGCCGCCGCCGTCGCCGAAGATCGGCACCGTGGTGCGGTCGTCCGGGTCGACCAGCGAGGTGAAGACGTCCGCGCCGATCACCAGCACCCGCTCGGCCATCCCGCCCGCGATGAAGCCGGCGGCGGTGGCGAGCGCGTAGATGAAGCCGCTGCACACCGCGTTGACGTCGAGGGCCAGCACCGTGCCGAGGCCGAGCCGGGCCGCCACCTGCGGCGCGGTGGCCGGGCACAGCTGGTCGGCGGTGGAGGTGGCGAGCACGACGGCGTCCGCGTGCCCGTCCGGGCCGAGCGCCGCCCGTCCCGCCTCCTCGGCGAGATCCACTGTGGACTGGCCGGGGGCGACGCGGCGGCGCTCGCGGATCCCGGTGCGGGTGCGGATCCACTCGTCGCTGGTGTCCAGGCGGGCCGCGATCTCGTCGTTCGTCACCACGTGCTCGGGCAGCGCGCCGCCGATCCCGGCGACGACTGCGGCACGGTGGCGCGACCGGACAGCGCTCATGGCGGAACCTCCCAGACCGGCTTGTTGGCGGACGTCGCCGGTTGCCTCCCTTGTATGGCCTACCCCTGGGTAGACCGGTCAGTTGTGTTCCACGTCACTAAGAGACCTCTTCCACATTCGCTCGATAGGAGGTATTGCGACCAGCGTCTCGGCGGCGTGATAAACCCGAGGCTTTTTGTCGGTCCGCCCGGTTAGCCTGAAGTGTGCGCACTCCCGACCTGGACCAGCTTGACCTCGCCATCCTCTCCTGCCTGCAGACCGACGCCCGCACGATCGCCGAGGTCATCGGGTCCAAAGTCGGCCTGTCCGCCGCGGCCGTGCAGCGGCGGATCAAGCGGCTGCGCGAAGCCGGAGTGATCGAGAGGGAGGTCGCGGTGCTGTCCCCGGCCGCGCTCGGACTGGACATGACGTTCGTCGTCATGGTCGAGATGGAGCGCGAGAGCCTGGCGGTGCTCGACGGCTTCCGCGCCCAGGTCCTCGCCGACGACTGCGTGCAGCAGTGCTACTACGTCACCGGCACCGCGGACTTCGTCCTCGTGGTCACCTGCCCGGACATGGCGGCGTTCGAGAATTTCGCGCGGCGGATGTTCTTCGACAACCCCAACGTCCGGCATTTCACCACGAGCGTGGCCATGGACCGGGTCAAAGTGGGCCTCACGCTGCCGCTTTCCTGACCTGCGCGGAAACGCAAGGGTTCTGTGTCCGGCGTTACGTGTTCGCGGCCTGATGCAACCGATCGCGTGAACGTCGGCGGAACGACGTCATGTGCTCCCGAGTCGATCATCTCCCTGCCGACCAGTTCGCGAGGCGCGAACGACCGGAGGACTCCAGGAGCAGCCGTGCACACCACCGACGCCGTACACCAGACCCAGTTCGTACTGCTGAACGAGAGCACTACGCCGGTGCTGTCCCGCCTCTCCTTCCACGTGGCGGAGCCCTACGCGGTCACCGTGGCGTTCCGGACCGAACGCGGCCGGTGGATCGAGTGGACGTTCGCCCGCGACCTGCTCGTGACCGGGCTGGACGAGCCGACCGGGATCGGCGACGTGCGGATCCGGCCGGACCTGTCCGAGGACGAGGCCTTGCTGACGCTGGAAATCGAGTCGCCCGACGGCTACGCGTCGTTCGAACTGGAACGCGCCGACCTCGAGGCGTTCCTCGAATCCTCCTACGAACTGGTGCCGCTCGGAGCCGAGAGCGAGCACTTCGACATCGACGGGCTGATCGAGGAGATCAGCAACGTCTGACCGAAGACCTGCCGATCCCGCGGCAATGCGGACAAGGGCGGTTCGAGTGCGCTGGAGGCACTCGAGCCGCCCTTGTCGCGTTTGGACTCAGCCGCGGACGAGCGTCGTGCCGGTCGCCGACAGCGCGACGTTCACCGGGTAGTAGTAGCTGTTGACGGTGTCACCGCCGGAAACCATGCCCTGTGCCTGGTTTCCGCTGATGAACGAACCGCCGGAGTCGCCGTGGTCGGACCGGGCGTTGGTGAGCACCATGCCGGTCACGGTGCCTTCCTGGTAGCGCACGGTCTGGTTCTTGGCGCGGATCGTGCCGCAGGTCCAGCCGGTGGTGGAACCGGACTTGCACACCGAAGCGCCGACGGCGGCCTCGGTGGAACCGGCGACGCGGGTGCCGTTGTTGATCTGGCCGACCGGGGTCCAGTTGCTGTTGACCCGCGCGGCCGCGTAGTCCGCGCCGGGGAAGCGGTACGTGGTGAACTGGCCCATCGCGACCCGGTTGTAGCCGGACAGCGCGCCGCCGCCGGTGAGTGCGGCGCAGTGGCCAGCGGTCAGGAAGCCGCCGTTCACCGAGAATCCGACGGAGCAGCGGGACGAGCTGCCGATGTAGTACGCGTCCCCGCCGAGGACGTTGTAGTGCGCCTTGGGCACTGCCGAGGTCTCCGTCACGGTCACCGCCGAACTGTCCACACCGGACTGGCGGACGAACTGCTCCGCCGCGCCGCGCTGTCCCTTGAGGACAGTCAGGCTGATCCGGTTGCTCGCGGTGTCGATGCCCCAGCCGGTGACCGACTTCGGCGCCGCCTTCTCGTGGGCGTTGAGCGTCTGCACGGTCGAGTCGAGCTGCCGGGCGCTGAACCGGACCACCTGTGCCTCGGCGCCGGCCGCGCGCACCTGGTCGACCAGCGCCGCGTCGGTCACCGAGACCACGGCTTTGCCGGTCGACGCGTTGAAGCTCGTGCCGCTGAAGCGTTCGCCGAGAGACTTCTCCAGTGCCGCGCCGACCTTGTTCGCGGCCTCCTCGTTCGCGAGCCGGGCGAGTGCCTGGCCGTGGGTGAGGCCGAGGTCGCGCTGCATCGCCGGGACCATGTCGGGGTTGAGCGGGGCGGCGCTGGCGGCCGGGACGCCGGCGAAGATCGCCGTCACCGCCGCGGCAGCGGTTGCGGCGCCGAGGAATCTGATGGCTTTCATGCTTCTCCCTCGCGTTCGGTTCCCCCCGGCCTCGAAGGGTGCGGCGGTGGTCCAATCCACTGCAATAAGGGGGCGCGAGAATAGGTAGCGGAGCAATCCTTAAGTAGGGACTTGTGCGACTACCGAGCGTTCGCCGCGACGGCGGGCGTCCGTGGGTTGTTCCGCTGAACCGGCGAACTCCACGAGGTTTCGCACTCTTTGTGACCGCGCGCCGGGTTTTCTTCTGCCATTTGGTTACCGTGCGGAGGCAGACGTGTGAGGAGCGTGCGCATACTCCCGTCAAGAGTCGGTTTACCCCGCCCCGCGCACTGCTTAAGCTCCGGGCGAAACGGACAAGATGCTCGCTGGGGAGGTCGTGATGTGGCCGGCCGTTCCGACGGTGGTGTCCGTGCGTCCGCGTCCGGCGGCTTTCGCCGGGCGGGACCGCGAACTCGCCGCCGTCGCCGAAGTTCTCGGACACCGGCCCGCCGCGGTGCTGGTGGAGGGCGCGCCGGGAATGGGCAAAACCCGGCTGCTCGCCGAACTCGCCGCGCGCCCGGAGTTTTCCCGCGTCCGCGTGCTGCGCGGCGCGTGCCCGCGATTGGCCGAGCCGTTTCCCTACGGTCCGGTGCTGGAAGCGTTGCGCTGCGCCGGAGATCGGCTCGGACCGCTGAGCCCGGTTGCCGGTGCGCTGCAACCACTTCTGCCGGAACTCGCCGACGTCCTGCCACCCGCGCCTGAACCGCTGCCGGACGCCAGCGCCGGGCGGCATCGCGTGTTCCGCGCGTTCCGGGAACTGCTGATCGCCTGCGGTCCGACCATCCTGCTCATCGACGATCTGCATCGCGCCGACCCGGGGACCGGCGACCTGCTGCGCTTCCTCGCCGTCGACTGGCCGCCGGAACTGGGCGTGGTCGCCACTTGCCGCGCTGGGAACTCTCGCGTTCGCACCGCGCCAGAAGTACACAGCGCGCAGGTGACGCTCGGTCCGTTGGACGCCGCGGCGGTCACCGCGATGGCTTGCGACCTCCTGGGGTTGCCCCGGATCAACGCCGAGTTCGCCGCGAAGCTGCACGAGTACACGGCCGGGATTCCTTTTGTCGCTGAAGAAACTCTCCGCGCGTTGCGGGGCGTTGAACTGACTGAGTCGGCGTTGGATCGGCTGGAAGTTCCTGCCGCGCTTCAGGAATCGGTGTCCAGGAAGCTGTCCGCGCTGACTGAGGCCGCGGTCCAGCGCACCAAAGCCGCCGCCGTGCTCAACATGCCCGCGGAGTTGTCGGTGCTGAACGAACTGGCCGGGTTGGCCGAGGACGAGAGCGCGTTGTCGGACGGGCTCTTGGACGAGGTCGACGACAATCGCTACGGCTTCAGACATCCGTTCGCGCGCAAAGCCGTGTACGATGGTCTCAGCGCGTCCGAGCGGAAATTGTTGCACACCAAGGCAATGCACCTTCCTGGTCAACCGTTGTCGCTGCTCGCCGCCCATGCGCAGGCCGCCGGACGCGTCGAGGAATGGCAGTACTACGCGGAAGAAGCGGCTGACGAAGCGATCGCGCACGGCGATACCGCACGCGCCATCGATCTGCTGCAGGCGATCGTCGCGAAGGCCGACGAGGACGCGGTCGGCCGGTTGGCGAAGAAACTCAGCGATGTGTCGCTGCGTGTCTTCCGCCCCGATGTCCATCTGACGCTGGAAAAGGTGCTCGAAGACCGGCCGCTGCCGCCAGCCGTGCACGGGACGATCCGGCTCGCGCTGGGCATGCTGCTGGTCCGCGTCGCCGGACGGCTGGAGCAGGGGCGTGCGGCAGTGGAACGCGCCGTCGCCGAGCTGGCGGACCGGCCGGAACTGGCCGCGCGCGGGATCAACCTGCTCGCGCTGCCGTTCGACGGGCTCACCCCGCTGTCCTGGCACGAGCAGTGGATGCGCCGCGCCCGGGAAGTCCACTCCGGACTGACCGATCCCGAGCTGCGGCTCGCGCTCACCGGCGACCGGATCGCGACCGCCGCGCACATCGGCGACGGTTCGGCGTGGGCGGAGTTCCAGGCGATGCCGGACACCGCGCCGAGCGTTGCCGAGCGCGTCCAGCTGGCCCGGTTGTGGTGCAATCTCGCCGACGCGCAGTCGTGGTCCGGCCACCTCGACCGGACCGAAAAGCTGGTCGCCGAAGGCCTGCGCCGGGCTTCCGAAGCCGGCGCGCTGTACCCGAAAGGCCTGATCGAAGGCACCGAAGTGCGCCTCGCCTGGTTCCGCGGCAATTGGGACGGCCTGGCCGAGGCGACCGAAGACGTCCGTACCCGGCACCCGACGCTGGGCGCGATCGTCATGGAGACGTCGCTGGTGCTGGGCGGGCTGGCCGCGGTGCGCGGCGAGTTCGCGGCAGCCCGAAGACACTTGGCCGACGCCTCGGCACACCGTCCGGGCGAAGGCCCTATCCCCGTTGTGTTGTGCGCGGCTTCGGTGTTGATCGGCGTGCACCTGTCGACCGACGACGTCGCCGCGGCCTGCGAAGCCGCCGATGTAGCTGTCGACGCCGCACGTCGCAAAGGCGTGTGGGTCTGGGCAGCGTCGCTCGTCCCAGCCGCCGCGGAGGCGTACACGCGCGCAGACCGTTGGCACGACGCCGACGCTTTCGTCGAAGAGTTCGCGCGCGGCATCGAAGACCGCGACGCACCTCTCGCCACTGCCGCCCTGCACGCTGGCCGCGCCGTCCTGACAAACGCCCGCGCGAAACACCTAGCGGCCGCGACGCTCTTCGACACCGCAGCCGACGCGTACGCAGAGCTGCCGATGCCGTACCTCGCCACCGGCATGCGTGAACGCGCGGCGCGCTGTCGTCTCGAAGCAGGACAGAGCGGTGCGACAGCTGCGCTCAGTCAGGCCGCAGCTGCGTACGTACAGCTAGGTGCCACGCGCGACGCTGGCCGCTGTCATCACGTGCTTCGCGAACACGGTGCTTGGGCACCGTCACAGCGCGGCCGTCGCGGTTACGGTCGTGAGCTGTCGCCGCGAGAGCGCGAAGTCGCCGAGATGCTCGCGGAAGGCCGGACAAACCGTCAGATCGCCGACGGTCTGTTCCTGTCTCCGCGCACGGTGGAGCAGCACGTAGCGAAGGTGCTTCGCAAGCTAGGCGCGCGAAGCCGCACGGACGTCGCGAGGAAACTGCCGTCACCGGAAACCGCGCGGTAACGAGCACACCGTCCTACCGTGTGCACGTGGCTGATAAACCAGTGCCTGCCTGGCGGCGGGCGACCAAAGGCGAAACCCGGTGGCCCGCGGCGGCCGTCGTCATCGGGACCCTGGCCCTGCAGCTCGCCTTGCCCGACGAGATGGTGCTGCACCCGTGGTGGCTGCTGCCTTCGCTGACCGCAGTGCTGATCATCGCGCTGCTGTTGCTGAACCCCGGCCGGCTCACCGAGTTCAACATCGTCGAGCGCATGGTCGCGCTGACCGCGCTCGCCGTCGTCAGCGTGCTCAACGGCGCGTCCGCGGTGCAGCTGGTGATCGGGATCGCACAGGGCGCGCAACGCGGGCACGCGGTGCAGGTGCTGATCAGCGGCGTGGTCATCTACTGGACCAACATCGTCGTCTTCTCGCTCTGGTACTGGGAGTTCGACCGCGGCGGCCCGGCCCGGCGCGCGGCGGGCCGGGCGGACTTCCCCGACCTGCAGTTTCCGCAGATGAGCGACCCGTCGATGGCCAAGGCCGAATGGGAACCGCGGTACCTGGACTACCTCTACACGTCGTTCACCAACGCCACCGCGTTCAGCCCGACCGACGTCATGCCGCTGCGGATCTGGGCGAAAATGACCATGATGGTCCAGGCCGGGATCTCGCTGCTGCTCGCGTTGATGGTGTTCGCCTGGGCGGTCAACGGCCTCCAAGGCTGAAACCCGCTGGCCTCGCCCCGCGTCCGACAGGTATATCTCCGGCCATGGAGCTTCCCGAACCGCCGTATTACGCGGTGATCTTCACGTCCCGGCGCACCGACGGCGACCGCGGCTACGCCGAGCGTGCCGCCTACATGGCCGAACTCGCCGCGAAACAGCCCGGCTACCTCGGCATCAACTCCGTCCGCGACGAGTCCGGGCTCGGCATCACCGTGTCGTACTGGCAGGACGAGGAATCCATCGCCGGATGGCGCACCAACCTGGAGCACACGGAAACCCGCGACCAGGGCCGCGCCGAGTGGTATCGCGAGTTCGACGTCCAGGTCTCGCGGGTCGAACGCGCCTACCGTTTCGAACGTCCGTGAAGGGGCCCCTGAGGGAATCGGATTCCCTCAGGGGCCTTGCTTTTTACTGCCGGGTCATGGTGAAGCTCTGGCCGTCCGAGCCGATCGCGCCGGGGGTCCAGGTCGCGCTGCCGCCGTCGTCCGCGTTGAGGCCCTGCGGGCTGGTGTCGGCGAGGTTCTTGCCGTCGAACTTGACGCCGTCGAACTTCACGCCGCCGTTGATCGCCGGGTACGAATCGGACGGCGATTCGATGATCGCCTCCGCCGACGAGTGCTTCGCGTTCAACGACTGCGTGGTCGTCTTCGTCCAGCCCTGGGTGTCGTTCTTCAGGTCGAGTTTGTAGCTGTTGTTGCTGCGCGTGACCGTCGCGGTGATGTGGTCGCCCGCCTTCACCGGAGCCTCGCTAGCCGAGTAGTAAACCGGTGCGGCCGGGTACATTTCGTACCACGCCTGGTATTGCGGGCTGCCGCTGGAGCAGTCGGTCGCGACGCCGGTCTGCTCCACAGAGGACGATCCGTCGCCGTCGATGCCGACCCACGGCGCGAACAGGTCGTTGCTGGAATTGCAGGTCGCCGCCGGTTCGGTCCAGCCTGCGGTCGCGGTCGTGAAACTGCCGAAACTGACGTAGCCGCCCCAGTTTCCGCCGGAGTAGTGGTTTCCGTGGAAGTGCTTGCCGAACGTCACGGGCCCGGCTCCCGCGCCTGCCACGAGGGTCGCGGCCGCGAACGCGCCGACCGCCAGCAATCCGAGGGGACGACGGAAAGATCGTGAACTCATGGGCATCCAATCTGGTCACGGGAGTGCCTGCGCGTACCAGTGTTGAATTTCGCTCGCCCGGGTTGGTAGCTACTTTCGAAGGGTATTCACATCTCGGGAAATCTTCACCAAATGTCCCGATTCTCCTTTGTGTACACGGAAGTCCGTGCCCGCCCGCCTGGGGAGGCAGCGGGCCGGCACGGACTCCTTCCGAAGTGGACTACCGCGCCGTACGGGCGTGCGCGGCGTCCACGAACTGGGTGGTGTACGTCTTGGACAAATCGATCTTGTCCTTTTTGGGCTTCACGTTGCTGGAAGACGCACCCAGCACCTTCAGCACGTTCTGCGCGCCGGACGGGTCCATCCGGCCGTCCTTGGTGAACATCGGCAGACTGTCCTTGAGCGACTTGATGTACAACGCCTTGTCCCCGCCCGCGAACGACGGCGGCATCAGATCCGCCACCTGTTCCGCGGCGTGCGTGGAAAGCCACTTCAGCGAATTCACATACGCGTTGGCGAGTTTCTGCACGACGTCCGGATAGCGTTTCACGATTTCGCAGCTCATGTACAGCGAACTCGCCGGGTAAAGCCCGCCCAGCGCCGCGCGCGTGCCTTCCGGCGTGCGCATGTCGTAGAGCACCTTGGCCTGTCCGGTGTTGGTCAACTGCGCGATGGTCGGGTCGGTCGTCATGCCCGCGTCGATCGAACCTTGTTGCATGGCAGAGATAAACGTCTGCCCGGCCCCGACCTTCACCGGCGTGTAGTCCTTGCTGCCGACGCCGCCGCGGCTGGCGAGCGCCTTGGTGAGGAAGTCGGTCGACGACCCCAGCGACGTCACGCCGAGATTCTTTCCGCGGAAGTCCGCGCCGGACTTGATGTGCCCGGCCTTCGGGGTCGCGACCATTTCCGCTTCCCCCGGCACATTCGCGAACTGCACCACGCTGGTGATGCATTGGTCCTTGGCCTGCAGGTCGATCGTGTGGTCGTAGAACCCGACTACGCCCTGCACTTCCCCGGCCAGCAGCGAGGTTTCCGCGTTGGCCCCGGACGGCTGGTCGAACAGTTCGACGTCAAGGCCCTGCTTCTGGTACTCGCCAAGCTGCTTCGCGAGCTGCCCCGGCAGATAGATCACTTTGGACAGCCCGCCGACCATGATCTTGATGTGCGGCCGTCCGCCGTTGCCGAGGTCGATCTCCCGGGAATCCCGGCAGGCGCTCACCCCGGCCACGGTCACCAGCGCGGCCGCCGCGACCGCGAGTGTCCTTTTCAGCCGCATGTCAGATCCCCTGGCTCGCCTGGGCCGAAACCTGCGGACGCCAACGCAGCAGTTTGCGCTCGGCCGAACTGATCAGCCATTCCGCGAACAGCGCGACGACCATGATCACGATCATCCCGGCGTAAACCCCGGCGGTGTCGAACGTGCCCTGCGCGTTGGCGATCAGGAAGCCCATGCCCGCCTTGGCACCGGTGTACTCACCGACGACCGCACCGATCAGCGCGAAGCCGAACGCGACGTGCAGCGACGAAAGAATCCACGACGTCGCACTGGGCAGCACGATCGATTGCAGCACCTGCCACCGCGTCGCACCGAGAATGCGGGCGTTGTCGATCAGATTCCGGTCCACCTCGCGGGCACCGGTGAAGGCGTTGAAGAACACCGCGAAGAACACGAGCACGAACACCGTCGCGACCTTCGAGGACAGCCCGAGCCCGAACCAGATCACGAACAGCGCGGCGAGCACGATGCGCGGCATCGCGTTGGCTGCCTTGATGAACGGGGCCAGCACCTCGGCGAGATACGCGCTGCGACCGAGAATGACGCCGCAGATCACGCCCGCGACCGCGCCGAGCACGAACCCGATCACGGCTTCCTCGACGGTCACCAGGATCTGGTACCAAATGGTCCCGAAGTCGGTTCCGGTCGTGAACCATTCGGTGAGCCGTTCCCAGATCTTCGACGGCATCGAATAGAAGAACGGGTCGATCCAGAACCGGCCCGCGATCTCCCACAGTCCCAGCCAGGCAACGAGAATCGCCAGCCGCAGCAGCCAGACGTTGCGCTTGTGCCGACCGGCGGAGCGCTTCGCCCGGGAGAGAATGTCTTGTTCGGTTTCGAAGACCGGCGCCGGCGCGGTCTGAGTCTCAAGCGACACCGGTCGCTCCCTTCTGGCGGGCCTTGTCGACCTCGCCGCGCAGCGATTCCCAGATATCGGAGTAGAGCTTGCGGAATTCCTCGGTCAGCCGCAGGTCTTCCACCTTGCGCGGCCGCTCCAGCGGAATCTCGAAGACGTCCTTGACCGTCGCCGGGCTCGTGGTCAGCACGACCACCTTGTCCGCCAACGCGATCGCCTCGTCGAGGTCGTGCGTCACGAAGATCACCGCGGCTCCGGTACCGGACCACAGCCGGAGCAACTCGTCCTGCATCAACGCGCGAGTCTGGACGTCGAGCGCGGAGAACGGCTCGTCCATCAGCAGGATTTTCGGCTCGGTGACCAGCGTCTGCGCCAACGCGACGCGCTTGCGCATCCCGCCGGAAAGCTGGTGCGGGTAATACTTCTCGAACCCGGCCAGCCCGACGCGGCCGACCCAGTCGGCGGCCTTCTTCCGAGCGTCCTCTTTGGACGCACCGCGGAACCGCGGCCCGGACGCGACGTTGTCCAGCACCGAACGCCACGGCATCACCGCGTCGGTCTGGAACATGTAGCCGACGCCGTCCGGAATGGACTTCACGTCGGAACCGTGCACGACGACCCGGCCCGCCGACGGCGGCTGCAACCCGGAGACCAGGGACAACGTGGTGGATTTACCGCACCCGGTCGGCCCGACCACGGCGACGAACTCCCCCGGTTCGACGGTCATGGTCAGCTCGCGGACAGCGGTGTGGACAGAACCTGATCCGCTCGGGAACCTTTTGGTGGCGCCGATCAGTTCGATGAGTGGGGCCATCGAGGTGACTCCTTCGTCACGGTGGGGACTCGCTCGAGGCAGGTTAAGTTCGGGTTTCTCGGCGGAGAAGCTTGTCGACGTTCTGCGTGCGCTCTGCGCGTTCTCCACGTTTTGCTCGTTTAGCGCACAGCGCTGAGCTGGGGGTATGTTCCCTGACATGCCGAAGTGGGCGCTCTTTCCGCGGATGCGGTTCACCCGTCAGGTGCTGCTGTTGCAGATCGGCGTGGTGGTCCTCGTCGTGGGCCTCGGCGTCGCGCTGGTCAGCTCGCTCCTGCGATCGACGCTGTCGAGACAATACGGCGAACGCGCGCTGGCGATCGCGAAGTCGGTGGCCGCCGACCCCGTGGTGGTCGCGGGGGCGGCCGCACGGCAGCGCGGCGGGCCGCTCGAGGAACGCGTGCAAGCGGTCACCAAGGCGACCGACGTGTTGTTCGTGGTCATCACCGATGACCACGCGATCCGGCTCGCGCATCCGACCCCGCGCGAGATCGGCCAGCGGGTGAGCACGTCGGCGGAGGAAGCGCTCGCGGGCAAGGACGTCGTCAGCGCCGTCCAGCTGGGCACGCTGGGGGTGTCGGTGCGCAGCAAAACCCCGATCTGGCAAGGCTCACGGGTCGTCGGGGAGGTGAGCGTCGGTTTCGACATCACCGAATTGACCGGTGCGTTCAACGACCTTCTTTCCCTGACCCTGGTCTTCGGTGGAGGAGCACTGCTGCTCGGCGCGGGTGCATCGGCCCTGCTCAACCGCCGTCTGCGCCGCGTCACCCACGGCCTCGAACCCCACGAACTGACCGAGCTGCTCTACGAACACGAAGCCGTCCTGCACGGCATCGGCGAAGGCGTGCTGGCCGTCGACGCGGAACACCGGGTGACCGTCCGCAACGACGAAGCCGAACGGCTCCTCGGCACCCCGCTCCCCGTCGGCGCACCGCTGGAGGACCTGGACCTGTCCCCGCGAGTGCACAAAGCCGTCGCCGAAGGACGGCCCGTGGACAACCTCCTGGCGGTAGCCGGAAACCGGGTCCTGGTGATCAATTCCCGTGCCGTGCAACGGGATGAACGCGCGCTGGGCACCGTCCTGACCTTCCGCGACCGCACCGACCTCGACACCCTCACCCGAGAACTCGACGGCATCCGCTCGCTGTCCGACGGCCTCCGCGCGCAGCGGCACGAGTTCGCGAACCGCCTGCACACGCTGTCCGGTCTGCTGCAGCTAGGCCACCACGCCGAAGCCGAGGAATACCTGCAAACCCTCACCGAAACCACCGCCTCGCGCGCGGAACCGCTCGACGACCGGGTGACCGATCCGTACCTGCAAGCCTTGCTGGTCGCGAAAACCGAGCAGGCGCAGGAAAAAGGCATGGAACTGCGGCTGGCCGACGACGCCTGGGTCCCTGCCTCGGTGACCGACCCGATCGCCGCGGGAACCGTGATCGGCAACCTGGTCGACAACGCCTTGCACGCCGCCCGCATGGGTCCGCGCCGCCCCGCGTGGGTCGAGGTCGGCCTGCTCGCCGATGGCTCCACTTTGCACGTGTCCGTTGTGGACAGCGGGCCGGGCATCGACGATGCGTTAAGGGACAAGCTTTTCGACGAGGGAGTGTCCACAAAGCTCAGTCCCGGACACGGCCTCGGACTGGCCTTGGCCCGCCAAGCCGCCCGGGCCCGCGACGGCGACGTATGGCTCGCCGACCCCGGCGGCGCGACGACCGGCGCGTTGTTCGTCGCCAAACTTCCCGGCCTGCTGGACCGACCCGAGGAGACCGACGCATGATCCGCACCCTGATCGTGGACGACGATTTCCGCGTCGCCGGCGTGCACGCGGGATTCGTGTCGGAGGTACCGGGCTTCACCGTCGCCGGGGTCGCGCACACCGCCGCCGAAGCCCGCGCCCGCGTACGCGAACTGGCCCCGGACCTGGTGCTGCTGGACGTCTACCTGCCGGACGAGCCCGGCCTTTCCGTCCTGCCCGACCTGAAAACGGACACCATCGTGCTGTCCGCCGCCACCGACGCCGCGTCCATCTCCGCCGCGATCCGCGCGGGGGCCCTGAACTACCTGATCAAACCGTTCACGACGCGCCAGTTGTCGGAACGCCTCACCTCGTACGCCCGATACCGCGGCCTGGTCACGACCGAACGCTCACTGTCCCAAGACGACGTGGACCGCGCCTTCCGAGCCCTCCACGACCAGGACCGCGCGGCGACGCCAAAGGGCCAGTCAAGCGCGACGGCCCGCCTGGTGTCAGAGCGCCTGCGCGGTTCGCCGACCCCGCTCTCGGCCGCCGAAGTAGCCCGCGAACTCGGCATGGCCCGTGCCACCGCGCAGCGCTATTTGACGGCGCTGGCAGAGTCGGGAGCAGTGGAAATGCGCCTTCGCTACGGCGCGACCGGACGCCCAGAACACGAATACGACTGGATCGGCTGACCCCCGACGCCCCGCGGCTGCCCTCGCAACCAACGCACGCCTGCCGACCGCCGAGGGGTCGCGGCTTACTCCGGCGGGCCCGCAAGTCAGCAACGAATCAGCTGACCGGACAACCGCAGCCAGCCCGCTTGCCGACCTCGGCCCACCCGACAACCACAGCCAACCCGCTGCTGGTCTCGACTCCCCCGGCAACCGCAGCCAGCCCGCTCGCCAACCTCACCCCGCCCAGCAACCACAACCAGCGCGCCTGCCGACCTCAGCCACCCGACAACCGCAGCCAGCCCGCTTCCTGATCTCGGCTCACCTGGCAACCGCAGTCAACCCGCTTGCTGATCTCTGCCCGCCCGGCAACCGCAGCCAGCCTGCTCGCCGACCTCAGCTCACCCGGCAACCACAGCCAGCCCGTCTGCCGACCTCAGCCCGCCCGGCAACCACAGCCAGCCCGCCCGCCGACCTCAACCCGCCGAGCAACCGCAGTCAGCAGCCCATGCTCTTGCAGCAGCCGTCAACCCCAGCCAGCGTCCGCTCGCTGATTTCTCAGCGACCGCCAGCCATCCGCTGCGCCGCGTCGAGCCACGGTTTCCAGTCGAGGAACTGGTCGATGCCCGTCCGCGCCGGGGTCTTGCTCGGCGCGGGCGTCGCGAGGTCCGCGCGCGGATCGGCCTGCTCCGAAGAATCCGGAGCCGACGTCGCGCGCGGCGTGGTCGAGCGGACCGGGTTGTGCCGCCGCACCGGGGTGTCGTGTGAGGGCACCGGGACGTACACCGTGACCGGCGGCGCGGTCTGCGTCACCGGCGGCGTGATCGTCGAAGGCACGGGAATCTGCTGCTCCGCGATCGGAACACGCTGTTCAGCCTGCACGACGGCGTCATCCGCGGGCTGCCCGGGCAGCGCACCGGTGAAGAACCCTCCAGCCAGCCAGCCGAGTCCGACCAGGATCACGGCCAGCCCGGCGCCGACCCACACCCGGGCGCGGCGCCGCGACGCGACTGCGCGCGGGCGTTCCTCCGCGGGCGCGCACCCGGCGATCACCGGGATCTCCTGGGTCGATTCGCAGCTCGTCTCCGGCGCGGCCTCGTCCGGCAGCCGGGGCCCGCGCGGCAGGCTCGCGGCGATGATGCCGGTGCGGTCGACCAGTTCCCCGGCGGCGCGGTCGGCGGGCGCGGCCAATCGGCGCTCGGCAAGGCGCAGCATCGAGGGCTACCTCCGGGGTGCGGACACACGACTGGACTGGCAGCATTCTGCGACATTCCCGAGGGTTTCGGTGAAAATGCAACTCCATCGGGTGATCAAGAATGCGGACAGTCGCGACGAGTTATCCGTTCCGCTCGATGCGTTTGAGTCCCTGGCGCGCCAAAACCGCGAGCGGACGCTGGTATGCCGAACCGAGGACGCGCGGGATCGCGTCGATCACGTACGCGTCCGGTCCGATGAGGATCCGCGCGGACCGCCTGCGTACGCCGCGCAGGATGGTCTCGGCCGCTTTCTTCGGTGTGGTAAGGGCGATTTTCTCGAATCCGGCCGCCGCTTTGGCTTGGTCGCCGGCTGCTCCGCCGCGCGCGTTGCGGGCGATGTTGGTCTTGATCCCGCCCGGGTGCACGCAGCTGACGCCGACCGGATGCCGCGCCGCGAGCATTTCTTCGCGCAGCGACTCGGTGAATCCGCGAACGGCGAACTTCGCCGCGTTGTAGGCACTCTGCGTAGGCACTCCGACGAATCCGAACACGCTGGAGATATTGACGACGTACCCGTCGCCGGAGTCGATGAGGTGCGGCAGGAATGCCTTCGTGCCGTTGACGACGCCGCCGAGGTTGACTCCGAGCAGCCAGTCGAAATCCTCGAACGTCATGTCCTCGACCGTCGCGCCGAGCGCCACGCCCGCATTGTTGACGACAAGGTTGACCCGGCCGTGCTCCCGTGCGACGTCCTCGGCATGGGCGAGAACCGCGGCCCGGTCGGCCACGTCGAGGGAATGCCCGCGCACCTCGGCCCCGCGTTCACGGGCTTCGCGCACGGTGCCGTCGAGCCCTTCGGCGTCGACATCGGACAGTTCGAGAAGCGCGCCGTGCAACGCGAGTTCGAGCGCCAGCGCCCGCCCGATGCCCGAGCCCGCTCCGGTGATCACTGCGACTTTGTTCGAGAAGTCCTTCATCGTCTCCCCACCCTGGTCTCACCGCGTTCTCTGATACTAGTGACGAGGACCAGTACTGGAGGTGGCATGCGGCGCACGGTGATCGGGCTGTTCGCAGTAATGAGTGCGAGCGGGACCATCGTGGCTTGTGCTGAGCACGCAGCGGAACCAGCGGTCGCCCCGTCGACCCCGGCGAAGCCGATCCAAGCGTCCATCGGCGCACTGTTCGTCGACGGCTCGCATTACTGCACCGCGAGCGTCGTGCACAGCCCCCGAGGCGACGAACTGCTCACCGCCGCACACTGCCTCCACGACGGCGAAGGCGGCGGTTACCTGGCGAATGTCACCTTCGCCCCGGGTTTCCACGACGGCGTCGCGCCCTACGGATACTGGCAGGTCGGGAACGAACTGGTCGCACAGAGCTGGATCGACTCGTCCGATCCCAACCTCGATGTCGGTTTCGCAACCGCCCGCCAAGACGGTTCCCCCGAGCCCTTGGAAGCGGTAACGGGAGCCAACCAACTAGGCACGAACGGCCCCTTCGCGCGCCCCGTGACGGTCGCCGGCTACCCGGACGGCGTCGACGAGGTCGCCACCTGCGAAACACACACCCAGCAGCAAGACGAACACCAGATCAGAGTCGACTGCCCAGGCTTCGCCACCGGCACGAGCGGCAGCCCCTTGGTAGCCGACCCGTCCCCCGACACGAAAACGGGCACCGTAGTAGGCGTGATCGGCGGCTACGAAGCAGGCGGCTACACCGACGACATCTCGTACTCGAGCTACTTCGACGACCAGATCGCCGATCTGTACAACCGAGCGACGACGATGCCGTGACATGATGCGTCCCATGAGCACGCGCGACGTCCCGATCACCGGAGAGCCGATCCGGCTGGGCCAATTCCTGAAACTGGCCGACCTCGCGGACAACGGCTCGCACGCAAAAGACCTGATCGACGCAGAAGAAGTAACGGTCAACGGCGAAGTAGAAACCCGCCGAGGCCGCCAACTAGCAGACGGCGACGTAGTAACAGTCGGAACCGAAAACGCCCGAGTCTCCCTGGAACACTAAGCAAACCGCAGCGAGCACACCAAACGAGCGAGGCACCCAGCCCTCCCCCGCACCCCGATACGAAGCTCCCCTGCGGTCTGGGGGTGCTTGTCAAGGCATCTTTCCCGCCTTGACAAGCACCCCCAGACCGTCAGCACAATCAAGCTTCGGGGTGCCCCACGCAACCACGCGCGCAATGTCGCCGCCAGGCGACGAGCCGCAGACTCACCCCACCGTAGACAACGGCGCCCTCCCCAACTTCAACGCCAACGAATCCAGCTGCCTCCGCACCGCCCCAGGCAACGGCACCCCCAACGCCCGGCACTGCTCCAAATACTGAGCCTCCCGCCACCCCGGATACCGCACCGGCGCACCCCCTTCCCACCCGAGCATGCTCCCGAACACCGCACTGGCCGCCCGATAAAACCCGTCCGCACTACGCAACGTCGTAGGCGCGATCGCCAGCACCAGCAACCCAGTGTCATGCTCATGATCAGCAACCCCGGACAACACCCCGGCCAGCACATCCACCATCAGAGCGAACCCAGCGAACTGCGGATTCCGAGCAGCATCAGCAAGATCGATATCGAACACGAACTCCGGATAAGCCCCCGCAGGAGCCGCCATCCCCAACGGATGCACCGGCTGATCCGCATACCCCCCGGCAGCCATCACAATCCCGATCATCCCGTGCGGCAACGCTCGAGCAGCATGATGCCCAACGCGCCCGAACGGCCCGACCCCACGCACCGACAGCAGCCCGACCCCGAACCGCCCGGCCCGCTGCACGGCCCGATCCATCGCGTCACCCACCGCCCAAAGCCCGGACGCCCGCCGGTAATCAATGAGCGCCGCGGCCCCACGATCGGCGATCAGCAACGGCTGAGCACCAGGACTGACCAATCCGTTTTCGATCGCGGGCAGATGCACCCGCGTCAACTCCCCGACGCCCGTTTCCGGCGCGCCGGTGAGATCGCCGTGGCACAACGCTTCCGCGGCCGGACGCGCACGCTCTTCGGGAAAGCCTTGTGCCATCAGGACAACGGAAACGAGCGTGACCAGTTCGTCGGCGGGAACGCGGTGCCAGGCCTGCTCGGGAATCGGGGTGTCGGCGGGAACTTCCGGGACGGGGCGGCTGAGCCGGGGAGCACGCGGTCTGAGGGGCACTTCATCAAGGTTGCCGGGCGATCTCGGACCCCGTCAACGAGGTTGGCCCTAGAGTGTGATGCGGTCAGCCGCAGAGACGTACCCTGAAGCGCATGTGCCGAAACATCACGACGCTCCGCGGCCTGCAGCCCGCCGCCACCACGGACGAGATCGAAGCCGCGGCACGCCAGTACGTGCGCAAAGTGACCGGGGTGCAGTCCCTTTCGGACGCGACGCGCGAACCGTTCGAAGCGGCGGTCGCCGAAATCGCCCAGATCACCGCGCGGCTGCTGGAGGAACTCCCGCAGCGCCGCCAGCCGCCCGCGACCGTGCCGCCGCTGCGCCGCCCGGAGGTCCAGGCGCGGATCGCCCAGCGCGAGGCCAAGAAAGCCTGACGCCGCAATCACTCCGCCTCTTGCCCGGGAAACCTCGGCTTGATCTCCTGGTTGAGGTAGCGCCCCGGGCTCTCGGCGGCCATCAGCTCGCGATGCACCCGCGCGGGCACGAGGTGGTAGCGGTAGACGCTGCCGTTGCGGAACCCGATTTCCAGCACCGACTTCGCGGCGTCGTAGCCGACGTCGCGAATGACGGAAGACTCCACGGGAACCCGGCGCACAGCACGGTCAGGGTACCCGCGCGGACCCTGGACCGGCTGCCGGAGAAAAACGGCCCCGTCTCCCGCGGGATGCGCGGAATCCGGGGCCGGACACTCGAGGCGTCAAGCGGAAGCGGAGGGATTTGAACCCCCGGTAGGTTTCCCTACGGACGCTTTCAAGGCGTCTGCATTCGGCCGCTCTGCCACGCTTCCTTCTAGGTCAGGGTATCGCGCCGTCCTTCGACGTCGTCCAGGTGTTCGAGGACCCGGGTGAACGCGGTGGCCATCGCCGTCTGCTCGTCGGGCGTCAGCAGGTCGACGAGGTGCTCGCGGGCGCCGCGCACGTGCGTCGGCGCGGCTTTGTCCAGTACGCGCTGGCCGGCGTCGGTCAGCTCCGTCAGCACCCCGCGTTTGTCTTCCGGGTCCGGGCGGCGGGTGACCAGCCCGGCGACCTCCAGTTTGCCGATCTGGTGCGACAGTCTGCTCTTCGTCGAGCCCAGCTGCGCCGCCAGTTCGGTCATCCGGGTGCACCGGTCCGGGGCCAGGTTCAGGCACACCAGGACCTCGTAGTCGGCGAGCGAGATGCCGTGGCTTTCGGACAGTTCGCGGTGCAGCCGCTGGCGCAGCCGCAGCGACGCGACGATGTAGGCCCGCCAGGCGCGCTGTTCTGCCGGGTCGAGCCAGCGCACGTCCTGGTCATCGCTCATATCGGGCAGCCTAGAAGGCCGGTTTTGCCCCGCCGCTTCGGCCCGCCGTGAAATTTCCGGCCGAACTTCCCCCAATGGAGGGTTACGAAAAGGTTGAGACTCGGCGCGAAGAAGCGCATCCTCGGGAGACAGCGGAGGGATGACGAGGATCCCGGAGCGCGCCGAAGGGCACGCCGGCCCCGATGTCCCCCCGGGAGAGGCCAGGTGGTGGCATGGCAGGTAGTTCCCGCGGTTGACCGCCCGCTGTGTCCCCGCGATCGGCACGGCCCCGTTCCGGTTCGGTCGCGATTGCGAACAGCACGAGCACCCCGTGCGCTCCGGCATCGGCCACGCGCACCGGCGTCGTTATGCCGCTGCTTCTCTTCGCGGCCTCGGCACCGCGAAGGCAGCGCCGGACGCCAGCCCGGCCGGTGGCCAACCGCTGTCAACGAAACCTCGGTAGTACCTGGGTGCGGCCCCCAGCGCAGGGGCCGCACCCAGCCTTGTTTCCAGGTTTGCGGCTACCCTTTCCGCGTGCGATTCGACGACAACGCGGATCTGGACGCCTCTGAGATCCAGGACATGCGCGGCAGCGGCGGGGGCGGCGGCATCGGCGGCCGCGTGGCCATCGGCGGCGGCGGGCTCGGCCTCGTCGGCCTGGTCATCTACTTCCTGTTTTCCCAGTTCGGCGGCATTCCCAGCACCGGGACCTCGCCCGCGGCAGGCGGGATCGGGCTCAGCGACGTCCAGTCCGGGCAGCAATTGGACGCCGGCACGCTCGCGAAGAAGTGCAAGACCGGCGCCGACGCGAACCGCGACCACGACTGCGCGATCGTCGCGATCGTCAACTCCATCCAGGACTACTGGACGCAGGAGTTCTCCCGTTCCGGCCAGACCTACCGCAAGGCGACGACCCGCTTCTTCACCGGCGGCGTGCGCACCGGCTGCGGCGGCGCGACGTCGGACACCGGCCCGTTCTACTGCCCGGCCGACTCGTACGTCTACATCGACCTGTCGTTCTTCAACGAGCTGAAGACCCGCTTCGGCGCGAAGGGCGGGCTGTTCACCGAGGCGTACGTGCTGGCCCACGAATACGGCCACCACGTGCAGAACCTCACCGGCACGTCCAAGCGCGGCACCGGCACCGGGCCGACGTCTGGTTCGGTCCGGCTGGAACTGCAGGCCGACTGCTACGCGGGCGTCTGGGCCAACCACGCCAGCACGACCCCGACCAGCTCCGGGAAACCGCTGGTCCAGGACGTCACCCAGGACGACATCTCGCGCGCGCTCGACACCGCGTCCCGGATCGGCGACGACTACATCCAGAAGAACCTCGGCAACGGCCACGTCGACAAGTCGAGCTTCTCGCACGGCACCTCGGCGCAGCGCGAGAAGTGGTTCACCACCGGCTACCGCACCGGCCAGCCCGCGAGCTGCAACACCTTCAGCACCAACGATCTCGGCTGACCCGGGATACAGTCGGGCGCATGCACGCGATCACGATCCGCGAACCCGGTGCCCCTGACGTGCTCGAATGGACCGAGGTCCCCGATCCGGAACCCGGGCCCGGCGAGGTGCTGCTGGACGTCACGGCCAGTGCGGTCAACCGCGCCGACCTGCTGCAGCGGCAAGGCAACTACCCGCCGCCGCCCGGGGCGAGCGACATCCTCGGCCTGGAATGCTCCGGCACGATCGCCGAACTCGGCGAGGGCGTCGAGGGCTGGCAGGTCGGCGACGAGGTGTGCGCGCTGCTCGCCGGCGGCGGGTACGCCGAACGCGTCGCGGTCCCGGCCGGGCAGCTGCTGCCGGTGCCCGCCGAGATCGAGACGGTCGCCGCGGCCGGGATGCCCGAGGTGGCCTGCACGGTGTGGGCGAACGTCGTGATGCACGCCGGTCTCGGCGAGGGCCAGGTCCTGCTGGTGCACGGCGGCGCGGGCGGCATCGGCACGCACGCGATCCAGGTGGGCAAGGCGCTCGGCGCGACCGTCGCGGTCACCGCGGGTTCGCCCGAACGGCTCGAACGCTGCCGCCAGCTCGGCGCGGACCTCACGATCAACTACAAGGAAGAGGACTTCGTCGAGGTGCTGCGCACCGAGACGAAGGGCGCCGACGTCATCCTCGACAACATGGGCGCGAAGTACCTTGGCCGCAACGTCGACGCGCTCGCCGTCGACGGCCGCCTGGTCATCATCGGCATGCAGGGCGGGGTCAAGGGCGAGCTGAACATCGGCAAGCTGCTGGGCAAGCGCGCGAGCGTGTTCGCGGCCGGCCTGCGTGCCCGTCCGCTCGACCAGAAAGCCGCGATCGTCGCGGATGTCCGGAATCGCTTGTGGCCCTTGGTGGAACAGGGTTCGGTGCAGCCGATCGTCGGCGATGTGGTGCCGATGGCCGAGGCCGCGTCCGCGCACCGGATGCTCGAGGAGGGCAGCATCTTCGGGAAGGTCCTGCTGGCCGCGAAGTCGTGACGCGGCGCCTCAGCGCAGTTCTTCGAGCACCCGCACCAGCTGGTTGATCTCGAACACGTTGGAGTAGTGCGCGAGTCCGATCCGCACCGCTCCGCCGACCTCGCCGACGCCCAGCGACGCGAACACGCCGCTGGTGCCGTCGTCGGCGAACGCGCAGAGTCCTTGCGACGCCAGGTATTCGGCGACCTGGGACGCTTTCGCGCCGGCCACGGCGAACGCGAGGGCGGGGATCCGGCGCATCGCGTCGCCGATCACCATCACGTGCCGCAGCGAGCGCAGTTCCGTGGACAGCTGCGCGAGCAGGCCCGCGTGGTACGACTTGGCCGAGCCGAGCGACGTCACGAGCCGTTCGCGGCGGGAACCGGTCGCGGCGTCGTCGAGGCCGGCGAGGTAGTCGATGGACGCGACGACCCCGGCCAGCAGCGGGTACGCGTGCGGGCCGAGTTCGAGCCGCGCGGGACCGGTCGCTGCCGGGTCGAGCGACACCGACGAGATGCGTTCCAGCAGCTCCGGATCGCGGAACACGAGCGCACCGACCGCCGGGCCACCCCAGGAAGGAGCGGAGACGACCATGACGTCGGCGCCGAGTTCTTGCAGGTCAAGCGGCACGAACGGGGCGGCGTAGGTCGCGTCGACCACGACGAGCGCCCCGACGCGCTTGGCGAATTCGATCACCGTCGGCACGTCCGGCCGGGTCCCGACGGACCCGGACGCCAGCGTCACCGACACCGCTTTCGTCCGCGCGGACACGAGGTTCTCGTACTGCCACGCGGGCAGTTCGCACGTCTCGATGTCGATCTCGCTCCAGCGCACGACCGCGCCGACGCGTTTCGCGGCACGCCGCCACGGCGCGATGTTGGCCTCTTCGTCGAGCCGCGAGACGACGACCTCGTCGCCGATCGTCCAGCGTTCGGCGAGCGCGTCGACGAGACGGCGCAACAGGACCGGCGCGCTCGGGCCGAGCACGACGGCAGCCGGGTCCGCCCCGACCAGATCGGCCACGGCCCGGCGGGCCGCGGTGACGATGCTTTCCGCCCGCTGAGAGGCCGGAAACGCTCCGCCCGGGCCGGACACCGGAGCCCGCATAGCTGTCGAAACGGCCGAAGCGACCTGTTCGGGCACGAGCATTCCGGCGGCGCCGTCGAAGTGAATCCAGCCGTCGCCAAGCGCGGGGAAGAGCCCACGGATACGAGCGACGTCGAACGCCATGGGGACACCGTACGGACGTGCGGTTTCGCGGTTGCCGCGGGGTTGGGCAGAACTGCCCGAACGGCCGCTAGGCTCGGGTCAGGACCGCCAACCGACGGGGATGGAGCATATGAGCGAGCCGAACTTCGGGGGAACGGGCGCAGCCGGGGACGCGGACGCGCCGCGCGTGGTCGTCGTCGGACCGGACGGCGTCCCGGTCGGCACCGCGCAGGCGGCACCCGAGGGCGAGGAAAACGAGTCCGTCGGCGACCTGGTCGAGGAACCGGCCAAGGTGATGCGCATCGGGACCATGATCAAGCAGCTGCTGGAGGAGGTCCGCGCCGCGCCGCTGGACGACGCCAGCCGCAACCGGGTCCGCGAGATCCACCAGACGTCGGTGCGCGAACTGGAGGAGGCCCTCGCCCCCGAGCTGCGCGAGGAACTGGAGCGCCTGGTGCGCCCGTTCACCGACAACGAAACCCCCTCGGACGCCGAACTGCGGATCGCGCAGGCCCAGCTGGTCGGCTGGCTGGAGGGGCTGTTCCACGGCATCCAGACCGCGCTGTTCGCCCAGCAGATGGCCGCGCGGGTGCAACTGGAGCAGATGCGCCGCGGCCTGCCCGCGGGGTCGTCCGGTTCCGGCGGCCACCCGGGCGAGGGGCACGGGCACGGCATCACCGGAACCGGGCAGTACCTCTAGCTTTCCGGGCTCTCCGGGCTTTCCGCGGCGAAGAACGCTCGAAGATCCCCGATCAGCAGGTCGGGTTCTTCGAGCGCCGGGAAGTGCCCGCCGCGCGGAAGTTCGGTCCACCGCACGATCCGGTCGGTGCGCTCCGCCAGGTGCCGCAGCGGAAGCCCGATGTCGTCCGGGAACACCGCGACGGCGGTCGGCACGGTCGACTTCGGCAGCGGTGCGCCCCACTGGACGTCTTGGTAGGCGTAGATCCGCGAGGACGACGCGGCGGTGCGGGTGAACCAGTAGAGCGAGACGTTGGCGAGCAGGTCGTCGCGGTCGATCAGGTCGTGGTGGGTGTTCGAGAAAGCCCGGAACTTCTCGGCGATCCAGGCCAGCTGCCCGGCCGGGGAGTCAGTGAGGCCGTAGGCAAGCGTTTGCGGCTTGGTGGACTGGATCATCGCGTAGCCGACGCCGGTTTGCTGGAAGGCCCGCGCTTTCTCCAGTGACCGCTGCCCTTTCGCCAGCTCTGCCCCGCTGAGCCCTTCCAGATCGGCCTCGCTGCGCGCCACCGCGGACGGCAGCATCGTCACGTGCGCCCCGATGATCCGCTCGGGGAATTGGACGGCGAGTTCGCGGGAGATCAACGCACCCCAGTCGCCGCCGTGAGTGCCGAAGCTTTGGTATCCGAGGCGGGACATCAACTCCGCCCACGCACGCGCCGTCCGAGCCGGTCCCCAGCCGCGGTCAGGCGTCGGCCCGGAGAAAGCGAACCCGGGCACGGAGGGAACGACGACGTGGAACGCCACGGCCGGGTCGCCGCCGTACGCGCGGGGGTCGGCGAGGGGGCCGATGAGGTCGAGGAATTCGACGATCGAACCGGGCCAGCCGTGGGTGAGGACGAGCGGGATGGCGTTCGGTTCGGGGGATTTGAGGTGCAGGAAGTGGATGTTGGCGCCGTCGACGGTGGTGGTGAACTGGGGGAAGCCGTTGAGGCGTTCTTCCTGGGCGCGCCAGTCGAAGCCCAGGCGCCAGTAGTCGGCGAGATCCTGGACTTCGGGCACCGGAATGCCCAGCTCCCACGCCGGGTCGTCGAAGGGATCCGGCCAGCGCGCGTCGGCGAGACGGCGGTGGAGGTCGTCCAGGTCGGACTGCGGGATGTGGATCCGGAACGGGGTCTCGGTCATGGCGACGACGTTAGGGAGGATTGCGGACTGTTCCGGTCCTCAATCGACGACGGCTTCCCGCCCGTTCAGTTGCGGATCCGCCGCGCCCACCGTCGCCGCTGAGCGGGCGGCTCCTCCGGCGCCAGCGGCTCGGGCTCCGGCTCCGGTTCGGGCTCCTCGGGGACCGGGCGGACCACCGGCGCGTAAACCTGCTCGGCGACCTTCCGCTTGCTGTTCTTGAAGTCAGCCAGCGTCTCTTCCGCGTAGCCGCCCGCGGTCGGGCGGTCCGGGACCTGGGAGAGATCTTCGAGCAGCGTCCAGTTCGAACCGAGCTCGGCGAGGGAGCGGTGCTTCGTGGCGTAATAGTCCGGGTGGATGCTCACCGCGACGCCGGAGGCCCCGGCCGCGGCCGCCAGCATGTGAATGTGGAATCGGGTGGAAATCCAGGTTTGTTCCGGCCCGACGGGAAGGCCATGCGTCCAAATGTGCGAAAACGGATAAAACCGCGCACCCGGCAATTCGCGTTCGAGCAACGAAAAGACTTCACGGTCGACTCGGGGCACGCCTTCGACGATGCCGATCTTCGCCGGGTCCGTCTTCCACGCGCGCAGCATGGACAGCACCGCGCCCGCCACCGCGCCGATGCCGACCTCGACCAGGTCGGATTGCAGGCACAGCATCACTTCGGGCAGGTCTTCTGCGTGGTCGTACCGCTCCGGCCCGATGGCGAGGAAGGCGTCGTCCAGTCCGACCGGGCGGCCCAGCAGATCCGCTGACGCACCGTCGCGGACCTCGACCACCTCGAACCGGTCGGCGAGCGCCTTCAGCAGCGGGACCGAGCCTTCGCAGGCCGGCTGCAAGCCCTGTCCGGTCATGGCCGCCCGGCCGCCGGACCGTTCGACCGCGGCGACCGCGCCTGCCAGCAGGCCGATCTGCTTGGGCCACAGTTTGTTGATGTATCCCCCGCCGACGACGTGCACGACGTCGGCCTTCGCCAGCAGTTCGATGCTGTGGTGCAGCCGCGGCATCATGCCCGGGTTGTGCACCGCGTCGCGCACCCAGGCGGCGGCGCGCCACGGATCGTCGTCCGGAGCTTCCCAGCACAGCCGCCACAAAGTGTCGGTGAACTTCGCCCGCGGGTGAATGCCGTCGAGCAGGACGCTCGCCGGCCCCGGCGAGTGAGTGTCCACCCACACGTCGGCGTCCGGAGCGGTCTCCGCGAGATAAGCCAGCCAGCCCGCGGTGATGAGCTCGTCGCCGTAGTTGGGGTGGCCCACAGGTGCGACCAGGTGATACTGCGCACGCGAAGAAACAGACTCCGGGTGCGAAGTGCTGATTTCGGGGACCGGCATTGGCTTATCGTAACGTCGCGCACACTCTGTCAGACAGCACGGGTGAGAAGGGACGAAGCGGCCGCGCGACGGGTCGAGCCTAGCCCGGCGCGCCCCATCGGTACCCTCGTCCACGTGCATGCCACCAGCACGGTTCACGCAGCCGAACCCGATGTCTCGACTCCGGTTCCACCGTCGTCGGACAGCAAGACGTTCGGGCGTGCGATCGACGACATCAAGACCGGTTTGGCCTCCCGCGAGCTGTGGACCCATCTCGGCTGGCAGGACATCAAGCAGCGGTACCGGCGGTCCATCATCGGGCCGTTCTGGATCACCATCAGCCAGGGTGTCATCGCGCTCGGTCTCGGCCTGCTGTACTCGCAGCTGTTCCGGACGCCGATCGAGGTGTTCCTGCCCTACCTCTCCACCGGCTTCATCATCTGGGGCTTCATCCAGGGCTGCCTCACCGAAGGCATGGAGACGTTCATCGCGAACGAGGGCCTGATCAAACAGGTCCCCGCGCCGCTCAGCGTGTACGTGCTGCGCACGATCTGGCGGCAGACGCTGCTGCTGGCGCACAACATGATCGTCTACGTCGTGCTGCTGATCATTTTCTTCTCGGCGCTCGATTCCCCGTATTCGCTGGGGTCGAAGGACGGCGTCTGCACTCCGGACAAGTACTGCCACCCGGGCCTGAGCTGGAACATTTTCCTCGCCATTCCCGGGTTCGTGCTGCTCGCCCTCACCGCGGGCTGGGCGGCGCTGCTGCTCGGCATCATCTCGACCCGGTTCCGCGACATTCCGCAGCTGATCAACTCGCTGATCCAGCTGATGTTCTACGGCACCCCGATCGTCTGGCCGGTCGACCAGCTGCTGTCCGGCGGCGCGCGGGACGGCGCGTCGTGGGCGTTGCCGATCATCAAGCTGAACCCGCTTTACCACTACATGCAGGTGGTGCGTTCGCCGCTCATCGGGCAGGCGGTGAGCTGGACCAGCTGGGTCGTGGTCGGCGGCATCACTGTCGTCGGATGGGCGCTCGCGCTCGTCGCTATGCGCAATTACCGGTCTCGCGTCTCGTATTGGGTGTGACAGATGGTCAGCATTGACGTCCACAACGCGTACGTGGACTTCCCGATTTTCGACGCGAAGACGCGTTCGATGAAAAAGCGCGTGCTCGGCAAGGTCGGCGGCAAGATCGGCACCGAGCAGAAGGTGCCGATCATCGAGGCGCTGCACGACGTGTCGGTCAGCCTCCGCGAGGGCGACCGGGTCGGTCTCGTCGGGCACAACGGCGCGGGCAAGTCCACGCTGCTGCGGCTGCTCGCCGGGATCTACGAGCCGACCCGCGGATCCTCGCGGATCGTCGGCAAGATCGCGCCGGTGTTCGACCTCGGCATCGGCATGGACCCGGAGATCTCCGGCGAGGAGAACATCATCATCCGCGGCCTGTTCCTCGGCATGAGCGCCAAGGAAATGGAGAAGCGGGTCGACGACATCGCGGAGTTCACCGAACTCGGCGACTACCTGCAGATGCCGCTGCGGACGTACTCCACCGGCATGCGGGTGCGGCTCGCGCTCGGCGTGGTGACCTCGATCGACCCGGAGATCCTGATCCTGGACGAGGGCATCGGCGCGGTCGACGCGGCGTTCCTCAACAAGGCCCGCGACCGGCTCAAGGACCTGGTCAAGCGGTCCGGCATCCTGGTGTTCGCGAGCCACTCCGACGAGTTCCTCTTCGAGCTGTGCGATTCGGCGATCTGGATGGACGAGGGACATCTGAAGAAGCAGGGTTCGCTGCGCGAGGTGCTCACCGAGTACAAGGGCCGCGACCCGTTCGAGAACATGAGCCAGGAAGGTCTCGAGCGCCTCGGCATCGAGCCCGCGACCACGACGAACGGCGGGGAATGATGGCCGGCGAGACGCGAGAGCTGCCCGAGGGCGCCGTCGTCGGCGTGGTGGTCACGCGGCACCGGCGCGAGCTGCTCGCGGACTCGCTGAAGATCATCGCCGCCCAGACCCGGCCGGTCGACCACCTCGTGGTGGTCGACAACGGCCCGGACAAGTCCGCGCGGGACGTCGTGGAGGCCTTCCCGCTGCCGTACACGTACCTCCCGTCGCACCGGAACCTCGGCGGCGCGGGCGGTTTCGCGCTCGGCATGCTGCACGCACTGTCGCTCGGCGCGGACTGGGTGTGGCTCGCCGACGACGACGGCCGCCCGGCGGACGAGCACGTGCTCGAAATCCTGCTGGAAGAAGCCGAAAAGCGCGGCCTCGCCGAGATTTCCCCAGTGGTGGCCAACATCGACGCCCCGGCGAAACTCGCGTTCCCGCTGCGCCGCGGCCTCACCTGGAAGCGCTCGTCGGCCGAACTGGGCACGGATTTCCTGCCGGGCATCGCGTCGTTGATGAACGGCGCGTTGTTCCGTGCGTCCACTTTGGACGTCACCGGGGTACCCGACCTGCGCCTGTTCTTCCGCGGCGACGAGGTGGAACTGCACCGCCGCCTGGTGCGGTCCGGCCTGCCGTTCGGCACGTCGCTGCGCACGACCTACCTGCACCCCGACGGCTCGGACGAATTCAAGCCGATGCTGGGCGGGAAATTCCACGCGCAGGACCCGGAGAACGAGGTCAAGCGGTATTACACGTACCGCAACCGCGGGTATTTGCTGTCGCAGCCGGGAATGCGGAAAATCGGGGCGCTGGAAGTGCTGCGCTTCGGGTTGTATTTCGTGGGCGTGAAGCGGGACCCGAAGGCCTTCGTGCAGTGGCTGAAGCTGGTGCGGCAGGGACGCGCGGAGAAGTTTTACCGGTACTGACCCCGGTCAGTCCGTTGTGGACGATGACTCCACCGTCCACAACGGACTCTCAGGCTATTCCCCGATCACCGGCGGCGCGGACCGATGTCCGCTGCCGAATACCTCGTCGTCCTCGATTTCCATGACGAACGCGGGCTGGTCGTTGCCGTCGTCGTACGGGCGGGCTCCGAAGCCCATGCCCGGGCGGGCTGGGGCGCCGCCCATTCCTCCGGCGGCTACGTCCGCTGCGCCCGCTCCGTCGCCGGGGCCGAACGAGCCGGCGCCGCCGCCGCGGCCGACCTTGGTTTCGTGTTCTTCGTCGGCGCCGAAACCTCCGCCGCCACCGCCCATCATGCCGCCCATCGGCATCGCGCCCATGCCCATTCCGGCCGCTCCGGCGTTGCCGCCGCCGGGGGACGCCTGGGCCGCGGGCGGTGCGTAACCGGCCGCGGTGGTCGCGCTGTCCGGCATCGGCTGGTGAACCGCACCGGTGAACTGGCTCGGGCCGCTCACGGTCGGCGCGCTCGTGTGCCCAGCCACTGCGGCACCGCCACCGGCAGCGGCAGCGGCACCCGAGGAGGCCGAACCAGCGTCGGCCACAGCCGGAGCCGGAGCGGGCGCAGGGGCAGGAGCGGGAGCGGGAGCGGCGTCGTGGTGCTCCGGACCAGTCGGCATCGCCACCGCAGCCCCGCCACCAGCGGCGACCCCGAACTTCGGCGGATGCGCGAAAGTCGGCTGCTTCGAACCCGACGAGTACAGCGACGAGTCGTACTTCGACATCGTCTCCGCGGCCTGCTCGTGCGCGGAACGGCTGTCCTGCTGCTTCTTCAGCGTCGCGTCGATCTCATTGCTCATTTCGAGCGGGCTCGCGTGCGACCATTTGTCGAATTCCTCGGACCAGTCGAACGGGACCGCGTCCGGCATCGAGTGCTTCGCCGCCTGCGCGGCCGACGCCTGTTCCTCGATGATCTGCGCGGCCAGCTTCGCGTTCTGGCCATTCGCTTCGGCCCATTCGGCAAGGCTCACGAAATACGCCTGCGCACCGGCCGCCGCCTCGCCGCTCCACGCGTGCGCGGCCTTCTTCACGGCCTCGCCCAGCTGCGTCGCGAACTCCTCGAACGCCTTCTGTACCTCGGTGTACGCGTGCGACACCGAGGAAACCTGCTCCACGTCGAGATTCGACTCGACGTACGACTTCAGCTGCTGGTGCGGGTGCCCGAGGTAGTCGGCGTCCGACGGCGCGAGCCCCGGCTGCGGCGTGCTCATTCGGTGCCCTTCACGGTGCGGTGGGAATCGATGGCCTGGTTCTCGTTCTCGGTGTAGACCCCGCCGGCGCGCGCGAGCGCCTCGTCGGCTTCCTTCAGGATCCGGCCGAACTGGTCCAGGACGTCCAGCGCCGACCCGGGCGCGTCGGCTCCGCTCTTGCGGTCGTGTTCGGCCACGGTGTGCCCGTACGGGTGGCTGCCGAGCTTCGGCGCGGTCGTCAGCGCCTGGGTCTGCGGCTTGAGCCGTTCCAGGCGCGTGACCATGTCGGTGAGCGCTTTGCGCAGGTCACCGAGTGCGTCGCCGTCGATGCTGAACCCGCCGGCTTTCGCGGTGCCGGCCAGCTTGTGCGTTTCGGCCGCGGCTTCGGCGATGCCCTTGGCGTTCAGCCCGCCTGCCGCCAGCGGATCAGTGCTCATGCGCCGGAGTTTACCGACGCGAGCCGCTCCGGTCAGGCGTTTGCCGAATAGCCTTCAAGCTGGGTGAACAGTTGTTGGGCCAGACGGGCATTGTCGGCGGGCGCGTAGGTGAGCCAGCGGTTGCCGTCGCTGGAATCGCGCGTGCTGAGCAGGTAGCGGCCGAGTTCGGTGTCGAACCACACGAGCGACGGCAGCGCCTTCTCGTGGCCGTTGCCGTCGCCCACGTACGGCGTGAACTCGCCGACCGCCAGCCGCGGCTTCTCGAAGATCCGCTGGACGGACCGCAGTTGCGGATTGTGCGTGCGCGGGCCGCTGACCCCCGCGAACGGGTCGTACGCGTCTCCCCGGACCGGCTGCTTCGCCGGCCGCGCGACGGTCACCGACTGCCCCGGCGCGGCGGGCGTGAGCGGCAGCAGGTCGACGATCGCCGGGACGATGCCGGTCGGGCGGACCTCCTCGAAGGTGAACATCCCATCCCGCTGGCAGACCAGCACCGCGAACGTGCCGTTGGACGCCACGCGCGCGAACAGCTGCTCGTCGCCGAGCTTGGCCGCCGCGGACACCGCGAGGCCGGGCCGGGCGAACGTGGCGAGCGCGATCTGGACGTCGTCGTCGACGGTCCCGCGCCGCAGCAGTCCGCGGCTGTCGAGGTCGCGGAAGACGGCGTCGCGCACCGCGGCGCGTTCCTCGCCGGTGATGCCGATGTGCGGCACCTCGAACGGCAGCGGCGCGCGGCCGAGCCCGAGTTCGGCCAGCAGGAGATCCACCGCTGCCGGTGACAGCGTCAACGTGTACGGCACGACCCACCCCTAAATCCGGTCTCTCCCCGGGCGAAACCGTAGTCCACTCCGCACCGTCGCGGCCATCGGCTCCGCGACCGGGGCGAGATCCGCTTCCGCTGTGAGCGGATCCGCTGTCGGCGAACCGCTCTTGCCGCCGATGATCACCCGCTGCTGCCATGGATTCATGGCAGATCCCAAACCAGCACTCGTCCTGCACCTCTCGGCCGGCGGGGAACCGTTGATCTTCCCGCTCACCGCCGACAGTTCCTCGACCGTTCAGGAAAAGCTCCCGGACCTCCTGAAACACGGCGGCGTCCACTCGTTGGAAACCCGGGACGGCAACACTGTTTCGGTAAATTTCGTCCACGTGGCCGCCGCTTATGTGGACGACCTGAGCCGAAAGGGCAAATTCGGCCTGTCCGTTTAGCGACGGGCGAGGGCGAGCAGTCCGGCGCGGATCTCCGGTCTGCTCGCGGCCACGAGCAGGAACGTCGCCTCGCGCACCAGCCGGCCGGCGTGCGCTCCGGCCAGCACTGCGCGGCTGCCCGTCGCCGCGGCGAGCGCGCCTGCCGACCGATACGCCAGTTCGGCACCGGCCGCGCGGGCCGCCGGGAGCGTGGCCGGATCGGCGAGCCCGGCGTTGAGCCGACGGCGGATTTCGTCCTGTTCGGACCGCAGTGCCGTCGCCGTTGCCTCCTCGCCCGCCGCCTCGATCAAGCAGGCGCAGCGTTCGGCGAGACCAAGCGGCGCACATCCGTTGAGCCGCGCGGCAAACGTATTGCCAGCCACGAATTTGTCGTAGCTGACCTGGGCGAAAACCGATTCGTCGGGAATGAAGTGGTTGTCGAGTTTCAGCCGCACGGTCGCGGTTCCCTGCGCGGCCATGAGCGTCAACGGCTCGGCGACCAGGCTGTGCCCGACTATCGGCGACACCAGCGCGTTGACCACCGTGTCGCCGTCGCGCCCCGACAACTGCAGCAGGTCGATCGCGTCCCAGCCGCTCACGAAGGGCGCTTCGCCGTCGAACCGGTAGCCGCCGTCGACGCGCTGGACCCGCACTTTCGGCGGCGTCGGAATCACGCCCGCGTACGCGACGCCCGCGCGCAGCCGTCCGCTGATCAGGTTCGGCAGATAGCGTTCGCGCAGGTCCGCCCGGTCCGTCGCGGCCAGCCCGGCGACGAGGCCGTGGTGCTGCAGCCAGGTGAACGCGGTGCTCAGGCAGCCGCCGGCCAGCGCTTCGAGCACCCCGACCAGCTGCTCGAGGTCGACCCCGGAATCCGGCGCGGCGAGACCGTAGAACCCCTCCTCGGCGAGCGCGTCGAAATGCGACCGCGGCACCACGCCTAGCCGGTCCACCTCAGCTGCCGCCGGAAACAACAGATCGTCGGCAAGAGCCCGCGCGCGGGAAACCAGGTCGGCCATGAAACCAAGCTACCCAAAAAGACAAAAAGGGCGTCCCGCTGAACGCGAGACGCCCTTTTCGGACCAGCTCAGGCAATCACAGCTCGTACAGCCGCTTCCAGTTCTCCCGCGAGGTGAGTTCCGGCATCGCGCGCTTGTACTGCTCCTGCACGCCGGCGCCTTCCTTGCGCAGCCGGTTGATCACCTTCGCGCCGCGCTTCGCGAGGTCGAACATCTTGACCTTGTCGTAGCTGCGCACGCGCACGCCTTCCTGCGACGCGTCGGTGACCACGGCGGTGTCGAACAGCGCGATGTGCCACCAGTGCGCCTCGTCGATCGGCACCGCGCCGAGCCCGAAGCGGCTGCGGCCGAGCACCTTGTCGAGGATGCGCTTGATCAGCACGAGCCGCTGCATGCTCGGCCGCGGCGCGCTGTTGATGATGCCGATGTCGTTGGACGCGATGCCCGGCACGTCAGTGGCCTTGTGCCGCTTGGTCTCCGGGTACGCGTCGCGGATCCGGCGGATCTCCTTCATCGCCTCGACGCCGCCGTCGCGCAGGATTTCCGGGCCCTCCAGGAAGTCCTCGACCGCCTTGATCAGCGTCGCGGACAGGCCGTACTGCATCCCGAGCAGGTAGCGCACCAGCTGCGCCATCAGCACGCGGGAGAGCAGGTTCAGGTTGAACGGCGAGTGCAGCGCGGCGGTGATGATCGAGTTGCGCAGGTTGAAGTACCGGTGCCACTCGTCCCAGTCCTTCCAGTGGAAGTCCGCGTGCCACACGCCGGCGCCCGGCAGGGTCACCGTGGGGAAGCCGTATTCGCGGGCCCGGTAGGAGTACTCCGCGTCGTCCCACTGGAAGAAGAACGGCAGCGGGTAGCCGATGGCCTTGACGACCTCGTACGGGATCAGGCACGACCACCAGCCGTTGTACCCGGCGTCGAGGCGGCGTTCCTGGCGGTTCGGGGCCCCGGTCTCCTCGTCGACGCCGAGCAGGTCGGCGGTGGACAGCGAGTGCTGCACCGGCTGCCCCGGCTCCAGCGTGTTCAGCCGGGCGTACTCGGCGCCGACGTGCAGCTGGTTCGGGTGCAGCAGGTTGAGCATCTGGCCGCCGACGATGATCGGGTTGGCCGAGCGGTTGGAGAAGGCCGTGACGCGCACGACGAGGTCCGGCTCGAGCAGCACGTCGTCGTCCATGAACAGCACGTTCGCGTGCTCGGTCGCGGTGTGCCCGGCGACCTCGTACAGGCCGCGGGTGAAGCCGCCGGCCCCGCCGAGGTTCGGCTGCTTGATGTAGTGCAGCTTCTCGCCGAGGTCCTTCGCGACCTGCTCGAAGCCTTCGCGCGATTCGACCAGGTCGGTGCCCTGGTCGGCGACGTAGATGGCGTCGAGGGTGTCGAGCGAGGACACGTCCGCGGCGAGCGCCTGGAGGTTCTTCAGGCAGTCGTCGGCGCGGTTCATGGTGCAGATGGTGACCGCGGTGGGGCGGATCGACTCCGGCGCGTCGACGGTCCAGCGGACCTGCTCGACCCGCAGCGTCTGGCCGCCCTCGGTCTCGAGGTCGAGCCACAGCGCGCCGCCGTCGTAGAACTTGTCCAGCTTGCCGGTGAGCTCGACCTTGGCGCCCTTCGCGCCGGCCACCTGCTTGGCGTCGACCACGCGCGGGTCGCCGAGCATGTCGGACGCGCCGAGCGACAGCAGCCCGTCGCCGGTGACGACGGCTTCCAGCTTCACCTCGGTCGCGGTGGTCCAGCGCTGCCAGTAGCTGGCCGGGAAGCGGCCGAAGTAGGTGTTTCCGGTGACCTTCGCGGACGGCTCGAGCGTCACGCTGCCGCGCTCGCGCTGGGCGTTGCCCTGCACGACCTCGGCGTACATGTCCTTGCTGACGATCGGAGCCGGCCCGGCGTACAGCCCGCGCTGGGCCGTGAGCCTGCCTTCGGGGGCGTGTTCGGCGAACCGCGTCTGGCCTGCGGGGGCCGCCTCCGCGACCGGGGCTGCTTTACCGGGCATCGAACTCAGTTCTCCTTTACCGGCCGTACACGGAACACGACCCACTTGAGCATCACGAAATTGATCACGGTGGCCGTCCCCTGGGACACGACCCAGGCGAGGGTGGCCTTCCACGCCATCTCCGGCAGGACGTTCAGCATGAGCCGATTCACGCCGATCGTCACGAAGAAGGTCACCGCGTACAGCAGAACGAACCCGCCGATCTGGGCGTTCCCGTCGCGCTTGCCCTCGGCGAAGGTGAACCGCCGGTTCAGGAAGAACGCGGTCGTCGTGCCCACGACGAAGCTGATCGCGCGAGCGACGTCCGCCCACGGGGCCCCGTCCATGCCGACCGCTCGCAGCAGCGAGTACGTGCCCAGGTCGAGCAGGGCGCAGAAGCCGCCGATCACGCCGAACCGGATCAGCTGGCCCAGCAGACCGGGGCCCGCGGGCACCGGCTGCGCTTGGTCACTCTGCGGTTCTGTAGCCACCACTTGGAATACCTTCTCGGCCTATTGCGTCAGTGTCCGTATTACCCACTTCGACGCTCGGACGCTTGTGCCTTGATGCGCAAAGTGTAGAAGCGAGCACTTCAGGGTCACGTTCCGGGCGGTGTTCGGCGTGGCTACCCTGGTCCGCGTGACCCAAGCACCCGAGACACAGCGCCGCACGCTCACCGGCTGGGGCCGCACCGCTGGCACCGTCGCCGACGTGCTGAGCACCCGCGACGTCGACGCGATCGCCCGCGCCGTCGCCTCCGCAGGCCCGCGCGGGGTCATCGCTCGCGGGCTCGGCCGCTCCTACGGCGACCCGGCGCAGAACGCGGGCGGCCTGGTCGTCGACATGACCGTGCTCGACCGCATCCACTCGATCGACCCGGACTCCGGCCTCGTCGACCTCGACGCGGGCGTCAGCCTCGACAAGCTGATGCGCGAGGCGCTGCCGTACGGCCTGTGGGTCCCGGTCCTGCCGGGCACCCGCCAGGTGACCATCGGCGGCGCGATCGCCAACGACATCCACGGCAAGAACCACCACTCGGCGGGCAGCTTCGGCAACCACGTCGTGTCGATGGACCTGCTCACCGCCGACGGATCTGTGCGCACGCTCACCCCGGAAGGCCCGGATTCGGAGCTGTTCTGGGCGACCGTGGCGGGAATCGGGCTCACCGGGATCATCGTCCGCGCCACGGTGCGGATGAAGAAGACGGAAACGGCGTACTTCTACGTGGACGCCGACCGCACCTCGAACCTCGACGAGACCCTCGGGCTCTTCACCGATGGTTCAGACCTCAATTACGACTACTCGATGTCGGTGCCGGACTTGATCTCGTCCGACAGCCGCCTCGGCCGCGCCACGTTCTCGCGCGGTTCGCTCGCGAAGCTCGACCAGCTGCCGCCGAAGTTGCGCAGCAACCCGTTGAAGTTCGACGCGCCGCAGCTGCTGACGTTGCCGGACGTGTTCCCCAACGGGCTCGGCAACAAGCTCACCTTCGGCTTGATCAACGAGCTGTGGCAGAAAACCGTGCCCAAGAAGGGCGCGCGCGGCAAGATCCAGAACCTGACGCAGTTCTACCACCCCCTCGACATGCTGAGCGAGTGGAACCGCGCGTACGGCAGCAAGGGTTTCCTGCAGTACCAGTTCTCCGTGCCGTTCGGCGCGGAAGACCAGCTCAAGGGCATCTGCCGGGCCATCTCGCGGTCCGGGCACTACTCGTTCCTGAACGTGTTCAAGCGCATGGGCGACTCGAACCCGGCTCCGATGTCCTGGCCCGCGCCGGGCTGGATGCTGAGCGTCGACTTCCCGATCAAGAACGGGCTCAGCCGGTTCTGCGAGGAAATGGACGAGATGGTCCTGGACGCGAACGGCCGCCTGTACACCGCGAAGGACTCGCGCACCTCGCCCGAGACGTTCGCGAAGATGTACCCGCGGCTGGAGGAGTGGCGCAAGGTGCGCGCTTCCGTTGACCCCGAAGGCGTTTTCGCCTCTGACATGAGCCGGAGGCTCGCACTGTGATCGACGCGGTCGGTAACCCCCAGTCCCTGCTGCTGCTCGGCGGCACGTCCGACATCGCGCTGGCGATCGCGGAGAAGTACCTCGCGGAGAAGCCGCTGCGGGTCGTGCTGGCCGGCCGTCCTTCGCCGCGGCTGGAGGAAGCCGCGCAGCGCTTGAAGGATCGCGGCGCCGAAGTGTCCACTGTGGCCTTTGACGCCAAGGACCTCGCGTCCCACCCGAAGGTGCTGGACGAGGCGTTCGCCAGCGGCGACATCGACGTCACGGTGGTCGCGTTCGGCCTGCTCGGCGAGGCCGAGGAGCTGTGGCAGGACCACGGCAAGGCGGTCGAGCTGGCGACGGTCAACTACACCGCCGCGGTGTCGGTCGGCGTGGCGCTGTCGGAGAAGCTCAAGACGCAGGGCCACGGCAAGGTCATCGCGCTGTCGTCGGTGGCGGGCGAGCGGGTCCGCCGGTCGAACTTCGTGTACGGCTCGAGCAAGGCCGGTTTCGACGGCTTCTACCTCGGTCTCGGCGAGGCGCTCGCGCCGCACGGCGTGCAGGTGACCGTCGTCCGGTCGGGCCAGGTCAAGACCAAGATGACCGCCGGGATGAAGGACGCTCCGCTGACCCGGACCGCCGAGCAGGTCGCCGACGTCGCGGTCGAGGCCGCGCGCAAGGGCAAGGACCTCGTGTGGTCGCCGTCGGAGTTCCGGCTGGTGATGTCGATCCTGCGGCACGTGCCGCGGCCGATCTTCCGCAAGCTGCCGGTCTGATGTTCTCCCGGCCCGGCCTCCACCGAACGGTGGATGCCGGGCTGACCGGCTCGACGATGTCCTGAGGCGCCCGCCGCGCCGAAACTCGGGACATGGGGAACGAATTCCGCTCGTCGCTGGCCGCGCTGCTGATCGACCTCGGCGCGCCAGTCGGCGGCTATTACCTGCTCCGGGCCTTCGCCGTCCCGCCCGTGTGGGCGCTGCTGCTGAGCGGTCTGCCGCCCGCGCTGCGGGTGCTGTACACGCTGGTCACCCGGCGTCGCGTGGACGGAATCGGCCTGCTCGTCCTGATGTTCCTGGCGGTCGGCCTGGCCACCACGCTGATGACTGGCGACGCCCGGCTGATGCTGGTGCGCGGAGCCTGGTTCAGCACGCTGGCGGGCGTCTGGCTGCTCGCGAGCCTGGTCGTCGGCCAGTACCCGACGACTTACCAGGCGGCCCGCGCGCTGCTGCCCGGCCGAGGCTCCCGGCTGGACGCGGCGTGGGAGGCCCGTCCGTCTTTCCGCCGGGTGTGGCGGACGCTGACCGTGGTGTGGGGCGTCGGCAGTCTGGTCCACAGTGGACTGAGCGTCGGGATGGCGTACTCCCTGCCGGTCGACGACGTCCCCGCACTCGATGCCGGGCTGTCAGTCGCGTTTTTCGTTGGACTGCAGGTGATCACGCAGATTCTGCTGCTCCGGGAAGGCACCTTTCGACAGGTGATGCGGCCGTCCACAGTGGACTCTGCCCAGGGTTAATCCGGGTCTGGCGGCGGACGCAACCCGTCGACGAGCTTCGCCGGATTCACCCCGAGCCCGTCGGCGAACTTGAGCAGGTTGTGCAGGTTGATGTTGCGCAGGCCGCGCTCGACCTGGCTGACGAACGTCCAGTGCACCCCAGCCGCCTCGGCCAACTGCTCCTGATTGAGGCCAGCCTTGTGCCGGAACTCGCGCACGCGCTCGCCGATAATGCGCGCGGCAGCGGAGATCGGAGGCTTGGCCATGGTCGACTAATCACACACGTCTAGCGCCAGCAAAACCAGAGCACAAATGACTAGAGCAGTTATGTCTATAGCGTTTATGTCTAGTCGTCGAGCACCTTTCAGAATCGAGTCCACCGCGGGTGATTGATCGGCTACCGTGCTACCTGTAACCAATTGCCGACACCAGCGTCGAGGGGGCACAGGTGTGGGAGGACACGGCGTTCATCGTCGCGAGCGGGCAGGCCAAGACGACCGCGCCGGACGGCTTCGTCCTGGAACCCGATGAGGCGAAACAGCTGCTCAGCAAGCTGAGGGCGGTGCGCGGGAAGCTGTGGACGATGCAGCGGAAGGCAGTCAACCTGTGTGGAATGCAGGCTCCGGCACAGGATCCGTCGACAGTCGCCGCGCATGTGGCAATGGTCGGTGACGGGGCCGGAAAAATGGGAGCCTACTCATACGGCGGGGGCCACATCGATCTACAACTCGCCTACGTCAATGAATTCATCCAGCGCATCGCGGAGGCGCTCGGCATGACAGAATCCAGCGATCAGCAGCAAGCTGGCCATCTCGACAATTTCGCTAACCGGGGAACCACGGAATGAAACTCCGCACGACCATCGTCCTGCTCAGTTCCGCCTTCCTGCTCGCTGCCTGTTCGGGCACCACCGGTGGACACCCGACTCCGGTGGCGAGCAGCAGCTCGCTGCCGGGCAACGAGGTACCTCCCTACGGCGGTGCTCCGAAGGTCGAGAACCCGCTTCCCGACTCCGTGCTCTCCGGAAGCGCATGTGACGCGCTCAGCCCGCAACAGGTCCACTACAACTTCGGCACCGACCTCGTCGGTCAACCCGAGGACGGGCCTCTCGGCCCTAAATGCACCTGGTCTGGCCCCAACGGCGGGTCCATGCTGACGATCTTCTACACAACCAAGCAAAAAGAAGGCTTGAGCATCATCTACAAGCAGGTCAAGCCGCAAATGAAACGCTTCGACGTACTTCCGCCCATCCAGGGATACCCCGCGGTGGCGTACGACCTGAAGCCGGGCCCGAAGAACGACGGGTGCCAGATCGCAGTGGGGCTCTCCGACACTCTCGAATTCGAGGTCGGACTCGACCTCGGCGACTTCAATCGCGGCAAGACCGACGCCTGCGGCCTCGCGGCCGACGTCACCGGGGACGTGGTCACCACGCTCAAGAAGAAAGCGGGGCGGTGACATGGGCTGGGTGGAGTCCACCAAGGCGCTGCTCGACAAATACCAGGAAATGACGGTGCCGATCGAGGAGATCGTCCCGCAGGTCCAGGCAGCGCAGCCCGGGGTGTGGCATGAAGGCAGCGACATCGCCAAAGGACTCGCGCGGGATCAGGAAGCAGTCAGCCAGGACGTCTCAGAGATTCTCGGCGGTCTCGAATCCGTCTGGAGCGGCGCTTCGGCGGACAAGGTCTCGCAGCGGCTGCGAACGGTGCGTTCCTCGATGACCGGTGCGCAGCAAACGTTCCACGACAACAGCGGCACGCACGCTTCCGCGGCGGCGATGCTCGACAATCTGCGCAACCAGATGGCCCCCATGTCGGCGGAACCGCTCACGAACGCACTGAAGAGCGGGAAGAACCTGTTCGACTCCGACGTGCTGTCCGAGATGCGCAGCCACAACGAGGCTTCGGCCAAGAATCTGCAGCTCTACCAGGAATTCACCCACCAGACCCAGTCCAATTCGGGGCAGTTGAAGTACGACTACGGCAAGCTCGGCGCGTACGACGGCGGCGTCACGGTCAACCAGCAGCCGAACGTTCCTGGCCCGGGCCATCCGCCAGCAGGCCCGCCAGGCCCCGGCGGTTGGCGGCCGGGAGGTCCCGACCCACGTGAGACTGGACCAGGCGACCAACCTCCCGGAGCGAGCGGGGCGGGCAGCCAGGTCGGCCCCGGCGTCAGCGGAGGCCACAGTCCTTACCGCGACAGCGGGCCGTACAGCGGCAGCCCGGGCAGCTACCCGCATTCGCCGAATCCGGCCGACGCGACCAGCACCTCCGGCTACGTCGAGCCGACCGGTTCCGGTCAGTCCCGGTTCACCCCTCCGGGGATCGGCGGGTACCAGCCCGGCGGGTCCGGCCCGAGTTCCGGCGGGTCTGGTCTCGGCTACACCCCGGGCATCGGGTTCGGCTCGACCGGCGGAGAGAGCGGCGGCACCGCGACCACGCCCCGCGGTCCGGGCGGCGGTTCCCGGGTCGGAGCCGGAGAGTTCGGCCCGCGAGGCAGTGGCGGCGCAGGGACGGGTGCGCTGCGCGGAGGTGCGGCCGGCGAGCGCGGTATGCCCGGGGCCGGGATGAGCGGTGGCCGCGGCGGCAAGAAAGAAGACGACGCCGAGCACAACCGCAAGTACGTCCTCGACACCGACGACATTTTCTCCGACGAGGAAGCCACCATCGATCCCGTCACCGGCCTCCGGTCGACGCCGCCCACTCTCGGCGCATGACCGGGCTGGATTCCACGGTGCGGCTGCCGACCGCGGTGTTGTCCCTGGTGTGGGACATGCTCGACCTCGGCGAAATGCACCCGCTGCTCAGCGGCAAGCGGCTTTGGGTGAAGGACGGCGCGGACCGTCGGCTGCACGCCGAGACGATCGAGTACCTCACCCAACTCGGGCTCGCACGCGACGACGCGCCAACACCGCACCTGCGGGCGACCTTGCAGGTGATCGCCTACGCCGAGGGCGAATACTTCGCGCACTCGCAATTCAGCACCGGGACCGATCGCAGCGCATTGGTCGCCCAGCGCGGGCCGGACGCGGTACGGGTGTCCGTGCAGGACGACGTGGTCGAGATCCGGCAGATCGCCCCGAACCGGCTGGCCACCGCGCTGTTCGACGCGCTTCCGCAGATCCCCGGCGCGCCGGTGCGCTCGGTGTCGATCGCGTCCGACGAGGCGCCGGACCCGTTCGACGAAAGCACCAGCGCCGAGTACCTCAATTCAGTCCTGGACCAGCCCCGCCAAGCGGTGCATCAGCTGTACGTCGGCCGCCGGGCCGGTGGCAGGCACCTCACCGGCGGTCCGATTTTCGCCCTGGACCTGGAAGCCGGCCGAGTCCTGACGTACCGGACCACCGACGACCGGACCGAGCTGATCCCCGGCGACCCGCGTGCGATCGTCAAGATCCTGAACGACACCTCCGCCGCCCTTTAGTCCAGCACGACCGGGCAATGGGGATTCGGCGTCTCCGCCAACGCGATCATCTTTTCCAGCCGCTCGCGAGTGCGTTCGAGACCGGAGATGTACTCGTCGAGCCGGGCCTTCTCCTCGCGCAGCCGAACGCGCGATTCCGGCGTGCTGACGCCCGCGTGCAGGCACGGCATCAGCTCGCGGATAGTCGCGCTGGACAGCCCCGCCGCGTAGAGCTGCTGGATCAGCCCGACCCACGACACCGCGTCCTCGCCGTAGCGGCGCTGCCCGCCCGACGTGCGCGTCGACTCGATCAGCCCCTGCTGCTCGTAGTAGCGCAGTGAACGCACGCTGACCCCGGCGCGCTCCGCCACCTCGCCGATCCGCATCCGAGCCTCCGTGATCCGCACCACAAACACGAGAACCTGACATTGACGTCAGGATCCAGGATAGCCGTTGTCCCCTTCCGACAGCTTTTCCCAGGACAACCTCATGCAGATCGCAGGCTCGACCGCGCTGGTCACCGGTGCCGGACGCGGACTCGGCACCCACTTCGTCCGCGCCCTGCTGGACCGCGGCGCGGCCAAGGTCTACGCCACCGCTCGCCGTCCCGTCGACCTCGACGGCGCGGTGCCGCTGCCGCTGGACGTCACCGATCCCGATTCGATCGCGGCCGCCGCTGCCGCCGCCCCGGACGTCACCTTGCTGATCAACAACGCCGGAGTCGCCTCCTTCACCGACCTGGTGACCGGCGACCTGGACTCGATCCGGCGGGAAATGGAGACCAATTTCTTCGGCCCGCTGCGGGTAATCCGGGCATTCGCGCCAGGGTTGAAGAATGGCGCGATTCTGAATGTTCTGTCCGCCCTGTCCTGGGCGACCTATCCGGGCTCCGCGGGATACGCCGCGTCCAAATCGGCGGCGTGGAGCATGACCAACTCGGTGCGGCTGGAACTGCTGGCGCAGCACACGCTGGTGAGCGGCCTGGTCATGGCCAGTACCGACACCGACATGATGGCCAGCTTCGACATCCCGAAAAACGACCCCGCCGACGTCGTCCGCACCGCGTTGGACGGGCTGGAAGCGGGAGAAATCGAAATCATCGCGGACGCGGACAGCGCGACGGCGAAAGCCGGGCTGTCCGCGCATCCGACGGTGCTGTACCCGGCGCTGCTGGGCGACTGAGGTCGAGCGGGCAGGGATTCTGCGCGAATACGCCGTTCGCTCAGTTGCCTGTTCCGGAGCCGGTGCCGCCGCCGTTGCCGAACCCGGGGCCGTTGTTGCCGTTGTTGCCGCTGCCGCCGTTCTGGCCGTCCGGGATGCGGTGGCGCTGGCCGGGACCGCCGTCGTTGAAGCGGTGGCCGCCCTGGTGCTGGCTCATGCCGGGCCGGCCGGGATGGTGCGTCGCGGCCATGACGCCGCCGACGATCCCGCCGCCGACCACCAGTCCCAGCACGCCCACCGCGACCAGTTGCGTGGCCCGGTGGGCGACAAACCGGCGGAATCCGCTCTGCTTCGGCGGCGGCAGCGGCATACCCCACGGGCCGGGTTGAGCGAACTGACCGGGCTGATTCAGCTGCTGAGCGGCCGGACCGGCGTGCTGGCCCGCTTCCGCGGAAGACGCGCCTTGGCCCGCCTGCTCAGCAGACGGCCCGGGTTGACCCCCTTGGCGTGCCTGCTCGGCAGACGATCCGGGCTGGCCCAGCTGGCTGGTCTGCTCGGCAGACGGCACCGGCTGGCTCGGCTGAGTAGCGTCCCCCGACGATCCCGCCTGGCCACCCGCGGCAGCCGGGCCCGCATCGGTCGCAGCCCCGCCCAGGTCCCCGGTCCGGCCGAACTGCTCAGTCGGTTCCTGCCCGGCAGGCTCGCCAGGCGAGGGGTTCTTTTCGTCGTTCATCGTCGGTCCTCCGGGCTGCGCGGGCGGGAGGCGGGGTGTCCCGGCTCCCACCCCCGAGGGTGACCGTCGATGCTGTGGAGAAGCTGAATCCCAGCTGTTTAAATCTGCGCGCCGTTCACAGGTAGAACGACAGGAACAGGGTCACGACCCAGGTCGCGCCGAGCACCTGCAGCACGCGGTCCTTCAAGGCGATCTCGTCCGGCGCACCGGCGTTGCCGCCGTCCACGTCGACCGCGTAGCGGAGCACCGCGATCACGAACGGGACCATCGACACGACCGCCCACACCGAGTTGTGCTCGGCCTGGCGGATCTCGAACGCCCACAGGCAGTAGGACATGATCAGGATCGCCGCGGACGTCGCCCACACGAAGCGCAGGTAGCTCGCCGAGTACTTCTTCAGCGAGGACCGGATCTTCGCGCCGGTGCGCTCGAACAGCATGATCTCCGCGTACCGCTTGCCGGCCACCATGAACAGCGAGCCGAACGCCGTGACCAGCAGGAACCACTGCGACATCGCGATGCCGCCCGCGACGCCGCCGGCCACCGAGCGCATCAGGAAGCCCGAGCCGACGATCGCCAGGTCCACCACCGGCTGGTGCTTCAGGCCGAAGCAGTAGCCGAGCTGCACGGCCTCGTAGACCGCCAGCACGATCGCCAGCCGCCAGTCCGCCGCGAACGACACGGCGAGGCCGGCGAGGAAGAACACCACGGCCGCCGCGTAGGCCACCGGGACCGGGACGATGCCCGCCGCGATCGGGCGGTTGCGCTTCGTCGGGTGGGCCCGGTCGGCCTCGACGTCGACGGCGTCGTTGATCAGGTAGACCGACGAGGCGGTGAGCGAGAACGCCACGAACGCGATCAGCGCGTCGATGACCAGCTCGGTCCGGTTCGTCGCCTTGGAGAACGCGAAGAACGGCGCCGCGAAGACGAGGACGTTCTTCACCCACTGCTTCGGCCGCGCGGTCTTGATCACCCCGAGCACGAGGCCCACGGGGCTCGTGCCGGAGGTCGGGGTCGGGGCGGCCGGGGTTTCAGGCTTCTCGACCTTCTCGGTCTTCTCGACCTTCTCGGTCGCCTCGGCCGCGTCGGTCTTCTCGGCGGCCGCCTCTGTCGCTTCTGCGGATTCGGCCGTACCGGACGCGTTTTCGGTTCGCTCGTCGGTCGTTTCGCTCATCGCTTCTTGGTCAGCTTCCGTCGGATCAGACCGCCGACGACGCCTCCCAGGGCGGCTCCGGCCAGAACGTCTGTCGGATAGTGAACGCCGAGCAGCAGCCTCGAGGCGAGCATCGGCGGTACCAGGGCGGGGACCAGGTTACGCCCGGTCAATCCGGAGTAGAGCACCGCCGCCGCTGTCGTCGACGTCGCGTGCGACGACGGGAAGCTCAGCTTGCTCGGCGTGCCGACCAGAACCTCCACGCTGGGATGGTCCGGACGGCGCCGCCGCACGACGCGTTTCACGGCGATCGACGCGGCGTGCGCGCCCACCACTCCGGCCGACGCGACCAGCCAGTCTTTGCGCCGGTCGCGGTCCACCGCCGCTCCGAGCAAGCCCAGCGCGAACCATCCCGCGCTGTGCTCCCCGAACAGCGACATTCCCCGCGCGACCTGCACGGCGCCCGGCTTCTTCAGCACCTTCTGGGTGCTGGAGAGCACGGCCACCTCACCGCGCGGGGTGTCCTTCTCAAGCATCGATCGACCCGTCCAACGGCGCACCGTCGGTCAGATGCGGGGCGATCTTGTTGTCGAACATCGACAGCGCCGACCCGATGGCCATGTGCATGTCGAGGTACTTGTACGTGCCGAGCCGCCCGCCGAACAGCACGTTCTTCTCGCGTGCCTCGGTCTTCGCCAGCTCGCGGTAGCTTTCCAGCTTCTCGCGGTTCTCGGCGGTGTTGATCGGGTAGTACGGCTCGTCGTCTTCCTTCGCGAACCGGGAGTACTCGCGGAAGATGACCGTCTTGTCCTTCGGGTAGTCCCGCTCCGGGTGGAAGTGGCGGAACTCGATGATGCGGGTGTAGGGGACCTCTTCGTCGTTGTAGTTGACGACGGAGGTGCCCTGGAAGTCGCCCGTCTGGGCGACCTCGGACTCGAAGTCGACGGTGCGCCAGGTGAACCGGCCCGCCGAATAGTCGAAGTAGCGGTCCAGCGGCCCGGTGTAGACGGTCGGGGTGCCCGCCGGGATGTGCTCGCGGACGTCGAAGTAGTCGACGTTCAGCCGGATCTCGATGTTCTCGTGCTCGGCCATCTTCTCGAGCCACGCGGTGTAGCCGTTGACCGGCAGACCCTCGTAGGTGTCGTTGAAGTACCGGTTGTCGAAGGTGTAGCGGACCGGCAGCCGGTTGATGATGTTCGTGCCGAGGTTCTTCGGGTCGTTCTCCCACTGCTTCGCGGTGTACCCGCGGATGAACGCCTCGTAGAGGGGACGGCCGATCAGGGAGATCGCCTTCTCCTCGAGGTTCTGCGCGTCCTCGGTGCGGAACTCGGCGGCCTGCTTCGCGATGAGCTCGCGCGCCTCGTCCGGCGTGTGCGACTTGCCGAAGAACTGGTTGATCAGGCCGAGGTTCATCGGGAACGAGTAGACCTGGTCCTTCACCCGCGCGAAGACCCGGTGCTGATAGCCGGTGAACTCGGTGAAGCGGTTGACGTACTCCCACACCCGCTTGTTGGACGTGTGGAAGAGGTGCGCGCCGTAGCGGTGCACCTCGATGCCCGTTTCGGGCTCGACCTCGGAGTAGGCGTTGCCCCCGAGGTGGTGACGGCGCTCGAGGACCAGGACCTTCTTGCCCAGCTCGGCCGCGGCCCGTTCGGCGATGGTCAGGCCGAAGAAACCGGACCCGACGACGACGAGGTCGTAACCGCGAAAGTCGTCTTCAGTAATCTTGGCGGAGTTCGTGTGCTCGCTCACGGGCGCTCAGGGTACGCAGTCGCGCGACCGCGTCCCGAACCGACCTCGGCATCCCGCCAGGTTTTACCGGCACTACACACGTGAGAAGCATGCCTGCACCAGACACCTTCTGGACCTATCTAGGCGCGGTCGCCAGCTACGTGGCCGTGCTGGCAGTCCCTGGCGGCCTCATCGGCCGGGCCGCGGGAGTGCGCGGGTGGGCCCTCGCCGGGCTCGCGCCGCTGCTCAGCTATGCCGTCACCGGCCTGGCTGGGCCCTGGTTGTCGACTGTCGGTCTCCCGTACAACGTCTTCACCGCCGCAGCCTGCACGCTGCTGCTGGCGGGGGTCGCGTGGGGAATCCGGCGGCTCTGCCTCGTCCGCGGCTGGATCACCCCGGGCGCGGAGGAGCCTCCGGTCGTCTGGAGCACGCGCGCGCAGTGGTCGGTCGCCGCGTGCGTCGCGGTGGCGACGGCGCTGTCGATCGCCGTGGTGCTTTCCGCGCGCGGCGGGACGACGGCGGTCTTCCAGCGCTGGGACACCGTCTTCCACGCGAACGGCATCCGCTACATCGCCGACACCGGCGACGGCTCGCTCATCGGCATGGGCAAGATCAACTGGTACCCGGACGGATCGTTCTATCCGAACGGCTATCACCTGGTCGGCGCGCTGGTTTACCAGATCTCCGGGACGAGCATCCCGGTCACGCTGAACGCCATCACCATGCCGGTCGCGGGCATCTTCGCGCTGTCGATGGTCGCTCTGGTCCGCCAGATGGGCGGCCGGGCGGTCTTCGCGGGCTGCACCGCCCTGATCGCCGCTGCCGCGACGACGGGCGCGTACGAGTCGGTGTCGAGCGGCCTGCTGCCGTACGCGCTGGGGATAGTCCTCACGCCGCTCACGGTGGTCGCGCTGCAACGCTTCCTCGTACGCCCGGGCGTCGACACCGGCCTGGTCTTCGCGCTGTCCGCGGACGGTCTGCTCACCGCGCACTCGAGCGCACTGTTCGGCGGCGTCCTCTTCGCGGCGCCGCTAGTGCTGCAGCGTTGGTACCGCTCGCTTCGCAGGCTTCGGGTGGACGGTGTGCCTGAAGGGCGCAACGGGCTGCGCGTGATCGGCGGCGACATCGTGCGCACAGTGCCGGTCATGGCGGCCGCAGTCGTCTTCGCCGCGCCGCAGATCCTGGGCGCGATCAAGTTCACCTCCGGCTCGTACCCGTACCAGCCGTGGAATTCGGACCTGCCGGTCCTGTCGGCGCTGAACATGCTCGGCACGTTCCAGCAGGTGCTGCACACGCCGCAGCTCTGGCTCACCGTGCTGCTCGTGGTCGGCGTGCTGGCCTTCCGCACCCTCGACCGGATGCGCTGGCTGGTCCTGTCCGCGATCGGGCTCTCCGGGCTGTTCGTGCTGGTCACGTCCTACGGCGCCTCGCCGCTGGTCATCTCGCTGTCGCGGCCGTGGTGGAACGACCGGTTCCGGCTGATGGCGCTGGCCGCGATCCCGCTGTGCCTGCTCGCCGGGCACGGCATGGCGGAGCTGCAGCGCTGGACGGCGCAGCGGATCCGCTCGATCAGCTGGGCGAAGGCGCGGCCGCGGGTGGTCTCCCGGCTCGGGATCGCGGCGGCGGCGGTCGTCGTGGCCGTGACCGCGGTGCTGACCGGCGGGTTCTACCGCACCGCGAACGCCACCGCGGTGTCGTTCCTGTACTACAACGGGCCGGAGGGCGAGGTCACGCCGCCGGTCAGCCCGGACGAGATCGCGGCCATGGAGTTCCTCGGCCGGATGCACATCCCGCCGGACGAGAAGGTGCTGAACGACCGGCTCGACGGCACCGCGTGGATGTACGCGCTGACCGGCGTGCACCCGGTGGCGGGCCACTACGACGGCGGCGGCCCGGTCTCGCCGGACGCGACCTACCTGGCGCTGCACTTCCGCGATTACGACCTCGACGTGCGCGTGCGCGAGGCGGTCCAGCGGCTGAAGGTGCGCCACGTGCTGGTGGGCAGTGGTCCGATCGCCAAGGGCGCGCCGATCTCCCCCGGCCTGCGCGACCTCATGGGCAGCGATTTCCTGCAGCTCGTCTACCGCAATCCGGGCGCGCAGATCTACACGATCATCAGGTGACTCTCGTGACCGCGGCCTCCCCTGGCCGCGGTCACGAGGGCTACTCGGCCTTGAGGCCCGGCAGCACTTCTTCGACGACCTTTTCCAGCACCGATTCGTGCCCCTCGTACGGCCCGCTCGAGCGCGGCCAGTGCGCGATGACGTCGGTGAAGCCCAGCTCACGGGCCCGTTCGGTGGCCTCGCGGAACGCCGCGACGCTGCTGAGCGAGAACACCGGCGCCGCGTCGAGGCTCAGGTACCGCTGGATGCCCGCCAGTTCCCGGCCGGCCGCTTCGGCCCGCTGTTCGAACGTGGCGACCAGCTCGGCGATGCCGGTCCACCATTCGTCGAGGGTGTCCCCGCCGCGCCCGGTGGTGACCCAGCCCGCGCCGAACCGCGCGGCCAGCGTCATGGTGCGCGGGCCGTTGGCCGCGACCAGGAACGGCAGCCGGGGGCGCTGCACCGTGCCCGGCAGGTTCCGCGCGCCGCGCGCGGAGTAGTACTCGCCGGAGAAGTCGAAGTTGTCGGTCATCAGCAGCCCGTCGAGCGCCTCGACGAACTCGGTGAAGCGGTCGACCCGCTGCCGCGCGGTCAGCTCCGGAGCGGCCAGCACCTGCGCGTCGTAGCGCGAACTGTCCACGCCCGCTCCGACGCCCAGCACGAACCGGCCGTCGGACACGTCGTCGAGGGTGATCAGCTCGCGCGCGAACGGCACGGGGTGCCGCGCGACCGGAGAGGCGACGAAGGTGCCCAGCCGGATCGTGGAGGTGACCATGGCGGCCGCGGTGAGGGTGGGCACAGCGGAGAACCACGGCCCGTCGACCAGCGACCGCCAGCCGAGATGGTCGTAGGTCCACGCGTGGTCGAAGCCGTACTCCTCGGCCGCGCGCCACTTCGGCTCGGCCGCCCACCAGCGGTCTTCAGGAAGAATTACGATGCCTGCTCGCACGAGGCCGACCGTAACGTCCGGCACTGACATTCGCTCGAACGGGCGGCGACCGGGAGAATGGGAGACGTGGAGAAACCCCGGTTGATCGCGTCCGACGTCGACGGCACCCTGCTCGGCCCCAGCGAACAAGTGACGCCGCGCACGGTGTCGGTCGTGCAGCGGGTACTGGCCGACGACGTGCCGTTCGTGCTGTGCACCGGCCGCCCGCCGCGCTGGATCGCGCCGATCGCCGGACCGCTCGGGCTGACCGGCTACGCGGTGTGCGCCAACGGAGCCGTGCTGCTCGACATCGGCACCGACTCGGTGGTCGCGGTGCACGGCGAACTCGAGCCGAAACTGCTGCACGACCTGGCCTCGGCACTCGACAAGGCCCTGCCCGGCTGCCGGCTGGCTGCGGAACGGATCAGCACCGGATCGGTGGACCACGAACTGCGCAATTTCGTGATCGAGCCGGAGTACCACAACCCGTGGGGCGACGAGGAGAGCCGCATCGCGCCGCGCGCCGAGGTGCTGGGGAAAACGGCGATCAAGCTGCTGGTCAGCCGCCGCGGGATGACGTCGGAGGAGATGGCCGAAGCGACGAGCGCGGTGCTCGACGGAGCGGTGGACGTCACGTATTCGTCCTCTGGCGGGCTGATCGAGCTGTCCGCCCACGGAGTGACGAAGGCGACCGGGCTCGCGGACATCGCCGAGCGCTTCGACGTGCCCCAGTCGTCGGTGATCGCCTTCGGGGACATGCCCAACGACGTCGAGATGCTGCAGTGGGCGGGCCACGGCGTCGCGATGGCCAACGGCCACCCGACCGTGCTGGCGGTGGCGGACGAGGTAACCGGACCGGCTGCGGAGGACGGGGTGGCGGAGGTTCTGGAGCGCTGGTTCTAGGCACCCCAATGAGGTTGTTTCAGTAGCGCGGTTCGCGGCAGCGGTGGTTGCCAGGACGCTGCGGGCCCCGGCCGACTAGGCGCACCGGCGGCTCCTCCCCCCGAGGCCCGTGAAGGGCTCCTTCAGGGAATCTGATTCCCTCAAGGAGCCCTTCACGGACGTCAACTGGAGCGGAGAAGCGACGCCGCCCGGTCGACGCCGCGCATCGCCGTCACGACGCCGCACGCCGCACTACTGAGAAACCCCAATGTGGCATTGGGTGCGTCAGATGCACCCAACGCCACATTCGGTGCGCTCAACGCACCCAATGCGGCATTGGGGCGCTCAAGAGCGGCGGTCGAGCGCAGCAGCCTCCTCGGGCGTCGGCGCGCTGCCGCCGAGGTGGGCGGGCAGCCACCAGCGCTCGGCGTCGCTCTCCGGGGCCTCCGGGTACTCCGCTTGGGCCTTCTCCAGCAGCTCCGACATCCGGGCGCGCAGGTCCGTCGTCAGCGCTTCGCACGAGTCCTCCGGGCCGGGGCGCATCGGCTCGCCGATCACCACCGAAATCGGCACGTGCCTGCGGGTGAGGTCGCGCGGACGGCCCTTCGTCCACAGCCGCTGCGTGCCCCACAGGGCCATCGGGATCACCGGCACGCCCGCCTCGGCGGCCATCCGGACCGCGCCGGTCTTGATGTCCTTCACGGTGAACGACTGGCTGATCGTGGCCTCCGGGAACACGCCGACGACCTCGCCCGCGCGCAGCCGCGCCACAGCCTCGTCGTAGGACGCCTGCCCGGCGGCGCGGTCCACCGGGATGTGGTGCATGCCGCGCATCAGCGGGCCGGCGACCGGGTTGCTGAAGATCTCCTGCTTGGCCATGAACCGCACCAGCCGCTTCGCCGGGCGGGCGCCGAGGCCGCAGTAGATGAAGTCCAGGTAGCTGACGTGCGTGCAGGCGAGCACCGCGCCGCCGCGGGCGGGCACGTGTTCGGCGCCGGTCACCCGGAGGCGGTTGTCGAGCAGCCGGAACATCAGCCGCGCGGCGACCAGGACGGGCGGGTACACGAATTCAGCCATGCGCCCAAGGCTACGGGACCGTAGGTTTCCCGCCGGTAGGTCGCGCGGGTCGGCTCCGCCACACTTCAGGGGCAGGACACGTAGTGGAAGTCCGGCGCTCGGTCGAGTTCGCCGACGAGCCGGCTGGCGTCGTCGGCGCGCGGGTAGACCGCGATCCAGAACGGCGTCCCGGTGCGCCGGAAGGTCGCGACGCGGTACCAGGCGGGCAGGTCGTCGGCACAATCCTGGCGATCGGCGTATCCCGACCGGCCGGGCACGGCGAGCGTCGACCGTTCCGCGTCCATCCCGACCACCAGCACGTGCGAACCGGCGCGGCTCGCGAGCAGCCCCGGCGACCCGGCGCTCACAGTTGATCCGGGCGGCAGGTAGCGGGCGAGCCAGTCCCCGACCTCGGCCAGTTGCGCGCCCTGCGTGCTCCAGGCCCGCACGCGCTCCAGCACTTCCGGACTGAACACGGAGACCGCCACCGCGACCCCGGTGAGCGCCGCGGTGACCGCCGGAACCGCCCGGGAAATCGCCCGCGGCCTCGGTACCGGAGCGAGGACGCCGCACCCGGCCACCGCGGCGACCGCCAGCAAGGGCGGCACCGGCACGAGCAGCCGCCACGACAGTCCCGGATCATCCTCGAAAAGCACCACGATCCCGGTGTGGCCGACGGCGAGCGCCAGCACCAACCACAACGCCGACCGGGCTTCCACCGCGCGCCCCCGCGATGCCACCAACCCCGCCACCACCGCGGCCGGGACGAGAAAACCCAAGTGCGCCAAGGCGAAGCCGCCCAGATACGGCCAATCCGGTGCGGGCGGCAGGCTCACGTCCGACGCGAACCGGTCGTAGTAGGTAACGCGCCAAGCCGTCCACGGAGCCAGGAACACCAGCGCGCCCAGCACAAAACCGACCGGTGCCCACCAGGTGTGCCGCCCGCGCACGGCAGCGAAAACGAGCCATCCCGCGCCGACAACGGCGAGCGCAATCCCTTCCGGCCGCGTCATCACCGCGCTGGCGACGAGCACGCCGGCGACCAACGGCCGACCGGCCACCAACGCGTACGCGACACAGAGCATGAGCAACGCGAACATCGGCAGCTCAGTGCCCGAAAGCCCGTACACCGCAAGCCCGTTCGCCCCCGCGGTCAGCAACGCCGCCGCGACCCCGATCGCGCGCCGCGGCTCGGCCCCGTCCGGCAACCCGAGCGCGGCGATGCGGTTGGCGAGGAAATACGCCATCAACACGCATCCCAACGCGGCCACGCCACTCAATACGACAGCTGCCGACGGCACTTCCGCACCGAATGCCCCGCGTGGCAAGGCGATCGTTACGAGCCAGAGGAAATTCGAGTACGTCTCGCTGCGGTCGCCAGGGTTGAAGACCGGGCCGTTGCCGTCGGCGATGTTCTGCGCGTACCGGAAGCTGACGTACGCGTCCTCGGTCGCGGTGGCGAACAACAGCTGATGCAGCAGAGAAAACCCGAGAACGAGCAGAAGAACCGCGACCCGCCAGCTCCGGTCCTGCCCCATCCGCCGCCAGGCGGCGACGACCAGCGCGGCCAGCGCCAGCCATCCCCCCACGACCGCGTAAACCACGCGCCCCCAGCCTCCCGCGCCCCTCACCCGTCCAGCCGACCCCCGGGCGGACCGTTCCTCACCGGCTCCAGTCAAGCGCGCGGCCGCGCTTCCCGGACATCAGCCGTTCGGGTGTATATGGGGTGCGGCTAGCCTAAGGCCCGATTCCCATCCGCCACGGGGAGCAGGCGGACGCCGATAACTCGAGGAAGACTGTGCCGAGCGACCCCACAACGTTGTCCGTGGTAGCCAGCATCGCCTGCTGCCTGCTCGTGCTCGGGATTCCCGGGCTGATCACCGGCGCCGCCGCCGGATTGCGCGGCTGGCTGCTGGCCGGCCTGACCCCGCTGCTGAGCTACGCCGTCGGCGGCCTCGCGGGCCCGTGGACAGCGGCGATGGGGCTGCCCTTCAACGCCTGGACCTATGCGCTGGCCACCGTCATCTTCGCGGCTGTCGCGTTTGGACTCCGGTGGCTCACGGTGCGCCGGTGGCGGCCCGAGCGAGAGGTGCGGGCCTGGGAACCGCGGGCGAACTGGGCAGTCGCTGCCTGTGTCGTCCTCGCCACCGTCATCGGGTTCTACACGGCCGCGCACGGCATGGGTCACCTCGGCGCGATCGCGCAGGGCGGCGACGCGCCGTACGCGGCCAACGGCGTGCGCTACATCGCCGAAACCGGCGACGGCAGCCTTTTCGGCATGGGCACGGTGAACTGGTACGGGGACGGGAAACCGCCTTTCTACCCGAACGCGTACCACCTGCTCGCCTCCGTGCAGTACACGCTCAGCGGCGGTTCGATCCCGCTCACCCTGGACGTGAACACGGCGTTGCTGCCGGGCTTGCTGGCGCTTTCGCTCGCGGTGCTGGTGCGGGCGTTCCGCGGCCGCGCGGTGCTGGCCGGAGCCGTCGCGCTCGCCTCGGTCGCGCCGGTGATGGGCCTGTACGAGTCAATGGACCGCGGGCCGCTGTACCCGTTCCTGCTGGGCATGGCGCTCACCCCGTTGGCCGCCGTGGTGCTGCGCCGGTACCTCGACCGGGTCGCACCGGACACCGGTTTCGTGCTGATGATCGGGGCGGTCGGACTGCTCTGTATCCACTCGTCCACGTTGTTCGGCGCGATCCTGTTCGCCGGGCCGCTGCTGGTGCAGCGCTGGATCGAGCGGTGGCGCTCGATCGGCAAGGACCTGCTGGCACTCCTGCCGATCGCGGTGCTGGCGATGCTCGTGGCGTGGCTGCAACTGTTCGGCGCGCTGGGGCTGGCGAACAGCTCGACGGTGCAATATCTCGGCTGGCCCAGCGAATGGCGCGCGACGACCGCGCTCGGCGCGTTGCTCGGGTTCCAGCATTTCGAACCACAGCCGCAGATTGTGCTGTCGGTGGCGCTGCTGGCCGGTTTCATTTTCTTCCGCAGGCTTGGCTCGCTGCGCTGGATCGGCTTGACCGCGCTGGTCACCGGCCTGTTCTATATGGCGGTCTCGTCCTCGGACGCACCGCTGGTCATGGCACTGGCCCGGCCGTGGTGGGACGACCCGTACCGGTTCATCACGATGGCGATCGTGCCGCTGTCGTTCATCGCGGGCCACGGAATCGCGGGACTGCACGAGTGGCTGAAGGAACGGCTGCCCGCGCGGGTGCCGCCGGCAGCGCTCGCCGGGGTGGTCCTGGTCGCCTTCGCGGGAGCCTCGAAAGGCCTGTACACCGAGACCAACAGCGAGGTGGTCGCGCGCGGGTATCACCGCCCCGATCCGCACACCCTGGAAATCACGCCCGGCGAGGAACGCGCGATGGCGGAACTGGGCAAGCTCGCGAAGCCGGGTCAATGGGCGATGAACGACCGCTGGGACGGCACGCCGTGGACCTACGCACTCAGCGGCGTCCGCACCGTCGCCGCCCACGACGACGGCACGAGCCCGCCGTCGGATGCCGTGCTGCTGGCCGCGAAATTCCGCGACTACGACACGGACCCGGCCGTCCGCGCCGCCGTACAGCGCCTGAACATCCACTGGGTGATCCTGGGCCGCCCGGCGGCTCCGCCGAAGCGCGCGTACGCGGATCCGGGGGTGAACGGGTTGGCGGGGCTGCCGTTCCTGAAAGAGGTGTACCGCAACGAGGACGCGGTGATTTACCAGCTGAATCGCTGAGGGCTGGTCATTCCAGGATCAAGTACGGCCTCTTCAGCACCCGGAAAATATACTGATCGGGCCCGACTTTATCGACCAGAGTGCGAAAGTTCGCCGCACTGAGCACCGAGTACATCGTCTCCTCGAGGATGTCCTTCGCGGCATCGTCCGAATCGGCGACCACGGTTTTCCACTTGACGGTGACGCCGTACGGCGGGCCCGCGTGGACCTCGACCACCGCCCCCGGACTCGCCTCGGCCCACGCGTGCACGACAGCCGGGATCCCCATCCGCACCAGCTCGTCGCGGGCGAGATTCGCCAGTTCAGTCCACGACTCGACCGCGTCCGCCGAAGCCTGGACAGCCTCGCCGCCCTCGGTGGACCACGTTTCCATCAACCGAAGCGGATCAGACACTCTTGACCCCCCTCAACCGGGCCGGCGCGGCCAAAACCCGGAACTCGTAGTACCTGTGCGCGGAATTGTCGATGAACACTCGGAAACCAGCCTTGTCGAGCAAGCGGTGCACCGCGCGCTCTATCATCCCGGTCACTTCGAACACCCGGACCACCAGCGGGTCGTCCATTTTCTGCGCGATCAGCTTCTCCCGAAAACTCTCCGTATCGATGATGGGCGCATGCCAGCTGAACAGCACTCCGTACGGATACCGGTCGGCAATATGAATGCACACCCCAGGAGGAGTGTCCAGAGAAACGGGGTCGCGGGAAGTGCTGATCGACGCGGGCAGCCCTAGCCGTTGCAGTTCAGCACGAGCCAGGTTCGCCAATTCGACCCAGGTCGCGACCGCCTCGTCCGGAGCGCGTTCCTCGAGCGCCTGCTGCTGGTCAAGCAGGGATTTCTTGGAGAATTGGAACGGGTCTGTCACAGCGGTTCCCCATCATTGTCAACCCCTCCGGACGGAGGGTCTTATTCTCGACAAAATACCGGAACTGGCCTCGCTGTGACACTCATCACAGCACGTAATGCCCACCCGTCACCGGCGATAGCAAAGCGGACGATCTGCAGCGATCAATCGAATGGATTGACATACATATGAAAGAACTGGGGATAGGCAGCAATTACGTCATTCGGTCTATGGACCGCGAAAGCCGTCACTGGTATTCGGCCTGCCGCGCCCGGTCCTAGCCGCCGATTACGCCAGCACTCCATCGGACCGAGAAGGAAGAACGCCTGTGCCTCGAAGAACCCGCAGCATCCTGGCTCTCTCCGCCACCCTGGTCACCGGCGGCGTACTGACCGCCGTCCCGGCGCACGCGATTTCCGGGGGAACTGTCGTGCCCTCCGGAACGTCGGGCTACCTCGCGCGCATCGCGACCCCGACGAAGGCATGCTCGGCCGCGCTGATCGACCCGTCCTGGGTCATCACCTCGGCAACCTGCCTGACCGCGAGCGCAACCGGTGCGCCTACTGAAAACGCAACGGTCAGCGTCGGCGCAGTCGACGTCAGTACCGGAGCAGGAACGAACGCCAAGGTCGTCAAAGTAATCGGCCGGACCGATCGCGATGTCGCGCTGGCGAAGCTCGACAAGCCCGCTACCGGGATCGCGCCGGTCGCGTTGGCCACGACTGCCCCGGTGAGCGGGGAATCACTCCAACTGGCTGGCTTTGGCCGTACCGCGACCGAATGGGTGCCCGCTCGGCCGTCCATTGCCACGTTCTCGGTCTCGTCGGTGAACGCCACCGAGGCGTCAGTGACTTCGGCGAACGGGTCGGACACCTGCCTCGGCGACGCTGGCGGCCCCGCCCTGCGCACGGTGGGCGACAAGGTAGAGGTCGTGGCCGTCAACAGCCGCTCCTGGCAGCACGGCTGCCTCGCGGTGGCCGAAACCCGCGAAGGCGGCACCGAAGCCCGGGTCGACGACCTCGCCGACTGGATCCGGCAGAACACCGTTCCCGCCCCGGTGACCTGTCCGAACGGCGCGACCGTGTGGGACGCCCGTTCCGACGGCTCGATGTGGCGCTACGTGCACCGCGATCCGGCGAACGGCGCCATTTCCTGGGACGTGCCGACCAAGGCGATCGGAACCGGATGGACCGGACGGCAGATCGCCGGCAAGGGCGGGGTTCTCTGGGACGTCCACCGCAACCTCGGCGCGGGCGACAGCGTCCCGAGCGGCGTGCTCCGGCGCTGGACGTGGAGCGCGGCCAACGGCTGGGGCGGCGGCAACGGGGTCGGCGGCGGCTGGGAAAAGTTCCTCACCCCGGAGTACCAGAACCGCGTCACCGTCGACCAGGCCGGCCGTATCTTCGCGGTCGACCAGCTGGGCCAGCTGAAGGCATACGTCTGGAACGACGCCACCAACACGTGGGTCGACGGAAACGGCCAGCTGATCGACACCGGCTGGGGAAAGTTCGACTCCATCACCGCGGCGGGCGACGGAGTCCTCTACGCCCGGACCCCGGCAGGCAACCTGTACCGCTTCGTCTACGACTTCGGCTCCGGAAAGTGGACCCAGCGCGACAAGTCCGCCGGCGTGGGCTGGAACATGTTCACCGAGATCTTCTCGCCGGGAGCCGACATCCTGTACGGCCGCGGCGCGAGCCTGTCGGGCAACCCGACGCTGCTCTGGTACCGCTACTCGCCCAACACCGACACCTGGTCCGCGAACGGCGCGGGCACTCCCGTCGGATACGGATGGAACACCGACATCCACGTGACCGCGGCACCGGACTCGTGCCGATTCGCCTAGCGAATCTGCTCCGCTGACCGAGAAAGGCCCGCCCGAACCCGGGCGGGCCTTTCTCGTACGCAAAAACTCAGGCAGCGTCGACCGGGACGGCCCGCCGAGCGGCCATCTTCGCGGCGAGCGCGGCGAAACCGGCCGTGAGCAGGTCCGCCACCGTGAACATCACCCGCGAGGCGACCGCGAACGCCGTCGCCTGGCCGACCGTCAGGCCGCTCGCCGTGAGGACCGCGACCTGGGCGACCTCGCGGACACCGACGCCGCTGGGCAGGATGAACGCGAAGGTGCCGACCGTCATCGCGACGGCCATCGCGCCCACGCACAAGACCAGGCCGTTGACACCAGGAGCGCCGACGGAGTTCGCCAGCAGCCACAGGTGCACCCCCTGCAGCACCCACGCGCCCATCGACGCGCCGAAGGTCTTGAGCACCACGCCCCAGCCGAGCGGCTCGGACAGCGGCGGACGGCGCAGGATCTTCAGGACGAGCGAGGTGCCCCAGGTCAGGATCCGCGGGTGCAGCAGCGCGAGACCGACCGGGATCAGCACGAACAGCCACATCGCCCGCGGGCTGTTGCTGAAGACCGCGGGCGCGGCCAGCAGCGACACGACCAGCGCGGAAACGACGCCGACACCGAGCTGGATCAGCGAGCCGGTGAAGATCCGGGCCCGCGCCAGCCCCGCCTTGCGGCCGAGCTCCATCTGCAGCAGGTACGCCCACACCGAACCCGGCACGTACTTGCCGAGCGAGCCGACCAGGCAGATCTGCGCGCCGCGGGCGTAGCCGATCGGCTTGCCGAGGTGGTCGACCAGGATCTGCCAGCCCCAGGTGGACACCATGATCGACAGGATCAGCGCCACCAAGCTCAGCGCGGAGGACTGCCAGGCGACATCCGACAGCGTGTGCCAGAACTCGTCCCAGTTGGACGCCAGGCTCTTCGCCGCGAAGCCGATCACCAAGAGGATGGCGACCCAGCGCACGACGTCGAGCACCCGCGCCTTGGTGGACTTGCGGGCTTTTCCGGTGGTCGGGGCGTCCTCAGTGGATGGAGTGTCCTCAGTGGATGGAGTGTCCTCAGTGGACGGGGTGTCGTCCCCCGGGCTCTGCGTACGAACGGTCGTCACTGCCTCTCAGCTCCTCAGGCCTGTACCGTGACCAGCCGGCTGAACTCGGACAGCAGATCGTAGCCGTCCCAGACCCCGGCGAACGTGAGGGCCGAGCCGAAGGGCACGACCCGGTCCACCCCGCGTCCGGCGAGCGCCGTCACGAATCCGGTCAGTTCCTCGCGGGTGAACCCGAACTGGCTCACTGTCTGGTCCTTGCGCTGCACGATCGGCACCAGCTCGTCCAGCGACGCCACCGAGGCGTTCGCGAACGTGCCCGCGCCCAGCCATTCGCGCGGCATCACTTTGGCGTCGGCCAGCTCGAGCGTCGCCAGCGCGTTGCCGTCGAAGCGGATCGACGACACCAGACCGTCGACCGCCGCGCCGTACGCCGACACTCGCTTCTGCACGGCCATCGCCGGCTCGGTGACGTGCTGTTTCGCTGCCAGCACCTCGGCGAGCAGCCCGCGGAACTCCTGTCCGGCGGCCTGCGCGCCCTTTGCGTCGCCGACCCAGAACACCGCGCGCGGCGACGAGCAGGCGGCCTGGTCGAACCAGTACGAGTCGTTGTAGAAGCCCTCGGCGGCCGCCTTGCGCTGCTCCGGCGCGGCCTCCTGCCAGCCGCGCACCGACGCGATCGCGAACGACGAGCGGTCCGGGAAGGTGAGGTCCCGCGCGTGCGGGGCCAGCGGGTACTTCCGCAGCGCGGCCACGGAAGCGTCGCCGCCCCAGATCACCCGCAGGTCCGCGGCCAGCGACAACGCGCCGCTGACCTCGTCGCTGCGGTCGTAGGTGACCATGCGCTGGGTGGCGCGGATGGTGGCCGCGGTTTCCGGCGAGACGTCTTCCATCGCCGCGTTCAGCGCTTCCAGCACGGCTTCCGCCGCACCGGCCGAACGCGAGGACACGCGCACGACGTTGCTGTTGCCCGCCAGCGCCGACAGCGCCCACGAGTACACGAAAATGGTGTCCACGTTGGCGGGCGGCACGTGGAAAACGAGCCCGCGCGGGAACCGCAGCGAATCGCCGTTGGTTTCCAAAGTGGACAGTGACTTCGCGAGTTCTCCCTTGCGCAGGAAGAAACCCAGCGAGGCCAGCTCCGGGAAACGCCGCGCCAGCGCGGGCGCGAGCAGCTTGCGCGCGAACTTGGTGACGAACTCGACCACCCGCGGGTCGCCGACCGTCAGCCTGCCGCCGGGCGGTTCCTCACGCAGTTCGTCCAGCAGGGCGCCGACCGAAACTGAGTCGCCCAGCGGAAAACGCTGTTCCAAAGCACTCACGCGGCCGCTCCCTGGAACGTGTCCGAGCACCCGCGGGCCTCGGCCTTCGGCAGCCTGCCCAGCACGGAGAAGTGCTTGCCCGGCCAGTCGCCGTCGTCGATTCCGTTGTACACGCCCAGGTCCTCGGTGAGCAGCACGTGCCCCGGGTACGAGCGCGGCAGCGTGCTCACCACCTCGATGACGCCCGGTTTGCCGACCGGCTGCTCTTCCCAGGTCTCCGGGTCGCGGATCACGACGTCGGCGAAATCGGGGCAGTACAAGGAGTTCCCGGACGGACCCTCGAGGAACACGGTGCCGATCTGCTCGATCATCCCGTAGTAGTTGTGGATCCGGGTGAGTCCGGTGTCCTCTTTGAACCGCCTGCGGAACTCGCTGTTGTCGACCGCGCGGTCGATCAGCTTCTTCCAGCCGCCGGAGTGGATGAGGATGCCGTTCGACAGGTCGAGCTTGTGCTCGCGGGCGACCTCGTAGAGGTACTGCCACACCATGAAGGTGAAGCCGAAGATCAGGAAGGGCTTGTCGCCGTACTCGGCGAGGAACTTCCGCACGGCCTCGACGTCCGGCTTGTCGTTCTCGTCCAGCACGTAGGTGTGCTTGCGGCCGAAGTTGGCCATGCCGAGCACGCCCGCGCCGCGCGCGGAGAACGAACGGCGGTTCTTGATGATGCCGATCGTGTCGACCATCAGCATCGGCAGCCGCTCGCCGCCCAGCACCTCCTGCAAGGTGGCGCCGAGCTGCTTCGTCTGCGCGCCCGCCGCTTCCTTGTCCAGGTAGATCCGCGACGCGCCGGCCCCGGTGGTGCCCGAGGACGTGAGGGTCTTGAAGACCTCGGAGTCCGGAATGGACTTCAGGTCGTGCGTTTTGAACATCCGCACCGGCAGCCACGGCAGGTCCGCGATCGTGGCGAACGACGCGTCCGGCGCGAAACCGAGCGAGGAGAGGATGCGCTCGTACCCGGCGGAGTTCGCCCGGTGGTGCGCGGTCAGCTCCGCGAGCTCAGGGAGCAGCGCCGCCTCTCGCTCCGCCTGCGAGCGCGTGAACACACTCATACCCGTCCTTCCAGCGACCGGTAGTCGATCTTCCCGCTGGCCAGCAGCGGCACTGTGTCGATCGGACGCACGTCGAACCCGCTGGCGTGCAGGTGCAGCCGCTCCGCCAGCGCCCGCGCGGCGTCCTTGCAGATCGCCTTCGCGCCGTCGCCCTCGGGCAGTTCGGCGAACAGCACGACCTTGTCGCCCGCGGGCACCGCGGCCACGACGTCGATGCCCACCGCGGCCGTGCGCACGGCCTGCTCCAGGTCGTCCAGGCTGACCCGGTTGCCGAACACCTTGCCGATCCGCTTGAGCCTGCCGGTGATGTACAGATACCCCTCGTCGTCGAGGTACCCGAGATCCCCGGTGGCCAGCATTCCGCCGTATTCGTCGCCCGCGCTCAGCCCTGCTTCGTCCTCCGCGTAACCCATCATCACGTTAGGTCCACGGTAAAGGACCTCACCGACAATTTTGGGATGCGTGGTTTCCTCGCCGTCGTCGCGGCGGATGGAGAACGAACCGCCCGGCAGCGCCGGACCGGCCGAGCCGATCTTGTCCGCGAGCCGCTCGGCGGGCACCGTGGTCATCCGCGGGGACGCCTCGGTCTGGCCGTACATGACGTACATCCGGCCGCCGACCGCGAGCATCTTGTCGTTGAACTCGGCGACCAGGTCGTCTCGCAGCTTGCCCCCCGCCTGGGTGAGGGTCCGCAGGGTCGGGTACTTCGCCGGGTCGAATTTCAGCCGGCGCAGCATTTCGTAGTGATAGGGCACGCCGGACAGCGAAGTCACGCCGTGTTCCTTGACTGAATCCCAGAATCCGCGACCAAGTACGCCTGAAGATTCGATAACCACAGTCGCGCCGCGCAAAAGGTGCGAATTCAGCACCGAAAGGCCGTAGCTGTAGTGCAGCGGCAGACAGGTCGGAGCGACCTCCTCCGCGTCGATCGCCAGCACCTGCGCGATGGCGTCGGCGTTGGCCAGCAGGCCCTGCCGGGACAGCCGGACGAGCTTCGGATTGCCGGTGGAACCGCTGGTCGGGAGCAGAACGGCGAGGTCAGGGTGCGGGACCGCGCCCTCGGCCGACTCGCGCACCCAGTGCCCGTTCTCGGCCCGGTAGCCCTCGGGAGCGTCCGCTTCGGGCGCGGCCAGCACAGCGGCCGGCCGGAACCGGGTGATCAGGCCTTCGAGCACCTCCGCGTCGAGCGCGGGGTCGATCAGCGCGATCGCCCGTCCCGCCTCGAACGCGCCGAGGTACCGCAGCACGCTGTCCAGGTCCAGCGACATCCGCGCGAACAGCACGCCGGGCGGGAGCTCCGCCAGCGCGGTCGCGGACCGTTCGACCTCCGCCGTCAGCTCGTCGCCCGCCAGCGTGCGGCCACCGGCCACATCGACCAGCCGGGACCCTTCGCCAACCAGATTCACCGAACCTCCTCGTCGTGCCCGTGAGCGTGCATGCCGGCGAGAACCGGCATATCCGGACTCACAACACCAAGCCGCCGTCGATGCCCAGGATCTGGCCCGTCACGAAGGCCGCCTCGTCGCTCGCCAGGAAGCGGATCGCCTTCGCGACCTCCTCGGGCTTGCCGAGCCTGCCCAGCGCCGTGTCCTCGATGCGCTCGGCGATGACCTTCTCGCCGAGGTGGGACGTCATATCGGTCTCGATCACCCCGGGCGCGACCGCGTTGACCCGGATGTTGTGCCTGCCCAGCTCCTTCGCCGCGGACCGGGCGATGTTGCCGACGGCGGCCTTGGAGGCGGCGTACGCGGTCTGCCCCGCGCTGCCGTTCTCGCCGACGATCGAAGCCAGCAGGACGATCGCACCGGACTTGCGCCTGCTCATCACGCGCGAAGCGGCCTGCACGGTGTTGATCGTGCCGCCGACGTTCGTCTTGAACATGCGGTCGACCAGGTCTTCGCTGATCATGCCGAGCAGCGCGTCCTCGAGAACGCCGGCGTTGGCGACGACGATGTCGAGCGCCCCGTGTTCCTTCGCGACGCCGCGCACCAGCGACGAGACCGCCTTCGCGTCGGTGACGTCCAGCGCGAGACCGGCCGTGGCGCCCGCCTCGGCGGCGACTGCCTTCGCCCGGTCTTCGTCCCGCCCGGTCAGCACGACGGTGGCGCCCGCTTCGACGAGCGCGCGCACGGTGGCCAGCCCGATTCCGCGCGTCCCGCCCGTGACGAGCGCGACGCGTCCGGTCAGATCAGTCATTCTTGGACACGAGGTCGGTGACCATGTCGACCGCGACCTTGAAGCTCGACATGTCGATCACCTGGTCGGTGTCGAACTCGATGTCGAACTCGTCCTCGATCGCGGCGATCAGCGCCATGTGCCCGACCGAGTCCCACGCCTCGATGTCGCGGTACTTGAGGTTCTCGACGTCCACGTCCCCGTCGAGGTCCAGCGCCTCGACGAAGACCTCGCGCAGCTTGGGGGCGACTTCCGACATCTTCACAGCTCCTAGTGTTCTTCGCGCGGGCGTGCGTCCCACGCCCTCACCAAGGTAGAGAGGTCTTCGGGGAGCCCGTCGTCCGGGAGGTCGCCTTTGCCCTTGACCCAGGGCCCGAGCGCCTCGACGGCGGCCTCGTCGAGGCCACGACGCGACAAGCCCACTGTATTGACGCCCGTGACCCGGGCCGGGTTGCCGACCGTGATGGTGAACGCACCCACCTCGCGGCGGACCGCCGAACCCATCCCGACCATCGCGCCCGGGCCGATGCTGCCGCCCTGGTGCACGACCGTGCCCATGCCGAGGTTCGCGAACGACCAGACATGGGTATGCCCGCCGAGCATGACGTTGCAGGCGAGCGTGACCTGGTCGTCGACCAGCACGTCGTGCCCGATGTGGCTGCCGCGCAGCACGTAGCAGTCGTCGCCGAGCGTCGTGGCGCGCCAGGTGCCCTGCTGGATGCTGGTGTACTCGCGGATCCGGTTGCGGCTGCCGACGACGACGCCGTGCCCGTCCTGAGCCGGGTCGCCGGTCGGCGCGCCTTCCCAGGCGGCCGGGTGCGGACCGCCCCGGTCCTCGCCCGGCGTGCCGATGGTCACGTGCGGTCCGATCCAGTTCCCGTCGCCGATGCGAGCCGGGCCGACGATGACCGCGTACGGGCCGATGACGTTGCCTTCGCCCAGCTCCACGCCCTCGCCGACGACTGCCGTGGGGTGAATCCGGTTGGGTGCCGCAGGTGACACAGTCGGTGATCCGTTTCGTCGCTTCCGGCCTGGACGGCCTGGGGTCAAGGGCTGCCTGCGGCGCCCGGTAACGTGTGGCCCGCGTGCATGCAGGGTGGCCGGGCGCAGAACCGGCGGCTTTCCGGCCTCGCGGCCGGAGCGCCTAGCACTGTACCGGACGCACAGAAATCCCCAGCCGAGAGAGACTGCCGATGATCCCCATTACCGTGGTCGACGTCCGAGACGCGGAGGACCTGGTCGTCGAGGTGCTGCGATCCGGCGCCATCGCTCAGGGGCCGATGGTCAAGCGCTTCGAGGACGCTTTCGCGCAAGTCGCGGGCACGAAGCACGCCATCGCCGTGAACAACGGGACGACGGCGCTCGTCGCGTCGCTGCAGGCGCTGGACCTTCAGCCCGGGGACGAGGTGGTGACCTCGCCGTTCACCTTCGTCGCGACGCTGAACGCGATCCTGGAGGCGGGCGCGACCGTCCGGTTCGCCGACATCCGGCGCGACGACTTCGCGATCGACCCGGACGCGGTCGCCGCGGCGGTCGGCCCGCGCACCAAGGTGCTGATGCCGGTCCACCTGTACGGCCAGACCGCGGACATGGGCAAGCTCGCGCCGCTCGCCGCCGAGCACGGGCTGCGGATCATCGAGGACTCCGCGCAGGCCGTCGGCGCGTCGTTCGAGGGCAAGCAGGCCGGGTCGTACGGCATCGGCTGCTTCTCGCTGTACGCGACGAAGAACGTGACCACCGCCGAGGGCGGCGTGATCACCACGGACGACGACGCGCTGGCCGACAAGCTGCGCGTGATGCGCAACCAGGGCATGAAAGCCCGCTACCAGTACGAGATGGCCGGGCACAACTACCGGATGACCGACCTGCACGCCGCGGTCGGCATCCCGCAGCTGGAGAAGCTCGACCAGCTCACCGCTGCCCGCCAGGCCAACGCGAAGCGGCTGTCCGAGGGTCTCGCCGGCACGCCGGGCCTCGAGGTCCCGCAGGTGCTGCCGGGCCGCGAGCACGTGTGGCACCAGTACACCGTGCTGGTCGGCCCGCACGCGATGCTCTCGCGCGAGGAATTCGCTTCCGCGCTGACCGAAAAGGGCATCGGCAACGGGATCTACTACCCGAAGATCGTCTTCGACTACGACTGCTACCGCGGGCACCCGCTGATCCCGGACGCTCGCGTCGAGGACTTCCCGGTGGCGTCCGCCGTTGCCGCGCAAGCGCTTTCGCTGCCGGTGCACCCGCACCTGACCGAATCCCAGCTGGACCGGATCATCGAGGCCGTTCGCGAGGTACTGGGCGCATGACACACCGCATCGCACTCGTCGGCACCGGCAACATGGGCTCGCTGCACGCGCGCGTCCTGTCGCAGAACGACCGGGTGGACCTGGCCCGCGTGATCGACCCGCGCGAGGAAGCGGGCCGCGCGGTCGCCGACCGCTACGAAACCCAGTGGACGCCGGAAATCGGCTCACTGTCCGATGTGGACGCGGTGGTGCTCGCCTCGGCCACCGAGGTGCATTACGAGCTGGCGCAGGAGATTCTCGGCCAGGGCAAGCCGATGCTGGTCGAGAAGCCGGTGTGCAACAGCCTCGAGTTTTCGCAGGAAATCGTTGCCCTGTCGGCGAAGAAGGACGTCCCGCTGATGTGCGGGCTCCTCGAGCGCTACAACCCGGCCGTGATGACCGCGCGGGCGCTGGTGAACGAACCGGTGCACCTGATGGCGCGCAGGCACGGCCCGTACGCGCCGCGGATCAAGACCGGCGTCGCGTGGGACCTGCTGGTGCACGACGTCGACCTGGCGATCCAGTTCTTCGGCGGGTCGACCCCGAGCCGGGTCACCTCCAGCGCCGGCTACTTCCACCCGCAGTCGGTCACCGGGGCCGAGGACACCATCGAGACGGTGCTGTCGTTCCCCGCCGGACTGGCCACGGTGTCGGCCTCGCGGCTGGCACAGCGCAAGGTCCGGTCGCTGACGGTGTCCGAACTGGACCGGATGATCGAGATCGACCTGCTGCGCCGCGACGTGACGATCTACCGGCACGTCTCGCACGATTCGGTCACCCCGGACGGCCTCGGCTACCGGCAGCAGACTGTCATCGAGATCCCGGAGCTGGTCACCGCGCGCGAGCCGCTGGCGACCCAGCTGGACCGGTTCGTCGACCTGCTGGAGGGCAAGGTCGACGCGGATGTCGAGCGGGCGCTGATCCTGCCGTCGCACGAGGTCGTGGCGCAGGTTCTGGCCGAAGCCGCCTGATTATTTGGTGAGGCGTTTGCCGTCCGCGGAGTAGGCGACCAGCGGGGTCGCGCTCTCCGCGGACGGTACGTCGTCCTGGTCGAACCAGAACACGACGACGTCCGGATCCTCGCTCCAGCGCGCCGTGTGCGCCGGGACCGTGCGACCGTCCACTGTGGTCTCAATGCGCGCGGCCGGTCCGCTGAAGTAGCCGTAGACCGGCACCCAGGTATCGGACACGGTGGTGCCGCCCGAGGTGGCGTGGAAGCCGAAAGAGCGGTCCCTGCCTTCGGATTCGTTGGCGAGGTAGAGCGGGCGCAGGTTGCCGTCCGGTTCGGACAGGCTGGCCATCACTCCGAATTGGACAGTCGGCAGGTTGTCCGGGTCGTCGATTTCCGTTGCGTAGAAGACAAGTTCCGCGCCGTCGGAGTAGGTGCCGGTAGAAATCACGTCGCCGAGCGGCCGCGGCTCAGCCGACGTCGAAGCCGGTGCCGGTGCGGCGGTGCTCGTTGTCATTACCGACGGCGGAGGCGCTGCCGCCGCGTGCACCTGCTCCGGCGCACCGCCCGGCGAACGCAGCCAAGCCGCACCGAACACGACGGCGACCACCGCCACTGCCGCTCCCGATGACGTCAAAAACCGCCGCCGACGCCGGATCCGCCCGCCGTCTTTGAAGATTCGCTCGAGATCGGGCTCCGCGAAGGGTTCCGCGGGCGCTTCCTGAAGCGCGGCGCGCAACCGGTCGAGTTCGTCCGTCACGCGCTCACCTCCCCGACCAGCGCGTCACCGTCCACGCGCAATTTCGCCAGCGCGCGGGAATTGGTGCTCTTGACTGTGCCGACGGACACACCCAATTCCTCGGCGACTTGGTGTTCGGGCAAATCGAAGAAATGCCGGAGCACGACCACGGCGCGTTCCCGAGCGGTGAGCCGGGCCAATGCGTCGGAAAGCCATTCCCGATCCGTGACGGCATGCGAAATGTCCGGCACCTTCGACGGTTCCGGCATCTCCTCGGTGGCGTATTCGCGGATCGGGCGACGCCACATGTCGATGACGTGATTGGCGAGGACGCGCCGGGCGTAGGCATAGGGGTTCTTGCGACGCACCTTGGGCCAGGCGGCGTAGGTGCGGGTGAAGGCGGTCTGCGCGGCGTCCTCGGCCTGGTGGCGGTCGCCGGTGAGCAGGTAGGCGGCGTGGGTGAGGCGGGCAGAACAGGACCGCACGAAGTCGGCGAACTCGTCGTCCCCGCGCACGATCCCCCCCTCTGTTTCCCGGTGGCCTTGCTGTCCAGGTTACGGGGGCGGGGGACGTGCGTCGACGTAATGGCTGGTCAGTCTTGTCTCAACGGCGACGCGTGGTGTTCGGGTCAGCGCTGCGCGCGAGGGTCGACAAGTGCGCTCAGGTCGAGCTTCACCGGCGCGCCCGCGACCTCGAGTTCGACGGTGCCGGAATACTCGCCGAAATTCTCGTAATCGCCGTCGATGAGCCGGTAAGCAATCATGCTCACCGGCGGATCCAGATCCACGATCCAGTAGTGCTCGATCCCCGCATCGGCGTACTCGAAAAGCTTCGCACCCAGGTCGACGTGCTTCGTGCCGGGGGACAGCACCTCGATCACCAGCTCGGCATCCGCCGCGGCGATCCGTGCCGGGTTGGACTCCGCGACCTCAGCCGAGGTCACGACGACGTCCGGAACGCGGATCGTCAGCGGACTCTCGCACAGGAGCAGCTCCGCCTCGGCACCGGCGCTCATTTCCGGGCAGAGCTGCTCGTCGAGCAAGAAAGCCAACCGCGTCACGGACCGCAGGTGGAACCACATCGGACGCGGCGACGGCACGAGAACTCCGTCGACGACCTCAGCCCGGTCTTCCGGGCGGCCTGTCCAATCAGCGAAAACCGGCAAGATTCGAGAGTCAGCGCTGCGCGCGAGGGTCGATCAACGAGTTCAGATCGAACTTCACCGGCACACCCGCGACCTCCAGCTCCACCCCGCCGGAATACTCGCCGAAATTCTCGTAATCGCCGTCGATGAGCCGGTAAGCAATCATGCTCACCGGCGCGTCCACATCCACGATCCAGTAGTGCTCGATCCCCGCATCGGCGTACTCGAAAAGCTTCGCACCCAGGTCGACGTCCTTGGTGGCAGGCGAAAGCACCTCGACCACCAGGGAAACGTCGCTCGCCCCGACTCGCGGGACGTTGGCTTCGATCAGGTCCGACGGGGCGACCAGCACATCCGGCACCCGCACGGTGGGTGGGAGCTCGGCCAGCACCGTATCGAATTCGCCTACCGCCACCAGTTCCGGCGGCAGCTGCATCGTCAGCAGATACGGCAATCTGCTGATGATCAGCTGGTGGAGCGACATCGGACGCGGCGACGCTGACAGGACCCCTTCGACGACCTCGACTCGGACCTCCGGGTGCGCCGGAAGGTCCGCCCAGTCGTCAAGAGTCAGGAGCCGGTGAGGCCATTCAAGGACACTCATGAGGTCTCCTTCACCGACAGTGACTGAGAGCAGTGTCCCATGTTACCCGGAGCATCCGCCAGCGCGTGACGCACCGTGTCCGAATCACTTCCCCGTGAAGTCGCCTGACGGAGAGCCCCACCCGGACGAGTCGTCCGACAGCGATCGGCGGCGGGCGTTTTCCTCGCGGACCCGCTTGACCTCCGCCTCGATGTACTCCTCGTCGTAGCGCTGGAACACGCGCGCCGGGTTGCCCGCCACCAAGGAACGTGCCGGGACGTCCTTCGCGACTACCGAGTTCGGCTGCACCGTCGCGAAGTCGCCGATCGTGACGCCCGGCATGATCACCACGAGGCCGCCGATGAAGCAGCCCTTGCCGATTTTCACCGGCTTGCGTTCGATCAGGTCGCTGCCGGAATGGTTCTCCAGAGCCATGTTCGCGAGCCAGCTCGAATGCGTGAACACCAGCGTGTTCAGCCCGATGCTGGTGTGCTCTCCGATTTCCAGCCCGCCGCTGGCGTCGAGGGTCGCGCCCTCGCCGACCCAGCAGTGCTCGCCCATCGTGAGGTTGTTCGGGCTGACGATCTTGACTCGCTCGCGCACGCGGCACGACTCCGGCAGGCCGTAGAACGCGGCCCGCTCGGCGTCGTTCATGTACTGCGCGACGAGGTCGTTCAGGATCATCGGGCGCAGCCGGTTGCTGCGCTCGTCGTCGAAGAACATCAGTTGTCCGCCACCAGTTTCGTGAGCACCCGCAGGTGTTCCTCGGCCACTACGTCCAGTCCGAAGTTGTCCCGGACCATCGAGGCTTCCCGCTCGGCGATCCGCGCGCGTTCCTTCGGATCGTCCAAAAGGGACAGCACGGTGGACTTGACCGCCTCGGAATCGTTCGGCCGCACCAGCAGGATGTTCTCGCCGTTGTGCAGTTCGATGCCCGGGTAGTTGTCCTCGGTGACCGACGCGATGGTCGCCGTGCCGGACAGCATTGCCTCCAGGGACGCGGTGCCGCAGCCGCCGTTCAGGTCGTGCGTCACGATGTCCGCCGCCGCGAAGTACGCGGGTACGTCCGCCTTCGGCACCGCGCCGGTGACGATCAGTGCGTCGGCTACGCCCAGTTCCTTGGCTCGCTGCTGGAACGCGTCGTGGTACACCCGGCCGACGATCACCACGCGCAGGCCGGGGTGCCGCTCCAGAATGGCGGGCAGCGCCTCGATCAGCGGCAGGCGGTTGCGCAGCGGGATCACGTGTCCGAGCGACACGATCAGCGGCGCGTCCCCGATCTCCAGTTCCGCGCGCACGTCCTTGGTCACCGGCTTGGCGAAGTGCCCGGTGTCCACCGCGATCGGAAAGTACTCGGAGTTCTCGTCGCTCGTGCCGTAGCGCTCGACGCAGTAGTCCACGCCGAGCTTGTCGAGGATGACGAAGCGCGGGCGCAGGTACTTCAGCACCGGGTTCACCAGCATCGCGTCGAGCGCCCGGAACACGCGGCCGTACATCTTGTTCTCGCTGATCAGCAGCGTGTGGATGGTCAGCAGAACGGGCAGCTTGTGCCGGCGCGCGTAGATGCCGACCATCCAGGACAGGTCGAAGAACTGTCCGTGCAGGTGCACCGCGTCCGGTTTGAACTCGTTCAGCAGCTTCCACAGCCGCCGCCAGTTGCCCGGCCGCATCGACGCGAACGTCATGTCGAAGTCGATCGACAAGCCGAGCTGCGGCATTTTCACCGCGGGGAGGCGCACGACGCGGTAGCCGTCGCGCTCCTCTTCCGCCGGCGCGTCACCGTAGGCAGCGGTGATCGCCAGCACTTCGTGTCCGGCAGCCGCGTACTCGGCGGCCAGTGAGGCCGACATGTGCGCGCTCCCGCCCACGCGCGGCGGGAAGAAGTTGTTCACCACCACGATCCGCATGGGCTTTCCTTCGGCCGGGCCCGCAGTGCTCATTACGCATTCCCCTCGGAAGACGCGCCGACGGCGAGGCTCACTCGGAGTCCCGCACCAACGCGCGCATGCCCTCTTCGACGGTGATCTCCGGCTCCCAGCCGAGCACCTCGCGGGCCCGGGTGATGTCCGCGGCGCGGCGGGACACGAGGACGTCGCGCTTGTTGAACACCGGCTCGACGTCGACGCCGACCGCCTCGATGAGAATCTTCGCCAGGGTGGCGATCGAGGTGTCGATGCCGGTGCCGATGTTGATCGGCAGGTTCGACTGCTCCGACTCCAGCGCGGCGACGACGCCCTTGGCGAGGTCGGTCACGTGCACGAAGTCCATCGACTGGTCGCCCGCGCCGTCGATGATCGGCGGCTGGCCGGCGCGCAGGCGCTGGATGAAGTGGTTGATGACCGAGGTGTAGTACGCCTCGATCTTCTGGCCGGGGCCGTACACGTTGAAGAACCGCAGCGCGTTCCAGGAAAGGCCCTTGGTGCGCTCGTAGAAGCCGAGCAGGTCCTCGCCCGCGCGCTTCGAGATGCAGTACGGGGTGAGCGGGTTCAGCTTGTCGTCCTCGTGCATCGGCAGCTTCTCCGGCTCGCCGTACACCGAGGCGCTGGAAGCGAACACCAGGCGCTCGACGCCCTCGTCGGCCGCGGCCGCGAAGACGTTGTTGTTGCCGACCATGTTGATGTCGATCGACTCGCCCGGGTCCGCGATCGACTTGTTGATCGACACGGTGGCGAAGTGGATCGCGTGCGTGCAGCCGCGCATGGCCTCGCGGACGCCGACGCCGTAGCGCACGTCCTTCTCGACCAGTTCGACCTTGCCGGTGGCGACGAACTCGTTGACGCGGTCGCGGTCGCCGCGGGTCATGTTGTCGAAGATCCGGACCGTGTAGTCCTTCTCCAGCAGGATCGGGATCACGTGCGAGGCGATGAAACCGCCGGCGCCGGTGAAGAAAACTTTCTTGTCGGACATGGGTTCTCCTCAGGGAGGTCGGCGGGTCAGGAAAGAGCGGACACGGCTTCGCGCACGGTGGTGACCACGCGCTCGACTTCGCTGTCGGTGAGTTCCGCGTGCATCGGGATCGCCAGCTGGCGGCGGAAGGCGTCGGCGGAGACGGGCAGCGGCTGCTGCTCGCCGTACACCGGCTGCAGGTGGGAGGCGTAGGTGCCGAAGTTGCACTGCACGCCCTGCTCGCGGATCCGCAGGGCCAGCGCGTCGCGGCTGATCTCCGGGGCGACCGTCATCAGGTAGGCCTGCCACGGGTGTTCGCGGTCGGGAGCCTCGACCGGCACGGTCAGCGCGTCGACGTCCTCGAACGCCTCGTGGTAGCGCTTGGCCACCGAGCGGCGGGCGGCGAGCAGGTCGGGCAGGCGGTCGAGCTGGACGCCCATGATCGCGGCCTGGATGTCCGAGAGCCGGAAGTTCCAGCCCAGCTCGTGGAAGGACGGGATCGGCAGCGTGTCCGAGCCTTCGCGGCTGATCGCGGGCTCGATGCCGTAGGTGTGGATCTTGCGCGCGTGCGCGATCAGGTCCTCGCGGTCCGAGACCAGCGCGCCGCCCTCGCCCGCGGTGATGCCCTTGCGGCCGTGGAAGGAGAACGCGGCGAGGTCGGCGAGGCTGCCGGCCGGGCGGTTGCGGTAGGTCGCGCCCGCGGAGCAGGCGGCGTCCTCGAACAGCCACAGGCCGTGCTTGTCGGCGATGGCGCGGTACTCGTCGAAGTCGCCGGGCTGGCCCGCGACGTCGACGGCGAGGATGCCGACCGTGCGCGGCGTGATGAGCGCTTCGATCGCGGCCGGGTCGGCGCTGAAGATGTCCGGGCGGATGTCGGCGAAGACCGGCTTCGCGCCGGCCTGCAGCACGGCGTGGCCGGTCGCCGGGAAGGTGTAGTCGCCGACGATCACCTCGTCGCCGGGCTGGACGCCGAGCACCTTCAGGCCCAGGAACAGGGCGGAGCCGCAGTTGCTGGTGGTCAGAGCGTGCGCGGTGCCGGTCAGCTGCGCGAACCGCTCCTCGAAGCGACGGCACGCCGGACCCGCGCCGGCCAGCCAGCCGGAACGGAACACTTCGGCGACGGCTGCGAGCTCTTCGTCGCCGACGGTCGGCTTCCCGAGCAGGACGGGTTCGCCCACTGTAGATCTCCTGTGCATCGGGGTGTCCCGCATTGCGCGGGGTCGCGCCAAAGTGTATAGAAGTCGCGTTTGCCTCCTGTTTCGGGGACAGAACCCACGGGTAAGCACCCGTTCCGGGCATAGGCTCACGGGATGCGGATCGGGGTGCTGGGGGCCGTCGTCGCTTGGGACGGCGCGGGCGGGACGGTCGCCGTGGGCGGCCCGCGAGGCCGGGCGCTGCTCGCGTTGCTCGCGGCGGACGCCGGGCGGTTCGTGTCCGCCGAGCGGCTCATCGACGGGCTTTACGGCGAGGAACCGCCGGACGGCGCGGCCAACGCGCTCCAATCGCAGGTTTCGCGGCTGCGCAGCGCGCTGAAACTGCCGATCGAACTCACCTCGGCGGGGTACCGCCTCCGGATCGAACCGGACGAAGTGGACGCGCACCGGTTCGAGCGGCTGGCCGGCGAGGGCCGGCGCGAACTCGCCGAGGGCGACCCGACGCGGGCCAGCGACCTGCTCGGCGAGGCGCTCGCGCTGTGGCGCGGACCGGCGTTCGCCGACGTCCCCGCCGCAGAGGTCCAGGCCACCCGGCTCACTGAACTCCGCGCCGAGGCGGCTGCCGACCGGGTCGACGCGGAGATCTCGCTCGGCCGCGCCGCCGACGTCCTCGATGAACTGCGCACCGCGATCGCCGAGAACCCGCTGCGCGAGCGGTCGCGGGCTCAGCTGGTGCGGGCCTTGCACGCCGCCGGGCGGACCGCCGAAGCGCTCGCTGCGTTCGAGGACGCCCGTCGCACCCTCGCCGACGAACTGGGCGCGGACCCTGGTCCAGACCTCACCGAGGCGCACCTGGCCGCCTTGCGCGGCGAGTCGGCGAACGCCGCGACCCCGTTGCCCGCGCAGCTCACCAGCTTCGTCGGCCGGGACGGCGAACTGCGGCAGGTCGCGGATCTCCTGCGCCAGGCCCGGCTCGTCACGCTGCTCGGTCCCGGCGGGACCGGGAAGACCCGGCTGGCCGTCGAAGCCGCGGCGGACGCGGGACCGTGCGTCTTCGTGGAGCTGGCCCCGCACGTCGCCGACGACGTTCCGCAAGCCGTCCTCACCGCGCTCGGCCTGCGCGAGGGCGCCCGCGGTCGACAGGACCCGGTCGACCGTCTCGTCTCGGCCTTGCGCGACCAGGCGACGTTGCTGGTGCTGGACAACTGCGAACACGTCATCGCCGCAGCCGCGAGGTTGGTCGCGCAGCTGCTGCCCGCGTGCCCCGGACTGCGGGTGCTGGCGACGAGCCGGGAACCGCTCGGCATCACCGGCGAACAACTCGCCCCGGTCCCCCGCCTCGCCGTCCCACCGCCCGACGCACCCGACGCGGAGACCTACCCCGCCGTCCGGCTGTTCCTCGACCGTGCCCGGGCGAGCGACCCTGCTTTCCAGCTGACCGGCGAAACGGCGGCCGACGTCGTGCGGATCTGCACCGCGCTCGACGGCCTCCCGCTCGCGCTGGAACTGGCCGCCGCCCGCGTGCGCACGCTGCCGGTCGCCGACATCGCCGCGCGGCTCGACGACCGCTTCCAGCTGCTGGCCCGCGGCAGCCGCACCGCCGACGAACGGCACCGGTCGCTCCGCGGCGTCGTGGAATGGAGCTGGGATCTGCTTGATGACGACGAACGCCGCCTCGCCCGTCGGCTGACCGTCTTCACCGGCGGCGCGACGCTCGCGTACGCCGAGCAGGTGTGCGACGTCCCCGTCGACCTGCTCCCCGAACTCGCCGACAAGTCGCTCGTCGAACCGTCGAGCGGGCGCTACCGGATGCTGGAGACGATTCGCGCGTTCTGCGCGGAAAAGCTCGACGCCGCAGGCGAGACCGAACGCTTCCGGCAAGCCCACGCGCAGGTTTTCCTGCGGCTCGTCGAGGAAGCCGACCCGAAGCTGCGTACCGCGGACCAGCTGGACTGGCTGCGGAAAATCGACGCTGAGTACGACAACATCGTGGCCGCGCTCCGGTGGTCGGCCGCGGCAGATCCGTCGACCGCGTTGCGGATCGCCGCCGCGCTGTCGATGTATTGGTGGCTGCGCGGACGACGTTACGAAGGCGCGGCGCTGTCGATGGAAATCGTGCGCCACTGCCAAGCGGAGCCGCCGGAAGGACACCGCGAGCAATTCCTCATGTGCCTGCTGACCGCGATGGCCGGCGCCCCGGAAGCCGCCGAGACTGCGAACTATCGGTCCTATGTGGAGCGGTACTTAGCAGAAAGCTCCTGGACCCCGGAGCATCCGATGATGCTCATGCTGTCCGGCGTCGTGCTCGGGCCGCCCGACGACGAGGACGCGCGGCTCCGGCTGTCCGGGCTCGAAAAGCATCCCGACCCGTGGCTCACCGCGCTCGTGCCGATGGGCGACGGTCTGCGCGCGATGCTCGCCGGGGAACTCGACGAAGCCGAACGCGGTCTGCGAGAAGGCGAAGCGTGCTACCGGGCGCTCGGCGAACGCTGGGGGCTGTCGATGGCGCTCGACCACCTGTCGCAGTTGCTGGTTTTGCGCGGCCGCCACGAGGAAGCGCTCGCCGCGATGACCGAGTCCCTGTCGCTCATGCAGACACTCGGCGCGACCGACGACTACGCGGACCTGCTGTGCCGTCGCGGCGACAGCCGAGCGTTGCGCGGCGACCTCGCCGGCGCGAAGGCCGACTACGAGCGGACCGTCGAACTCGCCCATCGCACCGGGATGCCCGAGACGCGAGCCAGCGGTCACGTCGGTCTGTCCGGCATCGCCCGCCGCTCCGGAGATCTGGCCGGTGCGCGGGCGCTGGCCGAGCAGGCGCTCGCCGAATGCGCGGCGGACTCGTTCTCGGCCGCCATCGTGCGGGCGGCCGCGTCGATCGCGCTCGGCTGGATCGACGTGGCCGAGCACCGCCCGGAGGATGCCCGCCGACGGATGCAGCTCGGCGTCGAAACCGCGCACCGCTGGCATGACCACGGGTCACTGGCCACCGCGTTCGAGGGCGTCGCCGGGGTCTTCGCCGAGGAGGGCCGGTTCGCCGACGCCGCCGCTTTGCTCGGCGCGGCGGCCGCGGTGCGCGGGGCCGCCGTGCCCGGCCAGCACGATGTCGCGCAGGTCACCGAGGCCGCGGAGAAGGCGCTCGGACCGGACGGGTTCACCGCCGCGTACACCGCCGGTAAGCAGCTAGAACCGCATCACCGCCTCGCGTTGGCCGGATTGTCCCCGGTTCAGTGAACGGGTACCACGCCGTCGGGGGGTACGCAGCGCCGCACCGGAGCGCGTAGCCTTCCCTGCCGTGCGGAACGTAGTTGTGATCGGTGGGGGAATCGTCGGGCTGTCGGTCGCGTGGGAGCTGTCCCAGCGCGGCCAGGACGTGACGGTGCTCGAAAAGGAAGCTCGCTGGGCGGCGCACCAGACCGGGCACAACTCCAACGTCGTGCACGCCGGGCTCTACTACAAGCCCGGTTCGTTCAAGGCGCGGATGTCCGTCGGCGGCAACCGGTCCATTGTGGATTTCGCCAGGCAGTACGGGGTGCCGGTGCAGGTGTGCGGCAAGCTCGTCGTGGCGACCCGCGAGGAGGAGATCCCCGCGCTGGACACGCTCGCCGAACGGGCCGAGGCCAACGGCGTGCCCGCCAAGCGGATCACCCCCGCGGAGGCCCGCGAGTACGAGCCGGAGGTGTCCTGCGTCGCCGCGCTGCGCGTCGAGTCGACCGGCATCATCGACTTCCCCGCGGTGTGCGCGGCGCTCGTGCGGCTGCTCGACGAGGCGGACGCGGACCTGCGGCTGAACACCCCCGCGCTGGGCATCCGCCCGGCTCGCGGCGGCGGGGTCGAGGTGGCCACCGGCTCCGAGGTGCTGCACGCCGACGCGCTGGTCAACTGCGCCGGTCTGCACGCGGACCGGGTCGCCGAAATGGCCGGCATCACTCCGAGCGCGCGCATCGTGCCGTTCCGCGGCGAGTACTACGAGCTGAAGCCGGAGCGCCGCCACCTCGTGCGCGGGCTGATCTACCCGGTGCCGGACCCGACGCTGCCGTTCCTCGGCGTGCACCTCACCCGCATGCTGGACGGCAGTGTCCACGCGGGCCCGAACGCCGTGCTCGCGCTGCGCCGCGAGGGCTACCGCTGGGCGGACGTGTCGGTGAAGGATCTCGCCGACGTCGCCCGCTTCCCCGGCGCCTGGAAGCTCGCCCGCAAGTACGCGTACCCGACCGGCCTCGAAGAGGTGCTGCGGTCGTTCTCGAAGAAGCGCTTCGCCGCCAGCCTCGCGCAGCTCGTGCCCGCGGTGACCGAGGACGACATCGTGCGTCACGGTTCCGGCGTCCGGGCACAGGCGCTGCGCCCGGACGGTTCGCTGGTGGACGACTTCCTCATCGAGTCCACAAAGGACCAGGTGCACGTGCTCAACGCGCCGAGCCCGGCGGCGACGAGCGCGCTGGAGATCGCCAAGTACATCGCCGACCGGGTGACCGACTGAACCGTCCGATGTAGACGGTTCAGGAAGGCAGGTTCCCCGACACCATCGGGATTCCGGCCTTGATCGCGTCGCACGCCTTGGTCTTGTCGGCCAGCTGCCCGCTGACGATCTGGATCGAGGCGGTGTCCGAAACCGGGAGCCCGGCCGCGCAGATCACGCCGCCGGAATCGTTGAAGTTCGGGAACAGCGACCACTTCCGGCCGTTCACGTCGATCTGCTCGGTCGGCGCGACCTCCATGCCGGGCCAGCGTTTCAGCGGAACGTCCGGCCCGACCCAGACCTCGAACGGCTTCTGCCCGCCGTCGCCGTCGGTGTCCTTCCACAGGCAGTAGGTCACGTTCGGCGAGATGACCTTCGAGCTGTCGAGTTCGCCGTTCGGCACCATTTTCAGTTGCTGCGCCTGCTCCGGCTTCAGCAGCTGGCACGGGTTGACCGACGCGAGCGGCCCGGTCGGCGCGGTGCCCTCCGGCGGCGTGCTCGGCGCGATCGACGGCGCGGGCTGCCCGCCCGGCAGATGCGCGGCGACCTGCGGGATGACCTTCTTCGCGCGTTCGCACGCCTGCGCGTCGTCCGGATAGGACACGCTCACGAAGGCGAACGACTTCGGGCCGAGCGTCGTGTACAGGTCGCAGCTGCCGTTGATGAACCCGGCGTAGCGCGTCCACGGGAAGCCGCCGAGCTGTACCGGGTCGGCCTTTTTGAGGGCGCCCTGGAGGTAGTCGTCGAGGCTCAGGTCCACCGACCAGCCGACGGACATGACCACCGTGTGGTCGGTGTCCGTCCCGGTCCACAAGCACATCGCGGGCGCGCGCTGTTCCTTGCGCGCCTTCACCGACCGGCCCGGCGGCTTGTAGCCGAGCCCGGCGAGCTGCTTCGCGTCGAGAAGCTGGCACGGCTCGACGACCGGCGTGACCGGCCCCTGCCCCGGTACCGGCGAAGCCACGCCGCTCACCTGCTGCGTGCACCCGGCGAGCAGCATCGCGACCGCCGCCAGGGCGACCGCCGCTTGTTTGCACCTCATCAGCTGCCTCCTCCGCTCCGCACCCTACTGAGCAGCGGGGTTCCGCACCCGCGGAACGGGAAGGAAGGACCGGAGATCACGGTTTGGGCACCGCGCGCCGCAGGACGAGCGCGGAAACCCCGGCGGCCGCCACGACCACCGCGGCGGCGGCGATCGCGATGGCCATCGTGGTTCCGTTCACCTGCGGCCGGAACGGATGCGAGTTCGGCACCAGCAGAATGACGCCGGAGCCGATCGCCGCGAGCAGCAGGCCGAACAGCCAGATCCGCAGGGCGCCTTGCCGGAGCGTCGCGAGAAACTGCGCGTCCGCGGACCGGAACATCGGCCGCCGATCCCGCCCCCGGACCAGCATGACCCCGTTGACGACGAGGCAGAACGCCGCGCCGCCGATCGCGATCAGCCCGACGGAACGACGCGTGCGTCCCCTTTTCCGCGGCGAAGAGCAGCCAGCCCGCGACCGCGAGCACGGCGAACGCCAGCGCATAGTCCACTGTGGCCAGCGCACCGGCCTTGCGCAGAGCGGGGATCAGGGCTCTGTCGGATTCCATCTGAGGTTGTCTCGCCTTCGCGAAGTTCAGCGCTTGACCGGCTCCAGCACCTCAAGCCCGCCGAGGAACGGACGCAGCGCCACCGGCACCCGGACCGAACCGTCGGGCTGCTGGTGGTTCTCCACGATCGCGACGATCCAGCGCGTGGTCGCCAGCGTGCCGTTCAGGGTGGCGGCCGTCTGCGGTTTGCCGTTGTCGTCGCGGTAGCGGACGGACAGCCGGCGGGCCTGGAACGTGGTGCAGTTGGACGTCGAGGTCAGCTCGCGGTAGGTCTCCTGCGTCGGGACCCACGCCTCGCAGTCGTACTTGCGGTAGGCGGACGTGCCGAGGTCGCCGGTCGCGGTGTCGATGACCCGATACGGGACCTCGATCGCGGCGAGCATGTCCTCTTCCCAGCCCAGCAGCCGCTCGTGCTCGGCCTCCGCGTCCTCCGGCTTGGCGAACACGAACATCTCGACCTTGTCGAACTGGTGCACCCGGATGATGCCGCGGGTGTCCTTGCCGTACGACCCGGCCTCGCGGCGGTAGCACGACGACCAGCCCGCGTAGCGGCGCGGACCGGCGGCGAGGTCGAGGATCTCGTCCGAGTGGTAGCCCGCGAGCGGGACCTCCGACGTGCCGACGAGGTACAGGTCGTCGTCGCGCAGCCGGTACACCTCCGACGAGTGCGCGCCGAGGAAGCCGGTGCCCGCCATGATTTCCGGGCGGACCAGTGACGGCGTGATCATCGGCGTGAAGCCGTTCGCCGTCGCGCGCGCCACGGCCATGTTCAGCAGCGCGAGCTGCAGCTGCGCACCGACGCCGGACAGGAAGTAGAACCGCGAGCCCGACACCTTCGCGCCGCGCTCCATGTCGAGCGCGCCGAGGCCTTCCATCAGGTCGAGGTGGTCGCGCGGGGCGAAGTCGAACGACGGCACCTCGCCGACGGTCTTCAGCACCGCGAAGTCGTCCTCGCCGCCGATCGGCGCGTCCGGGTGCACCAGGTTCGGCAGGATCCGGAACAGCTTGTCGAACTCCTCCGACGCCTCGTTCTGCTCGACCTCGGCGGCCTTGACCTGCGCCGACAGGTCCTTGGCGCGGGCGAGCAGGGCGGGCTTGTCCTCGGCGGAGGCCTTCGGCACCTGCTTGGACACGGACTTCTGCTCGGCCCGCAGCTTGTCGGCGGTCGCGATCGCAGAGCGGCGGCGCTGATCGAGGTCGAGCAGCTTGTCGACCACTCCCTCGTCCTCGCCACGGGCACGCTGCGACGCGCGCACGGCTTCCGGGTCTTCGCGCAGAGTCCTGGGGTCAATCACGGACAGAAGGGTAGTCGTTGGCGTATGACCTCCATACGCCAACTCCGCGCACAGTGTGTACAGCCGCCTGAAGACAACCCGACAGTCTGATCGTTGTCGCCCGTTTCCCGCGCTCCCCATACTCGCTAGAACCCGGAGCGGAGGGAACTCACATGACCGACGACCTGCTCGCGCGCCACCGCGCGGTGCTCCCGTCCTGGATGTCCCTGCTGTACGACGAGCCGATCGAAATCGTGCACGCGCAGGATCGCCGTCTGACCGATTCCACCGGCCGCACCTACCTCGACTTCTTCGCCGGCGTGCTCACCAACGCCATGGGCTACGACGTGCCCGCGATCAGCGACGCCGTCCGCAAGCAGCTGGACACCGGCGTCCTGCACACCTCGACGCTCTACCTGATCCGCTCGCAGGTCGAACTCGCCGAACAGATCGCGCGGCGCTCCGGCATCCCGGACGCCAAGGTGTTCTTCACCAACTCCGGCAGCGAGGCCAACGACACCGCGCTGATGCTCGCCACCCAGTACCGCCGCAGCAACCAGGTGCTGGCGATGCGGAACTCGTATCACGGCCGGTCGTTCGGCACGGTCGCGATCACCGGCAACCGCGGCTGGTCGGCGTCGTCGCTGAGCCCGATCAAGGTCAACTACGTCCACGGCGGCTACCGCTACCGCAGCCCCTTCCGCGACCTGCCCGACACCGCCTACATCGACGCCTGCGTCGCCGACCTGGTGGAACTCCTGGAAACCGCCACCGCGGGCGACGTGGCCTGCCTGATCGCCGAGCCGATCCAGGGCGTGGGCGGCTTCAGCTCCCCGCCGGACGGCCTGTTCAAGGCGATGAAGGAAGTCCTGGACGAGCACGGCATCCTCTTCATTTCCGACGAGGTCCAGACCGGCTGGGGCCGCACCGGCGACCATTACTGGGGCATCGAGGCCCACGACGTGGTGCCGGACATGATGACCTTCGCCAAGGGCCTCGGGAACGGCCTGGCAGTGGGCGGCGTGGTCGCCCGGGGCGACGTCATGGACTGCTTCCAGGCAGAGTCGTTCTCCACTTTCGGCGGCAACCCGGTGTCGATGCAGGGCGCGCTGGCCGTCCTCGACTACATCGACGAGCACGACCTGCAAGCCAACTGCAAAGCCCGCGGCGACCAGTTGATGCGCGGCCTGCGCGCGGCGAACAGCCCCTACGTCGGCGAGGTGCGCGGCAAGGGGCTGATGATCGGCGTCGAACTGATCGAACCGGGCACCACGACGCCGAATACCGCTGCCGCCAAGCAAATGCTGGAAGAAACGAAAAAGCGCGGGCTGCTCATCGGAAAGGGCGGGCTGCACAAAAACGTCCTGCGGATCGGGCCGCCGATGACGCTGACCGAAGCCGAGGCGGCCGAAGGACTGCAGATCCTGCTCGACTCGCTGGCCGCCCTGTCCTGACCGCTCGCTCCGCCCGGTTTTGTCGTACCCCGGTGCGAAGATCCGTGCTCGTGAACACCGAACAGTTCTGGGCCCTAATCGACGAGGCACGCGGCCAGGCCTCCGCACCGGAAGACAGTTACGAGGTAGCCGAACAAGCCTGCGCCTTGCTCGCCGCGCGTCCGCGGGAGGAGATCGTGGCCGCCCAGCAGATCGTCTGGGACCTGCTGGCCGACTCCTACCGCGGCCCGCTGTGGGCAGCCGCCTACCTCGCCAACGGCGGCTGCTCCGACGACGGCTTCGAGTACTTCCGCGGCTGGCTGGTTCTGCAGGGCCGGGAGATCTTCGAGCGGATCGTGGCCGCCCCGGACGAACTGGCCGAGTTGCCCGCGGTGCGCGCGGCCGCCGCGGACGGCGAAGAACTGGAGTGCGAAGCCACCCTGGGCATCGCCTCGAGCGCGCACATCGACGCGACCGGAGAGGAGCTTCCGGCTGACTCGTTCACCATCCGGTACCCGCCGCTGGATCCCGAGTGGGAGTTCGACTACGAGGACGCCGAAGAGATGCGGCGCAGGCTGCCCCGGCTCGCCGCGGCGTACCTGAACTGATCCCTGCCGTGCGGGTGCTGTCCAGTCAGCGCCGCACGAACCGCGCCACGTGCTCCGCGAGCGTCTCCCCCGCGTCCTCCTGCAGGAAGTGCCCAGCCCCGGCCACCGTCGGGTGGTCCAGACCAGCAGCCCCGCGCATCGAACGCTGCAGAATCGGCCCCATCGCGCCGGTGATCGGGTCGCCGTCGGAGAACGCGCACAGGAACGGCACGTCCAAATCCGTCAACGTCGCCCACGCCGCCCGATTGGCGTCCGACGCCGGATCGTCCGGTCGCGTCGGCACCAGCCCCGGCATCGCCCGCGGCCCGGCCTTGTACATCTCGTTCGGGAACGGCGCGTCGTAAGCCGCCCGGATGTCCTCCGGCAGCGGCGTCTTGCACCCGGACTGCACACACCGTCCGACGTCCAGAATCTGCGCGCCCTCCACGGCTTCCCGGAACTTGTGCCACACCGGCGGCATGTCCACGTCCCCGGTCGGCAGCCCGGTGTTGGCCGCGACCACCCCGGCGAACCGCCCTGGGTGCTCAGCCACCAGCCGCAGCCCGATCAACCCGCCCCAGTCCTGCCCGACGACCGTGACCCCTTCGAGCCCGAGCACGTCGAACGCGAACCGCCGCATCCATTCGACGTGCCGCGCGTACGTGTGGTCGACGATCTCCGCCGGCTTGTCCGACCGGCCGAACCCGACCAGGTCCGGGGCGATCGCCCGCAGCCCGGCATCGGCCAGCACCGGAAGCATCTTCCGGTAGAGGAACGACCAGCTCGGCTCGCCGTGGAGCAGCAGAACGGGCGGCCCGTCCGCGGGCCCGGCCTCGACGTAGCCGACTCTGATCAGCCCGCCGTCCGGGTCGGACAGGTCGGTGTACTGAGGTTCGAAGGCGAAATCGGGCAGGTCCGCGAACCGGTCTTCCGGCGTCCTGAGGAGTCGCACGGTTCCCACGTTAGTGGGAACGGGACCGCGCGGCAGTGCGCGAACGCTACGAAATCGCTACCGCGACGACCAGCCCGAGCCCGAGGTGCGCCGCCGCGACGACGACGCTCGCCGGCGCGAACTTCTCGCTCTGGATGGTGGACCCGACGTCGATCCGGGTCGCCCACTCCAGCAGCCGCACCGCCAGCACCTGCACGATGACCCCGATCAGGCCGTAGACCAGCGACGTGATCAACCCGGCGGTCAGGTCGCTCGCGGAGCTGTAGATCGCCACGACCACGATGAACGCCATCGACAGCAGCCCGGACGCGGTCACGATCACCGCGTTCGGCAGCCCGCGGGTGACCAGCTTCGACAGCTTGCCCGGCGTGGTGAAGTCGATCGCGTAGAAGCCGGCGAACATCAGCAGCAGGCCGACGATGCCGTACAGCAGGATCGCGCCGATCCCGCGCACGAGATCGGAACCGAAGGTCGCGGGCAGCGCGAGGGTCGTGGTCACGGGGTCTCCCTGGATGGCCAATTCAGCCAGTTGAATCGGACATCCAGGGTTGTATCACGACTCCGGGATCCGGTGCGGCACAAACGCCGCGCCGTCGTCGGTGACGAGTCCGCTGGTCTCGCGGATGCCGAGCCCCGCCGACTGGTCGCCGACGATCCACGCGCCGAGCGCGGGCCGGTACCCGTCGAACTCGGGCAGCGGGTCGAACGCCTGGTAGACGTAGCCTTCCGCGCCGTAGACGCCGTCGGTCTGCGTCTCGTACCCGGTGGCCACGATCTGCACGTTCGCGCCCTCGCGGCCGAGCTTCGGCTTGCGCACGTACTCGGTGAGCAGGCCGGGATCGTCAGCGAACGCGGGCAGCAGGTTCGGGTGCCCGGGATAGTTCTCCCACAGCACGGCGAGCAGCGTCTTGTTCGACAGCAGCATCTTCCACAGCGGTTCGACCCACAGCGTGCGCGGCATGGTCTCCACCGCGAACTTGCCGAACTCCTCGTCGACGACCCACTCCCACGGGTACAGCTTCACCACCGTGGACATCTGTCCCTCGGCGAGGTCGACGAACCGCTTGAGCACCGGGTCCCAGCCGATCTCCTCGATCGCGAGCCCGACCGTGTCGAGCCCGGCCTCGGCCGCGGTCTCCTGCAGATACGCCGTGGTGACGTGGTCCTCGCCGCTCGGGTCGGCGGAGGACCAGGTGAAGTGCAGTTCGTTCGACGGCAGCTTCCCGCCGATCTCCTCCCAGCGCTCGACCAGCTTCTCGTGGATGGAGTTCCACTGGTCGTCTTCCGGGAAGACGTCGGTCTTCCAGTGCCACTGCAGCAGCGACGCCTCCAGCAGCGTGGTCGGCGTGTCCGCGTTGTACTCCAGCAGCTTGGCCGGCGACTTGCCGTCGTAGCGCAGGTCGAAGCGCCCGTAGACGTGCGGGTCCTGCCGCTTCCACGATTCCGCGATGTGCGGCCACACCCACTCCGGGATGCCGAAGCGCTGGTACTGCTCGGTGGTCACGACGTTGTCGACGGCCTCCAGGCACATCGAGTGCAGCAGTTCGACGTCCGCCTCGAGCGAGAGCACCTCGTCCATGTCGAAGACGTAGTGCACCGATTCGTCCCAGTACGGACGCGGTTTGCCGGTGCCGTCGCGTGCCGGGGTGCCGTAGACCAGGCCCTGCTCTTCGACGATCCGCTGCCAGTCGCGGCGCGGTTCCCGCCGGTCCCGATACACCTATGAGCCTCCGCTCTTCCCGGTCCCGCCGAAGCTGCCGCCGCTCTTGCCGCTGATGCCGAACCCGCCGCGCTGGACGCTGGTGCCCGACTTGGTCGAAACGTTGGTGTTGCCCGACGGCGCGGTGTAGCTGCCGCCGGACACGTGCTGCCCGATGCTGCCGCTGCCGCCGTAGTTGTAGCGGTACTGCGAGTAGCCGCCGCCCGGGAGCGGGATGATCCAGAACCCGCCGCTGTAGTGCCCGCCGTGGCTGGTCGCGTAGCTCTCGTCGCAGTACTTGTCGTCCTGGATTACTCCGTCGGACGTGACACAGGACGCGGTCATCTCGGCGGGCTTCGCGATCGTGTAGAACGTCGCGACCAGCCCGACGAGACCGACAGTGACCCCGCTGCCGATCAGGATCTTGCGTTTGGTGGCCGCCTTCGCGTCCGCCGCCTCCCGGGCCGCGACGGCTGCCTGCCGTTCGCGTTCCTGGTCGGCGATGGCCTGCTTGCGGGCCCGTTGTTCGGCCACCGAGGGCTGCCGGGGCTGCGTGTTCGCGTCCTGGAACCGCATCGAACCCGGCTTCTTCGGCTCCTCGGGCGGCTGCACGCCGCTGTTGTCGTCTTGCGTCATGTGCGCTCCGTAATCCCCCAGCACTGCAAACCCCGCGTTCTACCCTAATCGACCCGGCACACGCGCGGTTCATGCGGCGCGGGCATCATGGGTATCGATGTCTCAACGCTCGGAGCGGTTCCCTTCGCGTATGCAGACCCTGACCACCCGCGTGGTGATGGCCGGGGTGTTCCTCGGCGCGGTCATCGCGCTGGCCTTGAGCGTCGCCTTCTCCTGGACCGACACGCTCGCCGGCGGCGCGGGCGGCGGCGAGGGCAAGCTCAGCGAGGCCGCCCAGCAGGCGTTCCACTCGCCGCCGGGCACCTGCCTGGCCTGGAACGCCAAGGACGCCTCCGACGCGCACCAGGTGCCGTGCACGCAGCCGCACCTGTTCGAGGTCACCACCGTGGTCGACATCGGCGCGAAGTTCCCGCAGCAGGCTCCGTTCCCGAGCCTCGACCAGTGGCAGGACATCGCCCAGCAGCAGTGCAACGCCGACGTGCGGCCGTACCTCGGCCATCCGCTCGACCCGTACGGCAAGCTCACCACCAACCTGCTGCGGCCCACGTCGGCGCAGTGGGCCCAGGGCGACCGCCAGCTGCGCTGCGGCCTGCAGTTCGCCGGTCCGGGCGGGACGCTGCAGCTGACCACCGGCGCGGCGAAGACCCAGGACCAGTCGATGGTGTGGGCCCCGGGCACCTGCCTCGCGCTGGCGGGCAAGGGCGTCGGCGACCCGGTCGACTGCAGCAAGCCGCACTCGTACGAGATCATCGCGACGCTCGACCTCGCCTCGCACTTCAAGGACGGCTACCCCAAGCTGGACGACCAGAAGTCCTGGCTGGACACCGAGTGCAACAAGGCCGCGAAGGAGTACACCGGCAGCGCCGACCTCTCCTCGAAGAAGCTCACCCTGGGCTGGGACTCGCGCGAGCAGGAGAGCTGGGACGCCGGCTCCACGAAGGTCAACTGCAAGGTCGCGGCCACGCTGCAGGACGGCAGCGGGTTCCAGGCCGTCACCGGCAGCGTGAAGAGCGGGGCGGCGAACTCGTCCGGCCAGCAGCAGAGCCCGCCGCCCAGTTCCAGCTCCGGCGGAGGCAACTGAGCCGTGCCCGTCGAGATGAGCCAGGCGCGGTTCGAGGAACTCGTCTCCGACGCGCTCGACCAGGTGCCCCCGGAGTTCGCCTCGGCGATGGACAACGTCGTGGTGCTGGTCGAGGACTTCAACGAGGAAGCGCCGGACATCCTCGGGCTCTATCACGGCATCGCGCTCACCGAGCGCACCAGCCACTACAGCGGGGCGCTGCCGGACCGGATCTCGATCTACCGGGAGCCGATCCTCGACATCTGCGACACCGAGGACGACGTCGTCGAGGAAGTGCTGATCACCGTGATGCACGAACTCGGCCACCACTTCGGCATCGACGACGAGCGGCTGCACGAGCTCGGCTGGGGCTGATTCCGGCGGAACTCTGTCCGCCCGTTGCTCTTCCCTGCCCGGCACCACGCCGCGACCACGGAAAACACCGAAGGTCACCAAAGCGTCACAGAACGCCGCCGATCTCCCTAGACTGGCCTCACCAGGGCGTTTCCTTTCCTCGTGAGGTGGTTCGTGTCGCATCGTCAGACGGACAGCCGGCTTCGCTGGCTGCTCGCCTCGAGCGGCACGTCGAACCTCGCCGACGGCATCGCCAAGGTCGCTTTCCCGCTGCTGGCCACCACCCTGACCCGGGATCCGGTGGAGATCGCCGCGTTGTCGGCGGTGCAGTTCCTGCCGTGGCTGCTGTTCGCCATCCCGGCGGGCACGCTCGTCGACCGGATCGATCGCAAGAAGGCGATGGTCGCGGCGAACGCGATGCGCGCGCTCGTGGTCGCGGCGGTCACCGCGCTGCTGGCCTTCGGCACGGTGGAGATCTGGACGATCTACGTCGCGTCGCTGCTCGTCGGCATCGCCGAGACGGTCGCGGAGAGCGCGGCGAACGTGCTGCCGCCCGCGCTCGTCGAGGCGGATCGGCTGGAGAGCGCCAACAGCAAGCTGCAGGCGTGCGAGATCGTCGGGCAGACGTTCCTCGGCGGCCCGGTCGGCAGCGCCACCTTCGCGCTGTTCGCGGTCTTCCCGTTCCTGCTCTCGTCGGTCGGGTTCGCGGTCGGCGCCGCGGTGCTGCTGGGCATGGCGGGCAGCTACCGGCCGCGGCAGGAAACGAAGTCGCACATCCGGGCGGATTTCGCGGACGGCTTCCGCTGGCTGCGGCGGCATTCGCTGCTGCTGCGGCTGCTCGCGATCGCCGGGCTGCTCAGCCTGATCAGTGAACTGGCCCAGGCGCAACTGGTGCTGTACGCGCTGGAAGACCTGCATTTGTCCGACGCCACGTTCGGCGCTTTCGCGTTCGTCGGCGGGGCTGGCGGCCTGCTGGGAGCCGGGTTGACGCCGCGGCTGGTCCGGCGCATCGGACGGCGGACGGTCCTGGTCGGCGGGGTGTTCTTCTGCGCGCTCGGCTTCGGCGGCATGGGCCTGGTGCGGCAGCCGGTGGTGTCCGCGGTGCTGTTCGGCGTGTTCGCGGCGGCGGTGGTGGCGGTGAACGTCGTGCTCGCGACCGCACGCCACACGCTGGTCCCGGGGGAGCTGCTCGGACGCGTCCTCGGGGTCTGGCGCACCGTCGTGTGGGGTGCGATCCCGCTGGGCGCACTGCTCGGCGGATTGCTCACGAAACTGCTCGGTTCGGCGGGCGACACCTTCGCCGCGTCCGGTCTTCTGCTGCTGTTCGTGACCGGCTATGCACTGTTCGCGCTGCGCGGGCACCCGCTCGATGACAAAACGGCCTCGACCGGCGACGGAGTCCGTTCGCAGCAGTGATCCGGCGCGGGTTTGGTGCTGGAATAGCACCTCACCCCGGCCGCCGGAGGTATGCGATGACTGCACTCGACACCCCGCCGCTGCCGGACGACGACCGCGACACCGAACTCGAATCGCCGCCGCCCGCCTCCCGCCGGCCGCTCGTCATCGCCGCGGTCGCCGGATTCGTGCTGGGCGGATGCGTGCTCGGGCTGCTGTGGGGGCTGTCCGGCCAGCGTGCCGGAGCGAATGTCGACGCCGCGGCCGCCTGCGCCGCGTTCGCCCGCGTCGGGCACATCCCGGACACCACCGGCGGCGTCGACGCGGCACAGTTCACCCGGATGTCCGACGACTCGGTGCACCGCGTCACCGGCGCGGCGGAGCTGGCCAAAGCGGCGGCGACCTTCGACGGCAACTACCAGCCGCTGGCCAAAGCCCTCGACGCGGTGAACAAGATGGTGCTCAGCAGCCGCTTCGACAACCGCGACGGGCAGGCCGCCGTCGTCCAGGCGGAACAACTCTGCGCGCGGGGCTGACCCCACGCGCAGAGCGACCGGTCACGCCTTGTGCACGGTCTTCACGCCGAGCTGCTTGCCCGGGATGTTCGTGCCCGCGCAGCCGAGGCCGTCGAGCGGCACGAACTTCGACGCGGTCTCCTGCGGCAGGTACACGCGCAGGCCCTTGACCGGCGTCGGCTTGCAGACGCCCGGGTCGAAGTTGCGCACCTGCGCGAACTGCAGGTCGGCCGCGGCGGTCTGGCCGGGAGCCAGCTTCACCGGCGCGCCCTTGGTGCCGTCGCGCTCGGCGGCCTGGCCGATCTGGGTGCCGTTTTCGCCGCCGACGTAGGACACGCCCGGGAAGCCCTGGATGGTGCACGGCGTGCTGCTGGTGTTCTTGATCAGCAGCGGCCGGTACTCCGAACCGGCGCCGGCGTCGCCGCCGCCCAGCGACAGGGACACGTCGCCGGCCTTGCACAGGCCGTTGTCAGCGGGTGGTTTCTCGGCCGGCGCCGTGCCGCCGCTCGGGGCGGACGACGACGCGGAAGACGGAGCGGACGACGCGGCGGACGAAGCCGACGACATCGGGCTGCTCGACGGGGTATCCGAACTCGCCGGGCCGCTCGCGGCGGGTGCGCCCTGGCCGCACGCGGAAAGCAGCAGCGCCCCCGACGCGCCCACTGCGGACAGGAAGACCAGGGAAATCCACGGTTTCTTCGTGTTTGCCATCTCACTCGCCTCGCTGTGCTGGTGAACGCCTACCTGAGTGAAACCTTCATCCGGAGGACGTGCCAGGTCCGGACGGGGTTGCTCCGCATCCGGTGAGTTCCCCACCGGGCCCGGCTTCACTCAGCGTTTCCCCGCACGAGTGACCGACCGCTCACGAAAGGCGGGTATCGACCCAGCGGAGGCACTCCCATCCGTGGTCGCGGGCTTCCAGCTCGACGAACTTCGTGTTCGGGATCAGGGCCTCGTTCGCCAGCTCCGCGGGCACGTTCGAGGCCAGCCATTCCCCGGCGAGCCGGATCGCGCCGCCGTGGCTGACCAGCACGACCACCCCGTCCGGCGACGTTTCCTCGTGCTTGGCCCGCAGTTCGTTCGCCGCGCCGAGCATCCGGTCGCGCACCTGCGTACCGGTCTCGCCACCGGGGATCGGGACCTCGAGGTCGCCTTGGGTCCAGGCCTTCACCACCCGCAGGTAGATGCCGATCGAATCCAGGTCGGTATTGCCCTCGAGGTCTCCGGCGTCGACCTCCTTGACGCCCTCGATCACCTGCACGTCGAACCCGAACGCCTCGGCGAGCGGGGCCGCGGTCTGCTGCGCACGCACTGCCTCCGACGCGTACACCGCCACGATCGGCTCGTCTTTCAGCTGTTCGGCGAGTGCCGCGGCCTGCTCACGGCCGAGTTCGGTGAGCGGCGGACCAGGCAACGCGGTGTCCAGCGCCCGGCGAACATTGCCCTCGGTCTGTCCGTGCCGGACCAGCAGCAACCTCATGCGCCTTCTCCCTTCAAAACCGCGTCGACCCACGCCTGCGCGTCGAGGAAATCCTGGTTCCCCGCGCCCTCTTCGATGGTGGCCGCGACCTCGTCGGCGCGCGGGTGCGAACCGAGGAAGCGCAGGTGGCAGCGGCGGCGCAGGGCGGTCATCGCGTCGATGATCCGGGGTTCGGCGACGTGGCCCTCGAAGTCGATGAAGAACCGGTACTCGCCGAAGTTGTTGCGCGTCGGCCGGGCGTCGATCCGGGTCAGGTTGATCCCGCGGCCGGCCAGTTCTACCAGCAGATCGGACAGCGTCCCGGTGCGGTTGACCGCCGCCGCGACGATCGACGTCCGGTCGGCGCCGGTGGGCGCGGGCAGTTCGCCCGGGCGGCGCACCATCAGGAACCGGGTCTGCGCGTCGCGGACGTCGGCGACGCCGGTCGCCAGCTCCTCCAGCGGGTAGTGCTCGATCGCGACCGGCGCGGACACCGCGGCGTCGAAATCGCCCTCGACCACGCCGACCGCCGCCGCCGCGGTGGACGACGAGGCGACCGGGGTGGCGTCCGGCAGATTCGTTTCCAGCCATGCGCGCACCTGCGCGAGCGCGTGCGGATGGCTCGCGACGGTGCGGATTTCGCCGCTGCCCGGCCGTTTGAGCACGCTGAAGTGAATCGGCAGGATCGTCTCGGCCGTGGCGACGAGCGGGTCCCCGTCGCTGAGCCCGTCGAGCGTCGCGGGGACCACGCCCTCGACGGAATTCTCGATCGGCACGCACGCGGCGTCCGCGGCTCCGTCGCGGACGGCCTGCAACGCCAGCCGGACGGTCTCGTAGGGGGTCAGGTCCTCGCCCGGCGCGAGCGCGCGGGCGGCCTGCTCGGTGAACGTGCCCTGAGGGCCGAAATACGCGATCCGCAACACGACGGTCAGGCTAGCGACCGCGGGCGTGGCGCTTTTCACTCGGACAGCCGGTGGCTAAACCGGTTACGCCGGGTGGCGTTTTTTGCCATGCTGGAACGGTGACCGCCGACTCAGGCACACACGCCGGGCACGGGGAAGCCGGTTTGCCGGGTTCTCCCCGAACGCCGGAATTGGTGCTGTGCGCCGTCGATGAACCGCTGGCCGCGGCGTGGACCTCCGCCGTGGCGGACTTCGGCGGCTCCGTCCGGGTGCACCGCGGTTCGGTGCTCGACATCTCCGCACAGGCGGTGGTCAGCCCGGCCAACTCCTACGGCTGGATGCGCGGCGGGATCGACGCCGTCTACTCGCGGGCGTTCCCCGGCATCGAGCAAAGCGTGCGCAGCGCGGTACTGGCTTCTTACGGCGGTGAGCTGCCGATCGGCGAGTCGGTGATCGTCCCGACCGGCGAATCCGAACCGGCGTGGCTGATCAGCGCGCCGACGATGCGCGAACCCGGCGAACGGCTGCCCGCCGACACCGTCCACCCGTATCTCGCGGCACGCGCGGTGTTCCTGCAATGGCAGCGCGGACAGCTGGATTCCGGTCCGGTCTCCTCCGCGGTGCGGACGATCGCGATGCCCGGTCTCGGCACCGGCGTCGGCGGCGTGGCCCCGGCCGCGTGCGCCCGGCAGGTCGCCGCCGCGTGGCAGGAAGTTTTCGGGGCAAACGGTCACCTTCGGTGATCGAATTCCCGCCCCGGTCAGGGGTGCGTGCATCACATCACAGCGCGTTCACGCGCGGTAAGCCCTACCGTTGATACGGCGTTACGGAAGTAGCGCAGACGGAGCCAGCGCAGGCGACGGCCGAGGAGTGTGCGATGCCCACACGGGTCCGTGAACTCAGCCCTTATGTAGAGCTGCATCGGGAACAGTGGCGGGAGCTGCGCAGCTCCACTCCGCTGCCGCTGACCGCGGACGAGCTGGTCCGGCTCCGCGGGCTCGGGGAACAAATCGATCTCGCCGAGGTCGCCGACGTGTACCTGCCGCTTTCGCGGCTGATCAACCTCCAGGTGAAGGCCCGGCAACAGCTGTACGAGGCCACCACGACCTTCCTCGGCGAGGACTGTCGCAACACCAAGGCTCCGTTCGTGATCGGCATCGCGGGCAGCGTCGCGGTCGGCAAATCGACCACCGCCCGGATCCTGCGCACCCTGCTCGCCCGCTGGCCCGACCACCCGCGCGTCGACCTCGTGACGACCGACGGGTTCCTCTACTCCCGCTCCGAGCTGACCCGGCGCGGGATCATGCACCGCAAGGGTTTCCCGGAAAGCTACGACCGGCGCGCGCTGCTGCGGTTCGTCACCGAGGTGAAGTCCGGGGCCGAGCGGGTGTCCGCGCCGGTGTACTCGCACCTGGCCTACGACATCCTCCCGGACCAGGAACAGCTGGTGGAGCGGCCGGACATCCTCATCATCGAGGGACTGAACGTCCTGCAGCCCGGCCCGAGCCTGACGGTCTCGGATCTGTTCGACTTCTCGATTTACGTCGACGCGCACATCGACGACATCGAGCACTGGTACGTCGAGCGGTTCCTGAAGCTGCGGCACACCGCGTTCGCCGATCCCGCCTCGCACTTCCACCACTTCGCCGGCCTGCCCGACGACGAGGCCCGCGAAGAAGCGCGGCACCTGTGGCGCACCATCAACGAGCCGAACCTGATGGAGAACATCAAGCCGACGCGTCCACGTGCGACTCTCGTGCTCCGCAAGGACGCCGACCACGCCATCAACCGTGTTCGACTGCGGAAGCTCTGAGGGTCACCCACACGCGTCTCTCCGGCCCCGTGCTGCACAGCGGCCGGAGTAATTGACCGATCGGCCAGCGTCTTCGTAACCACTTGGCCGATACCAGCGCACCCGTCCGCAAGCGACCCTGAGAGCAGCAGGACGAGAGCAGTTGACCTGCGGAGGAGGCCACGATGTTGACTATCGTCCTGACCTGGGTCGGCGCGGTATTGGGATTGACGCTGCTGGTCGCGATGGCCGCCGGGGCGTTCGTCGTCGACTTCGACGACGCGCTGCGCGAACGGCGCGTGAAGGCACGCGGCACGGCGGAGCCGACCAGCTGAGACCTGAGCTTCGGGTCCAGGCAAGATGTGCGGCATGAGTCCGGTGAGCCGCGCGCGCAAGAAGAGTTCCCTACCCACCGCCCCCAGCGTCAACGGTCTGTTCAAGGACGTGCTGCGGGACTTCTCCGCGGTCGCGGCCGAGCCCGGTCCGTTCGACATCGAGCTGCTGGGTTCCGAGGTCGTCGGGCAGTGGCGGGACGTCGTCGTGGAGGACGAACCGGAATCGCAGCTGGGACTTGAGCTGATCGCCTTCGCCCAGCGCAAGATCACGCCCGGCGCCGCGGCGCTGCTGGCCGCGCTGAAGGTGCTGGCGGAGTCCGAAGAGGAGCGTTCGGCGGCGGCCGAGGCGCTGGGCGTCGTGCTCGGCCGGGGCATCCCTGAGCCGGAGTGGGCCGCCGAGGTCGGACAGGTCAGCGTCGGCGAATGCTGGCGCACCGGGGACGTCTACGGCGACGAATCGTCGCTGCTGTGCGTCTTTTCCCGCGGTGACCACTCGCTCGGTTTGCTGGCGCTGCTGGACTTCACCGAGGGCGGCCGGGTGCGCGACCTGGTGGTCATCGAGGAGCCGCACGAGGTGCTCGCCGAAATGCGCTCGCAGGTCGAGGAAGACGGCGAACTGGTCGTACTGGAGAAAATCGAGCCTGCCGACGCGCACCGGCTGCTGGTGTCCGGGATCGCGGCCACCGACGCGCTGGACGAGCCGGACGTCGGCGAGGACTACACGCGGTTCCACGCCATCGCGCTGACCTGGGCGCGGTCGCTGCCGGAGCCGACCGAGGTCCCGCCGGTCGCCGAATGGACGGCCGCGCAGCGCGAGGAAGCGGTCACCCAGTTCCTCTCCGACACGAACCTGCCGGACGCCGACGCCGCCCGGGAAATCGCCAATCTGCTGGTCGACCACGGCTGCCGCACCGAACCGGCGAACCCGCTGCGCGTCGGTCCGGAGAAGCTGGCGAGGTTCCTCGAATCCTTGCTGGACGGCGAATACGAGCTGGAAGACGAGGACGCCGTCGCACCGGTCGTGCTGTCCTGGGCGGGCTGGGCCGCGGCTCGGGCCGGACTGTCCGAAGTCGCCACGGCCGCGCTGCTGGAAGAGGTCACCGAGTATCTCGGCGAGTACCTCTCGGACGACGACGAGGACGAGGACTTCAGCGACTACCTCGACGGCACCGAATCCGCCGACGAGGCGCTGGAAGTGGTGGCCCGCCGCCGGTTCGCAGTTCCCGAACTGTCCACAGTGATCGGTGACGAGGAACTGACCGACCTCGACCCCGGCGACCCGGAACAGCGTCGGCTGCTGGTGATCGGCGCGCACCCGGAGTACCACGAATCGCTGGCCGCGGAAGAATTCGACGGCGCGGACGGCCTCCGCCTCGCGCTTGAGACGTCCATTGTGGACCAGCTGTGGGACGACGAGCCCGCCGAGGTGTGGACCGCCGCGCAGAACCTGCTGCAGCAGGACCTTTCCCGCGCCGACGTCCTCGACCGCTTGGTGACTGTCCTCGAAGGACAGTTGACCGAAACCGAGGAAGAAGACCAGCTCGACTACGACCTCGACGCCTACCGCGCCGCCTTGGCCGAAATCTAGCCCTTCGGCAGCGCGATCCGGGCCGACCGGATCTCCGCGAGCAACCGGGTCTTGCGGCGGTGGACGTTCACCAGCTCGGCGACGTAGCCGGTGAACTCCTCCGCCGTGCCCGCTTGCTTGTGGAGGGTGCGCAGCTTTTTGAGGCACTGCGCCGCTTCCCGGTACGCGCCGGCTTCTTTTTGCGCGATCAGCTGCTCGATCCGTTCGCGGTATTCCGGAATGGACTCTTCTTCTTTTCGCAGCACCTCTTTCTGCCGCGGCACCTCTTTTTGCCGCGGCGTTTCCTTCCGCTGCGGAGTCAACACGCGCGCCGCGTAAGCGATCGCCTCGCTGTGCCGCCCAGCCGCCCGCAACACGCGGACGATCTTGAGACTGACGTCCACCCGCGGCGGTTTGGCCGCGAGAATGGCGACCAGCCCGTCCACGTCCCCGCTCGCCTCGGCGATTTCCTCCTGCAGCCGCTCGGCGATCTCGCGCTTTTCGGCCTGTTTCCCGCGCAGCACTTCGTCCACAATGGACTTCATCCGGGCGAGCCCGGCGTCCCCGAGCGCCGCCGCGAAATCCGCCACCGCGACCGCCCGCCCGTTGAACGCCGCCTCCAGCACCCAGTCCGCGAGTTGCTCCGGATCCGGCGGCCGAGCCGCACAAGCCCGCGCGTACAGGGCGACCGCCTGGTCAAGCCGCACCTCGAGGTCCGCCGCGAGCGCACCGTGCTGCTCGAGCATGCCCACGATGTCGTCCACCGCCCGCCGCGCGAGCGGCGCGAGATCAGCGCGGCTGCCCGAGTCGAGCAGCCGCCGCACAGTATCGAGAACCGCACCGATTTTGGCGGTGTACTCGACCGGGTCGGGGACGCTCACGCGAACAGTCTGCCGTATGGCCCGTAACCGGCGTGTGGGCCAACGGCGTACTCTTTTCGGCCCAACCCGGACACCCCAGGTGAGCACCGCGCGTGATAATCAGGTCCGGTGACTCTAGAAGACCTCACCCAGCGCCTCCGCGACTTCGCCGCCGCCCGGGAGTGGGAACCGTTCCACACCCCGAAAAACCTGACGATGGCCCTGTCCGGCGAAGTAGGCGAGCTGATCGCCCTGTTCCAGTGGCTGACCCCGGAGGAAGCCGCGAACTGGCGCGCGGACCCGGCCCAGGAGTTCAACGTCCAGGACGAAATCGCCGACGTAATGCTGTACCTGGTCCGGCTGGCGGACGTACTGGGGATCGACCTGCTGGAAGCGGCGAACGCGAAGGTGGACCGGAACGAGAAGAGGTTCCCTCCGCTAGCCCGCTGACCCGGCCGCGACCCGCTTCGTCTCGTCGAGATACCAGCCGCCGACCAGCGCACCGACCGCGAGCACGGCCAGCACGATCCCCAGGCCCATCCCCGCGCCGTCGAACATCGCGACCACCGTGATGACCATCAGGATCAGCCCGATCCCCATCAGCACCTGCCCGATCGTCCCGGCCCGGCTGGAGGGCGCTTTCTCATGCCTCGGCTGCGGGGCCGGAACGAAGCCCCACAGCACCGCGGCCTCGTCCAGTCGCAAGACGTGCGCGCCGAGTTCGAGCGCCCGGGAAAGCCGCGGTTCGGACTCGCGCACCCCCGAGTCGTACGCCAGGTGCGTGACCGAGCCCGTCAGGTTCTTCGCGAGCTGGAACCCTTCCGACAGCACCCGCGCGCAACTGGTCCGCGTCCGCCGTCGTCCCGAGCACCAGCACTCTCGTCGGCTTGTCGCCGGTAGCGGTGGTCCTGAGGTCCACGACCACTTCCAGCGCCCCGAGCGCGTCCGCGACCTGCCGCAGTTCGCGGTACTCGACGGAAGTCACCACCCCGTCGGCTTCCGCGACCCGCCGCAGTTCGGCGACGAAGCCGGTGTGGATCCGCTGCACCTCCGCCTCGGCCATCCCGGCTTCAGCCGCGAGATCGGCGAGCGCCCAGACCTCCTCGTCGGTCAGGAATTGATCGCCGACCGCTTCGGCGAGCAGGTCGAGGTAAGCCTGCGCGACCGGTCCGCCGGCCGCCGCGGAAACGCGGTCCACTGCCTCGGCCATCCAGCCCTTCTCCGCACCGGCCGCAGACCGGCGCACGGCAACCGCTTGGGACGCGTACCGCGGCAGCTCCGGAAAACGCACCGGCTGCGCGAACCGCAACCCGTGCGTACCGAGGAGCGCGATCATCGCCTGCGCGCACGCCCGGGCGGCCGGTTCGGCGAGATAACCGGGGAAGTCCTCGATGCCGAAGGCGCGGGCGATGGTGGCGAGCCGGTAGTTAGGCAGTGGCAAGACCGCCTGCGCGGTGTCCTTGAGCGAGATCCCCGGCAGCCGCGGCAGGCGGACGCCCAACTGGCTGATCTCGGCAAGAAGTCCTTCCACCGAGGACAGGTCGTGGGCCATGACGACCGCGCCCCGGCACAGGTCGAACACCTGGCTGAGGATGTCGCCCAAGGCCGGCGCGTCAGCCAGTTCCGCCGCGGTGATGCGGTGCGGGTTGCGCCGGTTCGCGTCCGCGGCGACGACCGTCGCGAACTCGCCGAGGAACGTCCCGTCCCCACGGAACCGGATCGCGGCGACCTCCAGGACGCGGCCGGTGTGCAGTCCGGTCGTCTTCACGTCGAGCGCGGTGAATTCCGTGCCGCCCGCGGGTACCTGCCCGGTCGAGGACAGGGACAGTCGTTCGATCAGCTCGGCCATCGTGGATGCGCTTTCTCCTGGACAGTTCCCCTAACCATCGTGAGAAGTCGGCGAATCGTCACACGCGGGAGGTCAGGCACTGTCTTTGTGACGGATCCGTGACTTCTTCTTAGCCCTTGCTGCCGGTCGCGTAACACTTGCTGCCGTTTGCGCGAACACCATTCGGCACCCGCCTCAGGAAGAGGAATTCCGAATGCACTCCACGCCCGCGCCGCCGTCGCGTCCCAAGCTGAAACTCCCGACCTGGTTGACGGTCGTCCTCAGCGTCTTCGCGGTTCTTTTCATTCTGGGCGCGGTTTTCGGAAAGCAGGCACCGACGCCGGAGCCGGTCGCCGCACCGGTCGCCCCGCCGCCGACCACATCAGCCACCCCCGTACCGGTGACCTACACCGTGGACAAAATCACCGACGCCGCCAACATCGAACTGGCCGGTTCCGACGGCAGCCATCGCACCGTGCGCATCCTCGGTCTCGAAGTGGCGACCGGAACCAATTGCTATGCAAGTGAAACGGCGGTTTGGGCCAACAACAAGCTCGCCAGCGCGGCGGTGAAGATCACCACGGACACCACTGACGGCGTCGCGTTGGCCTTGAGCGACGGCACCGACTACGCGACCGCGGCGCTTTCCGCCGGATATGCCCGGCTGTCCGGCAATGTCGTCTCCGATTCGCTGCGCACGGCGGCGAACGCAGCCCAGCAAGCTGCGACTGGATTGTGGGCGGAACCTTGCAAAGGCGTGATCACCGCGCCGACGCCGGTGCCGACTCCGACGCCGCAGAAGGAAACGCCCGCTCCCCCGCCTGCGCCGCGCACGTCTGACCAAGCCGCCCCGCCGCCGGTCGAGGACACGCCGGAACCTGAGCAGCCGAGCAGTGTGTATTACAAGAACTGCGCGGCCGCGAAAGCTGCACACGCGACGCCGCTTCACCTCGGCGAACCCGGCTACCGTCCAGGACTGGACCGCGACGGCGACGGGGTGGCCTGCGAGCGGTAACTCCTGGTGTCGTGCGGCACCACCGGCAGACGAACCGCCCCATGCCCCGTAACCTGGAGATATGCCGATCCAGGTGCTGCTCGTAGACGACCACGAACTCGTCCGGCGGGGCCTGCGCGACCTGCTCAGCGACGAGGCCGACCTGGAAGTGGTCGCGGAGGCCGGGAGCGTCGAGGAGGCGCTCGCGGTGGCCATGCACGTCGAGCCGGACGTCGCGGTCGTCGATGTTCGGCTCGGGGACGGCGACGGCATCACGCTCTGCCGCGAGCTGCGGTCCAAGCCGAATCCGCCGGCCTGCCTCATGCTCACCGCGTTCGACGACGAGGAAGCCATGGTCGGCGCGATCATGGCGGGTGCTTCGGGCTATCTGCTCAAGCAGGTTCGCGGCCAGGACGTGGTGAACGCGGTCCGCGAGGTCGCCGCCGGACGGTCGCTGCTCGACCCGGTCAGCACCGCTCGCGTGCTCGACAAGCTGCGTCATCCGCCGACCGACGAGCTGGCCGCCCTCACCGATCGCGAGCGCGACGTCCTGGAGCTGATCGGGCAGGGGCTGTCGAACCGCGAGATCGCTGAACGGCTTTTCCTCGCCGAGAAAACGGTGAAGAACTACGTGACGTCCGTGCTGGCGAAGCTCGGCATGCAGCGCCGCACCCAGGCCGCGGCGTGGATTGCCCGGCGCGGCAAGTGAATCAGCTGCCCGCGACGGCGCGACCGTAGCGTTCGGACAGCAGCCGCAGCCGCGGGATCAGGTCCGGAGGCGATTCGACCGTGAAGTCCATCATCAGCATTCCAATGTAGACAGCCACGGTGTCCAAGCTGTCCGCGCCGGTGACGAGTACGCATTGGTGCTCGTCAAGGGGTTCGACGACGCCGACCGTCGGATTGATCCGCGCCAGCACCTCGTCCGCCGGGGCATCGATGCGCAGCCGCGCGTGCACGATCCACCCGCTCGCCGCGATCGTGCGCATCGCGAAGGCGGTGTAATCCCCGCCGGGCAAGGGATTCGGTTCGAACCGGCGGCGGGTCGGCATCCGCGGCTGCATCAGGTCGACGCGGTAGGTCGCCCAGCTGCCGTCCTGCGGGTCGCGCGCGACCAGGTACCACCGTCGTTGCCAGCTGAGCAACCGGTACGGCTCGACCAGCCGCAGTTCGTCCGCGTAGTCGAACCGGAGCCACTCGACGTGCCGGATCGCCCGCGCGACCTCCTGCAGCACGGCGCCGTCGACCTCCGGATCGGGCGCGTCGGTGCCGGTGTTCTCGGGACCGCGGTCGATTGTCGAGCGCAGGGCGTCGACCGTCGGACGCAGCCTCGACGGCAGGACCTGTTCGAGCTTCGCGAGCGCCCGCGTGCCGGCCTCCTCGATCCCGGAGATACCCGCCGCCGCCCGCAGCCCGACGGTGACCGCCACCGCCTCCTCGTCGTCCAGCAGGAGCGGCGGCAGCTTCCCGCCCGAGCCCAGCCGGTAGCCGCCGACGTTCCCGCGCGTCGCCTCGACGGGATAACCCAGGTCACGCAGCCGGTCGACGTCGTGCCGGATCGTGCGGGCCGAGACGCCCAGGCGCTCCGACAGTTCCCGGCCACTCCGCCCAGCGGCCGTCTGCAGGAGAGCGAGAAGCGCCAGCAACCGCGCCGTCGGATCGGCCATCGAAACTCCTTATTCTATTAGGAACTGATCCTACCTAATAGCCTCCTAGTGTTCTTCTCATGACGAACGCAACCGCCTCCCTCGCCCTCCGCCCCTTCACCGTCGAGATCACCGACGCCGAACTCGCGGACCTGCACGACCGCCTCGCCCGCACCCGCCTGCCGCAGCCGTCGCCGACCGACGACTGGGACGCCGGCACCCCGAACGCCTACCTGCGGACGGCGCTCGAGGCGTGGCGGAGCTTCGACTGGCGCGCCGCCGAAGCGCGGATCAACTCCTTCCCGCACTTCACCACCGAGATCGACGGCCAGACGTTCCACTTCATCCACGTCCGCTCCGCCCATCCCGGCGCGACGCCGCTGCTGCTCGCGCACACCTATCCCGGCTCGTCGGTCGACTACCTCGACCTGATCGACCGCCTCGTCGACCCGGTCGCGCACGGCGGCCGCGCAGAGGACGCCTTCGACGTCGTCATCCCCGACGCACCCGGCTACGGCTTCTCCCAGCCCGTCGCCGAAGCGGGCTGGACAGTCGCCCGCGTCGCCGCCGCGTACGACCGCTTGATGCGCGGCCTCGGGTACGAGAGCTACGGAATCCACGGCTCGGACAACGGCGCGATGGTCGCCAGGGAGCTCGGCGTGCTGAACCCGGACGGTTTCCTCGGCCTGCACGTCCTGCAGCTGTTCTCGTTCCCGTCCGGCGACCCGGCGGAATTCGAACGCCTCGAACCGGCCGATCACGCCGGCCTGGCGCACATGCAATGGTTTCAATCAGTCGGTGGCTACAACACGATGAACGCCTCGCGCCCCCAGACGGTTTCCGTTGGCCTCAGTGACTCCCCGATCGGATTACTCGCCTACAGCGAGCTGTTCAACTCCTTCGGCAACGGGACGTCGCTGGTGCCGCTGGAAACGATCCTGCTGGAGGTGAGCGTGAACTGGTTCGCCAACGCCGCTTCCGGGATGAGCCGCAGCTACCTGGAGAACGCCCGCGCACAGGCCGAGCCGCGGGTGAGCGACGCGCGCACCGGGGTGGCGGTGTTCAAGGACGACTTCCAGACCATCAGGACCTTCGCCGAACGCGACAACACCAACATCGTGCACTGGAGCCGCTTCGAGGAAGGCGGTCACTTCGCGGCGATGGAACGCCCCGCCCTCCTCGCCGGCGACATTCGCGCTTTCTTCGCTAACCGCGACTGACTCCTGCTGATTCCGCGCCCAAACCCCGCCCGCATTGCTGCGGACGGGGTTCTCGGCGTCCAAGACAGAGCTGTGGGTAGCCGACTTCCAGGGAGTGGTTCACCCAATTGAGTGCCGAATGGATGTTCGATTCTTCGCTACCATGGGGAACGGCTCGGTGGCAGAGCGAATTCGAGGAAGGAGTGTGTTCGATGACTCGTGAAGGCTGAATCTCTTGGTGCGCGGTGTGTTCACAGCGGTGGGTTCACAACGGCGCGAGGTCGATGCGGCGTGTTTGCCGCGACGATTCAGGACAAACGCGATTCAGACAACGCAGACACAGCGCGTTTCCTGCGATCCGAGGCGGCGGATTCTAGGTGGCTGGCTTGAAACAGTGCTAGGTCGAGGTGGCGTTTCGGTACTGCGCTAGGTCGCCGCGACGCGGGGTCGACGACACAGTGCAGAGCTACGCCGTGCTGTGCGGCTGCCCCTGACGAGCCCGATGCGATGTCAGCTCGATGCGATGTGGTTACCGCGACGTGCGCGCGCGGCGCGGTAACTGCCGCTTCGGAGTCCGCTCAGGACTCGACGCTGGACGGGTTATTGCCTTATTGCCTTGGCAGCCAAGGCAATCCGGTCACGGCGGTCGGTGCAACGCGAACTGTCACCGATGCGGTGGAGTTGCCGTGCGGTGGCGTCGCAGCGTGGTGGCTTCGTGGTGGCTACGTGGTGGGCGTCCCGTCACAGCTGCAAGGAGCGCAGTCGCGCGTGCGGTGTCGACGTTGCGGCATGGCTGCTTCAGCGTCGATCGCCGCGCTGCGGTTGTTCGTCGCTGCGCCACAGTAGTCGTCGCCGCACTGCGGTTCTCGTCGCCGCGCTGCCGTTGTTCGTGACCGCACTGCGGTCGTTCGGCGCTGCGCCGCGGTTGTCGTCGCCGCACTGCGGTTCTCGTCGCCGCGCTGCCGTTGTTCGTGACCGCGCTGCGGTTGTTCGGCGCTGCGCCGCGGTTGCCGTCGCCGCGCTGCGGTTGTTCGGCGCTGCGCCGCGGTTGCCGTCGCCGCGCTGCGGTTGTCATCGCTCCGCGGCGGCTGCCGTCGCCCCGCGGCTGTCGTCGCCCCGCGGCTGTCGTCGCCGCGCGGCTGTCGTAGCTGCGCCGCGATTTGCCGTCGCCGCACTGCGATTCTCGTCGCCAGCCGCAGTTCTCCATCGCAACACTGCGGCTGCCGTCGCTCCGCTGCACTTACTGAACCCTGCGCAACAACCCAACCACCGAACCACTCACTCAAGCGGCAGGTCAAACGCGACCAGCGTCCCCAAACTCGGCGAAGAATTGAGGAAAAACCGGCCACCAGCAGCATCAGCACGCTCGGCGAGATGCCGAAGCCCCCGGGTCGCGACCCCTTGCGGCACCCCGGATCCGTTGTCCCGCACGCGAAGCTTCACACCCTCCGCGTCGCGGGTCAGGGTCACGCGGGTTTCGCTCGCGCCGGAGTGTCGGACCACATTGGACAGTGCCTCGCGCAGTGCGGCACGGATGTGGTCGGCCCGCTCGGCGGGGATGTCGGCGAACTCGCCGGACAGCTCCAGCGTCGGCGGATACCCGAGCAGCTCGCCGGCGATGCGCACTTCGCCGCGCGCGGATTCGGCGAGGTCGGTCGGGGTCCCGGGGTCGTGCCGTGGCTCGGGCGAGCGCAGGGCGCGCACGGTGCCGCGGATTTCCTCGATGGTCTGGTCCAGCTGGTCGATCGCGTCGGACAGCCGGGCCCCGTCGGCCTGCGCGAAGCGTTTTCGCATGTTGCGGCGGACCCGGTCCAGCTGCATGCCGGTGCCGTAGAGCCGTTGCACGATCACGTCGTGCAGCTCACGGGCGATGCGTTCGCGCTCTTGGTAGAGGGTCACGCGATGCCGTGCGTTCGCGCCCTCCGCCAGCGCGAGCACCACCCCGGCCTGCGCCGCGAACGCCGCGAGCATCTCGACCGTGCCCGCGGAAAACGGCTCGCGACCTTGCCGTCGGTACACCGTGAGCGCGCCGAGCACCCGCCCGCCGGAGCCGAACGGCGCGGCCGCGAACGGTCCGTACCCGCGCAGTTCGTCCGGCACATACGGGGCCGTGCGCGGGTCGACGATGAAGTCCTCCGCCGCGATCGGCTCACTGCCGCGCGCGACCTGGCCCGCCGCGGAGTCCGTCCCGAGGGTCAGCCCGCGCAGTTCCCCGACCGGCCCGCCGTCACCGTCGCCCGTCTGCACCTCGGCGAGAAAGCCGTCGACCCCATACGCCGCCTCGACCACGACGCGCCCGTCGTCGGCGCTGACCATCGCCAGCCCGAGGTCCGCGTCCGCCAGCTCGACGGCTCTGGCCACGACTGTTTCCAGCACCCCCTCCGGGTCGTCCCCGGACAGCGCGGTGCTGGTGATCTCCGTAGCCGCGGATAGGGCGCGCGCGGCGAGTGTCGGGTCCATAAGCAACTCCGACCTTAGCGCGGAGCCCTGCCCCAGACCCGAAATCGTGACCGTCACCAACAACCCTCCGTCACGCCGCCACCCGCGGCAACGCCCGCCGCACGACGCGCCCGTCCCGGACCTCGAAAACGATGTCCGCTTGCAGCTCTTCATCCGCATTGTGCGTTACGTGCACGACCGTCCGTCCAGCAAGCTCTGTACGCAACGTCGCCCGCAACGCCCGCGCCGTCGGCTCGTCGAGATGCGACGTCGGCTCGTCAAGCAACACCAACTCCGCCGACGGAGCCGCCAGCAACGCCCGCGCCAACGCCACCCGCTGCGCCTGCCCGCCAGACAATCCGGCCCCGGCGCTGTCGAGCACCGTCGCCAAATCCAGCTCCGGCAACTGCGCCTGATCAAGCACCCGCCGCAAATCGGACGTCTCCGCCAGCGGATCAGCGAGCCGCAAATTCTCCGCCACAGTGGTCGAGACAAGCATCGGCTCCTGCGGCGCCCAAGCCACCTTCGCCGGCACCACGACCTCGCCGCGACGAGGCTCGAGGAACCCCAGCAAGGCCGCCACCAACGTCGACTTCCCAGCCCCGCTCGGCCCGACGACCGCGACATAAGCCCCGGCCGGCACGCTCAACTCGACGTCCTTCAGCACCGCCTCGCCGCCAGGCCACCCCAGCTCGGCACCCCGCAACCGAACCGCAGCTGCACGCTCCAAGTCCGGCTCGTCGACGGACTGAGCGACAAGGGAACCCGCCGGTTCAGCGCGACGGGCTTCTTCGTCAACGTCCCCGGCGGGACCAGCCGCACCCCGCGACCGCCCCGCTCCCGCGCGACCTGCTGCTTCGTGGATGCCCCCAGCGGAACCAACCGCAGCACGCGCTCGGGCGTCGGCGTCGCACGCACCCCCGGCAAAACCAGCCGAACCCTGCGAACGCTCAACCTCCGACTCGCCGACCACCGCGCCGAGCCGAATCCGAGCCGCTCGCAGGGTGTCCCAATGCACCGCCGCCTGCGGCAACAGCGCCAACACCTCGGCCAGCGCCAACGGCACCAACGCCAGCAGCGGCGCCATCACCCCCGCCAGCTCCCCACGGCCGACCGCGCCCGCCGCCAGCATCGTGCTGACCACTGCGGCCGCCCCAGTCGCCAGCGTGATCAGCGCATCCGCCGCGCCTGCGCCGAAGGCTTGCCGTCGGGTGTCGGCGGCCAGTCGGGTGTCCGTCGAGGCCAAGTCGCGGCGACGCGAAGCCGCCCCGCCGTAGGCGAGCAGTTCCGCCGCCGACGAGAACAGCACCAGCACCCGCGCGGCGACGTCCCGGCGTCCAGCAGCCAGGGCCGAAGTCGCCCGTCGCTCCAACCGCAACGCGACCGCCGGTGCCGCCAAGCCGACCAGCACAGTCAAGGCCAGTACCAAACCGGCCGACGGCAGCACCAACGTCTGCACCGCGACAGCCCCGGCCGCGACCAGCCCGACCACGATCGGCGGCGACACGACTCGCGGCAGCAGATCCCGCACCGTGTCGACGTCCGCCACCAACCGCCGTTGGCTCTCCCCGGCTTCGAGGCTGCGTGCGGGACCCAAGCGCACCAACGCATTCCACAGCCGAACACGCAACCGTCCGGCGATCCGGAAGGCGGCGTCGTGCGTCACGAGCCGTTCGACATACCGGAGTCCGGCTCGGCCAAGTCCGAACGCGCGCACCCCGACGACCGCGACCGTCAAGGTCAGAATCGGCGGCTGCAACGAAGCTTTGGCGATCAACCAGCCAGAGGTCGCGGTGAGGGCGATCCCGGCCAAGAGCGCCAAGGCACCTAACAGGGCACCGGAGAACAGCCGTCGGTCGAGCAACATCCGCCAGGGAAGCGGCCGGGCGTCAGGACTGTCCGAAGTGGACTGAGTAACCGCCGCGGGAGCCGAGTCCTCAACAGCGACTGCGGCTGAACGTTCGTGCGCAGCAATGACCGCCGCCGCACCGTTTTCGACGGCTCGCTCGACGGCGTCCATGACCCGACGCGCGTTGACGTCGTCCAGGTGCGCGGTCGGCTCGTCCAGCAGGAGCAACCACGCGCCCGACTGAACTCGCAGTAATGCCCGAGCCACGGCGACGCGCTGGCGTTGTCCTTGGGAAAGCCGGTCGACCGGACGGTCGGCGAGACCGTGCAGGCCGAGTTCGCCGAGTACCGCGTCGACGTCCGATCCAGCGACCGCGAGTTCTTCCCGCACGGTGCCGCCGCTGAAAACCGGCGACTGCGGGACCCAGGCGATCCCCGCGCGCCACCGTTCGAGGTCGGCCTGAGCCAGCGGTACGTCTCCGGCCAGCACCGACCCGTCGTAGGACGGCACGAAGCCCAGCAAGGTCGCGAGCGTGGTCGATTTACCGCCACCGCTCGGCGCGCGCAGCCATACGATCTGGCCGCGCCGGACGGAGAAACTCTCGCCGTCGGGAGCGAATCCACCGCGTCGAGCGACTTTTAGGTCGGACACAACCAACGATCCACAGGGAGCGGTCCGCGTTCCTTCGGCCGGGACCGGTTCCGCGAGCACCGTAGTCACCCGGCGGACCGCTTCCACCCCGTCCTCGCTCGCGTGGAATGCCGCGCCGACCGCGCGAATCGGCTGGTAGCACTCGGGAGCGAGGATCAGCACGCCGAGTCCGATCGCCAGCGGTAGCGATCCCGACACCAACCGAACGCCGATGACGACAGCCACCAAGGCGACCGAGAGCGTCGCCGCGAGTTCGAGCACGAATGCCGAGGAGAACGCGACGCGCAACGTCTTGAGCGTGGCGCGACGATGCCGGTCCGACAGTTTCCGGACGGTTTCGGCTTGGGCGTCGGCTCGCCGGAACGCGGTGAGCACTGGCAACGCTCGCACCAGTTCGAGCAGCAGGCCGGACATCCGATGCACCGCGTCCGTCGCGCCGGAAACGCGGTCGGCGGTGAATTTTCCGACCAGGACGGCGAACATCGGCAGCAACGGGACCGTCGCGGCGATGATCACCGCCGACGGCCAATCTGTCCACAGGATCGCCGCGCCTGCCGCGACGGGGACGACCGCGGCGGTGACGAGCGCGGGCAGGTACTCGCGGAAGTAGGAATCGAGTGCGTCGAGGCCGCGGGTCACGAGGGTCGTGAGTTCGCCGTGGCCGCGGCGGGCGAGCCATTCCGGGCCGAGGCGCAACGCGTGGTCGACGACGCGGGCGCGCAGGTCGCGTTGCGCGGTCGCGGCGGCGCGGGCGGAAACCACCCGCACCGCCCAGCTGGTGCCCGCGCGGCCCACGACGAGCGCGAACAGGACAGCCAACTGGACGGTGCGGCCCCCTTCCCCCAGCCCCCGGGAGACCACGTCCGCGAGGATGTCCGCCAGCAGAAAAGCTTGTCCGACAAGGAAAACCGCGTTCCCGAACGACAGCACCGCGACCAGGATCAGCGCTCGGCGCGCGGCCGGCCCCAGGGCCGATAGCGCGCCGAGCGGACCCTTGCCCGGCCGCACAGGGTCCATGGGGGACCCGGTGGCGGAAAGGGGTGCGCGGCCGGGAAGCTCGGTCATGGTGCGTGCACCGCCGGGATGTGCTGGACGCCGATGCGCTTGCGGAACACCCAGTAGGTCCAGCCTTGATAAATCAGCACAGCTGGCGCCCCGAACGCGCCGACCCAGGTCATCACCGTCAGCGTGTAGTGGCTGACCGCGCTGTTCATGATGGTCAGCGAGTGCGCCGGGTCGAGCGTGGACGGCAGGACGTTCGGGTAGAGCGCCCCGAAGAGGGTCACCGCAGCGGCCGTGATGACGACCGCGAGCGCGGCGAACGCCTGCCCGTCGCGGTCGACGTAGAGCCGCAGCCACGCGACCGCGGCGGCGAGGACGACGATCACCAGCGAGAAGAGCGTCCACAGTTTGCCTTCGCGGACCTGGACGACCACGAGGAACGCGACCAACGGCAGCAGCCCGACCGGGAGGATGCGCAGCGCGATGGTGCGCGCGCGTTCCCGCAGGTCACCGGTCGTTTTCAGGGCAAGGAACGCCGCGCCGTGCACGAGCGAGAACCCGACGATCGCCACCGCGCCCAGCAACGTGTCCCACCGGACCGACTCGAACGGCGACCCGACGCGGTTGCCTTGCGCGTCGAGCGGCAGGCCGAGCACGGTGGTCGCGAGCAGCAGCCCGACGCCCAGCGGAGGGATCCAGGAACCGATGATGATCACGCGGTCCCAGACGCGCCGCCAGCGTTCGGAGTCGACCTTGCCGCGGTACTCGAACGCGACGCCGCGCCCGATGAGCGCGATGAGGACGAGCAGCAACGGGAGGTAGGCACCGGAGAATAGCGACGCGTACCAGCCGGGAAACGCCGCGAAAGTCGCCCCGGCCGCGACGATCAGCCAGACCTCGTTGCCGTCCCAGACCGGCCCGATCGTGTTGACGAGGACGCGCCGCTCGGTGTTCGTCTTCCCGAGCACCGGCAGCAGCATCCCGACGCCGAAGTCGAATCCTTCGAGGAAGAGATACCCCAGCCAGAACAACGCGACGATCGCGAACCACAGCGTTTCGAGCGTCATGCCCACTCACCTCGTCCGGCGTGCGCCGGCGTCATCCGGTCGGCCACCGGGTTGTCCCCACGATGGCCCTGAGTTATCCACAACCCGCCGAGTTGTCCACAGATTCGCTGTGGGTAACCCGCGAGAGCCACGACCCGATTACGCTGGGTACGGGGCGTCCCCCCGGTGAGGGCGGGGGCTGCGTACGCGCGGGGAGGGGTCGGGGCAAAGGTTTGCGTCGGCTGGTGCTGCGGGCCGGGGTGAGCTGGGGCGAAGTCGCGCGCGGACGGGGATGTCTGGTCGTGCGTCGCGGCGGCGGATCGATCCAGCGCGGTGACTTGGCCGTCCAGCGCAGTCGGGGACGGGAGGTTGGGTGCCACCCCGGCAGGTCGGTTGGACGCAGTAGCTCGGCCGACCCGCCCAACCGGGGAGGCAAGGTTGGGTGCCGCCGCAGCGGCTCGTCTCTCTCGCGCAACCAGGAACGTCGTGAGGTGCGCCGCCGCAGATCGGTCCGACGCAGTAACTCGTCCAAGCTCAACCGGGAACGTGGAACTGTGCGTCGCAGCAGCGGACCGGCCCAGCACGGCAATTCCGTCCACCGCGACCGGCACCATGCCGGGCCCACTCAGCGTCGCGTTCATCTCCACCTCCGTCATGTCCATCGCAGCGGGACCGCGGCCGGTCCAGGCCAGTGGAGCGGGCCGCGCCCAGACCCGGCCCTCCGGGTCTTCTGGCGGCACCCCGGCCCGCTCCACCGGGTCAGTAGGCGAACGAAAGCGCCTGGTCATCGGAATCATCCGAACCTTCGTCAGAAGAGGAAGCAGCGGCAGGCGGCATCACCGCGTCCACCCCGCCCCGTACGTACTTGCGCATCAGGTACAGCTCCACCACGCCCAGCACCGCGTACAGCAGCGTCAACGCGATCAGCGACGTCAGGATCTCGCCCACCGTCAGCCTCGACACCGCCTGTGCCGTGAACATCCACATGCCCTCGACGCCGGTCGGGTTGGGCGCGACCACGAACGGCTGCCGCCCCATCTCCGTGAAGATCCAGCCCGCGCTGTTGCCGATGAACGGCGTCGCGATGCCGCCGAGCACCAGCAGCGGGAACCAGCGTCCGCCGGGGATTCGGCCGCGTCGGGTGAGCCACAGGGCCAGCAGGCCGATGCCCGCGGAGATCGCGCCGAAGCCGATCATGATCCGGAAGCCCCAGTACGTCACCGGCAGGCTGGGCACGTAGTCGATCGGCTTGCCCGCGAGCGAACCGAGCGCCGGGTCGTCCGGGTAGTTCGTGCCGTATTTCGCCTGGTATTCCGAAACCAGGTTCTCCACGCCCTTGACCTCGGTGGAGAAGTCGTTGTGCGCCAGGAAGGACAGCAGCGCGGGCACGTTGAACGTCTTGACGTCCTCGCAGTTCGCGTTGGCCACGTCGCCGATCGCGATGATCGAGAAGCTCGCCGGCTTTTCCGTGTGGCACAACGCTTCCGCGGACGCCATCTTCATCGGCTGCTGCTCGAACATCAGCTTGCCCTGCATGTCGCCGGTGATCGCCAGTACCGCGAACGCCACCACGCCGACCCAGCCGCCGAGGCGCAGCGACGAACGCCAGACCTCGCGGTGTTCGTCCGACGTCGACCGTCGCCGCCACAGGTGCCAGCCGGCCACGCCGACCAGGAACGCCGCCGCTACCGAGAACGCGCCGGCCAGCGTGTGCGGGATCGCGGCGAGCGCCGTGTTGTTCGTGAGCACCGCGCCGATCGAGTTCATCGTCGGCTTGCCGTTCACGAACTCGACGCCGACCGGATGCTGCATCCACGAGTTCGCGGCGAGAATGAAGTACGCCGAGGCCATCGTGGCCAGCGAGAACGCCCAGGCGCAGGCCAGGTGCACGCGACGAGGCAGCCGGTCCCAGCCGAAGATCCACAGGCCGAGGAAGACCGACTCGACGAAGAACGCGAGGAGGCCTTCCATCGCGAGCGGCGCGCCGAACACGTCGCCGACGAACCGGGAGTAGGCGCTCCAGCTCATCCCGAACTGGAACTCCTGCACGATCCCGGTCACCACGCCCATGGCGAAGTTGACGAGCAGCAGCTTGCCCCAGAACTTCGTCATCTTGAGGTGCCGCAGCTTGCCGGTGCGCACCCACGCCGTCTGCATGGCCGCGACCAGCACCGAAAGTCCGATGGTCAGCGGGACCATCAGGAAGTGGTAGACGGTGGTGATGCCGAACTGCCACCGCGCGAGCTCAAGGACATCCACGTGTCCGATCCTCCGCGCGCACAGTCGCGCCAGCCAGTTCAACACGTCCTGAACCAGCCGGGACCAACGTCCCGCCGACCTGCTGGAATCCGGGTCCGGACCCAGGCCGAGCTACCCCCGATCAGGTGGTGCTCAGCGGGTCTCCTCCACGAGCCACGACAGGTACCGCGGGCTGCCGCCGACGATCGGCGTGACGATGACCTCGGGCAGGTCGTACGGATGCCGCACGTTCAGGAACTCCTCCAGCGCACCGGACCGGTCCGCGGCCGTCTTGCACTCGACCCGCCATTCGGCCGCCGTCTGCACCTCGTCCTCCCACCGGAAAACGCTGGTGATCGGCCCCACGATCTGGGCGCACGCGGCGAGCCGGGCCTCGATGGCGCTCGCGGCGATGGTGCGCGCGGCGGCCTCGGAGTCGACGGTGGTGGTGACGACGACGTGGTCAGCAGACATGACCCGCACCGTACCGCAGCCGGAAAACAGAATTCGGCGCACCGAAAAAAATATTCCGGCCCACCAGCGGCGAGCATTCTGCCGACCTTATCAGGCAATTCGCGAAACCCATCAGCTTGCGGTTTTCTGAACCTCCCCTTTATCGTTGCAGTGAAAGGGGTGAGCACGAACCCATGTCTCCCGCATTGATCGCTCTGTTCAGCGCGTTCGGCCTGGTACTGGCCGTCGAGCTGCCGGACAAGACGCTCGTCGCGACCCTCGTGCTCACTACTCGTTTCCGCGCCTGGCCGGTATTCGCCGGAGTATGCGTGGCGTTCGCCGTGCAATGCGTGATCGCGGTCGCTTTCGGAAGCCTGCTCACCCTCTTGCCGGAAACTCTTGTTTCGGTGCTGGTCGCCGCGATGTTCGGCGTCGGCGCGTTCCTGCTCATGCGCGAGGGCTTCAGCGAAGGCAGCGAAGCGGGCGAGGACGCGTCGCGGTCCGGACCCGGGCCGGTGTCGTTCCTGCGTTCCGCGCTGACGTCCTTCGGCGTGCTCTTCGCCGCGGAGTGGGGCGACGCCTCGCAGCTGGCGACCGCGGGCCTCGTCGCCCGTCTCGGCAACCCGTTCGCGGTCGGGGTCGGCGCGTTCGTCGCGCTGGTGTCGGTCGCCGGGCTGGCGGTGTTCATCGGCGCGAAGATCCGCGACCGGATCCGGCCGAAGCTGATCCAGCGGGTCGCCGGGTTCGTGTTCGCCGGTTTCGCCGCGTTCGCGCTGGCCCAGCTGCTCTGGTAACGGCCGTTTCACAGGAACGCCGGGTAACCTCTTCGGAACCCCCGAACGAGGACCAGGTGAACCCCCGGTGACGCCATGGCCTCCGCCATGACCGCCGAGGAGCGCCCGTGCCGACCACCTCCCGCGCCGCCGTGTCGCCGGTGTCGCCGGTGTCGCCGGTGCACGGCAGGCTCGCGCTGGCGGGCATCGGGGCGGCGGTGCTCATCGCCACAGACCTGCACCTGCGGCTCTCCGCGCAAATCAGCCCGATCTGGCAGACGCTGTCGGAGTACGTCTACGGCAGGCTCGGCGACCATTCGGCCGCGCGGCTGTTCGCCGTCATGTGCCTCGCGCTCGCGCTGGGTTCGCTGGCGTTGCTGGCCGGGCTCGTCAAAGCCCGCCGCTCGCCCGCGGTCGTCATCCTGCTCGGCGTGTGGTGCGCCGGCCTCACGATCTGCGCGACAGTCCCCGTCGACCCCAACGGCGAAGCCCGTTCCTTCGACGGCCAGTTGCACAACGCCGCCGCCCTCACGGCCTTCCTCGCGCTCCCCACGGCCGCCTGGCTGCTGACCCGCCGCGGCGGCCGATCGTGCCCGTGGGAGCCGCGCCGCACGACGATCCGCCGGCTGGCCGTCGCGAGTTTCGCCAGCGTGGCGGTGGTGTTGGGCGGTTTCGTGTTCACCCTGCTCACCGGGCCCGCGCAGCAGGAAGTGACGCTCGGGTTGTTCGAGCGGCTGCTGTTCACGGTCGACCTGGCGCTGCTGCTGACCATGGTCCGCCCGCTGGTCGCCGCGTCCCGCCGCTAGGTCCGCAGCACCTCGGCAAGCTTCAAAGCCGCCTCCACCGCCAACGGCCCCACCTCGTCCGAAGCCAACGGCTCCAACGAGATCACCCCGACGCTCGCCCGCAGACCGGGAACCCCCCGCACCGGCGCGGCGACGCCAGAAGCACCGGCCTCGATCTCGCCGGTCGAAACGGCCCACTTGTCAGTGCCGCCGGGCCGCAACGCCATCGCCCGTCCCGCCGCACCCGCGGCGAGCGCGTGCCTGCTGCCGACCCGGTACGCCACGTGGTAGCTCGTCCACGACGGCTCCACCACCGCGACCGCCTGCGCGTGATCGCCCTGCGCCACCGTCAGATGCGCGGTAGCGCCGACCTTCTCGGCCAGCTCGCGCAACACCGGCCGCGCGGCCTCGCGCAGCTGTGGCAGCACCTGACCGGCCAGCCGCAGCACTCCGACGCCGAGCCGCACCTTCGTGCCGTCCCGCCAGATCAGGCCGCGTTCGGCCAACGGCACCAGCAGCCGGTACACCGCCGCGCGGCTCGCGCCGATGGTCACCGCGAGTTCGGAGATGGTCGCCGCCTGCTCACCCGAATCGGCCACCGCCTGCAGCAGCGCCAGACCGCGGTCGAGGGTCAGCGACCCCTCCGTGCTCACAACAGCTCGAGTTCACCCAGGTCGGCCACCGGCTCGGCGAAGGACGCCGCCGCGTACGACCCGAACAGCTGCCGGACCGCCTTCGCGGCCGGCTCCGGCAGAGCGCGCGCTTCGTCCGCGAGCGCCTTGCCGTCGGTCGATTCCAGCGCCGCGCGGACGTCGCCGCCGGAGAGGCAGCGCGCCGACGCGACGAGCAGGTTCAGGAAGCCGTGATGCGTGAAGCCGGTTTCCGGGTCGACGTGCCGGACCGCGCGGTGCAGGCTGTTCGTCGCCTTGAACGACGCTCCCGGCGAGCCGCTGACCACGGACAGGAAGTCGGCGACCTCGTCCACGCTGGGGAAGTTCTCCCCCGCCTTGCCACCGCAGCGGATCTTCGGCCAGCTGCCGTGCTCGATCACGTTGCGGACGCCGTCCAGCCAGCCGACGCCGCGGCGCGGTTCGACCACCCGGATGACGTCCTCGGGCACGAACTCCGAGACCCGTTCGAGCCACACCTCGTCGACGTCGGACGGGGCGGGCATCTCCACCATCCGCAGCGACAGCAGCTCGCTGCGCGATTCGACGATCGAGATCGCCTTCGGAACGCCGCCCAGCCCGGTGTCGATGATCAGCGACAGCGGCAGCGGCTCCTTGGGCTTGATCTTGATCAGCTCGGTGATCAGCTCCGGCAGCCGCGAGGCCTGGCACAGGAAAACCCCGAGCACCCCGGCGTGTTCCCCGCCGCGCGATTCGAAGTGCGCACGCAGCGCCTCCGGCATCGCGACGTCCGCCGGCGGGAAGAGCGCCGAGTCGTCGACGAGCCGCGCGAACAGGGGAGGAATTCCACGGGGGCCGGGGGGCGTGAGTTCCACAGCGCTTGACACGACTGACACGCTAGTAGCGTACGGCATGGGGACAAAATCGTTCGCTCTGCGGACGCATTTCAAGGCCTTCCCGACCCGGGATCAACCGGCCGATCGAGCCGCTTCCACGCGGTCCCACCCTTAAGCCGATCCGCTGACCAGCGTTTTCCCGCCCCGTGGGTGATCTTCGCGCGCACTCTTCCCTTCGCGTGGCAATTCAGGTTAGGCTCACCTAAGTAGGAGGTGAGCCGTGACCGAGGCACCCGTATCCGTGCGCCGCCCGCCCGCGCCGAATCCCGCCGAACGCGCCAAGACGATCGCGACCCGCGGCGGCCCGGCGACGATCATGCCGACCGTCGAGAGCGCCGGCTGCGAGGCCGAACGCGTCGAGCCCGTCCTGCATCACGTGCACCACAGCGGAAGCGTCAGCATTCTTCTGCCGGACGAGCACCCGATGGTGCGCGCGTCCCGGCAGGCTCAGCGCGGCGAGCTCGCCGTCATGGTCGAGCTCGCCGACCACGCCCCAGTGGCGCTGCGGGAACCGGTCCGCGGCCTGCTGTGGATCACCGGATGGCTCCGGCCGCTGACGGAGGTGTCGGCCCGCGCCCGCGCGGTGTCGATCGCCGAACAGCGGCCGGACCACCGGCTCCTCGACGTCGGCCACGGCCTCACGCTGCTCCGGCTGACCCCGGCGTCGCTGGTCCTCGCCGACGCCGAGGGCACGCATTCGCTCCGGCCGCACATGTTCAGCGCGGCCCCGCCGGACCCGTTCCACGATTACGAGGCCGAATGGCTGCGGCACCTGGAAAGCGACCATCCGGACGTGGTGGAACAGCTGGGCCGGCACCTGCCCGCGGACCTGCGCGGCGGCCGGATCCGCCCGCTCGGCCTCGACCGGTACGGCCTGCGCCTGCGCGTCGAATCACCGGCGGGCGACCACGACGTCCGGCTGGCGTTCTCCCGCACCGTCGACAGCCCGCCGCAGCTGGCCGCGGAACTGCGGCGCTTGCTCGGCTGCCCGTTCCTGCGCCACCAGCACGGCGAGGACTGACCGTCAGTCCTCGGCCAGCTCCGGGGGAAAGCCGCCGGTCGCGATCGGCCCCCACCGGTCGATCGTGATCCGGATCAGGCTCTTGCCCTGTTTGCGCATCGCCTCGCGGTACTCGTCCCAGTCCGGGTGCTCGCCGGAGATGCTGCGGAAGTAGTCGACCAGCGGCTCGACCGAATCCGGCAGGTCGAGCACCTCCGCGGTCCCGTCGACCTGCACCCACGGGCCGTTCCACTCGTCCGACAGCACGCACACCGACACCTTCGGCTCGCGCCGCAGGTTGACCGCCTTCGCGCGCTTCGGGTAGGTCGAGATGACGATGCGGCCCTCGTCGTCGACGCCGCAGGTGTTCGGGGACAGCTGGGGCCGCCCGTCGGCGCGGGTGGTCACCAGGATCGCGCGGTGACGCGGCTTCAGGAACGCGACCAGTTCGGCGCGCTCGACCTTCGTGTTGGTGGCGATAGTCCTCGGCATACCCCGACGGTAGCGTGCGTTCATGCGCACCACAGAGCGTTCCGGACGGCCGTCGGGCCTGCGATCCTGGCTCAACCCGGCACTTCCGGCGTTCCCGGCTCAGCTCACCGATCCGCGCGAGCGGCGGGCGGTCAAGATCGAGCTGGTCCTCGTTTTCGGCATCACCCTCGGGCTGTCCGGCGCGCGCAGCCTGCTGTCCCTTGTGGACTCACTGTTGCGGCCGACCCCGTTGGCGCAGCAGCAAGTGCAGCTCAACGTCCCGCGCGCGGCGGCGAGCCTGCTGGACCTGCTCCAGCAGCTGCTGAGCGCCGCGCAGCTGATCGGCTGGGGCGGGCTCGGGCTGTACCTGCTGTGGCGGGCCGGGATGAAACTGCGCGAAATCGGGCTGAGCAGGCGCATCCGTTCCGACGCGCTCATCACCGTCGGGATCGCCGCGCTGATCGGCATTCCCGGGCTCGCGCTGTACTTCGTCTCCTATCACCTCGGGTTCAGCCTCGCGGTGCAACCGTCCACTTTGGGCGATACCTGGTGGCGGCCGATCGCGCTGACGCTTTCCGCGTTCGGCAACGCTTTCGCCGAGGAAGTGCTCGTGATCGGCTATCTGCTCACGCGGCTGCGGCAGCTCGGCGTGCGCGAGAACGCGTCGCTGTTCGGCGCCGCGGTGCTGCGCGGTTCCTACCACCTGTACCAAGGCTTCGGCGGGTTCGTCGGCAACCTCGTGATGGGGCTCGTGTTCGGCCGCGTGTGGCAGCGGACCAACCGGCTGTGGCCGCTCATCGCCGCGCATACTTTGTTCGATGTGGTGTCCTTCGTCGGCTATTCGTTGCTGAAAGGCCGTCTTTCCTGGCTCCCGTGATGCCCGCTCATTAGGCTCGCACTTCGTGAGCGAGACGAGCGAAAGCACCGCACCTCCCAGGGTGGACAGCGAAGTCGGGCCGCTTCGGGCAGTACTGCTGCACCGGCCGGGAAACGAGCTGAAACGGCTCACGCCCCGCAACAACGACAAGCTGCTTTTCGACTCCATCCCGTGGGTGAGCCGGGCCCAGCAGGAGCACGACGCGTTCGCCGACGTCCTGCGCGGACGTGGCGTCGAAGTGCTCCTGCTGGCCGACGTTCTCCGCACCGCGCTGGAAGATCCGCGTGCGCACGCCGCCGGGGTCCACGCCGCGGTGGACGACCGGCGGCTCGGCAGCGACCTCGCGGACTCGCTGAGGTCGCATCTCACGAGCGTCGGCGCGCCCACCCTCGCCGAGGTCCTGATGGCGGGCATGACGTTCGAGGAGTTGCCGTCCGCCGAGGGCGCGTCCCTGGTGCGGATGATGCACCATCCGCGCGACTTCGCCGTCGATCCGCTGCCCAATCTGCTGTTCACCCGCGATTCGTCCGCGTGGATCGGCGACCGCGTCGCGATCTCGTCGCTGACCATGCCCGCGCGGCGGCGGGAAACGGCGCTGCTCGACCTCATTTACGCCTACCATCCGCGATTCCGCCACGCCGCCCGCGCTTACGGCGCGCATTCCGCGCCGATCGAAGGCGGCGACGTGATGCTGCTGGCCCCCGGCGTCGTCGCGATCGGCGTCGGCGAACGGACGACTCCGGCCGGCGCCGAATCGCTCGCCCGTTCCGTATTCGCCGACGGACTCGCGCATACCGTCCTCGCGGTGCCGATCGAACAATCGCGCGCGACAATGCATCTCGACACCGTATGCACGATGGTCGATGTCGATGCCGTCGTGATGTATCCGCTCGCCCGCGATTCCCTGACTGCGTTCACCATCAAGCCGACTGGCGACGGCGGAGTGAAAGTGGCGGGCCCGACGCCGTTTCTCGAAGCCGCCGCGGAAGCGATGGAGATCGACCGGCTGCGGGTGATCGACACCGGCCTCGACCCAGTCACCGCGGAGCGCGAACAGTGGGACGACGGCAACAACACGCTGGCACTGGCCCCGGGTGTGGTCGTGGGATACGAACGCAACGCGGAGACCAACGAGCGGCTCACCGCGGCGGGCATCGAGGTGCTGCCGATCACCGGGTCCGAACTGGGGTCCGGCCGCGGCGGCCCGCGCTGCATGTCGTGCCCGGTGCGCCGCGATCCCCCGGCAAAGAAAAGTTAGCCTCTCCTTAATAAGGGCGCACATATTAAGGGAAGGCTAACCAAAATAAGTATTTCCTTCTTGAGGAATGGTAACCCTAATAGGGTGGAGATCACCAGCCAAAAGTGGAAAACAATCGGACATTGACGTACGGTGATGGACATGGCCGCTACGAAGAAAGAACCGCGCTCGAAGTTTTACGAACTGCTGCAGGCGCAGATCCACAACGAGTTCAACGCCTCCCAGCAGTACATCGCGCTCGCGGTCTGGTTCGACAACGAGGACCTGCCGCAGCTCGCGAAGCACTTCTACAAGCAGTCCGTCGAGGAGCGCAATCACGCGATGGCGCTCGTCCAGTACATGCTCGACCGCGACCACCACGTCGAGGTCCCCGGCACCGGCGAGGTGCGCAACGAGTTCTCCGCTCCGCTCGAGCTGCTCGAGCTCGCGCTGGATCAGGAGAAGGAGGTCGCTGCCGACATCTCCGCGCTCGCGAAGGCCGCGCGAGCCGAGGAGGACTACATCAGCGAGCAGTTCACCCAGTGGTTCCTCAAGGAGCAGGTCGAGGAGATCTCCCAGATGTCGACGCTCGTCACGGTCGCGCGCCGCGCGGGTGACAACGTCTACGAGATCGAGAAGTTCCTGCACCGCGAGGCTGTCGGCGACGCCGGCGCGGACGCCGGGATGCCCCCGGTCGCGGGTGGCGCGCTGTAAGCGCTCGACGCTTGCCGGAAGCCCGGTTGTCCCCAGTGTGGACAACCGGGCTTCCCCATGTGGATAACTTCAGCGCCGCTCGTAGTGCGCGATGAGCACGCCGGTGGTCGTCGCGACGCTGCCGGCGAGCGAAAACTCGGTCAGCGGAGCCGGTCCTTCGAACAGCCGCGCGCCGCGGCCGAGGGTCAGCGGATGGATCAGCAAGGTGTAGCGGTCGACCAGCCCGGCGACGTGCAGCGCGCGCACGAGCGAAACGCTGCCGATGATCGAAAGATCCTTGCCCGGCAAGGCTTTCAGCTCCGCCACGGTCTCCACTGCGGAGCCCTGCAGCAGCACCGAATTCTGCCAGGCGTCCGCGTTGTCGAGGGTGGTGGAGACGACGTACTTAGTCGCGGCGTTCATGTGCGCGGTGAACGGATTCCCGTCCGTCCGCGGCCCCCAAGCCGTGGCGAAGTCCTCCCAGGTACGCCGGCCGAACAACATGTCCCCGGGCCGGCTCATACCCTTGCCCATCTCGCGGGCCATGACGTCGTCGCTGTAGCCATTGCCCCAGCCGCCTAGGTCGAACCCACCGCGCGTGTCCTCGTCGCTGCGGCCGAGGCCTTGGACGACGCCGTCGAGGGTGATGCTCAGGGTGACGCTGATCGAACGCATCGGGGATGTCCTTCCGCTTCCGCGGGCCGCCGATCGGCCCGTCACCCGCTACACGAGCGGCGCGGAGCCAGATCGACATCGGCTCGCGGAATTTTTCAGCCGGCGCAGTCCTGCGTCTTCGCCCGGACCTCGATGGCCTGGACCGCCCCGTCCGAATCCAGCGTGAAGTGGTACGCGCCCTGGTCACCGGTCGGCGACACGAGTGCGCTCCCCGACTCCGACGTACCCGGATAGGTCGCGGTGACCTGGTCCTTCGGCGACCCTTCGCCCACGCCTTCCGGGGTGTGCGCGGCACCGTCGGGCTTCACCGCGACCACGCCGTTCTCCGCCGACACGACAGCTGTCGAGGCAGGCACCCCGGCACCGCTGACGTCGTAGTAAGTGCAGCCGGCCGACTCTTTCACCGTCGTGAGCTTCATGCCCTGGTCGGTGAGCTGCTGCTCGGTCATGCCGAGCTTCACCGCGCCAAGGCCGTCCGCGGTCACCAGCGCTCCGGACACGGCTTTCGGCGGCGTCGTCTTCGGCGGCGCCGGCTTCGTGTGATGCGGACGCGCGGGCGGCACCGGCGGGTCCGCCGCGGTGGGCTCCATCGGCACGGGCGGCGCTTGCACCTGCGTCGATTCGGCGCTCGACGGGGGCTCGGGCACCGAAGAAGGCAGCGTGGGCTGTGCCGAAGCGACCTGCTGGGCGGCGACGCCGGTCGCGGCGGGCTGAGTGCGCAACTGAATCGCCACCAGCCCGGCCGACGCCACCGCGAGCACGCACGCCGCCCCGGCCGCGGACGTCATGATCCGCTGCCTGCGCCGCCGCCTGCGCGCGCCGGCCACGATGGCCGACGCGGCGTCCTCGGCTGGTTCGACGGCTAGCCGGTCGTCGGCGAGGAGGGCGCGGAGCCGCTGTTCCAGATCGTCGGGCTGACTCACCCGGCGTCGCCTCCTTCCTGGTTCCTCATTTTCGCCCGCAGGGACGCGATCGCCTTGCTCGCTTGGCTTTTCACCGTCCCCTGGCTGATGTCCAGCGCCTTGGCGATCTCCGCTTCGGACAGTCCTTCGTAGTACCGCAGCACCATCACCGTGCGCTGCCGCGGCGGGAGGTCGCGCAGCGCCTGCCACAGCGGCTCATGCTCGAACGGGTCCTTCGGCGCGCACGGGCTGGTGTCCGGCAGATCCGCGACGAGGTTCTCCCGCCGCGTCCGACGCCAGCGGCTGACGTGCGCGTTCGCCATCGAACGCCGCACGTACGCGAGCGGGTCGCCGGTCTTCTGCTGCACGTACGACCAGCGTGCGCCGATCTTTTCGAGCACGGTCTGCACGAGGTCCGCGGCGTCGTGCGGGTTTCCGGTGAGGACGTGGCCGTAGCGGAGCAGCCCGGGCAGGGCTTCGCGCACGAAGTCGCCGAAGTCCGTGATGGCGTTGACCGTCTCCGCCTGCTGACCGGCCCAGGGCGGATCCCCGCTGGTCAGGGGCAATGCGGCTGCCGTCACCGTATCGCCCCCTCCCCGGATGACCGCGTCGAGCGACGGTTCCTCGTCATCCCCACCACGCATGAGCGCCCCCGAGGGTTGTCCCGTCTCCGTCGCTACTTTCCGTAGCTGTGGACAACTGAGGTCAGCGCACGGAAAGCGACTCGGGCAGCTTCAAGACACCGTCCGCGTCAGTGGGGAAATCGTGTACCGCGACCACAGCGTTTCGCGGGATCGGCCCGTAAATGTGCGGGAACTGGATTCCGCGCGGGTCCGGCGGGTCGCCGTCCTCCCAGCGGACGGGCGCGTCGACCAGCTTGGGATCGATTTCCAGCAGGACCAGGCCGGATTGGCCGCGGAAGACGGCGTTGGCGGGAAGGGCGACGGTGCCCGGGTCCGAGCAGTGGATGAATCCGGCGTCGTCGAGCGAGAACGCGCGGTATTCGCCGTCGGCGGGCACCGCGGCCCACTCGCCGCGGGTGCAGATGTGGAGGATCACGCGGCGATCATCCACCTGTGGACAACTCGGGTCGAGTTGTCCACAGGTGGACAAGTCAGCGAATGGTGAGCTGGCGTCCGATCAGCCCGTCTCGGGCACGCCGCTCGGCGGCGTTGAGCGGCTCGGCGTCGAGCGACTTGAGCGCCTCGTCCAGCCGGGCGCCGAGCTGGTCCTTGGGCTCGGCCCACTCCCGGGCGTGCGCCTCGGGGTCGAGGTCCCACACCGGGACGAGCAGGCCGTGCGCACGGAACGACCCGGCGTACCGGGTGCCCTCGCCGAGCCCGAGCGTGCCGGCCGCGGACAGCCGCGCAAGCGCTTGCAGCAGCAGGTTCTCCGGTTCCGGGCGGACCCAGCGCAGGTGCGCCTTCTCGCCGGCGAGCACCCAGTACGCGCCGGAGCCGAGCCGGTCGGTGGGCATGATCGCGGCGTTCGCGCGCTCGAGGGAGACCGCGACGTCGCCGGTCGCGTCCGCGTCCTCGGGCAGCCACCACGCGAAGTCGGTGTGGAGGGCGACCTCCAGCTCCGCGCTCGGCACGAGCAGGTCCTGGAGCCGGTTGTGCTCGTCCGGGTCGGTGGGCGACGTCGTGTCCGGCACCGACAGCACGTCGCCCGGTTCGGCGTCGAGCAGCCAGCGCAGCGCACGGCCGAGGTCGCGGCTGATGTCGGAGGACCGGGTCTGCACCTGAAGGCCGAGGAACCGCTCGCCGTCCGAGCGGACGAACGCCGCGGCGGCCATGGGCAGCACCGTGCCGAGCGTGACGTCGCCGCCGTCGGCGAGCGTCAGCTTCGCCGTGGCCGACGGGACGAACTCGCGCAACGCGATCAGCTCCGGCTCCGCGGCCAGACCCTCGAACGGCTGCCCGACGAAGACGTCGCGCACCTTCGGCTTGCGGTCCGGCTTGGGACCCTTCTTACGCGCGCCCTTACCCATTTCAGCCTCCTCGGAACTCGATGTCAGACGCTATCGAAGGGACCGGCCGTCCAGGCTCGCGGGTTAGAGTCAGCTCGTGTTCGACCCTCGCGATCCCGCCTTCCTCGCCGACCCGTACCCCGCGTTCGCCGCGCTGCGCGCCGAGGGCGAGGTGCACCAGCACGACGGCCTCGGCATCGCGATCACGGTTTCGCACGCCGCGTCCGCCGCCGTGCTCCGGCACCGCGGGCTTGGCCGCATCTGGACCGACGCGCAGCCGCTCGAACGGTTCGCGTCGTTCAACCTGCTGCACCGCAACTCGTTGCTGGAGAACGAACCGCCGGCGCACACCCGCCTGCGCCGCGTCATCGCGGGCGAATTCGGCCGGGGCCACGTGCAGCGGCTGCGGCCGATGGTCGCGGAACTCGCGGAGTCCATGGTGGACACCCTGGCCGCGAAAATCGCCGCCGACGGCAGCGCGGACCTGCTCGAACACCTCGCGCAACCACTGCCGGTCGCGGTCATCGCCGAACTGCTCGGCGTCCCGACGTCGGATGGCGCGCAGCTCGTGACGTGGAGCAACGCCATCGTGAAGATGTACGAATACGGCCTCTCCGAGGACGGCCGCGACGCCGCCGAACAGGCCGCGGCCGATTTCGTGGCGTACCTGCGCGAGGTCGTCGCTGGCTCCCCTCGCGGCATCGTCCGGGACCTGACCGCGAGCGAACTCACCCCCGATGAGGTCGTCGCCACCGCGGTGTTGTTGTTGATGGCCGGGCACGAGGCGACGGTGAACGTGATCGGCAACGGGGTGACCGCGCTGCTCACCCATTACCCGGAGTGGGAGCGGCTTAGGTCCGACCCAACGTTGCTGGACTCGGCTGTGGAAGAACTGATCCGCTTCGATTCTCCGTTGCAGTTGTTCGAGCGCACGGCGACCGAGGACGTGGAAATCGCTGGTCACCGGGTCGCGAAGGGTTCGAAGATCGGCGCGCTGCTGGGTGCCGCGGCCCGCGACCCGAAGGTGTTCGACGCCCCGGACACCCTCGATGTGGGCCGGTCGCCGAACGCGCACCTCGGTTTCGGGATGGGGATCCATTACTGCGTCGGGGCACCGCTGGCCCGGGTGGAGATCGCGGCCGCGTTGACGGCGTTGACGAAGCGGCTACCGGAGTTGCGACTGGCTGCGGAGCCGGAGCGGAGGCCGGAGTTCGTGATCCGCGGGTTGCGGACTTTGCCGGTGACCGCCTGAGGCAGAGCTCGTGAGCGGCTACGCCGGTTCTAACCGGCAACGTCGCTCACGACAACACCTCAGCGCAAGCCCGCGAACAAGTCGTCCTCCAACCCGGCGGCTGGCGCGATGGAACCGTTCGTGCGGGCAAGGTGGTAGTCCTCCCAGGGCCAAGTCTTTCGCTCGATCTCGCGCGAGTGGGCGAAAAACGGATGCCCCGGATCCATCTGCGTGGCGTGCGCGCGCAACGCCGCGTCCCGGGTCGCGAAGTGTTCTTCGCAGCGGACGCGGGCGGTCACGGTGAGCACGTCGGTCGGCGGCAGTTCGTCCAGAACCGGGCCCATCAACGACTCCTCACCGGCCGCGATCGTCGCCTCGTGCATGGCTGCGAACCAGGATCGGCTGAGGGTGGCGAGGTAGTAGAGCTTGCGCGGGCTGTCGTCGTCGGATTCGTCGAACGCCGCGGTGGTGACCTCATGCGTGCGGATGTGGTCGGGGTGTGGATAACCGCCAGTCTCGTCATAGGTGACCACCACCTGTGGACGGAATTCCCGCATCAGCTCCAACAACGGTTTTGTCGCCTCCGCCAAGGGAATCTCCGCGAAGCTGCCAGCCGGGGAAGGCGTGGCCAATCCCGAGTCGACGTGGCCGAGGAATGTCTGGCGAATACCGAGAATCCTTGCCGCATCAGCCATTTCCCGGCGACGGATGGCAGGCAGATCCCGCCGGACGTCCTCTCGGTCCAAAGTTGGGTTGAGCACATCGCCGCGTTCGCCGCCGGTGCAGGTGGCTACCAGGACGTCGACGCCCTCGGCTGCGTAGCGGGCCAGGGTCGCGGCGCCTTTGCTTGATTCGTCGTCGGGATGGGCGTGCACGGCCAAGAGGCGGAGCGTCATGCGCGGGTTCCTTTCGGGAAGAAGAGAGCGGGGACAAAGCTCAGCAGGGAAAGGCCGAGTGCCCAGGTGAACGTGGTGCCGAACGCGGCGGCACCGGGTGGTTGCGCGTGCAGAACAGCCACCAGAAGCGCCGTGCCGAGCGAGCCGCCGATGCGGTTGACGACGTTGATCGCGCTCGCCGCACGCGGGATCTGGCTGCGTTCCAGCGAGGTGTAGAGCATCGTCATCCCGGGCGTGGTGGTCGCGCCTAGGCCGAACCCACGGATCAGCAGCGAAATTGTCAACAGGGTCGGGCTGGGGGAATCACCGAGCTGAGTGAAGGCGATGGTGCCCACGAGCGACAACGCGATGCCGGTGAGCATGACGGTTCGCGAGCCGAAGCGATCCAGCAGTTTTCCGCCTGCGATAAGGACGACGGCGGACCCCAGTGCCTGTGGCGCAAGCAGGAGGCCAGCGGCGAGAGCGGACGTGTGCTGAATTTGCTGGTAGTAAAGCGGAAGCAGCAACATCGAGCTGTACAGCGACGCGCCCAGTAAGAAGGTGCTCGCGCTCGCGACAGTGAAAGCCTTGTGCGCGAACAACTTCAGATCAAGCAGCGGCGATTGCGTGCGCCGAGCGTGCCAGGCGTACGCAATCAGCAGCACGGCACCGGCGATGGCGAACGTGGTGGAACCTTCGCCTAGGCCGTAGCCGAGCGCACCGAGTCCCGGCGGGAGCAGCAGGAGACCACGGACGTCGAGCGGATCGTGCGTGCCAGCGGGTTCCTCGCGCGGCAGCACCCGGACGGCGAGCAGCAAGGTGGCGACGCCGAACGGCACGAGCCCGAAGAACAGCCAGCGCCAGCCGAGGTCCTGGACGAGCGCACCGCCGAGCATCGGGCCGAGCACCGGCGCGACTGTCGCGGGCAGCGTGACGACGCCGATCATCCGGCCCAGCCGCGGACCGGCCGCCTGCGCGAAAATCGCCTGGCCGACCGGTTGCATGAGACCACCGCCGAGACCGTGCAGCACGCGGAACGCGATCAGCGCCGGAGCGGACCAGGCGAACCCGCACAGCACCGTCCCCAGCGTGAACAGCCCGACGGCCGCGATCCACACCTGACGGCCGCCGAACCGGTCGGAAAGCCAGCCGGACAGCGGAATGGTCAGCGAAGCGGCCAGCAGGTACGCGCTGGCCACCCACTGCACGGTCGGCAGCGAACTGTCCAGGTCACGCGCCATCACGCCGATCCCGACCGACACGATCGTCGCGTCGAGGATCGACAGCACCGCGCCCAGGATCAGCACCCCGCCGAGCCGGCGAAGCCCGGCATCGGAGACCGGAGCCGCCGGAAGCTGCGTGGTCATCGTCTCACCCCCTTCATTAGGTCGGACCTGAGATTAGGTCGAACCTAGTTAATGGGTCAAGCACAATTTTAGGTCGGACCTAGTACACTGGGCGGGGTGAGCCTCAGGGAGCAGAAGAAGCTGGAGACGCGGCAGACGATCTCGGCGGTGGCGACGCGGCTGTTCATCCAGCGCGGGTTCGACCAGGTGACGATCGCCGAGGTCGCGGAGGCGGCGCGGGTCGCCAAGATGACCGTCACGAATCACTTCAGCCGGAAGGAAGACCTGGTCTTCGACATCCGGAACGACTTCGTGGACTGGCCGGCGAACCTGGTCCGGGCCGACCCGGAGACGCCGGCGCTGATCGCCGTACGGGACGGGTGCTTCGCGGAGCTGGACAAGGCGAGCGCGTTGCTCGGGTTCGCGGACGTGTCCTTCGTGCGGATGGTGCGCCAAAGCGAACGCCTCACGTCCGCGCTCCGGGACATGCACGTCGACCGGGAATTCGAGCTCTCCGCCGCGCTGCTCGACCGGCATCCGGACCGGGAGATGCTGTCGCGGACGGCCGGGGCGCACCTCACGTCGGTGCTGCGGCTCCTTCTCGACGACGTCTGGCGGCTGACCTGGCAGGACGTCAAGCCGGACGAGCTGGTGGAGCAGATCCGGGATTCCGCGGCGGTCGCGTTCGGCCAGCTGGAACCAGCGCTCGGCGACCTTTAACGCGCGGCCCCGACCGGACGCGCGGTCCGCAGTTCGGGATCCGGCGCGCCCTCGATCTTGAGCACGCGGAAGTCACGCAGACGTTCCGGGGCGATCGGCATCAGCAGATCCGAGAACCGCCGGATCACCAGCGCGGTGCCGATCGCGAGCACGGCCGCGGCGAGGTCGGTGAACGCGACCAGCAGGACGCTGTCCGCCATCGCCTGCACGCCCGGCCGGATCCGCCAGATGATCGTGACGATCAGCAGGACCCAGTTCGCCACCCACGCACCCCACCAGCCGAGCACGAGCCGCGACGGCTTCGGCCGCTTGTCGCGGGACCGGCGGAGCACGGCGTGCTCCAGCTCGCTGACCACGGACAACGCCAGCGGCAGGTTCACGATCGGCACCAGCACGCCCACAAGCACCTGCCAGACCGGCCGCGGCGGCGCTTCATCGGCCTCGTCGGCGGCCGCTTGTCGGGCGACCAGCAGCCACCAGACCGAGAGTCCGGCGGGGAGCAGCGAAAAGATCGTGGTGAGCAGGCCGGCGAGCATGACGAACGCGTCGGAGAACCCGACGACGCTGCTGTTCAGCGCGGAATCGCGGCTCTCCACGAGGAGCGCGTACCGCCAGATCTCCGCCCCGGCCGCGATCACGGCGAGAACGGCGAAAGTCCAGAGGATCGTGGTGAGGCTCCGCGCGAGCACCGGGATCCGGTCGATCGGCCGGATTTCGCCGGACGCGGTGCCGGGCACGTTCGTCGGCCGGCGCCAGGTCAGGTTCGGGAACCCCCAGCGCGGCGGCACCGGATAGGACGGCGGACCGGAGTAGGGCGTCGCGGGCACGGCACGCCGACGACGAACGACACTCGGCGGCGGGGACGCGACCCAACGCAACTTGGCCGCCCGCTTCGGCGGACTCGCCTGCGGTTGCTGCGGCGCGGGCCGGTGGATCGGACCTTGCGGAGCAGCGGTGAACGGGCGCGCGAACGCGGGGTGCGGCGGGTAGACCTGCGCCGGGTACTGCTGCTGGTACGGCTGGGCGAACTGCTGGCCAGGATGCACCGCCCCGGCTTGCTGCGGTGCCCAATGGCCGGGTTGCGGTGGCGGGCCCGACTGCCCATGCGGCGCGGGACCACCCTGGTGGCCGGATTGCGGTGGCGGGCCTGGCTGCCCGGGCGATACGGCAGCGCCCGGCTGTCCGGGCTGCGGCGCTGTGCCGGGCTGCCCAAGCTGCGCGGCACCACCCTGCTCGCCGAGCTGCGATGCCTGGCCTGGCTGCCCGGGCTGCGGTGCCAGGCCCGGTTGCCCATGCGATGCGGCACCGGGCTGCGGTGCCAGGCCCGGTTGCCCATGCGATGCGGCACCGGGCTGCGGTGCCAGGCCCGGTTGCCCATGCGATGCGGCACCAGGCTGCGGTGCCAGACCCGGCTCTCCAGGCTGCGCGGCACCGGGTTGCGGCACCATGCCGGGCTGCCCGGGCTGCGCGGCACCACCTTGCTGACCGGGATACGGCTGCGCACCCTGTTGCCCGCCGCTGGGCTGGCCAGAATGCGATTGCGCGCCGAACTGCGGCACCGAGCCAGCCCAACCGGGGACAGGTCCGCCAGCCGGAGCGCCCGGCCCGACGTGCCCAACCCCAGCCCCGGTGCCGGTGCCAGTGCCAGTGCCGGGAGAACCGTGCCCAACCCCGCCTTGACCAGCGTCAACCGGCGGGGCACCGTCCCCCTCGTCCCGGCCGAAGCCAGGCACGAACGACGCCGGATCCGAGGATTCCGGCGGCTCGGGAACAGACTGGGCAGGCATCCGTCAGAGAACCTCGGGTTCAGTGTCGGGGTTTTCGCTCACCATGCGGCGGCCTTCGCGCGCCCAGGCTCCCATTCCGCCCGCGACGTTGACCGCGTCCCAGCCGCTCGCGTTCAGCCAGGCCGCGGCGCGCGCCGAGCGGCCGCCGGAGCGGCAGATGACGTAGACCGGGTTGTCCTCGGGGAATTCGGCGAGTTCGCCGACTCGCGCGGGCAGTTCGCCGAGCGGGATGTGCACCGCGGCGGGGGCGTGCCCGGCGGCCCACTCGTCGTCCTCGCGGACGTCGAGCAGTGCGACGTCCGCGGGCAGGTCGCGGACTTCAGCGGTCGGAATTTCAGCAGGGCTCACCACAGGTTCCATGCTCCCATGTCAGGACGTTGTACGCGTGTGAGGAACGCTAACCGCTAAGCCTTGCGGTGGCGTCCCCGGCCGGCCCGCAGTTTCTCGTCGGCCTGGCCGAACCGGGCGACCGCGCGGTCGCGCATCAGGCCGAGCGGGTCGGGGGCGTGCAGGCGCAGCATGATGTCGTTCACCAGTTCCGGGCGGCCGGACCTGGTCAGCCGGCTCACCACGTAGGTCGCCAGGAACGCCGAGGGCACCGAGATCAGCGCGGGCTGAATGGTGAACCACGGCATCTTGTCCCCGGTGTACTCGCACACGATGTTGTACGCCAGTGCGCCGAGCACCATCCCGCCACCGACGACCATTCCCGCCAGCGCGCCCGGCCAGCTGAGCTTGCGCCACCAGATGCCGAGCAGCAGCAGCGGACTGAACGTCGACGCGGCGAGCGCGAACGTCATTCCGATCGAGAGCGAGATGTCCTCGGTGCGGAAGATCAGCGTGAGCGCCATCGGGCAGATCGCGACCAGCAACGCCGCGACCCGGAAGTCCTTGACCCGGCCCGGCAGCAGGTCCGTCGACACCACCCCGGCCACGCTCACCAGCAGGCCCGAGCAACTCGAGAGGAACGCCGCGAACGCGCCCGCTGCCGTCACCGCGGCGAGGATCTGCCCTGGCCAGCCTGGCAGCACCGCGGTCGGCAGCAACAGCACGGCCGCGTCGGTGTTGCCGGTGAGCAGCAGCTGCGGCACGTACATCCGGGAGAGCGCGCCCAGCATCGTCGGGAACAGGTAGAACAGCCCGAGCAGCAGCAGGACGTGCACGGTGGTGCGGCGCGCGGCCTTGCCGTCGGGGTTGGTGTAGAAGCGGACCAGCACGTGCGGCAGGCCCATGGTGCCGAGGAACAGCGCGAAGATCAGCGAGTACGTCTGCAGCAGGTCAGTGATGCCGTTCGACGCCGGATGCAGCCACGCGTCGTTCGACGTGGGCGCGTCGCTCACGACCGGCACCGGCGTGCCCGCGGCGAATTCCAGCGTCGTCCCCGCGGACACCTTGTGCGGCACGAGCGGCGACCAGCGCGCCATGCCGCCCGCGGGACCGTCGTCGATGTGGCCGTGTGCGTAGAAGAAAGTCTCGGTGGTGACCTTCACGGTCACGTCGGTCTGCACCGTCACCTTGGTGTCCGACGGGAACACCGGCGGCGCGGGCGCACCGAGCGCACGCACGCCGCCCGGGCCGCCGCCGGCGAAGAAAACCATGCACAGCACGAAAGTCGGCACGGCGATCGCGAACAGCTTCAGCCAGTACTGGAACGCCTGGACCACGGTGATCGCGCGCATCCCGCCGGAGATCACGTTGACCGCGACCAGGACGATGACGAGCAGCGCACCCGCCCACGCCGGCACCGGAACGATCTGCGCGAGCGTCAACCCGGCGGCCTGCAGCTGCGGGACCATGTACAGAATCCCGATGAACACCGCGCCCGCGGTCGCGAAGCGGCGCAGGCCTCGCGAGCCGAGCCGGGCCTCCACGAAGTCCGGCAGCGTGTACGCACCGGATCGGCGCAGCGGCGCGGCGACGAACAGCATCAGCGCGAGATACCCCGCGGTGAAGCCGATCGGGTACCAGGTCGCGTCGGCGCCCTGTTTGAGCACCATGCCCGCGACACCGAGGAACGACGCCGCGGACAGGTATTCGCCGGAGATCGCCGCGGCGTTGCGGCTGGAACGCACGGTTCGGCGGGCGACGAGGAAGTCGTGCGTGCTGGTGGCCCCGCGCGACGAACGGAAGCCAAGGTAGTAAGTCGCGAAGGCGACCAGCGCGAGGCCGGTCAACGTCCACGGGGTCAGCTGCACGGCGTGAATCCTCGCACGACCGCACGCTTCCGGGACGCGCCGCCACCAGCGAACGCATCCCCCGCGCGGGTCAGTTCTCGATCATGTCGACGAAGTCGCGTTCGTGCCGCTCGGCGAGCCGGTTGTACCAGAGGCCGACGGCGAAAAGGAACGGGAACGGAAGCAGGCCGAGCACGAGCCACGGGATCGGGATGCCGATCACGGTGAACCGCGCGACCGCGGGGAGGAAATAGAACAGCGCGGGCAGCATCCCGAGCACGACCAGCACGAGCACCGCCAGCCACACCGACGTGCGTAACTGGACCTTCACCAGGTCGCGGACCAGCAGTTTTCCCCAGCTGGTCTGTTCTTCCAGCTCGACCCGCCCGCGCATCCGCGCCGACGACTGCCGCGAATCGGCGAGCACCACGCGTTCCCGTTTCGGCCGCACGTGCGCGGGTTCGCTGGAGCGCGGGACCGGTTCGGGAGCGGGCGGCACCGGTTCGACCACCGCGCGGTCCTCCGGCCGCACGCCCAGCGTCGGGTCCGGTTTGCGGACCCCGTTCTCGAGCCGGTGGTAGGGGTCTTCGGGCGAGGACATCGACGGCTAGCCGCCCCGGCCGGAACCGACGATGCGGTCCTTCAGCGCCCGGGTGTGCCTGCGGCTGACCGGCAGCACTTTCTCCTCGTTGCCGATCACGACCTGGTAGCCGCCCTGGCCCATCCGCATTTCGGTGATCAGCGGCAGCGCGACCAGGAACGACCGGTGGATCCGCACGAATCCGGCCTTCTCCCAGCGTTCTTCCAGCTGGGCGAGCGGGATCCGGACGAGGTGGCTGCCCTCGGTGGTGAACAGCCGCGCGTAGTCGCCCTGCGCTTCCACCCAGCGGACCGACGAGCGCGGGATCAGCTTCGTGGTGCCCGCCAGTTCGACTGGGATGACCTCGTCGTCGGTCTTCACCGGCTCGGCCCCGCCCTGGCCGGCGGGCGGGCCCGCGACCGTGGCCAGCTTCTCGCGCACCCGCGCGACCGACCGGTCGAGCCGGTCCTGCTGGAACGGCTTCAGGACGTAGTCGACCGCGCCGAGATCGAACGCGTTCACCGCTTCCTCGGCGTGCCCGGTGACGAACACCAGTACCGGCGACGGGTTCATCGCCGCGATCACGCGCGACATCTCCATGCCGGACAGGCCGGGCATGTCGATGTCGGCGAACACGGCGTCGACCGTCGGCAGGCCGCTTGCCCGCCGGGCAGCCAGTTCCGGGTCGTCGTGCGAGAACAGCCGCAGCGCGTCGGAGGCGTCCGAGGCCTGGAAAACGCGGTGGATGTGCGGGTTGTTCTGGAGTCCGTGGCTGAGTTCGTCCAGCCCGGCCAGCTCGTCGTCCACGGCAAGGACGATGAGTTTCCGGGTGTCGTCGTGAGCACTCACAGTGAGACGCATCCTGCCGATTGCGAGGTGCATTGTCCAGACCCCAGCCGAGAGTACCGCTTGTGAGTGGCGTACCGGAGTCGCCGCTCACCTCGGGTCAGAGCCCGAAACGCGACCAGGCCGCCTTCGTGGTCACCGCGTCCAGCAGCGCGCTCGCCGCCGCGGGCGCCCCGATCCCGAGCCGGGCGAGCAGCGGTTTCTTCGGCTCCGCCACGGAAATCTCGGCGTCCGGGTACCGCTTGCGGACGATCTCGCGCAGCGAACCGAGCCCGTCGACGAGCCCGAGGTCGACGGCTTTTTGTCCGAGCCAGACGTCCCCGGTGAACAGATCGGTGGAATCGGTGAGCCGGTCGCCGCGCCGTTCCTTGACCCATTCGACGAACAGTTCGTGCAGCTGGCTGTGCATGTTTTTCAGCCACTCGACGTCCTCGGGCTTCTCCGGGCTGAACGGGTCGAGCCGCGATTTGTTCGCGCCCGCGGTGTGCAGCCTGCGCTCGATGCCGAAGCGTTCGAGCAGCCCGGTGAATCCGAACCCGCCGCTGATGACGCCGATCGAGCCGACCATGGACGTCCGGTGCGCGTAGATCTCGTCGGCCGCGCAGGCCAGCCAGTACCCGCCGGAGGCGGCGATGTCCTCGGCGAAGGCGAGGACGGGCACGCCTTTCTCGTCGGCCAGCTGCCGGATCCGCTCCGCGACCAGTCCGGACTGCGTCGGCGCACCGCCCGGCGAGTTGATCTGCAACGCGACGGCCTTGAGCCGATCGTGCGCGAACGCCCTGGTGAGCGCGGATTCGACGGCGCCGAGGTTGATCGCACCGCGAGCCAGCGGCGACGGCGACGGCGTGATCACCCCGTGCAGCTTCACGACGGCGACCACGTCCTTGCGGTCGCCCCGGTCGCCGAGCATGGGAAGGCGGGAAGTCAGCTTGTCGGTCACGCTCATCTGCCCAGGCTAACCAGTTCAGTGCGCGGGCAGCATTCCCGAACGCGAGCCGTGCACTCCGTCGGGTTCCGGTGCCGGCTCGACCGGAGCCATCGGCTGCTGCGGCACGTCAGCGGAGTAGTCCGGCATGTTCGGCCGCACGCCGAGCTTGAACTTCGGCACCCGCAACGCGACCTTCATCCCCGCCCCCGGCGCGGTTTCGACGGTGAGCGCGTAATCCTCGCCGAACACCTGCCGCATGCGCTGGTTGATGTTGCCGAGCCCGACGTGCGCGCCGGTGCGGTGCGCGTTGCGCAGATCGGTGAGCTGCCGCGGGTCCATGCCGATGCCGTCGTCCTCGACCGTGATCAGCGCTTCGTGCCCGTCGTCCCGCGCGATCACCGTGACGCACCCGCCGCTCGGCTTGCTGGCCAGACCGTGTTTGACGGCGTTCTCGACAAGCGGCTGAATGATCAGGAACGGCACGACGACGCTGAGCACCTCGGGCGCGATCTTCATCCGCACCTCGAGCCGGCCGCCGAATCGAGCGTTTTCGATGGTCAGGTAGCGGTCGATGTTGCGCAGTTCCTCGGCGAGCGTGGTGTACATGCCGGACGTGCGGAACGAGTAGCGCGTGAAGTCCGCGAAGTCCTGGAGGAGTTCGCGCGCTTCCTCCGGATCGGTGCGGATGAGCGCGGAGATGGTGTTGAGCGCGTTGTAGACGAAGTGCGGCGAGATCTGCGCGCGCAGTGCTTTGATTTCCGCCTGCTGCAGCTGATTGCGCGATTCTTCAAGCCGCGCGAGCTCGAACTGCGTGCAGACGAACTGGCCCACCGCCTCAGCCATCTGCACCAGCTTGCCGCGCGTGCGCCCGACGACGATCAGCGTCGCCTCGGCCTCGCCCTCAACAAGAATGGGAACGATCGCGGCGGTCTTCATCTTGCAGGTGCCCCGGTGATTGCAGGGCATCTTGTTGTGATCAGCGACGGCGCGCCGGTGCTTGCGCAACGCGGTCCCGATGTCCTCGACGACGTCCAGGTAATGATCGGTGGCCTCGCCCGCCCAGGACAGCAGCGTGCCTTCACTGTCGGTGATGCCGACGGCGAGACAATCGAGCACCTCGAGCAGCTCCGCCGTCATCCGGTTGGCGGCCTCCTCGTCGAGCCCCGCCCGCAAGTTGGGCGTGGCCTTGGACATCCGGTGAACGGCCTGGAGAACGGCGTCCTGGATGACCCCCTTGGGCCGGCGCGCCCGGAAGGCGAGGACCAGCACCACGATCACCAGGATGCCGACCAGAACCCACGGGACGACCAGCGCATAGGGGAAGTCGGACACGACGTCCATGCTCTGCGCTCGACCGACCGGGTGCAAGGTCTGCTCCCCACTTTCTGTCCAGTAGCGACGCCGAGAGTGGGCAAACCCTACCGTCACTCCCGGTGAGCGTGAGGATCTTGCGCCATTCGAGTGGTGGCGGTGGCTGTGGGTCGCCAATGGGTGGAGTGAAGGGACCCTTCATGACTACGGACGGTTAGGAGTGAAGGGACCCTTCATTGCTTGCTAGTGCGGATGAGGGTTCTTGGTGGTTTCGGGATGGATTCGCGGGGCGGCCCTTCCGGCAATTTGGGCCAGGGGTGCGGCTCTCCTGGCAATGGCTCGGCGCTGCCCTCCTGGCAAGTCGGGCCTGGGGGCGGTTGTCCTGGCAACTGGGGGCGGCCTTCGCGGCAATTCGGGCCCCGGAGCGGCTGTCCTGGCAAACGCGGGCGGACCTCCTGGCAATTCGGACCCCCGGGCTGCTCGCCTGGCACCCCCCCTCGGCGATTCGGGCCCCGGGGCAGCTCTCCTGGCAATCACGGGCGGCCATCCCGGCAATTCGGACCCGGGGCAGCTCTCCTGGCGACCGCGGACAGCCCTCCCGGCGATTCGGGCCCGGAGGCGGCCCTCCCGGCGATGCCGAGTGCTGGCCGCCTCGCCAGCGGCTTCTCGCACGCGGAGCGTGCGGCCAAGTGTCGTGAGGGGAACCCTCACGGAATCTGATTCCCTGAAGGGGCCCCTCACGACACCCGCGCTACGCCCCTCCCAACCCGCGTAGCTCCCGCACAACCCTCTGAGACCTCACGACACCGCGATGATCTTGGCGCGAAGCACGCCGAGAAACCCTCCGGAGTAGCCCTTCACTCGCGAGACCAGGTGCCCCACCACCCGCCGCGAAGCTTCTCCGTGGCCGCCACGCCCCGCGATGCGGACGTCGAAGCATTCAGAGAACCAACCGCAGCCGACGCACCCAACGATCGGTGCACCCACACCACCCCCGCACCCCGATACGAAGCCAAAATGCGGTCTGGGGGTGCTTGTCAAGGCATCTTTCCCGCCTTGACAAGCACCCCCAGACCGTCATCACAATCAAGCTTCGGGGTGCCCCACGCAACCAAGGGGCGCAATGTCGCCGCCAGGCGACGAGCCGCCCACAACAGACGCAGAACTACTTCAACAACCGAGACATCCGCCGATCAGCCAACGGCTTCCCGCCAGTCTGACAAGTCGCGCAATACTGAAACGACTTATCCGCAAACGAAATCTCCCGCACAGTATCCCCGCAAACCGGGCAAGGAAGCCCAGTCCGAGCATGCACCCGCAGCCCAGACCGCTTCTCTCCCTTCAACCGCGCGGCCTTCTGCCCCACCGACCGCGAGACAGCGTCCGTCTCCACCTCGCGGATCGCCTCGGCCAGGACCTCCAACGCGCCCTCGTCCAGCTTCCCCACGGTCGCATAAGGCGACAACTTCGCCCGATGCATGATCTCGTCCGAATAAGCGTTCCCGATCCCCGCGATCAACGACTGATCAGTCAACGCCCACTTCAGCCGAGTCCCCTTCCCCTGGAACAACTCCCGCAACTGCGAAGCGTCAATCGCCAGCGCGTCCGGCCCCAGCCGCGCCACGCTCGCCACCTCGGACGGGTCCGCGACGATCCACACCGCCAGGCCCTTCTTCGTCCCCGCCTCGGTGAGATCAAAGCCAGGACCGGAAGCCGACTCCAGATGCACCCGCAGCGAGATCGGCCCCTTGCCCGGCTTCAACGGAGCCGGGGACAGCCCGTCCGACCAGCGCAGCCAGCCAGCGCGCGCCAGGTGCACCACCAGGTGCAAATCGCCCAGCACGACATCCAGATGCTTGCCGTGCCGAGTCGCGTCGGTGATTTCGCGGCCGTGCAGCTCGGTGTACGGCGGCACCGCGGTCTTCAGCACGCTCAGCGACGCGACGTCGAGCCGGAAAACGGTGCTTCCCACGGCGTGTTCGCGCAGGTGGTGGGCCAGTGCTTCGACCTCGGGCAACTCGGGCATGGCACCAGTCTCGCGCGCCGGCCCGGTTCCGGCCAGGTCTATTCGACCGGGTGCAGCGGACCGTCGAAGTCCGGCAGCGAATGCCTCTGGATCGTCTTCGAGATCCGCTTCACCTCGCCGGACACGGTGAACATGCCGCGGATCGTGCCGACCCAGCGCTCCGACGGCCGGTCGCCCGCGACGTCGCCCTCGGTCTCGGCGACCACCGTCCACGGGCGGCGCAGGATCCACCGCAGCGGGAAGAACAACACCACCAGCAGCAACGCCAGCAGCACCCACGCGGGCACCTTCACGACATCCGGGGTCCAGACCACCAGCGCGATCACCAGGAACCCCATGACCACGATCATCGCGATGCCAGGTCCGTAACTGCCCGCGACGTCGTGTTCGAAATCGTCAGCGGTGGCAGGAGCCCGCCACTCCATCTGGGCACGGACCACCCAATGGCGACCGTCTTCGCCGCGCACCAGCCGGTTCATCCTGTTGCCTCCCGGGCGACGTCGAACTCGCTCAACGTTACCGTGACCGTGCCGTCCAGCGCGAGGCGCTCACTGAGAGTTACTGGCGGTTTGCCGGGTTTTGGCTGTTCGGGAGCTTGCGTCCGCTGAGGAATCGGCCGAACCGGTGACATCGTTCCCGGACGTGGAGTCCGTCTTGGCCGACTTCGAGGACTCGGCGGACTTCGAAGACTTGGTCGACTCGACCGGCTTGGAAGACTTCGGGCAGTCGGACGACTCAGCCGAGCTGGAAGACCGCGGAGCAGCAGATGCGTCGTGCCGCGACCCGGTCGGCGTGGTCGTGACCGACGGCGGCACGTACGAATCCGGCGAAGGCACGTACGAGGAGGGCGGCGGAGCGTACGACGAAGGACTCGTGTCGTCCGTCGTCGTGCTCAGGACGCCCGGGCTCGACGAGTTCGTGGACGTGTCCAGATCCGACCGCGACTCCGTGCTCGAAGACCGGCTCGTCATCGGCGACTCCGTACGACTGCCGTCCTGGCTCGGAAGATCATCCCGCGGCGTCGAACCAGTCGACCCAGCCGAATCCGACGCCGACGAGGACTGCTCCCCGGACGCCGCCTGATGCACCGGCGGCAAATGCGGCACCTCGGCCACGCCCAAATGCTGCGAAACCCCCGGATGAACCCCCACGTGCGCGGGCCGCGCGCTGCCGTTCAGCTGCCCGGAAATGACCCGCGGACCCTGCTGCGCCGGCGGCGGAGGCGGCTGCGGCGGCTGCAACGCCAGCTCCGGCGCGCCCCCGCCCAACCCGACGTCCTGCACCGGATGCGACCCGAACACCAGCGGACCGGCGGTCAAACTCACCGCACCCGCCGCCGCGGTCGACGCCAGCGCCAGCCCGACCTTCACCTTCGAGCCGAACACCACGCTCTTCACCGTCGCGACCGCGCCAGCGGCCTTGCCGACCCCGGCCAGCGCCGGAACCGCGAGCACCAGCACCCCGGCATGCGCTCGCAACGACGAACACACATCCCGCAGCTCGTCCTGCGTCGCCCGGCACGACGGACACCCCAGCAAATGCGCCTTGATCCGCTCCGCCTCCGCGCCGGTGACACTGCCCGCGGTGAACCCGCCCAGCTTCTCCACCACCGCGCGGCACGTCTCCGGACCCCGGTTCACCGACAAATGCGCCTGCAGATACGCCGCCCGCAACCCCTGCCGCGCCCGCCGCGCCAACGCCGCCGTCGCGTTCGCCGACAAGCCGAAATGCGGAGCCACCATCGCCGGCTGCTCGCCCTCGACCTCGGTCTGCCACAGCACCGTCCGCCACCGCTCCGGCAAACTCGTGAACGCCGTCGTGATCAACGTGTGCTCAGCCGTCCGCGCGGGCGTGTCCACCCCGGCGCCCGCCCGGAACGTCAACTCGTCGTCAGTCACCGGGACATCGCGCCGAGCGCCATGCCACTCCCACGACACCCGGCGCGCGACCGTCAGCAGATAAGCCCGGATGTAATCCCGCGGACCCGCGCCGCGGCGCAACGCCTGCAGCACGCGGAAGAAAGTCTCCGCGGTGATGTCTTCAGCTTCGGAACGATCCGCCGCCAGACTCTGCGCCAATCTGCGCACGGCCGCGGCATGCAGCTCGAACAACTCCCCGAACGCGGCATCCTCGCCGTCGCGCAGCCGCTTCAAAAGTGCCTGCTCGTCGGATTCCGAGGCCGCTGGTGGCGGCGCCGTGCCCAGCTCGGTCATCCGGCAAGGCACCTCCTCCCCCGAAGGACTCACCACTGAAGTCGATTGGGGACACCATACGGAGCAGAGCGCCCGTCGTCACCCCTTGTGCGCTCGACGTGACGCGCAAGCACCACATCTCAGCAGGTCCACGCCAATAACGGGGCCCCCGAAAGTGTCACCGAGGCGACGGTATAGAGTGTCTTCAACACCGAGCACCAAGCGGTTAACGCGGATGTAGCGCAGCTGGTAGCGCATCACCTTGCCAAGGTGAGGGTCGCGGGTTCGAATCCCGTCATCCGCTCAACCCTGAAACCCCCGTATCCACAAAAAGCGTGGATACGGGGGTTTCGCCGTATTACCCGGGGGGCCGAGCCCCCCGGACCCCCGCGGTGCCACCGGCTGCGGTTGGGTGGGTGGGCGGCTTTGTAGCTTGGGAGCAAGCGAGAAGGCGCGTGCCTGTCTGTCGCTAGAGCTCGTAGGTGTCTAGGACTGTGGGGGCGATGGGGGACAGGTGTTCGTCTTTTTGTTCCGTTAGTTGGCCTCTTGCCATTCGGTACACCTGGAACTCGTTGTCGTGTTCTGGGTGTTGGTCGTCCCAGATGTGCAGGAGGCCGTAGGAGCCTGGGGCCAGTTCTCCTACTCGGGCGAAGGTTTCCAGCAGTTGCGGGGTGATGGCTCCGCCGTGTTTGTCCAGACCACCCAGATGGAGCATGGGGAGGCCCGAGCTCCAGCGGAGGTCTACCAGGTCCAGCATGGTCGTGTTGTTCAGCGAGCGGTGGACCCGTTCCACCAGGCGCTCCAGCAGAGCTGCGTCGTCGTCGCCGGTCGCGGTGGCGGCGATGGTCACCCAGCCGTGGTATTCGAACACGTGCGTGACGGTAGCAGCGGCGGTGATCAGCGGGTCAGCGCAGAGGGCTGGCCGTCCCGGCGGAGCTGATTCGTGAGGATGCCGTCGGCGTGCTTTTCGACCGCGGGGAGCAAGTTTTCGCCGAAGACGCACAGGGTGCGTTCCCACGGGTGGCCGAGCGTGCCGTAGCTGAAATCGGCGGCGAGGAACAGGTGGTAGTCGCCGCGCGGGAAGACCGAGACCGGCCACGGTGCGTTCTGCTGCATGCGGTGCGGCCAGAACTTGAACGACTGGTGCTGCCAATGCAGGACCCACAGCCAGTCGTCCTCGGCGGTGACCTCCTGGAGCGCGGCCAGCACGGCACGGGCCACGTCGTGCTCTTCCACCGCGTACGGGCCGAGGCGGAACTCGGCCGAGGCGCGGTCGTACTCGCCGGTGGAGAGATCCCAGGCAGCCGACGGGCTCGGCTCATGGAAGCCGGGCCAATCGTGCGCGAAGGTGCTCGGCCAGAACCTGAGCTTGTCGTGCACCCAATACCAAGCGGGTTCGTCAGCCACTCGCGAGAGCGGCTCCCAGGCTGCAGCAGCGTTCACTTGTCGACCTCGAAGTCATCGGCCGGGCTCGAAACTGCCGAAAGCTTCGTGTCCGGGACCGGGATTGTCCAGTCCACCGGAGCCGAGCGCCAAGCTGTCACTCGACCGGGTGGCCCGCGGACCGGGAAAACAGCGCCCGGTCCGCAGGTTCCTTACCCGAGACCCGTGCCGGTCATGCACGGAGCAGTTATGCGGCGCGCCACAGCGTGACGAACGCCGACGCCTCGCTGAACGCCCACGGCCGCAGCCGCTCCCGGTCCCGCGCCGACAAGGTGAACTCCTTCGCCCGGCGCACGTCCACGACCAGCGCCTCCCCGCCCGGCAGCAGATCCGGCATGCCCTCGGTGAGCAGCCACAACGCGAGCTGCGCGGCGTCCCGGGTGAGCGGCTCCTCCTTGAAGTACAGCCAGGTGGCGAACCGGCGGCCGTTCGACTTCCGCAGCCCCAGCTGCGGGCTGATGCCGATCTCCAGCTCGCCGAGCGCGAACCGCGCCCGCCCGACCTCGATCAGCTTCGGATCGCGCCTGCCGAGGTAACGCAGCCAGCCCTCGGCGATGGCGGCGTAATGCGGACGCGTGCGCTCGTCGGCGTTGTTGACCAGCGCGCGCATCGCCACCTCGTCCTGCCGCGCCGCCCGGCCGGCCCGCACCGCGTTCGCCGCGCGCCGGTAGTAGTTGAACGCCGCCCGGGCCGGGTCCTCGTACAGCCGGCGCTGCCTGCGGACGAACGACGAACGCGACGGGCCCTTGCTGGCGCTGTACCCGACGAATGTGGGCAGCGTGACGTATGCCGACTGAGAACTGGTCATGGGCGGCCGCCTTCCGATGGATGGTTTCCCCAGTACACGGCTAATTTTAGAACATATGTACGACAGTTTTTGCCGCTTAACGGGTGACCGGCGGCCACGGACCCGCCAGTACCGCGCGCGCCTGCTGCAGAACCTGGTCCTCGCAGTAGCTGACCGGCGTGACATCGGTGGGAATCCAGGTCGCGAGCATCGCCAGCCACTGCCGCAGCTCGGCGAGCGCGACCGGATGGCCGAGCCGTCCGTCGAGGGCTTTGACGCTCTTCGCCGCCACAGCGAGCCGGACGTCGCCGCGCACCATCTCGCCGAGGTGTTCGCCGAGCAGCTGCCATTGGGCCGCGGTGGCGTCGGCCGGGAGTTCGATGCCCAGCTCCTCGACCACGTGCGAGAAGGCGGCGGAAACCGCTTGGTGGTTTCGGTGGTCGAGGGCGGCCAGTTCGGGAAGGGAGGGCGCGTCGAGGCCCTCGCCGACGGCCCGCGCCCCGGCCTCGACGAGTTCGGCAGCGGTGATGTCGAGACCGGCGAGCCGATCCACGGCAAGGGCGGCGAGCGCACCGCGCGCGGAGGACATGCTCCCGATCGTACGGACCCGCCGGTTTTCCTGGCGGTCTCGCGAAGCGGGCGCGTGATCTGGGCTGATCTTGTGCACCTGAGCCCCACGGAGCCAGAGCGCGTGGAACACTGTCGCCCGAACCGGTGACAGGGGGTTGCGTGATGAGCTGGCAGGAAGAGCTCCGGCGCTTGGACGCGGAGTTGGCCGCCGGCCGCCTCGGACACGCCGAACACCGCCGCCAGCGCGACGAACTGCTCGCCGAGGCGTCGGGCGGCGGGGCGGCTTCGCCAGTGGCGTCGCCGTTGCGGCAGGACGCGCCGCCGGCGAGCGAGTCACCCACCTGGAGCACACCGGCCGCCCAGACCACCGCTACGCCTGCCGGATCGGACAGACCGGCGGCAGCGGAGCCGAGCACCTCCACTGGCAGCGCGGGCACCCCGGCCCAGGGTGCTTCCGTCGACAACAGCGCCAGCACTACGCAGGTCGTGGCGACGATGCCGGAGCACGACCCGACGAGCACGCTCCGGCTGGGCACCCCGCCCGGAGGCACTGCGGCACCCGAGCAGCCCGCCGCCAACTCAGCTGCGACGACGAGTTCAGCAGCCACCACCAGCCCGGCGGCTGCGCCAAACTCAGCAGCCACGACCGACGCGGCAGCTCCCCTCTTCTCACAGCCGCAGAGCCCGGCCACCTCGCCGCAGAGCCCGGCAGCCCAGCCGCAGACCCCGGTCACGCAGCCGCCGGGCCAAGCCGGACCGCCTCCGCCGCACCAGCCGCAGCCGCAGCTGCCCGCCCAGCCGGGGACCTGGCCGGGCGTCGCTCCCGTGCAGTGGCACACCCCCGGCCAGCAGCAACAGCCGAGCCAGCAGCAACCGGGTCAGCAGCAGCAACAGCCGGTCGTCGGATGGGCCAGCACCAACCCGGCGATGCCCGCGCCGGAACCGCCCGCGGTCGAATCGTTCCTGAATTCCGGGGCCGCGGTCCCGTCGGCCGAAAAGCCGCAGCCCGCCTTCTCGCACACCCCGGGCACCCCGTTCTCCACCGACCGGCCGACCACCGCGCCCAGCCCCGCCGACGACCGGCCCACCGCGGTCTTCGGCGCGATCCCGGCGAACGGCCAGCCGGAGCCGCGCCGGCTCTGGGAGGACGACGCCAAGCCTCGCCGCGGCAAGCCGACCTGGCTGTTCCTGTCGCTGGCCGTGCTCGTGGTGCTGGCGCTGGTCGTCGGCGGCATCTGGTTCCTCGGCAACAAGAACGACTCGAACGACACGGCCGCGCAGCCGCCCGCCGCGTCGTCCGCACCGAACACCCAGCCGGCGTCGCTCGAGGACAAGCTGCCCACGCTGCCGGGCACGCCGAACCCGGAGAACTCGACCATGGCGCTGGACAAGGCGGTCCAGGCCAAGGCCGTTTCCGACGCCGACGCGAACCTCATGCGCGCGGCGGGCGCGGATCAGCTCGTCTACCACGCCTACGCGGGCACCGACGGCGGCACGACGCTCATCGCGGTCCCGGCGCCGTCCAAGGCGCAGGCCGGTCAGCTCGTCCAGGGGCTGCGGCAGAACCTCGTCACCGGCGGGTTCGACAGCAGCCCGCTCGGCCCGGCGGCCACCGATCTGCTCTACACCGGGAGCAGCCCGGCCGGACGCGTGATGGCCTTCTGGTACACCTCGGGCGGCGTGTCGGTCGGCATCGGCGTGTCGGGCCCGGTCGGCCAGGATCCGGCGGTGCTGCGCTCGCGGATGGAAGAGATCCGCGCGAAGGTCGCGGCCGCGCTGCCCGCCGGCTGAACACGCCCCGGCGCACAAGGCCACCCGCCAGGTCACGCGGGGTCGGACCCGTGCACAATGTCCACGTCGTCACACACAATCGGGTAGCGACGACGCATTGACCGTCGCCATGCCGACAGATAAGGGGGGCCCTGGTGTCCTGGCAGGAGGAGCTGCGCCGGCTGGACGAGGAGCTCGCGTCAGGGCGACTGTCCGCGGACGACTATCGCATCCGGCGTGATCAGGTGCTGTCCTCGGCCGTCGGCCAGCAGGACCAGCCCGCCCCGCCGCAGAACCAGAGCGCGGACTCGACCCAGGTGATCGCGCCGGTCAGCCCGCCTGGAGGCGTCCCGCAGCAGCAGCCGCAGGCTCCGCAGCAGCCGCCCGCCGACGGCGGCGCCGAGCGCACTCAGGTCGTCCAGTCGTGGCAGACCCAGCAGCCGCCCGCGGACGCCGGTCCCGAGCGCACCCAGGTGGTGCAGCCGCAGCAGCACCAGCCGCAGGCGCACTACTCCCCGCCCGGCGGGTTCCCGCAGGGCACGCCGTCCTCGCCGCCCGGGGGCTTCCCGCAGCAGCAGCCGTGGAACGCCGCCGAGAGCGACCAGACCCCGCCGTGGGGCGGCGGCGATCTCCCGCCGCTCGGCCCGTCCGGTGGCGACTCCGAATGGGTCCGCCAGGGTCCGGAGTACTTCAGCGACAAGCCGAAGAAGAGCAACGGCAAGAAGATCGGCGCGATCGTCGGCGCCGTCATCGTGCTGGCCGGCATCGCGTTCGGCGCGTACTGGCTGTGGGGCCGCGACAGCGGAGGCGGCGGCACCGAGCAGACCACCGCGCAGCACCAGCCCGGTCCGTCCTCGGCCCCGAAGCCGCCGGACCCGCTCGGCGTCGCGACCATGCCGGGCAAGGCCGAGACGCACGACGACATCACGTCGTTCTCGCAGGTCGACACGCTGAAGTACCTCAACCCGCAGGAACTGAGCGCCTACCAGGCGGCGGGCGTGTCCAAGGTCAAGTTCGTCGTGTACCACCTCGAAGACGGCAACCTGATCACGCTGTTCCTCGCCCAGGCCAGCAGCCCGACCGCGGCGAAGACCGCGGCCGAGAAGCTGATGGAGGTCCAGGTCACGAACGGGGCCAAGCGCGACACCACCGCCCCGAACGGCGTGTACGCGACCTCGATCGACGCGAAGGAAGGCCAGTCGGCCCAGTCGCGCGGGCACTACGCGCACGGGAACGTGGTCGTCCGCGTCGAGGTGTCCGGCAAGAGCCAGACCTCCACCGACTTCACCACCGCGCTGAACCAGCAGCTCACGGTGCTGACCGCCGATGCCTGAGCCCGGGACCACCGCCTGCACGATCGTCGCCCGCAACTACGTGCCCGCGGCGCGCGTGCTGGCCCGCTCCTACCTCGAGCACCATCCGGGCGGCCGCTTCGTCATCGCGGTCATCGACGCCCCGCGCGATCAGTCGGACCGGGCCGGCGACGGACTCACCGTCGTCGGCCCGGCCGCGTTCGGCATCGACGAGGACGACTACCTGCGGATGGCGACCGCGTACTCGGTCACCGAACTCGCCACGTCGGTCAAGCCGTACCTGCTGCGCGAGCTGCTGAAAGAGTCCGAGGCGGCGATCTACCTCGACCCGGACATCGAGCTGTTCGCGCCGATCCCCGAGGTCGCCGAACTCGCCCAGGAGCACGACATCGTGCTCGCGCCGCACTTCCTGACCCCGTTGCCGCAGGACGGCATGGAGCCGGACGACGCGGTGATCATGGGCACCGGCATGTTCAACCTCGGCTTCATCGGCGTCGGCCGCGGCGCCGGGCCGTTCCTCGACTTCTGGGCGGGCAGGCTGCGCCACGACGCGATCGTCGCGCCCGAGCAGCAGCTGTTCACCGACCAGCGCTGGGTCGACCAGGTGCCGTCGCTGTTCCGGCACCACGTCGTCACCGACCCCGGATTCGACGTCGCGTACTGGAACCTCCACGAGCGGCCGATCGGCCGTGACAAGGACGGCGCACTGACCGCGGGCGGCGCGAAGCTGCGGTTCTTCCACTTCAGCGGCTACCGGCCGGAGAAGCCGTGGCTGCTGAGCTTCCACTGCGCGCGCAAGCCGCGGGTGCTGCTGTCGCACAACGACGACCTTCGCGCGATCTGCGATTCGTACGGCACGAAGCTGCGCGAAGCGGGGTACGCCGAGTCGCTCGACTCGATTCCGTACGGCTTCAAGGACTTCCAGGACGGCACGCCGGTCCCGAAGCTCGCGCGGCGCGTTTTCCGCGAGGGCTGGATCAAGGCCGAGCGCAAGAAGAAGCCCGCGCCGCCGCACGCGTACGCCGAGGACGGCGGGCTCGCGCTGCGCGAATGGCTCGCCACGCCGGAGGACCAGGGCCAGGCCGCGGCCGGGCTGAACCGGCTGACGCACGCGATCTGGGCGTCGCGGATCGACCTGCAGATGGCGTTCCCGCACCCCTACGGCGACGACGCGGACGGCTTCCGGCACTGGTGCGCCGGATCCGGCGTCTCCGAGGCCGGGCTGCCGGAGTGGGCGCTGCCGTCCGAACCGGTCTCGACCCGTCCGCCGCACGACGAGTTCGGCGTGAACCTGCTCGGCTACCTGACCGCGGAGCTCGGGCTCGGCGAGATGGGCCGGATCGTGCTCGAGGCGATCGAAACCGGCGGTGTGCCGGTGGCCACCGTGCTGGAGGAGAAGGCGGTCTCGAACCGCACCGGCATCGAGCGGCCCGCGACGGTCGGCGATCCGCGGTTCCCGGTCAGCGTGTTCGCGGTGAACGCGGACCAGACGCGCACGATCCTGACCAACCACCCCGAGGTCGGCGCCGGGCGTTACCGGATCGGGCTGTGGGCGTGGGAACTCGAAGACTTCCCGCAGTGGCAGCACGAAGCGTTCGGGATGCTCGACGAGGTCTGGACGGTCAGCGACTTCTGCCGTCGCGCGTTCGCCGCGCATTCGACGATCCCGGTCAAGACGATCCCGGTGCCGGTGCGCGATCCGGGCGAGCCGTCACCGCCCGCGCGCGACAAGGGCGAGCCGGTGCGGTTCCTGTTCGCGTTCGACTTCAACAGCGTCGCGGAGCGCAAAAACCCTTGGGGCGCGGTCGAAGCGTTCCAGCGGGCGTTCCCGGGGCGCGAGGACGTCCGGCTCACCGTCAAGGCGATCAACGCGAAGCTGCACCCGCAGGCCGCCGAACGGCTGCGCGCGGTGGTCCGCGGCGACGACCGGATCGAACTGGTCGAGCGCTACCTCAGCGTCGCCGAACTGCACGAGCTGTACGAGACCAGCACCGCGTACGTTTCGCTGCACCGCAGCGAGGGTTTCGGGCTCACCGTCGCCGAGGCGATGGCCCGTGCGATGCCGGTGATTTCGACGGATTACTCCAGCACCACGGAATTCCTCGACGCGTCCACCGGCTGGCCGATCCCGTACCGGCTGGTGCCGGTCGGCGAGGGCAACTACCCGTACCACGCCGACGCGGTCTGGGCGGAGCCCGATCTGAACGCCGCCGCGGCCGCGATGGTGCAGATCGCCGACGCTCCGGACGAGGCGACCGCCCGCGGCCGGCGCGCGCGGGAGGTCGTCCTGCGCGAGCGGTCGATGGCGACCGCGGCCGAGTGGATGCGGCGTGAGCTGGAGCAGGCGCACGAGACGTGGCAGGAGCGGCAGCGCGCCGCGACCCCGCCACCGGAGCACCCGCTCAGCCCGCTGCAGCAGGCGACCGAGGCGTTGCGCTGGCGTCCGGAAGCGAGCGCGCCGTCGCGGCTGCCGCTCGCACCCGCGCTGCGCAAGGCGGTGCTGCGCGCGATCGACCACTACGACGTGCACCAGCGCCAGGTGATGGGTGCGCTGCTCGCGGCGACCGAGGACAGCAACCGGCGGTTGCTGGACCGGATCGAAGGCCTGGAACGCAACATCGACGAATCGCGCCGCGCCGCGCTGTCCACGCGCACGCTCGGCGAACGGCTCGAAGCGTTGCGCGGCACGGTCAACGAGCTGCGCCGGCAGGCTCCGGAAACGGACCTGGCGCTGCGCAATCTCGAAGCGGACGTGGCGAAGCTCGCCGAGGGCTACGACGGCGTCGGCGCGGAGGTCGAAGCCGCCGCGGGAACCGTGCACAAGATGTTCGCGCGGCGCGACGAACGGCTCGACGCCGACGAGAAGGCCATCCAGCGGGTGACCCTCGACGTCAGCGCGATGCGGGACGCGGCGCGGCTCCGGCACGCTCCGGTGCCGCGCGGGGCGGACGTCGTCCAGTGCGACGTCGGCGCGCTGCTGATGCCGGTCGACGAGGTCATGCTGCCGTGGATCCTGTTCCACCGGTCCTGGGAGGACAGCGAGGCCGAGCTGATGGCTTCGCTGGCGGACGGCGCGTTTCTCGACATCGGCGCGCACGTCGGCTACCACACGCTGCGGCTGCTGCGGGCCACGCCGGAAGTGACCAGGGTGATCGCGGTGGAGGCCGATCCGGTCAACGCCGCGTACCTGCGCCGCAACGTCGAGGTCAACCTGCCCGCGGCGGCGGGCGAACTGGTCACCGTGGTCGAGTCGGCCGCGTGGGACGAGCCCGGCACCGTGCACCTCGCGCAGGCGACCCCCGGCAACAGCGGCGACAACCGGGTCACCGTGGACGGTTCCGGCGTCGAGGTACCGGCGGTGCGGCTGGATTCCGTGCCCGAGGTGACCGAACAGCGGATCAGCCTGGTGAAGGTCGATCTGCAGGGCCGCGACCACCGTGCGCTGGCGGGGCTGGCCGAGGTGCTGCGCCGCGACCGGCCGCACGTGGTGTGCGAGTTCGACCCGGGCGCGATCGCGGAACTGGGCGACGACCCGGCCGTCGTGCTCGCCGGGTACCGCTCGTTCGGCTACACGCTGAAGGTGGTCACCGACGACGGTCCGTCCGACCAGGTGCTCGAAGATTCGGCGATCATCGCCGCCGCTCAAGCGGACGAGAAGGAATTCGTCACGCTGTGGCTGGCGCCCTGACCTGATCGCGCACGTGGTGCCTCACGGTGCCACGTGCGCGATGGTCAGCAGGAATGCGCCGTACCAGGCACTTCCGACGGTGATCACCGGCAGCAGCACCGCCAGCACCCGGTTCGGCAGCTTCGCCAGCATGAGCGCGACCGGCACGGTCAGCACGAACGCCGGCAGCAGGAAACGCGCGCGGGACTGGAAGAAGTTCGAGGAGCACAGCGCGATCACCACGGTGAGCGTGCCGTAGATCTGCCACGGCAACGGCAGCTTCGTCGCCCAGGTCCAGAACTGCAGCACCACCGCGGTGAGCACGACGAGCGCGGTGACGGTGATCCAGCTCGCGTTGTCCGAGGTGAGGCCTTCGCGGACCTGCGTCCAGGTGAAGACGCCGAAATCGAAGTGCATCTGCCAGGCGTTCTGCAGCCAGAACCAGCCGTCCGGGCGGCCGGTCTGGATCCAGACGTAGCCGAGGTAGCCCAGCAGGCCGAGCGGTGCGATCAGCCCGCCTGCCCACGGCCGCCAGCCGTCGCGCCGCTGGAAGACCGCGATGAGCGCGGCGATGCCGACCGCGGCGATCAACGCCCCGGAACTCGCCCGCGTCAGCCCGGCCAGCACCGCGAACCCGCCCGCGACCAGCCATTCGCGGCGCGCGAGCATCACGAACGTCCAGGACACGAGCGCCATCAGCAGCGATTCCGAATACGCCAGATGCAGTGCCGTCGAACCCGGCCCGATCGACCACAGCACCGCGACCAGCAGGCCCACCCGCGGTCCGGCCAGGTCGCGGCCCAGCACGAACAGGCCCCACGCCGCCGCGCACCCGGCCAGCAGCGAGATCGTCATCCCGGCCGCCAGCGGCGGGATCCCGACCAGGGTCAGCAGCGCCACCGTCGCCGGGTACAGCGGGAAGAACACGAGGCTGTTCTCGACCGGCAGCCCGTCGGCACCGTGCACGACCGGCTGGTCGTAGCCGTGCTGGGCGACCGAGAGAAACCAGTTGGCGTCGAAGTTGTCGATGAACCGGCCCGGCGACACGTCGGCCTTCCAGCTCATCATCCACAGCACGCCGAACGCGACGAGCTGGAACAGCAGGTAGAGGCTGATCGCGGGGGCGGCTTGGCGGAAAGCGGCGCGCAGGGTCGGCGAAGGCTCGACGGGACCGCCGAGACTGGACTGCTGCACGCTCCCCGAACTCCTGAACTACCTAGCGTGAAACCGGACGAATTCCTGCCTGATCGTACCTGGCGACCGCATAATCCGAGGCCAGAACGGGTGTTGTGACTAATCCCCTGCTTACCGCCAATTGCGGGGAGTACGTCCGGGGCGGGGGTGCGAGGCGGTAACCTTCACGAGGTTGTCGGTAGCGGAAGACGGGGGTGAGCACGCTGGCCGAGCCGAATTCCGCTGCCCTGGCCGACCCTTCGTCCGCGCCCGCGAAGAAAACCCGGATCGTCTTCATCGACATCGGCCGCGGCCTCGGCGCGCTGCTGGTCTTCTACAGCCACATCGCCCATCCGTGGGTGATCGCGAAGAACGACAAAGCCCCGTACGTCGACTTCATCGAGGCGCTCACGAGCGATCCGATGCACATGTCGAAGCAGGGCATCGGGCAGATCGCGGTGCCGTTCTTCTTCCTGGTCAGCGGTTTCGTCGTGACGCCGATCGCGCTGCGCCAGGGCACCGGCCGGTTCGCGCTCAACCGGTTCATCCGGGTCTACGCGCCGATGCTGTTCGTGGTGCTGCTGACCGCGTTCCTGCTGCTGGTGAATCTGCACCCGCCGTCAACCGGCCAAGCACAGACGCTGAACCCGCTCACCGTCTTCACCAACACCACGCTGGTCAACTACCTGATCTACCCGCAGATCGTGCTGGTGCCGGTGGCCTGGACGATGATCGTCGAGGTCATCTTCTACCTGCTGCTCATGGCGGTGCTGCCGCTGCTGCGCCGGTGGGTGTGGCTCGCGATCGCGGTCGAACTGACCTTCATCTTCGTGGTGATGATGAGCCGGTCCCAGCTCGGACCGTCGTGGTCGCTGTTCGCGGTGAACGTCTCGTACCTGCCCGCGATGGTCATCGGCCAGGTCATCTGGGCGACGACCAAGAAGCAGATCCCGCTCTGGACCGGCGCGCTGTACGGCGGCTGCGCCTGGTCGCTGTACGTGCTGGCGGACGTCATCAACGTCGGCCGCGTGGACAGCTCGTACAACCTCGCGCTGGCGTTCGCCGTCGCCTGCTTCCTGATGGGCATGTTCGCCGAGGACCGGCTGAAGCAGCGCAAGATCTGGACCATGCTGTCCGAGCGCAGCTATTCGATCTACCTGCTGCACATGCTGGTCACGTTCGTGCTGCTGCAACTGCTGCGCCCGGCGGTGCCGCTGCCGATCGCGCTGCTGATCGTGATCCCGGCGGTGTTCGGGGTGGTCGAACTGAGCTACCGGTTCGTGGAACGGCCGAGCCACTCGCTGGCGCGACGGTTGTCGCACAAGCCGAAGCCGCCTCCGCCCGCGCCGGAAACGCCTGAGCCGCCAGTGGAACCGCCGGTCGAAACACCGGGCGAAACGACTCAGCTCGTCGACGACGCCGAAGTGACCGCCGAGATCCCGAAGATTCCCGCCGAACCGCTGCCGCCGCGGCGTCCGGCGCCCCGGCCGCGTCCGGTGCAGAACGGGCGGATGCCGAGGAACGGAGCTCCGCCGCCGAACGACGCGCCGCGCGCGATGCCGCCGCGCGCGAACGGGGGCGCGCACCGGGCGCGTCCCGTCGAATCAGCCGTCGACCGCACCGCCGAACCGCCGGTGCGCCGGGCGATGCCGCCGCGCCGGCGTCCGTCAGCTCCGCCGGAGCTGCGCTACCAGCCGGACCAGGAAAACCAGGGCCAGCGCGGCGACCACGACGATCTCCCACGCCACGGGAACTCCTTCCGCCACACCCCTCGCTGAGCAGTGATGCTCTTCCGGTAAGGCGTGCGACGGTGGGACGACGTTCACCGACACGGCGTAACTCACACTCCCGGCTTAGCTCATTCGTGCGAGCCGCGGCGCGGGGTGACGAGACCGGATTCGTACGCGAGCACCACCAGCTGCGCCCGGTCGCGCGCGCCGATCTTGGTCATGATGCGGCTGACGTGCGTGCGCGCGGTCGCTGCGGAAATCACCAGGTGGGCGGCGATTTCGTCGTTCGACAGCCCGCCCGCGACCAGCGCCAGCACCTCGCGTTCGCGTTCGGTCACCTCCTGCACGGCTGAGGTGTCGATCCGCCGGTGCTCCGGCCGTCCGACGATCTCGGCGATCAACCGGCGCGTGACGGTCGGCGCGAGCAGCGCCTCCCCCGCCGCGACGACGCGCAGCGCGTGCAGGAGTTCGACCGGTTCGGTGTCCTTCAGCAGGAACCCGCTTGCCCCGGCGCGGAGTGCCTCGTAGACGTATTCGTCGACGTCGAACGTGGTCAGGACCAGCACTTTCACCCCGCCGAGGTCGGGGTGCGAAGTGATCCGGCGAGTCGCTTCGAGACCGTCGGTGCCGGGCATCCGGATGTCCATCACCACGATGTCGGGCCGGTGCTCGACCGCCTGCGCGACGGCCTGCTCGCCGTCGCTCGCCTCGCCGGCCACCTCGAAGCCGTCCTCGGTGTCCAGCAGCAGCCGGAATCCGGCGCGGACCAGGGCCTGGTCGTCGGCCAGTACGACGCGGATGGTCATTTCTCCCCCTCCACGGGCAGTTCCGCCCGCACCTGGAAACCCCGCCCGGTGACGCTCGCCTCGACGCTGCCGCCGAGCGCGGTCGCGCGTTCCCGCATGCCGCGCAGACCGTGCCCGGGCGTCGGCTGGACGGTGCCGCGGCCGTCGTCGCGCACGATCAGGACCAGCGTGCCCGGCTTCCGCTCGAAACGGACCTCGACGCGCTGTGCCCCGTCGGCATGCCGGACGACGTTGGTGAGCGACTCCTGAAGGATCCGGTACGCCGCGCCGTCCACCGGCGCGGGCAGCTCGCCGGCTTCGCCGTGCAGTTCGACTGCCAACCCGGCGGCGCGCGCGTGGTCGAGCAGCTCGTCGACCTGCGCGAGGCTCGGCGCGGGCGCGCGGTTCTCGCCGGAACGGAGCACGGCGAGCGTCGCGCGGAGGTCGTTGAGCGCGGACGCGCTGGCTGCCTTGATGTTGAGCAGCGCCTCTTTCGCCTCCTCCGGCCGCCGGTCCGCGACGTGCGCGGCGACGCCCGCTTGGACGTTGATCATCGCGAGGCTGTGCGCGACGACGTCGTGCACCTCGCGGGCGATTCGGAGCCGCTCCTGCTCGGCCATCCGGTGGCGGTGCTCGTCGGCCTGCTCGCGCCGGGCGGCAACGGCGGCGAACTGGAACCGGACCGCGGTCGCGATGCCGATCACGGCGGCCATCCAGACCACGGCGAACAGCGCCCAGGCGCTGACCGCAAACGTTTGCGCGGTGATGATGTGGACCACGTACGCCCCCACCAGCACCGCCGCACCGGTGCTTCCGGCAACCACCGGACCCTTTCGCCGCGTAAGCACGAACAGCGCGATCGTGGGGACGATGATCACCGGACCGCCGGGCTCCGGCGACAGGTAGTACGCGTACGCCGAGGCCGCGGTGAGCACGAAGAGCGGCAGCGGGTACCGGTGGACGAGCAGCAAGGTGAGCACGGTCGCGGCCAGCCAGGCGGCGCCGAGCGGGCTCAGCGGATGCGGGGCGTGCTGCCAGCGGCCGGACGCGCTGGAGCCGCCGAGCACGAAGGCGAGCACCACGAAGGTCCGGAACACCCGCCCGAACCACGGGTTCTGCGCCCGCCACCAGTAGTGCATGGTGCGAAAGCTACCGGGGAAGCCGGGCGGGCGCGTCCGTCGTGAAGCGCGGGATCGGACTACGCGCGGCGCGGTATGTCGAGAACTCTGATCCGGCTCCGTTCACCAGGCAAACGGCGAAAAAAGGAGACAGTGATGGGCGAGGTAGTGGCCGGGGCGAGCATGTCGTTGGACGGGTTCGTGGCGGGGCCGGGCGAATCCGGGTTCGATCTGCTCTTCGGCTGGCTGGGCAGCGGCACCGAGGAGGTGCCGACCGCGCAGCCGGGACGTTCGCTGCGCATGTCCCCGGCGAGCGCGAAGGTCATGCGTGCGCAACTGGAGTCGACCGGAGCGCTGCTGGTCGGACGACGGCTGTTCGACCTGACCTCGGGCTGGGGCGGGACGCATCCGTTCGGCGGGCCGGTGGTCGTGGTGACACACGAGGCGCCTGCCGGCTGGGAGGGCTCGCCGTTCACCTTCGTCACCGAGGGCATCGAGGTCGCGGTGGCGCGGGCGAAAGAACTGGCCGACGGCCGCGACGTCGGCGTGAACGCGGGCGAGATGGCGCGGCAGTGCTTGGCGGCCGGGCTGCTCGACGCGGTGCGGATCGATCTCGTGCCGGTCCTGCTCGGCGGCGGGGTGCCGTTCTTCGGCGAATTCGGCTTCGGTCCGGTGCGGCTCGGCACGCCCGAGGTCACGCCTGGCGAGGGCGTGACCCACCTGCACTACCGCGTCTTGGGCACGAACTCCAGCAGCTTGGCGTGAGTCTCGTCGTTCGCCGGGGTGTAGACCGACATCCGGATCTCCGAGCGGCGGCCGGCGTAGAGGTAGGTGAAGTCGAAGGTGAGCAGGCCTGCGTCCGGGTGCAGGTAGCGCTTGCTCTTGGCCTGCTCGGTGTTCACGTCGTGCTGGCTCCACAGCTCCTCGAAGCACGGCGATTCCGCCCGCAACCGCTTGACCAGCGATTTCCAGCCGGGTTCGCCCATGTGCTCGGCCATCGCGGCGCGGAAGGACGAGACCATCCGCGGCACGTTCTGCTCCCAGTCGACCATCCGCTCTTTCCACTCCGGATTGAGCAGGCACTGGACGAGCGTGTTGCGTTCCTCGTACGGGATCGCGTCGACGCCGCCCATCAGCCAGTCGTAGCCGGCGTTGTGGCCGAGCACGTCGAAGCGCGCGTTGCGGACCGCGACCGGGAACGGTTCCAGCTGGACCATCATGTCCTGCATCGACGGCGTGATCGCGGAGCAGTGCTTCTTCTCCGTCACCGGCTCCGGCGCGCCGGCGAGGGTGAACAGGTGCACGTGCTCGTGCGGGTCGAGCCGGAGCGTGCGGGAGATCGCGCTGAGCACCTGCTCGGACGCGTTGATGTCGCGGCCCTGTTCGAGCCACGTGTACCAGGTGACCCCCACCCCGGCGAGCTGCGCGACCTCCTCGCGGCGCAGCCCCGGCGTGCGCCTGCGGCCGCCGAGCGGCAGGCCGACCTGCTCGGGCGTGATGCGTCCGCGCCGGTTGCGGAGGAACTCCCCCAGCTCGGTCCGGCGCAGGCGGTCTTCGATGCCACTGGTCACGAGTACCAGGTAAGCACAGTGCCAAGCCTGTTACCAGGTAGTCCCAGTACCAGGATAGAAGCACACCTGGTACCAGGTTTTGCGGCGGCGGAACGTAGTACTCATGACGACTACCACCACTGCCCCGGCGACGGCCACCGCCGCCGTCGGGACGCCGGAGAGGACGGGCCTCTCGTCCGCCGGCTTGATCACCGTGCTGCTGGGGGCGGCACTGCCGATCATCGACTTCTTCATCGTCAACGTCGCCCTGCCCACCATCGATGCCGACCTGCACGCGTCCACCGCGACGCTCGAACTGGTCGTCGCGGGCTACGGCATCGCGTACGCGGTGCTGCTGGTGCTCGGCGGGCGGCTCGGCGACACCTTCGGCCGCCGCAGGCTCTTCCTGCTCGGCCTCACGCTGTTCACGCTCACCTCGCTGGCCTGCGGCGTCGCCCCGGACGCCGCCACGCTGGTCATCGCCCGCGTCGCACAGGGCGCGGCTTCGGCGCTGCTGCTGCCGCAGGTGTTGTCGATCATCCAGGCCGGGACCTCCGGCGAACGCCGCTCGCGCGCGATCGGCATGTACGGCGCGACCGGCGGCATCGCCACCGTGGTCGGCCAGCTGCTCGGCGGCGCGCTGGTCGCCGCCAACGTGTGGGACCTGAGCTGGCGGCCGATCTTCCTGGTCAACGTGCCGATCGGGATCGTCGGGCTGCTGCTCGCGCGCCGCACGGTGCCGGACAGCCGGGCGAGCAACCCGCTCGGCGTCGACCGCTGGGGCACCGTGCTGCTGGCCGTTTCGCTGCTGTCGCTGCTGATCCCGATCATGGAGGGCCGCGCGCTCGGCTGGCCGTGGTGGAGCATCGCGCTGCTGGTGCTCTTCCCGTTCGCGGCGTTCGGCTTCGCCCGCACGGAACGGAACCTCGAAGCCGCGGGCGGCACCCCGCTGCTGCCGCCTGCCCTGCTGCGCACGGCGAGCGTGCGGCACGGCCTGACCGTCGCGGTGCCGTTCTTCTGCACCTTCGGCTCGTTCATGTTCGTCTACGCGGTGACCCTGCAGAACGGCCTGCACCTCGGCCCGCTCGGCGCCGGGCTGGCGTTGACCCCGATGGCCGTCGCGTACTTCACGACCTCGCTGGTCAGCAGCCGCCTCGTCGCCCGGTTCGGCCGCAAGATCGTGCCGATCGGCGGGGTGATCCTCGCCGTCGGGCTGCTCGCGCTCGCCGGAACCGCGCTGCTCGACTGGCCGGACCTGTCGATCTGGCAGCTGGCCCCGGCGATGGTGCTGATCGGCGTCGGCAACGGGCTCGCGATGAGCACGCTGTTCCGGGTCGTGCTGTCCCGGGTGCCCGCCGACCTGGCGGGGGTCGGCGGCGGCGTGCTGACCACGACCCAGCAGACGTCGCTGGCGCTGGGCGTCGCGGTGCTGGGCAGCCTGTTCGCCAGCCTGAGCGTGCCGGGCGCGATGGGCTACCAGGGTGCGTTCGTGCTGATCATCGGGATTCTGGCGGTGCTGGCGCTGCTCGTGAGCGGGCTGGCTCGCAAACTTCCCGATCCTCGCTGAGAATTCGACCGACGGAAAACCCCGCTCCCGGACGACGATGGGGATGTGACGGAACCTCGGGTGCAGCCAGACCCGGCCTTCGCGCTGCTCGGCCTCTACGAGAAGGCCCTGCCGGAGGTCTATGGCTACCTGCTCGCGAGGTGCGGCGACCGCGTGCTGGCGGAGGAACTGACGTCGGAGACGTTCCTCGGCGCGGTCGCCGCCTGCCGCAAGGAGCACGCGCCGCCGGTGAGCACGCCCTGGCTGATCGGGGTGGCCCGGCACAAGCTGGCCGACCACTGGCGGCGCGCCGAACGGGAACAGCGCGGGCTGCGGCTCGTGCACGACGCCGGATGCGACGTCGAGGATCCCTGGGACGAGCAGCTCGACGCCCTGCGTGCGCGGCAGGTGCTCGAAACGCTGACCGTCTCGCATCGGGCGGTGCTCACCTTGCGGTACGTCGACGGCCTTCCGGTGCGCGACGTCGCGGCGCATCTCGGCCGGACCATCCACGCGACGGAGGCGTTGCTGACGCGGGCCAAAACCGCGTTCCGCCGCGGCTACCAGGAGAAGGAGGGACGCGATGCCTGAACCGTTCGACGCGCTCGCACTGCCTTCGACTCCGGCCGACCCCGATCCGGCCTTCGCCGAGCAGCTGCGGGACGACCTCCGCCGACTGATCCTGAACGGAGCGGAGATGACCACCACCGAAACCACACCGCAACAGGCCCGAGCGGGTGCGCTGACGCCGTACCTGGTCGTGACCGACGCGCGCGCCGCGCTCGACTTCTACGTCGAGGTCTTCGGCGCACGGCGCCGAGCCGAGCCGATCGTGATGGACGACGGCCGGGTCGGGCACGCCGAACTGGACATCGGCGACAGCGTGCTGATGCTGGCCGAGGAGTTCCCCGAGCTGGGCAATGTCGTCGCGCCGGAGGGCGGCGCGCTGGTGCGCGTCGAGGTGCCCGATCCGCAGGACGCGGCGCGGCGGGCCGTGGAACTGGGCGCGGAACTGCTGCGTCCGGTCGAGGACCGCGGCTACGGGCTGAACGGGGTGATTCGCGACCCCTACGGCCAGCGCTGGCTGGTCGGAAAGGCCGCGCCACAAGCGAAAACGCCCGGGGAGCGCACGTACCGGCACGGCGAGGCCGGGTACTTCACCTTCCAGGTGCCCGACGACGGCCGGGCGAAGGCGTTCTACGGCGCGGTGCTCGGCTGGCAGTTCAACCAGGGCAGCCTGCCGACCGCGTGGCGCATCGAGGGCGACGGCCTGCCCGGCGGGCTGTGGGGCGGACCGGAACTGCAGTCCGGCTGGAAGCTGATGTTCGCCGTCGACGACCTCGAGGCCGCGCTCGGCCGGGTGCGCGAGGGGGGCGGCCGGGCGGGCGAGGTGGAGAACCAGCCGTACGGCCGAACGGCGGATTGTGCCGACGACCAGGGGATCGAGTTCTGGCTGTGGGAACAGCCACGCACGTGACCTCGGCCAAAACCCCGGCGGCAAACCGGCCGGCGGGGCGCACACTCAAGGGATGGCCGCGCACTGGACGCCCCGCGACGAAGCCGAGCTGACCGCCGGCTGGCAGCTGTGGCTCGCGCTGGGCTCGTGCGCCTGGCCGGGACCGGACTGGGACGGCACGCCCGCCGAAGCCGTCCGCGGCCTGGAACGCTGCTTCACCACGTGCGACGAAATCCTCGCCGCGTACGACCGGCCGGATTCCGCGGTCGCCGGGCTGGTCCGCTCGATGATCCTGGCCGCCAACTGGACGCTCGAACTGTGGCGCGACGACGCGGACCCGCTCGATTCCGAGCGGGCCGCGCTGTTGCACGCCGATCTGGCCGCGTTCTCCGACCACGCGGAGAGCGTCCGGACTTTGCTTGCCGCGGGCGGCGGGTGGGCCTCGCTTCCGCTGTGACCCGCCCGCCGTCCGTCTACAAAGGACTTACCAGCTCGCGGGCCGTTTCCGCTCCGGCTCGTACGGCTGCGTGATGACCTCGATCCCGTTTCCGCCCGGGTCGAGGAAATACACGCCGCGTCCGCCGTGGTTGTGGTTGATCTCGCCGGGGCCCTGCCCGCCCGGTCCGGCGTGGTAGTCGACCCCGGTTTCCTTCAACCGCAGGAAAAACGCGTCGAAGTCGTCTTCCGGAATGAGGAAACAGTAGTGCTGCAGCTTGCGATCGGCGTCCGGCACCGTCGCGAAGTCGAGCCGCACGCCGTTGCTGGTTTCGACCGGGATGAACGGGCCCCATTCCTCGCCGATCTCGAACCCGAGCAGGTGCGCGAAGAATTCGGCGGATTCCCGGTTGTTCCGGGACGGGACCATCAGGTGATTCAGTTCAAGAGAAAGTGACACGAAGCAATGCCTCCACAAGGCATCCCAGCACCTCCATGCCTCACCCAGCCGGTGACCGACACGCGATGCCGCCGAGGAGCATAGCGCAACCGAAGCGAATCTCCCATCAGAAAACCGGAACTCGCCGCCGGGCCGCGCGCGGGCGCCCGACTCCCTGCCAGGACAACCCGGCGTCGAGAATCATCCGCGGGTCGAGCAGATTGCGGGTGTCGACCACGTCGTCACCTTCCATCGCGTCCGCGATCGCGACCCAGTCGAGATTGCGGAACTCGGCCCATTCGGTAAGCACCACAACGACATCCGCGTCCTTGGCGACCTGATACGGGTCGTCCACCACGGTCATCCCGGCGATGCCGCCGGACACCGCCGGGTCGTACGCGGTGATCTCCGCGCCGAGCGCGCCCAGCACCGAAGACACTGCCAGCGCGGGAGAATCGCGCAGATCGTTCGTGCCCGCCTTGAACGCCAGGCCCAGCACGCCGATCCGCGCGCCGGCCAGCGTTCCGCCGCAGGCTCCTGCGATCTTCGCCACGATCCGGTCGCGCTGGGCGATGTTCTCGTCGATCGCCGAGGTCAGCATCCGGAAGTCGTAGTCGACCGATTCGGCGACCTTGACCAGCGCGCTGGTGTCCTTGGGCAGGCACGAACCGCCCCAGCCCGGGCCGGGTTTGAGGAAGGTGCGGCCGATCCGCCGGTCGTAGCCCATGCCTTCGGTGACCAGGTCGATGTCCGCGCCGAGCCGTTCGCACAGTTCGGCGATCGAGTTCACATAGGACAGTTTGAGCGCGAGAAAGCAATTCGCCGCGTACTTGACCAGTTCCGCACTCGCCGCGTCCGCGACCACGACGGGTGCGGCGAGGTCGCCGTACAACTGCCCGACCCACGCGGCGGCCGCGTGCGAATCCGATCCGACCACGATCCGGTCCGGGTGCAGGAAGTCTTGCACCGCAGTGCCTTCGCGCAAGAATTCGGGGTTGGAGACCACCGGCACGTCGGCGCGGCCGACCATCGCCTGGATCCGCTTCGCGGTGCCGACCGGCACCGTCGACTTCGTGATCAGCGCGCAGCCGGCCGGCAGCACGTCGCCGATCTCGGCGGTCACCGATTCCACCGCGCGCAAATCCGCGGACCCGCCCGCGCCCATCGGCGTCGGCACGCAGAGGAACACGCCCTCCGCGCCGCGAACGGCTTCCCGCGCGCCGACGACGAACGACAGCCGTCCGTTCGCCAGTCCGCGGGAGACCAGTTCGGCGAGTCCTGGTTCGAGGATGTCCACGCGCCCGGCCGACAGCCGGTTCACTTTCGCCACGTCCACGTCAACGCAGGTGACGCGGTGCCCGAGGCTCGCGAGACAAGCCCCCGTGGTCAATCCGACGTATCCCGTCCCTACCACCACGATCCGAGCTGAGCTCATGACGCTGAAGGTGACAGCCGGAGTTGACCTCAGTGCTAACGGAAGCGGTCGCGGCCGAATACTCCTCGCGACGACAGCGGGTGAGGCGACACACTCCGACAGGCATGCGAACGAGCGTTAACCTGGGCGCGGAGGTGCACCGCGGCACCGAGAGCAGGAGGAAGGCTGAAGATGCAGATCACCGACACCGCAGCGCTCGTCACGGGTGGCGCGTCCGGACTCGGCGGCGCGACCGCCAAGGCGCTGGCCGCGAAAGGCGCGCGGGTGTTCGCCCTCGACCTCGCGCCTTCGATCGAGAAGGCCGAGCAGATCGACGGCATCACCTACGTCGAGGCCGACGTGACCGACCCGGACCAGGTGCAGGCCGCCGTCGACACCGCGGCGGGCTCGGGCGTACCGCTGCGCACGGTGGTCAACTGCGCGGGCATCGGACCGTCCGCGCGCATCCTGTCCCGCAAGGGCAGGCACGACCTCGCGCTGTACGCGAAGGTCATCCAGATCAACCTGATCGGCACGTTCAACGTGGTCACCATCGCCTCCGAGGCGATCGCGAAGACCGAACCGCTGGCCGACGACGCCCGCGGCGTCATCATCAACACCGCGTCCGTCGCCGCGTACGACGGCCAGATCGGGCAGGTGGCGTACGCGTCGTCCAAGGGCGGCGTGGTCGGGATGACCCTGCCCGCCGCGCGCGACCTCGCCTCGCACGGCATCCGCGTGCTGACGATCGCCCCCGGCATCGTCGACACCCCGATGCTCGCCACCGTCAGCGACGAATTCCGCGCCGGACTCGCCGCCGGGGTGCCGTTCCCGAAGCGGCTGGCGCGGCCGGACGAGTACGCGCAGCTCGCCCTGTCGCTGATCGACCACGACTACCTGAACGGCGAGGTCGTCCGCATGGACGGCTCGCTGCGGATGGCCCCGCGCTGACGTTGCCTCGCGAGTGGCTGTGCCGCCCCCTCAGCGGCACAGCCACTCGCCCGGTCATTCCTTGCGCATCCGCACCTCGAGGCCGATCCCGTCCGGGGTCACCTCGCAGGTGCGGAACTTGCTCTCCGCGACCGTCGCGCGGAACTGCTCCGGCGTGTACGCCCGCCGCCGCAGCCCGCGCAGGGTGCGAACGGTGGTGAACGTGGCCACTGGACCGAGATTCATCCGCGCGACCTCAGCGTCCAGCTCCGCATCGGTCGTGCTCTTGCTCAAGTCCTGCACCAGCGCGACCCCGCCCGGCCGCAGCACCCGGTGCATCTCGTCGAGCGCGTCCACCGGGTCGGCGAAGTTCTTGAACGCCGCCTGGCAGATCAGGAAGTCGAACGACCCGTCCACGAACGGCATCGCCGCCACGTCACCGCGACGGAAATCGACCGAGACGCCCTGCTCATGCGCGTACTCCCTGGCCAGCTGAACAAACGTCCGGCTGACATCCAGCCCCGTCACCGTGCACCGGCCGGTGCGGGCCAGCTCCACCGCGAAGAAGCCCGGCCCAGGCGCGACCTCGAGCACGTCCGCGCCCTCGGCCAGCTCCGAAGCCAGCATCTCGGCCGTTTCGCGATACTGAATTCGCTGCGGTTCGGTACCGCGTCCCCGCGCGTACGCCCGGGCGACCGGCCCCTCCATCTCCGGCAGCAGTTTCGTACGGTGGCGTTTGACCTGGGTATTCCCCATTGTGTTTCTCCCTGTTCGGTTGAGTCCGAACCGGTTCGCCGCGGGGCCGTATCCTTGTCAGCGCAGCCTGAAGACAGGTTCCCGCACCTCGCGGTTTCCAGTTCGACGGTTCCCGGTCCCGGCGGCGGTGTGCCAGCACCTCCTCCGGGACCTCTTTATTCGCCCTCGTTCTCGACGAAGGCGGCCATGTCAGGCAGCTCCCCGGTCTCCCGGTAACGCCGCCACTCCTCGACCCCCGGGATCGCGCCGGTGGTCAGCTCCTCGTGCAGCCCGCGAACCCATTCGGCTTCCGCGCGCCACATCGCCAGTTGGTACTCCGCCTCGACGAGAACCAGCCGAGGCAGCTCAGCCCGCATCTTCGCCAACGCCTCGACACGGTCGCCGATCAGCCGGTCCAGCTCGCCGACCCGATGCCGCAACTGCTGATCGACAACGTCCGGCCCGAGCGCGAGCATCACCGACAGCCCCGTGTGAAACCGCGTGGCCTCCAAATCCGGCACCGCGAGCAACTCGGCGACCCAATCCTCCAGCTCAGCCTGGCCCGCGTCGGTAATCCGGTAAACGGTCCGCTCCGGCCGAGCCCCGTCCCGCACGTTCTCGACGGCCTCGATGAACCCGTGCTTTTCGAGGTTGCCGACGACTGTGTAGAGGGAGCCCCACTTGATCTTCAGGTCGCCCTCTTTGCCGCGTTCCCGCAGGAGAGAGGCCACTTCGTACGGATGCATCGGCCGCTCGAACACGGTGGCCAGCACGGCGAGGCCCAGCAAGTTGGACACCTTTCGCCGCTTCACGCTTACGACCTCCTCGTGGGCGAGTACTCGTGGACGAGTATAGGGAGAAGTGGGGTTGGCGGCAATGGCGGAAGCTTGGGCCGGTGGCGAGGTTGGGGCTGGACGCGGGGGTTGGAGGACGGAACCGGGTGTGAGCAACAGGGCAGGCAGACGAGACACCCGCAGGTTTGGCTGAGGCGCGCGGCCACGATCCGACGGGCGATGCAGGGCGCGGGAGCGAGCCGGGGACGCAGCTCGAGCGGAGCCGCGAGAACCGCCTAGCGGCACGGGAAGCGGCAAGGAATCCGGCGAGGTGCACGAACCAGGGACCTGGGAAGCGCCCGGCAAGGCCGGATCTCGCGAGGTACGCGGCGAGACCGGAGCCTGACGAGCCACTCGGCAAGGCCGGATCCCGCGAGATATCCGCCAAACCGGAGGACTCGCGAACGCCCGAGTCACCCGGGCAAGACCAAGCCCCGACGAACTGCCCGGCAAGGCCGGGTCTTGCGAGACATCCGCCAAATCCGAGGGCTGCGAACCGCCCGAGTCATCCAGGCAAGACCAGCGCCCAACGAAACCCCGGCAACGCCCGGGGCCCGGCAACGCCCGGGGCCCGGCAACGCCCGGGGCCCGGCAAAACCGCCCCGAAACGAGACCGAACCGAGCGCGAGGACAACCCACCCACACCCCCACAACCCCGATACGAAGCCAAAAACACGGGCGGCGGGTGCTTGTCAAGGCATCTTTCCCGCCTTGACAAGCACCCGCCGCCCGTAGTCACAATCAGGCTGAGGGGTGGTGGGACCCAAGCCCGACCGAGGGGCAGGCGGAACCCAATACCGGCTGAGGGCGGCGGACCCCAAGCCCGGCCGGGGAGCGGGCGGAACCCAAGCCCGGGTGAAACCCAAGCCAGTGAGCCGAGGAGCGGATGGAACCCCCGCCAGAGATCTGAGACACGCCGGAACCCAACACCCAAGAATCACGGCCCCACACCACCCAGCAGCAGACCTCAGATATCCAACATGTACGGAACCTCAACCTGAGCCCGCCCGCTCATCCACTCCCGCAGCGCCTTAGTCGCGAGCACGTCATCCTCGTTGTACCGCAACAATCGTTCCCGCTGCTCGTCATCAGGGACCGCGCCGTCCATGCCGACCGCATCCCGGTACCACCGCATCGAGGCCTCGCCACCAGCCTCCGGATCCCGCCACGCGAACCCGGCCACCGGGGCGATCACCTTCAAGCCCTTGCCCCGCGAGCACAGGAACTGATCCGTCACACTGCGGAAAAGATCAACCCACTCATCTGAGTCCACAAAGGACTGAACAGTCCGCTTCTCCGGGATCCCGGAATACTCCCCGAACCGCTCGACCGACCCGAACAGCCACCGGTTCTCCGCGAGCGCGTTGTAGCAATACGCCCGGAAAGTCAGCCCCGCGGCCAGCGTCCGCTCGCGAACATCCGTGAACCACGCCCAAAACTCAGCGAACGACCGCGCCTCGTCCACAGTCGGCAGCGGCTCCCAGGTCGCGAATGCCCGGTACCCCTGCGGCACTCCGATGTCCACTCCGGACAACAGCGTCCCCCACAGGTAAGCCCCGGAATCGCCGAAGCTTTCCATGTCCACGTCGACCTCGACGTCCGCGCGCGGCACCTCGATCTTCGGCGTGCGACGCACCACCGTGAGGTCTGCCAGCCACGCCCGGGCCAGCATGATCGCGTCCGAGAACGTGCCGCCCGTCCAGTTCATCGGCGGCATCTCGGCGGCCGGGTCCAGCGCGGCCAGCTTGTCTACTGTGGACACTCCGACGCGGCGCAGCTCGCCCGCGTCCTCGCCGCGCACGACCAGGCTCACGTCACGCGTTTCGGTGAGCACGACCTCGCACGTGGCCCAGAACGGACACCGTCGGCACTCCAGCACCCGCGAAGGCGCGGCCAGCGCTTCGGCACCGGTGGCGGCAGCGGTCGCGACGGCGAGCCGGTCCGCGAAGCGTGCGTCGTATTCGTCCAGTGCGCTGCGTCCGCCCGGCCAGGTGCCCGCGGTGAGGTCGTGCCAGACGACGACGTCCGCGTCCAGACCGATCACGCCGCCGAGCGCGCGCCCGCCGGCCGCCAAGCCGCGCGTCTCCAGCATTCGCCGCAGGTGGGCGAGCCGCAGCTGGTCTCGCGGCTGCGAGCGCACCTTGCGCAGCTCGTCCGGCGAACGGCGCGCCGGATCCAGCTCCGTCATCGCGGTGGTGGGTGCGCCCTGGCCGCGGTCGGTGATCCGGTGCCGGACCACCAGCACCGGCACATACCCGTCGTCGACGCGCACGAGCAGGTCGATGCCGCCGCGCCGGTGCCCGACCGGGTCGGCTGGCAGCAGCGCGCCCCAGATGTACTGCGTGCCGTCCGCGAACGCCTGCTCGGTGAGCCGCACCCGCTCGCCAGCGGACGCGGTGCGCGGCACCCTGGCCCAGGTTGCCTCCGGCCCCGACGCCGCGACCAGCTGTTCGAGGATTTCCTCGCGGTGCGCGGTCGCGTCGTCGATGCGCTGTTGTGCGGTCGGATCCGGCGGCGGCAGCGGCACGTCGCGCATCGCCGGGTCGTGTTCCAGGTGCACCCGGCGGCGGCAACGACTCACTGCTCCCGCGTCGAGCAACACCTCGTCTCCCATAGCGATCACAATAGATCGTGGGTACGACATTCCCCGCGCGAGCCGACATGCCCGTCAGGTCGGGGACCAGTAAGTTCATCCGGAGAAGGCGTGGGAGGTAACGGCCATGGCGCGCAAGGCCAAGCAAGACAAGGCCAAAAAGGACGAGGGTGAAGCCCGGATCACCCCGAAGAAGGCGAAGAACGCGGTCGCGGTGGCCAAGGTGCTCGGACCGGCGGTGCTGCCGGTGCTCGCGCCGTACGCGGTCCGCGCGGCGGGTGCGGCGCGGGAGGCGTACGACCGCTACCAGGCCCGCAAGCTGGGTGTCGCCGTCGACCAGCTCGGCGAGTACACCGGCCGCGGCGCGGCGCTGCACGCCCGGATCGCGGGTCTCGTGCAGGGGCTCGGCGAGCTGAAGAAGTCGGCGAAGGCGACCGAGCAGGACCAGAAGTTCGCCGCCGAAACGCAGTCGACGCTGGAGCAGCTGTCGGCCACGGTGCGCGCCGCCGAGCGCATGCCCGCGGGCCGGCGCAAGGCCGCGCACCGGGCGGTCACCGGCGAGCTCGAACGGCTGGAAGAGCAGCTGCTGCACCGCTTGGGCATCTGAACCCGGCGAAAGGGCCCCTTGAGCGAACTCAAGGGGCCCTTTCCGCTGCCGGGAAGCGCTACTTGATGAAGCCCTTTTGCAGCATCCAGTCGTGCGCGACGGTGCCCGCGTCCTTGCCGTCGACGTCGACCTTCTTGCACAGCTCGACCATCTGCTTGTTGTCGAGCGCCGCCGCCACCGTCTCCAGCGGGCCGCGGATTTCCGGGTGCTGGTTCAGGAACTCCGTGCGCAGCGTCGCCGCCGCGTTGTACTGCGGGAACGCCTTCTTGTCGTCCTCGAGCACGCGCAGGTTCAGCCCGGAGATCCGGCCGTCGGTGGTGAAGACCTCGCCGACCGGGCAGGTGCCGTTGGCCACCGCCGAATAGATGGTGCCGATCCCGAAGTTCTCGATCTTCGGGTTCTTGAACCCGTACGCCTTGACCGCCGCCGGGAACCCGTCCTGGCGGCTGGTGAACTCCGTCTCCAGGCAGAACCGGTTCTGGTCCGGGTGCGTGGTGAGGAACTTCGCCAGGTCCGACGTGGTCTTGAGGTTGTTCTTCGCCGCGTACGCCTCGGTGGTGGCGAAGGCGTACTGGTCGTTGAGCGGCGAGTAGTTCAGCCAGGTGACGCCGTACTTCTCCGCGTCGGCCTTCTTCGTGGCCTCGTACTGCGCCTTCTCCCCGCCCGGCACCGGCAGCTCGTTGCCCTGGTAGTTGATCCAGCCGGTGCCGGTGTACTCCCAGGTCACGTCGGTCTGCCCGTTGAGCAGCGCCTGCCGCGACGAGTTCGACCCCTTGATGTCGGTGAGGTCGATGACGTCCGCGCCCGCCGCGCTCAGCGCCATTTCGGCCATGTAGCCGAGGATGATGTTCTCGGTGAAGTCCTTCGACCCGACGACCACGCGCTGGCCTTCGAGCGACGGGATCGGCCGGATGGACCCTGGTTCGATCTTGAACGGGATCGAGGTGTTGACGTCGAGCCCGCACGCCGAGAGCGTCCCGGCGAGCAGGGCGGCGCCGACCAGCGCGCCCGCCTTTTTCAGGACGTTCATCAGCGCAGTCCCTTCGGTCCGAAGTACTGCTCGGCGACCGCGCCCAGCCAGTCCACCAGCAGCGCCAGCGCGACGGCCAGCACCGAACCGGTGATCAGCACCTTGGTCAGGTTGAGCTTGTAGCCGGTGTCGATCAGGAGCCCGAACCCGCCCGCGTTGACGAACATGCCGAACGTCGCGGTGCCGACCGCCAGCACGAGCGACGTGCGCAGGCCGGCCAGGATCAGCGGAACCGCGAGCGGGAATTCCACCCGCCACAACACCTTCTGCGCGGACATCCCGATGCCGCGGCCGGCGTCGATGAGCGACGGGTCGACCTGCTGGATGCCGACCATCGTGTTGCGCAGCACCGGGAGCAGCGAATAGAACGCCAGCGGCAGCGCGGCGACCCACAGCCCGCCGACCGCGCCGGTGAAGATGAACCACAGCACCAGCACGCCCAGCGCCGGCGCGGCCTGTCCGATGTTCGCGATGGCCAGGAAGATCGGCGCGAGCCATTTCGCCCACGGCCGGGTGACGATGATGCCGAGCGGCACCGCCACCAGCACCACGATCGCGGTGACCACGACGGTCATCGCCACGTGGTCGCGCAGCGCGGTGAGCAGCGACTCCGCGTTCAGCGTTTCCTTCTCGGTCGCGGTGAGCCCGCTGGCGAACACCCAGATCAGCGTCACCGCGACGATCAGCACGACCACGGCGGGCTGGGCGAACAGGCGGACGCGTTCCGCGCGGCGGGAGCCTGACTCGGTGCTGAATCCGGTATCGACGGCAGCGGTCATGCCGTGGCCCCGTCCTCGTCGACGTGGTCGTCGGCGTGCTCGTCGCGCAGCTGCTGGATGGTCGCGATGACGGTGTCCAGCTTGATCGTGCCCGCGTACTCGCCGCGCGCGCCGGTGACCGGCACCGAACCGCCTTCGGCGAGCATCGCCTCGAGCGCGTCCTGCAGCGTCGACTGGAGGCTGACGATGTCGCGCAGCGGCTTGCCGACCGAACCCAGCGACGTGGCGTTGGTCAGCTCGCGCACGTGCACCCAGCGGATCGGCCGTCGCCGCTGGTCGAGCACCAGCGCGAACGGCTTGCGCGATTTGCTCAGCTTCTCGCGCAGGTCAGCGGGCGCTTCGTCGATCGTGGTGGTGAGCGCGTCCTGCTGGAGTTCGACGTCGCGCACGCGCAGCAGGGTCAGCTGCTTGAGCGAAGCGCCGGCGCCCACGAAACCGGCGACGGTGTCGTCGGCCGGGTTCGCCAGGATCGACTCCGGGGTGTCGTACTGCAGGATCTTCGACTGGTTGCCGAGCACCGCGATCCGGTCGCCCAGCTTGACCGCCTCGTCGAAGTCGTGCGTGACGAAGACGATGGTCTTCTTCAGGTCGGTCTGCAGCCGCAGCAGTTCGTCCTGCAGGTTGCCGCGGGTGATCGGGTCGACCGCGCCGAACGGCTCGTCCATCAGCAGCACCGGCGGGTCGGCGGCGAGCGCGCGGGCCACGCCGACGCGCTGCTGCTGGCCGCCGGACAGCTGGCGCGGGTAGCGGTCGCGGAAATCGGCCGGGTCGAGCCCGACCAGGTCCATCATCTCCTCGACCCGCGCGGTCACCTTCTTCTTGTCCCAGCCGAGCAGGCCGGGCACGACGGCGATGTTCTGCGAGACGGTGAAGTGCGGGAACAGCCCGGCCTGCTGGATCGCGTAGCCGATCTGGCGGCGCAGGGTGTCCACGTCGAGCTTCAGCGCGTCCTGCCCGCCGATGGTGATCCGGCCGGACGTCGGCTCGATCAAGCGGTTGATCATCCGCATCGTGGTGGTCTTGCCGCAGCCCGACGGGCCGACGAACACCACGATCTTGCCCGCGGGCACGACCATCGAGAAGTCGTCGACAGCCGGGGCGCGGGTGCCGGAGTAGCGCTTGGTGACGTGGTCGAGTTCGATCTCGACGCCGGAGACGTTTTCTTCGGTCGCAGTGTGCTCAGCCACGGACACCCCTAGAAATGGTGAATCGCTTGATCAGGACGTAGATGCCGTCGAGCACCAGCGCGAGGATGACCACGCCGACGGTGCCGGTGAGGGCCTGGTTGAGGGAGTTCGTGCTCCCGGCGTTGGTGAGGCCGGAGAAGACCTCCGCGCCGAGGCCGGGGCCCTTGGCGTAGGCCGCGATCACCGCGATGCCCATGAGCATCTGCGTGGCGACCCGCATCCCGGTGAGGATCGCCGGCCAGGCCAGCCGCAGTTCGACCCGGGTGAGCACGGAGAGCCTGCTCATCCCGATGCCGCGGGCGGCGTCGGTGATCGCCGGGTCGACCGCGTCGAGGCCGACGATCGTGTTGCGGACGATGGGCAGCAGGCCGTACAGCACGAGCGCGATCACCGCGGTCGTCGAGCCGAGGCCCGAAAGCGGGATCAGCAGACCCAGCAGGGCGAACGACGGGACGGTGAGGATCGTGCTGGCCAGTGCCGTGGCGACGGCGGAGCCGATGGGGCTGCGATAGACGGCGATGCCGATCAGCACGCCAAGGATCGCGGCGAGGATCGTGCACTGCACGACCATGCTGGTGTGCAGCCACGCCTGGAGCAGCAGCCTTCCCCACCGGTCCGAGATGTACTCGAAGAGGTTCATCCGTATTCGTTCTCCCGCCAGCTTGCGAGCCCCGGACGTCACCCGTTCGGAGTAGCCCATCAATCGGCAGGGTGACTACCCGGAACGGATACGGTCGAAACCCCCACTTCTCGGTTGTGATTACCCACCGTTTCGCATCAGCGAGGGGTCGGCAACCGAAGCACAGCGCTCCACCGAGCGGTTTTTACCGGATCGAGACCCGCCTACCTGTGCGTTTTCCGCAGGTGCTCACCATTCGAGACGCTTCAGTCACCCACCGGAGTGCCGTTAAGCTGCCCGAATGAGCACTCCAGCCCGGCATCGCGGCGCACTCGCCGCTGTCCGCGGCGGACTGCTCGCGCTGAGTTCGGCGTCACTCGCCGTCACCGCGCACGCGGCCGCCGACGGCGGGCTGCCGGATCCCGCGCTCACTCTCCTGCTTACCGGCCTGCTCGGCTGGTCCGCCACCGCGCTCGCCGGGCGCGCCCGAGGACCGCTCGGCACGATCGCCGTGCTCGGCGGCGGGCAGCTCGTGATGCACCTGGTGCTGACGACGCTCGGCGGGCACGATCCGTCCGGTGCGCCCGCCGCGCCGGACGGCTGGGCGATGACCGCCGCGCACGCTGTCGCGACGCTGCTCACCGCGCTGGTGCTGGCGCGGGCGGACGCGATGCTGCTCGCGGTGCTGCACGTCCTGCGGGTCATTCTTCCGCTGCTGGTCCGGCCGTTGCCGGTCCCGGTGGCGGCTGCCGGGATCGCGCGGTCGCGTGCGGCTGGGGCGATGCCGTTGCTGACTGTGGAACTTCGCCGCGTCCGGGGACGACGCGGACCTCCTTGGCCCTCCTGAACCCGCACCTTCTTTTCCCCTTTTCCGGCGCAGGCCTCGTCCTCCGCCGGCCCTTCCCTGTTCAGGAGAACTTGTGTCCCACCATGTCTTCCGTCGTGCCGGCGTGCTCGCCGCGACCGTCGCCGCCACCGGTCTGCTCGGCGCCGGCATCGCGTCCGCGCACGTGACCGCCAACGTCTACGGCGACCAGCCGGCCAAGGGCGGCTACGGCACGATCTTCTTCCGCGTCCCGAACGAGGACGCGAAGCTCGGCACGATCAAGGTCGAGATCGACGTCAAACCGGACTACGGCATCGGCAACATCCGCACCAAGCCGATCCCCGGCTGGACCGCCGAGGTCACCAAGTCGAAGCTGCCGCAGCCGGTGACCACCGCGTCCGGCACGAAGATCACCGAGGCGGTCACGAAGGTCGTCTGGACCGCGCAGCCGGGCACCAAGATCGGCTCGACCGAATTCCAGGAGTTCGAGATCAGCGGCGGCCCGCTGCCGTCCAACGTCGACCAGCTGGAGTTCCCGGCGATCCAGACGTACGAGGGTGGCAAAGTGGTGGACTGGAACCAGCCCACCCCGCCCAGCGGCGAGGAGCCGGAACACCCGGCCCCGACCATCAAGCTCGCCGCCGCCGAATCGTCGGAGCACGGCGGCCACACGCAGACCACAGCTGCCGGAGAGAACGCTGAGGCCGCGTCGTCGTCGGACAACACGGCGCGCTGGCTCGGCGGGGCCGGCCTCGTCGTCGGCGCGCTCGGGCTCGGCGTCGGTGCGGGCGCGGTGCTGCGTTCCCGCCGTCCCGCCGCAGGAAAGACCGAAGGAAACAAGTAATGCGTAAAGCGCTTATCGCGCTGGCGATTTCCGGGGTGGCCCTGCTCGGCACGGCCACCCCGGCGCTGGCGCACAACGTGCTGATCAACTCCGACCCGGCGAACGGCGCGTCGCTCGCCAAGGGTCCGGCGAAGGTCACGCTCACGTTCGACCAGTACGTGCAGAACGCCGACGTCAACCAGATCGCGGTGACCGGCCCGGACGGCAGCCAGTGGGCCGAGGGTCCGGTGACGGTGGAGAACAACGTGCTCAGCGCGCCGCTGCGGCCGCTCGGCCCGGCGGGCAAGTACACCGTCGGCTACCGGGTCCTCTCCGCCGACGGGCACCCGGTGTCCGGCGAGATCCCGTTCACCCTCACCACCGCGGGCAACGGCACCCCGGCGAAGGGCGACGCGGCCAAGGCGGCCGGTGCTCCGGCCCAGTCGGCCCCGGCGGCGTCCTCGTCGTCGAGCGGCGTGCCGATCTGGGTGTGGATCGCCGGTGCGGTGGTGCTGCTCGCGATCGGCCTCACCGTCGCGCTGCGCACCGGCCGCGACCCCGGATCGGACAAGGCGGACCAGTGACGCGAGCCGAGACCACCTCCGCGGTCCGCTGGGCCACGCTCGCCTGCGTGGTCGTCGCGGGACTGCTGGGCGCGCTGATCGGCATCGCGCTCACCGCGTCCTCGCCCATTCCGGGCGTGGTGGAACCCAGCGAGGTGGTCTCGGCGGCCATCCCGATCGTGCGCGTGCTGCTGGACCTGGCGGCGGTCGCGACGATCGGGCTGGCCCTGCTGTCCGTGCTGGTCGGCTACGACCGGCCGAAACTCACCGAACCGGTCATGCGCCGGGCCCGTCCCGCCGCCGTCGCCGCCGCGCTGGTCTGGGCGGCGACCGCGGTGGTCGCGCTGATCCTGCAGACCGCGGAGTACAAGCCGGGCAAGCGGATGCTGACCGGCGGCGACATCGGCAACTACATCGCCGAGGTCGGCGCGGGCAAGGCGCTGGTGATCGTGGCGGTGCTCGCGCTGCTGCACGCCGTGCTCGGGTTTGTCGCGCTGCGCAAGGGCGAGAAGGTGCCCGCCGAGGTGCGGGTGGGTCTCGGCATGTTCGCGCTGCTGCCGTTGCCGGTCACCGGCCACGCGTCGAACTGGGCCTATCACGACTACACGATGATCTCGATGGAGCTGCACGTCATGAGCGCGGTCGCCTGGTGCGGCGGCCTCGGCGCGATGATCGTGCTGCTGGCGGCCAACCGGACGCTGCTCGCGCACGCGCTGCCGCGGTTCTCGAAACTGGCGACGCTGTGCCTGGCGCTCTCCGCGGTGACCGGCCTGTTCAACGGCATCGTGGAAATCCTGGCCAACCCGACGATCGGCTTCTGGGCAGGCGTGTTCACCACGCCGTACGGCCAGCTGATGGTGCTGAAGGTGCTGTGCACCGGCGCGATCGCACTGCTGGCCGCCAACTTGCGGTGGCGGCTGATGCCGCGCATCGTGCGACACCAGCGGACGGCGCTCGCCTCGTGGGCCACGCTGGAATTGACCGTCATGGGGCTCGCCTTCGGGTTCGCCGTGGTGCTCACCCGGGCCCCGGTCGCGGTGTCCTGACCGGCCGAGGTGACGGCGGGTAGCCGCAACTTGCACAATGGGACTAGCAGTACGCTATCCGGGGCGATCTGCCGGACCGAATTATCGCTGCGCAGCGATACCTCGTCAGCCATCGACGGAAAGCGGCGAACGGTCATCTGCAGTCGGCGAATGCACGTGCAGAATGCCGTTCAGCGGTATCTCGTCCACGCGGTGGCCGTCCGGCCGGCGCGAAGGTCCGCCAGCCGACGGCGGAGTTCAGCCCGCACCGGCGGATGACTGCGCAGGATCGGCAGCACGCTCGTCGTCAGCTTCAGCTCCCGCACCGCCCTGAGCACCGAAAACCCCGGCCAGACCGTCACGTCGAACCCGTAGGCCGCGGCGAACTCCGCGTACCGGGCCGGAGGGTCGCCGAACCGTTCGCGGCCGACGGCGAGCGGCGTCAGATCCCATTCCGGCGGGCCGACGCAGGAGGAATCGAAATCGCACAGCACCGGGCCGTCCGGGCCGGGCAGGACATTTCCCGGATGCGCGTCGCCGTGCACGAATCCCCTGGCCAGCGGGAAATCCAGGGTGTCGAGCCGGTCCTGCACCTCGGCGCAGCGCTCCAGGAGGAACCGCCGGTCGGCCGGGGAGAGTTCCTCGGCGTCGGCGACCCTGGCCTCGATCGAACGCAGCGGCTCCCATGCGGGAAGGCCGTCCGGCGGGGGCAGCGCGTGCACCCGCCGCAACAGTCCGGCCAGGTCGGCCGGCGTCGGCGACGGTCCGGCGAACGGCACCAGATCCCAGACGGTGACCAGATGTCCGTGCACGTCAAGCGGTTGCTCGACGCCGGACAGCAGCCGGACCGCGGGCACGTCGTGCCGGGCGAAATGCTCGGCCACGCGCACGACCGTGCCGACCCGGTGGCGCAGTTTGGTGGAACCGACGATCCGCACGACGACCGGTGCCCCGTGCAGCGCGAACACCGCGTTGTTGGTGAACCGCAGCAGCCGCGCGCCCGCCGGGTCGAAGCCGAGCCGAGCGCAGACATCCGCCAGCACCCGGCGCAGTTTCGCAGGGGTGAACCTGCCTTCGGGCAAGGCGAATCCGGTCGGCTCAGGCCGCGTAGAAGATCTTGAGCCGGTCGGCGAGGTCGCGGGCGTCGGGGTTGTTGCGCCGCCGTTCGGCTTCGGCCAGCAGCGGCCGCATCCGGTCCTTGACCCGCGCGGATTTGATGCTCTCCGCGCATTCGATGGCCTTGCCGCCGATCTTCACGCCGTGGTCGATGTCGCCCTCGAGCAGGTGGTTCGTGGCGAGCGCGCTGAGCATGAACGCCTTGCTGCGCGCCATGTCGTCGGTGTAGGTGTCGACCGCCCGGCTCAGCGCCGGGATCGCGTACTTCGTGTGCTCGGGGTTCTTCATCGCCAGCACGGTGTGCACGGTGCCGGTCATCGCGTAGACGTCGGTCTCGTTGAAGAACTTGACCCACGATTCGGCCGTGGCCAGGTCGGCGCGCGCGAATTCGTCCTTGCACCGGCCGAGCAGCTTCACCGACTGCTCCTCGTTGCCCATCATCGCGTAGGCCCACGCCTCGTTGGCGCAGAGCACGGCGACGGCCAGCTCGGAGCCGGATTCCTGCGCGGCGATCTGGCCGAGCTGGAACAGTTTGAGCGCGTCGTTCGCGGCGTCCTGGTGCAGGTAGACGCGGCCCATCCGGTACAGCACGTTCGCCACCAGGTGGTGGTCGCCGCCCTGTTTGGCCAGGTCGAGCGCCTGCGCGAAATGGCCGCGCGCGGAGTCCATCAGGCCGGTGTCGAACGACGTCCATCCGGCGAGGCTGTGCAGGTCGGCGATCGCGGTGTACAGCCGGTTCTTCACCTGCTCGGCCGCGCTGGAGTCGAGCATCTGCTGTCCCCAGGACAGCTGCGCGACGACGGCGTCGCGGCAGAACCCGCCGCCGTACTGGTAATCGAGCGCGCGCAACGCTCTGGTCGCCGCCTCGACCTGGCGCACGTCGGTCGTCCCGATGCGCCCGGGGGCGGGAGTGCGCGCGGGCGCCTCCGACCACGTGCCGGATTCCGGACCGAACACCGCCGCACCCATCGTGACCTGGGCGGCGTGCGCGAGGAACCTCCGTCGCTTCACGGACTCGTCCTCCTCAGCCTGCCGGCCGTCGGACGCGCCGACGACCCGTATCGCCGTGGTCTCGTCATAGGCGAGACCCATGTATCCACGAGGGACACCCAGGCCGTCGGCGATTCTCGTGAGCACGTCGTAGGCCATGACCTGGCGACCCTTGAGGATCTCCGACACCTCGGACTGCGACTGGCCGGTCATCGCGGCGATCTGGCGCTGCGATACTCCGTGTTTGCGCAACAGCCGGTACACGGCGCTGACCTCGCGGGCGGCGAGCGCCTCCCGCATCTCGGGCTGTTCCCAGGCGTCGGCCGGAACCGGATTGCCTGACCGGGCGTCGGTGTTAGCGACTCCGGAACCACTGCCAGCACTGGCATCCATTGCCATTGCGCCCCCTCACCGTCTCCTGGGCGTCTGATCAGCACCCTAAGCACACGCGAGAACCTTGTGAAACGCGCGGACGCACGCGTTGATCGGCAGGGCCGAACTCCGCTGACCGCTTACCGTGGAACGCGGTCCGGTCACCGCTATGACGCGGTTTCGACCTTCTCTCGCACCCGGTTTCACTTCACTGTAGTTGCCAGATCTCCGTCAGCGCCCGGTCACCCGCGGCGATCACGGAGAGCGATGGACCCGACGACACAGATCTGCCGGCGCTGATGCATCCCGCAAGGTGCAGCGGCCCGGGACGAGAAAGCGTGGAGGGACAGTGGAGTTCGTGGATTCGCTCGGTGGAGGACAAGCCGGGACCGCGGTGCGGTCCGTTCGGCCCGCACCGGGAATCGCCACGGCACGTCCGGTGCCGCCTACTGTCGCTTCCGCCGTCGCCGCCTCGGTGTCCGCTGACCCGCGTACCGCGGGCGTGCGGCATTTCGAGGGCGGCCAGGTCGTGTGGCGCGTGCAGTGCGGAGATCTCATCAGCCGCGAGCGCGCTGTCACGGTGTTCGTCGAGGACGACGAGGTCGTAGTGGTTTCTCCGCCTGGGGAGACCGCCCGCCTCACGTCCGGCCAGCTCGGCCAGCTCCGGGCCGCGCTCAACGAAGCCGCCACTATGGCGGAAAGGTGACGGTGAGTTTCCCCATGGATCAGGTTCTCGGTCAGGTTCTCCGCAACGCCGTGTGGGAGCGCCTCGACATGCTGTCCGACCTGGCGGAACGCGCCGACGCCCCGTCGCTGGTCTCGGTCGCCCGCTCCGAACTTCCCCGGCTCGCCGAGGGCTGGCGCGCGATGCTGCAGGCGCACGAGCCCGACGAGCGCGGCGACTGCCCCACCTGCTCGACGCGCTGGCACCGCTGCAAGGCCCCGTGCTCGGTGTGGCAGGTAGCGCACGAGCACCTGGTCGCGGGCGGGCTGGCCCCGCAGGCGCTGTCGGCTGCCGGACACCGTCCGGCCCGCCGCCGCGCCGCGGTCCCGGCGGTTCCCGGACAGAACCGGCGAGCCGAATCGCCGGCGGAGACCACCGGCAGGCACGCACTGGTGAAGCCGCGCCCGGTCAGCGCCTGACCTCTCGGGTGGGGTGCTTCCGGGCGGATCACCCCACCTGGGTTCGACTGGCGAGCGCGCGATCGTCCGGCTTCCCCGACCGGTCAGGTCGCCCGGCATCCTCGCCCGGCCGAGGGTGGTCCGTCCGTCCCCCCGAGCGCGACGGACCGCCCTCGGCCACCCCCCAGTCTTAACGCGATTAATCGAAAAATGTCCGGCAGAACACCTAGCGGACGCAGTAATCGGACGCTAGGTTGAAGATCATCGCACCGGCCGCCCCTCGCCGGTCGCGACCCAGAACTCCGCGGGCCGGTGCCGTTGCACTCCCCTCCCCCGACCGGCACCGGCCCGCGGTTCCACTTCCCAGACCCGCCGTCGGCTCCTCGGAGCTCGCGGCGGGTTTGTCGTGTTCGCGGCGGCGCGCACGGGTACCGGCGCGGTAATTCCGCGCAACACCACGGCAAACGTTCTCCGGCCGTCGGTAATCTGCTGCGGGGCGCGTCCGTTCGCATTCGGCCGCGCGCCCGAGATCGTGGTGCGCAGGGAGAAAGGCCGGGCATGTCGAATCCTTTGGTTGCCGAGAAGAAGGACTCGACCTCGGCGATCTCCGGCATCTCGATCCTCGAGGCCGGAAAGGGCCTGAAGGACGGCATCGAGTCCGGCGACTGGGCGGCGACCGTGATGGGCGCGGTCGGGGTCGGCATGGAAGCGCTCGCCGCGGTGATGGACCCGTTCGGCGCGATCCTCGCCGCGGGCGTCGGCTGGCTGATCGAGCACGTCGGTCCGCTCAAGGAAGCACTGGACAAGCTGGCCGGGGACCCGGACCAGGTCCACGCGTACTCCGAGACCTGGAAGAACGTCTCCAAAGAGGTCAGTTCCGTCGCGCAGGATCTGGCCGCACAGGTCAAAAAGGACATCGAGTCCTGGGAGGGCGGCAGCGCCGACGCCTATCGCAAACAGGCCGAGGAGGTCGCCAAAACGCTCGAAGGCGCCGCGCAGGCGTGCGAGGGCGCGGGCAGCGGGGTGAAGACCGCGGGCGACGTCGTCGGCGCGGTGCGGATGCTGGTGCGCGACATCATCGCCCAGGTCGTGGCGCACCTGATCTCGTGGGCGCTGCAGGTGCTGTTCACCCTCGGCATCGGGATGGCTTGGGTGGTGCCGCAGGTGGTCAACCTGGTGGCCAAGACCGCCAAGCAGATCGCCGAACTGGTCAAGAACCTCACCAAGGCGCTCAAGGAACTCGGCAAGCTGCTCACCAAGGCGCGCGGCCTGTTCGACGATGTCGCCAAGTCGATGAAGAGCATCAAGTCCGGGGGCAAGGACGCCACGCACACGCCGAAGGACATCAAGACTTCCGGCGCGAAGGACACGCCGAACGAGAAACCGCCGCCTGGCAAGGACGAATCCACCCACGCTTCCGGCGCGCACGACGGTCCGGGCGAACACAAGGGCGGCGCGAACCACGAGCCGCCGCCGCGCGAACCGGGGAAAGACGAGGGCGGATCCGGTGGCGGAGCGGGCACGAACGACCGCGGCGGGAACGAGCGTTCCGATCCGGCGAAGGACAAAGACAAGACCGAAGCGTCCAACGCGAAAAACGAGGGCGACGGCGATCCGCCCTGTCTGACCGACCCGGTCGTCATCTCCAGCGGCGAGGTGCTCGTCGAGGACTTCGACCTCGAACTGGCGCACCTGCTGGTGCGGCGGACGCATCGCTCGTCCTACCGCTCCGGGCGCTGGTTCGGCCCGACGTGGGCGTCCACTGTGGATCAGCGGCTGGAGTACGGCGAGGAATACCTCCGGTACTACGGGCCGGAAGGCGTCATCCTCTACTACCCGATGCCCGCCGGGGACGAACCGGTGCTGCCGCTCGAGGGCGCGCGCTGGCCGTTGACCAAACACGCTGACGGCAGTTGCACCATCGAGCAGGTGCGTCCGGACCGGACGATGCGGTTTTCCGGCGAGGGCAAGACATTGCCGCTGCGCTCGATCGAGGACGCCGACGGCTCGCGGACCGAACTGTCCTATTCGGACACCGGCGCGCCCGAGCTGCTCACGCATTCGAGCGGGATCCAGGTCGGCTTCCGCACCAACGGGCACCGGATCACCGAACTGCGGATGATCGGCGCCGGCCCGGCTCCGGACGTCGTCGTGCGCGGCTACCGCTACAACTACCAGGGCCATCTCTCCGAGGTCGTCAACTCCTCGGGAACCGCGAAGCGCTACACCTACGACCCCGACGGCCGGGTCACGAGCTGGGAAGACCGCAACGGCGTCGGCTACCGCTACGTCTACGACGCCGAAGGCCGCTGCGTGCGCACCGAAGGCGCGCAAGGCTTCTACAACGGCGCGTTCGAGTACAACACCGCCGCCCGCATCACCCGGTTCACCGACTCGCTCGGCCACGTTTCGGAGTACGAGTACAACCTCGAGGGCCGTCCGGTCCGGGAGACCGATCCGCTGGGCAACGTGACGCTGTCGGAATGGGACCGCTACGGCAATCTGCTCCGCCGGGTCGACCCGCTCGGCCGGGTCACCGAGTACACCTACGCCGACGACGGCACGCCGCTCACCATCGCGCGTCCCGACGGCAGCCTCGCCGAACTGGAGCACGACGGCGCCGAACTGGCCGCGATCACGGTGTACGGCAACGGAAGGAGCTGGCAGCGCCGGTACGACCAGCCCGGGTCCGCGCTCGAGTTGCCCGAGTTCTTCGCGACCGAGCCCGAGGCAGCCGACCCTGCCGCGGAACTGGACCAATTCGGCAGGCCGCGTTCGGCGCCCGAGGTCGGCGGCGGGCGGACGCAGCTGGGCTGGACGGTCGACGGCAAACCCGCCTCGCGGATCGGGGTGCGCCGCGAGCGCGCGCTGTGGCGGTATGACCGCGAGGGCAACGAGATCGAGCACGTCGACGAGCTCGGCCGGGTGACCCGGCGCGAGTACGGCCCGTTCGACGTGGTCACCGCGGTCGTGGACCCCTCCGGCGCGCGCACCAGCTACACCTACGACACCGAACTCCGGCTGACGTCGGTGACCGATCCGCTGAACCGCACCTGGACCTACACCTACGACCCGCTCGGCAGGCTGGTCGCGCAGACCGATTTCGACGGCCGGACCCGCACCTACGCCTACGACGCGGCCGGGCAGCCGATCCGGGTGACCGAGCCGGACGGTTCGGTCACCGAGAACGAGTACGACCTGCTCGGCAACCGGGTCGAGGTCCGCGGCCCGCACCGCACCGTGCGCTACGCCTACGACCCGGTCGGCAACGTCGTGCGGGTCGAGTCCGCGGATTCGGTGGTGGAGTTCGACCGCGATCTGTACGGCCGGGTCGTGCGCGAGGCGATCGACGGCGTCGAGGTGCGCTTCGCCTACGACGAGCAGGGCCGGACGATCCGCCGCCGCACGCCGTCCGGCGCGGAGAGCGTGTGGACCTTCGACGAGGAAGACCGGCCGGTTTCGCTGACCACGGCGGGACACACCGTGCGCTACCGGCTGGACGACGAGGGCCGTGTGCTCGCCCGCGACACCGACGGGATCAGCATCCTGCAGCAGGCGTTCGGCCCGCGCGGGCTGGTCACCGCGCAGCAGGTTTCCCATGGAACAACGCCGGTGCAGCGGCGCGGTCTCGAGTACTACGCGGACGGCAGCCTCGCCGCGGTGCAGGACAGTCTCGCCGGGAAGACGGCCTTCACCCGGGATCCGGCGGGCCGCGTGGTCACGGTGTCCTCCCCGACGGGCCGGGAGGAACTGCGCTACAGCCCGGCCGGGGAACTGACCGCCTGGTCGGGCAGCCCCGGCCTGTCCGCCGACTACGACTCCCTCGGCCGCCGGATCCGGCACCGCGAGGTGCATCCGGGCGGCGTGCGGGTGTGGGAATACGCCTGGACCGGCGATCTGCTCACCGGCCTGCGCACGCCGGACGGCGCGCAGTGGCGCTACCGGTACGACCCGCTCGGCCGCCGGATCGCCAAGGAACGGCTGCTCGCCGACGGTTCGGTCGCCGAGTCGACGCGGTTCGTGTGGGACGGCTTCGTGCTCATCGAGCAGGTGCACACCGATCCGGCCGGCGTGCGCCGGACGACCACCTGGGAACGCAGGCCGGGCAGCGACGAACCGGTCACCCAGCTCGAACGCGGCCCCGGCGGCGACCGGTTCGCGTCCGTCGTCACCGACGCCATCGGCACGCCGACCGAACTGATCGACGAGCACGGCGGCCTCGCCTGGACCGCGCGCCGTTCGCTGTGGGGCCGGGTCCAGCCCGGCGGCATCCCGCTGCAGTTCCCCGGCCAGTACGCCGACGCGGAATCCGGCCTGCACTACAACGTGTTCCGCTACTACGACCCGGCCGCCGCGCGCTACCTCAGCCAGGACCCGCTCGGGCTGGAGGGCGGGCCGAACCCGGTCGCCTACGTCCCCGACCCGTTCGCCGCCTACGACCCGCTCGGCCTCGAAGGCTGCGGCAAGGGCAAAGGCAAGGCGACGGACCCGCCGCCCGCGGATTCCACGGCCAAGCACAACGCCGGCAACGGCGGCGGCAGCACCAGTTCCGCGTCGACCGGCAAGGGCAAAGGCAAGCGCAAGCGCGACGCCGACGACGACGGCTCCAGCGGCTCTGGCAGCAAGCCGGACGCGAAGAAAAAGAAGGACGACGTCTGGGACCGGATGGCGTGGAACTCAGACGCCAAGAACGCGCGCAAGAACCAGACCGGCGACAAGAACGATCCGTTCCACAAGGCCGGCAGCGACGTGGCGCAACGGCACATCATCTCGTTCCAGAAAATGCGGGACGGGCTGAAGAACTGGGTGCACGAGCAGCCGGTCGACAAGCAGAGCGCGCTGACGAAGAAATACGGCGAGGAAGAACTGCCGAAGCTGCACAACCAGCCGAAGAACCTGCCGCTCGGCCCGCAGCACACCAACGCCGGGATCGGAGGCGTCTCTACCCGGATCGGCAACATCGAGGACGGGATCGCGGGCAAGCTCAAGGTCGGCAAGAACGACGAAATCAAGAGCGAGAACCCGAAGTGGCCGAGCGATTCGCTGGACAAGAGCGGCGGCTACAAGCACAAGGACCACCCGGATCTCGACAAGAACTGGCGTCCGATCGGGCAGCAGGCGGACCGCATCACCGATCCGAAGGAAATGAACCGGGCCACCCGCGACATCGGCGACAGCGCGGACTTCGACTGGCCCGGCGGCAAGAAGGAAGAATTCGAGAAGTGGCACAAGTCCTTCCTCGACTTCACCGATCTCAAGGAAAACCCGAAGAACTACACCGAAAAAGACGTGGACGACATGATCAAGCGGTTCCACGATCTGCCCTCGCCGTCCGGGCGGCATCCCACGATCGACGAGTACAACAAGGCCCCGGACGGCAATCCGTACCGGTTCGACGACAAGGGCAACCCGGTCAAGGACATCGACAAGGACTCGGATCCGGACTGGAAGCGCCCGGACAAGCCGCTCGACGGCAACCAGTCGCGCACCGAATGGGGCAACCGGAACGAGCAGGGCATCGGGCCGACCAAGAAGGACTGGAACGACCTCGAAAACGGGAAGTACGACCCGGAGGGGTGGAACGACCCGGACAAGAAGAAGTACCTGGACGAGGTCGGCGAGCCCAGCAAACAGGACGTCAAGGACGCCGCCGCGGAGGCGAAAGCCAAGTCCGACAAGCTGGCGGAGGACGCGCGGAAGAACCGCGGCTGGTGATCTCCGGAGCCCGGCACGAGAACCGGGCCGGGCTCCGCGGACGTCAGGCGGTTTCCTCCGCGTCGCGGGCGGCGAACACCTCGCGCGCGGCGAAGGTGGCGTTCAGCGCTCGCGGGAATCCCGCGTAGACCGCCGAGTGCGTGAGCGCCTCGGTGATCTCCTCGCGGCTGAGCCCGACGTTCAGCGCCGCGCCGATGTGCACCTTCAGCTGAGCTTCGCAGCCGCCGAGCGCGGTCAGCACGCCGAGGGTGACCAGCTGGCGGCTGCGCGGGTCGAGGCCCGGCCGGTCGTAGATGTCGCCGAAGGCGAACGCGGCCACGTGGTGCCCGAGCGCGGGGTTGATGTCGGCGAGGGAATCGATGACGGCTTCGCCCTGGTGACCGTCTATGCGGGACAGCACCTCGATGCCGTGCTTGCGGCGGGCGAGGTTTTCCGGGCTGTCGATGTCGTACTGGGTCACGGCAGGGGACCTTCCTGGTAAGTGGCGATCTTGTATTCGGTGGCGGCGAGGGAGAGCTGCAGCTGAGCGATCTGCGCGCGCAAGGTGTCGCGGTGCTCCAGGAGCATTTCGCGCCGTTCGGGCACGGTTTCCGCGCCGGACTCGATCAGCTCGACGTAGCGGCGCAGGTCGCTGATCGACATGCCGGACACGCGCATTCGCGTCAGGAACACCAGCCGGCGCACCGACGCGGCGTCGTAAACGCGATGTCCGGCGCTGTCCCGGGCGACCTGGACGAGCCCGATCCGCTCGTAGTACCGCAGCGTGTGCGGGTTCAGCCCGAGGTGCTCCGCCGTGGTCGCGATGTCCCACTCGTTCGCGTCGTCGTCCCGGGCCAGTTCCCGCAGCGCTTCGACCGACACCGTGCCCGGCGGGTCGATCGCCAGCCGCAGCGCTTCGGTCAGCGCGTCTTCCTTCTCCATGCCGAAGACGCTAAGCCTGTGAGCGCGCTCAAACGCAAGCGCTAACCCACCGACCGCACGCGAGTCACCAAAACCCCGGCCAGCAAGGTCGCCGCCGCGGACGCCGCGAACAGTCCCGGATACCCGCCCAGCCACTGCAGGATCAACGTCGTGAGCAGCGGCGCGACCACCTGCGGCAGCGAGTTCGCGATGTTGACCACGCCGAGGTCCTTCGCCCGGTTCTGCGCCGCGGGCAGCACCTGGGTCAGCATCGCCAGCGCCACCGCCATGTACGTGCCGAAGCCGACTCCCAGCAGCGGCGACGCCACCAGCGCCACCGGCCAGCTCTGCCAGATCACCAGCAGCAGGGCGGCCAGCGCCATGATCGCCGCCGAGCCGAGGACGTACGGCTTGCGCTTGCCGGACTTGTCCGAGAAGTGCCCGGCCAGCACCGCGCCGATCACCAAAGCCACGCCGTACAGGCCCATCATGATCAGCAGGCCGCTGTCCGGATCCGGGTAGTGCACCGCGTCCTTGAGGAAGAACAGCAGGTAGAGCGTGCCGAACGCGTTGCCGAGGTTGATCATGAAGTGGCAGGCCCACGCCCACGCGAAGTCCGGATGCCGCCGCGGCGAGACCCACAGGTCGGCGAGGATTTCGCGGATCCGCCCGCTCGGCCGGAACTCCACCGGCAACCGGGCGTCCGGCGTGCGCAGCACGAACGCCGCCGCACCGGCGAGCACGATCGCGGCGCAGGCCGCGTAGCCGAGCGGCAGCCCGGCGAGGTCGAGCATCACCACGACCACCACCGCGCCGAGCACGGTGCCGAGCATCTGCGCGATGCCGACCAGTCCGCCGACCTGCGCGCGCTGCCCGACCGGGACCCGGTCGGCGATGCCGGACATCAGCGTCGCGAGCATGCCGTTGAGCCCGGCCTGCACGAGACACCAGCCGATCGTCATCACGACGACGTTCGGGGCCTCGGCCAGCACCAGCAGCCCGGCCGCGCCGAGCGCGCCGCCCGCGATCGTCCACGGATGCCGCCTGCCGAACCGCGAGCAGGTGCGGTCCGAGAGCAGGCCGATCGCCGGGTTCGCGACGAGCGCGACGGCCGCGCCGATGCCGGTCACGATGCCGAAGACGGCTTCCTTGTGCGCGGCGTCGAGCAGTTCGGCCTGCTGCGGCAGCAGAACCTGGATCGGCGCGTAAACGCCAAGCCACAGCGCGATGTTCGCGAGGAACAGCAGCGTCATCCAGCCGGCGCGGACGCGTTTGACCGGCTCGGCGAAGACCTCCGGGACAGCGGCGGCGGTGTCACTCATGGCGGACCAGCTTCCGGTACCAGGCGAAGGAATCCTTGGGCGTGCGGCGTTGCGTCTCGTAGTCCACGTGCACGAGCCCGAAGCGGGGCGCGTAGCCCTTAGACCATTCGAAGTTGTCGAGCAGCGACCAGACGAAGTATCCGCGCACGTCGACGCCGGCATCCATCGCTTCGCGCAGGGCTTGCAGGTGGCTGGCGAGGAATTCGATGCGTTCGGGATCGGGGACGCTGCCGTCGGCGGCGGGTTCGTCGGCGAAACTGCAGCCGTTCTCGGTGATCTGGACCGGCGGCAGGTGCTCGCGGTAGCGCTCGTGGAAGGACACCAGCAGTTCGCGCAGCGCCTGCGGGACGATCGGCGAGTCGTTGGTGGTCATCGGATAACCCTCGATCGGGCGCAGTTCGAACGGCAGCGGGTTGCCCTCGCCGGGAGCGGTCACGCCTTGGGGTTCGTAGTAGTTGACGCCGTAGAAGTCGAGCGGCTGCGCGATCGTGGCGAGGTCGTCGGCGAAGTTGTCCGGCAGGTGCGGGTGGACCTGTTCGGGGTAGCTGCCGAGCAGCATCGGGTCGGCGAAGGTGCGGTTGATCAGCGCGTCGAGCCAGTCCGCGGCTTCGCGGTCGGCGGGGGTGTCGTGCTCGGGCCAGATCGGCGAGTGGTTGTTCGCGGAGCCGATGCCGGTCGCGCCGGCCGCGCGCAGTGCCTGCACGGCCAGTCCGTGGGCGAGGTTTTGGTGATGCGCGGTGGGGAGCGCGTCGAGCAGCAGGAACTCGCCGGGCGCGTACTCGCCGATGCCGTAGCCGTAGATCGACATGACCATCGGCTCGTTGAGCGGGATCCAGAGTTTCGCCCGATCGGCGAAATGCTCCCCCACGATCGTGGCGTATTCGGCGAAGCGGAAGGCGGTGTCGCGGGAGCGCCAGCCGCCTTTGTCCTCGATCGCCTGCGGCGTGTCCCAGTGGTACAGCGTGATCGCGGGGGCGATTCCGGCGGCGCAAACCTCGTCGATCAGCTTGTCGTAGAAGGCAAGTCCCTCCGCGTTGGGCTTGCCGGAGCCGTCCGGCTGGATGCGCGGCCAGGCGATCGACATCCGGTAGGCGCCGACGCCGAGTTCCGCCATCAGGGCGATGTCCTCGGAGTAGCGGTGGTAGTGGTCGGCCGCTACCTTGGCGTCCTCGCCCCGGGCGATCTTGCCTTCGGCGGCGGTGAACGTGTCCCAGATGGACGGTCCGCGACCGCCCTCGGCCGTCGCCCCCTCGATCTGGAACGCCGAGGTCGAGACACCCCACAGGAAGTCGGGCGGGAAGGTCGGATGGTCCACGCTGAGCACCCCTTGCCTTCGGACACCCTTGCGGGTGAACGTGAAAAGTTCTCATATGTTAGGTCGTCACTCGTCTCGGGGGAAGCCCCGCGGGGCGCTAAAGTCCCAGATCAGATGAGTGAATCGCGAGAGACTCCGAGGAACGACGTGGCCGAGACCCAGGCTGAACCCACACCGCTGCGGCGAAAGCCGGTTCAGCAACGCAGCGCCCGGCGGGTGGAACAGATGCTGGACGCGAGCGCCGTGCTCATCGACGAGCTGGGCTACGACGCGCTCACCACCACGCTGATCGCCAAACGCGCGGGCGTCGCGGTCGGGTCGCTGTACCAGTTCTTCCCGGACAAACGCGCGGTCGTGCAGGCGCTGACGCAACGGAACCTGGAACGCTTCGTGGCCGCGGTGAACGAGCGGCTGCAGCAGCTGAGCCCCGAGCACTGGTGGAACATCGTCGACTCGGTGCTCGACATCTACCTGCAGATGCACCGCGAGGTGCCGGGATTCTCGAAGGTCCACTTCGGAGACGTCATCGACGTCCGGCTGCTGGCTGACGACCGCGACAACAACTCGGTCATCGCGGATTCGCTGGTCGAAATCCTGCGCGGGCACGTCGACCGCCCCGCCGACGAACTCCGGTTCGCCATCGCGATCGCCAACGAAACGGCGGACGCGCTGCTGAAACTCGCCTTCCGCCGCGACCCGAACGGGGACGAGCGGATCGTCGCCGAGGCCAAGCACGTGGTGAAGGGTTACCTGGCAAGCAAATTCGGCGACTGAACGCTTAACCGAAGTTCTGGCCCTCGCCGCGGTAAGTCGGGACGGTTCGCTCCACCTGGCTGCCGCGGACGAGGTGATACGCCAGGAACCGTTCGGCCAGTTCCCCGGCTTTCGCGTGGCGCAGCCAGACCCGGTCGCCGAGGCGCAGCGTGCGCGCGGCCTCGCCGGTCACCGGGGTCTGCACCTCGCCGGCGCCCTCGAAACCCAGCAGGCGCAAGCCTTCCGGCAGGTACGGCGACGGTTCGCGCGACGGGCCGGTCGGTCCGGAGGCGATGTATCCGCCGGAGTACAGCGTCGCGACGTTCTTCGCCGGGCGGCGCACCACCGGCAGCGCGAACAACGCGGCCGGGCGCGGCTGGAAGTGCGAATAGCCGTCGAACAGCGTCGGGGCGAGGAAGCCGGAACCGGCGGCGATCTCGGTGACCACGTCCTCCGCGCCGGTGGTCTCGATGCTTCCGGTGCCGCCGCCGTTGACGAACTCCAGGTCAGCGACCTCGCGCACGGCCCGCACCGCCGCCCCTCGGCGACGGGCGAGTTCAGCCGCGGACCGGCGCTGCATCCAGCCGATCACCCGGTTTTGCAGGCCTTTTCCGGCGGCGTCGCCGAGTCCGGCGATCTGGCCTTCGTACGCCATCATCCCGACCAGCCGGAAGCCCGGCCGCGCGCCGATCTTCCGCGCCACCGCGACGGCTTGCGCCGGTTTGAACACCGGCGAACGCCGAGTGCCGACGTGCACGCCGGGCAGCGGACGCCAGGACGCGTCGAGTTCGAGGCACACTCGGATGTCCGGGTGGCCGTGGCCGAGCGCGGCGTCGACGAGGTCGAGGTGTTCGGTCGAATCGACCATGATCGTGATCGCCGCGCGGGCGCGTTCGCTCGCGGCCAGCCGGCGGAGCGCTTCGTGGTCGGCAGTCGGGTACGCGACCACGATGTCGTCGGAAGTGCCCAGCTCAGCGTGCCAAACGGCCTCGGCGAGCGAGTAGCACATCAGGCCTTCGAAGCCGTCTCGCGCGAGCGCTCGTTCCAGCAGCGCACGGCAGCGCACAGACTTGCTGACCACCCGGATCGGCTTGCCCGCGGCCCGGCGCAGCAGGTCGTCGGCGTTGGCGTCGAAGGCGTCCAGGTCGACGATCGCGAGCGGCGGATCCAGGTCCTTCGTCGCGAGGTCGTACCCGTGCGCTGAGGTGGTCACGCCACTTACGGTACGACAACAACGCTTGAAACGCGAATACTATTCACTTACGGTTCCGGCATCTATCGTGGGAACCTTCCAGCGAAGAACAGGTGCCGCAATGACGTGGAGCAACTGGGCCGGAACGGCCAAGGCCACCCCGCAGCGGGTGCACCGGCCGCGCAGCACGGTCGAGATCGCCGAGGTCGTGGCCGGGGTCGCCGACGCCGGGCGCCGAGTCCGCGCGTGGGGCAGCGGGCATTCGTTCACCGCGATCGCCGCCGCTGATTCCGACGCGCTCGACCTGACCGCGTGGACCGGCATCGAACGCGCCGACCTGGAAAACCAGCAGGTCACGGTCCGTTCCGGCACTACTTTGCGCACCCTGAACGCCGCTCTCGACGCGCTCGGGCTGGCCATGACGAACCTCGGCGACATCGACGCGCAGACCATCGCGGGCGCGATTTCCACCGGCACGCACGGCACCGGTGCGCGGTTCGGCGGGATCTCGACGCAGATCGTCGCGCTGGAACTGGTGCTCGCGGACGGTTCGGTGGTCCGCTGCTCGGCTGACGAGCGTCCGGAGTTGTTCCACGCCGCCCGTGTCGGTCTTGGCGCACTGGGCGTGATCAGCACGGTGACGCTGCAGTGCGAACCGTCCTTTGTGCTCTCCGCGCAGGAACGCCCGGAGCCGCTGGAGCAGGTCCTCGACGGCTTCGACGACAACGCGGCGAACAACGACCACTTCGAGTTCTACTGGTTTCCCTACGGCAGCAAGGCGTTGGTGAAGCGCAACAACCGCCTGCCGCTGGACGCCGAGCGGAAACCGTTGTCCCGCCTGAAGCAATTCGTGGACTACGAACTCACCGAGAACATCGCGTTCGGCGGGTTGTGCCGGCTCGGCCGCGCGGTGCCGAAGCTGGTGCGGCCGCTCGGCGCGTTCGCCTCGCAGGTGTCCTCGCCGCGCGAGTACAGCGACCTGTCGCACCGGGTTTTCGTCACCCATCGCGGGGTGCGGTTCGTGGAGTCGGAGTACGCGGTGCCGCGCGAATCCGTGCTCGACGTGCTGGCCGAGCTGCGCGGGGTGGTGCCAAGGCTGAAAGACCCGGTGGCGTTCCCGGTCGAGGTCCGCGTCGCCGCCGCGGACGACATCTGGCTGTCCACCGCGAACGGCCGCGATTCCGCCTACATCGCGATCCACCAGTTCCTCGGCATGCCCTACCGCGAGTACTTCACCGCGTTCGAGAACGTCGTGGGCCAGGTCGGCGGACGGCCGCACTGGGGCAAAATGCACGACCTCGACGCGTCCGTGCTGCGCACCCGCTACCCGCACTTCGACGATTTCCTGCGGATCCGCAAGGAGTGCGACCCGGCCGGGACGTTCACCAACACCTATCTCGACCGGGTACTCGGCAGCGTCTGATCAGCCCGGGGATCAGTTCGGCTCGAACAGCGAACTGACCGACTCTCCATTGTGGATTCGCCGCATCGCCTCGGCCAGCGCCGGGGCAATGGACAGGATCCGCAATTTCTCCGTGCGTTCCTCGGCGGGCACCGGCACGGTGTTCGTGCAGACGATCTCCAGGACGTCCTCCTGGCCACCGATCCGCTTGAGCGCGCCGTCGGCGAACAGCCCGTGCGTACAGGCCACCCGGATCGACCGCGCGCCCATCTCGCGCAGCCGGTCCAGCAGTTCCAGCACCGTGCTGCCGCGGGCGATCTCGTCGTCCAGCACGATGATGTCGCGTCCGGCGATCTCGCCGATCACCGACGTGATCTCGACGCGGTCGTCGGCGAACCGCTGTTTCGCGCCCGCCGCGACCTTGGCGCCGAGCAGCCGGGCGAAATGCGCGGCCTCCTTGGCGTTGCCCAAATCCGGCGACACGACCGTGGTTTCCGAGAGGTCGTACTGCCGGAAGTACTGGGCCAGCTCGTGCAGCGCGTGCAGATGGTCGACCGGCACGCTGAAGAACCCGTGCACCTGCGGCGAGTGCAGCGTCATGGTGAGCACGCGGTTCGCGCCCGCGGTGACCATCAGATCGGCGACCAGCCTGCCGCCGATGGAGATCCGCGGCGCGTCTTTCTTGTCCGAGCGCGCGTACGAATAGTGCGGCATCACCACGGTGGTGCGCGCGGCCGAGGCGCCACGGGCCGCGTCGAGCATCAACAGCAGCTCGACCAGGTTCTCCTGCACCGGTTTGACCAGCGGCTGGATCAGGAAGACGTCCCGCTCGCGGCAGTTGGCCTGGAGCTGGACCTGGAGACAGTCGTTGGCGAACCGGTCGATCTCCACCGGAAGCAGCGGAACGCCCAGGTTGACGCAGATTTCCGCGGCGAGTTCAGGATGTGCGCTGCCGCTGAAAACCGCGATGTCGCGCATCAGATCCGGGACAGCGCGTCGGCGATGGAAGCGTCGCCGGAGACCAGCTCCAGCGTGCGCCGGGCCGTCGCCGGAGTGTCGAGCAGCGCCAGCAGCACCGCGGCGACGTCCTCGCGCGGGATCTCCCCGCCGCCGACCTTCTCCGCGATCTTCACCTGACCGGTGCCGGAATCGTTGGTCAGCCGGCCGGGGCGCAGGATCGTCCAGTCGAGGTCGCGGGCCTTGAGGTCCTCCTCGGCCGCGCGCTTGGCCCGCAGGTAGGCGGCGAAAACCGGTTCGAAGCCGGGGTCGTCCGCCTTGTCCGCGTTGATCGAGCCGACCTGGATGAACCGGCGGACGCCCGCCCGCTGCGCGGCGTCGGCGAACAGCACTGCCGCGCCGCGGTCGACGGTGTCCTTGCGGCCTTCGCCGCTGCCCGGGCCTGCCCCGGCGGCGAACACCGCGGCGTCCGCGCCCTCGAGCACCTTGGCCACAGCGTCCACATCGGACTTTTCGAGGTCGAGCACGACAGTCTCGGCGCCGACGGCGGTGAGGTCGGCTTCGTGCTCGGGGTTGCGCACGATGCCGACCGGCGCGTCGTGCCGCTGCGCGAGCAGCTTTTCCAGGTGCAGGGCGATCTGGCCGTGTCCGCCAGCAATGACGACTCGCATGAGTCCGACTCTATCGCCGCGCGCGGCCCGAGGCCGGTGCTTCAGTCCGCCTCGGCGGGGACCGGGGCGTCGGAGTCCTCGCGCAGCAGCAGGTCGTAGGCCATCTCGTTGACCCAGCGCGAAACCGGGTCCTCCTGCAGCAGCACCCGGTCGTGGTGGGTGTCGAGGTCGAGGTCGGCGGTGGCGTACGGGTCGGCGGTGACGACCGCGAGCCCGTACGCGCGGGCACGCGGCAGGCAGTTCGTCACGTAGTCATCGGTCAGCACGGCAGGCGATGGGAGCACCATCGCGGCCTCGCCGTAGCGCGAAAAGGGCACCGCGGAGGCCATCGCGGTCCGCCAGTGCCGGGCGACCGCGAGGACGCCGATGATCTCGGCGGCCGGCGCGGGTGCGGTCGCGGCCAGCTCTGGCCAGGTCCAGGTGTCGACGAGGGCGCGATCGGCGACGGGACCGACACCCATCGCGATCCGCTCCGCGTGCACGTCGGTCTTGAGCTTCGCGACGATGCTGACCTTGCGGCCGAGCAGGGTCGTCGCGGGCAGCACCACGCCGTTCCAGCCCAGAAGGGCCGCGGCCTTGCGCGCCAGCTCGTCGACGCTCGCGGGGAGCTCGATCGGCGGCAGCACCCGGCTCGCCGTCGTCCGGCTGCGCTTCGCACCGCCGGCGACCGTCGAGCGCTCGGTGTTCTGTGGGGTAGCCGCCACGAGTCCGCCTCCTTCAAGCACCTGTTCCCGTGTACCGGCGAAAACCGGTACATGAACTGAGTACCAGGGCAAAGACGCGAGGTCTCCGGGTTGCCCCGCCGCGTGCGATCGGCGGCGCTCAGCGGTCGGTGACCGGTCGGTGGGCGGTCGTTCGACTTCAGCCCGACCGTGCGGCCAACCGAGTGAGACGGGGGTGAGTGGTGGGCACGGAGCGCTTCCGCCGGGTGTCGCGCCACCCCTCGCGGGGCAGGGCAAGCGGCGCAGTTCCTTACTCCGATCGGCCTAATCAACGCGGTTCCACAGTGGACTTCCGCTGGTCACGGCCGTCACCCGGTTGGCGGGTGAGCTTCGCCGCAGCGGGGGTTCGTGTCTCCGGTTTAGGGTTACCCGTCGGTCAAGTACCCGCCGGGAGGACCAGGATGCGCTCGCCGAAGGACTTCTTCGCCCCGCTCGCCGTCGGAGCGCCGCAGCCGCCGCGGCAGATCCCGGTGCGCCCGTCGCGCATGATCCACTTTTTCGATCCGGGCAACGAAAAGATGGCCGCGAAGGTCCCCGACCTCGCGAAGAAGACCGACGTGCTGCTCGGCAACCTCGAGGACGCGGTCCGCGCGGACCGCAAGGAAGCCGCGCGCGCCGGCCTGGTGTCGATCGCGAAGGCGACGGACTTCGGCCGCACGCAGCTGTGGACGCGGGTGAACAGCCTCGACTCGCCGTGGGTGCTCGACGACCTGATCACGCTGGTCACCGAGATCGGCGACAAGCTCGACGTGATCATGATCCCGAAGGTCGAAGGCGCGCAGGACATTCATTACGTCGACCGGTTGCTGGCACAGCTGGAAGCGCGGGCCGGGCTGACCGAACCGCTGCTGGTGCACGCGATCCTGGAAACGGCGAGCGGCGTGGCGAACGTCGAGGAGATCGCCGGCGCCTCGCCGCGCATGCAGGGCATCTCGCTGGGCCCGGCCGACCTGGCCGCGAGCCGCCGGATGAAGACGACCCGCGTCGGCGGCGGCCACCCGGGTTATCTGGTGCGCACCGACCCGGTCGGCGAGGACCTGAACGAGGGCCGCTCGACGTATCAGCAGGACCTGTGGCACTACACGGTCGCGCGGATGGTCGACGCGTGCGCGATGAACGGAATCCTTCCGTACTACGGGCCGTTCGGGGACATCCGCGACGTGGTGGCCTGCGAGGACCAGTTCCGCAACGCGTTCCTGCTCGGCTGCGTCGGCGCGTGGAGCCTGCACCCGGTGCAGATCGACATCGCGAAGAAGGTTTTCTCGCCGTCCCCCGCCGACGTGGCCTGGGCCCGGCGCGTGATCGCCGAGATGGGCGACGGCACCGGCGCGGTGATGATCGACGGGAAAATGCAGGACGACGCCTCGGTCAAGCAGTGCCGGGTGGTCGTGGAACTGGCTGACGAACTGGCCGCCACCGACCCCGAACTGGCCGCCGCGTACGACGCCGCGACGAAGGAGATCCAGTCATGACCGAACTCCGGCCGCGGCGGTCCGTGCTGTACATGCCCGGCGCGAACGAACGCGCGCTGGAGAAGGCCAAGTCTCTGCCTGCGGATGCGTTGATCCTGGACTTGGAAGACGCCGTCGCCCCCGATGCGAAGGAAGCCGCGCGGGAGCGGGTCTGCGCCGCTGTTGGCACTTACGGCTCGCGGGAAGTGACGATCCGGGTCAACGGCCTGGACACCGAATGGCACGACGCCGACCTGCGCGCCGCCGCTGCCGCCGGCCCCGCCGCGGTGGTGGTGCCGAAGGTGAACTCGGCGGCTGAGGTGCACAACATCGAGCGCGCGCTGGAGCTTGGCGGAGCGCCGGAGCACACGAAGATCTGGGCGATGGTGGAGACTCCGGTCGCGATGCTGCACGCGGAGGAGATCGCGGGAGCGTCGGAAAGGTTGACCGTGCTGGTGATGGGCACGAACGACCTGGCGAAGGAACTGCACGCGGAGTTCGTACCGGGCCGGGGCCCGTTGCTGGGCGGGCTTTCGCTGTGCCTGCTCGCCGCGCGGGCGACCGGGAAGGTGATCCTCGACGGGGTCTACAACGACGTCAAGGACGCTGAGGGCTTCGAGGCGGAGTGCTTGCAGGGGCGGCAGTACGGGTTCGACGGGAAGACGTTGATCCATCCTTCGCAGGTGGAGCCGTGCAACCGGGTCTTCGCGCCGTCGGAGGAAGAGATCGACCGGTCACGACGAATCATCGCGGCGTTCGAGGAGGCTTCGGCCGCGGGACGCGGCGTGGTGACGGTGGATGGGCGGATGATCGAGAACTTGCACGTGGAGAACGCGCGGCGGGTGCTGGCGTTGGCGGAGGCGATCGGGGCGAAGTGACGCGGGCCGGGTGCCGGGGCCCGGCCGTACAGTGTGCGCATGGCTCGGCACTCGCTCAGCGCGATCACCATCGAGGGGTTCACCTCGATCCGTTCGGCACGTGTGCCTCTCGGCAGCATGAATGTGCTGGTCGGTGCGAACGGCACGGGCAAGAGCAACTTCATCCAGGCGCTGGGTCTGCTGAGCAGCGTTGTCGACGGCGACCTCGGGTTGTACGTCGGTCTCCACGGCGGGGCCGCCGAAATGGGCTACAAGGGAAGCGCCCTGTCCAGCATTGGACTGGCCCTCGATCTGTCACCAGCGAAATACCGCATCCGGCTCGTGCCCGCGGCCAACGACGAACTGATCTTCGATCTCGAGGAGATCAGCAGCGCGACTCCTGAATCGCAGTACCGACGAGAGCTCGGTCAAGGGCACCGCGAATCGCGCCTAGAACAAGCGATAGACGAGCACGACGAGGCCGCTGAACTCATTCACACCGTGCTCAAGGGCTGCCGGGTCTATCACTTCGACGACACGAGCCGGGACGCGCCAGTCAAACGTCAAGCCCCGACAGCGGACAACCTCGCGCTGCGAGACGACGCCGCCAACCTCGCGCCCGTTCTCCTGAGGCTGCGACGGAGCGACCGGCCGGAGGACAAAGCGGCTTACCGCCGGATCACCAGCACAGTCCGGCTGGTCGCGCCCTTCTTCAAGGACTTCGTCCTCGACGACGAATACGGAACCGACCGCGTCCGGCTCCGCTGGATCCACAAAGACCTCGACGGGGTCTTCTCCGCCGAACAGATGTCCGACGGCACTTTGCGGTTCGTCTGCCTGGCCACCTTGCTGATGCAGCCGCAGCTGCCCGGCCTGGTCGTCCTGGACGAGCCGGAACTTGGCCTGCACCCTTACGCGATCGTCGTGCTGGCGGACATGCTTCGGCGAGCGGCGGCGCACAGCCAGGTGCTGATCGCCACTCAATCGGTCACGCTCATGAACCAGTTCACTGTCGACGACCTCATCGTGGTCGAACAACACGACGGCAGTTCTTCCTTCGGGAAGCCGAATCCCGACGCGCTGCGGACCTGGCTCGAGGATTACTCGCTTGGTGAACTGTGGGAGAAGAACCTCATCGGAGGACAGCCCGGTTCGAGGGGCAGCGTCCTGAATGACTGACCCCAAACGCCTTCACCTGTTGGTCGAAGGGCAGTCGGAACTGACAGTCGCGCAGGAACTCCTGGTCGACCATTTGCGGGAGGCCGGCTGGGCAACCGTAACCGTGTCGGTCGTGCGAACACAGACCTCGTCGGTTACCCACCGCGGCGGCGTTTCTTCCTGGGCGAAGATCCGCCGGGAGATCCAGCACCTGCTTGGGCAGAAGTCCCTCACCACGCTGACCACGATCTTCGATTTCTACGGATTTCCCTCCGACGCACCTGGAGTCTCCGATCGTCCGGCTGGTTCGGCGGAACTCCAGGTGGAACACGTTGAGCACGAGATCGCGGCGGCCATCCCCGACCGCCGCTTTCTCCCGAATCTGGTCTTGCACGAACTCGAATCGTGGGTTTTCGCGGCTGCTGATCAGCTCAGCGAGCTGAGAGGCGAGCCGGAATTGGCCGAGCGTCTCCGCGCGGACTGCGACGCCGCCGGAGGCCCGGAACTGGTCAATGGAGGTGCGAAGACAGCACCTTCCAAACGCCTCCTCCAGTACTGTGCGGGCTACCAGAAGGTGATCGAAGGACCGCTGGCGATCGCCGATCTTGGCGTAGTCGGTTTGAAAGGCAAGTGCCCGCGTTTCAAGGCGTGGTTAACCAAACTCGAGGAGCAGGCGAAGCGCTAGCCGGGTCAACTGACCGGCCAAGGACGTTGTTCCCCGCGCAGTTTCTCGAACTCCGCCGCGACCCGCAGGACCTCCAGGTCCGCGAACCGGCGACCCGCGATCTGCAGCCCGATCGGCAAGCCCTCCGTCGTATAGCCGCAGTTCACTGACACCGCGGGCTGGCCGGACATGTTGTACGGCACGGTGAAAGCGATGTGCTCGAACGGCCGCGTCGGGTCGTTTGTCGGGGATGGCCAGTCGGCGGGCGGGGGCAGGACGGGGCAGGTCGGCGACAGCACGACGTCGTACGGTTCCGTCGCTCGCAGGGCTGCCACGCTGATCGCGTCGATGGCGGCGAAACCTCGGTAAGTGTCCACACCGGACGCATTCGCTCCCCCGGCTGCCCACTCCGCGATGTACGGCAGGACTTGCGCACGCTGTTCCTCCGACAGCGCGGCCAGGTCCGACCAGGCGCGGACTCGCCAGAAGGTGTCCAGGCCGTTCAGGTGTTCGCGGGTCAGGAACGGGGCGACCGGTTCCACGATCGCACCGGCGGAGGCGAACACATCGGCGGCTGCGGTGACCGCGTCGGCGACAGCTGGAGTCACCGGGAGGCCGACGCCGGGGTCGAGGTGCAGGCCGACGCGGAGACCGTTTAGCGAACCCGTCAGGGAAAGCCAGTCGATGGGCTCGGGCGGCAGGCTGAGGTGGTCTCGCGAGTCGGGTTGGGCCAGGACGCTCATCAGCAGGGCGGTGTCGGCGACGGTCCTGGTCAGGGGTCCGGCGACGCGGCCGAGGAAGGGCGGGTCCACCGGGACGCGGCCGAAGCTGGGTTTCAGGCCGACCAAGCCGCACCAACCGGCGGGGAGGCGGATCGAGCCGCCGATGTCGGTGCCTACGTGCAAGGGGCCGTAGCCCGCGGCGGCTGCGGAGGCGGCACCGGCGCTGGAGCCGCCGGGGGTGCGTGTGACGTCCCACGGGTTGCGCGAAGCGGCGTGGAAGCTCGAGAGACCTGAGGTGAGCATGCCGTAGTCGGGCATGGTCGTCTTTGCCAGCAGTACTGCGCCTGACTCGCGTACGCGGGCTGCGGCGGGGGCGTCTGCAGCGGCGGGCTTCAAGGCCGTGGCAGCAGTGCCTAGGGGCGTGGGGACGCCGACGGAGGCGATGTTTTCCTTCAGCGTCAGAGGGACGCCGTCGATGGGACCGGAAGGCTCACCGGCGTGCCAGCGGGCTTCGGACGCCTTCGCTGCTTCGCGCGCTGAAGCGGCGTCGTACGCGTACAGGGCACGCAGTTCGGGTTCGCGGGCGTCGATGCGCGAGAGGACGGCTTCGGTGACTTCGACGGGCGAGAACGTCTGCGCGCGGTACCCGGCTACCAGCTCGTTAGCGGTCAGGTCAGCCAATTCGGTCATCGCGGAACCTCCGATTCACGAAGCGGGTGGGTCAAAGCGGCCGTCGACTGCGGTCCAGCCGCCGTCGACGGCCAGGACGGAGCCGGTGACGAAGGTCGAAGCGTCCGAAGCGAGGTACACGACGGCGCCGGCCAGTTCGTCCGCGCGCGCCCAGCGGCCGAGGGCGCCTTTCTGGGCGTAGGCGTCGTACCAGTCGGGGCGCGCTTTGATCTGTGCGGTCAAGGGCGTCTCGACAACACCAGGGGCGATGGCGTTGACGCGTACGCCGGACGGTCCGAACTCAGCGGCGGCTGTGCGGAACAGCTGCACTAAGCCGCCCTTCGTCGCTGCGTACGGGCCTTGGCCGGGTTCGACAGTGGTGCCGCGGATCGAGGAAAACCCGATGATGCTTCCCCGGCCCTGCTCGACCATCGGGGCGCCGAACGCGCGCAGCACCTCGAAGGCGACGCCCAGGTTCAGCTCCACCACGCGGTCGAACTCTTCGCGGGTGTAGTCGAGAAGGCGTTTCCGGACGTTGGTAGCTGCGGTCAGCACGACAGCGTCCAGCGGACCCAGTTCAGCAGCAGCGGCTTCGACGGCACCGGGGGCGAGCAGGTCGATCTCGTACGCTTCGCCGACGCCGGTCTCCCGCGCGGCGGCGACGTCCCGGTCCGCGCAGATCACCGACGCGCCGTGCGCGGCCAGGGCTCGGGCGGCTTCGCGGCCGATCCCGCTGCCCGCGCCGAGCACGACGGCCCGGCGGCCGTCCATGCGGAACAGTTCGGCGTAGTTCACGGGCGCAGCACCGCCATCCTGGTCACGGTCAGCTCTTCGACGGCGAATCGCGGCCCCTCGCGGCCGATCCCGGAGTCCTTGACCCCGCCGTACGGCATCGTGTCGGACCGGAAACCCGGCACCTCGTTCACCACTACCCCGCCGACCTCCAGCTCGTCCAGCGCGCGGAACGCGGTCTTCAACGAGCGGCTGTACACGCTCGCGTGCAAGCCGTACCGCGACGCGTTGACCACGGCGAAGGCTTCGTCCACATCGGACACTGTGCGCAGGCAGACGACTGGTCCGAAGATCTCCTCGTCCCAGCATTCGACGCCGTCCGGGACATCCGCGAGCACCGTCGGCTCCAGCACGCCGTCGCGCACCGAACCGCCCGCCAGCAGCCGGGCACCCGCCGCGGTCGCTTTGTCGACCCACTCGGCGACCCGGGCGGTCGAGCGTTCGTCGATCAGCGCGGACACTCTCGTGTCCGGGGAGCGCGGGTCACCAACGGTCACTTCGCCCAGCCGCGCAAGCACTCTGGAGGTGAATTCTTCAGCTATGGAAGACACCACCAGCACGCGCTGTACGGAAATACAGGCCTGCCCGGACGCGTAGAACCCGCCGCGCAGCACGGCGTCCGCGGCCGCGTCGAGGTCGGCGTCCTCGGCGACCACCAGTGCGGCGTTCGAGCCCAGCTCCAGCAGGGTCTTCGTCGGCGCGGCGTCGCGGGCGATCTGGTGGCCGACGGCGGCCGAGCCGGTGAAGGACACCGCGCCGATCCGTCGGTCCGTGACCAGCGCCGATCCGACCGAAGCGTCTCCGGTGACCAGCTGGACCATCGCGGGAAGATCGGTTAGCGAGCGGACCAGGTGCACCAGCCACAGCGTCGCCAGCGGGGTTTGCGGCGCCGGTTTCACGACCACCGGACAAGCCGCCGCAATCGCCGGGGCGATCTTGTGCGACGCGAGCAGCAGCGGGTAGTTGAACCCGGCGATGCCGACGACCACTCCAATCGGCTTGCGCTTCCAGAACCCGACCAGTCCGTCGCCGGACGGCAGCAGGTCGAGCGGCACGGTTTCGCCGTGCAGCCGCGACACTTCCTCAGCCGCGGCCTCCCAGGTGACGATCGTCCGCGCGACCTCCACCTGGCAGTCGACCAGCGGTTTCCCGGTCTCCAACACGAGCAGCTGCTCGAACTCTGCTTGACGTTCGCGAATCGCCGAAGCCACGTCGTTGAGCAAGGTGCGGCGAGTCCGCGAAGGCAGCGAAGCGACTTCGCGAGCCACTGCCACCGCTTCGTCCACAGCACGCGAAGCCAGCGCGGCAGTGCCGACCGACGCGTTGCCGATCACGCTGCCGTCGTAGGGAAACACGACGTCCGCAGTATCCACTGTGGACACCCAGCCGGGACCGACCGGCAGGCCGTCCGGGTAGTCAGGCATCCGTTTCTCCCTTCAACCGGGCCAGCTCGGTCCGCAGATTCGGCGCGGCGGCCAGCAGTTCCCGGGTGTACTCGTGCTCCGGAGCGGCGTAAACCTGCTCGACCGCACCGATTTCCACGATCTCGCCGCTCCGCATCACCGCGACGCGATCGCACACGTGCCGCACCACGCCGAGGTCGTGCGAGACGAAAATCAACGTCAGCGAGAACTCCTCGACCAGCTGGGCCAGCAGGTCCAGGATCTGCGCGCGCACCGAAACGTCCAGCGCACTCACCGGTTCGTCCGCGATCAGCACGCTCGGGTTCGGCGCGAGCGCGCGGGCGATCGAGATCCGTTGCCGTTGCCCGCCGGAGAACTGGTGCGGGTACCGCATCGCCGCGTCCTCGGGCAGTCCGACCGCGGTCAGCAGTTCCGCGACACGCTCCGGCGACCGGCGGCCGAGCGGTTCGGACACGATGTCCCGCACGCGCATCCGCGGATCGAGCGAACCCATCGGATCCTGGAACACGATCTGCATTTCGCTGCGCAGGAACCGCAGTTTCCGTTCGGGCAGCGAGTCGATCCGCTTCCCCTGGAACGACACCGAGCCCGCGGTCGGCCGGTCCAACGCGGCCAGCAACCGCACCAGCGTGGACTTCCCGGACCCGGACTCGCCGACGATCCCGAACCGTTCACCAGCGGAAACGTCGAAACTCACGCCGCGCAACGCATGCACGTCCCGCCGCGCATACCGCCGTTCCAAATCCCGGACGGAGATCATCGCGCCCCCTCCAGATCGGAAGCCGCGAGCAACCGCTGCGTATAAGAATGCTGAGGCGCGGTCAAAACCTCCCGCGTCGAGCCGTGCTCCACAATGGACCCGTCGAGCATCACGAGCACCCGGTCGCACATCTGCGCCACCACCGCCAGATCGTGCGTGATGAACAGCAGCGAGCTCTCCGCCGACAGTCGCTCGCGAATCAGGCCGAGGATCTGCGCCTGCACGGTGACGTCCAGCGCGGTGGTCGGCTCGTCGCAGATCAGCAGTGCCGGGTCGTTGGCCAGCGCGATCGCCAGCACCACCCGCTGCCGCTGCCCGCCGGACAGCTGATGCGGATACGCCCGCGCGACGTCCGGCAATCCGACCGCGGCCAGCAGTTCCTCCGCTGGCCGCCCGCGACGGCCGTGCACCCGGAACGGCTCGGTGACCTGCCGTCCGATCCGCATCGCCGGGTTCAGCGCCGTCATCGGCTCCTGAAACACCATCGCCATCCCGTTGCCGCGCAACCGGGACAGCTCCTTTTCGGACGCACCAAGCAGCTCGCGATCGTCCAATCGCACCGAACCGGTGGCCGACAATCCTTCCGGCAGCAGGCCCAGCACGGACAGCGCGGTGAGCGATTTCCCGGACCCGGATTCGCCGATCAGCCCGACCCGCTCGCCCGCGCCCAGCTCGAACGAAACCCCGCGCACCAGATCCGCGACCTGCAGGTTCTCCACGGTCAGCGTCATACCCGCGCCGCCAATCGGGGGTCGAGACGGTCGCGCAGACCGTCGCCGAGAAGGTTGAAACCGAGCACTGCCACCGCGATCGCGACACCGGGCACGAGCGCCAGCCGCGGATGCGCGGTGAGCAGTTCCTGCGACTCCTGCAGCATCCGGCCCCACGACGGCGTCGGCGGCCGCGTGCCGAAGCCGAGGAACGACAACGCCGCTTCGGCCAGCACCGCGATCGCGAACGACACCGATGCCTGCACGATCAGCAGCCCGCCGATGTTCGGCATTACGTGCGACCAGGCGATCCGCGTCCGCGACCGGCCGCCTGCCCGCGCCGCGAGCACGTATTCGCTGCTCATGACCTGCAGCGAGCCCGACCGTGCGATCCGGGCGAACGACGGGATGGTCGCGATGCCGATGGCGACCATCGCGGTGAGCGTGTCCGCGCCGAAGACCGCGCCGAACATGATCGCCAGCAGCAGCGCGGGAAACGCGAGCACCAGGTCGTTCACCCGCATCACGAACTCGCCGAGCCACCGCGGAGCCATCGCCGCCAGCACTCCCAGCGGGGTGCCGATCACCGCCGCGATGCCGACCGCGACAACGCCGACGTACAACGTCGTTCGCGCGCCGACGAGGATCTGGCTGAAGACGTCGCGACCGAATTTGTCCGTGCCGAACAGATGCTCGGCCGAGAAGCCCAGCAGCCGGTCCGCCGCGTTGACCTGCACCGGGTCGTACGGCGTCCAGACGAACGACACCAGCGCGGCCACCACGACGAGCGCGACCAGTATCCCGCCGAGCAGGAGATTTCCGTTGCGGCGCATCAGGACCCCCGCAGTCTCGGGTCGAGCACCGAATAGAGCACGTCGACCACGAAGTTCACCAGCAGCACCCCGGCCACCAGCACCAGCACGATCCCTTGCACGGTCAGCAAATCGCGCTGCGCGACCGCGTCCAGCAGCATGCTGCCGAGCCCGGGCAGCACGAACACTCGCTCCACCACGACCGCGCCGATCAGCAGCGTCGTCAACTGCAGGCCGAGCACGGTGACCACCGGGACGGACGCGTTGCGCAACCCGTGCCGGAACAGCGCCTGACCAGGCAAGAGTCCCTTCGACCGGGCGGTGCGGAGGTAGTCCTGGCCGAGCGTGTCGAGCACCGCCGAGCGGACGTAGCGCGTGAGCACCGCGCCCTGCACGAGACCGAGCGACAACGCCGGAAGGATCAGTCCGCGCAGGAATTCGCCCGCGTTCTGGTCTGGTGGCGTCCATCCGCCGCTCGGCAGCCACCGCAGCTGCACGGAGAAAATCTGCACCAGGATGATCCCCGCGAGGAACGCCGGGATCGCCACGCCGACCTGCGACAGCCCGGAAACCGCGACGCCGCTGGCCTTCCGGTGCCGCACCGCGGCGAACGCGCCAGCCGGGAGAGCGATCACCAGCGCGACGATCATTCCCGCGCCGACCAGCCACAACGTGACGCCGAGCCGGTCGAGCAACTGCGGGCTGATCGCCTCGCGCGTGACGTACGACCGGCCGAAGTCGCCGTGCAGCACCCCGCCCATCCAGCTCAGGTACTGCTCGACCAGCGGCCGGTCGATACCGAATTCGGCGCGGGTCTTCGCGAGCAGTTCGGGCGTCGCGTTCACGCCGAGCGCGACCTGCGCCGGATCGCCCGGCAGCACCGCCATGAACAGGAACACCACAATGGACGCCACGAACAGGCTCACCGCGAACACGGCCACCCGCCGCAGCACGCGCGCCGTCATGCGGGCCTCACCCCGGTCAGATCGAACGACTCACTGACCTGGTTGCGCGCGAGTCCGGTCACCTTCTTCTTGGCGACCACGACGTTCGGGAACAAGAACAGCCAGTCCGCGACCGCGTCGGCGTTCAGCTGCCGCGCGACCTCCTTCATGTCGCTCACCTGCTCCTGCGGGGTGCCGCTGTCCGCCGCGGCGAGCAACTGCTGGACACGTTTGTTGTCGTAACCCCAGTAGTACTTGGGTTTTCCGAACGTCGAGATGTCGCGGGCTTCGACGTGCTGGATGATCGACAGGTCGTAGTCGTGGTCGGTGAAGACCTGCTTGAGCCACACCGCCGGGAAGTCGAGCGGTTCGATCGTCGCGGTGACCCCGACGTCCGCCAGCTGCGATTGCACCACCTGCGCCGCCGATACCGCGTACGGCAGGTTCGGAATCCGCAGCCGCAGCTTCAGATCGTGCACGCCCGCCTCGGCGAGCAGCTGTTTCGCCTTCGCCGGGTCGTAGGAATAGACCTTCGACAGGTCCTCGTACCACGGGTCAGTGGGCGGGACCATGCTGCCGATGAGCGTGCCGCGACCGCTGAACACCAGGTCCAGCACGGCTTTCCGGTCGATGGCGTAGGTGAGCGCGCGGCGGACGCGCACGTCGTTCAGCGGCGCGCGCCGGCCGTTGAACGCCAGCGTGACCTCGCTGTTCGTGGTGCCTTGCTGCACGGTGAACCGGTCGTCGCCCTGGAACTGCGGGATCGAATCGGCCGACGTGAGGTTGGAGATCACGTCGATCCCGTTGGACAGCAACGCGTTGTTGAGCGCGGTCGGATCGGCGAAGTACTTGAGCACGACCGTGCGATACGCCGGTCTCCGTCCCCAGTACCGCGGATTCTCCCGCAGGACAATGGAATCGCCGCGACGACGCGAGGCCACCTCGTACGGTCCGGTCCCGACCGGATGGTTCGCCAGATCCGCGACGCCGGTCGGGCTGAACATCGCGCCGAGCCTGCTGGTGAGGCTGAACAGCCAGCCGTTGCTCGGTTTCGCCAGCACGACGCGTGCGTGATCCGGCGCGACGACCTCGACGTGGTCCACGACGTCCATCGCCGACTTGATCGAGATCGTCCAGTCGGTCTTCACCCGCATCAGCGAAAACTGGACGTCGGAGGCGGTGAACGGCGCTCCGTTGCTGAACTTGACGCCCTGCTGGAGCTGGAAGTCGTAGGTCTTGCGGTCCGGGCTGATCGTCCAGGACTTCGCGAGCAGCGGCACGATCCGGCCCTGCGGGTCGAGCTTCACCAGGCCCTCGTAGACGTTGTAGAGCAGCGCCTGCGGGATGGCCACGCCGTCGGAATGAGTGAAGTCGAAGTTGGCCGGTTCCGCCGTGTACCCGACGGAAAGTGTGTCCGGACCTGGGGAAACACTCGCGCTGGAGCCTGCCGAGCAGCCGGACGTCACGAGCAGCAGTGCCAGTGCCGCCGCAGCGCTCCGGGCTTTCATTCCGCCTCCTGCTCAGTACACTGGTCTGACCAGTAACTCGGACAGCAGACTCGCATCCGGAAGACACCGAGGTCAAGATGAAGTTCGAACCGGTGGCTCCGGTCCGCGCCTACGAGCGGATCGTCGAGCAGATCGAGGAGGCCGTGGTCAGCGGCCGCCTCAAGCCCGGCGAACGGCTGCCCGGCGAACGGGAGCTGATGACGCAGTTCGGCGTCGGCCGCTCGACCGTGCGCGAGGCGCTGCGGGTGTTGCAGGCCGCCGAGCTGATCCGGTCGCGACCGGGCGATCCGCGCGGACCCGAGGTGCTGGCCGCGTCCCCGGGCGCGCTGCACCGGTCGATGCACCGGCTGGCGCGCGCGGAACACGTCGGACTGGCGGAACTGCTGCAATTCCGGATGGTGCTCGACGGTTCGTCGCACCTGCTGGCCGCGGAACTGCGCACCGCCGAGGATTTGACCGCGCTCGACGGCGCGTTGGAAGGAATGGCGGAGGCGGACGGATACGCCGAATTCAGCCGCGCGGACGTCGCATTCCACGACGTCATTGCCCGGGTGTCCCGAAATCCGCTGCTGGTGGTGAGCGGCGAAGTGGTCCGCGGCGTGGTGCTGGAATTGATCGAGGACAAACTCAGCCACGCCAACGACCGCGGCACGCTGATGCGCTCCTGGCTGCGCCACCACGAAGAGGTGCTGAACGCGATCCGCGCCGCCGACGGGGAGTCGGCGGCGCGGCTGGCGCGGCAAGCGCTGTATGACAACTACTCGGAGTACGTGCCGAAGGAACAGCGAACGCTGCTCACCCCGTTGCTGACCTGAGTCAGGAGACCAGGTTCGCGTACACCACGATGTTGTCCTTGTAGCTGTGCTCGGCGTGGTCGAACACGCCGCCGCAGGTGATGAGGCGCAGCTGCGGCTTGTCCGTGTTGCCGAAGACGGCCTGGGTCGGGAACGTGTCCTTGGGGACCTGGTCCTTGTGGTCCACGACGAACTTCAGCTTCTTGCCGTCGCTGCGTTCGATGTCGATCTCGTCGCCCGGGTTGACGTCCTTGAGCTTGTAGAAGATGCCCGGCTTGTGGTTGCCGTCGACGTGCCCGAGCACGATCGCCGGGCCCACGTCGCCCGGCACCGGCGAGAGCCGGTACCACGCGGCCTGCATCGGGTTCTTCACCGACGGCACCGAAATCTGCCCGTCCTTGTTCGGCAGGACGGTGATCAGCGACGATTTCGCGCCGATCTTCGGGATCTCGACCGAGGTCGGCCGCAGCCCGGTGAACGGCTTGGTCACCGGAACCGCCGCACTGGCCGGGGCCTGCGCGGCGGGCGCCGCCGGGGCGTCCGAACCGCCGCACGCGCTCAGCGAGAGGGAGAGGAGCAGAGCGGCCGCGAGAGCGACGCCCTGCCCGTACTTCCTGGTCATCAGGCGGCCATGCCCCCGAAGCCGGTCTCGATGCCGTGCTTCGGCGCGTACTTCACCTGCGAGCCGCCCTGGCCGCCGGTGGTGCCGGCCGAACCAGCGCCCGCGCCGCCCGCCGGGGGAAGCGTGCCGCCATCGGTCGGCTTGCCGCCGCAGGTCCACTCCGCACGCACGGTGCCGCTGTCGAAGGAGACGCCGTCGTGGCGCTTGACGAGCCACTCCCAGTAGCGACCGTCGGTCTCGTCCTGGTGCGGGCCCTCGAGGAGGTCGAAGTCGTTGGAGCGCAGGCCGGTCGGCTCGCCCGCCGCGCACGCGATCACGACGACGCCGAGGTTCTCGTCGAGGTCGACGCCGTAGCCGGTGTCGTCGACGTACGGCGGCTCTTCCGGAGTGGAGGTCTCCGAGGAGGTCGGCGTGGTCGGCTTGCTGGTGTCAGTCGGCTTGCCGGTCTCGGTCGGCTTGCCCGTCTCAGTCGGCTTGCCCGTCTCAGTCGGCTTGCCCGTCTCAGTCGGCGCGCCGGTCTCGGTCGGCTTGCTCGTCTCGGTCGGCTTGCCGGTCTCGCTGGCCGGGGCCTCCGAGGTGGGAGCCGTCTCGCCCGAGGTGGCCGGAGCCGAGGCCGAGGTTTCCGGCGCGGTCTCCGCGTTCGCGGCGGGCACGACGGTGAGGCTGATCAGGGCGCCCGCGAGCACTGCGCCCGCGAGTCTGCCCAGGGTCTTCTTCAAGATGATTACCCCTCTGAGGAAAAGCGCGATGACCCCCACCGCGCGTGCTGATCCTGCCGAACATTCAGCACATAGGGGTAACCCTTTAGCTGGTGATTAATGACACGAGGGAAAGCGGTAACGAACGCCTTCTCGGTAGCGATGATTCCGCCCGATCGCCGGGAATCCGGCCCGTCGTGCCCATACCGTAACAGTTGCGAGGCAACCCGCACAGCCCTCGTTAAGGAATGGCGGAAATCAGCCGAGCGCGGTCAGCAAATCCCGCCACAGGTCTTCCGGGTCTTCCAAACCGATCGAAAACCGGATGAGCCCCGGCGGCACTCGTTCCTCGCCGGGCAGCCACGCACGCCGTTCCACCAGGCTTTCCACCCCGCCAAGGCTTGTCGCGGGCCGGATCAACCGGACGCTCGCGCACACCTTGTCCGCAGCGTCGGCATCGGCGACCTCGAACGCCGTCATCATCCCGAAACCGGGGTAGCGGACCTTGGTTACCGCCGGGTGTTCCGCCAACCGGGACACCAGCAATTGCGCGGTACGAGTTTGCTCGGCAAGACGAACCGGAAGCGTCCGCAAACCGCGCAACGCGAGCCACGCTTCAAGCGCACCCGGAGTCGCGCCGACCCGAGTCCGCGCCGCGCGAAGTTCGTCCACAATGTCCTGATCGGCCGCGACCGCGACGCCGAGCAGAAGGTCGCTGTGTCCGCCAATGAGCTTCGTCGCGCTGTGCACGACGATGTCCGCGCCGAGCGACAGCGGTTGCTGGTGCAGCGAAGTCGCGAAGGTGTTGTCGACGACTACGCGTCCCCTAGTGCCGCGCGCGATGGTCTCGATCTCCATCACGTCGAGCGTCGGGTTAGTCGGCGATTCGAGCCACAACAGATCGGCGTCGCAGTCGAGCCACGCCTGCGTGTCCGTCGGCTCCAATTCGGTGACCGTGAGCCGACCGAGCTGCTGCGCGTGCTTCAACGCTCCGCGCGTGACGGCGTAACTGAACGACGGAACCGCGACCGTCGACCCGACCGGCAACGAATCCAGCACGGCGGACAACGTCGCGACGCCAGACGCGAAGGAGACCGCGGTGCCGCCTTCAAGGGATCCGACGACCTCTTCGAAGGCGTCCCAGGTAGCGGTGCCGTCGGAGCGGGAATACACCGCGTCACCGCCGGCCTCGAAGGTGCTCGTGGCCACGATCGGCGTGTTCAGCGGCTCGCCAGGGCCGTGCGGCCGGCCCGCCGCGATCGCGCGGGTCCGCGGAGTCCAGTCGTCCATGCGGACACGGTAACTTCGCGACCGCCGAAACGGCAGGCGACGAATGTCACCAGGTGGTCAGCAGTTCCACAAAGTGGGCGATACCCAGAGCACAAGAACCGCCCCGGCCGATCCTGCTGGCCGGGGCGGTTCCGCAACGACTGCGGTCAGTGCGCGTAAACCTCGAACTCGTACAGCGAATACCCGTACTTGGTCCCTCGCGTAACACCCTGCATCCGAACGAACCGCGCGTCCGAAGGCGCGAACGAGACGTTGTCCGCCCCGCCGTTCCCGTCTGTCACCACAGCCGCGTCGTGCCAGTCGGTGCCGTCAGTAGACAGCTGGATCTTGTATCCCTTCGCGTACGCCTTCTCCCACGACAGCACCGCTCGCGAAACCTTCTGCACCGAGCCGAGGTCCACGGTGATCGACTGGTTGTCGCTCCAGTCGCTCGCCCAGCGGGTGCCGGGATTGCCGTCGACCGCGTTCGAGGCCGGGGAGTTGTAGAAGCCGGTTTCCGCGCTGGAAGCGTTCACCGGCTTGCCCGCCGCGAGGTTCGAGACGTTGTCGCCGCGATGCGCCGGGTACTCCACGACCTGCTGGAACGTCGGCCGGTTCTGCGTGCTGATCTTGCCGTGCGCGATGCCGCCCAGCGGACGCTGGATGATCGTGTCCGCGCACCACTGGTCGCCCGCCGAGCAGTCGGCATCGCCCGGGTACACCGTGTTCGCGGGCTGGCCGGCGGCCGCGGTCAACGAATCGACCAGGGTCTGGCGGCACGCGGTCAGGTCGCCGCCGCCGCAGAACTTCGCGCCGAGCGGACCCGCGACCGGCTGCCCGAGCGCGGTGCGGATGTCCTTGCTGACGTAACCCCACCAGCCGTGCTGGTACGCCGAACCCTGGTGCGGCTGCCCGACGTGCTTGCCCGGCGTCTCGTTCTGGAAGCCGGACGGGCTTTCGTTGATCTGCAGCACGTTCGTCATCGCGCCGAACGCGTCGTCGCCCATCGCCGGTTTGAACTCGCCGGTGACCAGCAGCGGCCACCACGCGTCCATGATCCGGATCGCGTCCGCGTCGTTGTAAGTCTTGCTTCCCGGACTGGACTCGACGCGCTGGTGTCCGTGCTGCATCCACGTCTTCAGCTTCGCCTTGGCGTCCGCCGCGGCACCGGTGAGCGGAGCCTTGTCCAGCACCTGCAACAACAGCGGCAGTACCTTCTCCGCCCGCAGGTCGGCCAGCGCGGCGTCCTCCATCGCCTGGGTCAGGTTCACCCGGGTCACCTTGGTGCCGCTGGAAAGCAGCGCCTTGACCCGCGCGTCGAGCAGATCGCCGCGGTGCACGGCGGACTTGTCCGCACCGCCGGACGCGTAGCCGTTGGACTGCGCGTTGTTCCAGCTGATGTAGTAGTCCTGGTTCACCGACTGCGGATGCTCCGACGCGGGCGTGTAGTCCGCCTTGTTGCCCGCCGGGTTCCAGCCCTTCCAGTCGAACCCGCGATCGCCCCACGCGGGCATCATCGGGTCCACAGTGGAATTGCGCACCGGGTTCGCGCCGGAGTTGAAGTACGCGATGTCCTTCGAATCCGCGTAGAACCAGTTGAAGGTGAAGTTGACGTCGTTCGCGGCGCGCTGGAAGTCCGCGGCCGATTTGACGAAGCCCGGGTCGTTGAACTCCTGGAACCCGATCAGCGAATCCACCTCGTGGAAGTACGAGGACCGCAGCGACGAGTACGCCACCGGCTTCCCGCCCACCGTCGCCCGCGAGGTCACCGGGCCGTACTTCGTGCGGTAGCTGCGCAGGGTGTAGGACCCGGCGGCGGTGCCGTCCGCGACCGTCGGCGACCAGGCGTTCTTGCGCTCCACGGTGTCCATCGGGAGGCATTTGCCCTGGTAGAGGTAGTAGTTCGAGTCCTTTGTGGCCGGTTTGCCGCTCGGGTCGCACAGCGGCAGCGCGTAGGTGTCGATGATGTCCTGCGCCGCGGTCGTCGCGCTCCACGAGTAGTCCTGGCCGCGCCCGAGCAGCACGTACATGCTGAGCCCGGCGAACGACGCGCCCCGCGCGCTGATGCCCGGACCCTGGATTTCCTGCAGCAGCAACAGCTGCGGCGCGAAGTACCCGGTCTGCGGACCGAACACGGCGACCGGATGCCCGCTCGCGGTCTTCGCACCGGACACCAGCAGCGCGTTGGACATGCCGTGCTTTTCCTTGAGCATGTTGCCCGGCAGCACGCCGTTGTCGAACATGCCGCGCGCGGACTCCTGGTCCTTCGGCGCGGCGACCTTGACCTTCGGCTGCGCGGCGGCGGCCGAACCGGTCGGGTCGAACACGAGCTGCTGGTTCGTCACCGAGCCCTTGTCCGGCAACGCCGCGCCCTGCGGGTTCGCCGGAGTGTTGCCGTACGGGAAGTTCTGCCCGTCGTGCAAGGTCTTCACGGCCTCGGGATCGTCCGCGGCACGCAGGCTCTGCCAGACCTTTTCGCCCTGCTCGACGCCGTACTTCTCCTGCAGCGCCAGCTTCGCGACCGCGTTCTGCACCTCGCCGCCACCGCCCGCGCCGAACTGCGCGCCGACCACCGAGGCGAGCACGACGAGGTCGGTGAGCTTGAACGGTTCGATGGTGCCCGCGTTGGTGATCGCGTCGACATGCCCGGTCAGCACGTACTCGCCCGGGAAGTACCGGCCGTTGTGCGAATCGGTGATGTATTTGTTGATGCCTTCGATGTACGCCTGCGCGTCGGCGAGACCCTGCTTGCCGCGCGGACCGCTCGCCGCCACCGCGTCGATCTGCTGCTGCAGTTCGTCCTCGGTGTAGGGCGCGGAGGCGAAGAAAGACTGTTCCAGCTCGCGGTTCGCTTCCGCGCCGCCCGCGTATGACGTCAGCTGGCCGCGGCCGACGCGACGCATGATGTCCATGAGCCACAAGCGATCCTGCGCCGCGGCGTATCCCGCGCCGTACTCGGTGCCGGACCGCGTCGTGCCCTGGATGTGCGGGACGCCGGTGGCCTTGTCGCGCGTGATCGTCACGTCGTCACGCGGTTTGATCGTGCTCGCGACCTGGTCGGCGGGCACCCCGAAGGACGAGTCGTTGAAGAATTTGCCGATCGTGTCGGTCGTCAGGGTCTTGTAGCCGCCCGCCAGATCGGCGTATTTGCCGAGCTGGTCGTCGGCGTGCCCGGGCTGGGTGCCGAACGCCTTGTTGGCGAGGATTTCGGCGAGCGTCGCGCTGCCGTTCTCGCCCGGCGGGAGGATGTCGTTGCACTGGCCAGCGCAATAGTCGTTGCCGGGCAACGCGGCGGAAGCCGGTGCCGCGGTCCCGATCTGCACTAGCCCGGCCGTGAGCACGGCTACCGCGCCCACGGCCAGGATGGGAATGCGTCGTCGCATGCCACAGCTCCGTCCACGAAGGATGCCCCAGGGTGACCCAGCGCACGCTACCGACGGGTAGTGCACATGTGAAGAGTTTTCGCGTTTATCCCCTCGTTGGGAGTAGTCCGTCTGGCGGTACTCCATCCGGCGCAGCGTTTGCCCGATAGGTACGGTGAGCCCCATGAGCGTGGAAAAGCCCCAAGTCGAGCGCCCGGACGGACCGCCGCCCGCCGAGCTGCAGATCAAAGACATCACGGTCGGCGACGGCCCCGAAGCCAAGTCCGGCAATGCGGTCAGCGTGCATTACGTCGGCGTCTCGCACTCCACCGGCGCGCAATTCGACGCCTCTTACGACCGCGGCGCGCCGCTCGATTTCCAGCTCGGCGCCGGCCAGGTCATCCCGGGCTGGGACCAGGGCGTGACCGGCATGAAGGTCGGCGGCCGCCGCCAGCTGGTCATCCCGCCGCACCTGGCTTACGGCGAACGCGGCGCGGGCGGCGTGATCGCCCCGAACGAAACGCTGATTTTCGTCGTCGATCTCGTCGGCGTGAGCTGATCTGCACGAAAACGCGGGCAGCCGGGAAAGCCCGAACGGGCAGCCCCGGCTGATCCCCCTTTCGGGGGAACCGGAAGGCGCCTAACGTTCGCATTGAGTAGTCGTCTTCCGGAGGATATTTCATGCGTTTGCGTGCTGCCCTTTCCGCTGCCTTCCTCGCCGCCGGCGCCGCGCTCGCCGTCGCGGCTCCCGCGTCCGCGGTCGCGAACGGCAACGATGTGGCGCCCGGCGAGTATCCGTTCGCTGCCAAGCTGTCCATGCCCGTCATCCCGCGCGCGGACGGCACCACTTATTCGAGCGGATGCTCGGGTTCCCTGATCGCGCCGCAGTGGATCATCACCGCCGGGCACTGTTTCCACGACGTCAACCGCAAGCCGGTTTCCGGCCCGGTGCCATACGGGACTTCGGTGCTTCTCGGCGCGACCACCGACGAGCCGGGCAAGGGCGAGCGTCGGCAGGTCACCGAGGTGCAGCAGGCGGGCGTCAACGACGTCGCGCTCGCGAAGCTCGACCAGCCGGTCACCGACATCAAGCCGCTGACAGTTTCGCCCGCCGCGCCGGCCAACGGCCAGAAGGTGCTGCTCGCCGGATGGGGCAGCCTGACCGAGGTTTCGCCGAAGCCGTCGGACAAGCTGCAACAGGGCGAAATGCAGGTGGTCGGCTCGGACGCCACCACCGCGAGCATCATCGGCGTCTCGCCGAAGAAGGACACCAGCGCGTGCAGCTACGACTCGGGCGCGCCGTACTTCGTCGACGACGGCGACAACACCGGCCGGCTCGTCTCGGTCGAGTCGACCGGCCCGGACTGCCCCCACTCCACGCCGGAGACGACCGCGCGCGTCGACATCCTCAAGGACTGGATCGCCTCGCACACCCAGTGAGGACAAGTCGCGAGATCGGTCGGTTTTCGTCGCCCATCAAGGGAATTCCGCATCGCGGACGGTGTCGTTAGCGTGGAAGGCCGAGTTCATCGGCGTCCGCCGGTGACCCGGACGAAGGGACAGAATGCGCGTCCGCGCCGCGATCTCCGCAGCAGTACTCCTGCCCATCCTCACCGCGAGCCCGGCCTTGGCCGTCGCCAACGGTTCTGACGTCCCGCCAGGCCAGTTCGGCTTCGCCGCGAAGCTGAGCATGACCGGAATCCCGCTGCCGAACGGAAGCACGTACTCGAGCTTCTGTTCGGCAGCGCTCGTCGCACCGCAGTGGATCGTCACCACCGGCCACTGTTTCCACGACGCCAACAAGAACCGGGTGTCCGGCCCGGTGCCGTACCCGACGACGGTGTCGCTGGGTCTGGTCGACGAGACCAAGGAGAAAGGCGTCCAGCGCAAGGTCACCCAGGTCCTGCAAGCCGGCCCGAACGACGTCGCGCTGGCCCAGCTCGACAGCCCGGTCTCCGAGGTCAAGCCGCTCACGGTGAACCACCTGGTGCCAGGCGTCGGACAGCAGGTGACGCTAGCGGGCTGGGGCAGCCGGACGGCGCAGAATCCGGTGCCGTCCAAGCAGTTGCAGCAGGGCACGATGAAGATCTCGTCGGTCGGCGGCACGACAGTCGGCATCCACGGCGTCGCGCCGCAAGCGTCCACCAGCGCGTGCACCTACGACACGGGCGCGCCGTACTTCACCGACGGCAAGCTGATCTCGATCGAGAACAACGGCCCGGACTGCCCGCACACCGGCGCGGAGACGACGTCGCGCATCGATGTGATCGCCGACTGGATCGACGAGCACGCGAAGTGAGTACGGTGGAGGGGCCGCCGACCTGAGGAGAGTCGCATGCCCGAGCCGATCCTGACCGCTGTCGCCACCGCGCTGGCCACAAAGGCCGCGACCGGGCTGTATGACCTGGTCAAGCGCAAGTTCTCCGGCAACAGCAAGGCAACCGCGGAACTGGAGGCGGCCACCCCCGACAACCCGGCCACCGTCACCGCACTGGCCGAACGCCTCGACGAGGCCAGCCGCCAGGACCCGGACTTCGGCACGGCGCTGCGCACCGAGTTCGAGGTGCACCAGGAGGCCCGCAGCGGCGGGGTGACGAACCACGTGGGCACCGTGGCCGAAGGGGCCAAGGTCGTCCAGCTGCGTGACGTACAAGGCAATATCAGCCTCTGAGCCTTTTCCGACGACCGGCACGGAGCGCGATCGGTAGGATCGCTCTCCGTGCCGTCGTCGTCTTACCCCGTGCCGCGCCGATGGCGCACCGTGCCCACGGAACGGACGCTGCTGGCGGTAGTGCACAACGTCACCGCCGCGACTCGCTTGCTGGACGTGCTGCCGCTGTTCGCCGGGGATCCCCGGGTGCAGGTGGTGTTCACGTGCCCGGATTCGAGCGCGTTCACCCGGGGAACGCAGGAGTACCTCGCCGCGCGCGGGATCCCGCTGGAGCCGTGGGAAGACATCGTCGCGGAGGACTTCGACTGGGCGCTGGCGGCCAGTTACGGCGGGGATTTGCATAAATTGCGCGCTCCGTTGACGGTTTTGCCGCACGGAATGGGGTATAATAAATTCTTGGAAACCGGAAACCGGAAACCGGAAACCGGAAACCGGAAACCGGAAACCGGAAACCGGAAACCGGAAACCGGAAACCGGAAACCGGAAACCGGAAACCGGAAACCGGAAACCGGAAACCGGAAACCGGAAACCGGAAACCGGAAACCGGTTTTCGGGTTGTCCGAGCAATGGCTGATGCACAACGGCGAGGTGATCGCCGAACATCACGTCCTGTCCCACCCCGAACAGCTCACCCGGCTGCGGCAGTACTGTCCGGAAGCCGCTGACCACGCCGTCATCGCCGGAGACTCCTGCCTGGACCGCCTGCGCAACGCACGGGAACTCCGCGAGTCCTACCGCCAAGCTCTCGGCGTAACGGGCGAACAAACCCTGGTATTGATTTCCTCCACGTGGGGCCAACTCTCGTCGTACGGCTCCGGCCCAGACCTCCCCCAACGCATCGCCCAGCAACTACCGTTGGACGAATTCGCCGTCGTCCTGGCCCTGCACCCGAACATCGGCCAGGGCCATTACCCGTGGCAACTGAAACAGTGGCTGCAAGAATGCGAGCGCGCAGGCGTAATCGTCCTGCCGGAAGAAGACCTGTGGCAACCAGCCGCAGTAGCCGCCGACGTCACCATCGGCGACCACGGCTCCGTCACCTACTACTCCGCCTGCCTGGGCACCCCAGTCCTGCTGGCCGCCGCACCGCACGACGCCGTCGATCCGGATTCCCCGGTAGCCGCCCTGCTGCGCGCCGCCCCCGCGCTCACCGACGAAAACCTGGCCGACCAACTGTGCACCGCGACCCAGCCACCAGCCCTGATCGCCGCGACCTCCCTCGCCACCAGCGTCCCCGGCCAGTCCGCCGCCCTCCTGACCGACCTCGGCTACCGCACGCTCAAACTCCCGCCGCCAGCCCGACCAGCCGGATTCATCGCGTTCCCGCTGCCGCGCGTCCACCGCCCCGAGCCCGGCGCACAGTGGGTCCGCGTCCGCGGCGACGACGTCACCAGATTCGCCGCCACCACACCTGAGGCTCACCTAGTAGTCCACGTTGACGGCCCCGACCCGCGCCTGCTGCGCCGCGCCGACATCGTGCTGGGCGACCGATTCCCCGATCCCGGCCGCTGGATCGCCCTCACCCTTGCCGAATTCCCCGGCTGCGAATGGGCCGCCTGCCCAGCCGGATCAGGCTGGCTGGCCGGCAGCCGCGACGGCCTGGTCGTCTCCTTCACCGGCACCGACCTGCCACAAGCTGTGCCGTCGCTGCTGTACAAGCGCGACCTGCTGGGCTTGGATTTCCCCGAACAACTCCCCTTCACCGCGGCCGGCCGCAAGCACGAGGTGCGCCTGACTATCCACTATGGATAGTCAGAGCTGTTCGAGCCAGATCAGCAGATCGGTCGCCTCGGCCGTGAATCCGTGCAGCTGTGCGATGCCCAACGCGTCCTCCGCGTGCGCCTTCGCCTGGTCACGGTAGCCACGAGCAAGCGCGGCCTCCGCCCGAGACCGCAACGCGGCGATACGTTCTCGCTGCAGCTTGGCCTTCTCCGCCGCGGCATCGAGTTCGGCCAGCAGAGCCGCGCCTTCCTCGTACGAACCAGCCTCGATCAGCTTCCGCCCCTGCCACAGCCGGATCTTCACCAGATTGCCGGGCTCGTTCTTCAGCCCCTGCTCCGCTTGCGCCAGCAAGACGGCCGCTTCCTCCGGCGGCACGACCTTGGCCAGATGCATCCGGATCAACGCGAGCCTACGAGGATCACCGATCTGCTCGGCAAGCTCGAGACTTTCCCGAAAGCAGGCCTCCGCCTGGCTGTACAGCGAAACCGCTTCCTCGTCCCGTCCCTGCTGCCGCGCGATCAACCCCGGCTCGAAGAATGCGAGCCCGCGTGCTTCCAGCGCGGACGCGTGTTCCTCCGGCGTCGTGGCCAGCTCGGCCGCCGCGGCGTACTGCTCCAACGCCGCCGCCCAATCACGCCGCTGCAGCTGAGCGAACCCAAGCTGGGTACGGACCAATCCTTCGGCAAGCGGCATCGCGGCGGCCTGCGCGGCCCGGACCGCGTCCTGGCTCACCGCCAACAGCTCGACGGGGTAAGCGCCGTCTTTGTAGACCGGCCACAACGCCCTCGCCAGCCGGATGACGTTTTCGTGCGCCCCCTCCTGCAACGCGACCTCCGCCGCGGCAGCCAGGTTCCCCTGCTCGTCGAACAACCACTCCCAGGCATCCACGTCGGCTGGCACCGGAGTGAAGCCCGGCCAGATCTTCTTCGGCCAGCCAGTAGACAGCGCGCGTTCCGCGATCCGGAGCCCGTGCTCGGCGTAGTAACCGACCACGGCGTCGGAAAGCTCACCGGCCAGCGTCGCTGCGTGCATGCGCGCCAGCTCGGACATCCGGTAGCGACCCCCGATGACCTCGATCAACTTGGCAGAGACCAGCTTCTGCAGGGTGTCCTCGGTGTCGTACTCGTCGAGGGCGAGAAGCGCCGCCACAGTTTCCAGCCGAACGGTGCCGTCGCCCGGATGCGCGCCGAAAATCCGGTACGCCGCTTGCTCACGCTCGCCCATCTGCTCGTAGGCAACGTCGTACACCGCGCTGGCCAGTGCACCTTTCGCTCGGATCCGCCCGACCAGCCGCCGCACCGTCGCACCCGGCCGCGCCAGGAGCACGCCCGCGACGTTGAGTTCCGCGGCAGATCCCGCGCAGATCCGCAGCAGTTCTTTCAGCTGTTCTGGCTCCGCGGCGAGCTTTTCGTCACCCACCAGTGCCGCCAGCACGCCCAGCGCCGCCTCGTCGCTCAACGGTTCCAACTCGACTTCGCGAGCGGAATACCGGGCGCGCAGCGCCTCCAGCCCAGACCCGACTACGAGCACGTACGAGCCGGGATGCGTCGGCAGCAGCGCCTTGACTTCCGCCGCGCTCAACGCGTCGTCGACCAGCAACGCGACCTTGAATTTGGCGGTCTGCGACTGCCACATCGCCGCGCGCCCCTCGAGACTCGCCTGCATCTCGTCCGGCCCGTAACCCAGCTTGGACAGCAACTCGGCCAGCACATCAGCGCCGGCCCGGTGGCCCACGCGCACGTCGTAAAACCGGTCGAACCGGTCCTGATGCTGGTGCAGCCAGGTTTCGCACAGCGTCGTCCGCCCGCTGCCCGGCGCACCTCGCACGATCGCGATCGCTACCCGGTCCGGCACCTCGTCATGAATGCGAGTGAGCGCGGCCAACTGACGCTCGTTGTTCCGGTAATGCTCCGGAGGTGCCTGGACCTGCAACGCCGGCGCCGCGGGCTGCCGCGGCCCGTGGAAGTGCACGTCGCCGTACACGTCGCGCGCCTGGAAGACCTTGTCCGCCTCGCCGTCGAAGTAGTTGCCGTCGCTCACCGTTTCCCCCGCCCAGCTGGTCCCGGCTCAGGCTACCGGAAACGTCACGGTCCGTGTCCAGCCTTTCACCACGATCGGGTCCGGGTAAGGTTCTGACCAGGAATTCCAGGACGGATTTGGTAGAATTGAATTGAGCAGCAAAGCAGCAAAGCAGCAAAGCAGCAAAGCAGCAAAGCAGCAAAGCAGCAAAGCAGGTGGCGGACCTTCGACCCGGTCGTCGTGCTCGGGGTCGTGCGCACCTGGACTTCGGCGATCAAGCTGCTCGAGGTCTGCCGTCTGTTTCAGGATGACCAGCGGATTCGCTTCACGTTCACGGTCGACCGCGGGTCTCGGTTCAGCGCGGGCGTCGAGGAGTTGCTGGCCCGCGCGGAAGCGCATTGCACGCCGTGGGAAAACGTTCCGAAGCTCAATTACGCACTCGCGATCACGGCTAGCGAAAACATCGATTTCGACCACGTCTCCGGACCGGTTCTCGTTCTTCCGCACGGCGTCGGATTCCACAAGTACGTTCCCGACTCCGGCTCGGCAGGCACCCGGCTTTCCGGGCTGATCCCGTCCGCCGCGCTGCGGTCCGGGCGGGTGTTGATGGCGGTGTCGCATCCGAGCCAGCAGAAACAGTTGCGCGACGCCGACCCGCTGACCGACGGCAGGACCGTGCTCGTCGGCGATCCGCAGTTCGAGCAGCTTCTCCGGAGCGAACCGCACCGCGAGCACTACCGCGCCGCGCTCGGCGTGGCTGATCGCACATTCGTGCTGGTCAGCTCTACCTGGGGGAAGACCTCGTTGATCGGCCGCCGTCCTCGGCTCCCGGCCGAACTGCTGGCGTCACTGGACTATGACTCCGCGGCCGTCGGTCTCGTGCTCCATCCCAACGTCTGGTCGCGCTACCGGCCGTTCCAGATCCGGTCCTGGTTCGCCGCGGCCCAGGACGCCGGGCTGCTCCTCCTCCCACCGGAACGCGGGTGGCAGGCCGCCATCGTCGCCGCGGATGTCGTTGTCGGGGACCACGGATCGGTCTCTTTGCTGGCCGCCGCGACGGGACGGCCGTTGCTGCTTGGCACGTTCGGCAGCGAGGTCGTGCCCGGCACCAGCGCCGAACTGCTCGGTCGGCACGCGTCCCGGCTCACCTGGGACCGGCCGTTGCGTGACCAAATCGACGAGGCAGAAACCCAGCCGTGGCAGCAGGATCTCGCTGAGCGCACCTTTGCGAACCCGCACGGAGCAACCGCGGAACTGCACGCTCTCGTACTCCGTCTGACGGAGCTCGAACCCCGTCCGCTCGAACTCCTTCGCGCACCGGACCCGGAACCGAATCCCATCACTCCGCTCGCCTTCACCGCGTACCCGGAGTTCACCGGCCCGGATTCCCTTACCTTGCATCGGTTTCCCCGCTCGGTAGAAGAATGGCGACCCGACGTCGAGCGGGCCTCAACCAGACTGAGACACGTAGTCGCCGACGAAAGCGACGACAACCTCGGGCGGATCGGCAACGCCACCGTGCTCACCAGAACCGCACTGCGTCCTGCACCAGAAGACTGGTGTGCCAACGCATTGCGGCTCCATCCTGCCTGCACGCTGGCCGCGGCCGCCGTCCCGGACGGATGTGTCGCGCGCACAAGAGCCGGCGAGATGTTCACCGTCACCGGCTCAGCTGACCTCGCCGCGCTGGCTTCGACGCTGCACGCGTGTCTGGCGACCAGTCGAGAAGGCGGCCGTCCGTTGTCCCTACGACTCGGCTCCGTCGAGACCACCGTCGTTTTCTGACGCCAGCTTCTCCGCCCGCGGGCTGCCCAGTTCTCGATACAGCTGAATCGCCCGATCCAGGTGACTGCGCGCCTCCACCGGATTCTCCACGACCAGCGCACCGTGCAGCGCCTCCCGAGCCTGGGCCTCGTAGAAAGTCGCCCCGCTCGTTTGGAAAGCCTCCGCCGCCGCGGTCAACGCGTCAACGCCGCCCGGCAGCCCAGTGCGTACGCGCACCTGACCGGTGATCAGCAAGGCGCGCGCAGCCGAGCGACTGTCGCCAAGCTCGCCGAACGCGCGATGCGCTGTTTCCAACTCACGCAGGCCCTCCGCATCGCCGAGCGACTGGCCGAGAAACATCCGGCTCAGCGCCTCTCCCCGCGCCTCCCCAGCCGCCTCGTTCAACTCGATCGACTCGCGGTACCTCTGCTGCGCCAGCTCCGGTTGATCGGTCAAATCGTGGTATCGACCGGCGAACTCTCGCACCGAGGCCCGCAACACGAGGTGCCCGTCCTGATCCGCCAGCTCGATCGAACGTCGCACGAAGTCCCCGGCTTGCTCGAACTGCTCGAGATCCGTCAGCGGACGCGACGCCAGACTCCGCAACCGCGCCTCCGCCGCGCGATTACCGGCCTCTTCCGCGGCTTTAATGCCGTGCCGGAGACTGCTGAGCGAATCGGCCTGCCGCTTGCGATCGAAGTAGTAGGCCGCGAGCGACTCGGCGATCTGCCAAATCTCGTCGACCAGGCCGATCTTCTCGGCCACCGGCAGCAATTCGTGCAGCGCGCGCCGGTTCTCCTCGAACCAGGCCAGTCCGTTGGCCCGGCGATCGCCGCTGAAGGGGTCCGCGATCTCCGGCGCGTCCGCGACCCGGTACCGCTCCACGCCGATCATCGCCGCGTCCGCGTAGTAGGCGGCGTTGCGGAACCCGCGCACCACCCGGGCGAGCGCCTCGTGCGTTTCCTCGTCGTCCAGTCCCGAAAGGGATGCCGCGTGGTCATGGACGAGCGGATGCATGGAGTACCGGCCGTGCTCTTCCTGGAGCACCTTCAGCAGGACCAACTCGGCGAGAATGTCCCTCGACGTGGCCTCGTCCAGCCCGATCAGCAGATCGAAGACCGGCGGGGTGAAGTCGATCGCCGGGTACGCGCCGAGCAACCGGTATGCGCGCTGGGCAGGTTCGGTCGCTTCCTGGTACGTCGCTTCGAACACCGGGTTCCCCTTGTTCGGCCCGCGGTCGGATCGCATCAACTCGGCGCGTGAACGCCGAAGCCGGGCAGCCAGCTCCGGCAACGAAGGACACCGCCCGACCACGACGAGCGTCGCGGCGTTCCGGAGGGCCAACGGCAATCCGCCGCAGTAGCCGAGGATCTCGGCTACCACCGGATCGTCTGGGTCCGCGTCCAGTCCGCTCAGCTCGCGAAACAACTCAGCAGCCTGCTCGTCGTCGAGCGGCTCGACGGGGATCGTCTCGCCGCCGACCTCGCGGACCTCAAGCCGCGACTCCACGCGGCCCGCGACGAGCACCAGCCAATCCCGTCCGCCAGGCATCAACTGCAGAAACTGCTCGGATTCCGTGACATTCTCCAGCAACAGCACGGCAGCCGCCCCGGACGACCGCCTTCGCCACAGACTCGCCAACCCAGGTTCGGCGGGCATCACTTCGTCGCGAACCCCGTCGCGACGCAATAACGAACGCAGCGCCGCGGAAATCACCGACTCGCCGTCGACCGTGTGCGTCGCGTAATCCGTGTAATAGGCCCCGCCGGGATAGCGGTCTTTTACTTGCTCAGCGACATACCGGGCCAACGCGCGCCGACCGACCCCAGTCAATCCGTCGAACACGACGAGCGGTACACGCTGATCGGCAAGACAGGCCTCGATTTGTTCGTTTCGCCCGACCAATCGCCGCAGCGCTCGTGGCGTTTCGTGCGGCACCACCCGTTCGGGTCCGGGCAGCTGCTGGTTGACCGTGCCGATGTACTGCGCCTGCACGAGAGAACTGCCGCCGTCGACCGATCTGACTTCGTTGTGCACTAGTCCGCCCCTCACCCCGAGTCACCGCAAGCTTACCGATTCACCGGGGCGCGAGCATCAACATCGAGCCGTCTTCCCAGTACAAACAGGCAGGCGAAGGACTCCACTGCGCAGTCCCCTGCCACACCACCACCGGTGCGGCTTCCCCCATCTCGACCAACGCGACCCGCGCCGCCCCGCGCACCACGGCTATCTCGCCGCTTCGCCCCTTCAACATCGAAGCCGCTTCGAACGCCTGTCCGCGCGCTGGCCCACTGGGCACCGCCACCGGTTTCCGGCGGCGCTTGGGAACTGTCACGAACTCCCAAAGCACCATGAATGGCCAGGCGATATTGGCGAGAATTTCGAGGACCGCCTCCGCGACACACCCCAGCGACCGATCAGCCCGCTTCCGCCGATCACGCCCCGCCTTGACCCGGCCGAGCACCACGACGTGGACGGGCTCCCGCCAGGCGCCCTCGAAGTACTGCCCGACCCGGGACCCCAAATCCTGGCCCATCAGTCACCCGTCCGATTCGGTTATGCCGCCTTGGAACCGTACAGACTCAGCCTGCGAGGCGAGGGGAAGAAAAGGGAAAAGACCATGATCAAGTTGACGGAGTTGAGGAGCGCCGCGACGACCGGGATGCTCAGGTAGAGCACGATGGGCGCGGTGAAGTGCAGCTGTCCCACTCCGGAGTAGCCGCCGGACGTCGTCACGATAATGACGTACCAGAAAACGAATCCGATGGCTGCCAGCCATCCGGGAATTGCCGTCCCCAGCTGAACTCCCAGGACGGTGTACTCCTTGCGGTACCGAAGTTGCCCCGCCGCGAAATAGGTACGCGACACCATCAGGCCGACCCCGGAAAGCATCAGGCAACACCCCGCGATGATCCCCAGGACAACCGTCAGCGGAGTTGTCACGTCGTAGGACGTGGGCAGGCGGTAGCCGAACACGGGCACCGCGACAACCATGAGCAAGCCGATCCCGGCACTCGCGGAACCCCAGCGGATCGTGACACCACGAATCTTCCTGACCAAAGCAGGAGGAAGCCACCGCCCCGACGACGCTCCATACAAATAAGGACCCACCAAGCCCTCCCCAAACCTGAGCACGGTAGCTGTCCGTAATCAAGAACCACCCAACGCTACAACACAACAACCCCGAAACCCGAACTCCGCCCTCACCCCAAGCACACACAAAATGTGCCCTGGCCCACACCCCAACCCAACCAACCAGCCCACCCAACCGGCCCCCGCCGAAACCGGCCATGCCCGCCAACCGCACCAAAGGCACCGCGGGGGTCCGGGGGCTCGGCCCCCGGGCAAAGGAACGACCGACAACGGAAAAGGCCCCCAGTCGCGCAAGCGGCTGGGGGCCTGACCATGGTGGGCGAGGAGGGAGTTGAACCCTCACGTCCTTTCGGACACACGGACCTGAACCGTGCGCGTCTGCCATTCCGCCACTCGCCCGAGTTGCTTCCTTGAGGCAGCCAGCAAAGCTTAGCAGGGCCTTCTGACGGGTTTCACCGGGGGCATGCCCAACCCTTCCTCCCCCGGATAGGATCGATGCGGAAGCACACGTGTGAGGAGGTTGTCCCCGGTGGGTCGCGTTGAGCGCTTTGACAGGCGACTCGAGAACCTGGTGGGGAATACTTTCGCGCGCATGTTCGGCGGCAACGTCGTCACGCAGGAAGTGGCGGTTGCGCTCGAGAGGGAAGGCGAGGAGAACGTTCGTGAGCTGGCAGGCGGTCGGCAGCTCGCCCCGAATCACTACATCGTGTCGTTGGGGGCGGCTGACCACGATCGCATGGCCGGCGATGAGCAGCGGGTCACCGGGGTTCTCGCGAGGGCGGTGGCGGAACACCTCGCCGCGCAGGGCTGGGACACCTATGGTGACGTCGTCGTATCACTCGAGCGCAACGAGGCGCTGCATACTGGACAGTTCAAGACCCGTTCGTCCGTCGATCCCGACGCCCGCGACACTGCGGGAGAAGGGCCGTCACGGTCGGCACGACCCAGCAACGCAGGAGACCCACCAATGAGCCAGCCCCCCGGCTACGGCCAATACGACCAGGGTGACCCGTACGGCCAGCAGGGCCAGTACGGCTACGGACAGCAGGGTGGCCAGCAGCCCGGGTACGACCAGGGTTACGGCGGCCAGCCTCCCGCGCAGGGCTACGACCAGGGCTACGGCGGCCAGCCCCCCGCGCAGGGCTACGACCAGTACGGCGGACAGGCTCCGCAGCCCGGGTACGACCAGGGCTACGGCGGGCAGCCGCCCGCGCAGGGCTACGACCAGGGTTACGGCCAGCAGGGCGGCTACGACCAGGGTTACGGCGGCCAGGCTCCGCAGGGCGGGTACGACCAGGGTTACGGGCAGCCGCAGCAGGGCTATGACCAGGGTTACGGCCAGGCCCCGCAGGCCGGCTACGACCAGGGTTACGGCCAGCAGGGCGGGTACGACCAGTACGGCGGCCAGCCGCAGGCGGCTTACGGGCAGGACCCGTACGCGCAGCAGGGCGCCCCGGCCGCGGGCAGGCAGCTTCAGGCGAGCCTCCAGCTGGACGACGGCTCCAACCGCACCTACTCGCTGAAGCAGGGCGGCAACGTCGTCGGCCGCGGGCAGGACGCGGACTTCCGGCTTCCGGACACCGGCGTTTCGCGGCGGCACCTGGAGATCACCTGGGACGGGCAGAGCGCGACGCTCGCCGACATCGGGTCGACCAACGGGACCACGGTCAACGGCACTCCGGTGCAGACGTGGCAGCTGGCGGACGGCGACGTGATCCGGGTGGGTCATTCGTCTCTGGTGTTCCGAACCCAGGGCTGATCGCAGACCGTCCACGGGGTTCCCGCAGAATTGTCATGCGGGGGGAACCGCGGTGCGCGTGGCGCCGCGGCTTGCAGGCACAGGCGGGAGCGGACACAACAAGTGCCAGAGCTGGTCGTTCAACTCACCAGAGTGGGCTTTCTCGTGCTGCTCTGGCTCTTTGTGTTCGCCGCGCTCCGAGTCGTGCGCTCGGACCTCTACGCCGCGTCGGGCCTTCGGGTCCAGGTGCCGTCCTTCCGCCGCAACAAAGAGAAGAAGCCGCGGGGCAGCAAGGCCCCGCAGCAGTTGCTCGTGACGCACGGGGCCCTCGCGGGCACCCGCATCGCGCTCGACGGGCGGCCGATCCTGATCGGCCGGGCCGACGACTCGACGCTGGTGCTCGACGACGACTACGCATCGACCCGGCACGCCCGGATCGCGCTGCGCGGGGAGGACTGGTACGTGGAAGATCTGGGCTCGACGAACGGGACCTACCTCGACCGGGCTAAGGTCACTGCACCCCTCCGGGTCCCGCTCGGAGTCCCCATCCGGATCGGCAAGACGGTGATCGAGCTTCGCCCATGACTCTCGTCCTCCGCTACGCGGCCCGCAGCGACCGGGGCCTGGTGCGTTCCAACAACCAGGACTCCGTGTACGCCGGCCCGCGTCTCCTCGCGCTCGCCGACGGCATGGGCGGGCACGCCGCAGGTGAGGTGGCCAGCAAGGTCGTCATCGCCTCGCTCGCCCCGCTCGACGACGACGAGCCGGGCGACGACCTGCTCGCCCAGCTTCGCGAAGCCGTCCAGAACGGCAACGCGGCGATCGCCGAACTGGTCTCCCAGGACCCCGACCTGGACGGCATGGGCACCACGCTCACCGCCGTCCTGTTCGCGGGAAGCAGACTTGGTCTGGTCCACGTCGGCGACTCGCGCGCGTATCTGATGCGCGGCGGCCAGTTCGCCCAGATCACCCGCGACGACAGTTTCGTCAACGAACTGCTCGAACAGGGCCGCATCACGCCGGAAGAGGCCGCGGTGCACCCGCAGCGGTCGCTGCTGCTCAAGGCGCTCACCGGACACGAGGTCGAGCCGAGCCTGACCGTGCGCGAGGCGCGTCCCGGTGACCGGTACCTGATTTGCTCCGACGGTTTGTCCGGAATGGTCAGCGACGAAACGCTCGCCGAGGCCGTGCAGATCCCGGACCCGCAGGACTGCGCCGACCGGATGATCGAGCTGGCGCTCAAGGGCGGCGGCACGGACAACGTGACCGTCATCATCGCCGACGTGGTCGACGTCGATTTCGGCGACGACGCCCCGATCGTGGGCGGCGCGGCTGGCGACGGCAGCGACGAGATGCATCAGGGCGATTCCCCGGCGGCGAGGGCGCGCGCGCTGACCCAGCCGCCGCCGCAGCCGCGACCGGAGCAGCAGCCCCCGCCGGAAGACCCGAAAGCGAAACGGCGGAAACGGTTCCGCTGGCTCGTGGGGGCGGTCGTGGTGCTGATCGTGCTGGGCGCCGCCGCGATCGCGACTCGATACTTCGTGCTCAGCCAGTACTACGTCGGAGAAGGCCCCGATCAGGAGGTCGTGATCTACCGCGGCGTCCCGGGCAGCATCCTCGGCATCGACCTGCACTCGCTCGAGCAGGGCTCGTGCCCGCCGGGCCAGCTGTGCACCGACAAGCTCCGCGTCTCCGCGTTGCAGGAGGACGCGCGCATTGCCGTGCAGAACGGTGTGAAGCGCGAAAGCCTCGACGACGCGCGCAAGTACATCGACGATTTCCTGCGTCTCAAGAAGAAGCTGTCGGACTGCAAGCCGGCCAATCCTCCGGGCACCCCGCAGTCGGGCGCGCCCTCGTCCAGCGTGGCGCCTCCCGGGGGCACGCCTTCGTCGGCGAACCAGCCTGCGGGGAGGGACTGCTCGACGGCGGGTACGCCGCCGACGGGGGGCGGTAACTGATGGGCCAGCCGCTGGCCGACCCGACGTCCGCCCAGTTCGCCACGAATCCGCCGCGAGACCTCCCCAAACGCAGGGGCACGGAGCTCGCGTTGCTGGCGTTCGCGGCGGGCATCGTCACGCTCGCGCTGGTCATCGTCGAGGCCAACCAGGAGCAGGAGCTGACGCTCTCGATCCTGTGGGTGGGACTCGCTTACCTCGGCGTGCTCGCCACGACGCACCTCGCCGTGCGCCGGTGGGCCCCGTACGCCGATCCGGTGCTGCTGCCGTGCGTCGCGCTGCTCAACGGGATCGGGCTGGTGATGATTCACCGGCTCGATCTGGCGAAGGCCGAATCGTTCATGCAGCGCGGCAAGGAGTACTCGCCGGAGATCACCAAGCAGCTGCTGTTCACCGCGGTTTCGCTGGTGCTGTTCGTGATCGTGCTCGTGGTGGTCAACGACCACCGCACGCTGACCCGCTACAGCTACATCGCCGGGCTGGTCGGGCTCGGCGCGCTCGCGCTGCCCGCGGTGCTGCCTGCCAGCCTGTCCGAGGCGGGCGGCGCGAAGGTGTGGCTGAAGCTGCCGTTCTTCTCGATCCAGCCGGGCGAGTTCGCGAAGATCCTGCTGATGATCTTCTTCGCGTCGTTCCTGGTGTCCAAACGCGATTTGTTCATGGTGGCGGGCAAGAAGTTCCTCGGCGTGGAGCTGCCGCGCGCCCGTGACCTCGGCCCGATCCTGATCGCCGCCGCCGTCGCGATCGGCGTGCTGGTGTTCGAGAAGGACCTCGGCACGTCGCTGCTGTATTTCAGCATCATCCTGGTGATGCTCTACGTCGCGACCGAGCGCGCGATCTGGGTCGTCGTCGGGCTGACGTTCTTCATCGGCGGCTGCGTCATCGCCTACAACCTGTTCGGCCACGTGCAGCAGCGGGTCGAGAACTGGACCGACCCGCTCGGCCCGCGCTACGACGTGCTCGGCGGCAGTTACCAGCTCGCGCAGGCGTTGTTCGGGCTCGGCACCGGCGGCGTCGGCGGCACCGGGCTCGGCGCCGGCCGTCCGGACATCCCGCCCGCCGCGAGCACCGACTTCATCACCGCCGCGATCGGCGAGGAGCTCGGCTTCATCGGCCTGGCCGCGGTGCTGATGCTGTACATGCTGCTGGCGATGCGCGGCATGCGCAGCGCGCTGGCGGTGCGCGACACGTTCGGCAAACTGCTCGGCGGCGGGCTCGCCTTCACCATCGTGATCCAGATCTTCGTGGTCGTCGGCGGCGTCACCGCGCTCATCCCGGAAACCGGCGTCACCGCGCCGTTCCTGTCCTACGGCGGCTCTTCGCTGCTGGCGAACTACATCCTGGTCGCCCTGATGCTGCGCATTTCGGACGCGGCGCGCAGGCCGGCCTCCCGGCCGAAGCCGCAGCAGCCGCAGGCTCCGATCGCCGAGGCGCACACCGTCATGGTGCGGCGTCCGCCCGCCGAAGGCGACCCGAACGGGAGGACCGCGTGAACGCCCCCCTGCGCAAGGTCGGCATCGCGATGCTCGCGATGATCGTGCTGCTGCTGGCCAACATCACCTACGTCCAGGTCATCAAGGCCGACACGTACCGCACCGATCCGCGCAACCAGCGCGTGCTCTACGACGAGTACTCCCGGCAGCGTGGGCAGATCGTCACGCCGGACGGCACCGTGCTCGCCGGCGTGAAGCCCTCGACCGACAAGTTCAAGTTCTTCCGCACCTACGCCGACGGACCGATGTACGCCCCGGTCACCGGGTACTACTCGATCAACTACGGCGCGGGCGGGCTCGAGCGTGCCGAGGACGACGTGCTGAACGGGTCCGACCCGCGGCTGTTCGTGCGCAGGCTGTCGGACATGGTCACCGGCCGCGATCCGCGCGGCGGCAACGTGAAGCTCACCATCGACCCGAAGGTGCAGAAGGCCGCCTACGACCTGATGACGCAGCGCGGCTACACCGGCGCGGTGGTCGCGATGGAGCCGAAGACCGGCCGCATCCTGGCGATGGTCTCGACCCCGTCGTACGACCCGAACCAGCTCGCGACGCACGGCACCGACCAGAACAAGGCGTGGGACGCCTACTCCAAGGACAAGAACAACCCGATGCTGAACCGGGCGATCTCGGAGAACTACCCGCCGGGGTCGACGTTCAAGATCGTCACCGCGACCGCGGCGCTGGAGAGCGGGATCGGCCCGGACACCCAGATCAGCACCGCGCCGAACGTGCAGCTGCCGGGCACGAACACGACGCTGGAGAACTACGGCGGCGAAACCTGCCCCGGCAACACGTTCAAGGACGCGCTGGCGCACTCGTGCAACGTCCCGTTCGCGACGTTCGCCGGCCAGCTCGGCGCGGACAAGATGAAGGCGGCCGCGACCAACTTCGGCATCGGGCAGAACGACCTGACCGTGCCGATGCGGGTCGTCGGCTCGACCGTCGGCGCGCTCGACTCGCCGGGCGCGCTCTACCAGAGCGGCATCGGCCAGCGCGACGTCCGGCTCACCCCGCTGCAGGACTGCCTGCTCTCGGCGACCGTCGCGAACAACGGCTACGCGATGAAGCCACAGCTGATCGAGTCGATCCTGGCCCCGGACCTGTCGACGGTCGAGAACGTCGACCCGGAGCAGCTCACCGGCAAGCCCGCGCTGTCGCCGGAGAACGACAAGATCCTCACCGACATGATGATCGCGTCGGAGTCCTTCACCAAGGGCGGCGGCAAGAACGACGCGCTGAAGATCGCGTCGAAGACCGGTACCGCCGAGCACGGCGCCGACTCGAAGAACACCCCGCCGCACGCGTGGTACACCGCGTTCGCGCCGTCGGACAACCCGCAGATCGCCGTGTCGGTCATCGTCGAGAACGGCGGCAACCGCGGTCTCGCCGCGACCGGCGGCTCGGTGGCCGCCGAGATCGGCCGCGCCGCCATCGCCGCCCGGCTCGGGGGTGGATAGCCGATGCTGTCCTCGGGTCAGCTGCTGGCCGAGCGCTACAAGCTGACGAACCGGATCGCCGTCGGCGGGATGGGCGAGGTCTGGCAGGCGAGCGACACCCGGCTCGACCGGATCGTCGCGGTGAAGGTGCTGAAGGCCGAACTGTCCGGCGACGCCGAATTCCTGCACCGCTTCCGGACCGAGGCGCGGATGACCGCCTCGCTCAACCACGCCGGGATCGCCGCGGTGCACGACTACGGCGAGACGGTCAACGAGGACCTGTCCATCGCGTACCTGGTGATGGAGTACGTGGAGGGCGATCCGCTGGCGGGCATCCTCGCCAAGCACGGCAGGCTCACCGCGGACTACACGCTCGACCTGCTCGAGCAGGCGGGCACCGCGCTGCAGGCCGCGCACGAACAGGGCCTGGTGCACCGCGACGTGAAGCCGGGCAACATCCTGGTCACCCCCGCGGGCAAGGTGAAGATCACCGACTTCGGCGTGGCCAAGGCCGCCGACGCGGCCCCGGTCACCCGGTCCGGCATGGTCATGGGCACCGCGCACTACATCGCGCCGGAGCAGGCGCTCGGCCAGGACGCGGAACCGGCCAGCGACGTCTATTCGCTCGCGGTGTGCGGGTACGAATGCCTCGCCGGGCACCGGCCGTTCCTGTCCGAGAACGCGGTGACGGTCGCGATGATGCACATCCGCGACGTCCCGCCGCCGCTGCCGCCGGACGTCCCGCCGGGCGCGCGGGCGGTGATCGAGGCGACGCTCGTGAAGGACCCCCGGCAGCGCTACGCCAGCGGCGGCGAGTTCGCGGGCGCGATCGCCGCGGTCCGCGCCGGCCGCCCGCTGCCCACCCCGCTCGGCCTGGTCAACGCCGCCTACGCGGCAGGTCAGGCACCGCCCGTGCCACCGGTTCCGCCCGCAGTGCCGCAGGCGGCCGGTGCCCCGGTCGGACCCAGTTCCAACCCGGCGTTCCGGCCGCTGTCGGCTCCGCCGGGCCCGCCCGGTCCGCCGGTCCCGCCGCCGAAACGGAACCAGTGGGGCTGGTGGGTGCTGCTCGCGGTGGTCATCGTCGTGGTCCTGGTGGCCGTGGCGTTCTTGATCGCGAGAGTGGTGTCCTCCGGCAACGGAGGACCGCCGCGAAGCGTGGACAGCGGGAGCGGACCGACCTCAGCCACCCCGGCCGGTACGAGCGAGGCCCAGGGCCTGCAAGGCATGATGACCACACCTTGGACGGAATGGAACGGCACGAAGCGATGACGACACCCAGACTGCTCTCCAATCGGTACGAGCTGGGCGACACGCTCGGGTACGGCGGTATGTCCGAGGTCCACCACGGGCACGACGTGCGGCTGGGCCGGGAAGTCGCGATCAAGGTCCTGCGCGCGGACCTCGCCCGCGATCCGCAGTTCCAGGAGCGGTTCCGGCGCGAGGCGCAGAACGCGGCCGCGCTGAACCATCCCGCGATCGTCGCCGTGTACGACACCGGCGAGGCGAACACCGACGTCGGTCCGCTGCCGTACATCGTGATGGAGTACGTCGAAGGCCGGACGCTGCGGGACATCGTCAAGACCGAGGGCCCGCTGTCGCAGAAGCGCGCGATGGAGGTCATGGCCGACGTCTGCGCCGCGCTCGACTTCTCGCACCGGCACGGCATCGTGCACCGCGACGTGAAGCCGGCGAACGTGATGATCACGAAGAACGGCGCCGTCAAGGTGATGGACTTCGGCATCGCGCGCGCCATGCACGACGGCCAGTCGGCGATGACGCAGACCGCGGCCGTCATCGGCACCGCCCAGTACCTCTCGCCGGAGCAGGCGCGCGGCGAGTCGGTGGACGCCCGGTCGGACGTCTACGCGGCGGGCTGCGTGCTGTACGAACTGATCACCGGCGAGCCGCCGTTCACCGGCGATTCCCCGGTCGCGGTGGCGTACCAGCACGTGCGGGAGGACCCGAACCCGCCGTCGTCGGTGAACCCGGCCGTGTCGCCGGAGCTGGACGCGGTCGTGCTGAAGGCGCTGGCCAAGGGCCCGGCGAACCGGTACCAGTCGGCCGCCGAAATGCGGTCGGACCTGGTCCGGACGCTGTCCGGGCAGCGTCCGTCGGCCCCGATGGTGATGTCGGACGACGAGCGCACCCAGGTGATGAACGCCGACCGCCGCCAGCCAGTGGCCTACGACGACTACGCCGACGAGCCGGACGAGGACCCGCGCGCCAAGCGCCGCCGCCGGATCATCTTCGGAGTGATCGCCGCGCTGCTCGTGGCGGGTGTGGTGCTGTTGATCTTCTGGCTGAGCGGGTCGTTCCGCGACAAGAACGAGACCGCGCAGATCCCGCCGGTGGTCAACCAGCAGGTCACCCAAGCGAAGGCGGCACTGCAGCAGGCGGGCTTCTCGTCGTTCGCGCCGAACAAGAACGTGGTGTGCGGTCCGGAAGCGAGCAACCCCGGCGGGCAGACCTGCACCGAGGACCAGATCGGCAAGGTCATCGCGATCGACCCGGAGGTCGGCAAGACGGTGCCGACCACGTCCACGATCACGCTGACCGTCGGGCAGAAGCCGGGCAACACCACCGTGCCGGACCTGCACGGCAAGTCGGCGGAAGACGCGAAGACGGCGCTCGAACAGGCCAAGCTGAAGCTCGGCAACACGACCTCGCAGCCCGTCGACACCCCGGACGACGTCGGCAAGGTCGTGTCGCAGAACCCGACCGCGAACTCCTCGGCCACCGAAGGCACGCCGGTGGACATCGTCGTCGGGTCCGGCGTCAACCAGAAGGAAGTGCCGAACACGGTCGGCAAGGACTACGCGACGGCGAAGCAGATCCTGCAGAACGCCGGTTTCAAGGCCCAGCGGGTCGACCAGGCCTCGGACCAGCCGAAGGACCAGGTCATCGACCAGCAGCCGAACGGCGGCAACCTGCCCCCGAACAGCACGGTGAAGCTGACCGTGTCGTCCGGTCCGCAGCAGATCCAGATGCCGGACCTGACCGGGATGACCTCGGACCAGGCGACGCAGAAGCTGCAGAGCCTTGGCTGGTCGGGCAGCATCCAAACGCAGTCGACCTCGTCCGGCAGCGGCAAGGCCAACACCGTGGTGAAGCAGAACCCGCAGGCAGGCAGCCAGATCAGCCCGACCCAGCCGATCATGCTGACGATCAAGGAGGACGACGGCAGCGGCGGCTCGCCGACGTCGAGCTCCGGCGGGATCTTCCCGCCGGGCGGGATCCGCAACAACAACGGCGGCTGACTCGCTCGCAGCGCATAAGGAGGGCCCGCACGGTGCGCACCGTGCGGGCCCTTTTTTCGCGCCGGCCGATCAGTCTTGGTCGAGGAAATTCCGCACGCTGGCGAGCACCTCGTCGACGTCGTGCCCGCCGCCGCAGTCGACGTCCAGCTCTTCGACGGCCCCGGAGCGCTTCACGGTGAGCGACACGCGCCGTCCGTCGCGCTGCCGGTGCAGCCAGCCGAAAAGCGACCGGCAGAAGGTGCCCGCCGACCGGCTGCTCACCATCACGACCACGCCGCTGCCCGGCCCGGCGAGCCGCACCCGCCCGGCCAGTTCGTCCTCGGCGCCGAGCCAGGAAACGAGGTGCCGCACCTCGTCCGCTGAGCCGTCCACGGTGATCGCGGCGATCCCTGCCGTCACGGATGCTCCCCTCCCGGGCCCAACAGACGGCGCGAGGGTAACCGACTCGCAGCCCGACCCGGAACCCCCAAATCGGCATTTGCCGAATGCAATTTGCAGAAAGGTCAGGATCGGCGGGTAGAGACCGTGCCCACCACCGTCATGCTCGCCGCCAGCAGCACCACCGACGTGCCTATCGCCAAACCGAGCGGGCCGCCGTACGGGGAGCCGTTCATCAGCGCTTGCAGCAGCGGATGCACCAGCGGAACCCACTTTCCCAGCAGCACCACGCCCAGCACGAGAACCGCGGCGAGCACAGTCCAGCCGATGCGCGACACAAGCAGCCGCGAGCACGGCAGGCCGATCGCGATGCCGACCAGAGCGCACGCGAGATGGGTCGCCAGCCCGGCACCGATGATCTGTGCCTGCAACTGATTCCGATGCGTCGCCGCCCAGCCGACGGTCACCAGCGTGCACACCAAGGTGCAGCCGAACACCGTCAGCACCGCGCCGCCGATGGTTTTGCGATTGCCGCCGGCGTGGTTGAGCGTGATCAGTCGCTGCACCGGATCCTCGATGTCCAGCAACGCGATCGTGAGCCAACAGCCGAGTACGAGAATCCCCGCGCCGCTCACGCCAAACAGCGGAAGCACTGGCGAACTCGGGTCTGCGTAAAGGATTGAGCACAACGCGAGGTACGCGAGCCCGGCTGGCAAATAGCGTTGCGAATGGCCGAGCAGCGCCAGGTAATAGCGGCTCACTGCGAGCACGGCGCCACCTCCCGCACCGACCAGCCGCCGGACAACGCGCGCAGCAGCACGGCGTCGGCGTGTTCGGCGTCGACCGTCAGGACCACGCCGCCTGCTTGGTCGGCGACCGCGTGCACGCCTGGTTCGGCGGACCAGTTGTCGACGCTCGACGACACCGGCAGCAGCGTGATCCGCTTCCGCTCCGGATGCGTTTCCAGCGGCGCGACCCGGCCGGACGCGAGCCGGTACACCTCGTCCGCGTGTTCGCGCACGACGTCCGGCCGGTGGTCGGTGAACACGACGCTCGCGCCGCGTGCGCGGGTTTCCGCGACCAGTTCGCCGAGCACCGCGTGCGTGCCGACGTCGAGGCCGGACCAGGGTTCGTCGAGGATCAGCAGGTCCGGCCGCACCAGCACGGCTTGGGCGAGGCCGACCTTCTGCGCATTGCCTTTCGACAGCGTGCGCAGCTGCGCGTCCGGACTGCCGACCAGCGCGAGCCGTTTCAGCAGCGGATCGATCCCGGACAGGTCAGTCAGCCCGCGGATCCGCGCCAGATGCCGCAGGTACGCCCGCGCGCTCAGCCGCTGGCCGCCGGGGAACCGGTCGGGCAGGTAGCCGACCGCCGGGCTCCCGGTGATGTCGCCGTACGACGCCCGCGACACCCCGGCGAGGATCCGCAGCAGCGTCGATTTGCCCGATCCGTTAGTGCCGAGGACGCCGACCACCCGTCCGGCGGGCACCTCGAAATCGATGTGCGTCAGGACGGGTTCGCCGCTGCCGTACCGTTTTCCGACTCCGCTGAGCCGGATCAGCGGGGTCGGCGCGGTCACGCAGTCGCGGCCTTCTGCAGGGTGCGGGTGGCCCGCTCCAGGTCGTCGACGACGGTCGGCGCGACCGGGTGGCCCGCCGAGGCCATCCAGTTCGCCAGCATCCGGTGGCCGCATTCGGTGAGCACGGATTCGGGGTGGAACTGCACGCCCTCCAGCGGCAGTTCGCGGTGCCGCATGCCCATCACGATGCCGGTTTCGGTGGTGCCGGTGACCTCGAAAAGGTCCGGATCGATGGTGTCCGGGAGCACGGTGAGCGAGTGGTACCGAGTGGCGGTGAACTCCTCCGGCAGCCCGGCGAGGATGCCGGAGCCGGTGTGCCGCACCTGGCTGGTCTTGCCGTGCAGCAGCTCGTCCGCGCGGTCGACGGTGGCTCCGAAGTGCACACCCAACGCCTGGTGGCCGAGGCAGACGCCCAGCATCGGCGTGCGCGTCTCGGCGCATTTCGCGATCACTTCAATGCTCTGACCTGCGCGTTCCGGCGTTCCGGGACCCGGGGAGACGAGCACCGCGTCGAAGTCCGGCACGCGATCGAGGTCGACGACGTCGTTGCGCCACACCGTGCAGTCGGCGCCGAGCTGCGCCAGGTACTGGACGAGGTTGTAGACGAAGCTGTCGTAGTTGTCGACGACGAGAACGCGCATGCCGCCAGCTTAGCGGCTCCCACCTGCTGGACCGTACGCCAGATCACAGTGATTGTTAGGATCACCTAACTTACCGTGGAGCGGGTGAGCCGAATCCTTCGTGTCGCCGTGGTGGGCGCCGGCCCCGCCGGCATCTACGCCGCCGACCTGCTGGACAAGTCCGACGCGGACGTCGAGATCGACCTGTTCGAGCGCATGCCCGCGCCGTTCGGGCTGATCCGCTACGGCGTCGCGCCCGACCACCCGCGCATCAAGGGCATCGTCAACGCCCTGCACAAGGTGCTGGACCGGCCGAACATCCGGCTGCTCGGCAACGTCGACTACGGCACCGACCTGAAGCTGGACGACCTGCGCGAGTTCTACGACGCGGTCATCTTCGCGACCGGCGCGATGGCCGACCGCGCGCTCGACCTCCCCGGCATCGACCTCGACGGCAGCCACGGCGCCGCCGACTTCGTGTCCTGGTACGACGGCCACCCGGACGTGCCGCGCACCTGGCCGCTCACCGCGTCGTCGGTGGCGGTGCTCGGCGTCGGCAACGTCGCGCTGGACGTAGCGCGCGTGCTCGCCAAGACCGCCGACGAACTGCTGCCGACCGACATCCCGGCGAATGTCTACGAGGGCCTCAAGGCCAGCCCGGTCACCGACGTGCACGTGTTCGGCCGCCGCGGTCCGGCGCAGGCGAAGTTCTCGCCGCTGGAGCTGCGCGAACTGGACCATTCGCCGAACGTCGAGGTGATCGTGCACCCCGAGGACATGGAGTTCGACGAGGCCAGCGTCGCCGAACTGCGGTCCTCGAAGCAGACCGACATGGTCGTGAAGACGCTGCAGGAATGGGCGATTCGCGACGAGGGCACCCGCCCGCGCCGGCTGCATCTGCACTTCTTCCACGCGCCGGTCGAGGTGCTCGGCGAGGACGGCAAGGTCGTCGGCCTGCGCACCGAACGCACCGAGTACCGCGACGGCAAGGTCGTCGGCACCGGCGAGTTCCACGACTGGGACGTGCAGGCGGTGTACCGCGCGGTCGGGTACCTGTCGTCGCACCTGCCGGAAATCCCGTTCGACCACACCGCGGGCGTGATCCCGAACCAGGGCGGCCGGGTGCTGGACCTGGACGAGAACCAGGTCCCCGGCGTGTACGTGACCGGCTGGATCAAACGCGGCCCGGTCGGCCTGATCGGCCACACGAAGGGCGACGCGGCCGAGACCGTCGCGAACCTCTTGGCGGACGCGGACACCCTCGCCGCGCCGCGGCATTCGTCCCCGGACGCGATCCTGGAATTCCTTGCCGCGCGCGGGATTTCGTTCACCACCTGGGAAGGCTGGGGCAAACTCGACGCGCACGAGAAGTCGCTCGGCGAGGCCGAGGGACGCGAGCGGGTGAAGGTCGTGGAACGCGACGAGATGGTGCGGGTTTCGCGCGCCTGAGGTCAGTTCAGGTAGACGATCTTCCCGCGGGCGTGCCTGCTTTCGCTCAACTCGTGCGCGGCCGCGGCCTCGCTCAGCGGGAAGGTCGCTGCGACGGGAATCCGCAAGCGGCCTCCCTCGGCGAGCTTTGCTGCTGGGGCAAGTCCGTGTACTGCCAACGGATCCGCACGAGGGAGCGCGGCACCGTGCGAGAAGTGCACGCCGTGCTGTGGCGCGGTGGTGTCGGTGATCGTCACGACCCGCACGGGGTTTCCGGCGATCTCGATCAGGTCCGGCAATGCTCCCCCGGCACAGTCGAAGACCGCGTCGACGCTGCCGACTCGGTCGACCAGCCCCGGACCGTACGTCGTCGCCTCGGCCCCGAGGGAACGCAGGAAATCGTGGTTGCGCGGGCTCGCCGCGCCGATAACGGTGGCCCCGCGCGCGATCGCCAACTGGACCGCGACCGTGCCGACGCCGCCCGCCGCGCCGTTCACCAGGATCTTTCCGCCAGGAAGCTGATCCAACACCCGGGTCGCGGTTTCGATCGCGCCCGCGGCACCGCCCGCCTCAGCCCAGCTCCAGGCGTCCGGTTTGGCAGCCCAATGCACCAAGACGGCGTACTCCGCGTTGGCTCCCCGGTGATTCGCGTCGGTCATGCCGAAGACGTGCTCGCCGGGCGCTATTCCGGTGACCCCGTCGCCCACCTCGTCGACCACGCCAGCAGCGTCGTAGCCCGTCCGGAACGGGAATGTCACCGGCATGGTGTCTTTGCGCGCTCCCGATCGGATGATGGTTTCGCCCGCGGAAAACCCGGACGCGCGCACCGAAATGCGGATCTCCCCCGGCCCGGCGTGCGGTTCGGCGACATCGGCGACGTGCACGACGCTGGGCGGGCCATACTGGGAAAACTGGACGGCTTTCATGTGCCCGAAGGTATTCCAGCAGGTCAGCGATCCAGCCGGAAGTGAGAGAGGTGGCGGCCGAAGTGAGACGGACCGACGCCGCCCACAACCGAGTCCGCATCCTCGCGGCGGCGCGGGTGGCTTTCACGGTCCGCGGATACGGCGTACCGATGCGGGAGATCGCCCGGCAGGCCGAGGTGAGCGTCGCGACGGTTTACCGGCATTTTCCGACCAAAGAAGCGCTGATCGCCGAAGCGTTCGCCGAGGAGCTGGCGCTGTGCTCGTCAATCGTCGAAGAGGGCCTGGCGGCGGCTGATCCGTGGCAGGGTTTCGTCCTGGTGCTGGAGAAGCTGACCGAGGCGCATGCCCGTGACCAGGGCTTCCGCGCGTTCGTCGCCCAACTGCCCCGGCGACTCGACTTCGCCGCCGACCGAGCCCACACCCTGCGGCTGCTGCTCGAACTCATCCACCGAGCGAAGGACACCGGCGAGCTGCGCGCGGATTTCGTGCTGGAAGACCTCGTGCTGGCATTGGTCGCCAACGAGGGGATCCGGGTGGAACCAGCTTCTGCTCGCGTCGCAGCGGTGCGTCGGTTCACGGCGTTGCTGATCCAGTCGTTCCGGGCGCATCCGGATGCCGGACCGCTGCCGCCAGCTGTGCGGGTGCCGCTTAGCCGCGCTTAGCAAGGATGCTCAGCGTGCGGCTGTTCCGGTGGGAGTGATCCACCAAAGTGGTGATGAAACTCGTTTTCTCTTGTGGCCGGGTCGGGCGGGCCGGTAGCTCTGAGGGGTACCGCTGACCATGGAGGTTGTCTTGTCCTTGGACGTATCGCCCGCGCTGCTGGAAAAGGCCGAACGCGGGGAGGTCTCCGACGCCGAGTTCGTGGCCTGCGTGCGGGAATCGCTGCCGTACGCGTGGGAGGTCATCACCGGAGTGATCGCGGAAGCAGACACCGCCGCGGACGGATTCGCGGACAACGAAACCCCGCCGCCGGACGAGACCGCCCGCGGTCAGCTGCTGCGAGCACTGGCCTCAGACGCCATCCGGGGCGGGCTGGAGCGGCATTTCGGGGTGAAGCTGGCGTTCCAGAACTGCCACCGGGTAGCCGTGTTCCGCGAGACGGACGGGGATCGGTACCGGGCGTTCGTTTCGCCTCGGGGGCAGTTGCTGAACCAGAGCCCGGAGCTGCGGGACTGCTAACCGAGCACGGCTCGGGGGTTTGCCCGGTGCTTCGGCAAACCCCCCGAGCTGGGCCCGCGTTTTGACGACCGCGTCCCAGGCGTGACGGGCCGAACCTGCGATCTAGAGATTAGAAGGCTCAAGCCCCCCGCAGTGCGGGCAACACCTCGGCACCGATCCGCGCGATGTTTGTCATCGTGCCTTCCTCCGTGCCCGACGCTTCCACGAACATGATCACGTGCGACACCCCAGTACGCGCAAAACTCGTCCGCAAAGTCTCGACGCAATGCTCAACCGACCCCACCGGATGGATCGCGCACAGTTTTTCCGTGTACTCCCAAGGATCCCGCCCCGGACCAGGCCGATCGTCCACTGGCACATGGGCAGCCAAGCCATCCGCCAGCCATCCCGGCAAAGCGCGGCGCACAACGGCGGAAGCATCGTCGCCGACCTGGCACAGCACCGTCGACACGTGGGCCGCGGGAGCACCGTAAGCGGCGACAGTGGCCGCCTTCTCCGTGTCATCCGCGTGCAAGCCCAGCAACAACGGCAGCTCACGTTTCGCAGCCAGCCGGACTGCGGAGGAAGTCGGGCCGCCGCAGGCCACCACGACTTGTGGGGCGCGCTGCGGAATAGGGCGCAGCGGTACCTCGCGGAAGGAGAAATGCGCGCCCCGGGCCGAGACTCGGCCGCCAGTGGCGGTCAGCAACAGGTCCAGCGACTCGGCGAAACCCGTTTCGTAGCGCGGCAATCCGGTCCCGAATACCTCCAGGTCCTGCCACGGCCCACCTCGGCCGACGCCTAATCGCAGGCGGCCGTCAGAAACCGCGTCCAGCATGGACCACTGTTCGGCCAACGCCACCGGATGCGTCGTGGACAGCACGCTTACCGCCGTGCCCACACTGATTCGCGACGTCTGGCCGAGCACGTGCGCGGCCAGCGTGATGGCTGACGGGCACACGCCATACGGCATGAAGTGGTGCTCGGCCAGCCACACGTCGTCGAAACCGGCGACCTCGGCCGCGCGAGCCGCGTGGACGGTGCGGCGCAGTACGGCGGCGTCGTCCTGGCCCGGGAAGCAGCCCGAGACCAGGAAGACCCCGAACCTCAGTTGCTCACCGACACGTTGTTGAACCACAGCAGCGGGTCCAGCCACGGGAACACCACGAACATCAGCAGCGCCACGATTCCGAGCACCAGCACGAGCGCGATCACGAACTTCACCGCGAACGGTCCGGGCAGATGCCGCCAGAGCCAGCCGTACATCAGGACGCGACTCCGATCTTCTTCAGCAACGTCGTGTAATCCGGCACCTGCGTCTTCGGCACCTGGCGGGTCAGCACCGAGGTGATGATCAGCCGTTCCTTCGCCGAGAACTGCGGGTGACACGTGGTGAGCGTGAGCAGCGAAGCCTGCTGCGCCTTCGGCAGCGCCCCGGCCGGCTTGTACGGCACCGGGTTCACCGCGTCGCCCTGGCTCGGCTGGACGACCTTGCGGCCGAACGTCTCGTCGTACGGTCCGCCGCCGGGGATGCTCGAGTTGCGCAGCGTCGACACGCCCTTGCACTCCGGCTGCGCGCCCTTGCCGCTGCTCCAGCCCTTGACCTCGTCGTCGTACGGCAGCACCTGGTAGATGAAGAAATCGGTGTGCGTTTCGATCACGATCTGGTCGCAGGAACTCAGGTTGTCCAGGTCGTTGAACGGCGCGCCCTTGCCGACGCGGTGCCCGGCGACGCCGAAGTTGCCCGGTTCGCCCGGCAGCGCGGTGCCCTTGTAGTGGCCGGGGCCGATCGCCAGCGAATCCTCGCCGGTGCCTTCCTGGATGGTGAAGTTCCAGTCCGCGCCGAACGACGGGATGTGGATGCGCGCGAACGCCTTGCCGTCGATCAGCTCCGGGTGCAGCGTGCGGTCCTTCGCCCAGTCGCCGTCGAGCTGGTCGCTCGCGGTGTGCTGTTTCTCGGCGGAGAACAGGTCGGTGACCCACACCTCGTACACCATGAACAGCAGCACGACCACGCCGAGCGTGATGAAGATTTCGCCCGCGGTGCGGATCGCGAGCCCGCCCTTGCCCAGCGGCGGCGGGGTCTTTTTCGCCTTCTTGTCGTCCTTGTCCTCCACCGCGACCGCGGAGAACACCTCGGTCGGCTGCTCGGCGAACTCCGGGCCGGTCATCCGCCGCCGGGACGGGTCCGGGGCCGCGGCGCCGACTCGGCGCGGCATCTGACGGCCTTCTTCCGGCTGGCGGCGAGGACGTCCGCCTGGGTCGCCGGGACGTCGTTGCGGACCGCCTTCGGCGCGGAACTCCGCGGTACGGCGGGGTCCGGGATCGCGCGGACCGCCGAAATCACCGCCGCGGGGGTCACCCTCGCGGGGCCTGCCTTCGCCCGGCCGGCCCTGCACGGGCCGGTTTTCGCCGCCGTCCCGGCGCGGTCCGCCCCGGTCGATCGGCGTGCGCTGTTCGGGTGATCTGCCGCTGGGGTTCCCGGCCACTCTTCGCCGCGGCGGGGTCTCCCCTGGCTGCCTTCTCGGCGGCGGCGGCTGGCGGCGGACCGGGCGGTCAGGTCCCGTGCCGGGGCGGCGGTCGTCCTCGCCCGGCCAATCTTGCGGCGTCACGCAAGCTCCTCCCGCGCCCGGCCGGAGGCCTCCTCGGCACTCCAGGTGGCGCTATTGTCACAGTCTGAGAAACCCGACCGCTCCCGCCCGGTGCTGCGGAGCCGTCCTTTACGTTAACGTGTGCACGTGGCGCTGGTTGCGCACCCCGACAGCGGGACCTCGTCCAGGATGCCGCCACCAGGAATGCCCGAGAGCACGCGAGGAAACGATGCCGAAGTCGAAGGTCCGCAAGAAGACCGCGTACACCCCGCCTGTCGACCGCCGCACCCCGGTGAAGGTCCAGGCCGCGGGACCGTCGAACCTGTTCTACAAGATCGTCATGTTCGGCCTCATGCTCCTCGGGCTGGTGTGGCTGGTCGTGAACTACATCGCCGGCGACAAAGTTTCGTTCCTCAGCGAGCTCGGAAACTGGAATTTCGCCATCGGATTCGCCGCGATGATCGCCGGCCTGCTGATGACGATGCGGTGGCGCTGACCATCCGCCGGATCAGCTTTGCTCCGGTCGGCCGATTGACACCGAATCACACCGGTGTGACTCATCCCCAGTGTGGATAACCCCTGTGGATAACCACCCGACCTCCTGGGCCCCGCGCCGAAACCTCGTGGTAGTGGCGTGGGGCCTGACCGCATTGCTGCTGGTCGGAACCGTCGCGGACGCGTTCTTCGGCGACGGCAAGGGCGCGGTGCTCACCGGCCTCGCGACCCTGGCCGTCGGCGCGTTCGCGGGCCATTGGACGCTCGTGCGGCCGCGCCTGTCCGCCGACGAGCACGGTCTTCAGGCCCGCACGCTCTCCGGCACGCACCGGCTCCCGTGGACCGGCACGACGGTCCGGCTGCGCAGCACCCGCCGCCTCGGCCGCGACGGCGTGACGCTCGAACTGGAGCGCGACGAGCAGTTGTTCATCTTCGGGCAGACCGACCTCGGCGAGGATCCTCGCGACGTGCTGGACGTGCTTACCGAACTGCGGGCCCGCTCAGCGGGATAGCTCGCACGAGTACCGGTACTCCCCCTGAACCAGCCGGGGAGAGCAATCCAGCGACGGGTAGTCCGTGGCTCGCCAGCTGATCAGCCCGGCGAGCGCGATCGCGATGACGGCCGTGCCGATCGCCTGCCACCGGACCAGGTTGCGGGCGGGAGCGTAGAGAATGGCGGCTGTCACCAGTGCCCCGGTAACGAGGCCGCCAGCGTGGGCCCAGATCGAAATGCCGGGGATCGTGAAGGTGATGTAGGCGTTGATCACCAGGTTGATGAGCAGCGCGGTCGGGTTGAGCCGCAGTTTGAGCGTGATGACCGCGTAGGCGCCGAGAAGCCCGAAGATCGCGCCGGAGGCGCCTACCGTCGGCCTGCCATCCCCGAAAAGCAGCACCGCGGCGGAGGCTCCGAGCATCGACACGAAGTAGAGCGCCAGGTACCGGACCTTGCCGAAGACCTGCTCCAGCGCACGGCCGATCATCCACAGCGAGAACGCGTTCGCCGCGATGTGGATGGGTCCGTAATGCAGGAAGCCCGAGGTGAAAATCCGCCACCACTCGCCCGCGCCGAGCGTGAGCACGGGCTCCAGAGAAAACCACGCGTGGGTGAGGGACAGATTGTTGTTGAACAGGCTCTTCGCCTGGACGACGGTGATCAGGAAGACCACCACGTTCACCGCGATCAGAGTCGCCGTGACGGTGTAAGAGTTCGACAGCCGGGCCCCGGCGATCGTGCGGGAGCCCATTCCGGCGTCGCGGTACTGCCGGTGCTGCTGTTTCTGCTGTTGCGCGCCGGACTGGACGCAGTCCGTGCACTGGAACCCCACCGGGGCTTCGCGCAGGCAGTCCGGGCAGGCCGGACGTCCGCAGCGGGCACAGCTGAGGCCGGTCGGGCGGTTCGGATGCCACCAGCAACCGGGAAGAGAGGGCGCGGACGGGTTCGGCGGTTGGCTCACGATGACTCCAACCTACCGAAACCCCATCCCTGCCTGCGGCGCGTCAGTCTTCGACGGTGATCTTCTCGATGACCACATCGGACAGCGGGCGGTCCGCCGGTCCGGTCGCGGTCGTCGCGATGGCGTCGACGACGTTGCGGGATTCCTGGTCCGCGACCTCGCCGAAGATCGTGTGCCGGAAGTTCAGGTGCGAGGTCGGCGCGACGGTGATGAAGAACTGCGAGCCGTTGGTGCCCGGCCCGGCGTTCGCCATGGCCAGCAGGTACGGCTTGGAGAACTGCAGCTCGGGGTGGAACTCGTCGCCGAACTTGTAGCCGGGGCCGCCGCGGCCGGTGCCCGTCGGGTCACCGCCCTGGATCATGAAGCCGTCGATGACGCGGTGGAAGATCGAGCCGTCGTAGAACGGACCGGAGTTGCCGCCCTTCGCGTTCGGCTGGGTGTACTCCTTGGAGCCGGTGGCCAGCCCCACGAAGTTCGCCACGGTCTTCGGCGCGTGGTCGGGCAGCAGGTTCACGTGGATGTCACCCTGGTTGGTGTGCAGGGTGGCCTTGCGGGCGCTTTCAGTCACGCCGCCATCGTGCCACCCCTTCGCACAAATGGGGGGTTCAGGGGGCGTCCCCGGCCCGTCGCGCTGGACACCGGCCCAGGAAGAAGGCACTTTCCCGAGGTTTCCGCGAGGCCCGCAGCGGGAAGCCGCAGCGGTGTCGGCGGAAAAAGGGCAGGATAGATGTCAAGCAACAGATCTGTTTCACAACGATTGATGAGGTGAAGACCATGACCCGGGCCGTGGAATCGGTCGGTGAGTCGGCCAAGTCCGGCTCGGCGGACCTGCGGAAGCTGGTCGTCGAGGCGGGCAAGGCGGGCGCGAAGGCCGCCGAGGCCGGCGCGGAGGAGCTGGGGAAGCGGAGCCGCCGCGCCCGGCGCAAGCTGGCGAAGAAGACGGAGCTGACCCGCAAGGAGCTGAAGAAGAGCTCCGCCGCGGCGCGCAAGGAAGCGCTCGCCCGCATCGCCGAGATGAAGAAGCCGGGCCGCAAGGCCAAGAAGGCCGCGATCAAGGCCGCCGCGTCGGCGGGCGAGTCGAAGCGCCGCGGCAAGAAGGACTTCAAGGCGGCGAAGAAGGAGTTCCGCGCCGCTCTGGAGGAGGCGAAGAGCGCGGCCAAGGGCACCCGCAAGCGTCGTCGCTGGCCGTGGATCCTCGGTCTCGGCGCGGTCGCGGTCGGCACCGCCGTCGCGCTGAAGTCGCGGCAGCAGGAGCCGCCGGTCGCCCCGGCGCCGCCGAAGGCCACCCCGCCTGCTCCCCCGGCTCCGCCCGCGAAGCCGGCCGCCGAGGCCAAGGACGCGAAGGACGCCAAGCCGGGCGAGCCGAAGACGAACGGCAAGGCGCCGAGCCCGTCGGCTGCCGAGAAGAAGAACTGAACGCGCGAAAAGGGCCCCGGGAAGTGCGTCCCGGGGCCCTTTTTCGTGTTGTCGCTCAGTCGGTTCAGACCGCGGCGGCGTGCTTGTCGATCAGCTGGCCGAGACGCGGCAGCGCCTCCTCGACGTTCTTCTTGCCGTTCGGGCGCAGCTTCGAGTAGACCTTCTTGATGCTGTCGCGGCTGCTGCGCTCGGCGCGGCTGTCGGTGACCCCGAGCAGCGCGTCCGACGCCTCGTCCGAACGGCTGGTCAGGTAGGCGCCGAAGTCGTTGCCGCCCTGGGCGCGGTAGTCGCCGTAGAACGGCTCGAGCGCACCGGCGAAGTCGTCCAGCAGGCTGTCGACCGCGGACGGGATGATGCCCGGCTTGATCTTCTTGACGGCGGCGAAGCCGGTCTTCACGACCGCGCCCGAAACCCCGCCCTTGTCGGCGACCTCGGCGTCCACGAGCTCCGCGAAGTCGGCGACCACGGTGGGGCGACGGCTCGAGTCAAGCAGGATTTCCTTGAGGGTGTCAGCCACGAATCTGTCCTTGTCGTCGAAAAGGGGTAACCAAAGTATTCGGTGCCGGACGGGCACCCGCCGCGCGAGTGTTGGGGGAACCGCGCGTGCTGCTTAGAGTAATACAAGATCAACTTCACTCACCCGTGCGGAGCCCGTTACTCAGAGCTTCAGGGCAGCGATAGCCTTTTTCGCCACTGTGCGTGCTTTGATGCTCTGCTTCTGGTTGCTCGTCACGATGACGGCGGCCTCGCCCTTGGCGACGGCGTAGACCACTCCGTCCCCGGCCGGCTGGTAGCCGCCCTTCCACCCCGCGGGCTCCGAAGCCGGGTTCGACGTGTCGACCGGCGCGGCCTTGTTGACCAGCGCGGTCGCGACGTCGCTCTTGCCCACGTACACCCGCACGGTCAGCTGGAGGCTGCCGTCCGGACGGTAGAAAAAGCACGTCGGATGCGGCTCGTCGTCGGACACGCTCACCTTGGTGACGTGCTGACCGTTCGCGTCCTGCACTGTCTCGTTGGACAGGTACGGACACTCCGCGGTGCGCGCGGGCTGCGGATCCGGCGGCAGCGCCGCGGAGGCCGAAGCGGAACTCGCCGGCGCCGAAGACGGAGTCTCCTTCGCCGGGCTCGACGGGTTGCAGCCGGCGAGCAGGACCAGGGCTGGGGCGAGAACGAGAAGTCGGCGCATGGCGGGCACAGTCAACCATGCCCGGTGAAGTCCGCGCGAAGGCGGCGCGTGCGACGATGACGTCGGATTCCGCTCAGCCCGGGGAGGTCGCGGACGTGCTCACGCCCGAGCAGTACCTGCAGGTGGTCGCCGAACGCGTGGTGCGCAGCGGCGGCAGGCTCAACACCGTCCAGATCGGACCGGTGACGTGCGCGGTCGGCCTGTTCGCCGAGTCGATCATGCTGTCCACGATGAACTATTGCGTGGTCGCCGGGGCCTATCCGGAGATCGACGCGGCGACGCTGCAGCAGTTCACCGGCATGGCGACGCAGCACGCCCGCGCCAACGTGCAGGGCACGATCGGCTGGACCGCCGCGTCGGTGGTGATCTGCGGGCTCGTCGGCCGCGTGCACCCGGACGCCGCGCAGCTGGCGAGCGCGAAGACGAGCAACCAGTTCGGCGGCGAAACCCGGATGGTCGCGGTGGATCCGCAGGCGGGCGCGACCTACGCGTTCACCGGCGGGAAGCTCTGGGGCGCGGCGATGCACGGCGCGATCAGGGCCAAGCTGACGTTCTGTTTCCCGCAGCCGGGCGAGGCTCTCCAGCAGGTGCAATGGCAGCAGCAACAGGCCGCCTACGGTCAGCCCCCGCAACCGGGTCCCGGCGGATTCCCGGGGCAGATCCCGTCCGGGCCGATGCCGCAGACCGGTCCCCCGCCCGCCGCCGGACCGGCCGGGCCGCAGCCGCCGCACTACCCGCCGCCGGGGCAACCGCCGTACGGTCGGTGACATGGTTTCGTTGCGCGGCTGGCAGTCGTTTCCCGAACAGCTCCCGGAATTCGACCCGGACCACACCCCGGAAACGCCCGAGGAGCTGTTCCTCGCCTGGCTGACCGAGGCGGGCGAGCACGTGCTGGCCCCGCACGCCGTCACTCTGTCCACAGTGGACGCCGACGGGGCTCCGGACGCTCGCGTAGTGATCCTGAAGAACGTCGACGCGGACGGCTGGGCGGTCGCGACGAGTTCGGAAAGCCCGAAGGGCCAGCAGCTGGCGGCGAATCCGCGCGCGGCGCTGACGTTCTTCTGGCCTGGCCGCGGACGCCAGGTCCGGGTGCGCGGCTTGGTGGTGCCGGCCGCGCCCGAGGTGTCCGCCGACGACTTCCTCGCTCGGCCGCCCGCGTCGCGGGCCGAGGCGTACGTCGGGCATCAGTCGGAGGTGCTTTCCGATCCGGCGAAGCTCGTCGAAGCGGCCGCGGCGGCTGCGGATTGGGTAGCGGAGAACCCGGATGTGGCACCGGAAACGTGGACGCGCTACCTGATCCAGCCGGAATCGGTGGAGTTCTGGCAGGCCTCGCACGACCGGCAGCACCTCCGGGTCCGCTACCGCCGCGAACCCGCGGGCTGGGTCCGCGAACGCCTCTGGCCCTAGAGCCGCGAGTTGGCGCGCAGCTTGGCGATCGCGCCGACGGTGGCGTAACCGCGCCATTCCAGCGCGGCCGCCGGGGAGAAGCTGGCGAAGTCGACCGTCCAGCCGCCGTCGGGCTGCTGGCCCTGTTCCAACCGGGTCAGATCCGCTTCGACCGCCTCCGCGGTGAACAGCCGCCGGGACGGGCCGGGCACCGGGCTGAAGTCCAGCGGACGCAGCACCTCGCCTTCGGAACCGCCCTGCACCGGGACGATTCCGCTCTCCGGCAAGAACTTCCCCAGCTTCGTCAGGAGTTCATCGGCTTCCGGATACCTGCCGTGCACGGCGTCGAGCAGGTGGATCGCGAAGCTCAACTCGATGACGTGCGGCATCTCCTCGAGCTCCCGGATCGCCCGCAGGCACGTCTCGGTCGCCCGCGCGAGCCACGGATGCGCCGCGACCGACGGGTCGTGTTCGGCGACCCGCCACGCCGCGGACGTGACGAACGCGGTGCTCTGCAAGGAGAACACCGTCGGATCGGCTCCGGTCCAAAAGGGAGCGCACGCGGCCGGGTCCGCGACCGGGAACGCGAACGGCAGCCCGCCGTCGGTGAACGACACCGATTCCAGCCAGTCGCACAACTGCACCGCGTGCGGCGTAGTCGCCGGGGCGATGTCGGCGAACACCTCGAACGCGTGCAGCGCGCCGCCCGGCTGGCTTTCCGGCGCGCGCAGGTCCGGTTCCAGGCCCCAGCCGTACCCGCCGTCCGGATTCCGGTAGGCGGCGACCGCCGCGAGCACCTCCTCGGCCCGTCCGTTTCCGTTCAGCAGCTCGAACCGCCGCTGGTCCAGCACCCTGCCGTGCCCGGCGAGGAACGGGGCGACGGCCTCCAAGTTCACAGTCACCCGGAAACCGTCGCACGAGTCCGGCGCGAGGGTCTTGAACGAATCGGCCACCAGCCCGAAAGAGCGGATTGCTGGGGCTCGGGCGATCGCCGTGGCACGATTCGGAAGTGACCAGCAAACCGGACGACGCGCAGCGATTGGCCGATCTCGCACGGTTGCGCCGGGTGCGCGACCGGATCGACCGCGAGTACGCGCGTCCCCTGGACGTCGAGGCGCTCGCGCGGAGCGTCAACGTGTCCGCCGGGCACCTGAGCCGGCAGTTCCGCGCCGCTTACGGAGAGTCGCCGTATTCGTATCTGATGACCCGCCGCATCGAGCGCGCGATGGCGTTGCTCCGGCGCGGCGACCTGAGCGTCACCGAGGTGTGTTTCGAGGTCGGGTTCTCGTCGCTGGGGACGTTCAGCACGCGCTTCACCGAGCTGGTCGGAAAGCCGCCGAGCGTGTACCGCCAGGAGGAGACCGGGGCGACCGAGGGCATGGCGCCGTGCGTCGCCAAACAGGTCACGCGACCGATCAGGAATCGAGAAGCACCCCGTTCGGCGCGAACCTAGTGTGATCGGCATGGACATGACGATTCACGCGAGCTTCCTCCCGCACACCGATCCGGAAGCGACGCTGACCTTCTACCGCGACGTCCTCGGCTTCGAGGTGCGCAACAACGTCAAATACGGCGACATGGCCTGGATTACCGTCGGCCCGCCCGGACAGCCGGACACCTCGCTCGTGCTGCAGCCGGTCGCCGCGTTCCCCGGCCTCACCGACGACGAACGCCGGATGATCACCGAAATGATGGCCAAGGGCACCTACGCCGCGCTGAACCTGGCCACGAAGGACGTCGACGCGACCTTCAACCGGTTGCAGGCCAGCGACGCCGAGGTCGTGCAGGAGCCCACCGACCAGCCCTACGGCGTCCGGGACTGCTCGTTCCGCGACCCGGCCGGGAACCTCATCCGCATCCAGCAAGCGAGCTGAAGCAGTCCGAGCCGGACCGCCGGGAAAGAAACTGGGAGAGAGATGACCAAGGCCAAGGGGAAGACCACGCCGGGGCACGCCGCGGACAGCCATGACCTGATCCGCGTGCAGGGCGCCCGCGTGAACAACCTCAAGGACGTCAGCGTCGAACTCCCGAAGCGCCGGCTGACGGTGTTCACCGGGGTGTCCGGCTCGGGCAAGAGCTCGCTGGTGTTCAGCACGATCGCGGCCGAATCGCAGCGGCTGATCAACGAGACCTACAGCAGTTTCGTGCAGGGTTTCATGCCGACGCTGGCCCGTCCCGAGGTCGACGTGCTCGACGGGCTGACCACCGCGATCATCGTCGACCAGCAGCGGATGGGGGCCGATCCGCGCTCGACGGTCGGCACCGCCACCGACGCCAACGCGATGCTGCGGATCCTGTTCAGCAGGCTCGGCACCCCGCACATCGGGTCGTCGCAGGCGTTCTCGTTCAACGTCGCCTCGATCAGCGGCGCGGGCGCGGTCACCGTGCGGCGCGCCGGTAAGGAGATCAAGGAGCGGCGCAGCTTCAGCGTCACCGGCGGCATGTGCCCGCGCTGCGAGGGCCGCGGTTCGATCAACGACATCGACCTCTCCCAGCTGTACGACGACTCGAAGTCGCTCGCCGAGGGCGCGCTGACCATCCCCGGCTACACCCCGGGCGGCTGGAACTACCGGCTCTACACCGGGTCCGGCCTGGTCGACCCGGACAAGCCGATCCGCAAGTACACGAAGCGCGAACTGCAGGACTTCCTGTACAAGGAACCGACGCGGATGAAGATCGAAGGCATCAACATGACCTACGAGGGTCTGGTGCTGCGGATCCAGAAGTCGTATCTGTCCAAGGACGTCGAGGCGATGCAGCCGCACATCCGCGCGTTCGTGGACCGCGCGGTCACCTTCGCGACGTGCCCGGAATGCGACGGGACGCGGCTGAGCGAGCTGGCGCGGTCGTCCAAGATCGACGGGATGAGCATCGCCGACGTATGCGCGATGCAGATCAGCGACCTCGCCGACTGGGTCGGGAAGCTGTCCGACCCGTCGGTCGCGCCGCTGCTGAAATCGCTGCACGAGACGCTCGAATCGTTCGTGGAGATCGGTCTCGGCTACCTGTCGCTGGACCGGCCGGCGGGCACGTTGTCCGGCGGCGAGGCACAGCGGGTGAAGATGGTCCGGCACCTCGGCTCGTCGCTCACCGACGTCACGTATGTCTTCGACGAGCCCACCATCGGCCTGCACCCGCACGACATCCAGCGGATGAACGACCTGCTGCTCCGCTTGCGGGACAAGGGAAACACCGTCCTCGTGGTGGAGCACAAGCCGGAGGCGATCGCGATCGCCGACCACGTGGTCGACCTCGGCCCGGGCGCGGGCACGAACGGCGGCACGGTGTGTTTCGAGGGCACTGTGGACGGTCTGCGCGCGAGCAAGACGTTGACCGGCAAGCATTTGGACGACCGTGCCTCGCTCAAGCCGTCGGTGCGGGAGCGCACGGGCGTGCTGGAAATCCGCGGCGCGAACACGCATAACCTGCAGGACGTGGACGTCGACATCCCGCTCGGCGTCCTGTGTGTGATCACCGGCGTGGCCGGATCGGGTAAGAGCTCGCTGATCCACGGGTCCATTCGAGAATCCGACGACGTCGTGTCGGTGGACCAGGCCCCGATCCGCGGTTCGCGGCGGAGCAACCCGGCGACCTACACCGGGCTGCTCGAACCGATCCGCAAGGCCTTCGCCAAGGCCAACAACGTGAAGCCCGCGCTGTTCAGCGCCAACTCCGAAGGCGCGTGCCCGAACTGCAACGGCAACGGCGTCATCTACACCGACCTCGGGATGATGGCCGGGGTGGCCACCACCTGCGAGGTCTGCGAGGGCAAGCGGTTCGACGCCTCAGTGCTGGAGTACCGCTTCGGCGGACGGGACATCAGCGAGGTGCTCGCGATGTCGGTCGCCCAGGCCACCGCGTTCTTCGCCGACGGCGACGCGAAAACCCCCGCCGCGCACCGGATTCTCGAGCGGATGGAACAGGTCGGACTCGGCTACCTGACCCTCGGCCAGCCGCTGACCACGCTGTCCGGCGGCGAGCGGCAGCGGCTGAAGCTGGCCACGCACATGGGATCGAACGGCGGCGTGTACATCCTCGACGAGCCGACCACCGGCCTGCACCTCGCCGACGTGGAACAGCTGCTCGGGCTGCTGGACCACCTGGTCGAATCGGGCAAGTCGGTGATCGTCATCGAGCACCACCAGGCCGTGATGGCGCACGCCGACTGGATCATCGACCTCGGCCCCGGCGCCGGGCACGACGGCGGCCAGGTGGTCTTCGAGGGGACGCCCGCCGAGCTGGTGAAGAAGAAGCGGACGCTGACCGGGAAGCACCTGGCCGCCTACGTGGGCTAGTCGAGCGGCGGCCGCCGGTCAGCCCAGGGCAGCGCCTGTTCCAGGGTGCGGGAGACCTGCAGCAGCAGGTCTTCCCGCCAGGGCGCGGCGACCAGCTGGACGCCGACCGGCAGGCCGCTGGCCTCGTCGTGGTGCAGCGGGAGGGAGATCGCGGGCTGGCCGGTCACGTTGAACAGCGACGTGAACACGCCCATCGGGTACGCGGCCACCACCGGATTTCCGCTCGCTCGCCACGCGCCGACCTTCGGCGGGAGGCACGCCATGGTCGGCGTGACCAGCAGATCGAAGCTGCCGACGAAGGCTTCGACAATGCGGCGGGAGAACACCTGGGTCTGGTGCACGCTCTCCGCGTAAGTCCAGGAATCGACCGACTTCGCGGCTTCGCGCTGTGCCCGGTTGTGCGGCTCGATGCGGTCCGGGTCGATTACCGGGACGCCTGCGCTGGCGACGTTCCAGACCTTCAGGAATGTCGCCAGCAGTTCCTCGGACGTCGGCAGCGGAAGTGGCTTGTCGACAACCTGGTGTCCGGCTTCCTCCAGCGCGCGAAGGGTTTTGTCGACCGCGGTCAGGCAGGCCGGGTCGACCTCGATGCCGTCGATCAGCGAGGTGGTGAGGACACCGATCCGCAGGCGAGTCGGGGGTTCGGTGTTCAGCGCGTCGGCGAGCGACTGGGTGGGCGTCGGCTGCGACCACCACGCGCCCGGGTCGTGCCTCGTGAGGACGTCCAACACGGCCGCGGTGTCGGCAAGCGTCCGGCTGACGACGCCGCTGGTCGCGAAGCCCTCGACCTCCACCACGGCGTTCGTGACCAGGCCGCGGGTCGGCTTCAACCCGACGAGACCGGTGCACGACGCCGGGATGCGGATCGACCCGCCGCCGTCCTCCGCGTGCGCGACCGGGGCCATTCCGGCGATGACGGCGACCCCCGCGCCGCTCGACGAACCGCCGGGCGTGCGGTCCGGGTCCCACGGGTTGCGCGAGATGCCCTGCGCCTCGCTCTCGGTGAAGGGCACCGCGCCGAATTCCGACGTCGTGGTCTTGCCGAGCGGGAGGAAACCCGCGTCGGTGAACCGCTGCACGATCGGGTCCGACTTGGGCTGCGGGGAACGGTCGGTGGCCAGCGAGCCGTAAGTGGTCGGCCAGCCGGCGACGTTTACGAGGTCCTTGATCGGCAGCGGAACCCCGTGGAACGGCGGCAGTTCTTCCGGCGCGCACCGCACCACAGCGTCGGCGGCGGCTTTCGCCGCGGTACGGACCTCGTCGTCGGCGCGGAAGCAGAAGGCGTTGAACTTCGGATCCAGCTCGGCGATGCGGTCCAGGTAGCAATCAGCGACCTCGACCGGGCTCACCTCCTTCGCGCGGATGGCGGCGGCGACTTCGACGGCGGAGCTGAACGGATTGGTCATCACGGATCCCCTTTCCGGTACCCGTTCAGCCTGGTCGGGGCGGTGGTGGCCGGTCTTGGAGAAATGTCGCGCGGGCGAATTTACGTACGATGGCGGCATGCGACCAGCCGAGTGGGCTCGCGACGGACCAGCGGTGTGGGGCATCGCCGTGCCGTCCCGGCCGCTCCGGCTGCCCGGGGTGCGGATGGCCGGATTCGTCGGTGACACCGTCGACCAGGTGGACCTGACAGTGGTCCCGTACCCGGCCGTCACGCTGTTCCTCAACCTGCGCGAGAAGCTGCTCGTCAACGACGTGGCACGCGGCAGCGTCGTCGCCGGACTCGTGCCGCACGGCATGCGCGTGCGCGGCCAGGGCATCGAATGCGTGCAGATCCGGCTGTCGCCCGAGGTCGCACACGCGGTGCTCGGGACGGAGTTGAGCGGCGAGGTCGTGTCCCTCGAGGACGTCTGGCCCACCGAACTGCCGGGCCGACTGCGCGCGCTCGACTCCTGGAACGACCGGTTCGCCCTGGTCGAAGCCGCTTTGGGCAAGCGGTACGAGGCCGGTCGCACGGTCGATCCGGAAGTCGCCTTCGCCTGGCGGCGGATGGACGCGCACCACGGTCAGGTGCGGATCGAGCAGCTGGCCGACGAGACCAGATGGAGCCGGAAACGCCTGTGGTCCCGGTTCCGGAGCCAGCTCGGGCTCAGCCCGAAACGCGCCGCGCAACTGGTCCGGTTCGACCACGCGGTGCACCGGCTCGCCGCGGGCGAAAGTCCCGCTTTGGTGGCGGCGGAGAGCGGCTACGTCGACCAGTCGCACCTGCACCACGAGGTCAAAGCCTTCGCCGGGATCACCCCCTCCGCCGCCGCGAACGCGCCGTGGCTCGCGGTCGACGAGGTCGCCTGGTCTCGCCCCCACTGCGCGAACGGGTGATCGCACCGGCATGATCGCGGAGTGACTTCCATCCGGCCCCCCGCTGTCGCGCTGCGCCGGTGGCTAGACGACGCCGGCACCCGTCGTCCGGCGGTGTTCCTGCTGGTCCTCGCCTCGGTGGCGGTGGCAGTGACGATTCTGTGGCTCGTCTGCACGATGTGGCCGCTCGACCTGGAGATCTACCGGTCCGGCGCGCGGGCGCTGGCCCAGGGCGAGGACGTCTACGGTCCGCTCCCGCCGACCCGCGCCGGGCTGATCCTGCCGTTCATCTACCCGCCGTTCGCGGCCGTCGTGTTCCTGGTGTTCGCCGCGATGCCGTTGCCGCTGGGCGCGATGCTGATGCTCGCCGTCTCGCTGGCGTGCTTGTGCGGGACGGTCTACGTCGTGGTCCGGCCGCATGCCGGGCGGCGAACCGCGATGCTGGCCGCGCTCGTGATCGGGGCTGGTTCACTGGCGTTCGAACCGGTCCGCGAGACGTTGTGGTTCGGGCAGATCAACCTCCTGCTGATGGCTCTCGTGGTGATCGACTGCCTCGGCCCCCGGACCCGGCTGCCCCGCGGCGTCCTGCTGGGCCTCGCCGCCGCCATGAAGATCACGCCGGCCGGATTCCTGCTGTTCTTCCTGGTGAAAAGGGACTTCCGGGCGGCACTGACCACGGTGGTCACCTTCGTGCTCGCCGGCGCGGCCGGGTTCGTGATCGCGCCGGAAGCGTCGATGAAGTACTGGTTCGGCGGCGGATTGACCGGCGCGTCCGGGATGAGCGGATCGATTTTCGCGACAAACCAGACCATCCAGGGCGCGGTGCACCGGTTCGGGCTCGCCGAAACGCCGACGCTGATCCTGGTCGCGGTGCTGACCCTGGCCGCGCTCGCGCTGACCGTTCCCGCGATGCTGCGCGCCGACCCGTCGATGGCGTTCCTGCTCAACGCCGCGGCGATTCTGGTGTGTTCGCCGATTTCGTGGTCGCACCACTGGGTGTGGATCGTGCCCGCGATCGTGCTGTTCGCCGCTCGCGCGCACACCCGGACCGCGGTCGCCGGTTTGGCTGCCGTGGCGGCGATTTTCGTGATCGCCCCGCATTCGTGGCTGCCGAAGAACGGGTACCTGGAGCTGTCCTGGGGACCGGTCGAGCACGTCATCGGCAACAGCTACTTGCTGCTGGCGCTGGGTTTTCTGGGCTGGCAGTGCTACTCGACGCGCCGTCAGACCGCCGCGGTCTGAGTCAGCAACGGCTCCGGCAACGGGTCCGCGTGGAGTACGTGCAAGGTGCTGACCGCCCGGGTGAGCGCGACGTACAACCGTTGCAGCCCACGCTCTTCCGCCGCCACGATGCGCGCCGGTTCGACCACCAGGACCGTGTCGTACTCCAGCCCCTTCGCCAAACTCACCGGTGCCAGCGTGATCCGGGCTGTCCCGTCGGTACCCAGCACCACGTGGTCCAGCCCGCGCTCGGTGAGGACGCGGTGCAATTCGGGGATATCCGCGTCCGCGGCCAGCAGTCCGATCGACCCTTCCTCCTGTAAAGCTGTCGCGCAAGCGTCGACCGCAGCGGCGACCGTCTCGTCGGTTTCGGTCAGGTGCAAGGCATCCGCGGAATGCCGGAACGACGTGGGACTCCGCAGCTCCGGCGCGATGTGCGGGAGCAGCCGGGCAGCGAAGTCGAGGACATCCGCCGGAACGCGGTAGCCGTGCGTGAGTTCTTCGATCCGCCCGCCCGGCCGGTCTAGATGGGTCAGCACGGTCGTCCAATCGCGGACCGCGGACGGACTGGTCGCCTGCGCGACGTCGCCGAGAACCGTGCACGCACCAGCCAGTCTGCGTGCGATCGCCCGCAGATGCATCGGGCTGAGGTCCTGCGCCTCGTCGACCACGACGTGCCCGAGCTTCGCCGGCCGCTCGATCAGCGCCGCGACCTCGTCCAGCAACGCGAGATCGAGCGTCGACCAGGTCATCGCCTTGCGACTGCGCGGACGCGGACGGATGAGCGCTTCCTGTTCCTCAGCAGTGAGAATTCCGTCGGCTGCTTCGGCGAGAAGTGCGTTATCGGTAAGCAAGTCATAGACCAGCCGCGCGGGCTCGACGGCAGGCCACATGTCGCGGACCGCCTTGTTGATCGCGGCATTGCGGCGAAGCTGATGGAGGGTCGCGCTCGTGCCGCCGGACCGCTCCATCTCGCGCAGGACCCGATGCGCGAGCCGCTGGGCCAGCAATTCGCGCCCCGCGCTGTAATCCGCGCCGCGGCTGAGGATTTCCGTGAGTTCCTCGGCGATGTCCTCGGGATACAACCGCCAGGTCCGGTGCTGGTACTTCACCTCGAGCGTCCGGTCGACCGGCCGGATCCGCGCCCACACGTGCCGCCGGACGACCTCCGCCATCCGGACGTCGCCCTTGATGCGCGCCGTCCGCGGATCGTCGACGTAGTCCGCTGGCTGGCCCGCCCCGGTCAGTTCGTCAATCGTGGCTTGGGAAACCGCCACCTCGCCGAGCGCCGGAAGCACGCCCGCGATGTAAGCGAGAAACGACCGGTTCGGCCCGATCACCGCGACCCCGCCTGCCTTCTGCAGCCGCACCCGCTCGGTGTAGAGCAGGTACGCCAGCCGATGCAGCCCCACCGCGGTTTTGCCGGTGCCCGGTGCGCCCTGGATGCAGATCGTCCGGTCGACCGGCGCGCGAACGAGCCGCATCTGGTCCGGCTGGATCGTCGCGACGATGTCGCGCATCGGCCCCTGCCGAGGCCGCTCGATCTCCGCGGTGAGCAGCCGATTCTCTGACGAGCCTGGCCGATCGAGCGGCTCGTCCTCGTACGCGCTGAGCACTCCGGCCTGGTCGAATCCGTAGCGCCGCCGGACCCGCACGCCCATCGGATGATCGTGATCGGCTTCGTAAAACGCCCTCGCGAGCGGCGCCCGCCAATCGATCACCAGAGGTTCGCCGTCGTCGTCACGAATCCCTCTGCGGCCCAGGTAAACGAGGTCATGCTCGGGCGATCGGGTGTGCGACCCGCGCGCCGCCTCGTAGACCTCGCCCGGCGGATAGTCGAGGCGGCCGAAGAAGAGCGGCGCGTCGTCGATATCCGCTAGCTCCTCGGCGATCTCGATGCGAAACTGCCTGAGGACGTGGTTGAAGTACTTGTCGTCGACCGCGTCGCCCTCGCCCATTCCCGTCGCGATCGCGGTCTTGATCTCCGCCCGCATGCGGTCCAGCTCGGCGTGACAGGCCTGGAGAAACTCGCGCTCTACCCGGATCTCTGGTTCCAGTATCTTCACTGGGTTAAATATACAACCGAGTCAAGTTTTTATCCTGGTTCGAGTTCCGGTTAGGCTGACGGCCGTGCCAGGACTGCGCGAGCTCAAACGCCGCCGCACGAGGGAAGCCATCGCCTCGGCGGCCCTGCGCCTGTTCCGCGAATCCGGCTTCGACGGGGTGTCGGTGGCCGACATCGCCGCCGAGGCCGAGATCTCGAAGCCGACGCTGTTCGCGTACTTCCCGACAAAGGAAGACCTGGTCATCCACCAGTTCGTCGACGAAAACGGCCCCGCGGAGATCGTCCGAGCCCGGCCGCCTGAGGTGTCGGCGCTGTCCGCGCTGGAACGGTCTTTCCTGGACCGCCTGGCCGCCCGCGACCCGCTGACCGGCCTGAACGACTCGCCGGACGCGATCACGTGCCACACGCTGCTGTACTCAACGCCTGCGCTGCTGGCGCGGCTTGCCACGTACCTGTTGGAGAAGGAACAGGAACTGGTCGAGGAACTGCGCGCGTCGTGCGGGGTTCCGGACGAGTTCACCGCACGGTTGGTGGCTGCGCAGATCTTCGGGGCGCAGCGGATCTTGGGGTTCCACAACGCCCGGGAGATCCGCGGTGGGCGAAGCGCTGATGAGACTTATCCGGATGCTGTTGCCCGGGCGGAGGCGGCGTATCGGATGTTGCGGGAGGGGCTGGCTTCGGTGCTGTGACTCAGTCCCGGGGGCCGCGCGAAAGGGCCAGACCTCGCAAGGCCTGGCCCACTTCCGCAGCTCGCGCTGGCTCAGTTCTGATCCGGGCTGTCGACCGGCACGCCCTGGTACCCAGTCCCCTGGTCCTGCGCGTTCGGCGGGTCCACCGGAACCCCGTGGTATCCGGTGCCCTGGTCCTGGTCGGCGGGCGGGTCGATCGGCACCCCGTTGTACCCGGTGCCCTGTTCCTGCGGGTCCGGAGCGTTCTCGTCCTTCGGCGGCGTGGTGTGCAGCTTGAAACCGTCCTTCGCGCAGCGGATCTCGTGCGTGCCCTCCGCGCCGGTGTCGGTGAGGCACTGCCAGCCCCGGACAGTCAGCATGTAGTTGGACCCGACGGCCTTGTCGATATTGTCGAAGTATTCGGTGATGACATTGAACGCTTCGACGCAACCAACGGTACCTGCCTTGGTTTCGTCCGCGATCAAATCAACCTTGCGCGGACCGACCGGACCTCCGAGGGTGCTGCAATTAACGTCCTCCACACTGGCCCCGCCACCGCCGCTGCCGCCCTTTTTCACTGGCGTTTCCGGCTGCTGCACCTGGCTTTTCGCCGCGACGTCGACCGGGGCGGATTGGTTGCTCGCCGGGGCTGCCGAATTCTGGCCAGAGCACGCGGAAAGCAGTGCGACCGCACCGAGAGCCGCTCCGACGGTGGCCAATTTGACAGTCTTCCTGAGCATTTCCATTCTCCCCTGACCAGCTCTTGGCTTTCCCTTTGCCTATAGAGACGCACACCGCTGGAGGGGGTTGCGAAGAAATTCCGCGGACTTCCGCGGGAAAGCGCCTCAGCCCCAAAACCGCACTTCGGCGTACCGCGGCGACGGTCCGTCCAGCAGCCGCTGGGGCATCCCACGCAGGTGCTCGTCCAGGAACGCGGTCAAGTACGCCTCGCTGACCCGGATCGCCCGCAGCGGATCGATCTTCAGTCCCGGCACCGGCACCCCGGCCTGCTGGCAGAGCAGCAGCTGATCAGTGAACATGCTGTGTTCCCCGTCGTTAACGGTGATCCACCGCTTCCATCCGGTCATCTCGCGCCACGCCGAATCCCACGACGGATCGACCGTCCCGCCCGGCTCGTGCACCGGCGCTCCGAACTGCAGAAACGGCCGATCCAGCCCGGTCACCGGGAGGTAGTACATGCCGTCCAGCATCGCCCCGGCGCGGATCCGCCGGTCGGCCAGCATCGCCGGCGCCGTGCTGGCTCCGCCGATCGAATGCCCGATCATCGCGATCCGCCGCGCGTCGATCAGCCGCCCGCCGCCCCACACCGGGTTCCGGCCTACGAGCCGATCGAGTACGAACGACACGTCCGCCGCCCGGGTTTGAACAAGTTTCACCCAGTCCTTCGCAACGCATGCCACGCATTCCGTCGTATGCCCGTCCGGGAAGGTGATCGCCGTCGACTCGTAGTTGTGCCCGATCCCCGCCACGACATACCCGCGGCTGGCCAACTCCTCCGCCAATGACGACAACGTCGCGCGCGGCAACGTGAACCCAGGCGACAGCACCACCAACGGCATCCGCCGGAACTGCGGCAGAGCGTCCACAGTGGAATGTGTCCGCACCTTCGTCAGCGCGTCCTCCGGCACTGACTTATCGCCCAGCTCCTTCACCATCAGCTCCGACTCTCGCTGAGTGAGGTACTGCGTGGGCCGCCATCCGGGATATTGCGCCGGATACCACAACGTCACCATCATTTCCCGCCGCTGCGAATGAACCCACGGATCCGCGCGAGAAGTGTCGGTGAAGTGAAAGGCAGTAGTCCCGACCGGGCTGACCCCGCCCGGCCGCGGCAACGCCAATCTCGGTGCCGCCTGCGCTGTCCCCGCCCCGACCACGGCGAGCATCGCCGCGACGATCGCAATTACGCGTAGTCTCATGACTCCAGCTTGGAGCCGCGCGACCCCCGGCAGCATCGGTGATGCCCCCGATAGCGAAGTCATCTTCCAGGACGATGCTCAGCTGACGACGTCCGCCAGCCGGGCGATTTCGTCGACGTCGTCAGTCGTCGGCACGAAGACCAGCTCATCCGCGCCCAACTCGGCGAAATCCGCGATGCATTTCCGAACCATCTCCGGAGACACACACGGCACGACACTGTCCGCGACTTCCTTCGGAGCCAACCGATAGAAGTCCCGGACGTTCGCCAACCCGGCGTCGACGTCTCCCAAAACGAAGTACGCCAACGAAACCAGCCGCGGCTCCCCGGCCCGGCCGCCCTCGCGCCAAGCACGCTTCGCCGCTTCGAACCGAGGAGCGGTCGCCGCGACCGAGCCCGAACCGGCGATATATCCGGTGCCCCACCGCACCATCCGCCGCAACGCCTGCTCGGTGTAGCCGCCGAACAACATCGGCACCTGCCGGGTCCCGCTCGGCACCGCCGCGTTCTTGCCGCCCCAGACTTCCCGGTAAGTCTCCAGGTCCGCATCAAATCGCGCGCCCCTGCCACGTGCGCCGAGCCCAGGAACGGTGAACTCCTCTTCCCGAAGACCCACCCCGACCCCGAACGTCAGCCGATGCCCGGAAACCCCGTCGATGCTCGCGATTTCCTTGGCCAGCAACGCTCCGGGCCACGTCGGCGCGAGCAGCACGCCGCTCAGCAGACCGATCCGCGTCGTCGCCCCGGCCGCGGCGGCCAGCGAAACCGTGTCGCTCACCCCCGGATACGCGTATCTGCCGATCGTCGCCAGCGAGGAAAAGCCCGCTTCCTCCGCCCGCGCCGCCCACCGCGGCACGACCGCGGGGTCGACGTCGCGCACTTGATTCGGAAGCCCGATGCCGATTCGCACCCCGATGATCCTCTCGAACTGTTGCCTGACCCGGCTCTCAATGACAGCATGCTGTCATGTCCGACAAGCTAGCGATACGACAGCATGCTGTCAAGAAGGCCTGCGACGCCTACAACGACCTGATGGACGAGGTCATCCGGCTCTCCGACGTCCTGGAAGCGGTTGGCAACGGCATCGCCCGCCCGACGGGGTTGAGCGTCGCGCGGTACCAGGTGCTGGCCGCGGTCGAGGCGGAAGCCGCCCCGGTCGGAACCATCGCCTCGCAGCTGGGCCACACGAGGCAAAGCGTCCAACGGGTCGCCGACCTGCTCGTCGACGACGGCCTCGCCGGCTATCGTCCGAACCCCGCGCACCAACGCGCCAAACTGCTCGAAGCGACTCCGGCCGGACGCACGGCTTTGCACCGAATGCAAGCGGCGTACGAGGATCTGGCCCTCCGCACGACCGACGGTTTGGACCTGGAACGCCTCGAACTGGCCCGGCAGACGCTCATCGAGCTGCGCCATCGTCTGCGGTCCGAACTGACCTAAGCTGGCGGAGCCGGATGCCACGCCAAGGAGAAACCCTCGATGCGCAAGCGAAAAACGCTGCCGAAGAACTTCAGCGAACTGCTGTCCTCCGCATCGCTCGCAGAACTCCAGGCAGTTTTCCAGCGCACCGAGTTGGCCGCGCGCGGCGGATACGGCAAGGAAACGGCGATCGGCTTTCTCGAGTGTCCCGACGAACTCATCGTCTGGCTAGTCGAGCAAGGCCTCGACGTGGACGCCGCCAACCAGTACGGCGAGACTCCACTGTGGACACGAGCCGCGAGAGGCGCGGCCGCGCAAATCCCACTGCTGCTTTCGCTCGGCGCGGACATCGAACGGCCACGCGCGCACAGCGGTACTCCATTGCACGGTGCGGCCGGCAGGCAAAGACCGGAGACCGTGCGAGTCCTGATCGAGCACGGCGCGAATGTGCATGCCACGATCGACGGCAAACCCGGCCGCACCCCGCTCCTGCACGGCTTGCGGCTCACCGAGAACATCGGGATCGCTGGGATGGCCGAAACTGCCGCGCTGCTCCTCGAAGCCGGCGCTCCCGTACCGGACGAGGCGCGAGAGCTGGTCCGCCGGATCGGGGCCAAATTCGAGTTCCACCGCCCGAATTTCAGCCACGATCTCCTCGACGCGACCGACGCCGGACTGCACGAGCTGTACCGGTTGTTCGACGTGAAACCGGTCCCGCCGCGGCTGATCCACGACGGAACCTCCCCGATCGCGGTGCCCGACGGACCCTGGCAGAAGCAGCATGACCACCTGTGGGAGCTGCTCGTACCGCCCTCCGGCGCGGCGAAAACCGTGCAGGGAGAAGCAATCCGCCTCTCCGGCAAAGTTGCGCACGAGATTCTCGACAACGGCAGCATCAACTGGGACCGCTCGTTCCGCGCGATGGCCGACGCGCTCCCTGCCTGCTTCGCGTCGGGCACCCCGCTGCCCGAACTTCAGGAAGCGCAGACCCTCGCCAAGCGCATCCGCTCCGGCAACGGAGCCGACGCCGAACTGGCCCGGCTGTCCGAACTCGCCGTCTCGTGGGTTCGGCTCAACCCGACCCCGTTGCCGATGACCTCGCCGGACTACCACCGTTAACCGGACAGCACCGCGCCCAACTGGTTGGCCAGCCATCGTTCGAAGGCCGCCGATGTCCATCCGCAGCGCCGGACGAGCCGGTCGTACACCTCGGGCGCGGTGAGCGTCCAGACGGCGTCGACTGCCTCGTCGAATCTCTGCGACGGCAGGTGTCCGCGTTCCGCGAGACCGCGCAAGCTATTCGTGTTGCCCTTTCTGCGTTCGGAGTCGATGGTCGCCACGAAGTCCTCGAGCACCTTGTCGCCGCCGGGACCGTGTTCGACCAGCACCCCGAGCAGCGGCCCGACCCGGTCGGAGATGGCGCGCACCCAAGCGGCGTACGCGGCCGCGTAGGACGGCACGTCGGTCGCGTCGGCCACCCGGCGGAACTCGGGACGTTCGCTCATCGGCGTCTGATCCTCGTCGCCGGCGAGCATCACGTCATAGACCGCCTTGATGACCTCGGCTTTGCCGCCGACGGAGTTGTACACCGTCTGGGGGCTGACCCCCGCCGCCTCGGCGAGGCCAGTGATCGTCATGCCCGCATAGCCACCACCGCCGAGGAGCAGCCCGCGCGCCGTCCGCACGATGTGCGCGCGGGTGGCCTGGGCCTTCTCCTCGCGCTGCGGGGCGCTGTATTGCCTTGCCACAGCCCTCCCAATCCGCTAGATTCTGATTCCACTGGATTTGGGTTCCAGTCAAGTTCGAAGAGGAGCTTAGCCGTGACCAACCCCGCACGCACCGCCGCCCTTGCCGTGTTCGACGCGATCAACACCGGAGAGCTGTCCGTCCTCGACGACCTGGTCACCCCGGACTTCGTCGACCACGGGTCCCCGTTCCCGCTGCCGCCCGGACCCGCGGGCTACCGGCAGATCCTTACCTTCGTGCACCACGTGCTGAACATCAGGTACGCGATCGACGACATCTTCGGCACTGACGACCGCGTCGTCGTCCGCGCGACCGCCACCGGAACCGGAGTGGACGCGGTGCACGGCGCTGGTGCCGCAGGCAAGCCGTACCAGATGACCACGGTGCACATTTACCGCACCGAAGGCACTTTGCTCGCCGAACACTGGGGCGTCCGGGACGAACTCGGCGCCCGCATCCAGCTCGGCACGCTGCCCGCGCCCGACTTCGCTCCGCAAGACGCCTGAATCAGGCTGTCTCTTTCGCGGACAGTTCAAGCGAAAGACTGCGCACCATCCGATACCGCCGGAACCCGCCGCCGCGTACGCCCGGGAATTCCTGCACCTTCTGCCATTCGTCGGACACCCCGACCGTCCCCCGGCCGGACCGCGCCAACGCGTCACGATGCGACTGTTCGTCGGTCCACTCCGCGTAGTTGAGCACTCGCGTCCCGTCGGTGCTGACATGGAAGTGCCCGGACAGCCCGCCCGGCGCGGGTTTCTCCTCACTGGCCAACGCGCCGAACACGGTGTCCACCCACCGCCGCTGGCGCTGCGCGTCCGCACCGTCGAACTCAACGCTCACCACGACAATGCACCCCGGAACGGTCGCGTTGTCCCGATTTCCGCTGCGATACAACCGATATTCCACCGGATCACTCCCGGAAACCCGTTGCACCAGACCGGGATCAGCTGCTCCCTCGGCCCACTGGGTATAGACCAGCTTGCCCTCGCCCTCGGTACTGGCCAAGGTATTGAACGAAATCAGCCCGACCGGCCATGGTTCTTTCTCCAGCCGGGCAAGCACCTCCGCCGCCTCGACGGTCGTTTCGGCAACCAGCACAGCGTCGACGTCCGTGCGCACAAAGTCAGGGCGCGCAACGCGATTGACAGTCATGAGGGTCCTTCCAAGATCGATGACGACTCTTGAAGGATCGAACTTCAAGGGAAGTTGAAGTCAAGACATCAACCACGACTCTCGTTACTCTGACGGCTACGAGGGCAGGGGCTCTTGATAGTTTCCAAGCACGCCATGATGGTGGGCTGTCTCGGGGTATCGGCACTGTTGGCAGCCGGATGCAGCACCTTAGTCGCGGGCTAAGCCCGCGGCGACCTGCAGATCTACGAGATCTACAAAGCCGAGGACTGGGGACTTTCGTTCACCAACGACACGGTTTCCGGCCGGGTCGAGGAACAATCCTCCGTACAGCCGTCCCAGCTGAGCGCCGATCCCGGCGAGCACGGCAAGGGACCTTGGCAGTGGAGCGGTTGCTTCCGCACGAACCACGGCAACTGCCACCCGCGTCGCCGGTCCGGGCGGTCAGCCCAAGGAAGCCACCTCGAACAGGAAGGTGGGCGACGGCGAGATCAGCTGAATTCCGATGCCCCGGGTCACGAGGATCTGTCGTTCAAAGTGGGCCGCCGCGTGGTCACGAACTCGACTTTCCGCAGCGAGGACTACCAGGAGCCGACGCTCAACCAGGTGTTCGGCGAGGCTATTTTCAAGATCATCGACCGGTTGAAGCAGAGCCCCTGACGCACAAATCCCCGTCCAGCTTCGGCCGAACGGGGAGTGCGGGTGGACCTGAGGGGAATCGAACCCCTGACCCCCGCCTTGCAAAGGCGGTGCTCTACCAATTGAGCTACAGGCCCGGTGCGGACCGAGGTCCGCTAAGTACTACGTCAGTTGCGCGACGCGTCCGCGGCCTTGGCCGGCGCGCTGCCGTTCGCCGACGGGGCGGCAGGCGTGGTGGCTTCCCGCCACAGGTCAGCCTCGGCCTTGGCCGCCTTGTTGCGCTTGACGACGAACAGGACGCCGCCCGCGACGACCGCGAGTGCCAACAGCTTCTTCACCTGAAGCCCCCTTCTGAGTGCTTGCGCTACCCCACGATGCTACCGGACCCGCCGCGCGTCCCGTCCAGCGGTTCCGTCTCGCTCGTTCCACGTGGAACACCGGGGAATATCCGGAGTGAGCGGTCCGTTGAAACAGACGGTCCCAGCGGCCACGCACAACTCAGCCCTGCCGGTCCTTCTCTTCCCGGCAGGGCTGACTCGTCTCCGCGAGCCGCGCGCGGGTGCCGGCGAGGCCCGATTCGACCAGGTCAGGACGGTCGTTCTCCAGCCCGTACGTCACCTCGTACCACGGTCCCAGCCGGTTCCACGCCCCAGCGCGCCGGCGCAGTTCCGGCGTGACCTCGTACTCCGCGGAGAACCCCGCGACGCACTCCGCCGAGGTCCCGTGCAGCAGCCACGCCAGGTCCCGCGCGGGGTCGCCGACAGACACGTCGGTCCAGTCGATCACCCCGCTCACCAGGCCGTCCTGCTTCAGCACATGCTCCGGTCCCAGGTCGGCATGGATGACCGTGTTTGCTGGATAACCCCGGACTTCCGCCAGCAGCGCCCACCCGCGATCAGCGAGCGGACCGAGCAACGGCGGGACCGCGTCCAGCGCCAGTACTTCCGTCGCGGCACCGAGTTCACGCGCCTTGGCGACGTCCGCACTGTGCAACGCGCGGAGGAACCGGCCGAGCACCCGACCGTCGTCAGCGGTCAGTTCACCCGGCTCGCCCGGCACCAGTTCATGCCGGATCACCAACGGGTTTTCCCGCCACACCAACGGAATCGGCACCGTCAACGGCAACTGCGGAGCCAGCCAGGGCAAGACCCGCGTCTCGCGCAGCAGCCACGCGCGCACCTCGTCCCGTTTGGGCCGTCGCTCGACCCACCGTCCGTCGACGAGCGTCGCGACGCTGTCCCAGCCCTCGCCCAGTTCCTCGCCGCTCACCGCGGAAGCCCAGCCGCGAACGCGATCCCCGAAACCTGATCAAGGCCAAGGGAAAGCGTGCCGAGCAGTTCCGCGATCCGTTGCTGCTGCGCGACAGTCGGCCGAACATACATCGGCAGCTCCAGCCGATCCCGGAACGCTCCGGACTCCAGGTCGACGATCACCGCCTCCCAACCGCCGAGACTGCGATGCAGCCACCATCCCCGACGCTGAATCACGACATCCGCGGAATCCTTCAGCACCCCCAAATCCGCCAACGACCACAACTGCGGACTACCGCTCAGCACGTCTCCCGCCAGCCGGGCCACCCGTGAGTCCTCCCCGGTCATCTCCCGCAGCAGCCAAGGCACGTCCGCTGCGACAACTTTGCCGCGCAGCAACGACAACCCGGTCTTCTTCAACGCCAAATCCGCGCTCTGCGCGAGCTCGACAACCTCCACCCGGTCAAACTCAGCCCCGGTTTCCGCGAGCTCGGCGTACGCACGAGCCCGCACCGTCGGCTTGGCAGCAGAACGTGCGACCGCGGCATAAACCTCGCCCGCATCCCGGCCCATTTCCTGCCAGCGCAACCGCGCCCACAACCGCACCAGCACCGACCGGTCAAGCAGAAGTTGTTCCACCGCAACGGGATCGAGCTGCGCCGCGGTCAGCTTCACCAACCCCAGCACCCGGCTTTCCGCGGACCGGCCGCGAAGCAACGTCTCGGCGATAACCTCCGGCGTCGCCGTCTCGGCAATCACCTGGATCAACTTCCGACGAACGACCTGGTCCCGTTCCCGAGGCAGCAACCGGACCGCGTCCGCGGAGCCGAGCAATCCAGTCTCGAAACTGTGCCGGAACGCGGTCCGCCGTACGTCGACGTCCGCAGAAATTCGCAAGCACGCCCACACCGACGCCTCGCCATGCGCGTCGACCAGCGCCTGCAGATAGCGCGCCTGCACCTGCGAACCCCGACCGCGCTGCGAAATCCGCTGCACAACCGGCACGATCCGCTCCGCTTGCGCCAACGTCGTACGCCGCAGCACTTCTTCCTCGGCCAGCTCGCGGACGACCTCGACGTGATCGGCAACCCGGATCGCCAATGCCCGGTCGCTCAACGCACCAGCCAACCCGCACAACACGCGAACGGCCTGCTCCCGAAGACGACCGTCGGGATGCATCGAAGCCAGCGCCGCGACAACCAGTGAGGCGTTCTTCAGCTTCCAACTGCGCGCCCGTCCCAGCAGCGGCACCGGATAGCGGGCCTGGCGGGCGTAGTGGTCGATCCGCAGCAGCTCGCGCGCGGTCGCCGACGCGAGCCATGCCTCGGTTTCGGCCAGACCAGACTGATCACGGCCGAGGCTCAGCTGCGCACGGATCTGCGCGGGAGTCTGCATGCCGCTGATTCTGGCGAGAACCCCGCCGCGCAGTCATCCGAAATACCAGAAAGGCCGGTCCGCGACTGCGAACCGGCCTTCCGGAAATGTGGGCCCAGGAGGACTTGAACCTCCGACCTCTTCGTTATCAGCGAAGCGCTCTAACCGCCTGAGCTATGGGCCCGTCGAACGAGGAGAACTCTACCGGACTCCCCATCCGCCCTTGCAACCGGGTTACTCTCGCTCCGAGAGCGTGACCTCCAGGCCGCCCGCGAGGTCCGCCGACACGTTGTAGATGAACGCGCTCACCGTGGCCAGCGCGGACACCAGCACGATGTTGATCGCCCCGAGGATGGCCGCGATGCCGAACACGCGACCGGCGCTGATCAGCGGTTCCGCGGAGGCGTTCGCGCCCTCGCCGCCGACCAGGGACGAGTACGTGCCGTTCAGCTTGTCCCACACGCCCATGCCGTCGAGCACCGTGTAGAGCACGCCGACCGCGACCAGCCAGACGAAGAACATCGCGACGCCGAGCACCAGTGCCAGCTTCAGCACCGACCACGGGTCGAACCGCTTGATCTGCAGGCTCGCCCGCCGCGGGCCCCGGCCGGGGCGGCGCAGCGCGCTCGGCGTCGGCCGGGTGCGGCCCGCGGCCGGCACGTCCGCCGCCGGCGGTGGCGCCTCGCCTCCGAAGAGCCGGGGCGCCGCCGAGCCGGTCACCGGGTAGTCGTTCTCGGGCGCGGCCGGTTCGGGAGCCGCGGTGGGCACGTCCTCGGTCGCGATCCGCGCCGTGGCCATGGCCTCGGAGTCGCCGCCGCCGTCCTTGGCGGTGCGCTGCCAGGGCGGGTTGGCCGACGCGTCGTCGGCCTTGTCGGATGGTGCCACGTTGAGTCAGTCCTTACCCGTGCGTGGGGCGCCGATCACTGCTCCGGCGCCGTGCCGTCTTCTGCTGTGGGCTCCTCTGGCGTAGCCTCCGCCGCGTCCTCCGAAACCGTCTCGGAGGCCGAGTCTTCCGGAGTCCCCGAAATCTCGGGGACTTCCTCGGCGGAGTCCTCGCCACCATTGGCGACGTCCGAACCCTCGTCCGCGTTGCGTGCGACCGCGAGAAGAGTGGTTCCGTCACCCAGGTTCATCAGCCGAACGCCCTTGGTCTGCCTGCCCGCCTTGCGCACGTCCCGCGCCGGCGTGCGGATGACCCCGCCGCTGGACGTGATGGCGAACAGCTCGTCGTCCTCGTCGACGATGAGTGCCCCCACCAGCCTGCCACGTTTGCTGTCGTGCTGAATGGTGAGCACGCCCTTGCCGCCGCGGCCCTGTACCGGATAGTCCTCGATCGGCGTCCGCTTCGCATACGCGCCGTCCGTGGCGACCAGCAGGAACTTGTCCGGTTTGACCACGCTGATGCCGAGCAGCTCGTCACCCTCGTTGAACCGCATGCCCAGCACGCCCGAGGTCGGCCGTCCCATCGGGCGCAGCGCCTCGTCGGTGGCGTGGAAGCGGATCGACTGGCCGCCCGCCGACACCAGCAGCAGGTCATCCTCGGCCGCCGCGAGCACCGCACCCATCAGCTCGTCGCCCTCGCGCAGGTTGATCGCGATGAGCCCGCCCGCGCGGTTGGAGTCGAAGTCGGTGAGCTTCGTCTTCTTCACCAGGCCGCGCTGCGTGGCGAGCACCAGGTACGGCGCGACCTCGTAGTTCGGGATCTCGATGACCTGGGCGATCTGCTCGTCCGGCTGGAACGCGAGCAGGTTCGCCACGTGCTGGCCGCGCGCGTTGCGGTTGGCCTCGGGCAGGTCGTAGGCCTTCGCCCGGTACACCCGGCCCTTGTTCGTGAAGAACAGGATCCAGTCGTGCGTGGAGCACACGAAGAAGTGCTGGACGATGTCGTCCTGCTTCAGCGTCGCGCCCTGCACGCCCTTGCCGCCGCGCTTCTGCGACCGGTACAGATCGGTTTTCGTCCGCTTGGCGTAGCCCGTGCGGGTGATGGTGACGACGACGTCTTCCTGCGCGATCAGGTCCTCGACCGACACGTCGCCGTCGAACGGGATGATCTGCGTGCGCCGGTCGTCGCCGTACTTGTCGACGATCTCCATCAGCTCGTCGCGGATGATCGACCGCTGCCGCTCCGGCTTCGCGAGGATGTCCTTGAGGTCGGCGATCTCCAGCTCGATCTCGGCCAGGGTGTCGATGATCCGCTGCCGCTCCAGCGCGGCCAGCCTGCGCAGCTGCATGTCCAGGATCGCGGTCGCCTGGATCTCGTCGATCTCGAGCAGCGACATCAGGCCCGGCCGGGCCTCGTCGGCCGAGGGCGACCGCCGGATCAGGGCGATCACCTCGTCCAGCATGTCGAGCGCCTTGACCAGACCGCGCAGGATGTGGGCCCGTTCCTCGGCCTTGCGCAGCCGGTACCGGGTCCGCCGCACGATCACGTCGACCTGGTGCTTCACGTAGTGCCGGATGATCTGGTCGAGCCGCAGCGTGCGCGGCACGTCGTCGACCAGCGCCAGCATGTTCACGCCGAAGTTCTGCTGCAGCTGAGTGTGCTTGAACAGGTTGTTCAGCACGACCTTCGCCACCGCGTCGCGCTTGATCGTGATGACGATCCGCATGCCGGAACGGCTGTTCGACTCGTCCGCGATGTCCGCGATGCCGGTGATCTTGCCGTCGCGCACCAGGTGGGCGATGTTCTCCACCAGGTTGTCCGGGTTGACCTGGTAGGGCAGCTCGGACACGACCAGGATGGTGCGGCCCTTCGCGTCCTCCTCGACCTCGACGACCGCGCGCATCCGGATCGAACCGCGACCGGTGCGGTAGGCGTCCTCGATCCCGGAGGTGCCGAGGATCATCGCCTTGGTCGGGAAGTCCGGGCCCTTGATCCGCACGAGCAGCGCGGCCAGCAGTTCGTCGTCGGTCGCTTCCGGGTTCTCCAGCGCCCACACGACGCCTTCGGACACCTCGCGCAGGTTGTGCGGCGGGATGTTCGTCGCCATCCCGACCGCGATCCCGGAACCGCCGTTGACCAGCAGGTTCGGGAACCGCGACGGCAAAACGTCGGGCTCCTGGGTGCGCCCGTCGTAGTTGTCGCGGAAATCGACGGTGTCCTCTTCGATGTCCGCGAGCATCTGCATCGCGAGCGGCGCGAGCCGGGACTCGGTGTACCGCATCGCGGCCGCGGGGTCGTTGCCCGACGAGCCGAAGTTGCCCTGGCCGTCGATCAAGGGGTAGCGCAGCGACCACGGCTGGGCGAGCCGCACGAGCGCGTCGTAGATCGCCGAGTCGCCGTGCGGGTGGTAGTTGCCCATGACGTCGCCGACGACGCGGGAGCACTTGTTGTACCCGCGGTCCGGGCGGAACCCGGAGTCGAACATCGAGTACAGGATCCGGCGCGCCACCGGCTTGAGGCCGTCGCGCACGTCCGGCAGCGCCCGCGACACGATGACGCTCATCGCGTAGTCGATGTAGGAGCGCTGCATCTCCTGCTGGATGTCGACCGGCTCGATCCGGTCGTGTTCCGGCGGCAAGGTTTCCGTCATGGGGTCCTTCTTGTGAGCAGTCCTGGGAAGCGGGTGAGAAGGGGACGCCTACACGTCCAGGAAGCGCACGTCCTTGGCGTTGCGCGTGATGAACGAACGGCGGGCTTCCACGTCCTCGCCCATCAGCACGGAGAACAGTTCGTCGGCCTGTGCGGCGTCGTCGAGGGTGACCTGCCCGAGCAGCCGGTTCGCCGGGTCCATCGTGGTCTCCCACAGCTCCTCGGCGTTCATCTCGCCGAGACCCTTGTACCGCTGGATCGCGTCGTCCTTCGGAAGACGGCGGCCCGCCTCGACGCCGGCCTGGATGACCGCGTCGCGTTCCTTGTCCGAGTACGCGTACTCCGGCTCCGACCGCGGCCACTTGATCTTGTACAGCGGCGGCCGCGACAGGAACACGTGGCCGTGCTCGATCAGCGGCGTCATGAACCGGAACAGCAGGGTGAGCAGCAGCGTGGTGATGTGCTGGCCGTCGACGTCGGCGTCGGCCATCAGCACGATCTTGTGGTACCGCAGCTTCGAGATGTCGAAATCGTCGTGGATGCCGGTGCCGAGCGCGGTGATCAGCGACTGGACCTCGGTGTTCTTGAGGACGCGGTCGATGCGGGCCTTCTCGACGTTGATGATCTTGCCCCGGATCGGCAGGATCGCCTGGTACATCGAGTCGCGGCCTTCCTTGGCCGAACCGCCGGCCGAGTCGCCCTCCACGATGTACAGCTCGCACTCGCCGGGGTCGTTCGAACGGCAGTCCTTGAGCTTGCCGGGAAGACCGCCGATCTCCAGCGCGCCCTTGCGCCGCACCAGGTCGCGCGCCTTGCGGGCGGCGAGCCGGGCCTGCGCCGACGAGATCGACTTGTTGATGATCGTCTTGGCTTCGCTCGGGTTGCGCTCGAACCAGTCGCCGAGCCATTCGTTCGACTGCTGCTGCACGAACGTCTTGGCTTCGCTGTTGCCCAGCTTGGTCTTGGTCTGGCCCTCGAACTGCGGTTCGGACAGCTTGATCGACACGATCGCGGCGAGCCCCTCGCGCACGTCGTCGCCGGTCAGGTTCGCGTCCTTCTCCTTGAGCAGCTTCTTGTCGCGCGCGTACGCGTTGACCACGCGGGTGAGCGCGGCGCGGAAGCCCTCTTCGTGCGTGCCGCCCTCGTGCGTGTTGATCGTGTTGGCGAAGGTGTACACCGACGGCGTGAACCCGGTGTTCCACTGCATCGCGACCTCGACCTCGAGGCCGGCGCCCTTGGCGTCGAAGGAGATGACGCTCTCGTGGATCGGGTCCTTGCTGCCGTTGATGTGCTTGACGAAGTCCTCGAGCCCGCCCGGGTAGCAGTAGACGACTTCCTTGACCCTGGCCTGCTTGCCCGCGGCGTCCTCTTCGGTCTCCTCGTCGGCGACGCGCTCGTCGCGCAGCGACAGGGTGAGGCCCTTGTTGAGGAACGCCATCTCCTGCAGGCGGCGCGAGATGGTCTCGAAGTTGTAGGTGGTGGTCTCGAAGATGCTGCCGTCGGCCCAGAAGGTGATGGTGGTGCCGGTGTCGCTGGCCGGGCCGAGGTCCTCGAGCGGACCGGGGACCTGGTTGGTGTACTCCTGGCGCCAGCTGCGGCCGTTCACCTTGATCTCGGCGAGCAGCTTCGTCGACAGCGCGTTCACCACGGAGACGCCGACGCCGTGCAGACCGCCGGACACCGCGTAGGAGTCGCTGTCGAACTTGCCGCCCGCGTGCAGGATGGTCAGCACGACCTCGAGGGTCGGCTTCTTCTCCTTGGGGTGCATGTCGACCGGGATGCCGCGGCCGTCGTCGACGACGCGCACCCCGCCGTCCGCGAGCAGGGTAACCTCGACCTTGGTGGCGTACCCCGCCATCGCCTCGTCCACGGAGTTGTCCACCACCTCCTGGACCAGGTGGTGGAGGCCGCGCTCACCGGTGGAACCGATGTACATGCCGGGGCGCTTGCGAACTGCTTCGAGGCCTTCGAGCACGGTGATGGACGACGCGTTGTACTCGCTCTTGTTCTCGGTCACCGGCGTTGTTTCTCCTCGTCTCGCCCGAGCGGACGCCCGCTACTACAACAGTGTACTTGCCCGCACGCGCTCACATGCGGCTAGGACACCCCTCAGCCGGTCGCAGAGGGACGAAATCACCCTCAGTTGAGTCATCTCGTATCCGAAGCTGCGCGGCCCGGTCCTCGGGGAACTCATCCGCCGGAGCGCAACCCCCGTCAGCCGTACGTGTCACGCGGCCCGCGACCAGGCACGTGCCGGGGCCCTTTCCGCCAGCTCGGAGCGGTCGGACCCTGGATCCGCATCCGCTTGACCACGCCGTTCCCGACGCCCGCGGCGATCTTCGCCAGCAATTTGCCCTGCAGCAACCGCAACTGCGTCGCCCACGCGGTGGAACTCGCGCGGACGGTCAGCTCGCCGTCTTTCAGCGCGACCGGCTGGGCGTGTTCGGCGACGTCCTCGCCCACGAGCCGGGCCCACTGCCCGAACACGCGCGCGTTCGTCATCGTGTCCTGCCAGCCGCTGTCGGAGATCAGCCGCGAGACGAGCCTGCCGAGCGGCTGCGGGTCGCGCGGATCCGCGCCGGGCCCGGACCAGCGCCGCCGTGCCCGGTTCTGCCCGCCGCCCCCGTTGATCCGGCCGCGCCGGAGGTTCGGCGGGGCTCCGCGTTCGCGGGCTTTCGCCTTCGCCGCTTCGAGCGCGGCGTGCGCGAGGTCGCGGCCGCTCGGTTTGTCCCCAGCGGCCGTCTCGTTCGGCCCAGTGGAACTGTCACGCTCAGTCGCGCCACGCGCGGGATTTCCGGAAGTGTCGCCCGCTGCCGGGGTGTCAAGACCGCCATCCGGCCGGTTCGTCACTCGCGGCGATAACGCGGCTCCGGGTTTATCCACACTGTCCACAGGTTTGTCCCCAGATCGGTGGGCAACCCGCGTGACCCCGGTCACCCCGCGTGGTCGTCGTGGCTGTTCAGGCACGGTTCACCTCCCCGTCGGCCACCGTGAACCTCGCACCGGCGAGCTCCTCGGGCACGTCCTCGGCCACCGCCGCGGTGATGAGCACCTGCTCGGCGCTCGCGGAGACCTCGGCCAGCCGCGCCCGGCGCTTGCGGTCGAGTTCGGCAAACACATCGTCCAGCAACAAGACCGGTTCGCCCGCTTCGGCGCGCAGAAGTTCGTAACTTCCGAGCCGCAACGCGAGCGCGAACGACCACGACTCGCCGTGGCTCGCGTACCCCTTCGCCGGCGCTTCGCCGAGAATCAGCTCCAGTTCGTCCCGATGCGGGCCGACCAGGCTGATCCCTCGCTCCAATTCCTGCCGCCGCGTGTCCGCCAGCGCCTTCAGCAACAACTCGCGCAGTACCTCTGCCTCGGCACGCTCTCCGCCAGGCACTCCGTACGACGGCGGAAGCGCTTCGCCGAGCGAGGACTTGTACGCGATCTTCGCCGGGCGAGAGTCGGGCGCGACCCCCATGTAGGCGTCGGCCGTGTACGGCGCGAGGTCAGCGATGAGGTTCAACCGTGCCGCCAGCAGCTGCGCGCCTGCCACCGAAAGATGGTCGTCCCAGACGTCGAGCGTCGACAGTGCGTACGGGTCTTCGCGACCAGTACGGCGTTTGCCCGCGGTCTTGAGAAGCGCGTTGCGCTGCTTAAGCACCTTCTCGTAGTCCGCGCGCACGCCTGCGTACCGAGGCGCGCGAAGCACGAGCAGTTCGTCCATGAACCGACGGCGTTCGCTCGGATCGCCGCGCACCAGCGAGAGGTCCTCCGGAGAGAACAGCACCGTACGCAGAATGCCGAGCACGTCGCGCGGCTTGCCGACCGCGCCGCGGTTCACCCGCGCACGGTTGGCGCGGCCGGGCGTGATCTCGAGTTCGACCGTCAGCTCGCGGTCTTCGTTGACGACCGCGACCCGGACGAGCGCGCGCTCACAGCCGTGCCGGACGAGCGGGGCGTCCGTGGCGACCCGGTGCGAACCGAGGGTCGCCACGTAGCCGATCGCTTCGAGCAGGTTCGTCTTCCCCCGGCCGTTCTGGCCGACGAGCACGACCGGCCCCGGTTCGAGGGCGAGGTCGGCCAGCGGCCAGGACCGGAAGTCGGTGACCTGGAGATGTCGCAGATACACGGGCGGGGACCGCGGGAGCTAGCTCCCGGCCTTCTTCACAGCGTGGCCGCCGAACTGGTTGCGCAGCGCGGCGACGGCACGCATCGCGGCGGAGTCCTTCTGCCGGGAGGAGAACCGGGCGAACAGCGCGGCCGACAGCACCGGGGCGGGCACCGCGTTGTTGACCGCTTCCTCCAGCGTCCAGCGGCCTTCGCCGGAGTCTTCGACGTAGCCTTCGAGGTCGTCCAGCTCCGGGTCCTCGTCCAGCGCGCGCACCAGCAGGTCGAGCAGCCAGGAGCGGACCACGGTGCCGCGCTGCCAGCCCTTGATCACGGCGGGCACGTCGTCGACCGTCTTCGCGGCTTCGAGCAGCTCGAAGCCCTCGGCGTAGGCCTGCATGATGCCGTACTCGATGCCGTTGTGGATCATCTTCGCGTAGTGCCCGGCGCCGACCGAGCCGGCGTGCGAGAAGCCTTCCTCGCGCGGGCCCTCCGGACGGAGCGCGTCGAAGATCGGCATCGCGCGCTGGACGTCCGACGCCGCGCCGCCGACCATCAGGCCGTAGCCGTTGTCCTTGCCCCACACGCCGCCGGAGACGCCGCAGTCGAGGTAGCCGACACCGTGCGCGGCGAGCAGATCAGCGTTCAGCTTGTCGTCGGTGAACTTCGAGTTCCCGCCGTCGATCACCAGGTCGCCCTCGGACAGCAGCTGCCCGAGTTCGGTCACGGTCTGCCGGGTCGGCTCGCCTGCCGGGACCATGATCCACACGATCCGGGGACCGGACAGCTTGGACACCAGGTCTTCGAGCGAGGTCGAGTCGCTGACGTCCTGGTTGCGGTCGTAGCCGACCACCTCGTGCCCGGCGGCACGCAGCCGCTCGCGCATGTTGAAGCCCATCTTGCCCAGGCCGACGAGACCCAGCTGAACCATGAGATCCCCTTTGGATTGGATCGGTTTTCCTCGGTTGGACGCGCGCCGCTCAGCCCGGCAGCCGGACCGGCATGAGCAGGTAGAGATACCCGGGGACGACGTTGCCCTCGGCGTCGGCTGGCTTGATCAGCGCCGGGCGGTTGGGCGTGGTGAACGTCAGCTCGGCCCGGTCGCTGTGCAGCGCGCCGAGGCCGTCGACGAGGTAGCCGGGGTTGAACGCGATGGTGACCGGCTCGCCCTCGTAGTCGACCTGGAGTTCTTCCTCGGCGCTGCCCTCGTCGTCGCCGCCCGCGGACAGCCGCAGGGAGCCGTCGCCGAATTCGAGCCGCACCTGGGTGCCGCGCTCGGCGACCAGCGACACGCGCTTGATCGACTCGGTGAGCGCGCTGACCTCGATGACCGCGCGCGAGGTGTGGTTCGCGGGCAGCAGCTGGCGGTACGGCGGGAACTCGGCGTCGAGCAGCCGGGTGGTCGTGTAGCGGCCGGCCCCGGACAGGCCGAGCAGGCCGTCGCCGGAAGCGAGCGCGAGCTGCACGGTGGTGCCCGCGCCGCCGAGCGTCTTGGCCGCCTCGGCGAGCGTGCGCGCCGGGACGAGCACCGCGGCGTCGGACAGGCCCTCGGCGGGCTTCCAGGTGAACTCGCGCATGGCGAGCCGGAACCGGTCGGTGGCGACGAGGGTGAGCGTCTCGCCGGAGATCTCCAGCCGCATGCCGGTGAGCATGGGGAGCGTGTCGTCCTTGCCCGCCGCGGTGGCGACCTGGGTGACCGCCTGGCCGAAGACGTCGCCGGTGAGCTCGCCCGCGTGCGCGGGCTGGGACGGCAGCTGCGGGTAGTCCTCGACCGGCATGGTCGGGAGGCTGAACCGGGCGCTGCCGCACGTGATGGTGGCGCGGGCGCCGTCGACGGAGATCTCCACCGGCTGCGCGGGGAGCGCCTTGGTGATGTCGGCGAGGAGGCGGCCGGAGACGAGCAGCCGTCCGCCGTCGGCGATGGTCGCGGGAACGCCGACCGTGGCCGAGACCTCGTAGTCGAAGCCGGAGACCGTGAGCGCGTCGGACTCCCCGTCCGCGCCCGCGTCGAGGAGAACACCGCCCAGCACCGGCACCGGAGGCCGGGAGGGGAGGCTTCTGGCCACCCACGCGACGGCGTCGGCGAGCCCGTCGCGCTCGACGCGGATCTTCATGCGCGCTTCCTTTCGACAGCCGAGCCCCTCGGCTCGTGAAGGGGTCGCCGGGCGCCAGTCGTGAGCACCGCGCGCGACCGGGTCCCCGCCGGTCCGGTCCGCCCCGCGCGGGAACGGACCAGCTGCAGACATCCACGTTAGGCCGTCGCCGGGGGTGCCGTCACCTCGGCCTCCCCTTCACTTTGTCGACAAGACGACACGAATCTCGGCTTGTCCCCAGTTTCGTCCTCCGCCTGTTTTTGTTCTGTTCTTTCTTAGAAGAGATGAAAAACCAGTAGCAGTAATAGGGGCTGTGGATTGTGTGGACAGCGCTCGTTCGCGCTGGTCGTGGCGTGCGTCGGCCTGTGGGCAGCCCTGGTGGCGGATCGGTGGATGGTTCGGGCGATCCGTGGATGGTTTCGAGCCGTCCCGGATTCATCCACAGTTGTCCCCAGTTATCCCCACAGTTGTCCCCAGGTTGGGACCGAGTTGTACCCAGGCTCTGGGGGCAGCCGAAGCGGCCGGGATCGCCCTGGTGAGTGACGACCCACAGTTGTGGATGACCTGTGGGCAACCTGGGGAATCCGCGTGGACAACCCTGGGGACAACCTGTGGATCCGGTGTGAACGGGATGTGGATCAAATCCGGGTCGCCGCAGGTCTGGGATTCGTTGGCACTGTGGGCAAACTGCACACACCCTGGGGAAAACCCCTTGTGTATCAATGAGTTTGGGAAATTCTCTGTACACAGGCTGTGGACGTCTGTGGATGCGTACGCGTGCTTCGCTCCGCTGCTTATCCGTACGCACGCTTCGGCTGCGTACGCGCGAGAAGCCAGTCATGGCAGCAAAAAGGGCACCACGGGTGGTCCGTGGTGCCCTTATCGTCGAAACCAGACTGTCTACAAGCGAGTGTCCAAACGCGGCAGTCGGCTACTGCCGAGCGCGCTGCTTGATGCGGGAGGTGAGCTCCTGCACCTGGTCGTAAATCCGCCGGCGCTCGGCCATCTCCTTGCGGATCTTCTTGTCCGCGTGCATGACGGTCGTGTGGTCGCGGCCGCCGAACGTCTGGCCGATCTTCGGCAGCGACATCTCGGTCAGCTCGCGGCAGAGGTACATCGCGATCTGGCGGGCCGTGGCGAGCGCCTTCGTCTTGCCGGGCCCGCACAGCTCGTCGAGCGTCACGTCGAAGAACTCGGCGGTGACGCCCATGATGGTCGGCGCGGTGATCTCCGGCGTGTGCGAATCCGGGATCAGGTCGCGCAGCACGATCTCGGCGAGCCCGACTTCCACCGGCTGCTGGTTCAGCGACGCGAACGCGGTGACGCGGATCAGCGCGCCCTCCAGTTCGCGGATGTTCGCCTCGACCCGCGACGCGATGAACTCCAGCACCTCGCCGGGCACCGCGAGCCGGTCCTGCGCCGCCTTCTTGCGCAGGATCGCGATCCGGGTCTCCAGCTCAGGCGGCTGGATGTCGGTGATCAGGCCCCATTCGAACCGCGTCCGCAGCCGGTCCTCCAGGGTCTCCAGCCGCTTGGGCGGCCGGTCGGAGCTGACCACGATCTGCTTGTTCTGGTTGTGCAGCGTGTTGAAGGTGTGGAAGAACTCCTCCTGGGTGCCTTCCTTGCCCTCCAGGAACTGGATGTCGTCCACCAGCAGGATGTCGACGTCGCGGTAGCGGCGCTGAAAAGCGACCTTGCGGTCGTCGCGCAGCGAGTTGATGAAGTCGTTCGTGAACTCTTCGGTCGAGACGTAGCGCACGCGCATGCCGGGGAACAGCCGCTGGGCGTAGTGCCCGACCGCGTGCAGCAGGTGCGTCTTGCCGAGCCCGGACTCGCCCCAGATGAACAGCGGGTTGTACGCGCGGGCGGGCGCCTCGGCGACGGCGACCGCGGCGGCGTGCGCGAAGCGGTTGGACGCGCCGATGACGAAGGTGTCGAAGTTGTACTTCTCGTTCAGCTTCGTCTTCGACGTCTGCGGCTGCGCGGGAGCGGTGTAGGGCTGGCCCGCGATCGGCTGCCCGGCGAACCGGGGCCAGATCTCATTCGCGGTCGCCAGCGCTTCGCCCTCTTCGTCGACTTCTTCGTCTGGGTCCTCGAGGTCGTCGAGGACCGGGTGCAGCGGCTGCTGAGGAGGCGGTGGCGGCGGCGGGTCGACCCGGGCCGGCGGAAGCCCGGCCGCTTCGACCTGAGGCCGGCGCGGCGGCGGCTTCGGCTTCGGGCGCTCCGGGCGCACGTGTTCGGCCTGGCCGTTCTCCAGGTGCGGGCTCGCCTGCGGCACCGGCTCCGGCCGCGGGACATCGTTTTCCACCCGGGCGGGTGACGCCGCATAGCGGGGGGCGGGCGCGACCGGTTCGGTGCTGTCGACCTTCACCGCGAGCGACACCGGACGGCCGAGCCGCCGCGACAGTGCTTCGGTGATCGAGGTGCGCAGCGCGCGTTCGATGGCTTCCTTCGCGAAATCGCTCGGCGCGGCGAGCAGCGCGGTGCCGTCGAGGAGACCGATCGGGCGGGTCACCCGCATCCAGGCTCGTTGCTGCGGGGAGAGGGTGCCGTCGGACAGCTCCCGCACCACCTGCTCCCAGATGACGCCCAGATTGTGCTGGTGCTCCGACACCGGTCTGACTCCCCTCCCCTCGTCGGCGCGCACGCCTGCGACCCGCCCCGAGCACGTCCTGGAAGCTCGCCTCGAGCACGCGGTCCGGACTCACCCGCGCGACGGCACAGCGATATCCACAAAGTTGTCCACAGCTGTGCACTAATGTACGGCCGTCCGCAGCCACGCGACCTGCGGGCTCGGCGTACTCCCCGGGCGCCTCCACACCCCCCGGCGTCGGCGAGGCCGAATCAGTCCTGCCCGGAGGCCGAGAGAGGCACGCTAACAAGCCCTGCTCGATGCCACAAGACGTGGTGCTGCGCAAGCATTTCACGGTGTACGGCGTGTTGCCATTCGGTGCCGCGCCGTGCCGGAAGGCAGTCTCGCCGGTCGGTCGCCGAGGGCGCCGGAGGGGCGCCTGCAGCGTTCACGACCGGGGTGCGTACCCTCGTAAGGTCTCCCGTATGCGACGGGTGCGTTTCGCGTGCCTACGTATGTCGTCGCTCGTCGTGACGAGGCCACCCGGTGGTAGGAGACAGCACGAACTTCCGTGCGACCCGCACGACACGCCGGGCGCCGGGGAATCCGCCGTCGCCCGACGGCCGAGACACAGGAGAAGCAGTGAGCAAGGGCAAGCGCACCTTCCAGCCGAACAACCGTCGTCGCGCGAAGACCCACGGTTTCCGCCTGCGCATGCGGACCCGTGCGGGCCGCGCGATCCTCGCGGCGCGCCGTCGCAAGGGCCGCGCCGAGCTGTCCGCCTGATCCGGCTCAGCCGGACCGCGTCGTGCTGCCCGCTGGCGCACGTCTGCGGCGGAGCGAGGACTTCCGGGTCGTCCTCCGCCGGGGGTCCCGAGCCGGCAGGCGCCGCCTCGTCGTCCACGCGTTGACCACGGACCCGTCCGTGGCCGCTTCGTTCGCGGCCAGGGCGGGTTTTGTGGTGAGCAAGGCCGTCGGGAACTCGGTGGTGCGCCACCGGGTGACCCGGCGGTTGCGGCACCTGGTTTCCGCGCGTCTCGGAACACTGCCCGCGGGCAGCTCGTTGGTGGTACGGGCATTGCCTCCGGCCGCGTCCGCGTCGAGCGCTGAGCTCGCCGCGGATCTCGACGCCGCACTGCGCCGGCTCGGCCTCGCGCCGTCCGGCCGCCCGGCCGGGGCCGATGCTCTCCGGCAGCCGCGCCAGCAGGGCACGGCACCCGACCACGGATCAGCGGTGTAAACGGCTATGGACGCCACCTCCGAACACAGCACCACCGAAGTACCCGAGGACGAGTCGCCGCCCCGGCCTGGACCGGTCGCGTGGGTGCTGCTCCTCCCCGTGCGGTTCTACCGCAAGGCGATTTCGCCCTTTCTTCCTCCGGCCTGCCGGTTCTACCCGAGCTGCAGCGCGTACGCAGTCGAAGCACTGACCCGCCACGGCGCGGCCAAGGGCTCCTACCTCGCGCTGCGCCGGCTGCTTCGCTGCGGCCCGTGGACCCCGCCCGGCCGCGACCCGGTGCCCGAGAAGTTCTCGTGGCGGCACCGCACGCCTGAAACACCGATCGAGGAGTAGCTCAGTGCTCGATTTCATCTACTACCCCGTGTCCTTCATCTTGTGGTGTTGGCACAAGGTCTTCGGGTTCGTCTTCGGGGAAGCGACCGCGATCTCGTGGATCCTCGGCATCATCTTCCTGACGTTCACCGTCCGCGGCATCATGTTCAAGCCGTTCGTGAACCAGGTCCGGTCGATGAAGAAGATGCAAGACTTCGCGCCGGAAATGAAGAAGATCCAGAAGAAGTACGCGAACGACCGGCAGCGCCAGGCGCAGGAGATGCAGAAGCTCCAGCGCGAGCACGGCGTCAACCCGCTCGGCAGCTGCCTTCCGATGATCCTTCAGATCCCGGTCTTCATCGGCCTGAACCACGTGCTGCGCGCGTTCACCATGAAGCCCGCCGACGGCAGCCCGAAGACCGAGAACTACTTCTTCAACGCCCATGACGTGAACTCCTACGTCAGCGCGAAGCTCTTCGGCGTCAACCTGGGCGAGGCGGTCAACAACGGTGTCGGCGCCGTCGCCGGGCACGTCGCGAACGGCGGGTGGCACTGGGAGGTCCTCCCGGTCGCGCTGCCGCTGATGATCATCGCCTCGATCGCCACGCACCTCACCGCGCGCCACTCGGTCTCCCGGCAGAACGCGTCGGCCGCGGGCACCGCGCAGACCGCGATCATGAACAAGCTCACCATGTACGTCTTCCCGCTCGGTGTGCTCGTCTTCGGTGCGTTCTTCCCGCTCGGCCTGCTCTTCTACTGGCTGGCGAACAACGGCTGGACGCTCATGCAGCAGCGCCTCGTCTACACGAAGATCGACAAGGAAGAGGAAGCCCGCAAGGCCGAGGCGGCCGAGAAGCGCGCGTCGCTCGGCCCGAAGCCGGGCCAGAAGCCGACCGCGCCGAAGGTCGGGCAGAAGCCGGTGCAGCAGAAGAAGAACCAGCAGCAGGGTCAGCAGGGCAAGGTGACCAAGGCGGGTTCGGCGCACGGCTTCGCACAGACCTCGTCCTCCAGCGGCAAGTCCGGCGGTGTCGCTTCCTCGCCGAAGAAGGCAGCCGAGACAGCCGAGGCGGCGGAGAGCGTGCCGGAGCAGACGTCGACCCAGAACGGATCGAAGGAGAACGGCACCGGAGTGCCCGGGCTCCTCAAGGACTCGAACAGGAAGTCGGGCCGGAAGCGTCGCTGACGCTTCGGGTTCGGAGAGGAGACTGAAGATGTCGGAGACGGTCGACACGATCGACGCCGATCAGGAAGAGACGAGTGCGGCGGCCGAGCCGAAGGCGGGCGGTGACGACGCTCTCGTGCAAGAGGGCGACATCGCCGGCGACTACCTCGAGCGTCTGCTGGACCTGCTCGACTACGACGGCGACATCGACCTGGACGTCGAAGCGGGCCGCGCGATCGTCAGCATCGACGGCGGCGACGACCTCGAAAAGCTGGTCGGCCCCCGCGGCACGGTGCTCGAAGCGCTGCAGGAGCTGACCCGTCTCGCGGTCCAGCAGGAGACCGGCTCGCGCAGCCGGCTGATGCTGGACATCGCCGGCTGGCGCGCGGACCGCCGCGAGGAGCTCCGCGAACTCGGCCGGTCCACCGCGGAGTCGGTGCTGTCGAGCGGCGAGCGGGTGCGCCTGCAGCCGATGAGCCCGTTCGAGCGCAAGGTCGTCCACGACGCGGTCGCGACGGTCAAGGGCGTCACGAGCGAGAGCGAGGGCGAGGACCCGAAGCGGCGCGTGGTGATCTTCCCCGAGGACTGAGCCCTCGGAAGCACTGAGCGGAAGCGGCCCACCGGATTCACTCCGGTGGGCCGCTTCTTTTATGCCTTCCTTCTGACACGGCCCCTCGGCATCGTGAGTACGGACCGGCACCGTGCCTGCCGAACCCGCCGAGCAGACCCTGGCCTCTGGGCGATGCCGCGTCGCGCGTCGTCCGTTGGCGACGCTCCGTCCCCTGTCATGTTCTAGGCAGCGGTTAGGCAAGGACGACTGCCGTCATGTTCATCAGCCGCCGCCCGGCGCCCCGGCACGCGACGAGTGACGCCCGAGCCTGCAGTCGCCCGAGGATCGTCATCGCTCCGACTCGACGCCGCCGCGAATTACAAGCGTGGCGTTTCACGTGAAACTCGCCGCCTCCTCCCCCGGCCGATCGCGTTTCACGTGAAACGACCTGTGGATCGCTCGGCGACTCGAGTGGACTTGTCCACAGTTGCGGTCTGTCGGCTCGATTTGGCGTCGGCATCAGGGACAATCAATCGAGCGCGTTTCACGTGAAACGCGCGGAGCGAGGAGTGCGAGTAGTGAGCTTGGACGGCGCCACCGGGACGGTCCGGACCGCGGCGGTGGAGGTGTTCGGGGAGCGCGTCGAGCAAGCCGCCGGGTACGTGGAGCTGCTGGCGACTCATGGGGTCGAGCGAGGGTTGATCGGACCGCGTGAGGTCGACCGGCTGTGGGAGCGGCACGTGCTGAACTCCGCGGTGATCGGTGAGCAGATCCCGTCCGAGGCGCGCGTGGTCGACGTCGGGTCGGGCGCGGGGCTTCCGGGAGTACCGCTGGCGATCGCTCGACCGGACCTCGATATCGTGCTCTTGGAACCCATGGCTCGCCGGGTTGACTGGTTGGCCGAGGTCGCCGAGAAGCTGGAACTCCCGATCACCATCGTCCGTGGACGCGCCGAGGAGCGGTCCGTACGCGAGCAGCTGAGTGGCGCAGACGTCGTCACCGCCCGCGCGGTCGCCCCTCTTGCTCGGCTCGCGGGCTGGTGCCTTCCCCTGGTTCGTCCCGAAGGTCGACTGGTTGCCCTCAAAGGCGCCAGCGCCGCCGAAGAGATCTCCCGCGACCGCGACGCGGTGCGCAAGGCCGGTGGGGCCGAACCACAGGTCGCGGAATGCGGGAAGGCAGTACTCGAAGTCCCCAGCACGGTGGTCCTGATCCGTCGCCTGCCGCCGAAGCCGAACCGGCCACGCGGCAGGCGGAGCTAGCGAACGACAACAGCCGCGCCGTTCCACGTGAAACATCGCGGTGTGAACGCCCCCGAATCGTCTACCAGGAGGAGGTGTCGAGACCGGTGAATCCCCCGCCGTCCGACTCCGCGGAGGCCAGCCAGGAGATGGGCTGGACGCCGATCGCTGAAGAAGCCGTTCGCGCCGCGAGCGTGCTCCACCCCAAGGAAGGGGTACTCCCCCGACCCTCTCGTCGCCGCGTGCTCACCGTCGCCAACCAGAAGGGCGGGGTCGGCAAGACGACGAGCACCGTCAACCTGGCCGCGGCGCTCGCCGTGCACGGGCTGAAAACGTTGGTGATCGACCTCGACCCGCAGGGCAACGCCAGCACCGCGCTCGACATCGACCACCGCTCCGGGACGCCGTCGATCTACGAGGTGCTCATCGGCGAGGTCTCAATCGCCGAGGCCGCGCAGCAGAGCGAGCAGTCCCCCAACCTCTACTGCGTGCCCGCGACGATCGACCTCGCCGGTGCCGAGATCGAACTCGTCTCCATGGCGAACCGCGAGACGCGGCTCAAGGAGGCGCTGTCGTCCGGCGCGCTCGACGAGATCGGCGTCGACTACGTCTTCATCGACTGCCCGCCGTCGCTCGGTCTCCTCACCGTCAACGCGATGGTGGCGGCGCAGGAAGTGCTCATCCCGATCCAGTGCGAGTACTACGCACTCGAAGGTCTCGGGCAGCTCCTCAGCAACATCGAACTCGTGCAGCAGCACCTCAACCGCGAACTCAGCGTGTCGACGATTCTGCTCACCATGTACGACGGTCGCACCAAACTGGCCGACCAGGTGACCAACGAGGTCCGGAACCACTTCGGCGAAACGGTGCTGAAGACCGTCATCCCGCGCAGCGTGAAGGTGTCCGAGGCGCCTGGCTACGGCCAGACCGTCCTCTCCTACGACCCCGGTTCACGTGGCGCCATGAGCTATCTCGACGCGGCGAAGGAGATCGCCGAGCGGGGTGTGAACGAGAGGAGCAGCACCGCATGACTGAGCGCAGAGGAGGGCTCGGCCGCGGACTGGCGGCCCTGATCCCGACCGGACCGGCGACGCCTCCTCCGGCCGCGACCGAGGCCAGCACGCCCGCGGAGAAAGCGGTACGCGAGGACAAGGGCTGGTTCGCGGCGAACGGCGCCGCGGGCCAGCCCAGCGGCGAGGTCGCCGGCGCGGTGTACCGCGAGATCCCGGTCAGCTCGGTCAAGCCGAACCCGAAGCAGCCGCGTCAGGTTTTCGACGAGGAAGCACTCGCCGAACTCGAGCATTCGATCCGCGAGTTCGGGCTCATGCAGCCGATCGTCGTCCGCGAACTCGGCGACGACGAGTACGAACTCGTCATGGGCGAGCGCCGGCTGCGCGCCTCGCAGCAGGCGGAGCTCGAGGCGATCCCGGCGATCGTGCGGCAGACCGCCGACGAGTCGATGCTGCGGGACGCGCTGCTGGAGAACATCCACCGCGTGCAGCTGAACCCGCTCGAAGAGGCGGCGGCCTATCAGCAGCTGCTCGACGAGTTCGCGGTGACACACGAGGAGCTGGCCGGGCGCATCGGTCGCAGCCGTCCGGTCATCACGAACACCATCCGGTTGCTCAAGCTCCCCCTCCCCGTGCAGCGGCGGGTGGCCGCGGGCGTCCTGTCCGCCGGGCACGCGCGGGCGCTGCTGTCGTTGGAGGATCCGGAAAGCCAGGAGGAACTGGCGGCGCGGATCGTCGCGGAGGGCATGTCGGTGCGGGCCACCGAGGAAGCCGTCACGCTGAAGAAGAGCGAGAAGCCGGCGAAGCCGAAGGCCGCTCCCCGAAAGCAGATCCAGGCGCCCGGATTGCAGGAACTCGCGAACCGGCTGTCCGATCGGTTCGACACCCGGGTGAAGGTCGACCTCGGTCGCCGCAAGGGGCGCATCGTTCTCGAGTTCGGGTCGGTTGACGATCTTGAGCGGATCGTCGGGATCATCGACGCGAATTCCGGGGAAAAATCGGCGAATCAGAGCGACGAAACCGATTAGGGATCACCCAGGGGCGTTTCGTCACGGTGATGATTGCGGATCGAGGCGGCCACGGTCACGCGGAGTGGCCGCCGGAAATCGACCGGCGCGGGGAGGGGCGGCAGTCCGCCGCCCGCCCCCGTCCGCCAGTTTTCAGTTCGCGCGAGCGACGGCGCGCGCGACGAGGTCCGCGAAAACTGAACCGAGCGTGGTGCCGGCGGCTTCGACCGCCATCGGCACCGTCGACGTTTCGGTGAGACCCGGCGAAAGGTTCACTTCGAGGAAGTGGACTCCCCCGTCCGGCGTGATCACCGCGTCGGTACGCGAGATGTCGCGCAGCCCGAGCCACCGGTGCGCGCCGACGGCGAGTTCGCTGACCGCCTTCGCGGCCTCGTCGGAAATCCGGGCCGGGGTGAAGAAGTCGGTGAGCCCCGCGGTGTAGCGCGCGGTGTAGTCGTAGACGCCGCTCTCCGGCACGATCTCGACCGCGGGCAGGGCCTCGGCCCCGTTCTCCCCTTCGATGACCGTGACGGCCACCTCAACGCCGTCTACGAACCGTTCCGCGAGCACGGTGTCGCCGTAGGCGAAGCAGCCGACCATCGCTGCGGGCAGCTCCGCCGCTTCCCGGACCACCTGCGTGCCGAGCGCCGACCCGCCCTGATCCGGCTTGAGGATCAGCGGCAGGCCGAGTCGCTCAACCATCGCGTCGAGCACCGACTGCGCACCCAATTCGCGGAAAGTGCTGTGCGGCAACACAATCCAGTCCGGCGTCGAAAACCCGGCCTGCTGCACGAACGCCTTCGCGGTCGGCTTGTCCCAGGCGCGACGACAGCCCTGCGAGTGAGTGCCGACGAACGGCACGTCGAGCATCTCCAGCACGGTCTGCACCGAGCCGTTCTCGCCCTCACCACCGTGCAGGGCGACGACAACCGCGTCCGGACGCTGCGTGCGCAGCCGTTCCAGCAGCCCGGCGTCGGTGTCCCACTCCTCCACCGTGAGGCCCTCGGCCCGCAGCGCGGCGGAAAGCCTGCGCCCGGAGCGGAGCGAAACGTCGCGTTCGTGGGAAAGCCCGCCGGCGAGCACGGCAACGGTACGGTCGACCACCGTGGGAACTCCTTAGTGTTGCTGGGCCGGTCAGACCGTGTCCGGAGACGGGGTCTCGGGCCCCGGGATGGTGCGCGCCTTCACGCTACCGAAGGTGCGGTTGAGGTCCATTTCGGACTCGAGCACGGCGGCGAGCCTGCGCACGCCCTCGCGGATGCGTTCCGGCGTCGGATAGCAGTACGACAACCGCATCTGGCGGGAGCCGAAACCGTCGGCGTAGAAACCGGTGCCGGACGCGTACGCGACCCGAGCGGTGACCGCGCGCGGCAACATCGCTTTGGTGTCAACGCCTTCCGGCACGGTGACCCACACGTAGAAGCCGCCGTCGGGGTGGGTCCAGGAGCAGCCGGGCGGCAAATACTGTTGCAGCGCCGACAACATCGCATCGCGGCGTTCGCGGTAGTTCTCCCGGAACTTCTTGATCTGGCCCTTCCAATCGTGCGTCGCGAGGTAGCGCGAGACGATCATCTGGTTGAAGGTCGGCGGGCACAGCGTCGCGGATTCCGCTGCCAGCACGAGCTTTTCGCGCACCGCGTGCGGCGCGAGCACCCAGCCGACGCGCAGCCCGGAGGCGAACGTCTTCGAGAACGAGCCGAGGTACACGACGTTGTCCGGGTCGAGCGAGCGCAGCGCCGGGTAGGTCTGGCCGTCGAAACCGAGCAGGCCGTATGGGTTGTCCTCGATGATCAGCACGCCGTGCTCGCGGCAGATCTCGACGATTTCCGGCCGCCGGTCGACCGACAGCGTCACGCCGGCCGGGTTGTGGAAATTCGGGATCGTGTAAAGGAATTTGACCCGCTGCCCGGCCTTTTCGGCCTGGCGCAAGGCTTCCCGCAACCCTTCGGGCACGAGACCGTGCTCGTCCATCGCGACGTGCACGACGTTCGCCTGATAAGCGGAAAACGAACCGAGCGCGCCGACGTACGACGGGCCCTCGGCGATCACGACGTCACCCGGGTCGCAGAAAAGCCGGGTCACCATGTCGAGACCCATCTGGGAACCGACGGTGACCACGACGTCGTCGGGGTGCGCCTTGATCCCCTCGAGAGCCATGATTTCGCAAATCTGGTCACGCAGCGCGGGAATCCCGTGCGCGGACCCGTACTGCAGGGCGACGAGCCCCTCCTCGGCGATGATCTCGCCGACCTGAGCCGAGAGGGTGTCGAGCGGCAGCGCGGCGAGGTTCGGCATGCCGCCGGCGAGCGAGACGACCTCCGGCCGGCTTGCCACTGCGAAAAGCGCGCGGATCTCGGATGCGGTCATCCCGGCGGTACGTGCTGCGTACCGGTCGAGGTGCGGGTCGAGATTGTGGCGGCCGGTCTGCGGCTTGGCGGGGCGGTTCTCGGTCATCGGACACCTGAGGGCTCGGTGGGTACCTGCTGGTAGATCCATCGAGTGTAACCGCGGCCTCTTCCGGCTCCCCGCTCTTCCGGCGCTTGTCACATCGGCCTATCCTCGGGGTGGTTCTTCCGGTGCCGCCTGCGCTCTTGCGGGCGCGATGGCCGGAGTTGCGGGGTCCAGGGAGGTTTCAGGTGTCACGTCGCGTGGTGGGCGTCACCCTGGACAATCTCGAGCACCTTCCCAAGAACTGCCGGCAGTGCGTGTACTGGGAGCTCGCGCCGCACCTGAAGGCGCAGGCCGAGGAGTACGGCTCCACCGAGGTCGAGAAGGAAGCCTGGGTGTCCAGCGTGCTGCTGGAATGGGGTTCCTGCGGCCGCATCGTCTACAGCGACACGTTGCCGGTCGGGTTCGTGCTGTACGCCCCGCCGAACGCGGTGCCCCGCTCGCTCGCCTTCCCGACGTCGCCGCCGAGCGCCGACGCCGTCCTGCTCACCGCCTTCCAGGTCCTGCCGGAATTCCGCGGCGGCGGCCTCGGCCGGATGCTGGTGCAGGCCGTGGCGAAGGACCTGACCAAACGCGGCGTCCGCGCGATCGAATCCTTCGGCGACGCCACCCCTGACGACGAGGACCCGCTGGGCCAGCACTCGTGCGTGCTCCCCGCCGCGTTCCTGCAGAGCGTGGGCTTCAAAACGGTGCGCCCGCACCCGAAGTACCCGCGCCTGCGCCTGGAACTGCGCTCGGCGATCACCTGGAAGGAAGACGTCGAAGCGGCACTCGAACGTCTGCTGGGCCAAGTGACGATCACGACCGCGGAACCGAGCCTCGGCCGCGCCTGACCGGCTTCGTGCCCCAGGCAGGTCAGCCAGAATGACCTCGCTGGCACCCACCCTGAACGCCCCGCCCGGCTAGCCCGCAGTACTCCGCCACTCCCCGGCTACCCGGTCACTCTCCGTGCCCACCTTTGCGACAACTACCGCCGCTCGCCCGCTTTACTGCTCACCGCAACCCTCATTCCCGACTGGGTTGTGCGGCCGCTCGAACAGCATCGCCCGAGGTCAGCCCCGGCCTGTTCGCCGCCGCCGGGGGTGGGCCTCGGATGCCCCAGGACCGAGTCCGACGAGCCCCATACCACCTCGAATCCGCAGGGAAAACACCCACTCCCGGTACCTGTGCACAACTGTGGAAGAGTCCCCGAGTTATCCACAGATTGCAGATAGAGGCCGTGGAAAAGCTGTGGATGGATAGAATGGATCTGGGGACGCCCCCTGGGAAGGGTGGGGGCTGCCCCCAGGTGTGGTGGGTGGTGCGGCAGTGGGGCGCAAGTTCTTGTGGCGCCGGTTAAGCGGTGTGGGGGCTCCGGTTGTTTGGGGGTCCGGGTGCGGTTGGTTCGGGGGTGGCGGTGCTTGGGAGGGGTCGCCGAGCGGGCGGCGGCTGGTGGTGACTGTGGGTAGTGGTTGCTCGGGGTGCGGGCGGGTCAGCACGGGTAAACACGGGCTGAGAGGGCGGTGCGGCGGCGGGGCGCGCTGAGTGGGGCCCTGGGCGGTCTTCGCGGGGAAAGGCCGGAGCAGGGCGAATCAGGGTGGGGCTAGGGGTAAGGCAGGGAGAACCGGAGGGGGCGAATAGCGAGAGTGGGCTATTCGGCCTTGGCCAGTTCGTGGGCCAGTACGTCGGCGAAGGTGAAGGTGCCGGTGGGCTGGTCGCCTTCGCCGAGGAGGTAGAGGCGCTTGACCGCGATGAGGATGCCTTCGGCCACGACGTCGCGGAAGGCGGGGTCGCCAAGGCGGGCGGCGTCGTCCGGGTTCGTCAGGTAGCCGATTTCCACGCGGACGGCCGGGCAGCGCGTGCGGGTGAAGATCTCCCACGTCTTGTAGTGCGTGCGGCAGTCCAGCAGGCCGGTACGGGCGGCGACCTCGCGCTGGATGAAGCCGGCCAGCAGCTCGCCGACGGTGGACGTCGTGCCGTTGCCGGTGCCGAAGTGGAAGCTCGCGACGCCCTGTGCGCGCGGCGACGGGTTGCCGTCGCTGTGCAGCGACAGGAACAGGTCCGCGCCGGCGTCGTTGGCGAAGCGGGCGCGTTCGAAATCGGTCGGGCTGTGGTTCGGGCCCCGGCTGATCAGGGCCTCCATGCCGGTGGCCTGCATCCGGCCTTCGAGCCGCCGCGCCAGATCCCAGGCGATGTCCGCCTCGCGCAGGCCGCCTGCGACGACACCGAGGTCTTCGCCGCCGTGGCCCGGGTCGATCACGATGCGCTTGCCGCGCAGCCGCGGGCCCGCCTGGCGCACCTGCTCCTGCTCGCGCAGGAAAACCGGGCGGCCGCCGCGAGCGCGCGGCGAGGACAGGCGATGCAGCTCGCGGATGGTGGCCGGGCCGCAGATGCCGTCCGACGTCAGCCGCATGTCGCGCTGGAACGTGCGCAGGGCGCGTTCGGTCTGGGGGCCGAAATAGCCGTCCGGGCGGCCCGCGTCGAAGCCCAGTTCGGTGAGCCGCTCCTGAAGAGTGAAAACGTCGTCGCCGTGCACCGGCGACGACAAAAGGTACTGGAGCGGGCGGCTCCCGAGGTGATAGCTCGCGCCCTTGAGCGCCTGGTACGTCGCCGGGCCCACCACCCCGTCGGTGATGAGCCCGCGGCGCTGCTGGAACGCGCGCACGGCCTGCTCCACCGCGACGTCGAACGTGTTGTACCGCTCGGTCCCCGCCACCGGCGGGAGCAGATCCATCCCGGCAAGGATCGACCTGATCTCGGCGACGTCGGGACCGGCGTCACCGCGGCGGAGTACCCGCATGCACTCCTCGCTCTTCCTCAGGCACCGAAACCGGCTCGATGCGAAACAGAAACCCGGGTAGGGGGTGTACCCAGGCACCTATTGTGCCCTGTGAACTCTCGGTAAGGACGCAGGCCCGGTCGGTGCGCCACCGGCGGGTGCGTCGCCGCGCGGCGGACACGCCGAGTGCACCTGCGTGCCCACCCCGTGCGGGTGGTTCCCGAACGTGCGAGAACCCGGACCGGCGAGTCGATAGCCGCTGGCCCGGGTTCTCAGCAGGTGGACCGCTCAGAGCACGTCGGCGAGATCGGACAACAGCGCGGCCTTCGGCTTCGCGCCCACGATCTGCTTCACCGGCTTGCCGCCCTGGAACAGGATCAGCGTCGGAATCGACATCACCTGGTAGTCACGCGCCGTGTTCGGGTTCTCGTCGATGTCGAGCTTCGCGACGGTGATCTTGTCGCCGTTTTCCTTCGCGATCTCCTCGAGCACCGGGGCGACCATCTTGCACGGCCCGCACCAGGTCGCCCAGAAGTCGACGAGAACGGGCTTCTCGCTGGTCAGGACGTCGTCCACGAACGACTTGTCGGTCACCTTCACGGGTTCGGACATCGCTTGCTCCTTCAACTCGGTGGAAAAAAGTCAGTGCTCGCCGGCGCCGTAGCCGCCGCCGACCAGTTCCGGTGCTTCGTTCGCCTCGGCCTCGCCGTGCTCCGCGAGCCATCGTTCCGCGTCGATCGCCGCGCTGCAGCCGGAACCGGCCGCGGTGATCGCCTGCCGGTACGTGCGGTCCACGAGGTCGCCGGCGGCGAACACCCCGGGCAGGTTCGTGTACGACGTGCGGCCCTGCGTGAGCACGTAGCCGTCCTCGTCCACGTCCACCTGACCGCGCACCAGTTCGCTGCGCGGATCGTGGCCGATCGCGACGAAGAACCCGGTCACGTCGAGAGTCTTCTCCTCGCCGGACTGCGTGTCGCGCACCTTCAGGCCGGACACGGTCCCGTCGCCTTCGACGCCGGTGATCTGCGAGTTCAGCTGCCACTTGATCTTGTCGTTCGCGCGAGCGCGTTCGAGCATGATCTTCGACGCCCGGAACTCGTCGCGGCGGTGCACGATCGTGACGGACTTGGCGAACTTCGTCAGGAAGGTCGCCTCCTCCATCGCCGAGTCGCCGCCGCCGGCCACCGCGATGTCGTGGTCGCGGAAGAAGAAACCGTCACAGGTCGCACAGGCGGACACGCCGCGTCCGAGCAGCTCCTGCTCGCCCGGCACCTTCAGGTACCGCGCGGCGGCGCCCATGGCCAGCACGACGGCGCGGGCGGCGTAGCGCTTGCCGTTCGCGACGACGTACTTCACGTCGCCGGTCAGCTCAAGCGACTCGACGTCCTCCGCGCGCAGCTCCGCACCGAACCGTTCGGCCTGCTTGCGCATCTCCTCCATCAGGTCCGGACCCTGGATCCCGTCGCGGAAGCCCGGGAAGTTCTCGACCTCGGTGGTCGTCATCAGCGCGCCGCCGAACTGCGTGCCCTCGAACACCAGCGGTTCGAGCTGTGCGCGCGCCGCGTAGACCGCTGCGGTGTAACCGGCAGGACCCGACCCGACGACGATCAGGTTCCTGATTTCCTCGGCAGCCACCCGTCAACCCTCCGCTCGTCATGACCTGTGCTCCAGGCTCAACACGATCGTAGGTGGAGGTGTTCCCGGCGGTGACGCCCGCTACGTCCTGCCCGCTACTTCTTGCCGACCACCTTGTCGAACAGCTTGTCCGGGTTCCCCGGCCCGCAGTCCGCGCCGAACGCGACCAGCCGGAACTGCGCGAGCTTGCCGGTGGTGTAAATCGCCACCACGCCCGGCTTGCCCTCGACGGTCACCGGCCGCACGCCCTCCGGCCGCACCGCCGGGTCCATGCCGGCCGCCGCGACGCACGCGTCGAAGCGTTTCGAGTCCTGCAGCGGACCGTAGTTCCGCACGCCGAGACCGCCGCCCAGCAGCGCTTCCGCACCGCTGCCGTCGCTGCCGACGGACGGGCCGCTTGCCGAAGACGGCGCGGGCGCAGCGACACCGGACGTATTGGTCTTGGTCGCACCGGGAACGGTCAGCGTGATCGCTACCGCGGCGGCCGCGGCGGCGGTCAGGATCCCGGCGCCCCAGCCGAGCTGCCGGTTCCGCCGTTTCCGCGCCGCCGACAGGTCCACCACCGGCGCGACCGCCTGTTCAGCGGGCTCCGGTGCGGCCGCCGGAAACGTCGCCTCCTGCCGGGCCGCCGACTCCGCGGCGAGCGCGGCGTCGAGCCTTGCCGCGAACTCGGCGGGCATCGGCGGCGCCGGTTCCGCGGCGAGCGCGGACAGGTCGGCGGTGGTCGCCTCCAGGGCCTCGATGATCGCGCGCGCCTCCGGATCCGCGTTCACCCGCGGCCACAGCTGCGCTGCCTCCTGGTCGTCGAGGACCCCGGCGTGGAGGTCGGCGAGCAGGTCGACAGACCAGGGCGGCCCGATGGTTCCGCCTGCCCCCCGGCTCTCGTCCGTCATCGTCCCTCCCCGTTCCCCGGCGAGCGCTGGGCTCGCCCGGCACTCCGGGACCCCTCCGAAGTGGCGTGCTTGCGTTTGCTTTCGTTAGTTGGGACGTCGCCACCCCCGTCCGGGTTCCGCAGATGCCCGAGAACCTTCGCGAGTTTTCCCCGCCCGCGCGCGCACCGGCTCTTGACCGTGCCCTCGGCGATGCCGAGCATCTTCGCCGTCTCGGCCACCGAATAGCCCTCGACGTCGACGAGCAGGATCGGCGCGCGCTGGTCTTCGGGCAGCTCGTCGAGCGCTTTGCGGACCAGCAGGCTGGTCTCCTTCTCGGCCATCGAGTCGCCGGGCGCGGCCGGTTCGTTGTACTCGCCGGTCTCGGGCAGCGGCACGGTCGGCCGGGCCTGCTTCCGCCGGATCCGGTCGAGGCACGCATTCACCACGATCCGGTGCAGCCAGGTCGTGACCTGCGACTCCGCGCGGAACTTGCCCGCCGCGCGGAAGGCCGAGATGAACGCCTCCTGCAGCGCGTCCGCCGCCTCTTCCGGATCGCGCAGCGTGCGCAGCGCTACCGCCCACATGCGGTCTCGATGCCGCCGGACCAGTTCACTGAACGCATGCGGATCGCCCGCGGCGTGCGCCGCGATCAGATCCGCATCCGTGGGAGCTGCAGCCGTCACCCGGCAGAGCCTACTGAGTCGTGCTCGCAGCTCACGCCGCAGGCAGGAAGCTCAGCTCTCCGATCTGGCTCAGGAAGCCGTCGCCGCCGTTGTCGCCCAGCTGGGTGATCCAGACGATGAAGTACTGGCTTTGCGTCGGCTGCTGCAGGGTGATCGTGGTGTCCGGCCCGTTCAGGTCGCCGCTTCCGACCACCTTCGTGTCGTCGAGCTGCGGATTCTTGCTGTCCGCCGACCGGATCTCGACCTTCGTGCCCGGGCTGTCCGCGCTGATCTTCACCTGCGCGAGGTTCACCGGGTTGTCGAACGAGACCGCGATGCCGACGCCGGGCTTCAGCGCGGGCAGCTGCTGCTGGTACTGGTCGGTCTTCCAGACCGTGCCCGGGTCGCCGTCGATCGTGTTCTTCGCCCGGCCCGCGTTGTCGCCGGAGCCCTGCGGGTTGTAGAGCGTCGCCGACTTCGGGGCCACCGGGTCGCCGATCTTCGGCGCCGCGGGCGGCTGGTTGCCCGGCGGTGGCGCCGGGTTGCCCGGTTTCGCCGGAGCACTGCTCGGCGGGGCCGCGACGTTGATCGTGGGACCGGTCGGCTTGCCGTCGCCCTGGAACAGGTTGATCAGCATCAGCCCGCCCCACGCGAGGATGACCACGGTCGCGACCACCAGCACGGTGACGCCGAAGGCCAGCTTCCGCCGCCGCGCGACGTCCTTCACCGGCTTCTTCGTGGTCCAGATCGTGCCGTCGGTCTCCGCCGCCGGGTCGTCCTTGCCGACCGCGTTGATCAGCTGGGTGCGTTCTTCCTGCTCGGCGACCTGGCCGAGCACGCGGAGAATGGCCGAGCTGGTGCGGATCCCGCCGCTGCCGCCGTCCTCGATCGTGCGCACGGCCAGCGAGGACAGCTCCGGCGGCACCGCCGGCACCAGCGACCGCGGCGGCACGACGTGCCCCTGCGGCGTGAGCGGGGCCGCGGGGATCGCGGGCGGTCCGCCCGGCAGCGCCCAGCGTCCGGTGAGCAGCAGATACAGCACCGCGCCGAGCGCCTTGACGTCGTCGCGGAGAGTGGCTTCGGGCAGCGGGCCCGGGAAGGCGAGCTTGAGCGCGCCGCCCGGCGTGAGCCGCAGCCGCTGCGGGTGGTCGAGGCCGAGGACAAGACCGTTCTGGTGGGCGTGGTCGACCGCTTCGGCGAGCGCCTGCACCATCCGCGCGGCCGCGGCGGGGGCCACCGGGCGCTGCGCGACCAGGTCCACCAGATCGCTGCCCTTGGTCCACTCCGCCACCACGACGCCGAGCAGTCCCTCGCTGGAGGTGACCCCGCTGCCGAGGCTGAGCACGTCCAGCACCCGCGCGACGCCGCCGTGCCCGAACTTGGACGCGTGCGCGGCCCGTTCCAGGGTGCGCCTCGCCTGCCGCGCCGCCTCCGGATCGGCCGGATCGCCGACCAGCAGCGTCAGTGCGACGTCCCGTTTGAGCTGCCCGTCCCGCGCGCGCCAGAGGTGCGCAGCGGCCCGCTCGTCTACCCCGAACTGGGCAAGCAGGCGATACCGGCCGTCCCCTACGACGCGTCCGGGCGCGAGCGATCCGCCCCGGGCGCGAATGCCCGCGGCGTCCCCCGCCTGCTCGCTTCGTCTCGTGTCCACGCTCTCTCCCGCTTCGCTCCCGGCACCGAGGGTACCCGGATCATCAGCCGTAGAAGCGTCGTGAGTCGTGAATCAATCGTTACCCGCGCTTGATCAATCGGGTGAATCTCGATGTTACGGGCTTCAGCTCCTCGACCTTCAGCGCCATGAGCACCCCGAACGAGACCACGATCCCGACGAGTCCCTGCAGGACGAGCTTGATCCAGGCGTGCAGAACCGGGCCGAGGGACGAGGGCACGATCAGCCCGACGACCCACGCCGCGCCGACCCCGAGGACGCTCGCCACGACCGTGAACAGGATCACCCCGATCACCCGCTTGCTGCGCAGGTTGCCGAGCGTCACCCACAGCCACACCTGGCCGAGCATCGCGCCGATCACGTAGGTCAGCGCGTTCACCATCATCACGCCGAGCACGACGTTCTCCGGGTTCAACAGCACCGGGCACAGGAACAGCAGCGGCACCTTGACCACGGTCATCACGATCATGATCAACGTCGGCGTGCGGGCGTCCTTCATCGCGTAGAACACCCGCATCTGAAGCATCACCAGCGCGTACGGCAGCAGCGCGAACGCCGTGATCGCCAGCGCCTGGCCCATCCGCTCGGCGCCTTCCAGCGAGCCCTTGCCCAGCGCGAACAGCGCGACACCCATCGACGAGCCGACGATCGTCATCACCGCGGAGATCGGGACGAGGGTCACCGTCGAGATCCGCGAGGCATACGACAGGTCGCTGACCAGCTTCTTCGTGTCGCCGTCGGCGGCGGCGCGGCTCATTCGCGGCATGATCGCGGTCAGCAGCGAGACGCCGAGCACGCCGTAGGGCAGCTGGAACAGCAGCCACGCGTAGTTGTAGGCGGTGACGCCGCCCGAGGTGCCCTTGGTGAGCACGCGGGTGGTGATCGTGAGGCCGACTTGGCTGACCGCGACGTAGCCGACGACCCACAGGGCCAGCCCGCCGAACTCCTTCATCCGGCTGTCCAGGCCCCAGCGCCAGCGCGGGCGGAAGCCCGACCGCAGCAGCGGCGGGATCAGCATGAGCGCCTGCGCGGCGATGCCGCCGGTGACGCCGAGGCCGAGCGTGAGCACCTTCGGATCGGTGAGCGACGGATTGCCGGTGTCGATCGAACCGGGCATCAGCCACACCACGAGGATGGTGAAGATGACCACCAGGTTGTTGATCACCGGGGCCCACGCGGTCGGCCCGAACACGTGCTTGGCGTTCAGCATCGCCGAGACCAGCGCGAACACGCCGTAGAAGAAGATCTCCGGCAGCAGCAGGTAGGCGAACGCGGTGGTCAGGCCCGCGCTCGCGTTGCCGGACGAATCGATGTACAGCGACGTGAACGCCGGTGCCGCGATCACCGCGATCACGGTGCCGATGAACAGCACGGTGACGCCGGTGGTCAGCAGCCGTTGCGCGTAGGCCTGGCCGTGGTCCGGGTCGTCTTGCGAACGCACCAGCAGCGGCACCACCACGCTGGTGAGCACGCCGCCGAGCAGCAGCTCGAAGATGATGTTCGGCATCGTGTTCGCGACGTTGAACGAGTCGGTCGCGATCCCGTTGCCGATCGCCGCGACCAGCAGCACCTTCCACAGGAACCCGGTGATCCGGCTGATCAGCGACGCGATCGCCATCCGGCCGGATTCCTTCGCGACCGAAGGACCCTCGTCCTTCGGCTGTTCGGGCGCCTCGGCCGGACGCGCGAGCGGCGCGTCCTTGATCCGCGGCATGACCTGGGTGGCCAGCGCGTCGTACGGGCGCAGCACGTCCGGGTCGGCGGTCGGCCAGCGCGACGGGGCCGCCAGCGGAACGCCCGCCGTGCGCGGGATGAACCGGGTGGCGTCCGGGTCCCGCATCGCCTCTTCCTGCCACGGCCGGATCGGCGTGCCGGGACGCGGGCCGCGGCCGCGGTGCACCGGCGGCTGCGGGCCCGGCACGTTCGCGGGCGGCGGGGTCGGCTGCGGGAGCTGGCCGCGGTTCGGCGGCTGGTTCGGCGGGATCGGCTGCGGACCCGACGGCGGGAGCTGCTGCGGGCCGGACGGCGGCCCGGACTGCCTCGGCGGGGGCGGCCTGCGCACCGGCGGCATGGCGGCCCTGGTCGGGGCCGGACGCTGGCCGTTCGGCGGCGGCGGCGGGACCCGGCGCGGCGCGCGGTCCCGGGGGTCGCGGGGTTCACGAGGTTCGCGGGGCTCACGGGGGTCGCCGCGGCGCGGGTCGATCCGGCGCGGCTGGGCCCGGTCGGAAGGCGCCCGGTCGGCGGGCGGGCGTTCGTCGGGCAACGGCATCCGGCGGGTGCCGTTGGGCGGCGGCTGCCTGCGGTCGGCGGGCGGCGGCGGAGGAGGCGGCTGGCGACGGGCGTCCCGCACCGCGCGGCGAGGCTGGTCGCTCCGCCTCGGCGCCGCGCCGTCCCGCCGAGGACGACCCGCACGCTCGGGTGGTTGACCCGGCTCTTTGTCCAACGCGTGCCCAATCCTCGGCGGTCCCCTTGCCCCTGCCATTGTGGCAGCGCCGACTCAGGGTAATCGGGAACGGGCGCGAGCACCCGGCCCCTTGGCCTGTCAGGGCGTGCCGCCGCGGCTTTCCTTGATCCGCCGGTAGATCCGCCGGGACGCCAGCAGAAGCAGCGCGCAACCAGCGACGACGGTGACGATGATGGTGATCGGGCCGTATTCGGTCGAGGTCAGCTCGAACCGCGCGGTCGCGCCGAGATCCGTGCCCGATGGGGTGGTCAAGGACACATCGACCGACAGCCGGCCGGCCCGCAGCGCCTCGATCTGCACGTACTTGGTCTGCCCGCCCTTCGCCGGGAAAAGCAGGTTCTTGCCCGCTTGTTCCGGCCGGACGCCCATGTTGTTCCGGAGCACGATCTGCGCGGTGACGCCGACCGGCAGGTCGTTGTGCACGTACACCGGCAGCGGCGAGGACCCGGACGCGAGCGCAAACGTTTGCTTCGGCTGTTCGACGGTCACCTGGTCGCGGATCGCGGCGAGCTCCGCGGTGGCGTTCGCCGAGGCGGACGCCACCGCCGACGGGCCGAACGCGGTCGAGCTGCCGCGGACCAGCGCGTCGCGCACCGGACCGACGACGGCCTTCGGTTCGACCTGGTTCCGCTGGTCGACCTGCATCGCCGACACCAGGCCGGTGGCGTCCTGGTCGAGGCCGGACAGCTGGCCGGCGACCGCCGCGCCGCCGTCCGAACGGGTGTCCGCGGCCAGCGAAGCGCTGCCTTCCGGCGCGGTGCCCAGCAGGTCGTCGAGCGTCGAACCGGCCGTCACGCCCGCGGTGGTGAGCTTGCCGAGCCCGGACAGGAAGGCGTTCAGCTCGTCGGTGGTGGCGTCCCAGCGCCGCGGCGGCGCGATGAGCAGCGGCCCGCCGGTGGTTCCTTCGGTGCGGCCGAGCCCGGCTTCGAACGCGACCGCGGCGAGACCGTTCTGCGTGGAGACCGCGCGCTGCGACGCTCCGCTGTAGGTGGTCGGCGCCTGCGGGCTCGGCGTGAATCCGGTGAGACCGGCGGTGGCCATCGAGTTGGTCGGCTGCGCGCGCAGGCCGTCGGACAGGGTCGCCGCGCCGGTGACGGTCTCGTCGTCACCGCCCGCCCGCAGCTTGCCGCTGTCGGTGAGCACGGTCTGGAAGCCGCCCGACGAAATCGCCGACAGCGCCTTGTCGTCCGGAGTCCCGCCCGGCCACAGCACGCCGCTCTTCGACTCGACGCCGAGCACCTGGCGGATCGTCGCGGTGCCGTTCAGCGCCGTGGTCATGAGGCCGGCGTCCGGGTTGCCGTCGGCGCCGCGGATCTTGCCCAGCGTGGTGAGGTCGGCGTCGGCGAACGGCAGCGGGATCACGCACCGGCCGGTGACCAGCGCACGCAGCGCCGCCAGCCAGTTCGACGCGGCGTCCGCGCCCTTGCCCGTCGCCCCGCCGCTGACCCGGTAGCCGTTCTTCATCGCGTCCACGGTGCGCAGCAGGTCCGGATCGAGCGCGAAGCACAGCGAGCCGCCGATCTTCGGATTCGTCTCCTGCGCCGCTCGCGCCGCCGAGACCAGCGAATACAGCCGTCCGCCGGGGCTCAGCTGGTCGGCGAGCGAATCGTCGGTGAGCGTCATCGGCACGCCGAACGGGGCGGACTGGACGTGCGGGGTGCTGTCGGTGATCGGCCACAGCACGGCCAGTTTCGAATGCCGCTGCGTTGCCTGGTTGTTCGCGTGGCCCGGCGTCGACAGCACCGGCATGAGCAAGCTCACCGCGGCGAGCCGGGCCGGGCCGCCGTACTCCGGGGTGCCGTTCACGTTCACCAGCAGCGGGTACACGCCCGGCCGGAGGCCAGCGCCGCGCGGCCCGGTGAGCGGCACGGTGATGTTCAGCCGGGCGCTCTGCCCAGGCTCCAGGTCCTCGGCGAGCGTGGTGAACTCGGTCAGCGGGGTGTCCTGCACCGGGGTCCCGGCGAGCACCGAGTCCATCGCGCGCGGGCTGGCGAGGCGTTCGCCGATCTGCAGCCGGGCCATCGGCTTGACGATCCGGCGCGATCCGGTGTTGGTGACCGTCCCGGCCACCGTGATCGCCTGGTCCGCGCTGGAAATCACGCGCGGGGTCAGCTGGCCGAGGTCGAGCCGCAGCCGCGCCGGTTCCGGAGACGGATTCTCCTGCGCGCCCGCCGGCGCACCGAACAACGCGGTGGCGGCGACGATCAGCAAAGACAGCAAGAAGGCGGCGGGCCGCTTCACTCGGGTGCTCCCTCTCAGCCGCGCTCGTCGGGCGCGAAAAGTTCTGCTGCCCCGCGAACCAGCTTGCGCTCGTCCGCGTAGGCGAGGGTGGTCTCCAGCTCGGCCAGCGGAACCCAGGCGACCTCGGTCACCTCGACGTCCTCGTCCGACAGTTCGCCACCGGTGGCTTCGAGCAGGAAATGGTGCACGGTCTTGTGCACCCGGCGCTGCTGCGCGACGAACCAGTAATCGATGGCGCCAAGCGGGTGCAGGACGCGCGCGGAGATGCCGGTTTCCTCCTTCACCTCGCGCACCGCGGTCTGCTCCACCGTCTCCCCGTCCTCGATGTGGCCCTTCGGCAGCGACCACAGCAGTCTGCCGTGTCGGTCGAGCCGCCCGATCAGCACCGCGTGTTCGCGCTCCGGGTCGACGACCAGTCCGCCAGCCGAGGTCTCGTCGACCGTGGTCAGCCGCCTGCCGCGGTGGCGCCGTCGCCGCCGGCGCGGCGTCGGCGGCCCGGCGCGACCGGCGGATCCAGACATGCTGCGATGCTAGAGCAAACGGTCGCCCGGGTACTCTGGCTCTCCGTGTCCGTGTCCGGCGGCGTCCGCGGTGGCGGCGCCATTTTCGTGGTGGGATTCGAGTGAACAACCTGGTCGCCCAGCAGAACGCGGTGACGGAACTGATGCGAGTGTCCCCGTTGGCCGACGAGCTGGCCGAGCGCTTCGCCCGCGCCGGCCACAGCTTGTACCTGGTCGGTGGCAGCGTGCGCGACGCGCTGCTCGGCAGGCTGTCCAACGACCTCGACTTCACCACCGACGCGCGCCCGGACCGGGTGCTGCAGATCGTGAGCGAATGGGGCGACGCGGTCTGGGACGTCGGCATCGCGTTCGGCACCGTCGGCGTCACCAAGAACGGCACGACGCTGGAGATCACCACGTTCCGCGCGGACAGCTACGACCGCGTCGGCCGCAACCCCGAGGTCACCTTCGGCGACACCATCGAGGGTGACCTGCTCCGCCGCGACTTCACCGTCAACGCGATGGCGATCGACCTGGTCGGGAAGACGTTCATCGACCCGCACGACGGCATGGACGCGCTCCGGCTGAAGGTGCTCGACACCCCGGCGCTGCCGCAGGAGTCGTTCGCCGACGACCCGCTGCGGATGATGCGCGCGGCCCGGTTCTCCGCGCAGCTCGGCTTCACCGCGTCGCCGCGCGTGGTCGAGGCGATGACGTCGATGGCCGAGGAGATCGACCGGATCACCGCCGAGCGGGTCCAGACCGAGCTGTCGAAGCTGATGCTGGCCCCCGACCCGCGGCCGGGCCTTGAGCTGCTGGTCGACACCGGGCTGGCCGACCGGGTGCTGCCCGAACTGCCCGGCATGCGGCTGGCGATCGACGAGCACCACCAGCACAAGGACGTCTACCAGCATTCGCTGACCGTCCTCGCGCAGGCGATCGAGCTGGAGAAAACGCACGAACCGACCAGCGAGCCGGACCTCGTGCTGCGGCTGGCCGCGCTGCTGCACGACATCGGCAAACCGGCCACCCGCGAGTTCACCCAGGGCGGCGGCGTGAGCTTTCACCACCACGAGGTGGTCGGTGCGCGGATGGCCCGCAAACGTTTGCGGGCGCTGAAGTACTCGAAGGAGATCATCGAGCAGGTCTCCCAGCTCGTGTTCCTCCACCTGCGGTTTCACGGGTACGGCGGCGGCGAGTGGACCGATTCGGCGGTCCGCCGCTACGTCACCGACGCCGGCGACCTGCTGACCCGGCTGCACAAGCTCGTCCGCGCCGATTCGACCACGCGCAACAAGCGCAAGGCGGCCGCTCTGCAGGCGACCTACGACGATCTCGAGGCCCGCATCGCGCGGATCAAGGAGCAGGAGGACCTCGACCGGGTCCGGCCGGACCTCGACGGCAACGAGATCATGCGGCTGCTCGGCCTCCCGCCGGGCCCGCAGGTCGGGCAGGCCTGGAAGTTCCTCAAGGAACTGCGGCTGGACCGCGGTCCGCTGGAACACGACGAGGCGGTCGCCGAGCTGAAGAAGTGGGCGGCGGCCGAGGGCCTCGGTTCGGGCGAGTAGACCCAAGAAATGAATTCGGGATCGCGGGTTCGCCACGATCCCCCTTTGGCCTCTGGATCATCGCCGGGCCAGCCGAGATACTCCCTGTCTCGAACCGAACCGGGGGGATCGATGACGCGGCAGCAGGACGGGGACCGGCGCGGAGCCAGCTTTCTCGTCATGCTGCTGCGGCGCGGCACGCCCGCGCTGGCCACGGCGACGACCGGGCTGACCGACGAGATCGGCGATCCGACCCCGGTGCGCGCGTTGCAGCGGATCTCGCGGATGGCCGGTCCGGTCGACGAGCGGCAGCGCGACGGGCTGCTCCTGCGTGCGGCTCGGTACGTGGTGCTGGTTCCGCTGGTCTACCGGCTGCTGATGGTGCCCGCGACGTTCGGGTCGTACGCGGTCAGGCACGGGTCGGCCGGGCTGGCGTCGGTCGCGATCGTCGCGGTGTGCTCGGTGGCGCTGAGCGCGTTCGGCCTGTTCTGGATGATGCGCCGAGCCCCGTTCCGCAGTGATCTCGCGGGCCGGTTGCTGCTGATCGACCTCGTCGCCACGCTCGCGTTCGAGCTGTTCATCGGCGCGACGGTGTCGCCCGCGGTCTTCCACGACGCGGTCGGAGTCGCGGACAAACACCTGCTCGGCAGCGTCGCCCTGCTCACCCTCGCCGTCGGCATCCCGTCCGGGATCGGGCTGGCGGCGCTCAGCCTGCCGGTGCGGCTGCTGTCGGACCTGCTCAACCACGGCACGTTCGATTTCGCGCAGGCCGTGTCGCTGTACCCGACGATGTTCGGCGTCCTGTTCACCGCGGTCGGCGCGCTGATCCTGCTCGGCCTCGGGATCCGGCTGGCGCTGGCGTACGGGATTCGCAACGGACGGCTCGCCGAACGCGCGCGGCAGCACCGGATGCTGCACGACACGGTGCTGCAGACGCTGGAAGCGATCGCGCTCGGCGGTCCGGGCGATTCGGATCAGCGGCTGGTCGAGGTGCAGCGGCTGGCCCGGGCGCAGGCGATCGAACTGCGGCAGACGATCGAGACCGCCGCCGCGCAGCGGGCCGAGGAGGGCGCGCGTCCGCTCGGCGAGAAGCTCGCGGCGCTGGCCGCGGAGATGGCGCGGGACGGGCTGCGCGCGCAGCTGGTGATCGCCGAGCTGGACGACGACACGCTGTCCGAGGTCCGGCAGATCGCGATCCGCGACGCGGTGCGGGAAGCCATGCGCAACACGATGAAGCACGCGGAGACGGACAAGGTCGTGGTACGCGTGGAGGAACGCAATGGCGGGATCGCGGTGATCACGCGGGATCACGGCACCGGGTTCAGTCCGGCGGACCGGCCGGCCGGGTTCGGCATCAGCGAGTCGATCACCGCGCGGTTGTCCGAGGTCGGCGGGACCTCGCTGGTCGAATCGAGTCCGGGGAGCGGAACGAGGGTGACGTTGTGGGTGCCGCTGTGAGCGGGGTGGCGGGTGCGCTGGCGGCGTACCGGGACGGCGAGGTCGAGCGAGCGGGTGCGCTTGCTGTTGAGGCTGGAACGCCGTTGGGCGCCGAGTTGGCGAGGTATCTGGCGGCTGGTTCGAGCGGTCCGGTGTACGACCAGCCCGCCGCGTTCACGGCGTTCATCCGCGGTGGCGGCAACGTCGAGTTGTACCGGCGGTTGAGCGAAGAACTGGCCGCGCGGTACGACGTCTGGCGTCCGGCCGCGTTGCTGGACCTCGGGTGCGGCGACGGGTTGGCGATCGAGCCGGCGTTGGCGCGGGCCTCGTTCCGGCCGGAGCGGATCGACCTGGTGGAGCCGTCGGAGGCGCTGCTCGCGGACGTCGAAGTGCCTGGTGCGCGCCGGTTTTCGTTGACCGCGCAGGACTTTCTCGCCGCGGATGGTTCCATGTGGAACCTCACGCAGTCGACGTTCGCGCTGCAGTCGATCGAGCCCTCCGTCCGCGCTGAGGTGCTGAGTGCGTTGCGAGCGCGGACGGAACGCTTGGTGCTCGCCGAATTCGACGTGCCGGACACTGCTGACCTGGAGTCGCTCGCGCGTAGGTACGAACGCGGCGTCGCCGAATACGGCGAGCAGGCTTCCCTGGTGGCACAAGGATTTCTGCTGCCGGTGCTCCTCGGCGTTGCCGCCGGGACGGCACGGACGAACTGGGAACATCCGGCCGCGCAGTGGACCCGGCAGCTCGAGGCCGCCGGGTTCGCCGACGTGACGGTGGAACCGCTCGCGGACTACTGGTGGTCGCCCGCCGTGCTGATCACGGCTTCACAGCCGGGATAGCGCGCCCTGCTCGAGGTGCTGCGCGATCGGGCGCGGCAGCAGGTACGCGGTGGCCCCGCCGGGCTGTTGCGCCCACGGCGCGGTAACGCCGGTCAGCACCCGGATCGTGCGCTGCACGCGGTACTCGTGCCGGTCGCGTTCGCGGTCCGGCGTCAGCGAGGTTTCCAGGAACCGCACCGAATTCGCGTGCACCAGGTTCCCGGTCTCGGGGCCGAAGCGGACCACCGTGGTCCCGGCGGGCAGCACGACGATCCGCTTGCCGCGGAAGAACGACAACGGCGGCTCGCCGCGCATCGGCAGGATCGGCCAGTCCGCGGGCTGATCGGATTCGTCCGGGGCCTGCGGCGGCAGCATCAGCAGCGTGCCGAGGAGGAACCGGGCCGCGTCGGCGAGGTTGGCGAACGCGACCGGCTCCGCTGCGGGCGGACGCGACACCTCCCAGCCGTTTTCCGCGCGGCGCAACGTCCACACGCCTTCGGCGGGCACCTCGTTCGCACCGATCCGGTACGCCGACGACGGCACGCCGTGTTCGACGAGCCGCTGCTGCAACAGGGCCAACGTTTCGGCACTGCGCAGGCCAAGGGTCGGCTCGCCGCGGACCGCGCGGGCGAGCGAGCTGTCGTCCGGGATGTCGGCCTCGGTACGGCCCGGGCGCGGTTTGCCGAGCACGTCGGCTTCGGCGGTCGCGCGCACCAGGTCACGCACGATCGGCGGGCGGAACCCGGCGGCGCGGATGTGCTCGACCAGCTCCGGCTCCGGCGGAACACCGTATTTGCGCAGGTAGTGCGGTACGGCGGCGGGCCAGATCCAGGTGCCGTCGGTGTGGAAGGCCTGCGGCACGTCCGGCGGCGCGCCGGGCGCGAAGATGTCCGGCTGCGGCACCGGCCGGTGCAGCACGACGGGCGAGCGGAACAGGTAGTCGAGGACGCCGCGGACCTGGTCCGGCGGCACCGGCGGGCGGTTCACCACGGGGCGCTCGCCCTCGTTGTGCGCGTCGACCGGCCGCGCCTGGCGGAACCCGACGGTCAGCGGCAGCCCGGCTTTCGCGCCGAGCCAGTCCGGCAGGTGCTTGTCCGGGCGTGGGAAACGGGTCAGCTCCACGAGGTAGGACTCGCGGGCGGGCTCGCCGCCGTCGTTGGGCGGCAGCCGCCAGTCCGGCTCCTGGTCGGCGTCGAAGTCGAAATCGAACTGCGAATCGGCGTCGAGCGTGAAGGTGCCTTGGAACCAGGTGCCGGTCTCCGGCTGGTACATCGCGGCGCGCAGCTGGGAGAACAGCGTGCTCAGCTGCGGCGTGCCGGGCAGCGCCACCGAAACCGGGCCGTTCTCGTCGCCGACCGCGCGGACCTCCAGCTCGGAGTAGTCGCCGACCTGCCGGAACTGCGCCGCCACCCGCGTCCACCCGCCGGGCACCTGGCGCAGCGTGCGGCCGATCCCCCGCAGGATCCGGGTTTGGTCGCCGCCCTCGGTCTCGGCCTTCGGCTCGCCGTAGTCGTGCCGGGTCAGCCAGAGCCCGGTGAGCTGCTTGCCCGGGACGGTCACCGAGAAATCGGTGAGCCCGAGCTGCGCGGCGCGCACCGGATCGTGCCGCGTCCAGCGCAGGGTCAGGTTCGGCTGGTCGCCTGGCGCGACCTCGAACAGTTCGTCGTCGTATTCGACGTAGGTGCGCAGATCGAACGTCGCGGGCACCTCGTTCGCGAGCACGACCCGCGCCGGCTTCCCCTCGTGCTCACGGTCGAACCCTTCGGGCGCTTCCTCGTCGCCGACGACGGTCAGCAGCAGCGTTCCGTCGGTGGTCGAGCGTTGTGCCGCGAAAGTGCGATCGTCGAGCGTCGCGTACAGGCCGTCTGGGCGTTCTCCCGATTCCACCCGGTACCGCACGTCTGGTTCCTCCCCGAAGTCCCCCGTGTAGCCGCAACGAACCTATCTGACCGTGTCACGACCCGACCATCGGTCACCGGAGACGGGAGAATATGCGCCCACAAATACCTGCTCGGGTGACCGATCAGTGCCGTGGGTAGCGCTGCACCCAGGCGTCGCCGAGTGCGTTCCGCGCCGAATGGCGGTCGAAATGCCACAGCGCGTCGGTCGCCACCTGTTCGATCAGGTGATGCAGCTCAAGCTGTTCGACCCACTTCCGGGGCAGCCCGGGAACGCCTACCCGAGCGCCAAGCAGCGCACCGGTCAACGCGCCGGTGAGCGCGCTGCGGCCGGAGTGGTTCACCGCGCGCAGCATGGCCTGTTCCGGGTAGTTCTCGAAGCCGGACAGCGCGGCGAACGAGCGGCCGAGGACGGACAGAGTGCTGTGTCCATCGCCGATCAGCTCCGGCATCCGCAGGTCCGGCAGGCCGTGCTCGCCGAAGAACGGCACCGCCTCGGCCACCAGGTCGCGCACCGGCCCCCACTCCGGGCCGTCGTGTTCCTCGAGGACCTCGCGGGACAGATTCCACACCGGATAGCTGAACGAATCCTTCGTGAGCGCCTTCTCGAACACCCACGCCAGGTAGGTCGCGGCGGCCACGTCGTCCGGCTGGTGCGTCACGCCGGCGAGATCGCGCACGACCTGGCCGATGCCGCCGCTGAACCCGGTGCCCGGACCCGCCGCGGTCAGCACCGCGGGCAGCGCGCCGAGCAGCGCGGCCGGGCCCGACATCGGCGCGGCTTGCGGATCGCCGGTGACCAGCGCGTGGTACGCGTTGAGCTCGGCGTCGTCGATCGCGCGGCGGGCGTGCAGTTCAGGCACCTTGACGAGGAAACCGTCGGCGTTCTGGATCGCCGCGCCCTGCGTGTGCAGCCAGCGGCCCAGCGCGCCGCGGACCACGCCGGGGAACAGCTTTTCGACGTCGCGCGATTCCGGCTGTTCGCGGTGCGGGCTGCGGATCACGGCCTCGGTCAGGAACAGCAGCCGTTGCGTCATCGAGCCGATCCGGCCCGGCTGGTCGAACGCGAGCGGCAGGTCGCGGACGCCGTCCGGACCGTAGGTCGAGACGATCTCGTCCAGCCGCATCCGGTCGACGGCCGAGCCGAGCGCCTCGCCCAGCGCGAAGCCGACCCACGCGCCGACGACCCGCTGCCAGCCGTAACGGAAGTTCTCCAGGCTGATCTCGGGGTATTTGCCGAAGGTGTCGAGCTTCGGGACGATCCGGCCGTCGTTGTCCCAGGACGGCACGAGACCGTTGGCGCGCAGGTCGTTCGGCCGCGAGCGGCTCGGCTCCGGCTGTTCGAACCGGCGCAGCCACGACCGGCCGAGGACGGTCTTGCGGCATTCGTCGGCGGTTAGCTCGAACCCGTGCCGCCGTGCGCGTTCCGCGGCCGCCTTCGGGATGTCGACCGGCTTCTCCAGCCCGATCCTGGCGGCCGTTTCGACGGCGAACTTCTCCAGGTCTTCTTCGATCTCCGGGCAGCGGCCGTTCTCGTCCACCCGCGGTTCCTGGCGGGGAAACCGCTTCGCGATTGTGGTCAACTCGGCGCCGGCGACGTCCTCGAAGGTCGCCGGACCGCCGTTGATCACCAGGTTCGGCGGGTGTTCGAACTCGGCCAATGTCGCCAAGTCGACTCGCCACCAGGCGTGCTCGCGGGCAGGCAGATGCCGGGTCGAGCTGAAGACGCGGAGCTCGTTGCGTTCCTCGGAGAAGTAGAACCGGTCGGTCGCGCCGGTTTTGAGGTCGAACGGAACGAAGACTTCGCAGCGCAGCAGGCCGATCAGCAGCTGCTCGCGCGAGAGCCAGCCGACGCTCGCGAACGCGAGGAGGGTTTCCAGCGGATTTTCCGGCTTCGGGTAGCCGCGGCGGATCGGACCGGCCTTGTACTCGGGGTTTTCGCGTTCGTCACCGGTCTGGTGCCCGTCGTTGTCGACCTTCACCCAGCCGGCGACCGCGGGCAGCGGCACGCCGAGCTCGCCCAGCCCGGCCTTCGCGTACTCCGGGTCGACGACCTCGCGCCAGCTCTCCTGTCCCGGATAAGCGACCGGGGTGCTGAGCCCGCCCGGATGCGGATGCGCCTGGCGCAGTTCGCCGTCCGGCTCGCGCACGAGCACCGACGGGGCGGGGAACAGCTCTTTGTCCGGACGGCCGTCGTCGAGGAACGCGACAGTGTTGTAGGGGATCGACCAGCCTTCGGGGACCCGCAGCACGCGGTCGTGGTCGACCCGGAGGCCGCCCGGCCCGGAGACCTCGGGGCCGTGCACGGCGCGCAACCACTTCCCGACCTTCTCCACCGCTTCCGCCGCTTCCACCTACTCGATCCTCTCCAGGCTTCCGTCGGACTCGTGCTCCGCGATCGGCTTGGGCAAGACGTACGCCACCGCGCCGCCGGGAAGGTTCGCCCAGGGCACCGTCACCCCGGTGATCACGTGGAGTGATCTTCGGAGGCGAAAAGTGCTGGTCATGCGCTCCCGTTCGAGTGGCAGGGACGTCGTCGCGAACCGTACCGCCTGGTGGTGGACCAGGTTGCCGGGTTCTTCGCCGAATCGCAGAACGACGGTACCTTCCGCCAACCGAGTGAGTCTCTTGTTCCGCAGCAGCGTGAGGGGAGGGTCACCCGGCACGGGCTGGACCGGCCAGTCGGCGACCTCCCGCGCCGTTTCCAGCGGGGTTTCGCGGCCGCCGGTCGCGCGGGCGGGATGCAGCAGGAGTGCGCCGAGCAGGTGGTGCGCGGCGTCTTCGAGGCGGGCGAAAACCTGCTCCCGACCGTCCGGCGCGACGACCGCCCACCCGGCTTTGACCTGGTAGAGGCTCCATTTCCCGGCTTCCCGCCCGCCGAGGCAGCGGACGTCGGCCCACACGCCGAACGAGTCGAGCCGGTGTTCGAGGTGGGTCAGGAGTTCGGCGTCGGACAGGACCGGGTCCGGGTTGGTTTCCCGTTCCGCGGCAACGTCGCCCGCGGTCCGCTGGAGGTCGTCCGGCGTGGGTCGCGGACGGGGTTTCCCGGCCAGGTCGGCTTCCGCTGTTCGGCGCACCAGATGGTCGACGTACGGCGGGTGAAAGCCCAGGTCACGGATGTGCTGGAGCAGTTCGGGCTCGGGAGCTGTGCCGTGTTCTCTCAAGCGCTCGGCCACCTCGACCGGCCAAATCCAGGTGCCGTCAGTGCGGTGCCTCTCTCCGACCGCGGCCTCGCGTTCGAGGTACCGCAGCACGAGCGGCAGCTCTTCCTGCGACAACGGTTCGCCGGTTCCGGCGGTGGCATGCCGGAAGACGACTCCGAGCGGGAGCCCGACGTGCAGCCGCCACCAGTCGGGAAGGTGCTCGTCGTCGCGGGGAAAGGTGGTGAGTTCGGCGAGGTAGGCGGACGAATCGGGTGGCGTCGTCCATGGGGGCTCGTCGTCGGTGAAGTAGTCGAAGTCGAACGCGCCGTCCGGGGTGAGCACGTAGCGCGCCTGAACCCAGGTGCCGCGGCCCGCTTGGTACATCTCGGCGCGCAAGTCGGTGAGCCGCTGGACCATCTCGGTAGTGGCGACGGTGTTGCGGGCCTGCACCTCGTAATGGTCGCCGAGCTGGGCGAATCCGATGCCGGCCAGCGCGTCCGGATCGGCCCGGTGCGCCTTGATCAGCCGACCGATCTCGACGAGCACCTGCTGACCGGTACCCGTTGGTTCCACGTGAATCATTGCGTCCGGAGCGGACGACATCAGGACCCGCGACGGCGGTTCTGCGGAACGGTTCCGCGCGGACGGACACGACGCGGGGTCGGCCGCGGGGCGGGCATCGAGGAGCTGTGCTGCGGTTCGGGTGCGTCGGCCAGGTGCTGCACGAGAGCCTGGACGGTCGACGCGAGCTGCGCGGGAGTCGTCCGCTCGAAGGCGTCCGGGGCGAACTCAAGCCTGCCGAGCGTGCCGGCCGGTCCCGCGGTCGCGCGGACGAGCCCGTCGGGCGAGGTCAGGACAGCCGGCGCGGCGTCGAGACGGGCACGGTCGTCGCCGATGGTGCTCACGGTGGCCCCCCGTGTCGGTTGCGCGTGCCGAGATTAACTCGACCGGGTCACAAGTCACCCTAATGCCCAACGGTGAGTTACTACCCCCGTTTGGGTTCAACGGTTTGCGGCAGCGAATCGCCGCGCCGCCGACGGGCCAGCAGGTATCCGACCCCGCCCAGCAGATAGAGCGCGGTCGCGACCACCATGAGCTCGGGCGAGTACCCGTTGTCCTTGACGAAGAGCGCCGCGAGCGAAACCGCCACCACCTGGGTGATGTTGAACAGCGTGTCGTACAGCGCGAAGACCCGCCCGCGAGCCTCGTCCGCGACATCCAGCTGCACCGACGAGTCGACGGACAGCTTCACGACCTGCCCGGTCCCCATGATCAGGAACGACGCGATCAACGCCAACGGCAACAACATCGGCAACCCGAACGCGGCCTGCGCGACCGCCGAAACGAGCAGTGACCCGAGCACCGCCCACGTCCGCCCGAGCGACCGAATCAGCCGCGCCGTCACCAGCCCCGCGACGAGAATTCCCGCCCCCGCGCAAGCGACCATCTGGCCGAGCCCGGGCAGTCCCGAGCGAAAGATCCCGTCGTCAGCGAAGTAATTGCGCATCAGCAACACGCTGAGCAGCAACGAAATCCCATACGCCGCGCGATGCGCGAACAACGCGACAAACCCAGCCGTAACCCGAGGCGCCCGCCACGCATGTCGAGCCCCATCAGCCAGCCCGCGCGCGACCGCCACCACCGGATTAGTCGGCTCGTCAACCACAGTCGGCCCGAGCACACCCTTCGCGAACCGATGCGCGAGCACGGCGGACACCAACGCCCCGACCGCAGCAAACGCAGTGGTCTCCGCCGACCCGACATCCCCGGCCCCGAACACCGTCCGCAACCCGATCGCACACCCGCCACCGACGACCGCGATCGCCGACCCGAGCGTCGCCGCGACCGCATTAGCCGAAACCACCGCCGACGGCTCCACTACATGCGGCAACGCAGCAGACAACCCAGACCCGATAAACCGGCTGATCCCCTCCGCAAGCAACGCGAGCGAAAACAACCCGATCCCGCCGACCCCAGCCCCCACCGCAACAACGGACGCCAAGATCGCCACGGCCCGCACCAGATTGGCGAACACCAGCACCCGCCGCCGGTCCCACCGATCGAGCAACGCCCCAGCAAACGGCCCCACCAGCGAATACGGCAGCAGCAGAGCAGCGAACCCCTCCGCAATGGCCAACGGATCAGCCGCCCGCTCCGGATTGAACAGGACGGCCCCAGCCAGCCCAGCCCGAAAGACCCCGTCCCCCCACTGAGCCGCGAACCGCGTAAACAACAACCGCCGAAACAACGGCTCCCGAACGACCCACTCCCCCACCCGCACCACACAACCCTACTGACCACCCCCGACAACCCAAGAACCCCAAAAAACGACAAATCGGCAGCCAAGCACGCCGGGCTGGCTGTGGGCAGATCGCGCCGCGTCGCCCCTGGCGAACGAACGAGCCCAACCGGCAGCGCCCCCGAAGCAGCAACGCCCAACCCAACCCGCTCGGCCCAAGCCGCTGAACGGCGAGCTAACGCCACCCCGAGGCAACAAAGGCCCACCCACGCCCGCCGAGCCAGATCGCGAGGCGGCAAGTTGACCCGGCAAGCCTGCAGCGGCCCGAGGCAACAAAGCCCACCCACATCCGTCCAAGTCGAGGCGGAGCCACGGACCGAGCCACGGCATCTCACCACCGGGAAAGCCGCCGCACCCGAGCCAGCTCGCGGACAGTGAACGGTCCCGCCCAGCCAACAACGCCCCGGAAGCAACAAACCCCACCAGCACCGGTTGCCAAAACAAAGGGGGCTCCGCCCCCGCCCACCCCGAAAACCGCACCGAAGGCACCGCGGGGGTCCGGGGGGCTCGGCCCCCCGGGTACACGGCGCCGGTGGAAGGGGAAGGTGCGAAGCACCGAACAGGACTCGAGAACACCGGCGCACTCGTTTCGCCTCTCGGCGGCTTGGCGCAGTGTGGCTCCGGCCGGACCGGTATTCCACAAAGGCGGTTCTTCAGTGAGCCCGGGGGACACGAGTGCGCCGGCTCATTGTTCTCAACGGGGCGGGTGGTGCTGGTGTTCCCGTGCCGGGAGGATTTCCCTCGGCGGGTGATGGGATCATGGGTGGCGTGCCAGCGGACGCCGAGGTTGAACCGGGAACGCTCCTGGTCGCCGCACCCACGATGTTCGACCCGAACTTCAAGCGGACAGTGGTGTTCGTGATCGATCATCGGGCGGAGGGCACGCTCGGGGTGGTCTTGAACCGGCCGTCCGATGTTCCGGTGAATGACGTCCTGCCGGGGTGGGGCGCGCATGTCGCGGAGCCGCAGTCGGTGTTCGTCGGCGGGCCGGTCGACAAGAAGACCGCGCTTTGTCTCGCCGCGTTGCGGACTGGGGAGACCGCTTCCAGCGTTCCGGGCGTGGTTGCCGTGCGCGGGCCGGTCGCGCTGGTCGATCTGGACAGCGATCCCGAGGTGCTCGTGCCGAAGGTGCGGGGCGTGCGCGTGTTCGCGGGCTATGCCGGGTGGGATTCAGGGCAGCTCGCGGGCGAGATCGAACGCGAGGACTGGGTGATCGTCCCCGCGTTGCCGAGCGACATTCTCGCTCCGCCCAGCCGTGACCTGTGGGGTCAGGTGCTGCGCCGCCAGGGGGTGCCGCTCGCGTTGCTGGCCACCCATCCTGGCGATTTGCAGCGGAACTAGGCCTCGCTGGACTTCTGCAGGACTCCGCAGCCGCCGGCGCCGCACGCGCAGCCGCTGCAGCCGGCCGGGGCCGGCGACGGGGCGGGCACGGTCAGGGCCGCTCGCGCGCCCATCCGGGCTCCGGCGACGACCATCACCAGCAGGCCGAGCAGTCCGACGATCGCGGCGGCGACCAGGCCCGCGGTGGCGGGGATCGCGAGACCGGCGAGTCCGCAGACGACCGCGGCCGCGCCTCCGGCCAGGGTCGGGATGCCGGCCACCCGGTTGGCGAGCTTGAACGCCTCTTCGCTGCGCATCGAGGCTTCGGTCCGGACTCCGGCCCCGCTCGCCCTGCTCAGCCGTCCGCGCACGCCGAGGAAGCCACCCCAGCCGACGACGACACCAAGGACGATCGGAACGAGCGCGATAGCGAACACCCTCTGAGGATAAGCGTGACCTCGCGGCCATGTCCCGGATACCCTCGTCGGCTGTGCTACGGGCCATGTCTTCGTCCACGCGACACCGGCTGCTGGCTGCCGCCGGGATCGTCACCCTGTCCCTGCTCGTCTCCGGAACCGGGACCGCCGCTGCTGCCGCGCAGCGGCCCGTCCGGCTGCTCGGCGAGCAGCGTGTGCCGCACAACCTGCAGTTCCAGGGCACCACGGTCGGCGGATTGTCGTCCGTCGACTTCGATCCGCGCACCGGCGGTTACGCCTTCATCAGCGATGACCGGTCCGCGATCAACCCGGCCCGTTTCTACACCGCGAAGTTCGACGTCGGCGCCAACGGTGTGGGTCCGGTCACCTTCACCGGCACGCATCCGCTGCTGCGCCCGGACGGCACGCCGTATCCGCCGCTCGCGAAGAACGACCCGGCCGCTCCCCAGAACGAGCAGACGATCGACCCCGAAGAACTGCGCGTCGACCCGTGGACCGGGCACTACGTCTGGTCGCAGGAAGGCGATCGGCTCGCCGACCAGCACCTGATCCAGCCCTCGATCCGCGAAGCCACCCGCGACGGGCACTACGTCCGCGACCTGCCGTTGCCCGCCAACGAGCGGATGACGCCGGATGCCGGTCCGCGCCGCAATTACGTTCTCGAAGGGCTCGCCTACACCGGGTTCGGCACGCTGCTGGCCAGCGAGGTCGAGGCCCCGCTGCTGCAGGACGGGCCGCCGCCCACGCCGACGTCGGGTGCGTTGTCGCGGATCACCCTGCAGAGCCGCTTCGGGCCCGTGCTCGCGCAGTACGCGTACCCGCAGGAGAAGCTTTTCGCCGAGCCCAAGCCCGCCACCGGGTTCGCCGATACCGGAGTTTCCTCGATGCTCGCGGTGAACCAGGCCGACCCGACGAAGTTCCTGATGATGGAACGGTCCTTCGTCACCGGCGTCGGCAACAAGGTGCGCATCTTCGAGATCGACACCACTGGCGCGACGAACGTTCTCCACACCCCGTCCCTCACCGCCGCGAAGCACGTCAAGCCGGTCAAGAAGAAGCTGCTCGCCGACCTCTCCGACCTGCCGCTCTCCACTGTGGACAACATCGAGGGGATGGCCTGGGGCCCGGCGCTGCCGTCCGGGGAACGCACCCTCGTGCTCGTGAGCGACAACAACTTCTCCGCGTCGCAAGTCACCCAGGTCGTCGCTTTGGCGGTCCCGTCGGAACGGCTTTGACCAGCGCGTTACGATGAGTGCATGAACACGGCTCGGCTGCTCCTTGGCCTGCCGCGCTGACCTGGTCCGATGACCGGCTCGGCGCGGCGACCCCTCATGCCTTCTGGCTTGGGGGGTCGAGTTGTTTCTGGGAGTGGCTCGACACGGAGGAAGACGGCGATGACAGGGTCTGACGAGGCCACCGGGGCCGCGGCGAAGAGTGCCGCGGACGCTGAGCACGCCCCGCCGTTCCGCTACACCGCGGAGCTGGCCGGGCAGATCGAGCAGCGCTGGCAGGACCACTGGTCCGACCACGGCACCTACCACGCGCCGAACCCGGTCGGCCCGCTCGCGGAAGCGGGCGAGCCGGTGCCCTCGGACAAGCTGTTCGTGCAGGACATGTTCCCGTACCCGTCCGGTTCCGGCCTGCACGTCGGGCACCCGCTGGGCTACATCGGCACCGACGTCTACGCGCGGTACCACCGGATGATCGGCCGGAACGTGCTGCACACGCTGGGCTACGACGCGTTCGGCCTGCCCGCCGAGCAGTACGCGGTGCAGACCGGCACGCATCCGCGCACCACGACCGAGCAGAACATCGCCACGATGCGCCGCCAGCTGAAGCGGCTGGGGCTGGGCCACGACGAGCGCCGCTCGATCGAGACGATCGACCCGGACTACTACAAGTGGACCCAGTGGATCTTCCTGCAGATCTTCAACTCCTACTACGACGAGGACGCCCGCAAGGCGCGGCCGATCGAGGAGCTGGAGAAGGCGTACGCGGCGGGTGAGCGCACGACGCCGGACAGCCGTCCGTGGGCCGAGCTGAGCACCGTCGAGCAGCGCAAGATCATCGACGACCACCGGCTGGTCTACATCTCCGAGGCTCCGGTGAACTGGGCCCCCGGCCTGGGCACCGTCGTCGCGAACGAGGAGGTGACCGCGGACGGCCGCAGCGACCGCGGCAACTTCCCGGTGTTCCGCAAGAGCCTGCGCCAGTGGATGATGCGGATCACCGCGTACGCCGACCGCCTGGTCGACGACCTGGAGCTGCTGGACTGGCCGGAGAAGGTCAAGTCCATGCAGCGCAACTGGGTCGGCCGGTCGCAGGGCGCGCGGGTCTCGTTCGCCGCGGGCGGCGAGAAGATCGAGGTCTTCACCACCCGTCCGGACACCCTGTTCGGCGCCACCTACATGGTGATCGCGCCGGAGCACCCGCTGGTCGAGAAGCTGACCGCGGCGCAGTGGCCGGGCGAGCACCCGGAAAGCTGGACCGGCGGCGCGAAGACGCCCGCCGAGGCCGTCGCCGCGTACCGGGCCGCCGCCTCCCGCAAGTCCGATCTGGACCGCCAGGAGAACAAGGAGAAGACCGGCGTCTTCACCGGCACCTACGCGGTGAACCCGGTCAACGACAAGGAAATCCCGGTCTTCGTCGGCGACTACGTGCTGATGGGCTACGGCACCGGCGCGATCATGGCGGTGCCGGCACAGGACCAGCGCGACTACGACTTCGCGAAGAAGTTCGAGCTGGAGATCGTCCGCACGGTCGACCCCGGCGAGGGCTTCGAGGGCGAGGCGTTCACCGGCGACGGGCCGGCGATCAACTCCGCCAACGAAACCGTCGACCTGAACGGCATGGGCGTCGCCGACGCCAAGAAGACGATCATCGCCTGGCTGGAGGACCGCGGCGCGGGCGAGGGCACCGTGCAGTACAAGCTGCGTGACTGGCTGTTCGCCCGCCAGCGTTACTGGGGCGAGCCGTTCCCGATCGTCTACGACGAGAACAACCTGCCGATCGCGCTGCCCGAGGACCAGCTGCCGGTCGTGCTGCCGGAGGTCGACGACTACTCGCCGAAGACCTTCGACCCGGACGACGCCGACTCCGAGCCGTCGCCGCCGCTGTCGCGTGCGAAGGACTGGGTCGAGGTCACCCTGGATCTGGGCGACGGGCCGAAGAAGTACCGCCGCGACACGAACGTCATGCCGCAGTGGGCCGGTTCCTGCTGGTACCAGCTGCGTTACGTCGACCCGGCGAGCCAGGACGTGTTCTGCGCGCCGGAGAACGAGGCGTACTGGCTGGGCCCGCGCCCGGCCGAGCACGGCGTGGACGACCCGGGCGGCGTCGATCTGTACGTCGGCGGCGTCGAGCACGCGGTGCTGCACCTGCTGTACTCCCGCTTCTGGCACAAGGTGCTGTACGACCTGGGCCACGTGTCCTCGAAGGAGCCGTACCGCCGCCTGTTCAACCAGGGCTACATCGAGGCGTTCGCCTACACCGACAAGCGCGGCGTGTACGTGCCTGCTGAGGACGTCGTCGAGCGCGACGGCAAGTTCTTCTTCGGCGACGAAGAGGTCAAGCAGGAATACGGCAAGATGGGCAAGAGCCTGAAGAACGCCGTGACGCCGGACGAAATGTCGGACACCTACGGCGCGGACACCTTCCGGCTGTACGAGATGTCGATGGGCCCGCTGGACATGTCGCGGCCGTGGGCGACCAAGGACGTCGTCGGCGCGCACCGGTTCCTGCAGCGGCTGTGGCGGCTGGTGGTCGACGAGCAGACCGGCGAGCTGCGGGTTTCCGCGGACGAGGCGACCGAGGCGGACCGGAAACTGTTGCACCGCACCATCGCCGGGGTCCGCGAGGACTACGCGGAGATGCGGTTCAACACCGCGGGCGCGAAGCTGATCGAGCTGAACAACCACCTGACCAAGGCGTACGGCTCGGCCGCGGCGACCCCGCGCGAACTGGCCGAACCGCTGGTGCTGCTGCTGGCTCCGCTGGCCCCGCACGTGGCCGAGGAGCTGTGGCACCGGATGGGCCACGCCGATTCGCTGGTGCACGGGCCGTTCCCGGTCGTGGACGAGAAGTACCTGGTCGAGGACTCGGTCGAGTACCCGATCCAGGTCAACGGCAAGGTCCGCTCGCGGATCACCGTGGCCGCGGACGCGAAGAACGACGCGGTGCAGGCGACCGCGCTGGCGGACGAGAAGATCGCCGCGCTGGTCGGCGACAAGACGCCGCGCAAGGTGATCGTGGTGCCGGGCCGGCTGGTCAACATCGTGCTGTGAACCGCTGACGCCCGGCTCGGGACCTCGTCCCGGGCCGGGCGTCAGCGGAACTTCAGGAAATCGGCGAGCGCGAATCCCGGCCCGATCGCCCGCTGCGAGAGCGAGACGTCGGTGCGCTCGAGGAGTTTGCGGGCCGCGACGTGGTCTGTCGGCCGGTTGACGGATTCGACCGCGACGAGCTGGCCGCGTCGGAAGCAGTAGGTCGAAAACGCACCTTCTCCGGGCGCGGCGACCGCCTCGTCGTAGCCGGTGAGGTCTCCGGCGATCTGCAGCTTGAGCTGGTGCTGGTCACTCCAGAACCACGGCGACGCCGTGTAGGCGGCCGGGGCTCCGCCTATCGTGCGCGCCACCGTTCGAGCTTGGTCCGTGGCGTTCTGCACCGACTCCCGGCGACGCGTGCGCGAGCCGTTCCGCTCCGCGATCCGGGCGCAGTCCCCGATGGCGAAGACGCTGGGGTCGGAGGTACGCAGGTATCGGTCGGTGATGATGCCGTCGTCCACGGCGAGCCCGGCGGACTCGGCGAGTGCTGTCTCCGGAACGGCGCCGACGCCGACCACGACGAGGTCCGCGGTGATTTCCGTGCCGTCGGCGAGCCGGACCCCGATGGCCTGACCGTCGGGACCGCCGATGATTCGCTGTACTCCGGTACCGGTGCGGACGGTGTTTCCCCAGCCGTGGTGCGCTTTCTCCAGTTGCGCCGCCGTGTGCGCGGAGACCGACCGCGACAGAATCCGCTGCGCTGCTTCGACAATCGTCACCGGAGTGCCGCCGGCCGCCGCGACCGCGGCGAATTCCAGACCGATGAAGCCGCCGCCGATGACGACCGGGCGGCGCGCGGTCTCCATCCGTGCCCGTAACGCGTCGGCGTCCGGCAGGGTCCGCAGCACAAGGACGCCGTCCAGATCATGGCCAGGCACCGGAAGCGGGCGGGGCCGGGCGCCGGTCGCGAGAACGAGCGTGTCGTAGCCGACCGTTTCGCCCGAACGCAGCCGGGCGGTCCGGGCCGATCGGTCGATCGCCACTGCGGGCTGGCCGGTCCGCAGCGTGATCTCCCGCCGCTCGTAGTAGGCGGCCGGGCGGAACGCGACGCGGGCGCGGTCGGCCTTGCCCAGCAGATAGGCCTTGGACAGCGGGGGACGCTGATACGGCAGTCCACAGTGGACGTCAAGCAGGGTGACCGGACCGTCGACGCCGGTGTCGCGCAACGCGGTCGCGGCGGCGAATCCGGCGTGTCCGGCACCGATGACGACCGTCCCGCCGCGGGTCAGCACTGGGTCTCCGGAAGGTAGACGGTGAGTCCGTCGAGGGCTGGGTCCGCGACGAGCTGACAGGCCAGCCTGCTCGTCGCGCGGCGTGGTTCCGCGGTGCCGTCGAGCATCTCGTTCTCGAGTTCGGAAACCGCGGGCATCCGGTCTAAGTCGTTGGCACAGACGAAAACGTGACACGTGGCGCAGGTGGCGTTTCCGCCGCACTCGGCGAGGATCTCGTCGATGCCGTTGTCCACGGCCGCTTCCATCACCGACACTCCCTCGCCGACCTCGATCGGGCGGCGATCCCCGCCGGGACGCACGAAAATCACAGTAGGCACGGCATGCTCCGTTCAGGCTGATTCGGGGGTGAAGACGACCGGCAGATGCTCGATCTCCAGGAGTTTTCCGCCCTGGAGCGTCGAATACGCGATGTCGCCGGAGAGCCGGATGTCCGGCAGCCGCGCGAACAACCGGGTCACGACTTCTTTCAGCTCGGCCCGCGCGAGGTGGCGGCCGAGGCAGAGGTGCGCGCCGAAACCGAACGCGACATGCGGGTTCGGCTTGCGGTCGAGCCGGAAAGCCTCGGGATCCGGGAACCGCCTCGGATCGTGGTTCGCGCTGGCGTAGTTGAGAAACAGCCGCGTCCCCTTCGCGACCGGGGTGTCGCCGATGGCGGTGTCGTTCGTCGCTGTCCTGGCGAAGATGTGCAGCGGAGTGGTGAGCCGCAAGCTCTCCTCCACGAGCGCGGACAGTTTCGCGCCGCCTTCCGCCACGACCTCGCGCAGGCCGGGTTCGGTCAGCACGTGGTGCAGCAGGCCCGCCATCGCCGCGGCGGTGGAATGGTGGCCGCCGAGCAGCAAGGTCATCAGGACGCCGATGATGTCGTCGTCGCCGAGTTCGCGGTCGCCGAGCTTCCCCGACGCGAGCTGCGACAGGTAGTCGTCGCGGGGTTCCCGCCGCCGCTGGTCGAGATGGCCGCGGATGAACGCGTCGAACGCGGATTTGCGCTGGTCGAAGGACGGGGTGCCGATGGACTGGAACGCCGCGATGGCCACCTCGCGCAGCACCCCGCAGTCGGCGGGGGAAAGACCGGCGACCCGGCCGACGACGTGGGCCGGGATCGGCTCGGCGAGCGCGGAGAACAACTCGGCGGTTCCGGTGCCGGCGAAGGCATCGATGTGCCGGTCGACGACCTCGGCCAGGTCCGGGGCGAGGGCACGGATGGCGGCCGGGGTGAGCGGGGCCTGCATCGCGGCGCGCCAGGCCAGGTGCTCGTCGCCGTCGTAGTCGATCGGGGCGAGCCGGGGCAGCCCGCTCGGCGGGATGAACGCGCCGTCGGCGGAGCTGAAATCCGCGGCGCGGTTCGCGGTGGCACGGACCTCTTCGTAGCGAAGGACGTGCAGGTGGCCGCCGTGCCGCGAGTTGTGCGCCACGGGGCACCGCTCGCGCATTTCGGTGTAGGCGTCCCACACCTGGTCTCGGGTGAGCGACCGGTCGAGGTGGTCGTAGTCGGCCGAGTGGCGGGGGTTCGACGGTTCGGTCATGTGACGCTCCATCGGGAGTTCGGGCTTCGTTGCCGCGGTCCGTCATTTTATTTACTGAACGGACTGGTAAATAGTTTTGCCCCGGACGACGCCCGGTGTCAAGACACTCGTGGGTTCAGCTGCTGGAGCGCGCGCCGTCGAGGACGGCCTTGACCACCGAACGGTCCCAGTCTTCGCCCATCTCGACGCCGGCGAGATAGTCGGCGTAGAACGCGCCGATGATCAGCGAGACGGTGCGTTCGACGTCGGTGCCGGGCCGGAATTCCCCGGTCTCGATCGCGTGCCGCACGATCCCGGCGAAAGCGGCACGGCGCGGGTGCAGGGTGCTGGCGCGGACGATGTCGAGGAACTCGCCCGACTGGGCCTCCGCGGTCAGGCAGGTCCCGATGATGCTCATCCCGCCGACCTCGGCATACTGCCTGCGCATCGCGGCGAGGAGGGCGACCAGGTCGTTCTCCGGGTCGCCGGTCGGGGCGGGCAGGTCGCCGATCTGCAGACGGGCGAGTGCGGCGCCGATGAGTTCGGATTTGCTGCGGAACCGCGTGTAGACCGTCACCTTGGAAGTGCCCGCGTCCGAAGCGACCTTGTCCACCGAAGTGCCCTCGACCCCGGCCGAAGCGAGCAGCCGGATCGTCGCGTCGAGGATCGCGGCTTCGATCGCCGGGTCCCTCGGGCGGCCGCGCGAACCGGCGCCGCCTCCCGCGCGGCGTTCTTCGGCCCGCTTCGCCACCTCTGCCGCCATTCGCTCGACGTCTTCTTCGGTGACGGTACCAAGCGGGGCCGGGCCGGGCGTGCCGCCGGACCCGGCCCACCGGCTATTCCGGGGCGGTGGCGGGATTGCCCGCGGGCACTCGGGAATCCGGTTCGACGGCCTGGTTCGCTGCTCGCGCCAGCCGGTTTCCCGCTGTCTCCTTGATCGCCAGCGCGGCGGCGAAACTCAGCGCGCCGCCCAGCATCGCGTAATAAGCCGGTGCGGCCGGATCGCCCGTGGTGACGATCAAACTGGTGGCGACGAGCGGCGCCGCTCCGCCGAAGAGCACCGCGCAGATGTTCCAGCCGAGACCCATGCTCGTGTACCGCGTGCCCACCGCGAACAGTTCCGGCAGGATCGGGAGGCAGGGCGCGAACGTCGCCGCGGTCAGCAGCCCCAGTACGGCCAGCGTCCACCCGAGAGTGGCGGTCCGCCCACTGCCCAGGAGCAGAAAACCCGGGTACGACAAGGCGGTCAGCGCACCCGAGCCCGCGATCAGCACCGGCCGCCTGCCGAACCGGTCGCTGAGCGCCGCGAACAGCGGCATGCCGACGCAGAACGCCGCGATGCCGACGACGTTCGCGAGCAGAGCGGCGGATCGTCCGTAGTGCAGCACCGAAACCAGATAGGTCGGCAGGTAGATCAGGTAGAGGTAGGTGAAGACCGTCAGGCCGGCGAGAATCGCGACAGTGAGGGCGATGGCGCGGAAATCGCGTCGCACACTCGCGCGCAGCGGAGCGTTTTCGACGCCGCCTTCCCGAGCCGCGGCCACGAACTCCGGGGTGTCGGCAAGCCGGAGCCGGAGGTACACGCCGACCAGGCCGAGGGGCAGGGCCAGCAGGAACGGCACCCGCCAGCCCCAGTTCGCGAGAGCGTCCGGCGAAACGGAACGGCTGACCGCGGCCGAGACCAGCGCGCCGGCCAGCAGCCCGAGCCCGATCGCCACCCCCAGCCACGAGAGCAGGAAGCCGCGGCGCCGCGCCGGCGCGAATTCGGCTACGTAGGAGATCGCGCCGCCGAACTCGCCGCCGACGGAGATCCCCTGTACCAGCCGGATCACCGTGAGCAGGATCGGCGCGGCCACCCCGATCTGGCCGTATGCGGGCAAAAACCCGATCAGCGTGGTGGCGGCCGACATCAGCAGGATCACGCCGGAAAGCACCGAACGACGTCCGTAGCGGTCGCCGAGGGGGCCGAAGATCATCGCGCCCAGCGGGCGTACCAGGTAGCTGGTCGCGAAGGCGGCGAAGGTCAGCAGCAACGACGCGGGCGCGGACTTCACCGGGAAGAACAGCGGACCGAAAACCGAAGCGAAGTAGGCGTAGACGACGAAGTCGTAGTACTCGACGAAGGTGCCGATCGAGGCGGCGGTCGCCGCCGTCCGGATTCTGAGTGGGGTGGCCTTGGCTGGTCGACTGGTCATCAGTGCCTCTCTCGTCATTGAGATGGGGGCCTCGGGAAGCGAAACGGTAAGCCGCTTGTGACACTCACGTCAAGTTATCGACACGGGTGAAACGACCTGGTCGCCGGAAGTGCCGATCTTGGCGCGGGCCCGGACCGTCACGACCGAAAGACGCCAGCTTCGCCCGTCGGCCGGCGCTTCGATGGTTGAAAGCGAAACAAACGGAAGGGACGGACATGAACCTCGACGGCAAAGTGGCGCTGGTGACTGGCGGGAGCCGCGGAATCGGTGCGGCGACGGCACTGCGGCTCGCCGAGGCCGGTGCGGACGTAGTGCTCACCTACGCGGTGAACGCCGAGCAGGCAGCGGGCGTGGTCGACCGGATCAAGGCGCTCGGCAGGCGTGCGCTCGCGGTCGGTGCGGACAACGCGGACGCTGCGGCGGTCGAAGCCGCAGTGGAAGCGGCGGTCGCCGAGTTCGGGCGGCTGGACGTGCTGGTCAACAACGCGGGCGTTGGTTTCGTCGGTCCGCTGGAGCAGACCGGGATGGACGACGTCGACCGCGTGCTGGCGGTGAACGTGCGCGGCGTGCTGGCCGCGACCAAGGCGGCGGCCAAGCACCTGCGCGAAGGCGGCCGGGTGATCACGATCGGCAGCTGCGTGACCGATCGCGTGCCGGGGCCGGGGATGGTGCTGTACGCGGTCAGCAAGTCCGCGATGGTCGGGCTGACCAAGGCGCTGGCCCGCGAACTGGCGGCCAACGGCGTGACGGTGAACCTGGTGCACCCGGGGCCGACCGACACCGAAATGAACCCGGCCGACGGTCCGTACGCCGCGGACCAGGCGTCGATGACCGCGGCCGGCCGGTACGGCAATCCGGCGGAAGTCGCTGACGCGGTGGCCTTCCTGGCGTCGCCGGACAGCGCCTACATCACCGCCGCGACCCTGTCGGTCGACGGCGGGCACGCGGCCTAATCGCGGTAGAGGCCGACGTCGCGGGCGAGGTCGGTGAGCATGGCCTCGAACAGGACGTCCGGTTTGGACACCGGGATCGGGTAATTGCCGAACACCTCGAGGGTCACGTGGCCGTAGAGCCGCGCCCAGAAGGTGATCATCAGGTAGGTGAGCCCGAGGTCCAGCTTCTCCGGCGGGATCTCCCGCCCGGACTCCTTGAGCACCGTCAGCAGATCCTGCTGGAACGCGGTGAGGTCGTCGCGGAGTTCGGGCGGGACCACGTCGTTCGGCGGCATGACCAGGTCGTGCTGGGCGAGCACGTGGCCCGCCGCGGCGAGGAAGATCTTGCCGAACGGTTCGTCGAGCCTGCGCAGCGCGCTGCCGGTCGCGGTCCCGGTGGCCCCGGTCGGCGACGCGAACACCAGGGTGAATTCCTTGGTGTGGGTCAGCGCCCAGCGGCGGAACCCCTTGCAGATCTGGAACAGCTGCAGCAGGCCCTCGTCCTGCAGTTCCGCGATGTCCTCGGCGATTTCGGCGGCGAGGTCGGTGCAGACGTCGAGGCGGAGGCTTTCCAGCAGGTCGTCGCGGGATTCGTAGTAGCGGTACAGAGCCGGTGCGGTGATCCCCAGCTCCCGGGCGATGGCCCGCAGCGTGACGGCTTCCGGGCCCTGGCCTACCAGCAGGTTCCGCGCGGTCCGGCGGATGTCGGATTCGGTAGCCGCTCGCGCGCGACCCCTGCGTGTGGGGCTGCTCATCTGGGCAGTCTAGGTGGTCTGGACACCGATTTCGGCACTTGGCGGGAGAACCGGGGCGCCGCCGACGCCGATCACTCGGGGGGCTACGTGATCGGCGCCGGCGACCCGATGCCCTCTCCGGTGCGCTTCCGGTCGGGGCAACGTCATCGGCTCAAGTCCGGTGACGCTCGAAGAAGAGCGAAGCCCGTCGCAGAAGTGACGCCTGGGGGATACGGATCCCCCGATCGAGTGACGGACAGCCGCTGTTCCGCCTGATTGTCGCACTGAGCGCCAAGAAAGTTACAAACGCTTTCACTTTCGGGCACCGACGGCGGAAAGGAAGGGCCATGGCAGAGTGGCGGCATGAGTGCTGCGGTGCTGGTAGTCGGGTCCGCGAATGCCGATTTGGTGGTCCCGGTCGACCGTCGTCCCGGCGGCGGCGAGACGGTGCTGGGCGGCGACACCGCGTTGTCCCCCGGCGGCAAGGGCGCGAATACCGCGGTCGCGGCGGGAAAACTCGGCGCGGACGTCGCGTTGCTCGGTGCGGTCGGCGACGACCCCTACGGTCGATTGCTGCGGGATTCGTTGTCGAATGCGGGTGTCGATACGCAATTCGTTCGGACTGTCGATCGGCCTACCGGAATCGCTTACATCACCGTGACTCCGGACGGGGAAAACTCAATCCTCGTCTCCCCCGGCGCGAACTCCGCGCTGGAGCCCGGCGACATCACCGACGAAGCACTGGACGGCGTACGGGTGCTCGTCGCCTCGCTGGAAGTGCCGCTGCCGACGATCGAACGCGCCGTGGTGCGGGCGCGGGAAAACGGCGTGCGGGTGCTGCTGAACCTCTCGCCGGCGGCCGAGGTCTCGCCGGAAACGCTGGCCGCGCTGGACGTCCTGCTGGTCAACGAGCACGAGGCCGCCTACCTGCTCGGTTCGGAGGACGCTGACCCGCGCAAGCTGCTCGAGCTCGGCCCGCGCGCGGCCGTGGTCACGCTCGGGGCCAAGGGCGCGGTGGTGCTTGAAGGCGACAAGTCGACAACCGTCGAGTCGCCCAAGGTGGAAGCGGTCGACACCACGGGCGCGGGCGACGCGTTCGCGGGTGCCCTGGCGGCGGCTCTCGCCGATGGTGCTGACCTGGTCGAAGCCGCCTATCGGGCAGTGAAAGTCGCTGCGGTGACCGTGACCCGGCATGGCGCCCAGCCGTCGTATCCGACGGCTGCCGAGCTGGAATGAGCCGCGTCCGGGCCGTGTTGCAGGTCACGTGGGCGATTCGTTCGGTTCGGCGTGGTGGCAGGGGTACGCGACCCGGTTGCGGAGGATCGCGGCAGCGCGTGATCCGCTGGCGTTGATGCCGCTCGACGAGACGCTCGCCGCGCTGGGCCGCACCGCGGAAACCTACGAGGGCCTGCGCAAAGTCCCGGTCGACGGCGTAGTGGGCTCCCTCGCGCGCGCCGAGGATTTCGACCGGCTGTTCCGGCCCCGCAACCGTGCGCTGCGGGACCGTTGGCGCGCGATCGCCGATGCGGTCGGGGAGCTTCCGCCGGTGCGGCTCGTGCGGCTGGGCGACATGTACTTCGTGGAGGACGGACACCACCGGATCGCGCTGGCCAGGGCTCGCGGGGCGGAGGCGGTGCTCGCGGAGGTGCGGTCGGTCTGCACGGTCGCGTTCGCGATGCGCTGCCTGACACTGGCGGACCTGCCGTCGAAGCGGGCCGAACGGATGTTCCTGGAGCGGGTCCCGCTCGCCGACGCCGACCGGACCGACCTGTGGCTGGACGACCCGGCGGACTGGTTCCGGCTCGCGGACTCGGCGGAGGCCTGGGGTTTCCGGCAGACTTTGCGGGGCCGGGCGCTGCGCGATCGCGCGGAACTGGCCCGCGCGTGGTGGCACGAGGAGGTGCGTCCGGTGGTCGAACGGGTGCGAAATCGGGAATCAGTCGCGGCGCCGCGAGAGATCGCGGTCTACGTGAGCTATGGTCTAGACCATGTCTGAGAGTGCTGCCGCTCCGGCCGAGTCCGTTGCCGGTTCCTCGCTGACCGGGGTCGCGGTGAGCCCCGGACGCGCGAGCGGACCCGTCGTACGGGTCGCCGAGCCGCTCGGGGAACCCGCCAGCACGCCCGCGCCGGACGATCCGGCGGCGGAGGCGGCCCGGATCGAACCCGCCGCGCAGGCGGTCGCCGCGCGGCTGGAAGCGCAGGCCGAGGCCGCGACCGGGGAAGCCGCGACGATCCTCGTCACGACCGCCGCGATGGCCGCCGACCCGGCGCTCGCGTCTCAGGCTCAACAGCTGGTGACGGCGCGGAACCTACCCGCGGCCCGCGCCGTCTACCAGGCCGCCGAAGGGTTCGCCGACGCGTTGGCGGCCGCGGGCGGGTACATGGCCGAGCGGGTCCGCGACGTCCGGGACGTGCGCGACCGGCTCGTCGCCGAACTGCTCGGCATCGCCCCGCCCGGGGTGCCCGAACTGACGTCGCCGAGCGTTCTCGTCGCCCGCGACCTCGCCCCCGCCGACACCGCGGGGCTCGACCCGGCGAAGGTGCTCGCGCTGGTCACCGAGGAGGGCGGTCCGACGAGCCACACCGCGATTCTCGCGCGGGCGCTGGGGATTCCGGCGGTCGTCGCGGTGCGCGGGCTGCTGGCTTCCGACGCCAAGGCGCTGTCGGTCGACGGCGACACCGGCGTGATCGAGGCAGTCGACCCGTCCGCGCCGATCGTCACCGCCGCCGCGTCCGGGCCGGCTGAGTGGAACGGCGTCGGCGAGTTGTCCGACGGGCACCGGGTGAAGGTGTACGGCAACGTCGGCTCTCCGGCCGACGCGCAGGCCGCCGCGGACGCGGGTGCCGAGGGCGTCGGGCTGTTCCGCACCGAATTCTGCTACCTCGACGCACCGGCCGAGCCGTCCGTCGAAGAGCAGCGAAAAGCTTATGCCGCAGTGCTTTCGCCGTTCCGCGGCAAGCCGGTCATCGTGCGCACGCTGGACGCGGGCGCGGACAAACCGCTCGCGTTCCTGTCCCCGGACGACGAACCCAACCCGGCGCTCGGCGTGCGCGGCGTGCGGATCGCGTTCGACCGGCCGGAGGTGCTCGACCGGCAGCTCGAAGCCATCGCGGGCGCGGCGGAGGACTCCGGCGCGGAAGTTTCGGTGATGGCCCCGATGGTCGGCACCGTCGAGGAAGCCGCGTGGTTCGCCGAACGCGTGCGCGCCGCCGGGATCGCGCGCGCGGGCGTGATGATCGAGATCCCCGCCGCCGCGCTGCTGGCGCGGGAGATCCTCGGCGTAGTCGATTTCGTGTCCGTCGGCACGAACGACCTGGCCCAGTACACCTTCGCCGCCGACCGCCAGCTCGGCGCGGTGGCGAAGCTGAACGACCCGTGGCAGCCCGGTTTGCTGCGCCTGCTGAAGCTGATCGGCGACGCGGCGGAAGCGACCGGCAAACCGGCGGGCGTCTGCGGTGAGGCGGCGGCCGACCCGCGGCTCGCGCTGGTGCTGGCCGGGCTCGGCCTGACGAGCCTGTCGATGAACGCACCGGCGGTCCGCGCGGTCGGCGCGAGCCTGGCGACGGTGTCGAGGGAGAAGGCCCGCGAGATCGCCGCGGCCGCGCTCGCCACCGCCGATCCGGCCGCGGCGCGCAAGGCCGTCGCGGACGCTCTTTCCTAGCCGAGGGACGCCGGATCCGGGTGAGAGATGGGGTAACCGGATCCGGCGCCGGGCGCTGGTCAGCCGAAGATGCCCCGCCGAGGGTGGCGGATGACCAGCGAGCCTCCGTGGATGCGCCCGGTCAGCACGTAGCGCGGGGTGCCCGCGCGGCCGTTGCTGCCGGTCTTGTCGTCGAGCGAGCCGAACTTGATCTCGGTGATCGAGTTGTAGTCCACCGCCGCGTGCTGCGGGATGATCAGCTCGACCGAACCCCACTTCGAGTCGAGTTCGATCTGCACCACCGGGGTGGCGACGCGGGCCTCGGTGAAGTCGAGTTTGGTGCTGCCGTACTTGTTGCGCACCACCATCGCGGCCGGGACCTGCCACGGGCCGCTGCGCTGCAGTGACGAGTACTTGGCGTTGAGCTCGAGCCGCTGGCCCAGCCCGTAGTTCGGCCCGTAGCCGGGCGGTTCGGGCGTCGGCGCGTACTGCGGAGCCGCGCCGGGGTGCACCAGCCCGGGCAGGTCGGCGAGGACCGCGTTGAGGTCGCCCCGGGTGCGGGCCGCGAGTGCCTGGTCGGTGCGTTCGGTGAACTCGTCGAGGGTGAGCATCCCTTGTCCGATGGCTTTCTGCAGCACGCCCACGACGTGCTCGCGTTCGTCGTCGGACACCCGGATGTCGCGCGCGGTCAACGGCTTGGTCTCGGTCGCGGGCTGCGCGGCGGTCGTCTCTTCCTCGGCCATGGCATCGATGGTAGAACTCGATTTCCGCTGGCAGATCGGGGAAAAACCCTGAACGGACCCGTACTTCGCGCGATGGTCGCCCTTGCCGCGGCCTGCTGTCTGCTGACCTCCTGTACGAGCGAGGCTCCCGCGCCCGCCCCGGTGAGTTCTGCGCGGCCCGCTCCGACCACCCCTCCGCCGACCGGCCTCGACGGGCTCGTCGCCACCGGCGGCATCGGCGTGGAGTTGCTGCTGGCCACGTCGCCGCCGACGGTGTTCGACGCCGATTCGGGCGTGCGCGCAACTCTGCCCGGCGTTCCCGGCGGGCAGCGGACGGTGTCCGTGCTGCGCGTCGGCCACACCCCGGTCGTGCTGACCGCGCCGACCTGCCAGCAGTCCTCCTGCGACCCGGCCGAGGTGTACGTCTACCTGGGACTTTCGGCCCCGCGGTCGCTCGGCAAAGCGGTGAGCGCGGCTCCGGGCGCGGACGGCACCAGCGTGTGGCTGATCCGCGAGGACGGTCCGGACCTCTGCCGGTTGGAGCACGTCGCCCTCACCGGTACCTCGTTCGGCCGGGGCACCGTGGCGTCGTGCCACACACTCGTCCGGGTGGAGACCTCGCACGGGTTGCTGATCACCGTCGGCAGCGGCACCGCCGAAACCGTCGACGTCCTGATCGACCCGGCCACCGGGCGGACCGTGCAGCAGTCGCCGCGCATTCTCGCCGCCGCCGGTGATCGGCTCGTCCTCGGCGGGCTGACCGACCTGACCGTGCTCGATTTGCGCAGCGGAGCGCGGAAACCGGTGGCCCTGCCGGTGCCCGCGCCCAACCCGTACGTCCTGCCGAGCCGGGACGGCGATGTCGCGGCGGTCGATTTCGGCACCCCGTCGTTCCCCGGAACCGGTACGCAGACCCGGGATCTGTGGCTGCTGAACCTGCGCGACGGCAGCTGGCAGCAGGCTCCGTCGATGCCGTATTCGACGGAGAACCTGAAGCATTCCGGTCTGGATTGGACGGAAGCCGGCGACCTGGTCATCGACGACGGGGCGGTCGCGGCGTGGCATCCAGGCGAACCGGCCTGGCGACTGGGGAAGGCGAAACTCGCCGCGGCACAGCAGGCCGCCGGGGTCGCGACCTCCTGAGAATCAGTCCTCGTCGAGGCCGTGCTCGATCGCGTAGCGCGCCAGCTCGACCCGGTTGTGCAGCTGGAGCTTCCGCAACGTCGACTGCACGTGGTTCTCCACCGTCCGGTGCGACAGCACCAGCCGTTCCGCGATCTGCCGCGCGGTCAGTCCCTTCGCGACCAGCCGGAGCACGTCGGTCTCCCGGTCGGTGAGCCGCGGCGGCTCCGGCGCGCCGTCCGGGACGTCGGCCATCCGCCGGTACTCGCCGAGCACCAGTCCGGCCAGTCCGGCTGTGAACACCGGGTCGCCGTCGGCCGTGCGGCGCACCGCGTCCACCAGTTCCGCCGCGGACGCCGATTTCACCAGGTAACCCGACGCTCCCGCCTTCACCGCTTCCAGCACGTCGTTGTGTTCGCCGCTGGCCGAGAGCACCAGCACCCGCGTGTCCGGCGCGGCCGCGGTGATCTCGCGGGTCGCTTCGACGCCGGACGTGCCGCCGAGGTTCAGGTCCATCAGCACCACGTCCGGCCGCACCGCGCGCGCGATCCGGATCGCCGCCGGGGCGTCCGGCGCGGTCGCGGCCACCTCGAACCCGTTCTCGCTGAGGTCGCGGGCCACGCCGTCGCGCCACATCGGGTGGTCGTCGACCACCATCACGGAGATCGTCCGTTCCGTCATCGTCCGTCCCTCATCGTGGTTGGCACCCGCACTTCCCACTCCGTGCCGCGGCCGGGAGCGCTGTCCAGCACCGCGGTCCCGCCGAGGTCGTCCACCCGGCCGCGAATCGACTTCACCACCCCGAGCCTGCCCTCGGCCGCCGCCTGTTCGAGCCTGCCGCCCGCGATCCCCGGGCCGTCGTCGCGGACGCTCACCACGACCTCGTCGCCGAGGTCTTCGAGCAGGACCCAGGCGTGCGCGTCCGGACCAGCGTGTTTCTCCACGTTGGCCAGTGCTTCGCGGGTGATCGCGACGAGTTCCTCGGTGACGTGCGCGGGCAGGTCCACGGTTCCGGCCGGCGTCGAGACCTGCACCGATGTGGTCGACAGCAACTGCAACGCCGAACGGAGGTCCACAGTGTCGCCGGACCGCGTCGGCTCGGTGCTCACCAACGCGCGCAACGCGACCTCCTGCTCGCCCGCGAGCCTCGCCAGCTCCGCTGCTTCACCGCCTGCTTCGAGACCGCGACGCCGTACGCGCGCGAGTACCTGAAGCACGCTGTCGTGAATCGAGCGCGCGAGCCGTTCGCGCTCGGCTGTCGCTGCTTCGGTGCGAAGTGCGCGCGCGAGCGCTTCGGCGGAGCTACGCGCGAGCGTCGCCGCCATGCCGACAAGGAGACCGCTCGCGCACAACAGCACTCCGTCACGGATGACGTCGATGTCGACGTTCGCGCGCGCGACACCAGTGCTTACTGCCACGACGAGGCCCGCCGATACGCCAAAGCGCGCGCCGAAACGCGTTGCCACCGCGATCGGTGCTACTGCCGCCCAGACCGTGGTGATCAACGGCGTGGTCGCGTTGTCGAACTGCGCCTCCGACAGGATCCACGGCGACGTGAGCAGGAGCGCTGTGGTGAGGACGAGGTCGAAGATCACCAGCCAGCGGCGCCGTCCGTTCTCGCGCACGTACGCCAGACTCGACACGACCGACCACACGGCCATCACTCCGATGACGACCCATCCCAGCCACGGCCGCTGGAAGCCGTTGTGGTGCGCGATCGCCACTGCCAGCGCGAACAACCACGTGACGACGCGCAGCACCACGACACCGCGCCACAGCGGTGCCGCCGGATCTCGGGAAGGTCGAACAGTCACTTCTTGTCTTCTGTGCTTTCTGTGTCTTTGCCGGAGCCGGACTCCTTGTCGTCCGCGCCCTCTTCCGGATCGTCGTTCGGGTTGGCGGCTTGGCTGTGCAGCGCGTCGACGGTCGCCGGATCCGGATCGTGTTCGTGCAGCAGGGACCGGACCCCGGCGTTGAGCACGGCCAGCAGCGGCACCGCGAGCAGCGCGCCCGCGATCCCCGCGGCGACCAGGCCGATGGCGATCGCCAGCACCACCGCGAGCGGGTGCAGCCGCACCGCGCGGCCGAGCAGCAACGGCTGCAGCACATGGCTTTCCAGCTGCATCACGCCGACCACGATGGCCAGCACGACCACCGCGCCGATGACGCCCTTCGACACGAGCGCGATCAGCACCGCGACGCCGCCGGTGATCAGCGCGCCGATGATCGGGATGAACGCGCCGAGGAACACCAGCGTCGCCAGCGGGATCACCAGCGGCACGCCGACGATCCACAGCCCGATGCCGATGCCGACCGCGTCGACCACGGCCACCGCGGCGGTCGCGCGGATGTAGCTGACGAGCGACGCGAAGCCGCGCCGCCCCGCCACGTCCACGCGATTGCGCACCCGCGTCGGCACGCCGCGCACCAGGAACGACCAGATGCCGTCGCCGCCGGCGAGGAAGAAGATCGTGACGAAGAGCGTCAGCACGAAGCCGGTGAGGATCTCGCCGACGGTGCCCGCGGTGGTCAGCGCGGTGGTGGTGATCGAGGCCTGGTTGTTCTGCAGGAAGCCGATGGCCTGGTTGATGAAGTCCTGGATCTGCTCCTGGCGCAGGTGCAGCGGACCGTTGATGAGCCAGTCCTTGATCTGGTTGAGGCTCGTGGTCAGTTGCTGCTGCAGTTCCGGGAGGCCGCTGGAGAACTGGGTGATCACGAAGGTCAGCAGCCCGCCGAGCACCGCGAGCCCGGCCACGAGCACGATCGCCGTGGCCAGTCCGCGCGGGAAGCGGATCTGCACGAGCCGCGACACCGCGGGGGCGAGCAGCGCCGAAAGCAGCAGCGCGATCGACACCGGCACCACGACCGAGGCGAGGTAGCCCAGCAGCCACACCACGGCGTACAGGGCGGCGACGACCACGATGAACCGCCACGACAGGGCGGCGGATACGCGCAGTCCGCGCGGGATGAAGCCGGTGACGTCGGCGACTGGTTCGGAAAGGGACGGTTGTTCGCGTTGTCCGCGCCCTGGCTGGCTCACGGGGTCAACCGTATCGGCCCCGTCGACCGAAACCGGGCGGATCGCCCGGTGCGGGGCGCGAATCACCGTTTCGCCGGGCCGCGCGAACCGACTCCGGAGTAACCGGCCGTCTTCTCCGGGGATGACCCATCGTGAGACCCGGCCACACTCTGTGTTGTTCACACGATGGTGGCATCAAGCCGTGTCAAGGATGCGCGGCGACCCCTAAATTTGGTTGTCTCGGTTTTGCACCACCGCGGAACTGTGTCGTTCCCGGCAAAAACCGAAATCATTTTTTACCCGAGGAGAAATCACCTGTGACGGACGACGCTGTGCACGAGAGGCGGGGCGCGACGCGCTTCGGCCGTCTCGCGTCGCGTGCGTTGTTCGTCGTCGGCGGCGCGCTCGCGGCCACCGCGGCCGCGTGGACCGTCTCCTCTTCCGCCGCTTCGGCGGACCCGGTCGACGCGAGCGTCACGCCGGTCACCGACGCGACGGCCGCCGGAATCGGCGACGTCACCGACGGCGCGGCCCGGTTCGCGGGCGACGTCACCGGTGCGGTGCAAGGGCTTTCGTCGTGCGGCCAGGGAGCTACCACGTGGTCTGAACCAGGCACGTCGCGGCCCACCTGCTCGCTCGGCCAGCTCGGCGGCGCGCACCGCGACGACCTCGACGGAGGCCCGCAGGCCGCCGGAAAGGTCAGCGACGCGGTGAGCGACCTCGGCCAGCACGCGGTCGTCAAGCCGGTGGAGCGCACGCTCGGCTCGCTCGAGCACATCGCGCGCAAGCCGGAGGACGCCCGCCAGGTGATCGCCGACGCGACCACCCCGCCGCCCGCGGCGCAGGATTTCGGCCGGAAACTGTGGGATCTGCTCGACCCGAGCGCTCCCTCGAACCTGGTCGACCTGCCGAAACTGCCGACCGCGCCCGCTCCGGAATCCGAGCAGACGCCCGCGCCCGGCATTCCCGAGCAGCCCGCCGAGGCGGAGCAAAACCTCGGCGCGGCCGCGATGAGCACGTCCGACGCGTTGCAGTCGGTCTTCCCGGCGATGGACGTCCAGTCCGTCGATCCGGTGCAGGGTGCCGAACTGCCGCAGCGCCACCACGGCGACCGCGGCCTGCCCGGCGCCCCGTTCTCCCCGGCGCAGCTTCCCGCCGCGCCGCTTTCCATCCCGAACTCCCCGGCCGGTGGCAGCACCGCGCCCGGTGGACACCTCGACGGTTTGAACTTCGGCGTTCCCTCCTGGGTCGTCGCCGCCGTCGACAACGCCGTGGCGGGTTCGACCCGCACCGGCCTCGCGCACACGCCGCGCACCCCGGGCGAGCAGCCCGGCGTCACTCCTGACTGATCCACTTCACCCGCGGGGTCGTTGACGCACCCACGCGCACATCTTCGTGTGCCGTCACCGTCATCGACACATCTCCCGCGGGTTTTTCGCGCGCTGCGCAATTTCCGCGCACGCATTCCCGGTGCATTCCCTCACGAAACAGGGCGCACCTCCACAAACCCGCAAGGGACCCCGATATGAAGGAGAAAAATCCCATGCAGACCTGGGCAAAGCGCGGACTCCAGACCGCGTTGGTCACGGGTGGGTTGCTGATGCTGGGCACCGGCATCGCCTCGGCCGACGAGAACGTCAACCCGGACACCCCGGCCTCCCCGCTTGATCTCAACGTCACCGTCCCGATCGACGAAGCCAACAACGCGATCGGCACCCCGCTCGGGCAGGTCGACCTCCCGGCGCACCACAACGAGATCAGCACCAAGCCCGTCACCTCCGCCGTCAAGGGAGCGCTCGCCTCGGCGAAGACGCCCGGCGGCTCCGCGGGCAGCCTGACCGACAGCCTCCCGAAGGCGGACGCGCCCCGTCAGCTCACGCCGACCCAGGACGCGTTCAAGGGCAACAAGGTCAACGGCGACGTCGTCGTCCCGATCCAGATCGTCGACAACGCGGTCGGTGTCATCGGCGACGCCCACGTGCAGGGCGGCGACCACGACCAGACCTACAGCCACAACCAGGACGTCGCGACCGACGGCAAGCACTCCGGCATCGCGGGCAACGTCGTGGCGCTCGACTACGCGCTCCCGGTGCAGATCGCGGGCAACGGCGTCGGCCTTGCCGGCGGCAGCGGCGCGGTCCACGGCGGTTCGGCGCACCAGAGCACCAGCGAGACCGGCAACATCGACACCACCGGCGAGGGCTCCGGCCTGTCCGGCAACGTCGTCGGCGGCCAGTTCGCGACCCCGGTCCAGGTGACCGGCAACGCCGCGTCCTGGATCCTCGGCAACGCCTACAGCGGCGGCTACAACGCCGACACCACCGCCACCTCCGGCGGTTCGATGAAGTCCAACGGCAAGGGCGCCGCGGGCAGCGGCAACGTGGTCGGCGCTCCGATCGCGCTGCCGGTCAAGTTCAACGGCAACGCCGGCGGCGTGTGGGGCTCGGACGCGGACTCCACCTCGAGCTCCTCGGCCGACGCCAAGGCGGGCGACACCCGTCCGGGCAGCCTGAAGGGCATCCCGACCTACATCGAGACCGACGGCGACCAGTCGTTCCTGTCCGGCAACGCCGCCGCCGCGCAGGCCAGCCCGGTCGCGAACGTCGCGTCCGTCGCCGGCTCGTGGATCGGCAACGCCACCACCGGCGTGGCCGGCCGCCAGGCGTCCTCCTCCACCCACGAGACCACCGCCACCTCCGGCGGCTTCGTGAAGACGAACGGCAACGACGCCGCCGGCTCGGCCAACGTGGTCGACCCGGCAGTGGCGCTTCCGGTCGAGGCGTGCGGCGTGGGCGGCACCTACATCGGCCGCGCGGTCGCGAACTGCGACAACACCACCACCGCGACCTCCGGCGACGGCAGCTACACGACCGGCAACGGCTCGACGCTGACCGGCAACATCATCAACAGCCAGATCGCGGGCGCCCCCGAGGTGCACGGCATCGGCGGCAGCCACATCGGCAACGCCTCGGGCACCTCGACCGAGACCAAGACCGTCACCGCGGGCAACTACGACGGCACCCAGGGCAACGACTCGTCCGGCTCGGGCAACATCGTGCAGGTCCCGGTGGCCGCGCCGGCCGAGGTGTTCGGCGTGGGCGGCTCGTTCATCGGGCAGGGCTCGGGCGACGGCTCCGAGACCAAGGTCGTGAAGGCGGGCGGCGGCGGCAACACCGCTGACGACAACGGCTTCCTCAGCTCGAACCTCGGCACCGTCCCGGTGTCGACCCCGGTGCAGCTGTTCGGCATCGGCGGTTCGTTCGTCGGCCAGGGCCACGGCAAGGCCAGCAACGACACCACCTCCACCGCGGGCCAGGACGTGCACGCGACCGGTGCGGGCGGCGCGGGCGCGGGCAACCTCGTCGAGGCCCCGGTTTCGCTGCCGGTGCAGGGCCACGGCGTCGGCGGTTCGGTGGCCGGCATCGGCACCGGCATGTCGGACAACCTGACCGACTCGACCGCGGGCGGCGACGCCACGGCCGACGGCAAGGACGGCGCGCTCGCCGGCAACATCGTCAAGGCTCCGGTCGCCGGTGCGGGCACGATCTTCGGCGACGGGCTCGCCGGGGGCGCGATCGGCCACGGCACCGCCACCAACGACATCACCTCGACCGCGGGCGGCGACGCCACCACCAACGGTGACGGCGGCGCGGTCGCCGGCGACATCGTCGGCGTGGACCCGGCACCGGTCGCGCAGGTCTTCGGCGACGCGGTTTCGGTCGCGGGCGTGTCCTCGGGCGACGCCATGAACAACACCGTCGTCACCGACGCCGGCAAGGACACCACGTCGGGCATGGAAGGCTCGATCTCGGGCGACATCCTCGACTTCCCGGTGCCGGTCGTCGCGCAGGTCTTCGGCGACGCGGTCGCGGTGGGCGGCGTGGCGCACGCGGTCGGCGACAACGTCACCACCGTGACCGACGGCGACGACGCCACCAGCACCGACGGCACGGGCTCGGCGCTGTCCGGCTTCGACTACTACCACCCGCTGGGTGCGCTGGTGCAGATCTTCGGCGTGCCGCTGGAGGTCATCGGCGTGGCCACCGCCGAGGCTCCCAACTCGACGACGGTCGACCCCGAGCCGGCCATCGACGTGCCGTTCGGCGGCGAGATGGGCGCTGACCAGCTCCCCGCGCTGCCGGCCGTCCCGGGTCTGCCGGGCGGTTCCTCGGCCGCGCCGTCGCTGCCGTCGGCTCCGGCGCTGCCGGGCCTGTCGGGTCTGCCCACCGCCACCACGCTCCCCGCCCCGGCGCTGCCGGGTGCCGAGCGCGCTGACGTGCCGCAGGTCAGCGGCCTGTCCGCGCTGGGTCAGCTGAACCAGCTGAAGGGTGCTTCGGCGCTGCCGCAGGTCTCCGGGCTGCAGAACGGCATCCACCTGCCGTCGGCTCCGGCCGTTCCGGCTCTGCCCGGCGTTCCGGCCCTGCCGGGTGCCGCCGCGCAGCGTGCGGACGTTCCGGCCCTTCCCGCTCAGCTGCCGGTGAAGACGTCGCTGCCGACGCTGAACCAGCTGCCGGCCGTCGCCGCGCTGCCCGCCGTGCCGGGTGCGCCGACGACCCTGCCGACCACGATGCCGACCGCTCCGGCCGTGCCGGCGATCGGTGACGCGACCGGTCCGCTGGGTGCGTTCCAGAAGCTGGCCGCGAAGGTGACCAGCATCTTCAAGAAGTGAATCGCTTCGCCTGAAGCGAGCCGGGGATAACCCGGGACGGGCCCGGAAGCCACGTGCTTCCGGGCCCGTTTTTTGTGCTGGGTCAGGAGAATTCGAGCGACCGCTTCGCCAGTCCGTGCCAGAAACCGTCGATCACCGTGCGGCCCTCGCCTTCGGCCGAGCTGGCGCCGAGCGAGACGAACAGCGGCGCGAAGTGCTCGATCCGCGGGTGCGCCATCGCGGCGGCCGGGGCCTTGTGCTGGAAGTCGAGCAACGCGTCGAGGTCGCGGGCGCGCAGCATTTCGTCGCCCCAGTGGTCGAATTCCGCGGACCATCCCGGCGGGGTTCCGTCGCTGCCGTCGACCTCCCGCATCGCGCGGAGGTTGTGGGTGAAGAATCCGCTGCCGATGATCAGCACGCCCTCGTCGCGCAGCGGCGCGAGCTTGCGGCCGAGGTCGTAGAGCGCCCGAGGGTCGAGCGAGGGCATGGAGATCTGCAGCACCGGGACGTCGGCTTCGGGGAACATCTCCACGAGCGGGACGTACGCACCGTGGTCGAGGCCGCGGTCCGGGGCGTCGTGCACCGGGGTCGCGGTCGAATGCAGCAGCTTGCGCACCCGCGCGGCCAGCTCCGGCGCACCCGGCGCGGCATATTTGACCTGGTAGTAGTGCTCGGGGAAGCCCCAGAAGTCGTAGACGAGCGGGACCGTCGTGGTGGCCCCGAGCGTCAGCGGTGCCTCTTCCCAGTGCGCCGAAACGACCAGGATCGCGCGAGGTTTCGCCAGGTCAGCGGACCATTCCGCGAGCTGGCGGGTCCACGTCGCGTCGTCGGCGAGCGGCGGCGCACCGTGGCTCAGGTACAGGACCGGGGTGCGGGTCGCCATGACTGCCTCCAAGTGTTTGAAACTTCAACTACTACGGTACGCCTGGTTCGCGGACTTGGCGAATTCGTCCTCGGCGGCCGCCTCCGTGCGCCAGACTCGACCGGTGAAGTTCTTCTGCTACCACCGGGACCGCCCAGGCTCCGCCGCGTTGCGCGCCGAGCTGGTCGAAGCGCATTGGTCCTATATGGACGGTTTCGCCGCCGAACTGATCGCCCGCGGCCCGACCCTGGACGGCGAAGTGCCGACCGGCAGCGTGCACATCGTCGATCTCCCGGACGCCGCCGCGGTCCGCGAATTCGCTTTCGCGGAACCGAATTACCAGGCCGGCGCCTATCGGGACGTCCTGATCCGCCGCTGGGACAACGCTCTTGACCGCACGATGTGGGACTTCCCCGGCGACCCGGAGGCGGCGAACCTGTATTTGGTGCTGGGCTTGGGTTCCGGCCCCGCCGTCGACCTCGAACCGTCCGCCACGGAGTCCCTGATCGCCTACGGCCCCCTGTGGTCCGACGACGGCACCGCCTGGCTCGGCACGGCAGCCCTGGTGCAAGCCGCCGATGCCGACACGGCCCGCGCACTCCTCACCGCGGAGCACTATGCCGCGATCGAGGTGCACGACTGGGCTCCCGGCGGCCGCTCCTGAAGGACCGGCAGGCCCGGCTCGGGTCAGTCGTGGGCCAGGTCGGCGAAGCGGCTGTAGTGCAGCTGGTGCGCGACCACGATCGTGCTCGTCGGACCGGCACGGTGCTTCGCCAGGATCAGGTCGGCCTCGCCGGCGCGCGGGTCGTCGCGTTCCCAGGCGTCCGGGCGGTTGATCAGGATGACGATGTCCGCGTCCTGCTCCAGTGAGCCGGATTCACGCAGGTCCGACAGCATCGGCTTCTTGTCGGTGCGCTGTTCCGGACCACGGTTCAGCTGGGAGATCGCGATCACCGGCACCTCGATCTCCTTCGCCAGCAGCTTGAGCTGACGGGAGAATTCCGAGACTTCCTGCTGCCGCGATTCGACGCGCTTGCCGGAGGTCATCAGCTGCAGATAGTCGACGACCACGAGCTTGAGGTCGTGCCGCTGCTTGAGCCGGCGGGCCTTCGCGCGGATCTCCATCATCGTCATGTTCGGCGAGTCGTCGACGAACAGCGGGGCTTCCGAGACCTCGCTCATCCGCCGGGCCAGCCGCGTCCAGTCGTCGTCGGACATCTTGCCGCCGCGCATGTCGGCGAGGCGGATTTTCGCCTCGGCCGACAGCATGCGCATCACGATCTCGGTCCGGCTCATTTCCAGCGAGAAGATGACGCTGGTCAGGCCGTGTTTGATGGAGGCGGAGCGAACGAAGTCCAGGCCGAGAGTCGACTTGCCGACACCGGGACGGGCCGCGACGATGATCATCTGGCCGGGGTGCAGGCCGTTGGTCAGCTCGTCGAAGTCGGCGAACCCGGTCGGGATGCCCTGGGACTGGCCGCCGCGCGAGGCGATCGCGTCGATCTCGTCCATGGTCGGCTGGAGCAGGTCCTCCAGCGCGACGTAGTCCTCGCTCGTGCGGCGCTCGGTGACGTCGTAGATCGCGGCCTGCGCGCGGTCGACGACCTCGTCGATGTTCGCGCCGTCCGCCGCGGCCGCGCCGTAGCCGTACTGCACGATGCGCGTGCCCGCCTCCACGAGACGGCGCAGCACCGCCTTCTCGGACACGATCTCGGCGTAGTAGCCCGCGTTGGCCGCGGTGGGCACGGTCGCGATGAGGGTGTGCAGGTACGGCGCGCCGCCGACGCGGCCGAGTTCGCCGCGCCGCTCGAGTTCGGCCGCCACAGTGATCGGGTCGGCCGGTTCGCCGCGTCCGTAGAGGTCGAGGATGCAGTCGTAGACGGCCTGGTGCGCGGGCCGGTAGAAATCGCCGGGTCCGAGCGCCTCGATGACGTCGGCGACCGCGTCCTTCGACAGCAGCATGCCGCCGAGCACCGACTGCTCCGCCGCGATGTCCTGCGGCGGCTGGCGGTCGAACCCGCCGGGGCCGGGGTCGCTCGGACCCGGATCGGACTCCGCGTACGCCGGACCGCGGTCATCGGTCACCGCCACTGCCCGGACACCTCCCCTCGCCCAGCCGTCGTACCGGCCGTCCCCGTCGTCTCGCGTGCGCCTGTCCTGTGCCGAACCGCACCCGCCCGCCGCCGCCCGTGACGGTCAGCCCAGGCGAACACCTGTTCGAGTATGCCGGAATCGGCCCGGCTTTCCCACCCGCCCGTCCGGCCCCCTTCGATGATGGACCGGACGGTTCCCCGCACCGGTGACCGCCACGCGGAGCCACCGGGAGTACCGGGCGCGAACGCACGCTAGATCCCCCGGAAGGACGAGCGCAATTCCGGTTGTTGACCGTGCTGTGGACAACCTGTGGATGACTGGGGGCAACGAATCACAGGTACCCGTGAGCCTGTGGACAAAGTGGGGACAGTGCAGATCGGCTTCACTGAACCCGCAGGTCAAGGCCTGTGCAGAGACTGTGGAGAACTTCCCGAAAACTCGTCCGGCGTGTCGTGCCGAACTGGTTCTTCGGCGTGTCGCACCCGTGTTGGTCCACCGCCCTGTGGATGGTTGCTACGCACGGTAGATCACTGCCTCGATAGGCTGAACGAAGGAGAATTCCCCACGCGGCCCAGCCGATGGCTGCGCACAGTGAGCGATCCGGCAAAAGCGCAGGTTAACCGCGTGCAAACGCGAAACCGGGTGAGGTTCACCGGCAAGACACCGCACGGTGCCGTGCCGGGAACCCCACCCGGAGTAACGCTCGGGTGCTCAGCCCAAGGCGCTTTGGGCCTGGCGGAGCCGTTCGGAGATCGCCTGCTGCGTGCCCGGAGTGAACACGATGAGCGGCTCCTTCCCCGGCCGCTCCTCCATCAGCCACCGGCCCTCGCTGGTGTCGATGAAGTTGACCGGCTTGGGCACCCGCCGCCGACGCCCGCCCTGCGGCCGGGACGCGACGTACAACGCGCCGCTTCCGGTGCGCGGCAGCTTCAGGATCCGCTGGATCTCCTTGAGCGGTGCCACGGTTTCGGTCCGCTGACCGCCGCCTCGCATGATGGAACCCTGCGGGACTTCGTCCGAGCCCGCGGTCCGGCCGCTCTCGTACTCGGCCCGGCTGGTGATGAGCGGCTGCCCGTTCGCGGCCTTGCCTGCCGGAATGAGATCGAGGAACGTCTGCAGCAGCAGGTCCGGTCGCTGGCGGGTGACCGTCACGACCTGCTCGCCTTGGACCCTGATCAGGCCGAAGCCGCCGCCGTTGCCGCTCCCGACCAGCGCGCCGTAGTTGGACGGGCTGTCGTCCTCGAACGCCCCGTCGAACCAGCCGTAGTACTCGATCTGCGGGTGCGAGACGGACTCGACCAGCGCGAGCAGATCGCGATCCATCCCGCGGGGGCCCATCAGCCCGGCCTCGGTCAGCACGGCGTTGACGTCCTGGTCGATGCGCCGTTCAGCCGTGGGGTCGTAGAACGTCGCCGCGTCGGCGATGACCTGGTGTGGTTCCCCGCCGCGGCGCTTGATCAGGTTGCACAAGGTGAGGAGGGTGAAGCGGGTGGGCCTGTCGAGAGTGATCACTGTGCCTGTCCTCATTCACCGATGACCGGCGGAACAGTCAGCTGATCCGACCCGAAGATCTCGTTGGCGTCCTCTTCCACCAGGTACTTGGTCTGGTGTTCCTCGTCGTCCTGGCCCTTTTGGCCGCCGCGGCCGCCGCCCATGCCGCCCATGCCCGAGGCTCCGGCCTTGCCCGCCGCGCCCGCGCCCATGCCACCGCCGCGAAGACCGCCCGCGCCGCCGACACCGGCTCCCGCGCCGCCCGCCGCCGCGCCCGAACCGGCACCGCCGGGACCGAAGCCCGCGCCGCCGAACGCGCCGGGCCCGAAGGCCGCACCGCTGCCCGCGCCCCCGCCGCTGCCGCCGGGACCGAACTGGCCCGCGCCGCCGCCTGCCGGCCCGAACGTGCTGGGGTTGAATTTCGCCGCGTCCGTCGCCGGAGGCGTCCAGCCCGAGGTCGTTGTCCCGTCGCCGGGTCCGGTGTAGCCGCCCGGCCCGGTCGGGGTGAACTTGCCCGGACCGTTCGGGTCGGTGAAGTGGCCCGGCCCGCCCGGCACGTTCGAGTGCGATCCGGGGCCGTTCGGGTCGAACTTGGGCGTGTCCACCTTGGGCGGGGAGAAGCTGCCGCCGCCACCGCCGATGCCACCGGTTCCGCCGGGCACGTTGCTGCCGGGGCCGCCGCCGTACTTGCCGGGGTCGCCGCTGCCGTCGGAGAGGTTGTTGCCCTGCCAGGCGCTGTACTGCGGCAACTGGCCCGCGTTCTGTCCGCTGGCGTTGAAGTAGTTCGTGTACGCCTGGACGTTGGCCTTGCTGTTGTCGTTGTACTGATTGATCTCGTCGTCTTTGTCGCTCAACGGGTTGATCCCGTCGAGGAACCCGGCCGACGGCGGATCCTTGGGCAGCTGCTGCACCTTGCCCTTGACCGTGTGGAAGCAGTCGGCCTGCGTGTTGAGGTACGTGTGGCTCTTGTTCAGGTTCTGGACGGAGTCCTCGAGCCAGGTCTTGAGCGGGTGCGCGCCCGCCTGCGCGGCGGTGGCGCCGCCGCCCTGCCAGGCCGCGTCCATTTTCTTGTTCAGATTGTCGATCTCGGTCGCCCGCTTGTCGTGGGCGTCTCCGAGGCTCTTGGCCGACGCGACCCCGGTGTCGAGCGAAGACGTGTCGCCCGCGTGGATCTTCTCGTAGATCGTGTACGCGTCGATCGAGCGGCCGCCGAGGTCCGCCGACATTTGCTGAGCTTCGGGACCGCCGCTGAACAGGCCGACCAGACCGCCGACGACGGCGCCGACGCCAGCGCCGACCGCGGTGCCCACACCGGGTACGACCGACCCGATGGCGGCCCCGGTCCCGGCGCCGATGGCCATGCCTTTCAGCTCTTTGCCTACGGTATTGGCGTCATTCCCCATGATGAGCCATTCCTTCCGTGCTGGGCAGAGGTCGAGTGACGATCACGACGCCCCCTGGAGATGTCCGATCATCGCGGTGGCGAACTTCTTCGCGATGCTGCAGGGGTCCTTCTTGTTCGAACCCATGCTGATGTTCGGCAGGACCGAGACGGCGAGCTGGTCGGTGACGCCGACCCAGAGGGTGCAGATCCCGTTCGAGCGGCTGTCCTCGGTACCGGCGAAGACGGCCGGGTAGCCGTTGACCGTGGTGGGTTCGAAGTAGGCCTGCTTGGCCTTCTGGTCGTAGATGTCGCTGATCCCGCGCTTGTTCTGCTCGATCGGCGTGTTGTTGACGAAGTTCAGGTTGCTTCCGGAGGAAGTCCAGCGGCACCCGTTCAACACGCCGGAGCTCTTCTCGCCGGGATACTTGAGACCGACCTGTGCTGCCTCCGCGGCGTTGAGCACGCTGCACGGATCGGCGAGCAAGTCCTTGGTAGGCAGCGGGGCCGGAACCTTGGGTCCCGAGCCGCCGCTGTCGGCCGGGCTGCTGGCCGGCGGCTGAGCAGTTCCTCCGGTCCCGCCGGTCTCACCGCCGCAGGCGGAGGCGGCGAGCAAGCCGATCGTGGCGACGGCAGCGGTGGCGAGTCGGACGGTGCGGTGCGGCATCTGGTGCTCAGACTCCCTTTGCCTGCTGGTTCAACGTGTCGCGGTTTTGCTGCTCCGAGACGGAGATCTTGTTCTTGGCGGCCCGCAGCGCGGTGATGAAGTTGGAGACGTAGTCACGCATGCGCTCGTGCTGCTTGAGCAGGGTCTCGCCGGATGGATTCGCGCCCTTGTTGACGAAGTCCTCGCTGGCGAACTCCTGAGCGGGAGGCTTCACGTTCTTGATGTTGTTCGCGTCGGCGAGATCGTCGTTCAGGTGGGCGAGCAAGTCTTCCCACTGCTTGATGACCGAGTCGACCTCGTCCTCGCTGAACTTGTACCCGCCGGCCGTTCCGTAGCCGCCGACCATGATCGGAGCGGGTGGTGGCACATCGGACATCCGGTTGACCCCCTTTGGCAACTCTCTCGCTCCCCAAACGGCGAGATCAGCACCTTGGATGGTAACGCACGGCACTTGGTTCCCGCTCCGCGTTCACGAATCTGCGAAAGTGCCTCCGAGCTGCGGACTTAGGCCGTATCGCAGATCTCGAAGAGGTCACGAACCGCCCGGGGGACGGCCAGAAACGAAACCGCCCCCGGGAGGATCTCCCGGGGGCGGTTTCACGGAAAAGCCGTCAGTTCGCGGCCACAGCCTTGACCTCGAGGCGGAGGTCCACCTTGACGTTCGGGTGCAGGCGCGCGTTGACCGAGTGCTTGCCGACCGTCTTGATGTGGTCGCGCAGGTCGAGGACGCGCTTGTCGAGCAGCGGGCCGCCCTGGGCCTTGATCGCGTCGACGATCTCGCCGGCGGTGATCGAGCCGAAGAGCTTCTTCGAGCCCGCCGCGGCCTTGCCGGTCAGCTGGATCGCGCCGAGGCCCTCGAGGGTCGCCTTGATTTCCTTGGCGTGGTCGAGGTCGCGGATGCGGCGGGATTCCTGTGCGCGCTGGATCGTGCGCACGTTCTTTTCCGCGCCCTTGCTGGCCACGATCGCGTAACCGCGCGGCAGCAGGTAGTTGCGGGCGTAGCCGTCCTTGACCTCGACGATGTCGCCGGGGCCGCCGAGGTTCGCCACGTCCGTGGTGAGAATGATCTTCGCCATGACTAGTGCTCCCCTCAGCGCGCGGTGGACGTGTAGGGCAGCAGAGCCATCTCGCGCGAGTTCTTCACCGCGATGGCGATGTCGCGCTGGTGCTGGCTGCAGTTGCCGGTGACGCGACGGGCACGGATCTTGCCGCGGTCGGAAATGTACTTCCGCAGCAGGTTGGTGTCCTTGTAGTCGATCGTTTCCGGGCGGCCCTTCTTCTCGGCCTTGCAGAACACGCAGACCTTCTTCTTGGGCTTGCGAATGGGTGGCTTGGCCACTGTTGTACTCCTGGAATTCTAGAAAGAGATGAGATCAGAACGGGGGTTCGTCGGAGAAGCCTCCGCCGCCACCGCCCGCGGGCGGGGCCGAGCCCCACGGGTCGTCGGCGGGCGCGCTGTTGCCGCCGCCGCCGCGATTGCCGCCGCCTCCGTTGAAGCCGCCGCCTCCGCCGCCGAAGTCACCGCCGCCGCCGCCACCGCGGCTGACCTTGTTGACCTTCGCCGTCGCGTAGCGCAGCGAGGGGCCGATCTCGTCGACCTCGAGCTCTACGACGGTGCGCTTCTCGCCTTCCTTGGTCTCGAAAGACCGCTGCTTCAGCCGCCCCTGCACCACCACGCGGGCGCCCCGCGTGAGCGACTCGGCGACGTTCTCCGCCGCCTGCCGCCAGATGTTGCAGCGCAGGAACAGCGCCTCGCCGTCCTTCCACTCGCCGCTCTGGCGGTCGAGGGTGCGCGGGGTGGACGCGACGGTGAAGTTCGCGACCGCCGCACCGGACGGGGTGAAGCGCAGCTCCGGGTCGGACGTCAGGTTCCCGACCACGGTGATGACGGTGTCTCCAGCCACGGATGGCGTCCCTTCGGATCGGGCTCGGATCAGGCCTTGGCGGGCGCGGGCTTGGCCGCGGCCTTGACCTCGCGGCGCATGACCTTGGTGCGCAGCACGGTTTCCTGCAGCGACAGCTGGCGGTCCAGTTCCTTGACGGCCTCGGCCGTCGAGTTCAGGTCCAGCAGCGCGTAGATGCCCTCGGCGTTCTTCTTGATCTCGTACGCCAAGCGACGGCGGCCCCACACGTCGACCTTCTCGACGCTTCCGCCCGAAGTGCGGATCACGTTGAGGAAGTTGTCCAGCGTGGGCGCGACCGTACGCTCGTCGAGCGTCGGGTCCAGGATGACCATTACCTCGTAATGGCGTGACATAACCACTCACCTCCTATGGGCTCGCGGTCACGGCGGATCCGTGACAGGAGGGTTTGTCCAGGTAAGCGTACCCGGCGGGTCCGACAGTCCGGTGCGGCGGGTCAGCTGACGCGGCGCAGCACCCAGGTGCGGACGAGCCCGGCGGTGACGCCGGCCAGCACGATCACCGCGAGCAGCATCGGCAGCTGGACGTCCGAGGCGCCGCCCTGGCTCGCCAGCGCCTCGGCGTTGCCCGCGTTGCGGATGTCCGGGCCCTGCTGGCCCTGCGGGTCCTGTCCGGCCGACGGCTGCTGCGGCAGCGCGCCCGAACCGGGCAGCGAGCCGTACCGCGCGCCGGGCGCGATCGCGGTGCCCAGCACGCCCGGGTTGCCCGGGGTCGCGGTCGGGATGTTGCCGTAGTCGCGCGGCGGGGCGATCCCGGTCGAACCCGGCTGGTAGTCGCCGAGCGGGTTGCCGCCGCCGTTCTGCGCGGGCGCATTGCCGTTCGACTGGGTGCCGCCGTGCGACGGCGAGCTCGAGGACGACGGTGCCTGGTAGTTGTTCGCCACCGTGGTGAGCCCGCACGCGGACGCGACGCCGCTGCGGATCCCGTTCAGCACCTTGGTCTTGGTGTCCGGCAGCACGCCGAGACCCCACTCGTCCTTCAGCGCGTTCGAGACGACCTGGCCGATGGCGTCACCGCTGATCGTGCCGCCCGCGGCGTTCGGGATCGCGCCGACCTGCAGGTTGCCCTTGTTCGCGATGGCGTTCGCCAGCGAATCCGGCCACACGGTGAGCAGCCGCCAGAAGTTGACCTGGTCCTTCGCCGACTGGCGGACGATCTCCTTGACCGCCGAACCGGGCACGACGACCGCATCGCCCATGCCGCCGGTGACCGAGCCCTTGCACTGGTTCGCGAGCGTGGTCGCCGCGGACGCGGTGCCGGTGCCCAGGAACGCGCCGCCGGTGAAGAGGGCGGCGAGGGCGGTGACGGTGAGTGCTCGACGGGTTCGCTTCCAGGTGGGGATTTTCCGCACGAGCACTATCCTCCGGGGTCCGCGGGCATGGTTCGTCGCATCAGGAACAACGAATGGACTCCGGTAAAGATACTGGTGAGTTGGCCTAACCTGCAGCGGCCATTCGGCGGAGCACCCAGGTGCGGACCAGGCCCGCGCTGACTCCGGAGAGTGCCAAAACTGCCACCAGAACTGGCCAGTCCAACCCGTTCGTGTGGTTGCCGCCGGTGCCGGGCAATGCCTGGGCGTTACCCGCGTTCTGGATGGTGCGGTCGCCGCCGTTCGAGCCGTCCGGGTTGGAAATGCCGTATTGCGGCGCGTAACCCGGGATTTGGCTGCCGTAGCGCAGCGACGGCGACGGGCTGAACAATCCGGCCATCGCCATCGGGATGCCGCTGTAATCGCGCATCGGCGCGTATCCGGTGTTGTAGCCGTACGACAAATCGCTGAAGTTCGGCAGGAACGCCGAGAACGGCGCGGCCCCGCCGCCCGCTCCGCCGTAATCGCCGAGCACCGGGCTGGTCGAGCCCGGCATCTGGGACTGCTGACCTGGCGATCCGCCCTGCTGCGGGCTGCCGCCGTTTCCGCCGGACGACGGCGGTTGCTGCGGGTTCGGACCCGGGTTCTGCTTGCCCGGCTGGCCGCCGGTGAGGCCCTGGCCGACGGCGGCGACGCCCTGCTGCACCGCGGCGGTGCCGCCCGCTACCGCGCCGTTGACCGCGCTCGCGGCGGGCGCGCCGATCACCGGGACCGGCGAGACGACGGTGTTGACCACGTTCACCGTGACCTTGCAGACCGTGCCGAGGACTGTGTTGACGGTGCCGGTGAGCACGCCCGAGACCTGGCCGACGATGCCGAGGTCGAGCGGGAGCCCGAGAAGGGTGCCCTGGACGTGGTCGCCCGGCTTCGCGGTGATGGTGGAACCGCAGGGCGTGGTGAGAGTGTCCGCCGACGCGGTTCCTGGTGCGGCGAGCGCGGCCGAGCCGGCCAGGACGAAAGCGGCGGCGCCCACCGCGGTGGCCCTCCGTGCCCGGTGCTGCTGCATGGCCGTCGACCCTTTCGCCGCGTCCGTTGTACCTGCCTTGCTGTGGACAACGACGGTAACGAAGACGAGTAACGCCCGCCTCCCCTCCGAGGTCAGGCATTCGGGTGGAAGCGGGCGCTACTCAGGGTAAGAGTCAGGCGGGCTTGCGCCGCAGCCACGCGCGCACCAGCGCGGCGGCCACCAGCGCGAGCGCGAGCACCGCGATCAGCAGCGGCAGCCGGGCGGGCGGATTGGCCGCGGGCAGCGCCTCGGCGGTGCCGGACTTCTTCGCGTCGACGGTCGGCACCTGGTCCTGCGGCAGCTGGCCGGGCACGACCTGGGTGACGATCGGGGCCTGCACGAAACTCGCCGGGAGCATCGCGGCCCCGGTGAAGATGCCGGACACCGAGTCGAGGCCGGACAGGTCGCCGCTGACCGACGTCACCGGGCCGAGCGTGTCGCCGCCGGGGGCGGGCTGGCCAGGGCCGCCGGGGCCGGGAGCCGGGGACGGCGGGTTCGGCGTGGGGTTCGGCGGCTTGGGGTTCGGCGGCGGGCTGGGAAGCGGGGTTCCCGGAAGTCCGCCGACCAGTCCCTGGGTCGCGTTGCCGACGCCGTTCCCCGCGGCCTGCACGAACGGGCAGGTGTCCTTCGCGGCCGTCTCGCCAACGACGGGGGCCTCGCCGACACCCAGCGCGCGAACGGTGTCGCCGACCGGGAGGTTGAGCAACGTGTTGTTGCCGTCGGTCTGCTTCGCCTTCGAATCGAGGCCGACGGTCAGCCGGTTCGGCGCGTTGAGCGGGGCGCCCGCGTCGAGCGCGAGGCCGGTGCCGTCCTTGCCGTTCTGCAGGGTGGATTCGCAGTCGCCGGTCACCGTCGGGCTCGGGTCCGCGGACGCGGTGGCGGGAAAGGCCAGGACCGCCGACAGCAGCGGCGCCGCGAGCGCGACTCCCAGCGAAATCGTCCGTCCAGCGCGTTTCCGCATGTCTTTCCTCCCCCGACTGGATCACGGAACGCGCTCACGGTACTCCACGAGCGTCACCAACTCGGGCCGAAGGGGGAGATTCGCCCGGTAGTAGCGTCAGGGCATGCAGATTGGCGCCCATGTCCGCGACGACGATCCGCTGGCCGCCGTCGCCGAGCGAGAAGCCGACGTCGTCCAGTTCTTCCTCTCCGACCCGCAGGGGTGGAAGGCACCGAAACCGCATCCGCACGGCGAGGAGATCAAGGCCTCCCCGGTCGAGGTGTTCATCCACGCGCCGTACCTGATCAACGTCGCGTCCAAGAACAACCGCATCCGCATCCCGTCCCGCAAGAACGTCACCCAGCACGCCGACGGGGCCGCCGCGATCGGCGCGAAGGGCCTGATCGTGCACGGCGGGCACGTCGGCGCGGGCGACGACGTCGAGGAGGGCTTGGTCAACTGGCGCAAGCTTTTCGAGCGCGAAGCGGAAAAGGGCGGCTTCGCGGTGCCGATCCTGATCGAGAACACCGCGGGCGGCGACAACGCGATGACCCGCGAACTCGACGTCATCGCCCGGCTGTGGGACAAGGTCGGCGAGTTCGGCGCGGGCTTCTGCCTCGACACCTGCCACGCCTACGCGGCCGGCTGGGATCTCGCGACCGCGGTGGAGAAGGTCAAGGCCATCACCGGCCGGATCGACCTGGTGCACTGCAACAACTCCCGCGACGAGCACGGTTCCAACCGCGACCGGCACGCGTCGGTAGTCGACGGCGACGGCACGATTGAACCGGAGCTGCTCGCCGAGGTCGTGCGCCAGGCGGGTGCGCCGGTGGTCGTCGAAACGCCGGGCGAAGGCCAGGCCGCCGACATCGCGTACCTGCGCAAACAACTCGCCTGAGCGGCCGTGAAGGACTCCTTGAGGGAATCAGGTTCCCGGAAGGAGTCCTTCACGGACTTCAGGAGACGGGTTGCTCGGTGCGGGAGCGGCGGAAGGACGCGAAGGTGACCTTGTCGCGGGCCCGTTCCAGGACGCCGCCCGCCGGGTCGTCGTCGCCGGAGAGCCGGACCAGGTCGGTGCGCGGCCGGTAGATCTCGCGGAGCACCAGCACGCACAGCCCGACGACGGCGAGGTCGCGGATGACCACGCCGCCGAGGAACCAGCCCGCGGGCAGTCCTTTGTGGTCGACGCCGAGGTAATAGAACATCCGGGGCGCCCACACCGCCGCGTCGATGACCATCCACGCCAGCAGCGGCCGCCAGCGCGGGATCGCCAGCACCGCCAGCGGGACGAGCCACAGCGAGTACTGCGGGCTCCACACCTTGTTCGTCAGCAGGAACGCAGCCACGACAAGGAAAGCCAGCTGCCCGAACCGAGGCCGGCGCGGCGCGGTGAGCGCGACGTACGCGATTCCCGCGCAGCAAGCCAGGAACAGCACCGCGACCACGATGTTCAGCACCGTCGGCGACTGTCCTTTTTGGAGTACGCCGTCGAAGCCCGCCCAGCCGGTGGCGTAGGAGACCACGTTGTAGAGCGAATCCGGGTCCATCGGGCGCAACGTGTTGAGCCGGAAGAACTCCCACCAGCCGCGCGGCGCGGCCACGATGAACGGGACGTTCACCACCAGCCAGGCCAGCACGGTGAACGCCGCGGTCCGGCTCCACGCGCGCAGTTTCCCGGCGCGCAGGCACAACAGGAACAGCACGCCGAGCAGCAGCAGCGGATACAGCTTGGTGGCGACGCCGAGTCCGAACAGGACTCCGGCGACCTCCGGGCGTTTTCGCGACCACGCCAGGATCCCGGCGGCGGTGGCCGCGGTGGCGAGCGCGTCGAAGTTCGTGAAGGTATGGACCAGTACCAGCGGTGAGATCGCGACGAGCACCGCGTCCCACGGCCTGCGTTTCGTCGTCCGCCCGGTGGCCCACACGGTGACCAGCCAGGCGAGCGCGAGCCAGAACGCGGAGATGTTGAAGTAGATCGCCACCGGCAGCGCGCCGGGCAGCCAGCCCGCGTTCGCGACCGAGGTCCAGCCCGCCGCGAGTTTCGCGTTGATCCACTGGAACAGGCCGGTGACCACCGGGTATTCCATGTACCGGGTCTGGTTCTCCGCGGTCTGCGAATCCTCCTGCCACGACGTGACGTAGGGGAAGGTGCGCGCGTCGTCGAGCTTTTCCGAGCTGTAGAGCGGGACGATGTCGGAGTAGCACATCGCGACGAACGGACGGCCGGAGCGCCAGTCGAGCTGGTGCACGCCGTTGGAGTCGCTGTACTGCTGAATGCACGAGGCTTTGCCGAACCAGCACACGACGAGCGCGAGCACGGCCATCGCGAGCCCGACGCGCTGCGGCGACCAGAACCACTGCCTGCCGACCGCCGCGTGCTCGCCGAGCGGACCGCCGACGGGTCTCGTCGCCGCGGCCACCAGCGGGTCGTGCCGGCTGGGGGCGATCCGCTCCGCCGGGGTCAGCGTGCGGGGAGCCGAATCCGGCTCTTCGGCGGCGGCGGGCTGGGAGACGCGGGACACGTCGGGATGCTATCGGTCCGCGGGTGGGGTGCCGGTCATTTCGGATCCTCGTAAAACCCGGCAAGCACCTCGAAAGCGGCACCGAGGGCCACCGCCTCCTCGTCGAGGTCGCTCAATTCGACGTCGATGCGCTGCCAGTACGGCACCGGCAGCAGATCGCGCAGCTGTTGCGAGACCGTTTCGCGGTAGACCTCGGGCGCGCCGCGGACCGTCCGTCCGAACAGGACGATCCGTTCCAAATCGAGCACCTGCACCAGGTCGGCGAGCCCGATGCCGAGCAGCCGGGCGGCGTCGTGCGGGGTGCCGGCGGCGCGGTGCATGACCTCGACGCAGCCGCGGCGTCCGCAGGCGCAGCGCGGTCCGGCGTAGGCGATGGTGGTGTGGCCGAACTCACCCGCGTTGGTGCGCGGGCCCCGGTAGACGCGTCCGTCGATTAGCAGGCCCACCCCGATTCCGGTGCCGACCAGGACCACCGCGGTCGCGGCCGAGGTTTCCTCCGGCCAAGCATGGGCGAAGGCGGCGGAGTTGGTGTTTTTGTCCAGCGTGACCTGCAGACCGGTGCGTTCGGCGAGCAGATCGCGCAGCGGAACGTCGTGCCAGCCGGGCATGTTCGTGGCGTCGCGGACGCGGCCCGCGTGGTGGTCGAGCGGTCCCACCGCGCCGACGCCGAGCCCGAGCACGCGCGCCGGATCGACGTCGGTGACCAGTTTGCGCACGGCGTCGGCGATCGCGGTCACCGCGGCTTCGGGGCCAAAGCCGATTGGCAGCGGGCCCTCCACGATCTCCTCGACCTCGCCGGTCAGGCCGGTGCGCAGCACGAGAAAGCCGTCGCGGTCGAGTTGTGCGCCGAGTGCGCAGCGGGCTTCCGCGCGCAGCCGCAGCATCGTGCGCGGTTTGCCGACCCCGGCCGCGGGGGCGCGTTCGACGTCCAGCAGCCCTTCCGGAAGCAGGTCGGACACGATTTTCGACACCGCCTGCTGGGTCAGCCCGGACCGCTGTGCCAGTTCGACCCGGCTCAGCCCGCCCGCGCGCAGGATGTGCCCGAGCAGCAGCGCGCGGTTGTGGCGTCGCAGCCCGCGCAGGTTGACGCCGGTTTCCGCCATCGGCCGATCATCGCGGACGGGTGGCCTATTACGCAACAGTGTTGTTTAATAGGGGCCATGGCTGATGACGCGCGGGTCGGCATCCTCGGATACGGGATCGGCGGCCGGGTTTTCCACGCGCCGCTGGTCGCGGCGACCCCCGGCCTGGTCCCGGCCGTGCTGGTGACCGCGAACCCGGACCGGGCCGCCCAGGCGCGCGCTGACCACCCGGGCGCCGAAGTGGTCCCGGACGCGGACGAACTTTTCGCCCGCGCGGGTGATCTCGACCTGGTCGTGGTGACCACGCCGAACCGCACGCACGTGCCGCTCGCCCTCCGCGCGATCGAGGCTGGCCTTCCGGTGGTCGTGGACAAGCCGTTCGCGCCGACCGCGGCGGAAGCACAGCAGGTCGTCGACGCGGCGAAAGCCAAGAACGTCGGCCTCACGGTCTTCCAGAACCGTCGCTGGGACTCGGATTTCCGGACCGTCGGCAAGGTGCTCGAATCCGGTCGCCTCGGCACCGTCTTCCGCTTCGAATCCCGCTACGACCGCTGGGTGCCGAAGATCAAGGACAACTGGCGCGAGTTCGGCGACCCGGCCGAGGCGGGCGGTCTGCTGTACGACCTCGGCGCGCACATCGTCGACCAGGCGCTGCAGTTGTTCGGGCCGGTCGCTCAGGTGTACGCGGAGGTGGATCGCCGCCGCCCCGGCGTCCAGGTGGACGACGACGTGTTCGTGGCTCTGCATCACACGAACGGCGTGCGGTCGCACCTGTGGTCGTCCGCGCTCGCCGGCACTCGCAACCCGCGTTTCCGCGTGCTCGGCGATCAGGCGACGTTCACGAAATACGGCCTCGACGTCCAGGAACCGCAGATCAAAGCCGGTCTCCGCCCCGGCGACGACGGCTGGGGCGTGGAGCCGGAAAGCGACGCCGGCCTGCTCGGAGTGAACGACGAAACCGAAGCGGTGCCGACCGAAACCGGTTGCTACGAAGCGTTTTACGCCCAGGTCCGGGACGCGCTGCGCGGCGAGGCGGACTTCCCGGTGGACCCGGCGAGCGCGGTCGAGACTTTGCGCGTGATCGAAGCCGCGCACCGCTCGGGCGCCGAAGGACGCGTGATCACACTCGGCGGCTGAGGCCGCCCTCCGAACGGCCGTGGCCGCGACGGCCTCCCCCCACCGTCGCGGCCACGGCCTTTTCCTTACTCCTGCGGCGGATCCTCGCCCGTCGACGGACCGCCGCTAGGCGGGTTGTGCGTCGACGACGGCTTGCCCGACGGCCAGTGCGGGAGCCCGCTCGGCCAATGCGGCTGGCTGGGCCCGCCGGAGATCGGCCCGCCGTGGTCGTTGCCGTCGCCGCCCGGGTCCGGCTGGTTGCTGTCGGTCTGCTGCGGCGGATGCTCGTCGCCCGCGTTCTCGTCCCCCTGCGGCGGCGGGGCCTGCGCGCCGATCAGCTGCACCTGGTCGAACTTCTCCGCCGGCTTGCCCTTCAGGTATCCGTCGAGGAACTTCTGCCACATCGGACCCGCGATCGTCGAACCGTAGATCGGCGACGTGCCCGAACCGTGCAGCGCCTGGTCGCCGTCCGCACCGACCCACGCCGCGACCGAGACCGACGGCGTGTAGCCGACCATCCAGGTCTGCGCGTTCGCGTTCGCCGCCCACGCCGGTTCGCCCGCTCGCTTCGTGTGCTGCTGGGTACCGGTCTTGCCCGCGCATTCGTGGCCGGACGGGCACTTCAGGTGCGAGAAGTCGATCACCGGACCCAGCGCCATGGTCACGTTGCCCGCGATCTGCTTGGCCTTGTCCGCGCTGCTGTCGAACGCCGGCTTGCCCGCGCTCGGCTGCGCCTCGTAGGCGACCTCCTTCTGGGAGTTGGTCACCTTCAGCACGAAGTGCCGATCGCGCTGGATGCCGTTGGCGGCGAACGTCGCGTACGCGCTGGCCATGTCCGCGGGCGTGATCTGGGTGTTCCCGCCGCCGAGCGCGATGTTGGCGTCCGCGGTGGAGATCAGCGACTGGCCGCCGTTGTCCTTGGTCTTGACGCCCGCTTCCTGCGCGGCTTGCCCGACCGGGCCCGGATGCGTCTCGTTCAGCACCATGTCGTAGAACACCGTGTTCGCCGACCGTTTCATCGCCTCGGCGACCGTGCACTGCCCGGAGCAGCTGGAGCTGGGACCCGCGTTGCGCACGACGCGGCCGTCGAAGACCCGGTTGTTGCTGCCGTCGAACGTCGAGTTGATGCCCTTGCCCATCTTCAGGAACGCGGTGAGGTCGAACGCCTTCATCGACGAACCGGGGTTCTGCGGCGTGTTCGCCCAGTCGCGAGCGCCCTGCTTCTTCCCGTTCACCTCGATGGTCGCCGGCCCGCCGTAGTACGCGAGCACCCCGCCGGTCTTCGGATCGACCGCCACCAGCGAATCGAGCAGCCGGTCGTCGGACTGGTCCTTCAGCGCGTCGGTCGCCGTCTGGGTCGCGACTTCCTGGGCGTGCTTGTCGATGGTGGTCTGGACCGTGTAGCCGCCCGAGTAGTACTTGTCGTCGTCGATGCCGTGCTGCGCCAGTTCGGCCTTCACCTGGGTGACGACGAATTTGTAGGGCGCGTTCGCGTCGTCCTTCGACTCCTCCAGCGGGATCACGTCCGGGAACTTCGCCGACTGCCGCTGCTGCGCGGTGATGTACTTGTTCTCGAGCATCCGGTCGAGCGCGGTGTTCCAGCGGCCTTGGGCCACCTTCGGGTTCTCCGAACGGCCCGGCTGCTGGATCAGCCCGGCGAGCAGCGCCGCCTCGGAGTAGTCCAGCTTGGAAACGTCCTTGTGGAAGAAGGCCTGCGACGCCGCGCCGATGCCGTACGCCCCGCGCCCGAAGTAAATGATGTTCAGGTACGCGGTGATGATGTCCTGTTTCTCGTACGTCTGGTTCATCTTGAAGGACTTCGCCAGCTCGGTCCATTTACGGGTGAGCGTCGGGGCGTCGTTGTCGGTGGCCTTCTTGATGTACTGCTGCGAGATCGTGGACCCGCCGCCCGCCTTGCCGGTGAGCTGGTTGAACGCCGCGCGGAGCAGACCGGTGACGTCGAAGCCGGAGTTGGTCTCGAACGTCGAGTCCTCGGTCGCGATCACCGCGTGCTTCACCACGTCCGGGATCTGCGCCGGGGTGAGGATCTGCCGGTTGCCGCCGGGAGGCACGTCCTTGCCCATCGGGCTGCCGTCGGCGTAGAGGTAGGTCACGGCCTGGTTCTGGCCCTGCGCGATGCTCTGCGGCGAGGGCACGTCGACCATGAAGTAGGTGATCACGAAGGCGATCGCCGGGATCACGATGAAGATGCCGACGAACGCGTACGCACAGCGCCGGATGATCTTCCAGCGTCTCTTTTTGCGCTGCGCGGGCGTGCGGCCCTTCTTGTCCAGGTCTTCCGCCGGATACCCGTCGTCCGGGTCGAGCGGACCCTCGTCGCGGTACTCCGCGTCCCGGTAGCCGTCGTTGCGATAGCCCGGATCGCGGTAATCGTCCTCGATCATCCGGTGGGTCATCAGCTCCGGCTCGCGCTGCGGCGGCGGAACCGGGCGGCGGCCCGGAGGCGGCGGGCGGCGGCCGGGCGGCGGCGGAGAACCCGCCGGACCGGTCGGGCCGGCGGCGGGACGCTGCGGGCCGCGCGCCCACGGCGGCGGTCCGGGCTGGGACGGAGGTGGTTGACGCCGCGGGTCGGGATCCCGGTCGGGCCAGGAGCGGCTGCGGTCGTCGTTCACTGCGGATCCTCTTCTCGGACACGGGCAGCCTGCGGACGCAGAAGGCCCTCTGATGACCAGACGCGGCAACCCCGGTCGAGGTTCACTCTCCTGGCCGATCCCCTTCGCGGGGGAGGAGACCGTCGGTGAACCTACCGCACCCCCAGCCGGGCGGTACCGGCAAAAAGAGGCTCCTCTCCGCGGTGGAGAGGAGCCTCTTTTACTAATCCGACCAAAAGTAGGCCGACCCCGCAGCGGCACGTAACCGTTGCAGCGAAGTCATTCGGCCGTGGCTGTGGTCGGATTAGTAACGATCGGCACAGTCGGGGTTCGGGCGCGGGTCAGCCGGTGCGCCGCGGCGGTTCGCCGTTCACCACAGGACCGCCGCCGCTGCCGGGGTTGCCGCCGTCGGTGCCGCCGCCGAAGATGCCGCCCGGTCTGGTCGGGCTGGTCGTCGTCGAGGACGGCGGATGCGACGAGCTGGTCGGCGGTGCCGACGACGAGGACGTCGTGGACGGCGGCGGAGCCTGCTCGCTGGACGTCTCGCGCGGCGGCGGGGGCGCCTTGCTCGAGGTGACGACCTCGTCCGCGTCCTTGCCGATCGGCTGGACCTTGTCGAACTTCTCGCCCGGCTTGTCCTTCAGGTAGTTCGTGAGGAAGTCCTGCCAGGCCGGCCCCGCGACCGTCTTGCCGTAGATCGGCTTGCCGTTCTTGTCGTGCAGCGGCTTGTTGCCGTCGCCGCCGACCCAGACCGCGGCCGACACCGACGGCGTGTACCCGACCATCCAGGTCTGGGCGTTGCGGTCCCGGTACGAACTCGGGTCGCTGTCCTTCGGGTCGTACTGCTGGGTACCGGTCTTGCCCGCGCACTCGTGGCCGCTCGGGCACTTGAGGTGCGATTCGGCGATGACCGGGATGAGCGCGTCGGTCACATTGCCCGCGATCTGCTTGCTCTTGTCCGCGCTGTCGTCGAACGCGGGCTTTCCCTGCCCGTTGGTGTCGTCGAAGATGACCTCGTCCTGGGAGTTGGTGAGCTTCGCGACGAAGTGCTGGTCACGGCGCAGGCCGCCGGAGGCGAACGACGAATAGCCGGCGGCCATGTCCTCCGGGGTGACCGAGGTGGCACCACCGCCGAGGGCGATGTTGGCGTCGCTCGTACCGAGCTTGGCCTTGCCCTTCGGGGCGGGAATCACGCCCGCCTCCTTCGCGGCTTCCGCGACCCTGGCCGGTTTCGTCCAGTTCAGCACCATGTCGTAGAACACGGTGTTCGCCGAGACCTCCATAGCCTTCTTGACCGTGCACTGCGGACCGCAGCTGGCGCTCTCGCCCGCGTTGCGGACCACGCGCCCGCCGAGTTCGCGGTTGTTGGTGCCGTCGAAGGTTTCGCCGAGCCCCTTGCCCATTTTGAGCCAGGCGGTGAGGTCGTAGGCCTTCATCGACGAGCCGGGGTTCTGCGGGGTGTTCGCCCAGTCGGTGGCGAGCACGTCCTTGCCCGCGTCGTTCTTCACCGTGGTCGGCCCGCCGTAATAGGCGAGCACGCCCCCGGTTCTCGGGTCGACGGCGACCAGCGCTCCCCGGAGGTTCTCGTCGGTCTGGCCCTCCATGTTGTCCTGGACTGCCTGCACCGCAGTCTTCTGTGCGTTCGGGTCGATCGTGGTGTAGATCTTCGCGCCCGTGGAGTACAGCTTGTCCTCGTCGTAGCCCTTGTCTTTCAGCTCGTCGAGGATGCGCTGCTGGATAAAGTAGTCCAGGGTGCCCGCGTTTTCCTTTTTCTGCGAATCGCGCGGGATCATCGTGGGAAGCTGCGCGGCCTTGCGGTCGGCGGGCGAGAGCCAGTGGTTGGCCACCATCTGGTCCATCACGTAGCTCCACCGCTTCTGGACGTACGCGGTGTCGCGGTCGCGGCTCGGGCCCTGGATCATCCCGGCGAGCAGCGCCGCCTCGGAAGCGTTGAGCTGGCTGACGTCCTTGCCGAAGTACGCCTTCGACGCGGCGGCGATGCCGTTCGAGCCGCGGCCGAAGAAGACGATGTTCAGATAGCCGGTGATGATGTCCGATTTGGACGTCTCGTTGTTGAGCTTGAACGACTTCGCCAGTTCGGTCCATTTACGCGTCAGCGTCGGGGCGTCGTTCTTGGTCGCCTGCTTGATGTACTGCTGCGAAATGGTCGAACCGCCGCCGGTGCCGCCGGTCGCCTGGTTGAAGACCGACCGCAGGATCGCCATCACGTTGAAGCCCGAGTTGGTCTCGAAGGTCGCGTCCTCCGCCGCGTACACGGCGTGCTTGACGACCTCGGGCACCTGGTTGGGCTGCAGCAGCTCGCGGTCGCCGCCCTCCGGGACTACCCGGCCCATCACCGATTTGTCGCCGTAATAGAAGGTGATCGGCTGGCTCTGCTTCGCGAGCACTTCCTGCGGCGAGGGCACGTCGACGGTGAAATAGGTGATCACGAACGCGATCGCGGGCACCACGACGAACAGGCCGAACATCGCGTACAGCACGCGCCGGACGATCTTCCACCGGCGTTTGCGGCGCTGCATCGGCGAGAGCGGGATCTTGGACTTCTTGCCGTCCTCCTCGCCTTCCGGGTCGTCCTCGAAGTCCGCGTCGTCCGAGTACTGCGCGAGGCGGGTTTCCTCGTCGTACGGGTCGTAGTGGTCGTCGTCGTACCGGTCGTCGTAGGGGGCGTAGCCGTTGTGCGCGGCGTGCGTGATCAGGTCCGGTTCGCGCTCCGCTTCCGGATAGGACGGCGGAGGCGGCGGCGGGACCCGGCGGCCTTGCGGCGGCCGTCCGCCGGGCGGCGGCTGCCGGAAGCCCTGGGTGGCGTTCCCGTTGGGACCGCCGTTCGGGCCGCCATTGGGACCGGGGCGTCCGGCAGGCGGCTGGCGACGCGGAGGGGGCGCGCCCTGTCCGTCGAGGATCTGCGACGCACGGGTGCCCGAACCGCGGTCCTGCGGGCCGGGGCCCTGGGGCGGACGGCCTTGCGGCGCGCGGTTCTGCGGCAGGCGCTGCGGACGGCGCGGTTCGTCGGCGGGCCACTGCGGACCGCCTTCGTCGCCGCTCGGCCATTCGGGACCGGCTTCGGCTCGCGGGGCGCGCGGCGGGCGCGGGCCGCCCGCGGGGGGACGGCGAGGCGGTGCGGGGCGCCGGGGCGCGTCGTCGGCTGGCCAGGCGGGACCGGGGTCCTCCTGCGGTCGCCGGGCACGGCGAGGTGCATCTGGCTCCTGGCTCGGCCAGGAGCGGTTGCGGTCGTCGTTCACGAATGGGCCTCCGAAGGCAGCACTGTCTGCACTGGCGCCGCCCCGCGTTCTGCAGCGGTTGTGGTACTCGTCACTGCCCGGCAGTCCTTCGCGGCCGGGTCGGCTGGGGCTCTCCCGTGCCGAGGACATAGGACAGGACCAGATGGTTCCAATGGCACGTCCGGCACACCTCTACGTCATAGACGGTGAACTCCCCGAAAATCCCCGACATCCGGGCGAGCTCGGCGGGGGTGCGTGCCGATCCCGAGACGTGCTTCAGCTCGTCGCCGTACACCCAGGAGACGAGGTGCAGCGGAGCCCGGCGGCACATCGGACAGGCCCGGTCCTCGGGTCTGCCGTGGAATTTCGCCGCGCGGAGCAGGTACGGGCTCGCGTCGCAGACCTCGTGGTCTCCGACGCGCCCGGAGCGGACGCCGGCCAGCAGCGCACGGCGCTGCAAGGCGTAATCCACAACCTGCCGCTGGTTTCGCACGAGGACAGAGTACGGGCTCTTGCTGTGTCCGCGGTGCCCCCTGCTTTCCCGCACCCTGGGCGACCGTTCGGACACGCCGAAAGTTAGATAACGCTCTGATCACGGATCGGCGGGCGGATGCTGGTCGCGGGTTACTTCCGCCACTTCGATGTATCGGCGCGATATAATCGGCGAGTAGGTTGGCTGAGCCGGTCCCGGTGATCAACGAGGCTGGCCGCGGCGTATTCCCGGAATGGGGTGTGGTGTGCTCGAACTCGCGATCCTCGGATTGCTGCACGAGGCGCCCATGCACGGGTACGTGCTGCGCAAACGTTTGCACGAGACGCTCGGGATGTTCCGGACGTTCTCGTACGGCTCGCTGTATCCGACCTTGCGTCGGCTGCTGCGGGCCGGTTACCTCGTCGAGGAGTTCGACGAGGCGGACGACCGGGCGTGGTCCCGGCGCGGCCGCCGCGTCTACAAGCTCACCGCCGAGGGCAAGGAACGCTTCGCCGAACTGCTCGGCGACGCGGGACCGCAGACGTGGGACGACGAGGGATTCGGCGTCCACCTGGCGTTCTTCTCGCGGACACCGGCCGACGTCAGGATGCGAATCCTGGAGGGCCGCCGCCGCCGCGTCGAGGAGCGGCGCGAAGGCTTGCGGGACGCGCTGGCCAGGGCCGAGGAGAAGATCGACCGCTACACCCGCGAGCTGCACCGGCTGGGGCTGGAGTCGAGCGAGCGGGAGGTGCGCTGGCTCAACGAGCTGATCGCGCACGAACAAGCCGAGCAGCGCGGCCCGGAGCAGCCGGGACCGAGTTGAGCGGCGGGCCGCAACGGGGCGGCAGACCTGCAGATGCAAGTGAATGAGATTGAAGGAGAAACCGGCATGGGCGAGAACCGCCGCGTTCGGGTGGCCATCGTGGGCGTCGGCAACTGCGCCTCGTCGCTGGTCCAGGGTGTGCAGTACTACCGCGACGCGGATCCCGGTGCGCGCGTCCCCGGTTTGATGCACGTCCAGTTCGGCGACTACCACGTGCGCGACATCGAGTTCGTCGCCGCGTTCGACGTCGACGCGAAGAAGGTCGGCCGGGACCTCTCGGAGGCGATCTCCGCCAGCGAGAACAACACGATCAAGATCGCCGACGTGCCGCCGCTCGGCGTCACCGTCCAGCGCGGGCACACCTTCGACGGCCTCGGCCGCTTCTACCGCGAGACCATCGAGGAGTCCGACGAGGCTCCGGTCGACATGGTCGCCGCGCTGCGCGACGCGCGGGTCGACGTGCTCGTCTCCTACCTTCCCGTCGGGTCCGAAGAGGCCGACAAGTTCTACGCGCAGGCCGCGATCGACGCGAACGTCGCGTTCGTCAACGCGCTGCCGGTGTTCATCGCCTCCGACCCGGAGTGGGCGAAGAAGTTCGAGGACGCGGGCGTCCCGATCGTCGGCGACGACATCAAGTCCCAGGTCGGCGCCACCATCACGCACCGCGTGCTGGCGAAGCTGTTCGAGGACCGCGGCGTGCAGCTCGACCGCACGATGCAGCTCAACGTGGGCGGGAACATGGACTTCCTGAACATGAAGGAGCTCGAGCGGCTCGAGTCGAAGAAGATCTCGAAGACCCAATCGGTCACGTCGCAGGTGGACCGCGAGCTCGGCAAGGGCAATGTCCACATCGGACCGTCGGACTACGTGCAGTGGCTCGACGACCGCAAGTGGGCCTACGTCCGCCTCGAGGGCCGCGCGTTCGGCGACGTGCCGCTGAACCTGGAGTACAAGCTCGAGGTGTGGGACTCCCCCAACTCGGCGGGCATCATCATCGACGCGGTGCGCGCGGCGAAGATCGCCAAGGACCGCGGCATCGGCGGCCCGATCCTGTCCGCCTCGTCCTACTTCATGAAGTCGCCGCCGGAGCAGTACGACGATTCGACCGCCCGCGACGCGGTCGACGCCTTCATCCGCGGCGAAGTGGAGCGCTGATCCCAGCCTGACCGTCCGTGAAGGACTCCTTGCGGGAATGCCTGCAGGGAGTCCTTCTCGGCGTTTAGGGCAGGTCGGCGGTGACCAGTTCGGTTTTGGTCATGGCGTCGCCGAGCGGGTCGGGCAGGTGTTTGCCGTAACTGGCGGCGAGGTCGCCCGCGCGGTCGACGGTCGTCTGCCAGCCTTGCCGGGCGAGCCATTCGACCGGGTTGCGGCGCGGTTCGGTCGAGAGCACGTCGTTCACGTCGAGGCCGAGCCGCGCTCCCGCGTCCGAGGACCGGATGGTGTCGAGGATGTCGGTGCTGCCGAGGTCGGGAATGTGCTCGATGCCGATCCGGCTGCCCGGCGCGCTGCGGGCGTGCACGAGGTCGAACAGCAGCTCCTCCGCCCGCGGGGGCAGATACGGCAGCAATCCCTCGGCGATCCACACTGCCGGGCGGCCGCGGTCGAATCCGGCGTTTTCCAAGGCGGCGGGCCAGTCCTCGCGCAGGTCGGCTCCGATCGTGTGGCGGCGGCAGCGCGGGGCCGCGCCGAGTCCGTCCAGGACGTCCTGTTTGAACGCGAGCACTCGCGGCTGGTCGACCTCGAAGACGTCGCGGCCGGACAGGTCCAGCCGGTAGGCGCGGGCGTCGAGCCCGGCCGCGAGGATCACGACCTGCGGTGCGTCCGTGCCGGTGACCACCTCGTCGAAGAACCGGGACCGCACCGCGAGGTACGCGGCCATCGCCATCCAGAGCGCGTCGTCGACCGGTTCGACCGGCATCGGCCGCGGCGGATTCGCGGCGCGGACGAACTCCGCCGCATACGGGTCTTCGATCAGCCGATCCGGGGACACCGTCGCGATCGCCCGGCCCGCCGCGACCCCGAGCGCGGTCAGTCCGACGCTGCTGACGATGTCCCAATCCTGGTCCGGTGCAGCCATGTCCACCCCTTGCGCCGATCTTGTTGGCAGGCGTTCAGGATGGCACTGCGCGACCGGTCGGATACCGGCTGCGACCGATTTGGGGTTATTTGCCGCTGTGGGCTGCGTCACTCACGGAGCGCGGCGGGCAGCGCGGCCAGATTCGGCAACACCGTGGCGTCCCGCAGCGCCTCCGGGTCCGGCGGGAAATGCGGGTTCGGCACCGCGAACACCTTCATGTCCGCCGCAAACGCCGCGCGCAGGCCGTTGGTCGAGTCCTCCACCGCGGCGCAGCGGGACGCTTCGACGTTCAGCAGCATCGCCGCGCGCAGATAGACGTCCGGCGCCGGCTTGCCCGCGGCCACTTCCTCGCTCGACACCGCGACCGGGACCAGCGACGTCAGGTCGCACGCGGTCAGGAACGAGTGGATCAGCACCGGCGGCGACGAACTGGCGATCGCGACCGGCCAGTGCCGGGAGATCTCGCGCACGACCTGGTCCGCGCCGTCGATCACCGGCGGCCGGTCGGCGTAGCGGGCGGCCATCTCGTCGATCACGGTGCGCGCGATCTCGTCCGGGGTGAGCTGCGCGCCCAGGGTTTCCACCAGGTAGTTCGCCCATTCCGGCGTGCTCATCCCCTGCTGGGCGCGGGTCGCCCCGGGCCGCCAGGTCCCGCCGTGCTCGGCGACTACCGCGCGGCGCACCTCGTCCCACGTCGTCTCGGAGTCCACCAGTACGCCGTCGAGGTCGAAGATCACCGCATCCACTGGTCCAGCCTAGGGGTCCTGGACTGGACCACCTTGTGAGCCGAATTACTTCGCCACCCTAACTAATTTTTGTTAGCCTAGCTAAGTGACTTCCTCGATGGGCGATCTGGCGCAACGGCTGCGGCCGGTGGTGTTCCGGCTGTACTACCTGGTGCGCCGCGAATCCGCGCAGCTGCTGACCCTGACCCAGGGGTCGGTGCTGTCGGAGCTGGTCGGCCGGGGACCGAGCCGGATGAGCAGGCTCTCGAGCCTCGAGCGCGTGCGGATGCCGTCGATGACCGACGTCGTGCGCAGGCTCGAACGGCTCGGCATGGTGACCCGCCGTCCCGATCCCGACGACGGGCGCGCCGTGCTCGTGGAAGCCACCCCGGAAGGCGAGCGGTTCTACGCCGAGATGATCGCGGGCCGGGAGGCGGAGCTGCGGGCGCGGCTCGACCGGCTCGACCCGGACGAGCGCGCCGCCATCGACGCCGCGCTCCCCGCGCTCACCAAGCTGATCGCCGACTTCCACCGTGACGACCCCGCCGCGGAACTCGCTGTTATGTCTGAAGGAGGAACTGATCCGCGATGAGCGCTGAGCACCACTCGAGCCTGCTGGACGCGGTCAAGGGCCAGCCCAAACAGGTGTGGATCACCGCGTTCGCCGCGGTCATCGCGTTCATGGGCATCGGCCTCGTCGACCCGATCCTGCTGTCCATCGCCAAGGGGCTGAACGCTTCGCCGTCCCAGGTCACGCTGCTGTTCACGTCGTATCTCGGCGTGCAGGTGATCGCGATGCTCTTCACCGGCGCGATGTCCGCCCGGTTCGGGGCCAAGCGGACCGTGCTGGTCGGGCTGACCCTGATCGTCGCCGCGACCGCGCTGTGCGCCGCGGCGGGTTCGATCGAACAGCTCGTCGGCCTGCGTGCGGTGTGGGGGCTGGGCAACGCCTTCTTCATCGCCACCGCGCTGTCGGTGATCGTCGGCGCGGCGACCGGCGGCCAATCCGGCGCGATCCTGCTTTACGAGGCCGCGCTCGGCGTCGGGCTCGCCGTCGGCCCGCTGCTCGGGGCGCTGCTGGGCACGATCTCGTGGCGCGGTCCGTTCCTCGGCACCGCCGTGCTGATGATCGCCGCGCTGGTGCTGTGCTCGATCTTCCTGAAGAGCGACTCGCACGAGAAACGCGAACCGATCAAGCTGCTCGACCCGATCCGCGCGCTCAAGCACCCCGGTCTGCTGCGGACGTCGATCGCCTCGGCGCTCTACACCGCCGCGTTCTTCGCGGTGCTCGCCTGGTCCCCGTTCGTGCTCGGCTGGAACGCGATCGCGGTCGGCCTGATCTTCTGCGGATGGGGCCTGTGCGTGGCGATCGCCGGCGTGGTGCTCGCGCCGAAGATGGCCGCCCGCTTCGGCGAACGGCACGCGGCCGCGCTGGCGGTGACCGGGTACACCGTGCTGATGCTGGTGCTCGCCATCCCGAGCAAGCCGGTGGTGGTCGTCGGGATCATCGTGTCCGGGCTGGTTTCCGGGCTGCTGAACACGCTCTTCACCGGGACCGCGATGTCGATCAGCGACGCGCCGCGGCCGGTCGCGAGCGCCGGGTACAACTTCTGCCGCTGGTTCGGCGGCGCGATCGCGGCGACGCTCGTCGGGCACGTCGCCGAGTGGATGGGCTGGGAGCAGGGTCCGTTCCTGGTCGCCGCCGTGCTCTGCGTGATCGCCGCCGTGCTGCTTTCGCAGCGCGAGAAGAAGGCCGACCCACACACCGTGCCGAAGGAGGCCGCGCTCGTCGGCGACGAGGAGTTCTGAGCCGTTTCGCGACACTCGGCGATCGCCCCCGGACTGTCTGTTCGGGGGTGATCGCCGTCTTTGCGCGAATACATCCGCCGTTAACCTTTTGGTCTGATTCAGGGGGTTTTCGCCGCATACGGTCGCCGGGTTCCCACCGAGAAGCGACCCTGGAGGCCCCGTGTCCCTGGAGCCCGGACGACTGCTGCCCTTGTTCACCGCGCATTCCGGCGGCCGGTCACCGATCACCTGCGAGTACCGCTGCGGCAACGCGTGCGCGCACGAGGCCCCGAACCCGACCGGCAACGAATACTTCGGCGACATCGCCAAGGGCGTCTCGCGGCGCGGCGTGTTCAAGGCAGGCGCGGTGATGGCCGCGGCCGCGGGCGGGTTCGCCGCGCTGTCCGGCACCGCCGCCGCGGCCACGCCGAGCCAGGCTCCGGCGCCGTTGGCGAAGGGCCGCACCGTGCCCGGCACCGACTTCACGCCGGTGCCGCCGAACAAGCTCGACGCCGTCAGCATCCCCGACGGGTACGCCCAGCACGTGGTGATCCGCTGGGGCGACCCGGTGGTCCCCGGCGCGCCGAAGTTCGATTTCCGCAAGCAGACCGCGGCCGCGCAGGCCAAGCAGTTCGGCTACAACAACGACTTCGTCGGCCTGATCCCGCAGGACCCGCTCGGCCTGCGCAATCTGCTGGTGGTCAACCACGAGTACACCACCGAGGTGCACCTCTTCCCGGCCGATCAGTACGACCCGGCCAACCCCACCGAGGAACAGGTGAAGATCGCCTGGGCGGCGCACGGACTGTCGGTGCTGCAGACCCTGCGCGACCCGATCGGCGGCGCGCTGCGCACCGTTCCGAGCCCGCTGAACCGGCGGATCACGCTCGACACGATTTTCGAGGTGCGCGGTCCGGCGGCCGGTTCGAAGTACCTCAAGACGTCGGCCGACCCGTCCGGCAAGCGCGTGCGCGGCACGCAGAACAACTGCTCCGGCGGCGTCACGCCGTGGGGCACCGTGCTGTCCGGCGAGGAGAACTTCCACCAGTACTTCGCGCACGCGGACAAGGTGTCCGACCCGGCGCAGGCCGCGCGGCTCAAGCGGTACGCGATCGGCACCGGCGAGAGCACGCGCAAGTGGGAGCGCTTCGACCAGCGCTGGGACGTTTCGCGCGAGCCCAACGAGCCCAACCGGTTCGGCTGGGTCGTGGAAATCGACCCGAACGACCCGCATTCCACGCCGGTCAAGCACACCGCGCTCGGCCGGTTCAAGCACGAGGCGGCGAACGTCAAGATCACCGCGGACGGCCGGGTCGCGGTGTACTCCGGCGACGACGAGCGGTTCGAATACATCTACAAATTCGTGTCGAAGGGCAAGTACAAGAAGGGGCATTCCGCGCTCGCCCGGCGGCACAACTCGGCGCTGCTGGACGACGGAACCCTGTACGTCGCGAAGTTCTCCGGCGACAGCCCGGGCGAGATCGACGGTTCCGGCAAGCTGCCCGCCGACGGCGAGTTCGACGGCACCGGCGAGTGGATTCCCCTTGCCAGCGGCGACAAGTCCTTTGTGGACGGATTCACCGCGGAGGAGGTCTACGTGTTCACCCGCCAGGCCGCCGACCGCGCCGGGGCGACCAAAATGGACCGTCCGGAGGACATCGAGCCGAACCCGGTCAACGGCCGGATCTACGCCGCGCTCACCAACAACTCCGACCGCGGCGCGGCGGGCAAGGCGGGTCCGGACGAGGCGAACCCGCGCACCCGCAACAAAAACGGGCACGTTCTCGAATGGGACGAGGACCGCGGCGACTCGGCCGCGACCCGGTTCTCCTGGCGGCTGCTGCTGGTCTGCGGCGACCCGGCCACGGCCGACACCTACTTCGGCGGTTTCCCGAAGGACCAGGTCAGCCCGATCTCGTGCCCGGACAACGTGGCCTTCGACCCGCACGGCAACCTGTGGATCTCGACCGACGGCAACACCCTCGGCGCGAACGACGGCCTCTTCTCGGTCCCGGTGGCCGGGCCGGAGCGCGGGCACGTGAAGCAGTTCCTGTCCGTGCCGGTCGGCGCCGAGACGTGCGGTCCGGTCGTCACTGAGAACCTCGTGCTCGTCGCGGTGCAGCACCCCGGCGAGGACGCGCCGAGTTCGGCGAACCCGACCTCGCACTGGCCGGACGGCGGAAGCTCCCAGCCGCGGCCCGCGATCGTTTCGGTCTGGAAGAAGGGCGCCTTCGGATTGCCGGGCCGGATCGGGCACCGGTAACACTTTGGGGTGTTTCTTACCGCCGATCGGGCTTGCTGGGTCTAGCTTCACCGCGTGAGGCGGGCAAGGAAAGTCGCGATCGGACGCACGGCGGGCGCGGCGGCGGGCACTGCGATGCTGGTCGGCGCGCTCGCCGTCGTCACTCCCGGGTCGGCCCCCGCCGAGGGGGCTCCGGAGTGCGGCGGCATCGCGGCCAACCCGAGCGTGGAGGACGCCGGTTCGCCCGGCGGAGCGCCGCGCGGATACCTGTTCAGCCCCGCCGCGCCGGTTCCGCGCAGCACCCCGCCGGACCGGGTGCCGAAGCTCGTCACCAGCACCGCGCACGCGGTCGACGGGCACGTCAACGCCCAGATCCAGACGCCGGACGGCCGGGTCAGCTCGGCTGCCCAGCAGGTGAAAGCGGTGCCTGGCGGGCAATACTCGCTGTCGGTGTGGGCGGGGACGGCGCAATCCGGCCTCGGTTCGCGCGCGAGCGCGACCACCGGGCTGCGCTTCGCGGACCGCACTGGGCGCGTACTGGCGGAGAAACCGCTCGCGGTCACGCACGACGTCGCGTCCGACGGCAGGCTCGCGCAACAACAACTGCCGCCGTTCACCGCGCCGGACGACACCGCGGCGGTCTCGTTTTTCGCCAGCACCAACCACAACTGGGTGCTGTGGGACTGCGTGCACGTGGCCCTCGCCGCGTTCGCGGTGAAGATGGAGGTGCGGAATCCGGCGGACGGAACGTGGGGCCCGTCGGCTGCCATCCCGGCCGGCGACACCGCGCACTTCCGCATTTCCGTCTCCAACACCGGGTCCCAGCCGCTCACCGGATTGCTCGTGAAGGACCCGTGGTGCTCCAGTCTTCCCGGCGCGTTCGACCTCGCCGCCAACGCGTCGCGGGAACTCACCTGTGACCACCCGAACCTCACCGAGGACGACAACGGGCACGTCAACACCGCGAAGGTCACCGGCACCGGTCCGGGCGGCCCGCTCGCCGAGCAGAAGGCCACCGCGACGGTCACCGTCACGCCACAGCCCGCGGTCGGCAAGATCGGCGACCGGGCGTGGAAAGACCTGAACCGCAACGGCACGCAGGACGACGACGAACCCGGCTTCCCGGAGCTGCCGGTCACGCTCAAGGACGGCGCGGGCGGCACCGTCGCCACCGCGCGCACGAATGCCGACGGCAGCTACCTGTTCGATCAGCGCAAGGACGGCACCTACCAGGTGTGCTTCGACATCTCGAAGCTGCCGGACGGGCTCACCGTCACCCAGCGCGGCGCGGGCGCACCGGGTCTGGACTCGGCCGTCGACCCGGCGACCGGCTGCACCTCGCCGTTCACCCTCGGCGGCAAGGAGCGCGAGCGGATGGACCTGGACATCGGCCTCGCCCCGCCGGCGCCGACCGTCCCGCCCGCGCCGAGCGGACCGCCGATGCCGACCGCCTCCGCCTCGGCCGACCGCTGACGGCGACCGCGCGGCGTCGCTTCCCGGCGGATGCGAGACTGTGGCTGCACGTCACGTCTCGGGGAGGTCTGGACCAATCATGACCGCGGCCGCCGGCCTGCCCGCCGACCCGCTCCCGTGGTACCGCCGCCCGATGACCTGGACGTGGGCCGCCGCCGGGGCGGTTCTCGTGCTGTACACGGTGCTCGCCTGGCAGCGCCGGTGGATGAGCGACGACGGGCTGCTCGTGCTCCGCACCGTCCGGCAGATCCTCGCCGGGAACGGTCCGGTGTTCAACGTCGGCGAGCGCGTCGAGGCGAGCACGAGTCCGTTGTGGACCTGGCTGCTCGCCGGAATCGGCACGATTCCCGGACCGCCGCTCGAATGGATCGCGGTGATCACCGGCCTGCTGTGCGCCGTCGGCGGCCTGTTCTTCGGCCTCGACGGTGCCCGTCGGCTCTACGCCGGACCCGTGACTCCCGCCGGTGCTCTGATCGTGTGCGCGCTGCCGCCGTTCCGCGATTTCGCGACTTCCGGGCTGGAAACGGGACTGGTGTTGCTGTGGCTCGGACTGAGCTGGTGGCTGCTGGTGCGCGGCAAAACGCCGGTCGCCACGGCGATCGTGCTCGGACTCGGCCCGCTCGTCCGGCCGGACCTGGCGTTGTTCAGCATGGTCGGCTTCGTCGCCCTGGTGCTTTTGCTCCGCCCGCGATGGCTTGCCGCATTGGGCTGGCTCGGCGCGGGAATCGCGATTCCGGTGGCGTACCAGGTGTTTCGGATGGGCTACTACGGGCTGCTCACGCCGAACACCGCGCTCGCGAAGGAAGCGGCCAATAGCGACTGGCCACGCGGTTTCGCGTATCTGGCTGACCTGATCAGCCCGTACGTGCTGTGGATTCCGTTGCTGTTGCTGGTGATTGCCGCGATACTGGTGCGCCGGTCGCGGATCCTGTTGCTGACTCCGTTGATTGCCGCGCTGTTGCTCGCGCTGTACGTCGTGCGTGTCGGCGGAGATTTCATGCACGGCCGGATGTTGCTGCCCGCGTTGTTCGTGCTGCTGCTTCCGGTCATGGCGATCCCGCTGACCCGGAAGACCATCGCGTTCGTCGCCGGGGTCGCCGCGTGGTCGGTAGTCGCGGGCGGCTGGCTGCGCGTGCCGTACGAAGGCACCCACCAAGCGGTGAGCGTCACCGACGAACGCGGCTACTGGGCCTGGGCGACCGGACACGAACATCCGGTGCTGGCGACGGATTACCTCGGCCAGGACATCATCCGCCACGCCGTCGACGCGGTGCAGGCGACGAAGCAGCCAGCTGTGCTCGTTTACAGCTACGGCGACGTGAAGCAGTGGTTCCGCTTCCCGACCACCCGGCCGTACGTGACCATGGCGGCCGACAGCATGGGTGCGATCAGCAACATCGTGTCGCTCGACGTGCGCATCCACGACGGCTACGGCCTGGCCAGCGACCTGGCCGCGCACTCGTCGTCGATCCCCAATGGCCGTCCCGGACACTCGAAGTGGCTGGTCGCGGCCTGGGAAATCGCCGAAGCCGGGTACGGCGACTACGCCACCGACGGCGAGATCCGGATGTTCCAGCCCGCCGAGATCGACGCCGCCCGTGTCGCGCTGCGCTGTCCCGACGTGCAGAACATCCTGGCTTCCACCCGCGAACCGCTCACCTGGAGTCGGTTTATCGACAATTTCACCGGCTCGTGGGACCGAACGGAGATCCGCTACCCGCGCGATCCGTGGGCCGCGGTCCGCTGCGCCCCGGCGAAGTGATCGCCGACTCCCCGGGCTGGCGATTCAGCGGCGGACGCCTACCGTGGCCGGTATGACCGACCTTCCGCTCGCCCTGATCACCGGTGCCTCGCGGGGCATCGGCGCGGCTATCGCGCATCAGCTCTCCCCGACGCACCGTCTTCTCCTCGGCGGCCGCGACACCGACGCACTCGCGAAGGTGGCCGAGGAACTGCCCGGCGCCGAGCCATGGCCGGTCGACCTCACCGACGCCGCTTCCCTGGAAGCCGCCGCCAGCAAGATCGACCGCCTCGACGTGCTGGTCCACTCCGCGGGCGTCGGTAAGATCGGCACGGTCGCCGACGCGCCGTCCTCGGTGTGGCGCACGAACCTTGAGGTCAACGTCATCGCGGTCGCCGAGCTGACCCGCCTGCTGCTGCCCGCCCTCCGCAACGCCAACGGCCACGTCGTGGTGATCAACTCCGGCGCCGGTTACACCGCCCGTCCCGGCTGGGGGCCTTACGCGGCAAGCAAATTCGCCGTCCGGGCCTTCACTGACTCACTCCGCGCGGAAGAACCGGGCCTGCGCGTGACGTCGGTGTTCCCCGGCCGCACCGACACCGATATGCAGCGCGAAGCCCGCGCCCAGGAAGGCGGCGAGTACGAAGCCGAAAAGTACCTGCGCCCGGACTCCGTGGCGACGGCCGTGCTCACCGCGGTGACCGCCACCCCGGAAGCCCACTTCACCGAGATCCAGGTCCGTCCTCGCTGAGGTCAGGCCCGCAGCCGGGCGGCGGTGTCGGCCACCGCCGCCTGGACCTCGCGGCGGTCGACCCGCGTCGGTTCGGCGTCGGCGACGACCTGCTCGCCCGCGACCCACACGTCGCGCACCCGGCGCGACCCGGCCGCCCACACGAGGTTCGCCAGCAACTGCTCGTCCGGCACGTCGAGACCGGCGGCGAAGGCCGGGTCGTCGAGGTCGACGTGCACCAGGTCGGCCCAGCGCCCCGGCTCCAGCGCGCCGAGGTCGGGGCGGCCGAGCGCTTCGGCACCGCCGCGGGTGGCCATCAGGAACACGTCCTTCGCGGTCACCACGGTCGAATCGTCGTTGGCCAGCCGAGCCAGCATCGCGGTCAGCTGAAGCTCTTCCCACAGGTCGATGTCGTCGTTGGACGCCGGACCGTCGGTGCCGAGCCCGATCGCGACCCCGGCCGCCCGCAGATCCTTGATCCGCGCGATCCCCGAAGCCAGCTTCGCGTTCGACCCCGGACAGTGCGCCATCCCGACGCCGCGGGCGGCGAAGATCGCGATGTCCTCGTCCGACAAATGCACCGAATGCGCCGCCAGCGTCCGTCCGTTGAACATGCCCAGCGAATCCAGCAGCTTCGGCACCGACCCGTGCTCCTTGCGCTGCTCCAGGTCCTCCGCGGCCGCCTCGGCCACGTGGATCTGCACCAGCGCCCCCCGGGCCGCCGCGGATTCCGCGGTAGCGCGCAGCCCGTCCGGGTTCAGCATGTACGCCGAATGCGGCCCGTAGCCCAGCTCGATCCGCTCGCCGGGACCGAACCGCAGCCCGTCGGCGTCGATCCACCGGTCGATCGCCGCGAGCGTCGCGCGCCAGTCCAGTCCGGGCAGTTCGATCACCGGCGGCGCGACGAGCACCCGGCCACCGGTGGTGAGCACCGCGTCGACGAGCTGCTCGCCCTCGAAATACATTTCCGCGCTGGTCGTCACGCCGTGCCGGAGCATTTCGACCGAGCCCAGCAGCATGCCGGTGCGCACGTCCGCGGGCTTCAGCTTCGCCTCGGTCGGCCAGATGATCTCGCGCAGCCAGCGCAGCAGCGGCAGGTCGCCGCCCATGCCGCGCAGCAGCGTCATCGGGCTGTGCGCGTGCGAGTTCACCAATCCCGGCAACAGGATTCCGGTCAGCCGGGTCACCTCGCCGGCGAACTCCGACGCGGTCGAAGCCGGTCCGACGAACGAAATCCGGCCCTCGTCGTCGACATCGACGACGGCGTCGCGGAGCAGCGAGCAGGACGGGTCGGCGGGCAGAACAACCGGGGCGTGGAATCGACGCGACATAACGAGATAGTACGGGCGTCCCAGTAGCGGTTAATCGACTACGCCGCTACGCCAGGCCCAAGCCGCGATTTCCACTCGGTTGCGCGCGCCGACTTTGCCCTGCACCGAAGCCAAATGCGTCTTGACCGTCGACAGCGACAGGAACAGCTCCGCGCCGATCTCGGTGTTGGTGAGCCCGCGGGCGGCCGCCTTCACCACGTCCAGTTCGCGCGCGGTCAGCGGCTCCGACGGCGCCGGGGCCTCGCGCTTGGCGGTGGTCCCGCCGTCGAAATGCTTCAGCAGCCGCACGGTGATCTGCGGAGACACCAGCGCGTCGCCGCGGTCGGCCGCGCGCACCGCCTCGATCAGCAGGGCCGGTCCGGCGTCCTTGAGCAGGAAGCCGCTCGCGCCGTTGCGCAGCGCGGTGTGCACGTATTCGTCGAGGTCGAAGGTGGTGACCACGACGACCTTCAGCGGGTCGGCGACGTCCGGGCCGGCCAGCTGGCGGGTGACCTCCAGCCCGTCAAGGCCCGGCATGCGGATGTCGAGCAGGCAGACGTCCGGGCGCAGTTCGCGCGCCTTGGCGACCGCGGAGATCCCGTCCGGCACGTCCGCGACCACCTCGATGTCGTCCTGGGCGTCCAGGATCATGCGGAAGCCCATCCGCACCATTTCCTGGTCGTCCGCGATCAGTACCCGGATCACCTGTCTGTCTCCCCGTTCGCCTCGAGCGGCAGCCACGCCTCGACCCGCCAGCCGCCGTCCGGCTCGCGGCCTGCCGAAAGCCTGCCGTGCAGCAACGCGACGCGTTCGCGCATGCCGACCAGACCGTATCCGCCCGACCCGCCCGCCGGACGGTGAGTCTGCCCGGTGCCGTTGTCGGTCACCCGCAAGTGCAGTTCGCCGTCGACGACCTCGGCCAGCACGAGCGCCTCGGTGGCGTCCGAGGCGTGCTTGCCGACGTTGGTGAGCGACTCCTGGATCAGCCGCAGCGCGGACCGGCCGACCTCGTGCGGCAGGTCGGCCGGAAGGTCGAGCCGCAGCTGCGTCGGGATGCCGTGGTTGCCCGCGTCGACGAGTTTGCGCAGGTCAGCGGCCAGGTCCGTGGTCGCCTGCTCGTTGAACTCGCCGGAACCGGCCTGTGCGTCGCCGCGCATGCTGCGGACCAGGCGGCGCATCGCGGCGAGCGCCTCGACGCCCGCGTTCTCGATCCGGCCCATCGCCTCCAGCGCGAGCTCCGGGTTCTTCTCCCCCATCATCCGCGCGGCCTGCGCCTGCACGACGATGCCGGTCACGTGGTGCGCGACGACGTCGTGCAGTTCCCTGGCCAGCGCCATCCGCTCGGACGTCTGCGCGTCGGTGACCGCCGATTTCACCACCTGCGCGCGCTCGGAATCGCGCGAACGCAGGTAGAGGCCGATCGCGATGGCGATGCCGAGCAGCAGGACCGCGACGGTGGCGAGCATCCCGAGCGTGATCGGGTCGGTGAGCAGCCGTCCGGTGCGGTACTGGCTGAAGTTCAGCACCGCGCCGACCGCGACCACGCCGGACAGCAGCACGATCCGCGGCCAGGCCCGCGCGAGCGGCACCGCCCGCACCACGTTCACCACGACGCCGAAGGCGGCCACGATCTGCGTCGGCGGGATGCCGCCGAGGAGCTGGTAGCTGTGGCTGGGGTGCAGGAACGGCGTCGCGAGCGCGGAAAGCAGCAGAAGCCCGGCCACCACCAGGATCGAATCGCGTGGCCGGCGCGGCGACAGGGTGGTCACCGCGGCGGCGCCGATCGAGCAGGCCAGCAGCGGGAACCCGCGGCTGCCGCTTTCGTAGGTGTAGCCGAATTCGATCAGCACGCCGATGCTGAGCATGCCGATCAACGGCCACTGGCCGCGCACCAGTTCGGTGAACCGGTGCATGCTGCGCAGGCGTTCCGCCGTCGCCGGATCCCGTTCGCGGCGCGGGCGGCCGACCACCCCGGTGAGCACCGCCGCGACGAGGAACAGGAAACCGAAAAGCAGCGCCTGCACGATGGCGCTGCCGTAGAGCCTGCCGTCGTATTCGCGGCCGAACACCGCGGTGAGCGCGCCCATCACCAGCGCGCAGATCACCGCGAAGGCGACCCCGGGCCGGGCCCGGCGGGCGAGGAAATAGACCATTTCTACCCCGGCCACGACCTCGGTGATGGTGAGGTTCGCCAGCACGCTGGAGTAGGTCGGGATGTGCAGATAGCGGATGGCGAAGGTGCAGAACATCAGCGTCAGCGCACCGAATACGCCCGCGACCGCCGCGCGTTTGCGGGCCCAGAACGCGCACGCCGCCATCACGAAAATGCCGGGGAAAAGACCGAGATCGACGAACCTCGGGCCCACGTTGTCGAGTGCCGCGTCGGTCACGAACACGAGGTCGAACGCCAGCGCGCCGAACAACACGAGCACGGACATGTCGAGGCGGCGGGCGAGTTCGGTCGCCCGCGCGGCGAACGTTTTCGACGGCGGGGTGTGCGGCACACCGTGACGGTAGATGATCCGCGGCCTCGCGCACCTTGGCCACGTGGTTCGTCGCCATCGGCCGATCGGCCGATGGCGGGCCCGCGGGTACCGGCCGTCTGCCCGAAGTGGACACCCGCCCGGATCCGCGAAGCTGCTTTCCGTCGCAGCCGAAGACGCATGACGGAGACAGGGAGAGAGCTGGCGGATGACGAATCCACAGTGGAGCGCCGGACCGGTGTTGTCGGGGCGCGGGCTGGTGAAGCGCTACGGGCAGCAGCACGCGCTGGCCGGAATCGACATCGACGTCCAGCCGGGCGAGGCGATCGCCATCGTCGGCCCGTCCGGCTCCGGCAAAACGTCGCTGCTGCACGTGCTGGCGGGCATCCTGCGCGCCGACAGCGGCGAAATCTGGTTGCAGGGACAGCGGATCGACCAGTTCGGCGAAAAGCGGCGCAGCGAACTGCGGCGCACCGAATTCGGTTTCGTGTTCCAGTCCGGAATGCTCGTGTCCGAGCTGACCGCCGAAGAGAATGTCGCACTTCCGTCGCTGCTGGCCGGCGGAACTCGTGGCGAAGCCATTGCCGCGGCACGGGAATGGCTCGGCAAACTCGGCTTGGCCGGCAAGGAAGCGCGCCGTCCCGGAGAGCTTTCCGGCGGCGAGGCGCAGCGCGTGGCGATCGCCCGCGCGCTCACCCACCGGCCGAAGGTGATCTTCGCCGACGAGCCGACCGGCGCGCTCGACACCCGCACCGGCCGCGAGACGATGGACGCGCTGCTGGCCGCCGCGCAGGCGTCCGGGGCCGCGGTGCTCGTGGTGACCCATGACCGGGAACTCGCCGAATCGATGCCGCGCACCGTAGCGATCCGCGACGGCCTGATCGCGACGAGGCTCGCGGCATGAACCCGTTCCAGCTCGCCCTGCGGGTCCTGCGCGGCGACCGGCGGACCCGCACCTCGGCGATCCTCACCGCGGTCGGCGTCGCCGTCGCGACCGGGCTCGTCCTGCTGCTGGCGACCCTGCCGTACGCCACCCAGGCGCGCGAGCAGCGGGCGCTGTGGCAGAGCAGCGGCCGCTACGACTCCGGCCAGCAGAACGCGCTGCTGGTCAACTCGTCCAAGGACTACTTCGAGGGCAAGCAGGTCGCCCGCGTCGACATCGCGGTGACCGGCCCGGCCGGCTCGCTGCGCTTGCCCCCGGGCATCCCGCAGCTGCCCGGCCCCGGCGAGACGATCGTGTCGCCCGCGCTCGGGAAACTGCTCAACACCACCCCGGCCGACCAGCTCGGGAACCGCTTCGGCAAACCGGTCGCCGCGTTCGGCGAGGAGGCGCTGCGGTACCCGGAACAGCTCGTCGCGCTCGTCGGGCACAGCCCGCAGGAGATGCGCCCGTACGGGCACAAGGACCAGCCTGGCCAGGACGCTTTCCCGGCCACGGCCTTCCCGACCGGGCAGGGGCATCCGGACGGCCTGCTGACGGTGTTGTCCTGGGTCGGCATCATCGTGCTGCTCGTGCCGAGCCTGGTGCTCGTCGCGTCGTCCGCCCGGCTCACCGCGGCCCGCCGCGAACAACGGCTCGCCGCGATCCGCCTGGCCGGTGCGACCCCTGGTCAGGTGACCGCGATGGTCGCCGCCGAAACCGGACTGTCCGCGGGCGTCGGGGCCTTGCTCGGCTTGCTGCTGAGCCCGGCACTGCGCGGGTTGGCCACGTTCGTGCCGTGGGACGGCGGAACCTGGCTGGCCTCGGACTTCGCCCTGCCGGTGGGACTGACCGTGCTCGCCGTGCTGCTGGTCCCGCTGCTCGTGGTGCTCGCCGGGGTGCTCGGCCTGCGCCGGGTCGTGCGCACGCCGCTGTTCGCGACCGGCGGGCACACGGTGAAGCCGTTGCGCTGGTGGCGGCTGCTCGCGCTGCCCGCGGCCGGATTGTTCTTCTTCTACACCGTTTTCGGCGCACGCAGCGGGGGCAGCGGCAACCTGGTGCTGTTCGGCCTGCTGCTGGTGGTCGCCTCGGCGATGGTGGTCGGACCGTGGGTGACCTCGGCGGTCGGCGGCACGTTCGTCCGGATCTGGCGGCGGCCGTCGTCGCTGCTGGCCGGACGTCGGCTGCGCAACGACCCGAAGGGCTCCTACCGCGCCTCGGCCGGGATCGTGCTCGCGGTGTTCACCGGGTCGATGGCGCTCACCCTGCTGCCGTCGATCGAATCCCTCGCCGGCGGCGGACGCCAGTACGTGGACTCGGCGCTGTACGTCGACGTCACCGCGGACCGGGCTCCCGAAGCGATCGAGCGAACCAACGCCACGCTCTCGAAGGCGGGACTGTCCGAACGCGTCATCCCGGTGGCCAGCGTCTACGTGATGCAGGGCGAGGGGAACTACCAGTCGATGCAGCGTGCATACGTCATGACCTGCGCCGACGCCGCCAAGCTGACCCGGCTGGGGATCACCGAACAGGACTGCAAACCGGGCGTTGGCCTGTACGCCCCGTACCAGCTGGACACGAACAACCTGCGAGTCGCGCGGTACGGCGGCGAGGACAGCACGGGCACCCCGCTCGGCGCGGTCAACCTGGGCACGTATCACCCGGAACGGCACAACAACTTCGGCGAATACGTGATCGACCCGTCCGCGGTGCCGGCCGGGGTCAAACCGAGCCAGGTCACCCTGGTCGTGCCGACCGCCGAGACCGACCGAGAGAGCGTGCGAACCGCACTGGTGCCCAACGCGGTCGGAGCGGAGATCGGCAGCCGCGAGCAGCACCTCTACGGACAGCAAGTGCAGCTCAGCGACCTGCGGCGGGTCACCGTGATCGGCCTCATCGCAGCAGGCATCCTCGCCGGCTGCAGCGCCGCAGTCGCGACGGCGGGATCGGTCATGGACCGCCGACGAACGTTCGGCGCCCTGATGGCGGCGGGCACACCGGTGCGAGTGCTGTCCCGTGCGCTGCGAATGGAAGCCGCCTTACCCGCACTCGTGGCGACCATCGGCGCCGGTGTGGTGGGCGTCGCGGTCGGACTGGGGTTGTTCATGGCAACCATGGAACGGGGTTCGGTCGTGTTCAGTCCGTGGATCGCCGCACCGGTGGTGCTGGGCATCGGGGTCGCCCTGCTCGGCGCGTCGGTGTGCACGCCCGCGCTGAAGCGAGTGCAAGCGGAGCCACTGGCCGACGAATAGCTGGCCGCCGCCCCTCGTCGGGGGAGGGGCGGCACCGGGGGTGAAGGAAACGAAGGGCCGTCACCGGGGATGGGAACCCGGGGGCGGCCCTTCGTCGCTTTCCTGCTGCTTCGCTCGGTGGGCTGGTTACGGCTTGCTTCGTCTGCCGCGATGACTTCGCCTGCTTCGCTGCTTCGCGGTTCTCGGGCGCTTCACCGCCGCGGGCCGTTTCGCCGCTTCGCCAGCCTCGCGTGCTTCGCGATGCAGCGGGCGTTTGCCAGCATCGCTTGCTCCGCTGCTTCGCCCGCGCGGCCTGCTTCGCTGCTTCGCCGATCTCGGGCGCTTCACCGCACAGCCGATGCTCGCCAGCGTCGCGTGCATCGCTGCTTCGCCGCCGCGGGCCGTTTCGCCGCTTCACCAACTCCGCGCGTTCCGCCGCTTCGCGGTCTAGCGGAGCTTCACAACATCGCCGCCGTTCGCCAGCTCCGCCCGCGCGGCCAACTTCGCCTCGCCGTCCGCCCCAATGCCGCATTGGGTGCGCTCAACGCAACGAACGCCACATTGGGTGCATGCGACGCACCCAATGTGGCATTGGGGCGCTTTGGACCCGGCCATCCCCGCCAGCCTCAGCCCCGCCAAGACTCGCCAGCCCTGGCCCAGCCCCGTCCGCGCCCATCAGAAAGACCGACCCGAGCCCATCCCGGCACCCAGCTGAAAGACCAGCTCGAGCCCCGCCCGCGCCCAGGTGAAAGACCAGCCCGAGCCCAGCGCAGCGCCCAGGCGAAAGACCAACCCGCCGCCAGCCCTCTCCCAACGAATCAGCGCTTCTCAAAGATCAAATCGTGCGAAACCCGCCCCTCCCGGTCCGCTCGTTGTTCGAACTTCGTCACCGGCCGCCATTCCGGCCGAGGGGCCCACCCGCCAGGCTCGTCGGCGTACCGGTTCCGCAGCGCAGGCTCCGCCGAGCAAACCTCCAGCATCTGCTCCGCGTAGTGCTCCCAGTCCGTCGCCATGTGGAACGTCCCACCCGGAGCCAGCCGCGACGCGATCAGTGCCACGAATTCCGGCTGCACGATCCGCCGCTTGTGGTGGCGCTTTTTCGGCCACGGGTCCGGGAAGAACAGCCGCACGCCGGACAGCGTGTCGGGCGAGACATGCGACGTCAGCAGGACCACCGCGTCACCGTGCATGAGCCGCAGGTTCGTCACTCCGAGCTTCTCCGCGCGCAGCATCAGCTGCCCGAGCCCGGGGTCGTACACCTCGGCGGCCACGTAGTTCAGCTCCGGCGCGGCGGCGGCCAGTTGCGATGTCGTCTCGCCCATGCCGGAACCGATCTCCAGCATGACCGGCGCTTCGCGGCCGAACCATGCCGTGAAGTCGACTGGTCCGGGAGGCAACTCCGACACCGTCCGGCCGAGTCGCGGCCAGTGTTCTTCCCAGGCTCGCTGCTGGCCGACGGTCATCCGCCCGCCGCGTTTGACGTAGCTGACCACGCTGCGCAGCCGTGGCTGGTCCTCGTTTTCCACCCGGACAACATACGGGCGCGTCAGCGGACCGCTTCGAACTCCCCGAGCCGGGAGCGCAGTCCGGCGAGTCCGGCGACCGCGACCGGCTCCGGTGCGCGGGCAGAGTGCGCGGGCAACACGTCGATCCAGCCGTCGTGCCGGTCGGTGTTCAGCACGGTCGTCGGGATGGAATGGCCGGACTTGCCGCGTTCGGACGGCATGAACTCCCAGTACCCGGATTCGCCGTCGGCCGCCCACGGGACGAACTCCCAGCCCATCCGCTTGCCGAGCAGCTGCGCCACCCGGTCTTCGATGCGGAAGCCGAGTTCGCGCGATTCGAGCCGTCCGCTCGCGACCGCGCGCAGCCACCACGGCGCGGGCAGTGCGTCGTCGGCTCCGCTCGCCCGCCGGTACAGCCCGAGCACCGCGTCCTCGGGCGCGCGGTGCACCCACGCCTGGCGCAGTTCGGCGGGCCGGGTCGCGGGCAGCGCGAACCGAGGCAGTTCGATCGCCTGGGACCATTCGAGGTCCAGCATCGGCTCGAGCCGAGGGGTTGGTACCGCAGCGTCGCGGGAAACGAGATTCTGATCAACGTCCACCGTCACGGTTCACCTCCGGAGAGCTGAGACGGGGCTCTGCTGTGAATATCCGTGGCTTTCCGACAGTATGTCCGCTCCCTGTGAGAGAAGCCACACCGGTTTACGCGAATTTAATCCGATTGCCTGCCGCGCAATCGGGAATGTGCACGTGCAGGTCAGGCGTCGCGCCGATTCGCGGTGGCCACGCCCGCGGCGAACAACACCACGCTGATCGCCGCGAAATACGCGAGATAACCCCACGGTCCGAAAGGCGGCGACAGTTTCAGCGTCGTCCTGGTGAAATCGCCACCGGCGAACTGCGAGGCCGCGTAGAACGGCATCCACTGGTAAAGATCGCTGCCGATCTTGGGGATCAGCAGCACCAGGCCCTCGACCAGCTGGGTCCACACCAGCACGATCGCCAGGGCCAGCGCGGAACTGCGCAGCAGCAGTCCGACGCCGACGCCGAGCAGTCCGGTGAGCGCGAAGGTCAGGATCTGGCCGAACACGATGCGCCAGTCCGCTCCGGAGTGCAGGCTGAGGTCGGCGTCCGGGCGCACGAGATGCGCCATGCCCCACGAGCCGACGCCGGCGAGCAGGCCCAGTGCCGCGCACGTCGCGAACGCCACGGCGCCCTTGGCGAGCAGCGCGGGCGTCCGCGTCGGCACCGCCTGGAAGGTGAGCCGCAGCGTGCCCCAGTTGAAGTCGGCCGTCGCGGCGAGCACCGCGAGCACTAGCGCGACCGTGCGGCCGGTGCTCGTGGCGAGCTGGGTATTGCTCACGTCCGCGGTGATTTCGGCCCCGGAAAGCCCGAGGAACAACGCGGTGAACGCGATCGGCGCGGCCACCGCGATGAGCGCGCACCACCACGGCGCGCGGGTGCTGAAAAGCTTGATCCGTTCCGCCCGCAGCACATTCACCGCGCACCTCCACTGGTGAATTCGGCCGCCTGGCCGGTCAATTCGAGGTAGGCGTGCTCGAGCGAACCGGCCAGCGGGCTCAGCTCGTGCAGCGTGGCGCGCGCGGCGAAAGCGAGTTCGCCGATCGCGTCACTGTCCATTTCGGACACCAGGAACGCACCGGAATCCTCGGTGAAAACCGCGCGCGCTTCGGTGAGCGCGGTGCGCAGCGCGTCGGCGTGCGGCGTGCGCACCCGGACCCCGCGCGATCCGGCGCGCTCCACGAAATCGGCCATCGTGCCCTGATAGATCAGCTGGCCGCGGCCGATCACCACGAGATCCTGCGCGGTCTGCTCCATTTCCGGCAGCAGATGGCTCGACACGAACACCGTGCGGCCTTCCGCGGCGAGCCCGTGCAGCAACTGGCGGACCCAGTGCACGCCTTCCGGGTCGAGGCCGTTGACCGGTTCGTCGAACAGCAGCACCCGCGGGTCGCCGAGCAGTGCGCTCGCGATGCCGAGCCGTTGCAGCATGCCGAGCGAGAAGGTGCCCGCGCGTTTGCGTGCCACCGCGGACAGCCCGACAAGCTCCAGCACCTCGTCGGCACGCCGGTCCGGCAGCCCGTTCGTCGCGGCCAGGAAGCGCAGGTGCTGCCGGGCGGAGCGGCCCGGATGCCGCCATGTCGCGTCGAGCAGCGCGCCGACCGTCCGCAGCGGATCGGACAGCTGCCGGTACGGCTTGCCTTCGATGTGCGCGGTGCCCGTGGTGGGCGCGTCGAGCCCGAGCAACAGCCGCATCGTGGTGGATTTGCCTGCCCCGTTCGGACCGAGGAATCCGGTGACGCGACCGGCCTCCGCGGTGAATGTCAGGTCCCGCACCGCGACGGTGTCGCCGTAGGACTTGGTGAGTCCAGTCGCTTCGAGCACGCCGCCCCCCTTCTCGTGGCACCGAACTCTACCGAAACGGAAAGATCCGGGCCGCCCCCCGAATGGCGACCCGGATCTTGTTCCCCTTTTCCCTTTTTCCCCTTGTTCGGCTCCGCCGGCCCCCGCCTGACTCGCCCGAACGCCCCTGTGGGTCTTTACGCGTCGCGCTTCTTCGCGACGCCGATCGCGATGGCCAGCAGCACCACGGCCACCCCGGCGAAGTAGGCCAGCGAGCCCCACTGCGACAGGACCGCGTCCGGCATGCCCGGTCCGCGCGAGGAAGCCGAACCGCCGAGGAAGCGCTCCGCGACGTTGAACGGCATCCACTGGTGGATCTTCGGGCCGATCGTCGGGATCAGCTGCACGAGGCTTTCCACCGCCAGCACGTAGATCAGCAGCAGCGAGAGCGCGCCTGCGCTGTGCCGGATCAGCGTTCCGACGGCGACCGCGATGACCGCGGCGAAGGCGAACACGACGCCGACTCCCGCGACGTTGATCCAGTCCGCGGAGGTGTGCAGCGCCACCGAGTCCGACGGGCGGATCGCGTAGCCGAGCGCCCACGCGCCGAAGGCGGCGATCTCGCCGATCACGAGCGACAGCAGCGCGACGACGGTGGCCTTGGCGACGAGCACCGAACCCCGGTGCGGCACCGCCTGGAACGTGGTGCGGATCGTGCCGAAGCGGTACTCGGTGGTGACCGACAGCGCCGCCAGCACCATGATCACCGCGATGCCGAACTGGTGCCCGGCCTGGGTGTTGGCGACCGAGATCGTTTCCCCGCTCGGCAACGCGGTGGCCATGAGACCGGCGAAGCCGACGGTGAGCGCGACGGCGATGAGGGCGCACCACCACGGCGACCGGGTGGTGAAGAGCTTGATGCGTTCGACCGCGAGCAAAGTCATGAGTTTTCTCTTCCCAACGAGAGTGTGGTCAGCGGATGGCCGCGGCCTGCTGCGCCTCAGCTTCGAGCCCGGTGTGGTACTCGACGGAGTCGCCGGTGATCTGCATGAAGGCTTGTTCGAGCGAGCCGGTCTGCGGGCTCAGCTCGTGCAGCACAAGGTTCGCCGAAGCGGCGATCTCGCCGATCTTCGAACTGTCCATTCCGGACACAATGAGCGCTTCGCCGGAATCGGTGACCTGTGCGCTGGCGGAGATCAGCTGCTGGCGCAGCGCCGGAAGCTGCGGCGAGCGCACCTTCACGGTGTTTTCCGCGGCCCGCGCCACGAATTCCTCAGTGGTGGACTGCGCGATCAGCTGGCCCTTGCCGATGACCACGAGGTCGGTCGCGGTGAGCGCCATCTCCGAAAGCAGGTGGCTCGACACGAACACGGTCCGGCCCTCTGCGGCGAGGCGCTGCATGAACTTGCGGATCCAGAGGATGCCCTCCGGGTCGAGGCCGTTCACCGGCTCGTCGAACAGCAGCACCTCCGGGTCGCCGAGGAGCGCGGCGGCGATGCCGAGCCGCTGCGACATGCCGAGCGAGAACCCGCCCGCCCGCTTGCCCGCGACGCTGGTGAGGCCGACGGTGTCGAGCACCTCCTCCACCCGCGCGGCCGGGATCCGGTTGGACCGGGCCATCCACTGCAGGTGGGCCCGCGCGGAGCGGTTGGGGTGCACCCATTTCGCGTCGAGCAGCGCACCGACCGTGCGCAGCGGGTCCTTCAGCTCGCGGTAGAGCTTCCCGCCGATCCGGACCTGGCCCGCGGTCGGGTTGTCCAGGCCGAGGATCATGCGCATGGTCGTGGACTTGCCGGCGCCGTTCGGGCCGAGGAATCCGGTGACTTTCCCCGCTGCCACGCTGAACGACAGGTTGTTCACCGCGAGCGTGCTCCCGTAACGCTTGGTGAGACCTGTTGCCTCGATCATCCCCTGCTCCCTCTACGGCGGTGCTAACGGAATTCATCCTGTCTCAGCGCGGCCGTTTTCGCGTCATCCTGTGGATCGAACCGGCTACCCGACCTGAGTAGTACTCAATCGTGTCGCAGGGTGGAGCGCGATGGGGGATGCCCCTGAGCCGACCCTGAACTTTCCCCCGTACGCGCGGACCCCGCTGCGAAATCCGCGGCGGGGTCCGGTGTGGACAGTGTCCGAACGGGACGGTTCAGCCGATCCCGGGACGGGCGAGCCCGGTCTCGTACGCGAGGACGACCGCCTGCACGCGGTCGCGCAGGTCGAGCTTCGACAGGATCCGCCCGACGTGGGTTTTCACCGTAGCTTCGGAAAGGAACAGGGTTTCGGCGATTTCGACGTTCGACATGCCTTTCGCGATCAGCACGAGCACTTCGCGTTCGCGGTCGGTCAGCACGTCGAGTTCGGCCGGATCGCGCATTTCCGAACCGCCCGAGCCGACGAACCGGTCGAGCAGCCTGCGCGTGACCGAGGGCGACATCACCGCGTCGCCGTCGGCGACCGAACGCAGCGCGGACACCAGGTAGTCCGGCTGGGTGTCCTTGAGCAGGAAGCCGGACGCACCGCCCTGCAGCGCGGCGTAGACGTACTCGTCGAGGTCGAAGGTGGTCATCACGAGCACCCGCGCGGTGCCGGCCGCGACGATCTGTTTCGTCGCCTCGACGCCGTCGAGCACCGGCATCCGCACGTCCATCAAGACGACGTCGGGCCGCAGTTCGGCGGCCATCCGCACGGCTTGCGCGCCGTCGCCCGCCTCGCCGACCACGTCGATGTCGGCCTGCGCGCCCAGCACCATCCGGAACCCGACGCGCATCAGTTCCTGGTCGTCGACGACCACCACTCGGATCACGAGTTCAACCTAACCGGCAGCACCGCTCGCACCTGCCAGCCACCGCCGGCGGCGGGGCCCACCTCCAGTGTCCCGCCGTACACGTGCGCCCGCTCCCGCATCCCGATCAGCCCGTTCCCGCCCGCGACCGACAGCCGCGGCGCAGGCTGCCGAACCGTCGCCGCCGTCGCCGACCCGGTCGCTCCATTCGCGCCCACCTGTTCCAGCCGCCGCGCCCGGCCCGCGCCGTCGTCGCGCACGAGCACCTCGACCTGGTCGCCGGTCCGGTGCACCCGGACCGCGGCGCTCGCCCCGGCCCCCGCGTGCTTGAGCGTGTTGGTGAGCGATTCCTGGACGATCCGGTAGATCCCGAGCGACACCCCGGCGGGCAGTTCGTCCAGTCCGTCGCCGAGGGCGAGGTCGACCGGGACGCCCGCGGCGCGCATCCGCTCGGCGAGGTCGCCCAGCGCGGTCGCGTCCGGCTGCGGCACCCGGGGTTCGTCGTCGCCGCGGTCGTTGCGCAGCACGTCGAGCAGCCGGCGCAGTTCGCCGAGCGCGCCGCGACCGGTTTCGGAGATCGTCCCGAGCGCGCGTCCGGCCAGCTCCGGATTGGACTTCAGGGCGAGCGCCGCGCCGTCGGCCTGCACGACCATCACGCTCACCGAATGCGCCACCACGTCGTGCAGTTCCCGGGCGATCCGCCCGCGCTCCTCGGCCACCGCGATGCGCGCGGCCTGGTCGCGTTCGGTCTCCAGCAGATGCAACCGGGCCTCCAGTTCGCGCTGGTAGGCGCGGCGGGCGTACATGAATTCGCCGAGCAGCCAGCAGAAGGCGATGGTGAAGGCGCTGAACACCAGCTGCGCCAGCATCGACGGCTCGGGCTTGACGATCGCGGTGACGATCATGGCCACCACGAACGCGCCGCCGTAGAGCAGGCCCTGTTTGCGTCCGACGTAGACCTGGACCGAGTAGAGGCTGATCGCGAGCGCGGCCAGGCCGGACACTCCGAGGTCCAGCGCGCCGTGCGCGTACGAAATGACGTACACGATGTACGCGGCGAGGACCGGCCGTTTGCGGCGGAAGACCAGCGGCGCGACCACGGCGAGGTCGATCGGGATCGCGAGGTACCACTTCGGGCCGGGCAGTTCGGGGTCGAGGCTGTTGGTGGCGAACACCAGGATGTCGAACGCCGCGAGGAACAGCGCGAGCAGCGAGTCCCCGACCATCGGGTGAGCACGCATCCAGAGGCTGAGCCGTCGCACGACTCAACAGTAGGTCGCGACCCGGGCGGCCGCGTCGGTCCCGGGTAGCACCTTCGGTGCGACCGAAGGATGACCGGCATGCGACGATTCCTGCTCGGGTGAGCGAACGAGCCGGAAGGGGGCCGGGGCGGTGACGGCAGCGGCGGAACGGGGACGACTCGCCGGCCCACTGTCCGCGTCGGTGGCGGAGCTGTGCCACCGGCTGCGGTCCCAGGTGTCCCCGCGCACCGCCGCCGGGTTCGCCGAGGTGCTGCGACGGCTCGGCGCGCCGTTGCAGGTCGCGGTCGCCGGGCGGATCAAATCGGGCAAGTCGACGCTGGTCAACGCGTTGATCGGGCGGCTGGTCGCACCCACCGACGTGGGCGAGTGCACGCGGCTGGTGACGCGGTTCCAGTACGGCACCGTCGACCGGGTCGAGGTGGTGTTCCTCGACGGCCGCAAGCAGGTGCTGCCCTTCGCCGCGGACGGTTCGATCCCGGCCGAGCTCGGCGTCGACATCGCCGAGGTCTCGCACCTCGAGGCCTACCTCACCAACGCGGTGCTGCAGGACATGACGGTGATCGACACCCCCGGCCTCGGCTCGCTGGACGCCGCGTCGGTGTCGCGGACCGAACAGCTGCTGGGCGCGGCCGAGCAGGACGAGGGTTCCGACGACCTCGACGACACCTCGCGCAACGCCGTCGCGGGCGCGGAGGCCGTGCTTTACGTGGTGACCCAGGGCGTGCGCGCGGACGATCAGCAGGCGCTGGCCGCGTTCACCGCCGCGACCGCGAGCCGGGACGCGGGGCCGGTCAACGCGATCGCCGTGTTGAACAAGGCGGACACGGTCGTCGCGGAAACTGTCGAAGGCTCCGGCGGAGACGTCTGGAAGGCCGCGCAACTGCTCGCCGAGAAGCAGGCCGCGACGCTGAAGCCGCGTGTCGCGGACGTGCTGCCGGTGATCGGCCTGATCGCCGAATCGGCCGAGTCCGGCGGGTTCACCTCCGCCGACGCCGAAGCGCTCGGCCAGCTCGCCGCGCTCGACGACGACGTCCTCGAAACGATGCTCATCGCGGCCGACATCTTCACCAGCTGGGAGTGCGACATCCCGACCGGAATCCGGTTGCGGCTGCTGGAGAAGCTCGATCTCTTCGGAATCCGCTGCGCGGTCGACGCGATCCGCGCGGAACCGGAGATCACCGCGGGAGCGTTGCGCCGCAAGCTTCTCGACATCTCCGGTCTCGACGCGGTGCGCCGCCGGCTGTCGATCGTCTTCGCCGCGCGCGCGGACGGGATCAAGGCCGCGGCCGCGCTGGCGTCGGTGACCGCCCTGGCGCACGCGTCCGGCGACCCGGGCGAACGGCAGCGCGTGCACGACGCGATCGAGGTGCTGCTGGCCCGTCCGGAAGCGCATCAGCTGCGGCTGCTGGAAGCGTTGACGCTCGTCGCCTCGGGCGCGGTCGAGATGCCGGAAGACCTGGCGGAAGAGGTGCTTCGGGTCGGCAGCAACGCCGACCTCGGCGCGCAGCTCGGCCTTCCCGGTGCTTCGCGGCCGGAGCTGGCGGCACACGCGCTGGAACGCGCCGGCTGGTGGCGGTCTTTCGCGTCGTTCGGCGCGACTCCGGCGCAAAGCCGCGTGGCCCACGTCGTGCACCGCGCCTATTTCCTGATCTGGCAACAGATTCGCGAACAGTAAACAACCCGTCCGCGACGCGTAGGCTGAATGTCGTGCGGCTGGAGGACACCACCTCGTGGCGGGTGAACTGGGGGAGCGACCACGACGTCGACGTGGCGTTGTTCCTCCGGGACGTGCTCGCGCTCTCGATCGCCGACGGCCAGCTGCTGCCGCCGGTCGAACCCGCCGTCCCGGTCCACGTCCCGCCCGCCCTCGACCGCGCGGCGGTGCAGGCGCAGTGGGAACCGTGGTGGAACGGCCTGCTGACCTTCCTCCGCGAGCGCGGTTCCGCCCGCACCCGCCGGAAAAGCCCTGCTCCCGGCGACGGTTCGGCGATCGACCTCGCGGCCCAGCACTTCGCCCCGGCCGCCGCCGAACACTTCGCCGCGGCCCGCCGCCCGGTCTCGTCCGGCTTCCACCGTCGCCAGATCCTCGCGAGCGAACGGATCGGCCGGCTCGTCCGCGAAACCGAGGTCGAGCTGGGCCGCCGCGCGCGGCCGTTCCGGCTGTCAGTGCTGGAGATCCCGGTCGCGGGCCGGGTGTGGCTGCGGACAGCTGAGCACCAGCTGCTGGTCTCGTCCCAGCTGGCGGCGGACGTCCCGGCGCTCGACCAGGCGATGCGCTCGCTGATCCACGAACTCGCCTGACCCTCGCGCAAACGCTTGCCCCAGGGGTTTCGCGCACCCTGTTTTGATAAACCGAGCACTCGGTCTAATAATGGTCCCCATGGAGACAGTGGTCGACGAACCGGCGTGGGTGCGCCGCGGGTCCTGGCTGGTCTGCCCGGTCGCCGGGGCACTGCTGGGCTGGGGCGTGCAGGCGCTCGCCGACTGGATCACGTCCTTGCCGTGGTTCCCGGTGCAGGGCCCGTTCCGGCTGCTGCATTCGGTGCCGCAGCCGTGGCGGCTGATCGGTGCGGTCGTCGTCGGCCTGCTGCTCGGGGTCGCGTTCGCCTGGTTCTGGGCTTGGGACCGGCTGATCGTCACGGTGTCCGCCACGCGCGTCACGCTCGAACGGCGTGAGCGGCGCCGGCGCATCGACACTCCCCTCACCTCCGTGTTCGTCGACGACGGCAAGCTCGTGCTGCTCGGCGAAAACGACCGGGAAATCGCCAGGGAGAAGACAGACCTGTCGCGCCGGCAGTTGGCCGAAGCGTTCACCGCGCACGGCCGCCCGTGGCTCGACGAACCGCCGCCTGAGCGATGATGTTCCTGTGGTGAGGACCGTCGATCCGGAAAAGCACGCGGCGAAACGACGCGCGATTCTCGACGCGGCAGCGGGATGCTTCGCCCGCGACGGGTTCGAAAAGACCTCCACCGCGGACATTTGCCGCGCCGCCGGGATCAGCTCCGGCAGCCTGTTCCACTACTTCCCCAGCAAGCGTGCGGTCTTCGTCGGCATTTTCGAGGCGGACACCGCCGACAACGAGGAACTGCTCGCCACCGCGGTGGACATGGCCGACCCGTGGGAAGGCGTGCTCGCGGTCGTCGAGCGGATGACGGTGGCGATCGTGCTGCCCGGCGTCGTGCGGCTGATCCTCGAAGCGGCCGCGCAGGCCGCGCGCGATCCGGAGTTCAACGAGCTGATCCGCAGCAACGACGACCGCATGCGCGTCGGTCTCGCGGACTTGATCGAGCGCGGGGCCCGGACCGGCCGGTTCTCCCCCATGCTGTCCCCCGTCGACGCGGGAAACTGGGTCGTCGCGCTGGTCGACGCCCTGCTTTCCCGTGCGAGCCTCGATCCCGACCTGGACGTCGAGCACGAGCAGGCGGTGCTGCGGCAGTTGCTGACCCGGATTCTCGGCCCGTCTGAGTGATCCGCCCCCGCCGCGCACCGCATTGCCGCAAACTGGTGAAATCACCCGGACGACCAGGGGAGGGTCTCAATGGCGTGGTTCGGCCACGAGGAACCTGCCGACGCGGCCGAAGCGCCGACCGGCGAGATCAGCGCGGACGCTCTCGCGCGGATCATCGCCGAGGCGGACGGAACCGCCGCCGCGGCGGATGCGTCGGATCCCGATGTGGACCTCGTAGCTGCCCCGGGTGACCTCGAACGCGCGCTTTCCGACCGGCAGGCGCTCATCCAGCTGTGTCTGTACGCGCTGGACCGCGCCCGCAGCAGCGGCGTCGTGGAACGGCTCGAACACGGGCTCGCCGACATCGGCGTCACCGCGTTGCGCGCCGAGGGAGAACGCTTCGACCCGTCTCGCCACGAGGCAGGCGGCGCGGTGCCCACCGACGATCCGGAGCTGGAAGGCGTGGTCGCGGAGACCGAGGTCGTCGGGTTCGCCGACCAGGACCGGCTGTTGCGCGCGCCGATCGTCACCGTCTACGCGAAGCGGGCGCAGTGACCGCACCGACGCTTCCCGCTCAGGTCCAGGCCGCTCGCGAACAGCTGCTCGGCGTCGTCCGCGAGGCCGATCCGCAGGCCGCCAAATGGGTCGAGGACCAGCGCAAGGCCCGTTCGGAGAAACCGTCCGTGGTGGTCGTCGGCGAGACGAACCGCGGGAAGAGTTCGCTGGTCAACGCCCTGCTCGCGACCCCGGGACTGTCCCCTGTGGACGCTGACGTGGCCACCGCGACCTACCTCGTTTTCGAGCACGCGCAGCAGTGGGGCGCGCAGGCCTGCTACCCCGGTCAGCTGGCGTCGGTGCCGTTCGACCTGACGCAGCTGGTCGACTGGGTGTCCGCCGCGCACGAGCTGCCGCCGGGACAGCTGCCGCCGCGCTACGTCGAGGTGTCCGGCCCGGTCCCGCTGCTGGAACGGCTGACCCTGGTCGACACCCCGGGCGTCGGCGGGCTCGATTCGCTGCACGGCGAGCTGGCCAAGGAAGCCGCCGCGGGCGCGACCGCGCTGGTGTTCGTGGTCGATGCGTCGGCCCCCTTCACCTCCACTGAGCTGCAGTTCCTGCGCGAGGTCGCGGACCGCGTCGAGACGGTGGTCTTCGTACTGGCCAAAACCGACGCCTTCCGCGGCTGGCGCGAGATCCTGGAAGCCGACCGGCAACTGCTCGCCGAACACGCGCCGCGCTTCGCCGACGCGGTCTTCCACCCGGTGTCGGCGCGCGTGTTCGAGACCGCCGCGAAGGCGCCGAACGCACAGGTCGCCGCGATGCTCCGGGAGAAGTCCGGCATCGCCGCGGTGCAGGTCGCGCTGCAGGAACTGCTGGTCGGCCGGTCGATGATGCTTAAGGAAGCCAACACGCTCCGCTCGTTGTCGAGCGCGCTGGCCGGGATCAAGGCGAAGCTGCAAGCCGAAAGCCGGGCCCTGTCCGCGGGCGAAGCGGAAGCCGAACAACTCCGCGCCCGCCGCGACGATCTGCAGTCCCAGCGCCGCACCTCCACCCGCGGTTGGCAACTGCGCCTGCGCGGCGAAATCCAGCGCACGCGGGTCGAGGTCGGCCACGAGAGCAGCCGCGAAATGCGCGAGGCGCAGGCGCATTTCCGCCAGCGCATCGACGCGGCCAAACGCGACGAACTGGCCGCGCTGCCGCAAGAAGTCGACATCGCGCTGCAGACCGCGTCGCAGCGGGTGTCGATGCAGTTGTCGAGGCGGCTGAACCAGGTGACGAACACGGCGCTGTCGGAGCTGTTCTCCGCCGAGGAGCTCGACGTGATCCGCGCCCAGTTCGCCCGCGCCGGCGGCCCGCCGGTGGTGCTGCGCCCGCCGGACAAGAAACCGCCGACCGCCGAAGACAAACTGCTGGTGTTCATGGGCATTTCCGGCGGCGTCGGCGCCGGGAAGATCGCCGCGTTGCCGCTGGCGGGCGTCGCGATCCTCAACCCGGTCGTGCTCCCGGCGACGATCGTGATCGGCCTCGGCGCGGGCTGGTGGATGGCCCGCACCCGCAAACACGCCTCGGACAAACAACATCTGAAGCAATGGCTGGTCGAAGCGATCGCCGACGCCCGTTCGACGCTCGACCAGCTGATCGCCGAACAGCTCATCGAAGCCGAGCAGCAACTGTCGCTCGCTCTCGACGAGGCACTCGGCCGCCGCATCGAGGCGATCGAGGCGGAGCTGAAAGAGGTGGACCAGACGATCAAGATGAGCGCGCAGGAGCGGGCGAAGAAGATCGCGATCGTCTCGAAACGCCTCAAGGACGTGACCGAGGGCCATACCCGGGCCGAAACTCTGCTTTCCCGCATTCGCACGGTCCGCGATCGGGCATGATCAGCGGGTGACGTACGGACCTGGATCGCCGCAGCCACCGCAGTGGGGAGCACCGCCGCCCGCTCCGCAATGGGGCGGCCCGCCGCCGCAACAGTGGCAGCCACCGCAGCCGCCGAAGAAGCGCCGCCGGATCGGGCTGATCATCGGGATCTGCCTGGGTGCCGTAGTGCTGCTTGCTGGTGGCGGCGTCGCCGTCTTCATCGTCGCGACCGACGACAGTGTCGAGGTGCACCGCCCGGCAGGCGGGCCCGAGGTCGTGGTCAAGGCGTACGTCGACGCGGTCAACAGGCGCGACCCGATCGGCCTGCAGAACGTCGACTGCCACGCCTCCACCGAGTATCCGGCGACCCGGTCGGTCCAGCGCTTCGACGAGGACAACGTCCGGATCCGCCTCGGCAAGCCGACCACCGGTCCCGGCGACGGCGCGTTCTTCGAGGTCGAGGTCACCCGGAACGCCCATCCGGCGACGACCACGCGGCTGGATCTGAACCGCGAGGAAGCCGGGACCTGGTGCGTTTTCGTCACCGGCGACGGGCTTCCGGCCAACCTGCCGCCGTGAGCACGTGATCGGCTTGTGGACGGGAACCGAACCGGCCTAACGTGAGTCATACCGAGCGAGAAACGGCAGACCCGGCGTACTAAGGGGGACCAACCCATGTGGGTCGACGAGAGCGGCGGCACCGACGCGACCGGCCCGGAGGCCTTGACCGTCCACGTCGACGGCCAGGAGTACCAGGCCGAGGTCAACTACGACACCGACCACGACGGGGTCTCCGACACCGCGGTCGTCGAGCACGACGACGGCTCCGCGCAGGCGTTCGCCGACACCGACCACGACGGCGTCGCCGACCACTACGCGGTGCTCGATTCGACCGGGCACGTCGTGGACCAGGCGGTTTACGACGAGCAGAGCGGCAGCTGGGTCGAATCCGGCCACGGCCAGTCCGGCTCCGACGGCACCGACACGCACTCGCAGGACACCTCGACCACCGGGCACATCCACGCCGACCTGCCGGACGGCAACGTCGACGCCGGGGTCGCCACCATCGACACCGACCACGACGGGCACAACGACACCGCCGTGGTCGAGACGAAGTCCGGCGGCACGATCGCGTTCACCGACACCAACGGCGACGGCCAGGCCGACGTCGCGGTGCAGGTCGGCGCGGACGGCTCCACTCACACGTTCGAGCACACCGGCCAGGGCCAGTGGACCGAGGCCGACGGCGGCTCGAACCACGCGGCCGCGGCCGACCCGGGCAGCGACTCGGCCTGGGGCGGCGAGGGCGCCCAGCTGCTCAGCGGCGTCGCGAAGATCGACAGCGGAACCGGGCAGTGGATCAGCCCCAACTGAGCACTCGGTAACTGACGTCACACGAACGGGTCCGGCCGCGCGCCGGGCCCGTTTCGCTGTCTCCAGGGGCCGCCAAATCCCGACGCGATCCGCCCGGCTCCAGCGAACCGGCGCCCGGCAGCGTCCGCGCAAGATCAGGACTGCTCAACCCTCTCCCGGCATCCGGCACGAATGCGACGCGGGCCACGCGGAAAGATTTTCGGCGCTGGCCCGTTCCGGTGAAACTGAATCGATTCCCTTATCGTTCTTGTGAGAGAACCGACAGGTCAGCTCTCGGTTACCTGCCGTCCATCCGGCTACAGTCGGGGAATCCCAAAACCCGCACACCGGTCTTCCGCCGGTGTGCGAAGCCATTCGGTCGCCGGCAACGAAGCCCGCACCAAGAACACTGTCGTTCGCGGTGTGGGCTCTTTTGTCGTCGGAAGTCAGGAGTAGAGATGACCGCAGTCGCCATCCCCGGACTGGACAACGCGCCGACGACGCACAGTGGCGTGCTGTCCTGGGTCCGGGAGGTCGCCGAGCTGACCACCCCGGACCGCGTGGTGTGGGTCGACGGGTCTGACGAGGAAGCCGCCCGGATCAACCAGGAGCTGGTCGACGCCGGCACCTTCGTGAAGCTGGACGCCAAGCCGAACTCCTACTGGGCCACCTCGGACCCCGACGACGTCGCGCGGGTCGAGAACCGCACCTTCATCTGTTCGAAGGAAGAGAAGGACGCGGGCCCGACGAACAACTGGGTCGACCCGGCCGAGATGAAGGCCACCATGACGGAGCTGTACCGCGGCTGCATGGCCGGGCGCACGATGTACGTCATCCCGTTCTGCATGGGCCCGCTCGGCGACGAAAACCCCAAGCTGGGCATCGAAATCACCGACTTCGCCTACGTCGTCGCGTCGATGCGCGTGATGACCCGGGCAGGCAAGGCCGCGCTGGACAAGTTCATCGCGCCGGACGGTTCGGAGCGCGAGTTCGTGCCCGCGCTGCACTCGGTCGGCAAGCCGCTGGCCCCGGGCGAGAAGGACGTCGCCTGGCCGTGCAACGAGACCAAGTACATCTCGCACTTCCCGGAGGAGCGGCTGATCTGGAGCTACGGCTCTGGCTACGGCGGCAACTCGTTGCTGGGCAAGAAGTGCTACTCGCTGCGCATCGGCTCGGTCATCGCCCGTGACGAGGGCTGGCTCGCCGAGCACATGCTGATCCTCAAGCTGATCTCGCCCGAGGACAAGGTCCACTACGTCGCGGCGGCGTTCCCGAGCGCCTGCGGCAAGACCAACCTCGCCATGCTGCAGCCGACCATCCCCGGTTGGCGCGCGGAGACCCTCGGCGACGACATCGCGTGGATGCGCTTCGGCGAGGACGGCCGCCTGTACGCGGTCAACCCGGAGTACGGCTTCTTCGGCGTCGCGCCGGGCACCGACAACCACACGAACCCGAACGCCATGCGCACGATCGAGAAGGGCAACACGGTCTTCACGAACGTGGCGCTCACCGACGACGGCGACGTGTGGTGGGAGGGCATGGAGAACAAGCCCGCGCACGCCACCTCGTGGAAGCACCAGGACTGGACGCCCGACTCGGAGGAGAAGGCCGCCCACCCGAACTCGCGTTACTGCGTGCCGATGTCGCAGTGCCCGATCCTCGCGCCGGAGTGGGACGACCCGAAGGGCGTGCCGATCTCGGCGATCCTGTTCGGCGGTCGGCGCAAGACGACGGTGCCGCTGGTGAACCAGGCCCGCGACTGGCAGCACGGCGTGTTCATGGGCGCGACCATGTCGTCGGAGACCACCGCCGCTGCGGTCGGCGCGGTCGGCAACGTGCGCCGCGACCCGATGGCGATGCTGCCGTTCCTCGGCTACCACGCCGGCGACTACTTCAACCACTGGCTGGACCTGGGCAAGAACGCCGACGCGAACAAGCTGCCGAAGATCTTCTACGTCAACTGGTTCCGCCGCGGCGACGACGGCCGCTTCCTGTGGCCGGGCTTCAGCGAGAACTCGCGCGTGCTCAAGTGGGTGCTCGAGCGCGTCGAGGGCAAGGGCAACGCGGTCGAGACCCCGATCGGGTTCGTGCCGAACGCCGAGGACCTCGACCTCGAGGGCCTTTCCGAGCCGGTCGAGGACATCCAGGCCGCGCTGGAGGTGCGCAACGAGGAGTGGCGCGAGGAACTGCCGCTCATCGAGGAGTGGTTCGCGAAGATCGGCGAGGTGCCGTCCTCGCTGCGCGACGAGCTGGACGCGCTGGCCCAGCGGCTGGGCTGACGCCGTCGCACTGCCGTAGGAAGGGGACGTTCGCACCGGGCGCGGACGTCCCCTTCTTCGTTGCCGGAAAACGGTAGCGTGGGCCGCATGGCCTCTGTTGGGGAGAAGACTTTCCGGTTCGGCGTGAACCTGGTGCAGCCGGGCCCGCGTGACGAGTGGGTCGCGAAATGCCGCCGGGTCGAGGAACTCGGCTACGACGTGCTGAGCGTGGCCGACCATCTCGGCATCGCGCCGCCGTTTCCCGCGCTCGTGCTGGCCGGTGCGGTGACCGAACGGGTGCGGCTCAACACTTTCGTGCTCAACGCGCCGTTCTACAACCCGGTGCTGCTTGCGCGCGACGTCGCGGGCACGGACCAATTCGTGTCCGGGCGGCTCGAACTCGGGCTCGGCGCCGGTTATGTCAAAGCGGAGTTCGAAGCGGCCGGAATGCCGTTTCCCAGTGCGGGCGCCCGGGTCGATCACCTCGAACTCGCGATCAAGGAACTCGCGCGGCTGTACGCGGATCCGGAATACGCGCCGAAACCCGTGCAGTCCGGCGGTCCCCCGTTGATGATCGGCGGCCGCGGCGACCGGTTGCTTTCGCTCGCCGCCGAACACGCGGCGACGATTGCCTTCAGCGGCATGGCAAAGGTGCGCGACGGTGCGCCGCTGATGCTGGCGACGGCGGACGCAGTGGAAGAACGCACGCGGTTTGTCACTGAGCGGCTCGCCGGCCGCGAAGCGGAATTCAACCTGCTCGTGCAATTCGTCCAGATCACTGATGATCGCGAAAGCGCGCTGCGCGAAATCCATGCGCGCCTCAGCGACACGCTCACGCTGGACGAACTGGCTGAAGTGCCCACTGTCCTGGTCGGCACCGTCGAGGAAATCGCCGAGCAGCTGGTCGCGCATCGCGCTCGGTTCGGTTTCAGCTATTTCACTGTCCTTGAGCCGAATCTCGAAGTGCTGGCCCCGGTGGTGGAGCTGCTGTGTCGCCGATAGTGGACGCGCGCGGGCTCGGCGTGAAGGCCGGTGACCTGTGGCTGCTGGAGGATCTCGATTTCTCCGTCGACCGCGGCGAATGCGCGGTGCTCGTCGGGCCTAACGGCGTCGGGAAATCCACCTTGATGCGGTGTCTGTACGGGATGCAGGAACCGCAGCGGGGCCGAGTGCTGATCGACGGAGCCAAACCGGACGAACGCAGTGTTTCCTTCCGCCGCAAGGTTTCCGTGCTCTTCGACGATTCGGACTTCTTCGCCGAACTGACTCCGATGCAGCACCTGGAACTTCTCTCCGGCTCGTTCGGCGAAGACCTCGGCGATTACGACGAACTGCTCGCGGACGCGGGGCTCGCCGAACGCGCCCGCGTCACCGCCGGGCATTTCTCGGCCGGACAACGTCGCCGGTTGCTGCTGCTGGGCGTCACCGCGCGGCCGCATCGGGTGCTGTTGCTGGACGAGCCGGAACGCGCGCTCGACACCGCGGGCAAGGAATGGCTGGTCAAACTGATCGGCCGCTCCACCGCCGCGGGGGCGGCAGTTGTCGTTGCCACGCACCATCAACCGTTGCTGGACACGGCGGACAGCGTGCTCGAACTGTGGTGACCCGGATGCGTGTGCCCGGCCGTAAACGGTTCGGTGGCATTTTCAGCGGTGACAGTCCTACGTTCGTGCTGATCTTCGGGGTCGGCTTCCTGTTCACCGCCTTTTTCCGCACCGACGCCTGGCATCGAGTCCTCTTTGGACCGTCCGCAGTGGACTACTCGGCGGTGCTCGGCCTGGTCGCGTTGTGTGCCGCCGTGGGCTGGCGAAGCCTGCTGCGCCGCGGGTTCGTCTGGGCCGAACCGGCCGAGCTGACCTGGATGGATTTCGCGCAGGTGGACCGTCGCCGCGTCGTGGCGACCCGGCTGGCCGGCGTGCTCACCGGATTCGTGGTGGTGATCGGATATCTCGCCGCGCTGATGCTGGCGGTCGGCGGCAGTTCGGTCGACTGGTGGCGTGCCGCCGCAGCCCTCGTCGCGGGCGGCACGATCCTCGCGTTCACCACCGCGCGGCGCACCGCGTTCCTTTTCGAAGCTGCCGGACCGCTGCTGCTCGCGGTGGCTGGTGTCGTCATCGCTGCGGCGAGGCTCGACGCGATGGCGGTGCAGTACGTCGGCGCGGCGCTCGCGTTATGCGGGCTGTTGCTGGCTTTTGGCGGCAAAGCGGTCAGCGGCGCCGGTCGCGCGGTGCTGCTGGACGGCTGGAACGCGCGGGTCCTGCGCGCGATGGCGGTGACGTTCCTCGACCCGATGATGATGCTGCCGGAGTCCGCGCCCGCCGGTTCGTGGTCGCTGCGCCCGCCCACCGCGTTCCGGCTCGCGTGGGTCGGGATCGTGGGCCGTTCCCGGTACGCGGGCGCGGTTTTGTTAGTGGCTTTCGCGGTAGCCGTCGGACATGTTGCTGTTCCCACTCTGCCGGGACCGGTGCTCATCGGCATCGGCGCGTACGTCGCGCTTACTCCTTTCGGGGCTGGTCTCGGCGTGCTGTGGCGGAATCCGGGTCGGCGACGGTGGCTGGGTTCGTCGTCGCAGGAGCTGGTGATCGCCCACGGTGTCGCGCTGACGGTGGTCGCGCTGGTCTGGTGCGCTCTGCTCTCAGTGGCGCTTTTGGCTTTGGGCACCGCGTTTTCGCCGCTCTCGTGGGTGACCGTCGCCCTGGCGGTGCTGTCGGTGTTGCGCACCGTCACGCGGCAACCGGTCGACTACAGCAGCGCGGGTTTCGTCGACACCCCTGCTGGCCCGATGCCGGCAAACCTTATGCGGCAACTGTTCCGCGGTCCGGACCTGCTGGCGGTCGGAATCCTGGTGCTGGCACAACTCGGCTGAACGGCGTAGTCCGGGTTAGGCTCCGTGCCGACGAGAGGAGCCGAACGTGGGCGGTGGACACGCTTCCGGCATCGGACGCAGGGCGACGTGCGAATTCCCGCCCGGCTGGAGCGACGAGCAGATCATCGCGGTGGTCAAGGACGTCGCCAACGATCCGGGCGAACCCCGGCGGCAGCAGTACAACGGCCGCTGGCGCTGCGTCGGCGAACGCTACGGCGTGCGCGTCGTCGTCCTGGTCAACGGCGACGGGAACGTGCACACCAGCTACCCGCTGCCGGGCCCCGGCGTCGTCCGGAACGCGGACGCCGCGCGAGACCCGGCGAACCCGACCGTCGACGACCGCGCGGGCAACCGGATCAGCTACTTCGTCGACAGCGTCCTGCGCCTGCTCGCCGACCGGATGCCTGCCGAAGACCTCGAGCACTACCGCGATCTGCAGTGGTCCGGCGAATGGGAGGAGCTGGCCGACACCCTGGCCGCGCACTTCGAGGTGACCGGCATCCAGCTCAACCCGGACGAGTACGCGGACTTCGAGAAGCTGCTGAACTCGTTCGAACTGCCGGTCCGCGACTGCCGCTACCTCAACGACCGCGAACGGGTCCTCGCAGACCTGCGCGGCTGAGGCGTCACCAGGGGACCTCCCCGGCGTCGTCGAAGAACCCGCCGCGCGGCCCGTCGTCCGGCAGGGTCGCGAGTTTGACCGCGATCGCCGCGCCCTCCTCGGGCGTCCTGGTTCCGGCGTAGCCGTTGAAATCCGTTGCCACGTAACCGGGACACGCGGCGTTGATGATGACGTTCGTGTCGGCGAGCGCGCGGGCGTACTGCACGGTGATGCTGTTGAGCATCGTCTTCGAGGGCGCGTAAGCGGCGAGGATCGGTCCGGTCCGCAGCTTCAGCGAACCCATGTTGCTGGACAGGTTGACGATGCGCGGCGACTCGGCGCGGCGCAGCAGCGGCAGCATCGCGTTCGTGACCCGGACGACGCCGAAGACGTTCGTGTCCAGGACCGTGCGGAGGACGCCGAGGTCGAGTGTCGTCGGATCCTGGGCGCCGCCGTCGAACGGGCCGCTGATGCCGGCGTTGTTGACCAGGACGTCGAGCCGTTCGATGGACTTGGCCGCGGCGGCGACGCTGTCCTCGGAGGTGACGTCGAGCGCGACCCCGAACGCGTCGATGCCCGCGCCGCGCAGTTCTTTGACGGCCTGCTCGCGGTTGTTTTCGTCCCGCGCACCCACGGCGACGGTGAAGCCGATCGAGCCGAGGCCGTGCGCGATGGCGAGGCCGATTCCCTTGTTCGCGCCGGTGACCAGCGCGGTCTTCGTGTCGTTCACTCCGTCCATGGTCGGCGCGGGTTTCTGCCGCGTCCAAGATCAAGTGAGTCCGCTGTGATACCCGAGAGGTATTACGCTGCCGCTGGTGGACGACCTCGAGACCCGCGAACTCCGCTACTTCGCCGCGGTCGCCGAAGAACTGCACTTCGGCCGCGCCGCCGAACGGCTCGGGATCGCTCAGCCGCCGCTCTCGCGCGCGATCGCCCAGCTGGAGCGACGGCTCGGCGTGCAACTCCTCGAACGCAACCGCCGCGGCGTCGCGCTGACCGAGGCAGGCCGGGTCCTGCTGCGCGAATCCCGGCTGGCCCTCGCCGCCGTCGCGGCCGCTGCCCGGCGCACGCGTCGAGCCGGGAATCATCCGCTGGTGCTGGCGACCAAAGCCGGAGCGTCGCACGATCTTCTGCAGCGGCTCTTGGCCGCGGGTCCGCCGGTCGAGATCCTGTTGTGCGAGGTCGGCGAGCAAGCCGGACTGCTGCGCGACGGTTCGGCGGACGTGGCGATCATGCACCGCCCGTACGACGACCTCGCCGGCTTCGACACCGAGGATCTCCAGGTCGAGGGCCAGGTCGCGATCCTCCCGGCCGCCCATCCGCTCGCCGCGCGGGAAACGCTGACCCTGGCCGAGGTCAGCGACGTGCCGGACCTGCCGATCGCCCGCTGGCCTCGCCTCGACGGCAGCTACCCGGACGGCCCTGGACCGGAGGTGCGCACCCAGTCGACGCTCGCCCAGCTCGTCGCGCTCGGCCGGACACTGCTGGTGATCCCCGCGTCGAGCCGGGCCTGGCAGTGGCCGGAACACGTCGCGGTCCCGGTCGTCGACGCCCCGGACGTCACCACGGTGATCGGCTGGCCGCCGAACAGCCGCTCCCCCGAGGTGGCCGCACTCGTCCGCGCCGCGGTGGCGCTACGCGAAGAGTCGCCGGTCAGCTGAGCTGCCGGACTTGTCCACAGGGGAATCCCTCAGCCCACGGTGCCCGCTCAACCGTCCCGCAGTACTGCCCGATCAGCCTGGAAAACCTCAGCTGGCCTGCGAAAACGCCGCCGCGTCGCCCTCGCACGCGACGCGCACCCGGTCCAGCGGCATCCCCACCGCGTCAGCGATCGCGGCCACGGTGAAGAACGCGGGCGTCGGGATCCGTCCGGTCTCGATCTTGCGCAGGGTTTCGACCGAAATGCCCGCTTCCGCGGCCACGTCGACCATGCTGCGTCCGGCCCGGGCGGCGCGCAGCACCAGGCCGAGCCGCTCGCCGCGGGAGCGTTCTTCGTCGGTGAGGGGCACGCGGACCATGCCGTTCAGTTTAGCCACAGAGTTGTCCACTGCCTGTGGATAACTCTGTGCACAAGCTGCCCAACCCCGTGGACAACCGCCGTCCGGCACAAGCTCTTGGGGCATTCGGGGCGACCCGGTCCCGCCGATAGGGGTAGCGAACGGCTCGAAGGGGCCGCGCGGAAGCGGGTTGTCCCCGAGGTTGTCCACACCCTGGAACGTGTTCGTAGTGCTGATCGAATCGATATCGAACTCGTATGACGGCGGGATGACCGGGGTCTAGGGTCAGGCGGTCGCGTGTCACGTAAGTGTTAGGTGAGGTTCGATGTCCACTGCCAAACCGGGCGGTCGGGTGCGCGGGTTCCAGTTCAGTGCTTGGAACCTGCTGTTGCTGATCCCGTTGCTGATCCTGGTCACGCCGCTGTACAACTTCGACGGGCCGCGGCTGTTCGGCCTTCCGTTCTTCTACTGGTTCCAGCTGGCGTTCGTGGTCCTGGGCGTGCTGTGCACCGGCATCGTCTACCTGGCCACCAAGAACAAGCCGCGGGGCGGCGGCCGGGACGAGCTGAGCGTTGACGACCTGGACGAGGGGGACGCCCGATGAGCAACATCCAGTGGGTCGAACTCATCGTCTTCGCGTTCCTGTTCGTCGTCGTCACCGTGCTCGGCTTCGTCGCCTCGCGGTGGAAGGCCGGCGGCGGCCTCGACCACCTCGACGAATGGGGCCTCGGCGGCCGCAAGTTCGGTTCGTGGATCACCTGGTTTCTGCTGGGCGGCGACCTCTACACCGCGTACACCTTCGTCGCCGTGCCCGCGCTCGTGTTCAGCGCCGGCGCGCTCGGCCTGTACGCGCTGCCTTACACGATCGTCGTCTACCCGATCGTCCTGCTGCCCGCGCTGCGCATGTGGTCGGTCAGCCGTTCGCGCGGCTACGTGACCCCCGCCGACTTCGTCCGCGGCCGCTTCGGTTCGCCGACGCTGGCGCTGCTGGTCGCGATCACCGGCATCGTCGCGACCATGCCGTACATCGCGTTGCAGCTGGTCGGCCTGGAAGCCGTGCTGCGCACGATGGGGATCAACGGTTCCGGCATCGTCGGGCACCTGCCGCTGCTGATCGCGTTCGTGATCCTGGCGCTCTACACGTATCAGTCCGGCCTGCGGGCCCCCGCGCTGATCGCGTTCGTCAAGGACATCCTGATCTACATCGTGATCATCGTGGCGGTCATCTACCTGCCCTCGAAGCTCGGCGGCTGGGACCACATTTTCAACACCGCCAAGGAAACGCTCGCCAAGCCGAATCCGAAGACGGGCAAGCCGTCCGGTTCGATCCTGCTGACCTCGAGCAACCAGTTGCAGTACGCGACGCTGGCGCTGGGTTCGGCACTCGCGCTGTTCCTGTACCCGCACTCGCTCACGAGCGTGCTCGCCTCGCGTGGCCGCAATGTGATCAAGCGGAACATGGTGGCGCTGCCGGCCTACTCGTTCGTGCTGGGCCTGCTCGCGCTGCTCGGCTACGTCGCGATCTCGGCGGGCGTCAAGCCGCTGACGAACGCCGCCACCGGAAAGCCGGACGGCAACACGATCGTCCCGCTGCTGTTCGACTCGCAGTTCGCGAACTGGTTCGCGGGCATCGCCTTCGCCGCGATCGGCATCGGCGCACTGGTCCCCGCCGCGATCATGTCGATCGCCGCGGCGAACCTGTGGACGCGCAACATCTACAAGGAGTACATCCGCAAGGACGCGACGCCGAAGCAGGAGGCGAAGCAGGCCAAACTGGCGTCGCTGGTGGTCAAGCTGGGTGCGGTGCTGGTGATCATCCTGATCGACCCGCAGTTCTCGATCGACCTGCAGCTGATCGGCGGCGTGCTGATCCTGCAGACCCTGCCCGCGGTGGCGATCGCCCTGTACACGCGCTGGTTCCACAAGGCGGGCCTCATCGCCGGCTGGATCGTCGGCATGGGCTGGGGCCTGATCATGCTGTACGGAATCCCCAACCCCACCAACGGAAAACTCCACTTCGGCGGTTCCGCGCTGGCCATGGGCAACCTGTCGATCTTCGGCTGGCACCCGTTCAGCGGCACCGCACTCGCCGTGGTCCAGATCTACCCCGGTTTCGTGGCCCTGATCGCGAACATCGTGGTGGCCGCGGTGGTCTCGGTCATCGCACGGGCCCTGAAGTGGAGCCCGGGCAACGACGAAACCGCGCCCGAGGACTACCACGCCGACGAACACGACAAGGACCTGCGCCCGATCGGCGCGCACTGAGTCCTTTTTAGACAGAGGCCTCCGCGTCGGTTTCCGGCGCGGGGGCCTCTTCTGTTTTGCCGATCATCGCCTTCGCGACGACGTACAGCAAGACCGCGTTGAGCAAATGCCAGAGGAAATGCGTGCCCGCCGGGAAGTCTCCGCAGATCACCCCGTCGACAGTCCGGAAGGACAACGACAACGCGAACACCGCGGCGGCCATGGTGAAGTGCAGCCAGTACGGATCGCGCTTTACCGCCAACGCGATCGCGAACCCGGCGAGCCCCGCGAGTGCGGGCAGATACAGCCCGCCGCCGAGTGCCGCCGACGCACCGGTGACGGCCAGGAACGCCGGTGCCCCCAGCCAGGACCACTTGGCTTTCGCCTGCAGGAACACCCGGGGAAAGGCCGCGGCGTAGAACAAGGTGAAGACCAGGATAGCCGCGGAGTCGGCGACCGCTCCCCACCGCGTGGCGACCAGGTGAAACACGCTGCTGGCAACGAAGATCAACCCGATCAGCGCAGCGAGCACCCGCCCGATGCGCTGCCCGCCGGCCCGCCACCAGACCATCCCGGCGGCCACGAGAAAGGCCAGGTTGGCCAGGTCGTTGAGCGGCTCTCCCCAGAGTCCGGGCGCGGTGCGCTCGCAGTAACCGTCCACGTACGCGGTCCAGTTCACGGGGTAAGCAAACCCCTTCCGGGTGAACGGGGCGCATCCGACCCCCTCCCGTACGCGAACCGCGCGGGTTAGCGTGGGCGGCATGACCAACCCCGTGAGCCGGTTCCCCGTGACGGAACTCGAAGACCTTCCCGACGATCTCCGCGAGCGCATCGGCGCCATCGCGGAGAAATCCGGCTTCACGCCGAACATCTTCCGCGCCCTAGGCCACCGTCCGGCCGAGCTGCGGGCCTTCCTCGACTACCACGACGCGCTCATGGAACGCGAAGGCGGACTCACCAAGGCCGAACGCGAGCTCGTCGTCGTAGCCACCTCCGGCGCGAACCACTGCACCTACTGCATCGTCGCGCACGGAGCCATCCTGCGGATCCGCGCCAAGGACCCCGAACTCTCCGATCAGGTCGCCGCGAATCCGTGGCAGGTCGAACTCGACGAGCGCGGCCGGGCGATCCTCGATCTCGCGCTCGCGTTGTCCCACGAGTCCGCGTTGTTCGGCGAGGGCGACCTGGAGGCGGCCCGCGAGGCGGGGCTGACCGAGGACGAGATCTGGGACGTCGGCGCGATCACCGCGTTGTTCGCGATGTCCAACCGGCTCGCGCATCTGACCGCGCTCAAGCCGAATCCGGAGTTTTACTTGATGGGGCGTCAGAAGCGATAGAACGGGCCCGGCAGGTCGCGGCTCATCTGGAACCTCGTGCGCAGCCAGCCGCGCAGGCGGTGCACCGGTTTCGTCCACACTCGCGGCGCGGGCCCGAAATACCTCGGGTCCGCGTGCGGGGTGAACGCGTCGCCGGTCAGGATGACCGCGTCGTGTCCCAGCGGGCAGTGGCCGGACACCGAGATCACGCCGCGCGTCAGGTTCTCGACCCAGTCGACCTCGTCGACGCCCAGCAGCGTCCGGCGATCGCACACGGCGCAGTACAAGACGAACATCTATAACTCCCGCCGCCAGGTCTCGCCGGTCACCAACGGCCCGAACGCGTCCGTCTCTTCCTCGCCGACAAGTTCGAACCCGGCACTGCGGTAGATCCCGCGCGCGGCGGCGAGCAGCGACAGCGTCCACAGCTCCATCGACCGATACCCCTGCGCGCTGGCGAATTCGACGCATTCCCGCACCAGTCGTTTGCCGACACCGTGTCCGCGCGCGGCCGGTTCCAGCAGGAGCAACCGGAGCTTCGCGGTGCCTTCCTCGTCGCCGGGGGTGCAGAAAATACTGCCGACTCGTTCGCCGTCGAGTTCGGCGATCCAGCCGGCTTGGCGCGGGTCGCCGCGGTGGTCGGCGAAGTCGGCGATCACGCGCGCGACGAGGGCTTCGAAGCGTTCGTCGAGGCCGTACTCCTCGGCGTACAACGCACCGTGCCGGTGCACCACCCAGCCGAGGTCGCCCGGGCGTGGGGCGCGCAGGGAGATCGTCGGTTCCGGCGCCGATTCGCCGACGAGTGCGGTGATGGTCCCCATCGCGCGGAGCAGACGGCGCTGGTCGGCGTCCGCGAACTGGTCGAGAAGGCTGCCGATCTGGCTGGCCGAACGGTGGTCGAGATCGGCGAAAGCGGCGCGGCCCTCCTCGGTGAGCGTGACGAGCTGGCGGCGCGCGTCGTCAGCGCAGCGTTCCCGGGTGACGAGACCGCGGGTTTCCAGCCTGCCGAGCAGCCTGCTCGCGTAGCCGCCGTCGAGGGACAGCCGTTTGCGCAGATCACTGACCTGCAGCCGGTCCTGTTGGGCGAGTTCGAACAGCACCCGCGCTTCGCTCAGCGAGTATTCGGCGTCGGCGGGTCCCTCGTCGAGGACACCGATCACGCCGGTGTAGAGCCGGTTGAATGCGCGAACCGTGGCAACGCGTTCGGTGAGGACGGAATCCGGCATGGGGACCACCTTGACTCGATCGTTGACTGAGTCAAGCATCGCCCCGCCGTCCGCTCGGGGCAAGGGAATTCCCCCGGTGGTGGGCGAGCGTCCGAAATGGTCCAGACATATGGAAACCCCGTGATGCTGCCAGGTCGGGGGTCCGCCAGCATCACGGGGTCGTAGTGGGTATCGACGCGGCTCTCCGCGGCGTTACACCCAGGATTCACTGTGGTCTAGATCACTCACGTGAGTGACCCACCAACAGGTTATCCGTGCAGGTCAGCGCATGAACGGCTGACGCGCCTGGGCGAGGGCGATGAGCTCCTGGCGGACCGTCGAGGTGGCCGCGGTGTCGATCGCCCGGTTCAGCGCCCGGCGAGTGCGAGCCTCGGCGCGACGGGCACGGAGCTTGGCGGCGATGTTGCTCATTGTCTTCTGCATCCCCTTCAGAGGTCTTCGGTGGCTGTGTCTCTAGTATGCACCTTTTTTCACAAGGAAGCCAACGAATCTACGGTGACATGGGGCACTTGCCGAATAATCATCGGCAGTCACCAGGATATCGCCGGACAGATCTCGTGTTGGCGGTCACAAATCGCTAACGCGCTAACTTCTTCTACGGATATCTAGCAAAATCGCTAGAAACAGCTAGGCAGTCGCATAGACCGGTAGCGAAGGGAAGATCTGCTCAGTCGCGGCCGAGCAGGTAGTGCCCGAAGTGCGGCACGGTGAAGGCGATCTGCCCGCGTTCGGCGGAGTAGACCAGGCCTTTCTTCATGAGGCTGTCGCGCGCCGGCGACAGCGACGACGGCTTGCGCCCCAGATAGACGGCCACATCGGCGGTGCCGGCGGCCTCGTCGCGGCCTTGGGTCAGCTCGGCCATCGCGAGCAGGTACTCGCGTTCGGCGGGCGTCGCGCGTTCGTAGCGCGACCCGAAGAACCCGACCGCCAGCTCCGACTCCGCCTCGGGCGCGGCGACCTGCACGTCCTTGACCGTGATCGGGTCGGCGGGCGCGGCGTCCCAGGCGGCCTTGCCGTAGGCCTGGATGAAATACGGATAACCGCCGGACGCGTCGAACAGCGCGTCGAGCGCCTCCGGTTCGATCCCGGCGTCCTCGCGTTCGATCGGAGCCATCACCGCGTAGTCGGCGTCCTCGCGGCTGAGCCGGTCGATGCGCGAGTAACGGAAGAGCCGCTCGGAGTACGACTTCGACGCCGACAGCACCGCGGGCACGTGCGGCAGCCCTGCCCCGACCACGACCAGCGGCGCGCCGGACTGCGACAGCTCATGGCAAGCCGCGCACAGCGCCGAGACGTCGTCCGGCTGCAAGTCCTGAATCTCGTCGATCAGCAGCGCGACGCCGGTGCCGACGTCCGCGGCCAGTTCGGCGACGTCGGTGAACAGCTCGACCAGGTCGATTTCGATGTCGCCGGAGTCCGCCCGGCCCTGCGCGGCGGGCACGTCGATGCCGGGCTGCCAGCGGTCGCGCAGCTTCGCGTCCGGCTTGTTCGCCTTGAGCGCGAACGCCTTCAGCACCCCGAGCACCTCCTCGACCCGGTCCGGCGCGCGATGCCGCACGGCGAGGTCGCGGATCGCCCGGTGCAACGCCGCCGACAAGGGACGCCGCAGTTCCGCGTCCGGCCGCGCTTCGATCTTGCCCGCACCCCACCGGTGCCGGACGGCCATCGACCGCAGCTCCCCCAGCAGCACCGTCTTGCCGACCCCGCGCAGGCCGGTCAGCACGAGACTGCGCTCCGGCCGTCCGCGAGCGACGCGTTCGAGGACGACCTCGAACGCCTTCAGCTCCCTTTCCCGGCCAGCCAGCTCGGGCGGCCGCTGCCCGGCGCCGGGCGCGAAGGGGTTGCGGATGGGGTCCACTCTGTCACCGTATCGAGGTATCTAGCGTGGGCCCGATATTCCGCCATATACAGCTAGTGCGTGTCGCCGAAGGATGGCCGGGTCTGCAGCCCCGTCCATCCTTACCCCCAGCGCCCACTCTGACGGAGCGTTAGTCCGTCAGGTTCCGCTCCGCGTAGATCTTCATCGCGTCGCGGATGTACTCGGCCGTGCCGGGGCCGTGCTTCTCGTCGTACGAGCCGTACCGCGGGTCGTCGACATACATCTGCCCGAGACCGGCGAAGTAGCACTTCGAGATCTCCATCCCGGTAGCCTTCAGCCACTCGTGCAGCCGCGCGGTGACCGCCTGCGTTTCGGCCGAACCGGCGTCGTGACCAGCGTCGCGAGCGGCTCCGAACGCGAAGCCGATGTCGACCTGCTCCTGCTGGTGGGCCTTCTTCTCGGCCTCGGACAGCGACCGCCACCACTGGTCGCCCTTGCGGTAGGCGTCGGCGCCCCAGCGCTGGGTGACCTCTTCCTTGTACTGGGTGTGGTCGAACCCGTCGAACATTTCCTCTGCCATGAGTTGTTCACCTCCCTTCAGTTTCCGGAGCGTGGTCCGCACGGACTCGATCTGCCGCCCGATCCGCTGCCGCTCCTTCTCCAGCAGCGCCAGGTGCGTTTCGAGGGCCGCGGCGCCGTCGCGTTGGCCGTCGAGCACCTCGGCGATCGCGGGCAGACCCAGTCCCAGTTCGCGCAGCAGCAGGATCCGCTGCAACCGGACGAGCGAGTCCTCGTCGTAGTAGCGGTAGCCGTTGCTGCCGATCCGCGTCGGCGGCAGGAGCCCGACGGCGTCGTAATGCCGCAGGGTCCGGCTCGTCGTGCCCGCGGACCGGGCGATGTCCTGGATCGACCATTCCGTCCTGACCACGGCTTCGACGGTAGAGGTTGACGTAGCGGCAAGGTCAAGCACGAAGTCCGCTAGAACTGTCTAGGAGAATCTAGAATAAAAGCAATATTCGCCTAGGTATCGCTAGCTCGGTTCGGCGGGGAGCGTGGCGGGCAATCCCGGTTGTAGGTTCAACTCCAGGGATTCCAGATCAGAGAGGCGAGACCGTGATACTGCGCCGGGTGGCACGTCCACTGCTCGCGTCGATCTTCGTGTTGGGCGGCATCGGTGCCCTGCGTGACACCCAAGGCCACGCGAAGGCGGCCGAACCGTTCCTCACCGAGACCTTCGACAAGGTCGAGGGCCTGGTTCCGGACCAGGTCCCGCGCGATCCCGCCACGCTGGTGCGGATCGACGCGGCGGTCAAGATCGGGGCCGGGCTCGCGCTGGCGAGCGGCAAGGCCCCGCGACTGGCGGCGGTGGCGCTGCTCGGCTCGCTGGTGCCGACGACGCTGGCCGCGCACCGGTTCTGGCAGCTGTCCGATCCGGGCGAGAAGCAGGCCCAGCAGATCCAGTTCTTCAAGAACGCGTCGCTGGCCGGCGGGCTGCTACTGGCCGCGAGCGACACCGCGGGCAAGCCGTCGCTGGGCTGGCGGGCCCGGCGCGCGGCGAAGAAGGCGGGCAAGCGCGCCGACAAGCTGGCCAAGCGCGCGGAGAAGTCGCTTACCGACTGAGTGCGCGAACAAGGCCGCCACCCGGGTTTCCGGGCGGCGGCCTTGTCGGCGTGCTTACTTCTCCAGAATCGCGGTGACGCCCTGGCCGCCCGCCGCGCAAATGGAGATCAGGCCGCGCCCGGAACCCTTCTCGTTCAGCAGTTTCGCGAGCGTCGCGACGATCCGGCCGCCGGTCGCGGCGAACGGGTGCCCGGCCGCGAGCGAGGAGCCGTTCACGTTCAGCTTGGTGCGGTCGATCGAGCCGAGCGGCGCGTCGAGGCCGAGCTTCTCCTTGGCGAACGCCGGGTCCTCCCACGCCTTGAGCGTGGCGAGCACCTGAGACGCGAACGCCTCGTGGATCTCGTAGAAGTCGAAGTCCTGCAACGTCAATCCGGCGCGCTCGAGCATCCGCGGCACCGCGTACGCGGGGGCCATGAGCAGGCCCTCGTCGCCGTGCACGTAGTCGACAGCCGCGGTCTGGCTGAACGTCAGGTACGCCAGCACCGGCAGTTTGTGCGCCTTCGCCCACTGCTCGGTCGCGAGCAGGACGGTCGACGCGCCGTCGGTGAGCGGGGTCGAGTTGCCCGCGGTCATCGTGCCGTCCGGGCCGCCGTAGACCGGCTTGAGCTTGGCGAGCTTTTCGACTGAGGAGTCCGGGCGGAGGTTCTGGTCGCGGGCGAGCTTGAGGTACGGCGTGACCAGGTCGTCGAAGAAGCCGCGGTCGTAGGCGGCGGCGAGGTTGCGGTGGCTGGTCGCGGCCAGTTCGTCCTGCGCCTCGCGGGTGATGTCCCAGACCTGCGCGGTGAGGGCGGCGTGCTCCCCCATCGACAGTCCGGTGCGCGGTTCGGCGTTGCGCGGGATCTCCGGCACGATGTGGCCAGGGCGGATCTTCGCGACCAGCTTGAGCCGGTCGGCGAGCGTCTTCGCCGCGTTGAGCTGCACGAGGATCTGGCGCAGGTTGGCGTTCACCGCCAGCGGGGCGTCACTCGTGGTGTCGACGCCGCCCGCGATCGCCGAATCGATTTCCCCGAGCGCGATCTTGTGGGCGACGTTGATGACTGCCTGCAATCCGGTGCCGCACGCCATCTGGACGTCCGATGCTGCCGTCGCGGGCGAGAGCTTGCTGCCGAGGACGCTTTCGCGGGCGAGGTTGAAGTCCTTGGAGTGCTTGAGCACCGCACCGGCGGCGACCTCGCCGATCACCTCGCCCTGCAGCGAAAACCGGCTGACCAGACCGTCCAGCGCGGCGGTGAACATGTCCTGGTTCGAGGCCCGGGAGTACGGGCCGTTCGACCGTGCGAAGGGGATCCGGTTCCCGCCGACGATCGCGACCTTGCGCACCGCCGGGGTTTTCCTGGTCGCCATGCCGTCCACCTCTCTGGAGTCGTGCCTTTCACACTGTAACCTACTAGCGAGTAGGTTAGACTGCGACGTGACGCAGACTGCACGGGAGGCACGTGATGGCGGACAGGTACCAGCAGTTCACGAAGACCCCGCTGGGGAAGTTCGTGGTGCCGAAGCTCGGCCTGCCCAACCCCGCGACGTTGCGCCGGTACCGTCCCGGCCAACCCGCTCTTGAGGGTCCCGCACTTCTCGGGGCCGCGCCGGGCGGACGGCTGGAGAAGACTGTCCGGGCGCAGCTCACCGAGGCGGGCATCGAGGTGATCAGCGCGCCCGCCGACCGGAACGCGGCGCTGGTGTTCGACGCCACCGGAGTGAAGGACCCGGGCCAGCTGCGTGAGGTCTATCGGTTCTTCCACCCGGTGATCCGGAAGGTCGGTTCATCCGGCCGGGTGGTCGTGCTCGGCACGCCGCCGGAACTGGCCGAGGGCCGCGAGCGGATCGCGCAGCGCGCGCTGGAGGGGTTCGTCCGCTCGGTCGGCAAGGAGCTCAAGCGCGGTGCGACGGCGCAGCTGGTGTACGTCGCCGAAGGGGCGGAGGACGCGGCCGAGTCGACGCTGCGGTTCCTGCTGTCGGCGAAGTCGGCGTTCGTGGACGGCCAGGTCATCCGCGTCGGCACGCACGCCAAGACCGCGCCCACGCCGGAGAACTGGGAAAAGCCGCTGGAAGGCAAGGTCGCGCTGGTGACCGGTGCGTCGCGGGGCATCGGCGAGGCGATCGCCGAAACGCTCGCCCGCGACGGTGCGCACGTGGTCGCGCTGGACATCCCCGCGCAGGGCGGCGATCTGTCCACTGTGGCCAACCGGATCGGCGGTTCGGCGCTGCAGCTGGACATCACCGCCGCGGACGCGCCCGCCAAGCTCGCCGAGTACCTGACTTCGCGCCACGGCGGGGTGGATGTCGTGGTGCACAACGCCGGCATCACCCGCGACAAGACACTCGGCAACATGACCGAGGGCGGCTGGGATTCGGTCATCGCCGTGAACCTCGCCGCGCAGCTCGCGGTGAACGACAAGCTTCTCGGCGACAAGATTTTGCGCGAAAACGGCCGCGTCATCGGGGTTTCCTCGATCGCGGGCATCGCGGGCAACGTCGGCCAGACGAACTACGCGACGTCGAAGGCGGGCGTGATCGGGATGGTGAACGTCGGCGCGCCGCAGCTCGCGGAGTACGGCGGCACGATCAACGCGGTCGCGCCCGGGTTCATCGAGACCAAGATGACGGCCGCGGTACCGCTGTTCATCCGCGAGGCCGGACGGCGGCTGTCGAGCCTCGGCCAGGGCGGGCTGCCGGTGGACGTCGCGGAAACCATTGCCTGGTATGCCAACCCGGCGTCGGCCGCGGTCAACGGGAACCTGGTCCGCGTGTGCGGCCAGGCGCTGCTGGGGGCGTGAGGGATGGCTGTTCGTGAAGTGACGAGCGCGCCCAGCCTGGCGACGCTGTACCCGAAAGCCCTGCTGCGCCGCGGCGGCGGCTCGACCCTGCCCAGTACGGAGTTGGTGCGCCCCGAGGTCGTCGTAGACCCGGCACACGTCGCGGCCTACAACGAAGTCTGCGGATTCCGCTTCTCGGACGAGCTGCCCGCGACGTATCCGCACATGCTGGTCTTCGGACTGCAGATGGCGTTGATGACCGAGCCGGGGTTCCCGTTCCCGCTGCTGGGTTTGGTGCACGTCGAGAACCGGATCACGCAACACCGTCCGTTGCTGCTGGGCGAGACGTTCCGGGTGAGTGTGCGCGCGGAAAACCTGCGCCCGCACGAAAAAGGCAGTCAGTTCGACATGGTGAGCGAGGTCCACGCGGGCGCGGACACCGTGTGGAGCGAGGTGTCGACTTATCTCCGCCGCACCGGCTCGGGCTCGGGTTCGTCGGGTCCGCGCACCCAGCTGACGCCGCCGAAACCGTCCGCGCTGTGGCACGTCCCGGGCGACATCGGCCGCCGCTACGCCGAGGTTTCCGGCGACCGCAACCCGATCCACCTGCACCCGCTGACCGCGCGCCTGTTCGGCTTCCCGAAGGCGATCGCACACGGCATGTGGACGAAGGCGCACGCGCTGGCGTCCTTCGAGGGCAGGCTGCCGGACGCGTACAGCGTCGCGGTGCGGTTCAAGCAGCCGGTGCTGCTGCCTGGCCGCGCGGCGTTCACGACCTGGCAGACGGACGACGGATGGGCCTTCGAGCTGTGGCACGCCCGGAAGCCGAAACCGCATCTGGACGGGGTGATCTCAGCCCTCTGAGGGCTTCTCGTTCTTCCAGCACCACGCCGCGGAGATCTCGAACAACAATCGGCAGCGCACCAGTGTGGTGGAGAACCAGCGGGATGAGCACCGACTGCCGCCGTCTGGGCCGGAGGCCAAGGTGTGCGGCCGGGAAGGTCTTCAGCCGACCCGGTCGCGCGTTGAGCACCAGAACGAGAAGACCGTGAACACCAACGCACAGATCGAGACGGGCAGAGCCGCGCCGCTCACTCTGAGGGCTTCCAGACCTGCCCTTCGACCAGGTCGTTGAACCCGAGCCACACCAGGTTCATCAGCCAGGACGCGAGCACGCCGTCGGAGATCTCCGGGTGGTCCAGTGCCCAGTCGGCCAGCGATTCCGCCGCGCCGACCAGCGCCGCGGCCAAGCCGGGGCCGGAGAACTCCGTCTGCTCGCCGAGGCCCTTGCGGGTGCCCGCGGCCACCACGAGCGCCGCGACCAGTTCGATCGCGCGCGTGCGCATCGCGGTGATCTCCGCCGCGAAGCCGCCGCCGACTGTCAATGCCTGGCGGTGCAGCACTGTCCAGGACTCGCGGTATTCGGCGACGAAGCGGTAGAACGAGCGCAGGCCGTGCCACAGCTGCATGTCCGGCGGCAGATCGGGCTGCACGCCGGCTTGGATGGCTTCGAGCAGGCGGGTCGCCTCGCGCTGGATGCTCTTGCCGAAGAGGTCTTCCTTCGAGCCGAGGTAGGTGTAGATCATCGGTTTGGAGACGCCCGCGACCTCGGAGATCTCGTCCATCGACGCCGAGTGGTAGCCGTGCTGGGAGAACACCTGCACCGCGGCGTCCAGGATCTGGCGTTCACGGACCGCCCTCGGGAGCCGCCTCGCTCGCTCGGGTGGGCGCTGATCTTCGTCGGACACGGTGACTGTTCCCTCCCTCTCGCTGGCACGGACGGTACCCGTCCCCAGGTCGGCGGCGTTGCTTGCCGCGCTACCTACTCACCGGTAGCCTTACGGCGGAAAGTTCCGGAAGGGGTGGAAGATGGCCGACAACCCGGAGGCGACCAGCTCTGACCTGGCCGGCCTGCGCGGGGTCGCGCTGCTGGACGCGCTGGACCGCACCGAAGCCGTCGACGCGAGCGCGCTCGACGTCAACGCGGTCGCGGACGCCATCGACCCCCGCGAACTGGGCCGCTCCGACATGAACCGGCTGCTGGCGGCGCTGATGCGGCTGTCGGAACAGGTGCCGGCGTTCTCGCTGGACAAGGTCGACCCGACGAAGTTCGCCACGCTGGTCGCGCGGGCGTCGAGGGCGCAACTGGAAGCCGTGGTCGCCGAACGTCCGCTGCGCGAGCGGGTGCTGGACGAGATCTTCGCGCGCATGGGAGCGCACATCCGTGCGAAGTCACTGCGCGCGGTGGTGCACTGGCGGCTGTCCGGCGGCACCGGCGAGGGTGGCTACGACCGCTACGAGACGGTGCTTTCCGACGGAACCTGCACGGTGTCCCGCGAAATGCGCGAGAAAGCCCGCGTGACGATTACGCTTTCGCCCGTGGACTTCTTCCGCATCATCACCCACCAGGCAACGCCCGCGGTGCTGTTCGTGACCGGAAAACTGAAGGTCAAGGGCGACCTGGCCTTCGCAGCCGGGCTGGTCGGCCACTTCGACCTGCCCCGACCGGCCTGAGCCGCTCCGTGTCCCGCTGGCGTTCGCGCATGCGTGCCGCGCACTCACCCGGTGAGCACGCGGTGAACGGTTTCGCCCGCTCTCTCGAGGTGGGCAAACTGACCCCGGAGCAGTTCGTGCAGGTCCTGGAGACGTTGCACATGCTCGGCACCGCCGGAGCCGGCATCGAAATCGCTTCGCTGACCACACAGTCGTTGGTCGACGTCGTCGCGGCGGCTTCGCGGGAGCAGCTCAAAGGCATCGCCGACCACGACGAACTGCGCGCGGTCTTCCTGGACGAGATCTTCCGCCGGATGTCCGAACACTTCCGCCCAGACCGAGCCCGGCACGTGGACGTCGTGGTCTCCTGGCGCTTCCCCGCCGGGGACGATTTCGACCGCTACCAAACAGTCATCGAGGACGGCCTGTGCGTGTCGAGCACCGACCTGGCCCGCACCCCGGACACGACGATCACGGTGGCGGTTGAGGACTTCATCCGCATGGCGACCGGGAACGCGGCGGTGGCGGCGATGTTCGTGACGGGGAAGGTAAAGGTCAAGGGCGAGTACGCGCCGGCGGTGCGGTTGTCGGGGTATTTCGACATCCCCAAGCCGACTGGGGCGGACTAGCCCGCGGCTTCGAGGCTCATTTCCCCACGAGCCAACGGCATCAGGTAATTCTCCGACAACCACCGCACCACCGGCACGCACACCGCGTCCCCGAAGCCGAACAGGGCCTGGTTGTTCCGCAGCCCATCCAGCGCGTACTTCCCCGCCCCCATCAGCCGCGCGTACTCGCGCGGCGTCATCCACCGCACCCGCACCGAGCCGCGGCCAGCTTGTACGACGGCCTGTTTGGACGATCCGCCGCGGGCGGTGCGCAGGCAGCCCGAGATGTCGTCCGGCCGGACTTCCCACACTGGTTTTCCGTTGCGGGTGCGCCGGTAGGCCGTCCGGTACACCAGCTTCCTCCCTGCCTTGAGCTGCGACAATCGCTCCAACTGGAGCGGCGACAGCGACCCGATGAACGCGTCAGCGCGCGGTGCGGTCCACCAGCGCTCGTCATCGGCGGGGAGGCGTTCGACGGCGGCGGACAGCCCGGTGACCAGCAGCGGGGGCGGTGCGGGCAAGGCGGCGCGATGTGTCCGCAACGCCGGGTCTAGCGCGAGCCAAGGCGGGCGGAGCGGCGACGGCGCGGGCGAGTCCGAGGGCGGGTTTTGCGCGCCGACGATGAACAACCTGGGCCGGGACTGCGGGACGAACCGCCGGGCGTCCAGGGTGAGGACATCGGCGGAGTAGCCGAGGCGGTTGAGTTCTCCGATCGCCGCGCGGAGGTCGTCGCCGCCGTGGCTGGTCGCCAGGCCGACCACGTTTTCCAGCGCGACTACCGGCGGACGGTCTTGGCCCAGTTCGTCGAGAATGCGGGTGAATTGCCAGAACGTCGACGAGTGCGAGCCCGCCAGGCCGCGGCGCCAGCCGGCCAGCGAGAGGTCTGTGCAGGGGAACGACGCCCAGGCCAGGCTGAGGCCGGCGGGCAGATCGGCGCCGCGGAGGGCGGCGACATCGCCTAGTACGTACTCGTGTGCGCCCTGGTCGTTGAAGTGTGCCTCGTACATGGCCTGCTTCGCCGGTTCGATGTCGTTGGACCACGCGACGTCGAAGCCGGCCGGTTCGAGGCCTAGGCGCACGAGACCGATGCCGGCGAAGAACTCCGCGGCGGTGGGCTGACCCGGTTGAGGCATGGTGCCAACATTAATGGGGACGGCGTTCCTTCACGGTCTCGATCACCCGCGACGCGGCGACATCGGTCGCCTCGTGTTCCCAGATTCGCACCGACAGCCAGCCCGCTTCGTGCAGCAGTGCGTCGGTATTCGCGTCCCGGCGGCGGTTGGTTTCGATCTTGGTCCGCCAATAATCGGCATTGTTCTTCGGCCACGTGCCGTGTTCCGGGCAGCCGTGCCAGAAGCAGCCGTCCACGAAAACCGCTACTCGCGCGGGGCCGAACACCAGGTCAGCCTCGCGGCGGACGCCTTTCACCGGACGGCGGTGCACTCGGTAGCGGTACCCGGCGGCGTGCAGGATCTTGCGCAACGCCATTTCGATCCCAGTGTTGCGCGACTTCTGTTTGCTCATGCGGGCGCTCACCGCGGAAGTCGTTTCCAGCCGCTCCACGGGAGCCATTGTGGCGCGCGGTTCAGCCCTCGACGATCCGGCCTTCGATCACCGGGTGGTTCTTCGCCTGCCGCGGTTCCTCCGCGACGACCTCGCTGTCCACCACCATCACCGGACCGCGGCGCTGGTTGGCGTACCGGATGGCGCGCTTCTCCGCGCGGCGCAGCCAGAACCGCCGGGCGATCGAGCGGGTGGGCGGCAGCAGGAACAGCAGGCCCAGCACGTCGCTGACGAAGCCGGGGACCATGATCAGCACGCCGCCGAGCGCGACGAGCATCCCGTCGGTCAGCTCTTTCTCCGGATTGCGGCCGGACTGCGCGGTCGCCATGAAGGCGCGCATCGCCTTGCCGCCCTCGCGACGCGCCAGCCACGAACCCACGAACGCGCCCGCGATCAGCAGACCGATCGTGCCGAGCACACCGACGACCGAGCCGACCGCCCAGATGGCGGCGACTTCAGCGATGACGTAGAGCAGGAACACGACAGCCATACCCAGTGAACGAACGAGTGCCGCGATTTGCTCCCGAGGAGGGATAACCGCAGGTCAGATGCTTACGGGACGGCCGCAGCATTTCTTGTACTTCCCGCCCGAGCCGCACCAGCAGCGCTCGTTGCGCGCCGGTGGCCAGTCGATCGCGCCGCCTTCCTCGAAGATCTCGTTCATGCAGGCCAGCCGGGTGTCTTCGGCGGCCGGGTCGCTACCGGTGCGGGTCGCGAACTCCTGGAGCTTCGCGGTGGTCAACGGGACCAGCACGATGCGCGCGATGCCCGACTCGGACAGTTCCCGGTTGGCGGCCTCGCGGTCGGCGATGGCGGTGTCCGCATCGGCGTGCTGGACCAGGTTTGGCCAGGCCTCGTGCGCGCGGGGGATCTCGGCGCGGGGCCAGAACAACACTCGCACTTCCCCTGGCGGCGCTGGCTGGGCGAGAGCAGGGGCATCATCCGAAGGGCTCTGGACTGACTCGTCCTGCTCGTCCGGAGGCAATCCCAGTGCGCGGCGCACCCGTCGGCGAGCAGTCAAGATGTGGTTCGCGTGGGTGAAGAACCCGAACTCCGCGTTCCCGCCGGTCGGCTCCGGCGCGGACAGCCGGGCTGCGGCCAGGTCGAACCAGGTCAGTGCCTGCTGGAGCTCGCCGCGGTGTTCCAGCAGCTCAGCGGCCAGGTAATACGGCACCGGTGAGGACAGTGGCTCGTTCCGCAACTCGTCAAGGCAGGTCTGGGCCTCCTCGGCCCGGTCGAGGTCGAACAGCACCTCGGCGAGTTCGACCCGGGCGTTGCCTCCGTCCTCGCCGCCCGCAGCGACAGCCTGGGTCAGCAATGCGATGGCGCGGTCGTCGTCACCGGCCTGACGCCACGCCTGTGCCGCCTCGAGCAGGATCTCTCCCCGCTCCTCGGGATACTTCTCCAGCTCGGCTTCCAGTTGTGTGGCGGTCTCCGCGGCCGTTCCCGTCTTCATGCGCGGCACTGTATTCCCGGTCCCGCAAGGCGATCACCGCAGGCGCTGTAGGAACGCCGACACCTCGCGCGGCGACCGCAGCAGCACCTGCCGCGCGGTCGGGGCTCCCTCGGCGATCCGCTGCAGCATCAGCGGGCGCCGGGTCGGCCACTTCCAGATCCACTGGACCAGTTCGGCGTCGATCTTCGACACGCATCCGGCGGCCTGCGTCTCTTGGCCCCATTCGCGCAGCTGCCGCCGCACGGCCCGGAACAGGCAGGTGTAGCGGGACGCGTCCAGCAGCACGACGGTGTCGGCGAACGGCAGGCGCAGGTCGAAGGTCTTGCTGTAGTTGCCGTCGATCACCCAGCTGTCCGTGCTGGCGGCTTCGGCGACCGCGGCGCGGAACTCCGCCGGCGGGGCCGGGACCCAGCCGGGTCGCCAGTACAGCCGGTCCAGATGGGTGACCGGAATGTCCAACGCCGCGCCGATCTGCCTGGCCAGCGTGGATTTTCCGGCCCCGGAGCATCCGGTGACCATGATGCGTCTCCCCATGAGCGGGGAGCCTAGGGCCAGACCGGGAGGAAGCTCGCGGCAATTAATCCCAGCACGAGGAGCTCCGGCCCCCGGACCAGCTGCCGTACCAGGCCGGCGGGGATCAGGACTCCCTCGTACAGCACCATGCCCATCGAGCTGAAGTCCAGCGGGCCGCGGGTCACCGAGCGCACGGCGGACAGCGCCGCGATCAGGGCCGCCGCGAGCGCGCCGATCGACGCCGGGATGCCGAGCAGCAGGACGACGCCGGTCCAGAGCAGGGCGAGGACGCAGAGAAAAGCGCAGGTCACGGCGTGCAGGTGCAGGGCGGACGCGGCCAGCCAGCGCCGCAGTCCGGGTACCCGGTGCAGCTGCGCGATCGGGGCGGTGAACGGCAATAAACCCAGGTAGCCGCCGATGCCGATCAGCCAGACCGATGTGACGGCCGGGAAGGTCGCGTGGGTCGCGACGACGGCGAGTGCCAAGAAGGCCGGCAGGCCGAGTGCGGAGCGCCGGGCGAGGACTCCGGTGAGGACGTATCGGGTGACGACGAACCGGCTCGCGAGCGCATTCCGCCACGGAACCGGTCGGCCCGCCGGGAGAAGCGCCCAGACGTCCAGGAAGGCGGCGGATGTCCGGCGCACCATGCGCTCGGTGTAGTGCCGGATCAAGGTGTCTCGAGAAGCCGTGTGCGGCAAGGGAGAGGATCGGAGCAAGGCGATCGCGGCGAGACCGGCGGCGACCACGTAAGTCCACAGTGGAATGACCAGCGGCAGCGCGAGGGTAAGCGGGAGAAGGGATTCGCCGGGAAACGAACGTCGGCGGCCCAGCACCAACGCCAGTGCGGCGACCACGAAGAGCGCGATCGGGCCGACCAGCGAGCTGGGAAAGCCGATGAGCATCCCGGACACCGCGAAGAAATAAGCCGCCACGGCGAACCGGGCGGCCCAGTCCAGTACGAGCCGTCGGGTGAGCACGGCGGGACGCTGGCCGTCGAAATCGTCCCAGGTCAGCGTGGCCGGATGGGCCCAGACGTACCCGCGTCGCAGCGTCGCCCGCCAGGCAAGGGCGAGGCCGGTGCACAGCACGAGCACGCTGCCGAGCGCACCCACCGGAGCACCGCCGATCAGCTGGCTGCGCACCAGTTCGGTGTTGTAGAACGGCGATCCCAGCAGGCCGGCCGCGATGACCAGCGCCAGGACCAGGTCAGGGCGTTTCACAGGTCCACCACGTAGTCCGCGACCTCGTCCGCGAGCGGCGGGTGATGGCTCGCCACCACGACCGCCGCGCCGCGCTGCGTGCTGGTGGTGACCAGGGTGGACAGCCAGGCCCGGCCCTCGGCGTCCAGGGCGCGTTCCGGTTCGTCCAGCAGCAGGACCTCGTGCGGACGCGCGATCGCGGCGTGCAGCAGGAGCCGACGGCGTTGTCCGGCGGAGAGCTCCGACGCGGGCACATCGGGAGCCGGGACCGGGCCTTCGGCCAGTTCGCCGCCGAAGGACTTGCGCAGCAGATCGAGATGCTGGCGCGGGGTGAGTTCGTCGAAGAGCGCCGAATCGTCGAAAAGCACGGAAACCCGGCGACGGAAAGCGGCGGACCGCTCGTCCGGCGGCCCGCCGCAGACGGACACGGAACCGGACGTCGGCGCCTGATTCCCGTAAAGACAGCGCAGCAACGTCGATTTGCCCGCTCCGTTGGCACCGCGGACGACCAGGCATTCGCCGGCGTCGACGGCCAGGTCGAGACCGCTGAACAGCGCTGTCTCGCCCGCGGTGACCCCCAGGTCTTGAGTGGTGATGAGCACGAAACCCCCTCGGCTGATCACCCCAAGATAGTCACTTCAAGTACGCCTCCGCTTGCAGCGTGAACAATTCCGCGTACCCGGCGTCGGCCGCCATCAGCGCTTCGTGCGTGCCGTATTCCGCGACCTTCCCGTGGTCCAGCAGCAGAATGCGCTCGGCTTGGCGGACCGTCGAGAACCGGTGCGAGATGTACAGCGTCGTCCGTCCGCGAGACAACGTGTGCAGCCGGTCGAACAGGTCGTGCTCGGCCTGCGCGTCCAGTGCCGACGTCGGCTCGTCCAGGATCAGGATCGGGGCCTCGCGCTGGAAAGCCCTGGCCAGCGCGATTTTCTGCCATTCCCCGCCGGACAGCGACACGCCCTGGTCGAACCACCGGCCGAGCGGGCTGTCGTACCCGGTCGGCAGCCGGGCGATGCGCTCGTCGGCTCCGGCGCGGCGGGCGGAGTCCTCGATGTGCTCGCGATCGGTGAGCCGGTTCAGGTCGCCGAGGCCGATGTTCTCCGCCGCGGTTCCCTGGTACGTCACGTAATCCTGGAACATCGCGCTGATCTTGGTGCGCAGTTCCGCCGGGTTATACTCGCGGATGTCCACGCCGTCCAGCAGGATCCGGCCCGCGGTCGGGTCGTAGAGCCGGCACAGCAGTTTGAACAGCGTCGATTTGCCCGCGCCGTTGCGGCCCACCACCGCGACGGTTTCGCCGGGACGGATCTCGAAACTCACCCCGTGCAGCGCCGGTTCGTCCGCGCCCGGATAACTGAAGCTCACCGACTCGAACTGGATGTGTCCATCCACAGTGGACGGAAGCGGGCGCGGTTTCGCCGGCGCGGTGATTTCCGGTTTGGTGTCGAGGAATTTGTACAGTGTGTCGAGGTAGAGGTTGTTCTCGTACATCCCGGAAAACGCGGTGAACAACCCGGTCACCGAACTTTGCACGGACGTCGCGGCGGCCGTGTACAACGCCAGATCGCCCAGCGTGAGCCGTCCGCCGACCGCTTCCAGCGCGATGTACAACGCGATCGCCGAGCCGACCAGCGTGCTCAGCAAACCCCACGACGTCGAGCTGACATTCCGTTTCACCGTCAGCTTCCGCTGCCGTTCGTAAGCCACCACACCGAGCTTCCGGAACCGGTCCACGAAGTACGGGCCGAGGCCGAACAGCTTGGTCTCCTTGGCATACGTGTCCGTCGTGACCAAAGAGGACAGATAGTCCATCCGCCGTTTGATCGGCGACATCATGAACGTGAGCCAGAACGCTCGCGAACCGTACTTCGACTGCGAGATGAACGCCGGGATCGGGGCCAGCAAAGCGACCAGCGCGAGCAGCGGGCTGATCGACACCAGCAACGCGATCATGCTGGCGAAGGTGATCAGCGTCCGGATCAGGCCGAGCGCCGAGGTCATCATCGACAACGGCCGCGTCGGCGCTTCCTGCGCGGCCTGGCGCAGCATGTCGTACGACGCCGAACCCTCGAAGTACGCCAGGTGCAGGTCGCTCGCGTGCCGCATGACCTGGTGCCGGATGGTGAGCGTCATCCGTTCCTGCAGCAGGGATTGCGCGATCGTGGTGAGCGAGCTGCTGATCGCGGTCGCCGCCAGCACGCCGAACTGGAACAGCGTGATGCGCACGATGTCCGCGGTCGACCCGCGGTGCTGGATCGCCGCGACCACCGAATCGAGCAGGATTTTCGCGATATACGCGGTGACCGTCGGCAACAGGCCGGAGGCCAGCGTGATCACCGCGAGCACGATCGTCAGCGTCGGGCTGGCCTGCCAGGTCAGCTTCGCGACCTTCGGCAGGCCGCGGACGGTGCCCGCCACCGAGGTACGCATCCGCGAAAGGCGCGCCCGCACGCCTTTCGGTTGTTCCGGCTGCTCCGGTTCCGGGATGTCGACCGGCCCGGTGAGTCCGCTGTCCGGCACGGATTGCGCCATCCTGCGGCGACCGCGGCGGCCGAGGGCCATCTCGATCCCGCCCCCACCGCCGGGGATCACGCCAGCACCGAACCGTGCAGGAAGACGTCGATGACCTCGTCAGTTGTCGGGGAACCGGGCATCGGGCGGGATTGCGTGAACAGCAGCGCCAGGAACAGCGAAGCGGCCTTGTCGACCGGCAGCCGCAGCCGGGCGGCGTCCGGGACGAACAGTTCCCGCACCGCGCGCTGCATCGCTTCGAGCGACTCGCGGCGGCTGTCCCCGGTCACCGACTTGCGGTTGCGCGCCTCCTCCGCCGCCGCGCGCGGCCGTCCCTTCATTGTCGCGGCCATCACCGCGCCCATGCGCTGGAGGTGCGCGTTCATCGCCTCGGCGGCCTCCGCCAGCCGCTTCTCCAGCGGCAGCTCAGCCGGGATCTCCCCGATCATCTCCAGTGCCTCCGCCGGATCGAGCGCGGCTTCCACGCACGCGTCGAACAGTTCGTCCTTGTCCTGGAAAACCCGGAAGATGGTGCCCTCGCCGATCCCGGCGGCGCGGGCGATCTGCGCGGTCGTGACCCCGCGGCCGTGCTCGACGACCAGCGGAAGCACCGCGCGGACGATCATCCGCCGCCGGTCGTCCGGCGCCATCCCGGGCGCTCTTTTTCTTGTCTCCATGCGCTCCACGGTACGGAGTGAGTGCTCACTCCGTCAACGGGATAAAACGAAGGGGCCGTGCGCACACGGCCCCTTCGGCTCAGTACGTGATCGCGACCGCCGGATCGGCGAGCAGCGCACCGACGTCGGCGAGGAACTCCGACCCCTGCTGCCCGTCGACCACCCGGTGGTCGAAGCTCAGCGACAACTGCATCACCTTGCGCACCTTGATCTCGCCGTCGACCACCCACGGGGTGTCGCGGATGGCCCCGACCGCCAGGATCGCCGACTCGCCCGGGTTGATGATGGGCGTGCCGGTGTCGACGCCGAACACGCCGACGTTGGTGATCGTGAACGTGCCGCCCAGCATCGCCGCCGGCGTCGTCTTGCCCTCGCGCGCGACATCGGTCAGCTCGGTGAGCGCGACCGCGAGTTCCTTGAGCGACAAGGAATCCGCGTCCCGGATCTTCGGCACCACGAGACCGCGCGGGGTCGCCGCCGCGATGCCGAGGTGCACGTAGTCCTTGTAGACGATCTCCTGCGCCGCCTCGTCCCACACCGCGTTGACGTCCGGCGTGCGCTTCGCCGCGAGGCACACCGCCTTCGCCGCGAACGCCAGCGGAGTGAGCTTGACGCCGCTGAATTCGCGCGACTTCTTGAGCTTCTCGCGCAGTTCCATCATCGGCGTGACGTCGATGGTGAGGAACTCCGTGACGTGCGGAGCGGTGTACGCGCTCTGCACCATCGCGGCCGCGGTCGCCTTGCGGACCCCCTTGATCGGCACGCGCCGTTCGCGGGTCGCCGGGTCGTAGCCGGAATCCACAGTGGACACCGCGGGAGCGGCGGAACCGTTGGCGGCCCGGTGGACGTCGTCGCGGGTGATCACGCCGCCGTCCGCGCTGCCGGTGAGCGAGTGCAGGTCGACGCCGAGGTCCTTGGCCAGCTTGCGGACCGGCGGTTTGGCCAGCGGGACGTAACCGCCACGCGGGGTTTCGGCCACCGGTGCGGGAGCCGCCGCGACGGCAGCGGGAGCGGGAGCCGGGGTGGCTCCCTTGCGCGCCCGCCGGGTAGTCCCGGCCGCCTTGGAGCCGTAGCCGACCAGCGGCTTCATCTCCTCCTCGGCCGGAGCGGCGGGCTCGGCGGAAGCGGCGGCGGGAGCCGGAGCGGCTTTCCCGTCCGGATCCACGTCCATGGTCAGGATCGGCGTCCCGACCTCCACCGTCTGCCCCGGCTCCACGTGCAGCTCGGTGACCACGCCGGCCCACGGGATCGGCAATTCGACGGCGGCCTTCGCGGTCTCGACCTCGACCACGATCTGGTTGACCGTGACCGTGTCGCCCGGCTTCACGCGCCAGGCGAGGATGTCGGCCTCGGTGAGCCCCTCCGCCGTGTCCGACAAGGGGAATTGTTTGTACTCAGGCATTTCTGCGGGAACCCCCTTACCAGGCGAGCGAACGGTCGACAGCGTGCAGGACCCGGTCGAGGTCGGGGAGGTAATGCTCCTCGAGCTTCGCAGGCGGGTACGGCGTGTCGAATCCGGTCACGCGCAGGACGGGGGACTCAAGGGAGTAGAAGCATTCCTGCTGGACCCGGGCCGCGATCTCCGAGGTCAGCGAGGATTCCGACGGCGCTTCGCTGACCGCGATGAGCCGTCCGGTCTTGCGGACCGATTCGAACACCGGTCCGAGGTCGAGCGGCGAGAGCGTGCGCAGGTCGATGACCTCCAGCGACTTGCCCTCGGACTCAGCGGCCGTAGCGGCTTCGAGCGCCACCTTCACCGACGGGCCGTACGCGACCACCGTGGCGTCCGTGCCCGCGCGCACCACCTGCGACGCGAACACCTTCGACGGCGCCGTCGAGGTGTCGACCTCCATCTTCAACGCGCCCGAGTGGTACAGCTTCTTGGGCTCGAAGAAGAGAATCGGGTCGTCCGAACGGATCGCCTCCTGGATGCCCCAGTAAGCGTCCACCGCGTTCGAAATCGACACCACCTTGAGGCCGGCGATGTGCGAGAACAGCGATTCCGGCGATTCCGAGTGGTGCTCCACCGCGCCGATCCCGCCGCCGAAGGGCACCCGGATCACGACGGGCATCTTGACCTTGCCCTGCGTGCGGTAGTGCAGTTTCGCCAGCTGCGAGGAGATCTGGTCGAAGCCGGGGAAGATGAAGCCTTCGAACTGGATTTCGCACACCGGCCGGAAACCGCGCACGGCGAGGCCGACCGCGGTGCCGATGATGCCCGATTCGGCCAGCGGCGTGTCCAGCACGCGCTGCTCGCCGAAGTCCTTCTGCAGCCCGTCGGTGATCCGGAAGACGCCGCCGAGCTTGCCGACGTCCTCCCCCATGATCAGGACCTTCGGGTCCTCCTCCATCGCGCGCCGGAGACCGAGGTTGAGCGCCTTGCCGATCGTGAGCTTCTGCAAGTCAGTCATCAGTGCTCACCTGCCGCGGCGAAACCGTCGAGATAGGACAGATACTCTTCGCGCTGCGCTTCCAGCACCGGCGAGGGTTCTGCGTACACCTGGGAAAACACCCGGTCCGGCGGCGGTTCCGGCATGTTGAACGTGTAGTCGCGCAGGTCCGCGGCGAACTGGTCCGCCTCGGCCTGGACGCTGTCGAAGAAGGCCTGGTCGGCGTGCCCGTTCCGAGCCAGGAACGCGCGCACGCGCTCGATCGGGTCCTTGAGCTTCCACTCCTCCAGCTCGTCCGAGAGCCGGTAGCGGGTGGGGTCGTCGGTCGTGGTGTGCGCGTCCATCCGGTAGGTGAACGCCTCGATCAGCACCGGACCGTTGCCGTGCCGGCATTCCTCCAGCGCCCACCGGGTGACGGCGAGGCAGGCGAGGACGTCGTTGCCGTCCACGCGGATGCCGGGGAAGCCGTAACCGCGAGCGCGCTGGTACAGCGGCAGCCGCGACTGGCGTTCGGTCGGCTCGGAAATCGCCCACTGGTTGTTCTGGCAGAAGAAGACCAGCGGCGCGTCGTACACCGCGGCCCACACGAAACCTTCGTGGACGTCGCCCTGCGAAGTCGCGCCGTCACCGAAGTAACAGATGGTGGCCTCGCCACCCTCGTCGCCGACCTTGCCCTCGAACTTCTGGCCCATCGCGTAACCAGCCGCGTTGAGCACCTGGTTGCCGATGACGATCGTGTACGGGTGGAACCGGTGGGCCTGGTAGTCCCAGCCGCTGTGGTCAGTGCACCGGAAAATGCCGATCAGGTCGCGCATGTCGACGCCGCGCGTGTACGCGACGCCGTGCTCGCGGTAGCTCGGGAACGCCATGTCCCGCGGCTGCAGCGCGCGGCCGGACCCGACCTGCGCGGCTTCCTGGCCGAGCAGCGGCACCCAGATGCCCAGCTGCCCCTGCCGCTGCATCGCGTTGGCCTCGCGGTCCGCGCGGCGCACCAGCACCATGTCGCGGTAGAGGTTCTTCAGCGTTTCGTCGTCGACGTCCTCGACGTAGCGGTCGAACCGCTCGGACGGGACCCGCTGGCCCTCGGGGGTGAGCAGCTGAGTGAGCTCAGCGCCACCTTCGCTTGTCGCTCGCAAACCGGCGATCACCTGTTCGGGGGAAGGCTGGGCCGCTACGGCGGCCGGCCCGTCTCCAGGTTCCGGGTGCGTCCACTGTTCGGACGGCATGAGCTGTTCTCCTCGGTGTCGGCGCCGCGAGCGGCCGCTTGTGGCGGCCACAGCGACTGCACCGGCGGGGACCGGCTCCTCGGGTCCGAGGCTCCCGGCCACCGTCGGCGTTGACGGTTCGTGGCCACATCCTGGCACGAGAATTGCTCCGATGGAGAGCGGCAGTTGCTGATTTGTTGCTGAGAAAACCTCGCTGAACAGGGGAAACGCTTGGAAGCCCGAGTATGGGAGAGGCGATGGTCGGGCGGCCATCCCGCGTCCTACCTGCCCTCGCGGGCGACGGCGGCTCGGCTAAGCGGACTGAGCACTCGAGACGTTCACTCGTGCCGGTGACGTCGGTCACCGTGGCAAGATGGCGCTGTGGAACAAAAATCCGTACGCGAATCCGTGGTCTCGACGTGGATCAACGACGTCACGCCGAGCCTGTCCGGTCTGGTCGCGATCCCCGCGCTGTCCCCGGCGTTCGACGCGGACTGGGCGTCGACCGGGCATCTCGCCGCCGCCGTCCAGCACGTCAAGACCTACCTCGAGGGGCGTGACCTGCCGGGCGCGCGGATCGAGGTCGTCGAGCTGGAAGGCCGTTCCCCGCTGCTGTTCGTCGACGTGCCGGCCACCCCGGGCGCGACGAACAAGGGCACCGTCCTGATGTACGGCCACTTGGACAAGCAGCCCCCGGTCGGCGGCTGGTCCGAGGGCCTCGACCCGTGGACGCCGGTGATCCGTGACGGACGGCTGTACGGCCGCGGTTCGGTGGACGACGGCTACTCCGGGTACGCGGCCAGTGCCGCGCTGGAAGCAGTGCACGCGGCCGGCGGCGAACACGCGCGCATCGCGCTGCTGCTGGAAACCGGCGAGGAATCCGGCAGCCCGGACCTGCCCGCTTACCTGGAGCACCTGAGCGCGCGGCTCGGCGAAGTCAGCCTCGTCGTGTGCCTCGACGCGGGCGGCATGGACTACGAGCGGTTGTGGCTCACGACGAGCCTGCGCGGCATGGTGCACCTGACGGTCAACGTCCAGCTGCTCGCCACCGCGCAGCACTCCGGCCTGGCCAGCGGCGTCGTCGCCAGCTCGTTCCGCGTGCTGCGGCAGCTGCTGGAGCGCATCGAGAACTCGGAAACCGGCGAGATCAAGCTGTCCGAGCTGAACGTCGAGGTGCCGGCCAGCCGCCGCGCCGAGATCGAGGCGGTCGCGGAGGTGGCCCCGGACGCGCTGCGCACCGCGTTCCCGTTGGTGAGCGGCGGAAAGACGGTGTCCGAGGACGCGCTTGAGCTGCTGCTGAACAACTACTGGCGGCCGACGCTGTCGATCATCGGCGGCGAAGGGCTCCCGCTGCCCGCCGAAGCGGGCAACGTGCTGCGGCAGAGCACCACCCTCACGCTCAGCTTCCGCTTGCCGCCCACGGCGGTCGCGGACGACGCGCTGGCGGCGATCAAGCGGGTGCTGACCACGGATGTTCCGTACGGCGCGAAGGTCACCATCGCCGAGGACCAGCAGGCGGAGAACGGCTGGAACGCGCCGGAGGAAGCCGCGTGGCTCACCGACGCGCTGCGCCGGGTCGACGACGAGGTGTTCGGCCGTCCGCACCGCGCCGCGGGCATGGGCGGGTCGATCCCGTTCATGGGCCTGCTCGGCGAGAAGTATCCGGAGGCGCAGTTCCTGGTCACCGGCGCGTGCGGGGCGGACTCGAACATCCACGTGCCCGACGAGTGGCTCAACCTGGACTACGCCCAGCAGGTCACCGAAGCGGTGGCGCACCTCCTGGACGCGCACGCCCGCAGCTGACGGTTCGCGTGAATGCCTGCGCCGGTTTCGCTCCGGCGCAGGCATTCGCACGTCAGGCGAACTTGGCCAGCGCGTCGGCGACCCGGGTCTGCTCGGGTGCGAACCGCTGGTACGAGAACGGCGTCTCGTTGTTCCACGGGATCAGCTTGCCCGCCTTCACCGCGGGCAGCTGCTGCCAGGTCGGGACGCCGCCGAGGCCGTCCGGGCCGAGCGACAGCGAACCGCCGCGCGAGTCGTACATGATCACGTCGGCTGAGTACTTGCCGACGTTCTCCCAGCTCACCTGCTCGTAGTAGCCGCCCTGGCTCTCGTCGGGCTTCTCCGGCAGGACGAAGTGCATTCCCTTGTCCTGGTAGTGCTTCGAGGTCGCGAACTTCGAAGGGTTGGCCACGTACACCGTGTCCTTCTGCGCGGACAGCAGCACGACCTTCAGCCCGGCCGTCTTCTTGACCGCTTCGGCGAACTTGGCGTCCGCGGCCTCGTACTTCTCCTTCGCCTGCTGGATTTCCGGCGTCGCGACGTTCGCGCCGAGGGCTTTCGCGAGCGCCTCGAACTTCGCGATCCCTTGCGGCATCGCGATGTCCTGCAGTCCGATGCCGACACTCGGCGCGGCCTTGTCCACCTTGTCCGCCAAGGTGTCCGGCACGTACCACATCTGCTGCTTCAGGTACATCACGCTGACCAGCAGTTGCGGGTTCAGCGACACGAACTTGTCGAAGTTGAACTCGTTCCAGACGTTGCCCAGCGAGGTCACCGACGTCAGGTCGACGCCGCCCGCTTGCGGATCGGTCTTGCCGTCCGGCAGCTTCGACGGGCCGAAGATCCCCACCGATTTCACGCCGAAGTCCCAGAGCGCGGCCGCGGCGGTCACCTGTGCGACGATCCGCTGTGGACGTTCGCCGCTGAGCTTGCGGCCGCGGTCGTCGGTGAAGGACCACGTCGCGCCGCCGCCGGCAGCGGGCTGGTCGTCTTTGTACCCGCAGGCGCTCAGCAGGCCGAGGGCGCCCGCGGCGGCGGTGCCGGCGAGAAAACCGCGGCGGGACAGCCGCGCCGGTGAGAGGGTCATCGGAACTCCGGAGGATCGGGTGAGGTACCGCCTGAGGTTAGCCTTGCCTTAGGGTGAACGCCATGGTCCTGCTTGGGGAGCGCGTCACATCCCGGCGCTGGGGCGTCCGCGCGACAGTCCTGGTCGCGGCGCTCGTCGCCCTCGTCGCGGTCGTGGTGCTGTCCATCGCCTTCGGCTCCAACCGGTTGCCGCTCGGCAGCGTCTGGCACGCCTTGTTCTCCTACAGCGGCACGTTCGAGGACGTGGTGATCCGCGACGACCGGCTGCCGCGGACGCTGCTCGGGCTGGCCGTCGGCGTCGGGCTCGGGCTGGCCGGCGCGCTGCTGCAGGCGATCACGCGCAACCCGGTCGCCGACCCCGGCCTGCTCGGCATCAACCACGGCGCGGCGGTCGCGATCGTGCTGGGCGGCGCGGTGTTCTCGGTGTCTTCGCCGCAGCAGCTGGTGTGGTTCGCCTTCTTCGGCGCGCTGGCCGGAACGGTCCTGGTCACGGTGATCGGCGGCTCGGTGAGCCCGCTGCGGCTGGTGCTCGCGGGCGTCGCGGTGCAGGCCGTGTTCGTCGGGATCAACCAGGGCATGCAGATGATCAACACGCACAGCCTCGACCAGATGCGGTACTGGCTCGTCGGCTCGCTGGTGAACCGGAACCTCGACAGCCTCGCCGGGCTGCTGCCGTTCTTCCTGGCCGCCCTGGTGGTCGCGGGAGTGCTCGCCCGGCCGCTCAACGCGGTCGCGCTCGGGGACGACAGCGCACGCGGGCTCGGCGCGAATCCGGTGCTGACCCGCGCGGTCGGCATGATCGCGGTCGGCCTGCTTTCCGCGACCGCGACCGCGGCGTGCGGTCCCATCGCGTTTGTCGGGCTGATGATCCCGCACGTCGTGCGCGCGCTGGTCGGCCAGGACGAACGGTGGGTGCTTCCGTTGTCCGCGCTGCTCGGGCCGGTACTGCTGCTCGGCTGCGACGTGCTCGGCCGGCTGCTCGGCGGCAACGGCGAAATCCAGGTGGGCCTGATGACGGACGTGATCGGCGGCATCGCCTTCGTGATCGTGGCGCGGCGGTTGAAGGCGGTGCGGCGATGAGGACGTGGGTGGTCGTCGGACTGCTGACGCTGGTGGCGGCGGTGCTTCTGGTACTCGCCGTGGGCACCGGCGATTACGAGATGTCGCCGCTCGAAGTGCTGAAGACGCTCGCCGGATCCGGCACGAAGGCGCAGTACCTGGTCGTCACCGGTCGGTTGCCGCGCGCGTTGGTGGCGATCTTCGTCGGCGTCGCGCTCGCGCTGGCCGGCACGGTCTTCCAGACCGTGACCCGGAATCCGCTCGGCAGCCCGGACATCATCGGCTTCACCACCGGCTCGGCGACCGGCGGGATCATGATGATCCTGCTGTTCGGCGCGGGCCCCGGTCTGGTGTCGGTCGGCGCGGTCGCGGGCGGCCTGCTCACCGCGTTGCTGGTCACCGCGCTGTGCGCGCCGCACGGTTTGCTCAGCTCACGGCTGGTGCTGCTGGGCATCGCGGTGAGCGCGGTGCTGGCCGGGGTGAACGGTTACCTGCTGGTGCAAGCGAAACTCGAAGCCGCGGCGCAGGCGGTCGGCTGGCTGACCGGCGATCTCGCCGGTCGTGACTGGAACTACTTCATCCCGCTGTGCCTGGCCGTCGTGGTGCTCGCGCCGTTCATCTTCGTGCACCAGCCCGCGCTGCGAATGCTGGAAATGGGCGACGACGCCGCTGTTGCAGTGGGCGTCGCAGTGCCGCGAGTGCGTGCGGTGGTGCTGCTGGCGGCGGTCGCGTTGGCCGCTTCCGCGACCGCGGCGGCCGGGCCGATCCCGTTCGTCGCCCTTGCCGCGCCGCAACTCGCCCGCCGCCTGACCCGTCGACCGGGACCGAACCTGCTCGCCTCCGCGGCGATGGGCGCGGTGCTGGTGCTGGCGGCGGACTTCGTGGGCCAGCGGGTCCTGGACGCTTCGCTGTTGCCGGTGGGCGTCGTCGCGGCGGCGCTGGGCGGCGGGTATCTGTTGTGGCTGTTGACCGTTTCCCGGCGCCGCCAGACCGCGTGATCAAGCCATCCTGGTCAGTTCCACCGAGACATCCAAAGTGGACTGGCTGGCCCCGGTGAAGATCCCCTTCAACGGAGCCACGTCCGCGTAATCGCGGCCGGTCGCGACCCACACGTGCCGCGGCCCGACCGGGATCGCGTTCGTTGGGTCGTGCGCCCACCAGCCGCCGGTCCACACGTCGACCCAGGCGTGGCTTTCGCCCTCCACCTTCTCGCCGAGCTTGGCCTCCGGCTTGGTGTGCAGGTAGCCCGAGCAGTACCGCGCCGGGATGCCTATCGCGCGCAGCATCACCAGCGAGACGTGCGCGAAGTCCTGGCACACACCCTCGCGCGCCCGCCACGAATCGGTCGCCGTGCTGTGCACGCCGGTGGTGCCGGGCTGGTATTTCAGCTGCTCGTTCACCCAGCCGCAGATCGCGAGCACCGCGTCCGCCGGGTCCAATCCCTTGCGCAGCGCTCGGGCCTGTTTGGACAGTTCCTGGTCGTTCGGGGTGTACGGCGTCGGCGTCAAATACTCCGTGCGCTGATCGCGGACGGTCTCGCTCTGCAGTTCCTTCCACGTCGCCGAACGCACGGGTTCCGCCTCGTCCGCGGTCTCCACGACCGACGTGGCGAGCACGGTGAACTCGGTGTGCGGCGCGTGCAGGTCGAACGAGGTGACGTCGGTGCCCCAGTAATCGGTGTAGCGGTAGGCCCGGGTGGCCGGGGAGGTTTCGATGCGAGTGGCCAACGTGGTCTGCCGCCGGTCGGAGCGCGGGGTGAGCCGAGCTTCGTTGTACGACTGGGTGGCCGGGGTCGCGTACCGATAGCCGGTCCGGTGCGTCACCCGCAATTGCCAGCTCACAGGGACACCTCCGCACCGCTCCACGCCACCCACGGCGACGTGTGGAAGTACTGAATGGACACTGCTTCCCCGACTTCCTTGATCGCTTCCTGCAATCCGCGCAGCCGCCGGGGCAGGTCGTCCAGCAGTGCCGCGGGGTGGAGGAATTCCAGCTCGCTGCGGGCGCGGCCGAGCAGCCGGACGGCCTCGGACTTTTCGTTGCCCCGGGCGTTGATTCCCGGATCGAGCTGGCGTAAACAATCCTCCGCCTGGCGCAGCGCGTGGAATACCGAACGCGGGAACAACGTGTCCCTGAGCAGGAATTGGACCACGCGAGCCGCGTCGAGTGCGCCGCGGTTGGTGCGCAAGTACGTGTCCTGCGCGCCCGCTGAGCGAAGCACGGTCATCCACCCCGGCGACGACGCGCGGTCGGAAACGCGCGAAAGCAGCAGCCGCACCACCATGTCCGCGCGTTCGACCGATCGGCCGAGCACGAGGAACAGCCAGCCGTCGTCGCGGCTCATCGTGGAATCGGCGAGCCCGGCGAACATCGCCGCCCGTTCCTCCACAAAGGACAGAAAGGCGTGCGGTCCGGCGCGGCGGGCGTAACGCTGCCGGTCCGGCACCGCGTTCCAGGTCGCGTTCAGGCATTCCCACAGCTCGGTCGAAACGACCTCCCGCGCGCCGCGGGTGTTCTCTCGCGCGGAGTTGATCGAACCGACAATGGAGGAGGGATTGTCCTTCGCGTAGGCGACCAGTTCGGTCAGCTTCCACACGTCGAGCGCGTCGCCCGCGTCGAACGGGATGCCGAGCACGGCGAGCAGTTGCCGGCTGACGTGGTCCGGATCGACGCTCGCGTCTTCCAGCAGCTGATGCACCGAGACGTTCAGGATGCGGGAGGTGTCGTCGGCGCGTTCGACGTAACGGCCGATCCAGTACAGCGACTCCGCGTTGCGGGCCAGCATCATGTTTTCCCTCCCTCAGCTCTGTTGCTGCTGTTGTTGCTGCTGCGACGTGGACAGTTCCGGGCCCTGTTCCGCGGCGACACCGTCCACAACGGACACGTCGCCGAGCGCGGGACGGTCGAGTTCCTGCTCCGACGTCGAGGACCGCGAAGCGAGCACCCAGGTGTCCTTCGAACCGCCGCCCTGCGACGAGTTCACCACCAGACTGCCCTCGGGCAGCGCGACCCGGGTGAGCCCGCCGGGAAGAACGAAGATTTCCTTGCCGTCGTTGACCGCGAACGGCCGCAGGTCCACGTGCCGCGGCGCGAGCCGGTCGTCCACCTTGGACGGAACGGTCGACAGCTGCACCACCGGCTGCGCGATCCAGCCGCGCCGGTTCGCGCGCACCTTGCGGCGCAACGCGTCCAGCTCCTTTTTGGACGCGTCCGGTCCGAAGACGATGCCGTATCCGCCGGAACCTTCGACCGGTTTGATCACCAATTCGTCGGCGTGCTGCATGACGTGGTCGAACTCGTCGGGCAGCCAGCAGCGGAAAGTGTCCACATTGGGCAGAATGGGTTTCTCGTTCAGGTAGTAGCGCACCATTTCCGGCACGTAGGTGTAGACGAGCTTGTCGTCCCCGACGCCGTTGCCGACCGCGTTCGCCACCACTACGTTGCCCGCGCGGGCCGCGTTGAGGATGCCCGCGACGCCGAGCACCGAATCCGGCCGGTGGTGCACCGGGTCGAGAAATTCGTCGTCGATCCGCCGGTAGATCACGTCGACCTGGCGTTCGCCCTCGGTGGTGCGGAGGTAGACCACGTTGTCGCGGCAGAACATGTCGCGGCCCTCGACGAGCTCCACGCCCATCAGCCGGGCGAGCAGCGAATGCTCGAAGTAGGCCGAGTTGTAGACGCCGGGGGTGAGCACGACGACCATCGGGTCGGCGACGTTCGGCGCGGCCGCCGCTCGCAGTGCGCGAAGCAGGTGTGACGCATAGTCACCGACCGGCCGGACCCGGTGTCGCGCGAACAGGTCCGGGAACACGCGCGCCATCGTGCGCCGGTTCTCCATCACGTAGGACACGCCGGACGGGTTGCGGAGATTGTCCTCCAGGACCCGGAAAGTGCCCTCCTCGTCGCGGACGAGGTCGACGCCGGAGACGTGGATCCGCACGCCGTTGGGCGGTTTGATCCCGTAGGCCTCGCGGTGGAAGTGCTCGCACGAGGTGATCAGCCTGCGCGGCAGGACGCCGTCGCGCAGGATCTGCCGGTCGCCGTAGACGTCGGCGAGGAACGCCTCCAGCGCCCGGACACGCTGGGTCACGCCGCGTTCGAGCCGGGACCATTCGGTCGCCTGGATGACGCGGGGCACGAGGTCGAGCGGAAACGGCCGTTCCTGGCCGGAGAGCGAGAACGTGATCCCCTGGTCCACCATCGCCCGGTCGAGGGCCTGCGAGCGGTTGGTGAGGTCGCTGGCGTCGAGGGCGGCGATCGAGCCGTACAGCGCTCGGTACGGCCCGCGGACCGTGCCGTCGGGCGCGAACATCTCGTCGTACGCGCCGGCGTGCGGCCGCTCCGGGGCGAGGTATCCGTCGAACTGCGCGCCGGGCCGGGCCGCGCGGCGGCCTTTCACCGTTCGCGCACGTCGTCCGGCTGGCGGCAGCCGGGGACCGGGGTTGCTGTTCATGGGAGACATCCTGACTTACCGCGCCGGACGGCCGTGACACCCGTCTTCCGGCAAGTCCTGTGCGAAACTTCCCCGTGACGCAGCAGTGCTGTGCATACCCGCTTCCGGGTGGCAATATGCCAGCTCTCAGCCCTTGAGAACTACGAGGAGTGACGAAGTGGCCCGAGGACAGCAAATGAAGGCGCTCGCCCTTCTCCCCGCTTTCGCGCTGGTCGGCATGACGATGGCGTGCGGCGCGGGCGGCAACGGAGCCGGCGGCACCGACGCCGGCGCCAGCCAGGCTCCCGGCGGCGACGCGGCGCCGGCCGCGCAGAAGGACGCGGCGCTGGCCGGGATGGTGCCCGCCGACATCAAGGCCGACGGCAAGATCGTGATCGGGCAGGACCAGACCTACCCGCCGAACGAATTCGTCGAGAACGGCAAGGCGACCGGCTTCGACGTCGACCTCGCCACCGCGGTCGGCCAGGTGCTCGGCGTGCAGACGGAGTTCCAGAACTCGGCGTTCGACGGCATCATTCCCGGTATTTCGGCGAAGAAGTACGAAATGGGCATCTCGTCGTTCACGATCAACGCCGAGCGGATGCAGACCGTCGACATGATCTCGTACTACAGCGCCGGCACCTCGCTCGCGGTGCTCAAGGGCAATCCGGACAAGCTGTCGGTGGACGACCTGTGCGGTAAGAATGTGGCCGTGCAGAAGGGCACCACGCAGGTCGACGATCTCGGCAAGCGCAACACCGCGTGCACCAAGGCGGGCAAGCAGCCGATCAACATCACCCAGTTCCAGGCGCAGACCGACGTGAACCTGGCGCTGACCGCGAAGCGCGTGCAGGCCGAGCTGGCCGACTCGCCGGTGATCGACTACGCGGTGAAGCAGACCGGCGGCCAGCTCGAGTCCGCGGGCGCGCCGTACGACACCGCGCCGTACGGGATCGTGCTGCCGAAGGGCAGCGGCGAGTTCGGCAAGGCGATCCAGGGCGCCGTGCAGAAGCTGATCGACAGCGGAATCTACAAGAAGATCCTCGACAAGTGGGGCTTGTCGGGTTCCGGTGCCATCACCAAGTCGGAGATCAACCCGTCCGCTTCCTGACGAAACTGAGGACTTAGTTACTCGTGTCCACTCCCCCCGGCCCCGCCGATTCCTGGCAGGAGGTCGACACCACCCCGATCAAGGCGGTCCCGGTCCGGCATTACGGACGCTGGATCGCCGGCGTGATCATCGTGTTCGTCGCGTTCATCGTGATCCGCAGTGTTGTCACGAATTCCGCGTTGCAGTGGCCGGTCGTCGGCGAGTACCTCTTCGACGGCCGGATTATCAATGGCCTGCGGAACACGTTGCTGCTCACGGTGCTCTCGATGCTCATCGGCATTGTCGGCGGCGTACTGCTCGCGGTGATGCGACTGTCGCCGAACCTGCTGATGTCGGGCGCGGCGTCGATTTACATCTGGTTGTTCCGCGGCACGCCGTTGATCGCTCAGCTGGTGATCTGGAACTTCCTGGCGCTGGCGTACCCGAAGATCGGACTCGGCATTCCGTTCGGGCCGACCTTCATCAGCTGGGACACGAACACCCTGATCAACCAGTTCGTCGCCTCGTTGCTGGGCCTCGGCCTGAACGAGGCGGCGTACATGGCGGAAATCGTCCGCGGCGGCCTCCAGTCCGTCGACAGCGGTCAGCTGGAAGCGTCGTCCGCACTGGGCATGAGCCGGGGCAAGACCTTGCGCCGGATCATCCTGCCGCAGGCGATGCGGGTGATCATCCCGCCCACCGGCAACGAGACCATCTCGATGTTGAAGACCACGTCGCTGGTCGTCGTCATCGGATACTTCGAGCTGTTCGTGTCGGCGCAGACGATTTATTCGCAGAACTACAAGACAGTCCCGCTGCTGATCGTCGCGGCGACGTGGTATTTGTTCATGACGTCGGTGCTGACGATCGTGCAGCTTTACATCGAGCGGTATTTCGCCCGCGGCACTTCACGGGCGACCGCACAGCGGAACAAGTGGGGGTCGCGAATGCTGGGCTTCCGCTTCGGCAGCGGCGGCAGCGGAAGCGGAGGTAGCGTCCAGTGACTCCCGTCGTTTCCGCGCAAAAGGTGTGCAAGAGCTTCGGCTCCCTGGACGTGCTCAAGGGCATCGACCTGGAAGTGCACGACCGAGAGGTGCTCTGCCTGATCGGCCCGTCCGGTTCCGGCAAGTCCACCCTGCTCCGCTGCATCAACCACCTGGAGAAAATCGACGCGGGCAGACTGTATGTCGACGGAGTGCTAGTCGGCTACCGCGAACGCGGCGGCCGGTTGCACGAGCTGCGTGACAAGGAAATCGCGGCGCAGCGCAAGAACATCGGCATGGTTTTCCAGCGGTTTAATCTGTTCCCGCACATGACAGCGCTGGAAAACGTCATGGAGGCCCCGGTCCAGGTCCGCCGGGAACCGAAGGCGCAGGTCCGGGAGCGGGCCTTGGAACTGCTGGACCGAGTCGGCCTGGCAGACAAGGCCCGTTCCTACCCCGGCCAGCTTTCGGGCGGCCAGCAGCAACGGGTCGCCATCGCACGCGCGCTGGCGATGCAACCGAAGCTGATGCTCTTCGACGAGCCAACGTCCGCTTTGGACCCAGAACTGGTGGGCGACGTCCTAGGCGTCATGCGCCAACTTGCGAAGGACGGCATGACGATGGTCGTGGTGACCCACGAAATGCAGTTCGCCCGCGAGGTAGCCGACAAGGTCTTCTTCATGGACGGTGGGGTTGTCGTGGAGTCCGGTTCTCCGGATGAGGTGATCGGGGATCCGAAGCATGAACGGACGAAGTCGTTCTTGGCTCGGGTGTTGAATCCGAACGCTTGAGGCTTGTGGAGGCCGCCCGGAGATTATCCGGGCGGCCTTTTTTATGAGCGGTGTGTGGACTTCAGGTGGCGGATTTCCGGTGTCCGTCCGGGCAACGTAGAGAAGCTGTTAGCGGTGACGGGCAGCTCACCGTCCAGAACGCAGCTCATTCTCCAACTGCTGCACCTTCTTAGCCATCTCCTGCGGCCCAGCCCCGGCCAAGCTGATCCATCCGGATTTGTCCACCCCGAACAGGATCCGCCCCTCTTCCATATCCGCCCACCCCGGCGGATTCTCGTTGCGCCGCCGCTTCCCGCGACTGTCCCGGACCGCGACGTACAGCCGCCCAAAGTACGTATGCGGCTTATCTAGCCACTGCAATACCTGCTTGGCGTCCCGAACACTCGGACTCGTCCGCCCAGACGGCTGGCTGCCGCTCTTGACCAGGTTGAGGTCCTCGTCGGAACAGTTAAGCGAGAGAACCCGCGCAGCCGGAGCCTCCGGCAGCAGCGCGATGAACTCCCGAACCAACGTATCCGCCGAACACGGCGCGATATACAACTTCTGGTTCACCGCAACAACAGTCGCCGCGTCCCGACCGCTCGCGGCGGCGCGCACCGTCCGCTCGCCACGCTCCGATTTCACCCACGAGTAGTACTCGACACCCGGCCGCTGCAGCAGATGCATCGTCTCGACGAACTCGTCGCTGAGCCGTCCACGCTGCATCAGACCGACATTGTGCAGCTCGCGGTCAGTGTCAGCAGCCAGTTGCCGCCTTTCCTCCGGCGAGTACCACAGAGCGCCGCGGACCAGCGTCGGGTGGATGTCGCCGAGGTTCAGGCGTTCCAGCAGCACTTCGAAGGTTTGCAGGCTCAGCTCAACGGGCTTGCGCAGCACCGACTTTCCCTCCCCCTTGCCATTCCGCTAAGCCCCGATCACCGGCGGCGTAGGCCGATTGCCGTCGTAACCCCCGAAAATCGAATCCGGGTCTTCTTCGGCCAGCAGGATCTTGCGCTGGTGTTCCTCGTCCTCGGGGCCTTTGCCGCCCTTGCCGCCGCCACCCATGCCGCCCATCCCGGGCTGCCCTTTCGCTCCGGCCGCGCCAGCACCGCCCGCACCCGGCCGAGCTGCCCCTGCACCCTCGCCGAGCGCCCCCGCACCGGTACCGCCTCCGACACCCCGCGGTCCGGCGCTGCTACCCGCGCCACCGGAACCGGACCCACCGGGCCCGAAGCCACCACTGCCACTCCCGCCAGCGGTCGGCCCGAAGCCACCGCCGAACCCGCTGACCGGACCGAAACCGCCGTTCAACCCGCCAGTCCCAGGATTCCCACCGCCCGGCAGCGAGGACGGCGGCTGCCAGGTGGGAGGCGTGGACGGAGGCGGCGTGGGATCAGCCCAAGCCGCCCTGGTGCTGTCATTCGGTGGTGTCGTAACGGGCGGAGTCACGACCCCGCTATGCCCGGGCGGCGGAGGCGCCTGCATGCCAGCCGCGCCGGGAGGAGCGGAGTAGGTGCTGGGGCCGCTGCTGTAGCCACCGCCGTAGTTGTGCGACGAACCACCACCGGACGAATGATGACCGATCCCGGAGCCGATCCGCCCGGTCGCGGTTCCAGGCGTCGAGGGATCCGGAGTGATGCCGGTCGCCGACACATTGGGATCATGCGCGGCCGGATAATCCGGAGCCAACGTGCTCTTGCGTGGCTGCGTGCTCTGGTAATAAGGCTCGTACAGTTCGACGTTGAACTTGGTGTCCGAATCGAACTGCGCCGCAGCCTTCTCGTCGTCGCTGGCACCGATCGAGACATAGTCAGACAGCTTCTGGTCGTCCGGCCGATCCTTGGCGACCTGCCGGGCATTTTGCTTGACGTACCTGAACGCGTCGGACTGTTCCTGCATGGAGCGGTGCGCCCGGTCCATGTTTTCCGCGGCGATCTGCGAACTCTGGATCAACGGCGTCAGCCCGGCGGCACCGGTCTCCGCGGCCTGTCCCTTCCAGAACGCGTTGAGCTTCGCCTGGCTCTCGGTCAGAGTCCGGACGACGTTTTCGTGGATGGTCTTGAGCCCGCTGGACGCGTCACGAGCACCGTCCAGAGTCGAAGTGTCGCCCGGTTCATGAGTCTTGGTGTAAATTTCCCATCCGCTGTAGGTCATGTCATTGACCCTTCAGATGCGTGATGGCGGCAGAGGCGATCTTGGTCGCCATGCCGCAGGAATCGCTGTAAACGGGACTATCGTGGCGAAGCTGAGCGATAACCGTGTACGTCACGTCGTCTCGGATGCCGACCGCGAGGTTGCAGGACCCCTCGGTTTCTCCGCCGTTGGCATAGACCACGGCGGGGTAGCCCAAGATCGGTGGCTGCGGTTTGAAAGTGGTGAGGCCGCCCCGGGAGTTCTGGATGTAGAGGGCGTTGACGCCTTGCTTGTTCGCGGTCACCACGCCGGCGCTGACGTTCCCGCCGCTGTTTTCGAAGATCCAGACGCAGGTGTTGCCGAGATTCGAGGTGTTGGTCCGGGAGTTCTTGACTTTGCTGGCGGCGCTTTCGACGGTGGCGGTGCTGACCGCGGAGCACGGATCGGTCTCGACTCCAGCGGTGTTGCTGATCGGCTGGTCGACCTTGGGAGCGAGATTCGCCGAGGAAGCGGGAGCGGTATCTGAAGGCGACGACGGTGCCGCGGTGCCGTTAGTCGGCCCGCCGCACGCTGTGATCGACGCGAGGGCGCCTGCGGTGATCATCGCTGCCAGGGAATTGCGGGGGCGCATTTAGTCAACCTTTCCAGCAGCACGGAGCTGGTCCTTGGCGTTCTGGTCGTTGTTCTGGTAAGCGGTGCGGATCTGCTTCAAGGTGTCCACATACGCTTGGATGTACTTGACCGCCCCGGTCAGAAAGTTGCTGTACGCCACTCCTGACTTGTTCGCCACGTCGGCATAGCCTTGACTTCCGACTTCTGCTCCTGGCGGGATGATCTGCGTCAGCATGCTGGCTTTTTCACTGGCGATCTGATGGTCGCCATCAAGGCTGTCTTCCAGGCTCTTGATGACCTCGTCGATCGCGGCCGGGTCGAATTCCCAGCCCTGGTTGCCGGACGCGGCGGCGAAGTCGGCCGAGGCCTGTTTCTTGCCCAGCGCCTCGTAGTCCGGCGGCGGAGGCGGCGGCGCGGCCGCGTTGGCTCCCGGGATAAACCCTGATCCGGGCGGAGGAGCGGTCGGGGCTGTCGAGATGATCTGGTTCTGGACGCCCTGCAGTCCGCTGTTCGTTCCGTCTGGCATGTCGTGCCTCCCCGCACGGGCCGCGGTTTCCTGGGTGCGGCCTACCCTCTGTTTCTGGTCAGCTTCGGGAAGTGACTCTAGCAGGCACGAACCGCTCAGGAAGGGGGTTCGGGCAAGATCGACCGATGCGGGCACCCGCTTGCCGAATAGGACCTCGACCTGGGCAATCAGCCTGAGGGGCAGGAAAGAGCCCTCTCCCTGGCGGATGAGCCCGACAGAGTGGACCACACCGCAGTGGATCAATTCAGTAGTCATCCGCAAGCAGTCAGTGACCGCCAAGAAGGACGACCGGGCACTACTCCGCCCGGCCCCTTGCCCATCCGCCGTTGATCCGATTCCCTGAGGGCCGACGATCGTGGGGAGAAGGGGCTCGTGCCGACCGATACGACCTTGCCGCCGCTTGATCCGTTTGCCGGGGTTCCCGACAAGCGGTACGAGGTGAAGGCCGCGGACCTGCTGAAACCTGGCAGCAGCGGCATCCTTCGCTGGAGACGGCAGGCCACCAACGCGCCGATCGTGCTGGTCGAGGACGCCTACATCACCGGCACACTCGATCTTCGCGCCGCCGATCTCAATTTTCTCTTCCAATTCGAACGCTGCCGGTTCGAGCATCCGCCGGACGTGCGGGAGGCGACGCTTCTCGGGCTCGTTTTCCGGAAATGCTGGCTTCCCGGGCTACGCGCGCGTAATTTGCGCAGCCGGAATGATGTGCGGCTCATTCGCAGCACCGTGGAAATCGCGGCGGACGAATTCGAGGTGGAGACGACCACCGTGCAGCGCGGGGACGATCGCGAGCGCGGGATGCCCAATGCCGCGGTCAATCTCACCGACGCGGTGATCGACGGGTCGGTCGTGCTCACCCGGACCACGATCAGCCATCCGCACGGCAAGGCGATCCAGGGCGACCGCCTGGTGATTACCGGGGCCCTGCTGGCTTATCGCATGGTCGCCAAGGGCGAGGTTCGGCTGCCGGGCATGCGGACCGGCGGTAACGTGAACTTTTCCGGGGCGACGTTCGACAATCCGGACGGCTTCGCGTTCAACGGGAACGGGCTGCATATTGGCGGCAGTCTGCTGTGCGAGGTCGACAATTACGGTCCGGCGAGTGAGCGGAAAAGGTTCTCCGCCAAGGGAGTCCTCTATCTGCCGAGCGCCACTGTGGACAGTGACATCGTCCTGCGCGAGGCGCGGCTTGAGGTCGACCAACGAGGCCCGATCGTGATGGACGCGTGGAAGTCCGGGGATCCGTACCTCGATCCGCGGCCGGCGTTGGTCGCGGATCGGCTGAAGGTCGACGGAAATCTCGAGTTGTCCGACGGGCTCCGGGCATTTGGCACCCTGAGGATGGTCAACGCGCGCATCGGCGGGTCATTGAGGCTCGCGGGCGCGGAGATCACCATGGTGCGCGGCCGTGCGACGCCGTACTACGACCGCGCGCTCCACCTCGACGGGTCCACCATCGGCGGCGACATCGAGGCGACCAATCTCCGCGTGCCGATCGGGCAGTTGCGGCTCGCGGACATCACGGTCGGCGGCAACTTCCTCGCCTGGAATTCGATGTTCCTGCACCCGGGACGAGATGCGTTTTCCGCGCGCAGGGCCAAAATCTCCGGGAATTTCCAGCTGACGGACGCCACCGTGAAGGGCACACTGCGGCTCCAGGGCGCGGAAGTCGGCGGCAGCGTGAATATGTTCGGCACGTTGCTCACCGAGCCAGGGCAACGGAAATCGAGCAGTTTCTCCCTCGACATCCGTACCGCGCGGATCGGCCGCGACCTGGTGCTCACCGAGGACAAAGACCGCCCGTTCCTCGCTGAGGGCGGCGTGAACCTCGACGGCGCGCAGATCGCGCGAAGGCTCGACATGAACGGTGCGAAGCTCGGATCTCTTGCCCCGCACGACATCGCGCTCGACGCCAGCGACGTCACCGCGGACGAGTTCATCCTCTCTCCCGCCGAGCCGCCGACCGGTTCGGTGCGGTTGCGCAGGGCGCATTGCGGTGCGCTCGCCGACAACGAGGAGATCTGGAACGCCACCGACGGTCTCGAACTCGATGATTTCCGTTACGACGCCTTGAAACACGGCATCGCCCTCGATGACGACAAAGCGCTGGACCACCGGATCGAGTTGCTGCGCAAGGCAATGCGCGGCTACCGACCAGGCCCCTACGACCAGCTCGCCGCGACCCTGCGCGCGGCCGGAAACGAAGAGCACGCCTCGACGGTCGCCCTGCGAAAGCAGCAGTTCCGCTACGAAGCGCTCGCCAAGGGCTTCAAGTTCTTCGGACCCGGCGTCCGCGCGTGGAGCTGGCTGCAACGGTCGATGGTCGGCTACGGCTTCCGCCCGGTGCGCGCGCTCGGCTGGCTGTTCACGCTGCTGGTCCTCGGCAGCCTGTGGTTCGGCCTCGGCAAGGACGACTGCGTCAATGACCACACCGGCCGCTACATGACCAGCGGCCCGCGCTGCCTGGTCAACCAGCAGGACTCCGGCCTGCAGTGGAACCCGGTCATCTACACCGCCGACCTGCTGGTGCCGATCGTCGACTTCGGCAACAAGTCGCGCTGGTACATGCACGGCGCGGACAACTGGGTGGCGGCCGGGTTCACCGCGTCCGGCTGGATCCTCGCGACGACGGTCGCGGCGGGCGTCAGCCGGATGCTGCGTCGGGAGTCCTGATCGCATACTCTGGGTATGTGAGTCCTGATGCGACGGGTCAGATCGAGGTCAGCGCCGCTCCGGCGAAGGTGTACGCGCTGGTCAGCGACCCGGGCGCGCTCGCGGGGGCGGCCACCGAGTACTGCGGGCACCGCTGGCTCGGCGGCGCGACCAGCCCGGCCGTCGGCGCGAAATTCCGCGGCAGCAACCGGCGCGGGGTGCGCCGGTGGTCCACGACGGTCGTCATCACGGCCGCGGACGCGGGACGCCGGTTCGCCTTCGACGTCAAGCTCGGGCCGATCCCGGTCTCCCGCTGGGAGTACGTGATCGAACCCGCCGGCGACGGCTGCGTTGTCACCGAGAGCATGTGGGACCAGCGGCCCGGCTGGTTCACGCCGTTGACCGTGGTGGCCACCGGGGTCAAGGACCGTTCGGTGACCAACCGCGTCAACATCGAGGAGACGCTCGCGCGGCTCAAGAGCGCGGTCGAGTAGCGCTCACTCCACGAACCGGGACCAGAACTCCACGACCTTGACGTTCGCGGGTTCCTCCCCCAGCGGCTCCCCGCCGAACTCGTGCCGCAGGTAACTGCGCAGGTCCCAGCCGTAATAGACCACGTCGGTCTGGTACACCGAGAGCACCGGATACCCGGATTCCCCTGCCGTCGCGGGCAGATACCGATGCCCGCACACTGGCACGAGCTGCGGCACCGTCGCCAGGTGCCGTCGCGCGACCGCCAGCGCGTTGCACATCGACCGCGGCCGGGCGCCCCATTCGGGCAGCCACAGGTCGTTGTTCTCCACGTCGTACAGGACGCCGTCGACCGGCCAGTCCAGGCGTTTGCGCAGCTGGTCCGGGTCGCCGTGGCGCCAATCGGGCCAGCGGTCGCCCACTGGCACCCCGGCGGTGAGGAAAATCCGGTGGTCGTCGGAAAAGGTGAACCCGAACTGGTCCTCGACGTCGCTCAGTTCGGCGGGCGTGAGGCCAGGCCGCAAGGGCTCGCCGAGATTCTGCTGCAGGATGCGGGCCTCCTCCACGGTGAAGGCTTCGGCCGGCTGAACGTGTGTCATGCCCGAAGCGTACGTAGCGCCGGCCCGCGTCCGCGCGCCCTTTTTCGCCGGAATGAGCTCCCTCGCCGGGGTGAGGTTCTTCTCTCCAGCCGTGGTTGACGGAACACTGAGTGACCGGATGTAGTTCACTCCTCCCGTGACTTCCTCACCGCAAGCCCGGCAAGCCCGCGTGCGCGCGCCCGAGCTGACCGGCGACGTCTGGCTCAACACCGGCGGCCACCGGCTGACTCTGGCGCAACTGCGCGGACGCGTAGTGCTGCTGGACTTCTGGACCAGCGGCTGCATCAACTGCCTGCACGTACTGGACGAACTCCGTCCGCTGGAACAGGAATTCGCCGACGTCCTGGTCACCGTCGGGGTGCACTCGCCGAAGTTCAGCCGCGAGGGCGAGCGCACGTCGATCGAGGCCGCGGTGCGCCGGTACGAGGTGCACCATCCGGTGGTCAACGACCCGAAGATGGAGCTGTGGTCGCAGTACGCCGTACGGGCCTGGCCGACGCTGGTCGTCGTCGACCCCGAGGGCTACGTCGTGCACGTCGCGGCGGGCGAAGGCCACGGCGAGGCGCTACGCCGCGTGATCGCCGACCTCGTCGCCAAGCACGAGGCGAAGGGCACGCTCCGGCGCGGCGGCAGCCCGTACGTGCCGGTCGAGGAGCAGCGCACGGAACTGCGTTTCCCCAGCAAGGCCGTGGTCACCGCAGGCGGGCGGATTCTGGTCGCGGACACCGGACATCACTCCATCGTCGAGTTCGCTTCGGACGGCGAGACCGTCATCCGCCGCTTCGGCAGCGGCGTGCGCGGGACGCAGGACGGGCCGTTCGACCTGGCCCAGTTCGCCGAACCGTCCGGAATCGCCTTGCTGCCCAACGAAGTCGCCGAGCGCGCCGGGTACCACGCGATCGTCGCCGACACCGCCGGACACCGCCTACGCGGCCTCGACCTCAACACCGGCGAGGTGAAAACCGTTGCCGGAACCGGGAAACAGTGGCGCGACGGCACCGACACCGGCAAGGCGCTGGACATCGACCTCACCAGCCCGTGGGACGTCACGTGGTGGGCCCCGGCGGGCGGCGTGGTCGTCGCGATGGCCGGCAACCACACGCTGAGCGTCTTCGACCCGGTCTCCGGCGCCATCCGCCGGTTCGCCGGCACCACCGTCGAGGGCCTGCGCGACGGCGATGTGCACGAGGCGTTCTTCGCGCAGACGTCCGGATTCGCCGTGGACGGCCAGAAACTGTGGCTCGTCGACGCGGAAACCTCGGCCCTGCGCTGGATCGAACCGGCGGGCGAGTCGTTCGCCGTGCACACCGCGGTCGGCACGGACCTGTTCACCTTCGGCCACGCCGACGGCCCGTCCGACCAGGCGCTGCTGCAGCATCCGCTCGGCCTCGCCGTGCTGCCCGACGGCCGGGTCGCGATCGCCGACACCTACAACGGCGCGATCCGCCGCTACGACCCGTTCACCCGCGACGTCACGACGCTCGCGACCGGGTTCGCCGAACCGCAGGGCCTGGTGCGCCACGACGGCGAGCTGTACGTCGTGGAGTCGGCGGGCAACCGGGTTACCCCGCTCGGGGGCAATGGCCAGGCGACCGCTGTCGCCGGCACGCGGCAAGCCGTGCGCCGACCGCCGACCGTGCTCGCACCCGGCGAGATCGAGTTCTCCGTCGTCTTCGCCCCGCCGCCGGGCGAGAAGCTGGACGAGCGTTACGGGCCTTCGACGCGGCTGGAGATCACCGCGTCGCCGCCGGAACTGCTCGCCGACGGGGCCGGGGTCGGAACTGATCTCGTTCGGCGGATCAAGTTCGCCGAAGGCGCGACCGAAGGTGTCTTGCAGGTAGTGGCGCAGGCCGCGAGCTGCGACGACGGCGGCGAGCACCCGGCGTGCCGGATCACCCGGCAGGACTGGGGCGTTCCGGTGCGGTTCGAGAACGGAGGGGGGAAGTCGCTGAGCCTGATGATGGCGGGCGAGCCCAAGGCTCCGGCAACCGGTCAGTAGCATGGCTGGCGTGCCGGACACGCCCAAGCTCGAGATCCAGATGCTGCACGACCGCGTCCTCGTGCGGTTGTCGCAGGAGGAAGGCGAGCGCCGCAGCAGCGGCGGCATCGTGATTCCCGCCACCGCGCAAGTCGCGCGCAGGCTGGTGTGGGGTGATGTACTGGGTGTCGGCAACAGCGTGCGGAACGTCAAGCAGGGAGACCGGGTTCTGTTCAACCCGGAGGACCAGCTCGAGGTCGAGATCCAGGGCGAAGGCCATCTGGTGATGCGCGAGCGCGACATCCACGCGGTGGCCACGGAGCGGACCGAACACGGCACGGGGCTTTACCTGTAGCTCCCGTACCAGGGGAGGCAGGCGTTGCGTGAAGAAGACCGTTCGTCGGCTTTCGCCGACGACCCGCTGAGCGACGAACTGCTGAACGACCCCGCCCTGGTCAGCGAAGCCGATCTGGCCACGGAGATCTTCGCGGTCGCCGACGCGCCCCCGCCGCCGGACACGCCGTTCCGCCGGTTCCGCAAACGCGTCGGCCGCACGTTCATGATCGTCGGCTGTCTGCTCGGATTGTTCGTGCTGCTCTACACCGTCGACCTGATGACCAGCGCCGGCGACGTGCCGCGCGGCGTGCAGGTGGTCGGGATCGACGTCGGCGGCCTGTCCTATGCCGAGGCGGAAGCCAAGCTGCACACCGAACTCCAGCCCCGGCTGACCCGTCCGGTGGCGGTGCACGCCGGGGACGTCACCGGGACGCTCGTTCCCGCGGATTCCGGGCTCGGCCTCGACTGGCCGGGCACGCTCGCCCAGGCCGGGCACCAGCCGTGGAGCCCGCTCACCCGGCTGCTGTCGTTCTTCACCACCCGCGAGGTGGGCGTCGTGACGCGCAGCGACCAGCTCGAGGTGACCGACGCGGTCCAGCAGCTCGCCGGCAAGCAGCTCAACCATCCGCTGGTCGAGGGCAGCATCGGGTTCACGCCGAAGGAAAACAACGGGGTCACCGCGTATGCGGTCGAGCCGCGCCAGGGCCAGGAGCTGTCCGACGTCCCGGCCGCGGTGCAAGCCGTGGTCGCGGACTGGCTTTCGCCGCGCGGGGTCACGGTGAAGATGGCGGTGACCCCGCCCCAAACCACCTCCGCTGACGTGCACCGGTTGCTGGACACCGTGGTCGCGCCCGCGGTCGCCGCGCCGGTCGTGCTGCACGGCGAGGGCAAGGACAGCACGCTGGAGCCGTCCGCGATCGCGTCGTCGTTCCAGTTCCAGCCCAACGGGGGCGGCGGTCTCGAACTGCGGATCGACCAGGAGAAGCTGCGCGCGGCCGTCCAGCCGGACCTGGCGTCCACCGAGGCGAAGAGCAAGGACGCGCAGATCACCCTCGACTCCGGCGTCCCGGCCGTCACCCCGTCCGAGGACGGCCGAAAGATCAACTGGGCCAACACTTTCAAGACCCTCACCGCGGTGCTCGCCAAGCCGGCCGGCCGCGATCTGCCGGTCGCCTACGACCAGAAACACCCGACCCTGACCACCGACGGCGCGAACGCGCTGGGAGTCAAGGAGGTCATCGGCGAGTACACCACCGGCGGGCTCAGCGGTCCGGCCGCGGACAACGTCGCCACGCTCGCCGGACGCATCAACGGCGTCCTCGTGAAGCCGGGAGAGTCGTTCAGCCTCAACGACTATCGCGGCGGCGGGTACGCCTCCGCGCCGGTCGACGAGGACGGCACCGGGCCGTCGGTGACCGGCGGCGGGCTGTCGCAGCTTTCGTCCACTTTGTACAACGCGGCTTACCTGGCCGGGCTCGGCGACGGCGGCCACGCGGCGCACGACCACTTCATCGACCGCTACCCAGCGGGTCGCGACGCGGCGGCTGTGGACAGTTCCGGCAATGCCGTGGACCTCAAGCTGGCCAACAACGATCCGACCGGTTTCGTGATCCAGGCGAGCGCAAGCGGCGGTTCGGTGACGGTGAAGATCTGGGGCACCAAGCACTTCCGCGTCGAAGGCCGCAGCGGCGCGCCGTCGAACCAGGTGCCGCCGCCGGTGCAGTTGGGACCTGGTCCGGACGGTCAGTGCCACGCGTCGCCGGGCGCGTCCGGGTTCACCGTCAGCGACACCCGGGTGTTCTACGACCTGGCCAGCGGCGGCGAGGTCCGCGAGGAAAGCCGCAGCACGACGTACTCGCCGCAGCCGATCGTCATTTGCTGAGCCGCGCCGGGGCTTTCGACCGCCAGGACTCGGTGAGCAGCTCGCGCAGCTGCTGTGGGTCGACGCGGTCGAGGTGCACGAGGATCGAGCCGTGCCCGTCGTAGTGCGGCGTGGTGAAGAAGGCCGGATCGCCGGACGCGAGCAACGCGGCCTTCTCGTCGAGCCCGACGAACAGCACCAGCCCGCCCTCGGCCTCGGTGCGCAGCCGTGCGTAACCCTTGCCCGCCACCTTGAGCGCGGGCGTGCGGTACCAGGTCGCGACCTCGGTTTCCGGCAGCTCCTCCTGCGCCCACGCGGTCACGTCGTCCCAGGTCATCGTCATGCCCACCATCGTGGCCCGGCAGCGGCGAGTTGTCTTGGAGAAACGAGAGGAGCCCCCGCCCGGGTGGGCGAGGGCTCCTGGAGTGCCGCGGGTTACGGAGTCGCGGTGATCCGGTCCGCGGGCGGCGGAGCGATGCCCGGGTGCGCGCCGAGGTAGGCGATGAACGCGTCCAGGTCCACCGGCCCGCCCGCGAGGTCCGTGCCCTTGGTGAACTCGGTGAACCCGTCCCCGCCCGCGGCGAGGAAGTTGTTCACCGACACCCGGTACTTGGCTGCCGGGTCGACCGGCGTGCCGTTGACCGTGATGTTCGAGACCCGCGAGCCGACCGGAGCGGCCGCCGAATACGTGTAGTGCAGCGACTTCGAGATCTGCAGGATCTTGGTGCCGCCGGACTGGCCCCACTGCTGTTCCAGCACGTTCTTCAGGTTCGCGCCGGTGAGCGTGATCGTCTGCATGATGTTCGAGAACGGCTGCACGGTGAACGCCTCGCCGTAGGTGACGACGCCGTCGCCTTCGCCTGCCGACGACGACTTGTACGTCAGGTCGGCGCGGATGCCGCCCGGGTTCGTCATCGCGATCACGGCGTTGTTGGACTTGGTGCCTTCGAGCTGGGCGTCGGCGATCACGTCGCCGAGCGGCGATTCGCCGGACGGCCCGCCCGCCGCGGGCAGGTCCGCGGTGATGGTGCCGACCTGCTTGTTCGCGATCGGCGCGGCCTTCGTCTTGGCCTCGTCGACGAGCTTCGTCACGGCCGGGTCCGGCGTGACGTCGCGGGTGACGATCTCGTTGTGCGCCTTGGTCTGCGACCGGACCACGTCGCGCGTGCGGCGGTCGATCTTCAGGTCGACGACCGACAGCAGCCGACCGAACGACGCGCCCTGGATCACCGGACGCGGCTGGCCCGCCGGGTCGTTGATGACGCAGTTGTACTGCTGGTGGCTGTGCGCGGTGAAGATCGCGTCGACCTTCGGCGTCACGTTCTTCGCGATGGCCGAGGCGTCGCCGTCCGGCTGCACCTTGCAGTCGTTCGGGCCCGCGCCCGGCAGCGCCTCGTCGCCCTGGTGCAGCAGCACGACCTGGGCTTTCACACCGAGCCGGTCGAGGATGTTCGCGGTGCGGTTGATCGCCTCGACCTCGTCGCCGAACTTGAGGCCCTTGATGGCTTCCGGCGTCACGACCGACGGCAGGTCCTTGAGCGTCGCGCCGATGACGCCGACCGGGACGCCGCCGGAGTACTGGATGCTGAACGGCAGCAGCGCGGGCAGCCCGTTGTCGAAGTACACATTGGACCCGAGCAGCGGGAAGCGCGCGCCGTCGTAGGTCTTGCGGAACTGGCAGCCGTCGGTCTTGTTGCAGCCGCCGAACTGCATGCGCAGCAGTTCCTGGTAGCCCTCGTCGAACTCGTGGTTGCCCACCACGGACGCCTTCACGCCGAGTTCGTTGAGGAAGTCCATGGTCGGTTCGTCGTGGAACAGCGCCGAGATCACCGGCGACGCGCCGATGTTGTCGCCCGAGGACAGCACCATCGAATTGCGCACCTGCGCCTCGAGCTGCTTGACGTGCGTCGAGAGGTAGGCCGCGCCGCCCGCGTCCACCTTGCTCCCGTCCGGGAGCGTGATCTTCCCGCTCGACCCGGACGGCGGTTCGAGGTTCCCATGCAGGTCGTTGAACGCGATGATCCGGACGTCGGCGGTCTGCGCGGCCTCGGCGGGCGCGCTCGTGACGGCCACGGTGGCCAGTGCGGCCGCGGCGGTGGCCGCGAGCCGGGTGAAGAGCTTCATGTTTCCTCCGGTGTTCGCGCCCGCCTGACCCCTGATGCGGACGCCCGGCGAAGCAGTCTGCCCAAATCGGACGGTCCTGACCAGGGCGGAACGGCCGGTACCGGGTGAAAGTTTCGGTAACGTTCGCCCGCGCCGCGCCGATCAGTGCGTTGGGTGCCGAGGGGGACAAAATGGAACTGCAGCTCGTCGTGCTGACGCTCGCCGTTGTGCTCTTGCTGATCGCCGGCACCGTCTTCGCGGCCTGGCGCTCGGAGCGCGTGGACCAGGAGGACGAACCGCCTTCGGGCGAGCGCTGACCGATCGGTCGGCGCGCACTCGGCCATCTGGCCGATCCGTGGTCCAGACCCTCCGGCTCTTCGACCGAAGTGCCGCGGCGGCAAGATCAATAGCGTTCTCGGTATGACGAACGCACAGGTCACCGCCCTGCAGTACGGGTTCATCGGGTTCCTCGCGGTATGGGCGACGATCCTGGTCCCGCAGCTCGTGCTCCAGTTCGCGCGCCACGGCCGCCCGCGGTTGCGCGGCCTGGCGACCACAGCGGCGGTCGTGTTCTACGCGTGCATGGCGCTGGCGGTCGTCTTCCTGCCGCTGCCCGGCCCGCACAGCAGGCGGATCGAGCAGACGGTGCAGCTGGAGCCGTTCCAGTGGATCGCGGACATCCACACCGAGCTGGTGAAACACGGTCTGTCGGCAGCGGACTGGTTCACCACGCAGACATTCCAGCAAGCCGCGATGAACGTGCTGTTGTTCGTCCCGCTCGGCTTCTTCGCCCGGGTGCTGTGGCGCCGCGGCCTGGTCGGCGCGCTGGCGATCGGTTTCGCGGCCTCACTGGCCGTCGAGATCACCCAGCTCACGGCGAACTTCGGGACCGCGCCGTTCGTCTACCGGATTTTCGACGTCGACGACCTCATGACCAACACCTTCGGCTCCGGTCTCGGCTGGCTGGCCGGCGCGCTGCTGCTCGCGCTCCGGCCGATCTCTTCAACCCTCCGCGTGGAGCCTGCCCGGAGCGAGCGGATCGACCTCGCCGAGACGCGCTAACCGGGCTCGTCTCGCGATCGCGGCTTGGCGTGCGGCGCGGCGGTCTTCCAGGATCACGATCAACGAGGCGATGGCGATGATCAGTGCTACCAGGCCGAGCACTAGCCACAGTTGCATGTGCTCTCCTCATCGACGCCGTTGTGCGAGAGATCACACAGGCTACCGAGCCCGGCGCCGGGTTGGCTACCCCGCGTTCGAAGGTCGTGCGGAGAACCAATCCCGCTCAGCGGTGACCCAGCGCCCGAACTTCAGCCCGGCTTGTCCGAGCGCTGGTTCGAGAGGGAAGTTTTCGCAGGTGAAAGGCTGTTTCCAGGTTCGGTCGCCGAGGGAGTACGCGACGGTGGCGGAGAGCCGGTCGCCGTCGCGGCGGACGTCTTCGAGGGCGATGCGCACGTCGCCCAGCTGCCCGCCCGAGCCGTCGGCGACCTGATCGAACCAGGCGGGCGGATGCCATTCGACCAGCAACTGCCCGTCCGGAGCCAGATGCCGCCGTGCCGCCGCCAGCAGCGCCTGCCGATCCGGCCCGTTGACCAGGTGGCTGCCGAGCACGACGACCGGGAACCGCCGGTCCAGCTGAAGCTCATCGATGCGCGCGCGGACGGTCTCCGCACCCGCGACGTGCGCGAGCATCTCCGCCGATTCGTCGACCGCGACCACCGGATGTCCGAGCGAGAGCAGCGGATGCGTCACGCGGCCTGTTCCACAGCCGAGCTCAAGCACCGCGGCACCCGCCGGGATCGCGCCGTGAATCACCTCCGGCTCGCCAGCGGCGGGCAGCTCCAGATACAGGTCGACCGGGCAGCCGTCAGGCGTCACGCTCATGCCGTCCAGCTTGCCGGGAAACTGGACCCATGCCCGCCAAACCCACCAAGGCCGAACAAGCCGCCGCGCACGGGACCACCATCCCGGACGTCCTGGCCCCGAACCTGAACGTGCTGTTCTGCGGCATCAACCCCGGCCTCTACTCCGGCGCGCTCGGCCTGCACTTCGCCCGTCCCGGCAACCGCTTCTGGCCCGCGCTGCACGCCAGCGGGTTCACCCCGCGCCTGCTGGACCCGAGCGAACAGGACGAACTCCTCGCTCTCGGTCTCGGCATCACCAACGTCGTGGCCCGGACCACCGCTCGCGCCGACGAGCTGACCGACGACGAACTCCGCGAGGGCGGGCAGATCCTGACCGAGAAGGTCGAGAGGTACCGTCCGCGCTGGCTGGCTGTGGTGGGAATCACCGCCTACCGCGTCGCGTTCGGCGATCGGCGCGCCGCGGTCGGGCCGCAAGACCGGACAATCGGGACAACGTGGGTGTGGTTGCTGCCCAACCCGAGCGGTCTGAACGCCCATTGGACCCCGAAAACGCTCGCCGGGGAGTTCGGCCGGCTGCGCGCACAGGCGGTCATCGGAGATTCACCCGAGCAGGTAAACCCTCAGTAGAGCTAACCCAGTCGGGCGGACCCTCGCTGCGCCGTTCCCCCGCATTTCCCGGCCGATTTTCTACTCAGAGTTTGCCGCGACCAGCCGTTACGGCCATGAGGGGGAAACCGCGTCACAAGCTGCTCTCGGCGGAGTCGAACCAGGGACAAGGTGTCGTTCCCGGCCGGTTCCGGCAGGGGGGACCGGCGGGCACGCCGAGGGGGCGTGCCGGTCACCGGGAGCGACCGAGATGGACGGAGGCCCGAGATGCGTGGCATCGAGCCCCACCGAACGCCCATGTCGGCCGGTCAGCCAGCCGGCGGTCGAAGCCTGGGAGTCGCGGTCGTCGACCCGATCCCGATTTTCCGCGAGGGCATCGCGGCGATGGTGCACCGCACGCTGGGCCTGCACTGGTCCGGCCAGGCGGCGAGCCACCACGCGGCGATGCAGTTGTGCGAGCAGGTCCGCCCGGACGTCGTGATCCTCGACTCCGCGCTGGACCCCAACTGCCATCTCGCGAAGCTGCTCAACGCGGGCGACCCGGCACTCGTGCTGGTCACCCTCGTGCGCGACACGAACCGCACCCAGCAGTACCTCGCCGCCGCCATCGGGGCGGGCGCGCACGCCATCGTTCCGCGTGCGGTCGATTCCCGGCGGCTCGCCGAGGCGGTCCGGCGCGCGCACCACGACCGGCGCTACATCGACCCGGCGCTGTCCGCGCTCACCGCGCGGCCCAAGCGCGAGCCGTCGCCAAGAGCCGCTCCGGTCGACGGGCACCTCGTGCAGCCCAAGGGCGCCATGCCGTTGTCCCGGCGCGAGTACCAGGTTTTGCAGCTCGTCGCCGAAGGGCTGGAGAACTCGGGGATCGCGAAGCTGCTCTTCCTGTCCGTGGAAACCGTGCGGACCCACGTGAAGAGCATTCTGCGCAAGCTTTCCGCCCGCGACCGGACACACGCGGTGACCATCGCGTTCCGCAGCGGCATCCTGGTCCCCCAGCTCGACGACAGCGCCGGGCCGCCGGCCGTGCAGGAGGCCGTGGCGCGCGGCACGCGGTGAGCCCGGGCCCCTGGTCGACCTGTCATTCCGAGCGAATATCCACCCCCTGGAAGGGCGGATTCGCTTGCTCTGGTTACTGGTAGGTAATATCCTGATGTTACCGGCGAGTAAGGGAGCCAGTGCCCGGCCGGAAAGCCGAACACGACACGGAGTGACGACATGGGCCACTACAAGAGCAACGTCCGAGACCTGGAGTTCAACCTCTTCGAGGTACTCGGCGTGCAGGAACGGCTCGGGAAGGGCGTGCTCGCCGAATCGGACGAGGAGACCGCCCGCGGCGTGCTGTCGGAGCTGAACAACCTCGCCACCGGCCCGCTCGCCGAGTCCTACGCCGACGCGGACCGCAACCCGCCGGTGTACGACCCCAAGACGTTCAGCGTGACGATCCCCGACTCGTTCAAAAAGAGCTACAAGGCGCTCGTCGACGGCGAATGGTGGCGGCTCGGCCTCACCAACGAGCTGGGCGGCTTTGGCCTGCCCCCGACGGTGCAGTGGGCCGCGGCCGAGCTGATTCTCGGCGCGAACGCCCCGCTGTTCATGTACCTGGCGGGTCCGAACTTCGCCATGATCGTGGACAAGAACGGCACCGAAGAGCAGAAGCACTGGGCTCAGCTGATGATCGACCGCGGCTGGGGAGCCACCATGGTGCTCACCGAGCCGGACGCCGGTTCGGACGTCGGCGCCGGCCGCACCAAGGCGGTCAAGCAGGAGGACGGCTCCTGGCACATCGACGGCGTGAAGCGGTTCATCACCTCGGCCGAGAACGACATGGTCGAGAACATCATGCACCTGGTGCTGGCCCGTCCCGAGGGTCCCGGCATCGAGACCAAGCCGGGCACCAAGGGCCTGTCGCTGTTCCTGGTCCCGAAGTTCCACTTCGACTCCAAGACCGGCGAGCTGGGTGAGCGCAACGGCGCCTTCGTCACCAACATCGAGCACAAGATGGGCATCAAGGTGTCCACCACGTGCGAGCTGACCTTCGGCCAGCACGGCACCCCGGCGAAGGGCTGGCTGCTCGGCGAGGTGCACGACGGCATCGCGCAGATGTTCCAGGTCATCGAGTACGCCCGGATGATGGTCGGCACCAAGGCGATCGCCACGCTGTCCACCGGTTACCTGAACGCGCTCGAGTACGCCAAGGAGCGCGTGCAGGGCGCTGACCTGCCGAACATGCTGAACAAGGCCGCGCCGCGCGTCACGATCACGCACCACCCCGACGTGCGTCGTTCGCTGATGCTGCAGAAGGCGTACGCCGAGGGCCTGCGCGCGATCTACCTGTACACCGCGTCGTTCCAGGACCAGCTGTGGACCGGCGAGGGCGACGAGGCCGCGCTGAAGCTGGCGCACGGCGTCAACGACCTGCTGCTGCCGATCGTCAAGGGCGTCGGCTCCGAGCGCGCCACCGAGCAGCTCGTGCAGTCGCTGCAGACGCTGGGCGGTTCCGGCTTCCTCCAGGACTACCCGATCGAGCAGTACATCCGCGACGCGAAGATCGACTCGCTGTACGAGGGCACCACGGCGATCCAGTCGCTGGACTTCTTCTTCCGCAAGATCGTCCGCGACAAGGGCCAGGCGCTCGCGTTCGTCGCGGGCGAGATCACCAAGTTCATCGAGTCCGAGGCGGGCAACGGCCGGCTCAAGAACGAGCGCGCGCTGCTCAAGCAGGCGCTCGAGGACACCCAGGGCATGCTGGGCTCGCTGATCGGCTACCTGACCTCGTCGCAGGAAGACCCGCAGAACATCAACAAGGTCGGCCAGCACACCGTGCGGCTGCTGATGTCGGTCGGCGACCTGCTGGTCGGCTGGAAGCTGCTGCAGGGTGCCGAGGTCGCGCTGGCCAAGCTCGACAACGGCGCGTCGGCCAAGGACAAGCCGTTCTACGAGGGCAAGCTGGCGGTGGCGTCGTTCTTCGCGAAGAGCGTGCTGCCGGAGCTGACTTCGCGCCGCGCCATCGTGGAGGCCGCGGACAACGCGCTCATGGAGATCGACGAAGCCGCGTTCTGATCGCACTGGCTGGAAAAATGCCCCGCTCCGCACCCGGACCGGGGCATTTTTCGTGCTTCCGGTGGCGGTGGCCCCATGCGGGCGGTAAGCCGGGTTTGAACCCACGGGTTCCGGGCTAAACCGGTCGGGCCCGGTCCTCTCGGCAGAAGGAGTTCGGCATGGCGGTTTCCGGCATCATCAGCGCGGTCGTGATCGGCCTGATCCTCGGCCTGCTCGGCAAGCTGGTCGCACCTGGCAAACAATCCATCCCGATCTGGTTGACGATCATCGTCGGCATCGTGGCCGCGTTCGTCGGCACCGCGATCGCGCGCGGCATCGGCTACGCGGACACCAAGGGCATCGACTGGCTGGAAATCATCACCCAGGTCGTGCTCGCCGCGATCGGCGTGACGCTCGCCGCGAGCCTGTGGGGCAAGCGGCAGGTCAAGAGCTAGCTCAGTCGTTCAGTTCCGGCTCGAGCAGGCTCATCAGATACATGTCGTGGTACCGGCCGTCGGGCCCGCGATGGCATTCGCGGTGCCTGCCGTCCTCCACGAACCCGACCTTGCGGTAGACGTGCCGGGCGCGCTCGTTCTCGGCGACGACCCAGAGCGCGATCAGGTGCAGCCGCATCACGTTGAACCCGTAGCGGCACATGAGTTTCAACGCCTCGGTGCCGTACCCGCCGTCCCAGTGGTCGGTCTCGCCGATGTAGATGTCCAGCTCGGCGCGGCCGACCTCTGGGCTGGCGTCGCGCAGGTCGACGACGCCGATCAGCTTGCCCGACTCGATCGATTCGATGCCGAGCACGACGTTCTCGTACGTGTTCACCGGGCGGTCCTCGCCCCGTTTGCGCAACTGCGCGAGGGAACGCGGGTAATCGGCGGTCATGTACCGGCCGATCTCGGGGTCGTGGATCCAGCGGTAGATCGATTCGGCGTCCGAAGGTTCGATCGCCCGCAGCCGGACCAGCTTCCCCGTGAGCATCCGCGCTCCCCCTCATTCTCGTTTCAGCACAAGGAAATCCGTGACGCCGACCAGTCCGAGGAACTGCCGCACCCCGGGCGGCATCGGCCGGCGCGATTCATCATGCACGAGTTCCGGATCGCGCACGCGGTATTTACGGCCGCGCGTGATCAGCTCCGCCTCGCCCGCGGCGCGGACGTTGCGGACCCAGTCCGCGTCCGGTCCGTAGGTGAGCGCGACGACGAATCCGTCGTCGGTGCGGAAGACGTTGAGCGGGGTGCGGAATTCGCGGCCGGACTTGCGGCCGCGGTGCACGATCACCCCGAATCCGGGCAGTTTGTCGGCGAAGGGTTTCGTGACCCGGTTGGTGACCACGCGGTTGAACCGGGCGAGACGTTCGGGCAGCACCATGCCGCCGAGCCTAATCCAACGTGCGTGGAATTTCCTGCCGGAGACGCGCTGTGCACCTGAGCGGGCGGGTCTGGTGGGATGGGCGCGCACGTGGACACGAGGTGGGGAGCGGGTATGTCCGAGGACTGGCCGATGGGGCAGGAACCGCATGCGGCGGTGCTCGTCGCGCGCGGGCTGATCGAGCATCCGGAGCAGCTCGATCATGTGCTGCTCGACGACGAGGAAGGCTGGTTCGTCAGCGACGGCACGGAGTTCGGCGAGGATCCGGAGCTGGACGAGGAACAGTTCGCCACGATGTGCCTGCACGACGTCGTGGAGCTGCTGCCGCAGCTGTCGGCGCTGGGGAAGCTGCCCGCAGGGATGGGCGCGGAGTGGGACGCCGGCAACGCGTCCTGGGTGCTGATTTCGCCGCTCGTGCCGAGCGATGACGACGAGGCCCGCGCGTACCGGGAGGCTCGCGCCGCGGCTTGGCCGCACGCCGGGTCGCCGATGGACGAGGTGAACCTCAGCCTGGGGTTGATGGAGATCAGCACCGCGCCGGACGCACCCGCGCGCGGCGTGCGGTACGTCAGCAGGGAAGAAGACGGCACGTGGATGTTCGTCGGCTTCGAGGTGCCGGATCCCGACGAGCAGACCGAGGTCGAGGTTGACACCCTGGAGCTCGGGCACGTGGCGCAGCTGTACCCGGAGGTGGTCGAACTGCTGGACGCGGAACCGGGCGAGGTGTTCTTCCGCGAGGCTCCGGATGCCGAGTGGCTGCACGTAATCGACGACGGGGAGTGAGCATGTGCGAGCAATGGCCGCTGCGACAGGACCCGGAATCCCCGGTGATCATCGCGCACGACCTGGTGGATCACCCGGAGAACCTGGCCTTTGTCGTCCTGGACGATGACGACGACTGGTTCATCAGCGACGGCGCCGAGTTCGAAGAGGACATGGAGGTCAACCGCCAGCTGTTCGGCGCGACGGCCCTGCGCGCGGCGGTGACCCTGTTGCCGCACCTGGTCGCGCTGGCCGACGTGCCGCCCGGGATGGCCGCGGACTGGGACCCGGACCGCCGTACCTGGCTGCTCAGCTCGGTGTCGGACTCCGACGACGTGGACGAGGATCTCGTGCACCAGGAGGCCCGGATCGCCGCCTGGACGCACCCCGGTTCGCCGCTGGAAGAAGTCCAGCTGAGCACCGGGTTGACCGAAATCGGCACGACCGCCGACGCGCCGGCGCGGGCAGTCCGCCAGGTCGTGCGCGAGCAGGACGGCACGTGGCTGTTCGTCGGCTTCGAGGTTCCTGAGGCGGAGGATTTCGAGGTGGAGGGCCTGGAACTGGAACACGTCGTGCAGCTGTACCCGGACGTCGTGCCGGCCTTGCTCGCCGCGCCGGGCCAGGTGTTCGACCGCGCGGAGCCGGGCGCGCCGTGGGAATTGGTGGAAGGCTGACGTCCTTTGTGGACTGTCTGAAATCGCAGACGCTTTCCGGGAGTCGTCGGTTGGGCGGTCCGGGCCGGATCAGTTCTACTGTGCCGACCCGCTCGCACGCGGGCCACTGATTTCGGGAGGTTCCGTCGATGACGACGAAGTCCGGGGACGGGTTGAGCCGCCGGTTGAACGGCAGGCACATCCGGTTCATCGCCCTAGGTTCGGCGATCGGCACCGGATTGTTCTACGGCTCCTCGGACACGATCGCCAAGGCCGGACCGTCGGTGCTGCTCGCGTACCTCATTGGCGGCGCGGCGATTTTCTTCGTGCTGCGCGCTTTGGGCGAAATGGCCGTCAACGATCCCGCGCCCGGTTCTTTCGGCGAATACGCACGGAAGCACCTGGGTCCCTTGGCTGGTTTCCTGACCGGCTGGACGTACGCGTTCGAGATGGTGATCGTCTGCGTCGCCGATGTCACGGCTTTGGCTGTGTACATGGGATTCTGGTTCCCCGATGTGCCGCGGTGGATCTGGGTGGTGCTGACGATCTTGGTCATCGCCGCCGCGAACCTGGTGAGCGTACGGGTTTACGGTGAACTGGAGTTCTGGTTCACGCTGGTCAAGGTAGTCGCCATCGTCGCGATGATCCTCGGCGGCGCGGCAATCCTGATCTTCGGCCTGGGTTCGAGTTCCGGCAGCGTCACCAACCTCTGGTCCCACGGCGGCTGGTTCCCCAATGGGGTAAGCGGTTTCATCGCTTCGTTCGCCTTGGTGATGTTCGCCTTCGGCGGCACGGAGATTTTGGGCCTCACCGCCGCCGAATCCGAAGACCCGCGTACGGCCATGCCGAAAGCGGTCAATACCGTCCCTGTCCGGGTTTTGCTTTTCTATGTGGCGACCCTGGCGATCATCATGATGCTGAACCCGTGGAACACGATCAGCACTTCGGGAAGCCCCTTCGTCCAAATCTTCGCCGGTCTGGGATTGCACTCCGCCGCAACGGTTTTGAACATCGTCGTGGTGACCGCGGCGTTGTCCGCGATCAACAGCGACATCTTCGGTGCCGGCCGAATGATCTATGGCCTGGCTCGACGTGGCCATGCCCCTGCTGTGATGGCGCGGGTTACGCGTAATGGCATCCCGTGGATGACCGTCCTGGTCGTTGCTGCTGCGCTGAGTTTGGCTGTTGTCTTGAATTACCTGTTGCCGGACAGTGCTTTCCTGCTGATCGCTTCGGTGGGCACCTTCGCGACGGTGTGGGTTTGGTTCATGATCCTGCTGACGCACTACCGTTCACGGCGCCGCTCGTCTGCCGCTGATCTGGAGTTCCCGGTGCCATTTTGGCCGGTGGGCCAGGTTTTGACGATGGTGTTCATGGTGTTCATCTTCGTGGTGATGGCGTTCGCCGAGGACACCCGCCTGGCACTGCTCGTCGGGGTGGTGTGGCTGGCGGTGTTGTGCGGGCTGTTTTGGTTCCACCGCAGGGCAACGCCGTCGGAGCCGAAGGAAGACGCGATGTCCGAGGCCGGATAACGCGACGGAATTGTCGGTGTGGTCTGGTTGAATCGAGTTCATGCCCGAGCAGGACCCGAAGCTCAGACTCGACCAGCCGGTGCTGCTTGTCGAAGGCGACAAGCAGCACCAGGCGTGGCTGCGCTGCTGGACCAACGCGTACGACAGGTCAGACGGTTACCGGCTCGAGTTGACGATGGGGCCGGAGACCGAACCCGTTGTCGCGACCGGCCCGGACGCGTTCGAGGCTCTCGTGCGGGTGCGCCGCCAAATCGAGCCCAGGGGCCTGCGCATCGCGGTCCAAGGCTCCAGGCTGGACACGTACCCCAGCGGCATGGCCCGCGACATGGGCGGTGGCTGGCGAATCTACGTTATGCGCCAAGGGCAAGGCGCTGGGTTCGCCGATCTCGTGGACACCTTTGACGAAGCACCAGTCGATCAACTGGCGACAGTCGAGGAACAGGAGGCTTACTGGGAGGCCTGGCTCAACCAGCGGGCTGCCCCGCCTAATGTCCATGATGGACTTTAGTTCCCTGCCGGGAGGCCTGGCACGCGGCGGTCCTGCCCCGCTCGTGAGTGATGTGGACGTGCAGGCTGCTTCACAGCTCGGACCTCAGTGCCGGACCACGAACTCCGGCAACGGGCGGACGCTGTCTGAAAACAAGAACCCCAGGTCTAAAGTGGACAACCACTGACCTGGGGTTTCTCTACGAGAGCGGATGACGGGAATAAAACCCGCGTATTTGCTGGGATGTTGCTGGCGCGAGGGTGGCCTTGGGCCTAACCCGCTCCTGTCCCTTCATCCCGATACGAAGCCAGCACGCGGCCGGTCTCGCCGGGGCAAGGCACGCTTTCCCGCCTTGACGCGGTGTCGCCGGCCGTTGTCACGATCCGGCTTCGGGGTGGAGGGGCCTGGCGACCTTCGTACGCAAAGCGCGCGGCTCTACCGCTCACCGAGCTTGCGGCCGAGGGCGTCCATAGAGTTGGCAAGGTCCGCGGCACCCCTGAGGGTGATGGAGTCTTCTTGCATGTACTTGAGCTGGTGGAAGACGGCCAACAGCGCCTCAGCGGTCGCTAGGCCGATCGGGTCGGCGATGCTCCTGCCCTGGTCGAGGGCTTCGCGTGCGGCTGTGGCGTGGGCTTCTGCGATGGCGCGGTCGGACGTTGGCATGAGGTCGACCTTGCCAGTGGGCCTGCTCGGCGTAACTAGGCCAATGAGCCGATCGTCGTCGGAGGTGGTGCGTTGCACGGTGGTGACTCGGCGGCGGGCCGCCCGGCGACCGGCGGCCGAAGCGGAGCGGCGGGCCGTCCGTGTCGCAGCCGGGCGAGCCCGCCGTGCGCTTGGTGACCCTGCGCGCCGCCGCTGGCGGCGCCTTGATCCCATATAGTCAAGTTCGGCAGTAGACGAAGGACTGCGAAGAGACTGGGAGGTTGGACGGTGATCAGGCGACACCGAGCCGAGCGCGCACTTGACCTAGAGACTCCAGACTCGTTCGAGCGCGTCCGCTGCTAACTGGTCCGAACGCTTCCTTATCTGCTCGTCAGAAGGAACGTGCACTCGACTTTCCGCCCATGACTGCAATTCGGGGTCTAAGTACACGTGCGCCTTTTGCAGAGTCGCGATTTTATCTATCAGACTGGAACTTCCGAGCGCGCCGTTGAGTTCTCTTGTTAATAGAATAAGATTTCCGATCGAGTAAACTGGGTCATCGCTTCCGTTTAAAGCCATAGCTTGCGGTTTGATATGTTCGATCGACCAAGAATGGAGATTCTGGCCTGCCGGCACCAACTTTTCAGCCTTCGCGAAAGCCATCAGGATATAAGCGATGAATATTTTGCGAGCGCGCAGCTTTTGCGCTTGATTGAGCTGAAGATCGGGAGCATAGAAGAGTCTTTTGAAGGCTGCTTCAGCACGTTCGCGCGCAGGTAGGCTTGCACGCAATCGAGCCTTTAGGTCTGCGATGGCTTCGGCCACTTGCGCTTTAGTGCTAGCGGCCTCAAGGCGTACGGCGAATCGATTATAACGACCCCGGGTTCCACCGGTCGATCCACTGTTCGTCAAAGCCGTAAACTGAAAATGGAAGTTTTCGACAAGGCGCATAACCTCAATAAGTTGTGCTTCCTTTACGATCTGACTTTCTTGATATTTTCGAGCGATGGCCAGCACGGTTGAGTTTGCTACTGAAACGTTGAAGATGGACAATGCGCGAACGCTATCGACAAATTCGGCTACCGAGAAGGCGTTGCGGACATTATTTACTTTCGGCTGAACTTGGATGTCCTCATACTCCAGCCACTCGTACGTGCTCGTGTCCATTTCGAGCTCTTTCAAGTACGAGATATGCTTGCGGGATTCCGATCCGAGCCGGTTGCTGATTTCCTTAAATAATTCAGGCTCTTTTACTGCGGTTCGCCGGGAGTTCCATGATTGCCAGATAAAACGATCAACGACATCTGAGCTGACTCGGCCATCTTGAACCTTGTCGACGAGGCGGTCCCATCTGTCAGCTACGGCCTTCCGGTCGGGGGAATTTTTTGCACCCCGTCTAATCAAAAGGTTTTTAACAAGGTCTGATATTCGCAGATCTGCTCCGCGGGTATTCAGAGTCTCGAAGATGAGAAACCCGTCTTCTTCTGATGTTAATTCAACTTGAATAACACGCGCCTTAAGCACGTTGGCTCGAATAGACTTCAATCGCTCAATCTGACTAGCTAAGGGAAGTCTACTTAGCTCTTGTTTCACGCGATCTTCGAAGAAGGTTCTGGCGTCGCCAATTCTTTCAGCGCTGCGATTCCACTTTACGCCCGAAGGGATTGCGCTCGGATTCTGGATAACTTCGTAAAACATTTCTTCCTGCCGCCGGATGACGGGGTACGCGGTGCCGTCATCGTCTGTGGCTATCAGGTATTTCTGTGTTGCATTTCCTTGGGTTTTTGCCGCGTTGATCGACTCCGAATTGTCAGTATCATCAGCGGTTTCCGATATTTCAAGAAAAAAGTCGCGAACGACTGATAGAATGATCGCGCTCGTTGTTAGGCGTTGTTGGCCGTCAATTACTGAGTAAGTATCGTTAAATAGATCCCGCTTTTCGCTAACCCACGTCACAGTGGATCCGAAGAAAAAGTCCCCTTGCGCGAGTACGACATCGTTCCAAAAATCCTCCAGCTGGTCGGCCGACCAGCTATATGGGCGCTGGAAGTTTGGGACTTCATATAAGCATTGCCGGAAGCAGGTTTGGATAGTTCGAGTCTCGCTCTTGATTGGAATCAGATCAACGCTGGCGGCTGCTTCGGTCATATTTTTTCCCTGCTGTCCGGGTGTGACTTTGGTCGAGTGCATTTTAGCGTAATTTCTTTGCCGTGTCCTTGGCTTGCGACGTTCTTGCCATCGTGTCTCTGCGAGGTCCAGGATGGCGGCGCATTGGCAACGGGCACCCATATGCTGAGTCGTTCGGTGTCAAATTTTCGGCAAAGTGGTGCTGCTCGGCGTCTTAGCTCGGCTGCTGTGCCGAGAACGCCAGTACGGTCCGCGTGACCCGAGCGTTCGTTGATGTGCCGGGCAAAGGGCTGTCGACCTGCCTCCCCGAAGTCGCCGGCGGGCGTCCGGACGGTGACGGTGCCGCACGCGGTTCGGCCGCTGCTGTTGAAACACCTGGCGTTGTTCGTGAAGCCGGACGACGACGCGTTGTTGTTCACGGGCAAGAAGGGCAACCCATTGCGGCGGCTGAACTTCGCGCAGCTGCCGAAGTGGACGGAAGTCGTGGCGGACCTCGGGTTGAAGGGTCTGCACTTTCACGACTTGCGACACACGGGCAACGTGTGGGCGTCCAAAGCAGGGATGTCGACCAAGGACCTGATGGCGCGGGTGGGTCATGACGACATGCGAGCGGCCCTGATCTACCAGCGTGCGACGGACGAAGCGGGCGAGCGGATCGCCGAGACACTGTCGAAGCTCATCGAGGAGCACCGGCGGACCGAGCGTCCGAAGGGAAAGCGCGAAAATGGAGCCGCCGAGTGATGTTGCTGGGATGTTGTTGGAACAGTCTGTAGAAAGCCAGAAGGGGCGCTTCCTGAAATTGGGAAGCGCCCCTTCTGAGCTGCTAAAACAGCCATCTGAGCGGATGACGGGAATCGAACCCGCGTATTCAGCTTGGGAAGCTGATGTTCTACCATTGAACTACATCCGCAGTGCTCCGCCAGCATACACAACCACGGCACCCCCATGTCCAGCGGGGGCCACGCCTTGACGCTCCCCCGCCAAAGTGACAACACTTGTTGTCGACCCACGGTGCGGAGGTGCGCGATGGACGACCCCGAGATGTCTCCTGAGATGTTCCGGCAAGGCGGGTTCCGGCTGGCCGCCCGGAGCCGGGGTGCCACCGCCGACGAAGCGCAGCTCAAGCGGCTCCGTACTTTCGCGCAGCAGGAAGACGCCCTGGCCGACGCCGTCGTCGAGTGGCTGCACCGGGAGCCTCACCAGCAAAGCCGCGTCGACCAGGCGTTGGCGGGGGAACAAGTTCACCCGGAGCTGAAAGCCTTCATCGACCAGGTCGAGGCCACCCCGTACTGGGTCGACCAGCAAAGGCTCGTCCGCGGCGCGAAGGCCATCACCCGCGCCGGGCTGCTCGGGCTTTTCCCGCTTGGCGACATGTCGCTCATGGGCGGCTACCTGGCCTCACGCGCGACGAAATCCCTGGTCGGGACCGGGGAAATCGAGCATCGGGCACCGCGGCGGTTGGTGGAGACCGCCGCGTGGTGGATTGACGTCACGACTCCGGGCGCGCTCCAAAAGCACCGCACGGGGTATCAGGCCGCGCTCAAGATCCGGCTGGTGCACGCGCACGTCCGGCGCGCGATGAACAACCGGCCGGATTGGGATTACGACCGGTGGGACCGGCCGGTCAATCAGGTCCAGACCGCGGGCACGCTCCTGCTCTTCTCGCTCGTCTACGTCTTCGGCACCCAGCTGCTCGGCCTCCGCTACACCGCCCGCGAGAAGGCCGACATCCTGCATCTTTGGCGCTACGTCGGCTGGCTGATGGGCGTCGCCGACGAGCTGCTGCCCGCCGATGAAGACGACGCCTGGCGGTTGCTCTGGATGCTCGCCGCCACCGAGTTCATTCCCGACGACGACTCCGTCCGGCTCGCCCGCGCCCTCGTCGACACGCACGCGGCGATCGGCGAGGGGCGCGGGGCGGCCGGGAAGGTGCTCGCGCAGGTAAACGTCGGCGTGCATTCCGCGATCAGCCGGCTCGTGCTCGGGCGGGACAACGCCGACTTTCTCGGGCTGCCGGACAACCCGGTCGCGCAGGCCGCGGTGCTCGCCGCAGCGGGGGTGAATTACGCGGCGGAGACCGTGCGGCAGCTGGTGCCCGGTGCGACTGCGCTGCAGGAAGCGCTCGGCGCGTTCGGGCGCCGGCGGTACCTCAAGCGGATGGACGCGGTGTTCGGACGGAGGGGTGCCCCGGCCGCGCCTGCCCGCCCGATAGGCTGCATCCGTGCTGCTCAGTGACCGTGACCTCCGCAAAGAGCTCGACGCCGACCGCCTCGGCATCGACCCCTTCGACCCTGCCATGGTCCAGCCGTCCAGCATCGACGTCCGGCTCGACCGGTACTTCCGGGTCTTCGACAACAGCAAGTACACCCACATCGACCCGCAGCTGCAGCAGGACGAGCTGACCTCGCTGGTCGAAAAAGAGGGCGACGAGCCGTTCGTGCTGCACCCCGGCGAGTTCGTGCTCGGGTCCACGTTCGAGCAGGTCCGGCTCGCCGACGACCTCGCCGGACGGCTCGAGGGCAAATCCTCCCTCGGCCGCCTCGGGCTGCTCACTCACTCCACCGCGGGCTTCATCGACCCCGGCTTCTCCGGGCACATCACGCTCGAGCTGTCGAACGTCGCGAACCTGCCGATCACGCTGTGGCCCGGGATGAAAATCGGCCAGCTGTGCATTTTCCGCCTGTCCAGCTCGGCGGAATTCCCGTACGGCTCCAGCGAGGCCGGCTCCCGCTACCAGGGGCAGCGCGGGCCGACGCCGAGCCGCGCGTACAAGAACTTCCACCGCGTCGACACCTGGCGCTAAGCCGCCTTCACCGGGGCGGCCCAGTCGATCCGGTGCTCCCACATGAACCGGTTCGGGTCGTCGGTGGCCGGTTTGCGCATCGCGCGCGTGATGAAGAAGTCCCGGAGCACCCGGCCGATCGGGCCCGGGGCTTTGGCGTCGCCGTTGCGTTTGCCTTGGGCCACAACGGCTTCCACCCGCTCGCGGCGCAGCGTTTCGAAGGTGGTCAACGCGGCCGCCGGGTCGGCGACGTCGCGCAGGCACATCGCGAGCGTCACCGCGTCCTCGATCGCCATCGCCGCACCCTGCCCGGCCGCCGGTGACGTCGCGTGCGCGGCGTCGCCGATGAGGCCGATCCGGCCGCGATGCCACACCGGGACCGTCGGGAAGTCGTACGTCGCCCACGGTTCGTAGATGTTTTCGCTCGCCTCGATGATCGCCGCGGCCGGAGTGCGGTCCGCGCGGACCAGGTCGAGCAGTCGCTTCCGCCAGCCGGGGCCGCGCATCCCGGCGAGGTCGGATTCGGTCGGTTCGCTGGCGTGCGGCACGTTCGCGAACCACCAGACCGCGCCGTCCGGGGCGAGTACGTGCGCGAAGAACGCCTTGCGGCCGAACACCATGTGCATGATGCCGGGCTCGTCGTCGAGGTCGAGGCCGCGGGCGAAACCGCCGGTGTTGAGCAGCGGCACGTACCGCGGCGACGGGGCGGAGGGATCCAGGATCCGGCGGACTGTCGACCTCAGCCCGTCCGCGCCGATCAGCAGGTCGCCGTGGGTTTTCGTGCCATCGGCGAAGACCGCGGTGACGCCGTCCGCCGACTGTTCGGCACCGGTCAGCCGCTTGCCGAACTCCGTGCGCACGCCGCGTCTGACCGCTTCGTCGCGCAGCGCCACGTAGAGATCGGAGCGCAGGACGGTCTGGCTCACCGTGCCGTCCGGCAGCGCGCCGCCGAGCGGGAACTCGCTGAGCCGGCGGCCGTTGCCGAGCCCGAGCGTCATCCGCGGCGTGTCGAAACCCAGGTCTTTGACCAGCGGTTTCAGCCCTAACGGCGTCAGCGCGTCGAGGCCGTTCACGGCGAGCGTCAGGAACGCGCCGACTCCCTCCGCGCTGCGGTCGTACGCCTCGTACAGGACCGGTTCGTGCCCCACCTCGTGCAGCGCGATCGCGGTGATCGCCCCCGCGATGCCCCCGCCCGCGATCAAGATCCGTGCCATGATTCGCCCCTTCGAATATCTTGGAAAGTAATTCGTTCTATCGAACTAAATAGTCCGCTAGACTCCGGGGCATGTCAAGCGAACGCGAGGATCTGGTCGCTGAGCTGCTGCTTCGTGCCCGGGTGCTGTCGACCGAGACGGTCATGTTCCACACCGCGCTCGCCGAGCAGAACGGTCTTTCGCCGGTCGAGAGCAAGGTCACCGACTACCTCGCCCGGCTCGGTCCGCTCACGCCGAAGGAACTGGCCGAGTACGCCGGGCTCGCGCCCGCGTCGGTCACCGCGCTGGTCGACCGGCTCGAGCGCAAGGGCGTCGTCAACCGGATGCCGCATCCGGACGACCGGCGGAAGGTCCTCGTCCGGGTCGACCCGGCGAACGTCGAGCGCGTCGCGCCGCTGTGGGACTACATCGTCGCCGCGACGAAGTCGATCGCGGCCGGCTACTCCGACGAGCAACTCCAAACGGTGATCGGTTTCCTCGATCAGGCGGCGGCGATCACCCACGAGTCAACCGTGCGTCTCACTCATCGCTCAGCGGAGTGAGGTAATCCCACTGCCGGGTAAGAAATCGCCGCGGCGTCACCGGATGGTGGAAAACTTGCCCGCATGGTTTCGGCCGGGAAACGTCTGCTCTTAGTCCTCGGCCTGGTGGCCACTCTGCTGACCCCCGCGGCGTATGCGGCGCCCCGGCCGGCGCAGGAATTGCAGGTCACGGCGGTCGCCGAACCGCATCGGGTGCACGCGGGCGACCAGGTGACGTTCACGGTCAGCGTGACGAATCCGGCTTCCGTCCCGGTGTCCGATGTGGACGTCGTGGACGAGCGGAACCCGCAGTGCGGCAAGAAGATCGGCACCCTTGCGCCGGGGGCCAGCGCGCGTTATCAATGCACGTTCGCCGCGCCGGAGAAGGGGTTTGTCGCCACGGTCAAGGCGACTGGCGTGGGCTCCGGCGGGAAGCAGGTGTCGGCTTCAGCGGGCAGCAACGTCGATGTCCTCCGCCCGGCCCTGAAGTTGAGTCAACAGGTCGACAAGCCGGCTTACCGCGCCGGCGATCAGGCGACCTTCACGCTCAAGACCATCAACACCGGCGACGTTCCGCTGCACGACGTGACCATCGCCGACCCAGCGGTCCCCTCGTGCGCACGCGCCATCGGAGCCCTTGCGCCGGGCCAATCGGTGGTGGGCACCTGCACGGCAACCGTGCCGCTGCCGAACGGAGCTCGCGCGGCCGTGAAGGGCATCGACCCGCTCGGCAAAGTTGTCAGCTCGACCGCGGACGCGAAAGTCCCCCTCATCACGCCCGCGATCTCCGTTTCCAAGGAAGCCGTCCCGCCGGTGGTGCACGGCGGGGATCAGGTCGCCTGGAAGGTCACCGTGCGCAACACCGGTGACAGTCCGCTCAACCCGGTCGACGTCACCGATGATCTGACTCCGGAGTGCTCGCGGTCCTTCGGCGTACTGACGCCGGGCACCCAGCAGACCTACTCGTGCACCGCGAAACCCGCGCTCACCACCACAAACAGCGTTACCGCCACGGGTACGGACGCCACCGGCCGACCGGTCACGGCCAAGTCCTCGGCCACTGTCACGGTGATCCATCCGGCCCTCGCGGTCACCGCTGCCGCCTCCCCCGCGCAGGTGCGCGAAGGGGACCGCGTCACTTTCGCTGTCACCGTGCGCAACGCCGGGGACGTGCCGCTCGACGACGTCGCGGTGGCCGACGACAGCGTGCCCGGTTGTGTCCGCAAGTTCGGCACGTTGGCGCCCAATGCGGTCGAGACGTATAAGTGCGAACAGTTAGCTCCGGCGGACGACGTGACGAATACCGTTGTCGCGACTGGCAAAGACCAGCTCGGAACGACACAGCGCGCGACCGCGGAGGCGCGGATCGATGTGGTTCACCCGACGTTGGAAGCTTCCGTCGCCGCCGCGCCCGCGCAGGTGCGCGAGGGGGGCCGTGTCACCTTTACTGTCACGGTAAGCAACGCTGGCGACGCCGAGTTCCACGACGTCACCGTGGCAGACGACCGGGTCGCCGAATGCGCGCGAACCCTCGGAACTGTTGCCGCACAAGGAAAGCAGACTTTCACCTGCACCACGGTCGCCGGAACGCAGGGCTTCACGAACGACCTGACCGTCACCGGCACCGATCCAACCGGCCGTCCGGTCACCGCAAAGGCGAGCGCGTCGTTCACCGTGCAGCATCCGGCAGTCACCTTGACCGCGACTGTCCAAGGTGGACCGTTCCGCGAAAACGACTCCATCGCAATTCATGTCGTCGTGGCGAACACCGGCGACGTGCCGCTCACCGGACTGGCCGTCACGACAATGGCCCGTGCCGATGGCTGCGCACAACAGCACGACACCCTCGCCCCCGGAGCTAACTGGGCGTTCGACTGCACCACTACCGCACCGGGTGCCGACGTGACAGAAGCACTGCAGGTCACCGCGAAACCGCCGGTCGGAACGCCGGTGACGGCGGCGACGGAGGCAGCAATCGACGTGATCCACCCGCTCGTCACGCTCGCGCAGAGCGTGACGCCGACCGTCGTGCGCCCGGGTGGGCCCGCGACGTTCACCCTGACCGTCACAAACGCCGGCGACACCGAACTCCGCGACACCCAGGTCGCTGACCCGAGTGTCCCGGAATGCGCGAAGCGGCTGGGAACCCTTGCCCCGCAGGCAAAGCAGACCTACACCTGCACCCGGCCCGCGACTGACGATCTCACCAGCGACGCGACGGTCACCGGCACCGACCCGTCCGGCCGCCCCGTCACCGCGAACGCGAGCGCACACGTCGACGTCATCCACCCCGCCGTCCAGTTCACCCAAACTGTCGCGCCGACGCAGGTGCGCGAGGGGGACGAAGTCACCTTCACCATCACCGTGCGCAACAGCGGAGACGTGCCACTGGCCAAGGTGTCCATTGTGGACGAAAAGACCCCCGGCTGCACCCGCGACTTCCCCACCCTGGCCGCTGGCGAAGAACAGCACTACACCTGCACCACGAAAGCCGGGCATGACGGTTACTCGAACACCGCGAAGGTGACCGCCGCAGACCCGATCGGCGGCACGGTAACCGCCACCGCTGACGCTGCGTTCACCGTCGTGCACCCGGGATTGTCGTTGACGAAGACCGTCCACGGCGGCCCCTTCCGCGCCGGTGACCCGGTCACCTTCACCATCACCGCGACCAACACCGGCGACGCCCCGCTGACCGCCGTCAAGGTCACCGACCAGGGCCCGTGCGCGAAAGCCCTCGACACCCTCGCCCCGAAAGCGAACAAAACCTACGACTGCACCATCCCCGCCCCCGCTGACGACGCGGTCAGCACCGCGCACATCACCGGCACCCCGCCGGTCGGCCCGCCGCTCACCGCGTCCGCCGACGCGCACATCGACGTGATCCATCCCGCGCTCACCGTGCTGACCTCGGCGAACCCGACCGTCGCGCGGGTCGGCGACACTCTCACCGTGACGGTCTCCGTCACCAACACCGGCGACGTCCCGCTCACCGCGGTGACCAGCACTGATCCCGCGTGCCCGAAGAAGTTCGACCGCCTCGAACCCGGTGCCGCACAGAGCTACCAGTGCACGGTGAACGCCAAACCGGACGACTTCGCCGTCCTCGCCACCCTCTCCGGAACCGACCCCACGAACCGCCCGGTCACCGCGTCCGGCTCGGCGAAGATCGACGTCATCCACCCGGAACTCGCGATCATGAAGGACGCCCAGCCGTACGAGGTGCGCCAGGGCGACAAGGTCACGTTCTCGCTGCTGGTCCGCAACGTCGGCGACGTTCCGCTGACCGCGGTGTCCGTTGTGGACGATCGCACCCCGGCCTGCGCGCACCAGATCCCGAGCCTGGCCCCGGACGCGCAGATCGAGTACCAGTGCTCGATCACCGCGGGCGCGGCCGGGTTCACGAACACCGCGAAGGTGACCGGCACCGACCCGACGCAGCGAACGGTCAACGCTTCCGCCCAGGCGTCGTTCAAGGTGAAGAAGCCCGCGCTGTCCGTCGCCCAACACGCCCCGGGCAGCGCGTATCGAGCCGACGACGCGGTGCCGTTCGAGGTCGTGGTGACCAACACCGGCGACCAGCCGCTGCACGACGTCCGGGTGGCCGGCGACCCTGCTTGTGCGCACGCCTTCGCCGAACTGGCGGTCGGCGGAACCCAGCGCTACCAGTGCGTGGCACCGGCAAGCGCCGCCCCGCTCACCGCGACCGCGGCCGCCCCGTGGGGCCCGCCGGTGACCGCGACCGGGAAAGCCGACTTCGCGGTGCTTCACCCGGCGTTGGACCTGCGCCGCGATCACCTGGACCAGCCGATCCGGCCGGGTGACCCGGTGACCTACGTGAGCACCCTCCGCAATACCGGCGACGCGCTTTTGCACGACGTGACCGTTCGCGCCGCGGACCCGGCCTGCTCGTTCACTGTCACCCAGCTGGCCCCTGGCGAACAGGTCACCCGCGCCTGCACGCTTTCGGCTCGCGCGGACGTCACCACGACGACCACCGCGACCGCGACCGATCAGACCGGACGCCCGGTGACCAAGGAAGCCACCACGACGACGAAGGTGAGCCCTTGAAGCGGGCAAAAGAAAAGGCAGCGAAGAATATCTCTCCCTGCCGTATTTAACTTATAACGCATCGGGGGGCTTGCCGCAAGACCCGGGTGGTACCGCAGAATCTCCAGCCGACCCGGCTTCCGCTCGACAGGCAGCGACAGCCGGGAACGACCACAGACGGGGGAAACGAACGAATGGGTAGCTACGTGCTCGGTCTCGGGCAGATCGACCGGGAGCAGGTCGCGATCGTCGGGGGCAAGGGCGCGCATCTGGGCGAACTCGCGCGGATCGACGGGGTCCGCGTGCCGCCCGGTTTTTGCGTGACGACCGAAGCGTTCGAGCGGATCATCGAGAACGCGCCGGAACTGGCCGGGCCGCTGGACCGGTTGGCGAACCTGAACCCGGACGACCGGGACGCGATCAGCGAGGGCAGCGCGGAGATCCGACAAGCGCTGGAAGCGATCGCGATCCCGGACGATCTGGCGAAGGAGATCACCGACGCGCTGGTGGACGGACGCGCCTACGCGGTCCGGTCGAGCGCGACCGCGGAGGACCTTCCGGGCGCGTCCTTCGCCGGGCAGCAGGACACCTACCTCAATGTCCTTGGCGCGGAGGCGGTCCTGCGGCACATCAGCCGGTGCTGGGCGTCGCTGTTCACCGAACGCGCGGTGACCTACCGGCTGCGCAACGGCTTTGACCACCGGAAAGTCCACATGGCCGTGGTCGTGCAGCAGATGGTGTTCCCGCAGGCGGCCGGGGTGCTCTTCACCGCCGACCCGGTGACGTCCAATCGGAAGACCGCCGTCGTGGAGGCCAGCTTCGGGCTCGGCGAGGCGCTGGTTTCCGGTCTGGTCAACGCCGACAACTACCAGGTGCGCGACGGCGCGATCGTCGACAAGGCGATCTCCGCCAAGCAACGCGCCATCCTGGCCGTCGAGGGCGGCGGCACCGAAGAGCAGGTGATCGACGCGGACCAGCAGGAACAGGCCGCGCTGACCGACGACCAGGTCCTGCGACTGGTGGAACTCGGCCGCACGATCGAGGCGCATTTCGGCCGCCCGCAGGACATCGAATGGTGCCTGGCCGACGACGAGTTCCAGATCGTGCAGAGCCGCCCGATCACCACGCTGTTCCCGCTCCCGGCGGCCGCCGACGAGGGAAACCACGTCTACCTTTCCGTCGGCCACCAGCAGATGATGACCGACGCGATGAAGCCGCTGGGCCTGTCGGTCTGGCAGTTGACGACCCCGCGTCCGATGGCCGAGGCGGGCGGGCGGCTGTTCGCGGACGCCACCGCGTTGCTGTCGGTGCCCAAGAGCCGCGCCAGTTTCCTCGCGGTGGTAGGGAAATCCGATCCGCTGATGGCGGACGCGCTGGAGACCGTCCTTTCCCGCGAGGGCTTCCTCCCGCTGTCCGACGACGACGGACCCGGCGAGCAGATCCCCGGCGCCGCACCGGCCACCATCGAAACCGATCCGGCCGTCGTCACCGAGCTGATCCAGCACAGCGAGGCCTCCATCGCCAAGCTGCAGCGAGAAATCGCTGCGAAGTCCGGCAGCGAACTGCTCGACTTCATTTTCGAGGACGTCGAGGAAATGCGCCGGATCCTCTTCGACCGGCGCAGCCACCAGGTGTTCACCGCGGCGATGCAGGCGACCTGGTGGCTGAATGACCACCTCCAAGAGTGGCTTGGCGAAAAGAATGTCGCCGACACGCTCACCCAGTCCGTCCCGCACAACGTCACCGCGGAGATGGGGCTGGCGCTCCTCGATGTCGCCGACGTGCTCCGCGCCCATCCCGAGGTCGTCGCGTTCCTTCAGGACGTCGAGGACAACGGCTTCCTGGACGAACTGCCGAAGCTGGCCGGCGGGGAGGAATCGCGCGCCGCGATCCAGGGGTACCTCGACAAGTACGGGATGCGCTGCGTCGGCGAGATCGACATTACCCGGCCGCGGTGGAGCGAACAGCCGGTCGCGCTGGTGCCGATGTTGTTGTCCAACATCAAAAACTTCGAGCCGGGGGCCGGGCAGCGCCGCTTCGAACAGGGCCGTCAGGAAGCGCTGGACAAGGCGCAGGAGGTCCTGGAACGGTTGCGTGCCTTGCCGGACGGCGCGGCGAAGGCCGAGGAAACCGAGCGGATGATCGAGCGCGTCCGCACGTTCACCGGGTACCGCGAGTATCCGAAGTACGGCATGATCAGCCGCTATTTCGTATACAAGGAAGCTCTGCTGGGCGAGGCCGAGCGGCTGGTGCGGGCTGGCGTGCTCGACGAGCCGGAGGACCTCTTTTTCTTGCGCCTGCAGGAATTCCAGGAGGTCGTGCGGACGAGCGAGGTCGACCGCGAGCTGATCCAGCAGCGCAAGGAAGCGTTCCGGTCCTATGAATCGATGACGCCGCCCCGCGTGCTCACCTCGGACGGCGAGGCCGTTTCCGGCAGCTACCGCCGCGACGACCTGCCCGAAGGCGCGTTAGGCGGGCTGCCGGTGTCCGCCGGGACGATCGAGGGCCGCGCCCGCGTCATCCTGGATCTCGGTGACGCCGATCTCGAACCGGGCGACATCCTCGTCACGGCGTACACGGATCCGAGCTGGTCCCCGCTGTTCGTGGCGATCACCGGCCTGGTGACCGAGGTCGGCGGCCAGATGACGCACGGTGCGGTGATCGCGCGGGAGTACGGCCTGCCCGCGGTCGTCGGGGTGCAGAACGCCACGAAGCTGATCAAGGACGGACAACGGATCCGCGTCAACGGGACGGACGGGTACGTCGAGGTTCTCGACGCTGGGTAGTGGGTCTCCGGCCGCTGCGCCATTTGGAGGTAACCATCGTAATCAGTTCGTGATAGTTTCCGCGGCTGTGTCCTCCATTAGTGTGCGCGTCCGGGTCGTAAGCGTGACTCTCAGTGTTCTCTTTGGGGGGCTCGGAGCAGCTGGCGGGACGTTCGCACTGCGCTCCGGGCACCTCGACACACTGAGCGTCGCTGTCCCGGAAACGCGCGACGGCGGGTTGTCCTCGGGTGCGCTGCGACCGTTCGCGGTGTCGCCAGCGTCTTCAACGTCGGCGACACCGAGCAGCACCGCGCCCGCGACTACGGCGCCGCCATCGACCTCGGCCACTCCCGCGCCGCCCCCGCCGTCGCCGTCGCCGTCGACTGAAGAGTCCAAAGAGGACACTCCGACGAGCAGCAGCGCGAAGCCGGCACCCAAGCCGCGCAGCGCGCCGACGCTGGCGGGCCAGGTCCTCGCACTGGTCAACGACGAGCGGGACAAGGCGGGCTGCGATCCGGTGGCCGAGGAATCCCATCTCGACCAGGCGGCGCAGGGACACAGCGACGACATGTCGCAGCGCGATTACTTCTCCCACGACACCCCGGAAGGCGAGAGCTTCGCCGACCGCATCACCGCCGCGGGATATCCCAAACCGGGCGCGGAGAACATCGCGAAGGGCGCGACCAGCGCGGACCAGGTGATGCGGATGTGGATGAACTCCAGCGGGCACCGCAAGAACATCCTCAACTGCTCGCTGAAGAAGCTCGGCGTCGGCGTCACGACCGACGGCTGGTACTGGACGCAGGACTTCGGCTACTGATTCGGTCGCGGCGGCACGCCGTACCGGGCCAGCACCGTCGCGCGCAGCTTCGGATCCGTCCGCGGCACGGGTTCGATGAACACCTCCGCGACGTCCGGGAACCGCTCGCTCAACTCGTCGGCCATCCGCACGCACGCGCGTTCCAGGTCGGCAGCGCCGAGTGCGTCGTCGAAGTCCACGCGGGCGCACACCAGGACGTGGTCGGTGCCCATCAGCATGGTCTGCAGATCCACCAGCGCGTCGATTTCCGGCGCAGCTCCGAGGTGATCCCGGATGCCGCGGACCAGGCGCGGATCCGCCTGCCTGCCGACCAGCAGACCGCGGTTCGTGCTGCCGAGCAGGTACGCGACGCACGCGAGCAGCACGCCGATGAGGATCGACGCGATGCCGTCCCACACGTCCGAGCCGGTCAGTTGGTGCAACCCGATCCCGGCGAACGCGAGCAGCAGACCGACCAGCGCCGCCGAGTCCTCGAAGAGCACGGTCTTGGGTGCCGGGTCGTCGATCATCCGCAGGTAGGCGAAGAACGGCCGCTGCTCGGCTTTCGCGTCGCGTCGGACCTGGCGGACGGCCTGTGCCCACGACACCGATTCGAGCGCGAAAGCCAGCGCCAGCACGATGTAGCCGACGATCGGTTTCGTCTGCTCCGCGCCTTCTCCGAAAACGGTGGTGAATCCTTCGTACAGCGCGAAAACCGCACCGGAAGCGAAGATCGACACCGCGGCCAGCAGCGACCAGAAATACCGCTCCTTGCCGTACCCGAACGGATGGCGGCGATCAGCCGGTCGCTCGGACCGTTTCAACGCGGTGAGCAGCAGCACCTCGGTGATGGTGTCGGCGACCGAATGCGCGGCCTCGGACAGCATCGCGCCCGATCCGGTGATGATGCCCGCGACGAGCTTCAGCACCGCGATCGCCAGGTTCACCCCACCGGCCAGCACCACGGTAAGAGTGCTTTCGCCGCCGCCCTCCGATTCGTCGCTCACGCCGGAAAGACTAACGGCACCGCGGGGTACGCCGCCTGCTGCAAGCAGCCACGACGAGGGCGAGCGCGCCCACGACCAGTACCGACTGGTCGACCGTCGCGGCGAAGCCCGCTTTGACGGCGGGCAGCAACCCGACTCAGCAGTACGTCCCGGCAACGAAACGGCCCCTGACATCCGCGGATGCCAGGGGCCGTTTTCAGCGAGAACCTCAGTCGTCGCCCTCGGGCAACGGTGTTCCGGTCGGCTTCTCGTCGGTCGGGACGTCCGGCTTGGCGGACAGTTCCGCGTCCGATTCGTCCAGCGACGGCGCGCCCGAGGCGACCAGCGCCGGCTCCGGCTTGCGCTTCACCGCGGTGAGCAGCAGCTGCGCGACGTCCACGACCTCGACCTTTTCGCTCGCCATGCCGTCGCTCTGGCGCGAGGTGACGCCGTCGGTGAGCATCACGCGGCAGAACGGGCAGCCGGTGGCGATCTTCGACGGAGCGGTGCCGAGCGCCTCGTCCACGCGCTCGACGTTGATCCGCTTGCCGATCTTCTCTTCCATCCACATCCGCGCGCCGCCCGCGCCGCAGCACATCGAGCGGTCGCCGTGCCGCGGCATTTCGCGCAGCTGCGCGCCGGACGCGCCGACGAGCTCGCGGGGAGCGTCGTAGACCTTGTTGTGCCGGCCCAGGTAGCAGGGGTCGTGGTAGGTGACGTCCTCGGCGACCGGCGCGACCGGCGTCAGGTGCTTCTCCCGCACCAGGCGGTTCAGCAACTGCGTGTGGTGCACGACGTCGAACTGGCCGCCCAGCTCCGGGTACTCGTTGGCGAGGGTGTTGAAGCAGTGCGCACAGGTGACGACCACCTTGCGCGCCTTGCGTTCCCGTCCCTCGAACACCGAGTTCAGCACCTCGACGTTCTGCTGCGCCAGCATCTGGAACAGGAACTCGTTGCCCGCGCGGCGAGCCGGGTCACCGGTGCAGGACTCCTCCGAGCCGAGCACGGTGTACTTGACGCCCGCGATGTGCAGCAGTTCCGCGACGGCACGCGTGGTCTTCTTCGCGCGGTCCTCGAACGCACCGGCGCAGCCGACCCAGAACAGGTACTCGGCGTCGCCGAGGTCGCCGTCGAAGACCGGGACCTCGAAGTCGAGGTCTTCCGTCCACTGCAGGCGGTCCTTGGCGTTCTGGCCCCACGGGTTGCCCTTGTTCTCCAGGTTCTTGAACATGCCGTTCAGCTCCGTGGGGAACGACGACTCGATCATCACCTGGTAGCGGCGCATGTCCACGATGTGGTCGACGTGCTCGATGTCGACCGGGCACTGCTCGACGCAGGCACCGCAGGAAGTGCAGGACCACAGGACGTCCGGGTCAATTACGCCGCCGTCGTCGCCGACGAGCGCCTTCTGCGACTCAGCGATCGCGAGGACGTCGATGCCCGCGTACATGTTGTCGCCGGACAGGCCGACCTCGTCACCGGCCATGTCGCGCTTGCCGCCCGCGAGCAGGTAGGGTGCCTTCGCGTAGGCGTGGTCGCGAAGCTGCGTGATGAGCAGCTTCGGCGACAGCGGCTTGCCGGTGTTCCACGCCGGGCACTGCGACTGGCAACGGCCGCATTCGGTGCAGGTGGAGAAGTCCAGCCAGCCCTTCCAGCTGAAGTCCTCGATCGCGCCGACGCCGAAGGTGTCCTCGTCCGGGTCCGCCTCTTCGAGGTCGAGCACCTTGCCCTTGCTCATCATCGGCTTGACCTTGCCGAGTGCGACGCCGCCGTCCGCCTCGCGCTTGAAGTAGATGTTGAAGAACGCGCTGAACCGGTGCCAGGCGATGCCCATGGTCATCGTGCGGGCCACGACGATCAGCCAGACCGTGGCGCTCATCAGCTTGATGAAGGCGAACACCGACACCAGCGCCGCGCTCGAGGGCAGCAGCTCGCTGAGCGGGTTCGAGACGAAAGCGGCCCAGGTCGGCGTCTCGTGGACGTGCATCGCGGCCTTGCCGGCGCGCACGCCGATGATGCCGATGCCCTCGACGATCACCACGGCCTCGACGAAGTAGGCCCACTTGAAGTTCGAGCCGGCGAAGCGCGACAGCCGATCGGCCCGGCGCGGGTGGTTCAGCTGCCGGATGATCGCGAGCGCGACGCCGCCGACGACCGTGCCGACGCCGAGCAGCTCCATCAGGAGGCTCCACAGCGACCAGTCCTCGAGGATCGGCCAGCCCCAGGTCGGGACGAACACCTCGCCGTAGGCCTCGAAGAGCGCGAGCGACCCGATCAGGAAGCCCCACATGACCAGCCAGTGCCACGGCGCGACCTGGCGGAACTTCGCCATGCGGGTGTGCGCCGCGAACTCCTTGACCAGGGTCATCAAGCGCGCCATGAACGGGCCGTTGCGGGTGGCGTCCGGCTGGCCGAGCTTGATCACCCGCACGAAGCGGGCAATGGTCGCGATGAACATTCCCCAGGCGACGATGCCCAGGAGGACGGAAATCCCCCGAGCGTCAGCTGTACAGCGCCCATCGTCGGGTGCCTTTCGTCCGGTGTGGTGGTGCCGCCGCGCGAGCGCGCCGGTGCCGAGCAGGGTAACGCTTCTTACTGATGGGTAACCGGTCCGACGGTCCCAAGTCCCACCGATGTGGTGCACGCCTCGCTAGCAAGTGGGACGATCGTTCAGGTACTTTATTGTGCTATGGGTGCTTACTTGTACCTCGCTTTGGCCATCGCCGCAGAAGTGACCGCCACGATTTCGCTCAAACTCTCCGAGGGCTTTTCCAAGGTGACGCCGTCGATCCTGGTGGTCGTCGGGTACGGGCTGGCGTTCTTCGCGCTGTCGCGGGTGCTGAAGCTCGGGCTGCCGATCGGGGTGGCCTACGCGATCTGGGCCGCGGCGGGCGTGGCGCTGGTCGCGCTGGTCGGCGTGCTGTTTTTGAAGGAGCCGATCAACCTCGCGGTGATCTCCGGGCTGGTGCTCGTGGTCGGCGGGGTGGTGCTCATCGAGGTCGGGAGCCAATCGTGAAAATCCAGACCGACGGCCGCAAGGCGCGCGGCGAGAAGCGCCGGACGGAGATCATCGAGGCGACCCTGCGAGTGATCGAACGCGACGGCGTCGCCGGGGTCACGCACCGCACGGTCGCCGCCGAAGCGGGCGTGCCGACGACGTCCACGACCTATCACTTCTCCTCTCTGGACGACCTGCTCGTAGCGACGCTCATCTCGTGCGCGCGCGACATGGCGACCGAGGTGTACTGGATGATCGACCGCGCCCGGTCACGCGGCAGCCGCGGTGCGGAAGAGGTGGCTGGCCTGCTCGCGGAGGCGCTCGGGCCGCGGCGTGGGCGCACGATGGCGGAGTACGAGCTGTACCTGCTGGCCGCGCGCAAACCCGAGCTGCGCCCGGCGGCGCGGCGGTGGCTGGATGTGTTGACGTCGATGGTCCGGCATGACGACGAGGTCGCGTTCCGGGTGTTTCTCGCGGGTATCGACGGGCTGCTGATCCAGGGGCTGATCGACGACGAGCCGCCGTCCGCGGAGGAGTTGCGTCCGGTGGTGGACTACCTGCTCAAGCCCGCCTGAATTCGGTGGAGTTTCCCGGAGCCGGTCGGCTAGCTTGCCGGGCATGAGGGTCGTGGGTGAATACGAGGTCGACGACCGGCGGGAGCGGCTCGACCTCGACGTGCTGTGGGACTTCCTTTCCACCGAGGCCTATTGGGGCCGATGGCGGACGCGAGAACAGGTGGAAGCGGCGATCGCCGGATCGTGGCGGGTCGTCGGGGCCTACTCGCGCGTGGACGGACGACAGGTCGGCTTCGCCCGAGCCTTCTCCGACGGAGTGACCTCGGCGTATCTCGGCGACGTGTTCGTGGTCGAGTCCGCTCGCGGGAGCGGATTGGGCAAGGAACTCGTGCGCGAGATGATCGACCACGGGCCGGGAGCAGGCTTCCGCTGGATGCTGCACACCGCGGACGCGCACGGGTTGTACCGGCAGTTCGGGTTCGAGGAGCACACGAAGGGCCGGTTCCTCGAACGCGAGGGGGTCAACCGGGAGTCGCTCCGGTAGGTCCATTGTGGACGGAGAGGGCGGCGGCCACGACGTCCCGGATCAAGGTGTCGCCGGGTGCGCAGTTCACCAGCAGCCGGTCCAGGTCTTCCTTGCCGAACCACGCGCTGTGCGGGTGCTTGTCCCGTTCCAGGACCGGGCGGGCCAGGTCGCCCTCGACCTCGATCAGGTAGAAGTCGCCGACCTCTTCGCCGTCGTCGAGCGGCCAGCGGTGGCGGCCGAGGTTCCCGACCACGCGGCGCAGCCGCCAGCCGGTTTCCTCGAAGACCTCGCGGGCGAGCGCTCCCAGCGTCGTCTCGCCCGGTTCGAGGTGGCCGCTCACGACGTCCCACGTGCTCGGATACCGCGGCCGGTCCGGGCTCCGGAACTGCACGAACGCGCGTCCGTCGGCGCCGAGGACCACTCCGCCCGCGGTGTCGGGCAGAGGTTGCGGAAAGACCACGCCGTCCGCAACCTCCACCGTCGGCTCCGCCACGAAAAACCTCAGCCCTTGTTCTCGTAAACCGGCACCAACGTGGCCCGCCCGAGCGTGTGCCCGAACATGTTGAACCCCAGGAACGCGGGGGTAGCGTCCTCCGGCACCTCCAACGTCTCCACGTCCAGCGCGTGCACCACGAAGAAGTACCGGTGCGGCCCGTGTCCGGGAGGCGGCGCGGCGCCCAGGTACTGCCGAACCCCGCCGTCACCCTTAAGCGTGACCGCCGAATCGGGCAGTCCCGACCCAGCGGAGTCGCCCGCGCCAGCCTCCAGCGAGGTCACCGAAGCCGGGAGGTTGAACACGGCCCAGTGCCAGAACCCGCTGGCAGTCGGGGCGTCCGGGTCGTACACCGTCACCGCGAAGCTGCGGGTGCCTTCCGGGAAGCCTTCCCACGCCAGCTGCGGCGAGCGGTCCTCGCCGCCGGCGCCGAAGATGCCCGAGAGGTGCGGCTGGGCCAGGGTCTCGCCGTCGGCGATGTCCGTGCTGCGCAGCGTGAACGAGGGAACCGACGGCAGGTAGTCGTACGGATTGGGCGGCTGGGGCATGGGTTCCTCCTGATCAACGGGGCTCTCCGGCCGCCAGGTTAGGACCCTGGCCCTCCGGTCGCCGCCTCAGGGATGTTTCGGGGGGTTTACCGGATGTCCCCGGGGCCCCGCACCTTCTAACGTCTCTCCAGACAGCCGAGAGTGGTACTGAGGGGAACTGACATGGCACGCCCGCTTCTGGCAGTGGCCGGCATCGCGGTGATCGGCGTTGGGGTGGCGATCGGATTCGGCGGGTGGGGGTTCGGTTCCACGGTTTCGCGGGACGCGACGCTGACGCAGGAGATCCGCGGGGTGAAACTGGAGAACGGCTCCGGCGACGTGCGCATCCGCACGGCTCCCGGCGCGGCTCGCGTGCACCAGACCCTTCGCTACCACTTCAGCGGCGCGCCCGGCGACGCCTACCGCGTCGAGGGAGACCAGCTCGTCATCGTCGACTGCGGCCGCAACTGCACCGCCGACATGGAGCTGATCGTCCCGCCCGGCATTCCGGTCACGGGCAACTCCGATTCCGGCACGCTGGACTTCGCGGGCGTCGGCAGCGTCGACGTCACCGCCGATTCCGGGCAGGCGCGGATGCAGGACGTTCCGGGGCTGGTCAAGCTCCAGCTGGACAGCGGTTCGACGGAACTGCACAACGTCGGCGAGGTGCGGGTGCACAGCCAGTCCGGCCGGATCGAGGGCGACGGCCTGCGCGGGCCGGTCGACGTCTCGGCGGGCAGCGGGCGGATCGAGCTCACGCTGACCCAGCCCAACAACGTCAAGGCGCAGGCCGACTCCGGCCGCGTCGAGGTGTCCGTGCCGCGCTCCGGGTCCTACCAGGTCACGGGCAACAGCGAGAGCGGTCACCGCAGCATCGAGATTCCGCAGAACTCAGGTCCGGACGCGAAGACGCTCGAGCTGAACACCGACAGCGGCAGCGTCACCGTCAAGGCCGTCTGAAGGGGAGAACAGACACATCATGCGCAAACTCGAAACGCGGCTGCTCGCCGCGGTGCTGGCGGGCGCGGTGGGGGCGTTCGCGATCACCGCGGCGGTCGGCCACTCGCCTGAACCGCAGGCCACCACGCCGGTCGCGGTGGTGGAAATCCCGGTGCAGCAAGGGGTCGTCCGGAACGCGGAGACAGTCGTGCTCCGCACCGCGGCCGACGACGGGACGGCGCGGGTGCGCCGGGCATGAACCTGGCCGCCGCCGTGCTGACCCTGCTTCCGCTGGTCAGCGCACCGACCCCGGCGTTGACCTGGACGCCGTGCGGGACCGAGCAGGAGCCGACCGCGCAATGCAGCCAGGTCGAAGTGCCCATCGACCGCGCCCATCCGGAAACCGGCACGGCGCACATCCCGCTCACCCGACTGCCCGCGGCGGACCAGCAGCACCGGATCGGATCGCTGCTGGTCAACCCTGGCGGGCCGGGCGGATCCGGGGTCGGCTTCGTGCGCTTCGGCGGACTCGACCCCAAGGTCATTGGCTCGGCGCGGAAACCGCTGCGGGACCGCTTCGACATCATCGGCTTCGACCCGCGCGGCGTGTGGTTCAGCGATCCGAAGATCAGCTGTGACCCGGCGAAGCTGCACGACCCGAAGATCGGTCTCTTCCCGGCCACCAAGCAGCAGTACGACGCCTTCGTCGCGCACAACCGCGCGGCCGGCGAGGACTGTCTCGCCAAGACCGGTCCGATGCTCGGGCACGTCGACACCCAAAGCGCCGCCGAGGACATCGACGCGATCCGCGGCGCGCTCGGCGAGCAGAAGATCTCCTGGCTCGGCGTCTCGTACGGCACCGAACTGGGCGCGGTCTACGCGTCGAAGCATCCGGACCGGGTGCGCACGATGGTGCTCGACGGCGCGATCGACCATGCCCGGCCGATGCGGCAGGCGATGGTCGAGGAGGCCGCTGCCACCGAGGACGCCTTGCGGCGGTTCGCCGGGTGGTGCGACCGTTCGACGGGCTGCGCGCTGCACGGAAAGAACGCGCTCGCCCGCTACGACGACCTCGTTGCCCACGGCGCGTACGCGAAAGCGTTGGGCCGCAAGGCAACCGGCGAGGAACTGGCCTCCGGCGCGTACGGCTACCTCTATCTCCCCGCCGAGTGGCCCGAGCTGAGCCGCGCCCTGGCGGACCCGGACGCGAGCACGCTCGCCCAGCACGCGTCGTTCGCGAGCGAGACCTACGGCGCGTACCGCTCGATCGGCTGCCAGGACTTCCCGTCGCCGTTCACCGGATTGGCGGACCTGCGCGCGACAGCCGGGGTGATCCGCGCGGTCGCCCCGCACAGCTGGCGCTACAGCGAGTACTGGGACCTCTCCGCGGGCTGCACCGGCTGGCCGCTTCCCGCGCAGAACCCGCCGCAGCCGCATCCGGTGCGCGGAGCCCCGCCGATCCTCGTCGTGGGCGGTGCGCACGACCCGGCGACGCCGTTGCCGTGGGCCCGCGGGCTCGCCGCGAGCATCGACGGATCGGCGCTGCTCACGTACCTCGGCGACGGCCACACCGGGCTGCTCAACTCCGAGTGCGTGCGGCGGGCCGAGGCCAGGTACCTGGTGAGTGGCGTCACACCGCCGCGGGGCGAATTCTGCGGGTGAACCCGGGAACAAGACCGGGGGGTCCGCCGTTATCCTGATAGCAAGGTTGAGCGCAGTCGGCTCAAGTCTGGAAAACCGGGCCGTGCGCGAGACCTCGAGAACCTGCTAAGAAGGTACTCAAGAGTGCCTCGAAACCGCAGGTCACGAACATAGCAGCAACCCAGTCCAGAACACGAGAGGAAGCACCATGGCGCGAGCGGTCGGCATCGACCTCGGCACGACCAACTCGGTCGTCGCCGTCCTTGAGGGCGGCGAGCCGACGGTCATCGCCAACTCGGAAGGCTCCCGTACCACCCCGTCCATCGTCGCCTTCGCCAAGAACGGCGAAGTGCTCACCGGCCAGCCGGCGAAGAACCAGGCCGTCACGAACGTCGACCGCACGATCCGGTCCGTGAAGCGGCACATCGGCACCGACTGGAAGACCGAGATCGACGGCAAGGCCTACACGCCGCAGGAGATCAGCGCGCGCGTGCTGATGAAGCTCAAGCGCGACGCGGAGGCGTACCTGGGCGAGGAGATCACCGACGCGGTGATCACCGTCCCGGCCTACTTCGAGGACGCGCAGCGGCAGGCCACCAAGGAGGCCGGCCAGATCGCGGGCCTGAACGTGCTCCGGATCGTGAACGAGCCGACCGCGGCCGCGCTGGCCTACGGCCTGGACAAGGGCGAGAAGGAACAGACCATCCTGGTCTTCGACCTCGGCGGCGGCACGTTCGACGTGTCCCTGCTGGAGATCGGCGAGGGCGTCGTCGAGGTCCGCGCGACCTCCGGTGACAACCACCTCGGCGGCGACGACTGGGACGAGCGCATCGTCACCTGGCTGGTCGACAAGTTCAAGGCCGCCAACGGCATTGACCTGACCAAGGACAAGATGGCGCTGCAGCGCATCCGCGAGGCGGCCGAGAAGGCGAAGATCGAGCTGTCCAGCTCCAACTCCGCCAGCATCAACCTGCCCTACATCACGGTGGACGCGGACAAGAACCCGCTGTTCCTCGACGAGACGCTGTCGCGCGCCGAGTTCCAGAAGATCACCTCGGACCTGCTGGAGCGCACCCGTCAGCCGTTCAACAACGTCATCCGGGACGCGGGCATCGCGGTCGGCGACATCGACCACGTGGTCCTCGTCGGCGGTTCCACCCGCATGCCGGCGGTGTCCGAGCTGGTCAAGGAGCTGACCGGCGGCCGCGAGCCGAACAAGGGCGTGAACCCGGACGAGGTCGTCGCCGTGGGCGCCGCGCTGCAGGCGGGCGTGCTCAAGGGCGAGGTCAAGGACGTCCTGCTGCTCGACGTGACCCCGCTGTCGCTGGGCATCGAGACCAAGGGCGGCGTCTTCACCAAGCTGATCGAGCGCAACACCACGATCCCGACCAAGCGGTCCGAGATCTTCTCGACGGCGGACGACAACCAGCCGTCGGTGCAGATCCAGGTGTTCCAGGGCGAGCGCGAAATCGCCGCGGCGAACAAGAAGCTCGGCATGTTCGAGCTGACCGGTCTCCCGCCGGCCCCGCGCGGCGTGCCGCAGATCGAGGTCACCTTCGACATCGACGCCAACGGCATCGTGCACGTGACCGCGAAGGACCTCGGCACGAACAAGGAGCAGTCGATGACGATCACCGGCGGCTCCGCGCTGCCGAAGGACGACATCGAGCGCATGGTCAAGGACGCCGAGGCGCACGCCGAGGAAGACAAGAAGCGCCGCGAGGAAGCGGAGACCCGCAACCAGGCGGAGACGCTGGTCTACCAGACCGAGAAGTTCGTCAAGGACAACGACGACAAGCTGCCCGAGGACCTCAAGGGCAAGGTCAAGACCGCGATCGACGAGGCGAACGAGGCGCTCAAGGGCACCGACTCGGCCAAGATCCGCGAGTCCATCGAGAAGCTGAACACCGCTTCGCAGGAGATGGGCAGCGCGCTGTACGCGAACGCGGGCGCGGCCGGCGCCGAGGGCGCTCCGGGTGCTGAGGGCGCGGCCGGTGCCGCGGGCGACGCTCCGAAGTCGAAGGCGGACGACGTGGTCGACGCCGAGATCGTGGAAGAGGACGAGAAGAAGTGACCCCCCGCCACTCCGAGACCGAGGGCACTGGCCCCGAGGAACCGGTAGTCGTGCGGGATCGGCGACGGGTGGACCCGCAGACCGGCGAGGTCCGCCCGCCCGCCGCGGAGGAGACTCCGGCCGGTGAGGAGCCCGCGCAGCACGCGGGCCCCTCGCTGGGCGATTCCGTGGACGAAGCGGTTTCGGCCACCTCGGATGTCGAAAAGCAACTGTCCGAGCGCACTGCCGACCTGCAGCGTTTGCAGGCGGAGTACGCGAACTACCGCAAGCGGGTCGACCGCGACCGCGAGGCCGTGGTGCAGAGCGCGAAGGCGTCCGTGGTCGGCGATCTGCTGCCGCTGCTGGACGACCTCCAGCGTGCGGAGCAGCACGGCGACCTCACCGGCGCGTTCAAGGCGGTGGCCGACAAGCTGGTCTCCAGCCTGGAGCGGTCCGGCCTGGAAGCGTTCGGGGCCGAGGGCGAAGAGTTCGACCCGAGCATCCACGAGGCCGTGCAGCACACGACGTCCCCGGACGTGAAGGGCCCGACGGTCACCCTGGTGATGCGTCGCGGCTACCGCTTCGGCGAGCGGGTGCTGCGCGCGGCTCTGGTCGGCGTGACCGACCACGAGCCCGGCGAAGCCCCGGCGGGGCAGCCGGTCGATCCGCCGGTCGGCGGCGAACTGCCGCTCGACGGTTCGGTCGATGAGTCCGGCCAGCAGTAACAATCGGTTTGCAGCGAAAGGAGGAGACACCCGATGAGTGCTCGGGAGTGGATCGGCAAGGACTTCTACAAAGAGCTGGGTGTCTCCTCCGACGCGACCGCGGACGAGATCAAGAAGGCCTACCGCAAGCTGGCCAAGGAAAACCACCCGGACGCCAACGCGGGCAACACCGCGGCCGAGAACAAGTTCAAGGCCGTGTCCGAGGCGTACGGCGTGCTGTCCGACCCGGCCAAGCGCAAGGAGTATGACGAGGCGCGCACGCTCTTCGGCTCCGGCGGCGCGGGCGGATTCGGCGGCTTCCCCGGTGGCGGCGGCGCCGGCGGGTTCGACATGAGCGACCTGTTCAACCAGGCGGGCGCGCAGGGTCAGCAGGGCGGTTTCGGCGGGCTCGGCGACATCCTGGGCGGCATTTTCGGCCGCGGCCGGGGCGGAGCCGCCGGTGCCACGGCGAACCGGCCGCAGCGCGGCGCGGACGTCGAGACCGACGTGCGGATCGATTTCCTCGAGTCGGTCAAGGGCGCGACGCTGCCGTTGCGGCTGTCGAGCCCGGCCACCTGTTCCACCTGCGGCGGCAACGGCGCGAAGCCGGGCACCTCGCCGCGGGTCTGCCCGACCTGCAGCGGGTCCGGGCTGGTCAGCCGGAGCCAGGGCGCGTTCGCGTTCTCCGAGCCGTGCCAGGACTGCCGCGGCCGGGGCAAGATCATCGACGACCCGTGCCCGGAGTGCGGCGGCGAGGGTGTCAGCACCCGCACCCGCACGCTCACCGTGCGCATCCCGCCGGGCGTGAAGGACGACCAGCGGATCCGGCTGGCAGGCCAGGGCGAACCCGGCCGGGGCGGCGCGCAGGCGGGCGACCTGTACGTGCGCGTGCACGTGGCCCCGCACAAGCTGTTCGGGCGCAAGGACCTCAACCTCACGCTCACCGTGCCGGTGGACTTCACCGAACTCGCGCTGGGCACCACGGTCACGGTGCCGACGCTCGAAGGCAAGGTGTCGCTCAAGGTGCCCGCGGGTACCGCGAGCGGACGAGTGTTGCGAGTGCGCGGAAAGGGCATTCAGAAGCGGGACGGTGCGCAAGGCGACCTGCTGGTCACCCTGGAGGCGGCGGTCCCGGCGAAGCTCGACGACGCGGCGCGGTCGGCACTCGAGGCCTACGCCGAGGCGATGAAGGGCCACGACCCGCGGCCTGAGATCACCGAGTTGCTCGAAGGCAGGTGAGGGTGATGTTCGGCGGTAATCCGGGACTCCCGCACGGCGCGGACGAGGACACCCCGGTGTTCGTGATTTCGGTGGCGGCCCAGCTTTCCGGGCTGCACGCGCAGACGCTGCGCTCCTACGACCGGCACGGCCTGGTCTCGCCGGGCCGCACCGCCGGCGGCGGGCGGCGCTACTCGCTGCGCGACATCGCCCTGCTGCGCGAGGTCCAGCGCCTTTCGCAGGAGGACGGGGTCAACCTGTCCGGCATCAAGCGCATCATCGAACTGGAGAACCAGGTCGACGCGCTGCAGTCCCGGGTGCACGAGTTGACCGAAGAACTCGCCGCCGCGTACGCGGCCGCCGAACAAGCCGCCGCCGCGGTGCACGCGTCCTATCGCAAGGATTTGGTGCCGCTGCGGCAAACCACCTCGCTGGTGGTCTGGAAACCCAAGCGCCGCTGAGCATTTCTTCACGGCCCTCCCGCCTGGTGCGGGAGGGCCGTTTTACTGTCCTGAGTGGACTTCCGCGAGCGTGTGCAGGTCAGCGAACGCCTCCGCCAGATAGTCGTCGAGACTCCTTGAGGGATCGCTGATCCACGCCTGCGTGGCGTGATGGAACGTCGCCCATCCGGCATGTGCCGCCAGCCGCGCCAGCCGGTCTTCGACTCCGCGCTGCCGCAAGGCTTCCGCGAGTGCTTCTGCGATGGTCGCCGCCTTGGCCAGATTGCGTTCGCGCAGCGTCGGCGTCTCGGCGATCAAATCGCGGCGCGGCTCGGCGAACGGCAGGTTGCGCTCCATGATCCGCCCGGCCTTCGTGAAGGCGCGCAGCAGGATTTCCAGCGGCGCGAGGCCTTCTGGGGCATCGGCGACCGACTGGGTGAGGTCCTCGCGCAGGTCGGCTTCGCCGTCGAAGAGCACCTCGCGTTTGTCCGGGAAGTGCCGGAAGAACGTGCGCTCGGTGACGCCTGCCCGGGCGGCGATCTCCGCGGTGGTCGTCTTGTCGAACCCGTTTTCCCGGTACAGCTCCAGCGCCGCCTGTTTGAGGCGGCTGCGCGCTTCTGCTCCGCTCCGTGGCACGTCCCGAGCCTACCCGGCTTTTGCGGCAGTGACTGACGCCACATTGCGTCAGTCACTGTCGCTACGCGTAGAGTCAGTGACTGACACTAAGGAGCCTTTCATGCATGTCTTCGTCACGGGCGGCTCGGGCCAGACCGGTCCCGCCGTCGTCGCCGAGCTGGTCCGGGCCGGACACTCGGTCACCGGGCTGGCTCGTTCGGACGCCTCCGCCGCGCGGCTGGAATCGCTCGGCGCGACACCGCACCGGGGGTCGCTCGACGACCTCGACAGCCTGCGCCGCGGTGCCGAAGCCGCCGACGGCGTGCTGCACATGGCCCAGGGCGGCAGCTACGCCGATCCCGACGACCTCATCCGCCGCGACTGCGAGGCGATCGATGCGCTGGGCCAGGCCCTGGTCGGCACCGGAAAACCGTTCGTCAGCACGTCGGGCACCCTGGTGCTGAAGGCCGACCAAGTCAGCACCGAACTCGACCCGGCCGATCCGAATTCGGTCGCCTACTTCCGCATCCCCGGCGAGCAAACGTGTCTCGGATTCGCCGACCGTGGCGTCCGGGCCAGCGTGGTGCGGCTCGCGCCGACTGTGCACGGACCGCGCGACCACGGCTTCATCCCGGCACTCATCGCAGGCGCGCGTCGAGCAGGCGTTTCGGCATACATCGGCGATGGCACGAACCGCTGGCCCGCCGTCCATCGCGAGGACGCGGCGGTGCTTTTCCGGCTGGCGCTGGAGAAAGCGCCTGCCGGGAGCATGTTGCACGGGGTCGGGGAAACCGTCGAGATCAAGAGCGTCGCGGAGAAGATCGCGCAGTTGCTGGATATCCCCACGGCATCCTTGACTCTCGAAGAAGCCGCCGAACACCTCGGCAACCCGTTCCTGGCAAGGTTCTTCTCGCTCGACGTGCCCGCCTCCAGCGCGCACACCCAGGAGCTGCTGGGCTGGACGCCGAACCACGCGACGTTGCTGGAAGACCTGGAGGCCGGCGACTACTTCACCCCCGAGGCCAGCGACCGCGCCGAGGCGGTGTGGCGCTAGTTCCGGGCGCGCACCAAACCGGATTCGTACGCCACGATCACCAGCTGCGCGCGATCCCGGGCGTCGAGTTTCGCCAGCAGCCGTCCGATGTAGGTCTTCACCGTCGCCATCGACAGCTGCATCCGCTCGGTAATCTCCACATTGGACAGTCCGCTCGCCACCAGCGTAAGCACCTCGCGTTCCCGCGGGGCCAAGGCAGCGACGTCCGCGCGCGGCGGAGCGTCCGGGATCCGCGCGAACTGCGCGACCAGCCGCCGGGTGATGGACGGGCCGAGCAACGCGTCCCCGGCGGCCACCACGCGCACCGCCGTGCACAAGTCGGCCGGCCGGGTGTCCTTGAGCAGGAATCCGGTCGCTCCGGCGCGCAGTGCGGCGAAGACGTGCTCGTCCAGGTCGAACATGGTCAGCACCAGCACCCGCACGTCCGGCGCGCGCTCGCCGATCAGCCGGGTCGCTTCGATGCCGTCCATCACCGGCATCCGGACGTCCATCAGCACCACGTCCGGTTCTTCCGTCACCGCCAGCTCGACGGCCTCGGCCCCGGTCGCGGCTTCGCCGATTACGGTGAAGTCCGGTTCGCTGTCGAGCAGCAGCCGGAAACTTCCGCGCAGCAAGGCTTGGTCGTCCGCGACGACGACCCGGATCTGGTCATTCATCGGCGCACCGCAGCGTGGCGGCGACGCGGAACCCGCCGTCCTGGCCAGGTCCGGCGACCAGTTCGCCGCCGTAGAGGGTGACGCGTTCGCGCATGCCGGTCAGTCCGTGCCCGAGCCGCAGTTCGCCGATCGGGGCCGTGCCGTCGTCGGTGACCTGGATCCGGACCTCTTCCGCGGCGACCGCCACGACCACCCGGCACCGGGCCGGCGCGGCATGCTTCACGACGTTCGTCAACGCTTCCTGCACGATCCGGTACGCGGCCAGCGCGACCGGTTCCGGCACTTGCGCGGTACCGAGCACGGACAACTCGACGTCGACCCCGGCTTGCCGCGCGCGTTCGGCGAGCTGCGGCAACGCGGCGAGCGGATCGGCCGGGGTTTCGTCGGTCTCGTCGCGCAACACCTGCAGCAACCGCCGCATCTCGCCGAGCGCCGCGCGGCTGGTCTGCTCGATCACCCGCAACGCGTCGCGCGCTTCCTCCGGGCGGCTGTCCGCGACGTGGTTGGCGACCCCCGCCTTCACCGCGATCAAGCCCATCCCGTGGGTGACGACGTCGTGCAGTTCGCGCGCGATCCGGACGCGTTCGTCGACCAGGATCCGGTGTTCGCGTTGCCGTTCCTGCCGCGCCGTTTGCGCGCGCCGGGACCGCACCGCTTCGGCGAGCCCCCAGGTGAGCAACGCCAGCGGGACACCGAACGCGTACCACCACTGCCCCACGACCGCGGTAGCCGCCGACATCGCCGCGACCCCGCCCGCGGCTGGCAAAGTCCGCGGCGGACGTACGAGGTACAGCACGGCGGCCGCACCGACGAACGGATCCCACAGCAGCTCGAAAGCCCCGGCAGCCGCGGAAACGACCACGGTGCCGATCAACAGCGGAACCGGAGCCCGCCGCCGCAGCAGGACCGCGGCGGCGATGAGCGTCGCGATCACCGCGGACACGGGCAGCCGCCAGGGCTCCTCGCCGATCAGCAGGTTTCCGGCAAGCCCCACATCCACGACGAGCAGGCCGGCCGCCAGCGCGACGTCGCTCACTCGCAGAGGGGACATAGTCTGCCGATCGTTGCTGATCCGGCCGCCGCCACGGCCGAATGACTTCGCTGCGAAGGTTACGTGCCGCTTCAGGTCGGCCTGCTTTCGGTCGGATGGGCAACCCCACGTTAGCCAGTGCGGCGGGCGCGCACATCGTGCTGTGGTGGGTCATCCCCTGGGCTGATTCCGCGGCGGGGAACTGTCCGCCCCGGACCGATGTGCGCGGGGCGCCCGGCCGGGCACGGTGAGCGGCATGTCGACCTTTCCCGGCCCTCGCCTCGGCGGAGCGGCGCTCGTCCTCGGCCCGGTGCTCGTGCTCGCCGGCGTGCTGCTGCGCCTGCCGTATCCGTTCTTCTTCCCGCACCAGCTAGCCGCTTCGGTGCAGCATCCAGCCCAGATGACCGCGGCTGCGACCTGTTTCGTGGCCGGTCAGGTGGTTCTGCTCTTCGCAGTGTCCACAGTGGTCCGGCAGATCGCGATGCGGAAGCCGCGCTGGGCGGCGTGGTCCGGTGCTCTGGTGCTGATCGGTCTGGCGGAGCGGGTCTTCCATGGCGGATTCGACCAGGCCGCAACGGATCTCGCGCGGCACCGCGGAGCGGATTACGCGACCGCGTTCGTCGCGGACGCCTACGGCGACCTGCACCTGTTCAGCTTCTTGTCGTTCACGATCATGTTCGGCTGGCCGCTGCTGGCTTTCGCCGCCTATCGCGCCGGAGTGCTCGGGCGGGTGCGCGCAGTAGCACTCGCCGCGGCGATGCTCATGCCGCTCGGTGTCCTCAAAGGAACGACACCGTGGTCGATCGTCGCCGCGGCCGGGCTGTGCGTTGCGCTGGTGCCTCCCGGCGTCCAACTGCTGAAACAAGCCGAACGCCCGGACCGACGCACGTTCGGCCTCGCCTGCCTCGGCGCGGTCGCGGTCGGCGCGCTCGGCTACGTGAGCACGCTGGGCTGACTACTTCAGGTGCTCGCCGAAGAACGCCATCACGCGTCGCCAGGCGTCGGAATCCGAGGGCTCGTGGTAGCCCATTCCGGCGACCCGGGCGACCGCGGCCAGCGGTGCGGGCCGGTAGTGGTTCGCGAAACCGTGCCCGGCGTCCGGATATTCCTTGACATCGTGCGGGATTCCGCGTTCGGTGAGCGCGGCGTCGAGCTTGGCCGCGGCACCGCGCAGCGAGAGGTCCTTGCCGCCGAAGCTGCCGACGATCGGACAGGCACCGTCCAAAATAGACAGATCTTTCGGCAGTGCGCCGTAGTACGGAGCGGAAGCGTCGAACTCCCGCGAGGCAGCCACCAACGCGAACCCGCCGCCCATGCAGAACCCGACGACGCCGACCTTGCCGGTCGCGTCGTCCCGTCCGGCGACGAGCACCCGCGCCGCCTCGATGTCCGCGAACGCCCGGCCCTCGCGGGCGAGCATCTCCTGGAAGGTCCGCTTGACGCACCGGATCATGCCGCCGCGCGAGTACAGATCGGGGCTCAGCGCGAGATATCCCGCGGCGGCGTACCGGTCGGTGATCTCGCGCGCGTCCTGGTTGAGCCCGAAAATGTCGTGGATCAGCACGACCGCCGGGAACGGGCCGTCGCCGGACGGCACCGCCAGATAACCGTCGATTTCCCCGTCGGCCACCGGAATCCGGATGTCCATCGCCTCAGTCCGCCGTGAACGGGTCGTATTGGATCTGGTCCAGCGCGCTGCCCGCGACCAGCATCCGCGACACCGTCGCGCGGATCATCGCCGGCGAACCGGACACCAGGATGTCGTGGTCCGGCCACGCGCCGTACCGCGTGACCGCCTCGGCGAGCGTGCCGTGTTCGCACCCGGGCAGATGGTCGCCGCGTTCGACGACCGGGGTGATGGTGAGCCACGGGTTGGTCGCGGCGAGCGCACGCAGTTCTTCCAGGTCGTAGAGGTCTTCACGGGTCGGGCCGCCGTAGAACAGCCGGGTCTTCGGGTTCTCGCCCCACAGTGCGAGGTGGTCGAGAATCGCGCGCAGCGGCGCGACCCCGGTGCCGCCCGCGACCATCAGCACCCCGCGCGACTGCTCGCGGTTGACGGTCATCCGGCCCAGCGGCGGACCGAGCCGCCAGACGTCGCCCGCCTGCGTGTGGCTCACGATCGCCCGCGACACCCAGCCGCCGTCGACCGCGCGCACGTGGAATTCGATGCCGCCGTCCTCGCGCGGCGCGTTCGCCGGCGACAGATACCGCCACAACCGCGGCCGCTGCGGCACCTCGACGCTCATGTACTGACCGGGCGAATACGGCACCGGCTGGTCCGGGATCACCCGCACCAGCGCGAGATCCCAGGTGAGCCGCCGGTGCTCGACCACGGTCGCCGACCACGACGCCGGGTTCTCGTCCGCCGCCGCGGCCTCCTGCATCGCGCGCGCGACGATGGTGAACGCCTCCGCCCACGCGCGCTCGACCTCCGGCGTCCAGTCCGGGCCGAGGTGGTTTTTCAACGCGGCCAGCAGCGCGGTCCCGACGGCCTCGTAATGCTTGGGCGCGACGCCGAACTTGCGGTGGTCGCGGCCGAGCTGGCGCAGGAACGGCAGCAGGTCGTCCGGCCGGTCCACCATCTGCACGACGCGGGCCAGCGCGCGGATGATGCGCCCGCCCTGCACTTCCATGTTGATCGGGAAGAAATCGCGCGTGGCGGGCGCGAGGGTGAACAGCATCCCGTAGAAGAACTGCGAGATCTCCGGCGCGTACGGCTCCGATTTGGCCCAGGTGTCGCGGATGAGCTGCACCATCGCGACGACGGCGGCGGGCGCCTGCCGGGGCGCGGCTGAGGTCCGCGGGAGCGGGCTGATCGAATCGGCTGTCATCGGGCTGTCGTCGTTCATGGGTCGGGACCGGAGGCCGGGGGGTTGGGAGGGAAGGGTCACGAGAGCAGGGCGGCCGAGGTTGTCGGATTCGGCTCGCGCCGCCGCGCGGGGGAATTCGCCACTCCTGCTCCTCGTTGTCCACGACGTGCTCGCCGCGTCGGCATCGCGGGGCGTCTGGTCCGCAGAGTAGCCGCACTGAGGCGGAAAGCCCGCATCGTTGCTCCGGTCGGGTTACCGGCCAGTCAGGACGTGGGGCAGCTCACCGATTAGATAGTTGTCCTACGCAACCTTCGGCAGCTAAACTTGTAGAATACAAGCAAGTGGGCACAGGCCCGGGAGGAACGATGAGCCCAGCTGACGACGTGCGGCTCGAACTGCTGCGGGAACTGAAGGCGTCCGCCCAGCTCCAGCACCTGTGGATCATGCAGGCGTGGCAGAACGAGCCAGGGCTGCACCCGGCCTCGGCGATGCTGCTGTCCGACCTCGCCAAGCACGGCGAGGCCCGTCCGTCCGAGGTCGCGAAGCGCAGGCTCGTCGACCTGTCGGTGATCAGCAGGCAGATCGCCCAGTTGCAGGCCGCCGGTCTGATCGAGCGCCGCCCCGCCCCCGAGGACGGGCGCGCGTCGCTGATCAGCGTGTCCGAGGCCGGCCTCGCCCGGCTCGAACTCTGGCGCAAGCAGTACCTCGAGTTCTTCGAGACGGCACTGGGCGGCTGGGACGAGGACCGGATCTCCGGCCTCACGTCGCAGCTCGCCGAATTGAACGAAGGTCTGCGCGCGACGCTCGGCCCGTCCGGGTACTGCGCCGGCGCGCCGCAGTCGGGAAAGTGAAGTAGCGAAAAGTGGAAACCACCGCATCCGGGCAGCCGATGACGCACCGGGAAATCCTCAAGGCCTTCACCGGCCTTTTGCTGGCCCTGCTCGTGGCGTTGCTGTCGTCGACCATCGTGTCCAACGCGCTGCCGACGATCCTCGCCGACCTGCACGGTTCGCAGAGCGAGTACACCTGGGTCGTCACCGCGACGCTGTTGACGTCGACCGCGACCACCCCGATCTGGGGCAAACTCTCCGACCTGTTCAGCAAGAAACTGCTGTACCAAATCGCGATCGTCGTCTTCACCGTCGGATCGGCACTGGGCGGCATCGCGCAGTCGATGCCCGAACTCATCACCTACCGCGCGCTGCAGGGCATCGGGCTCGGCGGGCTGCAGGCGCTGATCCAGGTCGTCATCGCGGCGATGATCGCGCCGCGCGACCGCGGCCGCTACACCGGTTACACCGGCGCGGTGTTCGCCGTCGCGACCGTGTCCGGCCCGTTGATCGGCGGGCTGATCGTGGACTCGCCGCTCGGCTGGCGCTGGTGCTTCTGGGTGTGCGTGCCGCTGGCCGTCGTCGCGTTCATCGTGCTCGGCCGGACGCTGAAGCTGCCGGTGCTCAAGCGCAAGGTGCGGATCGACTGGCTGGGCGCGACCCTGCTGGTCGGCGGCGTCGCGCTGCTGCTGATCTGGGTTTCGCTGGCGGGCGGCAGCTTCGGCTGGGTTTCGTGGTCGAGCGCCGCGTACGTCGGCGGTGCGATCGTCGCGCTGGCGCTGGCGGTTCTCGTCGAATCCCGGGTCGCGGAGCCGGTGGTTCCGCTGCGGCTCTTCCGCAACCGCACCTTCACGCTGTCCGTGCTCGCCTCGCTGGCGGTCGGCACCGCGATGTTCGGCGGTTCGGTGTTCCTCGGCCAGTACTACCAAATCGCGCGCGGTTTCTCGCCGACGCACGCCGGCCTGATGACGCTGCCGATGGTGCTGGGGCTTGCCGTCGCCTCCACCGGCGCGGGGCAGGTCATTTCCCGCACCGGGCGCACCAAGCCGTTCATGGTCGCGGGCGGGGTTTCGCTGCTGGCCGGGCTGTTCCTGCTCTCGACAGTGGACCACGCGACGAACCTGACGCTGATGGGCGTCTACCTCGCGCTGGTCGGCCTCGGACTGGGCTTCCTGATGCAGAACCTGGTTTTGGTAGTCCAAAACACGGTCGCGATGAATGACATCGGTTCGTCGTCCTCGGTCGTCACGTTCTTCCGGTCGCTCGGCGGCGCGGCGGGCGTGTCCGCGCTCGGTGCGGTGCTCGCCGCCCGGGTGGCCACGAACATCGCGAACTCCCTGTCGCAGATGGGTATTCACTCGGGCGGCGCAGTGTCCGGCGGTGGCGGCACGTTCGCCATCTCGTCGCTCCCGCCGGCGCTGCAGCCGGTGGTGCGCGGGGCCTTCGGCGACGCGACCGGCACGGTGTTCTTCGTCGCGGGCTGCATCGCCGTGGTCACCTTCCTCGCGGTGCTGTTCATCAAGGAGGTGCCGCTGCGCCGGACGCTCGACGCGGACGCGCCGGCACCGGCTCCGGCGGCGGTTTCGGTCGAGGCCGTCTCGGTGGTCGAAGCTCCGGTCGAGATGACCTCCGTGCTGCGCGGCCGGGTTCTCGACGCAGGCGGTCGACCGGTATCGGGTGTCGTGCTCACGCTCACCGACATGACCGGGCGTCAGGTCGACGTCGGCCGTACGGGACGTACGGGCGCGTACGAGTTGTCGGCGGACACTGTGGGCGAGCACGTCCTTCTGGCGACAGCTGGTTCGACGCGGCCCGCGGTGTCGACCGTGCGGCTTAACGGCAACGCGCGTTGGCACGACTTGCTGTTGGACAGCCAGGGCGCCATCTCTGGTCGCGTACGCGCGGCCGGTCGCCACGCTGCGGTCGCAGGCGCGGTCCTGACACTTACGGACCGGCTGGGCATTGTCACCGCAACGCACATCGCGGGCGGCGACGGCGCGTACCGCTTCACGGGAATCGAACCGGGCGCCTACACGCTCACTGTGTCCGCACACGGATACACGCCGCACGCCGAGACGATGACGGTCGGCGACGGTGCGGCGGCACAGCACGATGTCGAACTGAGCGAGGCTGTTGAACGAGAGTTCGTTAGGCACCAAGGAACACTCAGCGTCGACTAAAGGAGCTCGTGAGTGTTTGTCGCGGTTCTCGCCGCGGTAGACACTCACGAGCTTTCTACTGGGAGTGGCATTTGCCGCCAAGCGATGCGCCCTCCCGGCCCTGCCTCGTCCCCCTCTCCCGGAGGTAGCGTCGAATATGTGACGCGAAGCAGGGTCGCGATGTTGCTGGCAATGGGGATCGACAACTTCGGTTCCGGACTTTTCCTTCCGCTCGCACTGCTTTACGTGACGCGGGTGATCGGAATCCCGCTCGTCGAAGCGGGCACCGCGGTCACTTTGGGCACCACGGCGGGGCTTCTCATGCCGCCGCTGGCCGGGCGGCTGGTGGATCGCGCTGGGCCGAGAGCCGGAGTTCTTGCCTCGCAACTGTTGCAGGCCGCCGGAATCAGCGCGTATTTGTTCGCGCACGACATCGGCGGAGTTGTGGTGGCCGCCATCCTTCTTGGTGCCGGGCAACAATTGTTCTTCAGCTGTCTGTTCGCGCTCGTCGCCGCGGTCGCCGGGGACGTGCCGAAGGACCGGCCGTTCGCCGAGGTCGGAATGGTGCGCGCGGGCGGGTTCGGGCTCGGCGGGCTGATGTCGTCGGCGCTGCTCACCTGGTTCGGCGACAGTGGTTACCCCATCGCGCTCTTCGTGGACGTGCTGACTTTCCTCGCGGCGGCGGGCCTCGTCGCGGTGTTCATCCCGCCCGGCCGCCGGTTCGCGCCCGCGGCGCGCGTGCGCAGCGGGGTGTGGCGCAACCGCCCGTACCTGACTCTGATCTTGCTGAGCGGGCTGTTCGGGCTGTCGCTCGACTTCTTCCTCATCGGCACCCCGGTGTTCGTGCTCGACCGATTGCACGCGCCCACCTGGCTGCCCGGCGCGATCCTGTTCCTGCTGACCGTGCTGACCAGTGCCGGCGGCACGGTCGCGCTGCGGCTCACCCGGGGCCTCAGCCGGATCAGCGCGATGCGCGCCGGGTCCGCGCTGTTCGCCGCGTGGTGCCTGACGAGCGTCGGCGTGCTGCTGGTTCCGCGAAGCTGGCAGGTGCCGTACCTGCTGGCCGCCACGCTCGTGTTCGCCGCCGGCGACCTGGTGTTCGGGCCGCGCTCCGGCGCGCTCGCCGAGGCCGCCGCGCCGCCCGAAGCGAAGGGCCGTTACCTCGCCGCGTTCCAATACGCGTTCACTGTGGCTCAGGTGCTCGCTCCAGCGATCGTGTCGTTGTTTTCCGTGGCGGCTTGGTTACCCTGGGTGCTGGTCGGGGGTTGCGCTTGCCTTGCCGCGCTCGGGCTCGGCAGGCTGGGACCGAGGCTGCCCGCGGCCGCGGTGGCACCAATTCAGAGTTGAGCGGAACAGACTCAACTTTGCTGACGTTATACCTGTCGACGGGCCTTGGTCGGGCCTGTCACCAGGTATTTCCACAAACGCATGAGGTGAGGGATGGACGCTTTCAACCCGACCACGAAGACCCAGCAGGCGATCTCGTCCGCGGCGCAGGCGGCCACCGTGGCCGGCAACCCGCACGTGTCGGCCGCCCATTTGCTGGGCGCCCTGCTGGCGCAGGGTGACGGGACCACCGCACCGCTGCTGACCGCGGTCGGGGCGGACCCGGAGACGGTGCACAAGGAGCTCGAGCCGATCATCAACGGACTGCCGTCGGCGACCGGCGCGACCGTGTCGACGCCGCAGTTCGACGCGCCCGCGGTCAAGTCGCTCTCGCAGGCGCAGAAGCTCGCCACCGAACTCGGTGACGAGTACGTGTCGACCGAGCACCTGCTCGTCGGCCTCGCCACCGAAGGAGCCCAGGTCGCGGACCTGCTCAAGCGGCACGGCGCCACGCCGGACGCGCTGCGCGAAGCGTTCGCGAAGGTGCGCGGGTCGGCCCGGATCACCAGCGCGGATCCCGAAAGCACGTTCAAGGCGCTGGAGAAGTACGGCGTCGACCTGACCGAGCGGGCCCGTTCCGGGGAACTCGACCCGGTCATCGGCCGCGACACCGAGATCCGCCGCGTCGTGCAGGTGCTTTCCCGGCGCACCAAGAACAACCCGGTGCTGATCGGCGAACCGGGCGTCGGCAAGACGGCGATCGTCGAGGGCCTCGCCCAGCGGATCGTCGCGGGCGACGTGCCGGAATCGTTGCGCGGCAAGCGAGTCGTCGCACTCGACCTCGGGTCGATGGTGGCCGGAGCCAAGTTCCGCGGCGAGTTCGAGGAGCGGTTGAAGGCTGTCCTCAAGGAGATCACCGACTCCGCGGGCGAGGTCATCACGTTCATCGACGAGCTGCACACCATCGTCGGCGCGGGTGCGACCGGCGAGGGCGCGATGGACGCGGGCAACATGATCAAGCCGATGCTCGCCCGCGGCGAGCTGCGGATGGTCGGCGCGACCACGCTCGACGAGTACCGCCAGCACATCGAGAAGGACCCGGCGCTGGAGCGCCGTTTCCAGCAGGTGCTGGTCGGCGAGCCGTCGCCGGAGGACACCATCGCGATCCTGCGCGGGTTGAAGGAGCGCTACGAGGTGCACCACGGGGTCCGGATCACGGACGCCGCGCTGGTCGCCGCCGCGACGCTGTCGGACCGCTACATCACCGCGCGGTTCCTGCCGGACAAGGCGATCGACCTGGTCGACGAGGCCGCCTCGAAGATCCGCATGGAGATCGACTCGCGTCCGGTGGAGATCGACGAGGTCGAACGGGCCGTGCGGCGCATGGAGATCGAAGAGATGGCACTGTCCAAAGAGGACGACGCCGCCTCTCTCGAACGGCTCACCGCGCTGCGCGCCGAACTGGCCGAGAAGCGCGAGGAACTCACCGCGCTGACCGCCCGTTGGCAGAACGAGAAGGGCTCGATCGAGACCGTCCGTGAGCTGAAGGAGCAACTGGAGCAACTGCGCGGCGAATCGGAACGCGCCGAACGCGACGGCGACCTCGGCAAGGCCGCCGAGCTGCGGTACGGCCGGATTCCGGTGCTGGAGAAGGAGTTCGAGGCCGCGATGGCCGCGAACGAGGCCAGCAAGCAGAACGTCATGCTGAAGGAAGAGGTGGGCGCGGACGACGTCGCGGACGTGGTCAGCGCGTGGACCGGCATTCCCGCCGGACGGCTGCTGGAAGGCGAGACGGGCAAGCTGCTCCGGATGGAGGAGGAGCTGAACCGCCGCGTCATCGGCCAGGACCAGGCGGTCCAGGTCGTCGCGGACGCCGTGCGGCGCGCACGGGCGGGCGTTGCCGACCCGGACCGGCCGACCGGCTCGTTCCTGTTCCTCGGCCCGACCGGCGTCGGCAAGACCGAGCTGGCGAAGGCGCTGGCGGAGTTCCTGTTCGACGACGAGCGCGCGATGCAGCGCATCGACATGAGCGAGTACTCCGAGAAGCACTCGGTGGCCCGCCTGGTCGGTGCTCCCCCGGGTTACGTCGGCTACGACCAGGGCGGCCAGCTGACCGAAGCCGTCCGGCGCCGCCCGTACACGGTGGTGCTGCTGGACGAGGTCGAAAAGGCGCACCCGGACGTGTTCGACGTGCTCCTGCAGGTCCTCGACGACGGCAGGCTCACCGACGGACAGGGACGGACGGTGGACTTCCGGAACACCATCCTGATCCTGACGTCGAACCTCGGCTCGCAAGCGATCGCGGACCCGGCACTCGACGAACGCCAGCGCCGCGACGCGGTGATGGAGGTCGTGCAACGGCAGTTCAAGCCGGAATTCCTGAACCGGCTGGACGACATCGTGGTGTTCCACGCGCTCGGCACCGAGCAACTGACGTCCATTGTGGACATCCAGGTCGCCCGGCTCGCCAAGCGGCTCGCCCAGCGCCGTTTGCACCTCGAGGTGACCGACGGCGCCCGGGAATGGCTGGCGTTGAACGGCTTCGACCCGATCTACGGCGCCCGCCCGCTGCGCCGCCTGGTGCAGTCGGCGATCGGAGACCAGCTGGCCAAGCAACTGCTCGCCGGCGAAGTCCGGGACGGGGACACGGTGCGGGTGGACCTGCCGGAACTGGAAACCGGTGACACGCTGACGGTGTCGCGGGTCTGAGTGTGGTTGGTGAGGGCCTCCTCGCGGAGTTATCGCGGGGAGGCCCTCACTGCGTCTTGCCAAGGTCGGCGGTCCAGACGCGGACTGCGAAGTGCGTTTCCGCGGCGTGGTCGTCCGGTCCCGGACGAAGGCAGTCCCACGGCACCAGGCCTGGAGATTCATCGTTCAGGAACTCTTCGGCGATGGCGGCCAGCGGGACGTCGAGTTCGACCCGCGCCCCGAAGGGCAATTCATCGCTCGGCCGCGAGGTGGTCGAGCACCTCAACTGCCCGGCCTGCCGGTCGTGCCAGACATAGAACGTCACGGGCCCGTCGCAGCCCAGCGAAAGGACCCGCTCGCGCAGGATCGAGGCGCACTCCTCGAACGCGGCCACGATCTCCTGAGCCGACAACGAACCGCGTTCCTCGTCCGACGTCGAGAGCGACCAAGTGTTCTCCCGGTCCTCGAGGTTTCTCGCGGCCGGGTCGATGAGCAACGGCTCGTCCGCGACCTCGCGGATCCATCTCAGCAGCACCGCGTCACCCTGGCAGAACCCCTGCCGAACAAAAAACCGCCCGGCCGCTGAAGCGCGACCGGGCGGTTCCCGTGTCTCAGGAGGTGGCGTCTTCGCCGCGCTCCGATTCCACCGGCCGAGGCGGCGGAACTTCGCCCCTGCCCGGCGGAGTCCTCGGCGCGGGCGGAGACGGCTGCCGCTCCGTCATCCGGGTGTCCGCCGGCGACGGCGCCGACGTCTCCACTGCGCGGGTATCGACCGGCCGCGTCGCCTGCGTGTCCGCCGGAGAAGGAGCGCTGGTCGGAGGCGCAGCCGGAGTCCCCGCAGACGGCGTCCACGTGCGGTTCGAGTCGTAGTCCTCGTCGAACGGGTCCACGATGTCCGCGATCTCGCCCAGATCGCGCAGCAGCCGCTCAAGCCGCGACGGCCCAGCCCCGGGCACGACGCTCGCCAGCACCCACTCGTTCTCCAGCCACGCCACGCCGACGTCGCCGCCCAGCTGGTCGGCCGCGTCCACCAGGTCCTGGGTGATGACCTGGCGCGCCCCCTCGGAGTCGTCCGCGAAGGCGTAGCGCTGGCCGATCGGGCCGAGCATCTCCGGCATGTTCTCGCGCTGGAACGGCACGCTCGACAGCCACATCTCGACCGGCACCCGGTGCGTCTTGTTACAGCGCACGGCCACGACCACCGCGGGCACCTGGCCTTGGGACTCGATGTCGAAGATGAACACCGGACGGCGGCCGTCGGAGGTGAAGGTGGAGCCCGCGACGACGTTCACCGCCGCGTCGGCTCCGAAGTAGCCGATCGCGCCTCCCGACCACTGCCGGGGCAGCCGTTCGTCCTCTTCCACGAACTGCCAGCCGCGCAACTGGGCCCAGCGCTGCCGCTCACGGTTGCGCGAGCCCTCCCTGGCCCGGTCCGCGAAGAGCAGGCCAAGCCCCGCCACCAGCGCGACGGCGGCGATGACGAACCAGATCCACGCCGAGATACCCACGCCGGTCAGGGTATCGCTGCCGAGCCCTCCTACCGGGACGGCCGCACCGTGTCGGCGCGCCCCGTTTGGCCGGAACCCGCCAGGTCGCGTCGACAAATCGGCTAATCGCCCGGCTCGGGTGTCCATTGCGGACGGGTTCCCGCTGACCGGACGCCCCGCTGCGCCTATCCAGCGATCGCGCCGGACATCCCGGACAGGAACCTTGCCGGACCGCTCCCGCGCCGGGTAGAGGTCGTTCGACAGCCTTTCCCGCCGCCGCCGACAGCAGGAAGGACACCCCCATGTCCCTCTCGAGAAGATCGGTACTGACCGGGACCGCGGCGGCGCTCGGCTCGCTCGCGCTGCCCGGGGTCGCGGCGGCCGCGGGCGCGCGCGACTGGTCCCGCGCCGTCATCGACTCCACCATGAAGCGCTACACCCCGGCGTCCATCGGCGGCTGGAGCTATCCGCTCGGCCTCTACTTCTACGGCCAGTACCTCTTCTACCGGCGGACCAAGGAGCGCAAGTACCTCGACTACCTCGTCGCCTGGTACGACCGGTTCATCACCGACGACGGCATCTCCAACAGCTTCAGCAGCCTCGACTCGATGCGTGCCTGCCAGATGCTTCCGTTGCTGTACAACGAAACCGGCAACGCCAAGTACCGCAAGGCCGCCGATCAGCTGCGCAAACGCTTCGAAACCTATCCGCGCACGAGCGACGGCGGGATGTGGCACGCGGTCAGCCGACAGCACCAGCTGTGGGGCGACGGCGTGTACATGGCGCAACCGTTCCTCGCCTTGTACGGCAAGGTTTTCCACGACCCGACGTACTGCTACGAGGAGTCCGCCAAGAACCTGTCCGTCTACTTCGGACACCTCAAGGAACCCGCGAAGGGCCTGATCTACCACGCCTACGACGAAAGCGGCGCCCAGCCGTGGGCGACCGGGCCCGGCAAGCACTCCAGCTTCCACTGGGCCCGCGCGATCGGCTGGTTCGGGATGGCCGCGATCGACATCCTCGAGGTGCTGCCCGCCGACCATCCCCGCAGGCCGGAGCTGGTCGGGATCGTCCAGTTCCTCGCCGACGGATACCGCCGGTTCCAGGATCCGCGGACCGGCCGGTGGTACCAGGTCGTCGACCACGGCGGGGACGACGGGAACTGGCTGGAGACGTCCGCGTCCTCGATGTACGCGTTCACCGTCTCCCGGGGCATCGAGCGCGGATATCTGCCCGCTTCTTACGCCTCGGTCGCCCAGCGCGGCTACGCGGGAGTGCTGCAGAAGGTGTCGATCGGGTCGGACGGGCTGACGAACATCGCCGACATCTGCGAGGGGACGAACGTCGGGGACCTGAAGTTCTACTTCGCGCGGAAGCGGCTGACGAACGACTTCCACGGGCTCGGCGCGTTTCTGATCATGAACGAGCAGTTCACCCGATACCGCTGCTGAAAAGCGCGAAGGGCCCCTTGAGCGGCTCAAGGGGCCCTTCGCGGCACAGCCGGTTTACGTCTCGCCGGTCGGGTTGGCGGGTTTGGCCAGCGGTCCAGGCGACCACAGTCCGGAGTGCGTCACCGACTGCTGATGCAGCGCCGCCGAAGCCGGGAGCGCGTTCGCGACGTCGGGCGTCACCTCGTACAACGTCCCCCAGTCACGGTCGACGTCGCCTTCCAGGTACGTCGGCAACGCCTCCATCTGGACGCTCGCGTTCATCCACACGAACGGTCCGCCGCCCGCGGGCGAAGACCAGTACCGGCCGACCGTGCGCAGGTCGTCGCCCGCGCTGATCCGGTACTTCGGCATCTCGGCGATCCCGTTGTGGATCGAGGACGGGCGCAGGCACGGGTGCTGCGCGGCGGCGGCCCACTCCAGGAACACCGGGTCCTTCCCGACCACGTCGGTCATCTTCGCGATCTTCGGCGCCCGCGGCGCGCTGAACGCGACCCAGCCCTCGCTGCCGAGCCCGCGGCCCTTCGCCACGATCCGCACCTGGTCGGCGCCTTCGGGCACGCTGACCCGCGCGTCCCGCCAGTCGGTGTCCTTCTTCTTCGCGTCGAGCTTCTCGCGGCTGAGCACCTCGAACCCGGCGGGGGTGTTCTTGCCGAATTCGGCGGTCAGTCCGTTCGGGTCCTCGGTCTTGCCGGCGAGCGCGACCACGATCGGCACCGAGCCGTCGCGCGCGCGTTCCGGGATCGAGTACCACTGGGTGCGCAGGTCGCCCGCGCCGTCGCCGGACTCGTGGTAGCTGCCCCAGATCGGCGCGGCGTCCTTGCCGAAGCCGTGCGGCGGCTTCCACTTGTCGTCCGTGGGCAGCCCGCCGTTGGTGACGAAGCCCTTCTGGGTGCTGGTCAGCCATTCCTGCGGCGTGGTCCCGCGGTCGGCGCCGGCGGGCACCTGCCAGCCGGGCGCGGCGTTCTGCGGCTGCTGCGGCGCGGCTTCGAGAATGCCGGCCTTCGGATCGCGCTCGACCTTGATGTAGTCGGACAGCCCGCAGCTCTTCCCGGCGAGCTGGCGGATGTTGTCGGCACCCATGTTGTAGGTGTCCCAGCGCTTCTGGATGCCCTTGGCGATGCTGCCGATCTCGAACAGCACGAGAATCGCGCATACCGTCGACAGCGGCGCGAGCCCGAGCCGCAGCGCCCGGCCGCGGTTTTCCAGGTCGGATCGCGGCACCGGCGCGGGCGGCACGAACGGTTCGTGCTCGTTGTGCTTCATGTGTTCGATCGCCGCGATCGCCAGCGCGACCGCGGCCGCCACGAGCGCCATCGTGCTCAGCTTGATGCCGAACACCTGCGGCGGGAGGTCGAACCACGGCACGCCCCACGCGGAGACGTACCACCAGGCGTTCGGCCCGGTCGAAGCGAGCGCGACGATCACCATCAGCCCGGCGAAGAACGCCGCGCGGTTGCGGCGCGACAGCAGCACGGTCGTGCTCGTCGACAACGCGGTGAGCGCGGCGAGCGGACCGCCGACCGCGACCAGCATGCCGAAGTGGTGCGAGTGCTTGGTCGGGGCGAGCGCGAGGACCACAAAGGACAGTGCGCTGATGCCGAGCAGCCTGCGGCTCGGGCCGAGCGCGGCACCGCGGATGTTGCCGCGCCGCAGCAGCACGACTGCGCAGGTCGCCAGGCAGAGGAAGATCAACAGCACCGGGAACCGGCGCGTCATCGAGCCGTCCGGGCCGTTGCTGAACAGCATTGTGTAGCGGTCCAGCTCGTTGTACCAGGCCCCGGTCGGCCCGAGCGAGGACCGCAGCCGCACCGATTCGAGCGCGCCGCTCAGCGTCTGGTCGCAGAAGATGAGCGCGAGGATCACCAGTCCGGCCGCGGCGACCGGCGCGAGCACCGGCACCCAGCCGAACTGGCGGGCGTGCCGGAGCACGATCTTCGCCAGCGGTTTCAGCCCGACCACGAACGGCAGCACGGCCATCAGCCCGTGCGGGTTGACCGAAACGCACAGCGCCGCGACGGTCAGCCCGACCGCCGCCGGGCCGAGCCGCCGGGTCGCCACCGCGCGTTCGACGGCGCAGATGGTGATCAGCGACAGCAGCGCGACCAGGTTTTCCGGGCGCAGGCCGTTGTCGTAGGGCAGCCAGAACGCGAGGAAGACCGCGCCCGCCGCCCAGCCGGCCGCGCTGCTGATCCGCACCTGCCTGCCGAGCCGGGGCAGCACGCCCCGGCTGATCAGCATCCAGCAGGCGACGCCCATCAACAGCGACGGCAGCCGCATCCACGGCGTCAGCGAACTGACCTTGGTCATGGCCGCGTAGATGTCGACGAACCACGCCATCGGCGCGTCCGGCGCGGCGAACCACCGGTAGTACTCGCCGATGTACCCGGCGTCGCCGCGGACGCGCGCCATGGTCGTGAAGTAGCCGTCGTCGGCGGTCATCGCGCCGATCAGCCACCAGACGCCGAGCGTGCCGAGGACGGCTATGTCGAGGAATTTCAGCTTCCACCAGCCGCGCTTGGCCAGCCGGGGCGCGCGCCGGCCGGAGAGCCGGTCGAGGCGGTACAGCGCGAGCACCGCGCCGATGAAGCAGAGCACCGACAGCACGATGGCGGCCAGTTTGATGCCGGTCGCGGTGCTGGCCCAGCGGTTGTCGACCTGCGCGGAAACCGAGAGGCCGTGCGTGTCGTCCTGGTTGTTGAGGTCGGAGAAGAAGCCGGTGAGCTGCGGCCGGTGGTCGTCGCTGACGTCCGCCAGGTGGGTGCCGCCGACGGACGCGGTCGTGTGCTTCGGGTCGGAATGCACCGTGATCGTGCAGTCGCCCTCGCCGATCGGGGCCGCGCCGAGCTGCTGGCCCTGTGAGGAAAGCGTGAGCTGACCGTCGCCGACCTGCAAGGCCATCCCGGTGACGGTGCCGATGCTGGAGTTCGGCGGATTGGTGCTGAACAGCACGGCGTTGCCGTCGGTGCGCGCGTCGAGCGCCCGCGCGGTCGCGCACGAGACCTTCGCGTCGAGCGAGATCGGCGCCTGCGCGGTCAGCGGGGCGGACACCGCCCTGGTGCCGCCCTGTGCGGTCGGCCAGTCGAGGGTGGTTTGCTCGAGCGTGACGGGCAGGAACGGGATCGCGATCGCGAGAATCGCGCCGGCGATTCCGAAAACCGCAGCGAGCAGCCGCGCCCGACGCCCGGCTTTGCTCTTGCCGGCAGCTGTCGGAGACGCCGATTCGGCGGCAGCGGATTCGAGGTCGACCACGCCCCGCAGGCTATCCAAGCGGATGCGGGCCTCCCGCTGGGGACTCTCCAGGTGGCGGCGCCACCTGGTCGAGCCCGGATTCGCGCGCCGAACCGCCACGGTGGGTAAAGGAAGCGCAGCCTTCGTTACGGCGAACGGGTGACGTCCCGCAGCTCACGACGGCTTCGGCCGAGGGCCGTTTCACGATCCGGAAACGGTCCGGACTCGGTTGCCGAAAGCGGACCCGGCCTGGTGGTGAACTCAGCCGGGCGAGAAAGTGAACGGCGGCCCGGAAACTGTCCATCCGTTGTCGATGACCGGATTTCCGAGCACCTCGGCGCCCACGTGCTGGCTCCGGGTAACCGGGACACCCACGGTAGAAGCGGTGCTCGCCCGCGCCGCCGCGATGTCCGCGGCCGACAGTTCGCCGTGGAACCGCTCGGTGCGCTCGGCGGTCGACTGGCTCGTCGCGGCCAGCGTGTGCACCGGGCCGAGGTCGCCGGACACGCTGTGCCGCTCGGTGGACTCCAGCCGCGCGACGTCGAGCTTGCCGGTGAACTGGCCGAGGACGCTTTCGTCGGAGTTCGCGACCACCGAGCCCGCCGGGCCGAGGTCGACGGCGTCCGCGGAGGTGCGTTCGACGCGGCTGCCGCTCATCAGGTCGCCGGAGAACCGGCCGGCCAGACCGGATTCGGCGCCGGTCTTGCTGCTGGAGAGCGCTTCGACGCCTTGCGGCAGCCGGACGCCGTGTCGCATGGACTGGTCCAGACCGGCTACGTGCGCACCGTCGAACGGCTGTGTGTGGTGCGCGCCGAGGTCGTTGCCGGTGAACGCGCGGCCTGCCTCGCCGAGACGCAGGTCGTGCGTCTGGGACTGGCCGGCGGCGTCCGGAGCGAGCGCCTGGTGCAGGTTCGACGCGGCGGACGCGGGCAGATCGCGCGTCGTGACCGTCTCGTCGCGGGTGAACTGGAGGTCGGAGGAGGAACCGTGCTGGTGCAGGTCGAGCGGCAGTTCCCCGCGCGGGGTGTCCGCCAGCGCCGCAGCCGGGCCGGCGAGCAACAGAGCGAGGGGCGCCGCACCGGCGGCCATCCGGGGCAGATATCCGGGCGTCCGCTTGGAGTGCTTGCCCATGTGCCGGACCATACTGCGCCACCAGCGCAAACGCAGCTGAAAAACGGGTAGCTTCACCCACATGACCACCAGTTCTGTGATCACGGGAGCCACCGCGGGCATCGGCGCGGAATTCGCGCGCCGGCTCGCCGCGGAGAAGCACGACCTCGTCCTCGTCGCCAGGGACGAGGAGCGGCTGACCGCGCTGGCCGAGAAGCTGCGCGCGGAGCACGGCGTCGAGGTGACCGTGCTGTCCGCCGATCTGTCCGAAGTGGACGGTCGCGGCCGGGTCGCTGAGCTGCTCGGAACCCGGCCGGTCGACCTGCTGGTCAACAACGCGGGGTTCGGGCTGAGCGGCGAGTTCTGGGAGATCCCGGCCGAGGACCTGCAGCGTCAGCTCGACGTGAACGTGACCGCCGTGCTGCAGCTGACCCGGGCGGCGCTGCCGGGCATGGTCGAGCGCGGCCGCGGCGACATCATCAACGTCAGCAGCGTCGCGGGCTTCTTCTCCGGTCGCGGTTCGACGTATACCGCCAGCAAGAACTGGGTCACGTCGTTCACCGAGGGCATCGCGATGTCGCTGCCGAAGGGCGTGCGGATGATGGCGCTGTGCCCCGGTTTCACCCACACCGAGTTCCACGAGCGCGCCGGGCTGAAGCGGGAGGGGCCGAAGGCGTTCTGGCTCGACGTGGCCCAGGTCGTCGACGAAGCCCTCGCTGACCTGCGCCGCGGCAAGGTGATCTCGGTGCCGAGCCTGCAGTACAAGGCCCTGGTCGGGATCGGCGGACTGCTGCCGCGTCCGGTGCTGCGCAAGCTCGCCGGCGGGTTCGGCAACCGCCGCCGCACCTAGCGGTAGGGACAGCCCTACCCCGTCCCGGCGTGTGCGCCCCAGGGTGTTTTCCCCCGGCAGGCCATAGCGTTTTCCCCATGGCGACTGGGGAAGCGGTGCGGCTCGAATCCGTCCGCAAGGAATACGGCCGGGTCACGGCACTGGACGGGGTGAGCCTGTCCTTCCCGCGCGGCGGGTTCACCGCGGTGATGGGTCCGTCGGGCTCGGGCAAGAGCACGTTCCTGCACTGCGCGGCCGGACTCGACCGGCCGACGAGCGGTTCGGTCCTGCTCGACGACCAGGAACTGGGCAAGCTCTCCGAAACGCGGCTCACGAAGCTGCGCCGGGACAAGGTCGGGTTCGTCTTCCAGGCGTTCAACCTGCTGCCCGCGCTGACCGTCGAGCAGAACGTCGTGCTACCGCTGCGGCTGGCCGGTCGCCGTCCGGACCGCCGCCGCGTCGCCGAGATGCTCGGGCACGTCGGGCTGGGCGACCGGCGCAAGCACCTGCCGGGTCAGTTGTCCGGTGGTCAACAGCAGCGGGTGGCGATCGCCCGCGCGCTGGTCAGCCGCCCGGCCGTGCTGTTCGCCGACGAGCCGACGGGCGCGCTGGACACCCGTACCGCGAGTGAAATCCTCGGCCTGCTCTCGGAATCGGTGCGCGGCGGGCTGACCGTCGTGATGGTGACGCACGACCCGGTCGCGGCCTCCTACGCGGATCGCGTCGTATTCCTCGCGGACGGCCGCGTCGCCGGCGAGCTGCACCGGCCGACCGCGACGGCGGTCGCCGAACGCATGACGCACCTCGGCGCCTGGGCCGACCGGACGCCGGTGGGCGGCTTCTGATGTTCAGTCTTGCCTTGCGCACCTTGCGTTTCCGCACCGGCGGGTTCATCGCCGCGTTCGTGGCCGCCTTCCTCGGCGCGGTGATCGTGTCCGCCTGCGCCGGTCTGATGGAGACCGGGATCCGGTCCGCCACGCCGCCGCACCGGCTGGCTTGGGCGACGGCAGTTGTTACCGGACAACAGGATTTCGAGCTGCAGAAGCACTCCGACAAGCCCAAGACGCAGTCGGTCGCGCTCTCCGAGCGGGTTCGGCTGGACCGATCGCTGGCGGAGACGATCCGCGCGACGCCTGGTGTGTCCACTGTGGTTGGTGAGGTGAATTTCCCGGTATCGCTGGGTAAACAGCCTCTCGTCGCGCACGGCTGGGAGTCCGCTCGGCTGCCCGGACCCGCGCCGCGAGACGGCGAAGTGGTGCTGCCCGCCGCCAGCGGTGCGTCGGCTGGCGCGACGGTCGACCTTGCGGTGCAAGGGAAGATCAATCACTACCGTGTCGCTCGGACGGTTGATGGTTCCGACGCGTTCTTCGCCGACGACGTGGCCGATCAGCTCTCCGGCCACCCCGGCAAGGTCGACTACTTCGGCGTCGTCACTGACAATCCGGCCGCGTTGCACCTCGGGTCGGGGGTGTCCGTGCTGACTGGGGATGAGCGCGGCCTCGCTGAATTCCCGGAGGCGCAAACGAGCGGCGCACGGCTGATTCCGTTGGCCGGTGTCGCGGGCGGACTGTCGATTTCGGTCGCGGTGTTCGTCATCGCCAGCACGTTGATGCTGTCGGTGCGCCAACGGCAGCGGGAATTGGCTCTGCTGCGCGCGATCGGCACGACGCCGCGGCAGTTGCGGCGCATGGTTCTCGGCGAAGCGCTGGTCATCGGCGTGCTCGCGACCGGAGTCGCGGCCGCGCTGGGTCCGGTCTTCGGCCGATGGCTGTTCGAACAGTTCACTTCGGGTGGGTTCATCCCGCCCGAGGTGCAGTTCCACCAGGGCTGGATCCCGATGATCATCGCGGCGGGCGCGACGATGCTCGCCGTCGGGATTTCCGCGCTGGTCGCCGGATTCCGGGTCGGTCGCATCCGGCCGACCGAGGCGCTCGCCGAGGCCTCCGTGCCGCGGAGCTGGCTGACTCCGGTGCGGCTGATCGTCGCGCTGCTGTGCTTCGGCGGCGGGACCGCGCTGGGCATCGTCACGCTCGCAGTGATGACGGGACCCATCGCGGCGAGCACGGCGGGTCCAGCGGTGATGCTGTGGGCGATCGGCGTCGCGATGATCAGCCCGGGCGTCACGAAGCTGACCGCGATCCTGTTGCAGGGCCCGATGCGGCTGATCAGCGGCGTCACCGGCTGGCTGGCGATCACCAACACGCGCAACGCGGCCACCCGGGTGGCCGGCGCGGTCACGCCGATCATGCTCGCCGTCGGCATCGCGACCGCCAACATCTATCTGCAGACCACGACCACCGCCGCTTCCGCACATGCCTTCGCCGAAGACCTCCGCGCCGACGCGGTCGTCGCGGGCCCCACTGGAATTTCTCCGGAGGCTCTCGACCGGGTCCGGCACGCGGACGGCGTCGCGGCGGTCTCGTCGTACGTCAGCAGTCGCGCGTTCATCACCGCGCCGTTCGACGAGAACCAGACCAAGAAGGGCTACCCAGCGCTCGGCCTCACCGACGCGACGATCAACGCGGCCACGGTCGTGCAAGGCAATCTCGCCGACCTCAAGGGCGACACGATCGCGTTGCCCGACGCCGCCGAAGTCTCCCGGTCCGTCGGCGATTCCGTCACGCTCCGTCTCGGCGACGGGACCGACCGGACCCTTCGCATCGTCGCGATCGTGCATCAGCGAGACGGTGCCGAACAGCTTCTCCTGCCCGCCGACCTGCTCGCCGCGCACACTGCCGCGGGTCTCCCCCGGCAGGTGCTCGTCCGCGCCGAACCCGGCGTCGACCAGGCCCGGCTGACGCACAGCCTGACCGCCGCGACCGCCGGTCTCCCGGTGTCCGTCGGCGACCGGAGCACGCTGGCCGCCGCGAACGCCAAGAACGACGAGACCGGCGCGTGGGTGAACTACCTGCTGGTCGGCATGATCGTCGGCTACACGGTGATCTCCGTGGTGAACACCCTGGTCATGGCCACCTCACGGCGTCGGCGGGAGTTCGGGCTGCAGCGCCTCGGCGGTTTCACCCGCGGCCAGGTGCTGCGGATGGCCGCCAGCGAGGGCGGCCTGATCGCCGCGATCGGCATCCTGCTGGGCACCGTGGTGTCGGCGGGCGCGATCGTGCCGTTCTGCCTCGTCGCGACCGGACGGGTGCTGCCGGACGGGCCGATCTCCATCTACCTGGTGATCATCGCGACCGCGATCGTGCTCGCGCTGACCGCCGCCGTCCTGCCCGCTTGGGTGGCGACGCGGACGCGCCCGGTGACGGCCGTCGCGACCGGGGAGTGACGCGCGGAAGTTGTCGGTGCCGTGTGTAAGACTCTCGGCCGTGGCGTACCCCGGGTTGGATCAAACTGCGAAACTCGAACTGGCCAGGCTGGTCAGCGAACTGGCCGTCGTGCACGGCAAGGTCACCTTGGCCTCGGGCAAGGAAGCCGATTACTACGTCGACCTCCGGCGGGCGACGCTGCAGCACGCGGCCGCCCCGCTCATCGGCAAGCTGCTGCGGCAGCTCACCGCTGACTGGGACTACGTCGCGACCGGCGGGCTCACCCTCGGCGCGGACCCGGTGGCGCTGGCGATGCTGCACTCCGCCGCCGCCGAGGGCGTGGTGCTCGACGCGTTCGTCGTCCGCAAGGCGATCAAGGAACACGGGATGCAGCGCCGGATCGAGGGCGTGGAGGTGCGCGGGCAGCGGGTGCTGGCCGTCGAGGACACCTCCACCACCGGCGGCAGCGTGCTCACCGCGGTCGAGGCGCTGCGCGAAGGCGGGGCCACCGTGGTCGGCGTCGCGACGGTCGTCGACCGCGACACCGGCGCGCGGGAAGCCATCGAGAAGGCCGGGCTCGAGTACCGGTACCTGCTGAGCAAGGACGACCTCGGGCTCAGCTGAGGAGTCAACCGAGCGGAAGTGAGCACAGTCACCCACAATGCGTGCGTGACGAATGCCCGCCACGCGGTGTCCCCCTGACGGAAGGGGGTGCCGTGACCACGACCAGTGTCCCGCTCGACGACGCCACCCTCGTCGGCCGTGCGCGAGACGGCGACGTGCGCGCGTACGAACAGCTCGTGCAGCGTTATCAGGGCCCGATGTTCCGGCTTGCCCTGAAAATGCTGCATCACCGCGGCGACGCCGAGGACGTAGTGCAGGAAGCGTTCCTCGGCGCGTGGCGGAAGCTGGCGCAGCTGAACGACGACAACGCGTTCGTCGGCTGGCTGTACCGCGGAACGACCAACCGCTGTCTCAACGTGATCCGGGCGCGCCGCCCGCAAGCTGACGTCGATCTCGACCTGGCCGAATCGCCGCGCCGCGACACGCAGCCGGAGCACGCGGTGCAGGTCAGCGGCCAGCTCGCGGCGCTCGACGAGGCGCTTCAGACGCTCACCCCGCAGCAACGGGCGTGCTGGCTGTTGCGTGAAGTGCACGGCCGGTCGTACGACGAGATCAGCGAGATCGTCGGCGCGAACCCCACCGCGGTCCGGGGGCGCATCGCCCGGGCCCGTGCGCAGCTGGCGGAGGTGATGAAGCCGTGGAGGTGAACCAGGACTACGAACTGCCGTGCGGCCGGGAACTGGAAACGCTCTGGGAGAACCTGGACGAGTCCGACGACCACCAGGCGGAGTGCGTCCACTGCCGCACCGCGCGGGAAAGCCTGCTGGCCCTGCGCTCGGCGACGCAGGAGCTGATCGACGAGCCCGACCCGACCCCGCCGGACCTGTTCGGCCGGATCATGTCGGCCGTCCGCGCCGAAGTGCGCCGCGGTCAGATGCTGGATCTCGCCGCCGCCGAACCGGGTTCGGTCGAAGTGAGCGAACAAGCCGTCGCGGTCGTGCTCCGCTATGCGGCCGATTCCGCCGGCGACGTCCGCGCCCGCCGGGTGCGGGTGCGAAAGGTCGGCGTCGATTCGTCCGGCGCGGCTCAGGTCGAGGTAGAACTCACCCTCGCGGCGCGCCTGGGGAACACCAGCGGCGCTGACACGTTGGCCCGCGTACGAGAACTGGTGTCCGCTGCCGCGACCTCGCGGGTGGGTATTTCGTTGGTCAGCCTGGATCTGCTGGTGGAAGACGTGTACGAGGACGGGGAATGACCGCCGAATACGTGATCGCCGCCCCGGTGATCGCGAGCGTTGCCGCCCGCGCGGCCGCCGAAACCGCCGGAGTCGTGCGCCTGGAACCCGGCCTGCGCGGGTTGGCGACCGCGTGGGCCCGCGAAGCCAGGCAACGCTGGAAGGGCCTGGAACCGGCCCCTGCGGACGGCGTCCGGGTCCGCGCCCACGAGGACAGCCTGACGGTCGAGGTCGACGTGGTCATCTCGGGTGCGGACCAGGCCGCCGCCGTGGGCCGCGCGGTGCAGCGCGCGGTGTTCCGGGAAGTCCTCGCGCAGACCGGCCGCTCCGTGGACGCCGTTCGAGTGTCCATTTTGGACATCGAAGTGGGGCGGAAGTGACCGATCCGCGTTCGCTGACCGGAAGACTCGCCGACGCCCTGTCGGCCGTCGACGGCCTCCGCCCCGCGACGAGCGTGGCCGCGGAAATCAGCTGGCTGCCGACCGATCCCGCTGGTGGGGCAGTGGATCTGACCGCGGAATCGGTGGAGATCCGGGTGGTCGCACTGCGATTGCCGCTGCCGCCCTTGCTGTCGGCCGCCGAAGCCCAGGTGCGCAAGGTACTCGACGGGACCGAGTGGGCGGACGCAACCATCCGCCTCGTCGTGACGGACATCGACGGAGCAGCGTTCGCTGGCTGAACGCCCTTTTCCGCGTATCGTCGGCATCGACCCACGGGAGGGGCGCGGATGATCCGGATCCAGGTGACCAACAACGACGACAAGCCCCGGACCTGGAACGTCGAACCCTATGGCGACGAAGTCGTGCTCAGCGTCGACGACGTGCTCTCGATCGAGTACGCGCACCCCGCTGACGTGGGCTTCGTGGTGACTCTCTACCCCGACTCCGAGGTCGTCTGGACGACGGCGGACGGGGGCCGCGACGGCCAACTGCCCAACGACCTCAAGCTCAATGGGGTCACCCTATGGCCGGGTTTCGGCGGCACCGGCTCGCCGGCCTGAGGTCCTTCTTCCGCGTTCGTCAACCCGCTTTTCCCCCGTTTTCTCCGGCGATTCGCGTGCACGGAACGAAGTCATTTACGGCGCGTCGGGTCCCTTCGTGCCGGGTGTTCCGCCCCGTCTCCTACCCGGAGTGATCCCTCCGTTACCTGCCGGGTGAACTCGTTGCTCCGGTGGGTCGAACATCACATCAGGTCCCCCTATTTCCCGCTCTCTGGACGGGTAATCGGAGTAACGTCGCTGGTAGGTGCACTGGGAAGGGGGCGAAGGTGGACACGACGGTCGCGCATGTTCTGGCCGATGTCACCGTGGCGGTGCACATCCTCGCCCTGCTCTTCATCGGCTTCGGCGGCTTCCTCGCGTGGCGGTGGCCGAAGGTCGTTTTCGTGCACATTTTCTTCGCGGTGTGGGGCGTGCTGGTCAATGTCACGCCGATTCCGTGCCCGCTCACCGCGCTGGAAGATTTCTTCCGGCATCAGCAGGGTCTCGGCGACCTGCCCGGCGGGTTCAACGCGTATTACCTCTACGGCACGGTGATCCCGCGCTCGCTGCTGCCAGTGGTGGTCGTGGTGGCCCTGGCGGTGCTGGTGATCTCGTACCTGGGCGCCTACCTGAGGTGGCGCCACCGCCACGACGACAGTCCGGCGCACGGCGTCAGCCTCGGCTGAGCGAGAATCGTCCTTCGTGACGACGGAACAACCCGAAGCGGGCCCCACCGAGTGGGTGAACCGCGAGGAGGTAGGCGTAGGCCCCTGGCCAGGCACCTGGCCGGACGACCCGCGCTACGACCCCGAACTCCTGGCCAACGGCGACCGCCGCAACGTGGTCGACGCCTACCGCTACTGGCGCCGCGAAGCAATCGTGTCCGATGTGGACACCCGACGGCACCCGTTCCACGTCGCGATCGAGAACTTCCAGCACGACCACAACATCGGCACCGTCGTCCGCACCGCGAACGCCTTCGCCGCCGCGGAAGTGCACATAGTGGGCCGCCGCCGCTGGAACCGCCGAGGCGCGATGGTGACGGACCGCTACCAGCGCCTCCGCCACCACGAGAACGTCGCGACGCTGCTGGAATTCGCCACCGCGGAGGGTTTGACGGTGGTAGCGGTGGACAACACGCCCGGCGCCGAGCCGGTGGAAACCGCCGAACTGCCCCGGAAGTGCCTGCTGCTGTTCGGCCAGGAAGGCCCTGGTCTGTCCGAAGCCGCACAGACGGACTCGGCGAAAGTGGTCTCCATCGCCCAGTTCGGCACGACAAGGTCTATCAACGCGGGGGTTGCGGCCGGAATCGTGATGCACGCGTGGATACGACAGCATGCGGACCTCTCCAAAGCTTGGTGACTTCGCCGCTTTGCCGCCGATGGGGTGCTTCGTGAGTGGCTGCGCCGGTTAGAACCGGGGCCGCTCACGAGAACCCAGGCCTAGCGCCGATCACGCGGTTCGGGAGGGCGCGTAGAGAGGCAAGTTCTCCGCAGCGCAGGCAGAATCAAGTCATGACCGCCGACTCGTCCGACCCCGCCAATCCCGCTGCACGCGGCGATGCGCCCGGCCCTACCGCATCGCCCTCGGACGACTCTGCCAGTCGCACGACGAATGCGGCTGCGGGTGCGGCGAATCCCGCTGAGCGTGCGGCACCGCCGAGCGCACAGTCGGCCAAGCCAATGACGCAATCGACCCGGCCGAGCGCACCGCGGCGGCGGTGGCTGAGGGTGCACCGGTCGAGCTCCCCGTCGCAGACGAGCATGCCGCAGCAGCCGATTGCCCTGCAGCAGACGAGCGTGCCGCAGCGTCCGGGCACCCCGCCGCCGGGCACCCCGCACCGGCCGAGAGCCTCGCAGCGACCGAGCGCGCCGCTGCAGCTGCGCGCGCGACGGCAGCCGAGCCCCCTGCAGCGGCCGAGCGCACTGCAACAGCCGAGCACCCCGCCGCAGTCGGGCGCCCTGCGGCGGCCGAGAGCACCGCAGTGAGCGAGCATCCCACTGCACCCGAGCCTGCCGTCGCAGCCGAGCGTCCCGCAGCGGACGCGAGCCCTGCAGCGGTCGAGCGTCCCGTTGCAGCTGCGAGCCCTGCAGCAGCCGAGCATCCCGTCTCAGCCGAGCGCGCCGCAGCAATCGAACGCGCCGCAGAAGCCGAACAGGCGGTCTGCGCCCGACACCTCCGCCGCCTATGGGCCCTCCCCGGCACCGTCCTCGGTCGGAGTGGGTGGCCGCCCACCATGAGCCAGCGGTTGCACTGGCACTGGAACTACTGGTGGCAGGCCCACCTCCTCGACAGTCTCGTCGATGCGCAGCTCCGTCAACCCACCGACGAACGCGCGCGGCTGATCGACCGCTTCATCGCGACGGTGCACCGGCGCAATTTCGGTTCCTGGGTCAACGACTACTACGACGACATAGCCTGGCTAGGGCTCGCGTTGCAGCGAGTGCGTCAACTCCAACTATCCACAGTGGACGAACCAATCGAGGCGATCAGCAAACGGCTGCACGAAGGCTGGACAGAAGACCTTGGCGGGGGAATTTGGTGGCGGCGCGGCGACTCCTTCAAGAATACCCCCGCGAACGGGCCCGCCGCTATCTTTCATGCCCGGACGGGTGATCAACAACGCGCCGGCGCCATGACGCAATGGCTCACCGACACCCTCGTAGACCCGGAGACCGGCTTGGTCTGGGACGGGATCCGGGCGGACACCGGCGAAGTGGTCAAGCATATTTTCTCGTACTGCCAAGGGGTTTACCTCGGCGCATGCCTGGAGCAGTCCCGCTGGGACGACGCGGCACGCACGATCCTCGCGATAGAGAAACACCTGGCACCACAAGGGATTCTCCCGGGGTCAGAGGGAGGCGACGGTGGGCTCTTCTCGGCGATCGCCGCCCGTTACCTCGCGCTCGCGGCCAACAAGGCCAACAAACTGCCCAGGCCGGAAGCAGAAGCAGCGAAAAGGCTGGTCCAAAACTCAGCGGAAGCGTGCTGGAACGGTGCGGCACAAGAGAAAACCGGACCGTTGTTCAGCGCGTACTGGGATAAACCAGCCCCGAACCCGCCGGGCAAGGCGGAGCGGGATCTGTCTGTCCAAATTGGAGGGTGGATGCTGCTGGAGGCCGCGGCGACGCTATAAAACTCAGCAGCCGCACGAAGCGCGGTGCAAGAACCGCGGCGCGAGGCGGACGGACTCCGGTCGGCGCTCCGGCTCGCGGCAGCGCGCCAGCAGCAACTGCACTGCCCGGCGGCCGATTTCCGAGATGGGTTGTGCCATCGTCGTCACGCCGGGGGAAACCGTGCGCGCCCAGTCCATGTCGCCGTATCCGACGACCGCCAGTTCCGATCCGATCCGGATGCCGCGGCGGTGCGCTTCCCACTGCACGCCGATCAGCATCGCCTCACCAGCGACCACCAAGGCAGTCGGCGAGGGCCAGCCGTCCAGGAGTTTGGCGGCAGCTCGGGCCGCGCCGCCTGCGGTGGATTGGCCGGACGCCACCAGCTCCGGGTTGTAGCGCAGCCCGGCGCGGCCAAGACCGAGGCGGTAACCGAGGGCGCGTTCTTCGCTGACGGTGGTGCCTTCGGTGCCGGTGATCAACGCGATCCGCCGGTGCCGTCGCGCGGCCAGGTGTTCGACCAGCGCGGACATGGCCTGGAAGTTCTCCGAACCGACCTGGTCGACGTCGTTGCGGCCGGCGATCCGGTCGACCAGGACCGTCGGCACACCAGTCCGCACGAGACCGTTCACGACCGCCTCGTCACCGAGCGCGGGCACCAGAAGGACGCCATCGATCCGGTCCGCCTGCAGTGCGCGCAGCACTTCGGCTTCCGCGCGCGGACAGTCGCTGGTGTCGGCCAGCAGCAGGTCGCAACCCGCCCGCGCGGCAGCGCCGCGGATGGCACGCAGCAGCTGGTCGTGGTACGGGCTGGCGTGCCTCCCCAATGCCACCCCGAACCGATGGGTGACCGGCAGGTCCCAGTGGGGGACCTCCGGCGCCAGAACGGTCATTTTTCATGGCCCTCGTCGTCGATACCTACCCAACAGTAGCCACTGTCGGGCCGCACCAGAGAGGGTCCGAGACGATCGGGTCCCGAGAATCACTGAGGTGAGTGAACGGGCGCGTGCCTGGTTACGCGGGGCAGTCACGACGCGCACCCGCACGAAGCCCGGTGCCGCAAGGTCGGCGGCAACCGCACAGTCTCGGCCGGTCGGCCGGGATCCGCCAGTCGAGCGAGCAGCAATTGCACCGCCCGGCGGCCGATTTCGTCGATCGGCTGGGCCATCGTCGTCAGCGGCGGGTCCACGAGGTCGGCCCATTCGACGTCGTCGTACACCACCACCGGCAGGTCCTGGCCGATCCGCAAACCCCGTCGCCGCGCCTCGTGCAGGACGCCGACCATCATGCTGTCGTTGGCCACCACCAGCGCGGTCGGCGGGTCCGGCAGCGCCAGCAGCGTGCTCAACGCCAAGCCGCCGCCGTCGCGGGAGGACTGTCCGCACGCCACCAGGTCAGGCGACCAGCTCAATCCTGACCGGCCGAGGCCGAGCCGGTAGCCCAGCACGCGTTCGTCGCTCGTCGTCAGCCCGGGCGCGCCGGAGATCATCCCGATCCGGCGGTGGCCCAGCGACGCCAGATGCGCGGTCAGCGCCGACGTCGCCTGGATGTTCTCCGCGCCGACCTGGTCGATGTCGGTCCGGGTGGTGAGCCGGTCCATCAGCACGGTCGGCACGTCCAGCGACACCAGTTCGCCCAGCACCGACCCGTCGCCGGGCGCGGGCGTGATCAGCAGTCCGTCGACCCGGCGCGACCGCAGCGCGCGCACCACGTCCCGTTCGGTGCCCGCGGTGTCGTGCGTGTCCGCCAGCAGCACGGTGTATCCGTTTGCCGACGCCTCCCGCTCGATCGCGTGCATCAGCGCCGCGAAGTACGGGTTCGCGACCAGCGAGATCGCCATCCCGATCGACCGCGTACCCCCGGTGACCAGCGAGCGCGCGATCGCGTCGCCGGTGTACCCGGTGGTCTCGATCGCGCGCAGCACCGCGGCTTTCGTCTCCTCGGCCACCGCCCGCGTGCCGTTGACGACGTGCGAGACCGTCGTGATCGACACGCCCGCCATTTCGGCGATGTCGCGCTGGGTCGGGCGGGCGGAGCGGGGTCGCGGCATGTCTGTCCTTTATCGAGAGAGCGAAACCAGGAGCGTTGGCAAGCGTTTGCGCAAACGCTTGCGTCATGGCATGAGTCTGTCTACCTTCCCGTCCATCGGCAAGCTCGCACCTCGATTCGGAGGGCATCTCCATGAGACACCGGAGTCTCACCGCACTCGCCTTGGCGGCCGCTGTCGCGGTCTCCACCGCCGGGTGCACCGTCGAACGCCACTGGGGCGGCAGCTCCAAAACCGGCGGCAGCGGCAAGGCCAAGGTCGGCCTCGTCACGAAGACCGACACCAACCCGTACTTCGTCGAACTGCGCAGCGCCGCGGCCGCCGCGGCCAAGGCCAACGGCGCTGACTTCAGCGCGCTCGCCGGGCAGTTCGACGGCGACAACGACGGTCAGGTGCGCGCCATCGAGAACCTGATGCAGCAGGGCGTGAACACCATCCTGATCACGCCGAGCTCGTCCACCGGCGTGCTCAAGGCCATCAAGGACGCCCGCGACGCCGGCATCCTGGTGATCGCCCTCGACACCGCCACCGAACCGCCGGACGCGGTCGACGCCACCTTCGCCACCGACAACTTCGCGGCGGGCGAGCAGCAGGGCGCGTACGTCAAGGCGGCGCTGAAGGGCGCGGACCCGAAGCTCCTGATGGTCGACGGCACCGCGGGCAGTTCGGTCGACACCCAGCGGCACGGCGGGTTCCTCAAGGGCATCGGGCTCAAGGACGGCGCGCCGGAGATCAAGGGCCACACCAACGCCAACGGCGACCAGAGCCTCGCCCAGCAGGGCATGGAGAACCTCCTCCAGCGCACCACCGACCTCAACGCGGTGTACACGATGAACGAGCCGATGGGCCGCGGCGCGTACGCGGCTCTCAAAGCGCGCGGCCTCACCAACCAGCTCACCGTCGGTTCGATCGACGGCGGCTGCGAGGGCGTGCAGAACGTCAAGAACGGCCAGTTCGCCGTCACCGTGATGCAGTTCCCGCGGAAGATGGCCGAACAGGGCGTGCTCGCGGCGGTCGAGTACGCGAAGACCGGCAAGAAGCCGAGCGGGTTCGTCAACACCGGCTCGACCGCGATCACCGACCACCCGATGCCGGGGGTGCCGAGCAAGGACACCGCCTGGGGTCTGCAGAACTGCTGGGGAGGCGGGAAATGACGACCGCGACGGTCAACAACCGCGAGCGCGAGACGCTCGGCGAGTTCTTCCTGCGCGCCCCCGCGGTCGGTCCCGCGCTGGCGCTGGTCGTGGCGGTCCTGGTGTTTTCCTTTGCCACGGACACCTTTTTCGACCTGGACAATCTGTCCACAGTGGTCCAGCAGTCGCTGGTGGTCGGCACGCTCGCGCTCGGCCAGACGCTGATCATCCTGATCGCGGGCATCGACCTTTCCAACGCGTCGTCGATGGTCGTGGCGACGCTGGTGATGGCGAAACTGGCCGCGGTCACGAACGTTTTCTTCGCGCTGCTGGCCGGCGTCGCGCTGACCGTCGTGGTCGGCCTGTTCATCGGCACGCTGGCGACGCGGATCAAGCTGCCCGCCTTCATCATCACGCTCGGCACGTTCACCGGCCTGACCGCGGTGGCGAAGCTGATCGCGGGCGGCCAGGCGGTTCCGGTGTCCGACGGACTGCTCACCTGGCTCGGCACGAAGCGGTACCTCTTCGGCGGCATCCCGATCACCTACGGCATGACGCTCGCGCTGCTCATGTTCCTCGCCGTCTGGTACGCGCTCACGAAAACCGCGTGGGGCAAGCACGTTTACGCCGTCGGCAACGCGCCGGAATCCGCGCGGCTGTCCGGGATCAAGGTCAACCGCACCGTGCTGTCGGTCTACCTCGTCGCCGGGCTGTGCTTCGGCATCGCCGCGTGGCAGGCGCTCGGCCGCACGCCGAACGCCGACCCGAACCAGTTCCAGCTCGGCAACCTCGACTCGATCACCGCGGTGGTGCTGGGCGGCACGAGCCTGTTCGGCGGACGCGGTTCGGTGCTGGGCACGCTGTTCGGCGCGCTGGTCGTCGCCGTGCTGCGTTCGGGGCTGACGCAGATGGGCGTGGACGGCAACTACCAGGACCTGGCGACCGGCGCGTTGCTGATCGCCGCCGTGGTCGTGGACCGGATCGCACGGAGGCAGCAGCAGTCATGACTTCCTCGAACGAGCAGCAGCCGACCCTTTCCGCGCGCGGCCTGGTGAAACGCTACGGCCGGGTCACCGCCATCGACGGCGCCGATTTCGACCTCTACCCCGGCGAAGTGCTCGCCGTCGTCGGCGACAACGGGGCCGGGAAATCCAGTCTCATCAAGGCGTTGTCCGGTGCGGTGGTGCCGGACGCCGGTGAGATCAAAGTGGACGGCAAGACGGTCCACTTCAAGTCCCCATTGGACGCGAGGCACTACGGAATCGAGACGGTGTACCAGGATCTGGCCGTCGCGCCGGCGCTGGACATCGCGTCGAACATGTTCCTGGGCCGGGAAAAGCGGCTGAAGGGACCGTTCGGCATCGGGTTGCGCAAGCTCGACAGCGCGACCATGCGCACCGAGGCGCAGCGGATCCTGGACGACCTCGGCATCAAGGTCAAATCCATTACCCAGCTGGTGGAAACGCTGTCCGGCGGGCAGCGGCAAGGCGTCGCGGTGGCGCGCGCGGCGGCGTTCGGCACCAAAGCGGTGATCATGGACGAGCCGACGGCCGCGCTGGGCGTCGCGGAATCCGCGAAGGTGCTGGAACTGATCGGCCGGATCCGCGACCGCGGCCTGCCGGTGGTGCTGATCAGCCACAACATGCCGCACGTCTTCGAAATCGCCGACCGGATCCACGTGCACCGGCTCGGCAAGCGCGTCGCCGTGGTGACGCCGAAGACGCACAGCATGAACCAGGTGGTCGGCCTGCTCACCGGTGCGTTAAAGCTCGACGACAACGGCGAAGTCGTCGAGGTCGCGTCCACCACGCACGCCGGGTTGACCTGACGTGCGAGTGCTGCTGGCGGGGTTGTGCACCGTCGATGTCGTACAGCGGGTCGCGGAATTTCCGGAGCCGAGCGAAAAAGTGCAGTCGCTGCAGGTGGATGTCGCGGCCGGTGGGCCGGCGACGAACGCCGCGGTGACCGTCGCGGCGCTCGGGGCCGAAGCGACTCTTGTGACGGCTCTAGGTGCGCACCCGCTGGCCGCGCTCGCCCGGGCTGACCTCGAAGCCTGCGGCGTCGATCTGGTCGACCTCGCTCCGGAACGCGCGCAGGCGCCGCCGGTCAGCGCGGTCGTGGTGCGGGACGGCGACGGCGAACGCACCGTCGTCTCCCGTAACGCCGCCTCCGACGAGCCACTGGAACTGCCTGACCTCACCCAGATTTTCGAGCGCGTAGACGCGGTCCTCGTCGACGGGCATCATCCCGAGCTAGCGCTTGCTGTCGCCAAGGAAGCCCGCGCCCGCGAAGTGCCGGTCGTCCTCGACGCGGGCAGCTGGAAACCGGTACTGGACCAGCTGCTGCCACTGGTCCACGTGGCAGCCTGTTCCGCGCGGTTCCGTGCTCCCGCACCGAGTTTGGCCGAACGCGGAGTGTCAGTGACGATCACGACGGCGGGCCCGGAGCCGGTCGCCTGGAGCACTACGGAAGACTCTGGGCAGGTCCCCGTGCCGCTCGTCGAAGCGCGGGACACCCTGGGGGCCGGAGACGTGTGGCACGGTGCGCTCGCGTACGCGGTTGCGACGCGGGAAGGCGCGGTCGCCGACTGGATCGGATACGCGAACGCGGTGGCAGCGGAACGGGTCCGGCATGTCGGTCCGCGTTCGTGGACGGGGCCGGTCGGGGAACTGGCGAAGAGCAGAGAAGAGGGAGTGCGATGACGGCGTTCGAGGATCTGCTGGCGCGGGCTGAGAAGCTGGCCAAACCGCGGGAACGGCACGTGCTCGGCATCATCGGCGCGCCCGCCTCCGGAAAAACCACGCTGGCCTGGGCGATCGCCAACGCGCTCGGTTCGCGGGCCGCGGTCGTCGGGATGGACGGCTTCCACCTGGCCCAGGTCGAACTGCAGCGGCTCGGGCGCACCGACCGCAAGGGCGCGCCGGACACCTTCGACGCGGCCGGCTACGTGCACCTGATCCGCCGGCTCGCCGAGGGCCGCGAGACGGTGTACGCGCCGGAGTTCCGCCGCGAGATCGAGGAGCCGATCGCCGGCGCCGTCCCGGTCGCGCCCGAGGTGCAGCTGGTCATCACCGAGGGCAACTACCTGCTGCTTCCGGACGACCCGTGGAGCGGCGTGCGACAGTACCTCACCGAAGCGTGGTTCCTCGCGCCGGACGAGCCGGAGCGGATCGAGCGGCTGGTGTCCCGGCACCGGCGCTACGGCCGTTCGCTGGTCGAGGCCCGGCAGCGCGCGCTCGGTTCCGACCAGCGCAACGCGGACCTGATCGCGAACACCCGCGACCGCGCCGACCTGGTGCTCGAGAACCTGCCGCTGACGAATTTCGCCCTCTGAGCAGGTGATGTTCGACGATCCGGCGACGACGGATCCCTACGCCGGCGCGGTCACCTGGGACCGGGCCGGCGAAGCCCGGATCGCCGTGCTGTACCCGCCGTATGTCCCGCTCGTGCGCACACACCTGAACGGGCTGCGGACGCTGGTCGACCGGCGGTTGTCCGAACCCGCTGGTCAGGGGCCGGATCCGAGGCTGGCGCTGCTGGTCGAGCGGATGCGCGAGACCACCAGCGAACCGCAGCTCGAACCGGAGGTGCTCAGCGAGGTCCGGACCCGGCTGGACTGGGCGTTGTCGGTGCTGCCGGAACACGGCGGCGTCCTCGAGCTGCACACCCCGATGCACCAATGGTGGTGGGGACGCGCGCTGCTCGACGTGTGCACGGCCATCACCGCGCTGCTGGGAGCATGGCTGCGGGGCGAAGCGGTCGACGGGCAGCACTGTCCGGACGACGCGACGTGGTGGATGTGGATGGCGCAGATGCGCTGGCTCGACGCCCAGTTCGTCGAGCCGCTCAAGCCTCGTTCGTAAGGAGTGACCCGTGGGGGTTTTGGTCGTCACCGGCGGCAGCCGGGGCATCGGCGCGGCGATCTGCGAACTGGCCGCGACCCGCGGTTACGACGTGGTGGTGAACTTCTCCGGCGACCCGGCCCCGGCCGAGGAAATCGCCGAACGGGTGCGGTCCCATGGTGCGCAAGCGCTTGCGCACCGCGCCGATGTGTCCGACGAACAGCAGGTCAGCGACCTTTTTTCGGCGGCGGCCGAGCTGGGCCCGCTCGTCGGCTTGGTGAACAACGCGGGCGTCACCGGCAACACGCCCGGCAGGCTGGACGAGCAGAGCGTCGAGACCGTCCGCCGGGTGCTGGACATCAACGTCACCGGCGTTTTCCTGTGCTGCCGCGAGGCGGTGCGACGGCTGTCGACGCGCTACGGCGGGTCCGGCGGAGCGATCGTGAACGTCTCGTCCACGGCGTCGCGGAACGGGTCGGCGGGCGAATGGGTGCACTACGCGGCGTCCAAAGCGGCGGTCAACACGCTCAGCCTCGGCCTGGCACGAGAGGTCGCCGACGAGGGAATCCGGGTCAACGTCGTGTCGCCCGGCCTGGTCGAGACCGGGTTGCACGCCGCCGCGGGAATGCCGGACCGGGTCGAGCGACTCAGTTCGGTCATCCCGCTCGGGCGCGCCGGCCAGCCGGAAGAGATCGCCGCGGCCGTGCTGTGGCTGCTGTCCCCGGAGGCGTCCTTCACCGTCGGCGCGGTGCTCGAGGTCGGCGGCGGCCGCTGATCCATCTCGGACAGTGAGACGCCCGGCGACGGGCAGATCACGATTGACCCCGGAACTCGGTGAACTCGCCCGTAGCGGTTGTCCCGGTGTGCGAGTCTGGAACGAGGGGTGGAAAGGACGGCCGCGAAAGTCATGCCCAAGCTCACGTCTGTGCACCATCTGGCGCTCACCGTGACCGATGTGGACCGAAGTGTTCCCTGGTACGTCCGGGTGCTCGACCTCGAGGAAAGCCATCGGCGCGAAGACCCGGAAACCGGGGTGCGCAAAGTAGTTCTGCGTTCGGCAGGAGACGGATTCTCCGTGGTGCTTGTCCAGCATCCGGACACCGAACGGCCCGCGTTCGACGAAAGACGCACTGGTCTGGACCACGTCGCGTTCTCGGTGTCGTCCCGGGCCGAGGTCGCCGAATGGGAGGACCGCCTGCGCGAATACGGCGTTTCCTACCTGCCCGCGACGGAATCGCAGACCTTCGCGGGTTCCGCGGTGATCGTGTTCCGCGATCCGGACGGCATCCAGCTGGAAGTCTGGTCCGACCCGGCCTGAAAAATCAGGCGTGCGCGTCGTCGGGTTCGTCGACCGGACGCCGCATTTCCTGGCGGTAGCGCAGCACGCCGTACGCGGTGCCGAACACGAAGAACGCGATGCTCACCCACAGCGCCGCGGTCTTGACCCACGGGATGGCGTCGAGCAGACCTGCGCCGTAGTAGCCGAGCAGCACCAGCGTCGGCACCCACAGCAGGCCGCCGACGGTGGTGGCGAGCAGGAACCGCCGCGAATCCATCCGCGCGGCGCCCGCGATGAGCGGGGCCAGCGTGCGGATCCACGGGATCCACCGTGCCGCGACGATCGCGAAGAAACCCTTGCGGTCCAGGAAAGCTTGCGCGCGTTCGAGGTTGTGCCGGTTGAGCATCCGCCCGCCGCGCCGGGCGATCAGCGTGGTGCCCGCGCCGCGGCCGATGTAGTAGCCGATCTGGTTGCCGACCACGGCGGTGAGCAACGCGGCCGCGGACAGCAGCCACGCGTTGAGGTCCGAGCCGTGCTGGGCGAGCACCACGCCCGCGCCGAACAGCAGCGAATCGCCGGGAAGGAACAGCCCGATGATGAGCGCGCATTCGATGAGCACGAACGACAGCACGATGACCCAGACGAGCACCGGGCCGGCGGTGTCCAGCCAGCTCAGGCCGATTCCCGCGGCGTGCGCGGGCTGGGCGGCGTCGAGGTTCACGCGAAGAGCCTACGTGGCTGGGACCGGCCGCAGTACGCAACCATCGAATCCTCCGCATTCGGTGACTTTGGGTATTCCTGGGGTAACCAGACTGTTCACCCTTTTCGCCCAGGACAACGAACAGGCCGCCCGGGACAGTTCCCGGGCGGCCTGTCGCGGTTTTCTCTAGAACTGCGGCAGGGACTCGCCCTGCACCGCCTCGATGTCCAGCTCCACCTTGACGGTCGTGCCGATCGCGGCCACGCCCGCCCGCACCATCGCGCTGTAGTTGATCGCGAAATCGTTGCGGTGCAATTGCGTTTCGGCGTGGAACGCGGCACGCACGCCGCCCCACGGGTCCGGGCCGTGCCCGGTGTAGCGCAGGTCGAGCGTGACGTCGCGGCGTTCGCCGTGCAGCGTCAGCACGCCGCGCAGCGCCCAGTTGTCCGTGCCGAGCTGGGAAAGCCCGGTGCTTTCGAACGTGATGAGCGGATACGCGTCGACGTCGAGGAATTCGGCCGAACGCAGGTGGTCGTCCCGCATCTTTATGCCGCTTTCGATGCTGCCCGCCTTGATCTCGGCGCGCACGCTCGACCGCTCGACCGGCCGGGCGACCTCGATCCGCCCCGCCACGTCCGGGAACCGCACCTTGATGCTCGCGATGCCCATGTGCCGCGCGGTGGCGACCACCGACGAGTGCATCGGGTCGATCGTCCACGGACCCTCCGGCGGCAGCTCGACCGCGCCGGAAACCGGCACGAGCGCGATGTCGCCGAGCAGCCCGGCCCCGTCGGAGCCGATCTGCACGGTACGGGCCAGCGGCGTGTACCCCGGCGCGGTGATCACGGCGGTGTAGACGCCAGGGGGCAGCGGGTCGGTGACCACCGCCCCCTTCGCGTCCGTGACCTGCCGCGCGACCTGGCGCCCGTTCAAGTCGGTGACCGTGAGCACCGCGTTCTCGACCGGCCATCCGCCGTTCGAGCGCAGCTGTGCGCGCAGGCCCCCGCTCATGACCGGTCGACCAGCTCGTCGAGCGCCTGGTCGTAGCTCAGCCGCACGTCGTGCTGGGCCTCGCCGTCGTCCAGCGTCACCTGGCTGGTGGCGGGCGGGTATCCGCTCGCCACGACCGTGTAGGAGCCGATCGGCAGGTCGCTGACCACGTAGCGGCCCTCGCTGTCGGTGCGGGCCACCGCCGCGACGTTGCCGTTCGCGTCGAGCACGGTGATCCGCGCGTCCGGCACGATCCGGTCGCCCTCGGTGCGCGCGACGCCCTGGAGCAGCACCGCGCCGGCGAGTTCGACGTCGTGGCGCAGCACGCCGCTGTCCGGCACCGTCAGCGTGACCGCGACCGGGCGGTAGTGCGGGCCGCTCGCGACCAGCGTGTACTGCCCGGCGCCGACGCCGCTGAAGGTGTAGACGCCGTCCTCGGCGGTGATGAACGCGCCGTTGACCTCGCCGCGCGAGTCGGTCAGCGTGACCGTCGCGTTCGCCAGCGGGGTCGCGGTGCCGATCGAACGGACCACGCCGGTCAGCTCGCCGGAACCGGTGAGCGTGACGTCCAGGTTCGCCGGGTGCCCGCCGACCACCACGCTGGAGGCCTGCGGCTGGTGCCCGGGAGCGGACACGATCAGCACGTACGTTCCCGGACCCTGGGTCGGGATCGAGTAGCTGCCGTCGCCGTTGCCGGTCGCCCGCGCCACCTGACGGCCCTGCTGGTCGATCAGGGTCAGCGCGGCCGCGCTCACGTGGCTGCCGTCCTGGCGGCGCACGTGGCCGGTGACCGGGACGCCGCCCGAGCCGGTGGCCGTGCCGAATTCCGCGTCGGCCACCGAGTTGGTGATCGGCATCGGACGGGCGTCAGCCACCGCCTGCGCGTCGCCGTGGCCGTTGGTCAGGGCGTGCCTGCCGCCGGCTCCGACGAGCACCGGCTCCTTCGGGGCCTCCTCGAACAGCGAACCCGCCGTCTTCAGCTCAGCGGTCTCTTCCTGGGCCGGGACCGGCTCGTCCAGGTCTTCCAGCAGCGCTTCGCCGCCTTCGACCGCGGCCGCCGCCGGGTTCATGCCCGCCAGCGGGATCTCCTTCATGAACAGCAGCACCAGCGTGGCCAGCAGCGCGACGCCGCCGGCGACCCAGAACACCGTGGTGATGGACTCGGTGAAGCCGATCAGGATCGGCGTGCGCACCGCTTCCGGCAGCGTCTGGATGACGCTCGTGTTGCTCGACAGGTCGCCGAGGTTGGCGCCCCCGCCCGGAGGCAGGTGGCCGCCGAACGCCTTGGTGATGTTGCCCGGCAGCACGTTGAACAGAATCGTCAGGAACACCGCGACCCCCGCGGTACCGCCGATCTGCCGGAAGAACGTCGCCGACGCGGTCGACACGCCCATGTCCTTGCGCGGGCCCGCGTTCTGCACCGCGATGATCAGCGTCTGCATGCACTGGCCGAGGCCGAGGCCGATGATCAGCGCGGCGACCAGCGGGTGCCAGATCGGGGTGTCGTACTTGACCATGGCGAAGAAGAACGCGCCCGCCGCGATCAGGATCGTGCCGACGACCGGGAAGATCTTGTAGCGCCCGGTCTTCGACGTGATCTTGCCGGAGATGATCGAGCTGGACATGATGCCGACCATCAGCGGCAGCATCAGCAGACCCGATTCGGTCGGCGTGTAGCCCTGCACGACCTGCAGGTACTGCGGGATCATCGTGATCGCGCCGAACATCGCCACGCCGACGATCACGCCGCCGATGATGGCCACGGTGAAGGTCGAGTTCTTGAACAGCCGCAACGGGATCAGCGCGGCGTCCTTCATCAGCTTCTCGACGACGATGAACAACACGATGCCGACGCCGCCGATGATGTACATCCAGATCGACTTCTGGTCGCCCCAGCCCCACTTCTGGCCCTGTTCGGCGACGATCAGGAACGGCACCACGGCGATGACCATGGTCAGCGCGCCCCACCAGTCGATCTTGTGGTCGTGGCGGTTGTGCGGGACGTTCAGCACCTTCGCGACGACGAACAGCGCGACGATGCCGATCGGCACGTTGATCAGGAAGACCCAGCGCCAGCCGTGCAGGCCGCCGAGGGTGTCGAAGCCGGCGAAGAAGCCGCCGAGCACCGGGCCGAGCACGGTGGAAGTACCGAACACGGCGAGGAAGTAGCCCTGGTAGCGAGCGCGTTCCCGAGGCGGGACCACGTCGCCGATGATCGTCATGGCCAGCGACATCAGACCGCCGGCGCCGAGACCCTGCACCGCGCGGAACGCGGCCAGTTCGTACATCGAGGTCGAGAACGACGCGGCGGCCGAACCGGCGACGAAGATCGCGATCGCGGCGAGGTAGAACGGCTTGCGGCCGTAGATGTCGGAAAGCTTGCCGTAGATCGGCGTCGCGATCGTCGACGTGATCAGGTACGCCGTGGTCGCCCACGCCTGCAGGTCGAAGCCGTGCAGGTCGTTGGCGATCCGGACGATCGAGGTGCCCACGATCGTCTGGTCGAGCGCGGCGAGGAACATGCCGCACATCAGGCCGCTGATGATCGTGACGATTTGGCGGTGAGTCAGCCGCGGACCGCCCTCGCTGTCTTCAGCGGGCGCTCCCCCTCGCGACTGAGGTTGTTTTTCAACGGTGGACGTCATGCGTTCGAGGCCCCCTTGGCCTGTGCCGTCGCCGCGGTGTCGGACAGCGACGGATTGTTCTTTTCGATACCTGTGTTGAGCCGCGCGAGAAGCTCGTTGAGCGTCTCGCGCTCCTCCTGGCTCCAGTCGCCGAGTACGTCGGCGAGCCACCGGGCGCGGTGCTTGCGGTTTTCGTCGAAGACGCGAAGGCCTTCGGCGGTCGGGGCGAGCAAGCAGGCGCGGCCGTCCTCGGGGTCGGCCTGCCGTTCGACGAGTCCGTGCTGCACGAGCGAGCTGGACTGCCTGCTGATCGTGGAGATCTCGGAGTGCAGGAACTCGGCCAGCTTGCTGGTGCGTTGCGGGCCTTCGTGGACGAGGCAGAAGAGGATCGCGTACGCGGCCCTCTCGATCCCGTCCGGCCCGTGTTTGGCGACCTGGGACTTCGCCTTGGTGATCAAGCGCATGAACCGGACCAGCTCGTGCCCGAGCTGGTCGGCAAGGTCGAGGTCGGCCTCTGGCCTGACGGCGGAGTTCTGAGGTGCCATGTGGGTCTTCCTTGGGGTGGAGCAAACCATTGGTTGGCGACTGCAACTAGTTGCCTTAAGCAAGAGTGTGCCCGTACGGCGTATTTCGCAAGCGGCCGGCCCATGGTTGTGTCACAAGACACTTTAGTTGTCGCATGCAAGCAGATTTCAACCGGAGGGGTATCGTCCGGTTTCTCCCGGTATGCGGACGCCGCTGGTCACTAGGGGTTTGAGGGCGGGAACAGATCCTTCTCGCCGGGGTTTCATAGGGGTATGACTGACGACACAGCGCTCTACGACCTCATCGCGGCGGGCAAGCAAGGCGTCCTGGCGACCCTGAAACGAGACGGCCGCCCGCAGCTGTCGACGGTGTCGCATTACTTCGACCGCGACGCCCGCCAGCTGCAGGTGTCGATCACGGACACGCGCGCGAAGACGAAGAACATGCGCCGGGATCCGCGGGTGAGCTACCACGTGGCGTCGTCGAACGGCTGGTCATACGCGGTGGCGGAGGGGCGGGCGGTGCTGTCCCCGGTCGCTTCGGCTCCGGACGACGAGGCGGTGGAGGCGTTGATCGCGCTGTACCGCAAGGTGGCGGGCGAGCATCCGGACTGGGACGAGTACCGAGCGGCGATGGTGGCGGATCGGCGGCTGGTGCTGACGGTGGAGATCGAGCGGGTTTACGGGCTGGCTCGCTGAGTTGGTCGTCCGTGAGTGATGCCTGAGGGAGTTCTCCTCGCGGACTTGAAGTCAGGCGCCTGGCGGTCCCTCGGCTCAGCCCTTCCGCCGCCCCGCCGCGAGCGTCGCCTGGACCGGCGCCCCGGCCTCGATCCGGTCCGCGATGTCCTCGATTTGCTCCAGCAGGCTGTCGGTCACCTCTTCGCCCAGTGCCGCGCGCATGTAGAGGCCCTCGCCGACCAGCATCACCAGCTCCGCCGTCACCGGGTCCTCGACGTGCTCCAGCATCAGCTCGCGGGTGCGCTCGGTGCAGCGCCGCGACACCTCCGCCGCGATCGGGTCGTTGAGGACCAGGCGGAGCGCGGCCATCGTCGTGCGGTGCAGCGCCAGGTCGCGCGTGACGTCGGTGATCGACGAGCGCAGGTAGTGGCGGACCACGCCTTCCGGGGCGCTCCGCGCGCGTTCGAGGTCCTCGTCGGTGAGCCGCTCGAGGCGTTCGAGCAGGCCGTCGCGCAGGGCGTCCTTCGAACCGAAGTGGTAGAGCAGCCCGCCCTTGGACACCCCGGCGTGCGCCGCGACGGCGTCGAGTGTGATCTCGGCGGGGCCGCGGTCGGCGAGGATGACCTCGTACGAACCGAGGATGCGTTCTCGTGCTGAAGGTTTAGCCATCACCTTGACTATACCGTCCAGACGGTTTACCTTCTACCTCAGGAACGAAACTGTACCGTCTGGACGGTACAAGGAAGGAAGAGTGCGCCATGGTGCGGCGCGGAGGCCAGTGGTGGGCTTTGGCGGTTCTGGTGCTGCCGGTCCTGTTGATCAGCGTGGACACGACAGTCCTGGGGTTCGCCCTGCCCTATCTCAGCGAGGATCTGGCGCCCACGGGTGCGGAGCAGCTGTGGATCGTCGACGTCTACTCGTTCGTCCTGGCCGGATTGCTGGTTTTCATGGGCACGCTGGGAGACCGGATCGGCAGGCGGCGGCTGCTGCTCATCGGCGGTGCCGCGTTCGGTGCGGCCTCGGTGCTGGCGGCGTTCGCGACGTCGCCGCTGATGCTGATCGTCGCGCGGGCGCTGCTGGGCGTCGGCGGCGCGACGCTGATGCCGTCCACGCTGTCGCTGATCCGCAGCATCTTCACCGAGGACCGCACGCGGCGCACCGCGGTCGCGATCTGGAGCGCGGCGTTCTCCGGCGGGATGGCGGTCGGCCCGGTCGTCGGCGGCTGGCTGCTTGAGCACTTCTGGTGGGGTTCGGTCTTCCTGATCAATGTGCCGGTGATGGTGCTGCTGCTCGTCGCGGGCCCGTTGCTGCTGCCGGAGTTCCGCGATCCGAACCCGGGCCGCTTCGACCCGTGGTCGGCGCTGCTGTCGCTCGGCACCATGCTGCCGGTCGTCTACGGCGTGAAGATCGCCGCGACGGAAGGGATCAGCTGGTCGGCCGGTGCCGCGATGGTGCTCGGACTCGCGCTGGGAGCGGCGTTCGTGCGCCGGCAGCGACGGCTTGACCAGCCGATGCTGGACCTCGGCCTGTTCGCCAACCGCAAGTTCGCCGGATCGGTGATCACGAACCTGCTGGGCGTGTTCGCGCTGGTCGGGCTGCTGTTCCTGCTGCCGCAGTACCTGCAGCTGGTGCTCGGCCTGAAGCCACTGGCCGCGGCACTGTGGATGCTGCCCGCCACGGTCGCCGGCGTCGTCGGCGCCCTGGCAGCCGCCTGGCTCGCCCGCCGAGTCCGGGTGCCGGTCCTGGTCAGCCTGGGCCTGCTCCTCGGCGCGGCCGGCTTCCTGGTCCTGACCACCATCGGAGCCGACGCCGGACTGGCCGCGGTCGTAGTGGCGTTCGTCCTGGTCGGCGGCGGGGTGGCCCTCTCGGAAACCCTGACGAACGACCTCGTGATCTCCGCCGCCCCGGTCAACCGCGCCGGCGCCGCGTCGGCGATCTCGGAAACAGGCTACGAACTGGGCGGCGCCCTCGGCACCGCCCTGCTGGGCAGCCTCGCCACGGCGGTCTACCAGTCCGGCCTGCCCGCCACCGCCCCCGCCGCAGCCCACGACACCCTCGGCGGCGCGGTAGCCACCGCACACTCCCTGCCCGCCACCGAGGGAGCGGAGCTGCTGACCACCGCCCGCGAGGCGTTCGTGACGGCACTGCACACGAGTGCGTGGGTGGGCGCCGCGATCCTCGTGTACACGGCACTGCAGGCGTACTTCCTGTTGGGCCGTCGGCGAAACCGCCCGCAGGACTCCAAGCCGGAGGAGCCAGCGATGTGCGCATGATTCGGCCCCCGTCAGGCAGGCGAACACCACCCGCCTGCCTGACGGGCAGCGCAGTTTCGGTTGCCGGATAAGGGAAATACTTCAGGCCGGACGGCTGTCCCCCAACAGGGCACAGCCCCGGCCGAAGAGGCGCTAGGGCCTCCGGAGCGGGCGGACGCCTGGCACTACTCGGATCCCGCCGGTTCAGCTCGGTGAAGCGCTTGCCGTGCAGGGCTCTTGCAGATACTCCGCTGGGTCGGCGTTCGTCTCCGCGGTCGCTTTCCGAGTCCTCGGGATGGCCGCGTTCGGCGTTCCCGTTGGTGAGGGCGGCAGTCGTTTGTCCGGCGCGGACCCGTTCTGTGCCAAGGCGTGCGGAAGCCGTCCGTTCGGGCTAGTGAAGTGCTTGCTGTGCAAGGTTTTTCCGGATGCTCCGCTGGGTTGGCGTCCGTCCCCGCGGTCGCTCTCCGAGTCTTCGGGATGGCCGCGTTCGACGTCGCCTCTCCGGCGCGGACCCGTCCGGCGCTAATGCGCGCGGGAGTGGGCAGGCACCGTCCGTGCAGCCCAGCGAAGCACTCGTCGAAGCTTCTTCCAGTGCTGCCACCAAAACTCCACCGATTCGGCGTCCGGGCTCCCAGGCAAGAGCCGCCGGAAGCGTGCCGTCACCCCAGCGAAGCGCTCGCCGCCCGAAGCTCCTCCAACGCCGCCACCAAAAACTCCGCCGGATCAGCATCCCCGCGATCGCTCTCCGACCACGCGAAGTACCCCCGCTTAAAAGCCAACACCCCCAACTCACTAGCGAGCGCGGCAGTCGCCTCGGGTAGGCCTCGGGCGGTCAGGGCCGTAGTCATCGCCGCGGCTAGGCCGACGCTTTTCAGCGCGTCCCGTTCCTGAAGTTCCGTGCTGGCCGCGACCGCGGCCTTCAACCTAGGGGCGAGTTCCCGGTTCATCGGGCCCATGGCCGTCGCGGCGCGGCGCAGGCCGGCTGCCACTGCTTCCAGGGGGCTGGCGTCGGCGGGGGCGTCGGCGATTCCCTCCGCGAGCAGCTTGCTCAGCGTTTCCTGTCCGGCCACCAGCAACTCCCGCTTGTCCGGGAAATGCCGGAAGAACGTGCTCTTCGTGACGCCGGCGCGCTCAGCGATCTGCGCGACCGTCGTGGCGTCGTAGCCCTGTTCGGCGAACAGGTCGACGGCCGCTACGACCAGCCGTTCGCGTGCTCCGGGTTCCCATCGGGCCATGAAGCCATCCTATGTGACGAGACCTTTGTCCCGTCACTCTGGTAGCGTCTGACGGGACAAGAGTCCCATCACTCTGAGGGAGAAATCCATGCGCGTGTTCGTCACCGGAGCGACCGGGTTGGTCGGCTCCGCGGTCGTCGCCGAGCTGCTGGGCAGCGGGCATTCCGTCGTCGCGCTCGCTCGATCCGACGACTCTGCTGCTGCGGCCCAGAAGGCGGGTGCTGAGCCGGTGCGGGGTGCGCTGGCTGATCTGGACGTCATTCGCGAGGCTGCGGCCAAAGCCGACGGGGTGATTCACCTCGCCTTCGCCAATGCGTTCAACAGCGCCGAAGCCCTCGCGCACGCGGTCGCCGAGGAAACGGCGGCGCTCAAGGCACAGGCTGAGGTGCTCGTCGGAAGCGACCGGCCGTTGGTCACGGTTTCCGGGACGCCGTATGTGCCAGGGCGCGCGTCGACCGAGTCCGATCCGCATTCGACTGACGGGCCCGTCGGCGGGAGGGGGCGCACGGTCACCGAGGTGTTGGGGTTCGCGGATCGTGGGGTCCGGACGTCCGCGATCCGGCTGCCGCGCACGGTGCACAACGACGGGAAAGGCGGGTTCGCCGGTCTGTTGACCACCATCGCCCGGCAAACGGGAGTGTCCGGTTATCCGGGCGACGGCACGCAGCGGTGGCCTGCGGTGCACGCGCTCGACGCGGCGGTTCTTTTCCGGCTCGCGTTGGAGAAGGCTGAACCGGGAACGGCCTGGCACGCGGTCGCCGACGAAGGGGTTGCGGTCGCTGGCATCGCGGAAGTGATCGGACGGCGGCTGGGGCTTCCGGTCGAATCGGTGCCGGAGGAAACTTACGGCACGCTCGGTCCGCTGTTCGCGATCGATCAGCCAGCGTCCAGCACGCACACGCAGCAAGCACTTGGCTGGGTTCCGACGCATCCCAGTCTGCTGGCGGACCTGGAGAACATCCGGAGCTGATTTGCGGTTCCGGCAAAGAACCTTGTCGTTCAGCGCGGTCAGCGGAATCGTGAACGGCGGAGGTGGCAACGAAAATGGTTCCGTCCGGGGAGACCGCGCAGTTCTGGGAAGACCTCTACCGCAGCCGTGAGCAGGTGTTCAGCGGCGAGCCCAACGGGGTGCTCGTCACCGAGGTCGAGGGGCTGCCGCCGGGGCAGGCGTTGGACGTCGGGTGCGGCGAAGGGGCTGATGCGCGGTGGCTGGCCGCGCGCGGATGGCAGGTGACGGCGCTCGACATCTCGCGCACCGCGTTGCAGCGGGCGGCCGCGGCTAACGCCGGGATCGCTTGGGTGTGTTCGGATCTGGCCGCGAGTCCGGTTCCGGCGAGGGCGTTCGACCTGGTCAGCGTCCAGTATTTCCCGCTCCGCCAGGACGACGGGGTGCTGCGGAAACTGCTCGACGCCGTCGCGCCCGGCGGGACTTTTCTCTTCGCCAGTCACGATCCGCGCGATCTGTCGCCGGAGCACGCCGGTTACTGCCAGCCGGACGACATCGCGCGGGCTCTCGGGGACGAGTGGACCGTCCTCGTCAACGAGAGCCGGCCGCGGGTGAAGCCCGCTCCGCCGGGCACCGCGCACACCCGTGACACCGTGCTCCGCGCGCAGCGGACCAGCTAATATCGGAATTAATATTCCGCACTGCGGAGATCCCGGTTTACCATGCGGAGATGAGCAACGACGCCCTCCTCCAGCGGCTTCGGGACGACCTCGGCCCGGCCGCGGTGCTCACCGACGCTGACGTCACCGACGCCTACGCGCGCGACATGATGCCGCTCGCTCCCTCGGGAAAACCGTTGGCGGTAGTGCTTCCGGCGGATACCGCGGGAGTGCAGGCGACGGTCCGTGCCTGTGCCGAAGCGAGAGTCCCCATCGTGCCGCGCGGGGCGGGCAGCGGGCTTTCCGGCGCGGCCAACGCGATCGACGGCTGTGTCGTGCTTTCGCTGATGAAACTGAACGAGATCGTCGAGGTCGACGCGGGCAACCGGCTCGCCGTCGTGCAGCCGGGCGTCGTCAACCTCGACTTCCGGTCCGCCGTCGAGAAGCACGGCCTGTTCTATCCGCCCGACCCGTCCAGCTACGACTGGTGCACCATCGGCGGCAACCTCTCCACCAACGCCGGCGGCCTCTGCTGCGTGAAATACGGCGTGACCACCGATTCGGTGCTCGGCCTCGAGGTGGTGCTCGCGGACGGATCGCTGCTGAAAACCGGCCGCCGCACGGTCAAGGGCGTCGCGGGCTACGACCTCACCAAGCTGTTCATCGGCAGCGAAGGCACGCTCGGCGTCATCACCCAGGCGACCGTTTCGCTGCGGCCGCTTCCGCAGGCCCCGGCCACTTTTGTCGCCGGGTTCAACACCACCGAGGCGGCCGGCGAAGCGGTCGCGCGGGCGGTGCGCGAGGGGCTGGTGCCGTCGCTGCTGGAGATCATGGACGCGGCGTCGATCAAGGCGTCCGAGACCTACCTCAACACCGACCTCGGCGCGGGCTCGGACTGTCAGGCCCTGCTGCTCGGCCAGTCCGACGCGGGCGGCGAGGCGGCCCGCCGCGAACTGGCGCTGCTCGAGCAGATCTGCACCGACTGCGGCGCGGACCTGGTCTACGCCACGGACGACCTCGAAGAGGGCAAGATGCTGCTGCAGGCCCGCCGCGTCGTGCTGACCGCGCTGGAGACCTACGGCGTCTGGCTCACCGACGACGTCAGCGTGCCCCGCACCCGGATCGCCGAGCTGATCCGCGGCTGCGAACGGATCAGCGAGAAGGTCGGGCTCAAGATCGCCGTCGTCGGCCACGCCGGGGACGGGAACATGCACCCGACCATCGTGTACGCGCCCGATTCCGCGGACGAGTTCGCGCGCGCCCAGCAGGCGTTCGACGAGATCCTCGAAGTCGGCCTGTCGCTCGGCGGCACGGTGACCGGCGAACACGGCGTCGGCAAGATCAAGCGCGAATGGCTCGCCCGCGAAATCGGCCCGGTCGGGATCCGCGTGCACCGGCAGATCAAACAGGCCCTCGACCCGGAGAACCTCTTCAACCCGGGCTCGATGTTCTCGATGACCGACTGAACCCCGAAACAGCGAAGCGGCGTCCGGGAAAGTCCGGACGCCGCTTCGTCGTAGAACCAGGAATCAGTCGCGCACGCGCGGGATCTGCTGCGTGACGTCGGCCGAACCGTCGGCCGGGCGGGCCTTCTTCTCGCGGCGGCTCTTCAGGTACTCGATGGCGATCGGCACCACCGACACCAGCACGATGAGGACGAAGATCGCGTCGACGTTGTCCCGGATGAAGCCGATGTTGCCCAGCAGCGACCCCAGCACGGTGATGCCTGCGGCCCACAGGATGCCGCCGATGACCGTGTACGTGAAGTAGCGCTTCGGGTCCATCCGGCCGATGCCGGCGATCCAGGTGATGAACGTCCGCACGAACGGCACGAACCGGGCCAGCACGACGGCCTTCGGACCGTGTTTCTCCAGGAACGTGTGCGTCTTGTCGACGTACTCCTGCTTGAAGAACTTCGAGTCCGGCCTGCTGAACAGCTTCGGCCCGACGAAGTAGCCGAGGTAGTACCCGACGACGTTGCCCAGCAGCGCGGCGACCGTGACCAGCACGCACACCAGCCACAGCGGAGCCTTCAGCGTGCCGTTCGCGATGAACAGGCCCGCGGTGAAGAGCAGCGAGTCGCCGGGAAGGACCGGGAAGATGCTGCTCTCGATGAAGATGATCAAGCACAGCACGGCGATCACGGGGGCCGTCAGCCCGTTCAGCAGATGCTGCGGGTCCAGCCACGACGGCAGCAGGGACATGGTGGTCACTGTGTTCTGGGCGAGAATCACACCGAAAACGGTACAGGGTGACTCAGGGTGGCCTCATCGGGCAAGGAATCGCAGGTCATCGGTGTGGGATCGGGGTTAAGAACTTGGCCCGCGAGTGCCCCGCGGCAGTGGCCGTCCGGGCAACCGAGGGCGCGGCAGGGCTCAGATCAGCGTCAGCAGGCCGATGACGGACCCGGCGGCGAGACCGAGCAGCACCGCCAGCAGCAGGACCCAGTGCGCGGGCAGCGGGCCGTTCTGCGCTGCCTGGGCGGGGCGCCGGACAGTCGCGTCGGCGGACCCGACCGGCGGGATCGAGCCGGTGGTGCCGGGCGAGGTGTCGGCCGCGTCGAGGGCGGCGCGTTCGCGGGCGAGCGAGTCGGCGCCCGCGCCGGACAGCAGGCCGTAGTTGGGCGGCAGTTCGGTGGTCGGGCCGGTCTGCGACGGCGCGCCGGTCTGGGCCGAGGCGCCGAACGAACCGGTGCCGGATGCCGGAGCGGCACCGAACGAACCGGTTCCGGCGGTACCGGGGCCGGAGATGCCGGGACCGCCTGCCGCGCTGAATGAGCCCGTGCCGGAAGCACCGGGCTGGACCGAGCCGGTGCCCGAAGCTTCCGAAACGGCCTGGTCTTCCGCTGGATTCGGCAGGACGTGCGGAGCGAAGACAGCTTGTGCACGCAGCGCGTCGGCCAGTAACCGTTCCGGGTCTTTCGGCTCGCTCATCCGCTCCGTCCGCCTGTCGAAGTGCTAGCTCGTCACGTACTCAAGGTAGCCCGGCCCGCCTCGGCCACCCATTCGCCCCGGTGCAGTACCCGGGACGGGCGCAGGTCGTCGTCCAGGATCACCGCGTCCGCGGCGAGGCCGGGGCGCAGTGCGCCGGTGCGGTTGGCGATGCCGAGCAGTTCGGCCGGTCGCGCCGACGTCGCCCGGACGGCGTCCAGTACGTCGAGTTTCGCACCCTTCACCAGGTTGCGGAAGGCATTGTCCATGGTCAGCGTGCTTCCGGCGAGCGAACCGTTGTCCAGGGTGGCGACGCCGTCGTGGACGTCGACCTCCAGCCTGCCCAGTGTGTAGCGGCCGTCGGCGGCGTCGGTGGCCGACATGGCGTCGGTGATCAGCACCGTCCGGCCGCGGCCCGCGTGCTGCGCGGCCAGCCGCACGACCGTCGGGTGCAGGTGGACCAGGTCGCAGATCAGCTCGACCGTCACGCGCTCGTCGTCGAGCAGCACGCCGACCGGACCCGGCTCGCGGTGGTGCAGCGGGCGCATGCCGTTGAACAGGTGGGTGGCGACCGTCGCGCCGGCGTCGATGGCCGGAACCAGCTGGTCGGCGACCCCGTCGGTGTGGCCGATCGCGGCGATCACGCCGGATTCGGCGAGCTGCCGGACCGCCTTGACGCCGCCGTGCAGCTCGGGCGCGAGCGTGACCATCCGGATGGCGCCGTGCCCGGCGCGCAGCAGCTTCTCGACGGTCCCGGTGTCCGGTTCACGCAGAGTGTCCGGATCGTGGGCGCCGCAGCGGGCGCGCGAGATGAACGGGCCCTCCAGGTGGATGCCCGCGAGGTCGCCCTCCTGCACGAGTTCGCGCAGCGCGGCGATCTGTTCGGTGAGCAGGTCGATCGGGTCGGAGACCAGGCTCGCGAGCATGGTGGTGGTGCCGTGCCGCCGGTGCGCGCGGACCGCGGTGCGGATCTCGTCCGGGTCGAGCGTCGAGAACGACGCGCCGCCGCCGCCGTGGCAATGGGTGTCCACGAAACCGGGCACGACCAGCGCCCCGGCGACGTCGACCGTGGCGGCGTCCGGGCTGCTCGGGGGCGTTCCGGTGCCTACCGCGGCGATCTGTCCGCCGGACACGGCGAGCCAGCCGTCGTCGAGTACGCGGTCCGGGGCCACGACGCGGCCGCCCGTGATGACGAAGTCTCCGGGGTGCTTCACGCGGTCCAGCATATATTGGTCTGGACCAAGGAGGGTCGACCAGCGCGAGATTGGTCCGCCCAGGTCACTGAGGCGGCTGCATTGCCTTCTGCAACGCTTCCAGCGCCCGGCTGGCGGTTGACTTCACGGTGCCCTTCGAAATGCCCGCGGCTTCCGAAATCTCCGCTTCGCTCAGCCCGCCGTAGTAGCGCAGCACGAGCACCTCGCGCTGGCGCGGCGGAAGCTTCGACAGGGCGTTGACCACGGCTTGGTGCTCGCTGGAGAGCATCGCGAGGCTTTCCGCGGACCGGGCGTTCACCGCGTGCGGGGGCACGTACTCGCGGGCGGTCTTGCGCCGGCGCAGCACGCTGCGCGATCCGTTGACCACCGCGGTGCGCAGGTAGCCGACGGCCGCGGCGGCGTCGCGCAGCCTGCCCCAGTTGCGGTGCAGGCCGGTGAACGCCTCCTGCACGACGTCCTCGGCCGTGGCCGGCTCGTCGACCAGCAGGATGGCCAGCCGGACCAGCCGCATCCGGTGCTGCCGGTAGAGGTCTTCCAGGTTCAACGGGGCGGTCGGCGGCTGCGCCGGGACCGGCCCGTCCATGGTCCGCAGGTGGCCGAGGGTCGCCTCGACGCTGCGTTCCGCGTTCCCCTCCAGCATGTATCCCCGCCTGTCCTCGACGTGTCCGCTCCGCAGGCCCCAACGCGTGCGCGATAGGCACAGCGTGCACACAGGTTCCGCCCGCGCCTAGCCTATCGGGTTGGCCTCCCGCTGCCACCGCTCGCATGGTGCGTCCGCCCGGCTGTCACCGGTAGCGTCTGCGGCGTCACTGTCGTGCTCACCCCAGGAGTAAGCGCATGGCCTGGTACCTCGTCGAAATCCGCTATGTCCAGGAGAAGCTGGCCGACGTCCGGCCGCGGCACCGGGACTACCTGAAAGAGCACGTCGAGGCAGGCCGCGTCGCGGTGGCCGGTCCGCTCGCCGACAACTCCGGCGGGCTGGTGCTCTGGCAGGCCGAGGACGAGGCGGCGCTGGCCGAGCTGATCGACAACGACCCGTACGCGCTCGAAGGCGTCGTGGCCGAGCGCAGCGTCCGCGAGTTCAAGCCGCTGCTCGGCGACTGGGTTCCGCCGCAGAACTAAAGCTCCAGGACGGCGGGCCCGCGGTCGACGCAGATCCGCACGCGCCCGCCGTCTTCGGCCGCCACCTCGCAGGTGCCGCAGAAGCCCTGGCGACACGAGTACGGCACGTCCGGCAGCACCTCACGCACCACGTCGAGCGTGGAGCGGTCGGCAGGCACGTCGAGGGTGCGGCCGCTGCGCCGCAGCACCACGCGGAACGGTTCGCCGTCCACGATCGGCGGCGGCGAGAACCGTTCGAAGTAGACCGCGGTCGCGCCCGTGCGGGCCAGGTCGACGCGGACGCCGGTGATCATCGGCACCGGGCCGCAGCAGTACACCGACGCGCCCTCGGGCATTTCCTCCAGCAGTTCCGCGCCGGACGCCGGGATGCCGAACTCCGTGTCCGGCCGGATCCGCACTCGCTCGGCGGGAAGCTCGTCGAGGAATGGCATCGACTCACGAGAACGGCCGGTGTAGACCAGCCGCCAATCCGCGCCGATCTCCTGCGCGCGGCGCACCATCGGCAGGATCGGCGTGATCCCGATTCCGCCCGCCACGAAGTGATACGCGGGTGCGGCGACGAACGGAAACGCATTGCGCGGCCCGCGCGCGGTAACGCGGGTTCCGGCGGTGAGCGCGTGCACCTCGGCGGACGCGGAACCGATGTGCCGTACGGCAATCCGGTAGTGCGACAGGTCCGAAGGCGAACCGCACAGCGAATACTGCCGCACCGTTCCGGAAGGCAGGATGAGATCGATATGCGCGCCGGGACGCCACGCGGGCAGCGATGTCGAGTCCGGCCGCACGAGCCGAAGACTCACCACGCCGTCGGCTTCGGCGCGCACGGCGTCGACGACCAACGGCAGCCGACGGTCGACCTCTTGCACCGGCGGACGCCGTCGGCCGGAAACCTCGGCCAGCTTTCGATAAGCCGCGCCGACCGCGACCAAAGTGGACATCAGCCGGTCGCGCCTGCCGCTGCCGTCGAGTCTGGGCGGGAACTGCGGTGCGGTCATCGCGGAGCGTCGGCGGCCTTGGCCGCGGGCGAACTCGCCAGGTACGCCACCGCCTGGTCCGTGTTGCCGGTTTCGGTGGGGTGATACGACTTCCGGAAGTACGGGCGGATCTCGTGCAGCAGTTCGCGCGGTCCGGGCAAGAAGCCTTGCCGGGCGGCGCGCCGGTAGGCCCGCCAGCTGGTGCGGCCGGGACGCGTCGGGTCGTTCTTCATCAGGAACCGGGTGCCGCGCAGGAAAACCCACGCCAGCACCGGCGTCACCACGAGCATCGAACGCACTCGACGACCGTAGCGGCCGTCGAGGTGGCAGAAGAGGTCGTAAGCCACCGACCGGTGCTCGACCTCCTCCGCGCCGTGCCAGCGAAGGAGATCCAGCATCGTCTCGTCCGCGCCGGCCGCGTCGAGTTCCTTCGCGTCGAGGATCCACTGGCCGAGAAACGCCGTGTAGTGCTCGATCGCCGCGACCAGCGCGAGCCGTTCGATCAGCCATTCCCGGCTCGATCCGGGCCGGTCGCCGAGCAGCCGCCGGAACATCCACTCCATCTGCGCGATGTAGGGCCGCACGGAAACCCCGGCGGACTCCAGGTGTTCGGCCGCGCCGTCGTGCGCGACGGCGTGCATCGCCTCCTGGCCGATGAACCCGAGCACGTCCTCCTTGAGCCGCTCGTCGCGGATCAGCGGGACGGCCTGCTTGAACACCTCGACGAACCAGCGTTCGCCCTCGGGCAGGGCCAGGTGCAGCACGTTGATGCTGTGCGTGGCCTGCGGCTGCCCGGGAATCCAGTGCATCGGCAGTTTCGACCAGTCGAACTCCACGTCGCGCGCGTGGAGCACGATCTGTTCGTGGTCGGCACTCATGACCGGCCGCTCAGCTCGTAATCGCTCGGCTCGACGCGCCGCGTCTCCAGCCAGTACCGCCAGGTGAAGCCGGGCCAGATGGTCCGGTTGACGCCCTTCGCGTCGAGGTACCAGCTCTTGCAGCCGCCCTGGGTCCACACGCCCTTGACGAGCTTGTCCTGGATCTGTTCCTGGAATTCGTCCTGCACCGACGGCCGCACGTCGAGTGCCGCCGCGCCGCGGGAATCGGCCAGCCGGATCGCGTCGACCACGTAGCGGGACTGCGATTCGATCATGAACACCACGGAGTTGTGGCCGAGCGCGGTGTTCGGGCCGAGCAGGAAGAACAGGTTGGGGAACCCGGAGACGGTGATCCCCTTGTGCGTCTGGATCCCTTCGGTGGCCCAGGTTTTCGCGAGATCGCGGCCGCCGACGCCGGTGATGTCGAGGTACTCCAGCGCGTCGGTCACCTTGAAGCCGGTGCCGTAGATGATCGCGTCGACCTCGTGCTCGACCCCGGCGGTGTCGACGATGCTGTGCGCACGGACCTCGGCGACACCGTCGGTGACGACATCGACATTCGGCCGGTCCAATGCGGGGAAGTAGTCATTCGACAGCAGGACGCGTTTGCAGCCCATCGTGTAGTCAGGCGTGACTTTCCGGCGCAGCGCGGGGTTTTTGATGCCCTTCGCGATGTGCCTGCGCGCGAGGATTTCGGCGGCCTGCATGAGTTTCGGGTGCCCATTGAACCCGATCGCGCGGGATTCGAGCATCCAGTACAACGCGTTGCGGTACAGCCGCTGCGTGCCCGGAACGCGCTTGAACAACTGCCGTGCCCAGCCCGGCATCGCGTGGTCCGGCTTCGGCATGATCCACGGCGGCGTGCGCTGGAACAGCGTCAATTCGCCGACCTCGGGCGCGATCTTCGGCACGAACTGCACCGCGCTCGCGCCGGTGCCGATCACCGCGACCCGCTTGCCCGCCAGGTCGAACTCGTGGTTCCACTGCGCCGAATGCCAGGTCTGGCCCTTGAACTTGGCGATGCCCGGCAGTTTCGGGATCTGCGGGATGTGCAGTCCGCCGACGCCGGCGACGAGGAACTGCGCGGAAAACTCGGTGCCGCCCTTGGTTTCCACTGTCCAGCGGCGTTCGCCCTCGTCCCAGTGCGCGCCGGTGATCTCGGTGCCGAACCGGATCTTGTCCCGCAGCCGGTACTTGTCGGCGATGCCCTTGAGGTAGTCGAAGATCTCCGGCTGCGGCGAGAACGACCGGCTCCAGTCAGGGTTCTGCGCGTAGGAGAACGAGTACATGTGCGACTGCACGTCGCACGCGCAGCCCGGGTACGAGTTGTCCCGCCAGGTGCCGCCGACCTCGTCGGCCTTCTCCAGGATCACGTAGTCCCGGATGCCCGCTTTTTCGAGCTGGATCGCCTGGCCGAGCCCGGAAAACCCGGTGCCCACGATCACGACCTTGAACCGCTCGGTCATCTTGTCGGCCTCCGCTGCGCTGGGGGTCTGGCAGCGTTTATGTTACCTCAGGTAACAGTTACTTCAAAGTACTTCCTACTCGCCAGTACCACTCGGCAGCCGATAGACCACCAGCGTCTGCTCCGGACGCTCGGCCACGTGGAAGGCGGCGTGCGTCGCCGTCACCACGCCGAGCCTTGGGTGCCGAAAGCGCTTCTGACCTGCGTGGCTGAACTGGATTTCGTAGTGCGGCCACCACTCGCGCACCTCGGGGCTCGCCTCGGTCAACTCGGCCACCAGCCGGGTCACGCGCGGGTGGTCGGGATGCCGTCCGGCGATCGCGCGCAGCCGGGCCAGGATGTTGCGTGCCTCCTGCTCCCAGTCGACCAGGACCTCCCGGGCGGCGGGCTCGGTGAACATCCAGCGGACGACGTTCGCGCCCGGCTCGATGTTCCGGAACAGCTCCGCGGCGGCGTCGTTGTACGCGAGCAGGTCGTAGCAGATGCCGGTGACGTACGCGGGGTTGTCGCCCAGCATCGCCGGGACGCCCGCGACCTCGGGCGCGGCTTCCTCGGGCGCGTCCTCGGCAGTGGCTCCGCCATCGGCGAGCCGGCGCAGGTGCTCCTGTTCGGCGCTGGTCAGCCGCAGCGCCCGAGCCAGGGCGTCAAGCACCTGGTCGGACGGGCGGACGTCGCGGCCCTGTTCGAGATAGGTGAGCCAGGTGGCGCTGATTCCGGCCAGCAGAGCCAGTTCTTCGCGGCGCAATCCGGGCGTGCGGCGGCGTCCGGTGACCGGCAGGCCCGCGTCGGCCGGGGCGATCCGCTCGCGGCGGCTGCGCAGGAAGGTGCCCAGTTCGACGCTCACCCTAGAACCTCCAGTACCAGAATAACGCGATTCTGGATACCAGCTTAACGGCGCGCGAGGCTGGGTCGTATGCGAGCTTGGAATGTCGACGCGCAAGGCCTGCGTCTCTCTGAACTGCCGGAACCCGCTCTCCAGGGCGGTGGCGCCGTCGTGAAGGTGCTCGCCGCGCACGTCCCGGCCTACACGAAAGCGGTGGTGACGGGCGGGCGCGGCGGCCTGCCGGTTCCGCTGGTCCTCGGCCCCTCGTGCATCGGACGCGTGACCGACGTCGCGCCGGACGTCTTCCACGTCGCGCCGGGCGACATCGTGCTGGACACAGCGCTGCTCAACGCGGGCGACGGCGACGAGATCCTGGTCGGCTGGGTCGGCCTCGGCGCGTCTGGCCGCAACGAGCGCACGGACCGCATGCACGAGGTGTGGCATGACGGGACCTTCGCGGAGAAAGCGTTGTGCGCCAAGGAAACGATGATCAAGCTGCCCGGTGCCGAGAATTACCCGGACCCGGCGCGGCTGGCGTTTCTGCCGTGGCTCTGCGTTGCCGCCGCTGGCCTGCACACCGCTGGTCCGCTGGCTGGCCGCGACGTTGCGGTGATTGGTGCGACCGGTCAGATGGGCGGCGCGGCCGTGCTGCTGGCGCTGGCGGAAGGCGCGGCGACGGTGACGGCGGTGGGCCGCAACAAAGTGGCGCTCGACCGCTTGGCTGAACTCGATCCGCGCGTGCGCACCCACCAGCTGACCGGCGATCGGGCGACGGACGCAGCGGCGATCGGCCCGGTGGACGTAGCCCTCGACGCTCTCGGCGCCACCCCGACGGCGGACGCGACGATGGCCGCCTACGACTGCCTGCGGGTGCGCGGCACCCTGGTGCTCGTCGGCGGCGTACGTCAGGACCTGACCATTCCGTACGGCGAATTCATGCACCGCAGGCTCACCCTGCGCGGCTCCTGGATGAGCGACGACGAGACGGTGCGGACGGTGTGGAACCTCGTCCGCTCAGGCGCGCTGGACCTCTCCGTCGTCGAACTCCTGAAGGTGGGCATCGACGATCCGGAATCCGCTCTCGACCTGGCGGAAGGCACTTCCGGACTGAGCTTCGTCGCCCTCGTGCCCTAGTAGACGCCGCCGAGTTTCGAGTGGTCCCAGCTCGCGATCTTCGTCGGACGCAGGATCAGCCCGACCCGCTTGGGCGCCTGCCGTTCGATGAAGGTCCGCAGCTCGTCGGGCACCGGTGCGCCCGGTTCAGCGCCGGAGTAGCGCATCATCAGCGCGATCCCCATCGCCGTGACCTGCTCGGTGTCCTCGACGAACTCGACGTCCGCCTCGAAGGAGAGCCCGCGCAGCTGGTCGTACGAATCGCCGCTTTCGATCAGCACGGTCGCCTCGGGCAGCCGGCGCAGGTTCTTCGCCTTCTGCGAGGTGCCGTAAGTCCACGTCGCGACCCCGCCCTCGTGCGGGTAGTACCAGAGGGCGGTGAGGTGCGGCCTGCCGTTCGGGCCGACCGAGGCCACGTTGATGACCTTCTGCTCGGCCAGGTAGGCCTGCACCTCGTCCGGCTTCATCCGGATCTGGTCGCGACGGGACATGACGCTCCTCAGCTGCGCTTGGTGGCCGCGCGTCCGCCGTGGCCGGTGACCGACGACTCGAACGCGCCGCGCTCCTCGACGTCCTTCAGTGCGGCCCGGTCCGCCGCCGGCACCCGCGTCCGCGCGCCGAGTTCGACGATCGGCGGCAGGAACGAGCGCAGCAGCTTCAGGCCGCCGACCCAGCGTGGCACGTGGATCGTCCGGGCGCGGCGCAGAATCCCGGCCTCCAGGTCGTCGAGCGCGACGTCCAGCGGGTAGGTCTTGCCGAGCAAGCCCGGCATCCCGGCGCGCAGCTTGCCGAACACCGGGTGCGCGTCGGCGCTTTCGACCAGGTCGGTGCGGATCCAGGTGGGGTGCGCGACGCCGACCTTCACGCCGAGGTGCGCGACCTCCGCGCGGAGGCTGTTGCAGAACGCTTCGACGCCCGCCTTCGCGGCGGCGTAGTTCGCCATGCCCGGCGCGTGCGTGATCGCGGCGAGCGAGGAGATGCCGAGCAGGTAGCCGCGGCGTTCGATGACGTGCGGCATCGTCACCCGGAACGTGCGCCACACGCCGAGCAGGTCGACCTCGATCACCCGCTCGAACGCGGTGCGGTCCACCGAGCGCACGAATCCGGCGGTCGCGATGCCCGCGTTGGCGATGACGATGTCGATGCCGCCGAAGTGCTCGACCACACCTTCGGTGACGCGCTCGAGGTCGTCCCAGCTGGTCACGTCGGCTTCCCAGGACTTCGCGTTCGGTCCGATCCGCTTGGCGACCGCTTCCTGTTCGTCGGCCTCGAGCCCGACGAGCGCGACCTTGGCTCCGCGCGCGGCGAGCCGCTCGGCCAGGCCGGCTCCGATCCCGCGAGCGGCTCCGGTGATGAGCACGACCTTGCCGTCGACCTGCTTCTGAGCCACGGTGCCCTCCTGAGCCGGTTTTGCCTGTCCGGAGGGCACCGTACAACAACCTACCCGCAGTAAGCTACTGTTCGGTAAGTATCAGTTCGACGCTTCGCCCAAAGCGGTGAGTTCGGCGTCGGTCAGGGTCAGCTCGACCGAAGCGAGCAGGTCAACGAGCTGCTCCGGGGTCCGCGCGCTGGCGATCGGCGCGGCGACGGTCGGCTGCTGGCGGAGCCACGCGAGCGAGACGCTGGCGACCGAGGCCTGGTGCGCGGCGGCCACCTCGTCCAGCGCGGCGAGCACTCGTTCGCCCCGGGCGTCGAGGTAGGCCAGCGCCCGCGGGGCACGCGGCGAGTCGCCCGGTTCGTCCTTCGAACGGTACTTTCCGGTGAGGAATCCCTTGGCCAGTCCGAAATACGGGAGCGTCGCCAGGTTCTCCTTGGCGACGAGCGGGGCCAGCTCCCGTTCGTAGTCGCGCTCGACCAGGTTGTAATGCGGTTGCAGGGCAACGTATCGGGCGAGCCCGTTCTGGTCCGAAATGGACAATGCGGAGGCGAGCCGGTCCGGCTCGTAGTTGGAGGCCGCGATGTAGCGGACCTTGCCGTCGCGGACGAGCTGGTCGAACGCGCCGAGGGTTTCTTCCTGCGGGGTGTCGAGGTCGTCGATGTGCGCGTAGTACAGGTCGATGTGGTCGGTTCGGAGGCGCTGCAACGATTCGTCGACTGCCGCGGCGATGTTCTTCGCGGAGAGGCCGGGCCGCTGGTCTCCCCCGCCGACCTTGGTGGCGATGACGATGTCGTCGCGGCGGCCGCGCTTGGCGAGCCAGTTGCCGATGATCGTTTCGGAACCGCCCCCGCCGCCGTAGATGTTGGCGGTGTCGAGGAAGTTGCCGCCGGCCGCGGTGTACGCGTCGAGAACAGCGAATGACGTGGGTTCGTCCGCGGTGTTGCCGAAGACGTTGCAGCCGAGGTTGAGGCCGTGGATGTCCAATTCCGTGGTGCCGAGCTTCGTCATGCTTTCGAACCTAATCCGGCCGGTACGGGAGGAAAACCGGGTTCTCGCGCGTTGGGCGGGACATGGCTATCGAACTGGGCAAGCTAGGTGTGTGGCGGATGTCGACCGCGGTGGACAGCGCGTTCGCCGCCGAGGTGGAGAAACTGGGCTACGGCACGATCTGGCTCGGCGGGTCTCCCGGCGGCGACCTGGCGATCGTCGACGAACTGCTGGCCGCGACCGAGGGGATCAAGATCGCCACCGGGATCGTCAACATCTGGGCCGACGCGCCCGAGGACATCGCGCGGGCGTTCCATCGCATCGAGGGCAAGCACCCGGGACGGTTCCTGCTCGGCGTCGGCGCGGGCCACCGCGAGCACACGCAGGAGTACAAGAAGCCGTACGCGGCGCTGGTCGACTACCTCGACGCGCTCGACGCGGCCGGGGTGCCCACGCAGTCGCGCGCGCTGGCCGCACTCGGCCCGAAGGTGCTCGAACTCGCCCGCGACCGCACCGCGGCCGCGCATCCGTACCTGACCACCCCGGAGCACACCCGGGCGGCGCGGGAGCTCCTCGGTGCTGGAGCCGTGCTCGCCCCCGAGCAGAAGGTCGTCTTCGACACCGATCCGGAGCGGGCGCGCGAGACCGGCCGCAAGACGGTGCAGTTCTATCTCGGCCTGTCCAACTACACCGCGAACCTGCTCAAGCACGGCTTCTCCGAGGAGGACATCGCGGGGAAGGGCAGCGACCGGCTGATCGACGCGCTGGCCGTCCACGGCGACGGAAAAGCGCTGGCCAAGGGCCTGCAGGCGCACCTCGACGCGGGGGCTGAGCACGTCAGCGTGCAGTCGCTGGACGACGATCCGTTCCCTGCCTACCGGGCAATCGCGGCGGAGCTGCTCTGAATCGCTCCAGTCGGTTTCGTCTCGTGTGAGGTAGGACCGGTCGCCCCGGCCGGTCCACCTCGTACGATGCCGCTGTAGAAGCCAGTCGTCTCGAGGAGGAACCGATGCCCATCGCCACCCCCGAGGTGTACGCGGAGATGCTCGACCGGGCGAAGAAGGACGAATTCGCCTTCCCGGCCATCAACGTGACCTCGTCGGAAACCGTGAACGCCGCGATCCGCGGGTTCGCCGAGGCGGAGAGCGACGGGATCATCCAGTTCTCCACCGGCGGCGCGGAGTTCGCGTCCGGGCAGAAGGTGAAGGACATGGTTGTCGGCGCGACCGCGCTGGCCGAGTTCGCTCAGGTGGTGGCGGCGAAGTACGACGTCAACGTCGCGCTGCACACCGACCACTGCCCCAAGGACAAGCTGGACGGCTTCGTCCGCCCGCTGATCGAGATCTCCGCCGAACGCGTCCGGGCGGGCGGCCTGCCGCTGTTCCAGTCCCACATGTGGGACGGTTCGGCCATCGACCTGGACGAGAACCTGCAGATCGCGCAGGAACTGCTCGCCAAGGCCGCGGCGGCGAACATCATCCTCGAGGTCGAGATCGGCGTCGTCGGCGGCGAGGAAGACGGCGTCGAGGCGGAGATCAACGAGAAGCTGTACACCGCCGAGGGCGACTTCCTGAAGACGATCGACGCGCTGGGCGCGGGCGAAAAGGGCCGCTACCTGCTGGCCGCGACGTTCGGCAACGTGCACGGCGTGTACAAGCCGGGCAACGTGAAGCTCCGCCCGGACGTCCTCAAGGGCGGCCAGGAAGCGGCGGCGAAGAAGCTCGGCCTCGACGCCGGCTCGAAGCCCTTCGAACTGGTCTTCCACGGCGGCTCGGGCTCGCTCCCGGAGGAAATCCGCGAGGCGGTGTCCTACGGCGTGGTGAAGATGAACGTGGACACCGACACGCAGTACGCGTTCACCCGCCCGATCGCGGACCACTTCTTCAAGAACTACGACGGCGTGCTGAAGATCGACGGCGAGGTCGGCAACAAGAAGGTGTACGACCCGCGCAGCTACCTGAAGGCCGCCGAAGCGGGCATGGCGACCCGGGTGGTCGAGGCCACGCAGGCGCTTGGCTCGGCTGGCAAGAAGCTGGGCTGACGGATTTCCTGGCGGGAGGCCGTCTCGACGTGCTGTCGGGGCGGCCTCCCGGCTTTTTTGACTGCCGAGTGAACGAGCGAGCGTGGCGGGCTGGGGTGGTCAGTTCTCGTATCGTTTCGTCACGATGAAGGTTGTTCCAGCGAGAGGTTCTCCGACGACGGTCTTCGCCCAGGTGGCCAGCACCTCGGACTGTCCATTGCTGCGGTTCAGCAGATCGACGAGTTCCGAGACGGTTGGCGGTTCAGTTCGAACGCAATCGAGCACCACCTTGTTTATTGAGCTACTTCCGACATCCGGTTGCGGGTTTTCCGGCACCCATCGGCCTACCTCAATGTTCCATTCGGTCCTATTCCATTCCTTGTTCGGCATAGGCGCTTGGATATTCATAAAGTAGCAGCCGGCGTCTTCATCGTACGGATCGTCGCTTATTTCGAAACTATCAACGAGCAGCTCCGCATTGTCGTTTGCGCACCGCCGGTGCGCGTCCAGAAGCAAGCGCAGATCAGCGACGGCCTGTTCGCGCTGCGCTTGGTTCAGTCCTTCTTCCAGCTCATTCAAGGCCTCTCGACCCTGCTGGTCAAGCCCGGAATCGAACTTGTCGAAAACCACCAGGGCAATGCGGGAATTTCGAAAAATACGCATAAAAGATTCTGCGGGTTTGAGCTGGTCGTTGTCCTCGGTAAATTCCTCTCGGATCCTGCGGGCTTCCGTTTCCAGCTCCGCGATGATCGCTGTCTTCACGGGTGCGGGTGCGTTGGCGACCACGGTGATCAGGTCGTGCAGGGCGCGATGGAGGAGGGTCATGGCCTGCTCGTACCAGAGACTATGGGTACCGTCGCGCAGATCCGACCAGGAATTTTGGTCAGGCAGTACCCTCAGGTGATCTGTCGGGTAGCCGGCGTAGCGGTTGTCTCTCTCATCCGGCAGGCTAACCGGCACCGTGGAGTACGCGGAAATCCGATTCAGCGCATCGACGATTCGCGCGGCGAGTGCCGTGTCGTCGACACTTGTGACAGTGGACGACACGACGCCGACCGGCCCGTGGTGGGTGGCCAGAATTTGCACTTTTCCGCGATTGGCATGCTGTGAATAGATGGTCACGGGCGTACTCCTTCAACCGACGTCACGGCAAGTGGTCGGCGGGTGGCGAGGAAGTCAGTCGATGAGGTGGTGGCGCAGGCGCAGTCCAACGCTCCATGCCTCAGAAGAATCAGCGGTGGCTCAGGTCCGATCCCAAGCTCCTTGCGTCGTAGCTCACACTACAGAGGGTCCAGTCAAGGTCGCAATCATCAGTTCGCGTCAGCGACTCATTCGATGTCGCGTGCCCTGAGCTCGAAGCTCGGTCAGCCGCGCCAGCCGTGACTCGATCAACTGTCCGATCGCCAGAGCGCGGAGATGGGGACAGCCCAGATGCGGTCGCCCAACGGCAAAGTCTGGGAACCGGTGTGAACGACCAGCCCGGTGATGAAGCGGCTGCCCAGCTTGTCCCGCAGCATCATCAGGTGTTTGGCGTGCCGAGCTGTCGGCGTGCTGGTCAGCTTGATTTCCAGGCCGGCCAGTTCTCCGGTCCGCCGGTCCTCCACGATCAGGTCCACCTCGGCTCCGTCACGGTCGCGGAAGTAGGACAGGTCGACGCTTCGCTCGCTCCACGTCGCCTGCTTGAGGACCTCGGTAATGACGAAGGTTTCGAACAGCGACCCTGCCGCTGTGCCGTCCGCGGTCGGGCTGAAGGTTTGCTCGCCAAGCCCGCAGAGGTCGGCCGCGAGCCCCGTGTCCGTGACCACGATTTTGGGACGTCGCTTCGCCCGGTTCGTGATGTTGGTAGACCACGCGGGCAGCAACGTCACCAGGTGGAGGGCTTCGAGCAGCGCGACGTAATTCGACGCGGTTTCTCGGCCGACTTCGGCGTCGCCGGCGATGCCCGAGACGACGAGTTCCTGGCCTGTTCGAGCAGCCAGAAGGCGCAGCAGCCTGCGCAGTTCCGCCTCCAGCCGGACCTCGGCGACGGGGCGGAGCGCCTCCCGTGAAACGACGTCGTGAACGTAGGCTTCGAACCAGTTCCGGCGTTGCCGTCCCGACAAACCCTCGGTGACGATCTCGGGATAACCGCCTTCCAGCAGCGTCCGGATCAGATCCGCGCGGGGCAGGGTTTCGGTTTTTCCCGGCCAGCTGGCCGGCTCGAACAGCAAGTCCAGAAAGGCCTCTCGGACGCCGAGCCGCTCGCCCATCGACAGCGGCCACAGCACCAGCCGTCCGGCTCGGCCGGCCAGCGTCTCCGACAGGCCTCGATCAGCGAGATAGTTGGTCGACCCGGTCAGCAGCAACTGCCCGCGGGTGCGATCTTGGTCGGCTGCCTGCTTCACCGCGAGAAGGAACCCTCGTCCCGCTCTCTGGAACTCGTCGACGGCTGCTGGTCGCGGCAAGGCCTCGACGAACCCGACCGGATCGTCTGATGCCCGAGCCAGAACGGCCTCGTCGTCAAAGCTGAACCACGCATGGCCTGGCAGGTCGAGCAGGTCTCGCACCAGCGTGGTCTTCCCCGTCTGCCGCGCCCCGCCGAGCAGCACGACACGGAAGGACGAAAGCAGCTCGGTCACCCTGGGAGCTGCGTTGCGCTGTACGAGGCTCATCACAGAGGCAGTCTAACCGACAAAACGCGGAACTTCTAACCGACAAAACGCGCTACTGGTAGGCCGCAGAACGCGGCACCTCGGGCGGACGACCGGATGCCGCTTCGGCTGCGCACCTACCAATCCGTCACCGAAAGCACCGCCGGGAACTCCTCCGTGAAGTCATCCGTCCGGTGCCTGGGCAACTCGATCGCGATCCCGTCCGTCGTGCGGGTCCACGGCAGTGGCCGGGAATGCCCGCCCAGCAAGCGGATTCGCGACCGGGGGCCGATCGGCACATCCCCTGGCACGAGGAGCCGGCCGTCTGGCCAATGGAGTGGGATCAGGTTGAACGCGCCGTGCGTCCGGGTGTAGCAGAGGTCGCCGTCCATGGCTCGGGTCCACGGCGTGGAACCGTAGATCGCGCGGCCGTTGATTCGCAGCCAGTGGCCCATGTCCAGCAGGCGCGAGCTCATCCAATCCGCGATCGTGCCGTCCTCGCGGGGGCCGATGTTGAGCAGCAGGTTTCCGTTCTTGCTGACCACTTCGGCGAGCAGCCGCAGCAACTGTACCGAGGATTTGATCTTCGTCGGGTCCTCGTTTTCGTTGTAACCCCACGACTTTCCGATGTTCAGGCAGGCTTCCCACGGATCCGGGCGCAGGACGTACTTCTTGTTGTCGCCCTCGACGGTCGCGAAATCCGCGTGCGAAGCTTCGAAACGGTCGTTCGCCAGTACGCTCTTCGGCCAACGGCGATCGGCGGCGTTGCGGTAGTAGTAGGACAGGATTTCGTCGCTGCGCCAGTCCCACGTCTTCGGCCGGAAGATCGGGCCGCCGCCGAATTCGTGGTAGCCCTGGCCGTCTGCCCACAGGATATCCGGATCGTAGTGGTCGATCAGGGTTTTCAGGTGTACGTGCTCGTATTGGGTCACGTAGTCGGCGACTGGACGGTATCCGGTGTAGGGGGTTTCCGCGCCGGTGTAAGGGTTTCTGGGGGCGGTGCCGAGCGCGGGGCTGTAGAACTCGCCCAGTGAGTAGTAGAGGCCTCGTTTGAGTCGGGTGTGCGCGGCGGCCGAGAAGAGTTCGCCGACCAGGTCGCGGCCGGGGCCCAGGCGGACGGAATTGCGGTCGGACGCGGTGTTGCGGAACAACTGGAAACCGTCGTGGTGCTTGGAAGTCAGCACGAAATACCGGGCTCCGGCTTGTTCGAACAGGCGTACCCAGGAGTGCGGGTTGTAGCGGCGGGCGGTGAAGCGCGGGATGAACTGGTCGTACGCGAAATCCGCGCCGTAGGTTTTCAGGTGGTGGTCACGAGTTCCGGTGCCACGCGCGGGATCCGTGACGTTCATGGCGTACAGGTACCACTCGGCGGCGTGTCTGGCGTCGCCCCAGGCCGCGGCTGAATAAGCGCCCCAGTGGATGAAGATGCCGAATTTTGCCGACGGGTACCAAGGCGTGGCCGCGGGGGTGGCTTGCGCCGGTGTCGCGGTGAGTCCGAGCAAACCCGCGGCGGCGAGCACGCTGCGGCGGCTGATTCCTGCCTGGTCCATGAACGCATCCACTCCCGTCAGCGGCGGCGGTCATCAGATGTCTTGGCCTTTCAGGGGTACCAGCTCGGCGAACGACCGGCAAGCATCCTGTCTGGTCGAGACAGCTGTTCACAAGCATGAACGCGACGGTTGGCCGATTGACGCGGTCGAATGCCGTTCTTATGGTCAGGTGAATACATCAGATCTATTGAGGGTGGCCGCAATGGGTGCAGCGTGGGAAACCAGTCGGCGGACGGCGTTGCGCGGCGGGGTCGCCCTTGCGGCTCTCGCTGCCACCGCGGGGACCGCGTTCGCCGATCCGAGGCCGGGGCGACGGCTTCCGTTCCTGCTCGACATGGTCCAGAACAACCCGGGCGAACCGCTGTTTTCCAGTCGCTTCAACGATCCCGCGACATTGAAGAGCTACGGCTACGACGGTCAGGTGATCAACGAGTTCACCCCGCCGCAAACCGCGATCACCTTCGAGACGTTCGACGATCGCATTTTCCCCGCTGGCTCACCGGGTCGCGCCTGGGTCGAGGCCACCGCGAAGAAGATCGACGCACACATCGCGCGAGCGCACGCGGCGGGCATCGCGGCGTATTTCTTCACCGACATCATCGTACTGCCGAAACGTCTGGTCGAACTGTATGGCGACCAAATCCTCGACAGTCAAGGCAGAATCAGTTTCGACCGCCCGCTCACTCAGCAGATCCACCGGCTGATGCTGCGCGAGATCTGCGCGCGTTTCCCCGGCCTGGACGGAATTGTCGTGCGCACCGGCGAGACGTACGTGCAGAACGTGCCGTTCCACACCGGAAACAACCCGATCACCAACGGTGCCACGAGCCACCTGACCCTGCTCGGCATCCTCCGCGACGAGTTGTGCGTACGGGCTGGCAAGCGGGTCTTCTACCGCACTTGGTCGACCGGCAGCGACAAGCTGACCAGTGACCCCGACTTCTACCGGCAGGTCACCGACCAGGTCGAGACGCACGAAAACCTGGTCTTCTCGATCAAGCACACCGCGAAGGACTTCTGGCGGACCATTCCGTTCAACCGCACCATCGGCGTCGGCAAGCACCGGCAGATCATCGAAGTGGAATGCCAACGCGAGTACGAGGGTAAAGGCGCGTTCCCGAATTACGTGATCGACGGCGTGGTCAACGGTTTCGAAGAATTCCGTACGCAACCGCGCAGCGGTCCGATCGGACTCGCCGAGGTGGCCGACAACCCGATCATCGCCGGAATCTGGACCTGGTCCCGAGGCGGCGGCTGGCGCGGACCGTATCTGCAGAACGAACTGTGGTGCGACCTCAACACCTGGGTGATCGCCCGTTGGACCCGCGACACCGGCCTCGGCGAGGAAGGCGCGTTCACCGAATACGCGACGACGCGCCTCGGCCTGCACGGCGACCAAGTCCGCCGCTTCCGTCGGCTCGCGTTGCTCTCGGCGGCCGCCGTACTGCGCGGGCACTACAGCGTGGTGCACCCGATGACCAGGCTGATGTGGACCCGCGACCAGTTCCTCGGCGGCTCCGACAAGGATCTGACCAGCGATTACGCCGCGATCGTCGCCGCTGGCCGGGTCGAACCGGTGCTCGCCGAGAAGGCCCAGGCGGCCCGGATGTGCGACGAAATCGTCGCGCTGTCCGGCACGCTCCCGCTGCGCAATCACGCCGACCGGACGTACCTGCGAGTGTCCGCGCGCTACGGCCAATCCTGGCATCGCGTCGTGCACCACGGCTGGGAAGTCATGCTGCGCGGTTACGCCGGCGCACACGACAAAGCCGCGATGCGCTACCACCTAGCCCGCTACGACGCGGAATGGCAACGCTGGCAACGACTTGCGAAGACCGAACCCTCCTGCGCGACGCTGTACCAGCCGTACAGCTTCGGCCCGAAAGGTCCAGACGGCCTCTACAACGCCGACCCAAACCACGGCATCAAACCGGCCACCGACTATTACCGTCGCCTTCTGTCCAGTTAGGACTGAACGACGCCCCACCACAGAAAGTCCCGCGCCCGGGTAGCCGCGACCAGCCGTTGCCTGCTGAGCAGCTCACGCTGTTCCTCTTGCTCAGCAGGGTCTTCCGGCGCAGGACGCGGCAGTTGGACGACCAGCACCGCGCGGAAGTCGAGCCCCTTCGCCCGGTGCACAGTCCCGACGTGCAGCCGATCTTCCGCCGCTCCGACGTAGCGTTCGAGCGCACGCGTCGGCACGCCAGCGGACTCCAGGAACCGTCGGCACTGATCGGCATCCGCATTGCTGAAGGTGATCAGCGCCGTCTCGCCGAGCGGAATTTCCAGCGCACGGACCGTCCCAGCCAACGCATCCGGAAGTTCGGCGGGCGTCCCGGTCCACGACTGCACGACGCCGCCCTCGTTGACTGAATCCGCGTCCCGCAGCGCAACGCCCGCCGCACCGTCCAGGTCGTCGACCGCGTTGATCCGCCGGGCGAAGTCGAGAATGCTCGCGCGGTTGCGGTAGTTGACCTTGAGCACCTCGCCGCGGCCCTGGATCGGGATCCCCGCGTCGGACAACCGCCAGCCACCGGGATAGACCTGCTGCTGTCCGTCGCCGACGAGCAGCAGCTGGTTCGGTCCGTCGCCAGCGATCGTGCGCAACAGCCGGAGGCCGGTCAGCGTCATGTCCTGCGCTTCGTCGACCACCACGGCCGCATAAGGTTCTTCGAGCGGCTGCCGTTCGAGTTCAGTGCTCGCCCGCGACAGCAGGTCATTGAAGTCGTGCAATCCGTTCGCGGCCAGATTCTCCTCGTACATCGTGTACAGCTGCCAGACCTTCTCGCGCTGGCCGCGATCGAGCCGAAGCCCGCGCCGGGCCCGGTGAATGGACTGGTACTTCTCCAGCGTCCGGATGCCCTGGCCCTTGATGATGCGCTGGACCTCGGTCTCCCAGTAGTCGTAGTTCGGACCCAGCCGCTCCAGGGGTTCGCGGTGCTCCTTCCAAGCGCGCCCGAAAGCGGCCTTGGTCAGCCGCGAATGGGTGTTCAGCTCGATCCCGCGGCGCTTGAGGAACTCCCGTGCCCACGCGTGCAGGCTGATGAACTGCGCCCGGTCCGCCAGCTCCGGAGCGAGCCGCCGGAACGTCGTCTCATTGACCGGCGGCAGCGTGCGCACGAAGGTCGTGAACAGCAGCGGACCGGTGCTTCGTCGGCCGACGTGCCGCATCCGGTGCAGCGCGACCACCGTCTTCCCGGTCCCGGCCGGACCGCTGATCCGTGCCGGGCCGGAGTAGTTCCGCGCCGCCAGCGCTGCCTGGTCGGGATGCAGGAACGTCATCCACGTTTCGAACGGCCGCTCCACCGCCGCGATCAGCTGGTCGTCCGCGACGCTCTCCGCCGAGAGCAGCTCGAACGACCCGGCTTCCTTCTCCGGCGCCGAGACCGTGAGCCACTCGTAGCCACGCAGCCGCGCAGCGAGCCCGTCGGCGATTTTGGCGGCTTGCCGAACGGTCAGATGCACGGTGTCACGCCGGAAAAGCTGGTCCAGTTTGGCCGCGGGCAACACCCAGAACGGCCCGGCGTTGCGCGGTCCCCGCGGAGACTGCGCGCCGACGATCGCGACCAGGGTCACCGCGCTCCGGGCGATGCGCTGTCCGCCCGGGCCGGGCAGCCCGGCGAACCGCTCTTCCGCGTCCCGCGCCACCTCTCGCATCGTCGCTTCGTCCGGCGGCGGATCGGTGACAACAACTGCAAACACCCCGGCGCGGCCGATCAGGAAGGCGTCGGCGGTCCCCGGATCGCCGGTGCGCACCGCGAGGTGCCAGCCTTCGGCGGTCCGCTCCAGCAACCCGGTCAACGCGTTGCGCCGCAAGGGATCCCGGAACCGCTCCGCGATCAGGTGCGTGGCTTGCCGCTGGACCTGCCTGCGGGCATGCGCGCTGAGTGCCACGGAGCCCCCGCGTTACGCCGCGACCGCGCGCCGCGAAGCCCACCACTCCTTCGCCGGACCGACCCCAGCCCACAACGCGAACACGGCCACCACAGCGACCAACGCCGTCCAATATGCCACCGGCGGCGCGGATTCCGTCTGCTGTTCCCCGAGCAGCCAAGGCCGCATCTGCGACTGCACCCAGAACGCGCCATACCCGAGCGCAGTCACCAACACCGCGCCCGCCACCGCTGGTCGCGGCAGGAGGAAGGCCAGGTCCACCGCGAGCCCGACGGCCAGCAGATAGAACGGCACCGTCGACACCGGGAAGCCCAGCGCCAGCAGCAGCGGCCACATCACGCACCGGTACGCGACGTACGCGCCGGCCACGGTCAGCCCGGCCCAGCGCTTTCCGACGGTCTGGCGAGCGAGCACCAGGATCAGCGCCGAAACCCCGATGCCCCACAGCGGGTACACCCACTCCGGGATCGGCATCGTGAAGTGCACCACCGCGGCCCGGTCGACCGGGTGGCCGATCTGGTTGGCGGCGAAGGAAAGCAGCGTCGGCTCCGCCTCGGGCGTGCCGCGTTCCCAGGCGCGCAGGCCGAGGATGCCGTACTCCTGCTGCCCGTTCGGGAAGAAGGTGTTCTCCAGGAAGAACGCCCACAGCGCGAGCAGCACCCCGGTGCGGAAGCGGCCCGGCGGGGACAGCCGCAGCCAGCCGAGCAGCACGCCTGCCTGCATGATGCCGGTGCCGAGGTACAGCATCATGTGCGACGGGCTCCACGCGGTCAGGTCGAGGCCGTTCACGCGGTGGTTGATCACGTCGAGCGGCGCGGCGACCAGGAACACGATCAGCCCGGCCTGCATGAGCCGCAGCGAGCGCCGGTCGCAGCCGAGACCGGTGTAGCTGTGGATCGCCACCAGCACGACGATGATCACCGTGCCGACGGTGTTGATCAGGTGCGGCGGGGCGAGGTCGTCGCGCAGCCACTTGAAGTGCCACGACATGTCCCACGACGACCCGACGAGCTTGAACGCGAACGCGGTCAGCCACATGCCGTAACAGAACCGCAGCACCCACGCCGGCGTCGGTGCCCCGGGTGCGCCGCGGTGCCAGTGCGTCGCGAAGAAAAGCCTGGTCTTGCCCACTGGTCCGCGCGGGACCGCGGGGCCGGCGACGTCTTCAACCGCCTTCGTCATAGGCGCCATCATTCCCTGCCGCAAGGGGACGCGGCGGGAGAAGGGGCAAAAACCGGGGTTCACCCCTACGGGTGGCGGATTTGCCCTCGCGCCGCCCGGCACGGCAGGGTGTCGGCCCATGATGCCGAAACGAGCTGTCGCCGCCGTGCTGATCGCAGCACTCGTTCTGGCTGGCGGAGGCGTGCTGACCAGCCTGTTCCTCTGAGCCGGGAGCATCGTGGGCACAATGGCGGCATGACGCACAACCTGCTGGGCCCCGAGCCCACGCTGCTGCCCGAGCACACCGAAGCGCAGGCCGCGCTCGACTCCGGGACGGACCCGTCCTCCGTGGCCGCCGAGCACCCCGACTACAGCGAGGCCTGGGCCACGCTCGCCGAACGCGCGCTCGCCGACGGCGAGACCGTCGCCGCCTACGCGTACGCCCGCACCGGCTACCACCGCGGCCTCGACCAGCTCCGCCGCGCCGGCTGGAAGGGCTTCGGCCCGGTGCCGTGGGCGCACCGGCCGAACCAGGGTTTCCTGCGCGCGCTCGCGGTGCTCGGCACCGCGGCGGGCCGGATCGGCGAGTCCGAGGAGTACGAGCGCTGCAAGACCTTCCTCGCCGACTCCGACCCGGCCGCGGCCGAGGCGACCGGCCTGAAGTGACCGGCCTGAAGTGACCCCGCGCCGGTCGCGCCCCGGCGAAAACCCGGGCGCGACCGGGCCGGCTGCCCACCTTCGGGTGACAGCTAGAGGTGTTCGCATTTGGTGACACCTACAAAGACGGCCATGCGAGGCACGGCCATGCTCACCCCCCGGATCCGCACCCTCGGCACCGCGCTGCGCGAGGCCCGGATCGACGCCCGTTTCGGACTGCGCGAACTCGCCCGGCGAGTCGGCACCAACCCCGCGTTGGTGTCGAACTGGGAGCTGGGACAACGGGTTCCCGCGCTCGAGGACGTCGCGGGCATCCTCGGCGCGCTCGGCGTCGTGGGTGCGGAGAAACAACGGATCCTGCAACTGGCGCGCGGCACCGCCGAACCGGGCTGGGTCGCCCGCGGCAAGCAGTCCGACCCGGACCACCTCGGCGGGCTGCTCGCCTGCGAACGCGCCGCGACGTCGGTCGTCGAATGGCAGCCGATGCTCGTGCCGGGACTGCTGCAGATCCCGGATTACGCGCGGGCGCTGTTCCTCGCCGACGGACTGCCGGTGCAGGACGCGGAACGCCAGGCGGAGATCCGGATGATGCGCCGTCCGCTCGTGGTCGGTCCCGGCGCGATCCGGTGTGAGGTGTTGCTGGGCGAGGCAGCATTGCGCAATCCGGTCGGCGGACCCGCGACGATGGCCCGGCAGCTGCGTTTCCTCGCCGATCTCATGGCGACGTCGGCGAAGCTGTCGGTCCGCGTCGTGCCCGCGGGCATCGGCGGGCATCCGGGTCTGGCCGGCCGGTTTTGCGTGTACCACGTGGAGGTCGGCGACCCGATCGTCTATTTCGAGCACCAGCACGCGGGTGCCTTCCTCCTCGACGAGGGGACCGAGACGTACTGCGAGGTCGCGGACCGGGTCCGCGAAATCTCCCTGGACTCCCGCGCGTCGGCGGCGTTCGTGCAGCGCACCGCGCAGGAGTTCAGGGAGATCGCGCAGCGGCAAAAGGCGGAGGGGCCTAGGAATATGCTCGGTTAGCCGGAACGTCGACGGCGATCCGCAGTTCGGCTTGCAGCAGGTTCTTTGACACCGAAAACCCGTGCCGCAGGTAGGCCGCGATCGCGCGATCCGAGGAATGCACGGTCACCCGCTCCAGTCCGAATTCCGCGGCCAGTCGCAGTGTCGCCTCGATCAGGAGCCCGCCGACGCCGCTGTCGCGTGCTTCCGGCACGACGTAGACGCATTGCACGTCGCCGCAGATCCGCGAAAAGTCTTGGGGTGTCGGCACTCTGGGGGTCAGCGCGAGGAACGCCATGCCGAGCACGTGCTCGTCCCGCACCGCGACCAGACAGCGATGCGTTTCGGCGTGCGCACGGGCCCAGGCGGCGAACTCGCGGACGAAATCGTCCTGATCCCGGGGCAGCGGACCGCTCTGGTCGGCGACCCACCGCCAGCGCAACGCGGCGACGGCGGCGAGTTCGTCGTCGCGGGCCGGGCGGATCTCGGTGAGCGGCACAGGTTCCATATCGGAAATCCCGGAGCTGACGAAGGATGGACCCGGCCGGCCGGGGGAGGGTGCCGGCCGGGTCCGAGGTCGTCAGGCGACTGCCGCGAGTTCCCGGGTCGGGGTTACCGAGCCGACGACCCGGTTGCGGCCGCTGTTCTTCGCCGCATACACCGCCGCGTCCGCCGCGGCCATCACTTCCTCGATGCTCGTCCCGTCCAGCGGGAACGCGGCTACCCCGATCGACGCGGTCCGGTTCTCGATCGAGACCGACTCGCCTTCGTTCGTCTGCGTCGGAATCACCAGTTCGCTGATCCGCTGCCGGATCCGCTCCGCCGTCACGATCGCGTCTTCCTTCGACGTCGACGGCAGCAGCGCCACGAACTCCTCGCCGCCGAACCGGCCGACGAGGTCGTGTGCCCTCGTCTCCTGTTTCACCACGGCGGCAACGGCTTTGAGCACGTCATCGCCCGCCAGGTGGCCGAACGTGTCGTTGATCCGCTTGAAGTGGTCGAGGTCGATCATCAGCGCGCCGAAGCTGCCGTTCTCGCGCTCGGCACGGGAAATCTCGCGCTGCGCGCCGTCCTGCCAAGTGGTGGCGTTGAGCAGCTGGGTCTTCTGGTCCGTGGTCGCGAGTTCCTCGAGCCGCTTGATCAGCATCGAGCGCTGCAGCACGTACAGCGGCAGGATCACCAGCACCGACAGCAGCGGTTCGTGGCTCAGCACCATCACGAGCAGCCCGCCGACGCACAGGGTCGCCAGTTCCAGCAGGTTGTCGTCCATCGTGCCGAGGCACGATTCGGCCGTCGCCTTCGCCGGGTCGGTCAGGAACAGGCCAAGGCCGGTCAGCGCGGTGTTGACCAGGAAGTATCCGAGCGCGCCCGCCACCACGGTGGTGACGCTGTGGCCGTCCGCGAGGTGTCCGGCCAGCGCGGCGCCGAAGCCGGACAGGATCATCGTGGTCGCGTTGGCCGCGACGCGGTGCGCCTCACCGGGGCGCGTGCCGTTCCAGCTGCGGAACGCCAGGTAGACGTAGATGATCACGCCCAGCGCGGCCACCAGCTGCGGCGGCACCAGCAGCGCCGCCGGAAGCAGCCACACCGAAGTCACCGTGATGTGCGGGCCCTGGCTCAGCATCCGGCGCTGCCGCTCGATCTGCCGCGTGACCTCGGTCTGCGCGATCGCGAGTCCGGCGAGCATGCCGAGGATGCCGATCTGGCTCAGGCTGACCGGGAACACCAGCGCGCTGACCACGGTGAGCACCACCGTGACGGCCATGCTCGTCAGCGTGACCGCGACCCACTGCCGCGGCCGGGACCAGAGCGACCACCGGGAAACCGCATCGCGCAGCCCCAGACCAGAAAATTCCCCCAATGTGACCATTCTTCCCCCCGGGTCTTGCGCGGATCTCCAGTGACACTCGCCTTACTCACAGTTTCAGACCGTTTGCCGCCTGTCCACAAGGGCCTTAGGTGTGTACATTTTTCCCGAACACGCCGGATGAAGGGTGACCAGCGATGCGCAGCAAGGAACAGTGACCGCGTAGCAGCACCGCAAGGTCGCGCAGGTCAGAGCCTCACGCGCGGGGCATGTCGGGGTATTCAGGCATGTTCGGCGCGTGTGGCTTCCTTCGCTGACCCGTCTTCGGCCTGCCTGGAAAAGGTGCGCTGCCACGCGATGGCGAGCGGAATCGTGATCAGCAGGCCGGCCAATCCGAAGATCCCGACCGTCGTCTGGGCGCTCACGTGGTCCGCGATGACCCCGCCGATCAGCGGAGTCACGCCCATCGTCGTGGTCAATCCGGTGTTCGACAGCCCCATCGTCTGCGCCCGGCTCTCGTCCGGGACCGCGACCGTCAGCGACGCCGTCGCCTGCAGCAGCGCGATCGTGCCGAAGCCGCCGGAGATCACGAACAGGACCACCGACACGATCGGACCCGGCTGCAGGAAGCAGAGCAGCAGCGGGATCGCGGCGAGCGCGGTCATCGGGCCGATCAGCTTCGGCCGGATCGCCGCGGGCACCCAGCGCGTGTAGATGAACGTGAAGATCACGCTGCCCACCGGGTCGGCGGCAAGCAGGAAACCGATCATCTCGGACCCGCCGCCCGACGAAGCGACGTACGGCGCGGCGATGCCCTCGTACACCGGCATCAGCCCGGCGAGCCAGGTGAAGACCATCAAGGAACGCAACGCCGTGGTCGCGAAGGCGACGCGGCCGCCCGCGCTCAGCGAGGAGAAGAACGGCTTGCGCTTTTCGCCGCTGGCCGCGGCCGGGCGGGCCTTCAGTCCGAAGCGGAGGAAGAGCGCGGAGAGCACGAAGGTGCCCGCGTCGAGCACCAGGGCGAGGCGGGCGTCCATCGCGAGCAGCAGCGCGCCGCCGCCGGCGAAACCGAGCAGCTGCGCGGATTGGACGGTCATGCTCCGGATGCCCATGCCGACCACGAACCGGTCGCCTTCGAGCACCTGCGGGAGCAACGCCAGCTGAGACGCCTTGAACGGCGGATTCAGCAGCGAAACACAGCCGACGAGCACGCATAGTGCCCAGAACGGCAGTCCGGGAATGGCTACGCACAGAATCAGCACCGCGCGCGTGAGGTCGACGGTGACCATGACCGCCCGGCGCGGGAAGCGGTCGGCGAATCCGGTGAGGAAGATGCCGCCCAGCAGCGACGGGAAGAACGTCAGCGCGTAGGTGAGGCCGGTCAGCGTCGCCGAACCGGTGTTGGCGTAGACGAGGACGGACAACGCGACCCTGGCCAGCTGGTCACCGGCGATCGACAGCAGTTCGCCGAACCACATCGCGCGGAACTCGGCGACTCCGAACACCTCGCGGAACGTGACCCGGTGTGGTGCTGTCGTCATGCGTGTTCTCCCCGCTGCTGTGTGCGGACTGTGCCGCACTAGTGACCAACGGGTGACCCTAGATCCTCCTGGTCACGGGCCGGTCACACGAAGTGAGTTGTCAAGCTCAGTGTCTCGTGACTGTTGGTGATTCTCTAGGTTCTTTCGCCGGTATCCGACAGGTCACGGTCAGTTCGCCACGTGTCCAGACGATAGCGCTCCGCACTCTCCGCCGGGGACGCTTCGATCTTTGTGGTTTGTGACACATCCTTTCGGGTGGTCCGTCCGCAGTGTGGAACGGCCGCCACGGAGGTGCCCAGCCGCGTAGCTTCGCCCGAGTGACGGCTCTCCCGACGTTCACGCTCGCCATCGTGGGCGCCGGACCTCGCGGGGTCGGCGTCCTCGAACGGCTGTCCGCGAGCGCCGCCGGCCTGCTCGGCGACCGGCGGATCGAAGTCCACCTCATCGACCCGTTCCCGCCCGGACCTGGCCGGGTGTGGCGGTACGAGCAGTCGCCGCTGCTGCGGATGAACTCGATGCCCGAGGACGTCACCGTGTTCACCGACGACTCCGTCCGGATCGACGGTCCGGTGCGGCCGGGCCCGTCGCTGATCGAGTGGGTGCGGCAGGTGCGCGCGGGGACCCTCGACTACCCGGTGCCGGACGACGTCCGCGCCGAGTTCGAATCCCTCGCCTCCACGGATTTTCCGACCCGGCGGCTGCAGAGCCGGTACCTGGAGTGGTTCTACCGCAAGGTGGTGGCCGAATTGCCGCCCGGCATCACGGTGGTCGAGCATCTCGCCACGGCGGAGAGCATTGACGACGACGAGACCGTGCGGCTTTCCGACGGCACGACCGTGTCCGCCGACGCGGTGGTGCTGACTGTCGGCCACCTCGACGCGGTTCCCGACTCTCGCGAACGTGAACTGGAGGCATTCGCCGAGCAGCACGAACTGTCCTACTACCCCGCTGGCTACACCGCGGACGTCGACTACTCCGCGGTGCCTGCCGGAGAACCGGTGCTAGTACGCGGTTTTGGCCTCGCGTTCGTGGATCTGATGCTGTTGCTCACGGAGGGGCGCGGTGGCCGGTTCGAGGAGCTGCCGTGCGGCGGACTGCGCTATCACCCGAGCGGTGGCGAACCGGTATTGCACGTCGGTTCCCGGCGCGGGGTGCCGTATCACGCGAAGACCGGCTACCGGTTGCGCGGGAAACCGTTGCAGCTGCCCAGGTTCTTCGACAAGCGAGCCATCGACGGGTTGGCCGGCCCGCTCGACTTCCGCGCGGACGTGTGGCCGCTCATCGCGAAAGAACTCGCCTGGGCGTATTACACCGAGCTGTTCACCGGACATCCGGATCGCGTGCGCACGGATTTCGCCGTGTTCGCGGACAAATTCGCCGACCTGCCGTGGTTGTCGTCCGAAATGGACACCCTGATCGCGGACGCGGTGCCCGCGCTGGAAGATCGGCTCGACCTGGAGCGGCTGGACCGTCCGTTCGCGGGCCGCCGGTTCGATTCCGGCGAGGAATTCGGGAAAGCGGTGCGGAAATACATCGAGTCCGACCTCGCGCGCCGGGCCGACGTGCACCACAGTGCGGACCTCGGCGCGTTCCTGGCCCTGCTGTCAGTCGTCAGTCAATTGCCCACGCTGCTCGCGACCGGACGGCTGACCGCCGCGTCTCAAGTGTCCGATATGGACGGCTGGTTCCACGGCTTCTTCTCTTACTACGCAAGCGGTCCGCCGCCGCGTCGGCTCGAAGAGCTGCTCGCCCTCGAAGACGCTGGCGTCGTGTCGTTCCTCGGTGCGGACATCTCGATCGCCGCCGACGAGACGACCGGGACGTTCGTCGCGTCGAGCGTCAGCCATCCGGACACCGTCACCGCATGCACGTTGATCGAGGCGCGCCTGCCGGACGCGAGCGTGCCGCGAGTGTCCGACCCGCTGTTGCGCAACCTTCGGGACTCTGGCGCGCTGGTCGAGGAAACCGTGCCGGATGTCGACGGTGCGACCTTGCCGTCCGGACGGATCGCCACGACACTCAACGACTTCCGACTGGTCACTGTGGACGGAGGGGTGCATCCGCGACGGTTCGCGGTGGGTCCGCACACGAGCGTCCGTTCGGCGGGAGCCTTCACTCGGCCGCGCACGAACGCGATCTCGTTCCGGCAGAACGACGCGTTGGCAAGGGAAATCCTGCGGCTGGCTAACCCTTGACCGTCGGCGCGATCTGCTGCGCCCATTCCCACGGTGCGGCGGTGTCGCCGGGCAGCGAGTTGAAGTACTCCCAGCCGTCGATGCCGCCGAAGTCCGAGTACTTCTGGACGAGACTGCCGACGGTGTTCTTCAGCGTCGGCATGTCGACGTAACCGTTGCAGTTAGCGGGGTTCGTGACCGTTCCGGCGACCACCTTGCTTGCCGGGACGACGCCGTGATTGATGATCTGGTCGTAGCCCGAGGTGTCCGCCAGCGAACCCCAGCCGCAGTAGAACTGGGTGTTGAACCAGGAGATCTGGTCGCCGCGCTCGCGGTAGAGCCGGTCGTAGTCGAGGCCGGAAAGACCGCCTCCGCCGCTGAGTTCGGTCGCGACCGGCGCGAGGGTGATCAGGAAGTCCGGGCCGAAGTCGCCTCGCAGCGCGTCGATCACCCGGTTCAGCGCGTCGTTCGACATCTGTTCTTCGACGTCGAGATCGATGCCGGACAGCGAATGGTCGCGGATCAGGTTGCGCAGCAACGGGTAGTAGGTGTCGAAGTCCTGCTCCAGGCGCTGGAAGCTGCCCTTCGCCGCGCCGCCGACGAAGGCGAGTGCGTGCACGCCTTTGCTTTGCATCGTGGCGAGATCAGCCCACATCTGCGTGAACTTGGCGTCCGATGGCGGGTCGTCGTTGAGCGTCATGGTTCCGCCGTCGTTGAGGTGCACGGCTCCGACGATCACGTCAGTGACGCCAGCGTCGTGGTCGGTGAGCCCCAGCGGGGAGATGTACGACCCGTTTTGGTGCGTTGTTTGGTAGTACACAACGACTCTGCGTCCGATCGCCGCCGTCGCCGGGGCTGCTCCGCAGAGCACCAGGAACACCGCCAGCACCGCCGCCGTGATCTTCCGCATAGGTTCGGACCATAGGACGGCAGCGGTGCCCGCGGTAGGGCCGATCGAGTCAGCAGCGGCCCAGCATGTCCGTCAGCGCAGACTTCTCCGCCGAATTCACGGTGAGCTTGAACTTGTACTTGACCGTCACCCACATCTTGGCGTAGGTGCACCAGTAGCCGGTGGACGGCGGCTTCCACTGGTCCGGCGACTTGTCGCCCTTTTCCTGGTTCACGTTGTCGGTCACCGCGATCAGCTGCGGGTCGGACAGGTCGTTGGCGTAGGCCTGGCGCTGATCCTGGGTCCAGGACGAGGCTCCGGTGCGCCACGCGTCGGCGAGCGGCACCACGTGGTCGATGTCCACATCGGACGGAGAGCTCCAGGTCGCCCCGTCGTACGGCGAGGTCCATTTCCCGGACGTCGGGTAGCAGTCGGAGCCGACCTGGACGTTCGTGCCGTCGCGCTTGAGCACCATCTCGCGCGTGTTGCAGCTGTTGCCCTGGTCGATCCAGTGCGGGAACTTGTCGCGGCTGTAGCCGTCCTGCGAGCCGTCCGGCTTCACCGTGAGACCGGCGAGCTGGCTCTTCGCGGTGTCCGCCGACGGGATGCCCGGCGGGGTGGCGTCGGCGACGCCGACCGTGACCGAGCCGAGCAGCGCGACGCCGGCCAGGACGGTCAAGGAGTTGCGAACTGTACGTGTGGTCGGCATATTGCTGCCTTCCTGGTCAGATGCGGGACTGATTCACCTTTGACCACGAAAGTGGCGTGCGCAACACCGTCAGGTGACGGCTAACCGACCTTCTGTAAACGGAAAGTCACCGAGCGTCCCAGTTCGCTTGAACCCTGTCCGGCTCGGGCGGGTCAGCCGCGGACCGCCCGAAGATCGACTGTGTGCCGGTACCAGGTCCGCCGGGTGACCTCGCGCTCCTGCGGTACACCGTCGATGACCAGCGAAGACGTCGGCAGGCAGCCGAGCTGGAAGGCGCGGCCGTGAAACGTCGAGGACCGTTTGACGAGCTTGCCGCGGGTGATTCGGGCGGTCACCCCTGAGTCGTCCGGTGCGACCTCGATGCCGGAAACCGCACCGTCGAAAGCCACCTGTTCGTCGCAATACGCCTGGCCCTTGACATCGCGCAGGATCGCGTGTCCGAGGAGTACGCCGCCGGTGTCGTCGCGCACGAGGGAGGTTTCGGCGTCCTCACCCTTCCAGGCGAGCGCGAACGCCTCGTCCGGGTCCGCGGGCAGCCGCCAGTGCGCGGCGACGCGAGAGCCGGACTCCGTGGCCACGAAACCGACGGACACGCCCGGGAGGACTTCGCGGCGCATGAGACGCACCACCACGGCGGCGAGGTCGGCGTCGGAGCCCAGCACGACGAGCCGGTCGTGTTCCCCCAGCAAGGGGTCGATTTCCGCCTTGCCGGGACGGTGCCCGGCGTGCACCAGCGGGACGTCGCCGAGCCGCGCGGGGAGATCCGCCGCGGCGCCGCAGGCCACCACTATTCCGCGCACTCCGGCGTCCTCCGTTAAAGTCATGCACCGGCATTTACCAGCGCCACCCGTGTCCCCGTCCGGGGTCACTATTCCTATTGCCGAACACCTGGAGTGTCACATGCCGGCCATCGTGCTGATCGGTGCCCAGTGGGGGGACGAGGGCAAGGGCAAGGCCACCGACCTGCTCGGCGACCGCGTCCAGTGGGTCGTCCGCTACCAGGGCGGCAACAACGCGGGCCACACGGTCGTGCTGCCGAACGGCGAGAACTTCGCGCTGCACCTCATCCCGTCGGGGATCCTGACGCCGGGCGTGACGAACGTCATCGGCAACGGCGTGGTCATCGACCCCGGCGTCCTGCTGGACGAGCTGGCGGGTCTCGAGGAGCGCGACGTCGACACCAGCAAGCTGCTGATCTCGGCCGACGCGCACTTGATCATGCCGTACCACGTGGCGATCGACAAAGTCACCGAGCGCTACCTCGGCAGCCGCAAGATCGGCACCACCGGCCGCGGCATCGGGCCGTGCTACCAGGACAAGATCGCCCGCGTCGGCGTCCGCGTGCAGGACCTGCTCGACGAGAAGATCTTCCGCCAGAAGGTCGAGGCGGCACTGGAGTTCAAGAACCAGGTGCTGGTCAAGGTCTACAACCGCAAGGCGCTCGACGCCGACCAGGTCGCCGACGAGGTCCTCGCGGCGGGCGAGAAGTTCGCGCACCGCATCGCCGACACGCGGCTGCAGCTGAACCAGGCCCTGGAGCGCGGCGAGACGGTGCTGCTGGAGGGCTCGCAGGGCACGCTGCTCGACGTGGACCACGGCACGTACCCGTTCGTCACGTCGTCGAACCCGACGTCCGGCGGCGCGAGCGCGGGCTCGGGCATCGGCCCGGGCCGCATCACGACCGTGCTGGGCATCCTGAAGGCGTACACGACCCGCGTCGGCTCCGGCCCGTTCCCGACCGAACTGGACGACGAGTCCGGCGAGTACCTGCGCAAGCAGGGCGGCGAGTTCGGCGTCACCACCGGCCGGTCCCGGCGCACCGGTTGGTTCGACGCGGTGATCGCCCGCTACGCGGTGCGGGTCAACGGCATCACCGACTACTTCCTGACCAAGCTGGACGTGCTGTCCGGCCTGGAGAAGGTCCCGGTGTGCGTCGGCTACGAGGTGGACGGCTTCCGCACCTCGGACATGCCGATGACCCAGACCGACGTACACCACGCGGTCCCGATCTACGAAGAGCTGCCGGGCTGGTTCGAGGACATCTCGAACTGCCGCACGTACGACGAGCTGCCCGCCAACGCGCGGGCTTACGTCGAGCGGATCGAGGAACTGTCGGGCGCGCGGGTCTCGGCGATCGGCGTCGGCCCCGGGCGGGAGCAGACGATCGTGCGGCACGAGTTCGCCTGATCTTTTCGGTGGAGCGGCCAGGCTGGTTTCGTACCGGCCTGGCCGCTGTGCTTAGCGAACCGTTGTGGTGACTGGGGTTTGATTGCGGAACAGGTCGAGTACCGGGCAGTGCTCGTCCACCGCGCGACGGAGTCGTTCGTAGGCCTCGGGTCCGGCCGGACCGTCGAGTTCCACGGACACCCGTACGTCGCTGAAGCCGGGGCGGGTCGATTCGTCGAAGCCGAAGAAGCCATGCAGGTCGAGGTCGCCGTCCACTTTGACGCGCACCGCGTCGAGCGGAACGCCGAGGCGCGCGGCCCAGAACTGGTACGTGATCACCTGGCAGGACCCGAGCGCGGCCAGCGCGTACTCGACCGGGTTCGCCGCCTGGTCGGTGCCGCCGAGCGCGGGCGGTTCGTCGACGGTGAACGCGTGGTCGCGCACCCGGACGTCCACCACGGTCGCGGTGTTCGCGGCCAGCGCGTGGTCGACGCTGAACGACACCGCCGCGTTGTGCCGGTCCGTCTGCACGGCCTGGCGGGTGCCGTCGATGACGTCGGTCAGTGACATCGGTCCTCCTGGAGTCGTCGGGCGTCCAGGGTGCGGGTCGGCCCGGTCGACGGGCAGGGGCTCTCGTCGGCTGAGAATCCGGCTGGCACAAAGCCGCGCGGTTGTTTCGGTTGGTGAGAAACCGGTGGTGCGCCTGAATAATTTGAAGGCATGAGCGTCGGACTGACTTTGCCCGCCCTTCCGCGGGAAAACATCACCGTGACCGAAGTGCTGGACCAGGCGCGGGAGGCGGAGGAGGCAGGCGCGGCGTCGATCTGGTTCGCCCAATTGCCCTGGGGTCCCGACGCGCTGGCGGTGGCCGCGCTGGCGGGCCAGGTGACGTCGCGAGTCGAGATCGGCACCTCCGTCGTGCCGATCTATCCGCGGCACCCGCTGGTCTTGGCGGCCGCCGCACGCACCGCGAGCGAGGCGTCCGGCGGGCGGTTCACGCTAGGCATCGGCCTTGGCGCGAAGAACTTCCTCGAACCCGTCTACGGCACGCCGTATCCGCCGCCGGTGCGGCACCTGCGCGAATACCTGACCGTCTTGCGGGCGCTGTTCGCCGGAGAACAGGTCGACTTCACCGGCTCGACGGTGGAGGCGCACCTGCCGGAGCCGGCGTCAGCCACCCCGGTGTCGGTGCTCGTCGCCGCGATGGGCCCGCAGGCGTTGCGCGTCACCGGGGAACTGGCCGACGGCACGCTGCCGTACCTGGCCAGCCCGCGGGCTATCGCGAACCTGATCGTGCCCGGGATCGGCCCGGGCAAGCGGGTGATCGCGGCTGTCCCGGCCGTGGTGACCAGCGACGTCGACACGGTGCGCGAAATCGCGGCACAGCAACTCGGGTTCTACGGCTCGATTCCGTCGTACCAGCGCATCCTGAAGGAGGGCGGCGTCGAAAACGCGGCGGAGTTGGTGCTGATCGGCGACGAGGAGACGGTCGCCGCCGGGGTGCAGCGCTACTTCGATGCCGGCGCGACCGACGTGCTGCTCACCCAGACCGCCCTGCACACCGACGAAGACCGGCTGCGCACTTGGCGGCTGACGGGCGAGCTCAACTCATCCGGTTCGTAAGGGTTGTCGTTACGGACATTTCCTCCAGATCGAGTTCGCGCAGGACCTTCTGCAGAACGTCGTCGTCAAGGCGTCCGGCGCGGTTCTCTTCGATCATCGCCGCCCGCTGGGTGATGAGGAGTTCCCGCCGCGCCTTGGCGAACTGCGCCTGCGGACTGTCACGACGCTCCTCCCCAGACAGCGTGATCGCGGCCTGCGCGAACCGGTAACGGGTGTCCACCACGCGTTCCAGCCGTTGCTCGAGCCGCTTCATCTTCTCTGGCTCAATGTCCAAAGTAGACAGTTGGTCGCGAGCAAGCTCGCGCAACCGCTCGTGCGCGGCCTTCTGCGCGACCTTGCGCGCGGCCAGCTCCTCGGCCTGGTCGCGGGCGTCCTCGTCCGGATCCTGAACTTTGAGCAGCCGAATCAACGGCGGCAGCGTGAGCCCTTGGATCAGCACAGTCCCGACCGCGACGGCGAACGCGAACAGCTGAATCTCCGCGCGACCAGGCGTATCCGCAGGCACCCCGGACGCGGCGGCGATGGTGACGACGCCGCGCATGCCGGTCCAGGAGATCACCGCGAGCGACCGCCAAGCGGGCGGATCGTGCCGAGTGCGTCTGAGCAGTTGCAGCGACCGCGGCAGATAGCTGGACAGGAAGACAGCCGGAATCCGCACGAACATCGTGGCGAGCAACACGACGATCGCCGACAACGCGAGCGTCCCGTTGTCCCGCGCAGCATGCTGCGCCCCGTCAAGCACGAACGGCAGTTGCAGCGCCATCAACGCGAACACCAGCGCCTCGAGCATGACGTCGATCGAGGCCCAGACAGACCGGTCCTGCACCCGCGTCGCCGGCGACGCCCGCAGCGACCGATGCCCGAGGAACAACCCGGCCGTGACGACCGCCAGCACCCCGGACCCGCTGAACTCGGCCCCGAACGGATGCAGGTGTTCCGCGGTGACATACGCCGCGAACGGCACCACGATCCCGAACGCCGATTCGAGCAGCGGATCGTCCAGCCTCGTGCGGATCACCTCGACGACCCCGCCCGCGACCAGCCCGACCAGAATGCCGACCACCGTCGCGACGGCGAAAACCGCGAACCCGTGCCCGAGCGACCCGGCCGTCCCGACCACCGCCGCGAGCGCGACCTTGTACAGCGTGAGCGCCGCCGCGTCGTTGACGAGACTCTCGCCGGTGAGCACCGTCATCACCCCGCGCGGCAGCCCCAGCCGCCGCCCGATCGCGACGGCGGTCACGGCATCCGGCGGAGACACAACCGCCCCGAGCACCAGCGCCGACGCCCACGGCAAATCAGGCAGCAGCAGGTGCACGACGAACGCGATCACGAACGCGGTGGCCACCACGAGCAGCACGCCGAGCGTGATGATCGGCCGCAGGTTCGCACGAAAGTGGGAGATCGAACTCTCCAGCGACGTCGAGTACAGCAACGGCGGCAACACGACGGTCAGGATCAGCTCGGGCTCCAGCTCGGCCCGCGGAACGCCGGGAATCAACGCGATCCCCAGCCCGACCACCACGATGAGCAGCGGCGCGGACAGGTTGAACCGCCGAGCGACCGCGGTCAGCCCCAGCGACCCGGCGAGCACGCCGACCAGCGTCAAGGTCTCCATGCTTCGCATCTTGACTCATGGATCAGGCGAGGCGCGGATGGTGTGGGTTCGTGTCGGACTCCCTTCGGGGTGAGGCGGATGGGTGGGTGGTGGGCGGCTTGTTTGGTGGGCCGCGTGGAGCGTTGGTGAGTGGGATAGGCATGGCGCTTTCCGGTGCGGCGGTGCCGGGTTCGGCGGTGATCGGTGGCGGGTGCCGGGCTTGCTGCTTGGAGGGCAGCGCCCACGGGTTAGTCAGCGGGTGGCCGCGGCGGTTGGGGGCGGCGATGGTTGGACAGCGGGGTGCCTCCGGAAGGGTCGTGGGCTCGGACTTGCCGCCTGGCGTTGCCGCGGAGGCAAGTGGCCAGGGTCGGCGGTCGGTAGGCGGTGCGGAGGTCGGGCAGCGGCGGGCGAGGTCGCCTGACGGTGCCGCGTGAATGGCGGACGTGCGTCACCGAGGAAGCCGGGCTGACGGACGCTGTGACGTGGTGGCGGCGGTTCACCTCGCCGCGGGACGGGCTCGTGGTCAGTGCGCGATGGTTCGGCGAACGGCTGGTCCTGCTCGCGGACTCCGGTCAGGTGCTCGCCGGTGAAGCGATGCGGGACCAACTCCGCCGGGTGGAGTGGTGCCGGACGGCGGTGGAGCATTGGCGAACGCACCGCCGCCGAACGCACCGCCGCTGAATGGCGAGATGCAGAACCAAGCGCTGTCGGGTGGCGCGGCATCGGACGACCGCGCAGCCGACCTCGGAGTGTTGTCGAGCGGAGCGGTGCCGGACGAACGTGGAGCACCGCCGAACAGAGCATCGCCGAACGGAACCCTGCCGATGGGAGCGCCTCCGAAGGGAGTCGTGCCGATGGGAGCGTCGCCGAAGGGAGCCCTGCCGAACAGAGCATCGTCGAAGGGAGCGCTGCCGAAGGGTGCCCCGCCGAACGGAGCGCTGCCGAAGGGCGCGCCGCCGAACAGAGCACCGCCGAACAGAGCCCTGCCGGAGGGAGTGTCGCCGAAGGCAGTCCTGCCGAACGGAGCGCCGCCGAAGTGAGCCGCGTCGGACGGGACGGCGCCGGGTGGAGAGCGGTCGTCCGTCCCGAGAGCCCTCCGGATTAGCCGAGTTCCTTCAGTTCCTTTTCCACCGCAGCCAATTCCTCCGCCGAACCTTGCACCTTCGGGCCGGTGAACCACTTCCGTGCCGACAACACCCACCACAGGGCCGCTCCGCCAAGGACTACCAGGAAGGCGATCGGCGTGTAGTTGAATGTGTCGACCGTGATCGGGCTTGCTTGGGGCAGCATGAAGAGCACGAAGATCACCACGACCCACACCGTCGCGACGATGCCGATGGGCTTGCCCCAGCGGCCCAGGTTCCATGGGCCCTTCTCGAAGCTGTCGCCGCGGCGGACGCGGAGGAAGACCGGGATCACGTACGCGACGTACAGGCCCACCGTTGCGATCGAGGTGACTGCTGCGTAAGCCGTCGCGCTCCACAGGTACGGCAGCGCTAGCACCAATGCACCGCCCGCTGCTAGCCATACTGCGTTGGTCGGGGTTTGGGTTCGTTTGTTGATGTTGTGCCAGATCTTCGAACCCGGGATCGCGCCGTCGCGGGCGAAGGCGTAGATCATGCGGGAGTTCGCGGTCACGGAGGCCATGCCGCAGAACAGTTGGGCGCCGATGCAGATCAGGAGCAGGAATTTGCCGGTCACCGCGCCGGTCGCGTCGATGAAGATCTGGGCTGGCGGGACGCCGGTCGCCGAGTTGACGGCTCCGTCGTAGTCCTGGATCGCGAACGTCAGGCCGATCAGCAGGATCCAGCCCGCGACCAGTGACACGAGGATCGAGTTGATGATTCCGCGCGGGCCCGCTTTCGCGGCGTTCTTGGTTTCCTCCGTCATGTGTGCCGAGGCGTCGTAGCCGGTCAAGGTGTACTGCGCCAGCAGCAAGCCGAGCAAGAACACGTATGGCGCGGAACCCCAGCCGGTTTGGTTCACGAAGCTGCCGAAGACGAACGACGCTTCCTGATGCTTCGCCGGCACGAACACGAGTACGCCCACGATCACCAGCACGCCAACCAGATGCCACCACACGCTGACGCTGTTCAGCACCGCCACCACTCGCACGCCGAAGGTGTTCAGCACCCCGTGCACGACAAGAATGATGGCCAGCAACAGAATCGTGTGGCCCGGCGTCGCGCTGAAGCCCCACTGCAGATCGAGGAACGCGTTGAGGAAGAGCGCGGCTCCGAAGTCGATGCCCGCGGTGACCGCGATCTGCCCGATCAGGTTGAACCAGCCGGTGAACCACGACCACGCCGGGCCGTTGCGGGTCGCCAGTTTCGCGGCCCAGTAATACAGTCCGCCCGCGGTCGGGTAGCTCGAGCACACCTCCGCCATGCCCAGCCCGACCAGTACCACGAACAGCCCGACCAGCGGCCAGCCCCAGATCATCGCCGCCGGGCCGCCGGTTTTCATGCCGAAGCCGTACAGCGTGAGGCAGCCGGACAGGATCGAGATGATCGTGAACGACACGGCGAAGTTCGAGAACGCCGACATCGTGCGTTTGAGTTCCTGCGCGTAGCCGAGCGCGTGCAGGCGAGCGCTGTCTTCGTCGGGTTGTCCGGTCTGCTGGTCGGAGACATCCATCGGGCACCCACCTGAAAGGTATGCGGACAGACCATTGAGAGTGCGCAGAAGTTAGCCCTCTCCGTTCGCGGGTGTCAAGGTTTCGCTGGTCGCTGGGCGGAAGCTCCTCCGAACGGCGCAGGGCTGCTCGGGTCTGAGTGATCAACATGGGACCAGTATCTCGAACAATTGTTCGAGATCGCATCACTCGAACCGGTCGTCTCTGGGGTGACTGATTGCGCAGGCCATGATCAGCGAGTGAACGCCGAAGAGCTGGTCTCGATCGAGCTGGCCGACGAAGAACGCGAAGTGCTGCGTCGCGGACTGAATGAGTGGCGTGGGCCAGCACATTGCACTGAGGCGCTCGCCGTGGCGATGGGCTTCCGGAACGTGGCTGATCTGCACGAAGAAGGAAATCGTCTGCATGCGGCGCTCACCGCTGGCGATCCGCTCAGCACTCGGGACTGGCGGCGGGTGTTGGTGGCGACCGAAATCGTCTTCGCCAGCGACGTGTTCGGCTCAGGCTGCGATTGGTCAATCACGACCGGCTACTCGGACGAGGACACGATCAAGATCCTGCGGCGGTTGCAGCGAACCATCGCTCGCGAACTTCGCGGCGCACTCCACCGTCGCGATGATTGAACAACCGCGAAAAAGCCCGCCGGAGACACGAACGTCCCCGGCGGGCTGGGAGAAACGAAGAAAAACTCAGCGACCAGCGAAGTCCCGCACCGATTCCAGCGCGGTATCCGGCTGGTCGGCGAAGAATCCGTCGACTCCGGCCTTCAGGAACGCCGCTTCCTCCGCGAATACGTTGCCGAACGCGCTCGGGCTCGCCGAGGAGCGCAGGTTTGCCGGAAGGAACGGGTTTTCGTTGCGGAAGGTGTAGGGCTGCACCTCAAGGCCAGCGCGGTGCGCGTCGGCGATCAGGGTGGTCGGCTTGCCGAGGTTGTCCTGCGCGTCGCGCGGGATGATCTGGCCCTTCTCCGGGCCGAGGTACTTCGCGTACTTCGCGATCTCGCGCAGGCCGGCGGGCGTGATCAGGTCGGCGTACGTGCGCTTGTCGCCCTTCGCGACGAAGTCGGCGGGAGCGCCCTTCGCCTCGGTCAGCTGCAGCAGCGGCACCCGCACCTGCTTGTGCAGCTCCTGGAGGTTCGACACCTCGAACGACTGGATGATCACCGGCGCGTTCGGCCGGTTCAGGCCGTTGCGGTTGAGGATCGACACCAGCTTCGGTTCGGTCGGGTTGCCGATCGAGCTGAAGTACGTCGAGTGCTTGACCTCCGGGTAGGTGCCCAGCGTCCGGTGCAGTTCGCGGCCGAGCCGCCGGGTCAGGTCGAGCACCTCCTGGTAGGTGGCGATCCGGTAGCGGCCGTCGTAGAGCTGGTTGTTCGGCCGGTTCTGCGGGATCCGCTCCTTCGCGTAGAGCGTCTTCAGCTCGGCGAGGGTGAAGTCCTCGGTGAACCAGCCGGTCATCTTTGTTCCGTCGATGACCTTCGTGGTCTTGCGCGAGGCGAACTCCGGGTGGGCCGCGACGTCGGTGGTGCCGCCGATCTCCGGCTCGTGCCGGGCGACGAGCTGGCCGTCCTTGGTCGGCACCAGGTCGACGTCGACGTAGTCCACGCCCATCCGGTAGGCGAGTTCGTACGACGCGAGCGTGTGCTCCGGGCGGTAGCCGGGCGCGCCCCGGTGTCCGACGATCACCGGGCCATCGTGCCGGGGACCGTGCGCGGCCGCACCCGCGGCCGTCTCCTCGCTCGCGGAGGCCGGGCCGATCGCGAGACCCGCGACGCCGAGCAGGGCCAGACCGGACAGGGCGAGCACGCCGAGGCGTTTGCGCTTCATGGGGGGACCTTTCTCTACCGGGCGATCCGCAGCTCGCCACGACTACCGCGTCACCCTCACCGCCGCAAGCGTCGGGCGCGCGGCACCAGCCGGACGGGCGGTTGACAACCGGGTAAACGGTGGATGGCGGGTGAATCCGGACACCGGCCGACCGGCACCGGACCAGTCGCGCACCTGGTCCGGGCCGGGGTCGCGGACGGCGCGCTGCCGCGGCGCGACACGCACCGTTACGCTGTCCGGCGTGCGCGTACTGGTAATCGGCTCCGGCGCCCGGGAGCATGCACTCGTCCTCGCGGTGGCAGGCGACCCCGCGGTCACGGCGCTCGCTTGCGCCCCCGGCAATGCCGGCACGACTGCGGTCGCGGAGCAGCTCGGGGTCGAGCTCGCCGAGCCGGAGGCCGTCGCTGCCCTGGCCAAGGAATGGAAGGCCGATCTCGTCGTGATCGGGCCGGAGGTGCCGCTCGTCGCGGGCGTCGCCGACGCGGTGCGCGACGCTGGCATCGCCTGCTTCGGACCGTCTGCCGCGGCTGCGCGCATCGAGGGGTCGAAGGCGTTCGCGAAGGACGTCATGGCGGCCGCGAAGGTGCCGACAGCCCGCAGTGAGGTCGTCGACACTCCCGCGCGCCTCGACGCCGCGCTTCAGCGCTTCGGGCCCACCTGGGTCGTGAAGGACGACGGTCTCGCCGCTGGCAAGGGCGTGGTCGTGACCCAGGACGTCGAGGTCGCGCGCAAGCACGCGCTGATGCTGCTCGACGGCGGGCACCCGGTCCTCCTGGAGTCCTTTTTGGACGGCCCGGAGGCCTCGCTGTTCTGCTTCGTCGACGGTCGCACCGTGGTGCCGATGCTGCCCGCGCAGGACTTCAAGCGCGTCGGCGACGGCGACACCGGCCCGAATACCGGCGGCATGGGTGCGTACGCGCCGCTGCCGTGGGCACCGGCGGACCTGGTGGACGACGTCGTCGCGCGGGTTGTGCAGCCGGTGGTGGACGAGCTCGCCGACCGGGGCAGCCCCTTCTCCGGCCTGCTCTACGCCGGTCTCGCGCTCACCTCGGAAGGCCCGCAGGTGATCGAGTTCAACTGCCGCTTCGGCGACCCCGAGACCCAGGTTGTGCTGGCGCTGCTGCGTACGTCGCTGGCGACCGTGCTGAACGCGACGGCCACCGGGAAGCTGGCTGAGCTGCCGCCGCTGGAGTGGTCGGGAGGGGCCGCGGTCACCGTCGTGATCGCTGCCGACGGGTACCCGGGCAAGCCGCGCACTGGTGACGTCATCACCGGCGGTGAGATCGAAGGCGTGCTTCACGCGGGTACGCGGCGTCGCGACGACGGTGCGGTGATCTCGGCTGGCGGACGCGTGCTGTCCGTCGTCGGCACTGGTAAGACGCTTAAGGCGGCGCGTAAGCACGCGTACGAGACTGTCGAGCGCGTACACCTCGCTGGCTCGCACCATCGCACCGATATCGCACTGCGCGCGGCCAACGGGGAAGTAAGCGCTCCCGTCTAAGCAGCTTCTCCACGAAGTTCGCCTCGGGTTCACGCGCCGGTTGGTAGCCTCGAAACGGGTCCGTACGGTCACTGTCCGTATCACGGGAGGGGTTAGCGCATGCCGGGAAGCACACCGCTCACCGACCTGGCTTCGTCGGTTCCGGCAGCGCCGGGCGTGGCGGACATCGTGGTCGAGCCGGCGAAGCTGCTCGAGGTCGCGCGAGTGGTCGACGAGCAGGTCAGCGCGCTCGAAGACAAGCTCCTCACGCGGCTGGGCGAGTTGCGCGTCGACACTCCTTCGTCGGACACGGTGAGCGTCAACGCGATGGCTGCGTGGAACACCGTCGTCGCCGAAGGTGATCAGTCGTACGCCGCACAGGTGCGCGCGTACGTCGCCAACCTGCACAAGCTTGTCGGACAGCTGCGCGAAGCAGCGAAGACGTACGAGGCCAGCGACGCGGACAAGGCTGCGGCGTTCGGGGACCGCGGTGCGCACGGCATCCACTAAGCCGCTCCTCGTCGTCGTCGCGGTGCTCGGGGTCGCGGGCTGCTCGTCAGGCGAGCAAGGCACCGCGTACCCCGTACAGCCCGCGATGAGTTCCCTGGCGCAACAGACCAAAGCGGCCGCACTGCCGCCGCGGCCGTCGGACTTGCCGATCGCCGGTACCGATCCGTGCGACCTGCTGGGCCAGGCGCAGCTCGACCTGCTGAAGGTCACGAGCGTGCCGCGCAAGGCCGCCGACCCGAAGGACGGGCCCACCTGCGTGTTCGATTCGGACAAGACCGAGCCGTTCCACGCGCTGCACCTGCGGATCGTCAACGCGGACGTGCAGGAGTGGCTCACCGGATCGCGGCGCAAGAACAGCATGACCACCGCGGCGACCAGCGTCGAGGGCTATCCGGCGATCACGAACTACCGCGCGGCGGGCACCCCCGCTGACTGCGAGGTGCTCGTCGGCGTCGCCGCGGGACAGACCATGGTGGCACAGGAGTTCGCGGTCACCGCGGGCGCGTTCAGCCAGCCGCAGTTGTGCGACATCGCCACCCAGGCCGCCGGCCTGGCCGTGCAGGGCCTGAAGAACCGGACCTAGGGAGGGCGCGTGGAGATCTCCGAACTCGCGGGCAGGATCCGCGACCACCGTTTCGACGGGTGGACCGACACCGCCATCGCCGACGAGATCGAGAAGTTCGGCACCGGCGACGGCATCGCCAGCATCGCCACCGCGGTCGAGGCGCTGCGGGAAATCGCGACCGCGCTCGCGAGCACCGACCACACGCTGCGCGACCAGCTGGCGAAGCTCGGCGTCGAATGGCAGAGCCAGGCGGGCGGACAGGCCGGCCAGGTGCTGTCGGACCAGGCTGGCTTCTCGCAGGACGCGATGCAGAAGGTCACGCACACCGCGGAAATGCTTTTCGCGCAAGGGGAAGCGTTCAACCGCACCAAGTACAAGCTGCCCGACCCGGCCGCGGTGCGCAAAGGCGCGGAGAGCCTCACGCTCGTCGATTCGGTGGCGAGCTTCCTCGGGTTCGAGACTGATCACGCGGCTCAGGTGCAGGCGGCGGACAACGCGCGCGGCCAGGCGGTCGAGGCGTTGAACGCTTACGCCCAGCAGAGCGGTGAAAACCTGCTGTCCACCGAACCGTTGAGCCAGCCGCAGTCGCTCGCGATGGTCCAGCCTGGCAGCGGTCCGAGCCCGGTCGACCGCGCGGCCGCGGCGGTCGAAGTGACGCCGGACGGTCAGGTGCAGCCCGCGGCGGCGTCGGTGAAATCGCAGTACGTTCCCCCGCCGCCACCTCCGGCCCCGCCGGTCGTGGATCCGCCGACGCCCGCGTACGGCACGGCTTCGCAGGCACCGGCTCCTCGGCCGGTCGCGCCGGTGGTCGCGGCCAGCTACGTGCCGCCGTCCTCGCCGCCTCCTGCGGGCTGGGAGACAGGACCGGCGCCGCACGGCAATCCGCCGCGCTCGGTCGGTTCGACCAACGGGCCGGGAATCCCCAGCGCGCCAAGCACTTCGGGTGGTTCAGGCGGGACGCGGGTTCCGGGCGGGCCCGGGCAGTCCGGCACATTCCTGCCGACTGGCCCGCGTGGGACGAGCAGCGGATCCGAGAGCGGTCCGGTTAGCCGCGGAACCGTGGGCAGTTCCGAAAGTCTCGGCGGCACAAGCGGATCCGGTCGTTCGTCGGTCGGTGGCCAGGGAGGAAACCTCGGCGGTGCCGCGGGCGGCAGCTATCCCGCTGGCGGGCAGGAATACCAAGCGCTGCAACGAGGTCGTCTGGTCGGCAGCGTCCCACAGGCACCGGTGCCGCCCGTCGCCGAAACCCCCGGCAACGCCCCGGCTCCGCGCGCAGGTGGCGCGTCTGCCGGTGAAATCGGGGCAGGCGCCGCTGCTTTGGGCGCGGGAGTGGCCGGTGGCGCGCTTTCCGGCGACCGCGAACGGCAAGGCCGCGGGCAAGACGGTCAGCCGAAGGGCCCGGTCCGGCCGTTGCCGGTGGACGAGCTTCCCGAGGAAGAAGCCGTCGCACTGCGGAAAGCCGAGCAGATCGCGCCGAAGTCGGGCGGCGGCGACGCCAAGTACCTCTCCGAAGCCGCGCCGCAGGAAAGCGACGACGAGCACGTGCGCCGCTTCGGCGTCGACGACAAGGACCTGTTCGCCGACGGCCGGATGGTGACGCGCGACGTCCTCGGCGACGGCACGGGAGACGTGCGCCGGCCGTGAACCTGGTACTGACCGCCCTCGAATTCGATGTGCTGTGGGAATCGCTGGACCTGGGCGGGCGTCCGGCCGCGCTCGCGGTTCCGTCGCCCGGGCGCACGCACACCGAACGGGCCGAGCTGATCGAGTCCGTCTGGGATTCGCTCGCGCAGCGACGACTGGCGCGTGGCCGCCGTCCTTCCGGGACGGTGCTCGACCAACTGCATTTGCTGGCGCGTCCGCGGGAAGCTCTGGACGTGTGGGTGTGGGCGGACCGCGAGATCCGCGGCCGCGCGGTGAGCCGGGGGAGCCAAGCCGTGCTCGCGGTGGTCGACCGGGACGAGGTGTGGCTGATCCCCGCCGACGCCAGCGCGCTGGCCGACGCCGCGGTGACGGTGGCCGGATCGCTCGACCCGGGCGTCGGCCAGTCGGTCTCGGTACCGCACAGCACGCTCGTCGCCGCCGACGCGGCTGCCGCAGGTGATCCGAAAGCGCTGGTCACGGCCTTGGAAGACCGGGGTGTGGCGTTGTGGGAAGCGCAGGAACTGGCGGGCATGCTGATGGGACAGGCAGCCCGCGGCCAGTTCTGCGCGGAACGGGTCCTGCGGGACGGCACGGTGCGCCGCTCGCCGCACGTGGCGGCGTTCTACGACACCGATTCCGGGCGGTATCTATTCCAGTTGACCGACGATTCGGACGGGCACACCTGGGCGACGGTGAGCCCGGCGGACAACGCGGTGCTGGCGGAGCGGGTGCGGGAGTTGCAAGCCGCGATTTGACGCTTTCGGCTGACCGTTTTCTCCCGTTTCGACCACGTGCTAACCCGGTTCGGGGGTTCGCGGCCCGAAGTCGGACAGAACTGCACACGGCACGCGTCCGAAGTCTTAGAGTAAACAGGGGAACCGACCTGGTGAGCGGAGCGTCCGAACTGGTCGGGAAGCGAGTGTCGCGAAGGGGATGACGAACGGTGCCTGTCTACGACCCGGATTCCATGGCCATTGCCGCCAGGAACGTGGAGAAGCTGAAGGACGAGTTCGAAAAGTCCAAGAAGCACCTCACCGGCGTTGACGACGAGCCGGAAAGCCCGTTCGGCACGATGGGCGGCTCCAAGGACGTGCACGGCGCGGTCGGCACGTTCAAACAGGGCGTGCACAGCGAGTTCGACGCGGCCGGGAAGCTGATGGAGGCGACCAGCTTCATCATCAAGAAGGCCGCGGGGCTGATCCAGGAGACCGATCAGGTCCACAAGACCGACCTGACCGTCCACGAAGACCGCTGAGCAGGCACGAGGGGGCAAGAGCATGGCGCTGATCGACTACCCGCCGAACTGGAACGGCGTGGTCGAAAAAGCACAGAAGGTCGACAAGATCAACCCGGACGCGATCAGCAAAGCCGGGCAGCAGTTCAGCGACGCCGCGAAGCGTGCGGGCGATCACGGCCAAGAATTGACGAATACGACGAAGTCGTTGGCAGGCGGCGTGTGGGAGGGTCCGGCCGCGGACGCCTTCCTCGACTACGTCACGCAGATCACCAAAGCGGGCGACAAGGTGCAGGGGCATCTTGACGAGGTCGGCAAGGACCTCACCCAGCTGTCGAGCGACCTCGGCGGGATCAAGAGCAAGGTCACCGAGGCCTTCAACACCGCCAAGTCGAACATCGACAAACGCATCAAGGAAGAGTCGGACAAAGCGCAGAAGGCGCAGGCCGCCGAGGCCGAGTACGCCAAGTCGGACAAGAAGGGCCCGGCGCCCAGTCCGACGTCGCAGTCGATCATCGACAAGGCGAACCAGGACAACCAAACCGACGCCACCAATGCCGAGCAGACCATCGACCCCCTGCTGAAGCAGGCCGACGACATGGTCAAGAAGTCCCAAGACCTGATGAAGACGCAGATCGAGGGCGGCTACTCGAAGGTCCCGCTCCCCAACTCGGACGGCACCGTTCCGCAGAGCACCGGCGGTCTGCACACCGGACACGGCGGCGGCGGTGGCGGCGGGGGCGGTCACCACGGCGGCGGTGGCGGTGGTGCCAGCGGTGGCGGCGGCGGTCTCGGCCCGAGCGGCGGTCCGCCCTCCTCGCCTCCGCCCGGCAACGTTCAGCAGTGGATCCAGGAAGCGATCAAGGCACTGCAGGCCGCGGGTGTGAACGTGACCGACGCGGACATCAAGAACATCTGGGCGATCATTCAGCACGAGTCCGGCGGCAATCCGAACGCGATCAACAACTGGGACTCGAACGCCGCGGCCGGGCATCCGTCCAAGGGGCTGATGCAGTGCATCGACTCGACGTTCAACGCGCACAAGCTGCCCGGGCACGACAACATCTACAACCCGGTCGACAACATCATCGCCGGCGTGCGGTACTCGCTCGACCGGTACGGCTCGATGTCCAACGTCCCGGGCATCGCGGCGATGGCGCACGGCGGCGCGTACCGCGGTTACTGACGGCACACCCCGCACGCGGTTCCGCCGGTTAGCCTGGCCGCATGGTCGACATCGGTGCTTTCGGCGGGCCCGCGTTGCGGGCAGGCGTGCCTCCTTTCCACGTGATGGACGTGCTGTCCGCGGCCCAGGCCCGGCAGCGCAGCCACGGCGACCTGATCTCGCTGGCCGCCGGGCAGCCGTCCGTGCCCGCTCCGGCCGCGGTGCTGCGGGCGGCGCAGGAAGCGCTGGGCAAGCACACCCTCGGCTATACCGAGCAGCTCGGCATTCCTGAGCTGCGCGAGGCCGTCGCCGGGCATTACCGGCGCACCTACGACATCGACGTGTCCGCCTCCGACGTCGTGATGACCACCGGTTCGTCCGGCGGGTTCCTCCTGTCGTTCCTCAGCGCGTTCGACCCCGGCGCGCGGGTCGCGATGGCCCGTCCTGGCTACCCGGCGTACCGGAATCTGCTGAACGTCCTCGGCTGCGAGGTCGTCGAGTTCGCGACCACGGCCGAGACGAATTTCCAGCCGACCGTCGAGCAGCTGGACCGGCTCGGGCCGATCGACGGGCTCATCGTCGCGAGTCCCAGCAACCCCACCGGGACCGTGCTGCCGTCGGGCGAGCTGGCCGCGATCTCCGGCTGGTGCGCTTCGCACGGCGTGCAGTTGATCAGCGACGAGATCTACCACGGCATCTCGTACGGCAAGCAGCTCGATTGCGCCTGGCAGTACGGCCGGGAAGCGCTGGTGCTCGGGTCGTTCTCGAAGTACTTCGCGATGACCGGCTGGCGGCTCGGCTGGATGCTGGTGCCGCAGCGCCTGCACCGCGCGGTCGACGTCCTCACCGGCAACTTCACCATCTGCCCACCGGCGGTTTCGCAGTACGCGGCCGTCGCGGCGTTCACGCCGGAGTCGTACGCTGAGGCGGACGCGCACGTCGAGCACTACCGGCGCAACCGCGACCTGCTGTTCGCCGGGCTCCGCGAGATCGGTCTCGACAAGCTTGCCCCGGCCGACGGCGCGTTCTACGCCTACGCCGACGTCTCCGACCACACCACCGACAGCCTGAGCTGGTGCCAGCGGCTGCTCGCCGACACCGGCCTCGCGATCACCCCGGGGATCGACTTCGACCCGGTGGACGGCGGCCGCTACGTGCGGTTTTCCTTCGCGGGCGCGACCGAGGACGTGACCGAGGGGCTGCGCCGGCTCGGCGGCTGGCTGGGGTGAATCCGGTCAGGGGAACCCGGAGATGTCCCTGAACGTTGGGCCAGCGTAGAGAGTTTCCGTCGCACGGATGGCACGCTGGAGGGCACCGGGCCGACGTGGCGCGGAAACGGCATCGGAGGAGCCATGTTCTGGAAGATCGTCGGAGCGCTCGTCGTGGCCTGGATTGCCTTCATGGTGATCGGGTCCGTGATCGGCTTCCTGTTCAAGGCCGTGCTGTGGATCGGCATCATCGGCGGGGTGCTGTTCCTGGGCACCGCGGCCTACGGGGCGATCACCGGGAAGAAGCAGTCGAAGCGCATCAGCCGCTGACCGGCGCCGAACCATACTGAGCAGACGAGACGGCTCCCGCGCCGAGACGGTGCGGGAGCCGTTCGCCGTTCAGGCCAGTGCGGCTCGGGCGGCCTCGGCGCCGTCCCACAGGTGTGCGCGGATTCCGACCGCACGGGCGCCGTCGATGTTGACCTGGCGGTCGTCGAAGAACAGGCACTCGTCCGGTTGGGCACCCAGTTTGTCCAGCAGCAGCTGGAAAATCTCGGCGTCCGGCTTGGCGACCTTCACGTCGCCGGAGAACAGCGTGTGCTTGAACAGCTTCGACCACTCCTGCTCGCGCACCCAGACGCCGAACGCCGACGGCGCGTTCGAGAGCAGCGCGAGCGAGGCGCCGGCGTCGGACAGCGACTGCAAGAGGTCAAGCGATCCCGGCGCGAGCTGTCCCCAGCCCGCCACGTCGAGCGCGGTCAGCTCGGCCGACAGCGCGTCGTCCACCTTCGCGCCCAGCTGGTCGCCGATCGACGTCCAGTACTCCAGGTCGGGGCAGCCGCGGTCGTACGGGTCGCGCACGCTCCAGTACACCGGCTCGAACGTCTCGAGCGAGACGCCCATCGCGGCGGCCAGCTTCGGTATCGCGGCGGTGCGGTGGCTGAGCACCTCGCCGTAGTCGAACACGATCCAGTTGGTCACCCGAGTCCCCCAGGGTTTCAGGCGCCGGCTTTGATCCGGCGCAGTGCTTCGGCGATGTCGGCGGACGACAGGTCGCGGTGCGTCACGAACCGGACCTTGCCCGCCATGGGCAGGGCCTGGATGCCGAGCGAACCGAGCCAGTTCAGCGCGGTCGGCACGTCCGGCACCCCGGCGAGAACGATATTGGTGTCCGGAGCCGGCACGTCCCAGCCGTGTTCGGAGAGGCCGTCGGCCAGCCGTTTCGCGAACTCGTGCGTCTCGGCCAGCTCGTCGACGCGGTCCAGCGCGACCAGGCACGCCGCGGCGAGCACCCCGCCCTGACGCACGCCGCCGCCGAGCATCTGCCGCATCCGGCGGGCCTGCTCGACGAACTCGACGCTGCCCGCGACGACCGAGCCGACCGGCGCGCCGAGGCCCTTGCTGAAGCACGCCGACACCGAGTCCACGCCGACCGTCAGCGCGGCGGGCGGCACCTGCAACGCGACCGCCGCGTGCCAGATCCGCGCGCCGTCGAGGTGCACGGTGAGCCCGGCCTGCTTCGCGACCGACAGCAGTTGCGCGTGCTCGTCGGGCGGAGTGACCGCGCCGCCGGCCGCGTTGTGCGTGTTCTCCAGGCACAACAGCGTGGTGCGGAGCGTGAAGTACGGACCGGGGTTGCCGATCGCCGCTTCCAGCGTTTCCGGCAGGCACCGGCCAGGGCCCGCGTCGTGTTCGAGGATGTCCGGCATGCCGCCGGCCAGCCACGCGGCCGAGCCGAGTTCGTTGGTGAGCACGTGCGCGCCGCGGGTGGCGAGGAACCGGTCGCCGCGCCGCAGGTGGACGCTCAGCGCGATGAGGTTCGCCATCGTCCCGCTCGGCGTCCACAGCGCCGCGGGCATCCCGAGCGTCTGCGCGGCCCGGCGTTCGAGTTCGGCGATGGTCGGGTCGGTGCCGATGACGTTGTCGTCGACCTCGGCCTCGGCCATGGCCGCGCGCATGATCGCGTCCGGGCGGGTGACGGTGTCGGAACGGAAGTCGATCAGCTGCCCAGTCATGGTCACAGTCCGATCACATCACACAGGTGGGCGCGGCATCAATGCGGCGGGGGGTGGAACGTTTCCGGCCGGACGTGCAACCGTGGACGCCCCCGGATCCGTCCCTTCACCGGACATGGCCAGAGCGGAGCTGCAAAGCGCGTGGACCAGCGCGACGAACAGGAGTTCGCGGAGTACTTCGCCGCGAGGAGGGACGCCGTGCGCCGGACTGCCTATTTGATGTGCGGCGATTGGCACAAGGCCGACGACCTCGCGCAGACGGCGTTCGTCGCGTTGCACCGGAGGTGGAAGAAGATCAGAGACCGCGCGGCGACCGACGCGTACGTGCGCAAGACGCTCGTGCGCGCGGTCATCGACGAATCCCGCCGTCCGTGGCGGCGGGAGCGGCAGACCGAGGTGCTGCCCGAACCTGTCGACGACAGTCCCGGGCTGGCCGAACGCGTCGCGACTCGCGAGGACCTGCTCGCGGCGCTGAAGGAAGTGCCGCCGAAGCAACGGGCGGTGCTGGTGTTGCGGTTCTTCGACGGACTGGACGTCGGGGCCGCGGCCACGGCGCTGGGCTGCAGCGAAGGCAACGTGAAGAGTCAGACGGCGCGCGGGCTGGCGAATCTGCGCCAGGTGCTGGAACGGGAGGTGGAGACCAATGGATGAGCGGGAAGCCGAGACGTTGTTCTCCGCCGGTCCCGGCGAGGTGCCGCCTCCGACGTTCTCGGTGGACGACGTGGTGCGCCGTTCGAAGCGCGAGACGCTGCGCCGGCGCAACCGGATCACCGTCGGCGCGGCGGCCGTGGTCGTGGCCGCCGGGTTCGGCACCTGGGGAATTGTGGGAGTTTCGAGCGAGAAGTCCGATTCCAGCGCGAATTCCGTCGCCGCGCCGGTGCAACCCGGTGGGTCGGCGGCGCGTCCTTTCAGCAATGGGGATGACTTCCCGGGTCAGCCGTCTCGGCAGGGAGCCGGCGAAACCGGGAGGACCGGCCCTCGGGTCGAAGGCACCTCCGGGTGCGGACGGGTGGACTGGGAGCTCGCCACTGCCCTCGCTGGCGAGCTCCCAGGCCACTTGAATGCCGCGCAGGCTTCCCCAGGCAGCGTTTGTACGACGTCGTCGCGCGGTGCCGGGTTCCCGCTTCCGGGCGGGACGATCGGCGCAGCGGTGTTCGCTCGCGGCGCCGCGGTGAACGTGCCCACGCAACCGGCCGGAGCCGTCACCGTGCGTCAGCAAACCGGCAGCGGCGGAACTCTCGTGCTGGTCAGCGTGCCGGGGACTTCCGGGCATTCGGCACCGTACGCAACCGACCTCGCGCGCGTCGCCGCTTCGCTGGCCGCCCGGTTCTGATCGGCGGTCGCCGGAGCGGCTGGCAGAATAACCGGACATGACGGCAGCAGCCACCACTCCCAAGGGCGAGCGACGACGGGCCGCGCTCGTCGAAGCCGCCGCTGAGCTGCTGGTCGAGGGCGGTTTCGACGCGGTCCGGCACCGTGCGGTCGCCGAGCGGGCGGGCCTGCCGCTGGCGTCCACGACGTACTACTTCGACTCGCTGGAAGAGCTCGTCACCGCCGCGGTGGAGCACCACGGGCAGACCGAGCTGGCGAACGGGCGACGGCAGCTCGAGGACCTGACGACCCGGAACCGGGGCGTGCAGGCGACCGTGGAACTCGTGCTGGACATGCTGCTCGGCCCGCAGAGCGGCGATCCGGAAGCCGACGCCGAGGCGGTCCTGCTGCGCTACGAACGCCTGGTCGCGACCGGGCGGCGGCCGTATCTGCGCCCGTTGATGCGGACGCTGTCCCAGCAGCTCAACGAACTGCTGACGGAGATCCTGGCCCGTTCCGGGACGCCGGTGGCCAAGGACGAACTGGACCGGCTGGTCGCGCTGGTCGACGGGGCCGTGGTCAACGCGCTGATCGCGGTCGACCCGGCTCCGCGCGCCGCGGCCGGGCGGATGCTGCGGACCGCGCTCGCGGAGACTGTCCACTGAGGACAGTTACTCCGGATAGGCCGCCGTGGCGCGGATTTCGATCAGCAGTCCCGGGCTGGCGAGCCCGCTGACGCCGATCATCGACCACGCCGGGTAGGGCTCGGCGGTCACGAGGCGCTTCCTGGCTTCCAGGAAACCAGGCAGGTGCTGGTGGATGTCGACATGGTAGCTCGTGATGTCGACCAGCGCGGAGAGTCCGAGTCCTTCCAGGCGAAGGATTTCCTCGATCCGGCGGAGTGCGATCTCGGTCTGTTCCTCGATGGTTTCCGCGATCTCTCCGTCCGGGCGACGGCCGATCGTCCCCGCGATGAAGAGGTGGTTGCCCGCGCGGACGGCGGCTGAGTAACCGAAGCGGGTAAAGGCTGATGCCCCGGACGGGCCGAAAACCTCGGAGTCCTCGGGGATTTTGACGGCGTACATGGTGGATCCCTTTCTCAGATGCCCCAGCGCGACGTGCGCGAGGCGCGTTCCAGCCGGGTTTCGCCATCGGCCTCGCGTTCCCGCAGGAAATCAGCGGGGACGGACGGGACTGGCGCGTTCTTCGGATTCTTCGCGGCCTGCGCGACGATCGCGTCGGTGAGCGAGCGGACCATCTCGAGCCGCGGGTAAGCGGCGTGGATCGCCACGCCCTCCTCGTCTGTGACGGCCGAGAGGTACTCGGCGCCGACCGGGCCGCCGAAGTCGACGGACACCCCGGCGCGGACGAGCACGCACAGCGGACCACGGCGTTCCGCGATGCCCGCGGTGGTGTGCAAGGCGATGGCTTGCCAGACCTCGTCGGCGTCCGCGGTGGAAATCCCTTGTTTTGCCAGGAAACCAGCCGCTCGGTCGGCACCTTCGACCTCGAAGCGTTCCACGTGCGGACCGTCCGGTGCGACGCCGATGTCGTGCATCACGCACGCGGCGAACAGCAGGTCGTCGGCATAGCCGGATACCGCCAACCGGTCGGCGACCAGCCGCGCGAACAGGTAGGAGCGGACGCTGTGGTTGAACACCGACTGCGATTCCACCGGGCGGACGACCTCGAGGACGGCGTCCGCCAGCGGAGTCGCGGGCAGCGCGACCACCGGGTCCGAAAGGAGTTCGGTCATGCCTTCAAGCCTGGCCCGCACGGCTCTGACCTGGTGAGTGGCAAGTTTGCCGTACTTCGATAGAATCTTGCCATGACGGTGCATCGGGTCGCGGTGCTGGCGCTCGACGGGGTCCTTCCGCTGGACCTGGCGATTCCGGCGCAGGTGTTCCAGGTCCGGCCGCAAACGCACTACGAGATGTCGCTGTGCGCGCTCGGTCCGACGGTCGCGACCAGCGCCGGGTTCGAGCTGGCCGCGGAAGGCGGGATCGAGGAGCTGCGCGCGGCGGACACGGTGATCGTGCCGGGGTACGACCCGATCCGCGAGACGCCGGAAGCGGCGGTCGAGCTGCTGGCCGAGGCGCGCGATCGGGAACGGCGGGTGGTGTCCATCTGCACCGGTGCGTTCGCGCTGGCCGCCGCGGGAGTGCTGGACGGCCTGCACGCCACGACGCATTGGGAATATATCGACGAATTTGAGCGGGCGTACCCTTCGGTCCAGGTCGACCGGGATGTGCTTTACGTCGACGAGGGCGACGTGCTCACCTCAGCGGGGGTGTGTTGCGGCATCGATCTGTGCCTGCACATCGTGCGCCGCGACTTGGGTGCCGCGGTCGCCAATCGGATCGCGCGCGGTCTCGTCGCCGCTCCGCATCGCGAAGGCGGGCAGGCCCAGTACGTGCCCGCGCCGCTCGCGGACGCTGGCGACGCTTCGCTGTCCGCCACGCGCGAATGGGCGTTGCAGCGACTGGACGAATCGCTCAGCATCCGCCTGCTCGCCCGGCACGCGGAGATGTCGCAGCGGACGTTCCTGCGCAGGTTCGCCGAGGAAACCGGGACCACGCCGTTGCAGTGGCTGCTCAACGCCCGGCTCGGCAAAGCGCGGGAACTGCTGGAAACCACGGACTATTCGGTGGACCGGGTCGCGCGGGACTGCGGTCTCGGCACTCCGGCCAACCTGCGGCTGCATTTCCGGCGGACCCTCGGGACCACGCCGACGGCCTATCGTCGGGCGTTCACTTCCTGACCCGACCGCTTCGCGTCGGCGGCGGATTTCACCAGCAGCTCCAGCATCGCGGTCTCCGCGCCGACCGCGTCATGCGCGGCGATGGCGTCGAGCACCCGGCGGTGGCTCGGTACCGGATCGTCGGTGGGACCGGCGCTGTGGACGAGTTTGTCCCGCTCCGCCAAGCCGATCGCGATGACGCGTTCGATCTGGAGCAGGAAGTTGTTGTGCGCGGCGGTCAACAGGCTGCGGTGGAACGCGAGATCCGCCTCGACGCTCGCTTCCGGATCCGGTGCTTCGACCATCGCGTCGAGGGCGGATTCAAGCGCGGCAAGGTCTTCGGCGGTCGCACGTTCGGCAGCCATCCGCGCCGCCGCGGGCTCGACCACGGCGCGGACTTCGGCCAATTCGTCCAGCAGGCCAGCGTTTCCGCGTGCGGTGGTTTGCCAACGCATGACGTCGGCGTCGAGCAACTGCCAGCTCTCGCGCGGTTGCACGTAAGTGCCGTGCTTCTGCCGCGCGCCGATCAATCCCTTTGCTGCCAATACCTTCAGCGCTTCCCGCAGTGCGGTGAGGCTGATGTCGAGCTCCTCGCGCAGCGCGGGAAGGTCCAGCACCATGCCCTCGGGCCATTCGCCGGACAGAATGCGCGCGGCGAGCGTTTCCACGGTCTGTCCGTGCAGTCCGCGAGGGCGTTGGTCGGTCACCGGAGCGGGAGTACGCACGTCGGGGAACCGGTCGGATACTTCCGGACTGTCGCGTTTCCCAATTCCTTCAACGGGAAAACGGAAACGACGTCGTCCTTGAAAGCGGCGGTGTAGCAGGTTCCGTCCGCTACCGCGAAGTTCCACGGGAACGAACCGCACGGCTGATCGGCCGTCGCGCGCAGCGGGGCCCCGGCGAACGACGTGATGCATTCCGGTCCGCGATTCGACAGGTAGATCCCGGAGTCGAGCACTTCCAGGTGCGCCACGAGGGATTCGCCGCCGGCCGCCGTCGCCGGGGTCGCCGCGACGAACTCGAACGCTCCCGGCGAAGTCTCGCGCATCGTGATCAGCTCGCCGGACAATTCCCCGGCCACGTAAGCGATTCCGTCCGCGCCGCGCACGAGCTGTCGCGGGCCCGTGCCCGGAGGGAGCGACGAGACGGCCAGCGGAGTCAGTTTTCCTTCAGGAGACAACGTGTAGCTGCGGATTTCGTCGGTGCCCAGATCGACGGCGCTCACCACCGAACTGTCCGCCGACGACACGGCCATGTGGACGTGCGGGCCTTCCTGCCGGTCGGCGCGCGGTCCGCTTCCGGTGTGCTGCACCAGGTCCGTGCGTCCGTCGATCCGGCCGTCCTCGCGCAGGGCGAACACCGCGAGGCTGCCGCCGCCGTAGTTGGCGCACAACAGAAACCGGCCGTCCGGCGTCACCGCGAGATGGCACGGGCTGGCCCCGCCGGATTCGACCACGTCGAGCGCGACTAGGCCGTCGGCGACCGAAACGGAGGTGATCTCGCCGTAGCTCGTCTCGTTGGTCGCGTACACCATCGGCAGCGCGGGATGCTGGGTCAGCCAGGTCGGCGACACCATCGGCAACGTCGAATCCGCGGTCAATTCGTCGCCGGAGCGCCGGAAAACCGCGATTCCCGTGCCGTTCCCGCCGGTTTCGGCGGTACGGCAGCCGACGAGTACGACGTCGCTCACGAGCTCTCCCTCACCAGTGCGGCCACTCGGGCCCGGATGTCCTCAGCGGATCCACGGGTCAGCGCCGACCCGATCCCGCAGGCGACGGCGCCCGCGTCGAGCCAGCGTGGCACGTCCTCGGGAGCGATTCCACCCGTCGGCACGAGCGGGGCTTGCGGAAGCGCGGCGCGCACGTCCTTGATCCACTGCGGGCCGAGTGCGGACGCGGGGAAAACCTTTACGGCATCAGCACCTTCCTCCATCGCGCGCACGATTTCGGTGACCGAACCGGTGCCGGGCAGCGCCACGACGCCGTACCGATGAGCGGTACGCAAGACCTCGGTGTGCAGCGACGGGGAGACGAGAAACCGGGCCCCTGCCCGGATCGCGGCCGTCGCGGACGACTCGTCGAGCACCGTGCCGGCCCCGATGGTGGCGTCCGGATACGCGGCGCTCAGCTCCTCGATCGCGACGAGCGCGCCCGCGTTGGTGAGCGGGACTTCGACCGACTTCAACCCGGCGTCGAGCACTGCCCGCGCGGCGGCGACGGCCGAGGCGGCGTCCGCCGTCCGCACGATTCCGACGACGCCCTGACGCACCGCTTCGCGCGTGATCTCCCACCGGTATCCCATGGCGGCCAGCCTAGCAGGCAAATTATAAATTACTAATTATTCTTGACTGTGGCTCGAGCGCCCCGGCATGCTTGCGAACCATGCGCACTGCCGTGGTGACCGGCGCGGCGTCCGGAATCGGAGCCGCGACCGCCCGTCAGCTCGAAGCCGACGGTTACCGGGTGATCGGCGTCGACCTCGCTCCCGTGCCCGGCGGCGTGCAAGGCGACGTGACGGATGACGAGACGTGGCAACGAGTTCTCGATCTGGCGGGCGAAGTCGACGCCGTGGTCAGCAACGCGTACCTGCCGACTTTGGGCCCACTGCACGAAACCGACCGCGCGCAATGGCAACGGCAGCTCGACGTGAACCTCACCGCGTCGTACCTGGCCGTCCGGGCCTGCCTGCCCTCGCTGCGCTCTCGGCGCGGCTCGGTGGTGCTGGTTTCCTCGGTGCACGCCCGATTCGGGCTTCCCGGACATCCGGCGTACGCGGCCAGCAAAGGCGCATTGGTGTCTCTGGCGCGGCAATTGGCCGTGGAGTACGCGCCGGAGGTCCGGGTGAATTCGGTGCTTCCCGGTCCGGTCGAGACCGAGGCCTGGGACCGGATCAGCGCGGAAGACCGCGAACGCAGCACCCGCGCGACACCGGCCGGACGGCTGGGCGACCCGGCCGAAGTCGCCGCGGTGATCGCGTTCCTGCTCTCGCCCGCGGCTTCGTTCGTGACGGGGGCGGATCTGACCGTCGACGGCGGCTGGTCGGCCGCGAAAGACTCTGCTTAGGAGACAAGGTGCAGATCACCGGGATCGAAACGTTCCTCGTCGCGCCGCGCTGGTTGTTCCTCAAGATCAGCACCGACGAGGGCATCGCCGGCTGGGGCGAACCGGTCGTGGAAGGCCGCGCCGGGACCGTGCGCGCGGCCGTGCACGAGCTGGCCGAGCTGCTCGTCGGGAAGGATCCGCTGCGCATCGAGGACCACTGGCAGGTGCTGCGCCGAGGCGGCTTCTACCGGGGCGGTCCAGTGCTCTCCAGCGCGCTCGCCGGGTTCGACCAGGCGCTGTGGGACATCGCGGGCAAGGCCCGGAACGCGCCGGTGCACGAGCTGCTCGGCGGTCCGGTGCGCGACCGCGTGCGGGTGTATTCGTGGGTCGGCGGCGACCGTCCGTCGGGGATCTTCGACGCGGTGTCCGCGCAGGTCGAGCGGGGTTTCACCGCGGTGAAGATGAACGTCGCCGGCCCGCTCGGGCCGATCGCCACGCCCGCCGAGGCTCAGGCGGCGCTGGCCCGCGCGAGGGAGGCCAGGGAAGCGCTCGGACCCGACCGGGACCTGGCGATCGACTTCCACGGCCGCGTCTCGCCCGCGATGGCGCGGCGGCTGGTGAAGATGCTCGAAGAAGTACAGCCGATGTTCGTCGAGGAGCCGGTGCTGCCGGAACTGCCCGCCGACGTGGTGGCGTCGGTGGTCGAGGCCTCGACGGTGCCGATCGCGCTCGGGGAACGGCTGTTCTCGCGCTGGGAGTTCAAACCGGTGCTGGACGCGGGCGTCGCCGTGGTGCAGCCGGACCCGTCGCACGCGGGCGGCATCTCGGAGCTGCGCCGGATCGCCGCGCTGGCCGAGGTGTACGGCGCGAACCTGGCCCCGCACTGCCCGCTCGGCCCGATCTCGCTGGCCGCCGCGATGCAGGTCGCGTTCGCGACGCCGAACTTCCTCATCCAGGAGCAAAGCCTCGGAATGCACTACCACGACGGTCGCGAGCCGGTCGCCTATCTCGCCGACGACGCGCTGTTCCGCTTCGTCGACGGCTACGCCGCACGCCCGACCGCGCCCGGGCTCGGCATCGAGGTGGACGAGGAGGCCGTCCGCCGCGCGGACGAGACCGGACACGCGTGGCGGTCGCCGGTGTGGCGGCTGCCCGACGGCAGCTTCACGGAGTGGTGAGGTGTCGGCGGTGTCGCTTCCGATCGCGTGCGCGTTCAGGAAGTCGCCGACACCGGCCGGTGGGCGTGGTGGCTGAGACCTCCGCGATACGCGAGCGGTGACGAGCAGGTCGTGTTGTCGATGCCGGTGCAAGACCCGCGTCGACGGTTACGCCACGCCCCCGGGCTCGGCATCGAGGTGGACGAGGCCGCCGTCCGCCGCGCGGACGAGACCGGACACGCCTGGCGGTCCCCAGTGTGGCGGCTGCCCGACGGCAGCTTCACGGAGTGGTGACCGCCCCGCTGACCTGCGCAGGTATCGTGGCCGCGTGACGGACAAGCCCCGCATTCCGAACGTGCTCGCCGCCCGCTACGCCTCGCCTGAGCTGGTGGCGCTCTGGTCGCCCGAACGCAAGGTCGTGCTCGAGCGGCGGCTGTGGCTCGCCGTGCTGCGGGCCCAGGCCGAACTGGGCGTCGAGGTGCCCGACGGCGTCCTCGACGACTACGAGCGCGTGGTCGAGCAGGTCGACCTCGACTCGATCGCCGCGCGCGAACGCGTCACCCGGCACGACGTGAAGGCCCGGATCGAGGAGTTCAACGCCCTCGCCGGGCACGAGCACGTGCACAAGGGCATGACCTCGCGCGACCTCACCGAGAACGTCGAGCAGCTGCAGCAGCTGCGGTCGCTGGAACTGGTCCGCGGCCGCGTCGCCGCGGTGCTGTCCCGGCTGGCCGCGCTGGCTGTCGAGCACTCCGACCTGGTGATGGCCGGCCGCTCGCACAACGTCGCCGCGCAGGCGACCACCCTCGGCAAGCGCTTCGCGACCGCCGCCGACGAGCTGCTCGTCGCGTTCTCCCGGCTGGACAACCTGATCGAGCGCTACCCGCTGCGCGGCATCAAGGGCCCGGTCGGCACCGCGCAGGACATGCTCGACCTGCTCGGCGACGAGTCCACTTTGGACCAGCTGGAATCCCGGATCGCCGAGCACCTCGGCTTCGGCAACCGGTTCGTCAGCGTCGGCCAGGTGTACCCGCGTTCGCTCGACTTCGACGTGCTGTCCACTGTGGTCCAGCTCGCCGCCGCGCCGTCCAGCCTCGCCAAGACGATCCGGCTGATGGCCGGGCACGAGCTGGTCACCGAGGGCTTCAAGCCGGGCCAGGTCGGGTCGTCGGCCATGCCGCACAAGATGAACACCCGCTCGTGCGAGCGCGTGAACGGGCTCGCCGTGGTGCTGCGCGGCTACCTGTCGATGATCGGCGAACTGGCAGGCGACCAGTGGAACGAGGGCGACGTCTCGGATTCCGTGGTGCGCCGCGTCGCGCTGCCGGACGCGTTCTTCGCGCTCGACGGCCTGCTCGAAACCTTCCTCACCGTGCTCGGCGAGTTCGGTGCGTTCCCGGCCGTGGTCGAGCGTGAGCTTGATCGCTATCTCCCGTTCCTCGCGACCACGAAGGTGCTCATGGCGTCGGTGCGCCGGGGCGTCGGGCGTGAGACGGCTCACGAGGCCATCAAGGAGAACGCCGTCGGGGTCGCGCTCGCGATGCGCGAACGCGGCGCGGAGAACGACCTCCTCGACCGGCTCGCGGCCGACGAACGCCTCCCGCTCGACCGCGCTGACCTGGACGAACTCCTCGCCGACCGGATCTCGTTCACCGGCGTGGCCCCGCGTCAGGTCGAAGAAGTCGCGGCGCGCGTCGAGGACGTGCTCAAGCGGTTCCCGGACGCCGCGGCGTACGCGCCGCAGCCGATTCTGTGAGTGCGCGCACGTCGTCCACGTGCTGAGACGGCATTACTCGATCGGGCGAAGCTTTTAGTCTTCGTGCCGAACCCGGAAGCGCCAGGCCGCCACCCCGCGGCCCGGCGCTTCTTGTCTGCGCACGCCGGATATTCAGGAAGAAGTCATGAGAAAGATCCTCAGCACGCTCGCCGTCGTTGTCGCCGCCACCGCGGGCCTCACGGCGTGCGGATCCTCGGACGCTTCCGGGGAAACCCTGCGCGTCGGCACCCTCACCGACGCCCCGCCCAGCATCTACCTCGAAAACGGCCAGTTCACCGGGTACGACAACGAACTGCTGCGGGACATCGCCAAGCGCGAGGGCTTCCAGGTCGAGTTCGTCGGCACCGAGTTCTCCGGCCTGCTCGCCAAGGTCGCCGGCGGCCAGCTCGACATCGGCAGCTCGACGATCTCCGCGACCGCCGCGCGCAAGAAGACGGTGGCGTTCAGCAACGGCTACGACACCAGCTACACCACCGTCGTCAGCAAGAAGGGCGCCGCGCTGCCCGCCGCGAACTCATTCGCGGGCAAGCGGGTCGGCGTCGTGCAGGGTTCGGTGCAGGACGAGTTCGCGGGCAAGCTCGCCGGTGCGCAGGTTGTCCGTTTCCCGGACTACAACGCCGGTTTCGCGCAGCTGAAGACCGGCGGTCTCGACGGCTGGGTCGTGCCGAAGGACATCGGCCAGAAGTACATCGACCAGAACCCGGCGATTCCGCTCGAATTCGGCTACACCGTCGCGGACAAGGACACCCCGTCCGCCTTCGCGGTCGCCAAGTCGAACCCGGAGCTGCTGAAGAAGATCAACGACGGTCTCGCCAAGGCGATCGCCGACGGCACCGCGGCCCGGCTGCACGCGCAGTTCTTCAAGCAGGCTCCGGTCGCGAAGGAGCTGGAGAAGGGCGGCCCCGGCCTCCCGGTGGCGAACTCCTGATGCCCGGGCACACTGGTGGCATGAAGAAACTGATCGTCACCGCCTTCGCGGCGGCACTGGTCGCCGGTCTCACCGCGTGCGGTGGCGACGCGGGCGAGACCCTGCGAGTCGGCACGCTGAGCGATTCCCGGCCCAACGCCTACCAGGAGAACGGCCAATTCACCGGCTTCGACAACGAGCTGCTGAAGGATATCGCCGCGAAAGAAGGCCTGAAGCTGGAATTCGTAGCGACCGATTTCTCGGCGCTGCTCGGCAGCGTCGCGAACGGCCGGTTCGACATCGGCAGTTCGGCGATCGCGCAGACCGACGAGCGCAAGAAGACGGTGGCGTTCAGCGATCCGTACAACTACCAGTCGCTCGGCATCGAGGCGAAGGCGACCGCGGGCATCACCGACGAGAACTCGTTGACCGGCAAGCGGATCGGCGTGGTGCAGGGCACGGTGTCGGACACCTGGCTTGCCGCGAACGCGCCGAAGGCACAGGCGGTCCGGTTCCCGAACGACGCGGCGGCGCTGAGCGCGTTGAAGTCGGCGGCGATCGACGGCGCGGTGTTCGACCAGGTGTCCGCGGAGGATTACGCGAGCAAGAACCCCGAGCTGAAGGTCACGAAGGCGATCACGACCAGCATCCCGCACGGATACGCGGTGCGGAAGGGCAACACCGAACTGCTGGGCAAGCTGAACGACGGCATCAAGAAGGCCGTCGCGGACGGCACCTGGGCGAAGGTGCACCAGCAGTTCGAGCCGAGCATTCCGGTTCCCGCGGATTTCAAGACGAAGTAGCCTGATGGACCAGTTTTTCGACACTTTCCTCAACTGGCAGTACATCTGGGAGGTTTTCCCGGACCTGCTCAAGACCGGCCTGCTGAACACCCTGATCCTGTCGGTGGCGGCGGCTATTATCGGGACCCTGCTCGGCATGGTGCTCGCGGTGATGGGCCTGTCCACCAAACGCTGGCTGCGCTGGCCCGCGCGGGTGTACACGGACATTTTCCGTGGCCTGCCCGCGATCCTGACGATCCTCGTGATCGGCCAGGGCGTCGGCCTGCTCGCTCGCGGCCTGGTGGGCAACAACCCGTACCCGCTGGGCATCGCCGCGCTGAGCCTGATCGCCGCCGCGTACATCGGCGAGATCTTCCGGGCGGGCATCCAGAGCGTCGACAAGGGACAGCTGGAGGCGAGCCGCGCGCTCGGCATGAGCTACACCAAGGCGATGCTGCTGGTGGTGATCCCGCAGGGCGTGCGGCGAGTGCTGCCCGCGCTGGTGAACCAGTTCATCGCGCTGGTGAAGGACTCGACCCTGGTGTACTTCCTCGGTTTCCTTACCTCGCAACGGGAACTGTTCCGCATCGGCCAGGACCTCGCGGCCAACACCGGCAACCTGTCGCCCCTGGTCGCGGCGGGCGTGGTCTACCTGGTGATCACGGTTCCGTTGACCCACCTGGTGAACTACATCGACAAGCGGCTGCAGACCGGTCGAAAGGTGACCACGGAGACCAAGGAAATGATCGCGGGCGGGACGGTATGAGTACAGCGATTCGTTCGTCCTCGGTGGAACTGAAGGACATCCACGTCCGATTCGGGACGCTGGAAGTCCTGCGCGGAGTGAACCTGAAGGTGCCGAGCGGCAGCACCACGTGCGTCATCGGCCCGTCCGGCTCTGGTAAGTCCACTCTGCTGCGCTGCGTGAACCGCTTGCAGGAGCCGGACAGCGGCGACCTGCTGCTGGACGGGGAAAGCGTCATCTCCTCGGATCCCGATGCGCTGCGCCAGCGGGTGGGGATGGTGTTCCAGCACTTCAACCTGTTCGGACATCGTTCGGTGCTCGACAACATCGTGCTCCCCCTGCGCAGTGTTCGGGGTCTGTCCAAAGAGGACGCTGTAGGGGTCGCCCGGGCGCGACTGGCGGAAGTCGGGCTCGCGGACAAGGCCCCGTACCGCCCGGCGGCGTTGTCCGGAGGCCAGCAACAGCGGGTGGCGATCGCCCGTGCGCTGGCGATGGAACCGGAAGTGATGCTCTTCGACGAGGCCACGAGTGCGCTGGACCCGGAGTTGGTGAAGGGCGTCCTGGACCTGATGGCTGGGCTGGCTTCGCGGGGCCTCACGTTGATCGTGGTGACGCACGAGATGGGCTTCGCCCGCAGCGTGGCCGACGAGGTCGCGTTCATGGACGCTGGGCGGATCGTGGAGCAGGGGACGCCGCAGCAGATGTTCGAGGCACCGGCTAGTCCTCGGTTGCAGCAGTTCTTGTCGCAGGTTTTGTGACGGGACGGCCGTCCTCGCAGACGCTGTCGCTGGTCCGCGTGGCTTCCCGGGAGTCCTGGAGCCGCCGGGCCAGCGACGGTGCCACTCGCTGCACTGCCTGGTCGATCGGCAGCAGATGGACGGCCCGGATCTCCGGTCGGTGAGGGGTAGCCGGGCGGCTTCCGAGGTGGAGATCCGCCCGCCGTCGAAGATGAACGCGAGCCCTTCCGGCATCCGGCCGTCGTCCGGCGCGTAGTCGAGAACCAGCAGCGGGCTCGACGAGCAGGACGCGTCCGGTTTCGTCGCGGAGCAGGGTGCCAGCCGACATTCGCGTACCGGCGCAGCGGCGGTCCGTGCGGGATCGTGCGCCCCAATCCCCTCCGGGCCACCAGGTACCGTGAACCCCATGGGGACGATCTCGCGGCTCACGTATTACCCGGTCAAGGGCTGTGCCGGCACGACCGTCCAGTCCGCCGACGTGACGCCCGCCGGTCTCGCGCACGACCGCGAGTTCATCGTCACCGCGGCTGACGGCGACTTCCGCAGCCAGCGCCGCTTCCCCGTCATGGCCGCCATCCGGCCGCGCCTCCTGGACGGCGGCGCCCGCCTCGCCCTGTCCGCTCCCGGCGTCGAAGACCTGACCATCGAGGTCCAGAAGGACGGCCGACGGCACCCCGCGGCCACCTTCAACTGGACCGGCGAGGGCGTCCACCAGGGTGCCGACGCCGCGGAGTGGTTCTCCACCGTGGTGGGTCAGCCGTCCGTGCTGCTCGGCGTCACCCCGGAGCATGACCGCGTCACGAGCGGTGAGACTCCCGGCACCGCGCGGTTCGCCGACGGGCACGCGATCCTCGTGATCTCCGAGTCCTCTTTGGACCACCTGAACGAACGGATCGCGGAGCGCGGCGGCGAACCGGTGCCGATGGACCGGTTCCGGCCCAATCTCGTGATCCGCGGCTGGGCGGAACCGCACGCGGAGGATTCGGTGCGCCGGATGGAAGCCGGCGGGGCCGAGTTCGCCTACGCGAAACTGTGCGTGCGCTGCGCGGTGCCGATGGTCGATCAGGAAACCGGCAAGCGCTCCGGTCCGGAGCCGATCCGCTCGCTGGCGGCGTACCACCGCGACCCGGACGGCGGCGTCCTCTTCGGCATGAAGGCGGCGGTGACCCGGCCCGGTCAGCTGGCGGTCGGCGACGCGGTGATGGTGCATTCCTCGGTCGGCCCGATCCGCAGCACCGAAGCCGCCGAACCGCCGTTGACCGCGACGGCCAGCTTGCCCGCCGAGTCGGTGTAGACGAGGTTCGCGCCGCGCGGCACGTCGGCGAAGGTCCGGCCGATCGTGGCGGACACCGCGACGTGCTCGCTGTGCACAGTTACCTCACCGGTCAAGCCGGTTAGTTCGAGGTCGGCGGGGGCGGCGGCGAGTTGGACGTTGCCGAAGTGGTCGACGGTCAGCACGTCCGACACGAGCTTGCCCGGAAACGCCGCGATCAGCGGCTCTGGCAGGCGCACCAGGTCGCGGATGGCGGGGCCGAAAGAGCCAGGGTGTGCACCGAGCGCGAGCTTCGCCGCGACAGGGGCGAAGATGTCTCGGCCGTGAAAGGTCGCGGACGTCGGCGTTCGCACGTCGATCACGTACGCCGCGTACACGCCGCCTAGCGCCTCTGCGGCAGGTAGAAGCAGACCGTTGTCCGGGCCGACGAGGATGCCGTGCGTCGCGACCACCACGATGCCGCGGCGCTCAGTACCGACGCCTGGGTCGACGACAGCGAGGTGTACGGCCTTAGGCAGCGACGGCACGGTCTGCGCGAGCACTGCCGCGCCTGAGCGCACCTGCTGCGGCGGGACGAGGTGCGTCACGTCGAGAACGCGTACGTCGGGCGCGATGCCCGCGATGACCCCGTGGCAGGCGGCCACGAAGCCGTCGTGCAGCCCGTAGTCGGAGGTGAACGAAATCCAGCGGTAGGCCATGACCTGCATCATCCTCGCTGTAGCGGTGCTCGGGTTAGGGTGCAGCAGTGACGACGCTCGCCGATTACCCGAAGATCGCCGCCGGAAAAGTCCGGGACCTGTACGCGGTCGGGGACGACCACCTGCTGCTGGTCACCTCGGACCGCATCTCCGCTTACGACTTCATCCTGGACACGCCCATCCCCGACAAGGGCCGCGTGCTCACGGCGATGAGCGTGTTCTGGTTCGAGCAGCTGTCGGACCTGATCCCGAACCACCTTGTCGCGTACGACGACCCGCGCATCCCCGCCGAGGTACGCGGGCGCGCGCTGCTCGTACGCCGTCTCGACATGCTTCCGGTCGAAGCTGTCGCGCGCGGGTACCTCACGGGGTCCGGCTACTCGGACTATCAGCGTACGGGCGCAGTGTGCGGCGTAGAGCTGCCTGAAGGGCTCGTGGAGGCATCGAAGCTGCCGTCGCCGATCTTCACGCCCGCGACGAAGGCGGCGTTCGGCGAGCACGACGAGAACGTTTCGTTCGACGCAGTGGTCGCGACTATCGGCGCGAAGCGCGCGGAGGAGCTACGCGAGGCGACGCTCGCGGTGTACCGCCGTGGCGCGGAAGTGGCGGCGAAGCGCGGAATCCTGCTGGCGGACACGAAGTTCGAGTTCGGAGTGGACGAGACGGGCGCGCTGGTGCTGGCGGACGAAGTGCTGACGCCGGATTCGTCGCGGTACTGGCCGGCGGAGGGGTACGAGCCGGGAAGGGTGCAGCCGTCGTTCGACAAGCAGTACGTGCGCAATTGGCTGACGGGGCCGGAGTCGGGTTGGGAGAGGGCGTCGAACGTACAGCCGCCGCCGTTGCCGAGTGAAGTGGTGGAGGCGACGAGGGGAAGGTACGTGGAGGCGTACGAGAGGCTGACGGGGTTGTCGCTGGAGGACTGGCTGTAGGCCGGGGAAGCAGCAGAGGGCCCAGGGAGAGAACCCCGAAAACTGTCGGCACCCCCTGACACACTGCAACCATGACCACACCGTACGCAACACCGCGCGCGAGGGCATTGGGCCTGGAGTTACGCGCGGCGCGGGAGAGAAGAAGACTGGGTGTAAGAGAGTTGGCCCGGTTGCTGGGGATGACGCCTGGTTTCGTGACGAACTGGGAAAGAGGACTGCGGCTGCCGAAGCCGGAGGACATCGGAGCGGTACTGGCGCACTGCAGGGTGATCGGGCCGGATCGCAGGCGAATAGTGGAGATGGCGCGAGGAGCGCGAGAGCAGGACTGGATAGACGGCGGCGGAGAAGAGCCGTACCTGGAGTGGGAACGCACGGCGGAGGCAGTGTTCGGCTGGGAGCCGGAAGTGGTGCCGCCGCTGTTGCAGACGAGCGGGTACGCACGAGCGCTGTTGTCGAGCACTGCGGGCGTTGCGGCGGACGAAGTGGACGCGCGCGTAGCCGAGAGGCTGTCGCGGCGCGCGGTGCTCGATTCGGGCGCGCGGTGTGTGCTGGTGCTGGGGGAAAGGGCGCTGCACAAGAGGATCGGCGACGCGGACGCGATGGCGGAGCAGCTGTGGCATCTGCGCGAACGGTTGGCGGAAGGCAGGGCCGAGGTGCGAGTGGTCCCGGCGGACCGCCGTCCCGATCTGGGCAGGGCGTTCACGATTTTTGATTTCGCGGACCTGCCCTCGATCGTCCACGAACGGTTGCTGCGGGAAAGCGCCAGCAGCTCGAGTCCGGCGCGGGTGGCGAAATACCGCGAGGTGGCGGAAACCCTGCTGGAGCTGGCCCTGCCGAAACCTGAGACGGACGCCCTGCTGGAGTCCGCGCTGCGGAAATTGTCGGTGCCGTAGGGCAGAGTGGGTGCCGGTGAAAGGAGCGGCATGAGCCGAGCGTTGGTGTTGGGCGGCGGTGGCGTCGCCGGGATCGCGTGGGCGACCGGATTGCTGACCGGGCTGGCGGAAGCGGGCCAGGACGTAACCGATGTCGACATGCTGATCGGCACGTCAGCAGGCGCGGCGGTGGCGGCACAGCTGGGCAGCGGATTGCCGCTGCCGCAGTTGTACGCGCGGCAAACCGATCCGGCCTTGCAAGCGGCGGAGATCGCGGCCGAGTTCGACCCGGAAAAGTTCGGCGAGGAGTTCGCCGCGGTGCTGGCCGACGGCGGCACCGCGGCGGAAACCCGCCGGGCGATGGGAAAGTATGCGCTGGCCGCGGAAACCGTCCCGGAACCGCGACGCCGCGCGGTGATCGAATCCCGCCTGCCGTCCCACGAGTGGCCCGAGCGCGCGGTAAAAATCGTTGCGGTGGAAGCGGAAACCGGCGAACCAGCGGTGTTCGACAGCTCGTCCGGCGTCTCGCTGATCGCCGCGGTGGCGGCCAGCTGCGCAGTGCCCGGAATCTGGCCAGCAGTACCGATCAACGGCGGTTGGTACGTCGACGGCGGCGTCCGCTCCGCCTCGAATGCCGACTACGCAACAGGTTTCGCCCAGGTGGCAGTGGTCGTCCCCATGGGCGCGGCGGAGCCGTTCCCGACGGAGCGGCCGTTCGACCAGGTACTGGCGGACCTGCGCTCGGCAGGAGCGAAGGTAGCGGTACTGGAACCAGACGAGGCTTCCGTCGCGGCGATCGGCCCGAACCCACTGGACCCGGCAACCCGATCAACAGCGGCGGCGGCTGGGTTGGCACAGGGACGACGAGGAGGGGTGGTGTGGGAGTGAGGCCACTCCGCTACGTGACAGCTGGCTGCTGACCTCGGCGAGCCGCTTCCCGGCCCAGGCCGGTTGCTGCCGGTTGAGAGGTGGGGCGGAGCCTGAGCTGCGCTGGCTCTCGGCGGGTTTCCGGTCTGGCGCGGGTTGGTTCGCTGCGCGTTTGCGGCGGGCGCGGAGCCTGCGCAGGGTGGGCTTTGCCCGCGGGTTGCCGGTTCTGCGGGTTGGTAGCTGCAGGGTCGAGGTAGGTACGGAGCTTGAGCTGAGCGCGCTGCCTACGGTGCCGCTTTCGCGAGGGCCCGTTGCAGTCGGTTTCGGGCGGGCGCGGAATCTGAGCTCGGTTGACTCTCGGTTCGGTGCGGGTTGGTTGCTGCGGGTTCCAGGTCGGCGCGGAGCCTGGGCCTTCCGAGCTGCCCGTTCCGGCCCGGCTGGTCGTGGCCAGTTCCAGGTCGGCACGGAGGCCGCACTCGGCTGGCTTTCATCGAGCCGTGCCAGCGCGAAGCAGCTTCGTCCGCTCCAGCCCGCTCCGGAATCCGCACTCCGCGAGGGCGGTCCGATTCGCCATCGATCGTTCACCGCCAAGCTTGGCGCACCTCGGAAGCGTGTCCGGGGTCAGGCAGCCGGGTAGCGATTGCGTTCGCGCGGTAGCAGTGGGTGAAAGTCAGGCGCGCCCCGAAAAGCCAACCCCGCGAACGCCCCCGTCCTGGCACACTGGGGTTCGTGCTTCTGCTCATCAGCGGCAGCCTGCGGGCCGGTTCGGTCAATGCGGCTGTCATCGCTACCGCGGCTGGGTTTACGGCGTCCACTGTGTACGGTGGTCTCTCTGGGCTGCCGCATTTCAATCCGGATTTTGACCGGGATCCGTTGCCTGGCGAGGTCGTCGCGTTGCGGGAGGCGATCGGGGCGGCGGACGGTGTCCTGTTTTGCACCCCGGAGTACGCCGGTGGCCTGCCGGGTTCCTTCAAGAATCTGCTCGACTGGACGATCGGCGGCGGGGAGATGTACGGCAAACCGGTCGCGTGGATCAACGCGTCTTCGGTCGCCGCGCCGACTGGGGGTGCGGACGCGCATGACTCTCTCCGCAAAACCCTCACCTACGCGGGCACTCGCATCGTCGACGACGCTTGTGCTCGGATTCCGATTCCCCGCCAAGCTGTCGAGAACGGATCCCTCATTGATCCCGACCTGCGGGGGCGGGTCGCGGTCGCGGTGCGGCGGCTCGTGGAGGCGGCCAAACCGGTCAATCCGTGAGTCGCTGAGCCCAATCGAGGAAACTGTCCCGTTCGGCACCGGTCAGTACTGCGGCGGGCGGGGTGTTCGGAAGGGCTAGCACTACGGCGTCTTTCGGCAGGTCGCGAACCTGTTCTTCGGCAAGGGAAGTCGGTGCCGCCGCCGACGCGCGGAACAGGAAGGCCAGTGGGCCGGGGCCTAAGGACTCCACGATTTCGACGCGGCCGCGGCCGAAATCTCGTAGTTCCCTGGGTAGGACAGACGCCCGTACGGGGCCTGCGGACAGGATGATTGCTGGTCGCGGTTTTCCTGGGAGGGTGCCTGGTTCGGCGCGTAATTCGCTGCCTGCCCAGGGGGTTGCTGGAACAACAGGTTTTCGTCGCCACAGGGCCATGGCGTGCAGGCTAACGCGAAAATCGGTGGCACTGCGGCATTTGCCCGGTTAGCGTCCGCAGGCGTGAGTTACGAGCATCCTCTCGCTTACCTCATCGGGATCGAAGGAGCGGCGTTGCTCCGCGCGTTCATCGGCGAGCACGATCGCGAGTTTGTCGAAGCGCGGTTGGCCGAGATTCGCGCGCTGCTGGCTGACGACGACCTGGCCCACGGCGTCGAGGTAACCCAGCTCGCGCCTAGAGATGGTTACGCTCGCTGGGCTGCCGCGTATGACTCTGGCGAGAACGCTGCGTTCGCTGACGAGCCCCACGTCGCGGCGATCCTTGACGCGATTCCGCCGGGTCGGGCGCTTGATGCTGCCTGCGGCACGGGGCGGCTCACCCGGCTGTTGGTCGAGCGCGGTCACCACGTGGTCGCCGTCGACGGTTCGCCGGAGATGCTCAGCCACGCCAAAGCCGCCTCGACTTTCGTTGCTGACCTGCATGAACTTCCGGTCGATGACGGTTCGCAGGACGTCGTGCTCTGCGGTCTCGCGTTGTCGCACGTACCGGACCTGGCACTGGTGATCGCGGAGTTCGCTCGCGTCCTCGCCCCGGGTGGGCATCTCGTCCTTTCCGACGTGCATCCCGAGCAAGTCCAGCGCGGATCGATCCCGTCCGTGCGTACGGCCGACGGCGACCCGGCTCGGGTGCGGACGAGTCATCATCGCGTCGGTGATTACTTGCGTGCATTCTTCGCCGCCGGTCTCGCGCCGGTGAACTGTGCGGAGCCGACGCCCGCACCGACCGAACCGCTCCACGTACCTGGTGGTGGGCCGTGGGATCTCTGGCCGTGGTCGTTGAACGGCCTGGTGCCGGAAGCGTTGGCCGCGGCGGCGAAGGGCGTGCCGTCGATGCTCGTCTGGCACTGCCGCAAGGCCGCATAACCTAGCGGTGACTGTCCGCCGCGTAAGTCTCACTCGCAGTTCACGGAGCGGTCAGGCGGTCGCCACACGGCTGCGGCGCAATGGTGGCGTGGATGCTCGCCTGCTGGTCTCGCTGTCCGGGGTCACCACGCGCACGCTGCACCGTTGTGCGCATCTGGCGGCCGAACTCGAACGTCGGCATGTTCCGCTGTCGATCCTGCATGTCGCGCGCACCGAGGACGGGCCCGTGACGGCTTGGGTCCGTACGCGCGCCGCAGCGGGTGACTCGGTGCTGCTTAACGGCTACGACCACCGCATCCCGCCGACGCATCGCGCCGTGCACCTGGGGCGTAAGGCCGAGTTCGCCGTGCTCCCCGCGCACGAAGCGCGGCTCCGGCTCATCGCTGCGAAGGCCGCCCTCGACGCGACCGGCGTGACTGTTGACGGCTTTGCGCCGCCGCGATGGCTGGCGTCGGCTGGCACTGTGCAGGCGTTGCAGGAGCACGGCTTCACGTTGTGCGCTGACCAGAACGCCGTACGGGACCTGGTGACCGGCGAGATTCGGCGCGCGCGAGTGCAGGACTTCACGACTCAGTCGCACCGTACGGAGACTGTCCGCTGCTTCGCGCTCGTACTGGCCTCCGCGCGGGCCGCGCGCCGAGGCGGGCTGGTGCGGCTCGGCATTGACGCCGCTGACCTCAGCCGCCCCGGTTTGCGGCAGGCGTTGCTGGACGCGGTGGACGTGGCCCTCGAAAACCGGGCCTTCGGGAGCACCTACGGCTCCCTGCGCCACATCGCGCCCGCGTAGCCCTAGACCTCCGTCGCGACGCCTCGTTCCAGCGCCTTCACCTCGGTGCCTTCCGGGGCGAGGTTCTGGAACAGCCCGTAGTGCATGTTCGCCGCCGCGTTGGCCAGCACCGCCTCGTGGATCGGCACCGAACGGCGCGGCGCGACCGCACGCAGGAAGTCCACCGCTTCGCCGGCCTTCAGCCACGGGGCCCCGGTGGGCAGGCCGAGCACGTCGACCTTCTGCTCGGGCACGAAGAGCGAGTCGCCCGGGTGGTAGAAGGCGCCGTGGTCGACCAGGTAGCCGATGTTCGGGATCACCGGGATGTCGGCGTGGATCACCGCGTGCTCGCCGCCGGTGACCGACACCGAGGTGCCGCCGATCTCGAACGCGTCGCCGGGCTTGGCGACCTCGAACTCCAGGTGCAGCTTCTCGACGGCCTCGGCCGAGCCAGGGTCGACGATCAGCTTCGCGCCCGGGTTCGCCTTGAGCAGGCCGGGCAGCCGTTCGACGTCGAGGTGGTCGAAGTGCTGGTGGGTGATCAGCACCGCGGACAGTTCGCGCTCGTTCTCGAAGCCGGTGGAGAACGTGCCAGGATCGAGCAGAATCCGCTCCGCGGCGGTCTCGAGCAGTACGCAGGAATGTCCGAAATGGACGATCCGCATCAGGTTTTCTCCTTACCAAGATCGGTCGGTTCAACCCTACGCTCGTGGCCTGGTCCGCGAGGGCGTCCAGCGAGGGCTCCCGGTCGGAGGACTTTCCGCGCCAGTTCCGGGATGCCATGCTGGCGGGAAGCCCGGGCAACTGTTGGCAGAGTGTCAGCAACCTCGTAGCCTGGGGGTTCACCGAGACGGGGAGACGCCGATGACCGCGGTCCAGCCGAAGCCGACGCCCGTCGGCGAGACGTTCGATTCGCTCAGCCCGGCCACCGACGAGGTCGTCGGCACCTACCCGGTGCACACGGCCGACGAGGTCAGCGCCGCCGTCGAGCGGGCGAGGGCGGCCGCGCGCTGGTGGGACGGCCTCGGCTTCGCCGGGCGCGCGGAGCGGCTGCAGCGCTGGAAGGGCGTGCTCACCCGGCGGCTGCCGCAGCTGTGCCAGGTCGTGCGCGACGAGACCGGCAAGCCGATCGCGGACGCCCAGCTCGAGAGCGTGCTGGCGATCGAGCACATCGCGTGGGCGGCGAAGAACGCCCGCAAGGTGCTCGGCAAGCACCGCCGCTCGTCCGGTCTCCTGATGGCCAACCAGGCCGCGACCGTCGAGTACCTCCCGCTCGGCGTCGTCGGCGTGATCGGGCCCTGGAACTACCCGGTGTTCACCCCGCTCGGCTCGATCGCATACGCGCTGGCCGCGGGCAACGCGGTGGTCTTCAAGCCGAGCGAGTACACCCCGGGTGTGGGTAAGTGGCTGGTGGACGCGTTCGCCGAGATCGTGCCCGAGCAGCCGGTGCTGCAGCTGATCACCGGATTCGGCGAGACCGGGGCCGCGCTGGTCGGCTCCGGCGTGGACAAGATCGCGTTCACCGGCTCCGCGGCCACCGGCAAGAAGATCATGGCGGCCGCCGCGAACACGCTGACCCCGGTGGTGATCGAGGCGGGCGGCAAGGACGCGCTGCTGGTCGACACGGACGCGGACCTCGAGGCGGCGGCTGACGCCACCGTGTGGGGCGCGTTCTCCAACTCCGGCCAGACCTGCATCGGTGTCGAGCGCGTCTACGTGCACGAACGGGTGGCCGACGAGTTCGTCGCCAAGGTGGTGGAGAAGGCGAAGAACGTGCGCGCCGGCTCGGACGAGGACGCGCAGTACGGGCCGATCACCATGCCCTCGCAGCTGTCGGTGATCCGCGGTCACATCGAGGACGCGCTGAAGCGCGGCGGGAAAGCGCTGGTCGGCGGCGTGGAGAGCGTCGGCGACCGCTACGTGCAGCCGACCGTGCTGGTCGACGTCCCGGAGGACTCCGAAGCGGTGCGCGAGGAGACGTTCGGCCCGACCGTCACCATCGCCAAGGTCCGCGACATGGACGAGGCGGTAGAGAAAGCCAACGCGACCAAGTACGGCCTCGGTTCCACGGTGTTCTCCCGGGCGCGCGGCGCCGAGCTGGCGTCGCGGCTGCGTGCGGGGATGACCGCGGTGAACGCGCCGCTGTCGTTCGCCGGGATCGCGTCGCTGCCCTTCGGCGGCGTCGGCGACTCCGGGTTCGGCCGGATCCACGGCCCGGAAGGGCTGCGCGAGTTCGCCCGCCCGAAGGCGGTGGCCCGGCAGCGGTTCACTGCGCCGCTCACGCTCACGTCCTTCTCCCGCAAGGAATCCACGGACGCGCTGGTCGCCAAGCTGGTGACCGTCCTGCACGGCAAGCGTTAAGGAGCACTGTTGCCCGGCTTCGGCGATTTCCAGCACGAGATCTACTTCGCCGGATTGTCCGGCCGCGTCCCGGACCTGCCGATGTCGTACGCGGAACTGGAAACGCGTGCGGCTCAGGCGCTTCCGCCGTCCGTACTGTCCTATGTGGCCGGTGGGGCCGGCGACGAGCGGACCCAGCGCGGGAACGTCGAGGCATTCGAGCGCTGGGGCCTGGTCCCGCGGATGTTCGTGGGCGCGAAGGAACGCGACCTGTCGGTGGACCTGTACGGGATGAAGCTGCCGTCGCCGCTGTTCCTCGCGCCGGTCGGCGTGATCGGCCTGTGCGCGCAGGACGGCCACGGCGACCTCGCGACCGTTCGGGCCAGCGCCCGAACGGGCGTGCCGATGGTCGCTTCGACACTGAGCGTCGACCCGATGGAAACGCTCGTCCCGGAACTGGGCGACACTCCGGGCTTCTTCCAGCTGTACACGCCGACTGACCGTGACGTCGCCGCCTCGCTCGTGCAACGCGCCGAGGCGGCGGGCTTCCGCGGCATCGTGGTCACGCTCGACACCTGGGTGACCGGCTGGCGGCCGCGCGACCTGTCGACGGCGAACTTCCCGCAGCTGCGCGGGCATTGCCTGGCCAACTACTTCACCGACCCGGTGTTCCGGAAACGGCTCGGCAAGGCTCCGGAGGACGACCCGGCGGCCGCCGTCGGACTGTGGGCCCAGCTGTTCGGCAACCCGCTGACCTGGGATGACCTGCCCTGGCTGCGCTCGCTGACCAAGCTTCCGCTGCTGGTGAAAGGCATCCAGCATCCCGACGACGCCCGCCGCGCCATCGACGGCGGGGTCGACGGGATCTACTGCTCCAACCACGGCGGACGGCAGGCCAACGGCGGTCTCCCGGCGCTGGACTGCCTTGCCGAAGTGGTCGATGCCTCCGGCAGCACACCGGTGCTGTTCGACTCCGGTGTGCGCTCCGGAGCCGACGTGGTCAAGGCGCTGGCCTTGGGCGCGACGGCGGTGGGCGTCGGCCGCCCGTACGCCTGGGGGTTGTCGTTGGCTGGTGAGGACGGCGTTGTCCATGTGCTGCGTACCTTGCTCGCTGAAGCTGACTTGATCATGGCTGTGGACGGCTATCCGACTCTGGCCGACCTCACCCGCGAAGCGCTGCGGCGAGTCGGCTAGACGCTTACGCGGGCAGGAAGTACCCCTCGCTCTCGTCCCACGGGATTTCGAAATCGTCGAGGTGTACGTGCCACTGCGCGTCCGGAAGGGTACGGCGCAACTCGGTCACCGAGCCCAGCACGTGTTCGAGGATCGGCATGACCCGGTCGAGATCGAGCGGCATCTTGGTGGACCCGGCCACGATCGCGTCCGGCTCGCCTTCCTCATACAGGAAGAGAGATTCCTCGTCCGGGTAAGGAAAAGACGACTGGCGTGTGGTGACGACGCCTTCGACAGCGGCGGTCTCGGCAGCGGTGAGCGCGGTCGCCCGGCTCGCGTTGTAGTAGAGGGAAGTGCTCATGGGCCCGACTGTAACGACGGGGTCCGACAATTCCGGGAAAACAGTCATCCGGAACAGCCCGCCCGTCGAGCAGGCAGCTACAATCGCCGCCCGTATGTGGTTTCAAGGAAAGTCCGGGCGGATCCTCGCCTGGTTGTCCGCACTCGGCGCGGTAGCCCTCGTCGCGGGCATCGCGGCCGTCATCAGCAGCTTCAACTCGGTTGACCTGCAGGTCTACCGCTTCGGTGCGGACGCGGTCGTCCAAGGCGGCGACCTTTACGGCCCGCTCCCGACCACCACAGCCGGGTCGATGCTGCCGTTCATCTACCCGCCGTTCGCCGCGATGCTCTTCTCGGCCCTGGCGCTCCCGCCGCTCTCGATCGCGTCGGTTCTGCTCGACGTCCTCTCCGCCGCGTCGCTCTGGGTCGTCTTGTACACCACGGTCCGCCACCTGTGGCGCGACTGGAATCGCCAATCCACGGCCGTCGCCGCGTCCGCGCTCACCGTTGCGGCGCTTGCCTTCGAGCCCGTGCGCTCCACCATCGGTTTTGGACAGATCAACCTCGTCCTGATGGCCCTGGTCGCCGTGGATTGCCTGGCACCCAACCCCCGCTGGCCGCGCGGAATCCTCGTCGGCCTGGCCGCCGCGATCAAGGTGACGCCCGCTGGTTTCCTCCTTTTCTTCCTGCTCGCCAAGGATTTCCGCGCCGCCCGCAACGCATTGCTCACCGGTGCCGGAGCGACCTTGCTCGGCTTCCTGATCGCCCCGCGCGCGTCCGCCGAGTACTTCTTCGGCGGCGGCCTCACCGGTGCCGACGGCTTCAGCGGCTCGCCCTACGCGACCAACCAGACCATCCAAGGCGCCCTCAACCGCCTCGCCCTGCTGCCGCCGGCCCACGACCTGCTGTGGCTGGCGTTGTCCGCGTTCGTCCTGGTCGCCGCCGTACTTGTCATGCGGCGCGTCGACAGTTCGCTCGGCTTCGTCGTCAACGCGGCCGCGGTGCTCGTCCTGTCCCCGATTTCCTGGTCGCACCACTGGGTTTGGGTGGTGCCCGCGACCCTCATCCTGGCCGCCCGGGTCCGCACGCTTCGCGCCGCCGCCGCGTTGGCCGCGGGCGCGTCGGTTTTCATCGCCGCGCCGCACACCTTCGTGCCCTCCAGCGGGATGCGGGAACTCGCGTGGGAACCGTGGCAGCACCTCGTCGGCGACGCCTATGTCCTTCTCGGCTTGGGTTTCCTTGCCTGGCAACTGTTCGCGGTGCAGTTCGCCCGGGTTCCCGAACTCGAACGGGTCGGTTAGGCGGAACCGGGCCAAACCAGCGTCACCAGATCCCGGCCGGACGACCCGAGATCTGGTGGCATCTCCGGATCGATCCCCATCTCCAGCAAGGCCCGCTCGACCTCGCCGGCCGCGTCGGCAGGCAAGCACAACCGCCGCCGTACGACGTCCACTGTGGATGCGAACTCCGCGTACTCCGGCTCCGGCGGCCGCCGCCATTCCACGACTTCCGGCTCGATCCCCACTTCCGCGAGCGCCGCGAGACAGTCCCCGGCAGTCGGTCCAGCCGGTCGCTCGATGCCATGAAATCGTTGCCACAGCGGATTAAGCTCAGTCAGCGGATGCCGCGCGGCCGTCTCGACCACCACCCGCCACCTCGCCGCCGCGGTGAGCGCCGCGGCGAACGGAGCCAGGTCGGGGACGTTGTAAACCACGTTCCCGCACACGACAACGTCCGCCACGTCGGCTTCGTCGGCGAGATCGGGCCACCGGCCGGACAACAGCCGATGCTCCACGCCCGCGGCCCGCTCGGCAAACGCCGCGAGCAGTTCGTCGTCGGTGTCCAACGCCGTCACCGCTGTGACGTTCGACCGGCCGACCAGGGGCAGGCTCGCCGCCCCGGCCGCCGCGCCGATGTCGAGCACCGTGCCTGGCTCCTGCAACGCTTCGGCGGCCAGTTGATAGGTCGCCCCGATCGGCGCGGCGATCTGCTGATCGGCTCGCCGGAGGAACACCTCGCGCGGCAGGACCCACGGCGATTCCGGAGGGTGCACGGTGTCCGGAATCGCCCAGGAGGCAAGGAGATCCCGCCAGGTTGACAGAGCGGTCATCGAGCCCGAATCAGATCAGCCGCCTTTTCCGCCACCATGATCGTCGGCGCGTTCGTGTTTCCGCGCGGCACCACGGGCATCACCGAAGCGTCCACCACCCGCAGCCCCGTAACCCCGCGCACCTTCAGATCCGGGTCGACCACCGCGTGCTCGCCGCTGCCCATCGCGCACGTGCCGACTGGGTGGTACAGCGTCTGCGTGTTCTGCCGGACATGCTCGGTCAACGCCTCGTCCGACAGCTCATGCGTCGCCGGCAGGAACGGCCGGTCCAGGAACTTCGCCAGCGGACCCGACCGTCCGATCTCGATCAGCGACCGAAGAGCGGACTTCACCGATTCCAGATCGATCGACTCCGCGTAGTAAGCCGGGTCGATTTCCGGCTTCCACACCGGATTCGCCGACTTCAGCCGCAGCCGCCCGCGGCTCGCGACGTCGACCAGCGTGGCCGCCGACGTGAAGCCCGGACACGTGGGCTCGCGCATTCCGTTGTCGTAGAACAACGTCGGGGCCACGTGGATCTGCATGTCCGGCGCGGCCAGCCCGTCGCGGGTCGAGTAAAACGCGCCCGCCTCGCCGATGTTCGACGCGAGCGGGCCGCGTTTGGTCAGCTGGTAGCGCACCAATCCGGCGGGTGTCGCGGAGTCCGCGATGTCGGTCGTGCCCTTCGTCGACCAGATCACGCCGACCGCCGGGTGGTCGTGCAGGTTGTCGCCGACGCCGGGCAGCGCGGCGACCACGTCGATGCCCAGTTCGCGCAGATGCTCGGCCGGACCGACGCCGGACAGCATCAGCAACTGCGGCGAGTTGATCGCCCCGCCCGACAGCAGCACTTCGGCGTCCGCCCGGACCGTCGTCGGCACGCCCTTGTCGAGATAGGACACCCCGACCGCTCGGGTGCCCTCGAAAACCACCCGCGTGACCTGCGCGTTCGTCCGCACGGTCAGGTTCGGCCGCGACAACGCGGGCCGCAGGTAAGCGTCCGCGGTGGACCAGCGGCGGCCGCGCTTGCAGGTGACCTGGTAGAGCCCGGCTCCCTCCTGCGACTCGCCGTTGAAGTCGTCGGTGTGCTTGAGCCCCCACGCGACCGCGCTGTCCACCCACGCGTGCGACAGCTCGTGGGTGAACCGCCGGTCCTCGACGTGCAGCGGGCCGTCCGTGCCGTGCAGCGGGCCGCCGAGGCGCTGGTTGCCCTCGGCGCGCTTGAAGTACGGCAGCACGTCGTCCCAGCCCCAGCCGGTGGCTCCGTGCGCATCGCGCCAGCCGTCGTAGTCGGCGCGGTTGCCGCGGATGTAGATCATCGCGTTGATCGACGAGCAGCCGCCGAGCATCCGGCCGCGCGGCCAGTACTCCTTCTTGCCGGTGTGCTTCTGCTCGACGGTCTCGTAGTTCCAGTCCCACTTCGTCTTGAACAGCGACGCGAACGCCGCCGGGATCCGGACCTCGTCCGCGGTGTCCTCGCCGCCGGCCTCGAGCAGCAGCACCCGCGCGGACGGGTCCTCGCTCAGCCGGTTCGCCAGCACGCAGCCCGCGCTGCCCGCGCCGACGATCACGTAGTCGAAGGAGTCCTGCTCTGGCACGCTGCCTCCCGGTGGTGTTGACACCCTGTCAACGACACATCATGGCGCAGGTCACGCTACGCGCAAGTCGCCGGAAAACCGATCAGTCAGAAGTGGCATCGAAGACGGTGACGCACACGCCGTCCGCCGCATCGTCGTCGGTCTCCACCCGGCCCTCTCCGGTCACGTCGTCCACCTTGGTGTCGAGGTGCACGATGGTCCGGCCCGCGGAGGTCAGCACGTCCGTCTTGCGCGGGGTGAGCTTGGTTTCGCCGTAGATCCACTGCTGGGTGCCGTTGCGAGTGGTGTCCTGGCACATGACCGACAGCGCCGCCGGGATGTCTCGCGCGTTGACCGCGTCGATGAACCTGGTCGCGGCGTCCGTGCCGTTCTTCACCGGGGGCCGCGGCTTCGGATCCGTCGACAGGCTGGCCAGCGGAGCCGGTTCGCCACCCGATTTGGTGTCGCGCACACACCAGCCTTTGTCGCTGGGGATGATCGCGATCCCGTAGGTGAGGTCGCCGGCGGTGATCGTCGCCGCGCGCTCCTGCTGGCCGGTCAGATGCACCGCGTTGCTGATCTTCGCGTCGCCCTTCGCGCTCCGGAAGGTCTGCTCGGCGGTGTAGGACCGCTTCGACCGGATCCTGCACCACAGCTCATTCAGCCCGGTCTGCTCGGTGATCGAGTTGGCGACCGACTGGGCCAGCTGCTCCGGCGTTCCCTGCGACGTCGTGTCCAGCTTCTCCTTGAAGAAGCCCGGCGTCACCCAGCTGCTGAAACTGCCCAGGCGGCGGCCCCTGCTGCGGTCCGCGCGGCGGATAAGGGCCCTGCTGCGGATACGGGCCTTGCGGCGGGTGGTTCACGTCTCCCCCTCGATACCGGTCTGTCTGCCGATCAGGCTAGTGAAGTACGCTTCCAGTGCACCCACGACCTGCAGAAATAAGGAGCAGCCAGCCGTGGCTCGAGTCGTTGTCGACGTCATGCCCAAACCCGAGATCCTCGACCCGCAGGGCCAGGCGGTGGCGCGTGCGCTGCCGCGGCTCGGCTTCTCCGGGGTCGCCGACGTGCGCCAGGGGCGGCACTTCGAACTCGAGGTCGACGACGACGTCGATGACGAGACGCTGGCCAAGATGGCCGAGGGCTTCCTCGCCAACCCGGTGATCGAGCAGTGGACCATCCGGCGGGTGGAGGCGTGAGCGCCCGCATCGGCGTCATCACCTTCCCCGGCACGCTCGACGACGGCGACGCCGCCCGCGCGGTCCGCTACGCCGACGCCGAGGCGGTTTCGCTCTGGCACGCCGACGACGACCTCAAGGGCGTCGACGCGGTCGTCGTCCCCGGCGGCTTCTCCTACGGCGACTACCTGCGCGCCGGTGTGATCGCCCGCTACGCGCCGGTGATGTCCTCGGTCATCGACGCCGCGCACAAGGGCATGCCGGTGCTCGGCATCTGCAACGGCTTCCAGATCCTGTGCGAGGCCGGCCTGCTTCCCGGCGCGATGATCCGCAACGTCGGCCTGCACTTCGTGTGCCGCGACCAGTGGCTGCGCGTGGACAACAACGCCACCGCGTGGACCACGCGCTACGAGGCGGGCGCGGAGATCCTGATCCCGCTCAAGAACAACGACGGCTGCTACGTCGCCGACCAGTCCACTGTGGACATGCTGGAGGCGGAGGGCCGGGTCGCGTTCCGCTACGTCGGCGGCAACCCGAACGGCTCCCGCAACGACATCGCGGGCGTCACCAGCGAGAACGGCCGCGTGGTCGGTCTCATGCCGCACCCGGAGCACGCGATCGACGCGCTCACCGGCCCGTCCGACGACGGCCTCGGCATGTTCTACAGCGCGGTCGACGCGCTCGTGAAAGCCTGAGCCAAGCACCGCAAAAGGGGCCCCGGAAACTTCCCGGGGCCCCTTTTCGCGTTACTTGCTGTGGTCGCTGGAGAGCCAGCGCTCGGTGCGCACCCGCACCAGCACCGAGTTCTCCGTCAGCGAGCCCTCGACGAACTTCCGCGCCTCGGCCTCGGGCGCGTACCGCGAGGCGATGGCGAGCGCCTGCTCCTCCGTCGGAGCCGAGGACCGGTCCACTACCGGACCGGACACCGTCACGTACTTGTACGGCTGGGTTTCCTGCTGCACCGTGAGGCTCAGCTTGCCCGCCGCCTCGATCGCACGGTCCTTCGCCGACCCGCGGTCCATCCAGATCAGCAGTTCGCCGCCGGGCTCGTAGTCGTACCAAACCGGCACGGCGAGCGGGGCCGCGCCTTCCCGGCCGATCGACAGCACGCCCACTCGCTGCTCCGCGAGGAACTTCTCTCGTTCGTCCACCGTCATGACCGCCATCCGGCGTCACCCCCAGGCTAGGAAGATCAGGATCCGCTTGAGGCCAACGCCGGACGCCTGGCGGACATTCCGGTCTCGGGGCTCGGGCCGGGACGGCCGTGCTCAGCCGAGCCGGAAGACCAGTGCCGTGGACTGTGCGGTGTAGATCGCGCGGACTCCGTAAACGACCCCGTCTGCCCAGAACAAGCGGCAGAACCACGGTGCCAAGCTGCGATTGCCGGGACCCGTGAGCGAGACCGTGCGCACGGGTGTCACAGCTCCGGTGTCCAGGGAGAACTTGACGATGTGCTGCTCAGGACCGTCCTGGCCGGCGGAGACCACGGCGATCACCTGCCCGTTGTCCACCGCGAGCGGCGCCGCGACAATGCCGCCGCCGGGCGCCGGGACTTCCCAGCGTTTGGCGCCGGTGCGGAGGTCGAACGCGGCGAGGCGGTTGGGCTTCTGCGGGCTGGTCAGCGCGATCATCGTGGTGCCCGTGACGAGTGCTCGCGAACGTCGATGTGACGTGCCATTGGAGGCCCCGCTCAGGCTGTAGCCGAATCCGTCGTCGCCCATGAAGCCGTTCAACGCGTCTCCGGCATCGATGGTGGAAACCGGTTCGAGCGAGTCGTCGAGAGTTGCGTACATCCCTTTCGATGCGTCGCTGACGTAGGCGACCAGCGGCGACGCGCTCACCCACGCCATCGTGAGGTAGGACTTGCTCTTCACGAACTCGTTGTGCTGCTTGGTTTTCCCGGTCGCGGGATCGACGGCAACGGCGACGTACAAGCTGTCGCCGGCGTCCTTGGCGCTGCAGTGGGACAGCAGCACGAAGTCCGCGCTCCGCGGCAGCCCGTCCGACGGGATGCAGTTCGAGTACACCTTCTCGTCGGTCGGTGGCGTGACCTCGGACCAGCGGACGGCGCCGGTGGCCGCGTCCAGCCCGAGCAGTTGCTGGTAGTGCACGACCACGACCGAACCGCCGACGATCTCCAGCACTGCGTGCTCGTCGAGTTTCGCCTGCGACGGGCTCCCCGACGAGGTGATGGGCATCGCCCGCTGCCACAGCAGCTTTCCCGCGTTGACATCCAGTACAGCCGCGCTCGAACAGAGATCCCCATAACCGACGGCGATGTGATTGTCGACGACAGAGGTGCTCGCCCCGCAGAAATGGCCGGCGGGGGAGGGGATCCGCCAACGTTCCTTTCCGTCGCTCCGTGCGTACGCGACCGCATAGGTGTCGTTCACCAGCACCAGATCGTCGCCCACGACCCAGGAATCGATGCCGTTGTCGTACGGCGGGACCCGGTCCGCTCCCAGCTGCCACGGACCTGGCTGGGACACCGCGATCGCGTGACCGGACACCGTGTCGCTGTTGAGCGCGAGCGGTACCACGATCGCCGCGATCACCACGGCTGCCAGAAATGCCGAGATTCCGAGGAAGGCCCGCCGGCCACCCTTTTTGTCAGTCACTACCCGCTCCCCCCTTAGATGCGGGTAGTGTATTTGGGGAAATCTGATTCCCCCAAAGTTCCGCCACGGTTTTCACCGCTTCGGATTTGTCGACCGGGAATCGCGCTTCAGCTCGCCGCCGCGACCAGTCGCGAGTACGGGCCGCCCGCCGCGATCAGGTCCTGGTGCGGGCCGAGTTCGGTGATGGTGCCGCCCTCGACCACCGCGACCCGGTCCGCCGCCGCGGCCGTGTGCAGCCGGTGCGCGATCGCGATCACCGTGCGGCCTTCGAGCACCGCGTTCAGCGACCGTTCCAGCTCGCGCGCCGAACCGGTGTCCAGCAGCGACGTCGCCTCGTCCAGCACCAGCGTGTGCGGGTCGGCCAGGACGACCCTGGCCAGCGCCAGTTGCTGCGCGAGACCGGCCGGAACCGCGTACGCGCCCGAGCCGAGCTTGGTGTCCAGCCCGTCCGGCAGTCCGGCCGCCCACTCCTCGGCGCCGGCGGACGCGAGCGCGTCCAGCAGTTCCTCGTCGGTCCAGTCCCCGCCGCCGCGCCGGGCCGGCAGGGCCAGGTTTTCCCGCAGCGTCCCGGAAAACGTGTGGTGTTCCTGCGTCAGCAGCAGCACCTCGCCGCGCAGCACGTCGTCCGCGAGCGTCGACACCTCGGTGCCGCCGACCCGGATCGAACCCGCGGTCGGCGCCGAGATCCCGGCCAGCAGCCTGCCCAGCGTCGACTTGCCCGCACCGGACGGTCCGACGATCGCCAGCCGTTCCCCTCGCGGAACGCTCAGGCTGATGCCGTGCAGCACCTCGCGGTCTGAGGTGTAGCCGAACCGGACTTCGCGCACCTCGATGTCGCGCCCGCGCGGCACGTCGGCGACCTTGTCCGCCGATTCGGCTGGCTGCACGCCGATGATCCGGCGCGTCGCGGCTATCGCGACCTGCAAATCCTCCAGCCAGAACAGCGCCTCGCTGAGCGGAGCGGTCATCGCCTGCGCGTACGCCAGCATCGTCGTGATCGTGCCGAGCCCGGCCCAGCCCTGGCTGTAGGCGAACAAGCCCAGCAGCAGGAGCGCCGCGATCGGCAGCACGTAGCTGATTTCGAGCGACGGCAGCCAGCGCATCTGCAGCGCCCGCATCCGGCGTTCGCCGAGCGTCGCCTGGTCGAGTGCGTGGTACCCGGCGCGGACCCGCCGTTCGGTGAGGCTGAGCGCCTCCGAGGTCCGCGCGCCCTCCACGGTCTCGTGGGTGGTCGATTGCAGGTCGCCCCAGCGGTCGAGCATCCACGCGAACGCGCTCGGGATCTTCCGCTGGTACCAGATGTTCACCGGCACCAGGATCGGGATCGCCACCAGCAGGGCCAGCGCGAGCAGCGGCGACGTCACGATCATCGCGATGGTGGTGAACAGCACCGTCACCGCGGCGATCAGGATTTCCGGCGCGGCGAACCGCACCGCGACGTCCAGCCGGTTGATGTCGCTGGTCGCCCGGCTGAGCAGGTCGCCGGTGCCGGCCGCCTCGACGGTGCCCAGCGGAAGGCCGAGCGCGTTCGTGACGAACCGTTCGCGGGTCTGCGCGAGCACCCGTTCGCCGAACATCCGGCCGCGCAGCCGCGCCGCCTTCCTCGCCCACGCCTGCAGCACGAGCACCGCCACGAACGCGACGGCCAGCAGATCGACCCGCAGCGTCGTGCCGTGCTCGACGACGCCGTCCACGAGCCTGCCGAGCAGTTGCGGCCCGGCCAGCCCGACCACGGTGGCCAGGCAGAACAGCCCGAGCATCACGGAAAACTCGCGCCGGTGCTCGACCGCCACGCGTTTCGCCCAGCGCCGCACTTCGCGTTTCGACGCCAGCGGGAGCCGCGTCGTCATACCGTCACTGCCTTTCCGTGCACGACCTCGTCGGCCACGTTCCTCCACAGTGGACTCTGGCTGAACACCACCGTGGTCCTGCCGGTCCGCAATTCCTTGGCGCGCTGGGTGATCCGGGCTTCGGTGTGCGCGTCGACCGCCGACGTCGGCTCGTCGAGCAGCAGCACGTCAGGGTCGATCGCCAGCGCGCGGGCCAGGCTCAGCCGCTGTCGTTGCCCGCCGGACACCTCGCGGCCGCGTTCGCCGATCAGCTCGTCAACGCCACGCGGCAGGGCCTCGATGATGTCCTCGGCGTCCGCCGCGTGCAGCGCCGCGAAGATGTCGACCCCGCGCGGGTGCTCCGGGGTCAGCTGATCGCGCAGCACCCCGGAAAACCACAGGTCCTGGTTGTGCGCGTACACCACGCGCCTGCGCAGTTCGGCGAGCGCGACGCGATCCGCGGGCACCCCGCTGACCAGCACCTGTTCGCCCTCGTCCGCGTCGGCGAACCGGCTCATCCGCGCGGCGATCGCCTCCGCCTCGGCACCAAGATCGACCACGGTCAGCTTGCCCGGCGCGATCCGGATGCCGCTGGCGGTGTCCACCAGCTCCAGCGGACCGTCCGGCAGCGGCAGCGGCGACACCGGCTCGGCGAGCTTCGGCCGCAGGGCCAGCAGCCCGCACACCTTGCGCGCCGCGACCAGGCCCGAGCTGAGCGAGCTGACCTGTTCGGTCGCCGTGGCGACCGGCACTACCAGGAACGCCGAGAGACCGTAGAACGCCACCAGTTCGCCGACGCTGATCGTGCCGTCGAGCGCGAGCCGCGCGCCCAGCCAGGTGATCGCCACCGTGACCAGCCCCGGCAGCAGGACCTCCGCGCCTGCCAGCCAGGATTCGCTGCGCCCGACCTCGACGCCGGAGCGCCGCACCAGCTGGCTCGCGTCGCGGAACCGGGCGAGGAATCGCCGTTCGCCGCCGACGCCGCGCAGGATCCGCAGCCCGGACACGATGTCCGCGCCGAGTGCGTTCACCTCGCTCAGGTTCTCCCGCTGCGCGGTTTTCCGCTTCTGCAGCGGCGCGAGCAGCGGACCGATGCCGAGCACCGCGAGCGGGACGCCGACCAGCGCGACCGTGCCCAGCACCGGCGAGGTGCCGAGCATCGCGATCCCGATGACCACGAACGCCACGATCGAACCGAACGTGCGGCCGATGACCTCGAACGCGTTGCCGACCCAGTTCATGTCCGACGACGTGACCGCGACGACGTTGCCGGTGGTGGTGGCGTCGCGCAGGGACGCGCCGAGCCGGGTCGTGTGGTCGGTGACCAGGCGCTGGGTGGAGCCCGCCCCGTGGATCCACATGCCGTACGACGCGAAGTGCAGCCCGGTGCCGAGCAGCGCCTGCGTCACGCCGAGCACGCCCGCGAGCAGCGCCCAGCGCCACAGCGCGGACGAGTCGCCGTCGGCGATCGCCCCGACGCCCCGGCCGATCACCAGCGGCAGCAGGGCGCTCGGCAGCGACCAGCCGGCCCCGGTGACGATCGCGGCGAGGACGAGCCCCGGCCGTGCGCGCAGGACCGCCAGCAGATACCGGACCGGCGTCGGACGTTCCGGGAGCCGGATGTCGGGGAAGCGGTACGTGGCGGAAAGCACGATCATTGACGCTAAGCCGCCGGGAGGCTCCGGCGCGACTCATTTATGCCCCGCGCGAGCAGGCCGGGCGGCTGTGGGTGTGACCCGGCCGACACGTAGTCTTAAGGCCGTGGCGAACCCTGACACGGATACCGTGACCAGCACAGTTGACACCACCGCAGTGGCCGCGGCGACCCCGGAAACGAGCCAGCCGTACGTCGAACTCGGCCTCGCCGAAGACGAGTACGCGCGGATCCGGGAAATCCTCGGCCGCCGGCCCACCGACGCCGAGCTCGCGATGTACTCGGTGATGTGGAGCGAGCACTGCTCCTACAAGTCCTCGAAGAAGCATCTGCGCTACTTCGGCGAAACCGCCACCGACGAGATGAAGGCCAAGATGCTGGCCGGCATCGGCGAGAACGCGGGCGTGGTCGACATCGGCGACGGCTGGGCGGTCACCTTCAAGGTGGAAAGCCACAACCATCCGTCCTATGTGGAGCCGTACCAGGGCGCGGCCACCGGCGTCGGCGGCATCGTGCGCGACATCATGGCGATGGGCGCGCGGCCGCTCGCGGTGCAGGACGCGCTGCGCTTCGGCCCGGCCGACGCGCCGGACACCAAGCGCGTGCTCCCCGGCGTGGTCGCGGGCGTCGGCGGCTACGGCAACTGCCTCGGCCTGCCGAACATCGGCGGCGAGCTGGTCTTCGACCCCTCCTACGCGGGGAACCCGCTGGTCAACGCGCTGTGCGTCGGGGCGATGCGCACCGAGGACCTGCACCTGGCGTTCGCCTCCGGTTCGGGCAACAAGATCATCCTGTTCGGCGCGCGCACCGGTCTCGACGGCATCGGCGGCGTGTCCGTGCTCGCCAGCGACACCTTCTCCGGCGACGAATCCGCGTCCGGCCGGCGGAAGCTGCCCAGCGTGCAGGTTGGCGACCCGTTCACCGAGAAGGTGCTCATCGAGTGCTGTCTCGACCTGTTCCGCGAGAAGCTGGTCGTCGGCATCCAGGACCTCGGCGGGGCCGGGCTGTCGTGCGCGACGTCCGAGCTGGCCGCGGCCGGTGACGGCGGCATGCACATCTACCTCGACCGGGTTCCGTTGCGCGCCACCGGGATGACGCCCGCCGAGGTGCTCTCCAGCGAATCGCAGGAGCGCATGTGCGCGGTCGTCGCGCCGGAGAACGTCGAGGCGTTCATGGCGGTCTGCGCCAAGTGGGACGTCATCGCCACCGACATCGGCGAGGTCACCGACGGCGAGCACCTCGTCATCACCTGGAACGACGAGATCGTGGTCGACGTGCCCGCGCACACCGTCGCGCACCAGGGCCCGGTGTACGACCGCCCGATCGAGCGCCCGGCGTTCCAGGACGGCCTCGTCGCCGACACCTCCGCGAAGCTCCCGCGCCCGTCGACGCCCGAGGAACTGCGCGCGGACTTCCTGAAGCTCATCGCGTCGCCGAACCAGGCGTCGAAGGAATGGGTGACCGCGCAGTACGACCGCTACGTGCGCGGCAATTCGGTGCTGTCCCAGCCGTCCGACTCCGGCATGATCCGGATCGACGAGGAGAGCAACCGCGGCGTCTCGGTGGCCACCGACTGCAACGCGAAGTTCGTCTACCTCGACCCGTACCGCGGCGCGCAGCTCGCGCTGGCCGAGGCGTACCGGAACGTCGCCACCGGCGGCGCGACCCCGGTCGCGGTGTCCGACTGCCTCAACTTCGGCGCCCCGACCGACCCGGGCGTGATGTGGCAGTTCGAGCAGGCCGTGCACGGTCTCGCCGACGCGTGCGTCGAGCTGGGCATCCCGGTCACCGGCGGCAACGTCAGCTTCTTCAACCAGACCGGCGACACGGCGATCCTGCCGACCCCGGTGATCGCGGTGCTCGGCGTGATCGACGACGTCACCCGCCGCATCCCCACCGGCATCGGCGCGGAAGCGGGCGAGACGCTGCTGCTGCTCGGCGACACCCACGACGAGCTGGACGGTTCGGCCTGGGCCCGCGAACTGCACGGGCACCTCGGCGGCGTTCCGCCCCGGGTGGACCTGGCCCGCGAAAAGCTGCTGGCCGACGTCCTGGTCGCCGGTTCGCGCGACGGCATGATCTCCGCCGCGCACGACCTCGCCGACGGCGGTCTGGCACAGGCGCTCACCGAGACTGTCCTCATTGGACAGTGCGGGGCCCGGGTGTTCCTCGACCGCGACCAGGACCCGTTCGTGCAGCTGTTCTCCGAGTCGTCCGGCCGCGTGCTGGTGGCGGTCCCGCGCACGGAAGAGCTGCGGTTCACCGAAATGTGCACCGCGCGCGGCCTGCCGTGGCGCAAGACCGGTGTCGTCGACCCGGATTCCGGAACGCTGGAGATCCAGGGCGTCACCGAGTTCTCCCTTGAAGAACTGCGCGAGACCTGGGAGAAGACCCTTCCGGCGCTGTTCGACTGAGCCCTCGTGAGTGCCGGTGCGGACCGGCGCCGGCACTCACGAGCGGAAGGTGACCACCTCCGCCAGCTCTGCCCGCGGAATCGCCGGCCGGGGCTCGTCGGGATCCGCGTACCCGATCGACATGCCGCAGCCGAGGACGTATCCGGGCGGCGGCTCCGCGATCTCCGTGACGCTCCGGTGGTACCGGCCCCACGCGATCTGCGCGCAGCTGTCGAGCCCTTCCTTGCGCAGCAGCAGCATCACGGTCTGCAGGAACATCCCCGCGTCCAGCCATTGCGGCGGAAGCATCTGCTCGTTCAGGTAGCAGAAAAGCGCGACCGGAGCACCGAAGCAGTCCCAATTCCGGACCCGGATCCGCTCCCGGCCCGCGTAATCCTCCCGCGCGACCCCGACTGCGCCGTAGCGCAGCGCGCCCAGCTCCTCGATCCGCCGCGCGTACTGCTCGGGCAACACTTGCGGATAGGGCAGCACCTGGGGCGGATCGCCGGTGTCGCCGTCCGCGATGCGCTGCCCGACCAGGTATTTCAGCTCGGCCAGCTTCGCGCCGGTCAAGACGTAAATCCGCCACGGCTGTAGATTTCCCCCAGAAGGGGCGCGCAAGGCCGTGGCGAGGACTCGAGTCAGGACTTCGCCGGGTACTGGCTTGCCGAGGAAGCCGCGGACAGACCGCCGGGAACGCACCGCTTCGTAGACGTCCACGGTTTCTTGATGCTACTCAGATCGGCACCGCGACATAGCCGCCATTCTGCGGATCCAGCTTCCAGCCGTCCGGCAGCGCTGCCTCCACCGGACCGGAGAACGCCGCCCCGTCGAAAAGGACTTCCTTCGCGAAGGTCGCGCCCTTGAAGGTGGTCGGACCGGCGAACGTGGTGTGGGAGAAATTGGCCCGTTCGGAGAATTCGGTACCGGAGAACCAGGCCCGGTCGAGAAAAGTCGCGTTGCGGCAACGGAAAACGCCCACCAGGCGGCCAGGGCCCGTACCTGCGGCGGTGAAATAAGCCTGCCCGGTGAAGACGGAGCCGCTGAGATTCGTGCTGCTGTACAGCGAAGCGTGCCGCAGCAGCAGGCCGCCGATCCGGCGGCGGGAAAGGTCGAAGTACTCCAGGACCGCGCCGGTCAGATCGAGGTCCGGACCCGGTCCGTCCACATCGGACGGTGGCAGCAGATCCCGGATCAGCCGTTGCGCGGTGAGCCGCACCTGCAGCTCGCGCTCCTCTTCCGGAGCGCCGCTCTTTTCAGGACTGTCATAGCGGCCATGCGTGAACGGCCGCCGCAGATAAGAACACAGCACGTCCAGCACGGTCTGCCGATACTCCGGCCGCGTCCGCGCCAGCCCGGCCAGCGCGTGCAACGCGCCGACCCGCACCTGATCGGCCTCGTGGCCCAGCAATTCGACCGACTTGGCGAACCGCTCGTCGGAGATCCGCTCGCGGTCGACGTCGTGCCGCTGCTGCTCGATCACCTGCCGCGCCTCCTCGACGCGGCGGCGGCGATCGTTGAGCCACAACGCGTACAGCGCCACGACCGCGCCACCGGCGAGACCGGCCGTTTTCAACGCTTCACTGCGGCTTGTCGCGGGGTCGGCGAGCAACCAGCCGCCGACCCCGCACAGCAGTGCCACGGACGCGATCAACGTCCACAGCAGCGGCGAGCGCACCGGGTCAGAACGCGAGGATCAGGTACAGCCCCACACAGTAGCCGCCACTGCGGTTCATGATGACCATCGTGCCGCTGGCGTCCTTGCCCGACAGCTTGCCGGTGATCCGGGCGCTCGTCGTGGCGCTGCCCGCGGTGACCTTGCTCAGCGTGAGCTGCGGGTCGCCGCTGGTGGTCTCGTCGATGCTGCGCTTCGACATGCTCTCGGTGCCCTGGCAGGCCATCGCGGTCGCGCCCGCCGCGTCCTTGGCGTTGAGCTTCGCGAGGAAGTCGTCGATGACCTGCTTCGCCTCGCCCGACGCGCCGCCCGAATCGGGGTCGTCGCTCGAATCCGTGGACGGCGACGACGAGTCGCTCGGCAGCGGAGCCTCCGACGACTGCGACGGGGCCGGGGCGGGCGGCTGCGCCTGTGTGGTGCCCTTGTCGTCCTTGCTGAGGAAGAACCCCGGCGCGACGAACCCGGTGATGCCGAGCGCGACCACCACGACGACCGCGACGGCGATGCCGATCCACAGGCCGGTCTTGTTGTTCTTCGGCGGCTCGCCGCCCGGTCCGCCCGGGTATTGCCCCTGGTCCCAGCCCTGCTGCGGGAACTGCTGGGTGCCGCCGTAGGGCTGCTGCTGGTACCCCGGGTACTGCTGCTGAGCGTTCGGGTCCCAACCCTGCTGCTGCTGGGCGTTCGGGTCCCAGGCGGGCTGCTGCTGGGGGTTCGGGTATCCGCCCGGCTGCTGGGCCTGGTTGGGGTCCCACCCCGGCTGCTGCGGCACCCCGCCCGAGCCGGGCTGCTGCCAGCCCTGGCCGTAGGGGTCCCCGCCCTGTCCGGGCTGCGGTGGGTAAGTCATGTCCGGTTCCGCCTTCCTGCTGCACCGACTCGCGCCGCGGTCTGACGCCCCGCCGGCCCAGGCGGTTCCGTCTCCGCCCCAGGTCTGCATTGTGCAAGGCGGGCAAAGCTCGCACAAAAGCGGCTCCCGGCCGCCCCGCCCGGCAGGAGGAGGGGAGAACCGGGAGCCGCGTCCGTGCGCGCCCTCAGGTCAGCCGTTGGCGAGTGCCTGCAGCCGGTCGTAGGCGCCGTTGAACGTGTCCTGGTCCAGCGGGCTCGAGGTGTACTGCCACACGGTGTAGTAGCCCCAGTTGTACGGAAGCGTTCCGGCCGAGGACGCGTACCGCGCGATCCACAGCGGCGCGGTGCTGGAGAAATCGCCGCTGACGCACTGGTTCCACCAGTTCGTCGACGTGTAGATCACCGGCCAGCGGCCCGTTTTCGCGTGATAGGTGTCGTGGAAGTCCTTGATCCACGCCGTCATCGACGCCTTGCTCAGTCCGTAACAGGTCGCGCCGTAGGGGTTGTACTCCATGTCCAGCGCGCCGGGCAGCGTCTTGCCGTCCCCTGACCAGCCGCCGCCGTGCGCGACGAAGTAGGTCGCCTGTGCCGCTCCGCTCGAGGTGTTCGGGGTGGCGAAGTGGTAGGCGCCGCGGATGAAGCCCTGGTTGTAGGAACCGTTGTACTGCTGGGCGAAGTACGGGTTCGTGTAGTTCGTGCTCTCGGTCGCCTTGGTCCAGACGAATCGCTTGCCCTGGCCCCACCAGTTGGCCCAGTTGACGTTGCCCTGGTAGCTGGCGACGTCCATGCCCGCGACGGTGGCCGCTACCTGGTTCGGCAACGCGGCGGCGGGTTGCGGTTGCTGTGCGGCGGCTTTCGTCTCGGGAGTGGAGTGATCCCCCTCGACGCGCCGGATCTGCGATCCCATGGTGTGGTTGTTCGCCTGGATGTCGGCGTTGACGGAGTTGATCTCCCGCGCCGAAAGCGGGGAAGCCGCCGGGGCGGCCGTCGCCTCGGTCGAAGCGCCGAGCAGGAGCGCGACTACCGGGACGGTCAGAGCGGAAAGCAGCGCGCCGCGCCGCCCTCTTCGGGAAGTGGACATCGTCGATCCCTTCACAGATACCCTCGCGGAGGGCGGCTATGTGCAGGTAGCCGCCACGGGGGAGATTCTTGAGGACGAATCGTCGTTTGTCATCAAGTTCCGTGAAGATGAATGGGCGAGTGGGTGATTTTCATCGAGCGGTGATGACTAATTCGTGACCGCGTCACGAACGTTCACCCGAATGCCAGATTGCGCAGGGCTGACTGGGTTCCGTTGAGCCAGTTCTGGTCGCCGGGCAGGGCGCCGCTGTTCGAGAACTGCCAGATGGCGTGCTGTCCCCAGCCCGCGGGGAGTTCGCCGATGAAGGAGTTGTAGCGCGCGATCCAGAGCGGATTCCCTCCGAAAGAAGGGTTGTTTCCGGTGCAGCGTTTCCACCAGCTGGTCGACGTATAGATCGTCGGCAGCCGTCCGGTGCGGGCGCGATAGGTGTCGGAGAACGCGCGGACCCACGCGACCATCCCGTTCGCGTCCTTGCCGTAACACGTTTCGCCGTAGGGGTTGTATTCCATGTCGAGTGCGCCGGGCAGCGTCTTGCCGTCGGCCGACCAGCCGCCGCCGTGCGCGAGGAAGTAGTTGGCCTGCGCGGCGCCGTCGGACACGTCCGGGCGCGCGAAGTGGTAGGCGCCGCGGACGATCCCGGCTTGGTAGGAACCGTTGTACTGCTGGGCGAACTGCCCGCTGACGAACCCGGTGCCCTCGGTCGCTTTCACGTACACGAACTTCGCGCCCGCTCCCGCCGCGGCGGGCCAGTCGACCGGGCCCTGGTGTCCGCTGACGTCGTGGCCGAGGTACTGGTCTTGTGTCGTGTACGAGATGTTCGGCGCTCCCAGAACGCCTTCGTGCTTCGCGATTTGCGAACCGGCGTAGTTGTCCGCGGCCCCGGCGTAGCTCGGTGCCGCCTGCGCCGTTTCGCACAGGGACGTGCCGGTGATCCCGGCGAAGAGAACCGCGCTCCAGCGCAGCAGCAGATGACGCTTCACCCAGGGCTCCTCACCGGACGCGTGTACTCCTACTGCGTCACGATGCCCGGGCGAGCGGGTTTCGGCGAATCATGATCACTCGGCAGTGTGGTCTGCCCAGGTCAGCGCCGTTCTTCGGCCAGCGCCTTCATCAGGTGCTCGGCCGGCACGACGGCGGTGATCAGGTCGTGCGGGTTGACCGCGAGCGGATGTCCGGCGAGCAGCCCGACGATGTCGCGGCCGAGCACCGCGCGGGCGTGCGGCCATTCGCGCGGCACCAGCGACTTCGACGTGTACGCCGGGACCATGACCCGTCCGTCGGCGTTGTGGAAGCCGATCACCGTGCGCTGCACCGGGGACAGGGCGTAGACCAGCAGCGTCGAATCGAGGATGACGCGCGGCAGGTCCTCGGCGGGCCGGTGTTCGGTCCGGACCATTTGCAGCAGCCGCTCGAGTTCGTTGCGCGGCTCGGGAAAACCGAGCGCCTTCGGCGAGGGCCGGTACCGGTCGTTGGGGTGGAAGTCCTCGACGACCTCTCCCGTCCCGTTCACCGGATACGCGCCGACGACCGCCCACGACGGCACCGGACCGCGGGCGTCGAAGGCCTCGTCGATGACATACAGCCAGCTGTTCGGGTTCGTCCGCGCGTTGGCCCGCATCTCGGGAGTGATCTCGGGTTTTCCCTGCGGCCCGCGGCGGGGGTACGCGTTCCGGCGCGCGCGTTTGCCCGCCGGGGTCCGGGAAACCATCCGATCTGCCTCGTCCCGCTGCGCCATCGCCGTCCCTCGGTGCCGGGTGCCTGAAAGTCCGTCCGCGGCCACTCTACTGTTGTCGCATGGCCTCTTCGCGTTCGGTCGATCCCGCTCAGTTACGAGCGGCGGTGCTGGCCGTTTCGGACTGGTTGCGTGGTTCCGGGCCGGATCCGGCCCGCGCCGAGCTCGCCGCCGCGGTGCGCGCGACCCTGCGGACGCTCGCGCAGGACGCGCCGGGGCACACGGTCGAGGTCCGGGTGCCGCCGTACGCCGCGGTGCAGTGCATCGAGGGCCCGAGGCACACCCGCGGCACGCCGCCCAACGTCGTCGAGACCGACCCGCGGACGTGGCTCGAACTGGCCACCGGCCTCCTGGACTGGGACGACGCGCTCGGCGCCGCCCGGGTGACGGCCTCGGGCAGCCGCGCGGACCTCGCGCACTGGCTCCCGGTCGTGCGAATCTGATTTTCCGCGGCAATTGTTCTCTCAGGAGTGTCTTCTGAGGCACACACTCCGTAGAATCCCCTGAGCCGAGGCCTGTGCCACGCTGTCCGGGGCAGTGCCTTGCGTGTACTTTGGGTAGTCGGATTTCGATTCCCGTGACGAACGAGCGGCGATGGAAGGGCCCTGGTCATGAACGCGGTAGGCGTGTCCGCCGGCGAGCAGAGCCTCGGCCCGACAGCGCGCCGGATGATCCTCGGCTCGCAGCTTCGCCGGTTGCGCGAGGAAGCCGGGATCACGCGCCAGCAGGCGGGCTACAACATTCGCGGTTCGGAATCCAAGATCTCCCGGCTGGAACTCGGCCGCGTCGGCTTCAAGGAACGCGACGTCGCCGACCTGCTCACCATGTACGGCGTCTCCGACGAGGAGGAGCGCAAAGCGTTCCTCGACATGGTCAAGCAGTCGAACGAAGCGGGCTGGTGGCGCAAGTTCGGGGAGACGGTGCCCGGCTGGTTCACCGATCTCGTCGGCCTTGAGGAAGCGGCGTCCCGGATCCAGATCCGGGAGCCGCTGTTCGTGTCGGGCCTGCTGCAGATCGAGCCCTACGCGCGAGCGATCTTCAGCCACGGCCGCCCGGAAATGGCCGACGAACGCGTCGATCAGCTGGTGGCCCTGCGCATGCGGCGGCAGAAGATGCTGGCCCGCCCGGACGCGCCGCGCATCTGGGCGGTGCTCGACGAATCGGTGCTGTACCGGCCGATCGGCGGACCGAAGGTGTTCCGGCAGCAGCTGGAGTACCTGCTCGAGGTCACCACGCTGCCGCACGTGTCGGTGCAGATCCTGCCGTACTGCCGAAGCGGTTTGTCGGCCGAGCACGCGTTCTCGCTGCTGCGCTTCGCCGAGGCGGAACTGCCGAACATCGTCTACGTCGAGTACCTGACCGGCGCGCACTACCTCGACAAGCGCGACGAGATCGAGAAGTACGGCCGCGCATTGGACCTGCTGGCCGTCGACGCGGAGACCCCGGAACGCAGCCGGGCCCGCATCGCCAAGCGCAAGGCCGAGATCTAAGCACCCTGCTCTTCCTCACGCCGGGGGATTGCCTCGGCGAAATTCTCTCTGCCGAGAATTCCGTCCCGCCCATCCGAGGCAGGGGTAGTCGAATAGAGAACGCCCCCACCCCATTCTCCTCACCGAGCGTGCATAAGTCCGGAAACTGCCTTCCACTGACCCGGTCGCACTCTTCCTATCGCCGCTCCGGTCGTCACGGTAAGTGTTCCGTATTCACCCGCTGCACCCGGCGGCGGCGAGTCACGAACGCGGTGCGTTATCAGGCTGCCAATATCGTGACCCGGGGTAATAATTAGCCCGTTCGGGTAGTGCTCGAATCACCTATCTGGGAACTTCTACTGAACCGTGTCGTCACGCAGTGAGAAATTTGCAGAAAATTCTGCACGTGCATTTACCGCTGCATGCGCGCGTGCTAGCGTCGAAGTCACAGGCAGATGCACATGCAGATTCCTGAGCTTTTCATCGTCCTTCCCGGAAGGTGGCATCATGGCTGAGCGGTTCGAGAACGGTATTCCGGCCGACCGTCTGACCGGCGCCCAGTGGCGCAAGGCGAGCTACAGCGGTGCGGTGGGCAACTGCGTCGAAGTAGCCCCGCTGACCTCGGGCGAGATCGCGATGCGGAACTCCCGTTTCCCGGAGGGCCCGGCGCTCGTCTACACGCGCGCGGAGATGGCCGCCTTCCTCGCCGGCGCGAAGGACGGCGAATTCGACGATGTCCTCGGCTGAGGCCGCCGTCGTGGGCTCCGCCTTCGACATCGAGCAGGGCCTGCAGCGACTTATCGCCCGCGGTTACCAGTTCGTCCACCCGACGGACGGAGCGGGCGAAGTGCAGGCCGTGGTCGGAGTGCGAGTGCACGACAATGTGGTGGACGTCGTCCGGCTGAACGCCGAAGACGACGTCGAGGCCACGCGCCTCCCTGGCAGCGAGCAGAACATCTTCGCCCCGGCGTCCACCCTGTGGCGCTCGCGCGGCGAAGCAAGCCAGGTGCTGGGCGAAGTACTGGCCCTCCCCGAGCGCCAGCCGGCCCCCGCCGCCGCAGCCTCCGCGAACGGCTGCTGGGTCCCGGGCCGAGGCGGCCGCTCGAAGTGGCTGGCCGCCCGCTGATCCACCCTCCGCGCTGTCCCCATCGGTGCCCCTGATTTCAGGCCCCGTACGAAGTGGCCCAATCCACTTCGTGCGGGGCCTGGCTCATTTCTGGCCCGTGCTGGTCGGTCAGACGCCTTCGATGATCCGGAAGTCGCGCTCGACGGCGTCGGCGAGGGTCGCCAGCGCTTCCCGGTACGCCTCGCTCTCGTAGGCCGCGACGGCTTCTTCGAAGCTGTCGAACTCGATCAGCACGACCCGTTCCGGGATTCCGGACTCGTGGACGACGACTCGGCTGCCGCCGCGGGAGAGCACCCGACCGCCCGCGGCCTGGACCGCGGCGGCGGCCAGCTTGTTGTACGCGGCCAGCCTCTCCGGATCGGAAATGACGCGGTAGACGCTGACCCAGTAGCCCTTGGCCACGGAAACCTCCTGTGTTCGGCCGGACGCGTCCGGCCGGTGGGGATGCATAAATGATTAATATAAATAGTCTATGCTTCTCGCATGAGCCGTCAAGCCGCGACTCGCGGCGCTGCGATCGGGTCGGCCCTCTACGAGCTGGCCACCAGGGCTGCGAGACGCCTTCCGCGCGACCTCAGCGTCACGTCCGCCGCCACCCTGGCCACCCTGCACCGGTGCGGTCCGCGCCGGATCACCGATCTGGCCGTGGCCGAGGGCGTCACCCAGCCCGCGATGACCGTCCTGGTCCGGGCGATGGAGGAGTCCGGGCTGGTCGAGCGGAGGCGCGACGCGTCCGACAAGCGGGTCACGCTGGTGTCGCTGACCAAGGCTGGCGAGTCCTACGTCCAAACGCGTCGTCAAGCGGGCGTCGACGCGTACGCGCGGTTGATCGACGAACTCGCCGACGACGAGGTCGAGGCCCTGACGGCGGCGCTTCCGGCGCTGGCGCACCTGGCAGAGCTCGAAAGCCGGAGCCGAGAAGGGTCGAAGCGTCCACTCCGGTCCAAGACCACTGGCCTGAACTGAGAGCACCGCTCCGGAAATCCTCCCCCGTAGTGGGCAGAACCACGCCGCGGACCGGCCCCCCACCTCATCCACCCCTTACACTTGGACTCGGCCCGCCCACGTCTTCCTGGGAGCTTCCCGGTGGTTTCCGACCCCTCCGCCAGTACTGATCGACCCGAAGATCAACCCGAACCGGAACCCCGTGAGGAGTGCGGCGTCTTCGGCGTCTGGGCTCCCGGGGAAGAAGTCGCCAAGCTCACCTACTACGGCCTCTACGCCCTGCAGCACCGCGGGCAGGAGGCAGCGGGCATCTCCGTCTCGGACGGCTCGCAGATCGTCGTCTTCAAGGACCTCGGGCTCGTCAGCCAGGTCTTCGACGAGCAGGTCCTGCAGTCCCTGCAGGGGCACATCGCCGTCGGGCACTGCCGGTACTCCACGACCGGGGCCACGATCTGGGAGAACGCCCAGCCGATCTTCCGCACCACGGACACCGGCAGCGGCCTGTCCTTCGCGCACAACGGCAACCTGGTCAACACCGCCGAACTGCGCGATCGCACCGTCGCCGCGGGGCTGAAGCCGCACGCCGGGCTCACCGGGTCCTCCAGCGACTCCGACCTCGTCTGCGGGCTGCTCGCCGCGAACGCCGCGGACAAGGGCATCGAGGCCGCCGCGCTGGACCTGCTGCCGACTCTCAAGGGCGCGTTCTGCCTGGTCTTCGCCGACGAGAACACCCTGTACGCGGCCCGCGACCCGCACGGCGTGCACCCGCTGGTGCTCGGTCGGCTGGAGCGCGGCTGGGTCGTGGCGAGCGAGACCGCCGCGCTCGACATCTGCGGCGCGTCGTTCGTGCGCGAGGTCGAGCCGGGCGAGCTGATCGCCATCGACGCCGAGGGGCTGCGTTCGTCGCGGTTCGCGAACCCGGAGCCCAAGGGCTGCGTCTTCGAGTACGTCTACCTCGCCCGTCCGGACACCTCGATCGCCGGCCGCAGCGTGCACGCCACGCGCGTCGAGATCGGCCGCAAGCTGGCCGCCGAGCATCCGGTCGACGCCGACCTCGTGATGCCGGTGCCGGAGTCCGGCACCCCGGCCGCGATCGGGTACGCGCAGGGCTCCGGCCTGCCGTACGGCACCGGTCTGGTCAAGAACGCCTACGTCGGGCGCACCTTCATCCAGCCGTCGCAGACCATCCGGCAGCTCGGCATCCGGCTGAAGCTGAACCCGCTGCGCGACGTCATCCGCGGCAAGCGCCTGGTCGTGGTGGACGACTCGATCGTCCGCGGCAACACCCAGCGCGCGCTCGTGCGGATGCTGCGCGAGGCAGGCGCGCTCGAGGTGCACGTGCGGATCGCGTCGCCGCCGGTGCGGTGGCCGTGCTTCTACGGCATCGACTTCGCGTCGCGGGCCGAACTCGTCGCCAACGGCGTCGACCTCGACGGCATCCGCCGTTCGATCGGAGCCGATTCGCTCGGCTACATTTCGCTGGACGGCCTGGTCGCGGCGTCGGAGCAGCCGAAGTCGCGGCTGTGCACGGCCTGCTTCTCCGGCGAGTACCCGATTCCGCTGCCCGAGGACGCGCTCATCGGCAAGCACCTGCTCGAGAGCATGGACGCCGCCGGTGGCGCGGCGACTCCCGTCAGCGCCGCCGGGTACGGTGCCGAAGACGCCGTCCGGCGTCCGTGAACCAAGCATGTCCAGTAGGGAGTCCGCTTCCGTGAGCGAGTCCACGAGCGCCACGTACGCAGCCGCCGGGGTCAGCATCGACGCCGGTGACCAGGCCGTCGAGCTGCTCAAGCCACACGCTGAGCGGGCGACGAGGCCCGAGGTGCGCGGCGGGGTCGGCGGTTTCGCCGGGCTCTTCTCGCTCAAGCTCGACAAGTGGAAAGAGCCGATCCTCGCGTCGTCGACCGACGGCGTCGGCACCAAGATCGCGGTCGCGCAGGCGCTCGACAAGCACGACACGGTCGGCATCGACCTGGTCGCGATGGTCGTCGACGACCTGGTCGTCACCGGGGCCGAGCCGCTGTTCCTCCAGGATTACATCGCGGTCGGCAAGGTCGTGCCGGAGAAGATCGCGGCGCTGGTCGGCGGCATCGCCGAGGGCTGTGTCCAGGCGGGCTGCGCGCTGCTCGGCGGCGAGACGGCCGAGCACCCCGGGCTGATGGGCGAGCACGACTACGACCTGTCGGCCACCGGCGTCGGCGCGGTCGAGGCGTCCGCGCTGCTGTCGCCGGAGAAGGTCCGCCCCGGCGACGTCGTCATCGCGATGGGCTCGTCCGGCCTGCACTCCAACGGCTACTCGCTGGCCCGGCACGTGCTGCTGGACATCGCGCGGATGCCGCTGGACGGGCACGTCGAGGAGTTCGGCCGCACGCTCGGCGAGGAGCTGCTCGAGCCCACCAAGATCTACGCGAAGGACTGCCTCGCGCTGGTCGCCGAGACCGAGGTGCGCACGTTCGCGCACATCACCGGCGGCGGCCTGGAGGCCAACCTCGCGCGCGTGATGCCGCGCGGCCTCGTCGCCAAGCTCGAACGCGGCACGTGGACGCCCGCTCCGGTGTTCGCACTGATCGGGCAGCGCGGCAAGGTCGAGCGCGCGGAGCTGGAGAAGACGTTCAACATGGGCGTCGGCATGGTCGCGATCGTGTCCGCCGAGGACGTCGACCGGGCGCTGGCGGTGCTCACCGCGCGGCACGTGCCCGCGTGGATCCTCGGCGACATCCAGCCCGCCGAAGACCCGGACGGCCCGCGCGCGGTGCTGTCCGGCGACCACCCGCGGTTCTGAAAGCCGCTTGCCTCGTCTTGAGACACTGAGGACATGGCGGAGGACGTACGCGTCGGCGCCCGGTTCGTGATCCCGGGCGCCGAACTGCGAGAGCGCTTCTCCCGATCCTCGGGACCGGGCGGACAAGGCGTGAACACGACGGACTCGCGCGTCGAGCTGTCGTTCGACGTCGCGGGCTCCGCCGTGATCCCGCCCGCGCTGAAGGAACGCATCACGGCCCGCCTCGGCACCCGCCTGGTCGGCGGAGTGCTCACCATCGCGGCCAGCGAGTACCGCTCCCAGCTGATGAACCGCGACGCGGCCCGGGAGCGGCTCGCCGATGTGCTGGCGAAGGCATCCGCGCCGCCGCCGGCCAAACGGCGTCCCACCAAGCCGTCGCGAGGCTCGAAGGAACGCCGTCTGGCCGCGAAGAAACGCCGCAGCGACGTAAAACGCGGCCGCGGCGGGCGGTACGACGACTAGCTCAGCGACAGGTGCACGCACTCACCGGCGACCTGGTAACCAGCACGCCGGTACACCGTCCCGATCCCCACATCGCCCGGCGTGAGGAACGCCGTCCGCGCACCGCGTTCGTGGGCTAAGCGCGTGAGGTGCGCGGTGATCGCCGCCGCGATGCCTTGGCCGCGGTGTTCTGCGGAGACGGCGATGCCGACGATTTCCGTTGCGCCGGAGACGATATCCAGCGCGATTCCGCCGCCCACAATGGTTTCGCCGTGTTCGGCCAGGACGGTCAGGTAGTCGCGGTTGCGTTCGACATCGGCGTCCGACACGTCGGGCGACTCGCCGAAGGCGACGTTCTGCACGGACCGCAGGCGGCGGAATTCGTCGTCGGACGACGGTTCGCGCAGCTGAATGTGTTCTGGCGCAACACAATCGACGAGGTCCTCGGTGGCGCAGGTCATCACCGGCACGCGTCGTTCCAGCGTGAACCCCTCGGTGACGAGCGCTGCCTCGACATCGGGAGCCGCGTCGGTGAAGAACTCCAGCCGGGGCAGGAGATTTCGTTGCCGGTAAGCGGAAATCAGGAGAGCGATCTCGGCGGACGAAGGGTTCGCGCCATCGTCGGGGATGGCGTAGTTCGCCATCGGATGAGAGCTGTCCTTGGCGAAAGTCGCCAGGAACGGGCCGATTCGCTCGGTTTCGCGGCCGATCGGTGCGGTCGCGCGGACGTATGCCTGAAGGGCGGACATCTCTGGTGGAAGCCTTTCGCGAAGAAGGAATGCGCGGGCAGCACAACAACTGGCAACCCCACGCCGGGCGCGCAGGCCGAACAGCTCAGGCCAGGCGGCCGGGGCGGGCCGTGGCGGAGCACATAGGCATTCCTTCGTCCGAAACGAACTTCCCATTCATCGTCTCAGACCCGGCAAGCGAATTAACGGTTCAGCGCGGCGCGGGCCTGGTCCACGATCTGGGCCAGGTGCACGCCCCGGCGGACATCGCAGGGATGCGTGGTCGTTCCGCACGACACCATCGCGGCGAAATCGTCCAGCAGCGCGGTGTACGCGTCGTTCGCCGTGCCGGTGCGGCCCAGCGTGCGGAGGCCGTGTTCGCCGAAAACCGAATACTCGACCACCGTCGGCTGGACCGGCAGGCGCAGGCTGAGCGTTGCGGTGCTCGTGATGCCGCCCTCGTGTTCGAGCAGCAGTTGCCACAGGTCTTCGGGACCGCGGTGGGCGGCAAGGACGTCGGTGATCGGGCCGAGGGCGGCATCGAGCAGGTCGAACGCGTGCGGGCCGATGTCGGCGAGCGCGCCGCCGGCCGGATCCTGCCGCCAGGCCGAGGTCGCGTATTTGCCGCTGAGCAGTGCGCCCGACAGCCAGTGCACGCTGCCGCCTCGCCAGCCGCCAGCCGCGGTGACGCCGTCCAGCCAATCGCGCGTTTGCTGCGCGAACCGCAGCGTCAGCATCACCAGCGAAGCGACGCCAGCGGACGTCACGGCGTCCGCGAGACGCTGCGCCGTGGCCAGGTCGGGGGCGATCGGTTTCTCCAGGATCAGGTGCTTGCCCGCCTCCGCGGCCCGGGTCGCCAGTTCGGCCTGCACGGTCGGCGGCACGGCGAACGCGAGCGCGTCGACCTGCTCGAACAGCTCGTCCAGATCGCTGGTGGGCACGGCGTCGTAGGCCTGCGCCAGCGCGGTGGCGGCCTCCGGCCTTCGGCTCCACACAGCACTGAGCACGGTCCCCGGATGGTCCGCGAGCCCGGGGGCGTGCACCGTGGTGGCCCACGGTCCGGTTCCTACGAGGCCGACGCGCAGCTGGTCCTGTCCCACGCCCGGAAGTGTAGGTGTGTCCGCGGTCGCTTCCGGCGCGGCCTGCGGTGCGTTAACGTCGACAAGTTCTTCGCCACGAACGGGGGAAGCCGGTGGGAATCCGGCGCTGGCCCGCAACCGTGAGCGGCCCCGCGAGGGACCGCGAGCCGGATCGCCCGTCGTGGTCCGATCGATGCGAGGTACATCTGACATGCGGTTCGTGCACGCGCGGCACTGGGGGCGAGTCCTCGCCGGCTGCGCTCTTCTCGTCGCTACCGGTCTCGGCGGTGCTTCTTCCGCCTCGGCCACCACGCCCGGCAAGGGCACCGACGGCTACTGCCAGGACGACAACGGCGTCACGGTGATCGTCGATTTCCAGGGGCTTGGCGGGGAAACCCTCATCCGGTGCGCGCCGGGCAAGCAGGAAAACGGCGTCACCGCACTGCAAAACGCCGGCTTCGAACTCACCGGCGCGGGCAAATACGGCCTGGCCGTGATGTGCAAGATCGAGAGCAAGCCCGCGGATCAGACCTGCACCGGCATGCCGCCGGAGAAGGCGTCGTGGAGCTTCTGGACCGCCACCAACGGCGGCAAATGGCAGTCGGCGCAGGTCGGCGCGCAGAGCTGGAAGCCGCCCGCCGGAGCATTCGAGGGCTGGTCGTTCGCGATCGGCAAGTCCTACACCGAGTATCCGCCGCCGCGCACCGAACCGGTGCGCAAGGCCAACGCGCCCGCGCAGGCTCCGGCGTCCACTTCGGACAGCGGGTTCTCGTGGGGACTGGTGATCGGCATCGTGGTCGTCGTGCTGCTCGTGGCGGCCGGGACGGTCGTCGCGGTGCGCCGCAGGCGTGCTGGGCAGTAGTCCGCGAGCGCTCCATCCCGGCGCGTGGTGGGTGTGGGCGCTCGCGCTCGCCGTCGCCGCGAGCCGGACCACGAACCCGGTGCTGCTCGCTTTGGTGATCGCGGTGGCCGGGTTCGTCGTGGTGCTCCGCCGCGGCGACGCGCCGTGGGCGCTGGCGTTCCGGATGTACGCCTGGATCGCCGCGGTGATCCTGGCATCGCGCGTGCTGTTCCGGATCCTGATCGGCGGCGAGGACGGCGGCCACATCCTGTTCACGCTGCCGACCATCCCGTTGCCGAGCGTCGCGGCCGGCATCCAGCTCCTCGGCCCCACCTCGGCCGAGGAGCTGCTCGGCGGGCTTTACGACGGGCTCCGGCTGGCGACGATCGTGCTCTGCGTCGGTGCCGCGAACGCGTTGGCGAACCCGAAACGCCTGCTCAAGGCGGTACCCGGGGCGCTGTATGAGGTGGGGACGGCGGTGACCGTCGCGCTGTCGGTGGCCCCGCAGCTGGTCGAGAGCGTGCAGCGGGTGCGTCGGGCGCGGCGGCTGCGCTCCGGGAAGACGCGTGGCTTCCGGTTCGTGAAGGGGATTTTCGTGCCGGTGCTCGCCGACGCCATGGACCGGTCGCTGCAACTCGCGGCGGCCATGGATTCCCGCGGCTACGGGCGGCGCGGCTACCTCTCCCCGCGCGTCCGGATGCTGATCGCGACCTGCGTGCTGGCCGGTTTGGTCGGCGTCGCGGTCGGGGTTTACGGCGTCCTCGACGGGTCCGCGTCGTGGCTTGGCGTGCCGATGCTCATCGCCGGGCTGGTGCTGGCCGCCGCCGGATTCGTGCTCGGCGGACGGCAGATCCGCCGCACGACCTACCGGCCCGATCCGTGGCGGCTGCCGGAAACGCTGGTCGCGCTGTGCGGCGTCGCGACCGCGGTGCTCGTGCTGCTCGCCGACCCGGTTTCGCTCACCACCCCGGCCAGCCCGCTGACCTGGCCGGAGCTGCCGCTGCTGCCGGCCGTCGCGGTGCTGATCAGTGTGCTGCCCGCTTGGTTCGCGCCGCGTCCGGCGCTGGTGTCGGAGGTCGCCCGATGATCGAGTTTTCGCACGTCAGCGTCACGTACGACGGGGCGGACCGGCCGGTGCTCCGGGACGTCGACCTCACGATCGAGGAGGGCGAACTCTGCCTCGTCGCCGGCCGTACCGGGGTCGGCAAGTCGACATTGCTCGGCGCGATCAATGGCTTGGTCCCGCATTTCACCGGCGGCACGCTGGCCGGTCGGGTCAAGGTCGGCGGGCTCGACACCGCGACGCATCCGCCGCGCGAGCTGGCGTCGGTCGTCGGCGTGGTCGGACAGGATCCGCTGGCCGGTTTCGTCACCGACACCGTCGAGGAAGAACTCGCGTACGCGATGGAGCAGCTCGCCGTCGCGCCGGACGTGATGCGCAAACGCGTCGAGGAAACCCTTGATCTGCTGGGCATCGCCGAACTCCGCGACCGTCCACTTCGGACACTCTCCGGCGGGCAGCAGCAACGCGTCGCGATCGGCGCGGTGCTCACGGCACACCCCAGCGTGCTGGTGCTGGACGAACCGACGTCAGCGCTCGACCCGACCGCGGCCGAAGAAGTCCTGGCCGCGATCACGCGTCTGGTGCACGACCTGGGCACGACGGTCGTCGTCGCCGAGCACCGGATGGAACGCGTCGCGCAGTACGCCGACCGCCTGCTCTACCTGCCCGGCGACGGCACCGTCGTGTCCGGTCAGCCCGCGGAGGTGTTCGTCGAGACCGATGTCGCGCCGCCGATCGTCGAACTGGGCCGGCTCGCGGGTTGGTCGCCGCTGCCGCTGTCGGTTCGCGACGCGCGTCGGCTCGCCCGCCCGCTGAGGGAACGCCTGGCCGAGCGTCGCCCCAATGTGGCATTGGGTGCGTCAGATGCACCGAATGCCACATTGGGTGCATCGCATGCACCCAGTGCCACATTGGGGCGCTCTGCGGAGGCGGTGCTCAAGGCGAAGGGGGTGCGGGTTCGGTACGGCAACGTGAACGCGGTGCGGGGCGTTGACCTGCGGCTGGACCGCGGCGAGGTCGTCGCGCTGATGGGTCGGAACGGCTCCGGCAAGTCCTCGCTGCTGTGGGCGTTGCAGGGCAGCGGACCCCGCTCCGACGGCACGGTCGACGTCCTCGGCGCGGACCCGAAGACCCTCCGGTCGCGGGCCGCCCGAACGCGCGTCGGTCTGGTCCCGCAAACCCCGTCTGACCTGCTGTATCTCGATTCGGTCGGAGCGGAATGCCGCCAAGCTGACGTCGAATCGGAGGTCACCGCGGGCACCGCGCGGAAGCTCCTCGACCGCCTCGTTCCGGGCATCGAAGACGACACCAACCCGCGTGACCTGTCGGAAGGCCAGCGACTCGCCCTGGTCCTGGCTGTTCAGCTCGCCGCCGCCCCGCCGGTCGTGCTGCTGGACGAGCCGACCCGCGGCCTGGACTACCCGGCGAAACGGCACTTCGCGACCATCCTCGCCGACCTGGCCGCTGAGGGACACGCGGTGCTGCTGGCCACCCACGACGTCGAGTTCGTCGCCTCCGCCGCGCACCGCGTCGTGGTCCTCGCCGAGGGCGAAGTGGTCGCCGACGGCCCGACCGCGGACGTCGTCGTGGCCTCGCCCGCGTTCGCGCCGCAGGTGGCGAAGATCCTCGCGCCGGAGCCGTGGCTGACCGTGGACGCGGTGGCGAAGGCGCTGGCGTGACCGATTTCCTGGGCCCAGCCGTCCGCATCCGGCACCGTACGGCGCTGGTGCTGACGGCGGCCGTCGTGATCGGACTGGCGATGTTCTGCTGGCCGCTGCTGGCCCGCAGCACCGTCGGCACCTCCGCGCACGTGACCGACGCGCCGTTCGTCTTCCTCGTGACGCTGCCGGTGTTGATCCTGATCGTGCTGGCGGAACTGTCCAGCGGCGGACTCGACGCGAAGGCGCTCGCGCTGCTCGGCGTGCTGTCCGCAGTGAACGCCGCGCTGCGTCCGCTCGGCGCGGGCACCGGCGGGATCGAGCTGGTGTTCTTCCTGCTCGTGCTGGCCGGGCGGGTGTTCGGGCCGGGCTTCGGATTCGTCCTCGGCTCGACATCGCTGTTCGCGTCGGCGCTGCTCACCGGCGGCGTCGGGCCGTGGCTGCCGTTCCAGATGCTGGCGTCGTCGCTGGTCGGGCTGGGTGCGGGGCTGCTGCCGCGCCGGGTGAAGGGCCGGTGGGAGATCGCGCTGCTGGCGCTCTACGGAGTGGTCGCCGCGTACTTCTACGGCCTCGCGATGAGCCTGTTCACCTGGCCGTTCCTGGCGAGCCACACCGCGCTGGACTTCGTCCCGGGCGGACCGCTCGGCGAGAACCTGCACCGGTTCCTGGTGTTCACCGTGCTGACGTCCACGTTGGGCTGGGACACCGGCCGCGCGCTCACGAACCTGGTCGCGATCCTCGTGCTGGGCCCGGCGATCCTGACCGTGCTGCGCCGGGCCGCACGACGAGCGGCGTTCAGCTGAGCCGCTGGCCGACCTTGTCCAGGACCTCGACGAGCTGAGCCATCCCGGCCGCGTTGGGGAAGTGCGAGGTGTCGATGTCGTGGACCTCGAACTGATTGCCGGGAGTGCGCGCGTCGGCCTCGGCGATCATCCGGTCCTGGAGGGCGAGCGGCACCAGGTGGTCTTGGAGATGCCGGACGTAAAACCGCGGAACGCGGCCCCACCGCTCCGGCGTGCCACGAGAGTCGGTGGCACCGCGGCCGATGATGTCGTCCGGAGCCATCGCGTTGAGCAGGGCGTAGAACTCGCCGTCGGTGGCGTCCGCGCACAGCGCCGCCTTCGCCGCCGTCAGCGCCTCCGCGGAGGAAGAACGCCAGTTGAAGCGCATTGCGCCGATCACCGCCGGATCGGCCGCGATGAACCCGAGCATCGCCCCGACCTGCGACGTCGCGGCTTCAGGAGTGGCCAGATACTCCTCCGGCGTCGGCAGCTCGACGCAGCAGAACGCGGCGTCGTAGACCAGCGCCGACACCAGCTCCGGAACCTCTTCGGCGACGAGCGTGACCAGCGCGCCGCCGATGCTCGACCCGACCAGCACGACCGGGCCCAGCTGCGCCGCCCGGCGGACAACGTCCACAGTGGTCGCGACCTGGTCGGCCACGGTCACGCCGGCCAGCGCCGACGGTTCGGTGGCGAACGCGCCGAGATCCTGCGGTGCCTGGTACGACAGCCGGAACTGCTGCTCGGGCTGCGGCACCCCCACCCCGCGATACCCGCGCAGCACGAGTTCCGGCGGCGCGGCGGACACGCCGTTGGCACCGGCGGCGAAGACGAACGTCGAAGTCATGCCGCACAGTCAAGCGATCCGCCCCGCCGCGCACAGCGGGGAAAAGGTGATCAGGCCCGCAACTAAAGTCAGGAGTACGAGTAGAACCCGCGGCCGGTCTTCTTGCCGAGCAGCCCGGCGTCGACCATGCGCAGCAGCAGCGGCGGCGACGAGTACAGCGGCTCCTTGAACTCCGCGTACATCGAGTCCGCAATGGCCTTGATGGTGTCGAGGCCGATCAGGTCGGACAGCCGCAGCGGACCCATCGGGTGCGCCGTGCCCAGCTCCATGCCGCGGTCGATGTCCTCGGCCGAGGCGAAGCCCGATTCGATCATCCGGATCGCCGACAGCAGATACGGCACGAGCAGCGAGTTCACGATGAACCCGGCCCGGTCCTGCGACCGGATCACCGTCTTGCCCAGCGCGCCGGTGGCGTGCTCCTCGGCCCGGCGAGCGGTCTCCTCGCTGGTCAGCAGCGACGGGACCAGTTCGACCAGCGGCAGCACCGGCACCGGGTTGAAGAAGTGGATGCCGACGACCTGCTGCGGACGGCCGGTGGCCATGCCGAGCTTCATGATCGGGATCGACGACGTGTTGGACGCGAACACCGCGTCCTCGCGCTCGACGATCTTGTCCAGTGCCCGGAACACGTCGACCTTGGCCTGCTCCTGTTCCAGGATGGCCTCGACGACGAGATCGCGGTCGGCGAACTCGGCGATGTCCGTGGTGAAGCGCAGCCGCCCGAGCGCCGCCTCGGCGTCCTCGGCGGCCAGCTTGCCGTTGCGGACGCCGCGCTGCAGCGACTTCTCGATGCGCGCCTTGCCCGCGTCGAGGGCCGGCTGGTTCACCTCGGTGACCAGCACGTCCAACCCGGACCTGGCGTGCACCTCGGCGATGCCGGAGCCCATGAGCCCGGCCCCGACCACACCTACTCGTGCGATGTCGCTCACCCGTCCCACTCCTTCACCTCATCGGCGTGCCGAGAAAACGGGCAGCACACAACGCACGAGGGCGTCTCGGACCTTGGTCCGATTCCGCCCTCGCGTGTCGTGTGCCTGCGTCAACGGCGGTACTCGTCGTACCCGTCGTCGTACGGGTCCTCGTACCGCTTGTCGTCCTCGTGGTTGTCCGAGGAACTACTCGACAGCTCGCGCTGCAAAGCATCGAAGTCGGTTTCGTGGGAGCTGTATTTGAGCTCGCGCGCCACCTTCGTCTGCTTGGCCTTAGCCCGGCCGCGCCCCATGGCTCGACCCCCTCGCACAGGGGCGGGGCGGCCGGGGGAATCGGCGGCCCCGCATCGTCTCGACAGTTCTTTCCTGCTGACACCGTACCGTGTCCCGGGGGTTGGATGCGACGTGGCACGGTGTGCTCGTCGCGACAGTGTCCGCCGGACGCCGGTTACCGGCACGTCGATGCCGATCGGTGCTGGTCGGCGTGCCACGATGCTCGGGTGCTCCGACCCTTCGTGGCCTATCTGCGGGTGTACGAACCTCTGCGCGCGCTGGGCGATCCCCCCGCGCAACAGCTGGTCGAGGCCGTTTCCGCAGGCGGGCTCAGCCGGATCGGGATCGGCGAACGCGAACAGCGGATGTGGCTCAAGTCACAGGCGGCCGCGCCGGTTCGGCTGCTGCCCGCGCAGCTGCGCGACGGACGGCCCGCGCCGAGCCTCGTCACCGACGTGCTCGTGCTCGACCCGGCCGACGTCCCCGCCGGCCACACCGCCGAGGGCCCGTTCGCGTGCCCGCTCGAACTGCGCGCCCGCTCCGCCGCGGCGTTGAGCACCTTCCTCGCCGACGCCGAGCCCGCGTTGCGGATCGCGGTCCTCGACGCGGGCGGCGTCACCGCGGACAAGGCCCGCGCGCAGACCAAGGCCGCGATGACCGACCTCACCGCCACCGCCGCGCACACCCTCACCACCACCTGGACCGTCCCGCTGCCCTGGTTCTCGCTGGTCGATCCGGACGAACGCAAGCTCGTGCTCGGCAGCGGCCCGGACGACCCGGTGCGGGAGGCGTCCTGGCGCACCCCGATGTCCGCCGCGCTCCGCCGGGCGTCCGAGGCGGGCGAGCTGATCGAGACGACCTTCGGCGACTCCGGCCCCGGCCGGGTGCTGTCGCAGACCCGGCAGTGGCTGGAGAGCTTCGACCCGGACTCGGTCGTCGAACTGGACTACGGCGGTCTCGTGCAACTGTTCGCCGACTCGCTGCTCGACGCCGACTCCACCGCGGAGGAGGTCCACGACATCCTCGACGCGCTGCGCACCGGGAACGTCGAGGAGCTGGCCGAGCTGTTTTCGCAGCTGCGCGAGTTCTGGGGCGACCTCGCGGCTAAGGAACACTCCAACTGACCCGCAGCTCGCCCTGAGGTGTGCCGCCGCCGAGCACCGGCGGGTGAGCCAGATCGGACAGCTCGTCCGGGGTCTCGATGCCCAGGCGCGCGAGCACGGCCATGGCCAGCGGCGCCAACGCCCGCTTGTTGCCGTCCGCGATCTTGATCGCGCACGCGGTGCCGTCGCCCAGCGTGAACGCCAGGACACCTTCCGCGCCGCTCTTCGACAGCAGCCCAGGCACGGCCTGCATCAGCCGGGTGTCCTCCCGCCCGGTGCCCGCGACCAGCCACGGGTGCGCACGCATCGCGTCCGCGACTCGGCGTTCGTCGGTACCCGGTTCGGCCTGCGCGAGCCGGCCGAACGACCGCGCGAGGCCGGTCGGCGAGAACGCGAACAGCGGCGCGCTGCAGCCGTCGACGCCGACCGCGGCGATGGCTTCGCCGGTCAGCTCCTCGACCGTCTTCGCGAGCTGGACCTGCAACGGATGGTCCGGCAGCTGGTAGCCCTCGGTCGGCCAGCCGTTCGCGACGCAGGTGGCGAGCATCGCGGCGTGCTTGCCGGAGCAGTTCATGGTGATCTTCCGCGGCTCGTCGGCCGCGCGCCGGGCGTCCTCGCCGATCGGCAGCTCGGCCGGGCAGGCCAGCGCCGCCGGATCGAGCCCGGCGCCGGACAGCATCGCGGCGACGCGCTCGACATGTCCGGTTTCGCCGGAATGCGAGGCGCAGCCCAGCGCCAGGTCCGCGCCGTCGTAGCCGAGACCGGCGCGGAGCATCCCGACGCCCTGCAGTGGCTTGTTCGCCGACCGGGGGAAGAACGGGCTGGTCACGTCGCCCGCGGAGAACCGGACGGTGCCGTCGGGCGCGGTGACGACGAGACATCCGTGGTGAACGCTCTCGACGAAACCGTTCCGGACGACCTCGACGAGAATCGGCTGGCCGGTCATTCCTCGACGCGCCCCAGTTCGCTGTCCAGCAACTGGTCCACAGTGGCCGCTCCGCTGCTGTAGCGCCCGGCGATCTCGGCGTTGAGCGTGTCCATCACGCCCTGGACCTGGCGGCGGAAGGAGGACACGGAGGCTTCCTCGGCCGCGTACGTGTCCAGCGCGGCGGCGAGCTTGTCGTCCGACAGCGAGCCGACGTCGGTGAGCCCGGTGTCGCCGATCAGCGCCTCCGCGTGCCTGCGGTGCTCGCCCGCGCGGGACGGTTCGAGCTGCTGGTGCCTGCCGGAACCGGCGGCCGGGCCGAGCGCGTTGTCGGCGAGGATGGACGCGAGCCGGTCGACGATGCTTTCCCCGCCGGACGAGCGACGCTCCTGTTCGGCGCGCACGATGTCGATGCGGGCGTGCAGGAGCCGGCGCAGGTAGGACAGGTCTGTCTCTTCCTGCGCGGCCTCGTCGCGCCGCTCGCGCAGCACCGGGAGCGGCAAGTCGCCTAATCCGGTGAGATATCCCGGGCCGAGGACGCGGTCGATCCGTCGCCGCCCGCCGGGACGCACTTCGATCACGGGCACATCCTGCTCCACATTCGGCGACGACGCTACCGTCGAGTTCACTTCAGCCCCGCAGTCTCTGCGCTGCTTCCCGTCCGGGCGCCGCGTGCTCGCCCGGCACCGAGTCCGGATCGACAGTGGCCTGGACCACTCGGTCCTCGTCGCCTGCCAGCAGCTCCGCCCCGCCCGGCACCGAGCGTTTGACCAGCGCCAGCGCGATCGGCCCGAGTTCGTGGTGCTGCGCGACCGTGCCGATCCGGCCGACGACGCGCTCGCCGAGCTTCACCGGGTCGCCGGTCTCCGGCGTGATCTCCGGCGAACCGTCGAGGTGCAGCAGCGCGAGATACCGCGGCGGGCGGCCGACGTTGTGCACCTTCGAGACGGTTTCCTGGCCGCGGTAGCAGCCCTTCGCGACGTGCGCGGCCGAGCCGATCCAGCCGACCTCGTGCGGGATCGTCCGTTCGTCGGTGTCGACACCGAGCCGCGGATGCCGCGATTCCACGCGCAGCGCGTCGAACGTCCAGGAGCCAGCAGGACGCGCGCCCGCGTCGGTGAGCCGTTGCCACCATTGAGTGAGCTGAGCGCGCGGCACCACGAGATCCGCGCCCGCTCGCGTCGGCCACGGCATCCGGCGGGCGAAACCGCCTTCGGGCAACGCGGCCACCGAATACGGCTCGGTGCCGAGCTCGATGCCGAGCACGCTGTCGGTCTCCGGGCCGAGCACGGAAAGAACGGCGAGTTCTTCGGTCACGTCGCGAATCTCGACCTTGGACCAGAATTTCATCGCTTCGAGGTACTCGCGCAGGGTTTGCTTGCCGCCCTTGGGCAACGCGCTCGTGACGAGTGGGCCGGGGTCGCTGTCGAGGTACACCGTCTCGCCGGCGTGCGCGAGCACGAAATGGGTGTCGACGTGGCCCTGGCTGTCGAGGACGAGCGCTTCGGTGCCGGTGTTCGCGGCGAGTTCGGTGACGTGTTGCGAGATCACCAAATGCAGCCAGGACAAGCGTTCCTCGCCGGTGACAGCGAGGATTTCTCGGTGCGAGCGGTCGATGACGACTACTCCTCGGGCGGCGGTGCGCTGCTCGGCGAACGGATCGCCCCAGTGCCACGGAACTCCGGCTTCCGGGTGGCCCTCGGGCGCGGCGACCGCGCGGGGGATTTCGAGCAGCGGCGAGCTGTACGGCATAGCCCTAAGGGTAAGTGAGTACCTTGAGGGGATGCGCGTTCTCGCCTTCCTCGACGGTTCACTGGCCGACCCCGAAGCCGCTCACCTCCGGGTGGACGACCTCGGCCTGCTGCGCGGAGACGGGGTGTTCGAAACGATCCTCGTGGCAGTGAAAAAGCCGCGGGAAATGCGTCCGCACCTCGACCGGCTCGCCCGTTCCGCGGCGATGCTGGACCTGCCTGCACCGGACCTCGAAGGCTTCGCCCGAGCCGCGCAGGCAGTCGTCGACGCGTGGCAGGGCGGCCCGGAGATCGCACTGAAACTCGTGTACACGCGGGGTGTCGACGGCGATCCGGAAGGCAAGCCGACAGCGTTCGCGATGGGCCTGGAGGTCGAGGAGAAGGTCCTGCGGGCGCGCACCGAAGGCGTTTCGGTAGTGACCCTGGAACGCGGTTTCGGCCCCGAACTAGCCGAGCGCGCCCCGTGGCTTTTGCTCGGCGCGAAAACGGTTTCCTACGCGATGAACATGGCCGCCCTGCGCGAGGCGACCCGTCGCGGAGCCCAAGATGTGATCTTCACCGCTACCGACGATTCGGTGCTCGAAGGCCCGACGTCGACGGTCGTCCTGGCGAAGGAGCGGACGCTCTACACCCCGCCGTCCACTGTTGGCATCCTGCCAGGAACGACGCAGTACGCGTTGTTCCGCGGCGCGGAGAAGGCGGGCTGGTCGGTGAAGGTGGAGCCGCTGTCGGTGGAGGACTTGCTGCGAGGGGACGGCGTGTTCCTCACGTCGTCGGTGCGGAAGGTGACCCGGGTGCACACGCTGAACGGGACGGTGTTGCCGGATTCGACGGCGCTGCACGGGGAGCTGGTGGCGGCTTACGAGAGCGAGTACTGAGAGCGCTGGTGAGCGGCTGTGCCGGTGCCTAGCTGGCACAGCCATTCACGACCCGCTGATCAGCACCACGGACGGCGTGACCCCCTCCGCTCGATATGCGCTGATCTTGTGGTGCCCGTCCACCAGCAATGGCCGCGTACCGGACAAAACCACCGCCACCGGTCGGTGTCCCGCGCGGATTGCCGTGCGGTAGTACGTGACCCGGGCATCGTCGTCGGCCGGCCAGTCGTTTGCCGGGATCAGATCCACCGCCTCGAAGCGTTGCGGGCCGCTGACCCGGTACTGGCCGTCGACGAGCAACGCCAGCAGTTCGCGGAGGGTTTCCGCCAGCGGGAGGCGCACCTGACCGGTCGCGAGCGCGATGCGCAGCGACTGCGGCAGCTCCGCCCGTCCTCCGGTGTTCAGCTCCAGGAAACCCGCGCCGCCGGTGATCGTTACCCGTTCCACGCTCACAAGGACGCTTGGAACCGCACCAAGGTTCCGGGGCGTGCTTGCGCGAGTGCTCCGAGTGACTCCCGTCTCACGACCGCGATCACCGGATAACCGCCCGTGGTCGGGTGATCGGCGAGGAAGACCAGCGGCAATCCGTTCGGCGGGACCTGAATCGCGCCGGTCAGCACGCCCTCGCTCGGCAACTCCGAAGTGGACACTCGACGTAGCGGCGGCCCGTCCAGGCGGACCCCCACTCGGTTGGATTCCTCAGTAACCGTCCACTGTGCGTTGAGTGCGCTCGCCGCGTCGGCGAACCAGTCGTCGCGCGGGCCAAGCAAAACTCGCACCGCCAAGTCGGGCGGCGCGGGCGAGGCGGCGACCACGTCGGTACCGGATGGGACACCGGTGACAGGGCCGAGCGGGACCGTAGTGCCAGCTTCCAATGGCGACGGGCCGAGTCCAGATAGGACATCAGTCGACCGGCTTCCCAACACCGGCGCCACCGCGATGCCGCCGGACACCGTCAGGTAGCAGCGCAGGCCAGTCGCAGGTCGGCCGATCGTCAGTTCTTGGCCTGGCCGCAACGGAATCGGCGTGTGCGAGCCGGTTTCCCGTCCGTCCACGGACACCTCGACCGGCGGTCCGGTCACCGCGGCGGTGCACGAAGCGGTCCCCCGGACGGTGAGCCCGCCCAGCAGGGTCTCGATCCCGGCGGTGTCCTCGGGATTGCCGACCAGCCGGTTGCCGAGCCGTAGCGCGGCGACGTCAAGAGCACCCGACGGTGGGACGCCCAGATGTGCGTAACCGGGACGGCCGAGGTCTTGCACCAAAGCCAGCGAACCGGGCGAGACGATCTCCAGCGCGCGCATCACACGCTCCGGAACCGCACCCGGAGACCGGGCGTGAACAGCGCCGGTTGCTCGGCGGAAGGATCGAAAAGCGTCGCCTCGGTGTGCCCGATCAACCGCCAGCCACCAGGGGATTCCCGCGGGTAGACGCCGGTGTACTCGTCAGCGATAGCCACCGAACCGGCGGGGACGCGGGTGCGCGGCGAACTGAGCCGCGGCTGCTGGAGTTCAGCGGGAAGCCCGGCGAGATAACCGAAACCGGGCGCGAAACCCGTGAACGCGACCGTGTAGACCGCGCTGGTGTGGAGAGCGATGGCCTCGTCCACACTGAGGCCCGCGTCCGCAGCGACCAGGGAGAGGTCCTCGCCGGAGTACCGCACGTCCAAAACGACTTCGCGGCCGTCCCCGGCAGGCGGATGGTCCAGATCGGCCGAAGCCAGCAAGGAACGCGCGGCTTCCAGGGCACTCGTGGACGCGACCACGAGCAGGGTGCGCGCCCCGGGCACGATCTCCTCGACGCCGTCGAGCGCGGCTTCGGTGAGGGTCGCCCGGGCCGCGCTCATCTCCTCGAGCGAGGCGCAGTCGAGCAGGGCGGCGTGTTCGCCGTACCGCCGCCAGCGCACGGCGTCTCCCGGAGCCTCAGCCCACCACGCGGCGCAGCAGCGCGGAGGCGTGCGGCTGCATTTCCTGGCCGACCATCGCGCGCTCCTCGACGTACCCGAGGTCGCCGTTCACCAGGCCGTACAGCCGCTGCGCACCGGTGACCTCCTTGGCCGTCGCGGTGCGGATGACCGCGTCGGTGCCGAGCTCCCAGGACGTCTGGCTGCGCGGTTTGCCGTAGTACAGCTCGACGATGCCGGAGCTGTGCGTGAGCAGCAGCTCGATGGTGTCGTCCTCCTGCGGCCGCCAGAACCCGGTTTCGCGGGCGGCGGGCCGCAGCACGCTGCCGTCCTCGTTCAGCAGCCACGAGCGCGCCTCGTGGAACAGGAACGGGCGGCCGTCGTGGGAGACGGTCAGCTGCTGGGCGAACTTGATCGGCCCGTCGATCGTCGGGTAGTCGATCTCGCCCTCGCCGCGCCAGACGCCGACGAGCGGCAGCAGAGCGAGGCACGCGTCGTTCAGGTTCGGGCCCTCGCGCAGGTTCGCCGTGTCGTTCGGGATCGGCAGGTCGTCCCACAACGGCAGGTTGCGGTCCCGCGTGCTGGCGGCCCGCTCCTCGGCTGCTGCGATGGCTTCGTCGCCACTCGTCATGCTGATCAGCGCTGGTCGGCGTACAGCCGGTAGACGACGTAGACCGCGAACCACACGGTGGCGATGCCCGCGATGATCAACAGGGTCGTAAACAAGGTCTCCACAGCGAGGACAATAGTCCGCCCCGGCTCATCTAGCGCTGCGCAGGGTCGCGGCGGTGAGGACGGTCACCGCCAGCAGCGCCGAGCCAGCCACCGCCATCGCGGTCCGCAGCCCGGTCGTGAGCGTGCTCCCGTGATCGAGCAGCGCCCCGAGCGCGGCCACGCCGAGCGCCATCCCGACCTGTCGCGCGGCGTTCACCGTGCCGGCCGCGGTGCCCGTGCGTTGCACCGGAAGCCCGGCGAGGCCGACGACGTTGGTCGGGGTGATGCTCAGGCCGAGCCCGACGCCGGACAGCGTCAGCGGGACGCTGAGCAGCCAATACGGGCTCGTCGGGGCAACCAGCAGGAAGGCGAAACTTCCCGCCGCGGTGATGGCGAGACCGATCGGCAGCACGCGTTCCGCGGTGAACCGGCCGGCGAGCCGTCCGGAGAAGAACGCGAGAACAGCGTTGGCGACGACGTACGGCAGCATCTGCACCCCGGTCGTCGAGGCGGTGCTGCCCCACGCCTGCTGCAGGTACACGGCGATCAGCACCGGCAGCGGGTAGCAGGCAAAACCGAGGACGAACGAGGTGAAGATCGAGGCGGAGAACCGGAACTTGCCGAACAGCCGGATCGGCAGCATCGGATGCAGGGCGCGCAGTTCCACGACGATGAACGCGACCAGTCCCAGCGCGCCGACCATCGCGACCACCGCGTCGGACGCGATCACGGCGTAGGTGAACGCCCCGATCCACAACGCGCCGAGCAGTTGTCCGAGCAGATCCAGCGCGCCGTGCGCCGGATCGGACGATTCGTCGAGACCCCGGCGACCGGCGAGCACTGCGACGATCCCGATCGGCAGGTTGATCAGGAAGATCGTGGGCCAGCCGAGCGCGTCGGTGATCGGGCCGCCGATAAGCGGGCCGATGACCAGCGCGCATCCGGCCACTCCGCCCCAGGCCCCCAGCATTCGGGCCCGTTCGCGCGGCTCTGGATACGCGTACGCCAGGAGCGCGATGCCGCCCGGGATAACCGCCGCTGCCGCCGCGCCTTGCACGACGCGCGCGGCGATGAGAAGCGTAAGAGTCGGGGCGAGGCCGCAGCCCAGCGAGGCGAGCGTGAACACGGCGAGCCCGCCGAGGTAGATCCGCTTGCGGCCGTACCGGTCGCCGAGCGTGCCGCCGGTGAGCATCAACGCGGCGAGCGCGACGGTGTACCCGTCCACAATCCATTGCAGGTCAGTGAATTCAGCGTGCAGCTCGCGCTGAATGGTCGGCAGCGCGACACTCACGACGCTCGCGTCGAGCAACGCCATGAAGCTGCCGAGGAACACGGCGGCGGCCAGCAGCGGGCTCCGCGTAATGGTTTTCGTTTCGGACACGCTCGCGAGCTTGGGTCCTCAAGCCGACTTGAGGTCAAGCGTCCCGGACACGAGGAAGGGCCCCTCGGAAACCGAGGGGCCCTCCTGTGAAAAAGCGTTGTCAGGCAACCGAAATGGCCAGCTGGTGCAGACCAGGGCCTTCCGCGGTGACGTTGGCCTCGCCGTTGCCCGTGCGGTGCAGTGCGCGCACCGTCCAGGAACCCTCGGCCGCGTAAAACCGGAAGTCGCCGTCCGCCGAGGACACGACCTCGCCGGCGAAGTCGCCGCCGCCGTCGAGCAGCCGGACGAACGCGCCGCCGACCGGTCCCTCGGTGCCGGTGACCTTGCCCGCCAGCACGACCTGACCGTTGGTGTCGAAGTCCGCCGGGGTCGCGACCTGTGCCGGTGCGCTGCAGCCGTCTGCCATCACTTAGCTCCCAACTCGACCGGAACGCCGACCAGCGAACCGTATTCCGTCCACGAACCGTCGTAGTTCTTCACGTCTTCCTGGCCGAGCAGCTCGTGCAGGGCGAACCAGGCGATCGACGAACGCTCGCCGATGCGGCAGTACGCGATGGTCGGCTTGCCCTCGTCGTAGCCCGCCTCGGCGTAGAGGTCCTTGATCTCCTGCTCGGACTTGAAGGTGCCGTCCTCGTTGGCGACCTTCGCCCACGGCACGTTCAGCGCGCCCGGGATGTGGCCCGGCACCTGCGACTGCTCCTGCGGCAGGTGCGCCGGGGCGAGCAGCTTGCCGGAGAACTCGTCCGGCGAGCGCACGTCGATGTAGTTCTTCGAGCCGATCGACTGGACGACCTCGTCGCGGAACGCGCGCAGCGACAGGTCCTGCTCCTTGGCCTTGTAGTTGGTGGCCTCGCGCTTGACCTCGTCGGAGTTCAGCTCGCGGCCGTCGAGCTCCCACTTCTTGCGGCCGCCGTCGAGCAGCTGCACGTTCTCGTGGCCGTAGAGCTTGAAGTACCAGTACGCGTATGCGGCGAACCAGTTGTTGTTGCCGCCGTAGAGGATCACGCGGTCGTCGTTCGAGATGCCCTTCTCCGACAGGAGCTTCTCGAAGCCCTCCTTGTTGACGAAGTCGCGGCGGACGCCGTCCTGGAGGTCGTTGCGCCAGTCGAGCTTCACCGCGCCGCGGATGTGCCCGTTGTCGTAGGCGGTCGTGTCCTCGTCGACCTCGGCGAACACCACGCCCGGGGTGTCCAGGTTTTCCTCGGCCCACTGGGTGGTGACCAGGACGTCTTCTCGGCTCATGGAAGCTGGCTCTCTTTCTTGGTTGGGTTTACGAGGACGCCCGCGCGGGGCTGAAACGCTTGATCAGCAGGTACATCTGGCACCCGAGGCAGTAGTTGAACGCCGCGTTGAGGAACGCGGCGAAGAGCGCGAACGCGGTCGCGACGACGCCGAGCGGCGTTACTCCGGCCGCGAAGCCGATCGTGCCGACGAGCGCGAACACGAACCCGACCGCCTGCGCGAACCGCAGCGGGGCGGCGTCCTCGCGTTCGGTCGGCGGCCCGAGCCGCGGCGCGATCGCGAGCCGGTACAGCACCGAGTACGGCGCGGGCTTGAGCCCGACGAACGCACCGATCGCGAAGACCACGGTCTGCAGTGCGAGCAACGGCCACCACTGCGTGATCAGCACGACGGCGAGCACCACCGTGGTCACGATCGCGGCGAACCTGGGACCTCGCGGGTCTACGGCCGGTCCGGCGGACATGGGTTCCTCCTGCTCAGTGCGAGGGGAAGGGCGTGCGAGCGCACGCGGCGAAGACGGGCAGAGCTGCGAGACGGCGCGAGACGTGCTTCAGCGCCGACCGGAAAACGGCAGACACAAGCTGCTGCGCACGCGGCAGAAATCGACCGCGCGGCGCTGCGTCAGGAGGGTGATGGGCAGCTCGTCCACAGGGGGAGGGTACCCAGGCTCGCTCGCTCCCGGAACCATGTTCATTCCTTGGGACGAGGTCCGGATCCTGAGAATCAACCGCCGCGGACCGCGAGGTCGGGCGCTTCCCCAATGTGGCATTGGGTGCGTCAGATGCACCGAATGCCACATTGGGTGCGTGGGACGCACCGAACGCCACATTGGTTGCGCTGGACGGGCCGAACGCCACTTTGGGTGCGCTGGACGCACCGAACGCCACATTGGGTGCGTTGAATGAGCCAGCGGCGCGCAGCGTCTCCGTTGAGGGCGGCGGCGGGGGCATGGATGGAGCACCCAATGCCGCATTGGGGCGGTTCAGCGATGCGGGAGCGCGGCGCGGCAGCCAGGCGGAGGTCAGCGCGTAGCGGCGGCGAGGTGCGGGCGGAGCGCTTCCAGCAGCTCCGGGCCCTTGGGCACGCCGCTCACGCGCAGCAGTTCCCGGCCTTCCGGGTCCAGCGCGAGCGTGGTCGGCGTGCTGAGCACCGACAATGCCTGCGCGACCTCGGGACGTACGGTGACGTCCAGGTCGACGTGGTGCAGGCCGTCGGTCTTCTCCGCGAGCGACGAGAGAATCGCCCGCGTGTGCCGGCACGGGGTGCAGAACGTGGTGGAGATCTGCACCAGGGTGACGGCGGATTGCGGATCAAGGGCCTCGGAGACCGGAGCCGGGAGCGTCCGGGTCTGCGCCGCCGGTTTGGCCGCGCGGATCCGGCCGTTGCGGGCGCGCAGGACCAGGCCAGCGGCCGTCGCGACGACCAGCGTCGCCAGCAGCACCCACACTCCGGTCACCGGGATCAGCCTCCGTGGTTGGTGGACAGGTCGGCGAAGTTCACGTCGTGCGCTTCGCCCTTGATGGTCACCGAACCGCTGTCCACGCGGACCGCGGTCGGGGTGACCGACAGCGGCAGCCGGGTCGTCGAAATGCTGGCCCGGAAGTTCGGCAGCAGAGCTTTCTGCACAGCTTCCGGAACGATCGTGGTGCTCTGGTCATTCCCGAACTGCAACCGGTAAGGCACGATCGAGATCGTCTTCTCCTTGAGCTGGATCAGCGCGAAGCAGAAGATCTCCACCTTCTGACCGGCCACCTGCACGTCGCCGGAGATCCGCACGCCCGCGCTGGTGCCGTCGGCCGGTTCGCCGTCGGCGTTGGTCGGCGTCGGGTCCGGCTGCTTGCCCTGTTCGGTGTCGCCGTACTTCACGTACGCCTGGGTCGACTGCTCGATCTTCAGGTTCTGGATCTTGTTCAGCGGCGAGACCCGGGCGAGGTCGGACGCCTTGATCGTCACCGCGCCGGTGAGCTTGCCGATCTTCACCGCCTTGGTGTTGCCGGACGTGAGGTCCGATAGCGGCGCGATGACGTCCTCGAGTTCGGCGCTCACGCGCAGGTCGCGCAGTTCGCTGCCGACCGGCACGCCGTCCGCGGAAACGGTGATGTGACTGTAGTCACCGGAGAGCGCCTGCACGGTGAACGGGAAGCCGTGGATGGTGACCGACGGATCGTCGCTCAGCCCGAGCTGTGCGCGGGCCTTCTGCGAGATCGTGTGCTCGGCGAAGGCCGCCGCTCCGAAATCCGCACCGACCAGCAGGAGCACCAGCACTCCCAGCACGATGAGCCACCGCCGCACGCGCCTGCCGCGGCGGCCGCCGCCGGGGTTAGGGGCCGGTCGGTCGTCCCGGGTCACGGGCCTGCTCGCCATCGCCTCGGTTCTCCTGTTCGGGTGGATTTCGTCGTGGTGCGGGTCACGCCCCGGCCGTTAGACCAGGTGTGATCGATCCAGCACGAGCTAGGTGCCGGGGTGTTCACCCGCTATTCTCACTTAGCACCGACCGACGCCACGTTCGAGGCGACGAATCTGAAGGCGGTGCGGATCATGAGCTTGGACCTGCTGGTGCTGACGGGGGAACTCGACGCTACCTCCGTACTACCTGCGCTGGACCTGCTGCCGCACACCGTACGCGTACGCGAGCCGGAAGTGACGGCCCTTCTCGACGCGGGTCACCGGGACGTCATCCTTCTCGACGCGCGCAGCGACCTCGCGTCCGCGAAGAGCCTGTGCCGTCTGTTGAAGGGCGCGGAGGACGAATCGGGCACGCCGGTCATCGCGGTCGTCGGCGAAGGCGGTCTGGTCGCGGTCAACGCCGAATGGCGCACGGACGACATCCTGCTGCCCACCGCTGGTCCCGCGGAGGTCGACGCACGGCTGCGGCTGGCTACCACTCGCGACGGCATCGGCCTGCAGGCAGACGCCGAACTGCGCGTAGGCGACCTTGTCATTGACGAAGCGACGTACACGGCGAAGCTGCGCCGTCGCACGCTTGAGCTGACGTACAAGGAGTTCGAGCTCCTTAAGTACCTCGCCCAGCACGCTGGTCGCGTGTTCACTCGCGCGCAGCTGCTGCAGGAAGTGTGGGGTTACGACTTCTTCGGCGGCACGCGCACGGTCGATGTCCACGTACGGCGGCTTCGCGCGAAGCTCGGCCCCGAGCACGAGCAGATGATCGGCACTGTGCGAAACGTCGGCTACAAGTTCGAGCGGCCGGCGAAGGGCGCGAAGCCGGTTGTCGCGGTTCCGGCCGACGCTTCGGAGCTGACCTCCCGCTGACATTCGCCGGTAAGGTCGGTTTGTGGCTATCGACCTTGGCGACTGGACGACCGATCCCGACGACGCGGTGCGCGAAGTGCTGCTCGCGGCCAAAGCGACTGACGGACGTCCTGAGGTCGACCCGGCCGGACCGTTGCCGCGCGAATTCGAAGGCGGGGTGCATCTCCTCGCCCGCTTCGACGGCGCGCCCGCGGGATACGTCCACCTTGACACCGAAGGCGATTCCCACGGCCATCAGGTCGCGGAGCTTTTCGTGCACCCGGATTTCCGGCGTCGTGGCGTCGGCACCGCGCTCGCGCAGGCGGTAGTCGAGCGCGCCGACAAGGGTTTGCGCGTGTGGGCGCACGGGGATCACCCTGGTGCGGCGGCGATCGCGGCGAAACTCGGCCTCGGCAGGCAGCGCGAGTTGCTGATTCTGCACGTCGACGTTGCCGACGCGGACTGGCCGGAACCGGTGCTGCGCAACGGTTTCCGGCTGCGCACCTTCGTTCCCGGACAGGACGAGGACGCGATGGTCGCGGTCAACGCGCGCGCGTTCGACTGGCATCCGGAACAGGGCGCGCTGACCGCCGCCGAGGTGCGCGCCGAGGAACTCCAGGCCTGGTTCGACCCGGCGGGCTTCTTCCTCGCGGAGAACGAGAACGGCGAGATCGCCGGCTTCCACTGGACGAAGGTGCACGACCCGGTGCCCGGCCGGTTCGACGGAGACCCGGTCGGGGAGGTCTACGTGGTCGGCGTCGATCCTGCTACTCAGGGTAGTGGGCTCGGCAAGGCGCTGACCTTGGCCGGACTCCGCTACCTGCGCTCTCGGGGACTACCGAGGGTGATCCTCTACGTCGAGGGCGACAACGCCGCGGCTTTGGCTGTGTACAACAAGCTGGGGTTCCAGCGTTTCGAGACCGACGTTCAGTACGGTGAGTGATCACGGTCAACCCGACCGGTGACCCGTGTTACTTTCTGCGTACTGGCAGGTCACGAGCAGGCCACGGCACCCGTTCGGGGTAGTAGTCCTGCTCACAAACGGTGACTTGTTCACCTCCCGTTCATGCAACCAAGGACGCCCGTCCACCGAGGCTGCCTAGTGTCCGGTTCCGGTGCGGCTCACTCGCCGCCAATCCCGACCGGATTCAAAAAGGCACATCTCCGAGTGGAGGAAATGCAGTGAAGATCATGCGGCCCCTGGGTGCCGTCGGCATCGTGGCGAGCGCCGCGCTCGTCCTCGCCGCTTGTGGCTCCGACCCTTCGGCGTCGAGCAGCGGCTCGGGCTCGAACTCCGCCGCTCCCGCCGCCACCGGAACCGCCCAGGTCGACTGCGGGGGCAAGAGCCCGCTTTCCGCTGAGGGCTCGACGGCCCAGAAGAACGCCATCGAGGTGTTCAACCAGGCCTACAACAAGAAGTGCAACGGCCAGAAGGTGAACTACAACGGCACCGGCTCCGGCGCGGGCGTCAAGCAGTTCAACGCCAACCAGGTCGACTTCGGCGGTTCGGACTCGCCGATCAAGGACGCCGACCTCGAGGCCGCCACCAAGCGCTGCGGTTCGCCCGCGCTGAACATCCCGCTGGTCGTCGGCCCGATCGCGGTCGGCTACCACCTGTCCGGCGTGGACAACCTGACGCTGACCCCGCAGGTCATCGCCAAGATCTTCAACGGCGGCATCAAGAACTGGAACGACCCGGCCATCAAGGCGGTCAAGGGCAACGAGAGCCTGAACCTGCCGGACAAGCCGATCCAGGTCGTCTCCCGCTCGGAGGAGTCGGGCACCACCGACAACTTCCAGAAGTACCTCGGCGCGGCTGCCAAGGACGTCTGGACCCAGGGCGCCGGCAAGAAGTTCAACGGCGGCGTCGGCAACGGTGCGCAGGGCTCGAACGGTGTCGCGAGCACCGTCAAGGGCGCCGACGGCTCGATCACCTACGTGGAGAGCGCGTTCGCCAAGGACGGCGTCACCCCGGCCAAGATCGACAGCGGCTCCGGCGGCGTCGAACTGAACGCGCAGAACGTGGCCAAGTCGCTGGACGCCGCGAAGTTCTACCACCCGGGCACCAACGACCTGGCGATGGACCTCAACGGCATCTACTCCAGCAACGTGCCGGGCGCCTACCCGCTGCTGCTGACCACGTACGAGATCGTGTGCTCCAAGTACTCGAACCCGGACGTCGCGAAGGCCGTCAAGGCGTTCCTGACGGTGGCCGCCACCGAGGGCCAGCAGCCGCTGTCGGCCAAGGGCTACGTGCCGATCCCGCAGAGCCTCCAGGACAAGGTGCTGAAGGCCGTCAAGGAAATTTCCTGAGCGACTACCTAGCTGGTACGAAGGCTGACTAGAGACTGTCGATGAGCGACCAATCCTCGACGCGAACGCCCACCGGCGACCCCGGTGGGCGTTCGTCGTCCGCCCGAGCGTTCCCGGAGGACCCGATTTCGGACAAGCCACCCGCGCCGGCGCCGGAAGCGCCGCCCGCGCGGAAGAAGCCGACGAAGGTGCGAGCCGGTGACCGCATCTTCCAGAACCTGACCACCGGGGCCGGGATCTTCGTCGTCGCCCTGATCGCCTTGATCGGGATTTTCCTGGTCGTCCAGGCGATTCCGGCGCTGAAGGCGGACAAGGTCAACTTCCTGTTCAACCACGGGTGGTCGACGAACGACCCGGCGAACATGGCGTTCGGCATCGCCGACCTCGCCGAGGTCACCGTGGCGACCTCGCTGGTGGCGCTGATCATCGCGATGCCGATCTCGCTGGGCATCGCGCTGTTCCTCACCCAGTACGCGCCCGCGAAGCTGGCCCGGCCGTTCGCCTACGTCGTGGATCTGCTCGCCGCGGTGCCGTCGATCATTTTCGGCCTGTGGGGCATTCTCGTGTTCGCGCCCGCGATCGAACCGTTTTCCGAGTGGGTCAACAGCACCTTCTCGTGGATTCCGATTTTCGCGCCGGGCAACATCGCGCCGAACGTGCGCGGCACCATTTTCACCGCCGGAATCGTGCTGGCGGTGATGATCCTGCCGATCATCACGTCGCTGACTCGCGAGGTTTTCGAGCGCACGCCGACCGCGCAGGTCGAGGGCGCGCTCGCGCTCGGGGCCACGCGCTGGGAGGTCATCCGCACCACGGTGCTGCCGTTCGGCAAGGCCGGTTTCGTCGGCGCGTCGATGCTCGGTCTCGGCCGCGCGCTCGGTGAAACCATTGCGCTGGCGGTGATTCTGCTGATCCCGCAGGGGCGCAACTTCGACTGGAGCCTCTTCGACGGCGGCGCGACGTTCGCGTCGAAGATCGCCCAGAACTACAGCGAGTTCAACAACCCGACCTCGGCCGGCGCCTACATCGCGGCCGGCCTGGTGCTGTTCGTGCTGACGTTCCTGGTCAACTTCGCCGCCCGCTCGATCGTCGGCAAGAAGGGGGAGTGACCGTGTCGACCACCCTCGAACGACCCGCGACGACACCGGCTTTCCAGCAGGTGAGCGCGGTCCGCAAGGTCAAGAACGGCGTGGCCACCGTGCTGGTGTGGCTGTCGTTCCTGATCGCCGTGATCCCGCTGGTGTGGGTGCTGTACACGGTGATCGCCAACGGGATCAAGCGGATCCCGTACACCAACTGGTGGGGCCAGGACTTCGGTTCGGTGCTCGGCGACGAGGTCGGCGGCGGCGTGCTGCACGCGATCATCGGCACCCTGCTGCAGGGTCTCGTGTGCGCGGTCATCTCGGTGCCGATCGGCCTGCTGGTCGCGATTTACCTCGTCGAGTACGGCCGCGGCAAGCTGGCCAAGGCCACCACGTTCATGGTGGACATCCTCTCCGGTGTTCCGTCCATTGTGGCCGCGCTGTTCATTTACGCGCTGTGGGTCACCACGCTCGGCCTGCCGCGCAGCGGGTTCGCGGTGTCGCTTGCCTTGGTGCTGCTGATGATTCCGGTGGTCGTGCGCTCCGCGGAGGAAATGCTGCGGATCGTGCCGGACGACCTGCGCGAGGCCTCTTACGCGCTGGGCGTTCCGAAGTGGAAGACGATCATGAAGATCGTGCTTCCGACCGCGCTGTCGGGCATTCTCGGCGGCATCATGATGGCGCTCGCCCGCGTGATGGGCGAAACCGCGCCGCTGCTGGTGCTCGTCGGGTACACGTCCTACGTCAACTGGAACATCTTCAGCGGGGAGCAGGCGTCGCTTCCGTTGGTGATGAACAACGAACGCGCCACCAACTCGATGGACCCCGGCAGCGTCGGCTTCGACCGGATCTGGGGAGCCGCGCTCACCCTGGTGCTCATCATCGCCGTGATCAACCTGCTCGCCACGGTCCTTTCCCGCATCGTCGCCCCGAAGAAGAAGTGAGTCATGGCCAAGCGAATCGACGTCAAAGACCTGGACATCTACTACGGCAAGTTCCACGCGGTGGACAGCGTCACGCTGAACGTCCCGCCGCGGAACGTGACCGCGTTCATCGGGCCGTCGGGTTGCGGCAAGTCGACCGTGCTGCGCACGCTGAACCGGATGCACGAGGTCATTCCCGGCGCGCGCGTCGACGGCCAGGTGCTGCTGGACGGGGAGGACATCTACGCGTCGGCGGTGGACCCGGTGCAGGTGCGCCGCACCATCGGCATGGTGTTCCAGCGGCCGAACCCGTTCCCCACGATGTCCATTAAGGACAATGTGGTGGCCGGGCTCCGCCTCGGCGGGGTGAAGAGCCGCAAGCAGCTCGACGAGGTCGCCGAGCGCGCGCTGCGCGGCGCGAACCTGTGGAACGAGGTCAAGGACCGGTTGAACAAGCCGGGCGGCGGCCTTTCCGGCGGTCAGCAGCAGCGGCTCTGCATCGCGCGGGCGATCGCGGTGCAGCCGGACGTGCTGCTGATGGACGAGCCGTGTTCGGCGCTGGACCCGATCTCGACGCTCGCGATCGAGGATCTGATCGGCGAGCTGAAGAAGGACTACACGATCGTCATCGTGACGCACAACATGCAGCAGGCGGCGCGGGTTTCGGACCAGACCGCGTTCTTCAACCTGGCCGGTGTCGGCCAGCCCGGCCGGCTGATCGAGCTGAACGACACGGAGAAGATCTTCTCCAACCCGGACGAGAAGGCCACCGAGGACTACATCTCGGGCCGCTTCGGCTGATTCCACTGTGGACGGCCGCCCTGGTTTTCCGGCCAGGGCGGCCATTTTGTTTTCCGCGCACTAAAAAACCGCCGCCCCGCTTGTACGGCCGGGCGGCGGTTTCGCTGTGCTGGCTCAGATGGTCAGGTCTTCGTCGTCGGTGCCGTAGCCGGGCATCCGGCCGGTGACCACGAAAATCATCCGCTTGGCGACGGACACCGCGTGGTCGGCGTAGCGCTCGTAGAAGCGGCCGAGCAGCGTGACGTCGACCGCTGAGGCGACGCCGTGCGGCCATTCGCGGTCCATCAGCACGGTGAACAGGTGCCGGTGCAGGTCGTCGACCTGGTCGTCCTCAGCCTCGAGGTCCTTGGCCGCGGACACGTCCTTGGTCTTGATGATCGCCTCGACCTGGCGGGCGAGCTTCACCGCGGCCCGGCCCATCTCGGCGAAGTAGGGCTTGACCGCCTCCGGCAGCACCGGGTCTGGGTGGCGGCGGCGGGCGGCCTTGGCGACGTGCAGGGCGAGATCTCCCATGCGCTCCAGGCTTTCCGCCGCGTGGATGGCGGCGAGCACGGTGCGCAGATCGGTCGCGACCGGGGCCTGCAGCGCCAGCAGCGCGTACGCCTGCTCCTCGCATTCGGCGCGCGCGTCGTCCACCTTCGCGTCGTCGCTGATCACCTGCTCGGCGAGGCCGAGGTCGACCTCCAGCAGTGCTTTGGTGGCCCGCTCCATGGCGTCGGCAACCTGGACCGACATCGCGGCCAGGTTTTCGGCGAGCTGATCGAGTTCGACATGGTAGGCCTCACGCATGACCACACCCTACGACGTGGACCGTCCGAATACCGCATCGCTGGGTGAACCGCGTATGAACCCCGTCTAACGAATCCGGAGTGCTCAGCCGGTGTTGGCGGTTTTGCCGGAACCGGCGTTCGCGGGCGGCGCGCTGGCCGCGGTTCCGGCGGGCTGGTTGCCCGGCAGCGGAGTGTTGTCGCGCAACGCGTCGAAGAGGCTCTTGGTCTTTTCCTGCACCAGAACTTCGTTGCCGCGCTTGTTGGGCAGGCCAACGGTGGGCACGGTCAGGAAGTTGATGTTGGCCGGGTCGAGCCCGCGCATCGATTGCGCGAGTGTCATCATCTGCTGCACGCCGAGGTTGTCGCCGAACGTGGCGTGCGCGAACGCGGTGATGAATCCGGACAGTTTCCCGGGATCCAGCACGACATCCGAAGACATGACCTTCTTCAGCAGCGCCCCGATGAACGCCTGCTGCCGCTTGATCCGGCCGTAGTCGGAGGTCGGGTCGCCGACGACGTGCCGGGCACGCACGTAACTCAGCGCCTGGTCGCCGGTAATGGTCACGTCGCCGGTTTCGAGCAGCACCTTGCCGAGCGTGGTGTCGACGATCGGTTTCTCGTTGTGCACGGTCACCCCGTGCACCGCGTCGACCATTTCCTTGAACCCGTTGAAATCGATGCCGACGAAGTGGTTGATCCGCAGCCCGGTGATTTTCTGGATCACCTTCGTCATGCATTGCGGGCCGCCGACCGCGTAGGCAGTGTTGAGCTTGGCGATCTTCTGCTCGCGCACGACCTCGTCGGTAGTCTGCGATTTCGCCGGATCCCACCGGTTGCAATCCGGCCGGTCGATTTCCAGGTCTCGCGGGAACGAAACGACCACGACCCGCTTCCGGTCCGCGGGAACGTGCGCCACCATCACCGTGTCCGACCGCGCGCCCGGGATATTGGACGCGTCCCCGACATTTTCTTCAGACGATGCGCCGTCGCGGGAATCGGAGCCGACCATGAGGAAGTTCTCGTCGTTGGCCTGCGCGTCGGCGTTCTGGATGTCTGAGGAGTTTTCGTCCAGCGCGGACACCTGAGCGAATTTGGCGTCAAACCAGGTAACCGCACCCCACGCGACGCCCGTGCCAATGAAGATGAGCGCGACAACCACGATCAACGCAATCCGCCCGATCCGGACGTTGCGCGCGGTATGCCGCTGTTTCTTCTCCTGCAGCCGAGTCTGCTCCGGCTTTTCGGCAGGCTGCTCTTCTTCCTCTTCCTTGTCGAGCAATACCACCCGCTGCAACGCAGTCCGAGTCTGCTCGAACAAAGCCATCGACCGGGTAGTGAGCCGCTCCCGCCGCTCCCGACGCTTCGCTTCCTCAGCGGCGGCGTCATCATGCGCGGCGGAGAACCGAGCGAGACTGTGATCGATCTTGCGACGGTACTGAGTCGCCTCGTCGATCGCCTCCATCTCGTCGGTCATGGTGAGCGGATCCATCTCCGCCCGAACCGCCGCGGCCGGCCGAGCCGGGGTCCGCCGAGGCCGCTTGCCATTCGGCCCCTCGACGGCCTGACTCAGCTGAGTACGCTCCGGATCAACGGCGGGCTTGGCCGCCGGACTGAGCTGCGTCTGCTCGGCGTCCTCGGCCGCTACGGTGCCGAGCCCGATCCCCTTTACCGGGGTGAACTGCGTCCGATCCGCTGCGAGCGGCTGCTTTCCGTCCAGCGCTGGGCTGAGCTGGGTCCGCTCGGCTTCCGGACCACCCTGCGGCCGACCATTCGGCACGGGTCGGCGACGGGGACGGCCGCGCTGCGGGCGTTCGCTGTCCAGGTCACCGTCGAGGGCTGGGCTGAGTTGGGTTCGTTCGGGGTCTTGGGCCTTGCTTCGGACGCCATCTTGCTGGGGGCCTTGTGCTCCTGCGCCGCGACCCTCGCGGGCCGGGTTGAGCTGGGGCCGTTCCGGGCCTTGGGCTGTGCTGCGGCCACCGTCCAGCGCGGGGTTGAGTTGGGTTCGTTCCGGGCCCTGTGCTGCGTTCCGGCCACCCTCTAGCGCTGCGACGCGGCCGCCGTCCAGGGCGGGGCTGAGCTGAGTCCGCTCAAGACCTTGTGCCGCGTTCCGGCCACCATCCGGCCCGGGGCCGATCGGGGTCTGTTCGGGCCCCTGAGCCGCGTTCCGGCGGCCGTCCAGCGTTGCACCGCGGCCCCCGTCCAGCGCGGGGCTGAGCTGAGTCCGCTCAAGACCCTGCGCTGCGTTCCGACCACCATCCGGCACCGGGCCGAGCTGAGTCCGCTCAGCCCCCTGAGCCGCGCTCCGACCACCATCCGGCGCAGGCCCGCGCCGCGGACGTTCCGGTCGACGCGAACGTCCGGAACCGGCGTCGTCACCGTCCAGCGCAGGGCTGATCTGGGTCTGCTCAAGCCCCTGAGCCGCAGCCAGCCCCGGCCCATCCGGCGCGCCACCTCGCCCACGCCGCGGAGCCTGCCCGTTGCGCCCATGCTCAACCTGCTTGCCCCGCACCCGATCCGGCTCAAGCGCCGGACTCAGTTGCGTCCGCTCAAATTCGTCCTCGGGTTCCGCCCCGCCAGGCACGCCGTCGAGGTCGGGTCGCCGCCCGGCCGGTCCAGGACCCGCCACCCGTCGACGAGGTGTGTTCGGCCCCGGTACTCGGTGCCCACCGGAGTCCTGCCCAGCCGCGCGCGGCCCGTCAGGCTCGATCGGCAGCGCCGCCTCAGGCCCAGCCATCGGCAGCCCGGCAACTTCCGGTCCAGCCGCCCGTCGCCTCGGCGGACCAGGCCTTCGCGGCCCGCCCGATTCCGGCCCAGGTACCCGATGGCCGCCAGAGTCCTGCCCCGGCGCTCGCTGCACGTCGGGTTCGATCGGAAGCGCCGCCGAATCAGTTATCCGCCGCCCTTGCTCGGCGGACCTCCGCTGCGCTGCAGGCCCCGCGGAATCGGGCCCGCCCAATTCCAGCCCAGGCGCGTCCGCTTCAGCCCGTCCAGGAGCACTCTCCGCACCGTGCGGACGCCGAGGCCCAGGCGGCTCCGGCGAAACCGGAACGCCGCCCCCTTGCCGAGGCCGAGGCGGAAGCCCATCCGCCCGCCGACGCCGCGGCCGCGCCTCCAGCTCCGGAGAGACACCCTCGGCACTCCCAGGCTGCCCGCCTACCGGTCCCTGCCCAGACTCGACCGCACGACGCCCCCGCGGTTCGCCCGCCCCACCGTGCGATTCCACCGACGAAGCTTCAGACCCACCAGCCCCCATCACCGGAGACCCGCCGGGCCCCCCGCGACGCCCAGCTACGTCCTCGGCCTGCAGTCCACCGCGACGACCAGGCCGAGAGTCACCAAGCTCAGAATCCGGCGCGGCATGCCGGGTCTCCCCGCGGCCGTCGACTGGTCGAGCCCGCCGACCACCAGGTGCCGGGTAGCCACTTTCGCCAAGCCCTTCCCCCGACTCGACCTGCTCCCGCCGCCTGCCAGAACCATCCGGGTCGCCGACGCCGTCCGGCACCGCTCCGCCAAAAAGCGCCCGCCCACCCACTCGCGCAGGCCCGGCACCGCTATCGACGTCCGAACCGCCCCGACGTCCGCCAGAAAGACCAGCGTCGCCACTGCGCCGGTCGCCACTTCCGTTCGGGCTCCCCAGCGCGGATACGTCATCTGCCGGTCCGCCAACTCCGCTGCGCTCGGGACCGTCAGCTACCTCTCGGCTGTGCCGATTGCCGACACCACCGAGACCATTGACCCGCCCATTTCCGCCAGCCGATCCGGCATCGTCTTCTACTGCCCCGCCACGTCGGCTGCCGCGTCCGTTCGCGCGCCTGCCGACTGAATCAATGTCGTCCCCGACAGGCTCACCGTGCCTGCTGCCCACTTCGCTGGCGTGTCTGTTCGCCCATCCGCCAGTTGGCGCGATGTCGCCGTCCGCAGGTCCTGTTCCGTTGGCGTGCCCGTTCCTCCGCCCGCCAGTTGATGCGACGTCGCCATCCGCAGGTTCGCTATGCCGATGGCCGACCCCGTTGGCCCATCCGGCAGTTGATGCGGCGTCGTCGGCAGGCTCACCGTGCCGCCCACCGATTCCGTTGACGTGCCCGTTCGCACGTCCGTCAACTGGCGCGTCGTCCGCGGGCTCGCTGTGCCGCTTGGCCCGCCTGCCGATCGAGCCGGTTTCTCCGCCAACCGCCTCACCGTGGCGGTTGCCAACCCCGTTGACGTGCCCGTTCGTTCGTCCACCGGCTGACGCAGCGTCGCCTTCCGCGGGGTCGCCGCGCCTTCCTCCAACCCCATTGACCTGGCCATTCGCCAGGCCACCCAGATCCGAGCCGTCTCCCGGCCCAGCATGCCTGCTGCCGACCCCGTTGACGTGCCCATTCGCCCGCCGTCGACCCGGCTCGGCGGGCAACCCAGCGCGGCCGTTCGTCCCCGGAAAACCGGCGTCCGGCTCCGCTCGTCGACGCCCTGGCTCAGGGCGCTCAGCGTCCGCTCGGCGACGGCCGGGCTCTGCGCGGCGGGTGCCCGGTTCCGCGAGCCGGTTCACCGGTTCCGCATGCCGTGTTCCGGGGTCCTCGGTGAAGGCGGGTCGTTCGCCGGTGTGCCGCGCGACCACATCCGACACGCTGATGCCGCCGTGAGTGTCCATCGAACGGCGGCGTCCGCCGCGGGGGCGAGCCGTGGTGTCGGAATGGCGACCGGTGCCGGGGGTGTTGCGCTCGTCGGGCACTCGGTCTCCTCTCGCACGTCAGGCGCCAGGCTGGGGCGGCTTACCTTTGAACACCCGGCGGCTTCGCCGGGTCTCCCAGGACTCGTCGTACCGGGGGAGCTTTTCGTTATCGTACGGATACCCGCCGTTCGTGACGACACCCTCCCGCGAATTTCTTCACCATGCGTCGCCCTAAGGCGCACTGAAGCGGACGAACAGGTGAAGATCGGGTTCAGTGAATGGAGTAATCGCAGACGTGCGTTACTCAGAGTGCGTAATTACCTGCGCGGTCTCGCGGTCGTGGAAAGCGACCTTGTTGCGTCCTGCCCGCTTCGCGGCGTAAAGGAGATTGTCGGCTCGGTGGAGCTGACGCGGCCCGGATTCGGTGCCGTGTGCGAGGCCGACGCTGATCGTAACCCGCAGGCCTGGCCGGAGTTCTGACCAGGGGTGACGGGCGACCCGACGGCGCGCGGCGTCGGCGACCCGGACGGCGCCCCGGTGATCGATTCCCGGCAGGACGAGAGCGAATTCCTCGCCGCCGTACCGTGCGCAGAACGCATCGGCGGGCAGTCCCTCTTGCAGGAGATCGGCGACCCGGCAGAGGACGCGGTCGCCGAGAAGGTGACCGTACGTATCGTTCACGGACTTGAACCGGTCGAGGTCGACCAGTGCGACGGCCACCGCCGCGGGCAGTTCAGGCAGTCGCTGGTCGAGGTACCGGCGGTTGTAGCTCGAGGTGAGCGGATCGCGCAGGCTGCCCGCCCGCGCGATGTCGAGCGCGGAGCGCAGGTGCCGGTAGGCCCGCCGCCAGTCGCCGCGCGTCGCGAACAGGTCCGCGATGGACTCGTGCAACGTGAGCAAGTCGGGCGCGGTCTCCCCCGTTCCGAGCTCGTCGTCCGCCGACACTCTGACCTCCGCCACTCCATCGTTTTCGTCGTAAAGGAGCGGTGGCTTGAGTCATCGGTACGTTCGAAGGTGAATTTCGCTCAAGTGGACGACGGACTTCCGCTGATGTCACGCAGCGCAGTTCTTCGCTCAGAGCGCGGAGAAGGGCTTTTTGTCCTTGAGCTGCGCGAATTGATCACGTGCCCAGTAACTCGCGTCAGTCGTCGGATCCGTGATCCACTGTGTGTAATCGGCCCAGGAAATCCATCGCCAACCGCCCACTTCTTCCGGATTCGGCCGCGGATCGACGTCCGTCCAGGCGGCGAACACCGGACAGAACTCGTTCTCCACGATCCCCTGGAAGGGCGGCGTGCGGTAGCGGTACGTGGGCAGCACGCACTCGAGGTCGTCGAGCTCGGGGAGTCCGAGCTCGTACGAAGCCCGCCGGCGTACGGCGCTCTCCAGCGCTTCGGCGGGAGCCGGGTGACCGCACACGCTGTTGGTCCACACACCAGGCCACACCTTCTTGTGCAGCGCTCGCTGGGTGATCAGCAGTGCGTTGTCCGATCGGCGCAGGACGTAGCAGGAGAACGCGAGGTGCAGCCGCGTCTCCGCATGGTGACTGGCGAGCTTCGGCCCGGTCTCCCCGGTCGGCACGCCGTCCTCGGTCACGAAGACGACGCGTTCGGTTTCGGCTTCAGTGCTGGTGTCCACTCCGGATACTGAACACCACGCACGAACCGGCCGATACCGCGAGCCGGGTGGCCGTTTCGCCCGATTCGAGTGTCAGGCCTTCACAGACCGCTCGAATCTCCCGCCCATCGGACACCCCACCGAACGGCGACGCAGGCGAAACCCGGTGTCACCGGCTGTCGAGATGCTCGACGATCAGCGAGGTCAATGCCTCCGGCGCTTCCTCCGCTACCCAGTGCGACACCTCCTCCAGCATCTCGAACCGGTACGGCCCGGTGCACCAATTCGCGGTGTCGAGCGCGGCAGTGGAACCGAAGGCGACGTCCTCTGTGGACCACACGTACATCGCCGGCACCGAGACCTTGCCGATCTTCCCGCCTGGACGGCCCGCTCGATACCAGTTCAGCGCCGCGGTGAGCGCGCCTGGCTCGGACAGTCGCTGCACGTACTCGTCGATCTTGCTCGGCGGGATGCGCCGGTCGAAGATGTCGCGCAGCGCCTTGGCGTTGTCGGCCAGCATGCGGCGCTCGGTCGCGGGCGTCTGGCGCCATTCCGTCATGTAGGCCGACCGCAGGTGCTGGTCCTCGTCCGTCCGCATCGCCTCGGCGAGCGCGCCCGGGTGCGGAGTGGACACCACGGTGACGCTGCGCAGGCGCTCTGGGTGCTCGTCGGCCGTCCACCAAGCGACCGCGCCACCCCAGTCGTGGCCGACCAGGTCGAACTTGCTCCAGCCGAGCGTGTCGGCCATGGCGACGACATCGGACACCAGCGTCGTGATGCCGTATTCCTCCGGGCGCTCGGGCCGCACGTCCGGCGAATACCCGCGCTGATCCGGCGCGATCGCGCGGTAGCCGAGCACGCCGAGTGTCGCCACCTGGTGCTCCCACTCCACGGCGGCCTGGGGAAAGCCGTGCAGCAGCAGTACCGGGCGGCCGTCTTCAGGGCCGGCGGCGATGGCGTCGAAGGATCCCGCGTCGGTCGGGATGGTCAGCTGGTCGATCACGAGACGCACTCTACGGACCGGCACCGACAGTTTTGGCCGGTCTCGCGCCAGCTCTGTGATGTGAGCTACACGGGAACAAATAAGTTGAGTCGCGCGTTGGCAACTTTGCAAGGCTTGGTCAGCGCCCCAGCAGCTGGCCGCAGTTGTCCGAAAGGGGATTCGACAATGCTGATCCGCACCGACCCGTTCGCCCAGTTCGACCGTCTGACCCAGCAGTTCTTCGGCGGTCAGGGCACCGCGCCGCGCTCCGTCCCGATGGACGCCTACCGCGCCGGCGACGAGTACGTCATCCAGTTCGACCTCCCGGGGATCGCCCGCGATTCCATCGACGTGAGCGTCGAGCGCAACGCGCTTACGGTCCGCGCCGAGCGCACGCCCGTCGCGGTCGAGGACGCGCAGGTCCAGGTATCCGAGCGGCCGCGCGGCAAGTTCTCGCGCCAGCTGTTCCTCGGCGACACGCTCGACACCACGCGGATCGCCGCCGACTACGTCGACGGCGTGCTGACGCTGCGCATTCCGGTCGCCGAGAAGGCTCAGCCGCGCAAGATCACTGTTGGCGGCGCGCCGCAGGAGATCGACGCCTGAGTCGGCTGTACCCAAGTTGTCCTCAGGTTGTCCACAGTGGGTTGTGGATAACCTGGGGACACTTGCTATCTATGCAGGTCAGCGGTGGGTTTTCGGCTCGGCTGGCTGCCGTTTGCGTGCACGAAGTACTCCGCGCCGAGCGCGCACACCCGTGGTTGAGCCCCAAGCGCTCGTCGGGTAGATGTCGGCAAAGCTCAGCGTCGTTCTGGCCAGGCTGTGATCAGCCGCCGGAGTGCATGTCTTCGGCCTCGGGGACGCAATCGTCGTCCGGGTCGTCGAGCCAGCCGTGCGGGAGCGTCACCTTGCCCGGCGAGCCCTGCCGCCCGCGCGGTCCGGTCGCGGCGCTCGGGAACGGGGCGTCGTGGTCCAGCTGCGCGATCAGGTCGTCGAGCTGGTTCAGGCTCGTCACCATCGCGAAGCCGCGGCGGAGTTCGGAGCCGACCGGGAAGCCCATCAGGTACCAGGCCATGTGCTTGCGGATGTCGCGCATGGCCTTGTCCGGGCCGTCGTGCTCGATCAGCAGCTCTGTGTGCCGCCGCAGGACGCGCGCGACTTCTCCGAGGTTCGGCCCCTCCGGAATCTCCCGACCTTGGAAGGCGGCTTCCAGCTCGCCGAACAGCCACGGTCGGCCTAGGCACCCGCGCCCGACGACCACCCCGTCGCAGCCGGTCTCGGCGACCATGCGGAGTGCGTCGTCCGCGCTGAAGATGTCGCCGTTGCCCAGCACCGGGATGCTGGTGACCGCCTCTTTCAGCGCCGAGATCTTCGACCAGTCGGCCTGACCGGAGTAGCGCTGCGCGGCCGTGCGCGCGTGCAAGCTGACGGCAGCCGCACCCTCGGCTTCGGCGATGCGCCCGGCGCCGAGGAAGGTCTGATGGTCGTCGTCGATGCCGACGCGGAACTTCACGGTGAACGGAACGCCGCCCTCAGCCGCCGCCTTCGCCGACTCGCGCACGATGTCCGCGAACAGCCGCCGCTTGAACGGCAACGCCGCGCCGCCGCCCTTCCGCGTCACCTTCGCGACAGGGCAGCCGAAGTTCGAATCCACGTGGTCCGCGAGCCCCTCGCCGACGATGATCCGGACCGCTTCGGCCATCGTCTTCGGGTCGACCCCGTACAGCTGCATGGACCTCGGTTTTTCGTTCTCGCCGAAGGTCATCATGTGCATCGTGCCGGGATGCCGCTCGACGACCGCGCGGGCGGTGATCATCTCGCACACGTAGATGCCAGCGCCGTACTCCTGGCAGAGCTGCCGGAACGCCACGTTGGTGATGCCCGCCATCGGAGCGAGCACGACGGGAGGATCGACCTGGTAGGGGCCGATCTTCAACGTAGGCGCGCTCAACGTGGCAGTCACTCTTCCATTGTCGCCCGTGACGTACGGCACACGCATCCGGGCAGGTCGGTGGCCGCGAGACCATCTCGTGTCCAGCCTTTGAGTAGTGCTACGGATCCGATCATCGTGCCGTTTCGCCCAGGCTGTCCGGTATGACCACGGAAGCTGCAACGCTCCACCGCCTGGCCGGCGAACTGGACGACCTCGGCCGCCGCCTGACCCACGTAGGCGCGGAACTCCGGGCGGTGCGCCCCCAGCCCGAGCCGGCCACCGACCAGCCCGACGAGGCGCCCGCTCTGGACGCGCCCGCGGACTCCCAGCCGACGACGGGCCAACCGGGCGGCCACGCCGAGTCGGCAGCGCGGACCGGGGAGGCGTCAACGGCGGACTACCCGCCTGGCGGTACTCAGCCCGTCAGCTCCGACTCTCCGGCCATGCCAGCCGTCGGCTCCGACCACGCGGCCGCAGCAGCCGTCGGCTCTGACCAGGCGGCCGCGCCGGGCCATGCCGACAAGGCAGTCTCTTCCGCCGCACCGGACCAGACCGCCACTGCGCCGGATCAGGCTGCCGCCGCGCCGGACCAGACTGCCGCGCCGGACCAGGCCGCCACACCGGGCGTGCCGTCCGCGTCAGGTCGCCCTGCCGAGTCGAGCCCGTTTGCCGAACCTGGCAATGCTGCCGTGTCGGGACACCCCGCCGGACCTGGCCAACCTCCTGCGCCTGGCCACAGCTATCCCGCTGCCCCTGGCCACTCGCCCGCCCCGGGCTACCAAGCTGCGCAGGGCCCGTACGCGTACCCGGCCTACTCGGCCGCACACGGGGTGCCGTACTACCCGCGCCCGGGCTACTACCCGTACAACCCTTACGCAGTCCCGTATTCCGCCCAGCCGATGTCCGGCGCGACCCACCCGTCGCCGCCGCGCCCCGGGACCGGGCAACCCGCCGCTGGCGATGCCGGAGCCGAACAGTTCGCCGCCCAACCGGGCCACGGACAGCCCACCGCCGACCAGTCCGCCCAAGGACACCCGCAGGCAACCGCCCAACAGCCGCCGTATGGCCAGCTGCCATACGGACAGCCGCCCTACATCCCGCCTCCGACGCTTCGTGAGCGACTCGGCCGCGAAGGCGCGGGTTCGCGCCTTCTGGCGTGGGTTGGCGGTGCCGTGACGTTGCTCGGGGTCGTTCTGCTGCTGATCTTGGCCATCCAGCGCGGCTGGCTCGCTCCGTTGCCGCGAGTGGCGGTCGGCGCTGCGTTCGGTGGGATCCTGGTCGGCGCGGGTGCTTGGCTGCACCGCAAGCCGGCGGCGCGCACGGGAGCATTCGCCCTTGTCGCCACTGGGATCGCGACGCTCTACCTCGACACTGTCGCTGCCACCTCCTTGTACGATTTCCTGCCGGTTCCCGCCGGACTCGCGGTCGGCTTGGCGATCGCGGTGGGCGGACTTGTGCTTGCGGTCAAATGGGATTCCTCTCTCCTGGCGATTGCCGTGGTGGGAGGATGCGGAGTGTGTGCGCCCCTGATCACCCGGGGCTTCACCGATGAACTCGTGACGTTCCTTCTTATGATCCAGATCGCGACCGTCCCTGTCCAGCTTCGACGGTCATGGTGGCCCCTTTCGTTTACTGCGGCCATTCCTCCCTTGACAACGGCGTTGATCGGTACCGGACTGCGCACGTTGCCGGTGTGGGCAGTTATCGCCGCTGGCGTGGTCAGTGCGGCGGCAGCACTGGTTTCGTTGCGGCGCAATGACAATGAGCCTTACTCGCTGTCCGTCCTGGCTGTTTCCCCGCTGCCGATCCTGGTCGCCGCGCTGATGCTGCACCGGCCGGAATCTGTGCTTCTCGCGGGCGGAACGGCGGTCGTGCTCATCGCGACCTGGATCATCGTTCGAGGGAATTCCGGTACTGTCGCAGGGATCGCTGGTCTTGTCGCCGCGATGCAGGCGACCGTCACGCAGTTCGATGGCGGAGCTGTCCTGCTTGGCGAGGCAGTTGCGCTCGCGTTCGCGGCGAAGTTCACTCGAAACCGTTTCGCGCTAGGCGGTTCTCTCGTCTTCGCGGTGATCGGCGGACTGTTCACGCTCGGGTCGGACGTGACACCGGCGCTGCTGATCCTCCCGAATTGGCATCCGCGAGATCTTCTCCTGACCGCGCTGGTCTCGGCTGTCCTTCTGCTCGCTGCCGCGATTGCGTTGCCGTGGGCGGCAATTCAGCTCAACGTGGTGAAGTCGGCCAGTCTCGCGCCTTGGCTGCCTGCCGGATTGTGCGCGCTCTACGGCGCTGCTGGGCTGGTGCTCACCGCGTCCATGCTCGTAGCCCCTGGTCGTGGTGGATTCCTGGTTGGCCACACGCTCGTCACGGTTTCCTGGACGGTGGTGGCGTTCGTCCTTCTCCTGCGCGGGATCAAGGTGGTCGCGTTGCGGATCACCGGACTGGTGCTGGTGGCCGCTGCCGTCGCGAAGCTCGTGTTGTTCGACCTTGCCACTCTGGACGGGTTGGCTCGCGTGGGCGCGTTCCTCGGTGCCGGTGTGATCCTGCTTGTGGCGGGTGCCCGGTACGCGCGGGTTGTCGCGTCGCGCTGAACTTGCGAGAAGTCCCCCGATCCGGGGAAACGAGATTGACCTCGGATCGGGGGTTTTCCTTGTGCGGCAACAAAACTGAGCCGTGTCGGGAAGCGGCTTGAGACGGCTCGCGAAGGTCGGCGGGGCAGAACTGTCGGTGGCTCGTGGTTACCTGGGAAACCTACCGAGGAGGTATCCGACCATGACCTACACCCACGACCCGAAACTCATTGAACGCGCGGGCGAATCCGTCGCCTGGCTCACCACGGTGACTCCCAGCGGACGCCCCGCGCCGCGGCCGGTTTGGTTCGTGCTCGACGGCGAGGACATCGTGGTCTTCAGTCGGCCGGGCACGGCCAAACTCCGGCATCTCGCCGCCAATCCGGAGGTGAGTTTTCACCTGAACAGCGACGAACACGGCGGGAGCATCATCGTCGTCAACGGACGTGCGCAGGTCGACGAGGCCAAGGCCTCCGAAGCACCTGGCTACCTGGCGAAGTACCAGCGGCATTACGCCGGCATCGGGTTCGCCGATCCAGCTGCCTTCGACGCCGACTACTCCGTGCGGATCCGGATCGTTCCGGAGAAGTCCTGGGGGTTCTGAGGGCAGCTCCTGTTTTAGAAGCCGACGTCGAGGCAGGCCAGCCGTCCACCCGCGGTGCCGGCGTGCCCGGGGTTGGTGTGGGTGTGGGTTTCGTGGATCACCACGGACTTCGCCCGTCGTCCGTCGAATGTCCAGTCCACAACGGAGGTTGCATGACCGATGCCTGAGCGGTTGGTGGTGAAGTCGAGCCAGATCTCGTTGCGCGGGTTGGCGTAGGCCGGATCCACCGAAGGCTTCACCGGGTCCGGCACGTGCTGGAAGTGTCCGCCCGCGGCGTCACCGGTGGCGCCGCAGGAGTTGACGTGCGCGTGTGCACCGTATTCGTGCTGCGGCAGGAGGCCGCTGATCACCAGCACGGTGGTGGTGCCGACGCGGCCGGCGGACAGGGCGGAGACGTGCGCCTTGGCACCGACGGGCACGAGATCCGGACGGTAGGTGACGGCATGGCTGCCCGGTACGTACGCCGCGAATGTGCCGTGGGCAGCAGTGAAGTGCAGAGGAGAGTCCGTCGCTGGAGTGGCTGCGGCGGAGGTGGCCGAGAGGCTCGTGACGGAGAGACCAGCGGCGAAGGCCGCGGAAAGGAGTTTAGGGAGGAAACGCATGAAACTTCTCTAACCAGTCGGCGCGTGCCGTGCCATGTTCTCCACTCGAACGTGTGGAGGTTGCCCGGATCTCGGGACGGCTTTCCTCGGGCGTGAGGTGCGTGGGGTTGCCGGGTGGGACAGCGTCGGGATCAGCCGGATTCAGACTCTGTCCGGACCGGGTGAGTGCAGGTCAGGCGTGGGCCAGGCCGGGTGCGGAGTGCTGTCTGGATGCACCGCGGTGAGGTCAAGCCTGGTGCTGATGCTCGTCGCGGTGAGGCTCTGAGGCGCGCAGGTGCGGTTCGAGGCACGCTCCGCGTACGAGAGCGGCTAGCGAGCCGGTGGAGTTGGGAGGTCGTTGCGGTGGACGTGAAGGTCGTCCGGCTGGCGTGGTGAGTTTTCGGGCCTTGACGCGGTGGGTACTTGGCAGCGTGGCAGCGTCGGACTTGCCCGGCGGTGCTTTGGCGAGCACCGGTGGAGCCTGACATGCCTGACGACCCGAACAGCGCCATGGGGTTTGACGGCCGTCGTGCGGACGACCATGAGTCGGCGGGTGCCAGCGGACCGGCCGAGACCCGTGGGGCGTCGGAGAGCGGTCGACCGGCGGACGCCAGCGGGCAGGCTGGCAGCGGCGGGTCAACTGGCGGCGGATCAGGCGACGGTGGACCGGCTGACGGCGGATCGACCGGCGGCGGACCCACCGGCAGCGGGCTGGCGGGCAGCGGCGGACCGGTGCAATCCAGCGGGCGAGCTCGGGCTGGTGAATCGGCGCAGGTCGCCGGATCGCAGCAGCCCAGTGAGTCGGCGCAGGCCACCGGTCAGGCGGAGGCTCCCCGGCTGGGACAACCCGGCGGGTCGCCGCGACCCAGCGGACCGGCCGAGGTTTCCGGACTGCCGCAATCCGGCGGGGCACCGCGACCCAGTCGACCGGCCGAGGCTTCCGGACGGCCGCAACCCAGTGAGTCGGCGCAACCCGGCGGACTGGCGAAGGCGATCGGTCCGGCGCAGGCCACCGGGACAGCGGACGTCGAGGGATCGGCGGACGTCGGCGACGACGTCGAGCACACCGGCGAGACGCGGAACCAGATGTTGCAGCGGAACGTCGGCGAGCTGCTGCAGGAGCTGCGGGTCGCGCAGGCGGGCGTGCAGATCCTGTTCGGGTTCCTGTTGTCGGTGGTCTTCACGGGTCGGTTTCACGACGCCAGCGGGTTCGAGAAGACGCTGCACCTGCTCGCGGTGTTGCTGACTGTCGCGGCGACGGCGTTGCTGATCGCGCCTGCGGCGTGGCACCGGATGCTGTTCCGGACTGGGCGGCGGGAGCAGATCCTGCGGGTCGGCAACCGGGTCGTGCTTGTTGGGTTCGGGTGTCTTGCCGCGGCGATCACGGTGACTGTCGCGCTGATCGCGAAGGTCTCTTTCGGACCGGTTGCGATGGGGCTCGTCGGCGGGATGGCGATCTTGCTGTTCGGGCTGCTGTGGTTCGCGGTGCCGGGCATGCTCGTCGGCGACCAAAGGCGACGCGACGGTCACTGAGCGGAACCAGCGCAGCCTTCCGTTTGTCCTGCGCAGGACAGAAACGCCGGGGACATGGAGCTGTTCATCGAGCCGTCGGCAATTGTTGCCGTAGCGGTCGGGACCGGCCCGTAGCTTCCTGCTCGTGACTGACTCTTCACGGCGGAACTTCCTGCGCGGTGCCGGAATTCTCGGCGCTGGTGCGGCGGTGTCCGCGCTTCCTGGCCTGAACGGGATCGCCGCGGCTGATCCCAGTGTCGCTCGGCGGCCGGACGGTGACAGCCCGCGGTTCACGATCGCGGTCATGCCGGACACCCAGTACCTGTTTGACGAGGACCGGGGCGACTCGACGCCGGTGGACGCCTCGTTGTCGTACCTGCTGCGCCACGGGCACGACGACAACGTTGTCTTCCTCGCGCACCTCGGCGATCTCACGCAGAACGGGCAGGCCCGGGAGTTCGCTGGCATCAGCCGGTCGTTCCAGGTGCTCGACCGGTTCCGGTTTCCGTACAGCACTCTCGCGGGCAACCACGACATCGACGGCTCCACCGACGACCAGCGCGGGCGGACGCCCTACCTCGACGCGTTCGGGCCGCAGCGGCAGCGGAATTCGCCGACGTTCCGCGGCTCCTCAAAGGACGGCTACAACACCTACCACGTGTTCCGGGCCGCCGGCCGGGAATGGCTGGTGCTTGCTATGGACTGGCGTCCGTCATCGGGCGGGTTCGCGTGGGCTAAGCAGGTTCTCGCGCAGCACCCGAAGATGCCCGCGATCCTGACGATCCACGAGCTGGTCAACTCCGACGAGCAGGGCAAGGCGTTCCTGTCGGACTTCGGCAAGCAGGTCTGGGACGAGTTCGTCAACGAAAGCGACCAGATCTTCCTGACCCTCAACGGTCACTACTGGCCGCCGAGCCGGATGGTGAAGCGCAACGCCGCCGGCCACGACGTGCACCTGCACCTCACGAACTACCAGGACCGCTACTACGGCGGCAGCGGCATGATCCGGCTGTACCAGTTCGACGTCGCCCGCGGGGTGATCGACGTCCGCACCTTCTCGCCGTGGCTCGACGATCGGCGCGACCTCACCGAACTCGAGCGCATCGAGGCCGAGCGCAGCACCGACGTCGACTACTTCAGCATCGACATCGACTTCGACAAGCGGTTCGCCGGTTTCGCGCCCGTTCCAGTGCCGCCGGCCCGTCCGGTGAAACCGCAGCTTGTGCCGGGTACCGTCGCGTACTGGCGGTTCGAGGGCGGCCGTGCGGGGGCTCCGGTTCCGGACAACGCGCTGATCAAGGACCTCACCGGCCGCGGGAACGATCTGCGCCGCGCGACCGTGCCGGGCAGCGGGCCTGACGCGTTGACTTACTCGGCGGATTTCTCGCCCCGCCAACCGTCGCGGGCGAGCCTTCGCTTCGACGGCGCGCGCAACCCTGGCCGCGGCGCGTACCTCCAGACCGTCGACAGTGCGCCGATGAACAACCTGACCTTCCAACGCGGCTACACCGTCGAAGCGTTCATCCGGCTGCCCGAAGACTTCCGCGACGGCACCCACGGCTGGTGCGGCATCTTCGCGCGCCTCGGCAACGGCGGCGCGGCCGGGAAGTCCGGCGACGACCCCAACGAATCGGCCGCGACGTTCAGCGTCTCGGACGGTGCAGAACTGCAGTGGGCGGTGTTCCCGTTGAACCAGAACGGGATTTCGACCAACTGGGGCCACGAGCTGCCGTTGGTGAAGTGGTGGCACGTCGCGGTCGTCAACGACGGACGGCGCAGCACACTCTACGTCGACGGCTGCCCGCTGCTGCGCAACCCCAAGACTCCGGCGATCGGCCTCGCGAACCCGGGCGGCAGCTGGCTGGTCGGCGCGTCGTCGTACCGGGGCAAGGTGGAGCGCAGCTTCTACGGCGAGATCGGCGAGGCCCGCGTGGTCGACCGGGCGCTGGCGCCGCGGGAATTTCTGCTGGGCTGATAAGCGGTGCCGATTGGCTGCTCGGCAATTGCGGAGGGTGCTGGCCGGGGACTGGATCCGCGACCGGCTTGCCGGCGGTGTGACGATCGGGAATCTCTGACGCGTTATTCCGATTGCGCGGTGGGCACATTCTGCCAGTGCGGCCGTTCGGGGGTATTGGCGAAACTGACGGCTTCCGCCAGTCGGTCTAATCGGGGGACGGGGTAATAGTCATTTTGAAGTAGTATCGGAACGGTCGGAATTCGTTCAGGGTGGGTGCTGGATCCGGGAATTTCGCCGAGGGCGGTGCTGTGCCGGTGAGCGGGACGAGGCATGCCGCGGGCGAGCGTTCCCTTGCCGGGGACTGGGGCAGGGAACGTCGGTGTGCGGGGCAGCGGCAGCGCTGGACCGTTGCCTGGGCTGGGGCTCCTGGACCAGCGGCGATGCTGGGTCGGAGTTCCGTTGCCTGGTTGGCCCGGATGCCGGTGACTTGTGCCGGGTTCGGCGTGGATGCTGATCGGTGGCTCGGAACTCGTTGCCAGGTGCTGGTGGCGTGGTTGGAGTTCGTTGCCGGGATCAGCACGGGTGCTGGAACCGGTGGTCGAGCCGGACCGTTGTCGGGACCGGCTGCGTTGCCGGAACTGGTCAGGCCCGCTTCGCCCGTTGGGCAGCGTCGTTGCTGGAACGGGGAAGCCCGTGCTGGCCAGCGCCGTTGCTGGGCCAGCAGTGGAACCGTGCCGGACTGGCGTTTCGGCCGTAGCCGGGTGCCAGGGCGGATGGTTCGGGTGGAGCTCGTTGCCGGGACTGACGTTCGTGCCGGGATTCCGAAACCGGGGCCAGCGCTGATGCTGGCACCGGGACTCCGGTGTCCAACGCCTGGATGTTCCGCCTTGGTCAGTTTCGGAATCGGCCAAGCGAGGCCGGGACACGCGCCGCGAACGGGGAGCGTGCCGCGGAACCGAGGTGGCCCAGTCCAAGGAGCAGCCGGTCCAGTCCAGGGGCCAGCCTGAACCGGTCCGACGGGGGCGACCGCGCTGGCCCAAGGGCTCCAAGGAGCCCAAGGGCATCGCCCGAGCAACCCGATCCGGATACGCCAACCCGCGAGTCAAGGTCAAAAGCCCAGCTCAAGGGCCCAGTCGGCGTCTGGCCCAGTCGCCGCCGCGCCGGAGGCGTGAGCGGCACCTCAGACCGAGAACCCCACCGAGAACTCAGCCTGAGCACGCCAGCCCATGAACCTAGCCAGCACCCAGCCGCGAAACCCGACCGCGGACCCAGCCGCGAAACCCAGCCCAGCACCCAGCCGCGAAACCGTGGATCAGGCGGTGAGCCGTCCCCACGAATAGTCCTGTTTCGCGAGCTTCAGGTACACGAACAGCTCCGTCGAGACGACGCCCGCGATGGGCCGTACCTCGTCGCCGAGTACGGACAGGAGGTGGTCGTCGTCGCGGCAGAGCAGTTCTGCCAGCAGGTCGAAGCGGCCTGAGCAGAGGGCCACCTGGTGTACGTCGGCGACCTTGGCCAGTTGCTGGGCCACTTCGCGGGCGTCTCCGTCCACCGTGATGCCGACCATCGCCCTTCGGGTCAGGTCGACGTGTTCTGGCGAGGTCACGGCGACTATCTGCACCATTTCCTCTCGCAGCAGCCGTTGTACTCGCTGCCGCACCGCGCCCTCCGAAAGACCCACCGCCTTGGCCAGTGCGGTGAAGGACGCCCTGCCGTCTTCCTGTAACAGCGTGATGAGCGTCCGGTCGGTCCCGTCTAGCGCTCTCGGAGCACGCGGTTCCTCGATTTTCGTACGGTTTTCGTCACCCATGCCGTCCCTCCCTGTGTTTCGGCATGTGATTCGTCAGACGCGCAGCGTATCGGCAGGAGCCGGAGAGCAGGAGACCCTTTCCCGTTTTCTTCTCCAGATGGCGGACATGCGGGCCCCGTTCCGGCTCCGGCAAACAGCGGGTACGGTCGCGAACCGCCGATCTTGAGGAGGAATATTCCAATGACCGAAGCCGTCGCCGCGCCTGTGGTGCCGGCCAAGGGGCTCCGTTCGAACGCGCTGGGCATGGTGTCCTCGACGGTGATCGGGATGTCTTCGACCGCCCCGGCCTACTCGATCGCCGCGACGCTCGGGTTCATCGTGCTCGCCGGAACGGGGTTCAAAGCCGCCGCGTTCGTGCTCCTGTCGTTCGTGCCGGTGCTGTTCGTCGCTTTTGCCTTCCGGGAACTGAATGCGGCCGAACCCGATTGCGGCACCAACTTCACCTGGGCCACTCGCGCGTTCGGCAGCCGCGTGGGCTGGATGACCGGCTGGGTCGTCCTGGTGGAGCAGTTGCTGGTGATGTCCAGTCAATCCGCGCTGACCGGCCGGTACACGCTGCTGCTGTTTGGTCTAGACGACCTCGCGAACAACCGCGCGGTGACGACCGCGATCGGGTGCGCGTGGCTGCTCGCGCTCTGCTGGCTCTGCTACCGCGGCATCGAGGTGTCCGCGCGGGCGCAGTGGATCCTCCTCGGCATCGAACTCGCCGTCCTGGTGATCTTTTCCGTCGTAGCGCTCACGCGCGTCTACAGCGGCACTGCGGGCCCGCAAGCGACCACGCCGCGGTGGGACTGGCTGTGGCCGAGCGGAGTGAGCGTCGGGACGGCGGTGTCGGCGGTGCTGCTCGCGGTCTTCATCTACTGGGGCTGGGAAAGTTCGCTTTCGGTGAACGAGGAATCGGCTGATCCCCGGCACGCGCCGGGCCGGGCGGCGATCCTGTCGACCGTGCTGCTGGTGCTCAACTACCTGCTGGTGACCGTCGCTGCGCTGGCTTTCGCGGGCGTCGGCGAGCACGGGATCGGGCTGGCCAACGAGGCGAACGCCGAGGACGTGCTCGCCGGGCTGGGCGGTGCGGTGTTCGGGACGTCCGGGTTCGGCAAGGTCATGGGGGTGCTGCTGATCGTGTCGGTGCTGACCAGCGGCGCGGCCACGAGCCAGGCGACGATCATGCCCGCCGCGCGCACCACGCTGTCGATGGCCAGCCACGGCGCGCTGCCCAAGGTGTTCGGCCGCGTGCATCCGAAGTACCAGACGCCGTCGGTGACCACCTGGGCGTTCGGGCTGGTGTCGCTCGCCTTGTACGTGCTGCTGGCGTTGTGGAGCCGGAACGTGCTCGCGGATTCGGTCGACGCGGTCGGGCTCACGATCGCGATCGAGTTCACGGTGACGGCGCTCGCGTGCGTGTGGGTGTTTCGTCGGACACTGTGGTCGAGCGTGCGCAATTTCCTGCTTCGCGGCTTACTACCCTTGGTAGGCGGCGTGTTCTTCCTGGCGGTACTGGTGCTCGCGGCGATCGCGTACGCGAAGCCTGACGCTGGAGAGACCACTGTGTTCGGCATCGGCGGCGTCGCGGTGATCGGTGTCGTGGCGATCCTTGTGGGCTTTCCGTTGATGTTCGCCGTGCAACGCGCCTGCCGTGACTTCTTCGCCGGGCGACGCCTGACGCGCGGCGCCGTTGCCCGCGGCGGTCAGACCATCGAAAGCTAGCAGCGGCGAAGCAGGTCTTCTTCGGTTTCGCGGCGTACGAGGAGCGTCGCGTGCCCGTCGCGGACGCCGACGAGCGGTGGGCGGCCGACGAGGTTGTAGTTCGATGCCAGCGAGTGGTGGTACGCGCCGGTGCACGGCACGGCCAACAGATCGCCGACGTGGATGTCGTCGGGCAGACAGACGTCCGCCAGTACGTCGCCGGACTCGCAGTGTCGTCCGACCACCGTCATCGGCGTACGCGCGGCCTTCGTGCGACGGCCGACGAGACGCGCGGTGTAGCGCGCGCCGTACAGCGCGGGGCGGGGGTTGTCGCTCATGCCGCCGTCGACAGCGACGAAGGTGCGTGCGCCGCGCTTCACGGCGCACACGCGGTAGACGGTGATTCCGGCTGGTCCGACGATCGCGCGCCCGGGCTCGATTGTCAGGCGTGGCAAAGGGAAGTCGTGTGATGAGCATTCGTAGCTCAGTGCGACGCGGAGGCGGCGTGCGTACCCGTCGAGGTCGAAGGACGCTTCGCGGTCGGCGTACGGCACCGCGTGGCCGCCGCCGAGATCCAAGTCGCGCAACGTGATTCCGTACTGGTCGCGGATGCGGACGAGCACTTCGACCATCCGTCGCGCGGCTTCCTCGTAACGGTCCACACGGGACACTTGCGAGCCGATGTGGCAGTGCAGTCCGGTCAGTTGCAGGCTCGGCTGCGAAAGCACTGCTGCGACAGCGCGTTCGACGTTGTCGCGTACGTCGGGGCGTAGCGAGAAGCCGAACTTCTGTCCTTCGGTGCCGGTCGTGATCGCGGCGTGCGTGTCGCCGCTGACGCCGGGCGTGACGCGGATAAGGACGCGTTGTGCGCCATGCGCGAGCGCGCCGAGCTGTTCGACTTCGTCGAGAGAGTCGAGGACGATGCGACCGACGCCGTACTGCAGCGCGGCTTTCAGGTCTTCAGGGGTCTTCGCGTTGCCGTGCAACAGAATGCGCTCCGCGGGAAAACCGACAGCGCGCGCGACGGCGATCTCTCCCGCGGAGCACGTGTCGAGCGACAGTCCTTCTTCAGCGACCCAACGCAACACTGCTCGCGTACAGAGCGCCTTGCTCGCGAAGGCGACGTCGGCCTCCGGCAGCGCACGGCGGTATGCGCGGGCCGTTTCGCGCACCTGCTCCTCGTCGAGGAGGTAGGCGGGCGTACCGAAGCGCGCGGCGAGGTGGCTGACGGGGGCGCCGGCGAAGAGCAGTTCACCGCCTTCGCCGAGCTTCGTGCCTTGCGGCCAGAGTCCCGGTTCCAGATGGTCGGCGGCCTCGCAGCCGAGACTCGGGAGCAGCTCGCTGAGCGTCACGGTTACCTCCGGTCGGTGTCGATCGCGGCGAACATCGCCAGCACACTGCGCCGACCCCGGACCGGAACGTCCCGGAAACGGGCCCCTGACGGTCCGGGCGGTCGTGCTGACGGGTTCTTAACGCGCGAGTAACTTCCGCCACACCCCGGTTGAGCTGGGCTTTGCTGAGTTTTCGGGTGCCCGGCCGTCTTATCGGACATGGTTGAACAGATGACGGACTTCGCGAGCGAGACCGAGTCGTACCGGCACGAGCTGCGGGTGCACTGCTACCGGATGCTGGGCTCGTTCGACGAGGCGGAAGACCTGGTCCAGGAGACTATGCTGCGCGCGTGGCGCGGCCGTTCGACGTACGCGGGCCGCGCGAGCCTGCGGGCGTGGCTGTACCGGATCGCGACCAACGCGTGTCTCGATCACCTCGAAGCACACCCGCGCGAGCTGCCGATGCTCGATCTGCCGGTTGCGCACGACTCCGACCTCGCGCCGCGTCCCGACGTCGCGGTTCCCTGGCTGCAGCCTGCGCCCGACAGTGCGCTTCAGCCGGACACTGTCGTCGTCGCGCTTGAGACGGTGGAGTTGGCGTTCCTCGCCGCCATTCAGCATCTTTCGCCGCGACAGCGGGCTGCGTTGGTGCTTCGCGACGTCCTCGGCTGGTCCGCGCGTGAGACGGCTTCAGCGCTCGGTACGACGCCTGCGTCGGTGAACAGCAATGTGTTGCGCGCGCGGGCCGAGTTGCAGGAGCACCTGCCTACGCGACGTACGGAGTGGGCGTCTGCGTCCGGGAGCGATGAGGAACGCGCTGTTGTCGCGAAGTACGTCAAGGCGCTCGTAGAGCACGACGAAGCGGCCTTCGCTGAACTGCTGCGCGAAGACGTGCGTTGCAGTCACGCTCCCGGCGCTGGCGGGCACATGGGGTCGGAGCCGACTTGGTACGCGGGGCGGGACGCGGTGCTCGCGGGCTGGGCGCCGGCGTTGCGTGGTGGCGACGCTGCCGAGTTCCGTGTTGTCGAGACCCGCGCGAACGGTCTGCCCGCGCTCGCCACGTACGCGCGCACGGTCGGCGAGTTCCGGGCCTTCGGCCTGGTGACGCTGCGGCTCGACGGCGGCCGTGTCGCGGAGGTGACCACCTTCGGCTCGGAAGTCTTCCCGGCTTTCGACCTCCCGCCAACGCTCGCCTGAGACGTTACGAAAGCCCCCACGCGGACAGGATTCCGAACAGCTGGTCCCGTTCGCCCGCGGTCAGCAGCCTGCTCGGCGGCCGTACGTCGGGGCGGCACAGGCTGAGTTGCGAGAGGGCGTCCTTGACCACGCTGACGTTGTTGGCGTTTCCGTGTGCGGCGCGCATCTCCTCGAACGGACGGATGCGGTCCCAGATCTCCATCGCGCCGTCGAAGTCGTGGTTGCGGAGACGGCGGAACAGGTCGAGCGAGATCTGCGGCGCGACGTTCACCAAGCCGGAGGTGAAGCCCGTCGCGCCGACTGCGAAGTACCCAGGGGCGGACAGTTCGGCGAGACCGGCGATCCACACGAAGCGCTCGTACCCCGCGTCGCGCGCGACGGTGCGGAAGCGCACCGGATCCGGCACCGCGTACTTCACGCCGATTACGTTCGGCGCGACGTCGGCGAGCTGTGCCAGGTCCGCACCCTCGATGGCGGGGTTGCGCACGTACAGGACAACCCCGAGTTCGGGCACTTCGTTCGCGATAGCGCGGTGGTAGTCGATCCAGCCCGCGCGCGATACGTACGGGTGCACGGGCTGGTGGATCATCACCATGTCCGCTCCGGATGCGCGCGCGTGCTTCGCGGCCTTCACGGCTGTACGCACGTCATGGCCGACGCCTGCGAGGACGCTCGCCTCGCGCGCGGCCTTCGTGGTGACTTCGAGACACTGTCGCGTTTCTTGCTCTTCGAGCGCGTAGAACTCGCCGGTGTTGCCGTTCGGCGTGACGACCTCGATGCCGCTCAGCACGAGCCGTTCGACTAGCCGCTCGTACGTCTCGGCGTCCACGTCCCCGGCCGCGGTGAAGGGAGTCACCGGGATCGCCACCACGCCGGCGAGCCGCTGTCGCTGTTTCTCGAACGCCACGAGCAGATCCGATCTGATATATGATGTCTCGACAGTCGGAGGGTAACACGAGTAGCCAGGACGATCGTCCTGATCTTTGGGATATGCGTCCTAGATCGGCGCTGAAGGGCGGTCTGGCCTGGCAAAGCTAGGTATCGCTGGCCGACGACCGGATTACCGCGCGTGGGGAACCTGGAACCTGCCGCTGCGCACCCGCGAGGTGTCGGGGTCAGGTCGGTGGAGCAACGAGTCGAGGTCGCCGACGTGCGGCTGCCGCTCGCCTCATCTCGCATCACGTACACGTTCCGGCAAGCCCCGACAGAACGCGAGTTCGTCTTCCTCGCGCAAGCAGCCTGAGTCGGCACGCCCCAGCGAGAGGGGCGTGCCGGAACCCTCAGCGCAGAGCGTCCAATGCGAACGCCGTGTACATGGCCACCCCGGCGGCCATCGCCGGTTCGTGGAACTTCACCCGGTTCGAGTGGTTGTCCTCGGTGGTCGCCGGGTCCGCTCCCGGCTCGCGGGCGCCGATGAACGCGAACGCGCCCGGAATCCGTTGCAGGACATACGAGAAGTCTTCCGCGCCCATGATCGGCGTGGTCAGCTCCTCGACGTTGTCCTCGCCCAGCACCTCCGCACCCAGCGACAACACCTCGGCCGCCACTGCCGGGTCGTTGACCGTCGTCGGGTAGCCCGGGTCCACGCCGGCCGACACGCGGCAGCCGTGGGCCGCTCCGACCGCCTCGCACACCTTCGGCAGTTCCTCGCGGATGAAGGACCGCGTCGACTCCGACAGGGTGCGAATGGTCCCCTCGAGCACCGCCGTCTCGGGGATGATGTTCGTCGTCGTCCCGGCCTGGATGCGGGTCACCGAGACCACCGCCGGGTCGAAGACGCTGATCCGGCGCGTGACCATCGTCTGGATCGCGCTGACCATCGCCGCCGCGGCGGGGACGGGGTCGATCGCGTCGTGCGGGGCGGAGCCGTGGCCGCCGCGGCCGGTGACCTCGACGCTGAACGTGTCGGCCGACGCCATCATCGGCCCGCCGCGCACCTGCAGGACGCCGCTCGGGCTGTTGGCGATCGTGTGCAGGCCGAAGGCTCGCGTGACGCGCGTGCCCGCCGCGTCCAGCACTCCCTCGTGGATCATGTGCCGCGCGCCGTGCATGCCCTCCTCGCCGGGCTGGAACATGAACACGACCGAGCCGGCCAGGTCGTCGACCCGCTCGGACAGCAGCCGCGCCGCAGAGGCGAGCATCGCGACGTGCGTGTCGTGTCCGCAGGCGTGCATCGAACCGTCGTTCTCGGACGAGAACTCCAGGCCGGTGTCCTCGGTGAGCGGCAGCGCGTCCATGTCCGCCCGCAGGAGCACGGCCGGGCCGGGACGGGCGCCGCGCAGGACGCCGGTGAGCGACGTCGTGGAGCGGCCGTCGGTGAGTTCGATCGGCAGGTCGGCGAGCGCGGCGCGGATCGCCGCCTGGGTGCGCGGCAGCTGCAAGCCCTGTTCGGGATGCCGGTGCACAGCGCGGCGAAGCTCGACAGTGCGGTCCTGGAGCTGCCGCGCGGCGTCGAGCAGCCCGGCGTGCCGGTTGCCGGGCAGGGTGGGGAGGTCGGTGGGTCCGGTCATGGCTCGATAGTGGCACCTCGCACGCTTCGGGCGCACCGTGCGTGCGTTCGCCAGCGAGGCGGAATACGGTGTGCGCATGGCGGTGCAAGAGCCGGTCACGGGCTTCGCGATAGCTGTGGTCCGTGAAGACGGTCGGTGGCGGTGCAGTGCGCTCGATTCCTCGGCGCTCACAGAACTGGATGCGGCGATCACCGAGCTGGGCAAGCTCCGGTCGACCGGGGCGGCGTTCGGCCTGCTGGCCGTCGACGACGAGTTCTTCGTGATCGTCCGGCCGAGCCCGAGGGGTCCGTCGCTGCTGCTGTCGGACGCCGCCGCGGCGCTCGACTACGACATCGCGGCGGACGTCCTCGACGTCCTGCGCGTCGACCCGCCCGACGAGGACGACGACGCCGTCTGGCCCGAGGGCGACCTCGAGATCCTGGCCGACCTCGGCCTGCCCGGCGGCGAACTGGAGGTGATCGTCGGGGAGGTCGACCTCTACCCGGACGAACAGCTCCAGATGATCGCCCAGCGGTGCGGGTTCGAGGCCGAGTTCTCGAAACTGCTGGACCAGCTCTGAGACGGCCGGACGACACCGAGGCCGTGCGGGCCGCGCTGGACGCGGCCCGCGCCCCCGGTGCCGACGTGCCCATCGGCGCGGTCGTCTTCGACCCCGACGGGCGCCCCCTGGCCGCGGCTCGCAACGCGCGGGTCGAGCTGGCTGACCCCACCGCGCACGCGGAGATCCTCGCGCTGCGCGCGGCGGCCCGCGAGTTCGGCGACGGCTGGCGGCTGGAGGGCTGCACGCTCGCGGTCACGCTGGAGCCCTGCACGATGTGCGCAGGCGCGCTCGTGCTCGCCCGCGTCGCCAGGCTGGTGTTCGGGGCCTGGGAGCCCAAGACGGGCGCGGTGTCGTCGCTGTGGGACGTCGTGCGCGACCGCCGCCTCAACCACCGGCCGGAAGTCCACGGCGGGGTGCTCGAAAGCGACTGTGCGGCCCTGCTCGAGGCGTACTTCGCGGACCGCCGGCTGGGGGCCGAGTAGACCCCGCCGCAAGCCGCGAAGAGGGTCCGGTATTGTTCTCGGCGGTGGCGTGTCCGAGCGGCCGAAGGAGCACGACTCGAAATCGTGTGACGGTTAATCCCGTCCGTGGGTTCAAATCCCACCGCCACCGCTCTTCACGAACGAACCCCGACCGGGCACTCCGGCCGGGGTTCGTTCGTTTGACCCTCCGGTAGCTGGTCCCCGCACCGGAGGTGGCGCTTTGTACATCTATGCCCGGCGTCGTTCGCTCACGTTCAGCGGCAAGCAGGTGACGATCAAGGCCGCGATCAAAGACGGCCTGTTCGGCGCGGACAAGAAGCACAGCTTCACCGTCAGCCGGATCAGCGGGGTCAGCAACACCGAACCCGGCGCGTTCAGCCCGGGGTGTCTCAAGTTCAAGGTGACCGGCGCGTCGACGGCGGTGATCGAGAACCCGGCTTCCGGCGGCGACAAGGCCGATCTGTGCACGTTCTACTACAGCTCCTCAGACCGGAAGAAGGTGCGGGAGCTGGTCGCGGCCGTCAAAGCGGCGATGCCGCAGTAGCGTGGACGCATGAGCGAGGAGCTTCCGCCGGTCGGCAAGACCGCGGTTGGGGTTGCTGGGCTTCGGGCGTTGGAGAGCGGGCGGCCGGATCGGCTGTTCGACGATCCCTACGCGGGCGCGTTCTTCCACGCCGGCCGCGCGATCTTCGAGGGCCGGGAACGTCACCACGAGCTGGGGATGGTCTTCGCGCACCAGGTCGCGATCCGCACCAGGTTCTTTGACGACTTCGTTTCCGGCGGGACCCAGACGGTGCTTCTCGCGGCCGGTCTCGATGCTCGCGCGTTCCGGCTCGACTGGCCCGACGGGGCGCGCGTGTTCGAGGTCGACCTGCCCGACGTGCTCGCGTTCAAGGAAACCGTGCTGTCCGAAAAAGGTGCGCGGCCTCGATGCCAGCGCACGACGGTTCCGGTGGATCTGCGCGACGACTGGGTCGCTGCCTTGAAAAACAACGGATTCGACCCGGATCAGCCGACCGTCTGGCTCGCTGAGGGGCTCCTCGTCTACCTCAGCCGGGACGAGGCGGAGCGGATGCTCACGGCAGTCACCGAGCTGTCCGCGCCGGGCAGCCGGGTTTCGTTCGAACACCGGCCGGACGGTGATCAGGACGGGCTGCTGGAGCGGGCGCGTCAATTCGGCAGCGAGGTGACGGCGCTTTGGCGCGGCGGTCTCGCGGGGGACGCTCCGAAGTGGCTCGCCGAGCACGGCTGGCGGCCGGAAACCGTTACGGTCGCGGAACTTTCCGTCCAATATGGACGCGAGCCGCTGCACCACACGCGCGGCGGATTCGTGACCGCGACCCGTTAATTCTCTTCCTGCAACACCGGTGTGCCGAAAGCGTCGAGGAAAGTCGTTGCCTCTCCTATGGTTGCGACGCCGCGCGCGACCGCTTCCGCGATGGTCCCGCATGCCTCCCGCACCGCCGGCTCCGCGGATCGGTCGCCCGCCAGCAGCGCGACGGCCGCTGGGGTCACTCCTTCGGCGATCAGCATGACCCGCGCCGCCGTCTGATCTGCTAGCCGGTCAAGCAAATCCGCCAGATCCAGGCCGACCGACGCTGTCCGCGCGGCGGCTTCGGCGGCCTGCCGGTAGTGCGCGTCCAGTTCGTCGGCGCTGCCCCGGAACTGCGCGGCCGGTTCTCCGCCCCATTTGCGTTCCGCGCTGTGCGCCCCGCGTTCGAACTCCAGCCGGGCCATCACCAACACGTCGCGGCCGCCCGACAGCGTGCGCGCGGATTCGCGGATCGTCTGCGGGGAACAGTCGATCTGGCGCAGCGCGGCGACCGGGTCCGGTGCGCCGATCGCGGCGGCCGCGGCACTCAAGGAAGCCAGCCCGGCGGCCGCGTTTTCCAGCGCCGGGTGGAGGAACGGCATCAACTCAGCAGCGCCGTCGCGATCGTCGGGCGGTGGTGGTGACCGCGGGCGGCCATCCGCAACTGGCCGGCGAGGTCGGACGTCGCGTCGCCGAGCATGCGCGCGTCGACGTCCCGCGCGGCGAGCGCGGCCTCCCACCGGGCGGCGATTTCCCGCGCGGGCGCGGAAATTCCCCACGGCGTCGATTCGAGACGGGCTTCGGCGAACCGGCCCGCGGCACGGTCTGCGTCGGCAGCCGCTCGATCGAGCGCGTCCGCGGCGGCGTTGAGCCGCTCGCTCGTCGAACCTGCCATCGGGACCTCCGCTTCCGGGAGAGCGCGAACCGCGGCCCGTCACCCTCTCCAGAGATCTAACCCCATCGAGGCCGCCCGGGTCACTCGGCCGGGCGTGCGACGATTCCACATCGTGGAGATCCTTGACCCACGCAACCGAACCCGGCCAGAATTGGAGTCATGCCAGAGAACCGGGTAGTGCCGCAAGCCGGCCGTGCCCCGGCGCGGTCGGACGGCGAGGGCGTGGCCGCTCTCCTGAGGCGTCGCGGTCGTCTCGGCTCTCCTCCCGCGTAGGCGATTTTCCGCTGCTGTAGCCGAATTCACCTATTCTTCCGGGAGTACCCCCATGTCTGTAGACCTGCCTGCCCGCCTGCGCTCGTCCGTCACCCCGGACGACGGGATCCTCGAAGGACCGCGCGTGTTGCGCCGCCTTCCGGACGGTGTCGAAGAACGTCCCTACGAGCTTTTCACCCTGCGTCCGCTCGGACGGGTGATCGGTGCGGAAATCTCCGGAGTGGACCTCGGCGCACCCGTGTCGCCGCGGTTGCGTGCCGAGCTGAACCGCGCGTTGCTGGAGTGGAAGGTGCTGTTCTTCCGCGACCAGCGGATCACGTCGCAGCAGCAGCGCGCGTTCGCCGCGAACTGGGGAGAACTGGAGACCAACCCGTTCATCGCACGCGGAGATTCCGATCAGGTCGTGCGGTTCACCCGCACCGCCGGGATGCCCGGGTACGAAAACATCTGGCACACCGACGTCACCTGGCGGCCGAATCCGGCGCTCGGTTCGGTGTTGCGGCTGGTCGAGGTCCCGCCGATCGGCGGCGACACGATGTGGGCCGACATGGCCGCCGCCTACGACAACCTGCCCGCCGACGTCCGCGAGCGGATCGACGGCCTCACCGCGGTGCACGATTTCGTCCCCGGTTTCGACCGGTTCACCGACCCGGACCTGCTGGCCCAGTGGCAGGACGCGTACCCGCCGGTCGAGCACCCGGTGGTGCGGACCCATCCGGAGACCGGACGGCGGACGTTGTTCGTGAACCAGGCGTTCACCACGCACATCACCGGCCTCGACCGCGCCGAAAGCGACCGGCTGCTGCGGTATCTGTTCCTCCAGGCGCACACGCCGGAGTTCCAGGTGCGGTTCCGCTGGGAGCCGGATTCGGTGGCGTTCTGGGACAACCGCGCGACCCAGCACTACGCGGTCAACGACTACCACCCGCACGTCCGGGTCGCCGAGCGCGTCGCGATCGTCGGGGACCGGCCGTACTGACCGCTCACGACACCCCGGTGAGCACGGTGTCGACAAGTCGCTCGAGATAGGCGGCGTCGGCGGATTTCGCCCGGATCAGGGTGTGGAACCAGAGGTTTCCGCCCAGCAGATCCATGATCATCTCCGAATCCGCGGCGTCGGCGAGTTCGCCTCGGTCGTGCGCCCGGTCGAAGACGGCCTGCTCGCGGCCGAGGCGGTCGGCGAAGAACCGTCCGGCGGCCTCGGCGGTGGCAGGCCGGTCCGGCAGCGCGGAGACGACGGCCGTGATGACGCGCCGGTTCGCCGGATCGGACAGCAGGCGGTCGATCTGCTTCGCCAGTTCGAGGAGATCGCCGCGAAGGGAACCGGTGTCGGGAATCGCGAAGGCGAGTTCCGGGGCCTGCACGAGCGCGTCGGCGAGGACCTCGTCCTTGGTCGCCCACGTGCGATAGATCGTCGTTTTGTGCACCCCGGCCCGCGCGGCGACCGCTTCGATCGTCAGTGCGTCGTACCCGCGTTCGGCCAGCAGCGCGAGGGTCGCGGAGAAGATGGCGTCCGCCTTGCGCGGGCGGGTGGCGGTCCGGTCCATGGCTCGATCCTAGCCAGATTTGCAACGGTGCGTTGCATTTGATAGACCGGTGCAATGCAACGGTCCGTTGCATTCCTGGGTGGAAGGCGGAGACATGAGCGACGTGCTCCCGGTGGTTTTCGTGCACGGCATCCGGTTGTCCGGGGCGTGCTGGCAGCAGCAGAAACGCCTGGCCCGCGGCCGAGTCGCCGCGCCGGACCTGCCTGGGCACGGCACGCGGCGCGGGGAGAAGTTCACTCTCGACGTGGCGGTCGACGCGGTCGCCGAAGCCATCGACGAGGTCGGCGGCCGCGCGGTTCTGGTGGGCCATTCGCTCGGCGGCTACGTCTCGATCGCGACCGCGGCCCGGCATCCGGAGCGGGTCGTTTCCCTGGTGGGAGCTGGATGTTCGCTCCCGCCGAGTTCGGTGCTGCGCGGCGGATTCCGGTTCGCGCGCCGTGGGCTGGCGACTGCCGCGGACGACGGCGCTTCCTTCAGCGCGTGGCTCCTCCGCCGGGTGCTCCCCGCGGAAGTCGCCGAGCCGGTCATCGCCGCGGGAATCGCCTCCGAAGTCATCCCTGATGTGATGGAGGCGGCCGCCGGGATGGACCCGCTCGCCGACCTCGCCCGGTACCCGGGGCGGGTACTGCTGCTGAACGGCCGCCACGACCACTTCCGTCTCGGCGAGCGGCGGTTTTTGGCTGCGTGCCAGGACGGGGCGCTGCAGATCGTGCCGGGGGCGGGCCACTACCTGCCGCTCACCCACGGCGAGAGTTGCGCGCGGGCGGTCGACGGCGTCGCGACGGCCCTCGTCAGCGGTTAATGCTCGCGAGTGGCGAGGCGGGCCGCCTTCCTCCCCCTCCCGCGCTCCCCCGCGCGGTCAAGGCGGCGCCTCGCCACTCGCGAGGCTTCCCCGGGGCAAATCCGTGGAGCCGCGGTCGCGGGCGAAGCGGAAAGTCCCGCGCCCGCGGCTGTTTTCCCGGGTGGTGACACCTGCGCACTCGACGACGGTCAACCCCCACGTGACCGTGTCGCCTCCCCCGCGAGGTGCTACCCGTGAGCGGCGGGGCGGCCCGAAAGTGGTCTGGGCCACAGTTTCCGCGCTCATCGGTAAGGTACTCCCGCCCGGTACCAGTCGACCCCGGGCTTGAGCTGCATTTAAGGCAGATGCGCCGTCCGGGTGACGGCGGGACCAGCGGTCTAGCCGCGAAGTCCTTCGACTGTTGCGAAGCCGTCACTGACTGTCACCTTGGTGCCGCGGCGAGCGGACAGCTCCACGAACCGCTGCAGTGCCGTGTCGGCGTCGTCTCCCGTCAACGGTACGCATTCGTTGTCTTCGTCGCGGCGGATCGGCACTAATTCGACCCGCATCTGCTCGCCGACGACGCAGCCGGCGAGCAGGCCGTCGCGGTGGCGGTCCCGCATGGCGGGCCAGTCGAAGACGAGGTTGCCGAGGCTGTAGAGGATCGGGCGGCCGCGATACACCTCGGCTGGCTGCACTGTGTGCGGTCCGTGCCCGACGACCAGGTCGGCGCCGGCGTCGATGATCGCGTGTGCGTAGGTCACCTGGTATTCGGCCAGCTCGTCGCCGGGGAGGCCCCAGTGCATCGACACCACGACATGGTCGGCCTCGGCGCGGGCGCGGCGGATGTCGGCGAGCAGCAGTTCCAGGTCGCGGCGGACCGGCGTGGTGTGCACGATCGGCGGGCGGCCGGGGACGTCCAGGACGCGCGGATCCGGTTGGTACGACGTGTAAGCGCCCGCCGCGGCGACACCCGGCGAGTCCTCCGTCGCTTCCTGCCCGACGGGCCAGCACAGCGACGTGTAGGCGAGGAACGCGATCCGGCCGCCGGGTCGTTCGAGGACCGCCGGCGCGTGCGCCTCGGCGAGGTTCGAGCCCGCGCCGCAATGCGCGATTCCGGCGCGGTCCAGCACGGCGAGGCTCGCCATCGCCGCGGCCGGCGGGTAGGTGACGTTGTTGGCGACGGACACGACGTCGATCTCGGCGGCGGTCAGCGCGGCGACCATCTCCGGCGGCGAGTGCCGCCAGTTCGGTTTGTGCGGGATGTCCATACCGGTCGAGCCGGACAGCGGTCCTTCGAGATTCACGAACCGCACGTCGGCGCCGGTGAGCAGCGAGGTCAACGGGTCGAACGCCGTTTCCGGCTTCGCGCGGCCCTGCAGGTTGACGTCTCCGCCGAGTACGAGCGTGATCATTGCGTCAACCCGTCCAAAGGAGGAAATCCCTCCAGCTCGTTACGAATCGTTGCCCTTTCGTCTTCCTCTGCTTCGCTTGTTCGGGGGACGATGCCTCGACCGTTGACATGCAGAGGGGACTCAGGGTGACCATATCCCGTCGTCCCGCCGGGGGCCGCAGCGCCGGTGGGGCAAGACTGACCAGAGGCGCGGTTGCCGTCTCCGCAGCTGCTCTCGCGCTGGGCGGACTGGCCGCGCCCGCTTCGGCGGCGCCAAGCGCGGACGCCCTGATCGCCGAGGTCTACGGCGGTGGCGGCAATTCCGGCGCCACGCTGACCAACGACTTCATCGAGCTGGCCAACTACGGCGGCGCGCCGGTCGCGCTCGACGGGTACAGCGTCCAGTACCTGCCCTCTTCGGCAAGCGCGTCGAGCAAGTGGCAGGTCACGCCGCTCGCCGGGTCCGTCGCGCCGAAGGGCCGCTACCTCGTCGCGGAGGGGAAGGGGAACGGCGGCACGATCGCGCTGCCGACGCCCGACGCGACCGGGGGCATCGCGATGTCCGCGACCGCGGGGACGGTCGCGCTCGTGTCCGACAGCGCGCCGCTGACCTGCAAGTCCGCTGCGGATTGCTTGGCGGACAGCCACGTCAAGGACCTCGTCGGCTTCGGCGATGCCGTTGTCCGCGAAGGAAACCCGGCCGCCGCGGCGTCGAACACGACCTCGGTCGCGCGTGCCGCGACGCTCGCCGACACCGACGACAACAGTGCGGACTTCGCCGTCGGCGACCCGACGCCTACCAACACCAAGGGCGAGACCACCGGTACGCAGCCGGGCGAACCGGGTGTTCCGGCGAAGATCCACGACATCCAGGGCACGACGCGGATTTCGCCGTTCAAGGACAAGCAGGTCGAGGACGTCACCGGCGTCGTCACCGCGGTGCGGAGCTTCGGCTCGGCGCGCGGGTTCTGGATCACCGACCCGCATCCCGACAGCGACCCGCGCACCAGCGAGGGCCTATTCGTGTTCACCGGATCGACGACCCCGGCGGTGGCGGTCGGCGACGCGGTCACCGCGCAGGGCAAGGTCAAGGAGTACTACCCGGACGCGCCCGCGACCTCGAACTACCAGTCGCTCACCGAGCTGACGAGTGCACAGTGGACGGTCGGCTCCTCGGGCAACCCGCTGCCCGCCCCGACCGTGCTGACGCCGGACCAGGTGCCGGATGTGCTGGCTCCCAACGCGGGCGGCAACATCGAGCCGTTGCCGCTCGAACCGTCGAAGTACGCGCTGGACTTCTGGGAATCGCACGAAAGCGAGATCGTCCAGGTCTCCGACGCGCGCGTGGTCGGCCCGAGCAACAAGTACGGCGAGCTTTACGTGACCACGAAGCCGCAGCAGAACCCGACTCCGCGCGGCGGCACGGTTTACCTCGGCTACGACAAGATCAACACCGGTGTGCTGAAGGTACAGTCGATCATTCCTGCCGCGCAGCAGGCGACGCCGAAGGTCAACACCGGCGACGTGCTCACCGGCGTCACCTCCGGTCCGGTGGAATACAGCAACTTCGGCGGGTACACGCTGTTCGCGTCGAAGCTGGGTGCGGCCAAGGACAACAAGCTGCAGAAGGAAACCACGCGCAAGCAGCGTCCGGGCGAGCTCGCGGTGGCGACGTACAACGTCGAGAACCTCGCACCGTCCGATTCGGACACCAAGTACGCGCAGCTCGCGCACGGCATCGTCGACAACCTCGCGACGCCGGACATCGTTACCCTGGAAGAAATCCAGGACAACAGCGGTGCGACGGACGACGGAACCGTCGACGCCGACGCGACGCTGAAGAAGTTCACCGACGCGATCGTCGCCGCCGGCGGCCCGCAGTACCAGTGGCGGCAGATCGACCCGGTGAACGACGAGGACGGCGGACAACCGGGCGGCAACATCCGCGTCGGCTTCCTGTTCAACCCGTCGCGAGTGTCCTTTGTGGATCGTCCGGGCGGCAGCCCGACGTCTTCGGTCGGCGTGGTTTCCGACCACGGCAAGGCGCACCTGACGCAGTCGCCGGGCCGGGTCGACCCGGGCAACGACGCGTGGGAGGACAGCCGCAAGCCGCTGGCGGGCGAGTTCGTGTTCCGCGGACGCACGGTTTTCGTGCTGGCCAACCACTTCAACTCCAAGGGCGGCGACCAGCCGACACACGGCCGCTACCAGCCGCCGACGCGCAGCTCCGAGGTGCAGCGGCAGAAGCAGGCGACGGTGCTGCAGGGGTTCGTCTCGCAACTGCTGAACGCGGACCCGCGGGCGAACGTCGTGGTGGCCGGTGACCTGAACGACTACCAGTTCTCGCCCGCGCTGGCGAAGCTGACGTCGGGCGGGTTGTTGAAGGACCTGATCTCGACACTGCCGCCGGCTGAGCGGTACAGCTATGTGTACGAGGGTCAGTCGCAGGTGCTGGACCATATTCTGGCGTCGGCGGCACCGCGTGGGGTGGATTATGACGTGGTGCATGTGAATGCGGAGTTCGCTGACCAGGCTAGCGATCATGACCCGCAGGTGGTGCGGTTCCGGCCTTCGGCGGGGAATCCGTTCGCGGATTTCGCGAATGATGTGCTGGACCAGCTTGACCGGTGGTTCCACCGGACGGCGTAGGTAGTTGGCTGTGAGGGGAGTCCTGGTTCCGTCAGGGTTCCCCTCACGGTTTTTTGGCTGGGTGGATGGAGAGCTTCGGCGATCTTGGGAAGATCCTGGGGCAGCGCTCTTGCCGCTAAGGTCTTCACCGTCACAGTGAACTGGCCTAGCGTGCGACACCTCCTGGGGTGGCTGCACGCGGCCCCAAGCCGACCTCCTGACTTCGGGGTCGACCTGGTGATCCGGACCGTGAGTGGCGCGCCTCCCACGCCGTTTGAAGCTAGCCGAGCCGTCCCGACTCTGGCCCGGAGAACGGACTGGCCGATTGGGTTTCAGTCGAAGCTGAACACCCCCCGGCCTTTCACCAGCCAAGGGCACCAACCCCTTGCGGCTTAACGCTTCGCCCGCCAGCCAAGCCCCAGCACCGCCTGTACCAGTTCCTGATAACTCGGCTTGACCTCTTCCAAATACCGGTCCAAATACTGCGGCCGAGCAGTAGTCACCGGCTGCGGGTCGTCCAGCGCCTCCACAAAACTCAGCCTCGAAACGTTGTGCAGCGCCATCTTCCACCACCGGTTGGCGCGCTCCCGGGTTTTCTCCTCCCGATCCTGCGCGGCAGCCACCGCCGCGTGTGCGTCCGCCAGTTGGCGTTCGATTTCGTCCGCTCGCGCCAGTTCCCACGCGCGCAGGCTGTCTGCCGAACCGCGGGCTAGGCCGACGATTTCCTTGTACCGCATTGCGGGGCTGGTGGTTCCCTCGGTCACGGCGTGCCTCCCGCGGTCGGCTCGGTTTCTGGGCGCTGGAACGGGATGATGACTTCCGGCGCCCCGTGCGTGGTGCGGTCGAAGAACAACGCTCGGCCCGGACGGGGCGACCAATGCACGACCTGGCCCGCGGCGAACGGTGACAAATCATTCCCTTGAACGTCCAGGGCGGCCCAGGTGCCGATGTCGTCCGTGCCGCCGAAGCCGAGGGTGTCCTTGAGTCGCGCGGTGCTGCGCCACCAGCCGATGGTGTGCACGCCATGCGCGGGGCCGTTTTTCAGCAGTGTGCGCAGATGGTCGAGGCCGCTCTTCAGCTGTCCAACGGCCTTTGCCTCCAACGAAGGCAACGCGGCGTCCACGCCGTACAGCAGCAGGATGCGCGGCGTCGTCGTGGAAAGCGATTCGACGATCGATTCAAGCTCAGTGGAAAGGTCTTCGGTGAGCGTCGCGATGTGCCCCTCGGCTTCCAGGCGGCTCTTCAAGTCCAACACTGCCGGGGAACTGGCCACGATGGGGCAATGCAACAGAAACTCGACCTGTCCGAGTTCCATTTGCCGGGAAAGCGATCGAGCGGCGGAGTCCATAATGGACAACGCCTCCGCGGTCGCGCCGCCGAGCACGGCGATGTTCCGGCCGGGTACCCGGGGGAGTTCGACACCGCAAGCGGCTTCGGTGACGTCGATCGACTGGCCGAGGATCGCTCGCGGCTGGGGGCTCGGCTTGAGTTCCACATAGGCCGGGAACTGTTCCAGCACCGGCGAATGCGCACCGTCGAACAGGCGTGGCCGGGTGAAGCGGCCAGCGTAGAGTTCCCACAGCTTTTGCTGCAGGTTCACGAAAACGTTGCGACTGCTCGCATCCGGCACGTGTGCGAGCTGGTTTCCGTGTGCGACACCGGAATCGTGGTTGATCACCGCGTGCCACTTGGGTGCGGATACGGCCGCGTTGTTCGTTTCCGCGAGGACCCGGCGCGCCTTCGGCATCGCGATGCGCAGCGTGCACTGCTCGAAGACTGCGGGTTTGCCCCAAAACGCTTCGATCCCGGCGACGTCCTGGCTCGCCAGCACCAGGTGGATGCCTTGCGAACGCCCGCGCCGGGCGATGTCTTCGAGCAATTGCGTGGCCTGTGCGGTGACCTGGTCGCGTCCGGCGAAGAGGTACTGGAACTCGTCGATCACCGCGACGATCCGCGGCCAGTGTCCGCCCGGATCCTGTTCCCGCAGGTCGGCCAGGTTCGTGACCTCGTGTTCCTTGGCCGCGGCGGAACGGCGGCGCAGTTCGTCGGCGAGGAAACGCAGCAGTGCCAACCCGAATTCGCGGTCGGTGTTGACGTTGACGCCCACCAGTTTCGCGTGCGGCAGCCAGCTGGAGTCCTTACGCCCAGGCGCGAGACCGGCGAACGAGACGCCTTCCTTGAAGTCCAGCAGGTACAACGCCAGTTCGTCCGGCGTGTAGCGCGCGGCGAGACTGCCCAGCAACGCGTACAGGAAGTTCGTTTTCCCGGAACCGCTCGGGCCGCCGATGAGCGCGTGCGGGCTCGCGTCGCCGATCACGACTTCGACGGCTTCGCCCTCGTGGAACCCGATCGGCGCGCGCAGTTCCCGCGCGGAGCTTTCCTGGCCGATCTCGGCGGGCATCAGATCGGCGAACGACCGTGGGCCGCCCTGCTTCGAGATCAGTGCTTCGGCGATGCGGTTCGCCGCGCGGATGACCTGCCCGGACGGCATCGGCGGATCCAGGTCAACGACCAGGTCGCTGCCGGTCATGCTGCTGACCGCGCGGCGTTCGTCCAGCAGGCTCAGCGTTTCGATCGACGCGCTCACCGCGGTGGGCACGTCGACCAGGATCAGGCAGATCCCCGCCGCGAGCGCGCCGCTGGCCACGCGTTTGAGGTCGCGCGCGCGTTCCGCGTCGAGGGTTTCGCCGTTGCCGTACAGCACCGCGATCCGGTACGGCTCCAACCGCTGGTTGGTGGCTTTTCGCAGTTCCCGCAACGAGGTGTGGCCCGCCTGCATGCCGGTGGCGTGGATCCGGCGGATGTGCCCGGCGAGTTCGTCGAGCAGGTCCTCCAGTCGTGTCGGGTCGTACAGCGACAGCGCGCTGGTGCGGCTGAGCGGGTACAGGTCCGGCAGGATCGCGGTGAGCTGCCCGACGTCCCACAGGTGGATTTTCACCGCGCCGGGCTCGAACGCCGACAGCACGCGCATCAGCAGGCCCTGCACGATCCCGTCCACCACCGGCCGCGTTTTCGGCGCGGACGTGATGGCCAGGTGGGATTCGTCCAGCAGCGGCACGGCGACATCGAACGTGCGCGAGATGTCGCGTCCGGCCGCGGTGGCCGAACCGACCCGCCACAGCCCGGGCGCGGTGACGCCGGGATTCGTGCCGACGCGGCCGAGCCATTCGCTCGGCGGCCGCCCGGCCGGGCCCGGCGCGTGCGCGGCGACGAGGTCGCGCAGTTCGCCGGGACCGGCGCTCCAGTCGGTGTAGAAGGCGGCGCGGGTGCCGCCGAGCGCGGCGAACACCTCGTGCGCCGCCGGATGCCGGGCCCACTCCGTCTGCTGCGCCGGATCGGCGTGGTCCATGCCGACCCGGACGATCTCCTGTTCCAGCGTCAGCCGCGCCACCTCGGCCTCGGCCATTTCGCGCGCGCCCGCCGCGGCCCCGAGCACGAGCCCGATCTGGTGCCGGACCCGGTCGAGGGCGGTTTGCACACGGTTGCGTTGCTCGGCTGACTTGCTGGCCATCTCATCCCTACAGGCGTGACTGGTAGCCGCCCACTAATTCGTCGGCGGCGGCTAAACGGGTGAGGAGGTGCTCGAGTGCCTCGTCGGCCTGCGCCAATTGCTGCGGCAGCCACGGATCTGCCTTGGCTTGCGCGTCGACGAGTGCGCGCCGGGCGTCGCCGAGCAGAGCTTGCGCCCGCTCGGCATGCGCCCGTCCGTCGCCGACCCCCGCTCGCGCGGCGGTGAGCAACTGGTGGATTTCGGCGAGCCCCGACATCGGCGTTAAAGCCGCGCCGAGTAGGAGTCGGCCGACGAGATGCCGGCCTGGATGGTGCTCTGCATGCCGGTGATCCCCTGCAGCGCTTCGGCGAGCAGGCCGTGCGCCTGGTTCACCTCGTGCTGGCTGCTGCCCTGGGTGGCTTGGGACAGCGACAGCTGTGCTTCTTCGAGTGCCTGCGCTGCCTGCTGCAGCGCGGCGATGCTCGCGGACGCCTTCTCGTTCGCGAGCGCGATACCAGCGCGGATCTCTTCCACTCCGGCCATGGGGGCGGGCTCCTCGGTGCGTCGTGGGCTGAAACGACCACATACAAACTTAGCGTGATCAGGTGTCTTCGGTAAGTAAGTGGGAACGGGAGAATCGACAAAGCCCCGGACGCGGTCGGCAGTCCGGGGCCTGTCGGGCGTCGGCTCATCGGGTGCGCACGCGGGGCCCGAAACCCGCGTTTCAGCCTTCTGACCTGCGGGTTATCGGGATGGGTGCGCCGGCCAACGCCCAGGTCAAAACGGTATTCGTGACACCGGGAAACCTCTCCGGACGGCTGCGATGAAGTCTGCGGCGAAGCCTAGCGGGTAGGACCGTTCGGCCGATCCCAGCCCCTGCCGCGGTTGCGGACAGCGACGGCCCGCCGCCCGGTTCAGCGAGCGCCTGCCGGATTCGGGTCGTCGCCGAGGTAAGTGCCGTAGCCCTCGACGACGAGCGGACCGTCGAAGACCAGGACCTCGTTGACCAGTCCGCCCTTCTGGTTGCGGTAGTTGATGACGAGCGCGCCGAGTCCGACGTAGACGCCGACGACCTCGAAGCGGAGATCGGGAATCCGGCGGAGCCCTTCGGCCCAGTACGCGCGCAACGCCGCTTTGCCGCGGAGCACGCCGTCGCCGCCGATCACCTGGACCGCGACCGGGGACCGGAAGGTCACGTCCTCGGCGAAGTGGGTCATCAGGGCGTCGAGATCGTGGGCGTTCCAAGCCTTTGCCCAGTGGTCGGCGAACTCTTGCGCGGCGCTGTGGTCCATGAACGAAGTCTGCCAGCGTCCGAGGGGTGGGACGGCGCGCCGTCAGAGGATTCCCTGGCGCGCCAGATCGGCCGCGATCCCGTCCAGGACACCGGAAAGCCCGGACGCGAACAGTTCGTCCAGGTCCCACGGCTCGGCCATCGACCGCATCGCGCTGCCGAGCCGCGGGTAGTCGGCGAAGCTCGGGTTGTGCGCCGGTGCGCCGCGGCGTTCGGCCTCTACGTCGCTGACGTAGGTGAGCGCCACGCCTTGCACATACGAGGCGAACAGGAACATGTACCGGAACGCGTCGGCGGGGTCGAGATCGAGACCGTCGAAGGAGGCGAACGCGTGCTCGCTGCCCGCGGAAAGGGCGGGGCTGTCGTGGGTTCGGGTCGTCACCAGCACTTTCGCCAGGATCCACGGGTGCCGGTGGTAGAGGTCCCAGTCGAGGAAAGCGGCGCGTTCGAGCCCGTCGCGCCAGTCGCGCGGCGGGGTTTCCGGCAGCGGGACCTCGGTGAGCGCCGCCTCGACCATCAACGCCACCAGGTCGTCTTTGGACGCGACATGTCGGTAAAGCGCCATGGTTCCGGCGCCGAGTTCGGCGGCCACCCGGCGCATCGACAACGCTTCGAGCCCCTCGGCGTCCGCGACCGCGATCCCCGCTCGGACGATCCGGTCGACGGTCAGGTGGCCGCGGTCTTCCTCGGACTCCGCCTTGCGCGCCCGGTACGCCTTCGCCTGGCAGGCCCTTGAGCAGTATTGCCGCGGGCGGCCCCGGTCCGGAGCGGCGAGCGGCTTTCCGCAGGACCCGCACTTCACTCGAGACACCTCTTTTCGTCACACGTCGACCGAGCGTGCGGAAAGTCTAGCTCGTCGGTCACCTGCGCGGTAAAGGTGCTGGATAAAAGACTTTGAAGCGCGGCGGCGAGCATGCGTACTTTGTACGCATGCTCGAAGAAACCTCCCCCGCGAAAGCCGGTCCACGGGAATGGGCCGGACTGGCCGTCCTGCTGCTGCCGTGCGTGCTGGCGTCGATGGACATGTCAGTGATGTTCGTGGCCGTGCCGTCGCTGACCGCCGATCTGGATCCGAGCGGTTCGCAGCTGCTCTGGATCATGGACTCGTACGGCTTCCTGCTGGCCGGCCTGCTCATCACGATGGGCACGCTTGGCGACCGGATCGGCCGTCGCCGGTTGCTGCTCGCCGGAGCGGCGGCGTTCGGCGGCGCGTCGATCCTCGCCGCCTTCGCCGCCACGCCGACCACACTCATCGTCGCCCGGATGCTGCTCGGCATAGCCGGCGCGACGCTCGCGCCGTCCACGCTCGCGTTGATCCGCGGCATGTTCCACGACTCTCGGCAGCGCGCGACCGCCGTCGGCCTGTGGACGGCGGGGTTCGCGGGCGGCGCCGTGCTGGGCCCGATCATCGGCGGCTTGCTGCTCCAGCACTTCCACTGGGGTTCGGTGTTCCTGATCAACGTGCCGGTGATGGTTCTCCTGCTGACGCTCGGCCCGCTGCTGCTGCCGGAACACCGCACCCCCGCGACAGGCCGGTTCGACCTGCTCGGCGCGGTGCTGTCGATCGTCTCCGTGCTCGGAATCGTCTACGGCGTCAAGCAAATCGCCGCGCACGGTTTCGGCTGGCTGTCGATCGCGAGCTGCGTCGCCGGTCTCGCCGTAGGCGTGGCTTTCGTACGCCGTCAGCGCACCGCCGCACATCCGCTGATCGACCTCGCGCTGGTGCGGTCGCGTGCGTTCGCGGTGCCGTTGCTGATCGACCTGCTGGCGACGTTCGCGCTCGTCGGGTTCAACCTGTTCACCTGGCAATACCTCCAGATCGTGCGGGGAATGAGCCCGCTGGAATCGGCGCTGTGGTCGCTGCCGACCTTCGCCGTGATGCCAGTCGGGATCGGGGCGGCCGCCACCTTGGCCGGCCGGATCGGCAAGCCGCGCGTGATGACGATCGGCCTGCTCGTGGCCGCGGCGGGGTTCGTCCTGCTGACGCTGCCGCCGCCCGGAATCGGGTACTTCATCGCGGCGCTCACGGTGGTGTCGCTGGGCATCGCCGGAGTCGCGGCGGTGGTGACGGACGTGATCCTGTCCGCCGCGCCCCCGGAGCGAGCCGGAATGGCGTCGGCGATGGCGGAGACGTCCGCGGAGTTCGGCGGCGCGATGGGCATCGCCCTGCTGGGCAGCATCGGCGCGGCCGTCTACCGCGCGGCGATGCCGTCCGATTCCGGGAAAACCTTGGAGTCCGCGGCAAAGCTCCCACCGGGCGACGCACTGCGCGAGGCGGCTTTCGCGGCCTTCAGCACGGAAACCCGAGTGGCGGCGGCGGTGTGCGCGGCGCTGACCGCCGGCGCGGCTTTGGTGATCGCTCGCATCCGCTGAACGACGAAGGTCCCGGCCGCACTGCGGACGGGACCTTCGTGGTGTTGCAGCGGAGGATACAGGATTCGAACCTGCGAGGGCGTGAACCCAACACGCTTTCCAAGCGTGCGCCTTAGGCCGCTCGGCCAATCCTCCGTGGGGAAGAATACCGGATGGCCCTCCGGCCTTCCGCAGGTGGTCCGACCTGCGGCGACGGACTCAGGCCGGGACGACGTCGGCGACCACGATGGTGATGTTGTCCGGGCCGCCGCCCTCGTTGGCCAGTGCGATGAGGCGGGGGACGATTTCCTCGGGGGTGCCGTCGGAGAGGACGTCCTGGATGGCCGGTTCGCTGGCGCCCGCGGTGAGGCCGTCGGAGCAGAGCAGGTAGCGGTCGCCCGCTTGCGGAGTGAACTCCCAGACGTCCGGTTCGGCCGAGCCGGTGCTCAGGAGCGCCTTCATCAGCATCGAGCCGCGCGGGTGGTGGTCGGCGTCGGCGGCGCTGATGGTGCCGTCTTCGACCAGGGCCTGTGCCAGGGTGTGGTCGCGCGTGATGCGCTGCAGTTCGCCGTCGCGCAGGAGGTAGCCGCGGGAGTCGCCGACGTGCGCCGCGGCGAAGTGGGTGCCGTCGAACAGCAGCGTGGTCAGCGTGGTGCCCATGCCGTGCGTCGCGGGGGTTTCCTCGGCCACCTGCGCGAGCTGCCCGGCGACCCGGCGGACGCCGTCGGAGAGCAGGTTCGACAGGTTGTGCGCGGTGAGGTCGAGCGTGCGCAGCTCCGCGTCCAGCGAGGCCAGCACGCTGACCGCGGTCGAGCTGGCCACCTCGCCGTGCGGCTGGCCGCCGATCCCGTCGGCCACCACGAGCATCCGCCCGCTGGCGTAGACGGAGTCCTCGTTGTTGGTGCGTCGTCGCCCTTGGTCCGAGCCTGCGGAGTAGCGCAGGATGAACCGGGTCTGCTCGGTGGCCATGCCCCCATAAAACCATTGGTTGACTGAGTTAACAAGCAAAACGATGGAAACCGCTGTCGTCGGCTATCGTGCTCCCCATGGCAGACGACGCGGCGGTGAGTGCGGCCGACATCGCGCGCCTGGCGGGCGTGCGCCGGGCGGCGGTGAGCAACTGGCGGCGGCGCCATGACGATTTTCCCAAACCAGTGGGCGGCACGGCGTCCAGCCCGTTGTTTTCGCTTCCGGAGGTACAGGCGTGGCTGCGCGGGCGCGGTCGTCCGTTCGAGCTGGCGCCGATCGACGAAGCGTGGCAACGGCTGCGTGCGCTCGGCGACGACCTCGACCTCGGCGCGCGGTTGGCGGCGGTCGGCGAGTACCTCGCGGACGACGCTGAGGGGCCGGACGATCCGGGGTTGCTGGCGTTGATCTCGCAGCTCGCCGCGAGCGAAGGCGCGGCGGAGACGTTCGAGCAGCTCTGCGACCGTTTCTTCGAAGCACACGCCCGCCGGCTCTCCACGACGCCCACCGCGTACGCCGACCTGATGGTGCGGCTGACCGGCGCGAAGGGGGCCACGGTGCTCGACCCGGCGTGCGGGTTCGGGTCGCTGTTGCTGGCCGCCGCGGCGACCCGGGCGCGAGGGCAGGACGTCGACCCGGACACCGCGCGGATCGCGGGCATCCGGCTGCGGCTGCACGGCGCGGACACGGAGGTGCACGCCTCGGACGCGTTGCGCGCGGACGCTTTCGCGGACCGGCTGGCTGACGTCGTGCTGTGCGATCCGCCGTTCAACGAGCGCGGCTGGGGGCACGAGGAACTCGTCGGCGACGCGCGCTGGGAGTACGGGCTGCCGCCGCGGGGCGAGTCGGAGCTGGCGTGGGTGCAGCACTGCCTCGCGCACGTCAAACCAGGTGGCGCGGTCGCGGTGCTGATGCCGGGAGCCGCGGCGGGGCGGCGGAGCGGGAAACGCATCCGGGCCAACCTGCTTCGGGCGGGCGCGTTGCGCGCGGTGTGCACGCTCGCGCCGGGCACCGATCTCTGGCTGCTCACGCGCCCGGAGCCGGAGCAGCGCGCGCCGGCGACGGTGCTGATCGCCGACACCACCGCGGACGACGTCGAGCAGGTGTGGCAGGACTTCCTGGCCGATCCGGACACCGGCGAACGCATCATCGACGTGCTCGACGACGACGTCGACCTGAGCCCGTCCGGCCGTCCCGGCGAGAGCGATTCCGGTGAGGCTTTCCTTGCCGCGCAACGGGTTTTCGGGCAGATCGGGATCGAGCTGCCCAAACTGGAACCGGCGTCCGGCGAAACGGCGCACACGACCGTCGGCGAGCTGGTGAAGGCGGGCGCACTGCGGATCACGCACGCGCCGCCGCGTACCGCTGACGGCGACGAACCCGTGCTGACCACCGACGACGTCCTCATCGGCGGCCCGCCGACCGGGCACGCCGCGCCGGATCCGGCGGCGGTGCTCGCCCACGAGGGCGACGTGGTCGCGTCGGTCACCGGCGCGGTGATCGTCCACAGTGGAGCGCCGGTGCGGCTCGGGCCCGCGCTTTCCCGTTATCGCGTGGATCCGGAGCGGCTCGACCCGCAGTTCCTCGCCGGATGTCTGCGCGCCGCGGACTTCCCGGTGCACAGCGCGTCGACCCGGATCGACGCACGGCGGCTGAAGGTGCCGCGGCATCCGCTCGAAACGCAGCGTGCGTACGGCGTCGCTTTCCGCGCGCTCGCGGACTTCGACCGGGCACTGCGGCAAACCGCGGAAATCGGTCGCGACCTGGTGCGGCTAGGCTTTGCCGCACTCGCCGAAGGACGGCTGAAGCCCGGTGGCGGGTGAGCGCTGTGAGGGGGCCCATGCTGATCGCGGACCGCTACGAGGTCGACGATCTGCCGCTCGGGCGGGGCGGCATGGGTTCAGTGCACCGCGGGCTCGACCGGCGGCTCGGCAGGCAGGTCGCGATCAAGCTGCTTCGGCTTCCTGGCGGCGACGAAGAGCTGGAAGAACGCTTCGCCCGCGAAGCGCGGATCCTCGCGACGCTCGACCATCCCGGCGCTCCCACGCTCTACGACTTCGGTGCCCACGACGACCGGTTGTTCCAGGTCATGCAGTTCGTCGAAGGCGTGACGCTGGACGATCTGCTCGCCGAACACGGTCCGCTGCCGGTGTCCTGGGCGGCGGCGATCGCGGCGCAAGCGGCCGCGGTCCTGGCGGCGGCGCACGCTCGCGCGGTCTGTCACCGTGACCTCAAGCCGGCCAACCTGATGCTCTGTCCGGACGGCAGTGTGAAGGTGATGGACTTCGGGCTCGCTGTGTTGCGCGAAGCCGACACTGCTCGCTTCACGCGCGCGGGGCAGCTGTTGGGGACGCCGTCGTACATGGCTCCGGAGCAGATCCAGCGTGGGCACGCGGAGCCGCGAAGCGACCTGTACGCGCTCGGCTGCGTATTGCACGAGATGCTCACCGGCCGTCCGGTCTTCACCGGGCCGACGGCGTACGCGGTCTTCGACAAGCAGGTGAAGGAACCAGCGCCAGTCGTGCCCGGTGTGCCTCGGGAGTTGAACACGCTTCTCGCTGCGACGCTCGCGAAGGATCCTTCGGTGCGGCCGTCTGGGGCGGAGGTGCTGTACGCGCATCTTGTGCCTTTCGCGCGGGACTTGCCGCCGTTGCCGGGGTTCCTGCATCCGGCGACGGTGTTGAGTCCTTCGCGGATGTACGCGCGCATGGTGGGGCTTAGCGGCGAGCGCTGATGGTCGTCGGCGTCTGCTCCGAGAGCGGCAGACCGCGCTTCTGAATGCGGTAGTAGGTGAAGGCGTTCTGTACGCCGATGCTGACGCCGATCGTGAGCATGATCGTCGAGGACGTCACGGTGTTGCTGACGCCGAGCGCGGCTCCGATGAACGAGAAGGCGACGCGTACGCCGATGGTCGCGAACCACAGCACCAGAGTGAGCGGAGTGCCCTTCACGAACGTCGTGCCTTCGCGCGCACTGAGGACCGAAGTGGAGCTTCGCAGGACGCCAAGCAGTCCGAGGACCACGACGTCGCCAGCCAGCAGCGCGTACTCCGTCGCGGTCGCGCTTTGCAACGCGGTGGCGGCGGAGAACACGCCGATCGCGGTCAGGATGAACGGGAGCGTCAGCAGACGCTTGCGGCTGAGGAGCGTGCCGCGCCACTGCCGGTAGACGACCCGGTACAGGACGAGCGCTGCGATCGCGGCGTAGAGAACGATGGTGAGCGGGCCGAGGTTCATGCTTCCAGCCTCGCCGGAATCGATGCGGGTTTCGTCGGCGTACGGGCTGGGGCCAGGTGGATCCGCGGCTCAACCCCGGGGTGGAGAAGCCGGATCGTGACCATTGCCGAGCAACCACGAAGGGGTGATGGTCGTCTATTCGGGTGATACGGGTCCTGCCGAATGCGACCCGACCGAACGCGGGGGTACCGGATCGTGAAGAGGGTTCTGGTGGGGATGGCGGCGCTGGCCGCGGCTTTCGGACTCGTGGCGTGCTCCGGCAGCACGGCTGGGTCAGCTGCCGGCGGCGGCGCGGTGCCCGCGGCGGCGAGCGTGCCCGTCTCGTCTTCCAGTGCGCCGACCAGCAGTTCTGCCCCGGCGACCAGCAGCAGCCCGGCGAGCACCAGCGCGAAGCCGACTCCGAAACCGACGCCGAAGCCCGCTCCCAAGCCGAAGGCCGACCCGGAGCCGAGCACCGCCGACGTCCCGTGCGCCGCGGCCGCCGCCGCTTCGGGCACCAGCGCCTGCGTGGACATTTCCGCGCACCGCGCCTGGCTGCTGCAGGACGGCAAGGTGATCTACGGCCCCGTCTCGATGCTGCCCGGACGCAAGGGGCACGCGACCCCGACCGGCACGTTCCACGTGCTGTCCAAGGAAAAGCTGCACCTGAGCAAGCAGTTCGACAACGCGCCGATGCCGAACTCGGTCTTCTTCTACCCGGGCGACGCCTTCCACACCGGCAGCCTGAAGGTGTACTCGCACGGCTGCATCCACCTGTCGGCGACGTCGTCGCTGCGGTTCTTCAACACCCTGCACATTGGCGACGTGGTCCAGGTCGTGCCCTGACCGGACGCGTCACGGTCGAATAAATATCACCCGATAGAGGCAACTTCGTCCCCCTTCTGAGCGATTACCGGTCGCTGAGAAAGGGGTCCCGAATGGCCTGGCGCAAGCTCCGTTCCCTGGTGGTGGCCGCATTAGCGGTCGTCGCTGTCCCCATCGCGGTCACCGCCGTCGCCCCGGCGGCAGCAGCCGATACCCCGGCGCTGCCGCCGGGGTTCGTTTTGCGGGACCTGCCCACCGGGCTCGGGCAGTACGAGTTCACCGACTTCGCCTGGCTGCCTGATGACAGCGTGCTGGCGCTCGGCAAGTCCGGCGTCGTCAACTGGGTCCCGGCCGCGGGTGGCGGCGCGCCGCAGCGGATCGCGACCTTCCCGGTCGAGACGCAGGGCGACATGGGCCTCACGAGCATCGCGCTCGCGCCGGACTACGCCACCTCGCACCAGGTCTACCTGAACCGCTCGGTCTCGCTCGGCAACGGCCAGTACACGATGCGCGCCGCGAAGTTCACCGTGCAGCTCGACGGCGCGGGACATCCGTCCGGGCTGACCGGCGAGAAGGTGATTTTCGACCTGCCCGGCAGTCCGTATTACATCCACGGCCTCGACACGGTTTACCCCGCGCCGGACGGCACGCTCTGGTACTCCGTCGGAGACAACGGCGACGCGGGCAAGACCAACCCGGTCGCCTTCGTCGCGCAAGACCTCGATTCGCCGTTCGGCAAGATCCTGCACCTCACCGCGGACGGCAAGGGCGTGCCGAGCAATCCGTACTACAACGCCGCCGCGCCGGATTCCGCTCGCAGCAAGGTGTTCGCGAGCGGATTCCGCAACCCGTTCCGGTTCAGTCTCGACCCGAAGAGCGGGCTGCCGGTGGTCGGCGATGTCGGCTGGTACACGTGGGAAGAAGTGGACGTCGTGCAGCCGGGCGCGAATCTCGCCTGGCCTTGCTACGAGGGGAACCACCCGACGCCGGGCTATTCGGCTGACGCGCGTTGTGCCGTGGCGGTGAACACGCCGCCGTTGTGGGACTACCAGCACGGGACCGGCCCGGCGCAGGGCAACAGTGTCACCGGCGGGATTGTGTATGGCGGCACGACTTATCCGGCCGCTTATCAGGGTGCGTACTTCTTCGGGGACTACGCGGGGCAGAAGATCTGGACGCTGCGGTATGACGCGCAGGGCAAGCTCACGCAGGCGCCCACGAGTCCCGCGCCGTTCCAGAATTTCGGCGGGGTTACCCGGATTTCCGCTGCGCCCAACGGGGACATCGTCTTCACTGACCTCAACTCCGGCGTACTGCGGCGGTTGAGCTACTCGACGAACAACGCTCCGCCGGTGGCGAAGGCTACTTCCTCGACGGATCCGGATACTCGCACGGTTTCCTTTGCTGCCAACGATTCGACTGACGCGGACGGCGATCCGCTCACCTATTCCTGGGACTTCGGCGACGGCAGCACCGGCACCGGGGTTCAGGCCAGCCATCAGTACGGGGATGGCGCTTCGTTCACCGCGACGTTGACGGTTTCGGATCCGCTCGGCGGGGTCGGGACCGCGAAGATCGCTGTCGCCCCGGGCAATCACTCGCCGGTGCTGAATTTGTCCGCGCCGGACAAGACTTTTGCGGTGGGTGAGCAGGTTTCGTTGTCCGCCAAGGCGACTGATGCCGAGGATGGCGAACTTCCCGTCACGTGGACGTCATTGATTCGGCACTGTCCGGATCTCGGCGCCTGCCACGTGCATCCCAGTGACGGTGCGACGGGGCCGACCTTGACGGTTCCGTTTACCGATCACACGGACTCTCGGATGGAATTCACCGCGACGGTCACGGACAGCGCCGGGGTGCAGGCGAGCAAGACGTATGTTGCCTACCCGCGCCAGCACCGGTTGACGTTGGTGGGCACGCAGCCGGCCGCGTTGAGCATCCCGAGCGAGGGTGGCGTCAGCAGTGCGATGGTCACTGAGGGTGCGACGTTTGACGTGACTGCTGCGTTGGTTGGCACCGACGGGGTCTCCAAGTTCACCGGTTGGCAGGGCGGTCCGGCTACCTCTTCGTGGTCGATCACCGTCGGCGCTGGTGATATGACGCTGACCGCCAACTACCTGACGGCGATCGATCAGCGGTATGCGGCTGAGCCGGAGTTGCGGAGTTCGATTGGCGCGCCAACGGGTCCCGAGGTCGTTGACGGGCCGGTGCGGTATCGGCCGTATGCGAATGGGCGGTTGTACTGGTCCGCGGCTACCGGGGTGCATGAGATCGGCGGGGAGATCCTGGCCCGCTATCTCGCGATCGGCGGGCATCAGGTGTACGGACCGCCGACGACCGACGAGACCCGGACCGCGGACGGGGTGGGCCGGTACAACCATTTGATCGGTACGCCGGGAAGCCAGGCCGCGGCTATTTTCTGGACGCCGTCCACCGGGGCGCATTCGGTCCAGGGACAGATTCTGGTCAAGTGGGCCGCTCTCGGCTGGGAACGCGGGGTCGGGTATCCGACCACCGACGAGTCCGGGACTCCCGACGGGGTCGGGCGGTACAACCACTTCACCAGTGGCTCGATTTATTGGACGCCTACCGGTGGGGCGCATCAGATCGGCGGGGCGATTCGGGACAAGTGGGCTTCGTTGGGCTGGGAGCGGGGGCTTGGTTACCCGACTACGGATGAGTCCGCGACGCCGGACGGAGTGGGGCGGTACAACCACTTCACTATTGGTGGGTCGATCTACTGGACGCCGTCTACCGGTGCGCACCAGATTGGCGGGGCGATTCGGGACAAGTGGGCTTCGCTGGGCTGGGAGCGCGGTCTTGGCTACCCGACCACGGATGAGTCCGCGACGCCGGACCGGGTCGGGCGGTACAACCACTTCACGGTGGGCGGGTCGATCTACTGGACGCCGTCCACTGGGGCGCACCAGATTGGTGGGGCGATTCGGGACAAGTGGGCTGCTCTCGGCTGGGAGCGCGGTCTCGGTTACCCGACGACCGATGAAACCGGTACGCCTAACGGGATCGCGCGGTACAACCACTTCAACGGCGGCGGGTCGATCTACTGGAGCCCGCGTACCGGGGCGCACATGGTGCAAGGGGAGATTCGCAAACGGTGGGCCGCGCTTGGCTGGGAGTGGGGATATTTGGGGTTGCCTACCTCGGATGAGTATCCGATCAGCGGCGGGGCCCGAAGCGATTTCCAGGGCGGTTATGTGATTTACCGGTATGGAGTGACCACGAATTACCGGTGGTGAGTCGGCTCGGGGCGGCCGTCGGTGTCCTCGCCGACGGCCGTCCTGGTGGTAGCTCCGCACCGGAGTTTCTTGTTACTGTGTCCGCAGGTCGTGACTGGCGTGTGAAGATGGATCACCATCGGGGAGCGACCTCGTCCACGTGACGTCGTGCCGTACGCCTGGGCTCTTGTGGGATCGAGATCCGGGAGACACGGCGATGGTTCAAGCTCTGGCTTTTTCGGAAGCGTCCTGGCACCGGCCGCGGCTGGTGGGAATCGTGAACGTCAGCGCGGACTCGTTCTCCGACGGCGGCAGATTCCTGACCCCGGCGAACGCGCTCGCGCACGCTCGCCGATTACTGGCGGCGGGCGCGGACGTCGTCGAACTCGGCCCCGCGGCCAGTCATCCGGGCGCCGAGTCGGTGACCGCCGACGAGGAAATCCGGCGGCTGGACCTGGTCCTCGACCACCTGGTCGCCGACGGCGTCCCGGTGTCGGTCGACTCGTTCCAGCCCCGGACCCACCTGTTCGCCGCTTCTCGCGGTGCCGCGTTTCTCAACGACATCCAGGGATTTCCGGACCCTGAACGGTATGCGGAGCTGGCCGGTACGGGATGCCGCCTCGTCGTCATGCACTCGGTGCAGCGGCGGGGGCCCGCGACCAAAGTACGCACCGACCCGCAGGCGGTGCTGACGTCGCTGGAGCAGTTCTTCGACCAGCGGCTGACCGCGCTCGAAGCGGCTGGCATCGACCGCGAACGGCTGATCATCGACCCCGGACTCGGATACTTTCTCGGCGCCACGCCGGAACCGTCGCTGGCTGTCCTGGCGGCACTCCGCGCGATCCGGACCCGGTTCGACGTCCCGATCATGGTCTCGCCGTCCCGGAAGTCGTTCCTTCGCGCGATCACCGGACGCGAACTGTCGGAGATCGGTCCGGCCAGCCTCGCCGCGGAGCTTTATGCCGCCAGCCACAGCGTCGATTTCATCCGGACTCACGACGTCGCAGCGCTTCGGGACGCGCTCACCGTCCTCGCCGCGTTGGACCAATACGCAGGAGCCAGCCGATGACGCGCCTCGACACTTCTCGGATCAGCGCTGCTCGCCAGCGGATCGATCCTGCTTTCCTCGACTCTCCGCTGTTCCGTTGCGAAGCGCTGGAACGCGACCTCGGTTGTGCGGTGAGCATCAAGCTCGAAACAGCGAACCCAGTCCGCAGCTTCAAGGCGCGCGGCACCGAAGTCGTCGCCAGCGCGCTCGCCGACAACCACGCCTCCGCTGTCGTTTGCGCGAGCGCGGGAAACCTCGGCCAAGGCCTCGCCTGGTCCGGCCGCGACCGAGGACTCGACGTGACCGTGGTGGCCTCCCGCTTCGCACCCGCCGCCAAGCTCGAGCGCATCCGCGCGCTGGACGCCCGGCTGGAACTGGTGGACGGCGACATCGAAACGGCACGCGAACGAGCAGCAGCCATCGCACGGCGCGACGGCATCCGGCTGGTCGAAGACAGCCTGGACCTCGAGACCTGCGAAGGCGCGGCAACCATCGGCCTGGAACTGGCGGACACCCTGCCCACGTTCGATGCCGTACTGATCGCTTTGGGCGGCGGGGCACTGGCCACCGGCGTGGGGCACGTGCTCAAGGAGCGCGCGCCCGAGGTCGAGGTGATCTGCGTCCAGCCACTGGGCGCACCGGCGATGACGCGCTCCTGGCACCAGCAGCGCGTCGTCTCAACCGACTCGACCGACACCATCGCCGACGGCGTCGCGGGCCGCTTTCCTATTCCAGCGGTGCTGAATGACCTCCTTCTCGTTGCCGACGACGCCGTCCTGGTTCAGGAGGCGTCGATCATCACTGGCATGCGGCTGCTGTTCGAGCGCGCCGGACTCGTCGTCGAACCCTCAGCCGCGCTCGGCGTGGCCGCGATCCTCGAAAACCGCGACCGCTTCGCTGGACGGCACGTGGTCACGATCGTCTGCGGGAGCAACGTCGATGAAGCCGCTTACCGCCGTTGGATCGGGGCGGCTCCCGAGCACAGGTCTTGACGGTTTTCCGGAGACGGTTTCCGTGGCGGCGAAGGGATTCTGCGACGGCATAGTGGCATGTGGAAGACCCGTTGCGGCAGATTTCGTTGCGGCACAACCTAAGCCGAAGCAGCTCGACAACCTAAGCCGAGACCGCCGCGACGCAGAACTCGCTCCCCTCCGGATCCGCCATCACCACATGGCGCCCCTCGAATTCCGCCAGAATCTCCCGCCCGCCGACCCCAGGCGTCCAGCCTCGGCTTTGATCCAGGGCCGCCAGCCGGGGCCTGGTCCCCTTGTGGCGGCGGAGGTTCGTCGACATAGCTGAGTGCCGTTTTCCAGAAACCCGCGAGGAGTTGTGCGTTGGTGCAGTCCAGGGTGAGATCGATGGTGGCAGTCATGCCGAAAAGCTACTGCGCACCACCGACAAAAACTCAGGCCAGATCAGCCGGACGGGTGCCGGTGGAGGCGAGTGGCAGACCCAGCGCCACCCGTTCGGTCAGCCAGCTGCTCGGGCGGTAGCGCGGATCCCCGGTGCCGCGCAGGAGGCCGTTCAGGATGCGCAGGACCTTTTCCGGGCCGACCAAATCGCCCCATGCCAGGGGGCCGCGGGGGTAGCCCAGGCCAAGGCGCACCGCGGTGTCGATGTCGGCGGGGGCCGCGAGACCCTGGTCGGCGATGTAGCAAGCCGTGTTGATGATCGAGGCCAGGAGGCGTTGCGCGATGGGGGCGGCACCGTCGCGGACGACCGTCACCGGGGTTCCGGTAGCGGCCAGGGCACCCCAGGCGGCGCGGCCGTAGTGCGGGTCCAGTCCGGGGTGGACGGACATGGTGAAGCGCGATTCGTAGCCGAGGGCGTCGATTCCGACGACGCGCGCGGCGGGCAGTTCCAGTTGCCGCGCAGCGTCCACAGTGGACTCTCCGCGCAGGGTCACCAGGAGAACCGTGTCGGGATAGGCGTCCGGGACGACGTCGACGCCCGCTGCGGACAGGAGACGGCCGAGGCGTTCGTCGGCGGCGTAGACCGGCATGGTCGGGGCGGGCGGAGCGGTGGGCTCCGGCGGGACCTCTTGTTTTCCGTCGACATAGCGGTAGAAGCCTTCGCCGGTTTTGCGGCCGAAGAGCCCGGCGGCGACGCGCGGGCGGGTGAGCCACGACGGGCGCAGGCGCGGTTCGGAGTGGAAGCCGCTCCAGATGCTTTCCAGCACCGCGTGCGAGACGTCCAAACCGGTGAGGTCCAGCAGCTCGAACGGACCGAGTTTGAGGCCGAGGACGTCGCGCGCGATGCGGTCGATCTCGGCGGGGGCGGCGAGGGATTCGGAAAGAATCTGCAGCGCCTCGGTGTTCAGGCCGCGGCCCGCGTGGTTGACGAGGAAGCCGGGGGCGTCCTTCGCCAGTACCGGTTCGTGGCCCCAGCCGCGGACGAGTTCGAGGGCTTCACCGGGCAGCCAGTCGGCGGTGCGCGCGCCGGGGATGACCTCGACCAGGCGCATGAGCGGGACCGGGTTGAAGAAGTGCAGGCCGATCATCCGCGTCGGGTCAGCGAGCCCGGCGGCGATTTGGGTGACCGACAGCGAGCTGGTGTTGGTCGCGAAGATCGTTTCGGGGCCGCAGATCTTCTCAAGCCCGGCGAAGAGCGTCTGCTTCGTGTCGAGGTCTTCGCGGACGGCTTCGATCACCAGGTCCACCCCGTCGGCGGGGGCGAGCGGGCCGTCGACCGGGACGAGGCGTTCCTTCGCCGCGCGGCCCTTCTCCTCGCTCAGCTTCTCCTTGGCGACCAGCCGGTCGACCATCGCGCCGACGTGGTCGATCGCCGCGGCGACCGCTTCCGGCTGCACGTCCGCGAGTTCCACGGTGACCCCGCCGGTCGCGGCGAGCTGGACGATGCCGCGTCCCATCACCCCGGTGCCGATCACCCGGATCCTGCCGACCTGTCCGGCCCATCCCGTCACGTCGAACCTGCCTTTCGCTTTGGCGCCACGGCGAACTTACCCCGGACTACAGACCGACGAAGTCCGCCATCTGCCCGACGAGGTGTTCGAAGTACGCGTCCGCCGGGTCGACGCTGCCGACGTACTGGCCGAACAGCTCGAAATTGAGCGCGCCGAACAGCTGGGTCCAGGCGGCGATGGCGCGCATGACGACCTCGGCCGGCGCGTCGAGGTCCAGGGTCCGGCTGAGCTGGTCGGCCTGTGCGCGCAGCTCCTCCGACATCGGCGCGGTGACCGCCGGCTCGTGCGGATGGGCGTCGCGCAGCACCGCGACCAGCGCGAAGGCCACTCGCCCGGCGGGGCCGACGGTGTCCTGCGGAGCCTGGTAACCGGGGATCGGCGACCCGTAGATGAGCGCGTATTCGTGCGGGTTCGCGCGGGCCCAGTCGCGGGTCGCGCGCCAGATGGCCCGCCAGCGTTCGCGCGGGTCGCCGGTGTGCGGGTCGGCCTGTTCGGCGGCCTCGCCGACGGCGTTGTACGCGTCGACGATCAGCGCGGTGAGCAGGTGATCACGGCTCGGGAAGTACCGGTACAGCGCCGACGAGACCATCCCCAGCTCACGGGAGACCGCACGCAGGGAAAGCCCGTGCGCGCCGACGTCGGCCAGCTGACGGCGGGCCTCGTCCTTGATCTCACGGGTCAGCTCGGCACGAACCCGCTCGCGGGCGGTCCGGGGTGCGGCAGTCATGCGATCAGTGTGCCTCGAACGAGAGCGCTGCGCAAAACCGAGAGCACTGCTCTTGACGCGAGACGGTCTGGGGTGTTCACTGTTCACAACAGAGAGCACCGCTCTCGCAAACCGAGGAGGACCCCATGACCAGCACCCGCTACCTCGAACCGGGCAAGGCGACCGCGGCGTTCAACGGCTGCGTCCGCTGGCTCACCAAGCGCGGCCTCAGCGTGTGGGGCAGCCGGGTGCTGGGCGTCCGCGGCCGCAAGTCGGGCGAACTGCGCGAGGTGCCGGTGAACCTGCTGCCGTTCGAGGGCAAGCAGTACCTGGTGGCCGCACGCGGCGAAACCCAGTGGGTGCGGAACCTGCGCGCCGCGGGCGAGGGCCAGCTGACCGTCGGCCGCCGCACCGAGACGTTCACCTACCGCGAGCTGTCCGACGAGGAGAAGCCCGCCATCCTGCGCTCGTACCTCAAGCGCTGGGCATTCGAGGTCGGCACGTTCTTCGAGGGCGTGGACGCGAAGGCGCCGGAGGAGAAGCTGCTCGAGATCGCGCCCGGCTACCCGGTGTTCGAGATCTTCACCCGGTGATCAGCGCACGCGTTTCCGGAACGTGGTGGCCGCGACGAGAACCACGCCGACGAGAAACGCGACCAGCCCGATCAGGAACCAGAGCTTCTGGCCGGTCATGAAACTGCCGGTCAGCACCCCGACGCCCTGCAGCACCCACACCGCGCCGACAAGCACCAGCACCACACCGCACGCCAGCGTGATCCACCGCTTCACGAGCATCTCCTAGCTAGACGGACCCTCTTGAGGAGTGTCTCAAGGTTCCCCCTCGCGACCCGCCCAGCCCAGCCCCGGCCCGGATGTGCCCCCAATGTGGCATTGGGTGCATCTGACGCACCGAACGCCACATTGGGTGCATCTGACGCACCCAATGCCACATTGGGGCGCAAGCCCCCACCTCCGCCCAAACCGCAGCCGGTGCTCCCAACGGTCGAGGCACCCACCCCAAAAAACCGCGCCGGTGCACCCAACGAGCGAGGCACCCAGCCCTCCCCCAACCCCGATACGAAGCTCATCTGCGGTTCGGGGGTGCTTGTCAAGGCATCTTTCCCGCCTTGACAAGCACCCCCGAACCGTCAGCACAATCAAACTTCGGGGTGCCCCACGCAACCACTCACCAAGCACCTACCCCCGCCGACGAGGCTGCCCACTCCCAACCTGCTGAGCCTCCCCCAGCGAAGTAGCAGTAGCCGTAGCCCCCTGCACCTTCGCCACCACAGTCACATTGTCCCCAGACTTAGGCGACCCGCTCTTCTCCGTAGAAGAATCCAACGTATAGCTCTGCTTATAACCATCCTTGCTAGTCAAAGTCACCGAAGTAGCGCTGAGCTCGGTGATCGTCCCGGTCTGCAGCCGCTCAGTCACATACCCACCAGCCGAATCCGCCACCACGAAATCGCCATGCAACGCATCCCGCAGCGCAGCCATCCCGCCCATCCCCCCGCGACCGGCAAACCCACCAGGCCCGCCTGGCCCACCGAACCCGCCCGGCCCTTGCTGCGCGGCCGCGTTATTGCCACTGGTCCCCGCCCAGATCGCCAGTCCACCACCGACCGCGATCACCACCGCGACTCCCGCCGCGATCGCGGTTTTCCGGCCGGACCACGCCTTGCCCTGGCCGCTGCCGCCGGATGCGGGGGCGGGCTGCTCTCCCCAGGTCGCGCCCTCTGCTGGATCGGTCGTCATGGTCTCCTCCGGAACGTTCGCGCTTGTCCTTTCCGAGCGTCGGGGCGGCCGCTGTGCGGAAGCTGTGCCGGACGTGGGGGACACCTGTGCACCCAGGCGGGGGAACGGCGCACAGGAAACACACAGCCGGCGCACAGGCCGACCTGAAGACGGGGCCCGAAGATGGCACCATGAGCAGTGTGAACGCCGCGTCTGCCGGCCGGGGCAAGGCCGAACTGCGCCGCGCGGACGGCAGCCCGGTCCGCGTGCTGGTCGTCGACGACGAGTCGACGCTGGCCGAACTCGTGTCCATGGCCCTGCGGATGGAGGGCTGGGAGGTGCGCAGCGCGGGCACCGGTGCCGAGGCGGTGCGCGTCGGCCGCGATTTCCGGCCGGACGCCGTGGTGCTCGACGTGATGCTGCCCGATTTCGACGGCCTCGAGGTGCTGCGCCGGATGCGCGCCGAAACGCCGTATCTGCCGGTTCTTTTCCTTACCGCCAAGGACGCGGTGGAGGACCGGATCGCCGGGCTCACCGCGGGCGGCGACGATTACGTGACCAAACCGTTCAGCCTGGAAGAAGTGGCGCTGCGGCTGCGCGCGCTGCTGCGCCGGGCGGGCGGGGTTTCCGGATCGACCGGCTCGCAGCTGGTGGTCGGCGATCTGACCCTGGACGAGGACAGTCGCGAGGTGCACCGGGGCGGCGATCTGGTGCCGCTCACCGCGACCGAGTTCGAATTGCTCCGCTACCTGATGCGCAATCCGCGCCGGGTGCTGTCGAAGGCGCAGATCCTCGACCGCGTGTGGAGCTACGATTTCGGCGGCCAGGCGAATATCGTCGAGCTGTACATTTCCTACCTCCGCAAGAAAATCGACGCCGATCGGGAACCGATGATCCACACCATGCGCGGCGCCGGGTATGTCCTCAAACCAGCCGCGGGCTGAGCGCCGCCGTCCGTGGTCGTTGCGCCGCAGGCTGATCGTTCAGCTGGCGGCGCTGCTCGCGCTGGTCTGCCTGGTGGTCGGGGTGGTCACCGAGTTCGCGTTGAACAGCTTTCTCGTCGGACAGCTCGACGGGCAGCTGTCGGCGGCGAGCGATCGCGGGTTCCGGCACGGCGTTCCGCGTCCGCCGATCAACGGTTCCGGGAAGCTGCCGCCGGATCCGCTGCGCGTGCTCGGCCAGCCCGAGGGGACGCTGAGCCTGGTCGTCCACGACGGCAAGGTCAACGGGCAGGTGATCGGCCCGTTCGGCCTCGTCCCGCTGACCCCGGAGCAGGATCGGGTCCTGCTCGTCCTCGCGCCGAACGGCCAGAGCCGCACGGTCGAACTTCCCGGGAGTCTCAAGAAATACCGCGTGGTCGCGACGTATTCGCCGCGCGGCGAGTTCACCGTGATCGGGCTGCCGATGAGCCGGGTCTCGGAAACGTTGTGGCGGCTGGGATTCATCTTCGGCGGCGTCGCGCTCGGCGGGATTCTCGTCGCCGGGTTCGCCGGTGCGGTCACGATCCGGCGCACGATGGCTCCGCTGGACCGGCTCGCCGCCACCGCTTCCCGGGTATCCGAACTGCCGCTGGACCGCGGCGAGGTCGCGTTGTCCGAGCGAGTGCCCGAAGTGGACACTGACCCGCGCACCGAGGTCGGCAAGGTCGGTTCGGCGATCAACCGGATGCTGGGCCACATCGCCGAAGCGCTCGCCGCCCGGCATGCCAGCGAAAGCCGGGTGCGGCAGTTCGTCGCGGACGCGAGCCACGAATTGCGCACGCCGCTCGCCGCGATTCGCGGATACGCCGAACTGACCCGGCGCGGCAGCGAACAGGTGCCGCCGGACATCGCGTTCGCGATGAGCCGGGTGGAATCCGAATCGGCGCGGATGACGACGCTGGTGGAGGATTTGCTGCTGCTCGCCCGGCTCGATTCCGGGCGTCCGGTCGTGCACGAGCCGGTCGATTTGTCCCGGCTGGTCGCGGACGCGGTCGCCGATTCGCACGTCGCCGGTCCGGAACACAAGTGGCTGCTGGAACTTCCCGGTGAACCGATCGCGGTGCTCGGCGATGCCGGGCAACTGCACCAGGTCGTGCTGAACCTCCTCGGCAACGCCCGCACGCACACGCCTGCGGGCACCACAGTGACCACCGCACTGTCCACTAGGGACGGATGGGTCACTTTGTCCGTTGTGGACGATGGGCCGGGAATTCCGCCGGAAATCCTGCCCGAGGTGTTCGAGCGGTTCGCGCGCGGCGACAATTCGCGTTCGCGTGCTGCCGGGAGCACTGGGCTGGGGCTGGCGATTGTCGCCGCGGTCGTGGCCGCGCATTCCGGACGGGTGATGGTGAACAGCGGTCCCGGGCGGACCGAATTCGTGGCCTCGTTCCCGCAATTGCGTGACGGTGCCAACACTACTTAGCGAGCGATTCACAGCCCGCGCACAGCCCGGCCCGCGAGAATGACGGGCATGACGACTGCCGTCGCGCCGCGCTGGGTGCGCCCCGCCGTCGCGGTGCTGCTGCTGGGCACCGCCGCGTTGTATCTCACGAATGTCGCGATTTCCGGCTGGGGCAATGATTTCTACGCGATGGCCGTGCAAGCGGGCACGTGGGACTGGAAAGCGTGGTTCTTCGGTTCGCTCGACCCGGGCAATGTGGTCACCGTCGACAAACCGCCGCTTTCCCTGTGGGCGATGGGATTGTCCGGGCGGCTCTTCGGCTTCTCCAGCTGGAGCATGCTGGTGCCGGACGCGCTCGCCGGCGTGGGCTCGGTCGGCCTGCTGTACCTGGCGGTGCGGCGGCTTTCCGGTCCGGTCGCCGGATTGCTGGCCGGGGCGTTGCTCGCGCTCACCCCGGTCGCCGCGCTGATGTTCCGGTTCAACAACCCGGACGCGTTCCTGGTGCTGCTGCTTGTCGCGGGTGGGTATTTCCTGGTGCGGGCGCTGGAAACGGCGAGCACGAAATGGCTGCTGCTGTCGGGTGTCGCGATCGGTTTCGGGTTCCTCGACAAGATGTTGCAGGCATTCCTGGTGTTGCCTGCCTTCGTGCTCGCCTACGCGGTTGCAGCGCCGACTTCCTTGGGACGGCGGGGGTGGCAATTGCTCGCCGCCGCCGGTGCGGTGGTGGTTTCCGCGGGTTGGTGGGTGCTCGCGGTGGCGTTGTGGCCGGTCGCGGATCGGCCGTACATCAGCGGGTCGACGAACAACAGCGTGCTGGAATTGGCCTTCGGGTACAACGGGCTCGGCCGGATTTTCGGACAGTCGCACGGAGGGGACGCCCGGCCGAAGATGCCGGAGTTTTCCGGTGCCGGACACGGTTTCGGCGGTCAGACGGGCCTGACTCGCTTGTTCACCGAGCAATTCGGCGGCGAAGCGTCCTGGCTGCTGCCAGCCGCCTTGATCGGGCTCGTGGCCGGGTTGTGGTTCACCCGGCGTGCGCCGCGGACTGACCGGACTCGGGCGGCGCTGCTGCTGTGGGGCGCCTGGACGGTGCTCAGCGTCCTCGTCTTCAGCTACATGAGCGGGATCATCCACCCGTACTACACGGTCGCGCTCGTTCCTGGAATCGCTGCCACCGTGGCGATTTCCGCTACTGAACTGTGGCGTGGCCGTGCTTATCTCGCGCCGCGGGCGGTGCTCGCGGTGATGCTGGCGGCGACGGTCGCGTGGAGTTTCGTTCTCCTGCACCGGACGCCGAGCTGGCAGCCATGGGTGCGGTACTCCGTGTTGGTGCTGGGTGTCCTTGGCGTTTTCGCGTTGCTGATCGGGACTGCGCGCCGGGCAGTCGCGCTGCTGGCACTCGTGGCTGCCCTGCTGGGGATGGCCTCATTCACCGTGGCCACCGCGTCGACGGCGCATACCGGGGGAAGTCCGGCATCCGGACCGCAGCACAAGAGCCGCATCAGTTTCGGCGGACCGCAACAGTCCAATGTGGAACTGAATCGGCTGCTGGAGTCCACGACGACGAAGTGGGCCGCCGCGGAAACCGGTGCGATGCAGGCCGCCGGGCTCGCGTTGGGCAGCGGCAAACCGGTGCTCGCCGTCGGCGGGTTCAGCGGTGGCGACCCCGCGCCGACCCTCGCGCAATTCCAGCAGTACGTGGCGAGCGGAGAGATCCACTACTTCGTCGTCGGAGCGCGCAACGGCCGCGGCGGCCCAGGTGGCAGCCGCGGCACGTCCGGGAAGATCACCGCCTGGGTCGAGCAGCACTTCCACCCCACCACGGTCGGCGGCGCGAAGGTCTACGACCTCACGCAAAAGTGACCGAGGTATTGGCTCCGCACAACACAAAACACGGCAGATCGGCCGGCACGCGCCCGGCCAGCCAAGCGGCCAGCGGGGCCGCGGCGGCAGGTTCGACGACGAGCCGGAAGTCGCGCCACAGCAGGTCGCGCGCGGCGAGGATCTCGGCGTCGGACACCAGCACAGACGTGACGCCTGGCGAGTTGAGGATGCCGAACGCCAGCTCGCCGACACGGGTCGCGCCGAGCGCGGAGGCGGCGACCGAGTCGATGGTGACGTCCACCGGCTCGCCCGCGGCGAGGGCGGCGTGCAGTGCCTGGCAGTGCTCTGGCTCCACCGCGAACACCTGACGGCCGTCCGCGGCCAGCGTCGCACCGGACGCCAGTCCACCGCCGCCCACCGCGACGGCAATGGCATCGACGTCCGGTGCGTCGGCCACGATCTCCGCGGTCGCGGTTCCTTGCCCGGCGATGACGTCGGCGTCGTCGTACGCGTGCAGGTAGCGGGTGCCTGGTTCTTCTGCGACGGCCAGCGCGGCTGCCGCGGCCTCGCTGTACGCCGCGCCGTGCCGGATGAGCTTCGCGCCGGCCGCTTCGATGCCGGCGGCCTTCGCTTCGGGCACGGACTCCGGCACGTAGACGACAGCGGGAATGCCCAGCGACTGCGCGGCAGTGGCGACGCCAAGGCCGTGATTGCCGCCCGACGCCGTGACGACGCGCTTCGGCTTAGGTCCGTTGAGCAGGGCGTTCACCGCGCCGCGGAGTTTGAACGAACCGGACCGCTGGAGCTGCTCCAGCTTGAGCACGAGGGGACGGCCGTCGATTTCGGTGCGTAACAGCGGTGTCCACCGGACGTGTGGTCGGAGGCGGAGATGGGCAGCGGCGACGTCGGCGGCGACAGGTGCGGTGCGCATATCGGCCATTCTGCTCCCGGTCCTGCTCGCTCGCGTGCCGCTCGCCGGGAAAACCCCAGCGTGTCAGGGCACGACACGGGGCAAGAGGGCATTGTCCATCCCTTGCCGATCTCGCTAAGCTCTGCGCAGACGTGGGGTGTCCGACCATGTGCGTACCGCGACGAGTACTACTGAGAGTAGTAGCGTCCTGCGGGTGTCCCCGTTCGGTGCACTCCACGCCTCGGTCTCGTCGGGACTCCTCGGGAACGGAAGGTGACGTGGATGCGCGACGGCTCGCCCCGGTCGCGGGAATCCGCTGCGCGGCTGCTTGACCGCCTCGGGATCCGCACCGTGCAGGCGCGAGTGACCGTGCTGGTCGTGGCTCCGCTGGTCCTGGTCTTGGCAGCGGCAGTTCCGCTCGTGGTTGCCCAGGTCACCGCCGCGTCGGCAGCCGCGACCGCTTCGGACACCGCGGCCCGAGGGCAGCGGGTCGGCGGCCTGGTCGGGCAGTTGCAGCGGGAAAGCCTGCTCACGGCCGCTTTTGTCGCTGACCCGTCGGCCACCAACTCGGCGCTCGTCCGGCAGCAGCAGACGGTCGACAGCGCTGCCCACGGCGTCGCGGACAGCCTGGTGAGCCCCGGTGGTGAACTGGCGAAACTGCGGCAGAAGGCGCTCAATCGTCAGATTTCCGTAGCTGATGTCGCTTCTGGCTACGATTCCATGTCCGTCGGGCTGATCGACGCACTGGGACTGGCCACTTCGGACAGCTCCGGGGCAAGGACGCTCGACGCCCTGCTGCGCGCGGACGAACAGCGAGCGGCCCGGGCGAGCGCGCTGATCGCGTCCGCCGGAGCCGATCGCGCAGGTCAGCGCGCTGCCGTCTACGGAGAACAGTTCGCCCGGCTGGCGGGGAAGCAGGACGCGGCACAGGTCGACGCGGTCGAGGCCGGAGCGACGGCCCAGCAGCTTGACCGGCTGGCCGCGGCACCGCGGCAGGACCGGCAGTTTGTGTCCGATGTGGTCACTGCCGGTGCTCAGCTCGCCGATCAGCGCGACGCGATGGAGACCCGGATCGCCGACGCGATTGCCGCCGCGGCCTCCGCGAAAGCGTCCAGCGCGACCCGGACGGCCTTCATCGTCGGCGGTGCCGCGATTGTCCTTTTCGGACTGGTTGCCGCGTTGTCCGTGCTGGCCGCGCGCTCCATTGCCCGGCCGCTGCGGCGGCTGAGCAGGCAAGCCCGCTCGACCGCCGACCTCGCTGCGCCTGAATTGGTTCAGGCCGCCGAACCGGGATCGGGTCCGCCGCAACCGCTGCTGCCCGCGCTCGAGGCGGACACCGGCGGCGAACTGGCCGAGCTGGCCGAGGCGTTCAACCGGCTCCGCGGCACCGCGGTGGAAGCGGTGACCGAGCAGGCGAACTCGCGCCGCGCCGGGGTGCAGCTGCTGGTCGGAGCCGCCAAGCGCACGCAGAATCTGGTCGCGGGCCAGCGCGCCGCGATCGAGGAATTGACGCGCGGCGCCGACGATCCGGTGCTGCTCGCCGGGCTGCACCGCGTGGGGCACGCGGCCCTCCGGCTGCGGCGCACCGCGGACGATCTGCTTGTGGTGACCGGAAATCGCGACGAAACCCGGGTCGGCGGTCCGATCGAACTGGCCACCGCGTTGCGTTCGGCCGCCGCGGAAATCGACGACGAATCCCGGATCCGGCTCGGCGAACCGGCGGAGGCGCTGCTCGCGCCGTCGCTGGGGATCGACCTGGTGCTGCTGTTCGCCGAACTGCTGGAAAACGCCGCCGCGTTCTCCCCGCCGGAGTCGCTGGTGGAGATTTCGACGGAGTTCCAGTCGTCGGGCGACCTGCTGGTGCGCATCGCCGATCACGGCGTCGGGCTGTCCGCGGACCGGTTGGCGCAGGAGAACCGCCGCCTCGCCGAACCGGTCGACGAGGCGTCCGGCCAGCAGCTCGGCTTGGCCGTGGTCGGACGGCTCGCGCAGCGGCATTCGCTGCGGGTCGAACTGGAGTCCACTCCGGACGGTGGCGTGACGGCGAAGATCTCGGTGCCGCAGGCGCTGTTCACCCGCGACGTCGATTTCCGGCGCGGGCCTGGGCTTTTCGAGCCGGGGCAGGTGCCCGACCCGCGGCCGGTCCTGCTGCCCGCGCCCGCGATCGCCGCGTTGTCCACGCCGACTCCGGCCGGATTCCGGTGGTTCACCGACCCGCCGGAGCCGGAAGCCGACGAGCCGGCGCAGGACGAGGCTCCGAAATGGCCGGAAGCGGAGCCGGAATTCGCGTCCCGCGCCGGAACGCTGGAACTTCCCGACGAGCCCGAAGAGTCCACAGAGGACGTTCCGGACACCGCGGACCCGTCCCCGACGCACCAGTTCACCGTGGTGCAGCCGGAATCCCGTGACGGCGTCTTCCGTCGCGTCCCCGGCGCGCAACTGGCCCCCGGGCTCAAACTGCCGCAGATCGTCCGCACCCCGTTGCCGCGCCGCGAATTGCGCGATCCGGCCGCCGAGCGGGCCACCTTCGACTCGTTTTCCGACGGCGTCGCCAAAGCACAGCAAGTCACCGCCCAGCAGGCCGATCAAGGAGGATCATGACCGTTCCCGCCGCCGCGCAGAACTTCAACTGGCTGGTCAACCGCTTCGCGCTGCACACCGCGGGCGCGATCGCCGCGCTCGCGGTGTCCGCGGACGGGCTGCTGATCGCCGCGTCGCAGGACCTTGACCGCGCCGACGCCGACCGGCTCGCGGCGACCTGCTCGGCGATGCTCGCGCTGGCACAGAGCGTGTCCGAAAGCCATCCGCTCGGCGATCCGGACAAGGTCGTGGTCGAGCTGGAACGCGGCTACCTCGTGGTCTGCACCATCAGCATCGGCTGCTCGCTCGGCGTGCTGGCCAACAAGCAGGCCAGCCTCGGCACGATCGCCTACGAGATGGCGATGTTCGCCAACCGCGCGTCCGAAGTCCTTACCCCCGCGCTGGTCGAGGAGTTGAAGAACACCGCGTTCGCCTGACCCGTGAAGATCCTCGTGCTTGGCCCGGCCGGAGCCGGGAAAACGACGGCGGTGCACGCCGTTTCGGAGATCGCGCCGGTGCGCACCGACGCCGGCGACACCACCGCGGCGCTCGACTTCGGCAGGCTCGGCGAGGGCGAGCGGCGCCGCTACCTGTTCGGCGCGCCGGGTCAGGCCCGGTTCTGGTTCCGCTGGCCCGATCTCGTGCGGGGCGCGGACGCGGCGCTCGTGGTGGTCGACCCGCGGCGGATCGCGGACGCCTACCCGGTGCTCGACGCGGTCGAAGGGCTGCGGCTGCCGTTCGTGGTCGGGGTGAACTGCTTCGACGGCCTGCTCACGCGTCCGCTGCACGACGTGCGCTGGGCGTTGACCGTGCGCGACGGCATTCCGGTGCATCCGTTCGACGCCCGCGACCCGGCGTCCGTGCGCGAGGTGCTCGACCTCGTCGAGGCCGCCGTGGTGCGGGGGTCGGAGGCGCGGCAACCGAGTCCGCTATAGTCGTCTGCGGGGACCCCCCGTGGCGTCCACCCTGTGAACTTCCCCAGGGCCGGAAGGCAGCAAGGATAAGCGGGCTCTGGCGGGTACGGGGGGAACCCGCTTTTTTATGCCCTAAAACAGGCCTAACACGTCATCAGGTGGGGTCGGCGAGGGCAGTGCCTCCGCGTCGAAGACCGGCGCGGCCTTACCCCGCAGCTGCCGCAGCTCATCGCCGTGCACCACCCGCGCCGGATACGGCGAGGACGCCGCGCGCCGGGTCAGCTCCGCGGTCGGCAGGTCGAGCCGCGAGGCGGCCAGCACGAGATTCCCGAACCGGCGCCCGCGCAGCACGCTGGGCTCGGCCAGCAGGACGACGTGCGGAAACACCTCCGCCAGCGTCGCGAGGAACCGGCGGGCGAACGGCAGGCCGGGGCCGTCGGAGATGTTCGCCAGCATCGTGGCGCCCGGTCGCAGCACGCGGGCCACGTCGGTGACGAACTCGACCGTCGCCAAGCCGCTTGCCAGCGTCGCGCGCTCGAAGGCGTCGAGCACGATCAGGTCCGCCGTCGCGTCGTGCCTGCTGCGCACGCCCGTGCGGCCGTCCTCAATCCGTACCCGCAGCTTCGGGACGCTGCGCAGGTCGAGCTGTTCGCGGACCAGGTCGATCAGCGGCTCGTCGGCGTCGAAGACCAGCTGCCGCGAACCCGGTCGCGTCGCGGCGACGTAGCGCGGCAGGGAGCAGCCCGCGCCGCCGACGTGCAGCGCGTCGAGCGGGCCGGGCGGAAGGAAGTCGACCAGGTCGCCGAGCCGGCGCACGTAGTCGAACTCCAGGTTCGTCGGGTCGTCCAGATCGACGTAGGACTGTGCCACCCCGCCCACCGAAAGCATCCACGCGTTGGGCCGATCGGCGTCGCGCAGCAGCTCGGCGGTCCCGAACCGCACCGGATAAGTGCCCGGCCGCGGGCCGCTCGGCGCACGGCCGCGACCGGAACGGGAGGGGCTCACCGTGCTCACTGTAGTCTCGGGCTCGTGGCTCTCGCGCTGTACCGGAAGTACCGTCCGGCGACCTTCGCCGAGGTCGTCGGCCAGGAGCATGTGACCGAACCGCTGCGCACGGCGCTGGCCGCCGGGCGCATCAACCACGCGTACCTGTTCTCCGGGCCGCGCGGCTGCGGCAAGACGTCGAGCGCGCGGATCATGGCGCGCTCGCTCAACTGCGCCAAAGGCCCGACCCCGGATCCGTGCGGCGAGTGCAACTCGTGCCGCGCGCTCGCGCCGGAAGGCCCTGGCAGCGTCGACGTCACCGAACTCGACGCGGCCAGCCACGGCGGTGTGGACGACGCCCGCGAACTGCGGGACAAGGCGTTCTACGCGCCCGCCGAATCGCGCTATCGCGTGTTCATCATCGACGAGGCGCACATGGTCACCACGCAGGGCTTCAACGCCCTGCTGAAGATCGTCGAAGAACCGCCCGAGCACCTGATCTTCATCTTCGCCACCACCGAGCCGGACAAGGTGCTCACCACCATCCGCTCGCGCACGCACCACTACCCGTTCCGGCTGATCCCGCCGAGCTCGATGCGGGAGCTGCTGGAACGCAACGTCGCCGCCGAGGGCGCGACGGTCGAACCTGCGGTGTACCCGTTGGTGATCCGCGCGGGCGGCGGTTCGGCTCGCGACACGCAGTCGGTGCTCGACCAGCTGCTCGCCGGGGCCGGTCCGGAAGGCGTCACGTACCCGCGGGCGGTGGCGCTGCTGGGCGTCACGGACACCGCGCTGATCGACGCGGTGATCGACGGGCTCGCGAACGACAACCCGGCCGAAGTGTTCGGCACCGTCGAAAAACTCGCCGACGCCGGACACGACCCGCGCCGCTTCGCCACCGACCTGCTCGACCGCCTGCGGGACCTGCTGCTGATGCGCGCGGTCCCGGAAGCGGGCGAGCGCGGTCTGGTCGCCGCGCCGGACGACGAGCTGAAGCGGATGACCGAGCAGGCGGAGAAGCTCGGCCCGGCCACGCTGTCCCGCTACGCCGACATCGTCCACAGTGGACTGCTCGAGATGCGCGGCGCGACGTCGCCGCGGCTCGTGCTCGAATTGCTCTGCGCGCGGATGCTGCTTCCGTCGGTCACCGAGGCGGAGAAGGCTTTGCTGGCGCGGATCGAACGGCTTGAGCGGCGGCCCGCTGGTGCGCCTGCTCCCGCCGCGGCACCTGCTGTTTCCGCGCCCAATGCCGGTCCCGCGCCCACCCCGGCGGCTGCCGCTGCTCCGGCGGAGGCGCCGGCTCGGTTCCAGCGGCCTTCGCAGCGTCCGGCGCAGGAAGCTCCCGCCGAACGTCCCGCGGCGGAGGCTCGTCCGGCGGCCGAAGAACCGGCGCGTCCGGCGCGTCCGGAGGTCAGCCGTCCGGCTCCCGTCGAACCGCCTGCCGCGGCTGCTCCCGCACCGGAGGCCCCGCCCGCTCCGCCTGCTGAGGAAGCCCCGGCCGCGGGCGGGATCGACGCGGCCAAGGTGCGCGAGAAGTGGCCGCAACTGCTGGCGTCGCTGCGTAAATTCACCGGCGGCCGGGCGCTCGAAGCCATGCTCACGCAGGCGACGGTCGCCGAGGTCGACGGTTCGGCTGTCACGCTGACGCACAAGTCCGAACCGCTCGCCCGGCGGCTGAGCGACCAGGGCAACGCGAGCAAGATCGCGGCCGGGCTGAGCGAGGTGCTCGGCGGCGAATGGCAGGTCCGCTGCGTGCACGGCGCGGCCCCGGCCGCCGCTCCGGCGCGGCAGGCTCCCCGGCAGCAACCGGCGGCACCGGCTCCGGAACGGTCGTTCACGCGTCCGTCCGCGGCCGCGCAGACTCCCTCGGCAGCGCCGCCTGCCCCGCCGAAGCCCGCGGCGGAAGCGCCGAGCCGTCCGCGCGTCACCACGAGCGAACCGGACATCCCGCTCCCGCCCGAGCCCACGGACGAGGACGACGACATCTACTCCGAGGACTCCAGCCCGGTCCCGCCTCCTCCGCCGCCGCCCGCGGAGGAGGACCCGGAGCAGATCGCGCGGAAGCTGCTCTCGGATCACCTCGGCGCGCGTCCGCTGGACTAGCGGATCAGCCGGACCGTGAGCGGGTGCGACGTCGGTGGCGTCTGCACGGTCACGGTCCGGGTAGCGGCATCCCAGGTCCAGCTTCCGCTGCGCCGACCGTCCACGTACACCGCGGCTGGCTTGGCGGCATTGGTGAACCGGACCGTCCAAGCGCGTTGCGAGGCACCGATCGCGAGCATTGCCGAGTGGGCATTTTCGGTGTAGCGCAAGGCAGTCGAGGACCGCTCCTCCTGGAGAGTGAACGCGCCGTTGTGGCCGCCAGCCACCGTGACGGTCGCGGCGGTCAGCGGATCGTGCGCGTCACCGGCGACATTTCCGCTGCGGGTGACCATGATTCCGCCCGAGCGCACGAACACCGGCATCGTGTCCCAGTCCGTGGTGATCTGCGCGCTGGTGCCGCCGCGGTAGGTCTTGCCGGTGAAGTAGTCCGTCCAGTCGCTGCCCGGCGGGAACCAGACGCTCGTGGTCGCGGTGGCACCCGGGCTGGTCGCCGGAGCCACGAGGACGTCCGGGCCGTACAGGTATTCCCCGCCCGCCTGCGCGTACGCCTCCTGCTGGTCCGGATATTGCAGGTACAGCGGTCGCACGATCGGCATTCCGGTCGCGGTCGCCTGCTGCGCGAGCGAGTAGGTGTACGGCACGAGATTTTCGCGCAGGTTCAGGAATTTCGTCGCTGACGCGTCCGCGGCGGCTCCGTACTGCCAGGGCAGCCGGTCGCTGTGGTTCGAGTGCAGCCGGTCGATCGGCTGGAACGTGCCGAGTTGCACCCAGCGCGCGTACAGATCGTCCGGCAGCTTGGTGCTGCCCGGTTCCGTGCCCGGCTGCTGCAACCCGCCGGTGTGGCCGCCGATGTCGTGGCTCACCGAAGCCAGCCCGGTCGCCGCGGATTCACCGGGGGTGTAGCCGACCTCGAAGGCCAGCGTTGCCCAGTCGGAAATGGTGTCGCCGGTGAAGTGCAGCGTGGTGCGCTTGTCCGCCCACGGACCGGTCGGCACGGCGGTCGGCGAGCTGTATCCGCCGGCTTGCAGCGAGCCGTACGCGCGGGAGAACGCGAAGCCGCCGTGCTGTGCGTACTGCTGGTTGATCCACGCGTCCGGGGTGACGCCGGCGAGGCTGGATTTCGAGGCGTCGCAACACCAATCGAGCCACCAGACGTCGTTGCCCTGCTGTTCCATCGGCCGGTGCAGGTCGAAGTAGGCCCGCAGCTGGTCGGGGTCGCCGAAATCGAAGACGTAGCAGTCTTTTCCGCAGCTGGGCTGAAGTTTGCCCTTCGCGGTCGCCTGCGCGGCCGGGAACTGCGGGTCGTCGCCGCGGATGCTCGGATGGATGTTCAGCGACGTGTGCAGGCCCTGGTCGTGCGCCCACTGGAAGAACGCCTTCGGGTCGGGGAAGCGGGTCGGGTCGATTTCCCAGCCGTTCCACCGGTCCGGCGATTTGAAGTCGGTGTCGACGACGAGCATGTCGAGCGGCACCTGCTGCTCGCGGAATTTCGGCACGATCGTCTGCTCGAAGTCAGCGGCGGTGCGGTCGTAGTACTCGGAATACCAGACGCCGTAAGCCCAGTGGGGCAGCAGCAGCGACGGTCCGGTCAGCTGGGCCAGTTCCTGGAGCGCTTGGCCGTAGTCCTGGCCGTAAGCGAAGACGTAACCGTCCTGGTAGTTCTCGCTATTGGGTCGCTGGGTGACGACTTTGGTGCGCGGGTTGTACAGCGCCGATGCGGTGTCGTCCAGCAGCGACCAGCCGTCCTGGTAAAGGATTCCTGGCGCGGTGACCGCGGTTCCGTCGACGCCGTCGAGTCCGCGTCGGTATCCGCCGAGCGGCGCGTGCGGGGCGAGCAACACCGAATGCGCGGCGGTGACGGCGACGGTGTCGAGGTTGACGTGGCAGTTCGAGTCCGGACAGGACAGTGTGACGGTGTTGGTGCCAGCCTTGAGCTGTACCGGGATTGCCTTGGTGCGCCAGGAATTCCAGCTGCTGGTCGACGCCAAGCTCAGGTTAGTGGCGGTGCCACCGGCTTGAAGCGTCAACGAGGTTGGCTGGGTTTGGCCGGAAACGGCGACCGCGTCGGCGTAGCGCAGCTGCAGATCGTAGGCACCGTCGGCGGGGACGCCGGTGATCGTCAGTGCGTCTGACGCGCCGGATCGCTCCATGCCAGCGAGGAAGGCCTTGCCCGAATGTCCGTCGTGGTCGCTGGCCGGGTGCGCGCCGCCGGACAGCGCGCCTTGCTCGGCCTCGCAGAGGACACCGAACGCGCACGGCGTCGGCGCGGGCGGCACGGGTTGCGGGAACTCGGCACCGGCGTTGACCAGGGCGAGACTGTCGATGTTGACGTTGCCCGAGTCGCCGGTGCCGCGCTTGACGGTCACCTGATGCTGTCCTGCGGGCAGCGTGATCGGCACGGTCGCGACGGCCCAGGTGTCCCAGTCCGCGGTCGCCGGAAGGGTGATGGTCCGCGCGTTCGCACCGTCCACGAGGACGCTGAGCGTGCGGGCGGTGTGCTGTCCGTCGCCGCCGGTTCCGTTGGCGTAGCGCAGATCCAGCTGGTGATCACCGGCAGCGGTGGCGCGGAAGGCCAGGCTGTCGCCGGGGTTGATGAAGCCCGCCGCGAAACCGTCGCCGGTGTAGCCGCGGTGGTCGGTAGCCGTGCCTGGCCCGTTGAGCTGCAGATGTTCGGCCTCGCAGAGGGTGCCGAAAGCGCAGACCGGCGTCAGCTTGCCCGCCCACGGCCGCGCGGTGACGTCCTGGCCGCCGGTTCGCAACTGGACGGTGAGGTTGTCGTCGGAGAACGCGCCGGAGTCGAGCTTGTAGCGCAGCTGGACGGCGCTGGTCCGGATGGTCAGCCAGCCGTCGCGTTTCGTTGCGGTGTAAGGGGTTTTGGAGAAACTGCCACGGCCGATCGCGTTGAACGTGCCCGCGTCGACGAACTTGGCGTCACCCGCGTATTCGGTGCGGATGAGTGTCGGCGACAGGACTTCGAACCGCGCTGGCCCGGCGGTCACCGACTGTGGAGCGGCCTCGGCGACTCCCGTCGACACGAGAGTGCCCGCCATGGCTGCCGCGGCGAACAGCCGTACCAGTCGTCCTCGGAGTGAAGTTGCCACCGACGCCTCCTCGAAAGGTCCCCAGCGACGGTAAGTCGGGACCGATCAAGAAAGAAGACGGTGTCCGGTGTTCTGTCCGCTCAGTAGCCCTTTCGGCTCTCTGCGTCAGGCGCCGGCCAGGTACGCCTCGATCGCCTTCGCGATGGCCTGCGCGTAGTGTGCCCGGCCCGCCGCCGAGGACATCTGACCGGCCTCGTCGGCGTTGCGCATGTTGCCGCATTCGACAAGCACGGCGGGCCGGGTCGACAGGTTCAGCCCGCCCAGATCATTCCGTGGCGAGAGGCCCGCCGAGCCGATGTAAGTGGAGGTGGGAAAGCCGTCGTCGCGGATTCCGTCGCGCATGGTGCGCGCAAGCTTCAGCGAAGGTTCGCCCTGCGCGGCGTTCAACGGCGGTGCCGAGTACGCGACGTGGAAGCCGTGCGCGGTTGGCGAAGTGGACCCGTCGGCGTGGATCGAGACCACTGCGTCGGCGTTCGCGTCGTTGCCGATCCGCGCGCGCTCGTCGACGCACGGGCCGACGCCGGAGTCGTTCTGTCGCGTGTAGACGACCTTGATTCCCTTGGCCGCCAACGCATTCCCGACCTGCTGCGCGACCGCGAAGGTGAAGGCGTGCTCCGGGTACCCGGCGTTGGTCGAGGTGCCGGTGGTGTTGCACGGCTTCGTCTGCCCGCGCCCGGCGGGCACCTTCCGGTTGATCTCGCCGGGGTGCGAGGCGTTGCCGCCGTTGTGTCCGGGATCGAGGACCACGACCTTGCCCGAGCCGACCGGCGGCACGGCGGACGTCGAGGGCGGGCTGGAAGACGAGGACGGCGCCGGTGGCGGGCTGGAAGACGAAGGGCTCGGCGTCGCGGATCCCGGGGACGACGTCGGCGCGGCGGCCGGAGACGGAGGCGTCCCGCCGCCGCCGGAACACGCCGTGAGCAGCAGGAGGCCGGTCAGCAGCGGGAGTGTCTTCGCTCGCACGCGACCACGGTGCCACAGCACACGCGTGCCGCGGGGACGGACGCGCCGGACTCGCGGCTAGGCTGGGGAGGAACACCCAAACGCGGAAGGACCGAGTGCGATCATGGTGCAACCCGGCGGCGGCGGCTTCGACCTGTCGCAGATCATGCAGCAGGCCCAGCAGATGCAGCAGAAGCTGGTGGAGGCCCAGGAGGAACTCGCCAACACCGAGGTCACCGGCACCGCGGGCGGCGGTCTGGTCACCGCGACGGTGTCCGGCGACAGCCAGTTGAAGGGCCTCGTCATCGACCCGAAGGTGGTCGACCCGGACGACGTCGAAACCCTGGCCGACCTGGTGGTCGCCGCGGTGCGCGACGCGTCGGCGAGCGCGCAGAAGCTCACCGAGCAGAAGCTGGGCCCGCTGGCGGGCGGCCTCGGCGGCGGCATGCCGGACCTCGGCAGCCTCGGCTTCGGCGGCTGACACTTGTACGAAGGTGTCGTCCAGGACCTGATCGACGAACTGGGGCGGTTGCCCGGCGTCGGTCCGAAGAGTGCCCAGCGCATCGCGTTCCACCTGCTGGCCGCCGACCCCGCGGACATCGCGCGGCTGCAGGACGTGCTGGGCAAGGTCAAGGAAGGCGTGCAGTTCTGCGAGATCTGCGGCAACGTCTCGGAACAGGAAACGTGCCGGATCTGCCGCGACGAACGCCGCGACCTCACGGTGATCTGCGTGGTCGAGGAGCCGAAGGACGTGCTGGCGGTCGAGCGGACCCGCGAGTTCAAGGGCCGCTACCACGTCCTCGGCGGCGCGCTGGACCCGCTGTCGGGCATCGGCCCGGAGCAGTTGCGCATGCGGGAACTGCTGAAACGCATCGGCGAGGCGGACGTCCGGGAGATCATCATCGCGACCGACCCGAACACCGAGGGCGAGGCGACGGCCACGTACCTGGTGCGGATGCTTCGCGATTTCCCGGGCCTCTCGGTGACGCGGCTGGCGTCGGGGCTGCCGATGGGCGGGGACCTCGAGTTCGCGGACGAACTGACTTTGGGCCGCGCGTTGTCCGGGCGGCGCGCGCTCTGAGCTGTTGACAGGGAAGGACGCGGCCTTGGCGCCGCGTCCTTTTTTGCACTGGGGGAGGCACGATGACCTGGGTGGACCCCGTCCGGACCCGGCTCTGGTCGACGACGGAGTTCGTGGACCTCATGGAGTGCACCGAGCGGCCGCACACGCGGTACGGCGAGGATCTGACCGGCGCGATCATGCTCACCGTGTCCGGGGTGGTGATTCTCGACGAGAATCTGGCTTCCGAGATCGAAGGACTGTGGTCTGCGGTCGCGCACCTCGTCGCGGAGTACCGGAAAATTGGCACCGCGCGGTCGTTCTTCCCAGACCAGTCGCTGGAGCTAGCGCTGGACCGGGTGTCGCGAGGGCTGGTCCGGATCACCGTCAGCGGCAGCGATTTCCGCCGGACGTCGGTGGGCGGGGAAGCGGACCTGTTGTCGGCGCTGGTCGCCGGCGGGCTTCAGTTCTTCGAGAAGATGGCTGAGCTGACACAGAATTTCTACGCCCGGGAGATCCAGCTGCTCGATGATCAGCAATAACCTAGCTGTGCCAACGAGTTCACCACGATGTCCGACGGATGGTACTTGTCCGTCCAGGACTGTCCGCGGCGATTTCGGTACGTGGACAGGAATTCCCGCAGCCGGTCTCCGCGCATCTCGGTCAGGACGACGTTCTCGCCGATGCCCACGTGCCGTTCCGTGCGGGCCCGGTGGACCGCGCACGGGACGCCGAGGTAGCCGCATTCCTCCTGCAATCCACCGGAGTCCGTGACCACGTACTCGGCTCGCGCGACCAGCGGCAGGAACTTCAGATACCGCATCTTCGGCTGCGCGATGAACTTGTCGTCGAACAGCTCGTCCAAGCCCAGCGCGCGGATCTTCTCCCGCTCCGGTGCGCCGGCCAGGTACAGGACCGGCATCTCGCGGCTCTGCGCGCGCAGGATTTCCAGTGCCTCGCGGTACTTGTCCGCCCGCGACACCAGCTCGAACCGGTGCAGCGTCGCCAGGCCGAACTTCTCCGGCAGTCCCGGCACGTCCAGCGGCTGGTCGACGACCTGACGCATCGAGTCGATCGCCGTGTTCGCCTCGGTGTTCACCACGACGCCGCGGGCGTGGCGCAGGTTGTGCACCTCGCGCTCGCTCGGCGAGAAGTGGATGTCCACGAACTTCCCGGCGATCTTGCGGTTCAGTTCCTCCGGCAGCGGAGACAGGATGCTGCCCGACCGCGTGCCCGCCTCGATGTGTCCGACGCGGGCCTTCAGGATCTTCTTGCCGATCAACGCCCCGTACGGCGTGGTGAACGTGTCGCCGTGCACCAGCACCAGGGGCGGGCGGCCGTCCTCGGTCAACTGGGCGCGGAGTTCGGCGCGGCGGCTCCACGCGGTGCGCATGACCTGCGCGGCCCAGCCCGGCACCTGCGCCGGGGATTCGAGGTCGCGTGCCCGCGCGCGAGGCACGAACCACAGATCCGGTTCGGGCAGACGCAGATCGGACAGGACGTCGGCGACCTCGTCCACGTGCTGTGCGGTGAACCAGAGCTTCGGGGTCGCTCCGCGCTCGGCGACGCGGTGGAAGACCGGCGCGATCTTGATCAGTTCCGCGGTGGTGCCTGCGACGAAGGAGATCACCGTGGATGCCCAATCAACAGAGGGTTAGCGACGGCGGCAAGGATACTGCGCATTCCCGCCGGTCAAGTGCAGGGTAGCCTCGCCGCGTGAGTGCTCACCCGCTCCTTCCGTCGCTCAGCGTCGTGATCCCGGTCCACAACGAACAGGACTGGATCGACCGCAGCGTGGGCGCGCTGATCGCCTCCGCCGAGGCGGCCCGGTGGCCGGTCGAGGTGCTCGTCGTGGACGACGGGAGCACCGACGGCACGCCCGGGAAGCTGGCCCGGCTGCGCGAGGAACACGGCATCACGGTGCTGACCCAACCCAACGGCGGCCGGTTCGAAGCCCGCCGAGCCGGCATGGCGAAGGCCTCCGGCGACTGGCTGCTGCTGCTGGACAGCCGGGTCATCGTCGACGCGGGCAGCCTCGCCTTCCTGCGCGAGCAGCTGGTCGAACACCCGGAGCGCGCGGTCTGGAACGGCCACATCCACGTCGCCTCCGAGCACAATCCCTACGCCGGGTTCATGGCGGGCCTCGTCGCCGTCGGCTGGCGGCGGTACTTCGCGGACCCGAAGCTGACGTCGTTCGGCATCGAGGAGTTCGACGTCTACCCCAAGGGCACCACGTTCTTCTGCGCCCGCCGCGACCTGCTGGAGGGCGCGGCGGCCGCGTTCGAGTCGCTGTTCGACGACGTCCGGCTCGCCAGCGACGACACCCGGATGCTGCGCTGGATCGCCGAACGCGCGCGGATTTTTCTGGCCCCGCAGTTCTCCGCGATCTACCACGGGCGTGATTCCTTCAGAAAGTTCTACGCTCAGTCATTCTTTCGGGGGACAACCTATGTGGATTCCTACCTAAATTCACCCGGTCCAGCGAGAAACGCGTTATTTTGCTCGCTCGCTGTAGGCGTGATTGGTGCCGGACTTGCGGTGAAAATGCCGAAGACAACGGCCGCACTTGGGGTGGCCGGAAGCGTCGCGGCGGCCGCCGTGGTGAAGAAGTGCGGGGCCACCAACGCCGAGGCGCGCGCGGTCAGCACCCTGCTGCCGGTCTTCGCGGCCGGCTTCGGCTCGGGCGTGTTCCGGGGGCTCTACCTGGCATTACGCGCACGGCTGCGGCGTCGATGAGCGTGACCGAGGAGACGGCAGGCGGAGTTGTCCGCGACACCCACCGCACCGCGGGGAAACTCGGCGGTTCGCTGCTCGCGTCGATCGTCCTCGGCTACGTCCTCACCGTCGCTTGCGCGCGGCTTCTGCCGCCGGACCAGTACGCCACGTTCGTCACCTTCTGGGGCCTACTGATGGGTCTCGGCAGCGCGATTTCCCCGCTTGAGCAGGAGCTTTCCCGGCAGTCCGCGGTGGCCGCGCTCGCCGGCGGGCTCGCCGGCCGGGGTGCGCTGCGGGCCGTCGCCACCGCCGCCGCGGTGGCTGCCGCGTTCGGGCTCGCGCTGCTCGTCCCGCCGGTCAGCGACCGGCTGTTCCCCGGCTACGGGGAACTCGCCCTCGTCGTGCTGGCCGGCGGCGTCGCGTTCGCCTGCCAGTTCGGCATTCGCGGGCTGCTGATCGGGCAGCACCAGGTGAAGCATTTCGCCTGGCTGGTGGTCGCCGAACCGGCGGTTCGCGCGCTGGTCCTGGGCCTGCTGGTCCTCGCGACGGCCTACCGGCTGGTCCCGTTGGCGCTGGCAGTCGCGGCGGGTTCGTTCGCCTGGCTGCTGTTCGTCCGCCAGGGCTGGCGGCTGCTCGACGTCCGCGCCGAGGGCGACGGCTGGCCGGTCACCGTCCGCCGGATGCTGATGCTGCTGCTCGGCGCCGCGCTCACCGCGAGCGTCATCACCGGATATCCCGCGCTCGTCGGCCTGCTCGCACCGGGCGGCGACCGCGGCCGGCTCGGTGCGGTCTTCGCCGCGCTGGTCATCGCCCGGTTGCCATTGACGCTGGTAGGGCCGGTGCAATCGCTCGCGGTGCCGTTCGTCGTACGGCTTTCCACGAGCGACGCCGGACGGCACCGGCTGCGTCGCGTGCTGCTGCTCGGCACGTTCGCCTCGCTCGCGCTGGCCGCGCTCGGCGCGCTGGTCGGCCTGCTGATCGGCCCGTGGGCGGTGGGGTTCGTCTACGGCGCCGGCTACCAGGTGGACGGCTGGGCGGTCGCCGGGCTCGTCTGGTCCTCGGTGCTGCTGGTGCCCATGCAGTTGCTCACCGCGGTGCTCGTCGCGCGCGCCCAGGCCAGACGCGTGTTGATCACGTGGACGGTGGTCGCGGCCACCGCTTCGGTGCTGCTGCTGGCGGTACCCGGGGACACCGTTTTCCGTGCCGTGATCGCACTCGCCGCCGCGCCAATGACCGGCCTCGCGGTTGTGCTCGCATTCGTTCTCGTCAATTCGTCGATCATGGCAACGAACCACTCCGATGAAACGGCGGAATAGCGCCGCAGTAGTGTGACTTCGCAGCCTCCGGCATCGGTGTGCGGCGAAGGCAAAATGGTGCTCACGGTTGGACCGCGAAATCGATGAACGTTCTTCTGGTGCTGCTCGCGTTCTGGGTGCCCGGGCTCGTCTTCGGGGCTGCCGTCCGGCTGCGCGGGTGGACGCTCGCCGCCACCGCGCCGCTGCTCACTTTCGGAGTCGTCGCGCTCGGCGTCCCGGTGCTCGGCGGCCTCGGCATCCGCTGGACGATGCTCGCGGTCGCGCTCTGGACGCTCGTGCTCGCGATCGTCGGCTTCGGGCTGGCGTTCGCCGCGCGACGGCTGCGCGCGCGCCGTCATCCGGACTGGACGGTCGAAGAACTTCCGAAGCTCCCGCTGCGCGACCACGTCGTGATGGCGGCGGGCGTCGCCGCGGGCCTCGTCGTGGGCGCGGTCGCTTTTCTGCGCGGCACCAACGGGATCAACACGGTCCAGCAGGGCTGGGACGCGCCGTTCCACGGCAACCTGATCCGCTGGATCGCCGAACACGGCGACGCCCGGCCGTCCACCGTGGGCACGATCGCGAACCTGCCCAACCAGACCAACTACTTCTACCCGGACACCTACCACGCACTGCTCTCGCTGGTCTTCGGCAAGGGCGGGCTGACCATGATGCCCACGCTGAACCTGGCCGCGCTGGCAGTGGTTTTCACCGTGCCGGTCGGCGTCGCGGCGCTGTGCCGCGTGTGGGGAATGCCGGCGCTCGGTACCGCCGCGGCCGCCGCGGTCACCACGTGGTTCAGCGCGTTCCCGTACGACTCGCTGTGGCGCGGTCCGCTGTGGCCGTACGTCGCGGGGGTCGCGCTGATCCCGGCGATGCTCGTGCTCGCGCGGTACCTGCTGAAGCCGGACGGCGCGACGGGCCCGGTGGCGCTCGGGGTCGGCGTTGCCGGACTGTGCGGGCTGCACACCAGCCTCGTGTTCGTGCTCGGCGCGTACTTCCTGCTCATCCTGCTCGCGGTGCTGCTGCGCTACGAGAAGATCGATTGGCGGCGCAGTGCTCCCACGCTGATCGCGACCGTCGGACTGGCGATCGCGTTCGGCGTGCCGCTCGTGCTGCCGTCGCTGTACAACGCGAGCGGCGTGACGAGCGCGCACTGGCCGACCGAGGCGACACTCGCCGGCGGCCTCGGCGAAACACTGACGTTCTCCCCGATGTCGGAGTTCCCGCAGTGGTGGGTCGGCGTGCCCGCGTTCATCGGCATCGTGCTGCTGGTGCGACACCGGCGGATGCTGTGGCTGGTCGGCGCGTACGTCGTGTTCGGCGGCCTGTTCATGGTTTCCGTGTCTCTCGAGTCGAACCTCGTGCGGTCGGTCACGAGCGTCTTCTACAACGACCACTGGCGGATCGCCGCGCTCGTGCCGCTCGCCGGAGCGGTGGCCTTCGGCGAGTTCGCGCACACCTTCGTCGCCTGGCTGGTCCGCAAAATGCAGCCACGGGTGAAGCTCAAGCCGGTCGCGCTCACCGGCGTCGCCGTGCTGCTGCTGGTTGTGGTGCTCGGCGGGCTGAGCGGGGGCGGTTACGTCGGTCGCAACGCGGTGCGGCTGGCGGCCAGGTACCAGGACGGGCCCACCGTGTCCAAAGCGGAGGAAGCCGCGTATGCCTGGCTCGCGCAGCACACGGTGCCCGGCGAACGCGTGATGAACAACAAGGCCGACGGTTCCGCGTGGATGTACGCGCTGTCCGGCGTGACGCCGGTCGAGTGGAACTTCTACGGAGCCGGTCCGGGCACGACGGCCGCGTACCTCAGCGACCAGGTCGACCAGGTCGGCACGTCGCCGCGGGTCCGCAGGGACCTCACGGACCTGCGCGTGCGCTATGTCATCCAGGGCAAGGGGCTGGCCACCGCTACCGCGATCCAGTCGGCGGGCGTCGCCCGGATCGCCGAGGGCCCGATGTTCCACGTCGTCTTCCGCAATTCCGACGCGACGATTTACGAGATCGCGGGACAGTCCGGCGTCGCGGTGGCACCCGCGCTGAGCACTTCGCACGGGGAGTGAGCGCTCATGGCTGACTTGTCCGGCACGCTCGTGCACACCCGCCGCGTGCTCATCGTGATCCCGGCCTTCAACGAGCAGGACAGCGTCTCGTCGGTGCTCGCCCAGATCAAACGGTCGCTGCCCGGCATGGACGTGCTGGTCGTCGACGACGGTTCGCTCGACCGCACCGCCGAACTCGCCCGCGAGGCGGGAGCCAGGGTGGTCCGGCTGTCGGTGAACCTCGGCGTCGGCGGCGCGATGCGCACCGGATTCCGTTACGCCGTCTCGCGCGGCTACGACACCGTGGTCCAGGTCGACGCCGACGGACAGCACGATCCGGCCGAGGTCGGCGCGCTGCTGCGACTGCTCGACGAGGGAGCCGACCTCGCGATCGGCTCCCGGTTCGCGGGCAAGGGCTCGTACCGGGCCGTCGGTCCGCGCAAGTACGCGATGGCCGTGCTGTCGCTGGTATTCAGCAAGCTGGCCGGGACCAGGCTCACCGACGTCACGTCCGGGTTCAAGGCGATGGGACCGCGCGCGATCCGGCTGTTCGCCGCCGGCTACCCGGCCGAATACCTCGGCGACACGGTCGAGGCGCTCATGCTGGCGATCCGGGCGAAGCTCGCGATCGCGGAAACCCCGGTCCTGATGCGGGAGCGGGCGGGCGGCACGCCGAGCCATTCGCCGGTGAAATCCGCCGTGTACCTGGGCCGCGCGGGGCTGGCGCTGCTGCTCGCCCTGGTCCGCCGCCGTCCCTCCGTCGATTCTTCCGACGCCGTGTAAGGAGGCCCTCCATGGCAGGCTGGCGGGTGCTGAGCATCGTCATCGCGTGTCTCGTGCTGTTCGTCGTCATCGAGATGATGCGGCGGCGCAAACTGCGCGAGAAGTACGCTGGCATCTGGCTCGTGGTGGCCATCGGGGTCGTGATCCTCGCCGTGGTGCCCGCGGTGGCGAACTTCGTGGCGCACCTGACGGGCGTGGAGACCCCGTCGAACTTCGTCTTCTTCCTGTCCGGAGTGGTCCTCGCGATGGTTTCGCTGCAGCTTTCGACCGAGGTCGGGCACCTGGAGGAAGAGGTGCGGACCTCAGTCGAGGAGACCGCTTTGCTGCGCTGCGAGCTGGAAGACACCCAGCGCGAGCTCGAAGCACGCATCGCCGAACTGGAGAAGCGCACGACCGCGCCGGACACCGTGGACGGCCTGCCCGAAGCGAGGCCGGCACGCGTTCCCTGATCTCCGCACTGCTCGCCGCCCCGCCCCGGCTCGGCGGCGTTCGGATGCTCGCCGTCGACGGTCCGTCCGGAGCCGGGAAGTCCACTATCGCCGCCGAGACGGTCGAGGCTCTCGGTTCGCGTGCCGCGTTGGTCAGCACGGACGCCTTCGCCACCTGGGACGATCCCGTCGCGTGGTGGCCGCAGCTGGAAGACGGAGTGCTGACGCCGCTGGCACAGGGCCTGCCCGGCGCGTACCGGCGGATGGACTGGACCTCTGGCACTCCGCGGCCGGGCGAGCTGGTGCGCGTCGAGGTGCCCGAGGTGCTGGTGCTGGAAGGCGTGTCGAGCGGACGCCGCGCGGTGCGGTCCCGGTTGTCGTGGCTCTGCTGGGTCGAGGGCGGCACCGAGGCTGAACGGTTGTCCAGGGCAGTCGCCCGGGACGGCGAGCCCGCGCGGGCTGAACTGCGCCGCTGGCAGTTGTTCGAGCGCGGCTGGTTCGCCGTCGACGGCACCCGGGAAGCCGCCGACCAGCTGGTCTGAACAACCGGAATCCCGGCTCGACATCGGTTTGCGGCAGGCGAAATGGCTATTGCGCGGAATGCGCGAGCACGGCGGACACGAGTGCATTCGGGCCGATTCGGCGGCCTTCGCGGGCAACTCTCCAGGCCTGCCGGAGAGATTCCGGAACATCCACGGCACCCGGAACGGACAACCCGGACCGCTAGGCCAACCGGGTGAGCAAACCGCCACTCAACGTACCAAACCGGCAGTTTTCGCTACGCTGTGCACACAATTGCCGACACGTTGCGCTCAATTTGGGCCTTACGTAGCGCGATCGTAACCTCACGTGCTTAAGCGGGGGCCGAGTTCCCGCTAGTGTCACCGAACACACCGATCGCATTGGTCTTCCCGAACTGACCGCCGACGGTGCTTTCGAGACACCGAACATTCCCAAGGGGTGCCAGATGCAGCAATTGCGGCTGACCCGAACACGCCGGGCAGCTCTGATCGGGCTCGCGGGCGCGCTCGCAGTCTCGCTGTCCGCGTGCGCGGAATCGAAGCGCGACGAGTCCGGAGGCGGTGGGTCCGGGGGCACCATGGTCTTCGGCAACACCGGCAACCCGAAGATGTTCGACCCGATCTTCAACGACGAGGGCGAGACGTTCCGGATCACCCGGCAGATGCTGGACACGCTGATCCAGAACAAGCCGGGCACCGCGGACCTGGCCCCGTCGCTCGCCACGAAGTGGACGCCGAGCAACGACGGCAAGACCTGGACCTTCGACCTCAAGCAGGGCGTGAAGTTCAGCGACGGCACCGCGTTCGACGCGAAGGCCGTCTGCTTCAACTTCGATCGCTGGTACAACATGAAGGGCGCCACCGCCCAGAGCCAGATGATCTACTACGGCGACGTCTTCGAGGGCTTCAAGAACAACGAGGGCACGACCAAGGGCCAGCCGGTCTACCAGAGCTGCGAGGCGAAGGACGACCACACCGCGGTCTTGAACCTGACCCGCGCGAAGGGCGCCTTCCCGGCCGCGTTCACCCTGCCGTCGTTCGCGATCCAGAGCCCCACCGCGCTGCAGAAGTACAACGCGGACAAGGTCACCGGCTCCGGCACGTCGATCACGTATCCGGAGTACGGCTACAAGCACCCGACCGGCACCGGCCCGTTCAAGTTCGAGAGCTGGGACCAGGGCAACGGCCAGATCACCTTGGTGCGCAACGAGACCAGCACGATGCCGCAGCCTGCCAAGCTGGACAAGCTCGTGTTCAAGGTGATCCCGGACGAGAACGCCCGCAAGCAGGCGCTCAAGGCCGGCGACATCAACGGCTACGACTTCCCGGCCCCCGCCGACTACGGCCTGCTGCGCAACGACGGCGAGCAGGTGCTGATCCGCCCGTCGTTCAACGTGCTCTACCTCGGCATCAACCAGGCCGGCCCCAACGGCGCGAAGCTGCAGAACCCCAAGGTCCGCCAGGCGCTGGCCTACGGCATCAACCGCGAGCAGTTCGTGCGCTCCAAGCTGGCCGAGGGTTCCGAGGTCGCGACCGAGTTCGTGCCGAAGGCGATCAACGGGTACACCGACGACGTCACCAAGTACCCGTACGACAAGGAGCGCGCCAAGCAGCTCCTGAAGGAAGCCGGCGCCGAGGGCATGACCCTCAAGTTCTACTACCCGACCGAGGTCACCCGGCCCTACATGCCGAACCCGGCCGACACTTACACCGCGATCTCCGAGGACCTGAAGGCCATCGGCATCAACGTGCAGCCGGTCGCCGAGTCGTGGAACGGCGGGTACAAGGACGACGTGCAGCAGAACGGCAAGCAGGACATCCACCTGCTCGGCTGGACCGGTGACTACAACGACGCGGGCAACTTCGTCGGCACCTTCTTCGGCCGCCCGAAGCCGGAATTCGGCCTGACCGACCAGAACAACCAGGGCATCTTCAAGGCGCTCGCGGACGCGGACGCGGCGCCGGCCGGCGACGCGCACACCAAGGCGTACCAGGAAGCCAACAAGAAGATCATGGAATACCTGCCCGCCATCCCGATCGCCTACCCGACGCCGGCGATCGTGGTCGGCCCGAAGATCAAGGGCGTGGTGGCCAGCCCGCTCACCGACGAACGCTTCGACAACGTCACGATCGGCTGACGTGCTCCACTGAGCAGCCAGGCCAAGGGCAGGTGCTACCGCGCCTGCCCTTGGCCTCGTTCCCGGGCTGTACACAAAGGACTACTCGTGCTCCGTTTTCTCGTGCGTCGGCTGCTACAAGCGATCCCGACGCTCCTCATCCTGTCCATCCTGGTGTTCGCCTGGTTGCGCTCACTTCCCGGCGGGCCCGCGTCGGCTCTGCTCGGGGACAAGGCGACTCCGGAAAAACTGGCGAACCTCAACCACGTGCTCGGCCTCGACCAGCCGATTTTCGTGCAGTACTTCAAATTCCTCGGCCGCGCGATCACCGGTGATTTCGGCAATTCGCTCGTGTCGTCCCGGCCGGTGATGTCGGAGATCGGCACGTTCCTCCCGGCCACCATCGAGCTGGGCATCACGGCGATGCTGATCGCGGTGCTGTTCGGCATTTCGTTCGGCTATCTCGCCGCCCGGTTCCGCGGCCAGATCGTCGACAACGTCATCATCGTGCTGACCCTGGTCGGCGTGGCGGTGCCGATCTTCTTCCTCGGCTACATGATGCAGGACCTGCTTTCCACGCCGCTCGGCTTGCCGTCGCAGGGCAGGCAGGCGCCGGGCATCGACGCGACCGTCGTCACGCATTTCGCCATTCTCGACGGAATGATGACCGGCGAATGGGACGCGGTGTGGGACGCGATCAAGCACCTCATTCTTCCCGCGCTCGCGCTCGCCACGATTCCGCTCGCGGTGATCACCCGGATCACCCGCGCGTCGGTGCTCGACGTGTTCAACGAGGACTTCATCCGCACCGCGAACTCCAAGGGCCTCACGCAGCCCGTGGTCCGCCAGCGGCACGTGCTGCGCAATGCCTTGCTGCCGGTGATCACCACGATCGGCCTGCAGACCGGCGCGCTGCTCGGCGGCGCCGTGCTGACCGAGCGAGTGTTCAACTTCCGCGGCCTCGGATTCCTTCTGGCCGAAGGGATCGACAAGCGGGACTACCCGCGGCTGCAGGCGCTGCTGCTTCTCGGGGCACTGGTCTACGTGCTCGTGAACATGCTCGTGGATATTTCCTACGGGCTCATCGACCCGAGGGTGCGTGTGCGGTGAACACTCTGCTGAACAAGAAGAAAGAGCCGATCGACAAGCTCGCCGCGGCTTCGGCGGGCGGGCGCAGCCTCGGCGCCGAGGCACTGCGCCGGATGCTGCGCAGCCCGGTGGCGATCGTCGGCGGCGTGATCACCCTGCTGTTCTTGCTGCTGGCGATTTTCGCGCCGCTGCTCGCGCCGAAGGACCCGCAGGTCCGGTACCTGCAGGACAAGGTCATCCTCGGCCGGGGCATCATTCCCGGCGCCCAGCCCGGATTCCCGCTCGGCGTCGACGACTTCGGCCGCGACTTCCTGTCCCGGCTGCTGATCGGCGCACAGCAGACGCTGCTGGTCGGCGTGCTCGCCACGGTGATCGGCGTGCTGCTCGGCGCGCTCATCGGCGGGCTCGCGGGCGCGTTCGGCGGCTGGGTCGACACCGTCCTCATGCGCATCGTCGACGTGCTGCTGGCGTTTCCCTCGCTGTTGCTGGCGATTTCGATCGCGGCGCTGTTCGCGAAGCCGAGCCAGTGGACGGTGATCATCGCGGTGTCGATCATCGGCGTGCCGATTTTCGCCCGGCTGCTGCGCGGTTCGATGCTCGCCCAGCGCGAGGCGGACCACGTGCTCGCGGCGACGTCGCTCGGCGTGAAGCGGACGACGGTGGTGTTCCGGCATATGCTGCCGAACTCGCTCGGTCCGGTGATCGTGCAGGCGACGCTGACCCTGGCGACCGCGATCCTGGAGGCCGCGGCACTGTCGTTCCTCGGTCTCGGCGACCCGGACCCGACCCGCGCGGAGTGGGGTTTGATGCTGGGCAACGCTTCCCAGCACTTCCTCGACATCCGGCCCGAGCTGGCCTACTACCCGGCGATCGCGATCATCATCGTGGCGCTCGGGTTCACGCTGCTCGGCGAGTCCCTCCGCGAAGCCCTCGACCCGAAGAACCGGCGGTGACCCCGTGGCACTTCTCGAAGTCCGCGACCTGAAGGTCGTGTTCCAGCGCCGCGGCGAGCGTCCGTTCACCGCGGTCGACGGCGTGAGTTTCGACGTCGAACCCGGCCAGACGGTCGGGCTGGTCGGCGAGTCCGGCTGCGGCAAGTCGGTGACGTCGCTCGCGATCATGCGGCTGCTCGCCAAGCGCGGCAACACCGTCAGCGGTTCGGTGCGCTTCGAGGGCACCGATCTGCTGACCCTGTCCGACCGCGAAATGCGCGACCGGCGCGGCCGCGATCTCGGCATGGTGTTCCAGGACCCGCTGTCCTCGCTGAACCCGGTCATCCCGATCGGGCTGCAGATCACCGAGGTGCTGGAGCGCCACCGCGACATGCCGCGCAAGAAGGCGCGGATCGAAGCGGCGGAACTGCTCGACAAGGTCGGCATTCCCGACCCGACGCGGCGGCTTTCCGAGTACCCGCACCAGCTTTCCGGCGGGATGCGCCAGCGCGCGCTGATCGCGATCGCGCTGGCGTGCCGTCCTCGGCTGCTCATCGCGGACGAGCCGACCACCGCGCTCGACGTGACGATCCAGGCGCAGATCCTCGCGCTGCTGCGGGAACTGGTGCAGGACACCGGGACCGCGCTGGTGATGATCACGCACGACCTCGGCGTCGTCGCCGGGCTCTGCGACGAGGTCAACGTGCTTTACGGCGGCCGGATCGTGGAGCGCCAGGAGCGGCATTCGCTGTTCGCGCAGCCGCGGCACCCGTACACGCACGGCCTGCTGGCCTCGATCCCGCGGCTCGACGAGGGCCGCGGCGAGAAGCTGGTGCCGATCCGCGGTTCGGTGGCCGACAACATCCCGTGGGACGGCGGCTGTGCCTTCGCGCCGCGCTGCCCGAACGCGATCCAGGCCTGCCTGGAGAATTCGCCGGAGCTGGTTCCCGACCGGAACGGCTTGCTGCGCTGCCACAACCCGGTGCAACCCGCCGTGGCGGCAGGAGGAGGAACCCGATGACGGTGGCGAACACCGACGAGGTGCTGCTCGAGGTCACCGGCCTCAAGGTGCACTTCCCGATCAAACGCGGCATCGTCGTGGACCGCACGGTGGGCCACGTGTTCGCGGTCGACGGGGTCGACCTGTCGATCCGCCGCGGCGAAACCTACGGCCTGGTCGGCGAATCCGGCTGCGGCAAGTCGACGCTCGGCCGCGCGATCCTGCGGCTCAACGAACCGACCGACGGCAAGGTCGTGTTCGACGGCACCGACGTCGCCCAGCTCAAGGGCGAGCAGTTGCGCAAGGCGCGGCGGCGGATGCAGATGGTGTTCCAGGACCCGATGTCGAGCCTGGACCCGCGCCAGTCGGTCGAATCGATCCTCGTCGAGGGCATGCGCGCGCACGGTCTCGACAGGGACAAGGAGTCGACCGCGAAGCGGCTGCGGGAACTGCTGAGCGCGGTGGGCCTTCCGGAATCCTCGCTGCGGAAGTACCCGCACGAGTTCTCCGGCGGCCAGCGCCAGCGCATCGGCATCGCGCGGGCGCTGTCGGTGGAGCCGGACCTGATCGTCGCCGACGAACCGGTGTCCGCGCTGGACGTTTCGGTGCAGGCGCAGGTGGTGAACCTGCTGGAGGACCTCCAGGACGAGCTCGGTCTCACCTACGTGGTGATCGCGCACGACCTCGCGGTGGTCCGGCACATCTCCGACCGGATCGGCGTGATGTACCTCGGCGCGCTGGTCGAGGAAACGACGTCGGAGGAGCTGTACCAAAACCCGCTGCACCCGTACACGCGCGCGCTGCTGTCGGCGATCCCGGTGCCGGACCCGGTGGTGGAGGACAGCCGCGAGCAAATCCTGCTCGCCGGCGACCTTCCGTCGCCCGCCAACCCGCCGTCGGGCTGCCGCTTCCACACGCGGTGCCCGTGGAAGCAGGAAAGCCTGTGCGACACCGATCGCCCGCAATTGCGCGAGATCGGCGCCGGACACCGGGTGGCCTGCCACTACGCGGAGGACATCCGCGACGGGCGGATCCAGCCGCACAAGGTCGAGGTGGAACTGGTCGACGCCGGGGCACTGAACCCGGACCTCGGCCCGCCGGACGTCGGTTCGGCCGCCGAGATCCTCTGACCGTCCGTGAAGGACTCCTTGAGGGAATCTGATTCCCTCAAGGAGTCCTTCACGGCTTTTCAGGGCTTTCAGGGCTGGAGGTCGACGGCAGCGCGGAACGAACCGTCCATGTGGAACGGCGTCGAGTTGTGCTCGTGCGCGATCAGCCAGCCGTTTCCGTTGCGTCGCAAGGCGAACGTGGTGCGGAACCAGAGCGTGAACGATTCGTTGTGGCCCTGCGGCGTCGCGGTCAGCTTCGTCAGCGCCGCCACCATCGCCAGATCGCCGGACACGGTGATCTCCTCGTCGTGGTACGTGTAGGAAATCGGCCCGTCGAAGGTGCTCATCCACTGCGCGACGTGCTCCGCGGAAGCGCCGGTCGTGCGCAGCGGCGGGGCGAGGTCGAATTTGACCGCCTTCTCGGTGTAGCTCGCGACGACCCGCTTCGGGTCTTTCGCGTGCATCGCGGCGGTGCGCTCGGCCAGCAGGCCGCGGATCTCGTTTTCGGACATTTTGTGGTCTCCTTTTCCCGGACTCGGTGTTCGTCCGGGACGTCGAAGCCGCCGGTCCGGCTTCGACATCTGGGGTGGAAAAACTTTTCGAGGAGGCTCCCGATGAAGTATCTGGTCCTGATCTACGGCAACCCGGCGTCGCGCGCGGCCTGGGCGGGGATGAGCGACGAGCAGAAGGCCGAGGGCCTGCGGGCCTACCAGCGGTTCCACGAGGAGCTGGCGGGCACCGGCGAGCGGATCGTGTCCGAGCGGCTGGCCGCGCCGGAGCTGACGAAGCAGGTCCGCGTGAGCACCGACGGCGTGAGCACCACCGACGGCCCGTTCGCCGAGATCAAGGAACAGCTCGCCGGGTTCTACCTGCTGGAATGCGATTCGGAGGCCCGTGCGCTGGAGATCGCCGCGCGGATCCCGGAGGCTCCGTTCGCGACGATCGAGGTGCGGCCCGTGATGGGGCTGACCGGCGACGTGGACTTCGAGCTGTGATCGACGGCCTCCTGCGCGACCTCATCCCGCAGGTCCTGACCGCGCTCGTGCGCCGCTACGGCGATTTCGGCAAATGCGAGGACGCCGTGCAGGAGGCCCTGCTCGCCGCCGCCGTGCAGTGGCCGAAGGACGGGGTCCCGGACAATCCGAAGGCCTGGCTCATCACGACCGCTTCTCGGCGGCGGATCGAGATGTGGCGCAACGAAGCCGCGCGGATCCGCCGCGAGGAGACGGTGGCCGCGCTGGAACCGCCGTCCTTCGAACTCGTGCCGCAGCAAGACGACACCCTCACTCTGCTGTTGCTCTGCTGCCATCCCGCGCTGACCCGCCCGTCGCAGGTGGCGCTCACATTGCGTGCCGTCGGCGGCCTGACCACCGCCGAGATCGCGCGGGCGTACCTGGTTCCGGAGCCGACGATCGGTCAGCGGATCAGCCGCGCGAAACAGAAGCTGCGCGGTGCGGATTTCGCCCTGCCGCCCCGGGACGAACTGCCGGAACGCGTCGCCGCGGTACTGCAGGTGCTGTATCTGGTGTTCACCGAGGGCCACACCGCCAGCTCCGGCAGCGAGGTGAACCGCGTCGAACTGACCGCCGAGGCCATCCGGCTCGCCCGGCAACTGCACGCGCTGCTGCCTGCTGACGGCGAGGTCGCCGGTCTGCTCGCCCTCATGCTGCTCACCGACGCCCGCCGTCCCGCCCGCACCGGCCAGGACGGCGTGCCCGTGCCGCTGGCCGAACAAGACCGTTCGCTCTGGGACGCGTCCGCGATCGCCGAAGGCAGCGCACTCATCGAACACGCGCTGGCGAACACCCCCGTCGGTCCGTACCAACTGCAAGCCGCGATCGCCGCCGTGCACGACGAAGCCCCGACCGCCGACGACACCGACTGGCCGCAGATCCTGATGTTGTACGACCTCCTGCGGCAGCTCGCGCCCGGCCCGATGGTCACCCTCAACCGCCTGGTCGCGCTCGCCCGCGTCGAAGGCCCGGCGGTCGCGCTGGCCGAACTGGACGCGTCCGAGCACCTGGACCACTACCGGGCCGACGTGGTCCGCGCCGATCTCCTCGAACGGTCCGGCGACGCGCAAGGCGCCCGCGAGTGCTACCTCCGGGCCGCCCAGCGCACCTTGAGCCTGCCGGAACGCGAGTACTTCGAATCGCGCGCTTTGCGTGTTATGTCGGAAAAACCCTGAAAAACCCCTGCCTGAAGACGGACCCCACCCCCGACTCCAGGCGGACGCGAGAACGCTCGTCAGCTGGGTACTCTGCGGAGACCAGGCACGAATCACAAGGGGGTTGGCAGTGAACATCGACCACGTGCTGGAGGCGATCCCTCCGCTGTCGGTCTACCTGTTGGTGGGCTTGGTGGTGATGGTCGAAAGCCTGGGCATCCCGCTGCCGGGGGAGATCGTGCTGGTGAGCGCGGCGCTGCTGGCGTCGTCGCACAGCGGGCTGAACCCGCTGTGGATCGGCGTGCTGGCGTCGGCGGGCGCGATCATCGGCGACAGCATCGGGTACCTGATCGGCAAGAAGGGCGGCAAACGGCTCTTCGCCTGGGCCGGCCGGAAGTTCCCGAAACATTTCGGCCCCGACCACATCGCGAGCGCCGAAAAGATGTTCCACAAACGCGGCATGTGGGCCGTGTTCTTCGGCCGGTTCGTCGCGGTGCTGCGCATCCTGGCCGGCCCGCTCGCCGGGTCGCTGAACATGCACTACCCACGCTTCCTGATCGCGAACGCACTGGGCGGCATCGTCTGGGCGGGCGGGACGACGGCGCTCATCTACTACCTCGGCGTGGTCGCCGACAAGTGGCTGAAGGGCTTCCAGTGGGCAGGCCTCGGCGCGGCGCTGGTGATCGGCGTGGTGGTGACGCTGGTGCTGAAGAAGCGCATGGCCCGTCACGCGGCGGGATCGGCCTCGTCCGCGTCGTCGGAGGAGAAGAACGACGCGGTCGCCTGAATCGACTGAAGAACTTCCCTGGCCGATTGATGTGGCTTGAGGCCAGTAACCCGGCTGGGTTCTGCGCGAACGCGCGGGGCCCAGCCGGGTTGCGTTCGGCCCCCCGTTCGTAGCAAGACCGCTTGTTCACAGGTTGGTGTACCGCGCCGTCACTCGGCAGTTCACAAAATCTGTGTATCTGGAATGCTTGCGCGAGCGGCGACAGGCCGCTAGCCTTAGGGAAGACCGCGAGGGAGTCCGGCTGCCTCAATCGGCGAAGTGCGGCCGTAGATAGAGCTATGCCCCGGGCGGCATGCGAAGCAGGGGCGACCCGGGGCGTACAAAAACCACAGTAGCACATCTTCGTGCTGCCATGAGGGGGTACGAAGAGATGGATGTTCAGCACCGGTGGATCGACGAGACTTTGTCGCCGACGCGGTTCCGGCCGTACTTGCTCGAGGCGGACGGGGACTGCGCGGCAGCGATCGAACTCTACTGGTGGAACGTGGAAGTGTCAGCTGCGTTCTACCCCGCGTTGCACTGCCTGGAACTTGCATTGCGCAACGCCTTGCACCGGCAGCTGGTGGAAAAGTTCGGCCGATCGGACTGGTGGGAGGTTGCCCCGCTGGAAGACCATCACTACGCGTTGGTCGGCAAGGCCGCCGACAAGGTTCGGCGGCAGCTCCGGCAGCGCCGACCGGTTACGCCCGACGATCTAGTTGCCGAGCTTTCCTTCGGGTTCTGGGTGTGGCTGGTGGGCAAGGAGTACCACCGGTCACTGTGGGAGCCGTGGCTGCACCGCGCCTTTCCGCACCGCAAGCAGCCGAGGTCGGCCTTGTACCGCGACTTGGACGAGGTGCGGAGGTTCCGGAACCGGATCATGCACTACGAGCCCATCCATCATCGGCACCTAGAGGCTGACCACGCGACTATTCTCCGGCTGATCCGCTGCGTGTGCCCGGAGGTGTTGGTGCATCTGCGAAGGCGCGACCAGGTCGAAACAATCCTTGCCCGACGACCCGAACTGGGAGGAGAACGTCGATGAGCCTCCTGGAGAGTATGCGGTCCGCGGCGGATCTGGCGAAGCTGGCGGAGGTCAACGCGAGCGCTTTCAGCAACTGGCGGTCGCGTTCGCCGGACTTTCCTCCCCCGCACAAAATCGACGGAAAGGAACTGTTCGAGATCTCGGCGGTCGCTGAGTGGTTGAAAGAGCGTCGGATTCCGGTTCACCGACGGAAAGACAGCGAGCCGGACGGCTACACCTATGGTGATCGTCTTCTTCGAAACCTCGGTCCCGAAAAACTGTCCGATGCGAGCATGGCGCGTACCAGGCCGGTAACCGAAGCTGATTTGGCTGACCGGCTGTGGGAGACGGTTGAGTCAATGCGCGACTCGCTTGACCGTTCCGCGGCCCTCGACTACCTGCTCGGGTTGGTGTACTTGCGTTTCGCTCAGCCGTCGGACTGGAACGCGGTGACCGCTACCAGAACCTGGCCGGAAGCGCAGGAGGTGCTCCGTCGCATCTCCGTACCGGTCCCTGGTGCGCCAGACCGATTATTGTTCACGCGTGTGCTTGAGTCATCGAACCCGGCACTTCGGGATGTAGTCGACTTCGTGAATCGGTTTTCGGCGAAGGAGAACGCAGGACAGTTGGGCTCAGCGCTTCTCGGGCTCACCCGACGGCAATCAGGCCGAAGCGGAGGGCAGTTCACGCCGCCCGAGGTCGCGCGGCTCATGGTCGATCTGCTCGGTGACGAGCCGGTGCACTCGGCATATGACCCCTTTTGTGGATCGGGCGAGTTGTTGACTGTCGCCGCAGAGCGAATAGCTGGCGTTCTCGCAGATGTTCCCATCGAGGTATTCGGCAAGGCCGGCGACCAGTGGTCCTGGTCGACTTCCTGGATGAACTTGGCTCTGCATGGGGTCGAGGCAGAACTTGGCGAGCCCGGGCTCGCAGTGGAGAAGGACAGCTTCCCGGGGCTGACCTTTGACCGGATCCTGGCCAATCCGCCGTTCAACCTCAAGTCGGCTGAGTTGGACAATGAGGTCTTGCAGTGGGGGGAGCCGCCAGAGAAGAACGCGAACTTTGCGTGGTTGCAACATGTCGCCGCGAAACTCGCGCCGAGTGGCCGGGCGGCGGTGATCATGCCGTCGGGAGCTGCGTCAAGCAAGAACGAGGCGCATATTCGAGGTGCTTTGATCAAGGGTGGCATCGTAGAATGCGTCATCGCGTTGCCTGCCCGGCTCTTCCGTTTCACCGCAATTCCGGTGACTCTCTGGCTTCTGCGGGCTCCCGGACACAACGTGTACAGCGATGAAGTGCTGCTCATCGACGCCCGCGACGAGACGGAGGTCGACCGGTCCGCGCGACGGTTGACAACGGCGGCGATCGATCGAGTGGTCGCTGAACACCGCCGCTGGTCGACTTCGCGGAAGGGCAATTTTCACGGCAGTCCAGGCTACTCTCTCGCGGTTCCCTATTCGGAGCTTGAGCAGGACGACTACAACGTTCAGCCCGCACGGTACGTCTCCAGGAGGACTGAGCGCAGGGAAGACAGCCCGGCTGCTGCCTTTGCCACAGCGCGCCGTGAGTTGGCCGAGTTGACTGAGCAGGTACGTCGGCTGAACGACGGTCTTGAGGCGACTGCGGCTACCGTGCTCTCTTCGGGCCGGGCGGAGGTGACCGGGGAACAGGTGCGCCTCGGTGAAGTGTGCAAGGTTATTCCCGGCCCAGGCAGCGTGAAGCGGCAAGGCGAGAGCCCGGGTACGCCGTTAGTCCTGCCTCGCAATATTCGGAACAACCAGGTCAACTACGGCGAGCTCGACCTCGTTCCTGAAGCATTAGTTGCAAGGTATGTCAGATACCGGCTGGCGGACCGAGACATTGTCAGCGCACGGGCAGGCACGCTTGGGCGGTTCGGGTTGGTGCGGCCTAGCGAAGCCGGCTGGCTGCTTGGGCCGGGGTGCGTCGGGTTCCGGCCGGGTCCGGCCGTCGATCCGCATTATCTCGTCTACTACTTGAACGGAGCTGACGCGCAAGAGTGGCTACGGCGCAACGCCGTCGGCACTGCGGTGCAGTATTTCAACTCTGACCTGCTCCGGTCGATGCCGATCTTCTTGCCGCCACGTCACAAGCAGGCGGAGATCGTCGATCTGTTGCGGCCGTATCAGCTGTCTTCGGTGGCGCACAGCGAGCTAGGAGCCAAACTCGCGCATTCGCTCGACTTACTGACCGCGCTACTTTTTCGCCCCAGCACCTGACCCTTACACCGGCAGCAGTTCCTCCGGCGTGACCGCGGGCTTCTTCCGCAGCGAGCCCAGCAAGACCCCGCCGATCACCACCGCCGCGGCGACCAGGGTCAGTACCGTCGGCACCTCGCCGAGGATGAAGAACGACGCCGTCAACCCGACCACCGGCACGAGCAGCGAGAACGGCGCGACCACGCCCGCCGGGTTGCGGCGCATCAGCGTGGTCCAGATGCCGGAGCCCACGACGGTCCCGAAGATGACGACGTACGCCAGACCCGCGATGCCGATCAGGCCGGTCTTGGTGCCGAGCGTCGCCAGCGAGTGCCACGCCGCGCCCGGGCCTTCGAAGATGCTCGACAGCGCCAGCATCGGCAGCGGCGGCACCACCGACATCCACAGCGTCAGGTGAAGCGGGTTGTCCGGCTCCGCGCGGCGCATGCTCAGGTTGCCGATCGCCCAGCTCAGCGCGGCCAGCAGGGTCAGCAGCACCGGCACCAGCGCGGCGTGGGCGGACTGCTGCCAGGCGATCGCGGTCATGCCCGCCACCGCGAGCAGGATCCCGGCCAGCTGCCGTCCGGAGACGCGTTCCCGCAGCAGCACCGCGCCCAGCAGCACGGTGAACGGCGCGGACGCCTGCAGCACCAGCGACGCCAGCCCGGTCGGCATGCCCAGGTGCATCGCGACGAACAGGAACGCGAACTGTCCGGTGCCGAACCCGAGCCCGTAGCCGAGGAGATAGCGCAGCTTCACGCGCGGCCGCGGCACCAGGACCATCGTCGGAATCGCGATCAGCAGAAACCGCAGCGCGCCCGCGAACATCGGCGGGAATTGACCGAGTGTGGCGTGGATCGCAATGAAATTCAGACCCCACAAGACGGCGACGAACACAGCGAGCAGACGGTCCCGGATGGCCATGCCGCCACTCTGCCTAGGCAAACCTTGAAGCACCAGCGAGAAAAACTGCACCGACTGTGTAGCGCTGCTTCACATACACTGCGCGGATGGACTTGGGCAGGCTCCGGACGCTGCGCGAATTCGCTGATCGGGGCAGCGTCACCGCCGCCGCTCGGGCGTTGCACTGCACCCCGTCGGCGATATCCCAGCAGTTGCGCGCGTTGCAGGCGGAGGTCGGCATCGCCCTCACCGAACCGGCCGGCCGCGGGCTGCGGCTCACCGACGCGGGCCGCGCGCTGGTCGCCCGCGCCGACGACGTGCTGGCCGCGCTGGACCGGGCCGAAGCGGAACTGGCCACCTACCGCAGCGCCCCGCGCGGACGGGTGCGGATCGCGATCTTTCAGTCCGCGGGTCTGATGCTCTTGCCCGGCCTGCTGCGCCGCATCGACCAGTACGAAAACCTCGACGTCGACGTCCGCGACGTCGACATGGTCCCGCCGCAGGTGCCTGGCCTGGTCGCCGACTACGACGTCGTCGTCGCCCACCGCGACGAGCACGCGCCCGAATTCGACACCGAACGCCTCGACGTCGTCCCGCTGCTGCGCGAACCGCTGGACGTCGCACTGCCCGCCGATCACCGGCTCGCCCGCCGCCGCCGGGTCGAACTCGCCGATCTCGCCGACGAACGCTGGATCTCGGTGGACCACGGCTTTCCGGTCGACGACGTCCTGCGCTCGCTCACCGTGCGCACCGGCGTGCGGCCGCAGATCGTCCAGCGCATCAACGATTTCCGCATCACCGAACGGCTTGTCGCGGCCGGGCACGGGATCGCGTTGATGCCTCGGTACACAATGGACACTCGGCGCGGCAGTGGATTGGTGGGCCGTCCGCTGGCGGGAATCCGGGCGGCGCGGTTGGTGGAAGTGGTGTGCCGTACTGGTGCGGCGAACCGTCCGGCGGTCGCGACTGTGATCGATGAGTTGCGTGCCGAGGTGGCCGCGTTGACGACCTAACCGGGTTCTCGGGCGGGAAGTCCGCGCAGCAACGTGTCCAGAAACAGCTCAAACCGCGGCGCGTCCGGCCCGAGATCGAGCGGGTTTTCCCGCACCGCGAGCCAGCTGACCGTGCACGTGATGAAGATGTACCAGCTCTGCTCAGCCAGTTCCGGCGACACCCCGGCGTTGGTGAACGCGGCGACCACCTGCGAGCGCAGCCTGCCGAACGAATCCGCGTTGTGCCGGTGCGGTCGCGACAACCGGGTCGCGTAACCGGGCACCGCGAGGAACTGGTCGTGCATCGCCCACGCGACCTGGGCGAGCCACGGCCGCCAAGACCGGCGTGGCGGTCCTTCCGCCGGAAGCACCCGCTCCAGCACTACCTCGCTGATCAGATCGAACAGCGCGTCCCGGTTGGCGACCCAGCGGTAGAGCGCGCCATGCGTCACGCCCAGCCGCGTCGCCAGTTCGCGCATGGTCAAGGTGTCGAGGTTTCCCGTGGACAACGCCGCGTCGACGATCCGCTCGCGATCGAGCTGCGCGGGGCGGCCGGGCCGCGGTCGGGTCATAGCTGCGGACTCTACCGAGACAGAGTTAGTGACCAATGGTTACAAACAGGAGTACGGTCGTGGCATGGAAAACATCGAGGGCACCGTGCGGCCCGGTTTCGAACAGGTGCGGGACACGTTCGCGGCAGTCGCGGACGGAGCCGCCCAGCTGGTGGCGTATCACCGTGGCGAGCGAGTAGTCGACTTGTGGACCGGCGTCGACGGGGACTGCCTGCTTGGCGCTTACTCCGCGACGAAAGGCGCGGCGCATCTGGTCGTCGCGCTGCTGGTCCAGGACGGGGTGCTGGACCTTGACCAGCGCGTGCGCCACTACTGGCCGGAGTTCTCGGCCGACGTCACGCTCAGGGAACTCCTGGCGCACCGAGCCGGACTGGTCGGCGCCGACGAAGGATTCTCCCGCGCGGAACTCGCCGACGACCGGATCGTCGCGGAACGCCTGGCCCGCCAGCGCCCGTTCTGGCGACCGGGAACCGCGTTCGGCTACCACGCGCTGGTCATCGGCGCGCTCAGCGGCGAGGTCGTGCTGCGGGCGACCGGCCGCACCATCCAGGAACACTTCGCCGAACGGATCCGCGATCCGTACGCAGTGGACTTCTACCTCGGCCTCCCCGCCGAACTGGAGCCGCGATTCGCCAGCGCGGAGCCGATGATCCTGACCCCCGAGCGGCAGATCGCCCCGCCCGCCGCGAACAGCCTGAACGGGATCGCGTTCAACCGGCACCATCCGGACGGCCCGGAGGTCTGGGAACTGCCGAATCTCCCGGAGGTCCGGCGGCTCGGCCCGGCCTCGTTCGGCGGCGTCGCCTCGGCCCGTGGGTTGGCCCGCATGTACGCCGCCGCGATCAGTCCGCTGGACGGCGAACCGCCACTGCTGAAGCCGGAAACCGCCGCCGAGTTCGCGCAAATCCAGTCCACCGGCGACGACGTGGTGTTGCAACAGCGCAAGGCGTTCGGCATCGGATTCCACGCCACCAGCGAGTACTACCCCGAGCTGGGCCAGGGCAGCTTCGGGCACAGCGGCGCGGGTGGCCAGCAGGCGTTCGCCGATCCGCGCAACGGCGTCGCGTACGGCTACACCCGCCGCCGGATCCCGTTCCCCGCCGCGGCCGCGCCGGAGAACGAACCGCTGATCAGGGCGCTGTACTCGGCGCTGCGTGCCGTCGAATCCCGATAGTGATCGCCGAGCCCAGCAGCACCGCGATGGTCAGCGACAACGCGAGGCTCAGCCCCGGCTCGGCAACCAGTTGCCCGCCGGCGTAGCCGAGGAACGCGACGTACGACGTCCACAGCAGCACGCCGACCGCGGACGCGGTCAGGAACTCGGTGAACCGCCACCGCAACGAGCCGGCCAGCAGCGCGCCGATCGTGCCGCCGGAAGGCAGCCATCGCGCGACCACCAGGACCGGCCGCGGATGCCGTTGCAAGCGTCCGTCGAGCCAGGTCAGCCCGGCGGCCAGTTTGCGCCGACGGCTCAGCCGGGCCAGTACGCGAGCCCCGCCGAACCGCCCGAGTGCGTACAACGCCTGGTCAGACAGCAGACAGCCGAAGCTGGCGACTGCGATCACGACGGCCAGCGAGGTCCCGTGCTGCGCGGCGGCCACGCCCATGCCGAGCAGCGTCACCTCGGTGGGCAACACCGGCACCAGCGAGACGACGAACAGCACCACCAGCCCAGCCGTCGTAGCGTCCATGTCTCCATTAACCGTCGTGCCAGCCCGGATGAGTCCCAATCACCGGCTCTTCACAGCAAGGCACAGCCGGGACACAGATTTCCGGAACCCGGACAGAGGATGTCAGGGTTCACGCGCACGCTGGTGGTTCACCGAGAGAGAAGAGGACGAACGAAATGAGCGGGGAACTGGCGGGCAAGGTCGCGCTCGTGGCGGGCGGCACGCGCGGGGCGAGCCGGGCGATCGCGGTCGAGCTGGGCCGGGCCGGGGCGCACGTGTACGTCACCGGTCGTACGACGCGGGCCGGGCGGTCCGAAGTGGACCGTCCGGAGACCATTGAGGACACTCTGGAGCGGATCGAAGCCGCGGGCGGCAAGGGAACCGCGCTGCGGGTCGACCACCTGGTGAGCGACGAGGTCGCCGCGCTCGCCAAGCGGATCGACGCCGAGCACGGCGGCCTCGACATCCTGGTCGACGGGATCTGGGGCGGCGACCGTTACCTGGAGTGGGGCAAACCGGTCTGGGAGCACTCGCTGGACGCGAGCCTGCGGATGATGCGGCTGTCCCTCGATGCCCACCTGATCACCAGCCACCATCTGTTTCCGCTGGTCATCCGGCGTCCGGGCGGGCTGGTGATCGAACTGACCGACGGCACCGCCGAGTACAACCAGAAGTACCGCGAGGGCACGTCGCTGCCGTACTACCTGGCCAAGGCGGCGATCAACGTCCTGGCGGTCGGCGAGGCGGCCGAACTCAAAAAGCACGAGTGCACCGCGATCGCGTTCACGCCGGGTTGGCTGCGTTCGGAGGCGATGCTGGAGATTTTCGAGGTCACCGAGGAAAACTGGCGCGACGCGACCGTCCGGGAGCCGCACTTCGTGATCTCGGAATCGCCGACCTTCTCCGGCCGCACGGTCGTCGCGCTCGCCGCCGACGCGGACCGGCACCGCTGGACCGGACAGACCGTTTCCAGCGGACAGCTGGCGAAGATCTACGAGATCGACGACGTGGACGGCAGCCGTCCGGACGCATGGCGGTACATCGAGGAGGTGCAGGAACCCGGAAAGCCCGCCGACGCCAGCGGCTACCGCTGATCCTTGTTGCGATCAGCCAGCGCTTGACCGAATTCCGCGACCGCGGCGCGGATCTCCGGCGGGGTGAGCACCTCGACGCCGGGGCCGAGGGAAACCAGCTGTCCGACGGCGACTTCCTTGCCCTCCATGGCGAACTCGGCCTCGGCCCACCCGTCGGCGTCCTTCGGGCCGAGCGACACCAGCACCTCGTTCACGTGCTCGGGCCCGAAAACCCGCCGCAATGCCCCCGCCGCGGACCGGTCGAGCCGAGCCGTCACCTTCAACGGCAGCGGCATTTTCTCGAACTCCGCCGACGACGCGCGCCACCAGTCAGCGAGTGAGAATTCCTCCGGCCGGGCAAAGGTTTCCCCGGTTTCGGCGACCGCCGTCAACCGGGAGACGCGATACGTCCGCAGGTCGGCGTCGACGCGCGCCACCAGGTACCAAACCCCGGCTTTGAGCACGAGCCCCAGCGGATCGAGCGTCCGCCGGGTGACCTTGTCGCGCCGCCGGTACCGCACGTCGAGCCGCTGCTGCGTCCACACCGCCTTCGCGACCGCGGGCAGCGCGCCCGTGTCGTCCGGCGAGGTGAACCAGGCCGAGGCGTCGAGATGAAACCGCCCGGCGACCGTCCGGGCCTGTTCCTGCAGCTGCTTCGGCATGCTCGCGGACACTTTCGCGTGCGCCGCGGCCACCGCAGTGCCGAGCCCGAGCCCGGCCAGCGCGTCCGGCACGTCGAGGGCCAGCAGCGCGACGGCCTCCCGCGAAGTGAGGCCGTCGAGCCGCGAACGCCAGCCGTCGACGAGCCGGACACCGCCGTGTCGCCCTGGTTCACTCCAGAGCGGCACGCCGGCTTCGCGCAACGCGGCGAGATCCCGCCGCAGCGTCCGCTCGGTCACGCCCAGCTCGCCCGCCAGCTCCCCGACGGTGCCCGCGCGTTTGCGGTGCAGCGTGAAGAGAAGCGCGACCAGGCGCTCGGCTCGCATCCTCGTCTCCCTCGCCCAGAACCGCCCCAATGCCGCATTGGGTGCATGTGACGCACCGAATGCCACATTGGGTGCATGTGACGCACCCAATGTGGCATTGGGGCGATCAGGCTCGGGTCAGCGGTTGGCCCGGTTGACCGCGCTGACCACGGCCCGCAGCGAAGCGGTGACGATCGACGGGTCGACGCCGATGCCCCAGAACACCCGGTCGGAGATCGCGCATTCGATGTAGGACGCGGCGCGCGAGTCGTCGCCAGGGCTCAGCGTGTGCTCGCTGTAGTCCAGGAGCCGCAGGTCGTAGCCCACAGTGGACAGTGCGTCGAAGAACGCGGCGATCGGCCCGTTGCCGCGGCCGGTGATCTCGTGCTCATCGCCCTCGACCTTCACCGTGGCCTCGAGGTCGTACTCGCCGCCGCCGTTGTCGGTGACCCGCTGCTTGATCAGCTCCAGCGGGGTCTTCGACTCCAGGTACTCGGCCGAGAACGCGCGCCACATGGTGGCCGGGTCGACCTCGCCGCCCTCGGTGTCGGTGTAGGCCTGGATGACCTTCGAGAACTCCATCTGCAGCCGGCGCGGCAGGTCCAGCTGGTGCTCGGCCTTCATGATGTAGGCGACGCCGCCCTTGCCGGACTGCGAGTTCACCCGGATCACGGCCTCGTAGGTGCGGCCGACGTCCTTCGGGTCGATCGGCAGGTACGGGACCTCCCACGGGTGCTCGTCGACCGGGACGCCCTTCTTGTCCGCGGCGTCCTTCATCGCGTCGAGGCCCTTGTTGATCGCGTCCTGGTGGCTGCCGGAGAAGGCGGTGAACACCAGGTCGCCGCCCCACGGGGAGCGTTCCGGGACCGGCAGCTGGTTGCAGTACTCGACGGTCCGCTTGATCTCGTCCATGTCGGAGAAGTCGATCTGCGGGTCGATGCCCTGGCTGTAGAGGTTCATGCCCAGCGCGACCAGGTCGACGTTGCCGGTGCGCTCGCCGTTGCCGAACAGGCAGCCCTCGATCCGGTCCGCGCCTGCCTGGTAGCCCAGTTCGGCGGCGGCGATGCCGGTGCCGCGGTCGTTGTGCGGGTGCAGCGACAGGACCACCGAATCGCGGCGCTCCAGGTTGCGGCTCATCCACTCGATCGAGTCGGCGTAGACGTTCGGCGTCGCCATCTCGACGGTCGCCGGCAGGTTCAGGATCACCGGCTTCTCCGGCGTCGGCTGCCAGATTTCGGTGACCGCGTTGCACACCTCGAGCGCGTAAGACAGCTCGGTGCCGGTGTAGGACTCGGGCGAGTACTGGAAGCGGAAGTCGGTGTCCGGCTGCTTCGCCGCCAGCTCGACGACCATTTCGGCGGCCTGCGTCGCGATCTTCTTGATGCCCTCGCGCTCCTCGCGGAACACCACGCGGCGCTGCAGGATCGACGTCGAGTTGTAAATGTGGACGATCGCTCGCGGCGCGCCCTCGAGCGCCTGGAAGGTGCGCTCGATCAGCTCGGGGCGGCACTGGGTCAGCACCTGGATGTGCACGTCGTCCGGGATCGCGCCCTCTTCGATGATCTCGCGGACGAAGTCGAAGTCGGTCTGCGACGCGGCCGGGAAGCCGACCTCGATCTCCTTGTAGCCCATGCGGACCAGCAGGTCGAAGAACTTGCGCTTGCGCGCGGGCGACATCGGGTCGATCAGCGCCTGGTTGCCGTCGCGCAGGTCGACCGCACACCACAGCGGCGCGCGGTCGATGCGCTTGTCCGGCCAGGTGCGGTCGGGTACGTCGATGTTCTCGACGACGTCGTACCAGGGGCGGTAACGGTGGACCGGCATGGACGTGCCGCGCTGCGGGTTCCACGAGGGCTGTCCGGCGGGCGCGGGACGAGAGGGCGTGCGCAGACGGGAGTTAGTGGTGCGGGGGTCGGTGCTCATCGCGGGAAATTCTCCTGAAGGGATCGGTGCGGACGACCGGCACCACAAAGCCCCGCGACGAGGAGCCGGTCAGATCAGGCCCCGTCGCGGCAGCGAAGCAGGAGTTCACGCGCCACGGGGTCACTGTAACCACCCGACGCCGCGAAAGGAAAGCCGCCCGTCGCGATCGAACTGTTACGTCGGGTGGCTGATACCTGTTACTAGCGGGTAGCGGGCCGCGAAACGACGTGCCAGACTGCCCGGCATGGGCGAGCACGCGGAAGAAGCGCAGGAAACCGAGGCGAAGGCGCGGCCCCAGCGCACCCCGGTGGACTGGCGGCGCACTCGTGAGCGCGGGGTGTCCTTCCTCGCGTCGCTGGTGCGCTGGGTCGGACTGCTGTTCGCCGCGGTCCTGGTGCTGCACGTGATTTTCGTCATCGGCGAGGCAAACCAGGGCAACGGCATCGTCTCGTTCGTCCGCGGCTGGGCCGACGGACTGTCGCTCGGCTTCAAGGACCTGTTCACGCCGAGCGACGCGAAACTGCGCGTTCTGGTGAACTACGGCATCGCGGCGGTGTTCTGGCTGATCGTGTCGGGAATCCTGGCGAAGATCATCCGGCGCGTCGGGGGCGCGGGCGCCTGAGCCTGGCTCACGGCTGCCAGACGATCGCTGCTTTGCCGTAGTCGGTGTCCGGAGCCAGTCCGACGTAATTCGTGTCGCTGTACTTCGCGCCGGTCACCGTCGAACCTTCCGGGGCGAGTGCCAGCACGCAGCTGTCGTAGGTCGCGCCGACGGTGGAGAAGTCCTGGCCGCCGCGGGCGTTGTCGCACTTCTCGAAGGTGCCGATGATCGTCACGAACGCTGCCTTGGAACCGTCCTCGAGCAGGCCGTACATCAAGCCGACCGAGGTGCTGTAGAAGTCCGTGCCGGACTCGTTCGTCACCTTCAGCCGCACGTAGTAGGGCGTCATCCCGGCGGCTTGGTCGCCAAGCTTCAGCGGGGTCAGGTCGGCCGCGTCGCCTTTGTCGATGCCGGTCACGGTGACGCCGATGGCTCCAGGGCCCGCGACCGGCGACTTGAACGGCACCACGGCCTTCTCGCCGATCTTGAGCTTCGTGCCCTGCTTCGTGTACTCGACCTTGACGGGCGCGGCCGAGCTGCTCGACGCGGGCGTCGCCGGACTGGCCGCTGGCTGGCTGACCGTACTGGCGGGAGCGGCTGTCCCGGTCTTCGTGCTCGTACATCCGGAGAGCGCGAAAACCAACGCCGCCACCAACACGATCGGTCTTCTGCCAGACATCAGTCCCCCAGGACGCGAAAGGGGGCGCCAGTCCCGCGACTGACGCCCCCGCGACGATCTCGCGCGCAGCTTACTGCCAGGTCACGGCGTCCTTGCCGTAGTCAGTGTTCGGCGCCAGGTCCCGGTACGTGCTCGCGGTGTAGCTAGCCCCCTTGACCTCCGTGCCAGCGGGGGCCAGTGCCAGCACGCAGCTGTCGTACGAAGCGCCCTTCGTGGTGAACGCCTTGCCGGAGTTGCCGCGGTCGCACTTCTCGAACTTGCCGATCACCGTCACGTGCGGGCCGTCGGTGCCATCCGCGAGCAGGCCGTTCATCAGGCCCAGCGAGCTGTACGAGAAGTCCGAGCCGGTCTCGTTCGTGACCTTGACCTGGATGTAGTACGGCGTCATCCCCTTGGCCCGGTCGCCGAGCTTCAGCGGGGCCAGGTCGGCCTCCACGCCCTTGTCGATGCCGGTCACCGTCACGCCGATCGCGCCGGTGATCTTCTGCGACTTGAACGGCACCACGGCCTTCTCGCCGATCTTCAGCTTCGTGCCCTGCTTGGTGTAGTCGGCGGAGGCGGAGTCACCGGCGGGAGCGGCGGCCGAGGAGGACGGTGCGGCCGCGGAGGACGAAGCGGGCGGAGTGGCGATCGGCGGGGCGGGGGTGTCCTCGGAGGAGCACCCGGACAGCGCGAACGCCATCGCCGTCGCGGAAACCGCCAGTGCAACCGGCATCGCTGTACGCATTTCGTCACTCCTTGAGAAGAATCCCACCGAATCAGCGGCCTGATCGGTTTGGCGTCTATCTGACCTCAACGGCGGGACTCCGGTTCCCCGGATTGCTCACGAAACGGTCACAGTGCCGGAGACCCCCATCGATCACCGAAGACGAACTCCGCGAGCGGCAGCCGGCGTCGAGGGGCCAGTTCCCGTTCGATCCGGCGCGGGTCGTCCAGTACGGACGGGTCGGCGGGAGATCCGACGGCGATCGCGACCCGGGCCACCGCCTCGTCCGGGAGGCCGAACTCCGCGCGGACCGCGTCCGCCGAGAAGCCCGCCATCTGGTGGGCGATCAGGCCGAGTTCGACCGCTTGCAGGACGAGGTTCTCGGTCGCCAAACCCAGTCCGTAGTCGGCGTAGGGCACCTCGCCCTTCTCATTCGTGGTGACCGTCACGCCGATCAGCAACGCGCTCGCCCGGAACGCCCACGCCTGGTTCCCGGAGTTGAGTGTCGCGAGGATGCGGGGGAACACCGGATCGCCCCGGCGGCCGACGAGGTAGCGGGCCGGCTGGGTGTTGCCGAAAGACGGCGCCCACCTGGCGGCTTCGAGCAATGCGGTCAGCTGGGCGCCGGTGATTTCGGCGGTCTCGTCGTAGGCCCGCGGGCTCCACCGCTCGGCGATGGCCGGCGCGACGGGGACGCTCGTCTCGGCTGGTTTGCGCATGCGGCGAAGGTAGTACGGCCGGGGAGTGCTCTCCGTCACTCCGGAGGAAGGGCTTCGAGCTTTCCCCTGGCGTTAAGGAAAATTTACTTCCAAACCCTCCTGACGGGCCGTGGCGGACCACTCGATGGGGTGGCGAGCGCCGTTCGCGCCGGTAGGCTCTTCTCCAAATGAAGGGCCGTGGGCGCTCCTCGGTGCCCTCCAAGGAGTACGCCCCGGCCCGTCAAGGAGGTTCGGGCGTGGCCCTCGTGGTCCAGAAGTACGGCGGATCGTCGCTGGAAAGTGCCGACCGGATCAAGCGCGTGGCAGAACGGATCGTCGCGACCAAGAAGGCGGGCAACGACGTGGTCGTCGTGTGCTCGGCGATGGGCGACACCACTGATGAGCTGCTCGATCTGGCGCAGCAAGTGAACCCGGCTCCACCGGAGCGGGAAATGGACATGCTGCTCACCGCCGGTGAGCGCATCTCGAATTCGCTGGTCGCGATGGCCATTTCCGCGCAGGGCGCGCAAGCCTGGTCGTTCACCGGTTCCCAAGCGGGCGTGGTCACCACCTCGGTGCACGGCAACGCGCGCATCATCGACGTCACTCCGAGCCGCGTCACCGAGGCGCTCGAGCAGGGTTACGTCGCGCTGGTGGCCGGTTTCCAAGGCGTGGCACAGGACACCAAGGACATCACGACGCTCGGCCGCGGCGGTTCCGACACCACCGCGGTGGCGCTCGCCGCCGCGCTGAACGCGGACGTGTGCGAGATCTATTCCGATGTGGACGGTGTGTATTCGGCCGACCCGCGGATCGTGCCGGACGCCAAAAAGCTCGACACCATCCCGTACGAGGAGATGCTGGAGCTCGCGGCGAGCGGATCGAAGATCCTGCACCTGCGTTCGGTCGAGTACGCGCGCCGTTACGGCGTGCCGATCCGAGTCCGTTCTTCTTACAGCGACAAGCCGGGCACCACGGTGGCCGGATCGATCGAGGAGATCCCCGTGGAACAAGCGCTGATCACCGGTGTGGCACACGACCGCTCGGAAGCGAAGATCACCGTGACCGGCGTGCCGGACCACGCCGGAGCCGCGGGCAAGATCTTCCGGGTCGTGGCCGACGCCGAGATCGACATCGACATGGTGCTGCAGAACGTGTCCAGCACGTCCTCGGGCCGCACCGACATCACCTTCACGCTGTCGAAGGCCAACGGGGCCAAGGCGGTCAAGGAACTCGAGAAGATCAAGGCGGAGATCGGATTCGAGTCCGTGCTGTACGACGACCACGTCGGCAAGGTGTCGCTCGTCGGAGCCGGGATGCGTTCGCACCCGGGCGTCACCGCGACGTTCTGCGAGGCGCTGGCCAACGCGGGCGTGAACATCGAAATCATCAACACCTCGGAGATCCGCATTTCGGTGCTGATCCGCGACGCGCAGCTGGACGAGGCCGTGCGCGCGATCCACGAGGCGTTCGAACTGGGCGGCGACGAGGAAGCCGTCGTCTACGCGGGGAGTGGTCGCTGATGGCGCAGGGTCTTCGCGTCGGGGTGGTCGGGGCTACCGGCCAGGTCGGCGCTGTGATGCGCAAGCTGCTCGACGAGCGGAATTTCCCGGTCGAGCAGATCCGGTACTTCGCGTCGGCCCGTTCGGCGGGACGTACGCTGCCGTGGCGCGACGAGGAAATCACCGTCGAGGACACGGCGACCGCTGATCTGTCCGGTTTGGACATCGCGTTGTTCTCCGCGGGCGGTGCGACCTCGCGCGAGCAGGCGCCGCGGTTCGCCGAGGCGGGTGCGATCGTGGTCGACAACTCGTCGGCGTTCCGGCGCGACCCGGACGTGCCGCTGATCGTCAGCGAGGTCAACCCGGAGGCGATCAAGGACGTGCGGAAGGGGATCATCGCGAACCCCAACTGCACCACCATGGCCGCGATGCCGGTCCTCAAGCCGCTGCACGACGAAGCCGGTCTGGTGCGGATCATCGCGAGCACCTACCAGGCGGTGTCCGGCAGCGGTCTGGCCGGCGTCGACGAACTGGCCGCTCAGGTGAACGCTGTCGCCTCGCGCGCGGCCTCGCTCACGCACGACGGTTCGGCGGTCGAATTCCCGGCCCCGGCCAAGTACGTCGCGCCGATCGCGTTCAACGTCCTGCCGATGGCCGGGTCCATTGTGGACGACGGCACGTTCGAGACGGACGAGGAACAAAAGCTGCGCAACGAAAGCCGGAAGATCCTGGGCATCCCGGAGCTGCTGGTGTCCGGCACGTGCGTCCGGGTGCCGGTGTTCACCGGGCACTCGCTGTCGATCAACGTCGAATTCGAACGGCCGCTGTCGGTCGAGCGGGCGACCGAACTGCTGTCGAACGCGCCGGGCGTGCAACTGGCGGACGTGCCGACGCCGCTGCAGGCCGCGGGAATCGACCCGAGCCTCGTCGGGCGCATCCGGACCGACCCGGGTGTCCCGGACGGCCGCGGTCTCGCGCTGTTCGTCTCCGCCGACAACCTCCGCAAGGGGGCGGCGCTGAACACCGTGCAGATCGCCGAACTGGTGGCGCAGAACCGCTGAGCTTCGCGCTGAAACTGCCCGGTCCCTTGTCCAGGGACCGGGCAGTTTTCACTTCTTCTTCTGCCGCGGCTTGATCGGTTTCAGCCCGAACGCGACCCGGATCTCCGGCTTCTGCAACGGGCGCAGCACCGCCTGCATCAGGAAACCCCACAGGATCAGCCCGACCGGCGCGCCGCCCCCGGCTCCGGAACTCATGGCCAGCGACAGGATCGCGCCGAGCAGCAGCATCGCCATGAACCCGCACTCGAGCCAGATGAGCGCGAGCATCACCCCGCGCTGCCGCCTGCCCAGCAGGACGGCGCACACCACCAACGCACTGGTCAGCGCCGAGTTGATTACCAGGATCGTCACCGGCAGGGTCACGGTGCCCGACGTGCCGCCAAGCCCGAGCAGGTAACCGACGAACGCCGCGAGCGCCAGGTAGAGCACGGCCTGGCCGCCGATCGCCCACCGCATCGACCGGATTCCTCGTCGCACCTCCTGCTCCGCGTTTTCGCCGGACGCGGGCATCGGCTGGGATGGACTGGACGGGATCACCTCGGACACCACCTCTTGCTCGGGAACCAGGCCAGGAGACCACTGGTCGTTCGGGACCGGTCCCCGCTGCTTGGCGAGCCGGCAGGCTTGGTTGCGGCGCGTCCGGAATTCGTGAATGGCTCCGTAACCGCTGTACGACCACACCCGTCCGGACGCGCTCCGGCCGAGGTGGCGGAATTGTTCCACCGCTTAGGGGCCACGCCGGAGTTCGACGAGCGCGGCTTCGACGCGCTTGTCCCCTCCTCGGCGAAGGTCCACATTAGATCGTGGGTGCCGAACCACTTGTCACACCAATACTGCAGGGCGCGCGCTGGAATCCCGTGAATTGCTCCGCGCTGACGTACTTCGCCCCCGCGCGCTGCGGATCTGCCACGCCACGTTCGTGAGCGCGTCGGCGTGCACCGCGGAACGGTGTAGAGCTTGATCAGTCCCAGCAAAGGGTTTCCTCTCAGGAACGAACCGGGGCGAGCAACGCGCGGAGCGGAGCGGTGTCCCCGTCGATCGCCGCGCCGACGGCGGGATCCAGTTCGGCGGCGTACGGTTCGGCCAGCACCAGCTTCGCTGGTCCAGACCAAGACAGTTCCCAGTGCGCCGCACCGGCTTTGGCGAGCATTGCGTGCAGCACAATGGACAGTCTCAAGTGGACTTGCGCTCGGTAGAGTTCGCGCTCCGGCCGCGCCCGGGCCTCCGGCGGAGCCGTGGGGTCGGCGAGTTCCTCGAGGCGTCCGGCGTCGAGCAGGTCCAGCAGATCGTCGAGACGGCGGCTGCGGAGGATCCGCAGCGCCTCGGCCTGATTCGAATCGCGCACGCCGATGTCGACGAGGCTGGCCCAGTCGAGCTTCTTCTTCGAGGACACTCCCTCCGTGAAGCCGGTGATCAGTACCGCATCGAGCAGCTCCGGTCCGTTGTGGAGAAGGTCCATCGCCGGTCGCTCGCCGCCGGGCGGAACCGGGACGGCCGGAGCGGCTTCCAGCAGCGCGATCCGTTCTGCCATCGGCGGGTGGCTGTCGTACTTCGAGGCAGGCCGCGACGGCGGATTTTCCCGCAGGGAAGCCATTTCCTCCGCGCGCTGATCGTCGGAGAGCAGCAGCTGGTAGCCCTCGGTCATCCGCGCCGGCAGATAGCCGGAGGACCAGGCGACCGTCGCGTAGTCGTTCAGGAACACCCACCAGGCGGTGTCGAGGACTTCGACCTCGCGCAGCGCGCTGGCCGCGGCCGCGCTGCCGGCGACGCGTGCGGAATCGGTGTCGGCGGCGAGTTCCTGTTGCTGACTCACGCGCGCAGAGACCTGGAAATACACGGCGGCGTACGCGGTGAAGATCGGCCGCACCAGCCGGCCGGACCCAGCCGAGCTGAGTCCGTTCACGACTCGCCCGATCGTCTGCCGTCCGCGATAGGTCGCGCCGGCGAACCGGGTGTGGCGATTGCTGTAGTGGCCGAGCTCGTGCCCGAGAATGGCCCGGAGCTGGCTGACCCGCATCCCGGCGAAAAGCTGCGCGCCAATGAACATCCGGCGCCGCCGCACGCGCAGCCCCGCCCAGTGCGTCTCCTCGTTCACCGCCGCGTTGACCTGCGGAACGAGGTAAATCTCGTCCGGCGGCCGGGTGCCGACCTCCTGAGCGAGCTCGCGGACGGCCGCCCACAGTTCGGGCTGCTCGCCGGGCGTGACGAGCACACCGTCGACGTCGTCGTGCGACCGCTCGAACGTCAGCAGGGCGGTGACCAGCACGTACAGCACGGGAACGGCGAGGAAGCCGAGCCGTATCGCGGTGAACGGATGACCGTGGAACGCCTCGACCTCGAGCCAGATCAGCGCCCCGGCGACGGCGAGCATCAGCACCGGAAACCCGGCCAGCAACAAGACCGCGAGCGTCGCCCGCAATGAGTACCTCATGGAAAAACGGAATCCTCCCCAAGACCGGCACCCTCGGCGAACCGGTCGTCCGAGCCGTTATCGACGGAAGCGCCGATTTCGTTTCACCGATGCACCGGTGTTCGAAAACCCGTTGTCGCCAGCGCCCGAGTGCCGGATGCTGAGCGGGCAAACTTCGTTCTGGGAAAGGAAAGTCATGTACACGGCAGTGGACGGCGCGCGGGTTCCGATCCGGATGTGGGCAGATCCCGCGTCGGTCGAAGACCAAGCGATGCGGCAGCTGCGCAACGTCGCGAACCTGCCGTGGGTGCACGGCGTCGCGGTGATGCCGGACGTCCACTACGGCAAGGGCGCCACGGTCGGCAGCGTCATCGCGATGCGCGACGCGGTCTCCCCGGCCGCGGTCGGCGTCGACATCGGCTGCGGGATGAGCGCGGTGCGGACCTCGCTCACCGCGAGCGACCTGCCCGACGACCTCGGCAAGCTGCGCAAGCGGATCGAATCGGCGGTGCCGGTCGGGTTCGGCCTGCACAAGACGCCGGTCAACACCGCGAAGGTGCACGGCGTCGGCGGCTGGGACACGTTCTGGAAGGCGTTCGGCGACCTGCACGAGGGGGTCCAGGACCTGCGCAAGCGCGCGCATCTGCAGGTCGGCAGCCTCGGCGGCGGCAACCACTTCATCGAGGTCTGCCTCGAACAGGGCGGCTCCGACGAGGGCCGGGTCTGGCTGATGCTGCATTCGGGTTCGCGCAACATCGGCAAGGAACTCGCTGAGCGGCACATGGCGATCGCGCGGAAACTGCCGCACAACCGCGATCTGCCGGACCCCGACCTGTCGGTGTTCGTCGCGGACACGCCGGAAATGCAGGCGTACCGGCGCGACCTTTTCTGGGCACAGGACTACGCGGCACGGAACCGGGCGACCATGGTCGCGCTGGTGAAGCTCGCGGTCGCGGAAGTGATCCCGGGGACGACGTTCGATGACGCAGTTTCGTGCTTCGCCGCCGAAACCATGGTTATGACCGACGCGGGCAGCCGTCCGATCTCGGAGCTGTCGGGCGGTGTGCATACGGTGCTTACCGAAGGTGGCGAGTGGGTGAAGGCGCCGGTGAGGTCCTTCGGCCAGCAACCGATCTGGGAGGTGGTAATTGGTCGCTTCGGAGAGGAGCGGACGATACGCACAACCCGAGAACACCGTTGGCTGCTGCGGCCGAAGACGGCGCACAACCGGACTGAGGCGACAACGGAAGGTCTCCGGGTCGGAGACCGCCTCGCATACGTGTTCCCAGCACGCAGCCCCGGCCTGATGCCGTCCCGCGAAGGGATCGCTCGTGGATTCGTCTTTGGTGATGGATCCATTTCTGGTCGCGGAATGGCGCATGCCGACTTCTATGGGAAGAAGGACGAAGCTCTTCTGCCCTTCTTTGACCGAGCAGAGAGCGTGCGGACGTACTACTACACGTACAGCAGCGCTGGGGCGAAGAAGAAGCACGTGACCGCTGACGACGTCCAAGCCCTTCGGTCTGAGGGAGTCGTGGTTGGGACGATGAAGCGACTCGGAGGTCTTCCTCGCGAGTGGAAGCGTGAATACCCTCGTGTCGATGGACCGCCGGCAGAACTTTACGGGTGGCTCGCGGGCTACTTCGCGGCCGACGGGGAGGTAGGCAAGACAGGTCGTCCTGCGATCTGGTCCGCGAACAGGCAGCACCTAGTGTTCTTCAAGGAAGCGTGTGACTCGCTGGGTATCTGGACGCTTCCGATCCGGCGGAGAGTTCGTACTGGGTTCGGCTCGGTCGACACTCCGGTGTTTGTGATGGGCCTGTCGCGAGCTGATCTCACGCCCGAGTTCTTTATCCACGACGAGCACCGGGCCCGTTGGGAAGCCAACCGCGATGCTGTCGAACGGCGTGGCTGGACAGTCCGCGCTGTGCGTGCCACCGATGAGATCGAGGAGGTGTTCTGTGCCGTAGTCGAGGACACCCATTCATTCGCTCTCGACGGGAACATTCTCACGGGCAACTGCCATCACAACTATGTCGCCGAGGAAACCTACGACGGCGTCGATCTGCTCGTCACCCGCAAGGGCGCGATCCGGGCCGGCTCCGGCGATCTCGGGATCATCCCGGGCAGCATGGGAACGGGCTCGTACATCGTGCGCGGACTCGGCAACACCGCGTCGTTCGAATCCGCGTCCCACGGAGCCGGACGGCGGATGTCGCGGACGAAGGCACGCAAGACCTTCACCGCCGCCGACCTCGCCGCGCAGACCGCGGGCGTGGAATGCCGGAAGGACACCGGGGTCGTCGACGAGATCCCGGCCGCGTACAAGGACATCGAGACGGTGATCCAGGCGCAGACCGACCTGGTCGAGGTGGTCGCTCACCTCAAGCAGGTCGTGTGCGTGAAGGGATGAGGGGTTCCCGCGGGCGAATCGCGCCGGTGCGCCCGCGGGAGCCGCTACCCTGAAGGCATGAAGAGCTGGGGGGTGGCGGTCGCCTTGGTCGCGGCCGGAACGTTGCTGGCCGGATGCGACCAGGTCGATTCGGCGGTCAATCAGACGAATTCAGCGGTGGACAAGGTCTCCACGTGCACCGAAGCGCTGGGCCTCGCGGACCTGAACCCGTTGGTGGACGGCGACAAGCTCAAGGCCCGCGCGCAGGACAAGGAACGGCGGCTGCGCGAGCTGGCGGCTGACGTCAAGGAAGAGGACGTCAAGAACGCCCTGCTCGGCATGGCCGATTCGTACGTCCAGGTGCAGAAGGAACACCTCGAGGACGCCGGGGTGATCGCCCGGTGGACCAAACGGAACCTGGAAAAGCTCGACGGGCTGCGCAAAGCCTGCACCTGACCCTTCGCAGAGATCCGTGAAGGGCCCCTTCACGGACGTCCGCCTCGCGGACCGAGCCCGGCGACGTGAGGCTCAGCGGCGAGCCCGCACAGCAGCCGCCAGCGAAGGGGTTCGCACCGAGCTCCGGCGCAGCGACCACACCAGCCCCAGCGCCGCCAGCGCCAGCCCGCCGAATCCGGCCGCCGCGAAACCCCACGCCGGGCTCGAATGGTCGATCGCGAAGCCGACCACCGGGCTCCCCGCGGCCAGCCCGAGCCGCGTCGACGCGTCCTGCAGGCCCATCGCCTCGCCGCGGACGGCGGGCGGCGCGAGTTCGCTGACCGCCTCCGTGGTGGCCGCGAGCGTCGGGGCGCAGACCAGGTTCGTCGGGATCAGCACGAGCATCAGCAGCCACCACGGCTGCGTCACCAGCCCGACCGGGATCACCAGCAGCGCGAGCAGCAGCATCAGCAGCCCCTGCGGCAGCGACTTCCGCACCGCGCCGTGCACGATGCCGCCGATCATCGACGCCGCGCACATCACCGCGATGACCAGGCCGGTCCAGCCGACGTCGCCGTGCGAGCGCAGCGCGGCCAGCGTCGCGACCTCCGTGCCGACCAGGCAGAACAGCGTCCCGGCGGCGATCAGCAGGGTCGCCAGCAGCCGTCCGGTGAGCCAGGACCGCAGCGGCGGCCGCACGGTGCCGGCCGGGGCGAGTTCGTCCTCGTTCCGGATCGGCGGGTTGAGCAGGAAGATCAGCAGCGCGGTGACGCCGAAGATGGTGCCGATGCCGCTCAAGGTCAGCGTCGCCGACAGTTGCGAGATCGCCGCGATCCCGGCCGCCGGGCCGATCATGAACGACGCCTCGACCAGGATCGTGTCCAGCGAGTACGCCGCGCGCCGCTGGTCGGCGGGCACGAGCGCGGCGAGGATCTGCCGCGCCAGCGAGCCCGCGGGCACCGACAGCACCCCGGCCGGCAGCGCGCACACCACCAGCGCCCCGTACGACAGGTGCGGAGCCGCGAACCAGAACGCGGTGGACGACAACCCGCACACCGCGACCACCGGGCGCAGGCCGTACCGGTCGATGGTGCGCCCGATCACCGGCGCGCCGAGCGCCATGCCCAAGGTGACCGCCGCGCCGACGACGCCGGCCGCGCCGTAGCCCCGGCCGAGGCCGCTGACGACGTACAGCGTCAGCGTCACGCCGGTCATCGTCATGGGCACGCGTGCGAAGAACATCAGCGCCATCGACGGGCGGAGGCCGGGGACGCTCAGGACGCGGCGATAAGGCTGAAAAGGCACGTACCCCATGAGAGCAAGAGTTGGTACGAGCGTGCAACTTCTTTTCGTCACACTCGCTGAGCGGCACCCGCCACCCGTCCGGGTGTCGTGCAGGCGTTCGGCGGACCCGGAAAATGCGAGCGCGACCTGGGTGATAACTTCATCGGCAGCACGGAAAAGCATTCTCGCCGCCCATTCGCGAACAGTTTTTCACATTTCCGCGCCGACCTTGGGATTTCCCGGTCGAGGCGGCGGAGGTCCCCAGGAAAAAGGGGAGCGGACCCGAATGCGGGCGGCGGTGCGTGCGTGGGGGACCCCCACGGTCGGACGAGCGAGATCGCGCGTCCCGACAGGGTGATGAAGGTAATCGATCACGAACTACGCCTGTGTGAGTGAGCGATGCCGCCGTTCGGGCAATCCGGCTACTATGAGTCAGATTCAGGTCCGCGGTCCGTGATCGTCGGGGGACGCGCAAGCCGTCCACGTTAATCAATTGCGGGCCGGTTCCCGATTCTTGGATTCGGCACGTAAGGGTTAGAAAAGCTCCCTATCCGGTGATCGGCTGGTGTTGGGCCGACACGGCGGGTATCGATTTACCCGGCAGGTCCCAGAGGCCAGGGAGGTAAAGAATGAAAGGCAAGATCGGGCGGATCATCGCTGTGGTCGCCGCGGGCAGTCTGCTGGCCGTCGGCACCTCGGGGATGGCCTCCGCGAGCCCGGCGGGCGGCAAGGGGTCCTCGGCCACTCAAGCCGTCGCCGCGCAGGTACTGCAGATGCGGGACGACCTGACCAAGGTCGCGTACGCCGGCGATGTCGCCAAGACGAGGGCGGACCTCACCCGGCTCAGCCCGGTGCTCGCCGACATCGCGGCGGGCAAGCGCTACCAGGTCCAATCCGAAACCCAGCAACTCTCGTCGGCGGCGAAGGTCCGCGCGGACGAGTCCAACCGGCTCCTCGGCGACCCGACTGCGACGCCGCGGCAGATCCCGCCGCTGCCGATCCCGCCGTTGCCGGACCTGCCCGGACCGCTCAAGGCGGTGAGCGACCTGGTCAAGGGCCTGCTCGCCGCGGTCACCAGCCTGCTGGCCGGGCTGCTCGGCGGAGTGCCGGTACCGCCGCTTCCGGTGCCGACGCCACCGCTGCCGGCCCCGCCGGTGCCCGCCCCGGTGCCAGTGCCGGGAACCTGAACGGCCTGACGGGGAGGGGGAAAGGCCCGGAGCCTGGTGCGGTTCGCCGCGCCAGGCTCCGTTCCATGTCCGGGCTCGGGTGCCGGGTGTTGACCGGGAACACCGTTCGCGGGCGGTTGGCGAGCCCGGCTTGCAGCGCGTTCGGGTGCCGGTGTTGACCGGGAACGCCGCTGACGGATGGTTGGCATGGCCCGCTCGCAGAGCGTTCGGGCACCGGTGTGACCGGCGACGTCCCTTGCGGGTGCTTGGCGTGCCTCGTTCGCAATGCGTCCGAGTTCGGTCCGGGTGCCGGTGCTGACCGGCGACCCCGCTCGCGAGCGCTTTGGCGTGCCCGCTCGCAGCGTCTCCGGGCCCAGGCCCCGGTGCTAACCGGCAACCCCTCTCACGAGCGCTTGGCGAGCCCCACCCGCAGCGCGCCCGCCATCTCCGCGATCGCCTCGCGGAACCGGGTCCCCACTCCGGCGAAGTTGAGGAATCCGTGGATCAGGTCGGCCTGCCTGCTGACCGCCACCGGAACTCCCGCCGCGCGCAGTTTTTCCGCGTACGCCTCGCCTTCGTCGCGCAGCGGGTCGAAGCCCGCGGTGACGATGTAGGCGGGCGGGAGTCCACTGTGGTCAGACGCGAGCAAAGGCGACATCCGTGGGTCGGCTTTGTCGACGCCCTCCGGCGCGTAATGCCCCTCGAACCACACCATCGCCTCGTCGGTGAGGAAGAGGTCTTCGCCGAACAGTTCGCGAGACCGGCGTCGCGTAGTGAAGTCGACCGCCGGGTAGATCAACAGCTGGAACGCGGGGGCCGGTCCGCCCCGCCGGGTCGCCTCCAGTGCGACGACGGCGGACAGGTTGCCGCCCGCGCTGTCGCCGCCCACCGCGATCCGGTCCGGGTCCGCGCCGAGGTCGGCCGCCTTGGCGTGCGCGTAGTCGAACGCGGCCAGCGCGTCCTCCACCGGTCCGGGGAACGGGCATTCCGGCGCGAGCCGGTACTCCACCGACAGCACCCGGACCCCGGCGTGTTTCGCGAGGTAGCGCGCGGCGTTGTCGTGCGTGGCCCGGCTGCCGATGACCCATCCGCCGCCGTGGAAGAACACCAGCAGCGGCGACGGTTCCGGCAGGCCGGCCGGGGTGTAGAGGGTGGCTTCGAGGGACGCGTCGCCGGACGGGATGGCGACGTCGCGGGTCGCGACCGGGTCGATCCGTTTGCCGTTGACCAGGTGCTGGCTCGCTTCCAGCAGCGCCCGGGACCGCTCGACCGACCCGTTGACCAGCGAAGCACCGGAGAGCTTCTGCAACCGCAGCAGCAACTGGGCGTCGAGGGCGAGCTCCTGGCCGTCCAGCCGCAGCGGTGCTCCGGCGATCAGCCTGCGCACCGGCCTGGGCAGCCAAAACAGCAACTGCGCGGCGGCAGCCTGGGCGCGGATCTGCAGCGGAATGGCCATCGTTCCTCCTCGAACGCCGGATGAGCCGAGGTTACTTGCCAGTAGGTACGTTGGTCCAGTCGGTGTGTGACCCAGGCCTCCGTCTCAGATCCTGGTCCTCCAGTTAGGTGGAGGGGTTAGCCTCAAAACAGGCCAGCGTGGCGCAGCCACTCCGTTGAGGGTGGTGGTGGGGAGGAAGGTCGGAAGTGACTTCGGGACAAAAGGTCAAGGTGCTGGGCATTGGCGGCTCGCTGCGCGAGGGCTCGCAATCCGAGCGCGCGTTGCGCATCGCGCTCGCCGCCGCCGAGGAACGCGGCGTCGTGACCGAGCTGATCCCGGGCCCGGAGCTGGTCCTGCCGTTCTACGACACCGCGACCCCGGAGCGGGACGAACGCGCGCGCAAGCTCATCGAGGGCGTGCGCCAGGCGGACGGGCTCATCGTCGTCTCGCCCGGTTACCACGGCGGGCTGTCCGGGCTGGTCAAGAACGCCCTGGACTACATCGAAGACCTCCGCGAGGACACCCGCCCGTACCTCGACGGCCGCGCGGTGGGTCTCGCCGCCGTCGCGTACGGCTGGCAGGCCGCGGTCACCACGCTCGAACAGCTCCGCACGATCACGCACGCGCTGCGCGGCTGGTCCACCCCGCTGGGTGGTTCGATCAATTCCGCCGAGACGAAATTCGACGAGGGCGGCGGCGCGTCCGACGAGAAGAGCGTCCGTACGTTGCGGCTCATCGGGGAGCAGGTCGCGGAGCACGCGTTGCTTCGCTCACTCTGAGGTTTCCCCTCCTCGAATCCCGGTTATTCCCGGGGTGATGACTGCCATGCCGGGGCACGGTTCCGCGGATGCGGGGCGTTGAACTCATTGCGACGCTGACTCCGGAGGCGTCCCGATGAGGAGGTAACACGCATGGCCGAGCCGATTTACACCGCCGTCGCGACCGCGCGAGGAGAAGGCCGCAACGGCGACGTGACGTCCTCGGACGGCGTGCTGGACGAGTCGCTGGCGATCCCCAAGGAGATGGGCGGTCCCGGCGGCGACAAGACCAATCCGGAGCAGCTGTTCGCCGCGGGGTACTCCGCGTGCTTCCTGAGCGCGCTGCAGGCCGTGGCCCGGCAGGCGAAGGTCGCGCTGCCCGCCGCGACGGTGACCGGTTCGGTGAGCGTGTTCAAGAAGGATGTCGGGTTCCAGCTCGGCGTGCGCCTTGACGTTTCGCTGCCCGGTTTGGCGAAGGCCGATGCCGACCAGCTGGTCGAGCAGGCGCACCAGGTCTGCCCGTACTCCAACGCGACCCGCGGCAACATCGAGGTGGAGCTGACCACCACCGTCTGACCCAAGACAGAGGAGGGACACCCGAGATGACCACTTCCCCGATCAAGAGCCCGCTTTCCGAATCCGACAAGGAGATCACCGGCAACGCGCTGCAAGCGACGCTCGCCGACCTGATCGACCTCTCGCTGATCGCGAAGCAGGCGCACTGGAACGTAGTGGGCCAGAACTTCCGCAGCGCGCACCTGCAGCTCGACGAGCTGGTGTCGACCGCGCGGCAGTACGTCGACGAGGTGGCCGAGCGCGCCGCCGCGATCGGGGTTTCGCCCAACGGCAAGGCGAAAACCGTCGTGGCGACCTCCGGTGCGCCGGAGTACCCGGACAACTGGCAGTCCGTCGAATCGACCATCGCGGCGATCGTCGACACGCTCGCGGCGCTGATCGAACGGCTCCGCAAGCGCATCGACGAGACCGACAAGAGCGACCTCGTGACGCAGGACCTGCTCATCGAGATCACCCGCGCGCTGGAAGAGGCGCACTGGATGTGGCAGGCGCAGCAGGCCTGATCCGCTCCGCCTGACGAAAAGCCGTCCGCCTTGTCGCGGGCGGCTTTTCGTTCATCCGGTGGTCGTCGCGGGCGCCCGGCAGTAGGTTCGCTGACATGGTGCTGCATCAGGGGAAACAAGATCGGGCAGACCGGAAGACCGGCACGAATCCGTTGTACGCGGGGAGCAATCCGGCGCTCGCCGCGGACTTCACGATGCCGCGCGACCGGCTGCGGGACGATTCGCTGCCGCCGGACACGGCGCTGCAGCTGGTGCGCGACGAGCTGATGCTCGACGGCAACGCGCGGCTCAACCTCGCCACGTTCGTCACGACGTGGATGGAGCCGCAGGCGCGCGAGCTGATGGCCGAATGCGTCGACAAGAACATGATCGACAAGGACGAGTACCCGCAGACCGCGGAACTCGAGCGGCGCTGCGTCAACATCCTCGCCGACCTGTGGCACGCGCCGGATCCCGCCGACATCATGGGCTGCTCGACCACCGGGTCGTCCGAGGCCTGCATGCTCGCCGGAATGGCGTTGAAGCGCCGCTGGTCGAAACTGGGCCGCACCGGGAAGCCGAACCTGGTGATGGGCATCAACGTCCAGGTGTGCTGGGAAAAGTTCTGCGAGTACTGGGAAGTCGAGCCGCGCCTGGTGCCGATGCAGGGCGACCGGTACCACCTGTCCGCGGAAGAAGCGGTGAAGCTCTGCGACGAGAACACCATCGGCGTCGTCGCGATCCTCGGCTCGACTTTCGACGGCAGTTACGAGCCGGTCGCCGAGGTCGCGTCCGCCCTCGACGCGCTGCAGGAGCGAACCGGCTGGGACATTCCGGTGCACGTCGACGGCGCGTCCGGCGCGATGATCGCCCCGTTCCTCGACGAGGACCTGGAGTGGGACTTCCGGCTGCCGCGCGTCGCGTCGATCAACACCTCCGGGCACAAATACGGCCTCGTGTACCCCGGAGTCGGCTGGGTGGTGTGGCGCGACAAGGCGGCGCTGCCCGAGGAACTGGTGTTCAACGTCAATTACCTCGGCGGCGACATGCCGACCTTCGCGCTCAACTTCTCCCGCCCCGGTTCGGAAGTCGCCGCGCAGTACTACACGTTCGTCCGGCTGGGCCGCGAAGGTTTCCGTGTGGTGCAACAAGCTTCCCGCGACGTGGCGACCTACCTGGCCGAGGAGATCTCCAAACTGGGGCCGTTCGAACTGCTCACCCGCGGCGACCAGCTGCCGGTATTCGCCTTCACCACCCGTTCGGACATCACCTCGTTCGACGTCTTCGACGTGTCCCGCCGCCTCCGCGAACGCGGCTGGCTCGTGCCCGCGTACACGTTCCCGGACAACCGCACCGACCTGGCGGTCCTCCGCGTCGTCGTCCGCAACGGCTTCACCCACGACCTGGCTGACCTGCTGCTCGGCGACCTGAAGCGGATACTTCCGGAATTGAACCGGCAGCCGTCCCCGCAGCACGACCCAGCCACATCGACCGGATTCCACCACTAACTGCTACTAGCGAGTAACCTGGCTGACATGGGCCTTGCCAAAGACGAACGCCAAGCGCTGAGCGACCTCTTCGAGCAGCTCGGCCCGGATGCCCCGACCCTGTGCGAGGGCTGGCAGACGCGGGACCTCGCCGCGCACCTGGTCGTGCGGGAGCACCGGCCGGACGCGATGCCGGGAATCGTCGTGCCCGCGCTGGCCGGGCACACGCAGAAGGTGCAGGACGGCGTCGCGGCGCGTCCGTGGGACGACCTGGTAGCCCAGGTCCGCCGCGGCCCGTCCCGGTTCTGGCCGACGTCCATCGGGCCGGTGGACGAGGCGACGAACAGCGCCGAGTTCCTGGTGCACCACGAGGATGTCCGCCGGGCACAACCGGATTGGACCCCGCGCCCGGCCGATCCGTCGCGGGACGGGGCGGCGTGGCGGTTGGCGACGCGGACGGCGAAGCTGAACCTGCGCAAGTCCCCGGTCGGGGTGGTGCTGCGGACCCCGGACGGCCAGTCGGCTTCGGTGAAGTCGGGCGCCCCGGTGGTCACGGTGGTGGGCGAGCCGGTGGAACTGCTGCTTTTCGTCTTCGGGCGGGACGCGGTGCAGGTGACTTACGAGGGTGACGATGCCGCGGTGGCGCAGTTGAAGGGCGCCAAGCGCGGGCTGTGATCCGGGCCGCCCAGTAGACCCTGGGCGGCCCGAACCGTCAGCGCATTCCCAATGCCCGCAAGGCGAAGTACACCTCGATGGACGTCTGCTTGATCGTCTCGGCGATCACCAGCGAGCCGTGCCCGGCGTCGTAGCGGTAGAACTCGTGCGGTGCGTCGCGCTTGGCCAGGCGGTCCAGGTAGTTCTCGATCTGCCGGATCGGGCAGCGCGGGTCGTTGTCGCCGGCCAGGATCAGGACCGGGGCGGCGACCGCGTCCACGTACGTCAGCGGCGAGCACTCGCGGTACACCGCGGGTACGTCCGCCGGGGAGCCGCCGAACAGGGCGCGGTCGAACGAGCGCAGCTGCTCCATCTCGTCCTCGTACGCGGCCACGTAGTCGGCCACCGGCACGCCCGCGACGCCGGCGGCCCATCGGGTCGGCTGGGTGCCCAGCGCCAGCAGGGTCAGGTATCCGCCCCACGAAGCGCCGTTCACGACGCACTTGTCCTTATCGGACAGTCCACTTTCGACTGCCCAGTCGTGCACCGCCGCGACGTCTTCCAGTTCGGTCAGGCCAGGGCGGCCTTCGATGGCGTCGCGCCACGCCGAGCCGTAGCCGGTGGAGCCGCGGTAGTTCACCTCGACCACGGCGAATCCGGCGTCCAGCCAGGTCGCGCGGTAGGCGGAGAACCGGTCCTCGTCGGCCGCGTGCGGGCCGCCGTGCAGCGAGAACACCGTCGGCAACGGGCCTTCGGGAGCATTCGCCGGACGGGAAACCAGCGCGTGGATCCGGCCGCCGACGCCCTCGACGAACGCGTCGGTGACCGGCGACGAACGCGGTGCGCGCTCGCCGGGCGGCGTCAGCAGGACCGAGTCGGTGCCGTCGGCCGCGCGGGCACGGACCGCGGCGGGCTCCGCGGCGCTGGACCACGAGTACTCGATGGTCCCGTCCGGCCGCACGCCCGCGCCGCCGATCCGTCCCGCCGGAGTGTCCACAGCGGACAGTTCGCCGGTGTTGAGGTCGTAGCGGTACAACGAACTGCGCGCCTCGTGGAAGTGCACGACGAGCAACGCGCGGGCGTCCGGATACCAGTCCGCGACGACCTCGCCGGGCAAATCAATCAGCAGTTCGGTTTCGGTGTCCGCCTGCACGTCCCACACCAGCAGTTCTTCGCGGCCGCGGCGTTCGTGCAGGACCAGCACGCGCTGGTCGCCCGGCAGCGGCGAGAACTCCAGTGCCTGCAAGCCTTTTCCTTCGCCGTCCCACTTCTCCGCGACGGTGGCGAACCCGTCGGTGGACAGCACGCGCAACGCCGGGTGCCGGGAATCCCCGTGCTCGGAATGGGAAATGGCGAGCAGGCTTTCGTCACGCGACATCGACGCGATCCCCGCGTCGTCCGCGTGCTGATAAAACCGCTCGGTCACGCCGTCGATTTTCGCGAACAGTTCGCTGCCGTCGTCGGTCGAAACGCCGGCCGCGATCACCCGCTGGCCGATTTCCAGACCGGCCGGGTAACCGTCGTGAATATCGGGCAGTGCTTTGACCGCCGCGGAACTGTCGCCGTCGAACGGCTGGGTGCGCCAGGACCCGAACTCGTCGCCGTCGGTGTCGTCGAACCACCAGATGGCTGTTCCGTCGGGCGAGGGCGTCGCGTGCAGGGTGCCGTTGGGCCGGTTGGTGACGCGCCGGTGACTGTCGGTGGCCCGGTCCCACGCGTAAACCTCCCATACGCCACTGGCGTTGGAGACGTACACGTTGGCCTCAGGCGCGTCGCGGGCCCACTCGGGCACCGAGATGCGCGGCGCGTGGAACCGCGCCAGCCAGCGCTTTTCGGCTTCGGGGTCGTCGAACAGGCGGTCCGGGACCACCGCGGGCGGATTTTGGTTGCCTGACTGCGTGCTCACCCCTCGATCCTGCCACCTTCCACCCGTACTCTGTGCGGGGTGCTGGAGGGTTACGCGCCGGGCTACGCCCAAGACGCGCTGTCGACGATGAACACGCGCACAGCGAGTGACCGCGCCGCGTTCGCCCGATCACTCTTCACCCCAGGCGCACGAGTCCTGGACCTGGGCTGCGGCCAAGGTTCGCTTCTCAGTGCCCTGACCCCGGCCGTGCGGGTGGTCTGCGTCGACGTCTGTCCCCCGGAACCGGCTTTGCCGTCCACAGCGGACTATGTGGCGGGTGCGGTCTACGCACTTCCCTTTGCGGCTTCATCGATCGACGTGGTGTTCTCTCATTCGCTCTTCGAGCATCTGTCCGACCCGCACGCGGCTCTGACCGAAATCCGCCGCATCCTGCGCCCTGGAGGCAGGCTGGCGTTGGCCGCGCCGGACTGGAGCCGCGCGAAAATCCGGCCCAGAACAGCAAACGTGGACGCCGCACTGCGCGGCTACTACCTCGTGCGCCGCCGCGCGGGCGGCGACCCTTTCGCGGGACGCGCAATCGCCGCCCACGTCGCCGACGCCGGATTCACCGACATCGTCGAGCGCGCCCGTTTCCGGGAAGACCTGTCCTACCGATCCTTGGCCGCCTACATGGAATCCCGGCTGGCCGTCGCCCTGTCGGAATCCGGCGCGAACGAGCGCGACCAACTGACCTCCGCGGCTCGTTCCGCCTGGTCCTGGGCAAGAACCGCCGCCGTGGGGGACTTTCAGCAGTGCTGGCAAGAGCTGACCGCTACGTGCTGAACACACCCGCTGCCGCGAGAACGACGGGTATCGCCCCGAGCGCAACGCAAAACAAGCCCGCACACCGCGCCGATTCCCCATGCGATCAGTGCCAGCCCGAGAACCAGGATTACCGTTCTCGCAGTCCGGAAGTTCCGGCTGTCGTCTGGCATTTCGGCACGATACCGTGGCCGATAAATTGAGCCGCGCATTTTCGCACTGCCTCAGAAAGGCAATTGCTTTCCGAGTACGCCCGGATCGTGACTTCGCGATCGGCACGGGGAGCAGGCGATCAAGGACGAACACTGCGCCGGGAGCTCCGGACCGGCCGGGCAAGGCCACTGCCGGTCATCGGGCGAACCAGGGAAGGCGGCGAAACTATGAAGGCCGGGTAGTCGCGATCTCGTGACTACCCGGCCTTCATGCGTCGGGGTGGCGGGATTTGAACCCACGACCTCCTCGACCCGAACGAGGCACGCTACCAAGCTGCGCCACACCCCGATGTACTGCTTAGCGGGTCGAGAGTAAGTCTAGCGGACGGGTTTCGCGGCTTTACGCGGGGCTGGTTTGCGGGGGTCGGAGGCCCCGGATCCGCGCGGGACCAGCGTCAACAGGCTCGCTTCGGGCGGGCAGGCGAAGCGGGCGGGGGCGTAGGGGGAGGTGCCGAGTCCGGCGGAGACGTGCAGCCACATGCGGGCGCCCCAGCGGGAGGCGCCGCGGGCGCGGCTGCGGTCGAGTTCGCAGTTGGTGATGATCGCGCCGTAGCCGGGGATGCGGAGTTGCCCGCCGTGGGTGTGGCCGGCGAGGACGAGGTCGTAGCCGTCGGTGGCGAAGGTGTCGAGGACGCGCGGCTCCGGGGAGTGCGTGACGCCGATGCGGACGGCCGCGGTGGTGTCGGCGGGTCCGGCGATGTCGGAGTACCGGTCGCGGTGGAGGTGCGGGTCGTCGACACCGGCGGCGAAGACGGCGCGGCCGCCGACGTCGACCGTGCGGCGGACGTGCGTGAGGTCGACCCAGCCGTGTTCGACGAAGGCGGCGCGGAGGTCGCGCCAGGGCAGCTGGGTGCCGTGGATGCGCTTCTTCTTGCCGCGCGGCATGAGGTAGCGCGCGGGGTTCTTGGGCTTGGGCGCGTAGTAGTCGTTGCTGCCGAAGACGAACAGCCCCGGCCGGTCCAGCAGCGGGCCGAGCGCGCGGAGCACGGAGGGGACCGCGGTGCGGTGGGAGAGGTTGTCGCCGGTGTTGACGACGAGGTCCGGTTCGAGCTCGTCGAGCGCGGCGACCCAGCGTTGCTTGGCCTGGTGACCGGGGAGCATGTGCAGGTCGGAGACGTGCAGGATGGTGAACGGCGGCGTACCGGGCGCGAGCACGGGCAACTCGGCGGTCCGCAGGGTGTAGCGGCGGCGTTCGATGCCGACGGCGTAACCGAGAGTGGCGGCCCCGAGGGCGATGGTCCCTACGGCAAACCGCTTCGCGGTGCCCCCGGGCGGACTGGCGTTACCGAGCGTGCTCACATGTTCGAGGATACGTGTTCGGCCATCCGGAGGGGTGGCCCCGGCTCAGTCGTTGAGCTTGACCTCCCGTTTCACCGGGGCGCCGCCGTCCGGGATGAGTTCGGCGACGGGAACGGCGACCGGGCGTCGTCGGCTCGAGATGGACTGGACCAGCCGGACGACGGCGGTTAAGCCCGGACAAGCGAAACGGGGCGGGAGATCGCGTCTCCCGCCCCGTTTTCACCGGATTCAGTTGGTATACGCCGGATCCTCCGGCGGCAACGGCACGACCGGCTGGCCCTCCATGATGTTCTTCATCGCGCCGAACCACGTCTGCGCGGGAGTCTTGCCACCGAACATGTTGCCCGTGCCGCAAGTGCTCACGTTGCCGACGCCGTTGTAGCAAAGGCCGCCGCTGCCGCCTTCCGGACGGAACACCATCGCCGCACCGGCCATCTGCGGCGTGCCCGCCACGAAGGTCGCCGAGCCGTTGTTCTGGGTCGTCCCCGTCTTGCCGACGAGCGGCCGGTTCCAGCCGACGCCCTCGGCCGCCTTGGCGGACGTGCCACCGGGCTGGTCGTCCTTGCTCATCCCGACCGCCATGGTGTTCGCGAGGCCTTCCGGCACGACCTGCTCGCACGGAGCTTCCTTGATCGGCACCGGCTTGCCGTCGCGGTCGGTCACCGCCGCCAGCGGGGTCGGCGGGCACCATTTGCCGCCGCTCAGGATGGTCGCGGCGACGTTCGCCAGTTCCAGGCCGCTCGTGGGGCTGAAGCCGAGCGTGAACGCACCCGTGCCCGGATAGTTCGGCTTGGGGCCGTAAGCCTGGGCCTGGCTTTGGTTCTTGCCCGAGTCGTTCGACTTCGGGTCGACCTTTCCGCCGCCGGGGTTGCTCGCCATCGTCTCGCGCATGCCCAGCTTGACCGCCATGTCGATGCCCGGTCCGGTGCTGCCGATCTTGTCCTCCAGCGCCACGAACGCGGTGTTCGGCGAGGTCGCCAGCGCGTTCTGCAGCGAGGTCGACTCGCCGTAGTTGCCGGCGTTGCCCACGCAGTACCAGCGCGAGTTCAGCGGCGGGCCGGTCGCCGGGCAGTGGCTGCCGCCACCGGTGAAGACGTGCGAGACGTAGCTGTTGCCGACCGGGATGTTGCTGTAGATCCCCGCGATGTGCTGGTTCAGCACGGCCGCGGTGGTGAAGATCTTGTAGCTCGACCCCGCGCCGCCGGTGTTGAACACGCCGGACGGGAGCGCGTAGGTGGTCTGCCCTTGATCCGCGTCGATCCCGTAGTCCCGGTTCGCCGCGAGCGCCACCACTTCGTGCCGGTCCTTGCCGGGACGGATCAGCGAAAGCGTGTTCGCGACGTTCTTCTGGGTTTTGCTCACCTGGGTTTCGGCCGAGACCTTCGCCTCGTGATTGGCCTTCTCGTCCAGCGTGGTCTTGATCGTGTACCCGCCGGTGTACAGCTGGTCCTCGGTCATCCCGGACTTGAGCAGGTAGTCCTGGACGTACTGGCAGAAGAACCCGTTCTCCGGACCGGCTCCGGTGCAGTTCGACGCGGGCTTCTGCGGGGTGTCCGGCACGATGCCGAGCGGTTCCGCCTTGAACTTGTCCGCGTCCGCCTTCGCCAGTTTCTGGTTGCTGACCATCCGGTCCAGCACCAGGTTGCGCCGCTTGGTCGCCTTGTCCGGGTGGTTCCACGGGTCGAGGACGATCGGGTTGTTCACGATGCCCGCGAGCAGCGCGGCCTGCGGGACGGTCAGGTTCTCCGGCGTGGTGTTGAAGTAGGCGTGCGCTGCCGCTCCGATGCCGTAGATCTGCCGGGAGAACTCGACGATGTTGAGGTAGCCCGCGAGGATCTGGTCCTTCGAGAGCTTGGTCTCGAGGTTGATCGCGATCCGGGCTTCCTTGAGCTTGCGCGAGAGCGACTGTTCCTGCGCCTTCGCCTGCCCGTTCTTGTCGCCCCGGTAGACGACGTTGATCAGGTAGTTCTTGACGTACTGCTGCGTGATCGTCGAGGCGCCCTGCGTGTCCCCGCCCGCGGTGTTGGAGACGGCGGCGCGCAGCGTCCGTCCCCAGTTCACCCCGTGGTGCTCGTAGAACGCCTTGTCCTCGGCCGACAGCAGCGCCCACTTCAGCGCCGGGTTGATCTGGTCCGGGCGGACCGGGATCCGGTACTGCTTGTACAGCGTCGCGATCGGCTTGCCGCCGGAGTCGGTGATAGTCGTCACCAGCGGCGGCGGGATGTCGGCGAGGTCGGACGACGTCTTGTCGACCGTTTCGCTCGCCTGGTTGGACACGACCCCCGCGGCGCCCACCACCGGGAACATGATCCCGGCGACCAGCACCCCTGCCAGCAGGCACAGGCCGAGGAGCTTGAAAAGACCATCCGTTTTGCGCACGAAAGCCAGGGTACTGAAGCCCCGTGTCGCCTTCGTGACCTCACGCCCGCGCGCCCCCGCCGGCGATCATTAACGGGCCCCCGTGTCGTGACCTTTGGTAACGGAATGCATGCTAGGTCTCGACGGAGGGAACCGAGGGACCCTACAGTCCGTCAACGTCTCACGTAGATGCCGACAGACGGAGCAGCCCGGGTGGGAGCCTGGCTGGTCCGGACGGCGGCAGCGGCACCGGGGAGGTGCCGTCACCGACGTGCGGCGCAGTGGGAAACGCTCGCGGGGGTGGGAGCGGGAGCTTCGCCTTCGCTGGTGCCATACACCAGATGAGGGAGCTGGGGGTATGCAAACCAATCAGGTTGGCTGGCGGGTCGATGCCTCGTGCCGGGACGCTGATCCCGACGGGTTGTTCGTGCGAGGCGCCGAACAGAACAGGGCGAAAGCCGTGTGCATGGGGTGCCCGGTCCGCACCGAATGCCTCGCCGAGGCACTCGACGGCCGGATCAATTTCGGGGTCTGGGGCGGGATGACGGAACGGGAGCGGCGCGCCCTGCTGCGCCGTCGTCCGGACGTGACCAGCTGGACCGACCTGCTCGAAGCGGCCAAGCGGGACGCGCTGGCCGCCGCGGCGGGCTGAACCTGCTCGTGAGCGGCTGTGTTTCGCGCACAGCCGCTCACGACGTCAGCTTTGCTCCGATGTCGCGCAGGCCCTCGAGGTCGTGGACGTCACCGGCGAGCGCGGGCACCCGGGTCAGCGGCACTTCCGGATGCGCGCGGGTGAAGCGCGCCAGCAGCCGGTTCTCGCGTTCGGCCAGCGCGACGCGGTCGGCGTGCAGCCGCAGCACGGCCTCGGCGAGCGGCGCGTTCTGCACTGACTCGGCAGCGGTCAGCGCTTCGGTCGCGGACAGCGGCGCGAGCACCGGATGCGTGCGGTTGGCGACCAGTCCGGCCAGCGGCATCGATTCGCCGGCGAGCCGCTCCACGAAGTAGGACGCCTCGCGCAGCGCGTCCGGCTCCGGCGCGGCCACCACGAGGAACGACGTGCCCGAGGACCGCAGCAGTTCGGCGGTCTTGCGCGCGCGTTCGCGGAATCCGCCGAACATGCTGTCGAAGGCCTGCATGAACGCCGACGCGTCGGCGAGCAGCTGGCCGCCGATGATCGTGGACACGGCCTTCGCGAACATCGAGAACCCCGCGCTGACCACCTTGCGCAGACCCCAGCCGCCCGCCTTCGCCGGACCGGTGAGCAGCCGGATCATCCGGCCGTCGAGCGCGGTGGACAGGCGGGTCGGCGCGTCGAGGAAGTCGAGCGCGGACCGGCTCGGCGGCGTGTCGACGATGATCAGATCCCATTCGTCGGTCGCCGCGAGCTGGCCGAGCTTCTCCATCGCCATGTACTCCTGCGTGCCGGAGAACGACGTGGAAATGGTCTGGTAGAAGGGGTTCTGCAGCAGCTGCTCGGCCCGCTCGGGCCCGGCGTGCACGCGCACCATGTCGTCGAACGTGCGGCGCATGTCGAGCATCATCGCCCACAGTTCGCCCTTGGGCTCGAAGCCCTCGACGCGCACCTGCTTCGGGTGATTGCCCAGTTCGCGCAGCCCGAGCGCCTGCGCGAGCCTGCGTGCCGGGTCGATCGTGAGCACCACGGTCTGCCTGCCGCGTTCGGCGGCCCGCAGCGCGAGCGCCGCCGCGGTGGTGGTCTTGCCGACGCCGCCGGAACCGCAGCACACGATCACGCGGCTGTCCGGGTCGTCGAGGAGGGCGTCCACGTCGAGCGTCGGGTCGGCGGGCATCAGCGCACCCCCTGTTCCTGCAGCGTTTCGGCGAGTTCGTAGAGCGCGGCGACGTCGACGCCGTCGGTGAGGTCCGGCAGCTCCAGCGTCGGCAGATCGGCCTCGGCGAGCTGTTCGCGGGCCCGTTGCTCGGCGGCGACCCGGACGGCGTGCTCCACGGTTTCCTCCACGAGCGCGTCGAGCGTCGCCTCCGGCAGGTTCAGCCCGGCCGAGGCGAGGCCGGAGCGCACCCGGTCGGCGTCCACCCGGCCGTCGGCGGCCGCGGTCACCGAACGCGCGGGCAGCCGCGGCGGACGGACCCGGTTCACGAGCACGGCGCCCGGCCGCAGATCGGCCCCGTCCAGCTCGGCCACCGCTTCGACGGTCTCGCGCACCGGCATCTCCTCCAGCAGCGTGGTGAGGTGCACGGCGGTCTCGCCGGAATGCAGCAGCCGGACGACGCCGTCGGCCTGGCCGCGGATCGGGCCGGTCTTGGCGAGGTCGGTGAGAGCCTTGGTGACGTCGAGGAACTTCACCACGCGCCCGGTCGGCGGCGCGTCGACCACGACCGCGTCGTAGGTGTGGCGCCCGTCGGATTCGGTGCGCCCGACGCATTCCTTGATCTTCCCGGTGAGCAGGACGTCGCGAAGGCCCGGCGCGAGCGTGGTGGCGAACTCGATCGCCCCCATCCGGCGCAGCGTCCGCCCGGCGAAACCGAGGTTGTAGAACATTTCGAAGTACTCGAGCAGCGCCGCTTCGACGTCGATGTGCAGCGCGCGCAGTTCGCCGCCGCCCGGGACCGACGCGATCCGCTGTTCCGCGTACGGCAGCGGTTCGGTGTCGAAAAGCTGTGCGATGCCCTGCCGTCCCTCGACCTCGATCAAGAGCACCCGGCGGCCATTGCGGGCGAGTGCGAGACCCAGCGCCGCGGCGAGCGTGGTCTTGCCGGTTCCGCCCTTGCCGGTGACGAAGTGCAGCCGGGCCCTGGCGAGCTCGTCGGTCCAGCCGGCGGAGGGTGTGGTCACATCCTCAACACTAAACCGGTGCTCAGCTGGCCAGCATCATGACGCTGACCGCAGCGGCGACGGCCGCGACGACGATCCAGGTCACCACGCCGGGCAGCACGGTCAGCGTGAGCACTGCCACCACGATCAGCCCGGTGAGGGTGACCGCCCCGGCGATCGCCACCTGGCCCGAATCGTTCACCCGGTCCCGCGTTTTGGCCATCACGGCCAGCACGAGCGGCACCCCGGCCACGGCGAGCAGCACGGTCGCGACGATCCGCCAGGTCTCCACGCGCCCACGCTAGCGAGCGACGATCGGATGTGAACTGACCCACACTCACCCGGCCTACCAGGCGCTCCCCTGGACGGGTGACGGGCTTTCGGCGGCGGCGGTCCGGAGGGGCCTTGCCCGCTTGGTTACGCTCCCGAGTCATGAGTGCGACCAAATGGGAGTACGCCACCGTCCCGCTGCTGATCCACGCTACGAAGCAGATCCTCGACCAGTGGGGCGAGGACGGCTGGGAGCTGGTGACCGTGCTGCCCAACCCGAGCGGCGAACAGCACGTCGCGTACCTGAAGCGGCCGAAGAGCTGAGGGGGCGGCGTTGACCTGGAGCGACCGGCTCGCCGAGCTCGGCATCGAACTGCCCGGAGTCGCCGCACCGCTGGCCGCGTATGTGCCGGCCGTGCGCTCCGGCTCGCACGTCTACACCTCCGGCCAGCTGCCCTTCGTCGACGGCGCGCTCGCCGCGACCGGGAAGGTCGGCGGCGAGGTCAGCCCGGAGGAAGCCAAGGGCCACGCCCGCACGGCGACGCTGAACGCGCTCGCCGCGGTGCACGCCCTCGTCGGCATTGACTCTGTTGTCCGGATTGTCAAGGTGGTCGGTTTCGTCGCCTCCGCGGAGGGCTTCACCGGCCAGCCCGCGGTCGTGAACGGGGCGTCCGAACTGCTCGGCGAGATCTTCGGCGACGCCGGGGTGCACGCTCGTTCGGCCGTCGGCGTCGCGGAGCTTCCGATCGCGTCGCCGGTGGAAGTCGAACTGATCGTGGAGGTGAAGTGATGGATCCCGACATCGAACAGTCCCTGCACGAACTGCTGCTGCGGCTCGCCGGCCGTACGCCGGACCAGCTGTTGTGGCGGTTCCGCGACTGGCTCGGCGAAGGCGCGATGGGGACGCTCGCGCGGACCCTGCCGAGGTCTTTGCTCAAGCACAGGATCGATTTGGACCAGGCGGAGTACCGCCTGCTCGTGGCCGGTCTGATCCCGCACGGCGCCGACTGGCACCAGGTGAGTTCGACCCTGGGGGTAGACGACGTCACCGAGACCAGGTACACATTCACGCAGAGTGCGCCCGAATGGGTGAACTCCGTCGACTCTGTGTCCGTCTTGCTCCACGCGACGTTGCGTGGACGCGCGGATGTGGGGGAAGTACGGCAGAGCTGGCGGTGCCTCGGCGCTTCCGGCGAGGGCGGGGCGAAGCGAGTCCTGCTGGTGACGGCGACCGCGGGACAGCCCCGGCTCACCGGTGAACTGCAGCGGGTGCTGCGGGTCATGGGGGACGAGGAACCGAGTGTCGAGGTCATCCCGCCGCGCTTCGACCTTCCCGGGTACCACCGGGCCGCGCTCGCCGAGTCCGAGCTGGTCTGCGTAGGCGCCGCGGGCGCCGGTCATCGACTTGTCGCCGCTTAACGCTCGTTGCCGCCAGGCGAGCTGGGAGGAGCAGAGCCATGGTGGAGGTTCACGACGGCCCGATGGACGGGTTCTCGGTGCCCCTGCGCCTGCATAACTTGTTGCTGGCCCTGGCGGGCCGCATCGACGACAGCGCGCTCACCGAAGCGCGGGAACTGATCGCCCGTGCCCACATCGACGAGGCGGTGGAACTCACCACCGGCACGTTGATCGCGGGCCGGATCGCGGTGAGCGAGGCCGAACAGCGCGAGCTGGCGCTGGTGCTCGAGATGAGCCGGTCGGACGCGACGCTCGCGAACGACCTGCTGGTCACCGACCACGAGCCGATGCACACGCACCGGTTCACGGGCGACAACCAGCCGGAGTTCGGTCTCGCCGAGGCGCTCGACCGGACCTTGCAGGTGTTGCCCGACGTGCGTTCCGTGCACGCGGTGTGGCGCAACACGCCGGCGGGCAGCGTGCCGGGCGCGCTGCCGCAGCGGGTCGTGCTGGTCGAACTCGGCCCCGAGGGCAACCCGCCCGCGGTCGCGTTCCGGGTCGACACCGCGCTGCGCCGGGCGGGCATCCGCTCGGTCGTGGAGGTGAGCGGCCCGGGGATCCCGCAGTCGGATTACCACCAGGCCGCGGGCGCCGTCGCGAGCCCGGTGTGGGTCACCGGCAGCACGCATTCGGCCCCCGACTACCGGCCGGAACCGACGCCGCAGCGCAGCGCCCCGGCGCCCGCTTCGGCCCCGGTCCCCGAACCGGTCTCGGAAGCGCCGAGCCGGCACGGGCACCGTCAGCCCGAACCGGAACCGGTAGCCGCCGCAGAGCCGGTGGTCCCGGTCGCGCCGGTGGTGCCGATCGTGCAGGCAGTGCCCGCACAGCCGGTCTCGATGCCGGAGCCGGCGGCCGAGCCCGCCGCGTCTTCGGAGCGACCGAGGACGGCCGGGTCGGAAACGCGTGCCGAGCGCACGTCGGACCTGACTCCGTCCGAGGTGGCGCAGCTGCGGCGCGCGCTGGCCGAGGACCCGGAGAAGGGCCGCGAGATCGCCGCGGGCAAGCCGAGCATGCACGAGGTGGTCGAGCTGCCCGCGCTGGATCTGGACGATCCGAGCCTGTCCGAACGCGACCGCGCGCTGCTGCGCGAACTGCACGAGGAACTGGCTGAGCGCGAGCGTGCCGAGGCCGCCCGGTTGCGGCTCAACGGCGCGTCCCGTTCCGGCGGGGACCAGCACTGGTCCTGACCCCTGTTGTTCCGTGAAGGGCTCCTTGAGGGAAGCAGATTCCCGCAAGGAGCCCTTCACGGCTTTCGGCCGACCGGGCGCGCGACGGCGGTTCTGGGCTGGCTCGGGTTGCGGTTCGGGAAGGCCGCCCTGAGCGACTCCGAGTCCGTGCGGGTTCCCGCCGCGAGGTGACACAAGTAATCCGCGACGCGTACGGATTGCGAGGTATGTTGCCCGGGTGGAACGGCCGCGTGAATTCGTTTTCGACATCCCCGCCCGTCCCGGCATCGCGATCCGGGACAACGCGGATGGCCCGCCGGCGACCCCGAAGGACGCCGCCACGGTGATCCTGCTGCGCGACGTTTCGGACGGCGTGGAGGTCTTCCTCCAGCACCGCGTCATGGGCATGGCGTTCGCCGGCGGGATGACGGTGTTCCCTGGCGGCGGGGTCGATCCGCGCGACGCCGACACCTCCGTGGCGTGGGCCGGGCCGCCGCCGTCGTGGTGGGCCGAGCAGTTCACCTGCGACGAAAGCCTCGCCCGCGCGCTCGTTTGCGCCGCGGTTCGGGAGACGTTCGAGGAGTCCGGCGTGCTGCTGGCCGGGACTGAGGATTCGGTCGTCGCCGACGTCACGCCGTATCACGACGCGCGGAAAGCGTTGGAATCACGGGAAATCTCGCTCGCCGGTTTCCTTGCCGACGCCGGCCTCACGTTGCGCGCGGACCTGCTGCACCCGTACGCGCACTGGGTCACGCCGCCGCAGGAACAGCGTCGATACGACACCCGCTTCTTCGTCGCGAAGCTGCCGGAAGGCCAGCGCGCGGACGGCGCGACCTCGGAAGCCGCTGCCGCCGGTTGGCAACCGCCCGCCGAGGCAGTCGCGGACGCGCGCGAAGGCCGTCGCGCGTTGATGCCGCCGACGTGGCTGACGCTCGTCGAACTCGCCGAGTTCTCGCAGGCCGATGCGGTGCTCGCCGAGCCGCGCGAGATCGTGAAGACTGTGCCGACCCTGGTCCGGGACGGCGAGAACATCCGCGTTGTCCTCGATACTTCGGAGTCCTGAGTGACCGCTCCCGCTTATGGCGTGCTGCGCCGTGTTTCGGAAACCGCGTCGGTGCTGCTGGAAAACAATCCTTCGACGATGACCCTGGAGGGCACCAACACGTGGGTGCTGCGCGGTGGCGACGCCGCGGCCGCCGTGGTCGTCGACCCCGGCTACCACGATCTTGAGCACCTGGAAAAGCTCGCCGCCGTCGGTCCGGTCGAGCTGATCCTGCTGACCCACCACCACCCGGATCACGCCGAGGGTGCCCCCTGGTTCGCTTCGAAAACCGGCGCGCCGGTGCGTGCCTTCGACGCTTCCCTCTGCATCGACGCACCCGCGTTCGCCGACGGCGACTCCTTTTCGGCGGGTGGCTTGGACTTCACCGTCCTGCACACCCCCGGCCACACCGACGATTCGGTGTCGCTGCTGGTCGGAGGCCAGATCCTGACCGGAGACACAATCCTCGGCCGAGGCACGACGGTCCTGCACGACCTGGGCGACTACCTGCGCTCGCTGCGCAAACTGATCGCCCTCCCGGCCGGCACCCCAGGCCTGCCCGGCCACGGCCCGGAGCTGCCGGACCTGCCCGCCACCGCGCGGGAGTATTTGGCGCACCGGGAACAGCGCCTGGATCAGGTGCGTTCCGCCTTGCGAACGCTCGGCGAAGACGCAACGCCGCGGCAAGTGGTCGAGGTGGTGTACGCCGACGTCGACCGCGCGCTGTGGGCACCGGCCGAGGCGAGCGTGCGCGCACAACTGGAGTATCTACGGGCGTCTTCGGAGGACGGACAATGAGCAACGTCGAGGTCGAGTTCTACTGGCGCCCAGGCTGCGGCTTCTGCTCAGCGCTGCGCCGCCCCCTGCTGGAAAGCGGTTTGCCGGTAAGGGAAATCAACATCTGGGAAGAACCGGGCGCGGCTGAACGAGTGCGCGAGGTAGCGAACGGCAACGAGACGGTGCCCACGGTGATCGTGGGGTCGACCGCGTTGGTGAACCCGACTTTCGACGAGGTCAAGGCTGCGGTGGCCGCGGAGTCGGCCGCCTGAGGTTGTTTCAGGCGCGCTGAGTGGAGCCTGGGGATGCTTCAGGCGCGCGGCTGGTGGCTGCGCAGGCCCTGGCACGCTCCGCGTGCGAGACCGTTGCCGCCGGGCGTGTGCCGTGCCGCGGGTCGTCCTAGTGCCATGGCGTGCCGCACAGGCCCGCTGCTCTGGGCTCGCTCGGGCGAGCCCGAGCGCCCTGGCGGTTTCCCGGGCACGCGGCACCGGCCCAGCCGCTGCGGGCTCGCTCGGGTGCGCCCTAGCCCTAGTGCCCTGGCGGTTTCCCGGGCATGCCGCACCGGCTCGGCGGCTGTGGGCTCGCTCGGGTGCCCCAGAGCAGGCCGGGGTGGCATGGGCGCAGACGGCGTCTGGCCCGTCGCCGCGCACTTCCGCGCACGGCGGACCGCCGGAAGTGCCCACGGCCAACCGACGGCGACATGCCCCGGCCCCGGAGCACGCTCAGCGTGCGAGACGGCTTCTGGCCCACCACGGCCCGCCTGAGCGCGACTTGGCCCGAGGTGGGCATGGTGCGGCTGCGCTTTGCGCCGCTCAGCCCAGCCCAGCCCAGCCCGGCTCGGCCCGGCCCGGCTCGGCCCGGCCCGGCTCGGCCCGGCTCGGCCAGCCCAGTCCGGCTCGACTCGTCCCGGCTCAGTGCAGTCCGCCCAGCCTGGCCACTCGCCCCGGCATTGGCCCGCCGTTCGGCCGCCACCACGCGGCCGAACCCGTGACGACTCCGGTTCGCACCCCGCCCGGTGCGAGCCAGCCGTCAGGCCGAAGCCCGAGTCGGCATTCGCCGGTTACCGGGACAGCATCGGCATCAAGTAGTACTTCAATGCCACCTCCCGTCCGTCCTCGTCGGCTGGGGTCAGGACGCACGCTCGCAGCCCTGGCTGGATTGCCAGTCGGACGCGTTCTCCGCTGAACGGGGCTAGGGCGTCCAGCAGGTACCGGGCCTGGAAGGACGGGGACGTTCGGCCGCCGCAAACGTTTGCTTTCAGGTGTTCTTCTGCCTCGCCGGTGTCTTGGCGGGCGCTGGCCAGGCGGAGGTGGGCGTCGCCGACTTCGAGGGTCAGGACTCGGCGGTCTTCGGAGTAGACGCCGACTCGGCGGATGGCTGCGGCTAGCTCGTCGGCACCTACCTCGACTTCTGTGTCTACCGCGTCGGACGGGATGGAGTCCGCGGACAGGAAGCCTGCGTCCAGGACCGCTGTGGTGACGGTGCCTCCTGCCCAGCTCAGGGCGAAGTGACTGGGGTCGGCGTGCAGTCCCATGGCACCGACGCTGTGGCGGGCGGCTTCGGTCAGCAGGGTGGCTGGGACCAGGACGTCGATGGGTCCCCGGACCTCCCGCAGCGGCAGGCGGGCGACGGCCATGCGGTAGCGGTCCGAGGCGGTCAGGCACAGTTCGCCGCCGATTGATTGCACTCGTACGCCGGTGAAGATCGGGAGCGGGTCGTCCTTGGCGGCGGTGCCCGCGACGGTGCGCAAAGCCGTGCCGAGGGCCGCACCGTCTACTTTGGACAGCAGGGGTGGCGGTTCCGGCACGTGGAGCAGGTCGCGGTCCAGCAAAGGCAGGGCGAAGCGGGCACTGTCCGTTCGGATCGCGAGGCGGGTTCCTTCGACGGCTAACCGGACCTGGTCGACATCCAGCATGCGGACCGTTTCGGCGAACGGCGCGGCTGGTACTACGACCTCGCCGTCGAGATGGGTCGTCGCCGGGCAGGACAACTGGACGGCCAAATCACGATCGCTGCCGGACACGACGAGGCCCTCAGCGGTCGCCCGCAAACGCAGGCGGGCTTGCCTCGACAGGAGTCGGGCCGCGGCGCTCGCGACCGCCGCCAGCGGCCGCACGAAGGATGTGAGATCCATGCCACGCAAAGTAGCGGCGACCACCGACAAAAACGGTGGGCAAGGTGGTTGAGCTGCGGAAACAGGGAAGACCGCCAGTGAGCATGGGGGTGCCCGGCCCGGGAAAACCCGAAAACGGCTACCCGGCGGCGCTGCCGGGTGAGGTGGGCAAAAGGGGCTCGGGTGGTTCCTCGGCCGTGGCGAGGCGGCATCTGCCGTGGGTAGAGGCGAGTTATCCGGCAGCGCTGGCGAGTAGGGCGGGCAAGTGGGCTCGGGTGGTTCCTCGGCAGTGGCGAGCTGCCGTGGGTAGAGGCGAGTTACCCAGCAGCGCGGCCGAGTGAGGTAGCCAAGGAGACTCAGGCGGTTCCCCAACAGCGACTAGGCGGGCACCATCCGTGGATAGAAGCGAGTCACGCACGGGTGGGCGAAAGGGCTCGGCTGGTGCCCCAACAGTGACGAAGCGGCACCAGCCGTAGGAAGAACCGAGCTACCCAGCAACCCCGACAAGAGCACCGTCAGCAGGCGCCGGCGAAGCAGCCCGCACAGTCCCGCGCAGCAGCCACACCACCACTGCCAACACGACACCGGCCACGCCAGCAGCCAGGAAAGCTGCAGCCGTCCCGGAATGTTCGACCAGGTAGCCGCTCACCGATTGGCCTGCCGCTAGCCCCAGCGTCACCGCCGTGAGGACCCAGCCGAATGCCTCTGCCGCGGTGCCGCGCGGGGCGACGACCTCGATGGCCGCGGAGTGGGTCGTCGACTGGGGAGTGATCATCGCGCCGGCCAGCAGCATCAGCAGCGCCAGGGCCCACAGGCTCGACGGAAGCGCAAGCAGCGCAACGAAAGCGCCGAAACCGCCCAGCAGGATCGGCAGGCGCAGGCCCAGGCGGCGCGGCCACGGGTGCAGGCTGTAGGCCACGCCGAACGCCACCGAACTCAACGACCACGCGGACAGCAGCAGGCCGCTGAGCGAGGGGTGGCCGGATTCCGTCGCGGCGGCGGGCACGGCGACCTCCACGAACCCGATCACCATGCCGAAACCGAGCGCGGCCAGCGCGAGCGTCCGCATTCCGGGGCTGGCCAGCGCGCCGAGCAGCGGCGTCTTCGCCTTCGGGGCCGGACCCCACGCGCGCACGGTCGGGTTCAGCGCGAACAGCACCGCGCCGGTGACCATGGTGATCGCGCCGACGACCATGCCGGTGCCCGCCCACGGCGCGGTGATCAGCAGGCCCGCGATGCCGGGGCCGAGGATGAAGAAGACCTCCATGCTGATCGCCTCATAGGACAGCGCGGCGTTGCGCGCCGGTCCCTCCGGCAGGATTTTCGTCCACAGCGCCCGCGACGCCGAGCCGACCATCGGCTCCGAAAGGCCGGTCGCGGCGGCCAGCGGGATCAGCACGAACGTCGGCAGGTGCGCCTCGATCGCGATCGCGAGCGACGCCATCGACAGCGCGAACACAGCGGCGACGACCAACAGCGGACGGCTCGGCCCGAACCGGTCGATCAGCCTGCCCTGCACGACCGCGCCCACCGAGACCCCGGCGAGCGAGCTCGCGGAGACCAGCCCGGCGGCGGCGAACGAACCGGTTTCGCGCTGCACGTACAGCAGCGCGGAAATGCCGATCATCGCGATCGGGAGCCGGGCGAGGATCGACGCGATCACCGGGCCGCGCGAGCCAGGGGCGGTCAGCGCGGCGCGGTAGTCGGCGAGCGTGGTGCGGCCTTCGGAGTGGGCAGACTGGGACACGCGTACTAGTATGACGAAATTGGTACGGAGGTACCAGTAATTTCCCGGTCATCTTGGTCACGCCCGATCGGGTAAGTCAGTACGCTCGCGCGATGCGGCTGATGTTCTCCTCCGGAGCTGGGTACAGCCATCTCGCGCCGATGCTTCCGCTCGCCAAGGCGGCCCGCGCCGCTGGGGACGAGGTCGCGTTCGTGACCGGCCCGGAAGCCGTTCAGTACCTGGAAAACACCGGTCTGCAGGCGGTGTCGGTGGGGCAGCCGAGCGACCCCGCCGCCGCGGCCTCGATGTGGCAGCGGGCTCGCGAGGAGATGGCCGGGATGACCGCGGACGAGCGGCTCTCCCACCTGGTCGCCGAGTACATGGTCGGGCTCGGTGCGGCCGCGCGGCTCGACGACATGGTCGAGTTCGTCCGCGACTGGCGGCCGGATCTCGTCATCGCCAACCTCGCCGAACGCGCGGCCGTGATTGCTGCGTGCCTGTCCGGCGTCCCGTACGCGATGCACGCGATCGGTCCGCCGAAGTCCGCCGCGACGATGGAGCGGGCGTGGGAAGTCGCGAACGGTCTGGTCCGCGAACGCGGGCTCGACGAGCTGCCGCCGCGCGACGCCGTGCCGTACCTGGACTTCTGGCCGACGGGATTGATCCCGCCTGACGTCGCCTGGGAGTACCCGACGCGCTGGCCGCTCCAGCCCGCTGGCGTGACGCCGACGCCCGGTCCGCGCCCGGCAGTCCTCGACGGGCTGCCCTACGACCGGACCGTCTACGTCACCCTCGGCACCACTCACAACGCGCGACCCGGCGTACTGGAGGGAATGGTGGCCGCGCTGCGCGACGAGCCGGTGAACGTCGTGGCGACGATCGGCCGGGACGGCGACGTCGGCCGGTTCGGACAGCAGCCGGACCACGTGCGGATCGAGCAGTTCGTGCCGCAGACGCAGCTCCTGCCCGCTGTCGACGCGGTGGTCTGCCACGGCGGCTCGGCGACCGTCCTAGGCGCGCTCGCGCACGGCGTGCCGCTGGTGGTCCTGCCGTTGGCGACTGATCATTTCGAGGTCGCCGCGCAGATCCAGGCCGCGGAAGCCGGAATCGCGGTCGACTCCGGCGACGGAATCCTCGATGCGGTCCAGACGGTGCTCGCGGGTCCGGCCTACCGGGCGTCCGCGGCGGCGCTGGCCGCCCAGATCGCTGAGCAGCCCGCTCCGGCGGCGGTGGCGGCCCGGTTGCGTGACCTAAAGGTCTCGATCCGATAACACCAGCTGGATTCTTCGTGAACTCGTGCAACGAAGACGCGGTCTTGGCGTCCTTGAGGGTGAATGGCCTTGAATTCGTGAGTTTTGGCCGTGATGGTTGAACGACAGCCCATTACGGGCTGGACAGCACTGCAGCACCCAGCTCCCTCCGGCATATGGGTCGGGGCCTGGTCCGGAGGGCGGGGAGCGCGGGTCGTCGGGGGATGATCCGTGCGCAGGCGAGGAGCCGGTGCGCCACGTCGGGGGTGGCGCCCGGCTCCTTGTCATTTTCCCGGCCGGACCGGCCGAAACCGGCGGCGACACGGGGCCGGCGCGGAATGCCGCTCTTGTGGGGGACAGTCCGGTATGCACGCACGAAGGCCACCCCCAGTAGGAGGCGGCCTTCGAAAAACCCGTGCGGATTAACCCACTCGGGGGAAGATTAGCGGGCGCGGCGAGCGAGTCGCTCCGGGTCGAGGATCAGCACGCTCTTGCCCTCGAGCCGCAGCCAGCCGCGGTGCGCGAAGTCGGCGAGCGCCTTGTTGACGGTCTCGCGGGACGCGCCGACGTACTGGGCGATCTCTTCCTGCGTCAGGTCGTGCGTGACCCGCAGCAGGCCCGCCTCCTGGCTGCCGAAGCGCTGCGCCAGCTGCAGCAGCGCACGGGCCACGCGGCCGGGGACGTCGGTGAAGATCAGCTCCGCGACCATGTTGTTCGTGCGGCGCAGGCGGCGCGCGACGACGCGCAGCAGCTGCTCGGCGATCTCCGGGCGGGTGGCGATCCACTGCCGCAGCGCCGGGCGGTCCATGGTGACCGCGCGGACCTCGGTGACCGTCGTGGCGCCGGACGTGCGCGGGCCGGGGTCGAAGATGGACAGTTCGCCGAACATGTCGGACGGACCGGCGATCCACAGCAGGTTCTCGCGGCCGTCCGGGGACTTGCGGCCGATCTTCACCTTGCCGGACTGGATGATGTACAGCCGGTCGCCCGGCTCGCCCTCGTTGAAGATGACATGGCCGCGGGGGAACTCCACGGATTCCAAGGTCTGGGCCAGCGCCTCCGCCGCTGCCGGCTCCACACCCTGGAAAATGCCCGCACGGGCCAGGGTTTCGTCCACCTCGGGTGCCTCCTCGTCGAGAAACGATCACTTCCTTCGCAGGTCGAAGGCAGTGTCGCCGATCACTTTCGCGTCAGTCTAGGGCGTGTCGGGCAGATCGCTCGTCAGCTCGCCGCGCCCGGCGCGGCTGCCTGGAACGATCACGTCCGACTGAGCAGCCTAACTCCGCACCTTGCGCGCGCGTAGCCTGGCTGCCCGTCCGCCGAGCCTGCGGAGCCGGAACAGCTCGAGCGCGCGGCCGATCCCGTGCCCGTACAGGGCCCTGACCTCGTTGGGCTGGGCCTGCTCCAGGAACTCCTCGACCTCGTTCTCCTGAACCGCGACGTGCTTGAGCCTGCTCTCGACCCGTTCCATGAACAACGCGAAGAACATGATCACCAGCGGGACCAAGATCACGAACCACACGGTCATGCCACAGCTCCGCTGTTTTCGGTGACGCACTCGGTCATGGATCTCCAGATCCTCGCTCAGGGCGGACGCGCGGCCCGCAGAGGTGGTGCTCTGGCGGTTCGGCCGTCCACCGGCGGATGCTCCCGACCGGCTCGTCCGACTCGCCCGTAGGCTATCGGGGTGCCCCCTGTTGTCCCGAACGGGCCCCGCGCGGACCGCGAAGAAAGCCGGCTCGCTCTCGTGAGACGCGCCCGGCGGATGAAACGTTGCCTCGACGAGGTTTATCCGGACGCGAAGGCCGAGCTGGACTTCACGAATCCGCTGGAACTGCTGGTCGCGGTGGTGTTGTCGGCGCAGACCACGGACGTGCGGGTGAACCTCGTCACGCCCGCGTTGTTCAAGAAGTACCGCACCGCGGCCGATTACGCCGGAGCGGAGCGCGCCGAACTCGAGGAATACCTGCGCACGACCGGGTTTTTCCGGGCGAAGGCGAATTCGCTGATGGGTCTCGGCGCGGCGCTCGTGGAGCGCTACGGCGGCGAGGTGCCGAAGAAACTGGACGACCTCGTCACGCTGCCCGGCGTCGGCCGCAAGACCGCGAATGTCGTGCTCGGCAACGCTTTCGACGTGCCGGGAATCACAGTGGACACTCACTTCGGCCGTCTCGTGCGGCGCTGGGGCTGGACCGCGGAAGAGGATCCGGTCAAGGTCGAGCACGCGGTCGGCGAGCTGATCCCGCGCAAAGAGTGGACCATGCTGTCCCACCGCGTGATTTTCCACGGCCGCCGCGTGTGCCACGCCCGGAAACCGGCCTGCGGCGCGTGTCCGCTGCGCAAGGACTGCCCGTCGTTCGGCACCGGGCCCACCGAGTTCGAGGTGGCCGCGAAACTGGTCAAGGGCCCGGAGAGGGACCACATTCTCGAGCTGGCGGCGCGCGGGTGACTGCAGTCACCAAATGGGCGCTCGGGGTCGCGGTGCTGGCGGTGGCCGCGTTGGTCGCCGTCCTGACGCTGCGCGGCGGCGATTCGACGGCCGCGCCGCCCGCGTCCGGCGACCTCACCGCGGCGCGCGCGGCGGCGAAGCTCCAGGCTTGTCCGCCCGCCGCGGCGAAGGCGGTCGGCCAGCTGTCCGGGATCGAGGCGGACTGCCTCGGCGACGGGTCCAGGGTGGACGTCGGCAAGGTCCTCGGCGGCGGTCCGGTGCTGGTCAACGTGTGGGCGTCGTGGTGCCAGCCGTGCCGCACCGAACTGCCGGTGCTGCAGCGGTACGCCGCCGAGCCGGGTGCGGTGCGCGTGGTCGGCGTGCAGGTCGCGAGCCCGGCTTCGGACGGGCTCGGCCTGTTCCAGCGACTCGGCGTGCACCTGCCGTCGCTCTACGACGGCGACGGCCAGACCGGTCCCATCCGCACCGCGCTCAAGGTGCCCTCGTCGCTGCCCGCGTCGTACCTGGTCACCGCGGACGGCCAGGTCCGGTTCATCGCGAACCCGCGGGTGTTCGACAACACTGACCAGGTGCGCGCTGCTGTGAAGGACTACTCATGACCACCGGACCGCTCGTCGAACCCGAAGCCGTGCCGGAATGGCTGCGGCCGCTGGTGAAGGTGTCCGGCGAGGTCGACAGCCGCACGTTCACCCGGTTCAGCCCGCCGGAAGACCTGCTCACCCGCGCCGCCGCGGTGCTCATTCTCTTCGGCGAACGGCCCGGCGGAGACGGTCCGGACGTCCTGTTGCAGCGGCGGGCGGACACGCTCGGCTCGCACGCCGGGCAGGTTTCGTTCCCCGGCGGCGGCGCGGAGGACGGCGACGACGGCCCGGTCGGCACGGCGCTGCGCGAGGCCGAGGAGGAGACCGGCGTCGACCCGTCGGGGATCCTGCCGGTCGCGGTGCTGCCAGAGCTGTTCGTGCCGGTGTCGAGGTTCGCGGTGACGCCGGTGCTGGCGCATTGGCACACCCCGTCGCCGGTGCGCGCGGTCGATCCGGCCGAGACGGCGGCGGTCGCGCGGGTGTCGCTGGCCGACCTCGCCGACCCGGCCAACCGGTTCACCGTGCGCCGCGGCGACGCGTCGTGGCGAGGTCCGGCGTTCACCGTCGACGGCCTGTTCGTCTGGGGTTTCACCGCCGGTCTGCTGTCCGTGCTGCTCTCGCTCGGCGGCTGGGAACGGGAGTGGGACACCGGCGATGTGCGCGAGCTTGACGTAGCGTGGGCCGAACATCAGGGCCGGTCGGCGGCCCGGGACGGTTCTATCGAGGAGTGACGGCGCGGTGAACTGGGTCGATGTCGTCGTCCTGCTGCTTGCGGTCATGGCCGCGGTTTCCGGTGCGTTCCAGGGCGTGATCGTCGCGCTGCCCGCGCTCGTGGGCGTCGCGCTGGGCGCGGTGGCCGGGGTGAAGCTGGCGCCGTTCGTGATCAGCCTTTTCGACAGTCCGGTCGCCAAGGTGGCTTTCGCGTTCGCGGTGGTCGTGTTCCTGATCGTGCTCGGCGAGACGCTCGGCGTGTGGGTCGGGCGGAAGCTGCGGCAGAAGATCAATCCGGACAAGCTTTCCGGCATCGACAAGACGCTCGGTGCGATCTTGCAGGCGGCCGCGGTGTTCGTGGTCGCTTGGCTGGTCGCTAATCCGTTGACTACGGTGTCGGCGATTCCCGGGTTGGCTAAGTCGATCAACTCGTCGGTCGTGCTGGGTGAGGTCAACGACCTGATGCCTGCTGAGGCGCAGGGGCTTCCCAGTGATCTGCGGAAGTTGCTTGACGCGTCTGGGTTTCCGTCTGCGTTGTCGCCGTTTGAGAAGGCGCCTTCGGCGGATACGCCGCCGCCGGATACTTCGCTCAATGTGTCCGCTGTGGCTAAGCGGGTGCATCCCAGTGTGGTGAAGATTCGGGGGAACGCGCCTTCTTGTTCTCGGGCGCTTGAGGGCAGTGGGTTTGTGGTTGCGCCGCAGCGGGTTATGACCAATGCGCATGTGGTGGCGGGGACTGACGAGGTCGGGATTGAGTCGACTTCGGGGGATTATCGGGCTCGGGTTGTTTACTTCAATCCGGAGGTTGATATTGCCGTGTTGGCGGTGCCTGGGTTGAAGGCGCCGGTGTTGCCGTTCGCGCCGCAGACTGCTCGGGCTGGGGATAATGCGGTGGTGTTGGGGTATCCGTTGGATGGGCCCTATACGGCTACTCCGGCTCGGGTTCGGGGGCGGATTAATTTGCGGGGGCCGGATATTTATGACTCTCGTACTGTGCAGCGGGATGTGTTTACTGTGCGGGGGACCGTGCGGAGCGGGAATTCCGGGGGGCCGATGATTACTCCTGACGGGGATGTCATCGGGGTGGTGTTTGGGGCTGCGGTGGAGGATCCGGATACCGGGTTTACGTTGACCGCGGATCAGGTGCGCAGTGAGGTTGATGCTGCTTCGTCGCAGACTGCTCGGGTGGGGACTGGGGCTTGCGCTAGTTGACGCTGCCTCGGCTCGTCGCCTGGCGGCGACATTGCGCGCGTGGTTGCGTGGGGCACCCCGAAGCTCGATTGTGCTGACGGTCTGGGGGTGCTTGTCAAGGCGGGAAAGATGCCTTGACAAGCACCCCCAGACCGCAGGGGAGCTTCGTATCGGGGTGCGGGGGAGGGGCTGGGTGCTTCGCTTGTTGGGTGGGTCTGTTGCGGGTTGTTGTTGTCGTTAGCGGATGAAGTCCACAACGGACTTTGTTACTCGGTCTGGGTCTTCTAGCTGGGGGAAGTGGCCGATGCCTGGCCAGAGTTTTGGTTCGCTGTGCGGGCCTGCCCAGTGGACTGACGCCAGTGCGGTTTCCGGGAGGATGCAGGTGTCGTCCGCGCCGTGCAACTGCAGTACGGGGGCGGTGATGCGGGCGTTGACTGCGTCGGTGAAGCGTCTGCCTTCGCCTCGGAACTGGGCGCGGAAGGCCCAGCGGTAGTACTCCAGTGCGGAGTGGGCGACGCCTGGGACCAGCATGGCCTGGCGGAATGGCGGCAGGGTCTCGGTGAAGTCCGAGGAGGAGCGCCAGGTCTCGCCGGACCATTTGCTGAACAGTTCTTCCACTGCCGCCGCGTTGTCGCGGACCAGCCATTTTTCCGGGGCCATCGGTACCTGGAAGCGGAAAAGGTGGCCTGCGGCGCGGATCTGGCTGCTGGTGCGCTTCACCGCCGACTTGAACGCTAACGGGTGTGCGGCGCCGATGGCGGTCACCGAGGACACCAGGCGGGGGTGCAGTGCCGCGACTGTCCAGGCGAGCATGCCGCCCCAGGCGTGGCCTACCAGGTGTGCCCGGCGGGCGCCCAGGGTCTTGATCAGGCCGCCTACGTCGCCTGCCAGGGTCCACGCGTCATAGCCGCGCGGGGGTTTGTCCGAGTCGCCGTAGCCGCGCAGATCTACCGCTACCGCGCGGAAACCGGCGTCGGCCAGTGCGGGCAGCTGGTGTCGCCAGGTCCACCAGAAACCCGCGAACCCGTGCAGGAGCAGCACTAACGGGCCCTCGCCGCATTCGGCTACGTGCAGGCGGATGCCATTGGCCGAGACGTCGCGATGCGTCCACGGCCCGTCGACCCGCACGCTCGACGGGTCCGGCGTCAGCTCCACCACCGGCGCGCGGGCTGGCGTCAGCCCTGCGTCGAGGGCAGGTCGTCGTCTTCGACCGGCTTGCGCTTGAACGCCTCGGCCGTCTCCTTGACGCTGCTGATCGTGCGTTCCGGCGCGCGCAGCTTCTTCACCTTGCGCCAGCCGAGGAACGCGGTCGCGCCCACGGTGATCAGCATCAGGCCGAACACCGTCGCGAACGCGGGCCAGCGGATGCCCCACCAGTCCGACAGACCCTCGGCGATCAGCAGGAACAGGAAGAAGGTGCTGTACAGAAAGACGGTGAGGGCGATCAGGAAGAAGACCGTCCCCTTGAGCGCCTTCTTCGCTTCCTGCGCCAGCTCGGCTTTCGCCAGCTCGATTTCGGCGCGGACCAGCGTCGACAGGTGCTGGGTGGCGTCGCCGACGAGCTTGCCGATGGACTGCTCGCTCGCCGCGGCTTCCTCGTCGCTGGACAGGGGCAGGTACGGCACGGCCCCCACGCCGTCGGGGCTGGTGCGCTCGTGTTTGGGGCTGCTCACTGGGTCATCGTGCCACGTGGCCGTACGCGAGGCGCGACGGACCGGCGGGAGTGTCGGGATCAACCCGCCTTCGCGTGTACCCGGCTGCGCCGCAGGAGCAGCACGGCGGCGGTCAGCGAGGCGATCGCGGAGGCGATCAAGACGGCCGCCTTGGCCACTTCGGCCATGTCCTCGGGCAGGGCGAGTTCGGCGATCAGCAGGCTGACGGTGAACCCGACGCCGCCGAGCACGGACAGCGCGGCCACGTCTCGCCAGCTCATCCCGCTGGGCTTTTCCGCCACGTGCAGCTTCACCGCCAGCAGGCTCGCCCCGAAGATGCCGACGAACTTCCCGGCGACCAGTCCGATGAGGACAGCCAGCGGCAACGCGGTGGTGAAAACCGTCGACAGCGCGTCGCCGTTCACCGAAATCCCCGCGGCGAACAAAGCGAACACCGGCACCGCCACCGCCGCTGACCACGGCTGCAAGCGGTGCTCGAGCCGGACCGCGGGTGCTTCCTCCTCGCCCTCGTCCTCGCGGACGCGAGTGAGCAGCCCGAGCGCGACGCCGGCGATCGTCGCGTGGATGCCCGCCGAATGCACCGCGACCCAGGTGATCAGCGCGATCGGCACGTACAGCCACGGCGTCCGGACGCGCTTGTGCTGCAGGAAGGCGTAAAGCCCGAGCGCGACCACCGCGACCGCCGCCGCGATCAGGTTGAAACTGCTGGTGAAGAGGATCGCGATGACGAGAATCGCGCCGAGGTCGTCCACCACGGCAAGGGAAAGCAGGAAGACCCGCGCGCTGCTCGGCAGGTTCGAGGCGGTCAGCGCGAGCACGCCGAGCGCGAACGCGATGTCCGTGGCCACCGGGATCGCCCACGCCCGGTCGACGCCGGGCGTGCCCCAGGCGATCGAGAGCGCGAGCACCGCGGGCACGACCATCCCGCCGACCGCGGCGATCACCGGCAGCACCGCCTGCCGCCACCGCGACAGCTCGCCGACCACCAGTTCTCGTTTGAGCTCAAGCCCCGCGACGAAGAAGAACAGCGCGAGCAGGCCGTCCTTCGCCCAGTCGCCGAGGGTGAGGTTCAGGTGCAGGAACTCCGGGCCGAGCCGGAAGTCGCGCAATGCCTCGTAAGCGGGCGCGAGCGGCGAGTTGGCCCAGACCAGGGCGACCGCGGTGGCGGCGAGCAGGATCAGCCCGCCAGTGGTTTCCGTGCGCAGGAAACGGGCGAATTCGGCGACGGCGCGGGCTGGGGTCACGAAAAACTCCTTGGGGGGACGGCGGCTCTCCCGCCGACCAGACTTCCCGGCACACCGATGTTCAGTTTACCGTCCGCAGTCGCCGATTACCGCCCGTTGTGACGAACGGCAAACCCAGGACTGCCCGATGACGCTCGCATCTGGCCGAGTCGCACGCAAACGCAGGTCCGCCCATCGCCGCGGCCAAGTTGTCTAGTCCATACTGACGCCGGTTTTTCGTTCACCTGTTCGCCTTCTAGCATGCGAGGAGAGAACGACAACGATGTTGAATACAGGGACGAGGCAGTAGTGAGCACCCCTATCGACGCCCAGGCCGACACCAGATTTTTCGGGCACCCGAGGGGGTTGGCGAACCTCTTCGGCGTGGAGATGTGGGAGCGCTTCTCCTTCTACGGGATGCAGGGCATCCTCGCCATCTACCTCTACTACCAGGCAGACAAGGGCGGCCTCGGGATCGACCAGAGCGCCGCGCTCGGCATCGTCGGCGCGTACGGCGGCACGGTCTACCTCGCCACGGTCGTCGGCGCGTGGATCGCCGACCGGCTGCTCGGCTCCGAACGCACGCTGTTCTACAGCGCCATCGTGGTGATGATCGGGCACATCGCGCTGGCCGTGCTGCCCGGCCTGACCGGCGTCGGCGTCGGTCTCGCGTGCGTCGCGCTCGGGTCCGGCGGGCTCAAGGGCAACGCGACCTCGGTGGTCGGCACGCTGTACGCCGAAGGCGACGAGCGGCGCGACGCCGGATTCACGATCTTCTACATGGGTGTCAACATCGGCGGGTTCATCGGCCCGCTGCTGACCGGGCTCGCCCAGCAGAACGGCGGCTTCCACCTCGGCTTCGGGCTCGCCGCGATCGGCATGGCGCTCGGGCTGATCCAGTACACGATCGGGCGGAAGAACCTCGGCGCGAAGGCGTCCGAGGTGCCGAACCCGCTGCCGTCCTCGCAGCGCGTGCTCGTGATCGGCGTGGCCGTGGTGATCGTCGCCGCGGTCGTCGCGCTGATCATGTCCGGCGTGGTCACCCCGGACAACCTCGCCGACGTCGTGGTCTACGTGGTCGTCGCGATCTCGGTGGTCTACTTCGTCGCGATCCTGTCCAGCAAGAAGATCACCTCGGACGAGCGCAGCCGGGTGCTGTCGTTCATCCCGATGTACATCGCGAGCGCCGCGTTCTTCTCGCTGTACCAGCAGCAGTCGACGGTCGTCTCGGTCTACAGCGACCAGCGGCTCGACCGCGACCTGTTCGGCTGGACGATGCCGGTGTCCTGGGTCAACTCGATCAACCCGGTGTTCATCATCGTGTTCGCCCCGATCATCGCGGCGGTCTGGACGAAGCTCGGCCCGAAGCAGCCGTCGACGCCGATGAAGTTCGTGCTCGGCACGGTGCTCATGGGCGTGGCGTTCCTGCTGTTCCTGCCGATGGCGCACACCGGGCAGAACGGCAGCCCGCTGCTCGCGCTGGCCGGCATCCTGCTGGTGTTCACGATCGCCGAGCTGATGCTGTCGCCGGTCGGGCTTTCGCTGTCGACGAAGCTCGCGCCGGAGGCGTTCCGGACGCAGATGGTGGCGCTGAACTTCCTGTCGGTTTCGCTGGGCACGGCGATGTCGGGCAAGCTCGCGCAGTCCTACGACCCGAAGGACGAGGTGCCGTACTTCAGCATCATCGGCGGCGTCGCGATCGTGGTCGGCGTGGTGTTGCTCGCGCTGATCCCCTTCATCCGCAAGTTGATGCGCGGGGTTCACTAACCCACGGTGGTGCCGAAAAGCACTCCGACGAAGTAAGTGACGAGCATGGTGAGGGCGCCGACGCCGACGTTTCGGACGATCGCGCGCCCCGCCTGCGCGTTGCCGAGCCTCGCGCTCACGAACCCGGTGAGCGTGAGGCCGACGACCACCGCCAGCGCGCACGCCCAGACGCGGACGCTGACCGACGTCCAGGCGATCGCCAGCAACGGCAGCAGCGCGCCGACGGAGAACGCCAGCAGCGACGCCCACGCCGCCTGCCACGGGCTGGTGAGGTTGTCCGGGTCGATGCCGAGTTCGGCCTCCGCGTGCGCCTGCAGCGGATCCTTGTCGGTCAGTTCGCGCGCGACCTGCTTCGCCAGCTCCGGCGAGAGGCCCTTGTCCTCGTAGATCTGCGCGAGTTCGCGTTCCTCGGCCTCCGGCATCGTTTTCAGTTCGTGCTTCTCGAGCCGCAGCAGCGCGCGTTCGGTGTCGCGCTGGGTGCTCACGCTCACGTATTCCCCGCCCGCCATGGAAAACGCGCCCGCGACGAGCCCGGCAATTCCGGCGGTGAGGATCGTGGTGCTGTCGGTGGTGGCCCCCGCGACGCCGACGACGATGCCCGCGACGGACACGATCCCGTCGTTCGCGCCGAGAACCCCGGCGCGCAGCCAGTTCAGCTTGCCGCCGAGGTCCTCGTGCGGTTCGTGCGCGTGCACCGCGTCGCCCATCGTTTCGGTCACGGCTTCAGTGAATCACGGAAATTGTTTCCGCGCGACATTTTCCCGGATTGCAGGAATTCGGTTAAGAAAGGCAATCCTCAATGAATTGTGCCTTGCCTGACCGGGCGAATAGGCTGCCGGGATGGAGCGGGAGTGGCGGACGTTGTCGGTGGTGGAGGGCGTGGCGTTGCACGGCGGCACCGGGCTGATCCGGGAGCGGGCGCGCGCGGAACACGGTCTGGCGTACGAAATCCGCTATCCGGCGGGCGTCGCGTCGGCCGAGCACAGCCACGACCACGACAGCATCGTGCACGTGCTGGAAGGGCGGCTGCGCGGCACGGTCGACGGCGTGTGGTCCGAACTCGGGCCGGGCGACGTCGTGGTGCATCCGCGCGGCGTGCGCCACCACGTCGAAGCGCTGACCGACAGCCGGTGGATCGAGTTCAAAGCCCCGCTGCCGGGGCGGCCGCCGGTGGGCTGAAACGACGAACGCCCGGGTCCGGAGCCACGAGTGGACACCGGACCCGGGCGAACCGGGTCTGACTCAGTTGTCGAGCTCGGCCAGCGCCGCCTTCGCGGCTTCCAGCTCGGCCTCGAGCTGCGCGACCTTCGCGGCCTGCGCCTCGCGGGCGGCGTTGATGACCTCGTCGATCGGGCCGGACAGGTCGTCGTGCAGTTCCTTCGCCGCACGCGAAACCGCCGCGGCCGGAACGGCAAGGCCCTTCGCGACCCACTTGGCGCCGTTCTTCAGCTCGGCCTGCCACTCGCCGTCCGCCGTGCCGGTGACGGTGAGCGTGAGCTCCACGGTGCGGGTCTTCTTCGCCGTCGACGCCGCGGCCTTCGGGCGGCCGCGCTTCGGCTTCGGCGATTCGACCGCCGGGGTCTCCTCAGCCTGCGAAGACTCCGGCTTCGGGGCGTCCGCCGGGGCGCTCGAAGCTTCGGGAGCGGCGGTGGGCTCGGCGACTTCCGGGGCCTCCGGGGTGCCGGCGGCCTGCGGCGATGACTCCGCCGCCGGCCCGGCCGCAGTGTCCTCGTCGTGCGTCAAGGCTTCCACGGACATTCGTGTCGTCTCCTTGCCCGGATCTGGGTTGGGTACGCGGGCATCTTAGAACATGCGTTCGATGCCCGCACTTTCAGGGGATCAATGCAGGAAGGGACCCTCCCAGCCGGGAGGGTCCCTTCCTGACGGTGAAGAACTTACTCCTCCTTGCCGGAGTTCAGCCCGGAGGAGATGAGGTCCATGACCGACGAGTCGGCGAGCGTGGTGACGTCGCCGATCTGCCGGTTCTCCGCGACGTCGCGCAGCAGCCGGCGCATGATCTTGCCGGAGCGGGTCTTCGGCAGCTCGGCCACGACCATGATCTGCCGCGGCTTCGCGATCGGCCCGATCTCCTTCGCGACGTGGTTGCGCAGCTCCTGCACCGCGTCATCCCCGCCGTCGACCGCGTTGCCGCGCAGGATCACGAACGCGACGATGCCCTGTCCAGTGGTCGGGTCCGTCGCGCCGACGACGGCGGCCTCGGCGACCGTCGGATGCGACACGAGCGCGGACTCGACCTCGGTGGTGGAGATCCGGTGCCCGGACACGTTCATCACGTCGTCCACGCGGCCGAGCAGCCAGATGTCGCCGTCCTCGTCGTACTTCGCGCCGTCGCCCGCGAAGTAGTAGCCCTGCTCGGAGAAACGGGACCAGTAGGTGTCGCGGAAGCGCTCGTCGTCGCCCCACACGCCGCGCAGCATCGACGGCCACGGCTTGTCCAGCACCAGGTACCCGCCGCCGCCGTGCGGGACCTCGGTGCCGGTGTCGTCCACGACCTTCGCCGAGATGCCCGGCAGCGCGCGCTGCGCGGAACCCGGCTTGGCGGCGGTGACGCCGGGCAGCGGCGAGATCATGATCGCGCCGGTTTCGGTCTGCCACCACGTGTCGACGACCGGCGTCTTGTTCGCGCCGATCTTGTCGCGGTACCAGATCCAGGCCTCGGGGTTGATCGGCTCGCCCACGCTGCCGAGCACCCGCAGCGAGGACAGGTCGTACTTCGCCGGGATGTCCTCGCCCCACTTCATGAAGGTGCGGATCAGCGTCGGCGCGGTGTAGTAGATCGAGACCTTGTACTTCTGGATGATTTCCCAGTGCCTGCCCTCGTGCGGGGTGTTCGGCGTGCCCTCGTAGACGACCTGGGTCACGCGGTTCGCCAGCGGTCCGTACACGATGTAGGAGTGTCCGGTGATCCAGCCGATGTCGGCGGTGCACCAATAGACGTCTTCGCCCGGCTTGTGGTCGAACACGACATTGTGGGTGTACGCGGTCTGGGTCAGGTAGCCGCCCGAAGTGTGCAGAATGCCCTTCGGCTTACCGGTGGTGCCCGAGGTGTAGAGGATGAACAGCGGGTGCTCGGAATCGAACGCTTCCGGCTTGTGCTCGGTTGACTGCCCGTCGACCAGTTCGTGCCACCACAGGTCGCGGCCCTCGGTCCACGGCGTCTCGCCCTCGAGGTCGCTGCCGGTGCGCCGGACGACGATGACCTTCTGCACGGTTTCCGCGCCCTGCAAGGCTTCGTCGACGTTCGCCTTCATCGGCGCGGCCTTGCCGCGGCGGTACTGGCCGTCCGACGTGATCACGATCTTCGCCGCCGCGTCGTCCACCCGCGCGCGCAGTGCCGTCGGCGAGAAACCGCCGAACACCACGCTGTGCAGGGCTCCGATGCGCGCGCACGCCAGCATCGCGAAAATCGCCTCGGGCACCATCTGCAGCTGGATCGCCACGACGTCCCCGGCGACGACGCCCAGCGACGACAGCGCGTTCGCGGCCTTCGAGACCTCGTCCTTCAGCTGCGCGTAGGTGATGTCGCGCGTGTCGCCCGGTTCGCCGACCCAGTGGATCGCGACCTGGTCCCCGTGGCCGGACTCGACGTGCCGGTCCACGCAGTTGTACGCGACGTTCAGTTTCCCGCCCACGAACCACTTCGCGAACGGAGCATTGGTCCAGTCCAATACCTGGGACCACTTCGTGTCCCACGACAGCCGCTCCGCCTGCCCGGCCCAGAACTGCTCCCGGTCAGCGTCCGCCGTCGCATACATATCGGCCTTCGCGTTCGCCTGACCAGCGAACTCGTCGCTGGGAGGAAACGTGCGGCTCTCCGTGAGCAGGTTGTCCAACGCTGGGGACTGCTCGGTCATGGTGCAAAGCCTCCTGTAGTGCGAACCCGCGGCTCAGGGAACGCTAGCGACGTTAGTCCGCCTACGACAAGGTTGCAGCCACGTTGCGCGCACAGCGCCAAGCGGAGTGCGGCGAGGCTCAGCCGAGGCGGGCGAGCAGCCGGGCACGGGCGCCCGGCCACTCGGCGTCCGTCATCGAGTAGAGCACCGTGTCGCGGGTCGTGCCGTCCGGACGGATCCGGTGCGCCCGCAGCACCCCTTCGCGCAGCGCGCCGAGCCGTTCGATGGCGCGTTGCGAACGGAGGTTGCGGTTGTCGGTTTCCCACGCGACGCGCTGGGCGCCCCAGTCCTCGAAGGCGTTGCGCAGCAGGAGGAATTTGGACTCGGTGTTGAGCGCCGTGCGCTGGAAATCCGCGCCGATCCAGGTGTGCCCGATCGAGAGGATCCGGTGCTTCGCTACTACCTGGTAATAAGAAGTGGTTCCGGCGACGCGGCCGGACGCGACGTCGATCTGCGCCCACGGGCGGCGGTCCTGGTCGGCGAGCGCGTCCTTCACCATCGTCTCGGCTTCGCCGAGGTCGGCGGGCTGGCGGAGGCTCAGCCAGGCCCAGATGCCCGGGTCGGCTCCGGCTTCGAGCAGGCCGGCGGCGTGCTCGAGGCCGAGGGGTTCGAGCCGTACGTGGCGGCCGGACAGAATGGGGTGCTCGCTCCAGGTCACGGGCTCACGCTACGGCGACGAGTGGCTGTGTCGAAGTGCCATTTCCCAGTCATTTCAGCAGTCCACTTTACGGCCGCTTATGCTCGGCGGACCACCCGAGAAAGAGAGCGCGCATGGCCGAGGAGCGAGAAAACCTCACCTGGGAGTTGTTCGGTTCGGCGAGCCGGGAGCTGGCGGAGGCGGTGGCCGAGGACGGGTTCGCGCCCGACCTCATCCTGTCCATCGCGCGCGGCGGGCTGTTCGTCGCCGGCGCGCTCGGGTACGCGCTCGACGTGAAGAACCTGCACGTGATGAACGTCGAGTTCTACACCGGCGTCGACCAGCGGCTGGACCTTCCGGTCATGCTGCCGCCGGTGCCCAACGTGGTGGATCTCACACACAAGAAGGTGCTGGTCACCGACGACGTCGCGGACACCGGCGCGACGCTCAAGCTGGTCCGCGACTTCTGCGCCGACCACGTCGCGGACGTGCGGTGCGCGGTGGTCTACGAGAAGCCCGCCTCGACGGTGAAGTGCGAATACGTGTGGAAGCGGACTGACCGGTGGATCAACTTTCCCTGGTCGGTGCTGCCTCCGGTGGTGGAGCGCGCGGGGCAGGTGCTCGACGCATGAGTGATCCCCTGAAGCCATTGCTGGAGCTCGACGGCGTCGCCGCGGCAGCCAAGGCCGCGCAGGACGCCGTCTTCGCCGTGCACCGGCTGCCCGCGAACCTGCGGGGCGGCGCGGAGACCGCGGCGGAGGCTTCGGTTCGGGCGGCTCGGGCTTCGGCGGGGATCGACGGGGCCAATCCCGAGCTGCCGGAAGACGGTTCGGTGACCGACCCGCTGCTCGCCGGGGCGCTGCGGGTCGCGGAGAAGCTGGAGTCGTTGCTGCCGACGTGGCGGCGGGCTCCGTTGCAGACGGTGGCCCGGCTGCATTTGCTGGCCGCGTCGGACGTGGTGTCCGATCCGGATCAGCTCGGCCGTCCGCAGCGCGGCGGCGAGCGACTGGAGATGCTGGCTCAGCTCGTCACCGGCGCGACCTCGGTGCCCGGGCCGGTGCTGACCGCGGTGGTGCACGGCGAACTGCTGGCGCTGTCGCCGTTCGGTTCGGCGGACGGGGTGGTCGCCCGGGCGGCGGCTCGCCTGTCGATGGTGGCCACCGGGCTTGACCCGAAGGCGTTGACGGTGCCGGAAGTCGCCTATTTCCGGCGGGTGCCGCGGTATGTCGAGCTGGCGCAAGGGTTCGCTGGCGGGACGGCCGACGGCGTGCGCGAGTGGCTGCTCTTCTGCTGCGAGGCGTTCGAAATCGGGGCGAGCGAGGCGCGGAGCATCTCGTCGGCCGCTGGCTGACCCGGGCCGAGCTGTGTGATGCTGAAGGCATGATCAAGCCTGGAGGACGCGACCTCTGCCGTCGGCGACACGCCGAAACCGGCGCGGAATGCTGCCTGCCGGATACCCATTACCCGCGGCCGCATTGCGACGTCTCGGGAACCAGTTGGCACGACGGCCTTTGCCCGGACTGCCATGGCGGTGGTGCCGTGTTCGACGCGGTGTGTCCCACCTGCAACGGCCACGGGTTCGAGCTGATCGTGATGGACGAAGATTAAGCTTCCAGCGTGGGCTGACCACATAGAGAATCAGCGTTCTGTGGTGGATTGACCCATGGTCGCCCAGGTCGGAGCGACTTACTGTTTCCGGCCATGACCAGTGACAGTTCCCTCGCCGGGCGCACCGCGCTGGTGACCGGCGGCGGCAGCGGCATCGGGCTGGCCTGCGTGCGGGCGTTCGGCGCGGCCGGGGCCAAGGTGCACGTCGTGGACGTCGCCGGGGCGGAGGCGGCTGCCGCTGAGGTCGGCGGGCAGGCGCACGCGGTGGACCTGACCGACGCGGCGGCGCTGGCGAGGCTGCCCGCGGACGTCGACGTGCTCGTCAACAACGCGGGCGTGCAGCACGTCGCTCCGCTTCCGGAATTCCCGCCGGAGCGGTTCGCCTTCATCCAGTCGTTGATGGTGACCGCGCCGTTTCTGTTGATCCGCCAGTGTCTGCCCGCGATGTACGCGCGCGGCTGGGGCCGGATCGTCAACATGTCCAGCGTGCACGGCGTGCGGGCGAGTCCGTACAAAGCTGCTTACGTCACGGCGAAACACGCGCTCGAGGGACTGTCCAAAGTGGCCGCTCTCGAAGGCGCCGAGCACGGCGTGACCAGCAATTGCGTGAATCCCGGCTACGTTCGTACGCCGCTCGTCACCGGTCAGATCGAAGCGCAGGCGGCCGAGCACGGGGTGCCGCCGGAAGAAGTGCTGGAACAGGTTTTGCTGCGCCGGGCCGCGATCAAGCGATTGATCGAACCCGAGGACGTCGCCGATCTCGTGGTGTGGCTGTGCGGCGAGTCCGCCGGGCACGTCACCGGCGCGTCGCTTCCCGTTGACGGCGGCTGGACCGCTGGCTGAATCCCCCTTTCCCCACAACGGAGTGGAGTCCATTATGGACAAAAAGCTGCTGCGCGTCGTCGGAGCCGGGCTGATCGGAACCACCATCGAGTGGTACGACTTCTTCCTCTACACCTCGGCCGCCGCGCTGGTCTTCAACAAGCTGTTCTTCCCGACCGCCGACCCGCTCACCGGCACCTTGCTGGCCTTGCTCACCTACGCGGTCGGCTTCCTCGCGCGGCCGATCGGCGGGCTCGTGTTCGGGCACTTCGGCGACCGGATCGGACGCAAGAAACTGCTGGTCGTGAGCCTCCTGATGATGGGCGGCTCGACGTTCGCGATGGGGTTGCTGCCCACCTACAGCGCGGTCGGCGTGCTCGCAGCGGTCCTGCTCACGCTGCTGCGGCTGATCCAGGGCTTCGCCCTCGGCGGCGAGTGGGGCGGCGCGGTGCTGCTGGTGTCCGAGCACGGCGACGACCGGCGGCGCGGGTTCTGGGCGTCGTGGCCGCAGACCGGCGTTCCGGCCGGGAACCTGCTGGCCACCGCGGTGCTCACGATCCTGGCATCGGCGCAGTCGGACGCGACTTTCCAGGCTTGGGGCTGGCGGGTTCCGTTCCTGCTGTCCGGCGTGCTGGTGGTGCTCGGCCTGTGGATCCGGCTGGCGGTTTCGGAATCGCCGGTGTTCATCGCGGCGAAGGCTGCCGCGGACGAGCGTGAGCAGGCACCGATTGTCGACGTTTTCCGCGGGCACTTCCGCGCGCTGGCGGTGACGTTCGGCGCGCGCATCGCGGAAAACGTGTCCTACTACGTGATCACCGCGTTCATTCTCGTGTACGTGACCACCGGACTCGGCCTGCCGAAGGCGACCGGGCTGACCGCGGTGCTCGTCGCGTCCGCGGTGCACTTCGTGACGATTCCCTTGTGGGGCTTGCTGTCCGACAAGATCGGCAGGAAGCCGGTGTACCTGTTCGGCGTGGTCGGGATGGCCGCTTGGTCGTTTGGTTTCTTCTGGCTGCTCGACTTGCGCACGACAGGTTCGGTGATCGGCGCGGCGGTGATCGGGCTGGTCGTGCACGGTGCGATGTACGGGCCGCAGGCGGCGTTCTTCGCGGAACAATTCCCGACGCGCGTGCGCTATACCGGGCTTTCGGTCGGCGGCCAGCTGTCGTCCATCGCGGCCGGTGCGGTCGCGCCGTTGATCGCGGTGGCGCTGTTCGAGGCGTACCACTCGACGGTGCCGGTTTCGGTCTACGTGGTCGCGATGTGCCTGTTGTCGCTGGTCGCGCTGCTCGCCGCCCGGGAGACGCGCGGCGCGTCGCTGCACGAGACGGCGGCCGAACGGCAGGCTTCAATGACAGCATGACGGGTGTGGACCCCACTGCCGAGGCGTATCGCCGGCTGCTCGAACTGCTCGCCGCCGGAGCGAGCAGCGAGCAGCTGGCGCACGTCGCTGCCCGGGGGTTGTCCGCGGAACAGTCCGCCGCGATCGGTTCGGCGACCGAGCTGGCGTTGCGGATCCGCGAGACGCTCAGCGAGCACCGGCGGCGGGAAGCCGAGCTGACCGCGTTGTTCGACACCGCCAGCGACCTCGCCCGGTTGCGCGATCCGGACGCGGTGCTGCGGTCGATTGTCCGGCGCGCGCGGACGTTGCTGGGCGTGGACGTTTCGTACCTCAGCCTCAACGACGAGGCGAACGGCGAGACGTACATCCGGGTCACCGACGGGTCGGTTTCCGCGCTGTTCCAGCAGATTGTCCTGGGGATGGGCGAGGGGCTCGGCGGGCTCGTAGCGCAAACCGCGCGTCCCTACGCGACCGCGGACTACTTCGAGGACGAGCGGTTCCGGCACACGAATCCGATCGACGCGGGTGTCCGCGAGGAGGGGTTGAAGGCGATCCTCGGCGTGCCGCTGGCGATCGGCGGCAAGGTGTTGGGCGTGCTGTATGCGTCCGACCGGTCGTCGCGGGCATTCTCGACGGCGGAAGTCGCGCTGCTGTCATCGTTGGCCGCGCACGCCGCGATCGCGTTGGACACCGCGCATCTGCTGGAAGAAACGCGATCCGCGGCCGCGGAACTGAACGCGGCCAACGCGACGATGCGCCGCGCCGACGACGCGCACGACCGGTTGATGGACCTCGTGCTCGGCGGCGCGGATTTGCCTGCGGTGGCGGCGGAAGTGGCCGGTGTGTTGCGCGGATCGATCGCTGTGCACGACGAGGAAGGCGGCCTGCTGGCCGGTACTGCGGTCGATTTTGACGCTGCCGCGGTTGCTTCATCGCACGCCAATGGACGCGCTGTGTCCACAAAGGACGCATGGGTCTGCGCAGTGCGGGCGGGCCGCGAACTGCTCGGCAGCCTGACGCTCTCCGGGCGGCCCGAGCTAGCCGGGGACGATCGTCGGCTCTTTGAACGGGCTGCGGTTGTCACGGCGTTGCTGTTGCTGCTGCGTCGTTCCGTCGCGCAAGCCGAGGATCAAGTACGCGGCGAGTTGCTGACCGACCTGCTTACCGCGCCGACTCGTAACCCGGGCTCGTTGGTCGCTCGCGCACGCCGGTTGGGGGTCGATTTGTCGGCACCGCACGCGGTTTTGGTCGCACATGCGTCCGGCATTTCTCGACGCGGGCTCGCCGCAGCCTGTGCACGGTACGGGGATTTGGTCGGTGTTCACGCGGAGCAAGTTGTCGCACTCGCTCCGGATCAGCCTGTGGCAGCAGGGATCGCGGCCGAGCTGAAGTCCGTTGTGGACTGTCCGGTGACCGTCGGCGCGGCTGGTCCGGCGAGTGGCCCGGAAGCGTTGGCGCAGGCGTACACTGAAGCTGTTCGATGCGTTAATACCCTGCTCGCTCTCGGCCGCGAAGGCGACGGCGCGGCGATGGCCGACCTCGGGTTCCTCGGCGTCCTGCTCGGCAGGCATTCCGACCTGTCTGGCTACGTCCGCGCGACACTCGGACCGGTCCTCGACTACGACGCCCGCCGCGGCACCGACCTTATCGGCACGCTGCGTGCGTACTACGCGGCAGGCGGGAATTTGGCGCGGGCAAAGGAAACCCTGCACGTCCACGTCAACACGGTCGCGCAACGGATGGAACGCCTCGCGGTGCTGCTGGGCGAGGACTGGCGCGAGCCCGAACGCTCGCTGGAGATCCAGCTCGCGCTGCGCGTGCATCAACTCGGCGGCTGACGGACCCCGGCGAGGATCAGATCGAGCATCCGGTCCAGTTGCTCCGGCCCGTCCGGCAGCGTCCGCATGCTGCACGCACCGACCACCGTCACGACCACGTCCTGCGCCCGGACGTCCGTCCGAAGCGTGCCATCGGCCGCGCCCGCGTCCATGATCAGCTGGACGGCCTCGGTCAGTTCGGCGCGGACTTGCGTCATGTCGACCGTGCCCGCCTCGATGATCGCGCGCAGCGTGTCGGCCATGTCGTGCTTCGTGCTCGCGTACTCGGCGAAGCGGTCCATCCACCGGCGCAGCGCGCGAAGCGGCTTCTCGCTCTCAAGCAGCTTCGGCGCGCTCGCGACGACCTGAGCCAACTCGTCCCGGTACAGCGCTTCGACCAGTGCTTCGCGGGTAGGGAAGTGACGGTAGAGCGTCCCGATGCCGACACCCGCTTCGCGCGCGACGCGTTCCAACGTCACTGGCTCGTCGCCTTCGCCGAACGCTTTGCGGGCAGCAGCGAGCAGGCGAAGCCGGTTGCGTTCGGCGTCCGCGCGCGGTTTCTTGGCGCTCGACAAAGCGGAGGGTCCTCCGGTTCTGCTACGGTGGAAATACGGAGGCGCCTCCGCATCATCTTCCACTATGCCACGGCAGGAGTCTTTCCTCATGACGGCAACCACTGCTCCAGGCGGCACCGCGAAGCTCGCCGGCCGCGAGGTCGCGCGGATCGGCTACGGCGTGATGCAACTCGGCCGCCCCGGAACCGACCGCGCTGACCAGGTGAAACTGCTGCGCGAGGCGGCCAACGCGGGTGTGAACCACCTCGACACCGCCCAGTTCTACAGCGACGGCCGCTGCAACGACCTGATCCGCGAAGCCTTCTCGCCCTATCCGGACGACCTGGTCGTGGTGACCAAGGTCGGGGCCGAGGAATCAGCGCAAGGGCTCCGGCTCGCGCAACAGCCCGAGCAGCTGCGGGCGCAGGTCGAGGCCAACCTCGCCGCGCTCGGCGTCGAACAGCTCGACGTGGTCAACCTGCGCCGCGCGGACGCCGGACCCGGCCTGATCGCGGAAGGCGACCAGCTCGTCGACATCGACGACCAGCTCGCCGAGCTGATTTCCCTGCGCGACGCGGGAAAGATCGGCTCGCTCGGGCTCAGCAACGTGTCCGCCGACCAGCTCCGGCACGCGCTCGGAGCCGAGATCGTCTGCGTGCAGAACTCCTACAACGTGCTCTACCGCGCCACGGAACCGGTGCTGGAGCTGTGCCGGGAACACGAAATCGCGTGGGTGCCGTACTTCCCGCTGGGCTCCGCGTTCGAGCTGGGCCAGGACGTGCGCGGCAATCCGGTCGTGACCGGCGTCGCGGCCGAACTCGGCTGCACCCCGGCGCAGGTCGCGCTGGCCTGGTTGTTGCAGCGCTACGCGGGCACGCTCCTGATCGCGGGCACGGCGAGCTCCGTGCATCTCGCCGAAAACCTCGCGGCCGGCCAGGTGCAGCTGCCCGCCGAAGCGGTAGCCGCCCTGGACCGGCTCGGCTGACCTCAGAAGTTCAGCGCCGCGATCCGCTCGACGTCGGCGAGGATGTTGATCTCCGTGATCACCCCGTCGGCCACGGTGAACGACAGCACCGAAACCGCCTTCCCGTCGCGCCGGGCGACGAAGCCAGGACCGCCGTTGACGGTCGCGTACTGCGACACCAGACCGTCCGGGCGGAACTGCGACGCGCTGCCCGCGACCTCGGCCGCGCCGCGCACGACCTTCGAGCCGAGTCCGCCGGTGTCGACGCGCAGCAGAGCGTCCGGGTGCAGCAGGGCGACGAGCCCCTCGAGGTTGCCGCCGCGCGCGGCGGTGAGCCAGGCGTCCGCGATCTTGCGCTGCTGCGCTCGATCCGCCGGACCGGCCGGGGTCACCCCTTGCACGCGGCGGCGCGCCCGGCTCGCCAGCTGCCGCACCGCGGCGGTGTTCTTGTCGAGCATCGTCGCGATCTCGTCGAACGGCACGGCGAACATGTCGTGCAGGACGAACGCGAGCCGTTCCGCCGGGTCGAGCGCCTCCAGCACCACCAGCAGGGCGAGCCCCACCGAGTCCGCGAGGACCTCCTGTTCCGCCGGATCGACGCCGTCCCCGGTCTCCACGACCGGGTCCGGCACCCGGATGTCCAGCGGGTCCTCGCGCCGGCTCGCGCGCGAGCGCAGCATGTTGAGGCACTGCCGCGACACGATCGTCGTCAGCCAGCTGCCGGTGTTGCGGACGTCCTCTCCCGACGACCGCGTCACCCGCAGCCAGGTCTCCTGGATGGCGTCGTCGGCCTCGGCGAACGAACCGAGCATCCGGTACGCCACCGCCCGCAACCTGGGCCGATGCTCCTCGAACTGAGCCGCCCAAAAATTCTCGTCCTGTTTTTCGTCCCGCACTGTCACATCTTCTCCTTGGGCCGGGTCATACCAGCAAGACCCGCCGAACGAGGCGGGCGTGACAGGAGGAGATCACCATGCAGGCTCGGATGACCCACCCGATCCAGGTTCAGCCGGACGCCATGAAGGCGCTGATGGCGCTGAGCAAGGCCACGAACGACAGCACCGTGCCCGCGACCACGCACCACCTGATCCACCTGCGGGTGAGCCAGATCAACGGCTGCAGCATGTGCGTCGACATGCACTCGCGGGAGATGAAGGAAGCGGGCGAGAAGGACGAGCGGATCTGGGGCGTCGGCGCGTGGCGCGAATCGCCGTACTTCACCGACGCCGAGCGTGCCGCGCTGGACCTGGCCGAGCACGTGACCCGGCTCGCCGACCGGTCGGACCCGGTGCCGGACGAGGTCTGGGACGCCGCCGCGGACATCTACGACGAGAAGGAGCTCTCGTCGCTGCTGCTGTCCATCGCCGGCATCAACGTGTGGAACCGGCTCAACGCGGCGATCCGCCAGCCGGTCGGCTCGTTCTGAGGCGCGCTGGGGGTACTGGGGGTGGTGCCGGGGCGGCGGCAGGGGGATCCGCCGCCGCTCCCGGCAGCTTCACACGCTCGCGGGCAGCTGGTCCCGGATCGCCGCGACGGCGGCTCGTGGATCGTCGGCCCAGAGGTCGAGCCGAGTGATCTCGACGGTGCCCTTGCGGCCGAGGTCGACCAGCCGCGGTTCGCACAGGGTGACCGAGATGTTGGTCGCCTGGCTGATTCCCACGGCCAGCACCCCGTCTTCGGGCACGCTGACCCCGCCGCGTTCCTTGAGCGACCGGCTCGCCTGCCTGACCGAATCGATGCTGGCCAACGGGATCCGATGGTCGAAGAAGGACAGGTACCGCACGCGGAGCCCGTCGCGGCTGACTGCATGCGGGTACTTGTAGAGCGTCGCGACGAGTGCCAAGAACGCGAGCGCGCCCAGGATTTCCAGCACCAGCAACACGATCCGCACCGGAACCGACTTCACCACGACCTCGACCAGCACGATGTCGACCGGGTTGACCGCCAGCATCACCCAGAACAGCGGACGGATGCCGCGGCTGTAGTGGATCGCGACGCCGTCCCGCGGCACGTCGGTCTGGCGGCGGAACACGAGCGCCAGCGCTCTGGCCAGTATCGGCAGTTGTCCCTTCACGGTGCCCCCTGCGGTGTCAGTCGGCGGCACCCAGCCGCGCGGCCCACTTCTCCTCTATTCTCCCGAATTTCCAGATCGCGAACGCGGCCGACCAGGTGATCACGAACAGCCCGACGATCGCGAAGCCCACGTAGTCGAGGTCCACCGAGGCGATCGCGGCGAGCGGGCCGGACGTGATGCCGAGCTTCTCGGCGAGCAGCGTCACCAGTTCGATGGTCCCGATGCCGAGCGCGACCGCCACGGAAAGCGCGGTGACCGTGAGGTTGTAATAAATCTTCCGGATCGGACGGGAAAACGCCCAGTCGTATGCGTAGTTCATCAGCACGCCGTCGGCGGCGTCGAACAAGCTCATTCCGGCGGCGAACAGGATCGGCAGCACGAGAATCGCGTACCAGGGCAAGGAGAACGCGGCCGCACCCGCGGCGAGCACGAGCAATCCGATTTCCGTCGCGGTGTCGAAACCGAGTCCGAAAAGGACTCCCACCGGATAGATGTGCCACGGCTTCCGCACCGCTTTGGTGGCTCCGCGCAACAGCCGGTTCATCAGCCCGCGGTTGTCGAGATGACGTTCCAGTTCCGCCTCGTCCAGTTCGCCGCGGCGCATCCGGGCGAACACGCGCGCGATCCCGACGAGCACGACCAGGTTCATGATCGCGATCAGGTACAGGAAAACCCCGGACACCGACGTGCCGATCAGGCCGGTCGTCTCGTGCAGCGCGGAACCGTCGTCCTCCAGCTGCCCGGCGATCGCGCGGACGCCCGTCGACAGCAGCAGGCACAGCGCGAAGACGATCGTCGAATGCCCGAGGGAGAACCAGAACCCGACCGACAGCGGACGCTGCCCGTCGGCCATCAGCTTGCGCGTGGTGTTGTCGATGGCGGCGATGTGGTCGGCGTCGAACGCGTGCCGCATGCCGAGCGTGAACGCGGTGACCCCGAGGCCGATGCCGAACGTGCCGCCCGCACCGAGCGCGTAATGCCGCGGCGCGACCACCAGCACTAGCAACCCCCAGCCGACGAGGTTGAGCAGCAGGATTACGGCCGCCATGCGGCCGATCGACCACCGGTCGCCGCGAGTGAGCCGCTGCGTCATCGCCGTCCTCTCGCTCGCCGGAAAGCCGTGAAGGGCCCCTTGCGGGAATCAGATTCTCGCAAGGAGCCCTTCACGGACAATCGGGTAAAGCTCAGCCGGCGCGCAGATGCAGCGAGTCGAGCGCCTTGCGGACGTGCCCGCCCGCCGCGGACAGCGCCTCGGCGGAACGCGTGACGTCGCAGCCGGACAGCAGGTGCACGAGCGCGACCTTGAGGTCGCTGCCCGCTTCGGTGAGCGCGTCCGAGCAGTCGGCCATCGTCATGCCGGTGGCTTCCTGCAGGATCCGGATGGTGCGGCCGCGCAGCTTCGCGTTCGTCGCGCGCATGCTCACCATCAGGTTCGAGTACGTCTTGCCCAGCTTGATCATCGTCGCGCTGGAGAACGCGGTGAGGATCAGCTTCTGCGCCGTGCCCGCCTTCATCCGGGTCGAGCCCGCGATGGCCTCGGGACCGGTGGCGACGGCGATCAGGACGTCCACGCCCGCCGGTTGCGCGGCGCGCGGGTTCGCCGAGACGAGCCCGGTGTGCGCGCCGATCCGGCTGGCCTCGGCGAGCGCGCCGAGCACGTACGGCGTGCGTCCGGAGGCCGCGAGACCGAGCACGAAATCGCCCGGCCGCACCGACCCGGCGATTTCCGCCGCGCCGGCGTCCGCGTCGTCCTCGGCGTTCTCGACGGCCTGCCGCAGCGCCTTCTCGCCGCCCGCGTGGTGGGCGATGAACCAGTCGCCGGGCACGTTGAACGTCGGCACGAGCTCAGCCGCGTCCAGCGTCGCGAGGCGGCCCGAGGTGCCCGCGCCGACGTAATGCACGCGCCCCCCGCCGCGCAGCGCCTCGACGGCGTAGTCGACCGCGCGGGCCAGCTGCGGCAGCACCGCGGCCACCGCGTCCGGCACCCGGCGGTCCTCGGCGTTGATCGCGCCGAGGATCCCCATGGTGGACATCAGATCGATGTCCACCGTGCGCGGGTTTCGTTGTTCGGTGGGCGAATCGACGTGCACCGTCTGGCAAGGGACGGACATCAGATCCTCGCTTCTTGGTTCATTTGCCGGTTTCCCGCGGACGACGACGACCGTCGGGTCTGACCCCGAGCCGGTGCGAGCCGACCGCGTCCCTCGTGGCGTCCAAGGCGCTGACCGACGCCTCCATGTGCCGCTGCGCGACGCCGATGAAGAGGCAGTCGATGACGGTCAGCTGGGCGATCCGGCTGGCGGTGGCCCCGGACCGGAAGGTGGTTTCGCGGGCCGCCGTGGTGAGCACGTGGTCGGCGACCTCGGTGATCGGCGAGCGCGGGAAGTTCGTGACCGCGACGGTCACCGCGCCGTGCTCGCGCGCGACCCGCAGCGCCTCGACGGTGTCCGTGGTCGCGCCGGTGTGCGAGATGCCGACCGCGACGTCGCCCGGCTTCAGCACGGCGGCCGAGGTCAGCATGATGTGCGTGTCCGACCAGGAGAAGCTGACGCGGCCGATCCGGTGCAGCTTCTGCTGCAGGTCAGCGGCGACGAAAGCGCTTGCGCCCACGCCGTACACGTCGACCCGGCCGGCTTCGGCGACGAGGTCGATCACGCTCTGCAGCGCGGCGACGTCGAGCTGGTCGGCGGTCTCTTCGACGGCGCGCGCGTCGGCGAAGCTGACCTTGCCGATGACGGACGCCAGGTCGTCGCCGGGGCCGATCTCGCCGCCGAGGTTGCGCGAGGTGCGCGCCTCGGTGCGGGCGGTGTCCGCGGCGAGCGCGATGCGCAGCTGCGGGTAGCCGCCGACGCCGACGGCCTTGCAGAAGCGCGTCACGGTGGTCTCGGAGGTGTTCGCGGCGAGCGCGACCTCGGTGATGCTGCGGCGCGCGACGGCGGCCGGGTCTTCCAGGACAACCTTCGCGACCCGCTGCTCGGCCCGGGCGAGTCCGGGCAGCAGCGAGCGAATGCGGACCAGGGGGCTCGCATCCGCATCGCGCGCCGTCGCCTGACCTGCGAGGTGCTCGGAGGGTGCGCTGCTGATTACGGATCCCGCATCATCCGCCGTCGGAAAGTTACTAACCGTTGGCATTTGCGACAAGGCTACCCACATCCTTCGGCAGAACCACAACCCGTCCGTGTCTGCGGACTTCGGTTTGCGATTAATCGTTGTCAAGAAAGTCGCCAACCGAGTCCACGGTGTTAACGACCTCAAGCTAACGACTTGGCAACTAAGTGTGTCTAGCGAAGGAGTCTTGTTCCACTGAGTGGGGACACGAAGGTGGCAATGCGCGGCGGGGTGCCTACCGAGCGCTCAAATTCCAGCCCGAAGAGGCCAGCTCCGAGGGGTTTCGCTCACCATCGAGAACGACGTGGCCGCGTTGGGTGACTTTCACACTATCGAGGGAAACTCCCCGTCCCGTGTAATTCGGATCGGTGCTGTAACGCCACCGGAGCGAGGTAGCCGCGGCGGCGGGCACCTCCGCGGAGACCCGCCACCAGGAGCGGTGCCCGTGTCCGCCGAGCGCGGACGTCTCGTCGCCGGGTGTGCCCGGGCCACGGGCCTGGAGCGGAACAGGTTGCCAATTAACCCCGTCGGTGCTCGATTCGAGCCGCAGCGGGTCGCTCGGGCCCTCTGTGTCGACGAAAGCGGCGAAGGACACGCGGAGTGGTGCACCTGCTGGAAGCGGTTGGGTACTGAGCGTAGCGACGCCGTTGTTTCCCAGGCTCGCGTACCAGGCATCGGGACCCTGGACCGGCCGCACGGCCATCGCCTTCGCGAGCGAGGTCGCCCAGACCTGGCGGGCGGTGTTGATGGAACCCCAGGTGCGCGTGGGGTGCACGCGGTTGGTGAGCAGCAACGCGAACGACCGCGACTCGGGATCGATGACCAGCGTGGTGCCGGTAAAACCGGTGTGGCCCGCGCTGATCGGCGACGCCAGCGCGCCCATGTACCAGGGCTGGTCCAGTTCGAAGCCGAGCCCGTGCTCGTCGCCGGGGAAGCGCTGGTTGTAGTTCGTCAGCATCTTCGTGACGGTGTCCGGCCGCAGGATCCGGTGCCCGCGGTAGCTGCCGCCGTTGAGGATGGCCTGGGAGAGCACGGCCATGTCGTTCGCCGTGGAGAAGACGCCGGCGTGCCCGGCGACGCCGCCGAGCGACCAGGCGTTCTCGTCGTGCACCTGTCCGCGCACGAGCCCACGCGGCGGCGTGGTCTCGTACTCGGTCGCGGCGATGCGGTCGAGCTTCGACGCGGGCGGGTTGTAGCCGGTGTCCACCATGCCGAGCGGCGCGGTGATGCGGTCGTGCACCACCTGGTCCAGCGGTTTGCCGGACAGCTTCTCGATCAGCAGGCCCAGCGTGAGCATGTTGAGGTCGGAGTACAGGTACGTGCTGCCCGGCGCGTTCTTGAGCGGGCTGTCGAGGATGGCCTTGCGCCGCGATGGGATGTCGGGATAGCCAGCCCAGAGCGACGGTGACGGGTCGGCGTCGAAGCCCGAGGTGTGGGTGAGCAGCTGCAGCACGGTGACGTCCTGCTTGCCGTTGACGCCGAACTCCGGCAGATAGCGCACGACCGGCGCGTTGACGTCCAGCTTGCCCTGCTCGGTCAGCTGCAGCGCGGCGATCGAGGTGAAGAGCTTCGAGATCGACGCCATGTCGAAAATGGTGTCGTTGCGCATCGGGACCTGCTGGTCCGGCGGCAGTTCGGTGCCCTTGGCGTCGGCATACCGGAGCGCGCCGCCGACGGCGTAACGGTCCACGACCACGCCGTCGTGCGCGAGCAGGCCGACCGCGCCGGAGAAGTGCGGATGCCCGCTGGCGTCCGGCTGCGTCCAGCTCTTCAGGAACTGTTCGGCGTCGCGGATCGGCTGCGGATCGAGGTTGACCTCGCCCGGGCTGCCGTCGCGCAGCGTCGTGCTCGCCGGGGCGAACCCGTGCTGCGGACGGTCGAAGCGTCCGGCGAAGCCGCCGTGTCGGTTGTCGATCGTGGCTGCTCCCGCGGTCGTCGTGGCCGCGACCAGTACGGCCAACGTCGCGACGAGCACTTTCCTAGCACGCATGACCGCTCTCCTCAGCGATAGATCAGGTGGGGGCGGCGTCTGCGGGCGAAGTCGGCGAGTTCGGCGCGCCACGCGCCGGTGATCTCGTCTACCCCGGCGCCGGCGTCGACCATGGTGCGCAGCCGCGCGGATCCGGACAGCTTGTCGATCATGTGGTCCGGCCGCCAGCCGAATTTGTCGGGCGCGACGCGCTTGGCCGTCACGAACATCGAGACGGTGGTGCTGATGGCATCGAAGGCGCGCGGGTCGGTGACGGTGACCTGTACGCCGCCGCAGGGCTCGTTCACGAATTTGCCGAAGGTGGGCACGAAGTAGATCTCGCGGAACGCCGCGCCCGGCAGGTGGAGCTTCTCGAGCTCTTCGCGCCAACGCCAGTCGAGGCCCGGCGCGCCGATGATCTCGAACGGCCTTGTGGTGCCGCGTCCTTCGGAGAACACGGTGCCCTCGAACATGCCCGTGCCCGGGTACACGAGCGCGGTGTCCGGCGTCGGCATGTTCGGGCTCGGCGGGACCCAACGGAGACCGGTGTCGGCGAAGAAGCTGTCGCGCCGCCAGCCGCGTACCTGGACGACTTCGAGCTTCGCCAGCTTCACGCCTTCGCCGGGCAGGAACTCGGCGGCGAAGAACTGCGCGAGTTCGCCGACCGTCATGCCGTGCTGCTGCGCGATCGGCTTCAGCCCGACGCCGGACGAGAACTTCGGGTCGAGCACTGGGCCGGACAGTCGTCCGCCGATGGGGTTGGGCCGGTCTAGGACGACGAAGGCCGCGTTGACCTTCGCTGCGGCGACCATCGCCGTGTACAGCGACCAGATGTAGGTGTAGAAGCGCGCGCCGACGTCAGCGATGTCGAAGACGACAGTGTCCAGTCCGGCCTTCTGAAACAGCGAAGCGAGCTTCGTCGCGTTCGCGCCGTACGCGTCGTACACGGGGATGCCGGTGCGCGGATCGGTGTAATCGCCTTCGGAGCCACCGGCTTGCGCGCTGCCGCGAAAGCCGTGCTCCGGCCCGAAGGCCGCGACGGGACGTACGCCCGCCGCGACCATCGAGTCGACGATGTGGTCGCCGTTGGCGAGCACGCCCGTCGGGTTGGACAGCACGCCGAGCTTGCGTCCGGCGAGCGGACGCCAGCCCTGCGCGGCGAGCTGTTCGGCACCGGTGAGCACCCGGCGTGCCAACTCGGCTTGCGGTGGTTCGGGTGTCGCTTGTGCTGCCTGTGCCGCTGTCGAGCTGCTCGCCAGCACTGGCACGGCGAGCGCCGGAACGGCCAGGAAATTCCTGCGGTTGAGAGTCACCAGGTCAGCCCGTGTCCGAAGGGGTATTTGACGGTGTGCACGTCCGCCCCGGCCGGGACGTCGACCGGCAGCTTCCCGCTGGGCTTCGTCTCGCCGAGCACGACCTTCGCCAGCGCTTCGAGCGACGGCGTGATGTACCCGTAGGTGGCGAGCCAGGTCGGCACCGGGTTCGCGTAACCGGCGTCGTACGGAATCTGCGCGGCGACCGCGACCACCGGCTTGCCAGTGTCCATGAGTGCTTGAAGAAGCTTGCCCTGTAAGGGGAAACCGCCGAGGTTGTTGGTGAGCACCACGACGACGTCATTCTGCTTCGCGGCCGCCGCGGCTTCGGCGATCTGCGCGTCGGTCGGGGTTTGCCCGGTGGCGAGCGCGGTCGCCTTGGTGCCGTGTGCGGTGAAGCGGTCGGCAAGCGTTTGCGTCGTGGTCGCGCCCCAGCCGGTGACCAGCACGCTCGACGGCTTCTGCTTGAGCGGCAGCACCCCGGCGTCATTGGCGATCGCGGTGATCGACCGGTCGGCGATGCCCTGCGCGGTAGCCAGGTGGTCCGGGGTGCCGACCTTCTTCATGACCTGCGACGGGTTATCGAACGGCGAGTACAGGATTCCGCGCTTCAGCTTGAGCTTCAGCACCCGCAGCACGCTCTGGTCGATCCGCTGCATCGGCAGGTCGCCGGACTTCACCGCGGCGATTACCGCGTTGATCGCGACGCCCAGGTGGACCGGCATGAGCAGCTGGTCCACGCCCGCTTTCAAGGCGAGAACCGGGATTTCGGCGTCGCTGTGCAGCTCCCGCACGCCCTGCATCTCGAGCGAGTCGGTGATCACGACACCGTTGTAGCCGAGTTCGCCGCGCAGCTTGCCGGTGATGATCGGCTTCGACAGCGTCGCGGGCTCACCGGACGGGTCGAGGCTCGGGAACTGGATGTGCGCGCTCATGATCGAGTCGATGCCGGCGGCGATCGCGGCCTTGAACGGCGGCACGTCGATCTTGCGCCAGTCCGCCTCGGAGCGGTCGATCTTCGGCAGCCCGGTGTGACTGTCGGTGGCCGCGTCGCCGTGGCCGGGGAAGTGCTTCGCGGTGGACGAGACGGTCTGGCTCGCCGGCCCGGAGTCCTGGTAGCCCTTGACCTCCGCGGTCACGAAACTGCTGGCCAGGTCGGGTCGTCCGGAGAACGACCGGACGCCGATGACCGGGTTGGCCGGGTTGGAGTTGACGTCCGCGTCCGGCGCGTAGTCCTGGTTGATGCCGACCGCGCGCAGCTCGTGGCCGAGGATCGTGGCGGCCTTGGTCGCGCTGCCGGTGTCCCGGCCGGCGGCGATGGCCATCGAGTTGGGGAACTCGGTGGCCGGCGCGCCCATCCGCGTGACCGTGCCGCCCTCCTGGTCGGTGCCGATCTGCAGCGGGATGTGCGCGCCGCTGGAGATCGCCGCGCGCTGTAGGCCGTTGGACAGCTTCGCGACCTGCGTCGGGTCGTCGAAGTTGTCGCGGCTGGAGTTGTTGAAGTAGATGACGCCGCCGAGGTGGTACTTCTGCACGGCTTGGGCGGCGGTGTCGACGCCGAAGTCGGTCTGGTTCTTCGGGTTGACCTCGTCCGCGGACTTGCCGTTCACCCACGTGACGAACAGCTGCCCCACTTTTTCTTCCAGGCTCATGCCGCGCAGCGCCCGTGCGGCCGCGGCGTCGAGCTGGGCGGCCGCCTGCTGGGGTGTCTGCTGCGGCTGTTTCGGCGCCGCGAACGCCGAGGAACTCAACCCCCCGACGGCGAGCACCCCCGCAAGGGGAACGGCGAACACCTGCATCCTCCGCGTGCGCGCGAGTCGGTTCGTCACGAATTGCCTCCCAGTGTCGCGTGCCGCCGCGGGTGCGGACGCGAGTCGTGAAGCGTCCACCGGGCAGCACCGGTATCGGGAAGCTACTCACCGCGATACGGGGTTGTCCATCGGCCGAGCGCAGGAACGAGAGGGTTCACCTGGGAGGACGTCAGGCCGCGCGCGGATTTCTTCGAGCCGGGCTCGGTCCGCTGCGCAAGGGCCGCCGACATAACACTGGCGGCGCCCGTCAGCCGAGGCCAACGGGCGCCGCCAGTCAGCGCGAACATCTCGGGCGACCAAGCGTGCAACTCTGGTCGTACCTTCATGGACTCGGCGTCCGGCGTCCCGGTACGCAGTCCCTAGACGACGAGCCTCCCGCGGCGTGCTGCGCGTGGGTACCCGGAGTCCGCGCACGGAGGTTGCCCGGGGTGACAGAGGCTTCTCTTCTACCTCTGTCCTGGCCGAATCAACGTCCGCACCTACTTTCTACGCCGTGAGCGCGGTCACTTCAAGTGCGCGTACGGGTGCACCGGTACAGAGGCTCGATCCGGTGACAACACCACCCACAGCAACGGACCTAGCTGCGGAAACCGGCGTTTTGGTACCGCCACGCGGGTGCTCAGTTGTCGGCGCCCCGAGACCGGCGGCGCCGGCTCAGGCTGTACCAGGTCGCGCCCGCCGCCACGGCCCCCACGCCGAGCGCCACCATGCCCGCGGACTTCGCCGGGATCCGCGTCCGCAGCGACATCGGCCGCTCGAACGCGAGGATCGGCCAGCCGTGCTCGTCCGCGGTCCGGCGCAGGAGCTTGTCGGGGTTCACCGCGTGCGGGTGACCCACCACCTCCAGCAGGGGGATGTCGGTGCTGGAGTCGGTGTAGGCGAAGCAGTCAGCGAGGTCGTAGCCGTGCGTCGCGGCCTGCTGCTTCGCGGCGACGGCTTTGTTCTCGCCGTAGCAATAGAAATCGACCTCGCCGGAGTAGCGGCCGTCGACGATCTCCATGCGAGTGGCGACGCAGCGGGTCGCGCCGAGCATCTCCGCGACCGGGGCGGCGACCTCCTCGCCGGTCGCGGACAGCACGATCACGTCGTGCCCGTCGTCGAGGTGCTGTGCGATGAGGTCGGTCGCCTCCACGTAAACGAGCGGATCGACTACGTCGTGCAAGGTTTCGCGCACGATCGCGGAAACCTGCGCGACATCCCAGCCCGCGCACAACGCGGAAACCTCGGCGCGCATCCGCTCGGTCTTGTCCGCGTCCGCACCGGCGAGCGAGAAAACCAGTTGCGCGTAAGCACTTCGCAGCGCCGCACGGCGGTTGATCAGTCCTTCGCGGAGCAACGGCTTGCTGAACGCGAGCGCGCTGGACGACGCGATGATCGTCTTGTCGAGGTCGAAGAAGGCGGCTACGCGCCGGGGTGCTTCTTCGCTGCGGGGTTCGGCCACGTGATCAGGATAGGCGTACCGCGCCGTGTTGTTGGCAGCACACCGGTCGTGGCGACGGCCGGAAAATCGATGACATCGGCTCGCTTACGGCCTCGGGTGCCGTTATCGAATCGTATGTGTCACTCACACAGCCAACTCATAGCTAACGGAGTTACAGTGAACGGACCCGGTCTTGAACCGGGCTGGTTCAGTCCGACCCCCCGGGGCTGAACCCCCTGGCGGCCCTCGTCCCTCCCCCCTGGCGAGGGCCGCCTTCTATTCTTCCCCGTTTTCCCGTCGGCGAACAATTTTCACTTCTGCCCCGATACCGTTGTCTGGACCATGTTTGCGGCCCTGACCTGGGCTGTCTCGGTCGTTCACCGCGCGCCTTACGGGCAAGATCAATTAACCGCGTGCTTACCTTTCCGGTGTTTTCTCCGGCCGCGGCGCTCCTTACTCGTGCCGGTGCGGCAAATTTACTTCTTTGCTCTCGATTTTCCGGAGGTTCTCCGCGGCAATCGTTTTCTCGGCCGAATGCGCGGAGCCGTGCATTGTCCGGTGCGGGCGGACACTCCGCGGTGCTGGATCGATTTCGCACCCCGAGTTATCCACAACCCCCGGGTTATCCACATGACGGAAAAACGGGCGTTGCCGTGTCGGCGGGCGGGGAGCGACGGTGGAAGTCCGGCCCGCGAAACCCAGGGGAGGGGCACATGGCCACCGCACAACCGCTCGTCGTCTCCGGCGAAGGCACCGTGTTCGAAGAGATCCGCCGCGTCGCCGCGGTAGTCGGCTGCGAGTTCGATCACGCGCCAGATCTGGCCGCCGCACGCGGACGATGGACGCGAGCTCCGCTCGTGGTGCTGGACGAGGACATTTCGGTTGACAGCCCGCCCATGCCAGCACGCGACAGCGTCGTGCTTGTCTGCAAAGGCGCACCCGGTCTCGATACCTGGCGACGCGCAGCCGCCCTCGGCGCCCGCCGAGTTTTCAGCCTGCCTGACGACGAAGCGGGCTTGACCGGTGCGTTCGCCGACGTCACCGACGCACCAGCCGAATCACCAGGCCCAGTAATCGCTTTCGTCGGCGGCCGAGGCGGTTCCGGCACCTCAGTGCTGGCTGCAGCGGTGGCCGTCGAAGCCGCCCGTACCGACTCCGCGCTTTTGGTCGACTGCGATCCGTTAGGCGGCGGATTGGATCTCCCGCTGGGTCTGGAACACACGAAAGGCCTGCGCTGGCCCGAAGTTCGGTTGTCCGGCCGGGTGTCTGTCCCGTCCCTGATCGCCTCACTGCCCAGCCGCGGCAAGCTCCCCGTGTTGTCCTGCGGCCGTTCCGGCGAGGGTCCGAGTCCTCGCGCCTTGTCCGCGGTAGTCGCCGCGGGCAGCCGCGCCGGCCGAACCGTCGTCTGCGATTTACCCCGCCATTTCGACGAGGGCACGCTTGCCGTCGCCTCAGCCGCAGATCTGGTCGTGCTAGTCGTTCCCGTCGAGTTCCGTGCCTGTATGGCAGCGAAACAAGTTCTGACGCGCCTCCGCCCGCACACCGAGCGTTTCGCAGTCGTCGCAAGTGGACACCGCATCGACGGCGTCCCGGCTTCGCAAACCGCGGGAATGCTCGGCCCGCCTTTGATCGCTGACGTGGCTCCAGAACGTCGAGTAGCCGCCACCCTGGAATCCGGCGAGTTCGACCTGCCTCCGAAGGGCGCGTTGGCCACCGCGGCTCGTGCCGTGCTGGCGAACCTGCGTCCCCTCACCACCGCACAGGACGCGTAAATGACCACCGACCTAGTAGAACGAGTTCGCCATCGCCTGGCCGGCGAAAGCCGCGGCACCGACCCGATCGCCCTAGCCGAAGCCGTCCGTGCCGAAGCCGGCGGCGCCCTGAGCCACGACGCAGTACTGGCCGCCGTCCGCCAAGCCCGAGACGAGTTCGTAGGCGCGGGTCCGCTAGCCCCGTTGCTGGAGGACGACACGGTCACCGACGTCCTGGTCACCGCCCCCGACCAGGTCTGGACCGACGGTCCCGCAGGACTCGCCCGCACATCCATCCGCTTCCCCGACGAGGACGCCGTCCGCCGCCTAGCGCAGCGCCTGGCCCTAGCCGCAGGCCGCCGCCTGGACGACGCCCAGCCATACGTCGACGGCTGGCTCCCCGCCCGCCAAGGCCGAATCCGCGTCCACGCCGTCCTGCCGCCCATCGCGGCGAACGGCACCTGCCTGTCCCTGCGCGTCCTACGCCCGGTGACCCACGACCTAGCCGCGCTCGAAGCGCACGGCTCCATCGACCCAACCGCCCGGAACATCCTCGCAGCAATCCTCAACCACCGCCTAGCCTTCCTCGTCACCGGCGGCACCGGTGCCGGAAAGACGACGCTCCTGAGCGCCTTGCTGAGTGCAGTCGCTCCAACGGAACGAATCGTCTGTGTAGAAGACGCTGGTGAACTACGCCCGACCCATCCACAGTTCGTAAGCCTCGTCGCCAGGCCAGCGAACGTCGAAGGTGCCGGTGCGGTCGAACTCCCAGAACTGGTCCGCCAAGCCCTGCGCATGCGCCCAGACCGCCTGATCGTCGGCGAGGTTCGCGGAGCAGAAGTGTGCTCCCTGCTGAACGCCATGAACACCGGCCACGACGGCGGTGCTTGCACCTTGCACGCGAACTCCCCCGCAGAAGCCCCAGCACGCCTGGAAGCCCTGGCCGCCCTAGGCGGTCTGCCGAGAGACGCACTCCACAGCCAACTAGCCGCAGCAGTCCGCGTCATCCTCCACATGCGCCGAACACCCACCGGCCGCCGTTTGACGGAAGTCGCAGTACTCCAGCGCTACCACGGAGAAGTAAAAACCCACCCCGTCTGGCGCGACGGTCACTGGACGAACCGTCGCTCCCTCTTCACCGCCCTGACCACTCCCGAATCCGCCCGCGACTAGCTCATTCGCTCCAGCATCGAGGTGACCCCCGTTGATCTCCGCATGGCCGTTCCTCTGCGCAGGCACCGGAATCCTGTGCTGGCCAACCACCCCCAACCGCCTTCTTCCGGCACCCCGCCGCCACCTCCGCCTCCCCATCCCGCCGCGCCAGGCACTCTGGCTGGCCCCCGCCGTCGTCGCCCTGCCGCTGGGCGGAATCGGCGCCGCGATAGCCACCGCCCTGCTCACCCTCGCCGTCCGCCAGGAATGGCACAGCAGAAAGGAAACCACCGAAACCCTGACCCGCGCTGAACGCACCGCGACCGTCCTCCGCACGATGGTCTCCGAACTCCGCGCCGGTGCCCACCCGGTAACCGCCGCCGAAGCAGCGGCGGACGCGGTCCCGGAACTAGCCGGAGAACTCCAGAACCTCGCCACCGCCGCCCGCCTCGACGGAGCGTTGGAATCGCCCGCTCTCCCCGCCGTCGCCCAATCCTGGAACCTCGCCCGCCGCCACGGCCTGCCCATCGCCGACGCCCTGGAAGCCGCCCGCCGAGACGTCGACGCAGAAGTCGCCTTCGCCCGCCGCCTGCGCGCAAAGATGGCGGGCCCACGCATGAGCGCGATAGTCCTGACCGTGCTACCCGTCGGCTGCCTGGCGATGGGCCAGCTCATCGGAGCCAACCCGCTAGCCGTCCTCACGGAAACCCTTATCGGACAAGCGTTCCTGGTCGCAGGTGCAGCCCTGCTATGGGCAGGCACCGCCTGGTCCAGAGCCCTCACCAACCGCAGGTCCGCGCCATGACCGCCCTGAGCCTCGCCCTCGCCGCCACCGCACTGCTGCTCTGGCCAAGCACCGCCCAGCCCCGACACCTAGCCCGGCCCAACCGTCCACGCCGCGCCCCGCGACCAGAGGTTTGGCACCCCGCCGCCGCAATCGTCTGCGGTGTGTCCGCCACCGTCCTCACCGGATTCCCGGTAGGACTAGCCGCCGGTGCAGGCTCATGGTGGCTCCTGCGCCGATCCCGCCACCCCAAAAACCCAGACGATGTCTCGGAACGGCTCCGCTCCGCGTCAGTCCTGGACATGCTCGCCGCCTGCCTGCGCGCCGGAATGCCAGTTCCGACCGCCCTCGAAGCCGTAGCACCCGGCGCACCACCGGCCACCGAAACCGCCCTGCACGCAACAGCAAACCTGCTAGCCCTTGGCGCGGACCCGACCCCAGCCTGGGCCCCGCTCCGAGCCCGGACGGGCTTCGCCGAGCTGGCAGTCGCAGCCACCCGAACCGCGCGGTCCGGGGCAGCCCTCGCCTCGACCGCGGACGACCTGGCCCGCCGCATCCGCGACGGACTGGGCGTCGAGGCCGAAGAACGCGCCGAACGCGCCGGAGTCGCCCTGGCCCTGCCGGTCGGGTTGTGCTTCCTGCCCGCGTTCTTCGCCCTCGGCGTGCTGCCGGTAGTGCTCGGCCTTGCCGGGCGAATCGGCGGCCTGCTGTGAACCCGTCCACGACAGAAAGGGAATCCGACCATGTGGTTCTTGCCCGGAGACGAGGGCACCACCACCGCCGAATACGCCATCGGCACGGTAGCCGCGGCAGCGTTCGCCGTGGCGCTCTACGTGCTGCTCAGCGGAGACTCCGTCTCCGCGACGTTGGCCGGCCTGGTGCACAAAGCCCTGACGGTGGCCACCTGATGGCCGGCCGTCGCCGGGACGGCGGATTCGTCACGGTGGAAGCCGCCCTGTCCCTGGGCGCGCTGACCGCCGTGCTGGCGATCCTGCTAGCGGGCACCAGCGCGATCGCCGGACACCTCCGATGCCTGGACGCCGCCCGCGAAGCCGCCCGCCTGACCGCGGCCGGACAGCCAGGAGCCGCCGACGCAGTGGTCCAAACCATTGCCCCGTACGGCGCACACCTCACCATCCACCGCACCGGCGACGGCCTCACCGCCGAAGTAACCACCGACGCCCTGTCCGCTCTCCACCTGAGCGCAACCGCCTACGCCATCGTCGAGCCGACCTCAGCCTCATGACCCAAAAACAACCAGCGGACGCAGGCGTAGCCACGATCTGGACAGCCCTGGCCGCCGCCACCCTGATCGCCGTGACAGTCCTGGTGTGGTGGCTAGCCGCAGCCATCACCGCCCGCCACCGCACCGAAGCCGCCGCCGACCTCGGCGCACTAGCCGCAGCAGCCCACGCCGCCGCCGGCCCGACCGTCGCCTGCGCCCGAGCCAAGGAGGTAGCCGACCACGAACGCGCAGTACTGACCAGCTGCCGCTGGCACAACCGCGACGCCTTCATCGAAGTCCGTTCCAGGACCACCCCCATCCCCGGCCTGCCACCCCCCACCGCAAAATCCCGCGCCGGTCCGGTCGACCTGCCTCCCTGACCGGGGGTCCCACCGGCCCCGACAGCCGTGTCGGCAGCGATCTCCGGCCCGGTCGGCAGCCATGCTCCGCAACGGCCCTACGCGTGTGAACATCGGCGCTGGCCCGGCGGCCGTGTCGGCAGCGATCACCGGCCCGGTCGGCAGCCATGCTCCGCAACGGCCCTACGTGTGCGGACACCGGCGCTGGCCCGGCAGCCGCGTTCAGCGGGAGCCACGTGCGGGCTGGTCGAGTAACCGTGCCCGCTGCTTGCGCGGCGCCAGTGCTGGCCCGGTGGCGGAGCTGACAGGCAGCGACGCTTGCGCGCCACCGGTGCTGGCCCGGTCGCGGTGCTGGGAGGCAGCGACGCGCGGCCCGGTCCAGCGTTCGTGCTCCGCGACGGGCCTCTGACTGGTCGCGCTCGCCGGAGCTGCTGCGCGACCACCCGCGCTGTCCCCGATTGCTCGGGCCGAGGACTGCCTCAGCGATCACCCCGGCCCAGTTCGCCCACAGCAGTCCAACGCGTGGTTTGACACCGAGGCCGACCTCGCCCGACCCAACCGAAGGGAGTTGCAACCTGCCACCCGCCTCCGCTCACCCCGCCAACCCGGTCACCGCGCACCGTCCTCCGCGGCGCGCCGGAACCGCTCGTCGGCGACGAGCCGGGCCGGTGACCAGTCGCCGGAACCCCCGGTTCGTCCGGACCTTTCCGGCATCGTCGACGAGTGGCGAAGAACACGAGCAGCGGTCGCTGGCGCACGCCGAACGGTCAAACCCGCAGGTCAGCGGGCGGTCCAAGGGTATGCCTCAGTACGCGTGCGAAAAGGCGGAAAAGTGTCGAATCCCGTGGTGGGCCCGTTCTCGCGGGCCGGACGGCGGGGTCAGCGGCCGGTGATCGGCACCTTGTTATCGGCCGGACAGTGGGCTACTGGGCGTTCATCGCTCGGTAACGGCCGGTTGTCGCGCGGAGTCTTCCCCGCAATGTGCAACTTGCCGTTTAGTGAGACGTGCGCCACCACGGCCCCGACCCACACGGCGCGAAAACCGGACCTCGAAGGCAGGAAAGCAATGTTGGACGCGAATTGGCCGGACAGCTGGCGGAACGCCTTCCGCATCGAATTGCGTGCGGAGGCGATCGGCCTCGCTTGGCGCGGCTGGCCGGTGCTTCCGGGGGCGACCCCGGAGCCGATCACCGCGGAGGGGGACGACCTGACCTGGCGCCGGCCGGTGCCGGTGCGCGACGACTGGCGTGAGCTGGTCGGTTCGCACGCCCACGAGGTCGCCAGCTGGTTCAGCGACCGCACGCACAGCCTGCTCGTGGCGACCGGCACCGTGCTCGACGCGGTCGAGGTGGACCAGGAACTGGGCAAGCGCGCCGCCCGGCTGCTGCGTTCCATCGGGCACCCGGCCCCGATCGTCGCGATGCCGAACGGCCGGTGGCTGTTCCTCACCCAGCCCTCCGAGCACCTGCCCGCCGAACTCGCCGAGGAGATTTCCGTGCAGTGGCACGGCAAGGACAGCTACATCCCGCTGCCGCCGTCGCCGTTCCAGCACGGCGTCGTGCACTGGCGAGTGAAGCCCGAGGTGTGCGGCTGGCAGTTGCCGCCCGCCGCCGAGGTGCAGGACGTGCTGGTCCGCGCCCTCGCCGACGAGCACGCCTCGATGCTGGTCGAGAGCACCGCCGCCTGATTTCCGGTTCCACCCCGGCAGGCAGCACGCGACAACCGAAGAAAGTTTTCACGCTCCACCGTGGCCGCACTGTTCCCCGTGCTGACGCAACGCCCCGAGCACGGCTCCCAGTACGGCCACCGCCCCTGCCTTGTCCAGCGGATCGTTGCCGTTCCCGCACTTCGGCGACTGGACGCAGGACGGGCAGCCCGTCGGGCACTCGCAGGAGACGATCGCCTCCCGCGTAGCGGCCAGCCACGGGACAATCGCGGCATAACCGCGGTCGGCAAACCCCGCACCCCCGGGATGCCCATCGTGCACGAACACCGTCGCCTCCCCGGTGTCCTCGTGCCACGCGGTAGACACCCCGCCGATGTCCCAGCGGTCGCACGTAGCGAACAGCGGTAGCAGGCCGATCGCCGCGTGCTCGGCGGCATGCAGGGCACCGGGGACGCGCGCCGGAATCAACCCGGCGCCCCCCGGTGCTCTGCCAGCACCCCCGGTCCCCGCCGGTCCCACCGCACCACCGATCTCGACCCCGGCACCGGGCCCCCGCCCATCCGCCGGATCGCCCGAAACTTCGCCGGTTACCCCGACAACCGACGAGGCGCCCCCGGTCCCCACCGGTTTCCCAGCCGCACGACGGTCCGCTGCCCCCGCAGCGGCCCTGCCAATTCCCCCGGCGGCTGGCGACGCATTCCCGGTCCCCACCGGTTCCCCGCCCACCTGACTGGACGCGGACCCCGCAGCGATCTCGCCGATCTCCCCGTCGGCGGGCGACGCACTCTCGGTCCCCGCCGGTTCTCCGGCAGCATGACTGGACGCAGCCGTCCCGACGGTTCCCTCGGCGGCTGGCGATGCATTCTCGGTTCCCGCCGCTTCTGCCGTCGGACGACGGGGCGCTGCCCCCGCAGAGATCCCATCGATTCCACCGGCAGTTGCCGCTGCGGCCCCCGCTGGTTCTTCGGCCGGGTCGGCGGGCGATGCGATCCCCGTCCCCGCCGGTTCTCCCGCCGACACCGCATCCGTGCCGCCGGAATTCCCGCCAGTCGGTGACGTGCCCTCGGCCCCTGTCGGTCCACGAACCCCCTGGCTCGCTACCGATCCCGCAATGGTCGCGCCCTTCTCCACAGCGGTTGGCGATGTGCTTTCCGCCCCGCGGCCCGTCGACCCAGCAGCGGTTTCGCCACCGCCCCCACCCGGAGACTCCAGCAGCTCACCAGAAACCGTGTACCAAACCGCTCTCGTGTGCAGGCTCTGTTCTGGCAGGTCGAGCGGCGTGTGGTCCAGCACCTCACCCGACGGCCGCCTCCGCAAGTACCCCACCACCTGCGACGTCACCGCGACCTCGCCCAGGCACACCGTCACTCCGCCGTGGCGGCATTGTTCTTCGGTCGACAGCACCGAGATGTCCACGATCTCGCGCGGCGAAGTCGTCCAGTCCGGGTCCTCCGCGTGCACCAGCGCCAAGCCCGTCTCAAGGTCCAGCTCATCGACGACATACGACGACCCCTGATGCAGATACACCGCCCCGGGATGAACGGAGTAGCAAGCCGACCCGGGATCGACGGTGCCCAGCATTCGGCCGGAGTCCGCTTCCACCACTGCGATCTGGTCGCCGCCTGAGCCGCGGATGCCGACCTCCCCGTGCGGGCGGTCGCGGGAAGTCCAGTACCAGCCGCTGGAACGGCGGCGCAGCAGTTTCTCCTCGGCCAGATCCGCCAGCACCGCGCGGGCGGCCTCGCCGCCGAAGGTTTCCAGTTCCGGTTCGGTGAGCGGCAGCTCCGCGACGGCGCACGCGAGTTGCGGGCCCAATACGTAAGGGTTCGTCGGGTCCAGGACCGCGGTTTCCACCGGGCGTTCCAGCAACGCGGCCGGGTGGTGCACCAGGTAGGTGTCGAGCGGATCGTCTCGGGCGACGAACACCACGAGCGCTTCGTCGCCCGAACGTCCGGCGCGGCCGGATTGCTGCCAGAACGACGCGAGAGTGCCGGGATAACCAGCCAGAACCACAGCGTCCAGGCCGGCGATGTCGACGCCCAGCTCCAAAGCGTTCGTGGTCGCGACACCCAGCAGCCGACCCGAAAGCAGGGCTTGCTCCAGGGCGCGCCGCTCCTCGGGAAGATAGCCGGATCGGTACGCGGCAACGGTATCCGCCAACCGAGGGTCCACTTCGGACAGAAGACGGCGTGCTCCCAGCGCGGTCAGCTCAGCACCGCGGCGGGAGCGGACGAACGCCAGCGACCGAGCGCCTTCGACGACCAGTTCGGTGAGAATCCGCGCGGTCTCGACGCCAGCCGGACGGCGGACGGGCGCGCCGTTCTCGCCGGTCAGTTCGTCGAGCAGCGGCGGCTCCCACAACGCGACCGTCCGCGCACCACGCGGCGACGCGTCATCGGTGACCGCGGCACAGTCCACGCCGGTGAGCCGAGTGGCGAAGGAGGCTGGCGAAGCAGTGGTCGCCGAAGCCAGCACGAACACCGGGGAAGCGCCGTAGTGCTCCGCCACCCGGCGCAGGCGGCGCAGCAACAGCGCGACGTGCGAGCCGAAGACGCCGCGATAGCTGTGGCATTCGTCGACCACGACGTACCGCAGCCGGCGGAAGAACTGCGTCCATCGGGAGTGCGCCGAAAGGATGCCGCGGTGCAGCATGTCGGGGTTGCTGAACACCCAGTTCGCGTGTGCGCGGACCCAGTCGCGCTCTGTCATCGGGGTGTCCCCGTCGAACGCCGCCGCGCGGACGCCCGCGACGTCCAAAGAGGACACCGCGCGCAGCTGATCAGCGCCGAGCGCCTTCGTCGGCGAGAGGTACAGCGCCGTCGCCCGCGCGTCCGTGGCCAATGCGCTGAGCACCGGCAGCTGATACGCCAGCGACTTCCCCGACGCGGTTCCAGTGGACACCACGACGTGCGTGCCCGCGTGCGCCAGCGAAGCGGCCTCGACCTGGTGCCGCCACGGTTTTTCGACTCCGGCCGCGCGGAACGCGGCCACCGCCGACGGCTCCGCCCACTCCGGCCACGGCTCGTGCCGGGCCGCGCGTTCCGGCAGCCGGGACACGTGCGTCACCGGATTCTCGTGCGCCGGGATCCCTGCCGTGACCCGGTCCAGCAGCCTCCGTCCTCGCTCTCCCACCACGTGCCGAAGCTTCGCACAGGGCACCGACAAAACCGGGCCGAGATCGATCCAGTGACCAATCACACAAGGTTACCGAACGTGCTGTCGCCGGGACGCATTGCGGACGCGCAGATCACTACCAATACACTCCCTCGATCCACACCCACTGTGGCGAGCGTCATGTGAGACGTGCATTGCTTGCACGGCTAGCGTGTCCTTCGGCACAGATCCACGCCAGCGCAGGCGCGCCGGGTACGACGGGCCCGCGCTGGCCAAACGGCGTTCCCAGGAGGACGAATGTCCCGGCAGTTCCTCGCGGAGGGCGGTATCACGCTCTCCGGGGGTGGCTACACCATCGTCGGTGTGGTCGCCGTGGTCGCCCTTGTCGCACTGGCCATCGGTTACGTACTGCTCAAGGAGGTGCTGGCCGCGGGCCAGGGCACCGCCAAGATGCAGGACATCGCCAAGGCAGTGCAGGAAGGTGCGGCCGCATACCTGAAGCGGCAGCGCAACACCCTCGCCATCTTCGGCGTGATCGTGTTCCTGCTCCTGTTCGCGCTTCCCGCGGACGACTGGAGCGAACGGATCGGCCGGTCGATCTTCTTCCTCGTCGGGGCGGCGTTCTCGTTCACCATCGGCTACCTCGGCATGTGGCTGGCCACGCAGGCGAACCTGCGCGTGGCCGCCGCGTCGCGCGAGGAGGGCGGGCGCGAGAAGGCGATGCGCGTGGCGTTCCGCACCGGCGGCGTGGTCGGCATGATCACCGTCGGGCTCGGCCTCTTCGGCGCGGCCGTCGTGGTGCTCGTCTACACCGGCCAGGCACCGAAGGTGTTGGAGGGCTTCGGTTTCGGCGCGGCGCTGATCGCCATGTTCATGCGGGTCGGCGGCGGCATCTTCACCAAGGCCGCCGACGTCGGCGCCGACCTGGTCGGCAAGGTCGAGCAGGGTATCCCCGAGGACGACCCGCGCAACGCCGCGACGATCGCCGACAACGTGGGCGACAACGTCGGCGACTGCGCGGGCATGGCCGCGGACCTCTTCGAGTCCTACGCGGTGATGCTCGTCGCCGCGCTGATCCTCGGCAGCTCCGCGTTCGGCGCGTCCGGCCTGATCTTCCCGCTGATCGTGCCCGCCATCGGCGTGATCACCGCGGTGATCGGCGTCTACATCACGAAGGCGCGCGCGGGCGAGGGCGGCCTGGTCACGATCAACCGCTCGTTCTACATCTCCGCGGTCATTTCCGCGGTGCTGTCGGCGATCGCGGCGTTCGTGTACCTGCCGAACAGCTTCGCCGAATTCGGCGAGGGCTACGCGCACAACACCGGCAACCCCGCGGTGATCGCGACGGTCTCGGTGATCATCGGCATCGTGCTCGCCGCGCTGATCCTGCGCATCACCGGCTACTACACCGGCACCGAGCACAAGCCGGTGCAGGACGTCGGCAAGACGTCGGAAACCGGTGCGGCGACGGTGATTCTGTCCGGCATCTCGGTCGGGTTCGAGTCCGCCGTGTACACCGCGCTGGTGATCGGCGCGGCCGTGTTCGGCGCTTACCTGCTCGGCGGCGGCGTCGCGCTGTTCGCGGTGGCGCTGGCCGGCACCGGCCTGCTGACCACCGTCGGCGTCATCGTCGCGATGGACACCTTCGGCCCGGTCTCGGACAACGCGCAGGGCATCGCCGAGATGTCCGGCGACGTCGACGAGAAGGCCGCGCAGATCCTCACCGAGCTGGACGCGGTCGGCAACACCACCAAGGCCATCACCAAGGGCATCGCGATCGCCACCGCGGTGCTGGCGGCGACTGCGCTGTTCGGGTCCTATTCGGACGCGATCGCGAAAACCGTGGCCGAACGCGGCGAGGGCGCGGTCACCGCGGTGTCCTCGTTCGTCAACCAGGTGGTCAGCCCGAACACGCTGGTCGGCGTGATCGTCGGCGCGGCGGTCGTGTTCCTCTTCTCCGGTCTCGCGGTCAACGCGGTTTCGCGTGCCGCCGGCGCGGTGGTGTACGAGGTGCGCCGCCAGTTCCGCGACATCCCCGGGATCATGGAGGGCACCACGCGGCCCGAGTACGGCCGGGTCGTCGACATCGTCACCCGCGATTCGCTGCGGGAGCTGGCGACGCCGGGTCTGCTGGCCGTCTTCGCGCCGATCGCGGTCGGTTTCGGTCTCGGCACCGGTGCGCTCGCCGGGTACCTGGCCGGCGCGATCGCGACCGGCACGCTGATGGCGATCTTCCTCGCCAACTCCGGTGGCGCCTGGGACAACGCCAAGAAGCTCGTCGAGGACGGCAACCACGGCGGCAAGGGTTCCGACGCGCACGAGGCGACGATCATCGGCGACACCGTCGGCGACCCGTTCAAGGACACCGCCGGTCCCGCGATCAACCCGCTGATCAAGGTCATGAACCTGGTCTCGGTGCTGATCGCGCCCGCGGTGGTCACGCTGACGCTCGGCGGCGGCGCGGACACCACGTGGCGGATCGTGATCGCGGTCGTCGCGGTCGCGGTGATCGTCGCGGCGATCGTCGTGTCCAAGCGGCGCGGCAGCGTCATGTCGGAGACTCCGGCGGAGGCGAAAGCCTGACGCATTGCTCCATTCGGGCCCGGTACGCCTCGTGCGTGCCGGGCCCGTTCGCGTCCGCTCCCCGGGGCGAGTTGCGGACTACTGGCGGGTCGGTACCGTGCGGAGGACACGGATCTCGACGGACAGGAGTGGTGCGGGTGCGGCCGCGGTGGACCGGTTTAGCCGCGCTGGCAACAGGAATCGGGATAGGGCTCACGGGCTGCGGGCAACCGCCGCCGCCGACCGAGCAGGTCGTGTCCGGCGGGCACTCGGAAACCGCGGGCCAATCCGATCCGGCCGCGAAATGGGCCGACGGATACTGCGGGGCGGTCACGCACCTGGTTCGTGCGCTGGCGAATCTTCCTTCGATCGATCCGAGTTCGTCAGCGCAGGCCACTCGCACGTCGAGCGATCTTCTGGCGTCGGTCGCCCGCGGCATCGACCAGACCGTGTCCGGGTTGCACCGGGTCGGTCCCGCGCCGCTGCCCGGCGGCGAACCGGCGCGCACGGCTTTGCTCGGCCAGTTCGCTTCGGTGCGGCAGCAGGCGGACGAGGTGCGCGGCAAACTCGACGCGGCCGACAATCCGGCCGCGGTGAATGCGGCGCTGGACGACGCCAAATCGGCTATCGACCAGATTTCTCGGCTCGACGTCCTCGAGGGCTTGGATGCGACGCCAGCCCTGTCCGCGGCGGGCAAGCGCGCGGCGGGCTGTCAGCAGCTGGTCGTCCCGCCCGCGCCACGCTGATCAGGATCGAGCGCCCGTCGAAGCGCGGCGGCGCGCTCCGCGTCATGGTGCGCGACGGCGGACAGGTAGTGCTGAAGCAGCGCCTGCCGAGACCGTTCGAGCTCGGCCGAGCTGACCGACGCCGCCCGGCCGTCTCGCAGCGTCGCCAGCACCGGTTCGGGCAGCCGGTCGACTTCGCGCCCGTGCCAAGGATTCAAGCCGTGCCGCAGGCATTCCAGCGCGATGATCTGGTCGCGCAGGTCGTCGAGCATCAGGACGGCTTGCCACGTCCGTCCGCGGGCGATGGCCGAGCGGGCGTGCAGCGCGTACAGCCAGGCCATGCCGATCACCTGCTCGCTGCCCGGTTCCGCGGCGCGGGTCGGCTCGTTGGCCTGGCCGAAAACGATCTGGAAACCGTCCTCGGTGGCCCGGAACAGCTCGTGGGGCCAGAACGACAAGTCGACCTGGAGCGAGGAGCCGAGGAGAAAGACCCGGTAGCGAACTCCTTCGCGCGAGGTCACGTCGAGGGTGTCGGCGACGCCGAACTTCTCGTCGAGCGACTGAGTCCAGCGTGCGACGACTGCGGGTTCGTCCGCGTCCTCCGCGAGCTGAAGGACGAGGTCGATGTCCGACCAGCGGTCCTCGGTCCCGCGAGCGGCCGATCCGACCAGCGCGGCACCTGCGATGTCCGCGTCGTGGCGGGCCGCGGCGATCAGCTCGGCGCGCACCCGGACGCGTTCGGCGACTTCGAACAAAGGAACCCCCAATGCCGGTATTACTATACCGGCAACACTGCGTGCCCGGGAAAAACCTCGGCGTGACGCTCGCCTTCAATCGAACTTGTGTTCTATCATCGCGGCGTGGATCGGACGATCTCGCTGTTCTCGGCGGAGGCGACCGGCCCGGGCCTGCCAGACCTGGCCGGGCTGTTGTGCTGCCAAGGGCAGATCACCGGGTTCGGCCGCACGGCGGCGCGGCTGTCGGTGCTGGTCGAGGAGTCGTGGCGGGCTCGGGTGCTGGCGCGCGAATGCCGGAGCCGGGGTGCGGACGCGCAGGTCGCGGTGGCCGACTGCGGCAGTCCGCAAGTGCGCACGTCGTTCCGGGTCGATCTGCTCGGGCTCGCCGAACAGTGGCTGCGGCCGGGGCACACCGGTCCGGCGGAGGACGATTCGGGCAAGGCGGTGCCCGGCGGCTTCCGGCTGAGCGGCGCGATGCTGCGGATGTGGGCGCTCGCGGCAGGTCGTCCCGAACCCGGCGGCTACCTGCTGGGCGTCGATCCGCTGGCCCCGGGAATGCACGAGGAGCTGCTGGCCGTGCTCGCGCCGCTGGGCGTCCAGGCGCGGTTGCTCGGCCCGAAGGCGGAGCAACCCGCGGTGCGCGTCAGCGGGCGGCGGAAGCTGGCCGGTCTGCTGGAGCTGATCGGCGAACCTCCAGCGGGCGCGGAGGCGGCGTGGCCGGAGCTGCCGCCGGCCGGGGAACGCCGCGAACGGACGGCGGGGGAGCCGCGCCGAGGCGCTCCGGCGGAGAGCGCTTCACAGTATTTACTGGAGGCTGTGGGGTAGAGCCGCGCAGAGAAAAGGCCCCCATCGCTCAGCGGAGCGACGAGGGACCTTTCCGAGGACGTGTCTTACGGTTTCGGCAGGGTGCAGCCCTGCTGGTTGAGGTCGATCTCGTTGGCCGGGGTCAGGCAGGCCGGGATTCCGTAGGTCTCCTGGCCGTACTTGTAGTTCGGCCGCACGGTCACGTTGCCCGCTTCGTCGACCTCGCACGGGTTGTTCAGCGTGCAGCGCTGGCCGTCGTCGTTGGACGTGTTGTTCACGCCGATGACCTTGCCGGTGTTGCGGTCGACGACCGGCGAACCGGACGTGCCGCCGATGGTCGCGCAGCCCGGCACGTACCGGATCGAGTCCTTCCAGACCCAGTTGTTCTCGTGCAGTTCGTGCACGAAACCGTCGATCGAGCAGGAGTAGATCTGCTTCCAGTACCCGGACACCACGTCGATCGGCGTGCCCGCCTGCGGATGGGCGTTGACCAGTTCGAGCGGCGGCACGCTGTACTTCTGCTCGATGTCGGCGTAGGTGTCGCTCAGCTGGTAGAGCGAGATGTCGGTGTCGGTCATCGTCGCGTAGACGACCTTGGTCGCGGTCACGGTGCCCACCGAGCTCTGGCCGTCCGGCGACAGCAGGTCGAACGAGCGGTTCGAAGGCTGCCCGACGATCACCTGCCCCGGATCGGGCATGCCGTCTTCGAGACAGTGCCCGTTCGAGAGCACCATCGCGGGCGCGTCCATCGGCGTGGCGGCCGGTTTCACGACCGAACCAGAGCAGTTGGACAGCGCCACGGCACCGGTGAACGTGGTGGTCGCCGCGCTCGCTTCGGGGGCGGTGACCAGCGCGAACGTCGCCGTGATGGCGATCGCGGTGCCAACCAGTCGGCGGATCATGGTGGGTTCCTTTCGGCTGGGGGGAGGAATAAGTGAACCGTCGACGTCCTTGGACCCGCCACCGTCTAACGGAGGGTATCGGTGGTATGACCGGTTACCCTGCACGGCACGTGTCCGATATCACGTGCTAGGTGTGGAAAGGAAACATCGCCGAGGTCAGCGGCGATCCGACGGGCAAGGGCCCGGCGGCTCGTCAGGGCACCTCGGCGCTGCGCGGACACTGGGGACGTGCACACTGACAGGTCGAGACGCGGGCGCAGTACCCCTCTGGTGCAGGGGTGAGAGCGCCGCTGCGGCGGCGCGGAGATGAGTGGAGAGCAGGGCAGCGTGGCAGGAACACGGACCAAGAAGAGCGGCGCCGGGGGCAACGGTGCCGATCGACGGCGGCTGGTGATCGTCGAGTCGCCTACCAAGGCCCGCAAGATCGCCCCTTATCTCGGCGGCAACTACGTCGTCGAGTCCTCCGTCGGGCACATCCGGGACCTGCCCCGCGGCGCCGCTGACGTTCCCGCGCAGTACAAGGGCGAATCGTGGGCCCGGCTCGGCGTCGACATCGACAACGACTTCAAGCCGCTCTACATCGTGACCCCGGACAAGAAGTCCAAGGTCACCGAGCTGAAGGGGCTGCTGAAGGACGTCGACGAGCTCTACCTCGCGACGGACCCCGACCGCGAGGGCGAGGCCATCGCCTGGCACCTGCTGGAGACCTTGAAGCCCAAGGTGCCGGTGCGCCGGATGGTCTTCCACGAGGTCACCGAGCAGGCCATCCAGGCCGCCGCCGCGGCCACCCGCGAACTGGACGCCGACCTCGTCGACGCGCAGGAAACCCGCCGCATCCTCGACCGGCTTTACGGCTACGAGGTCTCGCCGGTGCTGTGGAAGAAGGTCATGCCGAAGCTCTCGGCGGGCCGTGTGCAGTCCGTGGCGACGCGGATCGTCGTGGAGCGCGAGCGCGAGCGGATGCGCTTCACCTCGGCGTCGTACTGGGACATCTCGGCGACCATGGACGCTGGCGAAGACGCTTCGCCGCGTACGTTCCCCTCGCGGCTCATCGCGGTTGACGGTGCACGTCTCGCGACGGGTCGGGACTTCGACTCCAACGGTCAGCTCAAGGGCAACACCGCGGACATCCGCGTGCTCGGCGAGTCCGACGCCCGAGCGCTGGCCCAGGGGCTGCAGAACCGCGACTTCAAGGTCGCGAGCGTCGAAGAGAAGCCGTACACGCGGAAGCCGTACGCGCCGTTCATGACGTCGACGCTGCAGCAGGAGGCGGGCCGCAAGCTGCGCTTCACCTCCGAGCGCACGATGCGGGTCGCGCAGAAGCTGTACGAGAACGGTTACATCACTTATATGCGTACCGACTCCACGACGCTGTCGGAGTCGGCGATCACGGCCGCGCGAAGCCAGGCAACGCAGCTGTACGGCAAGGAGTACGTCTCGCCGTCGCCGCGCCAGTACACGCGCAAGGTGAAGAACGCGCAGGAAGCGCACGAGGCGATCCGTCCGTCGGGCGAGGTCTTCCGTACGCCGGGCCAGGTCGCGAAAGAGCTGGACACCGACGAGTTCCGGCTCTACGAGATGATCTGGCAGCGCACGATCGCGTCGCAGATGGCGGACGCGAAGGGCACCACGATGTCGGTGCGCATCATCGGCACCGCCACGACCGGCGAGGAGTGCACCTTCGCCGCTTCGGGCCGCACGATCACCTTCGCCGGCTTCCTGAAGGCATACGTCGAGGCAGTCGACTCCGAGGCCGGCGGCGAGGCCGACGACAAGCAGAGCCGGCTTCCGGTGCTGGTCAAGGACCAGGGCCTGACCGCGCCCGAGCTGTCCGCGGACGGCCACTCCACGTCGCCGCCCGCGCGCTACTCCGAGCCGAGCCTGGTCAGCAAGCTGGAAGAGCTGGGCATCGGCCGCCCGTCGACGTACGCGTCGATCATCAAGACCATCCAGGACCGCGGCTACGTCTGGAAGAAGGGCTCCGCCCTCGTTCCGTCGTGGGTCGCGTTCGCGGTGATCGGCTTGCTGGAGCGGCACTTCGAACGGCTGGTGGACTACAACTTCACCGCCGGTCTCGAGGACGAGCTGGACCGCATCGCCAGCGGTGACGAGCACCGCGTCGAATGGCTGTCGAAGTTCTACTTCGGCGGCGACTTCGGCGTCGAGGGTTCGGTCGGCCGGCTCGGCGGGCTGAAGAAGCTGGTCGACGGCAGCGTCGAGGGCATCGACGCGCGCGAGATCAACTCGATCCCGATGTTCAGCGACGCCGAAGGGCACCAGGTCGTGGTGCGCGTCGGCCGCTACGGGCCGTACCTGGAGCGCGAGGTCAACGGCGAGTCGCAGCGCGCGAACCTGCCCGAAGACCTGCCGCCGGACGAGCTGACGGCGGAGATCGCGGAGAAGCTTTTCGCGACGCCGCAGGAAGGTCGCGTGCTGGGCACCGACCCGGTCAGCGGGCACGAGATCGTGGCGAAGGAAGGCCGCTTCGGCCCGTACGTCACGGAGCTGCTGCCTGAGCCGGAGCTGCCCGAGGACGCGACGGCGGCGCAGAAGAAGGCCGCGAAGGCGAAGCTGCCGAAGCCGCGTACGGGCTCGCTGTTCAAGTCGATGTCGATCGAGACGATCACGCTCGACGACGCGCTGAAGCTGCTTTCGCTGCCGCGCGTCGTGGGCAAGGACCCGGAGTCAGGCGACGAGATCACCGCGCAGAACGGGCGCTACGGGCCGTACCTGAAGAAGGGCACGGACTCGCGGTCGATCCAGACCGAGGACCAGCTGTTCTCGATCACGCTGGAAGAGGCGCTGAAGATCTATTCGGAGCCGAAGCAGCGCGGCCGGTCTGCCACCGCGCGTCCGCCGCTGAAGGAACTCGGCGACGACCCGGTGTCGGGCAAGCCGATGGTGGTCAAGGACGGCCGCTTCGGCCCGTACGTGACCGACGGCGAGTACAACGCGACGCTGCGGAAGTCCGACAGCATCGAGGAACTCACCGCGGAGCGCGCTGCCGAGCTGCTGGCGGAGAAGCGCGCGAAGGGCCCGGCTCCGAAGAAGCGGACGACGCGCAAGGCACCGGCGAAGTCGACCACGACCAAGTCGGCGGCGGCGAAGTCGACCACTGCGAAGAAGGCGCCGGCGAAGCGGAGCAGCACCGCGACGAAGTCGAAGTAACGAGGATCTGAAGGGCCACCTGGAAAACTCCGGGTGGCCCTTTCTCGTGTCAGGGGGATGGATGGGGGAGACACAGCGCGCGCGTGCCGCGGTTTCCGTGGTTTTCGCGGTGTGCGGTGCGGCGTTTGCTTCGTGGGCGGCTCGAATTCCCGCGGTACAAGGAAAACTCGGCCTCAGCGCCGGCGAGCTCGGGATCGGCCTTTTCGGGCTCGCCGCCGGTTCGGTCGTCGCCTTGCTGGCGGCGGGACCGTTGATCACGAAGATCGGCAGCCGGCGCGGGGTTCTTTTCGGGGCCACGGTCTTGTGCGGCGGTTTGCCGCTCGTCGCCTTCGCGCCGGACGCGCCGCTGTTCGTCGCCGCGCTCGTCGTGCTCGGAGTGGGCAACAGCCTGCTGGACGTCTCGATGAACGCGCACGCCGCGCGCGTCGAAGAGGCTTACGGGCGGCCGATTTTCGCTGGTTTCCACGCGTTCTGGAACATCGGCGGACTGGCGGGCTCGGGTCTCGCGGCGCTGATGGAAGTTTGGCGGGTGCCAGTCGAAGCGCATTTCACCGGCGCTGGCGTCGTGCTGCTCGTGCTCGGGATCTTCGCCGCTTCGCAGTTCTTGCCGGGTGCTGATCGCGGACAGGGCGAGGCAGCGTTTGCCTTGCCCAGCAAGGCATTGATCCCGTTGGGCGTGATCGCGTTCTGCGGGTTCGTCGCGGAAGGCACGGTGAACGACTGGAGCGCGGTCTACCTCCGGGAGGTCACCACGGCGAGCGCGGCTGTCGCGTCGCTGGGCTACTTCGCGTTCTCGATCACCATGATCGCGGTGCGCACGGTGGCCGACCGGGTCGTGGAGCGCGTTGGTGCGGTGTTGTTCATGCGGGTCGCCACGGCGGTGACGGTCGCCGGGTTCCTGCTGGTGGTCGCGGTTCCGGTGCCGGTGGTCGCGGTGATCGGGTTCGCCGTGGTCGGGCTCGGCGTGTCCGGGATGGTGCCGCTCGCGTGGAGCGCGGCCGGGCGCAAACAGCCGGAAGCGCCGGGCCGGGCGATCGCGGCCGTCGCGGCGTGCGGGTACCTCGGGTTCCTCGCCGGTCCGGTGCTGGTCAGCGGCCTGAGTGGCGGGATCGGCCTGCACTGGACGCTCGCCGTGGTCGGCGCCCTCGTGGTCACGGTCGGTTTTCTCGCGCCCACGATGCGTGTCAGCGAGCCGGTGTCGCGGCGCTGACCGACCGCTCGGCGCACGGATGGGTTGACTCGAACAAAAGTTCGAGAAATTGTCGGTACCAGGGTGTTCAATGACGGGGTGAGCAGTTCAGCACCCGTCGTCTTCGACGTCATCGACGAGGTCATCGGACCGCTGCGGGCCGAGATGCCGCAGCGGCCTTCGGTGATGGAGTTCTACGACCCGCATTTCGAGGTGCCGCCCGTGCTGGCCGAGGAGGAGCCCGCCGGAGCGGCTTCGGGATTGAGCCTCGCCGAGGAGGTCCGGCAGTCGTTCGGGCCGATGCTCGGCGCCGGCTTGGCCGAGGAGGTGGAGCAGTACACGCGCTTCGTCGCCGGGATGGCCGCGCTCGGCCTCGCCGCGGACGGGGAGGTGACCGCCGAGGCGGTCGAGCTGTACCGAGTGCTGCGCGGCGGGTTCATCCGGGGAGTGGTCACCGGGGTGTTCCCGGCGAGCGAGGAGCCGTGGGAGGTGCGGTTCTTCGGAGACGAGGACTTCACCACGGTGATGAGCAAACTGGGCCGCCGGGCGCGGCTGCGGTCCGGAATGCTCAGCGCACTGCCGGGATGGGTGTTCGACGGCCTGCCTGACCGCCCGCCCGGCCCCGGCCCCGCCGTGCGCATCGAAACGGACGACAGCGGCCTGATCCCACGGGCGGCGTGGGGAGACCTGGACGTCATCCGGCAAGCCGTCGCCCGGCCCCGGCAGGGAACGGTGCTGGTGGACCTGGCCGTCCGGGACGCGGTGCTGGCGGAGTATCCGCACGGCGCGTTCGGATTGGTGGACAACGATCAAGGGAGGTACCAGTTCCGAGCCGCCCCGCGAGGCGGCGGCAGAGGCGGTTGGGTGGTGACGTGGTCTCCGGCTACCCGGGGGACTGCCGAGGCTTGGATTGTGGAGGCGGTGCGCAGCCATGCTTGACCAGGTGTGAGGGAGCTGGGCTGGTCTTGGGCGGCTGAGCCCGGGGAGAGCCCGTGTGAGTCCGATGCGGTCCAACTGGGCTCGGCGTGGTTCGGCTGGGCGTGGGCGGTCCGGTTGTGCTCGGGAGGACCTGGCTGAGCGCAGGGCGGCCCGGCGGGGCTCGGCGCGGTCCGGTTGAGCGTGGGCGGTGCGGGTCGTGCTCGGGAGAGCCCGGCTGAGCGCGGGCCAGCTCGGCTGGGTTCGGCGCGGCCTGGTTGGGCGTGGCGGTGCGGGTCGTGCTCGGGAGAGCCTGGCTGAGTGCAGGGCGGTTCGCCTGAGTTCGGCCCAGCTCGGCTCGCCCGGCTGGGCTCGGCCCGGCTGGGCTCGGCGCGGTTCGGCTGGGCGTGGGCGGTCCGGTCGTGTTCGGGAGGGCCTGGCTGGGTGCGGGCCAGCTCGGCTGGGTTCGGCGTGGTCCGGTTGAGCGTGGGCGGTCCGGTCGTGTTCGGGAGAGCCCGGCTGAGCGCGGGGCGGTTCGCCTGAGTTCGAGCCGGCCCGGCTGGAGCTGGGGCGGTCCGGCTGAGCGTGCGACGGGTCCTGCCGAGCGGTGCTGATCCAGGCTCGGCTCCGGCCGCGGTTGGCTGGGGCGAGCGTGGCTCAATCGCGCTTAGCGCCTTCCCGAGGCGGACGTTGTCGGTTCATTGGCTCCGACTGAGGCGGCCATCCCGGCCGCCTGCCAGCTCAGCCGAATCGCCAGCCCGGCTGCCTGTGAGCCGTGCCGTTCTGGCGGCCCTGTCGGCTTGGCTACCAGGTCGGCCAGGCCAACCGGTTCGGCCGCGGACCGCACGCCCCTGCCTGCCCACCGGCCATTCAGCCCCTACAACCAGCCATCCACGCCCCCTAAAAGCAACCCCGCCCCACCACCGCCGGAAGCCGCAGTTTCCGCCGCCAAAACCCCTCCCCAAGCCCGTCCGCAGGAGGTCACTGGTCCGGGTGGCGCGCCTTCTCCCGGGCGCGGGCAGTAGTGGTTCTGCGGCCATTGGGTGGATGCGGGGACCGGTACTCTCGCCGACACTGGACTCGGCGGACATTCCGTAGTGAGGTGGTCACCATGAGCACGAGCGACGGGACTCCGTTTTTTCCCGCCTCCGGGCCTGACCGGGACGGGACGTTGGCCGGTGACGTCGGCGAGGTCGGGGGCGAGCGGTTCTCCGATCCGTTGTCCGGGTTCGAGATGGCGTCCAACCGCGCGCCCCGGCCGCTGCCGACCGCCAAGCCGGTTCAGCATGACCCCGAAGAGGTCAAGCGGATGGTCGAGGCCGCGCTCAAAGAGGAAGCCAAGAAAAAAGAAGTCGTCAAGACGCCGAATCCGATTCCGCCCTCCGACCGGCCGGATCTGGTTCCGCTCGGGTTGCTGCCGCGGCAGCGGACCTGGCCGACCAAGGCTCCTCAGCTGCTCAAGAAGGTGCCCCGGCCTCGGCCGAAGCGGGTTACCGAGATCGCTGACGACGACATCGAGGAAGAGCTCGCCGAGCGGCAGAGCCGGCGCGGGATGCCCTCGCTCAGCATGCCCAGCTTCGGGCGTCCGTCCAGCAGCACGGCGGGCGTGGTGCTCGCTGTGGTGTTGCTCATCGTGTTCGGAATCGTGGCGATCGAGCTCATCGCTAGCCTGGTGAGCAGTGTGAAGGGGCTGTTCGGCTGACACTCGCTGACCTCGGATATCACGGGGCGTGCCCTCCTCCCGTGCGCGGCGGGACTACCCTGGCTGCTACACGGTCGGGGGATCCGCCGGGGTCGCCTGACTCCGCCGTGACAAGTGGGGTGGGCGTATCAGCGAGGGCGTACGGTCGGTGCCTGGCACCGGCCCGGGCGGATCGGGCGGGACGTCCACGATCCATCGGGCCCGCCGGGTGCTGGCGATCAAACCGTTCCGTCGGCTGTGGGGCGTCACGTATCTGTGCAGTGTCGCCGACTGGCTGAACCTGCTGAATCTCACCAGCCTGAGCACCAAACTCCTCGACAACTACTCCGCGCAGAACTACGCGTTCGTCGGCGTCATCGTCACCGCGCTGCTGCCCGGCCTGCTCTTCGCGCCGGTCGGCGGACTGCTCGCGGACCGGTTCGACCGGCGCAAGATCATGGTCGTCTGCGACCTGCTGCGCTGCGGGTTCCTGCTCTCGATCGCCGTCGTCGGGGCGCCGTGGTGGCTGTTCGTGGCGAACTTCCTGGTCGGCTGCTGTTCGATCATGTGGATCCCGTCCAAGGACGCGGCGGTGCCGAACTTGCTGCGCCGCCCCGAGCAGGTCGAGACCGCCAACCAGCTCGGCATGGTGATGACCTACGGCCTCGCCGTCATCACCGCCGCCGGGGCGAACGCGCTGATCCAGGGCGCGAACTCCACGTTCCACCTGTTCCAGGGCCCCGGCGTCGACCTGTACATCGCCAAGGTCGTCGTCGTCATCACCGGCCTGCTGTACCTCATCAGCGGCATTCTCGTCGCCACCCGCATCCCCGAGCTTTCCCTGCGCGACGTCCACTCGCTGCCGCAGCAGAAGGTCAAGCGGGCCGACGAGGAGAAGTTCGGCTTCGGCGCGATGATGCGCGACGGGCTGAAGTTCGTCCGCAGCACGCCGATCGTCCGCGGCCTGCTGATCGGTGCCTTCGGCGCGTTCGCGGCCGGCGGCGCGGTCATCGGCGCGGCCAAGCCGTACTCGTCGTCGCTGCTCGGCGGCGACGCGGCGTTCAACCTGCTGATGCTGGCCGTCTTCATCGGCCTGGCGCTCGGCATGGCGCTGGCCCCGAAGCTCGCGCATCGGCTCCCGCACGACCGGCTGTTCGGCATCTCGATCGTCCTCGCCGGGCTCGCGCTCGGCGTCGTCGCGTTGTCGCCGCACCTGGCGATCTCGGTCGGCGCGGTCGCCTTCGTCGGCATCTGCGCCGGCACCGCCTTCCTCACCGGCGTCACGATCATCGGCTCCCGCGTCGAGGACGCGATCCGCGGCCGGATCAACGCGATCTACCAGGCGATGCTCAAGATCGTGCTGTTCGGCGCGACGGTGGTCACGCCGGTGCTGATCGGCCTGGTCCGGCAGCGCAACGTCAACCTGTTCGGCACGCCGATCATCGTCGACGGCACCCGTCCGGTCATCCTCGGCGGAGGCCTGCTCGCCGTGCTGCTCGGGATCATCGCGTACCGGCAGATGGACGAGCGGCGCACCGAGAAAATCTTCAGCGACCTGCGCAACGCGCTGCGCCGCAACCCGCGCCGCGTCAACGGCTTCCTGATCGCCATCGAGGGCACCACCGCGGTCAACACCGCTGAGCAGGCCGCTCGTCTCGCGCGCTGGCTCGGTACCGGCACCCGTCCGGTCGTCCTCACCGCCGACCCGGCGCTCGGCGAACAGCGCTTCCGCACCCTCGTCTCGGACGCTGCCCTCACCGGGGTGCGGGCGCAGGCGCTCGTCGCCGCAGCCGTGCGTGCCGAGCTGGTGGAACGTCAGATCCAGCCCGCGCTCGACGCCGGGTCCGTCGTCGTCATGGAACGCTTCGTCGACTCCCCGCTCGCCTCGCTGTCCGCGGCGGGCGAGCTGGACCGCGACGAGCTGGAAGGCCTGGTCGACTGGGCCACCGGACGGCTCCGCCCCGATCTCACCGTGCTTCTCGACTCCGAGCATGCCGATGCTCCGCAGCCGCCGCTGAAGGACCAGCTCTGGGTGCAGAAGCTGCTCGCCGAGATGGCTGCCGCCGACCCGGACCGGTACGTGGTGGTCGACGCCGAGGGCTCCGACGGCGACGTCGCGGGTCGCGTCCGCGGCGCCGTCCAGTCGGTCTTCGTCGGCTCGCTCGCCGGGCTCGCCCCCGCGGAACCGCCGGAGGAGGAGCCCGAGGACGCGGCTGTCGCGGACGTCGCCGAGGCGGCGGCCGCCGAAGCGGAAGCGACGCAGAACGGTGCGGACGCATTGCCCGTAGTGTCCAAAGTGGAGGATCGGTGACGACCCCGATCGGCGTCTGGACTGAGCTTGTCGGCCAGGAGCCTGCCGTGGAAACGCTGTCGACCGCAGCGGCCGCGGCGGCCAAGATCGTGGCCGGGGAACCCGTCGCGCCAGCGGCGATGACGCACGCCTGGCTGCTGACCGGACCGCCCGGCTCCGGCCGTTCGGTCGCCGCGCGTACGTTCGCCGCGGCCCTGCAGTGCAGCACCGGAACCGGTTGCGGCGCTTGCCCCGGCTGCCGGACGACGATGGCCGGCACCCACGCGGACGTGCGGCTCGTCGTCCCGGAAGGACTGTCCATTTCGGTCGCCGAGATGCGCGCGCTCGTGCAGGCGGCGGCGCGCCGGCCGACGACCGGCGAGTGGCAGGTCGTGATCATCGAGGACGCCGACCGGCTCACCGAGGGCGCTTCGAACGCGCTGCTCAAGGCCGTGGAAGAGCCGCCCGCCCGCACCGTTTTCCTGCTGTGCGCGCCGTCGGATCATCCGGAGGACGTCTCGGTCACCATCCGTTCGCGGTGCCGGTTGGTCCCGCTGCGCACCCCGCCCGCCGAGGCGATCGCGCAGGTGCTGATCTCCCGGGACGGCGTCGAGCCCGAGCGTGCCAACTGGGCCGCGGCGGTGTGCAACGGCCACGTCGGCCGCGCGCGCCGCCTCGCCACTGATGAAGCCGCTCGCCAGCGTCGTGCCACCGTGCTGCGGATTCCGCTCGGACTGCGTCGTCCGGACGACGTTTTCACCAGCGCCGACCAGCTGATCAGCGCGGCGGAAGCGGACGCGGGCGAGGAAAGCAAGGGCCGCGACGAGCAGGAACGCTCCGAACTGCGCACCGCGATGGGCGGCGACGGCACCGGCAAGGGCGTCGCCGGAGCGAAGCGTGCCGCCGAGGCCGCGGTGAAGCAACTGGAGAAGCGCCAGAAGTCCCGTGCGACGCGAACCCAGCGCGACACGCTCGACATCGCCCTGGTGGATCTGGCCGGGTTCTACCGCGACGTGCTCGTGACGGCTTCGCGTTCCGGTGCGACGCTGACGCATCCCGACCACGCCGAGCAGATCAACTCGGCCGCGGCGGCTTGGTCGCTGGAATCGACGATGCGCCGCCTGGAAGCCGTCCTGGAGTGCCGTGAGGCGATCGGGCTGAACGTGAAGCCGCGGATCGCGGTCGAAGCCATGGTCACCACGCTTCGCCAAGGCTGACCCAGACCGGTTAACGAAAACGGCCCCCTCGCCAGCAGCGAGGGGGCCGTTCTCTCTTGCCTAGCGCGTCAGTCGCGCGGATGCGGCGACGGCTTGAACGGCGTGTCCGGACCGCCGGTCGGCCGCTTCAGCACCAGCGCGGGACGCCGCCGGTTCGGGAACGCCGCCACCATCACGACGCCGAGCAGCAGCATCGCCGTGCCTGTCCAGAACAGCGGCACGGTGTCGTACGCGCCGTTCGTGTAGGCCAGGTGCTTCACCGGACCGGCCGGTGCGGCACCGCCCTGCGGCGGGGCGGGCGGAGTCGTCGAACCGCACACGACGCCGCCGGTCGGGGCGTACGAGCGGGCGATCTGCTCGCCGAGCGACAGCTGCGCCAGCGACGACGGCAGGTTGTCGCCTGCCTGCTTCGGCAGCAGCTCCTTGAGCTTCTGCGTCGGCAGCACCTGGAGGTCGAGCAGCCGCGCGGCCGCGCCGATCTGGTAGCCCTTGAACGGCGTGGTCGCCTCGGACTGCTTCTGGTCCAGGTTCGCGATGCTCAGCCGCAGCACGCCGAGGTCGAGCACCTTCCCGGTGGTGTCGCCGAGCTGTTGCAGACCCTTCGTCGCGGTGGCGACGAGGCCGCCGACCACCGGCACGTTGTCCAGCGCACCGAACTGCTGGCTCAGCGGTGCGAGCGGCAGGCCGATCGGGATGTCCTTGGTCGGGTGCGCCGCGTCGAGCGTGTACAGCGTCTTGCCGCCGGCGGCGATGGTGATCACCGGAGCCTGGTAGTCGACCTTGGACGTCTTCGCGTCGCCGGTGGAGGTGACGGTGAGCGTCGGCTGGCTGGCGACCTTGAGGTTCAGCTCGAGCGGGGTGCCCTTGAGGATGTTGATGTCCGCCGCCTGCAGCGTGGACCTCGACTGCACCGCCTTGTTCTTCGAACCGGGGATGTCGACGAGCTTGACCTGCGACCGCGACGACAGCGTGTTCGGCAGGCTCAGCAGCGAACCGGTGCCCGTCGCGGGAGTCTGGCCGCTACCGGGCAGCAGGCCGCCGAGGCTCTGCAGCCCGCTCTTCGGGTCGAAGCCCTGCGCGAGCTGGGTGCCGTCCGGCAGCTTCAGCCCGCCGCTGCCGAGCAGCGGGACCTGCGGCAGCGTCGGGATGACGTTCAGCAGCGACAGGCTCGCGACGGACGTGCTGGCGTCAGCGATCGTGTCCACGCACGGGCCGAGCGATTCGCTCCAGCGGGCGTGCGCGGTGCCGTTCAGCAGCCCGACGTTGAGCAGCGGGTTCGGCGGCGCGTTCAGGCCCCCGCTGATCTCCTTCGGGTTGTCCGGAAGCGCGGTCTGCACGAGGCTGCCCGGCGTCTGCGGAGCCTGGCCCCCGACGGCCAGCCCGAACGGAGACGACTGCGCGATCGACTTCTCGTAGGCCAGGTAGGCCTCCGAGTTCGCCGACGCGCTGGACAGGCCCATGCCGGCCTCGAGCGCGGACTGCTTCGGCAGCGTCTGGCCGAAGCCCGGAAGGATCGTGCTCGTGGTGACCGAGTTCGGCAGCAGCCGCAGGACGCCGAGCGCGGTGCCCGCGTCGCCCACCGCGTGCCCGAGCGGCTGCGGCCCGATGGGCGCGGACGCGGGCGGCTGCGAGGGGTTGTTCGGCTGCGGAATCGGCGTCGTGGGAATCTCCTGCGCACCGGCCGGCGCGGCCAGGAGCAGCAGCAACGCGGCAGTTGCGGGTACCGCCAGCGCACGGGGCAGTCTTCGCTGCATGTGCCGGGTCCTCCAGTGGATCGCCGGGTCGGGGGGTGAGACCGAAGTCATAGGAGCCTAACGACGCGGCCCCCGCAAGGTGACGCACCACGCCTCCGCTACACTGATGACCGTCGCACAGCGGCATGCCGCCTTAGCTCAGTCGGCCAGAGCGATTCACTCGTAATGAATAGGTCGGGGGTTCGATTCCCCCAGGCGGCTCCACGAATCAGGCCCCGTCCGAGACACCTCGGACGGGGCCTGATTCGTTCGATGGGCAATCCCGAGATTCACCCGTTAGGGGAGTTAGCTCCGTTCGGCGAGCAGCTCCAGCCCGCCGGACCCGAGGTGCAGGACGGACGGGACCAGTTCTGTCGTCTCGTACGGCGAAGCGAGCACCTGCTTCCGGACGGTGTCCGCCATGTCGGAGCCCTCCCTGGCGACGTACATCTCGTCCGGGCAGGGCAGGCCGACGATCAGGTCTCCAGTCCCGAGGTGCGGTGCCAGCTGGGCATGCAGATCGGGCAGTGCGAGTGCGGACGCCGCCAGCTGGTTCTCCCTGGCCAGCGAGACCAGCACGTCCTCGCCCGAACTGCGGACCTCGAACGTCAGTCCGCGCACCAGGCAGCCGAACCCGACGTCGAACAGTTTCTCGAGCGGCGCGCCCATCTGCTCCTGCTCGTGCCGGGTGATGTGCTGCATCCCGATCTTGCCCTCCGGGGTCCGCGACACCACCGCCAGCGCGACCGACACCTTGCCGGGCACGAGCGTGCGGTGCGGCAGGGCCTCGAGCAGTTCGGCGCGCGGCGAGGACGCGCTCCAGAGGATCGGCAGGATCTCCTCGGCGCTTTTCCGCTGCTCGGTTTCGGCCATTACGGCGCGGGCTTCGGCGAAGGCGCGGTCCCATTCACCGGGACCCGGCCGGGGGAAACTGTAGGTGCACTCGGCCTTCCGGAAATTCTTGGCCATGAATTTCTGATCGGCCGCGGAGGGCTGCCATTCGCTGTACACGGCCAAAACCGCGGACCCGCGCACCTTGTGCTGCTGCCGGATGCTCGCCCACGCCTGTTCGACCGCGTCCTCGGCCTGGGTGGGCGCGCTCGTCAGCACCGGTTCGGGGAGGCCTTTGATCCGGAAGACGACGAGGTTCTGGGAAACGTCATCGTTCATGAGATTCCCCTGAGGGAAAAAGATCTTCGCATGCGTCCTAGCTACCACAATCGGCGCGCAGTCCGGCGAGGCTGAACGAGAGCATGCGCCGCCACGCGTCCGGGGTTGCCTCAACGGTCTCGCGCACGATCAGCGCGTTCGTGAAGATCAGCAGCATCAAATCGTCGGACGTGACATCCGCGCGCAGCGTCCCGGACCGTTGCGCGCGTTCGAGCAGCCGGACCGACTTCGCGAGTTCGGCCGTGCAGCGCGCGGTCAGTTCAGGCGCGTCCTGGAGTTGCCTGCTGATCGCGTCGCGGAACGCGGGGTCGTCGGCTTGCTGTTCGCACAGCACGGTCACGTAGGTGACGAACGATTCCCACGGGTCGTCGACCGCCTCCGCCCGGCGCATCGCCTCGTCCATCCGCTCGGCGGCCAGTTCCGGCATCACCGCGTCGATCAGCGCTTCCCGCCCGCCGAAGCGGTTGTAGAGAGTCCCGGCGCTGACGCCCGCCCGCTGCGCGATCTCCTCCAGCGGAACCGTCAGGCCCTTCTCCCGGAAGGCGTCCGCCGCCGCGGCGAGAAGCCGTTCCTGGTTGCGGCGGGCGTCTCGGCGCAGCGTGGGCTTCCCCTCCGTTTTCACCAGGTCATCGTAGGTGCGGACGAGAAAGTTGACAACGGTCTCAACTTGGCGTCAAAGTTGAGATCACCATCAACTTATGGAGGTTCCGTGTCGAAAACCCTGGTTCTGCTCGGTGCTGGCACCGGCCTTGGCCCTGCGATCGCCCGGCGCTTCGGCGGCGAGGGCTTCCGGATCGCCCTCGTCGCGCGCAACCGTGAACGGCTCGCGGCCTTGGCTGATCAACTGGCCGCGGAGGGCATCGAAGCCGCGGCGTTCCCGGCGGATCTGTCGCGTCCGGCGGAGATTCCCGCGTTGGTCGACGAGATCCGCGGCCGCTTCGAGCGGATCGACGTGGTGGCGTACGCGCCGTTGGACCTGAACGGTTTCACTCCCGCCGCCGACTTGACCCCGGCAGTCATGCAGCAGCTTCTCGAGCTGTATTTCTTGACCCCGATCGCTCTGGTCCAGGCGGTTTTGGGGGAACTGCGCGACCGCGGCGAAGGCAGCATCCTGATCAGCCAGAGTGTCTCGGCGACGCAGCCCGCGCCTGTCCTGAGCGGCATCGGCCCGGCGATGGCGGCGACCCGCAACTACATCCAGAGCCTGTCAGCGGAAATCTCGCCGCACGGCGTGCACGCGGCGACGCTCCAGATCGGAGCCATGATCAGGGGCAGCGCCGTCCATTCCGCACTGCTGTCCGGTGCCCTCGAACCCAATACTGAGTTTCCGGAGATCGACCCGGCCGACATCGCCGAGACACTGTGGGAGATGCACGCCAAGCGTGACGCCTCCGACCTGCAGCTTCCCTAGCTGCGTTGCGGGGCAGCGGATTCCGGGATCGGCTCGCCGACGCCAGTCGTCAGCAGCGCGTGCAGACTCGTGTTGACGCAGCTCGTCCAGCCGCGCGAGCACTCGCGGTAGCAAGCCTGGTCCGGAGTGAGGCCGTGGTGCGTGAAGCGCAACGTGGTCCCGTTCGGGCCTGGCGAGATGTCGAAGCTCATCCGGGTGTCGGTCCATTCGTCCGGCTGGTCGGTGAAGGCGACGTACGCGTCCTCGACGTGCCAGGCGACGCGGCGGCCGGGCACGAGCTCCGTGACACGGATCCGGGTCGACGGGATTCCCTTGTCCACAAAGGAAAACGCGTCGCCGACCGCGGTCGCGGTGCCGGTGATCGTCTTGCTGAACCAGGCTCGGACGTCGGTGACCGCGGCGAAGACCTCTTCGGGGGTGCGGTCGACGGTCAGCTCGGTGGTGAAGGAGTTCATCGGTCTTCCTTTCGCCAAGTAATGCAACTGAACGGTTGCAACACTATGGCAACCATTCAGTTGCGTCAATGAGGTGTGGTTGCCTAGGCTCGGTCCGGAAGGAGCACGACATGGGGTTTCCCGACCGCATCGAGCGGACGGTCGAGCTGGCACAGCCGCCCGCGACGGTGTGGACGGCGCTGACCACCGCCGACGGCCTGAGCGCCTGGTTCGGCGACGAGGCCGAGATCGACCTGCGTCCGGGCGGGCTCGGCCGGGTCGCGTGGATCGGCGAGCGCACTGCCGAGATCCGGGTCGAGCGCGTCGAGGAGCCCGCGGTGTTCGGTTTCACCTGGCAGGTCGACGGGATGCCGGAGGACGACCCGCGGCGCACGTACGTCGAGTTCACGCTGCGGGCGGACGGCGGCGGGACCCGGCTCACCGTCGTCGAATCCGGGTTCGCGCAACTGCCGGACGGCCAGTACCCGGCGACCTACCGTTCGCACGTCGAAGGCTGGGCGCGCGAACTGGACGAGCTGGTGGCCAGTCTCGATGGCAGCTGACTCCGAAGCGGTCGCCGAGCAGGTGTTCGCCGCGCTCGCCGATCCGACCCGGCGCGCGATCCTCGCCGAACTGGCCGCACGCGGTCCGGCGACGGCGACGGACCTGGCGGCGCGGCTTCCGATCACGCGGCAGGCGATCGCCAAGCACCTCGGCCTGCTGTCCGACGCCGGGCTGGTCGCCGCTGAACCCGGTGAGCGCCGCCGCGTGCGGTACCGGCTCGATTCCGCGCCGATGCGGGTCGCGCAGCAGTTCCTCGCCGCGCTCGCGCGGGACTGGGACGGTCCGCTCGCCGCGCTGCGGGCTCATCTCGACGGCGAAGAATGATCCGCGATTTCACTCATGTGAGGGACGGAGTCGGCCGACTGGCCAGCGGCAAAGGACCGGAAGAACGAGGGCGGGGCACGCCGGTCTCGGTTGACTGGAAGCCATGAACAGCGTGCGGAACAAGGCGGTACTGGCCGCGACCGGGATCGCGGCTCTGGCCACGGTCGCGTCGTGCGGGCTCGGCGCCTCGATCGAGGAGAAGTCGAACGGCCACGTGAAGGCCGTTTCCTACGACACCGGAAAGCAGGGCAAAGCCAACGCGGAGGCCCGGCTCCCATCGTGGGTGCCCGACGACGCGAAGTCGGTCACCGAACTGATCCGCACCACTGGTTCGGAACGGATTCTGCGCTATCAGCCAGGTCCCGCCGGCCTGCCCGCGCTGTGCAAGCCGGGAAAGGCCGAGGCGAAAGCGCCGACGCTCACCGCGGACTGGTGGCCGGCGGGCGAGCACAAGCGGATGGACACGGACTGCGGCGGCTGGCACGTCGCGGTCGAGACCGACGGCGTGTTCGCCTATCAGGCCGAAACGGTGGCCAACGCCGACAAATAACAGTGGCCGCCCCGGAAACCGGGGCGGCCACTGTCTGTCCTCTGTGGTCAGTTGGCGGGCGGGGTCAGCTTCAGCACCGTCGCGGTGGCTTGCCCGCGCGGGGTGCGGTAGCTGATTTCCTCGCCTGCCTTCGCGTTGGCCAGCGCGAGGCCGAGCGGGCTGTCCGAGGTGATCGCGTCCGCGTCCTCGCCGGGAAGGGTCACCACGGTGAACTCTTCCTCGTCACCGTCGGAAAAACGCAGCGAAACCCGCGTGCCGTCGGGAAGCAGCGAGCTGTCGTACGCGCCGTGCTCCAGCTTCGCGGTGACGTCGGCGATCTGCCGGTCCAGACGCGCCGCTGCCTCGGCGCGGTCGATCACGTCCGCCTGGTCGGCGGCGTCCCCCGTGCGTTCCTGCTCGCCGGGCTGCGGCGATAGCGCCTCGCGTTGCGCGCGCAGATCCGCGATTTCCTTCTCCAGCTGGCGGCGCGCCGCCTCGCTGAGCCCCTTGTCCCCTGAGATCACCATGCCGGGCATTGTCCGCTGCGCGGACCGGGGTGGCCAATCCGGTTTTTCACCCGCCGGAAGACGTTGGGACGACTGGCCTAGGATTCAGGGCTGCCGTCCTGACAAACGTAACGAGGATCACCGTGAGCGCCGTACCCGGTCGCAGCACCCAGCTGTCGCCCAACCAGTTGCAGAAACAGGAACTGATCGTCGAAGCCGCTCGCAAGGTCCTCGCCCGCGAAGGGCTCGCCGGCTGCACGGTACGCGCGATCGCCGAGGCCGGGCCGCTCACCAAGAGCGCGATCCACTACTACTTCGCCGACATCGACGTGCTCATCGACCGGGCGATGGCCGCGCACATCAACACTTTCGCGGCGGGGCTGCGCAAGGTCGCGGACAAGCACTCCGACCCGCGCAAACGGCTTTTCGCGGTGACCGAGGCCTACCTCGCCGAATTCGCCGACCGGCCGCGCGGCGCGTTCCTCTGGTTCGAGTACTGGATCGCGGCGGGCCGCGCGCAGCACCCGCAGGCGATCGACGCGATGCTCACCTCGATCACCGAACTGTTCGCCGAACTCCTCGCCCCGCTCGACGTCGACGATCCGCGCGCCCGTGCCCGCGCGCTGCTGAGCTATCTGCTCGGCGCGGTGGTGCAGCAACGCGTCCGGCCGCGGTCGTCCGCGAGCCTCCGCGGCGACATCGAGGCGCTCTGCTTCGCCGGATACCGCTGACGCCGCTTAGGCTCCCGGCATGCCTTTGTTCTCCTTGGACGGCGTCAGCCCGCAGGTCCACCCGGACGCCTGGATCGCCCCCACCGCCACCCTGATCGGCAACGTGACCGTCGAGAAGGACGCTTCGGTCTGGTACGGCGCGGTGATCCGCGCGGACTTCGGCCCGATCGTCATCCGCGAGGGCGCGAACATCCAGGACAACTCGGTGATCCACTCCGGACCCGAGATGACCGAGGTCGGCCGCAACGTCACCGTCGGGCACCAGTGCCTCGTGCACGACTGCACGGTCGGCGAACAGGCGTTGATCGGCAACGGTTCCACGGTGCTCGACCGCGCGGTGATCGGAGCGCGCGCGTTCGTCGCGGCGGGGTCGACGGTCACGCCCGGCACCGAGGTCCCGGCGGAGACGATCGCGATGGGCAGCCCGGCGAAGAAGTTCGTGGAGCTCACCGATTCCGCGCGGCTGTGGGTCGACCACAACGCGGCGGTCTACCAGGAACTCGCCCGGCGCCATCGCGGCGGACTCGAGCAGGTCTGAGCCGTTTCCCGTCCGTTCCCGCGGACCGGACGGGGCTGGCGCGGTGCACTAAACTTCGTCCCGCAGCAGCGACTGGCGCCATTCAAGAGGTGGAGCACCACCGGGGAGCGACGACGAGGCCGGCACCGCGCGCCTGGGTGAGGGCCACTGCAGAGCCGGAGTACGCCATGACACACCAGCCCGCCTTGTCCGCACTGTCCTCGGCGGATCCGCAGATCGCCGGGCTCGTCGAGGACGAGGCGAAACGCCAGCACGACAAGATCCGGCTGATCGCGTCCGAGAACTACGTTTCGCAGGCGGTGCTCGAAGCCACCGGAAGCGTGCTCACCAACAAGTACTCCGAGGGCTACGCGGGCAAGCGCTACTACGAGGGCCAGCAGTTCATCGACCAGGTCGAGCAGGTGGCGATCGAGCGTGCGAAGGCTGTCTTCGGCACCGATCACGCGAACGTCCAGCCGTACTCCGGCTCCCCGGCCAACCTCGCGGTGTACCTGGCGTTCGCGAAGCCGGGCGACACCGTGCTCGGCATGGCGCTGCCCGACGGCGGCCACCTCACGCACGGCTGGAGCGTGTCCGCGACCGGCAAGTGGTTCACGCCGGTCCGCTACGGCGTCCGGAAGGAAACCGGCCGCGTCGACCTCGACCAGGTCCGCGACCTCGCCCGCCAGCACCGGCCGAAGCTGATCTTCGCGGGCGGCACGGCCATCCCGCGCACCATCGACTTCCCGGCGTTCGCGGAGATCGCCCGCGAGGTCGACGCCGTGCTGGTGGCCGACATCGCGCACATCGCCGGCCTGATCGCGGGCGGCGCGCACCCGTCGCCGGTCGGCCACGCGCAGGTCATCACCACGACCACGCACAAGACGCTGCGCGGTCCGCGCGGCGCGATGATCCTCTCCGACGCCGAGCACGCCAAGGCTGTCGACAAGGCGGTGTTCCCCGGTCTGCAGGGCGGTCCGCACAACCACACGACGGCCGCCATCGCGGTCGCGCTGGGGGAGGCGCAGCAGCCGTCGTTCTCCGAGTACGCGCACACGATCGTCGCGAACGCCAAGGCGCTGGCCGAAGCGCTGGTCGAGCGCGGGTACGACCTCGTCTCCGGCGGCACGGACAACCACCTGCTCCTGATCGACCTGACCAACAAGGCGGTGCCCGGCAAGCCCGCCGCGCAGGCGCTGGACCGCGCGGGCATCGAGCTGAACTACAACACCGTGCCGTTCGACCCGCGCAAGCCGTTCGACCCGTCCGGCATCCGGCTGGGCACGTCGGCGATCACGACGCGCGGGCTCAAGCCGGAGCACCAGGTGCAGGTCGCGGACTGGATCGACCGGACCGTGACCGCCGCGGCCGCGCAGCAGGACGGCGCGCTGGACGCGATCGCCGCCGAGATCCGCGAGTTCCTGCAGCCGTTCCCGATCCCGGGTTACGCCGAGTGACGTCGTGAGTGGCGAAGCCGGTTCTAACCGGCTTCGCCGCTCACGAGTTGTTGAGCCGCGCTGCCTGCCTGATCAAGTGAGCGCGCTCAGCCATGTTGGGTGCTTTCTCCGCCGCTTCGCTGTACAGCCGCGCGGCGGTCGCCAGATCTCCGTCCCGTTCGTGCAGGTAAGCCGCCACGGCGCGATACCGCGGCAGCTTGTCGTCCAGCTCCGCCAGCGCCTTTAACCCGGCACGAGGCCCGTCCGCCTCGCCGACCGCGACCGCCCGGTTGAGCCGGACGATCGGGCTGTCGGTGAGTGCCAGCAGCTCGTCGTACCACTCGACGATCTGCACCCAGTCGGTTTCCTCCGCGGCGAGAGCGTCGGCGTGCAGCGCGGCGATCGCGGCTTGGGCCTGGTACTCGCCGAGCTGGTCGCGGGCCAGCGCCGCCTGGAGGATGTCGACGCCCTCGGCGATCAGCCGGGTGTCCCAGACCCCGCGGTCCTGTTCGGCGAGCGGCACGAGGCTGCCGTCGGGTTTCGTCCGCGCGGCCCGGCGGGCGTGGTGCAGCAGCATCAACGCGAGCAGACCGGCCACTTCCGGATGGTCGAATCCCGCCGCGAGCTGCCGGGTCAGCCGGATGGCTTCGGCGGCGAGGTCGAGCTCGCCGGAGTAACCCTCGTTGAAGACCAGGTACAGCACTCGCAGCACGGTCGCGACGTCGCCGGGCGCGTCGAGCCGCACGCTTGAGACCGTCTTCTTCGCCCGGCTGATCCGTTGCGCCATCGTCGCTTCCGGCACCAGATACGCCTGCGCGATCTGCTTCGTGGTCAACCCGCCGACCGCACGCAGCGTGAGCGCGACGGCCGACGACGGCGTCAAAGACGGATGCGCGCACAGGAAGTAGAGCTGGAGCGAATCGTCCACCGCGGACGCCGGACCGGGCTGCGGCTCGGCGTCCATCGCCACTTCCCGGCCCCGGCGCGACGACTCCGACCGCGTGGCGTCGAGGAACCGGCGCCACGCGGCGGAGATGAGCCACGCCTTCGGGTCGCGCGGCGGATCGTCCCGCCACGCGTCCAGCGCGCGGATCAGCGCTTCCTGCACGGCATCCTCGGCCGACGCGAAATCCGCTCCGCGCCGGACGAGGATGCCGATCACCGCGGGCACGAGTTCCCGCAGCAGCTCCTCGTTCACTCGGTCACCGAAGGCGTGACGCCGTAGAACGGGCGCAGTTCGAGCCATTCGTGGATCGGCTTGCCGCCCGCTCCGGGAGCCGCGGAGAGCTCTCCGGCCAGTTCGATCGCACGGTCGTAGCTGTCGACGTCGATGATCATCCAGCCCGCGATGACGTCCTTGGTCTCGGCGAACGGGCCGTCGGTGACCGGCGGGCGGCCCTCGCCGTCGAAGCGGACCCACGTGCCTTCCGGCGACAGCGCCTGCTCGCTGACGAACTCGCCGGTCTCCACGAGCCGGTCGGCGAAGTCGCGCATGTACTGGATGTGGGCGGTGACCTCCTCGGGCGTCCACTGGTCCATCGGGATGTTGTTCACCGAAGCCGGCGCGCCGCGGTAGTGCTTGAGCAGCAGGTACTTGGCCATCGTGGTTCTCCTCCGTGCTGGTGGCGGCTCCTTGCCGGCCACGTTCGCGCCAGGGACGGAGCCGTCCGCCCGTTCTCGACATCGCCCGGCGAGAGATTAGCGTCACACGATATTTGGTTGATGAATGCAAGCTTTTCGGGAACAGTTGTGGCGAGCAAGTAGTTGAGAGATACAAGCAACTAGTACGGCACTGAGGGAGACCACCATGAGCGACACCGCCACTGCGGAAGGGGGCGCCACCACGAACGGACGGCTTTCACACCGGCAGATCCTCACGGTTCTGTCCGGACTGATGCTCGGCATGTTCCTGGCGGCCCTCGACCAGACCATCGTGTCCTCGGCGATGAAGACCATCGCCGACGAACTGCACGGACAGAGCCTCCAGGCCTGGGCCACCACCGCCTACCTGATCACCGCGACGCTTTCCACGCCGCTGTACGGCAAGCTGTCCGACCTCTTCGGCCGCAAGCCGATGTACCTGACCGCGATCTCGCTGTTCCTCGCCGGTTCGCTGGCGAGCGCGATGGCCGGGTCGATGTACGAACTGGCCGCGTTCCGCGCGTTCCAGGGTCTCGGCGCCGGCGGCCTGATGTCGCTCGCGCTGGCGATCATCACCGACATCACCTCGCCGCGGGAACGCAGCCGCTACCAGGGCTACTTCATGGCCGTGTTTGGCGTCTCGAGCGTCGCCGGCCCGGTCGTCGGCGGGTTCTTCGCCGGGCTCGACTCGTTCGCCGACCTCACCGGCTGGCGCTGGGTGTTCATGGTGAACGTCCCGATCGCGCTCGCCGCGCTGGTCGTGGTGACCAAGGTGCTGAACCTCCCGCACACCCGCGTCGACCAGAAGGTCGACTTCCTCGGAGCGGGCGCGCTGACGGTCGGCCTCGTGCCGCTGCTGCTCGTCGCCGAGCAGGGTCGCGAATGGGGCTGGGGTTCGCCCGCGTCGCTCGCGATGTACCTGGTCGGCGCGCTCGGCGTGGTCCTGTTCATCCTCCAGGAACGCCGGATGGGCGACGCCGCCCTGCTGCCGCTGCGGCTGTTCCGCAGCGGGGTGTTCCGGGTGTCGACGATGGTCACCGTGATCCAGGGCATCGGGATGTTCGGCGCGATGATGTCGCTGCCGCTGTACCTGCAGATCGTCAAGGGCGCGACGCCGACCCAGGCCGGGCTGCAGATGCTGCCGCTCACCCTCGGGATCATGGTCGCGAGCCTCGGCAGCGGCCGGATCATCACCCGGACCGGCCGGTACAAGGGCTTCGCGGTCGCCGGACTCGGCCTGATGGCCGCGGCGGTGTTCTCGTTCTCGATGATCGGGGTGGACACCGCGCTCGGCGTGGTCATGGCCATCGCGTTCGTGCTCGGACTCGGACTCGGCTCGACCATGCAGACGCTGACCCTGGCCGCCACGAACGACGTCACGCCCCGCGACATCGGCGTCGCGACCTCGTCGGTGACCTTCTTCCGGCAGATCGGCGGCACGGCGGGCACCGCGGTGTTCCTGTCGATCCTGTTCAGCACGGTCGGCGACCGGATCGCGGCGGCGGTCCGCTCGGCGATGGCCTCCCCGGCCTACACCGCGGCGCTGGCGCAGCACCCGGAGTTCGCCCGGCAGCTGGCCGGCGGCGGGCTCGACGTGAACGACACCTCGTTCCTGTCGACCCTCGACCCGGTGCTCGCCCGGCCGATCCTCGAAGGGTTCTCCAGCTCGATGAGCACGGTGTTCCTGATCGGCGGCGCGGTGCTGACCGTCGGGTTCGCGCTGGTCTGGCTGCTGCGGGAGAAGCCGCTCTCGGACAAGTCGGCCATGGAGCAGCGCGCCGAGCAGGAAGCGGGCGAACTGGCCCTCGCGGGCTGAGCGAGCAGTAAAAAGGGGCCGTCCACCAGGCAGGTGGACGGCCCCTTTTCGGTTGCCTCAGTGGTGCTCTTCGCCGTTGATCTCTTCCTTGGCGAGGCGGTCCTTCTCGCGCTCGTACGAACGGGCGATCTCCGACTCGGCGTCGGCGCGGCTCACCCAGGACGAGCCCTCGACGCTCTTGCCCGGCTCGAGGTCCTTGTAGACCTCGAAGAAGTGCTGGATCTCGAGCTTGTGGAACTCGTTCAGGTGGTGGATGTCCCGCAGGTGCTCGAGACGCGGGTCGTTCGTCGGGACGGCGAGGACCTTGTCGTCCGGGCCCTTCTCGTCGGTCATCCGGAACATGCCGATCGCGCGGCAGCGGATCAGGCAGCCGGGGAACGTGGGCTCCTGGACGAGCACGAGCACGTCGAGCGGGTCGCCGTCCTGGCCGAGCGTGTCGTCGATGAACCCGTAGTCGGCCGGGTACTGGGTCGCGGTGAACAGGGTCCGGTCGAGCTTGATCCGACCGGTCTTGTGGTCGACCTCGTACTTGTTGCGCTCCCCCTTGGGGATTTCGATCGTGACGTCGAATTCCACGGCCGTCCTCGCTGCTTCTCGAATCTCGGTGTCCCACGCGCTCGTGGGCGGCAACCTAATGACCTCGTTGACGTCACTAGTGTGGACTACGCCCCGTCGGCCGGTCGCGCCGATGTAGGCCAGACGGCATGTGACCTTGGCCCCTCCGGGGGCGGGTGAGAAGGAGTGGTGGGTGCCGGAAAACGACCAGCCGAGGTGGCCCACGGGCGACGAGGACACCTCGTCCCAGGCGGACCGGGCGACCTCCCGCCTCCCCCTGCCCAAGCGCGACGCGGGAGCCACCGCGCAGCTTTCCGTGCCGAACGTCACACCGGGCGACGGGCCGGGATCGTGGTTCCGGCCCAAAGTCGAACCGGAGGAAGTCCCCGGGCTCAACGCGCCCTCGGACGCTCCCGTCACGCCGCCGGAACCGCCCCGGTCGAACCTCGCGGACCGGATGAGCGGTGCGTCGATGCCCGCCCGGCCCGAGGAGCCGAAACCGCAGGCGCCGTGGGTCCCGGTGGAGGGGCCGACCCGGTTCACGGCCGGGGTGCCGAGGCCGGGCGACAACGCTGGCCGTCCGGCCGCCGAGGGGTCCGCGGAGAAGACCGTCCAGGCATCGCAGCAGCAGCCGCGGCCGTCCGCGGAGGGGTCCGCGGAGCAGACGGTGCGCGCGCAGCCGAATGTTTCGCCTGGTCAGGGCGGGCAGCAGCAGTCGTCGCCCGCGTGGCAGGCCGCGCGGAAGCCGGGGAACTCGCTGTTCGAGCCCGCTGGGTCCGGCGCGGGGTCTTCGGACGAGGGGCAGGGGTGGAACCCGTTCCAGTCCGGTCAGCCCGCCGAGCCTGCCGAGTCCGCCGGGAAGCCCGGCCAGTTCGCCGCGTTCCGGGACGAAACGCCGGGAACGGGCGAGAACAGCCAGGGCTGGGCGGCGTTCCGGCCGGTCGTCGCGCGGGACGAGCAGGGGCAGGAGCCGCCCAAGGAGGGCTGGACCGCCTTCCGCGACGACTCCACTCCCGCCGCGGGTCAGGACCAGTCGGGCCGGGGCGGAGAAGGTGCACCTGAGTTCCGGGGCGCGCGTTCCGATGGGCAGGCTCAATCCGGCCGCGCCGGGGAGGAACCGCAGGAGAACCGGACGGGCTTCCGAGGCGAACCGGCTCCCGGCTCCGCCGCCGCGCGGCTCAACCCGGGTCAGCCTGGCCGCCAGGGGAACGATTCGCAGGAGAACCGGGGCCGTCCCGACGCGGGGCAGGGCCGTCCCGGGGACGAGTCGCGGGAGAACTGGGGGCGTTCCAGCGCCGCTCAGTCCGGTCGTCCGGGGGATGAGTCGCAGGAGAATTGGGGGCGTTCCAGCGCCGCTCAGTCCGGTCGTCCGGGGGATGAGTCGCAGGAGAACTGGGGGCGTTCCAGCGCCGCTCAGTCCGGTCGTCCGGGGGATGAGTCGCAGGAGAACTGGGGGCGTTCCAGCGCCGCTCAATCCGGCCGTCCAGGAGACGAGTCGCAGGCGAGCCGGAACGAATCCGAAGCCGAGTCGTGGTCGCAGCAGATCGAAATCCCGGTCCGTCCTGCCCTGCCCGAACCAGCACCCGGCACCGTCCCACCGGCGGGCGGCGGCCAGGTGCGGCCGATGCGCATCGACCCGACCGGGGGGCAGTTCCCGGCAGAGGCGACCGTCGGCATCCCGCGTCCGCCCGAAGGCTTCCCCGGCGAAGCGCAGCAGGGGCCGTCCGAAGCGACCGTCGGCATTCCTCGTCCTGCGGAAGGCTTCGCCGAACGCCCAGGTCCGGAGCAGATTCCGCCGCGCGCTGCCGAGCAGCCTCCGGAACCGCCGTCCGGTGTCGGGCCGATTCCGCCGCAGGGTGACGCGCCTCGGCCGGAGGGCAAGAAGCCTCGGCGGAAGGCGTTGATTCTGGCGCTCGTCGTGCTGCTTCTGCTCGCCGCCGCGGGTGGTGCGTCGGCTGTGCCCGCCGTGTCCAACCGGCTCGGGTTGCCGTGGGCGCCGAACGCGCCGAAGGGCAGCGCGCCCGACCCCGCCGACGCCAGCCTCGCGCTGCACGGCCCGGACACGTCCGGTCAGGGACCGTCCGCGAACGGCGTCGCCGCGAAGCTTTCCGGTCCCGCCGGGGCGGCGGCGTTGTCGCAGCTCAGCGGCAGTGTGATCGACCCGGCGAACGGCACCGTGCTGTGGGATCACGCGTCGAACACCCCGTTGACCCCGGCGTCGACCACGAAGATCCTCACCGTCGCCGCGGCGCTGCTCGCGATGGAGCCGACGAAGCGGATCTCCACCAAGATCGTCCAGGGCGCGCAGCCGGGCACGGTCGTCATCGTCGGCGGCGGCGACCCGTCGCTGACCGCGCTGCCGGTCGGCACCGATTCGCCGCTCTACCCGGGCGCGGCGCACGTCGACGACCTCGTCAACCAGGTCAAGAAGGCCGGCGGCGACGTCAAGAAGGTCCAGCTCGACGCGAGCGCCTTCAGCGGTCCGAACACCGCGCCGGGCTGGGAGCCGGGCGACGCGCCGTCGCTGTACGGCGCCCCGATCGTCCCGGCCATGACCGACGGCGGCCGCGGCAACCCGAAGGTCGACGAGACCATGCGCTCGGGCAACCCGGGGACCGCGCTCTCCCAGCTCGTCGCGGACAAGCTCGGCGCGAGCCCAGCCGGTCCCGCCAAGGCTCCGGAAGGGGCGAAGGTGCTCGGCGAAGTCCAGTCGGCACCGCTGCCGGACCTCGCGTACGCGCTGCTGCAGATCTCCGACAACGTGCTCGCCGACTCGCTCGGCCGCCAGGTCGCCATGGCCACCGGCGGGGAAGCGTCGTTCGCCGGCGCCTCGGCCGCGGTGAAGAAGGTGTTGGCAGACCACGGGTTCGACGTCAACGGCCTGCAGCTGTTCGACACGAGCGGACTGTCCAATCAGAACAAGGTGCCGGCCAGGCTGCTGGCACAGGTGCTCGCCGCGGCGGCCGGTCCGGACGGCAAGGACCCGAACACGCCGAAGCTGCGTCCGCTGCTGGCTGGCCTTCCGGTCGCGGGCAGTCCGGAGGGCACCCTGCACGGCCGCTACCACTCGGGCGAAACCCAAGGGGGCAAGGGCTGGGTGCGGGCCAAGACCGGCACGCTCACCGGCGTCAACACCCTCGCGGGGTATGTGCTCGACAGCGACAACCGCGTGCTCGCCTTCGCGTTCATGTCCAACGGCTCGGAGAAGAATTCCGGGCAGGCGGCGCTCGACGTGCTGGCGACGGCCTTGCGGGGCTGCGGCTGCAAGTAGCCCGCACTGAGCCGACTCGCTGAACCGGTTCGGCTGAGCTGCCCACAAACGCGTACCGGAAGGTAGCGTCGGAGGCGTGAGCCAGGAAACCGAGACCCGACGGCGGCCCATGGTCGACTGGGACCGGGCAGCCGCCACCGGCGCGCTGCTCGTGCGCGGCGGCCCGCAGGTCGCGCGCGGCGAAGCGGACCGCGCGGTGGTCGACCTGCGGGAGCTGACCGCCGAGGCGGAGGGGCACGTCCGCGAGCTGACCGGCCTCGGCCAGGACCTGCCGCTGCTGCCCGGCACCGTGGTCGACCGGCCGGGCTGGGTCCGGTCCGCGGCGTCCGGTCTCGGCGAGCTCACCGGGCGCGCGCTGCCCGCGGCGCAGGGCGGTCCGCTCGGCCCGATCCTGGCGTCCGGCGCCGGCGTGCAGACCGGGCTGCTGCTCGCGTTCCTGGCGTCCCGCGTGCTGGGTCAGTACGACCCGTTCGGCGGCCCGGAGAACAAGGGCGAGCTGCTGCTCGTCGCGCCGAACGTGGTGGCCGCCGAACGCGCGCTGAAGGTTCCCGCACACGATTTCCGGCTGTGGGTCTGCCTGCACGAATGCACGCACCGCCTGCAGTTCACCGCGGTGCCGTGGCTGCGCGACTACTTCGCCGACGAGGTCGAACGGCTGGTGTCCGGGCTCGCGGAGAGCTCCACCGAGGGGCTGGCCGAACTGGTCGGCAGGCTGCCCGACGCGCTGCGCAACCGCGGCAAGGGCGGCGGCATCGCGGAGCTGCTGCAGTCGCCGAAGGAGCGGTCGGTTTTCGACCGCCTGCTGGCGTTGTCGACGCTGCTGGAGGGCCACGCCGACTACGTGATGGACGCGGTCGGCCCGCAGGTCGTGCCGAGCGTCGAGCAGATCCGGGAGCGGTTCACCGCGCGGCGGCAAGGCGGCGGGCTTTTCGACCGGCTGCTGCGCGCGGTGCTCGGTCTCGACGCGAAGATCCGCCAGTACGAGGAAGGCGCGAAGTTCACGCGGCACGTGGTCGACGCGGTCGGGATGGACGGGTTCAACAAGGTTTGGCGCTCGCCGAACACGTTGCCGACCCGCGCCGAGATCGCCGACCCCGCGGCCTGGGTGCGGCGCCTGCACGGGTGAGCGCGCTCGCCGCGGTCCGGACAGCGGTCCGCGATTTCCTTGCGACAGTCGCTGTTCCCGGCGAAGTGTGCGTCGCGGTGTCAGGCGGCGCGGACTCCTTAGCGCTCGCTGAAGCGACGGCGTACGTCCTTCGGCATCGAGACGTCCGTACGCGGGCGCTCGTCGTTGACCATGGCCTTCAGGCCGATTCAGCCGTTGTTGCCGCCGAAGCGGCGACGGTCGTGAAGGGTCTCGGCATCGACGTCGTCGAAGTGCATGCCGTGCACGTCGTGGGCAAAGGCGGTCCTGAAGCAGCCGCGCGCGCCGCGAGGTACCACGCGCTGCGCGAAGCGTTGCCAAACGGCGAAGGGCTCGTACTGCTCGGCCACACTCAAGACGACCAAGCCGAGACGGTGTTGCTCGGCCTAGGCCGCGGTTCCGGGCCACGGTCGTTGGCGGGCATGCGTCCGCACGATCCGCCGTGGGGCCGTCCGCTACTCGGCATCACGCGCGCGCAAACTGTCGCGGCGTGCACAGAACTCGGCCTAGCGCCGTGGCAAGACCCGCACAACGCCGATCCCCGCTTCACCCGCGTACGGCTGCGTACGGAAGCACTGCCGCTCCTGGAGGACGTGCTGTCGGGTGGAGTCGCTCCAGCTTTAGCCCGTACGGCCGCACAGCTGCGCGAGGACACCGAGGCGTTGGACACACTCGCCGCGCGCGTTCACGAGCGCGCGGCCCGCGAAGACGACCTCGACGTAGCCGTGCTGGCGGCCGAGCCCGCTGCGCTGCGCAGACGGGTTCTCCGCAGGTGGCTGCTGGACTCCGGGGTCCGCGAACTGACCGACGCGCACCTGCGTTCGGTCGACGCGCTCGTGGCCCGCTGGCGGGGTCAGGGCGGGGTGTGGCTGCCGGGCAACTTGGAGGCTCGACGGCGGCGTGGCAGGCTCTCGCTTGCCGGACCCGAACCCACCACCCGAGGGGAATGACCCGTGTACGAGGGCGAGATCGCCTCCGTGCTCATCACCGAGCAGCAGATCAAAGACAAGATCGCGGAGCTGGCGGCGAAAATCGCCGCGGACCACCCGGAAAACGGCCAGGGCGACCTCCTCCTGGTCGGCGTCCTCAAGGGCGCCGTCATGTTCATGACCGACTTCGCGCGGGCGCTTCCGGTGCCGACGCAGCTGGAGTTCATGGCCGTGTCGTCCTACGGGTCTTCGACCTCGTCGTCGGGGGTGGTGCGGATCTTGAAGGACCTCGACCGCGACATCGCCGGGCGCGACGTGCTCATCGTCGAGGACATCGTCGACTCCGGGCTCACCCTGTCCTGGCTGCTGAAGAACCTGGCGAGCCGGAACCCGGCCTCGCTCGAGGTCGTCTCGCTGCTGCGCAAGCCGGAAGCCGTGAAGGTCGAGGTGCCGGTCAAGTACATCGGCTTCGACATCCCCAACGAGTTCGTCGTGGGCTACGGCCTCGACTACGCCGAGCGCTACCGCGACCTGCCCTACATCGGCACGCTCGATCCGCACGTCTACACGTCCGGTTAGTCCGGTTCGCGATAATCCTTCCGGCCGCGGAACCCGGAAGCCCGAAATCGCGTCATAGGGCTCGACCAGGTGCGTTAACCTATGCGAAGACCTATTGCCATGCGGACGAGTGACACCAGCCGACGGGCTGGTCCTCGCGCGGGGGAACGGAGAGAGGGCAGATGGGCAACAACAGCTCGGCGGATGCCGCGGCGTTCAAGAACGCCGCTGTCAACGGCCAGGTCGGGATCGACCCGGATGCCGCGCAGACCGTGCTGAAGAAGATCCGGACCGGGCGCGACGCGGTCGAAGCTCTCCTGCACAGCGCGGGCACGCTCGCGCAGCCGCCGAAGCTCGGCGCGAACCCGGTCGGCAAGGCGATGGCGACCAAGTTCGTGCAGCGCGCCGACGGCGGCGGCGACTCCTACTCGTCCGCGCTGCAGAACCTGCTCAGCCAGTACCAGGCCGCGGAGGAAGGCATCGTCGCGGCGATGGCGCGCTACCACGAGATCGACCAGTCCGCCGCCGACCCGTTCCGCAACAAGGCCTGACGTCCTAGGGGGATCACGCAGTCATGGCACCGAACACCACCACCTCGGCCCCGGACGGCTCCGTCCCGGACGGGTCGGGCTACACCACCTCCGGCTACGGCACCTCGTCCTCGGTCCCGGCGCCCGGCTCCGCCGTCGCGATGGGCTCGAACGCGGCGACCAACGACATCGTCGCCTCCGCGCGCAGCAGCTCCGGCGGCTTCGAGATGGGCGGCGACCGCGCCATCGGCAACCCGCCGAACTGGCAGGCGCAGGAAAGCCACCAGCTCTACATCGGCGCGACCACGGACAACGACCCGGGCACCGCCGAGGCCACCGGGCAGCACTGGGCCAAGCACGGCACCGAGCTGAAGCAGGCGTCCGACGACCTGTACAACGCGATCACCGAACTGGGCAACGTCTGGGTCGGCCACGGCGCCGCCAGCGCGCAGGGCGCGCTCGTGGCGATCGCCAACTCGGGCACGCAGGCCTCCGACGCCGCGCACACGATGTCGGACCGGCTCGCCCGCCAGGCCGCCGCGGCCGCCGAGGTCAAGAAGATGCCGGCCCCGCGCGACTACGACCCGAAGCAGGCCATGACGGCCGCGCTCGCGGGCGGTCCGGCCGCGCTGGCCGCGGACCAGAAGGCGCAGGCGGACGCCGCGAACGACGTCAAGGCGCAGCAGGTCGCGTTCTTCAACGCCTACACCCAGGCGATGAGCGAGGTCGACAGCTCCACCCCGAGCTTCGGCCCTGACTCGCTCGGCATGAAGCCGACCGCGTCGCACTTCAACGGCAACTCGTTCAACAACGTCAACAACCTCGGCCACACCGACGGACCCGGCGCGCTCGGTTCCCCGGCCAGCTTCGGCACGGTGGGCGCGCACGGCGCGGCCGGCGGCGCGGCGGTCGCCGGACACGGCGCCCCGGCGCACATCTCGGCCGACTCGGGCAAGTACGGCACCTCCGGTCTCGAGGGCGGCGCGCTCGCCGGCGGCACCGGGGTGGGCGTTGGCGCCGCTTCCGGCGTCGGTGCGGCTCCGGTCGCCGCCGCGCCCGCACCCGCGTCCACGGGCGGCAGCGGCCTCGGTTCCGCGCTCGGCCTCGGCGCGATCGGCGCGGGCGCCGGGCTCGCCGGCGGCAAACTGGGCGAGGGCAACCGCAGCGGTTCGCGCAAGGAGGAGGAAGGCAAGACCTCCGCGGCGTCCGAGCACCAGAGCGGCCAGAGCGCCGCGTCGGCGGCTCCGCAGCAGCAGGGCGTCGTCCCGGCGGGCGGCACCATCGGCCAGTCGCAGGGCGGCATGAGCCCGATGGGCGGCATGGGCGGAGCGGGCGCGCACGGCGCGGGCGAAGGGGACGAGGAGCACACGCACGCTTCGTTCCTCATCGAACCGGACCCGGACGACGCGTTCGGGGCCAACCAGGCCACCCCGCCGCCGGTCATCGGCGCGTGGTCGGACGACGACAACTGACGCAGTGCTCGCGGGCGCGTGACCGGACCGGTCACGCGCCCGCGAGCGTTCGCAAACACGTGGGGTAGGGGGTTGGTCGATGCCGAACGCGGAGCTGCTCGCGCCGATCGAGGTGGACTTCCTGTGGGAGTCGGCCGGTATGGGCGAGCTGCCGTATCCGCTGCGGATCCGTTCGCACGGCGCGACGATGGACGAGCGCTCGGCGCTGCGCACGCGCACGCTCGGCGCACTGGCTGACCGAGGGCTCGCGGACGACCGCGGCAGGCCCGCTCCGCACGTCGAGGACTACTTCGGCATCCTCGCGTCGCCGGACGTCAGCCTCGACACCGTCCAGTTGCTCGACCCGAACGGCGAACCGCTGCTCGCGGTCGCGGGCAGCGCGAACGGCGACGGTCTGTTCGCCGTGCAGGACCAGCGCGGACTGCACCTGCACCCGTGCGCGCCGGACGGCCTGGCCACGGCGATCATCTCGCTCCTGCCGGGCGCCCCGCGTGGTACCGAGAAGTCGATCACCGTGCCGCTGGAGCAGCTGGTCGGCGCTTCCGGCGTCGACTTCATGCAGCGGCGCGGCAACCAGGTCGACGCCTCCGGCCGCGCGAGCGTGGACGAGGACCGCAAGGCACTCGCCCGGCTGCACGCCCAGCAGCGCCTGCGCGGCGGCCAGATCGGCGCGAACGCCCGCAACCGCCTCGGCGGCCGCAGCCGGTCGACGGTGCTGAGCTGGTTCGACACCGAAACCGGCCGGTACTTCACGCAGGCGAGCCAGGGCCACGACGGCCGCGACTGGATCACCATCGCGCCCGCCGACCCGGCGACCCTGCGGCACCGGCTAGGCGAAATGCTCGCCGGGGTGGCCGACCAGGCCAGCGCGGGCGCGTTCTGACCCGCGTTGACTGAGCTGCGCTGACCAGCCTCGGCTCCCCGCTCGGCTGAAACCGCCCCAATGCGGCATTGGGTGCGTCTGACGCACCGAACGCCGCATTGGGGGCGTGGGACGCACCCAATGCCACTTTGGGTGCATGCGACGCACCGAACGCCACTTTGGGTGCGCAGGATGCACCGAACGCCACTTTGGGTGCGCAGGATGCACCGAACGCCACTTTGGGTGCATGCGACGCACCGAACGCCACTTTGGGTGCGCAGGACGCACCCAATGCCACTTTGGGGGCGCGGGATGCACCCAAAGTGGCATCGAGGCGCTTGAAGACTGCCGATCCGGCGCTACGCTGGGCCGGAAATCGTTGACCGGAGGGTGAGCAGCACCGGATGCACCAAGAGTTCTTCTCGCCGCTGGCATTCGACTTCCTGTGGGAGTCGATGGAGCTGGGCGAGCTGCCCTACCCGCTGCGCGTGCGCTCGCACGGCGCGACCGAGGACGAGCGCGTGTCGCTGCGGCACCGGGTCGACACCGAGCTGAAGGCGCGCGGCATCCGCGACTCGCGCGGCCGGGTCGAGCCCGACGTCGAGGAGTGGCTGACGCTGCTCGCGCGGGCCCCGCATTCCATCGACGCGTTGCACATCCCGCAGTTCGAGGCGCATCCGGTCGCGTTGCTCGCCGCGGGTGACGAGCGCACCGGCGTGGTCGCGATCCAGGACGCCGACGGCATCTGGCTGCGCGCGATCCCGGCGGACGGGCTGGTCTCCACGATCGTCGAACTGCTGCCCGGCGGTCCGCGCGGCAGTGAGGCGTCGGTCACGCTTCCGCTGGACGAGGCGCTGCACACCCAGCCGATCCGGGTTCCGGTCGCCGCGGGCGGCGGGCAGTCCGAGGAAAAGGGCGGGCGGCGGGCGAAGCGCCAGTCGCTCAGCGAGCGCGCCACGGTCGATCCGCGCGAGACCTACGCGCTCATCGCGGGCCAACCGCGGCAGCGCGGCGGTCAGCTCGCAGCGAACAGCCGGTCCCAGCTGGGAAGCCGGCAGCGGTCGCGCGTGCTCGGCTGGTTCGACACCGCCACCGGACGGTATTTGAGCTTGTCGAGGGCGGGTTCGGACGGCCGGGAATGGGTCACCGTCGCCCCGGCGGACCCGGCCACGCTGCGGAGCAGGCTGGGTGAAATGGTGGCTTCGGTGGCGGTTGACACCCGGTAGCCGGGTGACGTCTCCTCCCGGAACGGGAACCCTCGCGCGGGATTGGCCGTTGACCTGCGAGAGGCTCGCCAGGCTTCCCCGCCCGCCCGGACGGTACCCTGGTGGGACGGGTGCCTTGCGGCACCCACGGGTTGTCAAGATCGCGATGGCGGGTATCACAGGAGCCGCCCAACCAGGGAGGGTCGAGGCCGCAAGGGCCGAGTCGTATGAACCGGAAGAGCGTGCTCAGGAACCCACTGCTGTGGATCGTCGCGGGGTTGCTGGCGTTGTTCGCCTACAACACGATCTTCGACAGCGATCGTGGCTACACCCAGGCTCCTATCTCCACGGCGATGCAGCAGGTCAAAGCTGGACATGTCAAGGAAGCGAGCCTCGAGGACAAGGAGCAGCAGCTCAAACTGCTGCTCACGCAGCCGATCGACATCGACGGCCAGCAGGCCGACAAGGTCGTCGCGCAGTTCCCCGGCGGTGCGACCGATGACATCTACAAAGATCTCCTCGGTGCGAACGTCGGCAACCAGGCGAACCATCCGATCAAGTTCACCACCAAGGTCACCCAGCAGAGCCTGCTGACCCAGATCCTGATCTTCGCGATCCCGCTGGCGCTGGTGCTCGGCCTGCTGATGTGGATGATGAACAACGCGCAGGGCGGCGGGAACCGCGTCCTGAACTTCGGCAAGTCGAAGGCGAAGCAGCTCAACAAGGACATGCCGAAGACCACCTTCGGCGACGTCGCGGGCGCTGACGAAGCGGTCGAAGAGCTGTACGAGATCAAGGACTTCCTGCAGAACCCGGCGCGCTACCAGGCGCTCGGCGCGAAGATCCCGAAGGGCGTTCTGCTCTACGGGCCGCCCGGCACCGGCAAGACGCTGCTCGCGCGTGCTGTCGCGGGCGAAGCGGGCGTGCCGTTCTACACGATCTCCGGTTCGGACTTCGTCGAGATGTTCGTCGGTGTCGGTGCTTCGCGAGTGCGTGACCTGTTCGAGCAGGCGAAGCAGAACGCGCCGTGCATCATCTTCGTGGACGAGATCGACGCGGTCGGCCGCCAGCGCGGCGCCGGCCTCGGCGGCGGCCACGACGAGCGCGAGCAGACGCTGAACCAGCTGCTGGTCGAGATGGACGGCTTCGACGCCCGCGGCGGCATCATCCTGATCGCGGCCACCAACCGGCCGGACATCCTCGACCCGGCGCTGCTGCGCCCCGGCCGGTTCGACCGGCAGATCCCGGTGTCCGCGCCGGACCTGCTCGGCCGCAAGGCGATCCTCGAGGTGCACGCCAAGGGCAAGCCGATCGCGCAGGGCACCGACCTGACCGGGCTGGCCAAGCGCACGGTCGGCATGTCCGGTGCGGACCTCGCCAACGTGCTGAACGAGGCCGCGCTGCTCACCGCCCGCGAGAACGGGCACGTGATCACCGACGTCGCGCTCGAGGAATCGGTCGACCGGGTGGTCGGCGGTCCCGCGCGCAAGAGCCGGATCATTTCCGAAAAGGAAAAGAAGATCACGGCCTACCACGAGGGCGGGCACGCGCTCGCCGCGTGGGCGATGCCGGACATCGAGCCGGTGTACAAGCTGACGATCCTGCCGCGCGGCCGTACCGGCGGGCACGCGCTGCTGGTGCCGGAGGACGACAAGCAGCTGATGACCCGGTCGGAGATGATCGGCAGGCTGGTCTTCGCGATGGGCGGCCGCACGGCCGAGGAGCTCGTCTTCCACGAGCCCACCACCGGTGCGTCCTCGGACATCGAGCAGGCGACGAAGATCGCCCGCGCGATGGTCACCGAATACGGCATGAGCGCGCGGCTGGGCGCGGTGAAGTACGGCCAGGAGCAGGGCGACCCGTTCCTCGGCCGGTCCGCGGGACGGCAGGCCGACTACTCGCTCGAGGTGGCGCACGAGATCGACGAGGAGGTGCGCAAGCTCATCGAGACCGCGCACACCGAGGCGTGGCACGTGCTGAACACCTACCGCGACGTGCTCGACAACCTGGTCATGGAGCTGCTGGAGAAGGAAACGCTGCAGCGCAAGGACCTCGAGCGGATCTTCGCGACGGTCGAGAAGCGCCCGCACATCACCGTCTTCAACGAGTTCGGCGAGCGCACGCCGTCGGACAAGCCGCCGATCAAGACCCCGGGCGAGCTGGCGATGGAGCGCGGCGAGCCGTGGCCGCCGCCCGCTCCGGAGAAGGAAAAGCCCGCCCTGCAGCCCGCTCCGACCCCGGTCGGCACGGCTCCTGGCGCCGGCGAGCTGCCCGGCGGTCCGCCGTACCAGGCTCCGGACCCGAACGCGAACCCGTACGCCCCGCCGAACGGCGGTCGTCCGGGCGGGCCGAACGGCGCCGGCCGCTGGGGCCAGCCGTATGGTGGTCAGCAGCAGCCGGGCGGTCCGGCAGGCGGCGGCTACCAGCCCGGTGGCCCGGGCGGTGCGCAGAGCGGACCGCCGAACTACGGGGCGCCTCCGGGCTGGACCCCGGCGACGTCCCCGGGCGGCCAGCAGCCGTGGCGCCCCGCCGAAGACCGTCCGCGTGAGCAGGGCTGGTTCGCCGACGGCGCGAACGGCCAGCAGCCGGACGAGGGGCAGCATCGGCGTGACGTCGACGGATCAGACAAGCAGTAAAGACGGCATCCGCCCGGTCTTCGATCAGGACCGGGCGGAGCGCGCCGTCCGCGAGCTGCTGCTCGCCTGCGGCGAAGACCCGGATCGGGACGGTCTCCAGGACACCCCGGCCCGGGTCGCTCGCGCTTATCAGGAAATGTTCGCCGGCCTCTACACCGATCCGGACGAGGTGCTGGCGCGGACGTTCGACGAATCGCACGAGGAGCTCGTGCTCGTCACGGACATCCCGATGTACTCCAACTGTGAACACCACTTGCTGCCCTTCCACGGCGTAGCCCACGTCGGCTACATCCCGAACGGCGACGGCAAGGTCACCGGGCTGTCGAAGCTCGCCCGGCTGGTCGATCTCTACGCCCGCCGCCCGCAGGTGCAGGAGCGGCTCACCTCGCAGATCGCCGACGCGCTCGTGCGGCGGCTGGAGCCGCGCGGCGTGATCGTGGTCGTCGAGGCCGAGCATTTGTGCATGTCGGTGCGCGGGATCCGCAAGCCGGGTTCGCGGACCACCACGTCGGCGGTGCGCGGGATGCTGCGGTCGTCGGCGACGTCGCGGGCCGAGGCGATCGAGCTGATCCGGGGGCGCCGGTGATCCCCCGGCCGGGGCGGTGCGCCGTGATGGGCGTGCTGAACGTGACGCCGGATTCGTTCTCCGACGGCGGCCGCTACCTCGATCTCGACCAGGCGCTGGAGCACGCGCGCGAGATGTGGGCGCGTGGCGCGGACCTGATCGACGTCGGCGGCGAATCGACGCGGCCGGGTGCTTCGCGGGTCGACGCGGAGACCGAAGCCGCGCGCATCTTGCCGGTGATTCGGCAACTGGCTTCCGAGGGCGTCGTGTTGTCGGTCGACACCACGCGGGCCGCGGTCGCGGAAGCCGCGGTGGCAGCCGGTGCGAAGGTGATCAACGACGTGTCCGGCGGGCTCGCCGATCCGGCGATGGGGCGGGTCGCGGCGGAAACCAAGGCGCCGTGGGTGCTGATGCACTGGCGCGGGCACAGCAAGGACATGAACGCGCTGGCCACGTACACCGACGTCGTCGCCGAGGTGCGCGGCGAGTTGCTGCAGCGGGTCGACGAGGCGATCGCGGCCGGGGTCGCCGAGAGCGAGATCGTGCTCGACCCGGGTCTCGGGTTCGCGAAGCACGCCGAGCACGACTGGGCGCTGCTGCACGGGCTGGATGCGTTGCTGGACTTGGGTTTCCCGGTTTTGGTAGGTGCCTCGCGCAAACGTTTCCTCGGCCGTCTGCTGTCCGGAAAGGACGGTGTGCCGAGGCCGCCGGACGGTCGCGAGGTCGCCACCGCGTCGATCTCGGCGCTGGCCGCGGCGGCGGGAGCTTGGGGCGTGCGGGTGCACGAGGTGGGGGCTTCACTGGACGCCGTGGCGGTGGCCGCGGCCTGGCAGCAAGGACGGGCCGATGGCTGACCGCATCACGCTCACGGGACTGCGCGTGTTCGGCCGACATGGGGTCTTCGACCACGAGAAGCGCGACGGACAGGAATTCGGCATCGACATCGTCGCGTGGCTCGACCTCGGGCCCGCCGCGGCGTCGGACGACCTGACCAAGACGCTGCACTACGGCGAACTGGCCGAACTGGCGGCGGGGATCGTCGCCGGGGAGCCGTACGACCTGATCGAGAGCGTCGCCGGGAAGATCGCCGACGAGGTCATGCGCGACGACCGGCTGACCGCCGTCGAGGTCACCGTGCACAAGCCGTCCGCGCCGATTCCGCTGACCTTCGACGACGTCGCGGTCACCGTCCGGCGGGAGCGGTGAGCCGCGCGGTCCTGTCGCTGGGCTCCAATCTCGGCGACCGGCTCGGCTACCTGCGCAGCGCGGTCGACGCGGTGCGCCCGGCGCTCGTCGCGGTGTCCGGCGTGTACGAGACGAAAGCCTGGGGCGTCGAGGACCAGCCGGATTTCCTGAACGCGCTGTGCATCGTCGACGACCCGGCACGCGACCACTGGGCGTGGCTGCGCGCCGGGCAGGCGGCCGAGCAGGCGGCGGGCCGGGTGCGCGAACTGCGCTGGGGCCCGCGCACGCTGGATGTCGACATAGTGACAGTGCAGGGCGTGACGTCCGACGATCCGGAGTTGTTGCTGCCGCATCCCGGGACCCCGGACCGGGCGAGCGTGCTGATCCCGTGGCTCGAGATCGACCCGGACGCCGAGGTTCCCGGGCACGGCCGGGCCGCCGACCTGCTCGCCCGGCTGCCGGAAGCCGACCGGGCGGGCGTCGTCCTGCGGCCCGGCCTGACCCTGTCGTGAGTGCCTAGGCCGGTTCTAACCGGCTTGGACGCTCACGAGGCCCGCAGCGCTGCCAGCAGGAATTGCACTTCCTCCTGGCGGCTCGGGATGGCGGGCCAGCCGTTGATCGTCGCGAGCAACTGCCAGTACCGCTCGGCGCGCGGATCCGCCCCGGCGGCGATCCCGTCGGCCATCCGGTTGCGGACCGCCGGGTCGGCCGGGTCCTGGTCCGGCCGGGCCGAGGCGGTCGCGATCGCGTCCGCCAGCGCCCGTCCGGCCGGGGAGCCCGGCGCGTGGCCCGCGTCGAGCGCGGACCGGGCGTCGGTCATCCAGGCGGCCCAGTTTTCCTGTTGAGCCTTGGTCGGCTGCTCGTACTCGCCCGCTTCCCGCGCGGACGAATGCCGTTCGCTCATCGTGCGGATGGACTGCCGGAATCCCGGGTCCTGCACGAGCTCGGCGAACTCGATCCAGGCTTCCAGCTGTTCCGGCGTCGGATCATCCGGAAGATCCGGTTTCGCCGACTGCATTCGCGCGTAGAACTCGGGATCGACATCGAGCCCCTCCATCATTTCGGCCCAGAACTCGTCCACCAAACGGCGGCGTTCCTCGTCCGGCATTTGGGCGATGCGATTCATCAGTTTCACTTCCTCCAGCTCGGAATCCCGTTTCAGCACTGCGCGCAATACCGCGCGGCGCAGCCGCAACCGCCGGATCTGCTCGTCGAGCGCGTCGACGTGGCTCGTCGCCAGGTCGCGCACCGTCGTCTCGCGCGCCAGTGCGCGGGACACGTCGGGCAGGCCGATGCCCAGCTCGCGCAGCGTCCGCACCAGCTCCAGCCGGGCGAGCGCGTGCGCGTCGTACAGCCGGTAGCCGGCTCCGGTCCGCTGCGTGGGCGGGAGCAGGCCCTCGTCGGAGTAGAACCGGATGGTCTTCACCGGCAGCCCGGTGCGCCGGGACAGTTCGCCGATCGTGAAGACCGTGGTCGCAGGCATGTCAGGCATCGTGGAGTCTCCAGTCGCTGGAGAGTCAAGCCTGCCAGAGCGGGCTCGGTACGGTGGAGTCATGCACTTCACGCGGTCCCGGGACCTGGTCGTGGCCGCGGTCCTCGGCCTCGCCGTGGTCTATGTGCTGTTCCAGGCCGCTTACGGCGATCTGCCGCAGCTGCCGTTGCTCGCCGGGGTGACCTTCGCGGTGCTCGCGATCGCGGAGGCGGGGTTGGCCCTCTCGATCCGGTCGCGGATCAAGTCCGGCCGGGTGCACGGCAACGCGGTCGGGATCGCGCGGGCGGTGGCGCTGGCTAAGGCGTCTTCGCTGGCCGGGGCGTTCCTCGGCGGTGGTTGGCTGGCCGCGTTCATCTACGTTTTCCCGCGACGTGACGAACTCGTCGCCGCGGTCTCCGACAGCAAGGCGGCGGTCGTCGGGGTGGTGTCGTCGGCGCTGCTCGTAGCTGCCGGTTTGTGGCTCGAGCACTGCTGCCGGACGCCACCGGAGGACCGTAAGGGAACGACCGGTTAACGCTTCGATGGCACCGCTCGAAGTACCGACTAGGTCTCATTCGGATCACCGGAAGGTACGGTGTCAGGCATGACTGGCGTGGGTGACGACTCGCACGGCCGCCGCCCTGGCAGGCCGTGGCTTGTCGTCGGATTGCTCCTCGCCGTCGGCGCCACCCTCGCGTTGGTGCTCAGCGACGACCTCCGGTACCTCCGGCTCGGGATCGTCGCGGCGCTCTGGGCTGCCCTGATCGGCGCCTTCCTGGCTGTCCGGGCCCGCAAGAACGCGGCGCACAGCGAGGACGCGGTCGCCGAGGCGCAGGCGGTATACGAACTCGAGCTGGAACGCGAGATCGCGGCCCGGCGGGAGTACGAACTCGAGCTCGAAACGGAAACGCGCGAGGCCGCGCAGGCGCAATCGCGCGAAGAATTGGATGCGCTGCGTGCCGAAGTGGCTGCGCTCCGCGAAAGCCTGCAATCGCTGTTCGGCGGCGAGGTGCTGCTCGAACGCGTCGCGCTCACCGCGCAGGCGACCCGGATGCGCTCGCTGAACGACGAGCAGCGGCTCGTTTCGGCCGGTTCGGAAAGCAAGAACGGCAATGGCAAGAAACCGGCTCAGCTGCTTGCTCCGAAGAAGCCGGTGGTCGATGTTCCGGAGCGGCCGACCGAATTCATGGACCGGGTGCTCGACGCGGCTCCCGCGGAGCGTCGCCGGACTCCTGCGAACGGGACGGCGAAGACCAATGGCGCCAAGGGGACTTCCGGTGCGAACGGCTCGATCAGCGCTGGGCTGAACGGTTCCGGGCCGAATGGCTCCGGGCCGAATGGCGACCGTTCGACTCAGCTGCGTACGCAGCAGATGCCGCGGCTCAAGCCGAAGCGCCCGGAACCGCCTGCCGAGCCGGAGCCGTTCGAGGACGAGGTCGAAGCGGAGAGTCCCGCTCCGCGCGGTGGTCGCGATCCTCGGGCCAACCTGGCGGAGGCGTTCGTGCCTCGCGGCGACTCGGGTCCGCACGAGGGGCGGGCCAGTGTGGCGGATGCCTTCGCTGCGCGTGAGCCGCGGAATGGAGCGCCGGATGCCGCACGACCCGCTCGTGGTGGTGCGCCCGAGCCGCAGGTCGAGCGTGGGCCTCGGGGTGGTGCGCCGAAGTCGCGCGCTGATCGTGCGCCGGAGCCGTATGAAGCTGAGCGTCGTTCTGCGGGTGACTCTGGGTCGCACGTCATTCCGGAGCCGTTCGAGCAGGACGGTGCTGGGGCGCGCAATGTGACTGAGCCGTTGCCGCGTGAGGCTGAGCGGGTTCGTGGGCCGCGGCCTCGGCCCCAGAAGGAAGCGGCGGAGGCGCCTCGGCGGCCTGAAGCGCAGCCGACCCGGACTGTGGCACCGGTGAGCAAGCCGGAGCCGGTCAAGGAGGAGCGGCCGGTGCCCCGGTTGGCGGCACGGCCTGCGCCGCAGCGGGAGGAGCGGCCGGAAGCTGCTGAGCAAACTGCTATTTCCCGGCCTGCTGAGCCTGCTCGGCATGCTGAACCTGCTCCTCAGATGGAGAAAGCGGTGCCGGAGAAGGAAACTGCGGTGGAGTCGCAGAAGCGGGCTCCGTCTCGGTTGGAGCAGTTCTCTCGGTCGGATTTGTCTCCGTTGGCGGAGGACACGCCGACTGGGCGGCATGGGGCTCCTGGGGCGGATGCGGTTAATCCGACGTTGCCTGAGTCGGTTCGCAGTTCGGTGAGCAATGGGACTGGGGGGCGGCGTCGGCGGCCTGAGGGGGAGGCTGTTTCGGCTTCGTCTGGGGGGCGTCGGAGGCGGCCGGACGGGGAGCCGCCTGCTTGGGAGGCTCCTGCTGAGGAGGCTGCCTCGGCTGGGCATCACGCTTCGGGGCGGTCGGTGACTGAATTGCTTGCGGCTAATGGGAAGACGGAGGGGAGTCCTCGGCGTCGGCGTCGGGCTGAGGATTGATCGTTCTTCGTCGGCTCTGTCGGCTCGTCGCCTGGCGGCGACATTGCGCCCATTGTTGCGGTGGGCACCCCGAAGCTTGATTGTGCTGACGGTCTGGGGTGGCTTGTCAAGGCGGGAAAGATGCCTTGACAAGCCACCCCAGACCGCAGGGGAGCTTCGTATCGGGGTGCGGGGGTGGTGTGGGTGCACTTCGAGTTGGGTGCATCGGTGGTGGTTTCGTTCGTGGTGGGGGTTGCGCCCCAATGTGGCGTTGGGTGCATGCCACGCACCCAATGTGGCGTTCGGTGCATGTGACGCAACCAATGCCGCATTGGGGCGCTTCCCGAGCAGGCGTGGGGCGGGCGGGGCGCGCGAGGGTCGTGAGGGGAACCCTCACGGAATCAGATTCCCTCAGGGTGGCCCTCACGTACGCCAAAAAGCCGTGAAGGGGTCCTTGAGGGAATCTAGGTCCGTGAAGGAGCCCTTCACAGACCGGCCGCGGTGAGTGAGGGGAACCCTGGGGGAATCAGATTCCGTCAGGGTGGCCCTCACGAACTTCTGGGGGGCGCGAGATGAGGGTCACGGGGCATCGCGCGGAGGGCTGAACCCGGTGCGCCCAACCGGCATCCCTTGGGGGGCCTGCGTATGGTGACCGCTCGTGAACGGCACCCTTTCTGCCACGCCGCCTGGGTCTGCGTCCACGGGCTCTCGTTCGCGGCATATCACCGTGCTCCTTCCGGTGCTCGGGTTGATCGTCGTGGCGTTGTGCGGGCTTTTTCTCTTCGGGCTCGCGACTGCGCGCGTCGGGTGGCTGGCGGTCGCGATCGGGGTGGTCGCTGCGTTGGTGCCGGTCGGCGTGGTGGTTGCCGGGTTGCTCTGGGTTGATCGCTGGGAACCGGAGCCGGCGAAGTTGCTGCTGATTGCTTTCGCTTGGGGCGCTTGCATTGCCACGGTTACCGCGCTGCTGATCAATACCGGGGCCGAGGCGTTCGGTGACCTGCTTCTCGGGGGTGGCAACGGCAGCAAGGTGAGTGCGCTCGTCTCCGCGCCGCTGGTCGAGGAAGCCGCGAAGGGCGTTTTTGTCCTGTTGATCTTCTGGCGGCGCAACGAGGAATTCGACGGGATCGTCGACGGCGTTGTCTACGCGGGGTTCGCGGCCGCTGGGTTCGCCTTCACCGAGAACATCTACTACTTCGGCCGCGCCTTCGCAGACCACGGCTTCGGCAACGGGACCAGCTCCGGCGTGCTTGCCGCTTTCCTCGTGCGTGGGGTGCTTTCGCCGTTCACGCATCCGCTGTTCACCGCTATGACCGGCATCGGGTTCGGGATCGCGGCGCGGTACGCGCAGCGGTGGGTTCGGATTCTCGCGCCGATCGCCGGGTATCTCGCCGGGGTCTTCCTGCACGCGCTCTGGAACGCGGCGGCCACGCTCAACGGCGGGAAGTCCTTTCTCACTTTGTACTTCCTCGTGATTTTGCCGCTGCTGATCGCCGCGATCTACGTGATCGTGTTGCAGCGGAGGCGAGAACAGCGGATTGTCGCCGCCGCGTTGCCGAAGATGGCGGCTGCGCGGTGGATCGCGCCGTCGGAGATCGAGTTGCTCGCCAGTCTTCCTGGGCGGCGGCAATGGCGGAAGCAGGCGCGCAAGCAGTCCGGGCGGGCGGCGGCGCGGGCGGTGGGCCGGTATCAGGCGAGCGTGACTGAGCTCGCATTCCTTCGTCGTACTCGGCTGCGCACCGAGCAGGACCGGCAGCGGCAGGAAGAGTTGTTGCAGGCACTGCGGGACGCGCGGGCGGATGCGGTGCGATTGGCGAACAATCGCGACAGTCGGTGAACATTCCCCGTCCGGGGTAGCTCGACCGTGCCAAAAGTGGCGCTCCACCGGGGGATTCGAGGGCACGGCGACCGCGGGAAGCCGAACGCCAATAGGGTACGGGCGCGATTGGACGCCCCGGGTGAAGCTGGTCACCCGGGCACCTCGAGCCAGCCGGGTCGGGGCTACTCTCGCGCCGTCGTCTGGTACCCGCGACGAAAGAGCGGGACTGGAACGAACATGAGGAGTTTCGAGCCATGAGCGTCCACAGGCGCACGCCATGAACCGACCGGCCCGCCTTGCCGTGGGCGTCGTTTCCGCCGGCCGCGTGGGCAGTGTCCTCGGTGCGGCATTGGCCAGGGCAGGCCACACCGTAGTCGCCGCTTCGGGGCTGTCCGCGGCTTCGCTGAACCGCGCGGAACGGCTGCTGCCGGATGTCCCCTTGCTGCCGCCCGACGAGGTCGTGCGGAGAGCGGATCTCGTCTTGCTCGCGTTGCCTGACGACGCGCTCGCCGGCACCGTCCGTGGTCTGGTCGCTACGAATTCGGTACGTGCGGGCCAGATCGTGGTGCACACCTCGGGTGCGCACGGCATCGACGTGCTGGCCCCGGTCGCGGAAGCCGGTGCGCTGCCGCTCGCGCTGCACCCGGTGCTCACCTTCACCGGACGCGAGGAAGACCTGGAACGCCTTGTCGCGGCAAGCATCGGCGTCACCGCGGCTCCGGACGACGACGCGGCGTGGAACGTCGGCGAGGCGCTCGCCGTCGAGATGGGTGCCGAACCGGTGCGGGTTCCCGAATCCGCGCGGGCGCTGTATCACGCGGCGCTGGCGCACGGCGCGAATCACCTGATGACGCTGGTCGCCGACTGCACCGAAACTCTGCGCGGCGCCGGAATCGGGCATCCGGAACGACTCGTCGCACCGCTGCTTTCGGCGGCATTGGACAATGTCCTTCGCCACGGGGACCGCGCCCTCACCGGACCGGTCCCGCGTGGTGATCTCGGCACCGTCCGCAAGCACCTCGACGTGCTCACGGACCGGGCGCCGCAGATCGCCCCGGCCTACCGGGCGCTGGCCCGGCGCACGGCCGAACGGTCCCGCGCGGCGGGCCTGCTCGATCCCGCGGCCGCGGGCGAACTGACCGATCTTCTCGCCGACCCCGCTGAAGGACAGACCCCGTGACGACACCGAAATTCCAGCGCGGAACGCTCAACACGTTCCAGCCGCCCGAGCACATCAGCAAGGTGAGCTGGGGCCTGCGCAGCGTCGGCCGGAAGGTCGCGCTCGTGCCCACCATGGGCGCGCTGCACGACGGCCACCGCGAGCTGCTGCGCCGCGCGAAACGGCTGCCGAACACCGTCGTCGCCGCGTCGATCTTCGTGAACCCGTTGCAGTTCGGCGAGGGCGAGGACTTCGAGGCGTACCCCCGCCAGCTCGAAGCCGACTTGACGACATTGTCCGAAGCTGGCGTTGAACTGGCCTTCACGCCCAAGGCTTCGGACCTGTACGCGGACAACGCGATGGTCACCGTGAACCCCGGCCCGCTCGGCGACGAGCTCGAGGGAGCTGTGCGGCCGGGGCATTTCTCCGGGGTGCTGACGGTCGTCGCGAAGCTGTTCAACCTGCTGCGCCCGGATTACGCGTTCTTCGGGGAGAAGGACTACCAGCAGCTGGTGCTGATCAAGCGGATGGTGGCGGACCTGAACATCGACACCCGCGTCATCGGGGTGCCGACGGTCCGGGAACGGGACGGTCTCGCGCTGTCCTCGCGCAACGTCTACCTGACGCCGGAACAACGGGAAGACGCCGTGGTGCTGTCGGCCGCTTTGTCGGCCGGGGCGCACGTCGGACGGGACGGGGCGGAGGCCGTGCTGGACATGGCGCGCAAGACGCTCGCGGCCCGTCCCCAGGTGGAAGTGGATTACCTGGAATTGAGGGGAACCGATTTGGGGCCGGCGCCCGTCGACGGTGAGGCGCGGTTGCTGGTCGCGGCCCGGGTGGGGAGTACCCGGCTGATCGACAACGCGGGAGTGCTGCTCGGAAAAGCCGTGGAACATCCGAGCGGGGATCCGGACGCAGGGGAATAGGGAGAGTCCACGATGTATCGCACGATGCTGAAATCGAAGATCCACCGGGCCACGGTGACCCAGGCCGACCTGCACTACGTGGGCTCGGTCACGGTCGACGAGGACCTGATGGAGGCCGCCGATCTGCTCGAGGGCGAGCAGGTGTCCATTGTGGACGTCACAAACGGCGCCCGGCTGGAAACCTACGTCATCACCGGCGAGCGCGGCAGCGGCGTGCTCGGCATCAACGGGGCCGCCGCGCATCTGGTGCACCCGGGCGACCTCGTCATCCTGATCGCCTACGGGCAGATGGACGACGCGGAGGCGCGCGCGTACCGGCCGCGAGTGATCTTTGTGGACGATTACAACCGGATCGTCGAGCGCGGGGACGACCCCGCGCACGCCCCGGACGGATCGGGCCTGCTGAGCGGCACGGTCACGCTGCCCGAAGAGGACACGATGACGTTCCCGGTGGCCGAAACCGCGGACGCGCGCCGGCTCGACGCGTTGCTGCACGCCGAAAACTGACCGATCGACGGCGGACGATTCGCGGGCCGCGGTAAGGAAAGACCTCGTTGCTGCTCACTGTCGACGTCGGGAACACCAACATCAATCTCGGTCTCTACCAGGGAACCGAGCTCCTCGGCGACTGGCGGATGCGCACCGACGCGCAAATGACCGCGGACGAACTCGCGCTGACCATGCGGGGCTTGCTCGGCCCGCACGCCGACGCGGTCACCGGGATCAGCGCGCTGTCCACGGTTCCCGCGGTGCTGCGGGAATTGCGGGTGATGCTCGGCCGCTATTACGCGCGGGTGCCGAAGATCGTCGTCGAGCCCGGCGTGCGCACCGGCGTCGCGCTGCTGGTGGACAACCCGAAGGAAGTCGGCGCGGACCGGCTCGTGAACACCCTCGCCGCGCACCATTTGCACGCCACCGCGTGCGTGGTGGTCGATTTCGGCACCTCCACGAACGTCGACGCGATCTCGGCCCGGGGCGAATTCCTCGGCGGGGCGTTCGCCCCGGGCATCGAGATCTCGGTGGACGCGCTCGCCGCCCGCGCGGCCGCGCTGCGGAAGGTGGAACTCGTCCCGCCGCGTTCGGTGATCGGCAAGAACACCGTGGAATGCCTGCAGTCCGGCATTCTGTACGGCTTCGCCGGCCAGGTCGACGGGCTCGTGCGACGGATCGTGCGCGAATTGCAGCACGACAGCGCAGAACCGGTCACGGTGATCGCGACCGGCGGGCTCGCCCCGTTGGTGCTGGGCGAATCCGAGACGATCAAGGAGCACGTGCCGGACCTGACGCTGCTCGGCCTGCGGCTGGTGTACGAACGGAATGTGCGCTAGCCGATCTGCTCGGCGAGGTAATCCTCGAAAGTGCGGGCGCCGGTGTCTGCGTCGAGGTTGAGGTTGCCGTCCGCGCGATAGACCTTCCCGGCCGCACCGGGAATGCGCACCGGCATTTTCAGCCGCCGTCGTCCGCGAGCCCGCAAATACTTGTCGACCAGTTCGCCCATGCCGTACACCTTGGGCCCGGCCAGATCCCGTACCCGTCCGGCCGGGGCGCCGAGCGCCAGCTGCGCGATCCGCTCGGCCACCTCCCGGACGTCGACCGGCTGGAAATTGATCGCGGGAACCGGCACGACCGGCAGTTTCGCCACCGCCTGCACGGCATTGAGGCAGAAACCGTGGAACTGGGCCGCGCGGAGGATGGTCGAGGGCACGTCCGACGCGGCGACGAGCTTTTCGGCCTCGTGCTTGCGGCGGAAATAACCCAGCGGCAGCGCGTCCGCAGCGATCACCGAAATGAAAACCAGGTGGCCGACTCCGGCGCGTTCGGCCGCGCGGACCAGATTCCCCGTCGCGACGTCGTCGCCCTTCGGACCGCCCGCCAGGTGCACGACGACGTCGGCGCCGTCGATCGCGGGAGCCAGTCCTTCGCCGGTCATCAGGTCGCAGGCGAACCGGTCGGGGCCGTTCGCGGTGCGGCTGAGGACGCGCACCTTCGCGTCGCCGAGCGCGGGAACGACCAGTTTGCCGAGGGTTCCGGTGCCGCCGGTGACCAAGATCGTCGTCATGACAATTCCTTCCGGGTACAGTGCCGCTGGGCTTGGGCACTGGGGGTGTCCTACTGGGATGAACCCGCCCGCGAAGGAGATGTGACAAGTGGACGAGAAAAGCCTGCTCGCGGCTCAATTCGAGGAGCAACGTCCACGGTTGCGCGGAGTCGCCTACCGGATGCTCGGGTCGCTGAGCGAGGCCGACGACGCGGTGCAGGAAGCCTGGCTGCGCGTCGACAGCGCGGACCTTTCCGCAGTGCAGAATTTGCCTGCCTGGCTCACGACTGTGGTCGCGCGGGTGTGCCTGAACCTGTTGCGCACGCGCGAACGCCGTCGGGAGGATTCGCTGGACGCGTTCCCGCTCGACCGCGGCGACGACGGCGCGGACCTCGCCGAAGAAGCCCAGCTGGCCGATTCCGTCGGCCTGGCGATGCTGGTAGTGCTCGACGTCCTCGGCCCGGCCGAGCGGATCGCGTTCGTGCTGCACGACATGTTCGCCGTGCCCTTCGAGGACATCGCGCAGATCCTGGACCGCAATCCGGCGGCGGTCCGGCAACTGGCCAGCCGAGCCCGTCGCCGGGTGCGTGGCGGAGAAGCCGGACCGGCCGATGCGAGCAAGCGGCGTGGGGTCGTCGAGGCGTATCTGGCCGCGGCTCGCGAGGGAGACTTCGCGGGACTGTTGAAGGTGCTCGACCCAGACGTCGTGCTGCACTCGGACACCGGCGCGGCGCCGGTGGTGCTGCGCGGCGTCCGAGCGGTCAGCAAGGGCGCGCTGCTCGCTTCGGAAATGGCGCGCAGCACGCAGGTCGCGGTGGTCGACGGCGTTCCCGGATTGGTGCTCGCCCCGCGCGGCAGGCTGGCCGTGGTTCTCAAGTTCGTTTTCGACGGCGACTTGATTGCCGGGATCGACGTGATTTCCGCGCCGGAGCGGCTGCGCGGGCTGGAGATCGCGCTCGGATGAAGCTCAGTGGAACAGTTTCAGCCCGACGACCCCGGCGACAATCAGCACGAGACAGGTGATCCGGCCGACGGTGAGCGGATCGTTCATCGCGACGATCCCGTACACCGCGGTCCCCACCGCGCCGATGCCGACCCACACCGCGTATCCGGTGCCGAGCGGAATTTCGCGCAATGAATACGCGAGGCCGGACATGCTGAGCAGCAGCGCGCCGCCGAACAGCACACTCGGCCAGAGCCTGCTGAAGCCTTTCGATGCGCCGAGCGCCGCAGCCCACACGGTTTCGAGAAATCCGGAAACAACGAGAACGAGCCAGGCCATGATCGAGAACCTTTCGCAGTGACGGATGCGTTCACTGCGCCGTCTTGTCGTCACCGGGTACGACGCGCTCGTCCGGGGCGGGAGCACCGCCGCTTCCGAAATTAGCACTCCGGGCCCGCGGCGAGGTGGTGATTTCGGTCGCCGCTCAGCCCCGGCGAGCCCGCATCACCGTCGTGACCAGTGGATAGTCGAATTCGCCTGTTCCCGTCTCCGGAACGGATTCCAGGTACTCCCTGGCTCGCGCGAGCGTCCGGTCGCGGTCCGGCTCCGAAGCGACGAGCAGATGCGAATGCGTGGACACGGTCGCCAGCAGCGAATCGATCGAGCGGCGGTGCTGGTGGGCGAACCGCTCCTGTTCGAACGGGCCGAAGCCGTCCGCGCGCAGCGTTTGCTCCGTGCCGGCGAGGTAGCGGCTGATGCCCGTGCGGATGATCCGGGCGAATTCGAGCACCCACGGCACTGATTCGTCGTCGTGATTCCACAGCGCCACGACGGCCCCTCCCGGCCGCAGCACCCGGCGGATCTGCGCGAACGCCGGCGCCAAATCGAACCAGTGCAGGGCCTGTCCGACGAACACCGCGTCCACCGACGCGTCCGGCAGCGGAATGTCCTCGGCCTTGCCGAGCAGTGCGGGAACGTCCGGCAGCCGCCGGGACAGTTCGGCGAGCATGTCCGCATCGGGTTCCACCGCGGTCACCGAGCGGCCGAGGCCGGCCAGCCCTGCGGTGAGTTTTCCGGTGCCCGCCGCGAGGTCCAGCACCTCGCGTACCGGTCGGTTTGCTCCGGACATCCCCCATTCGAGTGCGGCCAGGGGATAGTCCGGCCGGTGCCGGGCGTAGGCGCCTGCCTGGTCGCCGAACGAAGAAGCCTGCCGGGCGTGCAGTTCCGCATCACTGCCGGGATCGCTCACGAGTAACCACCCTAATACCGTGAGTGCCCCGGTAGGGGAATCCGGTTGACGCGGTTCACCAGCGGCTTCGTACGCTATGGCCATGACCGAATTCCCCGCGTCCGACGCACTGCCCGATGACGACCTGCCCGAACAGATGCGGGTGCGCCGGGACAAGCGCGACCGGATAATCGCGGAGGGCGCCGATCCTTACCCGGTAGAGGTTCCGCGTACGCACACTCTCGCGCAGATCCGTGCCGAACATTCCGGTCTCGAAGCCGACACCAGCACCGGTCAGTCGGTCGGCGTCACCGGTCGCGTCATGTTTCTCCGCAATACGGGCAAACTGTGTTTCGCCACTCTTCGTGAGGGAGACGGCACGGAACTGCAGGCGATGCTGAGTCTCGCGCAGGTCGGCGCCGAGTCGCTCGCCTCGTGGAAGTCCACTGTCGATCTCGGCGACCACGTATTCGTGCACGGCGAGGTGATCACCTCGAAGCGCGGCGAGCTTTCCGTGCTGGCCGACAGCTGGCAGATCGCGGCGAAGTCGCTGCGCCCGCTGCCGGTGGCGTTCAAGGAGCTGGCCGAGGAAACGCGAATCCGGCAGCGTTATGTCGATCTGATTATGCGGCCGAAGGCGCGCGACGTGGTGCGCACGCGCTCCGGCGTGATGCGTTCGCTGCGCGAGTCGTTCCACCGCCGGGGATTCACCGAGGTCGAGACGCCGATGCTGCAGACGCTGCACGGCGGAGCCACGGCCCGGCCGTTCGTCACGCATTCCAATGCCTTCGACCTCGAGCTGTTCCTGCGCATCGCGCCGGAGCTGTACCTCAAGCGCTGTGTGGTCGGCGGCATCGAGAAGGTTTTCGAGATCAACCGGAACTTCCGCAACGAGGGCAGCGACTCCTCGCACTCGCCGGAGTTCGCGATGCTGGAGTACTACGAGGCGTACGCCACTTACGACACGAATGCCGTGATGACGCGCGAACTCATCCAGGAGGCCGCTGAGAACGTGCTCGGTACCCAGGTCGTCACTCTCGCCGACGGAACCGAGTACGACCTTTCCGGCGAATGGACGACACTCGGCATGTACGAGTCGCTCTCGGAAGCGCTCGGCGAGGAAGTGACGCCGGATACTCCCGCCGAAGCACTGCACAAGATCGCCGCGGCGCGCGAGATCGAGGTGGATCCCAAGCTAGCGCACGGCAAACTCGTTGAGGAACTGTGGGAACATCTCGTCGGCGACGGACTGCGCGCCCCCACATTTGTCCGCGATTTCCCGCTCGAGACGTCTCCGCTCACCCGGCAGCACCGCACCCGCGCGGGCGTGGCCGAGAAGTGGGACCTGTACGTGCGCGGATTCGAACTCGCCACCGGATACTCCGAGCTGGTGGATCCGGTCGTGGAACGGCAGCGGCTCACCGAACAGGCGCGGCTCGCCGCTGCCGGGGATAGCGAGGCCATGCGTCTCGACGAGGATTTCCTCCGCGCGCTCGAGTACGGAATGCCGCCGAGCGGCGGGGTCGGAATGGGGATCGACCGGCTGCTCATGGCACTGACCGGGCTCGGTATCCGGGAGACGATCCTCTTCCCGCTCGTACGCCCTGAATAGGTCGCGGCCCCGTCGCACGGTCGGATTTTCTCAATGCGGATTTGCCTACGGCGGGGCAAGCGGGTATTAATATGGGTGTCAAAGACTTCTGTAGCTCGGGGCTTGCCCCGAAACCAGATCATGTAGCCAGATCATTCGGGCAAGCCCCGCAGGAGGAATCAGATGGCACAGAAGGTGCTGGTCTCTCTGGTCGACGACCTCGACGGCAGTGAGGCGGAAGAGACCGTTGAGTTCGGTTTGGACGGTGTGAGCTACCAGATCGACCTGTCGAGCGAAAACGCCGAGGAACTGCGGGACGCGCTGGCGCAGTATGTCGAGCACGCGCGCCGCGCTGGCGGCCGCAAGCGCGCGCCGCTGCGTCCGGTCGCCGGCGGCAAGTCCCCGGCCCGCCCGGCCGCGGTCGACCGCGAGCAGAACCAGGCGATTCGCGCGTGGGCCCGCAAGAACGGTTTCCAGGTTTCCGACCGCGGGCGCATCCCGTCGGAGGTCGTCGAGGCTTACCACAAGAAGAACTGACCGGGCATTTCCGGAACTCGCGGATGCGGTCCTCCGGTTAGCGAACCGGAGACCCCCTTCGCGGACTGCCTGCCAAACGGCCGTCGGGAACATTCCCGGCGGCCGTTTGGCGTTCCGGATTAGTTTCCCGGCTTTGCGCCGTCCGGCGCGCCCGACATCAGCCGGCGAGCGGAGCGCGCGTACTCCGCGGGAGGCGCTCCGGTCACCGCGCGGAAATCGCGGATGAAGTGAGGTTGGTCGCTATAGCCCAGCCGAGTCGCCAGATCTGCGTAATCCGGCGGGATCGGTGCGGCGAGCAACCGAGCGGCTTCGTTGAGGCGGTAAATCCGGATCGCCCACTTCGGCGTTGTTCCGACGTGCTCGGCGAACAACCGCTGCACCGCCCGGACGGACAGTCCGAGTGCCGCCGCCAGTTCCGCGACCTTGGTGATCCCCGGATCCGCGGCGATTGTTTCCACCGCGTCGGCGGCCGCCCGGGTCGCTCGCGGAATGGGACGGCGGCGTGCGATCAGCAAGTTGTCGATTGCATTGATCATTTCCGCGTCGGTCCGCGCATTCCGGATGGATTTTTCCGCGAGCGCGGCGTCCGGCCCGAAGACCTCGGCCACGTCCGCCGCGCGGTCGGCGAGGGTGCGCACCGGGGCGTCGAGGAACGGGCGGAAGCAGCCGGGCCGGATCCTCGCCCCGATCCCGTGTACGCGTCCGGTGAGCCGGTGCGTGAAAAGCTGGTGCGCCGGACCGTAAACCCCGCACGCGCCGGGGAAGAACGTCACGTGCACCGACAGATTCGGCAGCACGTGCTGGTCGTGGGGTTCGGTCAGGTCCCAGCGCAGGATCCAGTGGTGTTCCACGAATTCGCGCAGTTCCGGGGCGGGCGGATGTCGGGTCAGCGTGAACTTGGTGCGAGCCGTCCGCTCGTTCAGGATGCCGCTCGGGATCCGCCGCATGGCTGAAAACAGTAGTGCGTCGCGTAATTTCAAGACGGCCGCCGAATCCGGGTGGTTGGCTCGGGAGCATGTCGAATCACTCCGGACTGCTCGCCCCGGCCGCCGCCGAACTGCGGCGCGTCGCGGCGGCCGCCCCGTCGCTGACCGCGCCCACCGCGTGCGCCGACTACGACGTGCGCGGCCTCCTCAACCACCTTCTCTACTGGGGCTCGTGGCTGGCCGCCGCGATCCGGCACGAGCCTTACGAACCGCCCGCGCCGACCGAAGCCGAGGCGTCCCTCGTCGGCGACGACTGGCCGAAGGCGTTGGAAGCGATGACCGACGACGTGCTCGCCGCGCTCGCGCCGGCGGAGGCGTGGACCGGCACCATCACCTTCGGCGGTTCCGAGCTGCCCGCCGCGGTCGTCGGAGACATGGTGCTCGGCGAGCTCGTCCTGCATGCCTGGGACCTGACGCGAGCGAGCGGCACTGAGCTGAACTGTCCGGACGAAACTGCCCAGGTTGTCCTCGCGTTCGCGGCGGGGATGGGCGAGCAGGCCCGCAAGGGCGGCGTCTTCGGCCCGGAAGTCGCGGTGCCGGAAACCGCGCCGGTGCTGCATCGGGCGCTGGGCGCGACGGGCCGGGACCCCTACGCCTGAAATTTCACTCGATGGAGATCATCGGGGACAGGTGCGCGGACAGCTGTCGCATTCCGCCTCGCCGGGTAGGAGATAGGAGAAGCAACAGCTCTCCCGGCGGCGCTCCCAAACCCGGTGTCCGTCCTCGTTGACCGCCATTCGCAAGGTGGACGCCGAGGTCAGCGGGCGGTACTGCGCGTCGAGCACGAGCGCGGCATCCGCGACGCCAGCGCCTTCGGCCTCGGCTGTCCCGCCTTGCCGGCCAACCCGCCACAGCGCGCCGTCCAGCGCGTCTGTGGCGGCCGCCCAGAGCATGCGGCGGCCGAGCCGGGTGCCGGGGGCGTAGGCGCGGACGAAGCGGGCAGCGTGGCCGACGAACTGCGCGCGCAGCACCGCAGCCAGCGCGCGCTCGTCGCGGACGACGGTTGCCTCGGGGCGGACGCCGCCCGGGTCGGTGGGCAGGCAGTAGAAGGCGTCGCTGAGCACGGCCATGCCCTCGGGATGCGGCCGGTCGGGGCCGAGGCCGAACGCGAGCTGCTCCGGCTTCAGCGACGGCACCCGGCGCTCGTGGTGCAGCAGCAGCGCGCCCGCGTAAGCGGGGACGTACAGGTACCAAGACATCACGTAGCTGGCCGCCGTGCGCGCGGGCGCCGCGCCGTGCTGGTCGAGGAGCCAGTCGGTCAGCCGGGACCGCCACTCGGCGAACAGCTCGGGCTGTTCCAGGAGGTCAGCGCAGCGGAACCAGTCCTCGGGGACGTCGCGGCGCAGTTCGTACCGGGCGCTGGTGCGCAGCAGGGAGGACGCGAGACCGTCGCCGATCTCGCGGGCGTCGTCGCGTGAGCGCTGCGGGTTCACCGGTCCACCCCCTGTTCTGCCTGCATTAGGTGTGCCTAACCTTACATACGGCGCGGGATTGCGCCAATCGGGTGGCCAAGGGGTGAGACCACCCGGACGCGCGGGGGTGTTCGCGCTGAGCGGACAGGGGCGCCGGGGCGGAATCCTGATCCGGTCCCGTACGTTCGAGAGGGAGTAAAGGTGCAGCGCAACCGGATGAGCAGCGGTGACCGACCGGGTCGCCGTCCGGGTGCGAACGGGCCGCCGGAAGCCGTAGTGGTACGCAAGCGCGACCGCTTGGCTACTAGAGTGGTCTCACGGTGCTGTCCGCCGCGGACGCGATCCGCGGAGGTTACGGGCCGCCGACGCAGCAGTCGAGGGAGTGCGCATGTTTGAGAGGTTCACCGACCGCGCGAGGCGGGTGGTCGTCCTGGCCCAAGAAGAGGCCCGGATGCTCAACCACAACTACATCGGCACCGAGCACATCCTCCTGGGTCTGATCCACGAGGGTGAGGGTGTCGCCGCCAAGGCGCTGGAGTCGCTGGGCATCGCCCTCGAGGGCGTGCGCCAGCAGGTCGAGGAGATCATCGGCCAGGGCCAGCAGGCGCCGAGCGGGCACATCCCGTTCACGCCGCGGGCGAAGAAGGTGCTGGAGCTGTCGCTGCGCGAGGCGCTGCAGCTCGGCCACAACTACATCGGCACGGAGCACATCCTGCTCGGCCTGATCCGCGAGGGCGAGGGCGTCGCCGCCCAGGTGCTCGTGAAGCTGGGCGCGGATCTCAACCGGGTCCGCCAGCAGGTGCTGCAGCTCCTGTCGGGCTACCAGACCGGCGAGAAGTCCGCCGAGAGCGGTTCCGGCCGCGGCGAGGGCACCCCGTCCTCCTCGCTGGTGCTCGACCAGTTCGGCCGCAACATGACCGTGCTCGCCCGCGAGGGCAAGCTCGACCCGGTCATCGGGCGCGGCAAGGAGATCGAGCGGGTCATGCAGGTGCTGTCCCGCCGGACCAAGAACAACCCGGTGCTCATCGGCGAGCCCGGCGTCGGCAAGACCGCCGTCGTCGAGGGGCTCGCGCAGAGCATCGTCAAGGGCGAGGTGCCCGAGACGCTCAAGGACAAGCAGCTCTACACCCTCGACCTCGGCTCGCTGGTCGCCGGTTCCCGGTACCGCGGTGACTTCGAAGAGCGCCTGAAGAAGGTGCTCAAGGAGATCAAGACCCGCGGCGACATCATCCTGTTCATCGACGAGCTGCACACGCTCGTCGGCGCGGGCGCGGCCGAGGGCGCGATCGACGCGGCCTCGATCCTGAAGCCGATGCTGGCCCGCGGCGAGCTGCAGACGATCGGCGCGACCACGCTCGAGGAGTACCGCAAGTACATCGAGAAGGACGCCGCGCTGGAGCGCCGCTTCCAGCCGATCCAGGTGGGCGAGCCGTCGCTCGAGCACACGATCGAGATCCTGAAGGGCCTGCGCGACCGGTACGAGGCGCACCACCGCGTCTCGATCACCGACTCGGCGCTGGTCGCGGCCGCGACGCTGGCCGACCGCTACATCAACGACCGGTTCCTGCCGGACAAGGCGATCGACCTGATCGACGAGGCCGGGGCCCGGATGCGCATCCGCCGGATGACCGCTCCGCCGGACCTGCGCGAGTTCGACGAGAAGATCGCCGACGTGCGCCGGGACAAGGAGTCCGCGATCGACGCGCAGGACTTCGAGCGGGCCGCGCGCCTTCGCGACGAGGAGAAGCAGCTCCTCGGCCAGAAGGGCGAGCGGGAGAAGCAGTGGAAGGACGGCGACCTCGACGTCGTCGCCGAGGTGGACGACGAGCAGATCGCGGAGGTGCTGGCCAACTGGACCGGCATCCCGGTGTTCAAGCTCACCGAGGAGGAGACCACCCGGCTGCTGCGCATGGAGGACGAGCTCCACAAGCGCATCATCGGCCAGGAGGACGCGGTCAAGGCCGTCTCCCAGGCGATCCGCCGTACGCGTGCGGGTCTGAAGGACCCGAAGCGCCCGTCCGGTTCGTTCATCTTCGCCGGCCCGTCCGGTGTCGGTAAGACCGAGCTGTCGAAGGCGCTGGCGTCCTTCCTGTTCGGCGAGGACGACGCGCTCATCCAGATCGACATGGGCGAGTTCCACGACCGCTACACCGCTTCGCGGCTCTTCGGCGCCCCTCCGGGCTACGTCGGCTACGAAGAGGGCGGGCAGCTGACCGAGAAGGTGCGGCGCAAGCCGTTCTCGGTGGTGCTTTTCGACGAGATCGAAAAGGCGCACCAGGAGATCTACAACACCCTCCTGCAGGTGCTCGAAGACGGCCGCCTCACCGACGGTCAGGGCCGCACGGTCGACTTCAAGAACACCGTGCTGATCTTCACCTCGAACCTGGGCACCTCGGACATCTCGAAGTCCGTGAGCCTCGGCTTCTCCTCCGGAGCGGATTCGACGAACCGCTACGAGAAGATGAAGCAGAAGGTCAACGAGGAAATGAAGAAGCATTTCCGCCCGGAGTTCCTGAACCGGATCGACGACATCATCGTCTTCCACCAGCTCAACCAGGAACAGATCATCCAGATGGTGGATCTGATGATCGGCCGGGTCGAGACGCAGCTCAAGGCCAAGGACATGGAGATCGAGCTCACCGAAAAGGCGAAGGCGCTGCTGGCCAAGCGCGGCTTCGACCCGGTGCTCGGCGCCCGGCCGCTGCGTCGCACGATCCAGCGCGAGATCGAGGACCAGCTGTCGGAGAAGATCCTCTTCGGCGAGGTCGAAGCGGGTCAGATCATCGTGGTCGACGTCGAGGGCTGGAGCGGCAACCCGGAGGACCGCGACGACGAGGCGCACTTCACCTTCCGCGGGGAGAAGCGTCCGTCCTCGGTTCCCGACGCTCCGCCGGTGAGCATCGGCGCCGCCGAGAACGGCGAAGCCGAGAACGAGTGAGTTAAGCAAGGAAAAAGGGCGGCTCCCAGGTTTGGGGGCCGCCCTTTTCTCTATCGTCGGGTTATGGGGTCTTCTTCGAGAATCTCGCGGCACGCCACGGCGAGCACCGGTCTTTCGCTGCTGAGCGACCGGCAGCTCACCGAACGGCTGGAATCCGCCGAGGTGCTGTCGGAAGGAATCGGCGGCACCGGTGCCCGGCTGGATGTCGACGGAGTCCCGGTCTTCGCGAAGCGGGTTCCGCTCACCGCACTGGAGCGGCAGCATCCGCATTCGACGGCCAATCTCTATGGCCTGCCTGCCTTTTGCCATTACGGCCTAGGTTCGCCGGAGGGCTCGGCGTGGCGAGAACTGGCGCTGCACACCATGGCGAACGGCTGGGTCCTCAGTGGTGCGTGCGAGAACTTCCCACTGCTGCACCATTGGCGGATCCTGCCAGTCCCCTCGGGCCGGGTGCCAGACCGTCCGTTGGAAGAAGATGTCGAGTACTGGGGCGGCTCCAAGGCGGTCCGTAAGCGACTCACGGAATTGCGGGATGCTTCGTCGAGTGTTGTTTTGTTCTGCGAGTATTTCCCGATCAATGTGCATCGGTGGCTGCCTGACCATCTGGAGCAGGTCGAGCGCCTTGTCGAGCAGGTCGCCGAGACGCTCTCGTTCCTTCGTGCACAGGGAGTTCTGCACTTCGACAACCACTTCGAGAACTTCCTGACCGACGGCGACCGGTTCGTCCTCACCGATTTCGGCTTGTCCTTCGCGCGCCGGTTCGATCTGACCGCGGAGGAGATGGCGTTCGCGGAGCTGAATGCGGGGCATGACCGGGCTTATGGGTCGATGTATCTGGTGAACTGGCTGGTGACCGAGGTGTGCGGGACTTGGGACCGAGAGAGCCGCTTGACCGCGGTCCGCCGTGCGGCTGCCGGGGAGCTTTCGTTGCCCTCGCCGGTCGCTGAGGTAGTGGCTCGCCATGCCGCGGTGGCGGTGGAGATGAACGCCTTTTACGGGCGGTTGCTGGAGGACCGGGAGACTCCTTTTCCGGCGGAGGTTTTCGCCAGCTAACTGTCGAACGCGATCTCACGGCACCGCCTGGCGATTCGCTCAGCGAAGGCGGGGCAGCTGGATTTGGCTAGTGCGCCAGCGAAATCCAAGTGTGTGCGGCCGCGTCCGGAGAAGTACTGGATTTGCCTCCGCAGCGTGGCGCGGACGAGTCGCGGCGACGAATCGTCGATGAGCACGAAGAATTCGTCCGGGGTGTAGATCTCGTAATCGAGCGTATCCCGTACTGACGTCGGCAGGTCAGTGAACCCGCGGTCAAGGCTGACAACGCAATCCATGGATCCGGCGACGGCGGCTGCGTGGATGTGCCGATCGAAGGGATCGGTCAGAGCGACAGCCTCCTGCCCAGACGGGTAGTCGTCGATCCGGCCGTCCATCGTTCCGGCGATCGCGTCCCGGATTTTGGTGATCTCGGTTCCGCTGAGGCCGGAATTTCGCCTGCGGATGCTCTGGATGGTCTCTGCGAGAATGTCCTCGGTGTAGAAAACGTGGAACATGCTTGCGTTTCCCGTGTCCTTGAGCAGAAGCAGCCAGTCTCGGAGCGTTCTGGCGTGCAGGACATTGGCATCGGGAAGCACGCGCGTGGGCATCGCACCACGATACGAGGGCGAAATTTTCGCGGGGCGGCCCCTCCTGTTCGATTCTGACTATTCGATGCCGAGTTGGTCTTCGATCGCGAGCAGGTCGTTCAACGCGTCTCGTTGTTTGCGCAGTCGTTCCCGGCGGAAGGCGAGAACGTCGTCGCGGCGAAGTTTGGTGTGGCTGCCGGTTCGGGTGCTTGGCAGGTCGCCGGCGCGGACGTGTTTCATCAGCGTGGTCCTGGAGATCCCGAGCAATTCCGCGGCCACGGTGGTGGTGATGACCTCCGGCATCGCGCCGACGGTCACGGTTCCGCCCTCGGCCACGATGGAGATGATCTGGCGCAGCAGTTCGCGGATCTCGCCACCCAGTTCGACGCCGTCGAGCGTGACCTGGCCGCCCGCGTCGGCGATCAGTTCCGCGGCGGCGTGTGCCTCCTGCTGGGCGCGCGGGGTCGCGAACAATGACTCTCGCGCGGTGGTGGTCGGTGTCATGATCTCTCCGCTTCACGGCTGTTGACGTACCCAAGTGTGCCTCAGCTTCACTTATGTTGGCAACTTGGTTTCAGTTATATCTGTCACCAGGGCCCATGAGACGATGCGGTGGGGTTTTGGGGAGGGGAACTGCGTGGACGTCCTGTCGATCGACTTCGGTACTTCCAGCACGGTCGGCGTCTTGGCGGCCTTCGGGCGCGGGCCGCGGGCTATTGAGGTTGACGGGTCGGTCACCATGTCTTCCGCGGTGTATGCGGAGGAGGACGGGCGGCTCGTCGTCGGGCAGGACGCGGAGCGGCGGGCTCGGTTGGATCCCAGCCGGTTCGAGCCTAATCCCAAGCGGCGGATCGACGACGGTGAGCTGCTGCTCGGGGATCGGGCGGTGCCGGTTGTCGACGCGTTCGCTGCCGTGTTGCGGCGGATGGGCGAGGAGGCCGAGCGGCAGCTCTCCGGGGTTCCGGACGAGGTGCGGTTGTCGCATCCGGCCGGCTGGGGTGCGCAGCGGCAGCAGACGCTCCGGGCGGCGGCGGGGAAAGCCGGGTTCGTTCAGGCGCGGTTGGTGCCGGAGCCGGTCGCGGCGGCGGCGCATTACGCGACTCTCCGCGAAACAGGTGCGCCTAGCGGGCCGATCGCGGTGTACGACCTCGGCGCGGGCACGTTCGACTGTGCGGTCGTCGGCGCGGGTACCGCGGTTCTGGCGGAGGACGGGTTGCCGGATCTCGGCAGTCTCGACATCGACCAAGCCCTGCTGGTCCACATTGGACGATCGGTGTCGCACGCGGATCCTGCGCAGTGGCAACGGCTTCTCCGTCCGCAGACGACCAGTGACCGGCGGTTGCGGCGGGTGTTGCTCCAAGACGTCCGCGACGCCAAGGAAAGTCTTTCCCGGCACGCGCACACTGAGGTGCCGATGCCGGATCCGTTCGGCGACGTTCTCGTCACCCGCGCCGAATTGGAAGCGTTGGTTCGGCCGAATCTGTTGCGCAGTGCGGAAATGCTCGCGGCGACGATCGCCCGGGCCGGGCTTACGCCGGATCGGCTCGGGGGCGTGTATCTGGTCGGCGGGCCCAGCCGGATGCCGTTGCTGGCTTCGCTGGTCGGGTCGACGCTTGGCGTGGTGCCGACTACCGAGGACCAGCCGGAGACGGCGGTCGCGTTCGGCTTGCATCACGTGGACGTGCGTCCGGCAGCGCCCATGCCCGCGCCTGCACCGGCATCTTGGCCGCCCGTGCAGCAACAGCCCATGCAGCAACAGCCTGCCCAGCAACCCGTACTGAACCAGCGGCCTCCGGCACCCATGCCGCCCCCGCAAGGATGGCAACAGCCGCACAAGAAGAAGTCCCGCAAACCGCTGATCATCGGCGCGATCGCCCTGGCCGTGCTCGTCGTCGCCGGGATCGTGACCGCTGTCGTCGCCACTCGCGGCGACGACAAGCCCGCGGCCAACCAGCCAGTCGTCCCGCCGAACACCACCACCTGCGCTGGTTCACAACCAGCGCTCCCCGGCGAAAACGGCCTCACGAAGTGCATCCGCCGCCTGGCCGGTCCGACTATCCAAACCCGCGCCACCTGTTCCGACGACCCGGAGCTGGCGAAAGCCCTAGGCGCGGTACGCAGCGCGCTGTGCCGCTTCCCGGACAAGACCACCGTCGCGTTCCACGAAGGGCTCACCCTCGCCCAGGTCGAGCCGAGCGCGCGCAAGGACATGGCAGGCCGCATCGAGACCGACACCTGGCGCACTCGCACCGGGTTGAGCGGCCGCTACGTCGCGGGAGTCGGGCCGAAGCTCGGGTTGCTGATCTACCAGGCCGACGGCATTCCGGTGGTCGGCACGGTGATGGACACCAGCCCGTCGCACACCAGCCGCCGGCCACAGGATCTGGTGCAGTTCTTCGAGAAGACCGTCCAGCCTGGCGAATAGGGCTCAGTGCAGGGTGCCTGCCGAGGTGGCCACGTCCTCGTGCACGGTCAGCGCGGTGTCCGCCACGATCTCGAGCGCTCGCGCGATCGAGTCCAGCGGCATCCGCGCTTCCTCCGGCACGTGCACGAAACCGCCGCGCAGTCCGGGAAACTCCGTCGCGATCAGGTGCATCAGGCCGTAGAAGACTTGATTGCACACGTACGTCCCGGCGGTGTACGACACGGCCGCGGGCAGCCCCGCCGACTCGATCGCCGCGACCGCCGCTTTCACCGGGAGCGTGGTGAAGTACGCGGACGGCCCGCCCTCGACCACCGGGACGTCGACCGGCTGCGCGCCCGCGTTGTCCGGGATCCGGGCGTCGATCAGGTTGATCGCCACCCGCTCCGGCGTGACGTGCTGGCGGCCGCCGGCCAGTCCGGCGCACACGACCAGGTTCGGCCGGTGCGCCAGGATCGCGGCTCGCAGCGCCGGCAGCGACGCGTCGAACTCGCACGGCAGTTCAACCGCCACCGTGTCCGTCCGCCGCGCCGCTGCCAGCGAAGCCGCCTGCCAAGAAGGGTTCGTCGCCGCTCCGTCGAACGGTGCGAACCCGGTCAGCAGAACCGTCACTTGGCGGCCGGCTTCAGGTCGCCCGGGTAGAGGTACTCGTCGGACGGCTTGCCGTTGCCGTAGATCCACGCGTCGAAGAAGCCCTGCAGGTCCATGCCGGACACCTTCTCACAGTACTTCTGGAAGTCCTGCATGCTCGCGTTTCCGTCGTGGTGCAGGCGGTTCCAGGTCTTGAGCACCTGGTCGAACGCGTCCTGTCCCATGTACTTGCTGAGCGCGTGCAGCATGACCGGGCCCTTGGAGTACACGTAGGTGAACTCGTGGCCGGGGCCCATGTCGTACAGCTTGCCCGCCCAGAACGAATCGCTGGCCGACGCGACCTGGTCGAGGTACCTGGCGTCGAGGTCGGTGCCGTTCTTCTGCGCCCACAGCCAGGTCGCATACGACGCGAAGCATTCGTTGAGGCAGACGTCCTTCCAGTGGTCGACGGCGACCGTGTCGCCCCACCACTGGTGCGCGTTCTCGTGCACGATCGTGCCGATATTGCCCGCGCGGCCGGAGTAGATCGGCCTGCTCATCGTCTCGAGGGAGAACCCGATCGGCTCGGTCAGGTAGATGCCGCCCGCGGCGTCCACCGGGTACTTGCCGAACTTCGATTCGAGGAAGTCGAGAACCTCGGGCAGCTGCGCGTCGGCCTGCTTCGTGGCGTCGGTGGTGCCCGGCGCGTACGCGCTGACGATCGGGGTGCCGTCCGCGCGCTTGCGCTGGTTGAAGGTCCACTTGTCGATCGCGACCGTGGTCATGTACGGCGCGGTCGGGGTGTTCTCCGCCCAGACGTGCGTGGTGCCCGCGCGCGTCCGGTACTTGCCGACCTCGCGGCCGTTGGCGATCACGCCCCACTCGTTCGGGACGGTGATCGACAGCCGGAACTTCGCCTTGTCGCGCGGGGTGTCGTTGACCGGGTACCAGGTGGTGGCCGACTTCGGCTCGCCCGCCGCGAACGCGCCGCCGGACTTGGTGAACTGCCAGCCGTTCTTGCCGAGGTTCGGGTCGTCGATCGCGACCGGGACGCCGTGGTAGGCGACCTCCGTGGTGAACGGAAGGCCCTTCCACAGCGGCAGCCTCGGCGTGATCACCAGTTCGTGGTCGCCGGTGCGGGTGAACTTCGCGGGAATGCCGTTGACCCGGACCGCGTCGACGGTGAGGCCCCGCAGGTCGAGGTCGAACGAGCTGAGCGACTGGGTCGCCTTCGCGTGGACCGTCTGGACGCCGGCGAGCTGGTGGGTGTCGGGAGCGTAGTTGACCCTGAGGTCGTAGTCGGAGACCTCGTACCCGCCGTTGCCGTCTTGCGGGTAGTAGCTGTCTCCGGCGCCGTCCGAACCGGGCGTGGGCTTGTCCCAGCCGGCCGGTCCGGCCGACGCGATCCCAGTGCCGAGCGTCAAAGCGGTGAGGGTGGCTGCGACGGTCACTGCCGGGCGATGCCAGCGGTGCAGTGCTCTCATGGGCGCTCCTGTGTCTGCGGGTGAATCCTCCGCAACGTAGCGCCGGGAAGCCGGGCAGTAACCGCTTTGGCCGCAGTTTGTCCCGAAAGTCCACACTTACGTCGGGCCCCGACACGGCGAGGGCGTTGTCTGGAAAGGTGGACCTCATGCGCGTCGCGCTGCTGGGCCCGCTGCGAGCGGAGGGGGAGGACGGCACGCCGATCGACATCGGCGGAGCCCGCCTTCGCATGCTCCTTTCCCGGCTCGCGCTCGACGCCGGCCGCGCGGTTCCCGCCGAGGCGCTGATCGACGGTCTGTGGGGCGCGGAACCCCCTGCGGACGCGGCCAATGCGCTCCAGTCGCTGGTCTCGCGGCTGCGTCGAGTGCTGCGGCCTGCGGGGGCGGAGCTGGAGTCGGTCAACGGCGGTTATCGGCTCGCGGTGCCGCCGGAAGCGGTGGATCTTCACCGGTTCGAGCAGTTGTCCGCCGAGGGGCGCCGGGAACTTGCCGCTGGCCGGGACGGCACCGCCGCCGAATCGCTCGCCGCCGCGCTCGCGTTGTGGCGCGGACCGGCGCTCGCGGACGTGCTGGACGCGCCGTTCGCCGCCGCGCCCGCGACGCTGCTGGAGGAGCGGCGCACGGAGACCGCCGAGGACTGGTTCGAAGCCGAGCTGCGGCTGGGACGGCACGCGGACGTGCTCGCGGAACTCACCGCCGCCGCGCAAGCGCATCCGCTGCGGGAACGGTTGGCCGGCTTGCGAATCCGTGCGCTTTCCGCGGCCGGACGGCAGGCCGACGCGCTCGCCGCGTATTCCGCGATCCGGACGACGCTGGCCGACGAACTGGGCGTCGACCCGTCGGTGGAACTGCAGGAAGTGCATCTGCGTGCGCTGCGCGGCGAGTACACGCCGGTCGCCGCGGTGGTCGACCGGTTGCCGCAGCGGCTGACCAGCTTCATCGGCCGCACCGACGAGCTGAAGCTGCTGGCCGAACTGCTCGAAGGATCCCGGCTGGTCACGCTCGTCGGCCCAGGCGGAGCCGGCAAGACCCGGCTCGCGACGGAGGCGGCTTCTCGGCATCCAGCGCACTCGCGCGGGTTGGTGTGGTTCGTGCCGCTGGCCGGTGTGCGGGACGCGGAAGACGTGCTGACCGCGCTGCTCAACGCGTTGGAGGTCCGCGACATCCGGACGACGGAGACCGACGCGCGGCGCCGGCAGGTCGATCCGTTCGAGCACGCGGTGGAGACGCTCGGGGGCGCGGAAGCGTTGCTGGTGCTGGACAACTGCGAACACCTCGTGGACACCGTCGCGGAGCTGGCCGAGAATTTGCTGCGCCGGCTGCCCGCGTTGCGAGTGCTCGCCACGAGCCGGGAGCCGCTGGCGATCACCGGGGAAGCGTTGTGCCCGCTCGGTCCGCTGCCGGTGCCGGACGAGGCCGCGCCGCCCTCGGACGTCGGCACGCTCGATTCCGTCCGGCTGTTCCTCGACCGCGCGATGGCGGTACGGCCGGGGTTCCGGCTCGACGAGTCCACAGTGGACGCGGTACGGCAGATCTGCTGCCGGCTCGACGGAATGCCGCTGGCGCTCGAACTTGCCGCCGCGCGGTTGCGGTCGATGACCGCCGAACAGATCGCCGAACGGCTCGACGACCGGTTCCGCTTGCTCACCTCCGGCAGCCGTACGGCGTTGCCGCGCCAGCGCACGCTGCGCGCGGTGGTGGAGTGGAGCTGGGATCTGCTGAGCGACGCGGAAGTCCGGCTCGCGCGCAGGCTCGCGGTGTTCGCGGCGAGTTTTTCCGAGGAGGCGGTGGAAAACGTCTGCGCGGACGAGGAACTGCCCGCGGAAGACGTCGTGTACGTACTGGGTTCGCTGGTGGAGAAGTCCATTGTGGACGTGGTGGGCATGCGCTACCGCCTGCTGGAAACCCTGCGCGCCTACGCGACCGAGCGGCTCGCCGAATCCGGCGAACGGGAGCGGATGCGGGAGGCGATGGTCGCCTACTACGCGGAATTGGCCGACCGCAACGAACCGTTGCTGCGCGGACGGGACCAGCTCCAGGCGATCGACGTGTACGAGCACGAAAGCGATAACTTCAACGCCGCGCTGCGGGCGGCGATCGAGTCCGATTCCGCGGCAGCGGCGGCCCGGCTGCTGTTCGGATTGTTCTGGTATCTCAACATCGTCGGCCAGAACGAGCGGGGCGCGCTGTTCGTGGACGAGGTGCTCGAACTGAGCGGCGAGCTGCCGCCGGACGTGGCGGCGAGCCTGCGGTTGATCCAGGTGCTGATGCGGGTGATGGCCGGGCCGCAAGAGAAGGTGGACGTCCCCGACCTGATCGAGGAATGCGTGCGGACCGGCGCCGCGGACCGGAATCCGTGGCTGTGGGTGGGGTTGCCGATCGTGGCGTACCTCAACGGCGAGCGGGACCTGGCGCTGCGCGAGATCCGCCGGGCCGTCGCGCGGGACGATGTCTGGAGCCGCGCCGCCGGGCACTGGGCGGAGAGCTTCGTCCTCGGCGACACCGGGGATCTCGGGAGCGCGGACCGGGCGCGAGAGCTTGCCCACCAGGGCTTCGCCGAGGTCGGCGACCGCTGGGGACTCGGGATGACGCACGGGTTCCGGGCCGCGGCGCGGTCGCAGGCCGGCGACCACGAGGGCGCGATTGCCGGGTACACCGAGGGATTGCGGCTGGTGATGGAGCTGCGGTCAAGGGACGACATCGTGCAGCAGTGGTGGCGGCTGGCGGTGGAGCGTTCGCGCTCCGGAGATCAGGAAGGCGCGTGGCGGGACATGGAAGCCGCCGAACGCTACGCGGCTGCCGGGGTCAACAACGGCTTGCGCCTGATCGTGTTGCTCGGCCGTGCCGAGTTGCTGATCCGTGAGCGCAATGTCGCCGAGGCGCGCGAGGTGTTCCGGGAAATGAAGGCGGCGCGCGCGGATTGGCCGACTCCGGAGGGTTTCGAGGCGGAATGGCTCGGCACCATCGAGGCCGGTTTGCTGCTCGCCGAAGGCCGTCCGGACGAAGCGGAGCCAGCGGTGTTCGGCGTGGTCGAGCAGGCGGCGAGGCGCTTCGACATGCCGGACCTGGCTGCCATGGTCGAACTGCTGGCGCGGATCCGGTACCAGCAGGGGCGGCTGGAGTCGTCGGCCCGGCTGCTGGCGCTGAGCGCGGTGGTGCGCGGCCGGTTCGACCTGGGAAGCCCGGAGGTCCGGGAGCTGATCGAGAACCTGACCAGGGAGCTGGGCGAGGAGCGATACGAGGCGCTCGTGGCCGAGACCTCGCAGCTGGACCGGGCGGAGGCGATCGAGGCGGTCCGGGCGGAGCGCTCGCCTGTTATCGACGATAACTAAAACTTGCTTCCACTGATGTTTCCGGTGATACGCTCCATTGGGTATCACCGGAAACGCAGAGGAGCTGTCATGCGCATCGTCGCCCTGGAAGAACACGTGGTCCTGCCTGTCCTGCGCGACGCGTGGACGAAGGCGGGCCTCCAGCCGCACGGTTATCCCGATGACCATCCGGTCACGCGACGCCTGCACGACGTCGGCGAAGGACGTCTCGCCGACATGGACGACCAGGGCATCGACGTCGCGGTGCTGTCCCTGTCGACCCCCGGCGTGCAGAACCTTCCGGCTGCCGATGCCGTGCCCGTCGCGCGGGAGGCCAACGACGCACTCGCCGAGATCGTCGCCGCCAATCCGACGCGATTCCAGGCCTTCGCCACGCTCCCGACGTCCTCGCCCGAAGCCGCCGCTGAGGAGCTGGAACGCGCGGTCAGCCTGGGTTTCCGCGGCGCGATGCTTTACGGCCGCACCGGCGACAAATTGGCCGACGCCCCGGAATTCGACGACCTCTACGGAACCGCCGCACGACTCCGCGTCCCGCTGCACTTCCATCCCCAAGCGCCGGTGCAGGCGGTACAAGAGGCGTATTACTCGGACCTGCCCAACGGCGTCGGCGCGGCATTGGCGACCGCCGGGCTCGGCTGGTACTACGACCTGGGCGTGCAGTACCTGCGGATGATCTTCTCCGGCGTCTTCGACCGGCACCCCGAGCTGCAAGTGATCGCCGGACACTGGGGCGAGGTGGTCTTGTTCTACCTGGACCACGTCGGCTTCCTGCGGGAAATGGCCGGGCTGCGGCAGCCGCTCGCCGACTACTTCCGCCAGAACTTCTGGATCGCGGGCAGCGGAACGGTCAGCGAACGCTACCTGCGCTGGGCGGCGGAGGTCGTCGGGACGGATCGGATGCTGTATTCGACCGACTATCCGTACACCTTCGGCACCCGGCCGGGCGGATTTCCTTACCTGGACACGAGCGGCGGCGTCGCGCGGTCGTTTTTGGAGAAGGCGCCGTTCAGCGAGGAAGAGAAGGCGGCCATTGGCTCCGGGAACTGGGAGCGGCTGACCGGCCACCTCTCGGGGGCTTCACTCGGGTGAGCCTGGGCGACCGAGAGTCCGCTTGATCACCTCCATACCGGCCGACATCGTTTTGCTCATCGGCGCGGCCAGTTCGTCGGGCAGCACGTCGCGGATCCACACCAGCCGGCACCGCTGTTCGCCATCTTCGAGTACCTGCATAGAGGCGTTGTCGTGTTCGGGCTGGACGTCGCCGCCGACGACTGAGTAGACGATCCGGCGGATGTCGTGGTCAACGCCGATCCGCCGTTCCCGGACGACCGTGCCGGCGGCGAAGGTGACGACCCGGCAGTCCTCCTCGGCCCGGCTGTCCAGCACGAACCCCGGCGCCATCCGCCGGGGACCCGCGGCGAAGTCGCCGATCACCTCCCACACGTCGTCGGCGCTGGACTCGATCACTGCTTCTTCGCGGATGGACGCCATGTCTCCTGCTCCCTTTTTCGTGCGGTGGCAATGGATGTGCCAGCCTGCCCGGTCCCAGCCGCTCGCGTCTTGAAGATTTTTGCGGAATTGTCAGACCCTCGCCGTAGCCTCCGGGTGTGCTCTCCTTCGTCGATCTCGCCGCTCGCCCGGAGTTCGCCGTCGGCACGGTGGACTGCCGGGACGATCACCGCGGCTGGTCGGCCGAGCGGCCGCGCGAGGACGTGCGGCTCGTGCTCGTGCGACGCGGCGGGTTCCGCCGCCGGGTCCGCGGGCTCTGCGCGGACCTCGACCGCACCGTGGGATACCTCGGGACGCCCGGCGAGGAGGAGTACTTCGCCCATCCCGTCGGCGGTGACGAATGCACCTCGATCACCCTGACGCCCGCGTTCTGGCGCACCCTGGCCGGCGACGCACCGCTGCTGGAGCGTTCAACGCTCTACGTGGACGGCACACTCGACCTCGCCCACCGCCGGCTCCTCGCCGCCACCCGCGCCGCAGACCCCGAGTACGCGGCGACCGAAGGACTGCTCGGCCTGGTGGCTGTGGTGGTCCGGCAGGTCGTGGCCACAGTCGCTCCGGACGGCGGCCGGGCAGGCGACCGTGCGCTGGCAGCTCAAGCCCGCCGCGCGATCGGTGACGATCATCCCGCGGCGGACGGCCTGATCCCGCTGGCGGCCCTGCTGGGCGTCTCGCCTTACCGGCTCAGCCGGGCCTTCACCCGCGAACTGGGAGTGTCGCTGACCCGGTACCGCAATCGCGTGCGCGTAGCCCGCGCGCTGGACCGGCTGGAGGCAGGCGAACCCAGCTTGGCCGCCCTCGCCGCCGACCTCGGGTTCGCCGATCAGGCCCACCTGTGCCGAACGGTGCGCGCGCACCTCGGGCACACCCCGACCGCACTGCGCCGGCTGCTCGCCATAAAAAAGTGAGTGTCTGTGCCCGGCTGTGGAACCCGGACACAGACACTCACCCACAGCGTCCACACCCCCGTGCGGGACGCCCTCAGACCCGCTTGCGGTAGGCCCACGTCGCGAGCGGGAAGAACACCACGACCGCACCGGCCATCCACGCCAGCGCGCCCAGCAGGGAGCCGCCGTACGCGGCGCCGCCGTTGAGCAGGCCGCGCATCACGTCGGACATCAGGCTCACCGGGCTGATGTCCGCCCATGCTTTGAGCCAGCCCGGCATCGTGGCCGTCGGGAGGAACACGTTGCTGCCGAAGGTCAGCGGCATGATGAAGACGAACATCACGCCCTGCGCCGCGCCGGGGGACTTCATCAGCATCCCGACGAACACCGAACCCCAGCAGAAGCACAGGCCGAACGCGATCGCCAGCAGGATCGCGAGGACGAACTCCCCGGGACCGGTCTGCACGCGGAAGCCCATCACGGTCGCCACGGTCAGCAGCACCGTCAGGCACACCACGTACCGCACGAGGTCCGCCAGCACCGCGCCCACCAATGGCGCCGAGCGGGCGATCGGCATGGAGCGGAAGCGGTCGAAGACGCCCTTGGTGATGTCGGTGTTGAGCTGAGTGCCGACCGTCAGCGAGGCCTGCAGCACGTTCATCACGATCAGGCCGGGCACGAACGACTGCAGGTAGTTCTCGATCGAACCGCCCAGCGCGTTGCCGAACAGGTAGGTGAACATCAGCAGGAAGATGATCGGCATCAGCGTGACGTCGGCCAGCTGTTCCGGGTTCTTGCGGATCTTCAGGATTCCCCGCCAGGCAAGCGAAAACGCGTGCTTCGCGCCCTGGACCGGGCTGATGTGCCGGGGCGGGGCCGCCACGGCGGTCGCGGTGGTCACGACCGGCTCCCTTCGAGTTCGCGTTCGGGCTTCGGCTCTTCGGCGGCGTGTCCGGTCAGCGCGAGGAACACCTCGTCGAGGCTGGGCAGCCGCAGCGCCAGTTCGTCGGAGGTGATGCCCGCCGAGTCGAGCCGGCGCACCAGCGTGGACAGCAGGACCGGGTCGGACACCGGTGCGGTCAGCAGCCCGGTGGCGTCGTCGCGGACCGGGCGGGCTCCGGTGAGCTCGGCCAGGATGCGGTCGACCTCGTCGAGGTCGCTCAGCGACGTCGGCCGCACCTGCAGCGTCTGCCCGCCGACCCGCCGCTTCAGCTCGTCGGCGCGGCCGTCGGCGACCACGTGGCCGTGGTCGAACACGGTGATCCGGTCCGCCAGCTGGTCGGCCTCCTCCAGGTACTGCGTGGTGAGCAGCACAGTCGCGCCGTCGGCGACGAGGCTGCGGACCACCGCCCACACCTCGTTGCGTGCGTGCGGGTCGAGTCCGGTGGTCGGCTCGTCCAGGTACAGCACGGCGGGGCGGCCGACGAGGCTCGCCGCCAGGTCGAGCCTGCGCCGCATGCCGCCGGAGTACGTCCGGATCGGCCGCTTGGCCGCGTCGGTCAGCTCGAACCGCTCCAGCAGTTCGGCCGCCCGCGCCCGCGCGTCGGCCCGGGACAGGTTCAGCAGCTTCCCGATCAGCACCAGGTTCTCGGTGCCGCTCAGGTCCTCGTCCACCGACGCGTACTGCCCGGTGAGCCCGATCAGCCCGCGCACCCGGACCGGGTCGCGGACCACGTCGTAACCCCCGACCGTGGCCCGGCCCGCGTCGGGTCTCAGCAGGGTCGCCAGGATGCGGACCGCGGTTGTCTTGCCCGCGCCGTTCGGCCCGAGCACCCCGACCACCTTGCCGAACGGGACCTCGAGGTCCACCCCGTCCAGCGCCTTCGTCTCCCCGAAATGCTTGACCAGGCCCTCGGCCTGGATCGCGTGCGACATGACGCCTCCTCCTGTGTCGCTCAAGCACACAGTGGACGGAGGCGCTGGCAAGCCGCGCACACGGCGCTGACACGGACCTGTCAGCGCCTGCCCGGCATACTCTGGATCATGGTGATGGAGGCGCGGACGCGAACCCGGCTGGTCACGGGCCTGCTCGTGCTGGTCGGACTGCCGCTGTTCACAGTGGCTGTGCTGCGCACGATCGGCTGGGACGGCAGCAGCTGGTACCTGACCGCGCTGCTGGCGCTGACCCCGTACGTCGTCATCTACGGCGTGCTGCTCGCCGCGCTCGCGCTGGTGCTGCGGCGCTGGTGGGTCGGCGGCGTCGCGCTCGCGTTATCCGCGTTGCTGGCGGTGTTCGTCGCGCCGCGGGTGATGTCCGACGACCAGCCCGCGGCACAGGGGAAGACGGTGCGCGTGCTGGCGGCCAACCTCTACCTCGGCCAGGCCGATCCCGCGGCGCTCGTGCGGCTGGTCCGGGAGCAGCGGGTCGACGTGCTGAACCTGGTGGAGATGACACCCGCCGCGATGTCCGGACTGGAGAAGGCCGGGCTCTTCCAGACGCTGCCGTACCGCGTGCTCCATCCGGCGTCCGGTGTGGACGGTTCGGGCATCGTGTCGCGATATCCGCTTGCCGAGCAGGATTACACTGGTGATTCGGTTCAGAATCAGCCTGGCGCGGCGGCGGATCTCGGCGACGGAACGACGTTGGAGATCGTGGCGGCGCATCCGCGTTCGCCGGATTCCGGGTATTACCAGTGGGAGCAGCAGATGCGGGACCTGTCGCGCGCCATCGGCGAGCACGGCCTGCGTGTCGTGGCAGGCGATTTCAACGCCACCCTCGACCACGCCGCGCTGCGGACGGTGCTGTCGCGCGGGTACGTCGACGCGGCGGAGGCGCGCGGCGACGGCCTGATCCCGACCTGGTCGACGTCGGCGGTCCCGCTCGTGCCGCTGGATCACGTGCTGGTGGACCGCCGGGTCGCGATCCGGGATTACCAAGTGTTCGATGTGCCCGGAAGCGATCACCGGGCGGTTTACGCGGAGGTGCAACTGCCATGACGACCTTGCGGCCGAGCAGCGGGGAAGCCGAATACCCGCGGCTGCTGGAGATCTGGCGCAGTGCCGTTGAGGCGACGCACCATTTCCTGGCGCCGTCGGACGTCGAGTACTACGCGACGCGTGTCCCGGTCTATTTCCCGGAAGTCGACCTGACCGTGGCGGAGGTCGACGGAATCGCGGCCGGTTTCTCCGGGATCGCCGAGGGAAAGCTGGAAATGCTGTTCGTGCACGACGATTTCCGCGGTCGCGGGGTCGGGTCGGCGTTGCTGCGGGCGGCGTTGGACCGTTTCCCTGGCCTCACGCTGGACGTGAACGAGCAGAACCCGCAGGCGGTCGGTTTCTATCTGCATCACGGGTTCGAGGTAGTCGGCAGGCAGGAAACGGATCCGGACGGCCGCCCGTTCCCGTTGCTGGAGCTCAAACGAGCTTGACCAGCGTCTCCAGCGCGCCGGCGGGGATCGAAATCCCGCGCCCGTGGCGGATCTGCGGTTCGCGCGGATTGATCCGGATCAGCGCACCCGTGGCCGCGCTGGCGAGTTCGGAATACCGGCGCACGGTCGGAACCGCTTGTCCGGCACCAATTTCAATCACCACCGCGTCACGGTGCGCGCGCCGCCACGCCGCCAGTTCGTCCAGTTGTTCCTGACTGCGGTCCGGAACCCAGTCGAAATCCCCGAACATCAGGATGTTGGGCCGGGCGAGGCTGCCGCAACGCGGACACGACGGCAACGGCGGCCGGGCGCGCATGGTCGCCTCGTCCAGATCGACCGTGACGTCCGCGGCCGACCAGATGTCCCGAGAACACCCGGCCAGGCACTGCAGATGGTGGATCGACCCGTGCGCCTCGGCGACGCGCGGGAAGCCCGCCGCCTGGAACTGTCCGTCCACATTGGACGTAAAGACCTGGACGCCGCCAGGTTTCGCGAGCCCGCGTTCGAGCAGCAGACCGAACCCCCGGTGCGGCACCGTCTTCCGGTACAGGTCGAGCCGGTGCCCGTAGAAACCCCAGGCCAGCTCCGGGTCCGAGGCGAAATGCTGCGGGTCGGCCAGCTCCTCGAACCGCAGCCCGAGCCCGGCGTACGGCGGATAAGCCCGCCAAAACCCTTCCCCGCCACGGAAATCGGGCAGACCGGAGTCGACGCCCATCCCGGCGCCGGCGCACACGAGCAGCGCGCCGGCACCCGAGATCAGCTCGGCGGCGCGGGCGAGTTCGTCACTCACCCGGCTTCGATGCCTGCACGACCTCGAACTCCAGCAGGTTCGCACCGGTCGACACCGGGTTCTTGCGCTCGCCCGCGTGCGCCTCGCGCGCCGGACCGCCCGCCCAGGCCTGGTAGTGCTCCTCGGTTTCCCACTTCGTGTAGACGAAGTAGCGCGTCTCGCCCGCGACCGGGCGAAGCAGCTCGAAGCCGAGGAAGCCCTCCTGGTTGTCGACGGAGTGCAGCCGAGCGGCGAACCGCTTCTCCAACTCCGGGCCGGCGCCTTCGGGGACCTCGATTGCGTTGATCTTGACCACTGCCATGGCTCGAGTTTATGGCACCGACTTCGTCGGCGAGCGATCCCGCGTCGGGGTCAAGTAGCCACCGGCTGGTTCGGCCCTGGTCGGCATGCTGGTCACGGCCAAACAGCACGGTCATTACGAGCTGGGCGCGGTGGACTACGCGACGGTCGCGGTCGCCCGTACGAGGCGGCGGACGTCGTCCAGCTGGGGCTGGTCGGCACGGTCGCGACTCCCGCAGCGGTCTGACCAGGTCGTTGCTCGGCAGTCAGGGCCGCAACCCGCCCGGATAGAGATCGGCGTCCGACGGCAGTTTCGACCCGTGGAACCAGTCGTTGAGGAACGCGCTCAAGTCGCGGCCGGCGACCTTCGACACGAGCTTCTCGAAGTCCGCCCACGTAGCGTTGCTGTTGCGGTGCTCGCCCACCCACTCGTGCAGCACCTTCTCGAATCCCGGCTCGCCCAGTTCCCGGCGCAGCGCGTGGACCGCCAGGATGCCCTTGTCGTACGCGCCTTCGAACAGGTGCTCCGGCCCCATGTCGACGAGCTTCTGGCCCCAGAAATCCGTGCTGCCCTTGGTGATCTCGACGGCCGCGCGGTAGCGGTCGTCCAGGTTCTGGCCCTCGCGTTCGCCCCACATCCACTGCGCGTACGACGCGAAGCACTCGTTCAGGCAGATGTCCGCCCACGAGTTGAGCGACACCGAATCGCCGAACCACTGGTGCGCGTTCTCGTGCACCAGGGTCAGGATTTCCGCCCATTTCGCATAAGTGGGACGGGTTTGCGTTTCCAGGGAAAAATGGATGTCCTCGTCGAGGTAGATCCCGCCGGCCGCGCTCTGCGGGTACTTGCCGAACTTGCTCTCCAGGAACGAGATCACCTCCGGCAGCCGGTCGCCGGTGGCCTCGCGGGCCTCGGCGCCAGGGGCGTAGCCGGAGACGATCGGCGTGCCGTCCGGGAGCGTGGACCGCTGGACGGTGAATTTGTCGATCGCGATCGTGGTCAGGTAGCTGGCCACCGGATTCGGATCGGCCCACGTCGTGGTGGTTTTGCCGTCCTTGGCGCTGGTGCCCTTTTCCCGGACGTTGGACAGCACCGTCCAGCCGGTGGGCACGTGCGCGGTCAGCGTGAAGGTCGCCTTGTCGCGCGGGGTTTCGTTGACCGGATACCAGAACGACGCCGAATGCGGCTCGCCGACCAGGTACGCGCCGCCGTCCTCGGAGCGGGCCCAGCCGTTCTCCGAACCGCCGTCGTGCGGGGTTTTCGCCGGAACACCCGAATAGCGCACGCGCGTCCGGAACGTCGAGCCCGACCGCAGCGGTTCGGCCGGAGTCACGACCAGTTTGTTCTTCTCCCGGCTGTACTTCGCCGGTTTCCCGTCGATCTCCACCGAGGCGACGTCCAGTCCGCGCAGGTCGAAGTCGAAGCGGCTGAGGTCTTGGGTGGCTTTCGCGGCGACCGTGGTGTCGCCGTCGAGGCGGCCGCTCGGCGGGTCGTAGCTGACGTCGACGTGGTAGTCCAGAGCGTCGTACCCGCCGTTGCCGTCCTCGGGGAAATACGGGTCGCCCGCGCTGTTCGCGCCGGGTGCGGGATGCATCGGCGGCAGTGGAGCGGCGGGTTCGGCAGGGCTGCACGCGGACAGCGCAAGCACGCCGAAGAGGGCGAGGACGGCGGGCTGACGGCTGCGCATTCCTTCACCCTAGGGGCAGATTTGTGATGAGGTAGCCGGGAAAACCCGGGAGGATTAATGCGACCAGGCCTGATCGACTTCGGCGGCGACGAACGCCCTGGCGTGTCGATCTTGCTGTTGCACGGGCTGATGGGCCGCGCTCGCACGTGGTGGCCGGTCGCGCAATGGCTCAAGCGATACGGCCGCGTGCGCGCCCTCGACGCCCGCGGGCACGGCCGTGCGCCGCACACCGGTCCGTGGACCACCGAGCAGTTCGCCGAGGACGTCGCGGACGTGCTGGCCGACGTTGGTCCGTCCGTGCTGATCGGGCATTCGATGGGCGGGCTGCACGCGTGGGCCGCCGCGGCGAAGCACCCGGAGCTGGTGCGCGCGGTGGTCAGCGAGGATTTCGCGCCGGACCAGCGCGGACGCACCGTCGAGACCTGGCGGGGCTACTTCGAGAGCTGGCCGGTGCCGTTCGAATCGCTGGCCCACGTGCGCGAGTTCTTCGGTGCCGCGGGCGACTACTTCACCGAATGCGTCGAGGAACGCGACGACGGGTATCACCTGATCGCCGACCTGGAGAACCTGTACGAGATCGCCGCCGAATGGGGCCGGCGGGACTATTGGTCCATTGTGGACGGTATCCGCTGCCCGCTGCTGCTGGTCGAGGGCGAGCACACCGCGATGCCACTTGGCCAGCAAGCCGAGGTGGCGGCACGAGTACCGGGCGCGAAGCACCTGGTCGTGCCCGGTTCGGCGCATTTGCCGCACGCCGAGGCTCCGGAGACCTATCGCGGCGCGGTGGAGGCGTTCCTGTCCGGCCTGTGACGCCCCACGCGTGCCGCCCTCGCTGGCACACGTGAGGCGTCCCCGGTCAGCGGGCCAGCTCGGTGCGCCACGCGGCGGTCGAGCGGTCTGCCGGCACGATCAGCGGCCAGACGTCCGCGCCCAGGTAGGCGGACTCGTCGCTGGCGCGAGCCGCGGTGCAGCTGTCGCGGGAAAGCCCGTGCTCAGCGGCCAGCGCGGACACAGCGGCCGCGGTCGCCTTGCCGAACACGCCGTCGGTGGGCACGGCGAACCCGGCGGCGCGCAGGAATCGTTGCGCGGTCATCACCCGCGGCCCGGTGTCACCCGGTTTGAGCAGCGGCCACTCCGGTGCGTCAAGGCGCGCGACAGACAGGCCGAGCTGCTGGCCGACCGCTTTGCGCAGCTCCGGGAGCCGGTCGTAGAGCACCTGGCCGCAGCACTCGGTCGAGTTGAAATCGCGGTGGCCCTTGATGAACTCGGGCGTGATGCCGTATTGGTGCGCGATGTAGGCGATCAGCTGCACGAGCGAATCCCAGAGCGCGACCGGCACGTCGACCGTGCTGTAGAGGCCCTCGTTCTCGATGCCGAGGCATTCGCTGTTGTGGTTCGCGACGTTCGCGCCCTGCACGTGCTGCGTCCCGCCGCGCAGGATTTCGAGGCTGCGGTGCCGCCCCTCGGTGACGAAGCCGCCGCGGCTGTTCGTGAACTGCTGGCCGGTGTCGATCCAGCCGCGGGTGTCCATGTGGAAGTTCTGGATGTCCCGCGAGATCTGCAGCGCGTGCGCCAGCGAGTAGTCGGTGTTGTTGCCTGGATCGACGGTGTGGTGCACCACGATGTACGTCGGCTTGTGGTTCTCCACCACGATCGCGCCCGACGGCGGCCGGGCGTTCCACTCGGCTGTCGAATGGATGACCGGAGCGGTGACCGCCGCCGCGGATTTCGCCGTGGCGAAGCCCAACGCACCCACGGCAGTGACGGTGAGGCCGCCCTTCAAGACGGCACGACGCGATGCTTCCCCCATGCGGAACTCCTCAGCCCGGAAGTGCGACGGGGGAAAGCTAACCCGGCGCCCCGGGGGTGACAACTTTTTGCCGACTTTCGTCGTAGTGCGTCAGTGTTCCCCGGGAAGCGCGAACAGCCCGTCGCGGGTTTGCTCCAGCAGACCGTCCACGAGCAGCGAATCCAGGCACCGGTCGCGCTGGCCCGATTCGTGCCACACGAGGTCCAGCCGAGCCTTCTCGACCGGCCCCTCGGCACCGCGCAGAACGTCCAGCAGCAGCCCGCGCACCTGCCGGTCGGTGCCGGCGAACTTCTGCACCGGCTTGGCGGGACCGGCGTATTCGGGACGGCCGTTGTGCTGCCACTTGCATTCGGCGTAAATCGGGCAGTCCGCGCACTTCGGCGACCGGGCGGTGCAGATCAGCGCGCCCAGCTCCATCAACGCCGCGGACAGCTTCGCTGCAGGCGCGTCCTCGGCGGGCAGCAACGCTTCGACGTCCGCCATGTCGCGAGTATTCGACGCCGGGCCCGCGTCGCCCGCGCCATGCACGGCACGCGCGACCACGCGTCGGACGTTCGTGTCGACCACCGGCGCGCGCTTGCCGTACGCGAACGCCGCGACCGCGCGCGCCGTGTACGCGCCGATGCCGGGCAACGCGAGCAGCGTGTCCACATCGGACGGCACGACGTCGCCGTGCTCCTGAGCGATGACGGTGGCGGCGGCGTGCAGCCGAAGCGCGCGACGCGGGTAGCCGAGCTTGCCCCACGCGCGCACGACCTCGCCGGTGGTCTCCGCGGCCAGCGCCGAGGGCACCGGCCAGCGAGCCATCCACTCCAGCCAGATCGGCTGGACGCGCGAGACCGGCGTCTGCTGCAGCATGATTTCGCTGACCAGCACGCCCCACGCCGAGCAGTCCGGCTCCCGCCAGGGCAGGTCCCGGCCGACGTCGGCGAACCACTCGATCAGAACATCGGTGTCTACTGCCACCCCGCCATTGAATACGACGGCCCTTACTTGACCTCGGTCAGGCTCCCGGCCTTCACGTCGTAGACGAATCCGCGCACGTTGTCGTTGTGCAGGAGGAAGTCGCTGCGCCGGGCGCGTTCCATCGAGGTGCGCACGCTGTCCTCGACCTTGCGGAACGCCTCGACCGCCCAGGTCGGCCGCAGCCCGGTCGCGGTCTCCAGCTCGTCCTTGAACTCGTCCTCGGTGACCGTGGAGAGGCCGCAGTCGGTGTGCTGGACGATCAGCACCTCGCGGGTGCCGAGCTTGCGCTGGCTGAGCGCGAGCGACCGGATCATGTCGTCGGTGACCACCCCGCCCGCGTTGCGCAGCACGTGCGCCTCACCCTGCAGCAGGCCGAAGATCTCGAACACCCGGATCCGGGCGTCCATGCAGGTCAGGATCGACACCTGCAGCGACGGCTTGGGGGAGGACCGGTCGCCGGGAACGATGTTCCCGATTTCCTGATTACGCTTGAGCAGCACGTCGATGGAGGTCATGGGGCACCTTTCGGCCTGCGCGGGCGGTTCCCACTATGGAACCGGCCCGGACCCGCGTACACAATGCGGTGGGCCGGAAATCACGGCAAAGGCTGGGGTGAACCGCTCAGCCGCCGAACCAGGGCTCCTCGACCGTCCGCGGCGGCGCTGACGTCCTCCCGACCCGCAGTTCGGTCGGCAGCGTGATCACCTTCGGCCCGACCCGCTCGGCGGAGCTGAGCAGCAGCCGTCCGGCCACCTTGCCCTTCTCCAGCACCGGTTGATGCACCGTCGTGAGGCCGGAGCGTTCCGCCTCGGCGATGCCGTCGAAGCCGGTCACCGTGAGGTCGAGCGGCACTCGCAGCCCGCGTCGCGCGGCCTCGGCCAGCGCGCCGAGTGCGAGGATGTCCGACGTGCACACCAGTGCGGTGACCTGCGGATACGCGTCCAGGAGCTGACGTGCGGCAGAGGCGCCGTCGTCCACCGTGTGGTCGAAGCGCTCGACCACCGGGACGGTCGCCCAGTCGACGCCCGCCGAGGAAAACGCCGTCGCCAGCGCCTCCAGTCGGGTGCGTTGCACGTGGAAGTGCGCGCCGCTCTGGCGTTCGGAAGTCACGAAGTCGTCGTTGCGCTCGCGGCCGAGCCGCATGCAGAGAACGCCGATCTGCCGGTGGCCCAGCGCCACGAGATGGTCGGCGAGCTGGGTGACGGCGGCCGCGTCGTCCGGGCCGACGCGGTCCACGCCCTCGATCCGGGGCTGGTCGATGATCACCGTCGGCACGGGCCGTTCCAGGACGGCCGCGAGATGCGGGTCGTCGTCCGGCACGGAGTACACGACGAACCCGTCCACGCCCGCGCGGTGCACCGCGGCGAGATCCTCGCGACCGGGGCTGGCCGGCACGAGATGCAGGCCGACGCCCGCGTCCTCGCAGGCCAGCGCGAGTCCTTCGAGCACGCCGACGGCGGCCGGGTCGCGGAAGGCGTAGGAGAGGTTCTCGGTCAGCAGCAGCCCGACCGCGCCCGCCTTGCGGGTGCGCAGCGAGCGCGCGACCGGGTCCGGGCCGGGGTAGCCGAGCCGTCGCGCGGTCTCGAGCACCCTGCGGCGCAGTTCGGGGGAGAGCTGATCCGGGCGGTTGTAGGCGTTGGACACGGTGGTCCTGGACACCCCGAGTTCCGCCGCGAGCGACGCCAATGTCGCCTGCCTCCGGGTGCGAATAGGACGGCCCATCCGCAAACCGTAACGGTTCAGATCGTTTTCCAGAAGCGACACCCCTGTGGTGAGTGTCTCGATCCGCTCGGTGATCAAGAGCGCGTGCGGCCACCCGGTGGAGTGAGGCTCGCCGTTCGGATGGGGTAAAGTGAATCTGACAACGGTTTCCATTAGCAGTTCGACCCAGGAGTGCCCGATGACTTCCCGCCGCACCACGAGCGTCCTCGCCGCCGCGTCGGCTCTGGCTGTGTTCGCGCTCGGCGCGTGCTCCAGCACGTCGTCCTCGTCCGGTTCCGGGGCGGGAGGGGGCACGGGCGACCAGGTGAAGGTCGTCGCCTCCACCGATGTCTGGGGCAGCGTCGCGTCCGCCGTCGGAGGCGACAAAGTGCAGGTCACGTCGATCATTCACGATCCATCCGCTGACCCGCACTCGTACGAATCGACCGCCGACGACGCGCTCGCCGCCAAGAAGGCGCAGCTGACGCTGGCGAACGGCGGCGGGTACGACGAGTTCTTCACCAAGCTGTCCGGCGAGGCGGCCTCGGCGAAGAAACTGGTCGCCTACGACATCGCCAAGCCGGGCGAGGAGAACGAGCACGTCTGGTACGACCTGCCGGGCGTCGCGAAGGTCGCCGACCAGGTCGCGGCCGCGCTCGGCGAGATCCAGCCCGCGTCGAAGCAGAAGTTCGACGAGAACGCCAAGACCTTCAAGGGCCAGCTCGACGGCCTGATCAAGAAGGCGTCCGCGCTGGGCACCGCGCACCCGAACACGAAGGTTGTCGTCACCGAACCCGTCGCGCACTACTTGCTGAAGACCGCGAACATCGCCGACGCCACTCCGAAGGCCTTCTCCGACGCGATCGAGAACGAGACCGACGTGCCCGCCGCGGCGGTCTCCGAGTTCACCAAGCTGATCAAGGAGAAGCAGGTGAAGGCGCTGGTCAACAACGTGCAGACGGTCACCCCGCTGACCAAGCAGGCGGTCGCCGACGCGAAGGCGTCCGGGGTCGCGGTGGTCGACGTATCCGAGACGCTCCCGGCGAACGTCACGGGCTACATTGACTGGATGACCAAGGATGTGGACTCGCTGTCGGGGGCTCTGAACAGCTGATGTCCGTCCAGCTTCCGGAAGCCGGTCCCGCGGTCCGCGTGCGCGGGGCCGGGCTCGCCTTCGGCGACCGCACCCTCTGGTCCGGTTTGGACCTCGATGTCGAGCCGGGCGAATTCCTGGCCGTCCTCGGTCCGAACGGTTCCGGCAAGAGCAGCTTCCTCAAGGCGCTGCTGGGGATGCAGTCGCTGTCGGCGGGCACGGTGGAAATCGCGGGCGGGCGTCCGGGAGGGGCGAACCGCAAGGTCGGCTACATCCCGCAGCAGCGCGCGATCGACGATTCGCTCACGCTGCGCGGCGTCGACCTGGTCGGGCTGGGACTCGATGGGCACCGCTGGGGTCCAGGCCTGGCCGGTATGCGGGCACGGAAGCGCCGCGTGGCGTCGGTAATCGAATCCGTCGGCGGCACGCGTTATGCGAAACAGCCAGTCGGCCGCTTGTCCGGCGGCGAGCAGCAACGACTGCGGGTGGCGCAAGCACTGGTCGGCGACCCGACGGTGCTGTTGTGCGACGAACCGCTGCTGTCGCTCGACCTGGCACACCAGCGCGCGGTCAGCGAACTGATCGACGCGCGCCGGCGCGAGGCCGGGTCCGCGGTGCTGTTCGTGACCCACGAGATCAACCCGGTCCTGCAGTTCGTCGACCGCGTGCTGTACCTGGTGAACGGCCAGTTCCGAATCGGCAAGCCGGACGAGGTGATGACCTCGGAGACGCTGTCGGATCTGTACGGAACGAAGATCGAGGTGCTGCGCGTCGGCGGGCAGATTCATATCGCCGGTGCGCAGAGCGCGCTGTGCGAGGACGAACCGCATCACCACGAGCAGGAAGCAGTGGGCTGAGCCTTGGACGGCATGTTCGACTTCGCCAAGACGTGGGAGCTGATCTCGGAACTGGACAGCGTCCGCATCGCCCTGATCGCGGCCGCGGTGCTCGGCTTGCTGGCCGGGGTGCTCGGCCCGCTGATCGTGATGCGCCGCATGTCCTTCGCGGTGCACGGAACGTCCGAACTGGCCTTCACCGGCGCGGCCGGTGCCCTGTTGCTGGGCGTCGGAGTGGAATACGGCGCACTGGCCGGTGCTGTCGCCGCCGCCCTGTTGCTGGGAATCCTGGGAATCCGCGACGCCGACCGCGATTCGGTGATCGGCGTGATCCTGTCCTTCGGTCTGGGCATGGGCGTCCTGCTGCTGTCGTTCTACAAAGGACGGTCAGCGAACAAGTTCGGCATTCTCACCGGCCAGATCATCACCGTGGACAGCACGAACTTGACCGCCTTGGTGATCTCCGCCGCGGCGGTGCTGGCGGTGCTGGCGATGATCTACCGCCCGCTCCTGTTCGCCAGCGTCGACCGCTCGGTGGCCGAGGCGCGCGGGGTCCCGGTCAAGACGCTGACGGTGCTGTTTTCCCTGCTGGTCGGTGTCGCGACGGCGCTGAGCGTGCAGGTGGTCGGGTCGCTCCTGGTGGTCGCCCTGATGGTGACCCCCGCCGCGGCCGCCGCCCGGGTGACGGCCAGCCCCTTGCGCGCCACGGTGCTGTCGGTGGTATTCGCGGAGGTCGCCGCACTGGGCGGAATCGTCTTGTCGCTGGCTCCGGGGCTGCCGGTGAGTGCGTTCGTGACTTCGATTTCGTTCTTGATTTATCTGGTGTGCCGGGTGATCGCGTGGGTCCGCGACCGCCGGCGCGGAGTACGGACTAGTCCAGTGGAAGCGGCCCCGGTTCCGGTCGGTTAGCCGTAGCCGACTTGAAGAAACGCTTACGCCCTACGTCTCCGACGAGCTCCTTGGTGTGCCGCCATCACCGATCCGCTACCGGATCGGATGCTGCGCCAACGCCGTCTTCACCGCTGCGATAAAGCCCTCATCCGTGAACGGCACCAACCCGCCAGCCACATTCCGCTCCACCGCCTGCAGCACCACCACGTGCGAGTTCACGAACTGGTCAACCGCCTGCGACTGCGGTGTCTTGTCCGTCGAATACGCCAAATACGTGAGATTCGTGAACGCCGCCTCCAGATACCGCGACGACGCGAGGCTGAACGAGTCCCCGTAAACCAGGGTCGGCTGGTCGATCGTGCCGACGATCGGCGGAGCCGAGCGGTGCACCGGCTGGTCGATGCTGCCGATGAATTCCCCCGCGCGGTCGGTGACGCCGTCCGGGCGCAGGTTGTAGCGGGTGTTCGTCTTGACGCCGGTTTGCCCGAGCAGCAGCGGCAGGTCCGCGACCGCGTCGTACTGGCCGTCCGGGGCGCTCAGCCAGCTGTTCGTCGCGCCCGGCTTGATCGTGTCGGCGAGTGCGCGCGTGAGGACGAGGCCGCCTTCGTCGCGCCAGTGCGTGTCGTTGGGGGCGTAGATCGGGTGGCCGACCCTGGCCGCTTCGGCGGCGAGTTGCGGGCGCAGGTCGAGCGAGTGGCCTTCGGTGGTGATCTTGTACCAGTCGTTCGGCGAGGCGGCCTGCGAACATTCCTTGCCCGGGTAACTCGCGGGCAGGAACTGCGGCACCATCGTCGTCTTGTCCGGCGTCACCACGAACACGAACTTCCGCCCGGACGCTTCGACCGCCGCGCGCAGTTCGTCGATCCGCTTCATCGTGGTGTCGATGTCCTGGGTCGGCGTGCATTTCGCTTCGGAGTCGTAGCCGTAGTACAGCCAGCCGTCGGTGCCCTGCACGACCTTGCGGTATCCGGCCTGGCTGGAACCCGGTCCGCTCGGCGTCGACGGGCCGGTGTTCGGCGCGCCGGGCTGCTGCAGCGGCGGAGCCGGGATCGGGCCGGAGTTCGACGCGGAACCCTGGTCGAGCGGAGCGGCCTCGCCGAAGACGCCCTCGCTGATCCCGTTCGCCGCGTTGATCGCGCCGGCCCGGAACGACAGCTGGTCGGTCGCCCATTTGGGGAGGTTGGTGAAGAACTTGAAGCCTTCGCCAAGGCTGGGGAACCCGGCGAGCTTGTGGTTTTCGATCTCGCTCGGCCGGACCCCGACGACCCACAGCAGGGTCGGCGTCACGAAGAACAACAGGGCGCTGACCAGCGCGGTCAGCTGCCGTTTGCCGTGCCGCGGGCGATGCAGCGCGTGCTCGCGGGGCAGGTAGGCCTCGTGGACTGCGGGCAGCTGCGGTGGCTCGGACACGTCACTGAGGTTAGCCAGTTCGAGTGAGCCCGGCGCGAACAACCGCCGAAAAGTCAGCCGAGCATGAGGAGGACTTGCAACTCGCCGACGAGGAACCCGATCACGCCGCCGACCGCGATCAGCTTCCACTCGTCCTGCCGGAACGCCGGCCGCAGCAAGCCCTCGAACTCCAGCGGCGTCAGCGCGAGCATCCGCTGCTCCACCATCTTCGCCACGTCCATCGCCTCGGTCAGGTACCCCTCGGCGTACCGCGCGGTCAACGGCATCTCGGCCAGCGCCCGCTGCGCCGCGGCGTGCTTCATCTCCTGCAGCCGCTGCGCCCCGACGGCGAGCGCGACCACCGGTTTCGCGGCGCTGACCTGCGCGTCCACCGCGTGCCCGACAGCGCGTTCGACCATCGCCACGAGCCGGTCCGACTTCGGGCCGCGCAGCAGGGCGTCGAGCAGATTCGGGACGGTCAGCACCTCGTTGGCGACCAGCTCGCCGTACTGCCGGGCGACCTCGGCGCGCCGCCGCTGGAACTTGCCTTGCAGGATGACCCGGCCCAGCCGCACCGGCTCGCGCGGCAGGAAGATCATCTTGATCGCCAGCCAGTCGGTGAACAGCCCGATCGCGCCGCCGAAGATCGGCAGCACCAGCGGCTGCCGGGTGAACGCCCACACCAGGGCCTGGACCAGGCCGAGCACGAAGCCGAAGACGATCCCGGCGCGCGCGATGAACGTCATCTCCGGCCGGGACGTCTCGCGGATCAGCCGGACCAGCAGCGCGCGGTCGCGGGTGAGCCGTTCGACGGTCATGTGCCGGACGTCGAGGACCTCGTCCAGGTTGTCGCGGACCTCGTCCAGGAACTCCCGCACCAGCTGCGGCGTGCTGGCCTGCACCTGCTTGATCAGCAGTTCCTGGGCGAGCGTGGGCATGACCTCCCACAGCCGCGGATGATGCTGTTCGAGCACGTCGCGGGCGATCCCGTCGACCGCGCGCAGCAGCGGCTGCTCGAGTTCGCGGGTGATGATCACCGGGTCGACGCGGGCGAAGACCTCCTCGATGTCGAGCAGGTTCGCGGTGAGCAGGTCGGTCGCGATCGCGGCCATCCGGCCGCCGTGCTTCGGCACCACGCCCTGCCAGCCGAGGAACGGCCGGATGCCGACGAATTCGAGCGGACGGAACATCATCTCGATCGCGACGCGTTTGGTGACGTAGCCGATCAGCGCGGCGACGAACGGCATCGAGACGTACACCGGCCAGTGCCGCGCGAGGTCGTCCAGCACCGCGTTCACCGGGTCTCCCTCCCCCGTTCCGGAAGGAAACCGTATCGCGTGCGCGGGCTAACCGAGGAGCAGCAACGCCTGCAGTTCGCCGACGAGCCCGCCGATCACCGCGCCGACCGCGATCAGCTTCCATTCGTCCTGCCGGAACGCGGGCCGCAGCAGCTGCTCGAACTCGAGCGGGCTGAGCCGGCGCATCCGGTCCACGATCGTGTTGCGGACGTCGAGCGCGTTGATCGCGTACGTCTCCGCGTGCCGGATCGTGTCCGGCACTCGCTCGGCGGCCTTCGCGGCGGCGACCTGCTTCATTTCCTGGAACCGCTTCGTGCCGACCGCGATCGCGACGAACGGCTTCACGACGCTCGCCTGCGCGTCGATCGTCTTCTGCACCTCGCGGCTGATCAGTGAGAACAGCCGGTCCGATTTCGGCCCGCGCAGCACGGCTTCCAGCAGATTCGGCACGGTGATGATCTCGCGCGCGATCATGTCGCCGTAATCGGCGGCCACCTCGTCGCGGCGCTTCTGGAACACGCCCTGCCAGTTGTAGAAGCCGAAGAACCGTTTCGGCTCGCGCGGCAGGAAGATCATTTTGAGCGCGAGCCAGTCGGTCAGCCAGCCGATTCCGAGCCCGAACAGCGGCAGCACGATCGGCGACTTCGTCAGCGACCACACCAGCAGCTGCACGCAGCCGAGAATGAACCCGAACCAGAGGCCCGAGCGCGCGATGAACCGCATTTCCGGCCGCGAGATGTCGCGGATCAGCCGGTTGAGCAAAGCCTTGTCGCGCACCAGGTTCGTGACGACCATGTGCTTGAGATCGAGCACGTCCTCGATGTTCTGGGAAATCTCGCGCATGATCTTCGTGATCGCGCGCGGGGCCTCGGCCTGCACGCGTTTCAGCAGCAGTTGCTGCGCGCCGGACGGCAGCATTTCCCACAGCCGCGGCTGGTAGGTCTCCATCACCTCGCGGGTGACGTCCTCGACCACGCGCAGCAGCGGCTGTTCGATCTCCTTCGCGACCTGCTCCGGGTCGAGCCGGGCGAAGATCTCCTTTGGATCGACGAGGTTGGTGGTGAGCATTTCGGTCGCGGTCGTCGCCATCCGCTCGGCGTTCGCGGGCAGCACGCCCTGCCAGCCGAGGAAGGGCCGCAGGCCGACGAATTCGAGCGGCCGGAACATCATCTCGATGGCGACGCGCTTGGTGACGTAGCCGATCAGCGCCGCGATGAACGGCATGGAGACGTACACCGGCCAGTGCTCGGCGAATGTGTGCACGCGCGTCCCCTCCGTGTTGCCTACGGAACGGTAACCCGCGCACTAGTGGAGCAAGAGCAGCACCTGCAGTTCGCCGACGAGGCCGCCGATGACCGCGCCGACCGCGATCAGTTTCCATTCGTCCTGTTTGAACGCCGGCCGGAGAATGCCCTCGAACTCCAGAGGCGTCAGCTGCTGCATCTTCTCGACGATGGTGTTGCGGACGTCGAGCGCGTCGGTCGCGTAACTCTCGACGTGCTTCACGGTCTCCGGCAGATACGCGATGGCCTTCTCCGCCGCGGCCTGCTTCATCTGCTGGTACTCGCGCCCGCCGACCGCCAGGGCGACCAGCGGTTTCGCCAGGCCCGCCTGCGCGTCGACGGTCCGCTGGACCTCCCGCGTGACGAGCGCGAACAGCTTGTCCGCCCGCGGTCCGGTGAGGACGGCTTCCAGCACGTTCCCCGCGGTGAGGACTTCCTCCGCGATCAACGCGCCGTAGTCCGCGGCGACCTGTGCGCGGCGTTTCTGGAACATGCCCTGCCAGGTGAAGAACAAGAACCGGCGCGGCTGGCGAGGGTAGAAGATCATTTTGAGCGCGAGCCAGTCCGTGACGAAGCCCGTGACGAAACCGAAGATCGGCATGATCACCGGTTGTTTCGTGAACGCCCACGCGATGAGCTGGACGAGCCCGATGACGAATCCGAAGCCGATTCCGCTGCGCGCGATGAACCGGAACTCGGGCGCGGCGACCTCGCGGATCAGCCGGCAGGTGAGCGATTTGTCCCGGACCATGGCGTTGATCAGCATGTCGTTGACGTCGAGCACTTCGTCCACATTCGACGCCACTTCCCGCATCAGCCGCTTCACGACGACGGGCGCCTGCGCGCGGACGCGGTCCACCAGCAGTTGCTGCGCGCGTGCGGGCAGCATTTCCCACAACCGCGGCTGGTAGGTCTCGAACACCTCGCGGGTGACCTCGTCGACCGCCTTCAGCAGCGGTTCTTCCAGCTGCGCGACCATTTCCTCCGGGTCGAGCCGGGCGAAGACCTCGCGTGGGTCGAGGAGGTTTTTGGTCAGCAGGTCGACCGCGGTGGTGGCCATCCGCCGGGAGTTGGCCGGGATGACGCCCTGCCAGCCGAGGAAGGGCCGGATGCCGCGGAACTCGAGCGGCCGGAACATCATCTCGATCGCGACGCGTTTCGTCAGGTAGCCGATGAGCGCCGCGATGAACGGCATGGTCGCGTACACGTGCCAGTGCGCGGCCAGGTCGGCGGCGATGGCTGAAAGGTCCATGCGTCTGCCCCGTTCGCCCGCGCGGTACGTCGGGGGACAGGATGCCATGCGTGACGTCGGGTTTCGCGCTTCGTAATACAGCCGTTTGGCGGTACGTGCCGCAGGTGCCCGGATCACTAAGGTGGCCCGATGGTCGCGCCCGAGAAGCCGCAGCACCCCGCCTTTGCTGTTACCCGGAAGGGATACGACCCGCACCAGGTCGACACCCGCATCGCCCAGCTGACCAGCGAACTCAAGACGACCTCCCACGGCCGCGACGAGGCGGTGGCCACCGCTGGCGAACTCACGAAGGCCCTGACGACAGCCCAGTCGGAGCTGTCCGAGGCGAAGGCCGCACTGGTCCGAGTCACCTCAAGCCCGGCCGGTGCCGGCGCGATCTCCGAGCGCGTGCGGATGATGGTGCAGCTGGCCGAGGAGGAAATCGCCGACCTGCGCCGCTCCGCGGAAGCGGACGCGTCCTCGACGCGTACTGAAGCGGACCGCTACGCCCACGAAACCCAACGGGCAGCGGACAAAGCGGCCAAAGAAGCGGAAGCGGAACGCCAGCGTTTGCTAGCGGAGACCCACGCCGACTTGGCCGCACGCTCGGAGGCCCTCGACGCCCGCGTCGCGGCTGCGGAGCAGGACCTGGCTGCGCGACAAGCGGATCTGGAGTCCCGGATCGCCGCCGCGGAAGCGGACATCGCGAGCCGGACGGCCGCAGCGGACGAGGAGATCGCGACCCGCCTGGCGGACTTGGAAGCACGACTCAAGGCAGGCAACGAAGACATCGCGACGCGGACTGCGGCTGCCGACGCGGATATCGCAAGCCGGACGGCCGCAGCCGATTCGGATATCGCGACCCGCACCGCGGCAGCCGATGAGGACATCTCCACGCGCACCGCCGCGGCGAACGAGGACATCGCCACCCGGACCGCCGCGGCTGATTCGGAGATCGCGACCCGACTGGCCGCCGCAGAAGAAGACATCGCGACGCGCACCGCCGCCGCCGACGCGGATATCGCCACCCGCACCGCAGCGGCCAACGAGGACATCACCACCCGCACGGCTGCGGCCGACGCCGAAATCGCGTCCCGCACCGAAGCCGCCGACCGCGCCCGCGCCGAGGCAGACCAGGCCTCCGCAGCAGCCCGCGCCGAAGCCGATCAGGCAGCCTTGACTGCCCGCACCCAGGCCGACGAGGTAGCCGCCGAAGCCCGCGCCAAGGCGGATGCGGAAGCCCAGCACGCCCGCCTAGCCGCCGACGCCGAAGCCCGCCGCATCCGCGACGAGAAGGACGCCGAAGCCCTCCGCATCCGCACCGAAGCCGACGAAGCCGCCGCCCAGGCCCGCGCCGAGGCAGACGCCGCAGCCGAAGCCGCCCGCCAAGCCGCCGACGAGGAATCCGCCCGACGCCGCGCCGAAGCCGACGCCGCTGCCGAAGCCACCGCCGCACAAGCCCGAGCCGAGGCCGACCGTCGAGCGTCGGAAGAGATCGCCATCAAGAAGGCACAGGCAGAGACTGCCCTCGCCGACGCTCTCCAAAAGCAAACCGAAGCCACCGAATCCCGCACCCTGGCTCTGGACTTGCGCACCAAGGTCGCCGACCGGATCGCTGCGACCAACGAAGCCGTCCAGGAGGCGTTGCGCTTCCTCGGCTCGCAGGAGGAGGACGCTGTTTCCGCTCCTCCGCAAGGTTCCGCCTCGTCGCCGACTTCCCCTTCTCGGCAAGGCTCCGCTCCGTCGCCGACGGATGCTCCTTCCGGAACTGCCGCGCCGGGGCAGACCTCCGCGCCGGGGCAGACCTCCGCGCCGGGGCAGACCTCGACGTCTTCATCGGCTGACGCACCTTCCCAGCCATCAACCACGTCACCGACCGACGCCCCATCAGCAACCGGCTCGTCCGCACCGCCTTTGCCCCAGCCGACCCCGCGCTCAGACACCCCGTCGCCCGCGGGGCAGCAGCAAACGGCCAAGTCCTCTGAACCGCCGACCCCGCGCAGCAACGGCAACGGCCGCCGCCCCGGCCGCCCGCGCGCAGGCCGCAGCTAACCACCTCGACCGCACCGTCCGAGCCAGCCCAGCCGTCTCGACTAGCCCAGCTCGCGAGCGACCGGGCTGGCTCGCCCGCGCCCTTGCCCTTGGCTCTGGCCCGCCAGTTTGCTGGCGTGGTCGGGTTGGTTCGGCGTCGGCGTGCGGGCCTGCTGGCTTGGCCGGGCTGGATCGGCTTCGGCCTGCGAACCTGCTGACTTCGCCGCGCTGCCTCGGCTTCGACGTGCGGGCCTGCTGGCGTGGGCGGGTTGGCTCGGCCCCGGCTGCGAATCCGCTGGCGTCGCCGCTCTAGCTCAGCCTCGGCCTGCAGACCTCCTGACTTCGCCGCGCTGATGGCTCGTTCAGTTGCCGGTCGCGCAAGGATCCGAGTTCGTTGCTCTCGTCGGCGGTTGGGCTAACTCGTCCGCGATGAGAAGTGCCAGTTGGCTGGTCGGACTGCCAGACCGGCCCGCGCCTTCCAGTCACTCGACCTGCCTCGTCCCAACCATCCGGCTGCCTAGCCGCCCAACGCAGCCCACCGATCGGGTCCAAGTCCCAGTTAGCCGCGCAAAGTCCCCAGTCGCATCACCCCGCCGCCACGGTGAACAGCTCGTCGTCAATCCAGCCACGATCCAGCAGCTCACTGCAAAACCGTTGGTACGAAGCCAACATCGCCGCTGACTCACCGGGCACGGGCTCAATCAACGACCCCACCGGCATTCCCTTGCACACCGCACTCAGCCCACCCGACGTGCACCCCGCCGCCGCGAGGAGTGCTGCGCCGTAGCCTGTTTCTGCTTGCGGTGCGACCTGCAATCCAAGTCCGCTCACCGTGGCCCGGATCTGCGTCCACAAAGGACTCTTGCTGCCACCGCCCGCTGCCAGGAGCGGTTCACGGACCGGGACGCCCAGACGCCGCAAATGGTCCAGGGCGAGTCGTTCCAGGAAGGCGACCCCTTCCAATCGTGCCCGGTGCAGCTCGACCTCGTCGGTTGGAGTGCCGAGTACGAAACCCTCGGCGTCACCATGGGCGAAGGGAAAACGTTCTCCCTTGCGCCGCAATGGGAAAGCCACGACCTCGGCCGGACCGCGCGCAGTGGCGGCGGCATCCAACTCGGCTAGCCGCGGACTGTCCGAAACGGACTCGCCGCCAGTGTTCGACGCACCGCCTGGCAGCCACCAGCCGTCTGGATGGCGGTGGCTGTACATGACTCCGGTGGGATCCGGCACGAGCGATTCCGTAACACCCTTCAGGACATAGGTGGTTCCGAGGATTCCCACAAATCGCCCTGGTTCGACCGCGCCTGCGGCGAGTTGTCCCGCGCATCCGTCTGTCATGCCTGCCACCACGAGACATCCGGCAGGCAACCCGGCGACCGGCACCGAGATCTCGCCGAGCACGCTCGTCGGCGCGACTACCGGCGGGAGCATCCCCTCCGGCACGCCCAGACCGGCGAATACTTCGGACGGCCATTCCCCAGCCAGCGGGTCGTAACCGCTTTTGAGTGCGTGCGACCAATCCGCCGCGACCGGATGTCCGGTCAGTTTCGCCGCGATCATCTCCGGCGTGTGCCGGACGGCGACGGCCTCGGTGTGCTCGGCCAGCCAGGCGATCCGGCCGAGTGCCGCGGTCGGCGAGACGCTCGAACCCAGTTTCTGCCACCGTCCGGTGCCGAGTTCGACGGCTTTCGCGTTGTAATCCGCTCCGCGCCGGTCGTCGTACATCAACGCGGGCGTCACCGGTTCGCCCGCGGCGTCGACTCCCACGATCGTGCCGGACGTCGCCGCGATCGCCACCGCTGAGACTTCCGCGCCGCGGCCGGGCAGCGCGGCCGTGACCTCGTTCAGCACCGAACCGACCGCGGGCCACCACGCCGACGGATCCTGTTCGCTGCGGCCACCGCCCGCGCGCACCGGCGCCGGCAGCGACGCCGATGCGGTGGCGAGGACCGAGCCGTCGCGCACCGCGAAGGCGCGAACCCCCGCGGTGGCGACGTCGATGCCGACCGAGACCTGCTCGTTCACGCCGTGCTGACCCTTTCTTCGACATCTTGCAAGCTGCCGTCGCTCGCGAGTGCCTTCTCGGTTTCCTCAGGCAGCTTCAGGAATCGCACCAGTACCGCGGCCACCAGATACAGCGCGGCGAAGATGATGACGACTCCGGCGGCACCGGCCGGTCCGAGGAACAGCGACACGATCGCCGGTCCGACGAACGCCGCCGCGCCCGCGCCGAGGTTCAGCAGGGCCATCGCGCCGCCCTTGTGCTCCGGGGCCAGCGACGGCAGCAACGCGGAGATCGGCACGAACCCGGCGAGCGTCGCACCGTAGAGCGCGCCGACGATCAGCGCGAGCCAGTAGTACTGCGAGCCCATCGCGACCGGCACGAAGTACAGCAGCAGGATCGAGATCGCGCAGCCGATCGCGCCGAACCAGAAAATCGTGGTGCGCCAGCCGATCCGGTCGCTCAGCACGCCGAAGATCAGGTTGAAGAAGATGTTCGTCCCGTAGATCACCGACACAAGCAGCAGCCAGCGGCTTTCCCCGAATCCGATCTGGGAGATGAAGATCGTCGGGAAGAACACGAGCATGCCGAATTCGGGTGCGGTGTTGATGACCCGCACGATCATGCCGACCCCGACCCGCGGCTTCTTCCACGCGATCGAGACGCTGGAAACGAGGCTCTGCACCGGTTTCACGTCCGGCGGCGCGAGCCTGCGGTACCCCGTGCGCTGCCGGACGCCGAACACTGCCACGATCCCGCCGACGCCGAGCAGCACGACCGCCACCCACAGCGTGCCGTAGTGGCCGAACAGCGGATTGGTGAAGCTGGCGACGAGCGCGCCGAGCGTGGGCAGGCCGCCGGTGAAGGCGAAGTAGAACCAGCCGACCGCCGCGCCGAGCCGGGCGACCGGGGCTACCGCGGTGATCCACACCAGGAACCCGAACGCGAACATCGGATAGCCGAATCCGCGGATGCCGTAGCAGATCAGCATCGCCGCGTAGTTCCCGCCGGCGAGGCCGATCGTCAGGAACAGCGCGTCGAACACCAGCCAGATGACCAGGCCGATGATCATGACCCGCCGCGGGCCCCACAGTTCGGACAGTGCGCCCGACAGCCACGACGCGAGCATCACCGCGACGCCGTACACGGTGATCACGTACGACGCCTTGATTTCCGTACCCGCGCCGTTGTCCGCCATGTACGGCGCGATGAAACCGGATTCCACTCCGTCGCCGATCATGAACAGGAGCAGTCCGACATACCCGAGGAACAGGGGTGCGGGCAGCCCCCATTTCGTGAGCAAGCGCCCGAAGCCCGACTTGGGCAACTCCGCTGTTGCCGACTCGTTCATACACGCCTCCATGACGTCGAGATCCAACGTATCATGGACTGTGTGAACTTCGCACGCAAGAGTGTTATGAAGTCGATCAGTTCTCAGGGTCTTCGGCGACCTGCACCTCGACCCGGCTGCGCATCTCGTCGACGTAGTGCGGATCGGCACCCTCGTCCACGATCAGCAGGTCGTAGTCGTCCAGCGGCGCGAGCCGGTGCAGTGCCGTGCGCTTCATCTTGCTGTGGTCCATCAGCAGCACCTTGTGCCGCGCGGCGGCCAGCATGGCCCGCTTGATCATCACGATCTCGGGCTCCTGGTGGAAGCTCATCGACGTGCTCATCGCCGAGGTGGACACGAACGCGATGTCCACCGAGAGCCGTTCGATCGACTCGATGCTCTGCATGCCGAGGAACGAATCGTGGGTGGGCGAGTAGTCGCCGCCGATGCAGATCAGCCGCAGTTCGTGCACGTTCTTGAGCACGTCGATCGCGGCGAGGTAGTTCGTGGCCACGGTCAGCGGCGTCACTTCGACCAGGAGCCTGGCCAGCGCGAGCGCGCTGGTGGAATCGTCGAGCAGCACCGACATGCCCGGCTCGACCTGCTCCACCGCGTGCATCGCGATCACCCGTTTGGCGTCGACGTGCGCGTTCATCCGGTATTCGGCGTTGCTCTCGAACACCGTCGACGGCATCGCCGAGACCCCGCCGCGGTACTTGCGGACCAGGCCGCGCCGGGACAGTTCGTCGATGTCCCGGTGCACCGTCATCATGCTGACGCCGAGCAGGTCGACGAGCTCGCCGATGGTCGCCGAACCCTGCCGGAACACGTGCTCGGTCAGCTTCTGCTGACGGTTCTCGCGGGGATGGGCGGCAGGCTTTTCGCTCGACATGCCGTGATTATCGCGGTTCCACTGGGAGGTTGAAGCGCACCAGGGCAGTTCGGTCACCGCTCACCTCCAGTTCGGTGACGGCCGCGTTGTCCAGGCGGGGAAACACGCTGCGATAGCGGGGCAGTGGGATGCCGAGCAGCTCGCAGAGGGTGAGCCGCAACAGCGTGTTGTGCGCGACGACCAGTGCGGTTCCGCTGGTCGCGGCGGCAATCGAGCGGAGCGCGCGGGCTCCGCGCCTGGCCGCTGCGGCCGGATCGTCGGCATCGGGGAACGCGCCGGCGATCGGATCGGCGAGGAAGCGTTCGACCGCGTCGGGATCGGTCTCGCGCACCTCGTTGCGGGTGCGGCCCTCGGCGATGCCGAAATAGGTCTCCCGCAGGTCGGGAACGATTTCCGGGACCAGGTTGAGTGCCTCGGCCGCCGGTTCGATCGTGTGCCGGGCACGTCGTTGCGGCGAACAGAACAGCGCGTCCGGTTTCACCCGGCGGGCGTACGCGGCCAGCGCGTCCGCCTGGCGGATCCCCTCCTCGGTCAGCGCTACCTCACTGGTGCCCGCGTAGCGGTTCTCCGCGTGCCATTCGGTCTGCCCGTGCCTGGCGAGCAGCAGCCGTGCACCCACTCGTGCCCTCCTTGTGTGAACACCCTTGCGAACTTCTCATCGTCGCTGTTAACTTAACATTGCTCGTGTGAAGCGGGCTCGCTCTCTGAAGGGATCTGGTGGATGACTCTCGACGCGGTGGTGTTCGACCTCGACGGTGTCCTGGTGGAAAGTGAACACCTCTGGGAGGAGAACTGGGTCGCTTTCGCAGCTCGTCACCAGGTCGAGTGGACGGCGGAGGACACGGCCTCGGTGCAAGGCATGAGCGCGCCCGAATGGGCCGGCTATCTCGCCCGGCGGTGCGGGGTGCCGGACCAGGCGGACGAGGTGGAACGCGCGGTGGTCGACGGCATGATCGCCTCGATCGACGCGGGCGAAGCGCCGCTGCTTCCCGGTGCGGGTGCGATGGTGCGCGAGGTCAGCGAACGGGTCCCGGTCGCGCTCGCGTCGTCGGCGGCCCGCCGGGTGATCGACGCGGTGCTCGAAAAGCACCAGCTCACCGGCGAGTTCACCGCCACGGTGTCCAGCGCCGAGGTCGCGCGGGGCAAGCCGAATCCGGACGTGTACCTGGAGGCGGCGGCCCGGCTCGGCAAATCGGGCAGCGAATGCCTCGGGGTCGAGGACTCCAGCAACGGCATCCGGGCGGCGGCCGCGGCCGGGCTCACCGTGATCGCGCTGCCCAACCCGACGTACCCGCCGAAGCCGGACGCGCTGGAGCTGGCCAGCGCGGTGGCCGAGAGCAATGACGACGTCCGACTGAAGCTCCTGGCCTACCTGGCCGGCGAGCCGGTGGCTGCGAGGGACTGAACCATGACCACCTTGGGTTCCCCGGACACGTTCAAGCGGCAGTGGCTCGACGGGTTCGTCACCGCGTACGGCCGCACGGTCCAGAAGGTGCCGGACGCCTACGGCGTCGTCCGCCGCGAGGCCCCGGCGAGCTCGAAGGTCGCGGTCGTGATCGGCGGCGGATGCGGGCACTACCCGGCATTCGCCGGTCTCGTCGGCCCTGGTCTGGCCGACGGCGCGGTCGTCGGCGACGTGTTCACGAGCCCGAGTGCCGAGCAGGTCTACCGCACGGCTCGGGCCGCGGACAACGGCGCCGGCGTGCTCTTCGGTTTCGGCAACTACCAAGGCGACGTGCTCCACTTCGGACTCGCCGCTCGCAGGCTTGCGGCGGAGGGCATCCCGAGCCGCACCATCCTGGTCACCGACGACATCGCGAGCGGTCCGGCGACCGAACCGGAGCGACGGCGTGGCGTGGCGGGCGATTTCCTCGTCTTCAAGATCGCCGGTGCGGCGGCGGAGCGCGGCTACAGCCTCGACGCGGTGTACGAGGTCGCGGCGAAGGCGAACGCTCGCACTCGGACGTTCGGCGTCGCGTTCGGCGGTTGCACGCTGCCCGGCGCGGACGCGCCCCTGTTCACGGTCGCGGACCAGGAAATGGAGCTGGGCCTCGGAATTCACGGCGAACCGGGCGTCCGCACGGTGGGCCGGTTGTCCGCGGCGGAACTGGCCGACGAATTGGTCGACGGTCTCCTGTCGGAGCTTCCGGAAGGGGACGGCCGCGTGGTCGTGCTGGTGAACGGGCTCGGCCGCACCAAATACGAGGAAATGTTCGTCACCTACACCCGCGTGCACGAACGGCTCGCCCAGGCCGGGCTCAGCCCAGTGCATTCCGAGGTCGGGGAGTTCGTCACCTCGCTCGACATGGCCGGCGTTTCGCTGTCGATCCTGGTGCTGGACGACGAATTGGCCGAGTTGTACGCAGCGCCGTGCGATACCCCGGGCTACCGCACCAGCGGTGCCGATCTGACCGCGGTCGATCTTGAGTCCACAGTGGACGAATTGCTGACCGAGGAGGCTCCGGGGACCAGCGTGGTCGACCGGGTTCTCACCGCGGCGTTGCGCAGCATCGAGGAAAACGAAGCGGAACTGGGCAGGCTCGACGCGGTGGCCGCGGACGGGGACCACGGGCTCGGCATGACGCGCGGGATGCGCGCCGCCGTCGCTGCCGCGCGGCGCGAGCCGGACACGGTTTCCGGTGCGCTGCTGGCTGCCGGTACGGCGTTCGCCGATGCGGCTGGCGGTGCCTCGGGCGCGCTGTACGGCGTGCTGCTGGCGGAGACCGGTGCCGGTCTGCGCGGTGTCGATGCCGGGGACATCACCACGACAATGCTCGCCGACGCGGTCGACGGTGCGGTGCGCGCGTTCTGCGAGCTGGGCAAGGCCGAACTGGGCGACAAGACAATGCTCGACGCGATCGAGCCGTTCCGGGCCACGCTGCGGGAGCAGTCGGGCTCGGAAGTAGTGCAAGCCTGGCGGAAAGCCGCTGGAGCCGCGGTCGTAGCCGCGCAGGAGACCGCGCACTTGCGTCCGGCGAAGGGGCGCGCTGCGCGGCTGGCGCAACGGAGCGAGGGTCATTCGGACCCGGGTGCGGTGTCGTTCTCGCTGCTGGTCACGGCAGTCGGCGAGGAGCTGGAAAGGAGCGCGGACTGATGCGCATCGTGGTGGCGGCGGACAACGCCGGGGTCGAACTGAAGAATCAGCTGCGCGACCTGCTGCAGGCCGACGAACGAGTCGCCGAGGTGACCGACCTCGGCGTGCCCGACGCGGCGGACGACCGGGCGTACCCGTTGCTGGGGCTGGCCGCGGCGGAAGCCATCGCTCGCGGCGAAGCGGACCGCGGCGTCCTGGTGTGCGGCACCGGCATCGGCATGGCGATCTCGGCGAACAAGGTGCCCGGCGTCCGGGCGACGGTCGCGCACGATTCGTACTCCGCCGAGCGGTCGATCAAATCGAACGACTGCCAGGTGATCACCTTTGGAGCGCGCGCGATCGGCCCTGAGGTGGCGAAGAAGATCGTGGCCGAATGGGTCGGGTACCGCTTCGATCCCGCGTCGGCCAGCGCGACCAAGGTCGCGCACATCACCGAATACGAGAACGCCCACTGACCAAGGCGTCCGTCGTGGCGCACAATCGGCACAGAGCGAGTGAGGGAGCAGAGTTGCACATTCTCGCTGCGGGAGACCACTTCGTCAGCCCCGGCCTGCTGGCCGGAGCCGTCCGCGCGGAACTCGGGGGCGGCCACGAGGTCGCCGAGCTGACGCTGCCGTGGCCGGTCGAGCCGTTCGGGCCGGTCGGCAACGTGCTGGAGGCGAGCGGTACCGAAGACCAGGTGATCGAGGCACTCGCCGGTGCCGAGGCCGTCGTCACGCAGATGGCCCCGTTCACCAAGAAGGTCTTCGCCGCCGCGCCGGAGCTCAAGCTCGTGTCGGTGTGCCGCGGCGGGCCAGTGAACGTCGACCTCGTCGCCGCCACCGAGGCCGGAGTCGCCGTCACGTACGCGCCGGGGCGTAACGCGGGCGCGGCGGCCGAGTTCGCGGTCGGCATGATCCTCGCCGCGATGCGGCGGATCTCGACCTCCTCGGCTGAACTGCTCGCCGGCACCTGGCGCGGTGACTACTACGCCTATGACCAGGCCGGGCTGGAGCTGGGCGGCACCACGGTCGGGCTCGTCGGCTACGGCGCGATCGGGTCGCGGGTCACGAAGGTGCTCGTCGCGTTCGGGGCGAACGTCCTGGTAGCCGACCCCTATGCCGACCGTGCCGCGGTAGCAGCCGACGGCGCGCAGCTCGTCGAGCTTGACGAGCTGCTCCGGCAGAGCCGAGTCGTGAGCCTTCATGCGCGGCTCACCGAGGAAACCCGGCACCTGATCGACGCGAGCAAACTCGCTCTCCTGCCGGAGGGCGCGGTCCTCGTGAACACCGCTCGCGGTGGCCTGCTCGACTACGCGCCGCTGCCCGACGCCCTGCGTTCCGGACGGCTCGGAGCGCTCGCCCTCGACGTTTACGACGTCGAACCGCCGCCGGCGGACTGGGCGCTGCGCGACGCGCCCAACGTCATCGCGACTCCGCATCTCGCCGGCGCGAGCAGGCAGACCGCCGAGCGAGCGGCAGCGATCGTCGCCGCGGAAGTCGGCCGGTACTCCCGCGGCGAGCAGCTGGCCAACCTCGCGAATCCCGAGGTACTGGAGCGGCGGCCGTGATTGTCGGGGTCGACATCGGGACGTCGCTCACCAAAGCCGTGGTGTTCGACGAGGACGGCAGCTCCATCGCGAGCGCGTGCACGCCGTCCGAGGTGCACCACCTGTCGGGCGGCCGGGTCGAGCAGGATCTCGACCAAGTCGTCGGCACGGTCGTGAAGGTGGTGCGCGAGGTCGCGGCCGCGCTGCCCGAGCCGGTGTCCGCGCTGGCCTTGACCGGACAGGGCGACGGGCTCTGGCTCCGCGACGAAGCAGGCGCCGCGGTGCACCCGGCCATCTCGTGGCTCGACGGCCGGGCTAATACGGTGCTCGCGAAATGGCAGGCCGACGGCGTGACCGCGGAAGTCTTCCGGCGCACCGGTTCCGGCATGTTCCCCGGCTGCACCGCGGCCATCATGTCCTATTTGGACACCCATGAACCCGAGGTGCTCGACCGTGCCGCGGTGGCCGGATACTGCGTGGACGCGGTGTTGCAGCGGCTCACCGGCGAGATCACGGTCGACGTTTCGGACGCGTCGCTGCCGTTCCTGAACCCGGCCACCCGCAGCTACGACGACGGTGCGATCGAGGCCTGCGGGCTGGGACATCGCCGGTCGTTGTTCGCGAAACCAGCTCCGGCGAAGTCGGTGTTCCGGCTCGACCGGCGCGGTGCGGAACTGCTCGGGTTGCCGGTCGGATTGCCAGTCACCGCAGGGCCGTTCGACCTGCCAGCCAGCGCGATCGGTGCTGGCGTACGGAAGCCGGGCGACGGCATCCTCACCGCCGGGACCACGCTCGCCTGTCAGGTGCTCACCTCCGACCCGGCGTTCGATCCCGAAGCGGAACCCGCGGGCATGTTCCTGTGCACGCCGGACGAGCACGAGTACCTGCACGCGATGCCGGCGATGGTCGGCACTGCAGGCATCGATTGGGCTTGCCAGTTGCTGGGCATCAGCGTCGAGGAAATCGACCCGTTGCTGGCGAACAGCAAGCCGGGCGCTCGCGGGGTCCGCGCGCTGCCGTTCCTTTCGGTATCGGGCGAACGCGCGCCGTTCGTCGACGCCGGAGCACGCGCACAGTTCTCCGGGCTGAGCCTCGAAACAGGCCGGGCCGACCTGGTCCGGGCGCTGTGCGAGTCGATCGCTTACGCCGCAAGGCATTGCTTTGACGCCGCCGGGCTGTCGGGACAGCTCTACGCCTGCGGCGGGGGAGTCCGTTCGCCTGAATGGCTGCAGATCTTCGCTGATGTACTCGGTCGTCCGGTCGTGATCCCGAGCGATCCCGGCGTCGGCGCGCGCGGTGCCGTGCTCACCGCCGCGGACGCGCTCGGAACGCCGTACGATCGGGATCGCTGGGCCGCGAACGCGCGAATGGTCGAGGCCCGGCCCGAAAATGTGGCTGACTACGAGCGCGGTTACGCCGACTACCAGGCTTCCCTGTCTGCCGCGCGCGGACTGTGGAGGCTGTGAATGATCCTGGAGAACGAGCGTGCCGCGGTCTGCGAGTACGCCCGTCGGCTGACCGCGGACGGCTTGGTCGTCGGCACCTCGGGCAACGTGTCGGCGCGGGCGGGCGAGCTGGTCGCGGTAACCCCGACCGGCGTTGACTACGCCGCCCTCACTCCCGCCGACATCCCCGTGGTGGACCTCGACGGCAAGATCGCCGACGGTGCGCTGAAGCCGACGAGCGAACTCCCGATGCACCTGGCCGTGTACACCCGCGCCACCGACCCGGAATCCGCCCCGGTGAACGCGGTCGTGCACACGCATTCGGTGCACGCCACCGCAGTGTCCACTTTGGTCACCGAAGTCCCGCCGATCCACTACATGCTCGCGGCAATCGGCCCCACGGCTCGAGTAGCCCCGTACGCGACCTACGGCACCACCGAGCTTGCCGATGCGATGCTGCAAGCCCTGGATGACCGCCGAGGCTGCCTTCTGGCCAACCACGGCACGATCACCTATGGCGACTCGCTGGGGAGTGCGTACAGCCGGGCGCAGCAACTGGAATGGGTCTGCCAGGTGTGGCTGACGGCTCGATCCGCCGGTACTCCGGCTCTGTTGCCGCCAGCGGAAATCGAGCACGTGGTGGAGAAGCTGAAGGGATACGGCCAGCGATGACCGGCTAGGGCGCGGCTTACGGCAGCGGTACGAGCGCTCCCATGCCCGCCCGTACGAACTGGGTCGACAGGCGTTGCGGCAACGGGTTCGGGTACAAAATGATCGACGCGAACGGCGACGGCGTGTACCCGGCCCCGCCGTTGCTCTGCAGGTGCACGCTGACGTGGACGTTGCGGTCAGCGGGAATCTCGAACGACACCGTGCCCCAGGAAACGACGTACTGGCGGCCGTCGATTCCCGCGATCGGGATGTACGCACCGGCGTGGAAGATGTGCGTGGAAATGTCGATCATGAGCAATCGCCGCGGACCGTCGTGCGGGTCGACGTACGGGATGACATTCGGGGTGGACGACAGGTCTGGCGGCTCGGTCGGGTCAGTCATCGGTCCGGGCCTTCCGTCAGGGCGATGAGCGAAGCTTACCCTCGACGGATCGGCCGCCGGATGGCGAAGGCCGGAGAGTCGCGCGCATCCGGCCGATTCGGCGCAGGATCCGTTCGCGGTTCTTCGCGGCTTTCAGCCAGGCCGGAAGCGCGGCGAGCATGGTCATGAGGCCTAGACCCCCGCCATCAGCAGGCAACTGCTGCTCCCGAATCCGAGCGGCGACATAGGCTTCGAGGTAGTCCAGGTGTCGTTCGTTGTAGGCCCACAGCACATGTTCGTCGAAGTCGGCTTGCAGCCACAACGGGTGCTGCAGGAAAGGATCGCGCGCGTTCCCCAGCGGAGCTGGCGCGAGCTGAACGGAGTTTCGCGCGTCCTGAGTGTGACCGCAACGGTCGCACACTAGCCGTCTCGGGGCGAACAGGATCCTCTCAGTCGGCGGCGCGCCTGGTACGACGACGACTTTCGCGCAGCGCTCACAACGAGGGCAACGAACCAGCACCTCGTCAGCGGTGAAATCCCCTATCCACAGCTGCTGGTCGCGAAACCGCTCCCCGCCGTTGCTGGCTGCTGACCTCATGCGGGAAGCCTGACGTTCGCCTGTCCGGGACGTCAACCGGAATAAAGCGGCTCCGCGATCAGAACTGGTAGTACAGGAACGGGCTGAACGTCCCGGTAGCCACCAAGATCGCCGCGTAAACCAGGCCCACCGTCATGACCCCGATGCGCAGTGCGGTCGCTCCGCGGCTTCGGGACGATTCCAGCAGCGGGCCGGTCACCGGATGCGCCGGGAGGATGAACACGATCAGTGCCAGCAGCAGGATCACCAGCCGCTGGTTCGTCAGCGCGCTTTCCACGACGTCGCCGAGGCCGCCGAAATCCGGGATCAGCATGTGGCCGATCATCGACAGCGCATGACCCAGATCGGCTGAGCGGAAGAAGACCCAGCCGAACACGACCAGGATCAGGGTCAGCACTCGGCGGGCGATGCGGGCGACCGGGCTGGCGGGAGCGTCGCCGAGGTGGAAGCGGCGTTCGATGACCAGAAGTGCGCCGTGGTAGCAGCCCCAGATCAGGAACGTCCATTGCGCGCCGTGCCAGAAACCGGTCAGCACGAAGACGATCGACAGGTTCCGGTACGTCTTTCCGGCGCCCGAACGGTTGCCGCCCAGCGGGATGTAGACGTAGTCGCGGAACCAGCGGGACAGCGACATGTGCCAGCGGCGCCAGAACTCCGTGATCGTCACCGACGAGTACGGGCGCGCGAAGTTCTCCGGCAACCGGAAGCCGAGCATGCGGCCGAGGCCGATCGCCATGTCCGAGTAGCCGGAGAAGTCGAAGAACAGCTGCAGGGTGTAGCCGATCGCGCCGAGCCAGGCCGTCGTGAAGGTCATCTGGTTCGCGGGGGTCGAGAAGCAGGCTTCGACCATCGGGCTGAGCGAGTCGGCGATGATCGACTTCTTGCACAGGCCCAGCGCGAACCTCGGGAAGCCCGCGGCGATGTCGTCCAGCCGGTGCGAACGCCGTTGCGGAAGCTGGTCGGCGATCTCCCGGTAGCGCACGATGGGACCCGCCACCAACTGCGGGAACATCGCGATGTACGCGGCGAACGACACCGGGTTGCGCAGCGCGTGCCGCTCGCCGCGGTAGATGTCCACCACGTACGAGATGTGGTGGAAGGTGTAGAAGGAAATGCCGATCGGCACCACGATGTTCGCGACGCCCAGGTCGCCGCCGAACCAGTGCGCGACGGCGGCGATCTGCTGCGTCGCGAAACCGGCGTACTTCCAGATGACGAGCACGAGGACGTCGAGCGTGATGACGCCGATCAGGATCCGTTTCCGGCGCGTGCCGCGAACGTCCCACGGGCTCGGCTCCAGCGCGGGGCCGGCCAGGAAGTTCACCGCCATGCAGAGCAGCAGCAGGAACAGGTACGGGCCGGCGCCGATCGTGTAGAACAGCAGGCTCGCGACCGCGACGATGCCGTTGCGCCAGCTGCGCGGGCACACCAGGACCGCGATCAGCACCGCGGGCATGAAGTACCACAAGAACAGCGGCGAAACGAACGACATCGGTGACGGACCCCCTCGGTTCCGGAGGAGACCTTAGCCCGAGCGGGTGGCTTCGCGCGGCGATGCCCGACGGATCACAGCACGAATCACCGAGGGTGACGGATTTGGGGGGATTTCGCCCTTCGCGACGGGGAAGTGAGCGGGTGGTGGGGCTGCGCCGCGGCTGGGGCGGGAGTGTCATGGGGCGGGCGGCAGGCCGGGGGCGGCTGGGTGGAAGGGCGGTGGGTGCGCGAGAGGGCAGGGCGGGGCGGGGTTGGTGCGGGAGAGCGGTGGGCGTGCGACGGGGTAACGCGCTGGGGTGGTGGGCGCGCGGGCAGTGCGGGGCGGCGATTGGTGCGCGGTCGCGAGAGTGGTGAGCGTGCGATGTGGGGGCGGCGGAGCGGGATGTTGATGGGCGCGCGATGGCAGTGCGCGGGCGGCGGAGCGCGAAGGTGATGGACCCACGACACGGCAACGCGACGGCAGCAGGGGCACCGGAACGGAAGAGCACTGGCCGGGAAGATGCGCGACAGCCAAGCGTAAGCAGCACGTGAGAGCCGTACGAGCGAGTCAGAAGAGAGGCGTCCAGGCTCAGTCGGTGATCCGGTCCAACCACTCACCCATCAGAGCCTTCTCCGCCGCACTCAACCCCGACACCTGCGGCAACACCGCCCGCAAAGCAGTAGCCGCCGCGGTCGGGCCAGGTGCCCGGGACACCGGCCGGTCCGTGGTGATCGCTGCGATCACCGCTTCCCGGGCCGCGGCCGAGACCGCGAGGTCGCGAGAATCTGCAGGCGTCGAGATCAGGCTCAACGTCGCCCCCGAGCCGGCGGCGTGGATCAAGGCCGCCGCAAGCGGCTCCGGCACCCGGAGTCGTCCGGCTGACGCGATGCGGCTGACGCGCGTCGCGAGGATCTCCAGGGACTTCTCCAGCGCGGGCGAACGACCGGGCCGAGTGGTCATCAGCCGGTACAGCGCGGGGTTGGCCAGGCCGAACTCCAGGTGCTGATCCCAGCCCCGCCGCAGGTCGTCCAGTGGGTCCTCGGCGGGCGGCTCGGCGGTTTTCGCCTCCAGGTAATCCTCGTAGCCCTGGACGGTGATGGCGTCGAGCAGGCCGTCCTTGTCGCCGAACAGTCGATAAATCGTCGGAGGCTGGACGCCTGCCGCCGAGCTCACGGCACGGGTCGACACCGCGTCCGGGCCGTCGCTGGTCAGCAGGCCCAGTGCGGCCGTGATGATGCGGGCGCGGGCGTCGTCGGGCATGTTATCGACGATAACAGCCTGACGATTCCAGCGAAAAAACTCAGACGCGTCCGGCGATCCGGCGACGGCGGGCGACCTCGGCCAGCAGCACCCCGGCGGCGACCGAGGCGTTCAGCGATTCCACGCCGGCCGCCATCGGGATTGAGACGGTCGCGTCGCACGTTTCGCGGACCAGTCGGGACAGGCCGCGGCCTTCCGAGCCCAGGACGACGACCAGCGGGTCCGCGGCCAGTTCGAGGGCGTCGATGTCGACCGTGCCGTCGGCGTCGAGGCCGACGATCATCAGACCCTTCGAAGCCCACGCACGCAGCTGGCGAGTGAGGTTCGTGGCGACCGCGATCGGCAGCTTCGCCGCGGTACCAGCACTCGTGCGCCACGCGACCGCGGTCATTCCGGCGCTGCGGCGTTCCGGCAGCAGCACCCCCTGCGCGCCGAACGCCGCGGCGGACCGGATCACCGCGCCGAGGTTGCGCGGGTCGGTGACGCCGTCGAGCGCGACGAACAGCGGGGTGTTGCCCGAGTCGCGCGCAGCCTCCATCAGGTCGTCCGGGTGTGCGTACTCGAACGGCGGTACCTGCAGGCCGAGGCCCTGGTGCATGGCCCGGTTGGTCTTGCGGTCCAGTTCCTCGCGCGGGATCTCCAGAATGGAGATGCCCTTGTCGCCGGCCAGCCGGACGGCCTCGTTGACCCGGTCGTCGATGTCGATGTTGAGCGCGACGTACAGCGCCGTGCCCGGCACGTCCGCGCGCAGCGCCTCGACGACCGGGTTGCGGCCGGCGATCAGCTCCGGCCGGTCGGCCTTCTTCTGCCGGGCCTGGTCGCGCTTGGTGGCGGCGTTGGCAGCGCGGTACGCCTTGTGCCCGGGCCGGTCCTCAGCCCTCGGCGTCGGGCCCTTGCCCTCGAGCGCCTTGCGCCGCTGCCCGCCCGAACCGACGACGGCGCCCTTCTTGGTGCCGGTCTTGCGGATGGCACCTTTGCGCTGTGAGTTGCCTGCCATGAATCCTCAATCTCTGCTGCCGCGAGGAGGTCAGGAGTTCCTGACCGTCCATTGCGGACCGTTCGGGGTGTCTTCCACCGCGATCCCCGCCGCCACGAGACGGTCGCGGGCGGCGTCCGCGCGGGCGAAGTCCTTCGCCGCACGGGCCTCCTGGCGTTCGGCCAGCAGGGCTTCCACGAGCGTGCCCAGCGCGTCGCGGACGGGAGTGTCCGAGCCGCCGTCCGCCCAGTCCGGCGACAGCGGGTCGATGCCGAGCACGGCGGTCATCCCGCGGACCGTGCCGGCCAATTCGAGTGCCTTCGTGGTGTCGCCCCCGTCGAGGGCGGCGTTACCGTCACGGACCGTGTTGTGCACCACGGCGAACGCGGCGGGCGTCGCCAGGTCGTCGTCCATCGCCGCGGCGAATTCCGGGGAGACCGGGCCGACGTCTACCGAACCGGCCGACTCCGCCCGGCGCAGGAACGCCTCGATCCGCCGGTAGCCCTGCGCGGCTTCGGTCACCGCGCCTTCGGAATACTCGACGGTGGACCGGTAGTGCGGCTGCACCAGGTAGTAGCGCAGTTCGGGTGCCCGGTAGCGCTCCAGCATCGCCGGGATCGCGACCGTGTTGCCCAGCGACTTCGACATCTTCTCGCCGGACATGGTCACCCACGCGTTGTGCAGCCAGTAGCGGGCGAACCCGTCGCCCGCCGCGTTCGACTGCGCGCGTTCGTTCTCGTGGTGCGGGAACACCAGGTCGACGCCGCCGCCGTGGATGTCGAACTCGGCGCCGAGGTAGTTGGTCGCCATCGCCGAGCACTCCAGGTGCCAGCCGGGACGCCCCTCGCCCCACGGCGTCGGCCACGACGGCTCGCCCGGCTTCGCGCTCTTCCACAGCGTGAAGTCGCGCGAATCACGCTTGCCGCGGGTCGGCGTCTCGCCCTGCTGGACCTCGTCGAGCTGCTGTCCCGACAGCGTGCCGTACTCGGGGAACGACTTCACCGAGAAGTACACGTCGCCGTCGACGGCGTACGCGTGCCCGGCTTCGATCAGCCGCTCCATCAGCTGGACCATCTGCGTGACGTGCCCGGTCGCGCGCGGCGTGACCGACGGCGGGAGGCAGCCGAGATCCTCGTACGCCTTCTCGAACGCCCGCTCGTGCGTCGCCGCCCATTCCCACCACGGCCGTCCGGCGTCGGCGGCCTTGGCGAGGATCTTGTCGTCGATGTCGGTGACGTTGCGGACCAGCAGCACGTCCAGTCCACTGTGGAGCAGCCAGCGGCGGAGCACGTCGTAATTCAGCATGCCGCGGACGTGCCCGATATGCGGTACTCCCTGCACAGTGGCGCCACACACGTAGATCGACGCCGTTCCGCTGCGGACGGGAGAGAACTCCCGGGGGGCACGGGTCGCGGTGTCGTACAGGTGCAAAGCCACGAGGTAAAGGGTACCGGGGGCACTGTGGGAGACGTCGCAGGACGTCAGAGCACGCCGTGCTCCCGCAGCACGCCCAGCAGCGCGTCCGGCCGCTGCGCCGTGGGCAGCGGGTCGACCAGGGCGAACCGGCAGCCCAGCGCACGGGCGCCGCCGTCGGCCTCCTCGCTGTCGCCGACCATCAGCGTCTCCTCGGCGCGCACGCCGAGCCGCTCGATCGCCGACTGGAAGATCTCCGGCTCCGGCTTCACCGCTCCGACCTCGAAGGACAGGGTGAACTCGGCGACGTGCGCGTCCCAGCCGCGCTGGCCGAACGCGGGCCGGATGTCGAACGCGATGTTGCTCAGCACGCCCGCCTTGCGCCCGCTGCTCGCGACCGCCTTGAGCGCGGCCTCGGTGTCCGGGTAGGGCGTCCACTGGTCCGGGGCGATGAGCTGGGCGTACAGCGCCTCGGCCTGGTCGCGCCGGGGCACGCCGGACAGCCGCAGCACCTCGAGGTACACCTTCCGGTGCAGCTCCGGGTCGCGGTCGCGGTTGTGCCAGGCGTACAGGTGCTCCTCGTCGAGTTCGACGGACTGCTCGACCGGCGCGGTCATCCGCCGCATCAGCTCGGTCTGCGCTTCGACGTCGAGCGCCTCGCCGTCGTCGTCGCGCACGTCCTCGAGCCAGCCGTCCTGCTGCTCAAGCCGGAAAAGAGTGCCGGAGAAGTCGAACAACACCGCGTTGATGGCCACGCGCCAACCCTATCGGGCGACCCGGGTGCGCCGCCGCCCGTTTGTGGTGCCCGGCTCACGCCGCCGGGACGTAAAGCTCCACGAACTCCGGCGTCGCGTCGAGCCGGACGCGCAGGATCGGCACCGCCTTGTTCACCGGGTCGCCGCGGTCGTCGAACGAGATCATGCCGCTCGCTCCCGGGACCGCGGACTGTCCGTGCAGCCGGTTCCTCGCCTGCAGCACGTCCTGCGCGGTGACCTGCTCCGGCGACACTCGCGGGATGCCGCGGATGGCCCAGATCACGGTCAGCACCGCGTCGTGCGCCAGGATCGCGATGCCGTCGTCCAGCCGTTCCCTCGGGAAGACCGCGGTGAAGCAACCGGAGCATCCGGGTTCCTCGAAGCTCGCGACGGCCGCCTTGTTGAACGACTCCGGATGGTCGCGCCAGGCCTGCGGATGCGCGAGGCCCGGCGCGAGCACGGTGACGTTCGCCTGGAGGCCGCGGCGCATCTCCGGGCCGGGCGGCCCGACCTGTGCGAGGTCGCCGGTCAGCACGGTGAGGTGTTTCTCGAGGCAGGGCCGCTGGGCGAGCTGCGCGACGAACGACTTCAGGTGGTCCTCGCGGCCGGCGAAGTACACGACGTCCGGGTTGTCGCCGCAGATGTTGGGCATCATCTGCAGGAAGGTGTTCTCGATCCCGGGCAGGCTGGAGTCGTAGGACTCGGTGCGCCCGACGATCCGGTGCGTGGCGTCGGCGAACGTCTTGGTGAACGCAGTGGCCAGCGTCTTCGGGTACAGGTCGCCGGGGTTCTGGTCCTGCACGACGGTCGCGGTGTGCGCGGTCGGCTTCACATAGCCCGCCATCGAACTGCCGTAGGTCGAGCTGGTCGGGGACACCCGCAGGAAGCCCGGGATCTGCGAAAACTCATCGGCGGCCAGGTGCGAGGCCACGACCGGGACGCGGTGGTCGGACAGCTTCTGGATGGCGCTGCGCGCGGTGTCGAGGCTCAGCCCGATGCCGGTCACGCCCACGATCCGGTCGGCCCCGGTCCGGCCGATCAGGTCGTCGACCACCGGCTCCCACTGTTTGAGCTGGCTGCCGGGGTTGGCCAGCAGCAGCCGGATGAGCGGCACGCTGCCCCACGACTGCGTTTTGTTGGCCCGGTGCTGGGCGACATACGCCCCTTCGAGCTGATGCCGTACCCATTCGCGGGAAAGAATGTCGTGGTCGGTGAGCGTCATCGGCAGGAGCACCGCGATGGTCACGTACGGCTTCCCGGAACCGACGGTTTCGGTATTTTCCTGATGAATTCTGTTTTCCACATCGGCGAGGTCGGGAGAAAACACGAATTCGCCGTCAGTCGTGCCGATGCATTCGGAATTCTCACCGCGTTCCTCGACGCCGGCGCCGCACGTGCGGTTCGCCTCGCTGATCGCCGGGACGACGACGAACGCGGCGACGACGATGACCACGACCAGCAGCACCGCGCCGCCGCCCCAGAGCCACTTCGCCCACGCCGGCCGCGGCGGTTTGATCCGTTGCGTCATCGGTAGCGCTCCGCTCGCTCGTGCAACAGCATCGATCCTCGTCCCCGGCCTTGGGCCAGATGGTGGAATCCGCTCTCGATGGTGGCGTTGAGGGTGCCGCCCGGATCGCCGAGCGGATCGCGCGCCAGCCACAGCGAAACGACCAGCCACGCCACGGTCGTCTCCAGTTCGCCTTCCCACTCGCCGACGCGTTGCTGCACCTGGGTGTAGGGATCCGCGTTCTCCACCAGCCGGTTGGGCGCGGCGGTGATCGTGTCCAGTTCGGCCAGCCACGCTTCCGCGGTCGGCACGTCGAACTCGGCGTGCGGCGCGCTGAGCGGTTCGCACAGATGCGTCACCACCGCGTCGACGTTCTCGAGCGCCAGGTCGTGGTAGCGAGCGGCGGCGACGCGGCCGTTCTTCTCGTAGAAATCGCGGCAGCGCGTGTGCACCTTTTCCCAGCTCAACGGGTGATCGTCGGCGCGCGTCGCCAGCTTCCGCAGCAGCAACCGGCGCAGCCACGGGTGCAGGACGTAGCGCGACGGGTCGTCCGGATCCGCGCGCAGCCACAGCTGATCGGCGAGCTGCTTGAACAGCGGCCCCTCGCCCATCGGATTGCGCAGATCGAGAATTTCCTTGTGGAACAGCATTTCCACGTCGACCGCGGCGCTCGCGGTGACGAGTTCCTGGCGGCTCGCGGTGGAAAAGTCCTGCAGCAGGTAGTCGCACATCTGCGCGAGCAAAGTGGAATCGCTGCCGTCGTCCAGGGTTACCTTGGTGTACAAGGATTCCCGCAGCGTGTTCGGATTGCCCGGCTCGTACCGCGCGGCGAGCGTCTGCAGCACCTCGCGCACCGCGCCCGGGTGTCCGTCGGTGAGCCGGGACAGGAACCGCGGCAGCCGCGACGTCGGATGCACGTCGTGCGCGGCGGCGACATCGACGACGTCGCCGCTGGAAAGCGTGCCGAGTTCCAGCAGGTACCAGGGAGACCAGCGGTTGTCCGGCTGACCGGGGATCCAATCGGTTTCCACGTGCGCGGGCAGCCGCGGCACCGGCCAGTCGAGGCCGCTGGTCCGGTGCTCCGGGTTGCGCCGGATCTCCCGGTCGCTGCCCGGATGCGCGGTGACCATCGACCAGCTTTCGCTCCAGTCCGGATTCCACGTCCGGCTCGTCGCGATCACCACCAGCGGATCGGCCTCGTCCGGCGTGTGCCTGCGCGCCTCGGCGAGCGCGCGCAGGAAGTCCTGTCCGCCCTTCGTGTGCGCGTTGTCCAGCAATACCAGGCAATTCATCGTCCGGCGGGTGCCGGAGATGCCGGAGTAGGCGCGGCGCAGGTCGGCGAGGAAGGCATCGCAGATGATCGCGTCGACCGCGGCCCGGTCCTCGTCGTCGCCGTGCGCGTGCTTGGCGATTTCGATCAGGAAGTCCTGGTGGTTGCCGTGCCCGGTCGGCATGGCTTTGACCTTGCCCATCAGCCGTCGCCGGTCGTACCAGCTGAGCCCGCGCAGCAGGAGTTCGGTCGCCTCGTTCCAGCCAGGAAGGCTGTTGCCCGACGTGACGCCGCCGACGAGCTTCACGACGTCCACGATCGCGTCGCGATTGCGTTCCAGCGGCTGGTTTTTCGCGATCAGATCCCGGAGTTTGCGCAGTGCGGCCCGGCGGTCGCCGAGTTCGACCGGGGCGCTGAGCACGAGCATGCACAGCCACAGCCGGGGAAACGCGATACGGCCGAATTGCCGCCATTGCCTGCCGAGGTCGAAAGCCAAGTGGCCCAGCAGTTCCCGCGGCTGGATCTGCTCCCAGTCGCGCCGCTCGAAATCGACGAGCGCGTGCGGGATGTCCTCGCACCGGGTGCGCAATTCCTCCAGCAGCGCCGACTTCCCCGCGCCGCGCACGCCGAGCGCGACCGCGATCGGCAGCGGTCTGCTCTGCCCTCCCGGACGGGACAGCAGTTCCTCGACCAGCCTCCCGGTGATCGAACGTACTCCGGACAATCGATGCGCATCGACGGGCATCGTCCCCCTTTGGCCGGGCGGCCCCGCTCCCTGCCGCCGCAAACGTCGCGGAATAACTATAATGAGCCGCGGGTACCCGCGCAGAAGTTAGCGGAGATCGGCGAAGATCGTTTTCCGATGACCGGGCGGTTAGCGCTGGTCAGGTATCGCGAAGAATGGAATATTACGATTCCGGGTGAGCGAATTTAACTCAGCCGCGGATCAGCAGCGCGGTCGCGACCGCCGCGATGCCCTCGCCGCGTCCGGTGAGGCCGAGCCCGTCCGACGTGGTCCCGGAAACGCTCACCGGTCCGCCGACGGCGTCGCTCAGCACCTGCTGCGCCTCGTCGCGCCGCTTCCCGATCCGCGGGTGGTTGCCGATGACCTGCACGGTCGCGTTGGAGACCTGCCAGCCTTCGGCCCGCAGCAGGGCACGCACCTCGACGAGCATGTCGGTGCCGTGCGCGCCGTCCATCCGCGGATCGCCGGTGCCGAATACCGCCCCGAGATCGCCGAGGCCAGCCGCGGACAGCAGGGCGTCGCACAGCGCGTGTGCCGCGACGTCGCCGTCCGAGTGGCCCGCGCAGCCGTCGACGCCCGGCCACCGCAGACCGGCCATCCAGCATTCGCGGCCCGGCTCGACCGGATGGACGTCGACGCCGTTGCCTACCCGCAGATCGGTCACAGGGGATCCTCCCGGTCCCCGCCGGCGACGAGCGCCTCGGCGAGGGTGAGTTCGAAGGCGCTCGCGACGCGCATCGCGTCCGGATCGCCGGGGACGGTGGCCGCGCCCGCGGTGTCGGCGAGACCGGGGTCAGCGGAATCGGCGAGTGCGGAACGGAAAGCGGAAAGGGAAAAACCAACCGGGGTTTGCGCACTGCGAAGACCGTCGCGATCGACGGTGGCGGTGACAATTCCGGATTCGTCGGTGGTTTTCACCGTGTCGGACATCGGCAGCACCGGAACCGCGACCGGCGCGCCGTCCCGGACCGCGGCCAGCACGCGGCGGACCGTCCGTTGTGGAGTGAACGCCCGCAGCGCGTCGTGCACCAGCACGACGGCGTCGGAGGCAAGCAGCGGCTCGACGGCGGCGAATGCCTGCCGGAGCGAGGAGCCGGGAACGACCCGGCATTCGAGGCCGCGCAATGCCTCGGAAAACGACTTCGCACACCGCTCGGGGGCTGCGGCGACCACCAGATCGATTTCCGGTGTGCCGAGCAGCCCCCGCACGGTGTGCGTGAGTAGTGCTGCACCGCCGACCGCCGCGAGCGCGAGCTCAGGATCGGCCGGACGGTGCGCGACAGTCACGAACGCGACGCTGTGCACCTGTGGGTTCATCAGGTCGTGATCGTAGGGAACCGGTTGCCTCGGCGGCGAACCGGAGGACCCGGGGTCAGACCGTCGCGGTCTCTAGCACCTCGTCGAGGAGCGTTTCCGCCTTGCCCTCGTCGGTGCCCTCCGCGAGCGCGAGCTCGCTGACCAGGATTTGCCGTGCTTTCGCCAGCATGCGTTTCTCGCCGGCTGAAAGTCCGCGGTCCTTTTCTCGCCGCCAGAGGTCGCGCACCACTTCGGCCACCTTGTTCACATCGCCGGAGGCGAGCTTCTCCAGGTTGGCCTTGTACCGACGAGACCAGTTCGTGGGCTCTTCGGTGTGCGGAGCACGCAGAACATCGAAGACCTTGTCCAGTCCTTCTTGCCCGACGACATCGCGCACGCCGACGATCTCGGCGTTGTCCGCGGGCACGCGAACCGTAAGATCCCCTTGCGCGACTTTGAGGACGAGGTACTTCTTTTCCTCGCCCTTGATCACGCGGGTCTCGATCGCTTCGATGAGTGCGGCACCGTGGTGCGGGTAGACGACGGTCTCTCCGACCTTGAAAACCATGTGTCCTCTGCCCCTTTCGCTGACTCCATCCTATCACGGCCCGTCGGCGGCCACCTAGCGGCCCGGGATCGTCGTCGCAGGTCAGCGGCCTGAGCAGGGCTTGACAAACCGGTTTTCGCCGTGCTCATGCAGGTGAGCCGACAGCGCCCCGACCGGCGCTGTGGGATCCTTTGTGGACAGTCGATCGGCCGGGAACGCACACCGGTTCCGCGCGCGGAGAACCGCCCGGCTAGTCTTCGGGAAGGACGAGGCCGTGAAAGGGAAGGACTCTGACGTGAGGCTGCAGAATCGCCGCGTGCTCGGCGCAGGCGTGTCGGCGCTCGGCGCCGCACTCGTGCTCGCCGGTTGCGGAGCCGGTCAGATCACTCAGACCGACACCCAGCAGCCCGCCGTCAACGGCACCTACGCCCAGGTGAAGACGATCGTGCTGCGCAACGCCGCGGTGCAGTACCCGGCGCAGGGCCCCGGCTACGCGGCCGGTTCGCCCGCCCCGCTCACGCTCACCGTGATCAACCAGGGCCAGAAGGACGACAAGCTCGTCTCGGTGACCTCCGAAGGCGCTTCCGGCCCCGCGCAGATCTCCGGGGACACGGCGATCGTCGCCGGCCACTCGCTCGTGATCGGCCCGGCCGACGCGGTCGAGCAGGGCGCCCCGCCGCAGTCGGAGTCGGCGAACAGCACGCCCGCCTCCGACGCGAACCAGCCCGCCAGCGGCGCGCCCAGCTCCGCCCCGAGCAGCTCGGCTCCCAACACGGCGTCGAGCGCGCCGCAGACGGGCGAGAGCGGCGGCGCGGCGAGCCAGCTCGGCTCCGGCAAGGTCGTGCTGCCGGGCCTCAAGCAGCCGCTGTGGCCGGGCGCGACGATCAAGGTCACCTTCACCTTCCAGAACGCCGGCCCGATCGTGGTCGAGCTGCCGGTCGCGGCACCCGCGCACGCGGGCTCCTGACCGCGTCGCCGCGAGTTTTGTCGGTGTCCGCCGATAGCCTCGCGGAGTGGTGAAGAAGACCAGCACCGTCCACCGGTGCGCGGAATGCGGGTACGAAACGGCGAAGTGGGTCGGTCGCTGCCCGGAATGCCAGGCGTGGGGCACGCTCGAGGAGCGCGGCTCCGCGAAACCGGCGATCGCGCGGGTGGCCGCCGGAGCTCCGAGTGCGCCCGCGAGGCCGATCGCCGAGGTCGACGTCGAGGCAGCCAGAGCGAAGGCCACCGGCGTGCCGGAGCTGGACCGGGTGCTCGGCGGCGGGCTCGTGCCCGGCGCGGTCGCGCTGCTGGCCGGTGAACCCGGGGTCGGCAAATCCACGCTGCTGCTCGAAGTCGCGTATCAATGGGCGGTCACGGCGGGGCGTTCGCTGTACGTCACCGGCGAGGAATCCGCGGGACAGGTCCGGCTGCGCGCCGAGCGCACCGGCAACGTGCACGGTGAGATGTTCCTCGCGGCGGAGAGCGATCTGTCCGCGATCCTCGGGCACGTCGACGCGGTGAAGCCGGGCGTGCTGATCGTCGATTCGGTCCAGACCATGGCATCGCCGCAGGTCGAGGGCTCGCCGGGCGGGGTGACGCAGGTCCGCGCGGTCACCTCCGGACTCGTCGCGCTGGCCAAGGAACGCGGGCTGCCGGTCTTGCTCGTGGGACATGTCACGAAGGACGGTTCGGTCGCCGGTCCGCGCGTGCTGGAGCACCTGGTGGACGTGGTGCTGCAATTCGAGGGCGACAAGCATTCCACGCTGCGGATGGTGCGCGGCATCAAGAACCGGTTCGGCGCGGCGGACGAGATCGGCTGTTTCGAGCTCACCGAGGGCGGCATCGTCGGAGTGCCGGACCCGTCCGGTCTGTTCCTGAGCCGGACCGCGGAGGCGGTGCCGGGCACCGCGGTCACGGTCGCGGTCGAGGGGAAACGGCCGCTGCTGGGCGAGGTGCAGGCGCTGGTGTCGAGCAGCGGGATGCCGCAGCCGCGGCGTGCCGTGAGCGGCCTCGATTCGGCACGGGTCGCCATGGTGCTCGCCGTGATGGAGAAGCGCGGCCGGCTGAAGCTGGGCGACAAGGACGTCTACGTCGCGACGGTCGGCGGCATGAAGATCACCGAGCCCGCCATCGACCTGGCGCTGGTGCTCGCGCTGACCTCGTCGCTGCACGACGTGGCCCTGTCGCCCCGGCTGGTCGCGGTGGGCGAGGTCGGGCTGGCGGGCGAGATCCGGCGGGTGCCGAACGTCGGGCGCCGGCTGGCCGAGGCGGCCCGGCTCGGCTTCACGCACGCGTTGGTGCCGCCGGATTCCGGCAAGCTCCCGGATGGCATCCGGGTGCTGGAGGTGCCCGACGTGGCGAGCGCGCTCAACGCGGCGAACCACGCGAAATGATCAGTCTCCCGCCCGGTCGGTGGTCTCGGAGGAGAACTGCGCGGAGCTGACCAGAGTGCCGGGCGCGAACCTGGTGACGGAGCTCGCGGAGAGCACCTGGAGGTCGGTCAGCTGAAGCCGGGTCCGGTTGAGCGAGACGAGCACTCGGTACGGGCCGGCGAGCACCGCGTATTGCACGAAGTCCGGAGCGTCCTGCACCAACTGGAATCCGAGCACCGGGTTGTCCATCGCTTTCACGAAGGCGCCCCGCAGCTCGCGCGACGCGTACCCGGAAGCGAGGACGTTCAGGACCATCCCGGTCGCCGACGGATAGGTGATGGGGCTGGGGTCCTTCGGAGCGCCGTAGTTCAACGGCTGCGGCAGCGGCCCGTCGCCCGCCGGCGACAACTCCGGAGGGATGCGGTCCTTCAGGAGGCGATTGGTCAGCTGATTCGGGTCGGTCGGCAGGCCCGCGACGAAGTCCGGGGTCGGCTGGGACCAGCCCAGCTGAGTGCTGGCGGCCGCGTCTCCGGGGAAGCGGGCGTCGCGCGTGAACCGCCCGCCGGGCGCGGACTCCTCGGCCTGGGACGGCCCGGGCAGTTTCGCGCTGTCCCGGGGATCCCCGCCGAGCAACGTCGGTGGTTCGGCCCGGGTCCAGCGTCGTTTCCACACTCCGGACGGATCGGCCGGGATCCACAGGTCCACCTGTTCCGGGACCCTGAACACACTGCTCCCGCTCACCAGCACGGTGCGGCTGTACTTGGTCACGACGTGGGTGAACGGCGCGCCCGCTTCGCGCCGGTCCGCCGGGGCGGCCGGGCCGGCGGGAGCCAGCGTCGTCGGCGCGGTGGCGAGTTCCCGGACCACGACCACGCCGCCGGTGACGAGCGCGACCGCCGCGGCCACGGCGATCCACCGCCACGCGCCGGAGCGTTTTTTCCGTTGCGGGACAACCGGTTCGGCCGATTCGCTCACTGCCGCGGCGGCCCGCATCATGCTCGCGCGGGCCCGGTCGAGTTCGGTGCGGTCGGTGGCCGTCTCGTGCGGGTGCAGCGCGGCGAGGGCCTCGTCGAGTTCGGCATCGGACCACAGATGCCGCACGGTGTCGTCGTTCACTGGTCTTTCGCCTCCTCGCGGGTCGACGCGCCTGCGTTGGTGCGCAGCCATCTGCGGATCCGGTGCAGCCTCGAACGGACGGTGCCCGGCGGGATGCCGAGCGCTTCGGCGACTTCGACCGGTTCCAGCCCGGCCCACGAGACCAGCAGCAGCGTGTCGCGGTCGGCGACGCTCAGCTTCGCGAGCGCGCCCGCCAGCTGTGCCGCGCGGACCTGTGCGTCCACCTGCTCGGCGACCCTGGTGTCGTGTCCGCCGTGGCCGCGGTCGCCGGAATTCGCGAGCCGCGCGGTGGCTCGCAACGCCCGGGTTTCGCTGCGGACGTGGTGGCGCAGCAGGTTCGTCGCGATCCCGTACAGCCACGAGCGCGCGGTGCCCAGCTCCGGCTGGTACGACTCCCGGCGGCGCAGCGCGACGAGGAACGTCTCGGCGACGAGATCGTGCGCGGCATCCGGGCCGACGCGGCGCGCGAGGTAGCGGTGCATGGTCGCCGCGTGCGCGTCGAACAGCCGCCCGAAGGCCGGGGCGGGATCGGGTCCGCCCAGGTCGGGGCGGTCCTGCGGGCCGGTCGACACCGGCTCGGGACCGTCGTGGGTCACCTGCATACCCACTCTTGCCCGCGGCGCGGGCGAGCGTTCACGGCCTCACCAGATGGGATGGTCGCTGAACTTCTCCAGTGTGCTCACCGACGGCCGGACGAACCAAAGCCCGGCGCTGTAGCCGATCAGGCCGATGGCGAAATTCGCGAAGGTCGCGAGCAGTTCGGGCAGGCCGAGCTTGCCGTGGTTGCCCCAGAGATCCACCAGCGCGGACACCCCGAGCGCGATCAGGCAGCTGATCGACAGCACGGTGAAACAGGCGGTCAGCGTCGCGCGCGTGCCGCGGGCCCTGGCGGTCACCAGGTAGTCGCCCTGCAGGCAGCGGCGTGCGGACAGGACGACCACGGCGATAGCGAGCACGGACAACATCGGCAGCAGCAGCGCGGCGAGACCGAGCAGCCCGCGCGGCAGGCTGTGCCCGTGCAGCGGACGGTTCACGAGCGCGGTGATGCCGAAAACGAGCAGCGTGCCGATCGCCAGCGAAACCCCGATGACCACGGACGCGACGCGCACCCGGGCGGCGAACAACGGCGGCAGCGGGGCGTACTCCGCGGACTGCTGCCCGTAGTACTGCTTCACCGCATCACCTCCGCGCCGGCAACCCGAACGAACGTGCAAATGCTCGTGAAGACCACCTTAACGGAATGCGATTCCGGCAAGGCGGCCTTCACGGCACTTGTCACCGAGGCGTGCTAACGGGCTTGCCTGATCAAGCCTTCTCGGCAAGGAGATTCGCGCACCGGATGAGGCCGATGTGCGAGTACGCCTGCGGGTGGTTGCCGAGCGAGCGCTCCGCGACCGGGTCGAACTGCTCGGGCAGCAGCCCGGTCGGGCCCGCTGCGTCGACGATCTGCGCGAACAGCTCCTCGGCCTCGTTGCGCCGTCCGGTGCACAGGTACGCCTCGATCAGCCAGGCCGCGCAGATGTGGAAGCCGCCCTCGCCGCCGGGAAGGCCGTCGTCGCGCCGGTAGCGGTACACCGTGGAACCGCTGCGCAGTTCGGCTTCGATCGCCGTCACGGTCTTCTGGAACCGGTCGTCCGCCGGGTCGATGAGCCCGGTGAGGCCCACGAACAGGGACGCCGCGTCGAGGTCGGTGCCGTCGTAGGCGGTGGTGAAAGCCTGCACCTCTTCGTTCCAGCCGTGCTCGAGCACGTCGGCCTTGATCTGGTCGCGCAGCGTGGGCCAGGCACCGGGGACGTCGCGGCCGTACTCGTCGCCGAGCCGCACCGCGCGGTCGATGGTCACCCAGCACATCACCCGCGAGTACACCCGGTGCCGCGGCACGTGCCGCTCTTCCCAGATCCCGTGGTCCGGCTCGTTCCAGCGCCGCGTGACGGCCTCGGCCATCGCGCGCACCATCTGCCAGTCCTCGTCGCGCAGTTCGCCGCGCACCTCCGCCAGCGTCGCGACCAGTTCCACGACCGGGCCGAACACGTCGAGCTGCACCTGGTGGTTGGCGAGGTTGCCGACGCGCACCGGCCGCGAACCGGCGTACCCGGGCAGCGACTCGATGACCGCCTCCGCGCCGATGACGCTTCCGGCCAGCGTGTACAGCGGGTGCAGCCGCTCCGGGCCGGCCAGCGTGGCGAGCACGCCGTGCAGCCACTTCAGGTAGCCCTCGGCCTCCTCGTGCGAACCGAGGTGCACCAGCTCGCGCACGGTCATCGCGGCGTCGCGGATCCAGCAGTAGCGGTAGTCCCAGTTGCGGACCCCGCCGATCTCCTCCGGCAGCGACGACGTCGCGGCGGCCAGCACGCCGCCGGTGTCGGTGTTGACCAGACCGCGCAGGGTCAGCGCGGAGCGGCGCACCAGTTCGGTCTGCACGGTCGGCAGCTTGAGCTTCGCCGCCCAGTCGCTCCAGTACCGGCCCGCCCGGTCCCGGCGGTCCACTTCGGACAGTTCGTGCGCGGAGAGATCCGTGGTGCCGCAGCGCAATTCGAGCACCACCGGCTGCTCCGGCGTCGGCTGGACGAGCGCGGTCGCGGTGTCCTGCAGGCCGTCGGAGGCGATCGACCATTCGACGCCGGGCGAGCGCAGCACGAACGGCTCCGACGTGCCCAGCACGCGCAGGCCCTCGGCCTCGGCGACCAGCCGCACCGGCACGCCGCCGAATTCCGGCCGCGGCGCGAACACGACCTGCGCCACCGCCTCGCCGGAGATCACGCGCACGAGGTCGGTGCGGTGCCCGGGGCTTTCCGGTTCGAGATAGTCCGTGACGAGCAGTCGCGACCAGCGCGTCTCGACCGTCATCGTGTTCGGCAGGTACCGCTGGCCGAGCGGGAGCCCGTTGCGGTGCGGTTTGATCGAGAAATGCCCGGCCCCGGGACCGCCGAGCAGGTCGGCGAACACCGCGGGGGCGTCCGGGCCGGGGTGGCACAGCCAGGTCAGCTTCGCGTCCGGCGTCACCAGCGCGACCGAGCGCTCGTTGGCGAGCAGCGACAGCCGCTCGATCGGCGGCGCGGACTCGCCGTAGAGCCAGTTGCGCCGCTCTTCCAGGAGGAACGCGAGCACCATCGCGACGTCGACGGTGTCGGGCACGTGGTACTCGGCGAGCGATTCGCCGTCGCCGACCTTGATGCCGAGGTCCGGACCGGCCAGCCGGGCGAACGCCTTCTCGTCGGTGACGTCGTCGCCGAGGAACACCGCCGCGGTGGCCCCGACCTGGTGGCGCAGGGTGTCCAGCGCGTTGCCCTTGTCGGTCTTCACGACCGCCAGCTCGACGACTTCCTTGCCGTCGGTGGTCGTGACGCCTTCCCACTTCGACGGGCCTTCGTGCACGGCCGAGAGGACGCGCCGGCCCGCGTTGTGCTCGGCGCGGCGCACGTGCACCGCGATGCTCGCCGGCTTGACCTCGAGCGACACCCCGGGCACGTCGAGCACCAGCTGTTCCAGCTCGTGTTCGAGCCGCCGGTGCAACGCCTTCGCGTCCTCGTCGAGCGCGTGGATGAAGCCGATGTCGAACTCGGACCCGTGGCTGCCGACCAGGTTGACCTCGGACGGCAGCCGCGACAGCGTCGCGAGATCCCGAAGAGCCCGGCCGGAGATCACGGCGGTGGTCGTTTCGTGCAGGCCGGCGAGCGATCTCAACGCGCCGACGGACTCGGGCAGCGGCCGCGCCTCGTCCGGGTTCGCGGTGATGGGGGCCAACGTGCCGTCGTAGTCGCAGGCGACCAGCAGGCGCGGGGTACGGGCGATCTGCACGATCGCGCGCCGTAGCTCCGCGGGCAACGCCTCGGCGGTCAACACTCCTCCTCAGGAGGTCCAGCGCGGTACGGGGGAGGGGGTCAGTCGGCCGGTTCGGCACCCAGCGCCTGGAGGAACGAACGCGCCCACCGGTCGACGTCGTGGGTGAGGACCTGGCGACGCATGGCGCGCATCCTGCGTCGGCCCTCGGCGGGGTCGAGCGTAATGGCAGCCTCCAACGCGTTCTTCACCCCGTCCAGATCGTGCGGGTTGACGAGGAAAGCGCTGGTCAGTTCGGCCGCGGCGCCGGCGAACTCGCTGAGCACCAGCGCGCCGCCGAGATCGGGGCGGCACGCGACGTACTCCTTGCAGACGAGATTCATCCCGTCGCGCAGCGGAGTCACCACCATGACGTCGGCCGCGGAGAAGAAGGCGGCCAGCTCGGTGCGGTTCACGGATTGGTGCAAATAGTGCACGACCGGGTGGCCGACGCGGGCGAACTCGCCGTTGATCCGGCCGACCATCTGCTCGATCTCGCCGCGCATCCGCTGGTAGTGCTCGACGCGTTCGCGGCTCGGGGTGGCCAGCTGCACGAACGTGACGTCGCCGGGTTCGAGCCTGCCCTCGTGCAGCAGTTCGTGCAGGGCCTGCAGCCGCAGGTCGATGCCCTTGGTGTAGTCGAGCCGGTCGACGCCGAGCAGCACCGTCTTCGGGTTGCCGAGGTCGCGGCGGATCTGCTTGGTCCGCTCGACGACGCCCTTGCTGCGGGCGAGCGAGTCGAGGCCCGCCGCGTCGATGGAGATCGGGAACGCGCCGACGCGCACCGTGCGGTCGCCGACCTGCACCATGCCCGGCCGGGACCGGACGCCGACCGCGCCGCGGGTGGGTTCGAGGCCGACCAGCTGCCGGGCCAGCCACAGGAAGTTCTGCGCGCCGCCGGGCCGGTGGAAGCCGATCAGGTCCGCGCCGATCAGGCCGCGCACGATCTCCGCGCGCCACGGCAGCTGCATGAACAGCTCGACCGGCGGGAACGGGATGTGCAGGAAGAAGCCGATGCGCAGGTCGGGTCGCAGCTCGCGGAGCATCCGGGGCACCAGTTGCAGCTGGTAGTCCTGGATCCACACGGTCGCCCCCTGCGCGGCGACGGCGGCGCTGGCCTCGGCGAAGCGGCGGTTGACCTTCACGTAGCTGTCCCACCACGACCGGTCGAAGACCGGCCGTTCGACGACGTCGTGGTAGAGCGGCCAGAGCGTGGCGTTGGAGAAGCCCTCGTAGTAGTCGCGGACCTCGGCCGAGCTGAGCGACACCGGGTGCAGGACGAGCCCGTCGTCGTCGAACTCGTCCACGTCGACGTCCGGCACGCCCGGCCAGCCGACCCACGCGCCCTTGCGGGAGCGCAGGAACGGTTCGAGTGCCGAAACGAGTCCGCCCGGGCTGGCGGTCCAGCGTTGTTCCCCGTCCGCGGTCCGTTCGAGGTCGACGGGCAGCCGGTTGGCCACCACGACGAAATCCGCGGACGGTCCGCTGTTCCGGTCGGCAATCGCGTCAGTCACTCCAGCTGCTCCCTCGTCCTCGGCGGGTCGCGGCCCCAAGAGAAACCCTAGCGCGCGAGGAGTGACCGGCCGGTGACCAACTGGTTACTCCAAACGCCGTTCGGTCGGTTCCATCGGCCCGGCGAGCCGGGGTCCGGAGAGCTTCCGCTCGAGCCTGCCGAGGCCGGTGCGGACCGGCTGGGCGAGGTATTCGCCCAGTACAACGCCCGCCGCGAGGGCGAGCCCGATGGCGACCGCGGTCATCAGGGTCGAGATGTTCCCGCCTGGCGAAACCGCTAATTGGTATAGACCACGATAGGTGGAGAGACCGGGGAGCAGCGGAGTGATCCCGGACACGGCGACCACGAGCGGAGTAACTTTCAGCCGCCGCGCCATCACGCCGCCGCAGAACCCGACGAGCGTCGCCGCGACCGCCGAAGCGCTCACCGCGTCGAGCGTCGCGATGATCAACGCGCCGTACACGAGCGCACCGATCGCACCCGCCGCGGCGGCGACGAGCATCGCGCGCAGCTTCGAGTACGACGCGAGCGCGAAGCAGGCGGCCGCGCCGGCCCCGCCGACGACGATGATCGGCAAGTGCTGCGCGGTCGAGGCGGGGACGTCGGGCAGCGGCGTGCGCGGCAGTTCGAGCATCACCGCGAGCCGCAGCGCGAGCACGACGCCCGCGATCAGCCCGGCACTCATCAACGCGGTTTCCATCGTGCGGCCGGACGCGGTGACGTAATAGCCGGTGATCCCGTCCTGCACCGCGGAAACCGTGGAGAGCCCGGACAGCAGCACGGTGACCGCCGCCGCGACCACCAGCGTCGGCCGGTCGGTGGTCAGGATGTTGCTGCTGACTATGACCATCGCCGACAGCGTCGCGAACAGCCCGCCGACCACCTGCTGGAAGAAGAACGGCAGGTTGACCTTGTTGAGCAGCCTGCCGATCCGGTCGACCGCGGCGGAGATGACCATCGCGACGAGCGCGATGTCGAGGCCCCCGCCGAGCAGCAGCGTGATGAACCCGGCCAGCCCGCCCCAGGCGGCGGTCGCGGTCCAGCGCGCGTACGGGTGCGGCGCGGAGGTGATCCGGTCCAGCTCGGTGACCGCTTCCTCCGCCCCGGTGTTGCCGCGGACGATCTGGCGCACGAGCGCCTCGGTCTCGGTCAGCCGGGTGTAGTCGAGACTGCGCGAACGGACCACTCGCAACGCGGTCACCGGCGCGAGGTCGGTCCCCCGGTGACAGGTGACGGTGATCGACGTGAAGATGACGTCGACCTCGCAGTGCGGCAGCCCGAGCGCGGAGGTGAGCGCGAGAATGGTCGCGGTGACGTCGGAAGCCCCGGCGCCGCTGGCCATCTGCACTTCGCCGATCCGCAGAGTGAGATCCAGGACGAAGTTGACGGTCGCGTCGTCCGGCGGCTTGGGACCGATCGCCTCCTCGGACTCGACCGCGGGCTGTTCGGCGGTCGGAGCCTCGAGAATGTGCCAAGCGCGCCGGCGCAGCAGATTCGGCCGATGCCGCTGGTTGGAGCGCGGGTGCGGAGGCTCGAGAATCGGCCACCGTCTGCGCGCAGCCCCCTGGCCGGCACGCTCGTTGATCTTCATGATCGATCCCCACCTCCTCGTTCGTTCCCGGGGACCATCGGCCGTACCGCCCCAGCTGTTGCAGTGGTGTCCGACACACCTGCCACCGATCGTGCCGCATGGGGTTGGATCTTGCCGATTTCCGGTGCTGACCTGGGAGTTAGGGCGGGTTGTCCGGCTGCGGCGGAAGCGGCCCGATATACTTTTGGCGCGCCCGTCGCCGGGTGCGTGCCGGTATAGCTCAGTTGGTAGAGCATCTGTCTTGTAAACAGAAGGTCAGGGGTTCGAACCCCCTTGCCGGCTCCAGGAAAGCAGCCTTCGGGCCGCTCGAGTTGATCTTAACGCGCTGAGGCAAGCCCGAGCGGGCGCGACGAAGCGATTCGCGCCGTCCGTCTCGGGCGGGCCGGAATGGCCGCCGGTGCGGCAGTCTTGCCGACGACCGGAATCAGGCATCGCGCCTTGGTTGAGCCGGTTTCCTTCACCCGGCCCCAGGTTCGCGGAGACCCATTCGCGTCGACGAAGTGGTTCAGGCAGCGGATCGCGGGATGTCCGTGGCAGGCAAATCGATCGCGGCTCGACCGGCCTCGGTGAGGAGTGCCGGAACGCGCTCGCCGCGGCGGCCGGCGCGCAGTGGGACCACCAAGGCGAACCGGGCGAGGCGGTGGGCGGTGAACTGGTCGCAGCAGGGGACGCCGTCGATGTAGAGGTCGGGTTCGCAGCTGCAGGTCATTTCGGCGCGGCCGAGGCCGACGGCGGTGAGAGTGGCTCGCTCGCGGTGGTTCAGCGGGAGGATCTGGGCCGACATGACTGCCTCGCTGGGGTGGGTTCGCTTACTGCTTCCTCCCACTGTGCGAGATCCATCTGGTGCCAGCCAGAGCCAGTTTCGAGCCTGTTTCGCGGTACCAGATCCTGGATCAGGCCGGATCCGCCGAGGAGAGGGATTCTTCCAAGAGTCCCAGCAGTCTCGACAACGCAGTCCGTTCCGCGCTGCCCACTTGGCCGAGAAGTTCGTTCTCCCGCGGGAAATGCTCGCGCGCCACGCGGTCGATCAGTGCCCGGCCGGATTCGGTCAGGCGGAGGTGGACGACCCGGCGGTCCTTGCCGTCTCGTTCGCGGACTACCAGGCCTGCCTCCTCCAGCTTGTCTGCGCGCAGGGTCACGCCGCTCGGACTCACGAGCGCCGATTCCGCGATCTCGCCCACGGTGCGGCGATACGGCGCGCCTGCCCGTCGCAGTGCGGTCAGGACGTCGAACGCCGCCATGGTGATCCCGTGTTCCTCCGCGATCCGGCTCACCGAAGCCCGGTACAGCGCTGAACACCGGTGCAGCCTGCCGAAAACGGCGAACGCGGACACGTCCAGTCCGGGGGTTTCGGTCCGCCATTCGTCCGGGACGCGGTCGACGGTGTCTGCGGCCGGCGGGTGCGCGCTGTCCAGGGCCGCGGACATCGCTTCGGCGAAGTAGGGCGCGAACGTCGCGCTCGGCACCGAGTGGGCTGGCTCGTGTGCGAACAGGTATCGCTCCATGACCACGCCGAACAGCACGCTGCGGACAAGCGCGATTCGCTCTCGTGCGTCCGGCGCGTCGGCCAGCAGTTCGGCGAGCGGTTCGGTGACTTGTTCGTCGAGGATCGCGCGCAATTGCTCAGCGCTCGCTTCGTGGGTGACTGCCGAGCGGATCAGCGCGGCCCAGGGGTGTTCGGCCGGCGTGCGGTCCCAGCGTTCGAGGTAGGCGTTGGCCAGCGCGTGCGACAGCCGGGCCGGGCCGTCCGCGGCCGCCGCGACGATGTCGACGGTGATGCCCGTGCTCCGGCCGACGATTTCGCGGAACAAGCCGTCCTTCGAGCCGAAGTACGCCATCACCGAGCCCGCTGTCACCCCGGCTTCGGCCGCGACCTCTCGGATCGACGTTCCCTCGTAGCCGCGTGCGGCGAACAGCCTGCGCGCGGCGTCCAGCACCGCGCGCCGGTTGCCCTCCGGATCTTGGGGGCGACCGCGGCGGCCCGCGGTCTCGCCCTGGGGCGGCGGGGCGTCGTCGGCGCTCATGCGGCCATCTTAATCGGTGGAGTTTGAACGGTCGTTCATGATCACGGGGAGGGTGTTCGGGTGGCGGTCAGGGCCGCTAAATGGCAGGTGAGGACGGATATTGCGGAGGGCTGCAGAGATCTGACGCGGCGGCTGAGGCAAGGAAATCTGCGGATGATCCTTGCGGTAGTAAATCTTTGGTGTAACTATCTTAGAGCTCAACGAACTTGACCGGAGAGGGTCAGCATGAAACCGAGCCCCTTCGATTACGCCGCTCCTGCCACCGTCGCGGAGGCCGTCGCGCTGCTGGCCGACGGGGACCGCGAGGCCAAGGTGCTCGCCGGGGGCCAATCGCTCGTGCCCATGTTGTCCATGCGGCTGGCCCGGCCCGAGGTGCTGGTGGACATCACCCGGATCGCCGGTCTCGCCCGGTGCGCGGTCGGCGGCGAAGGGGAGCTGCGGATCGGTGCCGCGGCCCGGCAGTCGGCGGTCGCGGCCGACCCGGTCGTCCGGCGCGGCTGGCCGTTGCTCGCAGCCGCGATCGACCGCATCGGGCATCCGCAGATCCGTCAGCGCGGGACGGTGTGCGGCAGCCTGGCCCACCACGATCCGGCCGCGGAACTCCCGGCCGTCGCGATCGCGCTGGACGCGTCGTTCGTGCTCGCCGGGCCATCCGGGACCCGCACGGTGCCCGCGGCCGAGTTTTTCGTCGCCACGTTTCAGACCGCGCTCGCCGACGACGAATTGCTCACCGAGGTCGTTTTCCCCGCGCAGCCTCCCGGACGAGGCTGGGCGTTCGAGGAACTGGCGCGGCGGCACGGTGATTTCGCCACCATCGGTGTCGGTGTCGTGCTCGATTGCACCGCCGATTCTGTCGCCGGCGCACGGGTTGTGTTTTGTGGTGCGGGACCGGTGCCGGTCCGGCTGCTGCCCGCCGAAGCCGCCTTCACCGGAACTGCGCTCGACGCCGACGACCTGGCAGCGGCCGCGCGTGTCGTCCACAGCCAGCTGGAACCGGCCGGAGATGTGCACGCGAGCGCCGAGTACCGCCGCGAAGCCGCCGCCCACTTGCTGACCCGCGCCATCACCATCGCTTGGGAGCGCACCCGATGAACACACCTGCCAACCCGCCGCTGACCGAACCGTCCGCATGGCACGCCGTCCGCCTGACCGTGAATGGGGAAGCCGTTGCCGTGCAAGTGGAATCCAGGCTGCTGCTGTCCGACTTCTTGCGCGATCGGCTGCGCCTGACCGGGACCCACGCCGGCTGCGAACACGGGGTCTGCGGCTCGTGCACTGTCCTCGTCGACGGAGCACCAGTGCGCGCGTGCCTGACGTTCGCCGTGCAGTGCGAAGGCGCGGAGATCCGGACTGTCGAAAGTCTCGCGCCGGGCGACGCGCCGCTCACGGCCGTGCAGCGCGCCTATCACGAATGCCACGGAATGCAGTGCGGTTACTGCACTTCCGGGCTCCTCATGACCACGACCGCGCTCGCGTCGGCCGAGCATCGGCCCTCCGAAGCCGAGGTCGCCGACGCGCTCAGCGGGCATCTGTGCCGATGCACCGGCTACCGCAACATCCGTCGTGCCGTGGCGCAGGCTCTCGACGCGCAATTCGGAGAGGAATCCGCCTGATGACGGGAAAATCCGGCTGGATCGGCCGCCCGATGGCTCGCGTCGAGGACGACCGGCTGCTGCGCGGGCAAGGCCGATACGTCGACGATCTCGCCCTGCCGCACGCGTTGGAGGCGGCGTTCCTCCGCAGCTCCGAAGCGCACGCGCGCCTGGTTTCCGTGGATGTGTCGGCCGCGCTCGCGGCACCGGGCGTCACCGCCGTCTGGACCGGAGAAGACCTGGCGGACCTCGCCCCCTTGCTCAACCGCGAAGAATTGCGCATCCCGGCCGGTCTCGCGGAGACCGTCGATCCGACAGTGCGGATAACGCCGATGCCGCTGCTCGCCCGCGGGAAGGTCGCTTACGCAGGTCAGCCGGTCGCCGTCGTCTTCGCCGAAAACCGTTACCTGGCAGAGGACGCGCTCGAGTTGATCGACGTGCGATACGCATCGCTGCCGGTGGTAGTCGATCCGGAAGAGGCGTTGAAACCAGAGGCGCCGTTGATCCACGAAGACCTCCAGGACAACATCGCGGTCGCGGTGACGGCCCGCGTCGGCGAACCGGACGCCGTGTTTCGCGACGCTCACACCGTGATCAGCGAGGAATTCCACGCACACCGGTACGTTGCCTCTCCGATCGAGACCCGTGCCGTCGCCGCGCACGTGGACCCGTATCGCGGTGAGCTGACCGTCTGGTCCGGAACCCAGACGCCGCACCGGCTTCGCGATTCGATCGCGCGCACGCTCGGGCTCGACGCCGAAGCCGTCCGGGTGCTCGCCGTCGACGTCGGCGGCGGGTTCGGGCAGAAAGGAATCCTGTATGTCGAAGAGCTGATCGTCCCGCACGCCGCGCGATGCCTCGGCAGGCCGGTGCGCTGGCGCGAGGACCGCACGGAGAACCTCGTCGCGTCGTCGCACGCCCGCGAGCAGATCCATCGCATCGAACTGGCGGCCGACGCGGACGGACGGCTCCTCGGCGTGCGCGACCGGATCACGGTCAATTTCGGCGCTTACAACATGACCGGCCTTGTGGTGCCGTACAACTCGCTGTGCCACCTGCTCGGCCCGTACCGCGTGCCGAACGTCGCGATCGACCTGACCGGGGTGCTCACGAACACGACGTTCTCGACGCCGTACCGCGGGGCCGGGAGACCCGAAGCGGTGTTCGCGATGGAGCGCGCGATGGACCGGCTCGCCGCCGCGCTCGGGCTCGAACCCGCTGAGCTGCGCGCGCGGAACCTGGTGCGGCCCGGCGAAATGCCGTATCGGACCGGGCTGGTCGACCGGTCCGGCCAGCCGCAGGTCTACGACTCCGGGGACTTCCCCGAGCTGCTTCGCCGCGCGGTGGCGAGGGTCGATCTGCCCGCGATCCGGGCCCGGCAGGAATCGGGTGCGGTGGAAGGGAAACGCGTCGGCGTCGGGGTCGCGCTCTACATCGAGGCCACCGGCCTCGGCCCGTTCGAGACCGCCCGGATCGACCTCGCGCCCAGCGGCCGGGTGAAGCTGGCGATCGGCACCCCGTCGCAGGGTCAGGGGCACCGCACGGCCATGGCGCAGATCGCCGCGGACGCGCTCGGAGTCTCGCCGCGGCAGGTCGACGTCGTCGGCGGCGACACCGCCGCTACGGCGTTCGGGGTCGGCACTATCGCCAGCCGTGCGCTGGTCAACGCGGGCAACGCCACGCACCGTGCCGGACTGCTCGTGCGGGGGAAGGCGCTCGCCGCCGCGGCCCGCAGACTGGAGGTCGACGCGGCTGATCTCGACCTGGCAGACGGCGTGTTCACCGTGCGGGGGACCCCCTCCGGACCGTCGCTGACGCTCGCCGAACTGGTCTCGGGCGCCCCGCTGTCCGACGACGGCCCCGGTGCCGAGCTGTCCGAAACCGTGCACTTCCGCCCGCCGGGATTCGCCGTGTCCAGCGGGGCGCACGCGGCCGTCGTCGAGGTCGACGAGCGCACCGGCGTGGTGGAGATCCGGAAGTACGTCGTCGTGCACGACGCCGGTGTCATCGTGAACCCGCTGATCGCCGAGGGCCAGGTGACCGGCGGGATCGCGCAGGGCATCGCGGGCGCGCTCTACGAGGAGATGATCTACGGGCCGGACGGCCAGCCGCGCACCGCCACGTACCTGGACTACCTCGTTCCGACGTCGTCCGAGATCCCGGATCTCGACCTCGACGAACTGCACACCCCGAGCCCGATGAACGACCTCGGCGTCAAAGGACTGGGCGAGGGCGGTGCGATCGCGCCGCAAGCGGTTCTCGCGAACGCGATCGAGGACGCCCTGCGCCCGCACGGCGTGGTGGTCCGCCGCGGCCCGCTCTCGCCGAGCCGGGTCCGCGACCTGCTGCGGTCCGTCTGAACCCGCACTCACGAAACGGAAAGAACGCGATGCGCCTCGACCACTCCTTCACCGTTCCCGCTGCCCCGGACGCGGCGTGGGAAGTGTTCCTCGACCTCGAGCGGGTCGCGCCGTGCCTGCCCGGCGCGGTCCTAGACCGGCTGGACGGGGAGTCGTTCTCCGGACGGGTCAAGGTCAAGGTCGGTGCGGTCCAGATGAGCTATCAGGGTTCGGGCACCGTCAGCCGCGACGAAGCCGCCCGGACCGTGGTGCTCGACCTCGAGGGCCGCGAAAGCCGGGGCACCGGCACCGCCGCCGCGACGGTCACGGCCGTGCTGGCCGCGGATCCGGCCGGGACCCTGGTGCGGGTGCGCACCGACCTAGCGCTCACCGGCCGTCCCGCGCAGTTCGGCCGCGGGATCCTCGCCGAGGTGAGCGACCGGATCGTCCAGCAGTTCACCGCCCGGCTCGCGGAAGCTTTGGCCGACCCGGGTTCCTCCCCGGACGAACCGGAAGCCGTCGACCTCGGGGCCGCGGTCGTGCCGGTGCTGCTGAAGAAAGCCGCCTTGCCAGCCGCGGCGCTCGTGGCTGTGGCGATTGTGGTTCGCCTGTTGCGTCGTCGATAGCTGCTGGTGCGGAGAAGGGCCCGACGAGCCCTTCTCCGCGCCGATCAGAAGCCGTCGCAGGTGGCGGTCGCGAAGTTGCCCGATGCCTTTGCCGTCTTGGCTTCCTTGCCGTCCACGACGACCTTGCAGGCCACCTCTCCGCCCTCGGCGCCGGTGGTCACCGACAGGCTGCCGCCCTTGAACAGGCCCTTCGTGGTGATGTCTTTCGACCACGGCAGGGTCTGCGGCTGGTCCTGGTTGGAGGACGCGTTGCCGTCGCCGATGGTGGTGTAGGTGATCGATGCTTCCTTCGCGGTGCCGGTGACCTCGTAGTGGATCGTCACGACGCGGTTCGCTTCGTTGTTGACCTCGTTGACCACCTTGGCGGCCGTCACGGTCCACACGATGCAGATCGCCAGGCCGATCACCGACAGCACGAGACCGGCGATCGAGAGGCCCTTGTTCGTGGCCTTTCCAGACCGCGTCCGGACGAAGCCGAGCGCCGAGAAAATGATCCCGAGGATCACCAGCGGCCACGCCACGAGCCCGACGACCGGGACGAACGAGAAGATCAGGCCGATCAGTCCGAGCACGAACCCGGCGGTGCCGAGCCCGTTCTTCGGCTGGGCGGGCGGGGCCGGGTAGGGAGCGGGCGGCGGAGGATAATCAGGGGCGGACATGAGAGCCTTTCGTGATCGAACGTGCACAACCAGGTCGCACTGATCGCCCCGAGTGTTACGTGATGTCTGGTATCAATTCGTGCGCGGCTCCACATGCACTCGCTCGCCTTGGAGTCCGAAGAGGATCAGCAGCTCGACCGCGCCTCCGTCGGCGGAGCCGAGCCAATGGGGTTCCGTCGTGTCGAACTCCGCTGCCTCGCCGGGCGGGACGGTCAGGTCCTTCGCGCCCACGATCAGGCGGAGATGCCCGTTGAGGACGTACAGCCATTCGTAACCGCTGTGCGTTTTCAGCGCGGGTTCGGCGGAGCGGCCGGGGATGAGCATTTTGTACGCGTGCACGCCGCCCGGTCGCCGGGTCAGCGGTACGTAGGTCATCCCGTGCTGGTGGATCGGGCGCAGGTGGACGCGCGGGTCGCCGGCGCGGGGCGCGCCCACCAGGTCGTCGATGGGCACGTCGTAGGCGCGCGAGAGCGGCAGCAGCAGTTCCAGGTTCGCCCGGCGTTGGCCGTTTTCCAGACGGGACAGGGTGCTTTCCGAGATGCCGGTCTCCGCTGACAGGTCGGCCAGGGTGATGCCGCGCCGCGTGCGCAGGGTGCGCAACCGGGGGCCGACCGCGTCTAGGACTTCGTCGATCTCACGCATGACCCCAGTCTCGCGGAAGCGGCGAGACTGGGGCGCGTTCAGGTCAGCCGACCAATTCGGGAGCCGGTTTCGCGGCACGTCGCGCGGGGGCGGTTTCCGGGAGGATCAGCAAGCAGACGAGGCTCAGCACGAGCAGCGCGGCCAGGTAGTAGCCGACCGCGAGGGCGTCGCCGGTCGCCGCGACGATGCGGTTGGCGATCATCGGGGAGAGGCCGCCGCCCAGCACTGCGCCGACGTGGTAGCCCACGCCGAGGCCGGACTGGCGCTGCTCGCGCGGGAACAGTTCGGCGAACCAGGTGTACATCGGTCCGAAAAGGATTCCGGTGGCGGCGAAACCCAAGAGCAGCGCGACGAATACCGAACTGATGGTGCCCGCCGACGCGATCGGGAACATCACGAGAGCGGCGATGATCGACAGGACCGCGCCGGTCACCATCACCGGTTTGCGGCCGATCCGGTCGGACAGCCAGGCGGATCCGACGTTCGCGGCGGCGTGGCACAGCAGGGTGATCGTCGAAATGGTGACGATCGGCGCGCGCGGGAGGCCGAGACCTTCCGGGGCGGCGGCGGTCGCGTAAGACAGCATGAACGTGACGAGCGCGAAAGTGCAGGCGGTGAGGCCGAGGTTCGCGCCGGCGATCAGCAGCAGTCGCCGCCAATTCGAGCGGAGGACGTCGGCGAGCGGCTTTTTCGCACGCGTTTCCGCGGCGGCCATTTTCTCGAATTCCGGGCTTTCCGAAACGCCGCGGCGGACCCAGATGCCAATCGCCAGCACGATGCCGCCGGCGAGGAACGGGAGACGCCAGCCCCAGTTCATGATGTCGTCGTTGGGCAGCAGGAGAACCAGCGCGAACGCCAGGTTCGCCAGCACGACACCGATCGGTGAGCCCAGTGCGACGAAGGAACCGTAGAGGCCGCGCCGCTTTTCGGGTGCGTGCTCAACGGCGAATACAGCCGCGCCGGCGCTTTCCCCGCCGCGGGCGGCGCCGTGCAGCAGGCGCAGTCCGACGAGCAGCAGCGGTGCGGCGATGCCGATCACCGCGTACGGCGGGAGAACGCCCATGCCCAGCGTCGCGATACCCATCAGCAGAAACGCGGCGTACAGCGCGGTGCGGCGGCCTCGGCGGTCGCCGATCCAGCCGAAAAGCGCCGCGCCGAGCGGGGCCATCACGAAACCGATGGCGAAGGTCGCGAGGCTCATGAAGGTGCCGAACCAGGCGTTGCCGGTTTTGAAGAACACCGACCCGAACACCAGTGCCGCCGCGGTGCCGTAGATCGAGAAGTCGTACATTTCCAGGGAAGTGCCGACGCCGGCGGCGAATCCGAGCCGCAGCACGCCGGGAGAGTGCGCTTCGTCGCGCTTGGCCATAGCAGGCCTTTCGTCGTCTCGCGCGGAATGCGCGGAGTGTCCGGTGGTGGGGAAACGGTGGACACAGCTTAGGGAAAGCGTGACGAAGGAGGCAAAGTCCGATTTGCGGCGGATTGATAAATAAAATCGATCAATTAATAGACAAGACGGCCGGAATCGCGAGGATTCCGGCCGCTCGGCTCAGTACAGTTCGATCACCAGTTTTTCGGAGCGCGCCCGCGACACGCACAGCGCCATCTGGTCGCCGGAAGCCTTGTCGCTGGCCGAAAGACACTGGTCGCGGTGCTCCGGCGTGCCTTCCAGCACCCCGGAAACGCACGAACCGCAGATGCCTTCCTCGCACGATTTGAACACCTCGATCCCGTTGTCGGTCAGCACCGACAGGATCGACCGGTCGGCTGGGATCTCGAATACCTCGCCGGTGTCGAGTTCGACGGTGAACGGCTGGTCGCCGCTCGTGTCGACCTCGGCCGCGGTGAAATGTTCGACGTGCACCTGCGTTTCGCCGACCACGGGCGCGAACACGCCGGTGACCTGCTCCATGAACCCTTCCGGGCCGCAGGTGTAGACGTGCCCAGCGGAACCGACACCGGAGGCAACTTCGGTAAGCACCGCGGGCTGTTCGTCGCGCGGTACCCCGAAATACAGCAGCACTCGGTCCCGGAATTCAGCCTGTTCTTCAAGCAGGGAAACAAAAGCCGCGGACTCCCGGCTGCGCGCGAAGTAGTGCAGTTCGAATTCCGCACCGTCCGCGTGCAGCTGATAAGCCAGGCTCAGCAACGGAGTGATGCCGATGCCGCCCGCGATCAGCACGTGCCGCTCGGCGTCCGGAGCCAGCGAGAGCAGGTTCCGGGTTTCGCCGATCTCGAGCTTGTCGTTCTCCGCGACGGTGTGCAGCGCCTCGGAACCACCGCGCGAATCCGGCTCCCGCTTCACCGCGATCAGCAGCGAGGACGTGTCGTCCGGCCGCCCGCACAGCGAATACTGGCGCAGGATCCCGGTCGGACCGGTGACGTCGACGTGCGCACCGGCGGGATGCGGGTCGAACGGCAGACCGTCGGCGCGCACGAGGCGGAGCGCCCGGATTCCAGGCGCTTCCTCGACGACCTCGGCCACGCGGACCACGGTGTTCGGCATCGGCTCTCCGTTTCAAGCGGTTCAGCGCAGGTAAAGGCCGCCGTTGGCGTCCCAGCAGGCCCCGGTGACCGAGGCCGCGCCGGGCGAGGCGAGCAGCGACACCATCCGTGCGATGAACGCCGGGTCGCCGAGCCGTCCGACGGGGATGTTCTTCGTGAAGGCCTCGAGGTTGTCCTCGCCGACGATCGAATGCACCATCGGGCTGTCCAGCGGCCCGGGGGACACGGAGTTCACGGTGACCCCGCGCGAGGCGAGTTCGCGTGCGAACACCTTCGTCGCGGACATGATCGCGCCCTTGGACGACGCGTAGTGCCCGCCGGTCGCGGTGCCGCCGTTCTGGCCTGCCAGCGACGCCATGTTCACGATCCGCCCGTAACCCTGCTCGGCGAAGTACGCGCCGAAGATCTGGCAGGCGGTGAACGTGCCGGTGAAGTTGACCGCGAGGACCGCGTCGAGGTCTTCCGGCGTGATCTCCATCAGCGGGGCCGCCTGGGTGCGGGCCGCGTTGTTGACCAGCACCTGCACGCTGCCGAAATCGCGGACGACGTCGTCCTTCACCTGCGCGAGCGCCGCTCGATCCCGTACGTCGACCTCGTAGCCGCGGCAGTTGCCAAGGGACGCAGCCAGCTTTTCGGCCGCTTCGCCGTTGATGTCCACGATCGCGACGCGGTAGCCCTCGGCGTGCAGTTGCCGCACGATCGCTTCGCCGAGGCCGTTCGCGCCACCCGTGACTACCGCGACGTGCGGCTCCGCCTGCGCGCTCACAGCAGGAATCCCGCGGCCGGAACGGCTTCGTCGCTGTTGACCAGCCGGACGACCTTCAACGCGATCCGGTCGCCTTCGGGACCGTCCGGCGAGAACCGGATGCGGTGCACCAGATCCGCCGCCCACAGGTCGTGGTTGCCGCGCTTGTAGGCGACCAGGACCTGGGCCGAACGCAGCACGACTTCTTCGTCCGAAACGGATTCCGGCACGAAGCGCGACACAGTGCGCACGGTGCGGGCGGAGTCGACGGCGGCGAGCGCGTAGCCCTCGGTCATCCGCGCGACGCGCATCTGCCGCATCCGCGCGTCGTCGTAGACCATGTTCAGCGAACCGGCGAAATCATCGGTTTCCCGGTCGATCGGGATGACGTAAATCCCGTCTTCGGTGAACAGCTTTTCCCACTCGTGGTATTCGGTGCGGTCCAGCAGTTCGGCTTCGCGGTTGACCAGCTCGACGGCCCGCGCGACCCGCACGTCGGTGGTGGGGATGGTTTCAGTCATCGCCCATCATCTCCTTCCACTGGGCGTACGCGGCGCGCATGCCGGTTTCGTCGGTGACGTGCGAGGTCGGCCAGCCTTCGGGGCTCGCCTTTTCCCGCGCGAGCCCGCGGTTGACCAGGATCGGCAGGTCCGGGCCGCCGTGCGCCCCGCGCTGCACGCGGTCCCAGCCCTCGGCGTCGTCGGGCGTGCCGAACCCGAACGGGCCCTGGAAGTGTTCGTGGATGCGCAGCCGTTCGCGGTTGACCACATCCAGTTCCGGCGGCCCGTCGGGACCGATCGCGACGTGCTCGATCAGCGTCTCGTTGACCGAAATCGGCCGCAGCACGCGGAAAAACGCCGCGGACATCGAGACGTTCGGGAACAGGTTGAGGTTGAACCCGGTGCCGTGCATGGCCCGGACCACCTTGCGCACCTGCGCCTCGTCCAGCGTCTTCGACAGCTCGGCCACGACGTGGTCGAATCGGCCCTGCAACGGCTCGGTGCCGTCGTCGACGTCCAGATCGGAGTGCTCCGGCACCATCTGCATGACGCTGTGCCCGTTGCCGAGCGAATGCGTGATCGCCGACGGATCGGTCATGAACGACATCATGTCGGCGGTTTCCGCGTCCACCGAAGCCATCCACGACCGGTGCACGATCGGGAAGTGGTAGCCGTCGGTGGTGTTTTCCAACTGGATCTTCCAGTTGCCGCGGAACTTGAACTGGTGCTTGCCCAGCACCTTGATCGGGTAACCGCCGCCCTGCTTCATGAAGCGGTCGATCCACAGTTTCGCGTCGCCCAGGAAGTCCTCAAGGGACTCGCCGTCCTCGGCGAAGGTCGCGAAAACCATGCCGCCGTAGGATTCGGTGCGCAGTTTCTTCAGCGACAGTTCGCCCTTTTCCAGCACGCCTTCGTAGCCGTCCGGGTACGGGATGCCGCGCAGCTTGCCGTCGAGGCCGTAGCTCCAGGCGTGGTACGGGCAGGTGAAGCCGTTGGCCTTGCCGCTCGGCTTCTCGCACAGGCTCGCACCACGGTGGCGGCAGCGGTTGAGCATCGTGTGCAGCGTGCCCTTGCGGTCCCGCGTCACGATGACCGGCTGTCGGCCGACGTAAGTGGATTTGAAGTTGCCTGGCTGCGCCAATTCGCTTTCGTGCGCGACCCACACCCACGAACGTTCGAAGATCTGCGTCATCTCGCGTTCGAAGATTTCCGGGTCCGTGTAAAGCCGGGCGGCTACGCGGTCGCTCTCCGCGAAATCGGCGGGAACAACGGTGTTCTCAGTCATGAGGTCTCCGATTTCAGTCGGGCAGGTCGACGTCTTCGCGGACGGTCAGCGGACGGCCGATCCGGGCTTCGATCTTGGCGAAGCGCCACAGCTTGACGCCATTGCTGCCGACCTCCGTGGTGCGCAGCAGGTTGCAGCCGGCCTTGACGGTTTCCTGGCTGTCGGCGTCGGCGAGGATGTAGCAGGTCCACGGCCAGCCGTCAGACGGGCCGACCATGTGCGCGTCGTCGTCGATGTCGCCGATGAACGTGATGCCCGGCAACGCTTTCAGCTGGTCCATCATGGACACGAAGGACTGCCAGACGTCGCCGATGGTGATGCCGTCGGCGGGCAGGTCGAAGAAGTTCTGGTTGATGCCGATGCAGAAAAGCACCCGCAGGGGCTGCGTGCTCACAGTCGGAGACTCCTCGTCGTGGTGGTGGCTGGTCAGCGGAAGCCGGGGCTGGTCGGCGGCTGTCCCATGAGAACCGCGCCGGCGGCGTCGTGGATGGCCGGGCCCAGGAACGCATGCTGCTTGGGTACCAGTGCGTCGCCCTGAAGTCCACGCAGCGGGTGCGTCGAGTAGATCGGCGCGGTGCCGGAAATCTCGACGAGCTTCGACACCACCTCGGACGCCGTCTTCGCCAAGTGCGCGGACGAAAGCCGCAGCTGGGCGTTCTGTTCGTCGGTGGCCTCGTCGCCGGAAACGACGGTGTCCCAGACCTCGTGGCTGACCTCGTAGAACCAGGCGCGGGCGGACCGCAGCGCGGCCTCGGCGTCGGCGTACCCGGTGCGGTAGTAGCCGCGGTCGGCGAGCTTCGGCGCACCAGTGACGCCGGTGTAGCCAGCGCCGACCTCACGGGCGTGGTCCAGCGCGGCCCGTGCGACGCCCGCGCCGACGATGGCGAGAACCTGCGCGGCGTAAGCGATTGTGGGATAGCGGTAGAGCGGCTCGTCCACGGTGGGCGCGCCGCCGCGGATGAACGTCCACTCGCGCGGGACCTCGACGTCGCGCACGACCAGGTCGAACGAACCGGTGCCGCGCATGCCGACGACGTCCCATTCCCGCACGATCTCGACCTGGTCGGGCCGCAGCAGCGCGGTGCGCGGTTTCCCGCCGGTCGATTCGTCGCCGGGGATGCCGACGCCGAGGATGTCCGCGCCCATGCAGCCGCTGGCGAACTTCCACCGGCCGTCGACGCGGAAGCCGGTTTCGGTCGCCGGGGCCGGCTGGACCGGGAAAAGCCCGCCGGCGAACGCGACGTCCGGACCGTTCTTGTACAGCTCGGCCTGGGTGTCCAGCGGGAGCGCGGCGAGGTAGATCAGCGACGAGCCGAAGCTGGCGACCCAGCCGGTCGAACCGTCCACTGTGGAAATCCGCTCGATCAGGCGGAGGAATTCGGCGGGCGGGAGCGGGTTGCCGCCGAACTTCGCGGGCGTGCTGGCCCGGTAGACGCCGACCTGCTTGAGCCGGTCGATGAAGTCGCGCGACACGTAGCGCTGCTGCTGGAACTCGTCCTTGCGCGTGGCGAGCTCGGCGAGCACCTCCTCCATGGTGACTTCGCTCATCGCTGCTCCTCAGAATGCCGGTGCGGTCGGTCCGACGGTACGAAGGACGCCGCCGCGCGGGAATTGGTAGTGCCTGAGCGGGCGTAGGGGATTTCTTCAGTGCGAGCCGCCAGCCAGGGGCTTTACCCTGAGCCGATGGAAGCGGACCCGCGCGCGCCCGAGCTGACGACGCACGATTTCGTCGCGATGCTCAACGCCAGCCGCACGTGCGTGCTCGTGCACGACGGCGCGACGAAGAACATCCTGTGGGCCAATCCGGCTGCCTGCGAGATGCTCGAATGGAGCGTCACCGAGCTGCGGCCGCTGAAGGCGAACCACATGAGCAGCTCCGCGCAGCAATACGACCGGGTGATCGGGCGGGCGTGGCTGCAGGAGGCGGTCGAGAAGGGCGTCAGCCGGATCGAATGGCACTACCGCACGAAATCCGGCCGGGTGATCCCGACGGACGCGGTGGCCACGCGGGTCGAGCTGGCCCAGGGGCCGGCGGTGATGGTGCAGTTCCGCGACATCGAACGCGAGCAGGAAATCGAGCGTGAGCTGCGGTTGACCACGTCCTGGGTGGACGCGCTGGCCCGGCAGACGTCGGCGGTCGCGCTGATGCTCGACGGCTCGGGCGAGCTGCGGTTCGCCACGGATTCCGCGGTCGCGCTGTTCGGCGCGACGCCGGATGAGCCGCTGGGCCGGTTGACCGACTACGCCGCTCTGCGTCTCGACGACCGTCCGGCCACTTGGGACGAGGTCCGCGAACGCGCCGTGCCGGCCACTCAAGTTCGGCTGGAAATTCAGGGTCGCGTGTGGCTGGAGGGCAGCGTCGAACGGCTTCGCGAGCCTGGTGGAGACGCGTTTCTGCTGCTGCTCCACGACGTGTCCGAACGCATCCGCGGCGAGGTTCAGCGCGAGCGTGACCTGCACCGGGAGAACTACCTCGCGCGCTACACCGCGATGGGCGACATGGCGATGGCGATCGCGCACGAGCTGAGCCAGCCGCTCGCCGCCGCGGGCAACTTCCTGGCCGGTGTCCGGTCGCGGACGCTCGATGCCGCGCCGGTCGTGTACGGCATCGACAGCGCGGTCCGGCAGATCGAGCGGGCGAGCCAGATCGTGTCGTCCGTGCGCGCGTTCGTCGGGCATCTGGAGCACGTGGAGCAGGTCGCCGACCTCAACGAGATCGTCGAGGAATGCCTGTACTTCGTGCGGTTGCGAGCCGAACCGGCCGCGATCGAGGTGACCTTCGACCGGTCGGCCGAAGCGGTGCCCGTGCACTGCGAACGCGTGCTGACCGGCCAGGTCGTGCTGAACCTGTGCTTCAACGCGATCGAGGAAATGGCCCAGTGCCCGGCGCAGCGGCGCAGCCTGGTGCTCACCACGCGCCGCGACGGCGACACCGGCGTGGTCACCGTGGACGACCGCGGCCGCGGCTTCCCGCGCAACCCGTTCGACGAGTCGTTCACCGCGAAGGAGCGCGGCAGCGGCATCGGACTGGCGCTGAGCCACCGCATCATCACCCGCCAGCACGGGACGATCTGGGCCGAACACCGCGCGGGCGGCGGTTCGCGCTTCGGCTTCGCACTGCCCGCGACCGGCCCGGGTTAGGAATTCTTCAGCTACGCCGGGGAAGTTCTCGATATCCCGGGACCGGTGCGGCTTTGTACGGTCAGAGAAGTCCCGGCCCCAGTCCTAGGAGGCACCGTGTCCGAGCTGACCCGGACCCAGCGCGAATTCCGCACCGCGATGGCCAACCTCTCCGCGGCCGTCAACGTCGTCACCACCGCCGGCCCGCACGGCCTCGCCGGGATGACGGTGAGCGCGGCCTGCTCGGTCACCGACAGCCCGCCGACCGTGCTCGTCTGCGTGAACCGGTCGAGCCGGTCGCACGCGATCCTGGTCGGCAACGGCCAGGTCTGCGTCAACGTCCTCGGCCCCGGCCAGGAAGACCTGGCCATGCACTTCGCCGGCGCGACCAAGGTGCCGACCTCCGAACGCTTCGACCAGGACTGCTGGGACCTCGACAGCGAGGACGCCCCGGTCCTGCGCGGCGCGGCGGCCTCGCTGGTCGGCCGGATCGTCGGCGAACAGGAGCACGGATCGCATTCGGTGCTGTTCGTCGAGATCGAGAAGGTGCTGACCGCGCCGGACAGCGGTGCTTTGGTGTACTTCCAGCGCCGCTTCCACCGGCTTGCCGCACTCAGCGCCTGATCGAGGAGAACCCGTGGACCGGATGACCCTGACCTGCTACAACGACACGCACGGCTACGGCTGGCGGCACGTCGACCTCTTCGTGCACGACGAGCACGGCCGCGAGCTGGACTGGGTGCACTGGCAGGTCCCGGCCGACGGCCCGGACGCCGCCGACGAGGCCACCGCCCGCGTCGAACCGCTGCTGCGCCGGACGTCCGACTGGCGGCACGCGGTCAGCGCGAGCGGCATGGACTACTGGACCGCCGACGCCGCCTGGACCCAGCCGTGACCGGCCCGTGGTCGCTGCGCGCGCTGATCGCCGATCTGACCGCTGGCCGGACGACACCGGAAACCGCGGTGGCGGAGGCCCGCTCGCGGATCGCGGCCGCTTCCTACGACGCTTGGGTTTCGTCGGCTTACGTGCCTGCTTCGCCGGGGCCGCTGGGCGGAGTTCCGTTGGGCGTCAAGGACATCATCGACCTGGCCGGACTTCCGACCCGCTGCGGCTCTGTCCTGCGCGCGGAGGCTCCACCGGCCACTGTGGACGCTTCGATCGTCAGCGAATGGCGTCGGGCAGGCGCGGTGCCGATCGGCAAGACGGTCACCACGGAATTCGCTTTCTTCGCACCCGGTCCCACGGATAATCCCGCGGCACCCGGCCACACCCCAGGCGGTTCCTCGAGCGGTTCTGCCGCTGCAGTTGCTGCTGGACACGTCCCGCTGGCTTTGGGCTCGCAGACCGCTGGCTCGGTTACGCGACCGGCCGCGTTCTGCGGAGTCGCGTCGCTGGTCATGACCCGGGGCCGGTTCCCGGTCGATGGCGTCACCGGCCTGAGCCCGAGCCTGGACAGCCACGGCATGTTCACCGCGACGGTTTCCGACCTGGCCCTGGCCTGGTCAGCGCTGTCGGGGGAGCCGGAGGTCACTGCTTCTTCGGCACCGCGATTGCTGGTGTGGTCCCCGGCTGACGCGAGCCCAGCAATGCAGACCGCGCTCGGCACTGCGGTCTCTCTGCTGCGCGCTGCCGGTGCCGTGGTCGATGAATTCCCGGACCCTGCTCTGGTGCTTGGTTTGACCGCCGCACACCCCGTGGTGATGGCCTACGAAGCCGCGCGGGAACGCTCTGTCGAGCTCGCTTCTGCGGACCGTCTCAGCGCCCCTCTCGCGCAACTGCTGCGTACCGGCGAGGAGATGCCGCGTGCGGAGTACGAGGCCGCGCTGGACGTCGTCGCTTCCGGCGCTGCCCGGCTGGCCGAGCTCGTAACCGGCTACGACGCCGTCCTCACCCCAGCCGCGCTCGGCTCGGCCCCTGCTGGACTGGCGGCGACCGGCGACCCCGTGCTCAGCCGCCCGTGGCAGGCGCTGGGCGTGCCGGTCATCGCCGTCCCGGGCCTGCGCGACGAGGCCGGTTTGCCGCTGGGATTGCAGCTGGTCGGCAGTGCTTCCGGCGAGGCCGCGCTGCTGGGTACGGGTTGTTGGGCGGAGACCGCGCTCAAACGGTGACGCGATGGGTGAGGATGTCGCGGACCAGCGTCCCGAGGCTGTCCGCTGACGTCTTCGCCTTGATCCGCGCCCGATGCACGTCGACAGTTTTGACGCTGGTGCCCAGCCGGTGCGCGATCGCCTGGCTGGGCATCCCGTCGACCACCAGCCGCAGCACCTCGCGCTCGCGCTGAGTCAGAGTGTCGAGCCGAGCCCGGACCGCCTGCCGCTCCGCGTGCTCCGCGAACCGGCGGCGCGCCTCGATGAGCTGGGTCTGAACCACCTCGACCATGCGCTGGGCCTGGTAAGGCTTCTCGAGGAAATCGACCGCCCCCGCGGTGAGCGCACGGACCGACATCGGAATGTCGCCGTGCGCGGAACAGAAGATCAGCGGAGCCGGACAGTCGATTTCCGCGAGCTTTTCCTGCAGCTGAAAACCGCTGATCGCGGGCATGCGCACGTCGACGATCACGACCGCGGGCTCGGCCGGGTCGAATTCGTCGAGGAAGGTCTGGGCGTCCGGATAGGTCAACGCCTGCACGCCGACGCTCTCCAGCAGGAACACCAGGGACTGCCGGAGGTCCTCGTCGTCGTCCACCACGTGCACGACCGGGTCGTCGCTCATGGCTTCATCAGCACCGAGGCCGAGGGATAGTCGCTGGCCCAGCCTTCCGGCAGCGGGGCGATGAAGACGTTTTCGGTGCGCGTGCGGGTGATCCGCCAGGTCTCGCCTACCCGCCGGAACGCGTTGTTCAACCGGCTGGACCGCAGGAGCGCTTTCCCGTCGGAGAACAGCCACGGTTGCATGTGGATCCATTGTCCCGTGGCCTCGTCGCCGTCCACATGGATCTGCTCGGAAGTGAGATAATGGGCGTTCAGGAGAAGTTCGGGGTCTTTCTTCTCGCCCCAGAACCGCTGGAAATGCGCCCGGATAGCCGCGGCGCCCTCGGCCCGCCCGAACTGCCCGTCGTAGTACTCGCCGACGCCCTCCCAGACCGCGTCCTCGGTGTAGAGCTCCATGATGAGATCGATCCGCTCGTCGTCGCCGCCGACGCCGAACTCGGGGCAAGGCGTGTCGCAGAGGAACATGTAGCGCGCCTGCACCCGGCGGATCTCCGCCTCGGCCTCAAGCACCCCGACCCGCCGAACCAGCCCCGCGACAGTCTCCTCCAACGCGGCCACCCGCCGGTCCTGGCTGGCGTCGGACAGTGCGGAGTGCTCGAGAGACATCGTTTTCCTCACTAGGAAGTCGTTGACCGGTTGGCGCTTCGTGCCGGGGTTGGCCTTTCGGTGCGGTTTTCGGCTCGTTGACAGGGTAACCGGACCGCACCGGGCATTGGCAGCTTGTGACCAGCCTCTGCCGGGGTCGGAAGGGTTGTCAATCGAATCGGTGAGTTATGCGTGGCGTGTTTCAACCCGGTGGTGGGGGTTATCAATGGGTTGGCGGACAACGTCTCGGGCGGGCGGGTGTCCTGTTCGGAGTGGCGCGCTGGGATGGCTAGGCCGGGGTTCTTCGTTGTTGCTGGGCGGGGCTGTTTCCTTGCAGGTGGGATCGATGCTGCTCGCGGTCCTTGGGAGTGCTGGTGTTCCCGAGGTGCTCTCAGTCATCGACCGATGGGGGCGCTGTCCTTCCCACGGAGCGTTTGGCCCGCAGATTATGCAGCGCTCGCAGCGTCCGCGATAACGTTGCGGTATGTGCGTTTCCACAGGTACCGGTCACAGGCGATGAGCGCGGCTCAGCGGGCCGACGCCCGGGAGAACCGGGAGCGGATCGTCGAGATCGCCCGCGAGGCGATCGCCTCCACGGGAGAGTTGCGCCTGAACGCGGTCGCCAAGTCGGCCGGAGTCGGGCAGGGAACGCTCTACCGGCACTTCCCCACACGCGAGGACCTGCTCGCCGAGGTGTACCGGCAGGAGGTGGAGGACTTGGTCGCGCTGGCACCGGAACTGCTGGCCGCGTGTGAACCGGTCGAGGCGCTGTCCCGCTGGTTCGACCGGATCGCCGAATACGCACGAGTCAAACGCGGCGTCTTCGCGGCACTGGAAACCGCGGTGTGGAAAGGCCTGTCCGAAGAAAGCCACGGCCCGCTCGGCGACGCCATCACCCTCCTGCTCGACGCCGGAAAAGCCGAAGGATCCATCCGCCCCGACATCGACGCCCGGGACCTGTTCATCTTGTCGGGCTATCTGACGCGCCTGGACGAGGACGAGTGGGATTCCCGCGCTCGGCATCTCCTGGATGTCCTGCTGCAAGGAGTTCTTTCCCGCTGACCCTGGCCGCGGCTGATCGCGCCGAGCGGAGGTCGGCGGGCGGCTTTCCGGTTGGTCGGGCAACGCGGTGGTGCTTGCTTTTCACGCATATCGGTGAGCGACGCGGGTGATTTCTGCTTGCAAGGCAACGGATTCCCGCACTACGGCACCGATCGCGGCGTGGTTGTTGAGCTGCGGCAGGCGCGGTGCAGCGCCCAGGCAGCGATCGCCGCGAATGTGGCACGGCGGATATGCGTGCAGCAAATACGCGGCGTGAGCGGAGCACGTCGTGCCGTGGACAGCACGACGTGAGCACAGCAGCAAGCTCTGCCGAAAAGTTCAGGAAATTCAGCGTGAGATCCGGCCGAAAGCCGGAGCGTCGGACGTGGTGTCCATATTGGACGGGCCGCTCGCGGATGCGGCCGGCCCGGTCTCCCAGATTCCCCAGTGGTGGTGCTGTTGGTGTTGTGGCTCAGGAGGCGACGGCCAGGCGGACCCGGCGGTCGCGAGCGTACGAGACCAGTTCCCGGACCTCGTCGGTGGTGATGATGCGGACTGCGTCTTCCAGGATCTCGGCCGTGGCCACCTGCAGCGGCCAGGAACGCAGGCCGGGAGCGGGTTCGTGCCAGAACCACTGGCCTTGGGCGAGATCTTCGGCGGCGACGGTGGGTTCGTCGGTGTTCATGCCTGCAGCCTAACTTGCACCACCGACAGAAAATCGCTCTACCGGACATCCCGGGACAACCCTGGAGGAAGCGCAAGAAGTGAATGCGGATTCCGGGATAATTCCTGCTGGTCGGGAGGATGCGCGCGGGCCGACGGGTGGCGTGGGTCACGCGGCCTCCCGGGCTGGCGGGTGGGTTACGGGCCGGGTGCGAAAGTAAGGGGCGGTGACCTGGTCCCGCCCTGCGGCGGGTTCGGGTGGATTTTGCACGGTCGGACGGCCTGCCCTAGGCTTCGCCGGTCACCGCGCACACACCGGGGGTTTCCGGGACGAGAGGAACGGTGCGAATGGCTTTGCGCGACCCCGAGGCGTACCGCGACGTCGATCTGCCGACGATTCTCCGGATGGAGCGGCGGCTTCCCTGGTACGGCTGGCCGCACCTGCCGTTGGGGCTGCTGGTCTGCGTGGCCGCGATCCTCGCCGCCTACCGGGTTCCGGTTTCGTATCACCTGACTACCGCGCTGGTCGCGGGCGGCGGGGTGGTCGGCGGGTTTTCCGGGTACGGCTGCGGGCTGGTCATGGTCAGCACGCCGGGGTTGGTCCAGACCGGCTACCTGAACTGGCGGCGCACGCGGGTGCTGCGGGTGTTGCTCATCGTGCTGGGCGGGTTGTCCGCGGCGTCGATGGTGGTCGTGGTCGCGTGCCACATTTCGTTGCTGGCCGGTGCTTCCGACCAGCATCCGTTCCGGCTTTCGGTGCAGGCCGGGTTGTATTTGGTGCTCGTCGTAGCGAACACCGTTCTCGCCGGGCTCGAGGCGTGGCAGTTGTCGAAGGTGCTGCGCGAGCCGGTTGCCGAGGTTGCCGCGGAGCCTGCCGGGCCGGTGCGGGTTCGGCTTGGCTGAACTGTCTACATCGGACTGAGTCAGCGCCTGCGCAGCAGCACTTCCTGGGTCACTGAGGCGACGAGCCGTCCGTCGGTGGTGAAGAATTCGCCGTGGGTCAGGCCTCGGGTGTTCGCGTAGCTGGGGCTTTCCATGTCGAACAGCAGCCATTCGTCCGCGCGGAACGGGCGGTGGAACCACACCGCGTGGTCAAGCGACGTCAGCTGCGGTTCGCCCGGGTCGTCGCGGTGGGGCAGCAGCGCGGTGCCTGCCAGTCGGATGTCGGAGATGTAGGTGAGCGCGCAGACGTGCGCCAGCGGGGCGTCCGGCAGCGCGTCTTTCGCCCGGACCCAGATTTGCTGACGCGGGCCGCGGCCGGTGTCGGGGAGGCCGGTTTCCGGGCTGCTGACGAAGCGGACCTCGATGGCGGACAGGACGATCGGCGAGCGGTCCTGCTCGACGACGCCCGCCTCGTCCGGGGCGGGGACGTCCGGCATCCGCGCCTGGTGTGCACTGCTGTCCGCCTCGGTCTGGAACGACGCGGACAGGCTGAAAATGCTCTCGCCGTTCTGGATCGCGACGACCCGGCGCGTGGTGAACGAACCGCCGTCCCGAGTGCGCTCGACCTCGTAGATGATCGGCATGTCGGTGCGCCCGCCGCGGATGAAATAGCCGTGCAGCGAGTGCACGTGCCGCGCCGCGGGCACGGTCGCGCCGGCCGCGGTGAGCGCCTGCGCCGCGACCTGACCGCCGAACGCCCGCTGCGGCGAACCCTGGTGGCACCAGCCGCGGAACAGGTTCAGCTCGAGCGGTTCGAGCTTCAGCAGCTGGTCTAGCCCGGTCCGGGTCGGATCGATCGTCGTCACCCGGCCAGTCTAAGCGCCTGCTCAGTCGCTTCGCGGGGTGAGCAGCGCCGCCACCGCGGCCGGGTCCTCGACGTGCGCGTTGTGCCCGACCCCGGACAGGACCACTGCCTCGGGAACAAGGGCCCGCAGCTGCTCGGGACGGCACATTGGATCGTTCTCCCCGGTGGCGAGCACCACAGGGCAGCGCGCCGCCGCCAGCAGGCTCGGCATGTCCGGACGGCCGACGCCGAAGGTGGGCGAGTCCAGGGCCAGCCGCCAGCCGTCCGCGGTTTCGGTGACGCCGTCTGGGTCGGCCGGGGCCAAGCCGGTCAGCCCAGCGATCTTCAGATAGGCGGTTTCAGCCTCCTCTCGAGTGGTGAACAGCCGCGGCGGACGGGTTGCCATCGCGGCGGCACGGGCCAGGTCGTCTTCGCTCCATTCGACCTTGATGCCCACCGCCAGCACGCTGCTGACGTCGAGCCCGTAGCGGCCGCTCGCGAGCTCCAGCGCGACGACCCCGCCGAGCGAATGGCCGAGGACGGCGACCGGGCCGGGCTCGTCCAGCGCGTCGGCGACCGCGGCCGCGAGCGCTTCGAACGTGTACTCGGGCAGCCGTGACGAGCCGCCGTGGCCGGGCAGGTCCGGTGCGAGCAGCCGCTGGTCGAGCAGGCCGGCGAGGCGGTCCCAGACCGTGCCGGTGGCGCCGAGCCCGTGCAGGAGCAGGACCGGCGGTTCGCCTTGTCCGGTGACGCGCAGCTTCAGCTTTTCCACCGGACGGATCTTTCCGCAGGCGGCGGTCTCGGGGCTAGGGTCGGAACGTGTCGAGTGCTGTCATCGCCGACCCGGACACCTACGTCACGGGCGTGCCATACGACCTGCTTGCCCTTCTGCGCCGGGAAACGCCGGTGACGCGGATCGGCGACTTCTGGGCGGTGCTCCGCCACGCCGACGTGCGGCACGTGCTCCGCACCCCTGCGGTGTTTTCGTCGCAGCTCGGCGGCACGCAGATCCGCGACCCGGCCAGCGCGGAGGATCTGCGGTACGTGCGCCGGATGATGCTCAACATGGACCCGCCCGAGCACGGCAGGCTGCGCGGGCTGCTCACGAAGGCGTTCACCCCGCGCGCGGTCGGCCGGATCACGGAGCGGATCGAAGGCTGGGCACAGGATCTCGTCGCGGCGGTGGCCGATCGCGGCGAATGCGATTTCGCCAAGGACATCGCCGCCGATCTGCCGTTGCTCACGCTCGCCGAGGTGTTCGGCGTGCCTGAACAGGATCGCCGGCTGATGTTCGACTGGAGCAACCGCGTGATCGGCTTCCAGGACGCCGAATACGCGGTGAGCGCGACTGTCAACGCCGACGACGTCACCGACCTCGCCCGGGCCGCACTGGCCGTGCGTCCGGAACCCGGCCCGGACGGCCAGATGCCGGATCCGCGCAGCCGCGCCGGAATGCCGGACCTCTACGCCTACGCGCACGCGCTTGGCGAGCACAAACGCGAGCACCCCGGCGACGACGTGATGAGCAACCTGATGCATTACGTGGACGACGACGGCGGCCGCGTGTCGATCGAGGAGTTCGAGAACCTTTTCTGGCTGTTTTCCGTAGCGGGCAACGAGACCCTGCGCAACGGTCTGCCCGGCGGGATGGCCGCGTTGCTCGCGCATCCCGAGCAGTACCGCAAGCTTCTCGACGACCGCAGCCTGCTTCCCGGCGCGGTCGAAGAGATGCTGCGCTGGCACACGCCGGTGATGCACTTCCGCCGCACCGCGACCCAGGACACTCGACTGTCCGATGTGGACATCAAGGCCGGGGACAAGGTCGTGGTGTGGTTCTCCTCGGCCAACCGCGACGAGACTGTCTTTCCCGATCCGGACGCGTTCGACGTGACGCGCGCGCCGAGCGAGCATCTGACGTTCGGCCACGGCCCGCATTTCTGCCTCGGTTCGCACCTCGCGCGGATGCAGATGCGCGCGTTGTTCGCGGCGGTGTTCGACCAGCTCGGCGAGGTCCGTCTCTCGGGCGAACCCCGCCGGCTGCGGTCGAACTTCCAGAACGGGATCAAGAGCCTCCCGATCCGCTGGGACTGACCGGCTCAGCCGAACCCGACGAGCGAAAGCCAGCGGTCCAGGTATTCCGTGTCGCCGGTGCGGTGCGCGATCTCCGGCGACAGCCTGCCGTAGACCATCAGCAGCAGGTCGCCCAGCGGCGCGGACGCGGTGGCCGCCGCGTGCGCCGGCGGACCCGGATGCCACGCCAGCTGATCGCCGGTGAGGTCGACCGTCCAGGACGCCGCGTGGTCGGTCGGCGCGAGGTGGATCGTGCGGTCCGGGCCGAGCAGTTCGCGGCGTTGGGGTACGTACTCCAGCAATTGCGGCAGCGACCCGAGCTCCAGCCATTCCTCCATCGCATCGTGCGCGACTTCCGGCGCGACAGTGAATTCCCCGCCCGCGGCCAATGTCGCGTCGGCACGGTGGATCAGCGTCTCGTTCATGAACCGGCGCGCGTAGAACGCCGCTCGCGGCGGTCCATTCGGGACCGGCGTGAACACCTCCGCGTCCGGCCCCGCTTCGCGCAGGGTCGCCACCAGCGCCTTCGCCCCGTCCATGAGCCACGACGCCGGTTGCGGGGTGCTCACCGGGTTCTGGAGCCGGTCCTCCGGCAGCCAGTGGTCGGCCCGCGTCCGCACGGTCTCTTCCGCCCACCGGTGCCCGGTGCTGACGTGATCGAGCAACTGTCCGAGATCCCACTCCGGGCACGCCGCGACCCGCACCGTGCGGTCCGCGCCTTCGACGGCCGCGGCGAGCAGTTCCGTCTGCCGCAGGATCTCGGCGCAACGCTCGTGGAAGTCCATGTGGTGTCCTCTCCGGTTCAGATCCGCTGACACCAGACAGTCGGAGCCGACTCAGCCATCCGGACACCGCGGCGGGAGAACCCGGGTTATTCCACGCTCCAGGCGTCTCCCCATTCCGCGTCGCGAGCGGCGCGGTACCGCACGCCGTGCCGCTTCGACACGACGGTGCCGGGCGCGAGCCCGTCGGCGGTGCAGAGGTCGAGTTGCACGAACCCCTTGTGCTTGCGCGGATGCCGGATGATCCGGGCCGACGGACGGTCGACCGGTGCCGACGTGGCCGCCACGTACGAGAACTTCTCGTCCTCGAATCCCAGAGTGCCGGATTTGATCCGCCGGTGCACCCCGCTTCGGGGAAGCCGTGCGGAGAAATGGCACCAGTCCTCGCCCGGTTTGATCGGGCAGGCGTCATCGTGCGGGCACGGCGCCACCACGCTGCGGCCCATCTCGCGCAGGACTTCGCGAGCCTCGCGGATCCGCGCGAACCCCGCTGGCGTGCCGGGCTCGATGAGCACGACCGTGCCAGCCTTCGCGGCGAGCCACTGGACGACGTCGGCACGGCCGCGTTCGGGAAGCTCGCCGAGGACGTACGAGAGCGTGACCAGATCGGCCTCCGGCGCCGCGGACGCGGAATCGACCAGTCCGCGCTGCCAGACCGCGGTGCGGACGGCCGGCTCGTCGGCGTTCGCCGCCAGCTTGCGTCCCAGCGCCAGCGCGGCCGCCACCTGCTCCAGGACAGTGCACTTCTCCAGCGACGGCCAGACGTCGGCCGCGGCCCACACCGCTGCTCCGGTGCCGCCGCCGATGTCGACGTGCGTCTTCGGGACGAAACCGGGCGCGGCGGCAGCCACCTCGCCCAGCACCGCGCTGACCGCCGCGTACGTCGCCGGCATCCGGTACCCGGCGTACGCGGCGACATCCAGCTCCGAAGAGAGGATCGGCGAGGTCGCCGAGTCACCTTGTCGATAACGCTTGCTGAGCCGGTCCACGGCCTGTGCGAGCCGGGATTCGGGGAACCGGGCCAGCTCGTCGTCGAGCGCGGCGCGGAGAGCTTCGGGGAGTACTGCCACGGACAACGATTCTCCCACGCCCGATTTGTCCCCCGAGGTTCGCCTGACCTGCTAGTTTCGCGATCAGAAAAAAAGTTCGCGGACCTTGTCGATCCGGACGCGGCCCGTTCGACGCAGTGGTGGAAGCAAGCTGAGAGCGAAGGGGAACCGAAGATGCGATTCATGGTGATCATGAAGGCCAGCGAAGAGAGCGAAGCGGGCCAGATGCCCAGCACCGAGCTGCTCGCCGAGATGGGCAAGTTCAACGAGGAACTCGTGAAGGCCGGCGTGATGCTCGCGGGCGAGGGGCTGGCTCCCAGCTCCGAGGGCGCCCGGGTGAAGTTCTCCGGGGACAGCGAGCCCAGCGTGGTCGACGGCCCGTTCGCCGAGACCAAGGAGCTGATCGCCGGGTTCTGGATCCTCCAGGTCCGTTCGCTCGAGGAAGCCGTGGAGTGGATCAAGCGGGTGCCCAACACCGACGGCGCGCACCACGAGATCGAGATCCGGCGGATCTTCGACGCCGAGGACTTCGGCGACAACCTCACGCCGGAACTGCGCGAGGCCGAGGAGAAGCTGCGCGAGCAGGCCGCGAAGAACTGATGCGGTTCATGGTGCTGGTGAAGGCCAGCGAGGAATCCGAAGCGGGAGCCGCGCCCAGCGCCGAATTGATCGAGCAGATGGGCCGGTTCAACGAGGAACTCGCCGAATCCGGTCACCTCGTGCAGGCGGCCGGGCTGACGCCCAGCGCGGAAGGCGCCCGGCTGCTGTGGTTCGACGGCGAGGCGGAGCCGAGCGTGGTCGACGGCCCGTTCGCCGAGACCAAGGAACTCGTCGCGGGCGTGTGGATTCTGGAGGGGGAGTCGCTCGCCGAAATCGTCGAGTTGATGAAGCGGGCGCCCAATCCGGACCGGCAGGCAGGCACCGTCGAGATCCGTCCGATGTCCGGCGAGCTGTGACGCCGTGCCCGCCCTAGGGTTGCCTCGGGCGGGCCGGGCCGGTCTGATGGGCCGGTGGACACGCGAAGTGCGGTAGAGGCCGTTTGGCGGATCGAGTCGGCGAGGGTGATCGCCGGTCTCGCGCGGATGACCCGCGACGTGGGCCTCGCCGAGGAGCTGGCGCAAGACGCGCTCGTCGCCGCGCTCGAGCAGTGGCCGGAAACCGGGGTGCCGCGCAACCCGGGCGCCTGGCTGATGACGATCGCGAAGCGGCGGGCCATCGACCTGTTCCGGCGGAACGAAACCCTCGGCCGCAAGCTGGACGAGATCGGCCGGGAAGCCGAACAGCTCGGCGAGGGCGTGCTGCCGGACTTCGACGCCGTGCTCGACGACGAGCAGATCGAGGACGACCTGCTGCGGCTGGTGTTCACCGCGTGCCATCCGGTGCTGTCCACCCAGGCGCGGGTGGCGCTCACGCTGCGCATGCTCGGCGGGCTCAGCACCGACGAGATCGCCCGCGCGTTCCTGGTGAAGGAATCCACTGTCGCGCAACGCATCGTGCGGGCGAAGAAGACGCTCGCCGAGGCCAAGGTGCCGTTCGAAACGCCGGTCGGCGACGAACGCGTGGCGCGGGTACCGGCCGTGCTCGAAGTGATCTACCTGATCTTCAACGAGGGCTACTCCGCCACGCGCGGCGACGACTGGATGCGGCCCGCGCTGTGCGAGGACGCGTTGCGGCTCGGCCGGGTGCTGGCCGGACTGATGCCCGGCGAACCGGAAGTGCACGGACTGGTCGCGCTGATGGAAATCCAGGCGTCGCGCTCGGCGGCGCGCACCGGCCCGAACGGCGAACCGGTGCTGCTGATGGACCAGGACCGCAGCCGCTGGGACCGCCTGCTGATCCAGCGCGGCCTCACCGCGCTGGCCCGGTCCGAACGGCTCGCGGACGGCACGTACGGGCCGTATTCCGCGCAGGCCGCGATCGCCGCGTGCCACGCCGTCGCGGTCGCGCCGGAAGAGACCGACTGGGCGCGGATCGCGGCCCTGTACGCGGGCCTTGCGCAGCTCACGCCGTCTCCGGTGATCGAGCTGAACCGGGCCGTCGCGGTCTCGATGGCCGAGGGGCCGGAAGCCGGGCTCGCGCTGGTGGACAAATTGCTGACTGAGCCCGCGCTGAAGAACTACCACCTGCTGCCGAGCGTGCGCGGCGATTTTCTGTACAAATTGGGCCGCCGGGAGGAGGCGCGCGCCGAGTTCGAGCGCGCGGCGAAGATGACCGGCAACGAACGGGAGCGCGTGCTGCTGCTGGGGCGAGCCGAGTCGTGCAGCAAGCTGGAAGCGGGAACGAGGTAGCGGGGCACTGTGCGGTGCGGCAGTGATCGACATGCCCGCAACGGTCCACCACCACGCCGACAATTCCCGCCGTCGCCACCAGCCATCCCCAGGGTTGTCCACAAGTCGACACGCCTGTGGACAACCTGTTTCCGCAGGTAGCGAAGACGGAAACCGGCCGCCCGACCCGATCCGGTGAAAGGCGGCATGCCTCGGCCGTCCGGGGCGCTCATCCGACGTCTCAGCTCCGATGGAATGAGACGACTCGTACTGCCGCCGCGAGGATCCGCGACTAGCCGGTCTCCGCGGCTAAAACCGAAAGCCTCAGCGGTTCCGGACGTACCCCAGCCGCATCGACAACGCGGCCGCGGTCCCGGCGACCGTCGCGCCCAGTTCGTCCGCCCGGCGCATCACCCGGGGAGCCGGCCCGGCGACGCTGATCGCCGCGATCGGACGGCCCGAGTGGTCCCGCACGGCCGCTGCGACGCAGCCGACGTCCGGCTCGTTCTCCAGGTCGTCGACGGCCCAGCCGCGCCGCCGGGTGCGCGCCAGTTCGTCCAGCAACCGGACCGGGTCGTTGATGGTCTTGAGGGTGAGGCTGTCCAGCTTCATCCGGCGCACGCGCTCCACCCGGTCGGCCTCCGGCAACGCGGCCAGCCAGGCCTTGCCCAGCGACGTCGCGTGCTGCGGCCGTCGAGTGCCGAGCCGGCAGGACAGCGTGACGGCACTGGCGCTGCGTTCGGTCGCGACGTAGACCATCGCGTCGTTGTCCGGCACCGCGAGGTACGTCGTCTCCCCGGACCGCTCGGCCAGCGCGGTGAGATACCGCGGCGCGCAGCGGTGCAGGTCGGTCGCCGCCATCGCGCGGGCGCCCAGTTCGACCAGCCGGGTGCCGAGCCGCACGCGTCCGGTGACGGTGTCGGCCTCCAGGTACTCCAGCCGCTTCAGCGTGCCGACGATCCGGTAGGCGGCGCTGCGGGACAAACCCAGTTGCCGGGCGAGCGCGTTCGTGGAAATTTCCTGGTGCTGCCCGACGTGTTCGAGCACCGCCAGCCCGCGCTCCAGGGTGCCGCTTTGGTCCAGCCCGCGTACTGCTGCGTCCACGTTCGCCCTCCGCCTGTCGCTCTGCGTTCCCGGTCACCGGTGCGTGGTGCCATCAAGCGGGGTTGGACGCTAACACCTCCGATGTATGGACGGAAGATCTTGACCGAACTCTGTCATTGTGCAAGGTCAAGGTTGCGCCGAATGGTTCAACCTCCGATCGGTAAGAGTGCTTACAAAGGGTAACGGAGACTGGAGTCACCCTCTCAGGAAAATCACAGCGCCCGTGCCGCACGGTTTGGGTGATGTCCACACGTCTGCGCACCCGGGCGTCGGTCGCCGCCGGGCGGCTGACCGCGTGGTTTTCCCGTACCGCCCGGCTGGGCCGCGGCGGGGTGATCGGCGGCCGCGTCACGCTGCGGCTCGACCCCAAGGCGTTGCGCAGGCTCGGCCGCGACCGCACGGTCGTGATCGTCACCGGCACGAACGGCAAAACCACCACGTCGCTGATGCTGACCCGCGCGCTCGAAGCCCTCGCCGAAGTCGCGCACAACGGCGACGGCGCGAACATGCCCGACGGTCTGGTGGCCGCACTCGCCGCCAGTCCCGACGCGCCGTACGCGGTGCTGGAGGTGGACGAAACCTACGTTCCGTGGGTGGCCGAGCAGGTGCAGCCCGCGGCGCTCGTGCTGCTCAATCTCAGCCGTGACCAGCTCGACCGCGTCGGCGAGGTCCGGATGATGGAGCGCGACCTCCGCGCTGCCTTCGCCGGTCTGTCGCGCACGGTCGTGGTCGCGAACTGCGACGACGTACTGGTCACGTCGGCGGCCGCCGCGGCGGCGCGCCCGGTGTGGGTCGGCACCGGACGGCGCTGGTCGGGCGATTCCGTCTCCTGTCCGCGCTGCGGCGGCGCGATCACGCACACCGATCGCGAATGGCGTTGCGCGGTGTGCGCTTTCGCTCGCCCGGAGCCGACCTGGACCCTCGACGGCGACCTGGTCCACACGCCCGGCGGCCGGCAAGTCGACCTCGACCTGCGGCTGCCCGGCGAGGCCAACCGGGCGAACGCCGCTCTCGCGCTCGCCGCCGCGCACTGCGTAGGCGTGCCGCCGCACACTGCTGCGGCGCGGCTGCGCACAATCACCGACATCGGCGGCCGCTACCGCACGATTCGCCGCACCCGGCATTCAGTCCGGCTCATGCTTGCGAAAAATCCGGCTGGCTGGGCCGAAACGTTGCGCGTGCTCGACGAGGACACTCCGGTCGTCGTCGCGGTCAACGCGCACGAGGCGGACGGCCGCGACCTGTCGTGGCTCTGGGACGTGCACTTCGAGCGGCTGCGCGGCCGTCAGGTCGTCGTGGCCGGCGAGCGGTCGGCGGACCTCGCGGTGCGGCTTTGCTACGCCGAGGTGCCGCATTGGTCGGCCCCGGATCCGGTCAGCGCGATCGACACGCTGCCGCCGGGCGGGGTCGAACTCGTCGCGAACTACACCGCCTTCCGCGACCTGGTGGACCGGTTGCCCGATGTCTGATTCGACCGTCGGCATCGGCTTGTTGCTCCCCGAGGTGCTGGGGACCTACGGCGATTCCGGCAACGCACAGGTGCTCTGCAAACGCTTGCAGTGGCGCGGTTACGACGCCGAGGTGGTGCCGGTTTCGCTGGACTCCGAGGTACCGTCCACTTTGGACCTCTACTTGCTCGGCGGCGGCGAGGACATGGCGCAGGTGCTGGCCGCGGATTTCCTGCGCAACTCGGCGGGGCTGCGCAGCGCGGCGAACGCGGGACGCCCGGTGTTCGGGGTGTGCGCGGGTCTGCAGATTCTCGGCAAGCGTTTCCGCGGCGTCGACGGCATCGAGCACGCTGGGCTGGGACTGCTCGACCTCGTCACCGAGCCGGCGGAGCAGCGTGCGGTGGCTGAGCTGATCGTCGAACCGAACCTGCTCGAGACGCCGCTGACCGGCTTCGAGAACCATCAGGGCGCGAGTGTGCTCGGCCCGGGCAGCGCACCGCTGGGCCGCGTCGTCCGGGGCACTGGCAACGGCGACGGCACCGAGGGCGCGGTCACCGATCACGTGCTCGGCACCTACCTCCACGGCCCGGCGCTGGCGCGCAATCCCGAGCTGGCTGACCTGCTGTTGTCGTGGGTGCTAGGCCATGCGCTGAAGCCGCTGGACCTGACTGAGGTGGACACGCTGCGCTCGGAACGGCTGGCCGCACGCCGCGCCCGATGACGTCCCTCCGCGCTCGTTACGCTGCGTGCGTGAGACTTCTCGCTGCCGCAGGTGTCCGGATGCGGACAACCGGGGTTGCCGTGCTCGCGCTCGCGTTGGCCATCGCGACCGCGTGCGTCGTCGTGGTGCTGTTGCTGCAACAGTCCCTCGACCGAAGCGTCACCGAGAGCGCGCGAAGTACCGCGAGGCAGGTTGCTGTCCAACTCGTGCGCGCGGGTGCGCGAGACCTGTCCCCGAGCGACGTCGCGAGCACTGGGGACACTGAAGCCGTGACGCAGGTCCTCGGGCCGCGAAGCACGCCTATCGCGAGCGACCCGTCGATCGTCGGCCGTCCGGCCATCACCGCCGCGCGCCCGGCTCCGGGACAGGAGACCGTCGAGACACTGCCGCTCGGCTTAGACGGTGACGGCAGCGACTACCGCTTGGTTTCGGAAGGCGTCAACGGACCGGGCGGACCGTTCACCGTCATCTCCGCACGGTCGCTTGAGCCGGTCACGGAAGCCTCTGCTCGGCTTACGCTGCTGCTAGGCCTGATCTCGCTGCCGCTGCTCGGTATCGCTGGCTTCGCGGTGTACCGCTCTGTCGGCTCCGCGCTGCGCCCGGTTGAGCGGATGCGGCGCACTGTCGCCGAGATCTCGACGCGTGACCTCGCGTTGCGCGTACCGCTGCCACCTGGCAGCGACGAGGTGCACCGGCTTGCTGTCACGCTTAACGAGATGCTTGAGCGGCTTGGGTCCGCACAGGCCGCGCAACGACGCTTCGTCGCCGACGCGAGTCACGAGCTGCGCTCGCCGCTGTCGACCATCAGCACCGCGCTCGACGTTTCAAACCAGCACCCGGAGACCACCGACGAATTGGTGCCGGTGATTACTCGCGAGACCGCGCGCCTGCGAGAGCTGGTCGACGACCTCCTGATGCTCGCGCGCACCGACGACGCCACCGACCGGCCCGCGCGTACCGAAGTCGATCTGGACGACATCGTTCGTGCGGAAGCTGAACGCGTACGCGGCGAAGCGGCTGTCGAGATCGAAGTGCGCGCCGGACCGGCGAAGGTGCGCGGCAGCGAGGCGCAGCTGCGTCGCGCCGTACGCAACCTCGTCGACAACGCGTGCGGGCACGCGCGCGAGCGGATCCGGATTGCGAGTTCGGTGCAAGATGAGATGGTCGTCGTGGAGGTGAGCGACGACGGCCCGGGCGTCGCCGAGGGCGACCGGGAGCGAGTGTTCGAGCGGTTCGTGCGGCTGGACGCTTCGCGGCGGCGCGGCGGGACCGGACTGGGCCTGTCGATCGTGGCCGGCATCGCGGCAAGGCACGGCGGCCGCGCGCGGTACGTCGACGTCGCCGACCCGAGTTACCCGGGCGCGCATTTCGTGATCGAACTGCCGAGCATCGAACTGCCCCGGATCGAGGAGGACTGAGCATGCGGTTGCTGATCGTGGAGGACGAGCTGGAGTTCGCCGAAACCCTTCGCCGCGGCCTGGTCGCCGAGGGGTTCACGGTGAACGTGGCGCACACCGGCCGGGACGGGCTCTGGTCGGCGATGGAGCACGATTACGACGCCGTGGTGCTCGACATCATGCTTCCCGAGCTTTCCGGCTACGAAGTGCTGAAACGCTTGCGGGCAGCGGAGAATTGGACGCCGGTGCTGATGCTCACGGCGAAGGACGGCGAATACGACGAGGCCGACGCTTTCGACCTCGGTGCGGACGATTACCTCTCGAAACCGTTCTCGTTCGTCGTTTTGCTGGCTCGGCTCCGGGCGTTGCTCCGCCGGGGCGCACCGGCTCGCCCGGCGGTGTTGACCGCTGGTGATCTGCAGCTCGACCCGGCTGCGCGCACTGTCCACAGGGGAGAGACGCGGATCGAGCTGACCGCGCGGGAGTTCGGGTTGCTGGAGTTTCTGCTGCGGCGGCAGGGCGCGGCGTTGACGAAGAACGAGATCCTCGGACACGTTTGGGACGCGCATTACGAGGGGGACGAGAACGTGGTCGAGGTTTATGTGGGGTATTTGCGGCGGAAGATCGACGCGCCGTTCGGGACGCGGACGATCGAGACGGTGCGCGGGGTGGGCTACCGGCTCGTCGGATGAGCGGGCACGTCATTTTCCTCAACGGCACGTCCAGTTCCGGCAAGTCGAGCATCGCGGCGGAACTGCTGGATTTGCTGCCGGGTCCCTATTTCTACCTGCCGCGAGACGCGGTCAACAGCATGCGGTCGCGGTCCCGGACTCCCGAATTCGGCACGCCGGACTTCGACGCGGTTTTCGAACGGACCGTGCGCGGCTACCACCGCATGCTGGCCGGACTCGCGGCGGCGGGTAACGGCGTGATCGCCGACCACGTACTCCGGCCGCACTGGCTTGCCGACTGCCTGGAAGTGTTGCGGGAACAGGAAGTTACCTTCGTGGGCGTGCATTGCCCGCTGCCAGAACTAAAACGGCGCGAGCAGGCGCGAGGCGACCGCCCCGCCGGTCTGGCGGAGCGGCAGTATTCGATCGTGCACGCGCACGGCGGTTACGACCTCGAATGCGACACGTCAGTGCACAGCCCGAAAGAATGCGCACAAATAATCGCGGACTTCATCGCGAAACCAGGGCGTTCCCAAGCGTTCGCCCGGTTAATTCAGTGAAATCCCCGCCACCGCCCGTACCACGGCAGTGCATCGGTCCTCGACATACTCCAGCCCGGCCTCCGAAGCGATCTTCCGCGCCTCTGCGGACACGATCCCCTGCTGCAGCCACAACGCCTTAGCCCCGATCGCCACCGCGGAACGGGCGATGTCCGGTGTTTCCTCAGCAGGGCGGAACACGTCCACCAGATCCACCGGCTCCGGAATCTCCTCCAGCGACCGGTAAGCCTTCTCCCCGAGCAGTTCAGGCGCCGACGGATGCACCGGGATGATCCGGAAACCGTGCGCCTGCAGCGAAGCCGGTACGCCGTGCGCGGCCTTGCCCGGGTCACGGCTCAGGCCGACCACAGCGATCGTGCGCGCACCAGCGAGGATCTCTTCAGGCTTCATACTCTCCTCAACATCCCGACCCAGCGAACGATTCCGCCGCGTCACAACCGCCACAGCCGCAGGCCGCGGACGCGATACACCGGCCACAGCACGTGCCACGGCGACCGTCGCAGGAACGCGGAGCTGCACGCTAAAACATTGCGCGCGACGGTGGACGCGACTTCGTTCCGGTCCGGCCACACTTCACCGCGGGCGCCGAGCGCTAGCCGAAAGACGGTCAGCAGACCGCGTCCTTGCAGGTCATAGCGGGCACCGGTATCACCCGCGTCCGGAAGGAGACGGCTGATCTCCGCGCGAAAAGCACCAGCGACCGGCTCGCCCGCAGGCACGTCCGCGACACTGCCCACGATCGCGCGGCCGTGCAGCCGACGTGCGAACCGCGTGAGCAGCCGTCGCTCCCACCACGGCAGCAACCGCCGGTGCGCCAGCAGCGCGGCACACTCGCCGTGGCCGAGGGCGAAAACCTCGGCGAGCTCGTCGTACCGGCTGATCGCGGTCGGTTCCGCCAGGTGCAGCCGCACCTCGAAGCGGACCCGCGCGATCAGCTCGTCGATCGCTTCCCGCCGGTCGAGCCGTGCTTTCTGCCGCGAAGCCGCCCAGTCGCCCATGGGCCCACACTCTGAACCCGGCGGCGCACCGAGTCCAGTGGTTCAGCCGATCTTCGACCCGTACATCTCGCCGAGGTCGTCCGCGATCAGCTCGATCCGGGCGCCGTCCGGGTCCGCGAAGTAGATCGACGTGCCGCTTTCTTCCTGGTACTTGACGCCGGCGGCGTCGAGCCGGGAGCGCGCGCCCGCCCACGCTTCCGGGGTGAGTGACAGGGCCAGGTGGTGCAGGCCGCCGAGTACCTCCGCGTACGGGCCGAGGTCGAGTCCGGGCAGGTCGAAGAACGCGACCGCGTTGCCGTTGCCGACGTCGAAGAAGAAGTGGCTCGACCCCGGGTAGTCGCGGTTTTCGATCAGCTCGGTGAGCGGGAAGCCGAGAATGTCCTGGTAGAAGGTGATCGTCCGCTCGACGTCGCTGGACAGCAGCGCGGTGTGGTGGATGCCGCGGCCAACGGTCGCCGGACGTTCCTCCGCCGGGTGCAAATGCTGCTCCCGCAGCCGGTCGCGGGTCTGCGCGAGCTGGGCGACTTCGGTCTCGGTGGGTGCCATCGCGGGTCACGTCCTCTCTGGGAGCCAACACGAAGTACAGTACGCCGACAAACTCTCGCGCGCAAGAGGTTAGCGAGCGAGAGAAGTAGCTCGTACCGGTGAATGGAACGACCGGGTTGGCGCGGGCGGCTCGGTCAGGCAGAGTCCGACCCGTGGAACCCGCTGAGCTGCAGGACGCCGTCGCGCTGCTGACAAGCGCGTACGAGCGACGCGAGCCGATCGATCCGCTCGTGAAGACCTTCCCCGATGCGACCATCGAAGACGCCTACCGCGTGCAACAGGAGCAAGTCCGCGCGTGGGTGGCGGCGGGCGACGTGGTGCGCGGCCACAAGGTCGGCCTCGCCTCCGCGGCGATGCAGCGCCAGATGGGCGTGAACCAGCCCGACTTCGGGCACCTCACCAGCTCGATGTTCCTGCTCGAACACCAGCCGATCCCGACGACGCGGTTCCTGCAGCCGCGCATCGAACCGGAGATCGCGTTCGTGCTCGGCGCGCCGCTGCGCGGTCCGGGCGTGACCGTCGCCGACGCCGTCCGCGCGGTCGACTTCGTGCTTCCGTCGCTGGAGATCGTCGACTCGCGGGTCCGCGACTGGAAAATCTCGATCTTCGACACCGTCGCGGACAACGCGTCGTCCGGCGGCGTCATCCTCGGCAGCAGCCCGACCAATCTGCGCGACGTCGACCTGCGGCTCGCCGGCTGCACGCTGCACGTCAACGGCCAGCTCGCGGCCACCGGCGCGGGCGGTGCGGTGCTGGGTTCGCCGATCAACGCCTTGGTCTGGCTGGCCAACACAGTCGGCCCGCTCGGCGTGACGCTGGAGCCCGGCCACGTCGTGCTGCCCGGTTCGATGACCGCCGCGCAGACCGTCCGCCCCGGCGACACCGTCGTGGCGACCATGGCCGGACTCGGCAGTGTGACCGCGGTGTTCGCGCCGGAGGAGGACAAGTGACCGCCGAAATCGTTGCCGCAGCGCAGGATTTGCTCAACCGGACGGACGAAGGCGCGCAGCTCACCGACACCTGGGCAGACCTCAACCTCGCCACGGCGTACGCCATCCAGGACGAGGCTCTGCGGCTGCGTCAGGAACGTGGCGAGACGCTGATCGGGGTGAAGCTCGGGCTCACGTCGCGCGCGAAGCAGCAGCGGATGGGCGTCGAAGAACCCCTGCTCGCGTGGCTGACCGACGCGATGGTGCTGCCCGCGGGCGCGCCGACGCCGCAGCTCATCCACCCGCGTGCGGAACCGGAACTGGTGTTCGTGCTCGGCGAGCGGCTCGCCGGTCCTGGCGTCACCGCGGCCACTGCGCTCGCCGCGGTTTCCCAGGTGTACGGCGGAATCGAGATCATCGACAGCCGTTATCGCGACTACCGGTTCACGCTGCCGGACGTCGTCGCGGACAACGGTTCGTCGGCGCTGTTCGGGCTCGGCTCGGTCGGCCGTCCACCGTCCTCTTTGGACCTTTCGCTGGAAGCCGCGCTGCTCGAAGTGGACGGTCAGATCGTCGACACCGCGACCGGCGCCGCCGTGCAGGGGCACCCGGCCGAGGCGTTGGCGCTGGCGGCGAATTCGCTGGCCGCACGCGGATTGGCGCTGGAGGCGGGCTGGCTCGTGCTGACCGGCGGGATGACCGACGCCGTCGAACTGCGCACTGGCTCCCGCGTCGCCGCGCACTTCTCGAACCTGGGCTCGGTGACGATCAGCGGGTAGCGAGCCGTTTGATCCCGGCGATCACTCGCGGCCACACCTCGCGCGGCAGGTCGTGTCCCATCCCGGGGACGAGATCGAGGTCCGCGCCCAGCGCGCGGGCCGTCGCGCGGCCGCCGGACACGTGCACGAGCGGATCGGCCGTACCGTGAATCACCAGGGACGGCACGGAAAGCCGGCGCAGATCGGCGGTCCGGTCGCGGGAGGACAGGATCGCGGCGAGCTGCCGGAACACACCCGCCGGGTTGAGTCCGCGGTCGTACGTGCGTTCCGCGCGCTGGCGGAAATGGTCCTCGTCGAACAGGTACTCGCGCGAGCCGATCAGCTTTGACGTGCGCACCAGCTGCGTCACGTAGTCCTCGCGCGTGCGCGGTCCCGGAGCCAGCATCGCGAGCGCGGCCCGCGGACTGGGCAGGCCGACGGTCCGCGCGCCGGTGGTCGACATGATCGAGGTCAGCGTCCGGACGCGCTGCGGATGCCGGATCGCGAACTCCTGCGCGATCATCCCGCCCATCGACGTGCCGACGACGTGCGCGCGCTCGATGCCGAGTGCGTCGAGCAGTTTGCCCGCGTCGTCGGCCAGGTCGCCGAGGGAGTACGGCGCGGATCGCAGGAAGTACGCGAGCGGCAGGCTGGCCCGGCCGGTCCACCACTGCGAACGCCCGACGTCGCGGTTGTCGAACCGGTGCACGTGGAAACCGGCCTCGGCGAGCTGGGCGCAGAACTCGTCGTCCCACCAGATCATCGGCGCGGCGAGGCCCATCACCAGCAGCAACGGCGGCGCGGCCGGATCGCCGAAGGATTCGTGGCACAGGGTGATGCCGTCGGCCTCGATGGTCTGCTCGGTCATGGCTCCAGTTTCGCGCACGGCTTGGCCGGTCGCCGCCGTCCGGGTACGCTCCCGCTAGAGCGATCTATCAAATCGCAAGGGGGCGAGCGGCATGGACGTTCTGCGCGAGAAGGGGCTCGGCCCGCTGCGGCTGATCCTGGCGTTCACCCTGGCCAGCACGGTCCTGCACTACACCCACAACGTCGTGCGCGCGGCGGACTACCCGCAGGTGCCGGGGATCAGCGTGCCCGTCACGCAGGTCGTGGTGGCGATCAGCTGGGTGGTCTTCACCGCGTTCGGCGTGCTCGGCTATCGCACCTACCGGCAGGGCCGGTACTGGCGTTCGCTGGCGTTTCTGCTGGTCTACTCGCTGTCCGGGCTGGCGAGCGCGGGGCATTTCCTGGTCGGCGTACCGCAGGTCCCCGCGTTCTGGTTCGCGACGATCTTCACTGACACGTTCGCGGCGTTCGCGTTGTGGGTATTCGTGTGCTGGGCAGCCATGCGGCTCAACCGGGTGAGCGTTGCCGGGCAAATGTCTACACAACATTGACGTTCGTTGAAACCATGTAGACAATCGAGGGCGTGACCACCACCACACCTGTCACGTTCGAGCGGCATCCGGACACTTACCGGCACTGGCGGCTGACCGTCGACGGCGAGGTCGCCTGGCTGGAGATGGACGTCGACGAACAGGGCGGCCTCGTGCCCGGGTACGAGCTGAAGCTCAACTCGTACGACCTCGGCGTCGACATCGAGTTCTACGACGCGACGCAGCGGCTGCGGTTCGAACATCCGCAGGTGCGCGCGGTGATCGTGACGAGCGCCAAGGACAAGGTGTTCTGCGCCGGGGCCAATATCCGGATGCTCGCCGCGTCGCCGCACGAGTGGAAGGTGAACTTCTGCAAGTTCACCAACGAGACCCGCAACGGCATCGAGGACGCCACCGAGTTCTCCGGCCAGACCTACGTCGCGGCGGTGAACGGCAGCTGCGCCGGCGGCGGCTACGAGATCGCGCTGGCCTGCGAAAAGATCCTGCTGGTCGACGACAACTCGTCCACTGTCGCGTTGCCCGAGGTGCCGCTGCTCGGCGTGCTGCCCGGCACCGGCGGGCTCACCCGCGTGGTCGACAAACGGCGCGTCCGCCGGGATCTCGCGGACGTGTTCGCGACGCGGCCGGACGGGGTCAAGGGCAAGACCGCGGTCGACTGGCGGCTGGTGGACGAGCTGGTGCCGCGCGTCGGGTTCCGCGAGAAGGTGCTGTCGCGGGCGCACGAACTGGCCGCCGAATCCGACCGGCTGCCCGCTGAGCAGGGGATCGAACTGGCCCCGCTGGAGCCGTCGGTGACCGACGACGGCATCGAGTACCGGCACGTCCGGATCGCGTACGACCGGCCGAACTCGCTGGTCACGCTCACCGTGCTCGGCCCGGACGGGGAACCGGCGCTCGACGGCTGGCTGTTGCGGCTGACCCGCGAACTGGACGACGCGATTCTGCGGCTGCGCACGAACGAACCGGAACTGGGCACCTGGGTGCTGCGCACCGAAGGCGACCCGGAGCAGGTGCTCGCGCACGAGGAGGTCGTGCTCAGCGGGAAAGACTGGCTGAGCAACGAAATCCTGCACTACTACAAGCGCACGCTGAAGCGGCTGGACGTTACCAGCCGCACCTTGATCGCGTTGATCGAACCGGGCAGCTGCTTCGCGGGCAGCCTGCTCGAACTGGCCTTCGCGGCGGACCGGCAGTACCTGCTGGACGGGCCGCCGATCGACGACGAGGACTCGCCGGAGCGCGCGTCGATCACCTTGTCGGAAGCCAACTTCGGCGTGTTCCCGATGGGCAACGGACTGTCCAGGCTCCAGTCGCGGTTCTACGGCGACGACGACCACCTGACGTGGCTGGCCCGCGAACGCGACCGTGCGCTGAGCGCCGCCGAAGCCGTCGAACTCGGCCTGGTCACCGACGCGCCGGACGACCTCGACTGGGAGGACGAGATCCGGATCGCGCTGGAAGGCCGGGCCTCGCTGTCGCCCGACGCGCTCACCGGGATGGAGGCGAACCACCGGTTCGTCGGCCCGGAAACGATCGAAACCAAGATCTTCGGGCGGCTGACCGCCTGGCAGAACTGGATCTTCACCCGACCGAACGCCTCCGGGCCCGACGGCGCGCTGCGCCGGTACGGCACCGGGCAGAAGGCGGTCTTCGACAGGAAGCGGGTCTGAACCGATGCCCGAAAAGATCGACTACGACGCCAAAATCCCGAACAACGTCCAGCTCGCCGACGACCGCAGGCTCCAGCGCGCGCTGGAGGGCTGGCAGCCGAAGTTCATGAACTGGTGGGGCGAGATGGGTCCCACGCTGGAAACCGAGGGCGTCTACCTGCGGACCGCGGTGAGCGTCGGCCGCGACGGCTGGGCGCACTTCGACCACGTCAACGTCCCGGACTACCGCTGGGGCATCTTCCTCGCCGAACGGGAACCGGACCGGCGGATCGGATTCGGCGAGCACGCCGGCGAACCGGTGTGGCAGCAGGTGCCCGGCGAGTACCGGGCCGATCTGCAGCGACTGATCGTGATCCAGGGCGACACCGAACCGGCGTCGGTCGAGCAACAGCGACTGCTCGGACTCACTGCGCCGTCGCTGTACGACCTGCGCAATCTCTTCCAGGTGAATGTGGAAGAGGGGCGGCACCTCTGGGCGATGGTGTATCTGCTGCACGCGTACTTCGGCCGCGAAGGCCGGGACGAGGCGGAGGGGCTGCTGCTGCGCAACTCCGGCAGTCCGGACGCGCCGCGCATCCTCGGCGCGTTCAACGAGGAAACGGCCGACTGGCTCGCGTTCTACATGTTCACGTACTTCACCGACCGCGATGGGAAATACCAGCTCGGCACGTTGAAGGAAAGCTCGTTTGACCCGCTGTCGCGCACCTGCGAGTTCATGCTCAAGGAGGAGGCGCACCACATGATGGTGGGCACCACGGGCGTCGACCGGGTGGTGCAGCGCAGCGCCGAGCTCATCCGCGAGCACGACACGTACGACATCGCGTCGCACGGCGGGATCCCGCTGGACGTGATCCAGCGGTACCTGAACTTCCACTACACCGTGTCGCTCGACCTGTTCGGCAGTGAAACGTCGACGAACGCGGCGAACTACTACACCGCAGGACTCAAGGGCCGCTGGCAGGAGACGCGGCGCAAGGACGACCACAAACTCACCGAGGACAGCCGCCTGCTGGAGCGTCCGCGCGACGACGGGACCTGGACGTCCGAGGAATTGCAGGCCATCCTGCTGCTCAATCTCGACCTGCGCGGCGAGTACACCGCGGACTGCCAGACCGGGGTCAACCGGTGGAACAAGATCCTCGGCGACGCCGGCATCGACTTCCGGTTCGCGTTGCCGCACCCTGGTTTCAACCGCGAGGTGGGCATAAACTCCGGCCACCACGTCACTCCGGACGGCAGCATCGTCGACGAGGCAACGTGGGAGGCAGCGCGGCACAAGTGGCTGCCGACGGCCGAGGACCTGACGTTCGTCCGGTCGCTCATGCACCCGGTGTACGAGCGCGGGAAGATCGCCAGCTGGGTCGCGCCGCCGAGGCAGGGCATCAACGGCAAACCTTTCGACTACGAGTACGTGTACCTCACCTGAGGGGGCACCGATGACGGTTCCCGCGAACTTCAACGCCGCGGAGTACCTGCTCGGCCAAGGCCGTCCGGACGCGCTCGCGGTCGTCTCGCCGCGGCGTACGCTCAGCTACGGCGAACTCGCCGCCGAGACCCACCGGGTCGCTTCCGGGCTGCGCGCGCTCGGCGTGCGTCCGGAAGAGCGGGTCATGTTCTGCATGGTCGACGACGTCGAACTGCTGAGCGGGATCCTCGGCGCGATGCTCGTCGGCGCGGTCGCGGTGCCGGTGTCCACTATGGTCACCGGGCTGGAACTGGGCCAGGTGCTCGCCGATTCGCGGGCGCGGGTGCTGTGCGTGTCCGGGGAGTTTTCCGCGCAGGCGGCGGGCGCGCTGACCGGTGCGCCCGAGGTGACCGACGTCGTGCTCGACCGGGCGGACCCGGCGGAATTCCCCGCCGGAGTGCGGACGCACCGGTGGCCGCTGACCCCGACGGACGACGTCGTGGCCTCGCCGACCTGGGAGGATTCGCCCGCGCTGTGGCTGTACACCTCGGGCACGACCGGTAAGCCGAAGGGCGCGATGCACCGGCACGGGAGCATCCGCGCGGTGTGCTCGACTTACGCCGCGCAGGTGCTGGAAGTGTCCTCTTCGGACCGGTTCTTGTCGGTGCCCAAGTTGTTCTTTGCTTACGGTCTCGGGAATTCGGCGTTCTTCCCGCTCTCTTGTGGAGGGACGACGCTGCTGGAACCGGCCCGTCCGACGCCGGGGGTCATCGCGGGCGCGGGCGCGGGCGGACCGTCCGACGTTGTTCTTCGGAGTGCCGACGTTCTATGCGGCGCTGTTGGCCAGCGACGTGCCGGACGACTCGTTCTCCTCGGTGCGGTACGCGGTTTCGGCTGGGGAGCCGTTGCCGTCGGCGCTGTTCACCCGGTTCCGCGAGCGGTTCGGGGTCGAGATTCTGGACGGGATCGGGTCGACCGAGGCGTTGCACATTTTCCTGTCCAACCAGCCGGGTGCGGTGCGGCCGGGCAGCACCGGGGTGGCGGTGCCGGGGTACTCCGTCGAGCTCCGGGACGAGCAGGGCGCGGTGATTTCGGAAGCGGGACGGCCGGGTGAGCTGTTCGTGTCCGGCCCGTCCATCGCGATCGGGTATTGGGCGCGATACGAGACTACGAAACAGGTTTTCCAGGGCCCGTGGCTGCGGACCGGGGACAGCTACGTGCGCAACTCGGATGGCACGTATACGTGTCTCGGCCGGTTTGGCGACATGTTGAAGGCGGGCGGGATTTGGGTGTCTCCGTCCGAAGTGGAGGAACGGCTGCTGCAACATCCGGCGGTTGCCGAGGTGGCGGTGGTCGCCGCACCGGACGAGGACGGATTGGACAAACCGGTGGCCTGCGTCGTCGCCGCCCCTTCGTCCACTGTGGATGCTGAGGAGCTGATCGAGTTTTGCCGGGAGGGTTTGGCGGCGTTCAAGCGGCCGCGTGGAGTGGTCGAGATGGCCGAACTGCCGAAGACCGCGACCGGGAAGATCCGGCGGAACGTGATCCGCGAAATGGTGCGCGAGTCGCTGCTCGTGCCGCAGCCGCAATCGTGATCGACTGGCCGGCATGATCGACGAGCATTTCGTGGTGGACGCCCACGTGCACACCCCGCGGCTGCCCACGCTCAAACCCGCGTGGCTGGACTGGGCGCGCGACTTCGCCGGCGAGTACCCGTGGCGCACGGTCTACGACGCGGACGGCGCGGTGATCCCCGCGGCGATGGACGACCTCATGGCACAGGAGGGCGTCGACCGGGTGCTGCTGTTCTGTGAATACAGTCCGCGGGCCACCGGTATCCAGGCGATTGAAGACAATCTACCGTTGGTCGCATACAACCCTGAGCGGTTTCGCTTGGTGGCCAACGTGAACCCGCATCTGCACCATCCGCTGGTCGACGAGGTGGAACGGCAGCTCGCGCTGGGCGCGGTGGCGTTGAAGATCCACCCGGTGCACGGCGCGTTTTCCCCGGCGGACAAGGAGCTGTACCCGGTTTACGCCTTGTGCGCCGAACGCGGGGTTCCGGTGATCCTCCACTCCGGACTGTCGGTGTTCCCCGGATCCCGTGCCAGCTATGGGGATCCTTCGCTGCTGTCCGATGTGGTCGAAGACTTCCCGTCGGTGAACTTCGTGTTCGCGCACGGCGGCCGGGGCTGGTGGTACGACGTGGCGGCGTTCATGGCCCAGGCGAGGCCGAACGTGTGGCTCGACCTCGCCGGGCTGCCGCCGAAGAAACTGCCGGAGTATTACGCGCGGTTCGATCTCGTGCGGTTGGCCCGGAAATGGATCTTCGGCACGGATTGGCCGGGGGTTCCGGGAACTGCCGTGAATGTCCGCGCGGTCGCCGATTTGGGGTTGCCCGCGGAGGTGCTGGACGGGGTGCTGTCCGGCAACGCGTTACGGCTGATGCCCGGCTTGCGCTGAGGTTATTTGCGCCAGAACAAGTGGTGCACGACTCCGCTGGGGCTGGGGATTTTCTCCAGGTGGTAGCGGTCGGTCAGCTCGTCCGGGCTGGCCCAAAGCCGTTCCCCGGAACCAAGTTCGACCGGCGAGACGGCGATGTGCAGCGTGTCGATGAGACCGGCTTCGAGGAATTCCCGCACTGTGTTGACGCCGCCGCCGATGCGCACGTCCTTGTCGCCAGCGGCTTTCTTCGCCTGCGCGAGTGCTTCCTCCGGGGTTGTATTGAGGAAGTGGAAAGTGGTCTGGCCCAAGGTGATCGACGGACGTTCGTGGTGGGTGAGGACGAAGACCGGGGTGCGGAACGGGGGTTCGTCGCCCCACCAGCCCTGCCAGTCGTGGTTCTCCCACGGGCCGCGGTGCGGGCCGAACTTGTTGCGTCCCATGATTTCCGCGCCGACGTCACCGCGGTGCATGTCCCGGGTGAAGTAGTCGTCGAGCCCGCGAGTGCCGCCGGGCTCGCCGCGCATCGGCCAGCTGGCGGTGGCCCCGGCCCAGGCGAAGAGCGGTCCCGGGTTCGGATGACCGAACGGCTGCTCGAGCGTTTGGTCCGGACCGGCGCCGTAGCCGTCGGCGGAAACGTTGAAGCACTGGACGCGTACCAGCATCGATACTCCCTGCTTGTCTTTTGCAAGCACTATGCCGGAGGCGATGGTAAAGTGCAAGTGGTTTGGAGGAGGTATGCGATGCCGGACGGCCCGCGCTCGGGGTGCCCGATCAACGCCGCGATCGAGGTCGTCGGCGACCGCTGGAGCCTGCTGGTCCTGCGCGACGTGATGTTCGGCGACCGGCGGCATTTCCGGCAATTGCAGTCGCAGTCGGAAGAAGGAATCGCGTCGAATATCCTCGCCGACCGCCTGCGCACGCTCACCGAAGCCGGTTTGCTCACCCGAGATTCGGCCGGTCGCGGACAGCGCGCGACGTACAGTTTGACCGAAGCGGCGATCCAGCTGGTGCCGGTTTTGGTAGCGCTGGGAAGCTGGGGTTTGCGGCACCGGCCGACGACGCCGGAATTGCGCGTGCGAGCGGAACTGCTTGAGGCTGGCGGTCCGGCGCTGTGGGAAGAGTTCATGGCGGAGTTGCGGGAGCGGCATCTTGGGATCCCTCGGCCGGACGGCGACGGGCCGACGGCAACGGAACGCTTGGCGGCCGCTTACGCGGAGGCTGTCGCGCGAGCTTGACGCGGCTGGCTTGGCGCGACGGTTTTGGCTCGGCTGGGTTGATGCGGTTGGCAATGTGCGCCGTTGCCTTGCATCGATTTGTCGACCTCATCTCCGCGCGCCCGAGACGCGTGCCCGCCCCTGGATACATCCAGCAGAAGTTGATCACTCAATCCGGCATCCGTCCTGCTGAAACGGATCCGCCGAGCCGCCCGGCCCGTCAGCGTTCCCGTGCAAGGAATGCGGAACGAGGACGAAGTACGCCGTCTGTCGACGAGAATGAACCGGATCGTCGGCGCGAACCCGGGATTTCGCGCCGAGGCGGACGACGCTTGCCAAACGGCCTGGCTGGAATTGCTCAGCCGCCAGCCGGACTTGCAGGATCCGAACGGCCTGGCCGGTTGGCTGACGACCGTCGCGCGGCGGCACGCGCTCCGTGCAGCCGAAAATCGCGCGCGGGTGCAACTGGTCGATGACGCGTGCCTGGACGCGCACGAACCAACGGAGTCACCCGAGGCGAAGACCTTGGCCGGAGAACTGGCAGCTGCGCTGTGGCGAGCGGTGGAGAAGTTCCCGGAACGCCACCGGCGGATGCTGCTCCTGCTGGCGCACTACCCGGAGTTACGACACGACCAGCTGGCCGCCGAACTGGGCATCTCGCCGTCGAGCGTGAGCCGAATCCGGCACCGCTGCTTGACGGTCCTCCGTCGTCGGCTGGAGGCCGAGGGTTTCAGTTATCCATGACCCGGGTGGCCGCGCTGCCTTGCGGGACCATCAGGCCGGACCGGTCAGTGCTGGCCGTCCGGTCCAGCCCCTGCGCGGTGGTCCGTCGGACGACTCCGGTAGTGCCGCTGAGCTGCGCTTTCCCGGCCTGTCCACAACTTCCTTCTCCTGTGGGCAGCCGGACCCGAGCGCCCTCGCCGGTCGGACCGCGCCGATAGACTGGGCTGGGGCAGCCCCCCAAGGGAAGGGCGGGGGCTGTGTCGGCGGGGGCTGTGTCGGCGGGGGCTGTGTCGGCGGGGGCTGTGTCGGCGGGGGCTGTGTCGGCGGGGGCTGTGTCGGCGGGGGCTGTGTCGGCGGGGGCTGTGTCGGCGGGGGCTGTGTCGGCGGGGGCTGTGTCGGCGGGGGCTGTGTCGGCGGGGGCTGTGTCGGCGGGGGCTGTGTCGGCGGGGGGCAGCCGAAAGCTCGCTGCCGGAACGCCATGCCGGAAAGTGCTGCCATAAGGCACGCCGCGCGAAAGAAGCCCGCCGTTCGGAAACAGGTCGTTCAGAGACCTCGAGAGCCCGACCGTACGCCGGCGGCCAAAAATCACCCGTTCACCGAACGAAGTGTCCGCATCGCCTCCGCCAACCCCTCCGCATCAGGACCCAGCGGCGTCAGCACGATCCGGCGCAAGATCTCCGCGCACGCGGCTCGTGCCTTGAGCGCTACCTCCAACCCGTGCTCGGTCAGGGAAGCGAATGTCACCCGGCGGTCTTCCGGGCTCGGGATGCGGCAGATCAAATCCGCGGCGACCAAGCGGTCCGCCACCTTGGTGAAGCCTCCGCTCGACAGGGCGGCTTCGGTGGCCAGGCGGGTCATCGGCATGCGGTGTTCCGGCGACCGCACCAGGCGCAGCAGGATGTCGAACGACGCGGGGGCCAGGCCGAACCGGTCGGCGATTTCTCCCATCAGTGCGTTCTGTGTGGCCAGATAGCCCTCGATCACGAGGCCCCACCACGTCACGATCTCGTCGTCGTCCGTCTGCGGATCCGGGGTCATCTGCCGGAGTCTACCCGGAATACATCTTGCGCGCGAGAAGTTACCCTGGACAATGAAGGAAGCGGTGTCCACAGAGGAGCGACGATGATGCACCGGTACATCGAGGGCGACCCGGGCCTCCCGGTGCTTGTTCTCCTGCACGGAACCGGCGGTGGTCCAGACGATTTGCTCAGTGTGGCGCGCGAACTGAGTCCGGAATCGGCAACGCTCGCGCCGACCGGGCCGGTTTCGGAAAACGGGGCGGCGCGGTGGTTTCGGCGGCTGTCGGAGGGCGTGTTCGATCACGAGGACGTCCGGGCGCGGGCGGACGAGCTGGCGGATTTCCTCAACGACGCCCGGGAAAAGTACGGGTTCGGCAGGGCGGCGGCGGTAGGGTTTTCGAATGGGGCGAATATCGCCGCGGCGGTAGCGCTCACCCGGCCGGACGCGCTCCGGGAAGCGATTCTGTTCTCGTCGATGTCTCCATTGCCGGAATTGCCGAGCCTTGATCTCACCGGAACTCGCATATTCCTTTCCAACGGCGAGCACGACCCGATGGCTCCGCTGCCCGCCAACGACGAACTCGTGCGCCAGTTCCGCGAGCGGCATGCGGACGTGGCGACGCACCGCTGGCCGGGAGGGCATCAGGTGACCGTCGAAGGAATAAGCGCGGCGAAGGCCTGGCTCGCTAGGGTCGAGGCATGACCGAGCTGACCCGCGCGCAAGACCTGCTCGCCTCCACGATCCTCGCCGACGGACACAACGACCTGCCATGGGCGCTCCGCGACAAAGCCGGGCCGAACCCGGTCGAGGCGGTGGCCGGCGTGGATCTCACGGTGCCGCAGCCGACGCTGCACACCGACTTTCCCAAACTCGCCGAAGGCAAGCTGGGCCTGCAGTTCTGGTCGGTGTACGTCCCGTGCGAGTTCAAAGGCGACAGCGCGGTCACCGCGGTGCTGGAACAGATCGAGGTGGTTTACCAGCTCGCCGAGCGCTACCCCGAACGGCTGCGGCTGGTCACCACGGCCGACGAGGCCGAGGCGGCGTTCGCGGACGGGCGGATCGCGTCGTTGCTCGGGGCCGAAGGCGGGCACAGCATCGCCGAATCCCTCGGGGTGCTGCGGATTCTGCGCCGGCTCGGCGTCCGCTACATGACGCTGACCCACAACTTCAACACCACCTGGGCGGATTCCGGAACCGACAAACCCGAGCACGACGGGCTCACCGAGTTCGGCCGCGAGGTCGTACGCGAGATGAACCGGATCGGCATGCTGGTCGACCTTTCCCACGTCGCGCCGAGCACCATGCGCGCCGCGCTCGAGGTGTCGAGCGCGCCGGTGATCTTCAGCCACTCGTCGTGCCGCGCGGTCAACGACCATCCGCGCAACATCCCCGACGACGTCCTCGCCCAGCTGCCCGGCAACGGCGGCGTCGCGATGATCACCTTCGTGCCCGCCTTCATCTCCGCCGCGGTCACCGAGTGGGACAACCAGCTCCGGGACGCGATGACCGCCGCCGGGCAGGAATTCCTCGACCTCGGCCAGCGCGGCCGATTCGCCAAGACCTGGCACGCGCCGCCCAAGCCGAAGTCGACGATCGACGACGTCGTCGCGCACATCGAGCACGCGCGCGAGGTCGCCGGGATCGACCACATCGGGCTCGGCGGCGACTACGACGGCGTCGGCGAACTGCCCGAAGGCCTCGAGGACGTGTCGAAGTACCCCGTGCTCATCGCCGCCCTGATGGAACGCGGCTGGAGCGACGAGGACTGCGCGAAACTCGCCGGCCGCAACACGCTGCGGGTGCTGCGCGAGGTCGACGCCAAGCGCTGAATTAGCGCATCACGGCGAGTGGGCGGACAATCACGATATGTCCCACGCGCGAAACGACGGTCCCGACGAGGCCGCGAAATCGGAAATTCCCGAGGCGCCGGGCACTGAGGTGCCCGGCGCACTCGACCACGCCGCCCCGGGCACCGCACCGGGAGCCGAACCCGGACCGCGGCCGTCCGCCGCGAAACCCGCGGGCCGCCGGGGCAAGGTCAAGTCCACCCGGATCAGCGGCACCTGGATCGCCGTGATCGTGGCGATCGTCGTGCTGGCGTTCCTGCTGGTGTTCATCCTGCAGAACCTGGACACGGCGACCGTCCACTTCCTCGGCGCGTCCGGCAGCATGCCGCTCGCGGTGGCGATGCTGTTCGCCGCGATCGCGGGCGCGGCGCTGGTCGCGCTGATCGGCGGGGCGCGGATCCTGCAGCTCAGGAAGCAGGCGCGGCGTCGGCGGTGAAGGGCTCGCGAGCCCGCAGGCTCAGCAGGATCTCGCACACCGCGGGATCCCCGCTGACCTGCACTCGCGCGTCGGCTTCCGCTGCGGGCAACGTCCCGCTGCACAGCCGCCACAACGCGTCCGCGTCGGTCGCCAAAGCCGCGAGCGGAGACCGTGACGTCGCGGCACCGCGGTCGATCGTCCAGCCCACCGAGGTAGCGCGGAGCGTCCACCGCCCGGCCCCCTCCACCGAACACGCCACCTGACGTCCGGCCCGCGCGGGCACCGCCCGCAACGTCTGCGGCAGCGAACGCAGCAGCGTGTCTACCACCGGCGTCCGGAACTCCGGCTCGTCGAGCAGCGGAGCTTCCACTGCCTCCCGGATCTGCTGCTGGAGCACCCACTGCTCCGTGTAATCGCGAGCGACCGTCAGCCACGTCGGCGCCGCGGCTGGTTCGTCCAGGTCGCGGTGCTTCCACAGTTCGGTCAGCTGCGTCGTACTGTCCACGAGCATCGCGAACAGCACCTCCGGCGACAGTTGCCGGCAGGCGGAGACCCAGGACGTCCCCTCGCCGAGGTGGCCGTCCCGATCCCGCGAGAGCCGCCTGAGTTTCAGCCCCAGGATGTGCGCGGTCAGGTCGTGCACCGTCCATTCGCCGAGCGCGGGGAGGGCCCATTCGGGCGTCCGGAGGTCGGAGAGAACCCCGATCAGCGCCTGTTCCTCTCGCACGAGCAGCGGCAGCACGTCGATCGGCGGTCCCCACGGCGCGGTCATGCGCGTCATCCAACACCCACCGGCAAGGCATCACAGGGCCATTCGGCCTACTCGCAGGTAGCATCAGCGCGAACAGTGAGGGGAGCAGCCCGTGGACTACCAGCGACCGAACGGCCGGGGCACCGCCGAGGACGTGGCCAACCTGGCCCGCCGGGCAGGCCAGCTCGCCGGATGGGCGGCGCGCACCGGCTTCGACCTGACCCGCAAACTCCCCGGGATCGACACCGCCGAACGCGGCCTCAAGCAGGTCGAACGCGGGCTGCTGAGCGAACTGCGCCGCCGCCTCGACGAGGTCGACGATCCCTATCACGCGGCGCTGACCGCGGCGTCCGCGATGAACCGGGCCGACGTCGGCAGCCGCGCCGTCGAAACGACCGTGACGCTGGTGCCCGCCCGCGATCACGTCGAACCGCTGCGCGCGGCGATGGCCGAACTGCTCAACCACTCCATCGGCTTCGGCCGCGAGCGCGCCCGCGAATACCTGTACGCGATCATTCTCCGCCAGCTCACGCCCGACGAGGCGCGCATCCTCTCCGCGCTGTCGGACGGCTCCCCGTTCCCCGCGATCGACGTCGCCGAGCGCAGCGCCATCGGCGGCACCGGCCGGATCGTGCTGCGCAACGCCTCGACGGTCGGCAAGGCGGCCGGGGTGTCGCTGCCGGACCAGGTGCCCGGCTACGTGACCCGGCTGATCGGCCTCGGGCTGGTCGAACTGGACGAGGAGGTGCCCTCGCTCGAGACGCAGTACGAGATCCTGCTGACCGACGAGTCGGTCCGCGAGGTGGAGAAGCAGGTGAAGCGGATCAAGATCATCCGCCGCACCATCCACGTCTCGCGGCTCGGCGCGCAGTTCTGGCAGGCCTGCGACCCGAGCCTGGGCTGACCCCGATGGGCGAGTTCGTCTCGAGGCTCTTCGACGATTTCGTCCGGCACTGGCCGCTGTATGTCTCCATCCCGATCGTCGCCGCGCTGATCGGGTACGGCACGAAGCTGGTCGCGATCCGGATGATGTTCCAGCCGGTCGAGTTCATCGGCGTCAAGCCGTTCCTGGGCTGGCAGGGCATCGTGCCCAAACGGGCCGCGCGGATGGCGAGCATCGCCTGCGACACGATGACCGAGCAGCTGATCAAACCGGCCGAGGTCGTCGCCAGGCTCGACGCCGACCGGATCGCGAAGGAAATCGAGAAACCGCTGCTCGCGGCGGTCGAGGATATCGTGCGCGAGGTGGCCGGGCACTACCAGCCGGGCCTGTGGGAGTCGCTGCCGGTCGGCGTGCAGCGGCTGGTGATCCAGCGCGTGCAGGCCGAATCGCCGCACATGGTCAAGGCCGTGCTCGAACTCATTCAGTCCGATGTGGACAGTGTGTTCGACCTCAAGGGCATGGTGGTCACCAGCCTCGTCAAGGACAAACGGCTGCTCAACCGGATCTTCCAGGAAGCGGGCGCGGAGGAGTTCAAGTTCATCGCGCGCTCCGGCCTGGTGTTCGGCGGCCTGATCGGCGTGATCCAGATGGTCGCGTGGGTGCTGTTCAAATTCCCGCCGATCATGCCGTTGTTCGGTCTCTTCACCGGCTGGTTCACCGACTGGCTGGCGCTGCGGATGATTTTCTACCCGCTGGAGCCCAAGAAATACTTCGGCGTCACCTGGCAGGGCCTGTTCCTCAAGCGGCGCGCGGAGGTCGCCGAGGCGTACGGCGAGTTGATCGCGAAAGAAATCATCACGCCGCACAACGTCATCGAGGCGGTGCTGCAGGGCCCGCTTTCCGACCGCGTGCTCGCGCTCATCCAGCGGCAGCTCGACCGCGAGCTGGGCCGGGCGGCGAACGTCGCGAAACCGTTGCTGGTCTTCGCCATCGGCAGCCGCCGCTACCAGGACATGAAGCTCGCCATCTCCGAGCAGATCATGACCCGGCTGCCGGACACGATGCGCTACATCGAGGATTACGCCACCGACGCGATGGACATCCGGAACGTCCTGGTCGGCAAGATGAAGGAATTGTCGCCCGAGGAGTTCGAGCAACTGCTGCGCCCGGCATTCCAGCAGGACGAATGGATTCTCATCGCGACCGGCGCGGTGCTCGGGTTCGCGGTCGGCGAGGCGCAGGTTCTGGTGCTGGAGCACCTCGCCTCCTGAATCCGCCCCCCTTGTGGAGGAGCGGGCCGGGCCGGGAGACTGACCCTCATGGGTGAGACGGCGGTGCCGTGGCCGCAGGAAATCCGGATCGCGATGGCCATGGTGGGGGGATCCAGCCTGGCAGTGTGGATGGGGGGAGTCGCTACCGAGACGTCGGCGTTGCTGCACGCTTCCCGCACGCCGAACGAAGGTAACGGCTATCGGAAACTGCTCGACCTTTTGCACGCTTCGGTGCGCCTGGACGTGCTCACCGGGACGAGCGCGGGCGGCATCAACGCCGCGTGTCTCGGATTGGCCGAGGCCTACCGGTCGACGCCCGCGATCTTGCGCGACACCTGGTTCTCGGCCGGGTCGCTGGAGAATCTGATCCGCGACCCCGGCGAGACGCGGCCGCGTTCGGTGCTGAACGGCGACAAGGTGCTGCTCGGCGGCCTCGTCCAGGCGATGCACGACATCACCGGATCCGGCGTCGTGCCCACCGAGCCGCCGGACGTGACCGTGCTGCTCACCGGCACCATGCTCGACGGCGAGACCACGCAGTACGACGACGCGCTCGGAAACCGGGTGCGGGACACCGAACATCGCATGCTGTTCCGCTTCGACGGTCCATTGTGGAACAACCAGGTGCACGGTCCGCTCGCGCTCGCCGCCCGGTCGAGCGCGTCCTTCCCCGGCGCGTTCGAGCTGTCGCGCATGCCGATCGGTCCCGAGGCGGCGGACCGGCTGCATCCGGACATGACCGACTACACGGAGCTGGTGCGTTCGCATTGGCTCGCCGACGGCGGCGTGCTGGTGAACAAACCGCTGCGGCCGGCGTTGCGGGAGATCTTCGAACGCTCGTCGTCGACGGATGTGCGGCGGCTGCTGCTGTACGTCGTCCCGACGGTCGACGGCGAAGCCAAGCCGATGACCTGCGACCCGGCCGAGCCGCCGATGCTCGGCACCGCGCTGGCGAAGGTCGCTTCCACGATCATGAGCCAGACCATCAGCGTCGAGCTGGAGGAATTGAGCAGGCACAACTCCGCCGTCACGCGCGCCAGGGACACCCGGGTCGCGCTCGCGTCGCTCGGCCTGCGCGGCGGGCAGCTGGTGGACGACCGGGTGCACCGGGCGTACCTCGACCGCCGGGTCGCGCTCGACGCGGCCGACCTGGTCCGCGCGGTCACCCGCCGCTACGAACTGTCCGATGAGGACAGTGGGTGGGCAGCCGGGAATTCGGCGCTGCTGCAGGACATCGCCGCCGACGGACTGCGCCGCGGGATTCCCAGCACGCTGCCCGGCGAATCGGTCACGGTCGGCGAGATGGTCCGCTACCGCACCTCGACGCTGGATGATGCGGTCGCCACCGGCATCCAGCTGATCAACGCGGGCTTCCGGATGGGCCCGGACCTCGATCAGGCGACCCAGCTCAACGAGGCCCGCGCGAAAATGCACGCCGCCCGCCGGAGCGCGGCTCGCGACGTGCGGCTGTCCGCGTGGGTGGCCCGGCACGAGCCGCCGCCGTCCGGCACCTCGATGCCGGACTGGATCGGTCAGCTCGCCGCCGAATGGGCGGATCTCGGGGCATCGGACGCGGTCCGCGAGGCCTGGCCGGAGGTGACCGGCGCGCTGCGGTCGGCCGCTCCGGTGCTGCAAGCGTTGTCGGGCAAGGAAAACCAGTGGTCCGCGGATGCCGCCGACACGGTGACGGCGCTGCTGGACTGGTTCGGCCTGGACAACGCGGACGTCGCGGACGGGTTCGTGCTGGCCCGGTTTTTGCTGCTGCACATGGCGACGCGTGGGCTGCTGGCCGAAGCGCCGGCGGTGGACCAGCGCGTCGACCTGGTGCAGCTGAGCGCGGACAGCCGGACGCTGCTGGACCTGGCGCGCCCCCGTGGCCGGGACAAGCTGACCGGCACTCAAGCGAACAACTTCGGCGCGTTCTACAAGGCGTCCTGGCGCGCGAACGACTGGATGTGGGGCCGGATCGACGGCGCTGGCTGGCTGATGCAGTGCCTGCTCGACCCGAAACGCCTGCGGGTGCTGCGCGACATCGTCGGCCCGGAGGAATTCCGGGAGCAGGTAAGGACGACGTTCCGCGAGATCGGCTGGGAGCCGCCCTCGCCCGCGGACAACGGGATGCCCTCGGACCTGCCCGGCCTGCTCGCGCAACTGGGCGACGAACTGGCTTTCCTCGGCCTGGACGCGAATCTGTCGCCGGTCGACTTCGGCAAGGAGGTGCCGACGAGTCTTCCGGTGACCTCGATGGTGCTGGCGAAGTCGCGGCAGCTGGCCATCGCGCGGGAGGAACTGCCGGTGCTCGCGAGCCAGGCCGAGGCGGATGCGAAGGAGGGCAACGGAAAGGCTTCGGAGAGTTTCCGGAAGCTGATGGCCGCCCGGCCGCTCGAGCGGGAAACGGCTGCCCAGCCGGAAAACTCCGGCCAGCAGGACGCGGCGCAACGCGCTTTCCAAGCCTGTCAGGTTTCCGCCGAACGTTTCGAGGGCGAACTCGGCAGTACCCTGCTCACCAAAACGATTGTCAAAGCCGGAGCTGCCGGGCTCAATGCCGCTTCCACAGCCACCCGGGTCCCGAAAACGCTCCAGCCGCTGGCGAAATTCGCGCAGCTCAGCAGCCGCAGTTCGTGGTGGGTCACGCAAGGCGCGACGCGGCTGGGCCGGCCATGGAACCTGCTGGCCGCCGCCATCACCGCGGTCGCCGGGTTCGTGCTCAGCGGCGAAGGCGGATCCGTTCTGCAATGGCTCGGCCTTCCGGTGGCGGGCGGCGCACTCGTGTTCCTCGTGGTGAGCCTGCTGACCTTGAGGCGCACGTGGCGAATGGTGCTCACCGTGCTGGGCGTGCTGGTGATAGCCGCGTTGCTGTTCGCGGCTTTCCTGCCGCCCATCGCACAGCCGTTGTTCGGCTGGCTCGGCACCGTTGTGGACGGTTGGCGGCGCGGGCAGGCCCCGCTGTGGTGGCTCGCTGTGGTCGCGCTGCTCCTGCTCCCGGCGGTCTGGACGCCGCTGTCCGGGCTCGGGCGGAGGAAGCGGCGGCGGTCGCGTCCGGACAGTCCACGCTGAACCCCAGGTAGACCACGATTTTCCGGCGCTGGAGTTGCGGTAGCGCCGCGGAAGGCCCATGGTCTGGGGTCACAGGTCGCATACCGATGGTGTGCGGCCCAGGCGCACGCATGCCCAGAACTTTCCCCCGCTAAACATGTTTGTGGTCCTCCTCACCGGGGTATCCCTGTCGTCCCTGGTGAGGGCGGTGGACGTGGCATGGATCGCTGGCGGCGCGAAAATTCTCTGTTACGTTTCCAAAGTATGTCCGGAAAGCACTTGATCGAATCCCCGACCAAGGCCGATGGTGCCGCTCTCTGGCGAATCGCACGCGATTCGCAGAAGCTTGATCTCAACTCGCCGTATGCGTACCTGTTGTGGTGCAAGGATTTCGCGGAGACCTCGGTCGTCGCCCGCGTCGACGGTGAGCCAGTCGGATTCGTGATCGCTTACCGAAGGCCGTCCGCACCGGACGCCGCGCTCGTGTGGCAGGTCGCCGTCGACGCGTCGCAACGCGGAAAAGGCCTGGCCGGGCAGTTGCTGGACAGCCTGTACACGCGTCTGGTCGGCGAGGGCGTGCGGTACCTGGAAACCACGATCACCCCGGACAACGCGGCGTCGATCCGTCTCTTCGAGTCGTTCGCGAAGCGTTGGAACGCGGATCTGGAACACCGCCGGTTGTTCGAAGTCGCTGATTTTCCGCAGGGGGAGGCGCACGAACCCGAGGATCTTTACCGCATCGGGCCGTTGCGCCGCTAATAACCCGTCAATTTCGCCGAGTAGGAGCGAAAGAAATCGTTATGAGCATCTTCGAAGAGCTCGAATCAGAAGTCCGCAGTTACAGCCGGGGGTGGCCGGTCGTCTTCGACCGGGCGCAGGGCAGCAGGCTCTACAGCGAGGACGGCAAGGCCTACCTCGACTTCTTCGCCGGCGCCGGCGCGCTGAACTACGGGCACAACAACCCGCACCTGAAAAAGGCGCTGATCGACTACATCCAGCGCGACGGCGTCACGCACGCGCTCGACATGTACACCGTCGCGAAGCGGGACTTCCTGGAGACCTTCCGGGAGAAGATCCTCGCGCCGCGCGAGCTGGACTACAAGATCGTCTTCCCCGGCCCCGGCGGCGCGAACGCCGTGGAGGCCGCGCTGAAGCTCGCGCGCAAGGTGACCGGCAAGGAATCGGTCATCAACTTCACCAACGCGTTCCACGGCATGACGCTCGGCGCGCTGTCGGTCACCGGCAACTCGATGAAGCGCGGCGCCGCGGGCATCCCGCTGGTGCACGCCACGCCGATGCCGTACGACAAGTACTTCGACGGCGCGATGCCGGACTTCATGTACTTCGAGAAGCTGCTCGAAGACTCCGGCAGCGGCCTGAACGAGCCTGCCGCGGTGATCGTGGAGGGCGTGCAGGGCGAGGGCGGCATCAACGCCGCGCGCCTGGAATGGCTCAAGGGCCTCGACGACCTGTGCAAGCGGCACAACATCCTGCTGATCCTCGACGACGTGCAGATGGGCTGCGGCCGCACCGGCCCGTTCTTCAGCTTCGAGGACGCCGGCATCTCGCCGGACATCGTGTGCCTGTCGAAGTCGATCGGCGGCTACGGCCTCCCGATGGCGCTCACGCTGATCAAGCCGGAGCTGGACGTCTGGGAGCCGGGCGAGCACAACGGCACCTTCCGCGGCATCAGCCCGGCGTTCGTCACCGCGACCGAGGCGCTGCGCGTCTACTGGAGCGACGACGAGCTGGAGAAGTCGACCAAGGCCAAGGGCGAGCGCATCGCGAGCACCTTCAAGGACCTGGTGGAGAGCTACCCGGAGGCGAACCTCGTCGCGAAGGGCCGCGGTCTGGCGCGCGGTCTCGAATTCGCGAACGGCGAGCTCGCGGGCGCGGTCTGCAAGGCGGCGTTCGAACGCGGACTGCTGATGGAGACTTCCGGCCCGGACGGCGAAGTGATGAAACTGCTGCCGCCGCTTACCCTCACCGACGAGGAGCTGAGCGAAGGCCTCGCGATCATCACCGAGTCCGTCGCCGCCGTCCTCAAGTAACCACCCCGAAGAACAAGAAGGAGCCTTTCACTTGCTGGTCCGCACGCTCGACGAGATCACCGACACCGACGCTGACATCAAGACCCCGAACTGGCGAAGCAAGCGCATCATCCTCGCGAAGGAGGGCGTCGGCTTCTCGGTGCACGAGACGACGCTGTACGCGGGCACGGTGAACGACTTCTGGTACGCCAACCACATCGAGGCCGTGTTCATCACCTCCGGCGAGGGCGAGATCGAAGACCTCGCCACCGGTGAGGTGCACCAGCTCAAGCCGGGCACGCTGTACCTGCTGAACGACCACGACAAGCACCAGGTCCGCCCGAAGACCGAGATCAAGTGCGTGTGCGTGTTCAACCCGCCGGTCACCGGCCGCGAGGTGCACGACGAGAACGGGGTCTACCCGCTCGTCACCGAAGACTCCTGAGACTGAGCCACTCCCACCACCCCGAGAAAGAAGAAACGCCAGAAGAACTGGAGGCGAGCCACTGTGACGATCATGGACACCCGGGTCGAAGACGGTTACCCGACCCGGATCACCGGTACGCCGGAGCATCTTCCGCGCGTGCACCCCACGGTGTGGGGTACCGAGGCTGACGGCCCGATCGACGCCGCGACCCTGGCTAATCACGACGCCAAGGGCTACACGGTCGTGGACGGACTGCTCTCGCCCGGTGAGGTCCAGACGTACTGGCAGGAGGTCGTCCGGCTGTCGTCGGACGAGAAGCTGCGCGACGACGAGCGCGTGATCACCGAGGCGCGGACCGGCGAGGTCCGGTCGATCTTCGACGTGCACGAGATCTCCGGCCTGATCGCCGAGCTGGTGCGCGATCCCCGGGTGCTCGACCGGGCGCGGCAGATCCTCGGCTCCGAGGTCTACATCCACCAGAGCCGGATCAACTACATGCCGGGCTTCAAGGGCACCGGCTTCTACTGGCATTCCGATTTCGAGACCTGGCACGCGGAGGACGGCATGCCGTCGCCGCGTGCGGTGAGCTGCTCGATCGCGCTCACCGACAACTACCCGTACAACGGCGGGCTCATGGTCATGCCGGGTTCGCAGCGCACGTTCGTGCAGTGCGTGGGCGAGACCCCGGACGCCAACTACAAGAGCTCGCTCAAGGACCAGCGGGTGGGCGTGCCGTCGCCGGACGACATCACCAAGCTGGCGGCCGACTGCGGCATCGACCAGTTCACCGGTTCGGCCGGTTCGGCGCTGTGGTTCGACTCGAACATCATGCACGGATCGTCGAACAACATCACGCCGTATCCGCGCTCGAACATCTTCCTGGTGTTCAACAGCGTGGACAACGCGTTGCAGGAGCCGTTCGCCGCGAGCGCGCCGCGGCCGTCGTTCATCGCCGGCCGCAACTCGACGCCGATCACGCGGTGACCAGCGTTACCTTCGCCAACCGGCGGGTCGCTCGTAACGAAGAATGTGCGCCCTGTTACGTTGTCGCCACCTCGCAGTTCGTCTGCGGAGGCAGGGTTGTCCGCAGCGGTCCGGGTTCTTGCTCGGGGTGAGCCCCCCGAACCGCCGGCGGACGGCCGAGATGCACGGGTGGACCGCGCCCCCTGGCGGCCCGGCCGACGATCATTGAGTCCGGCCCCGCACCATCAGATCGGGACTGATGGTGCGGGGCCGGACTCGTCTGTTCAGGGTCGAAATTCACGAAAGAGCGGTGTCTGCGGGCCGCCGCTGACGGTAAGTTGACCTGTCTGGCTGGGGGTGAGCCTGGGAGGTGCGCGCGAGCATGGCCGATGCCGGCGCGCGGGTCGAACTGCTCGGCCCGGTGCGGCTGCTCGACGGCAGCCGTGCGGTTCCCGTCGGCGGCCCCGGGGTGCGGGGGCTGCTGGCGCTGCTCGCGCTGCGCGTGGGCAAGGTGGTGCCGCTCGAGGAGATCATCGACGCGCTGTGGGGCCACGATCCGCCTGCCACCGCCCGCACCATCGTGCACGGCAACGTGTCGCAGCTGCGCCGGCTGCTGCGCGAGATGGCCGATCCGGTCGCCGAGATCAGCACCCGCCCGCCGGGCTACCAGCTTTCCCTCGCGCCGGACCGGATCGACGCGCACCGGGCGCGGGCGCTGCTGGACCAGGCCGCGCTGGAATCGCCGGAGAGCGCCTCGAAGCTGCTCGCCGAGGCGCTCGCGCTGTGGCAGGGGCCGACGCTGTCCGGTGTGCCTGATTCGGTACGGGCGCCCGAATTGGACGAGTTGCGGCGCGCGATCCGCTACGCCCGGGTCAACGCGGATCTCGACCTTGGCCGCTACGACGAGCTGATCGTGGAGCTGAGCCCGATCGTCCGCGCCGACCCGCTCGCCGAGCGCATCGCCGGGCAGCTGATGCGCGCGCTTTACCACGCCGGGCGGCGCGGGGAAGCGCTCGAGCTGTACCACACCGTCTCGCGGGCGACGCTCGGTTCGCTCGGCGTCGAACCCGGCGCGGATCTGCGCTCGCTGCACGAGCGGGTGCTCAACGACGATCTCGCCGCGCACGAGAGCGCGGTTCCGGAGCAGGCCGTCGCGCCGTCTCAGCTGCCGCCCGCGCTGCCGACGCTGGCCGGGCGCGAGGCGGAGCTGGAATGGCTCGACGGGCTCGCCGAACGCGGCGACAGCACGGTGATCGTGTCCGGCACCGCCGGGGTTGGCAAAAGCGCGCTGGTCATCTGGTGGGCGCACCGCGCGGCCCGGCTGTTCCCGGACGGGGTGCTGTACGCGGCGCTGCAAGGGTTCGATCCGCACCAGCCGCCGCTGGAACCGGGCGATCTGCTGTCGCAGTTCCTGCTCGGGCTGGGCGTGCCCGCGGACGAGGTGCCGGAGCAGGTGCACGAACGCGTGGCGTTGTACCGCTCGCTCATCGCCGGACGACGGATGCTCGTGCTGCTCGACGACGCGCGTTCCGCCGAACAGGTGCGTCCGTTGCTCCCTCCGGGCGCACGGTCGATGACGGTGGTGACCAGCCGGTCGCGGCTGGAGGCGTTGGCGGTGTCCCACGCGGCGAAGCTGCGGGTGCTCGGCACGCTCGCGCCGGAAGCCGCGGTGAGCGTGATCGAGGAATTGGCTGGGCCGGCGGACTTCGACCTCAACCACGCGCTGGCCCGGCTGTGCGGCTACCTGCCGCTCGCGCTGCGGATCGCCGGGGCCAAGCTCGCCGCGAGTCCACAGTGGACACTCAAGGATCTGGTCGGGGAGCTGGGAAACGAACGCACCCGGCTGGCCGGACTCGACGTCACCGGAGCCGAAGACGGCGTCCGGGCCGCCTTCGACGTCTCGTTCCGCGGCCTTCCGGACGGGCTGGCCCGGACGCTGCTCCGCCTGGGCGCGGTGCCCGCGCGGCACACCGGTCCGCACCTGACGGCGGCGATCGCGGAGATCCCGGTCGAGCAGGCCCGCCGCGAACTCCGCACGCTGGCCGCGCACAACCTGGTCGCCGAGACCTCGCGCGACGCCTTCGCCCCGCACGACCTGGTCCGGCTGTACCTGCGCGAGCTGGCGGAAACCGAACTGGACCCGGCGGAACGCGCGGCGGTGCTCGACCGGGCGATCCGCTACCACCAGGCCGCCTCGGACACCGCGCGGCGGAAGATGCTGCGCATAGTCGACCCGCTCGACCTCACCGGCCTCGTGCCGCCGGACGCGCTGCCGCCGCTGGAAACCTTCGCCCAGGCCCAAGACTGGTTCGCCGCGGAATGGCCGAACCTGCTCGCCGTGCTCGACGCCGCACACGCCGACGGCCGCTACGCCGACGTCTGGCGGCTCGCCCGCGTCGCGCACACCTACCGGGTCGTCTGCCCGCTGTACGAGGAATGGATCCGGCTGGTCGACCTCGGCCTCGCCGCCGCCGAAGCCGCGAACGAACCGCTCGGGCAGTGCTGGATGCTGATCTCCCGCTGCGCCATCGCGCTCACCTTCGAGCTGTCGCAGGGCAGCATCGCCGACGCCGAACGCGCGGTCGGGCTGGCCACCCGGCTCGACGGCCGTTCGCTCATCGTCGCCAAGATCCACCTCGGCAGCGTGCTGACCCTGCTCGGCCGCTATTCGGAGGCGATCGAACGGCTGCTGGAGGCGGTCGCGGAGACCGAACGCACCGGTGATCTCGAACTTCGCGGGCAGGCCCTCAACAACTGCGCGGAGACGGAGAAACGCGCGGGACGTCCGGCCGAGGCGATCACGCATCAGCTGGCCTCGCTGGAGATAGACCGCGAACTCGGGGACGACAGCTATGCCGTGGTGTCGCTGAACAACCTCGCGGAACTGCATCTGGGCATCGGCGAGCTGGAAGCCGCCGAACGCTACGCGCGGGAAGCCGTGTCGCTGGCGGTCGCGCGGCAGTTCGAGCTGCAGGAGGGCATCCTGCGGGTGACCCTGGCGCGGATCCTGCGCGGCCAGCAACGGCTGGAGCCGACACGCGAGCAGTACCGGCTGGCGGTGGCGCTGTACGAGCGGATGAACCCGCGGCAGGTCGAGGACTTGCGGAAGGAAGCGGCTGATCTGGGGGATCAGTAGCGGCCTGATTCCCGGAACACGGGGTTCCTGGTCCTTCACGGACCTTCCGCGACCTATGCCAGGAGGCTTAGGCCGGGCGTTACGCCATCCGGTTGAGGCGAGTCTGCCCAGGCCGGAGCGGGCGGCGGGGGTGTGTCGTGCGTGGGGGCCGCCCTGAGGGACTCCGATTCCAATGCCAGGGACTTAAGGCGGCCCTGCGGGTGGGTGGGGAGCGCGTCCGTCCGGGTCGAGAAGGCCGGGCTGACTGCCGGCAGTCGGGCGGAAGCGCGGTGTGCGGTCTGTGAGGGACCCCTTGAGGGAATCAAATTCCCTCAAGGGGTCCCTCACCGACCCACGGATACGGTCATACGGGTATCAATCAGCCATTTCGTCGGGATTGGCGTCCTGTGTGGACAGTCCGCAGGCCGAGGCCGCCCGGCTTAAGTCCCTGGCATTGGACCTGAAGGCACCGGCCGCGGCAACCCCGGAATGCCGCCGAGCGGGCAAGAAAGCCGTCGGCGCACAGTGAGCGGGCAGTCGTCCGCGCCCGGCTCTTGTACAATGTTCAGCTGTGTTTTCCCAGGTCACCGTGGTAATAATCGCGTCCGCTTAGCGGATTCTTAGCCATCAGGCGGTCAGCGCGCGTAGGGTCGGCCGCGACGCTGGCGGAGCCCTAGGGGAGGGGCAGGCTGTGAAGCCGGCGACGGGACCGCGGCAGTACCGCGCGGACCTGGAAGAGCCGCCAGGAGCGGTTCGGTGGCGGTTGGCCGGCCGAGATGGGGGTAGGCCGGCCGGCCGCCAGGCCCTATTCGACGTTCGAGGTGCAGAGCGCGATCGAACTGCCGCTGCTTTCGGCGACCTTCTTGCCGTCGACGATGATCTGGCAGCTGATCTGGTTCGTCACGCCCGCGTTGGCGGTGTCCGCGGTCAGCGAAAGCACCGGCCTGCCGCCGTCGTAGGAGGCGTGCCCGTGCCAGTCGTCGGTGCTCGGCGGGGTGGTCGCGGTGCGCTGGTCGTTCAGCGTGCCGTAACGGACCGTCGCGCCGTTCGCCGAGCTCACCACGAAGTCGACCGAATGCTTCTCGCCCGGCTGCGGCGGGATGTGCAGATCGCCCGCGCGGGCGGTGCCGAACATCGACGGGTACAGCAGCATCGCGCCGCACAGCAGGGCGGCCAGGGCGGAAAGCGTGGTTCCGGTGAGTGCGACACCCAATCCGCGCATTTTTCCCTTGGAGGAAAGGACGATTCCCGCAATTCCGCCGGCGAGGCCGATGCCGGCGAGCGGCCAGGCGAGGAAGCCCCAATCCGGGAGGAAGGCGACGCCCGCCGCGGCCAGTCCGAGGGTGACCGCGAGCCCGCCGGGCCAGTTGGCCTGTCTCCGGGACGGCTCCTGCTGGGGCGGACGGTGCGGACCAGGACGAGCAGTGGTCCTGCTGTGTCGCGCGGGTGCGGCCGGATACGGCTGCTCGGTCGTCATGCGTGCCTCTTCCGCTGGGATGGCGAAGACGCTAACGCAGATGCCCGCGTGGTTGGAATAATCGTTATCGACTGACAATGTCATCCATTTACCGCGTCCGGGCGGACGGGGTCATTTCCCGCCGGATTGCGCGAAGCGGCGCCATTCGCTGCCCGAAAAAGGCAGCGTGATTCCGCAGAGCGACCGCGCGCTTACCCGGCGGTCCTGACCTGGCGACGCGGCACCGCGCGCGCCATTCACTGATCGAAAAGATTGACTTCCGGAGTGATCTCGAGAAGTTCGTGCACCGGCCTGCCGCGCCGTCCGTCGATGGTCGTCGTGCGCACTACGCGCAACCGCGCGGTCACCGGCCGATCGAGGTTTTCTTTGATCTGGTCGAGCAGATCCGGGGCGACCGCGCCCTGAATGGTTCCGCCCGATTCCCGCTCCAGGTAGAAAATCCGCCGCCGGGTGCGCACGCCGTCGAGGCGTCCGGTCACCGTCTCGTAGCCGACCGCCTCGCGGGACTCGCGCAGGCTGCCCTGCAGCACCCGCGCCTGTTCGGTGGTCATGCTCCGGGTCACCTGCTCGCCCGCGGTGGGCGTGAGCGCCATCCCGATGCCCGCGTGCTTGCTGACCGCGTTGACGACGTCGCTGACCGCGTTGCGCACCGTGTCGCGCTGCAGCAGCACCGCGTCGAGCGCGCCGTCGTCGGAACCGTTGGCGGGCAGGAAATCGCAGAGTTCCTTCACCGCGCGCTCGGACAGCGTTTCGATGCCATCGTGGATCAGCGCGTCGTCGACCGCCGGTTCGGGGAAACCGAAGAAGATCGCGTTGCCCGCCTGTCCTTTTTGGATCAGCGGGGCCTTGTCCCGGTCCGCCTGCTGGACGAAGGTGACCTCGTTCGACGGATTGCGGATGATGTGCCCGATCTTCGCCGTCGCGTCCTGCAGCGCGCGGCTGATGTCGGAAAAGGTGTACGCGTCGATGTGCGTTTCGCCGATCACCGACACGTGCAGCAGCGGCGCGCGGCAGGTCCGCTCGAACTTCGCGTTCGCCGCCATCGCCGAGGCGCGCGCGAGGTCGTCCAGCCACGTGCCGCCGGGGATCTCGTCGGCGATCCGCCGGAACTCGTTCCTCACCACACCATCTCCGGAATGCCTCTGCCGCCGTCGGCCCACACCGCTTCCCACACGTCCTCGTCGCCGGGACGGCACAGGAAACCGTCGAGCATGCCGCCCACCGGCTGGATCTGGTCGAGGTACATCGCGGGCTGGCCGACGATGATGCCGCGCAGGGTCAGCAGGCCGTACAGGGCGGTGCGGCCGCTGTCGTCAAGCCGCTTCAACGCGCCCCACTCGTCCGGCAGCAGCACCACGTCGAGCCCGCGCGGCGGATGCGCCGTGCGGGTGACGAACGCGCCGCCGAGCCAGGCCCGCCCGGACGTGATCACCCGCTGGGCGACCCCGAGGTAGCTGTTGAGCGCGCTGAAGAGGATCTCGCGCTCGTTCTGGTGCGGCGCGTCGTAGACCAGGCGCTCGTAGACGTCGGCGAGGTCGGCGTGATGGCGGCCGGGGGGCAGCAGGTTCTGTGGCGTCCAGTGCGGAAGCGCCATCGGACCTCCTGACGTCGTCCGGGGCCCTCGGCGCCCGCTTACCGTGCGTAGCCGAATCTACCAGGTGGGTGTCAGCCACTGCGTCCAGGTCGGCGGGGCGCGGGTTCGTCGGCCGGCCAGTGCGGACTCCGCTGGTCGTCCTCGGGCCAGCTCAGTTCGCCGGACAGCCGCGGCTCGGGATCGGGCAGCGGATGCCCGGCCGGGTCGTGCGCCGGGGGCTGCCCGTGGTACGGATCGTCCGGGTCGACTTCCGGATAGTCGTTGTAGACGCGCTCCGGCTGGTCCTCGTAATGCGGGTACGCCGGTTCCTCGTAGTCCTCGTACGGGTTCGCCGGCGGGATGTGCCGGGTCTCCTCGGCCGCTTCCTCCGCCGGAGCCGCCGCGGGCCGGTACGGCTCAGCCTCGGGTTCGGCCTTCGGCCGGGCGGCCCGCGTGAACAGCCACATGACCGCCGCCCCGAGCAGGAACGAGACGAGCAGCCACAGCCAGATCTGCCCGAAGAGCCAGAGCATCCGCCATCACCTCTGTTCCACTGTGATCTCGACCCGCCGGTCGCTGTCGCCCCCGTTGCCCGAACTGTCCGAGTCGTCCGAGCCGCTCGCGCTGGCCACCGCGAGCAAGCGGTCGGGCGGCACGTCCTCGCGGATCAGCAACCGGATCACGGTCAGCGCCCGGTTGCGGGAGAGCTTCAGCGCCGCGCTGCGCCCGCCCGGACCGTCGGCGACCCGGCCGACGAGGCGGTAGCGGAAGTTGTCCGGTGCGTCGCGCAACAGCGGCGCGAGATCGCGCGCGGCCTGCTCGCCCTCGTCGGTGAGCTTCGCGGTGTCCGGTTCGAAGGTGATCGGCGCGGCCGCGAGCTTGCGGTCCACTTCGGCCTGGATCCCGTCGCGGTCGGTCGGCGGCGCGGACGGCGGGGCGGAAGAACTCGGCGGCGGGCTGGACGGCGGCGTCGTCGACGGTTCGGGCGACGGCGCGGACTGCACCGGCCCGGCACCGCCGGAGGCTTGCGCGGATTCGACCCCGTCGACCCCCTGCACGATGCCCAGCGCGCGGCCGGCTTCTTCAGCCGGGAATCCTTCGAGGGTCGCCTGCCGTCCGGAGAACTTCACCTCGCCGCCGCGCAGGCCCGCCGCGTCGAGCGCGGAGCGTGATCGCGCGGCGAGGTCGTCCTGGATTCCGCTGCCCTGCAGCCAAGTCACGAGGCCCGCGAGCAGGGCCGTGACCACCACTGCCACGGGGATCAAGCGAAGCCACCCTCGTGCACCGGACATAACAGGACCCTATGCCGGGCCGGTCGGCTTGGCGACCTGGTAAAGGCCGCCGTTCGGGTGGCTCTCGCGACAGTGCCCGCACCGGTGGTGACCGGCGCGGGCACTGTCGGGGGACGGCGTTCAGGAGGCGGTCGCGTTGCCCCGCACGTCGCCCCGCATGTCGAGGTCGATGCTCGCCGGGTTGTCCGGCACGAGCGGGACGAGCGGAGCCAGTTCCGGGCGCTTCGGCGACAGCCCGTCGCCCATGGACTCGCCGCGCAGCTGACGGCGGATCCACGGCAGCAGGTGCACCTTGGTCCACGCGAGATCGGAGCGCCGCGAGGTGATCCAGGTGGCCGGTTCGGTGCTCGCCGGGTACGGCTCGCGCCAGTCCTCGGTGACCGGGACGCCGAGCACCTCGGCGGTGAGCAGCGCGATCCGGCGGTGCGCGTCCGGCGTGAAGTGCAGCCGGTCGTCGCTCCAGGCGCGCCGGTCGTGCAGCGGCTCCATCGTCCAGAGGTCGACCATCTTCGCGCCGTGCCGGGCCGCGATCGCCCACAGGTGCGTGTTGTAGATCGCGACCTTGCCGCGCAGCACGCTCATCACCGACAGCGTCTTGGTGTCCGGCCCGTTGAAGATCACCACCGGGATCCCGGCCGCGCGCAGCTTCGCCACCCCCGCTTCGAAGCGCTCCGCGATGGCGTCGACGTCCGCCCCCGGCACGATGACGTCGTTGCCGCCCGCACACAGCGTGACCAGATCGGGTTTCAGCTCGAGGGCGATCGGGAGCTGCTCGTCCATGATCTCGTCGAGCATCTTGCCGCGCAGCGACAGATTCGCGTACTGGAAGCCGGGCTCGTCGCCGGCCAGCATCTCCGCGAGCCGGTCGGCCCAGCCCCGGAACGTCCCGTCGCCCCGATGGTCGTTGAGGCCCTCGGTGAAGCTGTCCCCGATGGCTACGTAGCTGTTGATCCCGTACACGCTGGGTTCCCCTTTCCCGCTGGTGCGCGCCTGTTCCCCGTGAAGTCCCGGATCTAGTTGTACACCCCAACTAACAGTCGGATATCCCCATATCCTTCCCGCCGGACACGACCGGTTCAGCCGGACGTCACAGTCTCTTACCTTGTCGGGGGTTCGCGCCTCCCTATTACGGCAATTTCACCGGGACGAACCTCACGTTCCGGGCTGTACCGGGCGCCATGTGGGGTAGGTCTCCCGACCTGGGGCTCCGCCGGGAGTTGCGGCAGGCTGGAAGGTGTGACAGACGAGACTGCGAAAGGGCCGGCGCGGGAGTCGCTCACGCAGATCCTCGGCGGGCGGCGCGGCGCGATCGACGCCAGCATCCCGCCCGCCGCGTTCGTCGTCGGCTGGCTCGTTTCCGGCCAGTCGATCGCCTGGGGAGCGGGCGTCGCGATCGGCGTCGCCGTGCTGCTCGGCGCGTACCGGCTGATCCGCGGCGACAAGGCGCGCGCGGTGGTGGTGAGTCTCGCCGCGGTGGTGATCGCCGCGCTGATCGCGATGCACACCGGCCGCGCCGAGGACTTCTTCCTGCTGCAGCTGTTCTCGAACGCGGCGAGCGCGCTGCTGTTCGCGGCGAGCATCGCGGTCCGCTGGCCGCTGCTCGGCGTGATCGTGGGACTGCTTCTCGGACAGAAGACGCGCTGGCGGCGCGACCCGGCTCTGCTGCGCGCGTACTCGTGGGCGAGCGCCGTGTGGGTGCTGCAGTACTTGCTGCGAGTGGTCGTTTACGGGCTGTTGTGGTGGACCGGGCAGGTGGTGGCGCTCGGAGTGGCGCGCACCGTGCTCTCCTGGCCGCTGGTGGCCGCGACCGTCGCGGTGAGCGGCTGGGTCCTTTACCGGAGCCTTCCAGCAGAACACCCGGGCCTTCGCCTGGCGAAAGACCCGGGTGCGGGCGAGTCCGAAACCGGACCCGGAAGTTAAGGCGGCCCCCGGCGAGGGGGGAGGGTCCGGGGGCCGGTTCCTACGGTACCCGGACCGGAGGGGTTGAGTCGACGGTTTCGACTCTTCCGCTCAAGTTTTGGTGGCATTCACCCGTCGGGATGGTCGCGGGGTGTCCTCGCCCCACGCGTGCACCGCCGCGAGCCAGGCCGCGCCGAGCACCCCATCGGAGCTGGTCAGAACGTTAAGACCGGCGAATTCGGCCCGCACGCGAGCCCCGACCGGGCCGTTTTCGGCCAGCACGCTGCCCACGAGCACGATCGGAGTTTTTTCTCCCGGCTCGCGCGTGGCGCGAGCGACGCGCACGAGATGCCGGGCGCCCCGCGCGACGATCTCCTCCGCGGCGGGCTCCCCGGCGGCAGCGGCGGCACTCACCAGCGGCGCGTACCGGGCCAGCCGGACCGGGGGTTCCGCGTTGGCATGGGTCACCAGTGCCCACATGACCTTGAAGCGATCGGACAGGTCCACTGCGGACGGTCCGAACGCTTCGGCGAGGACCGCCTCGGGCAATCCGCCGAGCGGGCCGTCGCCCTCGAGCGCGGCGAGCGTGGCGCGCACGGCTTCGCGGCCGAGCCAGAAGCCCGAGCCCTCGTCGCCGAGCAGCCAGCCGTGCCCGCCCGCGGTGGCGACCATCCGGCGGCCGCGGATGCGCCCGGCGATCGAGCCGGTGCCCGCGACGAGCACGGTGCCGTCCGGCTCGGCCGTCGCGGACGCGTAGGCCACCTCGGCGTCGCCGGTCACCCGGACCCGGCCGGCGAGACCGATCCGCTCCCACGCCGCGCTGAACTCCGCCGCGACGGCCGGGTCGGACAGCTTGCTCTCGCCCGCCATGCCGACCACGACGCCGAGCACGTCGGTCCGTCCGTCCACTGCGGACTCGATGGCCCCGGCGATCCGGGCCGCCGCCTCCGCGGGCGGATGCGAGTTCGGGTTCGCGCCCGCCGCGGCTCCGGTGCCGTGCACGACGCCGGCGGCGTCGATCGCGATCGCTCGCGTCGACGTGCCGCCGGCGTCCACGCCTACTACGAGGCTCACCGGGTCTTGGTCACCTTCAGCAGACCGCGCGGGTTGTCCGGGTTGCCGCCGCGCGCGAGCGAAAGCCCGAGCGCGATCCGCTGGATCGGCAGGATTTCCAGCACTGGAGCCAATTCCTCGACCGTCGGGGCGACCGGGATGCGCACCGCGGCGGGCACGTCGTTCGCCGCCGAGCCGACCGCGAGCACGTCCGCGCCGCGCTCGCCGACCGCTTCGAGGACCTCGCGCATGGCCTCGCCGCCGCGGCCGAGGCTGGTGGCGGCGAGCACGGCGGTCTCGCCGTCGACCGCCGCGACCGGACCGTGCAGCAGGTCCGCGCCGCTGTACGCGCGGGCCGCGAGATAACTCGTCTCGGCGAGCTTCAGCGACGCTTCGAGGGCGCTGGCGTAGGAGTAACCGCGGCCAGTGGTGAGCACTCGGTCGACAAAGCGATAACGGTCCACCGCGCGCTGCACGCCTTCGGCGGCGCCGTCGAGCGTCTGCTGGGCCAGTTCGCCGATCTTCTCCGCGTCCTCGCCCTTGCCGCCGCGGATCGCGTCGATGAAGAGGTACAGCGCCATCAGCGTCGCCGAGTACGTCTTGGTCGCCGCGACCGCCTTCTCGACCCCGGCGCCGATGTCCACGCCCAGTTCCGAAGCCGCGCGCAGCGGCGAGTCCGGGGTGTTGGTGACCGACACGGTCAGCGCGCCCTGACGGCGGGCGGCCTCGGTGACCTCGATCAGGTCGGGCGACCCGCCGCTCTGGCTGACGGTGATGAAGAGCACGTCGCGCAGGTCCGGACGGGCGCCGTACAGCGTCGCGGTGGACGGCGACACGAGGCCGGCCGGGAGGCCGAGGAGTACCTCGATCAGGTATTTCGCGTACAGCGCGCCGTGGTCGCTCGAACCGCGAGCGGCGAGCAGGGCGAACCGCGGCGGGTTCTGTGAAATCTTTTCCGCGACTGCTGCGATGCCGGACCGCCGCTCGACCAGCCCGGCCAGAATGCTGGGCTGCTCCGAGATTTCCGCGGCCATGTGCTCGCCGGGACGTAGTTGGGTCATCACTTTCCTCTCCGCCGGGACGGGTGTCCCGGTGTGCTGAGCGGCGTCCGGTCAGGTCTAGACCAATGCTAGCCGGGCGGAGCGGGTCGGGAGAAGGGTACGTTTCCTCACGGGGCAGTGGCGCGTTTAATGTGGGAAGACTGAGGGAGCCGGGCATGCTGGAGACACCCCCCGCGAGCGAGGCGGGGACTGCTGCGCGAGGGCAGCGCGAACCCAAGTACTGGGCGCTGAAGCAGCATCTGCTGGACCTGCTCGACGCACTGCCGCCGGGATCGCCGATCCCGACCGAGCGGGCGCTGGCGGGAGAATTCACCGTTTCGCGCACCACCGTGCGCCAGGCGCTGGCGGATCTCACCGCCGAGGGCAGACTGCACCGCGTCCAGGGCAAGGGCACCTTCGCCGCCGAGCCGAAGCTCGCGCAGCGGCTGCAGCTGTCCTCTTATACCGAGGACATGCGCAAGCAGGGCCTGAAGCCGTCGTCCCAGTTACTGGAACTCGAAGAGCTTCCGGTCGAGGGCGAGATGACGAAGCTGCTGCAGTTGCGCAACGGCGCGAAGATCCTGCGGCTGCGCCGGCTCCGGCTCGCCGACGGCCAGCCGATGGCGCTCGAGACCACGCACCTGCCGCTCGGCCGGTTCCGCGGGCTGCGCAAGCACATCACCGCGGGCGGTTCGCTGTACGCGGTGCTGCGCGAGCATTACGGCGTCGAGCTGGAGCGCGCGGAGGAGACGATCGAGACGTCGCTGGCCGGGCCGCAGGAAGCGGAGATCCTCGGCGCGGACGTCGGCATGCCGGTGATGATGCTGACCCGGCATTCGTTCGCCACCGACGGCAAGCCGGTCGAGTTCGCCCGCGCGGTCTATCGCGGCGACCGGTACAAGTTCGTCACCACGCTGCTGCCCTGATCGAGTGCGCGCCGACGTTCGCTGGGGCACGCCCGCGGCTCGCGGCGTGCTCTGGACGACCATCCTCGGTTCGGGGATGGCGATGCTCGACGGCACGATCGTGAACGTCGCACTGCCCCGGATCGGCGAGGAGCTGGGCGCGTCCGTCGCCGGTCTGCAGTGGATTCTCGACGGCTACCTGCTGGCGCTGGCCGCGCTGATCCTGGTCGCCGGATCGCTCGGCGACCGCTACGGCAGGCGTCGGGTGTACCTGATCGGGGTCGTGTGGTTCGGGCTCGCGTCCGGGCTGTGCGCGGCGGCGACGTCGACCGAGCTGCTCGTGTTGTTCCGCGTGCTGCAGGGAATCGGCGGGGCGTTGCTGACGCCGGGTTCGCTGGCGATCCTGCAGTCGTCGTTCTCGCACGAAGACCGGGCGCGGGCGATCGGCTCGTGGTCCGGGCTCGGCGGAATCGCCGCGGCGGTCGGGCCGCTGCTCGGCGGACTGCTGGTGCAGGCGTGGTCGTGGCGGCTGGCGTTCCTGATCAATCTGCCGCTCGCCGTGATCGTCGTGCTGATGGCGCGGCGGTTCGTGCCGGAATCGCGCGATACCGCGGCGACCGGGCATCCGGACTACGTCGCTGCTGCGGTCGGCGCGCTCGGGCTGGCCGGGGTGACCGGTGCGCTGGTCGAGGCACCGGTGCGCGGGATCGGCGATCCGGTCGTGCTGGTCGCGCTGGTGGTCGGTGTCGCCGGGCTCGGGATGTTCCTGTGGCTCCAGCACCGGGCTGCCGAACCGCTGGTGCCGCCTTCGTTGTTCCGCGACCGGACGTTCACGCTGTCGAACGCGCTGACGTTCGTGGTTTACGCGGCGCTCGGCGGCGTGATGATGCTGCTGGTGCTGCAGCTTCAGGTGTCGCTGGGTTATTCGCCGACGCTGGCCGGGCTGGCCGGATTGCCGATCACGGTGATCATGCTGCTGCTCTCCGGCCGCTCGGGGGCGCTCGCGCAGCGGATCGGACCGCGACTGCAGCTGGTGGTCGGGCCGATCGTCGTCGGCGTCGGGATGTTGCTGCTGACGCGGGTCGGGCCGGGGTCGTCGTACCTCGGGTCGGTGCTGCCCGCGGTGGTGGTGTTCGGGCTGGGACTGGCCACTGTGGTCGCCCCGGTGACCGCGACTGTGCTGGCCGCCGCCCCGGACCGGTACGCCGGGGTCGCGTCCGGAGTCAACAATGCGATCGCCCGATCGGGTGGACTTCTGGCGGTGGCAGTCCTGCCCGCCGCGGCGGGTCTGACCGGTTCGGCTTACCGCGATCCCACCGCGCTGACCGCCGGATGGCAGACGGCGCTGGTGATCTGTGCGGTGCTGGCGATCGTCGGTGGGCTGATCGCGTTAGGAATTCACAACGGGGTGCTCGGCGCTGCCGAACCGGACGATTCGCCGCATCCCGGGGATTGTCTGCATTGCGGGGTGGAAGGGCCGCCCACGCACGTCCATCCGGGCGGGCATCGCTGATTCTTTGTGGGAATGCTGGCTGGCCTACGTGGTGCTGCGGGATCGGGCGACTAGCCGGGTCTCGATGCCCTGCAAGGCAGTGATCAAGGCGCTGGCCTCGGCCGGTTTCGTTCCCTCCAGCAGAGCGGACCACGTGTCGCGCAGCCGTTGCAGGTTGTCCGCTGCCTTTTCGGTGGGGTAGAGACGCACTCGGCGGGCGTCGTCGGGATCGGCTTCGCGGCGCAGCAGCCCCTTGTTCTCCAGGCCCCGCACGGCTCGGCTGACGTTGCTGGAGATCATCTGGGTCGCCTCGGCCGCGGCGTTGACCGTCGTTCCCGGGTGCCGGTCGACGAACCGCATCACCGCTCCTTCCAGCGGCGTTCCCGACTCGGCGTTGGCTTCCTTGGCGGCGTTGATGTGCCGGGCCACCGCGAGGATCAGGTCGGCCAACTCGAAGAGCTGTTCGTCTTTCACCCGGCCAGCGTAGCCCAATACCTATCGTTTGACAGGTATCTCTCCGGCGACGTAGCTTAGCTATCAATTGATAGCTAAGGGGAAGTCATGACCACAGGCAAGAGCGCGTTGATCATCGGGGCGTCGCGGGGGCTCGGCTACGCGCTGGCCGCCGAGTTCCTCCGCCGCGGCTGGCAGGTCACCGCGACCGAACGCACGCCGTCCGCACTGCACGAGCTGGCCAAATCGGCCGAGGGCAGGTTGACGGTGGAGACCGTCGACATCACGGTGCCCGAGCAGGTCGCCGCGCTGCGTGCCCGGTTGGGGCGGTTCGACCTGCTGTTCGTCAACGCCGGGACCAACTACACGACCGACCCCTCGGCGACCTTCGCCGACGTGTCCACCGAGGACTTCACCCAGGTCATGGTGACCAACGCGCTGAGCCCGATGCGCGTCGTCGAAACCCTGCACGACCTGGTTCCCTCGACGGGCACCATCGGCGTGATGTCGTCCGGCCAGGGCAGCGTCTCCGGCAACACGAACGGCGGCTTCGAGGTCTACCGGGCGAGCAAATCCGCGCTGAACCAGCTCATGCGCAGCTTCGCCGCACGGCACGCCGACGACCCGCGCACCCTGCTGCTCATGGCGCCGGGCTGGGTGAAGACGGACCTGGGCGGGCCGAGCGCGCGGCTGACCGTCGACGAGAGCATCCCCGGAGTCGCCGACACGATCGAGGCTTGGGCGGGCAAGGGCGGGCTGCACTACCTGGACCGGCAGGGGCAGACCGTCAACTGGTGACCGGCCTTGAACATCCCCAAAGCCACTTTGGGTGCGCTAGACGCACCGAATGCCACTTTGGGTGCGCTAGATGCACCGAGCGCCGCATTGGGTGCGCTAGATGCACCGAATGCCACTTTGGGTGCGTTAGACGCACCGAGCGCCGCATTGGGTGCGCTAGATGCACCGAATGCCGCATTGGGTGCGTCAGATGCACCCAATGCGGCATTGGGGCGCTCGGCTAGGCGAGCAGTTCGGCCAGCATCGCCGGATCGATGTTGCCGCCGGAAACGACCGCGACGGTGCGTCCGCCGGGGAGTTCGTCGGCGTGGTGCAGGTAGGCGGCCGGTGCGGTCGCGCCGCTGGGTTCCGTCACCAGGCGGCCCTGCTGGGCGAGCGCGCGGACGGTGTCGCGGATTTCGTCCTCGGTCACCGTGATCACGCCGTCTAGGACGTGCCGCAGGTGCGCGAACGTGAGCTCGGACGGTTGCGCGCGCAGGCCGTCCGCGATGGTGCGGGCGCGGTCGGTGATGGGCCACTCCACGATCTCGCCCGCGGCGAGGCTGGCGGCGGTGTCGGCGGCCAGTTCCGGTTCGACGCCGTAGACCTTCGCGTTCGGGCACTTCGCCTTGATCGCCACGCCGACCCCGGAGGCGAAGCCGCCGCCGCTGATCGGGACCAGCACGGTCTCGACGTCCGGGAGGTCCTGCGCGATCTCCAGCCCGACGGTGCCCTGCCCGGCGATGATGTCCGGGTGGTCGAACGGCGGGATCAGCGTGAGGCCGCGTTCCTCGGCGAGGGCGAGCGCCGCTGATTCCCGTTCCGCGATCGGCACTTCGCGGACTTCCGCGCCCCAGCGGCGGGTCGCTTCGACCTTCAGCCGCGGAGTGACGTCCGGCACCACGATCACCGCGGTGATCCCGAATTCGCGCGCGGCGTAGGCGACCGCTTGCGCGTGGTTGCCGCTCGAATACGCGACCACGCCGCGTTCCCGTTCGGCGTCGGTGAGCGCGGCGATCGCGTTGTACGCGCCGCGGATCTTGAACGCGCCGATCGGTTGCAGGCTCTCGGGTTTCACCCAGAATTCGCCGGGAACCCAGAGCTGGCGCAGCAGCGGGGTGTGCACCGCGGTGCCCTTCAGCCGTCCGGCCGCGGTTTCGATGTCGGAGATCGTCACGAGGTGCATGAGGCGAGTATGTCAGGAAAGTGTGAGCTTTAGTCCATCCATTGTGGACAGTCAACGTGGCGTCCCTCACGCCGGGGCAACGAAGGGAGCACCTCGGACGACTTAACCGTTGAAGAAGCAGGGAACAGGGCTGGGAAACGATCAGATCGGAATCATGAGCGAGGAGCAGAAGGAAACCGCGGAGGACAAGAAGAAACTCCGCATGACCTCGGTGCTCGCCGCGGCGCTCGCGGCGGTCACCGCCGCGTTGCTGGGTTCGACGCTGGGGGTCGCGGGAACAGTCATCGGCGCCGGGGTGGCGAGTGTGGTCAGCACCGTCGGCGGCGAGTTGTACCTGCGGTCTTTGCAGCGCACTCGCGATGCCGCGCGGAAGGCGATGGAGACGGCTGCCCGGCGCAGCAGGGGCGCGCTGGTGCCGGTGGAGGCGGTGCGGGAATCCGGTTCCGGCGACGCGGCGACGGTGCATGTCGACGCTGACGTGGCGAACATGCCGACGGTTCGGTTGCGTCCTACTGAGCCGGATGCGGCCGAAGGTCTGGGCGAGAAGCTGCGGAAGATGCGGTGGCCGTTGATCATCGCGTCCAGTGTGGTCGCGTTTGTCGTGGCGTTGGTTGTGCTGGTGGGGATTGACTGGACGACTAAGGGGAATGTGTCGACTGGGTTGATTCCTCGGCAGCCGGAGACCGGTCAGCAGCGGGATGATCATCCGGACAACACGCCCAGTACTCAGCCGCAGGCGCCGCCGACTGGGGAGTCTCGGTCCAACGGTTCGACGTCTACGCCTACTACTACGGCTAGTGCGCCGCCGTCTTCGCAGGCTACGCGGGAGAGTCAGGCGCCGTCTTCTTTGTCTAAGCCGTCTAGTAGTTCGCAGGCGCCTAGTGGTAGTCAGACGGCTACTGCGCCTGTGGTTCCGTCTAATGGTGGGGAGTAGCTCGTCGCCTGGCGGCGACATTGCGCACGGTGGTTGCGTGGGGCACCCCGAAGCTTGATTGTGCTGACGGTTCGGGGGTGCTTGTCAAGGCGGGAAAGATGCCTTGACAAGCACCCCCGAACCGCAGAGGGGCTTCGTATCGGGGTGCGGGGGAGGTGTGGGTGCCTCGCTCGTTGGGTGCACCGGTGCGGTTGGGTGGCTCGCCTTGGGTGTGTCGGCGGGCGTGGTTATCCCAGGTGGGCTCGTAGGGTTTGTGCGGCTGCTTTGGGGTCTTCGGCCTCGGTGATTGCTCGGACGACGACGATTCGGGTCGCGCCTGCGGCCAGTACTTCGGGTAGGCGGGGTTCGTCGATGCCGCCGATGGCGAACCAGGGGCGTTCGGTGTTGCTCGCTGCGGTTGAGCGGACTAGGTCCAGGCCGGGGGCGAAGCGGCCGGGCTTCGTCGGGGTGGGCCAGCAGGGGCCGGTGCAGAAGTAGTTCACTCCTGCCTCGGTGGCGGCTGCTGTGGCTTGCTCCTCCGAATGGGTGGATCGGCCGATGACTACGTCGTCGCCCAGGACTCGTCGGGCTAGGGAGACTGGGATGTCGTCTTGGCCCAGGTGCAGGACGTCGGCGCCGACGGCCAGCGCTACGTCCGCACGGTCGTTCACCGAGAGCAGCGCTCCGTGTCGGGCGCACGCCTCTGCCAGGACTTCCAGCGCTGCGATCTCCTGCTTGGCCTCGAGCGGGGCGCCGCCGGTCTTGTCCCGCAGTTGGATGATGTCCACGCCGCCCGCCAAGGCTGCGTCAGCGAACTCGGCCAGGTCGCCTCGGGACGTGCGGGCGTCGGTGCACAGGTACAGCCGGGCGTCGGCTAGCCGGGTGCGAATTTGGTCTCCGGTCAAGGCAGGCATGGCGGTGACGTTACCCGCGCGCTACGGTGTGGGAGTCCGCACGGGAGCCCGAGGCAACGGGCTGAGAGGGAGCTGCCGCTCCGACCGTGGAACCTGATCCGGGTCATGCCGGCGCAGGGAGCGTGATTCCACTGTGAACACCAGCACCACAACCGTCACTGTCGTCGGCGGCGGCGTCATCGGGCTGTCCGTCGCCTGGCGCGCGGCCGCCCGCGGATGGCGCGTCACGGTCGTCGACCCGGAGCCCGCGCGCGGTGGCGCGTCCTGGCTGGCCGGCGGGATGCTCGCACCGGTCACCGAGGCGTGGCCGGGCGAGGAAGCCGTGCTCAGCCTGGGGGAAGCGTCGCTGCAGCGCTGGCCAGGTTTCGCACGCGACCTCGCCGACGAGGGCACCGATCCCGGGCTGGCCGAGCACGGCACGATCGTCGTCGGGTTCGACAGCGCCGATGCCGGGCACCTCGACATCCTCGCCGGGTACCTGCGTTCGCTCGGTCGCGACGTCGAGACGCTCACCGGCCGCGAGGCGAAGCGGCTCGCGCCGGGCGTCGGTGCGGTGCGCAGCGGCCTGCACGTCCCGGGTGATTTAGCCGTGGACAACCGGAAACTGCTCACAGCGCTGAGCGAAGCGGCTACGAAGCGTGGGGTCGAGTTCCGGCGCGAGCGGCTCGAGAGTCTTTCCGACGTGTCCGGCCCGGTGGTCCTCGCCGCGGGGGCGTGGACCGGGCAGCTGCATCCGTTGCTGGAGCACGCCGTACGCCCGCTGAAGGGCGAGATTTTGCGACTGCGTCCGCGTCGTGGCTGTCTGCCGCCTCCGCCGTACACGGTGCGCGCGATGGTCGAAGGGCGGCCGATCTATCTGGTACCGCGAGAAGACGGCGAACTGGTCCTTGGCGCGACGCAGTACGAAGCCGGTTTCGATCAGGCTGTCACCGCGCGCGGCGTACGTGAGTTGCTGGAAGGCGCGGAACGTATTCTGCCCGGCATCACGGAGTACGAACTGGTGGAAGTCGCCGCCGGACTGCGCGCCGCGAGCCGCGACGCTCTGCCCTACATCGGCGAAGTGAGCGAAGGCGTGTACGCGGCGACAGGACATCACCGCAACGGTTTGCTGATGGCGCCCGCGACTGCGGACGCCGTGGTCGCGTGGCTGGCCGGCGAAGCCCCGCCGCCGGAGGTCGCCGCGGCGACGCCCGCCCGTCTTGTCGAGAAGGAGCGAGTCTGATGGAGATCAAGGTCAACGGCGAATGGCGGGAATTCCCCGACGACAGCACCGTTTCCGCGGTCCTCGACGCGCTGGGAGCGGAACGCAGGGGTGTGGCCGTCGCGGTCAACGGCGAGGTCGTGCGGCGTGGCGAATGGGAAGAATCGGTCGTGCCGAAGGGCGCGCAGCTCGAAGTGCTGACCGCGGTTCAAGGAGGTTGAGCATGGACGACCTGATCATCGGCGAACACAAGCTGTCGTCGCGACTGATCATCGGCACCGGTGGCGCGGCGAATCTCGAAGTGCTGGAACGAGCGCTCGTCGCGTCGGGCACCCAGCTCACCACCGTGGCGATGCGCCGAGCCGACGCCGAGGGCGGCTCGGGCGTACTGGAGCTGTTGCGGCGCTTGGACATCGAGCTGCTGCCGAACACCGCAGGCTGCCGCACGGCGGCGGAAGCCGTGCTCACCGCCCAGCTGGCCCGCGAGGCGCTGGAAACGAACCTGATCAAACTCGAGGTGCACGCCGACGACCGCACCCTGCTGCCCGATCCGCTGGAAACCCTGGAAGCAGCCGAACGCCTGGTGGCGGACGGTTTCACGGTGTTCGCGTACACCAACGACGATCCCGTGCTAGCGCTGCGCCTGGAGGAAGCGGGCTGCGCCGCGGTGATGCCGCTCGGTGCTCCGATCGGTACTGGGCTGGGAATCCGGAACCCGCACAACATCGAACTGATCGTCTCGCGCGCGTCAGTGCCGATCGTGCTGGACGCGGGGATCGGCACGGCGTCGGATGCCACGCTGGCCATGGAACTCGGCTGCTCGGCGGTTCTGCTGTCGACCGCAGTGACCCGGGCGGCGGACCCGGAACGAATGGCCTTGGCGATGCGGAGCGCCGTGGAGGCGGGGTATCTGGCGCGAGGTGCGGGAAGGGTGCCGCAGCGGTTTTGGGCGCAGGCGTCCAGTCCGCCTCGCTGAGCGGCTCGGACTTGGTCAGGCCGGGTCTCACCGACTGCGATGAGATCCGGCCTTCCGGCACTCAGGAAGAGGCCGTCAACCGGAGCAATGTGGTTTCCGGGTTCTGCGGGCCAGAACCGGTGCCGACCGGGGTGCTGCGGTTCGGGTTGACGTCGACAGTCGTGTGAGTTCCCGAATCAGTGGTGAGATCGGCCTTGACCTTGTGTCCAGTACCGTCGATCTGCCCGTCGCCACGGATTTCGTAAACCTTTGGGATTTTCACCTCGATCGTGCCTGGCGTCGCGAGAATCTTGAAGCAGATGCGCCCGTCCAGTTGCATTCCGACGCTGCCCTGTGCGCGCACTTGGAGTGCTCCGATGTTGTTTTCCGGGGGAGCGGAACAATCCGCGAAGAGGATGTGGCCGTCGCCGGAAATCACATTCACGTGGTAATTGGCCTCGATCGAGGCGGCACCGGGGTATGAGAAGTCTTCGACCAGCGCCGGCTGTTCGTTCGGCGCGGGATCGTCGCCGGTGGCGGCTTGGGCGGTCCAAATCCCGCCCAAGGTAATTGTGGTCGTCACGGCGGTCGCTACGGCTACCGTAGTCCTCGTGCGCATTTAATGTCCGTTTCATCCGTTTTCGGAGCGAGACTGACTGGGCGCACGGGTTATCGGTCAAAAAGGTTGACAGTTACCGTGCTTGAGTGTGATATGGATCATATTGCACCTTTTCTTATTTTCTCTTTACTCTTCAGTTTCGACGTCGTGTCACGACTGTCGGGGGGTCTTCAATTTCCATTCCGTGTGCGGCATTCGCCGCGCACGGTTTTTGGTGCCCGCTGAAGGGAACTGCGGTGAAGAAGACGAGACGGGGCAGCGCAAGACCATTGCGCGCACTGGTCCTGTTCCTGATCCTTGCACTGTCGGCTGGACTGGTGGGCGCGCCCACTGCGGAGGCCGGCCAGACGGACAATCCGCCACCAACGCCACCAACTTCGAGTTCAGGTGCGGACGACAGCCGAACCCAGGTGCTGCATCTGTGGAAGTACGGCGGTCCCAGCATCAAAGAGGCCGCCGGGAAGGCGTTGCTGGGCTCGGACAGCGATATCAAGACCTTCCTTGCTTCCGATCTGAGCAAGCTCAAGGCCACGGACGACCGGATCAGCGTGGACCGGGTGCTCGCCGCCGGCGGCCAGGCGACCAAGGACGCGGCACAGCGAGCGCTCGACGCTAGTGACGACGCGTCGTTGCTGGCTTTCCTGCGGGACGGCTGGAAGGTGCCGTGGGAGCAGGACCAGCGAATCCGAGTCGACCAGATCCTCGCGACCGGCGGCCCGCAACTGCAACTGGCGGCCCAGAAGGCCCTTGACGCGAATACGGTCGGCGCGTTGCAGTCCTTCCTCAAGGACGGCTGGCAGGTCCCGTACGAGCAGGACCAGCGGATCCGGATCGACCAGATCCTGGCTGCGGGCGGCCCGGAGGTCAAGCGCTCGGCGCAGGAGGCTCTTGACGCGAATACGGCCGCCGCCTACGCCCAGTTCCTGAATCACGACCTGACGATCGCCCAAGCGCGTGATCAAGAGACCGCGACCATCGCGCAGCTTGCCGGTGCGGCGAAGGATGCCGGTGAACAGGCTGCGAAGGAGACTCAGGCGGCCAAGGACGCGTCGGCTCGCGCGATCACCGAAGCAGCGCTGGCAAAGAAGGCCGCCGAAGCGGCAGCAGCCGCCAGCGCGGCGGCTCACGACGATTCCAATGCTGCCTCGGCTGCGGCCCGTCAAGCGGCCGACGCTGCGGACAAAGCCGCGGTTGCAGCAAGGGAGGCGGTCAGCGCGGCGAACGCGGCGAGCGTTGCCGCTCGAGTGGCCGCAGGGGCTGCGACTCGAGCAGCTTCGGCGGCGTCGAAGGCAGGGCAGGCGGCTTCGGCCGCTTACTCCGCGGCGTCGGCGGCCGACACCGACGCCAAAAGCGCGGAGAGCGCTCGGAAAGCGGCCGGTGCGGCGCGGGACGCGGCTATCGGCGCTCAGGACGCGGCTAAGGCGGCGAAGTCCGCCGGGGAGGCGATTAACCGAGCAAAGGACGCTATATCCGCAGCGGGCCGCGCGGGCCAAGATGCTTCGGCTGCGGCCAAAGCCGCCAGCGACGCGAGCAAGAACGCTTCGGCAGCCGCTGCTGACGCTGCGACTGCTCGGCGGGCGGCCGCTGCCGCTTCGGCGAACGCGGCTCGGGCGACCCGGGCGGCGCAGGCGGCGAGCGGGTTCGCGGACACCGCGGCGACAGCTGCTTTCGAAGCTCAAGCGGCGGCGGAACGCGCTGCGGCAGACGCGAACGCCGCCGCGGCCGCAGCCGACGATGCTGCTTTGCATGCGGGGCAGGCCGCTGATGCCGCCAATCAGGCGACGCTGCACGCGAACGCAGCGACCGCTGCCGCTCAGGCCGCCATCACCGCCGCTGATCAAGCCAAGAAGGTCTATGACGCGGCGCGCAGCGCCGAGAAGACGCGGATCGCGACCGAGACGGAGCAGGCCGACGAGGCGGCACTGGTCATTTCTCGAGCCAACGACCAAGCACCGAAGCCCAATGGCGGACCGAAACCGCAGAGCGATCTGCGTGACGCGGAGACGAACCGGCTGATCGCCGAGGCGACCGCGGTAGGCACTCCCGCCGCCGTCGCGGTGACGGACGCCCGCAAGGTCGCCATGACCTTAAGCCAGACGGACGGATCGTGGACCAAGGCAGCCGCGGACGACGTGCTCTCGGGTCCGGATGCACTGGCCTTGGATTTCGTGCAGCACGGCATCGTCGTCGCCGCGGGGCAAGACGACCGCGTCGCTCTGGGTGACCTCGAGCAGACGAGCACCGACAATTTCAAGGCCGCGGCCGAGGCCGCGCTGGCCGGCAGCGACGCGGACGTCGCAAGCTTCCTCCGGGACCAGAACTATCCCCAGCGGGAGACGGACGACCGGATCGCTGTCGACCGGATACTGGCTGCGGCGCAGCAATCCAAAGACATCGCCACCATTGACGCCGCGCAGAAGGCCCTCGACGCCCAGAACGACCAGGCTCTACGGGACTTCCTGGCCACCGGCCAGTACGTCGCGGCTGGTCAGGACCGGAGGATCAAGGCCAACAACATCCTCGCGTCGGATACCAGTGGTCCGGAGTCGAAGGGCGCTGCACAGGTCGCGCTCGATGGCTCTCCTGCGATGCTGGCCGACTTCGTCACCTCCGGCCAGTACTCCGCGGCTCAGCACGATCTTGACAGCGCCGCGCACGACGCAGTGGTCTCCGCCTACTTGGCGCAAGCCTCGCAGGCCGCCGCGACCGCATCGCAGAACGCCAACGAGGCACAGCGAGTCGCCGCGACCGCCCGGCACGCCGCGGCCGAGGCGGAGGGCTATCGACAGCAGGCAAGCAAGGACGCGGACCAGGCCAACGGTTACGCACAACAAGCGCACCAGTCCGCCGTGGATGCCCAGAATTCGGCCGTACGCGCGGCTCAGTCGGCAGCGACGGCACGCAACGCGGCAACGTCGGCCAAGCAGTCCGCGCGCAAAGCGAGCCTGTCTGCCGCATGGGCCAACTCCTCGGCGAGCTTCGCCGCGAGCAAGGCGACTGAAGCTTACGGGGCGGCGAAGTTCGCGTTCCAGCGTGCGATTGACGCCGGCCGGGATGCCGAACAGGCGAAAGCGGCGGCGAAGGAAGCAGTCGACGCTTCCATCGCCAAGGTCAAGGAGGCGCAGAAGCAGGCACACACCGACTTGCTTCTGCACTGTGAGAACGTGCCGAAGCTCGCGTTCGACGAATGCGTGAAGTTCGCTACACAGTCGGACGCGGACCGTATCGCGGAAATCCTTGACCGAGACCGGTTGTGCGACCATCTGGGCAACGTCGGGGCAGGGATCCAGAAGCAGTGCTACGCCGATGAGTTGAGCCCTACTTTCAGAACTGACTTCGCACTCTCGGTCGCCACGACAGCGCTCAGCGAGCTTGCCGCGATCTACGGAACGGTGGCCGCGACGGAAATAGCCGTCACCGGAGGCATACTCTGCACGGTTTCCGAACCGTGCGGCCTCCTTGCCGCGTCGATCATTCCTGAGGGCACTGCTTTCACCTCGTGGATAGGTATCGCCGGGGTCAACACCCTCGCGCTGACCCGAGCCGAAGCGATGCTCGAGGAATCACTGGTGGATGCCGGTGCGCTCGTTGGCCGGCGTTCCTCCAACGCGGTGGACATGCTGACGGAATGCGCGGTGAATAGCTTCACCGGGGACACACCGGTGTTGCTGGCAGACGGGAGCCGGGAGCCGATCAGCACGGTTCGCCCGGGGGAACAGGTCCTCGCGACGAACCCGGTGAGCGGGGAGACGCGGGCCGAGCCTGTCGTCAAGCTGATCACAGGTTCTGGTCCGAAGAACATTGTTTCGGTGACGATCCGCGATTCCAGCGGGGCCGAGTCTGTAGTGCAGGCGACTGCCTGGCATCCGTTCTGGGTCGGCAACGGGAAAGGGTGGACCGGTGCGAGTCGTCTTGTCGCCGGGGACCAGGTGCGGACTTCGTCCGGCGGGGTTGCGCAGGTGGTCGGTACTGCGACCCGAACTTACCCGGTCAAGGTCTACAACCTGACGGTCAGTTCGCTCCACACGTATTACATCGCGCCTGGCCGTACGGTATCTGCGCTTGTTCATAACACTGGCTGCTCCGATATTGCGCTTGGGAAGGAAAGAATAGATGGCAATGAGGATTCTTTATTCGAGTTTGCGATGGATATCGGTGCCGCTCCGCACTGGGAATGGTCCGACGATGCGACCTGGTATCAGCACGTCTTGAACGCCATTAAAGACGGCAAGACGCGTATCCACTTCAACCTCGACGGAATTCCTGACGCGAGAGCGTACGCAGACCTAGGTGTCGGCGCTGACCCCGTGCTTGACTACGGGCGGCTTACTGCGTGGGAGCTCAATGAAATCAGGCAGGATCCGTCCTGCTGGAGCCGGGTCAAGTTTTACCGAAACGGAAAGGAATGGAAAAATCCATTCGCGTGATTAAAGCGCGGGTAAGTTCTGGCGGCTGAGCGAGTGGGGCTTTCAGTGCTGGGCTTATGGGGGCGGATCGATTAGGCGCTTGCTTGGCGGTGAGGTCGGCTCGCAATCAAGTGCACCGGTGCGACGGCGCGCATCGAGCACCGTCGCACCGGTGCGAGAGCGGTCTGCTCACTCCCGGGACGACTTCGGTGGGTGTCGGGCTTGTATGCTCTCGAGGAGAGCTACGCGAGGAGGATGCGAGTTTGAGTGATCCAAAGCGAGAGTTTCTCTGGTCAAGTGACCGGAATTTCCAGGTATGGTCCTATGCTGCCGGACATTCGGAATTGACCTTGAAGACAACGGAATTGAATGCGGATTCGGATGTTCTTCGCATTCTGTTCTCCGGCGTCGTCAGGATGGACCTGGGTACTTTGTATACTGGCCCGGTAGTTCTGTGGGCTTTTGATCGGCACGATTCGTATTCGAGGAAAACGAAGTATCCGTACTTGCTTGTGGAGATCCACGGTGCTGGCCAGCAAGGATTCGTCGCCGCGGCCAGTGTTCGGATCTATCGAGAAACGCAGAATGATGGTCAGGCCGAGCGGATTTTCGGGACTAATATGATAGAAATATGGAAGCGAAAAAACTCGTCGCCCCTCACGTGACCTCGATCACCACCTTGCCGCGCACTCCGCCTTCCTCGAGTGCTCGATGCGCCCCCGCGGTATCCGCCAACGGAAACGCCCGGTCCACCAACGGTCGCACCAGTCCGGCGGTGACCCAGCGGCTCAGGTCGGCCAGCAGGTCTGCCTTCGGATTGCCGCTGAACCCCCGCACCCACCGCCGACGTCGTAGCGAGTTAGCCGCGACATAGCCAACCGTGCGGGCCGGACGGTTGAGGTCGAACGCGATCGCGACCATCCGTCCGCGCGGGGTCAGCAGTTGCCGGAACGTGTCTAGGTCTCGGCCCACGGTGTCGAGGATGACGTCGAACTTCCCCAACTGGCCCGGATCGCGGTAGTCGAGTGCGACGTCCGCGCCGAGGTCCCGTGCAAGCTCAAGGTTCTTGGCGCTGGTAAGGCCGGTCACGTGCGCGCCCATCGCTTTGCCGAGTTGTGTGGCCACAAAGCCGACCCCGCCGGTCGCGCCGCGGACCAGCAGGCGTTCGCCCGGTTTCAGATGGGCCTTGTCCCGCAGTGCGGTGATCGCGGTGATGCCCGCCAGCAGCGACGCGGCCTGCGCGGGATCCAGCCCGGCTGGCACGTGGTCCAGTCGATCCGCGGCCAGCACGTGGTACTCGGCGGCGGTGCCCATCCGCCGCCCGCCGCCCCAGACTAGGTCGCCGGGTGTGAACCGGCTCGTTCCGGGATCGACGACCTCGCCGACCAGGTCTACGCCGATTCGCTTGGGGAAACGCTTGCCGCTGAACGGAAGCAGCTTCCCGGACCGCATGGCCAGTTCGCCGCCGTTGACTGTCAGCGCGCGCACTCGGACCAGGACTTCGCCGGGGCCGGGCGTCGGCGTCGGGACAGTGGTCTCGCGCAGGACTTCCGGTGGTCCATAGCGGTCGTAGGTGATGGCGCGCATCGAAGTGGAAGGCATCTTCCACTTCTAGCACGGAAAGTGGAAGGGGTCTTCCGATTCACGTAAAGTGAGAGAGTGCCGGAAAAATCGACTCGGTTGCGCACTGACGCCGCCCACAATCGCGCGCACATCCTCGAGGTCGCCGAGCGCACGTTCGAGACCGAGGGGCTCGACGTCTCGATGAGCGAGCTGGCGCGCCGCGCGGGGCTCGGCGTCGCCACGGTGTACCGCCATTTCCCGACCAAGGCCGATCTGGTCGCGGAAGCCTTCGCGGAGCCGATGGCCGAGTGCGCGGGCATGCTCGACGAGGCGCTCGCCGACCCCGATCCGTGGCGTGGGTTCTGCCGGGTGATCGAGGAGGTGTGCTCGATGCAGGCGCGCAACCACGGTTTCTCTGCCGCGATCGTGACCGCGCTGCCGGATCAAGCCGCCTTCGCCGAGTTGCGGGACCGGGCGTTGCGGGCGTTCGCCGAGTTGATCCGCCGGGCGCAGGACGCCGGTGCGCTGCGGGCTGACTTCGCGGTTTCCGACCTGTCGTTGATCTTGCTGGCGAACGGCGGGCTGCGATCGGGCGCGGGAGCGGCGGCACCAGCGGCGTCGCGGCGGCTCGCCGGCTACCTGCTGCAGTCGTTCCGGGCGGAGGCCGCCGCGCCGCTGCCGCCGCCCGCGGAGCTGCCGCTTGACGTGTCGGTGCTCTGAATGGGGCGGCCAAGCTGCACAAATAGTCGGGTTGTGGTGATTTCGCCCGCGCTTGACACGGATTGAGCACGGGTACGCCGTATGGTTGACGGCACCCTTTCCGGCGCACCCAGCGGCGGGCACCAGCGTCAGAAGGAGCCGATCGTGACTCTTTCCTCGGTCCAGGACGTAACGGGCCGGTTGTATCTAGCGGTGGGGCGGCTTTCCCGCTCCCTGCGCCAGGCGGGCGCGCCCGGGCCCGGACACGGGTCGATTTCCGCGCTGGCCACGCTCGTCCACTTCGGCGAACTGCGCCTCGGCGACCTCGCCGCGAAGGAAGGCGTCGCGGCGGCCACGATGTCGCGGATCGTGGCCACCCTGGTGGAGGCCGGTTACGTCACGCGCGAATCCGACCCGGTCGACCGGCGCGCCTGGCTCGCCCGCGCCACCGAGGAAGGCGAACGCCTCGTCTCCGGCGTGCGGTCGACCCGCGTGCAGGAACTCAACCGCCGCCTCGACCGGCTCACGCCCGAGGCTCGCGAGTCGATCATCGCCGCGCTGCCCGCGCTGGAAGCCCTGATCTCCGACGAGGGCTAGCGCTCTTCCGGGGCCAGCCGCCAGAACGCCGACACCGGGCCGACTTTCGCGCCCATCGGGTAGGAGTGTTCGACGGCCTGCGACACGAACCACTTGCCGTAGCGCGCCGCCTCGACCACCGGCATGCCCTTGGCCAGCCCGGCGGTCAGCGCGGACGCCATGGTGTCGCCAGCACCGTGCGTGTGCGGCGTCTGCCAGCGCGGGCCGGGCAGCTCCACGAACGTCGAACCGTCGAAGAGCAGGTCGACGCACTCCGGGTCGGACTGCAGGTGGCCGCTCTTCACGAGCACGTACTTCGGGCCCAGCTGGTGCAGCACGACGGCCGCGGTGTGCATGCCTTCGCGGTCGGTCACGGTCATGCCGGTGAGCAGCCGCACCTCGTCCAGGTTCGGGGTGAGGACGGTGGCGCGCGGCAGGAGTTCGTCACGCAGCGCGGCGAGGCCGTCGTCGTCGAACAGCGACTGGCCGGTCATCGCCGCGGCCACCGGGTCGACCACGAACGGGATCGCGCCGTCGCGCCCGATCCCGGCCTTGTCGCAGGCCGCCGCGACCGCGTGGATGATCTCCGCGGACGCGAGCATGCCGGTCTTCGCCGCGCCGACGCCCATGTCCGCCGCGACCGCCTCGATCTGCCCGGCGACGATGTGCGGCGGGAGGTCGGCGCGGTCGTGCACGCCGAGCGTGTTCTGGACGGTGACCGCGGTGACCGCGACCAGGCCGTGCACCCCGCAGGTGAGGAAGGTCCGCAGGTCCGCCTGCAGCCCGGCGGCCCCGCCGGAATCCGATCCGGCGATGGTGAGCGCGGAGGGCGGGCTCGGGTTCTCAGTCATGTGCGCGTTCCGACTTCTGGTCTGGTCCATTGAGGCAACTGTGCTTCATTCACAGTCCACCACGATGGCACAGTAAACGTTCGTGCTGGTCCCCGTGACGAAGGAGACATCAGTGAAGCTCGCCGCGGCCGGTCTCCTGCTCCTGTCCACGCTGGCGGTACCGGGGGTCGCCAGCGCGGACAGCCCCCAGCTCTCGCACGTGACCACGGTCGGCGTGCACAACACCTACGACCCGGCCGCGTACCCGTACCTGGCGCAGGCGCTGGACAACGGCTCGTCCCTGCTCGAACTCGACGTCTGGCCGGACTTCTTCACCCACGAGTGGAAGGTCAGCCACTCCAACCCGCTGGGCAACGGCAACAACTGCGTCGACGCGCACACCGCGGCCGACCTTTACTCCGGCGGGACCAACAAGGACCTCGAATCGTGCCTGGACGACATCCGGATCTGGCTCGGCGCCCATCCCGGCCGCGGGCCGCTCACGGTGAAGATCGAAATGAAGACCGGGTTCTCGGCGAATACCGGCCTCGGCCCGGCTCAGCTGGACGCCGCGTTCCGCGACCATCTCGGCGACGCGGTGTTCAAGCCCGCGGATCTCCTCGGCAGCCACGCCACGCTGGATGAAGCGTCCAAAGCGGACAACTGGCCGACGCTGGACGCGTTGCGGGGCAAGGTGCTCACCGAGATCATCCCCGGCACCGTCGAAGAAGGAAACCCGACCGACACGCTGCACACCGATGTCGAGTACGTCCGTTACCTGCTGGGCCAGAAGGCGGCCGGGAAGCTGAATTCGGTCCAGATCTTCCCGACCGTGCACGGTGCCGCCGGCGGCGATCCGCGCGACAAATACACCGCGGAGCAGAAACCGTGGTTTGTCGTTTTCGACGGAGACGCGAGCGAATGGCTCGCGAAGGCCGGAATGTCCTGGTACGACGAAAACCACTACTACGTGGTGATGACGGACGCCCAGAACGTCGCGCCGGCCATCGACGACCACAACCCGACCGTCGACCAGGCGACCCAGCGCGTCGCCGAACTGGCCAAGCAGCACGCGTCCGTGGTGACGTCCGATTGGACCGGCCTCACGACCGTGCTGCCGACGGTGGACTCGCGGGGCTAAAAGCGCGGCGGCGGCTTCAGCACCGACATCCGGTATTCGTACACCGCTTGCGCTTCGGCGATCCCCGGGCGCGGCGTGACGCCCGATTTGCGGATCGTTTTGACCGCCGAAGCGGTGCGGTGCTCGGTGACCAGGCCGTCGACCTCGTGCTGCACCTCAAGCGGCAGCCGCGCCCACAATGCTTCCGGTGTCTCGCTCATCCGGCCAGTGTCGCATTCACTGCGGATTCGCGAGCCGCCAGAACGGGGAAACCGGGCCGACCCCGGCGCCGAGCGGATACGCCTCCTGGACGCAGCGTTCGATGAACCGTTTCGCCTCCGCGACCGCGGTGGGCACGTCCGCGCCCTTCGCGAGCGACGAGGTGATCGCGGACGCCATGGTGTCACCACCGCCGTGGGTGTTCTCGGTGTCGATGCGCGGTCCGCTCAGCTCGATGACCGACGAGCCGTCGGTGAGCAGATCGACGCAGTCGGCGGCGTCGTAGAGGTGCCCGCCCTTGACCAGAACCCACTGGGAACCGAACTCCAGCAACGCTTCCGCGGCGACGTGCTGGCTCTTCGCGTCGGTGACGCTGACGCCGGTCAGCAGCCGGACCTCGTCGAGATTCGGCGTGATGAGCGTGGCGCGCGGAAACAGTTCCGTGCGGATCGCTTCCAGCGCTTCCTCGCGCAGCAGCGCGTGGCCGGTCATCGACGCGGCCACCGGGTCGACTACGAACGGGGTGTCCGTAGTGCGTCCAATGTGGACTTCGTCCAGCGTTTTCGCCACCGCCTGAATGATGTCCGCGGTAGCGAGCATGCCGGTCTTCGCCGCGTTGACGCCCATGTCCTCGGCGACCGCTTTGATCTGCGCGGTGACGACGTCGACCGGGATCTCGGAAAACCCTTGCACGCCCAGCGAATTCTGCACGGTGACCGCGGTGAGCGCGACCAGTCCGTGCACGCCGTTGGCGAAGAACGTGCGCAGGTCCGCCTGCACGCCCGCACCACCGCCGGAATCGGATCCGGCGATGGTGAGGGCGGTACGAGGGGTGACTGTCACTGGTTGACCACGGGCAGATAGACCTTGTTGCCCTGCTCGGAAAACTCCGCGGACTTCTCGGCCATGCCCGCCTCGATCGCCTCCACAGAGGACAGACCGTGCTCCTCGGCGTACTTGCGCACGTCCTGGGTGATCCGCATCGAGCAGAACTTCGGCCCGCACATCGAGCAGAAGTGCGCGGTCTTCGCCGGTTCCGCGGGAAGCGTCTCGTCGTGGAAGGACCGAGCGGTGTCCGGGTCGAGCGACAGGTTGAACTGGTCGTTCCACCGGAATTCGAAGCGGGCCTTGGACAACTCGTCGTCCCAGTCCTGCGCGTACTGGTGGCCCTTGGCGAGGTCGGCGGCGTGCGCGGCGATCTTGTAGGTGATCACGCCGGTCTTCACGTCGTCGCGGTTGGGCAGGCCGAGGTGCTCCTTCGGCGTGACGTAGCACAGCATCGCCGTGCCGTACCAGCCGATCTGCGCCGCGCCGATCGCCGAGGTGATGTGGTCGTACGCCGGGGCGATGTCCGTGGCGAGCGGGCCGAGCGTGTAGAACGGGGCCTCGCCGGTGAGCTTTTCCTCCAGCTCCACGTTTTCCTTGATCTTGTGCATCGGCACGTGGCCGGGGCCTTCGATCATCACCTGCACGTCGTGCTCGCGCGCGATGTGCGTCAGCTCGCCGAGGGTTTCCAGTTCGGCGAACTGGGCCCGGTCGTTGGCGTCCGCGATCGAGCCGGGACGGAGGCCGTCGCCGAGGGAGAACGTGACGTCGTACTCGCGCAGGATCTCGCACAGCTCGGAGAAATGCGTGTACAGGAAGGACTCCTGGTGGTGCGCGAGACACCAGGCGGCCATGATCGACCCGCCGCGGCTGACGATGCCGGTGACCCGGCGCGCGGTGAGCGGGATGTAGCGCAGCAGCACGCCCGCGTGCACCGTCATGTAGTCGACGCCCTGCTCGCACTGCTCGATTACGGTGTCGCGGTAGATCTCCCAGGTGAGCTTTTCCGGCTCCCCGTTGACCTTTTCCAGCGCCTGGTAGATCGGCACGGTGCCGACCGGGACCGGCGAGTTGCGCACGATCCACTCGCGCGTCTCGTGGATCCGCTTGCCGGTGGAGAGGTCCATGATCGTGTCGGCTCCCCAGCGGGTGGCCCACACCATCTTGTCGACCTCTTCCTCCACAGAGGACCAGACGGCCGAGTTTCCCATGTTGGCGTTGATCTTCACCAGGAAGTTCTTGCCGATGATCATCGGCTCGGTCTCCGGGTGCTTGCGGTTGACCGGAATCACCGCGCGACCGCGGGCGACCTCGTCCCGCACGAACTCCGGAGTGCAGCGTTCGCGCGCGGCGATGAACTCCATTTCCCGGGTGATGACCCCGGCTTTCGCCCAGCCGAGCTGGGTGTTGTGCTCCCGTCCGTCAGCCCAGCCGGAGCGGAGCGGGTGCAGTCCATTGTGGACATCGATGTTCGCGTCCGGATCGGTGTAGGGGCCGGACGTGTCGTACACGTCGAAATGCTCCCCGTTCGACAGGTCGATCCGCCGCGCCGGAACCCGCAGTCCGGATTCGGTGCGGTGGTAGACCTTCCGCGAGCCGGTGATCGGCCCGGTGGTGACGGACGGGGCGATGGCACCCTGGTTTTCCAGCGTCGTCAACGACGTTCACTCCCTACGCCGGCATTACCCGGTCAGGTTCATGCGGTCGGTGACGCCGGGTGTCCGCGAGATGGACACCAGCCACCCTCTCAGCCCGCCAAGGCGCGAGCTCCCGCGTTGCATTCGGTTGAGGTTGCTTGTCCGACGATGCCATGGCGCCTCGGTCGGGCACAACCCCGCCGCCCGTCTGGCCGAAGGACGACGAAGGCCTCCCCGGTGATTCCGGGGAGGCCTTCGGGAAATTCGGCGCGCGTCAGGCGTCCGCGGGTTCTTTGGGCGGCAGCCAGGTCAGGCCGGGAACGCCCCACTTGTTCTTCTTGAGCATCTTCTTCGCCGCGCGCGCGTGGCGGCCGACGAGCCGGTCCAGGTAAATGAACCCGTCGAGGTGATCGGTCTCATGCTGCAGGCACCGCGCGAAGTAGCCGGTGCCCTCGACCTCGATCGGATTTCCCTCGACGTCGAAGCCGGTCACCTTCGCCCACGAGGCGCGCCCGGTCGGGTACGACTCGCCCGGGGCCGAGAGGCAGCCCTCCCAGTCGTCGTCCGGGTCCGGCATGGTCTCCGGGATCTCGGAGGTCTCGAGCTTCGGGTTGACCACCACGCCCTTGTGCTCGACGCCCTCGTCGTCCGGGCAGTCGTATACGAACACCCGCAGGTCGAGCCCGATCTGGTTGGCCGCGAGGCCGACGCCCTCGGCCGCGTACATGGTCTCGAACATGTCCTCGACGAGGGTGGCGAGTTTGTCGTCGAACTCGGTGATCTCGCGCGTGGGCTGGTGCAGCACGGGTTCGCCGGCGATGCAGATGGGGTGGACGGTCACGGACGCCGAGTTTAGTCGGACCCTTCTGGTACACCTGGATCGGACCGTGACGCGCCGTGTCGGATGCCCATGTCGAGCATGGGTTCCGTGGTTCAATGACGCCCGCGGAAGGACTGCCGACACCGATTGCGAGGACCGCATGGACGCCGCGGAGTCGATGGCTGAAAACCAGCCGTCGCCGCCGGAGAATGTCGGTGGCCTGACCGAACGCGAACTGGACATTCTCGCGTTCGAGCGGCAGTGGTGGCGCCACGCCGGGGCGAAGGAGAACGCCATCCGGGAGCGCTTCGGACTGTCCTCCACCCGTTACTACCAGTTGCTGAACACGCTGCTGGCCAAGCCGGAGGCCGTCGCGGCCGATCCGATGCTGGTCAAGCGGCTGCGCAAAACGCGCGCCGCCCGTCAGCGCAAACGCGGGGCCCGGCGGTTGGGGATCGAGCTGTCATGAGCGTCTTCTCGGGACTGTCCCGGCCGTTGAAGGCCGCGGGGGTCGCGCTGATCGGGGTAGCGGTCGTCGCCGCCGTCATCGGCGGGGTCACCGTGCTCAACACGAACGGCGACCAGAACGCCGGGCCGAGCACGTCCGGCGAGCCCAGCGCGCCCGGCGGATCGTCGTCCGCGCCGTCGTCGTCCTCGTCCTCGGCGCCCAGCTCCGCGCCGTCGTCGCCCGCCTCGTCGGCACCGGCCTCGTCGTCCGCTGCTTCGTCGGCGCCGGCGTCGGGCCAGCCAGGGCAGCCCGGCGGCCAGCCGGGCCAGCAGCCAGGGCAGCCGGGTCAGGCGGGTCCGGACCAGCAGGCCTCGAACAAGTGGGTCACCCTTCGGGTCTACAACAACTCGCTGATCAAGCACCTCGCCGAACAGGCCGCCGCCGACTTCCGCGGTTCGGGCTGGAACGTCGCCGAGGTCGGCAACTACTCGCAGGGCAACATCCCGACCACCACGGCCTACTTCCGGCCGGGCACCGACGAGGAAGCCGCCGCGAAACAGCTGGCCAAGGAGTTCGGCTTCCAGGCCCAGCCCCGGTTCGACGGCATCCAGAACTCGAGCCCGGGCGTCATAGTGATCATCACGAAGGACTACCGGCCCGGCGGCCACCAGGGCAGCTGACCCGGTTCGTGACAGCCCGCGCTACGGCGCGGGCTTTGTCATGTCTGCCGGGCCCGGCGCTCGGCTGCGCTCGAGGTACGTGAGGGGAACCCTGACGGAATCAGATTCCGTCAGGGTTCCCCTCACGTACAGCTCGGTCGCGGAGGCGTCCTCAGCGTTCCTGCTGCGCCTGCGCGTAAGCCTCCAGCGTCGCCAGCTGCGCGGCGTCCAGCGAGGGCCGCACCGCCTCGCGTGCCTTGTCCAGATGCGCCGCAGTCACCTCGCGTGCCTCCAGCGACTCGCGCATCGCGGTCAGCGCCGCCTCTCGGATCAGCGCGGCGCAGTCGGCGGCCGAGTAGCCCTCCAGGGCCGCCGCGGTGGCCGCGAGGTCCACATCGGACGCCATCGGGGTGTGCTTCGCCGTCGCGGCGAGGATCGCGGCGCGGGATTCGGCGTCCGGCGGCGGGACGTAGATCCGCCGCTCCAGCCGTCCGGGACGCAGCAGCGCCGGGTCGACCAGTTCCGGCCGGTTCGTCGCGCCCAGTACGACGACCTCGCGCATCGGCTCGACGCCGTCCAGTTCGGTGAGCAGCGCGGCGACCACGCGGTCGGCCACGCCGGAGTCGGACGACTGGCCGCGGCGCGGGGCGAGCGCGTCGATCTCGTCGAGGAAGATCAGCGAGGGGGCGGCGTCGGCGGCCCGGCGGAAGAGGTCGCGGACCGCGCGTTCCGATTCGCCGACCCATTTGTCCAGCAGTTCCGCGCCCTTGATCGCGAACACGTTTAGCGCGCCCGTGCCGGCGAGCGCCCGGACCAGGAACGTCTTGCCGCCGCCGGGCGGGCCATACAGCAGCACGCCGCGCGGCGGTTCGATGCCGAGCCGGGCGAACGAATCCGGGTAGCGCAGCGGCCACAGCACGGTCTCGGTGAGCGCTTCCTTGACCGACGTCATGTTGCCGACGTCGTCCAGCGTCAGGCCGCCGGTGGCCAGGTTGTCCGAAGTGGACAGCGAGATCGGCCGGACGGTGGCCAGCGCGTCGAGCAGGTCCTGCTGGGAGATCTTGGGTTCGTCCACGTCCCGCTGACGCAGCGCGGCCCGCAACGCCGCGTCGCGGCGCAGGGCGAGCAGGTCGGCGGCGACGAAACCGGGGGTCCGTTCGGCGAGCACGCCCAGGTCGGCACCGGATTCGACCGGCACGTCGCGGAGCAGGATCCGCAGCAGTTCGACGCGGGTTTTCGCTTCCGGCAGCGGCAAGCCCAGCTCGCGGTCGAGCAGGTCGGCCCCGCGCAGCCGCGGATCCACCGACTCGGCCCGCGCGGTCGTGGCGACTACCGCCAGCCTGTCCCGGCGCAGCGCGGCGCGCAGTTCCTCCAGGACCACTGTGGCCACCGGCGGCGGCTGCGTTGCCGGGAGCAGCGCGTCGATGTCGTTGATCAGCAGCACGCCGGGACCGTCGCCGTCAGCGGCCCGGTCGATGGCCTCGCGCAGCGAGCGGTGTGCCGCATTCGGTTCCAGCACCGCGATATTCGGCGCGGTCACCGACACCACGCGCACCTTCTCCGCCGCGGCGACCGCCCGCACCAGCGTCGCCTTGCCGACGCCCTCCGGTCCCGACAGCAGCACGCCCAGATGCGCGGAAGTGCCCAGTTTCGCCAGCAGCTCCGGCCGGTGGAACGCCAGATCGAACCACTCGGCCAGCTTGCGCGCCGCGCCCTCGGCCCCGACCAGATCGGCGACCGGCACCGGCTCGTCCAGCTCTTCCTCGCGGGCCTCGGTGACGACCTCTTCGACGATCTCCGCTTCGAGATAGTCCTCGGCGGCGGTGACAGCAGTGGTGCGAACGAGCGCGGTCGCGGAGCGCGTCGGCGGTTCGCTGGTCGGGGTGCCAGTGCGGGCGCCGTCCCGCCAGCTGACCACAGTGGACGGTCCAACCACGACGACGCCAGCCGGTTCCGTCGCCGTGACGGTCAGCAGCTCGTTCGTCCAGGTCGCCCCGATCACGCGGGACAGTTGTCCACGCACAGCGGCGACATCCGAGCCCGGCGCGGGCGCGAGGTCTTGCGGCAGCAGGGAAACGGCGTCGCCACGGGTCAAAACCTTGCCGGTGAGCGCGAGCCGCAACGTCTGCGGGGACACCGAAACCGACGCGAGCCGAGACCCGGACACAGTGACCGTGCGGGCAGCAGTCACCTCTGCTGGCGAGACGACAACCTCGCCGCCCTCCGCGACGCCGAGGTTCGACATGGTGACGTCATCGGTCAACACGACCCCCGGCGTCGCCTCCTCGGCGGCGGGCGCGGCCAATGCGGCACTGCGCCGCGCGCCGGTGAGGTGCACGGCGTCCCAGGCCCGCAGGCCGAGCGCGTCGAGCACTTCCGGGTGCAGCCGGACAACCCCCCGCCGCGCGTCGAGCGCGGACGGCGTGTGCCGGACGGTCAGGGTGATCTGCGGATCGCTCACCCTGCTCACCCTAATGAACCGGCGGGCGGTTATGCGCGAACGAAAGGCCGCTTACCGCGTTGCCGACCAGTCGCGGATCGCGGCGACGAACTCGCCGGGTGCGTCTGACTCCACGTAGAGGCCGACACCGTCGAGGGCCACCGTCTGGTGGTTCGGGAAGCACGCTTCCAAGCGTTCGCGCTCCCGCGGCCGGAAGCCGATCTGAGCGTTGCCCCACACGATCAAGGTCGGCAGGTCGGGAAGGTTGGCCTCGACCTCGGCGAAGAAAGCTCGGCTGGCGAGGAGGCGACGAGGCAGCACGCCGGACGCCTGGCGTCGCTCGGGCGTGTCCATCGCGCGGCGATAGTGGGCTGTCTCGGGCGCGGTCAGCTTCCGCTTCCGGTGGCCCATCGGGAGGAATGCCTTGACGACCAGGTTGAACTGCCGGGCCAGGAACCGGATCGGCGGTCCGCCCGCGATCCGGCCGAACGCCTCGAAGTACGGGTCGCCGTTGACCGGCCAGGCCCAGGCGTTGACGAGCACCAACCGGTCGAAGGCGTCCGGTCGACGCTCTGCGGCGGCGAGGCCGATCGGGCCGCCCCAGTCTTGGCCGACCAGGGTGACGCCGCTGAGATCGAGCGCGTCGACGAACTCGGTGACCACCTCGGCGTGTTCCTCGGGCAGATAGCGGTAGCCGGGCTTCGCGGTCGACAGCCCGAAACCCGGGTAGTCGAGAGCGACGCAGCGGAAGTCTTCCCGCAGGGCGCTGATCACGTCGCGCCAGAGGAACGACCAGGTTGGATTGCCGTGCAGGAGCAGCAGCGTGGGGCCCGAGCCTTCGTCGACGTAATGCACGGTGTGCCCGTCGATGTCCACGAAGCGGCTCTTGAACGGGAACAGATCGTCGTCGACCCAGGCGGGCCGTGCGCTCTCAGCCATCTCGGACCCCTCGACGCTATGCTTGAGGAAGCCAAGCGTACTTGAGATTGTCAAGCATGAGGAAATGATGCGCAGCTACGGCCAGTACTGCGGGCTCGCCCGGTCGCTCGAAATCGTCGGCGACCGGTGGAATCTGCTCATCGTCCGCCAGCTCTTGATCGGCCCCGCGCGCTACCGGGACCTGATCGACGGGCTCCCGGGCATCGCGACCAACCTGCTCGCCGACCGGCTCCGCGACCTCGAGACCGCGGGCGTGCTCGAGCGGCGGCTGGCGGACAAGGGCAGCGTGGTCGAGTACGCCCTCACGCCGTGGGGCGCCGAGCTGCGCGAACCGATCGAGAGCCTGATCCGCTGGTCCGCTCCGTTGATGATTCGCGGCCCCGAGGGCGACTCGTTCCGTCCCGAATGGCTCGCCCTCGCGCTTCCCGCGCTGCTCGACGCCCGGGTCAAGATCCGAACCGCGGCGACGGTGGGCATCGAGGTCGGCGGCGCGCCTTTCCAGCTCCGCGCGACGCGGTCGGGATTTGAGGTCGGCCCGCGGGACGGCAGCGATCTCGACGCCACCGTCCGCGCTGATCCGGCCTGCGCCCTCGGCCTCGCCGCGGGCGCGCTCGCACTCGACGACGCCCGTGCGCTCGGGATGATCGAGATCGACGGTGCTGAGTCTGTGGTCCGTGCTGTGTTTGGGATCTGACGAGGCCGGATTACCGGCGCCGGATGCCGATCCGACGCCAGCTCCGCCGCCGCTGCGTAGGTCCGGACGTGGCCGAGCTGTGGTCCCGTTCGCGCAGATTCCGGGTCCGCACCAGGTCCGAGTTCGTGCGCCGCACCGCGCGCATCGCCGCACCGGCGACTCGGCCCGAGGCCGGGCGCAACCGCAGCCGTCGGTGGCTGCGGGCCCGGCGGATCGCACGGCGTTCGCGCGGCGGCACTTCCCAGGCTTCCGGGTGTGCGGCGAGCCAGCGGTGCCGGTAGACCGAGTACGGGATGTGCAGCAGGTACAGCACCAGCGCGACCGCGAGCGCGGCCAGCGGGAACACGATGATCGCGGCGGCCAGCAGACCGACGCCCACCAGCAGCGGCGCGATCGCCTTCGCCGGGGCCTTCACCGTCTTGAGCGACAGCGTCGGGATGCGGCTGATCAGCAGCGCGGCGACCGCGATGGTCCAGATGAGCACCACGTACTGCTCGGACCACCAGCCCTCGCCCCACTGCAGCGTGGCGATCAGCGGCAGCATCGCGACCAGCCCGCCGGCCGGCGCGGGCACGCCGACGAAGAACTCGGCGGCGTACGGCGGCTGGTCGGTGTCGTCGAGCAGCGTGTTGAAGCGGGCGAGCCGCAGGATCATGCAGACCGCGAAGATCAGCGACGCGACCCAGCCGATGCGGTCGCCGTGCGCCTGCCAGACGTAGAGCACCAGCGCGGGCGCGACGCCGAACGAGATGCCGTCGGACAGCGAGTCGAGCTCGGCTCCCATTTTGGACGTCGCGTCGAGCAGCCGGGCGATGCGGCCGTCGAGGCTGTCGAGGACGGCGGCGATGCCGATCGAGCCGATCGCCATCGCGTAGTTGCCGGTGAGGGCGAACTGCACCGAGGAGAGTCCGGCGCAGAGCGCGAGCACGGTGATCGCGTTCGGCAGCAGCCGGACGCCCGGGGTGGTCACGCGGACCATGGTCAGCTTTCTCCCTGCGCAGGAAGTTCGGCGAGCACGGTTTCGCCGCCGACGGTCCGCTGGCCCTTGGCCACCACGACCCGGCTGCCTGGCGGCAGGTAAGTGTCGACGCGCGAGCCGAAGCGGATGATGCCGTAGGTCTCGCCCGCGGACACCTTGTCGCCCTCGCGGACGTCGCACCGGATGCGGCGCGCGACCAGTCCGGCGATCTGCACGACGACGAGCTCGTGGCCGTCGACGGTGTGCAGCACCAGCGAATTGCGCTCGTTGACCTCGCTCGCCTTGTCGAGGTCCGCGGAAAGGAACTTGCCCGGCTTGTACGCCACCTTCGAGATCACGCCCGCCGCCGGCGTGCGCTGGACGTGCACGTCGTAGACCGACAGGAACACGCTCACCCGCATCCGCGGTTCGGCGGGAAGGCCGAGCTCGGCGGGCGGGACCGCTTCCTCGATGAGCGAGACGGTGCCGTCGGCGGCCGAGATCGCGACGTTGTCGCGCACCGGGGGCACGCGCTTCGGCTCGCGGAAGAACGCCGTCATGCCCGCGGTGGCGAGCGCGCCGACCACGCCGAGGCGCTTGGAGAACCGGCGCAGCACGAACGTCGCGGCGAGGCCGCCGAACAGGAACGGCCGTCCAGCCGGGTGCATCGGCGGGAACGTCTCGCGGGCCAGCTGGACAGCGTGCGCGAGGGGGTTACCGGTGGGCTGGCCGCTCATGGGTCGAGTTCCCCGCTGTTCGTCTCGGTCGGTGTAAGGGTCCGATTTGGGCTTCCCCACGCTACCGCCCGCTTGCGGCGGACCGGGCGGCCCCTGGTCGTAAGGGTTGTCCCGGCGCGGGTGGGCGCGACCACAAACCGGTAACGACGCGTCGAACAATCCGATAACACCGGGTAGTTGACGCCGCTCGGGACCGGTGCCCGGGCCGACCTGGCGAGGGAGACGATGGCAGTACCCGATCTGCTCGCGCGGCTGTTGCGCGACTGGCGCCGGGATGTCCTCTCGGTGCCCGTTCCCCAGCTCGTCGACCCTGTTCACGCTGTTCGGCTCGTGCGGGACGCGGCCCGGGTGCATGCGTCCCCCGACGAAGCACGCACCCGGGCGCGGAACGGATCAGTTTAGCCCGTCGCCCAGGTGTTCTGACAGATCGTCGGGAAACCGTTACCAACGGTCACGATCGCGCCGGCTCGCGGTCGCGGCGCTGACCAGCCGCAACACGAGCAGCAGCACGATCGCGCCGAGGATGGCGACGCCGAAGCTCGGGAAATCGAACTCGAAGTGTTGCTGCTCACCGGTCGCGAGCCGGTAGATGAAGCCGCCGAGCGCCGCCCCGACCACGCCGACCAGCACGCTGACGAGGCAGCCCTGCCGCTGCCGTTCCCGGCCGCCGACCACGAGGTTCGCGATCCAGCCGACCAGCGCGCCGAAGACGATCCACAGGATGATGCCCATGCCCGCGAGGATACCTGCGGGCTATTGCACAAGAGTTGTTGTACAACTACTCTTGTGCATTATGGAAGTCCGCGATTCCCAGGTCCTGGCCGCGATGTCGCATCCGCTGCGCCGCCGCCTGCTGGACGTGCTGAAGCTCGACGGCCCGGCCACCGCGTCGGTGCTCGCGGAGAAAACCGGGCAGGCGGTGGGCAATGTGAGCCACCACCTGAAGGTGCTTTCCGGGGCCGGTTTGGTGGTCGAAGCGCCGGAACTGGCGCGGGACCGGCGGGAGCGATGGTGGCGGCGTCCGTCGGGCACGTTGTCGTGGGCCACTTCGGACTTCGCCGGAGATCCGGTGGCGGAGGTCGCGGAGACGGTGAGCCTCGATCGGCAGATGACGTTGTCGCGGGGCTGGCTTTCGGAAATGGAGACGGCACCGGAGGAATGGCGCGATGCGTGGTTCTCCTCTGATGCGTGGATGCGGTTGACGCCTGCGGAATTGGCGGAGTTGAACGATCGGATTTTCGCGCTGTTCGAGGAGTTCGGGGCTAAAGCGGCGGCGGATCCTTCGACGGAACGGGAGCCGGTTTTCGTGTTTGGGCGTGGTTTCAGAGCGCAGCCGTGAGGGGTGCCGCGTTCCGTCTCTTGTGGACTGGGCAGACGGTCAGCACGGTCGGTAGCGCGGTGGCCAGTGCGTCGGTTCCGTTGGTGGCTTTGCTGGTGCTGCACGCCTCGACGTTCGAGGTTGCTTCACTTACCGCGGCCGCTTGGATCCCCTGGCTCGCCGTGGGTTTGCCTGCGGGCGCTTGGGTCGACCGGTGGCCTAAACGGCGGGTGATGCTGGTCTGCGACGTCATCCAGCTGGCGGCTTTCCTTGCTGTGCCTGTTTCGTGGGCTTTCGGTTTTCTTTCCTTTGCGCTGCTCTTGGCCGCGGCTTTGGTCGGCGGGTTCGCCAAAGTCTTCTTTTCCCTCGCTTATCGGGCTTTCCTCCCGTCCGTTGTGGACGATGCGGACTTATTGGGAGCCAACGTCCGGCTCCAGGGCGCGGAGTCCGCGGCGCAAGTGGGCGGTCCGGGTTTGGCCGGACTGCTGGCTTCCGCGTTCGGGCCGGTCAGCGGTGTGCTCGTGGATGCGTTGAGCTTCGGGTTTTCCGCGCTGTGTCTGGGTTTCCTGCGGGCGGACGAGCCGCCTCCGCGTCCGCGAAAGCGGTTGCGCACCGAAATCGCCGAAGGAATGCGAATCGTGGCGCGGGACTCTTACCTGCGGGTCCTGGTCCTGTCGGGCGGGGTCGCGAACCTTGCCCTGAACGGGTTTTATGCGGTGGCCGTGGTCTTCCTGGTCGACGATTTGGGCCAGGGCCCGGTGGCCGTCGGGCTTGTGCTCGCCCTAGGCGAGGTAGGCGGGGTGCTAGGCGCGACGCTGGTGAGCCGAGTCGCCCGACGGACCGGCACGGCGTGGGGTTTCCTGTGGTGCGAGGCACTGGTGGTACCTGCGATGCTGCTCGGCCCTCTCGCCCAGCCGGGGTGGGGTCTGACGCTGTTCGTTCTCGCCGGAGCCGGCATCGCGGCGGGGGTGGTGGGGTCGAACGTGCTGGGCGCGACCTTTCGGCAGCGGTATTGCCCGCGCCATCTCTACGGACGGATCAGCGCGAGCTCGTCGATGGTCAACTACGGCACGATCCCGTTGGGTGCCTTGGCGGGCGGGGCACTCGGACAGGCGGCCGGGGTGCGGGTGGCGATGTTCGCGATGGTGGGCGTTCAGCTGGCTTCACTGGGGGTGCTGCTGCTGGGTCCGTTGCGGCGGGAGCGGGACTTTCCCCAAGTCGCGCTTGCTGTGGACAACCCGGTCGAAGGGGCTGGGGTTGTCGGTGGGGGCGGATAGACTGGACAAGGGCCGTCCCCCAGAGGAGGGCGGGGGCTGCGTTGGCGGGGGCTGCGTTGGCGGGGGCTGCGTTGGCGGGGGCTGCGTTGGCGGGGGCTGCGTTGGCGGGGGCTGCGTTGGCGGGGGCTGCGTGTCTGGCGCGAGGGTGGCGATGTTCGGCATGCAGTTGGCTTCGCCGGAGGTGCCGTTGCTGGGTCCATTGCGGCGGAAGCCGGACTTTCCCCAAGTCGCGCTTGCTGTGGACAACCCGGTCGAAGGGGCTGGGGTTGTCGGTGGGGGCGGATAGACTGGACAAGGGCCGTCCCCCAGAGGAGGGCGGGGGTTGCGCCCCTCCTCGCGGGGCTGGACGGCGGAGAACGTCTGGCGTGCAGAATCCGGTTGCTGCGCGGCGAAACGCGGCACCGAGTCGCGAGCGTGGCGCCCTTTGACGCAGGAACGTCAAAGGGCGATCGCCAGCACAAGGCCGCCCACCCGCGAAACAGTTGGAGTCAGCAAAAGCCGCCCAGCCAGAACTAAAGCAGCAGCACCTCGACCTCATCCCCCTCCGAAGCCGCCGAAACCTCCTCCGGCAAGACAATCAAGCAATTGGCCTGCGTAAACGCCGCCAGCAAATGCGATCCCGGCCCACCGCGCGGCCCGACCACCCCGGTTACCTCGCCGAGCACCGGCGTGAAGAACCCCCGTCGATACTGCCGCCGTCCGGCCGGGGAGGGCATGTCCTCCGTCAACCGCGCGCGCACCCGTCGGCGGTCCACGTCCGTATGGCCCATCGCCGACAGCACCGCCGGGCGCAGGAACGCCTCGAACGACACCAGCACGCTCACCGGATTCCCCGGCAGCGTCACCACTGGCACGCCGTTCCACCGGCCGCATCCCTGCGGTCCGCCTGGCTGCATCGCGATCTTCTGGAATTCCACGCCCTGCCCGGTCAGCGCGTCCTTCACGACCTCGTACGCGCCCGCCGACACCCCGCCCGACGTGATCAGCAGGTCTGCCGCTTCCAGTCGCGGTTCGATGATCTTGCGGAATTCCGCCACGTCGTCGACCACGCTGCGCACGACCTCGACCTGGCAGCCGAGCTCCCGCAGCGCCGCCGCCAGCATCACGCTGTTCGACTCGTAGATTTGCCCGTGCTGCAACGGGTTCGGGGCTTCCACCAGCTCCGTGCCGGTCGACACCACCAGCACCGACAGCGGCCGGTACACCTCGAGCTCCGCCAAGCCGACCGCCGCGGCGAGGCCCAGGTGTGCGTGGCTCAGCACGGTGCCCGCGTGCAGCGCGATTGTCCCCTTCGTGACGTCCTCGCCCGTCCGGCGGATGTGGTTGCCGACGGTGGCCGCGCGGGAGATCTGGACTTCCGCCGTGCCGCGGTCGGTGTCCTCGACCATCACGATCGCGTCCGCGCCCGGCGGCAGCGGCGCGCCGGTCATGATCCGCTGAGCGGTACCCGATTCGAGCGGTTTGACGTCGACCCGTCCGGCCGGGATGTCGTCGGCCACTGGGAGCGTCACCGGCACCTCGGCGACGTCCGCGGCGCGCACGGCGTACCCGTCCATCGCGGAGTTGTCGAACGGCGGCAGCGCCACCCCGGCGAGCACGTCGCGGGCCAGGACGAGCCCGGCCGCATCAGCGACTGGAACAGTACGAACAGGCGCGCGGCCGAGCAGTTCGGTCACGGTCTCGCGGTAGGCGTCGACAGAGATCACGCGGACCATCCTCCCTCTTGCTGCCCGTCGTGCAACACTCTCCCGGCACAAGCCGGGGAGTACGGGGAGAGTTCTCATGCAGTTTCTGGTCCGCAACCAGCCCGGGCGCGCCGCGCTCGCGACGCCCCGCTGACATGCGCGTCCACACCAGGCACACGCCGGGGTTCGGCGTCGCCCGCGTGCTGCTCGCCCCCGGCGAAGCCGTGCAGGCGGCCGCGGAATCGTTGCTGGCCAGCAGCTTCAACGTGGCCGAGACGAACCAGAACCGCGGCCGCAAGGGCGGTCGTTCGGTGTTCACCGCGCCCGCCGACGGCGGCTGGGTCGACCTCGCCCCGCTCGGGCCCGGCGACGTCTACCCGCTCGAGCTCACCGGGTCCACCGGCTGGTCGGTGCACCGCGAGGGCGTCCTCGCCCGGCCGAGCACGGTCCGCGTCGACCAGAACTGGGCCCCGCTGCAGCAGTTGTTCGGCGCCGATTCCGGGTTCCTCGAGCACTACAGCGGCCGCGGCCCGCTCCTGCTCACCGCGCCCGGTCCGGTCGACTCGTTCGACCTCGGCCGCGGCGAGATCGTCACCGTGCGCCCGGACTATCTCCTCGCCTATCCCGACACCGTGCAATGCCGGTTGCGCGCTCTCGACCCGAGCGGTCCGCAATCACTGCGCACGGGCGAAGGACTCGTCCTCGATTTCGCCGGACCGGGAACCGTGCTCGTCCAATCGCGCAATCGGCGAGCAGCGCAGGCGTAAGGGGAATCTGCCGATTACCCCATTGCCGGGAGCGCTGATTCCGGTAGCGTGAACTCCACTTCGCACGCTGATGGACAGCGGATTCTTGTCCCGAGGGAGGGCGCCGTGGCAGTCGGCACCGTCAAGTGGTTCAACTCGGAAAAGGGCTACGGGTTCATCGAATCCCCCGAAGGTCCGGACGTCTTCGTCCACTATTCGGCCATCCAGGCCGACGGATTCCGCACCCTCGACGAGGGCGATCGCGTGGAGTTCGAAGTCCAGTCCGGCCGCGACGGCAGAAGCCAGGCCGCGGACGTCCGCAAGGTCTAGCGAGGCAGGTCCGCTGACCGGTTGGGCGAACCGGCAGTGGCAGCGGATACCGGCGCGTTAAGCTGCGCTGCGTGACAGGCGATGTGTCGGGGGACCTCACCGGTCGCCAGCTGGGCCACTACCGCATCGACTCGGTGCTCGGCAAGGGCGGCATGTCCGTGACCTACCAGGCCACGGACACGCGGCTCGGCCGCAAGGTGGCGCTGAAGGTCATCGGCGACCACCTCGGCGCGGACGCCGAGTTCCGCGAACGGTTCGTCGACGAGGCCCGCAACACCTCCGCGATCGACCACGCCAACGTCGTCCCGCTGTACGACTTCGGCGAACTCGAGGGCATGCTCTACATCGCCATGCGGATGGTCGACGGCGGCGACCTCGCCGGCCTCATGTCCGCGGGCCCGATCAGCCCGTCCCGCGCGCTCAGCCTGCTCGACCAGGTCGCCGACGCCCTCGACACGCTGCACAACCACGGCCTCGTGCACCTCGACGTCAAACCGGCCAACGTCCTCGTCACCAGCCGCGAGACCTCCCGCGAGCACGTCTACGTCGCCGACTTCGGCCTCACCCGCCGCGGCGCCACCGGCCACCGCACGCGCGGCGGCGACTTCCTCGGCTCGCCTACCTACGCCGCCCCGGAACACCTGCGCGGCGAACCGCTCGACGGCCGCACCGACCAGTACGCCCTCACCTGCGTCCTGTTCGCCTGCCTGACCGGCAACCCGCCGTTCCGCGGCGACGTCCCCACCGTCATCAAGGGCCACCTCGGCGGGGAACCGCCGTCGGTGGCGAGCGTGGTCGCGCTCCCGGCCGCCGTCGACGACGTCATCCGCAAGGGCATGGCGAAAAACCCCAACGACCGCTACCCGAACTGCGTCGCGATGATCGCCGCGGCCAGGGTCGCGCTCGGCCCGCTCGCGACGTCGGACACCCCGCCGGGCCCCGCCCGGCCGAACGGACTTCCGGAGGCGGGCATGCAGCAAGGACCAGGCGGACCCGGTGGACCTGGAACCGGCGGGCAGGGCGGCCCTGGTGCCAACGGTCCCGCCGGTGCTGGCGGACCCGGTGCCGGTGGACCTGCTGGGCCAGGCGGTCCCGGTGGACCGGGCGCCCAGCCAGGCGGACCCGGAGCCGCGGGCCAGGGCGGCCAGGGAAACCCCGGCGGCTGGGGCGCTCCGCAACCTGGCCAACAACCCGGCCAGCAAGCGGGCTACCCGGCCCAAGGCGGCTACGGCGGCCCTGCCGGTTACGGCAACCAGCCCCCGCCCGGTTATCCAGCACAGCCCGGCCAGCAGCAACCCGGTCAGCCCGGCCAGCCACAACTCGGCCAGCCAGGTCAGCAGCAACCCGGCCAACCCGGCCAACCCGGCCAACCCGGGCAGCCTGGTCAACCCGGTCAACAGGGCTACCCCGGCCAACCCCCGGCAGGCCCCCCGCCGGGCTACAGCGGCTACCCGGGCCAGCCCGGCCCCGGACAGCAAGGCCCGCCGCCCGGCTACGGCGGTTACCCGAACCAGCCCGGCTACCCCGCCCAGCCCAACCAGCAGGGCCATCCGAACCAGGCCTTCGGCGACCCGATGCGGCTGCGCCCGCCGTCCCCGGCGGGCGGCGCGGGCGCGTTCGAAAAGCAGCCCAAGAGCGGCGGCCTGAAGTGGCTGTGGATCGCGCTGGGCCTGCTCGTCGTGGCCGGGCTCGTCGTCGGCGGGATCTTCCTCTTCAGCGGGGACGACAACGGCACCGGCGGGACCGCTCCGGCGTCCTCGGCTCCCAACATCCCGGTCGGTCCCGGCGGCTCGAAGTCGGCCGGTCCGTCGTCGCTGCGCCCGCCGCCGTCGTCGATCCACATCCAGCCGAGCCACTGACCAGGCCGACCTGCTGCGGAAGTGCACCGACGCTGACCTGCGCTCCTTGCACTCGACCCCGGAGAGTGCTAAACACGGCATTGGCACTCGACGCCGTCGAGTGCTAGGCGAGCGGTCACCGACCGCCTGCCTGAAGGTCGGGACGGTGAGGCTGACCCACCGGTCAGTCGTCCGTCGCGGGCACCGAGCCTGGCCGAGGACGTGTCCTGCTGCCGCCGCTGGAGACAGCGCGGCGGTAGCGCCCAATACCGGAGGACCACACCGCAATGGCCAAACTGATCGCGTTCGACGAGGACGCCCGCCGCGGTCTTGAGCGCGGCTTGAACACCCTCGCCGAAGCCGTCAAGGTGACCCTCGGCCCGCGGGGCCGGAACGTCGTGCTCGAAAAGAAGTGGGGCGCGCCGACGATCACCAACGACGGTGTCTCCATCGCCAAGGAGATCGAGCTCGAGGACCCGTGGGAGAAGATCGGGGCCGAGCTCGTCAAGGAAGTTGCCAAGAAGACCGACGACGTCGCGGGCGACGGCACCACCACCGCCACCGTGCTCGCCCAGGCGCTCGTGCGCGAGGGCCTGCGCAACGTCGCGGCCGGCGCCGACCCGATCTCGCTGAAGCGCGGCATCGAGGCGGCCGTCGAGGCCATCACCGAGCAGCTGCACAAGGCCGCCGTCCAGATCGAGACCAAGGAGCAGATCGCTGCTACCGCCTCGATCTCGGCCGCTGACCGCACCATCGGCGAGCTGATCGCCGAGGCGCTGGACAAGGTCGGCAAGGAAGGCGTCGTCACCGTCGAGGAGAGCAACACCTTCGGGCTCGAGCTTGAGCTCACCGAGGGCATGCGCTTCGACAAGGGCTACGTGTCCGGTTACTTCGTGACCGACCCGGAGCGCCAGGAAGCCGAGCTGGAGGACCCGTACGTCCTGCTCTTCGGTTCCAAGATCTCCAACGTCAAGGACGTCCTGCCGCTGCTGGAGAAGGTCATCCAGTCCGGCAAGCCGCTCCTGATCATCGCCGAGGACGTCGAGGGCGAAGCCCTGGCGACCCTGGTCGTCAACAAGATCCGCGGCACCTTCAAGTCCGTCGCCGTCAAGGCCCCGGGCTTCGGCGACCGCCGCAAGGCGATCCTGCAGGACATCGCGATCCTGACCGGCGGCCAGGTCATCTCCGAGGACGTCGGCCTCAAGCTGGAGAACGCGGACCTGTCGCTGCTGGGCCGCGCCCGCAAGGCCGTCATCACCCGTGACGAGACCACCATCGTCGAGGGTGCGGGCGACGCCGACCAGATCCAGGGTCGCGTCAACCAGATCCGCGCGGAGATCGAGAACTCCGACTCGGACTACGACCGCGAGAAGCTGCAGGAGCGGCTCGCGAAGCTGGCCGGCGGCGTGGCCGTCATCAAGGCCGGCGCCGCGACCGAGGTCGAGCTGAAGGAGCGCAAGCACCGCATCGAGGACGCGGTGCGCAACGCCAAGGCCGCCGTGGAAGAGGGCATCGTCGCCGGCGGTGGCGTGGCCCTGATCCAGGCTGCCGAGGCCGCTTTCGCGGGCCTGAAGCTGACCGGTGACGAGGCCACTGGCGCGAACATCGTCAAGGTCGCCGTCGAGGCTCCGCTCAAGCAGATCGCGATCAACGCCGGTCTCGAGGGCGGCGTCGTGGCGGAGAAGGTCAAGTCCCTCCCGCAGGGCCACGGCCTCAACGCCGCCACCGGCGAGTACGAGGACCTGCTCGCGGCCGGCGTGCCGGACCCGACGAAGGTCACCCGCTCCGCGCTGCAGAACGCCGCTTCCATCGCGGCGCTGTTCCTGACCACCGAGGCTGTCGTCGCGGACAAGCCGGAGAAGGCTTCCGCCGCTCCGGCCGACCCGTCCGGCGGCATGGGTGGCATGGACTTCTGAGTTCGGCTGCTTTTCCGGCGAAGCCCGGTTCACCCTCGCGGTGGGCCGGGCTTCGCCCGTTCCCGGCTCAGTCTTCCGGAGTCAGGACGGCAGCGGCGGCGTAGACCGGCAGGATCACGCCCGCCGAGAGCACGGCGCCGGCGACCGCGGCGATGCGCACCATCGAGGGGTCGACGTTGAGGTAGTTGGCCCATCCGCCGCACACGCCGGTGAGCATGCGGTCGGAGCGGCTGCGGAAGATCTTCTTGGCCGGTGCGGCCTGCACGTTGTCCGTCATGCCAGCAATACTCCGCGACCGGGCCGCCCCGCACATCCGGGATCGCCCCGGAGAAAGCCCCGGGGCCGCGACCCTGAAGTCTCCCTTAGCCGCTGATCTTCCGGACCCGCTCGAACCGGTCCAGCCACACTCGGGACACCTCGGGCGACGCGGCGAACTCGGCGTAGGCGTCGGGTTCCGGGGCCTGGCGCAGCACTGGCAGGTAACCGTCCACAGGGGACAGTGTCTCGGTGCAGACATCCCCGCGCAGCAACGACATCGTGCCGAGTCCGCAGGCGAAATCCAGCTCCGGCAGCGCCCCAGCGAGCGCGAGCCCGGCGGCCAGCCCGACACTCGTTTCCACGGCCGACGACACCACGCATGGCAACCCGCACGCCTCCGCGACCTCCAGCGCACGCCGCACCCCGCCGAGCGGGGCGACCTTGAGCACGGCGATGTCGGCGGCTCCGGCCACGGCGACCTTCAGCGGGTCCTCCGCGCGGCGGATCGATTCGTCGGCCGCGATCCGCACCGACACCCGGCGGCGAACGGCAGCCAGGTCGTCGATCGTGGGGCACGGCTGTTCGGCGTACTCCAGTCCACCGGCCGCACGGTCGAGTTCGCCCAGCGCGTGTACCGCGGTGTCGACGTCCCATGCAGTGTTGGCGTCGACCCGGATCGCGCCGGACGGACCCAGCGCGTCGCGGACCGCTTCGACGCGCGCGCAGTCCTCGGCCAGCGTCGCGCGTTTGTCGGCGACCTTGACCTTCGCCGTGCGGCAGCCGGACTTGCGGACCAGTTCGTGTGCGCGTTCGGGCGACAAAATGGGGACTGTCGTGTTGACCTCGATCCGGTCGCGGACCGGCTCCGGCCAGCCTTCTTCGCTCGCTTCGAGCGCGGCGGCGAGCCACGGCACGCTTTCGGTGTCCGAATAATCCGCGAACGGGCAGAACTCGCCCCAGCCGGCGGTGCCGCGGAGCAGCAGTCCTTCACGGACGGTGATGTCCCGGAACCGGGAGTGCAGCGGGAGCGCGTAAACCTGCATGACTGCCGATCATGCCATCGTCGCGGCGCCGGGAACCGAGGTGCCGCGGGGGCCGTCTCAACGCCACAATGGAACGTGTGGACGGCCTCGACTTCCGGGTGCTCGGCCCGGCCGAGGTGCTGGCCGGGGACCAGGTGGTGCCGCTGGGCGGCAGCCGCCCGCTGATCGTGCTCGCCGGACTGCTGCTGCGGGCCAACCGGCTCGTTTCGGTCGACGTGCTCGGCCACTGGCTGTGGGGCGACGACCAGCGCCGGTCCAAGGGCGCGCTGCAGACGTATGTGCTGCGGCTGCGCCGGGCGCTCGGCGACGGCGCGGCGATCCGCACCGAACGCGGCGGCTACCTGCTGGAAGTCGACGAGAACGCGGTGGACCTTGGCCGCTTCCGCCAGTTCGCGGCGCGGGGCCGCAGCGCGGCGGAACGAGGCGAACACCGCCGGGCGGCCGGGTACTTCGAGGACGCGCTCGGGCAGTGGCGAGGTCCGGCGCTGCAGAACGTGGAGTCGGATGCGCTGCACCGGGACGAGGTCGGGCAGCTCGCCGAGGAGCGCACGCGGGTCCGCGAACTGTGGGCCGAGACGATGCTGACGGTCGGCGAGTACGACACTGTCGTGCCCGAACTGGAGCGGCTGACGCGCGAACATCCGCTGCGGGAACGTCCGCACGAGCAGCTGATGTACGCGCTGCTCCGCTCTGGGCGGCAGGCCGAGGCACTGGAGGTGCACCGGCGGATCAGCGGATTGCTCGCCGAGGAACTGGGCCTTGACCCCGGTGCCGGACTGCAGCGCGCGCACCGGCTCGTGCTGGGCGGTGACGAAGGCACGCGCTTCCGGACTCCGCTGGAACCCCATATCCCGCACCAGCTTCCAGCCGACCTGGGTGCTTTCGCCGGTCGAGCCGCGGATCTGAAAGCCCTGCGCGCCTTGCTGCCGGAGGCACTCGACGTCGGCACCTCCACGCCGATCGCCTCGGTGGAAGGCATGGGCGGACAAGGGAAAACGACCCTGTCCGTCCACTTCGCACACCAGATCGCCGACCGTTTCACCGGCGGGCAAGTATTCTTGGATCTCCGCGGCTACGGCCCGGGCGCGCCGGTGTCGCCGATCGCCGCGCTGGAGACGATGCTCCTCGCGCTGGGCGTGCCCGCCGACCGAATCCCGTCCGGTTTGGACGAACGCGCCGCGACCTGGCGCACCTACACCACCGGCCGGCGACTGTTGATCGTGCTGGACAACGCGAACAGCACCGAACAAGTGCGCCATTTGCTGCCCGGTCCCGGATGTCTGGTCGTGGTCACGAGCCGCTGGCAGTTGCGCGGACTGGTCGCGACGCACGGTGCCCGACGGATCGCTCTGTCCGAATTGGACAGCGAAGAGGCGGTGGAACTGCTCGCGTCGGCCATCGGCGTCGAACGAGTGCACGAGGACCCGATCGCGGCTGGCAAGTTTGTGGAGTATTGCGGCGGACTCCCGCTAGCGATCCGAATCCTCGCTGTCCGCGCCGCGCAATTCCCGCGGCTGCCACTGGGCGAGTTCGTGGCAGCCTTGCCCTCAGACGCCGGCCGGTTGAGCACCTTCGACCTAGGCGACGGCGACGAAACCAATATCCGCACGGTTTTTTCGTATTCCTACCGGGTTCTGTGCCCTGCGGCGGCTCGGCTGCTGCGATTGCTGGCGCTGTCAGTCGGCCCGGATTTGTCGCTGGGCATGGCAGTCGCGCTCAACGGACGGTCCGAAAAGGACACTCGCGGAGCTCTCGATACGCTAGTTTCGACGCACTTGCTCACCCAGCCGAAACCGGGCCGGTACCAGTTCCACGACCTGATTCGCGCCTACGCGACTGAGCTGTCGGATCAGGAAGACGACTCCACCGAGCGCACAGCGGCCAGCGCACGCCTGCTCGACTGGTACATCGCGTCGGCGCGAAACGCGGGTTTGGCGATGCGTCCGCACCAGCTGATGGACGAAATCGGCCCCATCCCGCCTGCTGGCGAGCTCGAGTTTTCCGACTACCACCGGGCGCTGGCGTGGTTCATCGAGGAGCACGGCAACCTGCTGTCGGTGATCCAATGGTCGTTCCGGATCGGGCGATACGCGCAATGCTGGCGTTTGGCGTGGTCGCTGTTCACCTACTTCGCCGGCCGCGCCCGGGTCGACGAATGGCGGTACGTCTTCGAGGTCGGTTTGCGAGCCGCACGCAATTCCGGCGAGCGGCATGGTGAAGCGGCGATCCTCAATGGACTAGGCGTGATCGAGGGAGTCGCCCGGAATTACGTGCTGGCGCGCGGATATCTGGAGCAAGCCCTGGCGGTGCAGCTGGAACTGGGCTCGCTGCCGGGGGAGGCGCGGGCGCGTTACAACCTGGCGATGACCGCGCAGGGCATCGAAGATTTCCCGGAGGCTTACCGGCACGGCCTGCGGTCGTTGGAAATCACTCGGGAACTGGGATTCACCTCGGTGGAGGCGAATGTCTTGCGCGCCTTGGGAGACCTGTGCGCGATGATGGGGGACTACCCGCAGGCCTTGTCGCTCGCGGACGAGGCACTGGCGTTGGTCCCGCCGGACGATTTGCCGCAGGGCCGCTTCTCCCTGGCCGCGAGGGCCCGCGCGCTGCTCGGCTTGGGACGCCATGTGGAAGGAATCGAGTGCCTGTCCGAGGCGGTCGACATGTTCTTCGCGATGGATGAGGAATATGAGGCCGCGGATGTGCTTTCGGAGCTGGGCACCGCACATCTGCGTTACGGACGCACCGCCGCGGCGCGAGATTGCTGGCTACGGGCGGTTCGGTTGCTGACTCGGTTGGATCACCCGGACGCGGAGCGGGTGCGGGCGCAGTTGGCTGGGTTGGTGCGGGGGTAGTTCTTGCTTCGGTGTCGCGACGTTGGACTGCGGGCGGCGCGGCTTCGCTGCTGGCGTGCTGGATTGCCGGACGCCGTGCGGGTGGTTTTGCTGCGGTGCCGCGATGTTGGACCGCGGGCGGCGCGGTCTGGCTGCTGGCGTGACTGGATTGCCGGACTTAGTGCGGGTGGTTTTGCCGCGATGCCACGACGATGGGACTGTAGCGGCGCGGCTTGGTTGCTGGCGTGGCTGGATTGCCGGGACGCGGTGCGGGTGGTTTGCGGCGATGCCACGACGTTGAGACTGTAGCGGCGCGGCGGGATTGTTGACGTGGCTGGATCACTCGGATGCGGTGCGGGGTGGTTTGTCGCGGCGTCGCGACGTTGGACCGCAGTGGCGCGGCTCGGTTGCTGAGGCGGCTGGATTGCCGGGCGCGCGGCGGGCGCGGCGGGTAGGTGCCCGGGGTAGTTCTTGCTGCGGTGCCGCGAGCTGAACCGCAGCGGCGCGGCGCGGTTGCTGACGCGGTTGGATTGCCTGGATGCGGTGCGGGATGGTTTGCCCCGTGCCGCGACGCTGGAATGCGGCGGCGCGGCTCGGTTGCTGACGTGACTGAATCACTCGGATGCGGGTCGGGCGCGGGCGCAGTCGGCTGGCTTGCGGTGGGGTGAGGTCCGTCCGTACTCGCTGCGGTGCGTGATTGGTTGAACCAATCCGATGCGGATCGGGTGCGCTCGGCCGGTGGGCGCGGGCAGCTTCGGCCGGTCGCCGCAGCCCAAGATCGCTGGCCGCGCGGTCTGGCTGGATGCATTGCGCGATAGACGGGTGCGGCTGGCGCGGGGCTGATCGGCCGTTTGGCGGAACGCTTCCCGCGGGGTCGCCGGAGGGCAGCCGGGCGCGGTGGTCCGCGTGCCGACCCCCAGCGGCAGCACGTAGACCACCGGCGGCCCGTACCGCTACCCAACCGAAGTGCGCTCACTGTCCGCTCACTGTGCCGGGTCGGTTTGGGTGGGGAGGCCGAGGAAGCGGGTGAGCGCGACGGCGTTGTGCGGGGCCGCGACTTTGCTGTCGTTGTCGAAGTAGACGTGCACGTCGCGGCGGCCGCCGTCGTGCCATTCGGTGATCTTCGCTGCCCACTCGCGCAGGGCTGAGTCGGAGTAATTGCTGGTGTAGAGCTCGTCCGAACCGTGCAACCGGACGTAACTGAAGTCAGTGGTCTGGTCCTCCCGGTACGGCCACGGCGCGGCGGCGTCGGAGGTCACCAGAGCGACCCGGTGTTTCTTGAGCAGGTCCAGCGCTTCGGGCGTGGTGAAGCTCGGGTGGCGCACTTCGAGCGCGTGCCGCACTGGCCGGTCGGGGCCGGGTTTCAGGAACGGCGGGGACTTGAGTTTGTCGTCGTGCTTCTTCCCGAGCGCGGCTGCCTCGCGGGTGGTGCGGGGGAGCTGGCCGATGAACGTCGAGACGCGATCAGGGTCGAAGGCCAGTCGCGGCGGGAGTTGCCAGAGGAACGGTCCCAGTTTGTCGGCGAGGGCTAGGACGCCGGACGCGTAGAAGTTGGCGAGCGCGGTTTCGACGTCGCGCAACTGTTTGAGGTGCGTGATGAACCGACCGCCCTTGACCGCGAAGAGGAATCCGGCCGGGGTTTCGGTGTGCCAGGCGAGGTATCGCTCCGGGCGTTGGAGCGAGTAGAAGGACCCGTTGATCTCGACGGCGTTCATCTGCCGGGAGAGATGCTCGAGTTCGCGCCGTTGCGGCAGGCCGGATGGGTAGAACGCGCCACGCCACGGCGGGTATCGCCAGCCGGACGTGCCCACTCGGATCTGGCCGATCTTGCTCACCGCCTTTCGCCGCCGAGGATTCCCGCCGGGACGGTTGCGGTAAACGCGTCCGCGCGGCTGTTTTTGGGACAGCCGGGCTAAGGATCGGGACAGATGTCCTGGGCGAAGGGACGTGGGTCTCATGGCGCGGACTCCGTTGCCTGCTCGTCGGGACGGGGCTCGGAGGGGACGGTGAGGAGAACAGGGGAAGCGAGCCCACGGAACGGGGGAGGTGGAGTTGAGGTGGGCGGTGGGCCCGGGCGGATTGCGGGGCGGCTGTTATCGCTAGTGCTCACGGTGGCATCGAAGAAAGCGGTGGCGTCGAGGGGAGCGGCGGCATCGACTGGAGCGGCGGTGCCGAGACGGGCGGAGGAGCCGGAATCAGCAGCGGTGGCGGGGTGGCCGGGAGTGACTGTGCCGGAGCCGCGAGAGGCGGCCGAAACCCCGCGAGAGGTAGCCATCCCGTTCGGTGGGCCAGTCTTGCCGCCTTCCTGGCCCACCGGACGGGCTGGACTTGCCTGCTCCCCGTGCATTCCCGCACCGGTCAGGTCCGTCGGACTGGCCTCGGTCGTGGCGAGCCCGTCTCGGGCCGCGGATCTGCCCGGCCCACGCATCCCTCACTCCCTCAAGCCCACGAGAACCTCCACCGGCGGGACTGCACCAGCGACGTCGCGTACTCCCGCAAGTTCCCCGGCTGCGTGAGGTACGTGGGGAGGCTGAAGGCACGGTGCTCCGCCGCCACTGTCAGTGCCCTGGCGTGGGTGCGGGGTGGGGCGGAAACTGACAATTCCAGTGAGTCGAAGCCCAGCGTCACCAAGGTTGCGCCGAAGCGGTCTTCCCAGCTGCGCAGGACTGCCGAGAGTTCCGCGACCTGGTCTGTCGACTTGATCATTCCCGTCCAGCCGATGAGGGCTGGGACGTCGGCCGGACGATCGGCTTGGACCAGGCCCAACCGGTGCGGGGTGCGGGCGGCCAGGATGGAGCCGGTGTTGCCTGCTTCGGCCAGTGGGTCCGAGCGGCGGTGCGAGCGTTTCGCCAGCCCGGGGAAGCGGGTGCCGAACGGGCGCAGGCAGGCTCCGTCGCAACAAGAGCCGTCCCACCAGCGGGCCAGGACTTCGGCGGGGTCGGCGTTGGCGACGCGGTGACCGGCCGGGGCTAGGCGGCCTCGGTCGTCCAGCCAGTCTTCGCCGCGGGCGGTGAAGCGCTGGTCGGGCGGGATCAGCACGGGCCACAACCCCGACCGCTCGAACTCCGCGACGCAGCTCAGGTACCGCTGCGGGCGCGTGAGCGGTTCCTCCGACACCCAGATCCGCCCGTGCCAGCGCCCTGGCGGCAAGGTCTGGACCGGCGGTGCCCCGACGCCGGGGCGGAACGGTGCGATCGTCATGAGCTTCCCCTCGAACTGGTGTTCGGTTCCTGCATATCGAACAGTAGTTCGAACCACCGACAATTTCCAGGGCACCGCTCGCTCATCCGTTCGGGTGAACCTCAGGAAAGCCCAGGTCGAGGGGCAAAAAACTCAGCGCCGGGAGACGCGGCGCACCCGGACCGCGACGAACAGGCCGATGGCGATCGCCACCGCGGCGAGCACGGCGTACTGGAACACCGACGCGTAGCGGTCCACCAGCGACCAGCTCTCCCCGAGCAGGTAGCCGGCCACGACGAAGGCGGTGTTCCACAGCAGGCTGCCCGCCGTCGTCAGCAGCATGAACCGGCCGAACGGCATCCGTTCGACGCCCGCGGGCAGCGAGATCAGGCTGCGGAAGATCGGCACCATCCGGCCGAGGAAGACCGCCTTGCCACCGTGGCGGGTGAACCACGCCTCGGTGCGGTCGAAGTCGGCGGCGTCCATCAGCGGCAGGCGGCTGAGCAACGCGCGGCATCGGTCGCGGCCGAGCAGGGCGCCCAGCCAGTAGACGATCACGGCGCCGGCGACTGAGCCGAGGGTCGTCCAGAAGAGGGCGCCGAGCAGGCTGAAGGTGCCGCGGCTCGCGGAGAAACCGGCTAGCGGGAGGACGAGTTCGCTGGGGATCGGCGGGAACAGGTTGTCCAGGCCGACGACGATCGCGGCGCCGATGCCGCCTAGCGAGTCCATCAGGCCGACGGCCCAGCCGGCCAGTCCGGTGAGGGGTTCGGCGGGGGTGGCGAGCAAGAGGTGCACGAGGGGTCCTTTCACGACGAAAGCTGACGTTGTTGACGGTAGGAAGCCAAGGCGCGCAACACATTGCGGTCGGCCACCCGGGGAAATGCGGGAAACCGCAGTGGGGTTTGGGGTGGGGCAGCGCGTTCGTTTGTGGAAGGCGGGGGATGTGGCTGGACGGGCAGGGCTCGGAAACCGAGGGGCTGGCGAGAGGCGGAAACCGCAGTGGGGTTGGGGCGGAGGGTTGACGAGTTCGGTCGCGGGAGTCGGCGGGATGTGGCGGGGCAGGCGGGGTTCGGAGGCTGCGGTGGGGTCGGGGTGGAAGAACAGCGAGTTCGGCCGCGGGAGGTGGGGCATGCGGGGTTCGGAGGCTGCGGTGGGGTCGGGGTGGAAGAGCAGCGAGTTCGGCCGCGGGAGGCGGGGAATGTGGCTGGACAGACGGAGTTGGAAGATCGCGGTAGGGCCGGGTGGAGGGGCAACGTGCTCGGCCGTGGGAGGCGGGGAACGTTGCTGGACAGGCGGGCTTCGAAGACAGCAGCGGGTCGAGGTGGAAGGGCAACGAGTCCGAGGAAGACGGGAGATGTGCCCCGACAGGGCGGGTCGAGAACCGAGGACCAGGCGAAATGCGGAAAACCGCAGTACCCCGCCCCCAGCAGGCTGGCTAGCCTGGGCGGCGTGAACAGACTGCGCCGTACAGCAGGTGTCGGCCTAGGTGCGCTGACGGCGCTCATCGAGCTCCCGTACCTGGTACTCGCCGCACCGCTCCTTGTCATCCCCGCGGCACGGCAGCGGGTCTTCCGCGGCGCGCGCGGGCTCGCCGAAATAGAACGCGCCCGTCTGAAGCGGTTCTTCGACGCCAGCAACGGCGACGATTACGACGGTCGCCGCGCCCTCCAGTACCTCCTCCCGCGCAGTTTGACCGGGCTTCTCGCGCTGGGGGTGTGGGTGTGCGTCGGCGCGGGGGTCGCGGCGGGGGCGTTCTACTTCGTCCAACTCGTCACCGGGCGGGCTCCTGGCGGTGCGGGTGATGGGAAACTTCTGGACTGGCTCCCCGTAGTGGCCCTCGGCGCGATCGGGGTGTTCCTTTGTGGACAGGGGCTGATCGGCGTAGCCGCGCTCGATCGGCGGTTGGCGCGGAGGTTCTTCGGGCCCAGCAGCCAGGAACTGTTGCGGCGCAGGGTGTCTGAGTTGGCGACCACGCGGAGTGAAGTGGTCGAGGCGGTCAACGGGGAGCGTCGCCGGATCGAGCGGGATTTGCATGACGGGGTGCAGCAAAGGCTGGTCGCGTTGGGGGTGTTGCTCGGCCGGGCGCGGCGGGCGGACGACCCGGAGCGGTCGGCGGAGCTGGTCCGCCAGGCGCACGAGGAATCGCAGGAAGCGTTGAGAGAGCTGCGAGAGGTTAGTTGGCGCGTGTACCCGATCGCGCTCGACGAGAGTGGTCTTGAGGCTGCGCTGGAGTCTCTGGCTGAGCGGGCCACGCTCCCGGTCGACCTTCGTTACGCGATTGACGAGCCATCGCCGGAATTGGCGACGGTGGTCTACTTCGTGGCGTCCGAGTCGGTCACCAATGCGGCTAAGCATGCCAACGCTAATAAGGTCACGATTGACGTCCGGCGGCAAGAAAACAGGCTGGAAGCAGAGATCACGGACGATGGTTGCGGTGGCGCACAGGTGGGCGAGAGTGGCGGGTTGTCTGGGCTGGCGAGGCGAGTGGCGGCAATGGATGGCGAGTTTTCTATACAGAGTCCCGAAAACGGGCCGACCACAGTGCGGGTGACGTTGCCGTGCGAGTGATTCTGGCCGAGGATGCGACCTTGCTCAGGGAAGGTCTCGTACGGCTGCTGGCGGAGGAAGGCCACGACGTCGTGGCTGCGGTCGGCGATGGAGAAAAGCTCCTCGAAGCGACGGCCGAGCATCAGCCCGACATCGTCGTCACCGATGTTCGCATGCCGCCGACCCACACTGACGAAGGATTGCGTGCCGCGCTGGAAATTCGTGAACGTTGGCCGGACACCGGTGTGCTCGTGCTGTCCCAGTACGTCGAGAAACGGTACGCGGCCAAGCTGATCGGCGGCGACGGCGGACGCGTCGGGTATCTGCTCAAGGACAGGGTCGCCCAGGTCGGCGACTTTCTCGACGCGCTGGACCGAGTCGCGGCCGGTGGTGCGGCCTTCGACCCGGAGGTGGTGCGCAGGCTGGTCGCCCGCACGTCGCACGAGGACGCGCTCGCTCGGCTGACTCCGCGCGAGCGCGACGTGCTGGAGAAAATGGCGCAGGGGCACACGAACGCGGGCATCGCCACGCTGCTGTACATCTCGCAGAGCGCCGTGGAGAAGCACGCGAACGCGATCTTCGACAAGCTCGACCTGCCGCAGGCAAAGGGTTACAGCCGACGTGTGCTGGCCGTTCTCCGTTACCTCGGTTCGTGATTCACAGCGGTCGGCGCAGGTCCTCCGCGTCGACGATGTGGTACGCGTAGCCCTGTTCGGCCAGGAAACGCTGCCGGTGTGCGGCGTACTCAGTGTCCACTGTGTCCCGCGAGACGATCGAGTAGAAGTGCGCTTGCCGTCCGTCGCCCTTCGGACGCAGGAGCCGGCCGAGGCGTTGCGCTTCCTCTTGCCGTGAACCGAAAGTGCCCGAAACCTGGATCGCCACCGACGCTTCCGGCAGGTCGATCGAGAAGTTCGCGACCTTCGACACCACGAGCGTGCGCAGTTCGCCGCGGCGGAACTTGTCGAACAGTTCCTCCCGCTCCTTGTTCTTCGTCGCACCCTGGATGACCGGGGCCTCCAGTTCCGCGCCCAGCATCTCCAGCTGGTCGAGGTACGCGCCGATCACCAGGGTCGGCTCGCCGGCGTGCTTGTCCACAATGGACCGGATCACCGGGATCTTCGTCATCGCCGTCGCCGCGAGCTTGTACCGCTCGTCGGAGTCCGCGGTGGCGTACTGCAGACGCTCGGACTCGGTCAGGGTCACCCGCACCTCGGTGCATTCCGCCGGAGCGATCCAGCCCTGCGCCTCGATGTCGCGCCACGGCACGTCGTACCGCTTCGGGCCGATCAGCGAGAACACGTCGCCCTCGCGGCCGTCCTCGCGCACCAGTGTCGCGGTGAGCCCGAGCCGCCGCCGCGACTGCAGGTCCGCGGTCATCCGGAACACCGGCGCGGGCAGCAGGTGCACCTCGTCGTAGACGACCAGGCCCCAGTCGCGCGAATCGAACAGCTCCAGGTGCCGGTACTCGCCCTTGGTCTTGCGCGTGACCACCTGGTACGTCGCGATAGTGACCGGCCGGATCTCCTTCTTCTCCCCGGAGTACTCGCCGATCTCGTCCTCGGTGAGCGACGTGCGCGCGACCAGTTCGCGCTTCCACTGCCGACCGGCGACGGTGTTGGTGACCAGGATCAGCGTGGTCGCCTTGGCGTGCGCCATCGCGGCCGCGCCGACCAGCGTCTTGCCCGCGCCGCACGGCAGCACGACGACGCCGGAACCGCCCGCCCAGAACGCTTCCGCCGCCTTCCGCTGGTAGTCGCGCAGGTGCCAGTTGTCCTCGGCGAGATCGATCGGGTGCGCTTCGCCGTCGACGTACCCGGCGAGGTCCTCGGCCGGCCAGCCGACCTTCAGCAGCGCCTGCTTGAGCCGCCCGCGTTCGGACGGGTGCACGATCACCGTGTCGTCGTCGATCCGCGAGCCCAGCATCGGGCTGATCTTCTTGTGGCGCGAGACCTCTTCGAGCACGGCGCGGTCGGTCGTGGTCATGACCAGGCCGTGCGCCGGGTGGTTGGCGATCTGCAGCCGCCCGAACCGGCCCATCACGTCCACGACGTCGATCAAGAGCGGCTGCGGCACCGGGAACCGCGAGTACGTGGTGAGCGCGTCCACCACCTGTTCCGCGTCGTGCCCGGCGGCGCGCGCGTTCCACAACGCGAGCGGCGTGATCCGGTAGGTGTGCACGTGTTCGGGCGCTCGTTCCAGTTCGGCGAACGGCGCGATCGCGATCCGCGCGTCGTCGGCACGCGGATTATCGACCTCGAGCAGCACGGTTTTGTCGGACTGGACGATCAGGGGGCCATCAGTCACCTCTCCTTTATACGTTCCCTCCCGGACCGCGGCCCGGGGATGCCAAGATGGCGGGACGAAGCCGCGGGAGGGGACCCAGTGACCACACCACCGTTCGGCATGCCGCCGGCCGCGAACCCGTACCAGCCGCTCCCGCAGCAGCCGGTCCAGGGCGGCCCGAAGCGGGTGTCGGGCAAGCAGAAGGGGCTCTTCGCCGCACTCGTCGTCGTGGCGCTCGGGCTCGGCACGCTCGGCGCGTTCGGGTTCGCCGCGGTCGTGCGCTCGGCGGGACCGCCGGTCGCGGGCAGCTGCCTTTACCTCACTTCGCTGGGCTCGAGGACGCAGACCTACACCGGAGCGGACTGCTCCGACCGGGCCGCCACCTACCGCGTCGACACCGTCTCGAAGGGCCGGTCCTCCTGCCGCGGCGAGGACTACGTGCCGTTCGAGCTGTACTCGTCGGCTCGCAGCACCACCAGCAGGCCGACCCAGACGCTGTGCCTCGCGTTGAACGTCGTGTCCGGCGAGTGCGTCCGCGACGTTTCGGACGAGTCGAAGGTCGGCAAGGTCGCCTGCGACGACCCCAAGGCGGAAGCGCGGGCGGTCGTGCACGACGGCGCGAAGTCGGCGTCGAGCTGCGGCGAGAAGGACTTGTCGCTGGTGTACGCGGGACCGCCGGTGCGGACGATTTGCCTGCAGCCGACCGGGGCGAGCATCTAGCGCCTCACAAGGCGTTCGGGAGCATCGCCGCCACGTCGAGCCGGTTCGCCAGCTGCCCGGAGCTGTGCATCAGGTCGGCCACGCGCTGCAGCCGGGTCGCCGACAGCGTGGTCGGGTAGCTGCCGAGCGAGATCAGCGCGGCGGTGGTCTGGTCGATGTCGGAGAACGACGGCAGCGCGTCGCGCACCTTCGCCGAGTCGGACGCGGCGAGCTGGGCCTGGGTGAGGACGTTGCGGAACGCCGTCAGCGTGCGCGGGTTCGCGGCGGCGAACTGGCCGGTCGCGGCGTAGCCCGACGCCGGGAAGTCCAGCGTCGCGCCGGTCGAACCGTCGGCGAGGACCTGCGCGCCCAGTTCCTTCTCCGCGCGGGTGATGTACGGCTCGACCATCAGCGCCGCGTCCGCGTCGCCGGACTGCAGCGCGGCGGGCATCTGCCCGAACGGCCGGGTCACGAACTCGATCTTCGACTTGTCGACGCCTGCCGTGCCGAGGACCGCCCGCGCGGTGAGCGCGCCGATGTCGTCGGGCGAGTCGACGGCGATCTTCGGCGACTTCTTCGCGGTCGGTTCGGAGTAGTCGGAACCGGGCAATGTGACGAGCGCGATAGTCGTGCGGCCGAAGGTGTACGCCTCGCCCTGCAATTGCAGCGCGGTGCCGGACCCGGCGGCGCGGAACAGCGACACGTCGCTGCCGAACGTCACATCTATCTGTCCGGACTTCAGTTTCTCCACGCCGTCGCTGTCGCCGAGTTCCACCAGTTGGACGTTCAGCCCGGCCTGGCGGAACTTTCCCGCGGCGACGGCGATCCGCAGCGGGGCGGTGTCGATCGGGCTCGCGACGCCGACCCGCAGCGTCGCGCGTTCCGGCGGTTGCGCTTGTCCGGTGTCACTGGATCCGAACACGGAGCAGCCGCTGAGTGCGAACAACGTCGCCACCAGCGCAAACCTCAGACCGGTCGCTTTCACTCGCCATCCCCTGCCGGGAGAATCTCTGCCTCGTGCTGGATCGTATGGGCCGCTGCCCATACGATCGCCCGCAGGGCCGTGCCCCCGCCAGGGTGGCTTCCCGATCTTTTCGCCGGCAACTACCGAGCGGTAGTTTCCGGCTGGAGCCCGATGACGTCCGTGGGCAGAGGTCCCCGCGGTGGAAAAGGAAGCACAGGTGACCCGTCGCGACGACCGTCCCCGTTCGGGTGACGCGACGGATCCGGCTGCCTCGCGCCCGGTCGGCGGCGGGTGGCGGCTGCGGAACTGGCGGCTGCGCACCAAGCTCTTCGTCGTCCTGCTGATCCCGGCGCTCGCCGTGGTCGTGCTGGTCGGCCTCCGGGTCAACAGCGACCTGCGCGACGCCCGCCAGCTCGCCGAGTTCGCCGCTCGCTGCCGGATCGACTCGACGGTCGCCGAGGTCGTGCACCAGTTGCAGCGCGAACGCGACGTCACGGTGCGGTTCGTCGCGGGCGACCGCAAGGGGGCCACTGACGTCCTCGTCGGCCAGCGCACCCGCGTCGACCTGGCGATCGGCGCGTTCGAGCGATCGCTCGCCGACAGCAAATCGCGGCTCGACGAATCCGCGGCGGGCGATCTGCAGCAGAGCGACGACCGGCTGCGAGTGCTGGGCGGCCTTCGGTATTCGGCTGAACACTCCGCGTATCCGGCGGACGCGGTGCTCCGTTCCTACAGCGAGCTGATCTCCGGCCTGCTCGACATCAGCGACACCGCCGCGGCCGACGTCACCGAACCCGACCTGGCCCGGCTGCGGCTCGCCGGGAACGCGCTCGCGCGGATCAAGGACCAGATGTCGGTCAAGCGCGCGATCATGTCCGAGGCGATCGCGCAGGGCACGCTCAACCGGGACCGGACGCGCGCGCTGCTCGGCGCGGAAGCCGAACTGGCCGCCGCGCGCAGCGACTACCGCACCTTCGCGACTCCGGACGAGCAGCGGATGTACTCGGACACGGTGATCGGCATCGTGGTCGACATCGGCAACGACATGGTCGAGTCGGCGCTCACGCGCACGGAGAACAACCAGCCGCTGTCCGGTCTGGACGCGGACCAGTGGGACACCGCGTCGACGTACACGGTCAATCTCGCCCACCAGGTGCAGCAGGCGCTGCTCGTCCAGCTTCAGGAGAAAACGGACGCGCGGGCCGCCAGCGCCCGCGCCTCGACGATCTGGGACGGCGGAATCGTCATCGGCGTCCTGTTGGTCGCCGGTGTCCTGTCGGTGGTGATCGCGCGCTCGCTGCTGCGGCCGTTGCGGATCCTGCGCCGCACCGCGCTGGAGGTCGCCGACCACCGGCTGCCCGAGGCGGTGCAGCGGCTGCTCACCGAGCCCGATCCGGCTCCGGAGAACCTGCGGCACCGGGCGGCGGTCGCGCCGGTGCCGATCTTCACCCGCGAGGAAGTCGGGCAGGTCGCGCGCGCGTTCGACGCGGTGCACGGCGAGGCGGTCCGGCTGGCCGCCGAGCAGGCGATGCTGCGCGAGAACGTGAACGCGATGTTCGTCAACCTGTCGCAGCGCAGCCAGGACCTGGTGGAGCGGCAGCTGTCCGTGCTCGACCGGATGGAAGCCGGCGAACAGGACCCGGAGACCCTCGGCGGGCTGTTCGAACTCGACCACCTCGCCACCCGGATGCGGCGCAACAGCGAGAACCTGCTGGTGCTGTCCGGCACCGACCTGGTGCGCGAGGACACCGGACCGGTGGTGGCCGACGAGATCATCGGGGCCGCACTGTCCGAAGTGGAGGATTACCAGCGGATCGAGATCGGCCCGGCCCCCGCGCTCGCGGTGCGCGGCGACGCGGTCAACGACCTGGTGCACGTGGTGTCCGAGCTGCTGGAGAACGCCACCCGGTACTCCGGGCCGCAGACGGCGGTCACCGTGGAGAGCGCGCGGACGGCCGACGGCGCGTGGCGGATCGAGATCACCGACCGCGGCGCGGGCATGCCGCAGGCGGAGATCGACCGCACCAACGCGCGGCTGGCGCATCCGCCGGAGGTCGACGTCGAGGTGTCGCGCCGGATGGGCCTGTTCGTGGTCGCGACGCTGGCCGAACGGCACGCCATCGCGGTGCGGCTGAGCCCGGCCGAGGGACGCGGGCTCACCGCGACGGTCGTCGTCCCGGCCGCGTTGATCACCGAGGCCCCGCCGTTGCCGCAGCCGCCCGCGCCGGTCGAACCGGAACCCGCGCCCGAGCCGGAACTGCTGGCCCCGCTCGCGCCGCTGGCCCCGGCCGAGGAGCCGGAGGAGCCCGCTGAACTGGTCGCGCCGACCCTCGACGACGCTGGTCCGCTGCGGCGCGCGCCGGTCGTCGAGGAGGCGCCGTCGTGGCCGGGCCCGGCGTCGCGGTCGCATCTGGAGATCGACGCGCCGACGGACCGGATGCCTGCTTATCGCGACGTGCTGTCGCGCTGGTTCGACCTCTCGGCGCCGCCGGAGGAACCGGTCGCGCCGGAGCCGCGGGTGGTCGCGCCGATGCCGGAGGTCCCCGCCTTCGAGCCCGAGCCCGAGCACGCCTACGCGGAGCCGCCGGAGTTCCCGACGGAAGACCCGGACGAGGCGGCCCCCGAATGGCCGACGCCCGCGCACGTAGAACAACCGGAGTGGCCGTCGCCGGAGCACCTGGAACAAGAGGACGGGGCCGAGGACACCTGGCCGTTCCTGCGGGTTGCCGACGTGGCGGGCGGCCCCGCCGCGGAGCCGGAGCCGCGGCCGATACTCTCGCTTTCCCCCGACGCGGTGCGCGCCCGGATGACGAGCCTGCAAGGCGGCTTCCGGCGCGGCAGGCACGCCAGGGGGGAAGACACCCCGCCACTGGATCGAAACGGATGAGGCATGAGTTCGAACACCGCCCTGCTGGAAGTGATCGCGCTGGGCTGCCACGACGCGGAGCGGGCGCAGGAGGGCGGAGCGGACCGGCTCGAACTCGTCTCCGACATGGCCAGCGACGGGCTCACCCCGAGCGAGGCGACGGTGCGCGAGGTGCTCGCGGCCACTGATTTGCCGGTGCGCGTGATGCTGCGCGCGGAGAACACTTTCGACGCGCGCGCCATCGACGAGCTGTGCGCTTCGGCGGCCCGGCTGGTGTCCGCGGGTGCGCAGGAGTTCGTGTTCGGGTTCCTGACCGAGGAGGGCGAGGTCGACGCCGAGGCGTGCCGCGCGCTGCTGAAGGAGATCGACGGGCGGCCGTGGACGTTCCACCGCGCCATCGACCGCTCGCGCAACCCGATCGCCGCGTACGACGTGCTGGCCGAGCTCGGCTGCGACACCGTGCTGGCGGCGGGCCACGCGAACGGTGTCGCGAGTGGACTGTCGGTGCTGCAGCAGCTGGCGCGGCGCACCGACGGTCCCGCGCTGTTGGTCGGCGGCGGCTTGCGGGCGCAGCAGGTGCATTTGCTGCGGGCCGGCGGCGTGCGCGGCTTCCACGTCGGTGGCGCGGTGCGTCCGTCCGGTTGGGACGCTCCGGTGGACGCGGCCGCCGTGCGCGAGTGGGCCGAACTCGTCAAAGGCTGACGCTCCGCTCCACTGGGGAAGGGAACCTCGCCGGGAATTCCAATTCCGGCAAGGTTCCCTTTTTTTGCTTGACGAGCACAGCGCGCGTGTGTGCGCAAGGGGTCCGGATTGTCCGGGGCTTCCGCATTCCAACGTCCGATGGTTTCCGGATGCGGCGGGACATCGCGGCGGGAATCAGTCATAAATCGTGCAAGTGGAAAACAAACCAACCGCGTTAAGGTCAGCCAAAAGTAGGTTTCTTTGTTTCGAGCGGTTTTTTAGGGTCGGGGATACGGGTCGGTACCGCGATTTAGCCGGCCCGGTCCCCGCCTCTCGAGAGGAATTCTCATGCGCTTGCGCAAGCTCGTCGCCGCCGCGGTTCCGCTGCCGGCGTTGCTGTGCCTGTCCGTGGCCGGCGTCGCGAACGCCGATCCGCTGGTCGCCCTTTCCGGCAACGCCGCACCGCTCGCCGCCAGCGCGCGGTCCGGTGACGTCGCCGCTGAGCAGCAGATTCCCGCCGCCCTGTCCCTGAAACTGCACAACCAGCAGGCGCTGGCCCGCTTCCTCGCCGACGTGCAGGACCCGGCCTCGCCGCAGTACCACCGATTCCTCTCTCCGGAGCAATTCACTGCTGCATTCGGCCCAACGCCAGCCGAAGCCGATCAGGCGGTGAATTTCCTCAAGCGCAGCGGTGCGCAGGGTATTGAGGTTTCCGGAAACCGCCAGGCGATCACCTTCTCGGCAACTGCCGGACAGCTGGAATCCGCCTTCCATACGCGCATCGGCAATTACACCGACACCGTCACCGGCCGGAAGTTCTACGCCAACGACTCCGCGCCGGAATTGCCCGCTTCGGTGTCCTCGGTGGTCGATTCGGTCGTCGGACTCGACAATCACGCGGTGAAGCACCACGCGAAGCCGACGCAGGCGCCGCGCACGGTCAAGCCGGTGACGCCGAGCATCCTCAAAACCGCGTACGGCACCAGCGGCATGTCCGCTACCGGCGCGGGCGTGAATGTCGGTTTCGTGGAGTTCGACGGCTACAAGAAGTCCGACATCACCGCGTACGACACCAAGTACGGCCTCAAGGGCGGTTCGGTCAGCACGGTTTCGGTCAACGGAGCCAACTACGACTCGAGCCCCGGCGACGGCCAGACCGAGGTCGACCTGGACATCGAGGTCGTGCACGCGCTCGCCGCACCGGCGAACGACTACGTGTACGAGGCCCCGAACTCCAACGCGGGCGAGCTGGCGATGTACCAGAAGATCGCGTCGGACAAGAAGGTCAGCGTCGTCTCGATCTCGTGGGGCTCCTGCGAGGCGGCGGAAGGCTCGGCCGCGGCCAACAGCGTCGACAAGGCGCTCGCGACCGGCACCGCCGAGGGCATCAGCTACTTCGCCGCCGCGGGCGACGACGGCACCACCGACTGCGCCCGCCAGACCGGCAGCAAGGCCCAGGCGGTGGACTTCCCGGCGTCGAGCCCGAACGTCTCCGGCGTCGGCGGCACGCAGCTGACGGTGAACTCGTCGAACGGCTACAGCAGCGAGACGACGTGGAACGACGGTGCTTCCGGCGGAGCGGGCGGCGGCGGCATCTCGACGATCTTCGCCGCGCCGTCGTGGCAGTCCAAGCAGAGCACGACCAAGCGCAAGGTCCCGGACGTCGCCGGGGACGCCGCGCAGGGTTCGGCGTACACGATCATCTCCGGCGGACAGACCGGGAACGTCTGGGGCACCTCGGGCGCGGCTCCGCTGTGGGCGGGCTTCGCGGCGCTGCAGAACGAGGTCCACAAGGGCGGCCTCGGCAACCTGAACGCGAAGTTCTACAGCATCGGCAACGGTTCCTCCTACGGTTCCGGTTTCCACGACGTGACGACCGGCAACAACACCTTCAACGGCACCACCGGCTTCTCCGCAGGCAAGGGCTACGACCAGACGACCGGCTGGGGCTCGTTCAACGGCTCCGGACTGTCCAAACTGATCGGCTGAGCGCACCGCACGGGAGCGCCTGTCCTGGGGTCCACCCGGGACAGGCGCTCCCGTGCGTTCGGCCGATTGACCAAGATCCGGGACGCTGTTTTGATGGCCGGGTGCAGCCTCTCCTGACGCCGAAGCAGCAGGCCCTCGTCGACCGTGCCGCCAAGCTCGCGGACATTTTCGCCGAGCGCGCGGCCGAGCACGACCGGGAAAACACGTTCCCGCACCAGAATTACGACGACCTGCGGGAAGCGGGCTTCCTCCGGCTGTCGGTCCCGGAGGAACTCGGCGGCTCGGGGGCCGGGCTGCCGGAAATCCTGCCGGTGCTGGAACGGCTCGCGATGGGCGACGGCGCGACCGCGCTGGCGTTCACGATGCACCTGTCCCCGCTGGGACAGTGGGCGAGCGTCTGGCGGCGCACGAAGGCGCCCCGGCTGGCGGAACTGCTGCGCAAAGCGGTGGACGGCGAACTGGTCTGGGCGTCGATCACCAGCGAAACGGGCCTGCGCAACGACATGACGGACGCGAAGACCCGCGCGGTCCGCGTCGAAGGCGGTTTCGAACTGTCCGGCCGCAAGAGCTTCGCGACCAACTCGGCGGTCGCCACGCACTGCTCCACCACCGCCCGCTACGAGGACGCCGACGGCGGCCCGCGGCTGTTGCTGTGCCAGATCGCGCTGGACGCGCCGGGCGTCACGATCCACCAGACGTGGAACACCATGGGCATGCGCGGCACTCAAAGCAACGACGTCGAACTGGACAAGGTGTTCGTCGAGGACGCCGCGGTGGTGCACTCGCTGCCGGTGAAACACCTCGACTCGCGGGTGCTGGAAACCGTCTGGGCCTGGGCGATGCCCGCGTTCTCGGCGGTCTACACCGGAATCGCGGCCGGCGCGCTCGACTGGACCGTGCGGACGCTGGTCCAGCGCGGCAAGGCCGAGGACCCGGTGCTGCAGGACGTGATCGGCGAATGCCAGATCCTGCTGGAAAGCTCCCGCGCGCTGATCTACCGCCAGGCCGACGAGGTGACGAGCCGCCGCCTGTTCACCGGGGACATCCAGGACGGCGTCGCCCGCAGCGCGATCGTGAAGTACACGGCGGCGAACAACGCGGTCCAGGTGATGCAGCGGCTGGTCGACGCGCTGGGCGGCATGTCCTACACGAAGGCGCTGCCGTTCGAGCGCATGTGGCGGGACGTGCAGGCGAGCACGTTCATGCCGATGGGCAACCTGGCGACCCGCAAACTGGTCGGGGCGAACGTGCTGGGCGTGCGGACGCTGCCGGAGATCGGCCCGGACGAGACCGGACCGGATTCCCGCGCCAAGGGCTGAACGGGTGAACCCGGCCGGAACCGGGTGAGTTCTCGCTGCTCAGCGGCTATCTTGATCGCTTCGGTCTTGGTGTCCAGGGGAGGGACAGCGAGTGGCGAAGCAGAAATTCCGCACGCTCAAGGACGGGCGAGTAGTCCCGATCAACGAGGGCGGCGGGGCGAAGGTTTTCGTGGCCGGAGTGGCGGTCGTCGCCGCTGTCGGGGGCGGCACGGCGGCCGGGATCGGCGGTTCCGCGAGCGTGGGATCCGGGGCCGCCGCGGAGGCGCTGCCGGGAAACCTCGCTGGGGATGTCGCGGATTCCCTGCCCGGCCGCAGTCTCGAGACGCGCAAAGCCGAGGGCAAGAAGTCCGCGAAGCGCGGCCGCAAGGACGAAACCTTCAGCCGGTTCAAGCTCAAACAGCTCAAGCAGGCCGCGAAACACGAGATCGACTGCCTGCTGAACTCCACCGACCGCGTCCGGGATTACCTCGCGGAGCACCGCTGCACCTCATTGAACCGCAACCTCTTCGCCGTCGGCGACGGTCACGGCAACGCCGCGGTGATTTCCGTTGCCCGCGTGGGGTTTCCGAAGAAGAGCGACGCTGAGGGCTGCGAGAAGGTTGAAGAGGTGCAGGGCAGCGGGGACGTCAAACCCCTTGGCGCTGCCCTGCTCGGCCTCGACGGCGTGAAGTTCTCCGGCCACCACTTCAAGTCCAGAGTGGACGGTCGGGCGATGGTGGTCGCCGAGACGGAAACCGTTGCCGGACACGTAGCTCCCGGCACCCTCGACGCGCTTGCCGACGTCTCGGTGTGGTTCCCGAAGCTGTGACTACTTCTTCTCCGGAACGACAGCGGCCTCGGAAGCAGCGGCCTCCGCCGCCTCCTGCTCCGCCAGGTCGGCCGCCGCCTGCACGGCCGGACCGTGCAGCAGCCGGGCCACTTCACCGCGCAGCGAAACGAATTCCGCCGATTCCCGCGTCGTGATCTGGTCCCGCTGAGCGGGCAGGTCCACCTTGAGATCCGCCACGATCCGCGCCGGCGACTTCGACAGCACCAGCACCCGGTCGCCGAGGTACACGCTCTCGTCGATGTCGTGCGTCACCAGCAACACCGTCGTGCCCTGTTCGACCTGGACCCGGCGCAGCAGGTCTTCCAGCTCGAACCGCGTCTGCGCGTCCACCGACGCGAACGGCTCGTCCATCAGCAGCAGCGCCGGACGGCTCGCCAGCGCGCGGGCGATCGACACCCGCTGCTGCATGCCGCCCGAAAGCTGCCACGGGTATTTGTTCACCGCGGCCGAAAGTCCGACCGCCTCGAGCGCTTCGGCGGCCCGGGCACGCCGGGTCGCCTTGTCGAGTTTGCTCCAGCGCAGCGGGAATTCCACGTTCTTCGCGACCGACAGCCACGGGAACAGGGAGCGGCTGTAGTCCTGGAACACCACGGCGAGATCGTCCGGCACCGAGGTGACGCGGTCGCCGTGCAGGCTCACCGTGCCCGCGCTCGGCGGGATCAGGCCGGCGATCGCGCGCAGCAGGGTGGACTTGCCGCAGCCGGACGGGCCGACGATGCACGCCAGCTGCCCGGTCTCCACCGTGAACGACAGTTCGTTGACCGCGACGTGCGCGGACTCGCCGCTGCCGTAGCGGTGGCTGAGGCCGGAGACCTCGAGCATGGTCGACATAACGGGAAACCTTCCTAGTTCCGGCCGGGCTGCCAGCCGAGCACCCGGCGTTCGATGCCGAGCAGCGCGGCGTTGAACCCGTACCCGAGGATGCCCAGCAGCACGATCCACGCCCACATCTGGTCGAAGTCGTACGAACGCTGGGCGGCGAGCAGCGCGTAGCCGATGCCGTTGAGCGCCCCCACCAGTTCGGAGATCGCCATCAGGATCAGCGCGATCGAAAGCGACACGCGAAGCCCGGCGAAGATCTTCGGCAGCGCCGAGGGCAGCACGACCAGCCCGATCCAGTACCGCTTCGGCGTCCGGAACGCGCGGGCCGTCTCGACCTTGACCTTGTCGACCGAGCGGACGCCGTCCACTGTGTTCATCAGCACCGGCCACAGCGAGCTGAAGATGATCGTCGCGGTCTGCATGCCCGGTCCGATGCCGAACAGGATGATGAACACCGGCACGAGCGCGGGCGGCGGAATGGCGCGGAAGAACGCGAAAAGCGGTCCCACGTAATCCATTCCGGTGCGCGAGCGGCCCAGCGCGGTGCCGAGCGCGACGCCGATCACCACCGCGAGCAGCCAGCCGCCGAGCAGCCTGCCGAGGCTCGGCAGGATGTGGTCGAACACCGGCTCGCCGAGGAACAGGTGCGAGGCCGGGCCGGAGAACCACAGTTTCGCGGCCGCGGCGGCGATCTTCGACGGCGGCGGGAAGAACACGTTTTCGCTCAGCTGCGCCGCGATCTCCCACAGCACCACCAGAATCGCGAACAGCAGCCACTTGCGGGCGAACCCGCTGAGCCCGCGGCTCATCCGGCGCGTGACGGTGGAGGGTTTTTCGACCACACTCACGCGGCGGCTCCTTCGACAGCGTTGCTCCAGCGGAACAGCCGGTTGCCCAGTCGTTCCAGGCCCTCGTTCACGAGGAAGCCGAGCAGCCCGGCGACCACGGTCCCGGCGAGCACCAGGTCCATCCGGCCCGGTCCGGAACTGGCTTCGAGCACGAACTGCCCGATGCCGAGTTTCGCCCCGGCCAGGAATTCCGTGCTGATCACCAGGATCAGCGAAATCGCCGCGGACAGCCGGATCCCGGTGAACACGAACGGCGCGGCGTGCGGCAGCGCGACCGAGGTCAGCACCCGCGAACGCGGAGTTCCGTAGGTGCGCGCGGTTTCCAGCAGCAGCGGGTCGATCTCGGCCAGCGCGTAAATGGTGTTGAAGAGAATCGGCCACACCGCCGCGTACACGGCGAGGGTGATCTTCGCTTCCGGACCGCCGCCGACGACGATCAGCACCAGCGGAATCAGTGCCACGGAAGGAATCGGCCGCAGGAATTCGACGATCGCCTTGGTCGCGTCGCGCAGCCAGCGGACGCTGCCGAGCAGCAGACCGGCCGGGACCGCGATGGCGATCGAGATGAGCAGCGCGATCAGCCACGCGAGCACGGAGGCGACCACGTCGCGGACGAATTCGACGTCGCCGAACAGTTCGCCGATCCGGGCGAACACCACGGTCGGCGGGGGAAGGTCGTTCTGGTCGATCAGACCGGCCCGCACGACGGCCTCCCAGATCAGGAGGAAGCCGAGCAGGCCGGTCAGGTTCCGGACGAGGCGCACGTCAGGACGCGTTCGCCTGCGGGACGATCATCGACTGCACGTCGATCTTCGACTGGATGGAACCGAACTGCTGCAGCAGGTCCGGCACCCGCTGGATGCGCCGGGCGTCCAAAGTGGACTGGAAGGTCAGCAGGTTCGTGATCTTCGCGGTCGCCTCGTCCACCTTCGAGAACTGGATCATCAGCGGCTCGATCTTGGAGCGGTCGGCCGATTCCTTGGTGGCGCGCAGCATCGCGCGCTGGAACGCGGCGACCGTCTTCGGGTTCGCGTCGGTGAACTTGCCGAGCGAGCCGTAGCCCGCGGTCGGGAAGTCCTTGGTGCCGCCGGAAGCGGTGTCGATGACCTCGACCGTCCCGTTGACCTTCGCCGACTGCGTGATGAACGGCTCGGTCAGGAAGCCCGCGTCGATGTCGCCGCGCTTGACCGCGGGGCCGATGTCCGGGAACCGCAGCGAAACCCACTTCACGTCGGTGAAGCTCACGCCGTTGTCGCGCATGACCGACTTGGTCAGCGTGTCGCAAATCGTGTTGGTGGCGGTGATCCCGATCCGCTTGCCCGCCAGGTCGTGCACGTTCTTGATGTTGCTGTTCGGCATCGCCACGACTTCGGTGCTCTTCGGGCCCGCCGAGGAGGCGTCGGCGACGAGCTTGATGTCCGCGGCGCCCTTGCTCTTGGCGATGAAGAACGGCGTGTAGCTCGCGTAGGCGATGTCGACCTCGCCCGCCTGCAGCTTCTGCAGCGACGCGTCACCGCTGGCGGCGTCGACGGCTTCGACCTCGAGTCCCTCGTTCTTGAAGTAGCCGTTCTGGACCGCGAGGTGGAAAGGCACCACGTCGATCGTCGGCATGATCGAGACCTTGATCTTGGCCTTCTCGACCCCGGAGCCGCCCTTCGCGCTGCCCGAATCGTCCGATCCGCCCAGCAGGCCGCATCCGCTGGCAGTCAAGGCAACGCCGCCCGCCATAGCGAGCGACAGGAACCCGCGCCTGCCGTAGTCGCGCCGGCTGCTCACCGCTTCATCAAACAAGGTCGCTCCTAGCACATGGGCCCGCGTCTGGCATGGACGCGGGGGGAAGGTGGCTCATTGTCCGGAGTCACGCGGCTACTGTAGAGAACCAGGACGATCACTCACAATGGGTGTTCATATACGATTCAGAAGTGGTGCTGGTCACTCGATCAGGTGATCGAATCCGCTGGTATGTCGGGGTATGTGAACGACCCGTGGGTGCCCGATGGGCCTTGATCCGCTGCCTGGGTGCTCTCCGGGCAACTTCTGGAGGGTTACAAATGGGCCAGGCGTTCGCTACCCTCTGCTCCGGCAATGTGAGGTGTGGACCACCGATGTAGTGAGAGCCCGGACTTGGGAAAAGGGCTCTCCGCGTACTCCGGCGACGAGCCGGTGGGGGGTGGCCTCGGCCGAACGGACTAAGAGATCGACCACGTGCGGGGACCGAACGTCATGTCAGACCTGAACCGATTCCGCGCCCGAGGCGACGGGCAGCCGCACCGCGAAGTCGATCTTTTCACTCGAAAGGGTGTAACAGTCCGGGACGCGGTCCAGACCACTCAGGTGGCGGATTACCTGCCGGGAGCGTGCGCGTAGTGGCCACGAGCACGGCAGGTTCGGAATCAACGGGCCCCTCGGGCCCGGACGGTGGTGCGGCGGTGCCGAACGAAGACACCGCGGGGGCAGGGGAGGCCTCCGCTCAGGAGAACGCGGGGACCGCGCAGCAGCGGTCCTGGCTCGCGCTCGGCAACTGGCGATTGCGGTCGAAGCTCGCGCTCATTCTCCTCATCCCCACGATCACCGCGCTGGTGCTCGGCGTGCTGCGCGTGGTCGACGACGTGCGGTCGGCGGTCGACCTCAACCACACCGCCAACCAGGTCGCCTTCGCCGAGAAGGTCACCGCGGTCGTGCACGACCTGCAGCGCGAGCGCGCGCTGGCGGTGGTCCGGATCTCGTCGGCGGACCCGCTGCGCCAGACCGGCCTCGACGCGCAGATGGCGAAGGTCGACCGCGACGTCGACGACCTGCGCAACGCCGCGGTCAACCTCGACAACGACGACCAGGCGGCCAGCGACCGCTACGCGCACGGTCTCCAGCGCCTCGACGCGCTGCGCCCGCTGCGCGCGGCGATGACCACCTCGGCCTACTCCGACCGCGCGGTCCTCGACACCTACTCTTCGGTGCTCGACTCGCTGATCCAGCTCGGCCGCGAGGTCTCCACCGCGACCACCAACCGCGACCTGCTCCGCCTCGGCACGAGCACGCAGTCGATCAGCGAGGCGAAGGAGTTCATCCTCCGCGGCGACTCCGCGCTGCAGATCGCCGCGTTCCGCGACGGCTTCCCCGGCAACCTGATCGACGAGACCCGGGCCGCCGAGGCCAGCGGCGACGCGTCGATCACCGCGTTCCTCGCCAACGCCACCGGCGACCAGGTCCAGCTCTACAACGACACCTACTCCGGACCCGAGGTCGACGAGCGTCGGCGTTTGCAGACACAGGCGTTCTCCTTCGCTCAGCAGAGCCAGCCGCTCAACCTCGACGGCACCAAGCTCGGCCAGGACTCCACCGTCGCCGCCGACAAACTGCGCGCGGTCGAGGTCAACCTGCTGACCCAGCTGCGCGCCCAGGCCGACGAACTGGCCAGCAACGCGGTGCGGTCGGCGTGGGTCGGCGGGGTCATCGTCCTCGCCGCGCTGGTCGCCGCGCTGATGCTGATGCTCGTCATCGCCCGGCTGATGCTGCGCCCGCTGCGGGTGCTGCGGAAGACCGCGCTGGACGTCGCCTACACCCGGCTGCCGGAAACCGTGCAGGCGATCCTGGACGACCCGGACCCGGTCAACGCCTCGAAGAAGGCGGTCGACCCGGTCCCGGTCCTCACCCGCGACGAGATCGGCGAAGTGGCGCGCTCGTTCGACGTGGTCCACGAGCAGGCGGTCAAGATGGCCGCCGAACAGGCGCTGCTGCGCGAGAACGTCAACGGCATCTTCGTGAACCTCTCCCGGCGGTCGCAGCGGCTGGTGGAACGCCAGCTCGGCGTCATCGACCGGCTCGAGGCCGACGAGCAGGACCCGGACCATCTCGCGAGCCTGTTCGAGCTCGACCACCTGGCGACCCGGTTGCGCCGGAACGGCGAATCGCTGCTGGTGCTTTCGGGCGCGGGCCTCGCGAAGTCGGTGCCCAAGCCGGTGCCGGCGGCCGACGTGATCGGCGCGGCGGTGTCGGAGATCGAGCAGTACGCCCGCATCGAGATCGGCATCGTGCCCGAGGTCGCGGTGCAGGGCCTCGCGATCCACGACCTCGTGCACGTGCTCGCGGAACTGCTCGACAACGCGACCTACTTCTCCGAACCGGAAACCAAGATCACCGTCCGCGCGGTCATCACGCGCAAGAAGGCGCTGGCGATCCAGGTCACCGACCACGGCGTCGGGATGAGCGAGGAGCGCCTCGCCGAGGTCAACGAGCGCCTCGCCGACCCGCCGGACCTGGACGTGTCGGTGACTCGGCGGATGGGTCTGTACGTGGTCGCGCGGCTGGCCCAGCGGCACGGCATCGAGGTGCGGCTGCGCGAGAACGAGGACATCGAGGGCGGCGTGATCGCCCGCGTCGTGGTCCCGGTCGAGCTGCTCACCCAGGTCCGGACGGTTTCGCCGACGATGCGGAACACCCCGCCGCCGCCGAACCGCAACGAGGTCTCGCACCCGAGCCTCCCGCCGCTGAACCGCGAGCCGGAACCGTCGAACCCGCTTCCGCTCTCGCCGCCGCCCGCGGCCGCCGAGCTGACCGAGGCGATGGGCTCGACCGGCTCCGGCGGAGCGGCCGACAACGGCGGACTGGTGCCGCTCGACCAGCCGATCAGCCTCGACGACCTCGTCGCGGGCAACCGCGCGGCCGGTCCGTTCCTCAGCCCGGCGACGCCCGCCTCGGAAGCCCCGGCGTGGCCGACCGCGGAAGACCTCGCGCCGCTCACTCGCGAGTCGTACGGCGAGGGCGCGAGCCTGGCGCAGACCGAATTCCCGCCGCTGGTGCTGCCGAAGCGGGAGCCGAAGTACGTCGCTCCGGAAGCGCCGAAGGAGCAGCCGCCCGCCGAGCCGGACGGTTCCGCCGCGCTCGAGGACGACGTGCCGACCCGGCGGCTGCCGATCTACCAGTCGGTGCTGTCGCGCTGGTTCAGCGAGGGCGAGGACAGCGAGCCCGGAACCGGAACGGCGCAGTCCGCCGCGTCGGAGCCGGAGCCGGAAGCCGCCGAGGCTCCCGCCGCCGAGCCGCGGGAGCGGGACGAGACTCCGGCCGAGCCGGTGCGGCAGCAGGCGAGCGAGCCGCTCGAGTCGACGCCGCTCTACCCCGGTTCCGACGAGCCGGAGGACGACAGCTGGCACAGCGTCTCCGACGAGGGATGGCAGGCGGCGCAGTCGCTGCTCGAATCCAAGAACGAGGAGATCACGCCCGCCGGGCTGCCCAAACGCGTGCCCAACGCGTACCTGGTCCCCGGCTCGATCGGCAACGCGCCGGAACCGGCGCAGCAGAACTCGTTCACGGACGCGACCACCGGAATGCCCGGAACGGGTGCGATCACCCGCTCGGCGACGGCTGCCCGCAGCCGGATGGCAAGCTTCCAGCGTGGGTACAAGTCCGGAAGGCACGCACTGAAGGAGCGGCCGCCGGACGCCCGGCTCGACGACGACGGGGTTCGCGTCACCGGGGCCGGGTATGTGAGCGACAGCAGTGAGGAGCGAGAGTGACACGGGCGGGAGTGCAGCCGGGAGGCGGCTCGGTGCAGCCGAACGGCAGGCAGGCCGGCGGCAGCGCGGCGAGCAGCTTCGCGTGGCTGATCACGGACTTCGTCCACCGGGTGCCCGGTGCGGCGCACGCGGTGGTCGTCTCGGCCGACGGTCTGCTGCTCGCGTCTTCGCGCGGGCTGCCGAAGGACCGGGCGGACCAGCTGGCGGCCGTCGCCTCGGGGCTGACCAGCCTCGCGCGCGGTGCGGCGAAGGTGTTCGAGGGCGGCCCGGTCGCGCAGACCGTGGTCGAGATGGCGAACGGATTTCTCTTCCTGATGTCGGTGTCCGACGGCTCGTGCCTCGCGGTGCTGGGTTCGCCGGAAAGCGACATCGGCTTGGTGGTGTACGAGATGACTCTGCTGGTCGAACGGGTCGGCCAGCAGCTGACACCGGAGATGCGGGCACAACTGCAGGGCGCTGCGGTCCGTCGCTAGGCGGACCTAGGACTACAGGAGTAAACCGTGGACGACGGGCGCTTGCGCGGCGACGGCCGGCTCGGTGACGAGCACACCGGGGGCTGGGGCGATCGGGACCAGAGCCGGGAGGACTGGAAGTCCTTCCGGGACCGGGTCGACCGCGAATGGCGTTCGAGGGACGTCCAAGCCGCGGATTCCGAACCGGTGCGCGAACCGCCGAACTGGCTGACCGATTCCAACGCCGGGCAGCAGCCGGGCATCACCGCGGTGCCCGGGTACCGCGAGCGGCTGCTCGGCGGACCCGGTTCGGAGCTGTTCGGCGGGGCGAGCGGACCGCTGTACGACTCGGCCGAGTTCGCCGCGTTCAGCGCCGAACGCGACGGGTCGCCGGGACCTTCGAGCTTCCCGTCGAACGGATTGGCCGCCGCGCTGCCGATGCAGGCGGCGGGCGAATACGTGGACGAGCCCGCCGAGGTGGAGACCTCCGGGCTGGTCCGGCCTTACTTCCGCACCCGCGGACGCACGAAGCCGACCTACGACCTCGCGATCGAGGCGCTGGTGTCGACGAGCGAACAGGGCAGGGTGCTCGACCGCGTCCGCGTGCCGGAGCACCGGTCGATCTGCGACCTGTGCCTCGACACCCGGTCGGTCGCCGAGGTGGCCGCGCTCCTGCGGCTTCCGCTCGGCGTGGTGCGGGTGCTGATTGGTGACGTGGCGGGCCTCGGCCTGGTGCTCGTGCACACGAGCAGCAGCACGAATTCGGGCGACCGCCCCAGTATCGAGTTCATGGAAAGGGTGCTCAGTGGGCTTCGGAGAATTTGACTCCGACGCGAACACACCGCAGACGGGTCCGACCTCGTCGGCCAAGATCGTGGTCGCGGGTGGGTTCGGTTCGGGCAAGACGACTCTGGTCGGGGCGATCTCCGAGATCGACCCGCTGACCACCGAGGCCATGATGACCGAGGCCAGCGTGGGCCACGACGACGTGTCGGCCACGCCGAACAAGTCGACCACCACGGTGGCCATGGACTTCGGCCGGATCTCGCTCGACTCCGACCTGGTGCTGTACGTGTTCGGCACGCCGGGCCAGCACCGGTTCTGGTTCATGTGGGACGACCTCGCCGTCGGCGCGATCGGCGCGGTCGTGCTGGTGGACACGCGCAGGCTCGCGGACGCGTTCCCGTCGATCGACTTCTTCGAGAACCGGAAGCTGCCCTACGTCGTGGCGATCAACTGCTTCGACCGGCTGCTGCACCACCAGATCGAGGACGTGCGGCACGCGCTCACCATCTCGCCGTCGGTCCCGATCATGGCGTGCGACGCGCGCGAGCGGGACTCGGCGAAGCAGGTGCTGATCTCGGTCGTGCAGCACGCGATCGCGCACGACACGGCTTTACGGGCGGGCTAGTCCCGTTCGCGGTCCCCGCCGCCGTCTGCGAAGGAGGCTTGCGCCGACTCCCAGATTCCCGTTACACCCCGGCTCGGGTGCGGCCGTTGGAGTGAACTCCACGGGCTTCACCCGCTTCGGGGAGTGGTGCCTCCGAGCGGGGCAGCTGAGTAGTCCTGTCCCGCTCGCGGCCGAGGCCGGCCGCCCCTGATCGGGGCGTCGGACCGGCGGTGACCTGCACGGACATCCCGCTGCGCACGGTGGCCGCCGCCACCACCGAGTGACCCGCGAATGCGTGGTTGTGCATGCGTTCGCGCGACGTTACATCCGGCAGACACGTACCGTGCCCGGGCACACGCTCGACACGACCGGGTGCGTGAATACGCTGGAACGACGACTTCACCGCGGCCGGGCGAGGATGGCCCGAGGGCGGCGAACGGGCGTCCGGCAGCGTTCGAGGAGCTTGGAGGGGCAGTGACCGATTCCGACCGGCCAGCGGACCAGGGCACGTTCAGCTGGCTGATCTCGGATTTCGTGCGCCGGGTCCCGGGTGCGGCGCACGCGGTGCTGGTGTCGGCGGACGGACTGATGCTCGCGCCTTCGGAGGGCTTGCCGCAGGAACGCGCCGAGCAGCTCTCGGCGGTGGCGTCCGGGCTGATCAGCCTGACCCAGGGCGCGGCGCGGTGCTTCGAGGCGGGCGGCGTGAACCAGACCGTGGTCGAGATGGAACGCGGGTACCTGTTCCTGATGTCGGTCTCGGACGGGTCCTGTCTGGCCGTGCTGGCCGCGCCGACGTGTGACATCGGGACAGTCGCGTACGAGATGACCCTGCTGGTCGAGCGGGTCGGCGAGCAGATCACGCCGGAACTGCGCGCGCAGCTGCAGGGCGGCGGGGTGCTGGGGTAGCCGATGAAGATCTCGGGTTTCGGAGACCAGGACACGGGCGCCTGGGACGCCCTCCACAAAGGCACGGAACGGGAGTCGTTCGACTCGCCGAGCCGGTACGACATGAGTTCGCTGAGCCTCCGGCTGCCGCATCGGCAGCCTCGGGCCACGCCTCCGCCGCCTGCTTCGCGGCACGCCCAGCCGCCTGCCCGGCGTCCGGAGCCCGCGCCTCGCCCGGCTCCCGCGCCGGTCGCGCCGCGCCCGGTGCAGCAGGCGGTGGCCCCGCCGCCCGCTCCGGTACCGGCTCCGGTGTCGGCTCCGGTGCAGGAGGAGAGCTGGGACGACGGCTACGAATGGGTCGAGGACGGCGAATCCGGTTACTGGGAAGAGCCGCGGCCGAACCACCGGTGGGAAGAGCCCCAGCAGCAGCGCTGGGAGGAACCGCCGCCCCCGCCGAGCCGTCCCGCGGCGCACGACCCGTACTCGTTCGACGAGTACGCCGGTTCGCCCGGCCCGGACGACCGCGTGGTCCCGGAAGGCTCGGCGTACCAGCGCCAGCACGTCGAACAGGCCACCCGCAGCAGGCACGCGCTGGCCGAAGAGCCCCCGGCGGAGGAGCGGTACTCCGACCCCGGCGCGGCTTCCGGAGTGTCCGAATTGGACCGGTTCTGGTCCGAAGAGGAGCCCGCGCAGCCCGAGCCGCCCGTACAACCGACGAAGTCGCGGGTGCGGCCGTACGCGCGGACCCGCGGCCGTACTCACTCAGACCACAACCTGGCGCTGGAGGCTCTGGTCTCCACCAGTGACGAGGGCCGCCGCTACCGCGGAGTGCGCTCGATCGAGCACCGGCGGATCTGCGATCTGTGCCTGGACACCCGGTCGGTCGCGGAGATCGCCGCGCACCTGCACCTGCCGCTCGGCGTGGTGAAGGTCCTGGTGGGGGACATGGCGGACATCGGGCTGGTCATGCTGCACCAGACCGACCTGGTGCTGGGCGACCGTTCGTCGAGGGAGTTCATGGAGCGGGTGCTGCAGGGGCTGCGCAACCTCTGACCGCGCTCACGGCGCATTGTCTCCGCTCGTGCCGTGGTGGCGCGCTTATGCCGCGCTGCCTCTGCTCGTGCTGTGGTGGCGCGCTCATGCCGCGCTGCCTCTGCTCATGGTGTGTTCGCGCGCCAACACCGCGCTGCCTCCGCTTCGCCTCACCCTGCCCCGCCTTGCCGCGCCTTGGCCCGCCTGACCCGGCCCCGCCTTGCCCTGCTCGCTCGCGTCCGGACTGCCCCAGCCGAAACCGCCCCAATGTGGCATTGGGTGCGTCAGACGCACCGAACGCCACATTGGGTGCGTGGGGCGCACCGAACGCCACATTGGGTGCGCGGGATGCACCCAATGCCACATTGGGTGCGTGGGGTGCACCGAACGCCGCATTGGGTGCGTGGGGTGCACCGAACGCCGCTTTGGCTGCTCCGGCCATGCCCCTACCACCGCGCTCAACGGAACCCGCTGGCTCGTAACGCACCCAATGCCATCGCCGCGGGTGCGGCGCTGCCGGGCCGCGAGATGGAGATGTCCGTGAGGGGAATCCTCACGGACCTTTCGGTCGTGCGATCTCAGTCCTCGACCAGGGCAGCGGAAGTGATGCGGTGCAACGGATACCGCTCATGGTTCGCACCCTCCAGCACCCCACCGCCGACCCGCAACGGACGCACCACGCGCTGGCTAGCCGTACCGCGCGAGTCGACGAAGCCGATCCACACCTCGCGTTGTTCGAGCGTCGCGCGGGACAGCAGGTCGAGCGTCGCCGTCGTGTCCGCACCGCCGCCGCCTGGGGCGCGCACCGTCGAACCGCGGCGGCGGGCCGAAGCTTGGTCTCCTGCGCGGAGATTCGACACGATCCGCGTCGCCTGTTCGTCGGTCAGCACCGCTTGTTCGCCCGGCCGGGCGCGGGCCCCGCGGGCGCGAGCGGGCAGGCGGCGTCCGGTGGGGCGCAGGTCGACCACTCGGCCGTCCGGGCCCTCCGCCGCGGGGGCGAAACCCGCGCCGCGCAAGGCTTCCAGTACCTCGGCCAGCGGGGCGGAGCTGATCAGCACAGTCGGCGCGATCAGTCGCAGGTCGTACTCGGCGGCGACCGGATTCGCGAGGACTTCGGCGAGCAGCGCCTCGTCGTCGCACCGCAGGAACGACCCTGCGGTGCCGCCGCGCAAGCGGCCGTGGCGGCGGGCGACGTCGTCGATCAGGTACGTGAGGCCTTGCGGCACCGGGGTCGCCGACTTGTTGCGGAACATCGCGTGCAGTTCGTCGGCGGTCCGTCCGGTGTCGAGCGCGCGCCGCACCGACGGCTCGGTGACGCGGTAAACCGTTGCGTGGCCAGCGGATTCGACGTCCGCGACCGCGGCCATGTCCGCCGCCAGTTCCGGTTCCAGCGGGCCCGGCGCGACAACCGTCAGGTCGGCCTGCACCAAGATGTGGTCGACTGGTGCGGGCAGCGCGTCGTGCATTGCCTCGACCGCGCCGGAGCGGTCGTCCTCCAGCAGCAGCCGGGTAGCGGTGGTGAGGGCACCGAGACCGACCAGGCCCAGCGCGGTCGCTTCGGCCATCGTCCAGCGGACGGTTTCGTCGCGCAGCCGGCCGCCTCGCCGAGGCGCGCGCCAAGCCAGTACCGCGACTAGCTCGTCGACACTTTTGACGCCTGCGCCCGGATTCAGTTCAGCCAGCGCGGTAAGCACGCGGTGCCGCGAAACCGGCGCGAGCGGCCGTCGCAGCTCTTCGGACAGCGGCGCGATCGGCTTGTCCTTCGCGTCGCGGCCACCGGCGAGCCCGGGCAACCGCGGAAGTTCCAGCCACGCCTGCGCGAGAGTCATCCACCGCTGCACCGAAGGCGACGCGAGCCAGCTGTCGGTGAGCATGGTGGGCACGTATTCGGGGGCGGTGTTTTCGCTGTCCGCAACGAGTCCCGCGCCGACGACCAGCTCCACGAGCAGCGTCGCGCGGGTCTCGTCGATCTCGAGATCTTTAGCGATCTTCTTCAGTTCCCGTACGCCGAGCCCGCCCGCTTTGAGCACCGGCGGCGGCGAATCCGACCACATCCGCAGCAGAGACTCGGTCTGCCGCAACAACTCCATCGCTTCACCGGCGGCGGTTTCGTCCACTGTGTCCGTCCGATGTGGATGGACGGGCAGCTCCGGCTCGACGAGCGTGTCCGGTTCGAACGCGTGCCCGCCACGCAGCAGCAGGCCGAGTTCGCGGGGCAGTTCGACGGTCTGGTCGTCCCGGCGCAGCAGCAGGCCGCGCGCGAGGAGCTTCTGCACCGGCGTGGCCGCGTCGGACAGTCCGACGTCGAAGCTCGCGTCGCGGGTGCGGCCGATCGGCGGCCCGGCGGCCAGCGCGGTGAGCACGGCCCGCTCGTCGTCGCCGACCTCCGCGAGCCGCGCGTCGATGTCGGTGGCGGCCAGCGCGGGCGACGGCGCGCCGAGCCCGGCTGGGAACGGCCCGAGAGCGTCGCGGGCCGCGGGTGGCACTCGCAGTTCGTCGTCAGCGCCCCAGACGAGCGCCCGGGCGCGCAGCCGGGCGAGTGGTTCGCTCACGTCGCGGCCGACCAGCGCCGTCACCGAGGACACCGGCGCCGGCTCGACGTCGGCACCGGCGACCAGCAGCGCGTCGATCACCGCGAGGGTGAACGTGTCGAGGTCTTCGCAGGCGCGGGCGACCGACCCCGGGGTGCCCGCGCGGGTGGCGAGCACGGTGGTGTCGGACGGAGGAGGGGTGGACAGATCGCGACGCGTGCGCAGCAGTTCGGCGAGTGCGTCGTCGGACTCCGCACGCAGCCAGTCCGCCAGAGAGGTCGCGGGCATAGACACCCAGGATACCGGGCGGGTGCGCGCGCACGACCGGTGTTCGGGCAGACTGTGTGCGAGTTTGCCGGACGAGGGCCTCGGAGGAAGCAGTGGCGAAGGGCGACAAGCAGAGCAAGGGCATCGACCCGACGTGGCCGGGCGAACCGGGCGAGCACCCGGTCACCGAGCTGTCCTCGGACCGGCAGGGAGCGCTTTCGCCGTTCGGCGACCTGGCCTTCCCGCTCGAGCAGGTGCCGTACGTGCACCCGGAGACCGAGATCAACCGCTGACCTGCGGACCGCGTTCGGGAGCGCCGCGCTGGTGGCGCCCCCGAACCTGAAGTTACTGGTCAGTCACCCGGTTGGGGTGTGGTGGCGCGGGTCACCGGACTAGATTCGAGCCGTCCGAACCCACACCACCTGCGGGGAGTACGTGTCATGCCGGTTCCCGGTCCCGGGTATTCGATCACCGTCCGGGTCGAGGCCCCGGCCTCGTCAACGGCCGCGGGTGATCTCACCACCGCGGTCGGCCGCGTCGGCGGCGTGCTGACGGCGTTCGACGTCGTCGAATCGCACGCGGACTCGATCGTCGTCGACATCAGCGCCAACGCGCTCTCGGAAAACCACGCGCAGGACATCACGCAGGCGCTCGACTCGCTGCCCGGCGTCCAGGTGCGCAAGGTCTCGGACCGGACGTTCCTGATCCACCTCGGCGGCAAGATCGAGGTCAGCCCCAAGGTCGCGCTCCGCAACCGTGACGACCTCTCCCGCGCGTACACCCCGGGCGTCGCCCGCGTGTGCCAGGCGATCGCCGCGAACCCCGAGGACGCGCGCCGGCTGACCATCAAGCGCAACACCGTCGCGGTGCTCACCGACGGCTCCGCCGTGCTCGGCCTCGGCAACATCGGCCCGGCCGCCGCGCTGCCGGTGATGGAGGGCAAGGCGGCGCTGTTCAAGAAGTTCGCCGGCGTCGACGCGTGGCCGGTCTGCCTGGACACCCAGGACACCGAAGAGATCATCATGATCGCGAAGGCGCTCGCGCCGGTGTACGCGGGCATCAACCTCGAGGACATCGCCGCGCCGCGCTGCTTCGAGATCGAGAAGCGGCTGCGCGAGCAGCTGGACATCCCGGTCTTCCACGACGACCAGCACGGCACCGCGATCGTCGTGGTCGCCGCGCTGCGCAACGCGCTGCGCGTGGTCGGGAAGAACATCGAGGACTGCAAGATCGTGGTCAGCGGCGTCGGCGCGGCAGGCTCCGCGATCATCCGCCTGCTGCTGCGCAAGAACCCGGGCGACATCGTGGCCGCCGACATCGACGGCATCGTCTACCCCGACCGCGGCAACCTCGACGACAACCTGACCTGGATCGCCGAGCACACGAACAAGGACGGCAAGTCCGGCACCCTGCACGACGCGCTGGTCGGCGCGGATGTCTTCATCGGCGTCTCGGCCCCGAACCTCTTCGGCGCGGAGCAGGTCGCCACGATGAACGACGACGCCGTCGTCTTCGCGCTGGCCAACCCGGACCCGGAGATCGACCCGCTGGAGGCGCAGAAGCACGCCGCGGTCGTCGCCACCGGCCGCAGCGACTTCCCGAACCAGATCAACAACGTCCTGGCGTTCCCTGGCGTCTTCCGCGGCCTGCTCGACGCCGCCGCGCACAACATCGACGACAACATGCTGCTGGCCGCCTCCGACGCGATCGCCGACGTGGTGGACAACGGCAAGCTCAACGCGTCGTTCATCGTGCCGAGCGTGTTCGACAGCGCGGTGGCCCCCGCGGTCGCGGAAGCGGTGCGCAACGCAGTCCGCGCCGAACGCGGGCAATAACCTCGCTCCGTCCGTGAAGGGCTCCTTGAGGGAATCAGATTCCCTCAAGGAGCCCTTCACGGACTTTGGGCGAAGTTGCGCAGTAGCCTCGCGGGCGTGAGTGAACTCAGCCACGTCGACGAGTCCGGGGCCGCCCGGATGGTCGACGTTTCCGGCAAGACCGCGTCCGCGCGCACCGCGCTGGCCGGCGGGACCGTCCACACCACGGCGGAGGTCGTCGGCCTGCTTTCGGCCAACGGCCTTCCCAAGGGCGACGCGCTGGCGACCGCGCGGATCGCCGGGATCATGGGCGCCAAGCGGGTGCCCGAGCTGATCCCGTTGTGCCATCAGATCGCGCTGTCCGGGGTCAAGGTGGAGTTCGAACTGGCCGAGACCGCCGTGCACATCAGCGCGACGGCCAAGACCAAGGACGTCACCGGGGTCGAGATGGAGGCGCTCACCGCCGTCGCGGTCGCCGGGCTGACCCTGCACGACATGATCAAGGCTGTCGACCCGGCCGCGACGCTCGACAACGTGCGGCTGATCCGCAAGGACGGCGGCAAGACCGGGACCTGGGAGCGGCCATGACCAAGACCGCGCGCGTCATCGTCGCGTCGAACCGCGCCGCGCGAGGCGTCTACGAGGACAAGACCGGCCCGGTGCTCGCCGCCTGGCTGGCCGAGCGGGGCTACGACGTGCCGCCGCCGGTCGTCGTCGAGGACGGCGACCCGGTGGGCGGCGCGCTGCGGGCCGCGGTGTCCGACGGCGTCCAGGTGATCCTCACGACCGGCGGCACCGGCATCTCGCCGACCGACCGGACCCCGGACGTCACCCGCGCGGCGCTGGATTACGAGCTGCCCGGCGTCGCGGACGCGATCCGGGCGGCCGGGCTGCCGAAGGTGCCCACCGCGGTGCTCTCGCGCGGCGTGGCCGGAGTCGCGGGCCGGACCCTCGTGGTGAACCTTCCGGGGTCGAGCGGCGGCGTGAAGGACGGTCTGCGGGTCCTGACGGACATTCTCGACCACGCGGTGGACCAGCTCGCCGGTGGCGACCACCCGCGCGAGGCGGTGCCGTCGGGTCCGGCGGTCCGGATTCTGCGCGCGGACGTGAGCGACCAGCCGCTGTCGGTCGAGGAACACGCGCAACTGGTGGAGGACGACGCGGCGGGTGCGGTGGTCACATTCTCCGGCGTGGTCCGCGACCACGACGGCGGCAAGGGCGTGCGCGATCTGACTTACGAAGGCCACCCGACGGCCCGCGACGTGCTCGCCGAGGTGGTCAACGACCTGGCGGCGCGCTGGAAGGGCGTGCGGGCGGTGGCGGTGAGCCATCGGGTCGGGGCGTTGGCGATCGGCGACGTCGCGCTTGCTTGCGCGGTCGCCGCCGAGCACCGCGGTCAGGCGTTCACGGCGTGCGCGGAGCTGGTCGATGAGGTCAAGGCACGGCTTCCGGTGTGGAAGCACCAGCACTTCACGGACGGCACCGACGAATGGGTCAACTCTCCCTGACCACCTCGTGCGCGGCGATGCCGGTAAGAACCGGCGTCGCCACTCACGAGCCCGGACACGACGAAGGGCCCCACCGCCAGGGGATTGACGCGGTGGGGCCCTTCGGGCGTTCTGTCACAGCAGATGCTGCGCCGGAACCAGCCTCACGAGGAGGCCAGGGTTCACTTGGTGGCGAGCTTCTGGCCGACCACGATGAAGTTCGCGTTCGACACGTACTGCTTGTTCAGGTCCTGCAGCTTCTGGTAGCCGCCCTGGATGTTGTGCTCCTTGGCGATCTTCGAGAGCGTGTCGCCAGCCTTGACGGTGTAGTCGCCGTTCGGGTTGGAGTTCGCCACCAGCGCGGCCACCGGCTGGGTGACCTTCTTCGGGGCAACGCTCTTCGGGGTCGCCTTCTTGGCGGTGCTCTTCTTCGGGGTCGCCTTGTGCGCGGAGGCCGAGCTGCCGGCCTTCTTGCTGCACACCGGCCACGCGCCGGGGCCCTGGCCCTGCATGACGCGCTCGGCGACGGCGATCTGCTGCTCACGCGACGCGCCCTGCGGGCTGCCGGTGCCGCCGTAGGCCTTCCAGGTGCTCTGGGTGAACTGGAGGCCACCGTAGTAGCCGTTTCCGGTGTTGGTGCTCCAGTTGCCGCCGCTCTCGCACTGCGCGATGGCGTCCCAGTTGGTCGCCGACGCGGGGGTCGCGGCGATCGCGAGGGGGGCGCCGACCGCGATACCCGCGACTGCGACACGGGCAATGGTGCGGGTGGCGGCGGACATCTTGCGGTGCTTGCCTCGGTAAGACATCTGAAAACTTCTCGATTCCTGCGCCTACGAGCTCGATGCTGCGGGTCGGGTTGGGAGCCCGTCCGTCCGTTGCCGGGCGGCTGACGCGGACGTCGCACGACGCGCCGTCTTCGTCCCCTCGTCTCTGTCCGGAAATGCTTTCGCTCGGGGTATGGGTCCGGGGATCCGTTGGACAGAGCTGGGCGCTACGGATTCCCGGTGTTGCTTGGTCGGTCGGGGCCAACCGAAAAGCGACGGTACGTAATTCGCGGCGTGATCGGAAATCATTCGGGGTGTGACCTACGTCACAGTAACGGCACGCAACCTGTCTCGATCCGCCTGTTTCCTCTGGTCAGAGCGTCGTTATCTGCCCGTTTTCTTGCCGAGATATTTCACGGATCGTGAGGCTTGGGTCACGTCGATAACGCGTCAAGGGGCCATTCGCGGCAGATAAGGGAGGGCACTCTAAACCACTCGTCAACGGTCGGCCACTGCCCGCCGAGTGGTTCTTTGAGCTGCGGAAATACGCCGTGAGCGAAACGCTTCGGAGAGTAGGGATAAAGCGTGCCGACCGCTCAGCGCGCCAGTGCCGCCATTCGCCGTGGTCCGGACCAATCGGCCGGAAACCGCCGCTCCGGCCGTGCACGCGGCGCTCAGCCGCGTGAACGGGGGCTTTCCGGTCGGTCATCCGCCGGCGAACGGCGGGAGGACGTCCAGGTAGGAGCCGTCACCGAGCGCGCGGCCGCGATCGCGGACCGCCACCTCGTTGACCAGGAAGCTCGCCGCGTCGAGAACGCGGGAAAGTTGCCCGGGGTGCAGCTCGCGCAGCACCTGGACGGCGTCCGCCACCGTCGCGCCCGCCGCCAGCTCCACCTTCTCCTCCTCGGTGCCCGCCGCGGCCCGCGCCGAGGCGAAGTACCGGACGACGACCGTCACCGGGGAAGAAGGCGCCGTGGGAGAGGTCATGGGCTCAACCGCCGATCGCGCTCATCGGCCGGATCGGCTGCGCGAAGCCGGCCTCGTTGATCTCGTGGCCCGCGAGCTTGCGCCACATCGTGTCGCGCCACGCGTCCGCCACCTCCTCATCGCGCGCGCCCGCGCGCACGAGGGCGCGCAGGTCCGTCTCGTCGTTCGAGAAGAGGCAGGAGCGGACGGCGCCGTCGGCGGTCAGCCGGGTGCGCTCGCAGGCGGAGCAGAACGGCCTGGTCACGGACGCGATCACGCCCACGTCGCCCGGTCCGCCGTCGACCAGCCAGCGCTCGGCGGGCGCGCCGCCGCGCGGGGCCGGGAACGGAGACAGGGTGAAGGCCTCGCCGAGCATCGCGAGGATCTCCTCGGCGGTGATCATGTCGCGGCGGTTCCAGCCGTGCTGCGCGTCCAGCGGCATCTGCTCGATGAACCGCAGGTGGTAGTCCTCTTCGAGGGCGAACCGCAGCAGCGGCACCGCCTCGTGCTCGTTGTACCCGCGCATCAGCACGGAGTTGATCTTGACCGGCGACAGCCCGGCGTCGCGGGCGGCGGCGAGGCCGGCCAGCACGTGCGGCAGCCGGTCGCGGCGGGTCAGTTCGGCGAAGCGCTCGCGGTCGATGGTGTCCAGCGACACGTTGATCCGGTCGAGCCCGGCCGCGACGAGGCCGGGGGCGCGTTTGGCCAGCCCGATCCCGTTGGTGGTCATGGACACCCGGGGACGGGGTTCGAGCGCGGTGATCCGCTCGATGATTCCTTCCAGTCCCGGGCGCAGCAGCGGTTCGCCGCCGGTCAGCCGGATGTCGGTGACGCCGAGCATCTCGACCGCGATCCGCATGAGCCGGACCAGTTCGTCGTCGGAGAGCACCTGCTCGCTCGGCATCCAGTCGAGGCCCTCGGCCGGCATGCAGTACGTGCAGCGCAGATTGCACCGGTCGGTGAGGGAGACCCGCAGGTCGGTCGCGACGCGGCCGAAGGAATCGACGAGACCGGGGTGCTCGGGCCGGGGCGTGCCGGACGGGCCTCGGTTGCCGGGGACGCGAGGAAACCCGAGATGTACTGCTGTCATTACGCTCAGGATAGCTTGCGCGGCCTGAAAAGGCAGGCTTGCGAAAAGCTGGAAAACCACCCTCGGTTCCGATGTGGAGGCACTCGGTGAGCACCGCTGAGACGAATAGTGAGCTGACTCACTTCGCGGCGCTGGCGGCTCAGCTGCGCACGCACGTCGTCCTCCGGCACGCCCGCGACGCCGCCCTCGAAGGGCTCTCGGCGACCGAACTGCAGGCGCTCGAACTCGCCGGGCAGACTGCCGATTCCCTTACCCCGGGCCGAATCGGGCAGCTCACCGGCCTGTCGACGGGTGCGGTGACCGGCGTGCTCGACCGGCTGGAGAAGTCCGGTCTGGTGCTCCGCGAACGCGACCGGACCGACCGCCGGAAGGTGCTCGTGACGATCACCGAGGCGGGCCGCGAACGCCTCGACGCGATCTCCGCGCGGGTCGCGCGGCGTCTTGCCGGGGTGCTCGCGGAGTTCACTTCCGCAGAACGGAAAGTCCTCGGGCGTTATCAGTTCGCAATGCTCGAAGCGTTACGCGAAAATGCGCATCCCGCATAGCTTTTCCGCATCTGCGGGGATAATGTTCCGGCCATGCCGCAATTTCGGTTGTCCGAGGCCGCTCGGCTGCTCGGCGTAAGCGACGACACCGTCCGCCGGTGGGTTCGCGCGGGTCAGTTGACCGCGACGGACGACGCCGCCGGTCGCAAGGTCGTCGACGGCGCTCAGCTCGCCGGGTTCGCCCGGGCCCAAGCCAGCGAACCGGACGACCCGTCGGCGGTCGGCCGCTCCGCCCGCAACCGCTTCGTCGGACTCGTCACCGAGGTCGTCGCCGACAAGGTGATGGCGCAGGTCGAACTGCAGTGCGGGGCGCACCGAGTCGTGTCACTGATGAGCACCGAGGCGGTCCGCGAACTCGGGCTGCGCCCGGGCGTGCTCGCGGTCGCCGTGGTCAAGGCGACCACCGTCGTGGTGGAAACCCCGGAAGGATCCCGATGAAGAAGCTCGCCCTCGTCGCCGCGGCGGCGATCGCGTTGTTCGCCAGTGCCTGCAGCTCCGGCGACCAGCCCAGCTCGAACCCGGGTGCGGGCTCCGCGTCCGCGCCCGCTCCGGGAGGCGGCACGCTGACGGTGTTCGCCGCGGCCTCGCTCACCGAATCCTTCAACGTGCTCGGCAAGCAGTTCGAGGCCGCGCACCCGGGCGTCAAGGTCGTCTTCGACTACGAGGGTTCGTCCGCGCTCGTGCAGAAGCTGGACAACGGGGCCAAGGCCGACGTGTTCGCCTCGGCCGACCAGAAGAACATGGACAAGGCCGTGCAGGACGGCGTGATCGACGGCCAGCCGACGGTCTTCGCCACCAACAAGCTCGCGATCGCCGTGGCCAAGGGCAACCCGAAGGGCATCAAGACCTTCGCCGACCTGACCAAGCCGGGCCTGAACGTGGTCGTGTGCGCACAGCAGGTGCCGTGCGGTTCGGCCACGCAGAAGGTCGAACAGAGCACCAAGACCACGCTCAAGCCGGTGAGCGAGGAGACGAACGTCAAGCAGGTGCTGGCCAAGGTCCAGTCGGGCGACGCCGATGCCGGGCTGGTGTACGTCACCGACGCGACGTCGGCGGCGGGCAAAGTGGACAAGGTCGACTTCCCGGAGTCCGCGGGCGCGGTGAACCAGTACCCGATCGCGGCCGTCAAGAACGCTCCGCAGGCGGCGCTGGCGAAGCAGTTCACCGACTTCGTCCTCGGGGAGCAGGGCAAGGCCGAACTGGCCAAGATCGGCTTTGGCCCTGGCAAGTAAGGCGGGCGCGGCGGCCGAGACCCGGCCGCCGCACGCCCGGGTTCCGCTGATCCTCTGGTTCCCCGCCGTCGTCGCGCTCGCGCTGGTGGTGCTGCCGGTCGTCGGCCTGCTCGTGCGGTCCGATCTGACCCGGCTGCCGTCGCTGCTGGTCACGTCGTCGTCGCTGAACGCGCTCCGGCTGTCGCTGACGACCGCCGCACTGTCCACAGTGGCCTGTGTAGTGCTCGGCGTTCCGCTGGCGATCGTGCTGGCCCGCTCCCGGGTGCCGGGCGTGCGGATGCTGCGTTCGGTGGTGCTGCTTCCGCTCGTGCTGCCGCCGGTGGTCGGCGGCCTTGCCCTGCTGTACCTGCTGGGGCGCAAGGGTTTCCTCGGCATCCTGATCAACTGGCTGACCGGCGAACAGGTGCCGTTCACGACGGCCGCGGTCGTCATCGCGCAGACGTTCGTGGCGATGCCGTTCCTCGTCGTCAGCCTGGAAGGCGCGCTGCGCGGCTCCGGCGACCGCTACGAGCAGGTCGCCTCGACGCTCGGCGCGCGCCCGTGGACGGTGTTCCGCCGGGTGACGCTGCCGTTGCTGCTGCCCGCGCTGGGCTCCGGCGTCGTGCTGAGCTTCGCTCGCGCGCTGGGGGAGTTCGGCGCGACCATCACGTTCGCGGGCAGTTTGGAAGGCGTGACCCGGACGCTGCCGCTCGAGGTCTACACGCAGGCCGAAGTGGACATCGACAGCGCGGTCGCGCTCGCGTTGCTGCTCATCGTGGTCGCGATCCTGGTCATCGCGCTCGCACGGCCGCGGTCGTGGGAAGGCGGGCTGCGGTGACCCTGTCGGCGAAGCTGGCGTTGAGCCGCGGCGAGTTCTCGCTCGACGTCGAGTTCACCGTGCCCGGCGGCTCCGTGCTCGCGCTGCTCGGGCCCAACGGCTCCGGGAAGTCCACTGTGCTCGGCAGCCTCGCCGGTCTGCTGCCGGTGAGCTCGGCGGACGTCACGCTCGCCGACCGGCGGCTGGCCGGGAACGGCGTCGACTCGCCGCCGCACGAACGGCGGATCGGCCTGCTGTCCCAAGACGCGCTGCTGTTCCCGCATCTGTCCGCAATGGACAACGTCGCGTTCTCGCCGCGCTCGACCGGTGCCAGCCGGGCGGAAGCGCGGGCGATCGCCTCGCGGTGGCTGGCCGAAGTGGACGCGGCGGAGTTCGCGAACCGGCGGCCGAGCCAGCTGTCCGGCGGGCAGCAGCAGCGGGTGGCGATCGCCCGGGCGCTGGCTTCCGCGCCGGACCTGCTGTTGCTGGACGAACCGTTCGCCGCGCTCGACGTGGACTCGGCCCCGGCGATCCGCGGCTTGCTGCGCCGAGTGCTGCGCGACGGCCCGACGACCGTCCTGGTCACGCACGACCCGCTGGACGCGTTGGCTCTTGCCGACCACGTGGCGGTGATGAACGGCGGCCGCATCGTGGAACGCGGCCCGACGCGCGAGGTGCTGGCCGCGCCGCGGACGCCGTTCACCGCGCGGATCGCCGGGCTGAATCTGGTGTCCGGAACAGCGGTGGACGACGGATTGCGCACGCCGTCCGGCGAAGTGGTGACGGGTTTGCTGACGCCGGACACCGTGGTGGGCGAGGCGGCGGTCGCGGTGTTCGCACCGAACGCGGTCGCGGTCTACCCGCACGACGGCGACCACCACGGCAGCCCACGCAACACGACCGACGCCGTCGTGGCGGCCCTGGAACCGCACGGACCGGTGATCCGAGTCCGGACCGAGGGCAGCGGCTGGGCACACGGCCTGACCGCCGACCTCACCCCGGCGGCGGTGGCCGAACTCGCGCTGGAACCCGGTTCGGCGGTGGCGCTGTCGGTGAAGGCCGCGACGGTGGCGGTACACCCGGCTGCGGCTTCCTGAGCCTCGCTTCCCCCGCGTGGGTTCGGTTCTTCGCTGCCGCTGGATGTCCGTGAGGGGAACCCTGACGGAATCTGATTCCGTGAGGGTTCCCCTCACGGACGTTCGCCTCGGCGGACCGCGTCTATCGGCCAAGGGCAACTTCGCGCACGGCGGCCGCTGTGCCCGCTATTGAGAAAACCCAATGCCACATTGGGTGCGTGGGATGCACCGAATGCCACATTGGGTGCGTGGGATGCACCGAACGCCGCATTGGGTGCGTCAGATGCACCCAATGCGGCATTGGGGCGCAAGCGATCCCGCTCAGCCGCCGTGGTGGTGGCCGCCGCCGGGGTGGACGTGGAATTTCGCCACCTCGGGCGGGTGGACGACGAACGGCCGCATCATGCCCTCGTCCTCGTGGTCGAGGATGTGGCAGTGGTACATGAACTCGCCGGTGCCGCCGCTGAACTGGCCGGCGACGCTCACCCACTGCCCGGGGTTCACGATGATCGTGTCCTTCCACCCCTCCTCGTACTTCTCCAGCGGGACTTCCGCGAACCCGTCGATCGGCCGGGAAGTGCGCTCGGCGGCCGGGTCGAACGTCGTGGTGAAGCTGCGGCGGAAGAGCGCCTGGAATTCGGTCAGGTGGATGTGGAACGGATGCGCGGGCCCGCCGTTCGCGACGTGCACGATGTTCCACACCGCCCATTTGCCGTGGTCGATGAAGATGCCGGTGGTGTCGTCGAAGAGCCGCCCGATCATCCGGAACGTCTTCAGCCCGCCCGCCGGGTCGTTGATCTGGATGATGCCCTTGCCGCCCGGATCGGCGTCGACCTGTTCGAGGTCCCACATCTCCGGATGGCCGCTGGCGTTGAGCAGCAGCGCGACCCAGACGTGGTCGTGGTCCTCCGGCAGCGTCGAACCGTGCTTGATCCGGACGTACGACGACGAGAGCTTTTCGGGCAGCTCGAACGAATCGTGCCGCGCGCGGCTTTCCACCCGGAACTCCATGACGTCCGGTTCGACCCCGCCGAGGTTGGGATCGGCGTTGCGCAGCTTGACTTTCTGCCCCTGGAACCGGCTGAAGTCGATCAGCACGTCGAACCGTTCGGCGGGCGCGACGGTCAGCCCGCCGGACGGCAGCGGCGCGGGAGCGGGCAGCAACCCGCCGTCGGTGCCGATCAGGCGGACGGCGTCGTTGCGCGGCACGTTGTTCTCGTCGACCAGGTTCAGCGTGAAGAACCGTTCGTTGGCCGCGTTGAGCAGCCGGAAGCGGTACCACCGCGCGCTGACGTCGAGGTGCGGCCAGATCACGCCGTTGACCAGCGTGAACGGACCGGAGAACGGGATCATCGGCCCGTTCGGCACGTACGGGAACTTGTACAGCAATTGCCCGGTGAGCGCTCCGGTCGCCGGGTCGGTGTCGAGGTTGCGGTCGGTCAGGATCAGCGGCAGTTCGCGATCGCCGCCGGGCAGGTCGAGCTCGTCCTCCTCGTCGTCGCGGATCAGGTACAGGCCCGCCAGACCGGTGTGGACGTTGAACCGGGTGATCGCCATGGCGTGGTCGTGGTACCAGAGCGGCATGGCCTGCTGCCGGTTCTGGTACTCGGCGAGCTGCGAAGTGCCCCGGAGACCGGCGTTGTGCGCCCATCCGTCGTTGCTCGCGTTGGTGCGCGCGCCGTGCAGGTGAACCACGGTCCAGGCGGGCAGGTCCGCGACGCCGTCGACGATCGAGTAGCCGGGCCGGTCGAGCTCGCGGCCGGGGCGGGTGGTCGGTGCGTCGCCCACCGGTCCTTGCACGGCGACCAACGGGAACTCGCCTTCTATTTCGTTCGACCACGAAATCCGCAGTTGTTTGCCGCTGCGCACTTCGATTGTCGGTCCCGGGAAATGTCCGGCATAAGTCCACAATGTACTCGGCGGCAATTGCGAGTGCAGCCGTTGCCGCTTCGCCACCATCGGAATGGTGATCATGTCCTGCCCCCACCACGGCGGCCGCAGCACCGGCGGAACCGGCAGCGGGTCAAGGAACTTGGTGAGCCCCCAGTTCGGCCCGGTGATCGGGGCCGCGGCGGCGGGCCGGTCGACAATTTCTGTCATCAGGTTGTTCCCCCTTCAAATCAAGGGGCAGGAAGAATTGCGCCACGGCGAATACGCCGGAGCTTACGGAAAAGATTCCCCCGAACCCCCTCGGTAACCGGTCCCGCGACTCCCCTCGCGTTACCGGCAATTTCCACTGTAGCCGTTTTCGTCGTATGCCGCAGGCGTCTCGCGCGCGTGATAGGTTTTCGCGCATGAGCGAAGGCCGGTGGACGTATCTCTCCGACATGGACGGTGTGCTGGTCAGGGAGGAACACCTCGTCCCGGGGGCGGACGAGTTCCTCGACGAACTGCGGAACAACGGTATCGACTTTTTGGTGCTCACCAATAACTCGATCTACACCCCGCGCGACTTGCGGGCGCGGCTGCTGCGCACCGGTCTGGACATCCCCGAGGAGTCGATCTGGACCTCGGCGCTGGCGACCGCGAAGTTCCTCGCGTCGCAGCGGCCGAACGGCTCGGCGTTCGTGATCGGCGAGGCCGGGCTCACCACGGCGCTGCACGAGGTCGGCTACGTGCTGACCGAGCGCGACCCGGACTACGTCGTGCTCGGCGAGACCCGCACGTACAGCTTCAGCGCGATCACCCGCGCGATCCGGCTGATCGAGGGCGGTGCGAAGTTCATCGCGACCAACCCGGACGCGACCGGCCCGAGCGTCGAGGGCTCGATGCCGGCCACCGGGTCCGTCGCCGCGCTGATCGAGCGGGCCACCGGCCGCTCGCCGTACTACGTCGGCAAGCCGAACCCGCTGATGATGCGGTCCGCGCTGCGCCGGCTGGGCGCGCATTCGGAGTCGACGCTCATGATCGGCGACCGGATGGACACCGACGTGCACTCCGGGATCGAGGCCGGACTGCAGACCATTCTGGTGCTCACCGGCATCTCGAACGAGGAATCGGTGGAGAACTACCCGTACCGGCCGACGAAGGTGATCGGCTCGGTCGCCGACCTGATCGGGCGAACGCTCGACCCGTTCGGCGAAGGCTGACCGCCCACCGCCCGGGATCAGGGCATATCGTCGAACGATGAGCGTCTATGTGGTGGGCGACGTCCACGGGCACCGGGACGCCCTGGTTGACGCACTGCGCGCCGAGGGCCTGGTCGACAGCGACGGCAAGTGGGCCGGCGTCGACGACCGCTTGTGGTTCCTCGGCGACTTCACCGACCGCGGCCCGGACGGCGTCGGGGTGATCGACCTCGTGCGCGAGCTGCAGGAGCAGGCGGCGGAGGCGGGCGGCTCGGTGCAGATGCTGCTCGGCAACCACGAGATCCTGCTGCTCGGGATGTACCACTTCGGCGACCGCCCGGTGCCGTCCGACTTCGGGCCGCGCAGTTTCGCGCGCAGCTGGGAGATCAACGGCGGCCTGCTGTCGGACCAGGACCGGCTCACTCCCGAGCACATCGAGTGGCTCACCGAACGCCCGCTCGTCGCGGTCGACGAGGACCACCTGCTGCTGCACTCGGACACCCTCGAGTACCTCGACTGGGGCGAGGACCTCGACTCGATAAACGCCACCGCGCACGACATCCTCTCCGGCAGCAACATCGAGGCCTGGTGGGACGTGTGGCGGCGGATGACCACCCGGTACGCCTTCCGCGGCCCGGACGGCGAGGAGAACGCCGACCGGCTGCTCAACGCACTGGGCGGCTCGCGGATCGTGCACGGGCACAGCGTGATCGCCGACCAGCTCGGCATCCACCCGACGCAGATCGAAGGCCCGTACCTCTACGCCGGAGGGAAAGCGCTGGGCATCGACGGCGGCCTGTTCGTCGGCGGCCCGTGCCTCGTGGTGAAGCTGCCCTTCGAGCCTGAGGACTAGCTGGCCGCGTACCGCAGTTCGAGGATCCCGGACGGGAAGGCGGTGCTCTTCACCAGCCGCAATCGCCGGGCTTCGCCGAGTTCCGGGAACAGCGCCGCGCCCTTGCCGGTGACGGCGGGGAGCACCCAGAGCCGGTACTCGTCCACGACGCCGAGCTTGATCAGCGAGTGCAGGAATTCGGTGCCGCCCGCGGCGACGAGGTCCTTGCCGGGTTCGGCCTTGAGCTGGGCGATCTCCTCTGCGAGGTCTCCGCTGGCGATCCGGGTCTCGGCCCAGTCCGCGCTGGTGAGCGTTCTCGAGAACACGACCTTGGGGATCGCGTTCATCGCCTTGGCCGAGGGATGGTCCGAGGTGGGCCAGAAACCCGCCATGGCTTCGTAAGTGTTGCGGCCCATGAGGAAGGCCCCGGCCTCCCAGAGCTGGTCGACGAAGTATTTCTCCTGCTCGGGGTCGTCGATGGACATCATGACGTCCCGGATGCCGTTGTCGGCGTCGGCGCTCTTGCCGTCGAGCGAGACGTAGAAACCGAGGATCAGCTTGCGTGCACTTGTCATGCGGCACAGCTTGCTGCCGATGGTTTGAGTTGTCAAGACAAAATTATTTTTCGGTAGGACTCGCGAAGAGGCCGCGAGGCGAACCGAACTGGCCGGTTCGCCTCGCGGCAGGTCAACCGGGGACGGACCTCAGGAGTCGACGATCTCCTTGCCCAGCGGCATCAGCGAGATCGGGATCATCTTGAAGTTCGCCAGGCCCAGCGGGATGCCGATGATCGTCAGGCACTGCAGGGCCCCGGTGATCAGGTGGCCGATGCTGAGCCACAGTCCGGCGACCAGGAACCAGATCACGTTGCCGACGAACGAACCGACCCCGGCCTCGCGGCGGTCGACGACCGTGCGGCCGAAGGGCCACAGCGCGTAGTTCGCGATCCGGAACGACGCGATGCCGAACGGGATCGTGACGATCAGGACGCAGCAGACGACTCCGGCGAACAGGTAGCCCAGCGCCATCCAGAAACCGGCGAGGACGAGCCAGATCACGTTGAGGATCAGTCGCATCAGACGTACAACTCCCCGCTCACTACGGTGACGGCCTGGCCGCGCAGCAGCACGCGGTCGTCGCGGACTTCGGTGCGCACGGTTCCGCCGCGGGCGGAGATCTGGTGACCGACGAGGGCGTTCTTGCCCAGTTTCCGCGTCCAGTACGGGGCCAGCGAGCAGTGCGCGGAACCGGTGACCGGGTCCTCGTCGACGCCTACCCCGGGGCCGAAGAACCGGCTGACGAAGTCGTCGCCCGCCGCGGTGATGATCAGCCGTCCGGTCCAGGTGGTGCGCAGGGCGTCGAGGTCCGGCTGTGCCTGGCGGACCGCTTCGGCGCTTTCGAGCTCCACGAAGAGGTTCTCTCGCGCCCGTCCGGTGAACTTCGCCGGCAGGTCGAGGATGCGGGAGAGGTCTTCGCCGGTCTCGACGGGCGGGTCGGCGGGGAAGTCCATCTCGATCCAGCCGTCGGCCTTGGTGCAGGTGAGCCTGCCGCTGAGGGTGTCGTAAACCTGGTGTCCGCCAAGGACATGCGTGACCGCGATGGTGGCGTGCCCGCAGAGCGAGACCTCGTCGGTCGGGGTGAACCAGCGCAGGGATTTCGCGCCCTCGCCGGTGGCGACCACGAACGCGGTCTCGGAGTGCTTCATCTCCGCCGCGACCTGTTGCATCCACTCGGCGTCCGCGGGTTGCTCGAGCACGACGACGCCCGCCGGATTGCCGGCGAACGCCTGGTCGGTGAAGGCGTCGACTAGGTGGAATTGCATGAAGCCGATCTTGCCCTGCCGCACGCGGGCAGGGCATCGGGGATTAGCCCTGAATTCTCAGCGCACGCCCTCTTCGATCGTCTCCAGCAGCCACGTCCGCAGGTGCGCGCCCGTCGACGGGGTGAAATGCAGCCGGAACCCGCCGTCGGGCAACGGTTCCGAGAACGTCAGGTACCGCCCGCCGTCGGTGTCCACGAACGTCGCGGTCGAGACCGGGCGGAGCGTGCCTTGTCCTGGCCGCAGCGAAAGTTCCACGGTTCCGTGCCGGTGCAGCGGCCACTGCGAGTACCCGGCCAGCGCGTCGCGATCCTGGCGCGACGGCGCGGGTGCCGCGGCGTTGCGTTTCGGCGGCGGGCCCTGGGTGATCGCGACCGGGGAGACGGGCAGCGCCGGATAGGGCGGGAACATGCTCAGCACCAGATCCACCAGCCGCTCCGGCCGGACCTGCTGGAAGCGAAGCCCGTCGTCGACCTGCTCCGAGAACACGCCGAGGCCCTCGCCGATGCACGCCCGGTACAGCACGGTCCCGGACGGCAGTTCGGCCGCGCGCACGATGATCAGCACGTCCGGCCTCGTCCACGCGCGCAGGGTCGCTTCGACATCGCGGTCGAGTTTCTCCGCGTCGGCCAGCCCCCGGCCGCGCAGCGCGGTCCACGCCTCCTCGGCCAGCCGGTTGTGCTCGGTCATCGTCGCGCCCGCGCTGCGGATCTCGAACGGATGCCACGACGCGGGCAGCCCGGTGCGCCGCACCGCCACGTCGGTCTCGGTCCAGCCCAGGGAGAATTCCTCTGGCAACGTCCCAGTCCCCTCGTGCACGAAACAACCCGCACCGAGGGTAGCGGAACGCGCACGACCATCAGCCGCTCGTGCGAGCGCACCCCATAACTAGGGTGGCGGAAAGGTCCGAAATCGAGCTTAGACTCGGGCTCGTCGACGAAGACCGCCACGGGAGGCACCGATGCCTGACGCGCCTGCACTGCCGAGTTACGCCTCCGGGACCTCCAGCGTCCCCCTGCTCGGCGACACGATCGGGGACAATTTCGACCGCACGGTGGCCGCGTTCGGCGACCGGGACGCGCTCGTCGACCGCGAGGCAGGCGCCCGCTGGACCTACCGCGAACTCGCCGCCGAGGTCGACACCCTCGCGCACGGGCTGCTGGCGTCGGGCATCGGCAAGGGCGACCGCGTCGGCATCTGGTCGCCGAACCGGGCGGAATGGACGTTCCTCCAGTACGCGACGGCGAAGATCGGCGCGATCCTGGTCAACATCAACCCGGCCTACCGCTCGCACGAACTGCAGTACGTGCTCAACCAGGCGGGCATCCGGATGCTCGTTGCCGCGGACAAGTTCAAGACGTCCGACTACGGGGCGATGATCGAGGAGGTGCGGCCGAACTGTCCCGGACTGGAAGCGGTCGTGCTGCTCGGCACCGCGTCGTGGACCGACCTGATGGAGTCCGGCCGCGGCGGCGACACGGAACGGCTCGCGCAATTGCAGGCCGGGCTGTCCGCGGACGACCCGATCAACATCCAGTACACGAGCGGCACCACCGGTTTCCCCAAGGGCGCGACCCTCAGCCACCACAACATCCTCAACAACGGCTATTTCGTCGGCGAGCTGTGCAATTACACCGAGGAGGACCGGGTCTGCATCCCGGTGCCCTTCTACCACTGCTTCGGCATGGTGATGGGCAACCTCGCGTGCACCAGCCACGGTTCGTGCATGGTCATCCCGGCCCCGGCGTTCGACCCGAAGGCCACGCTCGCCGCGGTCGCCGCCGAACGCTGCACGTCGCTGTACGGCGTGCCGACGATGTTCATCGCCGAGCTGAACCACCCCGAGTTCGAGACGTTCGACCTCGGCTCGCTGCGCACCGGCATCATGGCCGGATCGCCGTGCCCGGTCGAGGTGATGAAGCAGGTCATCGACCGGATGGGGATGACCGAGGTGTCCATTTGCTACGGCATGACCGAGACGTCTCCGGTGTCCACGCAGACCCGCGCGGACGATTCGGTGGAGCGCCGGGTGTCGACGGTCGGCCGGGTCGGCCCGCATCTGGAGTCCAAAGTGGTCGATCCGGAAACCGGGCTGACCGTGCCGCGCGGCATGCCTGGCGAATTGTGCACCCGCGGCTATTCGGTGATGCTCGGCTATTGGGAGGAACCGGAAAAGACCGCCGAGGCGATCGACGCCGCGCGCTGGATGCACACCGGCGACCTCGCGATCATGGACGACGAGGGGTACATCAACATCACCGGCCGGATCAAGGACATGGTGATCCGCGGCGGCGAGAACATCTACCCGCGCGAGATCGAGGAATTCCTCTACACGCATCCGGACGTGCTGGACGCGCAGGTGATCGGCGTGCCGGACGTCAAGTACGGCGAGGAATTGATGGCCTGGATCCGGATGCGCGAGGGTGCGCAGCCGCTGACCACGGAAGCGGTGCGCGAGTTCTGCCAGGGCAAGCTGGCGCATTACAAGATCCCGCGCTACATCCACGTGGTCGAGGAATTCCCGATGACGGTGACCGGGAAGGTGCGCAAGGTCGAAATGCGCCAGCAGTCGGTGACTTTGCTGGGGTTGGAGCAGGCGGCGTCGCAGAAGCACGCGTGAGCTGACACCGGCGGCCGTCCGATGTGGACGGCCGCCGGTTCGCGTCAGGCGGAAGCGGCCGCGGCGGCTTCGGCGAGGGCTTTTTCGTCCTCCTCGCCGAAGGTCTCCTCGAGTTGCTCGGGCGAGTAGTCGAGGTCGATCTGCTCGACCGGCGTGCCCCGCGCGGATTCGATCGCACCGAGGCGGCGCTGGGCGCGGTCGGCGGCGTACTGGATCAATTCCTCGGGGTCGTTGTCGAACGGGACCTCCTCGAATTGGTCCTGCACCCACTGGATCATGCCGAGCGCGTGCGGCAGCAGTTCGCCCATGCGTTCCTGCACGGCGTCCCACATCGCGTCGTCCGCGGCGACGTGCCGTCGGCAGGTGAACGTGCCCCACGCCATGTGGCGGCGTTCGTCGTCGCCGATGCGGCGCACCAGTTCCTGCATTCCCGGCAGGATCTGGTTCTGCGTGCAGATCAGCTGCCACGAGTAGTACCCGGTGAGCGCGAGGCTGCCTTCGATCACGTGGTTGTATGTCACGCTCGCGCGGATCTGGTTGAGCGGACTGGGATCGTCCTCCAGCGCGCGCAGCGACTGCGGCAGTTCCTCGTAGAAAAGCTTGCGGTAGTGCGGGTTTTCCGCGACGTAGGAATGCAGGTCGTCGTCCAGTCCGACGGCGTCCATCCAGCGCCGGAAAACCTCGACGTGCTTGGCCTCCTCGAAACAGAACTGCGTCAGGTACATCTCGTCGCCGAACCGGCCGGTCGACGACATCGCGCGCATGAACGGCTGGATGTCCTCGGTCACCGCCTCCTCGCCCGCGATGAACTGCGCGACGAGGTAGGTGGTCGAGCGCTGCTGCTCGGGCGTCAGGCTTTCCCAGCCCTCGCGTTCCCTGCTGAAATCGAGGTCCGCCGGGTTCCAGAACTTCTTGTTGCCCTTGACGAACAGCCGCAACGGGAACGAGTCCCAGTTCAGCCCGCCCTTGCGCAGGGACGAGAATCCGCTGCGCAGCTCCGGAAGCGTCTCGGTCATGACTGGCCCTCTCGTTTCACTCCATTGTGGACGAATTGGTCGATGGCGGGGGCGAGCACCGCGAGGACCGACTCGGCGGCCTCGGACGCGGAATGCGTCGGCAGCACCAGGTGGCTGAGCGACAGCCGGACCACCGTTTCGGCGAGCAGCGCGGCGGCCTCCTGGGTGAGCCGGGGTTCGAGCGCGAGGTACTGCTGCGCCGCGAGTTCGGCCGACGCGGTGAGGATCGGTTCGCCGCGCGAGGTCAGCAGGGGGAGCAGGTCCTCGCCCGCCTCGGTGCCGAGCGCCGCCGCGATCAGCCGGTTCTCCCTGGCGTGTTCGATCGTGTAGACGACCGCGCCGCGGATGCCCGTGAGCAAACTCTCGGCGTCCTCGAACCGGCAGCGGATGCCGTCGAGGAACTCCGCCGCGACGCGCAGCGCGACGGCCTGCGTGAGCGCCGCCTTGCTGCCGAACTCGTTGTAGACCGTCTGCCTGCTGACCCCGGCTTTCGCGGCCACGTCGGCCATCCGGAGGCCCTGGTGGCCGCGATCGGGGAGCAGGTCCGCGGCCGCGTCGAGCAGCGTTTCGCGAAGCGTCGCCTTGGTCCGCTCGGTGAAGCTGGTCACACCGCCAGCTTGACACAGACTGAATCTGTGTCAAGAACCTTTACCTGGATGGTGCACGTGTACAGCGGACCGTCCGGAACTGTCGGTCCGGACAGCTACCGTGTGGGACGTGGGCATCACGGTGGGGTTCGACCTCGACATGACATTGATCGACCCGCGGCCCGGCATGGTCGCGGCGATGAACGCGCTGGGCAAGAAGTCCGGGCTGACGTTCGACGGGGAGGCGTTCGCCTCGAACCTCGGGCCGCCGCTCGATCAGGCGCTGCGCGATTTCGGCGCGCCCGAGGACCGGATTCCCGAGCTGATCTGGCAGTTCCGCGAGCTGTACCCGGAGACGGTCGTGCCGAGCACGGTCGCGCTGCCCGGCGCGGCCGAGGCGCTGGAGGCGGTCCGGGCGGCAGGCGGGCGGACGGTCGTGGTCACCGGGAAGTACGGGCCCAACGCGCAGATGCACCTCGACGCGCTGGGCATGAAGGTCGACGCGCTGGTGGGCGAGCTGTGGTCCACGCAGAAGGCGGCGGCCCTGCTGGAACACGAGGCACGGGCGTACGTCGGCGATCACCTCGGCGACGTGCGGGGCGCGCGAGCGGCCAACGCGATGTCCGTGGCCGTGGCGACCGGGCCGTGCAGCCGCGAGGAATTGGCCGCCGAGGGCGCGGACGTGGTGCTCGACTCGCTGGTCGAGTTCCCCGGGTGGTTCGCCAGGACGTTCGTGGAAACCGCGGTGTAACCGCTGGTCAGCCGTGCTTTCCGGCGCGGGCTTCCTGGATCAGCGCGATCAGCCCGAGCAGGAGGCCGAGCGGGGTGATCACGCCGGCGGCCGCGCTGAGCCACACCGGCAGGTTCTCGAGTCCGGCGGCGAACAGCACGAACACTGTCGCCACGGCGAGCATGCCGATGGCGAACAGGCCGATGCCGAGCCGCATGAGGATCGGTTTGCCGGTCTGTTTCGCTGCGTTCTCCATGGGGTGAGAGTAACGGGACTATCCGCTTCTCCCCAGCGCCTGTGGCGAGATACGCTTATCGGACGCGCGCCTCGAGATCGCTCGGGGCGCGTTCGTCGTGACCTGCACAGCAGAAGGACTGGTGAGGGAAGTGCCGACCGGCAAGGTCAAGTGGTACGACGCGGAGAAGGGGTTCGGCTTCGTCACGCAAGACGGCGGTGCGGACGTCTACATCCGCAAGGCCGCGCTGCCCCACGGCGTGGAGGGCCTGAAAGCCGGGCAGCGGCTCGAGTTCGGCGTGGCCGACGGCAGGCGCGGACCGCAGGCGCTCTCCGTCCGGCTGCTGGACCCGCCGCCGTCGGTCGCCGAGGCGCGCCGCCGGCCCGCGGAGGAGCTGCACGGCCTCGTCGAGGACATGATCAAGCTGCTGGAGCTGAAGGTCCAGCCGGACCTGCGGCGCAACCGGTACCCGGATCGCAAGAACACCAAGCAGATCGCGGAGATCATGCGGGCGGTCGCGCGCGACCTCGACCCGTGATCAATCACGCCACCGCTTGAAAACAGTGAAGGGCTCCGTACGGGAATCTCCCCGCGCGGAGCCCTTCACGGCTTTTGGCCGGATCAGGCAGGCTGGACCTGCAGCGACCACAGCGCCGTCGTGACGGCTTCCGCGTCGTTCGGGTCGCCGGTGCGGCTGATCACCGATGCCTGTGCGATCTCGACCACCACGATCTGGTCGTCCTTCGCGGGCGGCGTCGCGGTGTAGGCGTAGCGGTCGCGGGAGGTGATGATGTCCTCCTTGAGCGGCTGGGGCTCGCCCTTGCCGTTCACGTACTGCACGGTGACCTTCCACGGCGTCTCGGCGATCTCCTTCGGCACCGAGATCTGCACCGAGCGGCCCGGCCGCACCTTGAGCTTGCCGGTCGCGCCGGGGTTGGCCGCGCAGACGCCGGACTTGATGTCGCAGTTGCCGATCGGGGCGACGTTGATCGTGTGCCCGTCGGCGTAGAAAGTCACCTCGGCCGGGCCCGGCGCGGAACAGCCGGCCACCGCGAAACCACCGGCCGCGAGCACGGCCACCACCCGGGAACGTCGCATGGCCCGAGATTACCGGCGGCCTCGCGCGGGCCCCTGGGCGGGGAAGCTGCCGGTCGGCTCCGGGCGCAATGGGCGATTTCCGCCGAGGCCGGGCAGCAGCGAACCGCCGCGCTGCACCAGGAACGTCTGCGTCAGGCCGACCGCCAGCAGGAGCGTGACGACCAGGAAGCCGATCCAGTACGTCGGCGGCAGCAGCAGTCCGACCGCGCCGCCCATGCACCACGACAGCTGCAGCACCGTCTCGGAACGCCCGAACGCCGAGGCGCGCGACTGCTCCGGCAGGTCCTCCTGGATCACCGCGTCGAGGCTGATCTTCGCCAGCGCGCTGGCGGTCGCGCCGATGAGGCCGACGATCGCCGCCGTGGCGAGGCCGGGCAGCAGCGTCGCGATCAGCGTCGTCACGACACACGCCGCCACGCAGGCAACGATCACCTGGTCCGCCGAACCGAAGTGCAGCCGCGAACCCAGTGCGTTGCCGACGAATCCGCCGACGCCCGCCGCCGCGCCGATGATGCCCAGCAACAGCAACTGGACGAACGGGCTGTGCCCGGCGTGTTCGGTCTGCGCCTTCACCGCGAAGGCGGCGAACATCATCAGGAAGCCGGTCAGCACGCGGACGGAACCGTTGCCCCACAAGGCAACGACGATGTGCCGTCCCATCGGCTGGCGCTGCCGCTTCTGCTTCGGCTCCGGCCGCGCGGACAGCGACGTCGGGACCTCGCCCTCGGTCACCTCGACCCACGACGGGATCCGCATCGACTGCACGGCCGCGGCCACGCAGATCACCGCGGTGAACCACAGTGCGCCCGAGGAGTTGGAGAGGCTGCTCACCCCGCTGGCCAGCGCGCCGAACACGCCGCCCGCGATCAGGCCGAAGACGGTGATCCGCGCGTTGGTCTTCGACAGCGTGATCTCCGGCGGCACCACGCGCGGCGTGACCGCCGCCTTCAGCACGGTGAACGACTTCGACAGCACCATCATCCCGAGCGCCGCCGGGTACAGCAGCCAGTCGTCGAAGTGCAGTGCCATCACCACGGCCATCAGGCCCTGGCCGATCGACGAGACGCACATCGCGAGCCGGCGGCCGCGCTGGATCCGGTCCAGCGCTGGGCCGATCACCGGTGCGACGAGCGCGAACGGCGCGATCGTGATCAGCAGGTACAGCGCGACCTTGCCCTTGCTCTCGCCGCTGGTCGCGGCGAAGAACAGCGTGTTCGCCAGCGCGATCGCCATCGCCGCGTCGCTGGCGTAGTTCAGCATCACCGCGTACATCAGCGAGGTGAGACCGGACTTGTCCGCGCCGTCTGCCTTGGTGGCGCGCTGGAACGCGCCGATCGCCTGTCCGCTCAGCTGACGGCTGCGCAGCGCGGCGACCCGCGTGACGGTGAGCTTCTTCGGCAGTTTCGGAACCGACCCGGCGCCGGGGACGGCGGTGGTGTTGAAGGCCTCGTCCTGCTCGTCTTCGACGCGTGGCTCGCCCGCGTAGCCGCCGGTGTCGTAGTGCTCGTAGCCGGCGCTGCCGGGACGGTCGTCGTACGGCCGCGGGTGGACGGGCTCGGTGCGGTGGTCGCGCGGCGGGTACGGCCGGGCGCCGCGCGGGGGCGGCGGCGGACGGTGTCCCATCGGGACAGCGCCGGTGGGCGCTTCCTCGGCGTTCGGCGGGAACGGCGGCGCGTCGTCGTAGAACGCGCTGCGCGGCTCCGGCCGTCCGGGATAACCGCGGGGAGGGCGCTGATCGACGTGCTCGGTTCGCGGTTCGGCCGGGCGTGCGCGCGGAGGTTCGGGCTGGATGCGCTCCGGCCGGGCCCGCGGCGGTTCCGGCGCGTACTCCGGCGGAGCCTGGCGAACGCGCTGGTCAACGGCCTGATCGACCCGGGTCGGCGGGGTGTCGCGCCACGAGCGGGCCTGCGCCGCGCCGGGCTCGGGAGTCCAGCGGCGCTTCTTCTTCCCACGGCCTTTGCCCGACTGCCCGCCGAGGGGGCTGTCGGAACCGGAGCGCGAGCTGAAGAGGGCCACGGTTCAATCCTGCCTCATCGAGGTCACGTACCGCCCGCTCACGTGCCGGTTCGCTGATTTTCCGGGACGAACTTCACGCGGAACGACGTCGGCCACAGCTTCCCGGTCAGCAGGAATTCGTCCGTGCCCGGGATCGCGGCGATGCCGTTCAGCACGTCCTCGCCGGGCCGGGACGGCGTGCGGAGCTTGCCGGCGTCGATCTTCGCGGTGATCCGTCCGGTGCCGGCGTCGATGCGCAGAATGGTTCCGGTCTGCCAGACGTTCGCGTAAACGGTGTCGCCGACGCACTCCAGTTCGTTCAGCTGGTCCTGGCCGACGTCGACGGAACCGGTGACCGCAAACGTTTGCGGGTCGCGGAAGGTGAGCATCGACGACCCGTTGCTCATCACCAGCCGTCCACTGGGCTGATGGCACAGTCCCCAGCCCTCGCCGTCGTAGTGCACGCGCCGCAGTTCGGCGAGCGTCTGGGAGTCGCGTTCGATCGCGATCCCGTCGCGCCAGGTCAGCTGCCACAGCTTCGGCCCGAGCACGGTGATGCCCTCGGCGAACAACGGCGACGGCACCGTCACCTGTTTGGCTGGTGTTCCGCCTGCCGGTCCCGCGGTGAGCGCGGACTTGCCTTCGAGCCCGCGGCTCTCGTACAGCGTCGTGCCGGAGTACTCGAGTCCTTCGGTGAAGGCGGTCGAGTCGTGCGGCAGCGTTCCGAGCACCTGGACGGTGAGCTGTTCGGGCTGGGCGGGCGTGGCTTGGGTGCCCGCGCATCCGCCGAGCAGGGCGGCGGCCACCAGGGGCCAGACGATCCGGGTTCGCACGAGGAACAGCCTGGCACGGGCGGCGCGGATGCGTGCGGCACAATTGGGGGTATGACGCTGCTGTTGACCCTGGACGACGGCTCTCTCCACCGGAAGCTCGCGGACGCTGTCGAGGCCGCGCGGGAGGCCGTGCTGGCGGAAGCACCCGCTGACCAGGTCGGCGAGCACGTCGGAGTGGAACGCGAGGACGCGGTCTCCGCGAGCCACCTCTTCGAAGCCTCGGTGCCCGGATACCGCGGCTGGCGCTGGTCGGTCACCGTCGCGGTGGCCGGGCCGGACGAGCCGGTCACGGTGAGCGAACTGGTGCTGCAGCCGGGCCCGGAGGCCCTGGTCGCGCCCGCGTGGGTGCCGTGGGAGCAGCGGGTGCGCGCGGGGGACCTCGGCGTCGGCGACCTGTTCCCCGCGGACAAGGACGACCCGCGCCTCTCGCCCGCGTACCTCCAGTCGGACGACCCGGCCGTCGAGGAAGCGGCGCACGAGGTCGGCCTCGGCCGGGTGCACGTGCTTTCGCGCTACGGCAGGCTCGACGCGGCCGCTCGCTGGCACGGCGGCGAGTTCGGCCCGCGTTCGGACATGGCCCGTAGCGCGCCCGCGACCTGCGGGACCTGTGGGTTCTTCGTGCCGCTGGCCGGGTCGCTGCGCGGCGCCTTCGGGGCGTGCACGAACGACATCGCGCCCGCGGACGGGCACGTCGTGGACGTGGCTTACGGATGTGGGGCGCACTCCGAGGTACGGGTCGAGGTGACGTCCTCGGTCCCGGTCGCGGAGCTGGTTTACGACGATTCGCTGATCGACTTCACGCCCGCTCCGGAGCCGGCTCCGGAACCGAGCGTCGCCGCGGACCCGGCGGTGGTGGAAGAGGCGGCGGCCGCGGCGGCCGAGGAGACCGCTGAGGTCGCGGCGGTGGAGCCGGAGGCGGCCGCGGAGGTGGCGGTCGAGGAAGCTGCCGTCGAGGTGGCTGCCGAGCCGGCTTCGGACGCGGCGGAGGAGTCTGCGGCGAAGGAGCCGGACGTCGTCGAGGCTTCGGCGGCGGGCACTGCTGCCGAAGTGGTCGTCGAGGCCGTTGCTCCGGACGCTTCTGATGCGACTTCGGGCGAGGACGACTCCGACGGGAGCGATGTCCTCCGGTGAACGAAGTCGCTGGGGGAGCGGCTGATCCTTTCGGGACAGTCCGGCTGCGGGAAGCGGCGCTGAGCGCCTGGCGCGATTCGCCCACCCGCTTCACCGAGGACACCAACTCGGAACGCGACCTGCGCGTCGGCGCTTACCGCGACCGGTTGTTCGTCGAACTCGCGCAGAACGCCGCCGACGCCGCGCAGATCGCGGGCGAACCGGGGCGGATCCGGGTGTCCGTTGTGGACGGTGAACTGCGGTTCGCCAACACCGGCGCGCCGCTGGACACCCGAGGGGTCGAATCGCTAGCGTCGTTGCGGGCGTCGGCCAAGGAAGGGACCGTCGGCCGGTTCGGAGTCGGATTCGCGGCCGTGCTGACCGTCACCGACGAGCCCCGGGTCGTTTCGACCTCGGGCGGGGTCGCGTTTTCCGCGCAGCGCACCCGGGAGGAATCCGGCCGGGACGGCGACGTTCCGGTGCTGCGGCTGCCGTTTCCCGTCACGGAACAGCCGCCTGCCGGATTCGCCACCGAAGTGCGGTTGCCGCTGAAGGAATCCGGGCAAGGCCTGCTCGACGGTCTGGCGAACGAGATCGAAGACCTCCTGCTGGCCCTGCCGTGGCTCGCCGAGGCCGAAGTGGACGGTCGCAAGTGGACTCGAAGCGGCGACGAGACCGTCGAGATCACTTCGCCGACCGGGCAACGACGGTGGCTGAAGCACGGAGTCTGGGCCGTTCCGGTCGACGCCGACGGCGTCCCGCAGCCGCTCGAAGACGATGTGCTGCACGCGCCGACGCCAACCGACGAAGGCCTTTCGCTCCCGGCCCGGTTGATTGCCGAAGTGCCGCTGGAGCCGTCTCGCCGCCGGGTGCTTCCCGGCGCGGAGCTCACTCGCGCGCTGGAGAGGGCGGCGAGTGAATACGTCGAACTGGTCCGGGCGGTCAAAGCGGAACACCGGCCAACCTTGGTCCCCGCCGCGGGATTCCCGCTGTCCACTGTGGACTCACAGCTGAAAGACCTGGTTTACACCTCGCTCGCGCAGGAACCCTGGCTGGCCACTGTGGACGGTCAGGAAGTCTCCGGACAGCAGGCGCGGGTGCTCGACGTCGACGGGCTGGCTCCGCTGCTGGCCGACGTCATCCCGGGCTTGGTGCAAGCGAATCCCCGGCTGCTCAAGCCGGTCTCCGCGCACATCCTCGGCATCGGCGACGTCCTCGAAGTCCTGACTGGCATCGATCGCGAACCCGGCTGGTGGCAGAAGCTGTACGCGGAGCTGGCGGTCGCGGTCGAGAGTCACGCGCTCAGCGCGAATCAGCTCGACGGACTGCCGGTCCCGCTGTCGGACGGGCGGACGTTGCCGGGCGTCAAGGGCGCGCTGCTCGTCGACGGCAGCAGCGAACTCCGCGAACTTCTGTCCGATGTGGACGTTCCCGGCCTCCGGCTCGTGCACCCAGGTGCGGCGCATCAGTTGCTGGAACTGTTAGGAGCCAAGCACGCGGACGCGCGGCAGCTGCTCGAAGCGGAACAGCTGCAGTACGCGGTCGAGCACAGTGTCGCCGACGTTCAGTCCGGTTTGGACGGAATGAACCTCGCGGGCGCGGTGCTCCGGCTGGTCACCGATTGCGGCGATCAGGCGCCGGAGTGGATCGGCGCGCTGGCGCTGCCCGCGGAGGACGGCTGGCGGCGCGCGGACGAACTGGTGCTGCCGACGTCGCCGTTGCTGGACGTCATCGACCCCGAGGTGTTCGAGCCCGGCGGCGCGCTTTCCGTGCTGGACGAGGAATTCGCCGAAGACTGGCCGACGGGAACCCTCGTCGCGGCGAAGGTGCTCGATTCGTTCGCGGTCGGGCTGGACGAGGATCCGCACGAACCCGACCACCACCTGCCGGACGAAGAGCAGTGGTGGGATTCGTTCGAGCAGCCGCCGACGACGGTCGTGTCCATTCGCGACCTCGACCTTGTCGCGGACGACGCCTGGCCGGACGCGCTCCGCTTGATCGCGTCCCGTCCGGAAACGTGGCAGGCACTGCACAGCCCGGACGGCCACGCGGGCTGGTGGCTCGCGCGGTACGCCCTGCTGGCCGGCGAAGCCCCCGGCGCGTGGCGGCTCGCTTCGGCGACCGCACTGGCGGGCCTGTACGACCCGGTGCCCGACCTCGAGTTGAGCGACGATCTGCTCCGCGCCGTCGGCGTCCGGACCGGACTGGACCTGGAGACCGCGGAGGACGTCACCGACCTGCTCGAACGACTCGGCGACCCGCAACGGACGCCGACCCCGGGCTTGGTCGCCCGCGCACACGCGGCGTTGGTGGCCGCACCGATCGACATCTCCGACGTCGACGCCCCCGCCCGAGTCCGTGCGGCGGACGGGAGCGTCGTCGAGGAAGCCGTGGTGCTGGACGTGCCGTGGGTCGCGGCTGCTTTGGACCCGGCGAAGCTCCTCGTCGCGCCCGCGGATCCGGAGCGACTGGCGGAACTCCTCGACGTCCCCGTCGCGAGCAGCCTGAAAGCCGAGGTCGAGAGCACCGGCGAGTACGTCGCGTGGGCCGACCTGCCCGCCCTCGCGCTCGCCGCGGACCAACTCGGCATCACGCTGCCGGACGGCGGGGTGCTGCTGCACGACCCGCTCACGGTGACGATCGAGGGTGCTTCGGCGGAGGTGCCGTGGTGGTCAGACGACCGACTGCACGCGGCGGACACGTCCGAGGGGCTGGCGCGCGCGTTCGCGTGGGCGAGTGATCGGTGGGGCGAGCGTTATCGCATCACGGCGCTGCTGGAAGACCCGGCGCCGCGCACCCTGCTGAACTGACGAGCCCTAAAGCCGCTGCGCCGACTTGGACCCGCGCCGAGCGGCAGCACGCTGCCAGAAAATAATCCCGAACCCGATGAACCCGAGCGCGATCCCGGCGAGGCACGTCTGCACCCACACGCCCTCGCTGGTGAAGAAAAGCACCACGAGCGCGACAAGCCAGAGCGCAGTACCTACGATCACCACCGGCGTCAGGTCGGTGAGCCGCTTCGGCAGGTCCGGCGTGTGCCGCAGGGCGGCCGGAGTGTCCGGGGCGCTGGTCGGTTCTTCCACGGGCCAGAGTTTACCCGGACGGAAACAGCGAGACAGGCGGGGAAATGGCGGAGCAGCGCGAGCGGGCGGGGTCCACACTGGACCGCTTCTTCCGGATCAGCGAACGCGGGTCGAGCACCGGGCGGGAGATCCGCGGCGGCGTGGTCACGTTCGTGACGATGGCCTACATCGTGGTCCTCAACCCGCTGATCATCGGCAGTTTCGCGGCCGACACCCCGTCCGCGCACAAGGACGTGCTCGGGCACATCCTCCCGGTGCCGCAGGTCGCGGCGGTGACCGCGCTCGTCGCGGGCGTGCTGACGATCCTGATGGGGCTCGTCGCGAACTATCCGTTCGGCATCGCGACTGGGCTCGGCATCAACAGCCTGCTCGCGGTCACCATCGCGCCGCAGATGAGCTGGCCGGAGGCGATGGGCCTGGTGGTCATCGAGGGTGTGATCATCGTCCTGCTCGTGCTCACCGGCTTCCGAACCGCGGTGTTCCGCGCCGTGCCGCCCGCGCTCAAATCCGCGATCGCGGTCGGCATCGGGCTCTTCATCTGCCTGATCGGCCTGGTCGACGCCGGGTTCGTGCGCAGGCTGCCGGACGACGCGCACACCACGGTGCCGGTCGGGCTCGGCATCGGCGGTTCCATCGCCTCGTGGCCGACCGCGGTGTTCGTCGTCGGCCTGCTGCTCACCGCGGTGCTCGTCGCCAAGAAGGTCAAGGGCGCGATCCTGATCGGCGTGCTCGGCTCGACGGTCCTCGCGATCGTGGTCGAGGCGATCGTGAAGGCCGGACCGTCGAACGGCACCGACCCGAAGGGCTGGAACCTCGGCTACCCGGCGCTGCCGAGCAAGGTCATCGGCCTCCCGGACCTGTCGCTGGTCGGCGACGTGTCGTTCGGCGCGTGGACCCGGCTGCCGATCATCACCGTGGTGCTGCTCGTCTTCACCCTCGTGTTCGCGGACTTCTTCGACGCCATGGGCACGATGACCGGCCTCGGCAAGGAAGCCGGGCTGGTCGGCAAGGACGGGCAGCTGCCGAACGTCGGCAAGGCGCTGTTCGTCGAGGGCCTCGCGGGCGCGGCCGGCGGGTTCGGCTCGGCCAGCTCGAACACGGTGTTCGTGGAATCCGCGTCCGGGATCGCGGAGGGCGCGCGGACCGGTCTGGCGAACGTCGTGACCGGTCTGCTGTTCATCGCCGCGATGTTCCTGACCCCGCTGTACCAGGTCGTGCCGGTCGAGGCGGCGGCTCCGGCGCTGGTCGTGGTCGGCGCGCTGATGATGGCGCAGGTCCGCGACATCGACTTCACCGATTTCAAGATCGCGCTGCCCGCGTTCCTGACCATCGTCGTCATGCCGTTCACGTACTCGATCGCCAACGGCATCGGCGCCGGATTCGTCAGCTACGTCGTGATCCAGGCGGTCACCGGCAAGGCCCGCAAGGTGCATCCGCTGATGTGGGTGATCGCGGTGGCGTTCGTGGCCTACTTCGCCGTCGGGCCGATCCAGGCCGCACTCAGCTGACCGGCGTAAACACCGGGCGCAGGTCGTGAGGTATGCTAACTATATGTCCGGCGACCCGCACGAGCGTTCCCTGGCGAGCCGCTTGCGTCTCGCGGTGGTGCGGCTCAACCGCCGTCTCCGGGCACAGCGGGTGGCTGACGACGTGTCGCTCACGCAGATCGCGGCGTTGTCCACCCTGCACAAGTGCGGCCCGCTGACCCCCGGTCAGCTCGCCGCGAAGGAAGGCGTCCAGCCGCCCTCGATGACGAGGGTCATCGCCGCGCTCGAGGAGATGGGGTTCGTCGAGCGCAGGCCGCACCCGACCGATGGCCGCCAGGCCATCGTCGAGCTGTCCGACGACGGGCTCACGTTCGTGCGCAAGGCCATCTCGGTGCGGGAGGCGTGGCTGGACCGGCAACTGGCCGAACTCGGCGAGGAAGAGCTCGAAGTGCTCTCCCGAGCCGCGGAGATCATCGACAGGATGGCGGGGAACTAGCACAGGTGACCACCACGGGTAGCGAAACAGGATGTCCGGCCCAATCCACTGCTACCCGGGACACGGCACCGCCGCCGTCCAGTTCCGCTCCACCCGGCCCCTCTTCCGTCCCGGCCGGGAAATCGTCTTCCGCCGCGGAATCCCCGGAGACCAAGACCCGCCGCACGATGTTCTCGTCGCTGCGCGTGCGGAACTACCGGCTCTTCTTCAGCGGCCAGGTCATCTCGAACATCGGCACCTGGATGCAGCGCATCGCCCAGGACTGGCTGGTGTTCACGCTGTCCGGCAACGACCCGGTGGCGCTCGGCGTCGCGGTCGCGCTGCAGTTCATCCCGACCGTGCTGCTGTCGCTGTGGGCGGGCGTGCTCGCCGACCGGGTCGACAAGCGCAAGCTGCTGATGCTCATCCAGGCGGCGAACTGCCTGCAGGCCGTGCTGCTCGGCGTGCTCGACCTGACCGGCGTCGCCCAGCTCTGGCACGTCTACCTGCTGTGCGTGATGCTCGGGACGACCTCGGCGATCGAGGTGCCGACGCGGCAGTCGTTCGTCGCCGAGATGGTCGGCCGGGACCAGGTGGCGAACGCGGTCGCGCTCAATTCGTCGATCTTCAACATGGCCCGCATCGTCGGACCGGCCATCGCCGGGTTCGCGATCACCTGGGTCGGCACCGGCTGGCTGTTCATCGCGAACGCGGCGAGCACGCTCGCGGTGATCACCGGGGTCGCGCTGATGAACCCGGCGAAGCTGTTCCGCGGTCCGGCGATCCCGCGCGCCAAGGGCCAGCTCATGGAGGGCCTGCGCTACGTGCGCGGACGGCCGGACCTGGTGACGGTCATGGTGCTGATGTTCTTCGTCAGCACGTTCGGCATCACCTACTTCACGTCGCTGCCGATCGTCGCCGCGAACGTCTTCCACACCCAGGCTGACGGGTACGGCCTGCTGTCGACGCTCGTCGCGGTCGGCACCTTCACCGGTGCGCTGGCGTCGGCTCGGCGCGGGGTGAAGAGCCGTCCCCGGGTGCGGCTGATGCTGGTGTCGGCGGCGCTGCTCGGGGTGTTCGAGTTCGTCACCGCGTTCATGCCGACGTACCTGGCGTTCGGGATCGGGCTGATCCCGCTCGGCTTCGCCACGATCACCTTCCTGAACACGGCGAACGCGCTGGTGCAGACGTCGGTGTCGCCGGAGATGCGCGGCCGCGTGATGGGCATCTACGTGCTGGTGCTGATCGGCGGCAACCCGATCGGCGGGCCGATGACCGGCTGGATGGCCGACGCGTTCGGCGGCCGGTCGCCGTTCTACATCGGCGGCGCGATTTCGGCGATCGCGGCGGTGGTGTGCGCGGTGGTGCTGATCCGGCGCGGCGGAGTCCGGATGCCCCGGCGGCTCGGCAACGGCTTGCGGATCCTGTCGCGGGAACGGGTCTGACCTGCGGAAATGGCTGTCCGGAGACAGCGGAGACCGCCGAAAGTCGTCACTCGGGAGGGTGAGACTGAGGTCTCCGCAGGGACGGGCTTGCCTCTATTGGTGAGGTTAGGCTAACCTCATACATGTCCGCTTCGTGGTGGGAGCGGCAGTCAGTTCGGGAACGGACAGAGCCCCGCGACCTGGGAACCCCGGGACGCGGGGCTCTGTTCATGGTCAGGGCTCTTCCCCGCGAGGGCAAGGCCGTTCACGGGGTGAGCGTCAGGACGGGTGCGGGGTCGGGGTCTCCAGCGGATGCTCGCCGGGCCGCATCGGGAGCCGGCGCAGCCGCAGGCCGAAGTACACGTGGTAGGCCACCCGCACGGCATCGTCGTTCGGCAGCAGCACCTCGTGGCGCACGCCGTCGACCGTCTCGATCAGCCGGTCGCCGGACAGCGTCACGCGGCCCTGGGCGGTCGGGCGCGAGCACGTGAGGGTCTGCGTGAAGTGCGACTGCGGCGACGTCGACTGCCACCACGCCATCGGCGCGAAGTCCGACAGTTGCCGTGGGCGGCGCTCGAGGCGGTACTCGGGCTTGCCGTCGCGCAGGACGTCCACGTCGCCGTACGGAGCGTCCAGGAGGAGGTATTCGCCCTCTGGATCGCTCTGCGGCTCGACCGCGGACAGCGCGAGCGGCTGCCGGCTGAACTTGCCGAAGCCGACGTCCACCAGGTACTGCTCCTCGCCGAGTTGGACGAGGATGGCGGCGTGGTCGAGCGGCGGTCCGGGCACCCCGGCGTCGTTGAAAACGCGAGCCGCGTGCAGCGTCGCGGCGAAGCCCAGCTCTCGCAGCAGGGCGGCGAAAAGACCGTTCAGCTCGTAGCAGAATCCGCCCCGATGGTGGCGCACGAGCTTGTCGAAGAGTGCTTCTTCGGTGAGTTCGATGGGTTCCCCGAGGTGCACGCTGAGGTTCTCGAACGGGACGTGCATCAGGTGCCGCTCCTGCAGCAGGCGCAGCGCGGCCAGGTCAGCCGCCGGAGGCACCGGCAGGTCCAGGCGAGCGAGGTAAGCGTCGACGTCCATGGGTTCCACTCTCACACCTCCAGTGCACTCCAGGTCAAGCGAAAAAACGGGGTCCGGCCTGTCGCCAGGCCGGACCCCGGGGTGCCGCTGGCCTCAGCTGAGCAGGAGGCCGTTGCCGCCGGCGACGGCGTTGTCGAAGCGCTTGCTGATCTCGGCCCAGTTGAAGATGTTCCACAGGGCGTTGACGTAGTCCGGCTTCACGTTCTTGTAGTCCAGGTAGAACGCGTGCTCCCACACGTCGACCAGCAGGATCGGCACGGTCGGCAGGATCAGGTTGTTGTGGTGGTCGCGCAGCTGCTGGGTGATCAGCGTCTTGCCGATCGGGTCCCACGACAGCGCGCCCCACCCGTTGCCCTGGATCGTGGTCGACACCGCGGTGAACTGGGCCTTGAACTTGTCGAACGAGCCGAACGCCTCGTCGATCGCCGCGGCCAGCTCGCCGGTCGGCTTGTCCCCGCCTTCCGGCGAGAGGATCTTCCACCACACCACGTGGTTGGCGTGCCCGGCCAGGTTGAACGCCAGCGTCGTCTCCAAGCCCACGATCGAGCCGAAGTCGCCCGCCTCCCGCGCGGCGGCGAGCTTGTCCAGCGTGTCGTTCGCGCCCTTCACGTAGGTCGCGTGGTGCTTGCTGTGGTGCAGCTCGTTGATCTCGCCCGAAATGTAGGGCGCGAGAGCGCCGTAGTCGTAATCGAGTTCGGGCAGCTCGTACCGGGCCATGGGCCCTCCTTCTGGTCGACGCGCGGTTGTGCTTGGCGGCTTCCCTCGCGGGAGCCTTCTGAAACCGAGCCTCGTACTTCGAGCTAGGTGGAGGTCAACCCGCTGTGACCCGGCTCATGCCGCCGGGTCCCGGTACCGCGCGAGGTCGAGGGCCAGTTCGTCGAACACCGCCACGTTGTGCTCGAACGCGACCACGGATTCGTCGATCACCCGGGCGCGGTCGTCCTCGCTCCACGGCGCCTCGTCGAGCTTCGCGCGGTAGCGGTCGCGGAACGCCGGGGCGCTGCCGATCTCGTCGAAGCGGTAGAAGAGCGTGCCCGCCTCGGCGAGGTCGAACTTCTTCTCCAGCAGCCGCCGGATGATCTGGCCGCCCGCGATGTCGCCGAGGTAGCGCGTGTAGTGATGCGCCACGAACCCGCCGGACCAGCGTGCCGCCTCGGCGATCCGCGCGGTGTAGGCCTCGGTCGCGGCGAGCGGGGCGATCTCGGTGCGCCAGCCGGGGCCGACCAGGCGGGCGAGGTCGCGTTCCAGCGCGGGCAGCCGGCGCAACTCCTCGAACACGAACTCGCCGCCGACCGGGTCGTCGGCCATCGCGTCGCCTGCCCGCTCGATCGCCTCGTAGATGAAGTAGTACTGGGTGGCCAGCGCCGCGTAGCCGTCCAGCGTCAGCTCGCCGCCGAGCAGCGCGTTCATGTACGTGGAGTGGTTGGCCTTGTCGTGGACCGTCCTCGTGGACGCGCGCAGCTGTCCGGAGAACGGGCTGGCTTCGAGGTCCGCGGTCACCGTCATCAAAGGCCTCCCGACGTTCTTTCTGACAAGCTGTCAGAAAGAACTGTAGGCCACGACCGGTACTTAGGCTACCCTAAAATCAGCGGTTTTCACTCGAACCGACCGCTCGCCGGACGAACCGCACGGCGGCCTCGATAGCGCCTTCGAGCTGGTCAGCGGGCACATCGATGACCTGACGGCTGCCGAGCGCGGCGGTGATCATCGGGACCACCACGTCGAGGTCCTGCGCGGGCCAGCTGCCCGCGTCGACTCCGGCGAGCAGTACCGAGCGAAGCTGTTCGATGATCGGGTCGGCGTGCGCGCTGATCCGCTGATACGCCGCGGGCGCGAGCGCGGACTCCAGCGCGGTGCCCGGCGGAAGGTGGTGTTCGGCCAGCACGCGCAGCTGCAGCCGGACGAACGTGGCCAGCTGGGCGACTGGGTCCGGTTCGGCGTCCACCGCCGCGCGCAGCCGCTCGACGTACCGCGCGGACTCGTCTTCCACGAACGCGACGAGCAGGCTCTCTTTGTCCGGGAAGTGGTTGTACATCGCGGTGCGGCCGAGCCCGGCCTCCGCGGCGACGCCGGCGAGCGTGATCGCGTCGAACCCGCGCTCGTACAGCTGCGCGCGGACGACGTCGAACACTCGCGACCGCACCTCGCGGCGGTGCGCTTCGAGCGAACCGCCCAGCACCTTCGGCACGCGCGCCACCCCCTTCCCGTGCGAAACACTGTAGGGGACCGCGCGAAAACGGCTCAGTCGTCGAGCGGCCAGGTGTGCACCGGCTCGCCGGCCTCGGAGAGTTCCAGGTACCGCCGCAGCATCCAGTTGAGGGCGGTTTCGCGGTCGGCTCCGCGTTCGTGCGCGCGCAGCACGTAGTCGCGTTGCCAGGCCGCGCCGCTGCGGCGGGCGAGGCAGCGGCGTTCGATGATGCCGAGGTAACGCACCCGGGCTTCGTCGGAGACGTCCGACCGGCGCAGGCCCTCGTGCGCCAGCGGCAGCAGGACGCGCAAGGCCAGTTCGTCCGGCGGGATCCAGCCGATGCCGGGCCAGTACAGCTGCGCGTCGAAACCCTTGCGCGCGCCCTCGTACAGGTTTTCTTCCGCTGCCTGGAACGACATCTGCGACCAGACCGGCCGGTCCTGTTCCGCGAGCGCGCGTTGGGCGCCGTAGAAAAACGCCGCGTTGGCCACGATGTCGGCGACCGTCGGACCGGCGGGCAGCACGCGGTTTTCGATCCGCAGATGCGGCAGGCCGTCGACGACGTCGTACACCGGCCGGTTCCACCGCCAAATCGTTCCGTTGTGCAGCCGCAGTTCGGAAAGTTTTGGCGCCTGCCCGGATTCGAGCGCTTCGATCGGGTCCTCGAGATCGGTCTCCGGCAGCAGTCCCGGGAAATAGCGGACGTTTTCCTCGAACAGGTCGAAGATCGACGTGATCCACCGTTCGCCGAACCACACCCTCGGCCGGACGCCCTGGTTTTTCAGCTCCTCCGGCCGGGTGTCGGTGGCCTGCTGGAACAAGGGGATCCGGGTTTCGTGCCACAGCGCCTTGCCCAGCAGGAAAGGAGAGTTCGAGGCGAGCGCGATCTGGACGCCCGCCAGGCATTGCGCGGCGTTCCAATGCGCCGCGAATTCCTCGGGGGCCACCTGCAGATGCAATTGGACTGAAGTACAGGCGGCCTCCGGGAGAATGGACTCCGCGTAGTGCCGCAGCCGCTCCGGCTGGGCCCCGGGCAATGCCGGACCGTCCATCGCGAGCGCGATCCGTTCGCCGCGGGCGGCGAAGATCTCGTCGTTCAGCGACGTGTAGCGCGTTTTGTGGGACAGCCACTTCTGGTCGAAATGCTCCGCTCCCAGCGTGGGCAGAATGCCGATCATGGCCACCGACGAGCCGGTGTGCGCCGCGCTCTCCTGCGCTTTCGCGAGGTAGGAGTGCAGGTCTTCTTCCAGGCGCAGCGCGGAATCCCCGGCGAGCGGACGCGGCGGCACGTTCAGTTCCAGGTTGTGCTGGCCGAGTTCGGTGGTGAACGACGCGTCGTCGAGCGCCTCCAGCACGACCGAGTTGGTCATCGACGGCCGCAGCTGCCCGTCCACCAGGTTCAGCTCGACTTCGAGCCCGATGTTCTTGCGGGGAAAGGAAAAACTCCCGTCGGTGAGCATCCGGGCCAGGGTGTCCAGGCATCGCTGGACCTTCCGGCGGTACCGTCCGCGATCGAGCCGGCCGGGGTGTGCCGAGAGATCCGTACCCATGGTTCGACGCGCTCCTTGGCTGCTGTCCGCAGTGGTCTGGGCGGCTAGTACGCCAGGCAGACCACCGTCGCACAGCGCCGCGCCATGGGCTAGCGGCCAAACTGGTGCTCTCCGTCACCGGCGGTTGACCCTGCGCGTAACTACGCCGTTTGCCCTAAAGCGCCTCGCACGTTCGGACCAGTGGGCACGGGTTCGGGCGGGTGCGAGACTGTCCGATGTGGCTCAACTGATCTTCACCGAGGACCGGGCGCATCCGGGGCTCGACGACTTCCGCGACCTGTCCACAGCGGACCGTCGGCCGGACCGCCCCGGCGGGCGCGGGCTGGTGATCGCCGAGGGAACCGTCGTGGTCGGGCGGCTGCTTGCTTCGCGCTATCCGGTGCGAGCGCTGCTCGGCGTGGAGCGACGGCTGCGGGAATTGGAAGACGAACTCGCGGGCGTCGACGTGCCCGCGTATGTGACGTCGGCGGAGACGATGGCCGACGTCGTCGGTTTCCACCTCAATCGCGGGGTGCTCGCGGTCGCGGATCGCCCGGAACCGCCGACGGTCTCCCAAATCGTGGACAGCGCACAGGTTTTGGCCGTGCTGGAAGGCGTCGGCGATCACGAGAATCTCGGCGCGCTTTTCCGCAATGCCGCCGCGCTCGGCGTCGGCGGGATATTGCTCGGCCCGGGTTGTTCGGATCCGCTTTACCGGCGCAGCGTGCGCGTTTCGATGGGCCACGTGCTGCGCGTCCCGTTCGCGACTTTCGACAGCTGGCCCGGCGGCCTGGATGTGCTGCGGGCACGGGGTTTTACGGTGGCCGCGCTCACTCCGCGCGCGGATTCCGTACCGCTGCGCGGATTGCGCGAAAAAGTGCCGGGCCCGATCGCGCTGCTGCTCGGCGCCGAGGGGCCGGGGCTGACGGACGAGGCGATCGAGGCCGCGGACGTCGCGGTCCGCGTGGAGATGGTGGCCGGGGTCGATTCGCTGAACGTCGCCACGGCTGCGGCGATCGCGTTCCACGAGGTCTCGGCGGGCGTCGCCCCACTAGAGTGACCCCCGGCACGTTTCTTGCGGGGAGGGGCACGATGGAGCTGCGCATCCGCGGCGAGCAGGCGGTGCTCGCCGGGCCGGGCGGCGAGCACGCGCGAGAGGTCGACCCGCGCCGGCTCGCGATCGGTGCCGAGCTCGCGCAAGCCCTGCACGAGTGGGCGCGCGTGGCGTCGGCGGTGGCGCGCTCCGACTCGGACGTCGACGTCGCCGGTTCGGTCGTGTCGCAGCGCGGACGTCAGCTCGCCGCGCGACTGGCCGCGGTGATGGGCACCGAGGTGCGCTTCGTCGACCCGGTGACCGGCGTGGAAACGGTGGTCGAACCGCCTCGGCGGCCGGATCAACCCGCGCGGGCCCGCACGCAGGAAGAGCCGACGCCTTGGCTCACCGGGCTGACCGTGTCGGTGTTCGCGGCCGCGGTGGTGGTCGTGGCGATGCTCGCGCTGGCCACCACGCTCGCCCGCGAGACGAGCGTGTGGCTCGCGTTGATCGCGGCGCTGGTGGTGACCGGCGGCGTCGCACCGTCCCTGTGGCTGGGCCGGAAGGTGCCGATCCTGCGCTGGGCGGTGTACGGCGCGGGCGGCGGCTTGGCCCTCGCGTGGATCGGCGTGCTGGCCACGGTGTTCTGACTCGCGGATACTGACGCGATGGCTCCGCTCGACAAGCTGCGCGCCCTCTGTCTCGCCCTGCCCGAAGCCACCGAACGACTCAGCCACGGCGAACCGACGTGGTTCGTCCGCGGGCGCAAGACGTTCGCGATGTTCGCCGACCGGCACCACGACGACAAGCTCGCGTTCTGGTGCCCCGCGCCGCCCGGTGTGCAGGAGGAACTGGTGCGCACCGAGCCGGAGCGATTTTTCCGGCCGCCCTACGTCGGAGTGCACGGATGGCTCGGCGTGCGGCTCGATGTGGACGTCGACTGGACCGAGGTGGACCAGATCGTGCGCGAGGCGTATCGGCACGTGGCACCCAAGAAACTGGCCGCGTTGCTGGACGCCTGACCCCGACCGCTGCGCTTCCGCCGCCGTCCGTGAGGGCCACCCTGAGGGAATCGGATTCCCTGAGGGTGGCCCTCACGTACCAGGATGCTGCGAGCACCGGCCGACGAGCCGCGCTGGGCGGCTTTCTTTCCTGCTGAAAGTCCGTGAAGGGCTCCTTGAGGGAATCAGATTCCCTCAAGGAGCCCTTCACGGACCGAAGCTGTCTCAGGTCGGGGGGGGCACGATCCGGAGGGTTCCCCTCACAGACGTCGGCAGGAGCGGAGAGCTGGCCGCACACCACAGCTACCGAGAAAACCCCAATGCGGCATTGGGTGCATCTGACGCACCCAATGTGGCATCGGGGCGCTTGAAGCGGGCAGGTCAGCCGCGCTGGGTGCGGACTCCGAGCAGCACGTCCTCCCAGGACGGCACGATCGGATGGTTCTTCTTCGCCTTCGTGCGCGGCTGCTCGGCTTCGTCGCCATCGGACTCGCCCGGGACACGAGGGATCTCGCGGGTCTCGTCGTCGCCCTCGTCCGGACCCTCGATGGCGCGCGGTTCCTCGACGGCGTCGAGCGTCGGCTGCACCACCGAATCGCGGGCGGGGGCCAGCGCCCGCACGGTGCGCGGGGCGACGTAGGAGTTCGGGTTCAGCAGGACTTCGGCGTTCTCGTCGAGCGCGTGCACCGTTCCGCCGTGCGCGCCGGGCGAGAACGACCAGTGCGCGCGGTTGTCGGAGCGGCCGGCTTTCCAGCGCAGCACGACGACCCACTTGCCGTCGTCGCCGCGCCAGGCGTCCCAGGCGGCCTGGTTGTAGTCGTGGCCGCGGACGCCGAAGGCGTAGGCGATGACCTCGCCGAGCGTCTGGACGTCGGGCCCGTCCTCGCGGACCGGGTGCGCCGACTGCGCGAGTTCCGCCGTGCGGGACCGTTCGAGCAGCACCGGATAAGCGAATCGCTCCACCCGCTGCGTCGAGACGCCCGCGCTGCTCGCGACCTGCTCGACGGACTCGCCCGCGCGGATTCGCGCCTGGATCTCGCGTGGCCGCATCTGGCTCTCCAACTCGATCTCGATCTGGCCCAGCCGGGCTATGTCCCCCCTCGCCGCCGCACGCAGTCTCTCGTCGGCCGGGAGCAGGAAGCGCGTACGGCTCGCCGGGTCCTCCAGCACGAGGGACTTCCCGTCCTCGTGCAGCCCGACCACCCGCAACGCCCGCATTTCTCGCCTCCCCGGTGTTCACCTTTGTGGGTGCCCACGTTAGAACGGCGCGTCGGCTTGACGTGCGAGGCGCGCCGACGCCTCACCCATCCGAACTCAATCCGACGGCACTTTCCCGGCCATTTTCGCCGCGCCGGGGATCGGTCACACTCGTGACACGCCGACCACGGTCTGTCACGAACGAGTGGTCATGAACGCGAACCGCCCCGCGAGCCGGAGGGCTGGCGGGGCGGTTTGGGCGTTTCGGCGCGTTCGGTTCAGCCGAGCCGTTCCACGACGTATTCGATGCTCTGGGTGAGCTTCGTGACGTCGTCCGGGTCGATCGCCGGGAACAGGCCGACGCGCAGTTGGTTGCGGCCCAGCTTCCGGTACGGCTCGGTGTCGACGATCCCGTTGGCGCGCAACGCCTTCGCGACCGCGGCGGCGTCGACCTCGTCGGCGAAGTCGACCGTGCCGACGACCTGCGAGCGCAGCTCCGGGTTCGTCACGAACGGCGTGGTGTACGAGGTCTTCTCGGCCCATTCGTACAGCCGGCTCGAGGATTCCTTGGTGCGCGAGGTGGTCCAGTCGAGGCCGCCCTGGCCGTTCATCCACTCGATCTGCTCGGCGAGCAGGAACAGCGTGGAGACGGCGGGGGTGTTGTAGGTCTGGTCCTTGCGCGAGTTGTCCAGCGCGGTGGTGAGCGACAGGAATTCGGGGATCCAGCGGTCGCCGCCGCCGATCTCGCCGATCCGCTCGATCGCGGCGGGCGAGGCGAGGGCGATCCACAGCCCGCCGTCGGACGCGAACGACTTCTGCGGCGCGAAGTAGTAGACGTCGAAGTCCTCGGCCTTGACCGGGAGACCGCCGGCGCCGGACGTCGCGTCGATCGCGACCAGCGCGCCGTCGCTGCCCTCGGGACGCCGCACCGGCACCGCGACGCCGGTGGAGGTCTCGTTGTGCGCCCAGCCGACGAGGTCCGCACCCTGCTGGTAGGCGATCTCCGGCGCGCTGCCCGGGTCGGCCTTCACCACGATCGACTCGCCGAGGAACGGTGCCTTGTTCGTGACGGTCGCGAACTTCGAGGAGAACTCGCCGTAGGTGAAGTGCTGGGCGCGCTCGCGCACGAGGCCGAACGCGGCGGCGTCCCAGAACGCGGTCGTCCCGCCGTTGCCGAGGATGACCTCGTACCCGTCCGGGAGCGAGAACAGCTCGGACAGCCCGGCGCGCACGCGGCCGACGAGCGACTTGACCGGCTTCTGCCGGTGCGAGGTGCCGAGGTAGGTGGAACCGGACCGGGCGAGGGCGGCGAGCTGCTCTTCGCGGACCTTCGAGGGTCCGCAGCCGAAGCGGCCGTCGGCCGGCTTGAGGTCTGCTGGGATCGTCAACTCAGCGTCGGTCATGTGCTTAGTCTCTCAGGTCGGGACAACGCAGGTAACGGCGGTTGGCGGGTGTCCGACATGTGGAATCGTGACGGAAACGCACGGTTACCGGCCGCGCTGGCGATGGTTTGCGCTCTTCGCCCTGGCCGCGCTGGTGCACCCGTGGGATTCGACTGCGCTGATCGGCCTTCCCCTCGGCCTGGTGGCGACCCTGGTGCTGGTTTTCGTGCCGAGGTGGCCGCGGTGGTCGTTCCCGCGGCGACTGGCCGCGCCCGCGGTGTTCGGGCTTGCGGTCGTGCTCGCTGGACTGTTCGCCGGAGCCTTGGTCATGGAGCCGCCGGACCCGGACGAGGTCGGCTCGGCGGTTTTCGTGCTCGTGCTCGCCGCCGCGTTCGTCATCGGCTCGTTGTGGTGGTGGCGGCCGTGGAGCCGACCGGCCCGGGCACGGCCGAAGGGACCAATGCGCGAGGTCCGCGCGACGCTTGACGGGGACACCACTCAGTGGGACTACGGGCAGGAGTCGCCGAGCCTGCTGCGCGTCGTGGTTCATCCGCGCGGCTACCTGACTTTGCTCGACTGCACGCCGGAGCAGGCGCGTGAACTTCGGCGGACCGGACGGCTGCGGCTGGACGAGCCGGACGCGCGGGGCCGGGTCGCGGTGGAGATCGGCGGGGTGGCGACGCCGGGGCTCTTCACGACCGATCCGACGGGATTGCCGCGGCGGAAGCCGTCGCTGCGAAGGTTGCGCTGGCAGGCCGCCATCGCCGTGCCCGCCGCGGGGTCGGCGGTGGCGGTCGCGGCAGGCGGGGCGGTCGCGGCGTTCTGGTTTATCGGCGGCTCGGGGTGGCCGGTGCTGATTCCCGCGCTGGTCTGGTGCGGGGTCGCGGTGGCGTGGGCGAGGCAGGCCCGCGAAACCGGGCAGTGGATGCGGGGCTCGCTCACTCCGGCCCGCGCGGCGCTGCCGGACCGGCACGTGTGGCCGGGCACGGCGGTGACCGGCTGGCTCGTGCTCGAACCCGGCTGGCCGGCGCGGTTCGGGATCGAGCGTTGCCCGCCGGAACTCGCCGCCGAGCTGATCGAGCATCGGCGGCTGTGGGTGTTCGGCACGCCGGAGATGGGCGAGGTTCTGCTGGGACTGCCCGGCCAGGGTTTCTACGCGAAGGCGTGGTTGTCCCCGGCCGGGCGAGCGCCTGCCTATGACGCCGAAGACCCCGGCGTCAAGGCCGCAGCGGAGTGACTCAGCGCCACCCACCCTCGTCCAGTCCGCCCGGGATCGGTGCGGCCGGGTCGTACGGCGTGCGGCTGAAGATGAACGTGGCGAGGTTCAGGTGGTTCGCCGTGCCGTTCGCGTCGCGGCCGACGGTGAGCGTTTCGCCCGCGTAATAGCCGTCCAGGCCGATCCACGTGTCCGGGCCCTCGGGGCGGAACCGGGACGCCCGGCCGGCGCCGACGGCCGGGTTCAGCGAGATCAGGCCGTCGCCCTGCACGCGCAGGAAGTACGGCGTCGGGCCCCAGTGCCACAGTCCGGTCAGCGCGAGCAGCTCCGGGTCCACAGTGGACGGGAGCCATTCCTCGGGCAGCGCGGGTTCGAGGTCGTCGGCGGTGGTGATCAGGTCGAGGCACAGCTGGGTGATGTTGACGCCCGAGGTCGAGTTCGCGAGGCACAGCGCGCCGGTGCCGCTGCGCGGGTCGACGATGGTCGCGGCGAGGAACCCGGGCATCGATCCGGTGTGCCCGGCCAGGTGCCTGCCCTGGTAGCGCACGACCATCAGGCCGAGCCCGAACCCGGTCGACCACACCTCGGTGTCGTCGACGGTGTTCATCGTCCGCATTTCGTCGACGGTGTCCGGCGAGAGCACGTCGCCGGTGTGGCCGCCGAGGAACGACGTCCAGCGGCCGAGGTCGGTGACGGTGGACCAGAGCTGCCCGGCCGGGGCCATCGCGCCGGCGTCCGGCCACTTCTCCGGCATGAGCACGTCGGCGAACGGGTGCACGGCGAATCCCTCGGCGTGCGCGCCTTCCGGGTGCGGCGTCGTGCGGTTCATGCCCAGCGGGGTAAGGATTTCGTCGCGCACGACGTCGAACCACGGCCGCTCGCGGAGCCGGGAGACCAGTTCGCCGAGCACGCCGTAGCCGACGTTCGAGTAGTGGAATTTGGATCCGGGACGCAGCTTCGTCGCGCCCTTCTCCAGGCTCGAGACCAGCGCCGCCCAGTCCGCGCCGGGCGCGCGTTCCCACCACTGGCCGGGCGATTCCGACGTGAGGCCCGACGTGTGCGACAGCAGCTGCGCGACGGTGACCGAACCGAACGCGGTGCCCGGCAGGTGCCGTTCCAGCGGGTCGGTGAGGTCGAGTTTGCCCTCGTCGCGCAGCCGCAGGACCGCGGTCGCGATCATCGTTTTGGTGATCGACCCCAGCCGGTACTGCGTGTTGTCGTCCGGGCGCTGGTCGCCGACGCGGCCGCGGGCTCCGGACCAGACGACGTCGCCGCCTCGGACGACAGCGGCGACGAGGGACGGGGCGCGGCTGACGGACTGCTCGTGTGCGAGCCGTCGGTACAGGGCGAGTTCGGTGGTGTCGAGCATGGCCGTCATTCTGCCCGGGCAGTTCAGCCGAGCAGTTGCCGGTCCAGCGCCGTCGTGACCGCTGCCGTGCGGTCGGAAACACCGAGCTTCGAGAACACCCGCAGCAGGTGCGTTTTCACCGTCGCCTCGCCGATGTGCAGCTCGCGGCCGATTTCCGCGTTGGTGCGGCCCTTCGCGACCAGTCGCAGCACTTCCACCTCGCGCGCGGACAGCGGCGAGGCCGGCGTCGGGTTCCGCATCCGGTGCACGAGCTTGCCCGCGACCGACGGCGCCAGCACGGTTTCGCCGCGATGCGCGGCCCGGATCGCCCCGGCCAACTCGGCGCGCGACGCGTCTTTCAGCAGATATCCCGACGCGCCCGCCTCGACCGCGCGGAGGATGTCGGCGTCGGTTTCGTACGTGGTGAGCACGACGATCCGGCGCGCGGGCGTTTCCTTGAGGATCGCGTGGATCGCGCCGACGCCGTCTAGGCCCGGCATGCGCAGGTCCATCAGGACGACGTCGGGCTGTTTCACGCGGTCGAGCGCCACCGCTTCGTCGCCGGAACCGGCCTCGCCGACCACCGTCAGGTCGTCCTCGGCTTCGAGCATGCCGCGCAGTCCTTCGCGCACCACGGGATGGTCGTCGACCAGCATGATGGTGATCACGCGGGCACCTCCAGTTCCAGTTCGGTGCCGCCGTTCGCGCCGGTCCGCACTTCCAGGGCGCCGCCTACCTGCTCGACCCGCGAACGCATGCCGCGCAACCCGAATCCGGCTCCGTCGGCATCCGGGGTGAAGCCGCACCCGTTGTCCTCCACGCGCAACCGTATCGCTCCGTCCACAGCGGACAGCCGCACGCGGACGAGAGTCGCGCCCGAATGCTTGCGTACGTTCGACAGCGCCTCTTGCGCCGCGCGCAGCAGCACAACTTCGACCGCAGTGGACAGTGGCGGCAGCGCATCGTCCACTTCGCACTCGACCGGGATACCGATCTCTTCGGCGAGCCGATCTGCCTGCCGCTGCACGGCTTCCGGCAACGAACCAGTGGCCAAATCGGACGGTGCGAGCGCGGCGACCATCGCACGGGCTTCAGCGAGATTCTCGCGCGCGGTGCGGCCGGCGAGCGCGAGATGTTTGCGCACTGTGGACAGATCAGTGTCCAGTTCGGACTCGATCGCCTGGGTCAGGGTGATGATGCTGGTGAACCCCTGTGCGAGCGTGTCGTGGATTTCCCGCGCCAGCCGTTCGCGTTCGGCCGCGGTGCCCGCTTCCCGCGACAGCCGGGCGACCTCGGCCTGACTGGATTCCAATTCGCGGATCAGCTCGGCGCGGGCGCGGCTCTGCTTCAGCACGTCGCTGGTGAACTTCCCGGCAAGCAGGCTGAAGACGATCAGGATCGCGGTCATCGGCAGCAGGACCGAGAGCAACTGGTTGTCCCAGCCGCCGTTCAGCACCGCCGAGACTGGCTCGAGCAGGATGAGCAGCGTCGTCGCGACCACCCCTGGCCGCAAATCCAGCAGCATGAACAGCAGCGGGCAGGCGAGGAACAGCACGAAGCTCGCCGAAGTGGTCGCGAGAATGGCGGTGCCGGTCAACGCGATCAGCGCCGCCGCCGCGACGGCCCGGGCGGTTCCGTTGTCCTCGCCGTGCACGACGCGCCGTCCCACGGCCAGGTAGCCGACCGCGATCGCGCCCATCGCGGACTCGGCCACGATCTTCTCCGCCGCCGATCCGTCGTTGAAGAGCACCAGGAAGGCGGTCGCCAGGTAGGCGACCGCGAACAGCACCTCCCAGGACCAGTACGACCGCTCCCACGCGTCGGCCTGGTTCACTTCGCTTCGTTCGTCCACCGGAACGTCACCCTCGCGAGCACCAGGCCCACCACGCACCACACCGCCAGCACCAGCGCCACCTTCGGAAGCTCCCATGTCCCCGCCATTTCCTGGGTCGCGGCCTCCGGCGGAAGGAACACCGAGCGGAAGCCCTGGCAGATCCACTTCAGCGGGAAGAACGACGCGACGTCGACCATGATCCTCGGCAGGTTCGTGATCGGCGTGACGAACACCCCGGAAATGAACTGCAGCACCAAGTACACCAGCTGCACGAGCGCCACGGTGCCGTTCGCGGTGCGGGTGGCCGAGCTGATCGCGATGCCCAGCAGCGTCGAGGAGACGATCCCGAGCAGCAGCACCCAGAGCAGGGTCAGCCACTTCGCCGGATCGGAGGGCAGTTCGAGGCGGAACAGCAGCATCGCCACCGCGGCCATCAGGACGGTCTGCGACACGCTGGTCACCGCGACCATCACCATCTTGCCGACGAAATAAGCCGCCGCGGGCATCGGCGTGCCGCGCAAGCGTTTCAGCGCACCGATTTCCCGGTCCGCGGCGATGCCGATGCCGACGCTGTTGAACGACGTCGACACGATGCCCGCGCCGATCATCCCGGCGGCGAGCAGTTGCCCGGACGACACTCCGCTCTGCCCGGTCGGGCCGTCGAGGATGGAGCCGAGCAGGATCATCAGCACCGCGGGCAGCGAGAAGGTGAACACCACCTGCTCGCGGTTGCGGAAGAACTGCCGCAGTTCGAGCCCGCCGCGGGCGAGGCCCAAGCGGAACGTCCCCGGCAGCGCCATGGTCGTCGTGGTCACGGTTGCTCCCCGATCAGGTCAAGATAGACGTCTTCCAAGCTGGGGCGCGTCACGGTGAGACCGGCGAGTTCCCCCTGCGTGCCGGCGAGTTGCGAGACGAGCTTCGTCGGGAACTGCGTGCGTTCCTCGTGACTGCCGCGTTCGTCCTGCCACCGCACGACCGCCTCGGCGCGTTCGCGGCCGCCGAGCGTCGCCGGCGTCCCCTCCGCGACGACCGAACCGCGCGCGATGACCGCGAGCCGATCGGCCAGCGCCTCGACCTCGTCCAGGTAATGCGTGGTCAGCAGGATCGTGGTGCCCTCATGGGCGAGTCCGTCGATGAGCCCCCAGAACTGCCGCCGCGCCTCGGGATCGAAACCGGTCGTGGGCTCGTCCAGGAACAGCAATTCCGGACGGCCGACGATGCCGAGCGCGACGTCCACCCGGCGGCGCTGCCCGCCGGACAGCGCCTTCACCCGCGCGCCCGCCTTCGCGGTGAGGCCGACCTGGTCGATCACCTCTTCCGGATCCCGCGGGTTCGGGTAGTACTTCGCGAAGTGCCGCACGGTCTCCGCGACGGTCAATTCCGCCGCGTCGCCGGCCGTCTGCAACACGATGCCGAGGCGGGCGCGCCACGCGCGTCCCGCGGTACCCGGGTCCTCGCCGAGGACAGTGGCTTCCCCCGCCGTCCGCTGCCGGTGCCCCTCCAGGATCTCGACGGTGGTCGTCTTGCCCGCGCCGTTGGGCCCGAGCAGGGCGAACACCTCGCCGTCACGGATGTCGAGATCGATCCCGGCCACGGCGAGGTGGCCCGGGTACTCCTTGCGCAGTCCGCGCACTCGCACTGCTGTGCTCATGGGTTCAGCGTGCGCCGCGGAGGGCGGTTCGCGGGACGTCCGGGCAGTGGAATCCGGCTGTCCGTCGAACGGTGGACACGCTGGTTTCCCGTGGAACCACGACGGCCTCTGTTGACAAGTTGTCTAACATGACAAGATGTCTCACAAGCAGGTGACGGCCAGTGACGGAGTTCGCCTTTCGGTCCGGGTGAGCGGCAACCCGGACGGGCCCACGGTCGTGCTCGTGCACGGATATCCGGACAACAGCTCGATGTGGGACGGCGTCGCCGAAGAGCTGCGCCGCGACCACCGCGTGGTCGTCTACGACGTGCGCGGCGCGGGCGAATCCGACAAACCGCGGGAGCGTCGGGCGTACCGGCTGGACCAGCTCGCCGACGACCTCGCCGCGGTGGTCGACGAGGTGCAGCCGTCCGGCAAGGTCCACCTCGTCGCGCACGACTGGGGTTCGATCCAGGCGTGGCACGCGGTCACCGGCGACCAGCTGCGCGGCCGGATCGCTTCGTACACCTCGCTTTCCGGGCCCAGCCTCGATCACGCCGGCGCGTGGTTCCGTGCCCAGCTGACCCGGCCGACGCCGCGTCGCCTCGGACACGCGCTTCGGCAGTTCCTGCACTCGTATTACATCGTCGCGTTCCAGGTGCCGCTGATCCCGGAACTGTTGTGGCGCACCGGAATCATGCGCACGATGATCCGGAAGCTGGAGCCCGCCGAAACGTCGCCCAAGACGTCGGACGGGGTGCACGGCCTGAAGCTGTACCGGGCGAACATGGGCCCGCGGCTGTCCCGCCCACGCCCGCGTCCGGCGGAAATCCCGGTGCAGGTGCTCGCGCCGACCGGCGATTCGTACGTCACCACGCCGCTGCAGACCGAGGTCGAGCGCTGGGTGCCGGATCTGCGTGTCCGGCGCGTGATCGGGTCGCACTGGATCACCCGGACCAAGCCGGAAGTGGTTGCTGCCGCGGCAGCTGAGCTGATCGCGTCGGTGGAAATCGGCGAGGAAACGCGGGCGCTGCGGCGGGCGCGGGTCGGCGGCGGCAGCGGTCGCTTCGCGCACCACCTCGTCGTCGTGACCGGTGCGGGCAGCGGGATCGGGCGGGAGACCGCGCTGGCGTTCGCGGCCGAGGGTGCCGACGTGGTCGTCAGCGACATCAACGGCGATTCAGCTGCGGAAACGGCGAAACTGGTGCGAGAGCGCGGAGTCGACGCCGGTGAGTACACAGTGGACTCTTCGGACGGCGAGGCGGTCGCCCGGTTCGCCGCGCAGGTGCGGGACGAGTTCGGCGTGCCGGACATCGTGGTGAACAACGCCGGGATCGGCATGTCCGGCCCGTTCCTCGACACGACGATCGAGGACTGGGAGAAGGTCGTGGACGTCAACCTGTGGGGCGTGATCCACGGGTGCCGCGCGTTCGCGCCGATGATGAAGGAACGCGCTGAAGGCGGGCAGATCGTCAACCTCGCTTCTGCCGCGGCATACCTGCCGTCGAAGATCCTCACCGCTTACGGCACCACGAAGGCCGCGGTGCTCGCGTTGAGCAATGGCTTGCGCGCGGAGTTGGCGTCCGAGGGAATTGGCGTTACCGCGGTTTGCCCGGGATTGGTGAACACCAACATCACCAAGACCACTAAGTTCGTCGGCGTGGACGAGGTCGAGGAGAAGCGGCGCCAGAAGGAATCGTCGAAGCTCTACGCCCGGCGCAATTTCGGTCCGGAACGAGTGGCGCGCGACATTCTGCGTGCGGTGGAGAAAAACGTCGCGATCCAACCGTCCACTCCGGAAGCGAAGGTCGCGCTGGTCCTTTCGCGGCTGACGCCAGGTTTGCTGCGCGCGGCGGCGAAACTGGACGTCACGCCGTGAGCCGTCCGCGCCGGATGACCGCGCAGGCCCGGCGGGACGATCTGATCGCGGCCGCGCTGGATTTGTTCGGCAGCCGGGCCCCGGAATTGGTCACGGTGGACGACATCGTGGCGCGCGCCGAGGTGTCGCGGCCGTTGTTCTACCGGTATTTCCCGAGCCTGCGGGAACTGCAAATGCAGGCGTTGCGCACGGTCACCGACGGTTTGGTCGACCGGCTCGCGACGCTTGAGGAAGGCCCGCCGGAAGAACGGTTGCGCGCGGCCGTACGGGGACTGGTTGATGTCGCCGCGCATTACCGCGAAGGCTATGTCGCGTTGCTGCGCAGCGGTTCGGTCATCGCCACTTCGGAGACGGACGCGGCGATCGACGAGGTCCGCAACCGTGCCGTCGAGCTGATCCTGGAAGCGCTGCCGATCCCCGAACCGTCACCGTTGGTGCTGCTGACCCTGCGCTGCTGGACCGCGGTGGTCGAGGGCGCGTTGTTGTCGTGGCTTCAAGAAGGCACCGTCCCGCGCGAAACGCTGGACGGCTGGCTGGTCGACCAGCTCACCGCGATGCTCGCCGCCACCGACGCGCACGTCTGAAAAGCCGTGAAGGCCCCCTTGGAAGCAAGGAGGCCTTCACGGACTTGGCTCAGATCTGGGTGACGCTGTCCCAGCCGTCGACCTCGGACGGCGTGCGCGGGCCGGGGCCGACGTACTTCGCCGACGGACGGACCAGGCGGCCGGTCTGCTTCTGCTCCAGGATGTGCGCCGCCCAGCCGGCGGTGCGCGCGGAGGAGAACATCGCGGGCATCATGTGCGGCGGCACCTTCGCGAAGTCCAGGATCACCGCGGCCCAGAACTCGACGTTCGTTTCGATCGGGTGGTCCGGACGGCGTTCGCGCAGCTCGGCCAGCGCGGCCTGCTCCAGCGCGGCGGCCACCTCGTAGCGCTCCGCGCCCAGTTCCTTGCAGGTCCGGCGCAGCACGCGGGCACGCGGGTCCTCCGCGCGGTACACGCGGTGGCCGAAGCCCATCAGCCGCTCCTTGCGGTCGAGGATGCCCTTGACCAGCGCGCGGGCGTCACCCGTGCGCTCGACCTCCTCGATCATCGGCAGCACGCGCGCCGGGGCGCCGCCGTGCAGCGGGCCGGACATCGCGCCGATCGCGCCGGACAGCGCCGCCGCGACGTCCGCCCCGGTGGAGGCGATGACGCGCGCGGTGAAGGTGGAGGCGTTGAGGCCGTGCTCGGCGGCGGAAACCCAGTACGCGTCGACCGCCTTGACGTGCGCCGGGTCCGGCTCGCCGCGCCAGCGGATCATGAACCGCTCGGTGATCGACTTGGCCTCGTCGACCCGCGACTGCGGCACCGCGGGCTGTCCGATGCCGCGCGCGGACTGCGCGACGTAGGACAGCGCCATCACCGAAGCGCGGGCGAGCTGGTCGCGCGCCTCTTCGTCGGTGATGTCGAGCAGCGGCCGGTAACCCCAGATCGGGGCGAGCATGGCGAGCGCGGCCTGGACGTCGACGCGGACGTCGCCGGTGTGTACCGGAAGCGGGAACGGCTCGGCGGGCGGAAGCCCGGTCCCGAACCGCCCGTCGACCAGGAGACCCCATACGTCGCCGAAGGTCACCTTCCCGGCGAGGTCCTCGATGTCGACGCCGCGGTAGCGCAGCGCACCGCCGTCCCGGTCGGGTTCGGCGATTTCGGTCCGAAACGCGACGACGCCCTCGAGCCCGGGCCGGAACCCGTCGTCGGCGTCGTTCGTGGTGCTGATCGTGGAGGTAGTCACTCTTCGCGAACCCTTTCGATGCGCATTCCCCGGCTGTGTTGTGCACGCGCGGACGGGATACACGCTGGCTCCTTGCGCGCCTCATCGCACGGTGGGACAAACCATGCTCCCTTTGCCCGGCCGGGGCAACGGAAGATGTCGTGGTTTCGGTCACGATTACGAGAACGATTCAGTCCAGGTGAGCGCTGGACGCCACTTTCTCCCGTCCGGTGAGGTGACCGCAGACTGGTACCCCGGTGGCGCGGAGGTGAACCCCGGCTTGCGGAGGCGGGCGGAGGTCACTCTCGGTGAGCGGGACGGGCGCCCTGCGTGCTCCGAAGTGGCAGGCCGCGCGCCGGGGTGAAATTGCGGAATCCTCGCCGCGGCGTTTCCGGCTTGTCCGAATTCTTTTCTGGTTCGGCGGACAACCGCGGTCCACGCCGCGTAAACACTGTGTTGCCGAATCAGGCGGAGCGGTCGCTCCGGTGGTAGACCTTTGCCATGCACCTGAGCCCGCAGGAACGCGACAAACTGCTGGTCCACGTCGCGGCGGACGTTGCTCGCAAACGGCTCGAACGCGGTCTTCGGCTCAATTATCCCGAAGCCGTCGCGCTCATCACCGATTACGTCGTGGAGGGTGCTCGCGACGGACGCACGGTCAGCGAACTGGCGGCGGGCGGGCGCGCCGTGCTGACCCGGGCGCAAGTCCTCGACGGGGTGCCGGAAATGGTCGATTCCGTGCAGGTGGAAGCCACGTTCCCGGACGGCACCAAGCTCGTCACGGTGCACGAACCGATTGCTTGAGGAGGAATTCGTGCGGCCAGGCGAGATCATTCCCGGCGACGAGCCGGTGCCGCTGAATCCGGGGCGCGCCCGGATCCGGCTGCGCGTGCGCAATCTCGGCGACCGGCCCGTGCAGGTCGGATCGCACTATCACTTCGCCGCGGTCAATCCCGGCCTGGAATTCGACCGCGAAGCCGCCCGCGGGCACCGGCTCGACGTGCCCGCCGGGACCTCGGTGCGGTTCGAGCCGGGCATCGACCGCGAGGTCGACCTGGTTCCGCTCAGCGGAAACCGGCGGGTGCCGGGGCTGCGGGCCGAATACGCCGGGGAGTTCTGATGCCGGAGATCGACCGCGTCCGCTACGCCGAACTGTTCGGCCCGACCGCGGGGGACCGGATCCGGCTCGCGGACACCGATCTGCTGATCGAGGTGACCGAGGACCGGTCGATCGGTCCCGGCGGCAGCGGCGACGAGGTGCTTTTCGGCGGCGGGAAGGTGATCCGCGAGTCGATGGGCCAGGGCATGGCGACCCGCGCCGAGGGAGCGCCGGACCTGGTGATCACCGGCGCGGTGATCCTCGACCACTGGGGCGTGGTGAAGGCCGACGTCGGCGTCCGCGACGGGCGCGTCGTCGGCATCGGCAAGGCGGGTAATCCGGACACTATGGACGGTGTCGATCCGGCACTGGTGATCGGCCCGGCGACGGAAGTGCTGGCGGGCAACGGGAAAATCCTCACCGCCGGTGGCATCGACTGTCACGTGCATTTCGTCTGCCCGCAGCTGGTGGACACCGCGCTCGCGGCCGGACTGACCACTTTGGTCGGCGGAGGAACCGGGCCGAACGAGGGCACCAAGGCGACCACGGTGACTCCCGGTGCCTGGAATCTCGGACGGATGCTGTCCGCAATGGACGGACAGCCGGTGAACGTGTTGCTGCTGGGCAAGGGAAACACCGTCCGGCAGGAAGCTCTGCGCGAACAGCTGGCGGCCGGAGCGGGCGGGTTCAAGCTGCACGAGGATTGGGGTTCGACGCCGGCCGCGATCGACGCCTGTCTCACGGTCGCGGACGAATCCGGCGTGCAGGTCGCGATCCACACGGACACGCTCAACGAGGCCGGGTTTCTGGAGTCCACGGTGGAGGCGATCGGCGGCCGGTCGATCAACGCCTACCACACCGAGGGGGCAGGCGGCGGACACGCGCCGGACATCATCGAGGTGTCCGGAATGGCGAACTTCCTTCCCTCGTCGACGAATCCGACCCGACCGCACACCGTCAACACTCTCGACGAGCACCTCGACATGCTGATGGTGTGCCATCACCTGAACCCGTCGGTGCCCGAGGATCTCGCGTTCGCGGAAAGCCGGATCCGGCCGAGCACGATCGCCGCCGAGGACGTGCTGCACGATCTGGGCGCGATCTCGATGATGAGTTCCGATTCGCAGGCGATGGGGCGGATCGGCGAGGTGATCATCCGGACCTGGCAGACCGCGCACGTGATGAAGGGTCGCCGCGGCGCGCTTCCCGGCGATGGTGCCGCGGACAACCTGCGCGCCCGTCGTTACGTCGCGAAGTACACGATCAACCCGGCGATCGCGCACGGAATGGACGCGGAGATCGGCTCGGTGGAGGTCGGCAAGCTCGCCGACCTGGTGCTGTGGGAACCGAAGTTCTTCGGCGTGCGCCCGCATGTGGTGTTGAAGGGCGGTTTCCCGGCGTGGGCGGCGATGGGGGACGCGAACGCTTCGATTCCCACGCCGCAACCGGTGCTCGCGCGGCCGATGTTCGGTTCCGCACCTGCGGTTGCGGCCGCGTCCAGTCTGCATTTCGTGGCTCCGGAAGCGCTGGATTCCGGTTTGGCGGAGCAATTCCGCATCGCCCGGCCGTTGGTGCCGGTCGCCAACACCCGCCGCCGGACGAAGGCCGACATGGTGCTGAACGACGCGACCCCGGAGGTGCGAGTGGATCCGGACAGCTTCGCGGTCCGCGTGGACGGGGAACTGATCGAACCGCATCCGGTGGCCGAATTGCCGATGGCACAACGGTATTTCCTGTTCTGATGGACCCGGTCGCTCTCATTCTCGCCGACTCCCGGTTCCCGGGCGGCGGGCACGTGCATTCCGGCGGCCTCGAAGAGGTGGCCGCACGCGGTCTCGTCCGGTCCGAACGCGACCTGCCCGGATTCCTTTTTGGACGGTTGCGTACCGCGGGATTTCTCGCCGCCGCGTTCGCCGCTGCCTCAGCGCACGCCGCGGCGCGGGCTGTCGAGAGTGTCCATTGGCGACGGCTCGATCAGGAACTCGACGCCCGCACGCCCTCGCTCGCGCAACGGGAAGCGTCGCGAGCGCAAGGCCGCGGCACCGCGCGAGCCGGACGTGCGGCGTGGCCGTCGCCAGTGCTGTCCCAGCTGCTCGCCGAGACGCCGCGCCCGCACCATCCGATCGTCAGCGGCGCGCTCGTCGGAATCAGCGGCGGCAGTCCGTTCGACGCGGCCATGGCGATCGCTTACCTCGCTGTGAGCGGCCCGGCGAGTGCGGCGGTTCGCCTGCTCGGGCTGGATCCGTTCGCCGTGAACGCGGTGGTCGCGCGGCTGGCCGGACCGTTGCGCGAAGTCAGCGGCCAGGCCGCCGAGACCGCCGGTGCCGATCCGGCCGATTTGCCCGCGCCAGCGTCGCCGGCGCTGGATCTGTTCGCCGAGGAACACGCTCGGCATCACCAGGAAGAGGTGCGTCTCTTTGCCAGCTGAACACGGTCACGGGCATTTCCACGCGGTCAACTTCGACCCGACCGCCGCCGAACCGGACCACTACGCCGCGGCGCCGACCGGCGGCCGGGCGTACCGGATCGGCATCGGCGGCCCGGTCGGCAGCGGCAAGACAGCACTCACCGCCGCACTGTGCCGCGCGCTCGGCGGAGAGCTGAATCTGGCCGTGGTCACCAACGACATCTACACGACCGAGGACGCCGACTTCCTGCGCCGGGCGGGCGTGCTGGACCCGGAGCGGATCGAAGCGGTGCAGACCGGCGCGTGCCCGCACACCGCGATCCGCGACGACATCACCGCGAACCTCGACGCAGTCGAACGGCTGGAGGAGAAGTTCCCGGGCCTGGAACTGGTCATCGTGGAAAGCGGCGGCGACAACCTCACCGCGGTGTTCAGCCGCGGCCTGGCCGACAGCCAGATCTTCGTGGTCGACGTCGCGGGCGGGGACAAGGTGCCGCGCAAGGGCGGCCCCGGCGTGACGACGGCCGACCTGCTGGTGATCAACAAAACCGACCTCGCCCCGCTGGTCGGCGCCGACCTGACCGTGATGACCTCCGACGCCCACCACATGCGCGGCGACCTCCCGGTGTTCACCCAGTCCCTAGTGGACACTCCGGACGCGCCCGCGGTGGCGGACTGGGTGCGCTCGCTGGTGCCGGTCCGGCAGGGGTGAAAGCCCACGCACGCCTGGTCGCCGCCTGCGACGACGGGCGGACGGTGCTGCGAGAACTGAAGTCGATGGCGCCGCTGACGCTCGTCCCGCGTCGCCAGCGCGGCCGCGGTGCGGTGGTGCACCTGGTCAACTCGGCCACCGCTCCGCTCGGCGGCGACGAACTGCGGCTCGAGATCCACGTCGGGGCGGGTGCGGAGCTGAAGCTGTCCGGCGTCGCGGCGACCCTCGCCCTGCCCGGTCTGCGCGACGTGCCCAGCTTGTCCACTGTGGAGGTCGTCGTCGAGCCCGGCGGTTCCTTCGCATACCTGCCGGAGCCGACCGTCGTCACCGCCCGCGCCGACCACGTCGCCGTGCTGCGCGCCGACCTGGCCTCCGACGCCCGGTTCCACACCCGCGAGGTCCTCGTCCTCGGCAGGGAAGGCGAACGTCCGGGCCGGTTGTCCTCCACAGTGCACGTGACCTGCGGCGGAGTTCCGGCACTCCGGCAGACGCAGACCGTCGGCGACGCCATTTTGGACGCGAGCCTCGCCGTGCTGGCCGGACATCGGGTGCTGGTGACGGAGATCGAGTTCGGCCGCGGATGCGGCCCGGCGGAGTCAGGCCCGTGGTGGTCGCGGACGCCGCTGGCCGCGGGCGGGATGCTGACCACTGCCCTGGCCCCCGACGTCGTGACGGCCACAGCTCTGGATCGATCCCGGACCAGCAGGTGAACAGCGGATGGCGGCCAGGCGTGGCAGGAGTCACCGTTCGGTGGGTTTCGCCGGGACCGGCGACCCAATACCGTCGCTGAATAGCCGTGATTCGACACCCTCACCAGGGGTAACGGAGGTTGGGCCGGATGACACCGGAGATCGACGAGGCGGTCGTGCGGCTGCCTGGCATGCGGGTGGCTTACGACAGCGCGCCGTTTGACGAGTCGGCGCTCGCGGCCACGTGGCATGACCAGCTGGAAAGCTGGCTGAGCCAGGCGGTGTCCGAAGCACTCGCGGAACCCAACGCGATGGTGCTCGCGACCGCCGACGCCGAGGGCAGGCCTTCTTCGCGCACGGTGCTGTGCAAGGGCTTCGACGAACGCGGAGTGGTTTTCTACACGAACTACACGTCGGCGAAGAGCCACGACCTCACGGCGACGCGCTACGCGTCGGCCACCTTCCCCTGGTACCCGCTGCACCGCCAGGTCACGGTCCGCGGCGAGGTCGAGAAGGTCAGCGCCGACGAGACGGCCGCCTACTGGGCCCAGCGCCCGCGCGGGTCGCAGCTGGGAGCGTGGGCGTCGCCGCAGTCGCGCGTGGTCGAGGGGCGGCGGGCGTTGGACAACGCGCTGCGCAATATCGAGCGCCGGTTCGGCGATGTCGAGCAGATCCCGGCTCCGCCGCATTGGGGTGGTTGGCGGATTCGGCCGGACTTTGTCGAGTTCTGGCAGGGGCGCGAGGATCGGATGCACGACCGGTTGCGGTTTCACCGGACTCATGACGGGTGGCATGTGGAGCGGTTGGCTCCTTGATCGTTGCTGCTCGTCGCCTGGCGGCGACATTGCGTCCGGCGGTGAGGCGGGGCACCCCGATTTTTCAGTGTGACTACGGCGCTGGGGTGCTTGTCAAGGCGGGAAAGATGCCTTGACAAGCACCCCAGCGCCGCGTTTTTGGCTTCGTATCGGGGGCGGGGGAGGTGTGGGTGCCTCGCTTTGGGTGCATCGGCTGCGGTTCGGTGGGTGGCGGGACCGTCGAGGGTCGTGAGGGGAACCCTGAGGGAATCTGATTCCCTCAGGGTGGCCCTCACGGACTTTCCCCAAGGGTGCGCGGGCCTCCGTGCGGGGAAAATCACCTGCGCCAGCTTCGTTAGCACAACTAAGCTGATAGCTCGTGACTTCAGAACCGGGGATACGCCCGCCCCGTACCGGGGCTCGCAAGCTCCTCGGCCGGATCGTTGTCGACACTCGTCCGCTCCGGATTCCGGCGTTTCGGCGGCTGTGGATGTCCACCGCGGTGACCGCGGTCGGGTCGCAGCTCACCGCGGTCGCGGTGCCGAAGCAGGTTTTCGATATCACCGGATCGTCCGGGTACGTCGGGCTGACCGGTGCGGTCGCGCTCGTTCCGTTGCTCGTGTTCGGGCTGTGGGGCGGGGCGATCGCGGACGCGGTCGACCGGCGGAAGCTGCTGCTCGTCACCAACGTCGGCGTCGCGATCACCTCCGCGCTGCTGTGGCTCCAGGCCTTCACCGGGATGCATTCGGTGTGGCTCGTGCTCGGGCTGCTCGCCGCGAACCAGGCGTTTTTCGCGATCAACATGCCCACGCGCGGCGCGGTCGTCGCGCGGCTGGTGCCCGCTCCGCTCCTGCCGTCGGCGAACGCGCTCAACACCACCATGGCCACGTTCGGCGCGGTGTTCGGGCCGCTGTTCGGCGGGGCGCTGATCCCGGTGATCGGACTGTCCACTTTGTACTTGGTGGACGTCTGCGCGCTGGCGATCACGCTGATCGCGGTGTGGCGGCTGCCCTCGATCCCGCCGCTCGGCGAGGGGACGCGCCGGGCGGGGATCGGCTCGGTCGTCGACGGATTCCGTTACCTGGCGCACCAAAAAGTGCTGCTGGCGTCGTTCGTCGTCGACATTATCGCGATGGTCGCCGGCATGCCGCGCGCGTTGATCCCGGAGATGGCCGAGCGGACGTTCGGCGATCCGCCCGGCGGCGGTCCGGCGCTCGGCATGCTCTACGCCGCGCTGCCCGCGGGCGCGATGCTGATCGGGTTGTTCTCCGGCTGGCTGCACCGGGTGCAGCGGCAGGGCGCGGCGGTCGTCATCGCGATCTGCTGCTGGGGTGCGGCGATGGCCGCGTTCGGGCTCGCGCATTCGCTGTGGCTGGCGGTGATCTTCATGGCGCTCGGCGGTGCGGCGGACATGGTCAGCTCGGTTTACCGGCAGGCGATCCTGCAGACCGCCACCACCGACGAGATGCGCGGACGGCTCCAGGGCGTCTTCACCGTGGTCGTCGCGGGCGGGCCGCGGATCGCCGACCTCACGCACGGCTGGTCCGCGGCGGCGTGGGGGACCAGGATCGCGGCGACCGGCGGCGGGCTGCTGGTGATCGTGCTGGTGGTGGCTTCGCTGGCTGTTCTGCCTGGGTTCTGGCGGTATCAGGCTCCGGTCGAAGAGGGCCACTGACAGTAGTGTTACTCCACCAAAACAACGCTGCGTAGCGCAGCTACTCCGATGAGGGCGGTGGTGGGGAGGAAGGTGGAGATAGCATGCCCGATATGCGTGCATATCCGATCGCTCTGCTGATCTCCGCCGCCGCTGTTCTGACCGCCTGCTCTTCTGGTGAGCAGAAGGCCGCCGCACCGACGCCGCCGCCCGCGAGCAAGGCGCCTGCCTCCTCGTCCGCGCCCGCCGCCAAGGCCGCCGACACCTGCTCCTTGCTGCCGTCCGACGACGTCTCCAAGGCGATCAAGATCCCGAACATCACCTCGAAGGCCGGGCCCGCCCACGACAATCCGAGCAACGGCGGCAAGGCCACGAGCTGCGAATACGTCGTCGAAGGCAAGACGGCAGGCGCGCTCGCGGTGACCCGCTACGAGGGCCGCAAGGCCAAGCCCGCCGACATGATCGCCGCGATCAAGAAGGCCAAGCCGGGCGCGGTCGACGTGCCGGGCTTCCCGGACGGCGCCGTTTTCTACACCGACGAGCAGAAGACCGCCACACTCGCCGCGGCCAAGGTGGCCAACGGGGTTCCGGTGCTGGTCAACTACACCGGACCGGTCAAGATGACCAAGGAAATGATGACCCCGCTCGTGCACACGGCGGTCGCCAAGGCCTGACGGCCGACTTCCCGTAAGCGTCCGGACAAGGCACACTAATCGCCCATGACGGACGTGAGCGAGGGCACATCCAAGGTCGCCGAACCGGCTTTGCTGCGGGTCATGGGCCCGAAGCTACTGCTGTTCTTCGTGGTCGGCGACATCATCGGCACCGGCGTGTACGCGCTGACCGGGCAGGTGGCCGGACGCGTCGGCGGCGCGTTGTGGCTGCCGTTCCTGCTGGCGTTCGTGGTCGCCTTCATGACCGCGTTCAGCTATCTCGAACTGGTCGGCAAGTATCCGCGCGCGGCGGGCGCGGCGCTGTACACGAACAAGGCGTTCGGGGTGCCGTTCCTGACCTTCATGGTCGCGTTCGCGGTGATGTGCTCCGGGATCACGTCCGCGTCGTCGGCCGCGGTGGCGTTCGGCGCGACCTATCTCGCGGCGTTCGTGAAACTGCCGACGGTGCTGGTCGGCATCGCGTTCGTGCTCCTGCTGGCGTTGATCAATTTCCGCGGCGTCGGCGAATCGGTGAAGGCCAACGTCGTCCTCACCTGCATCGAATTGTCCGGGCTGTTGATCATCATCGGCGTCGGCGTGTGGGCGGTGCTGAACGGGAACGGCGAACCGTCGCGGCTGGTCGAGATCGACACCGCGGACAAGACGTGGCTGGTCGCCATCTCCTCGGCGACGTCGCTCGCGTTCTTCGCGATGGTGGGCTTCGAGGACTCGGTGAACATGGCCGAGGAATGCCATGACCCGGTGCGGATTTTCCCGCGCGCGATGCTGTGGGGCATGGTCATCGCCGCGACGATCTACGTCCTCGTCTCGGTGACGTCCTCGCTGCTGGTGCCGGCCGCGGAACTGGCTGGCGCGAAGAGCGACGCGCTGCTGAGGGTGCTCGACATTGGTGCACCGGGCTTCCCGCGGGAGATCTTCTCCGCCATCGGCCTGTTCGCGGTGATCAATTCCGCCTTGATCAACATGCTGATGGCCAGCCGTCTGCTGTACGGCCTGGCGAACGAACGCGTCCTGCCGCCGGTGTTCGGCCGCGTGCACCCGACTCGCCGGACGCCGTGGGTGTCGATCATTTTCACCAGCGTCATCGCCATCGGTCTGGTGTCCTTTGTGGACATCAGTGCGCTCGGCGGGACGACCGCGTTGCTGTTGCTGGTCGTGTTCGCCATCGTCAACATCGCGCTTTTGGTGCTGCGCAAGGACAAGGTGGCGCACAAGCATTTCCGCGCGCCGACGGTCGTGCCGGTGCTGGCCGCGGTGTTCTGCCTGTACCTGGTCAGCCCGCTGTCCGGCCGCCCGGCGCAGGATTACCAGGTGGCCGGCATCCTGCTTGCCGTCGGCCTCGTGTTGTGGGTGGTGAACCTCCTGGTGAAGCGGGCGCTCAGTGGTGCGTCATCGCGGCCTGGAGCCACCAGGCGCTGAACCCGGCGATCTTCGCGTCGACCACCAGCGGACGCTCGAGCCCGGCGGCGACCCGCGTCGCGACCTCGTCGAGGTCTTCCTTGGCGCGGACGGTGACCGCGTCGCAGCCGTAACCGCGCGCGATGGCGGCGATGTCGGTGTCCGGGAAGGTGACGGTGTCGGCCGGATGTCCGCCGGGCTCGAAGAAATACACCTCGGCGCCGTAGGCGTGGTCGTTGTAGATGACGATGAGCATCGGCAGCTTCAGTCGTACGACGGTTTCCAGTTCGGCGATGCTCATCAGGAAACCGCCGTCACCGCACGCTGCGACCGGGAAGCGGTCCGGCTGGGCGAGTGCTGCGCCGATCGCGGTGGCGAGTCCGAGGCCGATCGACTGGAACGCCTGGGTGAAGCAGAAACCGTTCTCGTCCGGGACGTCCAGGTACATCGTGGGGTAGCCCATGAAGTTCCCGGAATCGACACCGACGACCCGGTTGGCCGGAATGAGTTCGTCCAGCGCGGCGGACAGCGTCCGCGGGTCGATGACCTCAGCGGTCCCGGCGTCGTCGTGTTCGTTGTCGCGCCAACGGATTTCCCGGGCGATCCGGTCCTTGAGCTCGTCACTGCGGTATCCATTGTGGACTTCGACCTGTTCGGACACCGCCGCGGCGGTACCGGCGACATCGCCGACGATGCCGAGGTTGACCGGCCGATTCCGGCCCAGCGCGGCGGACTCCAGATCGACCTGCACCAACGTGGTTTCCGGGGAGAGCAGCCGCCCGTGCGCCGTCGTCCAGTCATTGAGCGCGGATCCCCAGCCGACGACGACGTCCGCGCCCTGGATCAGCTCGGTGGTCAGCGGCGACGAAAACCCGCCGGACACCCCGATCGACCACGGTTCGCCAGTGAACAGTCCTTTCGCGACCGCACCCTCGGCAAGCAACGCTCCGCAACGGTCTGCCAGCGCGACCAGTTCGGCCCGGGCTTTCCGGGAACCCCGTCCACAAAGGAATACTGGACGCTCGGCTCGCTGCAGGAGCGAAGCGAGCGCCTTCACGTCCTGCTCAGCGGCGCGTGGTTGCGGCAGTGCCTCGATCGCGGTCAGTCCATCGAGGAGGCCTTCATCGAACGGCTCGGCCTGCACTTCCAACGGAAGTCGCAAAAGGACAGTCCGCCGATCGCGCCGAGCTTGCGTGAACGCTCGTCGCACATCGGCCAGCGCGGTTTTCGCTGACCGCACCAAAATGCTGCTCGCCCCAACGGACCGAGCGAGCGCGTCCTGGTCGATATGGAAGTTCGACAGCGGATCGGTCGCTTCGCCGGTGACGATGACCAGCGGGGTCCGGCTCTTCGCCGCCTCGCCGATCCCGGTGGTCGCGTTGCCCAGCCCGCAGCCCTGGTGCACCGATACCGCCGCGACCTCGCCGCTGCACCGCGCGTAGGCGTCGGCCATCGTGGTCGCGCCGCACTCGTGCCGAGCGGCGACGAACTCGGCACCACCCTGGATCAGACCGTTGGTGAAGTGGAAATTCCCGCTCCCCACCACGCCGAACGCCTTGCGGACGCCGAACCGGGCCAACGCGATTCCGACGGCTTGGGCAACGTTCACGATTCAACTCCCGGCGTTACCGCGAGCACGCGCGCCGGACTGCCGGTCCCGCCGACGATCGGCAGCGGGCAGACCACGACGAGCGCGCCGGTCGGCGGCAGCGAGCCGAGATTCTGCAGGGAAGTGATGCCGTACTTGTCCGCGCCGAGCAAATGGTGGTGCGCGGGCATCGGCGGGTCGAGCGCGAAGCCGTTCCCGGCGTCGATGCCGACAGTTTCCACGCCGTACCCGGCGATCGGCGTTTCCTCGGCAAGCCATTTCGCCGCGGCGGCCGAGATGCCGGGCGTGTGGCTGGCCCCGTCGGAGAAGTTGAGGAACGCGTCGCGGTCTTGGGCGTATTGATCCCATCCGGAGTGCACGAGCAGCCAGCCGCCCTCGCGCAACGGTCCGTGCTCAGCCTCCCAAGCCTGGATGTCGGCGATCTCCAGCAGGAAGTCCGGATTGCCGGCGACGCGCGCGGAGATGTCGAGGACGTGCGCGGGGCCGATCAGCCTGCTGACCGGCAGCTCCGAAACGTCCGCGCCGTCGCGGTTGGAGATCCAGTGCCGCGGCGCGTCGAGGTGCGTGCCGATGTGCTCGCCGGTGTGGATGTTGTTGTGCCGCCACAGCGGTCCGGAATCGTCGAACTCGCTGACGGACTCGAGGCTGAAGTCGATCAGGTTCGCGAACGGTTCGGGCAACTGCAGGGTCGGCGTGGCGGCGCTGAGCTTGTTGGTGAGGTCGACGATCCGCAGCCGGCCCTGCGCGAGCTGGGTCAGGAGCTGGTCGACCCCGGTTTCGGCGGGGGTGCTCATCGGTGCGTCCTCTCGGTCGCGGGGCGCGCTATTGCGGATCCTTGACGGTCGTTGACAGCGCGGAAGGCCATATCTACAGTACCGGTTTCAGCAGCACTGACGGAATAGCTGCCAGAGATCAGTCAGAGTGAACGCGGAGCCCCGACCAGGGCGTCTGGAGCCAGACGGAGCATCGACGCACGGTGCTCGCGCCGTTACGGTGGCGAACGGACCGGTCGCCCGCCAGTCAAGGAACGGAGTGTCGTGACCGACCAGCCCAGCCCAGCCGCTTTCCGGGCGCATTTCCCCGCCTTCGCCGACTCGGTGCACCTCGCGAGCTGCAGCCAGGGCGCGCTGTCGGACGCGCTGACCGCGGAGCTTTTCGAGTTCCAGCACACGATCCGCGAGCACGGGGCGCCGTGGGACAAGTGGATGGCGAAGGTCGCCGAGGCGCGGGCCTTGTTCGCCCAGCTGATCGGCGCGGACCCGGACGACATCGCCGTGGTGCCGTCCGCGTCCGAAGGCGCGTACCAGGTCGCGTCCACCCAGGCGTGGTCGGAACAGCCGGGAATTGTCACGACCGACCTCGAATTCCCTTCGCTGGGCCATGTTTGGCTCGCTCAGCAGGGGCGCGGCGCGGACGTTCAGTTCGTCGCGCACCACGACGGGCTGGTCGACACCGAGGATTACGCCGCGCTCATCACCGAGCGGACGCGACTGGTGTCCGTTCCGTTGGTCAGCTACGCCAACGGTTTGCGTTTCCCGGTGCGCGAAGTCGCCGCGCTGGCCCGGGAAAACGGCGCGCGGAGCTTTGTCGACGCGTATCAGGGGCTCGGCGTCGAGCCGGTCGACGTGACCGAACTCGGCTGCGACTACCTCGTCAGCGGCAGTCTGAAATACCTGCTCGGCATCTCCGGGATCGCGTTCCTCTACGTCCGGCCAGGCTTGCGCGACGCGGTTTCCCCGCCGCTGACCGGCTGGTTCGGCCGCACGAACCCGTTCGAATTCGACCCGCGGCACCTCGACTACCCCGAGCACGCGCGCCGCTTCGAGACCGGGACGCCGTCGATCCCGTCCGCGTACGGCGCGGTCGCCGGGCTGAAGCTGGTGCACCAGGTGGACGCGCACCGGGTCCGTGACCACATTGGACTGTTGACCGGGCAGCTGCAGCAGCGGTTGCTCGACGCTGGGGAACAGCTCCGGTCCCCGCTGGACGACGCGCGGCGCGGTCCGCTCGTCGCCTTGGCGGACCGGGATCCCGACGCGCTGGCGGCGTTCCTCGCCGGGCGGCGGATCGTGTGCAGTGCCCGCGGCGACGTGCTGCGGATGTCCTTGCACTACTACAACGTCGAGTCCGACCTCGACGCCGTCGTCGCGGCGATCGCCGAGTACCGGGCGAGCCAGTAGGGAGCAGACATGGCCGAGTCCCCGTCCCCGAACCGGTTGCAGCGGAGGCTGCGCAGCAGGCAGTTGACGATGATCGGAATCGGCGGGGCCATCGGCACCGGCCTGTTCCTCGGATCGAGCCTGGCGATCTCGCACGCGGGACCGGCCGTGGTGCTCGCCTACGTCCTTTGTGGACTGGTCGCGCTGGCGATTTCCTGGGCGCTGGCGGAAATGGTGGTGGTGCACCCGGCCGCGGGCGCGTTCGGCAGCATCGCGCACAAGTATCTCGGCGCGGGCAGCGGATTCGTGGTGCGCTGGGCGTATTGGGCGATGCAAGTGATCGCGATCGGCGGCGAGACGATCGCGGCCGGCGTGTACGTCCAGTTCTGGTGGCCGCAGATTCCGCTGTGGGTTCCGGTCGCGGTGTTCTCGCTGCTGGTGATCGTCGTCAACGGCGCGGCGGTGCACATTTTCGGCGAGTTCGAGTACTGGTTCGCGATGATCAAGGTGTGCGCGATCCTCGTGTTCGTCGCACTCGGTCTGATTCTCGTCTTCTTCGGCCTGCCGAAGGCGCCCGCGCCCGGTATCGCGAATCTCAGCGCGGGCGGCGGATTCCTGCCGAACGGCGTGTCCGGACTGTTGCTGGCCATGGTGTTCGTGCTGTTCAGCTACATCGGCACCGAGGTGGTTTCGGTGACCGCGGCCGAATCGGAAAACCCGACTCGCGACATTCCGCGCGCGGCCCGGGCCATGGTGGTGCGGCTGGCGATCTTCTACGTCGCCGCGATGCTCATCGTCGTGCTGGTGGTGCCGTGGACGGTCACCGGCGAAGGCGGGTCCATTACGGCCAGCCCGTTTGTCCGCGTCTTCCAGGCTGCCGGCGTTCCGGCGGCGGCAACGATCATGAACTTCGTGGTCCTGACCGCCGCTTTGTCGAGCGCGAACACCAACCTTTATCTCACCACGCGCATGCTGCATTCCCTTGCCGAGCACCGATTCGCCCCGGCCTGGGCCGGACGGCTGACGCGTTCTGGAGTGCCGCGCAACGCACTCGTGCTGTCTACCGCAGGACTGGTGATCGCGACCATCCTGTCCAAGAATTCCGATTCCAACGCGTATCTCGTGCTGTTCGGCATTTCGATCTTCGCCGCGCTCGTGGTGTGGATGATCATTCTGGTGACGCACCTGGCGTTCCGGATCCGCCGTCGCCGCGCCGGGCTGCCGCCGTCGCCAGTGCGATTGTGGGGTGCGCCGGTGGTGAACGTCGTGGTGATCGCTTTCCTTGCCACCGTACTGATTTCGACGTTCTGGATCGAAGGGCTTGACCCGGCGTGGAAGTTCGGGATCCCGTTCTTCGTCCTGCTCGTGGTGGCCTACCTGGTGCTGCGAATGACCGGACGGACGAAGCAAGCCGCGGAAGTGGAATTGGAAGATTCGACGCTGGTACGCGAGAAAGCCTGATCACGGGGCGAGGTGGGCGGCGAGTTCGTCGGCCGCCTTCCGCGCCTGTTCGGCAAAATTCGGGCCATCGGGCTGTTCGGTCCATCGCTCGAACGCGGTTTGAAAGATCGCGATACCGACCTGCGCGAGCATCTTCGCGCTCGATTCGGTCGCCCCGCGTTCCTGCAGTGCTTCGACGACCGCGGTGGTGACAGCCGCGAGTTTCGTCCGCTCGCGTTCCTGCAGCTCCGGGCTGGACGCGACGATCGCCCGGCGTTGCGCGGCATGCGAAACCAGGCCCGCGAACAAATCGCCAGCGTCGACCATCGCGGCCAATACCGCCTGGAACGGCGGCAGGGCAGGGTCGGCGCGTCGGACCGCGTCGGCCATCGCGGCCGGGAGTCGCTCCGACCCGGCGAACAGCACGTCGCGCTTGTCGGCGAAGTAGCGCGAGAACGTCCGGCGGGTCAGCCCGGCGCGCTCGGTGATCTGCGTGACCGTGGCGTTGTCGTAGCCGTGCTCGGCGAACAGCTCCAGCGCGGCCGCGCGGAGCCGCTCCTTGGCTTCGGGATCCCAGCGCGGCATGCAGCCATCTTAGCAGTGATGACACAGTGGGTCATCACTGCTACTGTTGATGTCTCACTGAGTCATCACGCTCCGGAAGGAACCCTCATGTCTTTGCTTGACCAGCGGGTTGTCGTCATCGGCGGCAGCTCGGGAATGGGATTGGCGACCGCTCAGGCCGCCGCGGAAGCGGGCGCGGCCGTCACGATCGCGGCGAGCGGCAAGGAACGGCTGGACGCGGCGCTCGCCGAATTGCCGGATACCTGCGAAGGATTCGTCACCGACGTACGCGACGAAGCGAACGTCGCGGCTCTGTTCGAGCACGTCGGCTCGCTGGACCATCTCGTGTACACCGCGGGTGACACGCTGGATCAACGGCCTTGGACAGAGCTGCCTCTCGAGACCGTGCAGAGCCTGTTTTACGTCCGTTTCTGGGGTGTCGTCAGTGCGGTGAAGCACGCCGCGCCGCGGATCCGCCCGGGCGGTTCGATCGTGCTGACGTCCGGGATCATCGGCGTCCGCCCGACACCCGGTGCGGCGCTCGCGGCCGGTTCCGTCGGCGCGGTCGAGGGGCTGGCGCGCGGCCTCGCCGTCGACCTGGCCCCGGTGCGGGTCAACACGGTCCGCCCGGGGCCGGTCCACACGCCGATGTGGGACGGCCTTCCGCAACCGCAGTTGGACGCGATGGTCGCCGCGTTCACGGAACGAACGCTGACCAAATCGGTCGGCGAGGCGGAGCAGGTCGCGGCGACCAACGTGTACCTGATGGAGAACCGTTTCGTCACCGGTGCGGTGATCACCGTCGACGGAGGGTTCGTGCTTACTGGAAGCTGACCTGATCTCCTGGCTTGAGCAGATGCAGCCGCTCTTCGAGCCCGGCCTGCGCGAAAGCCGGTCGGAGAGTGTCCGGGCCCTGGGTGAAATGCGCCCAATGCTCGAAGTGCAGCGGGACGACCTGACGCGCGTTCAGGATCCGGGCCGCCTCAGCCGCGTCGTCGCTGGGCAGCGTGAGGTACGCGTCGCCGACCAGCGGAGTTTGCGCTCCGCCCGCGAACAGGACGGCGATGTCGATCCGCTCGAAGCGCTCGGCGATCTGCCGCACCACGTCGAGGGAAGCGTTGTCCCCGCTGACGTAAACGGTCGGCTGGCCCTCGCTTTCGAGCACGAAACCGGTGACCTCGCCGACGAGATGCTCGCTGCCGTCGGGCCCGTGCTGCGCGGGCACTCCGGTGACGCGGACGCCGCCGAGGTCGTACGACTCCCAGTTCGCCAGCGCCCGAACGGGGTCGCCGATTCGTTCCCTCGCCGAGGCGGTGGACAGGACGAGCGGGGCGGCGAGGGCGTACTCCCGCCCCGCCGCGTCCAGGTTGTCCGGGTGGTGGTCGTGCGAAAGCAGCACCGCGGCCACCTCGCCGACCTCCGCCGCGGTGACCGCGGGACCAGCGGTTTTCGCCAGCTTCCGGGCACCGATCGGGTAATCGCCGGGGCCGTCGAAGGTCGGATCGGTGAGCAGGCGGGTCCCGCCGTACTCGATGAGGGCGGTCGGGCCGCCGACGTACCGGATGCGCGTCATGCGGGTAGTCAACTCGCGGACGGTTGCGCGGTATTCCGGCGCAGTGCCTGGAATTCGACCGGGCTGTGCGCGCTGAACACCGAGATCTCGTCCTGGTGTTCGCGGGCGAGGGTCTGCAGCCGGGCGAGGTTGGCGCGGCGAGCGGAGCCGTCCATCTGGTTGATCACCTCGAACGCGCGCATGCCGGGCGGGCAATGCGGGCTGACCGGGGCGACTTCGCCGTGGAAGAAGTACGCGTCGCCGGCGTGCAGGAGCCAGCCGTCGCCGGTGTCGACTGCGACGCCGGAGTGCCCGTGCGTGTGGCCGGGAAGCGGGACGAGCAGGATTTCCGGCGGCAGACCGCGCAGCGGCCGCACCGCGTCGAAGCCGAACCAGTTTTCGCCGGCCTCGTCGTAGGTGCTCCACAGTGGACTGTGCGCGAATTGCTCGGCCCGGTACCGCGTTTTCTCCGGGAAACTCTTCGGGTTGTCCGCGGCGCGACGTTCGGTGGTGCGGACATGCACGGTGGCGTCGGGGAAATCGGCGAGCCCGCCGGCGTGGTCGACGTCGAGGTGGGTCATCACGATGTGCCGGACGTCGGCGGGATCGTGGCCCAGCGCGCGGATCTGCGCCACCGCGGTTTCCTCCATGGTCGGCTTCGCCCCGACCATCGCCATGAACGGACCGCCGAGCCAGCGCCGCGATTCGGTGACTCCGCGAGTGCCGAACCCGGTGTCGACCAGCACGAGCGCGTCGGCGGTCTCCACGAGCAGGCAGTGCGCCACGATCGTGCTGCGCCGCAGCATCCCGGGGCGGCCGTCGAGCGCCTTGCCGCCGAGCGGACGCATCGTGCCGCAGTTGAGGTGGTGCACCTTCATACCGTGCTCCTCTCGCTGAGCCGGACGAAATCGGTCAGGTCGTGCGAGGCGAACACGGTCACCTCGTCGGCGTGGTCCCGGCGCAGCTCGCGCAACCGGCGCTGGTTCTCGCGCCGGGGCCCGGGCAGCGTCTGGACCCGCCGTTCGAACATAGCCAATCCAGGCGGGCAATAGGGCTCGGCGTCGATCTCCCGGTGGAAGAAATACGAATCACCCGCGTTGAGCACCCAGCCGGACCCGGTGTCGACAGCCACCCCGGCGTGTCCGACGGTGTGCCCGGCGAGCGGCACGAGCGCGACGCCCTCGACCCCGTCCAGCTCGCGGACCGCGTCGAGGCCGAACCAGCTGTCGCCAGCGTCCGAATAGGACTTCCACTGTGGACCGTGCCGGAACTGGACGTCGCGGTACCGCGGGTTTCCGGCGCGGTAGGCGTCGAGTTCCTTGCCGTAGACGTGCACGCGCGCCTGCGGGAAGTCGACGAGCCCACCGGCGTGGTCGAGGTCGAGGTGGGTGAGGACGATGTCGCGGACGTCGGCCGGGTCGAAGCCCAGCGCGCGGATGCGGCTCAGCGCGGTTTCGCTTTCGTCCGTCATCGGATTCGACGTGCGCAGGAAGCGCGGGCCGAGCCAGCGCGCGGCGTCGGTGACGGTGGGCGAACCCATTCCGGTCTCGATGAGGGTCAGTCCGGTGCCGGTTTCGACCAGCATGCAATGGCACACGAGGGTGGCGCGGCGCAGCAGCCCGGGTTTTCCGTCGACCAGCTTGCCGCCGATCGGACGCATGGTGCCGCAGTTGAAGTGGTGTACACGCATTAGGCGAACTCCCGTTCGACGGTGGTGTGCAGGTGAGCGGCGACGGCCTGCAGCGGCGCGGTATCCCGCCGAGTGCGCGCGAGCAGCAGCGCGCCTTCGATCGCGGACAGCACGATCGTCGCCAGCGAAGCGGCACGGTCCTCGGCGAGGCCGTGCGAGGTGAAGTAGGCGGAGATATCCCGCAGCCAGCCTTCGTAACCCTGGTCGCAGGCGGCGCGGATTGGCTCGCTGTCGGCGGCTTCCAACGCGACAGTCGCGATGGGACAGCCGCAGCGATAGTCCGATTCGGACAGTGAGGTGGCGAGTGCGGTGACGATGAGATCGATGGCAGTGGCCGGATCCGGTGCGCCAGCGGTGATTTCGCGGAACTGCCCGGCCAGCCGCTCCCCGGAAAGCTGTACCGCCTCGGCGGCCAGTTGTTCCTTGCCGCCGGGGAAATGGAAGTACAGCGAGCCCTTCGGGGCCCGGCTTTCGGACACGAGCTGGGTCATCCCGGTGGCGTGGTAGCCCTGGGTGCGAAACAGCTCAGCCGCCGATTCGAGCATCCGGCGGCGCGTGTCGGTGCGGTTGACCATGCGCCTACCGTAGCTCAAACTATGACGACCGGTCTAGTTAGTTTCGAGGCGTGCCCGCGCGGCGCGGCCGATCGGTAATCTCAGCGCCATGGCGAACCCCACCGGAGAGCAGTTCGAGATCACCCGCGGCAACGCGCGCGCCGTCATCACCGAGATCGGTGCCGGACTGCGCGCGTTCGAGATCAGCGGAGTGCCGTATGTCGAGACGTTCGCCGAGGACGAGAAGCCGCCGAAGGGGCTCGGCCAGGTGCTGCTGCCGTGGCCGAACCGCACCAAGGGCGGCAAGTGGGAGTTCGAGGGCGAAGAGCAGCAGCTGGAGATCACCGAGGAAGCGCGCGGCAACGCCATCCACGGCCTGACCCGGCACCAGGAGTGGGAGCTGCTGGAGCACGCCGAAACGTCGATCACGCTCGCCATCGACGTCGAGGTCCAGCCCGGCTGGCCGGTGCCGCTGCGCGCGACGATCACCTACGACCTGCAGCCGCGCGAGCTCGTGATCACCCACGAAATCCGCAACGAAGGGGAGAAGCCGATCGGCGTCGGCGTCGGCACCCACCCGTACTTCCGGATCGGCGACGCGCCGACCGACGAGCTGGCCCTCACGCTGCCTGCCACGCGCGTCCGGCCGTACGAGGGCGATCAGCAGATGCCGTACGCGGACGAGCAGGACGTCGAGGGCACCGAATACGACTTCCGGCAGGGCAAGCTGCTCGAAGGCGTCGACCTGGACACCGCGTTCGGCGGGCTGGAACTTGCCGCGGACGGCACCCACCACTACGTGCTGTCCCACGGCGACCGCCAGCTGGTGGTCTGGACCGGTCCGGACTTCCGCTGGGTGCAGGTGTTCACGCCGGACGACCTGGTCGGCCGCGGCCGCGCGGTGGCGATCGAGCCGATGACCTGCCCGGCGGACGCGCTCAACACCGGCACCGACCTGATCGAACTGGAACCGGCCACGTCGTGGACGGGCAGCTGGGGGATCCGGGTCCCGTGAAACTCGAACTGCTGCCCGAGGCCGCCGCGGGCGAGCTGCTGACCTTGCAGCAGGCCGCGTACCTCACCGAGGCGCGGGCGCACCAGAACTTCGACCTGCCGCCGTTGCTGGACACCCTCGACGACGTGCGCGCGGCCATCGCGGACCCGTCGATCACGGTCTGGGGATTCCGCGACGGCGGCAGGCTGGTGGCGAGCGTGCGGATGCGAGTGGCCGGCCCGGTCGGCGAGATCGGCAGGCTCGTGGTGGCGCCGGATCGTCAGGGCGAGGGACTCGGCACCGCGCTGCTGGCGGCCGCGGAGGAGGCGACCCCGGCGGAGGTGACGGTGTTCCGGCTGTTCACCGGCGAACGTTCGGCCGGGCCGCTCTATTTGTACCGAAAGCTCGGTTACCGCGAGACGCATCGGTCGCCGGAGGCGGACTATCAGTTGGTGCACCTGGAAAAACCCCGGATGCGCGAACCCGGGTGAGTTCGTTAGCGTGTCAAACTATGGCTTACAAGGCGATTGTCGGGGGCTATGTGGTCCCCGTCGGCGCCGCTCCGATCGAGGGCGGCACTGTGCTCATCGAAGACGGCCGGATCACCCACGTCGGGGCTGAGGCCGACGTCGAGGTGCCGGAGGACGCGGAACTGGTGGACGCGTCCGGCAGCTGGGTCTTGCCGGGGTTCATCGACGCGCACGCGCACCTCGGCGTCCACGAGGACGGCGAGGGCTGGGCGGGCAACGACACCAACGAAATGACCGACCCGAACGGCGCCCGCTTCCGTGCGATCGACGGGATCGACCCGTACGAACCGGGCTTCGACGACGCGCTGGCGGGCGGCGTCACGAGCGTGGTGATCAAGCCGGGGTCGGGCAACCCGATCGGCGGGCAGACCATCGGCGTGAAGACGTGGGGCCGGTCCATTCTGGACATGGTGTTCGCCGAGCAGGTGAGCGTGAAGAGCGCGCTGGGCGAGAACCCGAAGCGGGTTTACGGGGAGAAGAAGGTCACGCCCTCGACCAGGCTCGGGGTGGCCGCGATCCTGCGCGAGGCGTTCACGAAGGCCCGCAACTATCAGGAAAAGCGCGAGCACACGCGGTCCGAGGGCAAACCGTTCGAAACGGACCTGACGAACGAAACCCTGGCGAAGGTCCTCGACGGCGAGCTGTACTGGGACCAGCACGTGCACCGCGCCGACGACATGGTGACCGCGATCCGGCTGGCCGACGAATTCGGCTACAAACTGGTGATCAACCACGGCACCGAAGGCCACCTGATCGCGGACCTGCTGGCCGAACGCGACGTCCCGGTGATCCTCGGCCCGCTCTTCACCACGAAGTCCAAGGTGGAACTGCGCAACCGCACCCTGCGCTCGGCCGGAATCCTCGCGCGCGCCGGGGTGAAGATCGCGATCACCACGGACCACCCGGTCATCCCGATCAACTTCCTGGTGTACCAAGCCGCACTGGCGGTGAAGGACGGCCTGGACCCGGAGACCGCGCTGAAGGCATTGACCCTGCACCCGGCGCAGATGCTCGGCCTGGACGACCGGATCGGCACCCTGACCCCCGGCCTGGACGCGGACGTGGTGCTGTGGTCCGGCGACCCGCTGGACGTGATGAACCGCGCGATGCGGGTGTTCGTGCGGGGCCAGGAGGTCTACCACTTCGACGAGACGACCGGCGAGGGCGTTTCGGCGGATCGGCGGTACCGGGAAGCTCGCTGAGGTTGGTTGAGGCGGCCTGGTCGGCCGCCTCAATCGAGCAGTGCGGCGAGGTCCAGCTCGAACGGGAACGGCTCGGCGGTGCGGAATTTCCCCGTGACGGCGGGGGAGTTCCGATAGCCGAGTTCCCCGGCCTGGTGGCAGGCGACAAGGGAGACCGGGTCGTCGAGGTCGAGGATCCAGTAGAACGGGATTCCGGCGTCGGAGTACTCCTTGTGCTTCGTGACGTAGTCGGTGCGTTTCGACCCCGGCGTCGCGACCTCGACCACCAAGACGAGGTCTTCGGCGCGGAGTGCGTCCTCCTCGGGAGTCCGGGCGATCGCGGCCGACGTGGTGACCAGGAGATCGGGGCACCGGGAAAAACCTGGTGCCCCGTCCGGCGCGAGCCCTAGATCGATATCCACGCGTGGCACCACGGAAAACTCGTCCGGCAGCTGATCATGCAGTTGGAAGGCGAGCGCGTACGTCGCGTGGTTGTGCCATGCGCCCGGCGACGGAGAGAAGACCAGACGGCCTTCGACGAGTTCGGTGAATCCCGGCTCGACCTCGCCGAGCGCGAGGTATTCCTTGATCGAGAGCAACTGCCGCGGAAGTGTCCTGGTGTCCATGCCGCTCACGGTAAGCGAGGGGTACGACACTTTCCGCCAACACAGTCCGCCAGGAACGCCCCCAACCCCCGCGGCGAACCCCCGGTCACCGCGGCGAAATCGTCGCTCAGCCAAGCCCCGTCCCCGGCCGCCAGCAGCTCGAAGACCTGCGCATTCGACCCCGCCTCCGGCACCCCGTTCGACTCCATCACCGCCTGGTGCTCCGCAGCCGAAATCCGCCGGTACTCCACCGGGCGGCCGGTAACCGCAGCCCACTCCCGGGCCACGTCGGCGAACGTGACCAACTCCGGCCCAGTCAGCAGATACGTCCGCCCGGCATGCTCCGCCGGGGCCGTCGCGATCGTGGCAGCCGCGGCGGCGACGTCTCGGGCGTCGATCATTCCGATCCGGCCATCGCCCACGGACGAAGAAAAGCCGCCCGTCGCCGCGATCTCCGGTGCGAGGGCGAGCAGATTCTGCATAAAGAAGTTCGGCGCCAGCAGCGTGTACTCCATCCCGGACGCCTTGAGGTGCGCGTCAATCCGCGCGTGCTCCCGCCGCCGGGCGACTGGCGAATCGTCAACAGCCTTGTGGTTGGTGACCCGCACGACGTGCCGCACTCCGTTCGCGGCCGCGCGGTCGAGCACCGTCAGCTGCGACGCCACCGCGGGCCCGATCAGCACGAGGGTGTCGACCCCGCGCAGTGCCGCGTCGGGGGTGTCCGGCCGGTCGAAATCGCCGACCACCTCATCGGCCCCGCCCGAAGGGGTGCGGACGAGCGTCCGGACAGGTCCGAGCAGGCGGACGACTTCGCTGCCGATTTTTCCGGTGGCACCGGTAACCAAGATCATGCGACCAAGACTGCTCGCCGCCAGTATCGTCTGTGAAGAAGGCACCTCAACGAACCATAGGTACCCAATGGATACCAAGTATGCGAAAGCGTGTCCCTCGCGCACCGTGATGGACGTGCTGGCGAACAAGTGGACGCTCTACGTCCTCGGTCTCCTCCGCCAGTACGAACGCCCGCTGCGGTTCACCGAACTGCGCCGCGGCGTCGAAGGCGTGACACAGAAATCGCTCACCCATGTGCTGCGCAACCTCGAACGCGACGGAATGGTCACCCGCACGATCTACCCGACGATCCCGCCGCGCGTGGAGTACGCGCTGACCGATCTGGGCCGGGACGTCGGGGCCTTGACCAGTGCGATCGCCGACTGGTCGAAAGCCAACGCGGGCCGCGTGCAGGCCGCCCGCGTGGCTTATGACGACAGAAAAGACTAGGCGTTCTTCAGGGAACGCGCGATCACCATCCGCTGGATCTGGTTCGTCCCCTCGAAGATCTGCGGCACCTTCGCCTCCCGCATGTACCGCTCCACCGGGAAGTCCCGCGTGTACCCGGCACCGCCGAGGACCTGGACCGCGTCCGTCGTCACCTTCATCGCGCCGTCCGTCGCCACCAGCTTCGCGATCGACGAATGCCGCTGGAAGTCCAGGCCGCGGTCGCGGCGGCGAGCGGCGTCCAGGTAGGTTGCGCGGGCCGACTCGACCGTCGCCGCCATGTCCGCCAGCAGGAACTCCAAGCCCTGGAAATCCGCGATCGGGCGGCCGAACTGCGTGCGGCCCTTCGCATACTCCACGGCCTCGTCCAGGGCCGCCTGCGCCAGGCCCACCGCGCACGCGGCGATCCCGAGCCGTCCCGAGCTGAGCGACGACAGCGCGATCTTCAGGCCGGCACCCTCGCCGCCGATCAGCCGGTCGGCCGGGACCCGGGCGTCCTCGAACAGCATCTGCGCCGTCGGGGACCCGGTGAGGCCCATTTTCCGTTCGCGCGGAGCCGCCGACAGGCCCGGAGTCGACGAGTCGACAAGCAGGCAGGAGATGCCGTGCCCGCCGTCGTCGCTCGTGCGGACCATCGTGGTGTAGAAGTCCGCCACTCCGGCGTGGGTGATCCACGCTTTCGTGCCGTTGACGACGTACTCGTCCTCGGAAAGCCGCGCGCGGGTGGACAGCGCGGCCGCGTCCGAGCCGGCGTGCGTTTCCGACAGGGCGTACGCGCCGAGCAGCGAGCCGCCCAGCATGTCCGGCATCCAGCGGTCCTGCTGTTCTTCCGTGCCGTAGTGCGCGAGCGCGTAGCAGGACATCGTGTGCACCGACAGCCCGACGCCCACGCTCATCCACGCGGCGGCGATCTCCTCGAGCGCCTGCAGATAGACCTCGTACGGCTGCTCGGCACCGCCCCAGCGCTCCGGGTACGGCAGGCCCAGCAGTCCGGACTTGCCCATCAGGGTGAACAGGTCGCGCGGGAACTTCTCGGCCTCCTCGTCGGCCGAAGCACGCGGTTTCAGCTCGTCACGGGCGATTTCCGTGACGAGTGCGAGCAGGTCTTCGGACTCCGGCGTCGGCAGCAGACGGTCGACCGGCATGGCTTCCTCCCAGGCGGCGGTACTGAAAACAGTACTGACGGATGATTGAGAGTACCGTATCCGGAGCGGGACTGTCCCTGATCGGTAGGAGATAGTGACGTGATGTCCACCCCTGAAGCCCGTCGCCGGCCCACCGCGCGGCAGCAGGCGCTGCTGCGCGAGCTCGAGGCGTTGTTCCTGGCGGAGGGCTTCGCCGGCTTCACGCTCGACGACCTGGCCGCCCGGCTCCGCTGCTCGAAATCGACGCTGTACGCGCTCGCGCCGAGCAAGGAGCAGCTCGCGGTCAAGGTCGTCGCGCACTTCTTCCGCGACGCCGCCGAACGCCTGGAAAAGCGGATCGCGGGCATCGACGACGCGCGCGAGCTGATCGGCGAGTACCTCTCCGGTGTCTCCGAGCACCTGAACCGGGCGTCGCCGGAGTTCATGGCCGACATCGCCGCCTTCGCGCCCGCCCGCGACACCTATCAGCTCAACAGCCGCGCCGCCGCGCGCCGGATCCGCGCGTTCATCGACAAGGGCGTCGCCGACGGAGTGTTCCGCGACGTGCACGCGCGGCTCGTGGCCGAAATGACCGGACTGATCATCGAGGGCATTCAGACCGGCGTGCTCGGCAGGCGCACCGACGTGTCCGACGCGGAAGCTTTCACCGCGCTCGGCGAACTTCTGCTCGGCGGGCTCGACAAGAACTGATTTGTCCGCATCGGGACAGGAATTGTCAGCGCCCGTTCCTCTACACTCGCCGCTTGTGATCGTGGTGGGTGGAGAGGCGCTGGTCGACCTCGTTCCTGGCGAACCGTTGGATTCCACTGTGGACGGTGGGCTGCGCGCGCTGCTGCCCCGGCTCGGCGGTGGTCCATACAACGTCGCGCTCGCCGCGGCCCGGCTCGGCGTTCCCGCGTCGTTCCTGTCCCGGATTTCCACCGACCGGTTCGGCGTCGCGTTGGCGAATCGCCTTACCGCTTCGAACGTCGACACTTCCTTGCTGCAGCGCGGCAACGAGCCGACGACGCTCGCCGTCGTCGCGCTCGACGAACGCGGCGCCGCGCAATACACCTTCTACGTCGAGGGAACCGCCGATCGGCTGGTTTCCGATCCCGGCGCGCTGCCGGAAGAAACCACCGCGCTGTCGCTCGGAACGCTCGGCATGGTGCTCGAACCCGGCGCGAGCGCGTACGAGCAGATTCTGCGCCGCGAATCCGCGCGTGGGACCCTGACCGTGCTCGACCCGAACATCCGGGAGGCGCTCATCGCCGACCCGGCGGCCTATCGCGCGCGTTTCGCCTCGTGGCTGCCCGACGTGCGGCTGTTGAAAATCTCTGACGACGACGCCGCGTGGCTCGCCGAGGGGGCCGACCCGGTGGCCGCCGCGAAAACGTGGGTGGAGTCCGGTGTGGACGCCGTCGTGCTCACCCGGGGCGCGGACGGCTTGTCTGTGATCACTTCGGCTGGTGAGCTGGCACACGTTCCGTCCCGCAAGGTCGAGGTCGCGGACACGATCGGCGCCGGCGACACCGTGCAGGGCGCGTTGCTCGCCTGGCTGCACGAGCGCACCGTGCGCGACCTGGCCGCACTCGACGCCGGCGCGTGGACCGAAGCGCTTGCTTATGCGGCGAAAGCGGCGTCGATCACGGTCTCCCGCAGCGGAGCGGAGCCGCCGACCGCCGCGGATATGGCGGCCACCGTGTGAACCTGGTCCCAATGGGGCCTTTTGGGGCAACGCAGCGAGTGCGGACTGACCCACCCTTCGACTAGCGTAGTGGTGAATTCATACCCAGCGGGGCGGTGTGCAGCGAGGCGCGTGTTTCCTCGCGTGAACACGTGGCTACTGCGGAACCTTGCAGGCGCCGCCGTCCCGTGCCCAACGTGAGAGGGACCTGCATGTCCGACGCGACGAATGCGGGGCAGTCCGGCGGCGAAACCGCGACGCTGCGCCTGCCGAGTGGCGAGCACGAGTTCAAGGTCGTCAACCCGGTCGAGGGCGCGCCGGGGATCGAGCTGGGAAAGCTGCTGGCGCAGACGGGGTACATCACCTACGACCCCGGGTTCGTCAACACCGGCGCCGCGTCGTCGGCCATCACCTACATCGACGGTGATGCGGGCATCCTGCGCTACCGCGGCTACCCGATCGAGCAGCTGGCGGAGAAGTCCACCTTCATCGAGGTGTCCTACCTGCTCATCTACGGCGAGCTGCCGACCGAGGCCCAGCTGGCCGACTTCACCGAGCGGATCCAGCGGCACACCCTGCTGCACGAGGACCTCAAGGCGTTCTTCTCCGGCTTCCCGCGCGACGCGCACCCGATGCCGGTGCTGTCCAGCGCCGTTTCCGCGCTGTCGACCTTCTACCAGGACTCGCTGAACCCGTTCGACGAGCCCAACGTCGAGCTGTCCACCATCCGCCTGCTGGCGAAGGTGCCGACGCTCGCGGCGTACGCGTACAAGAAGTCCGTCGGCCAGCCGCTGCTGTACCCGGACAACTCGCTGGGCCTGGTCGAGAACTTCCTGCGGATGACGTTCGGCTTCCCTGCCGAGCCGTACGAGGTCGACCCGGACGTCGCGAAGGCGCTCGACCTGCTGTTCATCCTGCACGCCGACCACGAGCAGAACTGCTCCACCTCCACGGTGCGGCTCGTCGGCTCGTCCGAGGCGAACCTGTTCGCCAGCATCTCGGCGGGCATCAACGCGCTGTTCGGCCCGCTGCACGGCGGTGCGAACGCGGCGGTGCTGGAGATGCTCGAGGGCATCCGCGACGACGGCGGCGATGTCGCGACGTTCGTCAACCGCGTGAAGAACAAGGAAAAAGGTGTCAAGCTCATGGGCTTCGGGCACCGGGTCTACAAGAACTACGACCCGCGCGCGAAGATCATCAAGAACACCGCGGACGAGATCCTCGGCAAGCTCAAGGGCGGCGACCAGCTGCTCGACATCGCCAAGAAGCTCGAGGAAACCGCCCTTTCCGACGACTACTTCGTCGAGCGCAAGCTGTACCCGAACGTGGACTTCTACACCGGTCTGATCTACCGCGCGCTCGGGTTCCCGACGAAGTTCTTCACCGTGCTGTTCGCGCTCGGCCGGCTCCCCGGCTGGATCGCGCACTGGCGCGAGATGATCAACGACCCGCAGACGAAGATCGGCCGCCCGCGCCAGATCTACACCGGCTACGCCTCCCGGGACTACACCCCGATGTCGGAGCGCTGAGCCGCTGCTTGGTGAAACGCCCCGCCGTGCTGTTGCGCGGCGGGGCGTTTATCGTTGTGCGGCATGACGATGGAAGCGCCGGTCGTGCTGTGGTTCCGCCGGGATCTCCGGGTGCGGGACCACGCCGCGCTGTTCGAGGCGGCCAAGCACAGCAAGCACATTCTGGCGCTGTACGTGCTGGACGACCGGCTCCTCGAACCAGCCGGTTCGCCGCGGGTCGCGTTCCTGCTGAATTCCTTGCGGGAGCTGGACAAAGCGTTGTCCGGCCGGCTGATGGTGCGCTACGGCGATCCGGTGCGGGAGGTCGTGGCCGCGGCACGGGAGATCCGCGCGGCGGCGGTGCATGTCTCCGCGGATACCGCACCATACGGACGCGAGCGTGACGATGCCGTGGCTGAAGCCTTGGCAGAGCATCGAATTCAGTGGGTGCCGACAGGTTCTCCGTATGCCGTGACACCGGGGCGGGTCACGAAGCCGGACGGGACCCCGTATCGGGTGTTCACTCCGTTCTACCGCGCTTGGGCGCAGCACGGCTGGCCTCGTCCGGCGGACACCGATGTGTCTATTGTGGACTGGGTCAAGCCTTCTTCTTCGGATCCTTTGCCGGAAACTCCGGAGGTGGAGTGCGAGCTTCCGCCAGCGGGGGAGGACGCCGCGTCGGCGGTGTGGCAGGAGTTCCTTTCCGACGGCCTCGCGGATTACGCGACCGAACGCGATCGTCCGGATCATGCTGGCACCACCAGGATTTCGCCCTACCTGCGCTGGGGTGCGATCCATCCGCGGACGATGCTGGCCGACCTGGCCGGGAACCGATCCGAGGGCGCGCAGGCGTTGCGGTCCGAACTGTGCTGGCGCGAGTTCCACGCCGACGTCCTGTGGAATCGCCCGGAAACCGCGCGGCAGAACTACGACCGGCGGTTCGACGGAATGCGTTACGACACCGGGAAAACCGCGCGGGAGATGTTCGCGCTGTGGTGCGAAGGCCGGACCGGCTACCCGATCGTCGACGCCGGAATGCGGCAGCTGCTGGCCGAGGGCTGGATGCACAACCGGGTCCGGATGATCGTGGCGAGTTTCCTGGTGAAGGACCTGCATCTGCCGTGGTGGTGGGGCGCGCGGCACTTCATGAAACATCTGGTGGACGGCGATCTGGCGTCGAATCAACTGAACTGGCAATGGGTCGCCGGTTCCGGGACGGACGCCGCGCCCTATTTCCGGATCTTCAATCCGACCACGCAGGGCCAGAAATTCGACCCGCAGGGCGATTATGTGCGCCGGTACGTGCCGGAATTGCGTGGGGTGGAAGGGAAAGCGGTGCACGTGCTGAAGGAGCGGCCGGAGGAGTATCCGGAGCCGATCGTGGACCACGCCGAGGAGCGGCAGGTCGCGTTGCAGCGGTACGGGGCGATTACGGGGTCTTAGTGTCGTGTGCCCGTTCGTGGCTTTCCGCCAGCGACAGGCCGCGTTGCCGTTCCTCGATGATCGTCCAGAATCGCGGGCACTTCAGCGGATCGCTGGCCGGACAGTGCCGCCCGTGTTCGAGCGCGGCGCGGGCGACCTCGATGCGGCGTTGCTGCTCGGCCAGTTCGGCGAGTTTGCCGTCGATCATTTCCTGCCGACCCGGCTGTTCTCCGGTGAGGAAACGGCCGATTTCGGACAGCGTGAAGCCGATTTCCTGGAAGAACAGCAGCACGCCGACGTCCTTGACCGCGGACTCGGCGTAACGCCGCCGGCCCGCTTCCCGTTCCGCCGGGCGCACGAGACCGAGTTCGTCGTAGTAACGCAGCGCGCTCGTCGGCACGCCGGTGCGCTCGGCCAGTTCGCCGATGGACAGGGTGGCAGTCATTTGACTTCAAGCGTACTCGAAGTGGTTCGCTCGCCCCATGAACGTTTTGGAGCGCGCTCTGCGCTGGTGGGGCCCGCGTGGCGGGATCGCGCAGTTTCACCGGCCGACCGGGATTCCGGGACACGTCGCCGGATTGATCATGGGACGGCGGTCGTCGAATGTGACGCGCAATCGGTGGGCGGTGCGGTTGCTCGACATCCAGCCGTCCGAACGGGTTCTCGAACTCGGCTGTGGTCCGGGCGTGGCCGTTGCCGCACTGGCGGACCGGGCGGCGCTGGTGGTCGGCGTCGACCACTCGTCGGTGATGATTCGGCAAGCACGGCACCGAAACTGGTCGGCAGTCCGGGCCGGGCGGGTGCGTTTGATGTGCGCTTCGGTCGAGAATCTGGCGTTCGGCGAGGGGTTGTTCGACGCCGCGTTGGCCGTCAACACGATGGGCATGTGGCCGGAGCCGGTCGCCCGGCTGCGAGAACTGGCCCGGTTGTTGCGTCCTGGCGGGCGCATCGCACTGGTATCTCAACCACGGCAGCCTGGTGTCACGTCGGCCGCGGTGGTCGAGGAGTTGACCGGAGTACTCGCGGAGGCTGGCTTTTCCCGGCTCCGCACCGAAATGCTCGACTTGGATCCACCAGTCGTTTGCGTACTGGCAGTGTCTGACTGAGCACGTCCGCCGGATCGAACTCATCCGGTCCTCCTTGGCCGCGGGACTCTCCACGGGTCCTAACGGCGCAACGCGTCAACCAGCCGCACCCGGCTGCCCACGCGAAGTACCCCATTCCGGTAGACGCGCGCCCCCACCCAGGTGACCACCGCGATCAGCGCGACAGTCAGCACCAGCGACAGCGCGATTTCCCAAGCCTCGACCGTGCCGAGCGCGATCCGGGCGGGCATCAGAACCGGCGACAGCAACGGGATCAGCGACACGATCCGCGTCGCTGCCCCCTGCGGTGCTTGCGTCAGCAGGTTGATCCCCGCGACAAAGCCGATGACCAACGCGATATTCACCGGCCCGACGACGGCCTGCGTGTCCTCCTGGCGGGACACGAGAGCACCAGCCGCGCCGTACAGCATGGCGTAGAGGAGGAAGCCCAGCAGATACCAGACGAGTCCCCAGCCCAGCGTCCCCAACGCGACGCTCGAAATCGAGAAGACTCCGGAAGCGCCGCCTGCCACCAAACCCGCCACGGCGAGGATCGCGAGCTGGGCCAACCCGACCAAGCCGAGCCCGATGACCTTGCCCAGCAGCAAATGCACCGGCCGGACCGTCGCGAGCAGGATCTCCACCACGCGGCTGGATTTCTCCTCGACCACGCCCTGCGCGACGAACATTCCATACGTCATGATGCTGACGTACAACAGAATCGCGACCACGATCCCGGTCACGAGTTTCGTCCCGGCCTGCGGATCGGCCGGTTCGAGAGCCTGGACGTCGGCGTGGGTGGCGGACACGGCCTGGTGCACGGCGGCGGGGTCGAGGTTCGCGGAGTACAGCTGAGCGTCCAGGACCTGTTGCTGTGCGATGGCGTCCAGCGCCGTCCGCAGCTTCGAGTCCAAAGTGGACTTCACGGTCACCCTTGGCCGGGAGGCGCTGCCGGACACGAGCGCGTCGACGTCGCCGTCGCGGACCTGGGTGAGTCCGTCCGATTCGGACTGTACGAGGACGATCTTGAGGTTCCGGTCGTTGTTCTCCAGTTGCGTGGCGATGCCCTGCGCTTGCCCGGCGAGCGCGACTTTCGTGGTCGACCGGTCGTGGGCGAGGAACACCTGCAGCGTGACGTAACCCAGCAGCAGCAACAGCATCACCGCGGTGCTGACCACAAAGGACCGGGTGCGCAGCCGCGCGTTGAGTTCCCGTTTGGCCACCAGCCGCACCGCGCGGGTGGGACGGATCCGGTTCATCGAGGTGCTCCCGGCGTGGCGACGGAATCGCGGAACAGCTCGGCCAGCGTACGGCGGCGGTGGCTGAATTCCGTCACCGGGCCGGTAGCCAGCGCGGCGGCGAGCACGGCCTGGTCGTCGGCGCTCGGCGACAGCTCCAGCACCGTCGTACTGCCGCGGTTCTCGACCACGCGGGCACCGGGAACCGTTGTCGCCCAACCAGGATTGGCGCTGGGTGCGGTGACCACCAACCGGCGCGCGGCGTCGCGGGTCAGCTCGTCCACGGTGCCGACCGCGACCATCCGGCCGTCGCGGATGATGCCGACCCGGTCGCACAGCCGCTCCACGAGGTCGAGCTGATGGCTGGAAAACACCACCGGCACACCCGTCGCCGCCTTCTCGCGCAACACGCCGCTCAGCACGTCGACGGCGAGCGGGTCGAGACCGGAAAACGGTTCGTCGAGCACGAGCAGCGCCGGGTCGTGCACCAGCGCGGCGGCGAGCTGTACGCGCTGCTGATTGCCGAGGCTGAGCTTATGGATGTCGTCCTTGCGCCGCGGCCCGAGCCCAAGCCGCGCGATCCACAACTCGGCGGCGCGGTGTGCGTCGTTGGTGCTGAGGCCGTGCAGTTCGGCGAGGTAGACGAGCTGGTCGATGACCTTCATTTTCGGGTACAGACCGCGCTCTTCGGGCATGTACCCGATCTGCGCGCGGGTGTCGTGCGTGACCGGCCGCCCGGCGAACCGCACCTCGCCGGAATCGGCGGCCAGCACGCCGAGCGCGATCCGCATCGTGGTGGTCTTGCCCGCCCCGTTGCTGCCGACGAACCCGAACAGCTCGCCGGGCGCCGCGGCGAAACTCACGCCGTCCAGCGCGGTTTTCGTGCCGAACCGCTTGCTGATCCGGTCGATCTCCAGCGTCACGCGTCCCCCTCCAGCGGCGCACGGCTGAACACGGCCTCCACCGGCAGGTCGAACACCGCGCAGATGCGCAACGCCAGGTCGAGACTGGGGTAATGGTCCCCGCGCTCCAGCGCCCCGATCGTCTGCGGATTGACCTCGACCGCCCCGGCGAGCTCCGCCCGGCTCATCCCGCGCTCCGCACGCAACCCCGCCAGCCGGTTGTGGATCGGCAGCACCTTGCCACGCCGCACCGGGCTCATGGACCGCACTGTTGCAAAAACCCAACGACCCGTCAAGCTGCCTTGCCGGTAGTTGTCCGGGGTTTTCAGGACAGTCCGGCCAGCGTTTTCTCCACCAGTTCCGCCACCCGCTCGCGCGCGGCTTCAGCGTCGGCAGGGACGAGGGCCAGGCGGGTGCGGCGTTCGAGGACATCCTCGACGGTCGCCGCGCCCTCGTGGCGGACGGCCCACACCACCTCGGCCGCAGTGATTTCCGTCGACGCGCACAGTGGGGCCGCGAATTCCGGCTCCAGTTCGCCGAGCGCTGTCACGCGGGGTGCTTCGGTGCCGTACTTGGCCACCAACCGCGCTGGAGCGTCCACAAGCGACAGACGCGAGCGCGGTGCGGCACCGAGCAGCGGCAGTTTCGAGGTACGCGACGGGCCAGCGGGCAATCCGGCGTGCGTCAAGGCGGCGTCGACGGCGTCCTCGGCCATGCGTCGGTACGTCGTCAGCTTCCCGCCGACCACCGTGAGCACGCCGTCGGAACCGGTGACTACCGCGTGTTTCCGCGAGAGATCCGCGCTGCGTCCGGCGGAACCGGAGACCAGCGGTCGCAGCCCGGCATAGGAACCGATCACGTCGGAAGCGGTCAACGGGCGGTCCAGGACCGACGAAGCAGTCGACAGCAGGAAGTCCACATCGGACTCGGGAACCGTCGGGACGTCCGGGACTCCGCCGGATACCGGCTCGTCGGTGAGTCCTAAGTAGACCCGTCCGTCGAGCTGCGGCAGCAGGAACACGAACCGGTTGGTCTCGCCGGGAACCGGGATGTTGACCGACGTCGCTCCGACCCGGACGGTGTCCGGCGCGAGCACCAGGTGCGATCCGCGGGAAGGACGTAGCTGCACAGAGTCAGTCAGGGTGTCTGCCCAGACGCCGGTCGCGTTGATGACCTGCCGCGCGCGCAGCGTGTACGACGAAGTGCCGTCACTTACCTGAGCCTCGTTGCCAGACAAGGAAACCGCCGACAAGCGCGGGAGAATCCGAGCGCCGAGCAACGCTGCGGTACGGGCGATGTTGACCACGAGGCGCGCGTCGTCAACCAAAGCACCGTCGTACGCCAGCAGGGCGCCGCGAAGGCCGCCGGGGGCGAGGCCGGGGGACAGCGCCAGCGCCTCGGCAGCGGGGATCCGGCGCGGCCCGGGCAGCACGGACGAAGGGGTACGCGCGGCCCGCCGCAGCCCGTCGCCTGCCCGGAGACCGGCGGCGATCAATGCCTGCTGCGCAGCGGAAGTGCCGGGGTAGAGCGGAAAGAGCTGCGGCATCGCGCGCGTGAGGTGCGGCGCGGTGCGCGTCATGAGGATCCCGCGCTCCACGGCGCTCTCGTGGGCAAGCCCGAGTTCACCCTTCGCGAGGTACCGCAATCCGCCGTGCACGAGCTTGCTGGACCAGCGTGACGTACCGAACGCGAGGTCGTGCGCTTCCACCAGCGCGACGGAGAGCCCCCGCGCGGCCGCGTCGAGCGCGATGCCCGCGCCGGTGACCCCGCCGCCGACCACCAGGATGTCGACGCGTTCGCCGTCGACCAGCCGGGACAGTTCGCGCTCGCGGCGGCGCGCGTTGAGGGATCCGGTGCTCATGGTTTCAACCCCGATTCGACCAGGTGCCGGAATTCGGCGAGCAGCGCGGCCTCGTCGACGTCGGCGGTGGCCGGGCGCAGCGAGAACGCGAACGACTGCACGACCAGCAGCACCGATCGCGCCTGCGCGGCGACCCCGGCGACGCGCACCGAGCCGTCTCGGTGCCCTTCTTCGAGCAGGCTTCGGAGCACGTGCTCGGCGAAGTGCTGAGTCGCACCGAGCCGCTCCACGATGTACGGCAGCACCAGTTCGGCGTCGACGTCCAGCAGCGTCCGGAACAGCGGATCGGCGGAGAGCGCCCCGACGCTGGCCGCAGCCAGGTGCACGATGCGGTCGCGCGCGTGCGCGGTCTGGTCGCCGGTCTCGGTCACCCGTTGCAGCAGGCCGCTGAACTCGCGCGTCATCAGCGCGGCGAGCACACTGCGGACATCGGGGAACCGCCGGTACACCGTCATGCGGCTGACCTGCGCGGTTCGGGCGATTTCGGCCAGCGTGGTGCGCCGGACGCCGACCGCGAGCACGCACTGGCGCGCGGCGTCGAGGAGCTCGTCGTCGGCGACGCGAGCCGAGGTCGGGCGGCTGCGGGCGTCCGCGAGTGCGGAGGGGGCCGCTCCCGGGCGGGAGTGACGTTTGACGTCCATGTGTCACACTGTAGTCGTGAGCGATCTCATCAACCACCGCATCCGGCGTTCGTGGACCGAACAAGGCGCGGCCTCGGCCGGTCTGCCCGACCGCGCCGTCCGGTGGCTTGGCCAGCGTATCGGCCAGGTCGGCCCGGATCGAGGAGGGAAAACCGGCGCTCCGAGGTCGGTCGCGGACTCCGCGCTGACTGTGCCCGTCCGTACCGAGTTCGAGGAACTTCTCGGCGCGGACCACGTGCTGGTCGATCCTCAGGAGCGGCTCGGCCGCACCGGTGGTCTGTCCTATCTGGACCTGCTGCACGCGCGGGCAGGCGACGAGGTGCCGGTGCCGGACGCGGTGCTGCTGCCCGCGGACCCGGACCAGGTGCAGGCCGTGCTGGACGTTTGCGTGCGGCACGACATCGGGGTGGTCCCGTTCGGCGGCGGCACGTCGGTGGTCGGCGGGGTCGCGGCGCTGCGCGGCGACAAGGCCGCGGTGGTGGTGCTGGACCTGGTGCGGCTCGACGAGCTGGTGTCGGTGGACCCGGTGTCGCGGATCGCGGTGCTGCAGGCCGGCGTGCGCGGCCCGGAGGCGGAGCGGCTGCTCGCGGCGCACGGATACACGCTCGGCCACGTGCCGCAGTCGTTCGAGCGCGCGACCATCGGCGGCTTCGCGGCCACGCGTTCGGCCGGGCAGGCGTCGTCCGGTTACGGCCGGTTCGAGGACATGGTCGCCGGGGTTCGGCTGGCCACGCCGAAGGGCGAGTGGCGGCTCGGTGTCGCGCCGGCGTCCGCGGCCGGACCGGATCTGCGGCAGCTCGCGGTCGGCAGCGAGGGCACACTCGGCGTGATCACCGAGGTCGCGCTGCGGGTCCGGCCGTTGCCCGAGCAGCGGCATTACGAGGGCTGGATCGTTGACGGCTGGGAGGCCGGAGCGGCGGCGGTCCGAAAGCTCGCGCAGGACCACGCGCTGGCGGACGTCACCCGGCTGTCCGATGTGGACGAGACGAACGTGTCGTTTTCGCTCAACGCCGGGCTGAAGACCACGGCGCTGAAGACGTACCTGGCGGCGCGCGGGATCAAGAACCCGTGCCTGCTGATCGTCGGCTGGGAAGGCGACGTCGCTCGGCGTCGCCGCCGGACGTCAGCGATGTTGAAGTGTTCCGGTGCCGTGCGGATCGGCAAGGTGCTCGGCGAATCCTGGCGGCACGGCCGGTTCAACGGCCCTCGGCAGCGGGACGCGTTGCTGGATCTGGGCGTGTGCGTGGAAACCCTCGAGACCGCGGCGTATTGGTCCAATTTGGACGAACTGCACGACGCGGTGCGCGCGGCATTGGTGGCCTCGCTGGGCCGGGCGATCGTGATGTGCCACGTTTCGCACGCTTACGAAACCGGTGCCTCGCTGTACTTCACCGTGCTGACCTCGCGCGACGACACCGATCCGGTCGGACAGTGGCAGCGCGCGAAAGCAGCGGCGTGCGAGGCGATCACCGGCATCGGGACGATCAGCCACCACCACGCGGTCGGGGTCGACCACGCGCCGTACCTGGAGGCGGAGATCGGCCGGATCGGGCTGGACGTGCTGCGCGCGGCCAAGTCCGCGGTGGACCCGACCGGGATCCTGAACCCCGGAAAACTGCTCGGCTGAACGCGCCCGCGCGGGCAGACTGGCGCGGGTGAGCGATGCAGTGGGTTCCTTTCCGCAATACGAAGTGTTCGCCGACGAATTCCTCGACCACGCGCAGAACGGGTTCTACAACGCGCACTACGACCGTCCGGCCTGCCTGGAATTACTGGGCGACGTCGCCGGGCAGCACGTCCTCGACGCCGCGTGCGGTCCCGGCCTCTACGCCGAAGAACTGACCGCCCGCGGCGCGCGAGTGACCGGCTTCGACCTCAGCCCGCGCATGGTCGAGCTGAGCCGCGAGCGGGTGCCGGCGGGTGAGTTCCGCGTCCAGGACCTGGCCGAACCGCTGAGCTGGCTGCCGGACGCGTCGGTCGACCAGGTGCTCTTCGCCCTCGCGCTGGAGTATGTGGACGACCGGGTCGGTGCCCTGCGCGAGTTCCGCCGGGTGCTGCGGCCGGGCGGCGCGCTGGTGCTGTCGAGGCAGCATCCGACCGGCGACTGGCTCCGGCACGGCGGCAACTACTTCGACGTCCGGGTGATCGAGGAGGTCTGGAGCCGCGGCTGGAAGGTGCGGTACTGGCTGGCTCCGCTAGAACGCACCTGCGAGGAGTTGCGCGAGGCCGGGTTCCTGATCGAGCAGTTGCGCGAGGGGTGTCCGTCCGACGAGGCTGCCTTGGTCGATCCGGAGCGGCACGCCCGGCTGGCGCGGGAACCGCTCGGCTTCCTCACCGTGCGCGCGATTCCGCGGGTCAGCTGAAGGTGCGCTCCGGCGGCAGGACGGTGCAGGCGAGACCGTGTCCGGCCGCCGGTTCGCCGATGAGCGAGGCCGCGTCCGCCTGGGCGACGTCGGCGACGCGGACCGGGGATCCGTTGACCAGCAATGGAAACCGGATCGGCGAGACACCGACGTAAGCGTGCACTCCGGACAGCAGCACGCCGTCCAGCCGGATGTCGGCGTGGTCCAGCATCGCCAGGTCGTACCGATTGCCGCGGCCCTCGCAGACGTCCAGCACCGCCAGCTGTTCCGGCGTCGCGAACCAGACGAAGTGGTCCTCCGTCACGCCCGGCAGCGCGGTGAGCGTTGCCGGGCGCTGGCCGTCGCGTTGCCGCAGCCCGTCGGCCCACACCGCGGCGAGCCCGGTGCACTGCACGCGCGCCGCGACGACCGGCCCGGTCAGGCCGAGCTGGCTGCGCAACCAGGTGATCTTCGACGGGCACGCGTTCGACCCGTACGCGAGCACCGGCGTGCGCGAACGCCACCCCGGCGGCGCGGTGTCCAAGGCGTGGCCCGCGCCGTCGAGGTGCACGAACGAACAATCCGGCCGGGTTCCCGGGTACGGGTCGGCCGGATAGTCCGCGTCGGCGAAAAGGATCAGAACTCCACCACGCTGCGCAGCACGTCGCCGTGGTGCATTCGCTCGAAAGCCTGTTCCACGCCGTCGACGCCGATCCGCTCCGTGACGAACTTGTCCAGCGGCAGCCTGCCCTGCAGGTACAGGTCGACCAGCATCGGGAAGTCCCGCGACGGCAGGCAGTCGCCGTACCACGACGACTTCAGCGAACCGCCGCGCGAGAAGAAGTCGATCAGCGGCAGGTCGTTGAGCTTCATGTCCGGCGTGGGCACGCCGACCAGCACGACGGTGCCGGCGAGGTCGCGGCCGTAGAACGCTTGCCGCCAGGTCTCCGGGCGGCCGACCGCGTCGATCACGACGTCCGGGCCGAACGAGTTCGTCGCGTCCTGCATCGCGGCGACCACGTCCTCCTCGCTCAGGCCGCGGCTGTTGACCGTGTGCGTGGCCCCGAAGTCCTTGGCCCACTGGAGTTTTCGGTCGTCGGTGTCGATGGCGACGATCGTGGTCGCCCCGGCCAGCTGCGCACCCGCGATGGCCGCGTCGCCGACGCCGCCGCAGCCGATCACCGCGACCGAATCGCCGCGCCCGACCGAGCCGGTGTTGATCGCCGCGCCCAGTCCGGCCATCACGCCGCAGCCCAGCAGCCCGGAGACGGCGGGTTCGGCCCGCTCGTCGACCTTGGTGCACTGTCCACTGTGGACGAGCGTCTTCCCGAGGAACGCGCCGACGCCCAGCGCGGGGGACAGCTTCGTGCCGTCGGTGAGGGTCATCGGCTGCTCGGCGTTGAAAGTCGAGAAGCAGTACCAGGGCTTGCCGCGTTTGCAGGCCCGGCACGTGCCGCAGACCGCGCGCCAGTTGAGGATCACGTAGTCGCCGGGCGCGAGATCGGTGACGCCCGCGCCGACCTTGTCGACCCGCCCCGCGGCCTCGTGCCCGAGCAGGAACGGGAACTCGTCGTTGATCCCGCCCTCGCGATAGTGCAGGTCGGTGTGGCACACCCCGCACGCCTGCACCGAGACGACCGCCTCGCCCGGTCCGGGATCCGGCACCACCACTGTCTCGAGCGTGACCGGCTCACCCTTGGCCCGCGACACCACTCCCTGGACCTCGTACGGCATGCGCACAACCTTTCACCCGCGACGGCGTTCTCGAGCGCAGCTAATCACGGATCATGCACATGTGGCCATAGCCCGGTCTTGTGAGTGTTTAGGCCGGTTAGAACCGGCTTTGCCGCGCACGAGCCACCTACTCGCCGGTCGCGCCGTCGGCAAGCTCGCGGACCACGTCGAGCTGCCCCACATGCCGCGCGTACTCCTGCAGCACGTGGAAGAGGATCCAGCTCAACGCCGGGGGCTGCTCCTGAGCCGAGAATCGCCCGCTGCCACGCGCGACGTCCTCGAGCTGCGCACCGGACACGATCGCCCGGGAATCCGCGCACGCGTCCAGGAAGAGCGCCCGGATTTCGTCCGCCGATTCCTGCGCGCCGACCGACCACTTCCCGGTCTCGGGATCGTTCTCGCCCCAGACCGGATCGATGTGCTCGCCCAGGAATCCCCAGCGCAGCCACCGGCGCTCCACGAACGCGAGGTGCTTGAGCAGTTCGAGCGGGGTCCAGCCCGACGGCAGCCTGCTGGTGCGTAACTCCTCGTCGGACAGGCCGTCCAGCTTGCGCAGCAGCGTGTCGCGGTAGTAGTCGAGGTAAGCGAGCAGCAGCTCGCGGGGGTCCGACAGACTGTCCGGAGGCTCGGTCACGGACGGCACCCTAACCCCGCGGTGGCTAGGCGAACCAGCCAATAATCACGGCGTGATGAGGTAAACCACCCCGCCCGGACCGCCGGCCACCGCGCCGCTTTCGGTGTGCCGCTTCGTGCGCTGCCAGATCTTCTCGAACTGGTCCCGCTTGTACACCGTGCGCACGCGTCCGTCCGAGCTGGACGCCGGGTCGTTCGCGATCACGTCGCCCGCCTGGGTGAAGCCGACGACGACCATCAGGTGGCCGGCCGTGCCGTAGCCCGCGCCGTCGAGTTCGCTGGCCAGGAACGACTGCGAGGTGATCACCGGGATGCCGCGCGCGATGTAGTCCTCGAGTTCGTTGAGGTCGTGCAGCCGCGTGATGTGGCCGCGCAACCCGAGCGAAGCGGCGTACGCGGTGTTGAACGGCCAGTTGCCGGTGCCGTCGTACGCGTAGTCGTAGGTGCCGCGCGCGGCGTAGACGACCGACCGGTCCTGGTAGTCCGCTGGGATCCAGTCCATCTGCTGCTCGGTCGGCTTGCGGCCCCAGTACTCGGCGACCATCTCGGTCGAGGTCGGGCTGCACCAGGCTTCCCCGCCGCCGCCGTACTGCGGGAACTGTCCTTTGTGGATGTTCTGGGCGAACGGCGGCACCTTCAGCTCGATCCCGCGCGCCCGGCCGGGCTTGGTGGTCTGTACGTCGAACCGGTCCGGAACGTTCGAGGTCATCGCGCCGAGCGAGGACAGCGTCGGCGTGGTCGGCGAACCCTGCTCGCGGTAGAGCGTCACGCGCAGCTGGTACGAGCGCAGCGTGACGCCTGCCTTCGTGGCGAGCGTGTCGACGTCGACCGAGGCGTTGTCGTCGCTCTGCCCGTCGACGCTGGTGCGGTGGATGTCCGCGTCCCCGCTGGCCCAGCGGCCCATCGTGTACCAAGTGGTCTCGGCCCCGGCGGAAGTCCGGCCGCGGGCCTGCACCTCGAGCCACGTCTTGGCCGGGGTGCGCGCGTTCCACGACGCGATCAGCTGCGTCGCGTCGAAGCCCTGGCGGTACTTCGGCGAGGTCCAGGTGCCGTAGTCGTAGGTGCGCGTGGTGCCGAGCCCCGGTTCGGTGTGCGCGACGCTGCCAGCCGGATGCGTGATCCGCAGGCCGCCGTAGCCGAAGCCGAGCCCGTCGAGCCTGCCCGCGAAGAACGAGCCGGACGACCATTCGTGGTAGTCGATGGCCTCGTCGTTACGCGCGTGCCGCGGTTCCGCGGCGGCCTGAGCCGCACCAGCCGTGAGCATGACGATGGACAGTAACGTGACCAACCCGCGAACCCGCATTCCGGCTCCGTCCCCAGACCCCAGTGGTAGCCAAAGATTTTCGCCTTCCGGAGCGGGTAAGTAAAGAGCCGCCGCTACAACACTGCTTGCGTCTGGGTGATTTTCGCGGCGAGCTTGCCGTCGTCGTCGCGGATTTCGGTCTCGACGACCACGACGCGGCGTCCCGCGTGCAGTGGTCTGGACGACGCGGTGGCGTACCCCGAACGGACGCCGCGCAGGAAGTTCGTCTTGGACTCCAGCGTCGTCGTGCCCTGCGCGCCCTCGGGAAGATTGAGGAACGCGCAGACCGCGCCGGTCGAATCGGCCAGCGCCATCAGCGCCCCGCCGTGCAGCACGCCGCCGAGCGTGCACAGCGATTCGTCCCACGCGAGCCGGCTGCGGACCAGGTCCGGGCCGTGCTCCAGCACCTCGATGCCGAGCCGCTCGCTGAACGGCATCGTTTGGTGGAACAGCTGGGTGCCTTCGACGTCGGTCATGCCGAGCAGTCAACCGCAGCCGGGCGCGTGGCGTCGATTACCTCGAAGGTAATCAGCTGAGCGGGTTAGTCAGCAGCAGTTCGGTGTTGCGGTCGCCCGCCTCGCCGACGTGGCTGAGGTTCGCGTGGATGTCGTTGTAGGAGAACTCGCGGTACATCGAGGCGAGCGCGTCGGGGGTGCGGGCGGAGTAGTCCACGGCGTACGGGGCGTCGGCCTCGATGAGCGTGGTGAACACCGACAGCGTGCCGTCGTGGTTGTCGGCCAGTTCGATGATCCGCGCGTGCTGCGGGAAGTCGATGTGGCTGGCGGTGTTGATCTCCCAGAAGCTCTGCGCCGGGGTTTTGCCGACGTGCGGGGTGATCTTGTTGAGGTGGGTGTGCCCGTTGACCCACGCCACGACGTTCGGGAAGCGCTGCAACATCGCGACGAACGTGTCGCCGCCCAGCCGCGGGTCGAGCAAGTGGCGCGCGTCGGGCAGGAGGTTGCCCATGGTGCCGCTGGTGTGGTGGCTGAAGAGGACGAACAGCTCGTCGGTGACGGAGTGGGTGACCTTGCGGCCGAAGAAGTCGTAGTACGTCGAGCTGTTGCGCTTCAGCGTCGCCTCGACCCAGTTGAACTGCGCCAGCCCGATCGAACCGTCGGCGAACCCGCCCTGCGTGGTGGTGTCGAGGCTGATCCCGGTGACGCCGGGCGCGATCCGGAAGGTGTAGTAGACGTTGCGCCCGTCGGAGTTGGCGTCGGTAAAGCCGTGCCCGACCGGCCCGGGCCCGGTGTTCTTCGTGGCCAGATGCGCCTTGACGAACTCCGAAGTGCTGAACGGACGCCGCCGCGCATCCGGCGTGACCTCGCGAATGGTGCCCCCGCCGAACAACTCGCCGAGCGGCACACTCTTGCCTTGTTGGATGGCGGTGCCAAGCTTGCGCGCGCTGCTCTCGTCCTTGCCGATGACCTTGTATTTGCCGGTGTACCAGCCCTCGATGCCCGGGATGCCCTCCGGCAACGTGCCGACGACGCTGTCGTCGTGATTGCCGAATGTGCAGTACCAAGGCAGGTTCAACCCAGGCGCGGTGAACGGCGCGATCCCGGCTTCGAGCAGCCCGGGGATCTGCGGAAAGCCCTTCTTGGTGTAGTCGTCGGCGAGCCGCGTGCCCGGATTCCAGAACTCCGGATTGCCCGACGCCTGGACCCCCTCGTAGCGGTTCGGATCGCCGGAGTTGGGCGTGATCGCGCCGCCGTTGAGCGTGGTGAGGAACCAGTCGAGCTCAAGCAGCTCGTGGTTGTCGGTGTTGTCGCCGGTAGTCATGACGAAGTCGAACTGCCGCCCGGTGAACGGCCCCGCGCGGAGGCTGTTGACCCGCTTGACGAGCGCACTGGTCGCCACGGTCCCGAGCGTTTCCTGCGGCCGATGCGCGGACCCGATGAACGGGTGCAGATACTCGAACCGAGCAGGCGATTCGGTGTCGGTGATATGCAGGTCAGTGAACTGCACGAACGCCCCGAGCGCAGTCCGCCGATCGTCGCGCCCGGCCTTGCCCGCTACGAGATCCGCCCGGACCGCAACCGGCCACCCAGGCCCGGCAGACAACCGCGAGTACCCGGTGGACGCCCCGGAAGCAGCCTGGTCAAGCGTGGTCCCCACAGTCCGCACGGCCCGCTGCGTGGTCCGCCTCAACGCCCGATCCAGCGCGTTGGCCGTGGGAGTGCACAGCAACAACCCCACCCCAGCCGCCCCCGCGGTGGTGAACGCCCGCCTGGTCAGTTCCGCCATGTTTTTCACTCCCCGTCTCGCCGCCCCTCGACGCTCCCGGACGCCCATGACGGGCCGGTGAACTAAGCTGAAGCAGAACGCGAAGGTCTCTCACATTTGCCGTGACAATGCGGGAGACTCTGTCACATCCGAGAGGCATGCCACTACCGCCGAACGGAGGGCGAGATGACGGCTGCCGCCAGTACGTGAGGGCCACCCTGAAGGAATCTGATTCCGTGAGGGTTCCCCTCACGACCCGCTCGCCCGCCCCCGCACCCGCCGCCCACCCGGGATGCGCCCCAATGCGGCATTGGGTGCGTCCCACGCACCGAACGCCACATTGGGTGCGTCAGATGCACCCAATGCCACATTGGGGCGCTAGCCCCAGCTAGAAACCGCCACCGATGCACCCAACGAGCGTTGCACCCACACCACCCCCGCACCCCGATACGAAGCCAAAATGCGGTCTGAGGGTGCTTGTCAAGGCATCTTTACCGCCTTGACAAGCACCCTCAGACCGTCATCACAATCAAGCTTCGGGGTGCCCCACGCAACCACAAGCGATGTCGCCGCCAGGCGACGAGCCGAAGTACCCCCTCAGCAGTAAAACGCGCAAGTAGCCCCCACCGCAGACAACGACACAAAGAACCAAACCAAAAAGATCACCGCAGGAATAGCCGCCAAGATCCCGCACACCAGCCCGGCGATCCCCATCCCCTGTCCGGTCCACCCAGGCTTCCCGCCCTGCACCATCCCGGCCCACGACAACCCGATCGCCGTAATCGCCGCGACCACGTCGAAGAACGGAACCCAGAAGAAGATCAACGCGACAATCCCGACCACCATCCCGGCGATCGCGAGCCCGCTGGTCTTCAACGGCGTGACCCCGGGATACGGAGCCGCGTACGGCGTCCCGTACATCGGCGCCCCGTAGGGCACCGGCGCCTGACCGTATCCAGGCGTGGCCGGATACCCCGGCGCGGGCACCGGTCCGGAGGGATGCCCCTGCGCCGGGTCCTGGCCGGGGTAAGGCTGCTGCTGATACGGGTCCGTCATGGGTGCACTCCTGCTGCGACTGTCGCGACGGTGAGTCGTCGGCGGCTAACGGCGAAACGTTACGCGCGGTCGCGGGTCGATGTGACGGTTTTCAGCCTTTCAACCCGGATTCGGTGACCCCGCGTACCAGATATCGCTGGAGGAACGCGAAGAGCAGGACAATCGGCACAATCGACAGCACCGCGGCCAGGAACAGCAGGTTCAGCTGCGGGTTCTGCGCGGTCAGCAGCCCGGACAGGGCGACCTGCACCGTCCACGAGTCCGGCGACTGCGCGATGATCAGCGGCCACAGGAACGCGTTCCAGCTGCCGATCACGGTGATGACCGCGATCGCGGCGAAGAAGCCCCGCGAGTTCGGCACCACGATCTTGCGGAAGACGCCCCAGCGGGACAGGCCGTCGACGCGGCCGGCGTCTTCCAGTTCCTTCGGGAAGTCCAGGAAGTACTGCCGGAACAGGAAAACGCTGAACGCGCTGAACAGGCCAGGGATGACCAGGCCGCGGAAATCCGAGAGCCAGCCGAGCGTCGACACCACCACGAAACTCGGCACGAACGTCACCGACGTCGGGATCATCAGCGTCGCCAGCACCGCGTAGAAAACCGGCTTCGAGTACCGGTACGGCACTCGCGCCAGGCCGTAGCCGGCGAGCGAGCACACCACCAGCAGGCCCACGGTTTGCAGCACCGCGACGACGACCGAGTTCACGATGCTGCGCGCGAACGGCACGTCCTGCTGGTCGAACAGCTTCGTGAAGTTCTCCCAGTGGATCTCCTTCGGCCACAGCGTCCAGCCCGGCGCGGTGAGCTCCGCGCGCGAGGCGAGACCGTTGCGCAGCAACAGGTAGAACGGCAGCAGGAAGAGGACCGCGGACACTGTGAGTGCTGTCCAGCGAAGCACCGCGCGGATCATGTCGCGCTCCGATCGAACCGGAAGAGCTTGCCCTGGAGGAGGGTGACCACGGCGATCAGCAGCGCCAGGATGATCGCGCCCGCGCTGCCGCGACCCAGATCCTGGCCCCCGGAGCCGAGCGAGGTGTAGTAGAGGTACACCAGCGGCGGCCGCGCGAACGGCGGATAACCCCGGGAATCGCCCATGATGTTGTAGAACTCGTCGAACGCCTGGTAGGCGTTGATCAGATTCAGCAGCAGCACGGCCACCGACGTCGCGCGCAGCTGCGGCAGCGTGATGTGCCGGAAAACCTGCCATCCCGGCTTCGCGCCGTCGAGCCACGCCGCCTCGTACAGATGCTGCGGAATCCGCTGCAGCGCGGCGAGGAAAAGGATCATGTAGAAGCCGAGCTGCAGCCAAAGCCGGGCGGTCACCAGCACCACCCAGTACAGCGGCGGGTGCACGGTGCCGGTCCACGCCACCGGGTCGATGCCGAAGACGCCGAGCACGGTGTTCGCGAGACCGTAGCGGACGCCGGAGAACAGCGACGTCTTCCAGATCAGCGACGCCACCACGTACGAACACGCGAACGGCAGGAAGAACACCGAACGGAAGAACGCCTTCGCGAACCGCAGCTGGTTCACGCCGACCGCCAAGGCCAGCGACAGCACGAACGTCAGCGGGACGATGAACAGGGCGAACACGCTGAACGTGCCGAGGCTCGCGACGAACGGGCCGTCGGAGAGCATGTGCGCGTAGTTGTCCAGTCCGACGAAGACGCTGGGGGTGACCGTGTTGCGCGCGTCGAAGAACGACAGGTACAGGCTCCACCCGATCGGCACGTAGGCGAAGATCGCCAGGCCGAGCAGGAACGGACCCACGAACCCCCAGAACGCCAGCGTGTCCCGGGTTTTCCGGGACAGCTTCATCCGAACAGGCGTTTCAGCTCGGCCTGCGCGACGGTGACCGCGGCCTTCGTCTGCGCCACCGGGTCCGCGCCCTCCTTGGCGATCTTCGCGACCGCGTCCGACAACGCGGTGTTCGACGTCTGCGTCCACACCGGACCGCCGATGAGGTGGCTGTTCTCCTTGACGAACTTCACCACGTCCGCGGCCGGACCGCTTTGCAGCGTCTGCGCTTTGTCGATGAGGCTCTGCCGGGCGGGCACGTGGAAGCCGTAGCGGGTGGCGAACTCCAGCTGGCTGTCGGTCTGGTCGATCCACAGCCACTTCACGAACGCCTTGGCCTCGTTGACGTGCGCGCTCTTCGCGTTGACCATCGCGCCGTACGCGCCGACCGGGACCGACGGCTTGCCGCTGTCGTCCAGCTTCGGGAACGGCAGCACGCCGAAGTCGTCGTTGAGCGAGTCGCGGATCTTCGGGACGTTCCACAGCCCGGTCCACTGCATCGCGCAGAGCCCGTCGATGAACGCGCCGGGATCCGACCAGTCGGCGGGCGCGCCGAGCAGCAGGGAACCGTTGGCGTTCAACGTGTGCAGCTTGCTGAACGCGGCGGCCGCGCGCGGATCGTCGAAGCCGACCTCGCGGTTGTTGTTCTTCAGGTAGTCCAGCCCAGCCGACCACATGAGCGGCCCGGTGAGCGTGCCGACCCCGCCGTCATTGCCCGCGAAGAACCCCTTCACGCCGTCCTTCGACAGCTTGCTCGCGGCGTCGATCAGCTCGTCCACGGTCTGCGGCGGCTGCACGCCGGCGGCCTGCAGCATGCTCTTGCGGTAGAAGAGGACCTGCGTGTCGGTGGCCTGCGGAATGCCGTAGACCTTGCCTTCCACGGTCTGCGCGGCGAGCACGGCGGGGCTGAAGTCGTTCTTGACCGGTCCGATGATGTCGTCGAGCGCCACCACCTGGTTCTGCCGGACCCAGTCGATCTTCACCTGCGCCTCGAAGACGTCCGGCACCGGGCTGTTCTGCAGCGCGGTGACGATCTTCGAGTCGTAGTCGCCGGGGTTCCACACCACGTTGACCTTCGCGCCCGGATAGCTGGCCGCGTAGTTCTTGACGGCTTGCTGCACGCCGTCCTCGCCGTAGGCGTGGTACCACTGCTGCAGCGTGACCTTCGGGGCCTGCGACGGGGTCGAGGCTCCCGCCGACATCGCCGTGGACGGCGGCGGATCCCCCGGACGCCCGGTGTTCGACCCGCACGCGGCCGCGACCGCGCCCACCGCCGCCGTTCCCGCCAACGACAGGAACGACCTCCTGCTCCGCTGCTGCATCCCCAGTTCTCCTCCGACGTGCTGGGAAGGGCTCCTTGCCTGCAACAGATTCCCTTACGAAGCCCTTCCCAGGCCGACAACTCGCCGGAGATTTACCGCTCAGAGGTGTGAGATGTCGAGCTTTCCCTCGGAGTAGGACGCGCGCAGCCGCTTCTTGTCGAACTTGCCGACGCTCGTCTTGGGCACCTCCTCCACGAACGTCCAGTTCTCCGGCAGCTGCCACTTCGCGACCTTGTCCGACAGGTACTCGCGCAGTTCCTCGGCGGTGGCCTGCTGGCCCTCCTTGACCACGACGGCGACCAGCGGGCGTTCGTCCCACTTCTCGTCCGGGATGCCGACGACCGCCGCCTCGGCGACCGCCGGATGGCCCATCACCGCGTTCTCCAGGTCGACCGACGAGATCCACTCGCCGCCGGACTTGATCACGTCCTTGGCGCGGTCGGTGAGCGTGAGGAAGCCGTCCGGGCTGATCTTGCCGACGTCACCGGTGCGCAGCCAGCCGTCGTGGAACTTCTCCGGGTCGATGTCGGATCCGCCGTGGTAGGCGCCGGCGATCCACGGACCGGACACCTCCAGTTCGCCGACCGCCTCGTTGTCCCACGGCAGTTCCTCGCCGTCGTCGCCGATCAGCCGGGCCGCCACGGACGCCGGGAAGCGGCCCTGGGTGTAGCGGTAGGCCCAGCGCTCCTCGCCGGTGGCGCTGGCCGGCGGACGCGCGACGCTGCCGAGCGGCGACGTCTCGGTCATGCCCCACGCGTGCAGGATCGGCACGTCGTAGCGCTCCTCGAAGGCGTGCATCAGCGACGGCGGCGCGGCCGACCCGCCGACGACCACCTCGCGCACGTGGCTGATGTCCTGCGGGTTCGCGTCCAGGTGCGCGAGCAGGCCCTGCCAGATCGTCGGCACCGCGGCGGCGAAGGTCGGCTTCTCCGCGGCCAGCAGCGCGGCGATCGGGGCGGGCTGCAGGAACCGGTCCGGCATCAGCAGCGAGGCGCCGACCATCATCGCCGCGTACGGCAGGCCCCACGACATGGCGTGGAACATCGGCACGATCGCGAGCGCCAGGTCTTCCTGGGCGAGCCGCATGCTGTCGGTCATGCAGACCTGCATCGAGTGCAGCCAGATCGACCGGTGCGAGTAGACGACGCCCTTCGGGTCGCCCGTGGTGCCGGAGGTGTAGCACATCGCGGCGGCGGCCCGCTCGTCGATCTCCGGCCAGTCGAACTCGTCGGACTGCCCGGCCAGCAGCTCGTCGTAGGAGTGCACGGTGACGCCCTCGGGCGCGGTCAGCGCGGACGCGTCGCCGTTGGCCACGATCACGTGCTTGACCGTCTTCATCCCCGGCAGGTTGCTCGCCAGCAGCGGCACGAGCGTGCCGTCGACGATGATGGCGTGGTCTTCCGCGTGGTTCGCCACGAAGACCAGCTGCTCCGGGAACAGCCGGATGTTCAGCGTGTGCAGCACCGCGCCCATGGCGGGCACTGCCAGGTAGGCCGCGAGGTGCTCGGCGTTGTTCCACATGAACGTGCCGACCCGCTGGTCGCCGGTGACGCCGAGACCGCGCAGCGCGTTCGCGAGCCGGGCGGCGTGCTTGCCGAGCTCCGCATAGGTCTCCCGGCGGGCTTCTGAACCGGTCCAGGTGACGACTTCGCTCTTCGCGTGCACCTTCGTGCCGTGGCGCAGCAGCTTCGCGAGCGACAGCTGTCCGTCCTGCATCGTGCTCAACATGGGTGACTCCCGTGGTGCTCGTTCGCCGGTGAACTGGGGTGCGCCCGACTCTAATGCGGATCCGCCGGATCGGGCACGAACAAGTTCGGTCACGGCTTGTCGGCCCTCTCCCGCCATCGGGTGGCGCCCCCGCGCTTCCATGATCCACTTCTGTCGCGATTCCCGTTGCGGGACAAGAAAATGCGTTGTGTTAACTGCGGTGAAATACACTCTCGTTCGGGTGAGGTAATGGGGGTGGAAATGAGCCCATCGAGGCCGTTTTCACAGGTCGCGAGGGGTCCCCTCGCGCAGGTCCGCCGCGCCCGTCGACGGGTGATAAGTGCGTGTCGGTTGCGCGTACTGCGGGCACGTGGCGTTTACTGGGGCCGTGGTAAGTGATGGCTGGCCAGCGCTTGCAGCTGCAAGCATCGGCTGAGACCGTCGGCCGCGAAAGCGGAGACCTGAGAGGAAAGGACATTACGTTGGCTCTGCCCACGTTGACTCCGGAGCAGCGCGCCGAGGCCCTCGCCAAGGCGGCAGAGGCTCGTAAGGCGCGTTCGGAGCTGCTCGCTTCGATCAAGTCCGGCAAGGAGAGCATCGAGTCGGTGCTCAAGCGGGCCAAGGAGAACAAGACCGTCGGCAAGACGAAGGTCACGCAGCTTCTCAAGGCGGTGCCCGGCCTGGGCGCGGTCAAGGTCGCCGCGCTGCTCGAGCAGGCGGGGATCGACCCCGACCGCCGGGCCGCTGGCCTGGGCGAACGGCAGCGCGAAGCGCTGATCGACGCGCTCAAGTAACGCTGATCCGGCGGCCGCGGGGAAGGTGGCGCGAGGTGTTGCACCGGCGACACTTTCCCCGCGGCGCTCCCGGATCCTGAGACGCTGGTGAAGTGACGACCAGTACCGCGCCGGCGACCCCGGCCGAGACCACCGTCCGCTACCAGCGTGGCGACTTCTTGTTCGCGACCGCCCGGCGCGCCCTGCTCGCCCGCGGTGCGCTCGGGACAGTCACCGACGCCGACCCACGCCGCCTCGCCCGCTCGGCTGCCGCTGAGCTGGACAGTTCCGGCGTGCCGCTCGCCGTCGGCGTGCTGCCGTTCGACACCGGACCCGGCGCTGCCTCGCCGGGGCACCTCGTGCTGCCCCGGACGGTGCACCGCGCCCAAGGCGAGGCCTCGGCCGCGCCGCCCGCCGCCGACCTGCCCGCCCCGGCGGCCACCCGGCGGCTTCCCTCCGCCGACGGCCACCGCGAGAACGTGCGGGCCGCCGTCGCCGCGCTGCGCGACCGTGACCTGCGCAAAGCTGTGCTGGCCCGTGCGCTCGAGCTGGAGTTCGACGCGCCGATCCCGGTCGAGGCGATCGTGCGCAACCTCGCGCGCGGCAACCCGCGCCACTTCACTTACGCCGCCGAACTGCCCGGCGGCCGCACGCTCGTCGGGGCCACCCCTGAGCTGCTGCTTTCCCGGACGGGCGACTCCGTGTTCACGACCCCGCACGCCGGGTCGATGCCGCGTTCGGCTGACCCGGAGACCGACCGGGCCAACGGCGAAGCCCTCCTAGCGTCCGCGAAGGACCGGGAAGAGCACGACCTGGTGATCGACTACGTCGTCGAGTCGCTGCGGCCGTTCTGTCGCAAACTCGACGTCCCGGCCGGCCCTGAGCTGGTCTCCACGCCCGCCATCTGGCACCTGCGGACGTCCATCACCGGCGAGCTGGCGGACCGCTCGGTGACCGCTCTCGACCTCGCTGCCGCGATGCACCCGACCCCGGCCGTCTGCGGCACCCCGACCGTCGCCGCGCGCGACCTGGTGCAGGAACTGGAGCCGTTCGACCGCGGGTACTACGCGGGCGCGGTCGGCTGGGTCGACGCGGCGGGAGACGGCGAGTGGGCCGTCGCGATCCGCTGCGCCGAGGTGGCCGAGAAGTCGATGCGGCTCTTCGCGGGCGGCGGCATCGTGCCCGCGTCGGACCCGGACACCGAGTACCAGGAGACGATCGCGAAGTTCCGCACGCTGCTCGGCGCGATGGGGCTGGACGACAGCGCGTCCTGAGGCTTACGGCAGCCAGTGCTCCTCGGTGACGCTCAGGCTGTCCGAGGTCAGCGCCGCGACCGCCGCCCGGTGCCCGTCCGCCGCCTTGAGGTCGGCTAGCCGGGTGCGCGCCGGGTCCAGCGCCTCGTCACCGGAGGCCATCAGCTCGGCGGGAGCGTCGTAGCGGGAGAACGTGATGCTCTGCAGCGGGATCTTCAGCCCCTTGCCGGTGGCCTTCATCACCGCTTCCTTGCGCGTCCAGTAGATGAAGAAGGCTGCCGAACGCTCCTCGTCCGACAGGCCCGCGACCGCTTCCCGCTCGGCCGGGCTCAGCGCGTACTCCACGAGCGACGCGTCCGCCTTGCGGCTGGCGGTTTCGACGTCGAGGCCTACCGGCACGCCGTCGGCGACCGCGAGGCCGATCAGATTGCCCGAATGCGAGATCGACAGCACGAGGTCCGAACCCGGCACGCGCGGACGGCCGTGCGGTTTGCCGCAGTCGTCGCAGGTCGCGTCGAAGCGCACGGACTCCGCCCCGCCGCCGAGCCGTTCCGCGACGAGGGTCTTCGCGAGCACCCGGCCGGTCAGAAAGCGGCGCTGGTCGATTTCGAGCCGGTACGCGTCGTAGCGGCCTCTCTCCAGGTCGTCCAGCAGCTTCAGGTAGCGGTCCTCCGCGGGCAGCGGTTCGGACCAGCGCACCACGATTTCGGTCACCGGCATACCCTCCCTCGTCCGCCTCCGATCTTGCCCGGGCGCGCCGAGGTTTGTCATGCCCCTATCCCGAACGCGGCGAAGGCCCCCTCGGAGTCCGAGAGGGCCTTCGCGGCGGAGATGACGAGTGCTAAGACTTGTTCTTGTCGCGCATCGCGATCGGGACCCCGGCTAGGTCCTCCTCGTTGCACAGCAATTTCACGTCGTAGTAGGGCGAACCCTGTCGCTCGTCGTAGTCTAGGTGGATCGCGAGGACGTCGAGCGGTTCTCCCAGCCACTCCTGCGCTTGGCGCAGCCAGACTGCGCAGCGCTCGAGCGCGCTGGGCAGGTCGTCGTCACGAAACTCGACTGGTCGATACGGCACGTCCTGGACCTGATCGCGCGGGTTTGAAGGCGCGGGCAGGCCAGGAGAGAGACCCGAGTCGTCCAGTTCGAGTTGGATCGTTTGCTCAGTCACCCTTCGAGCGTCCCCCACGTTCGCCGTCTGAGCAAGGCGTACGGCGCTAAAAGCCCTCTTGGACAGGCAAGTCCCACACCTGGGCGACCACTTCGAGGCATTGCCGGAGGTCGTGCGCACGCACCGCGACCGGATGTCCGAGGGCCCGCAATGCCAGCTCCGCGTAGTGCGTGGCCAGGTCTTCGAGCTTGAGCGGGCCCTTCGGGGAATACCACCGGGCCACGCCGCTGCACATTTCCAGCAATGCGAGCCGCGTCACGGCCGGTTGTGCGGTGTGGAACACGTTCGCCGCGGCGCCGTCTTCGATCGCCTTCGCCCAGAACTGCTCGTATTCGTCCCGCAGCGCGACGACCTGGGCACGCGCCGGAGCCGAAAGCGCGTCGACTTCGTTGTCCACCACCCGGGTTTCGCCCGGCTGGGCGGCGTGCGCGAGGACATGCAGCGCGACCAGCGTGCGCATCCGGGCCACCGGATCGTCGCTGCCCGCGGTGGCCTTCGCGACCGCGTCGATCAGGCGGTGCAGCGAGGTCGTCATGATCTCGACAAGAAGATCTTCCTTGGTGCCCATGTAGTGGTAGAGCGTCGCCGAAGAAAGTTCGGCTTCCTGGGCCAGATCCCGAATGCCTGTGCCGTGGAAACCCTTGGTGGCGAACAGTTTCACGGCGGCCGCCCGGACGCGTTCGGCGCTGCTCATCGCCACTCCCCGGTGCTGCGGTCCCAGGAACCGGCGCGCAGGTCGGCGACCTTCCGCAGTTCGCCCTTCGCGACGCGTTCGGACGGCGTGCGCGGCAGGTCGTCCGCGAAGGCCCAGAAGCGCGGCACCTTGAAGTACGCCAGTTGCTGCGCGCAGAACTCCGCCAGCTCCTCGGGTGACGGCCGGTTCTCGCCGCACACCACGTACGCCTTCACTTCCTCGCCGCGCAGCTCGTCCGGTACCGCGAGGACGGCCGCGAGTTGCACCTTCGGATGTTGCAGCAGCGCGCGCTCGACCTCGTCGGCGGAGATGTTCTCGCCGCTGCGCCGGATCATGTCCTTGGTGCGGCCGAGGTAGTAGACGCGGCCTTCGTCGTCCATCCGGGCGAGGTCGCCGGTGTGGAACCAGCCGCCGGCGAAGGCGCGCGCGGTCGCTTCGGGATCCTCGTGGTAGCCGTGCATCAGCCCGATGCCGCGGATCAGCAGCTCGCCGGTTTCCCCACGAGGCAATGGTTTCCCGTCCTCGCCGGCGATCATCGCTTCGCGGTCGCGGGTCGGCCGTCCGATGCAGCCGGTGCCCACCGCGGCGTCGTGGTCGGATTCGGAAACCCGGATGTCCCCGCCGGTCTCGGTCATCCCGAACGCCTCGTACCACGGCACGCCCCAGCGTTCTTCCAGCTGAGCGTGCAGGTCCGGCGGGATCGCCGACGCGCTGATGGCGCGGACGCGGTGGTTCCGGTCGTCCGGATGCGGCGGCTGGCGCAGCAGCAGCGTCGGCATCAGGCCGAGGCAGTAGAACCAGGTGACCTCGTACTCGCGGACCTTCGCCCAGAAGGTGGAGGGGTGGAAGCGGTCCAGTACGACGAGCGTCGCTCCGGCGGCCAGCGCGAGCGCGACGTTCCACTGTGGATCAATGTAGTGGAACGGTTGTGCGGTAAGCAGAATGTCGTCTTCGCCGACGGCGGGGAAGTCGGTGGCGAGTCCGATCGCGAGCGTGGTCCAGTACCGGTGCGGCAGCACGCAGCCCTTCGGCGCGCCGGTGGTGCCGGAGGTGTACTGGATGTTGACCGGCTGTTCGGCCGCCACCACCAATTCAGGTTCGCAGCGTGTTTCCGACTTGAGCGCGTCCGGCGTGAGGACGCGTTCCACGGCTGTTTCCGGCGCGATTTTCTCCAGCAGTTCCACGAACTCTTCGGCGGCTACCGCCAAGCGCGCGCCGGAGTGGCGCAGGACGTGCGCGCCGTCGAATTCGCGGTAGTTGATGTTCACCGGAACCAGAACGGCGCCGAGTTTGGCGAGTGCGAGCCACATGAGCGGGAATTCCGGCTCGTTGCGGAGCATCACCGCGACGCGATCGCCTGCCCGGACGCCTTGTTCCTGGAGCGCTTTAGCCAGGCGTCCGCTGCGGTCGTCGACCTCGGCGAAGGTGAACCTGGTGCCGGTGCTGTCGAAGATCCACGCGGTGCGGTCCGGCCAGAGCTGCGCGGCGCGCGTGACCAGCGCGACCAGCGTGTCGACGTTCTGCAGCGGCGTCACGCCCGGCTCCGGAACGCTTCGGTCGACTCGCGGACGGCGGCCGAGTGCTCGGTGATTAGGGCATGGGTGACCTCGAGTTCCAGCGCTGAGTCGAAGGCGTGGTCGATCCCGGCGTCGAGTGCTCGCTTCGCCATCGTGGCGGCCTCCGGCGGGTGATGCGCGATCTTCTCCGCCCAGCCGAGCGCGAGGGGCATCAGCTCGTCCGCTGGCACGGCGGCGTTGACGAGGCCGAGGTCGTGCGCGCGACGGCCGTCGAACCGGTCGCCGAGCAGCAGCAGTTCCTTCGCCTTGACCGGCCCGACCAGCAGCGGGAGCAGCCTCGACGCGGCACCGGTGACGCTCAGCCCCAGCGACACCTCGGGGAACGCGAACACCGCGTCCTCGGCGGCCAGGATCAGGTCGCAGCCCAGCGCGAACTCCGCGCCCGCGCCGATCGCGTACCCGTGCACGGCGGCGATCACCGGCTGCCGCAGCGCGCGCAACCGGCGCGTGACGTCCTGGAGCCGCTCCAGCCTGGCGCGGGAGTCACCCTCCGGGGTGGGTTCCTTCAGGTCGTGCCCGGCGCAGAAGGCGCGGCCGTTGCCGGTGAGGAGGACGACGCGGGCTTCGCTGTGCGCGACCTCCTCCAGTGCGGTGAGGAAGTCGTCCACCAGCACGGGCGCGACGGCGTTGAGCCGCTCGGGCCGGTTCAGCCGGATCTGCGCGATGCCGCCCTCGAGGGCCAGGTCAACGGTGCTCATGGAGGGGAGCCTAGACGTTCGATCGATCGATCGATAGTGTCCAGGGCATGCAGGTTGACGCGGTGTACGAGAACGCCAGGCTGGTCACCGGCGACACCGCGCTGGCGGTGCTGCACGGCCGGATCGTGGCGCTGGGCGACGACGCGCGCGAACTGTCCGCCCGCCGCCGGGTAGACCTCGGCGGGGGTTTCGTCGCGCCTGGGTTCCACGACGCGCACAACCACATGGCCTGGTTCGGCATGGGCCTGGACGACGTGCCGCTCAGCGACTGCCGCAGCGTCGACGAGGTGTACGACGCGGTGGCCCGGCGCGCGGCCGAGCTGCCCGCCGGGAGCTGGGTCGTCGGCAGCGGCTACGACCAGAACAAACTCGCCGGAGGTGAGCACCCCGACCGGCACGGCCTCGACCGCGCCGCACCCGGCATGCTCGTGCGGCTCAAGCACACGTCCGGCCACATGACGCTGGTCAACTCCGCGGTGCTGGACCAGCTGGACCTCGCGAACGTCCCCGTCGGCGGCGACGTCGTCCAGTCGGCCGACGGCTCGCCGACCGGTTTGCTGCGCGAGCAGGCGCAGTTGCTGCTGCGCCCGCTGACGTACCCGACGCCGCTCGAATCGGTGGTCCGAGGCCTCGACCGGGCGAGCCGGCAGTACCTGTCCGAGGGCATCACGAGCGTCCAGGAAGCCGGCATCGGCGGCGGCCTGGTCGGCGAGACGCCAGCGGAGCTGGCCGCGTACCAGCTCGCGCGCGAACGCGGCGTCCTGCGAGTCCGCAGCACGGTGATGGTCGCCGCGAGCGTCCTGCACGACCTCCCCGACGGCGCCGGCTTCGGCCTGGACCTAGGCCTGCGCACCGGCCTCGGCGACGAGTGGCTGCGGATCGGCCCGATGAAACTCTTCGCCGACGGTTCGCTGGTCGGCCGCACCTGCGCGATGCACGAACCGTTCGACGGCGAACCGGACAACCGCGGCTACTTCCAGGTGCCCGAGGACGAGCTGACGGCCACCATCCGCCAGGCTCACGACGCCGGCTGGCAAATCGCGACCCACGCCATCGGCGACCGAGCCATCACGGTCGTCCTGGACGCCTACGAAGCCGCCCTGGCCGCCAACCCGCGCCCGGACCACCGGCACCGCGTCGAACACTGCGCCGTACTCCCGCCCGCGGAACTGACCCGCCTGGCCGCGCTGGGCCTGATCGCGTCACCACAAGGCCGCTTCGTGAACGAACTGGGCGACGGCATGCGCGCAGCCCTCGGCGAAGCGCGGGTGCCGTGGTGCTACCGCCTCCGCAGCGTCCTCGACGCCGGATGCGTCCTGCCAGCCAGCTCAGACCGCCCCGTCGTCGACGGCGCCCCCCTGCTCGGCCTCGCCGACATGGTCCACCGCCGCACGTCCACCGGCGAACCGTTCGCGGTAGAGGAAGCGCTGACCCCGGCGGAGGCCCTGCGCGCTTACACCTACGGCTCGGCCTACGCGACCTTCGCGGAGAGCTACCTGGGCACCCTGGAGCCGGGCAAGCTCGCGGACTTCGTGGTGCTGTCCGCGGACCCACTGTCCACTGTGGAGGACGCCCGCGTGCTCGGCACCGCGGTGGGCGGAGAACTCCGGTACGAGGCCTCGTGATGGGGAGGCCCGTCGTGCGGTCGGCTGGTGGGCTGGTTTTCCTGCCAGTTGGGGTGGGTGGTCGCCACCGCTCGGTGACGGCTTGGTCGGGTGCTCCGCGCCGCTCGGTGGTTGGCTTGAACGCTCGCCAACGATTGTCGGTTGGCTTGCGTGTTCGCCAACGTCCGTGGATCGGCTTGCGCGCTCCTCGCCGTCCGGCGGTCAGCGAGTGTGCTCGCCACTGCTCGACGGCTCCCTGGCCGACTCATGCGCCTATTCACTTGTCGATTCACCGATCAACCGTCACCAACTCCTTCCCTCTCGTACCGCTCCACACCGGCTCCGCCGCGCCGGATTTCCATTGCCCTGCTCTGATACCTGCACCGTAGCCGCCACCACCGACAAAAAAGGGGTGCCCGATGCCCGTTCGCGACGCCGTCTTCGAGGATGTCGAGGAGATCTGCAGCCTCATCGAGGAACACGCGGTCTACGAGGACAAGCACGACCTCAAACTCGACCGCGCCGAGATGAGCAGCCACCTGTTCGGTCCGGAGCCGAAGGCGTGGGTGCTGATGTGCACGCCGCCGGGACGTCCGGACGTCGTTGCCGGGTTCGCCTTCTGCAGCTGGAATTTCTCCACGTGGGAGGGACGCCCCGGTATTTGGCTCGATGACCTGTTCATCCGCCCGGAGCACCGCAGGCACGGGCTGGGCAGGGAACTGCTCGACGCACTGCGCGCCCGCACGACGGGGCGCGTCGAGTGGGACATGCAGGCTGGCAACGCCAAGGCGGAGGCGTTCTACGCGCAACTCGGCGCGGAACCGGTGCCGGGCTGGATCCGCTACCGCTGGCGGCCGTGATCTGACAGTCGGGGCGTCGCGTCGATAAGCACGCGACAGCTGTCACCGGGCGGCTGCGGAGAACAGCGCGATCGCGAACGGCAGGGACACCGGCGGCGGATGGCCGGGTGCCTCCGCCGCGGAACGCGCACGCCGACCTGCCAGCTGGGAAGAATGAAGAGCGGCATCCGGACAGCCGCCTAGGACCTGACCGAGCACCAGGGAGCCGACCAACGCTCCCACCGACCGCAGTCCCGCGACAACAACCCCCGGCCCACCCCCACCGCCCCTGACCGGGCGACCCCGGCAGGCTTGGCCCCGTATCGTATGCGGCATGGGAGATGGTTCCGTCCGGAGGTCGTCGTCGGTCGAGGACTACGTGCGCGTGATCTACGGGCTGGTCGAACGGGGCGAGGCGGTCACCAACGCGTCGCTGGCCGGGCGGCTTGAGGTGAGTCCGTCGTCGGCGTCGGGGATGGTCACCAAGCTTTCCCAGCTCGGCCTGGTCGCGCATGTGCCCTACCGCGGCATCGAGCTGACCTCCGAGGGGCGGCAGCTCGCCCGGTCGGTGCTGCGCAGGCACCGGCTGATCGAGACGTACCTGGTCTCCGAACTCGGCTACACCTGGGACGAGGTCCACGCCGAGGCCGACGCGCTGGAGCACGCCGTCTCCGATCGGCTTGTCGACCGGATCGCGGCCAAGCTCGGCAACCCCGTTCGGGATCCGCACGGGGATCCGATCCCGGCTCCGGACGGCAGCGTCGAGGAGCTTCCGATGCGCATCCTGGACGACCTGCCGCCCGGTGCGGTTGGCGAGATCGTCCGCGTGTGGGACACCGATCCGGACCTGCTTCGCTACCTCACCGAGCACGCGATCGGGCTCGGCGAGCGCATCGAGGTCGTCGAGCGGCAGCCGTTCGGCGGGCCGATGGTGGTGAAGGTCGGCCAGCCGCCGGACGCCGCTACGCACGCTATCGGCAAGGAGATCGCGCAGGCGTTGTCGGTCACCCTGCGCTGAGGGGCGTACGCGCGAGTGTCGCTGCTGGGCGGATGTGTCCGGCAGCTGACCCGCCGACGATGGGTCGCATGACCACTACCAAGCCGTTCCGTTTCGGCATCGTCGCCGGGTTCGCCCCGGATCTGGAGTCCTGGACCGCGCAGGCCCGCCGGATCGAGGAGCTCGGGCTCGACACGATGTTCGCGACCGACCCGGTCGGCGGGCTCGACCCGTTGACGCTCGTTCCGGCCGCCGCCGCGGTCACGAGCACGCTCACCGTCGGCACCTTCGTGCTGGCCGATCCCTTCCGCGACGCCCGGAACCTCGCGTGGCAAGCCGATTCACTGCATCAGGCGACTGGCGGCCGCTTCCTGCTGGGGCTGGGCGTCGGGCATCCCGGGGCAGGCAAGCACGCCGCGACGCTGGGCCGCGAGTTTCTTTCGCCGGGTGAACGCGTCGCCCGGTTGGCGGACACCATCGAGGTGCTTTCGGAGCGCCCCGAGCGGCCGCGGCTATTGCTCGCGGGGTCCGGGCCCAAAATGCTCGCGCTCGCCGCGCGCACCGCCGACGTCGTGACGTTTTCCTGGGGGCCGCGCACGACCGAGGACCAGGCTGACTCCATTGTGGACACTTTTCGCTCGTTCGCGGGAAGCCGGGACGTCGAACTGGCGGTGAACCTCACCGCGATCGGGGACAAGTCTTCCCCGCAGCTCGCCCGCTACACCGGGGTCGACGTGCCGCAGCTGGTCGAGGAGAAAGCGGTCACCGTGGTGCCGGAAAACCCTGACGCCGCCGGGGAAATGCTTCTCCGCTGGCGCGAGCGGTGGGGGATTTCCTGTGTCACGGTCAATTCCGGCTACGCCGAACCGTTCGCCGCGATTGCCCGGGCACTCTCCGCACAAGGGTGAAAGCCCTTCCGATCATGCGGTGTCCGGCCTACGCTCCGAGGTTTCCCAGCGACGTGGTTCGGAGCGTGTGCGATGACCGGTCAGCGAACACCGACGATCGACCGGGGGAGTATTGCGGGACGGGATCTCGGGCAATTGCTCGAAACCGGCCCGTTCGCCGAAGCGCTGCGCGCGGCCATCCGGGCCCGCGGGCTCGGCCTCGAACGCATCAGATATCGGCTGCGGGGAAGGGGAACCACGGTCAGTCTCGCGACATTGAGCCACTGGCAATCCGGCCGCTGCCGTCCGGAACGCCCGGAATCGTTGCGGGCATTGCGAAATCTCGAGCAGATCCTCGGCGTCCCGGACGGGTCGTTGCGCAGGCTGCTCGGCCCGCCGCGTCCGCGCGGCCAGTTCCACCAGCCGGGCCAGCCGCTCTCCTGAGCGCGCCCGGCCGCGGCGGACGGCGCAGTGCGCAGGCGTATCCCGACGCTTACGCACCGTCGTCCGCCGCGTTCGCAAGATCCGCGCATGGATAAACCCGATGCGGTTTTCCCGGAAGGCCGACGGGACGTGGCGGTACGTCGGAAGCGGCGGCGAAGCCAGCCGTCCGCGAGGCGGCTTCTACTATCGGCCCCATGCGTGCGGTCGTGATCGAAGAGTTCGGCGTGCTTCCCGAAGTGCGGGAGGTACCGGATCCGGTGGCCTCGGACGGCGGGGTCGTCATCGCGGTCGAAGCGACCGGGGTGTGCCGCAGCGATTGGCATACCTGGCAGGGGCACGACGAGGCGGTCCGGCTGCCGCACGTCGCCGGGCACGAGCTCGCGGGGCGGATCGTCGAGGTCGGTGCGGGTGTCGTTGGCTGGACGAAAGGCGACCGGGTCACTGTCCCGTTCGTGTGCGCGTGCGGCGTCTGTGCCCAGTGCGCCAAGGGCGACCAGCAGATCTGCGACGACGAGTTCCAGCCCGGTGCGACCCACTGGGGTTCCTTCGCCGAGAAGGTCGCCATCGAGCACGCGCAGACGAACCTGGTCGCGTTGCCGGACTCGATGTCGTCGGCGGAAGCTGCTGCGCTCGGTTGCCGCTTCGGGACGGCTTTCCGCGCAGTGTTGCGCCAGGGCGGCGTACGCGCGGGGCAGTGGGTCTCTGTGTACGGCTGTGGCGGCGTAGGCATCTCCGCGGTCCTCCTGGCGACTGCTGCGGGCGCGAAGGTGGTTGCGGTTGACGTCTCGCCGAAGGCGCGTGCCGCGGCGGAGCGTGCTGGCGCAGTGCTGAGCGTCGACGCCAGCGCGTTCGACGGGCCCGAAGCGCTGGCCGCGTACGTCCGTGAGCGCACTGACGGCGGTACGCACGTGTCGCTGGACTGCCTTGGCTCCCCGGCCACCTGTGCGGCTTCGGTGGGCAGCTTGCGCAAGCGCGGGCGCCACGTGCAGGCCGGGTTGATGCCGCCCAGTCAGGGGGTGCCGCCGATTCCGATGCACCGGGTGGTCGGCAGCGAGCTGGAAATCGTCGGGGTTCATGGGCTGCAGGCGTATGAGTATCCCGAGCTGCTGGGCGTGGTGGAGCGGTCCGGCATCGATCTGGCCGGGTTGATCGGCACGCGGATCGGGCTGGACGGGGTGCCAGCGGCGCTCGCTGCGATGAGTGACCCGGTGCCTGCCCGGGCCGGGGTGACTGTCGTCGAGTTCGGGTGACGAATGGTGACCGGCATACACCCTGGGTGGCGAGTCCGAGTTGTAGCTGATCGAGGCCTGGCGGGACCCTCGGCGGTGTGGAATTCTCCGAAGCTTGGCGGCAAGTGGCGAGGGGAATCCGCCGCAGGAGCGCCCGTCCGGGTGGCTCCTGCGGCCGCCGGCCCCGGGGCGGCGTGATGGAGCTGCTCCCGCGTCCGCGCCGGGAAATCTCCCCGGGCGCGGTGCACGTCCCGGATTGGCTCACCGAGCAAGAACAACGCGACCTCGTCACGGCCTGTCGCGGCTGGCGCGGTTACCGGGCGACCCGGCTTCCCGGCGGCGGAGTGATGTCGGTGCGTACGGTCTGTCTGGGCTGGCAGTGGCGACCGTACCGCTACGAACGGCTGCGCGAGGACGGTTCGCCGGTGGAGCCGTTTCCGGACTGGCTGGTCGACCTCGGCCGACGCGCGCTCGCCGACGCCTACGACCGGCCCGCCGACGACTACCAGCCCGACGTGGCACTCGTGAACTACTACGACGCCACCGCGAAAATGGGCATGCACCAGGACAAAGACGAGCTCTCGACGGACCCGGTGGTCTCGCTGAGCCTCGGCGACACGTGCGTGTTCCGCTTCGGCAACACCGAGCATCGCAACCGGCCGTACACCGATGTCGAGCTGCGTTCGGGCGACCTGTTCGTGTTCGGCGGCCCGGCGCGGCTGGCGTTTCACGGGGTGCCGAAAACCCTCCCCGGCACGGCGGATCCGGATCTTGGCTTGACCGGGAGGCTCAACCTGACGTTGCGGGTGTCGGGGAAGTGAACCGGACCCGCTGCCCGGGCCGGAGCTGGGCGGCGAGGTCCAGATCATCTTCGTCCACGACGGCGGCGACGGGGTAGCCGCCGGTCACCGGGTGGTCGGCCAGGAACAGGATCGGCACTCCGGAAGGCGGCACCTGGAGCGCCCCGGGCACGGCGGCTTCCGGGGCCAGTTCGCCGACGCGGGCGCGGGTCAGCGCGGGGCCGTCCAGCCGGACGCCGACGCGGTCGAGGTCGCTGGTCACGGTGTAGGCGGCAGTGAGCAAAGTGGACAGTGCGGACGGGGTGAACCAGTCCAGCCGCGGGCCGGGTTCCAGGCGCAGCACCGGTTCTTCCGCGAGCTGGCGCAGCGGGGCGAGATCGACACAAGGGTCGCGCTCGATCACCGAACCGATCGGCAGCGTCATTCCCGCCGCGAGGACGGGCGGGCCGAGTTTGCCCAGCGTGTCGGTGGCTCGCGCGCCGAGCACCGGCGGTACGTCCAGGCCGCCGCGCACCGCGAGGTAGCTGCGCAGGCCGAGCGACGCGACGCCGAGTTCGAGTTCTTCGCCAGGGCGCAGGACGATCGGCGCACCGACGGCCGCGGCCCGTCCGCCAGCGCGGATCGGCAGCTGCGCGCCGGTGACCGCGACGACGGTGTGCTCCGAAACCCGCAGCCGCAGGCCGCCGAGGGTGACCTCGAGCGCCGCGTGCGTTTCCGGATTGCCGACGAGCCGGTTCGCCAGTTTCAACGAACCCCGGTCGGCCGCGCCGGACCGGCCGACGCCGACTGCCGCGTATCCCGGGCGGCCGAGGTCTTGCACGGTCGCGAACGGACCGGGCGCGAAGATCTCGATCTTCCCGGTCACCGGATCGCCTCGAACCGCACTCGGGTGCCCGGGACCAGCAGGTTCGGCTGTTCGCGGCCGATGTCCCAGACCTGCGCGTCGCTGTGGCCGAGCAGGTTCCAGCCGCCGGGTGAGGGATGCGGGTAGATCGCGCTGTACTCGCCGGCGATCGCGACCGCACCCGCGGGCACGCGTGTGCGCGGCGTGCTGCGGCGCGGCAGGTGCAACACCGGGTCGAGGCCGGTCAGGTAGGCGAAACCGGGCGCGAAACCGCAGAAAGCCGCGACGTAGGTGGCTGCCGAATGCCGTTGCACGACCTCGGAAACCGACAGTCCGGCGGCCTCGGCGACGTCCGCCAGGTCAGCGCCGTCGTAACGCACCGGCAAGGTGACGGTGTCCGCCGAGCGTCCGGAAACATCCATTGTGGACAGTGAAGCAAGCGAACGAGCGAGCGTGGCCGAATCGGTGCGGGCCCGATCGAACCGGACCAGCAGAGTGCGTGCGGCGGGCACGAGTTCAACGACGCCCTCGGGCTGGGCGGCTTCGCAGGCCGCCTGGAACCCGAGTACGTCGTCGACCTCCACCAGCAACGCGGAGCGGCCGTAGCGCAAAACAGTGCTCACACGAACGACCTCAGCACCACGCCGGATTCGGTGAGCAGCTCGCGAATCCGCCGGGCCAGCTCGACCGCGCCGGGCGTATCTCCGTGTACGCACAGGGAATCCGCCCGTAGCGTGAGCTTGCCGCCGTCAGCGTCGACCACCTCGCCGGTGGTCGCCATGGTGAGCGCACGCGCGGCGACTTCGTCAGCGTCGTGGAGCACCGCGCCCGGCAGCTTGCGCGACACCAGTCGTCCTTCAGGCGTGTACGCGCGGTCGGCGAACGCTTCTGCGTACGCAGGCACGCCCGCCGCTTGAGCCGCGCGCAGCATTTCGGAGTCCGGAGGACACAGCAGTGCCAGATCGGTGTGATAGCGCCGTACGCCTTCGACAAGCGCAGCCGCCTGCTCCGGATCGACAGCTGCGGTGTTGTACAGCGCGCCGTGCGCCTTCACGTAACGCACGCAGCTGTGCGCCGCGCGCGCGAAGGCGTCGAGAGCGCCGATTTGGTACAGAACTTCGTCCGCGAGGTCTTCCGGCGCGATGTCGAGCGCGCGACGGCCGAAGCCGGCCAGGTCGCGGTAGCCGACGTGCGCGCCGATAGTGACGCCGCGTTCGGCCGCGCGTTCGCACACGCGGCGCATCACGCGCGCCTCGCCCGCGTGGAAGCCGCACGCGATGTTCGCGCTGGTCACGATGTCGAGCATGGCTTCGTCGTCGCCCATGGTCCAGGCGCCGAAGCCTTCGCCGAGGTCGCTGTTGAGGTCCATGTCATCCCACCTGGTAATCGCGATCGGGTTGGTCGGTCAAGAACATGTACCCGGGGGCGTGCGTGACGGCGAACGGCGGCCGTGACGCCATCAGCGCCGCCTGCGGGGTGACGCCGCAGGCCCAGAACACCGGCACGTCCCCGGGCTCGGCGTCGACCGGATCGCCGAAATCCGGCCGGGCGAGGTCGGCGATGCCCAGGTCGGCCGGGTCGCCGACGTGCACCGGAGCACCGTGCACCGCGGGCATCGCGGCGGTGATCCGCACCGCGTCCTCGACCTGGGCTTCCGGAATCTGCCGCATCGACACCACCATCGGGCCGCTCATCCGGCCAGCCGGTTCGCACTGCCGGTTCGTCACGTACATCGACACGTTGCGGCCCTGATCCACGTGCCGCAGCGGGACGCCCGCGGCGCGCAGCAGCGTCTCGAAGCTGAAGCTGCAGCCGATGGAGAACGCGACCATGTCGCTGCGCCACACCCCGGTGGCGTCGGCGATTTCGCTGGTCAGCGCGCCGTTGTGCCAGACGCGATAGCGCGGCAGGTCGGTGCGCAGGTCAGCGCCGGGCGCGAGCCGCGTGGTCGGGTCGCCGGGTTCGCTGACGTCGAGCACCGGGCACGGCCGCGGGTTGCGGGCGCAGAACTCGCGGACGTCGTCGGCCCAGTCCGCGGGGACGGCGATCAGGTTGGTCTGGGCGTAACCGTCGGCCCAGCCGGTGGTCGGGCGTTCGGTGCCGGCGCGGAAGAGCGCGCGGGCCTCGGCCGGAGTGAGCGTCGAAGGATCGTAGGAAGTCGTCATACCTCCACCAGTTCCTTGCCTCGCGTTTCCGGCAGCCCGAGCAGCGCTACCGCGGCGATCGCGTAGCCGACCGCGCCGAGCACGATCGCGCCGCCCGCACCCAAAAAGCCCACCACGGCGGGGAAAGCGGCGCCGACCGCGCGGCCGAAGTTGTAGGTGAAGCCCTGTCCGGTGGCGCGCAGGGCGGTCGGGTACAGCTCGGCGAGGTACGCGCCGAAGCCGCTGAAGATCGCCGAAGTCGAGAAGCCGAGCGGGAAACTGATCAGCAGCATCAGGCCGTTCGCGCCGTAGGGCAGCTGCACGAACAGCACGATCAGCAGCGCGGACACGACGGAGAACAGCAGGAACGTCTTCTTCCGGCCGAGCAGGTCGGTGAGGTAGCCGCCGCAGACGTAGCCGATGAACGCGCCCGGGATCAGCAGCGCGAAGTAGCCGCCGGTGTTGACCACGGACAGGCCGCGGCTGCTCTGCAGGTACTTCGGCATCCAGGTGAACAGTGTGTAGTAGCCGCCCTGGACGCCGGTCGCGAGGAGCGCGGCGAACACCGTGGTGCGCAAGAGATTCGGGCGGAAAATCCCGGCGAGCGAGCCCTTGACCTTCGCTGAGACCCGTCGCGCGGCTGCTTCGGGCGCGTCCTCGACACTGCGCCGGACCCACAGCACGAGCAGCGCTGGGATCACGCCGACCCAGAACAGCACGCGCCAGGCGATGTCCTGGTCGAGCACGCTGAACAGCACCGTGTAGACGATCACCAGCAGGCCCCAGCCGACCGCCCACGCGCTCTGCACGAACGCCACCGTGCGGCCGCGGTACTTGGCCGAGCAGTACTCGGCGACCAGCGCGGCGCCGACCGCCCATTCGCCGCCGAACCCGAGGCCCTGCAGACCGCGGAAGATCAGCAGCGTTTCGAAGTTCGGCGCGAAACCGCAGAGCACCGTGAAGATCGTGTACATCGCGATGGTGAGCTGCAGCGTGCGGACGCGGCCGATGCGGTCGGCGAGCACGCCGGCTCCGACGCCGCCGATCGCGGACACGACCAGCGTGACGGTGCTGAGCAGGCCCGCTTCTCCGGACGTGATGCCGAAGTAAGCGGTGATCGCGGCCAGGCCGAAGGGCAGGGTCTGGTAGTCGAACGAATCGAGGCCGTAGCCGCCGAACGCGCCGAGGAAGGCGCGGCGGCCCTTGTGGCCGAGCGAGCGATACCAGCCGAACGGGCGGGCCGCGTTCGCGGTGCCGTCGGCGACGTTGACGTTCATAGGGCACCTCACAGGGGGACGAACTCATGGTGGCACGAGTCACATGGCCACTACCGTACGGATCGTTCAACAATCCCACAAGTCCCTCATTTTATTGTTCATCGTCCGATGGCTACGCTGGGCGACGTGGTCACCGACGGAGAGCCGATGGGCCTGGAAGCGGATCGCGGGCTGCTCGGCCGGACGAGCACCGCGGAACGCGTCGCGGGCGTGCTGCGCACGCGCGTTTCCGAGGGGTACTTCCTGCCCGGAGTACGGCTTTCGGAGCAGGACATCGGCAGCGCGCTCGGGGTGTCCCGCAACACGCTCCGTGAGGCTTTCCGGTTGCTGACTCACGAACGGCTGCTGGTGCACGAGCTGAACCGCGGCGTGTTCGTGCGCGTGCCGAGCGTCGACGACGTGCGCGACATCTACCGCGTCCGCAAGATCATCGAGTGCGCGGCGGTCCGCGACGTGACCGAGAAGCCGGCGGCGTACGAGAAGATCGCCAGTACGGTCGCGGACGGCGATCGCGCGGCGAAGCAGGCGCAGTGGCAGGACCTGGGCACCGCGAACATCCGTTTCCACGCGGAACTGGCGGCGCTCACCGGCAGCGAGCGCATTGTCGAGCTGATGCAGGCGCTCGCCGCGGAGCTGCGGCTGGTGTTCCACGTGATGGCCGACCCGCGCCGCTTCCATGAGCGGTATCTGCCGCGGAACCACGAAATCCTGGACGTGCTCGTGACCGGCGACGGGATCCGTACGGCGGAGATGCTCGCGGTCTACCTCGACGACGCCGAGGCGCAGCTGGTCGAGGCCTACGCGGAGCTGGCCGAGACCCGCTGAGCGGTTCGGCCGAAACCGGCCGGTTTGCCCGGGAAGGCAGCGAGCATGGCCGTTCGGCCCCTCCTGTCATCCGGAGGCTCCACGGCGCACGCGGTCTGGCTACCTTCGGCAGTAGGCCGCGTGAGCGTGCCGCCCCGGGCGTCGGGACCCCCAGCCGACGCGCGGAAGGCGGCCGGTGGCCGGGCGGCAGATCTTGGTTCCCGCCCGGCCAGCGCGGTGTCCGCGGCGGGCCGTGGCCACCGGGGGGTGGTTACGGCCCGCCGCTCATTCTTTGCCGACAGTGTCCACAGTGGACGGCTACTGGTTCACCGACCATTTCTGGTTGACGTTCCCGGTGCACGTCCACAGCTGCAGTTTCGTCCCGTTGGCCGAACTGACCCCGGCGGCGTCGAGGCATTTGTTCGCGTGCGGGTTGACGATGTCGTGCGCGGCGGTCACGACCCACTGCTGTGCGTCGCTGCCGTTGCAGTCGTACATCTGGACCGGGGTGCCGTCGGCGGTGCCGGAGTACTTGACGTCCATGCACTTGCCGAGCGCGCGAATGGTCCCGTCACTGCCGACAGTCCAGTCCTGCGCGGCGTTGCCGTTGCAGTCGGTGATCTGCAGCTGAGTGAAGTTCGCCGGATTGGCCCAGGGCACGTCGACGCATTTGCCGCCGATGCCGATGATCCGGCCGCTCGACCCGCCGGTGCCGCTCGTGGTCACGTGCACGTAGTCGACGACCAGCTGTTGCGGGAATTGCGTGCTCCCGTCCGGATCGCCGGGCCAGTCGCCGCCGACCGCGAGGTTCAGGATCAGGTAGAAGGGGTGGTCGAAGACCCAGCGGTTGCCGTTCAGATCGGCGGGGGTGCGGGTCTCGTAGGCGTTGCCGTCGACCGACCAGACGATCTTGTTCGGCGACCAGTCGACCGCGTAGGTGTGGAAAGCGTCGGCGAAGACCGGGCCGTTGTACGCCGCGCCGATGCCGCCGGCGCCGGAGTAGCCGGGGCCGTGGATGGTGCCGTGCACGGTGTTCGGTTCCTTGCCGATGTTCTCCATGATGTCGATTTCGCCGTCGTTAGGCCAGTTTCCGCCGCCGAGCATCCAGAACGCGGGCCACATGCCCTGGCCGCGCGGGATCTTCATCCGGGTTTCGACGTGCCCGTACGCCTGGCTGAATTTCCCGGCGGTGTTGAGCCGGGCGGAGGTGTACTGGCAGGTGCCGTACCAGCAGGTGTGGCCGGAGTTCTCGCGTTTCGCGGTGATCACCAGGTGGCCCTGGCCGTCGAGGGCGCCGTTCGCGGCTCCCGCGGTGTACCACTGGCGTTCGTGGTTGTTGCCGTTGTTGTCGCCGGTTTCGTAGGTCCATTTCGACGCGTCGGCGGCGGCTCCGGCGGGGCCGTTGAAATCGTCGGTGAAACTGTCGGCGGCCGCCGCGGTGGGCGGGGCGAGGACGGCTGGCGCGGCTTGGAGGCCTAGCGCCAGCAGTGCGGCCGCGGCGAGGGCGGTGGGGAGACGTCTCAGGAAACTGGACATGCTTGGTCACCTCGGTTTCGGGGAGGAACCTAGAGCGAGGGAGTGCTTTGTTGTGGCGGGCAACAAAGTAGGAGAAGTATGCCTGGTCTGGACCTCTGCGGCAATGGGCCGGGAAGGGCTCCTCGCGGGAAGCAGAGTCCGGCGAGGAGTCCTTCACGGACGGCCCGCGGGGTCACCTGGCCGAGGGTAAGGCTGCCCCCACCGCCGTGACGCCAGTCGGCACCATGGTTCGCCGGAAGCCCCCGTCCTACGTTCGGAAGTGCCAGCCGAGACCGAACACGGGAGAGAGGCCGACATGACGGCGGGGACGGATCTTCGACCACCGCGGGTGCAGCCCGCAGCGGAGCGAACCATACGGGTCGAGCCGGGAAAGCACTGGTGGCGGCGGCCGTGGATCGCGCCGCTCGGCCTGGTGGTGGTCGCGTTCCTGGCGTATGCGCTGCCGCCGTACCTGGCGTTCGACCCGGCGCTCTCGCGGGTGCCGTCGACCTTCCCCGCGCACTACCTGTTCCTGGTGGGGCACGTGGTGTTCGGGTCCATCGCGATGGTGACCGCGTTGCTGCAGGTCTGGCCGTGGATCCGGCGCAAGCACCCGGTGCTGCACCGCTATTCCGGCCGCGCGTACGTGTTCGCCGGCGTGCTGCCGTCCGGGCTGCTGGCGCTGACGATCGGCGCGGCGACCCCGTTCGGGCCGGTGACCCGGGCCAGCGACGTGCTGCTCGCGGTCTTGTGGCTCGGTACGACGTGGGCGGGTTACCGCGCCGCTCGCGAACGCCGGTTCGGCGATCACCGGCGCTGGATGGTCCGCAGTTTCGCGCTGACGATGTCGATCATTCTCAACCGGCTCATCGGCCCGATCGCGGCGATCTTCCTCGGACCGCAGCTCGCCACCACGTTCGGCGGGAGCGAGATCGCGCTGGGGCAGTCGATCGCGGCGCTCGGGGCGTGGGTGAGCTGGACCGTCGCGCTGATCGCGGCGCAGCTGTGGCTCGACCGGAAGCCGAAACGCCGCGCGAGTGTTTAGCCCTGGCTGAATAGTGTGGTGTCCGCGCCGCCTGCTGGTCAGAAAACCAGCAGGCGGCGCGACGGCTCATCCGCGCCGCTGCAACGACCGCGCGATGATCGTCCGCTGGATCTCGGACGCGCCTTCGTAAATGCGCGGCGCCCGGACCTCGCGGTAGAGATGCTCCAGCAAATGTCCCCGCCGCAGTGCTCGTGCGCCGTGCAATTGCACCGCTTGATCCACGACGTATTGCGCGGTCTCGGTCGCGAACAACTTCGCCATTGCCGCGCGACCGGCCAGGTTCTGCTCGCCCGCGTCGTAAGCGGCCGCCGCGGCGTACACCAGCAGACGGCCGGCTTCGGTCCGCGTCGCCATTTCGGCCAGCGTGTGCGCCACGGTCTGCTGTTTCACCAACGGGCCGCCGAATGCTTCGCGCGAAGCCGTGTACTCCACGGTCGCGTCGAGGGCGGCTTGCGCCATGCCGACCGCGAAAGCGCCGACGCTCGGACGGAACAAGTCCAACGTCCGCATGGCTACGGCGAAACCGCGGTTCTCCTCGCCCAGCAGTTCGTCGCGATTCACTCGGACACCGTCGAATACCACCGTGCCGATGGGGTGCGGGCTCACCAAATCCAGGTGCTCGCCGCTGAGCCCAGCGCGGTCGCCGGGGACGACGAACGCGCTGACGCCGCGGGATCCGGCGTCGGGAGTGGTGCGGGCGAAGACTGTGTAGAAGTCGGCTTCCGGGGCGTTCGAGATCCACATTTTAGTGCCGGTGAGCCGCCAGCCGTCCCCGTCCGGTTCGGCGGAGAGCTGCAGTGCGGCGGCGTCGGATCCCGCGTCCGGTTCGGTCAGTGCGAACGCGGCGACGGCGTCACCGGCGGCGACGGCGGGGAGCCAGCGCTGGACCTGTTCGTCCAAACCGGACTGGAGTACCGGGTAGCTGCCCAAGCCCTGCAATGCCAAAGCGGTCTCGGCTTCCGTGCTTTGGGTGGCGAGGGCTTCGCGCAGCAGGCACAGATCGGTGGCGGCGGCTTGCCGGGTCGGCTGTCCACTTTCGACTCCGGGGAACAGCCGGGCGAGCAAACCGTGTGAGCCCATCGCCTTGAGCAGCGGACGGTTTACGGCGCCTTCGGCACCGGCGGCGGCCAGTTCGACGAGTTGCTCGGCGGCGATTTTCCGGACGGAAGCGGCGTACGCGGTCTGTTCCGGAGTGAAGGCGAAAGCGTTCATCGGGCGTCCTCCGGTCGCCAGCGGGCATGGGCGGTCTGGTGGCCGCCGGTGCGGACCAGATCGAGGCGTGGTTCCGGACCGTCGGTGCGGCCGGTCTGCGGCGGGCGTTTGCCCGCTGCCCACTGTTTCGGCCACGCCACCGGATACTCCTGCGCGGCGGCCGCGTGCAGGGTCCATTGTGGATTGAACAGGTGGGTGCGGCCGAGTGCGCACAGGTCGGCCCGGCCCGCCAGGATGAGCGAGTTCACGTCGTCGTAAGAGGAAATCGCTCCCACAGCGATCACCGCGGTGCCGTAACGGCGTCCGACTTCGTTGCGGATCCGGTCAGCGTACGGCGTTTGGTAGCTGCGGCCGAACTTCGGCTTCTCCTCGCTGACCACCTGGCCGGTCGACACGTCGATGGCGGCCGCGCCATGCTCGGCAAAAGCTTGTGCGATGGCCACGGCTTCGTCGGCGTCGTTGCCGCCCTCGAACCAGTCGGTGGCGGAGATCCGGACGGTCAGCGGACGGTCGGCCGGCCACACGGCGCGGACCGCGTCGAAGACTTCCAACGGGAAGCGCAGCCGGTTTTCCGGGGAGCCGCCGTAGGAATCGGTGCGCTGGTTGGTGAGCGGGGACAGGAAGGACGACAGCAGATAGCCGTGCGCGCAGTGCAGTTCCAGCAAATCGAACCCGGCGCGTGCGGCGGCTTCCGCGGCCGACACGAACTGGTCCTTGATCTCGCCCAGTTCGGCGACGGACAGCTCGCGCGGCGTCTGGTTGTTCGGCGAGTACGGCAGCGCGGACGGCGCGCAGACCTCCCAGTTGCCCTCCGGCAGCGGGTCGTCGATGCCTTCCCACATCAGTTTCGTGGAGCCCTTGCGGCCGGAATGCCCCAGCTGCAACCCGATCTTCGCCGGGGTTTCGCGGTGCACGAACTCGACGATCCGCTTCCACGCGGCTTCCTGCTCGGAGTTGTAGAGCCCGGGGCAACCCGGCGTGATCCGGCCTTCGGCGGACACGCAGATCATCTCGGTCATGACCATCCCGGCCCCGCCGAGTGCCTTGCTTCCCAGGTGCACCAAGTGGAATTCGCCGGGCACGCCGTCGACCGCGGAGTACATGTCCATCGGCGACACGACGATCCGGTTCGGCAATTCCAGCGAACCGATCCGCACCGGCTGGAACATCGGCGGCGCGACGGAGGTGCCGAGCGAATCAGCGAACCACTTATCCAGCGAGGCAGCGAATTCCTTGTCCCGCAGCTTCAGGTTGTCGTACGTGACGCGGCGGCTGCGGGTAAGCAGGTTGAACGCGAACTGCTCTGGTTCCTGATGCGTGTACTGCGCCAGATTCTCGAACCACTCCAGGCTCGCCTGCGCCGCACGCTGCGTAGAGGCGACAACCGGACGGCGCTCTTCTTCATACGCGGCAAGGGCTTCCGGAACACTCGGCTGTTCGTGCAGGCACGCGGCGAGCGCGAGCGCGTCCTCCATCGCGAGCTTCGTGCCCGATCCGATGGAGAAATGCGCGGTGTGCGCCGCGTCGCCGAGCAGTACGACATTCTCGTGGACCCAGCTATCACAGCGAACCGTGCCGAAGGTGGCCCACTTGGAGTTGTTGGCCAGCAACTGATGTCCGTCGAAAATGTCGCCGCACAGTTCGCGGATCAGCTCGATCGACTTCTCGTCGCTTTCGCCAGGGCCGAGTCCGGTGGCGGCGATCGGCCCGAATGCCCGCTGCCACACGTCCTCGTGCATCTCCAGGATGAACGTGCTGCCGTCGCGGCCGTACGGATAGCCGTGGACCTGCATGATGCCGTGCGGGGTTTCGAGCACGTAGAACTTGAACGCGTCGAACACGAGGTCGGTGCCGAGCCAGATGTAGCGGCACTGCCGGGTCTCGACGCTCGGCCGGAACGAATCGGCGAACGCCGTGCGCACCGCGGAGTTCACGCCGTCCGCCGCGACCACGAGATCCGACGAAGCGGCCAGTTCGGCGGGATCCGGCGCGACAGTGCGGAATCGGACATCGATGCCCATTTCGCGACACCGCTGCTGCAGGATCGCGAGCAGTCGTTTGCGGCTCATCGCGGCGAACCCGTGCCCGCCCGAGGTCGACACGGTGTCGCGGTAGTGCACGTCGATGTCGTCCCAGCGCGCGAACTCCCGGCTCATCGCCTCGTGCACGGCCGGGTCGGCGTGCTCGATGCCGCCGAGCGTCTCGTCGGAGAAGACGACGCCGAAGCCGAACGTGTCGTCAGGCGCGTTGCGCTCCCAGACCGTGATCTCGTGGTCCGGGCCGAGTTGTTTCGCGAGCACGGCGAAGTAGAGGCCCGCTGGCCCGCCGCCGACTACTGAAATCCGCACGCAAGCCAGGGTATGTCGTCTGAAGTACGGTCGTCAAGAAGACGATAGATGGGTTACGCTCCCGGCATGGAGCGGATCAATCCCCCCGAACTGGGCAAGCCGTCGGGGTTCTCGCACGCGGTGGCGGCGCAGGGCAGGCTCGTGTTCCTCGCCGGGCAGACCGCGCTGGACGCGGACAACCGGATCGTCGGCGACGGCGTCGTGGAGCAGTTCGAGCGTGCGCTCGGCAATCTGCTCACCGCGTTGCGCGCGGCCGGCGGAGAGCCCGCGGACCTGTGCAGCCTGACCGTCTACATCGTCGACATGGACGATTACAAGGCGCACGCGCGCGAGATCGGCCGCGTGTGGAAGCGGCTGGTGGGCGCGGATTACCCGGCGATGGCTGGCATCGGCGTGAACCGGCTGTGGGACGTCGAGGCGCTGGTGGAAGTGCAGGGCTACGCGGTGGTCAACCGCTGAGCACCTGGCGCAGGTGCGTGCGCGCGGCTTCCTCGAGCCGGTCGTGCAGCGTGAAGAACACCTCGGCGGCGCGGATGCCGGACCAGCCCTCGGGCAGCAATTCGGCGGGCAGGCACGGGTCGAGATACGGCATCCGCCGCCAGCCGGTGAGCACGCGCAGGTAGTCGGCGAACGCTTCGTCGCCGGGCGTCGTGCGGCGGCGCTGCCACCGGCGCAGCGCCGGTTCGTGCTCTTCGAGGAACGCCGTGTACAGCTCGTCCAGCTGATCCAGGTCCCACCACTCGCGCACCTTCTCGCGCGGATCGCCGAAGGCGAGGTGCTCGGCGCGAAACACGTCGGCGTACTCGGCGAGCCCAAGTCGCTCCAGGGTGCCGACAGTGACCTCGTACAGGTGCGCCGGCGCGATCCAGACGCCCGAGGACGCGGTGCCGAAGCCGAGCCGCGACAACTGTGTCCGCAGCACGTGCCGCTTGTGCCGTTCGGCTTCCGGCACCGAAAACACCGCGAGCAGCCAGCCGTCGGCGAGTTTCGCGCGGTCCCGGCGGAAGATCCGTTCGTCGCCTTCGCGCAGCAAATCCAGTGCGGTACCGGACAATTCGTACCCGGCGGCTCCGTCGCGGCGCACCGCTTCGAGCACCCCGCGCCGTTTGAGCCGGGAAATCGACGACCGCACGGCGGGCTCGTCGACCCCGACCGCGGCGAGCAGATCGATCAGCGAGGCGACCGAAAGCCATTCGCCGCCCGCCTGGTGATGCACGCCGTAGACCGACACGATGAGGTGCCGGGGCTGGGCCGCGCGCCCGCCGTCGGCATCGGCTGCTTCCGGTACGGCCGTCACCCGCTCACCATACCGTGCCGTCCGTCGCGAATCCGACTACAGACGGGCGGGCAACCGGCGCGGGGTAGCATTTCCGGCGCGATGGCGTTTGTGAGCAATGCACCTTTGGTGAGCCGGCTGACCCGCCGCGGACGGCTGATGGCGAAGCGCACCTGCGACCGCCGTGGACACGCCTTCGCGCTCGGCCGGTTCCTTTTCCGCACCCCGACCGCGTGGGAGTACGCGGCGGCGGTCGCGGGCGGCAGCGATCCGGCGGCGCAACGCTGGCTCGGCTGGCTGGCCGAGTCCGTGGTGGCCGAACCGATGCGCGGCGAGGCGCTGCGCGTCGTCCCCGGCACCGGACCGGACTGGACCACGCCGGACCCGCATTCGGTGGACGTCGTCGCGATCGATCTCGTGGCGGGCCGCTGCGCCGGTCTCGTGAGCGTGCACGCGGGCGAGGACGGCGGCCCGGAAACCGGCGGCTATCTCGCGCCGGAGTACCGCGGACAAGGCTTCGGCCGCGATCTGTTCGCCGCCGGTCTCGTGCTGGCGCACGAGCATCTCGGGCTTTCGCGGGTGCGCGCGGGCGCGGAGGTCGGCAACGTCGCGAGCGGCCGTTCGCTGGAAGGGGCCGGACTGCGCCGGGTCCCGGGGCCACCGCAGTACACGCTGCCGGACGGACGGGCCTGCGAAGCCTGGTGGTACCAGCACGACGCGGCCTGGCCGCGGAAATGCGCGGGACCGCAGGCGCAGTGGCTAGTCGCCTCGTGAGCCGTACTCCTCGTACGCCCGCAACGTCCTGATTACCAGCGCCCGTTCTCCCGGGCTCAACGGCGACAACGCCGCCTCCCACGCCTTCGCTCCGCGAGCCAGCCACGCGTCGACGGCGGGCCGCTTGTCCGAGTGGATGCTCACGATGGTGCGCCGCCGGTCGTCCGGGTCCTCGGCGCGCTCCAGCACGCCTTGCCGGGACAGGTCGCCGATCATCAGACTCGCTGTGGTGGGCGCGATTTCGAGCCGGGCGGCGAGTTCGTTGACCGTCATCGGGCCGTCGAACAACAGATAGGCCAGCAGGGACAAATGCCGCGGCGCGAGCGCGACGTCGTCGAGTTCCGGCGGCGGCGGCGTCCGCTTCGCGCGCCCGACGAGACGGGGCATGAGAAGCAGCAGTTCGCGGACCCCGTCCTCGACGGTCGGGCCGGATTCGGTGGCCATGCGGCGACAGTACCTGCGCGTGTGTTGACAGCCCGATTCGCGCGATCCTAGGTTTGTTGTTACATCATCAATCAGGGAGTTTTCCGATGTCGGACTGGAACCAGCAGATCATCGACGAGTTCCGCGCCAACGCGGGCAAGGTCGGCGGCATGTTCGAGGGCAAGAACATGGTGCTGATCACGCACACCGGCGCGAAGAGCGGCAAGCAGCGGGTCAGCCCGCTGGTGTACACCACCGACGGCGACCGGATCGTGATCGTCGCGTCCAAGGGCGGCGCGGACACCAACCCGGACTGGTACCACAACCTCGTCGCGAACCCGGCCGTCACGGTCGAGATCGGCACCGACAAGTTCCCGGCGAAGGCGAAGCTCGTCACCGACCGCGCCGAGCGCGACCGGCTCTACGCCAAGATGGTCGAGCACGCGGAGGGCTTCGCGGAGTACGAGAAGAAGACCGAGCGCCTGATCCCGGTCTTCGTTCTCGAGCGCTGACTCAGCCCAGCGGCTGTCCGTAGACGAAGCTCCGCAACCGTCCAGTCGACATCGGGTCCAGCGGAGCGAACAGCTTGGCGTGCGCGGCCTGCACGGTCGCCGCGTCCGGCTCGACCATCGACAGCGCGCGCACGGTGTAGCGCGAATCGGCGGTGAAATCCGGCGCGGACGAGTGCTGGTACGCGCCGCCGAGCAGGTCGATGATCAGCACGGTCGGAACCGGGGCGTCCGGGCCGGCGTGGTCGAGCACAGTGCTCAGCACGTCGTCCCGGAGCTCCGGCAGCACGCGGTTGTCGCCGAGGTACGAGTGCGGGTTCGGCGGCTCCGCGGCGATCTTGCCGGAGTCGGTGAACGGCATCGTGGTCAGCGTTTCCTGGAGCGGGCCGAGTGCGCGCAGGGGAGCCACGAGCTGGTCTCCGTCGGTGCCGAGGCAGGCCACGCGGATGTGTGCGATGTGCTTGCCCCGCAACGGTTCCGGCACCATCGGCAGATCCGGGTAGGGCACCATCGCGACCGAGGTGCCGACGGTGTCCGGCAGGTCGCGGGTCCAGTCGCGCCAGGTGCGCAGGACGTCCGGGATCTTGGCGGTGTCGAAGTACAGTCCGCCGCCGTACAGCGTGGTCACCGGCACGAGTTCGAACTCCAGCGCGGTCACGATCCCGGCGTCGAGCGGGCCGGTCGTGCGCGTGCCGTCGGGACGGACGATCTCGGCGGAGCGGACGCGGTCGGACGCCAGGCCGAAGTGCCGGCCGAGGAGGCCGAAACCGCCGCCGAGGGTGTAGCCGACCACGCCGACGCCCGGTGACGAACCGCTCAGCGGCGCGAGCCCGTGTTCCGCGGCGGCGGTGATGACGCTGCCCCAGGTGGTTCCGGCTTCGACGCGTGCCACGGCGCGGTCCGGGTCGATGGTCACGCCGGTCATCCGGCGCGTCGAGATCAGCACGCCCTCGGCCGGCGCGCGCAGCCCGTGGCCGGTCGCCTGCACGGAAACCGGCAGGTCGCGCTCGGCCGCGAGCCGGACCGCCGCGGCGACGTCGTCGGCGCTGGTAGCGGCGACGACCAGGTGCGGAGTAGAGGTGATGCCGGTCTGGAACCCGGCGATCTCTTCGCGGTAGCCGGGCTGGTCTGCGGTGAACGTCTGCATGCCTTCAGCGTGCTGGCTGTTCGACGATAAGTCCAAGAGATACTAGTTCCAGCAGCTAGAATTGCTGATTATGGAACTGCATCAGCTGGAGTACTTCGTCGCGGTCGCGGAAGAAGCCAACTTCACGCGCGCGGCGGCCCGGATGCACGTCGCGCAGCCGGGGGTCAGCGCGCAGATCCGGCGGCTGGAACGCGAGCTGGGGCAGCCGTTGTTCGACCGGTCCGGGCGCACGGTACGGCTTACCGGCGTCGGCGAGGCCGCGTTGCCGCACGCCCGGGCGGCGCTCGCCGCGGTCGCGGCGGTGCGCGAGACGGTCGCCGAGCACGAGGGGTTGGTGCGCGGTCAGGTCGCGATGGGGATGGTGACCTCCGCCGGGCCCGTGGCGCTGCCGGAGTTCCTGGCCGGGTTCGCGGAACGCTACCCGGGAGTGGAAATCACGCTCAGCGAAGCGAATTCCGACCTGATGGTCGACGCGCTGCGCGAAGGACGGCTGGACGTCGCGGTGATCGGCCTGGCCGACGGGGTGCCCGCTGGGTTGACCACTCAGATCGTGCTCGACGAGGAGCTGGTCGCGGTCACCGCGCTGCGTGACGAGTTCGCTGACCGCGCCTCGCTCACCTTGCCGGAGCTGGCCGAGCGGTCGCTGATCTGCCTGCCGAAGGGCACCGGCATGCGCGGTGTGCTGGATCGCGGGTTCGCCGCGGCCGGGCTGCGTTCGCGGGTGACGATCGAGGCCAGCGACCCGAACGTGCTGGCCAAGCTCGCGATGCGCGGCCTCGGCGTGGCGCTGGTCCCGGAATCGCTGGCTCGCTACTACGCCGAGGAGCTGCACGTCCTGCGGTTGCGGCCGGAGTTGCGCGGGCAGCTGGCGCTGGCTTGGCGGTCCGACGGGCCGGTGGGGCCCGCGGCGCGGGTGCTCATCGAGTTCGCCCGGTCAGTGCTTTAGCGAGCGGCGAAGGATACCGACGCGGCCTCGGATTCGCCAATGAATTCGGGCCGGAATTCCCGAACCGACGACCGGGAACTCCCGAACTCATCCAGCCGAGTGGGCCGTTCAGGTTATCTTGCCGCGTATTCCCGGAAATTCGTCGTACTGTCGGCAGCGGCCGCGAGTGCGGTCGAAGTTTCGGAGAAGACGGAGGAATTTCCGTGAAGCTTGTTCGTCTCGTGCGCAAGGCCCTTCCGAGCAAGAGCCTGAAGTCTTACGCCTGGTACGGCTGGATCTGACGGTCCCATTAAACGGTACCGGCCGGTTCCGGAATTTCCCGGAACCGGCCCGTGCCGCCGCTCACGAGGAGTTGCGCGGTGACCATTCCCGCTGAACGGAACAAAGTGCGCCAGGTGGTATTCGCGCCGCGCATTCAAGAACTGTTCGACCGTTATCGGGGGAAATCCTTCTTTCGGCTGGAACCGGACACTGTCGGCGTCGCCGGGGCCGAGCTGATGGACGCTTTGCTGCGCAGCCGGCCGGCGAACGCCGAGGAACGGCCGACGTTCAAGCCGGTGCGCGGCCGGGTCGTCACTAGGCCGGAATCGTCGGCGCTGATGCGCGCGGTCGGCGCGGACGTGCGCGCCGCGCTCAAGAAGCCGCTCGGCGAGGCCGATCTCTCCGGGACGTGGCCCGCCGTGCCGCACAACTACCTGCGGGACCTGGTGTTCGGCCGCGAACAGTGGCGGTTCCGGGTCCTCGTCGACCGGCGGCTGGAGCTGACGCCGAAGATCACCTGGGCGGCGGTCGCCGCCGGAGCCGCGCTCTGGGGCCGGCCCGCGCCCGAGGTCGCGCTGTCCACTTTGGCGCGGATGGTGCTGGAAGCGGACACCTACGACCAGCGGCGCTTCGCGATGTACCTCTACCGGCGCGTGGCCGGGCCGGTCTGCTTCACCGTCGCCGCGCTGGTCACGAACGCTTTGTGGCTCAGTTCGCCGCTGGACGACGACGTGCCCACCGAGTACGTGCTCAACGAGGCACTGCGCCTGCTGCCGCCGTCGTGGAACATCCTGCGCGTGCGTTCGCCGGAGTTCGCCGAGGTGGATGCGCGGATCGGCCCGGGCGACGACGTCCTGCTGCTGCCGCTGCTCAGCCACCGCGACCCCGAACTGTGGGACGCGCCGGACGAGTTCCGGCCGAGCCGCTGGGCCTCGCTCGACCCGGACACCCACCCCGGTTACCTCCCGTTCGGGCACAGCAACGAACGCTGCTGGGGCCGGCACATGGTGCTGCCGCTGGCGGAACGCGTGCTCGACCTGGTCCGGCGCGACGGACTGGTCGTCGATCCGGCGCAGACGCGGGGCCGGGTGCACCTGGACGGGCTGCTGGAGGTTTCGGACGTGCGGGTCGTGCGCGCCTGAGGGCTCTTGACAACGTGTCAACGGAGGCGTTCCCCTGGACGGATGCTCCAGGACGGCGTGCTCGGGGTCAGCCTGCTCGCGGGCGGCGCGAACGTGATCATGCAGCTGGGCCGGCCCGAGGTCGGGTACGGCGTGATGGAAAGCCGCGTCGACTCGGGGAATCTGTTCAAGCATCCGCTGAAACGCACGCGCACGACCGTCACCTACCTCGCGGTCGCCGTGCTGGGCACGGACGCGGACCGTGCGGCGTACCGGCGGGCGGTGAATTCGGTGCACGCGCACGTGGTCTCGACTGAGGCGAGTCCGGTGCGGTACCGGGCTTTCGACCGGGAGCTGCAGCTGTGGGTCGCCGCCTGCCTGGCCCACGGCGTCGAGGACGTGCATCGCGTGTTTCTCGGCCGGCCCGCTCCGGAATCGTGGTACGCCGAGGCCGCGGTGCTGGGCACGACGCTGCAGGTGCGTCCGGAAGACTGGCCGGAGGACTTCGCCGCGTACTGGGCGGACGGACTGGCTCAAGTGGACATCGACGACCGGCTCCGCGAGTACCTCACCGCCATCGCGAATCTGGAATTCCTGCCGCGGCCGTTCGCGTTCCTCTTCGGACGGTTCCACCGCTTCGTCACGACCGGTTTCCTGCCGGAGGTGTTCCGCGAGCAGATGCGGCTGCCGTGGTCGGCCGCGGACCAGCGCCGGTTCGATCGGCTGATGCGCGCGATCGGCCGAATGGTCGAACCGCTTCCGGTACGGGTGCGGCGGTTCCCCTACGACGCGTGCCTCGCGGACTTCCGGCGGCGGTTGCGCAAGGGGAAACCGCTCGTCTAAGCGGTTGACCGGAATGCTGCGGTCGGCAAGGGTTGGCGTATGGCCAAACCGGATGAGGTGCGCGAAGGGGTTTCCCTGACCAACCTCGACCAGGAGCTGTTCGCCGACGCCGGGGCGACGAAGCGCGACCTCGTCGACTACTTCGACGCCGTTTCGGACCGGTTGCTGCCGGTGCTGCGCGACCGTCCGCTGTCGGTGATGCGCGTGCTGCGCGGGCAGGACGCGTTCATGCAGAAGAACCTGCCGAAGTACACGCCGGAGTGGGTGCCGCGGGCGAAGCTGTGGGCGGAGAGTTCACAACGGACAGTCACCTACGGCCTGTGCAACGATCGCCGGACGCTGCTGTGGTTCGGCAATCAGCGCGCGGTGGAACTGCATCCCGCGCTGACCCGGGTGGAGCCGATCGGTCAGACCGACCTGATCATGGACCTCGACCCGCCCGAGGGCGCTGACTTCGGCGTCGCGGTGGCGGCGGCGCGGCTGGTGCGGCAGGCGTTGGCCGACGCCGGGCTCGCTGGTGCGTTGAAGACCAGCGGCTCCAAGGGCGTGCATGTGTTCGTGCCGCTGGTTCCCGGTCTGTCCTTTGAGGACGTAGCGGCGGCGACCCGGGCGGTCGGCGCGCGGGCGGAACGGATCGATCCGCAGCTGGCGACCACGGCGTTCATCCGGGAAGACCGGCACGGCAAGGTGTTTCTCGATTCGACCCGGGCGGGCGGGGCGACCGTGGCGGCGGTTTACAGCCCGCGGATCCGGCCGGGCACGCCGGTGTCGTTCCCGGTTCGCTGGGCGGACGCGGACAACGTCACGCCGGCGGATTTCACGGTGAAGACCGCGGTGGAGCTGCTCGGCAGTGCCGACCCGTGGGCGGAGGAATTGCCGGAACCGCAGGAACTTCCGGCGGATCTCGTGGCCGAGGGGCACACGATCCCGGTCGCCCGGGTCGCGGCGATGCACGAGGGCAAACGCCGGGCCCGGGCGCGCCGGGAATCAGGGGAGAGCCAGTAAATCCTGGTGGTGCACGGTGACCTCGGTGATCTGCCGATCCACGGGTACCGCCAGGTCTGGTTGTTCTTCCCGGGCCGCGGCGACGAATCCGCGGTACCAGGTGTCGATGAGTTCACGGTGTTCCGGGCCGAGTTGCCACGGTGACGGTCTGGTGTGGACGGTCCAACCGTGCCGCTGGAACTCCGCTGCGGTGAAGGCGGCGGCTTCCGGGCCTAGCTTGCCGTCTCGGCGTTGATGGTTGTTGAAGGCGGCGTTAAGTGCTTCGTCTGCCGCGTCCGCTGGCGTGAGGTGAGCCGATCCGGTCACGGACAACGTGAACAGCGCTGGGCTCTGCGCGTCCACACAGGACTTCACCAATCGCTGGATTTCATCCTTGGTAAGGAGATCCAGTAACGCGGAAGCTGTTACCAAAGAAGTGCCGGTCAGGTTCAGCCGAGTCACGTCGGCCTGTTCCGTCTCAACACTGATCCCCGGTGGAAGGCTGCGTGCGGCGATTTCGAGCAGTTGCGGGTCTTGGTCGTGCAGAATCCATCGCTGCGGTTTCGGGAGGCGACCGGACAGCCAGCGTCCCATCGCCCCGGTGCCGCACCCGAGATCCCGGATGACCGCAGGACTGGCCGGGAGCAAGGCGACCAGATCGGCCGCCCGCGCCGCCGTGTCGGCCGGTTCTCTGAGCCGCAGCCATTCCGGTGCGTAACCGGAGGAGTCCACTGTGGTCACAAGGAACGCTCGTATCCGGCCGAAGCGGCGTGGGATTCGTGCAGGGTCACCGAAATCTGGGCCAGCCCGCGCGCGTTCTCGCCGAGTTCCCCGGCGTGGATCCGGTCCGCGAGCCGGTCGGCGATCACCTTGGCGAGGTATTCCGTCGACGTGTTGATCCCGGCGAAGTCGGGTTCGTCGTCCAGGTTGCGGTAGTTCAGGTCCGCGAGCACCGCGCCGAGCTGCTGGGTGGCGAGCCCGATGTCGACGACGATGTTGTCCGAGTCCAATTCGGACCGCCGGAACGTCGCGTCGACCACGAACGTCGCGCCGTGCAAGCGCTGCGCCGGGCCGAAAACCTCGCCGCGGAAACTGTGGGCGACCATGATGTGATCGCGCACGGTGACACTGAACAACGCGTTCTCCTTTACGGGTAGGTGATTCGGTGAGCCAGTCCGTGCAGAGTTCCGTCCGCTAGCCGTGCCGCGACATCCGGCAGCTCGGCGAAAGTGGATTCGCTGGTGATCAGCGCGTCGAACGCGGGGTCCGCGAGCAGCCGCAGCGCCAGCGCCATCCGGTCGCCGTAACCGCGCCGCGCCGCGCGAGCCGGCGAAACGGTGCCGACCTGGCTGCTGCGTACGGTGAGCCGTCGCGAATGGAAGTTCTCGCCGAGCGGTATCGACACCTGACGGTCTCCGTACCAGCTCAGCTCGACCACCGTGCCCTCGCGACCCAGCAGTTCCAGCGAACGCGCGAGCCCGGCGTCGGTCGCGCTGGCGTGCACCACGAGGTCGAGGTCGCCGCTCGCGGTTTCCGGGGTGGCGTACCGGATGCCGAATGCGTCCGCGACCTCGGCGCGGTCCGGGTCGGGGTCGACGAGCTGGACGGCCACGCCGGGAAACCGGGACAGCAGCCGAGCGACACTGCACCCGACCATCCCCGCCCCGACCACCGCGATCCGGTCGCCGACCAGCGGGGCCGCGTCCCAGAGCGCGTTCACCGCGGTCTCGATGGTGCCGGCGAGCACCGCCCGCGCCGCCGGGACGTCGTCCGGCACCACCGTGACCGCCGACGCGGGCACGACGTACTCGGTCTGATGTGGATAGAGGCAGAACACCGTGCGGCCGGTCAGCTCCGGCGGTCCGGAAAGGACCTCGCCGACGTTCAGGTAGCCGTACTTGACCGGCCACGGAAAGTCGCCCTCCTGATACGGCGCGCGCATGATGTCGTGCTGGCTCTCCGGCACCCCGCCGCGCTGCACCAGACTTTCCGTGCCGCGGCTCAACGCCGAAAATCGCGTTCGGACCAGCACTTCGTCGGCTTGTGGAGCAGCCACCTCGGCCGATCGGAGCTCCCCGCCCTCGGCCGAAGTGAACCAGAAGGCCTGCGCCGCCCGTGTCAAGGTTGTCCTCCGTTGCTGCCGGATCGAGGAGAAATGGCTGTCTCCACCTGTACACGAACCCCGGCCGAGCTGGGTTCAACCGTCGTCCAGCAGGCCCCCGCGCTGCTGGCGCAACTCGCGCTGCTGACCCTGCTGACGGTGACAACCGGCCTCGGCCCGGCCGGCTGGGCAGTCGGCGTGGCCTACCTCCTGGGCTTGTTGGTGCTGCTCACGCAGGGCGCCTGGCGAATCAGGGTGTACCGGCTGGGCCCGGCCGACCAGGTGACCCTCGCCCGGGCGGCCCTGATCGGCACCGTGACCGCTTTAGTCGCCGACCGCCTGGGCGGGCACCCGCAGCTGACCTTGATCGTCCCCATCGCCGCGGTCGCCCTGGCCCTGGACGCACTCGACGGCTACGTCGCCCGCCGCACCGGAACCGTCTCCGCGCTGGGTGCCCGCTTCGACATGGAAGCGGACGCCTTCCTGATCCTGGTGCTGAGCGTCCTGGCCGCCACCACGGTCGGCCCATGGGTGCTGGCAATCGGCCTGATGCGCTACGCATTCGTCGCCGCGGCCCGGCTGTGGTCGTGGCTCCGTGCCCCACTGCGCCCCAGTCGAGCCCGGAAGGCAGTCGCGGCTCTGCAAGGAATCGCCCTGACGGCCGTGGTGGCGGGGTTCGCGCCGGTGGTCCTGGCGGGAATTGCGGTGGCGACCTTGAGCTGGTCGTTCGGGCGCGACGTGTGGTGGCTGTACCGGAACCGCGCCGCCTAGAGAATTCCGCTGCGACGATTCTTCTTCAGCCAGGGTTTCGGCGCCGGGAAACCGTCGTGGCGCTTGATCCGCAGTACGGCAAAAAAGGGCCAGCCGCTTGCCCTCGCAGCACCGTCCGAGCGGGACTACTGCAGGTAAACGGCTGGCCCACGGGATGAGGTATCGGCCCCCCTCAGGCTGATTGCCAACCTCCCAATGCCCACCATAGCGGGGTCCGAATAGCCCCGCTTAACCCGTCCGTGGGTCACCGGTCCGTATTTCTCTTCGCGGTATCTGTCGCTGGGCCAATAGCGTCGGGAATTGCGCTCGAGCTGCGGATCCGTGATGGTTAGCAATCGCAAAAAGAAACCGTACGCGTATCTTGCTGTCCAGGGCGGGGTCAAGGACAGCGGGGATCGGTGACCCGGTATCCGTCTCGCAGCGGTCCGCCTGTGCGGTCAAGCACCGCACGGGCGACCGCGCCGAGTCGTGGTGCGTCGGGCAAGGCGGTGGCCAATTGATCAGCCAGGCCGGGATCGTGGTCGTGCAGTTCACGCCACAGCCATTTGCCGCTGCCCTGCCAGTGTTGTCCGGCCAGCAGGGCCAATTGCGCGGACTTGGTCAGCACCCGAGCGGCGATGAAGGCGATCTCGGCCGGGTCGTCGGCTCCGGTCAGGTCGTCGAGCAGGTCGGTGAGTTCGTACCGCTGCGCGTCGAGTTCGCTTGCCGTCGCGGCGGCGGGTCCGGCGGACAGTCGTTGCCGCATTTCGGTCTGCAGCCGGGTGCCGACGCCGTCTTGGTCGGCCACGAGCGCGCCCTCGGCGATGAGCCGCGGGATTCCGGCCCAGCGGCGGGCCAGATTGTCGGTGCAGTGGGCACGCAAGGTTTCTTCGTCGTGCACCAGTGCTTCCACCGGCCAGTTTCCCCAGGTGAACGAATGCCGGTACGGGGCGTCGCGCGGGCCGGTGACCACTACGAGGTCGAGGTCGGACATCGGCGTCCGCCGGTTGGTCAGCACGCTGCCGCCGACGATCACGACCCGGGCGTCCGCGAACAATCGACGCGCAATCTCGCCAGCGACGGCAACCGGCTCCCCTTCGCGCGGGTCAGCCACGCAATCCCCCTCTCGAATTGCTCAGCCCTTGGCGCTCAACTGCCAGGACACGCCCCACCGGTCGTTCACCCAGGCGAACGGGCCGAAGCCGTAATCGTCCAGCGGCATCAGGGTTCCGCCGCCCTCGCCGAGTGCCTCGTAGATCCGCTTCAGTTCGTCGGTCGAGTCCACAGTGACGAACAGCGATGTGGACGGCGTGAAGTCGAAGGCGTGCTGGACGAAGCTGTCGCTGCACCGCACCCGCTGTCCGGCGACGGTGAACTCGGCCATCACGATCGTTCCCTCCGGGCCGGGTCCGTCGGTGCCGTAGCGCTCCTCGGACAGCACGGAGTCGCCCGGGAAGAGCGAGGTGTAGAAGGCCATCGCCTCGGCGGCGTCGCGCTTCTGGAACATCAGGAACGGGACGAGGTCGGTCATCGGACTGCCCTTTCTCGGGGTGGGGGTCAGGTCCGAACGTCGCATTGACAAGAAGTTTTGTCAAGCGCGCGCCACCACGCAGGCGAAGCCGAACGAGGCGCGGTAGTCGCGGAGCCACTCGTCGCGGTGGGTGGCCGCGGCGGTGAGTGCTTCCGCTTGGTCCGGGTCTTCCGGGTGGTCCAGGGCCCATTCGGTGAGGCTGCCGGTCCACGACCATTCGTACGCGTCCAGTTCGCCGCGGGTGCTCGTGTGGCCGTGGGTCGGCGTCCAGCCGGCGGAAATCACCTGGTCGAGGAGTTCCGGCAGGTCTGGCAGGTCGCCGAAGATCTCGAGCGCGGCGGGGGTCGGCTCGGTCTCCCAGTAGGCGTCGCCGATCAGGGCGCGGCCGCCGGGGCGGACGTGGGTGCGCAGGGCGGCGAGGGTGGCTGGCAAACCGCCGAAGGCGTGGGTGGAGCCGATGCACAGGACGGTGTCGAACTCTGGCGCGGCGGGGAATTCGGTGGCGGATTGGTGGTGGAGGGTCAGGCGGTCGGCGACGCCTCGGTCGGTCGCGGCGGTGCGGGCGCGGGAGAGGGCGAATTCCGATGTGTCGACGCCGACGGCGCGGAGTTTCGGGTACGCGGCGAGGGCGCGGATGAGCCATTCGGCACCGCCGCAGCCCAGGTCCAGGATGACCGCGTTTTCGTGCGGGATGCTGCGCTCGAGCAGACGCTGGACCTCGTCGTCGCTGATCGGGGACGCGATGGGGTGCCAGGTGTGGGCGAGTGCGGAAAGTCGTTCACGGTTCACGCGCGCCACGCTGACACGCACGGCCCGAACCGCGCACCTGGTTTACGAGCGGGTGCGCATCGATGCCGACGGGGCGGTGCCGAGCACGCGAGCGGCGACCCAGGCCAGGCCGTCGGCGGTTTCAGCTGGGGTTCCCGACGGCTGCATGACGTGGCTGAGCACGGTGCGCACGACGAGGTCCATGACCACGGTGAGTTGGCCGTCGTCGAGCGGCGGCGCGTAGCCGCGGACCCGGCCGCGCAGAACGGCCTTCGCTTCCGTGAGCAGGGTGCCGGCGCGGGTGGTCAGCAGGGGCAGGAATTCGTTGTCGGTGCCGTGCGTCGCGGAGGCGATGGCGCGCAGGAGGATGTTGTCGTCGGCCAGTTCGAGCACCGCGCGGACGGCGTCGTAGATCGCCTCGACCAGGTCGTCCGGATGCCGGTCGAACGCGGTGCTCACGACGGCGAGGAACCGGCGCAGCTCGTGCGAGATCATCGCCTCGGCGAGCGCGGTTTTCGAGCCGATCTCGTTGTAGACGGTCTGCCTGCTCACTCCGACCAGATCGGCGAGCCGCGCCATGGTGACCGCTGACCAGCCGGATTTCGCGGTGAGTTCGATGGCGGCGGTGATGATGGGCTGCCGGTACTGGCCGCCTGCGGGCACCGGAAGCACGCTCATAGCGGTCATTCTAGGCGGCCGTTTCCAAAGCGAAGGCCACTGCCTCGGACCATGGTGCCCGGGCGGCGATCCGCTTGCGGTACTTCATGATGTCGCGCGGCCGGTCGACCGTGAACGCGCCGACGAGCCGGTCGCCGCGCCGGTACAGCGCGGTGAAGCCGTGCTCGGCCGGGACCGCGACGACGACCTCGTCCGCGCGCGGCGTCCCGACGAACTGGATGCGGTGCGAGTACCAATCGGACCAGAAATACGGCACGGCGCTGAACACCCGCGCGCTCGCGGGGTCCAGCGCGTGCCGCGCCGCGGCCGCACCCTGCTCGGCCGCGTTCGTCCAGTGTTCCAGCCGCATCAGCTCGCCGTCGAACAACGCGTTCGCCACGTGCGCGACGTCTCCGGCCGCGTAAACGCCGTGTGCGGCGGCGAGGGTGCCGTCGCAGATGACGCCGCCGTCGCGTTCGTGCAGCAGGAGTCCGCTGTCGCGCAGCCAGCCGGTGGCCGGGGCCGCACCGATTCCAGCGACCACGAGGTCGGCTGGGAGGACTTCGCCGGTGGACAGTTGGACGCCGGTCACCGCGCCGTCTTGCGACGTGAAGCCGGTGACCCTGGTGCCCAGGCGGAGATCGGTGCCTGCCGCGCGATGCAGATCCGCGCAGACCTCGCCGACCTCGGGACCGATCGCGCGCACCAAAGGCGTTTCCAGCGTTTCCACAATAGACACTGGCAGGCCGCGTTTGCGGGCGGCTGAAGCGACTTCCGAGCCGATGAAACCGGCTCCGATCACGACTGTCCTAGCGCCACTGTCCAAAGCGGGCCGTATGGCGACCGCGTCGTCCGCGGTGCGCAGCGAGTGAATGCCGGAGATTCCCTCGGTGCCGGGAAGAACCCGGGCGGCGGCTCCGGTGGCGATGACGGCGGCGTCGTAGCGGACGGTCGTGTCGCCGGTGCGGATCTCCCTGGCGATCGGGTCGAGCCCGGTCGCGGGAGTGCCCAGCCGGAGTTCGACGCCGAGTTCGCGCAGGTCGTCCGCGCTGAGAAACGGTTCCACCGCAACCGGTCCGTCCGCCGCGAGGAAGGATTTCGACAGCGGCGGCCGGTCGTACGGCAGGTGGCCCTCCGCGCCGATCAGCACGATCCGGCCGTCGTATCCGGTCCGCCGCGCGGATTCGACCGCGCGCAGTCCGGCCAGCGACGCGCCCACCACCGCGAGCGTCATGACACCAGCTTCAGCGCGAGCACCGGGCAGGCGTCGACCGCCGCGGCGAGGTCGGTCCGGTGCTCCTCGCCGGGGTTCTCGTCGAGCACGACGACCGTGCCCTCGTCGCCCACCTCGAAGAAGTCCGGGGCCATCGCTTCGCACATGCCCAGTCCGTCGCACTTGTTCAAATCCGCTTCTATCCGCATCACACACTCATCCTTCCGGGAGCAACGAAGTCGACCTTTTCCCTTACCCCGCAGTCGGGACAGCACCAACTGTCCGGAATGGACGACCACGGCGTACCGGCCGGGAAGCCTTCTCGCGGGTCGCCACGCTGCTCGTCGTAGACGTATCCGCAGCCGGGGCACATTCCGCCTTCGCTGGCGTCACCGCGCACGTCGTCCGGCGCGATCACCGGATCAACAGTGGGAGTTCCGTACCGGGCAAGGATTTTCTCTCGCTTCGACGGCTGGATGTTCGCCCGGCTGATGTCGCCGTCGAAGTGGTTGAGCACCCGCTGGTCCATCACGCGTCGCCACAGCGGCGGGAAGAGCGCGAGCACGATCATCCCGGCGTACCCGGTCGGCAGCACCGGGGATTCGGCGAAGTCGCGCAGGGTCTGGTAGCGGCGCGTCGGGTTGGCGTGGTGGTCGCTGTGCCGCTGCAGGTGGTACAGCAGGACGTTCGTCGCGATGTTGTTGGAATTCCAGCTGTGGCTGGGATCCACGCGCTCGTACCGACGGCGCTCCGGCGGCCCGACCTTCTGCCGCAGCATCCCGTAGTGCTCCATGTAGTTCACGACTTCCAGCAGCGAGAACCCGATCACCGCCTGGATCACCAGGTACGGCAGGATCCCGACGCCGAGCCACCCCACCATCGCCACCCACAGCACCGCGGACATCAGCCACGCGTTGAGCACGTCGTTGCCGATCCGGAACGGATGCTTGTCGCGGCGGGCGTAACGCTTGCGCTCCAGCCCCCACGCGGATTTCAGCGAGCCGAACACCGTGCGCGGCCAGAACCGGTAGAAGCTCTCGCCGACGCGGCTCGACGCCGGGTCCTCCGGAGTCGCGACGCGCACGTGATGGCCGCGGTTGTGCTCGATGTAGAAGTGCCCGTAAAAGCTTTGCGCCAGCGCGATCTTCGACAGCCAGCGCTCGTGGCTTTCCTTCTTGTGGCCCAGTTCGTGCGCGGTGTTGATGCCGATCCCGCCGATGCAGCCGATCGAGATCGCCAGCCCGATTTTGTCCACAACGGACAGATCGCCGCGCGCGATGAGCCAGAACGCGAAGACGAACCCGACGTACTGGATCGGCAGGAACAGGTAGGTGATCCACCGGTAGTAGCGGTCCTGTTCGAGCCGCTCGATGACGTCGTCCGGCGGATTGCTCCGGTCGAGGCCGGCGATCAGGTCGATCGCGGGCACGATCGCCAGGATCACAATCGGCCCGATCCAGAACCACACGCCCCAGCCGGTCGCGGCGTGCAGGCCGATCGCGAGGAACGCGAGCGACGGCACGACCAGCCCGATCAGCCACAGGTACCGCTTCTTGTCGGTCCATCCTTCGGTCGACCCCAGCGGCACCGTGCCGGTCATCTCGCTCATCGCGCCCTCCTCCGTTGGCTGGCTTTACATGACGGTAAGACATGTACACCGCGATTGACAAGAGGAGTTGAAATGTAAAGCCGCCACGGCCGGGTGAACCCGCAGGTCGGGCATTGGCCGAGGTCAGTCGGGTACGCGGGCGTGCCGCAGCACCTCGACCACCGGGTCCAGCCGCGTGTCGGCGGTGCGCCGGATGAGGAACGTGGTGAGGGTGGCGACGAGATCGTCGATCGGCAGGACCGCGCATTCGTTCGGGTCCAGCGCCAGCGCGGTCGCGGATTCGACCGGCGCGAGGGTGAAGCTCTTGGTGCTGCGCAGGAAGATCAACAGCCCGCTGACGTCGGAGAACTGTGCCTCAGGATCGACCAGCACGCCCTTGGCGGCGAGCTGCTCGGCGCGCCGGGAGCCGAGATCCCAGTGCCGCGGCCCCTGCAGATACTGGAATCCGCGCAGGTCGGCGAGGGTGAGCGAGGTCCGGCCGGGGAACCGCGACGCGTCCACTACCGCGCCCAGCGGTTCGCGGTAAAGGACGATGGTGGACAGCCGGTCGTCCGAAGTGCCGAGATGCGACACGGCGAGGTCGAGCGAGTTGCTGAGCAGCGCCGATTCCATCCCGAGCGACGGCATCTGCCGCAGGGTGAACCGGTAGGAGCCGTCGAGCGCGCGGATCGATTCGCTGAGCTGGCGGCGGTGCGCGGGATTGAGCACGTCGGGGATGGCGAGCCGGACGTCGGCGCGCTGGTCGCGGGTGCGCATGCGGACCGGAATGGCGTCGAAGCCCGAAACGACCGATTCGGCGAGCGGCAGCAGCGCCTCGCCCGCCTCGGACAGCCGGGTGTGGTGGGTGGAGCGGTCGAACAGCGGTTCTCCCAGCTCGCGTTCGAGGTCGCGAATCCGCTGGCTGAGCGGCGGAACGGACATGTTCAGCGCCCGCGCCGCACGGGTGAAGTTCAGCTCGCGCGCGACCGCGAGGAAGTACCGCAGGTGGTGAATCTCCACGCTGAGCAGCGTACCCACGGTGTTATCACGGTGGTCATACCGATCTGATGCACTCGGTCATTCCCTTCTGGTGAGCAAGCGCTTAGCGTCAGTGGTGAAGCAAAGATCGTCAACGGGAGGACCGCGAAGATGGATGCCACCGGACCGCTTTCCGGGGTGAAGGTGCTCGACCTGTCGTCCGCGGTGATGGGCCCGTACGCCACGCAGATCCTCGGCGACTTCGGCGCCGACGTGATCCGGGTCGAACCGCTGCGCGACGTCGCCCGGCACTCGCCGGCCAACACCGGCCGCACGCCCGGGATGGCCCCGCTGTACATGCAGGTCAACCAGAACAAGCGCAGTATCGAACTCGACCTCAAGGACCCGGCCGGCCGCGAAGACCTCTTCGCCCTGCTCGCCGACGCCGACGTCCTCGTCACCAACATGCGCGCCGCCGCGCTCGACCGGCTCGGCCTCGGCTACGAGCAGCTGCGCGAACGCTTCCCCCGCCTGGTCTACGCCCACGCGCAGGGCTTCGCGCCCGGCTCGTCGCGCGCGAACCGGCCCGCCTACGACGAGGTCATCCAGGCCACGTCCGGCCTCGTCAGCCTCCAGGACCGCGCGGGCGGCACGCTGCAGTTCGTCCCGACCTTCATCGCGGACAAGACCGCCGCGCTCTACCTGCTCAACGGCGTGCTCGCCGCGCTCTTCGACCAGCAGCGCACCGGCAAGGGCCAGCAGGTCGAACTCGCGATGGCCGACGCGATGATCGCGGTCAACCTCGTCGAGCACCTGGCGGGCGACGTCTTCGTCCCGGCCGCCGGCGACGTCGGCAACCCGCTTTCGCTCAGCGACACGCACGCGGCCATGCGCACGGCCGACGGCGGCGCGATCGCCGCGGTGCCCTACACCAACGACGCCGTGCGGACGCTGCTGATCGGTGCCGGCCTCGAGGACGCCGCGGCCGATCCGGCCTGGGACTCCCCGGTGATCGACCGGGAGATTTTCACCGCGGGGGTGGAGAAGGTGCTGGCCAACTCCGCCAGCCGCACCACCGCGGAGTGGGAGGAGTACCTGACCGCCCACGACGTTCCGTACGCGGTCGTCGTCGACATCGCCGACCTGCCGACCGACCCGTACGTTCAGGAAGTCGGGCTGATCACCGAGCGGGAACACCCGACCGAGGGCACTATCCGCGTCGTGGAGAGCCCGCTGCATTTCTCGCGGACCCCGGCCGGGTTCCGCAGGCACGCCGAACGCGCTGGCGCGAGCACCGCCGAAGTCGTCGGAGCCGTACGCACCACTGAAGGGGTTTGATCGATGGATCTCGAACTGTCTCAAGAGGACCTCGCGTTCCGGGACGAATTGCGGGAGGTGTTCCTCGGTGCCATTCCGGAGGAAGTCCGCAAGCGCAGCGCACTCGGCCTGATCACGCGTGACGACATCGTCACCAGCCAGCGGATCCTGAACGAGCACGGTCTGGCCGTGCCGCACTGGCCGGTCGAATGGGGCGGTCGCGATTGGACTCCGACCCAGTCCCACATCTACGCCTCCGAACTGCAGCGCAACGCGGTGCCGCAGCCGCTCGCCTTCAACGCGAGCATGGTCGGCCCGATCATCGCCGAGTTCGGCAGCGAGGAGCAGAAGCAGAAGTTCCTTCCCGCCACCGCGAATCTCGACATCTGGTGGTCGCAGGGCTTCTCCGAGCCGGAGGCCGGTTCCGACCTCGCCGGGCTGCGCACCACCGCGAAGCGCGACGGCGACCACTACGTCCTCAATGGACAGAAGACCTGGACCACGCTCGGCCAGTACGGCGACTGGATGTTCGTGCTCGCGCGGACCAACCCGGACGCGCCGCGCAAGCAGCAGGGGCTGTCCTTCCTGCTGCTCGACCTGAACACCCCGGGCATCGAGCGCCGTCCGATCAAGCTGGTCGACGGTTCCGCCGAGGTCAACGAGTTCTTCTTCGACAACGTGGTGATCCCGGCGGAGAACCTCGTCGGCGAGGAGAACAAGGGCTGGACGTACGCGAAGTTCCTGCTCGGCAACGAGCGCAACGGCATCGCCCAGGTCGGCACCGGTCAGCGGATCTTCGCCGACCTCGCCGCCGCGGCCGCCGATCTGCCCACTGAGGACGGTCCGCTCGCGCAGGACGCCGAGTTCCGCGCCGCGATGCACACCGCGAAGACCACGCTGCTCGCGCTGGAGGCGACCCAGATGCGGGTCACCGCCGCTTCCGAAAACGGACAGCCGAGCCCGGTGTCGTCGCTGCTCAAGATGGAGGGCACGCAGGCCCTGCAGGCCCTGACGAAGCTGCGCATGCGCGCGGCCGGTTCCGACGGCATGCTGCTGGACACCGAATCGCCGGTGCGCGCCGACGAGGCCGCGGTCGTGGCCGCGGCGCAGTACCTGAACCAGCGGAAGCTGTCGATTTTCGGCGGCTCCAACGAAATCCAGCGCGGCGTCATCGCGAAGACGATCCTCGGTCTGTAAGGGACGGCGACTCATGAACCTCGAATTCAACGAAGACCAGAAGCTGCTGTTCGAGACCGTCGACACGGCAGTCGGCCGCGGTTACCCGGCAGGCGGCCGCGCGGCCGCGACGAGCAGCGAACTCGGCTGGAACGACCAGGTCTGGAGCACCCTCGGCGAGCTGGGTCTCGCCGGTCTCCCGATCTCCGCGGACCACGACGGCGCGGGCGCGGGCCCGGTCGAGGTCTACGCGACGCTGGAAGCGATGGGCAAGCACGCGGCGGCCGAACCGCTGCTCGACGGCGTGTTCCTGCCGTCGTGGATCATCGCCGAGCTGGGCACCGACGACCAGGCCAAGGAGCTGCTTCCGCTGCTCGCCAGCGGTGGCACCACGATCGCGGTCGCGCACGCCGAGCCGGGACGTCCGTGGGGCGTCGCGCCGTCGGTGTCGGCGGCCGGTTCCGCGCTGACCGGCGTGAAGTCCCCGGTGCGCAACGCCGACCAGGCCGACAAGTTCCTGGTCACCGCGGTCGACGAGAACGGCCGCACCGGGGTGTACCTGGTCGAGGCGACTGCCGAAGGCATCACTCGCGTCGACGGCCGGGCCGCGGACTGGGGACACACGTCGCAGGTCGAATTCGCTGGTACGCCGGCGGTTCTGCTCGGCACCTCGGACTCCGACACGCCGGCCGGGTTGCGTCGCGCGTTCTCGCGGGCGCGGGTCGCGGTGACCGGCGAGGCGATCGGTCTGATGGAGACCGGGCTCGCGATGACCGTCGAGTACCTCAAGACCCGCAAGCAGTTCGGCGTTCCGCTGGCGGCGTTCCAGGCGCTCGTGCACCGTGCCGCTGACCTGTACGCGAAGGTCGAGCTGGCGCGTTCGCTGGCGCTGTGGGCCACCGCGACGGTCGAGGCGTACGACAACGGTGCGTCCACAGTGGACCTCGACGCCACGGCAGACGACGCGTTCGTGTTCGTGTGCGACGCGGCGACCGCGACCGCCGAGGAGATCGTCCAGCTGCACGGCGGCATCGGAATGACTTACGAATCAGAGGTCGCGCACCACGCGGCGCGCCTCATTTCCATTACGGAGAGTTACGGCGGAGTGAGCGCGGCCCGTCGCCGCGCGCTAGCGTCGGACGCGTTGCTGACGCCGCCTAGCGCGCTGCTCAACAACGCGGACGCGGTCACCGCCTGAGAAAGGAGCGCGCCATGCCGGTCGTCGCGATCGTCGGCGCTGGGGTCATCGGAGTGTCGTGGGCTCGGCTGTTCGCCGAGGCGGGCTGGACGGTGCGAGTCACCGATCCACGCCCGGACCTGCGGGAAATCGTCTCTCGCGACCTCGCCGGGCTGCCCGCCACGGCAGTCGCGGACCTCGCGGAAGCCGCTGCCGGAGCCGACTTCGTCCAGGAGTCGGGCCCGGAGCGGATCGAGCTGAAGCGGGAAATGTTCGCGACGCTCGCCGCCGCCACGCGCGACGACGTAGTACTGGCGTCCTCCTCGTCGTCGCTGTTGCCCTCGGTGATCGCCGAGGGCAACGCGGCGGCCTCGCGGATCGTCATCGGGCATCCGTTCAACCCGCCCGAACTGATGCCGCTGGTCGAGGTGGTGCCCGGGGTTTCGACCGCTGAGGAGACCGTGGCGAAGGCCGTCGAGGTCTACCGGGGGCTGGGCAAGAAGCCGATCACGCTGAAGAAGGAAGTGCCCGGCTTCGTCGGGAACCGGCTGCAGAAGGTCTTCAACGACCAGGCGATGTACCTGGTGCAGCAGGGCGTGATCTCTGCGGCGGACCTGGACGAGCTGGTCAAGGCGTCGCTCGGGCCGCGCTGGGCGACCATCGGGCCGTTCGAAAGCATGCACCTCGGCGGCGGTCCGGACGGGATCCGGCACCTGGTGAGTCACGTCGGCTCGCAGATGAAGTTCGAGATCGGCCGTCCGGACCGGGAACACCTCGACGCGGTGATCGACGAGGTCGAGCAGACCTACGGGACCGCGGACACTTACGCCGAGCGGGTCGAAGCGCGCGACAGCCGTACTCGCGCGGTGGTGGACGCGCTGGAGAAGGCATGAGCCTCACCGAGCAACTCGAGGCCGCGCTCGCCAAACCGGCCACCACCGACGAATACGATCTGCACCAGCCGCTCGCCGATCTCCTCGGCTCGGTCGGCCTGCAGGAATCCGACGCAGGCGGCCGGATCGAGTTCACCGGAGCCGACCCGGTACTGCCGGGCGCGCTGCGGCTGGCCGGGGCGACGTCGATCGCGCTGGCGGCGAAATCCGTTGCGGTGGCGAAGATCTGGCAGCTGCGCGGCGGACGCGGGCAGGACATTTCGATGGACCTGCGGACCGCGCCGCACCGGCTGTGCCCGTTCTACGACAAGAAATGGGAGTTGCTCGACGGTTACCCGCAGGGCGACCCGGCGCGCGTCGATCCCGCCTTTGGCACCGATCGGTTTTACTCCACCGCGGACGGCCGCTGGGTGCACCCGATCAGCCCGTATCCCAAGCTGCGCAACGACGCTGCCGCGCTGCTGGGCGTTCCCGAGCGGGATGCCGTGGTGCAGCAAGCGATCGCGCAGTGGAATTCGTTCGAGCTGGAAGACGCCGCCGAAGCCGCGGGCGTCATCATGCCGGTGGTGCGCACGACCGAAGAACTGATGGCGACCGAGCAATACCAGTCGGTGTTGTCGACGATGCCGCCCGTGATTGTCGAGCGAATTGGCGACAGTGCTCCGGAGCCGTTGCACCCCAACCCTTCCACGCCGCTCGAAGGAATCCGTGCTCTCGGTCGAGCGCACATCATCGCGGGCGCTGGCTGTGGCCGGGCGCTGGCGTTGCACGGCGCGGACGTGCTGAACGTCTGGGATCCAGGCGAGTACGAACTGCCGGTGCTGTACGCGACGTCCAATGTGGGCGTGCGCTCTACCCGGCTCGACTTCCGTCGCCCCGCCGACCAGGAGCGGATGCACTGGCTGCTCACCGGTGCCGACATCTTCTACGCCAATCGCCGCCCTGGATACCTAGCGCGGCACGGTCTCGACGCGGAAACCGCCGCTGAGATTCGGCCCGGAATTATCCACGCCGAAGTGACGCTCAACGGCGGCACCGGCCCGTGGTCCGGCCGAGTCGGCTTCGATCAGACGGCTGGCTGCCTGTCCGGCGTCATGCTGCTGGAAGGTAAAGGTGGGGTTCCGTCACTGCCCGCGGTGCCGGTGGTGAACGACTACATCACCTCCTGGTTCCTGCAACTGGGAATACTGCGCGCACTCATGCTCCGCGCCGAATGGGGCGGTTCCTACCGAGTGCAGGTTTCGCTCACGCGCGTCGCCTTGTGGTTGCTGAGCCTGGGAATCTTCGACAAGGGCTACGCCGCGGAGGTCGCCGGTGTCGCGCCCGGGCACGAATACTTCGACCCCGAGACGTTCACCGCGGACACCCCGCTGGGCCGCTACCGCGGCGTCACCGAACAGATCCGGATGTCCGAGACTCCGGGCTATTACACGAATTCGCTGATCCCCATGGGGTCGCACCGTCCAGAGTGGAGGTGACATGTTCAGCGAGCTAGTGGTGCTGGGCATTCGCACCGGGACGATTTACCGCGTCGGACTCCCCGACGGGCAGGTTACCCCGCTGTACAAAGACGCTGGCGTCTCGCCGGATGGCGTTGTCATCGCCGATGGCACTGTTTACTGGACCACCATGGGCATGCCTTCGCGCGACCCGTCGGTACCGGGCGAAGCGGGTCTCGACTACTCCGCGCGAAACGGCGGCCTGCACGCAGTTTTCTTCGACGGCACCGGTGCCCGCGACGTCGTCCCGAATGGAACCCTGACGACCGGGAAACAGTTGGCGTACAACGGTTCCCTGTATTGGGGCGACCGGGAAGGCTACCGGATCACCCGGGTGCGTCCAGACGGCACGGGCCTCGCGGACCTGATCGTGAACGAGCCGGACGACAGCGGCATGCAGGAATGCGTCGGCGTAACTGTGGACGCCACGCATCTCTACTGGACGCAGAAGGGTCCGGCGAAGGGCGGCGTCGGCCGGATTTTCCGTGCTGGACTGGAGATCCCTGCGGGCGAGACCGCGCGCGAGCGGTCCGATGTGGAGACCCTGTGGGATCACCTGCCGGAACCGATCGACCTGGAAATCCATGGCGGGTACCTGTATTGGACCGACCGCGGTGCGGCCCCGAAAGGCAACACGCTGAACCGCGCGCCGATTCCCGGCCCGGGGGAGAAGGGCGCGGAGCCGGAGATCCTGGCGGGCGGCTTCACCGAGGCGATCGGCCTGGCGGTGGACGACGAGGTCGCTTACGTCTCCGATCTCGGCGGGCGGATCACCGAGGTGCCGTTGAACGGCGGCGAATCGCGGGTAGTGGTGGACATGGGCGAGCTGCTGTCCGGGATCGCCGGGGTCGTGCGCAGCTAGCTCACCGCGATCCCGCGCAGGAGCATCTCCACCAGGTTCAGCAAATGCTCCTGCAGATCGAACGGCGCGGCCTCGCTCTCGATCCATGAGCTGAGCGTCCCGAAATACCCGGTGGCGAGCAGCAAACCCGCCTGCGCCGGATCGACGTCCGCGCGAATCTCCCCGGTCTCCTGCGCCCGCGCGACGAACGCGGCGAACTCACGCGCCAGTTCCGGATTGCCGAACACGTTGGTGGAGTGGATCGCCGCGCCCATGCAGGCGACGGTTTCCGCGCGGGAGTCGAGGCTGTTGCGCGCCAGTTCGATCAGGTACCGGCTGAGCACCTCGCGCAGCGGCCGGTCCTCGAGGTTCTCGGCGCGCACCGCGGTCATCGCGCGTTCGCGGCGGCGCAGGCTCCACTCGTCGAGGAACGCCGTCTTGCGCTGGAAGTGGTTGAACACGGTGGCGCGCGCGGTGTCGGCGCGTTCGGCGATGTCCTCCATCGTGGTGTTCTCGTAGCCGCGTTCCACGAACAGCTCCACGGCCGCCTGGAACAGCCGGTCCCGGCGTTCGTGCCGCTGCCTGGTCCGCCGGTCGGTCGTCGCCTCTGCCGTCATGCCTCGCAGTCAACCATCATTTCTTCGCGGCGCCTGCTGAACGGCGCCCTTGACGGTGCCTCCGCCGCGGCTTAGCTTGATTGTACGCAAGTCTAAAATTGGACTCCAGTTCAAGGAGGCGGCGGTGCGTCTGGTCACCTATGAATCCGCGGGCGCGGCCCGGCTCGGGGTACTGCATGGCGATGCCGTGGTGGATCCGGCGCGGGTCTTACGAGCGTCGCGAGCAGGGGAAACCGAAGTCCCGACGGAGATGGTCGCCTTCTTCGAGGGTGGAGCCGATGCGCGGGCCAGGGCGGAACAGGCGCTTCAGCTGGCCGACGCTGCGGCCGAAAAGGGCGACGTCCTGGTCGACGAAGGTCATCCGGCAGTGCTTCCGCAAGCGAACGTTCGCCTGCTCGCGCCAGTGCCGAGGCCGCGCCGGATTCGCGACTATCTGACCTACACCCAGCACGCCAAGGGCTCTGGACTCGCCGTTCCGCCAGCCTTCGCCGCGATGCCGATCTGCTACCAGTGCAACGTCGAGACGGTGATCGGGCCGGACGAACCGTTGCTGTGGCCGTCCTACACCACGCAGCTCGACTTCGAGCTTGAACTGGGCTTCTTCACGTCCGGCGGCGGCAAGAACCTCACGCCAGCCGAGGCCGCCGGGTGCATCGCCGGGGTCACGATCTTCAACGACGTCAGCGCCCGCGACATCCAGATGTTCGAGATGAGCATGACCATCGGTCCGTCCAAAGGGAAACACTTCTGCACCGCGATGGGTCCGTGTGTGCTGACCATGGACGAGGTCGACGAATGGGCGGTGCAGATGACGGCCACAGTGAACGGTGAAGTCTGGGCGTCAGGGTCCACAAAGGACAGGAAATTCTCGTTCGCGGAGGTGCTCGCGTGGGCATCGCTGGACGAAGACGTTTATCCAGGCGAATTCTTCGGGCTCGGCACCGTCGGCGGCGGGTGCGGGCTGGAGCTGGACCGTTGGATCCAGCCGGGCGACGTGGTGGAACTCGCCGCGGCCGGCGTCGGGGTGCTGCGAAACCCGGTGGGGCAACGGCAGACCGCGCCGGACGGTGCGGGGCTGGCTTCGTATCAAGGCGCACCTGAAGTGCACGTCCACTAGGAGGCAGGCAATGCGCAAGGACATTCCCTACACCAAAGGACATCACCGGCTCACCGAACACTGCTCGGCCTGGCTGGTCCCGGACGGCACCTGGGGCTGGAGCAATGCCGGGCTGATCGCCGGGAAAGAAGAATCCCTCCTCGTCGACACGCTCTTCGACGTGCCGATGACCCGGGAAATGCTCGACGGGCTGCAAGACACCACAGTAGACAGTCCAATCAAGACAGTCGTGAACACGCACGCGAACGGAGACCACTGGTTCGGCAACGAACTGGTCGCCGACGCGTCCATCATCGCGTCCGAAGCCACCGCGGAAGAGATGCGCACCAACGGCCCCGACCTCATGCGTGGCCTGGTGAATCAGGAAGGCCCGCTGGGGCGCTTCGCCCAGCACATCCTCCACCCGTTCGACTTCGACTCCATCACCGCGACCCCGGCGACCCGGGCGTTCGCCGGGCAGTTGAAGCTCGACATCGGTGGCGTCACCGCGGAAATCCGCTGTCTCGGACCGGCGCACACCGAGGGCGACAGCGTCGTGCTGGTCCCCGACGAGGGCGTGCTGTACGCGGGTGACCTGTTGTTCATCGGCGGCACCCCGATCACCTGGGCGGGACCGGTGACGAACTGGATCGCCGCCTGCGACGCGATGCTCGCGATGAACGCCGAGTTCGTCGTTCCCGGCCACGGACCGGTCACCGACGCCAACGGCATCCGCTCGGTCCGCGACTACCTGGAGTGGGTGCGAGCCGAGGCCGCCGACCGTCACCGCCGGGGGATGACGGCGGAGGAGGCGATGCGGGACATCTCGCTCGGCCGGTTCGCCGACCTCGACGAACACGGCCGCCTCGCGCAGAACGTGCTCGCGGTGTACTACGAACTCGACCCGGAGATGGAGCGCGTGGACACCCGCGAGGTGTTCCGCCGCATCGCGGAACTGGAGGGGTTCGCGTGAGCCGCTAGCCCGCCACGGTCAGGATCCCGAGCGCCAGCAGTACGAGCACCTTCACGGTTTCCGTGGCGATATAAACGAAATGCGCCCGGGAACGCGGCAGCTCCACGCCTTCCGGAGCGGCGAGGACGCGGTCCGTCCGCCGGTTCAACGCCGGACGGACCGCCCCCAGCTGCCCGATCAGCACCACGACCGCCACCGCCGCCAGCACCGTCACCGCGGTGCCCGGCTGCCCCACCGCGACCGTGACCACGATCCCCGCCGCGAGCAGCATCTCGGCGATGTTCAAGGCCCGGAACACGATCCGGCCGATGCCGAGGCCGATCGGGATGGTGACCCCCGGTGCGCGAAACTTCAGCGGGGCTTCCAGGAACGAGATGGCGAGCACCATCCCGAACCAGACGAACGTGAAGGCGCCAATCAGAGCAATCGCGTGCACAGCGCGGAAAACCTCGATTCCGGTGTTCGATCCGCCGCCGCCAGGCTACTCCCGCCGCCAGGTCACCGGCAGCCGCACCGGACCGTAGATCGACGCGTCGTGCGGCAGGTCCACCTCGGCGAACGGCACCGCGAGCCGCAGGTCCGGGAACCGCGCGAACAGCCGGAACAACGCGATCCGCATCTCCACCCGCGCCAGCTGCTGCCCGAGGCATTGGTGCACGCCGTGGCCGAAGCCGAGCTGCCCGGCCGCCTTGCGCGTGACGTCGAGGCGGTCCGGGTCCGGGAACTTCTCCGGATCCCGGTTGGCGACCGGAAGCGACATGACGACCGGATCGCCCGCCTTGATCCGCACGCCGCCGAGTTCGACGTCCTCGAGCGCGGTGCGGATCGGGCCGATGTGGATCACGCTGAGGTAGCGCATCAGTTCCTCGACCGTGCCCGCGGTGAGCTCCGGGTCGGCCTTGAACTTCGCCAGCTGCTCCGGGTTTTCGAGCAGTGCCAGCGTGCCGAGCGCGATCATGTTGCGGGTCGTCTCGAATCCGGCGACCAGCAGCATCATGCCGATGTTGGCGAGTTCCTCGTCGGTCAGCTCGTCGCCGCGGACGAGATCGGACAGCAGGTCGTCGCCCGGATTCGCCCGTTTCTCCTTGATCTGCCCGGCGATGAACGCGACGACGCCCTGTGTCGCGTCGATCCGCTCGGCGACGGGGATGTCCTTGGAGAACATGGTCCTGGCGTAGCCGTCGAACTCGGCGCGGCGTTCGTAGGGCGCGCCGAGCAGTTCGCAGATCACCAGCGACGGCACCGGCCGCGCAAACGCTTCCACCAGGTCGACCGCGCCGTCCGCGGCGGCCATCGCGTCGAGGTGGGCGTCGACGATCTCGGCGACGCGGTCCTCCAGCGTGCGCATCCGGTGCACGGTGAACGCCCCGGTCAGCAGCTTGCGGTAGCGGTGGTGGTCCGGGTCGTCCATCCCGGTGAACACCCCCGGGTCGGCCGGCTTCGGCGGCGGCAGCGGACCGAAGTCGAGCGGAACCTTCGCGAGTTCGGCGCGCGCGGACATCCGCTTGTCCGCGAGGACTGCCCGCACCTCCTGGTATCCCGTGACGAGCCAGCCCTGGGAGCCGTCGGGATACGTCATCGGCTCGACCGGAGCCTGCGTGCGCTGGGCCGGCACCGGATCGAACGGACACGCGCCCCTTTCGAGCGGGAGTCCTGCCTGACGGGTCATCGTCGCTCCTTCCCCTCTGAATAGTTCAGAAGGTACACAGCTTTCACAAAGTTGTGAAGTGAATGTCGGAGCTGAACGCCGGGCGGGCGGAGAATCACCGGCCCGGCCTAGTGCTAGCACTGCTAGACAACCGAGCGACAGCAGTGCTAGCGTCGAACCAGTAGCTAGCGATGCTAGATTCAGTCGACAGCAAGGGAAGTTCCGAAATGGCCCAGTTGCAGAGCCTCGACCCGCACACGCCGATGTTCGCTCAGTTCAAGGAGAAAACCGGGCAGATCGTCCTCGCCAACACCTTCGTCGTCCCGAGGGGGCGGACCGACGCGTTCCTGGCTCTCTTCCGGAAGCAGGCCGAGTTTATGAAGGCTCAGCCTGGATTCGTCTCACTGCGCATGCACCAGGGAACGGCGGGCAGCCAGCTGCTGCTGAACGTCGCGGTCTGGGAGTCGACCGAGGCGCTCGCCGCGGCTTTGAGCAATCCGGAGTTCCAGCGCGTGGCGGCGGAGTTCCCCGACGACGTCGTGTCCTACCCGCACATCTTCGAGGAGATCGCGGCCTAGTCCGCTTCCGCCGCGTCGAGCGCCGGAACGAGTGGTTCCAGCGTTCGCCGCAACAGATCCGGCAGTGAACCGGACACCACAACCAGTCCGTTGCCCGCCGGTTGCGTCCACTGCTCCAGTGCGACCCGGACCGCCGCGGCGATCGACGCGGCCAGCACGCGCGCGGTTTGCGGATTGCCGACCCGGGCCGCGATCACCTCCTGCAGCGGGGCCGCGAGGGTGGCCGGAGCGTCGAGAAAAGCCGTGCGCAGCCCGGGATTCGTGGTGATCAGCAGGAGGGCGTCGCGGCTCTGTTCGCCGGGATCGGTGTACTGCTCCGCGATCGCGTCGAGGATCGCCTCGGCCAGCCGGGTATCCGGCGAGCGCTCGGCGACAGCGGCGGCGATCCGGTTCTCGCGGTCCGCGGTGACCGCCGCGACGATCGCTTCCTCGCGGCTGGAGAAGTAGTTGTTGTAAGTCCGCGGGGACACTCCGGCCGCTTCGGCGATGTCGTCGACGCGCACGTTCGCCGGCCCGTGCTCGATCGCCAGCCGCAGGGCCGCTTCACGCAAGGCGACGCGAGTGGCCTGCTTCTTCCGTTCGCGCAATCCGGTCACCCGGCCAGTCTCGCAGGGTTCCTGCGCCTACGCAAACTTGCGTGTACGCAAGTTTCGTGCGTAAGGTGGGCGGCGTCCCCGAGCGAGAGGAAACCGCCATGCGCGGCAAGGGAATGACGTACGACACCGGATTCGTCCGCAATGGACGGTCGTCGCGGGAGAGCTTCGAACCGGAGGCGGTGAAGCGCGAACTGGCGATCATCCGCGACGACCTGCACTGCACCGCGGTGCACGTCGTGGGCGGCGATCCGGATCGGCTGGAGCAGGCCTCGCGGTGGGCGGCCGAACTGGGGCTGGAGGTCTGGTTCTCGCCGTATCCGCTGGAGCAGACCCAGGACGAGATGCTCGCCCTCTTCGCCGACTGCGCCACCCGCGCGGAACGGCTGCGCGCCACCGGGGCGAACGTCGTGTTCGTGACCGGCGTCGAGTTGAGCGTGATGAACGAAGGCTTCCTGCCCGGCAAGGACACCGCCGAACGAGTCGGCCTGCTGCTCGCCGAACCCGAGGGCCGCGCCGAGCGGCTGGCCGAGGTGGGCAAGCGGCTCGACCCGTTCCTCGACGCCGCGGTCAAGATCGTGCGGGAACGGTTCCACGGCCCGGTCACCTACGCGTGCATCCAGTTCGAGCAGGTGGACTGGAGCCGGTTCGACTTCGTCACGGTGGAGCTCATCCGCTCCGCCGAGGTCGCCGACCTCTTCCAGACTGGCGTGCGAACCCTGGTGGCGCAAGGGAAACCGGTCGCGATCACCGGTTTCGGCACGGCGACCTGGCGCGGGTCCGGCGACGTCGCGCCGCGGAGCATGGAGATCGTCGAGTACGACAGGGAGACCGGCGACCCGCTCCGCATCGACGGCGAGTACGAGCGGGACGAGGCCGGACAGGCCGCGTATCTGCGTGAGCTGCTGGAAATCTTCGACGCGGAGGGAGTGGACAGCGCGTTCGTGTTCCTTTTCGCGCTCTACAACTACCCGGACGATCTTGACCTGGCCAGCTTCGGACTGGTGAAAGTCCTGGAAGGACGGTCGGGCACGGCGTACCCGGGGCTGAACTGGGAACCGAAGGAGGCGTTCGCCGCGGTCGCCGAGCATTACGCGAAACCTTGACTCAGCGGGGTCCGGGCGGGTGAGATCCGGACATGCCGACGAAGACGAGCGCGCTGGGCAACCGGGTCATGGCCAAGGCGGCGGTGCGGATCATGCCGCTGCTGATGCTGCTGTACTTCGTCAATTACCTGGACCGGGTCAACATCGGGTTCGCCGGTCCGAACGGGATGAACAAAGAACTCGGCCTCACCGCGACCGCGTTCGGGCTCGCGTCCGGGATCTTCTTCATCGGCTACCTGATCCTCGAGGTGCCGAGCAATCTCGCGCTGCACCGGTTCGGCGCGCGCCGCTGGATCGCGCGGATCATGATCACCTGGGGCGCGGTGGCCGTCGCGATGGCGTTCGTGCCGAACACGACGACGCTGGTGGTGCTGCGGTTCGTGCTCGGCGTCGCCGAGGCGGGGTTCTTCCCCGGCATCATTTTGTATCTGACGTACTGGTTCCCGGCGGCGCAGCGGGCGAAGGCGGTCGCGCTGTTCATGTGCGCGGTGCCGGTGTCGAGCGCGATCGGCTCGACCGTTTCGAGTCTGCTGATCAGCGGCGGGCACGGCGTGTTCGGCCTGTCCGGCTGGCGGTTCATGTTCCTCGTGGAAGGCGTTCCGGCGATCCTGCTGGCGGTCGTCACGTGGTTCTGCCTGAGCGACCGGCCGGAATCCGCGAAGTGGCTGACGGCCGAGGAACGCGACTGGCTCACCAGCGAACTCGACGCCGAACGCCGCGCCACCGAAGCCGAACACCACTGGCCGCTGCGGAAAGCGCTCACGCACCCGCGGATCCTCGGGCTGGCGTTCGTGTACTTCGCGGTGGTCTACGGCCTGTACGCGCTGGGCTTCTTCCTGCCGACGATCATCGCCGGGTTCGGCGAGGAGTTCGGCACCAAACTCACCGTGCTGCAAGCGGGTCTGGTGAATGCGATCCCGTACGTCGCGGGTGCGCTGGTGATGGTCCCGTGGGCGCGCCACGGCGACCGGACCGGGGAACGGACGTGGCACGTCGCGCTGCCGATGCTCGTCGGCGGCGCGGCGATCCCGGTCGCGCTGTATCTCGGAAACCCTTACGCCACCATGACCGCGGTGACCATCTGCGCGATGGGCGTATGTGCGGCGCTGCCGACGTTCTGGGCGCTGCCCTCGAACTTCCTGTCCGGCGCGGCGGCCGCCGGCGGGATCGCGTTGATCAACGCGCTGGGCAACCTGAGCGGGTTCGTCGCGCCGTACCTGACGGGCTGGCTGCGCGACCTGACCGGTACGCAGCGGACCGGATTGTGGGTGGTCGGCGCGTGCATGGTTGCCGGAGCGGTGCTGGCAGTGGCGTTGGGGGCGAAGCCGCGCGCGTCTCGCCGGTGATCAGCAGGCGCGGCGGACCCGGTCCGTCAGCACCTGTACTTCGGTCTCGAACAACGCGTCGGCGTCGAGGCCCATCGCGGTGAAACCGCCGCCGATTTCGAGGCTGACAAAGCCATGCAGCCGCGACCACAACGCGACCGCCAGCTGGTGGTTCTCGGTGTTCGCGCGCCGGGCGTCGAGGACTTCCTCGTTGTCGTAGGGCTTTCCCGCGGTGTCGGGGTCGTGCAACACCCCCAGCACCACGCCCATCAGCGCGCGGGCCGCGTCGGCGAGCGGCTTGGCGTGCGCGTCGTAGCCGGGGAACGGCGCCTTGAACAGCAACTCGTACCGGTGCGGCTCTTCCCTCGCCCAGCCCCGGTAGGCGGCGGCCAACAGCCGGATCCGCGCTTCCGCGTCGGGTGCGTCGGCGTCGAGCGCTCGCGCCATGGCGTCGCGGAGGTCGTGGTACGCGTCGATGACCAGGACGTTCAGCAGTTCGTCGCGGCTGGAGAAGTAGCGGTACAACGCCGGTCCGCTGACGCCGAGCTGCTTCGCGATGGCGTTGATGGAGATCGCCTGCGCACCCCCGGCCGCGAGCTGGTCGAGCGCGGCGGATTTGACCTCCTCGCGCACCTGCTCGCGGAACCGTTCGCGCATCGGTTTGCGGGTGCCTGCTGCGGGCATCCCCACCTCCTTGACGACGCCCGACGGTAACACGGCCGATCGTTCGGAAGACCTTCTAACTGTTCGTCCGGTCTTCGAAGGCTCGCTCGACGTCGTCGCGCTCGACAGCGGGACCAGGCACTTCGATCGGTCCCCCGGCGGCGAGGCCGTTGAGGAAATGCGCGATCTGCCGCCTCGCCAGGTGGGTCCAGTCGAGGACGGACGCCTTCGGCTGCGTGAGCAGGGTGCTGAACGCGAGGAGATCGGTGGCGTTGACCGGGCCGCGGATGCTGCCGTCCTCGCGGCCGGTCGCGAGGAAGAACTCGAGCCGCCCGTAGATCGACTTCCGGGCCGCGACCGCTTCCGGGGTGACGAGCGGGGGCGCGCCGTGCAGCGGAAGGACGAGCTGGTCGGCGATGTCGACGGTGCCTTCGAGATAGCGGCGGACCTGGTCGAGGCCGGTGCTGGTGTCGTCGATCTGGTCGAGCAGGCTGTTGAGCAGGCCGTACGCACGGTGCTCCAGGGCTTGGAGCAACGCGTCGCGGTCGGCGTAGCTGCGATAGAGCGTGCCGATCCCGAGACCGGCCTCGGCGGCGATGGCGGCCAGCGGCACATGCCGTCCTTCGCGAAGCATCGCCGAGGCAGCCGCGGAGAGCAGCCGTTCACGGTTGGCCGCCGCGTCCTTGCGGACCTTGCGCGGGCGGGACATCGGTTCTCCTTACCCCGATCTCGGGCGACTGGCGCGAGCCCGTACGTTCGCGAGCAATTCCGCTACTGCGTCCACCCGGCCAGCGTATACGCGCGGACCTCGAGGCGAGCTTGTCAACCATGGCCCGGAAAGCCGGTTGACCACGCTGGCAAAGTGGAGCCACGTGAGTGATGACGCGACCCACCTTCTCCGTGCCGCCAGCTTGGCGACCCCCATGGCATTGCGCGTCGCGGTGACGCTCGGCTTGCCCGACCGGCTGCGCGCGCCTGGCACGGTCGACGACGTCGCCGCAGAACTGGATCTGTCGCCGATCGCGCTCGACGTCCTGCTCGGCCACCTGGTCACGCTCGGCGTGGTCGAACGCACCGACGAGGGTTACCTGACCACCGCATACGGCGCGAATCTCTGCCAGGACAAGGAAAACGGCATAGCTAACCTGCTGCACCTGGACCGCGCCGCCGGCCGCGCCGAACTCGCGTTCGTCGAGCTGGCACACAGCATCCGGACCGGCGAGGCGGCTTACTCCCGGCGTTACGGCAAGGATTTCTGGGCTGATCTCGCTGAGCAGCCACACCTGCGAAAGTCTTTCGATCAGCAGATGATCAACCGGTTCCGCACGGAGATCCCGCAAGTGGTCGCCGGAATCGACTGGGCTTCTTTCACTACGGTAGTCGACGTTGGCGGCGGCCGAGGAGATTTGCTCGCCGCGATTCTCGAAACCAATCCGAAATTGCGCGCTCACTTGGTCGACCTCGAACCGACCGCGAGCGAGGCCCGCGCCGCCTTCGCCGCACGCGGCCTGGCCGACCGGGTCGAGGTGCGCGGCGGCAGCTTCTTCGATCCGCTCCCGGCGGGCGCGGATGCCTATGTCCTGGTGGACATCCTGCACAACTGGGACGACGAAAACGCCCGCCGCATCCTGAAGCGATGCGCCGAAGCGGCAGGCCGGTCCGGTCGGATTCTCGCCATCGAAGCGGTCAGCGGAATTCACGCGCGCACCGAAATGGACTTGGTCATGCTGGTCCATTTCGGCGGCCGTGAACGACGGGTGGAAGAATTCCACGCACTCGCCGATTCCGCGGGTTTGGTCTTGGAATCGGCGGCCCCGTTGACCGACCAGCGAGGCCTCCTGGAATTCCGTGTCGCTTAACTCGGTGACCGTCCGAGCAACGCGACCAGCCGATCCAGCGGTGGCGCGTCCTCGGCAACCGGCACCGGTGGCGCGAAGGGGCTCCGTTCCGGCGGCAGGTCGGCGAGTTTCGCCGCGCTGAACGCGATTTCCCGCTCCACCAAGGCGTCCTCGAACTTCGCCTCCTGCCCGGTGGCGCGAGCGAGGTCCCAGCCGTGGACGAGTTCCTCGACGATCCGCAGATGCACCGCGACGATCCCCGGAACCGTCCCGGCCGGGACCTCGACCACCTGCTCCAGCGCCCCCGGCTGCCGGAACGCCGCGAGCAGACCGGCAACCGCGTCCCGATAGGACGCTACGGGGTCGTCGCCGAGCGCGTCCGAGCCGCGTGGGTCCAACGACGCGCCCTTCGCACCGCTCAGGGCGGCGGTGAACAGCCGGTGCCCGAGGACCAGATGGTTCACCAGTTCGCGGACCGTCCACTCCGGGCACGGCGTCGGCGCGTCCCAGCGAGACACGCCGGAGACCAGCGCACCGGTGGAATCGAGGACCGCGGACAGATCGTCGACAGGGTTCATCGTTTCGCCTTTCTCAGGGGTCACCAGTACAGACACCGCCCGCCCCGGAAACGGAACGATGGCAGTATGCGAAAGGTGGGCCAGGACATCCTCGATCGCGCACGCGCCGGAGACGCGCACGCCTTCCGCGAGCTGGTCGAGCCCTATCGGCACGAGCTGCAAGTGCACTGTTACCGCATCCTCGGCTCCCTCACCGACGCCGAAGACCTGCTGCAAGAGACCCTCCTCGCCGCCTGGCGCGGGCTGGACGGCTACGCCGGTCGCGCCTCGGTGCGCTCGTGGCTGTACCGGATCGCCACCAACCGCTGCCTCAACGCCCTCCGCGACGCTGGCCGTCGTGCCCCGGCCGAGCCTTCGCCGCCGTTCACCCCGACCGAGCCCACGCGCCGTACCGAGGTGACCTGGCTGCAACCCGCGCCCGACGACCCCGCTGCGCAGTACAGCGCCAAGGAAACGTTCGAGCTGGCGTTCGTCGCGGCCCTGCAGAAACTTCCGCCGCGCCAGGCCGCCGTCCTCCTGCTCCGGGATGTGCTCGACTACTCGACCGCCGAGGTCGCGGACATGTTGGAGACTAGCTCCACCGCGGTCAAAGGCGCTCTGCAACGCGCGCGAGCCCAGCTGCGGCAGACCGTCGAACCCGCTCCGCCAGCACCGCGGGAACGGGAGATCGCGCAACGATTCGCGGACGCGTTCAGCGAGGGAGACGTCGACGGCGTAGTCGCCCTCCTGACCGACGACGGCTGGCTCGCCATGCCGCCCGCGCCGCACGAATACGTCGGCCGCGAAGCTGTCACGGCGTTCCTCGCGATGTTCGGGCAGTGGCGTGGCACCCGACGGTTCCGTCTGCTCCCGACGCGCGCCAACACCCATCCCGCCTTCGCCTGCTACCTCACGGAACCCGACGGAACGGTGGGGCATCCCGCGGGAATCCTCGTTCTTGCCCTGTGGGGCGACCGAATCCGCACCGTCACCTGGTTCCTCGAACCCGAGTTGTTCCCGCGCTTCGGCCTGCCCGCGGAGGTGAAGGTGTGCTGACCACCCTGGCGATCCAGAACTACCGCTCGCTGCGAGACCTGGTGCTGCCGTTGTCGCAGCTGACCGTGATCGTCGGCGCGAACGGCACCGGCAAGTCCAGCCTGTACCGCGCGCTGCGGCTGCTGGCCGACGCGGGACGCAACGGTGCGGTCGCCGCTCTCGCCGGAGAAGGCGGTCTGCCGTCGACGCTGTGGGCCGGTCCGGAGAAGATCGGCCGAGCCGTCCGCGAGGGCCGGTCACCGGTGCAGCCCGTGCAGCGCACCACCGCGGTCGGTTTGCGGCTCGGCTTCTCCGGCGACGAATTCGGCTACGCCCTCGACTTCGGCCTGCCCGTGCCCAGTCGCGAACGCCGTCCGACGGCCTTCAACCTGGACCCGGAATACAAACGCGAATGCGTCTGGCACGGCCCGGTACTGCGCCCGTCCGCCCTGCTGGCCGACCGCTCCGGCACCCGGGTCCGCATCCGCGACGAGTCCGGCTCCTGGGTCGAAGGCGGCCACTCGATCGCCCTCACCGACAGCATGTTGAGCGAATTCGCCGACCCGCGCCGGTGCCCGGAACTCCTGATCGTCCGCGACCGAGTCCGCGCGTGGCGGTTCTACGACCACTTCCGCACCGACGCCGACGCCCCGGGAAGGCAAAGCCGCATCGGCACCCGCACCTGGGCCCTGGACCACGACGGCGGCGACCTGGCCGCGGCCCTGCGCACCATCCAGGAATCCACTGACGCCGACGCACTGACCACCGCGATCGACGACGCCTTCCCCGGCTCGTCCGTCGAAGTAGCCACCGCCGACGGCCGCTTCGACCTCCGCTTCCACCAGCACGGCCTGCTGCGCCCGCTCAGCGCCGCCGAACTCTCCGACGGCACCCTGCGCTACCTGCTGTGGGCCGCGGCGCTGCTCAGCCCGCGCCCGCCGGAGCTGCTCGTCCTGAACGAACCGGAAACCAGCCTGCATCCGGACCTGCTGCCGGCACTGGCCGCGCTGATCACCGCGGCGGCGAAGAAGACGCAGTTGCTGGTGGTGTCGCACTCCCAGCTGCTGGTCCGGTTTCTCGAGGACGCCTCGGTACTGGAACTGGAGAAGGACTTCGGCGCGACGGTGGTCGCCGGACAGGGACGGCTGGACCAACCGGCTTGGCATTGGCCGAAACGGTAAAGCCTGGCAGGATTGCCGGTATGCCGATCAGAAAGGGCCATGCCGCGTAGGCGCCCGTCGCAGCTCCGGGTCCGCGAGTCGCCCTACCCTCAGCCTGGTCCGCCGTACGCGCAGGTTCCGTGCGTTTCCTCTTCGACGCTTCGGGCAATCGCGCACTACGAACGAACGCACCTTTACCCCGGCGGGATCGCCGAGGCACTCGCCGTGTGGACGCGGCTCGTCCATGCCTCGTACCGGGAGCTGGACCGGCACCCGCCGGAAGACCACGTTCCGTACTACGGCGAGTACGGTCCGGCGACTGATCCAGTGTCCGCGCGGGCCCGGTTAGGCCAGGCGTTGCATCGATTGCCGCGCAACGCTTCCCGCGAGCTGCGTGCGCGGGTCCGGCCGTTGGACGAGAGATACCTGTCCCGCTCGATCCCCGCACCGGAGGTCCAGCACCTCCGGGCGCTGCCCTAACGTTTCGCCCGCTGCCCGTCCGTCAGCTCCGGCGGCCTCCGCCGTTGGGGCGCTGCGGCCGGCCGCCGTGCGCGACTCGATTTCCCCGGCGTCCGGACCGGCCGGTACGGCTCCGGCACCGGCAGCCGCAGGATCCGTCCGATCTTGCCCGGCCCGAGATGGTTCAAGTCCGCCACCGCCGCGGGTTCGTGCCGGGCGCAACTGGCGAGCACGCCGAACAGGAACATCGTCACGATCAGCGACGTCCCGCCGTACGACACCAGCGGCAGCGTCACCCCGGTGACCGGCAGCGCGTTCACCACGTACCCGATGTTGACCGCCGCCTGCGCCACCAGCAGCACGGTGATCGTCGCGGCGACGATGCGGATCCACGGGTCGAGGTTGCGCGTCGCGATCCGCAGGCCGACCAGCGCGAGCCCGCCGAACAGCAGCAGCACCACCGCGCAGCCGAGGAAACCGAGTTCCTCGCCGATCAACGCGAAAATGAAGTCGTTCTGCACGTTCGGCAGGTACTTCCACTTCGACGCGCCCTGTCCGAGCCCGACCCCGAACAACCCGCCCTCGGCGAGGGCGTACTGCGCCTGCACCGCTTGGTATCCGGCACCGGAGGTGTCCGCGTCGGGGGAGAGGAACGACAGCACGCGCGCGAGCCGGTAGTCCGCGACCAGCGCGAGCACCACGAACCCGCCGACGCCGCCGGCCAGAAGCGCGGCGAAGAGCCGTCCCGGCGCGCCGGAGAACCACAGCAGCGCAAGCAGCACGATGCCGAGCGAGATCGTCCCGCTGAGGTTCGGCTGCGCCATCACCAGCGCGAACATCAGCAGCGCGACCGGCACCAGCGGCACCAGCAGGTGCCGCCAGTGGTGCAGCAGCCGGGCTTTGACGACGAGAATGTGCGCGCCCCACAGGGTCAGCGCGACCTTCGCGACCTCGACCGGTTGCAGCGTCAGCGGTCCCAGCGCGAACCACCGCTGCGCACCGTTCACCTTCGCGCCGAGCGGGGTGAGCACGAGCGTGAGCATCGCCAGCGTCACGAGCATCAGCATCGGCGAGAGGGATCTGATCCGCCGCAACGGAATCCGCAACCCGGCCCACAGCGCGACCAGGCCGATGAGGACGAAGATGACGTGCTTCTGGAACGTGCTGTACACGCCGCCCGGCTGCGCGGAGGACGCCGACAGCACCATGATGACGCCGAGCAGCGTGAGCAGGCCGCACAGCGCGAGGACGAGGTGGAACGACGCCAGCGGCCTGGAAAGCCAGCCGACGATCGCGACCGGAACCCGGGTTCGTCTGTTCCGTGTCGTAGCCACTCGCGCACCGCCGTCCGCCGATTTTCCGGCGCGCGGAAGGAACGCGCCGGGCCGATTATGCCCTAACCGTCCGCATCGGATAGTGCGGCGCGCGGGCATTCGCCGCTGAAGCTATTTCACACAAGGGATTCCGCCTCCGCTCAACGCCGGCGGGGGAGCGGGAACGCCGCTGCTGTGCGTCATCGGGAGCACATACGCGGCCGGTGTCGGCACCGGAGCGCCGCTGAGCAGTTGCGCGACCAGGGACTGGATTTGCCCGGTATTCACGAAGTTGACGTCTTCGCCGGACGGGCTCTTGCCGAAATGGTCGACCGGAAGGGTAACGAAACTGACATTCCCGCCGGTCAGGCTGGACGCTTGTTTCGCGAGCGCGAGCAGGTCCAGCCCGCTGTCGACCGCGGTGTTCTGCTTCGCGACATCCAGGATCCCTTGGAGTTTCGCCGGATTCGTGAAGGTACCGCCCTGTTTGAGCTGATAGGCCAGCGAAGAGATGAAAGCCTGTTGTCTGCGTTCGCGGTCGAGATCGGTGAAATTGAGCGCCGGATGCACGTTGTCGCGGCGCTGCCGGACGAATTCGACGGCCTGTTCGGCGCTGATCTCCTGCTGGCCGGCGTGGAAATTCGCGCCCGAATAGCTGTCCTGGGTGTCCTCGTTGAGGCACACCGTGATCGGCTGGACTACCTGGGCGATCTCGAAGAACGCCACGAGGGTGACCTCGACGAAATGGTCGATCGGGACACCGCCGAGGAATTTTCGCACGGTGTCGATTTCCGCCCGGCGGCCCGCGTCCCGGGCTTGCTGCTCGCGCTGGGATTTGTCGGTGACATTCTGCGAGACGAGCTGTTTGGCCTTTTCATCGAACGCCAGCCCGTAGGCCTGTTTGATCTTGCCCTGGCACACGTTGTCCGGACAGCCCGCCAGCGGCACGTAATCGTCGCGTGGAATCGAGATCGACGTCGCCCTGCCGCCGTCGCCGGGGACGTGCAGCAGCATCAGCACATTCGCGTTGTAGCCGCCGTCCTGCTGATCTCCGGCGTGCAGCGAGTTGTAGATGTCCTTCGGCAGCGGGTTGCCGTTCTCGTCGAGCCGCGAATCGAGGCCCATGATGAGGATGTTGGTGTCGCCGCCGCTCGAGGTCGACTGCCCGTCGAGCACGTCGGAAACCTGCAGCCCGGACACGACACCGTGGTAGGCCGCCCAGCCGTAGCCGGTCAGCGAGAGCGTCAACGCGGCCGCGAGCGCCAGCGCGACCCGGCCGGTGACCCGCCGCCGCCGGGCCGCGGCACGGGCAGCGACACCACGCGCCGCCGCACTTCGGGACGCGGCGGCACGTCTGTCGTGAGGGTCGGTCATCAGGCCTTCCGGTGCCAGGGCGTCATGGTTACCACTGTTCTGCACACACGCTGTGTACATGCTGAGAACGAAGCTCACGCAGAGTTAACTCAGGGGCGGCGGTGGTAATGGCACGCACTCCCTCCGGCCCCGCTTCCCGGGCCGATCGCGTTTCCCGGCTCGCGGAGTACTCAACGCCCTCCGCCGGATAACTGTCAATCAGTTGTACAAGTGTTGTAGTTATCAAAGTGACCCAGATCACAGTCGAGGTAATGTCGAGAACGCCGTCCGGGCTCCGTCCCCGCAGCACCTGACCGAAGCCGAGAAGGAGACCACGATGGAACCGCAGGAAGTCGCCGAAGTCCTGAACCGCCCGCTCAGCCGTGAACTGCTCGCCCGCGACATCACCCGGCTCGCCTACGTGGCGAAGGACGGCACCCCGCGCAGCGTCCCGATCTCGTTTACCTGGAACGGTGCCGAGGTCGTCCTGTGCACCACCAAGAACGCGCCGAAACTGCCTGCGCTGCGGGCGAACCCGATGGTCGCGCTGACCATCGACACCGAGTCGCACCCGCCGAAGATCCTGCTCGTCCGCGGCCGCGCCGAACTCGACTACGTCGACCACATCCCCGACGAGTTCCTCCAGATCAACGGCACCTACGAGATGACGGCGGAACAGCGCGTCGAATGGGAGGCCGAAGTCCGCTCCCTGTACGCGGACGGCATGGTCCGCATCGTCGTCACGCCGACTTGGGCGAAGCTCATCGACTTCGACACCACGCTGCCGTCCGCGGTCGAGGAACTGGTGCAGCGGCGAGCGGAAGCGAACGCCGGATAGCCCGTCCGCTGATCCACTACACTGAATCGCCTACACGCCCCCGACGCGCGAAGGCGGAGCGCATGATCCTGGTGACGGGTGCGAGCGGCAACGTGGGATCGGCGCTGGTCAAGCAGTTGCGCGCGGCCGAGGTGCCGTTCCGGGCCGCGTACCATTCCGCGGAGAAAGCACAGAAAGCCGCCGCGGACGGAATCGACGCGGTCACCGTCGAAATGTCCGATCCGGCTAGCGTGCAACCGGCGCTGGCCGGGGTGTCGAAGGTTTTCTTGCTGGGCGCGATGAGCCCCGGACAGACCGGCAACGAGTCCAATGTGGTCGAAGCCGCCGTGTCCGCCGGGGTCTCGCACGTGGTGAAACAGTCGCTGTGGCGGGCGGACGAGGAACTCACCCCGATCGCCCGGCTGCACCGTCCGGTCGAGCGGATGCTGGAAACCTCGCCGCTGTCCTGGACCTTTCTCCGGGCGAACTTCTATCTCCAGGCGTTCTCGGGAAACTGGGCCGGAACCATCCGGTCCGGGAATTTTTTCGCCAGCCCGCTGATCCGCGGTCCGATCGCCTTCGTGGACGCCGAAGACATTGCCCGCGTAGCGTTTCGGGCACTGACCGAGGACGGCCACGCAGGCAAAGCGTACGCGCTCAGCGGTCCCGAAGCACTGACGTACGACGAGGCCGCGGCAGTGCTGTCCGAAGTGCTCGGCCGTCCGATCACGTACCGCGGAATGTCGAACGAGCAAGCACTTTCCGCGCTGGCCGAAGCCGGAATGTCGTCGTTCCATGCGAAGGCGCTGGTCGAGGTCTGCAATACATACCTGGACGGCGGCGCGGAAACCGTGACGTCCACAGTCGAGGACGTCACCGGCCAGCGGCCGCGGAGCTTCCGCGAGTTCGCGACGGCGCACCGGCATTGTTTCGAGGCAGCACAAGGCAGCTGAGCACGGCGGCGACGAGACTGAGCCCGGTGGTGACCAGGAAGACGTCGCCGAGGTCCGCGGCGTAAACCAGCCCGAGCACGGCGACGCCGAGCGTTTGGCCGAGCTGCCGGAACGTAGCCATGGCACCCGACGCCATCCCCGCGCGGTCCCCGGGAACCGCGCTGAGAATCGCGGTGCTGCCCGCTGGCCCGGCGATCCCCATCCCAGCGCCGGTCACGATCAGCCCGGGCAGCAGACTGAGCCACGTCGAATCGCGGTCGAGCAGCACCCACTCCAGGCCGCAGCCCGCAGCCGCCAGCAGGGCCCCGAGCCCGAGCACGATGCCCGGCGAAACCGCGTGCAGCCGCTTGCCGATCAGCATCGAGGCGAGAAAAGACGTTGCCGCCAACGGAATCAGTGCAAGCCCAGCATCGGTCGGGCTGAGGTGTACCGTGGTTTGCAGCCAGATCGACACGTAAACCAGGCAGGCGAATACGAAAGAACTCGCGACAACCACGACCAGCACTGTCACGAATGATGCCCGGCGGAACAGTGCGAGATCGAGCATCGGGTGCTTCACTCGTCGCTCGACCACAACGAAACCTGTCAACGCCACGGCCGCGAGAGCGAACACCGGCCACGCATGCTGGATCAACGCGTAGATCACCGCACCCGAACCGACTCCGAAAGCCAGCATGCCACCGAAGTCGATCCGGGTGCCAGCCGGTCGTTTCGGTGCCTCGGCCAGATACTTCCGGGTCAGCAGCAGAGTCAGCACGCTCAACGGCAAATTGAGAAAGAATATCGCCTGCCACCCCGCCCACTGCGTCAAAACGCCACCGAGAAACGGGCCCGCCGCACCAGCGCCACCGAGCACCGCCGTCCACGTCCCGAACGCGGCACCTCGCTCCTTGCCCGCGTAATTGGCTCCCAGCAACGACATCGCAGCCACCATCATCGCCGCGCCGCCGATCCCTTGCACCGCCCGCGCGCCAATCAGCACGCCGACATTCGGTGAGAGCGCGCATCCCAGCGACGCCACCGCGAACAACGCGACCGAACCGACGAACACCCGACGCTGTCCTACGATGTCGCCGATCGCGCCCGCGCTCAACGCGAGAACGGCGAGCACCAAGGTGTAGCTGTTGACCACCCATTGCAGGCTGGCCAGCGACGCTCCCAGCCCGCGCGCCATCTCCGGCAACGCAACCGTCACCACGGTGGTGTCGAGGATCAACATGAACGACCCGAGGCAGATCGCCGCCAACGGCCCCCATTTGCGCATCACAGCTCCCTTTCTCATTCCCTGAAGAGTGCTCACGCTGTCGGCGTGCCTCAAGCAAACTGGCCTTTGGTGGCGGATCCCGTCATCAACTACCGTGGAGTGATGAAACCCGTCACGCTGGACTCCGTGGACCGCCAGCTGATCCACGCGCTGGATCTCGACGGCCGCGCCGCTTTCGCGCGGATCGCCGACGTGCTCGGCGTTTCGGAGAACACCATCGGCAGGCGCTACCGGCGGTTGCGACAGGCCGGGGTGCTCCGGGTAGTAGGCGCGGTCGCGAGCGCGAGACTCGGGTACGCACTGTGGACGGTCCGATTCGCCTGCGCGCCCGCGTCCGGCCTCCCGATCGCGACGGCGCTCGCCAAGCGCCCGGATACGTTTTGGGTCCATTTGCTGTCCGGCGGCACGGAAATCGCGTGCACGACACAGTCGTCCATTGTGGATGAACCCGACGTGCTGCTGCTGGACAAACTCCCGCGGAGCAGCCGGATCACGTCCGTGTCCGCACACCAGATGTTGCACGGGTTCACGCGCCTAGGCCGATGGTCGGCCTTGTCCGACGAGCAGATCGCCGCGCTGCAAGTCCCGGTCGACCCCGCCGAGGAGACCACCTTCGACGACGCCGACCGGCAGTTAGTGCAAGTCCTGGCCGACGACGGCCGCGCCAGCTACGGCGAACTGGCCGCCGCGTCGGGCCTGTCCGAGTCGACCGTGAAGCGCCGGATCGAAACCCTCCGCCGAGCCGGGGTGCTGTCGTATCAGCTGGACATTTCCCTGCGCGCCTTGGGCTGTCAGGCAGAAGCGCGACTGTGGATGATCGTCCGCCCCTCAGCCGTCACCTCGGTGGCAAGTGCCTTGGCGGAACACGAAGAGGTGCAATTCGCCGCAGTCACCACCGGCCCGGCGAACCTGGTCGCCGCGATCGCCTGCCGCAACGCGACGCACCTGTACGAATACCTAACCGAACGCGTCGGAGCGCTCGACGGGATCCAGCAAATGGAAACCGCCCCCGTGGTCCGCACGGTGAAGCGCAGTGGATCGTTGCTGCCGCTCTAAACCGCGGCCTTCCCGCTGTAAGCGCTCAGCACCTCGGACAGCGAACCGTGCTGCTTCACGTGCCCCTCGTCCATCCACAACGCGGTATCGCAAAACTCCGCGAGCAGTTCGTCGGAATGATTCGCGAACACCAGGATCCCGGACCGCCGCACCAGGTCCTTGAGCCGATCGCGCGCCTTGGCGAGAAACGCCGCGTCGACCGCGCCGAGCCCCTCGTCGAGCAGCAGGATCTCCGGATCGATCGTGGTCACCACCCCGAGCGCGAGCCGCACCCGCATCCCGGCCGAGTAGGTGCGCAACGGCAGTTCGAGATAGTCGCCGAGCTCAGTGAACTCCGCGATGTCATCGACCCGTTTCGTCATCTGCCGCCGGCTCATCCCGAGAAAGAGCCCCTGGATCAGGATGTTCTCGCGTCCGGACACCTCCGGATCCAGCCCAACCCCCAGATCGAACACCGGCGCGACCCGCCCCACGACCTTCAGTGCGCCGCGCGTCGGCTCGTAAATCCCGGACAGCAACCGCAGCAACGTGGATTTGCCGGCCCCGTTGTGCCCCACCAGCCCGACCCGATCGCCCTCGCCAAGCCGGAACGACACGTCCCGCAACGCCTCGATCACCGGCACCCTTGCCCCGTCGGCGATGGTCCCGCCGACCTTCCCGAGCACCCGCTTCTTCAACGACCGGGTCTTGGCGTCGAAGATCGGAAAGTCGACGTAGGCGTTGCGCACCTCGATGCTGACCATGGCTCCCCCTCCTAGATGCGAACGGGAATTATCATTCGCATATCCGCGACGCTACCAGTAACGTGCCGCGAGTGAGCGAGACCAGCGAGGGCTTCCGCCCGCCGCAACAGGCCCGCAGCCGCGCCGCGCTGCAGAGACTCCTGACCGCAGCCGAACAAGTCCTGGCCGAGCAGGGCCTGGAGTCGTTTACTGTCGCCGCGGTGGCCTCGCAGGCAGGCATGTCGGTCGGCACGATCTACCGCCGCTTCGACGGCAAGGAACAGCTGCTGCACGCCGTGAAGGACCGCTTGCTGACCCAGCTGGAAACCAGCGTCCGAGACGCCCTCCGCTCAGCGCCCCCGGACCTGCGCTCGATCTTCACCGCCTTCGTGGCAGCCCTGGCACAGACCTTCGAAGAACACGACGGGATCTTCCCGGAACTACTGGACGCCCAACGCTCCGACGGCCGAGACCGCGGCCTGGCCGCCCTGTCCGCGATCCAAGACGCCCTGCTGGAAGCCCTGCCGCTCTCCTCGGCCGAGGTCGAGAACCTGAAAATGGCCGCCAGAACGATCATCGGCGCATGCGTCCACCGCGCCGCGACCAGCAGATTCTGGCCAGACGACCGCCCGTGGGAGACGTGGGCAGAGGAAGCGGCGGAGATGGCACTGGCGTACCTGACTTCACCGCCCACGGGCCCCGCTAGGATGTAGCCAGCAGCACGCGACGGCCCTCGTAGCTCAGGGGATAGAGCACGGCTCTCCTAAAGCCGGTGTCGCAGGTTCGAATCCTGCCGGGGGCACACATCCGCAGGTCAGATCCTATTTCGATCAAGAAGGTTCGAACCGGGAAGCCTCAAGAGTCAGAAAACTGTCTGAATTCAGCGCGTGACGGTTCGGCCCCCGACCGTACCTCTCCGCACACGGTCCGCACCTCCCGCGGCTTCCCGCGTAACAGGTCCGCTTCGCTCTGCGATCCCCTTTGCCGGACCATGACGAGGGGGACACCGTGGGGGACGACTCCGACAGACCGAGATGCTTCACCTCGCGATCGATCGGGGCGCTGCTGGCAACCCTGGTCGTTGCATTCGGTCTGACCAGCTTCGCGCCACCGGTCGACCCGGTCGCACGGTCGGCCGGGTTGAGGCCGACCGATCGCAAAGCGCCGACGTGCGACCAGGCCACGGTGATGAACCGGCGGCTCGACGAGCTCGGTCGCGGCGGCTTCACCTGGACGATCGCCGAGCCGCCCGACAATCTGTGGGGCGTGGTCGACCTGCACGGCACGATGCAGGTGCGCATTTCCCCGCGGGTTCCGTGCTCGCACATGATCGACGTGATCAACCACGAGTGGGTTCATACGCGGCAATACGCCAAGTACGGCGACCGCACCATGCAAGCCTACGGCGACGTGCTGGAACCGGTCGCCGACTGCGGCTCGCGACTGCTCGGCTCGGCGTACACGCCGTACCTCGACCAGCGGGGGGACTGGCTGCACCGAGTACGAGGTGGCGTCCGCGCGGTCACTGCTCGCCGCCAACCGACCGGGTTAGCTCTGGTCAGAGCCGAACGCCTGCCCATCGCGCGAACCCAGCCAGAGTCGCGGTGGTGCGCCGCTCGGAAGCGGCGAGCGCCCGCACCGTCTCGGTGACCGATGGGTGGTGACGGGTCGCGTTCGGTGCGACTTCCCTGGCCGCGTTCAACTCTGCGAGAGTGCGCTCTCGGTCACCATGGAGCATCCATGCGCGCGCCATGTCGATGTGGTGGTGCCCGACCCGTTCCGGTCGACGCGGGTCCGTAACTTCGACGGCGGAGGCACGCCGGACGGCTTCGGTGCCGTTGTAGTTCTCGACCGGCTTCGCGCACCAGTGAACGACGATGTTCGTCGTGCTGGCGTCGACGCCGTAGTACGGGACCGCGGGCGGCTGGAACTCGTCCGCGAACGCGCGTACCTCGCCCAGATAGTCGTCGGCCTCGACCGGGTCGCCGGCACGAGCGGCGAGGATCGCTGAGCGCAGGTCCAGTTGGATTGCCACTGACCGACTGGGGCTGACCCGTTTTGACGGACAGGGTCGTTGAGGCGGTCAGGCTATCCGGTGGGTGGGTTCGTAGGTGTTGGGGCTGAGGTAGCCGAGGCTGGAGTGCAGTCGGCGGGTGTTGTACCAGCCTTCGATGTAGCCGAAGATCGCTTTGTGCGCGGCAACCCGGGTAGGCCAGCCGCGCCGGTCGAGCAATTCCGCTTTGATGGTAGCGAAAAACGATTCGGCGACGGCGTTGGGCCAGCACTGTCCCTTGCGCCCCACCGACAAACGCGCGCCGTGCTCGTCGGCGAGGGCACCGAACTGGGCAGGCGTGTATTGACAGCCGCGATCGAAGTGGAAGATCACCCCGGGTTCCGGTCGGCGCTGGGCAACGGCGTTGTTGAGCGCGTCGGCGATCAGGTCGGTGCGCAGGTGATCGGCGGTGGCCCAGCCGACAACGCGGCGGGAACCGAGGTCGATCACCGTGGCCAGATACAGCCAGCCTTCCCAGGTGCGGATGTAGGTGATATCGCCGCACCAGCGAGTGTTGATATCGCTTGTGCTGCAGGAGAAGTCCCGCTTGATCAGATCGGCCGGAGTGTGCGCGCCCGGGTCGGGGACGGTGGTGGTGCGCCACGGTTTCGGAGCTCGTCCGGCGCGGCCGGCGGCGCGCAGGAGCCGGGCGATGCGCTTGCGGGAGTGCCGCCGCCCGCGGTGGCGCAGTTCGGCGTGCAGCCGGGGCGTTCCGTAGGTGCCGTTCGACTCGTCGTGGATCGCGGCGACCACCACGCCGACGACGAATGTGGGATCAATCCCCTGTTCCTCTTCTCCGACTGGCTGCGCCGAGCGCCGGGCTTCGCTCGCATTGGTCCGCCGCGCCGTCCAATCCGGATACGACTCGCCTGCAAAGCCTGCGGCGCGACCGCCAAGCACACGGACCACCGATGCGGCGAGTGCGGCGAAAGCTTCCGTTTGGACATCTAGACAGCCCGGCACCGCGGCGGTGATCCCTCGACACGCTGCGGCACCGGGTGCGCCCCCACCGGACGGGGTGCGGGGGACGGTGGTCTATCCCGAAGACCACCGCCCCCATCCAACAGACTGCGATGACAGGAACACCGGATGGAAACGCCGGACGAGGCGCGCGCGAAACGGATCAAGCGAAACCGCCGGATGATCGAATCCTGGCGAGCCGGTGAGTCGGTCACCGAGATCGCTCGGGAGCACGGGCTGTCGCTGAGCTGGACCGGGCGATTGCTGCGGCAGGAAGGGGCCGTGCTGCCGCCCATCCGACAGGGTGTGAAGCGCACCGACCTCGACATCGAACAGAACATTCTCGACTACGAAGGCGGCGCATCCATACAGGCAGTCACCGACGCACACAGTACGTGCTATGCCACGATCCGTCGGCTCCTGAAGAAACACAAGGAGACGATTCGCCCGCACGGCGGCCAGAACGCCATCGAGCTCTCGCCCCTGCTAACCCTTCGATCCCGCACATAACCACGACCCCATGCCGCACGTCCGCATGCTTCCCTCTCGCAGGCGCGTGGCGGGGCGGTTCCGTTGTCCGGTGAAATGTGCCGGTCGAGCGACGCGCATGGCGGCGATCTAGCGTTCACGAGTCCTTGGGCGCTGCACATCAGGTCGTGCCACGCGTCGCTTCTCCTCCTCCTGAGTAGTTCTATCTAGCTGCGCCTAGGTAGGCCTTCGCGTGTTCGCTGGCGAGCCCCCCGTTTGAGGGGTAGACACCGTTGATCTCCGAGCCCCGGTGCCCGTAACGTGACTCTCGGTTACGGGAAGGGGAGGCCGATGGGGTTCACGAGTGTGCCCGCTGCGTTGAGAGCGGCGGGGCGGTCCGCAGGGGAGAAAACGGCCGGTCTGCGCGGCGCGGATTGCGCCGGTCTGGTCGGGCGGGTCTCGGCTGCGGTGCGGGGCGGGAAGGCCGCGGCGGCGGCCGGGGGCTGCCAAGAAGCGTTGTCGTCGACCTTCGCGCAGTGGTGTGCACAGGCGCAGCGGTTCGGCGAGAATCTTGGTGCAGCAGCCGACCGGTACGAGAAGGGCGACCACAGCGCGGCCGGGGTGTTCCCCGTCGCTCCGACGATGCGGGGGCCGCGCTGATGGTGTCACTGGCCGATGTGCGCGCCTGGAACCCGAACGTGCTGGACGAGGTTTGCTCGGCCGTGCGGGCGAAGGTGCAGGTTCTGGTCAGCGAGGGCGACGACTACGGCAAACTGCTCCCGGTGGACGGCTGGAGCGGTCCCGCCGCCGAGGGCGCGGCCGCCCAGCACAAGACCCACATGCAGGGCCTGGACACCTACGCCGCCGGAGTCGCCGCGATCGGCAAAGCCGTCGGGCAGGCCGCCGACGCGATCCTCGCGCTGCAGGCCGCGATCAAGAACGCCGACGAGCTGGCCCGCAAATACGGGTTCGCGATCACCGCCGACGGCGCGATCGTCTGCGTCTACGCAGGTGACCCGCCACCGGAACTGCACCCGCAGGACCGGGCACGAGCACAACAGCAACTGGCCGACGACGTCGCGCAGATCCTGCGCACCGCCGAAGACATCGACAGCGACCTCGCCGCCGTCCTGGACAAAGCAGCCGCCGGCCAGTTCGGCACCGGGAACGAGTCCACCGTCGCCGCCGCGGCCGCCGACGGATTAAACGCTCCTGGCCTCACCGCGCCCGAACCTCCGCCCAACGCGACGCCATCGCAAGCCTCGGCGTGGTGGGCCACCCTCTCCCCGGCCGAGCGGGACATCCTGATCCGCGACCGCCCCGGCCGGATCGGCGCGATAGACGGACTGCCCGCCGTCGACCGCGACCGCGCGAACCGGGCCGTGCTCGACCGCGACTACGCCGATCTGCAACGGCAGCGCGACGACATCCGCCACCGGCTCGACGGGGTGAAACGCAGCGATCCGCAGCAACAGAAGGAGTACTACGCGCTGGAAAAGCAACTCGACGAGCTCAACGGCAAGATCGCCGGAATGGACCAGATCAAACACCGGCTCGACCAGGCCCTGCCCGGTCAGCCGCCCGCCTACCTGCTTGGCATCAACCCCGCGAACTCCGGGCAGGCGATCGTCGCCATCGGCGATCCCGACCACGCCGCCAACGTCGCCACCTACGTCCCCGGCACCACTGCCGGGCTCAACGACGGCATGCACACCGACATCGAACGCTCCGACGCCATGGCAGCCAAAGCCACGCAGTTGGGTTCCCCGTCCACGTCGGTGATCACGTGGGTGGGGTACGACGCGCCGCAAAGCGTCCTCCCGGACGCGGCCAGCACGAGCTTCGCCGACAAAGCCGAACCCGCGCTGCGCGGTTTTCAGGACGGGCTCGGGGCCGCGCACCACGGGCCGGTGAACACCACCGTCATCGGACACAGCTACGGCACCACCGTCGTCGGCCAAACCGCCCGAGACCTCGGCCTGCCCGCCAACAACCTCGTCATGGTCGCCAGCCCCGGAGTCGGCGTCGACCACGCCAATCAGCTCCACCTCGACGGAACTCCTCAAAACCAAGTCGGCCAGCACATCTACTCCACCGCCTCCACTACCGACCCCATCCCCGCACTCACCAACCTCGACTTCTCCCCGCTCGACGGAATCGACCCCCTCGGACCCGCCCCCACCACCCCCTGGTTCGGCGGGCAGACCTTCGATTCTGACACCGGAAACCCCGCCACCTCCCACAGCGACTACTGGAACAAAGACTCTTCCTCACTCAAGTCGATAGGCAAGGTAATTGCCGGAAGCAAACCATGACTCGTAACTATCAAAAAAAACCTGTGCAGCCGATGAGGCTCGCAACGCTTGCCGCCGTCTTGATCGCAATGACCGCCTGCGGAGGTGCCCCCATGCAGCCAACCCTCACGTCCGAACAGGCCAAGCAGGCGGCGGCGGACGCCGTTCACGCTGCCGCGTCGATCTCCTTCCCTGTCGGGTACAAGCTGACCGAAATCGTATTTCCCGCAGAGTCCTGCACTGACTCGTCGGACAAAGAAACCGGTCAAGTCAGGGTCGGCGTCACCTACTGGGTAGACGGCCCGGACCGCGCGCAAAATAGTTCCTACTACGAAAAGCTAAAAAAGTGGTGGACGGACAACGGCTGGACAATCGAAACCGACACCTGGCAGGGCGACCAATTCGCTAACGCCCATAACGGTGACGGCTACGTCATGAGCCTGACTGGCACGGTGACGGGAACGGTCCTGGGGCGCCTGAGCATCGGAGCTAGTTCGCCGTGCGTCTGGCCCAACGGGACGCCCGAGCCCAAGTCCTGAGGCCCGGATGAGCCGTCGACTGGATCAGCCAAGGTCAGCAGTCCTGCTCATTGCTGGGCTGTTCGCTGCAGTCCTGACTGCGTGCAGTGTCGAGAAATCGCCCTTCCCAGGAGACAACGTGGACCGAGACCCCGCAGAAGTCTGGGCCGCACTGATGCGCCTGCCCGACACCGACCAAGCCCGCCAGCAATACCAGCAACTCGACACCGAACTCCGCCAAGCCCTCACCGCCGCCATCCCCAAACTGACGCCCTGGACGCCGCTTGGCAACGGCTCGCGAGCAGCGTGCGGCGCACGATTCCCCGGCGTCGGCAACGACGGCGAACAGGCAAGCCTGGGCGACCACGGGGTGACCGGGAACCTGCCGGACGCGGACTAGGAGAAAGCCCTCACCATCATCGGGACCATCGCCCAGCGCTACGGATTCGACCCGCGTCCCCAGCGTCTGCACGACGCGCCCGGATCACACGACGCCGTCTTCCATAACCGGACCGATGAAGGAGCGATCTCCTTCGGCACCGCGCTCAACACCAGCCTTGGCCTCGACCTTGGCTGTCGCCTCTTCTCTGCGGCCAAGCAACGTGGCACCCCGTCGGCCACGCCCTAGCCGGGCGCACCGACCCGCCATCTGCTCAGTTCCGCCCCGCCGCGCTTCCCCCTCGGTTGCGCGGCGAGGCGGTTCCATGCCCGGTTAGTCCTGGTCGAGCTTGGCGACCGGCACGACAGGGCGGCGGACGAGCACGCTGCTCACGACGGACAGGATCGTGCCGACCGCGGACACGATCACGTTGATGGTCTGGTCCGGGATCACCCACCACCCGATGGCGACGACGGCGACGAGGACCAGGCGCACGGCCTCGGCGATGCTCGCGGGCTCGGTGCCGGCGCGGCTCGGCTGATCCGGCGCGGTCACTGCGCGACCGCCGGTTTCGTGCCGAGCCGAGCGGCGGGCTTGTCCACGATCTCGTCGGCCTGCTCGGCGTTGTCGTCGCCGAGCACTGCCACGACGTCGGCGCGCAGCTGCGCGCGGAAATCGTCGAGGCCCGCGCCGACGGCCTTTGGCGACCATGGACAGGATCGACGGCATCGGGTTGCCGTCCGGCGCCGCGATGTAGTTCGACGCGAAGAAGAGCATCCGTACACGTTGGCGAGCATGTCGTTGAGCGGCTTGGCGTTTGAGCGCGGGGCGATGCCGTCCGCGTTGTTCGGCCCGATCTCAAGCGAAAGCGGGCTAAGCCAGGAATGCAGCTCGGCCAGCTGCCGGGCTCGGGTAGCGTCCATGTCGGGAGCCTCCGCGCTGATGAGTTGAGCGTTGGTGTAGGACTGGTTCCAGCCGACGGCTCCGGCCGAGCCGGGGAGTGCGCCGTCGTCGCGGTACTGATGGATGTCTTAGTGGCCGGTGTATTGCACGCCGTTCCTTGGGGTCTCCGGTTTGAGCCCGTATCGGGCGACCCAGACGACCGGGACTTCCGGCCAGAGATCCGGCCGGGTCGCCTGCTCCAGCGACGCGTTCATGTAGACCGCCTGCCGGACGCCGAGCTGGCGCATCTGCGAGCAGTACGCGCGGCCGTGGTCCTTGGCCTCAGCGTTCGACCAGATGTGAATCTTCGGGTCGCTCTCGATGTCGCAGCCGGGCGCGACCCCGGTCCAGCCGAGCCGCTTGCACTCCGCCCACAGCACGCGGGCTTCGGCGGCACCGTCGCTGGGCTGGGCGTAGACGTAGCCGCCGAACGGGATGCCGAGACGGCGGAACAACGCGGCGTGCGCGTCCGCAGTTCAAACCCGGCCGTCGGCTTTCTTGCTGCAGACGCGCGCCATCGGCCCTCTTGAGCCAGCCGTATTCCAAGCCGGGCAGCGCGGTGACTCCGCGTTGAGCGCGTCTGCGTCACCGGCGGCGTTGCCGCTCATCGACCACGCGGGCTGGAAGTCGAGGCCGTCGACCTGCCACGACTGGCCCGCGCGCGCCTGCGCGCAGGCGACCCACTCGGGTTTGCTGGCCGAGTTCGCCGGGCGCATCCACCGTCGGTACGCACATGGCCGATCAGGGCGGCCGGGTCGAGGAGGCGGCCAGCCAGCTGGGCAACACCAAGGAGATGGTTGAGAAGCACTACTGGCGCAAGCAGGTGACGAACGAGCGGGCCGCGGCGCTGCTGGAGACGTTGCTCGACGCCGAGCCGAAGATCGGCGATTTGAGGGGTCACTAGTGTCAGTAAACCGTCAGAATTCAACTCGATACAACGATGTCCAACTGAGTCACTGCGGGACGGATTCCGTTACACCACAACATAAATGGAGCTAACATGGCCATGATTCTGCGACAGCCGGTGTCGCAGGTTCGAATCCTGCCGGGGGCACAAAACATGGTGATCGGCATGCCCTCTGGCTCGCGACAAGCCCTTCCTTTCAGTTGGACAAGAGCGGCCGCTTCTCTGCTGTGAGGTCCATTCTCTTCGCGGTGCGCATCAATGATTGCTCACAGCTGCCGGAGCTCCTTCAGGATGTGGAGCACGAGCTTGACGGTCACCACAAAAGCGCCTGCCCCAGCGGTCAGCACGACTTCCGTTCGGGTGCCCACTGCGGCCGCCACGATTCCGGCCACCAGGCAGGCGATCACTCCAGTGAGCACTGCGACCAGGACAAGCAGAGTCCGCTGGCGGGACGACGTCGCACGAGGCTTGGTCATGGGGTAGGAGCCCTTCACTCATCGGACAGCGGCTTCGGACTGTCGCCGCTTGCGCAACCCAGTAGAGAATACTACTATCTTCTCAGCAACCAGAGAGGAATGAGAATTGAAAAAACTGGATCTTGTGGACAGCGACTACGACCGAGTCATGCTGCTCGCACGTGCGTGGCAGGTCTCAGGCGGTGAGGCGGTGCGACGTCTGCTCGACCATTTCGTCCGTGAGGTCGGAACGCCCGCCGCCGCTGGGCAGGAACCTGCTGATGACGGCGTGTCCATCTACGCCGACTACGGAGGCGAGCGCATCGAGGCGCTCTACCACAAAGCTACTAAGCGAGTCGACATTACGAGCGGCGTGCTCGCTGGGTGCTCGTACAAGAGCCCGAGCGGTGCGGCGATGGGGGTTGTCCAAGCACTCAACCCCAATGTGCACAACAACCGCAACGGATGGTCGTTCTGGTTCATCGCCGAGAACGGGGAAGCGCTGCAAACAATTCGGCCGTAGCCGGCCGCGTTCGAGTCTCTCTGCGGCGTGGCCCGCTCGTGCAGCACTGCTTGACCGGCGCGGGTTAAACGAAAAGCTGATCCAGATACCGATCGATCGCCACGCGCGCGGCGCGAGGATCGATCACGTCCAGCTCAAGCAGCGGCGTCAATCCAGTCAACGCGAGGACAAGATTCGTCTCGACGGCCGGGTCCCGATCCTCGGCGATGTGCCCGTCCGCGATGGCTTGCCGGATCATCTGTTCGACGAGTGCTCGTTTCTCGCGCAAGTCGTCGCGCAGCTTCGCGTGCAACTCAGGGTCGTGCAGGGCTTCGAGGACGTACGCGGCGCTCATCCGGCTGGTCGCGCGGGCGTCGGGGTGCAGCGGCAGCATCTCGGTGAGTGTCACCCGCAGCACCTCGCGGGGGTGCGTGACGTCCACGAGCCCCTCGGCGACCCGGTGCGACGTCTGCTCCGCGGCGAACTCCATCGCGAACGTGAGCATCGCCGTCCGGGTCGAGAAGTAGTGCTGAACCTGCCCGAGCGACGCGTCCGCCTCCCGGGCGACCTCGCGCATGGTCGCGCGGTTCCAGCCTTGCTGCGCCACCACCCGCCACAACGCGCGCGCGATCGCTTCCCGGCGCTCGCGGTGGTCGACCTTCTTCGGCACGGCAGCCCTTTCCCTCGTTCCAATACAAGTGACATAATACACTTGACTTGAAACCGGAGGGGGAACGAGAATGGACGACAAGACGCAGCCAGTGGTCCGGACGGTCGAGGGGGCCGTGGCGGGCCGCTGGCGAGCGGGGATGGCGGAGTTCCGCGGGATTCCGTACGCCCAGCCGCCGGTGGGCGATCTTCGGTTCGCTGCGCCGGTCCCGGTCTCGCCCTGGGAGGGCACGCGACAGGCGACCGAGTTTGGTCCGCTGCCTCCGCAATCCGGACCGGTCCAGGTGGAGTCGGCGCACGAAACGGACTGGCTCACCCTCAACGTCGCAACGCCCGACCCAGGGGCGGCTCTGCCCGTGCTGGTCTGGTTGCCAGGCGGCGGATACGTCATCTCGGTAAGCAGCGACCCGAGCTACGACCCGACGCTGCTGTGCGCGGCCGGGTTGGTCGTGGTGAGCGTGAACTACCGGGTCGGCGTCGAAGGGTTCGCGCTCATCGGCGGCGCTCCGGCCAACCGCGGCTTCCTCGACCAGATCGCAGCTCTGGAATGGGTGCAGCGCAACATCTCCCGCTTCGGCGGCGACCCCGCGCGAGTGTGCGTCGCCGGTCAGTCCGCGGGAGCGGGATCGGTCGCGTCCTTGCTCGTGACGGCGCAAGGCCTGTTCCAACGCGCCATCGCCCATTCCGTACCCGGTGCGTTCGTCCTCCCTTCGCTCGCCAAGCAGGTCACCGCGGCGCTGGCGAACGGGGAAGACCTCCGCAACGTCGACCCGTGGCAGCTGGCCGACAGACTCACCGCGTTCAACGCCAGCCTGTCCGGCCAACGCGACCGCTGGGGGCCGATGGCGCAAATCGGGGCCGGAGTTTGTCCTGTGCTGGACGAGGATTCCCTGCCGCAGACGCCCTGGTCGGCGCTCTCGGACGGCGTCGACCTCCTCGTCGGCCACACCCGCGACGAGTTCCGGCTGTTCTCCGTCATGGCCGGTCGAGTCGGCACGTTCACTGCCGACGACGTGCAACGGGCGCTCGACCTCTTTGCCCCGTCGCCAGACGGCTACCGCGCAGGCTATCCGGAAGCTAGCGCGGAGGAGTTGATGGAGACCGTCTACTCGGACGCGCTTTTCCGGATGCCGAGCCAGCAGTTGGCCGAAGTCAACGCTCTGGCGGGCGGCCGGTCGTACCTGTTCGAGCTGTGTCTGTCCGCGCCCGGTCTGGGCGCGTGTCACAGCCTCGACGTGTGTCTCGCTTTCGGAACTCTGGACAGTCCGGTCGGCCGCCAGGTCTTCGGCGAGATGCCTGGTGCCACCACGCTTCAGACGTCCGAGGAGCTTCGGCAGGCCTGGGTCAGCTTCGCAGCCACTGGCGATCCGGGGTGGGCCGCTTATCGTCCCGGCCAACGGCTGACCCGCGTGCTGGACGTCGAGTCGAAGACCGTTCCCTATCCGGCAGAAGCTTCACGGAAGATTTGGGAGCAGCACACCCCGGCCCCGTTCAGCCTTCCCGCTTAGTCATGCCGACCTGCCGATACCAGTCAAGAAGATCCGGCCGATCAACGCTCCCCGGATCAACCACGTTGTCCGGCTCTTCTCCGCGCAACAGCCGCTTCACCGGAACCTCGAGCTTCTTCCCCGTCCGAGTATGCGGAATCCCCGGTGCCGCAAGGATCTCGTCGGGAACATGCCGTGCGGAAGCACCTCGGCGGATGGCTGCGAGGATCCGGTGTCGCAGCGTTTCATCGAGACGTACCCCGTCGGTCAGCGTGACGAACAACGGCATCCAGTACCCGCCATCGTCCAGCTCAACGCCGACAACCAGCGCCTCCGCGACCTCCGGAAGTTCCTCGACCGGCCCGTAAATATCGCTGCTGCCCATGCGCACGCCGTGCCGATTCAGCGTCGCGTCCGAACGGCCGTGGATGATCACCGAACCGCGATCGGTGATGGTCGTCCAATCGCCGTGCCGCCACAGCCCCGGAAACGTGTCGAAATACGCGGCTCGGTACCGGCTGCCGTCGGGATCATTCCAGAACCGCACCGGCATGGACGGCATCGGCCGCCGCACGACCAGCTCACCGACCGCGCCGCGCACCGATTCCCCGTTGTGTCCCAGCGAATCGAGCGCGACACCGAGGCAAGGGGCGGACAACTCGCCCGCCCACACCGGCGTGGTGGGCGCCGCGCTCGCGAAGGCGGTGACGACGTCCGTCCCGCCGCTGCTGGAAACGACCTGCACTCGCGTCCCCAGTTCGCCCTCGACCCAGCGGTGCAGGTCAGCCGGGAACGTCGAGCCAGTGACGCCGAGCCGTACCAGCGCGCGCAGGTCATGGTCACCGAGCCGGACCCCGGCCTTGCGGCACGAGGCGAGGTAACCAGGACTGGTGCCGAGCGTGGTGACCTGCAGGCGAGCGGCCAGCTGCCACAACGCATCCGGGCGGCCGAACGTCGGACTGCCGTCGTAGCACACCGCGGTCGCTCCGGTGAGGAGAGCGCCGACGAGTGAGTTCCACAGCATCCAGCTCGGCGTCGTGTACCAGAGGATCCGGTCGCCAGGCCGCAGGTTCTGGTGGAACGCGGAATGTTTCAGCTGCTCGAGGACTACGCCGCCGTGTCCGTGCACTATCCCTTTAGGACGGCCGGTGGTCCCGGAGGAAAAGAGAACCCACAGCGGGTGCTCGAACGGAACGGGCACGGGTGCCAAGACAGCGTCGCCATTGACGATTGACGACCAGGGGATCGCGCCGGGCACCGAGTCATCGAGCACCACAGTCGCGACCAATGTGGACAGTCCGGCGCGCAAAGCCGCCACGTCGGCGCTGCGTTCGACGACGCGGCCGCCGTGCCGGGATTGGGTCGCGGTGATCAACACGGTCGGCGATAGCTGCGCGAACCGCGCGAGCGCGGCCGATCCGACGTAGTCCAACCCGCATCCGGCCCAGATCGCCCCGAGGCTCGCGGTCGCCAGGAACGCCACGATCGCCTCGACCGAATTGGGCAGGTAACCCACCACCCGGTCGCCCGGCGATACTCCCAATTCAGTCAGCGCCGCCGCGACCGAGCCGACTTGCCGGCGCAGCTCACCCCAGCTCAGCTCGACCGGCACCGCGTCCTCGGCCACCGCGATCACCGCAGTAGCGTCCTCGTCGCGATCCCGGAAGACCTCGGCCGCATAGTTCAACGTGCTCCCCGGGAACCAGACGCTGCCCGGCATCGCCTCGGTCGCCAGCGCCGGTTGTCCCTCCGGGCGCGCTGGCAGCCCGAAGTAGTCCCACACCGCGGACCAGAACCCGTCGAGATCCTGCACCGACCATTCCCACAGCGCCCGGTACCCGCTGGTCAGGTCGCGTCCGGTGCGGGCCGACGCGTACCGGGCGAAATCGGTGATCCGCGCGGTCATTCGAGTTCCCATTCCGCGACCGTGGTCCGCACATCCTTGGCGGCGAGGGCCTCGAACAGCGGCCGTCCGCCGGTGTCGGCGAGGGTGACGAACAGCCGGTTTCCGCCATCGGTGCAGCACGCGATGGGGAACGCGGTGCCGGTCTTGATCGTCTCGCGCACCGTGTTGTCCCGGACCAGCACAACTGCGTGTCCAGTCGTGGTCGCCACCCAAATCCCGTCGGGCGCGGGCCAGATTCCGTCCGGACGAGCGTCGGGGCCGACCAAACGCGCGAGGTCGGCGTAAAGCCGCCGGTCGGTCAGCGTGCCGTCCGGGTCGACAGTGAAGGCCGTCAGCCGTTGCGCCGCGGTCTCGGCGACGACCAGGGTGCGCCCACCGTCGAGGAAGGCGAGACCGTTCGGGAAGTCGAGGTCCTCGGCAGCGACAGTGGCTGAGCCATCGACGCCGATCCGCACCAAACGGCCTGGTCGCGGCGGTTCACCAGGGACGAACCCGACGTCGTCGACGTACAGATTGCCCTGCTCGTCACCGACGAGATCGCCGAGCGGACCAGCCACGGCGCTGAGATCCGCGTAGGTGGAGAACTGCCCGTCCGCCCAAACGCCGATGCGCTTCTCGTGCATCATGGCCGCGACCAGCCTGCCGTCGGGCAAGAACCACAGTCCGTTCGCCGGTGAGTCCAGCTTGGTGGCGCTCCAGGTCCCGCCGTGATCCGTCCACAGTCGACTGCCCTGGGTGTCCGACAGCCACAGCGCGCCCTGATGCCAGCGGGGTCCTTCGCCCCAGATCATCCCGGTGCCGTAAGGCTTCACGCGCGCACCTCCATGCGTCGCGCGAGTTCCTTCGTCGCCGTCTCGAGTTCCGCAGTGTCGGCCGCGAAGGCGAACACGTATCGGTCCGGGCGGATAATGGCCGCGGTGGCCGAATTCGCGGCCAACCATTCCTCGACCACCAGGCCGCCATCAGCGACCACCGCGACGTCGAGGTGCCGCCACAGTTCCGCGATCTCCGCCGATACGGCCTGTTTGCCGACGACGACGAAGTTGTATCCGGTGACCTCGTCGAGTCGCGTGCCGTCCGCGGCCCGGGGCTGCGGGCTGAGTCGGCTGACCGAGGTGCTCAGGCCGGGGCCGAGCGGCGGACGGAGCGGTTCGAGAGTCTGCGGCTCCGTCAGTTCCGGATGGGTGTCGCCGATGCCGAAGGACTCGATGAGGTTGGCCTGTCGGGCGGACTCGGCGATATATGGGCGAACGTGCGGGGCGCGCTCGGTCTCGTAGGTGTCGAGCAGGCTGTCGGGGCTGCCGCCCTGGACGACGGCGGCGAGTTTCCAGGCGAGGTTCGCCGCGTCGCGGAGTCCGGAACACATGCCCTGCCCGAGCATCGGCGGCATCTCGTGCGCGGCGTCGCCGGCGAGGAGCAGCCTGCCGGAACGCCAGCCGTGCACGAGCCGCGCGTGCCATTCGTAAGTGTCGGCGCGCATGATGCGGTAGCTGCCCGGTTCGATCCAGCGGCTGAGGGCGTCGTACACCGCCTGCGGACGTTCGAGCGCGGCGGCGTCGTCTCCGTCGAGGAGCATGAATTCGAACCGCAGCATTGGGGGAAAGATCGGCACATAGGTGATCGGCCGTTGTCCCTGGCACAGAATGAATCCGGATTCCTGGGGCAGCGCCGGCGGATGTTGGAACGGATGGATGTCGACGATGAGCGAACGTTGCGTTCCCTCGAGATCTTCGACCTCGGCGTTCATCAGCCGCCGGACGAATGAATTCGCCCCGTCCGAGCCGACGGCGTAGGCCGCGGTCAGCGTCCTGACCTGGTCCCGGCCGGTCACGGTGAGGCGGACGGCGTCGACGTACTGGGTGATTTCGGTGACGGACCAGCCGAACCACAGGTCGACGTTCGGGTCGTTCGCGAGCAAACCGCGCAGCCGGGATTCGAAATCCGGTTGGTGGAACTGGTAATCCGTGCGCCAGCCCTGTCCGGATTCTTCCCGGGCGTGGGCGAATTCGAGGAATGGCGTGCCGTCCGGCAGTTGCAGCGTCCATCCGGTCTGCCGCAGGAACCGGTCCTCCAGATCGGCCGCGCCCAGCGTTTGCAGAGTGCGCATCGATTCGTCGTCGAGATGAGTCGCCCGCGGATGGTGGCAGACGATCCGGTTCGGATCGATCGCGGCGACCCGCAGTCCTTTCGCGCTGAGCAGCCGCGCGAGGGTCAGGCCGACCGGACCGCAGCCCACGACCGCGATGTCGTACGTGTCCATGACTGTTCCTTCGTTCAAGCCGGTTCTTCGACCGGTTGCGACGCGGGGGTTTCGGCGGTGCGGCGGAAACTTCCGAGGACGACAGTGAGGATCGCCCCGAGGATCGCCGGTACCGCGAAAAGCAGGAAATTCCACTGTGGAGCGAACCCGGCGGCAAGGACCGATCCGCCGAGCACCGGCCCGGCGATCGCGCCGATCCGGCCGATTCCCAGCGCGACGCCGATCGCGCTGGCCCGGGCGTGCGCTGGATAAGTGCGGGCGACGTACACGTTGATCAGCCCCTGCACACCGAACGCGCCCGCGCCGCCGATCAACACGATCACCGACAGCACCGGCAATGGCGACCGAACGCTCAAGGCAGCCATAGCTCCTGCGGCAACGACAAAACAGGCGATGATCGGGATTCGCGATCCCGCCCGGTCGGCGAGCGCCGCGATCGCGAGACCGCCGACCGTCGCGCCGACATTGACCAGGGTCAGGAACATCAGCGAGGAATCCAGCGGATACCGCGCGGCCTGCATCAATTGCGGCAACCAGGTGTTGATCCCGAAAATGAGCAAGAACGAACAGATCACCATGGCGCAGAACAGCACGGTCGTTCCGGTATACGGCGGGCGCAACACGACGCGCAGACCGCGTGCTCCGGTCGGCTCTCGGCGGTAGACCGGTGATTCGGGAAGCCACCGGTAAGTCATCGGCACCAGCAGCAACCCGACCGCTCCGCCGACGAGATACTCGGGCCGGAAGTTGTCTCCGCTCAGGAACGCCGCGGCTACAACAGCGGCCAGCGAACCGCCGATGGTAACTCCACATTGGACGATTGCCGAACTGAGGTTCTTCCGTTTCGGCGGCGCGAGTTCGAAGATCAGCGGCCCCATCGCGGGGTAGACCGCGCCGACTCCCAGTCCGACGAGAAGCCTGCTGGCACCGAACAATTCCGGATTGGGCGCGAACGCACAAGCGAACATGCCCAGCGAGACGATCGCGATGCTGAGCAAAGTCGTCCGGCGGCGCCCGTGCCGATCAGTGAGCGGCCCGACCAGCAGTGCGCCGAAAAGCATGCCCACTGGCGTGAGGCTGCCCAACGTGCCTAGTTCGGGAAGGGAAAGCTGCCACGGTTGATGGCGGAGCAACAGGGGCGTCGTCGCGCCGTAAGCGACGAGGTCGTATCCCTCCAGTGTCATGACGGCCAGCCCGATCGCGATGGCTCGCCACGGCATCTTCATGTGCTCGCCTTGTCCGTGGAAAGGTGTAGCACCCGTTCGGCGTTGCCGTGGCTGATCTTCTCCCGGTCGCGGTTGCTGATCGGTGCTTGCTCGAGGAACTGGACGGCCTCTGCAGTGTCTTCGAAGGGATAGTCGACGGCGAACATGATCGCGTCCGCTCCGACGGCCAGTACCGCCCCGGCGAGCGCGGCCGGGGAACAAACCCCGCTGGTGGTGATCAGGATGTTGTCGCCGAAGTATTCCGACGGTTTCCGCGCGAGAGTCCGGAGTTCCTGCCGGTCGTAGCGCGAATCGAGACGCGCGAGCTGAAACGGCAGGAACTCGCCCAGGTGACCGAGGATGAGAGTGGCCCCCGGATGCCGGTCGAAGACGCCGCCGAAAACCAGCCGTAGCGCGTGTCCGCTTGTCTCGGCCGCCCAGCTCCACAATGGACCGCGCAGTTCGGGGCGTCCGTCGAGTACGTTCCAGGATTCGGCTGGGGGAGCGCCCGGGTGAAGGTAAAGCGGCACGTTCAGTTCTTCGAGGGCGGACCACACCGGTTCGTAGCGCGGGTCGTCGAGGTAGGTGCCGTTGGTGTGGTCGTTGACGAGAGCTCCGCTGAGCCCGAGTTCACCGACGGCGCGGTGAAGTTCCGTCACCGCCGCCTCCGGACTCTGGAGCGGCAACGCGGCCAGGCCGCGGAACCGATCCGGATGCGCGGCAATTACTTCGGCTAGATGGTCATTGGCGATCCGAGCATCCTTGACCGCCTGGTCGGCATCGGTCAGCCCTTGAATACCGGGTGCGGTCAGGGAAAGCACCTGAACATCGATGCCGTTCGCGTCCATTTCCGGCAGCCGGTATGTCGTGTAGTCGCACAACCGTTTCCCCCAGTCCTCGACCCACCGCGCGGCGGTTTCCGTCTTGGGCACTGGGTATCCGGCCTGCAGTTCGGGAAGCGCGAACGCTTCTTCCATGGCGATGTAACGCAAGATGATGGCCTTTCCGCTCAGCTGCCTTCGGCGTGCGCGCCGGTCATGTGCGCCGCCAGGTCCTCCGGATTGATGAACGACGGCGGGGGCGGCGGGCCCCATTCGTAGAGCGACCGCATGCCCTCGAACGACCGCGGCGTCCAGAGCTGGTCGTCGACGATGGCGTCCATGTCGGAGTAGTACTCGGCGAAGTTCCCGGCGGGATCCTTGAGGTACCAGAAGAAATTCGACCCGATGTGGTGGCGGCCGAGACCCCAGACGTGCCGTTCCGGATGCTCGGCGAGCATGCCCATCGCTCCGCGGCCGACTTCGTCCACATCGGACACCTGCCAGGACGTGTGGTGCAGGAAATTGAGCGGAGCCTGCTGCACCAGCAGGTTGTGGTGATCGGTGGAGCACCGCAGGAACGCCGCCCGGCCCGGAACCACGTCGCTGACCTTGAACCCGATGCCGTCGGTGAAGAACCGCTGGGTCGATTCCTGCTCGACCGTCCCGATCACGACGTGCCCCAGCGCGAGCGGCCGCACCGGCCCGGTCCGCGACAACACGGGCGCGCGAGTATTGGCGCGGTCCAACCGGCCAGGCCCGTTGTACGGAGTCGCCGCCACCGGTGCGCGGACCAGCCGCGGCGCGACGACCGCTTCGACGGCGATGTCCGCGATCGGCTCCCGGGCGTGCAGCGTGTCGGCCTCGCGCTGCACCGGAAAGCCGAGCCGGTCGAGGTTGGCGGCGATCCGAGCGAGGTCGTCGGCGTCGTCGACCGCGACGGTCAAACCCAGCAGGCGGCGGACATGCGAGTGCGCGAGCACGAACTGCTCGCCGCCCTCGACCGTGGCGAACCTGCCCGGTGTGAGCTGCGTGAGCCCGAAGTCGGCGTAGTAGCCGGCGGTGCCCGCGACGTCGGGCACTCCGACGGTCAGCGACTTCAATCTGTGCAGTGCCATGGAATCGCTCCCTTCACCCGGCGACGCAGGTCTGCCGGAGCTGTCCGATGCCCTCGATCTGGGTGACGACCTCGTCGCCCGGCCGCAGGTAGCGCCGCGGGGACCGCGAATGCCCGACCCCCGAGGGCGTGCCGGTGAAGATCAGGTCGCCGGGAAGGAGCGGGCACACCGCCGAGAGCCGCGCGATCAGTTCGGCGACCGAGAAGACCATTGACGACGTGCGCGCCTTCTGCACGCTCTCGCCGTTGACCAGGCACTCGATCGCGAGGTCGTCGGGGTCGGCGAACTCGTCCGCGGTCACCAGCACCGGCCCGGTGGGAGCGAACCCCGGGAACGACTTGCCGAGCGAGAACTGCGGCACCGGCCCCGCCGCCTGGACGACTCGCTCGGAAAAGTCCTGTCCCACGGTCAATCCCGCCACATGCAGCCAGGCGTCCTCGGCCGCGGTTTTCTCCGCCCGGCGGCCGATCACCACCACGAGTTCCGCTTCCCAGTCGACGAACTCGCTCGGCAGCTTCAGCTCCGTGTCCGGCCCGGTGAGGGACGTGGCGAACTTCGTGAAAGTGGCCGGCGACTCCGGAAGCTCGAGCCCGGCTTCCTGCGCGTGCTCGCGGTAATTCAGCCCGATGGCGAAGATCTGCCGAGGCTTCGGCGAAGGGCTCCCCGCGAGACCCTCGGGCGCGGCCGGTCCGTCGGTCGTCGTCCGCCCCCACTCCGCGAACTCGCTCCAGCGCTCGAAAACCGCGAGCGGATCGGCCGGGAACCGCCCGCCGCTCGCCCCTTCGACGTCGATCGCCCTGTCATTGAGCACTAGGCACATCCGGCCGGCCCGTGTCGTCGTTTGCATTCTCCGCGTCCTTCCGCTGCTTCCCGGCCAGTGAACACCGCTGAATCTCGATAAGTCAACTAAATCTCGAGATTATGGCGAGTATGCGGAACCAGGTACGATCTGCGACATGACTGGCGCTCGCAGCACGACCCGCGTCGAGGACGTTTACCTGCGTCTTCGCGCCGACATCCTCAACGGCCGGCACGCGCCCGGAACTCGGCTGCGCGTCGAAGCGCTCAAAGGGGACTACGACGCCAGCAGCGGCGTCCTGCGCGAAGCGCTGCCCCGGCTGGTCGGCCAAGGACTCGCGACTTTCGCGCCACAGCAAGGGTTCCGGGTCATCGACGTCTCCCCGGACACCCTGCAAGACCTCACCGAGGCGCGCGTGGTCGTCGAAACGCACGTGGTCCGCGAATCCCTCGCGCACGGCACCATCGAATGGGAGTCCGACCTGCTCGCGGCGCACCACAATCTCGCCCGCACCACGTTCGCCGACGAGTCAGACGCGATCAACGAGCGCTGGCTGTCCGCGCACGCCCGGTTCCACCAGGTCCTGCTGGAGGGCTGCCCGAACCAGCACCTGCGCACGGTGGCGACCCAGCTGCGCGAATCGGCCGAGGTCTACCGGTGCTGGGCCCGCGCCTCGAGCGAGGACAACCACCGCGACGTCGCGGCGGAACACCGGCTGATCTGCGAACGCGCGATCGAACGAGACGTCGCGGGCACGGTCGAGGCCCTGCGGGACCACATCGAGTTGACTACGAAGCTGCTGCTCGACGGGTATCGGAGCCGGGAAGAGGGCGACGGATAGTGGTGGTCATGCCTCGAGTTTTGCCTGCGTGCGGACCTGGCGTCCAAGACTGGTTCGCTATCCGGCGATAACCTGACGGCATCGGATCTCGAAAGTCTTGCGGCAAACAAGTTCTCTCAACTCCGAGCGAGAAACCGCCGCTGCTCCGCCGCCGCGTCCAAGTCCTCCGGGCTGTCGCCGCCGAACCCGCCGTGCGGCATCGCCTCGAACACGTGCAGTTCGGCTGCCACGCCGGCGGCGCGCAATTTCCGATGCATCCGGACCGTGTTCGACAGGAACAGATCGCGGGTACCGCTCCGGAGGAAGGTGCGCGGGAAGCCGGAAACGTCACCGAAGATCGGGGACAGGTACGGATCCCGCAGGTCGGCACCCGCTGCGTAGAGGGCGTTCGTGGGAGCCAGACTGCGGAGGATGTTGTCGACACCGTCCAGCGTCTGGAAGGTGTCGCCGGATTCGGTCAGGTCGACTTGCGGTGTGTTGAGCACCAGCGCGGCCGGCATCGGCAACCCGGCGTCCTTGGCGCACAACAAAAGCGCGGCCGCGATGTTTCCTCCCGCGGAATCGCCGCCGACGAACACCTGCGACGGATCACGCTCCCGCAACGCGTGCTGGTACACGGACATCGCATCATTCAGTGCCGCCGGATGCGGATAGAGCGGCGGCAGTCGATAGTCCACGCCCCACACGAGCATGCCGGTCGACAAGGCGGTCCTGGCCGTTGTCGCCCGGCACGCGTCCCCGCCGCCGACCAGGAGGCCGCCGGGATGCATCCACAGGAAGACGGCGTCGTCATCGACCCCATGCGGCCGCGCGGCGTACCCGGCGGCTCCGTCGACCTCGAAGTCCTCGACGTGCACCGGCAGTCCAGTGACCGGAAACCGCTGGGCTGTCGACTGATTCGCCCGAGCCGCCATCGCGAGCCAGCCATCCGTGTCGTCGGCAGCCGGATAGGTCAACTCACCGGCGTCGAGGGCGAGCCAAGACCGTGCTTGCTCGCTGATCGTCGACGGCGCGGGAAACACGCGCTCGCTCATGACTGGGCTCCCCTCTGCCAGGTAGTATCTTAACTAACTAAATTTAGTGACACAAGGAAGTGGTTTCCGGATGCCCAGAACCAGCGAACGCGGCGGCCCGCGGACGCGCGCCCGGATCCTGGCGGTCGCGAACCGGCTGTTCGTGGAGCGCGGGTACGAAGCCGTGACCGTTGCCGAGATCGCGCGGGAGGCCGGGGTTTCCAGCGTGACGGTCTTCAACCACTTCGCGCGAAAGGAAGACCTCTTCCTGGACCGAGCGGCCGACGCCGTGGATCTGCTGCGCGCGGCAGTCCGAGACCGCGCGCCGGACGCCGATATCCTGACCTCCTTGCAGGACCTGTGCTTCCGCCTGTGCGACGACTGTGCGCCGCTGTCCGGGATCAGCGCCAATTCCGTACCGTTTTTCTGGACGGTCGCCGGTTCCCCCGCCCTGATCGCCCGCGCGCGAGCCATCGGTTCCGAACTCCAGTCCGTCCTCGCCGAGGAGCTAGCCCAAGACCCCGCCTTCGACGGCGACGGGTTTTTGCTCGCGGCCTTCTTTATCGCTGGCTACAGCGCGGTGCTCGTGGAAACCGTCCGCCGCCGTATCGAGGGCGAGCCGGACCGCGCGGTGGCGAAGAACCACCGCGTCCGTCTCGATCAGCTGTTCACGGCACTGCGCGACGGCGTCGTGGCGCGCTGACGAGCAAGACGACCGCTGCGGCCGCGGTGCAGATCGCGAGGGCGGTGCCGGGTGCCGTGGTTTCCGTCGTCGCGCCGAGGAGACCCGAGCCGGCAGCGGCACCGAGGTTGACCGCGGTGTTGATCCAGCTGCTCGCTTCGGTCCGCACGGTGGGATCGGTGCGCGCGTCAGCCGCTAGGTACCCGACGATGAGCAGCGGTGCGATGAAGCCGCCCGCTATGCCGATGCCGACGACCAGCACTGGCGTGGACCCGATGAGCCCAGCGGTCGCGCTGACGCCGATCAGCGCTGTGCCGAGAACGAGCAGTTGTCGTTCGACCGACATCCGCGGATTGAGGCGGCCATACAGCAAACCGCCGAGCGCGCTCGCCCCTGCGAACAGGGCCAGGACGACGCCGGGCAGAACTGCGGAACCCTCGGCCGCGCCCACGGCCGGTGCCACGATCTCGACCGCGCCGAGGATGATTCCCGGAGCCATGATGGCGACCACCACCGGGAGAAAACCGGGCGACCGCAACGGTTTCGGCGCTTCCGCGGTTCGCTTGGTGCGGTGTCCGCGCTGTTGCCGGGACAGCGGGCTGAGCACGAAAAGGCCGCTCCCCGTGGCGACGAGGCTGGCCGAGACGTAAAGCGCCAGCGCCGGATCCGCGAGCGCGGTGAGGATTGCGGAAGTCAACGGCCCGACCGCGAAAATCAGCTCTTCGGCGACCGCGTCCAGGCTCAGTCCTCGAGTGCGAAGCGGTCCGCTGGCGAGCGCCGCCGACCACACCACGCGCATCGTCGATCCGAACGGCGGGAGCGACAACCCCGCGACGGCGCCAAGACCCAGCAAGAAGGGCAAGGGCGCGCCCGGATCCATGGCGAACACCACGAGCGCCATCGTGTGGACCGCGCCCAGCGTGGACAAGACGGTTGCCTGGCCGAATCGGTCGACGGCGCGCGCTCGCCAGGGTGTCGCGACGACGTTGGCGATTCCCAGCGTGGCCGTGACGGCTCCGGCGGCGGCGAACGACCCGCTGCCGGATTCGAGGAGGAACACGAGCGCGAGCCCGGACATCGCCAACGACGATCGGCCAAGGATGCTCGGCAGGAAGGAGCGCACCACGTGGGGCTGGCGCAGCGCGGTCCAGTAGGAAGGGTGTTCAGGTGACACGTCGTTCTCCAGGGCACAGCGCGAGTCGAGGCGCGCGGCTGACGGGGTCCTGCGCCGAAAACGGCGCGTTGAGACCCGCCCGGGCCGGTGCTGGATCTGCGAGGGGCGGGTCGCAGGACCGTCAGCTGAAGAGAACGATGAACTGGAACATCGCCGCGACCATAGCAGCGGCGGCGCGTCCGGCGGTCACCATTTTCGCGCGGACTCCAGCCAGCAAGCCTTCCGAACCAGCCGATGAACCTCCGCTCCTTCTGGATCGGTTACGCAACTCGGCGGCGCCCATCCGAAGAAGTCACTCAAGTGGGTGACCAGCAACCGGGTCGACTGCTGTTCTCGGCCGCTCCGGTGGACCAGCCGCGTCACCTGGTCGTGTCTGGTTTCGAAACCGTGAACAACAGTAGGTAATCTTCCGTAACGGGTGCGGGGAGCCGCCTCCAACCCACGGTTTGCCGGAGGGCTTCGTTGATCAAGCTCATGTTCGCCGACGACGAGGAACTAGTTCGGTCGGGGCTGCGCGCCATGATGTCCGGGGCGTCGGACATCGAGATCGTGGGCGAGGCGAGCGACGGCAGATCGGCGGTCGAGGTCGCCCGTCGCTATCACCCTGACGTCGCGCTGCTCGACATCAAGATGCGCGCCCCTGACGACGGCATTCGCGCGCTCCGGGCCATTCTCGCGCTGCCCGATCCGCCGACCGTCGCCATGCTCACCACCTTCGACATCGACGAGTACGTCAGCCTCGCGCTGCGGCTCGGCGCCAACGGCTTCCTGCTGAAGGACATCGACCCGGCGGCGTTGCTGCGGGCCGTGCGCGACCTGGCCAAGGGCGGTGCCGTCCTCGATCCGGGCGTGGCCGTGCGCATGGTGCAGAGCCACCGCGACGAGCAGCGGGCCGCGCAGCCGGCGCGCAAGCTCCTGGCCTCGCTGTCCGAACGCGAACGCGAGGTCGTCGCGCTGATCGGGCAGGGTCTGTCGAACGCCGAGATCGGCGGGCGGCTGCACCTGTCCGAGGCGACGGTGAAGGGGTACGTCTCGGCGGTGCTGTCGAAGATCGGCGCGGCCAACCGGGTGCAGGCCGCGCTCCTGGCCTACCGCGGCGGGCTTCTCGACCAGTAGAACCAGCACATGCTGCTGACCGCGCTCGAGTTCCTCGGGCTGGTGGCGTTCGCGGCGTCCGGGGCGCTGGCCGCGGTCCGGGCGCGGCTGGACGTGTTCGGGGTCGTCGTGGTCGGCCTGACCACGGCACTCGGCGGCGGCATCATCCGCGACGTGCTCCTCGGCATCCATCCGCCGACGTCCCTGCGCAACTGGCCGTACCTGGCCGTCTGCGCGGTGACAGCTCTGGTCGTGTTCGCCTTCCACCCGCAGGTCGCCCGGCTGCGCCACGCCGTGCTGCTCGCGGACGCGGTCGGGCTCGGAGTGTTCGCCACGGCCGGGACGACGCTGGCGCTGAACGCGGGCGCGACCGGGTACGCCGCGTGTCTGATCGGCATGACCAGCGGCATCGGCGGCGGCGCGGTCCGCGACCTGCTGCTGCGGGAGATCCCGCTCGTGCTGCGCAAGGAGATCTACGCGATGGCCGCGCTGACCGGTGCGGTGTGTGTCTGGGCGGGGCACGCGCTGCACCTCCCGGCCGGCGCGGTCACGACCGTCTCGGCGGTGGTCGTGGTCGCGATCCGCGTGCTCGCTCTCTGGCGACACTGGAACGCCCCGGTCGCCCGGCCGCCGGAAGAGCGCTCGTTGTGATTTCCGCGTCCGCGACCCCCGGCGCGGCCAGTGCGAATGTGCCGCCCTGTCCGCGGTCGTCCGGAAATGCTCTTTGTGTGTTCTGCGTGTGTTCTTAGGCGGGTCTCAGCACTCTGCGTAAGACTGACGGCATGCGCATCCTCGTAGTGGACGACGACCGTGCCGTCCGTGAATCGCTCAGGCGGTCTTTGGAGTTCAACGGCTACACCGTGGAGCTCGCGAGCGATGGTGCGCAGGCGTTGGAGACGATCCTCGCCAACCGTCCGGACGCGATGGTTCTCGACGTGATGATGCCGCGCCTCGACGGGCTCGAAGTGGCCCGCCGGCTCCGCAGCACCGGCGACGACCTGCCGATTCTCGTGCTGACCGCCCGCGACACCGTCTCCGACCGGGTCTCCGGCCTCGACGCCGGCGCCGACGACTACCTGCCCAAGCCGTTCGCCCTGGAGGAGCTGCTCGCCCGGTTGCGCGCCCTGCTGCGCCGCGCCGCGCCGGACGCTCAGCAGGGCGAGACGTCGGAGGTGCTGTCGTTCGCCGACCTCACGCTGGACCCGGGCACTCGCGAGGTCCGCCGCGGCGGTCGCGAGATCAGTCTCACCCGCACCGAGTTCGCGCTGCTCGAGCTGTTCCTCTCGTACCCCAAGCACGTGCTGACCCGCGGAAGGATCCTGGAGGAAGTATGGGGTTACGACTTCCCGACGTCGGGCAACGCGCTGGAGGTCTACGTCGGCTATTTGCGCCGCAAGACGGAAGCGGACAACGAACCGAGGCTGATCCACACGGTGCGTGGAGTGGGGTACGTCCTGCGCGAGACCCCGCCGTGACCGACTACCCGGCGGGTGCGCACGCCGCGCCGGAGGGGGAGGTCCCGGATCCGCGGGGCACCCGGTGGACCACCCGGCGGTTCTCGCTGCGCGGCCGCGTCACGCTGCTGGCCGCGGCGTGCGTCGCGGGTGCGGTGGCGCTCGTGTCCCTGTGCGCGTACCTCGTGGTGCGCAACAACCTCCTTACTCAGCTCGACGACAACCTGCTGGCCCGCGCACAAGCCGCGGCGAACTCGCCGCAGGTGCCGACCGACCAGTTGCGCGAGGTCCCGGGGGCACTGCTGGCCAGCGCTGACCTGCAGATCGGCCAGCTCAACGGCCTCACCGGCGACCTGATCTATCCGCAGCCGGGCACGCGGCCGCCGGTCGGCCCGTCCGAGATGCGCGTCGCGACCGGCGTGCTTCCGCAGTCGCTGCGCACCGACGCGGCCACCGGCATGCGCGTGGTCGCGGTGCCGCTCGGGCACGGGCAGGCGATCGTGCTGGCCCAGTCGATGGCTCCGACGATGCGCGCGCTGAACCAGCTGTCCGTGGTGCTGTTCCTCGTCGGCGGTGCCGGGATCGTGGTGGCCGCGGGCGCGGGCACGGCCGTCGCGCGCGCCGGATTGCGCCCCGTCGACCGGCTGACCTCAGCTGCCGAACGGGTAGCCGCGACCGGCGACCTGCGCCCGATCCCGGTGAGCGGCGATGACGAACTCGCCCGGCTCACGCACAGCTTCAACATCATGCTCGGCACGGTCGCGGACTCGCAGGAACGGCAGCGGCAACTGGTCGCCGATGCCGGGCACGAGCTGCGGACCCCGCTGACTTCCATGCGCACCAACCTGGAACTGCTGCTGTCGGCCAGTCGCCCGGGCGCGCCGTCGCTGCCGGACGAAGATCGCGCCGACATCGAGGCCGACATTCGCGGCCAGCTCGACGAGCTGACCCAGCTCATCGGCGACCTGGTGGAGCTGGCGCGGCAGGACGAACCGCGCGAGCAGGCCGAACGCGTCGACCTGATGGACGTGGTCGAGCGCGCGCTCGACCGGGCGCGCCGGCGGGCGGGCGAGATCGAGTTCGAGGTCGCGCTGCAGCCGTGGGTCCTCACCGGCGACAACAGCTCGCTCGAGCGGGCGGTGCTGAACCTGCTGGACAATGCGGTGAAGTTCTCGCCGCAGGGTTCGCGGGTGCGGGTCACGCTGCGTCCGCTCGGCGACGGCACCGCGGTGGTCGAGGTCGCGGACTCCGGACCGGGCATCGCCGAGGAAGACCTGCCCAAGGTGTTCGACCGTTTCTACCGCTCTTCGGAGGCACGCACCCTGCCCGGTTCCGGCCTCGGGCTGGCGATCGTGAAGCACGCCGCCGAACGGCACGGCGGCACGGTTTACGCCAACCGGGCACCGGAAGGCGGCGCTCTGCTCACCATCCGGCTACCAGGGGCGCCGGTCGCCTGAGCGGCCCGCCACGCATGGCTGTCGCCCGGCAGGGGGACGCTTGATCTGCACGTCGCGCACACCTGATGTTGAATCGTGTAGGATTTTGTGCAGTTGATGGGTGTGCTTGGGGAGTGGCGGTGCTCGCGCGGCAGCGACAGGCGGTGATCCTCGAGGAAGCACGCCGGACCGGTGCGGTCCGGGTCAGTGACCTCGTCGCGAGGCTCGGCGTCTCCGACATGACGGTCCGCCGGGACCTCGACGTGCTCGCGGGCCGCGGCCTGGTCGAGAAGGTCTACGGCGGCGCGACGTCGCTGGTCGGCAAGAGCACCGACGAACCGGGGTTCGAGGCGAAATCGGTGCGCCAGCGCGCACAGAAGGAAGCCATCGCCGAACTGGCGGCCACCCTCGTCAAGCCGGGCACCGCGATCGGCCTGTCCGCGGGCACCACCACCTGGACGCTCGCGCACGCGCTCGACGGCGTCGAGGGCCTCACCATCGTCACCAACTCGATCCAGGTCGCCGATGTGCTGCGCAACGCGGGACAGCCGGAACGCACGGTGGTCCTCACCGGCGGGGTGCGCACCCCCTCGGACGCGCTGGTCGGCCCGGTCGCCGTGCAGAGCCTGCGGACACTGCACCTCGACTTGGTGTTCCTCGGCGTGCACGGCATGGCGGTGGGGCCCGGGTTCACCACCCCGAACCTCACCGAGAGCGAAACCGACCGCGCGCTGGTGGAGGCCGGACGGCGGCTGGTGGTGCTCGCCGACCACACGAAGTGGGGCACCGTCGGCATTTCCACGATCGCGGACCTGGAAGAAGCACAGGTCGTGGTGACCGACGACGGACTGGACGACCGCGCGCGGGAAGACCTCGCGGAGCGGGTCGGAGAACTCATGATCGCCGAAACGGCGGAGAACCTCGAGGCAGAAGAAGCGTGAAACGCACTGCGGCGCACCTGGCCGACGGCCGGGAGATCATTTATTTCGACCACACCGACGACCGTGAACGGATCGCCGAGGACACCCGGGACCTGCCGCCGGTCGCGGCGGCCTCGGAGATCCGCCGCGACCCGCTGACCGGCGAGTGGGTCGCGATGGCGGCGCACCGCCAGACGCGCACGTACAAGCCGCCCGCCAACCTCTGCCCGCTCTGCCCGACCCGGCCGGGCAAGCCGAGCGAAATCCCCGAAGCCGACTACGACGTGGTCGTCTTCGAGAACCGGTTCCCGTCGTTCTCGCAGCAGGCGACCGGCGAACCGTCCACTGTGGACGGATTGGGCCTCGTCCCGACCGCGCCGGGACTCGGCCGCTGCGAGGTCGTGTGCTTCACGAGCGACCACGACGGCGCGTTCTCCCGGCTGACTCCGGAACAGGTGCGCCTCGTGGTGGACGCCTGGGCTGACCGCACGGCCGCGCTCGCGCAGACGCCTGGCGTGGAACAGGTCTTCCCGTTCGAGAACCGCGGCGAAGAAATCGGCGTCACGCTCTCGCACCCGCACGGCCAGATCTACGGCTACCCGTTCGTCACGCCGAAGACCGAGCGGATGCTGGCGGTCGCGCGCGAGCACGGCGGCTCGGTGCTCGGCGACGTGCTGGCGGCGGAACGGAAATCGGGCGAGCGCGTGATCGCGACCGGCGAGCACTGGACGGCGTTCGTGCCGCCTGCCGCGCGCTGGCCGGTGCACGTCCAGATCGTGCCGCACCGGCAGACACCGGACCTCCCGTCGCTCACCGACGCCGAGCGCGATGACTTTTCCCGCGTGTACCTCGACGTGCTGCGCCGGTGTGACGCGCTGTACGACCGGCCGCTGCCGTACATCGCGGGCTGGCATCAGGCTCCGGTGCGGCGGGACCGCGAGCTGTCGTGGCTGCATCTGGAGCTGTTCTCCGTGCTGCGGGCCAAGGACAAGCTGAAGTACCTGGCCGGATCCGAGTCGGGCATGGCGGTCTGGATCAACGACGCCACCCCGGAACAGATCGCGGAACGGCTTCGTTCGGCAGGCTGACCGGAACTCGCGGCATACTCATCTACGAAACACAGGTTCGACTCAGGAACCTCTCAGGCCCAGCCGCTTAGGTGAGGACATGACCGAGAACGACCCCCACGTGCCCGACTCCGCGGCGGGTCGCCAGGACCCGGGCGCCCAGCCGGGCGCCGAAGGCCAGGCGGCCTGGCAGCAGACCCCGGCTCAGCCGGACCAACCCGCTTCCGGCGGCGACGCGAACCAGTCGGCTTCCAGCGCCACTGGTTCGACCGCCGCGTACGGTTCGGCCGCTGAGGGCTCGGCGGGAACGTCCGGCACTGGCACGGCGAGCGGCGACGCTTCCGGTGCGTACGGAGCGCCTGCGGGGCAGTACGGTGCCGCTCCGACGTACGGGGCCGCTGCTCCGGCTGGCAGCACGCCGAATCCGTGGTCGGCCCAAGGCGCGGCCGCACCGCACGCTGGCGCGCCCCAGAGCGGCGCGATCCCCGGCGCGCAGCAGCCTTACGGCAGCCAATACCCCGGCGGCACGCACACTCCGCCCGCCGGAGCCCCGGCCAATCCTTACGGCGCACCGGGAACCTCGGTGTACGGCGTCCCCGCGCAGCGCGAGAAGAAGGGTTCGGCGGGCAAGCTCCTCGCGAGCGTCGCCGCGATCTCGCTCGTGATCGGCGGCGTGGCGGGCGGAACCGTCGGGTACCTGACCGGCGGGTCCGGTTCGTCGGTGAGCGCGCTCGACGCGCCGAAACCCGCGCAGCAGACCGGCAACGTGCCGGCCGGCTCGGTCGAATCGGTGGCGCAGAAGCTGTCGCCGAGCGTGGTCGAGCTGCAGGTGTCCGGCCGGACCGCGGCGGGCGAGGGCTCCGGCTTCGTGATCAGCAGCGACGGCTACATCCTCACCAACAACCACGTCGTCCAGGTCGCCGCGAACGGCGGCCAGATCCAGGCCGTGTTCCAGGACGGCAAGAAGGCCGCGGCGAAGGTTGTCGGCCGTGACCCGACCACGGACATCGCCGTGGTCAAGGTGTCCGGCGTCAGCAACTTGAAGCCGGTCGAACTGGGCCGCTCCGACGACCTGCGGGTCGGCCAGCAGGTGGTGGCCATCGGTTCGCCGTACGAGCTGACCGGCACGGTCACCTCGGGCATCGTCAGCTCGCTGCACCGCCCGGTGCAGGCGGGCGGCGACGAAACCGACCAGACCACGGTGATGGACGCGATCCAGACCGACGCCGCGATCAACCCCGGCAACTCGGGCGGTCCGCTGTCGAACATGAACGGCCAGGTCATCGGCATCAACTCGGCCATCTACAGCCCGAACTCGGGCCGCGGCCAGGGCAGCGGCAGCGAGGGCGGCAACGTCGGCATCGGCTTCGCCATCCCGATCGACCAGGCGCGCCGCACCGCGCAGGACATCATCAAGACCGGGCACGCGACCCAGACGTTCATCGGCGCGAAGGTCACCGACGCGCCCCAGGGCGGCGCTCAGCTCGGCGACATCACGCCGGGCAGCCCGGCGGAGAAGGCGGGCCTGAAGTCCGGCGACGTGGTGACCAAGATCGACGACCGCGTCATCGACAGCGCCAACACGCTCGTCGCCGCGATCCGCACCCGCGCCCCGAACGACCAGACCACCTTCACCCTCGCCGACGGACGCACGGTGCAGGTCACCTTGGGCGGACAGGCGGTACCGGCCAACTAGTTCGCTCGGCCGCCGAGGCGCGGCCGAGACCAGCCACGGCTCGACCCCCTATCCGCGCTGGGGCCGAACCTTTGCAGGCCGCGCGCGACCGGAGCACAAGAGCCGGTCGCGCGTGGCCGTTTTTCATGCCCAGCGCGCGAAAACCGGCTCGCACACGAAAACACGAAGAGGCTCTCCGTGCCGCCTCCGACTCGGCACGGAGAGCCTCTCCGCGTGCGGTGAGGTGCCCACGCGCACGCTGTCCCAAACGCCGAATCCGCGGGAAAATTCCGGTACCGGAAGAAAACCCAGGTCAACTACGTGCGCGCGGCCGAATTTTCCGTGCCGCCTGCCGCCGTACCCGGACAATCCGGACGAGCGAAACGACCAGCACGGCACTCCACACCACGGCGAGCGTCGCCAGCAGCCCCAGCCATGTGTTCCCGTCGTGCAGACCGGGCTTCGGCGGCACGCCATAAGCACGCCACAGCAGCGGGAACGCCACGAAACCCAGCACCGCGGTCAACGCCGCGCCGACCTGCACTGGCCCACGCCACGGCAGCGGCAGGAATCGAGCGAGCAGCAGACCGACTACGCCCGCGATCGGAGCGAACACCGCGTCGTTGACGATCGGACCGCCGCCGATCCACAGCAACGTCGTGAAACTGTCCGGCCACGCCGGCGCCGCGTACTCGAGGAACAGCACGATCCCGTACGCCAACGCCGTTAATCCGGGCAGCACCAGCAGAATTCGCGCGGTCTTCACCGCACCTCCAGCTTCTCGACCCACTTCGTCTGCAACACGCCTGGCCGACTGGGTGCGATCACGCGGCACGGATACCCGTGGTCGAGATTCAGCACCTCACCGTTCAGTTCCAGCGCCAGCAACGTGAGCGGGTCGGCCGTGTGCTCGCCGGGCAACACGCTGACGCCGTACAGGCCGGTCTTCTCCAGCGACGACACCCGCACGTCCACGCCGGGCGAAGTCCCGCTCGCGCGCAGCAGGTCCGGGAACGAGACGCCGCGCCAGGTCGCCATCTGGCTCCACCCTTCGACGCACGCGATCGGCAAGTCCACAGTGGTCTGCGGCAACGCCCGCAGCTCGGCCAGCGTGAACTGCCGAGTCCCCGCCGGAGTCACCACGGACAACCGCCATCCAGGATCCTGCGCTGCCCGCGTGACCCGCGCTGCCACGGCCGTGCGGTTGACCGGCAGCTTCTGCGTGCCCTTGTCCGATCGCCACGACAACCCGGAGACGTTCCGCAGCGCCGGAACGGTCGCCCCAGCGGTCGCCAGCACGGCAACTCCGGTCGCGATCCCCGTGGTGGTCAGGAATCCCCGACGCGACAACCCAGGGCCAGACTGCTGAGCGGGCGCACGCTCCCGCGTCAGCGCCCGCCGGATCACCGGGAGCTTCACCGCGACATGCACGAAGATCGATCCGATCGCGACCCATGCCACCGCATAGTGCACCTGAGGAAAGTAGAAATTCCATGGGTAATTCTGCGCGACGTTCAGCAGTCCCGAACTCAGCTCGAAGAACGCTGCGCCGGACAGGACAAGGATCGACAGCCGCTCCACGGCGTGCGGCACCGAGCGCACCAGCGGCCGCTCGAACAGCTTCGGGTAGACGCTCCACAGTTTGGCCAGCAGCAACGGAATCGCCGCGATCCCGGACAGCACGTGTGCGCCCTGCGTCACCCGATACAGCCACACCGGACGGCTCGGCCAGAAGAACCACTCGGGCGGATGCTGGATCAAATGGCTCAGCAGACCGGTGATGAAGCAGATCAGGAACGCGAGCCCGAGCAGGCTGCCGACCCGGGCGGTCGCGCGTTCGCCGTGCGCACCGCCCTTGAACTGCTCCGCCCTCGGCACCCGGCGATCGACGGCACGGGCCCGTTCGCCGATCTTTGCCTGTGCTGCGGAAACCCGAGCGTCGAGCCCGCGCCACGCGGCTGCCAGCCGTTTCATGCGCGTGCCAGCTTCGCGAACCAGCGGCGGCCGCGACTGGTCGTCCACGCCACTCGAAAACCCGTCCGCACCGCGATTTCCGCAATGGCGTCGACACCGACCCACGCCCAGGTGAACCACCGCCCACCAGCGGGATCCGGCCGCAAGCGGACGTGGTCGCGGCGCACTCCCTGGCCGGGCTCCTCCAGTTCCACGAGCACGTCGCCATCTAGCGTGAGCAACTCGTGCACCCGCCGCAGCAGCGCATCGGGATCACCACCGATCCCGATGTTGCCGTCAGCCAGCAGCACGTGACTCCATCGTCCCTCGCCAGGAAGGCGAGTGAAAACGTTGCGCTGCAACGCACTCGCTCCGCGCCGTCGAGTCAGCCGCACCGCGACCGGCGAACTGTCCACGCCGAGGGCCACCACGCCTCGACGCGTCAACGCAGCGGTAAGCCGACCGGGTCCGCAGCCGACGTCGAGCGTCGGACCCGCGCACGCGTCCAGCAGCACGGCGTCGCCCGCACCGCAACCGTCCGCCCAACGACCGACCGGCAGCTCGATCCGGTCGCCGTTGGCGAGCTCCAGCCAGCAGTGATGGCCGAGCAGCCCGCGATCGAATTCCCGCCCAGTCGCGAGTTTCATGCCACCACTCCCACCGCGTCGACCGCGGCGGCGAACCTGGTGTCCGGCCGGATCGCGGCCACCCGCAGCGCGTCCTCCATGGTGTCCACATCGGACAGTGTCGGCAGCTCGACGACGCGGAGCCCGTTTCCTTCCAATGCCGCTCGGGTGCGGAATCCGGTGTCCGGACGCGACATCGGAACTCCGGCGAGCACTTGCGCCTGCCGCGGATCAGCCAGCCCGAGTCCCCACCAGCCCCCGTCTTCCGCGCTGCCCAGCACTGCGCGGCTGTCTCCGTCGACGACCGGCTTGATCGCCGAAGCCAGCAATACGGGGGAGACCTGCGGCGTGTCCATGCCGATCTGCAGCACGGGCAACCCGGCATGCACCGCGGCGGTGTCGGAGTGCGCGTTGGCCAGCCGGGTGCCGAAATCCCAGCCCCGCTGCGCAATCACGGTCGCCTTCCGCAACGCCCGGCCGATTTCGCCGCCTCGCGCCGCCTCCGAGAGGTCGCCCGTCATCGCCACGACGGTGATCGCGCCGTCAGTGGCGAACGCAGCGTCCAGCGTGTCCAACAGCGCGGAGGCGGCGATCTCCGCGGCCTGTTCTGGCGTCGCCGGCGGGCACAACCGAGTCTTCGCGAAGCCCGGCACCGGGGCTTTCGCGACTACAAGCAGGCAGAACGTCATCGGGCGAGCACCCGCCCGAAGTCCCGCACCGCTCGCAACGTGCCGCGCATCGAACCGGACACCTTCGATTTCGTGCCCCGTGCTCGTTCCTGGTAAGCGACGTCGAACTCCCGGACCGTCCAGCCCGCGCGCTGAGCCTTCACCAACAGCTCAAGCGGGTAGCCGAAAGCCCGGTCCGTGACGCCGAGAGCCAGCAACTCCCGACGACGCACCGCCCGCAGCGGCGCGATGTCCCGCACCGACAGTCCGCGGGACCGCAAGAGCAGCGAGAGGACGGCATTGCCTGCTCTTGCGTGCCACGGCCAAGCCGCCCGGGAAACCGGCACCCGTCGCCCGACCGCGAGGTCAGCACCATCCACAACCGCGGCGACCAGACGCGGCAACTCGGCCAGATCGAGTGACCCGTCGGCATCCGCGAAACAGACGATGTCGGCGGTCGCGTTCTCCAACCCGGTGTGGACAGCGGCACCGTAACCACGCCGCGGCTCGTCGACGACTTTCGCGCCGTGCGCGGCCGCGGCATCGGGGGAACCGTCGCGCGACCCGTTGTCCACGACGATCGCGCGATACCCCGCCGGCAGACCGGCGAGCACGCCGGGCAGCGCGGCCGCCTCGTCGAGGCAGGGGAGGACGACGTCCACTCCGAATTCGTTCACGAGGCGTACGGTAGGTCTGGAAAGGACAGTGCAGAACCCTTGCTGTGCTTACCAAATCCTGACGTTCGCCCAGATCTTACCGACTTCTCACGGATCCGCCGGAACCCTGCCGGACGCCCGCCCGCGGGGTTATCGTGACCGGCGATGAGCGAGTCGACGAAGGCTGCCCGGCTCGCCGAGCCGCCGCCCCCGGTTCCCGTCCGTCCCCGGTTCCGCGCCGATCTCGTGACGGTCGGCGTCACCCTCGTGGTGGTCGCCGCCGCGACCGCGGTTGGCGTGTACTACAACCGGCCAGGTTCGGACGTGGTGATCTACGCGTTCGCGCCGCCGTTGTTCGCGCATTGGCTGCCACACGTCGGCCCCGGCTCGGTGTTCGCCGTCCTGATCGCCGCCGGTGTCGTCCTGCACGGCCCGACCCTGGCCGCCCGGCTGCGATGGCGGCGCGCCCTGGCCGCGAGTTACCTGGCCTCCCTCGCCTGGATCTTCTCGCTCGCCATGGTGGACGGCTGGACGCGCGGCTTCACCGGTCGGCTGACCACTGTGCAGGAGTACCTGCACGAAGTCCCCGGCATCACGGACATCCCGCGGTTCCTCCGCGAATTCTCCTCGCGCATCCTCGACTTCCAGCCGAACTCGTGGACCACTCACGTGTCCGGCCACCCGCCCGGCGCGACCCTCGTCTTCGTCTGGCTCGACCGGCTCGGCCTCCACGGCGGTGCCTGGGCGTCGACCGCGGTCGTGCTGGTGGCCGCGCTGGTCGCGGTGGCGGTACCCGCGACGATCTCCCTGCTCGGCCGTCCCGATGCCGCCCGCGCGGCGCTTCCGTTCGCCGTGCTCAGCCCAGGCGCGGTGTGGCTGGGCGTATCCGCGGACGGCCTCTTCGCCGGTGTGACCGCCACCGGCATCGCACTGCTCGCCCTGGCGTCGGTGGGCTTCCGGGAACAGCGCGGTTACGCCTGGCCCACGGCGTTGGCAGCCGGGATTCTCATCGGATTCGGCATCTTCCTCTCCTACGGCCTCGTCCTGCTCGGCTTGGTCGCGCTGGCCGTCGCCGTGCTCGGCAGGCAATGGCGGACCACTCTCGTCGCCGCCTTTGGTGCGCTAGCAGTGGTCGCCGTGTTCGCGCTCGCCGGTTTCTGGTGGTTCGACGGCTACCACCTCGTCGTCGAGCGCTACTACCAGGGCGTCGCGCTGGTGCGGCCGTATTCCTACTGGGTGTGGGCCGATCTGGCCGCGGTGGCGGTCGCGTGCGGCCCCGCAGTGGTCGCAGCGGCTCGCCGGGGAGTGGCCAACGCGGTCTTCTTGCCTTCCCGCCGGACGATCCTGCGCGATCCGGTGTTGCTGATCGTGGTGGCGGCTCTGCTCACGATCGTGTTCGCTGATTCGTCCGGCCTGTCGAAGGCTGAGGTAGAACGGATCTGGCTACCGTTCGGCGCGTGGCTGATCCCGGCCACGGCGCTGCTCCCGGAGGGCCACCGCCGCTGGTGGCTGGCCGGACAGGCGGTGGTCGCGCTCGCGGTCAACCACCTGCTGCTGACGAACTGGTGAGGTGAGGCATGGAGGACCAAGCGGGTCGCGTGCTCGTGGTGGACGACGACGAGACCGTGCGCGACGTCGTCCGTCGCTACCTCGAAACCGCCGGTTTCACCGTCGACCTGGCCGGCGATGGCACGGCGGCGCTCGCCCGGTTCGCCGAGCGGGCGCCGGACCTGGTGGTGCTCGACGTGATGATGCCCGGCCTCAACGGTCTGGAGGTGTGCCGTCGGCTGCGGCAGACGAGCCAGGTGCCGATCGTCATGCTCACCGCACTTGGCGAGGAGGAAAACCGCATCGCCGGACTGCAACTGGGGGCCGACGACTACGTCACCAAACCGTTCAGCCCCAAGGAACTCACCCTGCGCGTGGCATCCGTGCTGCGCCGGGCCCGCATGCCGCGGCCCGAGCCGCCCACGGCTGAACTGACGGACGGCAACCTCCGGCTCCAGATGACCGCCCGCCAGGCGACCCTCGACGGCGCGGCGCTGCCGCTTACGACGCGCGAGTTCGATCTCCTCGCGTTCTTCCTCTCCCATCCCGGCGTCGCGTTCAGCCGGGCCGACCTGCTGGAAAAGGTGTGGGGCTGGGATTTCGGCGACCAGTCCACGGTGACTGTCCACGTGCGCCGGCTGCGCGAGAAAATCGAACGTGACCCGGCCAAACCAGTCCGCGTCGCGACGGTGTGGGGCGTTGGCTACCGCTACGACCGGACACAGCCGTGATCGGCTCGGGCGAGTCGGCGTGGGACATGTTCGTCCACGTCCTCCACATCCTGCCGCTCGCCTTGCTTTTCGCCTTGCCGGTGGCAGCACTGGGCGGACTCGCGCTTTACCTGCTGCGGCACCGGTCGCTGGCCACCACGATGACCACGCTCGTGCTGACTCCGGTCGCCGCGATGCTGGTCGGGATCCTCGGCGTGAGCGGCTTCATGTTCACCGAGGCCCTGACCACGGAACTGCTGGTGTGCCTGCTCGTGGCACTGGTGGCGGTGCCCGCGGCGATGGTGCTGGGCCGGGTCATCGCGCGGCGCAGTGTGTGGGAACGCGAGGCTCGGGAACGCGAACGCGCGGCGGAGGCGTCGCGTCGCGAACTGGTCGCGTGGATCAGCCACGACCTTCGCAGCCCGCTCGCCGGGATCCAGGCGATGGCCGAGGCGCTGGCCGACGGCGTGGTTTCGGAGCGCGCCGAGGTGGCCGACTACGCCCAGCGCATCAGCGGCGAGACCACCCGGCTGTCCGGCATGGTGGGGGATCTCTTCGAGCTGTCCCGGATCACCGCGGGAGCGCTCGAACTGAGCATGTCGGCGGTGCCGCTGCGCGACGTGGTGAGCGACGCGGTCGCCGCGCAGGCACCGGTGGCGGACCGCAAACGCGTACGGGTGCTGGAAAACGCGTCGGCGTGGCCAGTGGTGTCCGGCAGCGATCCGGAGCTGGCGCGGATCGTGCGGAACCTCGTGTCCAACGCCATCCGGCACACCCCGCCGGACGGCACAGTCGCCGTGCAGATCGGCATCGACGGCGACCAGGCGCTGCTGGCCGTGGACGACGGCTGCGGCGGGATTCCGGACGACGAGATCAGCCGGGTCTTCGACGTCGCCTTCCGCGGCACCCAAGCCCGCACCCCCGACCGCAGCGGCACCACCAGCGGCGGCGGGCTGGGCCTGGCGATCGCGAAGGGCCTGGTGGAAGCACACCGGGGACGGATCGGCGTGCAGAACCACGGCCCCGGATGCCGCTTCGAGGTGCGGTTGCCGCTGGCGGCCTCCTGAGCCGTCTATTGTGGACAGTCAGGAAGCGGCAACCGCCGCGACCGGCTCCACGCTGTGGTCGGCCGCGATCCGGAAGAACGGCTCGTCCGGGAAATGCACGGCCGCGACGATCGTGCCGGTACCGACCACCTCGCCGAGCCAGCGGCGGCGGGTCAGCTCCGCCTGTCCGGGATTGGCGTCGGACGCAGCACCGATCGCCGGATCAGCCATCTGCTCCGGAATCTGGAAGACGTCACCGATCAGGACAGCGCGACGGTCCTGGTCCGCGACTTCCAGCACGTAATGACCTGGCGTGTGTCCGGGCGCATGCCGGACGGTGACGCCGGGAGCGACCGTTTCCCCGTCAAGCATCGGACGCAGTTTGCCCTGGGAGCGAAGGGCTTCCAGCGCTACGCGGCCGCGGTCGTGCCGCCCCGCCGGCTCGATGAAGGCTGCCCAGTCGGGCGCGCCATACCGCACTTCGGCATTCGGGAAGTACGGCTCGCCGTTCGGCGCGACCCAGCCGATGTGGTCGGCGTGCAGATGAGTCAGCACCACGGTGTCGATGTCTGCCGGGGCAATCCCGGCCTCAGCGAGCGCTGCGGGCAAGCCGCCGGTGCGCTCCGGCTCGGCACCGCTGACCACGGGATGCAGTTGCTCTTTGGAGTGCTGCGGCAGATGCGGCTCGCCGGACGCACGCGGTCCGAAACCGGCGTCGACCAGCACGCTGCGGCCGCCCGTCCGGATCAGGAACGCGCCGATGACCACGGGCACGGTGCTCGGCGCCGAGCGCTTGCCCTGGAGTCTCGGGAAGAACGACGACGGCAGCTGCAACCGTCCGTCGGTCAGCGCGTGGATTTCAATGTCCCCCACCACGATGGAACGCATGCCCAGCATCAAGATCCGGTACGGCCGATTCATTCCGGAACGTGATCTTCACCTCATCGGGTGACGGAGGCACGCAGCTCCGCGGTGGCGAACGCGGCGATGCCCTCCGGGAAGGACGTTTCCGCCCGGAACCCGAGCAGCTCCCGTGCTCGAGCCGGGTCGGCGACCACGTGCCGGACGTCCGCGGGCCGCGCACCGCCGACGATCCTCGGCTCCGGCCCTCCGCAGGCACGGGCCAGCTCCCGGGCCAGGTCGCCGACGCTGTGCGGCTGTCCGGAACAGACGTTCAGCGGCGTGAGGTCTGCCTCCGGACCGTCGCTCTGGAGCGCGAGGACATTCGCTCGGGCGACGTCGTCCACGTGCACGAAATCCCGCTGCTGCCGCCCGTCCTCAAGCACGGTCGGCGCTTCGCCGCGCTCCAATGCCGAGCGGAACAGCGATGCCACGCCCGCGTATGGCGTGTTCTGCGGCATCCGCGGGCCGTAGACGTTGTGGTAGCGCAATGCGCAGACCGTGCCGCCGGTCTGCCGTGCCCATGCGCCCGCGAGATGTTCTTGCGCCAGTTTTGTTGCCGCGTAGGTGCTCCGGGGCAACAGCGGCGCGTCTTCGGGCACGAGTTGCCAGCCCAACTCGGCACCGCAGTGCGGGCAAGTGGGTTCGAATCGTCCGGCGTCCACATCGGACTGCCGGCGAGGTGACGGCGGAACGACACCGTGTTCCGCACACGCGTAACGCCCCTCGCCGTAGACCACCATCGACGAGGCGAGCACGAGCTTTCGCACCTTCGCCGCGTGCATCGCGGCCAGCAGCACGGCGGTGCCGTAGTCGTTGTTTAGCGCATACGAGGGCGCGTCGGAGGGATCCACGCCGTGCCCGACCACCGCGGCCTGGTGACAGACCGCGTCGACGCCGTCGAGCAGTTCGGCGACGATCTCGGTGTCGGTGACGTCACCGCGGAGGAAGCGGTGCCGCTGGGTGTATTCGGGCGGCGTGGTGGAGCCGTGCGCGGTGGACAGCAGGTTGTCCAGCACGACGACCTCGGCGCCGTCGTCGGCCAGCTGATCGGCGATCCGGGACCCGATGAACCCGGCTCCGCCGGTGATGAGCACTCGCACCTCGCCGACGCTAGGCGGCCCGCCCCGGGGTGCGCGCGGCCTGCGGGGACCACGTCACCGAATCGTCAGAAATCACCGGGCCCGCGGCGGCGAAGCGGGCCCCGAACCGGATACGGTGTCGGCATGGAACGGAGCGCACAGCGGCTGGGCCGGGCACTCGTGGTGATTGTGGACGACCGGGTCGCGCACGGGGAGCACGAGGACACCTCGGGGCCGCTCGTCACCGAGCTGCTCGAGGAGGCCGGGTTCATCGTCGACGGCGTCGTGGTGGTCGAGGCCGAGACTGCGGGCATCCGCAACGCGCTCAACACGGCGGTGATCGGCGGCGCTGACCTGGTGATCACGGTCGGCGGCACCGGAGTGTCGCCGCGCGACCGCACGCCGGACGCGACCGCCGGGGTCCTCGACCGCCCGATCCCGGGCATCGGCGAGGCCCTGCGCGCCTCGGGGCTGGCCGCGGGCGCGGTCGACGCCGGGATCTCCCGCGGCCTGGCCGGCGTTTCGGGCAGCACGCTGGTGGTCAACCTGGCCGGCTCGCGCGCGGCTGTGCGCGACGGCATGGCGACCCTCTCCTCGCTGGTCCCGCACGTGATCGACGAGCTTTCCGGCCTCGAAGAGGTCTGAGCCCGGCCGTTTCGCGGCGGATGTCTCTCTGCACTTGTCAAACAACAGGTGGGACGATGGACCCATGCCGCACGAGGAACGACGTCCCCGCACAGACGAGGCCCAGCGCCGCCGCCGGGTCGACGAGATCTTCGGCGACGTCCTGCCGGAGACCACGTCCGATGAGCGGGGCCGGGGCCCGGAGACCACTCCGGATTCGTGGTATCTCGAGAACCGGCCCCCGCATCACGATCGGTGACCCCTCAGCTGTCGCGGCTGGAGGGGCCGTTGCCCTGCTGCGCGCGCAGCAGGTCGCGGATTTCGATGAGCAGCTCGACGTCGGTGGGCTCGGCGGGGCCGGGCTCCTGGCCGCGCTTCCGCCGCTCCTGCAGGTGCTTCACCGGCAGGACGACCAGGAAGTAGACGATCGCCGCCACGATCACGAAGTTGATCGCCGCGTTGATCACGCCGCCGAAGTCCATGAAAGTCGCGCCGTTTGCCTTGAGGATCCGGAAACCGAGCCCCTGCGCCGCGTCGGAACCGCCGATCGCGCTGATCAGCGGCTTGATCAGGCCGTTGGTGAACGCGGTGACGATCGCGGTGAACGCGGCGCCGATCACGACGGCGACCGCGAGGTCGACGACGTTGCCGCGCATCAGGAAGTCCTTGAAACCTTTCAGCACTGCTGCTCCCAGGGGATTCGGGACAGGCGTCTGGCCGCCTTCAGACAGCCGTCGCCCATCGGAACAGGGTCGGGTTAGCGGAGAGTAACCGTTACCGGTCGTTCGAGCGAGGAAGCAGCGACCTGCGTGGCAACCTGCGCCGGCAGCGCGAGCAGCACCAGCGGACCCTTCTGCGGCGGGCCCAAAGTGTGGTTCCCGGTGTCGTCGGAACGCCGGACGGTGACCACCGAAGCCCCTCTGGCCAGCACAGACGCGGAATTTGTGGTATCCGCGCCCGCGACGACGTCAACGCGCTGGCCCGGCTGAAGCAACTCGGCGACGGCCGCGTCCGCGAGCCGGACGGCCACGGTGACCGCGCCGGGTTCACCCGTTACGGGGAGGTTGTTGCCCAGAAGCCGGACGTCGGTGATGGGCTCGCCGGCTCGCGCCGCGCCGGACAGAAGCCGGCCCACCGCTGTGTCGGTCGCCGAGAGCGCGCCGGACGGACGGAGGTTGTCGGGCAGCGCGACGGTCCGCACGTCCGCAGCGCGCAGGACTGAGCCCGCGGGCAGGTCGCGTGCGGAGACCACCGTCGAGGTGGCGGGTGCGCCCCGTGCAGAGGGCGGGAGAAACAGGACAAGCAGGCCGGCCAAGAGCAGGGCCGCCGCGAGACACCGGCGGAGCATCCGGGCTCGCCGCCCGCGCGGCAGACGGACGTCAGGCAGCGCGGGAAGGCGGCTGAGCAAGGTGTTCACGGTTGTCCCCTCGTCGGTTCCGGTGCGGCGGGATGCCGCACGAATCCGACGTTAAGGACGTCGCGAACCGGCCGGAAGAGCCGATTCGCGAACCTGTGGACAACTGGCCCCTTGTGGATAACTCGGGGGTCAGGAGGGCGTGGAAGCCGTTTTTGTCGTGCTCGTCGTGGAGGATGTGTTCGAGGACGAAGAAGACGTCGACGAAGAGGAGGTGGTGGACGACGAGTCGGACTTGGCGCTCTCGGTCTTGGCCGGGGTCGCGGAGGTGCTCGACTTGCTCGAATCACGCGAATCCGTGCGGTAGAACCCGCTGCCCTTGAAGACCACGCCGACCGAACTGAAGACCTTGCGCAGGGCGCCGGAGCACTGCGGGCAGACGGTCAGGCTGGGGTCGGAGAAGGACTGCACCGCCTCGAAGCGGTGGTCACATTCCTTGCAGGCGTACTGGTACGTGGGCACTGAAGCTCCTTCATGCACTGGCACTCGACCTACAAGAGTGCTAGCCCAATTGTGCTGGACAGCATTCCCTCAGCGCAATTACCCCTTGCTCACAGTGCGGGCGAGGAAGGGGCGGTGGCGGGTTAGTGCTGGTCAGGGCGTCCTGGGCGGCGGTGGGTGGGTGGCTGGACTGCGGCTGGTCCGGTCGACTGGGCCGTTGCTGGGCTGGTTGGCGGGGCCTGGAGGGCCTCGTGCGGGCTTGCTCGCGGCGGTTTTGGTGGTCGTGAGGGGCGGGTGCTGGTGTGGGTTGTGTGCGGATGCGTGGTTTGGGTGGTTCGTGGCTGGACGGTGGCCATCGGATTCGAGTGGCGGGTCATGGTGGCGGCCATCGGGTTCGGTAGGGGCCATGACGGTGGGCATCGGGTTCGGGCGGCGGTACCGGACACGGCTGGCCGGTTGAGTGGTCTTGACCACTTTCGAGCCGAGGCAGGCCGAGCCGCGCCGTGCCGCGTCGCCGTGCCGCGCCGAGCTGCGTCGCCGCGCCGAGCCGCGCCGAGCCGCGTCGTGCCGCGTGGAGCCGCCGAGCGAGCCGCGCCGAGCGAGCCGCGCCGAGCGGGCCGCGCCGCGCGGAGCCGTCGAGCCGAGCTGTGCCGCGTCGCGTGGAGCCGTCGCGCCGTTGAGCCCTTGAGCGGCGTCGCGTGGAGCTGAGCCGAGCCGTGTCGCGCTGAGCCGCCGAGCGGAGCCGTTGTCGCGCTGCGTCCCGCCGAGCCGAGCCGCGCCGAGCGGCGGTCTCACCTGGCAGCGGCAGCCCTTGGCAGCTGGATGAGGCCGGAGGGCGTCAGGACGGCGGTCATGGGCACGTCGTGGGGTTCGGCGGGGAGATGGTCGACGACCTCCTCGGCGCGCACCACGGCCACGCGGGCGGTGTCGGGCGCGGCGGTCAGGGTGCGGTCGTAGTAGCCCGCTCCGCGGCCGAGGCGGGTGCCGTGGCGGTCGACGGCCAGGGCGGGGATCAGCAGCACCTGCGCCGACGCCACCGCGGCGGTGCCCAGGCGCGGACCGGACGGTTCGAGGACGCCGCGGAGGCGTCCGGGGATCAGGGCGTCCGGGCCGGTGTACTCGGACCAGTCGAGCGGGCCCGGAGTGTCCGGGATGACGGGCAGCAGGACGCGCGCGCCCGTCGCGGCCAGGGCGTTCACCAGGGAGATTTGGCCGGGCTCGGTGCCGAAAGGGAGGTACGCGCACACCGTTTCCGCGTGGATTGACGACGCTGCGGTCGCCAGGGCGGCTGCCTCGCGGGCATGGGCTTCGGGGGGCAGTTCGGCGCGGGCTCGAAGGATTCGTGTCCGCCACTCCGCCTTGCTCGGGGTCTCATTGCCCGGCTCGTGCATGAGACCAGGTTAGGCTTTGCGCCCATGACGGGCGCCTCAACCACCCAGACCTTCAGAACCGCCATCGTGCCTGCCGCAGGCCTCGGCACGCGATTCCTGCCGACCACGAAAGCGGTGCCCAAAGAGCTGCTGCCAGTGGTCGACACGCCGGGGATCGAGATCGTCGCGAGCGAAGCGGCGAGTGCGGGGGCGAAGCGGCTGGTGATCGTCACCTCGCCGGACAAGGAAGCTGTCGTCCGGTACTTCGAGGCGAAGCCGGACCTGGAGAAGACGCTCGAGGACAAGGGCAAGACCGAGCTGCTGGCGAAGGTCCGGCGCGGGCCGGAGCTGCTGGACGTCGAGGTCGCGATCCAGGAGCAGGCACTCGGGCTCGGGCACGCGGTCGCGCAGGCCGAGCCGAACCTCACCGACGAAGACACCGCTGTCGCCGTTCTCCTGCCCGATGACCTCGTGTTGCCCGCCGGGGTCCTCGACCGGATGTCGGCCGTCCGCGCCCAGTACGGCGGAAGCGTGCTTTGCGCCTTCGACATTCCGAAAGAACAGATCTCCCCGTACGGCGTCTTCGACGTCACCGACACCGACGACCCGGACGTCAAGCAGGTCCACGGCATGGTCGAGAAGCCCAAGCCGGAGGACGCGCCGTCGACCTACGCCGCGGCTGGGCGGTACCTGCTCGACCGGGCGATTTTCGACGCGCTGCGCCGGATCGAGCCCGGTGCGGGCGGCGAGCTGCAGCTCACCGACGCCGTCGCGCTGCTGATCCAGGAGGGGCACCCCGTGCACATCGTCGTCCACCGCGGCGGGCGGCACGACCTGGGCAACCCGGGCGGATTCCTGCGCGCCGCCGTCGATTTCGCGCTCGAGGACCCGGATTACGGGCCGTCGCTGCGCACCTGGCTGACCGAACGGATCGGAAACGATCGCCCATGACGGACTCCCTCGATTCCACCCCTGCCGTCCCGACCGAAGACGTGCCCGAACCGACGGTTCAGGCCGTCGCCGCGGCGGAATCGGCGGAAATCGTTGCCTCGACGGAAGAATCCGCCGAGACCGGCGATTTCCGCTCGGTCGACGAGCAGATCGCGCTGACCCTCGACGCCGCCGTGCGCCCGCGTCCGGTTCGCGTCGCGATCTCCGAAGCGCAGGGTCTGCTCTGCGCTGAGGAGGTCGTCGCCGAGCACGCGCTGCCCGGGTTCGACCAGGCGGCGGTCGACGGTTACGCGGTCCGGAGCGTCGACGTGCAGACCGCCGGACAGGAACCGGTCCAGCTGCCGGTCGTCGGCGAAATCCCGGCTGGCTCGCGTCAGCCGCGACGGCTGCAGCCGGGCCAGGCCGTGCGGGTCGACACCGGCGCGCCGCTGCCCACGCTCGCGGACGCCGTCGTCCCGACCGCTTACACCGACGGCCACCAGGCCAAGGTCACCATCACCCGTTCCGTGCCGTCGGCCGGCTACGTGCGCCGGACCGGCGAGGACGTGCAGATCGGCGACGTCGCGGTGCGCAAGGGCGACACCATCGGCTCCGCGCAGGTCGGGCTGCTCGCCGCGGTCGGCCGCGCGAAGGTGCTGGTCTACCCCCGGCCGCGGGTCTCGATCGTGTCGGTTGGCGACGAGCTCGTGGACATCGACCGCACGCCGTCGGTCGGCCAGGTCTACGACGTCAACTCGTACGCGCTGGCCGCGGCCGCTCGCGACGCGGGCGCCGAGGTGAGCCGGGTCGGCATCGTGCCGGGCGACCCGAAACGGCTCCGCGAGGTCGTCGAAGGACGGCTGCTGATGTCCGAGATCGTGGTCGTCGCGGGCGGAGCAGGCGGGTCTTCCGGCGACGAGGTGCACGCCGCGCTGTCCGACCTCGGGCACATCGACCTGACGAGGGTCGCGATGCACCCCGGCTCGGTGCAGGGCTTCGGCAGGCTCGGCCCGGACTCGGTGCCGACCTTCCTCATCCCGGGCAACCCGATGAGCGCGCTCGTGGTGTTCGAGGTGCTGGTACGGCCGCTGATCCGCACCGCGCGCGGCACGCGCAACCCGCACCGCCGGGTGGTCGGCGCGAGGCTGCTGTCGTCGATCACCTCGACGAAGGGCCGCCGCGGCTACCTGCGCGGCCAGCTGCTGCGCGACGAGGCGAACGGCGAGTACCTGGTGCAGCCGCTCGGGACGTCGGGTGCGCATCTGCTCGCGTCGCTGGCCGAGGCCAACTGCCTCATCACCGTCGAGGAGGACCTCACCGAGGTGGCCGCGGGCGACCAGGTCAAGGTCACCTTCCTCGCCCAGCGCGCCTGATCCGTGGCCGCACTCGCCGACTCGGTCGAAAACCGGCACCCCGGCTGGCCCGCCACGCTCGGCCCCCTGCGGATCCCGGCAGGCGTGCTCGCCGTGCGCCCGGTGCGGTTGCGCGACGCCGGCGAGTGGAGCCGCGTCCGGCTGCGCGACCGCGAGCACCTCGAGGAGTGGGAGCCGACCGGGATCGGGCCGTGGGCGGACCGCAACGCGTTCTGGTCGTGGCCGTCGCAGTGGGCGGCGCTGCGCGGGCTCGCGCGGCGCGGGCAGTGCCTGCCGTTCACGATCACGGTTGACGGAAAGTTCGCGGGGCAGATCACTGTCGGTAATGTGATCCGCGCCGCACTCCGGTCGGCCTGGATCGGGTATTGGGTGTCCTCCGAGATCGTCCGGGGAGGCGTGGCCACCGCGGCCGTCGCGCTCGTGACAGATCACGCTTTCGATGTCGCCGGCCTGCACCGGCTCGAAGCGACCGTGCGGCCGGAGAACAACGCCAGCATCCGCGTGCTCACCAAGGCCGGATATCGGCAGGAAGGGCTGTTCGAGCGGTACCTCGACGTCGCCGGAGCCTGGCGTGACCACCTGTGTTTCGCCGTGACGAAAGAGGAGACCGGCAACGGCCTGGTGTCCCGGCTGGTGGCGTCCGGACGCGCCGAACTGGCCTGACGGTGACTACGCGTCCCAGTGCGATCACGCGTTACCACATCATGTGAGATTCACCTAATGCGGTGATGCATTTTCGTGATCGAACCCGGCGAGTCTGCGCCTCCTGTGTGACTGTTGTGGCTAGCGTGACTACAGCAGAGGATCGGGGGAGGTGACGGGAGATGCCCAGTTCGGTGATCATCGTCGCGCTCGCCGCGGCATGGCTCGTCGTTCTCGTGCCCATGGTGGCTCGCAAACGCCAGCAAGTCACGCGGACGCCAACCTCCGCGCTGGCCGCCCGGGTAGTGCGAAGGGGCAGTGCTCGCAACGAGGGACAGGAGGACGACGCCATGTCCGACCATGCGAATCCTTCGGTGGAGGATGACCTCGCCGAACTCGAGGCGGAACTCGACGCTGACCTGGACGCCGAGCCCGAACCCGAACCGGAGCCGCTTCCGCAGCCTTCGCGCGCGGAACGGGCCGCCGAACCGCGCCGCGAACGCCGCAGCTACCGGCCCGGCCGGGGCGGCTTCGACCCGGAGGCAGCGGAGATCGCGGCCAAGGCCAGGTACGCGTTCCGTCAGCGGGTGGTCGTGATCCTGCTGATCGCCGCCGTCGTCACGGCCGCGATCGCCGGATTCGCCATCTCGCTCGCGTGGTGGGCGCACGCCGCGGTGGACGTCGCCCTCGTCGGCTACCTCGTGTACCTCCGCCGCCAGGTCCGCATAGAGAACGAGATCCGGCAGCGCCGGATGGCCCGCTACGCGACGACGGCTCCCGCTCCTGCCTACGAGGCGTACGACTCCTTCGAGGAGGAGGAAGAGGAGGACGTCGAGGTCGTGGCACCCGAGGTGCCGCGCGACATCGTGGAGCGCAAACCGTCCCCGATGTCCCGCATCCGCCGGCAGGCAGTCGTGGTCGACCTGGACGACGAAGACCCGGCTTTCGAGGAACTCGCCGAGCCCACCGCGGGCCCGTACCGCCGGGCGGTCGGAGAGTGACCCCCGTTGTTCGGTGCCTGGAGGGCGCTGCTAAGCTTTCCAAGCACTGAACAACAGGGGCTCACGCTCCTGAGGGGCTGTAGCGCAGTTGGTAGCGCGTCTCGTTCGCATCGAGAAGGTCAGGGGTTCGATTCCCCTCAGCTCCACAGCAAGTCAGAGGCCCTTTCCGGGTAACCGGGAAGGGCCTTTTTCGTGCCCGTACAGCAAAGTACAGCAGCGTCTTTCGCCTCCCTATTCGTCAGTGCTGCAGTGGCGTCGGGCGAGCGATTCGATCTCCGCCGTATTCGGGTGCACGGAGTCTGCTCAGGCGGGCGTAACGTGCCGGCCGAGTCGTGCGGCGGCTTCGGGGAATAGGCGTAGCGCGTTGCCGCCGATGGCTTCGAGTTGATCGCGCGGCAGTCCGTCGAAGTGCGCCAGGGCATGTCTGTTGGCTTCCAGCGTTGCCTCCGTGCTGCACGGCACGCCGCTGTCGGAGCCGTAGACGATGTGGTCGGGGGTGGTCATGGCCAGAGCCGCGGCGAGAGAGTGCGCGGTGCCGGTGGCGGCGGTGTCCAGATACAGGCCGGCAAGGTGCTCCCGGATCTCGCGGGGGTCGAGCTGGTTCGGGTTCGGCACCCAGGCTTCCGTGCCCAGCAGTCGCAGCCGTCCGGACAGGGCGGGCAGCGCGCCGCCGCAGTGGGCGACGATCAGCCGCATGTTCGGGAATCTGCGGAAGATGCCCGCGTAGAGCATGTCGACGATGGTGCGCGCGGTTTCGAAGGCGACTTCCAGCAGCGGGCTGGGGCGACCCAGGGACGCGGGAGCGTAGGCGTCCGGGTGGGCGAACACGGTCGCGCGCCGGCGATCGAGTTCGGCCCACACTGGTTCCAGGCTTGCGTCGCCGAGGGAGATGCCGTTGTAGTTGCAGGTCACTGCGAATCCGTCCGCCGACAGGTCGCGGGAGGCGCGCTCGATTTCGGCGAGTGCGGCGGGCGGGTCGTCGGTGGGCAGTGCGGCGAGCAGACCGAAGCTCGACGGGTGATCCGACACGAGGGACGCGCCGTAGTCGTTAGACGCGCGAAGGGCGTCCGGCGTCTTCGGGATGTTGCTGAGGAACTGCATCGTGACGCCGGCGCGATTCATGTAGTCCAACGCTCCGTCCACAGTCCAGTGGTAGGGCGCTGGCGCGAGGAATTGCGCCTCCCGCATCGACCGCCATCGTGCTTCCCGTTCTTCGGGAGTGGTGGGCGGGGTGAAATGCGCGTGCACATCGATCAAATCGGACATCGTCACGGGTAATCCTTTGCCTTGGAGGTGGCGCACTGGCCACGGGATCGATGGTCCACTCTCATTCACAACAAAGGAAGCAAATACTCTCCATGTGGAGTATAGAGTGAAGCGATAACGCACCGTCGCCCGTCGGAGTTCACCGTGGTTTCTGAGTCGGCTGAGTTGCACAGCCTGGACAACAATCACCTGCACGCATTGCATGCGCTGCTGACCGAGCGCACGGTCACCGGTGCGGCACACCGTCTGGGCCGTACCCAACCGACGTTGTCGGTCGCGCTGGCCCGGTTGCGCCGCCATTTCTCCGATGATCTACTGACCCGGGTCGGGAATCATTACCAGCTCACCCCGTTCGCGGAGCAGTTGCGGCCGCTGGTCAGTGTGGCCGTGGCCGCGGTCGAGCGAGTGTTCTCGGCCGAGCCGGAATTCGATCCGGCGAATTCCAGCCGGGTTTTCACCATCGTTTCCTCGGACTACGGAATCAGCGTCGTCGGTGCGTATCTGGTGGGGTTGCTGGAAAAGCGGGCGCCCGGCGCGGGGGTTCGCTTCGAGCCGGTGACCCCGGAAGCGCTGAGCCGGGACCCGGACTTCTACCGGACCGTGGACGGCGTTTTCATGCCGCATGGGTACATCGATCTGCCGCAGTCGATGGATCTGTTCCAGGACCAGTGGGTCTGCGTCGTCGCTGCCGGCAACCAGGAAGTCGGAGACCGGCTGACCATGGACGATCTGCGTCGCTTGCCCTGGGTCACCACCTTCGGCGACCCGTTGGGGCGGACGCCGGCGTGGCGGCAGATGGAACTTCTCGGCGTGACGCCCCGCGTGTGCGCGACCGCGGAGTCCTTCCTTCCTATGCTGCAACTTGTTCGCCGTAGCGGTGGTCTCGCGCTGATGCAACGCAAGCTCGCCGCCGGGATGGCCGAGGCGGCGGGGGTGCGGATTCTGCCTTGCCCATTCGACGCGGTACCCATCGTCGAGGCGTTCTGGTGGCATCCGATGCACGATCCGGATTCCGGTCATGCCTGGTTGCGTGGTCTCCTCGCGGAGGCGAGCGCCCTGATCGCCTGAACGTGACCGCCGGGCGGCGAATCAGGAATCGTTCGCGTCGATGACTTCCAGGGACGGTGCCCAGCGCGGGATCTCCGCGGTGCCGGAGGGTAGTCGGAGGCTCTTGCTGTAGCCGAACTCGTGCAGCGTTTCCAGGGCGTGTTCGCGGCCGTAGCCGCTGGCGCCCACCCCGCCGAACGGGGTCCCGGTGAACGCGCGGTGGTAGTGGTTGACGAACACCATGCCCGCGCGGATCGCCCGGCTGACCCGCAGAGCGCGCTCGGAATCGCGGGTGAACACCCCGGCCACCAGGCCGAAGTCCGTGCCGTTGGCGATGGTGATCGCTTCCGCCTCGTCGCGGAACGGGATCAAGCACACGACCGGGCCGAAGATCTCCTCCTTGGCGATGCGCATGTCCGGGGTCACGCCGGTGAACAGGGTCGGCGGTGCGTAAAACCCGTCCGCCAGGCCCGGATCGGCGGGCAGCGCCGCCTGTGCCGCGATCGTCGCGCCCTCGGCCACACCGATGTCGAGGTAGTCCAGCACCCGCTGGCGCTGTGCCGGTGTCACCAGTGGACCCACGTGGGTGCCCGCGTCGGCGCCATTGCCGACCTTCAGCCGTTTCACTGCGGCGGCGTAACGCCGGGCGACCTCGTCGTAGAGATCGGCATGCACGAGGACACGGGACGCAGCGGTGCAGGCTTCGCCCTGGTTGAAAAAGCCACCCTCCACGGCCCAGGGCAGCGCCGAGTCCAGGTCGGCGTCGTCGAAGAGCACCAGTGCGTTCTTGCCGCCGAGTTCCATCAGGGTGGGCGTCAGATTGTCCGCCGCCGTCTTGATCACTGCGGTCCCGGTGGCGGGAGCTCCGGTGAAGGAGATCTTGCCGACCAGCTTGTGTCCGGCCAATGCGGTACCGATCTTGCCGGTGCCCGGGACGACGTGCACGACGTCGTCCGGAAGCACGGACTGCGCCAGTTCCACGACGCGCAGCACCGACAGCGGCGCCTGCTCGGGCGGCTTGATGACCACGGCGTTTCCTGCCGCGAGCGCGGGGGCGAGCTTGCCGGCGGCGTGCAGCGGCGGCCAGTTGAACGGCACGATGGCACCGATGACGCCATAGGGTTCCAGCACGGTGACGTCCAGAATGCTGCCCGCGTCGCGCACCTGGTTGGGCATGGCTTCACAGAGACTGGCGAACAGTTCGAAGATCGCGACAGCGGCTTCCACATCGAACTCGCGCGCCTGGGACACCGGCTTTCCATTGTCGCTGGACTCCAGCGCGGCGATCTCGTCGCCATGCTCGCGCACCGCCTGGGCGATCTTCCACAGCCACCGCCCGCGCTCCCGTGGCGTGCGGGCTTTCCACGCGCCCTGCGCCTCATCCGCGGCACGGACCGCCTGATCCACTTGGTGCACACCGGCGCCCTGGATCACCGCCACCGGCTGCCCGGTGGCCGGATTGTCCACAGTGAACTGATCAGCGTCGTCCTCCGACGACCACCGGGTGCGCAGCACTTGACCGGGTCCAAATGTCATGGGCACGAAATCCTCCTTGTCCAACGGGTCATCGCCCACCGGTCACCGGCGGCCGGGCGCAGGGTTTCCGGGCGACGGGGCGGAACGCGGCAGCAGGTTGAGGTTCGCCGCGTTCCGACCTCTGATGGCCGCGGCGACGACGGGGTCGGACACCGCCTCGTCGACCCGCCGCACGGGGTCGTCGACGCCCATGTCGAATGGGTAATCGGAGCCGAGCACGAGCTGGGTGGGGCCTGCCGCACGGATCAGGGCGTGCAGCGACTCCGGGGTGTACACCAGTGAGTCGAACCACATCCGGCGCAGGTACGTGGCCGGCAACTCACGACATCCGCTGGCTTCGGGACGATTGAGCCAGGCGTGGTCATTGCGCCCGAGACAAGCGGGCAGATATCCGCCGCCATGCGCGATAAGCAGACGCAGCCGGGGAAACCGGTCCAGCACACCGCCGAAGATCAAGTGCGACACAGCGACCGCGTGCTCCACTAGTTGCCCGACGGAATTCGACAGATACCAACGGTCCAAGCGCGCGTCGAGGGTGCACCCCCAGGGGTGAACGAAGATGACGGCTTCGAGCTCTTCGGCGCGTTTCCACAGCGGGTCCAGCCTGGGATCGGACAGCTCGATCGTCCCGCCCGGCTGATCCGGTGCGTGGGAGGAAATCTCGACGCCGCGCAGTCCGCTGCGCACAGCGTGCTCCAAGGCGGCCACGGCTACCCCGGGATGCCGCAGCGGAGCAACTCCCAGACCGCATAACCGGTCCGGATAGACCGCGCAGTGCGTCCGGATGCCTTCGTTGGTGGCCTGGGCCAGCTCCCACGCCAGCGCGGAATCCGCCCAGGAATGGTATTGCGTTGGCGAGACCGAGACGACCTGAACTTCAACCTGGGCCTCGGTCATCACCTCGATCCGGGTGCGCGGATCGATCAGCCGCTCCCGCCGCTCAGCGAAACGACGCTTGCTCACCGCGCTCGATTCCCGGCCCGCGCGCAACTCTTCCAGGCCCGCATACGCCGCGTATCCCGGACGATTTCGCACGAGCGCCTCGACTTCCGGCAGCCAGGCGTGCGCATGCACGTCCACGGTCGGAAACACGGAACTGCTTACCTCGCCGGGCATGGAGCGCCTTTCACCATTGCACTGTCACGCAGTCAATGCTCGGCGTTCCACCCGCAGTAAAGGAAGCCAATTTTCACGATAGGCGGTATAGATCAGTGCGATGGCGCGCTGTCCGAGACCGGATCCCTGGCCTACGGCTCAGCCAAGACCGTCCAAGAACGGTCGGTGTGCGTTCTGGAAAGCCCAGCCGTAGTACCGATCCCAGTTCACCGACCAGGTCATCAACCCCCGCAGCGCTGGCGACGGTCCACCGCGCAAGGTGTACGACCCGCAGCCGGTTCCGTGGGCCAGGCAGGTCACGGCGGTTTGGACTTCCGCCGGGGAGACATAGCCGTTGCCTGCGCTGACCGCCGCGGGCAGGCCGACGGCGATTTGGTCTTCCCTGAGGCCCGGGAAGGTCTGGCCGGTGTTCGCGACCTTGAAGCCGGACTTGAGCATGTCAGTCATCGCGATCAGGAAGTCCGCGCCGCCCATAGTGTGGTACTGGTTGTCCAATCCCATGACTGGGCCGGAGTTGTAGTCCTGGACATGCAGCACCGTCAGTGAGTCGCGCAAGGCGTAGATCACCGGCAGGTACGCGCCGGTCCGGCTGTCGCCGCCGCCTGCGCCTCCGTAGAACTGGTAGCCCACCTGGACGAAGAACGTTTCTGGGGCCATCGTCAGGACGAATTTGGCTCCGTAGCGGGCTTTCAACGTTTTCAGGGCCGAGATCAGGTTGACGATTACCGGGGTGGTCGGGTTGTGGAAGTCCGTGTCGCCCGAGTTCAGGGACAGGGACTGGCTTTCGAAGTCGACGTCCAGACCGTCCAGGCCGTATTTGTCGATGATCGCCGCGACTGAGTTGACGAAGTTGTCGCGGGCGGCGGTGGTGGTGAGCTGGACTTCGCCGTTTTGGCCGCCGATCGAGATCAGGACCTTCTTGCCTTGTGCCTGCTTCGCGCGGATCGCCGCGATGAAGTCCGCGTCGCTTTCTACCCCGGGGCATTCGGTGGTTGAGCAGCGGTTGAAGCGGATGTCGCCGGAAGTTACCGACGTGGGTTCGGCGAAGGCCAGGTCGATGATGTCCCACGCGGCGGGGACGTCGGCGAGTTTCAGGTAGCCCGAGCCGTTCGCGAAGCTTGCGTGGACGTAGCCGATCAGTGCGTGTTTGGGCAGGCCGGTGCTGGTGCAGCCGCCGGTCGTGGCGGAAACCGCTGGGGTGTGGGCGGATTCGGCCTGGTCGTTGTAGGAGGTGATCGAGTAGCTGTGCGAGGTGCAGGGGGTCAGGCCGGAGAGCGTCGTGGTGGTTCCGGTGACGGTGGCGCGCAGGGTGTTGTCTTCGTAGACGCGGTAGCCGGTCACGGTGCCTGCGGCCGCGGTCCAGTTCAGGGCGATTGACGTGTTGGTGACGGTGCCGACGGTTGGCGTGCCTGGGGTGCCGGGGGCACCCGGGGTGTCGCCGCCTGGGCCGTCGAGGACTACGTCGTCGGCGTAGTACGTGCCGGTGCCGTACCAGCCGTGCAGGTACAGCTCGGCGGACGTCTGGTTCGCGGTGGTGGTGAAGGACAGCGAGAGCTGGCTGTAGGCGGAGGCGTTAGTCCAAGTGGACGAGCCGCCGGTGACGCCTAGGTAGACCGGTGCGCCTTGGACCCAGGCGGAAACCGTGTAGGTCGTGTTCGGGCGCACGGAGACTGTTTGGGTGCATTGGCCCTGGTCAGACGCACCGGGGGTGACGGCTAGGGCGTAGCTGCCCGAGTGCACTGGCGTCTTCACGGCCGCACCTGCGGGGCAGGTCCAGCCGGAGGTCGAACCGGCTTCGAAACCGGGGTTGGCGAGCAGGTTCGCCGCCTGCGCTGGCCCGCCGACGACCAGTCCGGCTGCGGCTAGCAGGAGCACGACGAGGAAACGAGCACGCTTCATTGCGGTTCCTCCGGTCCGATGCGACCCTCTGAGCACATATTGTCTAGACCACTCGCGGAGTTGTCCAGACCTATTGGGGCGACGAAAGTCGGCTTTCCGGTGAACTAGGCCGTGCTGTCCGGCATCAGTGCGCGGAGCAGTTCGTGCAGGGATTCCTGCTGGGCCGGGCTGAGCGGCGTCAGCGGGGAGCGCGCGTCCAGGTGGCGTAGTGCTTCGGTGCGGCGGCGTTTGCCTGCCGGGGTCAGCACGATCTGTTTGGCCCGGCGGTCCGCAGGGTGCGGCTGGCGCTGGATGAGGTCCTGCTCTTCGAGTCGGTCCAGGACGAAGGTGGCGTTCGACGCTTCGCACACCATTCGGGCGGCCAGTTCGCGCGCGGTGATCGGTTCGGACAGTTCGCGCAACGCGATCACCTGGCTCGGCGTCAGGCCCATCTGCTCCGCCACGCGACGCACGTGGACATCCAGCGTGTGCGCGAGGTGGTGGACCAGTTTGCACACGTCGCGGTCCACGCCCGGAGTCCCTGCCATGCGCCCGAGTCTAGCGGAACTGATTCGAGCTGTGATAGTTCTAGTTCGAATCATTCGAACTAGAACTACTGTGGGGTGTCGTGCCGCTCTCGGTGTTTTCCTTGCTGCTCGTTGTCTTCAGCCTCACCACCGGCGAGTTCGTGATCGCCGGCATCCTGCCCGACGTCGCCGCCGGGCTGTCGGTCTCGGTCGGATCGGCCGGGCTGCTCGTCACCGCCTACGCGATCGGGATGATCGTCGGCGGGCCGCTGGTCACGCTGGCTACCGCGCGGGTGGCGCGCAAGCCGCTCATCGCCGGGCTGATCGTGGTGTCCATGGCCGGCAATCTGGGGTCGGCGTTCGCTCCGGGCTACGCGCTCGCGGTGGTGTCGCGGTTCGTCGCTGGGCTGGTAGTGGCGACGTTCTTCGCGGTCGCGATCGCGACTGTCGTGTCGATGGCTCCACCGGGAAGGGCGGTTTCGACCATCGCGAAGGTGACCATGGGCTTGAACCTGGGCATCGTCGCGGGCAGTCCGCTCGGCACGGTTCTCGGTCATCATCTTGGCTGGCGGGCGACGTTCGGGGCGGTGGCCGTGGTCAGCGGGATCGCGTTGCTGCTCGTGCTGCGGTTCGTTCCGGCCCAGCCCGCGACCGGGTCGATGCGCGGGGAGTTGCGGGTACTGGCGGATCGCAACGTCTGGCAGGCGATCGGCCTGACCGTGCTCGGCAACGTGGGCGTGGTGACCGTTTTTACGTATATCGCGCCATTGCTCACCGACGTCAGTGGATTCAGCAGCGAGCTGCTTCCGGTGCTGCTGGTTCTTTACGGGGTCGGCGCGGTCGCGGGCAACTACCTCGGCGGGCGGTGGGCGGACCGGGCGCTGCTGCCGTCGCTGGCCTGGATGCTGGCTGCCCTGGTGGTCGCGCTGGCAGCGGCGTGGCTGGGCAGCCCGGTCAAACCGGTGATGATCGGGTTGGTGTTCGTGCTCGGGATGCTTGCCTTCGGGATCGTCCCGGGAATGCAGGCGCGGGTGATCGCCGCGGGCAGCAGCGCTCCGACGCTGGCGGTAGCGGTCAACGCGTCCGGGTTCCAGCTGGCCGCCGCGGTCGCGGGGCTGCTGGGCGGGCAGGTGATCGCCCGTGCGCCGCAGTCGATTTATCTGCTGGCCGCGGTCCTCACCGTGATTGGCCTCGGCATCGCGCTGTACGCGCTGCGCCGGGAGCGACTGAGTACCGACTCGCGTCGGTAATTCCCCACGATCTTCGGCGTTACAGTGGCCAGGCGAGAGGGGTTGCGGCCGGAGGAGTCATGGAGCTGGAACTGCGCCACCTGCGCGCGCTCGTGGCCATCGCCGACGCGCACAGCCTCGTTCGCGCGGCCAAGGCGTTGCACGTTTCTCAACCGGCGTTGTCCGGATTGCTGCGGCGGGTCGAACGGTCGGTCGGCGGGAGTTTGTTCGCGCGCTCGCCGACGGGATGCGTGCCGACCGCGCTCGGGGAGGGCGTCGTCGCGGACGCGCGGGCGGTGCTGGCTGGGATGTCGGCGCTGACCGAGCGGGCCGGGGCGCGGCGGGAGGCGGCTGGGGCGGTTCGCCTCGGCGGGTACAGCGGGTTTCTGCATCTCGCGTTGGCGAGGTGGTTGCGGGATCAGCCGTGGTGTCCCGCGGTCCGGGTGCACGAGGAGCAGGATGAGGCCCGGACGTTGGCGGCGCTCGCGGACGGGGACCTTGATCTCGCACTGGTTTACCTTGCGCCCCTTCCGGATCGGATCGTTCCGGACGGCGTCGAGAGTCTCGTCGTGCAGGCGCGGGAGCCGGTTTTCGTGATTCTGGCCGAAGAGCATCCGCTGGCTTCCCGCGCGGAGATACCGCTGGCGGAGCTCGCCGGGTATCCCTGGGCGGACGATCCGCCGTGGACGACCCGGTGGTCGGCGTACTTGCAGGAGGTCTGCCGACAACGCGGGGTCGTGCTGGATCAGCCGCACCGGCCGCAGTGTCTGGCTACTTTGCTGGATCTGGTGCGCGAGGGCATGGCGGTCGCGCCGGCGTTGGCGACTCGGGAGGACCGGCAGGACGGGATCGTCGTGCGGGCGATCGAGGACGCGCCGCTGTGGCAGGAGCTGCGGTTGTGTTACCGGGCGGGCACGGCCGTCGCGGACCGGGCCGGCGAGATATCTCAGAAGGTGGCCCGTGATTACGCCAACCGGCAGGGGTGCAGTGCCGCGTTCGACCGCTGGTGGCACGCACTCCTGCCGGCTGGGGCTTAAACGGTGACTCGCCAGTTGCTGTTCGGCGTCGGCACCTCGAAGTTCAGCGACGAGCAGCTGTAGTCGCTCGGGTTCGGGTTGGCGGTCGGCTGCAACGGCGAGTTCGACTCCGTCGCCGGGGTCCACTGGCCGCCGATGCGCAACTGCAGCTGGCTGGATTCGAAGACCTTGCCCTTGGCGTCCGAGCAGTAGTAAGCCTGGCCGGTCGACGGGTCGACGGTCGAGTACAGCTCGAAGATGTCCCAGCCCTCGTTGAGGGTGCTCTGGTCGCTGCCGCTTTGCGAGAACAGGTCGTCCCACTTGCCGGTCTTCACGTTGTAGAGCGACGCGGTCCAGCTGTTGGCGCTCGCGTCGGTCTGGACTTCCTGGACGGTGAACGCCGGGTGTCCGTCCACTGTGGACGTGTAATTGGAGAGGAACGAGCTGTCCAGCGGGACGACCTTGGCCGGGCCGACCGTTCCGCACCAGTCCCAAGCCCAGACCTGACCGCCTTGGTCGAGTCCGTACGCGGTGACGACCTCGATGCAGGAATGGCCGGTGGGCTTGACCGTCGGGGCGTAGACGACGTCCGCGCTGTTCGAGAGTCGCAGGTCGGGGACGACACTGTGCGTGACGAGAATTCCGTCCGCGCCGCTGGACAATTGCGGTTCGGGACCCCAGAAAGTGTGCTGCTGCGCGTCGATCCGCGGTTTGACGGAGCGGCCGGCTTTTTCGCGGCGCAGCTTGAGGAACTTGTCCGCGGCGGTCCCGGCGGCGGCTTTCGCGGCGGCACCGGTCAGCCCGGGCACCACCCCGCTGCCCGGTGCCGCGGAAACCGGCGGGCTGCCGGCGACGACGGCCGCGGCCGCCAGGGCGGAAGTGAGCAGGACAAAGAGTTTCCGCATCGATGCATCTCCTCGTCGTGGGCGAAGGAAACGCGCGGAGGGAAAAGGGTGTCCGTCCGCGGGACACGGATGTTAAGTCGGGATTTTTGGTGCTAGGCACCGACTTTCGACGGTGTGTTCCGATAAGCGCAGCTCAGTGCGGACATAGGTTTTTCCCTGCGCCCGGGGTTATACCGCCAAGTGGAGCAATCAGCGGGTCTTGGCGCGGACGCGGATGCGCTCGCCCTGCTTGCCGAACATGCTGAGGATTTCGACCGGGCCCTCGCCGGTGCTGCCGAACCAATGCGGGATCCGGGTGTCGAATTCGGCGACCTCGCCTGCTTTCAGGACGACGTCGTGGTCGCCGAGCACGAGCCTGCCCTTGCCGCTGAGTACGCAGAACCACTCGTGGCCGGGATGCGTGCGCGGATCGGGTTCGCACTGGGCGGCGTCGAAGATCATCTTGAGCGACTGGAACTGCCCGGGCTGCTGGGTGAGCGGCACGACGGTCCGGTCGCTGCGCGTGACCGGCTGCAGCGGGGCGGTGCCGACCAGTTCGTCCAGCGGGACCCGGTGCGCGCGGGCGATGGGCAGCAGCAGTTCGAGGGTGGCCTTGCGCTGGCCGGATTCGAGACGGGAGAGAGTGCTGATCGAGATGCCAGTCGCGTTCGACAGTTCGTCCAGGGTGCGGTTGCGTTGCCGCCGGAAGTGGCGGAGCCGGGGTCCGACCGCTGCGATGATGTCCTCCACGCAACCCAGCATGACACTCCTGGCCGCGGGTTTGAACGCAATTAGACCAACGGCTACCCGCGATCGACCGCGGACGGATGTTTCGCCGGTTCGGCCGCCCTAGCGTGGTGCGGGTGACCGGGCAGGCAGCCGTCCCCGCACCCGCGGTCGTGGGGGCTGCGGTGTTCGGGGCGGCGCGCCTGGTCTTCAACCGCAGGTCAACGGACCGAATCCAGCGCCGCGTTCACGAACGACGCCACCTGCGGCCGTCGGTCCTGCTCGTTCCACGCGAGCACCAGCTGGCTGGGCGGAGCGTCCGCGATCGGCACGCAGACCACGCCTGGCGGGACCTGGTCGACCAGTGACCGCGGCAGTACGCCGACCATCCGTTCCAGCGAGATGAGGTGCAGCAGCTGGACCACGTCAGCCACCTCCGGTCCGGTTCCCTCGACACCGGGCACGCCTTTCCACGACGGCAGCGTTTCTCCGTCCAAATCGGACAGCCGGACCGACGGCTGCTGAGCCAGCCGGTGTGTGCTGGGGACGATGGCCACGCGGTCCTCGGCGTGCAGGGTTTCGTGGGCAAGCCCGGTCAGGTTGTCGAACGGGACGAACAGGAGGCCGACGTCCGCGCGGCCGCTGAGGAGGAAGTCGGCGCGGTCGGCGGGGCCGCTGAAGAGGATGTCGACCTGGTGGGCGTCGGGATGGTGGGAGTATTCGGCGAGGATTCCGGACAGCAGTCCGGCGTCGCCGCCCGGTTTGAGCACCAGGCGCAGGTGGCTTTCACCGGCGCGGCGGGCGTTGCGGGCGGCGGCGCTGACCGCGTTGAGCGCGTGCCGTCCGTGTTCCTGGAGTGCCTCGCCGGCCGCGGTCAGTTCGACGTGGCGGCTCGAGCGGGCGAACAACTGCACGCCGAGCCGGGTTTCGATGCGTTGGATCGCCTTCGAGAGCGCCGGCTGGGCGATCGACAGCCGTACCGCGGCCCGCCCGAAGTGCAGCTCGCTGGCGACTGCCAGGAAGTACTCGAGTTCGCGCGTCTCCAGTTCAGCCATGCCTCCAGGTTATCGCCAAATAGCGAATCGGTCTTGGACGTCCAGCCGGAACCCGGGCAAAACTTGAAGCATGATCACGCACACGATGATTGTTTCGTTCGACCAGCCGCTACCCGACGGCGAGCTGGATCAGTACCTCAGCGATATCAAACAGGCCATGCTGGCGACCGGGTTCGCCGAGTCGGTCGAAACTCGCCGCCACCTGCCGATCCCCGGGGAAGACGCCATCCCGGCGCTGATCGCGACGGCGATCGTCCAGGTCACCCTCGCCGACCTCGACACGCTGGCCAAGAGCTTCACCGCGCCCGAACTGCACGAGGTGATCGAGAAGTGGCAGGCGCGGCATTCGTACCGCGTGGCCTGGGCGAACCACGAGTCGCTGTCGTGAGCCGGCGACGCGGGCTTGTCACCGGGGCGGGCAGCGGGATCGGCCGGGCGGCGGCGATCGAGTTCGCGCGCGCCGGGGCGGCGGTGGCCGTGCTCGACATCGACGCGGCAGCCGCGGCGGAAACGGTCGAGTTGATTAAGAAGGACGGCGGGGAAGCGCTGGCCGTCCAGGTCGACATCGGCGACGAGTCTTCAGTACAGGCCGCGGTGAAGCAGACGGTCGAGGCGTACGGCGGGCTCGACTTCGCGGTGAACAACGCCGGGTTGTCGTCGCACAAGCGCGTCGACCAGCTGACGCTCGCCGAGTTCGAGCGCGTCGTGCAGGTGAATCTGTCCGGGACCTTCCTCTGCATGAAGTACGAACTGCCGCACCTGAAGGGCGGCGCGATCGTGAACGTCGCGTCCAACGGCGGGTTGTACGCGATCCCGAACGCGCCGGCTTACGTCGCGTCGAAGCACGGGATTGTGGGCCTGACCAAGGTCGCGGCGGTCGACTACGCGGCGGACGGCATCCGCGTCAACGCGGTGTGCCCGGGGCCGACGCGGACGCCGGGGTTCGACAAGTGGGCTGGCGACCCCGGCATGATCGCCCGGCAGGAAGCGATCACTCCGCTCGGCAGGCTGGCGACTCCGGAGGAAGCCGCCGCGGCCGTGGTCTGGCTTTGTTCGGACGCCGCGTCGTACGTCACTGGCACGACGTTGTCGGTCGATGGCGGGCGACGGGCCTAGAGTTCGTCGGCCAGGAGCTTGGCGGTTTCCGCGGGGGATTCGACGGGGAAGTGGTGGCTGCCGAGGTCGATCAGTTCGATCCGGATCCGGTCGCCGTAGCGGTCGATCGCCTCCTTGGCGATGATCGAGCGCACGGCGTACAGCACGACCGGCTGGGCGATCTCGCGCAGCGCCGCGTCCATGTCCCAGCGTGCGAGGCCTTCGAGCGCGTGCAGACCGGCGGGCTGACGTACGGAGCCCATCTTGTTGATATACGAGTCCACTAAGGACGGATCGGTGCCTTCTGGCGAACCGGCTTCGACCATTCCTCGCATCGCTCCGGTGAAGTCCTCGCGGAACGGCTGCAGCAACGCTTGGGCGTCCTCCTCGCTCTGCGCGGGGAACAAGCCCAAGTAGTGCAACGCATCGAGCGCGATCACCCGGGTGATCGTGTCCGGAAGCAGCCGGGCGGTCTCGACCGCGACCGCTCCGCCAAGCGAATGCCCGGCTACGACAGTGGATTCGACCGACTCGGCGGCCAGTACGGCGGCTACGTCGCGAGCAAATTCCTCGATGGTCCAAGTGTCGCGAGACGACCGTGAGTCGCCGTGTTCCGCGAGATCGACGGCCAGCACGCGGACCTCGGGCGGGAGGTGTTTGACGATCGTGTCGAAATCCCCGCGGTCGCAGCCCCAGCCGTGGATGAGCGTCAGTGCGGGTCCGTCGGCAGAACCGGTTGCGGTGTAATGGATTCTCGTGCCGTCGGGGCGGGTGGTTTCGTGATTCACGGGTAGTCCCTCAGAAAGCGCGGTGGTAGCGGACGGGCCAGGCGTCTTTGGGCTGGTTGCGCAGGGCGAGGTACGGGTCGCGCAGCAGTGATCGCCCCATCAGCACGGCATCGGCCTTGCCCTCGCGGATGATCCGGCCCGCGGCCGCCAAGTCCGTGATCTGTCCGACCGGCGCGACCGCCAGCCCGGACGCTTCCTTGAGCGCGGCGGCGAACTCGACGTTCACGCCTTCCCGGTTCGGCGGCCGGGCGCCTCGATCGCGCACGAGCACGCCGGAGGTCACGTCGAGCAGGTCGATCCCGATCGCCGCCAGTTCCTTGGCGAACGCCGCGGCGTCGTCGAGCGCGATGCTGTCCTCGACCCAGTCGGTGGCGGTGATGCGGACGAACACCGGTTTTTCCTGCGGGAACGCCTCCCGCACGGCGCGGGCCACGCGCAGCGGGAAGCGCATCCGGTTCCGCGGGCTTCCGCCGTACTCGTCGGTGCGCTGATTGGACAGCGGCGACAGGAACTGGTGCAGCAGATAGCCGTGCGAGGCATGGATTTCGACAGCCTGGTAACCGGCCAGCTCGGCCATCCGGGTGGCGTGCGCGAAATCCTCGACGACCTGGTCCAGGTCGGCCGCGGTGGCCGGGCGGGGCATCGCCAGGTCGCCGAACGGGATCGCCGACGGCGCGATCAGCTCCCAGCCGCCGTCGGCGACCGGCACCGGTCCGTTCTGCCCGTCGCCGACCCACGGGACCTGGTGCGATCCCTTGCGGCCGACGGCATTCAGCTGCACCGCGGGCACCGCGCCGTGGCCAGCGACGAACGAGGTCATCTTCCGGTGCGCGAGCGCCTGTTCCTCGTTCCAAAGCCCGAGGTCGGCCGCGGTGCACCGGTTGTCTGGGCTGATCGCGGTGGCCTCGACCATGACCAGCCCGACGCCGCCGATCGCGCGGGGGCCGTAGTGCGCCAGATGCCATTCGGTCGGCAGCCCGTCCGGGCCCGCCGCGTACTGCGCCATCGGGGACATCCAGACGCGGTTGCGGAAGATGACGTCGCGCAAGCGCAACGGGGTCGTCTCCGGGAACTCATTCATGCCACAAAACGGTACGCGTCATTCCGCAATGCGGCACGCGTCTTGTCAGCTTTCGGCGAGCAGGCGGCTGACCTCGGCTGCTGCCGCCACGACCAGCGGCGCGAAGGTCTTCTCCTGGGCGCGGGAGTAGCGCATGTCGGGAATCGCGAGGGTGATCGTCGCCACTGGCCGTCCGGCCGGGTCCGTGATGGCCGCGCCGATCGACGACACCTGCGGGCGGTACCACGACGAGGACCCGTTGAGCGCGTACCCACGCTTCGCGGTCAGGGCGATGTCGCGGCGAAGGGCGACGAAATCCGGTGCCGGGTCCTGGGCGAACTCGGGAAGTTCGTGGGTAAACAGCTCCTCGACCTCGGATTCGTCGAGCCGCGCCATGATCGCCGTGCCGCCGGAGGTGGCCAGCAGCGGGACGCGCGTGCCGACATCCAGCACGACCCGCACGACCTGGTCAGTGTGCTGCGTGGCGATGACGACGAGGTTGTCGCCGTCGCGTTCGGCCAGCATGACGGTCTCGTTCGTCTCCGCGGCGAGCCGTTTGACGACCGGGTCGGCCAGCTCCTTGAGGTCCGGCTTCCCGCAGTCGCGCAGACCGAGCGCCAGCACGCGCGGCGCGACACCCCAGCGCGAGCGTTCGGCGTCCACGACTTTCAGCCATCCTGCCTGCTGAAGCGTGATCAGTCCGCGCTGCACGGTGCTCTTCGGGATCTCCGTGCACCGTGCCAGCTCCGAGACGCCGATGGGCTGTCGCTGGGCGACTTCCTCGAAAACTCGCAGCGTGCTGAGGACGCTGTTCATCGTCCGGACCCCGCTGGCCGGCTTCTCGGGCTCTTCGTCGTGCATGTGCCTCATCGTGGCACAGCGATACGATGAAGCCTCGCGGCGCAGGGGGAGGAAGCATGACCGAACCGTGGCAGTGGAGCGAGCAAACCTGGCGGGGTCACGTCGAGCGCGTGCGTGCCGGGCGGCCGCTGCGGCCGGACTCTTGGCCGGGCGGGGCGCGGGTGGCCGTGGCGTTGTCGTTCGACTCCGACCACGAGACGATCTCGCTGCGCGACGGCCACGTGCTGCCGGGCAAGCTCTCGCAAGGCGAGTACGGCTCGCGGGTCGGGGTGCCGCGGGTGTTGAAGCTGCTTGAGCGGTTCGGGGTGCCGTCGACGTTCTTCATGCCCGCGGTGTCGGCGTTGCTGCACGACGGCGAGGTGCAGTCCTATGTGGACGCTGGGCACGAGGTCGCGTTGCACGGCTGGATCCACGAAAGCAACGCCCAACTGCCGCCCACCGCTGAACGTGACCTCACCTTCCGGGCCGCCGACACGCTGGAGCGGCTCACCGGCACGCGTCCGGTCGGCATCCGCACGCCGTCGTGGGACTTCTCCGAAAGCTCGCTCGCGATCATCCGCGAACTGGGCCTCGCCTACGACTCCTCGTTGATGGCGGACAACGACTGCTACGAGATCCTCGCCGATGGCGAACCGACCGGCATCGTCGAACTTCCGGTGGAATGGATCCGCGACGACGCGCCGTACTTCACGATGAACCGCTTCGGCTCGCAGCGTCCGTACACCCCGCCGCGGGAAGTGCTGCCGATCTGGCGCGACGAGTTCGACCTCGCCTTGGCCGAGGGCGGCCTCTTCCAGCTCACGATGCACCCGCACATCATCGGACATCGTTCCCGCATCACGATTCTCGCCGAGTTGCTAAAGCACATCGCTTCGCACGACGGGGTTTGGTTCGCTACGCACGCGCAGGTCGTCGACTACGTGTCATCGCCGATGGATGACAGCCACGACAATCCCGATCGCCGCGGCTAACGCTCCGGCCAGGACGAACGTCGTCCCCATCCCGACGGCGTCGATCACCGGTTGCGCGATCAGCGGCGAGGAGAACTGGCCGAGGAACAACGCAGAGGTCAGCAACCCCAGCGCCCTGGTCCGTACCCCAGGGGAGGCGGTGGAGACCAGCCAGCCGTTCACGGTCGGGTTCTGCAGCCCAATGCCAAGTCCGACCACGACCATGCCCAGCGCAGCCGTCCACAATGCACTCGCGGTACCGAGGACGACCAGCCCGACGGCGAACGCGGCGAACATCGCGATGGCCAGCGCGGGGAAGGACCAACGGGCCCGCAGGCGGCGGAAGTTCAGACCCACCAAGGTCATCACCAGATTGACCGCGGCGATCAAGGCTCCCGCGACCGCCGGTCCCGCGCCGCCGACTTCGGCCAGCCAGAACGGTGCCTGTGTCGGAACGGTGTAGAAGACGACGACGCCGATGAAGATCAGCGCGTACAGCCCGAGCAGCCGTGGTTGCCACGGCGACGCGGCCGTGGTGGTGTCCGCCGGATCGGTCGGCTGAACGGGCGCGTCTGGCACGAATCGCAGCACGAGCACCAGTATCGGAATCGCGAGCAGGTAAATGGCGAACGGCCCGCGCCAGTCCAGCGCGGCCAGCAAGCCGCCCAGCAGCAGCGCCACGACGCCGCCGAAACCCATTGCCGCGCCTTGCAATCCGAGCACGCGGCCGTGTTCCTCGGGGTCATGGTGGTCGGCGATCAGCGCGGTGGACGTGGTCATGATCCCGGCGATGCCGATCCCGAGCACGGCCCGTCCGACGAGCAGCGCGGGGAGCGAGTCTAGCAGCAGGCCGGACCCGCCGCCGACGGTGTAGAGGGCGAGGCAGGCGAGCAGCAGCGGCACGCGTCCGGTCCGGCCGCTCAGCTTGGCGAGCAACGGCGCGGAGACCATGATCGCCAGCCCCGGCAACGTCAGCACCAGCCGGACGAGAAGTTCCGCGTGCGGTTCGGCAGCGAAGTGCTGCTGCATGCCTGGCAACGCGGGTGTGATCGTGGCACTGGCCATGATGGTCATGGTGCTGACGCCGAGCAGCGTCGCCAGCAGAGATCTCGGTGGGCGCCGCACTCCGGCGTCAGTCGTTTCGGTCACGACGCCGAAGGTAGAACTTCAACTTAACTTGAAGTCAAGGCCGAGAGCGCGTGCCGGGTATGCCTAGCCCTACCTCCGAGACTACGGGCAAGCTGATCGAAACCGGGCAGCACGCTGGCTAATCTGGATCTCGTGGCTACCGTCTCGACAACCGCGAAACCGCGTACTGTGCTGGATGCCTTGTCGCATCGGACATTCCTGATTTCCTCCTGGCCGTGGCGGGCGCTGCTGTACGGGCTCAGCACCGGCCCGATGACGCTGCTGTTCGGCCTTCCGTTCGGGTTCTGCCTGTTGCCGCTCGCGGTGCTGGTCAGCCGCGTCGTGCACGGGCAGACCTCCGATCTGGGGCTCGTCGCGGCGTTCTCGGTGTTCGGTATGCTGCTGTTCCTGAGCGCGGGCCCGGCGTGGGCAGCGGTGGTTGCCGGGGTCGAACGGCAGCGGTTGCGCATGGTCGACCTCAACCCGGTGACCGTCCCCTTTGGACCGATCAGTGAACCGGGCTGGTGGCCCCGAATGCGGACGCGCTACACCGAACCGGCGGCGTGGCGTGAACTCGGGTACGCGGTGCTGTTGTGCACCGCGATTCCCGCGCTGTACTCGGTGGCTGGCATGGTCGCGTTGTTCGCGGCCGTTCTGGTGGCGAGTCCGCTGCTCGTCAACGAGAACGACACGATTTCCGTTGGCTTCACTGAGGTTTCGACTCCTGGCGGTGCGGTGCCATACGCGTTGGCCGGGGTGGTGTTGCTCGTTCTGTCCGGCTATCTGCTCTCCGGGTTTGCTGGCCTGCACGCGATGCTGGCGCGTTCGCTGCTCACCGACGGGGCCGCCGAGAAGCTCCGCGGCGAGCTGACCGAGGTGTCGCAATCGCGGACCCGGCTGCTGTCGGCATTCGACGCGGAACGCAAGCGCATCGAACGCGATCTGCACGACGGCGCGCAGCAACGGCTGGTCGGGCTGAGTCTGCAGCTCGGGCTCGCGAAGGTCGATCTGCCGCCGGATTCCGCGGCGGCGAAGGCGGTGTCGGACGCGCATGACCAGGCCAAGAAGCTGATGGTCGAGCTGCGCGAGCTGATCAACGGCATCCATCCGCGTGCGCTCGCTGAACTCGGCTTGCCCGCCGCGTTGGAGGAGCTCGCCGACGGATGCGCGGTGCCGGTCACCGTGGACGTGGCGGTGCCGGTGCGGTTGCCGGAGTCGGTGGAGTCCACGGCGTACTTCGTGGTGGCCGAGTCGCTGACCAATGTCGCCAAGCATTCCGCGGCCAGTTGCGCCTCGGTGACCGCCGGAATTGTCGGTCGGGTGCTTACCATTGAGGTATGGGACAACGGAGCGGGCGGTGCTGAGCCGTCGCGCGGCACGGGGATCACCGGGTTGAGCGATCGGGTCGCCGTGCTGGGCGGCCGGATGTGGGTGCGCAGTCCGGTCGGCGGGCCGACCGTCGTGCGAGTGGAGCTGCCGTGCTGAGGGGAGAGTCGATGCGGGTCGTTCTCGCCGAAGACGAGGTGCTGCTGCGCGAGGGATTGTGCGGATTGCTGGAGCGGTTTGGTTTCGAGGTCGTCGCCGCGGTCGGTGATGCCGAGGGGCTGCACGCCGCGGTGCGCGAGCACGGTCCGGACCTGGTGCTCACCGACATCCGGATGCCGCCCGGTCATTCCGACGAGGGCCTGCGCGCCGCGGTCGAGCTGCGACGCACGCGGCCGGAGCTGGCTGTGGTGGTGCTGAGCCAATACGTCGAACACCACCACGCGGCCGAACTGCTCGACTCCGCCGAGGGGCGCGGGGTCGGCTACCTGCTGAAGGACCGGGTGGTCGACGTCGAGGAATTCGTCGCGACGCTGCGCCAGGTCGTCGACGGCGGAACGGCGGTGGATCCGCAGGTGGTGCGCCAGTTGCTGCGCCGCCGGGCCGACCCGCTCGCCCGGCTGTCGGCGCGGGAACGGGAGGTCCTGTCGCTGATCGCCGAGGGGCACTCGAACGCGTCGATCGCCCGGCGGCTGGTGGTGTCCGACGCCGCGGTGGGCAAGCACGTCGGAAGCATCCTGTCGAAACTCGACCTCCCGCCGACGGACGACGGGAACCGTCGAGTGCTGGCAGTGCTGGCCTTTCTTCGCGGGGGCGGCTGAAGCGGTGCGAGCGCAGGTCGCGCTCGCACCGCTGGGCTTTAGGCCGCGTTTACCACCGCGGTGAGGCTGGCCGCGAGCACCGAACGGTCGCGCCCGGCTGTCCATTGTGTACCGCTGTCAGTGCGATATTCCAGCAGAGTCAACGCTTCGCTGTCGTTGCCGGAGCCGATGCTCGTCTGGTGCAAGGCCACGATGTCCACCTTCCGCCCGTGCTCGCCGAGCGCCGCGGTGAGCGCTTCGACCGGCCCGGTTCCGGTGTGCGTGCTGGTGTGCTCGATCCCGTCGACGCGCAGGGTGATGCTGGTGTGCTCGTCGGCTGAGTTTTCGAAGCGGGACAACGTGATCGTCGGGTTCGGCTGCAGGTAGGCGGCTTCGAAGAGCTGCCACAGTTCGGTCGCGGTCACCTCGTGTCCGGAGCCGTCGGTGTGGCCTTGGACGCGGCGCGCGAAGTCGATCTGCAGCCGCCGCGGCAGCGTGATGCCGTACTCGTTTTTCAGCAGATAGGCGATTCCGCCCTTGCCGGACTGCGAGTTCACCCGGATCACGGCGGCGTAGTCGCGGCCGAGGTCGGCGGGGTCGATCGGCAGGTACGGGACGCGCCAGTCCAGATCGTGGGCGGGCACGCCGGTTTCCGCGGCGCGCGCGTGATGTTCGGCGAACCCCTTCTTGATCGCGTCCTGATGGGTGCCGCTGAACGCGGTGTGCACGAGGTCGCCGACGTACGGATGCCGCGCGTGGACCTCGATCCGGTTGCAGTACTCGACGGTGCGGCGGATCTCGTCGATGTCCGAGAAGTCGATCATCGGGTCGACGCCCTGTGCGTGCAGGTTCAGCGCGAGCGTCGCCAAGTCGACGTTCCCGGTGCGCTCGCCGTTGCCGAAAATGCAGCCCTCGACGCGCTCGGCCCCGGCCAGCACGGCGAGTTCGGCGCAGGCGACGCCGGTGCCGCGGTCGTTGTGCGGGTGCACGGAGAGGATTACCGAATCGCGGCGCGCGAGGTTGCGGTGCATGTACTCGATCTGGTCGGCGTACACGTTGGGCGTCGCGATCTCGACGGTCGCCGGCAGGTTGAGGATCACCGGACGGTCCGGGCTTGCCTGCCAGGTTTCGGTGACCGCGTCGCAGACTTCCAGGACGTAGTCGGGTTCGGTGAGGTTGAAGACCTCGGGGGAGAACTCGAAGCGGATGTTCGGCCGGTCGCCGGCCGCGCGCAGAACGTCGTGGGCACCGTCGAGGATCAGTTCTTTCAGCGACGCTCGATCGTGGCCGAGGACCACTGTGCGCCAGGTCGGCGCGGTGGCGGTGTACAGGTGGATCACGACGTCGTTGCGGATGCCGCGGACGGACTCGACCGTGCGCTCGATCAGGTCGCGCCGTGCCGGGGTGAACACGACGATGGTGACGTCTTCCGGAGCCAGGTCGGTGTCCGCGAGCAGCCGGACGAAGTCGTAGTCGGTCTGCGAGGCGGACGGGTAGCCGACCTCAATTTCCTTGTACCCCATGCTGATCATCAGCTCGAAGAACCGGCGTTTGCGCGCCGGGTCCATCGGTTCGGCCAGCGCCTGGTTGCCGTCGCGCAGGTCGACCGGCACCCAGAGCGGGGCTTGGGTGATCCGGTTGCCGGGCCAGGCGCGGCCGGTGTTGGGGACGTCGACGCGCTGGTAGACGTCGCGGTAGCGGTACGACGGCATGCGAGAGGGTCGCTGCCGGTTCCAAACGGTGTTCATCTGCGGTCCTTCAAGTGGTCGGGAGCCGACCGGCGCGCGTGCTTGCCCCACGGCGGGGGGCCGGTCCGGTCAGGCCCCGCCGTGGCGGCGAAGGAGAAGGAAGCGCGTGAACATCGAGGCGGAGCGTAGCACAACTCCTCAGACAAGTAGCGGGGTCGGGGCAACTCGCCGCGGCGGGCGGCGCGAGCGCTTAGGATTGGTCCGTGGAGCTGGAATTCGTGCGGACCTTCGTCGCCGTCGTGGACGGAGGGCAGTTCCAGGAAGCGGCCGCGGAGCTGGGGATCACGCAGCAAGCAGTGTCCAAACGCGTCGGCGCGCTGGAACGCGAACTAGGGGTGCAGTTGTTCACCCGCACCGCGCGCGGGGCTCGGTTGAGCAGCGATGGCGAGGCGTTCCTGCCGCACGCCCGGGTGCTGCTCGACGCCGAGAAAAGCGCGCTCGCCGCGGTGCGCCCGGAGCAGCGGCCGTTGCGAGTGGACGTGCTGAACCGGCGGACCAAGTCGGCGCAGCTGGCACTGAGCTTCCACCGGGCGTTCCCGGAGGTGGAGCTGGAGATCGTGACCACCGGCGCCGAGTTGAGCTTCGACGCCGCCGTCGCCGCGGTCGCGGCCGGTTCGGTCGACGCGGCGTTCCGCGGGGTCCCGAAGCACGACCTGCCGGGCGGCGTGACGAGCGGGGTGGTGGACTACGACGCGCACGAGCTGCTCGTCGGCCCGCGCCATCCGTTCGCCGACCTGCCGTCAGTGCCGATCGCGAAACTCGCCGGCCATCGGATCTGGATGCCGGGGCTGTCGGCGAGCATGGAATGGGGCGCGTACTACGCGGAGCTGGCCGAGGCGTTCGACCTGACCATCGATGTGTCCGGCCCGGTCTTCGGCAACGAAACGATGCTGGACGAACTGGCGACCTCGCCTGACCTGGCGACGTTCGTGGGCGCTGGTTCGCGCTACTTCTGGCCGGACGAGTACGACCTCCGCCGCGTGCTGGTGGTCGACCCGACGCCGGTGTACCCGATGTCGCTGCTGTGGCGGCGCGAGCCCGCGCATCCGGACGTGCGGAAACTGCGCGATCACCTGGTGACCGGGCAGGAACCCGGGGACGGGGTTTGGCTGCCTGGCTGGGAGCAGGCGTAGTCAGAGCGGGTGCTCGTACCAGACGTTCGGCTCGACGTACACGCCCAGATCCTGTTCCGTCGACGCCAGCACCGGGGCGATTCCGCCGGGCACGACGGTGTGTCCGTCTTCGAGCCGGATGCCGGTCCACTGCTCCCACTGCGCGAGCGTGCCGGTGACGGTCATCGCGAACGGCGCGATCTTCCGGAACTTCGCGCCCAGCCGCTCGTGACTGCGCAGCCAGGGATCGGTGCCTCGGCCGAGATAGTCCACAATGGACTCCAAGGGCGGTTTTCCGGTGGGCCGCACCGGCACGACCAGCCGGGAAAGCCCAGCCCGGCGCGCCCGGTTCTGCAACTCCACGAGCGCTTGGGCGGCAATCCCTTGCCCGCGCGCGGATTCCGCGACGTACACCTCCAGCGCGACCAGCGTGGTGGGTGCCCGTCCGTCGAGGTGGTCTTCGGCGGCCCAGACGAGAGCACCGTCCCAGCCGTGGTCGGGCAGTTCAGTTCGCTCTGGGGTGGGGAAGGCGACGGGAATCGCCGCCGCTCGCGCTACCGGTACGTCGTCGTCGAGGAGGACCAGGAAGAACTCCGGGGCGATCCGCCTCGAGCTCGCCAGCCCGGCGGTGAGGCCCTGGCCGAGGAACTCCCCGCCGACGAATCCCAGCTGGAGCGCGGGAACGCGCAGCTCCGGCCGGGCGGCGAGGTCTTCGATGCGGAGCACGACGCCCTCCAGGTCAGCGCACCGGAAGCGCTGACCGCCGCCTTCCCAGCGCCGCCGGGTCGAGATTCGCCCGGGTCCCGGCCCGGTGCCCCTCCCGGTATCCGGACCCCGACAACCGTCGCGGGGCCGCCGAGCGCAGGTCGCCGTACTCGCGGTCGAAGGCCTGCTGCACCAGCGCCGTCCGGTCCCGCACCACCAGTTCCGCCGACTTCCCGCCGGCGACATCGGAGTACGTCCGCGCGGCGTTTTCTTCCGCCGCGGTCAGCCGTTCGTGCACCGCTCGCGCGAAACCGTGCAGCCACGTCCGCCGGTACGCCGCCAGCGATTCGCGGAACACCCGTTCCTCCGGCCGCACCCGCGTGAGCTGCGTGCTCGCCTGCAGCAACAGGCTGGTGAACAGCAGCTCGACCCGCGCGAGGTCGGTGCGGAAGCCGAACACGGTGACCTCTTCGACCCCTTGGCCGACCCGGTGCAGCAAGGTCCGGCAGCGCAACGGGTACGCGATGCTGGTGAGCAGGCTGGCTTTGTCACGGCTGTACGGATTGGAGATCGGCAGCTTCAGCACCGTGATGTCGTCGCCGCTTTGCCCGGACGCGGCGAGCATCGCGTTGTCGATCCCGTGCCGCGCGATCAGCTGCGCCGCTTTGGTGTTGTACAGCTCGGCTTCGGCGGGCGTGACGGCCGGGTCCTCGGCCTTGGCCAGCAGCTTCCGCACGCGCTCCAGCAACGTGTCGTGGTCGGGCATGACCCCCCCTCTCCAGCAGGCGCGGCCCGTGCGGACCGGCATGGGGTGCACGGTAGGCGTGAGGTACGACAATATTCGATCAGATGTTCGGGAGTGACACTGGGCGCCCGGTTCGTCGCAGCCGTGGTCGGCTCGGGTCCGAACGGCCTGGTCGCGGCTGTCAGCCGAGGGTTACTGTCCACATTGGAGGGACGAAAGCCGAGGAGAACGCGTGCTGCGCCGCGAATTCGGCTACCGCCCTGGCCGGACCAAACCGGTTTCGTAGGCGACGACGACCGCCTGCGCTCGGCTGGAGATGCCGAGTTTGGGCATCAGCCGGTTGAGGTGCGTCTTCACCGTCGCCTCGCTGACCAGCAACCGGGCCGCGATCTCCGCGTTCGGCATTCCCGTGCCGACCAGCCGGAGCACCTCGCGTTCGCGTTCGGTCAGCCCGCTCAGTTCCGGCGCGGGCTCCGCGGGCGGCGCGCTCGTGTAAGCCTCGACCAGCCGCCGCGTGATCGTCGGGCCGAACAGCATGTCCCCGCGCGCCACCGCCTGGATGCCGGAGATCAGCGTCTCCGGCGGGCTGTCCTTCAGCAGGAATCCGGCCGCACCGGCCCGCAGCGCGCGGTACACGTATTCGTCGAGGTCGAAGACGGTCAGGATCAGTACGCGCGGGTGGTCCGGCCCGGCGAGGATGCGGGCGGTGGCCGACACGCCGTCGAGACCGGGCAGCCGGATGTCCATCAGGATCACCTCGGGCCGCAGCCGCGCCGCCTCGTGCACGGCCTCGATCCCGTCGCGCGCCTCTCCGACGACCTCGACGCCCGGCGCGGCGTTGAGCAGCGCGACGAGCCCGGCGCGGACGAGGTCCTGGTCGTCCACCACGAGCACACTGGTCACTTCGGTTCTCCGCCGGTCCGGTCCGAGTACGGGAGGGTCAGCACCACCTCGAACCCCGCCGGTTCGCGAGGCCCGATTTCGATCTCGCCACCGTACATACGCGCCCGTTCCCGCATGCCGACGAGGCCGTGACCGGCGGGATTGCCGTCGGTGCGCGGTCCGCCGCCGGAGTCGGCGACGCTCAGCCGCAGTGCGTCGGACAGGTACTCGACGTCCAGCGTCGCGAAGGATTCCGGCGCGTGCTTCAGGACGTTCGTCAGCGCTTCCTGCGCGACCCGGTACGCGCACAGCTGCTGCCCCGACGGCAACGTCCGCGGCGTTCCGGCGACGCGCAGCCGCACGGTCAGCCCGGCCTCGCGGACCCGGCTGACCAGCGAGGGAAGCTCTTCGAGACCCGGCTGTGGACGGTATTCGCCCGGCTCGTGGTGCGGCGGACGCAGCACGCTGAGCAGGCGGCGGAGCTCGTCCAGCGCCTCGGTGGTCGTGCCGGTGATCGTGTCGAGCGCACCGCGTGCGGTGTCCGGCGCGGACTCGAAGACGTACCGCGCGAGGTTGGCCTGCACGGAGATCACCGACAGATGGTGCGAGACCACGTCGTGCAGCTCGCGGGCGATGCGCAGCCGCTCCTCGACGACCGCCAGTTCGGCGCGGTCGGCCCGTTCCGCGGTCGCGTGCAGGGCGAGCCCGCGGAGGTAGACCGAGTGTCCAATAAGGACGGTCGCGGACGCTTGCAGCACCGCGATCACCGTGTCGCCGATCGGATTCGAACTGTCGCCGACGAGCATCGTGACCTCGAACCCGGCCACCGCGAACAGCGACGGCGGCCAGGCTTGCCGGACCGGATAGCGCGCCCACACCGTGTACGCGGCGATCAGCAGGTCAGGACGGCCGAGCGTCGCGCGGTACCCGGCCAGCGCGAACGCGCCGACCAGCAGGGTCACCGCGAGCAGCACGGCGATCGGGTAGCGCCGGCGGACCACCAGCGGCGCCGCGCCCGCCGCGGCGAGCAGCAGCCCGAACAGCCCCGGCCGGTCGCCGAGGGAGCCGTGGTGGACCGCCGCTCCGGCGAAAAGGAATAGTCCGACCGCAGCCGCCAGCAGCGAATCCGTGCACAGCGGCCGCGCCCGCAGGATCCGCATCACGCGCCCGAAACTACCTGCCTGACCGGCGGTTTCCCAATTCCGTACCGCGATCGCGGCAGGCCGCCTACCGCTAGGGTTTACCCGAGGCTGCGGCGAAGGGCGGATTCCGCGGACGCGATCGAGCGGTTACGGTCGTTTTGAATGGTCATCCATTCCCGCTGTTCGGCGGAGAGCCAGGGGTGGGGAGGATTCCGGGCTCTCCGCTGAGCTTCACCCCAGATACGCGTCGAGCGTCACCGCCAACGCCGATTCCGGCGAAGGCGCGAAGCTGGCTCCGGCCAACCCGCCCCACAACCACAGTTGTGCGAGACCGTGCAGCGCTGCCCACAGCGACGCCGCGACCAGCCGAGGATCCGTACCCGGACGCAGTCGATCGTCGTCCGCTTCGGCGCGGTCGAGCCGCACTAGTTCGGCGAAGGTGTCGAAGACGGCGCTGCTGGCCGCGACCAGCCCTGGCTCCTCCGGGTCGATGAGGTCGCGACGGAACATCAGCTCGAACATGGCGGGGTTCGCCACCGCGAAGTCGACGTACGCGTGACAGGCGGCCGTGACGCGTTCGCGCGGGGTGCCGTCGGGCAACTGTGCGCCGCGATGGAGCAGCTGTGTGAAGCCAAGCGTCGCTACCGCGGACAGCAACTCCGCGCGTCCCGAGAAGTGGCGAAGCGGCGCACCGTGCGACACGCCTGCCGCCTTCGCGATACCGCGCAACGTCACGGCCTCGACGCCGGAGCCGACGAGGAGATCCGCTGCGGTGCGGATCAACCGCTGTCGCGCGCTCATACCTGAGCTTCGGAGAAGGCCACCGGCAGCAGCTCCGGACGCTTCGGCACGAAGCCGTCGCCAGGGGACCGGCCGGTGAGCCGGTTGCGCAGCCGCGTGATCCCGACCGGCAGCACCTCCTGCCACAGCCAGCGCAGGTCGGCGATCGCGCTGCCCTGGGCCGGAGCGCCAGGAAGCGGCCGCAGCCAGCTGCCGTCGTGCGTGACGCCGAGCCGGTCGAGCACGTGCCCGGCGACGCGCAGATGCCCGGCCTGCGACAGGTGCAGCCGGTCCGGCCCGAAGTAGCGCGAATCGTGCGCGGCCTGGTCCGGCCACAGGTCGACGAGCTTCGCGCCGTAGCTGACCGAAGCCTCGCGGATGGCGTCGTTGAGCGCGGTGACCCGCTGTCGCATCCGCCCGCCGAGCGGCATGCGATGCGCGATGTCGCTCAAGGTGAAGGTGACGACGGTGGGCGCGATCTGGGTGCACTGCCGGATCGCGGCGTCGACGCGCCGAGCGACCGTGCGAGCGTCCCAGCCGCGGCTCATCACGTCATTGCCGCCGCCGAACAACGCGATCAGATCCGGTTCGTGCCGCTCGGCCGCGGGCAACTGCTCCGCGGCGATCTGGTCCAGCCGCCGCCCGCGAACGGCGAGATTGGCGTAGCGAAACGCGGTTTCGTCGCGCGCGAGCCGCCCGGCGACGTAATCCGCCCAGCCGCGGTACCGGCTGTGATCCGGGTAGGGATCGTCCAGCCCCTCCGCGCAGCTGTCGCCGACGGCGACGAACGTGTGGAAACCCATTCCGCTCTCCGTAACCCCTGGTTCATCTTGTAGACACTGTCTATCAAAGTAGGTAGACGGTGTCTACCTCGGGGGCGCCCGACTTTCGGGTCTACAGCGCGCCGCTGCCGCGCCCTTACCGTGGGTTTGGTCTAGACCTCTCATGAGAGGAACCCGCGATGAAGTTTTCCCGCTCCGCCGTCAAAGTCGGGATACTGACCGCCGTGCTCGGGACGGTTTCGGTGTTCACCGCCGTTCCCGCACTCGCGCACGGTTCGATGGGCAACCCGATCAGCCGGATCATGCAGTGTTTCCAGGAGGGTCCGGAGAATCCGCAGTCCGCCGCGTGCAAGGCCGCCATCGCGGTCGGCGACAGCTGGCCGATCTACGACTGGGACGAGGTCAACATCGGCGACGCCAGCGGCCGCAGCCGCGAGATCATTCCGGACGGCAAGCTGTGCAGTGCCGGCCGGGACAAGTACAAGGGGCTCGACCTCGCCCGCGACGACTGGCCGGCGACCACGCTGCCGAGCAGCGGCCCGTACACCTTCCAGTACCAGCTGACCGCCGCGCACGAGGGCACCTTCGAGCTGTACGTCACCAAGCCGGGCTATGACCCGACGAAACCGCTCAAGTGGTCCGACCTCGAAGACACCCCGTTCTACAAGCAGGACAACCCGCCGATCGCGGGCAACGCCTACCAGCTCCAGGCGAACATCCCCGGCGGGCGCACCGGCCGGCACTTGATTTACTCGATCTGGCAACGCCATTGGCCCGATTCCGGCGAGGCCTTCTACTCCTGCTCGGACGTGATCTTCCGCTGATCGCGGGGCCCGGCAGGGGCAGCGAAGACCTCTGCCGGGCAAGCTGCTCGAGCGTTTTTGTCGGTGTGCCGCGCCATCATGACGGAGTGACGGCATGGAAAGATCGACTCAGCGCTCTCGCTCAGGATCGGCTGCCCGCTGAGGTGGCGGCGAAATGGATCGAGCTGTTTCAACCCGGAATCCGGCTGGTGTCCCGCGGCACCGGTCCACGGGTGGGGCAGCTCGGCGGAAACCCGGCGTTGCCGGAAGCGGTGGAATGGCCTGCCTGGGCGGACCATGGGCCGCTGACGTTCGTCGCCGCGGTGGACTGCGCGACGCTGCCGCGCGAGTTCGTGACCATCCCGCTGCCGGAGGCCGGAACGCTGTTGTTCTTCTGCTTCGACGGCCGCTACACCCCCGATCGCTACCAGCACGATCTGCCCCGCGATGCCGACGGGTACCGAGTGCTCTTCGTGCCCGCAGGCACTCCCGTCGCCGAACGGACGCCCCCGTCCGGCCTCGATCCGTACCCGCGCCGGGACGTTTTCGCGGAAATCGTGGCCACCGCGCCGGAACGAGAGCACTTCCTGCTGGACCACACCACGATCGCGAGCGGAGAGTCTCTGGCCGAAGCGGTCAAGACGGTCCTCGGTCCTGGGCGGTCAGGCACCGATGTGTTCGGGGAGATGACGTGGGAAGTCGCCCAGGGCACGCGGCGGCATCAGGTCGGCGGCCTTGCCGCACCAGTCCAGGGTGCCGTGGAGAACGAGATCGCGGCGGAAGTGCTCGAGGGCGGGTGGGAAGATCCGCGGCACAAGGAGGAAGCGGCCCGCTGGGTGCTGCTCGCCCAGTTCGACAGCGCCGAGGAAACCGACATGATGTGGGGCGACGTCGGAATGTTGTACTGGCTCATCCGGCCGGACGATTTGAAGGCAGGCCGGTTCGACGCTGCCCGCTGCTTGATGCAGTGCGGCTGACGACAAGCCCGAATGGAACGGACCATGAAGATCTTGGTGGTGGGCGGCAGCGGACTGCTGGGCCAGCATGTGCTCGACGAACTGCGGAACCGCGGGCACGAAACGACCGCCGTCGCGCGGACGGCGCGTGCAGGCATCGACCGGACGCTCGACGTCTCGAAGGCTTCGCACGCGGAGTTGCGCGAAGCGCTCGACGGACACGACGGTGTCGTCTTCGGCGGTGGCATGGACGACCGTGCGGTCGGCCGCGGACCGGTCGAGCCTCGGCTGCGCGCGGGCAACGTCGCGCCTGTCGCCGCGTTGTTGCGCGCGGCGCGCGAAGCAGGCTGTACGCGCGCGGCGGTGCTCGGGTCGTACTACACGTACTTCGACCGCGTACACCCTGAGTGGGGGTTGGCCGCGAAGCATCCGTACGTGCGTAGTCGGCTGGAGCAGGCCCGCGTCGCGCGCGAAACGGCTGGGCCGGGGTTGCCGGTGGCGGTGATCGAGGTGCCGTTTGTCTTCGGCGTTGCGGAGGACCGGGTGCCGCAGTGGTCGGTGCCGATCGTCAAGTGGGTCCGTTCCAACTCGCCGCTCTTCGCGCCTCCCGGCGGGACCGCGGCGACGAGTGCGCGCGGCGTTGGCGTCGCGACGGTGGACGCGCTGGAGCAAGCATCCGGCGCGGATGTCCCGGTAGCAGAGGAAAATCTCCAGTGGGCGGACATGTTCGCCCGGCTGGCGGCAGCAGCGGGACGACCGCGCCGGGTCCGGCCCATGCCCTCCTGGCCGGTGCGCGGTGCGTTCAAGCTCGGCGGATTTCTCAACGGGCTGAGCGGAAAACAGCCGGGGCTGACGGTGCAGCACATGGACGGCTTGTTGCTGCGGGAGTTGTATTTGGAGCTGAATTACCCGGCTCCGGTGGACGAGGCGATCAGGGAGACTGCTGTGGCACGGTAAGAATCAACCCAGCCGGGCCCGATGCGTCCGCACCGCCGCCAACCGCGGATCCGACGGTTCGAGCACCGAGGCCAGCGCGTCCAGGATCGCCAGATCATCGACACCACAGGAGGTTTCCCAGAACGCCCACAACGTGTCCGCGTCCCGGCTGTTCAACGCGAGCTGCCGGACCTGCGCGCTGATCGACTCGCGTTCCTCCAGGATCGCGGGCGATTCCGACTCCGCGAGCAGCGGGCCCTGGAACGACCGGACCGCCGCCGCGGCGTCCCCGGCGCGCAGAGCTGCTTTGGCGCGCAGGAAATCCGCGTCCACCGTGGCCGCGAGGCGGTACGGGCGCGTCTGCAACACCCCGGTGCCGAGCTGGGTGCGCAACCGGTGGATCTCGGCGCGCACGGTCACCGGATTGCCGGTCTCGCCGTACAGCTGCAGCGCCAGCTTCTCCGCCGACAAACCGCGCGGCTGAAGCGCAAGCAGAGTCAGCAATTCGGCGTGCCGCAGGGTGAACGGGATGTCCCGACCGTCCACAGTGGTCGATCCAGGGCCATCGGTGAGGTACTCGAGCGACAACTTCCGCCGGGTCGCGGAGCCGGACGTGGCGATCCGCAGGAGGTAGCCGTCGTCGAGCGGGTCGACGGTGGCGATCCGGCCGTCCGGGAGCGTCACGGTGCCGCCGCCTTTCCGTACCTCCACAGTGGACGGAAGGGTGCACGCTTCGGCGGCCAGCACCCGTCCGCCCGCTGAAAGGAGCGCGCCGGGGCGTCCGCGCAACGACGCCAGGTGCGGCATGTTCGCCCGCCGCACCTTCTCGTCGCGGACCGCCAGCTGCGCTCGCAACCGCCCCTCGGCGAGCTGCGCGGTGGCCGTGACCAGCGACAACATCGCCGGATGCACCGTGCGCAGAGGTCCGCTGACGTCGATCGAACCGAGCAACGCGCCGGTGTCCGGATCGCGTACGGGGGCCGCCGCGCAGGTCCACGTGTGATAGCGGCGGACGAGGTGTTCGGCGGAGTAGATCTGCACCGGCTGCCCGGTCGCGAGCGTGGTGCCCATCGCGTTCGTGCCGATCGCCTCTTCGCTCCACCGCGTGCCCTCGGTGAGCGCGACCTGGTCCGCGCGCAGCAGCACGCCGGTCGCGCCCTCCCGCCACAGGATGAGCCCGTTCGCGTCGGTCACGATCATCATGTGCTCGGCGTCGTCGGCGATGCTCACCAGCATCTCGCGCAACAGCGGCAGCACCGGGGCCAGCGGATGCTCCGCGCGCAGGTCGGAGAGCTCGTCCGCCTCGCAGATCAGCGGGGCCTCGCCGGCGTCCGGGTCGACGCGCGCGGCCAGCGAGCGTTCCCACGACGCCGACACCACCGAGCGCGGCGAACGCGGCGAGGTGGACCCGGACAGCACCGCCTCGCGGACATGCCGGAGCAGCCGCGCGTACGACTCCGGATCGCGCAACAGGTCGGGTTCGGGCGCCTCTGCCACGTCCACGAGAGTAGAGACCCTGGTCACAAGGCTGCAACGTCGGCGCAACGTTGCCCGGCCTACGGTCGCCGCCGACCGTCACCGACCAGCAACGAGGCAGGGCAAGATGGCCGTATACGCCGCACCGAACACCGACGGCTCCGTCGTCGACTACGAGACCCGCTACGACCACTACATCGGCGGCGAATACGTCGCGCCGGCCGGCGGGCAGTACTTCGAGAACCCGACCCCGGTGACCGGGAAGACCTTCACCGAGATCGCCCGCGGGACGGCGGCCGACATCGACCGGGCGCTCGACGCGGCCGAGGGCGCCGCGCCCGCGTGGGGCCGCACCTCGCCCGAGGAGCGCGCGAACATCCTGCTCAAGATCGCCGACCGGATGGAGCAGAACCTCGAGAAGATCGCGGTCGCCGAGTCCTGGGAGAACGGCAAGCCGGTCCGCGAGACCCTCGCCGCGGACATCCCGCTCGCGATCGACCACTTCCGCTACTTCGCCGGCGCGCTGCGCGCCCAGGAGGGCGGCATCTCGCAGATCGACGACAACACCGTCGCCTACCACTTCCACGAGCCGCTGGGCGTCGTCGCGCAGATCATCCCGTGGAACTTCCCGCTGCTGATGGCGGTCTGGAAGCTCGCCCCGGCGCTGGCCGCGGGCAACGCGATCGTGCTGAAGCCCGCCGAGCAGACCCCGGCGTCGATCCACCTGCTGCTGTCGATCATCGGCGACCTGATCCCGCCGGGCGTGCTGAACATCGTCAACGGCTTCGGCGTCGAGGCGGGCAAACCGCTCGCGTCGAGCAACCGCGTGCGCAAGGTCGCGTTCACCGGCGAGACCACCACCGGGCGGCTGATCCTGCAGTACGCCAGCGAAAACATCATCCCGGTGACGGTCGAGCTGGGCGGCAAGAGCCCGAACATCTTCTTCGACGACGTCGCCGCGGCCAACGACGCGTTCTACGACAAGGCGCAGGAGGGCTTCGCGCTCTTCGCACTGAACCAGGGCGAGGTCTGCACCTGCCCGTCGCGCGCGCTGATCCAGTCCGGCATCTACGACCGGTTCCTCGGCGACGCGGTCGAGCGCGTGAAGAAGATCAAGCAGGGCAACCCGCTCGACACCGAGACGATGATCGGCGCGCAGGCCTCGAACGACCAGCTCGAGAAAATCCTGTCCTACATCGACATCGGCAAGCAGGAGGGCGCGAAGGTCCTGACCGGCGGCGCGCAGTCCGACCTCGGCGGCGACCTGTCCGGCGGCTACTACGTCCAGCCGACGGTGTTCGAGGGCGACAACAAGATGCGCATCTTCCAGGAGGAGATCTTCGGCCCGGTGGTGTCCGTGGCGAAGTTCGACGACTACGACGACGCGCTGAAGATCGCCAACGACACCCTGTACGGCCTCGGCGCTGGCGTCTGGTCCCGCGACGGCAACACCGCCTACCGCGCGGGCCGCGACATCCAGGCCGGCCGCGTGTGGGTGAACAACTACCACGCCTACCCGGCACACGCGGCCTTCGGCGGCTACAAGGCGTCCGGCATCGGCCGCGAGAACCACAAGATGATGCTGGACCACTACCAGCAGACGAAGAACATGCTGGTCTCCTACTCCGACCAGGCGCTGGGCTTCTTCTGATGCCGCAGCGGGTGGACCTGACCCCAGCCGCCGCCGACCTCCTGCGGCGGCTGGTGCCAGTCCACGGACCGGTGATGTTCCACCAGTCCGGCGGATGCTGCGACGGCAGCGCCCCGATGTGCTACCCGGCCGGCGAATTCCGGGTCGGAGCTCGCGACGTCCATCTGGGCGACCTGACGGTGGAGGGCATCGACGCGGTGCCGGTATGGATGTCCGGTCCGCAATTCGAGTACTGGCGGCATACGCACCTGACGATCGACGTGGTGCCGGGACGGGGGAGCGGGTTCTCTTTGGAGGCTCCGGAGGGGGTGCGGTTCCTGATCCGGTCCCGGTTGCTCAGCGACGAGGAGTCGGCTGAGCTGAACGGATAACCGGACAGGTCCGCTACGGCGGCACCCGGTGAGTGTTTCCCGCTCACCGGGTGCCGCCGTTTGTTTGTTGACGGCTGGTTGAGCGCACCATTAAGCTTCCTTGTGGTTCGGGGGTTGACTGATTTCTGCGAGAAGAAGTGTGCTGTTGTCGTTCTTCTCGCCCTGGTGGCGGCCGGGTGTAGCGGGCCGCCGGATCCTCGGGCGTATCCCGGCAGCGAGGACGGAGTGAGCTGGGAAGAGGCTGCTGCGCGGTACGCGATCGCGTTGCCGTCGTGTCCGACCAAGGCTTTCCGGTTCGACGTGCAGCCCCGGCTTCGGGACCATCTGGTGTTCACTTTCGTGGCATCGAAGTCCTGCGTGGACGGCTTTTTGACGAAGTACGGTGCGGACCCTGCTCACCCGGGGCTGAAATGGCCTCGGGACGACAACTTTCCGCCGTTCGGAGCGGACAAGTCGGAGCGATACGGCTGGACCTATGACTTGAAGCAGCGCTCCGCTCTGTACCACGGTTTCCGGACACCGAATGGCTCGTCGTTCTGGGTGTTCGTCAAACAGGGTGCCGAGGAGACGGTGTACGCCTATAGTCTGACGACCGGTTACCCGAACTAGTAATCGCCGCAGGGAAAATGACAAAGAAATCGATAGCCGCGATTCTCTTTTCCGTCGCGGTAGTCGCCGGATGCGGTGGCCAGCCGGACCCGCGGGCGTATCCGGGCAGTGAGGACGGCGTCAGCTGGGAAGAGGCCTCCGCCAGGTTCCAGATGACGCTGCCGTCCTGTCCGGTCAAGGAGTTCCATTTCGACGTCCAGCCCAGGCTCACCGAACGGCTCGCCTTCGCCTTCGTCGCGTCGAAGTCCTGCGTGGACAAGTTCCTGAAGCAGTACGGCGACGATCCGGCGAACCCGACCCGCAAGTGGCCGGTCAGCGACCCCGAGCCGCGGCCTCCGTTCGACGCGGACGAGATGCGGCAGTTCGGCTGGACGTGCGACCCCAAGGCGAAGGCTGACCTCTGGCTTCCCAGATCCGTCGAAATAGTCGGGGCCCCTTGCTAGGTTCATCCCATGCTGTCGCTGAAAGACGTCTACGCAGGCGCGCCGACCGTCCTCGGCCACCAGCGGGACCAGCCCGTTCTGAGCGCCATCCGGAAAACCCGGGTCGCCACTCAAGAGCTGGCACTGTCCGAACTCAACCTCTCCGGGGACCGTCAGGCCGACCTTTCGGTGCACGGCGGGCCCGACAAAGCCGTCTACGTCTACCCGATCGAGCACTACCCGGTGTGGACCTCCGAGGGGTACTCCGTGGCGCACGGTGACTTCGGCGAGAACCTGTCCGTCGAAGGCGCGCTCGAGACCGACGCGCGGATCGGCGACGTCTGGGCCTGGGGCGACGCGCTCGTACAGATCGCCCAGCCGCGGCATCCGTGTTTCAAGCTCGCGATGCGGACCGGCCGCAAGGACGTCGTTCCCGCGATGATCAGCACGAATCGCTGCGGCTGGTACCTGCGCGTGCTGCGGCCGGGCACGGTCCCGACGGCCGGTCCGCTCGAGGTCGTGGAGCGGGCCGAGGGACCGACCGTCGCGGAGACCTTCCTGGTCACTTCGGCGAATTACGCGCAGTTGCCCGACCCGGCGCCGATGCTGGAGCTGGCCGAGCGCGTGCTGACGTCGACCGCGCTGCCCGAAAGCTATCGCAAAGGCATTAAGTCCAAAGTGGACCGGGCGAAGGGGTTACTTCCAGTCGACCTGGGGTGAGCGGTAGAAGTCGATTCCCTGCGCCTCCCAGCGCGGCGCCTGCTTGGCGATGCGGTCCCGGTAGCCGTCCCAGGTCCGGGACGCTCGCGGCGACCAGCCGATTTCCGCGACGCCGGGCAGGCGCGGGAAGGCCATGTACTCGATGTCGTCGTTGGTCCGGATGGTTTCCGTCCACAGTGGAGCTTCGACCCCGGCCACGGACTTCTCCTCGACCCCCGGAACGAGCGTCGCCGGGTCCCATTCGTAGGCGTCGCGGACTTCGACCAGACCGGCCCAATCCTGGCCCAGTTTCGTCGATTCCGTGTACTTCATGTCGAGATACGCGTGGTTGGCGGGCGACATGACGAACTTGTTCCCGCGCGCCGCGGCAGCGGCCACGTCCTCGTTCGGGCCGCCTTGGTCCCAGTACTGCGGCACGGCGGACGTCGGCAACGGAGTCTTCGCGATTTCGTGCCAGCCGGTGATCAGCTTGCCGTACTTGGCGACCATCGGGCTTACCTTCTCGTAGAAGGTTTTGTAGTCCGCGGCGGGCGTCGAATGTGCTTCGTCGCCGCCGATGCCGATGTACTTTCCGGGCGTGATCGCGGCGAGTTCGCGGATCACGTCCTCCACGAATCGGTACGTGGTGGGCGAATTGATGCACAGCGAGCTGTACCCGACCTCGATGTCGGTGCGCGGCGGGACCGCGACGCCGTCGCAGTTCAGCTCCGCGTAGACCGACTGGGCTGCGTTGGTGTGCCCGGGCATGTCGATCTCCGGCACGACCGTCACGTGCCGGCTCGCGGCGTAGGCGACGATGTCGCGGTACTGCTCCTGCGTGTAGTAACCGCCCGGGTCGCCGTAGGCCGCGGTCTTGCCGCCTTCGGTCGCCAGGCGCGGCCAGCTCTTGATCTCGATGCGCCAGCCCTGGTCGTCGCTGAGGTGCAGGTGCAGCGTGTTGATCTTGTACTGGACGATCTGGTCGATGTACTTCTTCACCTGCGCCGGCGTGAAGAAATGCCGCGCGACATCGAGCATCGCGCCGCGGTGGGCGAAGCGCGGGTAGTCGAGGACGCTGCCGCCGGCGATCGTCCACGTGCGGTGCTGCACGGTCTTCGCCTCGATCGCCGACGGCAGCAGCTGCCGCAGCGACTGGACGCCGGTGAACAGCCCGGCGGAGGTGTTGGCGCGCAGCCGGACGCCGTTCTTCGAGACGTCGAGCTGATACCCCTCGTCGCCGACGCGCGGGTCGGCGTGGCCGAGGTCGAGCGAGATCGCGGACAGCCCCGGGCTCACCGGGACGACCGGCAGCGGAAACCCGGTCGCGGGCCGCAGCAGGCCGCGCAGGTACCCGGCGACGTCGCCGGTGCCGTGCCCGGCGCGGATCACCGTCAGCGGCGTGAGCCGGAAGGTGGCGTCCGCCTTCGCCACGGCATGCACCGGGACCGGTACGAGGTCGGTGACCTGCCGTTCACTGGGCGCGGGACTCGCCGCGGCCGGCCCGGGCACTCCCACCGCGGCGAGCCCGAGCACGGTCACCCCAAGCACGGCCCTGGACAGGGTCTTCCTCACGGCATACCTCCGGTCGCGTCGCGGAGAAGGCGGACTCCAAGAGGTATAGACCACTCCGGGCGGACTGACAACGCCCGAAAGGGTCGGCTGGCACTTGATGTCCCGTTCGCCGGGATGCTCGCGGCGCCCCAATGGGGTTTTTTCATCCTGGTTTGTGCTGGTCATGGCGGGTTGGCGGGGTGTGGTAGTTGTCAGGCCGGGGTGGGCTGGGCGGTGTCGCGGGCGTGTTGTTCGTGCTGGGTGAGGACGAGCAGGGCGCGCAGCAGTGTGGTGGCGTGGCGTGGTGCCATGCGGAGTTTGTCGAGGATGCGCCAGTTTTTGAGGGCGGCGAAGCCGCCCTCGACCGCGCAGCGCATCGCGGCGAACGCCGCGTTCGCCTGTTTCTGGCCTTTCGTCAGCGGCCGGTTGGTTTCGGCTTTGAACGGGGTGAGCACGATCTGCTCGCAGGGCCCGCCGCAGTGCGGGCAGTCGCGGGCGGTGCGGACGTCTTTGTGCCAGCCGTGGAAGCCCTTGTCCCCGGCCGGGGACAAGCCGCGGGCGTGGAGCCGTTCGCGGATCCGCAGCCGGCGGGCGGCGGTGATGTCGGCGGTGCGGCCCGGCAGGACCGCGGAGATCCACAGCAGCCGGCCCGCCTCGTCGGTCAGCCCGAGCACGACCAGCCCGTGCTGTTTGTGCTTGCCGCTGTAATGGGCCCGGTTGGCGCGCCCGGCCCGGCGGCGGGTCCGGATCAGCGTCCCGTCCACCAGCGCCACCGCCGCGCCGCGGGCGGCCAGCCGGTCCAGGACCCGGTCCAGCCGGGCGGCGCGGGCGGCGAGCAGGCCGACGGTTTCCAGCACCCACCGGCGCACCGTGGAGGCCGAGACGCCGTGACCGCCGGCGATGTGCGCCAGCCGCGGATCGTGGCGCAACACCGCCAGCACCACCAAAGCCTGCCCGGCCGGGCCGGCTTTGCGCCAGCGGGACCGCAACCGCCGCCGGCGCCCGCGGATCAACTCGGCGACCAGCTGCAGGGTCTGCCGCGAAAGAGGAAGAACGACCTGGTAGGAAAGAGGGTCGAAGCCCTCGGCGGATGGTTGACTCACATCTCGATCCTGCCGAGGGCTTCACCCATGCCCACGCCGCCACGCCGGGCCTCGACAGCACTTCCCCTTGCCCCACAACCCAACCAACCCGCAACCACCGCCCCCACCAGCCACAACCACGATGAAACAACCCCAATGCCGCATTGGGTGCGCTGGACGCACCGAACGCCGCATTGGGTGCGTCGCATGCACCCAATGCCGCATTGGGGGTTTTCAGCAGCTGTGGTGTGCGGCGGGTCCCGCCCATCGGCTAGGGACAGCTTCACGCACCGCACTCGTGGGGCTGGCACGCGCTGGCGAAGTCCGTGAAGGGCTCCTTGCGGGAATCAGATTCCCTCAAGGAGCCCTTCACGGACTCAGCGGGAGTGAAACCGTCCGGCGCGGCTCGGCGGCCGGTGCCCGCAGCGCCCGGCAAACACCGCCACCGCGAACCCGCCACACACACCGCGCTACCGAGAAAACCTCCCCGTGTCGGTCCTCAGGGCCGCAGAATCGCCCGCAACGCGTCGAGCACCGACGGGTCCTCGATAGTCGACGGAATCACCTCGTCGCGTCCGTCGGCGATCCCGCGCATCGTCTTGCGCAGGATCTTCCCCGAGCGTGTCTTCGGCAACGCGCTGACCACGGAGACGTCCCGGAACGCCGCCACCGGCCCGATGTCGCGGCGAACCAGCGCCACCAGCTCGTCCCGCAACTGCTCCTCAGGCACCTCCGCCCCGGACTTCAGCACGACGAAACCACGCGGCACCTGTCCCTTCAACTGGTCCGCGACCCCGATGACCGCGCACTCCGCGACCGCCGGGTGCGAGGCCAGCACGGCTTCCATCGAGCCGGTCGACAGGCGGTGCCCGGCCACGTTGATCACGTCGTCGGTGCGGCCCATGACGAACAGGTAGCCGTCCTCGTCGAGGTATCCCGAATCGCCGGTCAGGTAGTAGCCGGGGTAGCGCGACAGGTACGCCTCGCGGTAGCGCTCGTCGTCGCCCCACAACGTCGGCAGCGAACCCGGCGGCAGCGGCAGTTTGAGCGTGATCGCGCCCTCGCGGCCCGCCGGGAGTTCTTCGCCCGCCTGGTCGAGGATGCGCACGTCCCAGCCGGGCACCGGTTTCGTCGCCGACCCGGGTTTGACCGGCATCGGTTCGAGCCCGCGCGGGTTCGCCGCGATCGGCCAGCCGGTTTCGGTCTGCCACCAGTGGTCGACGACCGGCGTGCCGAGGATGTCGTGCGCCCAGTGGTAGGTCTCCGGGTCGAGCCGCTCGCCCGCCATGAACAGGGTGCGGAACCGCGACAGGTCGTACTTCTTGAGCTCTTCCGCGTCCGGGTCCACCTTCTTGACCGCGCGCAACGCCGTCGGCGCGGTGAACAGCGCCTGCACGCCGTGCTCGGAGATGACCCGCCAGAACGCGCCCGCGTCCGGGGTCCCGACGGGCTTTCCTTCGTACAGCACGGTTGTCGCGCCGACCAGCAGCGGCGCGTAGACGATGTACGAATGCCCGACGACCCAGCCGACGTCGGAAGCCGTCCACCAGACGTCCCCGGCGTGGACGTCGTACAGCGCGCCCATCGACCACGCCAGCGCGACCGCGTGCCCGCCCGCGTCGCGGACCACGCCCTTCGGCCGCCCGGTGGTGCCGGACGTGTAGAGGATGTACAGCGGGTCGGTCGCCTTCACCGGAACCGGGTCGACCGGGTCGGCGTCGGCGACGAGTTCGGTCCAGTCGAGGTCGGCGCCGGACAGTTCCGCGCGCGCCTGCTCGCGCTGGAACACCACGACGTGCTCCGGCTGGTGCTCGGTGGTCTCGAGAGCGGCGTCGATGATCGGCTTGTACTCGACGACCCGCGTCGGCTCGATCCCGCACGACGCGGCGAGGATCAGCTTCGGCTTGGCGTCCTCGATCCGCGCGGCCAGTTCCTTCGGCGCGAACCCGCCGAACACCACGGAGTGCACCGCGCCGATCCGCGCGCAGGCGAGCATCGCGATGACGGCCTGCGGGATCATCGGCAGGTAAAGGATCACGCGGTCGCCGCGGGTCACCCCGAGCGACGCGAGCGCGCCGGCGAAGGCCGCGACCTCGTCCCGCAACTCGGCGTAGGTGTAGCGGCGTTTGCGGCCGGTGACCGGCGAATCCCAGATCAGCGCGTCCTGCGCGCCGCGGCCGCCGTCCGCGTGCCGGTCGAGCGCGTTGTAGGAGGTGTTCAGCTCCCCGTCGGGATACCAGCGGTAGAACGGCGCGGCGGACGAGTCGAGCGCGCGGGTGGGCCGCTGCGTCCAGTCGATCGCCCGGGCCGCTTCGAGCCAGAACCGCTCGGGGTCGTCCAGACTGCGTCGATACGTCTCGGTGTACGCGCCCACGAGGTCTCCTTTGACTTCCGACGGCCGAATCTGCCCTCATGATGGCCTTTCCCCCGGCGGAACGCAGGTCAGCGAGGTCAGGCGAGAACGATGCAGTGGATCACGATCCCCGGCGCGACCCGGCAACCCCGCGAAGGCCGTGTGCGTCCTAAGCTGGACCGTGGGGAACAGCCGCGCAGCGGCACCAAGACGACACTGACAGTGAGGGGAACCAGCCGGTGAGCGGAATCGCGAGCGCGCTGCTCTCGCTCGCGCACACCTTGTTCGGCCCGGGGTTCTGCCCCGGCGACTGGGTGTGGGCGACGACCACAGCGGGTGCGCTCGTCGCGCTCTTCCCGGCGGCCGGGGCGCTGATCGTGGCGATCGTCCGCAAGGGGACCGGCAACCGGTACGACGCGACGACGCTCACCGTGTTCGGGCTCATCGGCGTGGTCAGCGTGCTGGTGCTGCCGTGGCTGATGGCCTCGGGCATCTCGGAGACCTTCCGCGCGGCCAACGCGGGCGGCGTAAGCGGGCTGTCCGCTTCCGAAACCGCCAAGCTGAGCACGAACTACTGCTCGTTCATCGGCGTGCAGAAGACCTACCTGGGCGGCGGACCGAACGTCTTCGAGACGCTCTTCTACCCGCGCGGCCTCAAGCTGTCGTACGCGCTGTACCTGCTCGCCTTCACCGTGCTGCCGGTCGGCTCGCTGCTGTTCGTGATGCTGCAGGCGCGCACCGCGTTCCGCCGCGGGCCGAAGTGGCCGTCGCGGTTCTTCTGGATTCCCTTCGTGGTCATGGCGGTCGCGAGCTCGGGCATGTCGGCCAACACCGCCGTGCACTTCTGGCTCGGGTTCCTGCCGTTCAGCATCCTGGGACTGATCCCGGTCGCGCTGGTCGGCCCGCCGCCGTGGTCGGTGATCAACCGGCCGGAGCCGCGCCGCGACGAACCGCCCGCCGCGCCGCCTCCGCCGCGCCGGGATCAGCTGCCGCCGCCCCCGCCGCCGCAGAACAAGCAGTACCCGGCCACCGCGCTGGCGTCCGCTCCGGAGCCGCCGCCCGCCGGGATGCTGGCCGCCGCGCCCGGCGCGATCCCGCCGCCGCCCGGTTCGCGCAACGCGGGCAGCAGCCGGTACCGGCGCGTCCGCCAGCTCGGGCACGGCGGGTTCGGCACGGTCTGGGAAGCCGTCGACACGCAGCTCAACCGCACTGTCGCGCTCAAGATCGCGCACGCGCCCGACCGCGACACCGAGGAGCGCATGCAGCGCGAGGCGCGGGCGCTGGCCGTGGTGAACCACCCCAACTGCGTCCGCGTGTACGACCTGGTCGAGGAGCCGGACGGGCTCGCGCTCGTCATGGAGTACCTGCAGGGCCGTCCGCTCGCCGAGGTCGTCGACGGACAGGGGCCGATCGACGACGTCGCCGCAGGCCGGCTGTGGTCCACGATGGCGGGCGCGCTGGTCGCCGCGCACGAGCGGGGCGTGCTGCACCGCGACGTGAAGCCGTCCAACGTCATCCTCGACCCGGCGGGCATCGCGCATCTCATCGACTTCGGCATCGCCCGCAGCCAGGGCGACTCCAAGATGACCGCCACCGGAATGATGATCGGCACGCCCGATTTCGTCGCGCCGGAACAGGCGATGGGTTCCCCGGCGAGCCCGGCGTCGGACGCCTGGCAGCTCGCCGCCACGGTCAGCTACGCGCTGTCCGGCCAGCCGCCGCGCGGTACCCGCGAGACGCCGATGGCCGCGCTGATGGCCGCGGCGCGGGCCGATCCGGTCACGCACCTGCCGCAGCGTTCGGTGCACGCCCGGATCCTGGCGGCGTCGCTGGACCCGGAGCCGCGCCGCCGCCCGACACTGAACTCGGTGCGGCGCGAGGTCGACGGCTGGCTGAGCCGGCAGGGCAAGGCACTGGACGGGCCGGTCACGCAGATCGTGCCGCGCCGGTCGTCCCGCTGAGTCTCGTGAGCGGCTAAGCCGGTTCTAACCGGCGCAGCCGCTCACGACGGCTTCACCGCGGAAAACTCCAACCGCTTGCGCTCGATCCCCACCCGCACCCGCTCAAACCCGGCCGCCGCCAGCCGTCCCGGCAGCGTGCCCGCGTCGAGGACGTTCATCGTGTCCCCAATGTGCAGCAGCCGGAATCCGAAGCTGAGCTGGCTGTCCACGCCGCAATAGGTGCCGCCGGGCCGCAGCACCCGGAACGCCTCCGCGAAGATCCGGTCTTGCAGTTCGTCGGTCGGCACGTGGTGCAGCATCGTGAAGCACACGACCCCGGAGAACCGGCCGTCCTCGAACGGCATTTCCGCGCCGCTGCCCTCCACGATGTCCGCCCGGTCCCCGTATTTCTCCCGCAACAACCGGGTCGACGCCGGGTCGATTTCCAGCGCGGTCAGCCGTGGGAGAGCGTCGACCAACACCCTCGTGGTGGCACCGAAACCCGGTCCGATCTCGAGCACGTCGTCGCCCAGTTCGAAGCGGGCGAGCCAGTCCGGCAGCACCTCGGCGACCGCGGCGGCCCATTTTTCCGAGCTGCAGAGCTTGCGGTGCATCAGGTTCATCGGCATGGCCCCGACGCTAGGGACGAGCCTGGCTGACCGGAAGACGATAGGCTGCCACCTCATGTCGCAGTACGGTCAAACCGGCGCGATGCTGCTCGGCGACCTCCCGATCGCGCCCGGAGCCTGGTTCCCCTGGCACGAACATCCGGCGCACCAGCTCGTCTGGGCCGCGCGCGGGGTCGCCGCGGTGATGGTCGGCGACGCGCAGTGGGTGCTGCCGTCCACGCGCGCGCTCTGGATCCCGGCCGGGGTCCGGCATCGCACCGGCGCGGCCGGGAACGTCGAACTGCGCGGCATCTACGCCGATCCCGAACAGTGCCCGGTCGACTGGCCGTCCCCGCGAATCGTCATCGTCCGGCCGTTGCTGCGGGAGCTGCTGGAGCACCTGTCCGCGGACGGAATCAGCGACGCCGCCCGACGCCGTGCCGAAGCCGTCGCGTTCGATCTGCTAGAGCCGATGGACGTAGCGCCGATCGTGGTCCCCGCGCCCGCCGATCCGCGAGCGCGGGACGTCGCCGACGCGGTGCTCGCCGACCCCGCGGACTCGCGCAGCCTGGCCGAGCTGGGCCGCGAAGTCGGCGCGAGCGAGCGGACGCTGGCCCGCGCGTTCGTCCGCGACTGCCGGATGACGTTCGGGACCTGGCGCACGCAAGCCCGGCTGCGCGCGGCCTTGCCGTTGCTGGCGAAGGGAACGCCGATGACGACCGTCGCGCACCGGGTCGGGTACGCGACGGCCAGCGCGTTCGTCGCCGCCTTCCGCCGGGCGGTGGGGGTGCCGCCGGGCGCTTACTTCAGCGCCACGAAGGCAGCCACATTTCCGCCTGCCAATGGGCGTTCGTGATCGGGATTCCGTTGAGGATCGGCCACAGCCAGGCGAAGTTCGCGACCACCAGCCCGACGTAGAGCGACACGACGAGCAGACCGGTGCCCCGGCGTTCGAATCCGCGTTTGGCGCTGCCGAGGATCTGCCCGAGCGCCAGCACCAGCCCGAGCACGAGGAACGGGGCCATCGGCGTGGCGTAGAAGAAGTACATCTGCCGGTCGATGTTGGTGAACCAGGGCAGGTAGCCGGCGAAGTAGCCGGTGAGCACGGCGGCGTAGCGCCAGTCCGCGCGGAAGAACCAGCGCCACAGGCCCCAGCCGAGCATCGGGACGGCCAGCCACCACATCGCGGGCGTGCCGATCAGCATCGTCGCGCCGAGGCAGCGCGATTCGCCGCAGCCGGTGACGTCGCCGTCGTAGTAGTAGAGCATCGGCCGCAGGCCCATCGGCCACGTCCACGGCTTCGACTCCCACGGATGCGGATTGTCCTTGGGCGTCAGCAGGGTTTCGTGGAAATGCAGCACGTTGGCGGTGTAGCTGCCGAGCGAGCGCAGCGCGGGCGGGATCCAGCCGAACATGCCCGGGTCGAGGTTCTTGATCTCGGTGTAGTGCCGGTCGGTCGCGGTCTCGCTGGCGAACCACGCCCAGTACGCCGCCAGGTACATCAGCACCGGCACGACCAGGATCGCCCACAGCGCGGGCGCGACGTCGCGCCGGATCGTCCCGACCCACGGCCGCTGCACGCCCGCCGCGCGCCGGGCCGCGACGTCGAAGAACACGGTGAGCAGGCCGAACGCCGCGATGTAGTACAGCGCCGACCATTTGACGCCGAAGGTCAGGCCGATCATCAGCCCGGCCGCGAACCGCCACCACCGGAAGCCGAGCTTCGGCCCCCACTGCGATTCGCCGATCCAGCCCTCGCGCACCGCGACGGCCAGCCGTTGCCGCACTTGGTCGCGGTCGCAGAGCACGCAGGCGAACGCGGCGAGCACGAAGAACGCGATGAAGATGTCCAGCATCCCCATCCGCGACTGCAGGTGCAGCACGCCGTCGCAGATCACCAGCACGCCCGCGATGCCGCCGAGCAGCGTCGAGCGGGTCAGCCGGCGCGCGACGCGCACGGTGAGCAGCACGATCAGCGTGCCTGCCACCGCCGACATCAGCCGCCAGCCCCAGCCGTTGTAGCCGAAGAGCCACTCGCCGAAGGCGATGAAGTCCTTGGCCAGCGGCGGGTGCACGATCAGCTCGTACCCGGCGTTGTCCTCGTACCCGCCGTTGCGCAGCATCTGCGCGGCCTGGGGCACGTAGTGCTTCTCGTCGAAGACGGGACTGCCGTGGTCAGTGGGCAGGCCAAGGTTCTGCAGCCGGACGACGCCGCCGATCACGGTCAGCACGATCGTGACGATCCAGCCGCGCAGCCGGTCGCCGGGCATGGCCCGGCCGAGCAGGGTGGCTTCGCGGTCGGTCGGGGGACGGCGCGCGTCGACCGGGTCCGGCCGCACGCTCTCGTCGTCGGCACGGGTCAGCAGCGCGGTCACGGGGCCCGATAGTACGGCCTGATCCACCGGTGGCGTCTGGTTAGGCTGACTGCCATGACTTCTGCGCCCGGACGGCTCGTCCTCGCCGCCACCCCGCTGGGCGATCCCGGCGACGCGTCCGCCCGGCTGATCGAGGCGCTGGGCTCGGCGGACGTGATCGCGGCCGAGGACACCCGGCGCCTGCGCGGGCTCGCTTCCGCGCTCGGCGTGTCGCCAACCGGGCGGGTGGTCAGCTTCTACGAGGACGTCGAGACCGCCCGGCTCCCGAAGCTGCTGGAGGCACTCCACGGCGGCGAGACGGTGCTGGTCGTGACCGACGCCGGGATGCCGAGCGTGTCCGATCCGGGCTTCCGTCTCGTGGCCGCTTGCGTCGAGGAGGACCTGCCTATCACCTGCCTCCCCGGCCCGTCGGCGGTGACGACGGCGCTCGCGTTGTCCGGGCTGCCGTGCGACCGGTTCTGCTTCGAGGGCTTCGCACCGCGCAAGCCTGGCGAGCGGTCGAAGTGGTTCGCGGAGTTGGCGAGCGAACGCCGGACTGTCGTGTTCTTCGAATCGCCGCACCGGATCGCTTCCCTGCTGTCGGACGCTGCCGCCGCACTGGGCGGTTCGCGGCGGGCTGCGGTGTGCCGGGAGTTGACGAAGACGTACGAAGAGGTCAAACGCGGCACGCTCGCGGAACTTGCCGAGTGGGCAGCGGACGGGGTGCGCGGCGAGATCTCGGTGGTGCTGGAGGGGGCGACGCCTCGGCAGGCATCGGTGTCGGATTTGGTGCCGGAGGTGGCGGAGCGGGTCGCTTCGGGGGAGCGGTTGAAGACCGTGGCGGCCGAGGTGGCGGGTGCGGCTGGGGTGTCTACGAAGGAGCTTTACGCGGCGGTGCTCGCGGCTCGGAAGTGAGTCAGCTTCTCCGGGCGTTGCCTTCGGCTAGAAGCCGCAGCCAGTGCGGGTCGCCCGGCGCGGTTTTAGTGATCGTGGCCAGTTCCTCCGGCCGCCAAGTGCCGACACCGTCGGTGTGCACGACGTGGTCTTCCGTCAGGCCGTCGTCGGGAATTTCCTTGGTGCTGGCAAGGAACTCGGCGACGGTGGCCGGATCCGCGACGGTGCGGGGAGAAGGAACGGGCACCAGTGCGAGTTCGCCGTCTCCGGCGACCACGAGGTCGCCGTTCGACGTCGCGGCCAGCGCGGTCACTGCCGAGCGGAGCAGTTTGTGCTTCTTGGTTCGGTCGCGCTCGACGTCCACCTCCAGCAAGGTGCCGGACGGCGTCCCGATCCACAGTGCGCCGGGCCGTGCACCGAAGGCGATGGTGAGCTGGGACGAGATGGAATACCTTTTGAACGAGGCCTTCAGGATTCGGCGCAGCGAAGGGAACTCGAATACCAGGACCTGGTGTTCGTAGGTGTTGCCGCGAATCGCCAGGTACCGCCCGTCGGAGCTGAAGACCGGAAGGCCCCAGCAGTTGGCCTCCAGAATCAGCGCCCGGTCCAGGAACCGCAGCCGGTCGCCTGGACGGGAGAAGAGCACAAAGCTCGCGCCCTGGTCGCTTTGCTTCGTGGCGATCAGCCCTCCCGCCGGATGCGCGGCGATGCCGCCGTCCCACATCGGGGCAGGCGTGACGGCCCCGGTGTCGAGATCGATGACGTCCGAACGGTCGTAGCGCTCGGGTGGGGTCGGCGACGTCCACAGCGACTGGCCGTCCGGGCTGAACGCCACGTCGAGAGAGACGGCGACATCCAGCACGGAGGTGCCGTTCCGGGTCCAGCGCACCGTTTCCCCGCTGCCGGGCACGACCAGTTCCGGCCGTTCCGGATGCCAGGCGACGACGGGCCAGCGGCCGAACTTCCCGTACTCCGCGGAATCCGCCCCCACCGCGCCGATTTCGCGCAGCACTTTCTCGGCGTAGTAGAGATGCACCGCGGGCCGCTCCTGGTCGATCCCGGCGACGAGCGGCAGTTTCGGATGGGATACCAGCTCGCCGATCGAAGCGGCGGGGATCCGGGCGATGGCCTGGACAGCGGTCACCAGGGGACTTTAGCGACTGCGCAACAGCATTTTGGCCGCTATTAAGGCCTTCTCCGCGTCCGGCTCCTCGCCGGTGATCGCGTCGGTGTAGATGAACGACTCGCCGACCCGCACCAGCAGGTACGCCAGATCCGCTACCGGCAACGGAGACTCCAGCCGCCCGGCCGCGACCTCGTCGGACAGCAACGCCTGCACCTTCTCGATGGTCCGCGACTGCACCAAGCTCGCCTTGGTCGTCAGCAACCGCAGCGCGCGCTCGGGCTCCCGGCGCAGGAAGGCTCGGAACGGCGAGGAAGCGTTGACCGTCCGCACGAACGCCCCGATCGCCTCCGCGATGCCGTCGCCGCCGCGGCCTGCATAACTGACGTTATCCAGCACCGAGGCCGTCTCCGCCCACAGGATTTCGCTCAGCAGGTGGTCTCGGCTGCCGACCCAGCGGTGCAGGGTCGCGCGGCTGACGCCGAGGTCGGCGGCCAGGTCGCGCATGTCGACGCGGTCTCCGGCGAGGAACCGGGCGCGGGCGAGGCGGAAGGCCGCGACGGCGTCGGGTCGCGAGGTGCGGGTGGACAGTGGCGTATCGATGAGTGAGACGTTAGCAGAAAGTGTTCCATCGATGAGACATATGGCAGAATGTCTCACGAAGAGCGAGAGGAGCCGCGAAGATGCGTGCTGTGCAGGTGACCGAGTTCGGCGGTCCCGAGGTGCTGAAGCCGGTCGAGCTGCCCGATCCGGTGGCCGGGCCGGGACAGGTGCTGATCGAGGTCGACCGCGTCGGGCTGAATTACGCGGATACGCATCAGGCGGAGAACTCGTATCTCGCCCCGAGCAAACTGCCGCTCGTGCCGGGCGGCGAGGTCGTCGGGCGCACGGCGGACGGCAAGCGCGTGGTCGCGCTGCTCAACGACGGCGGCGGGTACGCCGAGCGCGTCGCGGCCGACGAAGCCATGACGTTCCCGGTGCCGGACGGCGTCGACGACCTGAACGCGCTTTCGATGCTGGTCCAGGGCGCGACCGCGTGGATCATGCTGCGCAAGAACGCCCACCTCGAGCCCGGCGAGACCGTGGTCGTGCACGCCGCGGCCGGCGGGGTCGGGTCGATCGCGGTGCAGCTGGCGAACGCGTGGGGCGCGGGCCGCGTCATCGCGACCGCGAGCAGCGAGGAAAAGCGCGAGCTGGCGATCGAACTCGGCGCGGACGTTGCGGTCGATTCCCGTGCCGAGAACATGACCGAAGTCCTGCGGGAAGCCAACGGCGGCAAGCGGGTCGACATCGTTCTCGACATGGTCGGCGGCACGACGACCGACCAGAGCATCGCCGCGCTCGCTCCGTTCGGCCGTCTGGTGTTCTACGGGATGGCCGGCCGCCGCTCGCCGAAGCCGATCGAGTTGCGCAATCTGCTCGGCCACAGCACGACCGTCGCCGGGATGTGGCTGCCGCACGTGTTCCGCTTGCCGGGCAACGTTTTCGGCACCGCGCTTGCCGACCTGTTCACCATGGTGCTGGACGGGAAGCTCCGCGCGATCGCGGGCGGCGAGTACGCGCTGGCGGACGCCCGGAAGGCCCACGAAGCGCTGCGTTCCCGTGGCACGACTGGAAAACTGCTGCTCGACCCGCGGCGCTAGCACTCCCGGGGGCTGGCGAGCAGGGACTCCAACGGCGCCGCTTTGTGCAGGCACTCCTGCCACTCGGCGGCGCTGTCCGAGTCCGCCGTGATCCCGCCGCCGACCCCCAGTGCGATCCGGCCTTCGGCGATCTCGAAGGTCCGGATCGCCACGTTCAACTCCAGCCCCGCCAACGGCGACAGCAACCCGACCGCGCCGGTGTACACGCCGCGCGCGGCCGGTTCCAGCTCGGCGATCAGGTCCAGCGCCCGGATCTTCGGGGCTCCGGTAACCGACCCCGGCGGGAACGTCGCCGCCAGCAGTCCGGCATCGGTGACCCCGTCCGCGAGCAGACCCTCCACAGTGGACGCCAGATGCCACACTCCGGGAGCCGGGTGCACCGCGAGCAGTTCCGGCACCACGACGCTGCCGACCTCGCACACCCGCCCGAGGTCGTTGCGCACCAGGTCGGTGATCATCACGTTCTCCGCGACGTCCTTCGCCGACTGCCGCAACCGCGATGCGTTGCCGTCGTCCGCCGGGCCGCGACGGGGCAGGGTGCCCTTGATCGGCGACGACCGCACGCGGCGGCCGTGGCGTTCCAAAAACAGCTCCGGCGACAGCGAAACCACCGAACCCCATTCACCGGTGACGTAAGCCGCCCGCTGTGGAGCCAGCCGCCGCACTCCCTCGGCGAACAGCGCGGCGGGCGAGCCCTCGAACGTCCCGGTGAACCGCGAGCAGACGTTCGCCTGGAACAGTTCGCCCGCCTCGATCTCGTGTACGCACGCCTTCACTGCCTGCTCGTGCCCGGACGGCCGGTCCAGCGCACTAGCGGACCACGACAACTCCGCGGACCCGGCCAACGCACGCTCCACCACGGCGAGCTGCGCGTCCGCGTCGCCTTCGAGCGACTCGAACCAGCACGCGCCCGCCGCGTCCCAGCGCAGCACGTGATCCGCCCAGCCCCAGGCCGACACCGGAACCCCGGTGGAGCGGCCTGACGGATCGGCCTGGTCGTAAGCCAGAAATCCGAACCACCCGCCGCCGATCCGGCCTGAGGGTCCCGAGGCGGAAAAAGCCGACGGGAACGGTCGCGGAGTCACCGACACGAACGGCGCCACCACCGCGCGCGATCCGAACCAGTTCCCGCACACCGCGGCGGGTTCGGGCAGGCCGTGGGCCCGGGCGTACGCGGACAGCAGAACGAGCGCCCGAGAAGGGGTCAGGTCGGTCCGCAGCCGCTGGAAACGCATCGCGCCATTGTGCCGGAAACCGGCGGTGACCAGCGGAAAAGGTGATCAGAGCAGCACATCGGACAGGGCGAACGGATACACCACCGCGTCCTGCGCCACCGGTCCGTCGACTCCGGGCACGTCCGGCGCGAAGGCGTGCTGGTGCAGCCCGAGCCGAGAATGGAACCACCCGGGCCGCCCGGGGATGCCGTTGTGCCGCACGAGCCACAGCACGACCTCGGAATCGGCCCAGCGGTCCGGGTGCAGCCGGTGCGCCCAGCAGTCGTGCCCGGCGTACACGAGCACCCGGCTGATCTTCGCGGCGTGCCGCACGTGCTTGATCCACGCCTTCACGAACCGGTCGTCGACGCTCTGCGCGTCCACCTCCAGCGCGGGGGCGAGCGATCCGGGCGCGAACGCGCCGAGCCTGCTCGCCGTCCGGACGAAATGGTCGGCCTGGTCGTGCACCGCGCCGGGCCGGGCGTAGTGCCGGGCCCCGGTGTGGATGCCCGCGTGCTGGGCCGCGGCGAGCATCCGCTCCGCGCCCGGATCGCTCCAGTTGACGTTTTCACTGATCGTGACCGAGGCGAACCGCACGTCGGCGCCGCGCACCGCCGTCCAGTCGAGCACCTGCTCGCGATGAGTGAGCGTGAGTCCGCGCCCACTCTCCGGTTCCGCCACCTCGCACCCCTGACAAGCCCCACGACGGGTGAAAGGCCACCCTACGTCCGGAATTCCGGAGCGGGGTGACCTTTCCCGGCGTGTCGATGGGCTTTGATCAGGCGTTTTCCCGCTGGAAGGTGCGCGTTCCCCACCAAATCGCCAAAACGGCCATGACCAGCACGACCACGCTGCCGGTGAACAGCGCGTCCATCGAGAAGTCGCCGCGGAAGCTGTTGCGCTCCACGTCGACCACGTGCCGGAACGGGTTGATCTGCGAGATCGTGTACAGCCACTTCGGAGCCAGTCCGGCGGTGATCGGGATGAGGATCCCGGACAGCAGCAGCAACGGCATGAGCACCGCGTTGAGCAGCGCCGGGAACGACTCCTCGCTCTTGAGCGTGAGCGCAAGCGCGTAGGAGCACGACGCCAGCGTGAGCGCGAGCAGGAACACGATCGCGAGGCTCAGCAGCACGCCGCTGAACGGCGCGTTCAGGTCGAATACCAGGTAGGCGAGCAGGATGATCAGCACCGATTGCACGGTCGCCTGCAACGCGTTCGCCAGCACCTTCCCGAGCAGCAGCGCGGCCCGGTGCACCGGGGTGACGCGCAGCCGCTCGACCACGCCGGACCGGAACTCGGCCAGCAGCCCGAAGCCCACGAACGAACTGCCGAACAGCGCCAGCTGCGCGATCAGCGCGGGCGTGAGCACCATCCAGCCGTCGACCTCGGACATCCCCTGCGCGCTGAGCGACTTCACCAGCAGTGGGCCGAAGAAGAACAGGTACAGCAGCGGCTGGGCGAGCCCGATCAGCAGCCACGCCGGATTCCGCAGCGCGGCCGCCATGTCGCGACGGAAGATCAGCCAGGTGTCACGCAGCATCGGGCACCTCCGGTCGCGCCGGCGCGGGCTGCTCGGCTTCGCGCAGCGACCGGCCGGTGAGCGCGAGGAACACGTCGTCCAAGGTCGGTCGCGTGACCTGCATCGAGGTCGTCGCGATTTCCTTGGCGTCGAGCGCGCGCAGCAGTTCCGGCATCGCGGTGTCGCCGCGCGGCACCCGGAACCTGATCGAGCCCTCGCGCACCGCGAACTCGTGCGCGCCGGGCAGCTGCCGGGCCAGGTCCGCAGCGGCCGCGGCGGATTCCGGATCGACCTCGATCGCGACGCCGTCGCCGGAGACCTGCTCCTTGAGCGCGTCCGGATGCCCGTCGGCGACGATCCGGCCGTCGTCGATCACGATCAGCCGGTCGGCCAGCGCGTCCGCCTCGTCGAGGTAATGCGTGGTTAGGAAGATCGTGACGCCCTGCTCGGCGCGCAACCTCCGGATGTGCTCCCACAGGTTCGCCCGGCTCTGCGGGTCGAGCCCGGTGGACGGTTCGTCCAGGAAGACCAGGCCGGGCGAATGGATCAGGCCCAGGGCGATGTCGAGCCTGCGCCGCTGACCCCCGGACAGCGTCTTCGTGGCGCGCTGTTCGAGCCCGGTCAGGTCGAGCTGGCCGGCGAGCACCTTGCCGCGCGCGATCGCGTCGGCCTTGCTCATCCGGTACAGCCTGCCCTGCAGCTCCAGCTCTTCGCCGACGCGCGATTCGGGCGCGGTCCCGCCGCCCTGGGCGACGTACCCGATGTTGCGGCGCACCCCCGCCGCGTCGGTGAGCAGGTCGTGCCCGCCGACGGTGGCCGTGCCCGCGGTCGGTTTCAGCAAGGTGGTGAGCATGCGCAGCGTGGTGGTCTTGCCCGCCCCGTTCGGGCCGAGGAACCCGACCAGTTCGCCCGCCTCGACGTCGAGGTCGACCCCCTTCACCGCGTGCACCTCGCCACCGGCTCGGCCCTTGCGGCGGAACCGCCGCTCGAGTCCGCGTGCCGTGATCATGGAAACCCCTCTCCTCCCAAGAAGATCAACTAGTCAAGCTTGACTAGTTGACGCGCACACTGTGCCCGAGCAAGAGCGAGTTAGTCAAATTTGATTACTGGGCCGGTTGGCCGAACGCCGAGCCCGGGTCGTCGGCCATCACGTATTCGCCTGCCTCGAGCCTGGTGATCAGCCCGGTGAGCCATTCCCGGCTGGCCTTGGCGATCCCGCCCCACAGCCGGAACAGCTCGGACACGTGCGGCGGCTTGTTCCAGGTGTCGTCTTCAAGGCCCAGCCGCGACCGGCGCTCCTCGGCCTCGAAGTGGATCAGGTTCTGCCGGAGCAGGCTGATCACGTTCCTGCGGGGAAGCGCGGGCATCAGGCTGATCGCCGCGCACAGCTCCGCGTTGCTCGCGCTCGGATCGGACAAGCCCTTCGCCAGCAGCGTCTGGAACTCCTGCTCGCCGTCCGGGGTGAGCCGGTAGGCGACCCGGTCCGGACCGCCGTCGCCCGGTTCGACGTCGATCTTCTCCAGCAGGTCCTCGGCGGTCATCTTCTTGAGCGCGTGGTAGATCGAACCGGGCTGGACGTTCGCCCACTTGTCCGCCGACCACGACAGCAGTTCGCGGCGCACCTGGTAGCCGTGCGCGCGGCCGAACATCCGCACGACCCCGAGCACCAGCAGACGCGTCGCCGACACCGGCTCTCCCTTCCCCGACCGCCAGGAAACGCCCTGGAGCGCATCCGTAGGCTAAACAGGTATGAGCACCCCTGTGTTGACCGCGGTGGCCTGGCCCTACGCCAACGGCCCCCGCCACATCGGCCACGTGTCCGGATTCGGCGTCCCGTCCGACGTCTTCTCCCGCTACCAGCGAATGGCCGGCAACCGGGTGCTCATGGTGTCCGGGACCGACGAACACGGCACGCCGATCACCGTCCAGGCGGACAAAGAGGGGATGACCCCGCAGCAGACCGCGGACAAGTACACCCGCCAGATCGACGAGGACCTGCGGGGCCTCGGCCTCTCCTATGACCTGTTCACCCGCACCACCACCGGCAACCACGCCGCGGTCACGCAGGAGATCTTCCTCGCGCTCAACCGCAACGGCTACGTCGTCCCGAAGACCACCCGCGGCGCGATCAGCCCGTCCACCGGCCGCACGCTGCCCGACCGCTACATCGAGGGCACCTGCCCGATCTGCGGCTACGACGGCGCGCGCGGCGACCAGTGCGACAACTGCGGCAACCAGCTCGACGCCGCCGAGCTGATCAACCCGAAGTCGCGGATCAACGGCGAGACGCCGAAGTTCGTCGAGACCGAGCACTACTTCCTCGACCTGCCCGCGTTCACCCAGACCCTCGGCGACTGGCTGGGCACCAAGACCGACTGGCGCCCGAACGTCCTCAACTTCACCAAGAACCTGATCGACGACATGCGCCCGCGGCCGATCACCCGCGACCTCGACTGGGGCGTGAAGATCCCGCTGGACGGGTGGCGCGACCAGCCGCTCAAGCGGTTCTACGTGTGGTTCGACGCGGTCATCGGCTACTTCTCCGCCAGCGTCGAATGGGCGCGCCGCAACGGCACGCCGGACGCCTGGCAGGAGTGGTGGGCCAACCCCGACGCGCGCGCCTACTACTTCATGGGCAAGGACAACATCACCTTCCACGCCCAGATCTGGCCCGCGCTGCTGCTCGGCCAGAACGGCGACGGCGACCGCGGCGGCGAGCCCGGCAAGTACGGCAAGCTGCACCTGCCGGACGAGATCGTGTCCAGCGAGTTCCTGACCATGAGCGGGTCGAAGTTCTCGACTTCGCGGGGCACGGTCATCTACGTGCACGACTTCCTGCGCGAGTTCGGGCCGGACGCGCTGCGGTACTTCATCTCGGTGGCCGGGCCGGAGACTCAGGACACGGACTTCACGTGGGACGAGTTCGTGCGGCGGACCAACTTCGAGCTGGCCAACGAGTGGGGGAACCTCGTCAACCGGTCGATCTCGATGGCGCACAAGAACAATGGGGCTATTCCGGCTCCGACTGCGCCTGCGCCTGCTGATGAGGAGTTGAAGTCCTTGTCTCGGCAGGCGTTCGAGACTGCGGGTGGGCATCTTGCGCGGTCGCGGTTCAAGTTGGCTGCGGCTGAGGCGATGCGGGTGGTTACGGCGGCTAACCGGTATCTGTCGGATCAGGAGCCTTGGAAGCTCAAGGACGATCCGGATCGGCGGGATGCGGTGTTGCATACGGCGTTGCAGGTGGTTAGTGACGCTAATACGTTGCTGACGCCGTTCCTGCCGCACTCGGCGCAGAAGGTGCATGAGGCGCTTGGCGGGACTGGGGTTTGGGCTGCGCAGCCTGAGCTGCAGGAGGTTCCGGATCTTGATGTGCCGGATCGGGTTAATCCTATTTTGACCGGGGATTATGCCGGGGAGCAGGCTCGGTGGGAGTCGAAGCCGGTTGAGGTCGGGCGGCCGTTGGCGAAGCCGACGCCGTTGTTTGCGAAGCTGGATCCGAAGTTGGGGGAGACTGGGCCTGAGTGGGCTCCGATTGTTACTGACTGACTGGGGGCTTGTCGCCTGGCGGCGACATCGGCTTTTGGTTGCGTGGGGCACCCCGAAGCTTGATTGTGCTGACGGTTCGGGGGTGCTTGTCAAGGCGGGAAAGATGCCTTGACAAGCACCCCCGAACCGCAGATGCGCTTCGTATCGGGGTGCGGGGGAGGGGCTGGGTGCCTCGCTCGTTGGGTGCATCGGCTGCGGTGGGGTGCCGTGATGCGTGGGTGCATCGGCTGCGGTGGGGTGTCTCGATGGTTGGGCGCACTGGGTGCGGCTGGGTGCCTTGATGGTTAGGTGCTGCGGCTGCGGCTGGGTGCCTTGATCGTTGGGTGCACCGGGTGCGGCGGGGTGTCTCGATGGTTGGGTGCTGGGGCCGGGTCCTTCGATGCGTGGGTGCATCGGTGCGGTGTGGTTAATGGCGGGGGCTAGCGCCCCAATGTGGCATTGGGTGCGTCAGATGCACCCAATGAGGTTTTCTCAGTAGCGTCCGTGGTGTTCGTGGTGGGTGAGGACGAGGGCTGCTTGGGTGATGTGGCCGATGCGTTTCGGGCAGAGGGTGACGTGTCGGAGTGCTCGCCAGCGGGTTTTCAACATTGCGGCGGCGCGTTCGCCGAGGCAGCGCAGCCGGGTGTGGAGCAGGTTGAAGGCGTGCTCGTCGAGGGTGAGCGGCGGTCGGCCGGTGGTTTTCTTGACCGGGGTGAGGATGCCGATGCCGGCTGCGTGGTAGGCCTTGTCGGCCAGGGTTTTCAGGCCGTGGGCCGCGACTGCGGTCAGGGCGCCGGTGATGCCGTGGTGCCTGGCCGAGGCGAGGTCGTTGCGGGAGCCGGGCAGCACGGGCGAGACCCAGAGCGGGAACCCGTCGGCGGTGGCGAGGAACTGGATGTTCCCGCCGAAACAGCGGTGTTTGCCCGAATACCACAGATGGACGGTCGCGCCGCGGTTGCGGCCTTTGGTTTTGACGGTGGTCGCCGCGACCCGGTCGCAGGCGATGAGGGTGCCGTCCAAGATGACGTGCGCGTCCCCGGCGCTGCGGCGTTGTTCCAGGACCTGGTGCAGGTCGGGGGCGTGGGCGGCGAGGGCGGTGATGGCTTCGTGCAGGTACCGGTAGGCGGTCGCGACGCTGACGGCGTGGCCGACGGCGAGGCGGTGCACCGGGACGGCGTCGCGGAACCAGGCCAGCGCCAGCACCGCCTGCCCGAACGGCGTCAACGCGCGCCGGCCGCGGCGGGTGCCGCGGCGACGGCGTTCGGCGTGCAGGACACGCGCGACGAACAGGGCCAGCTCGCGCGCCACGTCGAGCGTGGCACCATAGGCAATCACGTGGGGCCTCTGGAATCTCTCGGACTTGATCTTCAGCAAATCCAGTCCTACCAGCGGCCCCACGCCTCGCCCCTCGGCGACACACCCCCACCAAGCCCTACTGAGAAAACCTCAATGTGGCGTTCGGTGCGTGGGATGCACCCAATGCCACATTGGGGCGGGCAACCCGGCCGAAGGCTGCGGCTGGCGGGCGGGTCCGTGAAGGGCTCATCGAGGGAATCTAAGTCCGTGAAGGGGTCCCTCACGGCCGTCGTGGGTCGTGAGGGGAACCCTGGGGGAATCTGGGTACGTGAGGGTTCCCCTCACGGCATTCGCGAGGCGAGGGCGCAGTAGCTTGGAAGCATGGGTGCCGAAAAGCGCGAACTTCCTCCGATTCCTGATCGGCTGCCGGTGACGGTGGTTGACGCGCACACTCATCTCGACGCGTGCGGGGCCGAGACTGCGGCTGATGTCGCCGCGATGGTCGACCGTGCCGAGCGGGCTGGCGTTGCGCGTGTTGTCACTGTCGCGGATGATCTCGCGGCCGCTCGCTGGGCTTCCGAAGCGTCCACCTGGGACTCGCGGGTCTTCGCTGCGGTGGCTATTCATCCCACGCGTACCAAGGAATTCGGGCCTGACGAACAGTCCGAAGTGGAGCGTCTGGCGCGCGGGGAGCGGGTGGTCGCGGTCGGTGAGACGGGGCTCGATTACTACTGGGACTACTCGCCGCACGATGCACAGCAGGCTGCGTTTCGCTGGCACATCGACCTTGCGAAACGGCTTGGCAAGGCGCTGATGATCCACGACCGCGACGCGCACGAGGACGTGCTTCGCATCCTCGACGAGGAAGGTGCGCCCGAGACGGTCGTCTTCCACTGCTTCTCCGGCGACGAGCACATCGCGCGGCGCTGTGTCGACAAGGGCTACATCCTGTCCTTCGCGGGCACGGTCACCTTTAAGAACGCGCGCGGGCTGCACGAGGCCGCGCGTCTTGTGCCGCGTGGACAGTTCCTCGCGGAGACTGACGCGCCGTTTCTGACCCCTCATCCCTACCGTGGGCGGCCGAACGAGCCGTATTGCACCGCCTACACCGTTCGCTTCCTCGCTCAACTGCGCGGCGAAGCGGTCCACGAGGTGGCCGAAGCGGTCCGGACCACTGCCGAACGCGCATACCGGCTGCCTGCGTGATTCCGTAGTGTCACAACGGGTTGCACGGATTGCGACATTCGAGACCGCGCATTCGTCCACCTGATGAGTGACGCAAGTCACGACACTCCGGGGGGTGTTTGCGCAACCTGCCGACACCCGTTACTGTCCCGTGATCGTGCCGGTCGGTACCGCGCAGCGGAACCGGCTGATACGCCCACCAGTCACGTCAGTGCACGTCGGGGAAGCGGAACCGGGGTTGGTACGACCTGGGACCGTGACGATGGCGCTGGCTGGGGGTGTCGGACTTGAGAGGCGCGCCCGAGGGTGCGTCGCGAACGAAGGACGACGCGCGAGGTACGCGCGATGTCTTGGGAAAGGGAACGACCCGGTGACTGGTAGTCGGCAGGATGATTCGCGTCTTGACGCGGGTTCGGCGTATTTCTCCTCCTCCGAGTCCTCGGTGGCCGTGCTCGACCGCGAGCTCGAGGACACCGCCTACGGGCAGCTTGACTTCTCCGACGAGCTCCGCGTGACCGAGCAGGACGTGCTCGCCGCGCTGGGGCCGGACGCCGACCTGCTGATGTCGGAAATCGACGTCGACGTCGACGAGCTGATCCGCCTCATCAACGCGGAAACCACGATGCTTCCGCCTCTCGTTCTCCCGGACGAGGTCGAGCAGGACCGCACCGCCTCCCCGCAGGCCAAGAAGGCCGCGGTCGAGGAAGGGCTGCGCGAGGCGACCAAGACCTGGAAGCGCCGCTTCCTCAAGGGTGCCGTGCTCTCGCTGCTGGTCACCGTCGGCGGTGGCGGCGCGGCGGCGCTCGCGATGAACAAGAGCATCACCGTCGACGTCGACGGCCACCAGCAGACCGTGCACAGCTTCGGCGGCACCGTCGGCGACGTGCTCAAGGACGCGGGCCTCTCGGTCGGCGAGCACGACGCGCTTTCGCCCTCGCCGCAGGCGGCGGTCGGCGACGGCGGCGTCATCAAGCTTGAGCGCGGCCGTCAGCTGAACCTCGTCGTGGACGGCGTGTCCCGGCCCTCCTGGGTCCGCGCGACCACGCTCGGCGAGGCGATGAACCAGCTCGGCATGGGCAGCATGCTTTCCCAGGGCGCGTGGACGTCGATGCCGTCGTCCGGCGAACTGCCGCTGGAGGGCTCGACCGTCCAGGTCAAGACCCTCAAGCACATCACGCTTTTCGACGGCACCAACGCGCCGCGCAAGGTGGACACCACCGCGGTGACCACCAAGGAGCTCGCCTCCGACCTGAAGCTGAACCTCGGCCCGGACGACGCGATCGAGGGCGGTCTCGACGTCAGCCTGAAGAACGGCGCCGAGGTCCACGTCAGCCGCATGGGCGTGTCGATGGTCAACCAGGAAGAGACCATCGACCCCGAGGTGCAGAAGGTCGACGACCCGACGCAGCTGCAGGGCCAGCAGAGCGTCGAGGACCCGGGCACGCCGGGCAAGAAGCTGGTGACCTACAAAGTCACGAAGAAAAACGGCGAAGAGATCGCGCGCGAGCACGTCTCGGAGAAGGTCCTCGTCGAGGCCAAGGCCAAGATCATCAAGGTCGGCACCAAGAAGCCGCCGGCCCCGGCCATCGGCGACACCGGCGCGTGGGACCGCATCGCGCAGTGCGAGTCGGGCGGCAACTGGTCGATCAACACCGGCAACGGCTACTACGGCGGCCTGCAGTTCGACCGGCAGACCTGGAACGCCTACGGCGGCCAGCAGTACGCCCCCACCGCCGACAAGGCGACCCGGGAGCAGCAGATCGCGATCGCCGAGAAGGTGCGCGACGCCCGCGGCGGCTACAGCGCCTGGGGCTGCGGCTACAAGGCCTGAGCCACGCTCTGATTTTCCGGCAGGCGGCCGGGAGCCTCGCGCTCCCGGCCGCCTGTTTTCGTCCGTCGCGCCGCCGCTGGGTAGGCTCGTCCGGTGGTGGAACTGCTGGGGCCTGCCGAAATCCGCGGGCTGGCCGACGAACTCGACGTCCGGCCCACGAAGAAACTCGGGCAGAACTTCGTGCACGACCCCAACACGGTCCGCCGCATCGTCGAACTCGGCGGTGTGCAGCCTGGGGACGTCGTCCTGGAGGTCGGACCCGGTCTCGGCTCGCTGACGCTCGGCCTGCTGGCCGCGGGCGCTCAGGTCGTCGCTGTGGAGATCGATCCGGTGCTGGCCGCCCGCCTGCCGCGCACAGTCGCCGAGCGCGCGCCTGAGGCCGCGGACCGGCTGACCGTCGTCGGCGCCGACGCGCTGCGGGTGCGGGCGGCTGACCTGCCGGCTGAGCCGGTGTCGATCGTCGCGAACCTGCCGTACAACGTCGCGGTGCCGGTGGTGCTGCACCTGCTGGCCGAGCTGCCGTCGCTGCGCAGCGGGCTCGTCATGGTCCAGACCGAGGTCGCGGACCGGATGGCGGCCGGGCCGGGCAGCCGCACTTACGGCGTGCCGAGCGTGAAGCTCGCTTGGTACGGGCCCGCGCGCAAGGTGGCCGCCGTGCCGCGCGCGGTGTTCTGGCCGGTGCCGAACGTCGATTCCGCTCTGGTCTCGTTCACCCGGACCGACCCGGTTTCCGGAGTGGATCGGGCCCGGCTGTTCGCGGTGGTCGACGCGGCGTTCTCGCAGCGGCGCAAGACTTTGCGGGCCGCGCTGGCCGGATGGGCTGGTTCTGCCGAGCGGGCTGGCGAGTTGCTCGCCGAGGCGGGGATCGACCCGAAGACGCGCGGGGAGCAGTTGGACGTGCACGCTTTCGCGCGGATCGCGGCTGCCGGAATGTGACCCACCTCCCCCAGGGTGCTCGCCTTGCGACTTCCAACGGCGGTGTCGGAGCAGGTATTCCCTGGTTTCGCTGCGTTCTCCGATGATCTTGTGTCGTCGCTGATTGTGGGTCATCCACAGCCTTCTGGCTACGCTTGGTGATCACGCGAGCACGGCTGAAACAGCCCTCCACCTGTGACGAGCAGCTCGGCATTCGGGGGAGTCGGCCTGCTCCACGCCCGGGATTGTTCCGCAGGGCTGCCCCCAGGTGCTTCGCTTCGCTGACCTATCTCGGCTCGGTCGAGGCCCCGGTGCGCCGCGCGTCGAGGCCCGCGAACCATCGCCCCTTGACAACGAGAAAACTCTTGTTCCACAAAGATCCTTGATCGTCCACAGTGGAACGAACCCGTTCGCCGCCGGTGCCCGTGACGAGCGTTTCGCAGGTCGAGGCACTGTTCGGCGGCCGAGGTTCCGGGCTTCCGGTTTTTGGACGCGGTGTTCCGGTATGCGGGCACCACCAGACGTGTGATCTGCACCAACGCGCTTGCGTTCAGCCAATGGGATCGGCTTTACTCGAAAGCGTCCATCCCGAGCGACTGAGAGACCTGGCTCGCCGAAGTCGCAGCAACCACCCTCCGCAGGGCAGGTGCTACCGCCAGGACCGATGGAGGCTGTTTTCGATGAAGAGGGTCACCCGCCCGCTCCTGCTGACCCGCCGGCGCGTAGTCGACGAAGGTCGCCGCTCGGTATGTGCGTGTCAACGCTCCATGGTCATCGCCTGATCGTTTTTTCCGCAGTTTCTTGCGCCGTCCACAGTGGACGGTAATTCGATGACGCCTGGCGCGCCCGGAATCGGCGCCGCGCCTCGTTTGCCTGGAGCCCTTTCGTGATCACTGTCGAAAACGTGTCCAAGTCCTTTCCCTTCCACGGAAATCGGGTCGCCGCGCTGCGCGATGTGAGTGTCGACGTGCAAGCCGGTTCGCTGTTCGGGGTCGTGGGTCCGTCCGGTTCCGGCAAGTCGACCCTCGCCCGTTGCATCGCGCTGCAGGAGCGCCCCGACCGCGGCGTCGTGCGGCTCGACGGCCTCAACACCGCGACGCTCGACGGCAAGCGGCTGCGGGAGATCCGCCGCCAGCTGGGTGTCGTCGGGACCAAGCCGGAGCTGATCGCCGAGCGCACCATCGCGGGCAACATCGCCAGCCCGCTGGAGCAGCTCGGCGTCGACGGCCCGCAGCGGCGCAGCCGGGTCGGCTCGCTGCTCGACCTTGTCGGCCTCACCGCCCGCGCCGGGCAGAAGCCGGAAGAACTCACCGACGGCCAGCTCCGCCGGGTCGCGGTCGCCAGGGCGCTCGCCGCCGGACCGGCCGTGCTGCTCGCGGACGACCCGACCGCCGGGATCGCGGCCGAGGACGCGGGTGCGGTGCTCGCCGTGCTCGACCGGGCGCGGGCCGAGCTGGGCGTGACGGTGGTCGTCACCACGCCGGACGCGGACGTCGTCCGCCGGGTCTGCGACGACGTCGCGGTGCTCGACAACGGCGCGATCGTCGAGCGCGGCACGGTGCTCGACCTCATCTCGACGCCGGACAGCTGGACCGCGCAGGCGGTGCTGCCGTCGGTCGAGACCTCGCGCGCCCAGTCCGCGAAGTACGACCGCGCGGTCGACGTCGTGCTGATCGGTTTCGCTTCGGTGGGCGCCCTGCTGCCTGAGGCGGCCAGCCGGTTCGACGTGGAGCTCGCCACCATCGGCGGCGGCCTCACCCGCATCGGGGACACCCCGATCGCCCGGTTCCGCCTCGGCGTCCGCGGCGAGCGGGCCGACGCCGCGCTGTCCTGGATCTCTGACCGGGGTGCGCACGTGAGCCAGCCGGCTCGCGGTCCGCAGAGCGTCGTGGCTGCCTGATTTCCCTTTAACTGAGCGGTTTTCCGAGGGCCGTCCCATGCGATGGGGGCGGCCCTCGCCGCGTTCGCGGGACGCGTCGCCCCAGGAATCAGGTCGCCGGGTCAAAGTTTCAGGACAAGTGTCCTGAATTCTGTCCATTGTGGTCGTTCCGGCGCAGGATCTCCGCCAGCTCCGGATCCGCGTGCGTCTCGGCGGTCTGCTTCCACCTCGCCACGAGGGCGGCGAACGGCACCGGGTTGCCGAGGGATTCGGCTCGCTCCAGGGTTTCGGCCAGTTCGCCGACGAATGTCCGTACCTCCTCCGCGGACAGGTACCGCGCCCACGGGAACGCGGCGGGCAGCGCCTCGGCGGCGAGCGCGGCGGTCTCGGCGCTGCGGCGCATCAGTTCCGCGAGGATCGTGACGGTCGCCGAAAACCCGGCCGCCGCCTGTTCGGCGCGCTCGGCGGTCACGAGCAGCAGATCGGGTTTGTCCTTCTCCCGTCGGCGAATCCGGACCGAACGGGTCGGCGAACTTTCGAGCCGGTCGGTGACCCGGCGCGGGTGCAGGGACAGCTCGGACAGGTTGACCTCCGGCGCGCGCATAGTTCCAAAGTAGTTCCAAATTAGTCCGGATGGCCACTCCGGAGCGACGGTTGGGGGAACTTCCGTGCCGACGTTTTCTCCTGGCGACACCTGGTCAGCGCCAGCCACGTAGGCTGGACGGGTGCTCGCCGTCGTACCACCACCAGTCACCGTCCGGGTCCCGGCCAAGGTCAACCTGCACCTGGCCGTCGGCGACCTGCGGGCGGACGGGTTCCACGAGCTGGTCACCGTCTTCCAGGCGCTTTCGCTCACCGACGAGGTGACCGTCGCCGCCACCGACGAGCCAGGGCTCGAGGTGTACGGCGAGGGGGAGCGCACGGTGCCCACCGACGGCGCCAACCTCGCCTGGCGCGCGGCGCGCGAGCTGGCCTCCTACGCCGGACGGCCGGACGCGGATGAGCCGAAGGTGCGAATCGTGCTGCGCAAGGGCATTCCGGTCGCCGGCGGCATGGCGGGCGGGAGCGCGGACGCGGCGGCGGCGCTGGTCGGGCTCTCGTCGCTCTGGAAGCTCGACATCACCCGCGACGAGCTGGCCACCATCGCCGGCCGGCTGGGCAGTGACGTGCCCTTCGCGCTGTACGGCGGCACTGCGCTCGGCACCGGCCGCGGCGAGCAGCTCGTTCCGGTGCTCGCGCGCCACACGTTCCACTGGGTGCTCGCCTTCGACGAGGAAGGCCTGTCCACGCCCAAGGTGTTCGGCGAACTCGACCGGCTGCGCGCCGACGGCAAACCGCCGCGGATCGGGTCGCACACGCCGGTCGTGGAGGCGCTCGCGTCGGGTGATCCTCGCCAACTAGCCCTGTTGCTCGGCAACGACTTGCAGGCGGCCGCGGTGTCGCTGCGGCCCGGCCTGCGCCGCACGCTGCGCGCCGGGGTGAACGCGGGCGCGCTCGCCGGCTGCGTGTCCGGCTCCGGGCCGACGTGCGCGTTCCTGTGCTCCGACGCGGAAACCGCGGTCGAGGTGGCCGCTGAGCTGTCCGGCGCGGGAGTGTGCCGGACGGTGCGGGTCGCGCACGGCCCGGTGCCGGGGGCCCGGGTGGTCGGCGGCGACGACGCCCCGCGCAACGCGCCGCCGCGCGTGCACGCCTGAAAGCTCGAATCAACAGTCCACAGTGGAAAGGATCCGGATGGCCAACCTGGTCAACCTGGAATCGGTGAGCAAGTCCTACGGCGTGAAGCCGTTGCTGGACAACGTTTCCCTCGGCGTCGCCGAGGGGCAGCGCATCGGCGTCGTCGGGCTCAACGGCGGCGGCAAGACGACGCTGCTCGAAGTCCTTTCCGGACTGAGCGAGCCGGATTCCGGCCGGGTGAGCCAGGTGCGCGACCTGCGGATGGCGGTGGTCACCCAGCGCACCGAACTGCCCGCGGGCAGCACGGTCGGCGACGTGGTGCTGCAGCGCTACGGGGCCGAGCACGAATGGGCCGCCGACGCGCGCGTCCGGTCTATTGTGGACGGTCTGGGCATCACCGCGATCGGCCTCGAGACCCCGACCGCGAACCTGTCCGGCGGCGAACGCCGCCGCGTCGCGCTGGCCGCCGCGCTGACCGGCGAACTGGACCTCGTGGTGCTCGACGAGCCCACCAACCACCTTGACGTCGAAGGCGTGCGCTGGCTCGCCGACCATCTGCTGGGCCGCCGGATCGCGGTCGTGGTCGTGACCCACGACCGGTGGTTCCTCGACACCGTCGCGAGCCTCACCTGGGAGGTCGCGAACGGCCGGGTCGAGCAGTACGAAGGCGGTTACGCCGACTGGATTTTCGCGCGCGCCGAACGCGCCCGCCTCGCCGCGACCGCGGAGGAGAAGCGGCAGAACCTGGCGCGCAAGGAATTGGCGTGGCTGCGGCGCGGACCGCAGGCGCGTTCCTCGAAGCCGCGGTACCGCGTCGAAGCCGCCGAGGCGCTGATCGCCGACGTGCCGCCGCCGCGCGATTCGGTGGAGCTGATGGCGTTCGCGAAACGCCGGCTCGGCAAGACGGTGCTGGAGCTGGAAGACGCGTCGCTGCGGGTCGGCGACCGGACCTTGCTCGACCACGTCACGTGGCGGATCGGCCCTGGCGACCGGATCGGTCTCGTCGGCGTGAACGGCTCCGGCAAGACCACGCTGCTGAAGCTGCTGGGCGGCGACGTCGAATCGCCGACCGGACGGCGGGTGCAGGGCAAGACGGTCGCGCTCGCGCACCTGCGCCAGGAACTCGACGACCTGCCCGCCGATCTTCGCGTGCTGCAAGCGATCGAGCAGATCTCCGGCCGCGTCGTGTTCGGCAAGCAGGAGATGACCGCGTCGCAGCTCGGCGAGAAGCTCGGGTTCCCGGCGGCTCGGCAATGGACGCCGGTCGGCGACCTGTCCGGTGGCGAACGCCGCCGGCTGCAGCTGTGCCGGTTGCTGATGGCCGAGCCGAACGTGCTGCTGCTGGACGAGCCGACGAACGACCTGGACATCGACACCCTGCAACAGCTCGAAGACCTGCTCGACGGCTGGCCGGGCACGATGGTGGTGGTCTCGCACGACCGGTACCTGGTCGAGCGCGTCTGCGACGCCACGTACGCGCTTCTCGGCGACGGCAAGGTCACCCACCTGCCGGGCGGAATCGAGGAGTACCTGCAGCGCCGCGCCCGCGCGAAGGAGGCCGCGCCGCGTCGCGAGGCGCCTCCGGCGGAGAAGACCGAGGCCAAGCGCAGTGCGGCGGAAACCCGTGCGGCGCAAAAGGAATTGGGCCGGTTGGAGCGGAAGCTGGACCAGCTCGCGAAGCGCGAAGAGAAGCTGCACGCCGCGCTGGCGGAGGCGGCGACCGACCCGGAGAAGCTGATCGAGCTGAACACCGACCTGAAGGCCGTCCTGGCCGAGAAGGACGACGTCGAAGCGCGGTGGCTGGAGACGTCCGAACTCGCCGAGTGACAATCGGCGGATGGACGACGACGTTCCGCGGCTGTCGACGCTGCCCGCCGACACCACGTCGGTGCTGCGGCTGATCGCGTATTTCGACGCGTTGACCGGCCTCGCGCCTGACGCGGTGGTCCGGTTGGCAACGCTCGTCGCGGGCTGTTCGGTCGGTGCCGTGATCGACGGCGAGAGCGTGTGGTTCGACGGCGCGGGTTTGCCGGTTTCCGGCCCGCCATTGGACGACGTCCAGATCGACCGGCCAGCGCCGCATCCGCTCGACGTCGTCCTGCTCGACCAGCTCCGCCGGGCCCTGCGCGCGACCCGGCCCGCCCCGCCGCTCCGGCTCGGCGAACCCGGTCTGCTGGAGATCGCCGTCTCGGACCGCGAACAACGCAGGGATCGCTTGCGCGCACTGCATTTGCTCGGTTACGACCTCGACCAGCCCGTCGTCGCGCTCGTCCTCGCCGGTACTCCGGAGGACGGCCTGGACGCACTCGCCCGCGCCGGTGCCGGACGGCTGCAACACCACCGCCTAGGCCGCCTGACCCTCACACTGACCCAAGGCGGCCCGGCCCCGCGCGAACTGGCCGGGCACCTGCACGACGACCTCGCCGCCCGCCATCCCGCCTCGACCGGACTGGACCGGGCCGTGGACGTCTGGATCGGCCTCGGCGAACCAGCAGCGGCGGCCGACGCACCCGTGTCGTGGCAGCAAGCCCGCACCGCGCTGCGCTTCGCATCGTCCACTGTGTTCGGTCGCCGTGCCGTGCCGTATGGACCCCTCGGAGTCCTTGTCCTGCTTGCGGAACTGCCGCCGTCCCAGCTCGCGGCGACCCCAGGCGTCGCGGCGCTCGAAGCCCACGCCCGCACCCCCGGCGGCGCGCTCGACGTCGAAGCTCTCGAGTCGTACTGCGTGTTCGGCGCGCTTCGGCGGACGGCGACCGAACTGAACCTCCACCACAGCACCGTCGCGGCTCGCCTGGGCCGGATCGAAGCGGCGACCGGCTGGCGGCTCGAGGACGCGATGGACCGGTTCCAAGCGACGTTCGCGCTGCTGGCCCGGCGGTTGGTGACGTCGGATCGCACGCTGGGCGACGTCGGGTAGGCGACGCCCGTCGCCCGGACCGGCCGGATCCGGCGACGCGCGTCGGCTGACCCGCCGGGGCTCGCCAGCGACGATCGAGCACGCGCAACGACGCGCGTTTCCCGGAGGGACGCCCATGATCGACCCCACCCGCACCTGGCAGATGCTCGAACAGCGGCTCGAGACGACCGAGAACCCCCGGCACCGGCAGGTGCTCGGCATCGTCCTGGAACACATGAAGGCCGAAGCGGAACCCGATCTCGACCGGCTGATGGCGACGGTCAGCAAGGACGCCGCGTATCACTTCTGGGGCGCCAGCGGCGACACCGGACCGAAGGGCCACGACGGCGTCCGCGAGTACTACGCGGCATTCGTGGCGAGCAAGGCGAATCACCTCGAATACCGGATGGACCGGCTCGTTGTTGACGATCATGCGCTGGTCACCGAGGGCGATCTGCACATGCTCCTTCCCGGCGCGACCGCGCAGCAGATGGGTTTCCCCGCCGCCGATCCGGACGCGGACTACCTGTACGTCAGCAGGCAGCTGATCGTGTGGCCGGTCGACGCCGACGGCCTGATCACCGCGGAGGATTCCTACACGTCCGGACCGCTGGAATTCCGGAAACTGACCCGCGCCGAGCTGCCGCAGGCCTATCTGGACCGGGTGCGTCCGCAACCCGCCTGACGCCGGACATCCGCTGTTCACGCCGCCGCGGGCAGTGCCGGAAAAACCGGACAGTAATCTGACGCACATGAGTCGGTTTGTGGACACACTCGTCGGGAACGCGGCGGACCGGGGGCAACGGCGCGGCATGGTGACCGGCGAGCCCAAGGAGCCGGTGCGCCGGACCTGGGCGCAGGTGCACGACGAGGCGCGCCGGATCGCGGGCGGGCTGGTCAGCGGCGGGTTGAAGCCGGGAAGCGCGGTGGCGGTGCTGGCCGCCGCGCCGGTGCTCATCGCGCCGACCGTGCAGGCGGTGTGGCTCACCGGCGGCAGCGTGACGATGCTGCACCAGCCGACGCCGCGCACGGACCTCGCCGAATGGGCCGAGGACACGGTCAAGGTGCTCGAGATGATCGGGGCCGAGCTGGTCGTGCTGGGCGAACCGTTCGACCAGCTCGCCCCGGTGCTCGAAGGCAAGGGCATCAGCTACCGGCTGATCTCTGAACTCGCCGGCGCGGAACCGCTGGCCGAGATCGTGCGGACGGCCGAGAGCGACACCGCGTTGCTGCAGCTCACCAGCGGATCGACCGCGGAGCCGAAGGCCGTCCGGATCACCTACGGCAACCTGTACACCAACGTCAAGGCGATGGTCGACCGCGCCGAGTTCGAGTTCGACACCGACGTGATGGTGTCGTGGCTGCCGACCTTCCACGACATGGGCATGGTCGGCTTCCTGACCGTGCCGATGACGTTCGGCGTTGAACTGGTCAAGATCACCCCGGTCGAGTTTTTGACCGGCCCGCTGATCTGGCCGGAGCTGATCAGCAAGTACGGCGGCACCACGACGGCCGCGCCGAACTTCGCGTACGCCATCGTCGGCAAGCGCATGGCCCGCGTCGAGGACGACAACGCCTACGACCTGTCGAAGCTGCGGATCGCGCTCAACGGCGCGGAGCCGATCGACGAGACGGCCGTCGAGACCTTTGTGGACGCGGGCAAGCGGTTCAAGATGCCGCCCGAGTGCGTGTTCCCCGCGTACGGCATGGCGGAGGCGACGCTGGCGGTCTCGTTCGCGCCGCTGTTCACCGGGCTCACGCTGGACGTCGTCGAAGCCGACGCGCTGGAAGCCGACAACCGCGCGGTGCCGGTGCCGGAAGGCGACCCCCGCCGCGGCACGGACGAGGTCCGCTCGTTCGCCCTGCTCGGCCGTCCACTGGACGGTTTGGAAGCGGACATCGTGGACGAATCCGGTGCCGTGGTGGGCGAACGGGAGGTCGGCGAGATCCGCCTGCGCGGCGAGGCCGTGACGCCCGGCTACCTGACCGTCGACGGCCCGCTGGACACCCAGGACGCGGACGGCTGGATGAAGACCGGCGACCTCGGCTACCTGGTCGACGGCCAGATCGTGATCTGCGGCCGCCGCAAGGACGTCATCATCATGGGCGGCCGCAACCTGTACCCGACCGACATCGAACGCGCCGCCGGTTCGGTCGAGGGTGTCCGGGCAGGCAACGCGGTCGCCGTCCGCCTGGACGCGGGCAGCCGCCGCGAGCGCTTCGCCGTGGTCGTGGAGTCCAAACTGGCCGGTGACGCCGCCGAGGAAAACCGCCTGGCCAAGGAAATCGCCGCGCGCGTCCGGGACGCCGTGGACATGCGCCCCTTCGCGGTCGTGGTGCTTCCGGCTGGCAGCCTGCCCAAGACCCCGTCCGGCAAGGTCAAGCGGGCCGCTACCGCGGTGCAGTACGCGGACAAGATCGCCAAAAACGCGGCCGATTGATCCGGGCTTGAACGCACGAAGGCCGCTTCGAGTCCTCGAAGCGGCCTTCGCGGCAAGATCTGGGGATTATCGGCCGGGCAGCCGCTCCGCCGGTGCCTCGGCGACGACGGGCCACGCGGCGCGTCCCGCGGTGGCCTCGGTGTGGTCCCGGCTCCCTGGAATCAGCGGAGCCCGCCGTCCGGACCGGTCGGCCAGTTGCGTCTCCACCTGGTCGAGAAACTCGTCGACCTCGCGCTCGTCGTATCCGCGCTTGCCGATCAACGGCTTGGAGAACAGCACGTGGTGGACCTCGGCCGCGGTGAGATCGTCCTCGTCGGCGATCGTCTTGGCGATCCGCCGCACGAAGTCGTCGACCTCCTGCTTGGCGTAGCCGCGGCGGCCGATCGGGGCGTTACCGAAAGCGACCTCAGCGAGATCCTCGGCGGTAAACGGCATGGATCATTCTCCGATTCAGGGTCGGGGTGGTGCGAACTCCTGCAGTCCGTCCTAACCGGTCCCGGCCACCCCGGGAAGCCCGCACCCACCCGGACGACTCGATCAGGGCCCCAGAAGACGCCCATCGAGTGAGAAATCCATCACGCAGGGCCACAACGACTCACCCACAGGCACAACGGCCCAATCGGCCCGAATGCCGCTTCGGGTGCGGGGGACGCACTGGATGCGGTGGGGAGGTTTTCTCGGGGGCTGGGGGTGCGGTGGGTTCGCGGTAGCGGTGCTGGTCAGGGCGCTGGGGAGCGTCGGCCAAGGAGACGCGCCGGGCGGCTTTGCTCTCGCGGACCGCACCGCCGCGCCGGACACGCCGCAGCACGGCCACGCGAACCCGACCGGATGCTGGCGCATCGCCGCAGCGTGGCCGCGCAAGCAGCTACCGAGAAACCCCAATGTGGCATTGGGTGCATCGCACGCACCCAATGTGGCATTCGGTGCATCTGACGCACCCAATGCCACATTGGGGCGAAACCAGCAGGTCAGGCAGCGTGAAACGCGTTCTGCGCCGCAGCCAGCCCCCGCGAAACCAGCGCCTCGACCGCGTCCGCGCAACGGTCGACCTCGAACGGGAGCTCCTTGCGCTCGACCGTCGAAAAGTCCTTCAGCACGAAATCCGCCGGATCCTGCCTGCCCGGCGGCCGCCCGATGCCGAAACGCACGCGGTAGTAGTCACGCGTGCCGAGCGATTTGGTGATGGACCGGAGTCCGTTGTGCCCGTTGTCGCCGCCGCCGAGCTTGAGCTTCAGCGCGCCGAAGTCGACGTCCAGCTCGTCGTGCACCACCACGACGCCGGACGGCGGCACCTTGAAGAACCGGGCCGCGCCGACGACCGGCCCGCCCGAGAGGTTCATGAACGACCGCGGCTTCACCAGCACCACGCGGGAACCGGCGAGCCTGCCTTCGAGCACCTCGGCCCCGCTGCGGTGGGCCTTGAACTTCCCGCCGACCCGGCCGGCCAGTTCGTCGAGCACCATGAACCCCACGTTGTGCCGGTTCCCGGCGTACTGGGGTCCTGGATTGCCAAGGCCGGCGAGCAGGATCAGCTCGCCGGCCCCGGGCAGGTCTTCACTCACGAAAGCGAGTTTATTCGGCAGCTTCGGTGGTGGCTTCCTCGGCTTCGGCGTCCTCGTCAGCGGAGCCGCGCGGGGCCTCGTTGACGGCGACGACCAGCGCCTCGGCGTCGGTGACCAGCTCGGCGCCTGCGGGCAGCTCGATCTGGCCCGCGGTGATCTGGGTGCCGGCCTCGATGCCCTCGACGGAGACCTCGAACTGCTCCGGGATGTGCAGCGCCTCGACCTCGACCTGGATCGTGTCGATGTCCTGGGCGACCAGGGTGCCCGGGCCGGGGGTGCCGGAGACGACGACCGGGACGTCGACGGTGACCTTCTCGCCGCGCTTGACGACCAGCAGGTCGACGTGCTCGATGTAGTTCTTGAGCGGGTGGACCACGATGGTCTTGGTCAGCGCCAGCTCGACGTTGCCCTGCAGGTCCAGCGTGATGACGGCGTTGGTGCCGTTCTCGCGGACGACGCGGGCGAACTCGATGGCCGGCAGCGCGAAGTGCCGCGGGTCCGAGCCGTGCCCGTAGAGCACCGCGGGGATTTTGCCGGCGCGACGGGTGCGGCGGGCGGCACCCTTTCCGAACTCGGTGCGCGGTTCGACGGAAAGACGTACCTCGGACACGGTTTAGCACTCCTTCAAATCACACGACGTGCGGCAGGGGGCGGCGGGGATCGTCGATCTCTGCTCGGGGCGGTTGGCACGGCGGCGAGATTGCGGGCGTGAGCGGACCACGGGGCTTCTCGAGCCGCCGCGTCGATCACGCCGGGCACCTACAGGCGCACCCGCCTCGCCGAGACAACCTAAGAAGTGTAAACCAGCCGGTCCGCGCGGGCCCGCACCGGGTCCGGGCAGCCTCCCCCTCGCGGGTGGGTGACGACACAAATCCCGTCCCGCCCGCCGATCTGGTGGGAGTGGCATGATTTCCGCGGAAAGAGGGGCGGCCGACATGCGGGCTCGATGGACTGCGACAGCACTGGTGCTGCTTGGTGGGCTTCTCGCGGGCTGCCAGGTCGCGGTGACCGGCACGGCGGGACTGTCCGATGCCGACCGGCAGCTGGCTGCCCAGCGTGCGCAGCAGCAGACGGCGGTCGACGCCGCGCTGCAGGCGCTGGAGCAAGCACCGGCACTGCAATACGACGCGACGCTGAAGGACGGCGCCGGCAATCCGGCGACGCTGACGTACCGCGTCGCGCGCGACGGCAACGGCTTCGGCGCGCTGCCGCTGGAGGGCAAGTCGGTGCGGCTGACCGAACCCGACGGGCAGCTGTACCTCGCGGCCGACGCGGACTACTGGAAGTCGCACGGCCTGGAGGAGAACAGCACCCAGTTCGGCAGCGGATGGGTGCACACCGTCGGCAGCGAACTGCCGGTCGACCCGGCCGCGCGGATGTCCCCGCCGAAGCTCGCCGGCGAACTGCGCAAGGCACTCGGCGGACTCGGCACCGGCGCGCCGCGAAAGCAGAAGCTGCCGGACGGCACCGAGGTGTACGACCTCGGCGGCGCGCTGCAGGTGACCACCGCCGAACCGCACCGGGTCACCGGGTTCGCGCCCGCGCTGCTCGATCCGCGCGGCGGCCCGAAGCTGGGCGCGGCGTTCCGGGTCCGGCCGCTGTCCGACGCCGAGATCAAGCAGTTCCACACCGATTTCAACGCCGCGGTCGACGCGATCGGGCAGCCGTTCGACGGGCTCGCGCAGGCGAGCGTCACGGTCCTCAACGACAAACTCGACTGCCAGGACTACGTCGGTTCCTGCAAGACCACAGTGGACGTTTCGAACAGCGTCGTCGGCAATCAGCCGGGCTCGAAACCGACCGTGCACATCAAGCTTTCGGTGGAGATCAGCGCGGACACGCTCGGCTCGCAAAGCTGCGCCACCGAAGGCGACGCCGCCGCGGACGCGACCATCACGATGTCCTGCTCGGTCAAATTCACCCTGCCCAACCGCACCGCGAGCTACCAGGTGCTGGCGAAGCCGACGGCGGTCGCCGAGGTGCGTTCGCCGGTCGACGCGAACGCGGTGAAGGCGAAGCTGGCCACCGCTTTCGCCGCGCTCGGCGGCTGACCTGCACGCTCACCTCGAGGTGCGTTTCTTCCGTTGAAGTAGCCGAAGACCGGTCCTTACCATCGGTGGCGTCGATACGGATTTTCTTTGCGAGGAGCGGCAATGAGCAAGCTGGTGGTGTTCGGCGCGACGGGATTCGCCGGTGGCCGGATCACCGACGAGGCGCTGCGGCGCGGGCACTCCGTGACCGGGGTCGCGCGCAAGGCCGAGGGGTTGCCGTCGGGGGTCGAAGCGCGGTCGGGGTCGATGCATGACGCGGAGTTCGTCGCGTCGGTGGCCAAGGGCGCGGACGTGCTCGTGATCGCGACGCCGGGCCGTGCGGACGACCAGGGCCGCCGGCTGGTGGACGCCCTGCCGACGCTGGTGGAAGCGGCCCGCGCGAACGGCGCGCGGCTGGCGGTCGTCGGCGGCGCTGGCTCGCTGCGGGTCAGCGAGGACGGGCCGCGGGTGATCGACACGCCGGAGTTCCCGGAGGAGTACAAGCCGGAGGCGGGCAGCCACGTCCTCGTCCTGGAGGCGCTGCGCGAGCTGCCGGACGACGTCGACTGGTTCTACGTCAGCCCGGCGGCCGAGTTCGGTTCCTGGATCCCCGGCGAGCGCACCGGCAAGTTCCGTCTCGGCGGCGACGTGCTGGTCAGCGACGCCGACGGCCGCTCGCACATCAGCGGCGCGGACCTGGCGATCGCGTTCGTGGACGAGATCGAAGAGCCGAAGCACTCGCGCGCCCGGTTCACCCTGGCGTACTGAGCGCGGAACCCGGTGGCGCTCGTGCCGCCACCGGGTCCGCCTCGCGCGTCAGCCGGGAGATCCCGCCGTGCACAGGAATTTCGTGGCGTGGTCCGGGTCGAGCGCGTTGGTGACGAGGTTCCAGACGTTGAGGTCGTAGGCCTCGCCGATGTGCCCGACGGGATCGAACGGGCAGGTGTCCTGGACGTATTCGTTCGTGACGCCCGGTTCGCGCACGAAAGACGTTTCGGTGGGCGTGACCAGTTCGTCGAACCGCGACGTGAGCACGGTGTAGCGGACGCCGGGCTGCGCGATGGGACCGTTCGTGAGCGTCTGGACCGCGCTGCCGTCGGTGATCAGGTTGTCGCAAGCCGGGCAGCCGAACGCGGTGAGCGCCTTGCCGACTTCATCGCGAATTCCCAGCAGGTACGCCAGTTTCGTCAGATTGGCGAACGTGGTGCCGTGCGTGGGCGGCGCGATGGCGACGACGGAGCCGATGCGGTCGGCGATGCCTTGGGTCTTCGTGACGTACAAGGTCTGGAATCCGCCCTCGGAGTGGCCGACCAGATCCACTTGCGCCGCACCGGTTTCGTTCAGCACCTCGCCGATGAACTGCTTGATTTCCGTTGCGGAGTCGGCGATCGGGCGCAGTCCGCCGACGACCGGGAACTGCGGGTACGCGCCGTAGGTGCGGCTGAAGGTGCAGTATCCCTTGGCGGCGACGTGATCCTGCAGGTAGTTCAAGTCCTCATAGGACGTCGCGCCGAGCCCGTGCAGGAACACCACCGGACGCGGGTGTGCGCTGCTCGGCCGGCACGCCGGATCGTTGACGCCGCCGGTCGGGGCGGCCGTGGCTGGGGCGGCGAACGCGGCGGTCAGCAATGCCGCGGCGGCCAGGACGATGCGCAACCTCATCGGAGCGGTCCTTCCCTGTCGTCCTTGACAGTGGATACCCTGGGGTATTGGATACCTGAAGGTATTGAGCGAGCTGATCCAGTGTCAACCCCCGGATGAGGGAGAAGCCGATGACCGGCCGGACGCGGCCGACGCGGGCGGAGACCCGGCGGCGCATTCTCGACGCCGCCTTCGCCGTGTTCGGGGAACAGGGCATCGCCGCGACGAAACTGACCGAGGTGGCCGCGGCGGCCGGGCTGACGAAAGGCGCGGTCTACTCGAGCTTCGCGTCGAAAGACGAACTGGTGCTGGCGTTGATGGAGGAGCACGCCGCGCACCGGCTCGAAGCGAGTTTGGCGAGTTTCGCCGAAGCGGACGACGGCGGTGCCGGGCTGGCGAACGTCGCGGCGGTGCTGATGTACGAAATGCGCGCCGACGCGGTGTGGCACCGGCTGCTGGCCGAGTTTTTCGCGATGGCGCACCAAGACGACCGGCGGCGCGACGCGTTGCGCCGGCGCCGCCGGGAGGTTCGCGACACGATCGCGCGTGCCTTGAACCGGCTCGCCGAGGGATTGGACCTCGAACTTCCGTTGCCTGCTGAGGAATTCGCCGTCGTGTTGCTCGCGTTGAGCAACGGTTTGGCCGTGGAAGCCGAAATCGACGACGAAGCCGTGCCGGACGGTCTCCTCGGCCGGGTGCTCACGCTCATCGCCGGAGACGCCGTCGCGAAGGTGCAGGCGGCTAGCGACCTCGCAGTTCAGCCACCACCGGAGCGAAAGTCTCCATCATCGCCTCGAAAACGGTGAAGTAGGAGAAGCCGTACCGCTCGCGGTGCGCGATCAGCTGCTGCACCATCTCGTCCACCGTGCCGAAGAGAAGCTGGGGTGCGTTGAGCAGTTCGTCGACATCGGCCGCACTGCGTTCCTCGGTCTCGGCGTGCCATGCCGCCGCGGCTTCGCGCCGGTCGTCGGTGACCACGACGCGCTGGATCAGCATGTTGTAGTCGATCTCGCGATCCCCTGCCAGCGAACGGAAATACGCGACCCGCTCGTCCATCGCGACGTCGTTGTCGAGCACGAACGTGCCCGGCGGACGGCCGCGGTCCTGGCGAAGACCGGCGAATCCGACGATGTCCGCCTGTTCCGCCGCGAGCTTGAGCACGCCGTCGCTGTTGCCCGCGATCAGCAGCTTCGGCATGCCGCCCTCGTCCTCGACGCGCGTGCGCAGTTCGGCGAGACCTTCGGTGAGGTAGGTGATCCGGTCGGCGGCTTTGCGCCACGGCAGCCCGGCGTCGTCGAACTCGTGCTTCATGTGGCCCGAGCCGAGGCCGAGTTCGAAGCGGCCTTCGGTGAGTTTGTTGGTAGTGGCGACATCGCGGGCGAAGAGCGCGAGGTTGTAGAAGGGCACATTGGACACCAACGTGCCGACCCGCACCCGCTCGGTCACCGCCGCGGCAGCCGTGAGCGCGGGAAACGGCGACAGCCGCCCCGGCCCGAGATGGTCGGGAACGGTCAGGTGGTCGTAGCCGAGCTCCTCGGCCCGCCGGCATTTTTCGGTCCACTCAGTGCCGTTGGCCGTGAGCCGCAGGCTGACGCCGAATTCGAATTTCCCCATGGCTAGGACGCTAGCCACTCACGTACGGGTGACGCACCGGTTTTCGCCGCCGGCGGAACCCGGTTTTTGTCGTACCTGGTGGCTAGCTTCGAGGGCATGGTGTTGTCGAGGGAAGAACGGGAACAGTTTCTGGCCGAACCGCACATCGGCGCGCTCTCGGTGGTCGAGCGCCCGGACCGCGCGCCGTTGACGGTGCCGATCTGGTACCAGTACACGCCGGGTGGCGAGCTGTGGGTGATCACGCCGCCGGAATCGCGCAAGGCGAAGGCGATCCAGGCGGCGGGACGGTTCAGCCTGATGGTGCAGCGAGTCGAGCCGACGGTCCGGTACGTGTCAGTGGAAGGCCCCGTGGTGCGGACCCGCCCCGGCAGCCGTGAGCTGACGTGGGAGATGGCTGCCCGGTACCTGCCTGCCGACAAGGTGGCGGGGTATGTGGAGTTCGAGCGGACGCAGCTGGGTGAGCACATGGCGATCCATATGCGGCCGGAGAGGTGGTTGTCTGCGGATATGGGCGAGGTGTGAGGTCGTGCTGGTGCGAGGGGAGGAGAGAAGGGTGAGGGGTGCTTTGGCTGACGACAGTGGGTGGCTGCTCGGAGCGCGTGCCGGAGACGGGTGGCGCTGAGCTGGCGCGGGACTGCTTGCGTGCTGCGGTGAGCGCGGGGTGCCGCGTGCGGGTGAGGGGCTGAATGCGTGCGGTGCCGAGCGCATGTGCCGTTTGTCCGCGTGGGGCGCTGGAGTGCGTGTGGCTGTGCCGGTGGCGTGCTGCCCACGCGCGGCGCTGAATCGCGTGCGGTGAGTTTGCTTGGGGCGTTGAGCGCGTGTGTCCTCTGGCCTGGTGCGGCGTCGGGCGTGTGCTCTTCGCCCGGGCGTGGTGCCGAGCGTGGGTGCAGCGGCGAGCCCGTGCGGCTGTGCCCGAGTGACGTGCTGCCCACGCGCGGGCGCTGAAATGCGTGCGGCTCTGCCGGAGTGGCGTGCTGCCTGCGTGCGGTGCTGAAGTGCGTGTGGCTGTGCCGGTGGCGTGCTGTTCACGCGTGGCGCTGCTTCGCGTGCGGTGGGTTCGCTTGGGGCGTTGAGCGTGTGCGCCTTCTGCCTGGCGCGGCATCGGGCGTGTGCTCTTCGCCGGCGTGGCGCTGAGCGTGGGTGCCGCGGCGAGCGCGTGCGGCTGTGCCCGAGCGAGGTGCCCTCCGCGCGCCGCCGTGCTCTGCGTGCGGTGCCGTTCGCGCGGGGCACCGCGTGTGTGCCCTCTGCCTGAGTGCACTGCCAGCGTGTGGGTCCGACGAACATCACCCCGCCAACCCGGCCACAGTCAGCAAACGACGCGACCCGAGCCAGCCGCTGCGACCTGATCCAGGCCGCGCCGCCAACCCGGGCCGCGTCGTCAGAAGCTGCTGTAACTCAGGCGTTGCCGTCGAACAGCGACGTGACCGAGCCGTCCTCGAAGACCTGCTGGATGGCTTCCGCCAGCATCGGGGCGATGGACAGCACCGTCAGTCCCGGGAAGCGCTTTTCTTCCGGGATCGGCAGCGAGTTCGTCACGATGACCTCGCGGGCCTTGCACTGCGAAAGCCGCTCGGTGGCCGGGTCGGAGAGGATGCCGTGGGTGGTCGCGATGACCACGTCCGCTGCGCCCTCCTCGAGCAGTGCCTCGGTGGCCTTCACGATCGTGCCGCCGGTGTCGATCATGTCGTCGATCAGCACGCAGAGCTTGCCCTCGACCTTGCCGACCACGCGGTTGGCGACGGCCTGGTTCGGCTTGTCCGGGTCGCGGGTCTTGTGGATGAACGCGATCGGCCGGTCGCCGAGCTGCTGCGCCCACTTTTCGGCGAGGCGCACGCGGCCCGAGTCCGGCGAAACGACGGTGATGTCCGCGTCGCCGTAGGTCGACTTGATGTGGTCGGCGAGCACCGACTGGGCCAGCAGATGGTCGACCGGGCCGTCGAAGAAGCCCTGGATCTGCGCGGTGTGCAGGTCGACCGTCATGATCCGGTCCGCGCCCGCGGTCTTGAACAGGTCCGCGATGAGCCGCGCCGAGATCGGCTCGCGGCCCTTGTGCTTCTTGTCCTGCCGCGCGTACGGATAGAACGGCATGACCACGGTGATCCGCTTGGCGCTCGCGCGCTTGAGCGCGTCCACCATGATCAGCTGCTCCATCACGTACTCGTTGATGGGCGTGGTGTGCGCCTGGATCACAAACGCGTCGGTACCGCGCACCGACTCCTCGAACCGCACGAACAGCTCGCCGTTGGCGAACGTGTGCGCCGTCTGCGGGGTGATCGTCACGTTGAGGTGCTTGGCGACCTCTTCCGCGAGCTCGTGGTGCGCACGGCCGGAGAAGAGCATCAGATTCTTCTTCGGCGTACCTGACTTCGGACTCATGCTGGCGACTCCCCGTCGGTTCCTGCTGCTGACTCGGACACAACGGTGTCCTGCTGCTGGGCGGCGAGAGCAGCTTCCGCTGCCTCCGCCGCGGGCGTCCCCGGCCTGCGCCGGACCGCCCAGCCTTCGATGGTGCGCTGCGGACCGGCCGACAGCGCCAGTGAACCCGGCGGAACGTCGTCGCGGATGACCGCACCGGCTCCACTGTAAGCGCCGTCCCCGATCCGCACCGGCGCGACCAGCGTGTTGTCCGCCCCAAGCCGGACATGCGAACCGACAACGGTCTGGTGCTTGCTCACCCCGTCGTAGTTCACGAAGACGCTGGAACAGCCGATGTTGCTGTGGTCGCCGACGATCGCGTCGCCTACGTACGTGAGATGCGGCACCTTCGTCCCGGTGCCGATTTGCGCGTTCTTCGTCTCGACGAACGCGCCCAGCTTGCCCTTCGCGCCGAGCTTCGTGCCCGGCCGCAGGTACGTGTACGGACCGACGTTGACGCCGTCGCCCAGCTCAGAGCCCGAACCATGCACGCGGACGACCGACGCGCCCGCGCCGATCCGCACGTCGGTCAGCGTGGTGTCCGGGCCCACAACGGAGCCCTCGCCGACCGAGCAATGGCCCTTGAGCTGGGTGTTCGGCTCGATCAGCACGTCGCGGGAGAGCGTGACGTCCGCCTCGATCCAGGTGGTGTTCGGGTCGATCACCGTGACGCCCTCGCGCTGCCAGCGGCGCACGATGCGGCGGTTGTACTCGGCGCCGAGTACCGAAAGCTGCACGCGGTCGTTGACGCCCTCGGTGACCCACGGGTCGTCGACGACCAGCGCGCCGACGCCCTTGCCGTCCTCGCGGGCGATGCCGAGGACGTCGGTGAGGTAAAGCTCACCCTGCGCGTTGTCCGTCGACAGCCGCGACAGGCCGTCGATCAGGACAGCCGCGTCGAAGGCGTAGACGCCGGAGTTGATTTCGGTGATCGCGCGCTGGTCCGGCGTCGCGTCCTTGTGCTCGACGATCGCGCTGACCGAACCGTCGGCGCCGCGGACGATGCGGCCGTAGCCGGTGGGGTCGGCGACCTCGGCGGTGAGCACGGTGACCGCGTTGCCCGCCTTGGCGTGCTCGGCCCGCAGGGATTCCAGGGTTTCGGTGTCCAGCAGCGGAACGTCGCCGTAGCTGACGACCACGGTGCCGGTGAGTCCTTCCGGCAGTTCGGCCAGCGCGCACGAAACGGCGTGCCCGGTGCCCTTCTGCTCTTCCTGCACGGCGGTGGCGACCTCGCGGCCGAGCGCCTTGCCGACCCGGTCGAGTTCGGCGCGCACGGCGTCGCGGCCGTGTCCGATCACGACCACCAGATGCTGCGGCGCGAGGCCGGCGGCGGCGCGCACTGCGTGTTCCACCAGCGGCCTTCCGGCGATCGGGTGCAACACCTTAGGAGTGGAGGAACGCATGCGGGTGCCCTCACCCGCAGCGAGGATCAGCGTGCTCAGCGGGCCGCTCACGAGTCTCCCAACGATTCACCGGTGCGTTGACGAGCACCAACGATCCTACGTGGGGTCCTCAGCGCTCCACGCGGGGTCGGTCGGAGCCGTTTCCCCAGGCCAGCCGCTCGTGCCGTCGCCAGCCATCGAGTTGGCCGACGCGACCTGGTTGCCACCGCCGCGTTTCGCTTCGTACATCGCCGCATCTGCGCGTGCGAGCACCTGTTCGGCCCGCTCTTGCGGACGCAGCGACACCAAGCCAATGGACAACGTCACACCGTGCGAGAGGTGATGCGGCAGTGTCGCGACCGATTTGGCCGCGCGGCCGAGCGCCATCTTCGCCGCCGACGCCGGTGCGCCGGGCAGCAGCACGATGAATTCGTCGCCGCCGTAACGGGCCACCACGTCGTCGCCGCGCAGAGCGTCGCGCAGAGTGCTTGCGACAACACGCAAAACGTTGTCGCCCTCGGCGTGCGACTGCTTGTCGTTGACGCCTTTGAACCCGTCGAGGTCGACAAGCGCGACCGCGAGCGGCTGGGCGTCCGCCGACGACGCCAGCGCGCGCAGGCGTTCGTCGAGCGCGCGGCGGTTCGGCAGTCCGGTGAGCGGATCCTGCAGTGCCTGCTGGGTGATCGCACCGTGCTCGGCGGAGAGCCGTTCATGCTCGCGGCGCGCGTTCAGCGTGGCGATCTGCGATTCGCGCAGCGCCCACATTTCGGTTTCCAGCGCGGTCGCGTAGTCGATCAAAGACTGGCTCGCGGCTTCCGGGTCGAGCCGGGCGAGCTCGCGGGAGAGGGTGAGCCGCATCGACGGCTGCGAGACGTCCTCGGCCAGCACGTCGCGGGACTCGCGCAGCACCTGCAGCGCGTCGGAGCGGCGGCCGGCCGCGTCGAGGCAGCGGGCCAGCGCGATCGCGACCAGCTCCTGCTCGTGCGGGTAGTGGTGGCCGAGATGCATGCCCTGCAACCGTTCGACGTGCTCGGCCGACGGGTCGTGCAGTGCGAGCGCCGCGGCCAGCACGCCGACCTGGTCGACCGCGGACACGCCGATCTTGCGCGGGAACAGGGATTCGGCGAACGGGCCCTCGGCGGCGACCGCCATCGACGCGGCCGTGCGGAACTTCTCCGCCGATTCGTCGTACTGCTCGATCCGCTCGAGCCGGAGACCCCAGCCGAGCAGCATCTTGACCCGGTTCATCAGCTGCAGGGTGATCTCGTGCGGGCTCGCGCTTTCCCGGATCGCCTGGTGCGCGCGGCCGATCACCTCTTCGGCGGCCTCGTAGACGCCGAGCTGGTTGAGCACTATCCAGCAGTCGATGAGCGCCATCGACTGCATGCGGTTCCAGTTGCGGACGCCGACCTGGCGGTCCGGAATCGTGGAGTCGTCGAGGATCGCGAGCGCGCGGGCGATCTCGGTGAGCGCGGCGTCCTCTTGCGCGGCGAGCACCAGCCGGCGTCCGCGCAAAGCGTGCGCGTCCGCGCGCAGCAGCGAAAGGCCGTGCCGCCGGGTGTGCGCGAGCATCTCGTCGAGCCGGGGCTCCGCTTCGGCCGCGAGACCGCGGGTGACGAGCCGGGAGAACGCGGAGGCGCGCAGCAGCTGGGCGACGAGCGTGGGTTCCCCCCGCCGGAGGGTTTCCTCGAGCAGCTCGTCCATGATCTTGACGATCTCGAGCTGGTTTTCGTGTTCCTGGCGCTGAACGGCCGCGATGAGTTCCCGCGCGCGCCCGACCAGCCACGCGTCCGACATTTCGACCAGGGTCGGGCGACGGGTGCCCGCGGGGTCGCTCGGTTCCTCGCTCAGCCGCCCCCACTCCCATCGCCCTCGCCGGATGTGCAGCTCCGCCGCCAGGATTCGAACCTGAACTGTCAGAACCAAAATCTGAAGTGCTGCCGATTACACTACGGCGGATCGGTCCAGGTCAGGATAGCGATGATCGAGGACGGGGGCGCCAGGAGGGGGAGGCGTGCGCCACAGGCCCGTCCCGGGCATCGGGCAATCGGACTTTTCGGGCCTCCACAGCGCCGGAAACCTCCTGTACCGTAACTTACGACACCGTAGGTAAGGGCACCCTTCGCAAGGGGTTGTGAGAGGAAAGAAGTGAGCGCATGACGGCCACCCTCGATCGTTCTCAGTCAGCGGGCGACCCGCCGAAGGGCCCCAAGCCGATCATCGACGGACAGCGCGGGATCGGCGTTCAGCTGTCGGTGTACTTCGGGGTGCTGCTGCCGATCGTGGCGCTGCTGGTCGCGGTTCCGTTCGCCTGGGGCTGGGGGCTGACCTGGACGGACGTCGCGCTCTTCGTCGTGTTCTACGGGATCAGCGGGCTGGGCATCACCGTCGCTTACCACCGCTACTTCACCCACGGTTCGTTCAAGGCCAAGCCGTGGCTGCGCGTCGTGATGGCGATCGCGGGCAGCATCGCGTTGCAGGGCCCGGTGATCACCTGGGTGGCCGACCACCGGCGCCACCACGCGTTCTCCGACCGCGACGGCGACCCGCACTCGCCGTGGGCGTACGGCACCTCCCCGCTGGCCATCGCCAAGGGTTTCTGGCACGCGCACATGGGCTGGCTGTTCGACCGGGACCAGAGCAACCAGGCGCGGTTCGCGCCGGATCTGGTGAAGGACCCGGCCATCCGCAAGGTCGACGACCTGTTCTGGCTGTGGTCGCTGGTGAGCCTGTTCGGGCCGGCGCTGCTGGGCGGCCTCATCTCGTGGTCGCTGTGGGGCGCGGTGACCGCGTTCTTCTGGGCGGGCCTGGTCCGCGTGTGCGTGCTGCACCACGTGACCTGGTCGGTCAACTCGATCTGCCACATGATCGGCGAGCGCCCGTTCGCCGCGCGCGACCGTTCGGCGAACTTCTGGCCGCTGGCGATCTTCTCCTTCGGCGAGTCCTGGCACAACCTGCACCACGCCGACCCGACCTCGGCCCGGCACGGCGTGAAGCGCGGCCAGATCGACATGTCGGCGCGGCTGATCTGGATGTTCGAGAAGTTCGGCTGGGTGCACGACGTGCGGTGGCCGACCCCGCAGCGGCTGGCCCGGATCGCGGCCGAGAGCAAATAACAGTGTGAATGGCAGTGCCGGTCAGTGCCGGTGAGAACCGGCATTGCCACGCACGACTACCCTGCAGTGAATGGCGGGGAGACGACGGGCGAAACGAGAAGCGGCGGTCACCGGCGCGCGGCCGGCCGCACCGGTCGCCCGGGTGCGCATGACCGGCAGCGAGCGCAGGCAGCAGTTGCTCAACGTGGCACGCGCATTGTTCGCCGAAAAAGGGTTCGACGGCACCTCGGTCGAGGAGATCGCCGCGCGGGCGAACGTGTCGAAACCGGTTGTCTACGAGCACTTCGGCGGCAAGGAAGGCATTTACGCCGTCGTCGTCGACCGGGAAACGCAGCTGCTGCTCGACCGGATGATCTCGACCCTCCACGGTGGACACCCGCGGGTGATGCTGGAGCAGGCGGCCGTCGCGTTGCTGAGCTATGTCGAGGATTCCCACGACGGTTTCCGGATTCTCGTCCGCGATTCCCCGGTCGCCAGTTCCACCGGCACCTTCTCGACGGTGCTCAACGACATCGCGAGCCAGGTCGAGCACATCCTCGCGCAGCAGTTCGCCGCGCGCGGGTATGAGGAGAAGCTGTCCGCGCTTTACGCGCAGGCGCTGGTCGGCATGGTCGCGCTCACCGGGCAGTGGTGGCTGGACGCGCGCAAGCCGAAGCGGGACGAGGTCGCCGCGCATCTGGTGAATCTCGCCTGGAACGGGTTGTCCCACTTGGAGAACAAGCCCCGGTTGCTCGGCTGAGTCCTCAGCTTCCGGACGGCGCGTTGCTCAAATCCACGACGCAGAACAGGTTGCCGTCCGGGTCGGCGAGGACGACGAAGTCCGGCTCGGGCGGGTAATGCGGCCAGTCGACCCGTTGCGCGCCTAGCCCGATGAGCCGTTCCACCTCGGCGCGCTGTTCGTCCGCGGTGTCGGTGTAGAGGTCCAGGTGCAGCCGCGGCACGGGTTCGGCGGGCGAGTCGCTTCGCATGAGGCCGAGCGCGTGCGCGCCGCCGGGGTGGGCCAGCGTCTTCCACGTCGCACTCGCCCATTCCGGATCCTCGACTAGCCCGAGCGCTTCGCACCAGAACCGCATCGCGCGTTCGACGTCGGCGACTCCGAGCACCGTTGTCCCGAGTCGCAGCATCAGACCAGTTTTCCTTGCGCGCGCAGGTCGTCCAGGATCAGCTGGACCGTCGCCGACACCTGGTCGCGATCGGCGTGGGCGAGCCAGCCGAACGACTCGATCTCGCTGCTCGGCTTCAGCTCGCCGGTGTACTTCGCGGTGTAGCAGGTCATCCGCACCACGACGCCGTCCGCCTTGCCGTGCGCCTGCGCTTCCCAGGTTCCGGCCAGCTGCGCGGAAGCCGGATCCAGCGTCACGCTTAGTTCCTCGGCGATTTCCCGGACCAGCGTCTCGACGTCCGACTCGCCCTCCTCGCGTTTCCCGCCGGGCAGGTACCAGGTGTCCTTGCCCGCCGAGCGCGCGGCGAGCAGCTTGCCGTCGACCACGTGCAGCCAGGCGACTTTGTCGATGGAGGGCATGTCCGCCACCCTACCTCCGCGCCCGCCGGTCGAGGTCCGCGAGCAGGATGCGCAGGAGGTCGGCGAGCTGATCGCGCTGCGCCGGGGACAGCGCGGACACCAGGGTTTCCTCGTGCTCCAGCAGATCTCCGACGGTGCGCTCGATCAACTCGTGGCCAGCGTCGGTGAGCTCGACGTACACCCCGCGACGGTCCGAAGTGGACTTCACCCGGCGGACGTGCCCGTCGCGTTCGGCACGCGCGGTTTGCTGGGAGATCGCGCCGGGACTGACCCGGCAGCGTTTCGCGAGTTCGCCCGCGCTGAGCCGGTACGGCGGCCCGGCCCGGCGCAGCGTGCTGAGCAAGGTGCGGGTGGAGGCGTCCATCCCGAGTTCGAGCATGGTCGCGCGCCGGTCGTCCTCCAGCAGTTTCGCGATGTGCCAGATCCGCGTGATCACACCGATGGACGACACCGGCGTGCCCGGCCGCTCCCGCAGCCACGCCCGCTGAATCTCGTCCACCTCGTCGCTTGACGGGTTTTCCCCGCCGCCGGTACCGTCGTCCACCAGAGGTACTTTAGCAATAAAGGACGTGGGGATGAATCGGGAATCGGTAGTAACCGGGGGCGGCACCGGAATCGGGTACGCGATCGCCGCGGCGTTTGCCAGGGCGGGTGATCGGGTCACGATCACCGGACGGCGCGAGGACGTGCTCACCGAGGCGGCGGCGCTGCTCGGCGCGCGGGCGGTGAGCTTCGACGCGAGCGATCCCGAGGCGGTCGAGGCGGCGCGCGACCAGCTGCCCGAACGCATCGACGTGCTGGTGAACAACGCTGGCGGCAACACGGATTTCCTGCACGAAGACAGCCGAGACTTGAAAGCGCTCGACGCTGCCTGGACGGCCAATCTTCGCGCGAATCTGTTCAGTGCGGCGTTCGTGACGACGGCGCTGCGGGACCGGCTCGCCGACAACGGCCGCATCGTCACGATCGGTTCGATCGCCGGGCACACCGGCGCCGAATCGTACGGCTGGGCGAAAGCCGCGGTGGAGGTGTGGAATACCGAAACCGCCCGGCAATTCGGGCCGCGCGGGATCACGGCGAACATCGTCGCGCCGGGATTGATCGTGGACACCGAATTCTTCCGCGGGAAACTCTCCGCTGAACGCCAGGAGCGGCTGGTCGAGAACACGATGACGAAACGCGCGGGCAAGCCGGAGGATGTCGCCGAAGTGGTGCGGTTCCTGGCTTCCCCGGAGGCCGGGCACGTCACCGGCCAGGTCGTGCACGTGAACGGCGGCGCGTACGTAGGCTGACCTCAGCCGGGGGTCACGCGCAGCACTTTGTCGTTGCTGCCGTTGGAAGTCGTCACGTACAGCGAGCCGTCCGGTCCGCTTCGAGCCGCGCGCAACCGGCCGAATTTGTCGTTGAATTCCGCGGGCAGCGTCACTCCGGTGACCTTCGCGGCCGCGTCCAGGTGCAGCAGCAGGAGTTTCTGTCCCTTCAGCGCGACCACGACCAGCGCGCCTTCGTTCGCTCCCCACTGTTTGCCGGTGAGGAAGGCGTCGCCGCTGGTCGCCTCGGTGATCTGGCCAGTTGTCCACAGTGGACGAACCGCGTCCGGGAACCGCTTGGTGTCGGTCATCGGCACGCTCTCGTCGTAGCTGGGGTCGGTGCCGCCCTTCGACGGATCCCAGCCGTAATTCCCGCCTGGGCGCAGGAGATTCACCTCGTCGTCGAATGCCGGTCCGTGTTCGGAGGTGATCACCTGACCGGTGCCCGGCCGGATCGCGACGCCCTGCACGTTGCGGTGCCCGTAGGTGTAGATCCGGCGTTCGTTCGGGTCGGAGGAGGACAGGAAGGGGTTGCCCGGCACCGGTTCCCCGGTCTTCGCGTTGATCCGCAGCACCTTGCCGCCGAGGCTGTGCCGATCTTGCGCGACCGTGGACCGCGCGGTGTCGCCGGTGCCGACGAGCAGCGCGCCGTCGGGAGCGAGCGTCGGGCGGCAGCCGGAATGGCGTCCGCTCGGATTCACCGGCAGCCCGGTCAGCAGGTCGCGCACCTTCGCCGCGCTCGCGCCGTCGTCGGCGAGCCGCCAGGTGACGAGCCGGACGTCCACCGCGCGGCCGTTTTCCTGGTGGGTCTGGCAGGTGGTGAACTCGCGCGAGGTCGCGAAGTCCGCCGCCAGCACCAGGCCCATCAGGCCGCCTTCGCCCTGCACGAGGACGTCGGAGAAATCGGCGCGCACGTCGGTCGTCCGGCCGTCGCGGACCAGCGCGAGCTTGCCGGGCCGCTGCGGCACGAGGAGCGAACCGTCGGGCAAGAAGGCGACGTCCCAAGCGTGTTCGAGGCCGTCCGCGACCTCCTGCACGGCGAACCGGCCCTGCTCCGGCTTGGCCGGGGCGGGGGCCGAGGCCGGCGCCGCCGAGCAGGCGGCGAGCAGCAGGACCGAGGCGAGCACCGCGACGAGACGCATGGGTCCAGCATGCCCCGATTCAGCCGCCGGGACGTACCAATCCGGATTCATACGCGAACACGACGGCATGCACCCGGTCGCGCAGCCCGAGCTTGTTCAGCAACCGGCCGACGTGCGTTTTCACCGTCGTCTCGCCGATGAACAGCGTCCCGGCGATCTCGGTGTTCGACAGTCCGCGCGCGATCAGGCCGAGCACGTCCTTCTCGCGTTCGGTCAGCGTCTCCAGTTTCTGCTCGTCCAGCGGCGTCCGGTGCGCGCTGAGATAGCGGTCGAGCAGGCGTTTCGTGACCGACGGCGACACCATCGCGTCACCGCGCAGCACGCCGCGGATCGCCACCAGCATCTCGTCCGACGGCGCGTCCTTGACCAGGAATCCGCTGGCCCCGGCGCGCAGCGCGGAGTAGGCGTACTCGTCGAGGTCGAACGTCGTGATCACCAGGACCGAGGTGTCCGGCAGTTCGGCGCAGATCTGCGCGGTGGCCGCGACGCCGTCGAGCACCGGCATCCGGACGTCCATCAGCACGAGGTCCGGCCGGCGCGCACGGGCGAGTTCGACGGCTTCCGCGCCGTCGCCCGCCTCGGCGACCACCTCCAGGTCGGGTTGGCTGTCGACGATCATCCGCAGCCCGACGCGCACGAGTTCCTGGTCGTCGCAGATCAGCACGGACGTCATGCGGCGTCCGTCCGCAGCGTCGCCGCTACGCGGTAGCCGCCGTCCGGCAGCGCGCCGGTTTCGAGCTTGCCGTGGTACATCGCGACGCGCTGCGCCATGCCGGTGAGGCCGCGCCCGGACCCGGGCAGTCCCGCCGCGGCCGGTTGCCGTCCGCCGGAGTTGGTCACCTCGACGCGGATTTCCGGACCGGCGAAGGCGACCCGGACCCGGCCGGTCGCGTCGGGCGGCGCGTGTTTGAGCATGTTGGTCAAGGCCTCCTGGACGATGCGGTACGCCTGAAGCGCGACGCCTGCGGGCAGGTCGGCGATGTCGCCGTCGACTTCGAGGGTGATGTCGCGGCCGGACTGTGCGACGAGCGTGCGCAACTGGTCGAGCGTCGGCTGCGGAGCGCGCGCGGGTTCGCCAGCATGCATCACTTCTAACAGCCGCCGTAGTTCGGCGAGTGCGGAACGGCCGGTTTTGCTGATGGTGTCGAGCGTGCGGTCGACAGCGTCTGGATCGTGATGGCGCGCGAGCTTCGCTCCTTCGGCGTTCAGGACGATCACGCTCATGCTGTGTGCGAGTACGTCGTGAAGCTCGCGCGCGATCCGTGTGCGCTCTTCGGCGACTGAAGCGCGACTGCGGGCTTGTTCCTCGGACGCCGCTAGCTCCGCTCTCAACCGTTCTTCTTCGGACAGTTGCTCCTTCGTGCGGAAGAACGCGCCGAGCGCCCACGCTGCCAGGTACAGCGGCAGTGGGCCGAAGATGGTGAGCGTCGGGTTCAGGGTGTTGGCACCCCAGGTAAATCCCCAGAAAGTGTCCAGGCCGACGACAGCTACCGCGAAGCCGATGAACCATCTGTCGCCGGCTTTGACGAGCGTGTACAGCATGACTGCCATCGCGAGGTCGCTGCGGCCGCGGTCGTACGCCCAGATCTCGTTCGTATAGACGACAGCGACTCCGATGAGGATCAGGAGCGCGACAGTGCGCGGATAGCGGCGACGCACCAACAGCGGCAGCAGGAACAGCATCGACACCATGCGGATCGGCCAGGTCGCCTGATCCGCGATGTTGGGGCCGAAGGCGGCGAAGACGGCGTACAGCGGCAAGTCGAGCAGCCAACGCTGCTTGCGTCCCCACATCACCAGTCCACGCACGAAACGAACGTAACTCGCGGACGTCGTCGCGCGCGTCGTTCCGGAGGATGGCGGTGGTCCTCCGAGCGGACGACTTTTCCCGCCGACCGAGTCGATCCGCGATGACCGAGCCGCTTCCTACCGTACGAAACATGTCGATTACCAGGGAGTTCTTCCGGCATCCGATGCGTACCGGCGCGATCGCCGCCAGCTCGGCACGGCTGGCCGGAGTGATGACTGCCGGGCTGGGCGTCGAAAGCGCGCACAGCGTCGTGGAGCTAGGGCCGGGAACGGGCGTGTTCACCGAAGCGCTGCTTCGCATCCTTCAGCGCGACGCGCATTTCACCGCGGTCGAAATCAACAGGCACCTCGTACAGGAGCTTCGTGAGCGCTTCCCGTCGCTGCACGTTGCGGAAGGCTCCGCGGAACACGTCGCTGCGTACGTGACCATGCCGGTCGACGTGGTCGTCTCCGGCCTGCCGTGGACAGCCATGCACGCCGCACCACAGGCTGCGGTACTGAATGCCGTCTGCGAAGCGCTGTCGTCACAAGGCCGCTTCACCACCTTCGCGTACGCGCACACCGCCTGGACGCCGCCCGCGCGTCGGTTCGCACGGTTGCTGCGAAGCCGCTTCGCGGTTGTCGAACGCACCAGTGTGGTTTGGCGGAACCTGCCGCCGGCGTACGTGTACCGCGCGGCTTTGCCGGTGCGGTCGGGACTGGACCGCTATGGACAGCCTGCTTCAGCCGCTTCTTGACGCGCCCGCGCCGCTCGTCTACCTGATCTGCGCGCTGGTGATCATGGCCGAGACGGCGCTGCTGCCCGGCATCGTGCTGCCGACGCTGTCCACCTTGCTGCTCATGGGTTTCCTTGTGCAGCGCGGGACTTTACAGCTGTGGCCAGCGCTCACGGTCTGCGTTGTGTCGGCGTTAGCGGGGGACCAGCTCGCGTACTGGGAGGGACGACTGTGGGGTCCGAAGCTGCGACGGTCGCGCGTAGGACAGCGGATCGGCGAAGCGAAGTGGGACAAGGCTGAAGCGACCGTCGCGCGTTATGGCGTGCCAGCAGTCGTCCTAGGGCGGTGCCTCGCGGGCGTACGCACTCTCGTGCCGCGCGTCGCCGGTTCCGCCGGACTGTCGTACCGACGCTTCTTCATCGGAAGCGTGTGCGCGGCAGTGCTGTGGGCGGGGGTGGAGCTGACGATGGGGCAGGTCACCGGGTGGGTCGCGCCTTGAGCAGTTCCGCAGTGGAAGCGTCGGCGGGCAGGAAGGTTTCGAGGCTCAGCTCGGCGACCGTCACGTCGACCGCGGTGGCGAAGTGCGTGATCGCGGTGAGCAGCCGCAGTTCGCCCGCCGAGCTGGACAACTGCAGCGGCACGGCGAACCCGAGGTGGTCGCCGGACGGTTCGCCGGGCGACGGCAGGTAGCCGGTGAGTTCGTCCAGCAACGCCTGATGGCGCGGGTCGGGTCCGTTCGCCAGACCGCGGCGAGGACGTTCGAGCACGTGCTGCGCCCAATCGGCGAAGTTCTGGATCCGCGGCGCCATCCCGCGCGGGTGCAACGCCAGCCGCAGCACGTTGACCGGCGGTTCCAGCAGCTCCGCCGCGACATCCTCGGTGAGCAGGCCGAAGCTGTCGTTCGCCGCGACGAGATCCCCGTAGCGGTTCACGACCAGCGCCGGATACGGCTCGTGCCCGGCGAGCAGCGCGCGCAGCGACTCCAGCACCGGCGTCAGCGCGGGGTCGTCCATCCGGGTTTCGGGGTAGACCGGCGCGTATCCGGCGGTCAGCAGCAAGGCGTTGCGCTCGCGCAGCGGCAGGCCGAGCGCCTCGGCGACGCGCACCACCATGCCCCGGCCGGGCAGCGAACGGCCGCGTTCCATGAAGCTGACGTGGCGCTGCGTCGTCCCGGCTTTCAGCGCGAGGTCGAGCTGGCTGAGCCGACGGCGGGAACGAGCGTCGCGCAAGGCGTCGGCGAACGAAGTGGGCACTGCGCGATTCTGGCCGGTGCTCGTGTCCGCCTGCCATTCCCCGCAGGGAATTGCCGGGACGCCCGGCCGCGCTGGATCGTCGGCGACGTGGAATTCGGACTTCTTCTTCCTGCCGGACAGGCACAGCTCGAAGCAGGCGGCACCCCGCGTGCCCTCGTCGCATTGGCCCGCGAAGCCGAACGGCTCGGATTCGCGTCGATCTGGGCCGGTGACTCGCTTTCCCGTCCCCGGATCGAACCGCTCACCCTGCTCACCGCGGTCGCGCAGGCCACCGAACGCGTCACCGTCGGCACTGCCGTGCTGCTGCCCGCACACCGCAATCCGGTGCAGACCGCGATGACGCTCGCGTCCGTCGACCTGATCTCCGAAGGACGGCTGGCGGTCGGCGTCGGCGCGGGCTTCCCCGGCTTCAGCGAGCGGGAGTTCGAGCTGGCCGGGGTCGATTTCCGGACACGGTTCTCGCATCTGGACGACGTCGTCACGCTCTGGCGCGAGCTGTGGACCGGGCAGCCGCAGTCGTTCCACGGCAAGGTGCTGCATTACGACTGGCTGCCGCCGGCGGTCTGGCCCGCGCGCCCCGGCGGTCCGCCGATCTGGCTGGGCGGCGCGACGCCTGCCGCGCTCCGCCGAACCGCGCTGCATTACGACGGCTGGCTCCCGTATCCGCCGGACCCCGCGGACTACGCGTCCGGCCTCGCGACGATCCGCGCCGCCAGCGATCGCCCGGTCACGCCGTCGCTGTTCCTGACGGTTTACGTTGACCCTGACCCGCGCCGCGGCCGTCGCGTTCTGGAGGACTACGCGCAGGCGACCTACCGGCGTCCGTTGGCGCAGATCAGCACCATCCAGGCGACCGTGACCGGCCCGATCTCGGAAGTCGCGGCGACGGTGCGCCGCTACGCCGAGGCCGGAGCGGAGCACGTGCTGCTGCGCGTCGGCTCCCTCGAACCCGGTGCGGTCGAGCAGCAGCTGCCCCTGTTGGCGGAGGTGATCGCCGGGGAGCGAAAACTTGTCGGTGCCGCGACGTAGGCTGGGATGGTGACCGACGCTGTACTGTCCGGACTCCTCCAAGCCATCCTTCCCGACCCGGCGCTGCGCGGCGTTGTCGAGCGCGCCGGGGCCCCGCTGCTCGAACTGCAAGGCGCTGTCGCCGTACGGCAGCTCGTGGCCGCCGCGCTGGCCGAAGACCCCGAGCGCGGCGGCGCGGGCCGTCCGGTGCTGGCCGTCACCGCCACCGGACGCGAGGCCGACGAGCTCACCGCGTCGCTCGGCGCGCTGCTCGGCCCCGATCGCGTGGCCGACTTCCCGTCCTGGGAGACGCTGCCGCACGAGCGCCTTTCGCCGCGCGCGGACACGGTCGGGCGGCGGCTGGAAGTGCTGCACCGGCTGCACACCGGAGACGACGAACTGCGGGTCGTGGTCGCGACCGTGCGCAGCCTCATCCAGCCGATGGCCCCCGGGCTCGGCTCGCTCGCGCCGATCGACCTGGTCGTCGGCGAGGAACAGAGCTTCGAGGACCTGCTCGAACGGCTTGTCGAGCTGGCGTACACGCGCGTGGACATGGTCGAGAAGCGCGGCGAGTTCGCGGTCCGCGGCGGCATCCTCGACCTGTTCGGGCCCACCGCGCAGCATCCGGTCCGCGTCGAGTTCTGGGGCGACGAGGTCAGCGAGATCCGCGCGTTCGCGGTGTCCGACCAGCGCTCGCTGCCCGGCGAGATCCAGCGGGTCACCGCGCCGCCGTGCCGCGAGCTGCTGCTCACGCCGGACGTCAAGGAGCGCGCGGCGGAGCTAGCCACCACGTACGAGGCCGACGCGCACCTGGCCGAAATGCTCACCAAGCTGTCCGGCGGCATCCCGGTCGAGGGCATGGAGGCGCTCATCCCGGTCCTCTGCGAGGGCGAGCTGGCGCTGCTCACCGACGCGATGCCGCAGGGCAGTCACGTGCTGCTGGCCGATCCGGAGAAGATCCGCGCCCGCGCGGCCGATCTCGTCCGCACCGGGCAGGAGTTCCTCGAGGCCTCCTGGACCACCGCCGCGGCGGGCGGGCAGGCGCCGATCGACCTCGGCGCGTCGGCGTACCGCGATCTGGCCGAGATCGCGTCGCACGCGCAGGAGACAAAGCGCCCGTGGTGGACGCTCACCCAGCTGACCAGCGAAGACCCGGATGTCTACCGCGTCGGCATCGAGCCCGCGCCCGCCTACCGGGGCGAGCTGGAACGCGCGATGACCGACCTGCGCGCGCATCTCGCGTCCGGCGGCACCGGCGTGCTCGTCGTCGCCGGGCAGGGCACCGCCAGCCGCGCGGTGGAGCAGCTGATGGCCGCCGAGGTCCCGGCGAAACACGTCGAAGTGCTCGCCGACGTCCCGCCGGCCGGGGTCGTCACGGTCACCTGCGGCGGGCTCGCGGAGGGCTTCGTCTCGCCGGAGCGCGCGCTCGTGGTGCTGTCCGAGGCCGACCTGACCGGCCGCGGGGCCACCGCCGGATCGTCCACAAAGGACTTGAACACCAAGATGCCGTCGCGCCGCCGCGGCGCGGTCGACCCGCTGGCGCTCAAGGCGGGCGACTACGTGGTGCACGACCAGCACGGCATCGGCCGGTTCGTGGAGATGGTGCAGCGCACGGTCGCCGGCGCGACGCGCGAGTACCTGCTGCTGGAGTACGCGTCGTCCAAACGCGGTCAACCCGGGGACAGGCTGTTCGTGCCCACCGACCAGCTCGACGAGGTGTCCCGCTACGTCGGCGGCGAACTGCCCACGCTCAACAAGCTCGGCGGCTCGGACTGGAAGAACACCAAGGCACGAGCCAAAAAGGCGGTCAAGGAGATCGCCGCGGAACTGGTGCAGCTCTACGCCGCCCGGCAAGCCGCGCCCGGGCACGCGTTCGGCGCGGACACGCCGTGGCAGTCCGAGCTGGAAGACGCCTTCCCCTTCACCGAGACCAACGACCAGCTCGCGGCCATCGACGAGGTCAAGTCGGACATGGAACGCGGCGTCCCGATGGACCGGGTGATCTGCGGCGACGTCGGTTACGGCAAGACCGAGATCGCGGTGCGCGCGGCGTTCAAGGCGGTGCAGGACGGCAAGCAGGTGGCCGTGCTCGTGCCGACCACGCTGCTCGCGCAGCAGCACCTGAACACGTTCACCGAGCGCATGCGGTCGTTCCCGGTCACCATCAAGGGCCTTTCGCGGTTCACGCACAAGGCCGAATCGGACCGGATCCTCGAACAGCTCGCCGACGGCGAGGTCGACATCGTCATCGGCACGCACCGGCTGCTGCAGACCGGCATCCGCTACAAGGACCTCGGCCTCGTGATCGTCGACGAGGAACAGCGGTTCGGCGTGGAGCACAAGGAACACATCAAGGCGCTGCGCACGCACGTCGACGTGCTGACCATGTCGGCGACGCCGATCCCGCGCACGCTCGAGATGTCGCTGGCGGGCATCCGCGAGATGTCGACCATCCTCACCCCGCCGGAAGACCGGCACCCGATCCTGACCTACGTTGGCGCGTACGACGACAAGCAGGTCGGTGCGGCGGTCCGGCGCGAGCTGCTGCGCGACGGCCAGGTGTTCTACGTGCACAACCGGGTGTCGTCGATCGAGAAGGCGGCGAAGCGGATCCGCGAGCTGGTGCCGGAGGCGCGCGTCGTCACCGCGCACGGGCAGATGAACGAGGACAAGCTCGAAAAGATCATCCAGGGCTTCTGGGAGAACGAGTACGACGTCCTCGTCTGCACCACGATCGTCGAGACCGGTCTGGACATCTCCAACGCCAACACGCTGATCGTGGAACGCGGCGACATGCTCGGCCTCGCCCAGCTGCACCAGCTGCGCGGCCGGGTCGGGCGCGGACGCGAACGCGGGTACGCGTACTTCCTGTACCCGCCGGAAGCGCCGCTCACGGAAACCGCGCACGACCGGCTCGCCACCATCGCGCAGAACACCGAACTCGGCGCGGGCATGGCGGTCGCGATGAAGGACCTCGAAATCCGCGGCGCGGGCAACATCCTGGGCGCGGAACAGTCCGGGCACATCGCGGGCGTCGGATTCGACCTGTACGTCCGGCTAGTCGGCGAAGCGGTCGAGGCCTTCCGGCGGCACGCGGGCGCGGAACCGGCGGAGGACGAGGAACTGGCCGAAGTCCGCGTCGACCTGCCCGTGGACGCGCACATCCCGCACGACTACGTCCCCGGCGAACGGCTGCGGCTGGAGGCGTACCGCAAGATCGCCGCAGCTCCGGACACTGCGGCCCTCGACGCGGTACGCGAGGAATTGGTCGACCGCTACGGCCAGCCACCCGCCCCGGTCACCCGCCTGCTCGCGGTCGCAGCGTTCCGGCACGCCTGCCGCGCCGCGGGCGTCACCGAGGTCGCGGCACAAGGCAACACGATCCGGTTCGCACCGCTGCCGTTGATGGACTCGCAGCTGGTGCGGCTGAAACGCTTGTACCCCAAGGCGTTGTACAAGGCGATCACCAACACGGTGTCGGTGCCGAAGCCGACCGAAGGCCCAGCAGGCGGCCGAATGGGCGCGCCGGTGCTGCGGGACCAGGAACTGCTCGACTGGTGCACGAAGCTGCTGGCGCAGTTGACGAAAACCCCAGCCGCGGTGTGAGCGCTGCGGCGTGCCTCGCCTGAACCGCCGCCGGTACCCGCGGCGGTCTCGATGGCGAGGCACCGCCGCGGCACCCGGGCTCCCGAACCGCGGACCTAACCCCGAGCGATATCGGCCGGACGAGGTTCCGCCGCTCTGGCCGCGACGTGGTTTCCGTGGCCAGGCGTCAGCTAGCCGAAACCCCGGGTGGCTGCGCCGTGGCCAGCCGCAGTGCCACTTCCTCCTGTGGCGTAGGCAGTGCCCCGCAGCCGGACATCGGCAACGGTCGTGGATGTCGCGGCACTCTGGCTCCCGAACCGCCGCCGCGGGTCTGACCCGCCGTGCTGCGGTACGAAATCGGCGCGCGCGGCGGTTTCGGCCGGACGAGGTGCCGCCGCTCTGGCCGCGGCGTGCTTTCCGTGGCCAAGCGTCAGCTAGCCGAACAGACCTCGAACCCCGGCGGTTGCGCCGTGGCCAGCCGCAGCGCCACTTCCTCCTGCGGCGTAGGCAGCGCCCCGCACCCGGACATCGGCAACGGTCGTGGATGTCGCGGTACCCGGGCCCCCGAACCGCCGCCACGGCCCGGATACACGAGCAGCCCGCGTTCCGGATCCGGCACCGCGTCGAGGGCGGCGGTCACCGCGGGCAGGTGCCGGAAGCGATCTCGTGCCTGCTCCGACGCAAACTCGATCTCCAGCGTCACGCCCCAGCGATGGACGTGCCACGTCCACTGCTCGGCGCCGTTGGTCAGCGCGGCCTCGGTCAGACGGTCGCCGTGAGCACGTTGCCACGCGCTCGCCGCGAAGGCCCCGTCGAGGACTTCGATCGACAACCAAGAGTCCATATGTCGACAATAGCCCGCTGAATGCCTCGATGGTGTTGCGTTTCGAGGCCATGTGAGAGGGTAGGGCCTGTGATGCGGATCATGGGGCGCCGCCGTGCGCTGGGCGCCGTTCTCGCCGGAGCTTTCCTCCTCGCCGGATGCGGTACCGGCCCCAGTCAGGTGGGCATGGCCGCGGTCGTCGACGGTCAGGTCACCACCATCGACCAGGTTCAGGCGCTGCTCGACCGCGCCGTGCAGGAGCAGCCGTACGCCCGGCAGCTCGCGTCGCGGCACCAGCTCGACCTCGTCGGGCGCGAGATCGTCCGGCAGACGCTGCTGCACGAGGTCGTCGTGAAGGCCGCGCAGAAGGAAGGCATTGCCGTCGACGAGGCCACCGTCAGCGAGGCCATGCAACAAGATCCGCTTGCGTCGCCGGTGCCCGAGGCCGTCACGCAGGACCAGTCCGCGGCCGTCACCCAGCTCGTCTGGCGGCTGCGCGATCACCGCGAGGCCATCACCGACCAGTACCTGCAGCAGCGGATCGCGCTGAAGTACCTCTCGACGCTCTCGGTGAACTTCGACTACACCAGCATCGGCGCGCCGACCTCGGAGAGCCAGGCCCCGTCGATCGACCCGAAGGCCGCGCGCAGCCAGGCCATCGCCAAGGCCGAGGAGTACGCGAGCGACCCGGGCAAGATCCAGGCCGACATCCAGAGCGGCGCGCAGGGCAACGTGGGCCAGCAGGCTCCCGCGCTGTCGTCGCCGCAGGACGCCGCGACCGTGCTGTTCGGCGTGCCCGCGAACACCGCGATCGCGTTCCAGCCGAACCCGGCGAGCGCGCCGACCTGGTGGGTCACCGCCGTGGTGCGGAAGCGGACGACGGACGCGAAGGTCGCCACCGACCAGGTCCAGCAGCCGACCGCGGCTCAGCTGGGTGCGATCGGCGTGCGGATGCTCCAGCCGTACGTTGGCGACGTGAACTTCAAAATCAACCCGCGCTACGGCGTGTGGGACGCAGTCGGCATGAACCTCGCCCCCAGCGCGGCCGAGGTGACGGGCGTGGCTGTGCCGCTGCACGGCGGTGCCCCGGCGCAGCAGTGACCGGCACGGTAATCCTGGTCCGCGGCGCGACCCTGCCCGCGGCCGCTCTGCCCCTGCTTCGCACCAGTGCCGTCTACGCCGCGACCGACGTCGACCCCGCGCAGTTCGGTGTCCCGCCGGTAGGCGAGTCCTTCGCGGACATCGTGCTGCTAGCCGCTTCCCGCACCGAACCGACCGCGGCCGCCATGCTCGCCGCCGGTGCCCGGTTGATCGAAACCCCCGTGCCCCCGCTCGTCGAAGCGGTCGAGGTCATGGACCGCCTGCGCTCACCCGGCGGCTGCCCGTGGGACGCCCGGCAGACGCACGAATCCCTCCGCCAGTACCTGGTCGAGGAAACGTACGAACTGCTGGAAGCCATTGAGGACAACGACCGCACGGCCCTGCGCGAGGAACTGGGCGACGTCCTGCTGCAGGTCTTGTTCCACGCCCGCGTAGCCGCCGAACACGGCCGCGCGCCCTTCACCATCGACGATGTTGCCAGCGACCTGGTGGACAAACTGGTAGGCCGCCACCCCAACGTCTTCGCCGACGCGGCCCGCATCGCCTCGGCGGAGCACCAGGAACTGAAGTGGGAAGAGCTGAAACAGGCCGAGAAGCAACGCAAGTCCATTGTGGACGGTGTCGCGCTGGGCCAGCCCGCGGTCGCCCTGGCCGGAAAACTGGGCCAGCGCAGCGGCCGGGCAGGCATCCCGCTGGACCTGTTCCCGCAAGACTCCTCGGCCCCCGCCCAACTCTTCCGAATGGCAGCCACCGCCCGCCGAGGTGGCTTGGACCCCGAGGGAGAGTTGCGGGCAGTAGCGAAGCAGTTCGCCCGCGACATCCGCGCGGCGGAGACGGCCGCCCGGAAAGCCGGGGTCGAACCGACGACGCTGGAGGCTGAAGGCTGGCGGAAGTTCTGGCCTTCGGCTTGAGCCGGTTTCGCTGCGCCGCTTGAGTTTTTGCGGCGCGGGCGTGATCGACGGCTGGCGGTTTTTCCGGGGGATCTGGCGCGCCGCTTGCTTTCTCCCGGGCGTGATGGGTGTCTGGTGCGCGGCTTGCTTTCCTCGGGGCCTGCTGCGATCCTCGCCCGTGCCGTGCCGTGCCGTGCCGTGCCGTGCCGTGCCGTGCCGTGCCGTGCCGTGCCGTGCCGTGCCGTGCCGTGCCGTGCCGTGCCGTGCCGTGCCGTGCCGTGCCGTGCCGTGCCGTGCCGTGCCGTGCCGTGCCGTGCCCGCACCAACTGCTCATGCCCCTTGCCCGCGGAGTCCGCGAGTGCCGACGCGGCTTCCAACCGGCATCAACACTCCCGAGAACCCAGCCGTGCGCTGCCAGCCCTCACTCCTGCGCGCCGTCTGCTCGCGCGCATCCCACGCACCCGCGCTCACCTGCGCCGTTGCAACCACCAGGCTTTCCCCAGCCACACCGCCCGTACCAAAGCTCCCCGCCCAACCCCCCACGCCGCTACGGCACCTCACACATCGGCCGCCCCTCCGCCGAATAGCCACCCTCACTCGAACGACGGAGCCCCGCCCATCCACCCACGCCCTCCACCACCCCCGCGCCACGATGATGTCCGGCAGCCCCGATGGAAAATGTGACCCAGATCACTCATTTCAGAGAACCGTAAGCGCGGAGGTGGCGTCTTGCCGGGTGTGAAGCACAAGCCACCCAGGGAGCCGGACGAGGAACGCCTCCTCCGGCGCACCGCCCGCGGTGATCGTGCGGCGTTCGAAGAGCTCTACCGCCGCACCTCGCCGTGGCTCGCGATACGCCTGCGGCACCGCTGCTCCGATGACCAGATCATCGCGGAGGTGATGCAGGAGACCTACCTCGCCGTGTGGCGCGCCGCGGGTTCTTTCGCAGGCGTCGTCGCCGGCGGTTCCGCCGTGGGCTGGGTGTGGACGATCGCGGTGCGCCGGCTCATCGACGCGTTCCGGCGGCGGGCGCATCACGCGCATCCGCCGCCCGGGGTGCACGAGTCGCTGTCCGCGCCCGCCGCCGAGGAGGAGGCGCTGGCGAGCACGGTCGGCGATTCGGTGGGCGACGCCTTGCGCAGTCTCGCGCCCGAACTGCGCGAGGTCTTGCAAGCCATGGCGCTCGACGGATTGTCGGTACGGGAAACCGCGATCCTGCTCGGCCTGCCCGAAGGCACGGTCAAAACCCGGGCCCGCCGCGCCCGGATCGCGATGCGGGAGGCGTTGTCGTGAAACCAGGACTGTCTGAAGGAGGTCAAGCCATGAACCACGTATCCGACCGGATGCTCGCCGGCTACGTCGCCGGCCGGGACCTGCCGGGCGACGAGGCATGGGCGATCGAAGGGCACCTGGAGAACTGCGCGCAATGCCGGGCGCGGCTCGCCGGCGCGTCCACCGCCGAGGTGACCGGTCTGCTCGACACCGTGTGGGCCGGGCTGGAACCGGACCTCGCCCAAGCACCGCAGCCGATGCCGCGCCGGGCCGCGGCATGGCTGCATTGCTGGGCGACCCCGGTGATGATGCCGTGGCTGTTGATGGTCCTCGTGGTCGGCGCGCTGTCGGTCTACCTCGACCGGTCACTGCACGACGGGCTGTCGTTCGTGCAGTTGCTTTCCCCGGTGCTGCCGGTCTTCGGGGTGGCGGCGGCGTGGACCCGCGGGCTCGATCCGTCGTACGAACTCACCGCGGCCACCCCGCGCGCCGGGCTGGAGCTGATCCTGCGCCGGACCACGGCGGTCGTGGTGCCGGTGCTGGCGGTGCTGCTCGCCGCCGGCTGGCTGGTCGGCGCGCGGATGGGATTCGGGCTGTTGCCGAGTCTCGCGTTCACCACGGGGACTCTCGCGCTCGGCACGTTCATCGGCGTCGCCTGGGCGGCGTCGATCCTGGTCGGCCTGTGGCTCGGCGCGCTGGTGGTGCCGAGCGTCGCGTTCGGGAGTTCGGTCCTGCTACAGGACGTCGCCTGGCCGGGCTGGCTGGCGGCCGCTGTCGTCGCGACCGTGTTCGTAGTGCTTCGCCGGAACACCTTCACGCAGCTTGCTGCGCATCACTGACGGAAACGAGAGGGGACACCGATGCGGGCTGTGGAAGCCGCCGAGGTCGCTCCGGCGACCTACGCCTGGGAAATCCAGGCACAGGGACTGAAAGTTCGGGTCGGCCGCAAGAAGATGGCGGTCGACGGCCTCGACCTCGCGCTCGGCACGGGCGTGCACGGGCTGCTCGGGCCGAACGGTGCGGGCAAGACCACCTTGATCCGCACCCTGGCCACGGTGCTGCGGCCGACGGAAGGCAAGCTGGCGCTGCTCGGAGAGCCCGTCGGGGGGCACTTCGACCAGCGCGGCCTGCGCCGCCGGATCGGCTATCTGCCGCAAACCTTCGGGTACTACAAGCGGTTCACCGTCCGCGAGTTCGTCGAATACATGGCGTGGCTCAAGGAAATGCCCAAGCGCGAGGTGCCGGGCGCGGTCCAGCGCGCGATCGAGCGGGTCGGTCTCGCCGAACGCGCCGGGGACAAAATGAAGACCCTGTCCGGCGGCATGATCCGCCGGGTCGGCATCGCGCAGGCGATCGTGAACGACCCGGTGGTCCTGCTGCTTGACGAACCCACCGCCGGGCTCGATCCGGCGCAACGGCTGCGTTTCCGGGAACTGCTGCAGGAAATCGGCAGGGACGCGTGCGTCGTCGTGTCCACCCACCTGGTCGAAGACGTCGCCGCGGCGTGCTCGGACGTCGTCCTGTTCGCCGGCGGGAAGCTGGTTTTCCAAGGCACGCCAGCTGATCTGGCCTCGGCGGGCAGCGAGGCAGACGTCGGCGACAGCCCGATCGAGCGCGGCTATTCGGCGCTGCTCGGCCACGCACAGGGAAAGGGGTCCTGGTGATGAGCGTGTTCCGGATCGAACTCCGGCGCACCGTCGCGCCCTGGGTTCCCGTCGCGATGCTCGTGGTCAGCCTGGGACTGCTGCTGTTCTCGCGCGGGCCGTGGAGCCACGGTTCCGCGGCCTGGAACGAGACCTGGCTGACCGCGGTGCGGTGGCCTCGCTATCTGCTGGTGCTGATGTGGCCGATCATCGTCGGAGCCGCGGCGATCCAGGGCATGCGAGATGCTCGCGCGGGTGTCGTCGAACTGTTCGGCTCCACGCCCCGGCCAGCCGGGCAGCGAGCCGCCAAGCTCGGCCTGGCCCTCGGTCTCGCCGCGGCCGTGGGCTATCTGGTGCTCGTCGCCGCCGGGGTCGGGCAGGTCGTGGCGACGGGCGGATTGTTCACCACGGCGTGGGCGATGCAACTGGTGCTCGGGGTGCTGTCCGTGCTCGCCGGTGTCGCGCTCGGGCTCGGCGTCGGGCGGCTTCTGCCGTATCCGATCACCGCGCCGGCGCTGGCCGTGCTCGTGCTGGCAGGCGGCCTCTTCACCCAGGTGTCGGGGGTGAACGGGGTGGCGTCGAACGCGGTGGCGTTGCTGGGGATCGGGCAAGTGGCACCGCATGGCCCGTTCGATCTGCCGAAGCCCGCGGTGGAGATCGGGCAGCTGGCCTGGCTGCTCGGGATCGCCGCGGCCGGAATCGTGCTGCTGCTGGCCCGTTCGGCGCGGATCCGGGTGCTCGCGCTGCTCCCAGTGGGGGCCGGGCTGGCGGTGGCTTTGCCGCTCTTCCCCGCGTCGTCGGCCGAAAACTACGCCCCGGACGAGACGGCAGCCGCTCTCGTCTGCGACGGTCCGGTGTGCGTGACACGCTTGCACGAGGACTGGTTGTCCACTGTGGCCGGCCCGGGCAAGGAAGTCTTGCAGCGCCTGGAGAAACTGCCGCAACACCCGACTCGGGTAGTGGAATCGACAGAGCCGTACCGGAACAACAAAGTGGGCCCGCGAGATCCGTCCCAGGTGCTGCTGCAGCAAGACAGTACTGCGCTGTACCACAAAAGCGGCCTCAGCCTCACCATGACGCTGCTTAGCGGTGCCGGGACAACGCAATGTCACGCGGCGTCCTACGGAGGTGAGCGAAACGACCGGGAAGACGCCGCGCGCTGGGTAATGGCGCAGTGGCTGGTCGGCTCGTATTCTCCGCCGCCTTCGTACGCTGCGCTTCAGAACCGGACGGACCCAGCGTGGGCAGCCCTCAAGGCAGTACCAGAGCCGGAGCAGACCGCCCGCGTGGCCGCCGCTCGGCAACTGGAACTGACGTGCACCGGTGACCCCCTGAAGGTCCTCACGGAAGGTGGCCGCTGATGCGGTGGACAGCGCTGTACGCGCGTTCGCGCCACCTCGCAGTGTCGCTGGCGGCGGTGTTGCTCTGCGCCGTCGTTCTCCCGCCGCTGCTGGGCGACAACTGGGCAACGCTCTTCGCGACCTTCACCCTCGGTGCCGCGGTCGCGGTGGCAGGCGTGGGTCTCAGCGGACAGGACATCGACCTGGACCGCACGGCCTCTTTCCGCTGGCCGCCCCGACGGCTCGGGCACCTGCTGCTGATCGGTGCGGTAGCCGGTGGAGTAATGATTGCGGCACAAGGCTTTGTCGACCATCCCATGGAATCCGGCTGGATCCTCCGCAACGCGGCCGGGCTCATCGGCCTGACCGGGCTAGCGGCCACGCTGTTCGGCGGCCAGTTCGGCTGGACGCTGCCCTTGGGCTGGGCGATGACGGCGATGTTCGTCCCGAGCGCAGTCGGCCAGGCCTACGACTTCGTGGCTTGGCCGATGGCGACGGCAGCCTCCGCCGCAGCGTGGTGGACGGCCGGGCTGCTGTTCGCGGCGGGAACGGCGGCGTACACGGTGGCGGGTGCGCGCAGATGAACCAGCGGAACGTCGAGCCGGGCGCAGTCCCGTCCCTCCCCCGGGCAGGGGCGGGACTGCGGACCGGCGCGGCGTCAGACGTTCCGGTTGTTCGGCTTCACCTCCAGCGGCTCGCGGTCGGGATCTTCGATGCCGAGGCTGATGATCCGTTGCGGGTGAATGCGGATGACGGCTCCGTCGAGGTGACCGTCCGGTTCGAAGGCGTCCGGCACCGCTTCCGCCCGGCCGCGGATCTCCAGGCAGCGGATGCGCATGGGGCTTGTCGAGGGCTGGTCGTCGATCACGATGGCGACCTGGCCGTTGTCCTCGACGTTGCGGTATTTCCGGCTTTTCGTGAGGTGGTACCCGGACACGTCGATCGTCTGCGTCTCCGGGTTCCAGGTGAACGCGACCGGGCTGACCTGCAGAGTTCCGTTCGGCTGCTGAGTGGCGACCCGGGCCAGCGGCTGGGTGGCCAGGTAGGTGAGTTCCGCTTCGGTGAACATGCACCTACCGTGCAAGTTCAAGCTTGCTTGAAGTCAAGCGCACGCGGGGAATCACGTGCTCGGCGAACCGCCGCATCTCCGCTTCGAAGGGCTGAAATTGCAGCATAAACGTCTCGATTCCCAGGTCAGCCCACTCGCGGATCCGCTGGGCGACGGTGTCGTAGCTGCCGACCAGGCCGGCCGCGGTGCCGCCGTTCGTGCCGATGTGCGGGTACTTCGCGAACGTCTGGAACATCACCGCCTTCGGATCGGCGTCCGCGACCAGCGCCTCCCACCGCGCCTTGCCCGCCTCGGCCAGTTCCCACAGCGCCGCCAGCTCCGCTTCCGCCTCGGTGTCGGTTTCGCGAGCCACCACGAAGGCGGACAGTCCAAATCGGACTGGCGCACCGGCGCGCGGTCGGGCGGCGACGTCCGCGATCAGTTCGGCGACGTTCTCCTTCGGCTGCCCGTTGATGAACCACACGTCGGCCTTGTCCGCGACCAGCGCCCGCGCCGGGTCGGATTCGCCGCCGACGTACACGGTCGGCGCCGAAGCAGCAGGTCGCAGCTGGTACCCGTCGACCTGGAAATGCTTGCCCTCGAACGAAACCCGCTCGCCGGCCAGCAGTCCGCGCACGACGCTGATCCATTCGCGGCCGTACTCGTACCGTTCGTCGTGCTCGGCGAACGGTATGCCCGCCCGCGCCAGCTCCGGCTTGTACCAGGCGTTGACGAGGTTCAGCCCGAATCGGCCACCGCTGATCTCCTGGATCTGCAGGGCCTGTTTCGCCAGCACCACCGGGTGCACGAGATACGGCTTGATCGCCGCGATGATCTCGATCCGCTCGGTGAGCGCGGCGAGCGCCGCCGCGGACGTCCACGTTTCCAGCTGGTCCAGTTCGTCGCCGAACGGGTTGACGACGTGCTGCGCGATGAGCGTCGAATCGAAGCCGAGCCGGTCGGCCTCGACGATCAGCCGCCGGTTGCGCTCCCAGCTGGCGTCCACCGGATCGTCCGGATGATCGAACGGGCCCCACGACCCGTAGACGACCGCCCACACCCCGAACCGCGGCTGTGTCACAGCGACCACGACCGAACTCCTCACCTCGCGCGGATGAACGCGGTCACCGTCGCCTGCCCGGAAGGCACCGGCAACCGGTCCCACGCAGTGGCGGGGCGGGGAGATTTGTACTGGTCAGGCGAAGAGCCCGTCACCCCAGTTGCTGGTCGGGGTGAGGCCCGGCGGGATCGCGAAGTGCGCGGAACCGGTGTGCTGCAGGTACTCCATCATCGCGTCCTTCGACGACAGCACCTGCTGCATCGGGACGTACTGCGTGCGGGTGTCCCGGTTGAACGCGAGGAAGAACAGCCCCGCCTCGAGGTGCCCGACTCCGTCGGAACCGTCGACGAAGTTGTAGCCGCGGCGCAGGATCTGCACGCCCTTGCGGGTCTGGCGCGAGGCCAGCCGGATGTGCGCGTCCTCGGCGATCAACGGGGTCCCGCCCGCGCCGCCGACCTGCAGGTCGACCTGGTCGAACTCGCCGGTCTGCCCGAGCGGGGCACCGCTTCCCTTGGTGCGCCCGACAATCTGCTCCTGCCCGGCCAGCGTTTCGCGGTCCCAGGTTTCGATGTGCATCCGGATCCGGCGGGCGACGAGGTACGTGCCGCCCGCCATCCACGCCTGTCCGTCGCCGGCCTGCGCCCACACCTGGTCGCGGAGCACGTCGGTGTCCTCGGCCTTGATGTTGTTGGTGCCGTCCTTGAAACCGAACAGGTTGCGCGGTGTCTGCTGCGAGCGCGAGGTCGACGAACTGCGGCCGAACCCGAGCTGCGACCAGCGCACCTCGGTGACGCCGAAGCCCAGCCGCACCAGGTTGCGCACCGCGTGCACCGCCACCTGCGGATCGTTCGCGCAGGCCTGGATGCACAGGTCGCCGCCGCTGCGGGCGGGGTCGAGCTTGTCCTTCGGGAACGCGGGCAGGTCGATCAGCTGCGGCGGGCGTTTCGCGGCGAGGCCGAACCGGTCGTCGAAGAGCGAGGGGCCGAAGCCGATCGTCAGCGTCAGGTCGGAGGCGGGCAGGTCGAGCGCCTCGCCGGTGTCGTCCGGCGGGGCCTGCGCGGACCCGCCGAGCGCGCCGTTCGGGCCGACGTCCTGGCCCGCGGTCATCCGCCGTGCCGCGGCCGTCCAGGTACGCAGCAGTTCGCGGAGCTTCTTGACGTCCTTGGTGGTCACGTCGAGCGCGGCGAAGTGCAGGTTCTGCTGCGTCGGCGTGTCGATCCCGGCCTGGTGCTCGCCGTGGAAGTCCACAGTGGACGTCGCGGCCGCGGCCGGGGTGTCGCCGCCGAGCCGGTCGAAGCCCACGCCGGCCGCCGCGCCCGCGCCCGCCAGCGCGACCCCGGCGCCGGCGAGCCCGAACAGCTTCCGGCGGGAAACCTGCGTTCCCTCCTCGGTCACTTCGACACGACCTCCGCGACCTTGCTGAGCGGCTCGCTCAGCGCGTCGACCGCCGAGGCGAACGCCTTGATCTGGTCCTGGGAGAGTTCGTTGTAGTACTTGAAACCGTCCCCGGAACGGGTCTTGTCCAGCAGCCCCTGCACGTTCGCGAACTCCTTGTCCAAAGTGGACACCAGAGCCGCGTCGCGCTCCTGGATGATCGGCCGCAGCGCGGCGATCGCGCCCTTGGAACCGTCGAGGTTGGCCTGGAAGTCCCACAGGTCGGTGTGCGAGAAGGTCTCCTCCTCGCCGGTGATCTTGTCGGTGGCGACCTCGTCCATCAGGCCCTTCGCGCCGTTGGCCAGGTCCAGCACGCTCAGCTGCAGCGTCTTCGCCTTGGCGACCAGCGCCTTCACGTCGGTGAGCAGCTTGTCCGCGATCTGCGGGCTGTCCGGCTTCAGCCCGGTGCTCCAGAGGTCCTTCTCGAGCCGGTGGAAGCCGGTGAACTGCTGGCCGGGTTCGAGGTCGGCCTCGCGCGCGTCGACGGCCGGGTCGAGGTCGCCGAACTTCTCCGCGACCGGCTCGATCCGCTCGTAGAACACGCGGGTGCGGGCGTACTCGGCCTTCGCCTCGTCGACCTTGCCCGCCTTGACCGCGGCGACGAACTTCGCCGTTTCGGTCTCCAGCGCCGAACTGTTGTTCTCGACGTAGGTCGCGTAGCTCTTGGTGGCAGCGGCTTTCTGCGCGCTGGCGCTGTTCTGGCTCTGCGCGCCGCCGGTGACGGTGAAGTCGCCGCGGATGCCGTTGCCGACCATGCCCGGCTTGCACGCCGTCTGGTACTTGCCCGCGTCCGGGACCTCGACGATGAGCCGCCGGTTCAGCCCCGGCGCGATGTTCTCGACCTCGCCCATGATCCGGTCGCCCTCGGCGTAGAGGTAGAACTCGGTGACCTTGCTGCCCTTGTTGGCGATCTCGAAGGTCAGGTTGCCCGCGGCGGCGGTCGTCGCCGACACCGAGCAGGCGGTGTCGGACGCCTCGACCTTGATCGGCCCGCCCGCGGCCGCGCCGGAGGGACCGGACGCGGAGTTCGTGCTGTCGCAGGCGGTCAGCGCCACGAGGGCGCCGAGGCCGGTGAGCACAGCCGTCGAGGTTTTGCGGAACTGGGGCACGATCACTCCTTGGCGGCGGCCGGGGCGGCCGGAGCCGCCTCGGTCTTGTTCTTGCGGGCAGGCTTGAGGAACAGCGGCAGCACGATCGCCACGTAGGCGACCCACGCGATCGCTTGCAGCACAGTGGTTTGCTGCGAATAGTTGAAGATCCCCTTGAGCAGCGCGCCGTACCAGGAGGTTTCCGGCAGCGTGCTCGACGCGTCGAAGGCGAGCGTGGTCAGCCCGGGGATGAATCCGGCTTCCTGCAGGTCGTGCAGGCCGTAGCCGAGGACGCCGGCGGCGACGAACACCAGCAGCACGCCGGTGATGGTGAAGAACTTCGCCAGGTTGAACCGCACCGCGCCGCGGTAGAGCAGGTAGGCGAGCACGACCGCGGCGGCGATCCCGATCACGAACCCGATCAGCGGCTGCAGGGTGTCGGACTGCGCGGTCTGCACGGCCGAGTAGAAGAACACGGCGGTTTCGAGCCCCTCGCGACCCACCGCGAGGAACGACAGCAGCAGCACCGCCGCCGGACCGACCTTGAGCGCGTCCTCCATCTTGCCGCGCAACTCGGCCGCGATGTGCCGGGAAGCCTTGCGCATCCAGAAGATCATCGCGGTGACGAAGACGACCGCGACGATGGAAAGACTTCCGCCGAGCAGTTCCTGATGCTCGAAACTCAGCTGCGCGGTGCTGTAGGTGAGGATTGCGCCGACACCGACCGACAGCAGCACCGCCGCGCCGACGCCCGGCCACACGAACCGCAGCGCGTGCCGTCGTTCGGTCTTCACCAGGAAGGCGACCAGGATGCTGACCACAAGCGCGGCTTCGAGGCCTTCGCGCAGCCCGATGAGCGCGCTGGAAAACACCACTGTTCAGCCCTCCTTCGACTACCTGACCTGATGTTTTTAGGTAAGGCTTGCCTGTAAGTCCAGAGGGAAGTTCGCTGAGTGGGTCCGGCAAAATGCGCAAAACGGCGTTCTGGCGGGAGTTAGGTTAGGGTAACCGCAGGTCAGGGCGTCGCCGACAGGTCACGTAACGAATTGTGTGACCTGGGCGGCTCAAGCGGGGAGTTAACCATCCGCTTGCCATTCGCCCAGTCCAGCGTCCCCCGGGCGGGTTCATCAGTAACCTGTCCGAGTGGCCGATACCACTCAGCCGACTATTACGCCGTCTCCGGCGGTTCCGCCGCGCCGCTACCCGAGCCGGATCGCGTTCGCGCTGGGTCTGGTGCTGACCGGGGTCGTGCTGGTGGTGACCATCGGGATCCGCAACCCGAACCCGCCCGCCGCTCCCGCCGCGGCCGCTCCGCCGCCGGTGGCGACCAAGGCGGAACCGCGCCCGCAACCCGGCTCCGAAGCTCCGCGCGTCGGCTTGGCCGCGCCGCCGGATCGCCCGCTCGTGTCCGACCAAGCGGAACTGGACGCGTGGGCGACCCGGGTCGCCGGAAAGACGCGGCTGGACGCGCGGGTGCTCGCCGCGTACGGCCGGGCGGAAATGTGGATGCAGCGGCAGAAACCGTCGTGCCACCTGTCGTGGGCGACGCTCGCGGCGATCGGAAATCTGGCCTTCGGAGCGGAGAAACCCGGCCCGGACGGCACATTGACGGTGAACCCCGGTCCCGCGGAAGGCCCGGACACCGACACCGGAAAACTCGACGGCGACCGCACCGCCGACCACCGCGTCGGCCCGCTGCGGATCATGCCGGCCGCCTGGCACAAACACGCCCAGCGAGCGAACGGCGACGGCAAAGCCGCGGACCCCCGCAACCTCGACGACGCGGCGTTCACCGCCGCCCGCTACCTCTGTTCCGGCGACGACGACCTGGGTGCGCCAGCGGGCTGGTGGAAAGCGATGCTGCTCTACAACCCGGCGGTCAACTACGTGCAGGACGTCTTCACCGCGGCGGATTCGTATGCGGCCGAGAGCGTGGCGCCCTGAGCTGACTGGGTGGGTCGGCGGAGGTTTGTTCGCTTCGGCCGGTTCCCTGTGCAGCGGCGAGTGTGGAGCGTTGAGCTGGCTGGGTCGGTGGCGGTTCGGCCAGCCTGCCTCGATTCGGCACGGGCCGTCTGGCTGGCCGTCGCTGATGGGCGGCCGAAGCAGTTCGTCCGTGGCCTGTCTGCGCGCGGCACTCCGTGCAGGCACGTTCAGCGGTCGAGCGCGCCCCTGCCTCCGCGCCCGTCGCGTGCTTCCTCAGAACAATCCGGTCCCGGCGAACGGCCGAAACCGTGGCCTGCTCGGCAAAATCGGCAGTTAGTGCGTCGACAGAGCGGCGCTCACTCGCACCGGCTTCTGCGGCAGAGCCTCGGCGCGCACGGGCTGCTTGCGCGGCTGGACCGGATGGCGTTCGTTGAATTCCACGAGCGCCGGCGCCAGCGCCATCAGCACCAGCACGAGCAGCCCGGCGGTCGCTCCGATCACGGTCAGCGCGGTCATGTCGGCCTCCTCTAATCGCTCTCTGTGATGACACCAAGGATCGCGCTTCGCCCGGTCTGCCCGGATCGGCCGACTGGCCGAGCCGGGTCGCCGGATGGCCAGGCTTCCCCGTTGCCCTGTTCACTTCAGAAGACGCGCCGGGGCCGTGCTGGATCCGGCGGTTGCACGCGAGTGCCTCCGCGGGTGCACGTTCGGGACACGCGGGCTCAGCGGTCGCTCAGCGTGATCCTCGCCCTGACCTCGCTGATCGCCTCGAGATACTCCGGCACCGGGTTCATCGCCGACGCCATCCGCAGTTGTGCGAGCGCCTCGGCCAAACGGCCGAGGCGCTGGAGGGTGCGGCCGAGCACGAACCGGGCGTAGTGATCGGTGGGGTCCAGTTCCAGGACGCGGGTGAAGGCGCGTTCGGCGCGGCGCAGCTGGGCGGAGTGGAAGTACGCGCGCCCGGCGAGCAGTTGCACGCTCGGCTTGTCCGGCTCGTCGGCGAGCAGGGGTTCCAGCTCTTTGAGCGCGTCGAGAGGGCGTCGCCGCGCGACCAGATGCTCGGCGTTGCGGAACCTGCGGAAGCGCGATTCGCCGTCGGGTTCGGGGGCTGCTGCGGCGTCCGTCATGGTCGCTTCACGATACCGGCGCGGAGGGCGTTGCACGACCGTCAGACGAGTCGTGATGGACTGTTCCGCCATGAGCAGCGATCAGGAACCCGATTACGTGGGACTGGCGCCGTACCTCTACTACAGCGATGCGACCGCCGCGCTCGCGTGGCTGACCAGGGTGTTCGGCTTCACCGAGGAAGTCCGCTTCGAGGACGGGTCCGGCGAGGTTTTCCAGGCGACGCTGCGCGCCGGCGACGCGCGTCTGCAGCTGGCCGGGGTCGGTCCCGAATACTGGGAGGCCAAGGGCGTCGAGGGGCCGGTCGGGCAGTTGAACGTCGTGTACGTGACCGACGTCGACGCGCAGCACGAGCGCGTGTCCGCGGCGCTCGGCGAGGACGCCGCGCCGGAACCGCCCCAGGACCAGCCTTACGGCGCGCGGATCTTCACCGTGGCCGATCCGGGCGGCAACAGCTGGACGTTCTGGCAGCAGGTGACCGATCAGGTCGAGCTGCCGTCGGGGTGGCGCGAGGTCCGGCCGGAGGACCAGGAGTCCGAGGAGACCGGCGAAGTGCCCGGCTGAGCTGGAGAACACGCAGCGGAACGGCCCCGCACCGGCCTGGCCTCCAACGGGTGAACCCGCTGGGCGGTTACTCTGGGCGGCGTCACCGCAGGCACGACCCACCAAGGAGCAGAGCGTGGCTCTCATCGAGCAGGTAGGCGCGCGCGAGATTCTCGATTCGCGCGGGAACCCGACCGTCGAGGTGGAGGTGGCGCTCGACGACGGCACTCTGGCCCGTGCGGCGGTGCCGTCCGGGGCGTCGACCGGCGAGCACGAAGCGGTCGAGCTGCGCGACGGGGACACCGGCCGCTACAACGGCAAGGGCGTGGAGCGCGCGGTCGCCGCGGTGCTCGACGAGATCGGCCCGGACCTGGTCGGCGTCGACGCGGTCGACCAGCGGATCGTCGACCAGAAGCTGGTGGACCTCGACGGCACGCCCGCGAAGTCGCGGCTGGGCGCGAACGCGATCCTCGGCGTTTCGCTCGCCGTCGCGAAGGCCGCCTCGGAATCGTCCGAACTGGAGCTGTTCCGCTACCTCGGCGGGCCGAACGCGCACGTGCTGCCGGTGCCGATGCTGAACATCCTCAACGGCGGTGCGCACGCCGACACCGACGTCGACATCCAGGAATTCATGATCGCGCCGATCGGCGCGGAGTCGTTCCGCGAGGCGCTGCGCTGGGGCACCGAGGTGTACCACGCGCTGAAGGGCGTGCTGAAGAGCCGCGGCCTGGCCACCGGCCTCGGCGACGAGGGCGGTTTCGCGCCGAGCCTCTCCAACAACCGCGAGGCGCTCGACCTGATCCTCGCCGCGATCGAGAAGGCCGGCTACGCGCCGGGCCGTGACGTCGCGCTCGCGCTGGACGTCGCCGCGACCGAGTTCTACTCCGACGGCGCCTACACCTTCGAGGGGTCGAAGCGCAGCGCGGAGCAGATGTCCGCGTACTACGGCGAACTGCTGCGCGACTACCCGCTGGTGTCGATCGAGGATCCGCTGAGCGAGGACGACTGGGACGGCTGGGTCCAGCTGACCTCCGAGATCGGCGACAAGGTCCAGCTCGTCGGCGACGACCTGTTCGTCACCAACCCGGACCGGCTCGAGGAGGGCATCACCCGCCGCGCGGCGAACGCGCTGCTGGTGAAGGTCAACCAGATCGGCACGCTGTCGGAGACGCTGGACGCGGTGTCGCTGGCCACGTCGTACGGCTACAAGTCGATGATGAGCCACCGGTCCGGCGAGACCGAGGACACCTTCATCGCCGACCTCGCGGTCGCGACCGGCGTCGGCCAGATCAAGACCGGCGCCCCGGCCCGCGGCGAGCGGATCGCGAAGTACAACCAGCTCCTGCGCATCGAGGAAACCCTCGCGGACGCCGCGCGCTACGCCGGCGACCTCGCCTTCCCGCGGTTCAGCGCGGAGGCCTGAGGGGCACATGGCCGACCGGGGGAGGGCGCGCAGCCGCCGCGGCGGCCGGGCAGCGGGAAGCGGGTCCAGCAGGGCCCGCCGTCCCGCGTCGGCCCGGCGCCGCACCGGCGCGGGCACGACGGAGACGACCAGGGCCCGGCTGCGCCGCGGCTTGGCGGCGAAACGCGCCTCCGGTGCGGCCAAAGTGCTCGGCATGTCGACCACCCGGCGCGCCGCCGTGGTGGCGATCGTGGTGTGCGCACTGGCGTTCACCGTCGCGGTCCCGTTGCGCACCTACCTCTCCCAGCGCTCCGAGGTCCGCGACCAGGAAGCGCAGCTCGCCCAGCTCCAGCACGAGGTCGCTCAGCTGCGCGACCGCAAAGCCCAGCTGAGCGACCCGGCCCAGATCGAGGCGGAAGCCCGCCGCCGGCTCCGGTACGTGAAACCGGGCGAGACCCCGTGGATGGTCCAGCTGCCCGAGGACCAGCCCGGTTCGCCGACGGCTGCCCAGCCTGGGCAGCAGCCCGCTCCGCAGGCGCCCTGGTACGAGAACCTGTGGGCGCAGGTTTCCGGGGGCTGAGGTGCCTGGCCGGGTGCGGCTTTTGCGCGCGGCCGCTTGCTGGCGGTTGGTTGGGGCTGCTGATCGGCTGAGGTTGGTGGCTGGGCGAGCCTCACTGGCTGGGTGAGGTTGGTGCCTGGCGGGGTTCACTGGCCGGGCGTGGTCGTTGACCGGGCTGGACCGTTGACGAGGCTTTTTCGGCCAGGTGCAGGACGACTTCCGCGCCTTCCGGATGCTTGATCGCTGTCGCGGCGAGTTGAGCCTTGGGCGTGACCGTTGACGGGCGCCGTGCTTGAGGCTCTGATCTTCGATCGGCGTTTCTGATTCTCCTTTCTCTCCGACGGCTTGATTTCGTGGCGAAGCTTCGACTGCCTTCCACGCTAACCACATCGGAAGGGCGGCGGAGGGAGATGCGGCGAGTTGTCCACACGGTGTGCCGGTTGTGGACAACTCGGCCGTTTCGGCGGAGGTCGCGAGGGGGTGACCGGACGGCGGCATTAGCCTGGAGAGCGTGAACAGCAGTACGGAGACACCCCGATTCGAGCCCGTCACCGATGCCGACCGGGAGGTCATCGCGCAGCAGCTTGGACGCCCGCCGCGGGCTTTGCGGGCGGTGGCCGCGCGGTGTCCCAGCGGGCATCCTTCGGTGGTCCAGACCAGTCCGCGATTGGAGAACGGCACGCCGTTCCCGACGTTGTATTACTTGACCTGCCCTCGGTTGACGTCGATGGTGGGCACGCTGGAAGCGTCCGGCGTGATGAAGGAGATGACCGAACGGCTCACCACCGACCCGGAACTCGCGGCGACCTACCAGCGCACGCACGAGACGTACCTCGCTGAGCGGGATGCCATCGAGTCGCTCGGCACCCAGGTGACCGCGGGCGGGATGCCCGGGCGGGTGAAATGCCTGCACGTCCACCTCGCGCACACGCTCGCGGCCGGACCCGGGGTGAACCCGTTCGGCGACGAGACCCTCGCCTGGGTCCGCGAACAGGGCTGGCCGACGGGCGACTGCGCCGGGTAACGCTCCGGTCTCGGGCGCGGATAGGCACAGCAGAGGCCGGTGCCCGCCTGGGTGGGAATGCTTCGCGGCGCGCACCGGAGCTTCACACCGAGCAGGCGAGCCCGAGTGCACCGCCGGGCGGGCCGGGGAGGGGCGGAAAGTGCGGGTGCCACGCAGATCTCGGCGATCGGTGCGCGCTGAGGGGTCTCCTGCTGCGGAGAGTCGGGCCGATCCGGTCGCGGACGGTGGGGGCGGGCCGGTCGCGGACGGGGCGGACGGGCCGATCGAGGACGGTGCGGGCGAGCCAGGCGCGGACGGGGCGGGCGAGCGGGTTGCCGGTAGCGCGGGTGAGCGGGTTGCCGACAGTGCGGCGGCTGCTGGTGCTGAGGTGGCTGGTGATGAAGCCGGTCTCGCCGAATCGGTTGGCGGCGGTGTTGCTGATGGCGAGGCAGGTGGCGAGAGCAGCGACGGCGAGGTGGCTGCTGGAGCTGTCGGCGCGGGTGACGGCGGTGAACTAGCTGGCGAAGCGGTTGCCGCCGACGCAAGGGGCGAACGAAGCGACGGTGACGTCGCGGATGAAGCAATCGCCGACGCGGCGGACGGTGAAAGCAGCACGGAGCTAGCCGCCGAAGAAGTAGCAACTCAGGCGAACCCGGCCCGAACCAAAAGAACCCCACCCCTCATCGGACCCCCGCCGGAGAAGGCGCGGTTGATCGGCCGCGCGAGGATCCGGGCTCGGCGGGGGCGTTATCGCGCTCGGCGGGTGGCGTCGCGGCATCGCACGGCGGTCGCAGTGCTCACCGGGCTGCTGGGAGTGCTTCCGGCGACCGTAGGCGCGGGCGTGGTCGTAGGCTGGGTCGGGCGGATGCCCGTCGTGCACTCGGCGGACGTTATGCCTGATCAGGGGTACGACCCTGGCATTCGCGGCGTCGCCGTCGACGGGCGGTTGCCTGACGCGCCTGCACCGGTCCCACTGCCTGCGTATGACCTTCCGGACGGGCCACTCGGGATTCCGGCTACTGCGCTTGCCGCGTATCGGCATGCGGGGGACGTCTTGGGGAAAGAGCAGCCAGGGTGTCATATCGACTGGGCGCTCGTCGCGAGTATCGGGCGGATCGAGTCGGATCACGCGCGTGGTGGGTATGTCGACGCCGCCGGGACCACGCTTCAGCCGATTCTTGGGCCGCAGCTCAATGGCACGGCGCCGTTCGCGGCGATTCCCGATACCGATCATGGCGTTCTCGACCAGGATCCGGTGTGGGATCGCGCGGTGGGGCCGTTCCAGTTCATCCCCGCGACCTGGCGGACCTACGCGGCGGACGGCAACGGGGACGGCAAAGCCGACCCGGGCAATCTCTTCGACTCCTCGCTCGCGGCGGCACGCTATCTCTGCTCCGGCGGGCTCGACCTGGCCAATCCGGATCAGCTCAGGACCGCGATCTACCGCTACAACAACTCCGACGCCTACGTCACCGCGGTCATTCTCTGGGCCGAGGCCTACCGCAAGGGCGTCGCGCAGGTGCCGGACAGTCCGGTTCCGGCTACCGCCAGTTCCGCGCCGCCTGCGAGTCCGGGGGAGCGGCCGAGGACTACCGACTTGCCGCCGGTTGCGACTGGGGGTCCGTCGGTGACGCCTACTGGGTTGCCGCCGCAGAACAGTCCGAGCGGGACGCCTCCGGGCAGTACGTCCGGAACTCCGAGTACTGACTCCAGCACTCCGACCTGCGGATCCAGTACCTCGACGACGCCAACCTCGACACCGCCGTCGACGACTTCGACCTGTACCTCGTCGTCGGGCGGCAATCCGTCGGGCAGTGCCACGGCTCCTGGCTGACAAACAGGTAGCCTCGATGACAAACCTCGCCACACCGCAGGGGAGACGATGAGTCTTCGTCAGTTCGAGTACGCCTTGGCGGTCGCCGAGGCGGGGTCGGTGACCGCTGCGGCTGAAGTGCTGCACGTCGCTCAACCGTCCGTTTCGCAGCAGATTCGGGGGCTCGAGCGGGAACTCGGCGTGCAGCTCTTCTCCCGCACGCCCACCGGGCTCGTGCCGACCGTCGTCGGGCGGGCGTTTCTCCGGGACGCTGAGGTCGCGGTGCGGGCCGCGCGGCGGGCGCAGGCTACCGCGCGGGCGGGGGCGGACGAGTTGGCCGGCGAGTTGCTCGTTTCGGCGCAGATGGGGTTGGGGACTCGGCAGTTGCCGGGGGCGCTGGCCGCGTTGCGGCGGAAGTATCCGCGGCTGGCGGTGACCGTGTTCGAGGAGCCGAATCCGGCTGAGCTGGAGCAGCTTGCCCGGCGCGGGGTGCTGGATCTCGCGTTGCTCGGCTCGGCGTGCGACGAGGGCCTGTACGAGGGGCATCACCTCGGCGACGAGGAGTTCGTGGTCGTCCTCGGCGCCAGCCACCGGTTGCTCAAGAAGGACCGGATCGCGTTGCGGGAGCTGGAAGAAGAGCAGTGGATCAGGTTCGACCCGGCCAGCGCGCTCGAAGGCTTCCTGACCGAAGTGTTGCGCGACAACGGGTTGAAGCCGACCGCGGTCGCGCGGGTGTCGCAGACCTCGACGGCGGTGCGGTGGGCCGCGCACGGGCTGGGAGTGACGCTCGTTCCGGCGTCGGCGGTGCCCGAAGGGCATGAGCACCTCGTCCGGCCGGTGTTTCCGGTCGTGTCCCAGCCCGTCGTCGCGGCGGTCCGGCCTGGGGCGGGGCCCGCGGAGATGGCGTTGCTCGAGTTTCTGCGGCAGGAGACCTGGTATCAGCCGGTGTCTCCGGCCGCCTGAAAGCTCAGAGCTGCGTGTCGCCGCCGTCCACGACCAGTTCGATGCCGGTGGTGAAGGTGGCGTCGAAGGCCAGGAACGCGACGGCGCGGGCGATCTCTTCGGGGGTGCCCAGCCGTTTCATCGGGTTCGCGGCGGCTCGCGCGGCCTTGAACTGCGCGGCTTCCTCGGCCGACATCCCGGCTTCCAGGATCTCGGTGTCGATGGGACCGGGGCTGATCGCGTTGACCCGGATGCCGCGTGGGAGCAGTTCGGTGGCGAGCGTGCGGGCCATCGAACGCAGCGCCGCCTTGCCTGCCGAGTAGACGCTCGTTTCCGGCAGGCCCATGACGTTCGCCGTCGAGGTGGTCAGCACGACGCCCGCTCCGGAGCGCAGCAGCGGCGCGAGCTTCTGCACGGTGAAGTACGCGCCTTTGACGTTCACCGCGAAGTCCGCGTCGAACTGCTCCTCGGTGACCGACGCGAACGGTGCCGTCCGGGCCACCCCGGCGTTGACGAACAGCGCGTCGACCGGGCCGGGCACCTGGGCGGCCAGTGCGTCCAGATCGGAGAGCAACGCCACATCGCCGCGGACAGCCAGCGCGTCCTCGCCGAGTTGAGCCAAAGCCGCGTCGAGGCGGGATTGGGAACGGCCGGTGATGATTACCCGCGCTCCGCCGTCGGCGAACAATTTCGCGGTGGCGAAACCCATTCCGGTGCTGCCGCCGGTAATGACCGCGGTTTTGCCCTGATAAGCATTCATCGCGGGTATTCGCCTCCGTCGACGGCCAGTCCGCTTCCGGTCAGCCAGTTCGCCTGGTCGGACAGCAGGAACAGCACCGCGTTGGCGATGTCGTCGGGTTCGCCGTCGCGGCCCAGCGGGACGTCGGGGAGAGCGAAGCCGGGCGACTGGCTTGCCCACTGCTCGCGCGTCGCCACACCGCCGGGAGTGGCGGTCCGGCCGGGGGACACGGTGTTGACCCGGACGCCGGACGGGGCCAGCTCGGCGGCCAGGCCCTGGCTGTAGGCCTCCAGCGCCGTTTTCGCCGCCACGTAGTGCAGGAACGGCGGGAACGGCGGACGGATCGCGGCGGTGGAGACGTGCACGATCGCGCCCGATCGGCGGTCGCGCATGCCCGGAGCCAGCAGCGCGTCCAGGCGGACCGCGGCCAGCAGGTTGACCGACAGCGCGTCCTGCCATTCGTCGTCGGGGATCGCCAGCGCGCTGGGGTGCGGACGCGCGCCGCCCGCGTTGTGGACCAGCAGGTCGACGCCGCCGAGGACCTCCTGGGCAGCGGTGGCGACCGTCTGGGCGCCGGCCTGGGTGCGGACGTCGGCCTCGACGAAGGACGCGCCTTCCGGCACCGGACCCGCCGACCGGGCGGTGGTGAGCACGGTCGCGCCCGCGGCCAGCAATTGCGCCACGATCGCCGCGCCGATTCCGCGGGAACCGCCGGTGACTACCGCGCGCTTTCCCGCAATCCCGTAATCGGGCATGCCACTAAACCTCTCGATAAAAGAAGAAGAAAAACCGCCGCGAACAGAAATGCGGCGAACACGTCAACCGTACGGCCGGAAAAGCGAGAAAGGCAAAGACCAAATGTCGGCGAGGGGGCATAGGGCCCGCCTATGCCCGCCTCGCCCGCGAAGCGCCGGAGACCAAGTAAGGTCGGGGACATGCCTCGGGTAGCTGCGATCGACTGTGGGACCAACTCCATCCGTCTGCTCGTCGCCGAGTTGACGCCGCGCCACGACGGCACGGTCGACCTGCGCGACCTGCACCGCGAGATGCGCATCGTGCGGCTCGGCCAGGGCGTCGACGCCACCGGCAGACTCGCGCCGGAAGCGCTCGAACGCACCCGCGCCGCGCTCGCGGACTACACCGTCGCCGCGCGGCGCAAGGGCGTCGAGAAGGTGCGCATGGTCGCCACCTCCGCGACCCGCGACGCGAGCAACCGCGACGAGTTCTTCGCGATGACCCGCGAAACGCTCGGCGTCGAGGCCGAGGTGATCAGCGGCGACGAGGAAGCCCGGCTGTCCTTCACCGGCGCGGTCGGCGAGCAGGACCCGGACGACGGGCCGTTCGTGGTCGTCGACGTCGGCGGCGGCTCCACCGAACTGGTCCTCGGCACCTGGAACGGCCGCGAGGCCGAGGTGATCGCCGCGAAATCCGTCGACATCGGCTGCGTCCGGATCACCGAGCGCGCGCTGAAGGGCGACCCGCCGACCGCCGACGAGATCGCCGCCGCGCGCGAATTGGCCCGCGGCATCCTCGCCGAGGCGTTCGACGTCGTGGACGTCGCGAAGGCTCGCACCTGGATCGGCGTCGCCGGCACCGTGACCACGTTGTCAGCGGTTTCGCTCGGCCTGCCCGAGTACGACTCCGAGCGCGTGCACCTGTCGAAGCTGTCGCACGGCGAGATCGACCAGCTCGCCGGACAACTGCTCGCGGCCGACCGCGCGACCCGTGCCGAGAACCCGGTGATCCACCCCGGCCGGGTCGACGTGATCGGCGGCGGCGCGGTCGTCGTCCAGGTGCTCGCGGAGGAACTCGCCGCGCGCGGTGGTCCGGACCAGCTGGTGGTCAGCGAGCACGACATCCTGGACGGCATCGCTTTGTCGCTCGCCTGAACGCTCCGCAACGCCGGGGTCACCAGCCGCGCGCACCCGTACCAAAACCACCGAAAGTCATCAAGCGCAGTTAGTTGTGAGCTGACCGGGTGATGAACGGTGTTGTTATTCAGGTGCAACCCGGTGATCCGGTTACGAAGCGCTGATCCAGCTAGCCTCCATCTCGCTATTCGGACGCGAGAAACGGAGGGGACATGCGGGGTTCATCCAGGCTCTGGAGCGCGGCCGCAGTCGTGACAACCTTGTCACTGCTCCTGACCGCCTGTGGGGGCGGCGGATCCAGCAGCGGGTCGTCGGGAGAAGCGGATCCGAACGGGACCTTCACGGTCTACGGCACGGAACCGCAGAACACGCTGATCCCCACGAACACCAACGAGCTCGGCGGTTCCAAGGCCGTCGACCCGATGTTCTCCGGGCTCGTCGCGTACAAGGGCGACAGCGGCGAACCGTACAACCTGATGGCGGAGTCGATCACCACGACCGATTCCAAGGTCTTCGACATCAAGATCAAGCACGGCTGGAAGTTCCACGACGGCACCGAGGTCAAGGCGAAAAACTTCGTCGACGCCTGGAACTACGGGGCCAACTCGGCGAACGGCCAGATCAACAGCACGTTCTTCGAGAACATCGCGGGCTACGCCGACGTCCACCCGGCCGACAAGGCGGCGAAGCCGACCAAGGACAAGATGTCCGGCCTGGCGGTCAAGGGCGACTACGAGTTCCAGGTGACCCTGGACGCGCCGTTCTCCGTGTTCACCACCAAGATCGGCTACACCGCGTTCGCGCCGCTGCCGGACTCCTTCTTCAAGGACCCCGCCGCGTTCGCGAAGCACCCGATCGGCAACGGACCGATGAAGTTCGTCAGCCGCACGCCGAACGTCGACATCAAGCTGACCCGGTTCGACGACTACCAGGGCCCGGACAAGGTCAAGTTCAAGGACCTGGACGTCAAGATCTACGCCAGCCAGGAAACCGCCTACCAGGACCTGCTGAGCAACAAGCTCGACTTCATCGAGACGTTGCCGCCGTCCGCGCTCACCGCGGACAAGTACAAGACCGACCTCAAGGACAACCTGGTCACCGGGCACCTGCTCGGCATCAGCACGATCGCGGTGCCGTACTACGTGCCCGGCTACAACAACCTCGACCTGCGCCGGGCGATCTCGATGGCGATCGACCGCGAGCAGATCACCAAGACGGTCATGCACGACACCTACGTTCCCGCCGACAGCTATGTCTCCCAGGGCATCGCGGGCTTCCGGCCGGGCGTGTGCGGCGAGTACTGCAAGTTCAACCCGGCGAAGGCGAAGGAACTGTTCGCGAAGTCCGGGTTCAAGGGCAAGCTCACCATCGCCTCGAACGCCGACGGCGGCCGCAAGGAACCGCTGGTGGCCGCGTGCAACAGCATCAAGAACACGCTCGGCGTCGAATGCGATTTCGTGCCCGCGACCGACTTCGGCCAGTGGCGCAGCATCGTGACCGGGCACAAGCTGACCGGCATGGGCCGTTCGGACTGGTCGGCGGACTATCCGTCCATTGAGGACTTCCTCAACCCGCTCTACCGGACCGGGGCCTCGTCGAACGACTCGACGTACTCCAACCCGCAGGTCGACGCTCTGCTGAAGCAGGCCGACTCGACGGCGGACAAGGACGCCGCGGTCAAGCTGTACCAGCAGGCCGAGGACATGATCGCGAAGGACCTGCCCTCGATCCCGGTCTGGGACGAGAAGGGCGTCGCGGCCAAGTCGAAGCACACGAAGACCGTGGTCCTCGACTTCCGCCGCCGCGCGGACTACTCGTCGGTCGAGGTCCTCAAGAAGTGATGCGCTGACTCGTCCGTTTCCACCACGCGGCTCGTGAGCGTCCGCGCCCGCCACAAGCAGGCGCGGCGCTCACGAGCCCGGCGCGCACTCTGAGGAACCACGCATGATTCGCTACGTCCTGCGCCGCCTGCTCCAGTTGATCCCGGTGTTCTTCGGCACCACCTTCCTGATCTACGCACTGGTGTGGGCCGTGCCCGGGGACCCGTTCTCCGGCAAATGCGGTCAGCAAGCCTGCCCACAGGCCTATATCGACTTGATGACCGAGAAGTTCCACCTCAACGACAACCTGTTCGTCCAGTACTTCAAATACCTCGGGAGCCTGTTCAGCGGCGACTGGGGCGAGACGTTCAACGGCTCCTCGGTCGGCGAGCTGATCTCCACCTCCTACCCGATCACGCTGCGCCTCGCGGTCGTCGCGGTGCTCATCGAGGCGGTCATCGGCCTGAGCGCCGGCGTGCTGACCGGCTTGCGCGGCAAGGGTTTCCTCGACAACCTGGTGCTGGTCTCGACCACGTTCCTGATCTCGCTTCCGGTGTTCGTCACCGCGATCGTGCTGCAGATCGTGCTCGGCGTGAACCTGGGCATCATCGACGCCAGCGTTTCGGACGATCCGAGCTTCGGCGAGCTGATCGTGCCGGGCATCGCGCTCGGCAGTCTCTCGATGGCTTACGTCGCGAGGCTGACGAGAACGTCGATCGCGGAGAACCGGCACGCCGACTACATCCGCACCGCCATCGCCAAGGGGCAGCCCAACAGCCGCGTCATCGGCATCCATCTGCTGCGCAACTCGGTGATCCCGGTGCTGACCTTCCTCGGCACCGACCTCGGCGCCCTGATGGGCGGTGCGATCGTGACCGAGGGCGTGTTCAACATCAACGGTCTCGGCGGGCTGATCTTCCGCGGCCTCCAGAACCGGGAAAGCGCGACCGTCGTCGGCGTCGTCGTGCTGCTGGTGCTGGTGTATCTGCTGATGAGCCTGATCGTGGACCTGCTCTACGCCGTTCTCGACCCGAGGATCCGTTATGACTGACCCGAATCTCGTCGGCGGCGGAGGGGTCGACGCGGCACAGCTGTCGCATGTGGACAGCTCGGCCGACGCCGGTCCGAAGAAGCCGCGCAGTCTGTGGGGCGACGCGTGGCGGCAACTGCGCCGCAAGCCGACGTTCGTCATCTCCGCGGTGATCATCCTGCTGATCGTGCTCATCGCGATCGCGCCGGGATTGTTCTCGCACCGCCCCGCCGGATACAACGATCTGACCCACGCCAACGAAGGCCCGTCCGCGGACGCCTGGTTCGGTTACGACAACCAGGGCTACGACGTGTACGCGCGGACCATCTACGGAGCCAGGGCATCGCTCCTGGTCGGCGTTTTCGCGACGCTGCTGACTGTCCTTTTCGGATCGTTGATCGGCATCGTCGCGGGCTACTACGGCCGGATCGTCGACAGCCTGCTGTCCCGGCTCGGCGACATCTTCGCCGGGCTGCCGTTCGTGCTCGGCGCGATCGTCATTCTCACCACGTTCAACGCTCCCGGCACGAATCCCGGACAGGTCACCATCATCGTTCAGGTGGTGTGCTCGATCGCCGTGCTGACGTGGCCGGTGGCGATGCGCATCATGCGGTCCGCGACGCTGGTGGCCAAACAGCTGGACTACGTGAAGGCGGCCCGTGCGCTCGGCGCGAGCACACCGCGGATCGTGTTCCGGCACCTGCTGCCGAACACGCTCGCGCCGGTGCTCGTGTACGCCACGATCGCGCTCGGCGCGGCCATCGGCGCCGAGGCGACGCTGGCGTACCTCGGCATCGGCGTGCGGCCGCCGGTGGTGTCGTGGGGCGTCATGATCAGCGACGCGCGCGACTATTTCCGCGCGGTCCCGCACATGCTCCTGTTCCCCGGTGCGTTCGTCACCATCACCGTGCTCGCGTTCGTGATGCTCGGCGACGGTATCCGCGACGCGCTCGACCCGAAGTCGAGGTAGCCGCAATGTCCACAGTGTCCAGTTCACCTGGTCCGACGACGGAGCACGAGCTGCTGCTCGAGGTCGAAGACCTGCACGTGGAGTTCCGCACCTCCGACGGCGTGGCCAACGTGCTCAACGGCGTCGGCTATTCGGTGCACGCCGGGGAAACCCTCGCCGTGCTCGGCGAATCGGGCTCCGGCAAGAGCGTCACCGCGCAGACCATCATGGGAATCCTCGACACCCCGCCGGGCGTGATCACCGGCGGGTCGATCCGGTATCGCGGCGAGGACCTGCTCACCGCTTCGGCGGATCGGCGCCGGCAGGTGCGCGGCGCGGAGATCGCGATGATCTTCCAGGACGCGCTTTCGGCGTTGAACCCGGTGTTCACCGTCGGGTTCCAGATCGAAGAGCAGCTGCGCGTCCGGCTGGGCATGTCCAAAAAGGATGCGCGCAAACGGGCTGTCGAACTGCTCGACCTGGTGCGGATCCCGGCCGCGGAACGGCGGGTGAAGGATTACCCGCACCAGTTCTCCGGCGGGATGCGGCAGCGCGCGATGATCGCGATGTCGCTCGCGCTCGATCCGGATCTGCTCATCGCGGACGAGCCGACGACCGCGCTGGACGTGACCGTGCAGGCGCAGATCATGGACCTGCTCGCGGATATCCAGCGGGAACGGCGGATGGGGCTCGTGCTCATCACGCACGACCTCGGCGTGGTCGCGGAGGTCGCGGACCGGATCGCGGTGATGTACGCCGGGCGGATCGTGGAACAGGCCGACGTGCGGGAATTGTTCAGTTCGCCAGGGCATCCCTACACCGCGGCGCTGATGGATTCGCTGCCCCGGCTGGACCTCAAAGGACAGACCCTGGAAACCATCAAGGGCCTGCCGCCGAGTCTGCTCGACATTCCGTCCGGCTGCCCGTTCCACCCGCGCTGCAAGCGGGCTGAGCAACGGTGCCGCGACGAGCGGCCGTCCTCGCACGCGCTCGGGTTCGGACGGGTCAGTGCGTGTCACTTCGCCGAGGAGGTGGTGGAGAGCCGTGGGTGAGCCGATTCTCAGCGTGCGCGAACTGGTGAAGCATTTCCCGGTGCGCACTGGTGTGCTGTTCAAACGGACCATCGGACAGGTGAAGGCCGTCGACGGCGTTTCGTTCGACCTGCAGCCGGGTGAAACTCTCGGCGTGGTCGGGGAATCCGGGTGCGGCAAGTCGACGCTCGCCCAGGTGCTGATGCGCCTGGAGGAGCCGACCAGCGGCAGCGCGACCTTCGAGGGCCGCGACCTGTTCAAGCTGCGCGGTGCGGAACTGCGGCGAATGCGCCGGGAAATCCAGATCGTGCTGCAGGATCCGTACACGTCGCTGAATCCGCGGATGACCGTCGGCGACATCGTCGGCGAGCCGTTCGAGATCCACACCGACGTGGCGCCGAAGGGTTCGCGGGCGAAGAAGGTGCAGGAACTGCTGGAGGTGGTCGGGCTCAACCCCGAGCACGTGAACCGGTACCCGCACCAGTTCTCCGGCGGGCAGCGGCAGCGCATCGGCATCGCGCGGGCGCTGGCGTTGCGGCCCAAGGTGATCATCTGCGACGAGCCGGTGTCCGCTTTGGACGTTTCGATCCAGGCGCAGGTGATGAACCTGCTCGGGGAACTCCAGGGCGAGTTCGGACTGTCCTATGTGTTCATCGCGCACGACCTGTCGGTGGTGCGGCATCTGTCCACGCGCGTCGCGGTGATGTACCTGGGCAAGATCGTCGAAATCGGTACTGAGGACGAGATCTACGAGCGACCGTCCCATCCGTACACCCAGGCGCTGCTGTCCGCGGTGCCGGTCGCGGACCCCGCGGTGCGCGGGCAGCGGCAGGTGATCCGGCTGGAGGGCGACGTGCCGAGCCCGATCGATCCGCCGTCGGGCTGCCGTTTTCGCACGCGCTGCTGGAAGGCCGCGGATATTTGCGCGACCGAGGTGCCGAAGCTGGAACCGAGGACGGACGGGCATCTGTCGGCTTGTCACTTCGCCGAGGAGAAGTCGGTGGTTCCGTAACCTGGCGATTCCTCCGGTTTGCCGATTGCCGTGCGCAGTGTCCGCTATGTACGTTGCATTGTCGGTTTCGGTCAGGAGGACTCGTGAAAAGACCAAGATTGCTCGCTGTGGCACTCGCGGTGCCATTGTTCGGTGCGGTGTCCGGCGTCGCCGTTGGAGCGGCGTCGGCCCAACCGGCCGGACCGGTAACGGAATTCAGCGTGCTGGCGCGGGACGGCCAGAGTGTCGCCGCCGCGCAGCAGGCGGTGCGCGACGCCGGCGGCACGATCGTCGCGACCAACACGGCGGTCGGGCTCATCACCGCCACCGCGCCCGCTGCCGGCTTCACTGAGCGGGTTTCGGCGAACCGCGCGGTATTCGGCGCGGCGAAGGCGAAAGCGATCGGCAGCGCGCCGAAGGCGGGCAAGAAGGAGAAGCCGGACGCGGTCGAGAAGGAAGGCCGCGGCAGCGTTTCGCGCAAGGCCGCGGCGAAGAAGGCGGTCGGCACCGACCCGCTGGACGACCAGCTCTGGGGCCTCAAGTCCACTCGCTCCGACCTCGCGCGCACCAAGCAGGCTGGCGACAAGCGGGTGAAGGTCGGCATCATCGACACCGGCGTCGACGGAAGTCACCCGGACATCGCGCCGAACTTCGACAAAGCCGATTCGCGCAACTTCACCAAGGACATCGTCGCGGACGTCAACGGCACGGTCGTCGACGGCCCGTGCGAATACCGCGGCTGCGTCGACCCGGTGGACCACGACGACAACGGCCACGGCACGCACGTCGCCGGCACGATCGCCGCGGCTGCCAACGGATTCGGCGTGTCCGGGGTGGCGCCGAACGTGACGCTGGTGAACGTCCGTGCCGGACAGGATTCCGGGTACTTCTTCCTCCAGCCGATGGTTGACGCGCTGACGTATTCTGGCGACGCCGGACTCGACGTGGTCAACATGAGCTTCTACGTGGACCCGTGGCTCTACAACTGCCGTTCGAACCCGGCGGATTCTTCTGCCGAGCAGGCGGAACAGCGCACGATCATCGAAGCGGCCACGCGGGCGTTGAACTACGCGCACCGCAAGGGCGTGACGATGGTGGTCGCACTCGGCAACCAGCACGACGAAATGGCCGCGCCGCACGACGACGTCACGAGCCCGGACTACCCGGCGAACGGGACGCATCCGCGCAAGATCGACAATTCTTCGTGCTTCTCGCTGCCGGTCGAAGGCCCGCACACCATCGGTGTCGGTTCGTTCGGTCCGACGCAGGCGAAGGCGGACTACTCCAACTACGGGACCGAGCAGATCTCCGTTTCCGCGCCGGGCGGGTATTTCCGGGACGGCTACGGCACGCCGTGGTACCGGACGGTGGAGAACGAGATCCTGTCGACGTACCCGCGCAATGTGGGTGTCGCGGAAGGAAACATTGACGCAGCGGGCAATGTGACTCCGGCTGGCGTCGCGCTTGGCGTGCAGAAGGCGACGGCGGCGGACGGCCGGGTCGGCTATTACCAGTGGCTGCAAGGGACTTCGATGGCCGCTCCCCATGCGACTGGTGTCGCGGCGCTGATCGTTTCCCAGTACGGCAAGAAGACCGGGCATTCCGCGTCGATGGATCCGGACGCGGTGCAGCGGGTGCTGGAAGGCACGGCCGCGCCGATCGCGTGTCCCGTGCCGCGGACGGTCGATTACCTGAAGGAGGGCCGGGACGCTTCGTTCACGGCGACTTGCCTGGGTGACGCGTCGTTCAACGGGTTCTACGGACATGGTTCGGTGGACGCCTATTCCGCGGTGACGCGGGGTTCGGCGTACCTGCGCTGAACGAGCGGCGGTGGGGCGGGAGTTCCGCCCCACCGCCTGTTTCAGTGCTGCCGCAGTCGGTCCATGATCTTGTCGGCTGCCTGTTGTTGTTGCGGGGTAAGCGACTTGACGGTCGCTTCGGCACCGCAGAATTTGTCCGTCGTCGGGCGGATTCCGTTGACCAGGTAATCGATGACGGCGTTGAAGCCGCAGCTGTTCAGGTACGGGAGCCCGACGCCGTGGCCGCCTTGGTCCACAGTGACCATTCGAGCTCGGTCGCCGAACGCTTCGCGGGTGTCCAGCGCGCCGGACAGCGGGGTCGCCGGGTCGCGCATGTTCTGGACCAGCAACAGGTTTGACGGTCCCTGGTCGCTGAATTGCACGGCCGATTCCAGTGGTTGGTAGGGCCAGGCTGCGCACGGCCAGACGTTCGCGGTCGCGCCGCCGAGCATCGGGTACGTGACCCGGTCATGCGCGACGTTCCGCCGGTAGGTCGAGATCTGCCGGGGCCACGCGTTGTCGCCGCAGATCACCGAAAGCATGGTGGCGATCTCGCTTTGTTCCGAACCGGCCGTGCTCGGCAGTGAATCGGGTGCCTGGTCCGCGAGGGCGGATTGCCACAGCTGCGCCAGTCTAGGGAAGGCTGTGGTCTGATAGGTCAGGCCGTGTGTCACGTAGCGGAAGGCCGATCCGTCCAGGGTCCCGATCGGATGCTGGTCGAGCTTGTCCGCGAGTTTGAAGAAGGTCGCGGTGACCTCGGCGGGAGTGCTGCCAAGGCCGTAGGAAGAATTGCGTGCTGCCGCCCATTTCGCGAAGTCCGGGAAGCGATCCTGCAATCCTTGGGCGAACCGCCGGGCCGCGGTGATGTCGTAGCCGCCGGGGCCGAGAATGCTGTCGAGCACCACGCGATCGGTGCGTTCCGGGAACAGCGACGCGTACACTCCGCCGAGATAGGTGCCGTAGGACAAGCCGAAGTAAGAGATCTTCGACTCGCCGAGCGCAGCGCGGATCTGATCCATGTCCCGCGCGGTGTTCGCGGTCGTGATGTACGGCAGGACCGCCGCTGATCCCGAGGCGGCGCATTGCTGCGCGACCTGCTTCGCATGCGCCGCGGCCTCGCTGACCTCGGCGGCGTTGTGCGCGTACTTCGGCCCGATCGACAGCTGAGGGTCGAGGTCGCAGGTGACCGGGTTGCTGTGGTCGACGCCGCGCGGGTCGAAGCCGATGAGGTCGTATTCGGCGAGGAGGCTGGCCGGAAGTCCGAGCTGGGTGAGCTGGAGCGGGAAGGCCAAGCCCGGATTGCCGGGGCCGCCTGGGTTGAACAGCAGCACTCCGCGCCGTTTCGCCGGGTCGGTGCTCGGCAGCCGGGAGATTTCGATGCTGATTTTCTTGCCGTCCGGATTACGGTAGTCCAGCGGTACTTCGACAGCCGCGCATTGCAATCCCGGAGAAGCGACGTCGGCTGGACACGCGCCCCAGCCCACCGTGGATTTCGCCGGGGAGGCGTGCGCCGGAACGGAAGTTGCTGTGAGCGCGGCGGCCGCCAGTACGGCGAGCAATTGTTTTCGCACGTTTTCCTTCCTCCTGTCGTGCGCCGGTGAACGGCGGTTCAGTACTGCCGCAGCCGCTCTGCCAGCTTGCTCGCGGCCTCCTGTTGCTGCGGATTAAGCGACTTGACACTCACTTCGGCACCGCAGAATTTGTCCGCCGCCGGGCGGATTCCGTTTACCAGGTAGTCAGCGACGGCGTTGAAACCGCAGCCGTTCAGGTACGGGAGTCCGACGCCGTGGCCGCCTTGGTCCACAGTGACCATCCGGGCCCGGTCACCGAACGCCTCGCGGGTTTCGAGGGCACCGGACAGCGGGGTCGCCGGATCGCGCATGTTCTGGACCAGCAACAGGTTCGACGGTCCCTGGTCGTTGAACTGCACTGCTGGTTCGACGGGCTGGTACGGCCAGGCCGCGCACGGCCAGACGTTCGCGGTCGCGCCGCCGAGCATCGGATAAGTCGCCCGGTCCGCCACGACATTCCGCTGGTAGGTCGAAATCGTCCGGGGCCAGGAGTTGTCGCCGCACAGGACCGACAGCATGGTCGCCCGCTCGCTCTGTTCCTGCCCCGTGGCGGGCGGCAGCAGCGAGCCGGGCGGGGGCTGGTCGTTGAGGAGGGCTTGCCACGTCTGGGCCAGCCTGGGGAAGGTCAGCGTCTGGTAGGTGAGGCTGTGCGTGCCCAGCCGGAAGAGCGAGCCGTCGATGCCGGCGGCCGGGTGCTGGTCGAGTTTGTCCGCGAGTTTGAAGAAGGTGGCGGTGACCTCGGCGGGAGTGCTGCCGAGGCCGTAGGTCGAATCGCGCACCGCGGCCCATTTCGCGAAGTCCGGGAAGCGGTCCTGCATTCCCTCGGCGAACCGGCGGGCGGTGGTGAGGTCGACGCCGGTCGGCCCGGCGACGCTGTCGAGCACGACGCGGTCGGTCTGGTCCGGGAACAGCGAGGCGTAGACCCCGCCCAGGTAGGTGCCGTACGACAGGCCGAAGTAGGAGATCTTCTGCTCGCCGAGCGCGGCGCGGATCCGGTCCATGTCGCGGGCGGTGTTCGCGGTGGTGACGTAGGGCAGGATCGCCGCGGACGCCGAAGCGGCGCATTGCCGGGCGATCTGCTTGGCGGCCGTCGAGGCCTGCACGACTTCTTCGCGGTTGTGCGCGTATTTCGGGGTGAAGGCGAGTTGCTCCGGAGCGAGATCGCAGCTCACCGGCGTGCTGTGGGCGACCCCGCGCGGATCGAAGCCGATCAGGTCGTACTCGGCGAGCAGGCTCGCGGGCACTCCGATCCGCGCCCAGGTCGACGGGAAGGCGAGCCCGGGTTCGCCGGGGCCGCCCGGGTTGAACAGCAGCACTCCGCGCCGTTTGGCCGGGTCGGTGCTCGGCAGGCGGGAAATCGCGAGGCTGATCTTCTTCCCGTCGGGATGCCGGTAGTCCAGCGGCACTTCGAGCGACGCGCATTGCAAGCCGGGCGACGCGACGTCGGCCGGGCACGCGCCCCAGTTCACCGAGGATTTCGCCGGGGAGGCGTGGGCTGGGACAGCGGTCGCCGTCAGCGCGGCGGCCGCCAGTACGGCGAGCAATTGTTTTCGCACGGGTTTCCGTCCTTTGCTGAGAACAAGCGAACTCAGGAACTGAAGGGAAATGCACGAAAGCTGTGTTCACGGATGGTTCGACCGCTGGTCAGGCCGACCCCCGGCCGCTTCGATGATCGAGAACGCCGCCGACGTTACTCCGATCTCCTCGGCACGGGAAGGGGTCAGCGGCGCGGTTCCCAGCGGAATAGCCGGGTCGCCAGCGTGACGCTGAGAATCAGCCACGCCGCGATCGGGCCGAACAGGACTAGCGAGTCGGTTGCCGAGCTTCCGCCATTCCAGGAATTCAATACGAGTTCGGTGGCCGCGCCGCCGGGAAGAAGGCGTTTCAGCAGGGACAGCTGTTCGGTTCCGGTGATTCCGACCCAACTTGCTACCGCAAGGACCGCGATCGTGATGGGCAGCGTGGTGACCTGGGCGTGCTCCGGGGAGTTCGTCAGGCCGGCGGTGGCCAGGCCGAGCGCGACCATCATGCCGATGGTGGCGACGACCGCGACGACCAGCAGCAGCGGGTTTTTCGGTGCGCCGGTGACCGCGCCGAGCACGGCGAGGATGACGCCGACCTGGATGGTGGTGATCGCGGTGATCGGCAGGAGCAGGCCGACGAGAATGCCGGAGTCGCTCGCCGCGGTGGAGCGCAGGCGTTTGAGGAAGAGGTTCTGCCGCCGGGCGGCGAGAGTGGTGACCGTGGTGGTGTACAGGCCGATCGCGGTAATGAAGAAAAGCGTCAGTGCTGCGATATATCCGAGGCTTCCGAGTTTTGCGAAGGTTTCGTGCCGAGAGATGAAGAAAGCGCTGAACGCGACGGGCAGGATCAATGAGGTGACCAGCACCAGGCGATTCCGGAAGAGCTGGATCAGTTCGCCGCGGGCAATGGAGAGCATGGGAAAGCCTTTCGGTGCTTAAGCGTTGCTGATGGCGCGGAAGACGTCGTCCAGACGCGTCGGTCCGGCTTCTAGTTCAGCTAGTTCTACGGCGTAGTCCGCTGCCCAGCCGAGCAGAGTGTGCAGGTCCTTTTGCAGGCCGAAGGTCTCGATGAGGAACCGGCCGTCCTCTTCGCGGGTCGCTTGCAGCGGCGGCGCCGGGGCGTGCGGCGGAAGTCCGAAGCGGATGGTCGCGGGCAGCGTCCGGGTCAGTTCGGCGACGGTGCCTTCGCGGTTGAGCGTGCCCTGGTGCATCAGGCCGATGCGATCGGCGCGCTGCTGTGCTTCCTCGAGGTAATGCGTGGTCAGGACGATGGTGGTGCCGTCCTCGCGGAGCCGGTCCACGGCGTCCCAGAGCGCGTCGCGCGACTGGATGTCCAGACCAGTGGTCGGCTCGTCGAGGAAGACCAGGTCCGGCGTCCCGTACACGGCGGTCGCGAAGTCGAGCCGACGTTTCTCGCCGCCGGACAGCTGCGACACCCTGGTGGTGGCTTTGCGGGTGAGGTCGATGATGCCGAGCAGCCGCTCGACGTTGTCGTCGCGCTGGGTCAGGCTGCCGATCAGCCGGATCGACTCGCGTACGGTCAGGTCCGGCGAGAAGCCGCTTTCCTGCAGCATGATCCCCATCCGGGGACGCACCGAAGCGCGGTCGCGCGGGTCTTTTCCGAACACCCGCACGGAGCCGGAGCTGGGTTTGCGGTGGCCTTCGACGGTCTCCAGCGTCGAGGTCTTCCCGGCGCCGTTCGTGCCGAGCAACGCGTACAGTTCGCCGCGAGCGACCTGGAACGACAGATCGCGCACGGCCTGGAAGTCGCCGTAAGTGAGGTTCAGGCGGTCGACTTCGATGACTGGGGTCGTGGACATGCTCCGATTCCAGCCGGATCCGCTGGTCGGAAGTAGTGCGACCACGTCAGCCGAAGACATGACACTGCGTCACTGGTGGGCCCTCGGCGGCTGCGGCATGCTGGGGCCGAATCCCGTGGCCGAAGCTGGAGCACCATGATCGAGATCCGTCCTCCGTGGACTCGCCGCACGGCTTGGGCCAGCAGCGTGGTCCAGGACCGGCTGCGACGGCTCAACCTCATCACGGTGATGCCGCCGCTGGTGTTCGTCGGGCTGCTGCTGGTGGTGTTCGCGTCGAAGACCTGGTGGCACGTCGTCATCCAGGTGATCGGGTTGCTGGCCGCCGTGGTGACCGCGGAACGCTGGACCGCCGGCGACTTCCTCCGCGTCGCGCGTCCGTGTCTGGTGCTCACCGCGTTCGTCTGGCTCGCCGGCGCGCTCAGCGACAAGAGCGCGGCGTTCTACGGACTGACCATGGTCGGGTCGTTCCTGATCCCGCCGCTGGTGCGGCACCGGTTCGCCGCACTGGTCGGCCTCGCGGTGCTGACCGGCGCGATCGGCGCGACGAACCTGCTGGTGTACGACGACAAGGTCGGCGGGCGGCTGCTCGCTTTTGTCGTCGCCCCGGCCCTGGCCGCGGCGCTGTCGACCGTGTTCATGTTCGCCAGCCAGAAGCTTTACGACCTCGTCGTGGAGCTGGAGGAGTCCCGGGAGAAGGAAGCCGAGCTGGCGGTGGTCCGGGAGCGCGTCCGGTTCGCCAGCGAACTGCACGACATCCAGGGGCACACGCTGCACGTGGTCAAGCTGAAGGTCGCACTCGCGGAGAAACTGCTGCACCGGGATCTCGGACGCGCGCAAGAGGAATTGCGCGAGGTGCACACCCTGGTCGGCGAAACCATCGTGCAGACCAAGGAACTCGCTTACGCCCAGCGCAGGCTCAATCTGTCCGCGGAACTGGAGAACGCGAAGAACCTCTTCGAGGCGGCGGGGATCCACGTGCGGGTCGAACGGCTTGCGGAGGCCGGTTCGGGGGCGGACGAACTGCTCGGCCAGGTGTTGCGCGAGACCACCACGAACATCCTGCGGCACGCGCAGGCCCGGCAGGTGCGGATCACGTTGACCGAAACGGGGATCAGCATCGTCAACGACGGCGTTCCGGACCGCGAGGAACCGGTACTGAGTGGACTGTCCACTTTGGCGGACCGGCTGGCGGATGAGGGCGGAGAATTGACCGTGGAGCAGAAGGACGGCCGATTCGTGACGGCCGCGGCCTTCCCGGAGAAGCGATGACGACGGTAGTGCTAGCTGACGACGAGGCCCTGCTCCGCAAGGCGATGGCCGCGTTGCTGCCGATGGAGGACGAGATCACCGTGCTCGCCGAGGCGGAAGACGGCGAAGCGGCGGTGCGGGCCACTGTGGAGCATCGGCCGGACGTGCTGGTGATCGACCTGGAGATGCCCAATGTGGACGGTCTCGGCGCGGTCGCGCGGATCCGGCGGGAGCGGCCGGAGCAGGTGATCCTGATGCTGACCCGGCACGCGCGGCCGGGCGTGCTGCGCAAGGCGTTGAAGCTCGGTGTGCAGGGGTTCGTCAGCAAATCGGCGGAACCGGCGCACATCGCGGCGGTGATCCGGACGCTGGACGAGGGCAAACGCTGGATCGACCCGGACGTCTCGGCGCTCGCGGTGGTGGACGATTGTCCGTTGACCGTGCGGGAAATCGACGTGCTGCGGGCAACGCGGGAGGGGTATTCGGTCGCGGACATCGCGACGCAGCTGCACCTGGCGGAGGGGACGGTGCGGAATTACCTGTCGAACGCGATGCAGAAGACGCAGACGCGAACGCGGCACGAGGCGGCGCGGTATGCGCGGGAGCACGACTGGTTGTGAGTGCCTATGCCGGTTAGCGCCGGCATAGGCACTTCACCAGGTCAGCGGTTGGACGCCTTCTTCACGAACTTGCCCAGGTCCTTCGACTGCTGCACCCGCGACGGTTCGTGCACGTACATCATGTGCCCGGCCGGGTAGTAAGCCGTGTCGATGTTCTCCCGCAGCTCCTCCGGGATCTTCAGCTGCGAAAGCACGTACTCGGACGCGTAATAGGCCGTCGCGCCGTCGTAGTGTCCGAACGCGACGTGGACCTGCAGGTGCGGGTTGGCCCGCATCGCCGCGCTCAAGGTGTCCACAACGGACACCGAACGGCCCTCGAACTCCTTGTAGGACCAGGCCTTGAACACCTCGGTGGAAAGGATCTCGTACGGCAGGTCGTTCTCGTAGCCGAGTTCGGCGCGCACGTAGTGGTTGAACCCGGCGGAGTAGGCCCCGATGATCCGCGACACCGAGGGGTCGTCGCTCATGTGCTCGACGCCGCCGTCCGGTTCCCACGTGGTGAACCGGCCGTCCATCCGGCCGACGGTCTTGCCCTGGTCGCGCAGCAGTTCGGTGAAGAACCGGACGTGCTCGATCCGCAGGTTCACCCGGTCCACATAGGACTCGCTGAGCCCGGTGAGCGACGCCAGCGTCTGCACCGCCTCGGTACGGTCCTGAGCGGACAGCCGCGCGCCGCGGGAAAGCGCCCACGGCAGTTCCTTCGAGGCGAAGTCCTCGGCGTCGGCGAGCACGTCGTCGAGCGGCCGTTCGCCGTGCCGGCCGTGGTAGTGCGCGATCGCCGCGTACGTGGGCAGGAACAGCGAGTACGGCAGGTCGTTGCCCTCGTGGAACCGCAGCGTGCCGAGGTCCAAAACGGACGAGATGAGCATCAGGCCGTTGAGGTACAGGCCGTAGCGCTCCTGCAAGTGCCCGGCCAGCGCGGCCGCGCGCAGCGTGCCGTACGACTCGCCGGCCAGGAACTTCGGCGACAGCCAGCGCTGGTTGCGCGAAACCCACAGCCGGATGATCTCCGCGACCGATTCGACGTCGCCCTGGAAACCGGTGTACGGCTGGGATTCGCCGCCCTCGGTCACCCGCGAGTAGCCGGTCTGGACCGGGTCGATGAACACCAGGTCGCTGTGCGCGAGCAGGCTTTCCGGGTTGTCCTCGAGCCCGTAGGGCGGCGGTACCGGGTCGTTGACGTCGCCGGACAGCACCCGGCGCGGTCCGAGCAGGCCCATGTGGAGCCAGATGCTGGAGGAACCGGGGCCGCCGTTGAAGGCGAAGGTGACCGGTCGCGTGCCGGGGTCGGCGTCGTCGAGGGTGTAGGCGGTGAGGAAAACCTCGGCCTTGGCCTGGTGGCCCTCGGACTTGCCGTCCTTCTTGACCTCTTGGCGGAGCACGATCCGGCCGGTCTGGGCGGTGTAGGCGAGCTTGCGCCGCTTGACGGTGAGCGTGTGCTGCGTCGTGACGAGGTCGTCGACGGGCTCCGCCGCCTTCGTCTCCTCGTCCTTGGTCTTCTCGGCGGTCTCGTCCGCGGTGGTGTCGGCCATGGCCCCAACCTATCCCGCGTTACCGTGGCAGCACACCAAGCGGAGGAGATCGATGCGCACGTTCGCCGAGCTCGACGCGGAGCTGGTGCGGTGCCGCGCGTGCCCGCGGCTCGTCGAATGGCGCGAGGGCGTGGCGGGGACGAAGGCCGCGTTCGCCGGGCAGGAGTACTGGGCGCGGCCGGTGCCCGGTTTCGGCGCGGAGGACGCCGCGCTGGCCGTCGTCGGGCTCGCGCCGTCCGCGCACGGGGCCAACCGCACCGGCCGGATGTTCACCGGCGATCCGTCCGGCGACTTCCTCTTCCGCGTGCTGTACGAGGTCGGCCTGGCGTCTCAGCCGGTGTCCGCCGCCATCGGCGACGGCCTCACGCTGCGCGGCACCCGACTCGTGTCGCCGGTCCGCTGCGCGCCGCCGGAGAACCGGCCGACCCCCGCTGAGCGGGACAACTGCCGGCACTGGCTGGCCGACGAGCTGGACCTGCTGCGCCCGACCCTGCGCTCGATCGTCGTGCTCGGCGCGTTCGGCTGGCAGGCGCTGCTGCCCGTGCTTTCCGCCGCCGGCTGGCCGGTGCCGAAACCGCGTCCGGCCTTCGCGCATGGCGCCCGGATGCAGGTCGGCGACCTTGCGGTGTTCGGCTGCTACCACGTGTCACCGCGCAATGTCCAGACCGGTCGTGTGACACAGCCCATGGTGGTGAGCGCGTTCACCGCCGCGGCCTCGGCGGCTGGGCTCATCTGAATCGTGACAACCAGCGTGGCGATGCTGGTCACAGCGGGGTGGGGTACCCGAGCGGAGCCGCTTCGGAAGTGCGACTATAGGTACATGGCTGCTGCGAAGTCGGAACCGACTCGGATCCTCGTCCTCGGTGGTGGATACGTCGGCCTGTACACCGCGTACGGGCTTCAGAAGATGCTGCGCGCCAACGAGGCCTCCGTGACCGTCGTTGACCCGCAGCCGCACATGACCTATGCCCCGTTCCTGCCCGAGGCGGCGGCCGGCGCGATCGAGCCGCGGCACGTGGTCGTGCCGCTGCGCCGCGTGCTGAAGCGCTGCCACGTGCTGACCGCGCGGGTCACGAAGATCGAGAACGAGCGCAAGGCCGTCACGGTCGAAGCGGCCGACGGCCACATCGAGACGCTGAACTACGACGTGCTCGTGGTCGCGCTCGGCGCCGTCGCGCGGATCCTGCCGATCCCCGGCCTCGCCGAGGAGGGCATCGCCTTCAAGACCATCGGCGAAGCGATCTACCTGCGCAACCACATCATGACCAAGCTGGACGAGGCCGCCAGCACGCTCGACCCCGAGCTGCGCAAGCGCCTGCTCACGTTCACCGTGGTCGGCGGCGGGTTCGCGGGCATCGAGGCGCTGGCCGAGCTCGAGGACATGACCCGCTTCGCGGTCGAGAACTACTACCCGAACATCAAGCCGGCGGACATCCGCTGGGTGATGGTCGAGGCGGCCGGGCGGATCCTGCCCGAGGTGCGCGAGACGCTGGGTGTGTACACGGTGCAGCAGCTGGAGAAGCGCGGCATCGAGGTCTACCTGTCGACCGCGGCGAAGTCGTTCGAAAACGGCCACGTCGTGCTCTCGGACGGCACCGAGTTCGACACCGACACGATCATCTGGACCGCGGGCGTGAAGGCCAACCCGGTCCTCGCCGGCTCGGACCTGCCGCTCGACAAGCGCGGCCGCGTCGAGGCCACCGCCGCGATGCAGGTGGTCGGCCACCCGGACGTCTGGACCGCGGGCGACAACGCGGCCATCCCGGACCTGTCGCGCACCGAACAGGACCCGACGGCGACCTGCCCGCCGAACGCCCAGCACGCGGTCCGCCAGGCCCGCCTGCTGGCGAAGAACATCATCAAGGTGATCCGCGGCGGACAGCCGAAGGACTACTTCCACAAGAACCTGGGCGCGGTCGCGAGCCTCGGCCTGCACAAGGGCGTGGCGGACGCGCTGAACCTGAAGATCAAGGGCTTCCCGGCGTGGCTCTTCCACCGCGCCTACCACCTCAAGGCGATGCCCACGTGGAACCGCAAGATCCGCATCCTGTTCGACTGGATGCTGGGCGGCCTGTTCCGGCGCGAGGTCATCTCGCTGGGGCAGATCAACAACCCGAAGGAAGAGTTCAACCGGGCCAGCAAGGGCTGAGCGGTTTTCTGATGAAGCCGGGTCGTCTTCGGGCGGCCCGGCTTTGTCGTGTGCGGGGGCGGGTTCGCTAGGGTGGGTGGGCCCCCGTAGCCCAATTGGCAGAGGCAGTCGACTTAAAATCGACCCAGTGCGGGTTCGAACCCCGTCGGGGGCACCGTTATCGCCGCGCCCGGGTGTGCGCCGCCTGGTCGGTAAAGGTATGGACCACCCGGTCGGTGCGTTCGGTCGCCGGGCAGGTTTGCTGCTAATCGGGCTTGGGGCCGCCGCGGCGGTGTGCTTCCGCCGTCAGATGGCAGCCGGTCTCCACTCGTAGAGTGGTGTACTTGCCGGTTCCGAAGTGCAGGAGTGCGCCGTCGGGCTTGCCGTAGGCCACGGTGTGGGTGCCGGGTTGGTTGGTGAAGACCTTGGGCGTGGAGTTGAAGCCGTAGCCCGCGGCGATCTGGCCGACCAGAGCCTGGGCGCGGAGCCAGTCGTTGTCGGGCAGGTTGCCAGGCGAATCCCAGCGGGGCAGGCGCAACTCGCGACCGTCGGCGTCGAGACCGGGGTAGTCGTTGCCGCAGGTTCCTCCGCTGAGTTCGCCTCCTTGTTCCCAGGTGCGGCCGAATTCGGCGGTGAGCCGGTCGCGGATGGCGGCGGTCATGGCGGTATAGGTGGCTTTGGCCTGGTCGATGTCGGGGAGCTTCATCAGTTGGGCGTAACCCTCGGGGGCTGTCTGGCCGCAGCCGCCGGCCAGGGCTAGTGCGAGGGCCAATGCCGCGAGGCGGGCGGCGGATCGAGGGCGTAGGGGCACGAGACGTTTCTACCGTCTTTCGGGCCGTTGATAGTCGGGCCGAGCCACGAGCAGCGGTTCCGGCCGGGGATCGTGCGGTTACCGGGCGCGGCGGCCCCGCAGTTCGACCAGCCAATCCCGTACCTGGCGGTCGTCGTGCAGGTAGGCGTCGCCGGGGCCGTGGCGCAGGTCGATTCCGCAAAGAATGTCCAAGGCCCACCAGCTCAGCTCATCCCACGACAGACTGTCGTCGGTCAGCCAGCGGCAGGCCCATCGATCGACAGCGTCGCGGGTCATGCGTCCTTCGAGAAGTGCGACGAAATGTGCCTCGATCTCGTCGAGGTCCGGCTGCTTGCCAGCGGTCACTCGACAACCGTACGCGAGGGAATCAGTGCACCGGGAGCACCAGCCGGAACCACCGGATTCCGTGGCGCCACCGGCTCGACGCGTGCATACGGTGCGCCCAGCGGAGGCCGCCGGTCTTCCTCGTCGCGGTTGGGCCACAGGGACATCGCGCGTTCGGCTTGGGCGGTGATCGTCAGGGATGGGTTGACGCCCAGGTTCGCGGAGATTGCCGAGCCGTCGACGACGTGGAGGCCTGGGTGGCCGTGGATGCGGTGGTAGGGGTCCAGGACACCGGTTGCCGGGTCGGTGGAGATGGCGCAGCCGCCGATGAAGTGGGCGGTCATCGGGATGTTCAGGATTTCTCCGGTGGTGCCGCCGGCGATGCCGTCGATTTTCTCCGCTACGCGGCGGGCCGCATCGTTTCCGGCGGGGATCCAGGTGGGGTTCGGTTCTCCGTGGCCGGGGCTGGACGTCAGTTTGTGCCGCCCGGTGCGGGTGCGTTTGCTCGAGACCGTGATGGAATTGTCCAGGGTCTGCATCACCAGCAGGATGATGGTGCGTTCGGACCAGCGGCGCGGCGAGAACCAGGTGAGGTTGCGCGGGTTTTTGGCGAACGCGCCGAGCCAGGTGAGCCAGCGCGGGACTGGTTTGCCGCCGTCGGTGAGGGCGGTTTGCAGCAGCGACATCGCGTTGCTGCCTTTGCCGTAGCGGCACGGTTCGATGTGCGTGTGCTCGTCGGGGTGGATGGACGACGTGATCGCGACGCCGTGGGTGAAGTCGACGTCCTTGCGTTTCGATTTCGCGCCCAGGATGGATTCCGAGTTCGTCCGGGTCAATCGGCCTAGGCTGGCGGAGATTCGCGGCAGTGCGCCGGTTTCGCGGGCTTGGTGGAGAAGTTTCTGTGTGTTGTAGGTGCCTGCGCTGAAGATCACGTCGCGGGCGAAGAAGGTGCGCACGTTTTTGCGGCGGCGCGGCGATTTTCCAGTGCGGACTGCGGTGACGAGGTAGCCGCCGTCTGTGGGGCGGACGTCGAGCACTGTGGTCATGGGGATGATGTTCGCGCCGCGTTTTTCGGCTAGATAGAGGTAATTGCGGTCTAGCGTGTTCTTCGCGCCGACGCGGCAGCCGGTCATGCAGGAACCGCATTCGGTGCAGGTTTTGCGGGCTGGTCCGGCGCCGCCGAAGAATGGGTCTGGTACGGCGGTTCCGGCTGGGGTGTTCTTGCCGCCGAAGAAAACGCCGACTGGGGTGAGCCGGAAGGACGAGCCGACGCCCAGGTCGTCGGCGACTTCGCGGAGTACCTCGTCAGCTTTGGTGACAGTGGGGTTCTGGGTGACGCCGAGCATCCGGCGGGCCTGGTCGTAGTGCGGTTTCAGTTCGGCTTGCCAGTCGGTGACGTGCGCCCATTGCGGGTCCTCGAAAAACGGTGCGGGCGGTTCGTAGAGGGTGTTGGCGTAATTCAGGGAACCGCCGCCGACGCCTGCGCCGCCTAGGATGACGACGTCTCGGAGCAGGTGAATGCGCTGGATTCCGTAGCAGCCGAGCCGCGGTGCCCACAGGAAATTCCGGACATCCCAAGAGGTTTTGGGCAGCGTCTCCTCGGTGCGACGGGGGCCGGCTTCCAGTACGGTGACGTGATAGTCCTTTTCGGACAGTCGTAGTGCGGCTACCGAGCCGCCGAAGCCCGAGCCGATCACGAGGACGTCGGTTTCTTCGCGGGGGTCGTTCATCGTTGTCCTCGCAGACGCGGTGGCGAACTCGTTGCCCGGGAGTCTTCTCGCCAAGTCGCGTGCGGGCATCGGTCCGCGGACCGGGAGGTTGGGACGCGACTGGTCCCGCGGCACAAAAATCAGTCGACCGGCCGGAGCACTGCCGGACCGAGCAGCCGGCACGCCAGCAGTGCCACTTCGACGTCGATCCGTCCCTCGGACAGGGGACGGCCGCGTTCCTGCTCGGCCTTGCGCAGCCGGTACTGGATGGTGTTCTTGTGCAGGTGCAGCTCCTGCGCGGCGACCATCAAGCTGCTCCCGCTCGACAGGTACGCCCACACCGTCTCGCGCATCCGGTGGTGTCCCTCGTCGTCGTCGGCCAGGGCGCCGAGCACCGACTGGACCCAGCCCGCGACCGCCGACGGATCTGCCGCGACCAGCGCCAACGGTCCGAGTTGCGCCGCCGCGGTGACCGGGCGCGGTTGGGTTCGCTCGGTCATCTGCGCGACGGCTTCGGCTTGCCGGGCCTGCTGGTGGGTCGTGCGGAACCCGGCGAGTCCGCTCGCCGGGTCGCCCAGCGCGACGCGCACCGGATCGGGTGAGCCAGCGAGCGCGGCGGACACCGCGTCGAGGTCGAGCGTCGCGGCCGGGAACCAGGCCCACACGGTCGAGGCGTCCGGGGCGACGACCAGCGGCGTGGCACCCAGGGCGTTCGCGAGCAGGGCCGCGTGTCGTTCGAGGGTGGTCAGCCGGGTGCTTTCGTCCAGCTCAGGGCCGCACCACAGCACCGCGCCGACGTGCCGGTCCGAGAGCGCGTAGCCGAGGGTTTTCTCGACGTCGGCGGTGTCGACGGGCTTGCCGGACAGCGCTGCCTGCACCTTCGCGAGCCGGGCCGCGTTGCGGTGGCGCAGCCAGGTGTCGCGTTCCAGCTGGTAGGCCTCGACGACCTCTTCGGAGATCTTGTCGATGTAGGTGAAGGCGACCTGCGACAGTTCGGTGGCGGCGACCGCGACGTCCGCGGCCTCCACCGGCTCGGCGGCGATCCGGGCGATCATCTCCTGCTGGAAGGCCGCCTGGCCGAGCCGGTACGCGCGCAGCATCGCGGTGATCGGCACCCGCCGCTGGGCCAGCCGCCGGGCGAACTCCAGCGCGACCGGCGGCGCCCCGACGTCGACCGGTTCGGTCGCGCCGCCCAGCACGCTCAGCGCGGCGACCAGGTTCTCTCGCACCGTGCTGTCCAGCAGTTCGGCGGCCTGCGCGTCCGGTGCGAGCGAGGGCAGTTCGGCGGAGACCTCCGCCACGATCCGCGCGCGGAGCAGCGCGAGCTCGGCCAGGACCGAGTCCGCGACCTTGGCCAGCGTGGCGGCAGCCGTCGACGTCACAGGCAGCACCGTACGCCCGGTTCGTGCCCGAGACCCAACGCAGCCGAGCGTTTCGGTTTCGCGCACAGTGTCCCGCCGCCCGCGAATTCCTACCTTCAGGAAAACGACAGTGGAGGCCGCCATGAAGAAGTACCGCCTCGCCGGACCGAACGGCGAAACCGCCTGGCACGACCGGAAGCGGCACCTGTGGCTGCTCGGGCTCGTGGTGCCGCTGCTGCCGTTCGGCGCGATCGGACTGCACGCCGCGACCGGATCCGACGCGGTGCTGTGGCTCGGCCCGCTCGTCGTGCTGGTCCTCGTGCCGCTGATCGACCTCGTCGCCGGATACGACCACACCAACCCGCCGGACGAGGTGATGGAGGCGCTGGAGGAGGACCGCTATTACCGCTGGATCACCTACCTGTTCCTGCCGTTGCAATACGCCGGTTTCGTGGCGGGTGCGTGGATGCTCGCGCGCGGCGAACTGTCCGTCGGCGGCAAAATCGGCCTCGCGATCACGCTGGGCACGGTCGCCGGCATCGCGATCAACACCGCGCACGAACTCGGCCACAAACGGGAAAGCACCGAGCGCTGGGCCGCGAAAATCGCGCTGGCGCAATGTTTCTACGGGCATTTCTACATTGAGCACAACCGCGGGCACCACGTCCGCGTCGCCACTCCGGAGGATCCGGCGTCGAGCCGGTTGGGCGAAAGCTTCTACCGGTTCTGGCCGCGCACGGTCTTCGGTTCGCTGCGCAGCGCCTGGGGTGTCGAGCGGAAACGGTACGCCCGCAAGCAAACTCACCCGTTCCACCTCGGCAATGACGTGCTCAACGCGTGGTTGATGAGCGTGGTGCTGTGGGGCGTGCTGATCGCCTGGCTCGGCGTCGGAATCCTGCCGTATCTGGTGATTCAGGCGGTATTCGGATTCTCGCTGCTGGAGATCGTGAATTACATGGAGCACTACGGGATGCTGCGCAAGCAGGTCACTCACGGCGCCAAGATCCGGTACGAGCGGGTCACTCCGGCGCATTCCTGGAACTCCAACAATGTCGCGACGAATGTGCTGCTGTACCACCTGCAACGGCACAGCGATCACCACGCGAACCCGACGCGCCGGTTCCAGACCTTGCGCGACTTCAAGGAAAGCCCGGTTCTGCCGACCGGCTACACCGGGATGATGGTCGTCGCGCTGGTCCCGGCGTGGTTCCGCAAGGTGATGGATCCGCGGGTTTACCGGCATTTCGACGGCGACATCCGGCAGGCGAACGTGCAGCCGGGCAAACTTCCGTCGCTGCTGAAGAAATACCCGGTCGTCGCCGCTGCCGCGGACGAACCCGTCGCGGACACCCGGGCGAAGCTGGCCGACGACGTGGACGCCGCGCGGTGCCCTGGCTGCGGCTACATCTACCGCGTCGCGGAGGGCAACGAGCTGGAGGGCTTCGCCGCGGGAACCGCGTGGTCGGAGATCCCGGACGACTGGACGTGCCCCGATTGCGGCGTGCGCGACAAGGTCGACTTCGTGCCCGTGGTGCGGGAGGCGGCGTGCTGAAGATCGTCGCGGACCACGGCAAATGCGAAGGCCTCGGCATGTGCGAGGCGATGGCCGACCAGTTCTTCGAGGTCGGCGACGACGGAGTGGTGCAGGTCCTCGACGAGACCCCGCCCGAGGCGGAGCGGCACTTCGTCGACGCGGCGGTGCGCGCGTGTCCGGTCGCGGCGTTGCGGCTGCAGGATTGAGGCCCGGTGGAGACGGAACTGCTCGGGCGGGCGCGGTCTGGTGACCAGGCCGCGTTCGCCGTCATCTACCAGGAACACGCGCCGCCGGTCTTCCGCTACCTGCGGCTGCGGGTGCCGACGGCGACGGTCGCCGAAGACCTGACGAGCGAAGCTTTCCTGCGCGCGTGGCGGAAACTGCCGGACTTCCGGCCGGACGTCGGCTCGTTCACCGGCTGGCTGTACACGATCGCCGACAACCTCCTGCGCGACCACCGCAAATCGGCCCGCTACCGGCGTGAACTCCTCGACGGAAAAGACCACGACGGACCGGACCTCCGCGGCGGAGCCGACCGGCTCGCGCTGGCCCGCATCGAAGCGGCGGCGCTGCGGCGGTGCCTGGCCGACCTCAGCGAACCGCAGCGCGAGTGCGTGCGGCTCCGATTCTTCGCTGGACTGTCCGTCGCCGAGGTCGCCGCAACGATGAACAAGAACCCCAACAGCATCCGGGCGCTGCAGCACCGTGCGGTGCGCACGCTCGCGACGCTGCTGGCCGAGACCGAGAAGGCGTGAGGGCATGCACGGATTCCTTGAGATTTTCAAGATCATGGGACCATTGCTGGTGCTGATGCTGTGCCCGATCTGGCTTCCGCTGCTTGGAATGCTGATCGGGAAGCTCTCGGACGCCTTCTCCGGCGGCGGCAAGCGGGTCGAGCCCGCGCCGCGGGTGGCGCGGGCCGAGGCGGGGAGCCGCGTCGGGCGGTGAGGTATAGCCGGGCAAACATGCCTCGGGCGGCAAAGAGCATTGGTCAGGCATTCCGGACTTTCTTAGCCTGACAGCGGGTCGAAGGTGCCGGACACCCGCTCAAAGGAGAGCCGAGATGACCGAATGCCAGCCTGTCACTGCCCAGCCGCCGTCCGGTCCGGTCATCGGCGAGCACAGCGACGACGGTTTGCTGCGGTTCCGCGGCGTGCGGTACGGCACCGCCGAGCGGTTCGAGCCGCCGCTGCCGGCCGCGCCTCGCTCCGACGCCAGCCTGCCCGGGCCGATCTGCCCGCAGCTCGGCTCGCGTCTGGAAGCCGCGATGGGGCCGCCGCGGGATGAACCGCCGCAGTCCGAGGACTGTCTCAATCTTGCCGTCGTGACGCCTGCGCTGACCGGCTCACGGCCGGTACTGGTGTGGCTGCACGGTGGCGGTTTCCTGAGCGGAGGCGGCACCCTTCCCTGGTACGACGGAGGACGGCTCGCCGCGGACGGCGACGTGGTGGTCGTGTCGGTCAACTACCGGCTCGGGGCGTTCGGCTACCTGGTCTGCGACGGCGTCAGCGAGGGCAATCTCGGCCTGGCGGACCAGGCGCTCGCGCTTGAATGGGTGCGCGACAACATCGCGGCGTTCGGTGGTGACCCGGGCAATGTCACCCTCTTCGGGCAGTCCGCCGGCGCGCTGTCGACGCTTGCCTTGTTGTCCAAACCGGACAGTCGTCCGCTCATCCGCCGGGCGATCGTCCAGAGTTCGCCGGACCCCGGGATCATTCAGAAACGTGCGACGGCGCTGGAGATCGGCCAGTATTTCGCCGACGCGGTCGACGGCGACCCGGCCACCGCTTCGGTGGACCAGTTGCTGGCCGCACAGCAGCGCACTCTCCGATGGAACGCCGCGAAGGACCCGACGTCGACCCGGCCGCCGTTCGGGCTAGTCGATCTGGACGTGCGACTGTCCGATCCGTTGCCGGACTTGATGATCGGATACACCACGCGGGAGTGTGCGGCGTTCGCGATCGGGCTGCCGGACGAGGGGATCCGGCAAGCGATCCTGGACCAGACCGATCCGCTTTTCGGTCGTCCGGCGCGTGAGCTGGCACAGCAATACGGCGCGTACTCCTACGAATTCGACTGGGCTCCGGAACACGGCGGCTACGGCGCGATCCACTGTCTCGAGCTGCCGTTCCTGTTGGGCACTCCGGAATCCTGGCGGGGGAGCCCGATGCTGGGCGACACCAGCTGGGCCGAGGTCGAACGCCTCGGTGCCCAAATGCGCTTGCGGTGGACGGAATTCGCGCGATCGGGCTCGCCAGGACCGCGGAGCGGCGTCCGGATCGGGAATTCCCTTCAGACACTGGAGAACACGCCATGAGCAAGAGCATTCATTGGCCCGTCGTCCTGCTCTGCTTCCTCGCTGTCCTGCTGGACGGCTTCGACACCGCCGCACTCTCGTTCACGATCCCGACGCTGTCGCATGAGTGGGGTGCGGTTCCGGCTGCCTTCACCCTGCCGTTGGTGCTGACCAACATCGGGGTCGTCATGGGATACCTGGCCGCGGGTTACATCGGCGCCCGGATGAAGGCACGGTCCGTCGTGCTCACCGGCGTCCTGATCTTCGCGGGCGCGACCGTGCTGACCGCCGCGATCCTGCACCTGAAGTCCATGCCAGTCTTCGCGGCGGCACGATTGGTGACTGGCCTGGGCCTCGGGCTGGTGCTGCCCGCCGGGGTGTCGCTCGCGACGAAACACAGCGCGGAAGGCCGCCGGGAACTGGTCTCGGTCGCGGTCACCCTCGGGCTCGCTTCCGGGAGCAGCCTCGGTGGGTTCTTCGGCGGGAAACTGCTGCACAGCGTCGGGTCCGCCGGGGTCTTCTACGTCGCCGGGCTGGCTCCGTTGGTGCTGGCTGCGGTCATGGCCGTGGTGCTGCCCGCCCGCGAGCCGTCGGTGGAGAGCAGCGCGAAGCAGGAAGCCAAGGTGAGCAGGCTCTTCGGACCGGGACTGCGCCTGCCGACGTCGCTCATCTGGGCGTTCTCGTTCCTCATCTTCATCACCGCGTACGTCCTGATTTCCTGGGTTCCGACGCTGCTCACCGGATACGGTTTCGCGGCTGGCAAGGCCCCGCTGGGACTCGCGTTCCTCACCCTGGGCGGCATCGCGGGCGGCCTGGTGCTCATTCCGCTGGCCGCGCGGATCGGGATCGCCCGCGCGCTGATCCTCATGCCCGCGATCGGGGCGGTGTGCATGGTTCTCGTCGCGACCGTGCCGGTCGGCGAGACGCTGCTGTTCGTGCTGCTGGCCGGTGCCGGTTTCGGGGTCACGGCCGGGCAGATCGGCCAGTTGACCCTCGCGGTTTCGATCTATCCCGCCCGCACGCGCACCACTGGCGTCGGCTGGGCCGCGGCGCTGGGGCGGATCGGGTCGATCGTCGGACCGGGCGTCGCGGGTTTGCTGCTCGCGCTGGCGTTGTCGGCGCAGACGATCGTCCTGGTGACCGCCGTTCCGGTGCTGGTCGCAATCGCTTGCGCGGTGGGATTGAGCCGCGTGCGGCCGGCGGCGAGGAGGGAGCGCGATGGCGCACTGGTTCGATCTCGGTGACGTCGCGGTCGTTCCCCTCGTCGAGGACGACCGGCTGCTGATCGAGCCCGGGGAGTTCTTCCCGGGACTCGAACCGGACCTGTCCGACTGGTACGCCCAGGAGCCGTGGTTCGACCGGGCGGCGGGGAAGCTGGTCTTCGTCATCCAGTCGTTCCTCGTCTGCTCGGCGGACGAGGTGCTGGTGGTCGACGCGTGCGTCGGGGCGGGGAAGGAGCGCCAGCGCGCGGAGTTCGACCACCTGCCGGACCGATGGATGCGGCAGTTCCTCGCGACCGGGCTGCGGCCCGCGGACGTCGACGCGGTGGTGTTCACCCACTTGCACACCGATCACGTCGGGGCCGCCACTGTGCAGCGGGAACCGGTGTTTCCGGACGCCCCGCACTTCGTGGTCGAGGAGGAGTTCCGGTACTGGTCGAGCGAGGCTGGCGGGGCGGCGATGCGCCGGACTGGGGACTACCTGACCGACAGCGTGCTGCCGATCGAGCAGGCTGGACAGCTCAGTTTCGTCGCCCCGGATGCGGTGGTCGGCAAGCACGCCGAACTCGTACCCGCTGCTGGGCACACGCCGGGGAACGTGTGCGTGCGGGTGCGCGGCAGTGCCGGGACCATGCTGCTTGCTGGCGACACGATGCACCACGGGGTGCAGATCCGGCATCCGGAGCTGAGCACGAGGTACTGCGTTGATCCGGGGGAGGCGGCACGGGTCCGGAGCCGCCTGCTTGCGGCCGCGGAGGATTCGGTCCTGCTCCCGACGCATTTCCCGGCCCCCTCGGCGGGGCGGGTCCGGCGCGGCCGGGACGGGTACGGCTTCGAGTTCGCCGCCGATCTGCTCCGGTCCGGGCAGTTCCGCTACCGGGCGTAGCCGCTCAGCCGGGTACCGGGTCGACCCGGCGGCGGAGCAGGCAGAACACGTTCCCCTCCGGGTCCGCCAGCACGTGCCACGACTCCTCCCCGGTCTGCCCGACGTCGGCGGGCCGCGCACCGGCCGCGAGCAGGCGTTCCAGTTCGGCGTCCTGGTCCCGGTCGGTCGGGTTCACGTCCAGGTGCAGCGGCAGTTTCGCCGGCTTCGGGTCGGTGCTGCGGCTGAGGATCAAGGTGGGCTGCGGGCCGCCGAAACCGGCGTCGGGCGGGCCGATTTCGAGGTCTTCGCCGTCCCAGCCGAGTTCGACGTAGCCGAGGACTTCGCACCAGAAATCACCCATCCGTTGCGGGTCGGCGCAGTCGAGGACGAGTTCGGTGATCCGGCAGGCCATGTGCGCGAGCTTAAGGCCCGCGCGCACCCCGGCCCAGCGAATTCCGGTTTGTGCGCGCGGATAGATCTGCCGCCCCGGATTCGTCCGCGCGCACGAACGTACTGCCCGGGAAACCTCCTAGGGTCGCCAGCAGCGAGGCGAGGAGGCAAGCATGCGGACACTGCTGCGTGGCGGTCGCGTCATCGACCCGGCTACGGGCTTCGACGGTACGGCTGACGTGCTGGTATCCGACGGCGAGGTGATCGCGGTCGGACCGGGACTGCCGAGCGCGGACGACCAGGTCGAGATCGACGTCGCCGGGTACATCGTGGGACCGGGGTTCATCGATCTGCACAGCCACGTGCATTCGATCGCGGGACAGCGGCTGCAGGCGATGGACGGCGTCACGACGGCGCTCGACCTCGAGGCCGGGCTGATGCCGGTCGAACGGGCCTACGCCGAGGCCGCCGCGGCGGGGCGTCCGCTGCACTACGGCTTCTCGGCTTCGTGGGGTTCCGCGCGGGCGAAGGTGCTCGCGGGCATCGAGCCGGACGCGAACATCAACACCGGGCTTTCCGTGCTCGGCAATCCGGCCTGGCAGCGGTCGTCGTCGAAGACCGAGCTGGCCGCGTGGCTGTCCCTTGTGGAGGGTGAGCTGGCGGCGGGCGCGCTCGGCGTCGGCGTGCTGCTCGGGTACGCGCCGGCCAGCGATCCGGCGGAGTTCCTGGCCTTGGCGAAGCTCGCCAAACAGGCCGAGGCGCCGACGTACACGCACGTCCGCGAGCTGGTCGAGGTCGATCCGGGCACGCCTGCCGACGGGTCGGAGGAGATCGCGATCATCGCGGCCGAGACCGGTGCGGCGATGCACCATTGCCACGTCAACAGCACTTCCGGACGGCACATCGACCGCGTGCTCGCCGCGCTGGAGTCGGGCCGCTCCGCCGGGTCGCGGGTGACGGTCGAGGCCTATCCGTACGGTGCGGGCAGCACCGCGGTCGGCGCGGCTTTCATCTCGCCGGAGCGGCTGAAGATGAAGGGCCTCAACCCGTCGCGGGTGATCCTGCTGGAGACCGGCGAGCGGATCGCGGACGAGGGCCGGTTGCTGCAGGTCCGCGCCGAAACGCCGGGTGCGCCGTGCATCCTGGAGTTCCTCGACGAGCAGGACCCGGTCGACCGCACTCTGCTGCACCAGGCGCTGGCCTTCCCGGACTCGATCGTCGCGAGCGACGCCATGCCGGTGTACTGGCAGAACGGGGCGAACGAATCCACCGAATGGCCGTTGCCGCCAGGAGGGGCGACGCATCCGCGGACGGCGGGGACGTTCTCGAAGTCGCTGCGGCTGATGGTGCGCGAGGCTGGGGCCTGGACCTGGCTGGAGGCGTTCCGGCGCTGCTCCTACCTGCCGGCGCGGGTGCTTGACGAGGTCGCGCCCGGTGCGCGGACCAAGGGCCGGTTGGACGTGGGTGCGGACGCGGACATCGTCGTCCTTGATCCGGCCACGATCACCGACACCGCAACGTATTTCGACGCGACCCGGCCCGCGGTCGGCGTGCGGCACCTGTTCGTCGCGGGCACCCCGGTGGTGCGCGACGGGCAGCTGCTCACCGACGCGTTCCCCGGCCAGCCGCTGCGAGGTGAGCCGCGATGACCGAGTTCAATGTGGACGCTCTGCTCGCCGACATCGAAACGTTGGTGTGCTGTGAATCCCCGTCGTCCGACCTCGACGCGGTGGCGCACAGCGCGGACGTGCTGACCGGCGTCGGCAAGGCTTTGCTTGGCGTGGAGCCGGAGCGGATTGTCCTGGATGGACGGACGCATCTGCGCTGGCGGTTCGGTGACGGTCCGCCGCGGGTCCTGCTGCTCGGTCACCACGACACGGTCTGGCCGATGGGCTCGCTGGAGACGCATCCGTTTTCCGTGCGGGACGGGGTCTTGCGCGGTCCGGGCTGCTTCGACATGAAGACCGGCGTCGTGATGGCGCTGCACGTCGCGGCTTCGCTGGCAGACCGAAGTGGACTGTCCATTTTGGTCACTGGGGACGAGGAGCTGGGTTCGCCGTCGTCGCGGGGACTGATCGAGGAAGAGGCGCAGGGCTGCGCGGCGGCGTTCGTGCTGGAGGCTTCGGCGGACGGCGGCGCGATCAAGACCCGGCGCAAAGGCGTGTCCCACTACCGGATCGAGGTGATCGGACGCGCCTCGCACGCCGGTCTCGAGCCGGAGAACGGGATCAACGCCGGGATCGAGATCGCGCATCAGGTGCTCGCGGTTGCCGCGCTCGCCAGCCCGGAGCGGGGAACCAGCGTCGTGCCGACGGTGCTTTCGGCTGGTACCACGGTGAATACCGTGCCCGCCGCAGCCGCGGTTGAGGTCGACGTACGCGTGTGGGACGAAGAAGAACAGCTTCGCGTCGACCGTGCGGTTCGTGCGTTGCAACCGGTGTTGGAAGACGCACAAGTCCGGGTCACCGGCGGGATCAACCGTCCGCCGCTGGACGCGGTCTCGTCGGCCGCGTTGTACGGCCTGGCCAAGGAATTGGCTGCGGAACTGGGCTTGCCGGAACTGACCGAGGCGGCCGTCGGCGGTGCATCGGACGGCAATTACACCGCCGGACTCGGCGTGCCGACGCTCGACGGTCTCGGTGCGGTCGGCGGCGGCGCGCACGCCGATCACGAACATGTCCTGGTCGAGGAATTGCCGCGGCGGACGGCGTTGCTGGCCGCGCTGGTGGAGAACGTGCTGACGAAGGGGAGTCCGTCGGTTCCGACGAATCCGGCGGACGATTCTGGTCGAGCACGACGGTGACTCTTCGGGGGAAGCCGGGAAAGGATCATCCCGTGACGAATCTTGCGATGAACACGGAAAGACCCGTCGCGGCGGAAACGTGCGACGAAGCGGTCGCGGCCGCTCAGGCGGCGGCCGCCGCTTCGGGGGTCGAAGTCCGGGAAATCACCGAGATCGCGGAAATGACCGCGGTCGGGGTGCTGTTCGAGACGATCTGGCGGTCCGCGCCAGGAACCCGGCCGGTGACCACGGAACTGCTGCGCGCGCTGTCGTCGGCGGGGAATTACGTGGCAGGTGCGTTCGCCGACGGGGAAATGCTCGGCGCCTGCGTCGGCTTTTTCGGAAATCCCGGAAAAGGCAGCCTGCACAGTCACATCGCCGGAGTTTCCAAGGCAGGTGCCGGTCGCGGAATCGGGTACGCGCTGAAATTGCATCAGCGCGGCTGGGCGCTGGCGCAGGACGTCTCGGCGATCAAATGGACCTTCGATCCGCTGGTGCGCCGCAACGCCTATTTCAACCTCGGCAAACTCGGCGCGCTCCCGGTGCGGTATCTGCGGGACTTCTACGGGCCGATGGCGGACGGCATCAACGGTTCCGGCGACACCGACCGGCTGATGGTGTCCTGGGACCTGGCCAGTCCGTCCGTGCGGACCGCCGCGTTCGGCGAACCGATCCGCACGGACGCGAAGGTTTTGCTCGAGCAAGGCGCGGCAGTAGCGCTCGAAGTGGCCGCGGACGGCGGTCCGGCCGACGGCAAAGCGGACGCCCCGGTGGTGCTCGTCGGCGTCCCGCCGGACATCGAAGGCTTGCGCAGCACCGATCCCGGCCGGGCGGACGCGTGGCGGGCCGCGCTGCGCGAATCTCTCGGCGGGCTGATGGCCGACGGCGGCCGGGTGACCGGCTTCGACCGAGCCGGCTTCTACGTGATCTCCAAGGAGGAGCAGTGAAACTCAGCGGTGTGGAACTGCGCCGGGTGCAGATGCCGCTCGTCGCCCCGTTCCGGACTTCGTTCGGCACCCAGTCCGTGCGCGAGCTGTTGCTGCTGCGCGCGGTCACGCCGGCCGGCGAGGGCTGGGGCGAATGCGTGACGATGGCCGGGCCGGTGTACTCGTCGGAGTACAACGACGGCGCGGAACACGTGCTGCGGCACCACCTGATCCCGGCGCTGCTGGCCGCGGAAGACATCACCGCGGCGAAGGTGACGCCGTTGCTGGCGAAGTTCAAGGGCCACCGGATGGCCAAGGGCGCGCTGGAAATGGCGGTGCTCGACGCCGAACTGCGCGCGCACGAGCGGTCGTTCGGCGCCGAACTCGGCTCGGTGCGCGATTCCGTGCCCTGCGGCGTTTCCGTCGGGATCATGGACACCATTCCGCAGCTGATCGACGTCGTGGGCGGATACCTCGACGAGGGCTACGTGCGGATCAAGCTCAAGATCGAGCCAGGCTGGGACGTCGAGCCGGTGCGCGCGGTCCGCGAACGCTTCGGCGACGACGTGCTGCTGCAGGTCGACGCGAACACCGCCTACACCCTCGGCGACGCACCGCAGCTGGCCAAGCTCGACCCGTTCGGCCTGCTGCTGATCGAGCAGCCGCTGGAAGAGGAGGACGTGCTCGGCCACGCCGAACTCGCCCGGCGGATCCAGACGCCGATCTGCCTCGACGAGTCGATCGTGTCGGCGCGCGCGGCGGCGGACGCGATCAAACTGGGCGCGGTCCAGATCGTGAACATCAAACCGGGCCGCGTCGGCGGTTACCTGGAAGCGCGGCGGGTGCACGACGTGTGCGCGGCGCACGGGATCCCGGTGTGGTGCGGCGGGATGATCGAGACCGGCCTCGGCCGGGCGGCGAACGTCGCGCTGGCCTCGCTGCCGAACTTCACCCTGCCCGGCGACACCTCGGCGTCCGGCCGGTTCTACCGGACCGACATCACCGAGCCCTTCGTGCTGGACGGCGGGCACCTGCCGGTGCCGACCGGACCGGGACTCGGCGTGGCGCCGATTCCGGATCTGCTCGACGAGGTGACCACGGCAAAGGTGTGGATCGGTTCGTAGCCCGCTACGAATTCCGGAGGTAGATTTGGTCGGATCGGACCAGCCGGTCCGGGCGAGGCCGGATCTACCTTCGGGGGGTGCTGACACCGGTGCCGAGCAAGCCGCACACGAGTCTGGGACGCGTCCTCGAAGCGCTCGGGGACGTGCTCCTCGAACCGGTCGCGGTCGGCCGCGACACGCGCCGCCACCTCGGCGGGGTGGTGATCCACGATCCGCACGACGACGCGGAGTTCCCGGCGCAGGCGGTGGTCCTCGGCGTCGGGGTCCGCGAATCCGACGAGATCGTGCAGCTCGTGCACGCCGTCGCCGCGCGTGGGGCGACCGCGCTGGTCGTGCGGTCGCCGGTCGCCGCCTCGACGGAACTCGTGCGAGCGGCTAATTCCTCCGGGGTCGCGCTGCTCGGGCTCGCCAGCGGCGCGTCCTGGGCACAGCTGGCCGCCATGCTCCGCACGCTGCTCGCCGAGGGCGACGTCGGCGATGTTTCCCCGCAGACACTCGGCGGGATGCCATCCGGCGATCTTTTCGCCCTCGCCAACGCCATCGCCGCGCTGCTCGACGCGCCGGTCACCATCGAGGACCGCAACTCGCGCGTGCTCGCGTTCTCCGGCCGTCAGGACGAGGCCGACCCCTCGCGCGTCGAGACGATCCTCGGCCGCCAGGTGCCCGAACGGTTCACTCGCGAGCTGGAGAAGGACGGCGTTTTCGAGCGGCTCTACCGCGATCAGGGCCCGGTTTACGTCTATCCGGGAGACGGCTACGACAAGAAGATCGTCATGCCGCGCGCGGCGCTCGCGGTCCGGGCCGGTGACGAAGTCCTCGGGTCGATTTGGGCCGCTGTCGACAAAGAGCTAAGCGAAGAACGTACCGCGGCGTTGATCGACGCTTCGAAAATCGTTGCGCTGCATATGCTTCGGCTCCGCGCGGGCGCCGACGTCGAACGCCGGTTGCGGGCCGATCTGGTCAGCACCGCGCTCGAAGGCGGCTCGGGCGCGCAGGAAGCCATCGCGCGGCTCGGGTTGCTGGGGCAGCCGACGATCGTGCTCGCCATGGGCTTGCTCGAGGCGCCCGACGACGACCTCCGGCTGGTCGCGGAACGCCAGCGGGTCGCCGACGCGTTCGCCATGCACCTCAGCGCGGTCCAGCCCCGATCGGCGGTAGCGCTCGTCGGCGACGTCGCCTACGGCATCGTCCCGATGCCCGGGAACCACGGCGATTGCCGCGAACGCTCGGTACGCGTCGCGTCGACCTTCCTGGAACGCACCGGCCGCCGGGTCGCGGCGGCGATCGGCATCGGCCCGCTGGCTCTCGACGGATCCGGGTTGCGCGCGTCTCGCGACGGGGCCGACCGGGCGTTGCGCGTGCTGCTCACCAACGGCGGCTCGAAGCGGGTGATCGCCGCCGAGGACGCGCACATCGAGGCGCTGATGCTGGAGCTGGCCGACCTTTCCGCGGCGCGCGGCGACGTCGCGACGGGGCCGATCGCGCGGTTGCTGGAGTACGACACCAAACATCAGTCCCAGCTCGTGCACACGTTGCGGTGCTGGCTCGATTCGTTCGGGGACATCAGCGCGGCTTCGGCGGCGGCGTACGTGCATCCGAGCACGTTCCGGTACCGGTTGCGCCGGCTCGCCGAGGTCGGCGGGATCGACCTCGACGATCCGGGGGACCGGTTCGCGGCGATGGTGCAACTGCACTTGCTGCCGCGCATCGAGAAGCCCGAAGAGGCCTGAGTCTTGCTCTCCTGACGGGAAACGGACCGCGACCTTCCCGCGAACGCAGCAACCCCGGCCCCGGCCCCGCCGAGACAATGGGAGACCGGCAGGCGGCGATTCCCGGTTCACGCCAAGAACTTCCTGCCCGAAGTGTCCACTGTAGACAGGAGGGTCATGGCTACCGCATCCGAAACGATCGCCCGCCGCGCCGAGGAGGTCGGCGTCGAGGTCCGGCTGCACGCCGCCGAGGTCGACGGGACCCGAAGTCTCGGCATCGGCGAGGACGTCCCGGTCGTCCCCGCGTCGGTGTTCAAGGTCCCGATCGCGCTGGAGCTGGCGCGTCAGGCCGCCGAAGGAACGCTCGATCTGAGCGCCCCCGTCACCGTCGAACCCGGGCACCCGACGCCGAGTCCGTACGGTCTCGCCACCTTCCGCCACGAAGTCCGGATGTCCTGGCACGATTTGGCGATCCTGATGATCGGAATCAGCGACAACGTCGCCACCGACCTGATTCTCGCCGAGGTCGGCAAAGACGCGGTGAATAGCACGTTGCGCCGCCTGGGATTCACGCAGACCGTTGTGCCGCAGGACTGCGGCGAACTGCTCGCCACGATCGGCGAAGATCTCGGCGTCTCTTACGAGGACGACGAACGGGCGCTCGCCGAACTGACCTACGAACAGGTTTCCGGGTTGCGCGCGCTGCAACCGGAAAAATCCTGTCGCACTACCGCCGCCGAAATGACCCGCTTGCTGGGACTGATCTGGCGCGACGAAGCGGCCGCGCCGGAGGCGTGCGCGGACGTCCGCCGCTGGATGGAACTGCAGGTGTGGCCGCATCGCCTGCGTTCCGGCTTCCCGGACGACGGGATCCGCACGAGCGGCAAAACCGGCACGTTGCCCGCCGTGCGCAACGAGGTCGGCGTGGTCGAGTACCCGGACGGCGGCCGGTACTCGGTCGCCGTGTTCACCCGCGCCGAGGACTCCCGCTCCCGGGTGCCCGAGCGCGACGCGTTCATCGGTTTCGCCGCCGTGACAGCGGTGGAGTCGCTGCGCACGGCCTGATTCGTCGGAGCGGAGGAACTTTCCCCGCGCTCTCCTCGGTCCGGACGAACAAGTGACGTCCGCCACCGACCTAGCATTTCCGAAACGCCGGTCCACCATCCCTCGGACAGAAGGTGCACATGTCGAAAATTTCCGAAATCGAGACCTGGCTTCAGGAGAATTTCGCCGCTTTGCTGGCCAAGCATCAGGTTCCCGGAGCCGCGATCGCGGTGCTCGCCGACGGCGAGGTGATCGACCACGCGGCGGGCGTCGTGAACAAGGGCACCGGCGTTGAGTCCACTGTGGACTCGGTATTCCAGATCGGGTCGATCACCAAGGTGTGGACGACCACGCTGGCCATGCAGCTGGTCGACGAGGGCAAGCTGGACCTCGACCGGCCGGTGCGGGATTACCTGCCGGAGTTCGTGCTCGGCGACGACGAGGCCGCCGCGGCGATCACCGTCCGCCAGCTGACCTGTCACACCGCCGGTTTCGAGGGCGACATCTTCACCGACACCGGACCCGGCGACGACTGTGTGGAGAAGCTCGTCGCGACGCTGTCCGACGTGCCGCAGCTCTTCCCGCCGACTGAGCGGTTCTCCTACAACAACGCCGGCTACTGCGTCCTCGGCCGCGTCATCGAGGTGCTGCGCGGCAAGTGCTGGGACGACTGCGTGCGCGACCACCTCTTCGCGCCGCTCGGCCTGACCCACGCGGCGTCCGGTCCGTACGACGCGATCCGCTACCGCGCCGCGATCGGTCACGTCACCCCGAAGCCGGGCGACGACCCGGTGCCCGCGCCGGTCTGGGCGCTCACCCGCTCGAACTCGCCCGCCGGCTCGACGCTCGCGATGCGCCCGCGAGACCTGCTGACCTTCGTCCGGATGCACCTGAACGACGGCAAGGCCGACGACGGCACCCAGGTCCTGCAGCCGGAGTCGCTGCTCGCGATGCGCGAACCGCAGGTCGACGTGCCCTACCTCGGCATCATGGCCGCGCACTGGGGCCTCGGCTGGATGCTCTTCGACTGGGACGGCGGCAAGGTGATCGGCCACGACGGCGGCACCATCGGCCAGTCGGCCTTCCTGCGCGTGGTGCCCGAGCGCGGCGTCGCGGTCGCGCTGCTGACCAACGGCGGCGCCCCGCTGCACGTGTACCACGAGATCTACAGCAAGCTGCTCGACGAGCTCGCCGGGGTCACGGTCCCGCCGCTGCCCGTGCCGAACCCGGCGGCCGCCCCGGCCGACTTTTCCCGCTACGTGGGCGAGTACTCGTCCATGGTCGCCGACACCGTCGTCAGCGAGGAAGACGGCAAACTCTGGATGAAACGCACCCCGAAGGGAATCTTCGCCGAGATCGGCGCGCCTTCGGGGAAGGAAGAACTGCTGCCGTGCCAGGGCGACACGTTCGTCGCGAAAACCGAGCAGATGCCGGGTGTCTACATGGCACACGCGTTCGTCGGCGACGACGGCAACGGCCGCGCGCAGTTCCTCCACACTGGACGCGCGGACCGACGGGTCTCCCAGTGAGCGGGATCCGCGAGCGGATCGAGGCCGTCTTCGCCGACGCCGGCGCGGAAGGGTTCCTGCACGCCCGGGAAATCGGCGTGCCGGGCCCGGAGGTGTCGGCGGGCGGGGACGCCCCGGTCGTCCTCGCGTCGGTGTTCAAGATCCCGGTGGCGCTCGCCTACGCCCGCGAGGTCGCCGCCGGACGGCTGGACGACACCGAACGGACGAAGGTGACCGCGCGGTACCGGATCGGCGGCATCGGCACCGCGGGCTGCGCCGACGACGTCGAGATGAGCTGGCGCGACCTCGCGCACTTCATGCTCACGATGAGCGACAACGCCGCGACCGACGTGCTCTACCACCGGCTCGGTCAGGAAACGGTGGACCGGGTGCTGAGCGACCTCGGCCTCGAACGCACCCGGCTGATCGGCTGCTGCGAGGACCTGTTCGCGTCGGTCGTCTCCGATCTCGGCGGCACGCCGGAGTCCGATCTCGAGGCGCTGCTCGGCGGGGCCACGCCGGAGCAGCTGGACAAGCTGGCGGTCCGGGATCCGGAACGCACCACGTCGTCCACGCCGCGCGAGATCACCGAATTGCTCGACGCGATCTGGACCGACCGCGCGGGCGAACCCGAAGCGTGCGAACGGGTCCGCACGATCATGGCGCAGCAGATCTGGCCGCACCGGCTGTCGTCGGGCTTCCCGTCCGGCGTCGCGGTGGCGGCGAAAACCGGGACGCTGCCCGGAATCCGCAACGAAGCAGGCGTGGTGACCTTGGGGGACGGCCGCCGGTTCGCGGTCGCGGTGTTCACTCGCGCGCATTCTCTCGAAGACCGCCTTCCCGCGGTCGACGCGTCCATCGGCGCCGCCGCCCGGCTGGCTGTCGACCACCTCCAGAGCGCGACCCCGTAGGAGAAATCCCATGAAAACTGCCCGGCTCACCGCCGCGATGGCGGGCGTGGTGGCCTTGACCGTGAGCGCGTGCGGGGGATCAGCGCAATCCGGGACGGACCGGACCGCGAACCAGAAACTGGTCGACGGCAAGACTTTCACCTTTGCCCTGCCGACCGATCCGGGAACGCTCGACCCGGCGATCACCGTGTTGTCGGCCGCTCGCAATCTCGACGGGTTCCTCTACGACGCCCTGATCAATCTCGACTCCAAGGGCGAGCCGGAGGCGGCGCTCGCGGAGAAGTGGGATGCGGATACGACCACCGCTTCGTTCACTCTGCGCAAGGGCGTCACCTGCTCCGACGGCAGCCCGCTGACCGCGGCCGACGTGGCGGCGAACATCAACTTCATCGGCGACCCGGCGAACAAGTCACCGCTGGCGGGCGTCACGGTGAAGAGCGGCACCAAAGCGGTCGCCGGCGAGGGCACGGTCAAGATCACCAGCGGTGCGCCGGACGCGTTCCTGCTCCGCAACATCGCCGGTCTGCCGATCGTCTGCGCCAAGGGGCTGGCCGACCGGAAAACGCTCGCCAAGGGCGAGAACGGCACCGGCATGTTCGCCATGACCGAGATCGTCCCGAACGACCACTACACGCTGACCCGGCGCAAGGACTACACCTGGGGCCCCGGCCAGTTCGACCCGAAGCAGAAGGGCCTGCCGGACAAGATCGTCGTCCGGGTCGTCCCGAACATGACGACGACGACCAATCTGCTGCTGTCCGGCGAGGTCAACGCCGCCCAGGTGCTCGGGCAGGACCAGCAGCGGCTCAAGGCACAGCGGCTGTACCACGCCGACATCGTCGCCCCGTTCGGCGAAATGTTCTTCAACCAGGCGCCCGGCCGGTTCGGCGCGGACCAGGCGATGCGCCGCGCGCTGACCCAGGCGATCGACCTCCCGCAGGTCGCGAAGGTGCTGACCCGCGACGGCAGTGCTCCGGTCAGGGGCATGGTCACCATGGAACCCCGGCCCTGCCAGGGCGATTCGGCCACCGGGAAGATGCCCGGCTTCGACGTCGCCGCGGCCAAGGCGGCGCTGGAGCAGGCGGGCTGGAAACCGGGACCGGACGGCATCCGCGTCAAGGACGGGAAGCGGCTGTCGCTGACCGCGATCTATGGAACACAGGCCGGTCCGACGATGGCTCCCGGCGCGGAGCTGATGCAGCAGGGCTGGAAGGCAGCCGGCGTCGACGTCCAGCTCAAGGGCCTCGACAGCCCGGGGATCAGCCAGGCGCTGTTCGCCACCGGCGAGTGGGACATCTCGTTGGCTCCGCTCGGCCTCACCGTGCCCAGCGAGCTGGTGCCGTTCATCTCCGGTGCGCAGCCGCCGGAGGGCACGAACTTCGCGCACATCAAGAACCCGCAGTACGACGCGCTGGTCACCAAGGCGGCCACCCAGGCCGGGCAAGCGGGTTGCGCGGACTGGCTGGCCGCGGAATCGGCGCTGTACGAGAAGCAGGACGTCGTGCAGTTCGCGAACTCGGTGCTCCCGACCTTCGGCAGCAACGCGAAGTTCGAGATCGTCAACGGCTACCTCAAGCCGGCCACCATCCGGATGTACGCCTGATGACCGGCGCGATCGCCGTCGCGGGCCCGAAGGTCAGCCCCTGGCTGGCCTTCGGCGCCCGCCGCCTCGGGCGGTTCGTGGTGTCGCTGTGGGTGCTGGTCACCATGGCGTTCCTGATGATCCAGCTGATCCCCGGCGACCCGGTGCGCTCGGCGCTCGGCCTGACCGCGCCGATCGAGCTGATCAACGCCCGGCGCGCCGCGCTCGGCCTGGACCATCCGCTGTGGCAGCAGTACCTCGACTATTTCGGCGGGCTCTTCCGCGGCGATTTCGGCACGTCGATGCTGACCGGGCAGCCGGTCGGCGACGTCATCTCCGACCGGCTCCCGGCGACGCTGCAGCTGGCGCTGCCCGCGTTCGCGGTGGTCATCGGGCTCGCGATCCCGCTCGGCCTGACGTTCGCGGTGCTGACCCGCGGCGGACGGCATCGCGGCGCCGAACTCGGGTTCACCTCGACCACCGTGCTGTTCGCCGCCATCCCGGAGTTCCTGGTCGCGGTGGCGCTGGTGGCGTTCTTCGCGGTGCAGCTCGGCTGGTTCCCGGTGGCAGGCCACGAGGGCGCGGGTTCGCTCGTGCTGCCGGTCATCGCGCTGGCGCTCGGCCCGGCCTCGACGCTGTCCCGGATCGTCCGGGTGGAGACGCTTTCCGTGCTGGGCAACGATTTCGTCCGCACCGCACGGGCGAAACGGCTTCCCGCGCGGATCGTCTACCTGCGGCACGCGCTGCCGAACGCGCTGACCGCGACCCTGACGCTCGGCGGGCTGATGCTCACCAGCCTCGTCGCGGGAACCGTGCTGGTGGAGAACGTGTTCGCCTGGCCGGGCCTCGGTTCGACGATCTCGCAGTCCATTCTGCAGAAGGATTACCCGCTGGTGCAGGGAATCGTGCTCGTGTACGGCATCGGCGTGCTGCTGGTGAACCTCATCGTGGACCTGCTGCTCGCGGTCCTCGATCCGCGTTCGACGATCCGGGAGAACTGAGATGGCGAAACGGCGCGGACAACGGTGGCTGGCCGCCGTGCGCACCCCGCTCGGCGCGTTCTCGGCCGGTCTGCTCGTGCTGGTGATCGCGGTGGCGGTGCTGGGCCCGATCCTGTGGCAGGACGCGGCTTCGGCGATCGACACGAACGCGATCGGCCAGGGCCCGTCGGCCGGCCATCTGGTCGGCACCGACGAACTGGGCCGCGACATTTTCTACCGCGTGCTGGTGGCGACCCGGCTTTCGGTGCTGCTGGCGCTGATCGCCGCGGCGCTCGGCGTCGCGACCGGCCTGGTGCTCGGCATGCTGCCCGCGGTGCTGCCGCGTCCGCTCGGCAGACTGCTGACGGCGGCGATCAACATCGCGGTCGCGTTCCCCGGGCTGCTGCTGGTGTTGTTCTTCGCGGTGATTTTCGGCGTGGGAACCCAAGGCGCGGTGATGGCGATCGGGTTCGCGCTGGCCCCGCAGTTCGCCCGGCTGACCCAGACGTTGTCGGCCTCGGTGGCTGGACGGGACTTCGTGTCCGCCGCCCGCGTCGCCGGAGTGGGCCGGATCCGGTTGCTGTTCCGGCACATCCTGCCGAACATCGGCGAGCCGCTGGCGGTCAACGCCACCATCGGTGCCGGTGGTTCGCTCCTGGCGTTCTCCGGCCTGTCGTTCCTCGGGATCGGCGTGCAGGCCCCGGATTACGACTGGGGACGGCTGCTCAACGAAGGTCTCAACGGCATTTACGTCAACCCGGCGGCGGCGCTCGCGCCCGGCGTGGCGGTGGTCCTCGCGGGGCTCGCGTTCAACCTGTTCGGGGAGACCGTCGCCGGAGTGATCGGGGTGCGGACCCGGTTGCCGCGGTTGACTCCTCGGGTGCTGCGAAAGTCCAAAGTGGACCCGATTTCCGCGGACGATGCCGTGCTGGTGGTCGAAAACCTGGAAGTCGCGTTCCCGCGGCCGACGGGCTGGACGGTTCCGGTGCGCGGCGTGAGCTTCACCGTGCGAGCGGGCGAGGCGATCGGGGTCGTCGGCGAATCCGGTTCGGGCAAGAGCTTGACCGGACTCGCGGTGTCGCGGCTGATCGAATCGCCCGGTTCGGTGACCGCGGACCGGCTGGACTTCGCCGGAACCCCGGTGCTCACCACACCGGAACGCGAATTGCGGACGCTGCTCGGGACGTCGCTGGCGATGGTGTTCCAGGACCCGATGACGTCGTTCAACCCGACCCGGCGAATCGGTCGTCAGCTCGCCGAGGTTTCGCAGCAGCACCAAGGGCTTTCGCGGGTGAAGGCGTTCGAGCGGGCGATCGACCGGCTGCGCGCGGTACGGATTCCGGCCGCGGAACGGCGCGCGAAGCAGTACCCGCACGAGTTTTCCGGCGGCATGCGGCAACGCGCGATGATCGGCATGGGCCTGATGGGCGACCCGCGGTTGATCATCGCCGACGAACCGACGACCGCACTGGACGTGACCGTGCAACGGCAGCTGTTGCGGTTGCTGGCCCAAACCCGCGCCGAACGGGACACCGCGATCATCCTGATCAGTCACGACATCGCGGTCGTTTCCCAGACGTGCGAACGAATCCTGGTGATGTACGCCGGACGGATCGTGGAGGATCTGCCCGCTGCCGGACCGGACATCACGCCGCGGCATCCGTACACGCGGGCGCTGCTGGCCACGACACTCGACCTGGAGACGGACCCGGACGCGCCGCTCGCGGTGATCCCCGGCCGTCCGCCGGAACCGGACCAGATGCCGTCCGGCTGCGCGTTCGCGAGCCGCTGCCCGGTGGCGACCGACCGGTGCCGCGAGGAGGACCCGGAACTGACCGTGCTCGCGCCGGAACACCGGGTGGCGTGCTGGCATCCGGATGCGGCACTGTCGGAAGAAGCAGTTGCCGCCGCTTCGGGAGGCACGAAATGACCGACCTTGACCTCCGCTGGCCAAGGTCCGTGAAGGACTCATTGAGGGAATCTGATTCCCTCAATGAGTCCTTCACGGACCATCGCGCCGGGCGGAACGAAGCAGTGGCGGGAGGGGCGGAATGAGCGAGCTGGTTTTCGATTCGGTCAGCGTCCGGTACGGCGGGCGGCGCGGGCTCACCGCGGTGGACGGCGTGTCGCTGACCGTCCCGGCGGGCAAGGTCGTCGGGCTCGTCGGCGAATCGGGTTCGGGCAAGTCGACGCTCGCGAAGGCGGCCGTCGGATTGTCGCCGGTGAGCGCGGGCCGGGTGCTGCTCGGCGGCGTGGACGTGCGGAAACTGCCGCGTCGGCGTCCGCTGCAGATGGTGTTCCAGGATCCGTATTCCTCGCTCAACCCGAGGATGACCATCGGCGAATCGATCGCCGAAGCGATGCCGCGCGGGACGGACCGCTCGGCGGAGGTCGCCCGGCTGCTCGAACTGGTCAATCTCGATCCCGAACGGGCCGCGCATCTGCCGGGGCAGTTGTCCGGCGGGCAGCGGCAACGCGTCGCGCTCGCCCGGGCTCTCGCGGGTCAGCCGCAGGCGCTGATCGCCGACGAGATCACCTCCGCGCTCGACGTTTCGGTGCAGGGCGCGGTGCTCAACCTCGTGCGTTCGGTGCAGCGGCAGCTCGGCCTGTCGATGCTGTTCATCTCGCACAACCTCGCCGTGATCCGGTATCTCAGCGATTTCGTCGCGGTGATGTACCTCGGCCGGATCGTCGAAGCCGGACCGGCCGAGCAGGTGCTCACCGATCCGCAGCATCCTTACACCCGCGACCTGCTCGACGCCGCCCCCTCGGCGCACAAGTCGCTGTTCGACCAGGAGCCCGGCGCGACCGCGGACGCGGAACCGCCGGATCCGCACCATCCGCCAACCGGCTGCCGGTACCACCCGCGCTGCCCGGTCGGCCCGCTGGTGCGCAGCGACCGCGAGATCTGCCTCCGGGCCGATCCGGCCGAGGACGCCGCGCCCCGGCGGCACGCATCGGCCTGCCATTTCCTAATCCGGCCAAAAGAAGGCCGCCCCCCACTCGGCACGTAACCGTTGCTGAGAAGCCATTAGGCCGTGGCTGTGGCCGGATTAGGAACGATCAGCACAGTGCCGAATCCGAGGGCCACGAGCCCGCGATCTCCCAAGGAGCCAGCGTATGACCCGCCGTCTCGGCATCGATGACCTCTACGACCTCGCCGCGCCCAGCCAGCCCGCGCTTTCGCCGGACGGCAGCCGGATCGCCTACGTGGTCCGGACCGCGGACCGGGAGGAGGACCGGAACGTCGACGCGCTGTGGACGGTCGGCGCTTCCTCCGGCGAAGCCCGCCAGCTCACGCGCGGCAACGCGGACGCGGCGCCGAAATGGTCCCCGGACGGTTCCCGGCTCGCGTTCCTGCGCGCCCAGGACGGCCCGCCGCAGATCTGGATCCTCCCGGCGGACGGCGGCGAGGCCGAGCAGCTCACCAAGCTGCCGCTCGGCGCGGGCGCGCCGGTGTGGAGCCCGGACGGCAGCAAGATCGCGTTCTCCTCGGCGATCGATCTCGCCGCGGTCGTCGAAGCGCCGCCGGCGAACACGCCGATCGTCGCCGAGCGGCTGGACTACAAGTCCGACGGCCCCGGCCTGCTGAAGACGCTCCGCAGCCACGTGCACGTCCTCGACGTCGCGACCGGCGAAGTCCAGCAGCGCACCTCCGGCGACTGGCACGCGGGCCAGCCCGCCTGGTCGCCCGACAGCAAGCACGTCGCGTTCACCGCGGCCCTGGACGCCGACGCCGACCTCACTTTCCGTTCCGCCGCTTACGTTCTCGACGTCACCGAGCGGAACGCCGAACCGCGCCTGGTCGGCACCGACAAGGGCATGGCGGGCACGGCCGGCTGGACCAAGGACGGCAAGGCGCTCCTGGTGGTCGGCCGCACCGACACCGCCACCGGGCACCTCGGCCTGCTGCGCGTCCCGCTGGACGGCGGCGAGACGGTCGACCTGGCCGCCGGCCTCGACCGCAACGTGATGCCCGGCGGCCCCGGCTACCCGGGCGCGCTGCCGCAGCTGACCGAGGCGGGCGACGTCGTGGTGTTCGCGATCCGCGACCGCGGCTGCACTCATCTGTACGAAGTGGACCTTGCCGGTGGCGAGCCTCGCGCGGTGCTGACCGGCGACGGCAACGTAGTGTCCGGAATGGACTTGGTCGGCGACTGGGCCGCGATTGTGCTGGCTACCAACGATTCCTTCGGCGAGGTCGCCGTTGTCGACCGCGCCACGGGCGAGGTCGACGTGCGCACGAAGCACGGCGACGCAGTGTCCGAAGCGGAATTGTTCACCCGTGAATCGCGCGAATTCACCATCAGCGACGGCACCGTCGTGCAAGGCTGGCTCATCCGTGACACCGAACGCACTGGCGCGCAGCCGCTGCTGATCGACATTCACGGCGGTCCGCACAACGCTTGGAACGGTGCCGCGGACTCGATTCACCTGTACCACCAGACCCTCGCCGCACGCGGCTGGGCAGTGCTGCTGATCAACCCGCGAGCCAGCGACGGTTACGGCGAAGCGTTCTACACCGCGGCGATCGGCGCGTGGGGCCAGGCGGACGCACCGGACTTCTTCGAACCGATCGACCAGCTCGTCGCCGAAGGCCTCGCCGACCCGGACCGGCTCGCCGTGACGGGTTACAGCTACGGCGGCTTCATGACCTGCTACCTGACCAGCCGTGACGACCGTTTCGCCGCCGCGGTGGCCGGTGGCGTGGTCAGCGACCTGACCAGCCTTGCCGGGACGTCCGACGGCGGACACTTCATGGCTGTCAACGAATTCGCCGGACTCTCGTCGGGACAATACGAGAACTCCTCCCCGCACGCGCAGGTCGAGAACGTCCGCACCCCGACGCTGATCCTGCACGGCGGCGAAGACGTCCGCTGCCCGGTCGGTCAGGCCGAGCAGTGGTTCACCGCGTTGCGCGAGCGCGACGTGCCGTCCCGGCTGGTGCTGTACCCAGGCGGCGCGCATCTGTTCATTTTGGACGGTCCGCCGTCGCACCGCGTCGACTACAACCGGCGCGTGGTCGACTGGGTCGAGCAATACGCGGGTTCGCGGGTGCCGATCGAGGCCGCGCACTGGAGCCGTCGCCTGGCGGAACTGGCGCGCAAGCACGACGTTCCCGGTGCGTCGCTGGGCATCCTGCGCGTCGACACCGGCGAGGAGGTGTTCGCGACCCATGGCGTGCTGAGCAAGACGACCGAGGTCGAGGTCACCGAGGACTCGCTGTTCCAGATCGGCTCGATCTCCAAGGTGTGGACGTCGACCGTGGTGATGCAGCTCGTGGACGAGGGCCTGCTCGACCTCGACGCCCCGATCGTCGACGTGCTGCCCGAACTGCGGCTGTCCGATCCGGAGGTGACCAAGCGCGTCACCATGCGGCATCTGCTGACGCACACCAGCGGCATCGACGGCGACATCTTCACCGACACCGGCCGCGGCGACGACTGTGTCGAGAAGTTCGTCGACCTGCTGGAGGACGCCGCGCAGAACCATCCCCTCGGCGCGACTTTCTCCTACTGCAACTCAGGTTTCGTCCTCATGGGCCGGGTGATCGAGAAGCTCACCGGGAAAACCTGGGACGCCGCGATGCGGGACAAGCTGTACACGCCGCTCGGCCTCACGCACACCGTCACGCTGCCGGAGGAAGCGCTGCTGTTCCGCGCCGCCGTCGGCCACGACGCGCCGGAGGGCGAAGAACTGGCTCCGGCTCCGGTCTGGCAGCTGCCCCGTTCGGCCGGACCGGCCGGTCTGATCACCTCGCGTACGAAGGACGTTCTCGCCTTCGCCCGCTTGCACCTCACCGGCGGGCTGACCGAGGACGGCACGCGGATCCTGTCGGCGGAATCGGCCGCGGCCATGGCGGACAAGCAGGCCGACGTCCCGGACAAGCACACCCTCGGCGATTCGTGGGGCCTCGGCTGGATCCGCGACGAGTGGGACGGCCGCCGCATCATCGGCCACGACGGCAACACGATCGGCCAGTCGGCGTTCCTGCGCCTGCTGCCGGACGCGGGCCTCGCGGTCACCCTGCTGACGAACGGCGGCCACGCTCGGGACCTGTACACCGAGCTGTACCGGGAAATCTTCGCCGAACTCGCCGACGTCGCCATGCCGCGCCCGCTCGAACCCCCGGCCACGCCGGTCACGGTGGACGCGAGCCGCCACGTCGGGGTGTACGAACGGGCTGGCGCGCATGTCGAGGTTGTGGAGCGCGAGGGTGGTTTGCGCGTCGTGTACACGACGACCGGACCGCTGGCGGAGCTGACGCCGGACAAGGTCCAGGAATTCGACCTGGAGGCGGTCTCGGACACGCTGTTCCTGCTCCGCATGCCGGGCGGGCAGTTCTGGACGCCGGTGCTGTTCTACACGCTGCCGACGGGGGAGCCGTACATGCACTTCGGCGCGCGGGCGACGCCGAAGGTGTCCTGAGGCTTGAGGGGCCGGGCATTCGCTGCCCGGCCCCTCAACCCTGGTCAGTCCTTGCGGCGCGCCAGGTAACGCACCAGCAGCAACACTAGACACGCCACCGCTATCCCGCCGCCGATATACCGGTAAGTCGCCTCCAACCCAGCGAACTGGCCGATCGAGTTAGCAGCGGCGCCGGCGAGAAAAATCAGCCACAGCAAGGTAGTCACAACAGGGCCGCCGGCGGTGCGGCTTCGGGAAGTCTCCATGCCGAGAACACTATGCAGCGGAGAAGGGCGCAAACAGGCCGTAAGCACCCAACTTCACGGTAGCGCCTGCGCTACCTCTTCCCGTTCAGGTAGGCCAGCACAGCGAGCACCCGCCGGTGTCCGTTGTCCTCCGGCAGCCCCAGTTTCGCGAAGATGTTGCGGATGTGCTTGAGCACCGTTCCGTCGCTGACCACCAGCAGTTCCGCGATCGTGGCGTTGTTGTAGCCCTCCGCCATCAGCCCGAGCACCTCGCGTTCGCGTGCGGTCAGCGCGTCGAGCGGGTCGCGGCGGTGGGCCAGCAGCTGGGTCACCACCTCCGGGTCCATCGCCGTGCCGCCCTCGACCACCCGTTGGAGCGAATCGAGGAACTTGGCGACCTTGCCGACGCGTTCCTTGAGCAGGTACCCGACCGCGCCCTTGCCGTCCGCGAGCAGCTCCGCCGCGTAGCGGGTTTCGACGTGCGCGGAAAGCACCAGCACCGGCAGCCCGGGGTGCAGCTGCCGCGCCTGCACGGCCGCGCGCAGGCCCTCGTCGGTGTGCGTGGGAGGCAGCCGGACGTCGGTGATCACCGCGTCCGGGCGGTCCTCGCGGACGAACGCGAGGAAGTCGTCGGTATGGTCGAAAGCGGCGGCCACCTCAATGCCCGAGGTGTCGAGCAGCAGCACCAAACCTTCTCGCAGCAGGGCGTCGTCCTCGACGATCACGACCCGCATGGCAACTCCACTTCCAGAACAGTCGGTCCACCGGGCGGACTCGTCAGCGTGACCGTCCCGTCGAAAGCTTCGGCGCGTTTCCGGATCCCGGCCAGTCCGCTGCCCTGGGATTCGTCCGCGCCGCCGCGGCCGTCGTCGCGGATTTCGATCCGCACGGTGTCGACGGTGCCGTCGAGCGTAATCGACGCGTGTTCCGCGCCCGAATGCTTGGTCACGTTCGCGAGCGTTTCAGCCACGATGAAGTACACCGCCGCCTCGACCGCGGCCGGGCGGCGCGCGGAGCTGCGAACGTCCACAGTGCACGGAACCGCGCATCGGTCGGCGAGCGCGGTGATCGCGCCGTCGAGCCCGCGGTCGGTCAGCAGCGGCGGGTGGATGCTCCGCACGACCGTGCGCAATTCGGCGAGCGCTTCGGTCGCCGCGTCCTGCGCCTTGCCGAGCAATTCCCTTGCCTTGGCGGGATTTCCTTCGAAAAGCTGATCGGCGATCCCGAGTTGCAGCACGACCGCGGACAGCCGTGCCTGCGTCCCGTCGTGCAGATCGCGTTCGAGACGGCGGAGTTCGGCGCCGTGCGCCTCCAGCGCGGCGGCGCGGGTCGCGGTCAGCTCGACGACCCGGTCAGTCAGCGAGGCGCCGGGCCGCGGGCCGAGAAGCGCCCGCGTCGCCAGGGCTTGCCAGCGAGCCAGCGGCGCGGCCCAAAAGGTGAGCGCGATCATGACGATCCCGCTGAAGATGCAGAGCGCGGCCGACGGCCACGAGTTCACCATGAATTCCAGCGAGCTCTGGATTCCGCCGGGCACCAGCCACCAGAACACGCCGGTGAGGATCTGCCGCAGTCCGCCGAGCGGCAGGCCGAACGCGAGCACCCCGACGAGGAAGCCGACCACCGCGTGCACCGCGAGCCATGCGAGATCGCGCAGGCTCGCTGGGTCACGAATGGGCGAAACGTTGGCGTACGGCTCCGCGATCGGCTCGCCGAGCCTGCGCCCGGCACGGCGGCGTTCGAACCGCAGCGGGTAGCGGAGCAGTTTCAGCGCGACCGGGAGCGCCGGAATCCCGACGCCGATCAAACACGTCGCGAGCACGATGGCCATCGCGAAAAAGAGCAGCATCGCGAGAAACGCGGTCGCGGCTCCCACCAGCAAATAGCGGAGTCCGGACCACCACGAGCGCAGCCACCTTTTCACCCGCACAGTGTCCCATTAGGACCTCCCCACCGGGCGTGGTGGTGCCTGCGCTACCCCCAAGACTCTCGCGCTCGGGATCGTTTCCGCGCCCCCGCCGCCATAGCTTCGTAGAGACAGAAATCTGCTGGTCCGAGGAGCGACACGAACATGAACACAGGCGGAACACACGCCCTGAGGCTGGAAGCGGTGCGCAAGATCTACGGCTCCGGCGACGGCGCGGTCACCGCGCTGGACGGGGTGTCGGTCGGGATCCAGCGAGGCTCGTTCACCGCGGTGATGGGGCCGTCCGGGTCCGGCAAGAGCACCTTCCTGCACTGCGCGGCCGGGCTCGACCGGCCGAGTTCGGGAAAGGTGCTGCTCGGCGAAACCGAACTCGGCGGACTCCGCGAGCGCGCGCTCACCGAATTGCGCCGGACCCGGATCGGGTTCATTTTCCAGGCCTACAACCTGCTGCCGTCGCTGAACGTGCTGCAGAACATCACCCTGCCGATGCGCCTGGCGGGCAAGAAGCCCGACGCGCGCTGGTTGCGCGAGATCGTCGACAGCGTCGGCATCGCGAAGCGGCTCGAGCACCGCCCGGCGGAACTGTCCGGCGGGCAGCAGCAGCGCGTCGCGATCGCCCGCGCGCTGATCACCCGGCCCGAGGTCGTGCTCGCCGACGAACCGACCGGCGCGCTCGACACCCGCACCGCGCGCCAGGTGCTCGACCTGTTGCGCACCGTGGTCGACCAGATGGGCCAGACCGTGTTGATGGTCACCCACGACCCGGTCGCCGCGTCCGCCGCGCACGGAGTGCTGTTCCTCGCCGACGGCAAGCTCGCCGGCCACCTCGCGCAGCCGACCCCCGAGCGGGTCGCGCAGCGGCTGACGCACCTCGGGGAGTGGTGACCGCCATGTGGTCGTTGGCTTGGCAGACGACGAGGGCCCGGCTGAGCGGGTTCGTCGGCGCGTTCATCGCGATTCTCTGCGGCACCGCGCTCGTCGCGGGCTGCGGCATCCTCATGGAATCCGGTCTCCGGGCCGGAGTCCCGACCGAGCGCTACGCCGACGCGTCCGTGGTGGTCGGCGGGGTGCAGACCACGAAACCGCCGGGATCGGATTTCGGCGAGTCCGAGCAGGTCACCGAACAGACCACGGTGCCGGAGACGCTGGTCAACCGGATCGCGTCGGTGCCAGGGGTGCGCCAGGCGGTGCCGGAGCAGGACTTCCCGGCGAACGTCGTGACGTCCGGCGGCGAGGTGCTCACCGGCCCGAACGGCACCCAGTCGCGCGGGCACAACTGGGACGCGGCCGTGCTGGCCCCGCTCTCCATCCGGGACGGGCACGCGCCCGAGGCGGCGAACGAGGTCGTTCTCGACGCGGAACTGGCCGCCCGCGCCGGAGTTTCGGTCGGCGGCACAGTGCGGATCTCGACCCGGTCCACGCCGATGGAGTTCCGGGTCAGCGGCATCGCCACGCCCCAGTCCGCCAGCGGGCTGAGCCGGCAGTCGGCCCTGTACTTCTCCGCCGCGCGCGCCGCTGATCTTTCCGGGAAGCCCGGGCAGGTCCACGCGATCGGCGTGCTCGCCGCTCCCGGGGTCGCGGCGGGCGACCTGGAAGACCGCGTCAACGCGGCGGTCAAGGGCGAACCGGTCACGGTGACCGCCGGGATGGAACGCAGCACGGTCGAATTCCTCGACGTGAGCCAGACCCGGATGCTGCTGTTCATCCTCGCGGGCGCGTTCGGCGGGTACGCGATCCTGGTCGCGGTGTTCGTCGTGGCGAGCACGCTGGCGCTGGTGATCAACCAGCGACGGCGGGAATTCGCGCTGCTGCGGGCGATCGCCGCCACCCCGAAGCAGATCCGCAAGCTGATCAGCGCCGAAACCATGCTGGTCGCGACGATCGCCGGGGTGCTCGGCGCGGGTCTCGGCGTGGCCGTCGGCTACGGATTGCGCAACTCCTTCGCCGCGGTCGGCGTGATCCCGCAGGACTTCGGCCTCGCGATCGGCCCGCTCCCGCTCGTCGTCGCGTTCCTGCTCGGCTTGGGCGCGGCCCGGCTGGCCGCGTGGTCGGCGGCGCGGCGTCCGTCGTCGATCCGCCCGATCGAAGCGCTCGGCGAGGCGGCCGTCGAACGCCGCGAACTCGGCCGGGCCCGCCTCGTCGTCGGCTGGGTGCTGGTGGCGCTCGGCTTCGGCGGCGCGACCGTCCCGATGTACGTGACCGGACCGGGTGCGCTCGCCGCCTCCTCGATGTCCGCGCTGGTGGTCGTGATCGGGCTCTCGGTGCTCGGGCCGAAGGTGGTCGCCTTCATGACGCGGATCATCGGCCCGCTGTACTCCGGCTTCTCGCGCATCAGTGGTTACCTCGCCGCGGCGAACAACCAGGCCAACGCCCGGCGGCTCGCCTCGGCGGTGACCCCGGTGATGCTGGCGGTCGCGTTCGCGATCTCGATGTTCTACAGCCAGACGTCGTCCGCCGCCGCCACCCGGGAGCAGGCGGTCCGGTCGACGACCGCGGACCACGTCCTGACGAGCACGACCGGCGCGCTGTCCCCGGAGGTCGCCGCGGCGGCGCGGGCCATCCCCGGAGTCGCGGCCGCTACCTCGGTGATCCGCACCGACGTCGTCACCACGGTCAAGGAGGACCAGCAGCTGCGCGTCATGAAGTACCCGGCGCAGGGGCTGAACGGCGACCAGGTCCGCGGCGTGCTCGACCTCGGCGTCGTGTCCGGGAATCTGGCCGACCTGCGCGGCGACACCGTCGCGATGAGCAAGAGCGAAGCCGATTGGTACGACAAGAAAATCGGCGACGAGGTCGACTTCTGGTTCGGCGACGGCAGCCCCGCGAAGGTGAAACTGGTCGCGGTCTACACGCACAACCAGGCGTTCGGCGAGTACGTGCTGCCCGCCGATCTCGCCCGCGCGCACACGGGGGACCGGATGGACAGTTCCGTTCTGGTGCGCCAAGACCCGAACGCGGATCCGGCCGCGGTGACCGCCGCGTTGCGCGACCTCAGCGCCCGCTACCCGGGCCTCACCGTGACCCCGAGCTCCACGGTTTCCGCGCTGGAAAGCGCTTCGGCGCAGCAGCAGTTCTACCTGAACCTCGTCGCGGTCGGCGTGATCCTCGGCTACGTGGTGATCTCGGTGGCCAACACGCTGGTGATGACCACCGCGCAGCGTTCGCGGGAATTCGCCCTGCTGCGGCTGATCGGCACCACCCGGGGCCAGGTCGTGCGGATGATGCGCCTGGAAGCGTTGACGACCGCGGGCATCGCGGCGCTGATCGGCACCGTGGTGGCGGCGATTCCGTTGGCGATTCTGAACCTTGCCCTGCGCGACACTCCGCTCCCGGCAGGAACTCCCGCGGTATTCGGCGGAATCATCGCCGGAGCTTTCTTGCTCAGCCTGGTCTCGCTCGGACTGTCCACTCGGGTCACCTTGCGCGCCAAGCCCATCGACGCCATCGGCCTCCGCGAATAAGAAAGAAGAACCCATGCGCACCACCTCGCTGAAACGGCTTTCGGTGGCGGCCCTCACCGCGGCGGGCCTGCTCCTGCCCGCCGCGGCGGACGCCTCGCCGGCTCGTTTCCTCGACCAGTCCACCATTCCCGATTTGCAGCGCGCCATGGACCGGAAGCAACTGACGTCGGAACAGCTGACGCGCGGTTACCTGCGCCGGATCGAAGAACTGAACCCCAAACTGCACGCCGTCGTGCAAACCAATCCGGACGCACTGGCGGCGGCGAAGGAAAGCGACGCCCGCCGCCGGACCCACTCTTCCCGCAGCGCCCTGGAAGGAATTCCAGTTCTGCTAAAGGAAAACACCGACACCGCAGACCGGCAAACCACCACCGCTGGGTCCACCGCGATGCTCGGTTCACGCCCCGCCAAAGACGCGTTCCTGGTCCAGCGCCTGCGCGCCGCCGGAGCGATCGTGCTCGGCAAAGCGAACCTGTCGGAATGGTCGAACTTCCGCTCAGGCGGGCAAATCCCAGGCTGGAGCGGAGTCGCGGGCCAGACCCGCAATCCCTACGCACTGGACCGCAGCCCATGCGGCTCCTCGAGCGGCTCGGCAGTCGCCGCCGCAGCCGGTCTGGCGACGGTCGCCATCGGCACCGAGACCGACGGTTCGATCGTGTGCCCAGCGGCCGCGACCTCGACCGTCGGCGTGAAAACCAGCCTCGGCGTCGTGAGCCGCAGCGGCGTCGTGCCGATCACCACCCAGCACGACACCCCCGGCCCGATCGCCCGCAACGTCACCGACGCCGCACTCACCCTCGCCGTAATCACCGGTGCCGACCCAGCTGATCCCGCCTCAGTCGCCGCCGCGCCCGCGATTCCCAAGGACCTCCGTCTGGATCGCAACGCCCTGCGCGGCAAGCGAATCGGCATCTGGCGAAAGGGTCACACCGGCATCGATCAGCAAGCCGACCGCGTCTTCGAGTCCACAGTGCACACTCTGCGCTCACTGGGCGCGACGGTCGTCGAGGGCGCGGACGTCGAGGACATTTCCTGGTCGGTCAAACCGGATCTTTTCCCGGCGTTGCTGACCGAGTTCAAACACGACCTGAACGCCTACCTCAGCGCGACCCCCGGCAACCACCCGCGGAACCTGTCCGAGCTGATCGCCTACAACGACCAGCACCGCGACGTCGAAATGCCGCTGTTCGACCAAAGCCTGCTGATCGAAGCGAACAAGGCCGACGGCAACCTGACCGACCAGACCTACCGCCGCCAGCGCGCCGCCGCGACGGGCATCGCACAACGGTCGATCGACGACGTCCTTGCCTCGAAGGGCCTCGACGCAATCATCACCCTGAGCGGCTTGCCTGCTTCGCCGCTGGACCGCCCAGGCGACCCGAAGTTCTTGAGCAGCACCCGGAACACCTCCGTCGCGGGCTACCCGAACATCACCGTGCCAGCCGGTTTCGCGGGCCCGCTGCCGGTCGGGGTCTCGTTCCTGGGCACGAAGTATCACGATGCGCAGCTGCTCAACTTCGCCTACGCGTACGAGCAGGCGTCACACGCGCGGCAGGCTCCTCGGTACTTGCCCGCTGCCTAGCCGTCGGGCTCCGGCTGCGGGAGGAGATCGTGCAGCAGCGGCCGAGATCCTGCGCGCGCCCCAGCCGCGGCGGGCCAGACGCGTGATGCCAGTGGTCCGTGAAGGGCTCCTTGAGGGAACCAGATTCCTTCAAGGAGCCCTTCACGGACTTCGGCGAGAGCGAGAGCCGTCCGGCACGTTTTCGTCGGCCCGTCCTCCGCAGCGCTCTGGCCGACACCGCCACTGCTCACCCTCCGCGCACCCGAGCAACCCCATCGAGGCGGCCCGACCCGACACCGCTCGGACGAGCCCGCCCGACCCGACCCGGGCCCGCCCAACCCGAGCCCGCCCGAACCGAGCCCGCCCCGCAGATGTCCCGCTGATCGGGAGCAACCCCCACAATCCGCCCCGTGCCGCCAAACGGCCCAGCCTCCAGGCAAAACACCCCGCCGCCGTTAGCATTCCGTGACCAACCGCGAACCCGGCGTATCGAGGCCGTCAGTTTCTACCCTGGTCACCGGATTAATCGGGCACTCTCACTCATTCGGGTTAACAACTTCGCTATCTTGGACCCCGTGGTGCACGCAAAGTCACGTTCCGCTCAGCGGGCGAGCCTTCGGCTGGGTGCCGTGGCGGCTGCCACGGTGCTGGGGGCCGGGCTCGCCGGGGCCTACGTCGGCCTGCACCGGACGGCGGAGGCGGAGACGGCCAAACCGGTGTCGAACGTCGCCGTCGCGCGCAGCGCCGGCGGCAACGCGGGCAACGCCAGCAGCACAGTCAGCGGCGGCACCGGCGGCACCGGCGGCAAGTCCTCCGCGCAGCCGCCCGCGCTGCCCGATCATCCGACCCCGTTCAGCGTCAAACTGTCCTCAAAGGACATTCCGGAGAAGGGCGGCGGCGTCCGCACCGGCGGGTGCAGCGGGTCGCTGATCGCCCCGCAATGGATCGTCACCGCGGGACACTGCTTCCACGACCTCGACGGCACGCGCGTCAGCGGCAAACCCGACTACACGATGACCGCCGCGATCGGGAAGCTCACCGACTCCGATCCGCGCGGGCACGTGCTGAAGATCGTGGACACGCGCCAGTCCGCGGTGAACGACCTCGCGCTCGCCAAGCTGTCCGAGCCGGTCACCGACATCGAACCGCTCGCGCTGCCGGACGGGCCGCCGGACCCGGGGCAGCACACGACGTTCGTCGGCTGGGGTTCGCTGTCCTCGAAGGTCATCGTGCAGACCGATCACATCAAACGCGGCGACTTCCAGGTCGACGAAGTGCGCAAGAACGAGATCACCCTCGAACCGCTGAAGAAGCGCACCGTCGAGAACAGCCCCTGCCCGGACGACTCGGGTTCGCCGTTCTTCGTGCCGGTGAAGGGCAAGAACACGCTGATCGCGGTCGAGAACTTCGGACCGGACTGTCCTCAGCCCGGCATCGAAACCGCGGCGCGCGTCGACCAGCTCGTCTCGTGGATCCGGGGCGAGATCGGCGCGTAAGCGCTCACCGGGGCAGCAGTGCCGCCAATTCCCGCGCGGCAGCACGCAAAGCGGGCACGAACTCCTCGAGTTGAGCCACGCTTAGCCGGTAAGCCGGTGCCGCGGTGGACAACGCGGCGATCGCGGTCCCGTCCGGAGTCCGGATCGGAACGCCGACCGCGCGGATGCCTTCCTCGTGCTCCTCGTCAGCGATCGCGTAACCACGTTCGCGCACCGCCGCGATCTCCGCCGCGAACGCCTCGCGCGAAGTGATCGTGCGCGGGCCCAACGCGGGCAGCTCAAGCGAAGCGACCAGTTCATCGCGGTTCGGCGCGAACGCGACCAGGCATTTCCCCATCGACGTGCAGTGCAACGGCCCGCGCGCGCCCGGTTCGCCGCGGATCTGCAGCCGCTGGGACCCCTGCACCGAGTGCACGTAAACCTGGTTGTGCCCGTCCAGCACGGCCAGCAGCGTCGGCTCGCCGGTCTCCGCGGACAGCTTCTGCATCACCGGCAGCGCGACACCGGCGAACCCGCGCGCCTGCGACACCGACTGGCCCAGCTCGAACAGCCGCAGCCCCAGCGAATACCGCTTCGACACCGGGTCATTGCGCGCGAATCCCTCGCTCTGCAAGGAGCTGAGCAACCGATGCGTGGTGCTCACCGGATACCCGGCGGCGCGCGCGAGCTCGGACAGCGGCACGCCCTCGGGGTAGCCGCCGAGCAGGGACAGCACCCGCAAAGCCTTGCCGACCATGTCCGCCATCGGACCCCCTTGACGTCCCGCGCGCGGCGACGCACACTGCCTCTCACCGCATTGCGGAATAGCTTTCCATATGACGGAAAGCTCGTCAAGGACTTGGGTCAGCGGCGACAGGAGTACCGGATGAACACCGTCGAGCAGGCGGGCACGCTCGGGAGGCAGCGCTGGCTGCGGCTGATCCCGATCGTCTTCGTCACCTACAGCCTCGCCTACCTCGACCGGTCGAACTTCTCGATCGCGACCGCGGGCGGCATGGCCGAGGAACTGCACCTCACGAGCACGACGTCCGGCCTGATCGCCGCGTCGTTCTTCCTCGGCTACTTCCTGCTGCAGGTCCCGGGCGTGCTCTACGCCGACCGCCGCAGCGTGCGGAGCCTGATCTTCTGGTCGGTGCTCGCGTGGGGAGTCCTGGCGACCGCGCAGGGCCTGCTCAGTTCGGTGCCGGTGCTGATCGTGGTCCGGTTCCTGCTCGGCGCGGTGGAAGCGGCGGTCCTGCCCGCGCTCGTCGTGCTGCTCGCCCGGTGGTTCACGAAGGCCGAACGCGGCCGGGCCAACGCGTTCCTGATCCTGGGCAACCCGGTGACGGTGATGTGGCTGTCGGCGGCGTCCGGGTATCTGATCGAGGCGACGTCCTGGCGCGGCATGTTCATCATCGAGGGAATTCCGGCGCTGATCTGGGCTTTCGTGTTCCGCGCGCAGGTCCGCGACCGGCCCGCCGACACTCCCTGGCTCGACCCGGCCGGTCGCGCCGCGGTCGAAAACGCGATCGCCGCGGAACAGGCGCAGCTGCCGGAACCGGCTGCGCGGCCGGTGCGGGAAGTGTTGCGGTCCAAGGCAGTTCTGCTGCTGGCGGCGCAGTATCTGTTGTGGAGCATCGGGGTGTACGGCTTCGTGTTCTGGCTGCCGTCGATCGTCAAGGCGGGCTCGTCGGCCGGGATCGGCGCGACCGGTTTGCTGTCGGCGATCCCGTACGCGTTCGCCGTGGTGGCGATGCTGATCAACTCGCGCGGTTCGGACCGGACCGGGGCGCGGCGGCGATTCGTGTGGCCGTGGCTGCTCGCCGGCGCGGTCGCGTTCTACGGTTCGTATCTCTTGGGCAAGCAGCAGTTTTGGTGGGCGTTCGTGCTGCTGGCGATCGCCGCGGTCGCCTTGTACGCGCCGTACGGCCCGTTCTTCGCGATGATTTCCGAACTCCTGCCGCAGCGGACCGCCGGGGTGGCGGTAGCCGTGGTCAACGCCGCCGGCGCGCTCGGCGGGTTCCTCGGGACCTACCTGGTCGGCTGGCTCGAATCCGCCACCGGCAGCACGGCTGCCGCGTTCCTGATGCTGGCGGGGACAATGGCCGCAGCCGCGGTGCTGGTGCTCGCGGTTCCGGCGAAGACGAAGGAAAGGCGAGCATGACCGCGCGTGTACTGGTGCCCTGGTCCGACATTTCCGTTCCGGCCGAACTGAACGCGGTCGTCTGGGACGGCCGCGGCACCCCGCCGGACGGCCTCGACGACGTCGAGTTCTACGTCCTGCCCTACGACCAGGGCCCGGCGGCGGCGAAGCTCATCCCGGAACTGCCGTCGCTGCGCGCGGTCCAGACGCTTTCCGCCGGGTACGACAATCTGCTGCCGCTCGTCCCGTCCGGCGTGCAGCTGGCGAACGGCCGGGGCCTGCACGATCTCAGCGTCGCCGAGCACGCGCTCGCGCTGATCCTTGCCGCGCAACGGTATTTCCCGCGCTGGTTCGCGCAGCAGCAGAAGGGCTCGTGGGACCGGGTGCACACGCGCTCGCTCGCCGACTGCCGCGTCCTGCTGGTCGGCTACGGCTCGATCGGCCAAGCCATCGAGCGGTACCTGGAGGCCGGCGAGGCCGAGGTGGTCCGGGTCGCCAGCACCGCGCGCTCCGGCGTGCACGGCATCGACGAACTGCCGGAGCTCCTGCCGTCCGCGGACATCGTGGTCCTGGTCCTGCCCGACACCGCGCAGACGCGTGGCCTTTTCGGGGCCAAGGAACTGGCGCTGCTGCCGGACACCGCGTTGGTCGTGAACGTCGGCCGCGGCACCGCCGTGGACACCGACGCGCTCACCGCTGAGGTTTCCGCCGGTCGCCTGCGCGCCGCGCTCGACGTCGTGGACCCGGAACCGCTGCCCGCCGACCATCCTCTGTGGACCCTCGACGGCGCGATCATCACCCCGCACATCGCCGGCGGTTCGGACTCGTTCTACCCGCGCGCGAAGCGGCTGGCCGAACGCCAGCTCGCGCACTACGCGAAGGGCGAGCCGCTGGAGAACCTCGTCAGCTGAGCACGGCCTCGACCGCGGGCTGGTAGGCGGCGATCTGGTCGGGCGTCCAGAAGCCGGAGATGTCGTGCGTGACGATCCGGTAGACGAGCGCGCGGATCAGCATCTGCCGCCATTCCGGCAGATGCGCCCAGCGGTCGATCAGCTCGGGAGTCGCGCCGTACCAGCACAACGCGTCGGCGACCGCCACCGCGGCGGCCCAGGCCGGGGGACGCCAGTAGACCGCCCAGTCGATCACCGCGGGCGGCTGTCCGGGCGCGAACAGGACGTTGCCGGGAAGGTCGCCGTGCACCGCCTGCGCGGCCGACTCGACCGGACGGCGCGCCTTGAGCAACGGGCGGAGGAGGTCGCGAGCGGGTGCCGTGCCTTCGGGCGGCAATTCCGCCCAGGCGACGCGGTCTCCGATAGCCCAGGGGTCAGTGCGGAAATCGAGGAAATCCGGCCGCGGCAGCTGGGCGATCGCTTGATGGAACGCGATCCCGGCCCGAATCGCGTCGTCGGGCCGGGAAGTGTCCGGGCGGCCGGGGACGAGCCGGCTCGCCTCCCAGCCGAGCGACGGATGACCGCCGGATGAATTCTGGCCGACGGATGTTCCCGCGATCCATTCCCCGTCGCGAGCCTGAAGCGGCCGGGCGATCCGGAACTCCGCCGATTCCGCCACCTCGGCGAGCGCCGCCGCCCGCCATCGCGTTTCCGGAGCGAACTCCACCGGTTTCAGCACGATGTCCCCGGCGCGCCAGGTCTCGCCTTTCCCGCCCTCCAACCGAACCGGGTCCTCGGCGCAGCCGAACGCGGCCAGCACGTCCGCCGATGGTTGCTTGTTCAACGTTCCGCGCCTTTTCTCTCGGGTTTCCGCAGCTCTTCGCATATCTACCCAGAGCAACGCAAGGGGAGGAACGACTCCCCCTGAAGGTACAGAAGCGCATTCAGGGGACCACCCACAGTGCACATGTGAGCCCTGTGTATGCTTCGCCATCGCTTGACTGGGTGGATTCTTCACCCGAATTGGTGGCCGCCGTGGTCGGGGAGATGTGGTCTCACGCGGTCCGTCGTTCGTGGTTCGGGACTCGATGGGAGAAAGCATGCACGGCAGGTCAATTCTGGTCCGGGGAGGGGCCGCGGCGGCTTCCGCGGCAGCGGCGCTCATGATCGCCGCGCCGGTCGCCCTCGCGGACGACAACGCCCCCACGGCGCGCAGCGGCGCGGCCTCGGGCGAGCTGGTGTACGGCGGCACGTCGGGCTTCGACGTCAACATCGCCGACAAGGGCAAGGTCCAGACGACGCTGTTCAACTTCAAGCTGTCCGACGGCGCCATCTCGAAGATGTACTGCGTGCAGATCGAGGTCGGCGCGCGGTTCGGCGAGACCATGGTCGAGCACGCCTGGAACGACTACCCCGACGCGAAGTCGCCGTTCCGCAAGAACAACAAGAACATCAACTGGGTGCTGCACCACAGCTACCCGTCGCAGGACGTCGCCTCCATCGAGAAGGCGCTGACCGGCAAGGGCGTCGAGCTCCACGACGGTCTGTCCACGAAGGAAGCGCTGACCGCGACCCAGGCCGCGGTGTGGCACTACAGCGACGCGAAGGACCTCGACGCCGAGAACCCGCTGGCCAACGGCTCCCCGGACGAAGCGGCCGACGTTCTCGCGCTGTACAAGTACCTCACCGGCGACGCCAACACCGGCGTCGAGGAGAAGAAGCCGGCGCTGAGCATCACCCCGGCGAAGGCGACCGGCGAAGCGGGCACCAAGATCGGCCCGTTCACCGTCGCCACCACCGGCAGCGTCACCGACTTCACGAGCAAGCTCCCCGAGGGCGTGAAGGTCGTCGGCGAGAATGGCGAGGAGATCAAGTCCTCGGCGATCAAGAACGGCACGAAGCTGTTCCTGGACGTCCCGAAGGACGCGAAGCCCGGCACGGCCGAACTCGCGATCAAGGCCACCGGCGACGTCAACACGGGCCGCCTGTTCGTGGCCAAGAACTACGACAGCAACCCGGCGCAGTCGCTGATCGTGGCACAGTCGCAGAAGAGCGCGGTCGAGGCCGCCGCAACCGGCACCTGGACCGAAACGGGCCCGGTCACCACCGCGCCCGCCACGACCGCCCCCGCGGCCGGCAACAACTCGGGCCAGACCCCGCTGGCGAACACCGGCGTGAACGCCGCCCTGCCCATCGGAATCGGCGCAGCCCTGGTCATCGCGGGCGGCGCGATGATCCTGGTGGTTCGCCGTCGTCGCAGCAACGCCTGATTTACTCTGCTTGACCCTGCTTTAGCAACGGGCCGGTCCTTTTAGGACCGGCCCGTTTTGCTTCCCCGCCCGGGAAGTCCGTGAAGGGCTCCTTGAGGGAATCTAATTCCCTCAAGGAGCCCTTCACGCCCCCGCGGCCGGTGCGTGAGGGCCACCCTCACGACGCGCGTCCGGTCCGTGAGGGACCCCTTCACAGACTTGGGTTCCCTCAAGGAGCCCTTCACGGACGACAAGGTGCCGTGAGGGCCACCCTCACGGCCGCTGATTCCCTCAGGGTTCCCCTCACGACCCATCCGCCGTGCGTGAGGGGCCCCTTCACGGACCCGCCTGCTTCCATCAGTTCGCCAGCGCGCGGGATGCGCCCCAATGTGGCATTGGTTGCATCGCATGCACCGAACGCCACATTGGGTGCGTCAGATGCACCCAATGCCACATTGGGGCGCTCCACGACCCCCACAACCGGCGGCCGCGAACCCATCCTCACCCAGCGCTCAAGCCGCGCGCCCCACCCGCCAACCCGCCGCCGATGGCTCGAGCCGCGCGTCTCACCCGCCACCCCGCAACCGGTGCGCTCGAGCCGCGCGCCCCACCCATCACCCCGCAACCAGTGCACCCAAGCCAAGCACCCCGCTCACCAATCCGCAGCCGATGCACCCAACGATCGGTGCACCCACACCACCCCAGACCGTCATCACAATCAAGCTTCGGGGTGTCCCACCGCACTCCCGACCCGCGATGTGCGAAGCACGAGCCGGGTCAGTTCACACAAGTAACCCCATCAGCAGTAATCTCCGGAGCACCCCCGGCAGGAGGCTCCATAACCGCCGGAGCGGAAGCCGGATGCACCCCGGAATCATCCGAATACTTCTGCCCCAAATAAACCCGGAAATGATCCTTGTCCAAAGAACTGTCCGAAGCCACCGCAACCCCACCGAGCTTCGCCGCGATACCCTCAGCCTGACTACGCTGCCCCCGCCCGTAATAGACAGTAGAAGTCCGCCGAGTAGCACTATTAGTGACAGACCCCCGCTGATACCCAGCAGCAGCAAGCTTGTCCGCAACCCGGTTGGCCAACCCGTCCACCCCAGACGAGTTCCGCACATCCACCACATAAGAAGCCAACGCAGGATCCCCAGCAGCCGAAGACGGCGGCGCAGAAGAAGACGGAGCAGAAGTAGCAGCCCCGGTCTGCTCCCGGACAAACTTCTGCACCTGCTGAGGATCCACCTGCACGGCATCCCCGTCATTAGGCGTCTTCAAAGTAATGCTAACCACCGGCACGGTGACAAAGTTGATACTCCCAGCACTCATCCCATGCAGTTGCTGAGCAAACCCGAGCAAATCCCAGTTGGTATCAACAACGACAGCCTTCTTAACCGCCCCGATCAACGCATCCAACTTACCCGGATCCGTCAACGTGCCAGCGGAAAGAATAGTCTTAGCCATACTCGCCATGAAGACCTGCTGCCGCTTGATCCGATCCAAGTCCCCATTGGGCAACCCATGCCGCTGCCGCACGAACTGCAACGCCTGCGCTCCGGCAACATTCTGCGGCCCAGCAGGGAAATTAGCCCCAGAGTAAGAATCCCGAACCGGGGCCTTAAGGCAAACCGGAACTCCGCCCACAGCCTGGCTCACGTAGTAGAACCCAGCCAGATTGACCGCCGCATAGTGCGTAATGGTCAGCCCGGTCAACTGCTGCACAGTCTCGATCGCCGTCTTGGCCCCAGCCTGCGCCGAGTCCGTCTCCAGCTGAGGCCCAGACTCCCCCTGAGCCTTCAGCTCGTTCTTCCGAGCAGTCTGCCCATACGTATAAGCCGAGTTGATCTTGTGCTTCCCGAACTTCCCGGCAAGCTGGACATACGAGTCACGCGGGATCGAGATGGCCGTGGCGTTCCCGCCGCCCGCCGGGATGTGCACGACGATCATCGTGTCCGTCGTGTCGCCGCCGTCCTCGGCGCCGCCCGCGTGCAGTTGGTCGAGTACGTCATCGGGCAGCGGATTGCCCTCCGCGTCGGTGCGCGTGTCGAGGCCGACCATCAGGATGTTCTGCTCGTCCATCGGCGAGTTCGACCCGGAGCCGATCACATCGGACCTGGTCAGGCCGTCGGTGATCTGGTTCAGCTTCGACCACGCGAACGCGGTGCCGCCGAGGACCAGCAGCGAGACGACGGCCAGGAGCACCTGGGCGACGCGGAGCGCGCTGGAAGTCTTGCGACGCATCGGGGTTCCTCTTCCTGCCGCATCCGGTGGTCGAAAGACCCACGGTAGCGGGCGTCTCACCTGGACGGGTTACCGCTTACCCCAAATTGCGGAGAGGGCGCCCGGAATGTCGGACCGAGGGTGTATCGCCGCGGGCGGTCCGGCCTCGACTCTCATTCTACAGGGATGTAGTTTTACTACAGCCGTGTAGAAGCAGAAAGAGGTGCCCGATGGCCCGCGTGGTGATCGTGTCCGCCCGGATCGGAGCGGGACACGACGGTGCCGCCAGGGAGCTGGACCGGTGGTTTTCCAGCCGCGGCGCACACGTCGTCCGCGCCGATTTCCTGGACCTGCTGCCGGGAAGACTCGGCGAACTGCTCTGCGGCGCCTACCACCGGCAGCTCAACACCGTGCCGCGCAGCTGGGACTGGCTGCTCAGCGCACTGGGCACCCCCGCGCTGGCCGGAGCCGCCCGTCGGTTCGCCGGCCTCGCTACGCCGCGACTGCGCGAGCTGCTGGGGGAGAACACCGACGTCGTCGTCTCGACCTATCCGCTTGCGACGCACGCGGTCGCCCGGCTGCGGCGGTCCAACGAACTGACTGCGCCGCTGGTCGTCTACCTCACCGACCCGTCGGTGCACCGCCTGTGCGTGAGCCCGGACGCGACGCTCACCGTCGCTCCCAACGAAACCGCCGCCCGCCAAGCCCGAGCGCTCGGAGCCGGTCGCACGCTCGTCTCGCGTCCGCTGGTCGCACCCGCCTTCCGGCCCACCGCCGGGATCACCGAACGGCTGCGGCTCCGGCTCACCTTCGGCCTTCCGCACGACGGCCCGCTCGCGTTGGTCGTGGCCGGATCCTGGGGCGTAGGCCAAATCGGACAGACCGCCGATGACCTCCTCGCGACCGGTCTCGTCGAACCGGTCGTAGTGTGCGGCCGCAACGAAGCACTGGCGGAAAGACTGCGGAAAACCGGACATCGGCACGTTTTCGGCTGGGTCGACCGGATGCCGGAACTGATGCGCGCGTGCGACGTCGTGGTGCAGAACGCGGGCGGGCTGACGACGTCGGAGGCGCTCGCGACCGGCCTCCCGGTGCTGACCTACCGCTGCCTGCCCGGCCACGGCCGAGCCAACGCCGCCGTACTGCACAACGACGGCATCGTCCCGTGGGTCCATTCGCCGAGCGAACTGACCGAGGCGCTCGAGTGGTTGCTGCGCCGACCGGTCAAGGCAGCCGGATGATCCGCGGGCTCGCCGCGGCAGCCGTCGCACACGCAGCGCCAGCCGCATTGTTCGTACCGCAGCTGCGGACGGCGAGACTTGCCGGACGAGGCGACCCCAGCCACGTGGCGCTGACTTTCGACGACGGCCCCAACCCGGAGTCCACGCCGCAATTCCTCCGAATCCTCGAAAAGCTGGACATCCGCGCGACCTTCTTCGTGCTGGGCCGGGAACTGGCCGCCGCACCGGAACTAGGCCGGGAGATCGCCGCCGCCGGGCACGAGGTCGCAGTCCACGGCTGGGATCACCGCTGCTTCCTGCGCCGCTCCCCGAAGGCCCTGCACGACGAACTGGCACACACCGTCGACCTGATCGAACTCATCACCGGCACGAGACCGCAGTGGTTGCGCGCGCCGTACGGAGTGTTCAGCGCGAGCGCCCTGCTCTCGGCGCGCGTGCTCGGACTTCAGCCCGTTTTGTGGAGCACCTGGGGATTTGACTGGACCAGTCGCGCCACTCCGCGCTCGGTCGTGCGCACCGTGTGCCGAAGGCTGACCGGCGGCGGCACGATTCTGCTGCACGACTCCGACGTCGCCGCCGCACCGGGAGCGTGGCGGTCAGCGTTCGGCGCAGTCCCGGTGCTCGTGTCGGAATGCCGGGAGCGCGGGTTCGCCGTGGGTCCCCTGCGCGAGCACGCACGCGGCGTGCTGCGCGGTCTCGAGTCCGGAGTGGAGATCGGTCGCCGCGTCGAGCGTGCTGGCCGCTGACCAGGCGCACGCACCCAGCACGACCGCCACGGCCACTGCCGCCAACGGATTCCGCCGCGAACCGGACGACGGGGCGGAAAGCAGCGCACGCACGCGTTGCGGCACCGGTCCGCCGGTCGCGGCGAGCGCGAGCGACGGCTGGGACCGGCTGGCCAGCGCGGCCTTCGCGACCGCCGTGGCCACCAGTTTCCGGTCGCCGACGCGGTCCGCGGCCGCCTCGTCCGCCCAGCGTTCCAGCGCGAACCGGGCCGCCGCGCCGAGCGGACGCAGCACGGGGTTGACCGTGGTCGCCACCGTCACGATCGCGGCGAAAACGTGGTGCCGCAGCCGCAAATGCGCGCGTTCGTGGGCCAGCAACGCGCGGCGTTCCTGCGGTTCCAGCGCCGCGAGCATCCCGCTGGACACCGCGATCCGGCCGCCGCCGCCCGCCACTGCGAACGCGACCGGTTCCTCGCCCGGCAGCAGCACGAAGCCAGCCTCGCGGGTGTGCGCGTTCAGTTCGGCGTGCACCTTCCGGTGCCAGCGCACGTGCTGCGTCGCCGCCCGCGTCAACGCGACCCCGGCGACGACGAGCGCGACCCCGCTGGCGATCGCCAGCGGCAGGTTCACCGCGTCGGCCCCGCGGAACGCGACCGCGGAGAAATCTCCCAGCTCGCCGACGAACGGCAGCTGCGCGAGCCCCGCCGCCGCGAGGACCGCGAGCGTCGCCGTGCTGCCGACGGCGAGCACCAGCGCGGAACCGGCGAGCAGCCAGCTGCCCAGCCGCGGCGACAACCGGGGCGCGACCCAGCGCGCCACCGGCCAGGACGCCAGCGGCAGCAGCAGCGGAACGAGCAGGTCGAGGTTCACGGTCAACCGCCGTTCTGGCGCAGCAGGTCGCGCAGCACGGCCTCGTCCGATTCGGACAGGTTCGACACGAATTTCGCCAGCACGCTGGACCGGTCCGCTTCGGCGTCGAGCACCTTGCTCATCCGGCGGGCGGCGAGCCCGGGTTCGTCGTCGGCGGCGCGGTAGGTGAACGAGCGGCCCTGCTTCTCGCGGGTCGCGACGCCCTTCTCGAACAACCGGGACAGGATCGTCACGACGGTGGTGTAGGCCAGCCCGCCGCCGATCCGTTCCTGCACGCCGGCGGCCGACATCGGCTCGTCGGATTCCCACAGCACCGCGAGCACCTCGGCCTCCAGCTCGCCGGGAGCCCGCCGGGCGCTCTCGCCCCGTCCGTTGCGCATGACCCAAATTCTACCGGTTTGTCGAAGCAGCCCAGCCCACTACTACGTTCATGTAGAATTTCGACAGTTGTGTAGTAGTTGGAGGTGGGCATGCTCGACCCGAAGTGGCTGCTGGCCGCGTTCGGCCCGCTCGGCGTCTTCGCGGTGATGTTCGCCGAGACCGGCCTGCTCGTGGGCTTCTTCCTGCCGGGCGATTCGCTGTTGTTCACCGCAGGGGTGCTGGCGGCCTCGTCGAAACTGCACCTGCCCCTCACGGCCGTCATCGTCGCCGCGGCGGCCGGCGCACTGCTCGGCGCGCAAGCCGGATTCGTCCTCGGTCGGCGCGGGGGAGGCGCGCTGCTCGTCCGCGTGCGCAGCAAGCACCTGCACGAGGGCATCGCGCGCGGATCGGCGCTGCTCAGCCGGTACGGGCTGGGCAAAGCGGTCGTGCTGGCGCGGTTCATCCCGGTGGTCCGGACCGTGCTGAACCCGCTCGTCGGCATCGCCGGGATGCCTGCCGCGAAATTCGCGTTGTGGCAGGTGATCGGCGGTCTGCTGTGGACGGCCGGGGTCACGCTCGCCGGGTACGCGCTGGGGGCGTCGGTGCCCAACATCGACACGTACCTGCTGCCGATCATCGCCGTGGTGGTGCTGCTTTCGCTGAGCCCGCTGCTGGTCGAACTCGTCCGAGCCCGCCGGAGCGTGCCGCGATGATCGACGCTGGCTTGTATCGCGACGTCACGGATTTCGCCTGGTCACAGCACTGGCTGGCGGGCATCGCGACGACCTTCAGCGAGTACGGGGTTTTCCTGGTGGCACCGGTGATCCTCGCGCTGCTCTGGCGAGCGCGGACCAGGGGACCGGCGGCGCTGGCGGCCGCGGCGTGGGTGCCGATCGCGATCGCGGCGGCGCTCGCCGTGGACACCGTGCTGAAGTCCGCGTTCGCCGAGATCCGGCCGTGCCGCGTGGTTCCGGGCGTGCACACGCTGCTGCCGTGCGATCCGCCGGCCGACTACGCGTTTCCCAGCAACCACACGGTCATCGTCGCCGCGTTCGCGGTGGCGTTGCTGCTGGTCAACCGCAAATGGGGACTCTGGGCGCTCGTTTTCGCGGTGCTGATGGGGATTTCGCGGGTGTACGTCGGGGCGCACTACCCGCACGACGTGCTCGCGGGGTTCGTGGTCGGGGCCGGAATCGGGGCGCTCGGGCTCGTGGTCCGCGAACCGCTGGCGAAGGTGGCGGTTCGGCTGATTCCAGTCGTATCCGGGAGGAAAACATGACTGACGACCGACCCGTCCGCTGTTCCGACGCCGAACGCGAGCAGACGACGAAAGCCCTGAACAACGCGGCGGGCGAAGGACGGCTGAGCCTCGCCGAGGTGGAAGAACGGGTCACGGTCGTCTACGCGGCGCAATACCGGCACGAGCTGGACGCGGTGGTCGCGGACCTGCCCGCACCTGCGCCGAGGCCCAGCTGGCAGCCACTGCTTCTGCTGGCCGGACACCAGTTGGTCACAGATTTCGGAGCCGCACCGCCGCGGCGGAAGCTGGCGGTCGGAATTCTGCTGATGTTCGCCGTAGGGGCGATGGTTTTCCTTGCCATGCATGGTTTCACGGACGAAGGAGAGCACTTCGGGCACCGCTAAACTGACGCCATGCAGAGGGGAACGGGCGTCGCGTTGGTCACCGGGAGTTCGCGCGGGATCGGCAGGGCGGTCGCGGAACGGCTGGGTGCCGACGGGTTCTCGGTCGCGGTCAACTATCGCTCCGATCAAGACTCGGCCGAGGCTGTCGTCGTCAAGATCCGCGCGGACGGCGGCCAGGCGGTCGCCCTGCGCGCGGACGTCACCGACGACGCCGAGCTGCGTGGCCTTTTCGACCGCACGGAACAGGAATTCGGCGGTCTCGACGTGGTCGTCGCGAACGTGGGGATCGCCCGGTTCGTGCCGCTCGCCGAGGCCTCCGACGAGATCTACGACTTGATCTTCGGCACCAATCTGCGACCCACCTTCGTCGCTTTGCGCGAGGCGGCCCGGCGGGTGCGCGACGGCGGCCGGATCGTCGTGATGTCGAGCGGAGTGGTCCAGACAGCCCGGCCCGGCACCGGGATCTACGGTGCCGCGAAGGCCGCCGGGGACCAGCTCGTGCGCGTGCTGGCGAAGGAACTCGGCCCGCGCGGAGTGACGGTGAACAGCGTGCTTCCGGGCGCGGTCCGCACCGACGCGCTCCTCGCCGACGGGCCGCCGGGCGTGGTCGAGTACAGCGCGAAGCAGACGCCCCTCGGCCGGATCGCCGAACCCGGCGACATCGCGGACATCGTGGGGTTCCTGGCGTCGGACCAGGCCCGCTGGGTCACCGGCCAGACGCTGCACGCCGGCGGCGGACAGTTCTAATCGCCCGGCCGTTCGGCCAGCAGCTGCGTCCGCACGTCGGTCTTCAGTACCTTTCCGACCTTCGACCGCGGCAGGTCCGGCCAGAGCAAGACCTCCTTCGGAGTCTTCACGCTGCCGAGCAGCTCCTTCACCGTGGCCCGCAGTTCATCAGCGGCAGCGGTACGTCCTTGGTGCAGCTGGACGACCGCGGTCACCTGCTCGCCCCACTTTTCGTGCGGCAAGCCCACCACCGCGCAGTCCTGCACCGCCGGATGCGTCATCAGCGCCTGCTCCACCTCGGCCGAGTAGACGTTGAACCCGCCGGTGATGATCATGTCTTTCGCCCGGTCCACGACGTACAGGAAGTTCTCCTCGTCGAGGTAGCCGATGTCGCCGGTGTGGTGCCAGCCGTGCCGGCTGACTTCCGCGGTGGCGTCGGGGTTCCGGTAGTACCCCGGCATCACGAGCGGTCCGCGCACCACGATCTCGCCGCGTTCGCCGCGCGGCAGGAGGGTTCCGTCTTCGGCCATGATCGCCACCTGCGTCAGCGGCGTCGGACGACCCGCTGAGGTGAAGCGTTCGCGCGCCAGGGAACCGTCCGGATAGAAATGGTCGGCGGGAGCCAAGGTCGAGATCATCATCGGCGCTTCGCTTTGCCCGAACAGCTGTCCGAGCACCGGCCCGATCCGGGCGATCGCTTCCTCCAGCCGGGCAGCGGACATCGGCGCGGCCCCGTACCACAGGCATTCCAGCGAACTGAAGTCCGTCGCGGACAGTTCCGGATGGTCCAGCAGCAGGTAAATCAGCGTCGGCGGCAGGAAGGTGTGGGTGATCCGGTGCCGTTCGATCAGTTCGAGGAACCGGCCGAGATCCGGCGACGGCATCACCACGATTTCGCCGCCCAGCGCCAGAACTGGGAAACACAGCACCCCGGCGGCGTGCGTGAGCGGAGCCAGCGCGAGGTAGCGCGGGCGCGGCTGGAACGGATAGCTCATCAACGTCAGCGCCGACATGGTTTCGACGTTGTGCCCGGTCAGCACCACGCCTTTCGGCCGCCCGGTGGTGCCGCCGGTGCCCACGAGCATCACCGTGTCGTCCGGCGGACCGGCCTGCCACGGCGTGCCGGGAAGCCCGTCGAGCCATTCGGCCAGCGGGATCGCGCCGGGGAACGAGCCGTCGAGGCACACCACCGTGGTCAGCTTCGGCAGCTGATCGGCGATCCGGGAGACGAGCGGTGCGAACGACTCCTGCACGAGCAGGCAGGTGCAGTCGAACAGGTCCAGCAGCTCCCGGTTCTCCGCCGCCTCGTTGCGCGGGTTGACCGGGCACCACACCGCCCCTGCCCGGCTGATGCCGAAGACGCACCCGAACGACACCGGGTCGTTGGCGGAGAGGATCGCCACCTTGTCGCCTGGTCGCACGCCGGAACGGGCGAGCGCCCTGGCGACCTGCCAGGACAGCTGCTGGACCTCGCCGTAGCTGAGCGATCCGCCGTCCGTGGTCAAACACGGGGCCGACGGGCCCAGCGAGGCGCCCTTGTCGAGATAGTCGGTCAGTCGCACCGCTCGTCTCCCCGTCTCAGGACTGCACCGTCAGAACCGGATTCGAGACCAGCCCGAACGACCGCAGCACGCCGAGCAGTTCGCGGTGCCCGAACGCCTGGCACGCCGACGCGAACCCGGCGCGCCGCGGGGGTTGCTGCAGCAGCGAATACGCCGCGTACGCCTGCATCAGCCCGGTCTGCTTGTAGTTGCAGGTCCCGTGGATCACGCAGTGCGCGCGACCGAGCGGGCCGGACGCGTGCACCGAGTCCAGCGACGTATTGATCCGCTGGTTTTCCCTCGGCGGCATTTCGTCCCGGACCGCGGCCGCCTGCTCGTGCAGCACCTTGAGCTTTTCTTCCAGCGGCAGGTCTTTCACCTGCTCCAGGACGGCCGCGACAATCTGCGGCACACCTTGCATCAGTGCCCGGTCGAACACGCCGCCGACCGCTTTCACGTTGGCCACGCGCGGATCGTTCTTGAACCACACCGGATGCGACGTGCCGCCCCACGGCAGCGCGAGCCCGATCTCGTGGTGCCCCGGCACGGTGACCTCTTGCAGCCCGCCGTCGGCGGGCCAGGCCGCGTATTCGTTCTGCTCCAGGTAATACGCGGCGGACAGCGCGGCGTTCACCAGGATGGTCTGCGTGGAAGCGACTGTGGGGTAACCCTTCCAGAACACCAGGATGTCCAAAGTGTCCAGTCCGGGAGTCTCGAGGCAGAGGTTCGCCGCGATCTCGCCGGTGGTGTACATCTGCGCGATGCCGGGGGAGAGCAGCAGGCCCTTGGCGGCCATGTCCGCGCCGTAGCGCTCTTCGGCGGAGATCAGCCAATCCTGCTCGCCGGTGGTGTCGAGATAGTGCGTCCCGGATTCGAGGCACGCCTGGACGACCTCGTGGCCGTACTCGCTGAACGGGCCGACGGTGTTGCACACGACCGACGCGTCCTGGAAAAGCTCGGTGAGCGGGCCGGTTTCGTGCGATACCTCGACCACCTCGTGGTCCACCGTGTCGAGGCCGGGAATGTGGTCGAGCGCGGCCTGGACCCGGGCCTTGTCCCGGCCGGCCGCGGTGAAGGCCACGTTGTACTCGCGGAGGTATTCGCAGATCAGGCGGCCGGTGTAGCCGGACGCGCCGTAAACGACGACGGGCTTGGTCACGACTGGTGTTCCTTTCGCTGGAGGGGATTCACATGCCCATGCCGCCGTCGACCGGGAGGCCGGCGCCGGTGATGAAGCGGGCGGCGTCGGAGGCGAGGAACACCACGGCGTCGGCCATGTCCGCGACCTCGCCGAGCCGTCCGGCCGGGGTCTGCGCGACCACCGCGCCGATCGCGTCCTCGATGCTCGGGAACAGCCCGACGTCGACGACGTCGGCCGCGAGCTGGTTGCCCATCTGCGTCGGAACCAGGCCCGGGTACACGCAGTTGACTCGTACGCCGTAGCCGAGTTTCCCGGACTCCATCGCCGCGACGCGGGTGAGCCGGTCGACCGCCGATTTCGTCGCCGAATAGCCAGCGATGCCGGGGAAAGCGATGGTCGCGGCCACCGAGGCGATGTTCACGACCGCGCCGCCGCGTCCGGCGACGCCGCCAGGACGCATGGCGCGGAACGCGTGCTTCACGCCGAGCGAGGTGCCGAGCACGTTGACTTCGAGCATCTTCCGGACGTCGGCCGGGTCGAGGTCGGCGACGAGCCCGGTGATTTCCACGCCCGCGTTGTTCACGACGATGTCGAGCCCGCCGTGCTCGCCGGCCACGGCCTCGACCGCCCGCGCCCAGTTGTCGTCGTCGGTGACGTCCAGCCGGACGAATCCGCTGCTGGCCCCGCTCTGCTTGATCGCGTCGGCGGTCTGGCGGCCGAGGTCTTCTTGGACGTCGGCGATGACCACCGCCGCGCCTGCCTTCGCGAGCGCCTCGGCCATGCCCTGGCCAAGGCCCTGCGCGCCGCCGGTGACCAGCGCGGTGCGCCCGGTCAGGTCGTACGAACCCATCGACATCTCCTCCTTGAGACGTGCCGCGAGTGCGGTGTAGTTCACACCGTAGCTAATTTTGGACAGTCGTCAAGATTTTCTTGGACGATTGTCAAGAATCCGTGGCGCGCTAGACTGCGCGGTGTGACACAGGCGAAGGAGCGCATCTCCCGCCGCGCCGTGGACAAGTTCGCCCAGCGCCGCGAGCAGCTGGCCGAGTCCGCGCTGCAGGCGCTGGCCGAGCTGGGCTATGCCCGCACGAGCCTGCGCGAAATCGCCCAGAAATCCGACTTCTCGCACGGCGTCCTGCACTACTACTTCGCGGACAAGGTCGAGCTGCTCACGTACGCGGTCCGCAAGTTCGAAGAGGTCTGCGTGACCCGCTACGACGACGTAGTGGCGGAGGCGGGCTCGGCCGAGGAGCTGAAACACGGCTTCGGCGCGGCGATGGCAGGCACGTTGCGGACCGACGCGGCGATGCACCGTCTCTGGTACGACCTGCGCAATCAGAGCCTGTTCGAGGAGTCTTTCCGCGGCGATGTGCTCGACATCGACGAACAGCGCCAGGACATGGTGTGGCGCGTCGTGCGGCGCTACGCCGAGTTCACCGGCCGGCCGGCCCAGGTGTCGCCAGAGGTCGCGTACGCCGCCTTCGACGGCCTGTTCCAGCGCGCTTTGCTGCAGCAACTCGCCGGTCAGGACGCGGCCGCGGACGGCTTGGAGGCCGATGTCGCGGCTCTGCTCACGCACTTCGTCTGACGGTTACCCCTCCGGAGTGGCGATGCCGGGTGCGCCGGCCCGTCCGTGGTTAGGATGCGCTCGGACGGTCACCGGGTGAGAAGGGGTGCGCGAGCGTGCAAGCGGGGGACCTTGAACCGCCTGAGCCGCAGGCCGTTTCCGCACCGTTGACCAGGGCGGCGATCTTCCTGATGGTGCAGGTCGACGCCGGTGCCGAGCAGGTCGCGAAAGACCTTCTCGCCGATCTCGCCGGGCTGCAGCGCGCGGTGGGGTTCCGCGACGCGGGGGCCGGGCTGACCTGCGTCGCCGGGATCTCGTCGGCGGCGTGGGACCGGATCTACGGCGGTCCGCGACCGGCGGAACTGCACGAGCTGCCGGTTTTCTCCGGCGACAAGCACACGAGCGTCCTCACCGCCGAGGCCGACCTGCTGTTCCACCTCCGCGCCGAGCGGCTCGACCTGTGCTTCGAGCTGGAATCGCTGATCATGGACCGGCTGCGCGGTTCGGTGAAGGTGCTCGACGAGGTGCAGGGCTTCCGGTACTTCGACGCGCGCGACGTGCTCGGCTTCGTCGACGGCACGGAGAACCCGACCGGCAACGGCGTCAACCAGGCGGTGCTGGTGGACGACGACGAACCGTTCAATCGCGGCAGCTACGTGGTCGTGCAGAAGTACCTGCACGACATGGCGGCGTGGAACGCGCTCACCACCGAGCAGCAGGAACTGGTGATCGGACGGCGCAAACTGTCCGATGTGGAGATGTCGGACGAGGAAAAGCCCGCCGACGCGCACATCGCGCTCAACGTGATCACCGACGACGAGGGCAACGAACTCGACATCCTGCGCGACAACATGCCGTTCGGCCGTCCGGGGCACGACGAGTTCGGCACCTATTTCATCGGCTACACCAAATCTCCGGCGGTGATCGAGAAAATGCTGGAGAACATGTTCGTCGGGTCGCCGCCGGGCACCTACGACCGGATTCTCGACTTCTCCACGCCTCACACCGGCGCGCTGTTCTACGTGCCGACCGCGGACTTCCTTGAAGATCCGCCGGACGCCCCGCCCGAGCCGGAACCGCCGGCTGCCGCGACGCCCGCCGGGTCGTCGCTGGGCATCGGAAGCCTGCGAAGGAGCACTCGGTCATGAACAACCTGCATCGCGAACTCGCCCCGATCTCCGCCGCCGCGTGGGCGGACCTGGAGGAAGAGGCGAAGCGCACCTTCGCCGAGTTCGCCGCGGCGCGCCGGGTGGTCGACGTCGTCGTCACCGGAGACCCGGCACTCGCCGCGGTCGGCACCGGACGCCGCGAGCGCGTCGGCGACAAGTTCGACGGCGTCGCGACGAGCCTGCGCACGGCACAGCGGATCGTGGAACTGCGGGTGCCGTTCACGGTGTCGCGCGAGGAAGTCGATTCGGTCGAGTGGGGCGCGAAAGACGCGGACTGGCAGCCGGTGAAGGACGCCGCGCAGCAGATCGCGTACGCCGAGGACCGGATCGTAGTCGACGGTTTCGCCGAAGCGGGCATCACCGGCATCCGCCCGGCTTCGTCGCTTTCGCCGATCGCGCTGCCGCCGGAAGCCCCGCGCTACCCGAAGGCAATCGGCGACGCGATCGCCGAACTGCGCGACGCGGGCGTGGCCGGCCCGTACACCGTTCTGCTGAGCGACGACGAGTTCACCGCTGCGTACGAGGCGGCGAACCACGGTTATCCGGTGCTGGAACACCTGAAGCAGATCGTGGACGGCGAACTCATCCGCACGCCCGCGATCAGCGGCGCCTGCGTCCTGTCCACCCGCGGCGGCGACTACGAGCTCCACTTCGGACAGGATCTGTCCATCGGGTACTCCAGCCACGACGCGTCCACTGTGGAGCTGTACTTCTACGAGACGCTGACCTTCCTGGTCAACACCGCCGAGGCGGGGATCGGGCTGACCGCCTGAGGCGTTACCTGATCCTGCGGTCTTGTTACGCAGCGCGGACATTCGCCGAACCTTCCGGGGATACCCGCTCGCGATAGTTGCGGCGTGCTGCGGAACAAGATCAAAATCGTGCTGCTCGTGCTGCCCGCGATCGTCGTCGCCGGGTGCTCCGGCCTCCCGGTGCTCGACGGCGATCCGGACCACGACCCGGCTCAAGGCGGTGCTCCCGAAGGCGTCACGCTGAGGCCGTCCGACACGAGCTACCCGGCTGTCGGAAATCTCGATCCTGCGTTGCGGAAAGCGTTGCAGGAGGCGGCAACGGACGCGCGTCGGCGCAATGTGGACATTCAGATCGCGTCGGGCTGGCGGACGAAGGAGTACCAGCAGAAGCTGCTCGACGCGGGCATCGAAAAGTACGGCAGCCTGGAGAAGGCGCGGAAGTATGTGAACACGCCGGAACAATCGACGCACGTGTCCGGCAAGGCGGTCGACGTCGCCCCCACCCGAGCCGACGACTGGCTCATCCAGCACGGCGCGAAATACGGCCTGTGCCAGGTGTACGCGAACGAGATGTGGCACTTCGAACTGCTGACCACTCCGGGCGGGAAATGCCCGCCCACCCGTACGGACGCCGCCGGTTGACGTCCGTACGGGCGGCTGGGGTCACGGGGCCCAGTAGTTGCCGGACATCACCAGGTAGACCAGCAGTTTGATGGTCTCGCCGTAGTAAGTGTCGTCGTACGGGTTGCCCGCCATGTATTTCCACAGCGAATCGGTCCACGCCTGGTCGCCCGCGACCATCGCCGCGACCCCCACCGGATTCGCCGCGACCTCGGACTGGTCACTGGTTTTGGTCGGCGTCCCGTCCAATTTGGTGTGCGGGTAAATCTTGGCCGGGTTGGCGCCGGAGTGGCTCTTGTAGCTGGCCGATTCCTTCTTGGCGACCTCGGTCGCGACCTTGCCGCCGTACAGCAGCGCATCGGTGCCCATGTGCCAAGGCACCCGAACGGAGTTGTAGCCGACGATGTTGTCCGGCTGGTTCTCCAGATGATCCGCGGGCGCGGGCTTCGGGCTGTTGGTGTTCGCACCGACCACGAAGTCGGACAGCAGATTCGCGTTCGGCGAATACTTGCTGGTGAACTGGGTGATCAGCTGCTCGGTCCGGGTGACGACCTTGTTCCAGTCGTGCGCGGTGTCGTACTTCGCGAACGCGCGCAGGTGGTCGAGCATGAAGTCGGAGGGCCGGGTGTCGTCGTTGCCCGCGTCGTCGGCGATCTTGAGATGCCCGTCGGACGCGACGTCGTGCTTGTAGATCTTGGCAAGCCAGTCCTTGGCGGCGGCGCTGTAGCCGCCCCACTGCTTGTCCGCGAGAATCAGCCCGTAGCCGACGTCGAGATCGCCGTCGGTGGCCGAGTCAGGGGTCCCGTCGTCGGCGTACTTGCAGGTCTTGCCGTCGATCACCCACTGGAAGAGCCCCTTGCTGTCCCGGTGGTCCTGGACGAACTTCCACATCCCGTCGAAAATCGTCTTGGCCTGGTCGTCGTAGCCCGCCATCAACGGGACGATGTTCATCCCGTAGCCCTGGGCCTCGGAAACCGTGCCCTTGTTGGGCGCGTCGTCGGTCGCCCAGACGAGGTAACCGCCGCAAGCCTGGCGGAGGTAAGTTTTCTTCCAGGAGTCGTACTGTCTCTTGACCGCGTTGTCCTGCTCAGCCTGACTGACGGAAGGCCGGACACCAGTCTGATAGGTGACGTGCGCCGGAAACGGACGCGCGACGGACGCCGCAGTGGCAGGCCCAGCACCAGCCAACGCAGCAGTAAGCGAAACGGAAGCGGCAGCGAACAACGCCACCTTCCGGGAAGCGGGCATTTTCGGGGTCTCCTTGTTAGTTAACTTTCCTAACTAGGCGGCGTGAGAAAAGCCTGCTGTACCGGGTGTTTGGTGTCAAGATGTCCGGCCCTGAGCTCGAAGGTGAACCGGTTCCGTAGCGTTCCGTGAGGGCCACCCTCACAGCCGCTGATTCCCCGCGGCCGGTCCGTGAGGGGCTCCTTGAGGGACTTAGATTCCCTGAAGGAGCCCTTCACGGCTTTTGGCGTACGTGAGGGTCGCCCTGAGGGAATCTGATTCCGTGAGGGTTCCCCTCACGACCCTCCGCCCGTCCCGCGCCTGCTCGGGAAGCGCCCCAATGCCACATTGGGTGCGTCAGATGCACCGAACGCCACATTGGGTGCGTCGCATGCACCCAATGCCACATTGGGGCGCTAGCCCCCACCTCAAGCAGGCCGCCGCCGGTGTACGCAACTGTCGGTGCACCCACACCTCCCCCGCACCCCGATACGAAGCTCTCCTGCGGTCTGGGGTGGCTTGTCAAGGCATCTTTCCCGCCTTGACAAGCCACCCCAGACCGTCAGCACAATCAAGCTTCGGGGTGCCCCACCGCACTACAGACGGGCGATGTGCGAAGCACGAGCCGTCGAAAACGCCCCCCACGCTCCCTGCCCCAACCCAAGACCCATGGAATCATCACCCCCAGCAACACCCCAGCACCAGGGAGCCAGCATGACCACCGGCCGTCCGGCCCAAGTCGAACTCAACAGCGGCGTCCTCCCCGGCAACGTCCGGGCCGACGACTGGATCATGCTCGCCCTGGCAGTCGTCTCCACCGGCATGCTGGCCTGGCTCCTCATCGGCCCGCCCCCGCCCAACATCAGCCAGTGGTTCTTCCTCGCCGACTGCATCATCTGCGGCATCTTCTTCCTGGAACTCCTCCACCGCTGGCGCAAACAAGGCTGGCGCGCCGCCTTCCTGGCCCGCACCTGGTACGAAATCTTCGCGATGATCCCGGTCGCCCACCCGGCCTTCACCGCGAACCATCACGTCATCGGCGTAATCCTACTGATCATCCGCCTGGGAAGGGCCGCCGACCGCGCGGTAGGGGAGCAGTTCACCTACCGCCTGGTGGACAAACTCTCCGAACCCATAGTCCGCGCCATCAAAAAGCCCGTCACCATCGCCGTCCTCGACGAGGTGGTCAAGGTGCTGGAAACCGGGAACTACCCGGAGAACCTTGCCAAGTCCCTGAGCGAAAACAAGACCGAACTCCGCGCCATCATCACCGAAAAGATCTCCGAGGACCCGCAGCTGGGCAGACTGCGCAGGCTGCCGTTCCACGACGAGATCGTCCGCGCCACCGTCGACACGTCCTTCCGGGTCCTGCTGGAAGTCCTTCTGGACCCGCGCATCGACGACTTCTTCTCCTCCGTCGTCCGCGACAACCGCGAGCAGATCCGCCGCGCGGTCGCGCTCGGACTGGCCGATGTGGACGAGTCCCCGGACGAGCAGCTCCTGCGCACCCGCACCCAGCGCACCGCCGCGCACGAGTACGACGCCCAGCATCCGCGGCGTTGATCATCCATTGTGGACATACCTACCGTGCGCCGTCGGGTGCGCACTCTCCGTTGCAGCACAGGAGATTCACCGTTGACGCCGGGCAGTGAACGCGTCAACCGCTGAAAGAGTGCACTGTGGTCGCGCGGCGCGCGCACAGACGCCTGGAGTAGGGTGAGATCTCTCGTTCCGTTGCTGCACAAGGGTTGTGTTGGCGCGAGTACGGGGCGTTCCCGCCGGAGCCGAGGCAGACTGGAGCCGGCGGGGAGGTTGAGCGCGGTTTGGAGTCGTGGACGTGATTGATAGCGGGCAGCAGGTACGCAGGTGTCGCCGGCGGGACTGCACGGAGGATTCCTTGTGGCGCGGACTGTGCTCCGTGCACTGGAACCGCTGGCAGAGCGGCGCGGACGCACTCGAACTTCCAGACGATGACGTACCCCCGCCGCCCGCGCAGGTCTGGTGGCCGCCGGAGCGTTCGCACGCGCCGCTGAGCAGCCGGGTGCCGGGCTCGTAGCAGCCCCCGGCGCGCGTCGAACACGGTCGGCGCGCGCTCGGTTACCTCGGGCCACCGAAAGGCCCGGGCACAGCTGTTCCCCGGACCCGTGCGGATCCGGGGAACAAACGCCTTACCGGCGAGAACGCGGGATGTGCGGCTCGTCCGGCGCGGAGAGCATCCGCACCAGCCGGGCCCGCGCCACGCGGTAGAGCAGGTCGCCGTGCTCATCGGGGACGACCCTGCCGTCGAGGTCCCGGCCCGCCGCCCGCACCACCACCTTGATCGCCTCGGCGGGCACCCGGCCCGCGAATTCCCCGGTCAGCCACGTGGTGACCTCGTCGGTCACCCGGCTTCGCACCGTCATCGGACACTCCAGTCTCCGCTCGCGGGGCCGTTCGGGGCGGCCCCGGCACTGGTCCGACGGCCGCGCCCGGAACCCGTGACGCGAAACCCGAGAGAAAGTCTTTCCCGGCGGTGCGAATGAACCCGGGAGTAGGTCACCGCAACGCGTTGCGCGCGATCACCTCCGCGTACCACCGTGCGCTGCGCTTCGGCGTGCGCTGCTGAGTGCGGTAATCGACGTGCACGAGACCGAAGCGTTTCGCGTACCCCTCGGCCCATTCGAAGTTGTCCAGCAGCGACCAGTAGAAGTACCCGCGCAGATCAACTCCGTGGGCCAGTGCGTCGTGTGCGGCCCGCAGATGTGCGTCGAGGAAAGCGATGCGGTCGTCGTCGGTGACTTCGCCGTCGCGGATCGGGTCCGGATACGCGGCGCCGTTCTCCGTGACGTACAACGGCACCGGCGGATAGTCCCGATGCACTTGCAGCAATGACTCGGTCAGCCCGCCGGGACGCACCTCCCAGCCGGAATCCGTGCGCGGCGCGGCCGGGTCCGGGACGAAGTGCACCTGGTCGGCTCCCGGCCACTCCCGGCCCGCCGGGATGCTTCCCGGCCGCGCCGATCCGGCCACCCGGTAGCCGCGGTAGTAGTTCACGCCAAGCCAGTCGATCGGCTTGCCGAGCACCGCCTCGTCGCCGTCCTGCACCACGGCGTCGAAGCCGAACCGGGCCAGGTCTTCGCGCAGGTCAGCGGGGTAGCCGCCGCGCAGCAACGGGTCGAGGTACAACCGGTTCTGCAGTCCGTCGATCCGCCGGGCGGCGTCGGCGTCGGCATCGTCGGATGAGTCCGCGACGACCGGGTACAGGTTCAGCGTGATCCCGGACGGGCTGCTCGTGTGCTGCCGGAGGACGTCCATCGCCAGCCCGTGCGCCAGCAGCAGGTGATGCGCCGCCGCCACAGCAGCCTCCGGGGACGTCCGGCCGGGCGCGTGAACGCCCGAACCGTAGCCGAGCATCGCCGCGCACCACGGTTCGTTGAGCGTCGACCAGCTGGCCACCCGGTCGCCGAGCCGGGCCGCGATGACCTCGGCGTATTCGGCGAACCGGTACGCGGTGTCGCGCGCGGTCCAGCCGCCGCGATCCTCCAGCGATTGCGGAAGATCCCAGTGATACAGCGTCGCCCACGGCTGGATGCCCGCGGCCAGCAGCCGGTCCACGAGCCGGTCGTAGAAGTCCAGTCCGCGCGGTTCCGGTTTGCCGTGCGGGAGGATTCTCGGCCAGGACAGGGAAAACCGGTACGCGGTGAGCCCGAGCGACTGCATCAGCGCCACGTCGTCGGCGTAGCGGCGGTAATGGTCGGCCGCCGGGTCGCCGGTGTCGCCGCGGGCCACCGCGCCCGGGCGCGCGGCGAAGGTATCCCAGACGGACGTCTCGCGTCCGTCCACTGTGGTCGATCCTTCGACCTGGAAGGCCGCCGTGGCGGCGCCCCAGACGAACGCGTCCGGGAACGCGAGCACGTCGGGGATCGGCTGTGCGGACATGGTCACCCTTTCACGGCACCTTGCATGATCCCGGCCACGATCTGGCGGCCGAGCAGGAGGAAGACGATGAGGATCGGAATCGTGGCCAGCGTGGTGCCCGCGAGCACCAGCGAATAGTCGACGTAGTAACCGCTTTGCAGTTTCTCCAGCGCCACCTGCACGGTCGGATTGCCCGCGTCGAGCACCACCAGCGGCCACAGGAAATCGTTCCAGGACGTCATGAACGTGAACATCGCGAGGATCGCGGCGGCCGGGCGGACCGCGGGCAGGCACACGTTCCAGAAGACCCGGATCATGCTGCAGCCGTCCATGCGCGCGGCCTCGATCAGTTCGTACGGCAGAGCGTCCACTGTGTACTGCCGCATCCAGAACACGCCGAACGCGGTGACCAGGTTCGGCACGATCACCGACTGCAGTCCGCCCGCCCAGCCGAGTTTCGACATCGCGATGAACAGCGGGATGATTCCGAGCTGGGTCGGCACCGCGAGCGTCACCACGATGAATACGAACAACCCGTTGCGGCCGCGGAAGCGCAGTTTGGCGAAGGCGAACCCGGCCAGCGACGAGAAGAGCACCGTGGTGAGCGTGACCGTGCCGGACACAATGACGCTGTTGGCCAGCGCCCGCCAGAACGGCACGGTGTCGAACACCCGCGCCGCGTTGGCGAAGAAGTTGCCGCCCGGCAGCAGCGGCGGGATCCGTTCGGTGAGCATTCCGTTGTCACGGCTGGAGACGAGAAACGACCAGTAGAACGGGAACAGCGAGCCGAGCACGAACACGATCAGCACGCCGTAGGTCGCCCTGCGCGGTTTGCCGAGCCCGGTCATTTTCGCCTCCCCGCGAGCCGTCCGGTGACGAAGTAGTTGACGAGCGCGATCGCGATGATGATCAGGAAAAGCACCCAGGCGATCGCGGACGCGTAGCCGAGATTGAAGTTCTCGAAAGCGCTTTGGTACAGATACAGCGTCACCGTCTGGAACTGATGCGTGGAGCCGCCGTTGTTCGACCCGGGCATCGCGTCGAACAGCTTGGGCTCGGTGAAGATCTGCAGCCCGCCGATCGTCGAGGTGATGGTGACGAAGATCAGCGTGGGTTTGAGCAGCGGCAGCGTCACGTGGGTGAACCGGCGCACGGTGCCCGCGCCGTCGATCAGCGCGGCCTCGTGCAATTCCTTCGGAATCGCTTGCATGGCAGCGAGAACGATCAGCGCGTTGTACCCGGTCCACCGCCAGTTCACCATGATCGCGATGGCGACATGGCTGGCGAACCGATTGGCCTGCCAGTCCACCGGGGACAGTCCGAACGTCTGGAGCACGCCGTTGACGAGACCGTAGCGCGGCCCGAAAAGGTTCGCGAAAATGATCCCCAGCGCGACCAGACTCGCCGCGTAGGGCAGCAGGATGCCGACCCGCCAGCCGGTCGCGCCGCGCAACCGGAGACTGAGCACCGCGGCGAGCAGCACCGCGATGATCAGCTGGGGCACGCTGGACAGCAGGAAGATGCTGACCGTGTTTTCCAGCGCGTGCCAGAACTGCGCGTCGGTGAAGAGTTCCTTGAAGTTGTCCAGTCCGATGAAATCGGGATTGTCGTCGCCGGCCTCCCAATGAAACAGCGACACGTAAGCCGTGTACAGCAACGGGAACATGCCCACGATGGCGAACACGATAAAGAACGGTGCCACGTAGAGATAAGGCGAGACCTTGACATCCCAGCGCGCCAGCCGGTCGCGCAGGCCGGGCCGCGGTGCGGCCCGGCCTTCCGGAGCGACCTTGTCGATGACTGTCATCGTCAGCGGGCGAGTTTCTTCGCGCCGTCGACCAGCCGCTGCCAGCCGTCGGCGGCCGAGGCTCCTTGTTCCACCGACTGCAGTGCCGGGCTGGCGACGTTTTCCTGGATCTGACCGTCGTTCGGGCCCTTGTACTGCGGTTTCGCCACCTTCTTCGCCTGCTCGGCGAACAGTTCGCCGATCTTCGCGCCGCCGAAGTACGCGTCGGTGGCGTTCAGCAGCTGCGGGCTTTCCAGCGCCTTCGCCTGGCTCGGGAAGTTGCCCTTGGCCTCGAACGCCTTGATCTGCTGCTCCGGCGCGGTGAGCCAGGCGGCCAGTTCAGCGGCTTCCCGCGGGTGCTTGCTCTGCTTCGGCACGGTCAGATACGACCCGCCCCAGTTGCCGCCTCCGCCGGGAAACGCCGCGGTGACCGCCCATTTGCCCGCGTTGTCCGGCCCGGCCTGTTCCTTGATCACGCCGAGCATCCACGCCGGGCAGGCCTTTGTCGCGAACGCGCTCTGCTTGAACCCGGAATTCCATTCGTTGCTGAACGCGGTGAGCTTCGCCGATTCGCCTTTCGCGACCGCGTCGGTCACCTTCGCCCAGGCGTCCTTGATGCCCTGGTTGTTCTCCACGGTGAGCTTGTCGTTGGTGTCGAGGTAGCCGACCGGCAGCTGGTTGACCATGGAGTTGAAGTTCTGCGCCGCCGAATCGAACCACGCCTTGCCGGTCTTGGCGGTGTACTGGGCGCCGGCCGCGAAATAGCTGTCCCAGGTGGCGAACAGCGGTTTCACCGCCTGCGGGTCGCTGGGCAGCCCGGCCGCGGCGAGCAGGTCCTTGCGGTAGCACATGGCGAGCGGGCCGATGTCCGTGCCGTAGCCGATGAGCTTGCCGTTCTTGTCTTTGCCCGCGTCGTATTTCCACGAAAGCCACCGGTCCGGCGAAACGCCCGACGGCCCGATCTGGCTCAGGTCGTTGAACTTCGAGGACTTGCTGAGGATGTCCGACAGGTGGCCTTCCTCGACGGCCTGCACGTCGGCCAGTCCCGAGCCCGCCGCGAGTTTCGTCATCATGTCCTGGGCGTACGGCCCGCCCTGGCCGGTCTTGCGGTGGGTGATCTTGATGTTCGGGTGCAGCCGCTCGTACTCCGGGATGAGCGCCTCGTAGCCGAACTCCGTGAACGTCGCGAGCGTCAGGTCCACGTGCTCGTTCGGCCCGGCCGCCGCGGGCACGTCGCCGCCGCCGCCACCGCCGCACGCCGCGGCGCTCACCGCGGTCATCGTGATGCCCAGTGCCAGCACCAGGCCCTTCCGGAACGTTGTCACCGTCGTCAACCCCTTGGAAGTCGTTCTGGGAGCGCTCCCAGATGCCGAACGAGTGTGTTGCAGGTAACGGGGGATGTCAAGGCCAGAGTCTCCGGGAGCGCTCCCGGGCGGACCCCGTTAAGCTGACCCGATCGACAGTCAGGGGGTGGGCGGAGTGGCGCCTCGGTCCGAGGACGAGCGGCCGACGCTGGAGGACGTCGCGGCGTTCGCCGGGGTCTCGCGGTCCACCGCGTCGCGGGCGCTGAACGACGACGCGTACGTCAGCGCGCGCTCGCGCGAAAAGGTGCTGGCCGCGGCGCGTGACCTCGGGTATTCGCCGAACCAGGCGGCGCGCTCGCTCGTCACCCGGCGGACCGGTGCGATCGCGGTGGTGCTCTCGGAGCCGGAAGCACGACTGCTCGACGACCCGTACCGGACCGCGGTGATGCGCGCGGGCTACCGGGAACTGGCCGACGTCGGCTGTCAGATGGTGCTGCTCTTCAGCGACACCCGGGAGGATCTCGGCCGGACTGTGCGGTTTCTCGAGGGCGGACACGTCGACGGCGTGCTCGTCTTCGCTCCGCACCGTGCGGATCCGCTGCCCCGGGCGTTGCGGTTGCTGAAGCTGCCCACGGTGTTCGGCGGGCCGGCCGCCGATCTGCGCCGGGGAGTGCACCTGGTGGATTTCGACAACGAAGGCGGCGCCCGGCAGGCGGTGACGCACCTGGTGGAGTCCGGCCGTCGCCGGATCGCGACGATCGCGGGCCCGCAGGATCAAGGCGCGCCGATTGACCGGCTCGCCGGCTGGCGCAAGACGCTCGTGGACGCGGGGATCGACCCGTCCGGGCTGGCCGAGGAAGCCGACTTCACCCTGGCTGGCGGTGCGAAAGCGATGGCCGCGCTGCTGGAACGGGTGCCCGATCTCGACGCGGTGTTCGTCGGCAGCGACATGATGGCGGTGGGCGCGTTGCGCACGCTGTCGGATGCCGGACGCGACGTGCCCGGCGATGTCGCGGTGGTCAGCTTCGACGACAACGCCGCGCTGGCTCCGGCCATGACCCCGCCGTTGACCTCGGTGCATCAGGATCCGCGCGAGCAGGTCCACGCGATGGTCTCGACGCTGATGCGGCTGCTGGACGGCGAGGACGTCGCGCCGGGTGCGCAGATCCTGCCGGTGTCGCTGGTCGTCCGCGAGTCGAGCGGGTCCAGCTAGCTCGGTCCTTCCGGGACCCCTCCCAGCCGGGTCGTTTTACCTTCCCGGGCATGGGAGCGAACGAGGGGCGCGGCCGGACCGCCGCGGCGCGGGTGCGGGAGGTGTCGACCCCCGAGCTGTACCGGCGCAACCCGTTCCGGCTCGTCGGCCTCACCGCGGTCGCGACCCGGCGCGAGGTGCGGGAGCGGCGACTTCGAGTTCTAGGGGTGCTCGAAGTCGGCGGCGCGGTGCCGGACGGGGTGCCCGCGGACGCGACCGTCGACGAGGTGCGGGCTGCCTTCGACGCGCTCGGCAACACCGAACACCGGTTCGTCGACGAGGTCTTCTGGATCTGGGGCGTGCCAGTCGACTGCGAATGCCCGATCCAGCTCCACCGCGCGCACGACAACGCGGTCGCCGCCTACGCGGCAGCCCTCGACGCGGAGGCCGACCGCACCGACGACCACCCGACTCCCTTGTGGACCGAAGCCGCCCGTTGCTGGACGGTGGTGCTGCGCAGCGAATCCTTCTGGCGGCATCTGAACCACCGCGTCGAGAAGCTGGGCGATCGACGGCTTGACGAATCCACTGTGGACGGATTACGGACGGCGTTGCCGGACGCGTTGCTCGCGCCGTTGATCGAAGTAGCCACGAGGTCGGCTGAGCCGCAGCGGTTCACCGGGTATCTCGCGTTGTTCGAGGCTGATCGGCACGCGGTCGAGGACGCACGGGCGGCTATCGCCGACGGGACGTATCGGCGGGTCGAGGCATTGCTCAAAGACCTTCGCGGCGACCTGGACGGCAATCGGGTGCAGGCCGCCGCGGAGCGGGCCGTCAAAGAGGTCGAGCCGCTGTTCGACCGGCTCGAAGAGGTGGTCCCGCGGGCGGAATTCCGGCGGACCGCCTCGCTTTCGGAGTCGATCGCGGTGGTGGCGAACAACATCGGGGTTGCCCTCGCGGAGGTGCGCGGCGCGTCCGCGAGCCTGATCCGGGACGTGTTCGCGGTCGCCCGGCGATACAGCCTCGACCCGGAGACACTGGAAGCCGTGGCGCGCAACGAGTTCGCTGCAACGGTGTACGCGCCGACTCCACCGCCGGAACGGGAACCGTCGGCGGCGCGGATTTTCGGAGCATTGCTGCACGCGTTGGCAGCATCAGTGTTCCTGGCTTTGAAGCTTCCGGAAAGCGCGCTGCTGGCGGTCATCTTTCTCGGCGCGGTTGCCGGTGCGATGACGAATTGCCTCCTCGCGGCCCGGCCGTGGATCGAGCCGGGCCGGTACCCGGTTCTGCTGGGGCTGGACTTCGTGGTTTACCTGGCGCTCAGTCCGGTCGAGCTGCCGTATTGGCTGGCTGTCGCCGTGGCGGCGGCGCTGTTGTATGTCGCCCCGTTCGTTCGACTGCGGAGGAGATTGTGATGCGAGACCGGCGGGGCGAAGAAGCGCGGCAGCGCAAGCAGCACAAGGAATTCCGGATCGCCGAACCTGGCCTCCAGCCAGAAGAACGCGCTCGGTTGCGGGAATTGCTTGACCAGCTCGCCGCGGTATTGACCACTAAGGACGACGCGCCGCCACTGTCCGAATCGGACCTGGCCGAGGCGGCGACGGCGTTGTGGCGGGCGCGGCGAAAGCTCGCCGGTGCCGAGGACCGGGTGGCGCGGCAGGCGGGCCGGTTCCTCAGCGCGAGCCAAGACGCGCTCGACGCGGCGGGCGTGCTGGTGCAGGACCACGACCGGATCCCGTTCGGCTCCGGGATGGCGCTCGAGGTGCTGTTGTTCCAGGACGAACCGGACCTGGACGTCGAGCGGGTGGTGGAGACCGTGCGGCCGTCGATTTACCTGACCGGCCGCCGGATCCAAATGGGACAGGTCATCGTCGGGCGCCCGGCCGCCCGGGGGAACGGGGAAGCGGATGCGTGACACGATCGATTTCGGGATCGACCTCGGCACCACGAACAGCGCGATCGCGGTGCTCGACGACGGTGCGGTGTCGGTGATCAAGAACAACATGCAGATGGATTACACGCCCTCCGCGGTCTGGTGCCGCCGGCGCGGCGTGATCGAGGTCGGGGCGGGGGCGCGGCGCAGGCTCGAGGACGACCCGGACAGCGTGCAGGTCGAATTCAAGCAGTCCATGGGATTGCCGGACGCGCGGCGGGAATTCCCGAAGGCCGGGGTCAGCATGACGCCGGTGGAACTGTCCGCGGAAGTGCTGCGGTCGCTGCGCAGTTCCGTTGCTCCGCGGGAAATGCCGGACGCGGCGGTGATCACCGTGCCCGCCGCGTTCCTGCTGAACCAGACCGAGGCGACGCAGGAAGCGGCGAAACTGGCCGGGTTCACCGGGAATTGCCCGCTGCTGCAGGAACCGACCGCGGCGGCGTTCGCGTTCGGGTTCCAGAACGAAAGCAAAGGCGCGCACTGGATGGTGTTCGACTTCGGCGGCGGCACGTTCGACTCCGCGGTCGTCAGCACTGCCGAGGGAGAATTGAGCGTGCTGCACCACGCGGGCGACACGCACCTCGGCGGACGCAACATCGACCAAGCGGTGCTGGACCACGTGCTGGCTCCGGAGGTGGTGCGACAACTCGGGCTCACCGATTTCCGCCGGGACAACCCGCGCTGGCGGCGGAACTTCGCCCGGCTGCGCAGTACCGCCGAGACCGCGAAAATCCAGCTCTCCCAAGCGGAACAGACTCAGGTGCTGCTCGACCTCGACCGGGGCGACGGGCAGGAGGAGATGTTCGAGTACACCCTGCGCCGCGAGGAAGTCGATCAGGTCGCGCGACCGTTTTATCTCCGTGCCGTGCAGTTGTGCCGGACCGCGCTGGAGTCGGCAAACCTGCGCCCGGCAGATATCGACCGGTTGCTGCTGGTCGGCGGACCGACGCTCGCGCCCGGGTTGCGCGAGCTGCTGGCCGATCCGTCGGTCGGGCTCGGCATTCCGCTCGACCACAGTCAGGACCCGAGCACAGTGGTGGCGCGTGGTGCCGCCGCATACGCCGGAACTGTGGCGCGCCCGAGGACGGTACGCCCGGCGAAACGCGGCGAGTACTCGCTGGAACTGTCCTATCCGGCCACTACCAGCCTGCCGAGCGTGCCAGTGTCCGGCCGCTGCTCGACGGACGGTTCGGCGGACTGGGCGCGGTTCCGGATCGCGCTGAGCGCCCCGCAGCGCAGGCCGGTCTACCGGACGTCCGAGGTCTCGCTTTCCGCGGACGGCACTTTCACCGTCGACGCGGTGCTCGACGAGCTGAGCACGAACCGGTTCGAGATCGAGCTGCTCGACCCGACCGGCGCGCGCGTTCCGGTGCAGCCGGACTCGCTCACGATCACCCACCAGCTCAACGAAATGATGGGCCAGACCGTGGTCAACACGGTCGGCCTGACCGAGGCTGATGGTTCCTTCACCCCGATGTTGATGAAGAACGCGCCGCTGCCGGCCGCGAAACGGCAGACGTTCTTCACCACGGCGACACTGTTGCGCGGCAACACGTCCTCGGTGATCCGGATTCCGGTCGCGGAGGGCGAACGTCGCCGCGGCGAGCGGAACCAGCAGGTGGGCGTCATCGAAATCCGCGCCAAGGACGTGCGATTCGACCTGCCGCGCGGCAGCGAGGTCGTGATGACTTTCGAGATGGACGATTCGCGCCAGGTGTCCGTGGTGGCCGAGGTTCCGTTGCTGGACAACGAATTCGAGGCGGTCATCGACCTCAAACAGCAGCACGTGCCGGATCCGCAGACGCTGCGGCGGCTGCTGAACGAGCTGGAAGCGCGGCACGAGCAGGTGCGGACGCAGGTCGAGGGGACGCGGTCGGACCGGGCGCGCGGGCTGCTGAACCGGCTGGACGAACAGGGGAGCGTCGCGGCGGTCCGGGACGAGGTGCGCTCCGGCGGCACCGACGAGGGGGCCGCGGTCGCCGCGGAACGGCGGATGCGCGACGTGCAGGCGGATCTCGACGACATCGAGGCGGAGCTGCGCGTACCCGAAGTGCTGGAACGGCTGCGGGACCAGATCGACCACTGCCGCGAGCTGGTCGACCGGGTCGGCGCGGACGAGGACCGGACCGAACTGGCCGAGATCGAGCGCCGGTACGCGACCATCGCCGACTCGCACGACGCCGAAGCGGGCGAGCGGCTGTCCGAGCGGGCGCTGGACCTGCAAGTGCTGTTGCTGCGCCGGGACGGTTCGCTGGATCTGGAGGTGTTCAACGCGCTGCGGGCCGCGCGCGACACGATGTCCGACCCGGCTCGCGCGCGGGAGCTGATCCGGGAGGGCGAGCACGTGGTCGCGACGTCGAACTGGGCCGCGCTGCCGGACGTCAACCGCCGGTTGCGGCGTCTGCTCCCCGACGACCGGCCAGGTCAGCCAGGCGGCGGCATTCTGCGCGGGGAGCGGTGATGAGCGGGCTTTCGCAGGCACTGGAACGGGAACTCGTCCTCGCCGAAGGCGCCGACCTCGCCCGACGCGGCGATTACGAGGCCGCCATCGCACTCCTGGAACCGGATTCGGCGGGCGATCCCGCGCGGCTCGATCTGCTGGCTCGCGTACACGCACAGTCCGGCGATCTAGCGGCGGCGGATGCGGCGTGGGCAGCCGTCCTGGCTTTGCAACCGGACAATTCCGCTGCCGAGGCGGGACGTCGGGTGATCGCGAAAGTCCACTCTGGACGCTTGCGACGGCGGCCGGTTCGGCGATATCTGCTGACCGCCGGTGCGGTGGTGCTGGTCGGCGGCGCGATCGCGGGTGGGGTGGTGTTGACTACGCGACAGCCGCCTCCTCCGGTCGCCACCGCGGCCAAGTCGGACGACAGTCTCCGCGCAGAGCTGGATCGCCTCCACAGCCAGGAAACCCGTGATGCCGCCGCCGCGAAGGAACGGCAGGAGAGGTTGAAGCAGCTAACGCAAACGCTGGCGGCACCAGGTGTGTCCACAAAGGCCGGTTCCGACGCGGTCACTGTCAGCTTCGGCCGCAGTCTGTTCAGTCCTAACGCGACAACTCCGAACGCAGCCGGGCGAACGGCGTTGACCGATTGGGCTCCTGTCCTCAAAGGACAGTCCCTTCGCGTCACCGTGATCGGCCACGGCGTCGCAGTCCCCGGCGGCCCAGCAAGCGGCGGTTCAACGGTCTCCTTGGCTCGCGCGTCCTCGGCGGCCCGAGTGCTGGCCGCGGAGAGCGGGTTGCCGTTGACCGCGTTCGCCGTATCCAGCGCGGATCAAGGCGCGGATTCGGGCCGGACAGTCACACTCGAAGTGCGACCGACCGGCGCATGAAAGCCACATACAACGCGCCAGGCACGATGAGCCCGAGCAACCACGAGATGTCCGCGCCGCCAAGCAACGGAGCGATCGGCCCGACGAAAATGCCTTCGACGTTGGCGAACGGGATCTGCACCGCGATACCGAGCACGTACGCGGCCAGTGCGGGCCAGGCCCAGCGACCGTAGCGGCCGTTCGGGTCGTAGAGCGCGTCGAGGTCGTACTTTTCCTTGCGCAGCAGATAGAAGTCGACCAGGTTGATCGAGCTCCACGGCGTCAGGAAGTACAGCAGAAAGTCCAGGAACAACACGAAGTTCGACAGGAACTGCCCGCGGCCGAGGATGGCGATCACCGCGCCGACCACGCCGACGCCTGCGATGTAGCCGATCCGTGTCGCCTGGGAGAGCGCGGCGCGGCGGCCGAAACCGGTCAGTGCGGTCGCGACGGTCATGTAGCCGCCGTAGATGTTCAGCACGTTCACCGTGAACTTGCCGAGCGCGATGGCCAGCAGCAAGGGAATGAGCAGCGCTTCACCGCCGAGGCCGACGACGTACGCGACTTCGTGGCCCTTGAACGCCTTCCCGGCAATCGCGTAGGCCAGCGCACCGAACGACATCGCCCACACCGCGCCGAGCACCGTGCCGCCGTAGGTCCACCAGAACGTCGCGCGCACCGACGTCGCTGACGGCAGGTAGCGCGAGGTGTCGGCGACGTACGGGCCGAAGGTGAGCTGCCACGACGCGGTCAGGGAGACCGCGAGGAGGAACTTCGGGAAGTCCAGGTGCGGCGCGGCGAGCACGGCGCCGAGGTCGTGCCCGCTGATCAGCCGGATCGTCAGGTAGAGGAAGACGATCACGGACAGCGCGGACGCGAGCCAGCCGAACCGGTGGATCAGCCGGTATCCGACGATCGCGATCAGCGCCGAGGCGAGTGCGTAGACCGCGATGGCGGCGTCCGTCGGCAGGTGCGTGATCTGGGCGACGGCCTGGCCGCCGAGCAGCGAACCGCTCGCGAAGTAGCCCAGGTACATCACCACGACCAGCACCAGCGGGAGCGCCGCACCGTATACCCCGAACTGTGCCCGCGACTGGATCATCTGCGGAATGCCGAGCTTCGGCCCCTGCGCGGCGTGCAGCGCCATCGGAATGCCGCCGAGCGCGTTGCCCGCCACGACCGCGACGATCGCCCACAGCGGATGCACGCCGACCAGCACGGTCAGCGCGCCGGTGACCGCCGACGTGATCTGGGTGTTCGCGGCGAACCACAGGGTGAAGAGGCTGCGCGGGTGCCCGTGCCGCTCGGACTCCGGGACCGGGTCGATCGAGCGTCGCTCCAGTGTGGCCGCCACGTGCCCCTCCTGCGGTTCTTCGGTGATTGCGCTGGACGAACTCAACGTCAGCGCGCTCTTCCGGCCAAGTAGCCGCCGGACGATTCTGTCTCGGATCCCAGACCCTGACCAGCTGTCAGCGCCTGGCAGCGGACTGCCAGCGAAGTGTGCGGCCGGTGCCAGCGACGGCCGCCACTCTTCGGAGGTCACCAGCTCACCAGGGGAGAACAATGCAGACTCCAGTCACCATCATCGGCGCCGGCCTCGGCGGACTGACCCTGGCCCGGGTCCTGTACCTGCACGGGATTCCGGCCGAGGTCTACGAGGCCGAACCGTCGCCGATGTCGCGGTCCCAGGGCGGACTGCTCGACATTCACGACTACAACGGCCAGCTCGCCGTCGAGGCGGCCGGCCTGATGGACGAGTTCCGCGGCCTGATCCTCGAGGGCCGCCAGCAGATGCGGATCCTCGATCCCGACGGCACCGTCCTGCTGGACCACCCCGACGACGGCACCGGCGGCCGTCCCGAACTCCTGCGCGGCGAGTTGCGGCAGATGCTGCTCGACTCGCTCCCCGACGGCACCGTCCGCTGGGGCCGGAAGGTCAGCGGCGTCCGCACGGTCGCCGACGGCCACGAGGTTTCCTTTGCCGACGGGAGTTCGGTCGTCGCGAAACTACTGGTCGGCGCGGACGGGGCGTGGTCGCGGGTACGCCCGCTGCTGTCCGACGCGGTGCCGGAGTACATGGGCCTCGCCTTCGTAGAGACCTACCTCTACGACGCCGAGACCCGGCATCCGGCGGCCGCGGAAGTCGTGGGCGGCGGCGGGATGGGCTCACCCGGACCGGACCGGCGCATCATGGTGCACCGCGAACGCGACGCCCTGCACACCTACGCGATGCTCAACAAGCCTGCGGAGTGGTTCGACGCGCTCGACGGCCTCGAGCCCCAGGACGCGCTCGCCCGGATCGCGGCCGAGTTCGCCGTCTGGGCCCCGGAAATCCGCGAGCTGATCTCCGGCGGCGACACCCCGCCGATCCTGCGCAGGCACTACACGCTGCCGGGCGTGCACCGCTGGGAGCGGACCCCGGGCGTGACGCTGATCGGCGACGCGGCACACCTGCGCGGCCCGAACGGCGAAGGCGCGAACCTGGCCATGCTCGACGGTTCCGACCTCGCCCAGTTGCTGGCCGCGCATCCCGACGACGTCGAGACCGCGCTGGCTCTGCACGAGGAACGGATGTTCGCCCGCAGCGAGGCGATCGCCGCGGAGTCCGCGGAGATGGTCAAGCGGATCACCGCCGACAACGGCAAGGACACCGCGAAGGTGGTCGCCGAAGGGTTCCGCCGGATGCTGGCCAAGAAGCGGGAACCGGCGGAACGGGTCAGCTGAGGGGTGCCTGGCTGCCGCGAGGTACGGCGGGCTTCGGGTCGATGGCCTTGAACTGCTCGAGCAGGCGGCGGGCGGGCGCGGATTCCGCGTCGAACGGGTCAAGCTCGTGCTCTGCCCTGCCGGGCAGCAGGGTCAGCACGCCGTTGCAGCGGAAGCAGAAGGCGAGCTCGAACAAGACCCCCTCGGCACCGTGCGCGCGAACTCCGTAGCGGGGCAGGAAGCAGCGCATCAACTCCCCGTCTGGCAGGTCGGAGATGAGCTCGGCGGTCGCGGCGGCGTCCTCGCCGTCCCAAACGCCGAGCACGTCCCCGGGGATGCTGACCCAGTCCCGGGTCTCGATGTCGGTGATCCGGAGACATTCGAAGCGCCGGATCTGGTCAGCGGGGGTTGGCAGGTGCACCCGGTCACGATGCCATACCCGGGGATCGCCCGGCGCGGAAATTCAGGCTCCGGCGAGGCGGTGCGCTTTGAAGAACTGAAGGATGACCGGGGTGGCGTCGAGCGCGGAAGGAGTGTCGGAGTCGTTGTTCGGGCGAGTGCTCGGCCAGACGTGTCCGGCCCCTTCCATCCGGTAATGCACCAGCGAGCATCCAGGCCACCACTGCTTCACCACGTTCCGCACCGGAGAAACCGAGACGGGGTAAGGGAAACACCGGTCGCGGGCGGCCCAGCCGTTCAACCAGTCCGGAATGGACGGCAGTCCCTTGGCCGGATTGCCGGTATAGGGAATGGTGGTGTCGGCGGTGCCGTGGAAGTCGAGCAGCGCGACCTTCCGGCTCGGCTGGCAGGCGCCGCCCTGGGGGTAGAACGCGCCGGAAACGGGGGCGAACGCGGCGATCCGGTCGGCCATCCGGCACGCAAGCACGCCGACGAACCCGCCGCCGTTCGATTTGCCCGCCGCGTAGATCCGGGCCGGGTCCACGCACATCCGGTGCTGCAGCGAGGTGAGCAGGTCGCCGGTGAAGCGGACGTCGTCGACCGGGGCCGAGTAGGGTGCGCCGGTCCAGGCGGATTTGCCGTCGGTGCCGGTGACGCCCTGCGGGTACACCGCGATCACGTCCGAGCCGGAGAAGCCGGACAGCTGTTCCTGGTACTCCGCCGTGCGGCCGTGCCCGTGATAGGAGAGGACGACCGGGTACCGCCGGTGCGAGTCGTACCGCGCGGGCACGTAGATCCGGTACTCGCGATCGATCCCGCCGGAGGTCAGATGCTCGACGGTCGTGGCGCCGGGATGGGCGACCGCCTGCCCGCACCCGGTCGTCGGCGATACCGCTTCGGCCGATGCGGGCGCGGCGAGCACCCCGAGTCCGATCGCCGCCGCTAGTACGGCAACGCCTGCACGGAAACGTCCGGACATCCGATCCTCCTCGATCGACGGGCGAGCGCGACAATAGTCACCCCGCATCGGCCCCGGACGAACCTTTCGTTCATTGAGTTAACGGCTAGGCTCGTTCCCGTGACGGACGCGGAAGAGTCCTCTGTCAACCGCATCGCCGGCGGCCAGTTCGACAAGGTCGTGATGGCCGGGGCGGTGCACGGCGACATCAACGTCGGCCGGTCGGGCGACAGCCCGGCGGACCTGGCCGACCCGCTCATCGCCTCGGTCCGCCTGAAACCCGGCGGAACCTTGGCCGACCTGGTGCTCGACACCGATCCGCCGCAGGTTGCCGTGCCCGGCGGGACGGTCCACGTCATCACGGTGGAAGCCAGAACGAACCGAGCCGTCGTCCTGCAATCCGCGCGGATCGCGGTCGTCTCGCGAACCCGGCCGCGCCCGGCGTGCCTGGTGGTCCGGGTCGGCGGGCACCTGAAACCGCGCCCCTTCACGACCGACTTCGACGCCCCGTCGCCGCGGCTGGTCGCGGAGGGCCCGGACTTCCCCTTCACCGTCAGCGCCACCGATGTCGAGCAATTCGAAATCGAACCGATCACCACCACCCACGAGGTCGCCTGGCGGCTGGAAGTGGACTGGACCTGCGCGGGCCGCCACGGCACCACGGTCATCGACAACCACGGCGAGCCGTTCCACGCGTACCCGGTGCCGGCGCTCTACTCCGGCCGCTCGCATACGGTGCTCAGCTCCGGCTGCGACCTCTTCCACGAACGCGGCTGCCCGTCGAACCTGCTCGCCGCGTCGGGTGCGCCCGTTTCGCTCTGGGACCAGCCTTCGTCCTACCCCGTGCTGGCTCCGCTCGCGGAAACTCCGGCTGCCGTGGACCGGGATCCCGACCTGAAGGAATCGTGGCCCGAATACCGCCGCGTCGCCAACGCCATCCGGATGGCGGCCGCCTCGGGCGACTTGCGCAGCCACGAGCCGCCTGAGCGCCGCGCGCTGCTCATCCGAGTGCTGCGCTACCTCTTCGTCTCCGGCCAAGCTCATCCCGGCGCCGCCCTGGGCCGGCTCATCCACGCCGAATGGACCACGGCGCTGGGCGCGGACCACCCGGACACCCTCGCCGCCGCCAACCGCCTGGCCGGTTGCCTGATCGGCACCACCGAACACGCGGAGGCACGCGACCTGCTGGCCGACCTGCTGCCCCGGGCGAGCCGCGTCCTGGGCGAGGAGGATCCGCTGACGTTGATCGTCGCGAGCAACCTCTGCGTGGCGTACATGGGGCTGAACGAATACGAACGCGCCCGCGACCAGACGGAGGACGTCCTGGCCCGAACCCGCCGCGCCCTGGGGCCGGACGCACTCGGCACCTTGCGGACTACCGGAAACCTAATGCGGATCCACCTCCGCCTCGACGACCGGGCCGCGGCGCTTGAGGTGCTGGACGACCTGCTGCCGAGGTGCCGAAGGGTGCTGGGGGAGGACCATCCCCTGACGGTGAGTGCTGCCGCGGAGCTGGCTCAGATCCAGGAGTGAGTCAGGGTTTGCCTTGCTGCAGGGCGGTTTCCGCCGCGGTGAGGTGGTCCGGGCCTATGCCCTTGGCTGGATGGACCGGGATCAGGGCGGTCGCGAGGCGTCCTCGGCGTTCGAGGAACCGCTGCCGGGCGCTGGGGAACAGCTCGAAGTCGTCGTCGAGCCACGCCAAGGGCCGCCCCGCTGCGAAGCGGCCGACCGCGCCGTATTTCCAGTCCGGGTGCTGCTCGTAGGCACGGACGCCGACCACGGGTAGCGCGGGCAGCCCGAGCGCCGGTCCGACGGTGGTGTTGGCCTCGTCTTCCCACGAACTCACCCACGCCAGATCGGCGCCAGTCCGCTCGGCGAGAGCCAGCAGCGCGGCACCGTGCTCCGGATTGAGCCAGGCCCGCCGCCCGGCTTTCCGCCGCCAGAGCGAAACACGCCACTCGTGCTCGACGTAGCCGAGCGGCGGAGCCTCAGCCGCGAAAGGGTTCAGCGGCCCGTCCACGTCGAGCAGCAGAATCGGCTTCACGCTCCGACGCTACGCAGCCCTCTCGCCAGGTCAAGGACGGCAAAACCCCTTCGCCGCCAACACCCGCTCCACCGAAGCCGCCACCTGCGCCCCGGACAGTTCCCCGCTCTCCACCGCCCGCTGGAGCCGGTCCACGACCGCCCCCACGTCGTTGTGCCCGGAGGAGAACAACGCCTGATCCGCCCCCGCCTGCAGCGCCTTCAGCACCGCGTCCGGCAGCGCGAACCGGTCCGTGATCGCCTTCATCCCGCCGAGGTCGTCGGTGATCACCGGCCCCGTGAAGTGGAACTCGTTGCGCAGCAACCGATACGCCTCAGGAGCCAGCGAGGCGGGCTCGTCCCCGGTCAGCCCAGGCACCTCGAGATGCCCGACCATCACCGCGACCTGTCCGTAATCCGAGATGTCGCGATAAGGCACCAGATCGACCCGGCGCAGCTGATCCAGCGGCGGCGTGACGACGGTGCCCCGGTGCGAGTCGCCCGAACCGTGGCCGTGGCCGGGGAAATGCTTCAGCACCGGCTGCACCCCGGCCGCGCGCAGGCCCTCGGCGAAGGCCAGTGCGTACTGCCGCACCTTTTCCGGGTCCGGGCTGTAGGAACGGTCGCCGATCACCGCGTCGTCGGGTTCGTCGCTCACGTCCGCGTCCGGTGCGTAGTCGACCGTCACCCCGCGTGCCCGCAGTTGCTTGCCCCGCTGCTCGCCGATCGCGCGCACCTCGTCCGGCGTCTTCGAGGCCGCCAGCTGCCGGGCGCTCGGGAGCGAGCCGTCGAGGTCGTCGATGCGCTGCACGCGGCCGCCCTCCTCGTCGACCGCGACCGAAACCGGGATCTTCGCCGCCCGCTGGACCCCGTCGAGCGCGCCATTTTGCAACAGCGTGGTCTTTTTGTCTCCCACGAAGATCCCGCCGACCTGCTGCGTCCGCACGAGGTTCGCGACGCCCGCCGGATCGCCCGCGTTGACGCCCGGCACCACCAGCTGCGCCACGCGCGCCCGCGGATCCATCGCCGACACCGCCGACGCGCACGACCCCCGTCCTGGCACAGTCTGCGCCGGCGAGGTTGACGCAGGTGGAGCGGCTTGCGGCGAGCTCCCCGCACTCGGCGGGGTGAGCGCGGTGGGCGTTGCTGTTCCGGAAGCGGAACGATCCCCGGAGCACGCGGAAAGCGCACATATGAGCGTCAACGCGCTGACGGCTCCTGCGGTGCTCCAGCGGGGTCGTGCGTGCGCCTTCATCATTTCCTCTGCTGGTCTGGACAGGTCTCCGTGACGGTAACGGAACCCCACCGGCGGGCCCAACTTCACGCTGTGAAGAATGAGCGCGTCCCGACTAGAGATTTCGTGAAGCCGCGGTGGGCACACTGACCGGCACACGACAAGCACAGGCTCTGCACCGGGGAGGCAGCGATGAATCAGGTCAAGGTTGCGGCATGGGCTTCGGACCCGATCACCCTCGCGGGCCTCATCGACCATCTGCGCACGCGCCGCGAGGTGCGGGTGATGCCGGGCCAGCAGCGCGGTGAAGCCGCGGTGCTCGTGTTCGCCGCGAACCGCGTCACCCGCGAGGTGAAGGCGGCGCTGCGGGCCGCGGCCTCGGAGACCCCCGCGGCCATCGTGTTCGTCGCCGGATACGTCGACGCCGACGATCTCGCCGAGCTGGCCGCCTGGCACGTCGCGGCGGTGCTGCCGCGCGATGCGATCGGCGGCGACCAGCTGGTGCGCAGCATCGTGGCCGCCGCCTCCGGGCGCGAGACCTCGATGCGGGACCTGCTGCAGCAGGCGGAGACCCTGCGCCGGGGCGGCGACCGCACCAACCTGTCGCCGCGCGAGGTCGACGTGCTGCGGCTGATGGCCGAGGGCTGGGACACCGCGGAAATCGCGAACAAGCTCTGCTACTCGGAGCGGACCGTGAAGAACGTGATCTACGGAATGACGAACCGGCTCAAGCTGCGGAACCGTCCGCACGCCGTCGCCTACGCGCTGCGCGCCGGAGTGATTTGAAGGATGCTCACCACGTGCGAAAGCTGACCCGGCGCCCGGCCGTTGCCGCGCTCGCCGCCGCATTCCTGTTACTGGCGGCCGCGTGCGGTTCCGCCGCGTCCTCGGGGAAGATCACGCTGAGCGTGGCCACGTTCGGCGAGTTCGGCTACGCGCCGTTGTTCGAGCAGTATCAGAAGGACCATCCGAACATCGAGATCCGCAGCCGGGTCACCGATTTCGACACGCATTTCAAGAGCCTCGCCACGCAGCTGGCGGCCGGTCGCGGCGCGGCCGACGTCGTCGCGGTCGAGGAGCAGTACATCCCGAAGTACATCCGGGCCAAGGACAAATTCGTCAACCTGGCCGATTACGGCGCGGACAAGCTCAAACAGCAATGGGCGCCGTGGAAGTGGGCGCAGGGCACCGCGGGCGATTACGTCTTCGGGCTCGGCACCGACATGGGCAGCCTCGCGATGTGCTACCGCCGGGATCTGTTCCAGCAGGCCGGATTGCCGACCGACCGCAAGGCCGTCGCCGAGCTGATGCCGGACTGGCAGGGGTACGCGAATGCCGCCGCCCGGTTCACCGAAAAGCTGCCGAAGGTGAAGTTCGCCGATTCGGCGGGCACCGTTTACACCGCGATGCTCAACCAGTCGCCGGAGAACTACTTCTCCGCCAAGGACGATTCCTACATCGCCGACCGCAATCCCAGTGTGCGCAATGCCTTCCAGCTGTCCGGCGGTCTCGCGCAAGCCCACGAAACGGCCGGCGCGACCACCTACACCCAGGCTTGGAACGTCGCGATCAAACAGGGCACCTTCGCCACGATCGCGTGTCCGGCGTGGATGCTCGCGCAGATCAAGGAAGCCGGCGGCGACGCGGGTAGCGGCAAATGGGACGTCACCACGGTGCCGGGCAACAGCGGCAACCAGGGCGGTTCCTTCCTCGCCGTGCCGAAGCAAAGCGCGCACCCGAAGGAAGCCTACGATCTCGCGCAGTGGCTGACCGCGCCCGCGCAGCAGAAACGGCTTTTCCTTTCCGACGGAATCCTGCCGAGCGAGCCCAGCGTGTACCAGGATCCGCAGGTCGTCGCGCACACCGATCCCTATTTCTCGAACGCGCCGGTCGGCCAGATCTACGCGGCGTCGGCGGACCGGCTGCGGCCGAACTACCGCGGCCTGCACGACGCGGACGTGCGTCCCGAATTCGGCCGCGCGCTCGGCCGGATCGAGGACGGGACGGAGAACGTCGAGCAGGCGTGGGCCGACGCGGTCCGGATGGGCCGCGACGCGATCAAGTAGCTGTCGTGGACCGGAAGCTCACCCCCTACGTCTTCATTCTGCCGTTCTTTGTCCTTTTCGGACTGTTCGGCGCGTTCCCGCTGCTGTACACGTCGTGGGTTTCCCTGCATCGCTGGGATTTGCTGTCCGGCCCAGAAGGCGGCCTCGGCCTCGCGAACTACGCGGAGCTGTTCAGCGATCCGCGGTTCTACAACGCGTTTCTCAACACCGTCAGCATCTTCCTGCTCGCCGCGATTCCGCAGTTCTTCCTCGCACTCGGCATCGCCGCGCTGCTGAACCGGCCGCTGCGCGCGGCGACCTGGTGGCGGGCCGGGCTTTTGCTGCCGAACCTGGTGTCCGTGGTCGCGGTCGGGCTGGTGTTCGCGCAGCTGTACAGCTCGGGTTACGGCGTGGTCAACGAGGTGCTCGGCTGGTTCGGGGTGCCGCCGGTGTCGTGGCAGTCGCATCAATGGTCGTCGCATCTCGCGGTCGCCAGCATGGTGATGTGGCGCTGGACCGGGTACAACGCGCTGATCTATCTGGCCGCGATGCAAGCGGTCCCGCAGGATCTGTACGAGGCCGCCGCGCTCGACGGTGCCTCGCGCTGGCGGTCGTTCTGGTCGATCACCGTGCCCGGCATCCGCCCGACGATCGCGTTCACCGCGGTCGCCGGGACGGTCAACGGGCTCCAGTTGTTCGCCGAGCCGCAGTTGTTCGACGCGACCGGCAACGGCGGTGCGGGCGGCAATGACCGGCAGTTCCAGACGCTCACGATGTATCTGTACGAAAAGGGCTTCGGCAAATTCGACGCCGGATACGCGGCGGCGCTGTCCTGGGTGATGTTCGTGATCTGCCTGGTGTTCGCGATCTTCAACTACCGGCTGGTGCGCCGGTTCGTGGGTGCGCCGTGATCCGCCGGGGCCGGGCCGGGGGCTGGGTGTACGCGGTGCTGGTGGGGCTGGTCGCCTCGTCGCTGTTCCCGCTGTACTGGTCGTTCGTGGTGTCCACTCGGGACAATGCGGCGATCGGCGAGACCTCTCCGCTGCTGCTGCCCGGCGGCCATCTCTTCGACAACATCCAGCGCGTCTTCACCACGGTGGACTTCTGGCTCGCGATCGGCAATTCGCTGATCGTCGCGACGACGGTGATGGTGTCCAATGTGGTCCTGTCCAGCTTCGCGGGCTTTTCCTTCGCCCGGCTCCGGTTCCGCGGTCGCAACACGCTGTTCTTCATCGTGGTCGGCTCGGCGATGGTGCCCGCACAGCTGGGCGTCGTGCCGCTTTACCTGGTGGTGAGCGATTTCGGCTGGTACGGCCGGCTCGAGGCGGTGATCGTGCCCGCGCTGGTGAGTGCGTTCGGCGTGTTCTGGATGCGCCAGGCGTGCGAGGGTTCGATCGACCAGGACCTGGTAGACGCGGCCACTGTGGACGGAGCGTCGATCCTGCGCACGTTCTGGCACGTGGCAGTCCCGGCGATCCGTCCACAAGCGACCGTTCTGGCCATGGTGACCTTCCTCGGTGCGTGGAACGACTACTTCTGGCCGCTGGTAGTCCTGGACCCCGCGCAAACGCCGACCGTGCAGGTCGTCCTGTCCCAGCTGGCCAGCGGCTACTTCACCGACTACGCCCTGATGCTGACCGGCGCGACCCTGGGTGTCCTGCCGGTGATCATCCTGTTCCTGCTCCTCGGCCGAAACCTGGTGCGCAGCATCTCGACCGGCCTACGGACGTCGTGAGACGTACTGCCCGAAGAACCCGGCGATCGCGGACCGCTGCACGGTGATGCTCACCCGAGGATCAATCGTCCCGATCCGAGTCTCCTGAACCTTCGGATCGACCGGCACTTGCTGCGCCAGCTTCGGCAGGAACCACTGGACATCGGTGTAGCTGTAATGCATCGCGGTCGCCAGCGTGATGTCCTGCTTGGGTGCCGAAGTGTGCTCCCACAACGACTTCCACGCCGGTGACGTCCGATGGCTGCGCGCCTGACCGTCGCTGGTGCTGCCCGATGACCCCATCAGCAGCACCGGCCGCGTCACCCCGTCCGCGCCCGCGCGAGTGAGCTGCTTGCCGTCGACGTCGTAAGCGAGCCACCCGTCCAGATCGGCCGCAGCGTCCACCCGGGAGTCCACCGTGGACACTTCGGCAGCGGTATCCCCGCCGAACGAATGCCCGATCACCCCGACCCGGCTCAGGTCCATCGCCTTGCCGAGCCCAGGAATGCCGGGCAGCTGGTCAAGAGTGAACCGGACATCCGCGACCCGCGTCCGCATGCCCGCCACCAGGTCCTTGCTCTGCTGAGAGAACACCACGCGCCCGTCCGGGAACACCACGAACGGTGCCTCACCGGTGTGATCGATGGTCACCACGATGTACCCACGACTGGCGAGATCCTCGGCTGTCGCACTGCCCAGCGCCCGCAGCGATGCCCAACCCGGCGAGTACACGATCACCGGCCACCGCCCCAGCACCGACGCGTTCGCCCGGGCGTGCGTCCGGACGGCCGCCCAGTCGACCTTGCCGGTCGGCAGCCCCAACGCTGGCGCCGCCCCCTGGTCAAAGTACGCCGCGGCCGCCGCGGGCAGGTACGGCGCCTTCGGCCCAGCGCCGGGCCGAGTGGGATACCAGACGCTGATCATCAGCTCCCGGCCCCGCGCCGAATCGACGAGATGGACATCGCGCTCGCCAATCGCGTGCGGGCCAGTTGGGGTAGGCAGCTCGAAAGTGGTCTCCGCCGCGGCGGGCGCGGCCCCTAAGGCGGTGAGGAGGAGGGCAGCGGCGAGGACTGTTCGGAAGCGCATGCCGGAACTCTGCCGTTCCAGCCTGGTCGCCCGCGCCTGCCGACCGTCGCCGGTGACCCCCGACTTTCGTCAACCGGTCCGGCGTGCCACAGCAGTCGCGAGCTCACTGCGCGACGGCGCATCCAACTTCCCGAGCAACCGCACGACGTGTGCCTGAACCGTCCGCCGAGGCAACCGCAGCTCCGTCGCGATTTCCGGATTCGACCGCCCAGCCGCGACGAGCCGGGCGATCCGGACCTCCAGCATCGACAGCGACTCCCACCCGTGCTCCGGCCGCGCCGACGTCAGCGAAGTCCCACGCTGCACGCCGACCGCCTGCAACCGCGTCTCCGCGTGCTCCAGATTCCACGCGGCCGAAAGCTCCGTGTACAGCGAAGCCGCCTCATCGAACGCGGCCTGCGCGGCGTCCAGCCGACCCACCCGAGCCAGCAGCACCGCCGAGTCCTCCAACGCGCTGGCCAGCTCCGGTTTCCGCCCCACCGCGCGGAAATGCTCCACCGTCCGCAGCACCGGATCCGGATCCTCGCCCAGCAACCCCCGGCACCATTCCGCGGCCGCGAACGCCCGCGCCGGTTCGAGTTCCTTCTCCGCCTCTTCGACACACACCGCCAGCGCCCGCTCCGCCGCGGCCCGGTCGCCCGCCGCCAGCGCGATCTGCGCGAACTGCGGCAACCACTGATGCCGCAACATCATCTGCGCGTAAGTCGGATTCAGAATCGGCTCGAACACCGTGATCGCCTTCTGCAGATCACCCTCCTGATAGGCGACCAGCGCGTGCGCGGCGAGCAAAAAGTCGAAACTCTCCCGCTCGGCACTGGTCGCGGGCGCATGTTCCTCCGCCGCGTCCAGCAGCGCCGCGGCCTGCGCGTGCTCGCCCCGCCGCGCCGCGATGAGTGCCGCGACCCCGTGCAGCAGCAGCGCCGCCGCACCCGGTTCCCGCAGGCCGAAGAAAGTGATCGCCGGACCGTCCTCGGTCACCGTGTCCAGTTCGACCAGCGCTTCGTCCCACCGGCCTTCCCAATACCGGTGCACCGCAACGGAAACCTGCAACCCGCTCGGCATGCTGTGCCGCCGCGTCACCTCGGCGGCCTCCTGCAGCGTCCGGTTCGCGTCGTCCAGCCGGTCGAGGTTCTGCAGCGTGAAGACCCGGTTGTCCAGCAGATCCAGGTGCAGGTCGGCCAATTCGTGCTCGTCGCCGACGGCCGCGATCGCCTCGTCCACGTGCTTCAGCGCGCTGGCGTGGTGCCGCCGCACGGAATCGACCAGCCACAACGTCTGCAGCGCGTGCGCGGTGAGGTAGCGGTCGCCGTCCGCCTCGGCCCGCGCGCGATGTGCGGTCTTCTCCGCGACGTCGAGGTCGTCGAGCCCGCCGCGCCGGAAGTTCGCGAGCAAATGGCGGCCGCGGACCCGCCACAGCTCCGGCACTCCCGGATCCTCCGCCGGATTCCCGAGCGTTTCCACCGCGAGCTGCACGTCGCCGCGGCGGAACCGCATCGCGGACACGACGTGGCGCATCTCCGCCGCGTTGTCCGGATCGCGCGACACCGCAAGCGCTTGCAACGCAAGGTCTTCCGGACTGCGTTCGAGCCGGAACAACACCCGCACCAGCGCGACCAGCAACGGTTCGCGGCGCGGATCGTCGTCCTCGACCACGGCGAGCGCGCGCTCCAGCAGCTCGACCGCGATCAGCGGGGCCCGGTTCGACACCGCGCTCTGGTGTTCCACGAGCCAGTCGAGCACCCAAGGGTCCACAGTGGACGGAACGGCCACGAGCTGCTCGGCGACCCGCTTCACCGGCGCGCCGATCTTGGCCAGGGCTTCGGCCGCCTGCCGATGCTGCGCGGCCCGCGTTTCCGGCGACAGATGGTGGTACAACGTCTGGCGCAGCAACGGAAGCCGGAACGCGAGCTGGGTTCCGGTGTCGAGCAGGATGTTGTCCGCCAACGCCGCTTCGAGCGGGCCGAGCAGGTCCGAGGGACGCTGTCCGAGCACCGCCGCGATGTCGCCCACCGCGAACTCCATGCCGAGAATCGCGCCCCAGCCGAGCACCTGCCGGGTCTGGTCGGGCAGCAGCTCCAGCCGCCGGTTGACCGCCGCGACGATCGATTCCGGCGGCTCGAACCGCAGCGGATCCGGGACGTCGGCGAGCCCGTCGAGGTGTTCGACCGCGCCCGAGTGCACCAGCGCGTCCAGCATTTCCTTGAGGTACAACGGATTGCCGCCGGCACGAGCGGTCAGGTCCCGCAGCCGCGGCCCGGGATCCGCGCCGATCTGCCGCTGCAGCAGGCACAGAACGTCGTCCTCGCCGAGCGGACCGAGGTCGAGCACGATGCCGTCCCGGGTCTCGACGCCGCGGCGCAGCTGAGTGATTTCCGGCCGCTCCGGTGCCGGTCGTGTCGCGGCGACCAGCAGCAACGGCAGCTGCCGGGCAGCCGCGGACAATCGGTGCCACACCAGCACGCTCGACTCGTCCGCCCACTGCAAATCGTCGACCACGAGCAACAGCGGCGATTCGGCGCACAGTTCGTCGACGAGCGCGAGCAGCCGGTCCACCGAATCCAGCACCGGGTCGCCGACGCGCCGCACCGGTTCCTCGCTGCTCAGCGCGACGCGCGCGCGGCGCGGATCCGGCGAATGCGCGTCGATCGCCAGGCATTCGTGCATGACCTGCAACGGGAACCGCATGCTCAGCTCGTCCGCGGCGACCCAGGCGACCTGCAGACCGCCGGCGTCGCCGAACGCGTGTGCCAGCAGCTCCGACTTCCCGATCCCGGCCTCGCCCTCGATCCACACCGCCCGCCCGCGGCCCGCGCGGACGCCGTCGAGCAGCTTGCGCAGCTTGCCGACCTCGGCTTCCCGGCCGAGCAACGGGTCCTGCGGCACCCGCACGACCGGCTCCGGCACCTCGGGCCGCGGCAGGTCCAGCGCCGGGTCTTCGGAGAGCACGCGCTGGTGCAGTTCGCGCAGCCCCGGACCGGGCTCCACGCCTAGCTCGGCGCGGATCGTGCGGCGTGCGTCGCGGAACACGTCGAGCGCGTCGGAATGCCGGCCGCTGCGGTAGAGCGCGAGCATCAGCGAGGCCCGCAGCGATTCGCGCAGCGGATACTCGGCGGTGAGCGCGGTCAGTTCGGCGATGATCTCCTGGTGGCCGCCCATTTCCAGCCTGCTGCGGGCTGCTCGGTCCAGGGTGTCCAGCCGCAGCTCGGCCAGGTATGCGCGATGCCGCTCGGCGAAGTTGCCGGGCACGCCGGACAGCGCTTCGCCGTGCCAGAGCTTGAGCGCGGCACTGAATTCAGCCACCGCCCGGTTGTGCGCCCCGGCCTCAGCCTCGCGTTTGCCGTTCTCCCGGTGCTGCTCGAACTTCGCCGAGTCCAGCGCTTCCGGCGCGAGGTCGAGCGTGTAGCCAGCCGGGCCGGACCCGAGCACCGTCGACGCGGACCATCGGGTGCGTTCCGGCTCCAGCGCGCGGCGCAGCCCGGAAATGTAGGTGTGCACGCTGCCTTCGACACTGGCCGGCGGCGACTCGCCCCACACGCCCGCGATCAGTTCCGCGCGCGGCACCGGCCGTCCGGCGGCGACCGCCAGCATGGCGAAGACCGCCCGCTGCCGCGCGGGTCCGAGCGAGATTTCGGTCGTCCCGCGCCAGGCGCGCAACGGGCCGAGCGCCGTCACCCGCAAATCCCCTGGCATGCCGTTCCATTCGCCGTGTTGACCGAGTTTACCGGTCGATCATGGACGCGAGTCCACCCCGGTTCACTCTCCTGCCGCACGCGCGCGGACCGGACTGGCCCGCCGGATGCCGTACGGCTGCATCCGCGTCTCGGCCCGCCGCACGTCCCAAGCCGCGCCGACCGAGGTGTAGCTGGTGAGTGCCGCGAGGAAAGCCGTGCGCGCCTCGTCGAGACGGCGGTACTCGGCGAGCAGGATCGCGGCGTCCTCGCTGGCCCGAGCGTGTTTGAGCATCCGTCCGGCGGCCTCGTAGTGCGTGGCGGCGCCGAGGATCGCGTCCGGATCCGCGGTGACCAGGCCCCGGCAGTGCGCGGTGGCCGCGGTGTGCGACGGCGGAGTGTCGTACCCGCTGGTGTCGCCCATCAGCCGCAGCGCCCGGAACGCGTGCGGCTGGTCGCCGAGCTGCATGGCGAGCCGGGCGAGGTCGGGCAGCCACTGCTGGCGCGCCGCGGGCGGATAGTTCTGGCCCAGCAACGGGAGAAGCGCGGCGAGCGCGGCTTCCGGATCGCCTTCCAGCTCGGCGAGCTGGGCGCGCGCGGCGAGCAGGTAGTCGCCGCCGTTCGGTTCGAGGCCGTGCGGGAACTGGTGCCGGGCCGCCGCGTCGAGATGTGCGCGCGCCTCGTCCGGTTCGTCCCGGTGGCTCGCGATCAGCGCGCCGACGCCGTGCACCAGCAACGCCGATCCCGGGCTGCGCAACACATACGACGCGGTTTCCGCACCGCCCCGGATCACCGTGTCGAGTTCGGCCAGCGCCTCGCCCCACCGGCCGCGCCAGTAGTAGTGCACCGCGCCGGCCAGGTGCATCTCGCCGGGCACCGCCCGGGTCGCGGCCAGCCGGCGCGCGGTGCTCAGGTCCGCGTCGTTGTCGAGTCCGTCCAGCACACCCAGTTCGGACAGATCCGGTGCGGCCGCTCGATGGTCGACGGCGAACCGCTCGATGGTCACGCGCAGGGTTTCGTGCCGCCCGCGCCACATCTCCGGCACCTTCGGATCGGCCAGCGTACGGCGGACTTCCGCCGAGGCTTCGGCGAATTCGCCGCGCCGGTAATAGATGTAGGCGAGGATCCAGCGCATTTCCGCGGCCTGCCTGCTGTCCTGGGTGCGCGCGACGACCGAACGCGCCTCCGCTTCCGGCTCCCGGCCGAGCCAGAACAGCAGCCGGGCGAGCGTGGCAGTGAGCGGTTCGCGGGCCTCGGCGGGCAGCACAGCCTGCTTGACCACCTGTTTGAGCAGATCCACCGCGACCCGCGGCGACTGCGCGGCGACCGTGCCGATGTGCTCGACCAGCCAGTTCGCCATCCACGGGTCAACCTGCGCGGGAGCCGCCGCCAGTTGTTCGGCGACGCGTTCCGCACCCGCTCCCGCACCATCGAGCGCTTCGGCCAGCTGCCGGTGCAGCGCGACGCGCATCGCGGCTGGCGTCTTTTCGTACAACACGCGGCGCAGCAACGGATGCCGGAACGCGAGCAGATCGCCGGACTCGACCAGCACCCCCGCGGTGAGCGCTTCTTCGACCGCGGCGACCAGTGCGGTCGGCGCGCGTTCGGTGGCGATCGCGATATCGGCGAGCGAGAATTCCTTGCCCAGCAAGGCGGCCCAGCGCAACAGGTCTCGCGCGGAACTGGAGAGGAAGATCAGATACAGCGTGACCCGCGAGCCGAGCGGCGACGGGATCGAGCGGCACGACGAACCGTCCACAATGGCGTGCGCGCCGTCGAGCAGGATCATCGAATTGGCGAGCAGGGTTTCGACGATTTCCGTGGCGTAGCGCGGGTTTCCGGCGGCGTGGCCGAGCAGCACCGAGAACATCCGGTTCGGCGGCGCGCCGGTGAGATCCGCGGCGATCTTCCGGATCTCGTGGTCCGGCAACGGTTCCAGCCGCAGCAGCGAGGTCGCGCCGGACGACAGGTCCGCGGCCAGCGCTTCGAGCGCGGCCGAGCGGGGGAGCGGACGGCTCGCTCCGACGAGCAGCAGCGGCAGCCGCCGAGTCTCGCGGGCGAGGTGCTGCCACACCTGCAACGTCGTTTCGTCCGCCCATTGCAGATCGTCGACCACGAGCACGAGCGGGCCGTCCGCGCACAGCTGCCGGACCAGTCCGAGAATGCCCTGCACCGGGTCCAGGTCCGGGTTCTCGGCGAGCGCCACCGCGAGTTCCGCGCGGCGCAGGTCCGAGGCCCGCGGGTGCACGCCGAGCGCGTCCAGCAGCGGACGCAGGGCAAAGCCCTGGTCGAGCGAGTCCGCGGCGGCGAACAGCGCGGGGTAACCGGTTTCGTGCGCCAGCGCGACGGTTTCGGCCAGCAGCGCGGTCCGGCCGATTCCCGGTTCGCCCTTCACCCACACCGAACGGCCGAGGCCGCCGCCGAGACCGGCGACGGCCTCGCTGAGCAGCTGCAGTTCGTCTTCCCGCCCGACGAACGTCGCCGGACGCGGCGGCAGCACCGGCAGCGGGAAGCGGGGGACCTTCGTGACCGGCGCGGGCGTGACCGCCTCGTCGACGGCCAGCAGCTTTTCGTACAGCTCCCGCAGCGCGGGACCCGGCTCGGTGCCGGACGCTTCGACCAGCCGCTCGCGCAGCTCGGTGTAGACGGTGAGCGCCTCGTGATGCCGGCCAGCCTGGTCGAGTGCTCGCATGAGCAGTCCGTGCAGCGGCTCGCGGAACGGGTGTTCCGCGGCGAGTTCGCCGAGCTGCGTGACGAGCCCGGCGGATTCGCCCGAGTCCATCGCCAGCTCGGCCCGGCGTTCGACGGTCGCCAGCCGCAGTTCCTCCAGCCGCACCCGCTGCGCGGTCGCGTAATGCCCGGAGAGACATTGCAACGGCGTGCCGTCCCACTCCCCGAGAGCCTCGTCGAGCACGCTCCGCGCCTCGGCCCGGCGTCCCTCGGCGAGCAGCCGGTTGCCGAGGTCGCGCAGGGCGCTGAAGCGGTGGACGTCGATCTGCTCCGGTTCGACACAGAGCGAGTAGCCGGATCCGGTGGACGCGATCAGCCGCGATTCGGCGCCTTTGCGGCGGCCCGGTTCGAGGACGCGGCGCAGCCCGGAGATATAGGTGTAGATGCTCCCCTGCGCGCTGGCCGGGGGCGAGTCGCCCCACACCGCGTCGATGAGCACTTCGCGGGAGACGGTGCGGTTCGGCGAGAAGGCCAGTACTGCGAAAACTGTGCGCCGATGAGCGGAACCGAGGTCGAGCTGCCGGTCGCCGAGCCAGGCTCGCACCGGTCCGAGCAGCTGGATTTCCGGCGCCGGGACGCCGCCGGATGCCGACATCGGTCTCCCTTCACGCGCTGACGGATCGTCACACGCCGGATGCCACTGGTGAGCTTACGCCGAAAAGGTGACGTCGCGGGACCGCCCCGGGTTGCTTTTGCCGGTCTTGTCCAGCGAATTGTCCGGTGGACATGGTCGGGGGAGAGGCCCGCCGGTGAACGCCGGGCAAACCGGCCGGGCGGTCCGGCAGGCACACCTGCCGCGACAAAGGGGCATCGGCCGCGCTCCCCGGTTTCCGGACGGGAATCCCTGCGGCAGCCTCGATGAGGAACCCGCGCGCTCGATTCGCGGCTTCGGCGCGGCGGTGGTGAGGAGGAGGCGTGGACCCGGTTCCGGCCCCGGCGGGGGCGAGGTTCGCGGCGGCGATCGACGCGGCGAACGCCTGTTTCGGCACGGTGAACAGCGAAATGGCGGCGCTGCAGGCGTCGTGGCGCGGCGAGGCGGCGGTGCGCTTCGGCCAGGCGATGAACGATTGGGAGCAGCAGTTCGATCGCATTCTGGCAAGTCTGGCAGATCTCGTGGACGTCGCGCGCGGTACGGCCGCGTCCACCACCGCACAGTGCTCAGATGAGCGCGTGCGGTGTTCTGATCATCGATGAGCGGCGATCCCGGCTTCGAGCAGGCCGCCGAAGTGTTGTCCCGGATCCGCCGCACGACCGGCGACCTCGGCGCGGTGCTGGCGGAACTGGAGTCGGCGGTGGAACCCGAGGTGGCCGCCTGGCCCGCCGCGGCGCGCGCCCGCTACCGGGAGGCCAAACGGGAGTGGGCCGCCGCGCTCGACCGGATGCCCGAATGCCTCGACCGGGCGGCGCAAGCCTTCCGCGAGATCTCGTCTCCAGACCCGAAAAGAGGCCGCTGAGCAGGGAAAACCCCGGTTTTCTCCACCGGCCTTCACGAGCGCGCCAGAAAACGTGAAGTCTCGCCCGCCACACTGCGTCCAGGCAATGTGAAGGGGGTAACCGTGAAGCTCGTCAAGGTCGCAGTGCTCGCCTCGGACCCGATCACCCGGGCCGGAGCCGCGAGCCTGCTGGGTTCGCGCCCGGAACTGGTCCTGCTCGGCCAGGACGCGGCGAGCCAGGCGGACGTGGTCCTCGTGATGGAGGAGCACGTGACCGACCGGGTGCTGTCGCAGGTGCGGGACCTCGGCAGGCAGTCCGAGCAGCTGACCGGACCGCATCTGGTGATCGTGGTCGACCATTTCCGCGAGAGCGACCTGATGACGGCCGTCGAATGCGGGGTCGTCGCGATCCTGCCGCGCCGCGAAACCGGCGGCGGCGAACTGGTCGCGGCAGTACTGGCCGCGGGCGACGGCACGGCAACGCTCCCGCCGCGGCTGCAGGGCGCGCTGCTCGCACAGGTGCAGCGAATGCGCCGCGACGTGCTGGAGCCGAACGGCCTCACGCTGTCCGGCCTGGCGTCGCGCGAATGCGACGTGCTGCGTCTGGTCGCCGAGGGCTATGGCACCGAGGAGATCGCGACGAAGCTCTGTTATTCGGAGCGGACGGTCAAGAACGTGCTGTACGGCCTGATGACCCGCTGCGGTCTGAACAACCGTGCGCACGCCGTGGCCTATGCCCTGCGCGCCGGCGCGATCTAGTCTTCTGACCCATGGCGCAGACGGCGGTAGAGATCGCTCGCGGAGTGCGGGCAGGGGAGCTGGACCCGGTCCAGGTGACCGAGGAAGCACTCGCCCGGATCGCAGCAGCGGACGGCGTCGTCGGCGCGTTCCGCCGCGTGCGTTTCGCCGAGGCGCGAGCCGAAGCCGCCGAAGTCGCGGCCCGCCCGGACCTCGCTTCGCTGCCCCTGGCCGGCGTCCCCGTCGCGGTCAAAGATGTCACCGATGTCGCTGGCGAATACCAGGGCTGGGGTTCAGAAGCAGGCCCCCGCGACCTGGCGACCGCCGACGGCCTGATCGCCACCCGCCTGCGCGCAGCCGGCGCGGTCATCGTCGGTCTGACCCGCGTGCCGGAGCTGTGCATCTTCCCGACCAGCGACGACCCATCCGGCATCGCCCGCAACCCCCGCAACCCAGCTTTCACCGCAGGCGGTTCCTCGGGCGGCAGCGCGGCCGCGGTAGCCGCGGGCCTGGTCCCGATCGCCCACGGCACCGACGGTCTGGGATCCATCCGCTTGCCCGCCGGAATGTGCGGAATCGTAGGCCTGAAACCCGGCCGCGACGTGGTCCGCGAAGACGCTCCAGGCTGGTTCGGCCTCTCCACCCACGGCCCACTGACCACGACGGTCGCCGATGCGGCCCTCCTGATGTCCGTCCTGGCCGACCGCCCGGAATGGGCCACCCTGACGCCCCCGGGTTCCCTGCGCATCGCGACGTCCACCCAGGTCCCGTTCACCCGAGCTCCCCTGCCGCGCCCGCTCCGCGCCGCCGTCGACCAGGCCGCTTCGCTCCTTTCGGCTGGCCACACCGTCACTTCCGCGACCCCTGCCTACCCACTCCGCGCCCTAGGCGGCCTGGTCGCCCGCTGGTTCGCCGGTCCGGCCGAGCAGGCCGCGGGCACCTTCGACCTGTCGCGCCTGCAACCCCGCACCCGCGCCCACGTCCGCCTCGGCCGCCTGACGGCACGCCTGGTCAACGACCGAGCCCGCGACGAATGGGAGGCGATCGCGGAGCAGTTCTTCGAGTCCCACGACGTGCTGGTGACCCCGACGTTGGCGACCCTGCCGCTGAAAGCCCGCCGCTGGCACCGCGAGCCGTGGCTGGCGAACGCAGTCCCGTCCTCGAGGGTGGCGTCATTCACCGGCCCGTGGAACCTGGCCGGATACCCCGCGCTCTCGGTCCCGGTGGTCCGGCACCCCGTCCATGACCTGGCGATGTGCGTGCAACTAGTAGCCCGCCCCGGCGGGGAACCAGTGCTGCTGGGGCTGGCGGCGGAACTGGAATCGGCGAACCCCTGGCCGCGGACGGTCTAGGGGATCACTGGCTTGATGCCGTGAAGGGCTCCTTGAGGGAAACGGATTCCCTCAGGGAGCCCTTCACGGACTTGATCTCAGGCCCCGGCTCGGCTTGCGTGCTTGGTGGGACCGCGCGTCTTTTCGCCGGATGTTGCCGACAAGCAGGCTCGCGCGGAGGGGTTCACGGCGGCTGGGTTAGCCGCCGCGCTGGTTTCGCCCGCGGAACGGGGTGGAAATCCGTGCTTGCTGCGCACCAGCCAGGCCGTCGCGGACGCGCTGTCCGCTGAGATGCCCTGTCGTTCAGAGCTGCGCGGGAATCCGCCACGTCGACCAGCCCGCCGACCGCCGCCACGGAGCCTGGACGGGGGGTGCTTGTCGGCTTCGCGCTCGCCGCCTTCTTGGGCGCGGCTTCGCGTTGCATAACTGCGCCGCCGTGCCGATCCGCCGGTGACGAGGCACCCCGGCGCTGCGTGCCGTGGCTAAGTTGCTGGGCTCGCGCGCCGTGTACGGCTGGGACTTGGCCGCCGGGCGGTGTCCAGGTTGGCGGCCTCACCGGATGCCGTGGGTTAGCTGCTGGGCTGATCGCCGTCTGTGGCTGGGCTTGGCGTTGGTGCCCGCCGGGCCGTGCCCAGGTCGGCGGCCTCATCGCATGCCGTGGCCAAGTTGCTGGGCTTGCCCACCGTTCGTGGCTGGGGCTTAGCGCAGTGAGCCCGCCGAACCATGTCCGGTCCGACGGGCTCACTGGATGCTGTGGGTTAGCGGCTGGGCTGGTCGCCGTTTGCGGCTGGGGCTTGGCGTTGGTGCCCGCCGGGCCGTGCCAGGTTGGCGGCCTCATCGCATGCCGTGGCTAAGTTGCTGGGCTTGCCTGCCGTTTGTGGCTGGGGCTTAGCGCAGTGAGCCCGCCGAACCATGTCCGGTCCGACGGGCTCACTGGATGCCGTGGGTCAGCTGCTGGGCTTGCCCGCCGTCTGCGGCTGGGACTTCGCGCCGTTCGCCGTCGAACCGTTTCCGTTCTTCGCGCCGTTCCCGGCGGAGCTTTCCGTCGCCCCGCCGTTCGCGGACGAGCCGTTCCCGGTCGCGCCCTTGGCCGCAGAACCGTTCTCGCCCTTCGGCTTCGGCGACGGTGCGGGCTTCGGCTCGACCGGGGCCGGCGAAGGGTCTGGCTTCGCCGGGTCGTCGCCGCCGACCAGTTTTGACGCGGCGGGCAGCACCGATTCCGACGGCAGCGCCGTGAGCAAGCCTTCGCTGCGGCCGAGGACCTCGTCGGCCAGCGCCAGGTTCTTGCGGGCCTGTTCGCGGATCTCGGCGAGCCGCTCGACCTTGCGCGTCGCCGCGGTGGTGCGCTGGGCTGCCTGCGTGGTCGCCTCGTCGAGACGGCGCTTGGCCTCCGCCGTCGCCTCCTCGACGCGGCGGGTCGCCTCCGCGGTGGCTTCCGCGATGCGGCGTTCGGCCTGGTTTTTGCTGGCCGTGCGCTGGTCGGCGATCATCTTTTCGTGCGCGGTGCGCTCGGCGGTGATCTTCGCGTCGAAATCACGCTCGATCTTGCGGCGCTTGCGCTCGGCTTCGTTGTCGAGGAGTTCCCGGCGCTGCGCCGCCTCGACCGTCAGCCGCTGCACTTCGGCGCGGGTTTCCTTCAGCGCGGCCTCGTGCTCCGAGTGCAGCGCTTCGGCCTGCTTGTCCAGCTCCTCGACCAGGCGGTGGTACCGCTCGCGCAGCTTCGTGGACGCCTCGGTGGACGACGCCCAGTGCTTCTCCGCCGCCACCTGCGCGCGCTTGGTGATCTCCTCGGCCCGCGCGTTCGCGAGCGTGACGGTGCGCTGCATCCGCTCGTCCAGGTCCTCGAGCCGCTCCGGCGGCTTCATCAGTTCCTCGACCCGCGACTGCAGCTTCGACACCTCGCCGCGCGTCGTCTCGAGTTCGCGCGACAGCGTGGCGACCTGGGCGGCCGCCGCGTCGCGGTCGGTGATCAGCCGGTGCAGCTGGCTTTCGAGGTGGTCGAGGTACTGCCGCACCTCGGTGCGGTCGAAGCCGCGCCAGGCTTCGGTGTACTCGCGCCGCAGCGGGAGGAGGCCGTTGTCTCGCTCGGGAACCATGCCCACGACCGTACCCGCGCACCTGGCGTGCGTGCCGCCAGGAGTGGCGAATCACCGCCCCGGGTCGATTCTTCCTGTCGATCTCGCCTGAACGGCCTCACCCGCCGCGCGAAGCCGTCACTACCAGTGGAAGCCGCGCGACAGCCGGGCCAGCGCCATCGCCGCGCGGGACAGGTGTTTCTCGCCCCGCCCGATCTTCAGTTTCCCGCTGCCGCCCGCCGCCGCGGAATCCGGGAAGATCCGGAAACCCTGGTACGCGATCGCGTCGGTCAGCCCCGGCGCGAGCGTGTAGGTGAGCCCGATCGCCTGGCCCGCCGGGGTGCCGATGTGCTTCGGCCGCTGGATCAGCGCCTTCAGCACCATGTCCGCCGCCTGCTCCGGCGATTTCGTCGGGAACGCGTCGTAGATCTTCGTCGGCCGGATCATCGGCGTGCGCACGAGCGGCATGTGGATGGTGGTGAAGGTGATCCCGTCGCCGTGCGTTTCGGTCGCCGCTATCCGGGAGAAGTAGTCCAGCGCGGCCTTCGACGCGGCATAGGCGGAAAACCGCGGCGCGATTCCCTGCACGCCGATCGAGGACACGTTCACGATGTGCCCGAATTTCCGCTCCGACATGTGCGGGAGGACCGCCAGGATCAGCCGCACCGCGCCGAAGTAGTTGATCGCCATCGCGCGCTCGTAGTCGTGCATCCGGTCGTACGACAGCTTGATCGACCGCCGGATCGAGCGGCCGGCGTTGTTCACGAGCATGTCGATCCGGCCGTGTTCGGACAGCATCGCGTCCACGGCCTTGCGCACCGAATCCTCGTCGGTGAGGTCGGCCGGGTACACCGACGCGGTGCCGCCTGCCGCGATGATCTCGTCGCGCACTTCTTCCAGTTCGTGCTGCCGCCGCGCGACCAGCAGCGGCACCCCGCCCGCCGCGGCGACCTTCAGCGCGGTCGCCCGGCCGATGCCCGACGACGCGCCGGTGATGATCACGCGGCGGCCGTCCAGTTCGCCGCGCGGACCGTGCTTGCGCGCGCGGAACGGGTCGAGGTGTTCGCGCCAGTAGCGCCACAGCGTGGGGGCGTATTCCTCGAGCCGCGGCACCTCGACGCCGCTTCCGGCCAGCGCCTTGCGCGTCTCCGCGGACGCGAACACCGACGGGAAAGCCATCGTTTCCAGCAGCACCGGCGGAATGCCGAGCCGCTCCAGCACCGCGTCGCGGGCGATGGTGAACCCGGGAATGTGCTCGCTGAGCTTGACCAGCCCGACGATTCCCTTCGACACCCTGTCGCCGAGCTGCACGGTGATCGTCGGCGCCCCGGCGGCGCGGGCGAACGCGTTGTAGACCGACACCACCGGCTGCGGTTCGGGGTTCACGAGGTGGAAGGCGCGGCCGTCGAGACCCGGGGTGGTGACCAGCTCCAGCAGGGCCTTCGCGACGTAGTCGACCGGAACCACGTTGGTGTCGCCCAGATCCGGTCCGGCGGACGGGACGTCGGGCAGCCCGGCGAGCCTGCTGATCGCGGGGAAGAGGTAGTACGGGCCGTCGATCTTGTCCATCTCGCCGGTCTGCGAATCGCCGACCACGACCGCGGGGCGGTATACCCGCCACGGCACCTCGTGCTGGTCCCGGACGAGCTTCTCGGCCTCGAATTTGGTGCGGTGGTACGGCGTGATCAGGCGCTGTCCCACGTCGAACATGTCCTCGGTGAACAGTCCTTCGTGGTCGCCCGCGACGGCGACCGACGAGACGTGGTGCAGGCACCCGGCGTTCAGGTCCGCGGCGAGGTCGATGACGTTCTGCGTACCGTCCACATTGGCCCGGATGCTGGTTTCGTCGTCGGCGGTGATGTCGTAGAGCGCAGCGAGGTGGATGACGTGGTCGACGCCGCGCAGCGCCTCCCGGTCCGCCTCGGACACTCCCATCAGCGGTTCGCCGAGGTCGCCGGTCACGAGCGTGACGCGGTCCGGATGCGGCCACGCGTCGACGAGCGCGGCCAGCTTCCCCCGCGACGACGCGCGCACCACCAGCGCGACCCGTTCCACGTCCGGCCGGGTGAGCAGCTGCCGGGTGACCTGGCGCCCGATCAACCCGGTCGCGCCTGTCACCAAGAACGTCGCCATCTCCATCACCCTCCGCCGTGCCGCCGCCTGGACCCATGGGCATTCTGCTGCATGGACGCCGCCCTGACCACAACGCGGCAGGGTGAGGTTACTCGCAAGTAACTTAGCGTCGGCACGGGGTCCCGCAGGTGGCAGCGGATTTCCGCGAACGAGGGGCCGCTCAGAAACTGCGCGAATGGACCCCTCGCGCGGGTTCAGCGGGTCGCGAGGGGACCCCTCACTCCGGGTCCGCGATCACGACGCGGTTCTCCTCGTACCCGTCGCTCCCGCCGATCCAGCGTCCGCCGCAGGTCACCAGGACGACCCGATGCGGACCGGCCTGCCCGAAGAGATCGTCGGCGCGGCTCGGCAGATCGTTCTTGTGCACGGTGACCAGCTGCGAAATCCGGTAACGGCTCGTCTTGCCCGCGCGGTCCACGATCGTCACCACGCCGCCGATGCGCTCGCTCCACAGTTCCGAGAACGGCCCGGTCGCACCGCGCCAGTTCACGTGGCCCGCGAACACGCTCGCGCCGCTGACCGCTTCCAGATCCGCGCCCCACCAGGCCGCCTGGCCGATGTCCGACGGCACCGGAAGCGTGTTGCCCGGCCCGAGGTCCTGCCGCACCATCGCCGCGGTCCCGCCGCCGGGCAGCCGGATCGTGCCCGGCGCCTGCGGTCCTGGTTCCGGAGCTTGCCGATGCTCCGCGGGTGCCGCCGGCGGAGCGGCCGCTGAACTGCTGGGCGGCGGCGCCGCTGAACTGCTCGACGGCGGCGGCGCGGGAGCCAGCTGCTGCGGGGAAGCGGCCGGAACGGCGGCGGCGACCGGGGACGCGCTCCCGGCCACCACCGTCGTCGGCGGCGAACTGATCACGACCGTCGCGAGTTCCACTGCCAGCACGCTCGCCGCGCCGAGCACGAACCCGCCGACCAGCCGTCCTTTTCCGCTCATCTGCCTTTGCTGCTTTCGCTTACCGCCGCGCCGACCGCCGAGCGGCGAACCCGACCAGCCCCGAACCGACGAGCACCAGCGCGGCGAGACCCGCGATGCCAGCGGTGGAGAAGCTCGTCTCGACAGTGCCCTTGGCCATCGTCACCGGCAGGTCGCCGGCGGGAATCGCGTGCGGCACTTCGTTCGGCGTGTTGGCCACAGTCAGCGCGAGTGTGCCGCCCGGCGTCAGCGATCCGCACGCGGCGGGGGGATTGTTCGGGTCGAACGCGTTGGTGTAGCCCGGCGGCGCGTTCACCTCGACCACGCAGATCTCCTGCGGGGCCAGCAGATTCTCGACGGTCGCGGTGCCGTTCTCGCCGCTGGTGGTGACCACGGCGGGCTGTCCGTCGGGCCCGTTCAGCGGCTTGCCGTCCTGGCCGGTGGCCGCGGTCTTGCGGTCCTTGCCGGTGACCCGCAGCGTCGCGCCGCCGATGCCCTTGCCGGTCTTGGCGTCGGTCTTGGTGACCTGCACCTTGCCCGGCTTCGCTACCGCAACGGCGCCTTGGGCGGTCAGTTGCTTCTCGCCGCCGGTGCCGACGACGCTCTGGATCCCGTCCTTGGTGTTGACCGGGTTCTGCACGGTCGGCTTGTCCGCGGGCGCGGACAACGAGGCGACGAGCTTCGGCTGGTCGCCGGTCGGCGTGACCTTCACCGTGACCGTGCCGTTCGCATCGGTCTTCAGAGTCGTGTCTTTCTGTGCGGCCTGAGGCGCGGAGTTGCCCGCCGAAGAATCGGACGCCTTCTCCGTGTCTGCCTGCTTGTCCGCTTGGCCGATGGTTCCGTCGGTGGCGGCCAGCTTCACCGGAACGTCCGGGATGCCCTTGCCCTTGGAGTTCTTCACCGTGACCGTCCAGGTCGCGGGCTGGCCGAGGTGCTGATCGCCCTTCGGCGCGGTGACCGACGCGGTCCACGGGCCGCGGTTCGCCTCGGCCTCGGCCTTCATCTTGGCCACGTCCTTGGCGGCTTCCGGGGTGAGGAGCTTGAAGTATTTGTCCTCGGGATAGGCCGCCTTGTTCGGGGGCGTGCCGAAGTCCGTGTCGCCGGGCGTCTGCGTTTTGGCGGTCCACGAGTGCAGCAGATGAGCGAGCGCGGCTGCCTCGTCGTCATCGGAGGTGTTGCCGTAACGCAACAGCAGGTAGGAGATGTTGCCTGCGATGTCGGGCTCCAACGGCTTGCCCCACTTCGTCAGCAGATCTTGACCTGGTTGGTACTCCTCGTCGCTGTCCGGTGCCTTCAGGTGGAAGCTGACGCAGAAAACGTCCTTGCCGCCCACCTTGTAGGAGCCGAGCCAGTCCTTGTATGTGACGCCGTCTGACTCTTTGTGCTCGATGTTTCGGCCGTGGCCGGTGACGGCGGCCGCCGAGGCCGGGGTCGCCCCGATCGCGGTTACGGAGAGTGCGCCGAGCAGTGCGGTCGCGACCAGCCCGGTGGCCGCGCGCCAGCGAGCGCGCGGGCGTGAGATCCACCCCATGGTGTGTTGGCTCCTTCGACGTGCCTGCCGACGCCTGAACGGCGTCCTCGCAGTTCACCTGATCGAACAACTCCCCGACACGCGTTCGGTCACTTCCCGGACACGCGATGTGAAGGTTCGCGGGTCAGCGGGGGAGTTGTCTAGAGACCATCGGGTGACCTGCGGTGAACGGTCGTGACCTTCATCGCCTACGGTGGCCGTAACGGGGGTGGCCCCACCCGTGCGGGTGATGAGTAAAATCTGCTTTACCCGAACGGGAACCAGCGAGCCGCCGCGGTCGTTGAACCCGATGCAAGGTGCCATAAAGTCCAGGAGGACAGGTGCGTTCCAGCAGCAACCCGGCGTTCCGCAATCTCCCGCGCGGCGCGGCCGCGACCGGGCAGTACGGGCCGAACGTCGGCTTCGACCAGCCCTACGGCCAGCCGCAGGGCCAAGGCGGCGTCCCGGGTTACGGCCCTGGCCAGATGGGCACCGCCTCCGCCGACCGTCCGATGACGGTCGACGACGTCGTCATCAAGACCGGCATGTCGCTCGGCGTCGCGCTCGTCGTCGGCGTGCTCACCGCGATCTGGGCGCAGTCCCAGCTCGTGCGCGACTCCCTCGGCAGGCTTTCGCCGAGCGGCCCGCTCCTCGGCGCGCTGATCGGCGGGCTCGTGGTGGGCCTCGTCGTGTCGCTGGTGATCATCTTCAAGCAGAAGCCGAGCGGTCCGCTCACGCTCGTCTACTCCGGCGCCGAGGGCCTGTTCCTCGGTGCGCTCAGCGGGTTGTTCGAGGTGTTCCTGCCGGGCATCGCCCTGCAGGCGCTCATCGGCACCGCGGGCGTGTTCGTCGCGATGCTGGTCGTCTACAAGACCGGCGCGGTGAAGGTCACGCCGAAGCTGACCAAGTGGATCGTCGGCGCGGTCGCAGGCGTCGCCATCCTGATGCTGGTCAACCTGGTCACCGCGCTGTTCTTCGGCTTCAACCCGCTGCGCGACGGCAGCCCGCTCGCCATCGTCTTCAGCCTGGTGGTCATCGGCATCGCCGCGTTCAGCTTCCTGCTCGACTTCGACCAGGCCGACAAGATGATCCGCGCCGGCATGCCGTCGAAGTGGGCCTGGTACGCCGCGTTCGGCCTGATGACCACGCTGGTGTGGCTGTACCTCGAGATCCTGCGTCTGCTGTCTTACCTGCGCGACTAGCCGTCGCACAGGTTTCCCGGGAAGGGGCGCTCCGCGTTACGCGGAGCGCCTTTTCTGTTTTTCTGCCGGGAAGCTCTGCGCGTCCCCGAGGCCGTCGTGTTGGATGTGCCCGGTCGGAATCTTTCTTTCGGGTTTGCGAGGCATCACGTGAGCGTTCCCCCGCACGGGCACGGACCGCAGCAGGGCTACGGACAGCAGGGCTACGGACAGCAGGGCTACGGACAGCAGGGCCAGTCGCCGTTCCAGCAGCACTACGGTCCGGGCGGGATGCCGCCCCAGCAGAGCCCGAAGCGAAACTTCCCGACCAGGACAGTCGTGCTGGTCGCCGTAGCGGTGGTGATCGTGGCGGCGGGGGTCGTCATCGGCTTCCTCAAGTTCGGCAACTCGACCAGCAACACCCACGCCAGCGACTGCATGCACATCGAGAAGTCCGGCTCGACCACGACGACGAAAACCGTCGACTGCGCCGATCCCGGGGCGAACGTCAAGGTCGCGGTCGCGCGCGCCAACCGGAGCGGCACCTGCCCGCGCGGCGACTACTACCGCTACACCACCGGCGGCAAGAACCACCGCGTGCTCTGCCTCATCCCCAACGTGCAGCAAGGGGATTGCCTCGCCGGGCTCCAGACCGCCAGCACGACGTACCAGAAGGTGCCGTGCACCGACCCGCAGAAGAACGCGGAGATCGTCAAGCTGGTGCCCGGCGCGAAGGACCGTTCGGCGTGCGAGGGCAGCGGTTCGACCACCGTCCGCTGGTACTCCGACCCGGAGGAAGCCATCTGCATCAAGAGCTGACGGGCGGTACAAAGGGGCCGTCCGGACGCCCGGTTTCGGCCGTTCGTCGCACTCCGTGAGACAGGCTGCGTCCGGGGCTCACCGGGACCTAACGTGGATCGCCGCCCCCCCCGCCGGGCGGGCTCCGTGCATCCCCGACCCCCTCAGGAGACGTGGTGGCGACCACCGATTCCCCTGTCGACGAGCGAAAACTTCTCGACTTCCCCACCTCGTGCGCGGCTCCGGCGCCTAAACCGGAGGACCCGGTCAAGGTCGTCCCGCTGGCCGTCGCCGCGGTGCTCGCGGTCGGGCTGACCGCCTACGTCTGGGCCGCGCACGGCGCGAAGTTCGGGGTCCTGCTCGTGCTGGGGCTGGCGCTCGGCCTCGCGCTTTTCCACTCCCGCTTCGGGTTCACGTCCGCGTGGCGGCAGCTGATCGCCGTCGGCAACGGCCAGGGCCTCCGTGCGCACACCCTCCTGCTCGGCACCGCCGCGACGCTCATCGCACTCATCTGCGGCACCGGCGCGGGCCTCTTCGGCAGCAAACCGGTGCCGGTGACGAACGTCGGGCCGATCGGGCTCGCGTTGTTCGTCGGGGCCACGTTGTTCGCGATCGGCATGCAACTCGGCGGTGCGTGCGCGTCCGGGACGCTGTTCGCGGTCGGCGCCGGGCAGTCGACGATCGTGCTGACCCTCGGCGGTTTCATCACCGGTTCGGTCCTCTACACCTGGGGCTATCCGCTGTTCACCGGCTGGCCGCAACTGTCCGGGTTCCTGCTGTCGGACCACGTCGGCTGGTTCGGTTCGTGGGCGATCACGATCGCGGTGCTCGCCGCGATCGTCCTCGCGACCCGCGTGGTGCAGAAGCGCCGCGTGCCGCCGCCGGTCGACACCGTGCCGACCGCGCGCGGGTTCGCCCGGATCTTCCGCGGCTCCTGGCCGATCCTCGCCGGCGCGGTCGTGCTCGGCGTGCTGGCCGGCGCGGTGTACCTGGTTTCCGGCGGCATCTGGGGCGTCACGAGCGCGTTCAGCCTGTGGGGCGCGAAAATTCTCCAGGTGTTCGGACTGCACCCGGAGCAGTGGGAGTTCTGGCAGCTGAAGGCGAACGCGACGTCTCTGTCCAAGCCGATCTGGCAGGACAAGACGAGCCTCACCGACATCGGCATCATGATCGGCGCGTTCGTCGCCGCCGCGGCCGCGGGCGCGTGGAAGATCCACAGCTCGATCCCGTGGCGCACCGCGGTCGCCGCGATCCTCGGCGGAATCCTCATGGGCATCGGCGCGCGACTGGCGAACGGCTGCAATATCGGCGCGTACCTCGGCGGAATCTCCGTCGGCAGCCTGCACGGCTGGCTGTGGGGCGCGTTCGCGCTTTTCGGCACCTGGATCGGGCTGAAACTGCGGCCGTTGTTCGGTTTGGGCAACCCTGTGCGCACGGACAGTATCTGCTGAGCCGATCGGGGACTTTTCGCAGGTCATCGTGACTGCGCGAAAAGTCCCCACGCATTTCGCCCGGCAGCGAAAAAGACTGCGTCGCCGCTTGCCGCTCGGCTAGTCTGGAGCGCGCGCAAGGGGGAACCGCCGTCGTATTGTCGCGTCGCGGGCTTGCGCATCACCACTAACAGATGGGGTTCCGCATGTCCGCACCCGCGACTCCGGCCGCGCCGGATGCCGGTGACAAACTCGACCGGGGAGTGCTGAAGGTCGCTTCCGTGGTGGTGCTCGGCGCCATCATGGCGATCCTCGACACCACTGTGGTCAACGTCGCACTCCAGAAGCTCACCATCCAGTTCGCCACGTCCTTCGACACCATCCAGTGGGTCGCCACCGGCTACATGCTGGCCCTGGCGACGGTCATCCCGGTCACCGGATGGGCGTCCGACCGGTTCGGCACGAAGCGGCTGTACCTGCTCGCGATCGGCACCTTCCTGATCGGCTCGATGCTGGCCGGGCTCGCCTGGAACGTCGAATCGCTGATCGCGTTCCGCGTCGTGCAGGGCCTCGGCGGCGGCATGCTGATGCCCGCGGGCATGACGATCCTGACCCGCGCGGCTGGTCCGCAGCGGATCGGCCGGGTCATGGCCGTGCTGGGCGTGCCGATGCTGCTCGGCCCGATCTGCGGCCCGATTCTCGGCGGCTGGCTGGTCGACTCGGTGAGCTGGCGCTGGATCTTCTACATCAACGTCCCGATCGGACTGATCGCCTTCGTGCTCGCGCTGCGGCTGCTGCCGAAGGACAACCCGGAGCCGGGCAACCGGTTCGACTTCCTCGGCATGCTGATGGTGTCGCCCGGCCTGGCCGCGCTGATCTTCGGTGTTTCGCGGATTCCGTCCACCGGCACCGTCGGCGCGCTCGAGGTGTGGCTGCCCGCGCTGGCCGGGATCGTGCTGCTGGTCGCGTTCGTGCTGCGGGCGCGGACCATGGAGCATCCGCTGATCGACCTGAAGCTGTTCCGCAACCGGTCGTTCTCGGTCGCGATGATCACGATGGCGGTGTTCTGCGTCGGATTCTTCGGCGCGATGCTGTTGCTGCCCACGTATTTCGTGCTGGTGCGCGGCGAGAGCGCGCTGCACGCGGGTCTTCTGCTGGCCCCGCAGGGCCTTGGCGCGATGCTGGCGATGCCGATCACCGGACGGCTGGCGGACAAGATCGCCCCGCGCCGGATCGTGGTGCCCGGCCTGGTCTTCATCGCACTGGGCATGGTGGTGTTCACGCAGGTCACCGCGACCACCCCGTACTGGCAGCTGCTGGCCGCGCTGTTCGTGATGGGCATCGGCATGGGCTGCACGATGATGCCGATCACCTCGGCCGCGCTGCAGACGTTGCAGTCCAAGGACATGGCGAAGGCCTCGACCGCGACGAACATCCTTCAGCAGACCGCGGGCGCGATCGGGTCCGCGGTGATGTCGATCATCCTGGCGGCGCTGCTCGCCGGGAAGTTCGGCGTCCCGACGAGCCAGGGCCAGCTGGTCGCCACCGCGGCGACGATGAACCCGGCCACGCACGACGCCGCGGCCGGCCTCGCGGGCGAGTCGTTCGCGACGACGTTCCTGTGGGGCACGATCCTGCTGGCGCTGTGCCTGGTGCCCGCGTTCTTCCTGCCGAAGAAGCGCGTGGTGCCCGAGGCGACGGGCTCCGACGACGTCGCTCCGCCGGTGCTGATGCACTGACCCGCACATCGAAAAGGGCCGTCCGCGAACCCCCGCGGACGGCCCCTTTTGCGTCGCTCAGGCGGAAATGCGCCCCCGAGGTACGTGAGGGGAACCCTGAGGGAATCTGATTCCCTCAGGGTTCCCCTCACGGACTTTTCCCGGGAGCTGAGGCAGGTTGGCCCGCGGATTCAGGAAAGCCGCTCCAGCACCATCGCCATGCCCTGCCCGCCGCCGACGCACATCGTCTCGAGGCCGAACTGCTTGTCGTGATGCTGCAGGGAGTTGATCAGCGTCGAGGTGATCCGCGCACCGGTCATGCCGAACGGGTGGCCGACCGCGATCGCGCCGCCGTTGACGTTCAGCCGGTCGAGGTCGATGCCGAGGTCGCGGTAGGACGGGATGACCTGCGCGGCGAACGCCTCGTTGATCTCGACCAGGTCGATGTCCGAAATGGACAGACCGGCGCGGGACAGCGCCTGCTTCGACGCCTCGACCGGGCCGTAGCCCATGATCTCCGGCGACAGGCCGGTGACGCCGGTGGACACGACGCGCGCCAGCGGCGTCAGGCCCAGTTCGCGCGCCTTCGTGTCGGACATGATCACGACAGCCGCCGCACCGTCGTTGAGCGGGCAGCAGTTGCCCGCGGTGATCCGGCCGTCGGGGCGGAAGACCGGCTTCAGCCCGGACACGCCCTCGAGCGTGACGCCCGCACGCGGCCCGTCGTCCTTCGACACGACCGTGCCGTCCGGCAGCGTGACCGGCGTGATGTCCTTGGCCCAGAAGCCGTCCGCGATGGCCTTCTCGGCGAGGTTCTGCGACCGCACGCCGAACTCGTCCATCTCCTCGCGGGTGACGCCCTTGAGCCGCGCGAGGTTCTCCGCGGTCTGGCCCATCGCGATGTAGACGTCGGGGAGCTGCCCGTTCTCGCGCGGGTCCTGCCAGCTGTCCGCGCCGGACTCGGCGGTGGCCTGGGTGCGCGCCTCGGCGTCGGCGAACAGCGGGTTGTGCGTGTCCGGCCAGGAGTCGGAGCTGCCCTTCGCGAACCGCGACACGGCCTCGACGCCCGCCGAGATGAAGACGTCGCCCTCGCCCGCCTTGATCGCGTGCAGCGCCATCCGGGTGGTCTGCAAGCTGGAGGAGCAGTACCGGGTGATGGTGCAGCCGGGCAGGTGGTCGTAGCCGAGTTCGACGGCCACCGCGCGGCCCATGTTGAAGCCGGACTCGCCGCCGGGCAGACCGCAGCCGAGCATCAGGTCGTCGATGTCGGCGGGGTCGAGCTGGGGCACCTTGTCCAGCGCCGCGCGCACCATCTGCACGGCAAGGTCGTCGGGGCGCATCCCCACCAGCGAGCCCTTCCCGGCGCGGCCGATCGGGGAACGGGCGGTGGAGACGATGACGGCTTCGGGCATGACTGACACATCCTCGGGTCGGCGGCACTAAGCGGTTGCTCACCATCTTGCCGCGTCCGGCGTCCGTCCGAAAGCCGAAGGCGACATGCACCACCTTGCTCCCGTGGGAGGATTTCCGCCGTGACCGAGCGCAACCGGGTGTTGTCCACCCGCACGATCGCGTGGTGGGGGACGGGCATCGTGCTGCTCGCGGCCGTCGCGGCGGCGTTGCTGCTGTGGCTGCTCGGCGGCGGCACCCCGGCCGATTCGTCGCGGCTCGACGCGCTGCGCACGGCCTCGAGCATCGTCGTCGGGACCGGCGGCGCGGCCGCGCTCCTGCTCGCCGCGCGGCGGCAGCGGTCCGCGGAACTGGACCTGGAACAGAAGGACCACGACGCGACCGAGCGCCGGATCACCGACATGTACGGCAAGGCCGCCGACCAGCTCGGCAGCGACAAGGCCCCGGTCCGGCTGGCCGGGCTGTACGCGCTCGAACGGCTCGCGCAAAGCCACGCTGACCAGCGGCAGACCATCGTCAACGTGCTCTGCGCGTACCTGCGGATGCCGTTGGACGGCACGGACGAAGAGGTGCAGGTCCGCAAGGCCGCGCAGCGGATCCTGATGCTGCACCTGCGTCCGGGCGGCGGCGAGGAGCCGAACGGGTCGTACTGGCCGGACATCGACCTCGACTTCTCCGGGGCCAGGCTCGTCGCGCTGACCCTCACGCACTGCAGAATCCGTTCCATCGTGTGCTACCAGACCAAATTCGAGGAATTCGCGACCTTCCGCGGCACCGAATTCCGCAGCAAAGCCGATTTCCACGAAGCGGTGTTCCGCGAACGCGCGGACTTCCGCGGCACGGTCCTCGGCGGTGGAGACGACGTATTCCGCGGCGCGCAGTTCGAGAAGCACGCGGAATTCGGGACGCACTCGGAAGCCGGGCTGGCCGGCGCGCTCGCGAAGCCCGGCTACAAACGGACCTGGCCGCCTGGCTGGACCGAAGAACCCGGCGACGACGGCTGGCTCCGGCTGGTTCCATCGGGTGTTTCGAAATAACCGCGGAACCACTAGGATCGGTGAAGAGTCAACAAGAAGAAGATGATCCCTGATTAGGAGGTGAACCGGTCATGATGGCCCTCAAGCGTTACTGCGCGGCATTGCGGGCCGGGACGGATCTCCGGGACGGGATCACGGATCGGCGTGCGGCGGCCCTCGGGCCCGCCCCGGTGTCGACGCGCGGCTTGGTGGCTGCCTGAGGTCCGCGCCGGGGAGGCCCGACCTCGCCTGGCGTCGCCCGTGGCCCCGACGCGCACCCGGAGACCGCCCGCCGATCCCGCGCTGGCCGGTCCGGGGCCCGGCTGTTTAGGCTGGTCGCCGTGGAGTACGCAGAACACATCGTGGACCTCGTGGGCAACACCCCGCTGGTCAAGCTGAATTCGCTTACGCGGGGGCTCAAGCCGCTCGTGCTCGCCAAGGTCGAGTACGTCAACCCGGGCGGCAGCGTGAAGGACCGGATCGCGCTGCGGATGATCGAGGCCGCCGAGGCCTCCGGAGAACTGCGCCCAGGCGGCACGATCGTGGAGCCCACCTCGGGCAACACCGGGGTCGGGCTGGCCATGGTCGCCCAGCGCAAGGGCTACCAGTGCGTGTTCGTCTGCCCGGACAAGGTGAGCGAGGACAAACGCAACGTGCTGCGCGCGTACGGCGCGCGCGTCGTCGTGTGCCCCACCGCGGTCGCGCCCGAGCACCCCGACTCGTACTACAACGTGTCCGACCGGCTCGTGCGCGAGATCGAGGGCGCCTGGAAGCCCAACCAGTACGCCAACCCGGAGAACCCGGCCAGCCACTACCACTCCACCGGCCCGGAGCTCTGGCGGCAGACCGACGGCAAGATCACCCACTTCGTCGCGGGCGTCGGCACCGGCGGCACGATCTCCGGCACCGGCAAGTACCTGAAGGAGGTCAGCGACGGCCGCGTCCAGGTCGTCGGGGCTGATCCCGAGGGCTCGGTGTACTCCGGCGGCACCGGACGGCCGTACCTGGTCGAGGGCGTCGGCGAGGACTTCTGGCCGGAGACCTACGACCGGAACGTCGCCGACCAGATCATCCCGATCAGCGACGCGCACTCGTTCGAGATCACGCGCCGGCTCGCGACCGAGGAAGGCCTGCTCGTCGGCGGTTCGTGCGGGATGGCCGTGGCCGCCGCGCTGAAGCTGGCCGAGGGGCTGACCGAGGACGACGTCGTGGTCGTGCTGCTGCCCGACGGCGGCCGCGGCTACCTCACCAAGGTGTTCAACGACGCCTGGATGTCGTCCTACGGCTTCCTGCCGCCGGATTCCTCCGGCGCGACCGTCGGCGACGTGCTCACCCGCAAGTCCGGCGCGCTGCCCAGCCTCGTGCACTCGCACCCGAACGAGACGGTCGCCGAAGCGGTCGCCATCCTGGCGGAATTCGGCGTGAGCCAGATGCCCGTGGTCAGCGCCGAACCGCCGGTGATGGCCGCCGAGGTGGTCGGCGCGGTCAACGAGCGAGACCTGCTCGATGCGCTGTTCACCGGCAAGGCCCACATGGCCGACCGGCTGGAGACGCACATGTCGCCGCCGCTGCCCACGATCGGCGCGGGCGAGCAGGTGAGCGCCGCGATGAAGGCGCTCGAAGGGGCCGACGGCGCGCTGGTGCTGATCGACGGCAAGCCGGCGGGCGTCGTCACCAGGCACGATCTGCTCGCGTTCCTCGCGGGCAGATAGGCACAAGCTCACCGACGCCGGCCGGGGCGTCTGCGCGCGTCCTGGCCGGGCATCCGATAGCGTTACGGCCGAATAGAACTTTTTCGCGTCCTCGTCAAGGGGGTTCAAGACCCACATGAGTGCTCCGCAGCCACCGAACCAGCCCTGGGACGGCGGCCAGCAGCCGCCGCAGGGCCCGTCGAGTGGTCCTACACCGCAGCAGGACAGTCCCTTCGGCGCGTCGGAGCCGACCCAGGTGGTCCAGCCGGGCCAGCCGCAGCAGCCCGCTCAGGGCGGCGGCACCTTCGGCGACACCCCGGAACCGACGCAGGTCGTGCAGCCGGGACAGCCGGCTGACTCGAACGCCACGCAGGTGGTCAACCCCGTGAGCGCCGAGGGCAACGCCGAGTCGACGCAGCTGGTGCCGCCGAGCCAGCAGCCGCAGAACATCCCGTACGCCCCGCCGCCGAGCGCGGCGGACAACCCGGCCGCGGTCGCCGGGTTCGGCGCCCCGCAGGGCTTCGGCCAGCCGGGTCAGCCCGGGCACCCGGGACAGCCGGGTCAGCCTGGACAACCGGGTCAGCCGCCGCAGGGCTTCGGCCAGCCGGGCGGGTTCGACCAGGGCGGCTTCGGCGCCCCGCCGCAGGGTGCGTTCGGCCAGCCCGGGCAGCCGGGTCAGCCGGGCTTCGGCCAGCCCGCCCCGTTCGGCGCGTCCGCCGCGCCGTCGGCGGGCGGCGGGAACGCGCTGTACGGCTACATCGCCGGCGGCGTCACCGCGGTGCTCGGCCTGATCGCGCTGATCGTGTCGTTCAGCTACATGAGCGACACCAGCGACTACTCGAAGCTGTACGAGAGCTCGAGCCGGTACCAGAAGCTGTTCGACGAGGCCGGTCTCGCCTCGCCGGGCACGCTGCTGTTCTACGTGATCATGATCCTGGTCGGCGCGGTGATCGCGCTGGCTGGCGGCGTCGCGCTGGCTCTCGCCTCGCGCGCGGCCGTGATGCGCAAGCTCGCCCCGATCGGCGTGCTCGTCGGCGGCGTGCTGTTGCTGCTGTTCTCGATCCTGGCGAAGTCCGGGACCTCGGTCAGCAGCTCCTTCGCCGACAAGTACGGCGGCGCGAGTTCCAGCGCCACGAGCGGCGGCGGCATGCTGACGCTGATCCTGGGCATCATCATCCTGATCATCGGCGTGGTCGCGATCATCCCGGCGACCTCGCAGTACGTCGGCCTCGGTTCGTCCTCGGGCGGCCAGGGCGGTCCTGGCGGACCGCAGCAGCCGGGCGGTTTCGGCGGCGGCGCTCCGCAGGGCTTCGGCCAGCCGCAGTCCGGCGGTTTCCCGCCGCCTGGTGGTCCGAACCCGAACAGCGGGGGCTTCCCGCAGCCGGGCGGTCCGAACCCGGGCAGCGGCGCGAACCCGCAGCCGGGCTTCGGGCAGCAGCCGCCTCCCGGTTACGGCCAGCCGGGCCAGCAGCCGGGCTACGGCCAGCCGCCGCAGCAGCCGGGCGGTTTCGGCCAGCCGGGCCAGTACCCGCCGCCGGGCGGGCAGCAGCCCCCTCCGGGCTACGGCCAGCCGGGCCAGCAGCCGCCGCAGCAGTGGTGACTCGCTGAATCTCCGCGAAGGGCGCCTCCGTCTCCCGACGGCGGCGCCCTTCGTCGTTCCCAGTCCGTTTTTCGCGGGGTTCGCGCGGAGCTGGTGGCCTTTTCCCGGCGATTCCGGCAGCCGGGGGAATTGCGGCGCACATGCGCTCGCGCCGGTCCCCAACGGTGCGTTTCCGGGCTAGGGTGGGCGCCGTCCGAATCGCCTTCCCAGCCCGAGGGGGACCTGCCGTGAGCGGCCTGCACGCACTTCCGGCACGGCAGCGGGAACGGGAATCCTCCCTCGCGGAACCGGTTCCGCACCGCCCGAAGGGGAGCACCGCGATCGCGGCCGGGCTGTTCGGTCTCGTCGCCGCCGCGACGGCAGGCTATCTCCCGGCAAGACTGTTCCTCGACATTCCGTCCGGATTCAGCCTCGGCGATCTCTCGCCGCTGACCCTCGCCGATCTCGGCGCGTATCTCGCCGCTTCGCTGGTCTTGCTGATCGGCGCGATCGCGACCTTTTTCCGCGCGACAGCCGGTGCGGTGCTGCTGATCGCGGGCGCGTTGCTCGCACTCGGCGCGCTGCTGCTGGAACCGGCGCTGAGCGGTTCCCCGGGGTACGCCCAGTACTTCCGGACCCTGCTGCGGTTCGAGAATTTCGCCGCGCTGGACCGCGTCACGCTGGCGGCGGCGGTGCTGCTGGTGCTCGTGCTGGCCGGACTGCCGCGGACCTTTGGCTACCTGCGCTACCGCGCACCCGTGGTGCCTGCTTCGTCACCCTCGCGACAGTGGTAAATCCTCCCCGAAAACGGGACGGAGCTGGCACGATACAAGCACTCCGCCCGCCGCCCGGCGGGACCAGATGCACCGAGGACTCCCCGTGACTTACCCCCAGAACCCGCAGGGCCAGCCGCAGAACCCGCAGAGCGGCCCGTTCCCCGGGCAGCCGTACCCGGCGAGCCAGCCGACGCCGGCCCAGCCGTACCCGGGCGCCCCGCAGCAGCCGTTCGCCCCGCCCGCCGCGGGTCAGCCGTATCCGGGGTACCCGGGCGGACCTGGCGTCTACCAGCAGAAGCCGAACGGCGCGACCGCGATCATCGCCGGGATCCTCGCGATCATCGGCGGCATTTTCGCGATCATCTCGATCATCCTCGCCGTGGTGGCGCTGTCTGCCATCCACATCACGCTGTGGCAGCTGTACGCGTCGATCGTGGTGAACGCGGTGCTCGTCGGCCTGCTGTTCTTCGGCGGCATCGGCCTGTTCCTGCACAAGCCGGCCGCCCGGCTGTGCACGATCATCGGCTGCGGGCTGGTGATCGCGTACACGATCTTGAGCGTCGTTCTCGCCGGCGTCGCGACCGCTGGATACAAGGGCAGCGCCCAGGTGCTGGGCGCGGGCATCGGCGGTGCCCTGATCGGGCTGATCCCGCCGGTCGCGACCCTGGTGCTGGCGATCGTGAAGCCGACCGCGGAATGGGTCAACTACCGCCCGGACGCACCGGTCCAGGGCGGCTACCCGGCTCCGCAGGGCTGGTGACCGCGGGGCTGCCGGTGCGGGTTTGTACCGGCAGCCTCTCCCGCATGGTGAGTTGCCTCCCAGCTGATGGGATTGTCGGGGGTGGCCCGTACCCTGGGAACCATGGCCGACGACTACTCCGTCCTGGGTTTTGAAACACGCGCGATCCACGCCGGGCAGCAGCCCGATCCCCGCACGGGTGCCGTCATCGTGCCGATTTACCAAACGTCCACGTACGCGCAGGACGGCGTGGGCGGCACCCGCGAGGGCGGCTACGAATACTCGCGCACCGCGAACCCCACGCGGACCGCGCTGGAGGAAGCCCTCGCCTCGCTCGAGGGCGCCCGGCACACGCTGGCGTTCGCGTCCGGAATGGCCGCGTCCGACGCGGTGCTGCGCACGGTCCTGCGCCCCGGCGACCACCTGGTCCTGGGCAACGACGCGTACGGCGGCACGTTCCGGCTGATCGACAAGGTGCTCAGCCTGTGGGGCGTCGAGCACACGGTCGCCGACCTCAGCCGCATCGACGAGGTACGGGCCGCGATGCGCCCGGAAACCAAGCTGATCTGGTGCGAGTCGCCGACCAACCCGCTGCTGGGCGTCGCCGACATCGCCGCACTGGCCGGTGCCGCGCACGACGCGGGCGCGCGCCTGGTCGTGGACAACACCTTCGCCACGCCGTACCTGCAGACCCCGCTGGCCCTAGGCGCGGACATCGTGGTGCACTCCACCACGAAGTACCTCGGCGGCCACTCCGACGTAGTCGGCGGCGCGGTCGTCACGAACGAGGACGAACTGCGCGAGCAACTCTTCTACCTGCGCAACGCCGCGGGCGCCGTCCCCGGCCCGTTCGACGCGTGGCTGACCCTGCGCGGTCTCAAGACGCTGGCCCTGCGGATGGAACGGCACAGCGACAACGCCGACCTGGTCGCCCGCACGCTGGCGAAGCACCCGAAGGTCACCAAGGTCTACTACCCCGGACTGCCGGAACACCCCGGCCACGAAGTAGCCGCGAAGCAGATGCGCCGCTTCGGAGGAATGGTGTCGTTCCGCGTGACGGGCGGCGAGGCAGCGGCGCTGGAAGTCGCGTCCCGCACGAAGCTGTTCGTACTGGCGGAGTCGCTCGGCGGCATCGAGAGCCTGATCGAACACCCGGGCAAGATGACGCATGCTTCGACGGCAGGCTCGACGCTGGAAGTCCCAGAAGACCTGATCCGGTTGTCGGTGGGCATCGAGGACGGACGCGACCTGGTGGCGGACCTTACGCAGGCGCTGGGCTGATCTCGGCTTGACGGGGCACCTCGACGGGGCACTGGGTTTCCGGTGCCCCGTTCTTGGCTGTGCCCCGAGCCGAGTCCGGCCTCCGAGCTGAATCGGTGGGTCGTCGTGACCGGCTTGCCTCGGAGCGCGAATCTGTGATGAGACGGGCGCTGAGGCGATTGCGTTTCGCGTGATCCCCGGCTGGCCGGTGCATCTAATCCCGCATAATCTGCCACCCGGCGAACACCCGTCTCGGCTGGCGAGCCCGGGGAAACTATCGCCGCTCGGCGAACCGCGTCCCCGTCTCGCCTGGCGAACCCGGGGAAACATTGCCGCTCGGCGAGCCACGTTCCCGTCTCGGCTGGCGAACCCAGAGAAACCCGTGCCACCCCAACCCGAGCGGCTCAACTCAGCTGGAGTTCGGCCGAGCCAGGTGGTCAGGGCTTGCCCGGCGGCACAGGTCTGACCTCTGCCATCGCTGAAACTGCCAGGGTGAGAGCCAGTTCAGAGCCAAGGGGGCGGCCGTCTTCGTCGAAGTCGCCTGCTGCGTGGCCCTGGGCTGCCTCGCTTGGCTTGGTTAAGCCGCGTCGAATCACGCATAATCCGCCACTCCGGCGGACCATTCCCAGCCTCGCCAGCCTCGCCAAACCCATGCCGCCCAAGCTCAGGCCCGGCCTCAGCCCAGCCGCAGCCCGGCCGCAACCCAGTCGGTCAGGGCTTGCTGTTCTCCGGCAGCGCATTGGCCTGCCGGGTCCCGGTCGTGGCCGGGAGGTCGGTGCCGTTGACGCAACCGCCGACCAGTTCGACGTGGTTGTCGTGCCGGATGTACTGGGCGGGGCCCCCGCAGCCGGCCGCTTCGACGGTTGCGAAGGCGGCTCCGGTGAGGGCCACGGCGGACAGGATGCCCGCGGCGAGCGGCAGCAGACCGGTGCGGGACTTGGCCCGGGGGGTGGTCCCGTGCTGCGCGCGTGCCATGGTCGCACTCCCTGATCATGTGTGGCTGCCGTAATCAGGGTACCGGTCCGGCGGGCGGCGCACCCCGGCCGTCCGTCGGTGGCATCATCGGCGCCATGGAACTGGTCAGCGTCGAGCGCATCCAGGAAGCTCGCAAGCTTCTCGAGGGCATCACCCGCGTCACGCCGATGGAGCACGCCCGCGACCTGCGCCGGCTGCACGGCGGCCCGGTGTATCTCAAGTGCGAGAACCTGCAGCGCACCGGTTCCTTCAAGATCCGCGGCGCCTACACCCGCATTCACGGCCTGACCGCCGAGGAACGTGCGCGCGGCGTCGTCGCGGCCAGTGCCGGCAACCACGCGCAGGGGGTCGCGCTGGCCTCTTCGCTGCTCGGCATTTCCTCGACCGTCTTCATGCCGCTGCGCGCTCCGCTCCCGAAACTCGCCGCGACCCGCGGTTACGGTGCGGAGGTCCACCTTCACGGCGCGGTCGTCGACGAAACCCTCGCCGAAGCCATCGCGTTCTCGGAACGCACCGGTGCGGTCTTCATCCATCCGTTCGACCACGCCGACGTCATCGCCGGCCAGGGCACCGTCGGACTGGAGATCCTCGAGCAGGTCCCGGGCGCGAAAACGATCCTCGTCCCGACCGGCGGCGGCGGGCTGGTCGGCGGGGTCGCGGCGGCGGTCAAGGCGCTGCATCCGGAGATCCGGGTGATCGGCGTGCAGGCCGAGGACGCCGCGGCGTATCCGTCCTCGCTGACGGCGGGCGCGCCGGTCCGGCTGCGCGAGGTGCACACGATGGCGGACGGGATCGCGGTCGGCGAGCCGGGCAAGGTCAGCTACGCGCACGTCGAGTCTTTGGTCGACGACGTCGTGACGGTCAGCGAGGAATCCTTGTCCCGCGCGGTACTGCTGTGCCTGGAGCGGCGGAAACTCGTCGTGGAACCGGCCGGCGCCGCTTCGATGGCCGCGCTTCTGCAGCATCCCGGCGCTTTTGAGCCGCCGGTGGTGGCGATCCTCTCCGGCGGCAACGTGGATCCCGTGCTGCTGCAGCAGATCATCCAGCACGGCATGACCGCGGGCGGGCGCTACCTGAAGCTGCACCTGCGCGTTCCGGACCGGCCGGGCTCGCTGGTTTCCGTGCTGTCCTGCGTGAAGGACCTCGGCGCGAACGTCCTCGACGTCGAGCACTCCCGCATCTCCGGCAGCCTTGCCCTCGGCGAGGTCGACGTCGCCCTCGCCCTCGAAACCCGCGGCCCGGAACACTGCAAGGACGTCGAGGCCGCCCTCGCCGACGCGGGGTTCACGATCGTCAGCTGAACAGTCTACTGTGGACTTTCCGGCAGCCGGGCGCTGAACCACAGCGGGAGATAATCCTCTTCACGCGGGTAAAGTTCCTGGTCCAGTGCGTAATCCTCGGGCCGGGGCGGCGTGTGGAAGGCCGGTTCGTCGTCCTCGTCGAAGCTGGCCAGGTAGTTCGACGGCGGGTCGATGACCAGCGAGAGCGTGTACCAGGTGCCCCGTCCTTGGACGTACTTCGCGCGCCGCAGTTCAGCCAACGGCTTCGACAGTTCTCGCGCGACGGGAACCTGTTGCGTGCTCCCGTCTGCCATCCGCGCGCCGCAGGCGAGGTTCGCGTGCCTGCCCAGCGTCATGAAGTCGAAGACGATCTGCTGCCATCCCTGCGGAGCCGCGGCGACGAGGGCCGTCGAGATCTCGCCCAGCAACTGCTCTGGATCCCTCGGAGCCGGTTCGCTGGGACGGCTTTCCTCGGCGGGCATGGTGGTCAGCGCCGCGAGCATCCGTTCCTGCGTCGCTTCGTCCACCTCAGGTGCGGCATATCCGGCCGCCCGGATGTGCTCGAGCAGCTCCGGATCCGGCGAAATCCCATGCTCGCGCAGGTAATAGGCGACCGCGCCGGGCCACACCCAGCTGCCGTCGGTCCGGAAGTTCAGCGGAACAGCGTCCGTGCGCGACCGATCGAAGGCGTCGGTGTCCTTGCTGCGCGACGCCAGGATGACCGGCGCGCTGTCGAGATAGGCGAGAACTCGCTCGCGCTCCTCCGCCGACAGCGCTTCCCGTTCGACGACCGGATTCCCCGCTTCGTCGAGCCCGTCGTAGACCCGGGGCGTACGCAGCTCGACTGCCGGACTCGCTGAATCCTCTTCGGACGCAACGGTTTCCGCCTCGGTCGGCTGTGCTTCTGCGGAAGCAGTAGTCGCCGCCGCGACCTCGCTCGGCTCGGACTGCGCCTCGTCACCAGCCGACGCCGACGCGGCCTGCTCCAGGTCGGGCAGCGGCGGCGGAGTGGCAGGCGATGGCGGAGGCGAGCTGGGCTCGTCCACGGGGAGCGCGGGAACCGGTTGTTCAGTGGCCTGTGCGGGAGGAGCGGCGGGTGGGTTTTCGGTGCCCGGCAGCGGCGGCGGAGAGGCGGGTTCGTCCACGGGGAGTGCGGGAACCGGTTGCTCAGTGGCCTGCGCAGGAGGAACAGCAGGCGGATTCTCGGCACCCGGCAACGGCGGCGGCACTGCGGGACCCGCGGCAGGAACGGGCGGCGGAACCGGCTGTCCGGGAGCAGCGGCGGGCGGAGTCGCACCAGCTCGCTGTCGCAACCACGGCGGCACGAAGCGGTCCTCGCGCGGGAAAAAGCGCAGCTCGTCCTGGAAGCCGATCGGCGGAGGCAACTGTCGCCAGCGCGGTTCGACGTCCGGCTGGTAGTCCGTGAACGGCGGCTGCTGCGGCGAAAACACCAAGGTCGCGGTCAGCCATGTGCCGCGGCCCGGCTGGTACATCCCGGTGCGCAGCACGCCGAACAGGCGTGGCAGCTCCGGATGCGGCTGGACCGGGTAGGTCCGGTTGTCCGGGGCGAGCGCGGCGACGTCGACTTCGACGTGCCGTCCCGCGGCGCGGCAGACGACCTGCAACTGTTGCCAGCCCGCGGGCAGCGCGGACGCGGCCGCTTGGCCGATTTGCTGGACGAGCTCCTGCTGCTGGGCAGCGGTGAGCGGCACCGGTGGCCGGGTCATGGGTTCAGCGGCTCCTCACCGGGCGAACGCTTCATTTCGATCAACCGTTCCGCGACGGGCGACGGCCCGCGAGCAGGGTGGCCGGCGTGTAACCGGACTGCAGGTCGAAGGTCATCCCGACCGAACGGGCGAGCACCGCGACCGCCAGCGGGGCCAGTGCGAGGAACCCGTCCGGATCGGTGGCGCGGTCCTCGGCGGTCCAGTACTCGCGATGCCGCTCCAGCGCGGAGACGAACGCCTCGGCGAACTTCTCCGAGTCCCGGCGCAGCACGCAGTAGAACATCCGGATCGGCGGGTACACGAGCTGCAGCATCACCTCGGGAGGCGTGAACCGCGCGGTGTCCGGGTCGGTGTCGTCCATCGCGGGCAGGAACATCTCCGGAGTGACCTCGCGGTGCGCGAGGAACGTCTGCAGCGTCTCGACCCACGGGTACAGGTACGCGTCGTACTCGATGCCCGACGCGCGAAGCACGTCCAGCGGTACCCCGGCCAGCTGCTGGATCAGCACGTCATCGCGCTGAATCACGGCGAGCCACGCCGCGGTGAGCCAAGCCGCCGGGTCGGTGTGCGACGTGGGGCCGGTGGCCGCGAAGCTCCGTGACCTGCCGATCACCGCCTCGACCTCGTGCCCCTCCGGCGCGCACGCCGCGGTGAACGCAGCGGCTGCGGCCTGAGCGGCGAGCTCGAGGTCGCCCCAGGTGTCCGGGTCCTCGGCGTCCGGGTCGACGACGCTGCGGTACTGCCCGAGCATCAGTTCCCGGCGCACGATGTTCGCCAGCACGCCGGTGTCCTGCGCGAGGTAGTCGAAGTAGAAAGCCACCTGCGGCGACAGCTTCTCGATCTGCTTCCACGCGACGTCGACGCCGACGGAATGCCGGGCAACGGCAGTCCCGCCCTGGTCCGCGAGCGGCACGGTCATCCGCCGACGACGATGTCCTGCGCCCACGGCGGCAGGAAATCGGACCCGGTCTCGCGCATGACCTCCAGGCGCTCGCGATACCGCTCGACGTCCGGAGTGATGGCCTTGAACCACGCGCTGACCGAAGTCCAGGCGACGCGCGCGGGCTCGTCTTCGGTGAGCAGCCAGACCCGCGGGTCGTCCTGATCGGCGTCGGCGCCGTCGACCACGTGGTAGGTGTACCCGCCGTGCGCGGCCAGCACCAGTGCGCCGTCCACATCGGACAGTTCGGCGTTCTGCGCGTTCGCGGTGGCGACGGCGTGGTTCTTGTCCTCGCCGCGCACCGCGGCCACGCCCAGCGAACTGCCCGGCAGCCACAGTCCGTGCGTCGTGCCGATGAGGCGCAGCACTTCCCTCGCCGCGGCGGGCACGGCCCGGGCACGCTGGTCTTGCGCCATCGCGTCGATCTCGGCATCGGATGCTCCGCGCACCGATTCCGCGCGCAAACCGGCTTCGACCGCACCGGCGAAGATCGCGCGAACCAGTTCCGCGCCGTCGCCCGGAGACGCCGTCATCACATCAACCTTTCACCGGCGAGGTTGACGACCTCGACCCGGACATTCGGGAAAAGCTGCTTGTACTGCAGGATAACATCGGTACAGGAGTCGCAGATCTGGTACTCGTTCGGAATCATGTCCCGCTTGGTCGACGGCAGGTCCACCACCATCCGCAGGTCGCCGCTCATGTCTTCGCGCGTCACCGGCGTGTAGGTCTGCCCGTTCTGGTGCGCGCGTTCCGCACCGCGGCGGTTGATTTCCTCGAGTGCGCCGTCCATTCGGTCCCGGGCCCGCGCGGTGTCGCCGCGAAGCCCGTCGCGGTACATGTTTTCGTTGTTGGCTTTGAGGTACGCCGCTTCCTCGCGCCGGGATTTCTCGATTTGCTTCTTGACGATGTCGTCGATTTCGTCGCGGTCGAGTCCGGAACGGGCAGCGAAATTGTGCCGCACCATTTCTTCGAGCAGCTTCGGTTCCGAGTCGTGGGTGCGGCCGAACTTGCCGTCGGGGTCGGGCATGCCGAGTTCGGGCCGGTACGGACCGGCGTCCTTGGTGCCGAACAGCCGCTCGGACTTGGGCCACTCGGGACCGTCCTTCGCCGGCGCCCAGTCGTGGGACTTCCCGCTGAAGCTGTAGAGATCGACCGTGTCGCCGTTCGCGTCGCGGTACCTCGCCGTGGTGAGGGCCCGTTCGTGCGGGCGGCGCACGTCGTCGGTGAGCGGGTTGCGGTTCCCGTTCAGGTCTCGCACGTCGTCGAGACCCTCGGCGCGGCGGTCGCGGTTCTCCTGGCGGAGATCGCGCACGTCCTGGTCCCGTTGTTCCTGGTTGAACGGCGGCTGTCCGCGGTCGACGGCGCTGTCGGCGTCGATGTCGTGCGGGTCGTGGTGCTTGCCGTCCGGGGCGAAACCGTCGTCGCCGACGTGGTGCGACGTGCCGTCCGGACGGTGCACCGACCACTCGCCGTCCGGCGGGATCCGCGGCCGCATCCGTCCGTCCGGGCCGATTTCGTAGTCGGACGAGAAGACCCGGCCGTTCGAATCGGTCCACGCCGGCTTGCTCGGGGCCATCACTTCGGTGTCGAGGTCGCGCGACAGCCGGTGCGCGAAGTCGTTCGACCCCGCGTCGCAACCGATCAGCCGGATCGGCCTGCCGTCGTAGTTCCCGTTGCGCCGCAGGATGTCCGCGAACTCTTCCGGCGTGTACAGCCGGTCGCCGATGCGCGCGTGACCGTCCGCCGTGACGTGCACGTCCACCGTGTAGCGCCCGTCCGGGTCCGGCTGGACGCGGTGCGGCAGGTCGCCGAGTTCTGGGTCGCCGCGGTGGTACGAGCTGCCCGCCGGGGTGTCTTCGGCGTGCCGGTGGTTGACCTCGTCCGGCGACAGCGGCTCGTCGTGGTGCGGCGGGGTGCCGTCGTGGTCGGGGTTGTCGTGGTGGTTCGACCCGTCCGCGTCGTGGTGCTTCGGGTCCTGGTGCTTGGGCTCCGGGTCGGCGTGGTCCGGCTTGCGCTCGGGCGCGTCGCGATCCGGTTTGTGGTCGGACTTGTCGTTGCCCGGCTTGCCTTTCCCGTCGTCGTGCTTCTTGTCCGGGGCGGTGTTCTCGGGTTTGCCGCCGTCCTTCGGCTTTCCTGGCTCGTCGGCGTTCGGTTTCCCAGTCCGTTGTGGACTGTTGGCTTCGCCGGGCTTGGCGGGCGGCGCGTCAGTGCGAGCGCCGCCGCGTGCGACGGGTTCGGGGGAGCCGTCGGGACGCCGTGCGCCGCCCGCCTCCGTGCCGCGCTGGGCACCGCCGGGACCGGTCGCGACAGCCGCCGCGGCCGGGGGTGCGGAACCGTCGCCGGACCCGCGGGTCGCCGACGAGGGCGATCCGCCGCCGGACGTCGGCGCGGGCTCCGAACGGCCGAGACCCGGATCCGTACCAGGCCGTTTGGGCTGTCCGACGTCGCCTCCGTCGCCGGGACGCTGCGGACCGCTCGACGAATCCGCCGGACGCTGCGGCGAAGATCCGCCACCGCCGGAGGAATCGCCAGAGCGCGGCGTGGAACCGCCGTCCGATGGCCGATTGGATCCGCCGTCGCCGGTTCGCGGCGTGGAGCCGCCGTCTGAAGGCCGACTGGGCCCGCCGTCGCCGGTGCGTGGCGTGGAGCCGCCGTCCGACGGCCGACCGGACCCGCCATCGCCGGTTCGCTGCGCCGGGGCCGAGGAACCGCCGTCGCTAGGCCGCTGCGGCGCGGGCCCGGAACGATCCGGAGTGCGGCTCGGCCCGCCGCTGTCCGCCGGGCTCGGGCCGCCGCTCGGCCGCCGGCCGGAAGGACCGCTGTCCGGAACCCGGTTCGGCGCGACGTCAGGAGCCCGCGACCCCGGCGTCCCGGTCCAGCCGCTGCCGGTGGGCCGAGGCGACGGACTGCCGCCGCTGGCCGGGGCGCTGGTCGGGCTGCCGCCGCCACCCTGCTGCGGGATCCCGCCGCCCGCCGGGCTCTGGTTCGGTGCCGAACCGCCGCCGTCGTTCGAGCGAATGTGCTGCGGCGGAGCGGCTTGCGGGGAAGGAGCGTCCGCGCGAGGCGGGGCGTACCCGCTCGCCGACGTCGAATCGTTGCTGCTCGAATGATGCGGGCTCGGCTCGCTGCCGCCCGAATGCGTGCCGCCGCCCGACGACGAAGACCCACCGGAATGCGGGGCCCCGCTGGAATGGCTGGGCGGAGCGCTGACCGAGGACGGGCCGTCGCTGTGCGAAGAGCTTTGCGGCGAGTAAGAACTGTCCGGGGCACTGTTTCCGACCCCGGACGTCGGGCTCGAATCGCCGGCGAACGTCGACGGGCTGGAGTCGGCGTGGCTCCCGACCGGGCTGTCGGAACCGCGCCGGGACGACGACGTCGCAGTGTCTATTGTGGACGGTCCAGCGCCGTCCGGCGACGACGAAGGCGAGCTGTCGGCCGACGGGCTGTCACTGCTGGGGCTGTCGGATCCGTTGGGGTTGCCGGAATCGCCCGAGTGATCACCGGGCGTGTCGGAGCCGTCAGCACCGTCCGAACTGTTGTGGCCGCTGTTCGGACTGTCGCCGTCCGCACCGTCCGACCCGTTGGAGCGACGCGAACCGGACGGCGAACCGGGATCCGCGTCCCCGTCGCCGGATCCGGTGTGGGGCCCGCCGCCGGAGCCGCCCGTACCGCCGCCGGAGCCGCCGCGGTGGAAGAAGCCGCCCGCCTTGATGTTCTTCGTGCTGATCACGTCGAGGCCGGTGACCTTGCCGGCCAGCTTGCCCAGCACCTTGATGATCTTCGTGAACACCTCGGCGAGCTTGCCGAGCAGCGGCGAGACCCGGCGCATCGTCTCGCACAGCTTCGTCAGCAGCTCGCTGATCTTCTCGCCCCACTTGGAGATCGCCGTGACGGCCTGCGCGACCACCAGCGGCGTCCCGAACCCGAGCGAGAACACCTCCTCCATGACCCAGGAGATCAGCTTGCCCACCAGGTCCGCGATGAGCTGGCGCACCAGGCCGCGCACGAAGGCGACGACCTGGCCCATGATCATCGTGACGGTGCCGATCGCGCTCGCGACCGTCGCCGCGCCGCCGATCGCTTCGGCCGCCTCCGCCGCGGACTTCCGGTAGGCGTCCGCGCCGTCGCCCTTCCACTCCGCGGTGCCGGTCTTGACCGCGTTCTCGAGGTCTTTCTGCCGTTCCTGCAACGCCTTCGCGACGTTGCCCCAGGTGTCGGCATAGGACTGGATCACCGGCGGGTTGCCCGCGACCGAGTCCAGCATGTCCTTCAGCGGCTGCACGTGCTCCATCAGGAACGACGCCACCGACGACATCAGGTAGCCGAACGGGTCGATCGCCGCGCCCGCGATCTCGCCGGCGAGGCTCGCGACGCCGAGACCGCCGGAAACCCAGTCGCCGTCCGCGATCCCCTTGAACGCGTCGGTGGCCGATTCGGCGATGTTGATGCCGGTGGCGTAGCCGTAATCGCCGTTGCCCTCGGTGAACGGCCCCGGTCCGTCGCCGTCCTTTTTGGACTCTGCGACCAGCGGATTTCCTTCGGGCATCAGTCGCTCGCCTTCATCGAACCGGCGGCTTCGCTTTCGTAGCTGTCGTACGCCTTCGCCGCGTCGCGCACCTTCTGCGCCTGCGCGTCCATCGCCGTGACGGTGTTCTCCAGCGCGTTGATCCCGTAGTTCTCGACCGGGTCGAGCATCATCCGGAACGGCTGGCAGAGAATGCCGTACGCGTCGGTCGGCATGCTGACCTGGTTCGCGGCGTCGACAGCCTGCTTCAGCCCGTCGGCGATCCCGTCGAGCTGACGGGCGTGCGCCTCGAGATCGCCGCCGATCTCATAACCCCTGGGTGCCATGGTTTTTCTTCCCCCTGGAACGGCTTGAAGTCAGGACAGGATCGATCCGCCGAAGTCGTCGTCATCGTCCGACGAGCTCCGGCGGCGGCGTTGCTGCTGAGGCGGTGGCGGTGGCGTCGGCGGGCCAGCCGGACGCGCCGGCGGCGGTGCGGGGGCACCGGTTTCTTCGGCGTCCTCGGGCAGAAACCGGCGCACCCGGTCGGACGCGGACTCGGCCTGCTCCTCGACCGGCGGCGCGGGGAACGTCCGCTGCGCGTCGGCCACCAGGGTTTCCGCGGTCTCGTCGCCGCCGACGGTCTCGGCCGCGGCCTGCTGCAGCAGCTCGGGAATCCGGGCTTGCGCGCGCTGCACGAGCCGCATCACCTCGGCGGAAACCTCGGCCATCTTCTTGCCTGCCGCGGAGTCCGCGAGCACCAGGTTCTTCAGCAGCCCCTTGGCATCCACGGTGACCTCGACCGCACCGTCCTTCGACCGCTCGGTGACGGTTTGGCCCTGCATGCGCTCGGCCATCGCCTGGTAGCGGGCAGCAGTCTGCTGGAGTTGCTTGGTCCAGCCCTCGATCATCTGCTCGCTGGCGTCGACGCTGTCCGGCATCGGGCCCCTTTCTCCGCGGTGACTTCTCCAGAATGACGGTCGCGCGGCCCCGTCGGTTCCGCGCGGTTCCGAATTGTCCGCACGGCGCGGTTTGGTATGTGATGTCGACTACTGTACGCGAACTTCCGGTTGCGCGCTGTGAAATAAAACGGCCCGCCCGCGAGGTTCGCGGACGGGCCGGGGAAAGGGAGGGAGCGGATCAGAGGTTGCCGCGGCGCTCCTGCTCCCGCTCGATGGCCTCGAACAGGGCCTTGAAGTTGCCCTTGCCGAAGCCGAGCGAACCGTGCCGCTCGATGAGCTCGTAGAACACGGTGGGCCGGTCGCCGATCGGCTTGGTGAAGACCTGCAGCAGGTAGCCGTCCTCGTCGCGGTCGACCAGGATCCGGTGCTCCTTCAGCGTTTCGATCGGCACGCGCACCTTGCCGATCCGGGCGCGCAGCTCGGGGTCGTCGTAGTACGAGTCCGGGGTGTCGAGGAATTCGACGCCCGCCTCGCGCATCGCGGTGATGGTGGCGATGATGTCGTTGGTGGCCAACGCGATGTGCTGGCAGCCCGCGCCCTCGTAGAACTCGAGGTACTCGTCGATCTGCGACTTCTTCTTCGCGATCGCGGGCTCGTTGAGCGGGAACTTGACCCGGTGGTTGCCGTTCGACACCACCTTGCTCATCAGCGCCGAGTAGTCGGTGGCGATGTCGTCGCCGACGAACTCCGCCATGTTCACGAAGCCCATGACGCGGTGGTACCAGTCGACCCAGTAGTCCATCTTGCCGAGTTCGACGTTGCCGACGCAGTGGTCGACCGCCTGGAACAGCCGCTTCGGCGCGCCCTCGGGCCGCTTGACGGTGCCCTCGCGCGGCTCGTAGCCGGGCAGGTAGACGCCGTTGTAGCGGGACCGGTCGATGAGCGTGTGCCGGGTCTCGCCGTAGGTCGCGATGGCCGCGCGGCGGATCGTGCCGTGCTCGTCGGAGACGTCGTGCGGCTCCTCGAGGATCGTCGCGCCCTCCTTGCGGGCGTGCTCGATGCACTTGTCGACGTCGGTGGTCTCCAGCGCGAGGTCGATCACGCCGTCGCCGTGGCGGCGGTGGTGGTCGAGCAGCGGGGAGTCCGGCTTCACGCCGCCGGTGATCACGAAGCGGCCGGAACCGGACTTGAGCACGAAGGCCTTGTGGTCGAGCTGTCCCGTTTCGGGGCCGGAGTACGCGACCAGCTGCATGCCGAACGCGACCTGGTAGAACCACGCGGTCTGGGTCGCGTTGCCCGCGATGAACACCACCGCGTCGAGGGCCTTGACCGGGAACGGGTCGGTCGAGGCGTCGTGGTCCACCAGTCCGACGAGCTGGCGGAGCTGGTCATAGCTGACGTCGTCGAGTGCGCCGTGCGGATCCATCGTGGAGGTCATGCACTGAGCATGAGTCGCGCCCGGCAAGCTGCGCAACGGTTTCCGTTTCAGCTGGACAATGTGCTCAGCTTATCCTGGAGCAGCTCGGTCATCTTGGACAACCTGCGCAGGGAGAAAACCGGTGCTTGACTCGCTCGACGCGCGACTGCTGCTGTTGCTCACCGACTCGCCGCGGCTCGGCGTGCTCGAATGCGCGCGCCGGCTCGGCGTCGCGCGCGGCACCGTGCAGGCCCGGCTGGACCGGCTCACCGAACGCGGCATCCTCGGCGGCTTCCCGCCCGAACTCGATCTGGCCGCGATGGGGTACAGCCTCACCGCGTTCGCCGTGCTGGAAATCGCGCAAGGCAAACGCGCCGGTGTCGCGGAGGCACTGGCTGCGATCGACGAAGTGTGCGAAGTGCACGCCACCACCGGACAAGGCGACCTCTTCGTACGCCTTGTCGCGCGCGACAACGACGATCTGCAACGCGTTATCGACGAAGTGGTTGGCGTGCCCGATGTTTTGCGTACGTCGACTTCGATCGCGTTGTCGACACCAGTGCCGCCGCGAGTGCGGCCGTTGCTCGAACGAACGGCTAGGACACGTACGTGAGGTAGCGCTTCGCGGAGCGCTGTACGACGTTATGGCCGTCTGTACGCACGATGGCGTCCCACCAAGCGCCGTAGATGGCGTCGAACGCGTACGGCTCCAACAGTTCCGCGGCGTGCCGTACGACGCTCGGCCGCTCCGGAATGAGGTTCGGGTAGCTGTACATGAAACCGACGTGCGTACGGTCCGGGATGACCTGCACGATGTCGCCGGTCAGCAGCGCGCCGCGGCCTTCCTCGCCGTCCGGCCAGTGCAGCACCGTGCCGCCGGCGAAGTGCACGCCGAGGTTGATCAGCTGGAGATCTGGAGAGACATCGAGCGTCGTGCCGGTCCACAGCTGGATCGACGGGTCCGGACGGCCGATCCACTGCTGGTCGTTCTCGTGCAGGTAGACCGGGACGTCGAAGGCGTGCGCCCATTCGACCATCGTCGTGTAGTAGTGCGGATGGCTGATCGCGATGCCGGTGATGCCGCCGAGTTCGGTGATCTTGCCGATCAGCTCATCGTCGAGGTAGGCGGAGCAATCCCAGAGGAAGTTGCCGCTCGCCGCGCGGACCAGCAGCGCGCGCTGGCCGATCGCGAACTTCGGATCCGAACCCACTCCGATGAGCCCTGGCCCCTGCTCCTCGACCCGCGGCTTGAGGTTGCCGTCTGCGCGGAGCGTGGCCAGGTCGGTCCACTTCTGCCCGCCCGGCGGCACGTATTGGCGCTCGTCCTCGCAGATCGGGCAGTCCGCGCGCGGGGCGGCGTACTGCATCCCGCAGGTCAGGCAGAGCGGTCGGGTGCTCATCGGTGTCCTCCAGTGGTTGTGCTGGAAGACACGCTAGACCGCCGAACGCGCGCCGGGCCACGGAAAACCGGGCGGGCGCGCGTTCGGCGGAAACGAGTCAGGACTCGCTGTAGGGCACCGCCTTGACCAGGGTGACCTTCATGGTCTTGCCGTTGGGCAGCTCGTACTCGCGGGACTCGCCCTCCTTGGCGCCGAGCAGCGCCTTGCCGAGCGGCGACTCGGGGGAGTACACGTCGAGCGCGCCCTCCGCGCCCTCTTCCCGGGTGGCGAGCAGGAACTTCTCCTCCTCGTCGTCCCCGTCGTACTTGACGGTGAGCACCTTGCCGGGGCCCGCCGTGCCGTCGTCGTCCGGAGCCTCGCCGACCTTCGCGTTGCGCAGCAGCTCCTGGAGGTGCCGGATCCGGGCTTCGGCCTGGCCCTGCTCTTCGCGGGCCGCGTGGTAGCCGCCGTTCTCCTTGAGGTCGCCCTCTTCGCGGCTGTCGTTGATGCGGGCGGCGATGACCGGACGATTCTCGATCATTTCGTCGAGCTCGTGCTTGAGCCTGTCGTAGGCATCCTGGGTCAGCCAGGTCACCTTGGTGTCGCTCACGGTCACCATCTCCTCGTAGGGCCTGCCAGGCTTGGGTGTACAAGCCGGCCACCGCGTACGCACGCGGCTGAGATAAAGGAAAAACACGGCCCGTCGGGGGCCGTGCTGGTGTACGAGCGTATCACGGCAGGACAGGTCGACGCCGGTCCATTTCACGCCGCGCGGACGCTCGCCGCGCATTTCACTCCGTTGGCCGCTACGGGGTTGACAGATAGCGTGGTATGGAATACGAGCAGCCGAACACGTCGGCGGTCACCGGGGTCCCGATGCTCTTCACCACTGTGTTCACCCTGCTGTGGCCGGCCTCGGCGGGAACCAGCACCTCCCGGCGGCCGCTTTCGGCGCCGGACTTGTCGCGCACCCGGACGACGCACACGCCGGGCTTGCTGTCGTCGTCCCGAGTGACGTTGATGGTGACCTGCATCGCGTCGCCCGGCCGCTCCTCGAAGCCGATGCGCTCCGCTTCGATCGGGGTCGTGCCGAGGTTGAGGTAGTAGACGAAGCCGATCGCGCCGCTCACGACCAGCGCGATGGCCACGTAAAGCCACCTCCGCCAGCGTTTCGACGGCTTGCCCTTGCCCGCGGTGCCGTACCGGTCCGCGGGCCGCGCCGGCACGGCGCCACCCTCGGCGGTCACGGTCTCCCCGCTCTGCAAATCCGGGCCTCCGGTCAAACTTGTCGTACCCCTGGGGACAATAGGCAGTGCGGCCGGTCCGGGGCACCACCCTGGTCGAGTATCCGCGACCCGTTCCGGCGGCGCGGAGCCGGGGCGGTTTACCGCGGCGCAACCAGGTGTCACGGAATAACAGGACAGGAAAGGGCCGTTCGGACCATGGTGGGAGCCGACGAGCTGACAACAGAAGACCGCAAGCAGCGACTGCGCCTGATGGCGGTGCACGCCCATCCCGACGACGAGTCGAGCAAGGGCGCCGCCACGATGGCCAAATACGTCGCCGACGGGCACGAGGTCATGGTCGTGACCTGCACCGGAGGCGAGGCGGGCAGCATTCTCAACCCGGCCATGGACCGGCCGGACGTGCTCGCGAACATGACCGAGATCCGCCGCGAAGAGATGGCGCGCGCGGCGAAGATTCTCGGCGTGAGCCACCGCTGGCTGGGATTCATCGACTCCGGGCTGCCCGAGGGCGACCCGCTTCCGCCGGTGCCGGAGGGCTCGTTCGCGGTGATCCCGCTGGAGGAGTCCACCGAGGCCCTGGTGCGCGTGATCCGCGAGTTCCGCCCGCACGTCATCACGACCTACGACGAGAACGGCGGGTACCCGCACCCGGACCACATCCGCACGCACGAGGTGTCGATGGCGGCCTTCGACGCGGCGGGCGACCCGGAGCGGTTCCCGCAGGCGGGCGAGCCGTGGCAGCCGCTCAAGCTGTACTACATGCACGGGTTCTCCAAGGCCAGGATGGTGGCGTTCGACACCGCGCTCAAGGAGGCCGGGCTGGAGTCGCCGTACGAGGAGTGGCTCAAGTCCTGGGACCCCAACCGTGCCGACATCATGGAGCGGGTGACGACCCGGATCGAGTGCGGGGAATACTTCGAGGTGCGCGACGAGGCGCTGAAGGCGCACGCCACGCAGATCGACCCGACCAGCCGCTGGTTCGCCGTTCCGCTGGAGATCCAGCGCGAGGTGTGGCCCACTGAGGAGTACGAGCTGAATCGCTCCCTGGTGGACAGCACGCTGCCGGAGGACGATCTGTTCGCAGGCATCAAGGAGAAGGTGAGCCCATGAGTTTCGGTGTGCCGGCCGTCGCGGTCGTCCCGCTCACCGCGTCGGCGCTGGTGCTGGCCCAGCAGCCGGACAGCGGGGACAACGGCGGCCAGGGCGAGGACTTCGGCAAGTCCTCGCCGGTCGGCCTGCTGGTGCTGATCCTGTTCCTGGTCGCGGTCGTCTTCCTGGTCCGCTCGATGAGCAAGCACCTGAAGAAGGTGCCGCAGAGCTTCGACAAGGAAGAGACCGCTTCCGAGGGTGGTTCGGCTGAGGCCGAGCCCTCCGCCGAGGCAGAGGCAGATGAGGCACCGGCCGCGGAGACGAAGCCGGACGCGGCGGCGGCCAAGAAGAGCGACTGACCTCCCGTGACGGGCTGAACTAGCTAGTCAGCCCGTCGCGGAGAGCCGCGATCTTGTCCGTGAGCAAGCTGTCCTCGCCGGGCAGCACCGTGATGTACCGGTTTCCCTCGGGCCCGGAAACCTCGAACGCGACGCGCCCGTCGGTGAGGTCGAGGTAGCTCAGCGGCCCGGCTTCCGCGCGCCCTGGTTCGCGCACGACCACGGTTATCTCGCCGACGCCGAACCAGGTCTGCTGGAACAGGGCGTCGACTGCGCGGGCGGCCGGGCTGCGATCGTCGGCGAGGTCCGCCTGGAACTCCTCCTGGGGCAGGGAGAACGCGCTCAGCCGGGCCGGCCGGTACCGCGGCAGGCTCGCGACCAGCGCACCGGCCGGAGTACGGGTTCCGTCCAGCACCTTCAGCCGCACCCGATCGCGGGAACAGAGCACCTTCACGCCGGTCCGTCCCCGCACGGCGACCAGCACGCCGTAGCGGATGTCCTGATTCTCGACGTGGGCGACGTACTCGGTGTCCGCGCGGCCCAGCGCGTACAGGACGTCCTCGAACTCGTCGACGAACCGTCCGTGCTCGAGCAGGCCCAGCCAAGCCAGCTCCTCGCGGGCCGCTTCGTCGAGCCGCTGGTCGCCGGGCGTGAACCGAAGCCGTGCCGAGAACACCGGATGCGGTTCGTCGAACCCGGCTTCCCGGAGCGCGCCGAGGAGGGCGTCCAGGGACAGCTCGGTCGCGCGCACCGCTGATTCCTCCCCGGCGGCCTAGCGGGCCGGCCGGTCCCCGATCACCGGAGGCGTCGGTGTGCCGTCGCTCCCGCCGAACACGTCCGGATCGGTCTCTCGGAGATAGTGCGGCGCGGTTCTCTCCTTGTCCTTTTCCTTGCTTTTGCCGGGCATTCCGCCACCGAGCACGCTGCCGGGTTTCCCTTGCGCGCCAGGCGTTCCTGAGGTGCCGCTGCGTGGCGGAGTTGATGCGCCGGGCGCGCGGGTGCCGACCCGGTTTCCTGCGCCGAGACCTCCGTTTGTGCTGCCGTCAGGCCCGCGGGGGACGTAGCCGCTTTCCGGATCGAATCCGCTGGTGCCGAGAGGATTGACCGGCTGACCGGACGGACCGAACTGATATCCCGGCGGCAATGCGGGCGTGCTGGGACTGGAGGAACTGGTGCGCGTCGACTCGGGTTGCTCAGCTGGTTCGGCCGACGTCGTCGAAGGCCTGCTTCCCGTCGCATCGGGCCCGCGGCTGCCGGGGTGATTCGCTGGGTGCTCGCTGCCTGTCACCGGCTTACGCGGTTTCGGAACCGGATCGGTCGGTCCTGCTGCACCAGGAGGAGGTTCGACCGCGCCCGGATGGTGACGGTCGGGAGGCCCGCCGCCGACCGGTTTGCCCGGAGCCTTGGCGAGTTCAACGGACGCGCCGGTGTCGCTTAGTTCCGCGTAGCGCGCCGGAATGCGGTCGGAGTTGGCACCGGTCGCAGAGTGGTATCCGGTGTAGGCGTCGATGTTGTGCTGGGCGTCGGTCTGCCATTGGTTCAGTTTGGCGAAGTAGGCGAGCTTTCCGTGGAGCGAGTCGTACAGGTCCAGCGCGGTGAGTTCCGGCCGGTCGCCGACCGGTACCACCGTGTTCTTGATCGCCTGGAAGGCCGCCATCTGCCCGTCCGCCGCGTGTTGGGCGAACACCAGGTTCGCGCTGTGGTCCGCGGACGCGGCGAGCAGCGGGGTGACCGAATTCGCGGCTTCCTCGGCGGAAACGCCCTGCCAGCCGGCGCGTACTTTCTCCGCGAGCCGGGCGATCTCGTCGACGCGGTCGAGCAGCCGTTCACTGAGTTCCTTGGCGGCTTGCTGAGTGTTCCCCAGCGATTCCGGGCCCTGCCCTTCGGTGATGTGGCGGTAGATTTCCGCGGGGGTCAATGATCGACCGGACATCAGCGTCCTCCTCGCAGATTGCCGAGTACTTTTTCCGCTACGTCACGGGCGGATTCACACGGATCCTTTTCTCCTTTGTGCGCGGCCGACTGGGTGATCGACACGACTACGGTTTCGCGGTCGCTGGTCCCCATCGCGACGTCGCATTCGCCGCGGCTCGCCCGGGGGTCGTCTTCGCCGTAGGCGACGACGGGATATCCGTCGATGGGCGCGAGGGGCAGAAAGAACGGGTAAGCGCGGCCTTTCGCGCGGTAGACCGAGGTCAGGCCCAGTTTGTTGATGGTGGGGTACAGGACCGCGACGGTGGCTTGGGCGAACCAGCCGCAAGCCGGTCCGACCGGGCCGTGCAGGTCTGGGTGGATCCGCGCGCGGTCGCCGAGGAGATCCGAGATTTGCGCTGAAGTGAGAGTTTCGCAGGGATTCTGCTTGAACCGCGTGATGTCGAGAGGTTTCGGCACTTTCGGCACGCCGGGACCGGGAACTTCCTCGGCCTGGGCGCTGCTGGAGGTCGGCGAACTGCCGGTGCGCGCTGCCGGAAGAGGCTGGCCAGGGGCCGTGCTCGTGCACCCGGCGGCGCACAAGGCGACGGTCATGAGCGCGAGCGCGCGTCTCACAGGCTACCCCCGGTTTTTCCGAGCTCGGCCGAATGCGCGTCCTCGGCGGCCGTGTAGGCACCGAGCGCCCGGTGGTATTTCGCCGCCTGGTCCCGGCAGTACTGCTCGCACTGTCGCAGGGAAGCCTGCAGGGCTATTCCGGATCTGTGGAAAACGTCCGCGTTGTCGGTGCTGGAAAAATCTCTCGCCGGTGGCTGGGTTTGCTCGACAACGCGCGCGTAGAGCTGGTCCAACCGGTATTTTTCGGCGAGATTCGTGTAGATTTCTTCGAGTTCCCGAAGCGTCTTTTCGTCATACGCGTACCCGTCGCCCAGCAACGGCGCGACCGCGATCGTCTCGAACGACTCGCCGCCATACCTCCGGACCGGAGGCAGATTGGACTGCTGACTGTCGGCCACGATGTACGCCTCCCCTTGCGTAGATCGTTCCGGGTCCTCCGGGCCCAGACCTGTGGTCACCCTCTGACACCAGATAGTTACTGTAGTCGCCGCGATTAAGCCTGTCTGCAACTGCAAACTGCAACTCGCAGCCGAGTTAGCGGTTTATGGGGTTGAGCAGGGCGACTGTCCTGATGCCAACAGCAAGCATCACTCGAATGTCTTAAGCCGTAGACAGCAGAGGAGGTCCGTCAGTGCCGTTCGGCCAGTTGCTCGTCGTAAAGACTCTCCGGCAGCAGATGCTTTCCCGGCGACGCGATCTCGCCGCTCCGGTGCCCCGTCGGCGGCTTGTCCTGCGTTCCGGTGCACCCGAGCGCCCAGTTGTGCGCGGTCGGCGGGTTTTCCACGAGATACGAGCCGGTGCCGCAGTTCCACAGCACCGAATTCGCGCCTGCCCAGCCCTGGCCGCTGCCCATCCATTGGCGGTCGGAGAGCTGGAGGTGGCCCGACGGCGGACTCATGGTGACGTCGTCGTAGAGGGTGCCGCTGGCCCAGCGCTGGTGCGGGCCTGCGTCGAGAATGCGCGAGCCGGTGTTGGTCGCGGTGCAGCGGCTGACCACGTTCGGGCCGGGCACCCTGGCCTGCGTGATCCAGGCGTGCACGTTGCTGCCCGTGACGACGCAGTGCCGCACCAGGGTTTCCTGGCCGCTGATCGTGTAGGCGGCGGGCTGGGCATGGATGTCCTGGGGGACGGACTCGTCGAGCGACGAGGTGCGCAGCAGGCTGATCCGCAGCGCGTTCTGCCCGATCGTGAAGGCGGAACCGAAATGATCCGCGACCACGTCGTCGACCCAGCTGTCCTGTGCGGCGTCCACGGATACCAGCTGGGAATTGAAGTAACCGTTGTCATGCCAGGCGGGGTCTTGCTCGAACGCGGCGCCGTCCGCGGACAGGTGGGCGAGGCCGGAACCGCTGATCCGGCCGGGATACGCATAGCGGGTGACGGTGGCGTGGGTGTACTGGCTTTCCAGCGCATTGGTCAGCGGCACGTCGAACTGGACGGTTTTGCCGGTGACGGCGGTGATCGTCCGGTCGAATTGCAGACCCGAGTTCGGCGTCCACTGCTTGCTCGGCGTGCCGTCCGGCCGCGGCGGGATCTTGTCCATGCCGATCGCGTGAATCCACGACTGTTCCTGCGGACGCTGCACGATGACGTGGTCGCCGACGTGCAAGGACGACGCGTCGCTGACGTCGAGCCGATCCGCGCCGACCGGGACATAGCTGCTGGCAACCGGGATCGCTGAACCGACCGAGGTGCGCGAACCGGTGCCAGCGATCGTGACCAGCGTGTGCAGCTTGCCCGCGGCGACCAGCTTGGTTCCGTTCGAGCCGCTGCCCGCGCCGCGCAATTCGACGTTGCTGGCGCTGATCCGCAGCGTGCCTTCGAGCCGGTACGCACCGGCCGTCAGCTGTACCGCGCCAGGTTTGCCGCTGTTCGCGACATGGTCGATGGCCTGCTGAATACGCGCGGTGTCGTCACCTGACGGCTGCGGGCTGAGCGTGGCCGCGACTGGCAGATCAGGCAGCGGAGCGTCGCCATTCCGGTAGCCGACGCGGGAGAAATCCGGGATCCGGTTGCCTTGTGCGTCAGTGCCGTAGGCGAGGCGGCCGTTCGCGAAGCTGATCCAGTTCGGAGCCGCGGATGCCGCAGAGGTGCCGCAACCGGACAAGCCAAGACATCCGATGAAAACGATCGCGACAACGGACTTCCGGGAGCCAGCGCCAAGGGATCGCCTCATGAAGGCGGACTGTAGCGATCTTCTGGTCAGGAAACCAAGGCCAAAGGTCGGATTTCTCAGTGTTCGCTCAGCGGATCGACCGCGGGATCACCCGTTCCGCGCAAGCCAGTCCCGGAGCTGCTGTGCGTATTCCGGCGCGAATTGCGGGGTCCAGCGCCGGAAATAGACGTGCATGTTCAGTGCGTGCAGCGCATGCGCGAGTTCCACCCGTCGCTCCCAGTCGGCCGGCAGCGGGAACGTGGCGGCGTAGGCCTGGAGGAAGACGGCCCGGCCTTCCGGGAATCCGCCGAAGATGTGCTCGCCCAGCTTGCCGAAGTCGCGGAACCGGTCCGCGTACGCAGCGTGTTCGAGGTCGAGGACGCAGGCGATCCGCCCGTCGCGCACCAGGATGTTCGGGAGCCAGAGGTCGCCGTGCGTGAGCGCGGGGACGCTCGCGGACTCGTCGAGCTCTGCCACGGCGCGGGCGAACGCGGACCGGAGGGCGTCGGCTGGACCGGCCTGTCCGGCATCCGCTTCGGGTAGCAGGGCTTCGACCTCGGCCGCGATCGATTCCCGCAGCGACGCCGCCTGGCTTCCGCCCAGCACGTCGCCGAAATGCGGTCCGGTGATGGCGTGCAGCCGACCGGTGACCTCGCCGAGGTCTTCGAGCAGGACCCTGCGCTCCCTCTCGGACAGGGACTCCCACACGTCGCTGGCCGCGTCGCCCTCTTGGTACTCCTGGATGAGCACGGGGCCGCCCAGTGCGGGCTCGTGCGGCACCAGATTCCGGTAGCGCACCACGGGAATCCCGCCCTCGGCCGCCGTCCGTGCGCTGGCGACCAGCCGCCGGAGATGGGCGGGATCCCGATCGCGTTGCGGTGCCTTCACCAGCAGCCGGCCGTCTTCGGTGTCGGCCACCCACTGCTTGCTCGTGTAGCCCTTGTCGAGGAAGCGAACCGACCTGACGTGGCTCTTCGGGTACTCCCTCTCCAGGATCTGCTTGATCGCAGTCGTCTCTTCTGTCGGCATGAAGATCAACTTAGGTGCCGCGGCGACGTTTCTTCCACTCAATTCAAGCCCGCCCGCCGCGAGTGCTCCCGACCGGAATGAGGCACACTCGGCACCATGTCGAACCGCCTCGCCGAAGCGACTTCCCCGTACCTCCTGCAGCACGCCGACAACCCGGTCGATTGGTGGGAATGGGGGCCGGAAGCGCTGGCCGAGGCGCGCCGGCGCGGGGTGCCGATTCTGTTGTCCGTCGGGTACGCCGCGTGCCATTGGTGTCATGTCATGGCGCACGAGTCCTTCGAGCACGAGGGCACCGCGACCCTGATGAACGCGCATTTCGTGAACATCAAGGTCGACCGCGAGGAGCGGCCGGACATCGACGCCGTCTACATGGCCGCCACGCAGGCCATGACCGGGCAGGGCGGCTGGCCGATGACCTGCTTCCTCACGCCCGAGGGCGAGCCATTCCATTGCGGCACTTACTATCCGCCCGCGCCGCGCCCCGGGATTCCGTCGTTCACGCAGCTGCTGGTGGCGGTCGCGGAGGCGTGGGAGGAGCGGCCGGACGACTTGCGCGAGGGTGCGAAACAGATCGTCGGGCACCTTGCCGAGCAGAGCGGTCCGCTGAAGGAGGCCGCCGTCGACGCCGACGCTTTGGCGGAAGCGGTGACGAAACTCGCGCAGGAGGCAGACCCGGTGCACGGCGGTTTCGGTGGTGCGCCGAAGTTTCCGCCGTCCATGGTGCTGGAGTTCCTGGTTCGCCACCACGAACGTACGGGTTCGGCGCAGGCGCACGCGCTCGCCGAGTCCGCTGCGGACGCGATGGCTCGCGGCGGCATTCACGACCAGCTTGGCGGCGGGTTCGCGCGCTACTCCGTGGACGCGGAGTGGATCGTTCCCCACTTCGAGAAAATGTTGTATGACAACGCGTTGCTGCTCCGAGTGTACGCGCATCTCGCGCGTCGCGGGTCGGCGTCGGCGCGGCGGGTGACGGAAGGGATCGTCCGGTTCCTTGAGCACGATCTGCTTACGCCGCAAGGAGGTTTCGCGGCTTCGCTCGACGCGGACACCGAAGGCGTCGAGGGATTGACGTACGTGTGGACTCCCGCGCAGCTCAACGACGTCCTCGGCGAGGACGGCCCGTGGGCGGCCGAGCTGTTCAGCGTCACCGAAGAGGGCACCTTTGAAGAAGGCGCATCGACCCTTCAGCTGCGGACAGATCCGGATGATTTCGACCGCTTCGAGCGCGTCCGGCAGGCATTGCTCGAAGCGCGCGCGGAGCGTCCGCAACCGGGACGGGACGACAAGGTAGTCGCGGCCTGGAACGGTCTCGCGATTTCCGCGCTGGCCGAAGCGGGCGTCGCACTGGAGCGTCCACAGTGGATCGAACTCGCTCGTGGCGCGGCGTCTCTGCTGCTGGACCTGCACGTCGTGGACGGACGACTCCGCCGCAGCTCGCGGGACGGCGCGGTCGGGACGCCGGTCGGCGTGCTGGAGGACTACGCCTGCCTCGCTGACGGTCTTCTCGCCCTCCACCAGGCCACTGGCGAACCGCGCTGGCTCACCGAAGCGACCCGGCTGCTGGACGTCGCACTGGCGCACTTCGCGTCGGATTCCGCGCCCGGCGCGTATCACGACACCGCCGACGACGCCGAAATCCTGGTGCAGCGCCCGTCCGATCCGACGGACAACGCGAGTCCGTCCGGCGCTTCGGCGCTGGCTGGCGCACTGCTCACCGCGTCCGCGCTGGCTGGGCCTGACCAGGCGGCGCGCTACCGCGACGCTGCTGAACTCGCGTTGCGCCGCGTCGGTCTGCTCGCCGCGCGGGTGCCGCGGTTCGCTGGGCACTGGCTGTCCGTGGCGGAGGCGGCGCAGTCCGGGCCGGTGCAGGTCGCGGTCGTCGGCGCGGACCGCGCGGAGCTGGTGACCGCCGCCGCGCAGCACATCCACGGCGGCGGCATCGTGCTCGGCGGCGAGCCGGACGCGTCCGGTGTCCCCCTGCTGGCCGACCGGCCGCTGGTCGGCGGCGAGGCGGCGGCGTACGTCTGCCGCGGCTACGTCTGCGAGCGCCCGGTGACCGCGGCGGACCAGCTCATCGCCCAGCTCTGACGAATTCCGCCCCTGGTGAACGCGCTACCTGCCACGGTGGAATCAGCGTAGCTTCAGTAGTGACGTAATCATGTAATCAAGGATGGTGGACGTCATGGGGCGAGGTTGGAAAGGCCGGGGCTGGCAGCAGGCCGAGGCGCCGTCGGCGGACGACGCGGCCGCGTGGTTCGGCGGACGGCTCCCGGACGGCTGGTTCACCGGCGACCCGGAAATCACCGTGGACCGGGAAGAGATCCTGATCGTCGGCGAGCTGCCCGCGCTGACCGGCGAATACGCCGACGACGCGGCCCGCGCGGCCGCCGAGGACGGGCGGATCAGCCGGTTCCGCGAGGAAACCCGCGACGAGCGGATCGAGATCGCGCGGCAGGCTGAGCACCGCTACCAGCGCAAAGTGGCGTGGGGCGCGAAGCTGGGCGGCACGACGGTGCACTTCACGACGCTGTCGGTGCCGGTGATGACCCGGCTGCGGCAGCCCGAACGGCTGGTCCTCGACACGCTCGTGGACGCCGGCGTCGCGCGGTCGCGGTCCGAGGCGCTGGCCTGGGCGGTGCGGCTGGTCGGCGAGCACGCGGACACGTGGCTGACCGAACTGCGCGAGGCGATGACCAAGGTCGACGACCTGCGGTCGAAGGGGCCCGATTTGGGCTGAGCTGCGGAAGATCCTCCGCTGCGGCAGGCTGGTGGCACCCTGCTGCATCGGAGGAACCGTGGACGTCCCTGCTGTGCCCGAGAAAGTGGACCCGGACGCGCTGACCGCAGTCCTCGACGGACGCTGGGCCGGGTTGAAGCGCGACGTCCGCGCGCAGATGAGCACGGAGAAGTTCCGGGACACGATCGGTCTCGACGTCGAGGCGCACCGCGTCCAGGCGCTGGACCAGCTGCGGAAACTCGCCGAAACCGACCGTCCCGCGCTCGGCTTCGACGCCGCCTACGGCGGGCTGAGCGACGTCGGCGGGTCGGTGATGTCGTTCGAGATGCTCGGCTACGGCGACCTGTCGCTGATGGTCAAGGCCGGGGTCCAATGGGGCCTGTTCGGCGGCGCGGTGCAGTTGCTCGGCACCGCGAGGCACCACGAGAAGTACCTGCGCCGCATCATGAACCTGGACCTGCTCGGCTGCTTCGCGATGACTGAGCATGGGCACGGTTCGGACGTTCAGCACCTGCACACCACCGCGACCTACGACCCTTCGACGCGCGAATTCGTCGTGCACAGCCCAGATCCCGGCGCCACCAAGGAATACATCGGCAACGCCGCCCGCGACGGACAACTCGCGGTGGTCTTCGCGCAACTGATCACCGGCGGCGAATCCCGTGGCGTACATGCCTTCCTGGTCCCGATCCGCGATGATTCCGGTGCACCGGCTTCTGGCGTCACCATCGCGGACTGCGGCATAAAAGCCGGTCTGAACGGCGTCGACAACGGACGGTTGACCTTCGACCACGTCCGCGTGCCACGGGAAGCGCTGCTGAACCGCTTCGGCGACGTAGCCGAGGACGGCACCTACACGAGCCCGATCGAAAGCGACGGCCGCCGCTTCTTCACGATGCTGGGCACGCTCATCCGCGGCCGCGTGAGCGTCGGCGGCAGCGCAGGATGCGCCACTCAACGAGCCCTGACGCTGGCAGTGCGCTACGGCGACCAGCGGCGGCAGTTCCAGCGTCCGGAAGGTGACGAGGTGGTCATCCTCGATTACCTGGGGCACCAACGAAAACTGCTGCCAGCCTTGGCGAAGACTTACGCTCTGCACTTCGCGCAAGAGGAACTGGTCGCTGCCCTGCACGACATCGCGTCCGACGCGCCGGAAGAAGAACAACGCGAACTGGAATCCCGCGCCGCCGGCCTGAAGGCTCTCAACACCTGGCATGCAACCGCAGCGATCCAAACCGCCCGCGAAGCCTGCGGCGGCAGCGGATACCTGTCCGAGAACCTGCTTGCCGGTCTGAAAGCCGACACGGACGTCTTCACCACCTTCGAAGGCGACAACACTGTGTTGTTGCAGCTGGTCGCGAAGGGCTTGCTGACGCAGTACAAGGAACACTTCGAAGACCTCAGCCCGCTTGCGACTGCGCGATTTGTCGCTGAACAGCTGGTGGATACCGTGAAGGAACGCTCGGCGGCGTGGAAGTTCCTGGAACGCCTGACCGAGTCAGACGATGCCTCGGTCCTCTTCGACCGCGAGTGGCAACAGCGTCTCTTCGAGGACCGTGAAGAGCATGTGCTGAGCGGTGTGGCCAACCGTCTCCGCGGAGCTGCTTCGGATCCCTTCGGCGTCTTCAACTCCGTACAGGATCATGTGCTGCTCGCTGGCCGCGTACACGTGGACCGCTTGATCCTCGACGCCTTCGCGCGCGCAGTGCCCGCGTGCCCCGACCCGGACGCTGCGGCGCTGCTGGACCGGGTGTGCGACCTGTACGCCCTGTCGACGATCGAAGCGGACCGCGCTTGGTTCCTTGAGCACGGACGGATCTCCGCAACCCGGTCCAAGGCGGTGACCGCGGCGGTTAACGCATTGTGCGGGGCTTTGCGGCCACATGCGCGGACGTTGGTGGACGGGTTCGCGGTTCCGGAGCAGTTCTTGGCGGCCCCGATGCTGAACGGCTGAACTCGGTACGCTCGGCGAAGTGTCAAAAATCTTCGGAGACCACGCCGAGCGATACACGAGTCTTGCCGAGAACAGCGGGCCGAACGCGCACTACGAACGTCCGGCGATCCTGCGTCTCGCCGGTGACGTGGCCGGGAAGCAGATCCTGGAACTGGGCTCCGCAGGCGGCGGTCTGACCGAGCAGCTGTTCGCCGCCGGTGCCGAGGTCGTGGGGCTGGACCACGACCCTCGCCTGGTCGAGATCGCGAGGAAACGTCTGGGCGCTCGGGCCAGGTTCGAGACCGCGGACCTGAACGAGCCGCTGACCATGGTCCCGAGCGCCTCGGCGGACCTGGTGGTGGCGTCGCTGGTCCTGCATTACGTGGCGGACTGGGGACCGCTCCTGGCTGAACTGCGTCGCTGCCTGAAACCGGGCGGTGCGCTGGTGTTCTCCATCCATCACCCGATCACCGGCTGGCTCCGTTCCGACCGTGCGGACTACCACCGCGTCGAGCTGATCAGCGAGGACTGGGATTGGAACGGCGTGACGGTGACCGGGCAGATGTATCGACGCCCGGTGTCCGCGGTCTTCGCCGCGTTGCTGGAGGCCGGGTTCGCGATCGACGCGGTAGAGGAGCCCCAGCCGACATCAGGGATGGAGGACGCGAAACTGGCGGAGGTTTTGCGGACAAAGCCGGTGTTTTTGTTCGTGCGGGCGGTTCGCTAGGAGTACATCGCGGTTAAGCCGGATCAGGCTCACGCCGCGCGAACGGCAGGGGCAGGTCGTGCGCACGCAGCGCGGCGCAGTACTTGTCGAGCAGGGCGTCGAGGTCCGCGAGGAGCGATGCCCCCGATTCGTGTGCCTCGGCGAGATCTCCCTCGGCGCAGGACTCGACAAGGTCGGCAAGGTCGTCGCGAAGAATCGAGAGGCTGTCGCCCTGGATCAGGACGCCGGGGAACTTGCGCCCCGGCAACCTGACGACCGCGTTGTTGCCGGGATCGGTGAACAGTTCGGCCTCGATGCGTCGCATGTCCGGCATGCAACCACGAACCGGAGCTACGAGTACATCGCCAACCAGATCGCAATATAGTGAGACACCGCAGCCAACACCGTGCACGCGTGGAAGAACTCGTGGTACCCGAACGTCTCCGGCCAATGATTCGGCCACTTCACCGCGTAAAAAACCGCCCCCACGGTGTAAAACAGCCCACCCACGCAAAGCAGCACCAAAGCCGCAACTCCGGCATGGCTCAGCAGCTCCGGCAGCACGAACACCGCGACCCACCCGAGCGCGATGTAGATCGGCACCCCGAGCCAGCGCGGTGCGTGCGGCCACAGCATCTTCATCGCCACACCCAGGATCGCGCCGCCCCAGACGATGCCCAGGACGATGTATCCCGTTGGCTTCGACATGGCCAGCAGGGTGAACGGCGTGTACGTGCCGGCGATGAAGAGGAAGATCATCGAGTGGTCGGCGCGCTTCATCCACTTGTACGCGCGCGGGCTCCACAGCCTGCGGTGATACAGCGCGCTCACGCCGAAAACGCCCAGCACGGTGAGGCCGTACACGGACGTCGCCAGTGCGGCGACCGGCGAGACCGTCGACGCGGCGAGGCTGATCAGCGTGGCGGCCGCGGCGACGGCGCCGAAGAACGACCAGAAGTGGATGTGGCCGCGCAGCCGAGGCCGGGTGTCCTCGGGCACGGGCGGGGGCTCGATCGTCACGCTCACCTCGCCAAGGCTACGGGACCGTAGGTTTTTCGCCAGCCCCCGTGGCGCGTCACACCCTTGCTCCAGGGGTGCGTACGCTCGGGCGACGTGAGCCTCCGGTCCTTCATGTCCGACGTTGTCTACAGCATCTACAGCCGCCGTCTGATCCAGCAGTCGGCAGGCCGTCATCCGCGGCATATCGCGATCATGCTCGACGGCAATCGCCGCTGGGCTCGCGAGGCCGGGTTCACCGACGTGGCCGACGGGCACCGCGCCGGGGCCAAGAAGATCGCCGACTTCCTCAGCTGGTGCCAGGAGGCCGAGGTCGAGGTCGTGACGATGTGGCTGCTCTCCACCGACAACCTCAACCGCGATCCGGACGAGCTCACGCCGCTGCTGAAAATCATCACCGACGTCACCGACGAGCTCGCCGGGGCCGAGGCGCCGTGGCGGCTGCGCATCGTCGGCGCGCTCGATCTGCTGCCGCTCGAGGTGGCGCAGAAGCTCACCGCCGCCGTGGCGCGGACCGAGAACCACTCGGGCATGGAGGTGAACATCGCGGTCGGCTACGGAGGGCGGCAGGAGATCGCCGACGCGGTCCGCAAGCTTCTCCTGCAGCACGCCGACGAGGGTACTTCGATTCGCGAACTCGCGAAAATCCTCGACGTCGACCACATCTCGGAACATCTGTACACGTCAGGCCAACCGGATCCGGATCTGATTATCCGAACATCCGGTGAACAGCGGCTTTCCGGATTTCTGCTCTGGCAGTCCGCGCATTCGGAATTCTGGTTCACCGAGGCTTACTGGCCGGCATTCCGGCGGGTCGACTTTCTCCGCGCGATGCGCGACTACGCCTGGCGGCACCGCCGGTTCGGGGCCTGACGCGGCGAACCGGCCCGGCGGACCCACCCAGCCGGGCCGGTCGACCCGGCCGCTAACGCCGCGAAGGCCCCGGAGCCGGGCTCCGGGGCCTTCGCGCAAGACGGCTCAGCCGTGGTGGTGCTCCATCGAGTGGGCCACCAGCGCCGGGGTCAGCGCGATGCCGGTGTAGGCACCCGCGACCAGCGAAGCGGCACCGTAGCCCAGCGCGCCGCCGCCCTCGATGAAGGTGGCGTAGGCGTCGCCGAACGTCGGGTCCGGAGCGCCCTGGGTGGCGGCCGGGGAGGCGAACGCCGTCCCGCCGATCATCATCAGGCCCGCGGCCGCACCGGCGACAATTCCAGCCTTCTTCAGCACTTCGCACACTCCTAGGTAGAGATACTGGGATTCGGGGCACCGGAGTGTTCCGGTGGTGTGTCCCGCAGTAAGGAAATTACCCCCGAATGGCCTCTAGCGAATGGTGCGTACGCCCATTGTGTGAGCGCTGGAAGGCCCAGTTCACTCGGTACGGTTCAGTGTCCAGGACGCGAAATGCATTCCGGTCTTGCCCGTGGTACAAGGCCCTTTACCTGGGAATTGCCTGCACTCGGTGATTAATTTTCCATGATCATCCATCTGTGCGACCCCCTGATCGCCGGACCCCGTGACGCTGAGTGAGCGCTGTGGACACTCTGTTTCGGGCGACCGACGGTGGGATGACGAATCGGCGAATCACCTGTGTGGCTGCCTGCACGACGGGGCGGACGTAGGTACCTTCCGGAATAGAGAGTTCGCGTTCCGTGCGGATTCTCGCGGGAGGCCCTGGTCGTGGCGTTGATCGAGGGGGCGGCTCAGCCGCCCACGAGATGCACGAGGGGGCCGGCACCCGGCCCTCGTGGCCGTGCCGCCTGACGCAGCCAGCGTCAGGGAGTGCGGACCCAGCCAGGGAGGTGCCCGGCCCAGCGAGTGCGGGCGTGGGGTGCACACGCCCTCGAGGGAGATGCCGTCGTGACTGCGCAGCGTTCACCCCGCAAGGCCTCAGGCCGTTCTTCGACCGGTGCTCAAGCGCCGGAGAAAGCCTCGATCTCGCCCGAATCCCCACGCATCACTTATGTGCTCGACACGTCGGTGCTGCTCTCCGACCCGTGGGCGGTCACCCGGTTCGCCGAACACGCGGTGGTGCTCCCGCTGGTCGTCATCAGCGAACTGGAGGCCAAGCGCCACCACTCCGAACTCGGCTGGTTCGCCAGGGAATCCCTCCGGCTGCTGGACGACCTCCGGCTCAAGCACGGCAGGCTCGACGCCCCGATCCCGATCGGCGACCAGGGCGGCACCCTGCAGGTGGAGCTGAACCACACCGATCCGTCCGTCCTCCCGGTGGGCTTCCGCACCGACTCGAACGACCACCGCATCCTCGCGTGCGCGCTCAACCTCGCGACGGAGCAGCCGGCGGTCGTCCTGGTGACGAAGGACATCCCGCTGCGGGTCAAGGCGGGCGCGGTCGGGCTCACCGCGGACGAGTACCGGGCGCAGGAGGTCACGCCGTCGGGCTGGACGGGCATGGCGGACGTGGACGCGCCGCAGGAGCTGATCGACGCGCTCTTCTCGGGCGGTTCGGCGGATCCGGCGGAGTTCGGTCTCGGCGAGGTGGGCGAACTGCCGTGCCACACCGGGTTGCGGCTGCTCGCGGGCAGTTCGAGCGCGCTCGGCCGGGTCACGGCGGACAAGCGGGTGCGGCTGGTGCGCGGCGACCGCGAGGCGTTCGGCCTGCACGGCCGCTCGGCTGAGCAGCGGGTGGCGCTCGACCTGCTGCTGGACTCCGACGTCGGCATCGTCTCGCTCGGCGGGCGCGCGGGCACCGGCAAGTCGGCGCTGGCGCTGTGCGCGGGCCTGGAAGCGGTGATGGAACGCCAGCAGCACCGCAAGGTCGTGGTGTTCCGCCCGGTCTACGCGGTCGGCGGCCAGGATCTCGGCTACCTGCCCGGGTCCGAGAGCGAGAAAATGCAGCCGTGGGCGCAGGCGGTGTTCGACACGCTCGGCGCGCTGGTCAGCCAGGATGTGCTGGACGAGGTCTTCGACCGCGGCATGCTCGAGGTGCTGCCGCTGACGCACATCCGGGGCCGCTCGCTGCACGACACGTTCGTGATCGTGGACGAGGCGCAGTCGCTGGAGCGCAACGTGCTGCTGACCGTACTGTCTCGGCTCGGCTCGGCGTCGCGGGTGGTGCTCACGCACGACGTCGCCCAGCGGGACAACCTGCGCGTCGGCAGGCACGACGGCGTCTCTGCGGTGATTGAGAAGCTGAAGGGACACCCGCTGTTCGCGCATGTGACCCTGACCCGCTCGGAGCGCTCGCCGATCGCGGCGCTGGTGACCGAGATGCTGGAGGACCACGGCTGACCTAGGACCGGAAAAGGCCCCTCGAGGACGTTCCTCGAGGGGCCTTTTCCAGGACTGCTTACCAGCCGGAAGGCAGCGGGCGTCCCTCGGCGAAACCGGCCGCCGACTGCACGCCCAGCACCGCGCGCTCGTGGAACTCTTCGATCGTGCGCGCGCCCGCGTACGTGCAGGACGAGCGGACGCCCGAGCAGATCGAGTCGATCAGGTCTTCGACGCCGGGCCGGTTCGGGTCCAGCGCCATCCGCGACGTGGAGATGCCCTCCTCGAACAGCGCCTTGCGCGCGCGGTCGAAGACGTTGTCCGTGCGCGTCCGGGCTCCGACGGCGCGCTTCGACGCCATCCCGAACGACTCCTTGTACGGACGGCCCTGCTCGTCGTAGCGCAGGTCGCCGGGGGATTCGTGGGTGCCGGCGAACCACGAGCCGACCATCGCCGCCGACGCGCCCGCGGCCAGTGCCAGCGCGACGTCGCGCGGGTGCCGCACGCCGCCGTCGGCCCAGACGTGTTTGCCCAGTTCACGGGCGGCAGCGGCGCATTCCGCGACTGCCGAGAACTGCGGGCGGCCGACGCCGGTCATCATCCGCGTGGTGCACATCGCGCCGGGGCCGACGCCGACCTTGATGACGTCCGCGCCCGCGTGGATGAGGTCGCGGGTGCCTTCGGCGGTCACGACGTTGCCCGCTACGACCGGCACCTTCGGCGACACCGAACGAACCGCCTTGAGCGCGGCGATCATCTTTTCCTGATGCCCGTGCGCCGTGTCGACGACCAGCGTGTCGACGCCCGCCGCCAGCACCGCTTCGGCCTTCGCCGCGACGTCGCCGTTCACACCGACCGCGGCGGCGACGCGCAGCTTCCCGTCGGCGTCGGCGGCCGGGGTGTAGATCTCCGAACGCAGCGCGCCCACCGCGGTCAGGACACCGGCGAGGCGACCCTCGGCGTCGAGACCGAGCGCGAGCCGTCCGCCGTGGCTGTGCAGGAGTTCGAAAACCTCGCGCGGCGGCGTGTCCAGCGGCACGGCGACGACAGCGGGCTCGGCGACGTCGGCCAGCCGCGCGAAGCGGTCGACACCGGCGCAGGCGGCCTCGTCCACGACTCCGACCGGCTTGCCGTCGCCGTCGACGATGACGACCGCGCCGTGTGCTCGTTTGTGCACGAGGTTGAGGGCATCGGCCACCGCGTCGCCGCCGGTGAGGACCAGCGGCGTGTCCCAGACGGCGTGTCGGGACTTCACCCAGGAGACGATTTCGGCCACCGCGGCCGTGTCGACGTCCTGCGGAAGCACGACGAGCCCGCCGCGGCGAGCGACGGTCTCGGCCATCCGCCGCCCGGCGACGGCCGTCATGTTGGCCACCACCAAGGGGATCGTCGCGCCAGTGCCGTCCACAGTGGACAAGTCGACGCCGAAGCGGGATTCCACGTCCGAACGGTTCGGCAGCAGGAACACGTCGTCGTAGGTCAGGTCGTGAGCGGGCACGTGCCCATCCAGAAAGCGCACGAGTCACCAGGCTACGTGGCTTGCGCGCGGGACGCTAACCCGGCGTGGCCCGTGGGACAATGGCGAGGTGGACAGCCGTGATCGCGACGACCAGGGGCGCGCCCGCAACGCCCGCCCTCGGGATGGCCTTGGCCGCCCGTTGCCGTACGGCTCCGACGGCGTGCCGCGCCAGCCGGAAGGCGTGCAGCGAACCCCGGAGGAGACCCTGGCGGAGGCACAGGACCTGCTGGACGCCGGCCGCCCGTTCCACGCCCACGAGGTCTTCGAGGACGCGTGGAAGACGACGGACGGCCCGGAACGCGAACTGTGGCGCGGCCTGGCCCAGCTGGCGGTGGGGCTGACACACGCGTTGCGGGGGAACGGGAACGGGGCGGTAGCGTTGCTGGAGCGGGGTGCGGAGAGCATCGCGCCGTTCGCCGAGGTACCGCCGCACGGGATCGATGTGGCCGGGCTGCGGCGGTGGGCGCAAGCGCTTGCGGCGGAGGCTCGGGAGCGGGCTCGGGTGGAGCCGGAGGTTCCTCGGCTGGCTCCGTAGGCGGGTTGCTTCGGGGGCTGATCGGGCTGGTTTGCCTGCGCTGAGGGTTTCGCTGCGGTATCTGGGCGCTCGGATTGTGCGGCGGGCTTTGGTGCGGTTCCGCGCGACGGCAGGCCGGGCGGTCGCGCGGGCTTTGTCCGACTCAGCGCGGCTGCGGTCGAGGTCGAGCGAGTATGTCGTGCAGCGCGAGCGGTAACGCGCGCTTTGGTGCGGCGGTGTGGTTCGGCGCGGCTGCCGGCCGAGGTCGGGCGGCTACGTGGCGCGGCTCAAGCGGCGACGCGGGCTGATCCGGTAGCAGGCAGCGGCCGGTCGTGAGCTGGACGGTTCGGCGGGCGCGGTTCTGTGAGGCGGCACCGCGCGCAGATCCAGGGTAGACAGGCTGGCTGGGCGCAAACGCTTCCGCCAGCCGATCTCGTAACTCGCCGGGCAGGGCGACAGCCATGCCGCCCCGCCCGGCGAGACAGGGTGGTCAGGCGGCGGGCCAGTCGGCCGATCCCGCTTTTTCCTTGCCGATGGTCGTCGCTTCGCCGTGGCCGGTGCGGACGATCGTCGCGTCGGGGAGGGGGAAGAGGCGGTCTCGGATGGACTTCACGATGGTCGGGTAGTCGGAGTACGAGCGGCCGGTCGCGCCGGGGCCGCCGTTGAACAGGGTGTCTCCGGTGAAGAGGACTTCCAGGTCGGGGCTGTGCAGGCAGATCGCGCCGGGGGCGTGGCCGGGCGTGTGCAGCACGGTGAGGTCGGTGCCCGCGACGGTGATGACCTGTCCGTCGGCCAGGTCGCCGTCCGGGGCGCGGTCCGGGTGGGTCAGGTCCCAGACGACGCGGTCGGCCGGGTGCAGCAGGATCGGGGCGCCGGTGCGGTCGGCCAGCGCGGGGGCGGCGTTGACGTGGTCGTTGTGCGCGTGGGTGCAGACAATCGCGCGGACTGTGCGTTCTCCGACTACGTCCGCGATGGAGTCCGCGTCGTGCGCGGCGTCGATCACGATCACCTCGGAGCCGTCGCCGACTATCCAGACGTTGTTGTCCACGTCCCAGCTGCCGCCGTCGAGCTCGAACACGCCCGACGTGACCAGGTTCTGCACTATGGCCGTCATGCCGCAGACCCTAGTGGCCCGCGAGGCATACCGCCGGTACCTACTTTCGAGTATCCTTACTCGCGGTAAGTTAGCCGCGACGACGGGACTGCTCATGACCGACCCCCGGGATCTGCTCGCCGAACCGCTCAAACTGCACTGCGGGGCCGTGCTGCCGCATCGGATCGCGAAGTCCGCGCTCAGCGAGCAGCTCGGCGACCGTCGCAACGCGCCTTCGGCCGAGCTCGCGCAGCTGTACCGGACCTGGGCGCGCGGGGGCGCGGGTCTGCTGGTGACCGGCAATGTGATGGTCGATCCCACCGCGCTCGGCGAACCGCGCAACGTCGCGGTGCCCGCCGAACCCGACCCGGCGGCGTACCGGTCGTGGGCGCGGGCCGTCGACGGCACGGACGCGCAATTGTGGGTGCAGCTCAACCATCCCGGACGGCAGAGCCCGCGGTATTTGTCTCGCCAGCCGGTCGCGCCGTCGGCGGTGCCGTTCGGTGGCCGAGGCGTGCGGACGGCGTTCGCCGCGCCGCGGGCGTTGACCGGGGACGAGATCGAAGCGGTGGTGGCGAGGTTCGCGGTGTCGGCGCGGACGTTCGTCGACGCCGGGTTCGCCGGGATCCAGATTCACGGCGCGCACGGGTACCTGATTTCGCAGTTCCTGTCGCCGTTGGTGAACCGTCGCGACGACGAATGGGGGCGCGACCGCAGCCGGTTCCTGCTTGAGGTGGTGCGTGCGGTCCGGGACGCGGTGGGGGATCGCGTGCCGGTTTCGGTGAAGCTCAACAGCGCCGACTTCCAGCGCGGCGGCTTCGACGAGGACGAGTCGTTGCAGGTGGTCCGGGCGCTGGGCGAGGCCGGGATCGATCTGTTGGAGATTTCCGGCGGCACCTACGAGCGGGCCGTGATGATGGGGTCCGGCCGGGCGAGCACGCAGCGGCGGGAAGCATATTTCCTGGACTACGCGGCGAAAGCCCGCCAGATCAGCGACGTCGCGCTGATGGTCACCGGCGGGTTCACCACGGCGGCGGGCATGGCGGAGGCGCTGGAATCCGGTGCGCTGGACGTGATCGGGATCGGCCGTCCGTTCACTGTGGACCCCGGCTTGCCGGGCCGGTTGCTCGCGGGCGAGGACGTGCGGGCCGAACGCCGTTGCCCGCGCACGGGAATCCGGCTCGCCGACAGCCTGCTCGAGATCCAGTGGCACACCCAGCAGATGCACCGCGTCGCCGCGGGCAAGCCGGTGGACCTGAAGCGCGGCGCGTTGCGAGCGTTCGCCCAGGCCGGGCTCAGCGATCCGCTGAACGCGTTTCGGCGGGTCCGCGCCTGAGCCGCGGGTCGGCGGCCCGGGCACCGCTGGCGAGTGCGATGAAGAAGACGCCGATGAGCAGGCAGTTCAGCGCGACCTGCCCGTAGCCGAGGTTGTCGGCGTTGACGAACGGGTACGGGTAGTAGCCGTCGATCGCACCGCGGACGAGCGTGAAAGCCAGCCACACCAAGGGATAGGCGAGCGACCACCAGACGGTGCGCCATGTCAGCACCCGCGGAGCGAAGAGCAGCCAGCCGAGCACGCACAGCACCGGGCTGACGCGGTGCAGCAGGATGTCCGCGGCGAGGCCGAGCCCGTGCAGCTGGTACAGCCCGGCGAGCGCGACCTGGTAGACGACCCCGGTCACCACGATCCCGACCAGCGCGTCGAGCCACAGCACGCGCATCAGCGGCGAGGTGCCGCGTCCGCGGGCGAAAGCCGCGCTGGTGACGAGGACGAGGACGTTCGAGATGATCGTGAAATAGGTGAACAGGTTCGCGACTCGTCCGCCGAAGCTGACGTACCGTCCCTGCGGCGGCACCAGCGCGACGATCTGGATCACGAGCGCGGCCACCACGACCACCGCGGTCACCCCGAACCACAGCCGGGCCAACGCTTTCGACGACATACCGCTGACACTACGGCTCCGGAGCGGGTCCGCCCGGCCCGACCCGACCATGTTCGGTCGAGCCGGGGCCGGGCGAACCTGCCCGGATGCCCGCCCGCGGCGCGGGGACTACCGCATCACCGCACCGCCTTCACCAAAGCGGGCACGAAGACCGACGCGTCGATCGTGCCCCAGCCGCTCGCGATGTCGTAGCCCGGACCGGCCTTGAAGCCTTCGACGTCCCACTGGCTGTTGTCGCCCTTGGTGACGTCGACGATCCCGGCCGCGGTGCCCTTCGGACCCAGCTTCGAGTACAGCGCCGGGTTGATCTGGCCCAGCCGCCCGTGGTTGGCCTGCACCGCCAACGCCAGCACGCCGGCGAACAGCGGCGCCGACTGCGACGTGCCCTGGACGCCTTCCATGCTGATGTCCGGGTACGACCGCATCGTGCTGCCGGTGATCTTCTTGACGCGGTTCTGCCAGGACGGCCGCGCGTACGCCTTCGACAGGCCCGCGCCCTCGCTGAACCCGTTGTCCGCGGCGTTGACCAGGTCGTCGGGCTGGGTGCGGACGCCGTTCGCGTCGAGGTGCAGCTGGGTGCCGCCGAGCGCGGTGACGTTCGGGTCGCTGGCGGGCCAGCTCGCCACGCGGTACGGATACCGGCCGGGGCCTTGCAGGTACGCCCCGGTCGGGCCGTCGTCGCCCGACGACGCCACCAGCGTGACGCCCGCCTTGCTCGCCCGCTCCAGCGCCGGGTCGAGGGTCTTGATCGACTCGAACGACGGGAAGTTCTCCTCGGTGGTGCCGAAGCTCATCGAAACCACGTCGGCGATGCGGTGCTCGGTCATGTAGTCGACCGCGTGCATCATTTCCGGCAGGCCGGCGAAGCCCTGCGTCTCGGCGACCGGGGTGGCGGCGACGACGATCTTCGCGCCCGGAGCCATCGCGTGCATCATCGTGACGTCCAGATCGGTTTCGCCGCCCCACGACTGGCAGGTGGCGGTGTCCACCCCGGGATCGGTGCACGCGGGCACCGCACCGGACGGCTGCAGCACCTCGACGTTCGCCGGCGGCAGACCGTGCTGCCGGGAGTACTCGTCCAGCACCTGCTTGACCTTGTCGTCGCCGAACGACACGAGCGTGGCCACGGTGGACCCGGCGCCGGTGATGCCCTGGTTCCACAGCTTCGTGGCGTTGTACGCGCCGCTTTCCTTCGGCAGCTTGGCCATCGCCGCGTTGAGCCGTGCCACCCGCTCGCGCACCGTGGTCGCGCCGACGAACGACTGCGCGGCAGCCGAGAAGTGGTGTCGCGGCGGCTGCTGCGGCGGCGCCGGCGCGGCACTGGCCGGTGCCGCCACCACGGTGGCGGCGAGCGCCACGCCCGCCAGCAGGGTCATCGGCCGCCCGAGTCCCCGGACGGCTGATTTCACCCGGAACGTCATGCTTTTCTCCTATCGACGCAGGCCAGTGCTCCCACTCTCGGGTACGCGGCCACGGGTGCGACATCGACTTTCGTCGGGCGTTTTCCTGAGCACAGCGGGGAAAACTGCCCGATGTCCGTAATGTGCCCACTCATCCGGAGGGCGGGCGCGGCGATCATCATCCGGATGCCTCCTCAGAGCCGGACTGCTCCGCCTGGCTGGCGTCCGTCGCCGGACGGCTACCGCGCAGCAGCCCGCGGACGGTGTCGATGGTGTCGGCCTCGCCGGGATCCTTGTCCGGCCGGTACCGCACCACCCGCGCGAACCGCAGCGCCAGCCCGCCCGGATACCGCGTGCTGACCTGCGCCCCGTCCAGTTCGATCTCGACCACCGTCTCCGGCCGCACGTGGACGGTCCACCGGTCGCGGTGCGTTTCGATCTCCTGGAACCGCTCGGTCTGCCAGGCCAGCAGCTCGTCGGTGAGGCCCTTGAACGTCTTGCCCACCATGATCGGCGGCCCGCCGTCCGGATCGCGCGCGCCGAGGTGCAGGTTCGACAGTTTCCCGGTGCGCCGCCCGTGGCCCCATTCCGCCGCCAGCACCACCAGGTCGATGGTGTGCACCGGTTTCACTTTCAGCCACGCGCGCCCGCGCCGTCCGGCCGCGTAGATCGAATCGAGGTCCTTCACCATCACGCCCTCGTGCCCGGCGTCCATCGCCGCGTCGAGCACCGCCGCCGGCGATTCCGGCCGGACCGAGCCCGGGATCACGTGCTCGCCCGCCACCCGGCGCAGTGCCTCGTTTCGTTCGGACAACGGCGCGTCGAGCAGATCGACCCCGTCCAGATGCAGGCAGTCGAAGAAGTACGGCCGCAGCAGCAACGCCCGCACCTGTTCGTCGCGCGTGCTGCCGAACCGGCTCATCGTTTCCTGGAACGGCCGCGGCCGCCCGTCGTCGGTGAGCGCGAGGGTCTCGCCGTCCAGCACCACCGATTCGCACGGCAGCGCCCGCACCAGCTCGACCAACTCGGCGACGCTGCCGGTGATTTCCCGCAGCGTACGCGTGTACACGTGCACTTCCGCGCCGCGCCGGTGCACCTGGATCCGCGCACCGTCCATTTTGTACTCGACGATCGCGTTCCCGTGCTCCGTCACGGCTTCCTCCAGCGATTCCGCCGGCGACGCGAGCATCGGCCGCACCGGACGGCCCAGCTCCAGCCCGAATTCCGCGAGCGCCGCCGCGCCCCCGGTGAGCGCCGCCTGTCCGGTGACCGGCAGCCGCCCGGACAGCATGAACGCACGCCGCACCTGGTCGACTTCGACCTCGGCCGCCGCCGCGACCGCGTCGACCATCACGCCTTCCAGCGCGCCCTGTCGCAGTTCCCCGGTGACGAGCCGGAACACGAACTCCTGCTCGGCCCTGGTCAGCCGGGAGAACAGCGCGGCGAGCACCTCCGCCCGGCGCTTCACCGAACCCGCGCCCGCCGCGGCCGCGACCTCGGTGAGCGCGACGTCGACCTCCGCCACCGAGACGGCAGGCGCGGCCGCGGGTTCGACGGCGAGGTCGGCGAGCGTGCGCCAGCCTGCGCCGAGCCGGTCCTGTGCGGTCTGCCCGGTGAGATACGCGATCACCGCGGGCAGTTCGCCGGGTTCGGCCGCGCGCAGCACGGCGGCCAGCACGGCGATCTTCGTTTTCCGTGACCGCGTGGCCGCCAGTTCGGCGGAGGCGGTGACGAGGTCGGTGAACAACACCCGGCCATCATCGCCCCCGCCACCGACAAAAACTCCCGCTCCAGCCTCGACTGGGTGAAAAAGAGCTGGTCAGGCATCCGGACGAGTGCAGTACTGGTCCAGCAGCCCCTGTTTTGTCACGCACGGCGTGTACCCTGCGTCCTGCAGTTCCGCCCGCGCCGTGCTGCTGCGCAGGTAGTCGAGGAACTGCTTCAGCAGCGAATCGTTCTCCGGCACGCCCTTGGTGTAGAGGTACTCCACCGTCCAGAAGCGATAGCCGGCGTCGATGCTGGTCACGTCGGGGTAGCGGTCGTCGAGTTTCGCCATCGCGACGCGGCCGCCCGCCGCGGCGATCTTGGCCGCGGGCACGTCCGCGTAGCCGATGGCGCCGGGGGTGTCGCCGACCGCGCGCAGCAGTTCGTCGGTCTTGCCGCGTTCGCAGCGCACCACGGTGGCGTGCGGGTCGCGGGTCGGGGTCCGGCAGTCGTCCGAGGACAGTCCCGGCTCTGCGGCACCCAGCACTTTCTGCTCGAAAGTCTTGCGCGTACCCGATTCCTGCCCGCGCCCGACAACCCGGATCGGGATCGACGGACCCTCGCGCAGTTGCGCCCAGTTGGTGTACTTCCCGTTGAAGATGCCGCGCACCTGCTCATTGCTCAGCCGGTCGACGCCGACGGGGCTGTTCACCACCAGGCTGTACACGAGCACTGCGACCGGTTGCGTGACTAGATCCGGCCCGGCGTCGGAAGCCTTGCCGTCGGAAAGCACTGCCATGCTGTCCTTTTGTTCCGCGGGCAACGGCCCCAGTTCGCGCACCGCGGACACGCTTCCGTCCGCTTGCGTCGTGATCGTCGCGCCAGGACACAGCTTCTGGTACTCGGTCGCGACGCTGTTCATGATGGGCGCGAACGCGCTGGATCCGTGCACCGCGAGGGATCCGTTGCCGCAGCCGGGTTCGGAGCCGCGCGACACGGCGACGAGCAGCATGCTCAGCAACGCGCCGGTCAGCAGCACCCCGATCGCTCCCGTGACCACCGGCCAAGACAGCCAGCGCTGTTTGCGTTCGTCTTTGATCCGCCCGCCGCTGAGCCTTCCAGTGACGTCCAGTTCCTTGGACAACGGCCCGCCGCGCCAGTCGTCCGGCTCGCGCAGCACGACGACGAGTTTGAACTTTTCCCGCCGCTTCAAGGAAAGCTGTTCAAGGCGGACACCGTGCCATTGCGGTGCCGCGGCTGCCGGTGCGTCGGCTTGCCGCAGCAGTGCGGTCAGCCGCTGCGGCAGCAACGCTCGCACGCCGGATAGTCGCGCGGTTCCGTTTTCCGGCGTAGGCTGATCATGAGTGAAGAATTCAAGTCCATTCCGTACCACCTCACGTAACCCGTCCTTGGCGTCGGACACGCGCGCGTCCCACACCACCCGTCTGCCGAAGGTGAACTGCAGCGGGTGTTCCCAGTCGTCCGGACCGATGTCGAAGCTGCCGGTGTTGCGGATGCGGATCACGACCACGCTGAGCGGTTCCAGCAGCTGCACGGTGCGCACGAGTTCCGGATCCGCTTGCACCGCACCGTTGTCCGAGTCGCTGAGCGTCACCGGGTTGAGGCCGATTTTGGAGTTGTAGAGCTCCCGGTAGATCACGCGCCTGCGGCGGATCACGTAGCGGTCGATGATCGGGGCGAGGATGGTCGCGCCCGCGACGACGGCGATGGGCACGATGCCGCGGCTGGACGTGAGCACGTCGGCGAGTGTTCGCACTATTTCCCCGAAGCTCACGGTCGCCTCCCCCTTGCCTGCTCCCGAGAAGGTCAACCCTAAGCGTCAGCAACGGGACCCCTCCCCGGTGCACCAGGTGTTCACCAGCGGTTCAACCGGCCGACGCGATCCGCTCGACAGCGGCGCGGAGCCGGTCCGGCGGGAGCGCGGCGTACCCGAGCACAAGGCCCGGATATCCGACTGAGGTACGGGAATAAGTCGACAAAGCCGGAGCGTGCACGCCTGCCGCGGCGAGTTTTTCCTGCAGCCGCACGTCATCGGTACCGTCGGGCAGCCGGACGACGAGGTGCAGTCCGGCGGCGATTCCGACCGGCTGCCACTGTGGAAGACGCTGGGTCAGGGCTTCGATCAGAGCGTCGCGACGAGCGCGGTACAGCCGTCGAGTGCGGCGCAGATGCCGGTCGTAGCCGCCGGTGGCGATCAGATGCGCGAGCGCGGCTTGCGGGAGCGGCGGGCAGCCGAGGTCGTGCATTTCCTTGACCCGGGCCACGGCGTCGCGCAGCCGTCGCGGCGGAATGAGCCAGCCGATCCGCAGCGCTGGCGCAAGGACTTTGCTGACGCTGCCGATGTACGCGACGTGATCCGGCGCGAGCGCGCGCATCGCGCCCAGGGCGGGACGGTCGTAGCGATGTTCGGCGTCGTAGTCGTCTTCGAGGATGAGCCCGCCGGTTTCCGCCGCCCAGGCAAGCAGTTGCCGACGGCGTTCCGGATGCAACGCGACGCCGAGCGGGAACTGGTGGGCGGCGGTGACCAACACGACGGAGCAGTCTGAAGTGGACAGTGCGTCGACGTCGATGCCCTTGTCGTCGACCGGGATTCCGACCGGGGCCAGCCCATGGTCGTGCAGGAGGTTCGCTTGGCCGTGGTGGCTGGGGTCTTCGACGGCGATGCGCTGGTCTGGCAAGGCGTCGGCCAGCAACGACAACGCTTCCGCGGCTCCGCTGGTGATCACGATGTCATCCGGGTTCGTCGGCAACGCCCGGACGCGGCCGAGGTAGGCGGCAAGTTCCGCGCGCAATGCCGGATGGCCGGTCGGATCGGGGTAGCCGAGACCGAGATCTGGCGTGGCGTTCAGGGCTTCTCGTTCGGCGGCAAGCCATTCGGCCCGCGGGAACGCCGACAAGGCGGGCAGGCCCGGACGCAGGTCGAACTCCCAGGTCGGCGTTTTCGCTGCGCTGACCCGAGGATTCGGCGCGGGACCGTCGATCGGCGCGACGCGAGTGCCTGACCCGTGCTTGCTCAGCAGGTAACCCTCGGCGGTGAGCTGCTCGTACAACGCGGTGACAGTGCCGCGCGCGACCCCGAGCTGGCGCGCGAGATCGCGGCTCGACGGCAGCCGGGTGCCGACCGCCAGCCGCCCAGTGCGGATCGCGTCGCGCAGCGCGGCCTCGACGGCGCGGCCCCGGCGTCCTCCGGTGGCGGCGGGCAGGAGCAACTCCCGGATGGTCTCCACAGCCACGACAGTACGGCCAAGTGGTCCAGTTAGGCCAGTATTGAGTGGTCCTTCTGAATAGACCACTCTCCGCTGAAGACTGAGCGGCGTGAAACGGTCGATGGTGCTTTCAGGGGTGGCCGGCGCGGTGCTGGTCGGCGGATCGGTGCCGGTCACCGGCATGCTGGACGGGTATCCGGTGATCACCGGGCAGGCGTTGCGGTACGCGCTGGGCGGGCTTCTGCTGCTGGGCTGGGCGAAGGTCGCGCGCAGTCCGCTGCCGCGGCCGAAACTGGGCGATCTGCCGACCCTGCTCGGTCTCGCCGCGACCGGGATGATCGGGTTCCAGGCCTGTCTGCTGCTGGCGCAGCGCTACGCGGAACCCAGTGCGGTGGCGGCGTTTCTCGGGGCCAGCCCGCTCGTGCTGGCGTTGATCGCGCCGATGCTCGACGGCCGTCGTCCGTCGGCCGCACCCGTAGTCGGGTCGGTACTGGCCGGGCTCGGCATCGTGGTGCTGTCCGGCGGTGGATCCGCTTCCGCGCCAGGGCTGTTGCTGGCTGCGCTGGCGATGTTGTGCGAGGCGTCGTTCACCCTGCTCGCGGTGGGATTGCTGCGCCGGCTCGGGCCGTTGGCGACCTCGACCTGGGGCTGTTTCACCGCTGCGGCAAGCGGTTCCGTGGTCGGTACGGTGGTCGATCCGGCCGGAGCCTGGCGGTGGCCGAACGGGCGTGAACTCGTCGCGTTGCTGTTGCTGGCCGTCGTGGTGACCGCGGTGGCTTTCGTGCTCTGGTACAGCTGCGTCGTCGAGTTGGGCGCGGACCGGGCGGGGGTGCTGATCGGGCTGATGCCGGTGTCCGGATTGGCCGTGGCGGTGTTGATCGGGGCGCAACAGTTCGAGCTCAAGGACCTGGCCGGGGTCACCCTGGTCGCCGCGGGAGTCGCATGTGGACTGTGGAAACGCGAAGCGGCTCGCCCGGAATTGTCCGAGCGAGCCGCTACGATCGGCTAACCGCTACTTGCCGCCACGCGCCATCCGCAGCACATCGAGTGCCTCGTCCAGCTGTGCCTCGGTGAGCTTGCCGTCTCGGACGTACCCGCGCTCCAGCACGACCTCGCGAATCGTCTTGAGTTCCTTGAGCGCCTGCTTCGCCACCGCGGCCGCTTCCTCGTAGCCGATGTACTTGTTGAGCGGCGTGACGATCGACGGCGACCCCTCGGCGTACTGCCGCGCGCGCTCGACGTTCGCGGTGACCCCGGCGAACACCTTGTCCGCCAGCAGCCGCGAAACGGCCGCGAGCAGCCGCGCCGATTCGAGCACGTTGCGCGCGATGACCGGCAGGTTCACGTTGAGCTGGAAGTTGCCCGCCGCGCCGGCGAACGCGACCGCCGCGTCGTTGCCGACGACCTGCGCGACGACCTGCAGCGTCGCCTCCGGGATGACCGGGTTGACCTTGCCCGGCATGATCGACGAACCCGGCTGCAGGTCCGGCAACGCCAGCTCGGCCAAGCCGGTGCGCGGGCCGGAACCCAGCCAGCGCAGGTCGTTCGCGATCTTGTTCAGCGACACCGCGACCGTGCGCAGGTGCCCGGAAGTCTCGACCACGCTGTCCTGCGTCGCCTGCGCCTCGAAGTGGTTGCGTGCCTCGGTGAGCGGCAACCCGGTGATCTGCGCGAGCTCGGCCGAAACCGCCGCGCCGAAACCGTCGGGCGCGTTCAGGCCGGAACCGACCGCGGTGCCGCCGATCGGCAGTTCGCCCAGCCTCGGCAGACCGGACTGCAGCCGTTCGATGCCGAACCGGATCTGCGCGGCCCACGCGCCCGCCTCCTGGCCGAGCGTGATCGGCACGGCGTCCATCAGGTGCGTCCGCCCGGACTTGACGACGTCCTGCCACTCCTCGGCGCGTGCCTCGATCGCGTCGGCGAGGTGCTCCAGCGCCGGGACGACGTCGGTGAGGACGGCCTCGGTGGCGGCGACGTGGATCGTCGTCGGGAAGGTGTCGTTGGACGACTGCGAGGCGTTGACGTGGTCGTTCGGGTGCACGTCGCGGCCGAGCGCGCGAGTGGCCAGCGTCGCGATGACCTCGTTCGCGTTCATGTTGGACGACGTGCCCGAGCCGGTCTGGAAGACGTCGATCGGGAAGTGCTCGTCGTGGCGGCCCTCGGCGACCTCGTCGGCGGCCTTCGCGATCGCGTCGGCGACGTCGGCGTCCAGGACGCCGAGCCGCGCGTTCACGCGGGCGGCGGCGGCCTTCAACAGGCCCAGCGCGCGGATCTGGGCGCGCTCGAGACCGCGGCCGGAGATGGGGAAGTTCTCGACGGCACGCTGCGTCTGCGCGCGGTAAAGCGCGTCGACCGGGACGCGGACCTCACCCATCGTGTCGTGTTCGATCCGGTATTCCTGTTCAGCCATACCTCCGATTCTGGCCCCGTTTCGCGCAACCGGCCGGGTGTTGTCGCCCACCCCGGTACGCTCGGTTGTGTTCTCGATCACCGCCACCCACCACTGGCATGGAGCGAGCCTCATGGATTACGACCTCGTCGTCATCGGAGCCGGACCCACCGGCCTCTTCGCCGCCTACTACGCGGGATTCCGCGGCCTGTCGATGGCCGTCGTCGATTCGCTGCCCGAACCGGGCGGGCAGGTCACCGCGATGTATCCGGAGAAGATGATCTACGACGTCGGCGGGTTCCCCGCGATCCGCGGCCGTGATCTCGTGCAGGGCCTGGTGGACCAGGCCGCGCCGTGGAAGCCGGATTACCTGCTCGGCCGCAAGGCGGAGAAGCTGGAGAGCGTCGACGGCGGTCTCGAACTGACTCTCGACGGCGGCGACGTGCTGCGCGCGGGCGCGGTCCTGATCACTGCGGGCATCGGCGAGTTCACGCCCCGTCCGCTGCCCGCCGGAGACGGCTGGCTCGGCCGCGGGATGGTCCATTTCGTCCCATCGCTGGCGGCTCACGCGGGCCAGCATGTCGTCGTGGTCGGCGGCGGGGATTCGGCGTTCGACTGGTGCCTGGCGCTGCACCCGGTCGCGGCGAGCGTGACCCTCGTGCACCGCCGCGCGAAGTTCCGGGCCGCGGAATCGATCGTGCGGCAGGTGCAGGAGCTGGGCGTGCGGCTGGTCACGGACGCCGAGGTGGCCCGCTTTGTCGAAGCCCCGGACGGTTCGCTGACGGCGGTCGACGTGACGGTGAAGGGCGGCGCGGACGAGCAGCTGCGTGCGGACGCGGTGGTTGCGGCGTTGGGCTTTACCGCGGATTTGGGACCGATCGAAAGCTGGGGCTTGGAAATCGATCACCGCGCGATTTCGGTGGATTCGACGATGGCGACGGCTCGGCCACGCGTTTACGCCGCGGGGGACGTGGCGGCGTATCCGGGGAAGGTGAAGCTGATCGCGACCGGGTTCGGCGAGGCGGCGACGGCGGTCAACAACATCGCGGTGGCGTTGAATCCCGAGGCGCATTTGTTCCCGGGGCATTCGAGCAACGTCGAGTGACTCAGCCGGTTTTCTCCGCGATCCACGGCTGATACGCCACCGCCGAGGTCGCGATCGACGGTGCCGATCCGCACGTCGACGAGCGGTTTCCCGGGCGGCTGACCATCCCGGCCAGCGTCCACCGGTCGCCGTTGCGGATCAGTTCCGGGCCGCCGGAATCGCCGTAGCACGAGCCGGATCCGCCGGGGCTTTCCGTGCACAGCTCGGAGGTTCCGTCGAACGCCGCCGTGCATTTCGCGCCTGGCACCAGGTGCGTGTCGAGCTGGCGCAGCGTCTTCGACACCGGGCCGCAATTCGGCGTCGCGCACGTCTGGCCCCAGCCGATCACCCGGACCGCCGAGCCTGGCGACGCCGTACCGCCGATGGCGATCGGCGCGGCCTTCACCGGGGCGGTCAGCCGGATCAGGCCGACGTCGCCGGTTTGCGTTTCGGCGTTGAAATGCGGGTGCAGCATGAATTCCGCCGCTTTCGGAGTTTCCCCGCCCTCGTCCGCGTCGTTGCTGCCGACGCGCAACCCGATCGTCGCCGGGTCCTTCGCGGACAGGCAGTGCGCCGCGGTGACCACCCAGGTCGGCGTGATCAGCGAGCCGCCGCAGAACAGCGCGCCGCCCGAGGTGTGCAGGGACACCGCGAACGGGTACGGCTGGTCCGCGTCGGTTCCGCCGACGATCGAGGGCCCGGCGAAAGCGCTGCCCGCGCTGAGCACGACTCCGGTGAGGACAGTCAGCACCAGCGCGAACAGCCGTTTCGACACCGGAAACTCCTTGGCAGATCAGGGAAGCGGAGGCACCGCGCCCTCGTCGAGTTCGAGGTTGCCGTCGAAGTTGACGGACGAGTACGCCCGCAGCTTCTCGAGCCGGTGGTAGCCGTCGATCATTCTGACCGTCCCGGACTTGGACCGCATGACGATCGACTGCGTCGTCGCGCCGCCCGCCCGGTAGTGGACGCCGCGCAGCAGGTCGCCGTCGGTGACGCCGGTCGCGCAGAAGAACACGTTGTCGCCGGTGACCAGGTCGTCGTTGAGCAGGATCCGGTCAAGGTCGTGACCGGCGGCGAGCGCCTTCTCGCGCTCCGCTTCGTCCTTCGGCCACAGCCGGCCCTGCAGTTCGCCGCCGAGGCACTTCATCGCGCACGCGGCGATGATGCCCTCGGGAGTGCCGCCGATGCCGAGCAGCATGTCGACGCCGGTGGTCGGCCGGGCCGCGGCGATCGCGCCCGCGACGTCGCCGTCCGAGATGAACCGGATCCGGGCTCCCGCCTCGCGGACCTCTTTGACCAGCTGTTCGTGCCGCGGCCGGTCGAGGATGCAGACAGTCACGTCGCTGACGCTGGAGTTCTTCGCCTTCGCCACGCGCCGGATGTTCTCCGCGACCGGGGCGGAAATGTCCACCTTGCCCGCCGCGTCCGGGCCGACGGCCAGCTTCTCCATGTAGAACACCGCGGACGGGTCGAACATCGCACCGCGCTCGGCGACGGCGAGCACGGCCAGCGCGTTCGGCATGCCCTTCGCCATGAGGGTGGTGCCGTCGACCGGGTCGACCGCGACGTCGCAGTCCGGGCCGTCGCCGTTGCCGACCTCTTCGCCGTTGAACAGCATCGGCGCTTCGTCCTTCTCGCCCTCGCCGATGACGACGACGCCGCGCATCGAGACGGTGGAGACGAGCTGGCGCATCGCGTCGACGGCAGCTCCGTCGCCGCCGATCTTGTCGCCTCGGCCGACCCAGCGGCCGGCGGCCATCGCGGCTGCCTCGGTCACCCGCACCAGTTCCATGGCGAGGTTGCGATCAGGCGCTTCGCGTCGGCTGCGGTCACTGGCGGTGGTCATGGTGGCCTCCCGGAACACGGTTCGTCAGCGGGTGCCCAGTCTGTCAGATCCCTAGACCACCTGACCGATTCAGCAACGCATGGTGCACGTCACTCTGTGTCGTCGTCGGTCTCCACCGAGGCCAGCGCGGCCTCGATCCGCTCGCGGGCGCCTTCCAGATGCCGTTCGCACACCTTGGCGAGCCGCTCGCCCTTCTCCCACAGCTCGAGCGACTGCTCCAGTGACAGCCCGCCTGCCTCGAGTTCCTTCACCACTTCGACGAGCTGATCGCGGGCCTGCTCGTAACCGAGTCCGGCGGTGTCTGCTTCGCTCACGTTCTCCGACCTTGTGGTGCACGGGGCTGTCGGCGCAGACTACCGCGCTCGGCCGACATTCCCGGGGAACCGGGTCCGGCCCGATGCGGGCCCGCGACCACCGCGCTCGCCATCGCGTGGTCGTATCCGACGAAGGCCAGCGCGAACTCCTGCCCGTCACCGTCCGCGATGGCGTCCTCGAGGTTCTCCTGCGCGCTCGCCACGCGTCGCCGATGGCCGGTCCCTTCGGCGAACCACCACCGGACGCCGACGTGCTCGGACGTCGCCTCGGACAGCCGCCTGAGCTGCGGGGCCAGCCCGCGCCGGGCCGCGGTGCCGCAGCCGGCCAGCAGGGCGGTCCAGCATTCGTCGGCGACCCGGTCGGTGACCAGGGCCTGCCGCAGCAGGAGACCGGCGTCGAGCCGGGCGGCGGCGTCCACCGTGAGCGGGAGGAACGCCGGGGCCCGGTGCATCACGGCCGGTCTCCTTCCGGTGCGGGTGTCGTCGGCTCGACGGACTCGGCCACCGCGTGGACCGCCCCGTCGGCGACCCGTACGCGCAGCTGCGCTCCGTCCTCGATCTGGGAGACGGAACGGAGCACGTTGAGGTTGCCTGCGGAATCCGTGAACTGGACGACGGCGTACCCGCGCTCCATCGTGGCCGCCGGGCCGAGCGCGGCCAGCTTGCCCCGCGCGTTCGCGACCTCCGCCTGGTCCTTGGCGAGCAGGCTGAGCATCGCGCGCCTGCCGCGTTCGCGGTGCATCTCGAGGTCGCTGAGGCGGCGTTCGATCGGGCCCAGCGGATCGGCCAGCGACGGACGGCTGCGCAGCTGGGTCAGCAGCCGCGTCTCCCGGTCGACCCAGCCGTGGAGCGCGCGCCGGCCGCGGTCGCGCATCTGCCGGACCCGCGCGGTTTCCTCGCGGACGTCCGGCACGATGCGCTTGCTGGCGTCGGTCGGAGTGGAACAGCGCAGGTCGGCGACATAGTCGAGCAGGGGAGTGTCCGGCTCGTGCCCGATCGCGCTGACGATCGGCGTGCCCGCGGCCGCGACCGCCCGGCACAGCGCCTCGTCGGAGAACGGCAGCAGATCCTCGACGCTGCCGCCGCCGCGGGCGATGACGATCACGTCGACGTCCGGGTCTTTGTCCAATATGGACAGTGCGCGGAGGATCTGCGGCACCGCCTGCGAACCCTGCACGGCGGTGTTCAGCACCTTGAACAACACGTGCGGCCAGCGTGCCTGCGCGTTCGCCAATACGTCCCGCTCAGCCGCCGACGCGCGTCCGGTGATCAGCCCGATTCCCTTGGGCAGAAAGGGAATCGGGCGCTTCCGTTCGCGGGCGAACATGCCCTCGGCGGCCAGCAGCTTGCGCAGCCGTTCGATGCGCGCGAGCAGTTCGCCGATGCCGACCGCGCGGATCTGGTCCGCGCGCAGGCTCAGCGTGCCGCGTCCGAAAAAGAACGACGGCTTGGCGTGGATGACGACGCGGTCGCCTTCGCGCAGCGGTGTCGGCAGTTCGCGCACCAGCCACATCGGACAGGTCACGGACATCGAGACGTCCGCGGACGGGTCGCGCAGGGTCAGGAACGCGGTCTGCGTGCCGGGCCGCGCGTTCATCTGCGTGACCTGGCCTTCGACCCAGACGTCGCCGAGCCGGTGGACCCAGTCGCCGATCTTGCGCGCGACAGTGCGGACCGGCCACGGATTCTCCGCGCTGGTGGCGGGGTCGTTGCTCACTGGCCTTCCGCGGGGTCGCCCGGCTGTTCCTCGGCCTTGCGTGCGTTGCCGATCCGCCGCGCGAGCATGCCGACGAACGACGCCCGGTCAGCGTGAGACTTCTCGTACTCCAGCAGCTCTTCCAGCTGGGGCACGGTCAACCGGCGCAGCCGAGCGCGCAGCTGCGGCAGGGTCAGCTCGTCGTAATTGCCCAGGCCGGCCGGGCCAGAGGAGCTGTCGTTCTCGCCCTCGGAGTGCTCCTCGGCGAGCGCGCGGGTCTCCTCGACCCACGGATCGTCGATGGTTTCCGCGGCGAGATCCGGCGGCTGCGCGCGATGGCCGTTGGTGCGCGGCTCGGGCAGGTCGTCGACCGGCACGAGCGTGGGCCGGGACGGGGCGAACTCGGGCGCGGCGTCCTCGTCGAACGTGGCCCAGCTGGGCGTGTCCTCGACCGGACGCAGCATCGACAGCGCGTCGTCGCCCTTGATGGCCAGCTCGGTGACCTGCTGCTGGACGCGCATGGACAGCTGCAGCACCTGGCTCACGACGGTGACCGGCAGGCCGGTGAGCTGCTTCGGGAGCTCACGAACCCGCTCGGCGGTGGTGACGGCGAGGCCCGCGGCGACCCGGAGGGGGAGCGGGAGTGGCTTCATGGGTCCAGCGTGCCGCATCAGGGCTGTTCTGCCCAACCGAACGGGTGGCCAGAGGCGCCGGACGTGACGCCCGGCACAGCCTGAATGGCCGCCGCCATCATCCGAACGAGGACTTCAACCCCGGATCGGCACTGCCCGTACCCTGGAGGCATGACTTCTGCGAGTCCCGGAACCGAACCCGCCGGTACCCCGACGATCTCCCGGTCCGGCGCCGCCAAACGCGTGCTGCTCGCGAAGCCGCGCGGGTACTGCGCCGGCGTTGACCGCGCGGTCGTCGCCGTCGAGAAGGCGCTCGAGCTGTACGGGCCGCCGGTGTACGTGCGCAAGGAAATCGTGCACAACCGGCATGTCGTCGAAACTCTGCGCGAACGCGGCGTGATTTTCGTCGACGAGACGTCCGAGGTGCCCGAGGGCGCGCTCGTGGTGTTCTCCGCACACGGCGTCTCGCCCGCGGTGCACGCCGAGGCCGAGGAACGGAACCTGCGCACCATCGACGCGACCTGCCCGCTGGTCACCAAGGTGCACAAAGAGGTCAACCGCTTCGCCAAGGACGACTACGACATTCTTCTCATCGGCCACGAGGGCCACGAGGAGGTCGAAGGCACGGCTGGCGAGGCACCGGACAAGGTGCAGTTGGTCGACAAGCCCGAGGACGTCGACAAGGTCGACGTGCGCGACCCGTCGAAGGTGATCTGGCTGTCGCAGACCACCCTGTCGGTGGACGAGACGATGGAACGCGTCGACCAGCTCCGCGACCGCTTCCCGACCTTGGCCGACCCGCCCAGCGACGACATCTGTTACGCCACGACCAACCGCCAGGTCGCGGTCAAGGCAATGGCCCCGGAATGCGACCTGGTGCTGGTCGTGGGCTCGAAGAACTCCTCCAACTCGAAGCGGCTGGTCGAGGTCGCTTTGAAGGCTGGCGCGTCGGCCTCGCACTTGATCGACTTCGCTTCGGAGGTCGACGAGGCGTGGCTCGAGGGCGTCTCGACGGTCGGGGTCACGTCCGGGGCCTCGGTGCCGGATGTGCTGGTGATGGACCTGCTGAAGTGGCTGGCCGAGCGCGGGTACGGACAGGTGGACGAGGTGACTACGGCGAACGAGAAGATCGCTTTTGCGTTGCCTAAGGAGCTTCGGAAGGCTGTTAAGTTGGAGTCCTGAGGTTTTCGTTCGGTGCCGCGGCAGTCGGAGCGTATGGCGCGCCGCTGAAGCTTTCGCCGCGAAGTCGTGAGAGCCGCTTCGGTCGATTTGGCCGCTGAGCCGTGCAGTAGTTCGTGCTGAGTCGCGGCCCGGGGCGAGAGAATTCCTTTAGTCGCAACGAAAAGGCCGCCGATCCCGGTGTGGGGATCGGCGGCCTTTCTCGTTTGCCTTGTGCTGCCAGCTTGCGACGTGAGTTGGGCGCCCAGCCTTCGGCGGATGGTCCGGTTCCTGCGTGGCTTGCGCGCCCGGTCGGCCGTCGTCGGGTGGTCCAGCTCCGGCCTGACTTGCGTGCTCGGTCAGGTTTGTCGAATGGTCTGGTTTCGACCTGCCCTGCGCGCCCAGTCAGTCCTCGCTGGGTGGCCCGGCTCCGGCGTGACTTGCGTGCCCAGTCGGCTCTCGTTGGGTGGTCCAGCCCGGCGTGACTTTCGTGCTCAGCCAGCTTTCGTAGGGTCGCCCAGTTTCGGCGTGACTTGCATGCTCGGTCAGCCTTCGTCGGTTCGCCCGATTCCAGCGTGGCCTGCGCGCCCGGTCAGCCCTCGTCTTCCCAAGGACGTTGACGGCGCGGCGGTTCCCTGCGAGGCGGACGCGGACGCCCGGGCGGCGGCTCGTCCCCGCGCGGCCGACGACGCGGCGGCGGTGCGTCACCCCGCGGATCGCGACGGCGCGGATCGCCCTCCGGCGGCCGGGGCCGACGCCCTTCCGGCGGCGGCTTGCGACTACCGCGCGGAGCGTTCGGGTCCATCGGCTCACGACGCGGTCGGGCACCCGGCTCGCCAGGCGGACGCGGCCGTCGCGGCGGGGGAGCGTCGAGATCCCGCGGCGGACGGCGACGGTTGCCCGGAGGCGGCGTCTGACCGGACTGCCCAGCGCGACCGGCAGGCGGCCGCGAGCGCGGACGGCTGGCGGCTTTGTCGTCGTCCTCGTCCCGAGTGCGCGGGACCTTGCCGTCCTTGATCTTGACCGGTGCGTCCGGGTCGCGTTCGCGGTAGATGCGGAAGAAGCCGAACAGCAGCGTGACACCGGTGGTGACCGCCATCGTCGGGAAGCCCTTGATCAGCGGCGTCCCGATGTTGAGCAGCTTCGACAGGGTGTCGCTGGCTTCCGGACCCCCGCCGGTCAGCAGCACCACACCCGGCACGGTGACGGCGAGCACCAGCGGCGGCTGCACCATCGGACCGAACAGTCCGCGTCTTTGCACCGCGCCGACCGCGATCACGGCCCCGAGGAAGTAGCCCGCCTTGAAAACAAAACCGAGGCTGCCGGTGGACTTCTCGTCGATGATGGCGCCGAGCACTGCCAAGCCGAAGCCCACGAGCACAGCCGCCCACCAGGGCAGGCCGCGCCTCGTGCCGACGACGAGACGCTCGTCCCACGGCACGGGGGCGTCATCGGCATCGGGATCGCTCTGGCGATCGCGTATCGCGGTCACGAGGCACACCGTAGCCCGTACTTGTCACGATCTTGTTGGCACTGCCGAGGACAGCACGAAGCAGCCACTCGACCGCATGACATTTCGTACGGTCGAGCGGTACCCGCGGTACGGCCTTCCCGCACCGCTCCGCCGAACGAGGAACCAGTGGACCAGACCTCTGACCAGCGGTGATACCGACGGTATGGTCCGGCTGCCCGTTTCCCGGCCCTGCGCTGACCCCAGGCTATGCCACCAGCCGACGACCGCGACGGCGGCGCCACCGGTCCTGTTCCGGAACATTCGCCGTTCTGGAACTTGACCGGGAATTGACGTTCCCGTGAGCCGCCTGAGCGTTCGGATCCTGCCCGCGCGACGTCGGAACCATGCCCTTTCGCTCGCCTCGGCGGCAGTGTCCAACCTGGACTTCGCCGTTCGTTCCGGGCAATCCGGACCTTGGTGCCCGCTCGCCGCACTCAGCCGCAAGCCGCCGACCGTCGGCGCTGCGGACGATGACCGCTTGGGCCGCGTCACCGTGCTGGCCACCGACGCGTGACCTCCGCCTACCGCTCACCGGGACGTCGCTGGGCACTCCTCGGACGCCTGCCGCGCCACCGCCCGAGCGAGACCACGCTCCTCCGCGAAGAGCGCCAGGGGGCGAGCCGCACCACGCCAGGCCGCGCAGCTGCTCCCTCGACCGGGCTCACTCCCTCCGGACGACGTGGAGGCAAATCGCGCCGCCGAGGCCCGCTCTGCCGGATCGCGCCATCTGACCCACGCCGCCAAAGCGCACTGCCGTGGCTGGCTCGGCCAGATCGCGCCGCCAGCGGCCATGCCGCCAGATCGCGCTGCAGGGGCTCGGCTCGTCGGGACGTGCCACCGGATTCGTGTCCCGGACGCATGCCGCCGAACCGTGTCGCCACGATCGCGCCCGCTAAGCCCGCGCAGATCGTCCCGCCAGACCAGACAACCGCAACCTCGCCCTGCCCAACGTCAACCACGCTCCACATGCGAGAGCATCAGCCCACGGCCGTCATCTGACGTCAGGAAGCCCCGTTGCGGAGCCCGCCCCGTAGGGGCACACCGTCGATCATCCGATCGCGAATGTCGAGCCCGCGGCCATCGCGCCGTGACCTCAACCAGCTGCCACCTCGTCTCCCTTCCGAAGCTGCGGCACCGGCGACGGACTGCCCGACGCGTCGGTGAGCGGCGCGACGGTCGCGCGGAACGACTCCAGTGCCTCGAGTTCCCGGCGGCGGGCCGAGACGAAGCGCTGCAGATGCGTGGAGGACAGATTCAGCGCCTCCACCGCATTGCCCGCGGCTCGGTGTGCGGCGGCGGCGCCCGCGCGCACTTGCTCGACGTCCTCGACGAGCGCCCGGTCGCTGGCGGCGAACAGCGCTGCCGACGCGAGCACCCCGAATCCCGTGGGGCCGCACAGGAAGACGCGGCGGTCGATCAGCCAGCGCAGCAGTTCGGGATCGGTGTCGAGCGCGGCGACGACGGCCGCGTCGGATGGGACGAACATGATGGTGCCGTAAATCGCGTCCGCCCAGCGCTGGTAGCCCTTGCCCGCCAGCTCCGCCGCGCGGGAGCGCAGCTGCCGGACGTGGACGCGCAGCGCGTCGAGTCGTTCTTCCGGGTCGTCGGTCTCGACTGCCTCCGCCCAGAGGGCCATGCTCGCTTTCGCGTCGACCGGTACCGCCCGGCCGCCGCCGACATTCAGCACCAGGTCGGGCTTCGCGCTTCCACCGCCGCCCAAATCGGTCTGCAGGGTGAAGTGCAGTCCCTCCCGCAGTCCGAGTGCGCGCGCGGTTTCCACGAGCACCTGTTCGCCGAGTTCGCCGCGGCCGTGGATCGACGCGAACGCCACCTCGTACCGGCGCAGCGCGAGCTGCTGCTGGTCGCCTTTCGCACGCTCCGCCGCCACTAGCCGCGCGGCCGCGTCGGCGCGGCGCATTCCGTCGTTGTACAGCCGCCACAGCGCGACTACCGCGACGCACAGGAGCAGCGCGAGCACGACGGCCGCGGTGGTGATCACCGTCTCCACCCGGTCCTCCTCTCCGTCGGGTCCGGCGGGTGTCCGGACGCGAGACATCATGGCGGACCCCACCGACAAAAACCGGCACCCGCGGTCGCGCTGCGTAGCTGACCTGCGACTTTCCAGATTCGAGGCTGGGCGTGTCCGCGGCGGACCTGATCGGCTTCGTACACACGTTCGAGTGGGGTACCGGCGTGCCTCCCCGATTTCGTCGGGGTCTGCTCCTAACGTGGTCGCCGTGAGAGTCCTCCATACCTCTGATTGGCACGTCGGCCGCACGTTCCACGGTGCCGATCTGCTTACCGAACAGGAGGCCGCCCTCACGCACATCGCCGAACTCGTCGACCGCGAGTCGGTCGACGTCGTGGTGGTGGCCGGTGACATCTACGACCGAGCGGTGCCGTCCGCCGAAGCTGTCCGCGTCGCCACGGCCGCGATGACCCGCATCCGCCGGGCAGGCGCGGAACTCGTGGTCACGCCTGGCAACCACGATTCGGCCGCGCGGCTGGGCGCGTTCGCCGAATTCGCGGCGGCGGGCGGGCTGCACGTCCGCGCGACCGTCGAAGGCATCGCGGAACCCGTTGTTCTGCATGACGAACACGGCGCGGTCGCGTTCTACGGCATCCCGTATCTCGAACCCGAGCCGTCGCGGCACGCGCTGGGCGTGCCGGAGGCGCGCGGCCACACCGGCGTGCTCGGCGAGGCGATGCGGCGTGTGCGGGACGACCTGGCCAGTCGTCCGGAAACACGATCCGTAGTGCTGGCACACGCTTTCGTCACCGGCGGCGAGGCCAGTGAATCGGAACGCACCATCGCGGTGGGCGGAGTCGAGCAGGTTCCCGGCTCGGTGTTCGACGGCGTGGACTACGTCGCGCTAGGGCACCTGCACGGGCCGCAGACGCTCGCGGAACATCTCCGATACTCCGGAAGTCCGCTGGCGTACTCGTTTTCCGAAGCGCGGCAACGGAAATCGGTGTGGTTCGTGGATCTCGACGCCACCGGCCTGGCCGAGGTCCGCAGGCATGAGCTGCCAGTGCCGCGCCCGCTCGCGACGCTCTCCGGCGAGCTCGCCGCGTTGCTCGAGGACCCGGAACACGAGCAATGGCGCGAGCATTTCCTCTCGATCATGGTCACCGACCGAGTGCGCCCGATCGATGCGATGCGGTTGCTGCAGGACCGTTTTCCCTATGCGGTGCACATGGATTGGCGGCCCGACGGCGGGGTCGCCGGCACCGAACTGAAGTACGCCGAGGCGGTGCGCGGGCGCAGCGACATCGAGATCGCGCGCAGCTTCCTCGACGATTGCCGGGGTGCTCCGCCGACCGAACGCGAGGAGCGGCTCGTGCACCTGGCGCTCGAAGCAGCGAACCGGGCGGCGGTGGAGAAGCTGTGAGACTGCATCTGCTGGAGGTGGAAGCCTTCGGCCCCTATTCGGGGCGGGAGGTGGTGGACTTCGACGCCCTTGGCGCCGACGGTCTCTTCCTTCTCCACGGCGACACCGGAGCGGGCAAAACCACGCTGCTCGACGCGATCGCGTTCGCGTTGTTCGGCGTGGTGCCGGGCGCGCGCGGCGACGTCAAGCGGTTGCGGTGCGATCTCGCCGAACCGGATCGGCAAACCGAGGTCGTGCTGGAGCTGACCGTGCAGGGTCAGCGGTTGCGGATCGTGCGCAGCCCGGAGTATCAGCGGCCGAAGAAACGCGGCGACGGATTCACCACGCAGCAGGCCCGGGTTTCGCTGACCTGGGTCGGCGAACCGCCCGCCGGGCTGCCGCCGGACGGCAGCATCCGCATCGATGAGGTGGCGCGCACCGTCGAGCGGCTGCTGGGCATGACCGCAGCGCAGTTCTTCCAGGTTGTGCTGCTGCCGCAAGGAGAATTCGCGAAGTTCCTCCGCAGTGACACCACGGAGCGCGAGAAGCTGCTGGAGCGGCTTTTCGGCACCGAGCGGTTCTCCGACGTCGAACGCTGGTTCGCGGACCTTCGCGCGGAACGCGGCCGTGCGCTGGAAAAGCGGCAGCAGGAGGTCCGTGAGCTGCTCGCCCGCTACGCCCAGGAAGCGCAGCAGGAACCGCCGGAGGAAAAGCAGCCGGAGTGGGTCGAGGCGGTGCTGACCGAGATCGCTGCCCGGGCCGAGGCGGCGGAAACCGAGGCAGCACAAGCACGTTCGGCAGCGAAGTCCGCTGAGGTCGCGCTGCGCGAGGCCGAAGAGGACGCGGAAAAGATCCGCCGGGTGCGCACCGCGCACACCCGGCTGACGCAGATCGCCGAGCAGGCGACCGAACGTGGTGAGTGGACGGAAGAAATCGCGGCGGCTCGGCGCGCTGCCGCGGTGGTTCCGGAGGCCGAGCTGATGGACCGGCGCACGGCCGAGCTCGGTGATGCACAGGTGCTCGTGGCCGATCGGATCCGAGATCTCGCCGACCTCGGTTTCGATGCGGTCGGGCTCGCCGTCACGGACCTGCGCGAGCGCGCGGGCTCGGTTCGCGAGGAGGCGGGTGCTCTCGCTGAGTTGGCTGCGGAAGCCAACCAGCAGAAGAGCGACGAGCAACGTCGTGCGGAGCGACAGAAAGCCGCGGAGAAAGCCGCCGAGCAAGTTGCAGGGCTTGCGGAGCGGTTGGCCGAGTTACCCGGTCGGATTGCTGCTGCGCGTACTGAAGCGACGGTAGCCGGGGAAGCGGCGGCGAAGCTGGATGGCGCGAAATCCCGCGTCGAAGAGCTGACGGTACTCACTCGCGCGGCAGAGGAGTTACCGCCAGCTGAAGCCAGAGTCGAGCGCGGCGAAGCGAAACTGCGCGAAGTGGTCGACGAGCATCAGGCGGCTCGGCAACGTCGGCTGGATCTCCGCGAACGGCGTCTCGACGGCATGGCGGCAGAGCTGGCTGCCGGCTTGGCTGAGGGAACGGCGTGTCCGGTGTGCGGGTCGGCCGACCATCCGGCGCCGGCGAACCACGACGCGCCATTGGTGGACGCGGCCGAAGAACGTGCCGCGGAAGAAGCCGAGCAGAAGGCGTCGGCGTTGCGCCAGCGAGTGGTGTCCGCGTTGGAAGAGGCCAAGGCACGAGTCGTCTTCCTGCGCGAACGGCTGGACGGACGCACTGCGGAGGAGATCGCGACCGCGCTGACCGAAGCCAGGACGGTCGTCGCGGAACTCTCCGGAAAGGCGCAGCGCAAGGATCGGTTGAACGCGAAGGTCGCTGAACTCGAGCGCGGTGCCGAGCAACTGGCCGAACAGCGGCGTCTCGCCGAGCAGACGGTCACCGAGGCGAACGGCGAGATCCGGGCGTTGGACGAACGGATGGCCGAACGCGAGCAGCGGCTGGTCGCGGGCCGGGGAGAGTTCCCGGACGTTCCCGCCCGGCGGCAGCACCTGCTCACGTTCGCCGGCGCGCTCGACTTGGCGGCGGAGGCGCACACCGCGGTGTCGGGAGCGGAGGCCCGGCTCGCGGAGCAACGGGATCTGGTGGAGATCTCGTTGCATGCCAAGGGGTTCTCGACCCTGGAGGAAATGCGCGCCGCCGTCCGGACCGACGAGCAGATCACGAAGCTCGAACAGGGTCTCGCCGAGGCGGAGGCGACTGCTGCCGGTGCGCGGGAGATGCTCGCGCAGCCGGAACTGTTCGGGATCTCGCCGGACGACGCGGTGGAAGTTGCGCCGCTGGCGGAGCGGGCGAAGGAGACGCGGGCTCGGGCGGATACCGCTTTTGCCGCGCAGCAAGCGGTTTCGGCGCAGCATCGCGAACTGGTGAAGCTGGCCGGAAGGTTGAGCAAGGCGCTGTCGGAGCTGGAGCCGTTGGACGAGGAATACGCCGAACTCCGGGCACTGTCCGAAGTGGTCAACGGACGAGGCCAGAACGCGCGGAAGATGTCGCTGCGCTCGTATGTCCTGGCGGCTCGGCTGGAAGAGGTCGCGCTCGCGGCGACCGCGCGGTTGCGGACCATGAGCCAGGGCCGCTACTCGTTCGTGCACTCCGACGCGGCCGGCGCGCGCGGCACGAGGGGCGGCCTCGGCCTCGACGTGCTGGACGACTACTCCGGCGCCGTGCGCCCAGCGAAAACCCTGTCGGGCGGCGAGTCGTTCCTCGCGTCGTTGTCGCTCGCGCTGGGGCTGGCCGATGTGGTGGCAGGCGAAACCGGCGGTGCGCTGCTCGACACCCTCTTCGTGGACGAGGGTTTCGGCACCCTGGACGCCGAAACGCTGGACGTGGTGATGAACATCCTCGACGAACTCCGCGCCGGCGGCCGCGTGGTGGGCCTGGTGTCGCACGTCGAGGAACTCCGCCAGCGCATCCCCACGCGGCTGCGGGTGCGGAAGTCCCGCGCCGGGTCGAGAGTGGAGTTGCAGATGGCTTGACGAGAGCAGGCTCGGTGCCTTGACCACGCTCGCCGCGTCGGCTAACCCGGCCGAGCGGCCTGGCCCGGCGAACCCGGCCGGGCGAACCTGGCCCGGCCGACCAGCGGGCCTGGTCCGGCGCGCACCCGGCCCAGTTGACCGGCGAACTCGATCCGACCGAGCCGATCCAGCCCGGCCGGCGAGCGAGCGCGGCCCGGTCGACCGGCGAACCCGGCCGGGCGAACCGGGCCCGGCCGACCAGCGGGCCTGGCCCGGCGCACACCCGGCCAAATTGACCGGAGAATTCGATCCAACCGCGCCAATCCAGTCCGGCTGAGCAGCGAACCCAGCCGAGCGGCCGACCCAGCCAACCCGGCTCAGCTGGCCACCGAACTCGGCCCGGCGAACTGGGTTCAGCCGACCAGCGAACGCGGCTCAGCGAACTCGACCCGACCGAGCCAACCCGCGCGGGCCGTCAGGCGGCCTCTTCGTGGTGCAACAGCCACCGCTTAGCGGACACTCCCCAGCGGAAGTTGCCGATCGCTCCGCCGGTCCGCACGACGCGGTGGCAAGGCACGAACAGGGCCGCCGCGTTGCGGGCGCACGCGGTTGCTGCGGCGCGGACCGCGGAGGGGTTGCCGGATAGGGCGGCGTACTCCGCGTAGCTCACTGGGCTGCCTGCTGGGACCTTGCGCAGCATCTCCCACGCGTGCTCGCGGAACGGGCCGGAGCGTTGGCGTACTTCGATGTCGGCGACGGCGTCGAGGTCGCCGCCGTGGTAGCTGCGGATTGCGGTCGTCACCGGGCCAAGGTCGCGGCGTTCGGTCAGGGTCGTCGGAGTCAGGGACGGCGAGATGAGGGGCGTCAGCTCGGCGACGTCGGCGGTCCAGCCGGAGGCCAGTACGGCGCCGTCGCCGGTCACTACTGCGGTGAACGGGCCGATGCGGGTGTCCAAAGTGGACCAGAAGGCGGTGGGCACGAGGAAAGTCTCCTTAAACGGTCACGGAACTGAGATACCGGCTGGCGTACGAGCTCCACGGCTGCCAGCCGCGTGCGGACGTCGCCAGGTCGATGCCCAGCTCGGCCGCGCCGCGGCGGACGGCTGGGTCGGCGGTCAACAGGACGTCGGGGGCGCCGAGCAGGCGCATCACGACGTAGTCGGCGGTGGCGGGATCGACGCCGGTCGCGAGCATTTCGGCGCGGAGTCCGTCGGCGTCCCGGCCTACGTGCAGGTCCAGTTCACCGGCGGCGATTGCCGCGGCGACCTTCTTGACCAGCGGTTTCACGTCGGCTTCGGCGATGGCGGACGGGGTCGGGAAAAGGGTCGTCAGGGTGTCCATGGGCGGGTCGGCAGGCGGGACGGGCTCGCCGAGGGCAACGACGTCGGCCACGTCCTCGCCGAGCAGGGTGCGGAGCAGGACTTCTGGGCCGTCGACGGCGCCTGGCACGCGGATGCCTGGCGTGGCGGCGACCAGCGGGGCCAGCGCCTCGTCGGCGGAGAGCACGCGCGAGACGGCTTCCGGGTCGGCGTCCAGGTCCAGCAGGCGTCGTACGCGGCTGACGGCGCTGCTCAGGTCGCGCAGGTCCGAGAGCGCTAGGTCGCACTGCACATAGCCAGCGCGCGGGCTGACCCACACTGACGCCGGGCCGTGCGGGAGGCGCAAGGTGCGGCCGTAACCGTCCTCGGAGACGGCTTCGATGCCTGGCAGCGCCCGCGAGGCGTGGTAGCCCAGCACGCCCGCGGCGTCGAACGGGGCCCGGAACGGCAGGCGAAGGCTGAGCCGCGTCGCACCGCTGGGTTCGTTGCGGTTTCCGCGGCGGAGCGAAGCCGCGCGCAGCTGCGACGGCGTCGTCGCGAACACCTCGCGGATCGTTTCGTTGAACTGCCGGATGCTGGAGAACCCGGCCGCGAACGCGACGTCGGTGAGCGGCAGCTGCGACATCTCGATCAGCAAGCGCGCCGAGTGGGCGCGATGGGCTCGGGCGAGGCGGATCGGGCCCGCGCCCAGTTCGGCGGTCAGCACCCGTCCGAGCTGGCGTTCCGAGTAGCCGAGTTGACGGGCCAAGCCGGGCACGCCTTCGCGCTCGACCAGGCCGTCCGAGATCAGCCGCATCGCGCGGGCGGCCAGGTCGGCGCGTACGTTCCAGTCCGGCGAACCGGGGACCGCGTCCGGCAGGCAGCGGCGGCAAGCGCGGAAACCACCGGCTTGTGCGGCGGCCGAAGTCGGGTAAAAGCGGACGTTTTGCGCCTTCGGCGTGAGCGCCGGGCAGGACGGGCGGCAGTAGATGCCCGTGGTGCGCACCGCCATGATGAACTGGCCATCGAACCGCTGGTCGCGGGCGGTCACCGCGCGGTAGCAGCGCTCGGTGTCGCGCCAGATCGGAATGGTCGAGGTAGCCATGCGGTCGATGATGCCAGCAGGTGAGAGCCCTGACTGGCGGAAAACCGACACGACGTTACCGGGTCGGCGACGGTCCGCGCGCAGCACGTAGACTTACCGGCCGTGAGTCTCACCCTCGGTATCGTCGGCCTGCCCAACGTCGGCAAGTCCACCCTGTTCAACGCGCTGACGCGCAACGACGTGCTCGCCGCGAACTACCCGTTCGCCACGATCGAGCCCAACGTCGGCGTCGTGCCGCTGCCGGACCCGCGGCTGGACAAGCTGGCCGGGATCTTCTCGTCGGAGAAGATCGTGCCCGCCGTGGTGTCCTTTGTAGACATCGCGGGCATCGTGAAGGGCGCGTCCGAGGGCGCGGGGCTCGGCAACAAGTTCCTCGCGAACATCCGCGAGGCCAACGCGATCTGCCAGGTCATCCGCGTGTTCGACGACCCGGACGTGGTGCACGTCGACGGCCGGATCGACCCGATGTCCGACATCGAGACGATCAACACCGAGCTGATCCTCGCCGACCTGCAGACGCTCGAGAAGGCGCTGCCGCGGCTGGAGAAGGAAGCGCGCACCAAGAAGGAAGCGCGGCCGGCGCTCGAAAACGCCCAGAAGGCCAAGGAAATCCTCGATTCCGGGCGCACGCTGTTCCAGGCGCAGAAGGACGTCGACGGCGAGGCGCTGCGCGAGCTGAGCCTGCTCACCACGAAGCCATTCCTGTACGTCTTCAACGCCGACGAAGCCGTGCTCACCGACGAGGCGCGCCGCGAGGAGCTGGCGAAGCTCGTCGCCCCGGCGGACGCGGTGTTCCTGGACGCGAAGGTCGAGGCCGAGCTGCTGGAGCTGGACGACGAGGAGTCCGTGCGCGAGCTGCTGGAGTCCGTCGGCCAGCTGGAGCCAGGCCTGAACGCGCTCGCTCGCGCGGGCTTCCACACGCTCGGCCTGCAGACGTACCTCACGGCCGGTCCGAAGGAATCCCGCGCCTGGACGATCCCGCAGGGCGCGACCGCCCCGCAGGCCGCCGGCGTCATCCACACGGACTTCGAGCGCGGCTTCATCAAGGCGGAGGTCGTGTCGTTCGAGGACCTCGTCGAAGCGGGCTCGATGGCGGCCGCGCGTTCGGCGGGCAAGGTCCGCATGGAGGGCAAGGATTACGTGATGGCGGACGGCGACGTCGTGGAGTTCCGCTTCAACGTCTGACCTGGTTCGTGGCTGAGCACGGGCGCGAAATTGTCGGTCCTGGTTCGTAGGATCGGCCTATGCCCGTGCTCTTCACCCCGTCCTTGCCGGATCGCGCAGACGGAGGCCGTCTTGGTGGTGCGCCGCCCGTTGCGATCGAGGCGCATCCGCTCCTCGCGACCCACCGCTATTTGCTGACCGTCCCGGCAGCTCCCTGGGCGCAGGGCTACGAGGTTTCCGTGGTGCTGCGCAACGGATTCGACATCGGCGACAGCGACGTCCAGTACCCGGACATGGCGATGCGTGCGCTGGTGCACCCGCCCTCGCCGCGCGGGGAGCGGGCCGACCTGGGGTGGCCCGGGCTTCGCTCGGCGGCGCTCTCCGAGATGCCTGACGAGGAAGACTCGATCGCGCTCGTCCAGTTCGGGGACGAGCCGGTGCTGATTCAAGACGAGCCGAGCTACGCCGACGCCGTACGTGCCGACGGGCATCAGTTTCTCTTTCAGGTCAACGAAGAGGGCTGGCCGACCGAGGGCGAGCTCGAGGATGTGATCGAGGAGTATCTCTGGGGCTACGGGTCGGTCTACTTCTACGGCACTCCGGGATCCGACGGAGTGGTGCGGGAGGTGGTCGCGGGGTTCATCGACTTCTGACGGACCGGTCTCGGCAGGATAAGACCCGCCGAGACCGAGGCCGAGGTTCAGTTCAGCTCGGCAACACTCGGCACGACAACGCCGTAAAGATCCCCGATGGTTGCCAGAGCGCTGCTGTGCAGTTGATCCGCGCTGACTTCCCCAGCAGGAGTCGGCAACGGACGGGTGGCGCAGGCGTCGGCGACGACGGTCGGGTGGTTGCCGCGCAGGAACGCGCCTTCGGTGGTGAACGTGACGCACATGTTGGTCATGAACCCGGCGATCACCACGTTCTTGTGCCCGGCTTCGTCAACCCGTGAGCCCAGGTCGGTGTTCACGAAGGAGTTCGGCGCGCCCTTCACGACGACCGGTTCGCCTTCGACCGGGGCGACGTCCGAGTGGATGCTGCCGATCTCGGCTCGGACGTCGTACGGCGTGCCCTCGCCGCTGTCGTGGACGACGTGGATCACCTTCGCGCCGGCGGCGCGGGCTTTGGCGAGCAACTGCCGAGCCGCGGTCAGCGCCGGACGCCAGCCTTCCAGCTCCATCACGCCGCGGGTGTAGGTGTTCTGGTAGTCGACCAGGATCAGTGTCGCGTCGGCCAGCGTTGCCGGGGTCTGGTCGAGACCGTTCAGCTCCCGCAGCGTTTTCCTTGCCATGGTGGGGTTTCCTCTCGTTTCCGTTCCGCACGACCGACGCTAGACTCGGCTACGGATGTCGGCAATGACATGCAAAGCGCAGAAACCGACATGAGGGGCACGAATGAAGAGACTGGTGGTCGTGGTCCTGTTCGACCGGATCGACCTGCTCGACGTGACCGGTCCCGCTGAGGTGTTTTCCTTGCTGCAGCGGGAAATGGACCGTCCGACGGGCTACGAAGTGGTGCTCGCCGCCGAGACGCTGGACCCGGTGACCACCTCGGCGGGGGTGCGCGTCTTGCCCGATGTGACGTTCGCTGAGCTGGGGAGGAAGGCGATCGACACGTTGATCGTGCCCGGGGCCGTGACGACGGGCGGCAAAGGCGAGGTCGTCGCTCAATGCGACCCGGCCGTGGTCGAGCAGGTGCGCAGGCTGGCTGGGCGGACGCGCCGGGTGGCGTCCGTCTGCGTCGGCGCGCACATCCTGGCGGCGGCGGGGCTGCTCGACGGCAAACGCGCCACTACGCACTGGTCGACGGCCCGGCAGCTGGCCGCGGAGCATCCCGAGGTGACGGTCGACGCGGATCCGATCTTCATCCGCGACGGGTCCGTGTGGACGGGCGCCGGGCTGAGCGCCTGCCTCGATCTCGCGCTGGCGCTGGTAGCCGACGATTTCGGTCCGGAATCAGCCTCGCGGGTGGCTCGTCAGCTGGTGATGTTCCTGCGGCGGCCCGGCGGGCAGAGCCAGTTCAGCGTGTCGCTGGAGCCCGCGTCCGCGACCCGGCGGGTCGACGAGCTGCGGCAGTACATCGCGGCCCACCTCGCGGATCCGCTGACGGTGTCCGACCTCGCTGCGCACGCGCATGTGACGGACCGCCAGATCACGCGCGTGTTCAAGGCGGAGCTGGGGATGACCCCTGCCGCCTACGTCGAGCACGCCAGGGTCGAGGCCGCGCGGCATCGCCTGGAGACGACCGACGAGACGTTGTCGCGGATCGCCGGGACGTGCGGGTTCGGCACGGTGTCGACCTTGAACCGGTCTTTCCGGCGGACGCTGAACACGACGCCCAGCGAGTACCGGGAGCGCTTCCGGATCGTCTCGACCGCCTGACCCGCGCCGGGGCAATTTCGGCGAAACGTCCTACTCGCCCCGGTCATCCGGCAAAGAGGCCCCGGTGCGGATCGTTCTCTACGCCGTCTGGGGCGCTTCGGTCGTGCTCGGGCTCATCGGAATCGCCATGTTCTGGGTCATCCGGATGTTCCCGCTGCCGTGAACCGGCCGGGGCTCAGCCGAGCAGGCCGAGCACCACCATCGACAGGAGGACGACAGCGGTCGAGAACACCGCGACCCACGTGCGCTGTGCGGCGGTGAGCTGGGCGGATGTGCTGTTCATGGCGAGTCCTAGCGGGGCGAGTGCCGATGATTCCGCTGGGATAGCGCCTTGATCTAGCTCACTGTTACCGCTTGTGATCAAGGTCACGTCGGTTGCGCGCGGTGTGCCACAGCACGCCTCCCGCGGCGGCCACCATCAGGCCGAACGAACCCATTCCCACTACGAGTGCCTGGACCATGAGGCCTCCTTCCGTCGCGTCTGTCCGGAAGACGCGCGAAGGGGCCGTTCATGTTGCCAGGGTTGCCGACATCACACCTGGTCAGCGGGCCGCCAGTACCTCGTCGATCTGGCGGGCCAGCGCGAAATCGCGTTCGGTCAGGCCGCCGAGGTAGTGGGTGCTGAGGCGGAAGGTCAGGGTGCGCCAGCGGATGTCGATGTCCGGATGGTGGTCGGCTTCCTCGGCCAGTTCGGCCACCCGGTCCACCACCTCGATCGCCGCCGGGAAGGACGGGAGTTCGACCGTCCGCACGATGACGGCGTCCTCGCGTTGCCACTCCGGGACGGTGCCTAGGGCCTCTTCCACCGCTGAGTCGTTCAATAGCTGCGTCATCACTCCATGGTGTCGGCTACGCTGCGGCATTGCCACGGGAGTCCGGTACGCCGGGCTGAGAGGCGGGCCGTCAACCCGCGACCGTTCGCACCTGGATCCGGATCATGCCGGCGTAGGGAGGCCGTATCGCTCTCCCTCATCCGGCGCAGTGCAGGAGGGGAAGAATGATGTCGCGGACCGTCCGCACGGTGGCAGGCCTCGCCGGGGTCTCGATGCTCGCCAGCGCCTGCTCGCTGTCCAGCGGCGACTCGGGCGGGTCGTCCGCGAGCCAGGACCAGCAGACGCCGACCGTCACGCTGGTCACGCACGATTCGTTCGCCGCCCCGCAGGACGTGCTCGACGCCTTCCAGCGCCAGTCCGGGATCAAGCTCAAGATCCTCAAGTCCGGCGACGCCGGCGCGCTCACCAACAAGCTCGTGCTCACCAAGGGCAACCCGATCGGCGACGTCGCGTACGGCGTCGACAACACCTTCGCCTCCCGTGCGCTCAGCGAGGGCGTCTTCCAGCCCTACACCAGCCCGGAGGCCGACCGCGGCCCGCAGCGCTACTCCGTCGACCCGCAGCACCGGCTGGCGGCGGTCGACCTCGGCGACGTCTGCGTGAACATCGACCCGGCGTACTTCGCGAGCAAGGGTCTCCCGGAGCCGAAGAGCTACGACGACCTCGCCGACCCCAAGTACAAGGACCTGACCGTCGCGGAGAGCCCGGCCACCGCGTCGCCGGGGCTGGCCTTCCTGCTCGGCACGGTCGCGAAGTACGGCGAGAACGGCTGGCAGAGCTACTGGCAGAAGCTGAAGGACAACGGCCTCAAGACCGTCAGCGGCTGGGAGGAGGCCTACACCAAGGACTTCTCCGGCTCGTCGGGCAAGGGCCCGCGGCCGATCGTCGTGTCCTACGCCTCGTCGCCCGCCGCCGAGCTCGGCGAGGACGGCAAGCCGCGCACCAAGGCGCTGCTCGACACCTGCTTCCGCCAGGTCGAGTACGCGGGCGTGCTCACCAACGGCAAGCAGATCCCGCAGGCGCAGAAGGTCGTCGACTTCCTCTTGTCGCAGCAGTTCCAGACGACGGTCGCGGCGAACATGTACGTCTACCCGGCGCGCCAGGGCGTCGAACTGCCGGCGGGCTGGGCCACCGCGGCTCCGCTGCCGCAGGCACCGGCCACGATGCCCGCGGACAAGGTGCAGGCTGGCCGGGAGAAGTGGATCGGGGAATGGCGCTCGCTCATGGGCGCGTGATCCCCGCGCGCACTGTCGGGCTCACGCTGCTCGGTCTGCTGCCGGTCGCGTTCCTGGTGGTGTTCTTCGCCTGGCCGGTCGTGGCGATCGTCGGCCGGGGGTTTTCCGCGGGCGGCGTCGACACCGTGCTCGGCGACCCGCAGACGTGGCGGCTCGCCGGGTTCACGCTGGCCAGCGCGGCCGCGTCGACCGTGGTCGCGGTGCTCGCCGGACTGCCGGTGGCGTACCTGCTGGCGCGGGTGCGGCTGCCCGGGGTCGGGCTCGCGCGGACGATCGTGCTGGTCCCGTTCGTGCTGCCGACGGTCGTCGTCGGCTTGGCTTTCCGGGCGATCTGGCCGGACGGCGGCGTGCTGCCGCTTATCCTGGCCAACGCCTTCTTCAACGTCGCCGTCGTCGCGCGCACGGTCGCCGGGCTGTGGGCGCACCTCGATCCGCGAGCGACCGAAGCCGCGCGGGCGCTCGGAGCCTCGCCGTGGCGGGCATTCCGGTCGGTGACGCTGCCCGCGCTCGGCCCGGCCGTCGCGTCCGCCGCTGCGGTGGTGTTTCTGTTCTGCGCCACCAGTTTCGGCGTGGTGCTGATCCTCGGCGGCGGGAGTTACCGGACGCTGGAGACCGAGATCTACCTCCGGACGGTCGATCTGCTCGACCTCTCCGGCGCGGCAGCGTTGTCACTGATCCAGTTCGCCGCCGTGGTCGCCGCGCTGGTGCTCGGGGCGATGGCGCGCCGGAAGCGGGAGAACGCGGTGAAGCTGCGATCCGCGCAGGTCACCGCACGTCGGCCGCGCGGCGGGGAGTGGTGGACGGTCGGTGCCGCTGTGGTGGTGCTCGGCCTGCTGCTGACGCCGATCGTCTCGCTGCTCGTCGAGTCGGTGTCCGGCTCAGACGGATGGAGCCTCGCCGGATACCGGGCGCTGAACACCGTCGGGCAGAACGACGCCTTGCAGGTCTCCGGCTGGATCGCGGCGCAGAATTCGCTCGCCGCGGCCACCGACGCGACGCTGTTGGCGATGGCCGTCGGGCTGGTCGCCAGCGTCGTGCTGGTGGCGCTTCGGCGTTCGCCCGGCGGGCTCGCGCGCGGGATGGGCGAGACCATGGACGTCGCGTTGATGCTCCCGTTGGGCGTGTCCGCGGTGACTGTCGGCTTCGGCTATCTCGTGACGCTCGACGCGCTGCCCGGCGACCTCCGCACGTCGCCGCTGCTCGTGCCGTTCGCGCAAGCGCTGGTGATCATGCCGCTGGTGGTGCGGATGATCCTGCCGGTGCTGCGCGCGGTCGACGTCCGGTTGCGCCAAGCCGCCGCGACGCTCGGCGCGAGTCCGGCGCGGGTGTGGCGGGAGATCGACTTTCCGCTGGTCGCGCGGTCGGTGGTGGCCGCGGCGGGCTTCGGGTACGTCGTCGCGCTCGGCGAGTTCGGCGCGACCAGCTTCCTCGCCCGGCCGGACGCGCCGACGCTCCCGGTGGCCGTCGCGACGCTGATCAGCAGGCCGGGGGAGCTGAACAACCAGATGGCGTACGCCTCGTGCGCCCTGCTCATGGTGGTGACTGTGGTGGCGGTGGCGTTGATCGACCGGTTCGGCTCGGTCCGCGGCCGCAGCACAGTCGGGGAGTTCTGATGGCGTTAACGGTACGGGACCTGACTGTCCACTATGGATCGTTCGCCGCGGTCCGCGACGCGCGGCTGGACATCGCCGACGGCGAGGTGCTCGCGTTGCTCGGACCGTCCGGTTCGGGCAAGTCGACGCTGCTGCGCGCGATCACCGGGTTGGAGCCGGTGTCGTCCGGTTCGGTTTCGTGGGACGGTACCGATCTCGCCGCGGTGCCGGTGCACAAGCGCGAATTCGGTCTGGTGTTCCAGGACGGACAGCTGTTTCCGCACCGCGACGTCGCCGCGAACATCGCGTTCGGCCTGCGGATGCACGGCGTGCCCCGTGAACGGCACGCGGTACGCGTCGAGGAACTGCTCAAGCTCGTCGGCTTGGAAGGTTACGAACGGCGACGGGTGACCGAGTTGTCCGGCGGGCAGGCGCAGCGGGTCGCGTTGGCTCGTGCGTTGGCTCCGGAACCGCGCTTGCTGCTGCTGGACGAGCCACTATCCGGATTGGACGCCGGACTCCGCGAGCAGCTGGCGATCGACCTGGCGGATCTGTTGCGGCGCAGCAAGATCACCGCGCTGCTGGTGACGCACGATCAGGAGGAAGCGTTCACGCTCGCCGATCGCGTGGCGGTGCTCGACGCCGGGGAAATCCGGCAGGAGGGCGCGGTCCGGTCGGTGTGGAACAAGCCGGTGGACGACGACGTGGCGCGCTTTCTCGGCGTCACGACGTTTCTGGACGGCGAAGCGGCCGACGGCGTGGTGCGGACCGCGCTGGGCGCCGTCGAACTCTCCGGGGTGGACGACGGTCCGGTGAGGCTCGGACTGCGCCCGCACGGCTTGAAAGTGTCCGCCGAAGGGGTGCCCGGCGAAGTGACCGCCGCGGTGCACCGACGCGAGCATCTGCGGCTGGTCGTCCGGTGCGGAGAGTCCACTGTGGACGCGATCGCGCCGGCCGGGGCGGACTTCCGGGCGGGCGATCCCGTCCGGCTCGAACCGGATCCGGACGGGATCGCCGTGGTGGGCTGAACCCCCAGGTCAGCCGTCTCGGGTGACGAGGCGTCCGTAGGCCAGCGACAGGCCGACCACGATGTAGCAGGCCGCGCGGACCGCGCCCTCGCCGAACGTCGTCAGCATCATCGGGTCCTGGAGCACCGCCGCCGGGGCGATCGTCCAGTCCTTGGTGAGCAGGAACGGGTGCAGCCACTTCAACGAGCTGAGGAAGCCGAGGATGGTGAAGACGATGTTCATGGCCAGCACCGAGGCGACCACGAGCATCGGGTGCTCGGTCCAGCTCGACACCGCCAGCGCGACCGCGCCGACCGCCCACAGCTGCAGCACGATCCAGCCGCCGACGAGCAGGATCCGCAGCAGCGCTTCGCCGAGCGACAACGTGGTGCCCGACAGCGTGAACAGTGAATCCGTGCCGTTGATGATCAACCCGGTGATCACGCCGGTCACGCACATCGAGAGCACCGCGACCACGGACACCGTCGCCACGCCGAACGCCTTGACCGCCAGCAGCCGTCCCCGGCTCACCGGCGCGATGAGCCAGCCGCGCAGCGTGCCGTGCGCGGCCTCGCCGGCGATCGCGTCCGCACCGGCCATCGCGGAGGCGAGCGGCAGCAGCAGGGTGAGCGTCAGGACCATCGCGGCGATCGGCAGCACGAACGCGTTGTTCACCGCGGACGCCAGCAGCGCGCCGCCGCTGTCGTCCGGCGCGTCGCTCCCGGAGCTCTCGCCGACCAGCGTGAGGCCGATCCCGACCACGATCGGCACCAGCGCCAGCAGCCCCAGCACGGCGAGCGTGCGCGGCCTGCGGAAGATCCAGCGCAGTTCCGCGGCGAACAGCCGGAACAACGGCACCGTGTCGTGCCCGGTCCGGCTCACCGGAACGGCGACCGCAGCGGTAGTCATGCGTCCCCCTCGGATTCGTCGCCAGCCGCCGATTCCCCTTCGGTCAGCCGCGCGAACAGGTCTTCCAGCCCGGTCCGCGCCCGGGTCGCCTCGTGCACCTCGACCCCCGCTTGCACGAGCACCTGCAGCACTCGCGGCGCGGGCGTCGCGGTGAGGTCGACGCGGACGCCGTCCGGGGTCAGCCGGGCCCCGATCCGGTTCTCCCGCAACGTTTCCACCGCGTGCTCGGCGTCCGGGGTGCGCACCAGCAGCGCGGCGTTCCCGGATTCCAGCAGATCGGCCAGTTCGCCCTGGGCGACCACCGTGCCGGACTGCAGCACCGCCACGTGCGTACAGGTCGCTTCGACCTCGGCCAGCAGATGCGAGGACACCACCACGGTCACGCCGTCGGCGTGCAGATCGGCGATGATACGGCGGATCTCCCTGGTACCCGCCGGATCCAGCCCGTTGGTGGGTTCGTCGAGCACGACCATCCGGCGCGGCACCAGCAACGCGCTCGCCAACCCGAGACGCTGTTTCATGCCGAGCGAATAGCCCTTGTAGCGGCGGCGCGCGGCGGCGGAGAGCCCGACCCGGTCCAGCGCGGCGTCGACCGCGCCGGGGATCGCGGACGACGCCAGCCGCGGTTCGGCCGCGGCGAACCGCAGCAGGTTGTCGCGTCCGGACAGGAACGGGTGGAAGCCCGGCCCCTCGACCAGCGCGCCGACGTCCGGCAGCGCGTGTGCGGATTCCTCCGGCATCTTCCGGCCGAGCAGTTCGACCTCGCCCGCGGTCGGGCGGACGAGCCCGAGCAGCATCCGGATCGTGGTCGTCTTGCCCGAACCGTTGGGCCCGAGCATGCCGAGCACGGCGCCCTCGGGAACGTCCAGGTCCACGTGGTCCACCGCGACTGTGCCGCGGTAGACCTTGCGCACCCCTCGGGTGCGCGCGGCCAGCGGGACCGCCGGGGCGGGCGCCTCCTCGGAGACGCCCGCCCCGGTTTCGACCGCGGTGCTGGTCACTTGGCGCCCAGCGCTTCGTAGAGGACCTGCTCCGGGACCGCGCCGGCGGCGAACCGGCCGTCGTCGGTCAGGACCGCGCCGCCCACCTTCGTGGTGAAGAGGTAGCCGCTGCCCCACGGGCCGTTGACCCGCTTGGCGAACCGGCTCAGCATCTTCTGCACGTCAGGACCCTTTTCCTGGCCCTGCGCCTGCTGCTTCGCCTGCATCAGGTCCGCGGGCACCTTGCCGGTGACGACGGTGTCCCAGCCGTCGCCGACGAGCTTGGTGTCCTGCTTGGCCTCGTTCGCCAGCGCCTTGTCGCGCTCGTCGATCTTGGCCTGCTTCTCGGTCACCTTCGCGCCCTTGGGCGGGGTGAAGGCGAACAGGTCGGCCGACTGGCCGGCGAACTCGATCTTGCTGAACGCCAGCTCCAGCGCCGGGGCGGTGGTTCCGTTGCTCAGCACCGAAAGCCGCAGCGGCATCCGGGTCTGCGAGTCGACCGCGACGCGGATCTCGCGCAGCAGCGTGCGTTCGGTCGGCTTCGGCGTGAGGACCAGCTCGTACGCCGGCCGGTCGGCGACCGTGGCCGTGCCGTCGACCGCGACGTTGCTGCTCTCGCGCACCTTGGCCAGCAGCTGCTTGGCCGCGGTGGCCGGGTCGGGGGACTGGCCCTCGACCGGCTGGTGCTTGGTCGCGACGTCCGCCGGGATGGTGGTCTTGGTCGCGCTGTTGGTCTTGGAGTCGTAGTCCCACACGGTGTTGCCGTTGTGGACGATCGTCTCCTGCGTCTGCCCCTTGGTCAGCGACACCTTCGTCTTGCCCGCGCCGTCGCTGAACACCTGCGCCGAGTCGATGCCGAGCGCGCTCGCCCCCGGGACCGCGCCGGTCGCCATTTTCGGCAGGCCGAGGTCGTTGCTCACCGTCACCGTGCCGTCGAACGGCGCGGGCTTCGCGGCGACCACCGACTGGACCAGTTCCTCCGCGCTGACCTGAGGCAGCTTCGGCGCGTCCCCCGCCGAGGCAGGCATCGCCACCACGACCAGTCCGCCCACGCCGAGCGCGGTGCCGACGACGGCCGCGGTGATGGCCTTCTTCTTCGGATCCATCTCGTCTCTCCCTGTGTTCCCGGGCTTTGGCGGGCCCGGCTCCCGGTGCAGACGTTCCCCTGCCGAGGCTGAGATACCCCTGAATGTTCGGCCCGTTCAGCTGAGATGGCACTGAGAGTACGCGCGTCAACTGCGCAGACCGGCCATGATGAGGATCGTGAAACCTCGGGTGCTGGTGGTCGACGACGAACCTGGTGTGCGCAAGGCGCTGCAGCGCGGCCTGCGCGCGGAGGACATGGACGTGGTCACCGCCGCGGACGGGCCGACCGGGCTGCAGCTCGCGCGCACCGGTTCGTTCGACGTCGTGCTGCTGGACATCATGCTGCCCGGCTTGTCCGGCTACCGCGTGCTGGAACGGCTGCGCGCGGAGAACGTGACCACGCCGGTGCTGCTCGTGTCCGCGAAAGACGGCGAGATCGACCAGGCCGACGGCCTCGACCTCGGCGCGGACGGTTACCTCGTGAAGCCGTTCTCGTTCGTCGTGCTGGTCGCGCAGGTGCGGGCGGTGCTGCGTCGTGCCGGGCCGGACGCGTCGCGCGGCGCGCTGAAACTCGGTGCGCTGGAGGTCGACCGGGCGCTGCGGCAGGTGCACTGGAACGGGCAGGACGTGCCGTTGAGCCCGCGCGAATTCGGCTTGCTGGAGGTGCTCGTCGGGCGCGCGGGGACGGTCGTGACGAAGGACGAGCTGCTGCGCGCGGTGTGGGGCGAGGAGCAGGCCGTCACGCGGAATCTCGTTGAGGTGTATGTGGGTTACGTGCGGCGCAAGCTCGACGCGGTCGGCGCGGGTTCGATCCTGCGGACGGTGCGCGGGCACGGCTATCTCGCCTCCGACGACCAGCTTGACGAGGTCAGGTGACCGGCTCGCCGTCGTCGTGGTGGGGCCGCCGGTCGCTGCAGGTCCGGATCACCGTGCTCGCCGCGGCGATCACCCTCGGCTGCCTGCTGGGCCTCGCCGCGCTGGCGGCGAACAAGCTCGACCCGCTGCTCACGGATTCGGTCGACGAGGAGCTGTCGGCCGCGCTCGTTCCGGCGACCAGTGCGGTTTCCGCCGGGACGCCGCTCGCCGCGGCGGACCCGGTGACGGTGCGGGTGCTGGACATCGCCGGGAATCCGGTGGACGGCCAGGCGCGGCCGAAGCTGACCGGCCAGGAGGTCTCGCAGCTCAAGGCGGGGTTGCCGGTGCAGTCGGACGGATCGCGCTGGCGCGGTCAGGTGGTCAGCGCGCCGAACGGCAGCCAGCGGCTGGTCGTCGCCGGGGCCGGGTTGGTCGGGTTCGCCGCCGCGGTGCATTACGGCGGGTTGTGGCTGGTCGTGGTCGCGCTGGTCGGTGCGCTGGTGGCCGCACTGGCGACCTGGCTGGTCGTGCGGCTCGCGCTGCGGCCGGTGGCGCGGATGCGCGGTCTGGTGCGCGCGCTGCCGCCGGGTTCGCGGCTGCCGCTGCCGACGTCGCACGACGAAATGCGCGCGCTGGCCGAGGAATTCAACGCGCTGCTCGAACGCCAGGAGGAGGTCAGCCAGCGGCTGCGCCGGTTCACCGGCGACGCGGCGCACGAGCTGCGGTCACCGGTCGCGTCGATCCGGGTGCAGGCCGAGGTGGCGGTGACGAACCCCGATCCGGAACTGTCGCAGGAGACGCTCTCGGACATCCTCGAGGAGTCGGAACGGCTGTCCGGCCTGCTCGACGGCCTGCTCGCACTCGCTCGTTCCGACGCTGGTGAAGTGCCGCCCGCGGAACCGGTCGAGGTGGTGTCCGAGGTTCGCGCGGCGGTGCGGCGGTTGCCCTCCGGGGCGCCCGACACGCGGGTGAGCAGCGCGGTGGCGCAGGCCTGGGCGTCGGCGGCGCACCAGGAGGTCGAGCTGGTGCTGGACAACCTGCTGCGCAACGCCTGCCGGTACGCGTCCGGGCAGATCGTGGTGTCCGTGCTGGCCTCGCGCTCGAAGGTGCGGGTCGTGGTGGACGACGACGGCCCCGGCATCGCGCCCGAGCACCGGAGCAAGGTGTTCGACCGGTTCTACCGGGTGTCGGACGACCGGGCGCGCTCGTCCGGCGGAACCGGCTTGGGCCTGGCGATGGTTGCCGAAACTGTGCGCCGTCGCGGCGGCAACGTACGGGTCGGCGAATCGCCGGACGGCGGCGCGCGGTTCGAGGTCACCTGGCGGGCGGGCGCGGACCGGTGAATCCGGTGGGGGAGACTGAGCGCATGGACGCGGTCATCGTCGGGGCGGCACTGGTGCGCGACGGCAAGCTTCTTGCCCAGCAACGGGCTTGGCCGCCGCATCACGCCGGCCAGTGGGAACTGCCGGGCGGACGCGTCGAGGAGGGCGAGACCGAGGCCTTCGCGCTGGCCAGGGAATGCCACGAGGAATTGGACGTGGTGGTCACCGTCGGCGACCGGGTCGGCCCGGAAATCCCGCTGCCAGGCGGAAAAGTCCTGCGCGTGTACTCCGCCGCGCTGCTGTCCCCGGGCGACGAGCCGCGCGCGGTCGAACACACCGCACTGCGCTGGGTCGGACACGACGAACTGAACGAACTGGACTGGCTCCCCGCGGACCGGGACCTGCTGCCCGCGCTGAGCGCTCTCGTGAGTGCTGGCTCTCAGTAGAACCAGCACTCACGAGGCCCTTCAAGCAGCCCCGACCATCCGCAGCGCCGCCGACACCCGGTGCGAACTGCGATCGATCGCCCGCTCCGCCCCCGCCTTGCGCACCCGCTCCAGCTCGGCGACGTCGTCCAGCAACGCGCGCGTGCCCTCCCGCACCGGACGCAACTCCTCGATCACCGCGTCCGCGACCGCGTCCTTGAGCACGCCGTACGACGGATACTTCTCGGCCAGCTCGGCCGGATCACCGCCCCCGCACGCAGCCAGGATCTCGAGCAGGTTCGAGATCCCCGGCCGATTCTCCGGGTCGTAAACGGGCACCGAATCACCGTCGGTGCGCGCCTTACGAATCTTGCGCCGCACCTGATCCGGCTCGTCCAGCACGAACACGACCCCGGCGGAATCCTGCGCGGATTTGGACATCTTCCGCGTCGGCTCAGCGAGGTCCTTCACCCGAGCCCCGGCAGGCGGCAACGTCGCCTCCGGAATGACGAACACCTCGCCGTAGGTGGAGTTGAACCGCCGGGCAAGCGTGCGAGCCAACTCGACATGCTGCCGCTGATCCTCGCCGACCGGCACTTCATCCGCCCCCTGCAACAGGATGTCGGCCGCCATCAGCACCGGATAAGTCAGCAAACTGAGCCGCACCCCGGCCTGCCCCTTGGATTTCTCCTTGAACTGGATCATCCGCGCCGCCTCGCCGTACGAGCAAGTGCACTCCAGCACCCACGTCAGCGCCCCGAGCTCGCGGGCAAGATCGGACTGCACGAACACCCGCTCCGGCGCGATCCCGGCGGCCACCAGCACGGCAAGCTGCTCCGTCGCCAACGACCGCAACTTCGCCGGATTGTGCGCGGTAGTCATCGCATGCAGGTCAGAGACGAAATACAGATCGTCCGGCCCGCCTTCCGCAGCCCACCGCCGCAACGCGCCGAGGTGGTTGCCGAGCTGAACGTGACCGGACGGAGTGATGCCGGACAACTGGACCATTGGATTTCCCTCTCCCTTGGATGTTCGCCCCCGGGAGCAGGCACAAAAAAAGCCGCCCACCGGGGCGGCCTTCGCTGGTTTTTCAGCGCAGAGCTTCAGGGCCGCCAACGGGCGGCCACCACTGAGTGCTCTGGAAACGCATGCGACGAGCCTAGCACCGGACTACGGTTCGAACCATGTTCGTCGTCGTGCTCACGTACATCGTTCCGCTAGAGGAAATCGACCGCGCCCTGCCAGCGCACAACGAGTGGCTCACGAAGCAGTACGAAGACGGCCACTTCCTGGCCTCCGGAGGCCAACGCCCCCGCACCGGCGGCGTGCTGATCACCCGCCCCATGGAACGCGCACAGCTGGACGCGATCCTGGCCACCGACCCCTTCGCGATCGGCCAGCTGGCCACCTACGAAATCATCCACTTCCAGCCCACCAGGACGGCCCCCGAGCTGAACCTGGTGAACGAACTCTTGGACAAGAACTAGCGAATTCCGTGAGGGCCACCCTGAGGGAATCTGATTCCGTGAGGGTTCCCCTCACGACCCGCTCGCCCGCCCCGCGCCCGCTCAGGATGCCGCCCCAATGCGGCATTGGGTGCGTCCCACGCACCGAACGCCACATTGGGTGCGTCGCATGCACCCAATGCCACATTGGGGCGCTAGCCCCGCCGCGAAAGAAACCGCCACCGATGCACTCAACTGTCGGTGCACCCACACCACCCCCGCACCCCGATACGAAGCTCTCCTGCGGTCTGGGGTGGCTTGTCAAGGCATCTTTCCCGCCTTGACAAGCCACCCCAGACCGTCAGCACAATCAAGCTTCGGGGTGCCCCACCGCACTCCCCAAAAGCAATGTCGCCGCCAGGCGACGAGCCGAAGACGAACGGGGATCAAGCAGCCTTAGCCACCTGCTTCTTAGCCTTCTTCAACGCCAAAACCGGACACTTCTTACACCGATCCTTAGACCGGCAGCACTTCTTCTTGACCTTCCCGGCCTTCATCAACTTCCGCACCACAGCCCGAGGATCGTCCGCGCCTTTTTTCCCCACCGCGCACTCCTCAAACCGGTCGTCAAGAACACCCATCAGATTAGGTGAGCCTAACCGATCATAGGGCGTGGCGCTCCTCACACCAACCCAACAGGTATCCTGGTTGAAGTCCGCGTGTGGCCAAAGCCGGTCAGCGAGAGCCGGTCGCTGTGTCCGGTGCCCGTCATCCCGTCCGCCGCGCGGTGCCACCCGCCTTTATTCTTCGAAGTTCAGGAGTCTTCGCGTGCCCGCAGCCAGCGCCACCGCGGTCGAAACCGGCCGCGCGTCCGGCAAGACCCGGCCCGACCTGCGCAACGTCGCGATCGTCGCCCACGTCGACCACGGCAAGACGACCCTGGTCGACGCCATGCTCCGCCAGTCCGGCGCCTTCGCCGAACGCGCCGAGCTGGTCGACCGCGTGATGGACTCCGGTGAGCTCGAGCGGGAAAAGGGCATCACCATTCTCGCGAAGAACACCTCGATCCACCGCCAGACCCCCGAGGGCACGGTCACCATCAACGTGATCGACACCCCGGGCCACGCCGACTTCGGCGGCGAGGTCGAGCGCGGCCTCTCCATGGTCGACGGCGTCGTGCTGCTGGTCGACGCGAGCGAGGGCCCGCTCCCGCAGACCCGCTTCGTGCTGCGCAAGACGCTCGAGGCGAAGCTGCCGGTGATCCTGCTGGTCAACAAGGTCGACCGGCCGGACGCGCGGATCTCCGAGGTCGTCGAGGAGACCCACGACCTGCTGCTCGACCTGGCCGGCGACATCGAGGACGCCGACCTCGACGCGATCCTCGACCTCCCGGTCGTCTACGCCTCCGCGCGCGCCGGCAAGGCGTCGCTCGAACAGCCCGAGGACGGCGGCCTCCCCGACAGCGAAAACCTCGACCCGCTGTTCGAGACCCTGCTCCAGCACGTCCCGGCCCCGGCCGCGGACCTGGACGCCCCGCTGCAGGCGCTGGTCACCAACCTCGACGCGTCGAACTTCCTCGGCCGCATCGCGCTGATCCGCATCCACGCCGGCAAGCTCCGCAAGGGCCAGACCGTGGCCTGGATGCGCGAGGACGGCACCGTGCAGAACGTCCGGATCTCCGAGCTGCTCGTCACCGAGGCGCTCACCCGCGTCCCGGCGTCCGAGGCCAGCGCCGGCGAACTGGTCGCGATCGCGGGCATCCCGGACATCACCATCGGCGACACCCTCGCCGACGCGGAGAACCCCGTCGCGCTGCCCCGGATCACCGTCGACGAGCCCGCCATCTCGATGACCATCGGCGTCAACACCTCGCCGCTGGCCGGGCGCAACGGCGGCGACAAGGTCACCGCGCGGCTGGTCAAGGCCCGTCTCGACCAGGAACTGATCGGCAACGTCTCGATCCGCGTCCTGCCGACCGAGCGCCCGGACACCTGGGAGGTGCAGGGCCGCGGCGAGCTGGCGCTGGCCATCCTGGTCGAGCAGATGCGCCGCGAGGGCTTCGAGCTCACCGTCGGCAAGCCGCAGGTGGTCCTGCGCACGATCGACGGCAAGCTGCACGAGCCGTTCGAGCGCCTGTACATCGACTCGCCCGAGGAGCACCTCGGCGCGATCACGCAGCTGCTCGCGTCCCGCAAGGGCCGCATGGAGGACATGAGCGGCAACGGCACCGGCCGGATCAAGCTGGTCTACGTGCTCCCGTCGCGCGGCCTCATCGGCTTCCGCACCGACTTCCTCACCGAAACCCGCGGCACCGGCATCGCGAACCACGTGTTCGAGGGCTACTTCCCGTGGGCGGGCGAGATCCGCACCCGGCACAGCGGCTCCTTGGTCGCCGACCGGTCCGGCCCGATCACCGCGTACGCGATGATCCAGCTCGCCGACCGCGGCACGTTCTTCGTCGAGCCCGGCGCGGAGGTGTACGAGGGCATGGTCGTGGGCGAGAACCCGCGCTTCGAGGACCTCGACATCAACATCACCAAGGAAAAGAAGCTCACCAACATGCGGCAGTCCTCGGCCGACGTGATGGAGACGCTGGCCCGCCCGCGCAAGCTCAGCCTCGAAGAGGCGCTGGAGTTCTGCGCGAGCGACGAATGCGTCGAGGTCGCGCCGGAGGTCGTGCGGGTCCGCAAGGTCACGCTCGACATCAACACCCGCGCCAAGGAGCGCTCGCGGGCCAAGAGCCGCGACAACAACAGCTGAACCTCTCGCAGGTGAAAAAGGGCGCCTCCCGTTCCCGGGAGGCGCCCTTTCGCGTGAACCCCGGCAGCGGTTCGTGCGTCCACTCTTATGGCGGTATCCACTCCGGTGTCACGGAGAGGCGGCCGATGTGGGAATCTCGATGCCGGCCCCCGCCCTGGCGTGGCAGCATGTCCGCTCGGACCACGGAGCGCGGCGGGAACTTTCAGGAGGACGAGCGTGCGATTCGGACGCCGGCTTGCGCCGGTCTTGGCGCTGGCGGGAGTACTGCTCGCCGCGTGTTCGAACACCCCGCCGCCCCCGGTGGTCACGTCGGCCCCGCCGTCGAGCACGACCAGCGCGGCGTCGTTGTCGCAGATCGTGGTCGGCGTGGACGACGTGGTCGGCGGCTACAACCCGCACAGCATCGCGGACTCGTCGACGATCACCACCGCGCTGTCGCAGCTGCTGCTGCCCTCGGTGTTCCGCCAGTCCGACGACGGCACGCGCACGCTCGACAAGACGCTGATGGTCTCCGCCGAGGTCGTCTCGCAGGTGCCGTTCACGGTCAAGTACGTGATCCGCCCGGACGCCTCGTGGTCCGACGGCGCCCCGATCGCCACCGAGGACTTCATCTATCTCGCCAACGCGATGAAGACGAACCCCGGCGTGATCGACCCGGCCGGGTACCGGCTGATCTCGGACATCGAATCCCGCGACGGCGGCAAGGGCGTCGAGGTCACCTTCAGCAAGCCGTATCCGGCCTGGCAGACGCTGTTCGACAACCTGCTGCCGCAACACCTGCTCAAGGACTCTCCCGGCGGCTGGACGAACGCCCTCGCGACGAGCTTCCCCGCGGTAGCCGGACCGTTCGCGATCAAAACGATCGACACCGCTCGCGGCGAAGCGACCCTCCAGCGCAACGACCGGTACTGGGAAAAGCCGGCCGCGGTCGACACGCTGATCCTGCGCCGCTCCGACGCGTCCGGCATCGCGACCGCGCTGCGCAGCGGCAACGACCAGTTCTCCTTGACTCGCACCGATTCCACCGGCCTGCAGCTGCTGAACGACCTGGGCTCGGCGGTCAAACTGCACACGGTGCCGCGTCCGCTGACCGCGTCGGTGCTGCTGCGCCCGGTGAGCGCGACGCTGTCCGACCCCCAAGTCCGCGCGGGCATCGCCGCGCTGCTGGACCGCGGAAAGCTGATCACGACCGGCGCGAAGGGCGGCCCGTCCGCGACGCTCAAAGCGGACGCCCAGGTACTCCCGCCTTCAGCGAAGGGATACGCCCCCACCATTCCGGCCGGCCCGCCCGCCGCACCGGACGCGACCAAGGCCGAGCAGTACTTCACCGCCGCCGGGTACAAGAAGGAAGCCGGCGTGTGGCGCAAGGGAAACAAGACGCTGTCGATCGTCCTGGCGTCGCCCGGCGAACAGGAACCGTACGCGTCGATCGCGAAGGAACTGGCGTCGGAGCTGGTCGCGGGCGGCATCGAGGTCAACCAGATCAAACCGCAGCCGCGTGATCTGTATTCGTCGCTGCTGGCAATGCCGGTGGTGAACGGGAAACAGCAGGCGAGCCCGGACTCGAACAGCACCGTCGGCGTCGACATCGCCGTCGTGGGCCAACCCGTCGGCGGCGACCCGGCGACGGTACTGGCCTCCAGCTACGGCTGCGCCCCCGAACCCGCGCCGGTGGACAAGACGAAGCCCGTGATCCCGGCGAATCCCGCGGGAATGTGCGACCAGAGCTTGCAGGCGACGATCGACTCCGCTCTGACTGGTTCGGCGACGCTCGCCGACTCGCTCAAGACGCTGGAACCGCAGCTGTGGTCCCAAAACGTCGTGATCCCGCTGTTCCAGGAAGCCGAGACTTTGGCGGTGGGCAAGGGGATTTCCGGACTGACACCTGGTCCGCCGATGCAGGGGCCCTTCGGCTCGGCGGTGAACTGGACCCGCGGGGCGACCTGATCCGGTACGCGCTGCTTCGCCTCTCCTCCTGACGTCCTTCACGGACCTCGTCATCGCACGCCAGCCCGCAGCGGCGGGCGGAACCCTCGCGCGAAGTCGCTGCTTGAGGACCGCGCTCGGCCCGGTGCGAACGTCCGTGAGGGCCACCCTGAGGGAATCAGATTCCCTCAGGGTGGCCCTCACGGACGTCAGCGGGAGCGAGGAAGCCATACCGCGCGGCCGACGCTGCGCATCGCCCTAACGAGGTCGCGCGCCACACCCCCCCGGGCTCGGCCGGTCATGCAAAAGGGGCCCCGCACCGTTAAGTGCGAGGCCCCTTCCCACATGCTGCGTCAGATCAACTGCAGACTCTCCGCGAAGTGGCAAGCCACCGGGTGCGCGTGCCCCCGGTCCACCAAAGCGGGCTCCTCCGTCTTGCACTTCTCGCGTCCGGCGTCGTCCAGCTGGTTCGCGAACTTCGGGCACCGGGTGCGGAACCGGCAGCCCGACGGCGGGTTGGCCGGGCTGGGCACGTCGCCGGTGATCACGATCCGCTGCCGGGTCCGCTCCTTGCGCGGGTCCGGCACCGGGATCGCCGAGATCAGCGCCTGCGTGTACGGGTGCGCCGGGGTCTGGAACAGCTCCTCCGACGGCGCGGTCTCGACGATCTTGCCGAGGTACATCACCGCGATCCGGTCCGCCACGTGCCGCACCACCGAGAGGTCGTGGGACACGAACAGGTACGACAAGCCGAGTTCCGCCTGCAGGTCCTTCAGCAGGTTCAGCACGCCGGCCTGGATCGAGACGTCCAGTGCGGACACCGGCTCGTCCAGCACCAGCACCTTCGGCTTCAACGCGAGCGCGCGGGCGATGCCGATGCGCTGCCGCTGGCCGCCGGAGAACTCGTGCGGGAACCGGTTGCCGTGCTCCGGGCGCAGGCCGACGGTCTTCATCAGGTCGCGGACCTGCTGCTTGCCGCCCTTTTCGTACAGCCCGTGGATGCGCAGCGGTTCGGCGATGATCTCGTTCACCGGCAGCCGCGGGTCGACCGAGGCGTACGGGTCCTGGAACACGATCTGCATGCTGCGCCGCAGCCGCTGCAGTTCGCGCTTGCCCATCGTCGCGAGGTCTTTGCCCTCGTAGGTCACCTTGCCGCTGGTGAGCGGCTGCAGTGCCAGCGCCACCCGGGCGGTGGTCGACTTGCCGCAGCCGGATTCGCCGACGAGCGCGAGCGTCTCGTGCGGGTAGATGTCGAACGACACGTCCGACACCGCCTGCACGGCCCCCGAGACGCGGCGGATCAGGCCGCCGCCGCGGATGGGGAAGTGCTTGACCAGGTTCTGCGCGGAGAGGACGGGCGCCTGCCCAGTCGTGGCCTCGCTCATCGGTTCGTCTCCGTGTCGGTCGCGGCGGCCTCCACGGCGACCGGGACGGCTGCCGCGTCGGCCGAGGTGGCGCTGAACAGCTCGGCCGGGTCCTTCCCGACGACCTGCTCGGTGAAGTGGCAGGCCGCGTGCTGGCCGTTGGGTCCCGCCACGAGCGCGGGCTCCTCCTCGTCGCAAATCGGCTGCGACAGCGGGCAGCGCGGGCTGAACGGGCAGCCCGGCGGCATGTTCTGCGTGGCGGGCGGCGAACCGGTGATCGGCGTGAGCCGGTCGGTCTTCACGTCCAGCCGCGGCAGGCTGCCGAGCAGGCCCAGCGTGTACGGCATCCGCGGGTTGTAGAAAATGTCGTCGACCGTGCCGGACTCGACGACCTTGCCCGCGTACATCACGTGCACCCGGTCCGCCTGCCCCGCGATCACGCCGAGGTCGTGCGTGATCAGCACCATCGCCGCGCCGGTTTCCTTCTGCGCGGCCTGCAGCGCCTCGAGGATCTGCGCCTGCACCGTCACGTCGAGCGCGGTGGTCGGCTCGTCCGCGATGATCACGTCCGGGTTGTTGGCCATCGCGATCGCGATCACCACGCGCTGGCGCATGCCGCCGGACAGCTGGTGCGGGTACTCGTCCGCGCGCTGCGCCGGGTTCGGGATGCGGACCAGGTCGAGCAGTTCGATCGCCTGCTTCTTCGCGACGTCCTTGCGCACGTCGTGGTGCGCGGTGATCGCCTCGGCGATCTGGTCGCCCACGGTGTACACCGGGTTCAGCGAGGTCATCGGGTCCTGGAAGACCATCGCGATGCCCTTGCCGCGGACCCGGTTCAGTTCCTTCTCGTTCGACTTCAGCAGGTCCTGCCCGCCGAACCGGATCGAGCCGGACACCTTCGCGGTCTTCGGCAGCAGGCCCATCACCGCGAGCGAGGTGACCGACTTGCCGGAACCCGATTCGCCGACGATGCCGAGCACTTCGCCGCGGCGAAGCTGGTAGTTCACGCCGCGCACGGCGCTGACCACGCCCTCGCTGGTCGGGAACTGCACGGTCAGGTCCTCAACGACGAGGACGGGATCGCCGCCGCGTCCTTGCGAGCCGTTCTCGGTCATGCGCGCACCTTCGTCTGCTGGGGGTCGAACGCGTCCCGCAGGCCGTCCCCGATGAAGTTGATCGTCAGCGCGATCAGGATGATGAAAATGCCCGGGAAGTAGAACAGCCACGGCCGCGTGTCGATCGCGGTCTGCGCGCTGCTCACGAGGAGCCCGAGCGAGGTGTCCGGCGGCTGCACGCCGAAGCCGAGGAACGACAGCGCCGTCTCGAGCAGGATGGCGATCGACACGAGGATCGTCAGGTTGACGATGATCGCGCCGAGCGCGTTGGGCACCAGGTGCCGGAAGATGATCCGGCTGTCGCTCGCGCCGAGCGCCTTCGACGCCTCGACGAACTCCTTCTCGCGCAAGGAAAGCACGACACCGCGCGCCACCCGGGACACATACGCCCAGTAAAGCCCGCCGATGACGACCGCGATCAGCCACCACGTGCCGCCGGACTGGTGGCCGAGCACCGCGGCCACCGCGAGCAGCGGCAGCGTGAGCACGAGGTCGGCGATGCGCATCAGGACCGTGTCGAGCCAGCCGCGGTAATAACCGGCGACCGCGCCCCACACGGTGCCCACGACGGTCGCGAAGATCGCGACGAGGATCGAGATCTGCAGCGAGATCTGCGTCCCGCGCATGACCTGCGCGAGGGTGTCGTGGCCGACCGCGTCGGTGCCGAACGGGTGGTCGCCCGAGGGCGGCGCCGAGTTCTGGTCGGTGATGTCGGCCGCGTTGTACTTCCAGATCGCGGCTCCGACATAGGCGAACAGGATGATCAGCACGAACACGACGAGGCTGATCATCGCGAGCCGGTGCTGCAGGAACCGCCGGAAAACCAGCTGCGCCTGGCTGCGCTCCTTGACCGTGAACTCGCGTTCCGGCGCGCCCTGCGGGGTCTGCGGGTCGTCCGGAGCGAACCGAGCACCGCCCAGGGTGGTGGGCGGGGTGTCGAATACGTCGTTAGGCATAGCGGATCCTCGGGTCGAGCAGGCCGTAGAGCAGATCGGCGACCAAGTTGAGCAGGATGATGAACGTGGCCGCGATGAGAAGCCACGCTTCCACCGCGTACACGTCGCTTCGCTTGATCGCGTCCAGCAGGAAAGCGCCCGCGCCTTGCCATTGGAACACGGTCTCGGTCACCACGGCACCGCCGAGGATCGAGCCGATGTCGAGAGCGGTCACCGTGGTCAGCGGGATCAGCGCGTTGCGCAGCGCGTGCTTGCGCGTGACCGTCCAGCGCGGCAGGCCCTTGGCCCGGGCGAGACGGACGTAATCGCTGTTGAGCACCTCGAGCATGGACGCGCGCTGGTAGCGGCTCCAGGCCGCGTAACTGGTCAGCGCGAGCGAGATCGTCGGCAGGATCAGGTGGCCGAGCACGTCGCCGAACTGGGACCAGAACCCGCCCGCGGCGACCACCGACGAGGAACCGATGGTGTAGAAGACCTGGTCGCCGACCGTCGTGTTGATCGAGATGCCGATCTGCTTCAGCACGAGGGCGAACCAGAACGACGGCATCGACAGGAAGAGGAAGCCGAAGAAGGTCGCGGTGTAGTCGAACTTGGAGTACTGCCGCGACGCGCTGATCACGCCGATCAGCACGGCGAGGATCAGCGCCACCACCATGGCGAGCACGATCAGCCGCAGCGTCACGCCGAACCGGCCGAACACCTCGCTGCCGATGTTCATGGTGGACTGGACCGAGGGCCCGAAATCACCGTGCAGCACGCCGGTGATCCAGTGCCAGTATCGCTCGAGAATCGGCTGGTCGAGATGCAGCCGGATGCGTTCGAGCTCGATGGTGCGAGGGGGCGGCGGCGGGTTTCTCGCGATCAGCGGGGTCAACGGGTTGGCCGAAAGCGACACCATCACGAAGACGACGAACGTCGACACGATGAGGATCGGCACCGAGACGAAAAGCCGGCGCAGTGCGAAGGCAAGCATGGAGGTCTTCCTGCTCTGGACGGTGTTCTGCCGGCGCCCGCCGCTCGTGGTGGCAGGCCTTGGCGACGTAACGGGGCAATCGTGGTGTTCGGGAACTAAAAGGGCAATTGTTCGCGGATACGGTGAAGGGCCGGCTTTGCGGCCGGCCCTTCACCGGTTGTCCTGCGGGAATCTACCGGTCGTTGATCACTTCCGGATGCCCCACTCCGCCATGTTGTACACCGGCCCGTCGAGGGTCGAGTTGTTGCGGATGTTCGCGATCTTGTCCGACGAGGCGATGAAGGTCGGCTTCTGGTACAGCGGAAGCACGTAAGCGTCCTCGGACATGATCTGGTCGGCCTGGTTGAGCAGGTCCGCCGCCTTGGTCTGGTCGGTCTCGGCGTTGGCCTGCGCCATCAGGCTGTCGACCTGCGGGCTGCTGTACTTGCCGTAGTTGTTGCCCTGCCCGGTGCCCCAGTTCTGGATCGCGCCGCCGAACGGGAACGGCGAAGCGACCCACGCGAACACGATGACGTCGTAGTCGCCGCTGGTGGTGGTCTGGCCGAGGTCGTCGGTGGACTGGACCTTCACCTTGACGCCCAGCTGAGCCGCGGTCTGCGCGAACAGCTCGCACTCGTTCTGCCGGATCTGGTTGCCGACGGTGTAGCGGATGCGCAGCTCGGGGATCGGCTTGCCGCTCGGGTCGGACAGCTGGTTGTTGGCCAGCTTGTAGCCCGCGTCGGTCAGGATCTTCTTGGCCTTCTCGATGTCACCGGAGCCCTGGCCGGTCGCGCTCACCGTGTCCTTGTAGCCGGTCTGCTGCGGCACGAAGTTGTGGTTGTTGAGCGGCTCGACCTTGTTGGTGAACTGGCCGACGGTCTTGGCGATCATGTCCTTGCGGTTGACCGCGGTGAACAGCGCCTGGCGCAGCGGCTTCTGGGCCAGCGCCGGGTTCTTCAGGTTGAAGTCGAAGTGCTCCCAGGTCAGGCCGAGGCCGATGAACGAGGAGATGTTCGGCATGTTCTTGACCTGGTTGATCAGGTCGACCTGCGGCTGCGGGTAGATGACCTGCACTTCGTTGTTCTGCAGTGCGGTCGGCTCCTGCGTCGCGTCGGTGATGACGCGGAAGATGACGCTGTTCAGCTTCGGCTTCGCGCCCCAGTACTTGTCGTTCGGGACCTCGGTGACCGACTGGTTGTTGACGAACTTCGAGATCTTCCACGGGCCGCCCGACCAGGTCGGGACAGTCGTGCCGAACCACTTGAAGGACGACGCGAGGCCGGCCGGGGTGTTGGTGTCGCCGTGCTGCTTGGCCAGGTGCGCCGGGTACATCGCGCCGCCGGAGCTCCAGAGCAGCTTCCAGTCGGTGAACGGCTTGTCGAACACGACCGTCACGGTCTTGCCGTTGTCGGAGCCGGTGACGGACTTGACCTGGTCGTAGCCCGCGGTGCTGGCCGCGGCGCAGTCGGGGCAGTCCTTGCCGTTCTGGACCTTGTAGTTGTAGATGAAGTCGTCGGCGGAGAACGCCGTGCCGTCCGACCAGACGGCCTTCGGGTTCAGCTTGTAGACGACCGTCTGCGGGCTGGTGCTGGTGACCTCGGCCGACTCGACGAAGTCCTTGTTCAGGACCGGCTTGAGGTCGGGGGTCGCGTAGAAGGTGTAGGGCAGCAGGCCCTTCGTGACCTCGCCGGTTTCGAAGACGTTGCCCTCGGCCGAGATGACGTTCCAGTTCGGGACGTTCTTCTCGATCGCGTAGGTGACGTCGCCGCCCTGCTGGAGCTGATCGGCCTGTGCCGCGTTGCAGGTGTTCGGGTTCTTGTCGCAGTCGGCGAATGCCTGCCCGGTCTGCACCGCGCTGTTGCCGCCTCCGCCACCACCGCATGCGGAGAGCAGAAGGGCCGCGCCCGCGACGAACGCGCCGAGTTTCGCGGCGCGCGACCTAGTCGTCACTAACATTCATTCTCCTTGCTCGACGCCGTCGCGGGTTTGCGAGGCGGCTCTTCCTGACGCGCAAGCACCGATCGGTATCGCGTTGCTCACCGTAGCCGTGAAACTTAGGCATTGGACAGACGGCAAACCTATCGATCCGGACACTCTCAGTGAGATCGTTGCGGAACAGATATCTCGTGCCCCCTGGTTGCACCGTGGTTTCCGCACTTGATCGACTACGGTCAGTAGTTGATCACGGAAATTCGGAACCGGTTCGAGTGGCAGTTCAGTCCAGCGGACCGATAGGTCCGGCGGACAATAACCGCCCCGTTCCGTACGCGGTACCCCAGCTAATGGAGTAGTCACGCGGCCGCGACGAACCCGAAGTGACAAGAAATTGGTCCGATCTCGTGAAGCGAAAGAACGCGCCCGTCGCCGAACGCGGACACGGCGGCCCGGACGGCGAAAGGTGCTCGTTGGGTGTTCCGAGCATCTTGCGTCCTTGCCCGCGCATTCCGAACCGCGGAACGTTCCGCGGAAGGGAACGCCCACGGTCCGGGACGCTGGTCCGACGTGGTGGGATGCGGATGCATTTTCCCGTGCACGCCGCCGATTTCCGGTCTCGAGCGCCGCGCCGGGGGTCGGCCTCCCGGGCGCGGACGCGACGGTCATTAACCTGAGGGCGTGAAGCGGAAGCTGCTGCTGGTCCACGCGCACCCGGACGACGAAAGCATCGCCACCGGCGGCGTCATCGCCCGCTACGGCGCGGAAGGCGCCGAGGTGTGCGTCGTGACCTGCACGCTCGGCGAAGAGGGCGAAATCGTCCCGCCGCGGCTGGCGCGGCTCGTCGCGGCGGAGGCCGACCAGCTCGGCGGGTACCGGTCCGGGGAGATGGCCGCCGCGGCCGCCGCGCTCGGTCTCGCCCGGCACGAGTACCTCGGCGGCATCGGCCGGTGGCGCGATTCGGGCATGGCGGGCACGCCCGCCGCCGAGCACCCGCGGGCGTTCACCGGCGGGTCGGCGGCGGAGCAGACCGCTCAGCTGCGCGAGCTCATCGACGATTTCGCCCCGCAGGTAGTCGTCACCTACGACTCCTTCGGCGGCTACGGCCATCCCGACCACATCCGGGCGCACGAGATCACCATGGCGGCGGCCCCGGACGCCCCGTCGGTCCAGCGGGTCTTCCACGTGGTCCAGTCCGAGGCCGCGCTCGCCGCCGGGCTCGCCGAACTGCGCGCCGACGGAACATCACCGTTCCGGGTGGCTGCCGACGGTGAGCTTCCGTCCACTCCGGACGGCAAGATCACCACCGTGGTCGACATCTCCGCGCACCGGCAGACCAAGCTGGCGGCACTGCGCGCACATGAAACCCAGCTGACCGTGGTCGACGGCGCGGTCAGCCACTTCGCGCTGACCAACAGCATCGCGCAGCCGATCCCGTCCGCCGAATACTTCGTGCTCGCCCACGGCGACGCGGCCGGCGCCGAGACCGATCTGTTCGGCGGGTGGTGACGGTGTCCGCCCCGCTCACTCGCGACCAGCGGCTGATGCTGGCGCTCCTGGCGTTCGACGCGGTCGTGCTGGCGCTGCTCGAACTGTTCTTCCTCCCGCTGCGAGTCGGCCCGCTCGGCGAGGTGCCGTTGCCGGTCACCGCGGTGGTCGGCGCGGTCACCACGCCGTGGCTCGTGCTGACCGCGGCGAAGCTCGTCCGCCCGGGGCTGTCGTTCGTGCCGCTGCTGGTGTGGGTACTCGTCGTGTTCGGGGTCGGCCTGTTCGGTCCGGGCGGCGACGTCGTGCTCGTCCAGGACTGGCGCGCGCTGCTGCTGCTCGGCGCGAGCGCCCTGCCCGCCGCGTTGGTCCTCGGCGGCGGGCTCGGCCGGGCCGCGGCGAAGGGAGGCGTCCGTGTCTGAGGCCATTTCGGACCGTCAGGTCGTGGCGATCCTGCGTCCGTTCGTCCGGGCCTGCGCGCCGATGATCGACGCGCTGCGCGAGGCCGACCCGTTCGGCATGCAGGCACGCGCCCGGCGCGGCGAGGGCGAATTCGTCGACGCCGGGTTGAAGAAGAAAATGCTCCGCGCCCTGACCTCGGTGAAGGTGCCGGGCACCGCGGGATGGGCGGCGATGGACATCGACCAGCGCGCGAGCTGGTGGGTCAACCGCGTCGGCAGGCTCACCTCGTTGCTGACCTCGATCCCCGGGCTCGGCGGCGCGCTCGCCGACCGGCTGCCGGTGCAGGACACCCTCGGCGCGGCGTCGCAGGGACTGGTGCTGTGCGCGATCGCGGGGGAGTACGGCGTGACCGACGTCGGCAGCCGCGTCCGGCTGATCGCCTCGGTGCTGTTCGAACGCGACATCGACGCCGACCTCGCGTCGGGTGCCAAACACGACAAGTCCGCGAAGTCCGCTGAGGACAGTGAGACCGCGCGGCTCACCGAGGAACTCGACGAATCCCACCGCAAACACGGCAAGGTGACCGCGAAAGCCGTCGCCGGCACGCTCTGGCACCTGGGCAAGTCGCTGTGGGGGATCACCGGCGAACTCGAGAAGCGCCCGCGCGGCCGATGGTTCCACCGGGCGCTCGGGATGCTGCCGGTGGTCGGCGCGGCGGGCGACTACCTCGGCGAGCGCTCCGGACTGAAAAAGGTCTGGAAGCGCGCGCACGCGTGGCTCATGGCCCACCGGGAGTGGGCCTGAGCGGTCAGTGCCAGAAGAGGAACGCCCTCTGCCCGATGTAGGCCGCGGCCGCGTTCCCGCCGAGAGGTTCGTAGATGTGCCCGGCGATCGTCCAGAGCAGATCCGACACCGGCCGGAAAAGGAAGAACAGCGCGAAGAGCACCAGCGGCGCCCACGGCCGCACCCGCGCGCCGAACGCCCGCGCCTGCGGCGAGAGGTACGGCTCCAGCGCACCCCAGCCGTCCAGCCCCGGCACCGGCAGGATGTTGATCAGGAAGGTCATCATCTGCAGCAGCGCGAGGTACGACATCGCGTAGAAGAGGCCGGTCGCCATCGGGATCAGCATCGTCGCCAGGCACAGCGCGGCGCCGACGGCGAGGTTGCTGAGCGGACCGGCCAGCGAGGTCCACGAGGCCGTCGCGCGATTGCGCAGCGCGCCGCGGTTGATCCACACCGCGCCGCCGGGCAGCGGGATGCCGCCGATCAGCAAGAAGATGAGCGGAAGCACGAAGGACAGGACGGGGTCGGCGTAGCGCCGGACGTCCAGCGAGAGGTACCCCTTGTGAGCGATCTCGTGATCACCGCCGCGGAAGGCGACGAAGGCGTGCCCGAACTCGTGGAGCGTCAGCGACGCCATCCAGCCGCCCAGGACGAGCAGCACGACGCCCGCGATGAACATCGGGTCGCGGGAACCGAGAAGAGTCGTGGAATCACCGTATGCAGCCAGGAAACCACCGGCGACGGCGACGGCGAGGATGCCGAGGAAGATCGGGCTCGGACGCACTGCTGATCTCTGCACCCCACCAGTCTTCCGTATGCCCGGTGTGAAGTCTTCGGCGTGTCCCCTTGCGCACCCGGGCACAGAGATCCCCCGAACTCGCTACTCGGCTTGACCTGGCCGCACTACACAGGTGTAATCACAGTGATGTCATTCGCTGTCGGAGGGGGCAGCGGGTGTCGTTTCACCACCGCCAGCCTGGGGAGTGCGTAGGAGCGAGGAGGCGGACGTGCGGTTGGAAGCGGACAACAGGGAATGGGGGCACGTCGTGGGTTGGGGAGAGAACCCGGAGCAGCAGCTCGGGGATCTGACCGACCTTTTCGACGTCCCCGAGGAGCAGGACTGGCAGGAGCGCGCCCTGTGCGCGCAGACCGACCCGGAGGCGTTCTTCCCCGAGAAGGGCGGCTCGACCCGCGAGGCCAAGCGGATTTGCCTTGGCTGCGAGGTCAAGGACGACTGTCTCGAGTATGCGCTGGCGCACGACGAGCGCTTCGGCATCTGGGGCGGACTGTCCGAACGGGAACGTCGCAAGCTGAAGAAACGGGCTGTCTAAACGGGTTTCGGTTCCCCCGGTCCACGCGGACCGGGGGTGCGCCCCGCCGTCGGCACGGCGGTGAGCGAGTGCTGCGGCCGGCGCGCCCGCGGCGGGATGGGAGTCCTCGCCGAGGTGGCTCCGGGCACATTCGCCGGATTCGTGCGGCCGCCTCCAGCGGCGGGCCTGAGGGCAGAAGTACCGTCACGGCGGCCGGAAAATCGGTGCTGTGCCGTGGTTCTCTTTGTGATCTTCGTCTTCCGCCGCGGAAACCCCGGTGTGCCGCGGATCTCGCGGCTGGATCGGGTGCCGGTTCCTCGCTTGAGCGCGCCGGTTCGGCGTTCGCGGACTTTTCTCGTGCTCGGTTCGTCCACGCGGTGGGATCCGCCGGACGCGCGGCGTGGGCCGGTGCCTGCGGGTCCGCGCAGGCCGTAGGGTGACCGCACCCATCGTCCCGTCCGAGCAGGAGCCGTTCTTGCCTCGCACCGTCGTTCCGCCCGCTGTGCGGACGTTGCCCGTTCTGGCCATTGTGGTCTGTCACGACGGCGAAGAGTGGCTGCCGCTGGCGCTTTCCGCGTTGCGGCGCAGCACAGTCCGTCCGCGGCACGTGCTCGCCGTGGACACCGGATCCACCGACCGTACCCCGAAACTGCTCGCCGACGCAGCGCAACCGGGCGCGGCCGCCGAGGAGCCGGTGCTGTCCGGAGTTGTCACTCTGACGAGTGAAACCGGGTTCGCGGAGGCGGTCGCCGCGGGCGTCGCGCACGCGGTGGAACGGTGGGGCGACCCAGGAACGTGGCTGTGGGTGCTGCACGACGACTGCGCCCCCGAACCCGACTGCCTCGACCAGCTCGTGCGCGCCGCGGAGGAAAACCCGTCCGCGAAAGTGCTCGGGCCGCTCGGCACCGACTGGACCGATCCGCGGCTGATCGTCGAGGCGGGGCTGTCCACCGACGCCTCCGGGCACCGCCAGCAGATGGCCGCGCCGGACGGCGAACCCAGCGAGGTCCTCGCCGTCCCGAGCGCCGGATCGTTGGTGCAGCGGGAACTCTGGGACGCGCTCGGCGGCTACGACGAGGACTTCCCGTTGCTGCGCGAGGATCTCGACTTCGGCTGGCGCGCCAACGCGGCGGGCTCGCTCGTGCTGTCGGTGCCCTCCGCGCGCGTCCGGCACGCTCGCGCCGTGTCCACCGGGCAGCGCACCCCGGACGCCGCCGGTCGTCCGCTGGCCGCGCTGAACCGTTCGCACGGCGTACGCGTCTTTCTCGTGAACTGCTCGACCCCGTCGTTCTGGTTCGGGCTCGTCCGGCTGCCGGTCCTGTTGGTGCTGCGCGCGTTCGTGTTCTTCGTGCTGCGGCGCACCACCGAAGCGGGCGCGGAACTGGCCGCGCTCGGATACTTGTGCGGGGGCAAGGGAAATCTCCGCGCGGCCCGGGCGCGGCGGCGCGAGCAGCCGCGACCCGGCACTGTCCGCGGGCTCTTCACGAGCCGGATCGCGAGGCTGCGCAACGCGATCAGCGCCGGCGTGGTTGGACTCGTCCGGCGCGGGGTACAGAGCGATGTAGCACTCGGGACGGTGCCGGAAAGCGTCGAGCAGGAGTCGGCGTGGATTCCGCCGGAGGCGCTCGCCGCGTCCGGCGCGCGTCCGGTCGGTCCGGACGCCTTGCCCGCCGGTGCGCTGCGCGGGCTGAGCACTCGCGGCCGGGGACTGCGCCGGCCGGGCACGGTCGTCGCGGTCACGCTGCCGGAAGCGCCGGTGTCCGAAGAGGACACTGAACCGGCCGAGGAGACCGCGGCTCAGCCGTCGCCTTCGCCCCGTCCGGAACCCGCCGCGCCGGAACCGGATCTGGTGTTCGTGGAGGTCAACCGGCGACGCGTGCTCGCCGCGACCGTCTTCGCGCCGCCGGTGGTGTTGGTCGTTCTGCTCACCGCGCTGGCTTTGGTGCTCAACCGCGGCCGGCTCGGTCTCGACCTGTGGGGCGGCCAACTGCTTCCGGTCGGCGGGCTCGGCGAGATCTGGTCGACGTACCTGTCGCCGTGGCATTCGGTCGCGGGCGGCACCGGTGCGCCCGCTCCCGCGACGCTGCCGGTGCTCGGCACGATCGGCGCGATCTTCGCTCCGATCGGCGGTCCGGCCGCGCTCGTGGCGATCCTGCTCATCGGCGACATCCCGCTTGCCGCGCTGAGTGCGTACGTCGCCACTCGCAAGCTCGCCGTGCGCCGCTGGGTGCGTGCTGCCGTTGCCGCGACGTACGCGTTGCTGCCTGCCGCGACCGCGTCGGTCGCGCAGGGGCGGCTCGATGTGGTTGTGGTGCATCTCGTGCTGCCGCTTGTGGTCGCAGGGATCGTGCGGTTGCTGACCCGGCCGGGCACGCGGTGGTTGCACGTCTCGGCGCTGTCGGCGTTCGGGGTCGCGTTGCTGGGGGCGTTCTCGCCGCTCGCGCACGGGCTGGCGCTGGTGGGTCTGCTGGTCGGGTTCGTGGTGCTGCCCGCGCCGTCCGGGCTGGCTCGGCGGGTGGCGTCGGTCGGGATCGTGGTGCTGTTGCCGCTGGTGCTGCTGCTGCCTTGGCCGACTGTGCTGCTGCGGCATCCGGAACTGCTGCTGCAAGGTCTTGGCGGTCCGGCCGCGCCCGCGTCCGCTACGGATCTTGCCGGGCTTACGCCGGGTGGGCCGGGAGCGTGGCCGATCGGGGTGGTGGTGCTCGCGGCGACGCTGGTCGCGCTCGTGGTGCGGCCGCGGAAGCAGGTCGTTGGCGGGTTGGCGCTGGCGGTGCTGGGGCTGATCGGCGTCGTGCTGGTGCGGCAGGTGCAGTTGACGCCGATGCAGGGCGGGGCGCCCGCGTCCGGGTACGCCGGGGTGCCGTTGCTGGTGGTCGGGGCCGGGTTGTTGTGGGCGGTGCTGGCTACTTGGCAGCGGGGCGGTGCGGCGGTGCCTGCGGTTTGGTTGCCGAAGGTGCTCGCGGTCGCCGGGGTTGTGGTGGTGGCTGCGTTGGGTGTCGGGGCGGTCGCGACCGGGTCCGAGGGGCCGTTGACGTCGGCGGCGCGTCCGCAGCTTGCGCCTGAGGTGGCCGCGGATGTCGCGGCTACGGGGCGTTCGGTGCTGGATGTCAGCGCGGGGCAGGTGCGGCAGACCGGTGGTCGGCTGGCGCTCTTCGGGGACGATGAGCTCGCGCCGGTCAAGGGGACGCCGGAGCGGCTGGCCGACTGGCGGCGGGGGCTGGGGCAGGGGGATGTCGCGGCGCTGAAGCGGGTGTTCGCGGCTGCTGCGGCTTCTGGGGTGCAGTACGTGGTGTTGCCGGTGGGGACGGACGCTCGGGCGTTTGCTGCGGCGGCCAGTGATCTTGCTGCGGTGGCTGCGCCTATGTCGGATGGGCGGCCTACGTTGCGGTTGCTGCCTAAGTCCGGGGAGGTGGCGCTGATCTCGCCGGAGTTGGCCAAGCAGGCCGTGACCGGTGGGGGTGCGCCGGGGACTAATCCCGGGATTTCGCCGGTGGCTGCTCGGTTGCCGGACGTGCGGGTGCGGGCTTCTGAGGGGCCCACTGGGCGGTTGCTCGTGCTGGCGGCTGAGCAGGAGGCTGGGTGGCAGGCGAGTGTCGACGGGAAAGCGGTGCCGATCGTGCCTGCTTGGGGGCATCAGGTCGCCGTGTCGGTGCCTGCGAAGTCTTCGGAGGTGTCGGTGACGTTTCCTGGGACTGAGCGGGGGTTGTTGCTGCTGGTGCAACTGGCGGCGGTGTTGTTTACGGCGTTGACGGCTATTCCGTCTCGGGGGCGGGACTGAGCGGCTCGTCGCCTGGCGGCGACATTGCGCTCGCTATGGGGGCCCGCCACCCCGAAGTTTTATTGTGCTGACGGTTCGGGGGTGCTTGTCAAGGCGGGAAAGATGCCTTGACAAGCACCCCCGAACCGCAGGGAGGCTTCGGATCGGGGTTGGGGGCGGTGTGGGTGGCCTCGATGCGGGGTGCGTTAGTCGCCTTCGATGACGTCTGGTTCTACGCCTAGGTAGCCTGCGACCTGCTCTACCAGGACGTCGTGGACCAGGTCCGCCAGTTCTGACGGGTCTTTGGCGCGTGCTTCCAAAGGACGCCTGTACAGGACGATGCGGGCGCGGGTGGGCAGGCCTGCTCGGTCGACCCCGGCTGGGACCAGCCTTGACAGGGGCACTGCGCCGTCGTGCAGCACTCCGTCTGCGGGGGCTCGGCCGTCCATGCGGACTTCGGGGACGTCGTCTACCGCTACGTCCAGTTTCGTCAGCTCGTGTCGCCAGCGGGCCTCGATGGGCTCCAGGGCGTCCAGCACCAGCGCGTCGAAGCGTTCCGCGCGGCTCGCGGCCGCTGGCAGGGTCGCCGGATAGAGCGTTCCGCGCAGGCCCCGGCCGTGCCGGTCCCGTCGCAGCCGCTGCCGTTGTCGGTAGTCACGAGCCGTCGCCACCGGCCAAGTCTATGCGGTCGCCAGGGGAACGCGCGTGTCGCCGGTACTCGCTTGCGGCGACGCGCTATCGTTTCGGATCGTGCGGAGCGTACGGAAATGTTCGCGAACGGGTTGCCTCGAACCCGCTGTCGCCACGCTCACGTATGCCTACCAGGACTCGACCGCGGTCGTCGGACCGCTGGCCACCGCTTCCGAACCGCACTCCTACGACCTCTGCGAGGCCCACGCGCTGCGGCTGACCGTCCCGAAGGGCTGGGAAGTCGTCCGCCACGAGGGGGCCTTCGCCGCTCCGGAGCAGTCCGCCGACGAGCTGACCGCGCTGGCCGAGGCGGTGCGCGAGGCCGGTCGCTCCGACGTCCCGCCCGCGCAGCCCGAGCCCGAAGGGCCCTCCGGCAGGCGCGGCCATCTGCGCGTCCTCCCGGGGCGCGCCTGAGCCATCCTCCCGACCGGTAGGCTTTCGCCCGCGGCGCGAGTGGCGTCGCCACGGAACTAGCGGCGGGGAGAAGGCGTGCCAGACCTTTCGGGCATCGTGAAGGCCTACGACATTCGCGGCGTGGTCGGCGAACAGCTCGACGCTGCCCTCGTCCGGGACTTCGGGGCCGCGTTCGCGCTGCTCATCAAACCCGAGGCGCCGGCCGTGGTGATCGGCCACGACATGCGCGATTCGTCGCCGGAACTGTCCGCGGCGTTCGCCGACGGGGTGACCTCCCAGGGCCTCGACGTGGTGACGATCGGCCTGGCCAGCACCGACCAGCTCTACTTCGCCTCCGGTTCGCTCAACCTGCCGGGCGCGATGTTCACCGCCAGCCACAACCCCGCGAAGTACAACGGCATCAAGATGTGCCGCGCCGGAGCCTCGCCGGTCGGGCAGGACACCGGCCTCGCGGAGATCCGCGACACCGTCGAGCAGGGAGTTCCCGCCTTCGACGGCCAGCGCGGCACCGTCTCCGAGCGCGACGTCCTCAGCGACTACGCCGCCTACCTGCGCAACCTCGTCGACCTCTCCGGCTCGCGGCCGCTCAAGATCGTGGTCGACGCGGGCAACGGCATGGGCGGGCACACCGTCCCGACGGTCTTCGAGGGGCTGCCGATCGAGGTCGTGCCGATGTACTTCGAGCTCGACGGCACCTTCCCGAACCACGAGGCCAACCCGCTCGACCCGGCCAACATCGTCGACCTGCAGGCCAAGGTGCGCGAGGTCGGCGCGGACGCCGGGCTGGCGTTCGACGGCGACGCGGACCGCTGCTTCGTCGTGGACGAGCGCGGCGAGCCGGTGTCCCCGAGCGCGATCACCGCGCTGGTCGCGGTGCGCGAGCTGGCCAAGGAGCCGGGCGGAACGGTCATCCACAACCTGATCACGTCGAAGGGCGTGCCGGAGATCGTGTCCGAGCACGGCGGCAAGCCGGTGCGGACGCGGGTCGGGCACTCCTTCATCAAGGCCGAGATGGCCCGCACCGGTGCGATTTTTGGCGGCGAGCACTCCGCGCACTACTACTTCCGCGACTTCTGGCGCGCCGACACCGGCATGCTGGCCGCGTTGCACGTGCTGGCCGCGCTCGGCGAGCAGAACGGCCCGCTGTCCGCGCTCACCCAGGACTTCTCGCGCTACGCGGCGTCCGGCGAGATCAACTCGACGGTCAGCGACCAGGTCGCGCGGATGCTCGCGGTGAAGGACGCGTACGCGGGCAAGTCCGGCGTCCAGATCGACGAGCTGGACGGCCTCACCGTGCAGCTGCCCGGCGGCGCGTGGTTCAACCTGCGCCCCTCCAACACCGAACCGCTGCTGCGGCTCAACGTGGAGGCCGCCGACCGGGCCGCGGTCGAGGCGCTCACCGCCGAGGTGCTGGCCATTGTCCGGGCCTGACCGGCTGGCGCCGGATTGTGTCCGGAAGGCGCCCTCAACACCCCAACGACGCGTGGTATGGAGGAACTATGGCCATCACGCTTGACGCACAGCTGCTGGAGATCCTCGCGTGCCCGTCGCCGGATCACGCCCCGCTGCGTCCCGGTACGCCGGACGACGCCGAGGCCGACGCGCTGACCTGCACCGAATGCGGCCGGGTGTACCCGGTCCGCGACGGCATCCCGGTGCTGCTGCTCGACGAGGCGACGCTGCCCGGTTCGGCCGCTGACCACGGCGACAGTGCTTGACCATGCTTGACGATTCCCTGCTCGACGACTCCGCGCGGCTGGCCGATGCCGACCGCGCGGGGTTGCTGCGCGCCGCCGCGATGGCCGGTGCGCAGGTGCGGGCCACCGCCGAGGCGGCGGCCGAACTGGAGCTGAGCGAACGGCTGGACGTCGGGCGTCCGCGTTCGCTGGTGCTCATCGACCGGCCAGGGGTGAGCCGCACGCTCACCCGGCTGCTGGCCGCGTTGCTCACGCCGTCGTGCCCGGTGCCGGTCGTGGTGGCCGAATCTGTGCCGGCCTGGATCGGCGCGCTCGACGTGGTGTTCGCGCACACGGACGACGCGGGCGACCGCGAGCTGGCCGCTTCGCTGGAGCGTGCCGCCCGGTTCGGCGCGTCGGTGGTGCTGTCCGCGCCGGCGGAGGGGCCGGTCGCGGCGTCGGTGGCGGGCAAGGGCGTGCTGCTCGCGCCGCGCGTGCCGGTGCCGCCGGAGCTGGCCTTCCCGCGCGGGCTGGCCGCCGGGCTGCTCACCGCGAACGCGCTCGGCCTGCTGGTCGCGGACGTGCAGGCGCTCGCCGACCAGCTCGACCTCGAAGCGGAGAAGGACTACCTGGCACGCGAGTCGTTCGCCAATCCGGCGAAGGCGCTCGCGCTGCGGGTCGCGGACCGGGTGCCGCTGCTGTGGGGGCTCGACCCGGTCGCGGTGGCGGTCGGCGAGCACGCGGCGCACGCGTTCGCCGCGCACGCCGCGCTGGTGTGCGACGTGGAGGACTACCGGCAGGCGCTGGCCCGCCCGGCGTTGCGCCGGGTCGCGCAGTCCGGCGGGGCGGAGCGGGACATTTTCGCCGACCCGGACGACTCTCCCGGCGGAGTCGCGACCCGGGTGCTGCTGCTGTCGGTGCGGACCGGTCCGGCCACCGAGGCGGCCCGGTACCAGGCCGAGGAGTTCCTGCCGGGCGCGGACCTGATCGCGCCCGCCGAGGAGATCGAGGCGGACGAGATCGTCCGCGCCGCGGTGCTGGCGCTGCGGTTCGAGCTGGCCGCGGTGTACCTGGGGCTGGCGGCGGGCAGCATCGGCGGGGCCGGGAGATACGAACCGGCCTCCGCCTGAGGGAGCAGGGGGAACGCGGGCAGGCGGTTCCGCCGCCGCGTGCGTCGGCCCAGTGCCGACGGGAAGGATTGGGAGTTGACAGTGGAGCTGTTGCGCAACGCCGTACGGCCCTACGCCTGGGGATCGCGAACGGCCATCCCGCAGCTGCAGGGACGTCCGGTGCCGGCGCCGCACCCCGAGGCAGAGCTGTGGATGGGAGCGCACCCAGGGGACCCGTCGCACGTGCTCGGCCCGGACGGCGCCGAGGTGAGCCTGCTCGAACTCGTCGACGCCGATCCGGTCGGCCAGCTCGGCGAGGACTGCGCGCGGCGCTGGGGCAACCGGCTGCCGTTCCTGCTGAAGATCCTCGCCGCGGAAGAACCGCTGTCGATGCAGGCGCACCCGTCGGCCGCGCAGGCCGCGGAGGGGCACGCCCGCGAGGAGAAGCTGGGCATCCCGCGCGACGCCGCGAACCGGAACTACCCGGACCCCACGGCGAAGCCGGAGCTGGTCTGCGCGCTGACGGAGTTCCACGCGCTCGCCGGGTTCCGCGACCCGCACCGCACGGTCAAGCTGCTGAAGGCGATCGAGACGCCCGGACTGGGCAAGTACACCGGCCTGCTGGAAGCCCAGCCGGACCCGGCCGGGCTGCGCGCGCTGTTCACCACCTGGATCACGCTGCCGCAGTCCGCGCTGGACGAATTGCTGCCGGAGGTGCTCGACGCGTGCGTCCGGCACGTCCAGGACCACGGCGAGTTCGCGACCGAATGCCGCACGATCCTGGAACTGGGCGAAACCCACCCGCGCGACGCAGGCGTGCTGGCCGCGCTGCTGCTCAACCGCCTGACCCTGCGTGCGGGCGAGGCGATCTACCTGCCTGCCGGCAACCTGCACCTGTACCTGCACGGCATCGCGGTGGAGATCCTGGCGAACTCGGACAACATCCTGCGCTGCGGCCTCACCCCGAAGCACGTGGACGTGCCGGAGCTGCTGCGCGTGGTCGACTTCGCGTGCGGGGAAATGCCGGTGCAGCACGGAGAATGCGCCGGCCAGCGGATGGCGGTGTACCACACGGACGCCCCGGAATTCGAACTGTCCCGAATGGAATGGGCGGCCGGGGACGACACCGAGATCGAGGTCGATTCGGCCGGGCCGCAGATCCTGCTGTGCACCGAAGGGGACCTCCTAGTGCTCGCCTCGGACGGGGAACAGGCGGAATTGCGGAGGGGGCAGTCGGTCTGGCTGCCCGCCGCGGATCCGGCGGTGCGAGTACGCCCGCTGGGCGGGGAACGGTCGCAGCTGTTCCGGGCTACCGCCGGGGCTTGCGAGCTGTGATCCGACCAGCTGATTGTCAGGCCCAGCGCTTCCCTTCGCCGAGGTTCCTCTAGGCTCCCACCGGGCAATTCGGGCGCGGAGCAGGGAGCGGGAAGTGTCAGCTGGCGGGGGAACCAAGGCGATCATCGCGGCGCTCGCCGCCAACGCCGGGATCGCGGTGGCCAAGTTCGTCGGCTTCCTGGTCACCGGGTCGTCGTCGATGCTGGCGGAGGCGGTGCACTCGCTGGCCGACACGTCGAACCAGGGGTTGCTGCTGCTCGGGCAGAAGACCTCGAAGCGGCGCGCCACCAAGGAACATCCGTTCGGGTTCGGCCGCGATCGGTACTTCTACTCGTTCATCGTCGCGCTCATGCTCTTCACGCTCGGCGCGGCGTTCGCGCTCTACGAGGGCATCCACAAGATCATCGAGCCGCAGCCGCTGGAGACACCGGTCGTCGCGGTGATCATCCTGCTCGTCGCGATCTGCCTCGAGGGCTACAGCTTCTACACCGCGATGGGCGAGTCGCGCAAGATCAAGGGCAATGCGAGCTGGTGGCGGTTCATCCGCCAGGCCAAGGAGCCGGAACTCCCGGTCGTGCTGCTGGAGGACTCCGGCGCGTTGCTCGGTCTGGTGTTCGCGTTGCTCGGCGTCGGGCTTTCGGTGCTGACCGGCAATCCGGTGTTCGACGGCATCGGCACCGTCTTCATCGGGGTGCTGCTCGGCGTCATCGCGGTCATCCTGATCATCGAGATGAAGAGCCTGCTGATCGGCGAGGGCGCGACCGAAACCGATCTCGCGACCATTGTGGACGAACTGGCCGCGGGCAAGGTCGAGCGCGTCATCCACATCCGCACCCAGTACCTCGGCCCGGACGAACTGCTCGTCGCCGCGAAGCTCGCGCTCGTGCCCGGTCTCGACACCGCCGCGATCGCCGGTGCGATCGACGACGCCGAGGCCCGCGTGCGCGCGAAGGTCCCCGTCGCGACGCTGATTTACCTGGAGCCCGACCTCGACCGCGAGACGCGCTGACTGTCCGGGCAGCTGGCGCCCAACTGACAGGCTAGGGTGGCGCCCGGTCCCCACGAAGGTCACCGCAGGAGGTCAACGTTGCCCGGCACTGGGTTGTGGCGCACTAAGTCAATCGAGCAGTCCATTTCGGACACCGATGAACCGGAGACAAAACTCCGCAGGAACCTGAGCGCTTGGGACCTCACGGTCTTCGGCGTCGCGGTGGTCATCGGTGCCGGCATCTTCACGCTCACCGCGCGCACGGCAGGGGACTTCGCTGGTCCCTCGGTGTCCGTCGCGTTCGTGATCGCGGCGATCGCCTGTGCGCTCGCCGCGTTGTGCTACGCCGAATTCGCTTCCACCGTCCCGGTCGCGGGCAGTGCGTACACGTTCTCCTACGCCACCTTCGGCGAGTTCATGGCGTGGATCATCGGCTGGGACCTGATCCTGGAGCTGGCCGTCGGCGCCGCCGCGGTCGCCAAGGGCTGGTCGTCGTACCTGCAGACGGTGCTGGAGTACATCTTCGGCAAGGGCACCAAGACGTCGATCGATCTCGGCGGCGGTTTCGGCATCGACTGGGGCGCGTTCATCGTCGTGGCCGCGCTGGTGACGCTGCTGGTGCTCGGCACGAAGCTGTCGTCGCGGTTCTCGATGGTGATCACCGGCATCAAGGTCGCCGTCGTGCTGTTCGTGGTCATCCTCGGCTTCTTCTACATCAAGTCCAGCAACTACACGCCGTTCGTGCCCGAGGGCAAGCCCGCCGGGTCCGGGTCGAGCGGCGTCGACCAGTCGCTGTTCTCGCTCCTCGCCGGCGGCGGCAGCAGCTCGTTCGGCATCTTCGGCCTGCTGGCCGGCGCGTCGATCGTGTTCTTCGCGTTCATCGGGTTCGACATCGTCGCGACCACCGCGGAGGAGACCCGCAACCCGCAGAAGGCCGTGCCGCGCGGCATTTTCGGCTCGCTGGCGATCGTGACCGTCCTGTACGTCGCGGTGTCGCTGGTGGTCGTCGGCATGGTGCCCTATACCGATCTGTCGACCTCGGCGGGCGACGGCAGCCACAAGACGCTCGCCACCGCGTTCTCCGCGAACGGCGTCGACTGGGCCGCGAACGTCATCTCCGTCGGCGCGCTGGCCGGTCTGACCACCGTCGTCATGGTCCTGATGCTCGGCCAGGTGCGGATCATCTTCGCGATGTCCCGCGACGGCCTCATGCCGCGTTCGCTGGCCAAGACGAGCGACCGCGGGACGCCGAAGCGCGCGACGCTCGTGGTCGGTGCGCTGGTCGCGGCGGGCGCGACGTTCTTCCCGGCGGACAAGCTCGAGGAAATGGTCAACGTCGGCACGCTGTTCGCGTTCATCCTCGTGTCCGCGGGCGTGCTGGTGCTGCGCAAGAGCCGCCCGGACCTGCCGCGCGCGTTCCGCGTGCCGGGCGTGTGGGTCATCGCGCCGCTGGCGATCCTGGCCTGCCTGTGGCTGATGCTGAACCTGACCGTGCTGACCTGGCTGCGGTTCGTCGCCTGGATGGTGATCGGCGTCGTGATCTACTTCGCCTACAGCCGCCGGCATTCGCTGCTGGGGAAGCGGCAGTCGGGCGTCGACCAGGGCGGTGCGGTTTCCGAGCCCGCGCCGCCGGTCGCCGACTGACCTGTTTTCGCTGACGAGCGGCCCGTCGCCCCCTGTGGGCGGCGGGCCGTTTCGCATGGTCGGTCACGGATGCGCAACTCGCGGATCTCGGTTCGGGTGGCTACTCGGGCCCACCAGGGAAGGGGTGCTGAGCGTGCGATACCCTCCGCGTCGTCTTCCCTCTGGCGGGTTAATCACTCTCGGGTAATTCGCACGAACAGTGGTCGGGGTTCCTACGGAGGGTCGCAGTTCTCCGCGTGTGTTATCCCCCGTTCGGATTTTTCCCTGAGGAGTAACTCCATGCCCATCAGCACCAGACTGCGTGCCGGTTTCACGGTCGCCGCGGTGGCCGGACTCGCCCTGCTCGGCACCGCGACCTCGGCGCTCGCCTGCACCACGGACGACGGCCGGGCGAAGCCGGTCGAGGGCAACGCGACCACCTGTGCCCAGGCGAAGGTGCCCGGCGACCTGCTCGGCGCTGGCGACCTCACCGTCACCGGCGGCACGCAGAAGGACAAGTACCTGAACGTCACCGCGGTGGGCGAGGGCGTCACCGTCACCGCGATCGTGGTCAAGGGCGGCCCCGGGTTCAACGTGTACGTGCCGGGTGAGCGCGGCATGTCGGCCACGCCGCCGTGGGAGAAGCTGCGCTCGCCGTACAACCGCGGCGACCAGCTGCCGACGATCAGCCACTGGTTCGCCTGCGGGACCAAGACCACGCCGACCAAGCCGCCGGTCTCGGAGACTCCGACCACGGCTCCGTCGCAGCCTACTTCGGAGGCTCCTAGCACTACGCCTGCGCCGACTACGTCGTCGGTGCCGGGCGGGGTGACTTCTGCTCCTGCTACGACCAGTGCTCCGGCTGTGGTTCCGGCTGGGAACCAGAATGGGACTGGGGGCGGGTTGGCTAACACTGGGTTCGACAATGCCTGGCTGTTTTGGGTTGCTGGGGTGTTGATTGTTGGCGGTGGTGCGTTGCTGGTGCTGCTTAAGGTTCGGCGGCGCGGGACTAACTGAGTCCGTTCGGGGTTTCGGCTCGTCGCCTGGCGGCGACATTGCGCACGGTTGGTGCGGCGGGGCACCCCGAAGCTGATTGTGCTGACGGGCGGCGGGTGTTTGTCAAGGCGGGAAAGATGCCTTGACAAACACCCGCCGCCCGCATTTTTGGCTTCGTATCGGGGTGCGGGAGTGGTGTGGGTGCCTCGATGGGTGGGTGCATCGGTTGCGGGTTGGGGCTGGGTGCCTCGATGGCGGGTGCATCGGCGGCGGTTTGGGGCTGGGTGCGTCGATGGCGGGTGCATCGGCGGGCGGTTTCGTTCGTGGCGGGGCTAGCGCCCCAATGTGGCATTGGGTGCATCTGACGCACCCAATGTGGCGTTCGGTGCGTGGGACGCAACCAATGTGGCATTGGGGTCAGCACCCCGGCGGCCGCGGCTGGCGGGGGTGGGCCGTGAAGGGCTCATTGAGGGAATCCAGGTCCGTGAAGGGGTCCCTCACGGAACTCGCTTGGGTCGTGAGCGGGTCGTGAGGGGAACCCTCAGGGAATCAGGTTCCCTCAGGGTGGCCCTCACGTACGCGAAAAGGTCGTGAGGGGAACCCTGGGGGAATCAGCGGCTGTGAGGGTGGCCTCAGGACAACGGGGGGATTAGCGGGGGCGGGGCAGGTCGCCGAAGAGGGAGCCTTGTTCGCCTAGTGTGCGGGCGCGGCCGTTGGGGCGGCCTAGGCCTGCGGCCATCGCTACGGCGTTGTCCCACTCTGGGTCGGCCAGGTACTCGGTGTGTTTCAGGACTCCGGGGGCCCATCGGCTGCGGCCGTCGGGGGCTCGCAGGGGGTCGGGGACCCAATGGTCGCCGCCGAGGATGAGGACTCCTGCGTCGTCTGGGGTGGTTTCCAGGGCGCCCCATTTGCCGTCCGGGAGGTAGCCCTCGCCCAGCAGGTGGCCGTTGCTTGTTTGGTGGCGCCAGGTCGTTACGCCGCCGCCGAAGATGTCGGTGCCTCGGCACAGTGCGCGCCAGCGGCCGTCCAGTGACGAGAACAAGTCGGCCAGCGAATCTTGCGGCAGGACGGCGGGGAAGGCGCGCTGGTAGCCCCACTGCAAGGGGGAGCCTGCGGTGAGGAGGCCGACTCGGTCGCGTTCGTTCGGGGAGAGTTCGGCGCTGAGTTGAGCTGCCGTGAGCACGGTGAGGATGCTGCCCAGGTTCAGGCCGGACAGGACGACTCGCGTGCCTGGCTCGGTGAGGTGTTCCTTGACTCGTGCCGCCAGTTCGGGGACGACCTTCAGCGCGTAGCAAGGGGGTACGCCGGGGTGGGCGGCGCGCGGCCAGAACGAGACCAGGTCCGCCAGGGCGCCCAGGTGGCGGCTTCGCTGGGGGGAGCGAGCGGCGGAGTAGACCACTCGCAGCAGGCCGGCGGCCAGCGCGCCTAGAGCGAATACGCCGATCGCCGACACGGTGGTGAACCAGCCTGGCTGCAGGTTGAAACCGAACCGCACGACCAGCAGTGCGATCGCGCCGACGCAGAGGCCCAGCGCGACGATCACGGCCAGGTGGTGCAGGTGGCGGCGTTCCCAGGCCGAGCGGGCCCAGGCTCGGGCGGCGTCTTGTTCTTGTTGTTCGTCGTGTTCCATCAGTTCGACGATGGGCGGGATGCCGCGTCGGCGGCGGCGCAGCGGGACGGCGATGGCGTACCCGGCGATGGCGAGCAGAGCCATCAGGCCTAGACCGCCGCCCCACAGGACGGTGACCAGGTCGTACGTCGTCGGCAGGGCCAGTTTCTCCGCGCGGAGAAGTTTTCGGATGGCGATCGCCAGTCCGGCACCGAAACCGCCGCCGAGGAGGCCGGCGAGTGCGAGTACCGGGGCTGCTGCCCAGCCGCCGAGCCACGGGCGGAGCCGGCGTGGGCGGTCGCGCCAGGCGGAGCGGGCCAGCAGTGCCGACGGGATCAGCGCGAGTGCGAACAGCAGGGTGACAACGAGCAGGGCGCCGCCGAGTCCTTCGACGGTGTTGTCGACGCCGGGCAACCGGTTGTCGACGGGGGCGGCCAGCACGGTCGCGAAGATGACCAGCAGCGTCGCGAAGGTGATCAAGCTTCGGCGCGCGATGGTGCCGGTGTCGCTGCCGATCGCGCCTCCGAGCAGAACCGCGAGGACCAGCGCGAGGGTGCAGATCCACGCGATCAACTGCGGGATTTTCGTGGGCACGTGGAACGGTCCGCCCAGCAGAAGCAAGGAGATGCAGGCTAGTGCGGCGACCGCGTGTGTCGCGGACATTCCGGGCGCTTCCGGATCGGCGCGCAACCGCATCGGGACGCCCTGGCGGACGGGAGGACCGGGCGGGCGGACTCGCCAGTTCGTCGACGAGATCCGGTGCAGGGCGTAGACCAGTGCGAGGAGCACGGCGACCCCGACGCCGATCCGCAGCGGTCCCTTGCGCAGTTCGGGGGTCACCCAGGTGAGGCAGGCGCGTCCGGGCGCGAGGCATTGCGTCGCGACGAGGTCCAGCACCGCCGCCGCGACCTGGCTGACCAGCAGCATGGTGAGCAGCACCGCGGCGATGCGCAGCAGCCCGCGGCACAGGCCGCCGAGCCAGCGGCCGCGGTGGACCGGCGGCAGCATCCAGAACGCGACGTTCGCCAGCGAGAACGGGAACAGCAGCGCCCAGGCGGCCTTCGCGACGCCGCCGGACGTCATGCCGCTCCACAGGTAGCCTTCGACGGTGCGCGGGATCGACCGGCCGAGCGCGGGCACCACCGGACCGGGAGCCGGGCGCCGCAGCCGGTCGGCCGGGCGCACCACGCGGCCGAGTTCGTCGCCGGCGACGTCGACGGTCTGGACCGTGTCGAGGAGCGTCTCGCCGCTCGTGCCCACGAGTCCGGACACCCTCATTTCGACGATGCGGGTGTCAGGGCCGGGGAGCGGGGCGGGCACGGTGGTTCTCTCCTCATCCGTTCGAGTCAGGGTCGAGCCGACAACGGTACTGTTCAGGTGCCATCAAACCTTGGAGGAACCGCACTATGACCCCCGAAAGCGTTGTCAAGCGGCACGACACCCGGGGCGGCCTCGAATTCGCCGTCGCCGATCTCGAGGCCGCGGAGTTCGGCCGGAAGGAGATCCGGCTCGCCGAGCACGAGATGCCCGGCCTGATGGCGCTGCGTCGCGAATACGCTGAGGTCTACCCGCTGCGCGGGGCGCGAATCGCCGGGTCGCTGCACATGACCGTGCAGACCGCGGTGCTGATCGAGACGCTGGTGGCGCTCGGCGCGGAGGTGCGCTGGGCCTCGTGCAACATTTTCTCCACCCAGGACCACGCCGCGGCCGCGGTCGTCGTCGGACCGCACGGCACGCCCGAGGAGCCCAAGGGCGTCCCGGTGTTCGCGTGGAAGGGCGAAACGCTCGAGGAATACTGGTGGTGCACTGAGCGGATGCTCACGTGGGAGGGCGAAGGCCCGAACATGATCCTCGACGACGGCGGCGACGCCACCATGCTGGTCCACAAGGGCACCGAGTACGAGAAGGCAGGCGTGGTCCCGCCCGCCGACGACGAGGACCCCGAGGAGTGGAAGGTCTTCCTCGAGCTGCTGCGCGCGTCGGTCGCGGCGGACAAGGGCAAGTGGACCGCCATCGGGCAGAGCGTCAAGGGCGTCACCGAGGAGACCACCACCGGCGTGCTGCGGCTGTACCAGCTGGCGGCCGCGGGCGAACTGCTGTTCCCGGCGATCAACGTCAACGACTCGGTGACGAAGTCGAAGTTCGACAACCGCTACGGCATCCGCCACTCGCTGATCGACGGCATCAACCGCGGCACCGACGTCCTGATCGGCGGCAAGGTCGCGGTGGTCTGCGGTTACGGCGACGTCGGCAAGGGCGCGGCGGAATCGCTGCGCGGCCAGGGCGCCCGCGTGATCATCACCGAGATCGACCCGATCTGCGCACTGCAGGCGATGATGGACGGCTACGAGGTCAAGCGCCTGGAGACGGTGCTGGACGAGGGTGACATTTACGTCACCACCACGGGCAACAAGAACGTGGTGATGGTCGAGCACATGGCGCGGATGAAGCACCAGGCGATCGTCGGCAACATCGGCCACTTCGACAACGAACTCGACATGGCGGGCCTCGCCCGCTACCCGGGCGTGCGGCGCGTGAACATCAAGCCGCAGGTCGACGAGTGGGTGTTCCCGGACGGCAAGAGCATCCTGGTGCTGTCCGAGGGCCGGCTGCTGAACCTGGGCAACGCGACCGGGCACCCGAGCTTCGTGATGTCGAACAGCTTCGCGAACCAGGTCATCGCGCAGGTCGAACTCTTCACCAAGACCGAGGAGTACGACAAGGAGGTCTACCGCCTCCCGAAGAAGCTGGACGAAAAGGTCGCCCGGATTCACCTCGAAGCGCTCGGCGGTGAGCTGACGAAGCTGTCGAAGGAACAGGCGGAATACATCGACGTGGATGTCGAGGGTCCGTTCAAGTCTGAGCACTATCGTTACTGATTGCTGACGCTAAAGCCGCCCTGGAATGCGTTTCGGGGCGGCTTTTGTCTGCATCTGAAAACACGTGATAACTCTAATGGGTTATGTGTTATCATGGTGTGGTGAAGCAATTGATCACTCGCGTCGACGACGAGCTGCACGCTCGGCTGAAGGCCAGGGCCGAGGCTGAGGGGCGCAGCATGAACGACCTGGTCACCGAAGTGCTCAGCAACGCGCTCAACAGGGAAGAGACGCCGGAGGCGTGGAAAGCCCGGCTGCTCGCGGAGGGCAAGCTGATCGCTTTCGAGTCTGAGCGGGAGCCGGTTGGCCTCGACGAACTGGAGCGGCGTTCGGCTGGATGGGGTGCGTCGGTCAGCGAGGCGCTCGACTGGTCGCGGGGTGAATGGTGACTGTCTATTACGCCGATACGAGCGCGGTCGTACGGGTGTTCTTCGCTGATGAGCCCGAGCACGCCGAGTTGCGCGACCTGCTTGCGAGCGGCCGGAACCGGGTTCTCACCAGTGAGCTGACCCGGGTCGAGTTCGCGAGCGCGATGGCGGCGGCCAAGCGGTCCGGGCGCATCCCGGATGCGCGGGAGTTTCTCGATCAGTTCGACGCGATGAGTCGTTCTTCGACGTTGGGCGTGATTCCGTTCCGGCCTGCGCGTGTTTTTCCCGCCGCGCAGCGATTGGTCGTCGAGAACTATTCCCTTCGCACGCTTGATGCGCTTCATCTCGCGGTCGTGATGCGGGAAACCGCCGACCTCACTGGCGGTGAACCCGTCACTGTGGTTACTTGTGACGCGCGGCAGGCTGATGCGGCAAAGGCCAATGGCCTCCTCGTCCGCTAACGCGGATACCGCATCGTCAGCACCGCAGTAGCCGGTCCGCCGATTCCTCGATAAACATGGTCCGTCTCCGCGATAAACGTATGCGTCCCCGCCGCGGAAACCGTCACCGGCGCGTCAACCGGCCCCACTTCAGCCGTCCCGGTCAATACCGTCAAAACCTCCCGCACCCCAGGGCTGTGCGGATGCGACACCTGAACCCGCTCGTGGATCGTCAGCCGGTACACCTCGGTCACGCCGTCCGGATCCTCCCATCGGCCAAGCAGCGTCGCCGCGACGCTGTCGCCATGTGCCTCGGCCACCCCGTCGTCGCCGAAGAGCAAGTCGCTCAACGGGATCGACAGTGCGGTGGCGATGGCGAACAGCGTGTCCAGCGTCGGGTTTCGGCGGCCGTTCTCCAGCTCCGACAGCGTTCCCTTGCCAAGGCCGCTGTCGGCGGCGAGCGTGGTCAGGCCGACGCCCGCGCGGGTGCGGAGCGTTCGGATGCGGGTACCGACCGCCGCGGCGAGGGCGCGGCCGTCCGGGGCGGGTGACGTCGACATTGGGCCTAGTCTAGTGTTCTGTTTACAGAACAGCTGGAGGTGTGCAGATGTCGGCAGTGCAAAACGTGCAGGACGCGCTCGACGAGGCGGGCGTCGAAGGCCGGGCGCGGACTCTCCCGCAGTCCACGCGGACGGCGGCCGAGGCGGCGGACGCGCTGGGCTGTCCGGTCGGCGCGATCGCGAACAGCCTGGTCTTCATGGCCGACGACGCCCCGCTGCTGGTCCTGACCAGTGGCGCGCACCGCGTGGACACCGAGGCGCTCGCCGCGCGGCTCGAGCGCGGCCGGATCCGCCGGGCCAAGCCGGACGAGGTGCGCGCGGCTACCGGGCAGGTGATCGGCGGGGTGTCACCGGTCGGGCATCCGGCTCCGTTGGAGACCGTGGTCGACGAGGCGTTGCGGCAGTACACCGAGGTGTGGGCAGCGGCCGGTACGCCGAACGCTGTCTTCCCGACGACGTTCGACGAACTGGTGCGGATCACTAAGGGCACGCCGCAGCGCGTGGACGGATAAGGCTCAGTTCCATTCCACCGCGATGCCGGCCAGCCCTGGCCCGGTGTCGCGGAAATACCCGCTCGTCACGCCGCCGGTGTCGCACGGCAATTCCTCCGCCTCGACCGGTAGCGCGTCGTCGCGGGCGCGGACCTCCCGGGTGATCCGGGCGGGCATCGCGGTGGGCGCGAACTGCAGTTGCAGCAGATAGCTCGCGCATTGGTCGCGCAGCATCCGGTAGTACCCGGGGAACGTCACGGCGGAATTGTCGTGGATTTCGAAGCAGAAAACGTGGATCTCGCCCTCGGCGAGCTTCCGGTCGAAAAGCAGCTCCGTCGCCATCGTCTCGCGCGCCGGATGCCTGCGGATCCGCCCGACGCGGCAGCCTTCCGCGGTGATCAGCTCGACGTCGTCGATCCGGCAGCCGGGGTCGCCGTTGTAGACCGCCACGTACCGGTCCGGTCCGTGCCGCCGCGCGCGGGTGACCAGCCGGGTCCGGAATTTCACCTGATGTTTCTGTTCGTCGATGGTGATCTGGTCGTGCACCGACAGCATCTCCAGGTCGGAGTTCGACTGCCGGGACGCTGGCGCCGCGCCGAGGTCGCTCATCAGCTGCTCGACGATCGCGCCCATCTCGCCCGAGCGCAGGTCGTGGAACGACGCCGCGGCCTGGTGCCCGCGCGGGCGCGCCGTGCGCGGGCCGATCAGCACCACGAGCGAGTCCGCGGGCAACTGCAGCACCGACTCCAGCGCGCGGACCGCGGGCAGCGCCTTCGGCACCTCGGGCTGGCGCAGCCCGCGCTGCCAGTAGCTCAGCGTCGACTGTCCGATGTGGACGCCGCGGAGCGCGAGATGCGCCCGCAGCCGGGCGAGCGACAGGCCGCGATGCGCGATCGCGAGCCGCAGCGCCTGGTGGAATTCACCGGATCGCAGTGCTTCGCCGAGCTCGGGCGGCAGTTCACCCGCGCCGCGCCGGCCAGGTTCCATGATCAGTGGGCCATCCCCGTCTCGTGCCACCGCTGTCCCTTCAACGCCGCCCGTGCGCTGGGCGTGAATGCCGCGGAACGTTCACGTTAGCAGCGCGCGGTAACGGGTCCGGCCCCCGTTTGGTGTGCTTGGCCACGGAAGGGTAACCGTTCCGTGTTCCACCGCGGACCCGGAACACCCTCGTCGCCGGACAGGCATCTTGCTCGGAGTGATCGACCGGTTCACCGTTGTGACCACCACTGGCCACGTCTAGGCGGGAGGTGCGTCATGGGTCTGGGGAAACCGAATCACGTGGGGAGCACTGCCGGGCGGGTCCGGCGGTCCTCGACCACTTGCCGAAGGCACGTCGGACGCTTGCTGCTCCTCGTGGCGTTCACGGGCCTGGCGTTGCCGGTGTCGGCTCCGGGCGCGGGCGCGGCGCAGCCCGCTGACACCGGCAACGCCCACCTTACGGCCGCACCGCGCAGCGAGGTGGTGCAGCGGGACGGCGGCCAGAGCACGCCGGCGCAGCCGCACGGCGACGACTGGATCCCGCTGCTCTGCCTCGCCGGGCTGCTGGTCGCGGTGCCGGTCGGCTACCTCGGCTACGCCCGCGCCCGCCGAGAGACGGCCTGAGCACGCCACCAAGTATCTTCGACGGCGTGGGGCGACTGGTCGTGATCGAAGGTCTGGACGGCGCGGGAAAGCGGACGCTGTCCGAGGGGCTGACTGCTGCGCTGCAAGAGGCGGGCGCGAGCGTCGGCAGTCTCGCCTTCCCGCGTTACGGCCGCAGCGTGCACGCCGATCTGGTGCGGGAAGCGCTGCACCGCGGGCACGGCGACCTCGCCGACTCGGTGTACGGAATGGCGTTGCTCTACGCCCTCGACCGCAGCGGTGCGGCCGACGAGATCCGCGCGCTGCTCGCGGCCAACGACGTGGTCCTGCTGGATCGTTACGTCGCCTCGAACGCCGCGTACGCCGCCGCGCGCCTGCGCGAGCACGCGGATGGCGCTGTGGTGCAGTGGGTTTGGGACCTCGAGGTCACGCGGTTCGGGCTGCCCCGGCCGGACGCGCACCTGCTGCTGCGGGTGAGCCCGGAGGTCGCCGCCGAGCGGGCAGTCCGCCGGGCGGAGTCGGACGCGGCGCGTGCGCGGGACGCGTTCGAGTCGGACGATTCGCTGCAGCAGCGTTGCGCCGCGGTGTACGACGAACTGGCCGCGGCTTCGTGGCTCGCGCCGTGGCATGTGCTGGACGGCGTGGCGGGCGTTGATCTGCCGATGCTGGCGAAGTCTCTGCTCGCTTAACCGAGCGCCGCGGTCGCTTTGCGCAATTCGCTGAGCACTTCGTCGGCCAGCGCCCCGAACTCCCGCCGGTTCCCTGCCTCGACCCAGCGGTGGAAAGCCGTCCCGAATGCCAGGCAGCCCAGTTCCGCGGCGACGCGTGCGGTCGGCTCGCTGATTCCGCGTGCCGCGAGTGCGTCGTGCATGGCCTGGACCATCTTGGTGCGCTTGAGCAATTCGCGTTCGAGCAGCTCGCTGTTCGCCGCCACGACCGGCTGCCTCGCCCGGGCCTGAGTCAGCCGCTCGCCGGTGAAAACCGCCGCCGCGGCATCCAATGCCCCGCCGACCGCTTCGAACGGCGTCGCGCCCGCTGGCGTCCCGGCAATGCCCTCGGAGAACAGCCGGGTCAGCTCCTCCTGCCCGCCGAACAGCACCTCGCGCTTGTCGGCGAAATGGCGGAAGAAGGTCCGTTTCGTGAGCCCGGCGCGTTCGGCGATTTCGGCGACCGTGGTCTGGTCGTATCCGCGTTCGGTGAACAAGTCGAGCGCGGCCCGCTCCAGGCGTTGGCGTGCGTTCGGTTCCCAGCGGCCCATGCCGTCCAGTCTAGGTGATGACACCGGATGACATCAGGCGTACGGTGATGGCACTAGGTGTCATCAACTGTGGAAGGACAGCCCATGCGGGTTTTCGTCACCGGGGCCAGCGGCCACGTCGGCTCGGCCCTCGTTCCCGAACTGCTCTCCGCCGGACACGAGGTGGTCGGGCTCGCCCGGTCGGACGCCTCCGCCGCGGCGCTCGCCGAACGCGGTGCGCAGGTGCGGCGCGGCGACCTCGACGATCTGGACGGCCTGCGCGAAGCGGTGGCCGAGGCGGACGGCGTCGTGCACTTGGCGTTCAAGCACGACTTGATGGCCAGCGGCGAGTTCGGCGCGGCGGTCGAGGCGGATCTGTCCGCGCTGAAAGCGCTCGGCGAGGCTCTCGCCGGCACCGGCAAGCCACTGGTATCGACCTCCGGAACCCTGATGTTCGCCGGGCTCGGCCGCGCTGGCACCGAGGACGACCGGCTCCCCGGCGGCCCGCGCGTGGACGCGGAGAACTACGTGCTCGGGCTCGCTGACCGCGGTGTCCGGTCGTCAGTCGTGCGGCTGCCGCCGTCGGTGCACAGTTCGCTCGACAAGCACGGCTTCGTCCCGACCATGATCCGCTTCGCTCGCGCGGCCGGGGTTTCGCCGTACGTCGGCGAGGGCGCCAATCGCTGGTCCGCCGGGCACACCCTCGACGCGGCCCGGCTGTACCGGCTGGCCCTGGAGAAGGCTCCTGCCGGCACGATGCTGCACGCCGTCGGCGACGAAGCCATCTCGCTCCGGCAGATCGCCGAGACGATCGGTGCGCGGCTCGGGGTTCCGGTGAAGTCCATCGCGCCGGAGGAAGCCGCGGCGCACTTCTCGTTCCTGGCGCCGATGGTGCAGTCGGATGCGCCGACGTCCGCCGCGCGCACCCGTGAACTCCTCGACTGGAAGCCGGAACACCCTGGCCTGCTTGAAGATCTCGCCGAAGAGCACTACTTCGCTACGGCGTGAACCTCGCCGGATCGAACAGCGCGATCGGGTGCCGCGTCTCGCCGTCCACCACCAGGTCGGCGAGGATTTCCCCGACCACCGGCACGAATTTGAAGCCGTGCCCGGAAAACCCGGACGCCACGACCACACGCGGATGCCGCGGGTGCGGGGCGATCACGAAGTGCTCGTCCGGGGTGTTCGTGTAGAGGCAGGTCGCCGCGCGGCGGAAGGTCGCCGGGAGCGTCGGGATCCGGGAGCCGACGACGTCCGCGACCGCGCGCACCTCGTCGTCGTGGATCCGCCGGTCGATCGTGTCGGCGGTGCACGGCGTGCCGCCAAGGTGCACGGCGACTTTGACGCCTTGCGTGGTGTGCGCGGGAAAACCGTAGAACTGGCCGCCTTCAGCGGTTTCCCAAAGATAGACGGGATGATCGGTGAACGGCCGCACGTCGGCCGGTTCGAACCAGTACTGGACCTGGCGGCGCACCTCGAAATCGACGCCTAGGTCCGCGAGCAGCACGGGTGCCCAAGCGCCGGGGCACAGCACGAGCTGCTCGGCGGTGTAGTAGCTCGAAGCGGTGCCGACGCGCACCCCGGTTTCCGTGGTGGTCCACGTGAATACCTGCTCCTCGTGGTGCAATTCGGCACCGTGGCGCGCGGCGAGTTGCAGGTGTGCGGCGACGCTTCCTTCGGGCGATACGAAACCGGCACCCGGTTCCCACAGCGCCACCTCGTCGTCGGCCGGGGTGATGGTGGGGAACCGGTGCCGGATCTCGGCCGCGTCCAGGATTTCGTGCGGGATGTCGAACTTCTCCGCGGAAAGCGTGCTGCCCGCGATCGTGCGCGACTCTGGCGGTCCGCCCATCACCGCGCCGCAGCGGGTGAACAGCGACCGTCCGGAGTCGCGTTCGAGTTCGTCCCACATCTCGTGCGCGCGCAGCAGCAGCGGTACGTAATCCGGACCTTCGAGGTACGCCTGCCGCGTGATCCGCGAGCCGCCGTGGCTCGAACCGAGGTTGTGCACTGGCGCGAACTGGTCGATCCCGAGCACCTTCTGGCCCCGCTGCGCCAGTCGGTAGGCGGCAGCGCTGCCCATTCCGCCGAGGCCGATCACGATCACGTCGTAGTGCGTCATTCACTGCTCCTCAACGGTTCCGCGGCCACCTTCGCCGCGAGCCGTTTCCCGAAGTACTCGATTTCCACCGGCGTCCGCGGCCTGGCGTCCTCGACGGGAAGCCAGGCGTAGGCGAGGTTTTTGTCGACGGTGTAGCCGTACGCGCCGCTCGTGACGTATCCCGCCGGACGGCCGTCGACGTACACCGGCTCCCGGCCTTGCATCACCGAGCGCGGGTCGTCGACGGTCAAACACGCCAGTTTCCGCCGCACCGTCGAGGGAGAACGGTGGAGAAGCCTGTCCCGGCCGAGGAAGTAGCCCTTGTCCATCCGCACCGCGAACCCGAGCCCCGCCTCGTACGGATCGTGCTCGGTGGTCACGTCGACGCCGCAGTTCCGGTGGCCCTCCTCCATCCGGAGGCTGCGCAGCGCGTCCTCTCCGGCCGCGACGATCCCGTACGGCTGCCCGGCCGACCAGACCGCGTCCCACAGCGCGCGCCCGAGATCCGCGCCGGTGTGCAGCTCCCAGCCGGGTTCGCCCACGTCAGACCCGCGCAGCACGGTCACCGGCACGTCGCCGACGTACGTCTTCCACGCGCGCGAGTCCGATGTGGACAGTTCGGGCAGCACCTGTTCGGCGAGCGGTCCCCACAAGCCGAGGCAACAGGTACCGCCGGTGGTTTCGCGCAGCTGGACCGAGCCGTCGCCGGGCAGATGACGGCGCAGCCAGGCGACGTCCCGATGATGGTGCGCGGCGACGTGAAAACGCTCCGCGCCAAGCCGGGCGACCGTCAGATCGCTGCGGATCCCGCCGTCTTCGCCGAGCAGCAACGTGCTGGTGACCGAACCGGGCGGCCGGTCGAGCTGGTTCGTGGTCATCGTCTGCAGGAACGGCAGCGCGCCGCGGCCGGTGATCTCCAGCCGCCGCCGCGGGGTCAGGTCGAACAACGCCACCCGGCTCCGGGCCGCGACTGCTTCCGCGCTGCTGCCGGACGAGTACCGCTGCGGCCGCGCCCAGCCGTCCACCTCGCGGAACTCCGCGCCCAGCGCGACTTCGCGCTCGTAACAGGGCGTGGTCCGCACCAGTTCCGTCGCCGGTCGCTGATGACCCGCCGCCCTCAGGCTCCGCTCCCGCACCCGGCCGGGCGCGAGCTGCAGCCGATCGAACCGGGCGAGGTCGACGGAGTGCAGGTCAAGGTGCGCTTGCCCCTCGATCAGCCAGCGCGTCAGCTCCCGCGCGACCCCGGCGGTCCACGCGCAGTCCACCGCTTCGGCGACCCAGAACCCGTCGAGCTCCGGATGTTCGCCCAGCAGCGGCAACCCGTCCGGGGTACCCGGGACCAGCTGCCGGACGCCCTCCTCGACCTTCGTGTCGGCGAGCGCGGGCACTAGTCCGAGCGCGGCCGTCCACGATTCCTCAAAGCCCGCCGGAGCGAACTCTGCGTCGGCTTCGACCGGACCGAGCGCGCTGATGCCCAGCCGGTCGACGTGCTCGCGCAGCGACAGCCCAGCTCCGCGCAGGATCGGTTTGTCCGCCTCGGTGAAGTGGTCGTTGTCCCCGGCGAGCTGCGCCAACGGCGTGGTGCGCGCGTGCTCGACGGCGATCGGCACCACCGGCACGGCGAGGTCGACCAGCCGGCCGAACTGCGGTGCGCGTACTCCGGCGCAGGAGATGACCACGTCGGCGCGGAACCGATCGGTCGCGGTCGCCACGGCGGTCACCCGGCCCGCCGTGCGCACGATCTCGACAATCTCTTGCCCAGTAAGGAATTTCGCGCCCCGCTCCTTCGCGCGGCGGGCCTGGGCGAGCGCCGCGCGGATCGGTTTGACCAGCCCGTCGCCGGGAATGTGCAGGCCGCCGAACACTTTCGCGGAGTCGAGCAGCGGGTGCAGTTGCGCGCATTCGCCCGGTTCGCGCAGGTAGCCGCGCACGCCGGACGACGTCGCCCAGCCAAGCCGTTGCCGCAACCGGGAAAGCTGCTCGGGCGTGGTCGCGAGCTCCAGGCTCCCGACCGGCTGGAAACACCAGCCGCCGTCGACGGTCAGCCCGCTGTACTTCTCCGCGGTGTACTTGGCGAACTCGGACGCCGTGCGGTCGGCGTGCGTGCGGAAGAGCAGCCCCGGTCCGGCCGAGGCGAGCGCCGGTTCCGGTTCGAGGACGGTGACGTCGGTCCAGCCGCGTCCGGTCAGCTCGTCGGCGACCGCGCAGCCGAGGAGCCCGGCGCCGAGCACAACCACCCGCGGTCGCACTGCCATCGCGAGGTACCTCCTGCCTGCCGGCCGTCGCGGACGGCCCGGCTCGGGACGAGACAGGCATGCCGGAACGCCCCCGCCGGGGAACGGACGCGTTGCGGATGGAGATCGATGTTCCGTCTGCTGCAACTCACAAATTGCGGGATCGCGGGCGTGCTGTCAAGAGAGCCGCCGCGGCCGCCGGGGTCACGCGGAAAAGTAGCCGAGCTGAGCGGAAAGCTCCCGTGCCGCTTCCGCCATCGGCGCGACGATCTGCCGGATCCGCTGTTTGGACAGCCGGTAGGACGGACCGGACGCGCTCATCGCCGCGACGACCTCGCCGCCGGGGCCGCGCACCGGCACCGCGACCGCGTGCATGCCCAGTTCCAGCTCCTCGAACGAGGCCGCGTAGCCGTCCTCCGCGACGCGGTCCAGTTCGGCCGCCAGCTCGTCCCGGTCGACCGTGGTCCGCGGTGTGTACTGCTCTAATTCGTGCGCGAGCATCCGCTTGCGCTCGGCGTCGTCCATCGCGGCGAGCAGGACCTTGCCGCTGGACGTGGCGTGCAGCGGCGTGCGCTGCCCGGTCCAGTTCTGCGTGGTGATCGCCGCCGACCCGCGCGCCTGGCTGATGTTGATCGCGACGCCGTCGTCGGCGATCGCGATGTTGACCGTCTCGCCTAGTTCCTCGGCGAGCGACTGGCAGGTCTGCCTGCCGAGCTTCGCCAGGTCCATCCGGCCGGTCGCGGCGCCCGCCAGCCGGACGACGCCGAACCCGATCGCGTACTTGCCGCGTTCGCCCAGCTGCTCGACCAGCCCGTGCGCCTCCAGCACGCTCAGCAGCCGGGACGCGGTGGACTTGTGCACGCCCAGCTCGCCCGCGATCTCGGTGATGCCGGTTTCGCCGTTGCGGGCCAGCAGCTCCAGGACCGTGATCGCCCGGTCGACGGACTGCACCGCGCTTCCCGTTGCGTTTCCCGAGTCCTGGTTCCGCATAGCGCAACAGTAACCGTTCGGCTGCGATCTGTTCGGCTGAGCGGGCGAATCCGGCCGCGGCCGGGCGCCCGAGGCGTCCGGATGGCCCAACCGGGTCGGTGATCTTGATCTTTCCGGTGGTCAAACGCGCGGGTCGTGCGCACGGGTGCGGGAGGTAGTGCGAACATGTGGTCATGAAGGCACGTGTCTTGGTGGTCGACGACGACCCGGCGCTGGCGGAGATGCTCACCATCGTCCTGCGCGGCGAAGGGTTCGACACCGCGGTGGTCGCGGACGGTTCGCGCGCGCTTCCCGCGCTGCGGGAGCTGAAACCGGACCTGGTCCTGCTCGACCTCATGCTGCCCGGCATGAACGGCATCGACGTGTGCAAAGCGATCCGCGCCGAGTCCGGCGTGCCGATCGTCATGCTCACCGCGAAGAGCGACACCGTGGACATCGTGCTCGGGCTCGAATCCGGCGCCGACGACTACGTGGTCAAGCCGTTCAAGCCGAAGGAACTCGTCGCCCGCGTGCGCGCCCGGATGCGCCGCACCGAGGCCGAGCCCGCCGAATCGCTCACCATCGGCGATCTCGCGATCGACGTTCCCGGACACGAGGTCACCCGCGACGGCAAGGCGATCCCGCTGACGCCGCTCGAGTTCGACCTGCTCGTGGCGCTGGCCCGCAAGCCGCGCCAGGTGTTCACCCGCGAGGTGCTGCTCGAACAGGTGTGGGGCTACCGGCACGCGGCCGACACCCGGCTGGTGAACGTGCACGTCCAGCGCCTTCGCTCGAAGGTGGAGAAGGATCCGGAGCACCCTGAGGTGGTGCTGACGGTGCGCGGGGTCGGGTACAAGGCCGGCCCGCCGTGATTGTGCGATGACCGGTTTCGCGGGGCGGCTTCGCGCCGCCGCCCGCGCCACGGCTCGGCTTTCGGCCCGGGTCGTGGTTTTCGCACGCCGCCGCGCGGTGGCGTTCAACGAGCTGTGGAAGCACTCGCTGCAGTTCCGCGTCACGATCTCGACGCTGGCGCTGTCCTCGGCGGTGGTGTTCGTGCTGGGCATGGTCCTGCAGAACCAGATCACCGAACGGCTGCTGGACACCAAACGCCGTGCCGCGATCGAGCAGACCCAGGCGCTGGCCGACACCGCCACGCGCGAACTGGTCGGGATCGGCGGCGAGTCCCCGGAGGCGCTGCACACGCGCCTGCAGAACGCGCTCAAGAAGATCTCGACCACGTCCTCGTCGCGCGCGGGTTCCACCGCGGGCACCTTCGAGCCGGTGCTGGCCAGCGTCGGCCGCGGCCAGTCGGACGCCGACCCGGTGTACGTCGGGCCGTTCCCCGCGGTGCCGGAGCGGCTGCGCCAGTTCGTCGAGGCCGACCATCTCGCCCGGCTTGAGCACACCGTCGACGAGAACGGCGTCCGGACCACTTACCTGATCGTCGGCACTCCGCTGTCGACCGCGGCCAGTCCGCTGCAGCTGTACTTGCTGTTCCCGCTCACCAGCGAGCAGACCACCGTGTCGACAGTGCAGAACACGTTGTTCGTCGCCGGGATCGTGCTGCTGCTGTTGCTCGCCGGCATCACGAACCTGGTGGTCCGGCAGGTGGTGCGGCCGGTCCGGCAAGCCGTCGCGGCGGCCGAGCAGTTCGCCGGCGGCGACCTCGACCAGCGGCTCGCCGTCGTGGGCGAGGACGACCTCGCCAAACTCGCGGTGTCCTACAACAGCATGGCGGCCAGCATCCAGAACCAGATCCGCCAGCTCGAGGAATTCGGCGGCCTGCAGCGCCGGTTCACCTCCGACGTGTCGCACGAGCTGCGCACCCCGCTGACCACCGTGCGGATGGCCGCCGACGTGCTGCACGCCTCCCGCGAGCAGTTCCCGCCCGGCCTCGCCCGCTCGACCGAACTGCTGGTCGACGAGCTCGACCGGTTCGAGGCGCTGCTCGGCGACCTGCTGGAGATCAGCAGGCTCGACGCGGGCGTCGAGGAGCTGTCGGCGGAGTACATCGACGTGCGGCCGATCGCGACGCGCGCGGTCGAGCAGGTGCGGGTGCTCGCCGGAACCGCGGGCAGCGCGGTCGAACTGGTGCTGCCGGACGAGGACACCTCCGCCGAGGTGGACGCGCGCCGCATCGAACGGATCCTGCGCAATCTGCTCGCCAACGCCGTCGACCACAGCGAGGGCAAACCCGTGGTGCTCACGGTCGCGGTGAACGAGACCGCGGTCGCGATCACCGTCCGGGACTACGGCGTCGGCCTGCGGGCGGGGGAGGCCGACCTGGTGTTCAACCGGTTCTGGCGCGCCGACCCGTCGCGCAACCGGCGCACCGGCGGCACCGGGCTCGGCCTCGCGATCAGCCAGGAGGACGCGCGGCTGCACGGCGGCGTCCTCGACGCGTGGGGCGAGCCGGGACACGGCGCGTGCTTCCGGCTCGTGGTGCCGCGCAGGCAAGGCGTGCCGATCGCGGACAGCCCGCTGGTGCTGCCGCCGCCGGACGCCGTTTCGGAGATCACGCTGTCGCCGTCGTCGGTCGCCGAACTGCATCCCGCGCCGGAGGCGATCCTCGCCGATCCGGCGCCGGACCGGGAGGAGGTCGGTCAGTGAGGCGAGTGCTCGTCCTTCTCGCCTGCGCACTGGTGCTCGTGAGCTGCGCGAACGTTCCGCAGGAATCGCTGCCGGTCGTGGTGTCGGTCGAAAAGGCGCCCCAGCAGGCCAACAACGCGCCGGAACCGCCGGCCAACGCCGAACCGCTCGACATCGTGCGGCTGTTCATCAAGGCCAACGCCGATCCGCGGTCGGGCAACGCGGCCTCGCGGGCGTTCCTCGACGACAAACAGCGCGGCGCGTGGCGGCCGAACCGCTCGTTCACGATCATCGACAAGACCTTCAGCACGGTCTACGACCCGACGGCCAGCACCGGCACCACCACGACGCCCACGCCGTCGTCGACGGCGCCGGACCCGAACGTCCGCACGGTCACCGTGCGCGGTTCGGTGCTCGGCACGCTGAGCGCGGATTCCGCGTTCATCCCCGGCAGCGGTCCGGCCGAACAGACCTTCCAGGTGCGCAAGCAGGCCGACGGGCAATGGCGGATCTCCAGCCCGCCCCCGCCGGTGCTGCTGGTGACCGACGACGAGTTCGACGGCAACTACAACCCGGTCGTGGTGAGCTTCTACTCGCCCGACTCCGGATCCTTCGCGCCGGACCTGCGCTACGTCCCGGCGAAACCGCAGTCGGGCATGCCGGGCCGGGTGATGGACCTGATCCTCCAGGGCCCGTCCGCCGGGCTCACCGGCGCGGTGAAAAACCTGTTCGGCGACGGGGTGTCGCTCGAAAACAACGTGAAGAACAACGACGACGGCTCGCTGACCGTGCAGTTGAGCGGGCTCACCGGCGTCGGCGCGGACACGCGGTCGCTGATCGCCGCGCAGATCGTGCTGTCGATGCAGACGGTCACGTCCACGCGGATCCGGCTGCTCGCCGACGGCGCGCCGCTCGTGGCGGGCCACGAGTATTGGCGCAGCACCGATTTGCCGTCATACAACGCTTCCTCGTCGCCGAACGGGCTGATGACGGTCGGCGGCCGGGTCCGGTCGCTCAGCGACGGCGCGCCGATCCCGGGCGCGGTGGGCAACGGCGCGTACCCGGTGGTGAGCGCGGCCGAGTCGATCGACGGCAAACGCCTCGCGGTGGTCGAGCAGGACGGCGACCGCGTGCGGCTGCGCATCGGCGATCTCGGCCGCGACCTGCCGACGGTCGACCTCGGCGGCGGTTCGCTGAGCCGCCCGACCTGGCGTCCGGCACAGGCCGGGGCCGGGCCGTCGAACGAGGTGTGGACGGTCGTCGACCATTCGATCATCGCGCGGATGGTCCTCGACCCGAACGGCCACTGGCTGCGCCAGAGCGTCAACGCGAACGACCTGCTGGCGCTGGGGTCGATCGGTGTCCTGCGGCTTTCCCGGGACGGCACCCGCGTGGCCGCGACGGTGAACGGCCAATTGGTCGTGGCGTCGGTGGTGCGCAGCGGCGACACGGTCACCTTGCGCGAGCCGCGGGTGCTGCAGCCCGGCGTGCTCACCGACGTGCTGGACGTGGACTGGGGCTCGACGCCGGACACCCTGGTGGCCGCGACGTCCTCGCCCTCGCAGCCGGTCCAGCGACTGTCGATCGACGGACGGCGGATGGACGCTTACAACAGTTCCAACCTGACCGCGCCGGTGCGGGCGGTCGCGTCCGCCCCGAGCCAGCCGATCGTGGTCGCGGACGCCGGGGGCCTGTGGACGGCGACCGAGCTCGGCGAGGTGTGGCGGCCGCAGGCGCACTCGATGCAGAACGCGGATCCGTTCTATCCGGGGTGATTTCCGGGCTCCGGTGCTCGCGCGGCCGAAAACTGTCGGTGGTCGGGTGCACACTCGGAGTCATGTTGCTGAGACTGCTTTTGAACCTGCTCCTGCCGACCTACTGCGCAGGCTGTGAAACCCGCGGCGCGCCCGTGTGCGCCGGATGCTCCACGACGTGGGGGTCCCCCACTGCGGTATTCCGCGCGCCTTTGGCAGCGCTGGTCCCGGCTTACGCCTTGGCTCGCTACACGGGTGCCGCCAGGCGGATCTTGATCGCCTGCAAGGAACGCCGCCGTCGGGACGTTGCCCCGTTTTTGGGCCGGGTACTGGCGGCTGGGCTGACGGCGTTGCCTTCCGGCGGTCCTCGCGCCAGTCCGTGGTGCCTGGTTCCAGCGCCGAGCCGCCGGATCGCTTCGCGGGTGCGCGGCGGTCCGCACGTCCAGCGAATCGCTACGGAAGCCGCTCGGCTGACGGGAGCGTATGTCGCGCCTGCCCTGGTGCTGAAGGGCGGGCGCGACGCGGTCGGGCTGAGCAGGGCGGAACGGACGGCCAATCTGGAGGGACGGCTGCGATTCGCCGCGGCAGGGCGTCCACCGCCGGGCACGCGGGTCGTGGTGGTGGACGACGTGATCACCACAGGCGTCACGTCCGCCGCATGCGTCACGGCGTTGAAAAACGCGGGCGTGCCGGTGGTGGCGGTGCTGGCCCTGCTGGCGACAGTCTGAAAGGGAGCTTGTCCCACGTTGAAAGGCGGTCTGCCCCACTTCCGGAACCCGGATGTGCCTTGGCCGTGGGCGAATCCGGCACCCGGATGCGCCTTGGCCGTGCGCGGATCGGGAACCCGAGCACCCCTGGCCGCCCGCGAATCCGCCGCGCGCCCTAGTTCGGCGAGCTCGGAAACCGAAATCCGGTGACGCGGAAACCGATCCTCCACTCCGTGTCCGGCCAAAACGGAACGATTCCAAAAACCGTCCGCCCGAAAACGTCCGTCCGCTTTCTCGCCGGGGAGGCAACTCGCGTTCGCATGCCCACTACCGCCAGGTGTCACCTACACGAGTGATGTCAAGAGGGAACCTCCTGTCCTCGTCGCCCGTTGTCGGGGCATGAGGGTCGAGGCCGGAATCACCCCCGCGACGGGGCAGTCCACCGAGGTGGCGGCTGTGCTGCAGGGGCCGGTCACCCTCGGCGTCCGAGGTGCCGCTCTGTTGAGCCGTCCGCGTGAAACTTGGGCACGCGCGCTCGGCCTTCCGAGCGGCGGTTCCGGGCTGCGCACGCATGATTCACTGCGCCCCGTGACGAGTTCCCGGATCGTGACATCCCCCGGCTCGGGGGCTGTTGCGGACGGCGTGATGAAGCTAACGTGCTCCGCTATCAGCAATACCCGCAGGCAGGGAGGTGTGCAGCCCATGTCCCTGGCGCCGGCGGCCCGCTGAGTCCGCGTTCGCGCTACCGCCACGAGACGTCGTGATCCGGTCGCGAATTCTTTATCAGCCCGCCGAACCCGTGCAGTAGCCGTTCAGTACCGGTGCCGTGAGAACACAACAGCTCGCAGTTTCCTCAGCGAGGGAGGTCGTGTATGGACATCGTCGTTAAGGGCCGCAACGTGGAGGTGCCCGAGCATTACCGGGCGCTTGTCAGCGAAAAGCTGGCCCGCCTTGAGCGCTACGACAAGAAGGTCATCCGCTACGACGTGGAGCTCTTCCACGAGCCCAACCGCAGGCAGGCCAAGAGCTGCCAGCGCGTCGAGATCACCGGGAAAGGCCGCGGTCCGGCTGTTCGCGCAGAAGCGAGCGCAGCCGACTTCTACGCAGCGCTCGACTCCGCCGTCACCAAGCTGGAAAACCGGCTCCGGCGGACACACGACCGCAGGCGCGTGCATTACGGACGCAGCCGTCCGGAGTCGGTCGCCGAGGCGACCTCGATGGTCGGCGGATCCGATGCCGTCGCCGGGCCCGCCATGGGCACGGCCGTCCTGGACGCACCCGACGCGACCGAACCCATGGTGAACGGTTTCGCGGCGACGAGTGCGGGCGACATTCCCCGGCAGGGGCGCTGGGAAGACGAGGACCTGGGCCATCAGCCCGGCCGCGTCGTCCGCGAGAAGCAACACGACGCGGATCCCATGACGGTGGACCAGGCTCTCTACGAGATGGAGCTGGTCGGCCACGACTTCTACCTGTTCAACGACTCCGAGGCCGGCCGGCCGAGTGTCGTCTACCGGCGAAAGGGCTTCGACTACGGCGTGATCCGGCTGGGCTGACCCAGCCAGGGGCAAACCGCACCGGCGGCCCGCACGCGAACGCGTGCGGGCCGTCCGCGTGCCCGGAGCGCGACCCGCGGCACGACCTTCGTCGGGACCTGTGCAAACCTTCCGTGACCTTCTGCGACGACGTGCGTGCGCGGACCAGGCCGCGTTCCCTACGATGGGGGAGACGGCGGCGGCGCACACGGGCGCCAGCCGTGGCGATTTACTGCCCGGGAACGGCCTGGGCGCGATCATGATCAGCTAGTGAGGTCGACCGGATGGTGCTGAACCGCCTGCTCCGCGCGGGCGAGGGCAAGATGGTGAAGCGGCTGCGCAACATCGCCGATCACATCAACACCCTCGAAGACGACGTGAAGGACCTGTCGGACGCCGAACTGCGGGCCAAGACCGACGAGTTCCGCGAGCGGTACGGCAAGGGCGAATCCCTGGACGAACTGCTGCCGGAGGCCTTCGCCGTCGCGCGGGAAGCCGCGCACCGGGTGCTCGGCCAGCGGCCGTACGACGTCCAGCTCATGGGCGGGGCCGCGCTGCACCTCGGCCAGGTCGCCGAGATGAAGACCGGCGAGGGCAAGACGCTGACCTGTGTCCTCGCGGCCTACCTGAACGCCATCCCCGGGGACGGCGTGCACGTCGTCACCACCAACGACTACCTCGCCAAGCGCGACGCCGAGTGGATGGGCCGCATCCACCGCTTCCTCGGTCTCGAGGTCGGCGTCATCGTCGCCGAGCAGGACCCGCAGGAACGGCGCAAGCACTACAACGCCGACGTCACCTACGGCACGAACAACGAGTTCGGCTTCGACTACCTGCGCGACAACATGACCTGGTCGCTCGACGAATGCGTGCAGCGCGGGCACAACTTCGCGATCGTCGACGAGGTCGACTCGATCCTCATCGACGAGGCGCGCACCCCGCTGATCATTTCCGGCCCGGCGGACCAGTCGTCGCGGTGGTACGTCGAGTTCGCCCGGCTCGCGCCGCTGATGCAGGGCATCGACACCACCACGATGGGCACGCGCGAGCGGGTCGAGAAGGCCAACCTGATCAACTCGAAGTACCACTACGAGACCGACGTCCGGAAGCGCACCGTCGCGGTCACCGAGAAGGGCGTCCGGTTCGTCGAGGACCAGCTCGGCATCGAGAACCTGTACGAGGCGGCGAACACCCCGCTGGTCGGCTACTTGAACAACGCGTTGAAGGTCAAGGAGCTCTACCACAAGGACAAGGACTACATCGTCCGCGACGGCGAGGTCATGATCGTCGACGAGTTCACCGGGCGCATCCTGGTGGGCCGCCGTTACAACGAGGGCATGCACCAGGCGATCGAGGCCAAGGAAGGCGTCGAGATCAAGGCGGAGAACCAGACGCTCGCCACGATCACGCTGCAGAACTACTTCCGGCTCTACAAGAAGCTGTCCGGCATGACCGGTACCGCCGAGACCGAGGCGGCCGAGTTTCACCAGACCTACAAGCTCGGCGTGGTGCCGATCCCGACGAACCGGCCGATGGTCCGCGCGGACCGCGCCGACCTGATCTACAAGAACGAGCAGGCCAAGTTCGAGGCCGTCGCCGAGGACATCGCCGAACGGCACGAAAAGGGCCAGCCGGTGCTGGTCGGCACCACGAGCGTGGAGAAGTCCGAGCACCTGTCGAAGCTGCTGCTCAAGCTGGGCGTGCCGCACGAGGTGCTGAACGCGAAGTACCACAACAAGGAAGCGCTGATCGTCGCGCGCGCCGGCCGGAAGGGCGCGGTCACCGTCGCCACGAACATGGCGGGCCGCGGTACCGACATCGTGCTCGGCGGCAACCCGGACATCATCGCCGACGAGGTGCTGCGCGAGCGCGGGCTCGACCCGGTCGAGAACTCCGAGGAGTACGAGGCCGCGTGGCCGAAGGTGCTCGAGGAGATCAAGGAAGAGGCGCGCGCCGAGGCCGACGAGGTCCGCGAGGCGGGCGGGCTCTATGTGCTCGGCACCGAACGCCACGAGTCCCGGCGCATCGACAACCAGCTGCGCGGTCGTTCCGGCCGGCAGGGTGACCCCGGCGAATCGCGGTTCTACCTGTCGCTGGGCGACGACCTGATGCGCCGGTTCAACGCGGTGCTGGTCGAGCGCATCATGACGACGATGCGGCTGCCGGACGACGTGCCGATCGAGCACAAGATGGTCTCCAAGGCGATCAAGAGCGCGCAGACCCAGGTCGAGCAGCTCAACATGGAGACCCGCAAGAACGTCCTCAAGTACGACGAGGTCATGAACGAGCAGCGCAAGGTGATCTACGCCGAGCGCCACCGCGTGCTCGAGGGCGAGGACCTGCGCGAGCAGATCGAGCACATGATCGTCGACGTGGTGAAGGCGTACGTCTCGGGCGCGACCTCCCAGGGCTACGCCGAGGACTGGGACCACGAGCAGCTGTGGACCGCGCTGAAGACGCTGTACCCGGTGAGCCTCGACTGGGACGACCTGATCGAGGACGGCGACCTCGACGCGGAATCGCTCAGCCAGGCGCTGGTCGACGACGCGCTCGACGCGTACGCCAAGCGCGAGGCCGAGATCGACGAACTGGTCGGCGAGGAAGGCTCGATGCGCCGCCTCGAGCGCCAGGTCATGCTCACCGTGCTGGACCGCAAGTGGCGCGAGCACCTCTACGAGATGGACTATCTCAAGGAGGGCATCGGCATGCGGGCGCTCGCGCAGCGCGACCCGCTGATCGAGTACCAGCGCGAGGGCTTCGACATGTTCCGCGCGATGCTCGACTCGCTGAAGGAGGAGGCCGTCGGCTTCCTGTTCAACCTTCAGGTCGAGCGCGCCGAGCCGGAAACCGTGCAGCAGCCGGAACCGTCGGCGCTCCCGGGCGGAGTCACGTCCGCGACCGCCGCGGCGGCGGGCGCCTTCGGCAACCAGGGCGAGGACGAGGGCAAGCACGCCCGCCCCGCCCCGCCGCAGCCCCCGGCCACCGACTCCGATTCGGTCCCGTCCGCCTTGCGCGGCAAGGGCCTCGGCGGCGGCGGTGTCCAATCCGGACTGACCATGTCCGGCCCCTCCGAGGGCGGCGGCGTCGAGTCCCATTCGGACAGCGCGAACGACTCGGACGCCGGAGCCGCGGGCGGCACCCGCCGCGAACGCCGGGCCGCCGAGCGGGCGCAGGCGAAGAAGGGCAAGAAGGGCCCGCGTCGCTGACGCGTGCCTAACTCCGTCCACTGTGGACGGTACTGGCTGAGAACGGCAGCACGAGAACCCTCGTGCTGCCGTTCTTTTTTGTCTCCACAGTGGACTCGCTCTAGGCTGTATGTCCTAATCTTCAGGACACGTGTCCCACTGGGTCAGGCCACTGAGGGCCGACCAGCCTGCGCGATCTCGGCGCGCGGTGCGAGCACGTGAAACCGCGTGCACACCCATCCCGTCCGCGTGCGCTCGAACCGGGCCGCCAACGCCAGCACCCGGGGTCCGGAGTGGATGATCGTGCTGGTCTCCAACGCGGTCTCGGCCGGACGGCAGACGCGCAACTCCCCGGCGACGTGATGGCGGATGCCCGGCATCAGCCCTTGACTGCTGAGCCGGGAAAACAACGCCTCGTCCACGAGCGGACGGATCTGCCCGGCCGCCCGCCGCCCGGCGAGGACTTCGAGGATGGCGTTGAGCCGCTGGCTCAGCCGCTGTCCGGTAGGCGGATCGGCAAGCCGCACCAGCCGATGCCCAGCAGGCGGCAGTTCGTGCGGCGACGGCCACCGACCGCGCCGATGCCTGCGCCGCCCCTTGACCTCCGGGACCGCAGCCAGCGGCCGGAGGCTGTGGTTCGTCATTGAGTTCCCTCCCCGAAACATGGACGTCCACCCGCGGATTAGTGCGTCGAGGGGTCGGGGGATGGGACGTTGAGCGCCTGATCCGGCGAAAAGGGCAGATTGGCGCAGACGGGATGAGCCTGATGCGCTAAGGGGGCGCACCGACCGGCACCGACCCGCGACCGGCCGAACGTCCGTGAGGGGAACCCTCACGGAATCTGATTCCCCCAGGGCTCCCCTCACGGACGTTCGCGGGAGCGAAACGCGGGCATGGTTCGAGGACTCGCTGCTGAGAAACCCGACCGCCCGAACAAAACAGTTAGGCTGGCGAAGTGCTGAAAGGCTTGCTCGTCGACTACGCCGGAGTCCTAACCGACCCGGACGCCGCGCTTCTCTACGAATACCTCCGCGACGCCCGCGAGAACGGAACCCGCACCGCGCTCGTCTCGAACGCACCCGGAGCCGCCCCTGGGGTGAAAACCGAGCTGGCCCAATACTTTGACGCGCTCGTCTTCTCCGGCGAGGTCGGTGTCGCCAAGCCGAACCGCGAGATTTATCTTGTCGCGGCTGAGCGGATCGGGCTGGCCGCGCCGCGGTGTGTGTTCGTGGACGACGCCGAGCGGAACGTGCGTGGGGCGGTCGCCGCGGGCATGGTCGGCGTTCATCACCGCAGCATCGCCGAGACTCTCGACGAGCTGGCCGCGTTGTTCAGTTGACCCCGCGTCGCACCAGTTCGAACGACAGCACGGCAGCGGCGGCGGAGACGTTCAGTGATTCGACGTCGCCAGGCATCGGGATGGACAACCACTCAGTCACCAGTTCGGCAACTGCCTCGCCGACGCCTTCGGTTTCGCCGCCCAGCACGAAGGCCGAACGCTGCGGCAGCTCCGCCTCGAACACCGAAGTCGACGCTGAGGCACCGAGTGCGAACAGGCTGTATCCGGCTTCCACCAGCATTTCCGCCGCCTCGCGCGCCGATCCGCAGCGCAATACCGGTGCCCGGAAGGCAACGCCTGCCGAGGATTTCACCACCATCGGATCCAGTGCGGCGACGCCTCGGCGCGGCACGATTACGCCCGACAGCCCGGCGGCCGTCGCGGTGCGCAGGATCATTCCGACGTTGGCCGGTGTGGTGATGCCGTCCAGGAGCAGCAGCCGGGCCGGTGGGCGGCGGTCGTCGAGGGCCGCGGCGAGGGCTCGCATTCGCGGCGCGACGACGTCGGCCAGTACGCCCTGGTCTTGCTTTCCGTTGCCGGCCAGCACTTTCACCCGGTGTGCGCTCGCCCGCTGCACGGGCACCCCGGCGGCTTTCGCGGCGCGCTGGATTTCCGCGGCGGCGGGGCCGCGCGCGGTGTCGGCGAGGATCACCTTGTCCACGCGCAGATCCGGATCGCCCAGCGCCTCCAGCACGGGTTTGCGCCCGTAGACGGTCAGGAAGCGGTCTTTCGGCGAACCCGCCAGCTCATCACCCACACCGGCCAGTCTCGCATTGTGTAAGGATCGGCTCATGCCCGACCGCCTGTCCGCGCTGGACGCCTCGTTCCTGTACGTCGAGGACCAGACGACGCCGATGCACGTCGGGGGTGTGGCGATCTTCGAACGGCCGTCGTCCGGGTTCACCTACGAGCAGGTCCTCGACCTCGTCGCCGCGCGGCTGGCGTTCCTGCCCCGCTACCGCCAGCGCGTGCTCGGCGTGCCGGGGCACCTCGCGCGCCCGGTGTGGGTGGACGACGTCGACTTCGACCTGAACTACCACGTCCGCCGCTCCGCGCTGCCCCAGCCGGGCAGCGACGACCAGCTGTTCGACCTGGTCGCGCGGCTGATGTCGCGCCGGCTCGCGCCGGAACGCCCGCTGTGGGAGGCGTATTTCGTCGAGGGGCTGGCCGGCGACCGGGTCGCGATGGTGACGAAAACGCACCAGTCCGTTGTGGACGGTGTCGGCACGATCGACCTCGGCCAGCTCATCCTCGACGAGACTCCCGAACCGCCCGAGCCGTTCGAGGACATGTGGGCGCCGCGGCGCGAGCCCAGCCGTGCGCAGCTGGTGCTCGACGCGATGAGCGAGACCGTGCAACGGCCCGGCGAGCTGATCGAAAACGTGCGCTCGATCGCCGGTGACGCGGTGACCACGGTGAGCAAGGCCGTCGAGACGCTCGGTGGCGTCGCGGCGACGATCACGCGACCCGCGCCGCCCGGGCCGTTGAACGTCCGGGTCTCCGGCGGCCGGGTGTTCTCGGTCGTGCGCACGCGGCTGGAGGATTTCCGCAAGATCCGCGCGGACCACGGGGGCACGGTCAACGACGTCATCCTCGCCGCGATCACCGGTGCGCTGCGGGAATGGCTGCTGTCGCGCGGGGAGCACCTCACGCCGACCGAGACCGTGCGCGCGCTCGTGCCGATGGCGGTCACCGACGCCGAAACGGCCGAGTTCGCGACGCCCGCGCTGGTCGGCAACGAGGTCGCGGCCTACCTGATCGACCTGCCGGTCGGCGAGCCGAGCGCGGTGCTGCGGCTGCAGCACATCGGCCACGCGATGGCCGAGCACCTGAATTCGGGAAGATCGGTGGCCGCGCGCGGGTTGCTGAAGGTGAGCGGGTTCGCACCGGCGACGCTGCATTCGCTCGGCGCTCGGGCAGGCGGATCGCTGTCCGGGCGGATTTTCAACCTGATGATCACGAATTCGCCGGGGCCGCAGGTGCCGATGTATGCCGGAGAGGCGAGACTGGTGGAGATGTTCCCGGTGATGCCGCTGATGCGCACGCAGGCGCTGGCGATCGGGGTCACCTCCTACCACGGCGGTGTCTACTTCGGACTCAACGGCGACCGCAAGGCCGCGTTCGACGTCGGGCTGCTCGGCGGGATGATCGAAGAAGCACTGGAAGAGCTGAAGGGTGCGCACTGGTGAGGGTTTATCTGCCTGCGACGATCGCGATGCTGCGCGACCTGGAGGCCAATGGCGAGTTCCGCGCTCGCAGCGGCACCGGTTTCGCGCTGACGCCCGCCCTGCGCGAGGCGTACGCGAGCGGTTCCGACGAGGAACTGGAATACGCGGCGTTGCTGGACGCGGCCCGTGCCTCGCTGCGCCTGATCGCCGCTGAGGAAAAGGCCGAACCGCGGCGGGCCGTGGTCTCGGTCGACGTCGACGACGCGACGCTGCGGCCGGACCTGGACGCGGCCGTCGTGCGCCTCGCCGGCCCGGTGCCGAAGTCCCAGATCGCGGCGATCCACGTGGACTCGGCCGAGGCCGAGGAAGCGGTGGCCGCCGCGGCGGCGGTGATCGACGCCGCTGACCTTGGCGACGAGGACGCCGAGTTCACCCTCGGCGACGCCGAAGACCACGAGCTGGCCTGGTACGCGCTGCAGGAGCTGCCCTTCCTGCTTGAACTGCTTTAGCGGTCCGTGAAGGGCTCCTTCCGGGAATCAGATTCCCGGAAGGAGCCCTTCACGGCACGTCAGCCGCCGGTGAGGACGCCGATCTCCGCCGGGGCGGGGGCGTGCACGGTGACCGGGGAGTTCCAGTCCGTGTAGTGAGCCTTGACCGTGGCGACGCCGGTCTGCCCGGTGGCCTGCATGACCGGCGTCAGGTCCAGGACCAGCTGCATTGGCCGGTGCTGCGGGTCCAGCCAGAGGTCGAACGGGACGGTCTTGCCGCGGTCGCCGAGCCGGGTCAGCGCTTCGGCGGGGAGGCCGCCGGGCAGTTCCGAGCCGAGTTTCCCCAGGTCGACGGTCAGGTGATAGTGCTCGGCCGAGGCTCCGTCGAGGGTGGTCTGCTCGCTGGACGCCACGGTTCCCGCCGTGCGGACCTGCGCCAGGGTGCGCGCCGGGTCGTTCTGCTCGGCCAGTTGCGCCAGGCTGCCGCCCAGCACCTGCGAGAGCGGATCGGTGCCGTCCGGCGACACCTTCACCCACGCTTTGTGGTCGCTGACCTGGTCTCGCGCGCTTTCCGGCACCTTCGCGTACAGAGTCTTGTCCACCAGGCGCAGTTCGATCGGCTCGCCGACGTAGTCCGTCGTCATCGAGAGCGACGTTCCGGCGGGGTCGAATTTCGCCTGGCCCTGGCCGTGGGACACGAGGGTGCCGGTGGTGACGTCAGCGGTGAACTTCGCGGTGTGCCCGGCCAAGGTCGCGGCCGAAGCGGCGTCCGCGAGCGCGCGGGCGTCGGTGAAGCGCTGCGGTTCCGGGGTGCTGGAACAACCCGCCGAGGCGATCGCCAGCAGCGCGGCGACACCCGCCACGGCCGTCCTGCGCATCCGAAAACCCTCTCTGACCGGCCGTAAGGTGTCTCAAGCCAAGCACAACGGGCGGGTCCGCCCCGTTCGGGGGAACGCGTGCTACCGGCAGTAGCGCACAAAAAACGGGCCCCGAGCCGGAGCGGCTCGGGGCCCGCGAAGAGCGGCGGGGGTCAGCGCCCCATCTTCTTCATGAGCTCGCCGAAGTCGGTGACCTGGTCGGCGGGCGGCGCGGTCACGTCGACCGGCTTGCCCCAGTCGCTGTACTTGACGTCGATCTTGCCGCCGGCCGCGGCCGCGGCGGGCGAGCCGGTCGAGGCGCCGAGCTGCTTCATCATTTCCGTCTGGTCCATGGTGATCTGCACCGGAAGCTGGTCCTTGTCGATCCAGATTTCGGCCGGGATCTGGATGCTCTTGCCCTCGAGCATCTTCTTCATCTGGGTCTTCACTTCTTCGGGCATGCCCTTGGCGTAGGTCTCCATGGACTTGCTGACGTCCAGCTCCACCTTGTAGTGGTTGACCTTCTCGCCGTTCAGGTCGACCTGGTCGGCCGAGACGATCCGGCCCGCCTTCGAGACCTGGTCGAGGATCTGGGTCGGGTCGCTCTGCTGGGTCGACTGCGACATCATCTTGCTGAACGACTGCGACATCGGGTCGGTGGCGTCCGGCGAGATCTTCAGCCACGGCTTGTCGCTGCCGAACTGCTTGGACTGCGAGGCCGGGACCTTCATGTAGAGGGTCTTGTCGACGTAGCGCATTTCGGTGGGGCCCTGCGGGCTGTCCATCGTCATGGCCATGGCCGAGTTCTCGCCGTCGAAGCGCATCGAGCCTTCGGCCTTCTGGCCCATCATTTCCATCGTCATCTTCGCCGACTTGGCCTTCTCCGTGCCCTGCTTGGCCGCGTCGGCCAGCTTCAGCGCGTCGCTGAACGGCGACGCCAGGCCGGACCCGCCGTCCTTGGACTGCCCGGCCGGGGACGCGGTGCCGTTCTCGGCGCTCGAGCCGCAGCCCGTCAGCACCAGCGCCAGCGCCGCACCGGCGGCGACAGCGAACGTCGTGGTCTTGCGCATGGTTCTCCCCCTAGGAAGGAATCGGTCTTTCACCTGCGTTGCCGCCGGCTGCCTTCGCGGCCGCGTCCTTGCGGTCCGGCGCGCGGGGCGGCTCCGCGAGGTTGCTTCTGAGACGCCGTCCGGCGGGTAAAGGTTCCCTCCGCCGGAGAGGTTCTTCCGGTTTACCTTATCCGCCCAGGTTGTCCACCAGATCCGCGGCCGGGGCCGCGACCTCGACCGGAGTGCCCCAGCGGCGGTACTGGACGGTCAGCACCGAGCCGGTCAGATCGGGGTCGAACCGGGCCATGGGCCGTTCGTCCAGGACGACCTTGACCGGCCGCTGGTAGTCGTCGAGCCACAGATCGAGCGGGATCCGCACCCCCTTCCCGGACAAACGCGTCCGGATCCGGTACTGCGATTCGTCGGAGATGAAGCCGATCAGATGGTCCGCGACGCGCTCGAAATCCAGCCGCACGCGGTAGTGCGTGAGCTTGCGGCCGTCGAGTTCGGCTGGTTCGGACCCGGTCAGTTCTCCGCCTCGGATGAGCTGGTCGACGGTGCGCAGCGGGTCGGTCTGCTCGGCGGTTTGCTCCGCGAGCTTCCAGAACGCCCTGGAGTACAGGTCGGCGGCGAGCGGGAAGACCCGGATCCACCGGCCGCCGGAGTCGGCCTGCGCGGTGGGCGGTTTGACGAACACCGTCTCGCCGGACATGCGCAGTTCGGCCCCGTTGGTCATGCGCAGGTCGACCGCGGTGTGCGGGCCGTTGTAGAGAAGGCCGACCTCGACGTCGGCCGTTCCTTTGCCGCTCTCCTCGGACATGGTCAGCCGCACCGTGCCGGTCTTCCCGAGGCTCTGGCGGACAGCCGCGGCGAGCGACCCGAGATCGGTGAACGGGCCCGCCGTCGATGGCGCGGGCGCGCCGCACCCAGCCAGCGCGAGCGCGGCGCAAACGGCCGCGGCACCAACGCGGAGCCGCATGGATTTCCCCCTGGACTTGGAAGCTGTCGCACTCCGTATCGGCGGCCGACGCCAGGGGTTACGCCGTTCAGGTCACGATTCGGTGCGGATGTCCCCGCCGCCCGAACGCGACACCAGGAGCCTGCGCAGCGACGCCAGCCGTTCCGCTCCGGCGTTTCCGTCGGCGACCACGTCGTCCAGCGCGCAGTCCGGGTCCTCGGGCGGGCCGAGGTGGCCGCAGTTCGGCGGGCATTCCTCGGCGGCCGCGGCGAACTCCTCGAAGGCGTTCACGATGTCGTCCGCGGTCACGTGCGCGAGCCCGAACGACCGGACGCCGGGGGTGTCGACCACCCAGCCGCCGCCCGCCAGCGGCAGCGCCACCGCGGCGACCGAGGTGTGCCGTCCCTTGCCGACCGAGCTGACGTCGCCGGTCGCCAGTTCGGCGGCGGGCACCAGGCGGTTGACCAATGTCGACTTGCCGACTCCGGAGTGCCCGACGAGGGCGGTGATCCGGCCGGCGAGGCGTTCGCGCAGGCCCTCGGGTTCCTCGTCGTGCCGGGTGACGATGGCCGGGACGTCGAGGCCCGCGTAGCCGGCGAGCAGCGAATCCGGGCTGGCGAGGTCGGCTTTCGTCAGGCACAGCACGGGTTCCAGGCCGCCCGCGTAGCACGCGACGAGGCAGCGGTCGATGAATCCGGGCCGGGGAAGGGGATCGGCCAGCGAGGTGACTATCAGCAGCTGCGCGGCGTTGGCGACGACCACGCGTTCGTACGGGTCGGTGTCGTCGGCGGTCCGGCGCAGCACGCTGGTGCGCTCGTCGACGCGGACGATCCGGGCGAGCGTGTCCGGCTTGCCCGACACGTCGCCGACCAGTGCGACCACGTCCCCGACGACCACCGAGACGCGGCCCATTTCGCGGGCCCGCATGGCCATCACGACGCGACCCGGATCGGCGTCGACCGCGCACGTCCAGCGGCCGCGGTCCTTGCCGATCACCATCGCGGTGACCGCGTCGGCGTGCTCGGGCCTGCGCTTGCTGCGTGGCCTGGTGCCCTTGCCGGGACGCACCCGCACGTCGGATTCGTCCAGCCGCCTCCAGTCGCCTCGCCCCAAGCCGCCCACGTCCTCCCGGTCGCCCTTTGCCTGGTCGAATGATCCCATGCCGGTCGCGCCGGGCCCGGTTTGCGTGCGACGATGGCGTTCGAGGCACCCCGAGGAGGTTGGCATGTGCGGCCGTTACGCCGCGACGAAAGACCCGGCGAAGCTGGTCGAGGAGTTCGCCGCGGTCGACCTGACCGAGGGCCGGGCGCGAGTGGACCACAACGTCGCGCCGACCAAGAACGTCGTGACCGTGGTGCAGCGGCACCCCCGCGACGCCGAGGGGCTCGTTCTCGAGGACGAACCGGCGGAGCGCTCGCTGCGGATCATGCGGTGGGGCCTGGTTCCGTTCTGGGCCAAGGATCCTTCGGCGGGTTCGCGGATGATCAACACGCGTGCGGAAACCGCGAAGGAGAAGCCCGCGTTCAAGCGCGCGCTGGCGTCGCGGCGCTGCCTGGTTCCCGCCGACGGCTGGTTCGAGTGGCGGCGCACGGGCAAGGAGAAGGAGCCGTTCTACATGACGGATCCCTCCGGGAAATCGCTCGCCTTCGGCGGAATCTGGGAAAGCTGGCGGCCCAAGGACGACGCGGACGCCGAACCGCTGATCACCTTCTCGATCCTGACGACCGACGCCGCGGGCCAGCTCACCGACGTCCACCACCGGATGCCGCTGATCGTGCCGCACGAGAACTGGGCGGGCTGGCTCGACCCGGACCGGTCCGAAGTGGACGAACTGATGGTGCCGACGCCGCCCTCGGTCGTCGAATCGCTGGAGCTGCGGCCGGTGTCGAGCCTGGTGAACAACGTCCGCAACAACGGCCCGGAACTCTTGCGGCGCACGGAAACCGAACAGTCCGTCGACTCGCTGTTCGACCTGTCATGACCACGCTCGAGATCGACACCGAGCACGGGGTCGCGCGAGCCGAGCTGCATTGCGCGCCCGACGGCGACGCGGTGCTCCTGCTCGGCCACGGCGCGGGCGGCGGCATCGGGGCGAAGGACCTCGTCGCGGTAGCTCGCGCGGCCACCAAGGTCGGAGTGCACGTGGCGCTGGTGGAACAGCCGTACCGCGTGGCAGGGCGGCGCGCGCCCGCTCCGGCGAAGCAACTGGACACGGCGTGGCTCACGGTGGCGGACGAGGTGTCCGCCCGTTTCGACGATTTGCCGCTGATCTTCGGCGGCCGCTCGTCGGGTGCGCGAGTGGCCTGCCGGACGGCTTCGGCCGGGCAGGCGGTCGCGGTGCTGTGCTTGGCGTTCCCGGAGCATCCGCCGGGGAAGCCGGAGAAGTCGCGGCAAGCGGAACTGGACGCGGTCGAGGTGCCCGCGCTGGTGATACAGGGGGAGCGCGATCCGTTCGGCCGTCCGGAACCCGCGCCGCACCACGAGATCGTCGTAGTGGCGGGAGACCACGCCCTGTCGAGCGACCTGGACGCGCTCGCCCGCGCGGCGGCGGAGTGGCTGGTAAGGATCGTCCGGCCGCATTCGTGACGGCGGCGCTCCTTCAGACAGCGATCTGTCAGCGTTCCGAAAGCGGTGTGGTTTTCGCTGTCCGTACGGCCGCACGCGGGGGCGGCCGACGGACGAAGGGGGCAGGTCGTGCCGGACGGGTATTCGGTGGACCTCGAAGGGTTCAAACAATCGCTGACTGATCATCTGGACCCGGCGGTCGAGCATTTCGCCGCCGGCGCCGACGCGGTGCGCCCGCTCCGCGACCTCGACATGGCCGGCCTGCTCGGTGCCGACCAGGCTGGTCTCAACGTGGCCTTCGCGGTGCGGGCGACCGGCGTGCACAAGCTGATCTCGCAGTCCCAGGACCAGCTGCGGGATTCGCTGCGCGGACTGGACGACGCATTGTGGGAGGCGTACCGCGTCTATTCGAGCACCGAGCAGGCGCACACCGACCGGCTGCACGGAATCGGCAAGGGCTGAGGGGGAGCGATGGCCAACGTCGATCCGAGCGTCTTCGCCGGCCTGGCACCGGAATTCCTGGCAGACCGGAAGCTGCTGGCAGACGTCGCCAACTGGGCGGACCTGTGCACCGCGCCACGGGGAGCGCCGGTTCAGCATCCGGAATCCGGAATCAACAACCACGTCCTGGACGATTCGCGGCAGTGGCCAGACCGTTCCAAGATCATGCAGGACAACCGGCCGGCCAACCTGCCGATGCCGGACACGACGATCAACCATTTCTTCTACCACGCCCGGGTGCTGTCACAGCCCCAGCTGGACAAATTCGAGGATCCGCACCGGCTGCTCGGCGATCTGCTGGTGAACCTCACCGTGAACCTGACCAACCAGCCGGGCGACGTGCACGATCCGCAGAGTCCGGCCCGGCAGGCGAGCGGCGGGCAGATGGGCCTGCACGACGCGCTGGACCATCTCTTCGACAACTGGTCGGGGGCGGCAAAGGACAAGTGCCTTGACTACGCCGGGTCGATCTACGATTTCCTGCAGCACGAGCAGGTGATCGTCGCGGAGGCGGCCGATGCGCTGCTGGCGTACTGCAGCGTGCTCGTCGGAGCGCGGAAGAAGCTGGTCAACCTCATGCGCGGGTTCGTCTCGGCGATGCAGAAGCGGGAAGCAGAGGATGTTTCCGAGGACCAGGCCTTCCCGTGGGGGATCGTCGCGGCCGCGGTCGTCGCGGTGGCGAGCGGCGGCTTCGGGCTGGCCGCGCTGCCGGCGGCGGCCGCGACGGCGGAGATCGTCAACGCGGTCGCCCAGCCGGTTTTGGGGTTGGCCGGGAACGTCGCGGACAAGATGCTGAGCAGCGGGGGCACCAACAGCGTGACCTCGGCCGATTACGAGGCCGCCGCCCGGCAGTACTTCCACGACGCCGACGCGATCATCGAGGATGTCCGGAAGGGGATCACGCAGATCGCGCAGTCGTACGGAGACATGGAATCCCGATATCTCCCGCCGCCGGCTCCGCCGCTGACGAAAGCCGAGTTCGACGCGAATCACCGCGAATTGGAGCCGGAAGCGCGCTGATCACCGCGCCGCCGACCCGGCCCGCACGTCGGCCAGCTCCCGGAAATGGCGCCGGTAGTCGACTGCGATGGTCGGGTTGGCGGCGACCAGTCCGTCGAGTTCCCGTTGCAAGGCACGGGCTCGATCGTGCTGACCCAGCAGGTAGCAGGCGCGGGTCAGGTCGCAGAGCACGCCGCCTTCCAGCGCGGTCGAGCCGAGTTCCCTGGCGATCCGCAGGGCTGCCCCGAGGCTGTGTTCGGCCTCGGGGCACCGGCCCATCCCGAGCAGCGCACGGCCGTGTCCGTGCCGGGCTTCGCCGGTTTCCCAACCCGCCCCCACTTCCTCGCAGATCGCCAGCGCTTGTTCGGCGTGCGTCAGCGCTTCCGCCGGCCGGTCCAGGATGAGCAGGATGTCGCTGAGCACTCCGTTCGCGGCCGCGACGTTGATCGGATTGCCGGAGCGAGGCGCCAACTCCAGAGCGCGGTAGCCGGCATCGAGCGCTTCCTCGTTGCGGTCCAGCACGGTGTACGCCGAAGCGAGGTTGAACAAGCACATCATCTCGCCGTCCACTGAGGACAATGCGCGCCAGGCCGAAAGCGCCTGCTCGTATTCCGCGACGGCTCGGTCCGCTTCGCCCATGCCGAGCAGAGCCAGCCCCAGGCCGTTGCGCATCCACGCTTCGCCGACGCGATCGTCCGAGCGCAGGGCTGCGGCGAGGCCGGTTCGATGCGTTCGGACGAACAGGGTGCACTCTCCGCACATCAGGAACACGTGCGCCATCGTCCGGGCGATCTGCCAGGACTGGCGGTCCAGCCCCGTTTCGTACGCCTGCTGGACGGCCCAGATCAGGTTGGTTTGCTGGGACAGCACCCAGTCGGCGGACGCGTCGGCGCTCGAAAACCGTTCGACCGCCGGGCCGTCCGCGCCTTCCGCTTCGGTGTAGGGCCGGGACGCGTCGAAGGCGTTGACCGCGGACGCGGCGTACCAGTCCACCAGGCGGGCGGTCGCGGTTTCGTCTTTCTCGGCGGTCAGGCTGACCGCGTAGTCGCGCAGGAGGTCGTGCAGATCCCAGCGGTCTGGGTGGCGTTGCTCGGCGAGGTGCGCGGCGGTGAGCTGGTGGAGGAGGCGGCGGGCTTCGTGGACGTCCACCGCGGCGAGCGCGGCGGCCGAGCGCGCCGATACGCCGCCGACCGGATGCAGCCCGAGCAGCCGGAACAGCCGGGCGACCGGTGCAGGGAGCGCAGCGTAGGAATAGGCGAAGAGAGCGGCGAGGTTGCTGTCGTCGCCGTCGTCGAGATCGAAACCGCGCAGGACGGCGTCTTCGTCGAATTCCGCGACGACTGCTTCGAGGGAGCGGCCGGCCTGCCGGTTGACCCGCTCGCCGAGGATCCGGATGGCCAGCGGCAGCCCGGCGCACAGTTCGAGCGCGCGCACCCACGCCGCGGATTCGGGCTGGATGTCCGCGAGCGAGGTTCTGAGCAGTTCGCCGCCGTCGCTCGGGGCGAAGCGCTGGACGGTGATCGGGCGCGCTCCGTGCCGGGTGATCAGGCCGCCGAGCCGGCGTCGGCTGGTGACCAGCGTCAGGCAGCCGGCACCGGGCAGCAACGGCTGTACCTGCGCGGTGTCCCACGCGTCGTCGAGCACGAGCAGATACCGGCGGTCGGCGGTGCGGGACCGCCACAGGGCGGCACGTTCCGCCGGGCCTGCCGGGACTTCCTCGCCGGAGACTCCGATCGCCCAGAGCAACCGGGCCAGCAGCGCGTCCGGGCTCGCCGGCCCGCCCGGCGAGAACCCGGCCAGTTCCAGGAAGAGCTGGCCGTCCGGGAAATCGGCGGCGACCTGGTGGGCGAAGCGGACCGCGAGCGCGGACTTGCCGACGCCCGCGGTGCCTTCGAGCAGCACCACGCCGGACGGCACCCCGTGCAGCTCGGCCAATTCGCTGGTACGCGCGGTGAACCCGGCGACGTCAGCGGGCAGCTGCCGAGGCACCGGCGACGGCGTGGCATGCGGCCGGTGGTCGAGCGCCGGGTCGGCGGTGATGATCGCCTGGCGCACCTCGCGCAGGCCGGGGCCGGGCCGCAGCCCCAGTTCCTCGTCGAGGACAGCGCGGATGCGGTCGAACGCTGCCAGCGCGTCCGCCTGGCGTCCGGCGCGGTACAAGGCGATCATCAGCTGCTCGTGCACGCGTTCGCGCAAGGGGTGTTCGGCGGCTGATTCAGTCAGGACCGGGATCAGCTGCCGGTGCTGGCCCAGTGCCAACATTGCGTCCGCGCGGGCTTCCCGCACTGCTTGCGCTTCTTCGCGCAATGCGGGCACCACGTCCCGGCGCAGTACTTCGGATTCCACATTGGACAGTGGCTCGCCGGACCATTCGGCGAGCGCGGTTTCAAACGCGGCGACGGCCTCGGCGTGCGCACCGCGCTCGGCAGCTGCCCGGCCGCGAGCGGCAGCCGAACGAAACCGGGTCAGGTCGACGGCGTTCTCGGGAACGTCCAGGCGGTAGCCGCCCAGCCCGGTCCGCAGCACATCTGCGGTGCTGAGCATGCGGCGCAGGCGGGAGACGTAGGTATGGACGGACGCGCGGGCGTTGCGCGGCCCGTCGCCGTCCCAGAGCCAGCGCGTCAGCTGTGCGACGCCGACTTCCTGCCCGGGATGAGTCAGCAGCCCGGCAAGCACTACCAGCGGACGCTCGCCCTCGGTGGGCAGCGTGATGCCGTCCTCGACCGCCCGCACCGGTCCCAGCACCTGAAACGTCAGTTCCATGCTCTGCAGTATCGCCGGGGAACAGAGCGAAAACAGCCCCTTGGCGATACTCGCGGCAATCCGGATTTCCTTCGTGAACACCCGGCAAGACTGTTGGCCGTGGATGGCTGCAATTCGGACGTTGTCCCAGCTCAGAGCGAGATCTTTCGGGTTGTCCACAGCTGGGCGGGTCGGTGGGCAACTGTGCGGGTTCTGTGTCGCCAGACCGCTTCACCGTCGAGGTCGCCGGTAATGTCGGTCGCGGGAGCACTGGAAGACGATAAGCAGATCAGCGCGGTCGTCGGCGTCGAACGTCCGGCAGGGTGCGCCGAACATACCGAGGTTCGCGACAGCGGCCACGGCCGCCGGAGCGCGAAGCCGTCCGCTCCGGCGGCCGGCGGCAGCTCGATGGCGCGACGGTCATCGCGTGGGCGGCGTCCATCCGGTCGTGCGTGCGTGGTGACGATGGCGGAGGTCGCTTCGCCTGGATTCGGGTGGCTCCGAACACGGCCGAGCTGATGGCCAGGACGTGCTCGGCGTCGAAGAATCAAGTCGCGCGGCCATGATCGACGGCACAGCCGGGCGGTCGCGCTTTCCCGCACCTCGTCGAAGCTGGTGCGGAGCTGCTCGCCCGGTTCCGTGAACAGGTGCGAGAGGCGATCGAGCACCTCGCTTCGCGACTGGCCGGCACTGGTGCGGCGCGCGGAAACCGAGCCGCCCGTCAGGCAGGCGGTCGCCGTGCTGTGCCTGGCTTTTCCGGAGCATCCGCCGGGGAAGCCGAAGTTCCGGCAAGCCGAACTGGACGCGGTCGAGGTGCCCGCGCTGGTGATCCAGGGGAGCGGGACCCGTTCGGGAGGCCTTCGGCGGCTCCGCATCACGAGGTCGTCATGGTGGCGGAGGACCACACGCTGGCGAGCGATTTGGACGCGGTGGCGCGGGCTGCCGGAGGAGCGGCTGAGGCGGGTTGTCCGGCCGCATCTGTGACGACGCTGGCTGTGGATAGTTTGAGAGCTCGTTTCCGCTGTTCAGGGCTCTTTCTGTGGAGTTGTCCACAACCCGGCCAGCCTGTGGGCAACTGGTGCGGAGACCGGTTCCGGGGCGCTTGTGCCGGGTAGGGTGGGCAGCGACGTCAGGTTGTGAGGTGCCAATCTTCGGCGATGCGCATGATCGCGGGCGCGTCCGGGCAGTGGGGCGACCAGCCCGGGGCGCCGTTCGTGACGTAGGCGACCCACGCCGCGTGGGTGCGCGCAGCCAGCGCGGGATCCGGTCGTGCTGTGCCGAGCAGTCCGGATGGTCCGTAGAGGCTGGGCAGCGCGGCGTGGTCGAACACGAACGGCAGTTCGGCGCAATGGCACGCACCCAGCGGGTGGTCCGGGCTGGGCGGGGGCCAGGCGAACTCGTAGACGTGGGTGGGGTTTCCGGCCCTGCTGTGCGCGTCCGCGAGGAGTCGGTTGCTCGCTTGGTACGCCTCGGTCATCAGGCGCGCGGCCAGGTCGCCGGGGGACGCGCCGGGGTGCCGTGCCCGGGCGCGGGCGATCGCTGCGGCGGGGTCTGGGAACCGGCGGGCCGCCGCGGCCTGGAGTCCGGTGTCGTCGAGGTTCGCGGTGTAGAGGTTCGCCTCGTTGGCGTTGGTGCCGATCAGGAGGCTGACCGGGGCCGTGTTCCCGGACGCGGGTTGGGTCGGCAGGGTCTCCTCGTCCAGGACTGGTTTGTACGGGCTGTTGCCCAGTGACGTATCGCGGAATTCGGCGATCGCCGCCCCGGGCATCGCGGCGGGTGCGGCGACCAGTCGCTCGTCGGGAAGCTCGCTCAGCGCGGCTGCGGTGGGTGCCACGCCAAGCGCGTCGGCTGTGGCGCGCGTGATCAGGTCGGCTTTCTCGACCGGGAAAGCGCATTCGCCGCTGCCGCTCTGGCTGATCGCCCGGCGGAACAAGCCCGCAGCCCCGGGGGTGACGAGCAGGGCGGAGACCAGCATGGCCCCGGCAGACTGTCCGGCCACCGTGACGTTGCCCGGGTCGCCGCCGAACGTCGCGATGTTCTCGGCGACCCAGCGCAGTGCCGCGAGCGCGTCGAGCAGGCCGCGGTTGGCTGGGGCGTCCGGGAGCCGCAACCATCCGGCGACCCCGAGGCGGTACTGCACCGTGACCAGGACGACGCCGTCGCGGGCGAAGGTGTCGCCGTCGTAGAGCTCGGTCTGCCCGGTGCCTGCGGTGAACCCGCCGCCGTGGAAGAAGACCAGCACGGGCAGGCCCGCGTTGGCCGGGTCGGGGGTGTGGACCGTGACCGACAGGTAGTCCGCGCCAGGAATCCAGCCGGAACCCAGTACTGGCGTCAGGTCGACCCCGCCGAAATCACGCCGGGCAGCCGGTGCGGTCGGGCCCGGACGGGTGGCGTCGCGCACGCCGTCCCAACGTGGTGCGGGGGCGGGTGCCTGGAACCGCGCGGCACCGGACATCGGTGCGGCGTAAGGAATCGCGCGAAACGTGTGCACCCCGTTCCGCACGGTGCCGCGGACTCGCCCGGCGGCAATGGAAACCACGGTCATGCGTCGGACCCCCATCGATTGACCGCGAACTTCGCACCGTCCCGGACGATTTCCACGGCCGGTCCGGCACCGACGTGCGCCGGGAAAACCAGGGCACGGTCGTCGGCGGCCTGGCCGAGCAACCGGTGCCGGGTGGCCGCGGCGCGCGCCGGGTCCTCGCAGAAGCAACTGCTGAGGCCGGGTTCGGCGAATTGCAGCGGGTGGTGCAGCAGGTCGCCGACGAACAGTGCCCGTTCGGTGCCCGAGCGCACGGTCAGCACGCACGACCCAGGCGTGTGCCCGGGCGCCGGTTCGAGCCGGAGGGCGCCGTCGATGTCGTAGCCGTCCTCCCATAACCGCGCCTGTCCACTGTGGACCACCGGGGCGACGCTGTCGGCGAAGACGTTTTCGTTCGCCCGCGCCAGTTTCGGCCGGTGCGGCCCGGACGGGTCCCAGAAGTCGTGATCGGCGCGCGGCAGCAAGTAGGTCGCGTTCGGGAACGTCGGACGCCATTCGCCGTTGTCGAGCCGGGTGTTCCAGCCGACGTGGTCGGCGTGCAGATGCGTGTTCACGACGAAGTCGACCTCTTCGGGCGCGACGCCCGCCGCGGCCAGCCGGTCGAGGAACCCGGTGTGCAACTGGTGGAACGCCGGGGTGCCGGGCCGGTCCTTGCCGTCGCCGGCCCCGGTGTCGACCAGGATCGTGGTGCCCCCGCTGCGCAGCACCCACGTCTGCACGCAGGTGCGCAGCAGCCCGGACTCGCGGTCCCAGGAGCCCGGCGGAAGCCCGGATTCGTGCGTTCGCCACGTGTCCTGCGCGAGGCCGGGGAACATCGCTTCGGGCGGCCGGGTGGTTCCTTCGTACTCGACGACGCGCGTCGCGGCCACCGAGCCCAAGGCGATCGTGTCGGTCATGCGGTCACTTTCTCCGTCTGAAACAAGCTCGTTAGGCCGTTTTCCTGCACAAGGATTCCATGAAGTGCCGTATTTCGGCAATCGGTAGTGATATTCGCCTGATCCGGTCATAGTCTGGCTTGGGTAGGCTGCGCCTGCCCGAACCTGAAGGAGGCGCCCGGTGGCCGACGACGGCGTGCTGGACGACATCGATCTCGATCTGGTCGCCGCGCTGCAGCACGCGCCCCGCGCGCCCTTTGACGTGCTGGCTCGTGTCCTGGACAGCTCGGCGCGCACGGTCGGGCGGCGCTACGGCCGGATGCTGGACGACGGCCTGCTGCGCGTCATCTGCGAGGTCGACTGGTCGCTGCTCGCCGAGGGGCCGCCCGCGCACGTGTGGCTTGGTGCCGAGCCTGGCCGGGCTCGCGAGGTGGCGGAGGCGCTGGCGCGGCGCGACGACACCACGCATGTCGCGCTCGCCTCGGGTCGCGGTGAGGTTTACGCCGTCGTCCACGGGATGACCCGCGGCGCCACGGCCCGCGCGCTGGTCGACGAGATCCCCGCCGTGCCCGGCATCCGCTCGGTGCGCGCGGAGTCGGTGTTGCGCAGGCTCACCAGTTCCGCGGCGTGGCGGTTGCGCAGGCTGACGAGCGAGCAAGAGGAGGCGCTCGCAACGCACGCCGGGGCGGCGGCGGAGGAATCCGGCACCGAACTCGGCGCGCTCGAACGCGAAGTCGCGGCAGTCCTGCGCGACGACGCGCGGACGCCGTATTCGGATGTCGCTCGCGTGCTCGACATCTCCGAGTCCCGCGCTCGCCGCGTCGCGACCGCGATGTTCGGCTCCGGGCTGCTGCGGCCTCGCGTCGAGATCGAACCAGGCAAGCTCGGCTACCGGGTCGAGGCTGTCCTCGGCATCTCGTGCCCGCCGGCCGTAACGACCCGGGTCGGCGCCGCGATCGCCGCGCACCCGGCGACCCGGTTCCTCGCACTCACCGCGGCATCGTCCACCTTCGTCTGCGACGGCGTCTTCCGCGGCGAAGACGAGCTGGCCGACTTCGTCAGCGGCGGTTTCGTCGGCAGCGAGGATGTCACCGCGGTCGAGTGCACCCTGCAACTGGAGGTCCTGAAGCGCTATTGGCGAGCGCCAGCCGCGTGACCGGAGGCCGTGCCAGGGTGGAGTCCATGACTGCCAACGACTACGACACGTTCGGCGAGGCCTACGCGATCGAAACCGAGCACAGTCTCATCAACGCTTACTACACCCGCCCCGCGATTCTCGACCTCGCCGGTGACGTGGCAGGCCGGAAGATCCTCGACGCGGGCTGCGGGGCCGGACCGCTGGCAGCCTCGCTGCGGGAACGCGGCGCGCAGGTGAGCGGCTTCGATTTCAGCGCCACCATGGTCGAGCTCGCCCGGAAAAGACTCGGCGCGGACGCGGACCTCCGGGTCGCCGACATCAGCCAGCCGCTGCCGTACGCCGACCAGCAGTTCGACGACGTCATCGCGGCCTTGGTGCTGCATTACCTGGAGGACTGGACCGCCCCGCTGGCCGAGCTGCGGCGGATCATCCGGCCCGGCGGACGGTTGATCCTGGCCGTCAACCACCCGGTTCTCTACAAATTCGTCCACCCCGAGGGCAATTACTTCGCCGTCGAACGATGGTCCGAGGAGTACACCTTCAGCGGGCAAAAGGGCGTCCTCGAGTACTGGCACCGTCCGCTGCACGCGATGACCGACGACTTCGCCAAAGCCGGGTTCCGCATCTCAGTGGTCAGCGAGCCGCACCCGGCCGAGGGGGCGAAGGAGAAATTCCCCGAGGAAATGCAGGGCAAGGAAGCTTTCCTCTGCTTCCTGTTCTTCGTCCTCGAAGTACCCGAAGCCGCTTAGCCCGCCGCGATCCCGGCCACGACCGCGCCGGTCAGCCGGACCAGTTCGGCGGGATCCAGTTCCACCTCGAGACCGCGCCGGCCGCCGGAGCAGAACATCGTCGGGTGGTCCAGTGCCGAGCCGTCCAGGACCACGGGCAGGCGGCTCCGGTGGCCGAGCGGCGAGATCCCGCCGAGCACGTATCCGGTGGCCCGCTGGGCCGCGGCCGGGTCGGCCATTTTCGCCTTTTTGCCCCCGGCCGCCGCGGCGAGCGCCTTCAGGTCCAGCTGGCCGGTGACCGGCACCACGCCGACGACCAGTTTCCCGTCCACGTCCGCGACCAGCGTTTTGAACACCCGGCCGGGCTCGAGGCCCAGCGCTTCCACCGCCTCCAGCCCGAACGACTCGGCCCGGGGATCGTGGTCGTAGGTGTGCACGGTGTGCGCCACCTTCTGCTTCTGCAGCAGCGCCGTCGCCGGAGTGCCCTTGCCCGCCATGGCGGCGAGTCTACGAAACAGCTCGGGAATGCCTGGTCGGCACACTCTGTTGAAGAGAGCGTGACCACCACGCTCGCCACCCCCCGCCCCGCAAGGAGCCGTCCCGGGACCGGCTTTCCGAATCCCCGCGTAAACTCGGTGCTGCCGTATGCGCAGACGCGCATCGACGCCGAACGGGAAGGGAACGGTTTGCCGAGCACCCCCAACTCCGCGCCGGAGACGGCGGCCGACGAACTGGAGCTCGCCGAGCGCTTCGAGCGCGACGCGATGCCCCTGCTCGACCAGCTATACGCGGCCGCGATGCGGATGACCCGCAACCCGTCCGACGCCGAGGACCTGGTCCAGGAAACCTACCTGAAGGCGTACGCGGCGTTCGCGTCCTTCAAGGCGGGCACGAACCTCAAGGCGTGGATGTACCGCATCCTCACCAACACCTACATCAACGGCTACCGCAAGCGTCAGCGGCAGCCGGTGCAGCAGCCGACGGACGAGATCAGCGACTGGCAGATCGCCCGTGCGGAAAGCCACACCTCGAGCGGCCTTCGCTCGGCCGAGGTCGAGGCGATGGACAACCTGCCGGACACCGACGTCAAGGCCGCCTTGCAGAAGCTGCCCGAGGAGTTTCGGCTCGCGGTCTACCTCGCCGACGTCGAGGGCTTCGCGTACAAGGAGATCGCCGAGATCATGGACACTCCGATCGGCACCGTGATGTCCAGGCTGCACCGCGGCCGCGCCCAGCTGCGCGACCTGCTGGCCGACGTCGCGCGCGAGCGCGGCTTCATCCGGGGCAACCGCGAGGAGGTGGCGAAACGATGAGCTCGGAAGACGTGCCCGCGGAGAAGATGCCCTGCGAGGACGCGCTCGCGGAGATCTACCTGCTGCTGGACCGCGAGTGCAGTCCGGAGCGGGACGCGGAACTGCGCAGGCACATCGAGGACTGCCCGCCGTGCCTCGAGGAGTACGGCATCGACGAGCAGATCAAGCACCTGCTGGCCCGCAAATGCGGCGGCGACCTCGCCCCGGCGGAGCTGAAGAGCAGGTTGCGCGCCTCCATCCGGCAGACCGTCGCCACGCAGGGCGGCGTCACCGTGGAGCGCACCGAGATCACCGTGGAGCAGCGCACCAGCCGCGACTGACCACACGACAACGGCCCCCGTACCGATCCGGTGCGGGGGCCGTGTCACGTCCGGGCGCGGACTCAGGCGTTGGGCTTCTTGCCGTGGTTGGCGCCGTTCTTCTTGCGGTCGCGACGCTTGCGGGCGCGCTTCGACATGTTCTCTCCTCGGGTGTCCGCTGCATGTCCCGGGGCGGGGTTCGACACACCGGCCGGAACGGGTCAACCGTTCCAGTGTGTCATGCGGCCGCTGAGCTCCTCGGCGGCACCCGCGCCTACGCTCTGGTTGGATGAACTCAGGAGGTGCGCAGGCATGAACGAACACACCGCATTCGAGGGCGGCCGGTAGCCGTGTCGACCCTTTCCGACCTGCTCGCCGAGAACACCGGCCTCCCCGGCGAAGCGGCCGACCACCTGCAGACCGTCGTCGCGGAGTGGCAGCTGCTCGCCGACCTTTCGTTCGCCGACTTCCTGCTCTGGGTCCCGGTTTCCGCCGAGCACCAGCCCGACGGCGGCGATTTCGTGTGCGTCGCGCACGCCCGGCCGACCACCGCGCCCACCGCGCATCCCGAGGACGTCGTCGGCACCCGGTTCACCGTGGACGAGCACCCGCAGCTGGCCAAGGCCATGCGCGAGGTCAAGATCTGCCGCGAGGAAGACCCGCATTGGTACCGCGACCTGCCGATGCGCCGCGAGGCGGTGCCGGTGAGCTTCGGCGGCGAGGTGATCGCCGTGCTGAGCCGCGAGACCAACCTCGCCGCGCCGCGCGTGCCGAGCCCGCTGGAGATCGCGTACCTCGGCAGCGCTGGCGACCTGTGCCAGATGATCGTGGACGGCACCTTCCCGCCCGCCGGCGGCAACCAGACCGACACGCACACCAGCCCGCGCGTCGGCGACGGTCTCGTCCGGCTCGACCAGGCCGGCACGGTCGTGTTCGCCAGCCCCAACGGCCTGTCCGCCTACCACCGGATGGGCCACGAATCCGACCTCGTCGGGCAGCGGCTGGCCCCGCTCACCCGGTCGCTGATCCGCGACCCGTTCGACGCCACCGAGGTGTCGCACCGGATCATCGAGGCCCTCGACGGCAAGCCGTCCACCCGCACCGAGGCCGACTCGAAGCGCGGCGCGGTCGTGCTGTTCCGTGCGCTGCCGCTGCGCCCGGCCGGACAGCCCGCGGGCGCGTTGGTGCTGGTCCGCGACGTCACCGAGGTCAAGCGCCGCGACCGCGCGCTGATGTCGAAGGACGCCACGATCCGCGAGATCCACCACCGGGTGAAGAACAACCTGCAGACCGTCGCCGCGCTGCTGCGGCTGCAGTCGCGGCGCACCACGAGCGAGGAGGCCCGGCTGGCGCTGGGCGAATCGGTGCGGCGGGTGTCGTCGATCGCGATGGTGCACGAGGCGCTGTCGATCTCCGTCGACGAACGCGTGGACCTGGACAAACTGCTCGACAACGTGCTCCCGATGGTCGGCGAGGTCGCCACCGCGGAATCGAAGGTCGGGATGACCCGCAAGGGCTCGTTCGGCGTGGTCGTGGCCGAGATCGCGACGCCGCTGGTGATGGTGCTCGCCGAACTCGTGCAGAACGCGATCGAGCACGCGTTCCCGCAGGGCAGGCCAGGCAAGGTCGAGCTGATCGTGGAGCGGTCGGCGCGCTGGCTGGACATCCTGATCCGCGACAACGGCCGCGGCCTGCCGTCCGGGTTCTCGCTGGAGCGCAGCGACGGGCTCGGGCTGCAGATCGTGCGGACGCTGGTGGAATCGGAGCTGCGCGGGTCGCTTTCGCTGCGCCAGGTCCGCACCGACGAGGCGGGCAACCGGGTGCCGGGCACCGAAGCGGCGCTGCGGATTCCGTTGTCGCGGCGGCTCTAGAAAATCCGGCGACAGCCCGCAGGCGCCGGATTACTGTCCGGCGCATGCCTGCCCTCGAGTGGCGTCCGCTCACGAAAGCGGACGCCCAGTCCTCGGCCGATCTGCTCAACGCCATCGAAACGGCCGACCGGATCGGCGAGAACTACACCGCCGCCGACACGCTCCAGGAGCTGATCGACCCGTTTTCCGATCTCGAACGCGCGAGCCTCGCCGCGTTCGACGGCGACCGGATGGTCGGCTACGTGAAGACCCGGTACAAGCAGCATCCCGAGGAAATCCACCGGGTCTTCCTCGACGGCGGGGTCCATCCGGACTATCGCCGCCAGGGGATCGGCACCCGGCTGGTGGAAGCCGGGATCGCCGGGGCGAAGGCGGTGCACGAGCTGCACCATCCGACGCTGAAGCTCGCCGTCGACATCCACAAGGCCGAGCACATCGCCGGAACGAAAGAACTCTTTGCCGCGCAAGGTTTTTCGCCCGCTCGCTGGTTCCAGCGCATGGAACATCCACTCGGGACGGTCGGCGAAGCGCCGCTCCCGGACGGATTCCAAGCGGAACAGTGGACCCGGGACCTCGACGAGGAGTTCCGGCTCGTCCGCAACGAGTCCTTTGCGGACCACTGGGGCGTGACCCCGGTGAACACGGACGCGTGGCAGAACAAGTTCACCAACCACACTCTCCAGCCCGAGATCAGTTTTCTGCTGCGGGACAAGGCAACCGGCGCTCCGGTGAGTCTCGTGCTGACTCTGTCCTGGGCAGCCGACACCGAAGCGACCGGAATTCGCGACGCGCACTTCATGGTGATCGGCACCATTCCCGGCTACCGGAACCGAGGACTGGCGAGCGCGGGCATCGCGCACGCGTTGCGGGCCGCCGCGGAGCACGGGTACGACCAAGCCAGCCTCACCGTGGACACGGCGAGCGCGGCCGGGGCTCCCGGAGTTTTCGAGCGCGCCGGGTTCACGCCGAAGATGCGTTACGTGCGCTGGGCACGCGAAGCCTGAGTGTCCACATCGGACCCCAGACGCGGTGAAGGGCCGGTACCAGTGAAGCTCGGCGGTACCGGCCCGTTCAACGTTCCGCGGGAGGACTTGGATAGTCCTTGGCGAGGCGGCACCCGGATGCGGGGTGGCCGACCTCGGTTGTTACGCTCGAACCGGGTATATGTCGCCATGTGCGGCACGGGCACGCGAATGCCCGCCGGGCGAAAGTCCGGTCCGAGGTGGTGCTTGCGATTCTGGGTGCTGCAGCTGAGTCGAAAAGACTCAGGCGGTGGTACGCGTGCCGATGTGCGTACGGCGGCGCTTGAGCGCGCGTCGCTCGTCTTCGCTCATTCCGCCCCAGACGCCTGCGTCCTGGCCGCTGGCCAGAGCCCAGGCCAGGCAGTCGGAAGCCGCGGGGCAGCGGTGGCACACGGCCTTCGCCTCGGAGACCTGCAACAGAGCCGGACCGCTGGTTCCCACCGGGAAGAACAGCTCGGGGTCCTCGTCTCGGCAGGCCGCGTCGTGGCGCCAGTCCATGTTCGTGAGCTCCTTCACAGTGACGCGGGAGGGCCGCGCCACAGTAGTGGCGGTCGTGTTTTTGGGTGCTTGTGAATGCTTTCACGAAGCACCGCGTTCGACAAGGGTTTCGACAAGATCGGTGAGTCAGCTCACCCGGCCGAGCTATGCCTCTGACCTGCGGTTTCGTTCTGAAAAGCTCCGCTCGCCGGAAGGCCGGTGCGGTGAACGGAGGGTTTGCGTCGCCGAGCGGCAGAACGCACTTTGCCGCGGGCGATCAGTGGTCGCTCGGCTACCCGACTACGGTGAGTGCATCCGGAACGCTCTGAAACTCGACCCGGGTGCGTTGTCCGACGAGGTCCCCGTCGACCTGGAAGTTGACCGGTTCAGCTGCGTCGATGCGGATCAGAGGCACATCGTCGCGACGGAGCAGACGGCGGCCGTGCTGATCGCTCTCCGTGAGCAGAGCTTGCCGTACATGCGTGAACACGGTGGGCAATCGCAGACCGTTCAACGCGAACAGGCCCAATCCGGTCTCGAACGAGCAGCCGGAGTTGAGGTGGACCGGACGTTCCCCGAGGTAAGTCCACGGATCGGTGTTGGACACGAACGCGGTCACCGCCGCGGCCGGTTCCTCACCGGGGATCCGGACGGTGAGCGCCGGCCGCCCGAGCGGCGGGCGGAAGTAGGAGCGCACCGCGGCCCGCAGATAGAGGCTCGCGCTGGTTTGCTTGCCGCGCCGTTTCGCGACGCGGCCGACGACGTCGGCGTCCCAGCCGAGGCCCGCGTTGAAGGTGAACCAGTGCCCGTCGGCCAGTCCGAGGCCGATCCGCCGGGTCCGTTCGGTCTCCAGTGCGTTGAGCAACTGGTGGGTCGCCTCGACCGGATCGGCGGGAAGGCCGACCGCGCGGGCGAACACGTTGGCCGAGCCGCCCGGCACGACGCCGAGCATCGGGACGGACCCGGAGCGTCCGGGAGCGCCCGCGGTATCGGCGAGGAGACCGTTGACGACCTCATTGACCGTGCCGTCGCCGCCGTGGGCCACGACCAGGTCGAAACCGTCGCGGGCCGCCGAACGGGCCACCGCGAGCGCGTGCCCGCGGTAGTCGGTTTCGACGACGTCGAGCTTCACCTGGCTGGCCAGCGCGTGCGCCAGCACGTCCCGGCCACCCGCGGTGGTCGAGGTGGCCTGGGGGTTCACGACGAGGATGGCGCGCACTACCGCAGGGTAAGTGCTTTCCGCCCGGCGGACGTACCTCCAGCGCCACATGGTGACGCGAAGCTCAGCCGCTCGCGCGCGCCGTCCCGGCTCGGTGACCTGTGGCGACCCTGTGGCGGGCGGTCCTCCTCTGCAGACGGCGAAAACTCCGCGCGTCGTGACAAGTGCACCCGGGCCGACCGCCCGCTCATCGACGACTACCCCGATTTTCTCCGCGGCCGCCGCCCCGGAAAACGGCCGACCGGGTGGCATACGATCAGTAGTGCTCACGCACGGTGACCCGCGCTGGTCGGGTGGCTGTGCCCGGCGAAGCTTCCCGCAAAGTCCCGCCCCAGCAGCTGAAAGGGCCGCGCCCGTGTCGCATCCCGAGAACCCGCCGCCCACCCCGTTCGAGGTCCGCCTCGCGGGCGTCCTGACCGGAGTGCCCGGGATCGGCCTGCTGGTCTTCGGCGTGGTGCTGCTGGTGCACGGGCTGCAGAACCCGCCGATCCCGGGCAACAACGTGTGGGCCGAGTTCGGCACGTACGCGGTGCTGGCGGTGGTCTTCCTCGCCGCCTCGGTCGGACTGCTGCTGGGCCAGACGTGGGCGCGTTCGCCCGGCGTCGTCGTGGCGCTGCTGCTGATCGGGGTCGGCTGGTACCTGCTCGGACCGTCCGGGCAGCCGCTGTGGGGCGTCCCGATCGGCCTGTGCGGGCTGGCGGCGCTGGTGCTGCTGTTCCGCCGCCCGTCGCGGGCGTGGGCGCTCGGAATGCACGACGACGAGACCGAGGAAGAAGCCGCCGAGCGCGGCGGTCTCGCGGGGCGGCGGGCCGAGCGGGAGCGGCACGAACAGGACTGAACGACAGTGACGTCACGTCATGGCGGACAGGTGACGCGGCGGCACTGGTAGCGGCACCCCTCAGCCGATGGAATCGGGACTGCGCAACCGAATTCATCCGAATTCCGAAGAGGGGAACCCATGAGGAGACTGCGTCTCGTCGTGACCAGCACCGCGGTGGCGGGCGGGCTGCTTGCCGGGGCATTGCCCGCGGCCGCGGACGCCGCCGCGATCCCGGCCCGCTACGCCGGGCAGGCGCTGGACTGGCACGCCTGCGCGCCGGGCGAGCTGGCCGACCTGCCACCGGGCACCGACATCTCGGGCCTCGAATGCTCCGCCTACCGCACGCCCCGGGACTGGGACCGTCCGGCCGACGGGCAGTACCTGACCATCGCGATCAGCAGGCTCAAATCCACCGGGGCCACGACGGCGTCGGTGCTCACCAACCCGGGCGGTCCCGGCGGCGCCGGCCGCTGGTTCCCGGCGATGCTGCGCGGCCAGGGCAAACTGCGCGAGCACCAGGAGATCATCGGCATCGACACCCGCGGCACCGGCCGCAGCACCAACGTCACCTGCGGCGGCGCGGCCGACACCGGAGCCGATCTCGACCCGCGCGATCGCGATCCGCGCAATCTGAACCAGATCGTCGACGCGGTCCGGTATGTCGCGACCGCCTGCCATCGGGCCTCGGGCGAGCTGGGGTCGCTGATCAGCACCTTCCAGAACGTCCGGGACCTCGACCTGCTGCGCACCCTGCTCGGCCGCGACCGGATCAACTGGATCGGGTACTCGGCGGGCACCTGGCTCGGCGCGCACTACGCCCAGCAGTTCCCGCAGCACACCGGCCGGTTCGTGCTCGATTCCTCGACCCAGTTCACCGGCTCCTGGCAGCAGTCGTTCGACTTCCAGCCGGCCGGTTACGAACGCCGCTGGCGGCAGGACTTCCTGCCGTGGCTGGCCCGCTACGACGCCAAGTACCACTTCGGCACGACCGGCGAGGCGGCCCGGCAAACCTATGAAAGCGTCCGGTACGCGCTGACCCGCGAGCCGGTCGAGGTGAACGGCACGAAGCTCGGCGCGGTCGCGCTGGACTCCTTCATCGTCGGCGCGCTCAAGGCCAAGAGCCAGTTCCCGACGATCGCGACCGTGCTGGTCCGGGTCAAAACACTGACCGACGCGCGGTCTTCGGCGCAGGTCAAGGACGACGCTCGCGCGGCGCTCGGGAAGACGTTGTCGGAGGCGAAGAACACGAGTCCGATGGGCGGTGCGGTTCAGACCGGTGCGGACGACGCGATGGTGTCGACGTTGATCACGACGCTGTGCAACGACGGGCCGTGGAAGGGCAACCGGCAGTCGCTGATCCGCCGGTCGCAGGAGTACCTCGACCAGGGCGTGACTGTGCACAGTTCGTTGTGGATGGGGCTCCAGGTCTGTGCCTTCTGGCCCGGGCAGCCGCGGCCGATGCCGGTGCTGAACGGGAAAGGCGTGCCGCCGGTGGTGATCGTGCAGTCCGAGCACGACCCGGCCACGCCGATCGAAGGTGCCCGGAAGGCGCACGCCGCGTTCCAGAACTCGCGAATGCTGACCGTCACCGGGGAAGGCGACCACGGGATCTACGGAATTGGCGGGAACAAGGCGGTGGACAAGGTGGTCGACGACTACCTGGTCGACGGGGTGGTGCCGCAGGATCAGAGCCTGCCGGGGCTGCCGTTGCCCACGCCGTAAAAGCTCGTGCGCGCCTAAGCCGGTTCTCACCGGCCTGGGCGCGCACGAGTCTCACGCCTCTTTGGCCAGCACCTGCAACGGTTCGTCAGTCAGCCGGTACACCGACCATTCGTCCTGCGGCAGCGCACCCAGCGCCCGGTAGAACCCGACCGCCGGGTTCCAGTTCAGCACCGACCACTCCAGCCGGTGGTAGCCCTTGTCCACGCATTCCGCGGCCAGCGTCGCCAGCAGCACCTTGCCGAGGCCCGAACCGCGTTGTTCTTCGCGCACATACAGGTCTTCCAGGTAGATCCCGTGCGTGCCGCGCCAGGTCGAGAAGTTCAAGAACCACAAGGTGAATCCGGCGATCTCGCCGTCCACTTCGGCCACGTGGCCGAACAGCGCCGGGGCCTCGCCGAACAGCGCGCCGTGCAACTGCTCGGCGGTGAGATGGCATTCCTGCGGGGCGCGTTCGTACTCGGCCAGTGCGTAGACGAGCTCCACGACGGCGTCGACGTCTTCCGGCCGGATCCGCCGTACGCGGGGGTCGGTCACTTCATCCCTCCAACGCGGGCAGCAGGTTCAGGTGTTCGATCTGCGGTTCGCCGCGCTCGTCGCCGAGCACCGCGAGACCGGCCGGGTCCAGTCCGAAGTGGACACCCGAGGTGCCAGGCAGGCCGAGCCAGCGCGCGACGAGCACGCGGCTGAAGTGCCCGTGCCCGACCAGGACGACGTCGCCGTTCTCGATTTCGCGCCGGGCGCGGTCGAGCACCTTGTCCGCGCGCGCCTGCACGTCGTCCGCGCTTTCGCCGCCGGGGACGGGATGGGTCCAGACGGTCCAGTCCGGAACCGTCTCGCGGATCGTCGGCGTGGTGACGCCTTCGTAGTCGCCGTAGTCCCATTCGGCCAGGTCTTCGGTGACCTCGTCCACGCGCAGGCCGGCGAGTTCCGCCGTGCGCAGCGCGCGGCCGCGCGGGCTGGAAAGCACCAGCCCGGGTCCGCCGAGCAGGGTCCGCAGGGTGCCGCCCGCCGCGCGCGCCTGGTCCTCGCCCGCCGGGGTCAGCGGGATGTCGGTGCGCCCGGTGTGCTTGCCGTTCGACGACCATTCGGTCTGGCCGTGCCGGAGAAGAAAGAGCCGATGTGCCACGCGGCCGAATATAGCCGGGGCGGGTTTGCCCGGCAGGTTCGTCGTGTGTAAGGCTACTGGTGAGTAACTTCACCTGGGAGGTGCCGATGGGTACGCCGTCGACGTACGGGCTGTGGCGCAAACTGGCCGCGAAACCGGGCGGCAAGCAGCTGTTTTCCGCCGCGATGTGCCTCCGGGTGCCCTACTTCGGCACCGTGCTGCCCAGCATCCGGGAGATCCGTCCCGGCCACTGTTCGGTGACCGCGCCGAAGTGGTGGGGTGTCCACAACCACATCCGGACCTTCCACGCGATCGCCGCCTGCAACCTCGCCGAGATCGCGATGGGCATGCTGGCCGAGGCCACCGTCCCGGCCACGCACCGGTGGCTGCCCAAGGGCATGGAAGTGAGGTACGTCGCGAAGGCCGAAACCGGGTTGCGGGCGATCGCCGAATTGCCGGAGATCCCCGAGTTCGGCGACAAGGGATTCGATCTTCCCGTTCCGGTGCGGATCGTGGACGCGCGCGGGACCGAGGTCGTCACCGCGACGATCACGGTGTGGGTCACGCCCCGGAAAGCCGCCTGACCGGCGAAAGCTGGACCTCCCGTTACCCCGGCCGAGTGAAACTTAACACCGTTTACTGGGCAAATGCGAATAGCGTTCGTTTTAGCCTTGCCAGGGTGCTCCGGGCCGCGTCAGCATGCCGGGCATGGCCTCCCTCAACCGTCGCCGATTTCTCGGCCTCGCCGCGCTGAACTCCGCCGCGGCCCTTGGACTGACCAGCATTTCGGCGACGACCGCGCGTGCCGCGACGCCTCCGCCGCTGCCGGACTACTCGCCCGCGGTGGTGATCGGCACCGGGTACGGCGCGGCGGTCACCGCGCTGCGGCTCGGCGAGGCGGGCGTGCCCACGGTGATGCTCGAAATGGGCCAGCTGTGGAACGAACCGGGCCCGGACGGCAAGGTCTTCTGCGACATGCTGAAGCCGGACCGGCGGTCGATGTGGTTCAAGAAGCGCACTGAAGCGCCGCTCGCGTCCTTCCTGTGGCTGGACATCGCGAACCACGACATCGATCCGTACGCCGGGGTGCTGGACCGGGTGAACTACGGCGGGATGTCGGTGTACGTCGGGCGCGGCGTCGGCGGCGGGTCGCTGGTGAACGGCGCGATGGCGGTGCAGCCGAAGCGTTCGTACTTCGAGGAAATCCTGCCGCGGGTGAACGCCGACGAGATGTACGGCAAGTACTACCCGCGCGCCAACGCGGGCCTCGGCGTGAACCACATCGACGAGGACTGGTTCGAGACCTGCAAGTCGTACCAGTTCGCGCGCGTTTCCCGGAAAGCCGCGCAGAAAACCGGGTTGAAGACGACGTTCGTGCCGAGCGTCTACGACTTCGAGTACATGAAGAAGGAAGAGGCGGGCACGGTCGAACGCTCGGCGCTCGCGTCCGAGGTCATCTACGGCAACAACCACGGCAAACGCTCGCTGGACAAGACGTATCTCGCCGCCGCGCTCGGCACCGGGCACGTGACCATCCAGACGCTGCACGAGGTCCGCGAGATCATCCAGCAGCAGGACGGCACGTACACGCTGGTGGTGCGCGAGTCCGACGCGCTCGGCAATGTGCTCGCCACCAAGCACCTCTCCACGAAGTACCTGTTCCTCGGCGCGGGCAGCCTCGGCTCGACCGAACTGCTGGTGCGCGCCCGCGACACCGGACGGCTGCCGCGGCTGTCCGAGGCGGTCGGCCAGGGCTGGGGCACCAACGGCAACGTGATGCTCGGCCGCGCCAACCACGTGTGGGACACGACCGGCAGCCTCGAAGCCGGGATGCCCGCGCTCGGCATCGACGACTGGGACAACCCGACGCATCCGGTGTTCGCCGAGATCGCGCCGGTGCCCGCCGGGCTCGAAACGTGGGCGAGCCTGTACCTGGCGATCACCAAGAACCCCGAACGCGGCCATTTCGCCTACGACGCCGCCAGCGATTCGGCGAAACTGCAGTGGTCGCCGGACCAGGGGCAGCCGTCGATCGACGCGGCGAAATCGTTGTTCGACCGGATCAACAAGGCGAACTCCACGATCTACCGCTACGACCTCTTCGGCGACACGCGGGCGTTCGAGAACCGCTTCACCTACCACCCGCTCGGCGGATTGGTGCTCGGCGAAGCGACCGACGACTACGGCCGGGTGAAGGGGTACCGGAACCTGTATGTGACGGACGGTTCGCTGATTCCGGGCAGCACCGGCGTGAACCCGTTCGTGACGATCACCGCGCTGGCCGAGCGCAATATCGAACGGGTCATCGCCGAGGACGGCGTGCGCGCTTAGCGGTGCGCTGACCGCAGCTTTTCGTAGTACGCCACGCAATCGGCGTACGACGGCAGCAGGCCCTGGTCGAGCGCTTCGGCCAGGGTTGGCGCTGCTTTGTCCTTTTCGGACACAATGGGGGCCAGTCCGGTCGGCCACGGCAGGTCCAGAGCCGGGTCGAGCGGGTTGATGCCGTGCTCGCCCGCCGGGTTGTACGGCTCAGAGCAGAGATAGGCCATCACGGTGTTGTCTTCCAGCGCGATGAAGGCGTGCCCGATGCCTTCCGCCACGTAGACCGCGCGGAACTCGGCCGCATCGAGCCGCACCGCGTCCCATTCGCCGAACGTCGGCGAGCCGACGCGCAGGTCCACCACCACGTCCAGCAGCGACCCGCCCGGGCAGTAGACGTACTTCGCCTGGCCCGGCGGAGTGTCGGCGAAATGCACGCCGCGGATCGAGCCCGCGCGCGAAACGCTGTGGTTCGTCTGCGCGACCCGCAGCGGATGCCCGGTCGCGCGGACCATCGCCTCTTCCTGGAACGGTGCGACGAAGAGTCCGCGTTCGTCGGGGAACACGCGCGGGACGAACTCGAACGCGCCGGAGACCTTGAGCGGGCGGAAGTCCATGGCGGCCACCCTATCGAGTGCGTTTCCCGGACCCGGAACGGAACTGCTTCCGAAACCGGACGGACGTCTTGGGAATCGCGAATCTGTGACATGAGCCGCACCGAGGGGTCGGGGCCGACCGGGGGCCTGTCATGATTGACGGACCGCAGCGTCGGCGGCCATCGCCACACCCCACGGATCGGATGGCCGCGCAGACGCCTCGCCGACAGGCCGGCGCTACCGCGCTGGGCTGCCGTCCGGAGGACGAGTTCCCACTCTCGACGGGCGCTTGCTCGCCCGTCGACCAGGTGGTCCCCCGCTCGCAGTCCCAGGAGTACGTTCGATGACCCAGACCCATCCGCCCGCTTCCCTCGATCCCACGACAGGTTCTCCGATGACCGACCAGGCCAGCAGCGTCGCGGCCGTGACCGACGCCGAGATCTTCACCGGGCACGAGGGCGGCAAGCTCTCCGTGGCGGCGACCCGGCCGATCTCCGACCCGCGCGACCTCTCGATCGCCTACACGCCCGGCGTGGCGAAGGTGAGCCGCGCGATCGCCGAGGACGCGGCCAAGGCGAAGCGGTACACCTGGGCGGACCGGCTCGTGGCAGTGGTCAGCGACGGCACCGCGGTGCTCGGCCTCGGGGACATCGGCGCGAGCGCCTCGCTGCCGGTCATGGAGGGCAAGTCGGTCCTCTTCAAGACCTTCGGCGGGCTGGACTCGATCCCGCTGGTGCTCGACACCACCGACGTCGACGAGATCGTCGAGACCCTGGTGCGGCTGCGCCCGTCGTTCGGCGCGGTCAACCTCGAGGACATTTCCGCGCCGCGCTGCTTCGAGCTGGAGGACAAGCTCAAGGAGGCGCTGGACTGCCCGGTCATGCACGACGACCAGCACGGCACCGCGATCGTCACCCTCGCCGCCCTGCGCGGCGCGAACCTGGTGCTCGACCGCGACATCGCCGGCGAGCGGGTCGTGGTCTCCGGTGCGGGCGCGGCTGGGGTGGCCTGCGCGAAGATCCTGCTCGCGGCAGGCGTCGCGGACGTGACGGTGCTCGACTCGCGCGGCATCGTGCACGCCGGGCGCGACGACCTGAACCCGATCAAGCGGCAGCTGGTCGAGACCACGAACAAGGCCGGGCTCACCGGCGGCCTCGCCGAGGCGCTGCGCGGAGCGGAGGTGTTCCTCGGCCTGTCCGGTGCGACGATCGACCCGTCCCTGCTGTCGACGATGGCGGACGACTCGATCGTGTTCGCGCTGTCCAATCCGGACCCCGAGGTGCACCCGGCGGTCGCCGCACAGCACGCGGCGATCGTCGCGACCGGGCGGAGCGACTTCCCGAACCAGATCAACAACGTGCTGGCGTTCCCCGGCGTGTTCCGCGGCGCCCTCGACGCAGGCGCGCGGTCGATCACGGAGAACATGAAGCTGGCGGCCGCGGAGGCGATCGTGGCGGTGGCTTCGGACGACCTCGGGCCGGATCGGATCGTGCCCAGCCCGCTGGACCCGCGGGTCGCGCCTGAGGTGGCGGCCGCGGTGGTCAAGGCGGCTGAGCAGGACGGCGTGACTGGCTGAGTTTTTTCTTGGGGAAGGGCTCTCCGGCTTTCTGGTGCCGGGGAGCCCTTCTTTGTGGGCTGGTTTTGGACTTGCCAGTCCATTTTTTCGTCGCCACGGTGGTCTTCATGGAGATCGGATTGCGTGGGTACGGCGTGTGGCAGGTCGGGGCGTTGACTACTCCGGCGATGGCTGCCGAGATCGAGCAGTTGGGGTATTCGGCGTTGTGGCTTGGCGGGCCTGGGGTGGATCTGGCCGGGATTGACGAGCTGCTGGCGGCTACCGAGTCGTTGGTGGTGGGGTCGAGCATCGTCAACGTGTGGTCGGGGGATCCGGCAGTGTTGGCTGAGTCGTATCAGCGGGTGGCTTCGCGGTTTCCCGGGCGGTTTGTGCTCGGGATCGGGGCTGGGCATCGGGAGCAGTCGGCGGGGTATGAGCGGCCGATGGACGCGGTTCGGCGGTTTCTTGATGTGCTGGACGCGGGTGGGGTGCCGGTTTCCGGGCGGGTGCTGGCTGCGTTGGGGCCGAGGATGTTGGAGTTGGCTGCGGAGCGGGCTGGCGGGGTGGTGCCTTATTTGGTTCCGCCTCGGCATACTCGGGCGGCTCGGACGGCGTTGGGTGCTGGTGGGTTTTTGGCGCCGGAGCAGAAGGTTGTGGTGGGTTCGGATCTGGTTCGGGCTCGGCGCGTGGCTCGGGGGCGGGTGGAGAATCCTTATTTGGGGTTGGGTAATTACACTCGCAATTTGCGACGGTTGGGGTATTCGGATGAGGATTTGGCTGGGTCTGGGTCTGATCGGTTGATTGACGATCTGGTGGCTTTGGGGGATGTTTCCGCGGTTGCTGCTCGGTTGGGGGAGCATCGGGCGGCTGGGGCGGATCATGTTGTGGTGCAGGTGGTTACGGAGAAGTATCAGCTGCATCCTGGGTTGCCGGGGGTGCGGTTGCAGGTTTATGACGATGAGGTGGTGGGGGTTTATCGGGGGTTGGCTGGGGAGTTGTTTTAGTCGGCTCGTCGCCTGGCGGCGACATTGCGTTCTGGCGTGCGTGGGGCACCCCGAAGCTTGATTGTGCTGACGGTCTGGGGTGGCTTGTCAAGGCGGGAAAGATGCCTTGACAAGCCACCCCAGACCGCAGGAGAGCTTCGTATCGGGGTGCGGGGGTGGTGTGGGTGCACTTCGAGTTGGGTGCATCGGTGGCGGTTTGCTTGAGGTGGGGGCTTGCGCCCCAATGTGGCGTTCGGTGCGTGGGACGCACCCAATGCCACATTGGGGATTTTTCATCCTGGTTTGTGCTGGTCATGGTGGGTTGGCGGGGTGTGGTAGTTGTCAGGCCGGGGTGGGCTGGGCGGTGTCGCGGGTGTGTTGTTCGTGCTGGGTGAGGACGAGCAGGGCGCGGACGAGGGTGGTGGCGTGGCGTGGTGCGATGCGGAGTTTGTCGAGGACGCGCCAGGTTTTGAGGGCGGCGAAGCCGCCCTCGACCGCGCAGCGCATGGCGTTGAACACGGAGTTGGCGGTTTTCTGGGCGTGGGTGAGCGGCCGGTTCGTTTCGGCTTTGTAGGGGGTGAGCACGACCTGTTCGCACGGCCCGTCGCACTGGTCGCAGCGGCGGGTGTCGCGGACGTCTTTGCGCCAGCCCTGGTAGCCCTTGTCCGCGGCGGGGGTCAGGCCGCGGGCGTGGATGCGGTCGCGCAGCCGGTGGCGGCGGGCGGCGGTGATGTCGGCGGTCCTGCCCGGCAGCACGGCCGAGACCCACAGCAGCCGTCCGTGTTCGTCGGTGAGGCCTTGGACGTTGAGGCCGTGGTGTTTGTGCTTGCCGCTGTAATTGCGGCGATTGTCTGTGCCGGTGCGGCGGCGGGTGCGGATCAGGGTCCCGTCGGCCAGCACCACCGCCGCGCCGCGGGCGGCCAGCCGCCGCAGCACCCGGTCCAGCCGCGGCGCCCGGGCCGCGAGCAGGTCGATGGCTTCCAGCAGCCAGCGGCGGATCGTGGCGGCCGACACCGCGTTGGCGCGGGACAGGTCCAGCAGCCGCTGGTCGTGGCGCAGCATCGCCAGCACCAGCACCGCCTGCTCGGCCGGGGACGCCTTGCGCCACCGCGACCCGATCGCCCGGCGGCGGCGGCCGATCAACCCGGCCAGCATCGCGATCGTGGGCGGCGACACCGGCAACACGCTGCGATACGAGGCCAGAACCTGCTGTGAGACAGTGGGACCGGAGCCCCCGGACGTTCTTTCTTGAGTCACGACTTGATCAACATCCGGGGGCTCCGCCACGTTCCGGCCACGGGCAGGCAACCGGCAGGCCCGTTGCCGCACAACCACTCCCGCCACCGTCAACCCCGCCTGACCAGCACCAACAGGATGAAAAATCCCCATTGGGGCGCATCCCGGGGCGGCGGGCGGGGCGGTGTGGTGTGGTCCGTGAAGGGCTCCTCGAGGGAATCTGGGTCTCTGAAGGAGCCCCTCACGGCCCGCCGACGGTCGTGAGGGGAACCCTGAGGGAGTCATAGTCAATGAGGGTGGCCCTCACGACCTATTGCCGGAAGCAGTGATCGCGCGCGAGCCCGGGGCGGCGAGCGAGAAGCGATTGCGCTGGTCAGCGGGCGGATAGCGCAGTCTGGCCGCTGCATTGCCGTCAATCTGGCCGCTAGGTTGACGGCAATCTGGCCGCTACTGGGTCTTCAATCTGGCCGCTCCAGCTGCTTCAACCTGGCCGCCCAGTAGCGGCTGGTGGTCAGCCGGGGAGCAGCTCCGCTAGGCGGTGTCGGGGGACGTCCACCAGGCGTAGGTCTGCCAAATCCTCTGGGACGTTCAGTGCGGCATTTGCCAGCCTCGCGTGGGCGCGGGTCAGCAGTTCGGACGGGTGGTCGACCAGGTCTGCGGCGACGATCGCGTGGCGGTTGTCGGGGGTGCTGCGGAGCAGGCGTAGGCGGTACTTGTCCGCGACCAGTGCGGTCAGGGCTGCTTGCGCGGCTGCGTCCGCGAGGTCGGGGTGGTTGTTCGGCAGCAGCAGCGCCAGGCGTCGGGCGTTCGTGCCCAGCAGGGTGCGCAGTAGCCAGGGGCCGGGGTCGGCGGTGAGGTCCATGGCGACGGCGTCGCCTTCGGGGCCCGAAGTGGCCCAGCCGACGGGGCGCGTTTCCAGGGCTAGGCCGCCTTCGGAGGCGATTTCTCGGGCGGCCGCCAGGAGGCCCGGCTTGGTGCCGGCTGATTCGACTGATTGCGGGCCGTGCGTGTAGATGGCGGAGCTTCCCTTGCGGGCGAACGATTTCTTCGCCTTCGCGGTCGGCTGGCAGACATACAAGTCAGCCGCGCTGCCGATCGCTTGGGCGCCGGTGTAGCGGTTGAAGTCCGGGAGGATCGCCTCGTAGGTCAGGCCCAGGGTGGCGAGGGAGCGCTGCACTTGCGCGCCTAGCGCGGGGTGACGCGGGCTATAGCCGTAGGCCAGGAGGATTCGGCCTTCGGTGGGCTCGCGCAAGGCTTGCACCGCGCGGGCGGCGAAGAGGCCCATGCCTTCCGGCGTGTAGGGCGGGTCGCTGAAGACCAGGTCGGCTTTGCCGGTCAGGGCCGGGGGCAGGCCGACGCGCAGGTCGGCGTGGGCGGTGAAGATGGTGCGTTCGCCGGTGGTGTCCAGGTAGGACAGGACGCGTTCGTCCAGGTCCACTACGGACAGTTCGGCTTCCGGGCACACCGCGCGCACGGCTAGCGACGTCAGATCGTGGTCGCCGAGGAAGAGCACCTTGCTGCGGCGGAGGTCGTAGCGGGAGTTCAGCCACAACGCGCGGCGCAGCACGGTCTCCGGGGTCGCTTGCACGTGGTCCAAGGCCGCGAGCGGGGGCGGGACGGCGGCGATTCGTTCGGCCAGCATGGTGAGCAGGGCCGGTTGGGCGGCGACCGCGGCGTCGAGGGGGTCGGGCAGGGGCGGCAGGGAGTACGACGCGTAGGTGGAGCGTGCGGCCGGGGCGATGCGGATGCCTGCGGGGGAGCGTTCCAGGTCCGGTTCCAGTGCTGCGAGAAGGTCTTCGACGCTTCGGCGCGGGGCGGCGGTGAGCCGCACTAGGTCGGCCAGTTCGTACGAGCCGCTGCGGAGCAGGGTGAGCACTTCGTAGAGCGGGCGGACGGCGGCGCCATGTGCGGCGAGGACGTCGTCTAGGGCGGTCACGGGGTCCGAGGGTAGTCGGCCACGCTGCGGGACAGGCTGCCAAGGCCGCGCGAGTGGGCTACCGTCGGACTCTGCACCAGGACGTGGGGAGAAGTCTGTGACCATCGAATTCCGAGACGTCGTCAAGCGCTATCCGGACGGCACGGTCGCGGTCGACGGCCTCTCGCTCACCGTGGAAGACGGCACGATCACGGTGTTCGTCGGTCCGTCCGGGTGCGGCAAGACGACCTCGCTGCGGATGATCAACCGGATGGTCGAACCCACCTCCGGCGCGGTGCTGCTGGACGGCAAGGACGTCAGCGAAGGCGACCCGGCGGTGCTGCGCCGCGGCATCGGCTACGTGATCCAGCACGCCGGGCTCTTTCCACACCGGACAGTGCTCGACAACATCGCGACCGTGCCGCTGCTGTCCGGATGGGACAAACGCAAGGCGCGCGCCAGGGCGGCCGAGTTGCTCGAGACGGTCGGCCTGCCGACGGAACTCGGGAAGCGGTATCCGGCGCAGCTGTCCGGCGGGCAGCAGCAGCGCGTCGGCGTGGCTCGTGCGCTTGCCGCCGATTCGCCGGTGTTGCTGATGGACGAGCCGTTTTCCGCGGTCGACCCGGTGGTCCGCGAAGGGCTGCAGGACGAGCTGCTGCGGCTGCAATCCCAGCTGGGCAAGACAATCGTGTTCGTCACGCACGACATCGACGAGGCGGTGCGGCTCGGGGACAAGGTCGCGGTGATGCGCGTCGGCGGGAAGCTCGCGCAGTACGGCACGCCGGCCGAGGTGCTGCGGCATCCGGTGGACGACTTCGTCGCGTCGTTCGTCGGCCGGGACCGCGGGTATCGCGGGCTTTCGTTCCTGCCGGCGAGCGGCGTCGAGGTTTCGCCGGCTCGGACGATCGAGCTCGGCAGCAAGATCGACGGCCCGTCGGAGGGCTGGCTGCTCGCGGTGAACGACGAGAAGCAGCCGCGCGGCTGGCTTCCGCCAGGCTCCACAGTGGACGGCCCGTTGGCGGAAACCGACCTCGTGGCAGGCGGATCGCTGTACGTGCAGGGCACGCCGATCCGCGGGGCGCTCGACGCGGCGCTGTCGTCGCCGGCCAGTCTCGGCGTCGTGGTGGACGACGAGAACCGCGTGCTCGGGACGGTGGTCGCGCACCAGGTCTTGGATGTAATCGAGGCCTCCCCGCAGGCGTCCTGATGGGCGACTTCTTCGGCGAACTCGGCCGGTACCTGTCGAGCTCCAACAACCGCGGCGAAATCCTCGCCAATCTGCTCGAGAACATCTATCTCGCGCTGGTGCCGCTGGTCGCGGGCATCGTGCTGGCGATCCTGCTCGGCTGGCTCGGGCATCGCTGGCGGCCCGCGCGCAGTGTGCTGCTGGTGGTGGGGAATCTGCTGTACACGATTCCGTCGCTGGCTCTTTTCGTGGTGATTCCCGGCATTATCGGGACGAAGATTCTCGACAGCGTCAACGTGATCGTCGCGCTGACTATCTACACCACCGCGCTGCTGGTACGTCCGGTGCTCGACGCGCTGGAAGCCGTGCCGCCGCACATCGTCGCGGCTGCCACGGCGATCGGGTATCGCGGGCCGCGCCGGTTCTTCAGCGTCGAACTGCCGCTCGCGGTGCCGGTGCTCGCGGCGGGGGTGCGGGTGGCGTCGGTGAGCAATATCAGCCTGGTGAGCGTCGGTGCGCTGATCGGGACCGGGGCGCTCGGCGTGCTGTTCACCGACGGGTTCCAGCGGGAGTACTTCTCGCCGATCGTGGTCGGGATCGTGCTGACGATGCTGCTCGCGTTGATCGTCGACCTGCTGCTGGTGTTGCTGCGCAATCTGTTGACGCCCTGGGAGAGAGCGGGTCGCGCGCCGGCCGCGGAGGTGGCGGGATGATCGGCGACGTCTTCACCTGGTTCACCACCGCCGCGAACTGGCAGGGCACGGGCGGCATTCTCGCCCGGCTCGCCCAGCACGTCGGCTACATCGCACTGGCCCTGGTCATTGCGTTGGTGATCGCGATCCCGATTGGACTGTTCGTCGGCCACACCGGCCGCGGCGGCGTCGTACTGGTCGGGGTGGGCAACGCGATCCGCGCGCTGCCGACGCTCGGGCTCGTGACGTTCCTGTTCCTGCTCTTCACCGAAAGCACCACCGCGACCATCATCGGCCTGGTGGTGCTGGCGATCCCGCCGGTGCTGGCGGGCACGTACGCCGGCCTGCAGGCGGCCGAGCACGATGTCGTCGACGCCGCGCAAGGCATCGGGATGACTGGCTGGCAACGACTGTGGAAAGTCGAGGTGCCGATCGCGCTTCCGTTGGTACTGGGCGGAATCCGCAACGCGGTCCTGCAGCTGATCGCGACGGCCGCGGTAGCCGCGTACGTCGGTCTCGGCGGCCTCGGCCGGTTCCTGCTCGACGGACTGGCCATTTTGGACTACACCGAGGTCGTCGCGGGCGCGATTCTCACCGCGTTGCTGGCGATCGTGGTCGACCTGCTGCTCGCCGCCGCACAGCGGGCCTTGGTGCCCAAGGGAGTCCGGCTGGCCGCGCAAGCAGCGTCCGGCCGGGCAGCGGCCGCGGGAGGAGCAGCGTGAAACGGTGGGGGATCCTGGTGGCCGGGCTGGCGCTGCTGGCGTCGGCGTGCGGAAACCCGCTGTCCGGCGGCGGTGAGGGCGGCAGTACCGGCGACATCATCATCGGCGCGTCGGATGTCGGGGAAAGTTCCTTGCTGGCCCAGATTTATGCCGGGGCCTTGCGGAATGTCGGCGCGCACAACGTGACGGTGCGACCGCCGGTCGGCAGCCGCGAGGTCGTGGTGAAAGCGTTGCAGGACAAGTCTTTGTCCGTGGTGCCGGATTACTCCGGGAACCTGCTGCGGTATTTCGACAAGAACACTCCGGCGACGACGTCGGAAGATGTTTACGCACAGCTGAAGCAGAAAATCCCGGGCGGGTTCGAGGTTCTCGACCAGTCGCCCGCGCAGGACAAGGATTTGCTCGTGGTGGGCAAGGAACTCGCGGCCACCGGGGTGAAGACCTTTTCTGATCTGGGACCGCGCTGCAAGGACCTGGTGATGGGCGGGCCGGGGCAGTGGAGCAGCCGGTGGAAGGACCGGATCAAGCAGCTGTACGGGTGCGAGTTCAAGGAAATCCGCACGACGGATACCGGCGGGCCGGTGACGGTGGCGGCGTTGAAGTCGGGTGAGGTGCAAGTGGCGGACTTGTTCAGCACGTCGGCGACTATCGCGTCCAATGGGTTCGTGCCGCTGGAGGACGACAAGCACATGTTCCCGGCGCAGAACATCGTGCCGCTGGTGTCGCGGGGGACGTTGAATGCCGCTGAAACGGCTGCGCTGAACCGGGTTTCGGCGGCGTTGACTACGGAGCAGTTGACTGAGCTGAACGTGCAGTACACGGATGAGAAGCGGAACGCTAAGGATATCGCTGAGGAGTTCTTGCGGCGGAACGGGTTGGCGGCCTCGTGAGTGGCGTTGCCGGTTCTAACCGGATTCGCCACTCACGAGCGCTACCGCCTCAGAGCCGGTCGAAAGCCGCCGCGTAGCGGAACGCGCCGCGGTTTTCCGGGGTGTACGCGGCCAGCGGCAGCGCCTGAAAATGCGGGGCCCATTCCGGTACCGGCGGGGTCACGCCGAGCTTTTCGGCCATGACGAAGCCGAAGCGGGAGTAATAGCCTGGGTCGCCCAACAGCACGATCAGGCGGTAGCCGAGTGCGTTGGCGGCGCCGATCGTTGCGTGGACCAAAGCGGAGCCTGCGCCGCCGCGGTGGCGGTCCGGGTGGACGCCTAGCGGGCCGAAGCCGATGGCGGAGTTTGGGTCGTCGCCTAGGCGACCTGGGCTGGAGCAGGCGTGGCCGATGACTTCTCCGTCGCGGACGGCGACTAGCGAGAGGGCGGGGAGCAGATCGCCGTCGGCGGTGAGTTCGGTGACTAGTTTCGCTTCCGGCATTTCGCCGGTGACATCGGGATTGTGGACGCGGAACGCGGCGGTGTGCACAGCATGGATCGCTGGTGCGTCGGCGGCGGTCGACTGGCGGATCTGCATGCGCCCAGTTTCCCTGAGCGGCGGCTGGAGAGGAAATTCATTTTGGCGGGCCGCATTAGAGTGGGGGGTGATGAGCGAGGTGGCGATAGGGGCGGCGCACGGCGATCGGCTGGTGATCGACGTGCTGGGGCGGATGCATGCGGGGGCGGTCGATTTCTGGGACGGCAACTGGCTTTTCAGCCCGGTTGACCTGGTGGTCGGCGGGTTTTCCGCGCGGGTGCCCGCTGGGTTGCGGGCCGAGGAGTTGCGGAGTTTCCGGGAGCAGCTGGCGAAGGCGTATGCCGACTTCGGCGGGGTCGCTCGGCTGACGTCGATGGAGGAGTGGCTCGATCTGACGGTCACCGTCGCCAAATCCGGGAGGGTTGAGGTCGAGGGAACCGCGACCGACGGGCGGGGGAACCGGCTGTCGTTTCGGATCGGCGAGCTTGATCAGTCTGATCTGCCGGCGATCATCGACGGGTTAGCGTCGATCGAGGCGGAGTTTCCGGTGCTAGGCCGTGACGGTTTGGGGAGCGACCCGGGCCGGGCGGTCGTCTCGCATGAAGAGGAGGACCGCGGCTCCCACGAGCGGTCCGGCGGCCAGGGTAAGGAACGCTGAATAAAACGAGCCGGTCGCGTGGAAGACCGGGCCTACGACGGCGGGCACGATGACGCTGCCCAGTTGCCAGAAGGCGTTCACCGCGCCTGCGGCGGAACCGGCTAGGCGGACACCGGTCAACGCGGGGATCATGGCGGCGGTCAGCGGGCTGTAAGCGTACGCGCCGATGCCGAGAATCGGGGCTACCACTAGAAAAGCGCTGTAGCTGCTCAGGGAACCGAAGACCAGCAGAGCGCCGCCGAAGAGGATGAGGACGGCGATGATGGGGATTCGCCTGCCCAGGCCGACTTTGTCGGTGAGCCAGCCGATCAGCGGTTTGATCACCACCGCTGTGCCGGAGAAGATGACCAGGACTACACCAGCCCGTACGGGGTCGATGTGTTCGCCGCGGATCATCAGCGTGTTGGACCACGTGACGAAACCGTAGGTGCCCCACAGGCCGCCGAAACCGGCTAAGCCCAGCAGCAGCAGGTCGCGGTTGCGGAAGAGCGGGCGGGGGTCCGGCAAACCGCGGCGGGTGGACGTGGAGACGTTGCCGTTGCGGATGAAGACCAGGCACAGCAGGCCGAGTACGACGGTGACGCCGCCGAAGAGATGGTACGACACGGGCCAGCCGCTGGTTTTCACGAGCGTGGGCACGACGGCGTTGGCTACGACCGTGCCCAGTGACGTCGCGGTCATGAAGATGCCGCTCGCGAGTCCGTGCTCCTCCGGGCGGAACCAGGTGGTGATCAGCTTGAGTCCGGCGGAGAAGTCGACGCCCGCGAACAGGCCCAGCAGAGCTTGCAGGACCAGGCCCCAGGCGATGGACGTGGTCGAGCCGAACCCCACCATCAGCGCGCCCGCGACAAAGGAGCTGATGCCCAGGATCGCGCGGCTGCCGAGCCAGTCGGAGAGGAAGCCGCCGGCGGTGTTGGAGATGACGTAGCCGATGTAGTAGCAGGTGGCGAAGATCCCGAGCGCGGCCAGCGGGACGCCGAGCGAATCGCTGACCGCCGAGGACGCCGGGCCCCAGGTCGACCGGTCCACCGAGGTCATCGTGAACACAGCCCAGCAGAGCAGCAGGACGACCCAGCGATAGCGGCTCGGCATGGGGGCTCCTTCGACCTGACGGATGATCAGGGAAGGTTCCCGTTACCGGCGGTCGCGGGTCAAGCCAAGGCATCCTGACGGTGCAACTCGGCCCGGATCGCGCGGACGTCGTGGGCTCGGCCGCCGACGTACTGTGCGGCGGCGATGCCCGCGGCGTGGCCGGTCGCGAAGGCGGTGCCCATGACGCGGACGGAGGCGTACGCGTCGTCGTCGGAGCTGGTCAGGCGGCCGGCTGCCCAGAGGTTCGCGGTGTCGGCGGAGCAGATCGCGCCGTAGGGGAGGTCGTACCAGCCTCGGTCGGCGATCGGTTCGTAGCGGGTGACGCCGGGGCCCGCGTGGTCTTCGATCGGCCAGCCGCAGCGGCCGATGGACACGTCGGGGCGTTTGCGGGCGGTCAGGACGTCGCGGCCGGTGAGCTGTTCGCGGCCGACTAGGTGGCGGCCTTCGCGGATGCCTAGTTGGGGACCGGTTTCCTCGAGGCGCGCCGACGACCAGCCGGCGAGGTGTTTGCGCAGGGCGTCCAGGTATTGCCATGCCTGGCGTCGCGCGTCGGCTTCGTCGCGGCTCAGCGAGGCGGCGTCCAGGACGTCGGTTTGTTCGTCCACCAGGAGGGCGATTACGTTGCGGGTCAACGGAAGGTGCACGGCGATGCCGTAATCGCGGGGCAACTGGACGCCGGTTTCCCGTTGGTACGCGGCGACGGCGGCGCGCAAGCCCTCGCGCGAGAGGTCCGCGTCTTCGGACACACCGGAGAACCGGCAGACGAGCGTGCTGGTTTGCCGGTCGCGCAGCGGGGCGACGCGGACGGCGGCTCCGGCGGCGGCCAGGAGCGCGCCGTCGCCGCTGGCGTCGACGAACGCGCCGGCGGTGACCCGCTCCCGGCCGCCGCGGTGGTGCAGTTCGACCTCGGTGACGATGCCGTGCGTCCGCCGCGCGCCGATGAGCTTGGTGTGCAGGAGGACGTCCACGCCGGCGTCGGCGGCCAGCTCGTCGTACACCAGTTTGGTGGTTTCCAGGTCGAGCAAGACGATCTTGTTGCCGGTCCAGCCCATCGTCTTCTCTTCGTAGGCGCCCCGGTGCCGCAGCCGCCGCAGCACCTCCTCGCCGACGCCCGCGACGACCTGCTGGCCGGTCTGGTCGAAGAAACCGCAGAGGGTCAGCACGGAACTGATCGTCGCCGCGCCGCCAAGGTACGGGTACTGCTCGACCAGCAGCACCCGCGCCCCGGTGCGCGCCGCCCCGGCAGCGGAGGCGATACCCCCAGCACCGCCTCCGACTACGACGACGTCGTAGTGCACTCCAGCCCTCCTCGGGTGTTTGGCACCCAGTGAACTGGGTCCGGCCGGGACGTCGCCACTGCCTATCCGGCACCCCGGGCATACCCGGAAGGTATATCTATGAAGATCAGAAAGTATGAAACTCATACAAGTTGGCGTACGCTCGGGGCATGGACACGAAGGCAGCCGGATACCGGCGCAAGGTCAACACGATCAACCGGGTCATCACCGCCCTGCAGCGCGCGGGGCTCGCGTTCGGGCCGATGGAACTGCTCACCGTCCCCGGGCGGCGCAGCGGCGAGCCGCGGACGTTTCCGTTGGCGGTATTGAAAGTCCAGGGCGGGGAGTACCTGATCCAGGCGTTCCCGAAGGCGGCGTGGGTGGCGAACGTCCGCGCGGCGGGGGAGGGCACGCTGTCGCGGGGACGGCGATCGCGACGGGTGCGGTTCGCGGAACTGCCGGTCGCGGAGCGGGGGCCGGTGCTGCGAGAGGTGGTCGCGGACGGGCCGCCGAGCGTGGGGCGGCGCTATGTCACGACGGGACTGGCGGAGTCGCCGACGCCGGACGGGGTGGCGGCTGCTGCGGGGAGGATCGCGGTCTTTCGGGTGGAAACGATCTGAGAACGGCGAAGGCCGGGTGGGCGGAGGCAGTCGGGTCGCAGTCGTGAGTGGCGATGCCGGTTAGAACTCGCCAGGCCCAGGAAACGGCGAAGGCCGCCGCGGGAACGAGTCCCGCGGCGGCCTTCTGCGTAACTGAGGATCAGTCGAACGCCTTGGCGATCAGCGCCTTCTGCTCGACGTCGTGCACCTTCGACGAACCCGCCGACGGGGCGGCCATCGGGCGGCGCGCCACCACGTCGAGGCCGGTGAAGAACTCCGGGAACTTCCGGGGCAGGTTGAGGCCGAAGAACGGCCACGCGCCCTGGTTTTCCGGCTCCTCCTGGACCCACGCGATCTGGCTGGCGTTCGAGTAGCGCTCCACCGCGGCCAGCAGCTTCTTCTTCGGCAGCGGGTAGTACTGCTCGATCCGCACGATCGCGACGTCGTCGGCGCCGCGCTTCTCGCGCTCGGCCACCAGCTCCCAGTAGAGCTTGCCCGAGGTGAGCAGCACCTTGCGGACCTTCGCCGGGTCCTGCGTGGCGTCGTCGATCACCGACATGAAGCGGCTCTGGCCGGTGAAGTCCTCGACCGTCGACGTCGCCGCCTTGTTGCGCAGCATCGACTTCGGAGTGAAGACGATCAGCGGACGCTGGATGCCGTCGAGGGCGTGCCGGCGCAGCAGGTGGAAGTAGTTCGCCGGGGTGGACGGCACCGCGACGGTCATCGACGCTTCCGCGCACAGCGACAGGAACCGCTCGATCCGGCCGGACGTGTGGTCCGGGCCCTGGCCCTCGTGGCCGTGCGGCAGCAGCAGCACGACGTCCGAGCGCTGGCCCCACTTGGCCTCGCCGGAGGAGATGTACTCGTCGATCACGGTCTGCGCGCCGTTGACGAAGTCGCCGAACTGCGCTTCCCACATCACGAGCGCCTCGGAGTTCGCCACCGAGTAGCCGTACTCGAAGCCGACGGCCGCGTACTCCGACAGCGCCGAGTCGTAGATCATCACGCGGCCCTGGCCGTCGGCCAGGTGCTGCAGCGGCGAGTACTCCTGGCCGTTCTTGCGGTCGATGAACACCGAGTGCCGCTGGGTGAACGTGCCGCGCCGGGAGTCCTGGCCGGACAGCCGCACGAGACGGCCTTCCAGCGCCAGCGACCCGAACGCCAGCAGTTCGCCGAACGCCCAGTCGACGCCGCCCTCGCGCGACATCTTGTGCCTGCGCTCCATGACCGGCTTGACCCGCGGGTGCGGGGTGAAGCCCTCGGGCAGGTTGACGAACGCGTCGCCGATCTTCTCGACGACCTCGCGCGACACGGCGGTGGTGACCTTCGCCGGGATCTGCTGCTCGCCCTCGACCGAAGGGCTCGCCTTCGCCGGGTGCTTCTCCAGTTCGCGCACCTCGTTGAAGACGTGCTCGAGCTGGCTGGAGAAGTCGCGCAGCGCGGCCTCGGCCTCTTCGACGGAGATGTCGCCCCGGCCGATCAGCGATTCGGTGTAGATCTTCCGGACCGAACGCTTCGTGTCGATGATGTCGTACATCGCCGGCTGCGTCATCGAGGGGTCGTCGCCCTCGTTGTGGCCGCGGCGGCGGTAGCAGATCAGGTCGATCACGACGTCCTTGTGGAACGCCTGGCGGTAGTCGACCGCCAGCTTCGCGACCCAGTGCGCGGCCTCGGGGTCGTCGCCGTTCACGTGGAAGACCGGCGCGCCGATCATCTTCGCGACGTCCGTGGCGTACTGGCTCGACCGCGAGTGCTCCGGCGCGGTGGTGAAGCCGACCTGGTTGTTGACGACCACGTGCACGGTGCCGCCGGTGCGGTAGCCGCGCAGCAGCGCCAGGTTCAGGGTCTCGGCCACGACGCCCTGGCCCGCGAAGGCCGCGTCGCCGTGCATCAGGACCGGCAGCACGGTGTAGCCCTCGCCGCCCTTGTCGAGGACGTCCTGCTTGGCGCGGACGATGCCCTCGAGGACCGGGTCGACGGTCTCCAGGTGCGACGGGTTGGACGCCAGCGACACCCGGGTCTCCCCGTCGCCGAACATCCGGAAGTACTTGCCCTCGGCGCCGAGGTGGTACTTCACGTCGCCGGAGCCGTGCGCCTGGCCCGGGTCGAGGTTGCCCTCGAACTCCTGGAAGATCTGGCTGATCGGCTTGCCGACGATGTTCGCCAGCACGTTCAGCCGGCCGCGGTGCGGCATGCCGATGACGACCTCGTCGAGCTCGGCCTCGGCGGCCTTGTCGAGCACCGTGTCCAGCAGCGGGACCAGGGTCTCGCCGCCTTCCAGCGAGAACCGCCGCTGGCCGACGTACTTGGTCTGCAGGAAGGTCTCGAACGCCTCGGCGGCGTTGAGCTTCGACAGGATGTACTTCTGCGCGGACGGCTCCGGCTTGCTGTGCCGGACCTCGACGCGCTCCTGGATCCAGCGCCGCTCCTCGGGGTCGAGGATGTGCGTGTACTCCACGCCGACCGTGCGGCAGTAGGAGTCGCGCAGCACGCCGAGGATGTCGCGCAGCTTCATCCGCTCGCGGCTGGAGAAGTCGCCGACGGCGAACTCGCGGTCCAGGTCCCACAGGGTCAGGCCGTGGCTGAGCACGTCGAGGTCGTGGTGGCTGCGCTGGCGGTAGTTCAGCGGGTCGGTGTCGGCCATCAGGTGGCCGCGCATCCGGAACGCCTCGATCAGCTCCATGACGCGCGCGGTCTTGTCGACCGGGCCGTCCGGGATGTCGGCGACCCAGCGGATCGGCTCGTACGGCAGCCGCAGGCTGGTGAAGACGTCGTCGTAGAAGCCGTCCTCGCCGAGCAGCAGTTCGTGAATGCGCTTCAGGAACTCGCCGGACTCCGCGCCCTGGATGATGCGGTGGTCGTACGTCGAGGTCAGCGTCATGATCTTGCTGACCGCGAGGTCGACGAGGGTCTTCTCGCTGGTGCCCTCGAACGACGCCGGGTACTGCATCGCGCCGACGCCGATGATCGCGCCCTGGCCCGCCTGCAGCCGCGGCACCGAGTGGTTCGTGCCGATGCCGCCCGGGTTGGTGAGCGAGATGGTGGTGCCCGCGAAGTCGTCCGCGGTGAGCTTGTTCGTGCGGGCCTTCTTGACGATCTCCTCGTAGGCCTGCCAGAACTGCATGAAGGTCATGTTCTCGGTGGCCTTGATGGAGGCCACGACGAGAGTGCGGGAGTCGTCCTTGCCCTTCATGTCGATGGCAAGCCCGAAGTTGACGTGCTCCGGCGTGATCGCGAACGGCTTCCCGTCGATCAGCTTGTAGTGCCGGTTCATGTTCGGGAAGTCCTTCAGCGCCCGCACCATGGCGTAGCCGATGAGGTGCGTGAAGGAGATCTTGCCGCCGCGGGTGCGCTTGAGGTGGTTGTTGATGACGATGCGGTTGTCCGCCATCAGCTTCGCCGGGACCGCGCGCACGCTGGTCGCGGTGGGCACGGAAAGCGAGGCGTCCATGTTCTTGGCGATCGCCGCCGCGGCGCCGCGCAGCTGCTTGGACTCCGGCTCGGCGTCCTTCGCCGGAGCGGACTTGGCGGGCGCGGAAGCCGCGGGCTTCGCGGCCGGGGCGGGCTTGGCCGGGGCCTTGGCCGCCGGGGCGGGCGCTGCCTTGGCGGCCGGAGCCGCCGGGGCCTTCGCGGCGGGGGCGGCGGGCTTGGCGGCGGGGGCCGCCTTGGCTTCCCCGTTCCCTTCCGCCTGGGTGCCGTTGCCGCCCGGAGTGGGCTTGTAGTCGGCGAAGAAATCGTGCCAGGCGGCGTCTACCGACTGGGGGTCCGCGAGAAACCGCTCGTACATTTCTTCGACGAGCCACTCATTGGCACCGAACTGCGATGCGGGACTGCTGCTGGCCACGGCTGGCTCTCGCCTCTATCCATTCTCGATCCGATATCACAAGCATCTGCTGACCGCCAGGCTAGTCCCCTGCCGGTGGCCCGAAACACGCCACCTGGACGCTCGTGAGACAGGTCATTGTCTGGATCGGTTGAGAGGCCCAGCCTGACAGACAGCAGGGCCCACCGTACGCGTCGCAAGGGCCGAATGCCGTCACCTCGGCCGGTTTGGGGTGATCCCGGACACAGCGTCAGCTCGCCGCGGCGGGCAGCGAACGCACCGGTGCTGGTCCGAACCACGCGCGCAGGGCTTCGCGCAGATCGGCGGGATCGGTGTCCGGGCTTTCGGCGAGCCAGGCGACGTGCCCGTCCGGGCGGAGCAGGAAGGCGGCGGGGACGTCGCTGGTGCACGGGGTGCCGGACACGAGGTCGAGCCGGTCGAGCCACGGCGCGGCGGTGCGGGCGACGGCGGGGCCGTCGGTGAGGTCGACGAGCACGCCGCGGCCGGAGTGCAGGAGCTTCATCGTGGTCGTCGCGGCGCCGTCCGCGACGATCGACCACTCCGGCACTCGTGTCCCGGCCAGCGGGTGGTCCGAGGCGGGGAAGGTCGGGTAGCGCACGTCGAGCGCGGTGATCATCTCCGCGAGGTAGCGGTTGACCTCGTCGAACTCCATCAGCGTCCCGAACAGCTCGCGCAGCGGGCCGATCTCCGGGCGCGGGTCCATCAGGGCGAGCTGGGCCTGGGTGTTGAAGCAGACGCGCGCGCCGACCGGGTGGCGTTCGTCGTGGTAGGTGTCGAGCAGCTCGTCCGGGCTGCCGTTGACGACCGCGGCGAGCTTCCAGCCGAGGTTCACCACGTCCTGGATGCCGGTGTTGAGGCCCTGTCCGCCCGCCGGGAAGTGCACGTGCGCCGCGTCGCCTGCGAGCATGACCCGGCCCTTGCGGTACTGCGCGGCCTGCCGGGTCGCGTCGCCGAAGCGCGAGAGCCACACCGGGTCGCGCATCGGGAGTTCCTGGTCGGTGACCCGCTTGACCGAGGCGGCGAGTTCCTCCAGCTCGACCGGGTCGTCGCGGTGCGCGGTCGGCGGCCGGAACTCGACCGACACGACGCGGTAGAGGTCGCCGCCGAGCGGGACCGTGCCGAACACGCCGCCCTTGCAGCGGGCCAGGTGCGGGCCGTCGGGCACCTGGTCGAGGTGGACGTCGGCGAGCATCGCGTCGATGTTGGAGGCGGTGCCGGGGAAGTCGATGCCGGCCAGTTTGCGGACCAGGCTGCTGCCGCCGTCGCAGCCGACGAGGTAGCGGGAGCGGATCCGGTACTCGCCGTCCGGGCCGGTCACGGTGGCGACCACCGCGTCGGGCCCGTTCTCCAGTTCGGTGAGCCGGTGCCCGCGGCGGATCTCGACGTCCAGTTCCCGCGCGCGCTCTTCGAGGATCGCCTCGGTGCGCGACTGCGGGACCATCAGCGCGTACGTGTGGCGCCCGTTGAGCTTGCTGAGGTCGAGCAGCCGCATGCCGGCGAAGTGCCCCTTCGGCCACACCGGCGCGCCCTCGCTGAAGCGGGGCAGCAGGCCGCGCTGGTCGAACACCTCGACGGTGCGCGAGTGCAGGCCGAGCGCACGCGACTGCCCGCTCGGCTCGGCGAGCCGCTCGAGCACGAGCACCCGGCCGGGCCGCAGCCCGAGTTCGCTCGCGAGCATCAGCCCGACCGGGCCGCCGCCCACGATCACCACGTCGTACTCGACATCCATCCCGGTGCTCCCCATGTGTCCGTGCCTGTGCTCACTCTGTTGTCAGCACGGACAAGCCTGGAGCACCGCGCGGGTCCGCGGCTATACGCGCTGTGCTGGGGATTCAGCGCTAGCCGAGCGGTCTTGGACGGTCTCCGGGACGGCCTGAGCGGGGCGTCGGCGGAGGTCGAGAGCGTGTTGAGGGGCCTTCGAGACCCGGCCGGAAGCATCGCCGCACACGAAGGTTTCCGCGGCTGTCGTGCGCGCGGACCACCAGATAAGGAAGGCAGGTACGACCCGGGATGACTGCCCACACCACCGTGGACGCGCAGGCGATCGGCCGCCTCAACATGCTGTTCACCCAGTCGAAGATCCTGCACAGCGCGGTCGAGCTGGGAGTGTTCGAGTTGCTGGCGGACGCGCCGAGGACGATCGACGAGATCCGCCGGGAACTCGGTCTGCACCAGCGGTTCACCGGCGATTTCGTCCAGGCGCTGGCCGCGCTCGGCCTGCTGGAGCGCGACGGCGAGAAGTTCAGCAACGCGCCGGCGGCCGCGGAGGTGCTGGTGCCGGGCGCGTCCGGCGGCGGCTACCTCGGCGCGCGGGTCCGCACGACGTCGCAGCGGCACTACGCGATGTGGGGCAAGCTGTCCGAGGCGCTGCGCGACGGCGAGCCGAAGGCGGACATCGGCGGGCACGGCGCGTTCGCCAAGCTGTACGAGGATCCGGTGCGCGCCAAGGCTTTCCTGGTGCACATGGACGCGAACAACGCGTTGGTCGCGCCGCAGCTGGCCGAGCACGTGGACTGGTCGGAGTACAAGAGCTTCGTCGACGTCGGCGGCGCGCGCGGCAACGTCGCGGCGCAGTTGTGCCTCGCGCACCCGCATCTGCAGGGCGGCGTGTTCGAGCTGCCGCCGATCGAACCGCACTTCGACGAGCTGATGGCGGAGCTGGGCGTCGCGGACCGGGTCACGTTCCACCCCGGCGACTTCTTCGAGACGCCGCTGCCGGAGACCGACGTCGTCGTGTTCGGCCACGTGCTGCACGACTGGGACCCGCAGCGGCGCGTGGAACTGTTGGTGCGGGCCAAAAACGCGGTGCCGAGCGGGGGCGCGGTCGTGGTGTACGACCAGATCCTCGACGCCGAGAACCCGGATCTGCGCAGCCTGGTCGGCAGCATCAACGTCGGACTGATCACCGACGGCGGTTCCGAGTACACCGTGCCCCAGCTGCGCGAGTGGCTGGCCGAGGCCGGGTTGGAATTCCGCGCCGCCACCACTCTGCCGAAGGGCAACGACACCGTTGTGGTCGCGGTGAAACCGTGAGTGCGCAAGCGCTGGTGGTCGGGGCCGGGCCGGTCGGGCTGACCGCGGCGCACGAACTGGCCCGGCGCGGCGTGCGGGTGCGGATCGTAGACCGGGCCGCCGGTCCGGCGGTGACCAGCCGGGCGCTGGCGACGCATCCGCGTTCGCTGGAGATTTACGACCAGATGGGCGTGCTCGACGACCTGCTGCCGCGCGGGCAGCAGGTGCGCGCGTTCACGATTCACATGCGCGGCAAGCGAATGGTCGGTCTCCGGGCGGACTACTCGCGGCTGCCGACGCGGCTGCCGTTCACGTTGATGGTCGACCAGGTCATCACCGAGGAGGTGCTGCGGACGGCGCTGGCCAAGCAGGGCGTCGAGGTCGAATGGGGCGTTGCGCTGGCCGACTTCACCGACACCGGAGACGGCGTCCAGGTCCGGCTTGAACGCGACGGCGAGATCGAGGAGACCTCGGCGGACTGGCTGGTCGGCTGCGACGGCGGGCACAGCGTGGTGCGCAAGAAGCTGGGGCTGAAGCTCGAAGGCGACTCGTCGGAGACCTGGCTGATCGCCGACGCGCAGGCGGACACCGCGTTGCCGCGCGACAGTATTCATCTCATCCGGACCCCGGGCGGTTCGGTGATGATGGTGCCGTTCCCGGACGAGGGCAAATGGCGGCTGCTCGATACCCGGGACGTCGAGTACTCCGGCTCGGGCGACGACGCGGCGGTCGCGCGGCGGTTCTCGGAGAAGGTGTCCGCGGCGACCGGCGTGCCGACCGTGGTTTCCCCGCCGACGTGGGTTTCGGTGTTCTCCATCCAGCAGCGGATGGTGCCGTCGATGCGGTCCGGCCGCTGTTTGGTGGCCGGCGACGCCGCGCACGTGCACAGCCCGGCGTCCGGTCAGGGCATGAACACCGGTGTGCAGGACGCGTACAACCTCGCGTGGAAGCTGGCGATGGTGATCGACGGGCACGCCGACGAGCAACTGCTCGACAGCTACTCGCGCGAGCGCGTGCCGGTGGGCGCGGAGCTGTTGCGCACCACGAAGAAGGCGACTTTTCTGGTACAGCTGAAAAACCCGTACGTCGCCGCGGTGCTGCCGGTGGCGTTCGGCGTGATGCGCAACGTTTCGGCGCTGCGCGGCAAGCTGGAACGCAAGATCATGGGCGGAATGTCCGCACTGGGCCTTTCGTATGGCGACGGCCCCGCGGCGGCCGGGCCTGGACCGCGACCGGGCGAGCGGCTGTCGGTCGTCGCCGGCGCGGACGCGGAAACCCCGGCGTGGCAGGCGTTGCTGGCGCAGTTGCGCGAACCGGGCTGGACGCTGGTGCTCGGCCCGGACGCGGAGCGAGCCGAACTGCCGTCCGTGGGCGGCTGGCTGGTGCCGCAGGTGGCCGGCCCTGGCGGGGACCTGCCGGACGCCGACGGCGCGTTGCGGCGGTCGCTCGGCCTTTCGGCGACGGGCTGGATCCTGACGCGCCCGGACGGCTACGTGGCCGACCGCGGCGACCGGATGTCCGCCGCTGTCGTGCGCGCCGTGCTGCGGCACGCGCACATTTCTGTCTGACGGCCCCGCGGGGCCGCGAATTCGAGGAGCGAAGGTGGATCTGGGGCTGACCGGCAAGGTCGTGCTGGTGACCGGCGGCAGCGGCGGGATCGGGGCCGAACTCGCGCGCACGTTCGCCGCGGAAGGGGCTCGGGTCGCGGTGACCTACCGGGCCAACCGCGAGGCGGCCGAGGAGGTCGCGCGCGAGTGCGGGCCGGACCGCGGGCTCGCCGTGCACTACGACCTGACCGAACTGGCCAGCGTGGACGCGGCGGTCGAGACCGTGGAGCGGCACTGGGGCCCGGTGGACGTGCTGGTCGCGAATGCGATCAGTCCCGGCGCGCTGCGCAAGCCGGGAAAATTGTTCGAAGAACTACCTACGGAGGATTGCGCTTCGTTCATCAATGTGAATATCGCGCCGGTGTTCCACACAGTGGCGAAGGTGCTGCCCGGTATGCGCGCGAAAAAATGGGGACGGATCGCATTTATTTCGTCGCGCGCGGCGACCGCGGGCAAGCCGGGCCGCGAGGCTTATGGGGCGGTGAAGTCCGCATTGCACGGTTTCGCCACGAGCCTCGCCTGGGACGTCGGCCGCGACGGAGTGCTGGTCAACACCATTCTTCCTGGCCTGACCGTCACTCCCCGTGTTGCGCAACAGGTTCCGGCCGAGATGCTGGAGCGCGAGCGAGCCATCACGCCCAGTGGCCGATTGAGCTGTCCGGGTGATGTCGCACAACTCGCAGTGTTCCTGTGTTCGGCCGCCAACGGCAATACGAACGGACAGTTCGCAGAAGTATCAGGCGGACGTTAAGTTTTTCCCGCCCGGGATCAGGAAGCCGTTTCTCTGCTAGCGTCGCTGGCGTCTCACTGGGGGAAAGCGAAGCTCGCGGGCAGCTGCCTGGCGTGCTCTTTCGGCAGGTATCTGGGGGTCGGATGCAGATCGCAATATTGGGACCGCTGGCCGTACGCGCGGACGGAGTGGGCAAGACGCCGTCCGCGCCGAAGCTCCGCACGGTGCTGGCCATGCTTGCACTGAACGCCAACCGGGCAGTGCACTTCGAGCAGTTCGTCGAGGAGCTGTGGGAGAACAACCCTCCGGCGAGCGCGGCCACGACGTTGCAGACCTACGTCTACCAGCTGCGCAAATCGCTGCGCCTGGCCGGTTCGGCCGAGGAGGGAGCGACAGTACTGCTGACGCGCCCGCACGGTTATGAACTGCAGGTGCCGCGGGCGGACGTGGTCGACGCGGTGCGCTTCTCGGCGCTGCTCGACCAGGCTCGGGACCGGCACGACGCCGGTGATCTCGAAGCCTGTGCCGAGCTGTCCAGACAGGCGCTCGCACTGTGGCGCGGGGCCGCGCTCTCCGATCTCCCGCTCGGCCCGACCCTCGCCGCGCGGGCGACTCAGCTGGAGGAGAGCCGCAAGGCGGCGCTTGACCTGCGGTTCGAGGCCGAACTGGCGCTGGGCAGGCACCGGCGCGTGGTCGACGAGCTCGCCGGGGTGGTCAAGGCGAATCCGACGCACGAGGCGTACTCGGCGAAGCTGATGGTCGCGCTCTACCGCTGCGGCCGCCGGGTCGAGGCGCTCGACGTCTACCATCGGGTGCGCAGCGATTTCATCGCACAGCTGGGCATCGAGCCGTCGGCGACCCTGCGTTCGGTGCACCAGCAGATCCTGGTGGACGATCCCGCGCTCACCCTTCCGGCCCCGCGCGGCGCCAGTGTGAGTGAAGCCACAACTGGTCTAGACAACGGGCAAACCGGGCGGACCACGCAAAACGAGCGCACTGCGGAAGTAGCCGTCCGGAGTATCGACGACAACGACACCGTGACTGAGAGCAGTGTCGTCGAAGTGGTTTCCGTCGTGCGTTCCGATGCGGAGGGTGATCTGGTCCCGCTGCGGCCCGCGGCGCCGGAGGTGCTGGGGCCGAATCACCTTCCCTCCGACGTGCCCGACTTCGTCGGCCGGGACGAGGAGATCCGCGAGCTGGTGCGGCGGTGTTCCGCCGCGCGCACCAAGCTCACCGGCGGCAGCACGGTCGTGGAGATCACCGGCGGGCCGGGGGCGGGCAAGACCGCGCTGCTCGTGCACGTCGCGCACCGGGTCCGCGCGACGTTCCCGGACGGGCAGATCTTCGTGTCGCTGACGCCGGTGCACCGCGGCGAGGAGACGATGGCCGACGTGCTCGCCGGCTGCCTGCGCGCGTGCGGCGTTCCGCTGTCGCCGTCGCCCTCGATGTCCGAACTGGTCAACGTCTACCGCGACTACACCGCCACCCGGCGGCTGCTGGTCGTCGTGGACGACGCCGCCCGGTCTTCCGAAGTGGATCTGTTGCGCCCCAGCGGTTCCGGCAGTTTGCTGCTGGTCGCGAGCAGGCGGCGGCTGTACCTGCGCGGCGTGGTCGCGCCGGTCAACCTGCCGCCGCTGACGGTCAACGAATCGCTGGAGCTGCTCGGCCAGTTCATCGGGCGGCGGCGGATGCTGGAGGACCTCGACTGCGCCAGCGCGCTGGTGCGGATGTGCGGCAGGCTGCCGCTGGCCGTCGCGGCGGTCGGCGGGTACCTGGCCTACCGGCCGGCCTGGTCGTTGCGCCGGATGCACGACCGGCTGTCCCGCGATCCCGGTGCGGTGCTTCGGTTGCCGTGCGGGGAAGGCACGGTCGACGCGAGCGTCCGGGCGAGTTACCGGACGCTGTGTGGTCCGGCGCAGGAAGCGTTCCGGCAGCTGGCGAGCATCGACGAGTTCACCGTGCCGGACGCGGTCAAGCTCCTCGGCCGCCCTGGAGAACTGGTGCGCGAAGTGCTCGAGGACCTCGAATCCGCCGGGCTGGCCGAGGAAATCGGCGAACGCGGCGGTTCGGGACCGCACCGGTACCACGACGCGGAGTCCAATGTAGACGTTCTGCGGCCGTCCACGGCGGACGCGGTCTACTGCGTTCCCCGGCTCCCGTCGTTCGCGGGCCGTTGGCTCGCAAGGGAAGCCGAGCCCGCGGCGCGCGAGGCCGCGGTCGCCACCGGCTGAGAACGAGGCGGGGTCGAATCCGGCTGGAGCGCGTTCGACCCCGCTTCGATCCGTCTTGGACACCCCGGGCCCAGACTCGACATCAGCGACGTCGGGCGCTCGGAGCGCGAAGGGCAGGTGCAGACGGAGTGAGTACGAGTGCGGGGCACCCCGGGGCAGCGGGAGTGCCGGCGCGGCACGGCAGCGGAGGTCCGCGGCGGGCGGTGATCACCGGGATAGGTGTTGTCGCGCCGGGGAAACCGGGGCGCGAACCGTTCTGGGACATGGTGTCGGGCGGGCGGACCGCCACCCGGCCGGTGTCGTTCTTCGACGCCTCCCAGTTCCGCTCGCGGATCGCCGCCGAATGCGATTTCGATCCGGAGGCGGCGGGGCTCGGTCCGCAGCAGGTGCGGCGGATGGACCGGGTGGCCCAGTTCGCGGTGGCGTGCACGCGGGAGGCGCTGGCCGACGCGGGGCTCGCACCGTCCGATGTGGACCCGTACCGGACCGGGGTTTCGATCGGCAGCGCGGTCGGAGCCACGATGAGCCTCGAACGCGAGTACGTCGTGGTGAGCGACGGCGGCCGGAAGTGGGAGGTCGACGCGGACTACGCGGTACCGCATCTGTTCGACCAGTTCGTGCCGAGTTCGATGGCCAAGGAAGTGGCCTGGGAAGCGGGCGCGGAAGGGTCGGTGCAGGTCATCTCGACCGGGTGCACGTCCGGATTGGACTCGGTGGGCCACGCGCGGGACCTGATCGCCGAGGGCAGCGCGGACGTCGTCCTCGCGGGCGGTTCGGACGCGCCGATCTCGCCGATCACCGTGGCGTGCTTCGACGCGATCAAGGCGACCTCGCCGCGCAACGACGAGGCGGCGACGGCGTCGCGTCCGTTCGACAACACCCGCAACGGGTTCGTGCTCGGCGAGGGCGCGGCGGTGTTCGTGGTGGAGGAACTGGGCCGGGCGCTCGCCCGCGGGGCTCGGATCTACGGCGAGATCGCCGGGTTCGCGACACGGTGCAACGCCTACCACATGACAGGTTTGCGGGCGGACGGCGTCGAAATGACCGAGGCGATCCGGCAGGCGATGGGCCAGGCGCGGGTGACGCCGGAAGCGATCGGCTACGTCAACGCGCACGGTTCGGGCACGAAGCAGAACGACCGGCACGAGACGCAGGCGTTCAAGAATTCGCTGGGAGAACACGCTTATCGCGTCCCGGTGAGCTCGATCAAGTCGATGGTCGGGCATTCGCTCGGCGCGATCGGCTCGATCGAAATCGCCGCCAGCCTGCTCGCCATGCGCGACGGGCTGCTGCCGCCGACGGCCAACCTCAACGAACCCGACCCGGAGCTCGACTTGGACTACATTCCTTTGGTGGCACGAGAAGCCGCGGTGGACACGGTGCTGACGGTCGGCAGCGGGTTCGGCGGGTTCCAGAGCGCCATGGTGCTCACCAGCAACGTCGGCGGTCCGGCATGAACGCGGTGATCACCGGGCTCGGCGTGCTCGCGCCGACCGGAAGCGGGGTCAAGCAGTTCTGGGAAGCCACCCTCGAAGGGGCCAGCGGAATCGGCCCGGTGACCCGGTTCGACGCTTCGAGCTACCCCAGCACGCTCGCCGGCGAGGTCGCCGGGTTCAGCGCCAAGGGCATCCTGCCCAGCCGGTTGCTGCCGCAGACCGACCACTCCACGCGGATGTCGCTCGTGGGCGCGGAATGGGCGCTGGCCGACGCCGGGGTCGACCCGGAGGCGCACGACGGGTTCGACCTCGCGGTGATCACCGCCAGTTCGGCGGGCGGCTACGAGTTCGGGCAGCGCGAACTGCAGAACATGTGGAGCAAAGGCGGCAAGTACGTCAGCGCGTACCAGTCGTTCGCGTGGTTCTACGCGGTCAACACCGGGCAGATCTCCATCCGGCACGGCATGCGCGGGCCGGGCGCGGTGGTGGTGTCCGAACAAGCAGGCGGGCTGGACGCGATCGGAAAGGCCCGGCGCGCGGTGCGTTCCGGGACCGCGGTCGCGCTGACCGGCGGCATCGACAGCGCACTGTGCCCGTGGGGCTGGGCGGCGATGCTGACCTCCGGACGGCTCAGCACGAGCAGCGAACCGGCGAAGGCTTATCTGCCGTTCGACCGGTCCGCCGCCGGGTACGTGCCCGGCGAGGGCGGCGCGGTGCTCGTGCTCGAACCGGCGGACTCGGCGCGGGACCGGCAGCCGCCGTACGCCGAGATTGCCGGATACGCGTCCACTTTCGACCCGAAACCGGGCAGCGGGCGTCCGCCGGGACTTCGGCGGGCGATCGAACTCGCCCTGGCGGACGCGGGCATTTCCGCCGCCGAGGTTGACGTCGTTTTTGCCGACGCGGCCGGGGATCTCGTGCTCGACCGTGAAGAAGCCGAGGCGATCAGCGCGGTGTTCGGCGAACGCGGTGTCCCGGTCACCGCGCCAAAAGCCGGGGTCGGCCGGTTGGCCGCGGGCGGTGCCGGGCTGGACGTCGCGTGCGCGGCGCTGGCGATCCGGCACGGCGTGGTTCCGCCGACGCCGAACGTCTCGGATCCGGTGCCGGAGCACGGGATCGACCTGGTCACCGGTGCGGCGAGGGAAACGCCGGTGCGGGCCGCGGTCGTCCTCGCCCGCGGCATCGGCGGGCACAACGCCGCGCTCGTGTTGCGCGGAGTGTGAGGGAAGACTTTTCAAGATCACCCGAACGGCCGAATCGCAAAGCCTTGTCCAGCAAGAAGAACCCACTGACAGCCGCATTCGCGCGGCAGGAGGAGCGATCATGCGCGAGCTGACCTACGAGGATCTGATGGAGATCATCCGCCGTTGCGCCGGAGAGAGCGACGAAATGGCACAAACCACCGACGCGCGCGACATTCCCTTCGCCGAATTGGGCTATGACTCGCTCGCGCTGATGGAGACCGCGAGTATGCTCCAGCGCGACTACGGAGTCGAGCTGCCGGACGAAACGGTGGTCGACATCGACACGCCGCGCGCTCTGGTCGAACTGGTGAACAGCAGGCTCGGTTCCGCGGTGTAAGGGGAATTCCGCCAAAGCCTTCCGAAGGAGGACAGGTGTCCGAGCCTGCCCTGAACCCGCGCCGCTGGGCGATCCTCGCGGTGCTGCTGACGTCCTTTCTGCTCACCGTGCTGGACGCGACGATCGTGACGATCGCCTTCCGCGCGCTCGCCGATCCGGTCGACGGGCTCGGCGCGTCCGCGGACCAGCTGCAGTGGGTGGTCAACGGGTTCACGCTCGTGTACGCCGGCTTGCTGCTGGCATGGGGCGTGCTGGGGGACCGGCTCGGGCACCGGAAGGTGCTCCTGATCGGGCTCGTGGTGTTCGGCGTTTCCAGCGTGCTGGCGGCGTTCGCGCACTCGCCCGGCGAACTGGTGCTGTGGCGCGTCGTGATGGGCGCGGGCGGCGCGGCGATCCCGCCGACCACGCTCGCGACCATCTCGCACGTGTTCGGCGACAAGGAACGCCCGCGCGCCATCGGGTACTGGGTGTCCGCCGCGGGCATCGCGGCCGTGGTGGCCCCGGTGCTCGGCGGCTTCCTCATCCAGTTCGCTTGGTGGGGCTCGATTTTCCTGGTGAACGGCCCGATCGTGCTCGCCGCGATCGTGCTGACCGTGCTGATGGTCCCGGAGTCCACTTCGACCGCGCGCAAGCTCGACGTGCCCGGCGTGGTGCTGTCGGTCGCGTGGAGCACCGCGCTCGTCTACGGGATCATCCAGGCGGGCAACCTGGCCACGATCGCCGATCCGCGGGTGTACGTCCCGCTGGTGCTCGGCGTGGTGCTGCTGGTCGTGTTCGTCCTGGTGGAACTGCGGTCCGCGGCTCCAGCGCTGGATCTGCGGCTCGTGTCGGATCGCCGGGTCGCGGGTGCGACCAGCGCGGTGTCGCTCGCGTTCTTCGTGAACTTCGGCGTGCCGTTCTTCCTGATCTTCTACCTGCAGAGCGTGCTCGGCGTGAGCCCGCTGATGACCGGCTTGGCGATTCTCCCGCTGGCGCTGGCCCTGGCCGTGTTCTCGCCGCGCTCGGCGACGCTGTCGGCGAAGTTCGGCACCAAGAACGTGCTGGTCGGCGGCTTGCTGCTGCTGGCTGTCGGCGTGGCGATTTTCGCGCTGCTGGACCAGAACAGCCCGCTGTGGCCGGTGTTCGTCGCCGACTTCCTGGTCGGTTTGGCGATGGCCAACGTGATGCCGTCCGCGACCACCACGATCATGTCGGCGGTTCCGCGTGAGCGCGCCGGGGTCGGTTCGGCGCTGACGAACATGGGCCGCAGCATCGGCGGCGCGATCGGCATCGCGGTGCTGGGGTCGCTGCTGACTGTCGTGTACCGCAACGGGGTTGAGCCCGCGTTGTCGGTGCTGCCGGAGCAGTCTCGCGCGGCCGCCGGTGATTCGATCGAAGCGACGAAGGCCGCCGCGGCGGGCCTGGGCGGCAACCAGGGCACGGACCTGTTCGCCGCGGGCGCGGACGCGTTCTCGGTCGCGATGCGCACGACGGCCCTCGCTGCCGCCGGTGCCGCGGTGCTGGCGGCGATCGTGGTTCTCGTGGTCGTGCCGGCCCGGGAACGGCGGACGGCTGAGGTTTCCTGACGCGTTCCCGGGCCTGAGCTCTCAGCTTCGGCGGGTGGCGGAGATCAGCGAGAACTCCTGCGGCAGCGGAGTGATCGCGTCCAGCGCGAACCCGGCTTCCTCGAGCAGCCGGGTCACTTCCGCGGTGGAACGGATCCCGCCCCCGCCGAAGAGCACGTACATCAGGGTGTCGTGGGACAGCAGCAGTGCGTTGTCCACGCCCGGTCCGGACACCCGTTCCACCAGCAGCAACCGAGCCCCCGGAGCCGCTGCCGCCGCGCAGTTCGCCAGGATCCGCGCACAGTCCTCGTCCGGCCAGTTCACCAGCACTCGAGCGAGCAGATAGAGGTCGCCGCCTTCGGGAACGGACTCCAGGAAATTCCCGGACGCCACCTCGCAGCGTTCCGTGAGGCCCGCGTCCGCGATGGCCTTTTTCGCGGCCTCAGCGGACTGTTCGGCGTCGTAGACCGTGCCGTGGAGTTGTTCGTGCGCGGCGAGCAGCCGGAGCGCCAGTTCGCCGCTGCCGCCGCCGACGTCGACGAATCGCTGGTGCGCACCGAAGTCGTAGGCGCCAGGCAGCGCGTCGAACAACGCCGTGTTGCCCGCCATCGCGCGGTCGAAAAGCTTTCCGCGTTCGGGGTTTGCGGAGAGGTACTCGAAGAAGCTAGACTGAAATGCGCCTTCAAACGCATTTTGTCCGGTTCGTACGGCGGAGGCGATGTCGGTCCAGGCGCGATGGAATTCGGAGCCCGCGATGAGCGTGTACGGCCGCAGGGAGTCTTCCCGGTCGCTGCGCAACAGCTCGCCGAGTTCGGTGAGGGAGAACGAGCCGTCCTTCTCGTGGAACACGCCCAGCGCGGTCAGGTACTGCAGGAACCGTTGGGTGGCAACAGGATCAGTGCCCGAGTCGGCCGCCACCTGGGCGGCGGTACGAGGCCCGTCGGCGAGCCGGTCGGGCCAGCCGAGCTCGGCGGCCGTGTAGACGGCGCGGGCTTTCCAGTCGCCGATGATGAGATTCATCAGCTCGAGCTGCGGCGTTTTCGCGCGCGCGGAATCGTCGGACATCCGGGTCGTCTCCTCAGCCGTTTCGGGTAGTCGACCGATGCTCGCTGCCGCCGTTCAAAAGGTTCTCGAAGATCTCTGAAGGCGGTGTCGCGGCAACGGTTTCAGCCGATACATTGGCAGAAACGGCTCGCGGAGAAGCCCGGGAGCCCGAAACCGAGGAGCAGCGGGTGGAAGACCAGGTACGCCGCGTCGCGGTGGTAACCGGCGCGGCACGCGGAATCGGCCGCGGCATCGCGGAACGGCTGGCCGCACGAGGCGACCGGGTGGTGATCAACTACCTGACGTCCAAAGAGGCCGCCGAAGAAGCGGTAGAAGCCATCACCGCGGCCGGCGGCGAAGCGATCGCAGTAGGAGCCGACGTCCGCAACGAGGAGGGCGCGCAAGCACTGGTGACCGCGACGGTCGAAGCCTACGGCCGCGTAGACGCACTGGTCTGCAACGCGAACGTCGGACTGGCCCAGGGCTCGGTCGCGGAAATCCCGTGGGAAACGTTCTCCACCAAGGTGAACGACGAGCTGGCAGCAGCCTTCCACCCCACCCGCGCGGTGTGGCAACTGATGAAGGACCAGGGCTACGGCCGCATCGTCTACCTGGCCGCAGAAGCGAGCAAGGGCCCAGTAGGCGCGGACGTGGTAGCGCACGCAGCGGCAAAGTCGGCCCTGATCTCATACGCGAAGTTCGCCGCCCGAGAAGGCGCCCCCAACGGCGTAGTGGCGAACGTAGTCTCCCCAGGCCTGACCCGAACCGACGCCGTAGGCGAGGCCCCGCCAGACTGGTTCTCCGCCTTCGAAAAGCGAATCCCAGCAGGCCGCGCAGCAGAACCAGAAGACGTAGCCGCCCTAGTAGCCTTCTTCACCAGCAAGGACGCAGGCTACATCGCAGGCACAGTAGTTTCCGTAAACGGCGGCTCAGACATGACCCGCTAGCTCCCACTGCCGAGAAGTCCGTGAGGGCCACCTTCATTGACTCTGATTCCCTCAGGGTTCCCCTCACGACCAGCCCGCTAGCCGCCTCCGGCGTGCCCCAATGTGGCATTGGTTGCGTCGGACGCACCGAACGCCACATTGGGTGCATCGCATGCACCCAATGCCACATTGGGGCGCTCGCCTGGCACCCGCGACAAGCACGATCAGCCGAGCCAAGGCAGCCACCCACCAAACCGCACCAACCCACACAACAGCCGGGGGCACCCACACCCCCCGCACCCCGATACGAAGCCAAAAACACGCGCGGAGAGGCTTGTCAAGGTACTCTTTCCAGCCTTGACAAGCCTCTCCGCGCGTAGTCACACTCGGGCTTCGGGGTGCCCCAACGCAACTCTCTTTTCGGCCGAAGGCCGCCCTCTAACGAATATCATCCCGAGAAACCGAACGATATTTAACGAACCAAGCCCCATCAGCCCGAACCAGCTGATCCTCACACAACGTACTGCAGTGAATCCGAGGCTCCCCACCCTTACGCGTAGCAATAATCAACGCATAACACCGAGTACGCAGCTCATCCTCCGAGTCCCCAGGGGAAACCGTCAACATCCCCAGCCAATGCCGCCGCAGCTCATGCACCTCAGCCAGCTGCCGATGCGTAGCCGCCGAAGCCGCCGCAATAGCCGCCCGCCCCTTAACCGGCTCCGGTGCGGCATTAGCCGCGAAAACCCCGTCCTCAGTAAAAGTCTCCGCCCACTCATCAGTACGAGCCTGGTCAAGCAACTGCATCTGCCACGCGTAGTACTGCTGAATCTCCTGATACAACTCGCCCGACACAGTCACGCCTGCTCCTCCGCTCGAGAATCCTGAATATCGTCATGAGTCACCACACGCCGGGCGACCTGCCACCCGTCAGCCCCGCGAACCAGCGTGTCCCGGCAAAACGTCGAACGCCACAACCGGGCTTCGCCCCCGGCGGGAATCTCGGCGACCATCGCGTACAACTGCGTCCGCACCTGATCCGCACTGTCCTCGGTCACCACCAGCATCCCAGTCCAATGCCGATGCTGAACCCCTCGCGAAACAACGTCGGCGGCTAGCTTCCGAGCCACCTTCAGGATCAACTCCCGCCCGGTAGCCGGTGCGGGATTCGCGTTGTTCGCGATCGTGGCGTCCGCGGTGAACGTTTCCGCCCACGGTTCCACGTCGCCGTCGTCCATCAGCTGCATCTGCTTGGCGTAAAAGGCCTGCACCTGGTGGTACAGCTCCATTCCCACCCGCGGGTGCGCGGTTGTCGCCACCGTTTCCTCCTCGTCGGCCGCGTGTCGTCCGACAGTCGCGCGGCCGGCTCAAAGTCCCCTCGTGGACCACTCGCGGGGGACGGCCGACTGTGCGTCGAGCCGTTTTGGACCGGACCGCTGGAGGGTGGCCCGAGGCGGTGCGACAGCGGGAGGGATCGAGTGCGCGAGATCGAAGTGGACGTGTGCGTGTCCGGCGGCGGACCGGCGGGTCTGGTGCTGGCGCTGCTGCTCGCCCGGTCGGGAGTGGACGTCGTCGTCGCGGAGCGCAGCGCGTCGCTGGACCGCGAGTACCGCGGCGAGATCATCCAGCCCGGTGCGCTGCGCACGCTTGACCAGCTCGGCGTCCTCGACGGCATCGGCGGTTACCCGATGCGCAGTTTCCAGCTGGTGCAAGGGGAACGCACGCTGCTGGACATCGACTACACGACGCTTCCCGCGCCGTACGACCATTTGCTCAGCCTGCCGCAGCGGCTCCTGCTGGAGCGGCTGCTCGACGAATGCAAGGCGACGCCGGGCTTCCGTCTGCTCAGCGGCTGCTCGACCCGGGCGTTGCTGGAGGAGAACGGCGCGGTGACCGGGATCCGCTGCGGTTCCGGCGAAGGCGAGACGGAGGTACGCGCTCGCTGGGTGGTCGCCGCGGACGGCCGGTACTCGAAGACCCGTTCGCTCGCCGGGATCGGCTACGACAAGTTCGAGAAGTTCGAGCACGACGTCGTGTGGTTCAAACTGGTCGCCCCGGAACGGCGCACCAGCGCGGTCCGCATCCACCGCACCGCCGCCGATCCGGTGCTGGTGCACGATTCCTACCCGGATCGCGTCCAGATCGGCTGGACGCTGGCGAAGGGCAGCTACAAAACGGTGACCGCCAAGGGCATCGAGCACATCCGGGAGCAGCTGGTCGCCGCGGTCCCGCAGCACGCGGACCTGATCCGCGAGCAAGTGACCGCGCTGTCCGAACTGTCGCCGCTGGACGTGTTTTCCGGCCGTGCGCGGGAATGGGTCCGGCCGGGACTCGTGCTCATCGGCGACGCGGCGCACACGCACAGCCCGATCGGCGCGCAGGGCATCAACCTGGCCATCGCGGACGCCGTCGCGCTGCACCCCGAACTCGTCGCCGCCGTAGCCGCGAAAGACAACCGGCCCGCCGCGCTCGCCGGCTTCGAGGCCGAGCGACGCGCGGCGGTGGACACCGTCTTCACGCTCCAGTCGAGGCAGAACAAGGGAATGCTGTCCTCCGGCCGGATCGTCGACGCGGTGCGGCCGGTGCTCGCGAAGCTGCTGCCGCACACCCCGATCTTCCGCAAGATCCTCAATCTCGTCGCGTTCGGAGCTCGCCCGCGCGACGTGCGCGCGGACCTGTTCCGCACGCCGAGCAACCCAGGAGGGACACGATGACCGAACAGAGCCGGGGCGTAGCGCTGGTCACCGGCGGCACCAGCGGGATCGGGCTCGCGGTGACCCGATCGCTGGCGCAGCAGGGCTACCAGGTGTACTTCTGCGCCCGCACCCAGGGATCCGTCGACGACACGGTGCGCGACCTGCGTGCCGAGGGACTGGACGTGGACGGCAGCACCTGCGACGTCCGGGAGAAGGACGACATCCAGGCGCTGGTCGCGGCCGCGGTCGACCGCTACGGCCCGATCGACGTCCTGGTCAACAACGCCGGCCGAAGCGGCGGCGGGCAGACCGCGGAGATCCCGGACGAGCTGTGGTTCGACGTGATCAACACGAACCTCAACAGCGTGTTCCTGATGACCCGCGAGGTGCTCACCAAGGGCGGCATGCTGGCCAAGGACAAGGGCCGGGTCATCAACATCGCGTCCACCGCCGGCAAACAGGGCGTGGTGCTCGGCGCGCCGTATTCGGCGTCCAAGCACGGCGTCGTCGGCTTCACGAAGGCGCTCGGGTTCGAACTGGGCAAGACCGGCGTCACGGTCAACGCGGTGTGCCCCGGTTACGTGGAAACCCCGATGGCACAGGCGATCCGCGGCCGGTACGCGGCGGCGTGGAACACCACCGAGGAAGCCGTGCTGGAGAAGTTCACCGCGAAGATCCCGCTCGGCCGGTACTCCACTCCGGAGGAGGTGGCGGGCCTCGTCGGCTACCTCGTCACCGACACCGCGGCGTCCATGACCGGGCAGGCGATCAACGTCTGCGGCGGGCTTGGCAACTACTGAGAGGACCGAGCACGTGGCTGCACCACTCCGGATCTACGAGACCGAACACAAGATCGACGTCGCCGCGCCAGCCTCGGCCGTGTACGCGCTGCTCGCCGACGTGACCCGCTGGCCGGTCTGCTTCGGGCCGACGGTCCACGCGCGCCAGCTTGAACGCGACGGCACCACCGAGCGAATCCGGTTGTGGGCCACCGCGAACGACGAGCCCAAGACCTGGACCTCGCGGCGCGACCTCGACGAGGACGGCCTGCGCATCGACTTCCGCCAGGAGGTTTCGCAGCATCCGGTCGCGTCGATGACCGGGGCGTGGAACATCCAGCCCGGCGGACCGGACTCGTGCACCGTCGTCCTGGAGCACGCGTTCAGCGCGGTGCGGGACCTGCCGGAGAACGTCGAGTGGGTGAGCAAGGCGGTCGACCGCAACAGCGAGCACGAGCTGGAGAACCTCCGCGGCATCGCGGAAGGCCTCGCCGAGACCGAAGAACTCACCACGGTTTTCGCGGACAGCGTCGACATCGACGCGGACGCGGCGGCGGTCTACGAGTTCCTCTACCGGTCGGACCTGTGGCCGGAGCGGCTGCCGCACGTCCAGCGGCTCGACCTGACCGAGGAAACCCCGGGTCTGCAGGTCATGGAGATGGACACCAAGACCGCGACCGGCGCCGTGCACACCACGAAGTCGGTGCGCGTGTGCTTCGACGACGAGCACGCCATCGCGTACAAGCAGCAGGTGCTGCCCGCGCTGATGACCGTCCACAACGGACTGTGGACCATCGTGCCGCAACCTGGCGGCGGGGTGCGGGCGACGTCCGAGCACACCGTGGTGATCAAGCGCGACGCGGTGGAGAAGATCCTCGGCGAAGGCAAGACAGTCGAGGACGCCAAGGCGTTCGTGCGCAACGCGCTGGGCACCAACAGCACCGCGACGCTGAACCTCGCCAAGGCCTGGGCGGAGGAACGCGCCGATGGCTGACGGTGTCCTCCCGGTCGCGTCGCTGCTCGACACGCCGCTGCTGCCGGACGCGCTGCACACCCTCGCGGAGAACAGCCCGAACCAGATCGCGGTCCGGCTCGGCGAGACGGCCCTGACGTTCGCTGAGCTCGACCGTGCCGCGTCCGGGTTCGCTGTCTCGCTGGCGGAACGGATCGGGTCGGCTGGTTCGGTCGTCGCGCTGTCCTCGGTGCTGCACCCGGAGTTCGCGATCGCCTACTACGGCACGTTGCGCAGCGGAAACGTCGTGCTGCCGTTGAGCCCGTTGCTGCGGGAAGGCGACCTCGGCCGGGTGCTGACCGAGTCTTCCGCCGCGGCCGCGGTGCTGAACGATTCGATGACCGCGGCGGTCGGTCGTGCTTCCGCGACGCCGGAACACCTGCTGTGCTTCGGGAATGCGGACCGCGCTAATTCGATCGCCGCGCTGGCGGCTGGTCCGGTCGGCGCTTTAACGGAACTGGAGCCGGACGCAGTCGCCTGCATCCACTTCACGAGCGGCACCACCGGGCAGTCGAAGGGCGTGCGGCTCACCCACCGAAACATCGCGGTCAACGCGGTGCAGGTCGCCGAGGCGCACGGGGTGACCGGAACGTCGGTGACGTTCAACCACCTGCCCAGCTATCACCCGATGCACCTGAACTCCGCGCTGATCGCCGGAGCCACCCAGGTGCTCTGCCTGGCACCGGATCCGGTGGCCACGATCGGTCTCGCGGCGGGGGTGACGCACTACTACTCGATGCCGTTCCGCCTGGCCCGGCTCGCCACCGACCCGCGGCTGGCGGGCCTGAAGCTGCCCGGCTGCGAGGTCATCCTGTCCGGTGGTTCGGCGTTGTCCCCGGTGCACGCGGAAACCCTCCGGGTGCAGTTCGGCATCCCGGTCGTGCAGGGCTACGGCCTCGCCGAAACCGCGCCGCTGGTCCTTTCCGACGGCCCGGCGGCACCGCGTCCGGGTTCGGTCGGCCAGGTCGTGCGCGACACCGAGGTGCGCGTTGTCGACTTGACGACCCGGGAGCCGCTGCCGGTCGGCGAGCGCGGTGAAGTCGAGGTGCGCGGCCCGCAGGTGATGCGCGGCTACCTCGGCCGCCCGGACGGCGACGGCGTCGGCGCGGACGGCTGGCTGCCGACCGGCGACGTCGGCTGCCTCGACGAGGACGGATACCTGTTCCTGGTCGACCGCATCAAGGACGTCTTCAAACGCGACAACTGGCTGGTCTCGCCCACCGAAATCGAGGCCGAGCTGCTGCGCCACCCCGGCGTGGCGGACTGCGCGGTGGTCGACCAGCCCGACGAGTTCGCCGGAGCGGTGGCGGCCGCGCTGATCGTCCCGGCCGGCGACGAATGGGTGCCGCGCGCGGGCGAGATCGCCGCGGAGTTCAACGCCGCCCAGCCGTATTACAAGCACCTCGAGCACGTCGAGCTGACCAGGGCGATCCCGCGTTCGCCCAACGGCAAGCTCGTCCGCCGCGAGCTGCGCGAGGCGCTGTCCTCCGTGCGCGGCAGCCAGAATCCCGGAACCGCACTGCTAGGAGCCGATACCGTGGTCACGTTCATCAGCAAGTTCACCGTCAAGGGCGAGCCGGAAGAGTTCGAGAAGGTCTTCACCGAGCACGCGCAGTACATGGCCGAGCAGCCCGGGTTCGTCGCCTACCAGATGGTGCGGTCGCTGCGCGATCCCAAGGTGTATCTGAACATCGGCCAGTGGGTCGACGCGAACGCCCACAAGGCCGTCGTGACCAGCCCGGAATTCCAGGCGCACGTGAAGAAGTTCGTCGAGCTGGTCGACGTCGAGGCGGACCTGTACTCGACGGTCTCCGAGGCGTCGGCGTGAGCGATCTCGGTCTGGCCGGCCGCAGCGTCCTGGTGGTCGGCGCCACCAAGGGGCTGGGGCTGGCCATCGCCCGCAAGTTCTGCGCGAGCGGCGCGCATGTGCTGCTCGACTACGCACACGACGACGAAGCCGCCAAAGCCGCCCTCGCGAGCCTCGAAGGGCTGCCCGGTTCGGCTTCCCTGATCCGCGCCGATCCGTCCACTGAGGACGGTGCGGCACAGCTCGCCGCAGCTGTCTCGGCGGCTGGTCGCGGGCTGGATGTCCTGGTGCACAACGCCGCGTCGTGGCATCCGATGCCCGCTGCCGGAGCGTCGGTTGCCGACCTGCATACCGATGTCGCCACCGCACTGGATCCGTTGCTGCGCCTGGTTCCCGCGCTGCTCGAACACCTTGCGCCAGGCGGTCGAGTGCTCGCGGTCTCCAGCTCCGGTGCGCAGCGGGTCATCCCGCGTTACGTAGCGCTGGGCGTCGCGAAGGCCGCGCTCGAATCGCTGGTGCGCTACCTGGCGGTCGAGCTGGCTCCGCGCGGCATCACGGTCAACGCCGTCACCACCGCGAAGCTGGACAAGGGCGACGAGACCACCCAGCCGGAGATGGTGCAGGTGCTGGCGGCCCGCACGCCCGCCGGGCGGCTGAGCACGCCCGCCGACGTCGCCGATGTCGTCGCGCTGCTGAGCGCGCCGGAAGCGAGCTGGATCCACGGCCAGGTGATCACCGCCGACGGCGGGCTCAGCCTGCGGTCTTGACGTAAGGAGAACTCCGTTGCAGCTGATTGACCTGTCCTCCCCGATCGATCCGGAAGGCTGGGAGCCCGAGCCGCTGTCGCTGGTCACCATGTCTGCCCAGGACGGGGCCAAGCACCTGGTGTCGGAAATGCGCGAGCACTTCGGCATGGACCTCGACCCGGAAGTGCTGCGGGACGCCGAATTCCTCACCAACGACACGGTGTCGCTGACCACGCACACCGGCACGCACATCGACGCGCCGGCGCACTACGGCGACGCCACGTCGTACGGTTCGGCCCCGCGCACGATCGACCAGATGCCGGTCGACTGGTTCCACCGTCCCGCCGTGGTCCTGGACTTCACCGGCCGCGCGCCGGGCGTCATCACCGCGGACGACGTGCGGGCCGAACTGTCCCGAGTGGACTACCAGCCGAAGGAACTGGACATCGTCCTGCTCCACACCGGAGCCGACCAGCACGCGGGCACGCCGAAGTACTTCACCGAGTTCGTCGGCCTCGACCAGTCCGGGCTGGACCTGCTGCTGGACTTCGGGGTCCGCGTGATCGGCACGGACGCGTTCAGCCTCGACGCGCCGTTCACGCACATCATCGAGACCTACCAGCGGACCGGCGACAAGTCGGTGCTGTGGCCGGCGCACATGCGCGGCCGCGACCGGGAGTACTGCCAGATCGAACGCCTGGCGAACCTGGCCGAACTGCCGCGGGCGCACGGTTTCACGCTGTCGTGCTTCCCGGTGAAACTGGCCGGCGCCGGTGCCGGATGGGCTCGCGCGGTCGCTATCGTCGAGTAGCTTCCGCACGAGAAAAGGCCCCGCGACTCCTCCTCTCGCGGGGCCTTTCCTTGTGCCTCAGTCAGCCCATTCGGGTTTCTCCAGCAGTTCGATCACCGCGCTGCTCCAGGAGAATCCCGCGCCGACGCCCATCAGCAGGCAGGTCTGTCCCGGCTGCAAGCCACCGGTGCGCACGAGGTTTTCCAGGCTGACGATGTGGTCGCCCGCGCCGAGGTGGCCGATCTTGCTGTCGAAGTCCCACGTGGTTCGTTCGAGGGGAACGTCCATGTGGCGCAGGTAGTTCGACACCAGCCGCCGCCGCCCGAAGTGCGGCAGCACGAGACGGTCCACATCGGACAGTTCCAGTTCGGCGTCGCTCAGTGCGCGTTTCAACGCCTCGCGCTGTCCGTCGAGAATGGCCGCGAGGGTCTGTGACATTCCGGCCTCGGACACGTATGATCGTTTGTGCGCGTCCAGATCGACCAGTTGCCGATTGCTCATCTCGACCTCACCGAACGCCGCTCCCGCACGGTGCATGCCTTCCAGTTCCGGCCCGCTCACCACCGCCAGGCTGCGCAACCGCGCGAATCCGCCCACGCTGGACAGCACCAGCGCCGTCCCGCCGTCGGCGTACGCCGTGCCCGGATCGCTGTGCCAGCGGTCGAAATCGGGCCCGTCAAAGCGATCCGCCGCGGTGATCAACGCTGCCTGTCGCGCCGGGTCCGCGAAAAGGTAACTGGCCGCGAGGTCGAGTGCGGCCATGCCGCCGTTGGAAACCTGCCGCACCTCGATCGCCGGACAGGTCCCGCCGACCGCTGCCCGCTGCACGTATGCGGCAGGCGACCACAAGTCGTAGCCCTGATGGAACAACGTCGCGTGCAGCAACACCGCGATGTCGCCGCGCGCCACCCCCGATCGCGCCAAGGCGACTCGCGCGGCCCGGGCCGCCATCTCCGGCGGCGCGATCCCTTCGGGCGCGACGAGGACCGATTCCATCTCGCTTTTGCGCGCCGTCTCGGCCGAGCATTGCCCGCTCCGCACCGCTTCGGCGGTCGTCGTCGCCGGTGGCAGCCAGCTCCCGAGCCCGGCGAGGTACAGCCCGTCGAATCTCATGCCGCCACCCTTCCCGCGGGCTCTCGACAGCCTGTGGGAACGGACTCGACCTGGCGGTCCAGCAGGGGTCGAGCAGCCGTCGACCGCCGTGCCGCACGATCCGGTTTGTTTCCGGTGCCACCGGGGTTTCGGGCGGAAGGAGTTTCGGGTGATGACCGAGGTCGCACTGCTGTTCCCGGGCCAAGGCTCGCAGCACGTCCGGATGGCCGCCGGCCTGTACGGGCACGACGACGCCTTCACCGACGCAGTGGACGAAGTCTTCGCCGCGCTGGGCCCCGACGGCCCCGCCATCCGCGCCGACTGGCTGACCGACTCGCCCGCTGTTCCCCTCGACCACGTCACCCGCTCGCAAATCCTGCTGTTCACCGTCGGCCATGCCCTGGGCCGGATGATCCTTTCCTGGGGCGTGCAACCGGCCGCGCTGCTGGGCCACAGCGTCGGCGAGGTAGCCGCCGCGACCCTTGCCGGTGTTTTCGAACTCCCCGCCGCTGCCGAGCTGATGTGGCAGCGGGTGCAGGAACTGGCGTCTGCTCCCGCGGGCGGGATGCTCGCCGTAGCCGCGACCGTCGAGGACGTCGCCCCGGTCCTGACTGATGACGTCGTGATCGGTGCGATCAACGCTCCCCGCCAGCTGATCCTCTCCGGCCCGGAAGCGCCCTTGGCGGAGGCGGCGGAGAAGCTGCGCGCCGATGGGCGGATGTGCCTGCCGGTCCCCGCGACGTCCGCCTTCCACAGCCCCTCCTTGGCGGAAGCCGCCGCCCGATGCCTCCCGTCGGTCGCGGCCGCGCAGCCCTCGCCGCCGAAGATCCCGATGGTGTCGGGCTATACCGGCCGCGTGCTCACCGATGCGGAGGCGACGGACCCTGCTTACTGGGCCTCCCACCCGGTAGAACCGGTGCGGTTCTGGCCCGCCGTCGGCACGCTGCTGGGGCCGGACTCGCCGCTCCGGGTAGAGGGACGACGGGTGCTGGTGGAGACGGGACCGTCGCAGTTGCTGGCCAAGGCGGCGCGTCTCCATCCGACGGTGCGGGCGAAGGAGGCTTCGGTGCTGGCGATGCTGCCCGCGCGAGCTGTCGGCCCGGACGCGGACCTCGCCGCGGTGGCGGCTTGCCGAGAGGCGCTGGAGGCGGCGGGGAGCTGCGGGTGATGGTGGCCGTCGAGCGAAGCGGACGGCTGCGGATCGCGTGACGGTGCCGCTCCGCCCCCGCCCGTGATCGCCCTCGGCGGGCCAGCCCCTTCGTCGGCTCCGGCCACAGTTCGCCGGATGAGCCGCAGCGGGTTTGCGGGCGGCTGGGCAGTCGGTCTCGCACGGCTGCACCACTCACCTGGGCGAGACAGTGCAAGGACGTCCGCCCGTGTTACGGCTGAGTTGAGATTTGCGTAGCGACTCGTTCACTGACCGGTGTTGTGCTGTCGAAAGGCTGCGGCCTCACCCGGCCGCAGCGATTTCCGAGGCGCGAGGCGGTGGTGACGCGATGTGGCTGGTCGAATGTCCGTCGTTCTGGGACCAGGGTTTGATCCGCCCGCTTGTCACCGAACACGGCAAAGTCGTGCTGATGTGCGACTCCTGCACCGCGGTGTGGCGAACCCCGTCCGGCATCGAGGAGTTCGAGCACGTCGAACCGGAAGCGCCGGAGTGGTCCATCGGCTCGGACACGCACGTCCGCCCCGGGACGACCCGCTGGGCTGAGCTCGCCGACGTCACCTCCGCCGGTTGGGGCGACCTCCGCTGGCGCGAACTGCCCTGAAGCTGGGCAGCTGCACGGATTTCCCGCGGCGGCCAGGCTGCCGAGACCACCGCGCGCGCGGATCACTCGCCGCTGAAAGCGCGACCCTGCCGGACACGTCCGCTGTTCGCATGAGCAAATAGCTCCGTGTCGTTTCGGCGGATCCGGGCTTAGGTTCGGGCAGTGGCGAACGAATTGACCATTCCGCTCCTGCCCTGTCCGTCCATCGACGAGATCGCGTCGTTCTACGAGATGCTCGGCTTCGAGATCACCTATCGGCAGACGCGGCCGAACCCGCACGTCGCGCTGCGGCGGGAAGACATCAATCTGCACTTCTTCGGCATGGACGGCTACGACCCGGCCCAGTCGTACAGCACGTGCCTGGTCATCGTCCCGGACATCGGCGAGCTGTTCGAGTCCTTCGCGGCGGGAATGCGTTCCGTGCACGGAAAACTGCTCGTCTCCGGCATCCCGCGGATGACCCGGCCGCGGCTGCGCAACGACCGGTACACCGGGTTCACCGTCGTCGATCCGGGCGGCAATTGGATCCGGATCCACAAGGCGGGCAAAGAACCCGAAGCGCGGACCAAGCTAGCAAAAGCACTGGAAAACGCCGCGCGGCAGGCGGATGCGCGCGGCGACGCTCGCCAGGGTCTGAAGATCCTGGAAGGCGCGTTGAAGCGGGCGACCGGCGACGAGCCGGAGTTCGAGGCGGTGCGGGAGTACCGCGACGAGCTGGTCGAACGGATCAAGGGGGCGGAGCCAAGCGGTTGAGCCCCTCCCCGCCGCCGCTAGTCAGTGTTACTATCTACCGGTACTCAGCAACACTGACTAGCTGAAGGGCGTTCGATGGGCAAGCAGGCGACGGAGATGCTCAAGGGGACCTTGGAGGGCATCGTCCTCGCGATTCTTGCCGGGCGGCCCGCTTACGGGTACGAGATCACCTCGTGGCTGCGCGAGCGGGGATTCACCGATATCGCCGAGGGCACCGTTTACGCGTTGCTCGTGCGGATCGAGCAGCGCGGGCTCGTCGACGTCGAGAAAGTGCCGTCCGAGAAGGGACCGCCGCGCAAGGTTTACACGCTGAACGCTCCGGGGCGGGCGAGCCTCGACGAGTTCTGGCGGAACTGGCGGTTTCTCTCGGACCGGCTCGAACAGCTGCGCAAGGAGGGGATCGATCATGGGGAATGACGGAAAAAGCAGGTATCTGCATTATCTGGAAGTGGTCACCGGTCCGCTGGAGGACAAGAAGCGGTACCGGCGGTACAAGGCGCGCGTCGAGGAGTTGCCGCCGGATTACCGGGCGGCGATCAAGGCGTTGCACCGGTATCTGCAGTACTTCGGGCCGGGGACGGCGGAGAGTCATCTCCGGATGCTGGACGATCTCATCGACCTGTTCGAGCAGAGTGCGGCGAACGGGACGACGGTCCGGGGCATTGTCGGTGACGAGCCGGTCGAGTTCGCGGAGGAGTTTCTCCGGAGTTATCCCGAGGGGAACTGGATTTCCCGCGAACGGACGCGTCTGACCGAATCCATCGACCGCGCGGTCGGCGGTGCGGTATGACGGCGCCGGCGATACGAGTGCGGGGGTTGCGGAAGGCGTACGGAAAGCTGGAAGTGTTGCGCGGCGTCGATTTCGAGGTGGCGCGCGGCAGTATTTTCGCGCTGCTCGGGTCGAACGGCGCGGGCAAGACGACGGTCGTGCGGATTCTGTCGACCTTGCTCAAGGCGGACGCGGGGGAGGCGGAGGTCAACGGGTTCGCGGTGGCGAGCCAGGGTGAGGATGTCCGCGAGTCGATCAGTCTTACCGGGCAGTTCGCGGCCGTCGACGAAATCCTTACTGGACGCGAGAATCTGGTCCTGGTGGCGAAGCTGCGGCACCTCAAGAACGCGGGCGAGATCGCGGACGGGTTGTTGCGGAGATTCGCGTTGACTGAGGCCGGGTCGCGGAAGGTGTCGACGTACTCCGGTGGCATGCGCCGCCGTCTTGACATCGCGATGAGCCTGATCGGGGACCCGCAGGTGATCTTTTTGGACGAGCCGACGACGGGCCTCGATCCGCAGGCGCGCAACGACGTCTGGCGCGCGGTCGAAGAACTCGCGGAGCAGGGCGCGACGGTGCTGCTCACCACGCAGTACCTGGAAGAGGCCGAACACCTCGCCGACCGGATCGCGATCCTGCACGAGGGGCGGGTGCTCGTGAACGGCACGCTGGAAGAGCTCAAGCGGCTGCTTCCGCCGGCGAAGGTCGAGTACGTCGAGAAGCAGCCGACGCTGGAAGACGTCTTCTTTTCCTTGGTCGGCACCGGAAACAAGGGGGACGGGCAATGAGCGGCCACTTCATCGCCGACAGCTCGGTCCTGTTAGGACGGTCGCTGCGGCACATCACCCGCAGCCTGGACACGATCATCACGACGACGATCACGCCGATCGCGATGCTGCTGCTCTTCACCTACGTCCTCGGCGGCGCGATCAACGCCGGCTCGGAGTCGTACGTGACCTACCTGCTGCCCGGCATCCTCCTGATCACCATCGCTTCCGGGATCGCCTACACCGCGTTCCGGCTTTTCCTGGACCTGAAGGGCGGCATCTTCGAACGCTTCCAGTCCATGCCGATCGCGCGCTCGGCGGTGCTGTGGGCGCACGTGCTCACCTCGGTGATCGCGAACCTGATCTCCGTCGCCGTCGTGGTGCTCGTGGCGTTCGCGATGGGATTCCGCACCAGCGCGGGACCACTGGCATGGCTCGCGGTGCTCGGGATTCTGGTGCTGTTCACCCTGGCCCTGACCTGGATCGCGGTGATCCCCGGCCTGACCGCCAAATCCGCGGACGGCGCGAGCGCGTTCTCGTACCCGCTCATCTTCCTGCCGTTCGTCAGCTCGGCCTTCGTACCAACCGCCACCATGCCCGGCCCGGTACGCGCGTTCGCCGAACACCAGCCGGTGACGTCGATCGTCAACACGATCCGCGACTTGTTCGCCGAACGCCCGGTGGGCGGCGGGATCTGGATCGCGCTGGCGTGGTGTGTGGGGATTTTGGTGGTGGCGTATTTCGTTGCCAACGTGATTTATCGGCGCAAGATTTCTTGATCACGCTGGCACGCGTGGTTGCCACCGCGCGGGCGTGGACGGTTCGGCGCGCATTGCCTGGTGCCGGACGGTGGCCGGGTCGCGAGGGTTTTCGGTAAGTGGCGGGTGCGCGGCGCTGCGGCTGTCCATCGTTGCGGGCGGCTCGCTGTGGCGACGCGCAGCACCGGCCACCCGGCCGAGCCTCGGTGCTTTATCGCTGCAAGACCTCCCTGCTCACCCCAAAGCCCACAGTCGTGCGTAGTGGCCTCCTGCGGCGACCAGTTCGGGGTGGGTGCCCTGCTCGACGATGCGGCCGTGGTCGAGCACCACGATCCGGTCGGCCTTCGCGGCGGTTGCCAGGCGGTGCGCGACCACGAAGGTGGTGCGGCGACGGGCCAGGTGTTCGGTGGCGCGGAGGACCGTGGCTTCGGTGGCTGGGTCCAGGGCGGCGGTGGCTTCGTCCAGCAGGAGCACGTCCGGGTTGACCAGTTCGGCTCGGGCCAGTGCGACGAGTTGCCGCTGTCCGGCGGACAGGGAGCGGCCGCGTTCGCCTACTGGTTGCCGGAAACCGGCGGGGAGTGCGGCTACTCCGTCCAAGGCACCGACCGCTCGCACGGCGGCCTCGACTTCCGCGTCAGTGGCTTCGGGGCGGCCGTACCGCACGTTGTCCGCGACGGTGCCGGAGAACAGGTGTGCCTCCTGCGGCACCACGCCCATCCGGGCGCGCAGTGCGGGCAGGTCGTACTCGCGGACGTCGACACCGTCGATCAACACCGCGCCGCCGGTGGCGTCGTAGTAGCGCGCGACGAGCTTCACCGCGGTGGACTTGCCCGCGCCGGTCGCGCCGACCAGTGCGACGGTTTCGCCTGCTGCGACGTCCAGCGTCAGGTTCTCCAGCGCGGGCTTTTCCGCGCCGGTGTACGAGAAATCGACGTCCTTGAACCGCACTTCGCCGGACAGGTGTGCGGGCAGTTCGACCGGGTTCTCGGCAGGCGGCACCGACGTGGGGGTGCGCAGCAGGTCGCCGATGCGGCTCAGGCCGACGCGGGCCTGCTGGTAGCCGTCGAACACCGACGACAGTTGCTGGATCGGCGAGAAGAATTGCTGCAGGTACAGCAAGAATCCGAGCAGCACACCGGCTTCGAGCGTGCCGCCTGCGACGCGGTGGGCGCCGACGACCAGCACCGTGGTGGTTGCCAGATCCGACATCAGCGAAACGAGCGGGAAGTACGTCGCGATGTACCGCTGCGCCCGCAGCCGCGACCGGCGGTAGTCGTCACTGCGCGATGCGAACACCTCCGCCGAACGCTCTTCGCGCGTGTACGCCTGGGCGACGCGCAGACCGCTGACGTTCTCCTGCATGTCCGCGTTGACGACGCTCACCTTCTCGCGCGCCTCGCTGTACGCACGCGAAGCGACCCGCCGGAAGATCAGCGTGGCTACGAGCAGGATCGGCAGCATGGCCAGCGCATAGACGGCGAGCGCGGCATCGGTGACCAGCAGCGCGACTGTGATGCCCACCAAGGTGAGCGCGCTGACGACCGCGGTGGCGAGGCCGGTTTGCAGGAACGTCGACAACGCGTCGACGTCCGTGGTCATCCGGGTCATGATCTTCCCGGACAGCTCGCGCTCGTAGTAGTCCAGCCCGAGCCGTTGCAGGTGTGCGTAGCTCCGCACGCGCAGCGAGTAGAGCACCGTCTCGCCGACGCGGGCGGTGAGCCGGGTTTGCCAGCGCACCACGAACCAGTCGGCTGCCACCACGAGCGCGCCGATCCCGGCCAGCAGCCACACGACGCTCGCCACGCCGGGCAGGACGCCGTGGTCGACCCCGCGCTGATACAGCGCGGGCAGTGCGAGCGAGGCCAGCGCGTCGGCCGCGACCAGCCCGATCACGCCGATGAGCGGCCACCGCACCGGACGCAGGATCCGGGACAGCTTGAAGCCGGGATCCGGGGCCGTGACGTCCACATCGGACAGTCGCGGCCGGTCGGTGGCCGGAGGCAGCCTGCGGACGCCTTCCAGCAGCTCGGGGGTCGGCGGTACGTCGGCACCGCCGCTGCCCGCGAATCCGGTGCCGCCGCCGGGCACGCCGCCGCGGGACTGCGCGGCCTCGGCGAGAGCATCGACCTCGTCGCGCTCGTCCTCCGGCCACAGCACTGCCGTGGTGCCGTCCGAGCCTGGCTCGAGGTTGTCGCAACGGTGCGGTTTTTCAACGTCGTCGCCCGGCCCGGCGACCAGTTCGCGGAACAGCGCGCACCGCGCCAGCAGCTCCTCCTCGGTGCCGACGTCGACCACCCGGCCCTGATCCATCACCGCGATCCGGTCCGCCAACTGCAGCGTCGACCGCCGGTGCGCGATGAGCAACGTGGTGCGTTCGGCGGTGACCGCGCGCAGCGTGTCGTGAATCGCGGCTTCGGTGACGGTGTCGATCGCCGACGTCGCGTCGTCCAGGATCAGCACTCGCGGGTCAGTGAGCAGAGCGCGCGCCAGCCCGAGCCGTTGCCGCTGCCCGCCGGACAGCGTGAGCCCGCGCTCGCCGACCTCGGTGGCATAGCCGTCCGGCAGCGCGCGGATGAACTCGTCCGCCTCCGCCGCGCGGGCGGCCGCGAAGACCTCCTCGTCGCTCGCGTCCGGGCGGCCGTACGCGATGTTGTCCCGCACCGAGGTGGAGAACAGGAACGCTTCCTCGAAGACCACGCCGATCGCCTGCCGCAGGTCCTTCAACGGCACGTCGCGCACATCCAGCCCGCCGACCCGCACCGAACCCGAGTGCACGTCGTAAAACCGGGGCAGCAGCATGGAAATCGTGGACTTGCCGGACCCCGCCGTGCCCACCAGCGCGAGCGTTTCGCCGGGCCGCGCTTCGAGCGTGAGCCCGTCGAGCACCGGGTCGCTGCGGGTGTAACCGAACTTCACGTCGTTCAGCTCGACGCCCAGCGTGCCGGGCGGCAACGGCCGCGCGTCGGGGCTGTCGGCGACCTCCGGCTGCGCGTCGATCAGCTCGTACACCCGCTCCGCGCCCGCCCGCGTGAGCTGCGCCTGCACGACCAGCCCGGACAGGAACCGCGCCGGGCCGATCAACGCCGCGAGATACGTGGCGAACGCGAGGAACGTGCCGAGACTGATCTGCCCGTTCAACGCCAGCACGCCGCCGATCGCCAGCACCGCGACCTGACCCGCGGCAGGCAGTGCCGACGTGGTCGCCGTCGGCAACGCGGACAGCTTCGCCGCACGCAACCGCTCCGCGAACAGCTTCCGTGCCGTGCGCTCCAGTCGCGCGACCTCGCGCGCCTCCTGCCCGAACCCCTTCACCACGCGCACGCCGGTGACGGTTTCCTCGACGTGCTGCGCGACATCCGCCGCGCGCTGCTGCGCCGACCAGGTCGCCGGGAACAACCGCCGCCTGCTCAACGCCACGACGATCCCGACCGCGGGCGCGACCACCAGCGCGATGAGCGTGAGCAGCGGCGACATCCACAACATCGCGCCCAGCGACAGCACCGCGAAAATCACCGACCCCGCCGACAGCGGAACCTGCATCAGCAACCCGGTGACCAGCTGCAGATCCGAAATCGCGCGCGACACCACTTGCCCGGTGCGCAACGCGTCCTGCTTCCCGCCGTCCAGCCGCGAGACCGCGCCGAACACCCGGTTCCGCAGATCGTGCTGCACGTCCAGCGCCAGCCGCCCGCCCACGTACCGGCGCAGGAACGCCGACCCGAACGCGACGACCTGCAACGCCACCAGCCCCACCGCGAGCCCGGCCAGCTGCGCCGTATGCCCGGCCACCGCGTCGTCCACCGCCGACCGCACCAGCAACGGACTCGCCGCCTGCACCCCGACGCTCAGCACCGCCGCCGTCATCGCGAGCACGACAACGCCGCGGTGCTCCCAGCAGGCAGCGGACAACCGGCGCACCCAGCCGACCGGTCGGGGCGCCGTCTCAACGATCGGACGGTCTTGACGCGCAGGCGTCGCAGTGGTGGTCACATCACAAGGTTAGGGAGCGGCACCGACAATTTATTCCCGAGCAAGCCGCCGGCCCGGACCAAACGGGCACAACCGAGGCTCCGCCGGACAGAGGTGACGAACGGCACGCCAGCGGGTTCCGCCGGACCCTGGAAGCCCTGCGGAGCAGGGAAACCCTGGTCCGGGCGGCACAGGTGAAAGGTTGAACGTTCACCTGGTCACGGGGAAGAACCCCGGCCAAATCCACCCCCGAACGAGCGCTCCCGCCCAATGTTCTTTAAGCTAGTACCCGGCGACCCGCTCCCAGTGACCCCCAGGCTGGTTGAGCGGGTCGCCCCTTCTTCCCTTCCTCTGCTCGCGCCTGGCGGCGCTTCGCCCAGGAAGGGGCGTCGTATTACCCGGGGGGCCGAGCCCCCCGGACCCCCACGGTGCGTTCGGTGGCGGTTGGGTGGGGGGTTGGGTGGAACAAAAAAGCGTTGGGGCATAACAAAGCGGCGAGGGCCTTTGGCCCTCGCCGCTTTGTGGTGGCTGGTTACGCCAGGGCGGTTTCCACGGGGGTGTGGGGGAGGCCGTGGGCGGTGGCTACTGGGGCGTTCGTCAGGGCGCCGGCGTGGGTGTTGAGGCCCAGGGCCAGGGCCGGGTCGGCGGAGAGGGCGGCTTTCCAGCCCTTGTCTGCCAGTTGCACGGCGTACGGGAGGGTGACGTTGGTCAGGCCGTAGGTGCTCGTGCGCGGGACCGCGCCTGGCATGTTCGCCACGCAGTAGAAGACCGAGTTGTGGACCGTGTAGGTCGGGTCGTCGTGCGTGGTCGGGCGCGAGTCGGCGAAGCAGCCGCCCTGGTCGATGGCGATGTCCACCAGGACGCTGCCCGGCTTCATGCGGGAGACCAGGTCGTTGGAGACCAGCTTCGGGGCCTTCGCGCCCGGGACCAGGACCGCGCCGATGACCATGTCCGCTTCCAGGACCGACTCTTCCACCGACAGGCGGTTCGAGGTGACGGTGCGGATGCGGCCGCCGAAGTCGTTGTCGATCTGGCGGAGGCGGTCGACGTTCGTGTCCAGGATCTCCACATCGGAACCGAGGCCAAGGGCGACCCGGGCGGCGTTCAGACCCGCCACGCCGCCGCCGATGACGACCACGCGGGCCGGGTGCACGCCGGGGATGCCGCCGGGCAGGACGCCGCGGCCGCCGCTCGGCTTCATCAGGGCGTAGGCGCCGACCTGCGGGGCCAGCCGGCCCGCGACCTCGGACATCGGGGCCAGCAGCGGCAGCGCGCCGTTCGGCTTCTGCACCGTCTCGTAAGCGATCGCGGTGGTGCCCGCGGCCAGCAGCGCGTCGGTCAGCGGACGGTCCGCGGCGATGTGCAGGTAGGTGAACAGCACCAGATCCTTGCGCAGGCGCGGGTACTCCTCGGCGATCGGCTCCTTGACCTTCAGCACGAGTTCGCCCTCGGCCCACGTCTCGTCCGCGGTGGCGAGCACCTTCGCGCCCGCGGCGACGTACTCCTCGTCCGTGATGGACGACCCGGTCCCGGCACCCGTCTCGACGAAGACGTCGTGCCCGCGACCGACCAGTTCGTGCACGCCTGCCGGGGTCAACGCGACCCGGTACTCGTGCTTCTTGATCTCACGGGGAACGGCGATGCGCACTGTCTTGCCTCCTGGCGGCGGTTCTGTCGAAGGTGTTGCCACTCACGGTGATCTACCCGGACGGCGGTGTCATCATCCCGCCGCCACAGTCTTGCGCCGGGTCAGTAGTGCTCCCAGGACAACGCACTTGACCTCGACCGCACTCGAGGTAGTTGGCTGGCACCCGGCGGAGACCTCGAGGAAGGGCTTACATGCGAGCGGTGTGGCTGCGGGAGTTCGGCGGGCCGGCGGTGCTGCAGGCGGGGGAGGCCCCCGATCCGGCTCCCGGGCCGGGACAGGTGCTGATCGAGGTGGCGTTCGCCAACGTCACCTTCGTGGAAACGCAGTTCCGGGCGACGGGGACGGGGCCGTTCGGCAGCACGCTCCCGATGGTGCCCGGCAACGGCGTCGGGGGTGTGATCAGCCGGGCCGGGGAGGGCGTCGACCCGGCTCTGGTCGGAAAACGCGTGGTGACGTCGACCGGCGGCAGCGGCGGTTACGCGCAGCGCGTGGTCGTGGACGCGGCGTTGGTGTTCCCAGTGCCGCACGCGCTAAGCCTCGATGCGGCCGTCGCGCTGCTGGCAGACGGCCGCACGGCGACTGGGCTAGTCCACGCGACCGCGGTGGCGCCGGGGGAACGGGTGCTCGTCGAGGCTGCCGCCGGAGGGGTCGGCAGTCTCTTGGTGCAGCTGGCGAAGGCCGCGGGCGCGGAGGTCGTGGCGGCGGCGCGCGGTGCGGAAAAGCTTGCCCGGGCCCGGGAATTGGGCGCGGACCTGGCGGTCGACTACACCGATCCGCAGTGGACCGCGGAGGCCGGGGAGGTGGACGTGGTGTTCGACGGCGTGGGAGGCGCGGTCGGCACCGCGGCGTTCGGACTGGTGCGGCCCGGCGGGCGGATGGCGATCTACGGTCTGGCAAGCGGTTCCTGGACCGAAGTGTCCGAAGAGGACGCTGCCGCGCGAGGCGTGAAGCTGATCCGGTCGATCGGCGACGCGGCGGAGATGCGCGGCTACACCGAATCGGCACTGGCGGCCGCCGCGTCCGGACAGCTCACGCCGGTGATCGGACAGCGGTTCCCGCTGGAGCGGGCGGCCGACGCGCACGCGGCGATCGAATCGCGGGGCACGATCGGGAAGACGCTGCTGGTCGCGTGACCGGTTTCGACGTCGACAGTTTCCTCGCGCAGCCGCTGACCGCACGGGTCGCCACCGCTGGTCCGACCGTCAGGCCCACCTGGTATCTCTGGGAGGACAGGGCGTTCTGGATCCTCAGCGGCCCGTGGTCGCGGCTGCCCGCTCGGGTGCGCGAGGAGCCGCGGATCGCGGTGACGGTGGACGTCTGCGACCTCGCGACCGGCTTGGTGCGTCAGGTGATCGCGCGCGGACCAGCCGCCCTCGAACCGTTCGACGTGCCGCGCGGACGCCGGAAACTGGTGCGCTACCTGGGCCCGGACGAGTCCGCGTGGGATCCGCGGTTCCGCGCGTACCTGCTGGACGATCCGGCGGAACGCGGCACGGTGTGGGTCCGGATGGAGCCGGAATCGTTGCGCGCCAACGACCTCAGCTACCGGGTCAGCTCCAGCGAAGGGCGATCAGCTGGGTAAGCAAAGCGAGCCGTACGTCAGGATCATCAAGGTTCAGCGGAACAAGCTCCAACAGCCGCTTCATCCGGTACCGCAACGTATTCGGGTGAATGCGCAACCGTTCCGCTGCAGCGCGGGGGTCGCCGGGGTGTCGGAGCCATTCGTAGAGAGTGTCGACGTACCCGGCATTGCTCGCGTCGTCGTGTGCGCGCAGCACGCCGAGCGGGCCGAGTTCCGACACCTGCGCCGCCGCTGCTCCGGCGGCGGCGCGGTGCAGGACCAGGGCGGTCCAGGCCTCGTCGTAAGCCACGACGCGGCCCTCGACCAGCCCGGCTCGCAGCAGGCCCAGTGCCTCGTCCGCCTGGGCGCGTGACGCGGCCAGCGCAGTCGGGTCGCCCGGCGCGCCCGCAGCCGCGCGCGGTAGGCCGCCCCGGCGAGACGCGGGTTGGGCGAGCAGCGCCTCCCGCAGTTCCGGCCAGCCGCCCTCGCCGGGGCGGTCCGGAACCACGACGTACAGCAATCCGCCGAGCTCAGCCGCGACCGGGCGGCGTCCGAAACCCTGTGAGATCCGTTCCAGCAACGCCAGCAACAGCCCTTCGGCGTCCCGGCTGTCGCCACCGCTGACGTCCACGACGACGACCCGGTGCGGCTCGTCGGACAGGTCCAGTTCGGCGACCACTCGACGCGGCGGGACCTGTCCTTCCAAGACCGCGCGCAGCAATTCGGCGGAAGCGCGGCGTTGGGCGTCCGTATGCGCGCGCCGTCGCAGCAGGTGCAGCGCGACCACCGGCGCCGCGTCCGCGAAAGCCGCCGCGCGCTCCTCGGAAACCGGGCCGGGGACGACCGCCCACATCGAGCCCAGCAGTTCGCCGCCCATCCGGATCGGCACAATCAGCCGCGGCAGGGTGCCGTCGCGCTGGGCCGGGACGAAGATCGTCTGCCTGCCGCGGGAAAGCTCGCGGAACACGCCGCGCGAGCGGAACCGGGCGAGTACGTCGTCCGGGATGCGGCGGCCCATGATCGTCGCGACGCGCGCCGGGTCGGTGAGGTCCTGGCGCGCGGAGTACGCGAGCACGCGCGAGTTGGTGTCCTCGATCGTCACCGACGCGTCGACCACCGCGGCCACCGCGTCGGCGAGCCGGAAGAGGTCGCCGGAACCGGGGTCGCCCCCTTCTTCGAGTGCTTCGGATTCGTCGGCGAGCGCGTCCAGCACCGTGCGCAACAGCCAGACCAGCTGAGCCCAGGACGTCGCCGCGTGCACCTGGATCAACGCGATCCCGGCCGACTTCGCCGCGCGCCGCACTGACTGTTTCGCCGCCAGCGGCGGTTTCAACAGCACCGCTGCCGCACCCCGTCCGGCGCTCACCCGGACGAGTGCCGCGGCGTCGGCTTGTTCGATCGTGGCGACGCCCAGCACCAGGTCGCCGGCGGCGATGGCGGACTCCGCGCCCGGTTCGGCGATCACCACGTCGCCGACCGCCGGACAGCCTTCGGGCACGAGAAGCGCGTGGAGCAGCGTGGGACCGACCCGGTCCACGACGCTGCGCACCGAAACCACAGCTACCTCCAGCGCTCCTGACGTTCTTGCTGGAACGGTAGAAGACTGCACCGGTTTCGCCACCCGCGGCACTAGTTAGCGCGAAACACCTTCGGCCACGGCTTGAAGTACGACACCAGCGTCGCGCCGAGCAGCAACGTCAGCCCGACGCTCATCGCCCCGGTGCCCGACACCGCGCTCGCCCCGACGATCTCCCCGCGCGAAGCCTGCTCGCCGTGCTCGACAAAAGACGGGACCACCAGCAGGTTGCCGCCGGCGAAGAGGGCCAGCGTCGCCACCAGTTTCCACAGCACCCAGTGGTAGCGCACCAGCTTCCACTTCGTGCCGAGGCCGAGCACCACACCGGTGGCCAGTGCGAGCAGGCTGGCCGGGAAGTAGAGCGCGCCGGCGAGGATCCCGGCGATGACGTTCGCGCTGCGCGTGGTCACCGGATCGAAGCCGGCGATCGCGAGAACGCTGCAGATCAGCACCGCGAGCTCGGCTCCGATCCAGCCGACCGACGTGACGACGTGGCCGAACAGGAACCACTTCCGGGTCGACGGCCGCATTCTCCAGTCCATGCCCCTGAGCGTGCGCGCTACCGCATCGTCGCGTCGTCCGTCAGCGCTCGGCACTTGTTCCTACGTCCGGGTGCGTAGGACTCTCATCCCGTGAGAGCTGTTGGGCGTTTCGTCCGGCCTGGTTAGCGTCGCGCCAGCCGACCCGATCCCGACCGCTAGGAGCGAGCAGATGCCGGAAGACACCACGAGCTGGTCCTTCGAGACCAAGCAGATCCACGCGGGGGCGGCACCCGATCCGGCCACCGGAGCCCGCGCGACGCCGATCTACCAGACCACGTCGTATGTCTTCCGCGACACGCAGCACGGGGCGGATCTGTTCAGCCTCGCCGAGCCCGGTCACATCTACACGCGCATCAACAACCCGACCCAGGACGTCCTGGAGCAGCGCGTCGCCACCCTCGAAGGCGGCGTCGCCGGTCTCGCGTTCGCCTCCGGTTCGGCGGCGGTCACCGCGGCGATCCTGACCCTGGCCAACGCGGGCGATCACTTCGTCACCAGCCCGTCGCTGTACGGCGGCACCTACAACCTGTTCCACTACACGCTGCCGAAGCTCGGCATCGAGGTCACCTTCATCGACGACCAGGACGACGCCGAGCAGTGGCGGGCCGCGGTCCGGCCGAACACCAAGCTGTTCTTCGCCGAGACGCTGGCGAACCCGAGCAGCGCCGTCCTCGACATCCGCAAGGTCGCCGACGTCGCGCACGAGGCCGGGGTCCCGCTGGTCGTGGACAACACCGTGCCGACGCCGTACCTGGTCCGCCCGATCGAACACGGCGCCGACATCGTCGTGCACTCGGCGACGAAGTACCTCGGCGGCCACGGCACGACCGTCGCCGGCGTGCTGGTCGACGGCGGCACGTTCGACTTCGGCAAGGATCCGGGCCGGTTCCCCGGCTTCAACGAGCCTGACCCGAGCTACCACGGCCTCAAGTACTGGGAGGCGCTCGGCCCGGGCGCGTTCGCGGCCAAGGCGCGCGTGCAGATCCTGCGCGACACCGGCGCGGCGATCGCCCCGCTGAACAGCTTCCTCATCCTGCAGGGCATCGAGACGCTGTCGCTGCGCGTCGAGCGGCATTCCACGAACGCGCAGGCACTCGCCGAATGGCTGGAAGAGCGCGACGAGGTCGAGAAGGTCTACTACGCCGGCCTGCCGTCGAGCCCGTACCACGCGGCGGCGCAGAAGTACCTGCCGCGCGGCGTCGGCGCGGTGCTGTCGTTCGAGCTGCGCGGCGGGGTCGAGGCGGGCCGGAAGTTCGTCGACGGCACCGAACTGCACAGCCAGCTGGTGAACCTCGGCGACGTGCGCAGCCTGATCGTGCACCCGGCTTCGACCACGCACAGCCAGCTCGGCCCCGAGGAGCAGGTCGCCGCGGGCGTCACGCCGGGTCTCGTGCGGCTCGCCGTCGGACTGGAAGGAATCGAGGACCTGAAGGCCGACCTCGAGGCGGGCTTCCGGGCCGCCAAGGCGGCGCTGTGACGGATCCCGGCGCGAGTCTTCCGCCCGTCACCGGCGCGTGGCGGGCGGGCGACCCACCCGGCAGGCGGCAGTGGTTCACCGGTCCCGGCGCGCTCGCGCTGGAGGCCGGTGCGACCCTGCCCGGCTACACCCTCGCGTACGAAACGTGGGGAACGCTCAACTCCGACGCGTCCAACGCGGTCCTCGTCGAGCACGCTCTCACCGGCGACAGCCACGTCGCCGGGCCCGTCGAACCCGGACATCCGAGTCCCGGATGGTGGGACGGACTGATCGGTCCCGGCAAGGCTTTCGACACCGACGAGCTGTTCGTCGTCGCCCCCAACGTGCTCGGCGGCTGCCAGGGGTCGACCGGTCCGTCCTCGCCCGCTCCGGACGGCAAGGCGTGGGGCAGCCGATTCCCGGTTTTGACCGTCCGAGACCAGGTCAAGGCCGAAGCGGAACTCTCGGACGCGCTCGGCATCGAACGCTGGGCCGCCGTCGCGGGCGGTTCGATGGGCGGGATGCGCGCACTCGAATGGGCCGTAAGTCAACCCGATCGGGTCGCCTCCGCGCTCGTTCTCGCCTCGACCGCTCGCGCGTCCGCCGAGCAAATCGCCTGGGCCGCCCCTCAGCTGCACGCGATCCGAGGCGACCGCGCGTGGCACGGCGGCGACTACTACACCGCGGCCGAAGGCCCGTATCGCGGACTGGGCGTGGCCCGGCGGATCGCGCACGTCACCTACCGCTGCGAACCCGAGCTGGAGACGCGTTTCGGGAACCGTCCGCAGCGGGACGAGGATCCGCTGGCCGGCGGCCGGTTCGCGGTCGAGTCCTATCTGGACCATCACGCGGACAAGCTCGCCCACCGGTTCGACGCGGGTTCCTACGTGGTGCTCACCGAATCAATGAACACCCACGACGTCGGCCGTGATCGAGGCGGGGTGGCCGCTGCGCTGGGCCGGGTCACCGCGCGCACCGTGGTCGCTGCGGTGGACAGCGACCGGCTCTACCCGCCGTACCAGTCGCACGAGATCGCGGCGGGAGTCGGCGGCGAGGCCACGGTGCTGACTTCGCCGTACGGCCACGACTCGTTCCTGATCGAGACCGAGCAGATCGCCGCGCTGGTCAAGACTCTGCTGGGCTGAGACGCGGTGAAGGCCGCCTCGAGCGAACCCGAGGCGGCCTTCACCCAGTCTTGCGAACCGTCAGCCGATCGCCGAGGTCAGCGGCGAGTAGTAGCCGCCCCGCTGCCCAGCGGCAGTCGGGTGGTACGACTCGTCCACCGGCCACGTCAAGCTGTGCAGGTAGTCGCTGGCCGCCGAGCAGATGTTGTGCCCGACGAACGCCGACCGGACGTCCACGAACTTCCCGCCCGCGGCGGAAACCCGCGACGACAGCACCGAGGCCAGCGTGTCCGCCCCGGAGTTGATCGCCGACCGCTTCGTGTCGCTCAGCCCGACGTTGCACGAACCCGGCACGGTGTAGAAGCGCGGATACGAGAGCACGACCAGGCTCGCCCCAGGGGCCTTGCTCTTGGCCGCCGAGTACACCTTGTCCAGCAGCCCCGGCAGGGTGTTCTGGACGTAGGTCTTGGCGGTGTTGACCCGGTCCACGCAGGTCTGGTCGCTGCCGAGCGTGCACGTCTTGATCACGTCGGTGAACCCGGCGTCGTTGCCGCCCACGGTGAGCGTGATCAAGGTGGCGTTGGACGGCATCGAGCTGATCTGGTTCAGCACGTCGCCGGTCTTCGCGCCCGAGCAGGCGAGGAAGGTGAAATTGGTGCCGGAGTGGGCGTTGGCCCACAACTGGCCGTACGCGTTGGCACTGCGTTTGCAGCTGCCGGAATCTCCGTAGCTCCCGGCGCCCACTCCGGAGGAGTAGGAGTCGCCGAGCGCGACGTAGTTTTGCGACGCAGCGCTCGCACCGGTGGCGAAGCCGAGCGAGGCAGCGAGAGCGACCCCCAGGGCCGCGCACATCCGAAGGATGCGTCGTGATGGTTGACGGGTGTTTGCAGCCATAGGTCACTCCTGTCGTGACAGCTTGACGCGGTAAAGCTTTACCAGGTGCAATCCCCACGAGACACCCCTGAAATCCGGGTGCGTCCACTTGGCTCAAGCAGGAAGTAGGACCGGAAGTTAGCGCTCGCTAACCACGGGACCTACTATGTGCGGATGCCGGCGAATTCCCTCCCACTGGTGAACGGCGCGAAGCCGAACAGGCGGGAACAGATCCTCTCCGCCGCCGCCGAGCTGTTCGCCCACCACGGTTTCCACGGCGTCGGCATCGACGACATCGGCGCGGCCGTCGGCATCTCCGGTCCCGCGCTGTACCGGCATTTCCGCAGCAAGGACGCGATCCTCGGGGAAATGCTGAACTCGATCAGCCACTTCCTGCTCGAAGGCGGCACCGCGCGCGCCGCGGCGGGCGGCACGCCGGACGAGCTGCTGGCCGCGCTCGTCCGGTTCCACGTCGACTTCGCGCTCGACCATCCGGCGCTCATCACCGTGCAGGAGCGCAATCTCGCGAATCTCACCGACGGTGACCGCAAACAGGTGCGCGCGCTCCAGCGGCAGTACGTCGAGGTGTGGGTGCGGGCGATTCGCGAAGCTGTGCCCGGCCTCGGCGAACGCCAGGCGCGCTCGGCGGCACACGCCGTGTTCGGCTTGATCAACTCGACGCCCTACAACCGCCATCTCGGTGACGGGGCACTCGCCGATCTGCTGTGCCGGCTCGCGCTGGGCGCCCTTTCCGCGGCGGGCTGAGCCCGCGATCCGGGGTATCCCGCCGACCGCCGGTCTGGTGTTTGATAGGCACGTGACCGCGGACCGGAGCGAAGGCGAGCAGCGGCTCGTCGAGAAGGCGCAGCGCGCGCTCGTCGCCATCAGCCTTGGCGAGGACACGGAGGCGCTGGAAGAGGTCACGCCCACGTCGCAGGAGCCGGGCGAACGCGACGAGGAAACCAAAGAGCTCATGCTGCTGCTCTTCGGCGAGTGCAGCGCCATGGTGTCGACCCTCGGCGACGGCGGCACCGCCCCGGTCAAGGTGCAGGTGTTCGACGAAGCGGGCGAAGAGGTTTCGATCGACCAGGCCGACCCGCCGGTCCGCACCGCCGTCCGCACGCTGCTGGCCGAGGTGCACGGCAACACCGCCGCCGCGCGCGAACAGGTCGAGATCGCGCTGGCGAGCGCCGCGCCGAACGAGGTGGACAGCCTCCTGCTGCAGGCACTGCGCTGGACGATCCGGCTGTCGGTCGAATGCCTCGAACGGGATCTGCCGGTGGCGGGCTGGATCTCGGACGCCGTCGCGGGCTGACTGTCTCGTCTCGCCCGTCCGTGTCCGCTGCAACGCCACAGTGGGTTTCCCGAGTGCGGCGTCGTTACGGCGCTGCGCAGGCTCAGGTCGACGGTGCCGCCTGGCCTGGGTCGCGGGTGTGCTGGCCGTGAGGGGAACCCTGAGGGAATCTGATTCCCTCAGGGTGGCCCTCACGGACCTCAAGACGCGGTCATGTCGGGACGAATCGGGCATTCCGGTGGTGGTGGTGTCTCTTGTGGACGGTCCGCGACTGAGGCCGCGCGGCTTGTAATAAGTCCCTGGCAACTGAATCAAATGCCGTGAGGGTTCCCCTCGCGGCATCCACGCCAGCACAACCGCGCTCATCGACCGAGGGCGGCTTCGCGCACCGCGTTCGTGGAGGGTTTTGTTCCTTCGGCAGCGGGTGGGCGTGGTGGCGAGGTCCGTGAAGGGCTCCTTGAGGGAATCTGATTCCCTCAAGGAGCCCTTCACGGACCTCGGAGGGAGGAGTCGCCCAGCGCGCCGCAGCACCCTCGCAAGCACCGCTACCCCGAACCCGCCGCACACCCGCGCTACCGAGAAAGCCTCACTGGGTATCCCACCCGCACCCAATGTCACACCGTGGTGCGGAGGGCTGGGCTGGACAGGGCGGTTAACGAGCACTAACATCTCCGGCGGAGTTAACGACCGCTAACGTCTCGACGGAGAGCCATGGACACGCCGGTACTGCGCAGTTCCGCGGATCCGAACAGCGACACCTTCACCCGCAGCGTCACTTCGCACGGAGAATTGGTCGAGGATCTGCACAAGCGGCTCGCCGCCGCTCGGCTCGGCGGGCCGGAGAAGTCGCGCGCCCGCCATGTGGAACGCGGCAAGCTGCTGCCCCGCGACCGGGTGGACGCGCTGCTGGACCCGGGATCCCCGTTCCTCGAGCTGTCCCCGCTCGCGGCCACCGGGCTGTACGACGACGAGGCCCCGTCGGCGGGCATCATCACCGGGATCGGGCGGGTGTCCGGCCGCGAATGCGTGATCGTCGCCAACGACGCCACGGTCAAGGGCGGCACGTACTACCCGATGACGGTGAAGAAGCACCTGCGGGCGCAGGAAGTCGCCCTGCACAACAACTTGCCGTGCATTTACCTGGTCGACTCGGGCGGCGCGTTCCTCCCGCGCCAGGACGAGGTCTTCCCGGACCGCGAGCACTTCGGCCGGATCTTCTACAACCAGGCCACCATGTCCGCGCGCGGCATCCCGCAGATCGCCGCCGTGCTCGGCTCGTGCACCGCCGGCGGCGCGTACGTCCCGGCGATGAGCGACGAAGCGGTCATCGTGCGCAATCAGGGCACCATTTTCCTCGGCGGCCCGCCGCTGGTGAAGGCCGCGACCGGCGAGGTCGTCACGGCCGAGGAGTTGGGCGGCGGCGACGTGCACTCGCGGCAGTCCGGCGTCACCGACCACCTCGCGGACGACGACGCGCACGCGCTGCGCATCGTCCGCGACATCGTTTCCACGCTCGGCCCGCGCACGCCGCGGCCGTGGGACGTCAAGGCGATCGAGCCGCCCGCCGCGGACGAACGCGAGCTGTACGGCGTGGTGCCGACCGATTCGCGCACCCCGTACGACGTGCGCGAGGTCATCGCCCGCGTCGTCGACGGCAGCCGGTTCGCGGAGTTCAAGAAGGAATACGGCTCGACGCTCGTCACCGGCTTCGCACACATCCACGGCCACCCGGTCGGCATCATCGCGAACAACGGCGTGCTGTTCGCCGAGTCCGCGATGAAGGGCGCGCACTTCATCGAACTGTGCGACCGGCGCTCGATCCCGTTGGTGTTCCTGCAGAACATCACCGGCTTCATGGTCGGCCGCGCGTACGAGGCGGGCGGCATCGCCAAGCACGGCGCGAAAATGGTCACCGCGGTGGCGTGCGCGCGGGTGCCGAAGTTCACCGTGATCATCGGCGGCTCCTTCGGAGCGGGCAACTACTCCATGTGCGGCCGGGCGTATTCGCCGCGGTTCCTGTGGATGTGGCCGAACGCGCGGATTTCCGTGATGGGCGGCGAGCAGGCGGCCTCGGTGCTGTCGACGGTGCGGCGCGACGCGATCGAGGGCCGCGGCGGCGAATGGTCCACAGAGGACGAAGAAACCTTCAAGGACCCGATCCGCGAACAGTACGAGGAACAGGGCAGCCCGTACTACTCCACGGCGCGGTTGTGGGACGACGGCGTGATCGACCCGGCGGACACCCGCACGGTGCTCGGCCTCGCGCTTTCGGCCGCGGCCAACGCGCCCTTGCCCGAGGTCAACTACGGCGTTTTCCGGATGTGATAGGGCATGTTCGAGGGTTCTATATTTAACACTGTTCTGGTCGCCAACCGCGGAGAGATCGCGGTTCGCGTAATCCGGTCGCTGCGTGCGCTCGGGATCCGTTCGGTCGCGGTGTACAGCGACGCGGACGCCGACGCCCGGCACGTCCGCGAGGCCGACACCGCGGTGCGCCTCGGTCCGGCCGAAGCGGCGAAGAGCTACCTGTCGATCCCGGCGATCGTCGCCGCGGCAAAGGAAACCGGCGCGCAGGCGGTGCACCCGGGGTACGGCTTCCTCGCCGAGAACACCGCGTTCGCGCGGGCTTGCGCGGAGGCCGGGCTGGTGTTCATCGGCCCGCCGCCGGAAGCGATCGACAAGATGGGCGACAAGATCCGGGCGAAGGCCACGGTCTCCGCGGCCGGGGTTCCGGTCGTGCCCGGTGCGTCCGATATGGACATTCCGGAGGGCGGGTTCGCCGAAGCCGCCGCCAAAGTCGGCTATCCGCTGCTGCTGAAGCCGTCCGCGGGCGGCGGCGGCAAGGGCATGCGCCTGGTGCACCAAGAGTCCGAATTGGATGCTGCGGTCGAGTCCGCGCGCCGGGAAGCGAAGAGTTCCTTCGGCGACGACACACTGCTGATGGAGCGGTTCGTCACCACGCCGCGGCACATCGAGATCCAGGTGCTGGCCGACACCCACGGCACCGTGCTGCACCTCGGCGAACGCGAGTGCAGCCTGCAGCGGCGGCACCAGAAGATCATCGAGGAAGCGCCGTCGGTGCTGCTCGACGAGGCCACCCGGGCGAAAATGGGCGCGGCGGCCGCGGAAGCCGCGCGGTCGGTCGGCTACGTCGGCGCGGGCACGGTCGAGTTCATCATGTCCGCGCACAATCCGGACGAGTTCTTCTTCATGGAGATGAACACCCGGCTGCAGGTCGAGCACCCGGTGACGGAAATGGTGACCGGCCTCGACCTGGTGTCCTGGCAGGTGCGGGTGGCGGCAGGGGAGCCACTCGGGCTGACGCAGGACGACGTGCGCCTCGACGGGCACGCGGTCGAGGCCCGCGTCTACGCCGAGGATCCCGCGCGCGGGTTCATCCCGACCGGCGGCACGGTGCTCGCCGTGCACGAGCCCTCCGGCGACGGCGTGCGGGTGGACTCGTGGATGTCGGTCGGCGCGGTGGTCGGGTCGAACTACGACCCGATGCTGGCGAAGATCATCGCGCACGGCCCGGACCGTGCGTCGGCGCTGCAGAAACTGGACCGCGCGCTCGCGGACACCGCGTTGCTCGGCCTCGGCACGAACATCGCGTTCCTGCGCGGCCTGCTCGCCGACGAGGACGTCCGCGCCGGACGGCTGGACACCGAACTGGTGGACCGGCGACTGTCCGATTTGGTCTCCTCGGAAGTCCCGGCCGGCTTTTTCGTCGCCGCGGCCATGGACCGGCTGATCTCGCTGCAGCCGAACGGTGCGGTCGTGGACCCGTGGGACATCCCGAGCGGATGGCGGCTCAGCGGCCCCGGCGGGATCACTTTCCGCTTGCGTACCGGGGAAAACCAGGCCGTGGTGCGGGTCGAGGGCACGCCGTCGGACGCTTCGGTGCGGGTGGACGACGCCGAGCCGGTCCGCGTTTCCGCCCGTCGCGAGGGCGATCTGCTCGAGGTGCGCCGGGCGAACGGCGTGGAGCGGTACCGCTGTGCTGACGGTCCACAACGGACAGTTTGGCTGGCGAGGGAAGGCCGTTCGTTCGCCTTCGCCGACCAGGAATTCACGTTGTCCTCGCGCGGCGAGGCGGCGGGCGCCGGTCCGGTGAAGAGCCCGATGCCGGGAACGGTGCTGGTGGTGAAGGCCGCCGAAGGCGACGCGGTGAGTGCGGGGACGCCGCTGCTGGTCGTCGAGGCGATGAAGATGGAGCACACCGTGACCGCGCCGATCGACGGTGTGGTGACTGAGCTTTCGGTGCGGGTCGGCCAGCAGGTCGCGCTCGACGAGACGCTGGCCGTGGTGAGCGCGGCGGAGGAGAAGCAGTGATCGACTTCCGGCTGGACGACGAGTACGAGGCGCTTCGCAAGACGGTCGAGGACTTCGCGCAGGCGGAGGTCGCGCCGGTGATCGGGCCGCTGTACGAGAAGGAAGAATTCCCGTACGAGCTGGTCGCCAAGATGGGCGAGATGGGCCTGTTCGGCCTGCCGTTCCCGGAGGAATTCGGCGGCATGGGCGGGGATTACTTCGCGCTGTGCCTCGCGCTGGAGGAACTGGCGCGGGTCGATTCCTCGGTCGCGATCACGCTGGAGGCCGGGGTTTCGCTCGGCGCGATGCCGATTTACCGCTTCGGCACCCAGGAGCAGAAAGAAACCTGGCTGCCCATGCTGACCACGGCCGAGGCGCTCGGCGGATTCGGCCTCACCGAACCCGGCGGCGGCTCGGACGCCGGGGCCACCCGCACGCGCGCCCGGCTCGACGGCGACGAGTGGGTCATCAACGGCAGCAAGGCGTTCATCACCAACTCCGGCACCGACATCACGAAACTGGTCACCGTCACCGCGGTCACCGACGTGATGGAGAACGGCCGCAAGGAGATCTCGGCGATCATCGTCCCGTCCGGCACGCCGGGCTTCTCGGTGGCCCCGAAGTACTCGAAGGTCGGCTGGAACTGCTCGGACACCCACGAACTGTCCTTTTCGGACGTCCGGGTGCCCGCGGATAACCTGGTCGGCAAGCGCGGGCGCGGCTACGCGCAGTTCCTGTCCATTTTGGACGAGGGGCGGGTGGCGATCGCCGCGCTGAGCGTCGGTCTCGCGCAGGGCTGCGTGGACGAATGCCTGAAGTACGCGAAGGACCGCGTCGCGTTCGGCCACCGGATCGGCGAGTACCAGGCGATCCAGTTCAAGATCGCGGACATGGAGGTCCGTGCGCACACCGCCCGGCTGGCGTACTACCAGGCGGCGTCGAAGATGCTGCGCGGCGAACCGTTCAAGAAGGAAGCGTCGATCGCGAAGCTGGTGGCGTCGAACGCGGCGATGGACAACGCCCGCGACGCGACGCAGATCTTCGGCGGATACGGCTTCATGAACGAATTCCCGGTCAGCCGCTTCTACCGCGACGCGAAGATCCTGGAGATCGGCGAGGGCACCAGCGAGGTCCAGAAGATGCTGATCGCGCGCCACCTCGGGGTCGGCGCCTGAGACCCAGCGCCGCCGGGGCGTCCGGGCGGAGTCCCGGCGGCGCTGCTTCACCTGTCCCTATGGTGGGGATATGGAGTTCACCATCCGGCCTGGGGCCGCCGGAGACGCAGACGTTTTGCTGGGGTTTTTCGACGACGCCGTCGCATGGCTGGTCGCGTGGGGCAGCGCGGGCCAATGGGGCACTCAGCCGTGGAGCACGAACCCAAAACGCGTCGAACGCGTGCACGAGTTCGCAGCCGAGCCCGGGTTCCGGATGGCGGAGATCGACGGACAGCCCGCGGGCGCGTTGATCCTCGGGCAAGCGATGCCGTACACCCCGCGGGTCGACGAGCCTGAACTGTACGTGCGGCTGCTCATCACGTCTCGCCGGTTCACCGGGCACCGGGTCGGCTCGCGGCTGCTGGCGCACGCGATGGACGAGGCGAAACGGCGCGAGATCGACCTCGTGCGCGTCGACTGCTGGGCGGGCGGCGACGGCGATCTGCCGCGCTACTACGAGAGCCAGGGCTTCAAGCCGACCGAGCAGTTCACTGTCGACGGCTGGCTCGGCCAGGTCCTTGAGCAACGGGTTGGGGGATAGCGGCCCGGGCTGATCCGGAGGACGATATTGGCACAGTGTCAATAGACTGAGGAGTCCGCCATGGCGAGGCAGTCGCTCTCCGGAAAGGTCGTTGTCGTCACGGGCGGCGCGCAGGGCATCGGGGCGGCCACCGCCGCCGCGCTGCACCGGCGCGGCTCCCGGCTGGTGCTCGGCGACCTCGATCGGATCCGCGCCGAGAAAACCGCCGGCGAGCTGGGCCCGGACGTGGTCGCGTCGCCGCTGGACGTCACCGACACGGCCGCCTTCACCGCGTTCCTGGACGACGTCGAACGCACCATCGGGCCGATCGACGTGCTGATCAACAACGCCGGCATCATGCCGCTTTCGCCGCTGGACGAGGAGGACGACGCGGCCACGCGGCGGCTGCTGGAGATCAACGTGCACGCGGTCGTGCACGGCACGCGCGAGGCGGTCAAGCGGATGAAGCCGCGCGGTCGCGGGCACATCGTGAACGTGGCGTCGATGGCCGGAAAGTCCGGATTCTCCGGAGCGGCCACGTACTGCGCTACGAAACACGCCGTGGTCGGATTGTCCGAGTCGGTGCGGCTGGAGCTGCGCGGCACCGGTGTCGAGGTGTCGTGCGTGATGCCCGCGGTGGTGCGCACCGAACTCGCGTCCGGGCTGGGCGAGGCGCGGTTCATCAAGTCGGTGGGGCCCGAGGACGTCGCGGCGGCGATCGTCGACGCGCTGGAGCGGCCGAAGTTCGACGTCTTCGTCCCGAAATCGCTCGATCTGACCGGCCGGATCACCCGGCTGTTCCCGCGTGCGTTCGGCGAATGGCTGGTGCGCGCGCTCGGCGGCGACCAGCTGCTCGCGTCGGCCGCGCATTCGCCCGAGCGTGCCGAGTACGAGGGCAGGGCCACCCGGAGCGCGCCGTCGGCCGTCCCGCCTGGTGGGAGCAGCTGAGGCGGACGTGCGCTTGCCGGGTGCTTGCGGGAGTGGCGTGTTGATGCCGTGCCCGCGCGCACGGCAAGATGCCCGGCAGACGACGAGTTCCAGGAGGCGCAGCATGGTTTCCCCACCGGCCCGGTTGGCTGCCGCGGCGGCCAATGTCGTGGGCAAGGTTTTCCAGGGTGGGGTCGCCGATCTGCGGCCGATGCCGCGGGTGCTGATCGACCAGGGGCCCAACCGGTCGGTGTACCGGATGACGCACGGCGCGGCCACGACCTCGGGCCCGCCGGTGCTGCTGGTGCCGCCGCTGGCCGCGCCCGCGCTGTGCTTCGACCTGCGCCGCGGCTGCAGCCTCATCGAGCACCTGGTCGAGGGCGGACGGCCGACCTACCTGGTCGACTACGGCATGGTCGCGTTCTCCGACCGCAGGCTCGGCATCGAGCACTGGATCGACGAGGTGCTGCCGAGGGCGATCCGGAAGGTCAGCGAGGACGCCGGCGGACAGGGCGTGCACCTGGTGTCGTGGTCGCTCGGCGGGATCTTCTCGATGCTGGTCAGCGCGGACCAGCCGGGCCTGCCGATCGAATCGATCACCGCGGTCGGCTCGCCGGTCGATTTCACCGCGATCCCGATCGTCGCGCCGTTCCGCCCGCTCGTGGATCTCACCGGCGGCCATCTGCTCACCCCGGTGTACCGGGTGTTCGGCGGCGCACCGTCCTATTTGGTCACCCGGGTGTTCCGCGCCACCGGGATCTCCAAGGAGATCACGAAACCGCTGGCCATCCTGAAAAACCTCGACGACCGCGACTACCTCGCGCAGATCGAGGCTGTGGACCACTTCATGGACAACATGTACGCCTATCCCGGGCGCACGTTCGGCCAGCTGTACCACCGCCTGTTCCGCACCAACGACCTCGCCGAGGGCACCGTCGACCTGAACGGGCGCAAGATCAGCCTGTCCGACGTGAAGACGCCGATGCTGGTGGTGGCGGGCGAAAACGACACCATCGCGCCGCGGGCGTCAGTGGAACGCGTGGTGCAGCTGCTGGAGAACGCGCCGGAGGTCCGGTTCCGCACCGCGCCCGGCGGGCACCTCGGCGTGCTCACCGGACGTCGCGCCCGCGGCACGACCTGGCGGTACCTGGACGAGTTCCTGGACGACCGGGTCAGCTAGCCGAGGGCTGCGCCGGGAAGAACCACGTCCGCACGTCGCGGGTGAGCAGCGCCCGCAGCGCGAGCCCGGAGAAAATCAGCGGCAGCAGACCGGGCAAGCCCTTGCTGAGCAGCGTGACGACGCTGTTCAGCACCAGGAGGCTTTCGATGACCGCGGCGGTCACGTAGGCCCATTGCTGGCGCTTGGGCAATACGACCGCGCACACCGCGAGCGCGATGGCGGTCGCGTAGGTGATCGCGATGTAGAGCTGGGTGAGGCTGATCAGCTCGATGAGCGAAACCCCGGCCATCCCGGCCAGCAGCAGCGGGCCGATCGCGCTGAGCGCGACCTGGATCCACATGAAGATGCGGGCCTGTTTGAGGTCGGCCGGCGCCACCGGAGCGGTCATGCCGGGCAGATTAGGGCATTTCCGCGGCTTTCCGGGTGAATTGCGGGCGGCGGAGATCAATCCGATATCCACGCGAAGTCGGTGAAAAACCGGCGGTACCGTGAAGCGGTGATCGCTGCATACGTGACGTCGCTCGGCGACAGTTCCGAGATCAAGGTCGGGCAACTCCCGGACCCCGAGCCGGGGCCGCGCGAGGTGCTGGTGAAAGTCTCCGCGGTGACGGTGAACCACGTCGACACCTTCATCCGCTCCGGCGCTTATCCCACCGCTCTTTCGTATCCGTTCGTCATCGGCCGGGACCTGGTGGGCACTGTTGTCTCGTCGCCAGTAGACCGTTTCGCTCCCGGCGACCGAGTGTGGTGCAACAGCCTCGGCCACGACGGTCGGCAAGGGTCCTTCGCCGAGTACTGCGCGGTGCCCGAGGAACGGCTTTATCGCTTGCCGGACGGGGTTTCCGACGACGCCGTCGCGGTCCTGCACACCGCCGCCACCGCGTATCTGGGCCTCTTCGAACACGCCGGCGCCGGGTACGGCGAGACGATCGCGGTCCTCGGCGCGGCGGGCGGCGTCGGCAGCGCGGTCGTCCAACTCGCTTCGACCGCCGGCCTGCGCGTCGTCGCGACCGCCCGCGCCGAGGACGCGGAATGGTGCCGGGAATGCGGTGCCGAAGAGGTTTTCGACTATTCCGATCCTGACCTCTACCGCAAACTCCCCGTGGTGGATCTGCTGTGGGACAACGCCGGAAAACACGACCTGGTCTCGGCGGTGCCACTCCTGTCCCGCGGCGGCCGCATCGTGGCGATGGCCGGAATGGAATCGAAACCGACGCTGCCGATCGGCGAGCTGTACACCCGCGACGCCAGCATCCGCGGTTTCGCCATCAGCAACGCCGGCGTCACCGCGCTGGGTTCCGCTGCCCGCGTCATCAACCGGGGCCTGTCCACCGGAATCCTCCGGCCCCGGATCGGCACTCGCCTGCCCCTGGCGTCGGCCGCGGAAGCACACCGGTTGCAGGAGTCAGGCGAGGCGCGAGGCCGGATCGTGCTGGAGGTCTGATCCCGCGACGTCACACGGTGAGGACGACCTTGCCCCGCAGATGACCGCCTTCGAGCAGCCGATGCGCGTCGGCGATGCGCTCGAACGGGAACGTCTCCTGCACGTGGACCCGCAGCTTGCCCTGCTCGACGAGCGCGACCAGCTCCCGCAGCGCGATCGGATCCGGCTCGACCGCGATGCCGCTGAACCGCATCCCGGCCGCCTCGAACTTCGCGATGAGCGCGGTGTCCTCCTCCGCGACTGCCGTCACCAGGTGCCCGCCTGGCCGGAGCACTCCCAGCGAACGCTCAGCGGCGTCGCCGCCAAGCGTGTCGAGCACAACGTCGATATCTTTCGCAGCTTCAGCGAAATCGACCTTCGTGTAGTCGATGACTTCGTCGGCCCCGAGCCCCTCGACGAACTCCCGCTTGCTCTCGCTGGCAGTGGTAATCACATGCGCGCCAAGGGCTTTAGCGAGCTGGATCGCAACATGCCCGACCCCGCCGCCACCGCCGTGAATCAGAACGCGATCGCCCGCCGTCACGCCGCCAAGGTCGACCAACCCTTGCCACGCCGTCAACCCGACGACCGGCAACGCCGCGGCCTCGACGTGCGAAAGCTCCTTCGGCTTCTTGACGAGATGCAAGGCCGGAGCAGCCACCATCTCGGCGTACGCGTTGGCCGCGCGGGGAAACAACGGCATCCCGAACACTTCGTCGCCAGGCCGGAACCGCCAGCTCAACGCCTCTTCGACCACGCCGCTGACGTCCCACCCGAGCACGAACGGCGGTTCGCCGAGCAACGGAAACTCGCCCTCGCGCAACCGCGCCTCCAACGGATTGAGCCCGATCGCCTTGGCGCGCACGAGGACTTCGGTCGGCAAGGCCCGGGGCTCCGGCGCGTCCACGATCGTGAGCACTTCGGGACCGCCGAGCTTCTGCTGGGTGATGATTCGCATGACTCTCCTGGTTTCTGGAGGGGTACGAAAACCAGGCTAGGAATCCGATAGGTACCTGCGGGTACCTTGGACTCCATGAGCGGTACCCGCGGCATCTTCCTCGCCGATTGCCCAGCGCGCTTGGCCGTCGACTTGATCGCCGACAAGTGGACCGTGGTCGTGCTCGCGGGCCTCAGCGAGGGCCCGGTTCGGCATGGTGACCTGGTCGAGCTGATCGGCGGCATCTCGAGGAAGGTGCTCACCCAGACGCTGCGCCGGCTGGAAGCACACGGGCTCGTTCGCCGCCAGGCGTATGCGGAGGCACCGCCGCGGGTCGAGTACGAGTTGACGTCGCTGGGAGCTACGTTGATCGAGCCGATCCATACGTTGACGGAGTGGGCTCGGGCTAATGGGGACGCGGTTTTGGATGCGCTGGATTCGGCTCAACAGAACAGTTGAGTGACGGCATCGACTGAGAAGACCGCTCGGCCCGCTCCCGGCGAGCGGGCCGAGCGGTCTCGATCACTTCAACTCAGCCGACGACTTCCCCAGCACCCGCCGAGCCACGATCAGCTGTTGAATCTGTTGCGTCCCCTCGAAAATGTCCAGGATCTTCGCATCCCGGGACCATTTCTCCAGCAGCGATTCCTCCGTGTACCCGTACGACCCAGCCAGCTCGACGCACTTCAGCGTCACATCGACCACCGTCCGCCCAGCCTTCGCCTTGGCCATCGAAGCCTGCAGCGAGTTCGGTTGACGGTTATCCGCCATCCACGCCGATTCCAGCGTCAGCAGGTACGCGGCCTCGTAATCCGCCTCCAGTTGCAGGAAAGTCGCGGCCGCGGCGTGCTGGGTCAGGGCCGGGCGGTCGTAGTCGATGAGCACGCCTGCTTCGGTGAGGATGCGGCGGGTTTCGTCGAGTGCCGCACGGGCGACGCCGATTGCCATCGCGGCTACCAGCGGGCGGGTGTTGTCGAAGGTCTGCATGACCCCGGCGAAACCCTTGGCCGTGTCGATTTCCGGCGTGCCCAGGAGGTTTTCCTTCGGCACGCGGCAGTTCTCGAAGCGCAGCACGGCGGTGTCGGACGCACGGATGCCCAGTTTGTGTTCCACGCGCACGACCTCGAAGCCGGGCGTGCCCTTCTCCACCACGAACGACTTGATCGCGGCGCGGCCCTTCGTGCGGTCGAGCGTCGCCCAGACCACGACGGCGTCGGCGCGCTGGCCGGACGTCACGAAGATCTTTTCGCCGTTCAGGACGTAGTCGTCGCCGTCCTCGGTGGCTGTCGTGGTGATGGCGGCCGAGTCCGAACCGCAGCCGGGTTCGGTGATCGCCATCGCGGCCCACAGGCCCTTGAACCGCTCGAGCTGCTCATCGGTCGCCACCGAGCCGATCGCGGCGTTGCCGAGGCCCTGGCGCGGCATGGACAGCAGCAGGCCGACGTCGCCCCAGCACATTTCGATCGTGCCGAGCACCACGTTCAGGTTGGCGCCGTTGCGGTTTCCCTTGGGGCCGTCGTCCTTTTCGGACCGGCGCACGCCCGCCGCGCCCGCGCCGCCCTCGCCGGAGGAATTGAGTCCGTCCAGCAGCGCGGCGAACATGTCCAATTCGGACGGATAGGTGTGCTCGGCGCGGTCGTACTTGCGCGAGATCGGCCGGAACACCTCGGCCGCGGCCTGGTACGCCTGGTTGATCAGCGCGCCGGCCTTCTTCGGAGCTTCCAGGTTGATCATGAGTTGCCTTTCGGAGCAAGAAAAAGGATCAGAGGAGGACGGCGCCTTCCATCACGCCGATCGCCCGCAGGTCGCGGTACCAGCGCTCCACCGGATGCTCCTTCACGAACCCGTGCCCGCCGAGCAGCTGCACGCCGGCGTTGCCGATCTGCATGCCCTTGTCCGTCGCGAGCTTGCGGGCGAGCGCCGCTTCCCGCGCGTATTCCTTGCCCTGCTCGGCCCGGGCGGCCGCGCGCAGCGTGACCAGGCGCAGGCCCTCCAGCTCGATCGCGATGTCCGCCACCGAGAACGCGACCGCCTGCCGGTGGCTGATCGGTTCGCCGAACGCGGTGCGCTCGTTCACGTAAGGCACCACGTAGTCCAGCACGGCCTTGCCGACGCCGGCGGCGAGCGCCGCCCAGCCGAGCCGGGAAAGCCGGACCACCTCGGTGAACACGTCCGCCTTGCCGCCGCCGAGCAGTGCGCCCGCGGGCAGCGAAACCTTCTCCAGGTGCAGCTTCCCGGTGGCGGCGCCGCGCAGGCCCATCGCGGGTTCGGACTCGATCGTCACGCCCGCGTTGGACGATTCCACCAGGAACAGCGCCGGTCCGCGGCCTTCCAGATCGGCCGAGACGATGAACAGTTCGGCCTCCGCCGCACGCGGGACGAGCGACTTCACGCCGTCGAGCTGGTAGCCCTTCGGGGTGCGCTTCGCCTTGGTGGCGGGCTTGAACGGGTCGAACAACGGCGTCCGCTCCAGCAGCGCGAGCGCCGCGGCGGGCACCTGCTCGCCGGTGAACGCGGGCACGTAATCGGCCTGCTGCTGCTCGTCGCCCCACGCGACCAGCGCGGTGCTCACCGCGGACGGAGCCAGCACGGCCACCGCCAGTCCGAGGTCGCCGTGCGCGAGCGCCTCCGCGACCAGCGCGTTCGTCACGACCGAACGCTCAGTGCCCGCGCCGCCCAGCTCTTCCGGAATCCCGACGAGGCTGACGCCCAGCTCGGCCGCGCGGCTCAGCAGGCCCTCCGGCGCGGCGAGCTTCTCGTCGGCGTCCGCGGCGGCCGGACGCAGCTGTTCGGCGGCGAACTCGCTGACCGTCTCGACGATGAGCTTCTGGTCCTCGTCCGGCGTCAGGTCGAACAGCCCGCGGTCGTCCGGCTTCGCCAGCCGCGCCGGTTTGCCCAGCCGCTGGACCGAGGTGAACGACCTGGTCGCCGCCCCCGCCGCGCGGAACCCGCTGCGGGTCCCCGTCTTGACCAGGTTCTGCACCGGCCCGCGCAGCCCGACCCGGTCGATCGCCTTGCTCCCGGCCAACCGGGTGAGCGCGGCCAGGCCGAGGCCCATCGCGTCTCGTTTCCTTGGCGCAGCCATGCAGCATCTCCCTCGCGTTACCTACTCACGAGTAGGTTAGCGCGGCGATGCGGAATCCGCCAGTGCGGCCCGGCTCACCCGACGACCGGCCGCCGGGCCAGCGACGTGCGTTCGAAGGCGATGAGCAGCAGGACCGAGGCCGTGACGATCAGCAGCAGCAAGGTCGCGGGCACGTGTCCCAGCAGCGGGGTGAGGGCGAGCAGCAGCGCCGCGAGCACGAGCCGCTGCCGGTTCCAGCTGCCGAGGTTGCGCCGCCGCAGCGAGCTGAGCGCGACCAGATAAAGCGCGAGCCCGCCGGTCAGCGCCCACAGCGCGACGCCGTGCAGTGCGTCTGCCGGACTGTGGTCCAGGGTCAGGAACGTCTTCTTCAACCCGAGCGCGACGAGCACGATGCCGGCGATGAGCGGCAGGTGCAGGTAGGTGTAGGAGTCGGTGGCGATCTTGGTCCGCGCGAGGCCTTCGGCTTGGGCGAGCCTGCGTTCGGCGACGTTCGCGACCAGATCGAAGTACGTCCACCACATCCCGGCGGCGAGCGCGATCCCGCAGATCGCCGACCCGGCGACGAGCCCGGTGATCGGCACATGCCCGATCCCGATGCCGATCGCCACGACCGATTCGCCCAGTGCGATGATCACGATCAGCCCGAACCGCTCGGCGAAGTGCGCGGGCGAGTGCAGCCGCCAGCCCGCGGGACCGGTCAGATAGACGTTGAGATAGTCCACCGCCAGCGCGACCACCCACAGTGCGGGCTGCCACGGCCCGCCCACGACATCGGCGACGGCCAGCAAAGCCAGGCTCGGGAGCAGTCCGCGCAGCATCTTCAGCAGCACCAGGCGCAGTTCGGCGTCGTGCCGCGCGGCCCCGACGTACGCGACGATGTGCAGCAGCCGCACGACGCCGTAACAGGCGACGAACAGCAACGGCCCGTCGAGTCCGCCCGGTTGGTTGGTGAGCGCCTGCGGCACAGTGAGCGCGACGAGGAACATCACCGCCATCGCGCCGAACATCGCCAGCCGGGCGATGCCGTGGTCGACGTGGATGGTCGTGCCGAGCCACGCGTAGCTGCACCAGCACCACCACAGCACCATCAGCACCAGCAGTCCCTCGCCGACGCCGAGGAGGCTCAGGTGGCCGGCCATCAGTTCGGTCGTCTGCGTGATGGCGTAGACGAAGACCAGATCGAAGAAAAGCTCAAGGGTTGTGACGCGGTGGTCTTCGTCCGCGCGAACCAGATGCAGCAGTCTCGTGGGCACGGCCGATGCTGACACGGATGGGCGACCGATCGGGGCGGTTTCGCTGACAGCGTGCGACCGACCTCGCGAGGTTCTCTTCTCTCAGAAGTTGTGACTTCACCTCTGAAGTACTTCACTAGTGAAGTTGCAACAACTTTTGAGAGAGAACCACTTGCGAAGTGGTCTGCCCGCCCGTCAGTCGAGCCCGAGAACCGCGTGCAGCACCGCCGTCAGCTCCGTCTGCAGATGCGGCCTGTTCTTGATCCGCCCGGTACGGCTGAGGTCGTTCGCGATGGTCAGCGCGGCATGCACCCGGATCTTCGCCTCGCGCGCCGGAAGCTCCGGAAACACCGCGCACAGCAAGGAAACCCACTGGTCGACGTAGTCCCGCTGGACGCGGCGCAGATCGGCCTTGTCCCGCTGCGGCATGGTCGCGCGGTCCGCGGTGAAGGACACCAGCAGTTCCGGCGTGCGCAGCAGAATGTGCACGTACGACGCGGCGAGCCGGCCCAGTGCGGATCGTTCGTCCGGGGCCTGCAGTGCCTGTTCGGCGGCCAGCGCGAGCCGGTCGGCGGCGCGGTGTCCGATCGCGACCATCAGCGCGGCCTTGCTGGGGAAGTGCCGGTACACGCTGGGCCCGGCGATGCCCGCCGCCGCGCCGATGTCCTCCATGCTCACCGTGTGGAAGCCGCGTTCGGCGAAGAGCCCGGTCGCGGCGGTCAGCACCTGCTCGCGGCGGGACGGCGTGCCGAGGCTGCTCGCGACCGGCGGCGCGGGTTCGTCCGGGACCGGCAGTGAGGCGTTGAGCACAGTCTGCGCCAGCTCGACCAGCAGCGGCACGAAGCGTTTGCGCGCCACCGACGTGTGGTGCACCGCGACGCTCCCGAACACCGACAGCGCGGCCCAGCACAGCAGTTCGGCCTCGTCCGCGGACAGCTCGGGACGCAGGGTGAGCAGGGCTTTCGTCCACGCGTCGAGCACGGCGCCGGACCGGCGGCGGATCTCCCGGCGCTGCTCGCGCGGCAGATGCGGACCCTCCCAGCGCCACAGCGCGGCGATCTCCCGGCGCTCGACCGCCTGCGTCGCGAGGCCGGTGAGCAGGGCGTCCAGCTGGGCGAGCGGCGGCGCGGAATCGGCGAGCGCGGCCGCGGTGGCCGACTCCATGTCGTCGATCCCGGCGAGCACGACGTAGGCGAGGATCGCCTGCTTGTCGGCGAAATGCCGGTACAGCGCGGGGCCGGTGACCCCCGCCGCGGCCGCGATGTCGTTGATCCCGACACCGTGGAACCCCCTCGCGCGGAACAGCTCGGCCGCGACGGCAGCGAGCTGGGCCTTGCGGTCGCGAGGGCGCGTGCCGCGGGCGGGATGCGTACTCATGGTGAACTGACCATAGCGCTAATCGAAACTACGGCAACCCATTGACACCATGGGGTTCATCGGGCTTATGTTAATGGCCATTAGCACCTACCGGCCGGTATAGTCGGCCGCGAGATACACCGCAGTGTCCATCCATGCCGCTTCGCGGAGGAGTTGTTCAGTGAGTAGCGAGGCCTACATCTACGAGGCGTTGCGCACGCCCCGGGGCAAGAACAAGGGCGGTGCCCTGCACGGCACCAAGCCGGTCGACCTGGTGGTCGGCCTCATCCAGGAGCTGAAGGTCCGCCACCCGAACCTCGATCCGCAGGCGATCGACGACATCGTGCTCGGCGTCGTGTCCCCGGTGGGCGAGCAGGGCGCGGACATCGCGCGCACCGCCGCGCTTGTCGCGGGCCTGCCGCAGACCGTCGCGGGCGTGCAGCTCAACCGGTTCTGCGCGTCCGGGCTCGAGGCCACGAACGTCGCCGCGCAGAAGGTCCGCTCCGGCTGGGACCAGCTGGTCATCGCGGGCGGCGTGGAGTCGATGTCGCGCGTGCCGATGGGTTCCGACGGCGGCGCGCTGTTCATGGACCCGGCCACCGCGTACGACCACTACATCGCCCCGCAGGGCATCGGCGCGGACCTGATCGCGACGATGGAGGGCTTCTCCCGCGAGGACGTCGACGCCTTCGCGGTCCGCTCGCAGGAGAAGGCCGAGGCGGCCTGGTCCGGCGGCTACTTCGCGAAGTCCGTGGTGCCGGTCAAGGACATGAACGGCGTCACGATCCTCGACCACGACGAGCACCGCCGTCCGGGGTCCACTGTGGAGGGTCTGGCGAAGCTCAAGCCCGCGTTCACCACGATCGGCGAGATGGGCGGCTTCGACGCCGTCGCGCTCCAGAAGTACCACCAGGTCGAGAAGATCGACCACGTGCACACCGGCGGCAACTCGTCCGGCATCGTCGACGGGTCGGCCATCGTGCTGGTCGGTTCCGAGCAGGCGGGCAAGACCTTCGGCCTCACGCCGCGGGCGCGCATCGTCGCCACCGCCTCGATCGGCTCCGAGCCCACGATCATGCTGACCGGTCCGACGCCGGCCACCGAGAAGGTGCTGAAGACCGCGGGCCTGACCCCGGACGACATCGACCTGTGGGAGCTCAACGAGGCGTTCGCGTCCGTCGTGCTCAAGTGGCAGAAGGACCTGAACCTTCCGGACGAGAAGATCAACGTCAACGGCGGCGCGATCGCCATGGGCCACCCGCTCGGCGCCACCGGCGCGATGCTGGTCGGCACCGTGGTCGACGAGCTGGAGCGCCGCGAGGCGCGCCGGGCGCTGGTGACGCTGTGCATCGGCGGCGGCATGGGTGTCGCGACCATCATCGAGCGGGTGTGAGGACCGAGATGACCGAGAGCAAGACCATCCGCTGGGACAAGGATTCCGACGGCATCGTCACGCTGACCCTGGACGACCCGGACCAGTCGGCCAACACGATGAACCAGGCCTTCCGCGAGTCGCTCGCCGCGACCGTGGACCGGCTCGAGGCGGAGAAGGACGACATCACCGGTGTCGTGCTCACCTCGGCGAAGAAGACCTTCTTCGCCGGCGGCGACCTGCGCGACCTGATCCAGGCGAAGCCGGAGCACGCGGCGGAGATCACCGCGTCCAGCGGCGCGATGAAGAGCCAGATGCGCCGGCTCGAGCAGCTCGGCAAGCCGGTCGTCGCGGCCATCAACGGCGCGGCGCTCGGCGGCGGCCTCGAGATCGCGCTCGCGACGCACCACCGCATCGCGGCCGACGTCAAGGGCAGCCAGATCGGCCTGCCCGAGGTCACCCTCGGCCTGCTGCCCGGCGGCGGCGGCGTGGTCCGCACCGTGCGGCTGCTCGGCATCCAGAGCGCGCTGCTGAACGTCCTGCTGCAGGGCCAGCGGATGAAGCCGCGCAAGGCGCTGGAGATCGGCCTGGTGCACGAGGTCGTGGACACCGTCGACGAGCTGGTGCCCGCCGCGAAGGCGTGGATCAAGGCCAACCCCGAGGGCGGCGTGCAGCCGTGGGACGTCAAGGGCTACAAGATCCCGGGCGGCACCCCGTCGAACCCGAGCTTCGCGGCGAACCTGCCCGCGTTCCCGGCGAACCTGCGCAAGCAGCTCAAGGGCGCGCCGATGCCCGCGCCGCGCGCGATCCTCGCCGCCGCGATCGAGGGTTCGCAGGTCGACTTCGACACCGCGATCCAGGTCGAGACGCGCTACTTCGTGAGCCTGGCCATCGGGCAGGTCTCGAAGAACATGACCAAGGCGTTCTTCTTCGACCTGCAGACGATCAACTCCGGCGGTTCGCGTCCGGACGGGTTCGAGAAGTTCACCGCCAAGAAGGTCGGCGTGCTCGGCGCCGGGATGATGGGCGCCGCGATCGCCTACGTGTCCGCGAAGGCGGGCATCGACGTGGTCCTCAAGGACGTCTCGCAGGAGGCGGCTGACAAGGGCAAGGGCTACGCGGTCAAGCTCGAGGAGAAGGCGCTCTCGCGCGGCAAGACCACGCAGGAGAAGTCGGACGCGCTGCTGGCGCGGATCAAGCCGACCGCCGACCCGGCCGACTTCGCCGGCGTCGACTTCGTCATCGAGGCCGTGTTCGAGAGCGTCGAGCTGAAGCACAAGGTGTTCGGCGAGATCGAGAGCATCGTCAACGCGGACGCGGTGCTGGGTTCCAACACCTCGACGCTGCCGATCACCACCCTCGCCGAGGGCGTGCAGCGCACCGAGGACTTCATCGGGATCCACTTCTTCTCGCCGGTGGACAAGATGCCGCTGGTCGAGATCATCTGCGGCGAGAAGACGTCGCCCGCCACGCTGGCGAAGGTCTTCGACTACACGCTGCAGATCCGCAAGACCCCGATCGTCGTCAACGACAGCCGCGGCTTCTTCACCTCGCGGGTCATCGGCACCTTCATCAACGAGGCCGTGGCCGCGCTGGGCGAGGGCGTCGAGCCGGCGTCGATCGAGCAGGCGGGTTCGCAGGCCGGTTACCCGGCGCCGCCGCTGCAGCTGATGGACGAGCTGACCCTGACGCTGCCGCGCAAGATCCGCGCGGAAACCCGTGCCGCGATCGAGGCCGCGGGCGGCACCTGGAACGCGCACGCGTCCGAGGCCGTCATCGACACGATGCTCGACAAGTACGACCGCAAGGGCCGTTCCACCGGAGCGGGCTTCTACGAGTACGACGAGAACGGCAAGCGCACCGGTCTGTGGCCGGGCCTGCGCGAGGCGTTCAACTCGGGTTCGGCGGACGTGCCGTTCGAGGACCTCAAGGAGCGCATGCTCTTCGCCGAGGCGCTGGAAACGGTGAAGTGCTTCGACGAGGGCGTCCTGACCTCGATCGCGGACGCGAACATCGGGTCCATCTTCGGCATCGGTTTCCCGCCCTGGACCGGTGGCGTGATCCAGTACATCAACCAGTACGAGGGCGGCCTGCAGGGCTTCGTGGACCGGGCCCGCGAGCTGGCGGCGCGGTACGGCAGCCACTTCGAGCCGCCGCAGTCGCTGGTGGAGAAGGCCGCCAAGGGCGAGATTTACGAGTAAAATTTTGTGGCTGGCGGGGCTGCTCCAGGGTTTCCCGGAGCAGCCCCGTCGTTTATGCGGTGATGGGCTTGAGCTGGACGGAGTTTTCATCGCTGAGGGCGCGCAAGCCCATGACAGCACCGTCCTCGTCCATTGTCATGATTCCCTGCCAAGCGTCCCGAGCGTTGCCTTCATTCCAGTGCGCGCGGACGTCCCGTACGGTGGCTTCGTAGTCCGGGGCACCGGCACCGTTGCGCAGCACTTCGTAGAGCGGCTTGGGGAGTCCGGAGAACACCTCGACGCGCTTGCCGCGAAAGCGAAAGACATGATCGGTGCCGACGAGCTCCAGCCCGCCCAGACGCGCCTCGACGTCGCAGCGGGCCGGGGGCATGTGGTCTTCGTTGTCCTGCTTGCCCACACGGATGCCTTGCCGCTTGGTGAGCTGTCTTGCCGCGCTGGTCCGGTCTCCGGCGAAAGCCAGCAGCATCGCTGCTGAGGCTCGGACCAAAACCCTGGAAAACCATTCGTACCGGTCCTCCGCGAGATGGAAACCGAGTCGGCTTTCCTTTTCGCCGTTATCGTTCACGGTTTCAATGAACGGGGTGTACAACTCTTCCCGCTGCGGACCGGTGAGATGGGGCAGTGGATGGTTTGGGACGGCAAGGCTTAAATCAGCTTGATGACCGAGGAGGTATACCTCGACTCCGTGCGTGCCGGAGAGCGTGGTCGACGCCGCGATGCTCGGCATGCGCTGGGCTTCGCGTCCGAACGCCAGCCGATGGAACCTCGTCGCCGACCGGTACAACTGCTTGCGTTGGTGGACGGCCGTGTTGTGCAGTCCGCGGAAGTCGGCAGCAACGACCCGAAGCGGAGCGTCGGCTTTCCGGCCGACCAGAAAATAACCTGGTCGATCGGACGCAGGCTTCTGGGTTTGTTCTTTGGGGCGTGGCGCGCGCAGCGCCCAACCGGCGTCCAGAACGAGATCGGCGTCGACCGCTTGGAACCGATAACCTGGGTGCTGCTTGGACAGCGACTCCTGCGCGGCGAGCAACCCGATTGCCACCCCGACATCGGCCGATTGCGCGGTCTTTACGTGCCACCTGGCATCGTTTCCGTCCTCCGACCGCGTCAACTGGCCGTTTTCCGAACGCAGCGTGGCGAGGTAGCGAAGGCAGTTCCAGTGGTGGGCAAGGCCGCGCGAAGGGCTCTGACTGGACAGCGCGGTCGCCCGGCCGTACGCCTGCAGTATCGCCCACGGCGTAGCGCGGAAGCCGTGCGGATGGAGCTGGACCTCTTCCAGCATGGGCACTTTTTCGAAGTCTTTCTCTTCTTCGTTGGCCTTCTTCTCGTCGTCCGCCTGAAGCTGCTTGACCTCCGCTGCCATCGCACGACTAGACGAGACCGCGATCGAAGGCTGCTTGGTCAGCTCGTCGTAGGCAGCCTGGAATTGTGCGCTCTGGTTGTCGTTCTTCATGCCCACCCCTCATCGGCGACCAGGTTCCAGCTCCACCACACATGAACCAGCCTGCTCTGTCTTCCTCCGATCATGGTGATCATGAGATATTGCGAAAGGCGACGATTTGCTAGGAGTTCAGGCGTTGGATCAGTTCGATTGCCTAGTTGCGATGAGCAAATTCTACGTTTTTCGTAGCGATGATAGCGAATTGATCGATCTGTGAACAAGAGCCGGTAGCTCAGTGCAACCTCCCGTCCAGCGAACGGCTGAACCCTGGCCACCCGAACGGCCGCAAGTCGCCCGGAGCAAATCGCAAAACCCTTGGCATGGCGGCATAATTCCGGGACCCCTCCCCTGAGCCGCGTGGTTTACTTCGGCATGGACCAGACGGTGGCAGTCGCGGGGGAGCAGCTCGCGTTCGCTGGTGCGGATCGGCTCGTCAAGCTCATCGGGGCGCTTTACCAACGACCTCGAAGCGGCGACCGGCCGCGGGAATTGCTGGACGACGGGGAATGGCGTCCCGGTTATCACCGGGAGCGCGCCGGGCGGCGCGGGCTGCCCATGGTGTGCCTCGTCGGCGACGCGCGTGCGGGCGTGCTCAAGGAGCTGGCGTCCCGGCTGCAGAACGCGGAACCGGCGGGGACCGTGCGTTCGGTCTATCTGCCCCTCGCCGATCGGCCGGACACCGATTCCGCCGCCGAGGCGACCAAGGAGAGCGTCGACGCCGTGCGCGACCTGCTGTGGCATGTCCGCAACAGCCTTGTCCGCAGCGGCCGCACCCGGGAAAGCCGGTTGCGGTTCCGGCTGTTCACGCTGGTCGATCAGCTCATGGCGAAGCAGTTTCCGGACGGCGACACCGATCCCGAACGCACCCTGTTGCGCGAGCTGCAGGAGAACGGCCTGCTGGTCCGCTTCCGCTCGGCCATCGACAGCGTCAGCCGCGAGCTGGTGCCGCAGCATCCGGCGTGGCGGTTTCCGTTGCTGCTGCTGCGGTTGCTGACGTTCGGCACCTTCCGGCTCGCGGTCACCGGGCGCGTGCCCGGGCTGTCCGGGCGGTACCGGTGGTTCCTGCGCCAGCCGCATCTCGCGCCGGAGATGTCCGGCAGTTTCGTGCGCTTCGCGCTGCGGCTCACCGACGGCGAATGGCAGAAGGAATCGCCCGAGTACGTCGCGCGGCTGCTGGTCAACGCGTTCCTGGAAGACTTGCGCCGCGAGTACCGGCTGCGGCCGTGGCAGTTCTGGCGGCGGCGCCGGATGACCTATCCGGTGCTGCTGCTCGACGAGGTCGGTCCCGCCAACGGCGGTTACCGGCTGCTCCGGCTGATGAACGACGTCCGCAACCAGGTCGGGCTTTTCGACCCGCTGCTGGTGGTGAGCGCGAGCCAGGCTCCGCCGCCGGACGCCGCGCCGAGCGAGGACCGGCCGAAGTACCACGCGACCGATGCCGCCGGCGCGTACCGGGTGTGGCAGAACCGGCTCAGCGCGGACCGGCGCGCCCGCCGCCCGACCGCGTGGTACCTGCCGATCGGGCTCGACGTGCCGCAGACGGAGGCCGAGGAAACCGAGGTGCGCAAGCGAATGCTGGCGCTCGGCGAGCACTACGACCTGTCCGGCGGACGCGGGCGGGCGGCGTGGTGGACGACGCGCTGGATCCGCGCCGGGGTGCCCGCGGTGGTGCTCGCGCTGGTCGCCGCGTTCGCCGTGGTGCGTTATCAGTCCTTTCTGGACAGTCACTGCGGCACGTCGAGCGAGTGGCTGAGCCGGGTGGACGACCAGTGCGTCGGAGTGTCCGACGGCACCTTCACGCTGTTCTCCCCGGTCGACAAGGAGGGGACGATCCAGCAGGTCGAAGCCGTGGTCGCGGACCAGAACCGGCGGGCCGAGGAACTGCACCAGCAGCATCCGGAACGGCCGTACATCACGCTGGTCGACCTGGAGGCGCTGACGTCGTCGAACGGCACCGCCGAGGGACTCACCGCGGAACGCGAATCGCTGGAGGGCTTCGCGGTCGCGCAGTCGCGGCAGCTCGACGCGACCGCGGCGGCCGAACCGATCGTGCGCATGCTGATCGCCAACGGCGGCAAGGGAATGCTCCAGGGCGCGCAGGTCGCGCGCACCCTGCTGGAGATGGCGAAACAGGATCCCAGCATCGTCGGCGTGGTCGGACTCGACATGAGCAGCGAGCCGACCGCCACCACGATCCGCGCACTCGGCGACGCGGGCATCCCGGTGGTCGCGGCGACTCTCACCGCCGATCAGCTCGCGGACCAGAACCCGATCTACTTCCAGGTCGCACCGCAAAACCGCCGGGAAGCCGCGGTGGCCGCGGCCTTTGCCGCCCAGCGCCCTGGTCCGCGCTCGCTTCGCATCTATTACTCCGACGACGACACTGACTTCTACAGTCCCAATCTTCGCGACAATCTGCTGAAAGAGTTCAAGGACAAGGGTTTCGCGGTCGAAGCACGCGCTTTCGTCCCGGACGAAGGGCAAAAAGCGAGGTCCGCGCATCTCCGCTACGGCGACCGGCTAGTAGGCAACGCGGGTGCCGCCGGGCGCGACAGCTGCTCCTACGACGGGTACGCGTTCTTCGCCGGCCGAGGCGTCCCCGATTTCGGAGCGTTCTTGGCTGGTGCCGCGCAATGCGGCAGCACCGCGACGATCATCGGCGACGACGACGTCGCGCGTTTCGTCGCCGACTCCGTTGCGCGAGAAGATCATCGCGCGCTGCCGTACTACTATTTCGCGCTCGCGAACGCGCCGGCCACACCCGCGAAAGGTCTCGCGCGCGACTTCTACTCCACGCTCAACGCCAAGTTCTCCTTTGAACACACCGAAAAAGGCCGCTCGTTCGACGGTCACGCCGCGCTGTCCTACGACGCCGCGCTGGTGATGATCACCGCGACCGCGTACCTGCGGGAGACGTCGTCGAAAATCCCGGTCACCCCAGGTGCGGTGTGGCGGGAGATCGCCGCGATCCACACCTCGCGGCCGGACGCGAACCAGATCAACAAATACATCGAGGGGGTGAGCGGAACCATCGACTACGGCGGCGACATCGGCAGGCACGTCCCGCAGGACAAACCGCTCGCGGTACTGCAGGTCCAAGGCGGAGAAGTCGACCCGGCGCTACAGGGCTTCTGCGGCAAGTCGGTCCTGCGAGCCCCGGACCCGTGGTGTCCCGCGGACGGCTGAGCCCGTGGGCGCGTGAGACGATGCCCGCGGAGGAGCCGATGACTGCCGAAGAGCAATTGCCCGTCCTGGACGAACATCGCGTCACCGTGTCCGCCGACGCCGAGGCCACCTGGCGCGCGGTCAATCAGGTCGCCGAACGCTTCTCCGGCAGGTTGGCCACCGCGTACGCCTGGGCGGTCCGCTGCGCCGATTGGAAGGCAACCGGTCCGCGTCCGCTCGCGGAAGGATCCACCGTGCCCGGCTTCCGAGTCGTGGTCGCCGAACCACCGCACCAGCTCGCACTTGCCGGACGGCACCAGTTTTCCGAGTACCGTCTCACGTTCCGGCTCGAATCCGTCTCCGCCGCAGAGACCGTGGTCCGCGCCGAAAGCCGGGCCCGGTTCCCCGGGATGGCCGGAGCGGGCTACCGCTTGCTCGTGGTCGGAAGCGGCGGACATGTCTTCGGCGTGCGGAGAATGCTGGCGACGATTTCCCGGCTCGCGAAGGATTGACTCGACGGTTGCGTTTCGCGTTCTCCTCGCCGCCGCCGGGCGGCGCGACCGCGCGACCGCCCAGTCCGCGCCGCGAGTGACCGCGCCCAAAGCTGCCTCGCCGCCCGCGCGACAACCCTCTGCAACGACCGCACCTACAGCGACAGCCAGCACCGTTCCGGCACCTGCTCCGGTCACGGCGGCGTCGAACAGTGGCTGTGAATCCCGCAACCCAAGCAGGTATTGGGCCAAACGGACCAGTCCGGTAAGTCGGATCGATCACGAACCGCCCGTTCCGCGCGCCGCGCCCGGTAGCGTGCGAATCCGGTACGGCATACGGAACGGGGGACGTGGTGGCGCGGGCGGGTTCGGGGCCGATCATCGTGGTGCTCGCCTCGTGCGGGCTGGTCGCTTCGTTCATGCAGACGCTGGTCATCCCGTTGATCCCGGCGTTCCCGAGACTGCTCGACACCACGCCGACGGACGCGTCGTGGGTCGTCACCGTCACGCTGCTCGCGGCGGCGGTCTGCACGCCGGTCGCGGGGCGGCTCGGCGATCTCTACGGCAAACGCCGCGTGCTGCTCGTGAGTCTGGCCGTGCTGATCGCCGGATCCGTGGTCTCGGCGCTCACCAGTTCGCTCGCGCTGATGATCGTCGGCCGCGGGTTGCAGGGCTGCGCGATGGGCGTCATTCCGCTCGGCATCAGCATCATGCGCGACGAACTGCCGCCGGAACGCGTGAGCGGCGCGATTTCGCTGATGAGCGCGACGCTCGGCGTCGGCGGCGCGATCGGGTTGCCGGTCGCGGCGATCGTGGCCGAGCACGCCGACTGGCACGTCCTGTTCTGGGGCGCGGCCGGGCTCGGGCTGGGGTGTGCGCTGCTGATCCTGCGGTTCGTTCCGGAATCGCCGGTCCGCACGCCCGCGCCGTTCGATTTCCTCGGCACACTCGGGTTGATCGTCGGTCTCACCAGCCTGTTGCTGCCGATCGTGAAGGGCGGCGAATGGGGCTGGGGGAGTCCGGCGACGCTCGGGTTCGCCGCGACCGCCGTGGTCGTTCTCGCGGCCTGGGGCTGGTACCAGCTGCGCCGGCGTGACCCGCTGGTCGATCTGCGCGTTTCGGCGCGGCGGCCGGTGTTGTTCACGAACCTCGCGTCGGTGCTCGTCGGCTTCGCGATGTACGCGATGTCGTTGTCGTTCCCGCAGTTGCTGCAGGCACCGTCGGCGACCGGCTACGGACTCGGGCTCAGCATGGTCGAAGCCGGTCTGTGCCTCGCGCCGAACGGCCTGGTCATGATGGCGCTGTCCCCGGTCTCCGCGCGGCTGACCAACCGCTACGGCGCGCGCGTCACGCTCATGACCGGTGCGACCGTGATCGCGGTCGGCTACGTCTTCGCGATTTTCCTGATGGCCAACGCGGTCGAGCTGATCATCGCGTCGGTGATCATCGGGGCGGGCGTCGGCATCGCTTACGCCGCGATGCCCGCGCTGATCATGAGCGCGGTACCGGTCACCGAAACCGCGTCCGCGAACGGGCTCAACTCGCTCATGCGGTCTGTCGGCACGTCGACGTCCAGCGCCGTGATGGCCACGATGCTCGCCCATCTGACGATCACCGTCGGCTCGTTCACCGTGCCCTCGCTCGCGGGTTTCCGCGCCACGTTCGCGGTCGCCGCGGTGGCGGCGGTGGCCGGGCTGGCGTTGACCGCGGTGGTGCCGCGGTTCCGTGCCGCCAGCCCGGAACTCGCCGGGGTCTAGAGCAGCGGCGGAACGGCCGCGTCGATCAGGTGCGGGCCCGGTTCGGCGACCGCGCGCCGGAACTGCTCGGCCAGCTCCTCCGCGGTCGTCGCCCGGGTCGCCGGAACGCCCATGCCTTCGGCGATCTTCACGAAATCCAGGTCCGGACGGCCGATGTCCAGCAGGTCCTTCGCGCGCGGTCCGTCGCCGGACGCGCCGACGCGCTGCAGCTCCATCCGCAGGATCGCGTACGCGTTGTTGTTGAGCACCACCGTGGTGACGTCAAGGTTCTCGCGCGCCTGCGTCCACAGCGCGGAGATCGTGTACATCGCGCTGCCGTCGGATTCGAGGTTGATCACCGGCCGTCGCGGAGCCGCGATGGCCGCGCCGACGGCCACCGGCATGCCGTACCCGATCGCGCCGCCGGTCAGGGTCAGCACGTCGTGCCGCGGCGCGCCCGCGGTCGCGGCGGGGAGCATGAGACCGGACGTGTTCGCCTCGTCCACGATGATCGCGTTCTCCGGCAGCAGCGCGCCGATCACGTCGACCCAGTTCTGCACGGTGAGCGGACCGCTCGGCAGCTCCGGCCGACCGGCCTCCTGCAAAACCGGCTCGGTGTCCGCGGCGACCAAGGCGGCGACCGCCTCCAGCGCGGCCGGGACGTCCTGCCCGACGTTCGCGAGGACGTGGACGTCCGCGCCTTCCGGGGTCAGCTCGCTCGGCATGCCGGGGTAGGCGAAGAACGACACCGGCGCCTTCGTGCCGGCGATGATCAGGTGCTTGATCCCGTCCAGCTGGTACTTCGCCTGCTCGGCGAGGTAGCCCAGCCGTTCGATGTTCGGCAAGCCGGCGCCGCGCTCCAGCCGCGCCGGGAACGTCTCGGCGAGCACCTTCACCCCGGTCGCGGCCGCGATCCGGCTGGCCGCGCGCAAACCGGCTTCGCGGCAGGCGGACCCGCCGATCAGCAATGCCACCGGCTCACCGCTGCCGAGCACGTCCGCGATCTTCTGCACGGTCGTCGAGTCGACCGTCTGCGGGACGCGCGGCGGGATCGGCTCGCACGTTTCGCCGCCCTCGCCCCACGACGCGTCGGCGGGAAGGATCAGCGTCGCGACCCGGCCCGGGGCGTCCTGTGCCGCCGCGACCGCCGCCGCGGCGTCCGCGCCGACGTCCTTCGTGTGCCCGGACCGGCGCACCCAGCCCTCGAGCGAGCCCGCGATGGCGTCGATGTCCGACTCCAGCGGGGCGTCGTACTGCTTGTGATAGGTGGCGTGGTCGCCGATCACGTTGACCACCGGCGTGTGCGCGCGCCGCGCGTTGTGCAGGTTCGCCAGGCCGTTCCCGAGCCCGGGACCGAGGTGCAGCAGCGTCGCGGCGGGCTTGCCGGCGACCCGCGCGTACCCGTCCGCGGCACCGGTCACGACGCCCTCGAACAACGCGAGCACCCCGCGCATCTCCGGTACCGAATCGAGCGCGGCGACGAAATGCATTTCCGACGTGCCGGGGTTGGAAAAGCACACGTCGACCCCGCTGTCGACGAGCGTGCGGATAAGGGACTGGGCGCCGTTGAGCGTGCTCACTGTGCTCACTTTCCGGTTTGCGCGAACAGAACGCCGGGGTTCAGGATCCCGGCCGGGTCGAAGCTTTCCTTGACCCGGCGCAGCAGATCGAGCTTCGCCGGGTCTTCGAGTTTGGCGTAGTACTTGGTCTTGGTGCGGCCGAGGCCGTGCTCGCCGGAGATCGCGCCGCCGAGTTCGTACGCGTAACCGAAGATGTCGGTCAGCAGCTGCGAGCGGGTGTCCGGGTCCTTGCAGAAGATCGCCAGGTGGACGTTGCCGTCGCCGGCGTGCCCGCAGCCGATCGCGCCGCCGCCGGCCGCCATCGCCAGCTCGCGGGCTTTGGCCAGGAACTGCGGCATCGCGGTCCGCGGCACCACCACGTCGATCACGTCGTCCGCGCCCGCGGCTTTGGCGTTCCAGAAGGCTTTTTCGCGGGCTTCGATGAGCTTGCGGGCGGCTCCGCCTTCGAGCACGTACGCGTCGATCGCGCCGAGTTCGGTGAGCAGCTCGCCGAGCGCTTCGACGTCCTCGCCGAGCCGGTCGGCCACCCGGTTCTCCAGCGCCACGGCCAGATACGCCTGGGTCCGGTCGCGGATTTCCGCCGGGACGCCCAGTTCGAGCTTGTCGTTGTAGACCATCGCGGCCATCGTCATGTTGTCGATGTACTCGAGGATCTGCGGGGCGAGACCGCTCGCGGCGATCTTCGGCACGGCCGCCATCACCTGCTCGAAATCGTCGAACGGGGCCAGCACCGTCGCGCCGTGCGGCAGCCGGGGCTGCAGCTTCACGATCACCTCGGTCACCAGCGCGAGCGTGCCCTCCGAGCCGATGATCAGCTGGGTGAGGTCGTAGCCGCTGGAGATCTTCGACATCCGGCCGCCGACGCGGATGATCTCGCCCGTCGCGAGCACCGCCTGCAAACCGGAGACGTTGCCGCGGGTGATGCCGTAGCGGATCGCGCGCATCCCGCCGGCGTTGGTGCCGACGGTGCCGCCGACGCTCGCGCTCAGCTCGCCGGGATAAACGGGGTAGGTGAGGCCGTGTTCGGCGGTCTTCGCGTCGAGTTCGGCCAGCGTGACGCCCGGCTGGACGACGGCGACGTGGTTGCCGGTGTCGATCTCGAGCACCGAGTTCATCCGCTCGAACGAGACGAGCAGCCCGCCTTCGACCGGCCGCGCCGCGGCGGACAGCCCGCTGCCGGACCCGCGCGCGGTCACCGGGACGCCCTCGGCGGCGGCGATCTTCACCAGCGCGGAGACCTCTTCGGCGGTGGCGGGTTTCGCGACGTACGCCGGTTTCTGCCCCGGCGTGCTGAGCGCCTCGTCGTGCGCGTAGTCGTCGGAAATCGCGTCACCGGTCAGCAGGTTCCCCGCTCCGACGGCCCCCGCCAGCTGTGCAGCGATCTCGCTCATGCCACTCCCTCGTGCGCGCGTGCTTCGTGGCCGCAGCCTAGCCGTTCTGGTCCGAGGCTGGCCATGAATAGTTTTCACGTTAGCCGACGCGGGCACGAAAAAGGCCACGCCGCGCGCGTGGCCAGGAAGGGGGGAGAACCCAAGCAGGGACCGGCCCGCGCCAACAGGCCGGCCCCTGGGTTAATCCTCGGTGCCGGTCAGACGAGCCAGCCGAGCACGTGCGCCAGGTGCGCGAGCAGACCCGAGATCAGGTCGTGGCCGTGGTGCACGTGCTGGGTGAACATCTGCATTGAGGGGCTCCTTGTTCGGATTGTTCTTCCTTGGTGCTCTCGCGAGGAGCCATCGCAGATTTCCACCGGCCCGCTCGCGGTGTCAAAACGCGGATTTCCCTGTGCTGGCAAGGGATCGGCGGCCGGGGAATCTTCCCATGTTAAACATGTAAGGCTTTCGGGTTTGCCGCCGGGGGTGCACTGTGGACTCTTCGCCACGGTTCGTAGCGAACCTCGGCGTCGATCACCCTGGGTAGCAGACGCGCACTGCGGCAACCGGGCGGCGCGGCCCCTCGAAACGGTGAATGCGAAGCCACGATTGGTGAGTTGCCGAGGTTCACACCGCCGGGTGATCATCAGGGCTGAATCCCTTGTCCGGCCGCGAATCTTGGGCCGCGCTCATGATCGCGGAGGGTTAACCCGGCTTCACTCCGGAGGGACAATCCGGCCCGATCCGGGCAAGCGAAAGGCCGGTCCCTCCGCAGCGGAGGAACCGGCCCTGGAGCGACTGTCAGTCAGCGCGAGCGAACGACAGCGTCTCGCCTTCCACGCCGCGCAGCCACAGATCCTGCGCGGCTTCGGCCATCTCGGACAGGCCCTCCTCGATCGTCGCGAACACGTTGCCGGGCACCCAGCCCGCGTCGCCGTTGATCAGCAGGTTGTTGCGGCCGTAGAAAATCGCGAGATCCGTGGCACCCTGGTCGCTGTGCGCCTCGCTGCCCTCGTCGTAGCCGTACGCCGGATTGCCGATTTCCCACGCCTCGAATCCGAAGTAGACGACGTCGCCCGGAATCGGGGTGATGGTCGGGTTCTCGCGGCCCGGCTTGGGCTCGGCGAAGGGCGGCACGAGCGTGTAGACCTCGTTGCGCGCGTACTTCGCGTGGTAGGCCGAACCGCTCTGCGGCAGCGCGTCCCACACCGCCTTGCAGGTGCGCGGTGCTTCGTCGTCGAGCAGCCGGGCGCGGCAGGTGACGCCGCGCTTGTCGAGGCTGATGGTGATGTAGCGCGCCATGCTTCAGCTCCCCGTGACCGACGTGACGACCTCGCCCCAGATGCGCAGCGCGTCGTCGACTTGTTCCGCGTTGACGACGAGCGGCGGCACCATGCGCACGACGTTCGAGTACGCGCCACAGGTGAGCAACAGCAGTCCGCTCTTGGCAGCTGCCTGCTGCGCGGCCTGCGCGGTGGCCGTGTCCGGTTCGCCGTCCGCTGTCGTGAACTCAGTGCCCACGAGGAGCCCGAGACCGCGTACGTCGCCGATAGCCGGCGTCTTGTCCGCGATGACGCGCGCGCCCTCGAGAAGCTGACGGCCACGCTCCGCGGCGTTCTCGACCAAGCCTTCGTCCTGAATGACGTCGAGCGTCGCGATCGCCGCCGCGCACGACACCGCGTTGCCGCCGTACGTGCCGCCCTGCGACCCCGGGTACGCCTTCGCCATCAACTCTTCCGAAGCGGCAATGCCCGAAAGCGGGAAGCCGCTCGCGAGGCCCTTCGCGATCAGCACGACGTCCGGGTGGACGTCGAAGTGGTCGTGGCCCCAGAACTTGCCGGTGCGGCCGAATCCGGCCTGCACCTCGTCGAGCACCAGCAGGATCCCGTGCCGGTCGGCGCGTTCGCGCAGCCCGGCCATGAACTCGGTGTTGGCCGGGACGTAGCCGCCCTCGCCGAGCACCGGCTCGATGAAGAACGCTGCCGTCTCGTTCGGCGCGGAGACGGTCTGGAAGAGGTAGTCCAGCTCGCGCAAGGCGAACTTCGTCGCGGTCTCCTCGTCCCAGCCGTAGTGGTAGGCGTACGGGAACGGCGCGACGTGCACGCCGGACATCAGCGGCGAGATGCCCGCGCTGAACCGCGTGCCGGAGGTGGTCATGGTCGCGGCGGCGACCGTGCGGCCGTGGAAACCGCCCTGGAACACGATGACGTTCGGCCGCTTCGTCGCCTGCCGGGCCAGCCGCAGCGCGGCCTCCACGGCCTCGCTGCCGGAGTTCGCGTAGAAGAGCGAATCGAGCCCGGACGGCAGCACGTCGCCGAGCTTGCGGGTCAGTTCGAGCAGCGGTTTGTGCATGACTGTCGTGTACTGGCCGTGCACGAGCTTGCCGATCTGCTCGCGCGCGGCTTCGACCACGCGCGGGTGGCAGTGGCCGGTGCTGGTCACCCCGATGCCCGCGGTGAAGTCGAGATGACGTTTCCCGTCCACGTCGTAGAGGTAAACCCCTTCACCGTGGTCGACGACGACGGGCGTTGCCTGCTTGAGCAGCGGGGAAAGCTGGGCCATGCGGCGCCCTCCTGGGTGCGGGTGGAGACGGTTGTCGATTGTTGACAATATCCATAGCATGAGTTCGGGACAACAGGAACAGGAGCGAGCTGGATGAGCGGGATCACCGAGAACGGCGTCGTGAGCGCGGTCGGCAAGGAACTCTTCATCGGCGGCAAGTGGGTCTCCGCGCGCAGCGGCAAGACCTTCGACGTGCAGGACCCCTCCACCGGCGAGGTGCTGTGCCAGGTCGCGGACGCCGGGCCGGAGGACGGCCTCGCGGCGCTCGACGCGGCCGTCGCGGCACAAGCCGACTGGGCCGCGGTCGCCCCTCGGGAGCGCGGCGAGATCCTGCGCCGGGCGTACGACAAGCTCATCGAGCGCCGCGACGAGCTGGCGCTGCTGATGACGCTGGAAATGGGCAAGCCGCTGGCCGAGGCCGCCGGGGAGATCACTTACGCCGCCGAGTTCTTCCGCTGGTTCGCCGAGGAAGCGGTGCGGATCGACGGCGGCTACGCGGTGGCCCCGAACGGCAACGGGCGGTTCCTGATCGCGCGCCAGCCGGTCGGCCCGACGCTGCTCATCACGCCGTGGAACTTCCCGATGGCGATGGGCACGCGCAAGATCGGCCCGGCCGTCGCCGCGGGCTGCACGATGGTCATCAAGCCCGCCGCGCAGACGCCGCTGTCGATGCTCGCGCTCACCCAGATCCTCGCCGACGCCGGACTGCCCGAAGGCGTGCTGAACGTCGTCACCACCAAGGACGCGGGCGGCGTGATGGAGCCGCTGATCCGCGACGGACGCGCGCGCAAGCTGTCCTTCACCGGCTCGACCGGGGTCGGGCGCAAGCTGCTGGAACAGTGCGCGGAGAAGGTGCTGCGCACGTCGATGGAACTGGGCGGCAACGCGCCGTTCGTCGTGTTCGACGACGCGGACCTGAACGCCGCGGTCGAGGGCGCGATGCAGGCGAAGATGCGCAACATCGGCGAGGCGTGCACCGCGGCCAACCGGTTCTACGTGCAGCGCGGCGTGGCCGAGGAGTTCTCCCGCCGGCTCACCGAGCGGATGCAGGCGCTGCCGATGGGCCGCGGCACCGACGAAGGCGTCGTGGTCGGCCCGCTCATCGACGAGGCCGCGGTGAAGAAGGTGACCGAACTGGTCAAGGACGCCACGGACAAGGGCGCGCGGGTGCTCACCGGCGGCTCGCGGGTCGACGGTCCCGGGCACTTCTACCCGGCCACCGTGCTCACGGACGTTCCGGTGGACGCCCGGCTGGCCAGCGAGGAAATCTTCGGCCCGGTCGCGCCGATCACCCCGTTCGACACCGAGGACGAGGCGGTCGAGAAGGCCAACGACACCGAATTCGGCCTGGTGTCCTACCTGTTCACCAGCGACCTGAAGCGCGCGCTGCGGGTGTCGGAACGCCTCGAGGCCGGGATGATCGGCCTCAACCAGGGCATCGTGTCCAACCCGGCGGCCCCGTTCGGCGGCGTCAAGCAGTCCGGTCTCGGCCGCGAGGGCGGCACGGTCGGCATCGAGGAATTCCTGGAGACCAAGTACATCGCGGTGAACCTGTGACCCATCGGATTGCGAGCATCCCCGGCGACGGGATCGGGGTCGACGTCACGATCGAGGCGCGCCGGGTCCTCGACGCCGCCGCGGACAAGTACGGATTCTCCTTGGAATGGACCGAATTCGACTGGAGCTGCGAGCGGTACGCGAAGACCGGCGCGATGATGCCGGAGGACGGGGTCGAGCAGCTGTCGGGGTTCGACGGCATCCTGCTCGGCGCGGTCGGCTTCCCCGGCGTCGCGGACCACGTTTCGTTGTGGGGCCTGCTGATCCCGTTGCGGCGGGCGTTCCAGCAGTACGTCAACCTGCGCCCGGTGCGGCTGCTGCCGGGGACGTCCTCGGTGCTGGCCGGGCGGAAGGTCGACGAGCTGGAAATGGTGATCGTCCGGGAGAACTCCGAGGGCGAGTACTCGGAGATCGGCGGACGGCACAACGCCGGGCGGCCGGACGAGTTCGTGCTGCAGGAATCGGTGTTCACGCGGGTCGGGGTGGAACGGATCATCCGGTACGCCTTCGAACTCGCGCGGACGCGTTCCCAGCACGTCACGTCGGCGACCAAGTCCAACGGGCTGATCCACTCGATGCCGTACTGGGACGAGATTTTCGCGGAAGTCGCGGGCCAGTACCCGGACGTCCGCGCGGAACAGTGCCATGTGGACGCTCTCGCCGCGCGGATGGTGCAGGCTCCCGACCGGCTCGACGTGGTGGTGGCGTCGAACCTGTTCGGCGACATCCTGAGCGACCTCGCGGCCGCGATCACCGGCGGACTGGGCATGGCCCCGTCCGGAAACATCAACCCATCAGGTGAGTTTCCGTCGATGTTCGAGGCGGTCCACGGGAGTGCTCCGGACATCGCCGGACAGGGCATCGCGAACCCGGTCGCACAGATCCTCGCCGCCGCGATGCTGCTCGAGCACCTCGGGGAAACCGTTGCCGCACAAGCGATCCGCGCCTCGGTCGACGAGGTGCTGACCGCGGGCGAAACGCTCACCCCCGACCTCGGCGGAACCGCTACCACAACCGCGCTCGGCACCGCGGTGGCCGCTTCGCTCCGCTGATTTTTCGTCGGTGCCGCGCGGTTGACTCTTCCCTGACCCGCCGACGGGTCCCCGAGGGGAGGAGGAGCCGATGTGCCAGAGGTGCGAGGAACCGGAAAGACCGGAGGAGCAGTACCTGATCGAGGTGCTCGACGAGATCAGGGAGCACGGCTGGTGCGTCCAGGGCGTGCTGGGAACAGGTTCCCGGCCGCCCTGGGCGTACACCGCGGGCCTGACCGTGCAGGGCCTGCCCGAGCTGGTTGTCACGGGATTGCTGCCACACCAGGCGGTACGGCTGCTGAACGCCGCGGCCGAACACTCGCTGCACACCGGCCCGCCGGTGCCCGGGCAGCAGTGGCTGCTGCCCCGGTTGCCGCGAGTGGAAATCGTCCAGCTCAGTGCTCCGGCGGCGCACCTGGACATCGCGGTGTGCTGCTATGGCACGGGAATCGAAGCCAGACAGCTGGTGTACGCCGACTCGGCAGGCTGGTTCCCGTGGTCTCCGCAGTACAACTCCGGCCGCGGCGGACAGCCCGTTCTGGGGGTGCGTCGTGCGTGAGTTTTTCTTGCTGTTGCAGGGTTTTCCGCGCCGGCGGCCGGTAGTGTCGAAGCATGCCGGAACTGCTGGCCCCCACTGTCCGCCTGCACCGCTCGTGGCTGGAAGTACATCGCGAATGGGGCCCCGGCTTGCACGAGGACGGCTTCGGCCTGTCCGCGTCGGATCAGGTCGATTCTCCGGCTGGCTTCGCCGCCTGGGTCGGTTCCTTGGCCGCGGACCGCGCTGTGTACCGCTGGCTGGTCGAGGACGGACAGGTGCTCGGCGGAATCGCCCTGCGCGCTGGACCGGCCTCGTACGTTCGGTGGGCTGGGCACCTCGGCCTCGGCCTCCGTCCGACCGCGCGCGGCCGTGGTCTCGCTTCTTGGGCACTGCGCCAGATGCTGCCCGAAGCCCGGCGGCTGGACCTGCGTTGTGTGCTCTTGGTGTGCGAGGGGGAGAACCTGGCGTCCGCCAAGACGATCGAACGCGCGGGCGGTGTGCTGGAGGAAATCCGTCAGACCGACCACGGACCGGTGCGGCGGTACTGGATCACGCTGGAGTCGTCGGCGAGCTGAGCCGCATCTCCTGGTCGCCACGGCGGAGCGGTGCGGACTCAGCCATTCCGTTGCTGCTGCTCGTGTTGCCCGGCGGCGCTTCCGGCTTCGTGCTGCACCGGTTCGCCCGCGAGGAACGGACCGCCGCGCGGTTCGCCGCCACGGGGGCAAGCGGTCCGGTCAGGTGCGGAGACGACCGCGTCGCCATCCGCCGAGCGCGGATTGCGTGTGCTCATGCGGTAATCGGGCAGCGCGGGGTGAGTGGCGTGCTCCCTGCGGTGCAGGGGAGGAGAAGCGGCCGTCCGGAAAACCCGCCCGCCTCACTCCGGAACCGCGACCCCGCCCTTCAGGGTCCGCCCCGGAAGCAACCGGCTGATCGCGTCCTCCATGTGCGCGTCCAGCAGGTGCAGCGCCGTCTCCTCGTCGTCCGACCGAAGGGCTTCGATGATCCTCGTGTGCTCCTCCAGCCGGTCCTCCACGCCCTGATACGTGCTCTGCAGCAGGGTCAGGCACATCCGCGTCTCGATCAGCAGCGTCCGGGCCATCCGCGCCAGTCGTTTGCTGCCGGAGGCGTTGATCAGCGCCTCGTGGAAGCGCAGGTCAGCCTCCGACAGCGCGGCCGGATCGTCCGCGGCCGCCGCCATGTCGGCCACGTTCTGTTCCAGCATCGCCGCCACTGCCTCGCGGTCCCCGCGGAACGCGCACAGCAGGGCGGCCCGTTCGACCGCCGAGCGGGCGAGGTAGATGTCGAAGACATCCTCCGGTTCGAGGTCGATCACGAACAGGCCCCGGTGGCGTTCGCTGCGCAGCAAACCCTCGGACACGAGGTGCTGCATCGCCTCGCGCAGCGGGCCGCGCGAGACCTGGAAGCGGGCGGCCAGGTCGGTTTCGCCGAGCTGGGTGCCCGGCGGCAGCGCGCCGGTCATGATCGCGTCGCGCAGCTGGCGCGCGATCACGGCGGCGGTCGATTCCCGGCTGACCGGCTCTATGTCCGGCAGTGCGACCACGGGTCAGCCCCTCGTCCGGAACAACGCGCCCAGCGAACGCACCAGCCGGGTCGTGCCGGTCAGGCGCAGGCCTTCCCACACGGTCACCTGGTTGGCGGTCAGCACCGGCTTGCCGAGCTTCGCCTCGATGTCGGTGATCTCGCCGAGCGTGCGCATCGCGGTGTCGGGCACCAGGACCGCGTCGGCGTCCGGGTGGTCGTGGCTCACCGCGAGGTCCACCACGGCCTCGGGGGCGAGCTGGCCTACCTCGGCGGCGGTGTCGATGTCGGCGCTCGACATCGAAAGCACCTCGACGCCTCCCGCGGCGAGGAAGTCCACGAACAGCCGCGCGACGTCGTCGGGGTAGCTCGCGGCCACCGCGACTCGTTGCACGCCAAGGGCTTTCGCCGCGTGCACGAAGGCGAACGACGTGCTCGAGGCCGGCACTCCGGCGGCCTTGGCGAGCTGGTCGGCCTGGTTGCGCGCGCCGTCCCAGCCGTACACGAAGCTGCCGGACGTGCACGCCCACACCACCGCTTCCGGCTGGTGTTTCGCGAGCAGCCGCGCGCCTTCGGCGAGCCGGGCTTCGCTGCCGAGGTCGAGCAGTTCCGGCACGGCGTGCAGGTCGGTGCCGTAGATGTGCGCGACCGGCAGGCTGATGTCGCCGTCGGAGCCGCCGAGAAGCTGTTCCGCGAGCGGGTAGTCGTCCTCGGCCGCGTGGTCGGGGTAGATGAAGCCGATCGTGGTCACGAAACCTCCGGGATGCGCAAATTGTCGACAATATTAGCGGGACCGGTCAAGACACCTCCCGCAGCCACTGGCCGGGTCCCACGATGGGCAGCTGCATCCGGCGCAGGCACGCCCACATCGTCAGCTGGTTGGCGGTCAGCACGGGTTTGCCGAGCGCCTTTTCCAGCGGTTCGATCAGGTCGAACGTCGGGAGGTTGGTGCAGCTGACGAAGATCGCCTCGGCGTCGCGGTGGTCGGCGGCCAGGATCCGCTCGGCGATGGTGCGGTAGCTGACCTTCCAGATGCCGCCGCCCAGCCCGAGGTGGTCGCTGGACACCGTGGTCACGCCGACCTCGCCGAGGAAATCGTGGAGTTTGCCGGTGAGGTCGGCGTCGTAGGGCGTGAGCACCGAGACCCGGTGCAGGTCGAGCTGGTGCAGCACCTCGACCAGCGCCCCGGACGTGGTGACCGCGTCCGGCGCGCCCGCGTCGCAGATCGCCTTGGTGAGGGAGCGTTCGTAGTCGATGCCGTTCACGAAGCTGCCCGAGGTGCACAGGTACGCGACCACCTCCGGCTCCACGTGCAGCACGTCGCGCGTGGCCGCGGCGAGGTGCCTGCTGTCGCTCACCAGCTGCGCCATCTCCATGCTCACCGGAACCGGTTCGTAGGGGGTGCGGGCGAGATGCAGCGACACCTCCATCGGCACCCAGCGCCACAGCTCACGCTCGAGCGCGAGGTCGAACGGCGCGATCACGCCGATGCCGCGCTGGGCGAGCGGGCCCTCGAACGCGAGGAAGTCCAGATCCAAGGTTCAGCCTCCGGAATACGCCTGTGCCGATGCCCGTCCGGTGCTCCGGGGGTGGTCCTCGGATTGTTGACAATCATACGAGCCACTTTTACCGTGTCAATCGTGACCGCTCCGGAAAACCCCGTACTGGCAGTGCTCTGCGGGGCAGACCATCCACCGGACATGGCCGCTATCGAAGACGCGGCGGTAGTTCGTTACACCGACGAGCGCGGCCTTGCCGGTGCGCTGGCCGGGGCCGACGCGCTTTTCGTCTACGACTTCCTGTCCGGGGCCGTCCCCGGCGCCTGGCCCGCCGCGGACCGGTTGCAGTGGCTGCACATCGCGAGCGCCGGCGTCGACCCGGTGCTGTTCCCGGGGCTGCGCGAGAGCGACGTCGTGCTCACGAACTCGCGCGGGGTGTTCGACGACGCCATCGCCGAGTACGTGCTCGGCGTCGTGCTGTCGTTCGCCAAGGACTTCGCGCGTTCGCTCGACCTGCAGCGTTCCGGCACGTGGAAGCACCGCGAGACCGAGCGGATCGCCGGGCGGGAGGTGCTGGTGGTCGGCACCGGACCGATCGGAAGGGCCATCGCGCGGATGCTGCGCGCGGCCGGGATGCGGGTGTCCGGGGCGGGGCGGCGGGCCCGGGTCGGGGATCCGGATTTCGGCGTCGTGCGCGAATCCGCGGGGCTGACGGGGTATCTGCCCGAGTTCGACTACGTCGTCGCGGTCGCGCCGCTCACCGACCAGACCAAGGGCATGTTCGACGCCGCCGCGTTCGCCGCGATGAAACCGTCTGCGCGGTTCGTCAACGTGGGGCGCGGCGAACTGGTGGTCACGTCCGATCTGATCGCGGCGCTGCAGGCGGGGGAGATCGCCGGCGCCGCGCTCGACGTCTTCGAAACCGAGCCGCTGCCCGCCGAGAGTCCACTGTGGACCATGCCGGACGTTCTGCTGTCCCCGCACATGTCGGGGGACTTCCTCGGCTGGCGGCGGACGCTGGTAGAGGTGTTCGCCGGGAACTTCCGGCGCTGGCTCGCCGGGGAACCGCTCTGGAACGTCGTGGACAAACGGCTCGGCTACGTGCCGTCCGAATCGCAGGGAGGCGCCGGATGGGCGACCGGGAATTGACCGCCAGCGAACTCGTCGCCGCCTACGCCACCGGCGAACTGTCGCCGGTCGAGGCGACCAAGAGCGCCCTGCAGAACATCGAGGACCGCGACGGCGAGGTCAACGCCTACTGCCTCGTCGACGCCGAGCGCGCGCTGGAGCAGGCGAAAGCGGCCGAGGCGCGCTGGCGCGACGGGAATCCGATCGGCGCGCTCGACGGCGTCCCGGCGTCGATCAAGGACATCTTCCTCACTCAGGGCTGGCCGACGCTGCGCGGTTCCACCAGCATCCCGGCCGACCAGCCGTGGGAGGTCGACAGCCCGGTGATGGCGCGGATGCGCGAGGCGGGCCTGGTCGTGCTGGGCAAGACCACCACGCCGGAGATCGCCTGGAAGGGCGTCACCGACAGCGCGCTCGCGGGCATCACGCGCAATCCGGTGAACCCGCGGATGACGGCGGGCGGGTCCAGCGGCGGCAGCGCGGCCGCGGTCGCGGCGGCGATGGGCGAATTGTCCGTCGGCACCGACGGCGGCGGCTCGATCCGGATTCCCGCGTCGTTCTGCGGAATCGTCGGCATGAAGCCGACGCACGGCCGGGTCCCGCTGTTCCCGGCGAGCCCGTTCGGGCCGCTCGCGCACGCCGGGCCGATGGCGCGCTGCGTGGACGACACGGCGTTGCTGCTGGACGTCCTCGCGCTGCCGGACCACCGCGATCCGACCGGGCTCGCGCCGCCGATCAGCGCGTACCGCGAGGCAGTGCGGCGCGACGTGCGCGGGCTCATCGCCGCGTACTCGCCGACGCTCGGTTTCGCCGACGTGGACCCGGAAGTCGCGGCGATCGTCCAGTCGGCGGTGCAGTCCCTCGCCGACGCCGGACTGCAGGTGGAGCAGGCCGACCCCGGATTCGCCGACCCGAAGGACGCCTTCGACGTGCTGTGGTCCGCGGGCGCGGCGAAGTCCCTCGAAGCGTTCCCGCCGGGCAGCGAGTCGCGGATCGACCCGGGCCTGCTCCGCGTGTGGGAACAGGGCCGCACCTATTCCGCGGGCGACTACCTCGACGCCACCGCGGAACGCGCCGCGCTCGGCATCCTGATGGGCGAGTTCCACACCCGCTACGACGTGCTGCTCACGCCGACCGTCCCGATCCCGCCGTTCGAGGCCGGCCATGACGTGCCGCCGCGCAGCGGGATGACCGAATGGCCGGAGTGGACGCCGTTCACGTATCCGTTCAACATGACGCAGCAGCCCGCGATCAGCGTCCCGGCCGGGCGCACCGAATCGGGCCTTCCGGTGGGCCTGCAGATCGTCGGTCCCCGGCATTCGGACGACCTGGTGCTGGCGGTGGCGAAGCTGCTCGAGGAGGTCCGGCCCTGGGCCGCGCCGTGACGCCCACTGGGGAGACTCTCGGCACGTTTCGCCGGTGACAAGCTGTGGCAGGCTGTCCCGCATGACCGAGTTCACCGCGCCCATCGACGACCGCTGGTTCGAGGACTACCCCGAGGGATCGGTGTACGAGTTCGGCGACACGACCGTCACCGAGGCGGAGATCATCGAGTTCGCCGAAAAGTACGACCCGCAGAGCTTCCACGTCGATCCGGTGGCGGCGAAGGAGGGCCCGTTCGGCGGGCTGATCGCGAGCGGCTGGCACACGTCGAGCCTGATGATGCGGATGTTCGCCGACCACTACCTGTCGTCGGTCGCGAGCCTCGGCAGCCCCGGCGTCGACGAACTGCGCTGGCCGCGTCCGGTGCGGCCGGGGGACCGGCTGCGGATGCGGGCGACCGTCACCGAGGCGCGGCTGTCGAAGTCGAAGCCCGACCGCGGCCTCGTGCGCACCAAGATGGAACTGTTCAACGGCGACGACGAGCTGGTGTTCAGCGCGAGCGCGGTCAACTTCCTGTCGGTGCGACCGGTGCCGCCTGCCGGTTCGTGAGCTGCCGGATCTCCCGGCTGCACAGCGCGAGCCCGGTGGCGACGACCACTAGCACCCCGCACGTGACGAGCACCGTTTCGCGGCCGAAGTGCTGCACGAGGGGACCCGCCGCGATCTGCCCGAGCGGCATCGCGGCGATCGACCCCAGCATGTCGTAGGAATACACGCGGGCGAGCCGGTCCGGCGGGACGTGTTCCTGCAGCGAAACGTCCCAGGCGACGCTGAACTGCTCCATCGCCAGCCCGGCCACCAGCATCGCGATCAGCGCCGGGACGAGCGACGGCCACCAGCCGAGCGTCAGTGCCGGCAGCGCGTCCATCGTCACCAGAGCCACCCCGATGAACAAGGCGTGCCGCGGTTGCCAATGCGCGGCGACGAGCCCGCCGAGCAGCGCGCCCGCGGTCTGCATCGCCAGCGCCAGTCCCCAGCCGGACCGTCCGAATGTCTCGTCCGCCACCACCGGCCCGATGACCGTGAGCGCGCCGAATCCGGCGGCGTTGACGACGGCGAACTGCGCCACCACCGCCCACACCCAGGTGCGGGACCGGAATTCGTGCCATCCGGCGATCAGGTCGGCGATCGGCCTGCTGCCCGGCGCTCGTTCGGCGCGCGGCAGCCGGACCGCGTGGTAGGCGAGCGCGGCGGCGAAGAACAGCAGCGCGTTGACCGCCAGCGCCCAGCCGGATCCGACCGCCGCCACCGCGACCCCGGCGACTCCCGCCCCGGCGATGCGACCGCCGTTGACCAGCAGCCGCAGCAGCGCGTTCGACGGCGCCAGCAGGTCGCGCGGCACGGTCTGCGGGGTGATCGCCGCCGCGGCGGGCAGCGACATCGCCGAGACCGCGCCGTTGACCACGCTCAGCGAGATCAGGAACGGGACCGAGGAGAATCCACAAAGGACACTCGCGGCGATCAGCGCCTGGCTGAGCCCCGCCGCGATCTCGGTGCCCTGGAGGATCATCGCGCGCGGCAGCCGGTCCGCGAGCACGCCGCCGAAAAGCAGGAGCAGCACGTTCGCGAGCGACCGCGCCCCGACGACCAGCCCGAGATCGACCGCCGACCCGGTGCGGTCGAGCACCGCGAACGCGAGCGCGACCGGAGCGACCGAATTGCCGAAGGTGCCGAGCGTCCGCCCGGCGGCGAGGGCACGGAAACTGCGGTGCCGCAACGGCTCCAGGAGGCTCACCGGCCGAGCCTCCCGCGGCTGTCAATCGAATAACCACGCCGTCTCCGGTGCCATCCAGTGCCCGGGCTACCCCCGCGTCGCGAACTCCAGTTCGGCGAGCGCGGTGTCCAGATGCGTCAGGATCCGCTGCAGATGCGGGACACTGCGCCTGCACCCGGTGACGCCGAAGTCGAGATTGTCCCCGTTGCTGGTCAGCGTGATGTTCAGGGCTTGCCCGTCGAGCAGCACCGACGCCGGGTAGATGCCGTCGAGCGCCGCGCCGTTCCAGTACATCTGCTTGCGCGGGCCGGGCACGTTCGAGATGACCAGGTTGAACGGCGGCCGCGTGTTGCCGACGACCCCGGGGATCGGCGACGCGCCCAGCTGGGCCACGTTGATCCCGGACAACAGCAGCGTCTGCAACGGCGACAGCTGCGAAAACAGCTTCTTGCCGTTCGACATCGACTCCGAGATCGCGGCCAGCCGCTGCGCCGGATCGGTCAGGTCGGTGGCGAGGTTGCACAGCAGTGCGCCGATGTTGTTGCCGGTCGCGTCGCCGGAGTCGCGGCGGCGCAGCGACACCGGGACCATCGCGACCAGCGGCGCGTCCGGCAGCGCGCTCTGTTCGATCAGGTAGTCGCGCAGCGCGCCGGCACACATCGCGAGCACCACGTCGTTGCGGGACACGCCCGCGGCCGTCGCGACCTCGCGCACCCGGTCGAGCGGCCAGGACTGCGCGGCGAACCGGCGCGCGCCGCCGATCGGCACGTTCAGCATCGTCTTCGGCGCCTGCATCGGCAGCGTGAGCCGGTGCTCGCGGAACGCCTCGCGCGCCACCTTCGCCGCGGCCGGCGCGATGCCCGCGACCTGCTCGAACGTCTTGCCCACGAGGGCGAACGGCGACGCGGAGGCACGGCCGTTGCGGTTCGCGGCCGGCTTGTCGCGCGAACCCCACGGAGGCGGGCAGTCCAGGTCAGCGGGGTCGTCCGACAGCGTGCCCTGCAGATGCCGCAGCGCCGAAACGCCGTCCATCAGCGCGTGGTGGATCTTGGAGTACACCGCGAACCGGCCGTCGCGCAGTCCTTCGATGAGGTGCGTTTCCCACAGCGGCCGGTGCCGGTCGAGCAGCGTGCTGTGCCAGCGCGAGGTGAGTTCGAGCAGTTCGCGGATCCGGCCCGGCTGCGGCAGCGCGGAGTGCCGGAAGTGGTAGTCGAGTTCCAGATCGGTGTCGCGCGACCAGCGCACGTGCCCGACGGTGTTCACCGGACGGCTCGGCCGCATCCGGAACACGCCGCGCATGTTGTCCGATTCGAGCAGGGAGCGGCGGAGGTCGCGCAGATAGTCGTCGCCCGCGCCGTCGGGTTTGCGGAACAGCTGGAGCCCGCCTACGTGCATCGGGTGCTCGCGGGTCTCGACCATCAGGAACATCGAGTCGGTCACCGGCATCAACGGCATTCGGCCACCCCTTTCCGCTGCCGCGGGGACCTCGGCGTCCCCGGCACCCGGAGTGTACGCACGAAAAAGGCGGCGCCTCAGATCTCGCGGCCGGACGGGGGACAGCGGGGCCGCGCGGCGATGACAACCCCTGTCCGGTGACGTTGTCTGCAGCTGCTTACGCGAGGCGGATACCATCGCTGGCGTGGCAGGACGGACTGGAGCTCAGCAGCTGGGGGACGCGCTCACGGCTCTCGGGACCGAGGTGGTGTTCGGCCTGCCGGGAGTCCACAACCTGCCGCTGTGGGAGGCGTTGGCGGACACCGGGATCCGGCTCGTCAACGTCCGGCACGAACAGACCGCGGGGTACGCCGCCGACGGTTATGCGCGCAGGACGGGAAAACTCGGCGTCGCGCTCGTGACCACCGGACCCGGCGCGGCGAACACGCTCGGCGCGGTCGGCGAAGCGATGGCGTCCGCGGCTCCGGTGCTGGTGATCGCCACGGACATTCCGTCGACGCTGCGCCGTCCGGGTGTCGTGCGCGGAGTGCTGCACGAAACCTCCGATCAGCAGGCGATGTTCGCCCCGGTGACGAAAGCCGGTTTCACGGTGCACCGCGCGGACCAGATCGCCGCGACGTTGCACCGCGCCGCCCGGCTCGCGCTGATGCCGCAAAGCGGTCCGGTGTATTTGGGCATTCCGACCGATTTCCTCCGCGAGACCACGCCGCCGCGCGAACCGCCCGCGCCGCCCGCCGAACGCGTGCTCGACCTGCCGGATCTGCCGCGCGCGGCGGAGCTGCTGGCGTCCGCGCGCCGTCCGCTGATCTGGGCGGGCGGCGGCGCGTTGCGCTCCGAAGCGGGCGAAGCGATCGGGCATCTCGCTGAACGGCTGGCCGCGCCGGTGGTCACCACCTTCGGCGCGCGCGGCCTGCTTCCGCCCGAACATCCTTGCCTGGCCCCGAATCCGGTGCACGCGCCGGAGGTCGGGCAGCTGTGGGACGAGGCCGACGTGGTGCTCGCGATCGGCACCGATTTCGACGGCCTGATGACGCAGAACTGGCAGATGCCCGCGCCGCCGAAGCTGATCGCGGTCAACGTCGACGCGGGCGACGCGGCGAAGAACTACCGGCCGGACGTCACCCTGGTCGGCGACGCCCGCCGCGTCGTCGAATCCCTGCATCCGGATACGCGGCCCGGCCTGGACGAACTGACCGCGCGGCTGGCCGGGATCGGCCGCCGGGTGCGCAGGCGCATCCGCGACGAGGAACCGCAGGCCGCCGATTTTCTGTCCACTTTGGAGGAAGTGCTCCCGGCGGACGGGACGATCGTCACGGACATGTGCGTCGCCGGATACTGGATCGGCGGCTTCCACCGGGTCCGCGCGCCGCGGCGGCTGGCGTACCCGATGGGCTGGGGCACGCTCGGCTACGGCTTCCCGGCGTCGCTCGGCGCGGGCGCGGCGGCCGAGGCGGCGGGCGGCGGGCGCGTCCTGTGCGTCACCGGCGACGGCGGTTTCCTATACGCGGTAGGGGATTTGGCGACGCTCGCCGAGGAACAGCTGCCGGTGACGGTCGTGGTCGTCGACGACGGCGGTTACGGCATGCTGCGCTTCGACCAGGACCAGGAAGGACTGCCGCACCGCGGGGTCGACTGGGACAGCCCGGATTTCGTCGGACTGGCCCGTTCGTTCGGCGTGCACGCGGACCGGGTGTCCGGCTTCGGCCGCGCGTTCCGCCGTCTGCTGAGCGAATTCGTCGAGTCGGACGAGCCGAACGTGCTGGTGGTGCGTGCGAAACTGAAGCCGCCGCTGAACACTTCGCCGCGCTGGTACCGCAAACCGCGCGGCTGAGCTATCCGCCGTCCCGCAGGGAACTGGCCATGCTCCGCAGGATCCGGAACGCGTCCGACTGCTCGGCCTCGGTCAGCCCGGACAGCATCCTGACCTCGACGGCCCGGACCGCGGCGCTCGCCTTCTCCAGGCTCCGCCGTCCGCGCGGCGTGAGCCGGGCGGGAAGGGCCTTCCCGACGGGCGCTTCCGCGGGCCTGGTCACGTAACCGTCCCGCTCCAGGGCCTGGAGCAGCACGTTCATCGACTGCCGGGTCACGAACGTGCCGCGCGCGAGTTCGGAATTCGACAGGCCCGGCCGCTGCGCCAGCAGTTCGAGGCAGGAGTAGTGCGTCACCGTCATCCCGAGCGGACGCAGCACCTCCTCCATGGCCGCCCGCAACGCGCTCGACGTCTCTTTCAGCAGGTAGCCCAGCGACTTGTCCAGGTCGACCCCGGCCCCGTCTTGACTCATGTCAGGATTCTGACATACAGTGGCTCGTGTCAGGAACCTGACACGAAGAAAAGGAGCAGCACCGTGCCCGCCATCGGCCCCGATTTCCTCTCCCTCCAGGCGCGTGACCTGGACGCTTCCCAGGCGTTCTACGAGCGCTACCTCGGCCTCGTCCGCTCGCCGGCCGGACCGCCGCACGCCGTCGTCTTCGAGACGAAGCCGATCGCGTTCGCCCTCCGCGAGGTCGTTCCCGGCACCGACCTCGCCTCCGTCGCGCAGCCCGGCATCGGCACCGCGATCTGGCTGCTCGCCACCGACGTCCAGGCCATTCACGACGCGCTCGTCGCCGACGGGCACCCCATCGTCTCCGCGCCGATCGACGGTCCCTTCGGCCGCACGTTCACCTTCGCCGACCCCGACGGCTACCACGTCACCCTCCACGACCGTGGCTGAGGCGAGCACCCTCGTTTTCGGGGCTACCGGAGCACTCGGCCAGCACGTCTTGGACGCGCTGGTCGAGCGGGGCAAGAGTCCCGAGACGATCACCGCGGCCGGACGCAACCCGGCTCGTCTCGCGGAACTCGCGTCCGCCGGGTTCCGTGCCGCGTCCGTCGACCTGTCGGATGAGGCTGGCGTCGCGGACCTGGTCGCGCGGCATGCGGACCTCGTGCTGATCTCGGGCCGCGACGAGAATCGCCTCGCGCAGCACGAGTCGGTCATCGAAGCCGCGAAGAACGTCCGGCATCTCTACTACACCAGCGGAGTCCGAGCCGACGACGACCGGCTCGAGATCAACGCGGACCACCGGGCGACCGAGAAGGTCCTGGTCGATTCCGGCGTGCCGTACACGATCCTGCGGAACACTTGGTACATCGAGAACTACGTCCAGTCGCTGGCTGGCCCCCGCTTCACCGGCGTTCTCGCCGCGGCGACCGGTGACGCCGTTGTCGCGGCGGCCAGCCGGAAGGATCTGGCCGAGGCGTTGGCCGTCGTGGTCACCACCGAAGGGCACGACAACGTCACGTACAACCTCTCCGGCGACACGGACTTCACCTACGCCGACATTGCCGACGCGATGTCGGTGGTGCTGGAGCGGGAAGTCGCCTATCAGCCGGTCACTCCCGGGGAATTGCGGGCGCTGCTCCGCAAAACGGGGATGGCCGACGAGTTGGCCGATTTCCTGGTCAGCCTCGACGAAACCATTGCTGCCGGGGTTTTCGCGCGGGTCGGTGACGATCTTTCCCGGCTCCTCGGCAGGCCGACGACCGGTCTGGTCGAAGGGCTGACCGCGAAATGAACGCCTTTGCCCCGCGCTTCTGGATCAACACCGTCAGCCTTGACCACGTGGAAGCCGCCGTCGAGGGCGGCTTCACCCAGGCGGATCACGGTGCGGGCAAACGTCTTCGCCAGCCGCGCCCGGGCGACGAGATGATTTTCTACTCGCCGCGCACGAGCTTGCAGGGCGGCTCGCCGGTCCGGCAGTTCACCGCGTGGGCCACCATCACCGGCGAAAAGCCTTACCAGGCCTACGTCAGCGACGACTTCCGGCCGTGGCGGCTCGCGGCTTCCTTCCACGCTTGCGCGCGGGTGGACGCGAAGCCGCTGGTCGGCCAGTTGTCGTTCGTCACCGACCCCGCGCATTGGGGCCTGCCGTTTCGCCGCGGTCTGTTTCCCGTGCCACAGCAGGATTTCGCGACGATCCTCGCGCAGATGACCGCGTGAAGTCAGCTGTGGTGCGCGTCCGCGTCCCAGCTGAGGAACGCGTCCAGTGTCGCTGACCGGTGCGCCCGCGCGCAGTGCTCGATCCATTCGGCCCCGGAACCGGAGCGGATCAGGTCCAGCAGCTGGTCGTGTTCGGCGACGGAGGCGAGCGCGCGGGCGGGCACGAACGAGAAGGTCGAATCGCGGATCGTGGCGAGCTGCGCCCAGCCCTTTTTGACGAGGTCGACCAGGCTCGGATTGGGGCAGCGGGTGTAGAGCACCTCGTGGAACTCGTGGTTGAGCCGGGTGAACTCGACCGGTTCGAGCTGGCCGAGACCGGCGCGCATCCGGTCGTTGAGCTCGCCCGCCTCGGCGAGGTCGTCGGCCGTCAGATGGGGCGCGGCGAGCGCGGTCGCCGCGCTTTCCACGATCGCGAGCATCTGCATCGTGTGCTCGTAGCCGACCGGATCGATCGCCGCGACGGTCGCGCCGACGTTGCGTTCGAAGTGCACGAGCCCCTCGGCCTGCAACAGCCGCACCGCTTCCCGCACCGGAACCGTGCTCACGTCGAACTCCTTGGCCAGCGAACCCAGGACGAGCCGGTGCCCGGCCGGGTATTCGCCCGCGGTGATCCGGGACTTCAGCACTTGGTACGTGTGCTGGCTCTTGCTCAGCCCCGCCTGCTCGTGCGTGGTGGACATCCCTGTCGCCTCCCCTTCGCCACCCGCCGCGGCGGGGTGTCCAGGCAACCGTAACCGGTCCGTTCGCTCTGCTAAATAATATACCATCTGCCCGCTGTGGCCACTGGCTGGAATCGGCGGGCACGCTGCCAGTTTCGACCACTGTAGACAAAAGGCCTGCTCAGTTACCTGATTGAAGCTTGTCGGGGTGGCGGCTGATTATATACGATCTGGCACGGCCTGAAGCACTGTCAGCAGGGGAGGCGCGATGCCGCGCACGTCCGGGATCAGCAGAGAGCACCGCCGCGTCGTCCTGGCGGCGATGGTCGGCACGACTATCGAATGGTTCGACTTCTTCATCTACGCGATCTGCGCCGGATTGGTGTTCGCGACGCAGTATTTCGCGGTCCTCGGCAAGGACGCGCTGATCGTGTCGTTCGCGACGGTCGGCATCAGCTTCTTCTTCCGCCCGATCGGAGCGGTGATCGCCGGACATCTCGGCGACCGCCTCGGCAGGCGCGCGATGCTGATCCTGACCCTGCTGCTGATGGGGATTTCGACGGTGTTGATCGGCCTGGTGCCGAACACCGCGTCGATCGGGGTGTGGGCACCGATCATCCTGGTGCTGCTGCGCATCGTGCAGGGGCTCTCGGCCGGCGGCGAATGGGGCGGGGCGGCTTTGCTCGCGGTCGAGCACGCGCCTGCCGAGCGGCGCGGGCTGTACGGCGCGTTCCCGCAGATCGGCGTGCCGATCGGGCTGCTGCTGGCCAACGGCGTCCTCGCGCTGGTCACGGCGCTGACCTCGCCGGAGCAGTTCCTGGCGTGGGGCTGGCGGATCCCGTTCCTGCTGAGCGTGGTGCTGATCGTCGCCGGACTGATGATCCGGTCGCGGGTCGCGGAAAGCCCGGTGTTCGAGGAGGTCCGCGAGAAGAAGGCGCGGTCGAGCATGCCGCTGGTGCAGTTGTTCCGGCACCACTGGAAGCTGGTCGTCGCGGGCGCGCTGCTGTTCGCGGCCAACAACGCCGTCGGGTACATGACCACCGGCGGATACGTGCAGTCGTACGCGACGAAGACCCTGCACCTCGGCCGTTCTACCGTGCTGATCGCGGTGATGCTGTCCGCGGTCGCCTGGCTGGTGAGCACGCTGGTCGGCGGCTGGCTCGCGGACCGGATCGGCCGCGTCCGCACTTACCGGATCGGGTTCGTCATCCAGCTGGCGTGGATGTTCCCGTTCTTCGCGCTGATCAACACGGCCAACGTCGGACTGCTCCTGGTGGCGCTGTTCCTGTTCTCGGTCGGGCTCGGGTTCACCTACGGCCCGCAGTCGGCGCTGTACGCGGAGATGTACCCGACGACAGTCCGCTACAGCGGCGCGGCGATCTCGTACGCGATCGGCGCGGTGCTCGGCGGGGCGTTCGCGCCGACCATCGCCGAAAGCCTGCAGACCAGCACCGGCACGGTCTACGCGGTCGGCGGCTACCTCGCCGTGATGACGCTGATCGGCCTGGTCACCAGCTTCTTCGTCAAGGACCGGAAGGGTGCGTCGCTGAGTTCCGCGCCTTCGAACGCACAGGCAACCACCGTCGAAAACGTCTGAGCGGGGGCGCGCGATGCGGACCCAGACCCGAAGCGACTACTGCGCGTGGCTCGACGCGGCCGCCCGGGAAGCGCACGACGCGATCAACCGGATCCACGTCGAGGCTTACGCCGATCTGGTCCGCGCCGCCGAGCTGTACAAGGGCGAGCTGGCCTGCCGGCGTCCGGCGCGGCGGCAGGCGCCTGGTCTGCCCGGCCGGGGGCAGCGCCATCGGAGCCATCGGGCCCACGGGCTGCGGGGTTCCGCGATGGCGCGCGTCGAGGGGTCGCGGTTCGCCGATCCCCGGCCGGGCGGGTAGAAAGGGCGGCGGCGGCCGGTCGCCGCTCCCCGCGGCGCCGGCCGGTTGAGCCGACCCCGAGGAGGAGCAATGCCGGACCAGCAGCCGAACCCGCTGTGGCACCCGTTCGCGGACATGGGCGCGGTCGACGGAAACCGGTTCGTGGTGACCCGCGGCGAGGGGTCCTATGTCTGGGACGACGCGGGCCGCCGCTACTTCGACGCCTCCGCGTCGCTGTGGTACTCGAACCTCGGGCACGGCCGTCCCGAGATCACCCGCGCGGTGACCGAGCAGCTGGAGAAGCTCGACGCGTACAACCTCTTCGGCGGCGTCGCGAACGAACCCGCGCTGAAGCTGGCTTCGCGGCTGTCCGAGCTGGCTCCGGTGCCGGGGTCGAAGGTGTTCCTCGGCTCGGGCGGCGGCGACATGGTGGACACCGCGGTGAAGATCGCGCGGTCCTACTTCGTCCACACCGGACGCCCGGACAAGACCCACGTCATCAGCCGGACCCAGGGCTACCACGGCACGCACGGATTCGGCACCGCCGCGGCCGGGATTCCGGCGAACGCGGAGGGCTGGGGCCCGCCCGCCGCAGATTTCTCGCAGGTGCCGTATGACAACGCGGCGGCGCTGGAGGAGGAGATCCTCCGCGTGGGGCCGGAACGGGTGGCCGCGTTCTTCTGCGAACCGGTCATCGGCGCGGGCGGCGTGCTGCTGCCGCCGGACGGCTACATCGAGGAAGTGGCGGCGATCTGCCGCAAGCACGAGGTGCTGTTCGTCGCGGACTGCGTGATCTGCGCGTGGGGCAGGCTCGGCACCTGGTACGGCATCGACCGCTGGTCGGTGCAGCCGGACCTGGTGACCACGGCGAAGGGCGTGACGAGCGGGACGATCCCGCTCGGCGTGCTGCTGGTCGCGCCGCACGTGGCGGAGCCGTTCTTCACCGGCCGTCCGGGCGCGCCGATCCTGCGCCACGGCGCGACGTACGCCGGGCACCCGGTCGCCTGCGCCGCGGCGAACGCGACGCTGGACATCTACGAGCGCGACGACATCATCCCGCGCGGCAAGGCGCTGGAGAAGCCGCTCGCGGACGCGCTGTCCGGTGCGGTCGGGCACCCGGCGGTGGCGGAGGTGCGGGCCGGGCTGGGATTCCTGGCCGCGGTGGAACTCGCGCCGGACCTGCTGGCCGCGGACCCGGGCGCGCCCGGGAGGCTGCACAAGTTCCTGCTCGAGGAGGGCGTGATCGTGCGCTCGCTCGGCAAGGGGATGGCGGTGTCGCCGCCGCTGGTCGCCGAAGAGGCGGAGCTCGACCTGCTGGCCACGGCCGTCCCGCGGGCCTTGGACCGGTTGCTGAAGGCCTGACGCTCTTACGACACTGCGGCGGCCCCGGGTTTCCCGGTGCCGCCGCAGTTGTCTGTCTATAAAGGACTACTTACAGGAGAGCGTCCCGGTGCGCAGCGCGTGGTTGCCGTCGTTGCCGTCGTCGGACCACACGACCTGCTTGCTTCCGTTCGCGCAGGTCGGCGAGATGGCGAAGCCCTCGTTGTTGTAGTTCGACATCCCGGACGGGCGGTCGTACTGCGCGGTGGCAGCGAACGCGCCCTTGGAGTTGACGTCGAGCGTGCTGGTGCGACCCTTGCAGGTGTTGTCGCATTCGGCCCACAGGTGGCCGGTCGACGGTTCGTACTCGAGATCCATGATCGCCGGGAACCCGCTGTCGATGGTGGCGACGCGCGTGTACTTGCCCCCGGACTGGTCGAGCGCGTACGCGTAGACCTTCCCGTTGTCCTCGAGCCCGACGAAGTACAGGCCGGTCCCGTGGTTCGGATAGCTCGCCGGGTTGTAGGCGGCTTTCGTGTGCTCGTCCCGGAATTTGTGCGCGGTGAGCGCCGAGTCCGGGACCCAGGAGATGGCCTCGAGCCCCTTGTTGGGCTCGACCGACGGCAGGTCCGACGTGAGGTCCCATTCCCCGGTCGCGTTGAGCGACTTGCCCGATCCCGAGGTCGCGTACCGAAGCACGGCGGGCTTGCTCGTGTCGCCGTCGTCGTTGTCGCGCTCGGTGGCGGTGAAGACGCCGTCCGGGGTGAAGACGACCCCTTCGGCGTCCGGGTCGCCGCTGCCGTCGGAGTAGTGCATGGACTTGCCCTCGGACCAGCCGTTGGCCGTGTCGGGCCGCCACTTGGCGCCGTCCTGGACGAGCCGGTACAGGGTGCTGGGGCCGTTCTTCACCGCCCACAACACGGTGGGCGATTCGTACGACACGCCGCTGAGGTTGCTGCCGAAAACCCCGGAGTCGTCGGCGATGGCCACCTTCGACCCGCCAGGCCACGCCGTAGCCTTCGGGGCAGCCGCCGGCGCCGCGTGAGCCGCACCGGCCCCGACCGCGAGCGCGAGGACCGCCAATGCGACGGTGCCCCGGATTTTTCCACGCCGACTGTTTCCACGCAGATGTGTTCCACGCTGGTGCGCAAGCAAGGAGCCGCTCCTTCTGTCCGTCGGGCACGGATCGCAGGACCGTGCCGAGGTGGTCGCTGCTGACAAGCGGCGGTCCCGCAGACGCGGGACTTACAGCAGTGGGTGATCGACAGTGGAGCACACAGCGTGGCCGGTAAGCAACAAACAGCAGGTGACGTTGTCCCGCTGACCGGCACGACGGTGGTGTGTCGGCGGATTACCGTGCTGTCGACGGGCAAACGGCCTCTCGGGGCGGTTTCCGGGCGACGGTTGAGTGGTGATCGGGCGACGGCCGCTTGGCGACGGTCACCGGACAGTTCGGTGACCTTTGCGCGGGGTCGCCGGGACGGCAATTGCCGGGCGTCACCGGGAAGTGCCGCCAGTCGCCGGGAAGTGCCGCCAGTCGCCGGACGGGAATCGCCGAGAGCCGCCGGTGCCAGCCGCCCATCGCTGGGCTGCGATCGCGCGGAGCCGCCGGACGGTGCCGCCGGTCGCTGGACGCCGATCACGGGATGCCAGCGGGGAGGATCGCCGATGGCCGGGCGACGATCGCCGGGGAGCCGTCGGGGAGTGGCACCGGTCGCGGGGCGGCAATCACCGGGAGCCACCGGTGACAGCCGCCCGTTGCCGGGCCGCGATCACCGGAAGCCACCGAGCCTTCGGCGACAGCCGCGCGCTGCCGGGTCGCACTCACCGGGGGTCGTCGAGCCTTCGGCGACAGCCGTCCACTGCCGGGCCGCACTCACCGGGGGCCGTCGAGCTGCCGGTGACAGCCGCCCGCTGCCAGGCCGCAATCCCCGGAAGCCACCGAGCCCTCTGCGAAAGCCGCCCGCTGCCGGGCCGCAACCACCGGGAGCCCACCGAGCCACCGCCGAAAGCCGCCCATCGCCGGGGCCGCAATCACCGAGCCACAGTCCGCCACACCGGCACGTTGACGACCGCCGCGGGCATCCCCGGAGCCCCGCTGTCGCCGGGGACGATCGTGAACCGCCACTTGTCCACTCCGCCGCCCATGATTTCGGCATACCGGCGGGCGCCGTCCGCGTTCGCGAAGCGGACCTGCTGACCACTGGCGAGGTGGGTGATCTTGACCGCCACACTGCCTCCTGGGGATCGATCGACGGACACGTTCTGCCTGGGTGCCGGCCCACGGAGCTTCCCCCTCCGGGGCCGGCCCATCCAGTAGAACACGTGTTCGATTCCCGCGGCAATCCAGGTCCCCCTCCCGAGCGACCCACGCGCGGCTGACGCGAAAAGACCGCCAGCCCGGCAAGAAAAACCCGCGAGACATCGTCGGGTTGGCCGACGAGGCGAGCGGCGGCGAGTGAAGTTCCGGCAGCGGCCGGAGCGAGTCGGAAGCGTCGCGAGCTCGCTTGCTCCAACGCGGGACTGTCCGACTGATCCGGGCGCGGGCGACCCCAACGGAATCAGCCCGAACAGCGCCGAAACCGCTTATCCCACACCAGAAACGCGGGCAGACCGCATCATCGCCACCCGAGGCCACCGGTCCAGCCCCCGTGCGATCTCTGCCCGCCGGATCTCCCGCAGTGCCGGACCCTGCTCCTCGTCGGCCAGCACGCGGAACCCGAGCCGCTCGTAGTAGGGCGCGTTCCACGGCACCTCGGCGAACGTCGTTAGCGTCAGCCCGGACAGCCCGCGCTCCGCGGCCCACGCCCCGACCGTCTCGATCAGCGCCCGCCCCAATCCGCGGCGCGCGTGGCCCGGCAGCAGCGAAACCTGTTCCACATGACCGAAACCGTCGACCTCATCGGCGAGCACGTACGCCGCGATCGTCCCGCCGTCGTCCCAAACCCAGCAGCGGCCCGCGGACTGGAACACCGAGAGCTCGTCGACCGAAGGCGGTGCGTCATCGGCGATCTCGGCCATGCCGACGGCCCGGAACGGTTCTCCCGCAGCACGTTCGAGGTCAGGCAGCGCAGGAAGATCGGCAGGGACAGCGAGACGGATCACCGGCCCGACTTTACGGCTACACGGAGTACTCGGAAATCGCTTTTGCGATCTGCCCGGCGTAACCGCGCAACGCCATGATCGCCCGTTCGCGCTCCGCGTCGCCGATGCGGGTGGCCGGTCCGACGAACGTCAGCACGCTCGGCCGGTGCCGGTCGACGTCGACCGGCACCGAGCAGCACCACACGCCGTCCTCGATCTCGCCCCAGCTCTGCACGTAGCGGTTGGCCAGCGCGTCCTTGAGGTCGTCGCGCACCTCGGCGCCGCGTTCCGCGGAGATCCGGGCGACCTGGCGTTCGCGTTCGCCGTCGGGAAGGAGGGCGAGCAGCATCTTCCCGGTCGCGCCGACGCCGAGCGGGGTCGAATGCCCCGGCTGAAATGTGAACCGCATCGGGCGGTCGCATTCCACCCGGTCGCTGCACACCGCGACGTCGCCGAAGTGCTGGAAAAGCAGCACAGTCTCGCCGAGTTCGCGCACCGCCTCCTCCATGAGCGGCCGCGCCACCCTGGCCAGGTCGTTCGCGAGCCGGGCAGCGCGCGCGAGCGGCATGACGCGGCTGGTGAGGTGGTACCGCCCGGACCGCGACTCCTCGAGCAGCTGCAGCTCTTTCAGCAACTGCACGTAGCGGTAGGTGGTGGCGACCGGGCTGCCGACCACCTCGGCGAGTTCCGCCACGCTGGCCTCCCAGCGCTGTTCGGTGAACGACAACAGCAACTGGAGCACTTTCCGGGAACTGTTGGCGCCGGCCGTGCGACGGAGTCCGGGTTCAGACATCCTGAAACCTCTCCGTAGGAGCACCGAATTCAGTCACGAACGCGTCGGTAAATTACCACAGGTCACGGTTTTTCTGACACAGCAAGAAACGGCGTGAGCAATCCGGGAACGGCGGCGTCGGCGAGCGCGAGCCCGGCGCCCTGCTCCACGTCGAGCACGCGGTAGTGCCCGCGACCGGCGGCGACCGGGGCGATGACGGTGACCAGCCCGGCCCGCCGCTGGAACAGCGACTGCTGCACGACGATCCCGGTGAGCCGGTCACGCCGGACCGCGACCGTGGCCAGCGACCCGGAACGGGTCACCAGATACCGGCCGGTGATCGCGTGGCCGAGCGAGCGGTACCGGTCGAAGCCGGCCAGCACCGCGAACGGCAGCAGCACAAGCGCGGCCTGCCACGGCCATTCCGGCAGGATATCGAGCCGGGCCAGCGCGAACAGCGCGGCCGAAAGCGCCAGCACAGCGAACACAGCGCGGGTGATGCGGCGGGTCAGTGCGCGTCGCGAATGCCGCACGAGGGGGACATTGGCGAAGTCCTCGCCGAGCACCTCGCTCGCGATCTCCCGGGCTTTCCCGGCAGGAGCCGGCGGCAGCAACAGGCCGCCGCCGCGGTCCGCGCCCTTGCCCTCGCGCAGTCCGGCCGCGACCGCGACGCACTTCGCGCCGCCGACCATCCGCAGCGGCAACGGTTCCTTGATCTCGACGCCGCGCAACCGGTCCTCCTCGATCGACACCGACCGCGTCGTGATCAGCCCGCGCCGGATGTGCAGCGTGCCGCCGGGTTCGCGGGTGAGCCGGAAGTTCCAGAACGACAACACGTATCCGCCGACCGACAGCACCGACACCAGCACGAGCAGCCCGGCCGCGGCCAGCACCACGGTGAGCCACACCGGTTGTTCAAGCGCGCGTGCGGTGAGGTCGCGGAGCGGCCCGAAACTCGTCGGATCGAAGTGCAGTTCATGCGCGAAGTGATAGACCGTGCCGAGGATCGCGGCGACCACCGCGAGTCCGGACAACGTGAACGGTGCGTAGCGCACCCAGCGCTTGTCGACCTCGGCGACGAGCGACTCGGGCGGTTGCGCCGCTTCGGTTTCCGCCGGTTTCCGGTGCAGCAACAGGGTCCGCAGCCGCTGCGCTTCGGCGCGGGTGACCGCGTCGAGCACCAGCTGGTCCTTGCCCGGACCTTTTCCGTGATCATGGCGTCCGGTACCGATTCGTACCGCAGACAGCGAGAAAAGCCGATGTTTCGGTTCCGAAAGCACGTCTACGGTACGGATTCGATCGAGCGGAATCGCGCGTTGCTTGCGCAGCAGCAATCCGGTGTGCCATTCGATCTGGGTCGCGGTGACGCGATAGCGCGAGGTGAGGCAGTGCGAAATGCCGACCCCGATCGTCACCGCGGTGGCGACGAGACCGATCCACTGCCAGTAGTTCCCGTGGCCGAGCACCAGCGCGCCGACGAGCACCGGCAGCGACTTCACCAGGTCGAGAACCGGGCGGATCAACAACATTCGGCGATCGAGACGATGCCAGGGCGCGTCGCCGGCGCCTTCGGCCGAGACGGGCGCGGAGGGTGCGGTCGCGTTCACGTCGCGTCCCCGCGCACGGCCTGGGTGGTGCGGGTCAGCTCGTCGGCGAGCGCGACCGCGACGTCGCGGTCGAGTCCGGAGATGCGCAGCGGCCCGGCGGCGGACGCGGTCGTGACGGTGAGCCGGGCCAGCCCGAACAGCTGCTCCAGCGGGCCGCGTTCGACGTCGACCGTCTGGATCCGCGAGATCGGCGCGATCCGCCACTCCTGCTTCAGCCAGCCGGACTGGGTGTAGACGGCCTCGCCGGTGACTTCCCAGCGGTGCACGCGGTACCGCCACTGCGGCATGACGAGCAGATGCAGCGGGGCCAGCACGCAGGAGAGCAGCAGCGTCACCGTGAGCCACGACGGCGGGTCGTCCGCGGTCGCGACCACCACCGCCTGCACCGCGAGCACGAGCAGCCAGCCCGCCCCCGCGGACGCCGCCCAGTGGCCGATCGCCCGGCGGCTCACCCGGTGTTCGGGCGGGCGCAGCCGCAGTTCAAGCGTGGTGGATTCCTCGATGTTCACGTGCTCAGAGTGCCTGAGCGCGGGGGTCGATGCCCACGACAAGTGTCACGATGCCCCGATCCGGGGTGGCTGGTGAGTGCGGGGCGTTACTATTTCGGCCGCGCGCGGGATGGATTCGCAGCCGGGCCGCGTTGTATCGCGTACGTCCGTGCAAGCGAGCAGCAGGAGGATCCGGTGGGACTCGATCCCGAGGAACTGTACGAGGTGGACTCGGACGTCCCCGACCTGGACGGAGCGGTGCTTCTGCACTTCTTCGAGGGCTTCATGGACGCGGGGTCGGCCGGGCGGCTGGTCACTGACCACCTGGCCGGTGAGGTGGAGAACCGGGTCATCGCGCGGTTCGACGTCGACCGGCTCATCGACTACCGGTCGCGCCGCCCGTCGATGATCTACGCGGTCGACCACTGGGAGGAATACGAGGCCCCCGAGCTGGTCGTGCGGCTGCTGCACGACGACGACGGCATCCCGTTCCTGCTGCTGTCCGGCCCCGAGCCGGACCGCGAATGGGAGCTGTTCGCGGCCGCCGTGCGGCAGCTGGTGGAACGCTGGGGCGTGCGGCTCACCGTCGGGTACCACGGGATCCCGATGGGCGCCCCGCACACGCGCCCGCTCGGCGTCACCGCGCACGCGACCCGCGAGCACCTGGTCGGCGAGCACCAGCCGCTGCCGAACCGCATGCAGGTCCCGGGCAGCGCCGCCGCGATGCTCGAGTACCGCTTCGGCGAATGGGGCCACGACGCGATGGGCTTCGCCGCGCACGTGCCGCACTACCTGGCGCAGTCGACCTACCCGGCCGCCGCGCTGACGATCCTCGACTCGATCGGCAAGGCCACCGGCCTGCGCCTGCCCGACGGCGAACTTCGCACCGCCGCCGAGGTGGCCAAGGCGGAAATCGACCGTCAGGTCGCCGAATCCGAGGAATCCGCCGACGTGGTGCGCGCGCTGGAACGTCAGTACGACACGTTCACCGAAGCGTCCGGGCACAGCCTGCTCGCCGAATCGCAGGAACACATGCCGACCGCGGACGAACTGGGCTCGCAGTTCGAACGATTCCTCGCCGAACAGGGCGGGGACGGCTCCGAACGCTGAGCCGCGAGGTAAGCAACGCCTGCGGACCGGACCGTCTGCCAGGCCCACCAGAGCCGGGCCGCCATGATCGTCACACCGGACATGGTGCGGCCCGCACGTTGCCGCGAGGCAGCGGGGGCGCGTGTGGCGGGTGACATCTGGTGAAGCTAGCCGGTGCGTTGGGCGGCCTGGCACCCGGACCGGCCCCTAACGCTGCCCGGCGCGCTTCCGCGACTGTGCGTGAGGGGGCCCCTCAGGGAATCTGATTCCGTCAGGGTTCCCCTCACGCACAGTCGCATCCCGCAGAAGGCGCATCGGCTAGCGGGTTCACCCAGCGTGCGCAGTATGGACGTGGCTTGGGGTCGCGTCAGCCCGGCCAGCCAGCGAGATACCGCAACGCCTCGCTGGTCGGCCCGAACACGTCCCCGAGCAGCGCGTGCAACTCGCGGTTGAACGACTCGATCACCGGCCGCAACCGGGCGATCGTCGCGTTCCCCTCCGCCGTCAGGTCCAGGACCAGCGCCCGGTGCTGTTCCGGATGCGGTTGCCGGACGATCAGCCCCGCGTCGACCAGCCGTCCGGTCATCGCGGTGATCGCCGATTCGCGCTGGCCCAGCTCAGTGGCCAGTTCCCGCTGGGTGAGGCCGGGCTGGTCGTGCACCGCGAGCAGCGCGCCGAGCTGCGCGGTCGTCACGCCGCCCGCGGCGAGGCAGCGGCGGTCGCCCTCGACGCGCAGCCGGTGCGCCGCGCTCTGCAGCAGGAAGAAAAGACGTTCGTCGGCGGCCATGCGGGGATCTTGACAGTGTTCTCTCCGCGCCGCCATCCTCACTTCACTACTGAAGTACTTCACTACTGAAGTGAGGACTGAAAATGGACATAGACTTCGCGCGCGCCGGGCTGGCCGCGCAACCGTTCAGCGTTCTGCTCGGCGCGCGGCTCGAGGAATTCGGCGACGGACGGGCGGTGCTGGAACTGGACGTCCGCGACGAGCTCCGGCAGCAGAACGGCTATCTGCACGGCGGCGTCCTCGCCTACGCCGCCGACAACGCGCTCACCTTCGCCGCCGGAACCGTGCTCGGTCCGCAATTGCTGACGAGCGGCTTTTCCATCGACTACCTCGTTCCCGCGGACGGCGTGCTGCTGCGGGCGGAAGCGACGGTCGTCCAAGAAAGCCGTTCGCGGGCAACGTGCCGCTGTGATCTGTACACAGTGGACGGAGAAGGAAACGCGACGTTATGCGCGGCGGCACAAGGATCCGCGGTGGTCAGGCGGTCGGCGGCTTCCGGGTAGACCGGGCAGTTCGGACGGGTTTCCGGTTGTCCGCTATCGTCCCGGGATGAACCAGGAAAGCCAAGATCGGCTGACGACAAGGACTTTGGGCCCTGCGCTGCGCCGGAAGGCCGGCCTGGTGCTGCGCCGGGCCGCGGCCCGCCTGCACGATCCGCACGCCGAGCAGATCACCGAACTGCGGGCGGAACTGGAACGGACGCGCGAGGACCTGCGGTCGGAGGTCGTCCGGCAGGGCGATCGCCTGCTGGACCGCGTGGTCGAGTTCGAGATCCGCAGCCGTCGTGACATCGTGTACGCCGGCGATCAGGACGCGGCGTTGGAGAGCAACGTCTTCGCGCGCGAAAGCCTGATCGGGGCACAGCATTTCGGCAGCCCGAAGGAAACACTGGAATATGCGCTTTCCCTCGCGCCCACCGGCGGGATGGCGCTGGAGTTCGGCGTCGCGTCCGGAAACACGTTGCGCACCATCGCCGCCGCGCGCGAGGCGACCGAGGTGTACGGCTTCGATTCGTTCGACGGCCTGCCCGAGGCGTGGCTCAACGGCATGCCCGCCGGAGCCTTCGCCCGCGACGATCTGCCCGACGTGCCGGGAGCCGAACTCGTCGTCGGACTGTTCTCCGACAGCCTGCCCGGATTCCTCGAGAAGCACTCCGGTCCGGTCGATTTCGTGCACGTCGACGGCGATCTCTACAGCTCGGCGAAGACGGTGCTGGACAACGTCGGCCCGCGGCTGCGCGTCGGCAGCATTGTGCACTTCGACGAGTTCTTCAACTTCCCCGGCTGGAAACGGCACGAGTACCGGGCGTGGACCGAGCACGTCGAGAAGACCGGCGTCGAGTTCTCTTACGAGGCCTACACGTACAACGACAACCAGGTCACCGTGCGGATCACCGGCGGGCCGGGGCTCATGGACTGAAGCAGCCGTGCTCGTTGACCGGTCCGATCGCGGGAAGGATCAGGCCGCACAGGTAACCGTCGATCCATCGGCCGTTGCCGGTGAGATTCGCGGCGAAGCGGACGAGCGGGGCCAGTTCGCGGATTCCGTCCGCGAGCGAGACGCGGTTTCGTTCGAGCAACGCGGTGAGCTGGTCGAGCTGGGCGAGCACCGGGCCCAGTTCGCGGTCGTTGTCGGCGACGAGTCCGGACACCTCGCTGCTCAACCGGCGGGCTCCGTCGAGCAGTGACTGAATAACCGATTCGCGTTTCTGTACCTCGTCCAGCAGCTGGTTGCCGTCGGTGAGAAGCCGGGTCAGCTGGGTGTCGCGGTCGGCGAGAGTGGCGGAAACCGTGCGTGCCTGAGCCAAAAGGTGAGCCAGTTTCGTATCGCGGGCGGAGAGGGAATCGGACAGCCGCGACAGTCCGGTCAGCGTGGCGCGGACGTCGGCCGGGGTGTGCGCGAACGTGTCGGAAATGGCGCGGAAGCTCTGTGAGAGCTGAGTGGTGTCGATGGCGTCGACGGTCGTGGCCAGCTGCCGGAACGCGGGCAGGACGTCATACGGAACCGTGGTCCGGTCGCGCGGAATCGGAGTGTCCGGATCCAGCGACCCGACGCCGACCGGATCGAGCGCGAGATACTTCTGCCCGAGCAACGTTTTGATCCGGATCGACGCGGATGTCCGGTCCCCGAGCCACGCCCCCGACACCCGGAACGACACCCGGACGGACGCGCCGTCGAGCGAAACCTCCGACACCCGGCCGACTTTCACCCCCGCGACCCGCACGTCGTTGCCGGTCTGGAGCCCCGCGGCCTCGCTGAACTCGGCGGCATACGCGGTGCCGTCGCCGATGATCGGCAGATTCGGCGCCTGGAGCGCGGTGAGGACGCCGAGGACGAGCACAGTCATCCCGACGAGAGCGGTGCGCACGGGGCGCCGGTCGGGATGCACAGCGTGGATAGTGGCTCGCCCGGCCGGGTGAGGCCACTCATGCCACCCGAATGGGCGCTTTCCCGCTGTGTCCACTTAGGACTCTCGGACTTCCCCCCAGCGCACGGCCCGTTTCCGGCACCGCGCCCGGCGGCTCCTGTCGTGTGCCATTCTGGCCTGACTGGCTGACGTGACCGGAGTCATCGGAACATCCGGTGCGGGTCGGCCGTTGAAGGGGTGTGCAGGGAGCGCGGACAACCCGCGCCCACGCCGATCGGGGAGGAGCCACCATGCGAGACCTGACCACCGGATTGCACCCGGCGCCAGACCTCGTGGACGACACGGACGCGGCCCGGCAGGAGGAACGCCGCCGCAAGGCAGCGCTGGCCGTCGCGTCGCGGGCCAAGGACGCGCAGGAATGCGCCCTGCTGCTGGACATGCTGGGGCTGCACGCCCCCGGCGGCAGCCGCACCGAGGTCGCCTGAGGCGCTCCGGTTCCGCCGGGTTGTCCCGAGGTTCCGGGGGAAGACGCCGCTGCCGGTGCGGGCCGGTTGCGGGATGGTTTGATGCGCCAGCCTGGCCCTGGGGAGGGCCGGGCTGGCTGCGGCCGGGTTGTGAGGGGCTGGACGGCCCGGCGTTCGATGCGGGGGTTTCGACACTGGCGGGTGGGGTAACCCCGCCGGGAGTTCGGTCAGCGACGGGCTGACCGGGCGGTTGAGTGTGCCTGGCGACCTTGCGGGGCTGCAGCTTGGCTGAACGAACCTCGGTGCCCGGTGCCCGGTGCCCGGTGCCCGGTGCCCGGTGCCCGGTGCCCGGTGCCCGGTGGGGGTCGCGTCCTTGCCCGAGCAACTCAGTTCTCCGCGGGATCTGGCGGGGGTTGGATCGTGCCTGAGCAAACTCAGGCTTGGCACCGCAAACTTCTTCACGTTGCCAAGCCGCCAATTGCCCCGCCCTAGATTCCCCCGCTCCGCGTGCCGTCCGGCCGCCGTGTGCCGAGCTCCTTCCGCGCGCAAGCCTTCCCTCCCAACGCTTCATCGCTCGCCTGAGAGCAGCCCACCCCGATCCTGCGCCCCCGACTGCGCCAAACGGGTGAAATCGAGCCCGTAAATCAAACCCGAAAACCACGCCGCCCAAGGCAGCCAAGACGCGAACCGCCCGGAGGCCCGCTCCGCTTGCAGGCAACAAGCCCTTGCTGTGAAAGCGTTTCGCAACTACCGCCCCCGCTCGCACACGGGTGTCCACTAAGGCCGGTCGTCCAAAGAATGCGGATTCCGCAGCAACCGACCCCATCTGCACCGGCAACCCAACCCAGGCGGCGAGTCCGATGCGGAAACCGGCCCGCTTCCCGAACTCCCGTCAACCACCCAGAGTCGCCCGATTCCTGAGGCGCAACAAGGATTCCCGGACTTGCGCGGTCGGGTACTGTCGATGCCCCTGGGTGATATTTTGCTCCGAACGGCTGAGTGTCGCCGACGTATCTGTCACCCTGGTGGAGCATCCTGTACCGGGAAGCGGCCTGGGTCGGGACCGGGCGCAGGGGAGGAAACGCTGTGCAGAACCTGTGGGAAGACGAATATCTCATTCGGCAGCAGCGAGCTCTGGCGGAAATGGTGCGCCTGGGGCGGCGGAAGCGCAGTTTTCAGCTGGCGGAACATCTGGCGGCGGAGGGCGGGGTGCATCGGTCGGACGTCCTGGCCGTGACGGCGCTTTTCCTTGCCTGCCAGGCGGTTCGGCGGGGTGACGCGGCGGCCGTGCAAAGGTTTTCGAGCGCGTTTCGCAGTTGTGAGCGAAGCAGCATGGATCTTGCTCGGCAGCTCATGCGTTTGGAAGCGGGCCGGGAACAGGGATGGCTTCCCCGGGTGCATTATGACGAGCTTTTTTCCTACGCTTGGCGAGAAAACCGGCCCGACATTCTGGTCAAAGCCTCGATGATTCAGCCGCGGGATGTTCCGGCGGCCGGATGGTGGGCCGAGATGGAGCGGAATCTCAGCCTGTTATCGGTCTGAACCGGCGTGTTCACGACCAGTCGATCCGGTCGAACAGGCCGCGCAATTTCGTGCCGCGGGTCGCGTTCGTGGCGCTGATCCACGCGATCCGGCCCAGCAGGTGCGCGCGGAAGTCCGGGTGCTCCGCGCGGTTCTGCGGCGCCGGGCCGGTGCGGGCGCAGTTGTGCAGCACGGCCCGCAACTCGTCGTACTCGGCGCGGGCGACAGCCGGCGCGGCGTTCACCACCAACCCGGCGACGCGCTGCTGCCGGTAAGCCGGTTTCACTGACGTCTTATCGTCACGCAGGCGGAAGCCTTCGTCGGTCACGATCCGCCGGACGCCCGGCAGCAGCCGGTGCAGCGGCAGGCTCGCGTCGCCGGAGAAGGCCAGATCGTCGGCGTAGCGGGTGTAGTTCGCGCCCAGCACGGCGGCGAGGCCGGAAAGCCGGCGATCCAGGTGATGGGTGACCGCGTTGGCGACCGAGGGCGACGACGGTGCGCCTTGCGGGAGATGTGTGCCGGCGAGATGGCCCAGCATGGCCGATCGGGCGGGCGCGGAGCGCAGGACGTCGACCGGCGTGCGCGTCGTAAGGATCCCGGCGATGGCGGCCGCGACGGCAGGCGGGTAACCGGCCAGGTCGAGCAGCGACCGCACCCGCGTGGCGGTCACGGTCGGGAAGAAGCCGGCCAGATCCAGCCGCACCACCATGTCCTGTCCGGCGTGCGGACGGGCGCAGGTGTGGATCGAGCGGCCGCGGCGGAAACCGTGCGCGGCCTCGTGGACCGGCAGCGCGTCGAGGACGTGCCTGCGGACCCGGCGCTGCACCTCGGCCAGCCGGGGTTTCGGCTGCTCGATGAGCCGCGCGCCGCCGGTGGACGTGGGGATCCAGCGGTAGCGGTAGTGCCGCAGCACCGGCCTGGACCGCCGGTGCCAGCCGCGTTCGTCGGCGAACCAGGACAGTTCGCCCGGCGTGAGGTCGAGGGCGGCGGCGCATTCGTCGAACGTGGTCCACCGGGCGACCGGCCATCGCCACACCGGCATCGGTTCGAGCAGCGACGCGGAGGCGACTCGTTCTCCGTTCATCCGCGCTGTCTCGCACGCGGAGCGTGCCGCCGCTGCGCGGGGCGCTGTGGGTACGTGTCGTGCTGCTCCCCGGGGTTGCCCCGGAGTGGGTGGTGCTCCACCGGCTCACCTCCGCGTCGCCGAACCCCACCCTAGCCAAGATCACCGACAAAACCGGCGCCCGGGGAGGAACCCCTGGTGACCGAACACACCCTTGACCTGAAGCCTTGTCTATAGCAACTTTTGCACTATGCAAGGTTTGTCGGATGACGTGGCCGATCTCGAGCGGCTGACTCGCGTGCTCGTGGCCGTGGCCTGGGACAGCGCGCACGCCGCCCCGCGTGGCGTGACCTTCCCGCAGGTGCGATTGCTGGTGGTGCTCGACAGCCTGGGACGCGTGCCGTGTTCCCGGCTCGCCGAGGCGATGGGCGTGAACGCGTCGTCGGTCACCCGGCTGGCCGACAAGCTCGAGGCGCACGGGTACGTCGTGCGCGGCGAGGACGAGCACCGTCGCACGGTGGTGACCATGGAGGTCACCGCTGCCGGGCGTGAGGTCGTCGCCGGAGTTGTCGGCCGACGCCAGCGCGCGCTGTCCGAGCTGCTGACGGAAATCCCGGCCGCGCGGAACGAAGCGGTCTCGACCGCGGTCCGCGACCTGGTCCTGGCGGCGGAATCGGCACCGGGCGTGCCCACAGCGGGACCGGGCCGGCTGTGAAGGTTCCAGCGCGGGCCGCGCACCTCGGCGACTTCGCAGTCAATCCTCGAATGCTGTTGATCACCGCGATCGCGCTGCCGGTGGGCGGCGCGGCGGCGGTGGCGGCGTTCGCCCTGCTCAAGCTCATCGGCTTGATCACCAACCTGGTCTTCTACCAACGCGTCGCCACGGATCTCGTCGCGCCGGGCGCGCAGCACCACCCGTGGTGGCTCGTGCTGCTAGCCCCGGTCGTCGGCGGGCTCGTGATCGGCTTGATGGCGCGCTACGGCTCGGAGAAGATCCGCGGGCACGGCATGCCGGAGGCGATCGAGGCGATCCTCACCGGAGGCAGCCGGGTGGCCCCGCGCGTCGCGGTGCTGAAGCCGGTGTCGGCGGCGGTCAGCATCGGCACCGGTGGTCCGTTCGGGGCCGAGGGGCCGATCATCATGACCGGCGGCGCGGTCGGTTCGATCCTCGCGCAGCTGCTGAAGCTGTCCGCGGACGAACGCAAGACGCTGCTGGTCGCCGGTGCCGCGGGCGGGATGGCGGCGACGTTCAACGCGCCGCTCGCGTCCGTCCTGCTGGCGGTGGAGTTGCTGCTCTTCGAGTGGCGGCCGCGCAGTCTGGTTCCGGTGGCTGCCGCGGTGTGCGTCGCGACGGTGTGCCGCGGGTTCCTGCTCGGGACCGGACCGGTCTTCGGGGTCCCGTTCACCGGGGCCAACCCCGGCCCGGCCGCCGACGGTCTCGCGCTCGTCCCCGGCCTGACCGGCGGGTTGCTGGCGATCGGCGCGACCGCGCTCGTCTACTTCGCCGAGGATCTCTTCGGGCGGCTGCCCGTGCACTGGATGTGGTGGCCCGCGATCGGCGGCCTGGTGATCGGCATCGGCGGCCTGATCGAACCGCACGCGCTCGGCGTCGGCTACGACGTGATCGACACGCTGCTCACCGGGCACGCGACCGCGTCGCTGATCGTCGGGATCCTGGTCGTGAAAACGCTGATCTGGGCGCTTTCCCTGGGATCAGGGACTTCCGGCGGCGTGCTGGCTCCGGTGTTCATGATCGGCGCCGCGCTGGGCGCCGCGGAAGGCGGCTTGCTGCCGCATGTCGCGCCCGGGTTCTGGGCGACGTGCGGGCTGGCCGCGGTCGTCGGCGGCGTGATGCGGTCGCCGTTCACCGGCATTGTGTTCACTTTGGAGCTGACCCACGCGTGGAGCTATCTGCTGCCGCTCGTCGTCGCGTCGTTCTCGGCGTATGCACTTTCGGTGTTGCTGCTCAAGCGTTCTGTGCTCACGGAGAAAATCGCGCGGCGTCGGTTGCACCTCACTCGCGAGTACACGACTGATCCACTTGAGACGTTCTTCGTGCATGAAGTGATGACGCACCAACCGGACGTGCAGATGTCGGCTGATGTCGTCGTGTTCGGGGACGACACTCTGCGCGATGTCGCGAACGAGCTGGCGCTCGGGCACACGACGCAGGCGCTGGTGGTCGACCGGCACGATCCGTCGCGGGTACTCGGCAAGGTGACGTTGGCGCAGCTGCTGCATGCCCGGCGACGGGACCTGCACGAGGAACATCACCGGGAACGGTTGCTGGGCCGGTCGGTCAGCGCTTGAGCCGCTGTTTGTCCACTTTGCCCACTGGGGTCAGCGGCAGCTCGCCGCTGAACTCCACAGTGGACGGTACGAAGTGCTCGCCGCCGAGTTCGGCGCGGACCTGGTCGCGCAGTTCGTCAACGGTCGTGTTTTCGGCGACCACCACGGCGTGCAGCAGGGTTCCGTCCGGGCCCGGTGCGGGGACGACCGCGGCGGCTTTCACCTTGGGGTGGCTGAGAAGTGCGTGCTCCACTGTGGTCGAGGAGACCTTCGTGCCGTGCTCGCCGGTGACGATGACGTCGTCGATCCGGTCCTCGAGGTAGAGGTAGCCGTCCTCGTCGAAGCGGCCGAGGTCGCCGGTGCGCAGCCAGCCGTCGCCGATCGGCGGCTGTCCGTGGTAGCCGTCCATCATGGACAGTCCGCGGACGAGCACTTCACCGTCCTCGATCCGGGCCTCCATTCCGGGCACGATGCGGCCGACGGAACCGAGGAGTTTCGGCCGGGCAAGGACTTCGTCCGCGGAGATGCTGGCGATCATCGGCGCTTCGGTGAGCCCGTAGCCCTGTCCGACGACCGGACCGAACACCTTGAGCGCCTCGGCCAACCGGCTCGGCGGCAGCGGTGCAGCACCGAGGGAAAGCTGCTGCACGCTGGATACGTCCGTAGTGGACAGCTGTGGATGGTCGAGTACGGCGGCGAGGCGGGGCGGGGTAAGGGAAAGCGTCGTGATCCGATGACGCTCCACATCGGAAAGAAGCTTCTCGGCGTTGAACTCCCGGTGCAGTACCACGGTGTTGCCGCAGCAGAGCGCGCCCAGAACGGCCGTGTTGCCGGTCATGTGCGTGAGCGGAGCGGTGACGAGCGCGGTTTTGGTGCCGTCCGGTTGGAAGATGTGGGCCACGCCATCGTAGATGCCGCTGTGCCGGATCAGTTTCGGTGTGCCGGTAGTGCCGCCGCTGGGGAAAATCGCCGTGACGCTATTGGGCAAAGTGTCCGGAATAGACGGTTGTGCCGCGGCGAGTGTGTCGAGTTCGACATCGGCGAGCAAGGTCGCTCCGGTCGCCGCGAGCGCCGCAGCCCGCGCCGGACGGCTCGCGGACGCCGCGATCAGCACGACTTCCAGCCCTCGCAGCTGCGCGGCAAGCTGGGTGAGCACCACTTCCGGCCGGTTGGCGGCGTCGATCGCCACCATGCCGCGTACCTCGGCAAGTCCGCTGTACAGCCGCGACAGCAGGTCTGCCGCCGCCTGGTACGTCATGGTGGTGTCGTCGTGGTGGAACAGCACAGTGTCGCCGCCGTCACGAAGTGCGGAAAGGACGCGGGACAGGAAAAAGCTCACCCGGCACACCGTAGTCGCGTGTTGGCCGAGAACGGCGATCGCGGCTAGGTTCGTCGTCATGACCGCTCCGCCCGCGATCGACGCGGACCCGAGAAGCTGGCGTCGAGCCTTCGCTGATCTGCAGGCCGGGTTGCGTGCCCGGGAACTGTGGGCGTTGCTCGCGTGGCAGGACATCAAGCAGCGCTACCGGCGTTCGTCGCTGGGGCCGTTGTGGATCACCGTCGGGATGGCAGTCACCGCGCTCGCGCTGGGCGTGGTGAACTCCGCGTTGTTCGGCACGTCCATCTCGACCCTGCTGCCGAGCATCACCACCGGGCTCATCCTGTGGAACTTCATGAACGGCTGCATCGTTGAAGGCTCGGAAACGTTCATCGCGAACGAAGGGATGATCAAGCAGCTGCCGGCTCCGGTGTCGGTGTACGCGCTGCGCACGGTGTGGCGGCAGGCGTTGTATCTGGCGCACAACCTCGTCGTGTATGTAATGGTGCTGGCGATCTTCTTCGGCAAGCTTTCGCACCCGTATCGTTTGGTGGACAAGGGATACGCGCTGCTGCATCCCGGACTCGGCTGGGGAATGCTGCTCGCCGTGCCCGCACTGGCCCTGGTCGTGCTGAACGGTGCGTGGGTGGTGCTGCTGTTCGGCGTGGTGTCGACGAGGTTCCGCGACATCCCGCCTGTGATCCAGAGCTTCATCACGATGCTCTTCTACGCCACGCCGATCATGTGGTCGATGGACCAGGTCCGGGCGATGAACCAGACCTCGCACGAAGGATTCGGGTCGCTCGCGGTGAATTTGCTGCAGCTCAACCCGGTTTACCACTTCGTCGAGATCGTGCGCGCGCCGCTGGTCGGGCAGCAGCAAAGCTGGACGCACTGGCTGGTCGCCGGTGTGGTGACTGTGGTCGGTTGGTCGTTGGCGATGCTGGTTCTGCGCAATTACCGGGCTCGGGTGGCTTACTGGGTTTGATTGTCCATTGAGGACTGTCAGTGTGGTTCGTTGCGAGGAACGGCCAGGTGCCGGTACTGCTGGCGTCCGCGGGTGCGGGCAGCAGCGAGCCGTTGCACTGTCGCCGGGAGCCGGGAGCCGGGAGCCGGGAGCCGGGAGCCGGGAGCCGGGAGCCGGGAGCCGGGAGCCGGGACGCCCAGCTTCGCTCGGTCCTGGCCAGGCGGGCATGCGAACGACCCGCCGCGCACCCAAGCCCGCCGACTGTCGCTTTGTCCAGGCTCGCCATCTGCCGCTTTGTCGGAGTTCGCCGACTGTCGTTTTGCGCGAGCCCGTCATCTGTCGCTTTGTCGGAGCCCGCCGACTGCCGCTTTGCCCGAGCCCGTCATCTATCGCTTTGCCGGAGCCCGCCAACTATCGCTCTGCCCGAGCTCACCAGCTATCGCTTTGTCTGAGTTCGCCGACTGTCGCTCTGCCGGAGCCCGCCAGCTGTCGCTCTGTCCAAGCTCACCAGCTATCGCGTTGCCCGAGCCCGCCTCCTATCGTATTGCCCGCCATCCTTCCGCCTCACCGCGAACTCGTTCGCCGCGCTAACCCCCATCGGCAGCTGAGCACGCCCGCCCGCCGGGGGTTAGCGTTGTCCTAGGGCTCGCGAACGGAGGTCGCATGAAGCGTCGGAAGGCATTGCTGGCTATGGCCGTGACGGTGCTCGCGATGAGCACGGTCGCCGCCACTCCCTCTGGACTCACGCCGCGGCAACTGGCCGGGCAGCGGGTGATCTACTCCTATCCTGGTCTGACGCCGCCAGCCTCGTTGCTGCAACGAATCCGCGCCGGCGAGGCAGCGGGCGTGATCTTCTTCGGCGAAAACATCTCAAGCTCCCAGCAGATTACCAACGTGGTACGACAATTCCGGGACGCGAACGCGCAAAGCCCGGTGCACCGTCCGTTGCTGCTGATGACCGATCAGGAAGGCGGCAAGGTCCGTCGGCTGCCCGGCGAACCCGTGCTGTCGGAGAAGCAGGTAGCCCAGTCCGCGGATCCGTCTGCCGCAGCCAAAGCCGCGGGTACTGGTGCGGGCCAGAACCTCGCCGGGGTAGGTATGAACGTCAACCTCGCGCCGGTTCTGGATGTCTACCGCCAACCGGGGAATTTCATCGACAAATACGGCCGCTCTTACAGCCAGGACCCTCAGGTGGCCGGCGCACTGGGCCGGGATTTCGTTACGGCACAGCAGTCGACAGGCGTCGCCGCGACGGCCAAGCACTTCCCCGGCCTGGGCGCAGTCCCCGCCGGAAGCAACACGGACGTCGGCCCGGTGACGCTGAACGTGCCCCTGTCCGAACTGCGTGCCAAGGACGAGGCTCCCTACCACCCAGTCGTCGACGCTGGCGTGAAGCTCGTGATGCTCTCGTGGGCTGCGTACCCAGCTCTGGACGCCTCCCGCCCCGCCGGACTCTCGCCGACGGCCGTGCAGGAACTCCGAACCAAGACAAACTTCGCCGGGGTGACCGTGACGGATGCCTTGGAAGCTGGCGCACTGAAGTCCTATGGCGGACCGGGAAACCGCGCCGTGCTGGCAGCGAAGGCGGGGATGGACCTGATCCTGGCCTCGGCCCGAGACGTGAGCCAGGGGGACGATGCCGCTTCCGCGCTGGCTGCCGGGTTGTCAGACGGATCCCTGCCGAGCGCAGATTTCACTGCGGCGGTGGATCGGGTTTCGGCGCTTCGGGATGGGGTGAAGTGAGTCGGCCGCGGGTGGATGTCGCGGGGCGCGGTGAAGCCGTGCGCCAGATCTTCGGCACCACCCCGTAGCCGATCGCCGCGGTCTGCACGACCGTGCCGAGGACGTAGAACCCGGGCGCGCCGTTGCTGAACACGCCCTCCGATGAGATTTTTGGGCGGAGGCCTCGGCGCCGCTGCGAGTTCAGGCGCTCAGCGTCACGAGTCGCGTGTTTTCCATTCCAGCCGACATCCTTGTTGCGTGACGGGTCGCTCTCGATGCCAAACTCCGCGAGAGTTGCTGCCCGACGAGGTTCTTCGCACCCGGAGCGTTGCCTCCTCACGGCCCGTCCGTGTGCTTCGCTGCGAAGCCCGCCGTTATGCGGCAGCTGTTAGCGGAAGCCTCGTTGTTATGCGGCGCTGTTAGCGTCGGTAACGCAGGACCCGTCCGGCACTCCGCGATTATCCAGCAAACAACCCCCGTTCCGGTGACACCCGGCGGTGTGGACATCGCGCTGTCCTCAGGCTGAACGGGCACCCTTGCGTGCGACCCACCCACGACGGGAGGACGAATGCAAGCTTGGTGGCTCCTGGTGGCCGTCGCCGCGGTGTTCGTGGTGCTGGCCGTAGTTTTCCTGCGCCGCGCCGCCCGGCGTCGCTCTGCCGTTCCGCCGCCGAATGCTCCGCGAACCTCCTCGCCAGACGACTCGACGCGCCGCTGGGTCTCGCCGTCGGACGACGTCCCCCGCCGCGCCCGCCACCGATTGGACGAGGCGCACCCCCTGGCGCGCTACCCAGTCGCCCGGCAACGCCCGATGCGGCATCCACGACCGTCGCCCCAGCAGGAATCCGCCCGGGAACGGCGAGACTCGTAGCGCGCACGAATCCGGGGCCAGCTTGACGATGCCGAGGAGCCGCCCTCCAGATCCCTGTGCCGTCGGACCACTGCGAAAGCCTCGTCCTGTGTTCATCCTTGTGGGCGAACGCCGAGGCCCCGTTTTTGTCGGTGCCCGCTGAGATGCTTCCGGCATGGTTCCCGCGCTGCTTCTCATCGACGTCCAGAACAACATGCTTCTCCCTCCCACCCCCGTACCCGATGCCGACCGAATCGTCGCCGCGATCACGCAGGTCCTGGAACGGGCGCGGGCCGCGGGCGCGCAGGTGGTGCACATCCGGAACAACGGCACCGGCGACGATCCCGACGTGCCTGGGACCTCCGGCTGGGAACTAGTGCACGAGGTCCGCCCCGGCGAGCACGTAGTCGACAAACAGACACCCGACTCCTTCGCTGACACACAGTTGGGCTCCCTGCTGCCGGAGTCGACCCCGCTGGTCGTGGTCGGAATGCAGAGCGACTTCTGCGTCCGAGCCACCGCCTTGGCCGCCCTCAACCGAGGTCATGAAGTCACGCTGGTCCAGGATGCCCACGCCACGTACGACGACGAACTCTCCGCCGCCGAGGAGAGCGCCCGCGTGAACGAGGAACTGTCCACGGCAGGCGTGAAGCTGGTCGGAAGCGAGGAGGTGGTCTTTGCCTGACCCGGGTGCCGTCGAGCCGACGGCGACTGTCACGTCGATCAGCCTCCGAGCGGGCGATCGATTTCATCGCTGAATCGCAGCGAAAACAGGTGTTGGACTGGGAGGTCGACACACGCCAATACTCAGCGCATGACGTCTGTGCCTGACGATCCCGCCGAGAACTCCGGCCGAAACGACGACCGGCACCTCGACGGCGACGTGTCGACGGACCGGTCCGCCGACACCGAAACCGGCCTAACCGGTGGGGGAGACGTGGACGTCCGCGGGATCGCACCGGACGACGCTGCCCTCGGCGCGAGAGACGAGCGTAGGTGCGCACCTGAGGACGCCACCCTCGCGGCGGCGGGCGATTGCGTGGCGGCCAGCATCAATGAGGTGGCGCGCGACGAGTCTGCAGTCGGTGTCGGCCCGGTGACGAGCCCCGAGTCCAGGGCTCACCTCGAGTCGGTGGCTGGTGCCGGGCTCGCGGCCGAGGTTGGGTCGGTGGCTGGCGCCGGGTCTGCAGTCGAGATTGAGTCGGCGGCTAGAGCCGGGCTCAGGGCCGAGATCGAATCGGCGGCTGGCCTCGAGCCTGCGGCCGGTGCCGAATCGGTAGCTAGCGCCGGGCTTGCAGCCGACGTCGAATTGGTGGCTAGTGCCGAGCCTGCGTCCGACGGCGACTTGGTGGCCAACGTCGACCCGTCGGCTTGCGGTGAGCCGGTGGCGAGCGACCGCCGGGTGCCCAGCGCCAATCCGATGGTCGGCGTCGAGGCGGCGGTTAGCGCCGGGTCTGCGACTGACGTCGGCTCGGCGGCCAGCATCAACCTGGCAGTCGAGGTCGAGCAGGTCGACGGAGCTACTCGGGATGTTGTCCGGTTGCTGCGGCGGTTTGGCGGGAGGGCGTTCGCGTTGGCGTTCGTTGCCGGGATTACCGGGTTGACGACCGTTGCGCTGGTGTTGGGGCTGGTGGGGTTCGCGTTGGTGCTCGCGCCGGTGCGCGGGGTCAGGCGAGGAGGTGGGCCAGCAGCGCACGTGCCGCCGGGTTGGTGAGGTTTGCCGAGCGGCCGGTCAGGTAGATCGTGCGGGACAGCGTCGGCTGGGTGAGGTGGGCGAACGGCAGTCCGGATCGGGCGGCGACCTGCTCTGGGACCACGGTGACGCCTAGGCCTGCCGCGACCAGGTCGATCAGCAGGGGGACGTTTGTCGCCTCGCAGACCTGATCGCGGCGGACACCGGCCTCGGTGAAGGCTCGGTCGACCAGGGCTTGCAGGCCGCTGCCGGTGAAATCTACGAAAGGTTCGCCGTCCAGCTCCGCGAGCCGGACTCGGCGGCGCGGCGACAGGCGGTGTCCGGGGTGGGTGAGCAGGACTAGGTTCTGCTGCCAGCAGGCGAATTCGGCCAGCTCCTCCGGCAGCGGACCGCCCACATAGGACAGATCCAGTTCGCCGTCGGACACCGCGGCGGTCAGTCCGGGGATGGTGCCTTCCCGGACACGCAGCCGGATTCCCGGGTAGCGGGCGCGGAATTCGCCCAGCTTCGCGGGCAGGTCGATGACGGTCAGGGTCTGGATGGTCCCGATCGACACCCGGCCGCGCGCAAGGCCGGTCACGGCGGCTACCTCGCCTCGGGCGGAGTCGACGTCCGCGGCGATTTGGTGCGCAAGCGGCAGCAGCGCCTCGCCCGCGGGGGTGAGGGTGACCCGGCGCGTGGTGCGGTCGAACAGTTCCGCGCCGAGGTCGGCTTCCAGCTTCCGGATGGACGCGCTGAGCGCGGACTGCACGACGTGCACGTCCTGGGCGGCGCGGGTGAAGTTGCCGTGCCGGACTACCGCCAGGAAGTGTTCGACCTGCCTCAGTTCCACCGGCTTCGCCTCCGTCTCGCCACCCCGGGGGTGGTCCGGTGAACGTACCGCGCGGGCCGGTCGGTGACGGTCGGTTGAGGCAGAGGCGGGGATCACGGCAGCGGATGTCGATGGCGGACAGGGGTGGTGCGAAGGGCTCGGCTGGAGGAACTGGCGCGAGGCGGAGGAAGGGCGGGAGGCGTTGCGGGAGGCGGATGACCGGCGCGAGGCGGAGTAGCAGCGGGAGGAGTTGGCGTGAGGCGGAGGGGCAGCGGGAGGAGTTGGCGTGAGGCGGAGGGGCAGCGGGAGGAGGCTGGTGTCGGAGGGGCGAGGCCAGCGGTGACCTGTGGGCGAATCGGGGGCGCTCCGGACCGGGGGCGATCGGCCGCTGGGATTGGCGCGATGCGGACGATTGGAAGGTCCTGAGCGCCGGTTGGGCGAGGGGCAAGCGGTGGTCAAAGGGCGGGCCGGGGAAGCCCAGGCCGAGCGGGAGTCGGTGCGAGACAGCAGCTAGGCGGCGGCACGATGTCACCTTCACGGCGCTGGGACTCCCGCCGCCTCCGCAGGAGCCCCAGCGTCTAAAAACCGCCTACTGGGCCGTGTAACCCCCGTCGGCCAGGATTTCCACTCCGGTTACATACGAGGATTCCGCCGAGGCCAGGAATAGGATCACGTCAGCGACCTCCTGTACCTCCCCAGTCCGTCCCATCGGCACGCCCTCGACCTGCTTCGCTCGCCACACCGGGTCGGTCGAGCCGCGGGACGTTCGCATTGGGGGCAGCAGACCGGGGGCTACCGCGTTGACTCGGATGCCCTCGGCCGCATAGTGGACGGCTGCGGTGGTGGTCATCGACTTGATCGCGCCTTTCGAGGCGGCGTATCCCAGATGCACGCCGACTTGTCCGATGGACGCAGAGATCGAGGTCAGGTTCACGATTGAACCTCCGCCTCGGCCGGACATCGCCGCGGTGCCGTGTTTGATGCCCAGGAACACTCCGCGGGCGTTGACTTGCAGCAGGCGGTCGTAGAAAGCCGTGCTGGTCAGGTCGGGGTCGAAGGTGCCGCTGATGCCGGCGTTGTTGACCAGTACGTCGAGGCGTCCGTGCTGGGCCAGGACGGCGGCGATGGCGGTGGTCCAGGAAGTTTCGTCGGTGACGTCCAGGCGGCGGTATTCGGCCTGGCCGCCGTTGGCGCGGATCTCTTCGGCCACGGCAGCGCCGTCAGCGTCTTCGACGTCGGTGACGACGACCGTCGCGCCTTCGCGGGCGAAGGTCAGGGCTGCTGCCTTGCCCATGCCGCTCGAAGCGCCGGTGATCAGGGCGATCTTGTCCGCCAATCGCATGTGGGGTGCCTTTCGCTGGTGGGTACCCCAGTCTGCCGTCGCGCCGAGGGGCGGGCCGGATCAGGCCAGTTCGGCGGAGACGACCGACGAGAGGGCCCGCAGCGCGTCCAGCAGGGCGTCGAGTGCGTCGGGGCTGACCAGGACGGTGCTGACCATGCTGCTTTCCCGGACTCCCTCGCGGACGTCGACGGACAGCTCGTGGATCAGCTTCCCGTGCTGGGTCAGCGTCGCGACCAAGGCGGGGATCTGGTCGATGCCGCCGACGAAGTACGTCGCGATCCGGCGGCGGACCAGCATCGCCGGGGCGGAGGTGTACGGGGCGGAGGAAAAGGTGCTCAAGGACATGGCGTACTCCGGGAGGAAGTTCTGGCGAGGGAAAGAAGGGCCAGGTCCCGAAGCAAAAACCGCATACCGGCATCGCGCGCCGGCAGCCTGGTTCAGCCGGCGCGCCGGGTTACGAGTCGCTCGGACGTCATGAGGCGCAGCACGGCGACAGGCTAACACGGCGCCGCGCGAAGGCAAAAGAATCCACAATGGACTGACGGCTCAGCCGGGCTCGTTCCACGGCAGCCGCTTGCGCAGCGAAGTGGCCGCACGCAGGGCGACTTCCACTTCCAGCCGATGCTCGGCGAGCGGTCGGCCGCACAGTTCCTCGGCCTTGCGGACGCGATAGTGAACGGTGTTCTTGTGCAGGTGCAGCCGGGCGGCGGCGTGCGTGTAGCTGCCGTCGGTGTCGAGGAAGACTCGCAGCGTCTCGCGCAGTTGCTCGGTGCCGGGATCGTCGGCGACGAGGTCTCCCAGGACGCGCGCGATCCAGCGGTAGACGTCGTCGGACTGTTCGGTGAGCAGGGCGGCGATCGCGACGTCGTCGAACAGCACCACGTTCTGGCTCTGGTCCTCGTCGGTCTCCGCGACCGCCCGTGCCCGGACCGCCTCGCGCAGGGAGCCGCGGAATCCGGCCAGCCCGTAGCCGGGCGCGCCGAGGGCCAGTCGCAGGCCGCCGCCGATGGTTGTCACGCCCGAGTGGAGGCGTTCGACCTCGATGTCGTCACGTTCCGTGCTGACTGTCCAGCTCCACAGTGTGCGGTCGTCGGCCAGCATGGTCAGGGCTGGACCTCGCCCGCACACCTCCTGGAGCAATCGCGCCGCGGCCTGCAGTTCGCCCGCGCCCTCGGCGGGCAGCCACGCGACGGCCGCGCAGTGCCACTGCCGCATCGGGAAGGCGAGCAACTGCTGCGCGGCGTCCTCGGTCAGCGTGTCCGAATCGAGCACCAGACGGATCTGCGCCGCCCGTGCGGCTCCGGTGCGGCTGCTCCAGCGCCGGCGTTCGGTTTCGAAGATGTCGATCAGGCCCTCGATGACCTGGTCGATGTAGCGGTTGGTGCGCCGCGACAGTTCGGCGAGCACCGCGAGCGCCAGCTGGGTGTCGATGTTCGGCTGCCGTTCCAGCGCCTCGATCGCCCACTGCTCGAACCGGTGCTCGCCGAGCCGGTACGCGCGCAGCAGCGCCTCCAGCGACAGCTCGTGCTGGGCGAACCGGCGCGCGTACTCGGCCGCGGCGGGCGGGACGGTGATCCGGTCGAGCGGGATGGAATGCGACAGCATGTCGAGGATCGCGACCAGATTCGCCGAGGTGCTGGCGATCATGAGCTTGCGGACCGTCTCGTCGTGCCGGAATTCCGGGATCATCTCGACGAACCAGTCGGTGAGTTCGGTGGTGCGGGCGGCGAGGTCGGCGTCGATGGCGTGCGCGATCTCGGCCACGACGGCGTCGACGGCGTCGGACATGGCGGTCAGGGTAACCACCGGACCGCCTCAGCGACAGGCGAGCGGCGTCGTTCACCCCCTCGGTGCAGGCGGTTGTGACCCCGGCACAACGACCGGCGGACCCTTCGGTTCTGCGGCCTATGGCCTGGGTCACGGCCCGTCCTTACCGTCATTTCCCACCTGAGCCGCACTGGGAAAGGACTTCGACGATGCACCTCGCGGCGCTGCCTGAGGAACGGGCCCGGCGAAACCCGAACCGGCCGTGTCTCGCTGACGAACACGGCGAGCTCGGCAACGCCGGTTTCGCGGTGCGAGTGCGCAGCGCGGCTGCCGCGTTGCGGGCTCGCGGGGTCGGCGCCGGCGACGTCGTCGCGGTGCTGCTGCCGAATCGCGTCGAGTTCGCGGTGGTGTTGTTCGCTGCCTGGCGGCTCGGTGCCGCGGTCACGCCGGTGAACCCGGAGCTGACCGACGGCGAAGCCTCGTTCCAGATCGCCGACGCGCGGGCTAAAGTCGTGGTGGGGCACAGTGATTCGGACCTGGTGACGATGCGGGTCGAGGAATTGGCGACCGCCGCGCCTGACGAGGGTCCGGTGGCCGATGACGACCACGCGGTCGCGTTGCTCATCTACACCAGCGGCACCACGGGACAGCCGAAAGGCGTGGTGCTCGACCACCGCAACGTGCGAGTGATGACCGAAATGATCGTCGACGCGCTCGAACTCGGCCCGGCAGACCACAGTTTGCTGATCCTGCCGCTGTTCCACGTCAACGGAATCGTGGTCAGCGTGCTCGCGCCGCTGCTCGCTGGTGGCCGCTCGACGATCACTGCGAGATTCCGCGCCGACGACTTCTTCGACACGATCGAACGCGTCCGTCCGACGTATTTCTCTGCCGTGCCAGCGATTTACGCCCGGCTGGCAGGTCTGCCGGAGACCGTGCGGCCGGACACTTCGTCGCTGCGGCTGGCGGTTTGCGGTGCCGCGCCGATGCCCGCCGAGCTGATCCAGCGCGTCGAGGAACGGTTCGGCGTGGTGGTCGTCGAGGGCTACGGACTGTCCGAGGGAAGTTGTGCTTCGACGCTGAATCCGCTGGCTGGGCCGCGTAAACCGGGCACCGTCGGGCTTCCGTTGCCCGGGCAGGAGGTCGCGCTGATGGACCCGCGGCGACAGCTGGTGACCGACGGTCCCGGCGAGGTCGTGGTCCGCGGTCCAAACGTGATGCGCGGCTACCTCAACCGGCCCGAGGCGACCGCCGCCACGATCGTCGACGGCTGGCTGCACACCGGCGACGTCGGGCGGTTCGACGAGGACGGCTACCTCGTCCTGGTCGACCGCATCAAGGACATGATCATCCGGGGCGGGGAGAACCTCTACCCCAAGGAGATCGAGAACGCACTGCACGCACACCCGGCGGTGCTGGAAGCCGCGGTGGTCGGCGCGCCGCATCCGGTGCTCGGCGAACTGCCGGTGGCGACCGTGACGCTGTACCCGTCCAGGACAGCGAGCGAGGCCGAACTGCTTGCACACTGCCGGGAACGGCTGACCAGGGTCAAGGTGCCGGTGCGGATCGACATCGTGCCCGCGCTGCCGCGGAACCCGGTCGGCAAAATCGACAAACCCGCGCTGCGCCGGGAACTCGCCGCGGCCAGCTGATCCGAATCTGAAAGAAAAATCCGTGCCCGCAGTGGCGGGCCCGGTCGATGCTGCCCGGAGAAAGGCGGAGAACAATGGGGTTCAAGACAGGGGACTTTCCCCCGGTCGATCCGGAAACTTTCCTGCGGAAGCCACTGTTCGAACGAACCAAGGCGCTCGCACTGCACTGGGTCCAGTTCGGATTCGGCTCGCCCAAGATGATTCCGGCGACGTACGTGGTGAAGCTGGTTTTCCTCTACGTGCTGGCCGGAGTCGCGCTGGCGACCGCGACGTCCGGTGTCGGCCCGTTCTGGGAGGTCGCCGCGTGGTGGCACGAACCAGTGGTTTACCAAAAGCTCGTGCTGTGGACGGTATTCCTGGAAACGGTCGGCGTCGCCGGCTCCTGGGGTCCGATCGCGGGCAAGTTCAAGCCGATGACCGGCGGGATCCTGTTCTGGGCACGGCCCGGAACGATCCGGTTGCGGCCGTGGAAGCGCGTGCCGTTCACCGCGGGCGACCGGCGGAACGGCTTCGATGTGCTGCTGTACTTGGCTTTCCTCGTCACGCTGCTGGCCGCGATCGTGCTTCCCGGTGTCCCGGACGCCGCGTTGTCGGCCGCATTGCCCGGCAACACCTCCGGACTCGTGCGTCCGGCATTGCTGATCGCGCCGATCGTGCTGTACGTGCTGAATGGCTTGCGGGACAAGACAATTTTCCTCGCCGCTCGTGGTGAACAGTATCTGCCCGCGTTGGCGTTCTTTGCCTTCCTGCCGTTCGTGAACATGATCATCGCCGCGAAACTGCTGATCTGCACTGTCTGGATCGGCGCGGGCGTCTCGAAGTTCGGCAAGCACTTCACGAATGTGGTGCCGCCGATGGTGTCCAACAGTCCGTGTGTTCCGTTCAAGTGGTTGAAGCGCGCGCATTACCGGAATTTCCCGAACGACATCCGTCCGTCGAAGCTCGCGTCGTTCATGGCGCACGTCGGCGGGACGACGGTGGAAATCATCACGCCGCTGGTTTTGCTGTTCTCCACCAATCACTGGGTCACGCTCGCCGGGGTCGCGCTGATGGTGGTGTTCCACCTCTTCATCACGTCCACGTTCCCGCTGGCGGTGCCGCTGGAGTGGAACATTCTCTTCGGCTACCTCGCGATCTTCCTGTTCCTCGGCTTCCCGGCGAGCGCTGGGTACGGCGTCGGCGACATGACGCCGGGCTGGCTCGCCGTCGTGATCGCGGCCGCGCTGCTGTTCTTCCCGATCCTGGGCAATCTGCGGCCGGACCTGGTGTCGTTCCTGCCGTCTATGCGGCAGTACGCGGGCAACTGGGCGTCGGCGCTGTGGGCGTTCGCGCCGGGGGCCGAGGCGAAGCTGAACACGCTGCCGCACCGGCCGACGAAGAACCAGGTCGACCAGTTGCAGGCGATGGGTTATCCGGCGGAGGTCGCCGAGATCACCATGCAGCAGACGATCGCCTGGCGGTCGATGCACAGCCAGGGCCGCGGGCTGTTCTCGGTGCTGGCGAAGAACCTGCCGGACCTCGAGACGCGGACCGTGCGCGAGGCCGAGTTCGGCTGCAACTCGATCATCGGGTTCAACTTCGGCGACGGGCACCTGCACGACCTCAGCTTCGTCAACGCGGTGCAGAAGCGGGTCGGCTTCGCGCCTGGCGAATGGATCGTGGTGTGGGTCGAGTCGCAGGCCATCCACTCGAAGGTGCAGCATTACCAGGTGATTGACGCGGCGCTGGGCGTGATCGAACGCGGCCACTGGACGGTGGCCGACGCGGTCAACGAACAGCCGTGGCTGCCGAACGGACCGATCCCGCTCACCGTCACCTGGACCGCGAGCCCGGCGACGACGAGCAGCGTGCTGGCATGACTACGGCGGTGGTGGTCGGCAGCGGACCCAATGGGCTCGCCGCGGCGGCTGTGCTGGCTCGCGCCGGGGTCGACGTGACGGTGCTGGAGGCCGCCGACGAGATCGGCGGCGGCACCCGCACCTACGAGGCGATCGTCCCCGGCCTGCGCCACGACCACTGCTCCGCGACGCATCCGATGGCGGTCGGCTCCCCGGTGCTGACCGACCTCGGGCTCGACCGGTACGGCCTGCGCTGGCGGCTGCCGGAAATCGACTGCGTGCATCCGCTCGACGACGGCACCGCCGGTGTCCTGCGACGCTCGGTCTCCGGCACCGCCGCCGGGCTCGGCGCGGACGAACGTCGCTGGTCAGCGCTGTTCTCCTCGCCCGCGCAGAACTACGACGCGCTGAGCGAGGACATCCTCGGGCCACTGTTGCGAGTGCCGAAACATCCGTTGCTGCTGGGTCGGTTCGGTCTGCCGACGGTCGCGCCGGCGACCGTGCTGGCCCGGTACTTCCGCACTCCCCAGGCTCGTGCGCTGTGGCTCGGGGTGGCGGCGCACGCGTTCCGGCCGCTCGACCGTCCGCTGTCGTCGGCGATCGGGCTCGGCATCCTCACCGCTGGTCACCGGCACGGCTGGGCGGTCGCCGAGGGCGGGTCGCGGGCGATCAGCGACGCCTTGGCCGCACTGATCGCCGACTTCGGCGGGAAGATCGAGACTGGCGTGCGGGTGGAGTCGGTTTCGCAGCTGCCGCGGGCGGACGTGGTGGTGTGGGACGTCGGCCCGAGCGCTCTCGCGCAGGTGCTCGGCGACCGGTTGCCGCCGCGGATTCGACGGGCGTACGAGAAGTTTCGCTACGGTCCCGGCGCGTTCAAAGTGGACTTCGCGGTGAAGGGCGGGATTCCGTGGCGGTCACCGGAAGCGCGGGCGTCCGGGACTGTCCACTTGGGAGGATCGGCGACGGAGGTCGTTGCTGGCGAACGTGATGTACACAGTGGACGGATGCCGGAGCGACCGTTCGTTTTGCTGGGACAGCAGTATCTGGCTGATCCGACGCGTTCGGTCGGGGATGTGCATCCGGTGTGGGCGTACGCGCATGTGCCGCATGGATTCACCGGTGACGCTACTGAGGCGATCACTGCGCAGATCGAACGGTTCGCGCCGGGTTTCCGGGAGCGGGTCATTGGTTCGGTGACGACGTCGTCGGCGGAATTCGCTGCGGAGAACCCGAATTTCGTCGGCGGCAACATCCTCACCGGCGCGAAAGACCTGCGGCAGCTGGTTTTCGGCCCGCGGACGACGTTGCAGCCGTATGACGTGGGTGTCCCCGGGCATTTCGTTTGTTCCGCGGCCACGCCGCCGGGACCGGGTGCGCACGGGATGTGCGGCAGCCACGCGGCGGCGCGGGCGTTGCGGTATCTGCGGCGGTGACGGGTCAGCGGAGAAGGACGCCCGGGTTCAGGATCCCGGCTGGGTCGAGGGCGTTTTTCGCCGCGGAGAGGGCGGCGGCGAACGGGTCCGGGCGCTGCCGGTCGTACCACGGGCGGTGGTCGCGGCCGACCGAATGGTGGTGGGTGATCGTGCCGCCGTTGGCCAGGATCGCTTCGGACACCGCGGTTTTCAGCTCGTCCCACTGTGCGACGGTGCTGCTCCAGCGTCCGGTCGCGTAGATGCCGTAGTACGGCGCGGGGCCGTCCGGGTAGACGTGGGTGAACCGGCAGGTCACCACGCCCGCGCCGCAGATCTCGGCGATCGCCGCGTTCGCGGCCGTCGTGATCGCTTCGTGCAGGGTCTCGAACGCGTCCCAGGTGCAGGCGGTCTCGAAGGTCTCCACCACCATCGACCGGCGGGCGAGGGCGTCGCGCTGGTACGGCATGCGCAGGAACGCCGAACGCCACGTCGAACCGGACTCGCCGCGGCGGGCGGTGACGGTGCCGCCGTGGTCGGCGGTGAGTTCGAGGGCGCGGTCCAGCCAGGCGTCCACCGGATGGTCGGCAGACTCGAACGCGAGCAGCAGCAAGCCGTCTGCCTGGACGCCGGTGTTGAGGAACGCTTCGGCGGCGTCAAGGAGACGGCAGTTCGCCGGGTAGAGGCCGGACTGGGCGATCGCCCGGGTCGCTTGCACCGCGTCGGAGTACCGGGCGAAGCTGACTGACGCTTTCGCTTGCCAGCGAGGGCGTTCTTGCAGCCGCATCCAGGCTTCGGTGATCACGCCGAGGGTGCCTTCCGAGCCGAGAAACAACCGATCCGGCGACGGTCCGGCCCCCGATCCGGGCAGCCGCCGCGACTCGCTGACTCCGGCCGGGGTCACGACGCGCAGCGACTCGGCGAGGTCGTCGATGTGCGTGGCCAGGGTGGCGAAGTGACCGCCGGCGCGGGTCGCGAGCCAGCCGCCGAGCGTGGAGTGCGTGAACGACTGGGGGTAGTGCCGCAGCGTCAGCCCGTGCGGGCGGAGCTGGTCCTCGAGCGCCGGTCCGTACACCCCGGCCTGGATTCGCGCGGCGCGGCTCGTCCGGTCGATCTCCACGACCTGGTCGAGGCGGCCGAGGTCCAGCGACACCGCGGGCGCGGGGAACCGCGGTTCGATGCCGCCGACGACGGAACTGCCGCCGCCATACGGGATTAGCGGCGTGCCGTCGGTGGAACACCAGTCCAGGAGATCGAGCACGTCCTGCTCGGATTCCGGACGCGCGACGATGTCCGGCACCGCTTCGACCCGGCCTTCCAGGTTCCGGACGACGTCGCGGAACGCCTTGCCGCGCGCGTGCGACAGCCGGTCGGTCCAGTCGGTCGAGCACAACCGGGCCAGCGCGGTGGGCGGGCGGAGCCGGGACGGCGGCACCGGCAGGTCGTCCGGCGGGGGCGGGGCGTGGTCGGTGAAGTCGTGGGCGGGCAGGAAGGCGGCCGTGCGCGCGACCAGCGCCTCCGCTTCTTCGGCGGTCAGTGCTTCCTCGACGTCGCCCCAACCCCACCAGGACCGTGTCATCCGTCTGCTCCCTTCCGAATTGACCCTTGAGTAACTTACTCTAGGGTAATAGGCATTGAGGAGGAAAGATGAGCGTGCTGACCGCTGCCGCGCCGTTCGTGGTGAACAAGCTGCTTCCTCGCTTCGACCAGCGGATCGAGGAGTCCGCGAAGCCGTTCGACCGGCCCGGTCTGCTGCGGCCGCATCCGGGCTCGCGGACCTGGGCGTGGACGCATTACGGCATTTTCGTGCCGGAGCTGCCGCGGCCGCACCGCTACCTCAACACCATGACTTTGATCGGCAGCACCGGCGCGGTCTGTTTCGACAACGACTACCTCGCGACCTCCGACGCGCGCCGCACCACGACCGTTCTCTCGTCCACTGCCGCGCCTGGGCACCACCACTACCGGGCTTACGACTCGCGCACCGAATGCCGGTTCGCCGAGGACGGTTCGCGGCTGGAGTGGGATTCGGATCTGGCTATCGAAGCGGCGCATCCGTCGTATCAGGTGCACGCGCGGTACGACGGGTTCTCGGCGGATCTGGCGATCACCGCGACGCCGCAGGTCTCGTGGTTCGTGCGCAATCCGGCTTACGATCACTTGAGTCTGCTCGCCACCTTCACCGGGATGATCACTGACGACACCGGTGAGACGGAAATCGGCGGTCTCTGCACTGTGGAGTACGCGCGATCTCTTTCGCCGCAAGCACTTCGGCGTTCGCCGTTGCCGCAGCGGTTCAAGCTGCCGATTGATTTCTTCACCTATCAGATCATCAATCTCGATGACCGGACACAGTTGTTGCTCACCGATGTCCGCGCGGCTGGGGCGACGGCTTGCCGGCTGGCGCATCTGCGCACGCTCGGCGGTGACGCGGCGGTGTTTCGGGAGGTGCGGGTCGAGGTGGAGCATCGGGCTGAGCCGGAGGTTGATCCGCGGGGGCGGGAGATGCGGGTTCCGGAGCGGTTCCGGTGGACGGTGCGGGACGGCGCGGAGGAGGTCGTGGCGGTGGAGGCGGTTGTGGACAGTCCGCTGCGGTACGGCCATGGGCGCGGTTATGTCGGTGCGTACACGTATTCCGGTGCGTTTCGGGGGCGGCCGGTTTCGGGGAGCGGGTACTTCGAGTGGGTGGATTGCGAGGTCAGCCGCGCAGGGAGGTGAGGATGCGGGCGCATCGCTGAGTGGTGGTTTCGGCGGGTTCCTCGGGGTGCTCGAGCCACCAGTTGACGGTGGCGGCGACCGCGCCGTACCAGATGCGGGCGAACAGCGAGGCGTCGGCGGGGTCCGCGAAACCCACTGAGGCCAAGGCTTCCTGGGTTCCTTCGGCGCCGAGTGTGGAGAGTTTGCGGCGGTAGGAGCGGGCTGCTTCGTCCACTGCGGAGCCTGGGGGCAGCGTCGGGTCCCAGAGGACGGCCCAGTCCAGGCGACGGGGTTCCAGGGTGCGGAAGATCGCTTCGAGGGTGCCTAGGGCGCGGGTGAGGCCAGTGCCGGTTTGGGCTTCGGTGACGGCGTCGACCAGCGGGGCTGCGCCTCGGTGGAGGCAGGCCAGGTAGAGGCCGTCTTTGGATTCGAAGTAGCCGTATACCAGGGGTTTGGAGATGTCCGCTCGGCGCGCGATGGCGGCTACTGAGGCGTGGGCGTAGCCCTGGGTGCCGAACTCCTGGACGGCGGCGTCGAGGATCAGCCGCTCCCGTTCGGGGCGCGGCATTCCTTTGCTGCCTGCTGGGGTTGGCACGTTGTTGAGCATAGCTGATGGAGGCTTGGTCTATTGTGGACGGTTGGTTCGCCGGGGGTTCGGCTCGTCGCCTGGCGGCGACATTGCGCTCGTTAGGGGGGCCGCCACCCCGAAGTTTTATTGTGCTGACGGTCGGTGGGTGCTTGTCAAGGCGGGAAAGATGCCTTGACAAGCACCCACCGACCGCAGTTGGGCTTCGGATCGGGGTTGGGGGCGGTGTGGGTGCCTCGACGTTGGGTGCATCGGTGCGGTTTCGTTGGTGGCGGGGCTTGCGCCCCAATGTGGCATTGGGTGCATGTGACGCACCCAATGTGGCGTTCGGTGCGTTGAGCGCACCCAATGCCGCATTGGGGCGCATCCCGGTGGGTGCGGGGCGGGCGAGTGGGTCGTGAGGGGGTCCTTGAGGGAATCTGGGTCCGTGAAGGGGTCCCTCACGTACCGGCCGCTGGTCGTGAGGGGGGCCCTGAGGGAATCAGCGGCTGTGAGGGGGCCCCACGAACCTCACCGGAGTGGGGGTGCGCGGATTGGCAAGACTTCTGCCTGCGATGACAAGGCCCTCAGCCTCTAGCAAGCGACACTGGGTCGCTGCGGGGCAAATGGGCGCCTTGTAGCGGATCGGGAGGCCTGGATGGCACAGCAGTCGACACCGGAGGCTGTCGGAGGGCAGCTGCGCGCTAATGCGCTCGGCACTGGCGGGATTGCGTTTCTCGTGCTCGCTGCGGTCGCGCCGTTGACCGGGATGGTGGTGATCGCGGGGCTCGGGATCGCGCTCGGCAATGGCGGCGGGATGCCTGCATCATTCCTGATCGCGGGGATTGTGTTGCTGTTGTTCGGGGTTGGCTACGCGCGGATGAGCCGGTACGTGTCCAACGCTGGTGGGTTCTACGCGTATCTTACTGCGGCCTTAGGGCGTCCGGCGGGGTTGTCCGGGGCGTTTGTGGCGTTGGCTGGATACAACTGTTTCGTCGCGGGGGCGGTGGGGACCTCTGGTGCGTTGACGGGCGGGGTCGTCAACCGGGTCTTTCATTTGGACTTGCCGTGGGAGTTTTGGGCTGCGTTGTCCGTCGTCGCGGTGTTTTTGCTGAGTCGTCGTGGGGTGGACGTTTCGGCGAAGGTGCTTGCGGTGTCGCTGATTCTTGAGGTCAGCATTCTGGTTGTCTTCGACGTTGCGGTGCTCGTGAAGTCTGGGTATTCGCTCAGTGCGTTGTCGCCTGCGGTCGTCACGTCCGGGTCTATCGGGCTTGGGTTGTTGTTTGCTGCCACGTGTTTCATCGGGTTCGAGGCGACTGCGTTGTTCAGCGAGGAAGCGCGCGATCCGAACAAATCGGTGCCGCGTGCTACTTATATCGCGGTGATCGCTATTGGGGTTTTCGCTGCGATTACCTCGCTTGCGCTGGTCAGCGCGATCGGGGTGGGGAACGCGAAAGCCGTGGCGCAGGATCATCTCGCGGCGGGGGACCTGCTCTTGGCTACCTCGCAGGACGTGCTCGGGACCGTGCTTACCGATGTCATGCAGTTGTTGCTTGTGGTGAGTCTGTTCGCCGCGTTGCTGGCGTTGCACAACTCCGCTAGTCGGTACATCTACGCGCTTGCTCGGGACGGTGTGCTGCCGAAGGTGTTGGGGCGTACGGTTTCTGGTTCGCCGCGTAACGCCAGTGCGGCGCAGATCGGGTTCGCTACGGTCGTCGCGGCGATCTTCGCGGTGCTTGGGCTTGATCCGGTCGCGTTCTTGACGTCGTCGATGACCGGGTTCGGGACGTTGGCGATCCTCGTGTTGCAGGCGATGGCGTCGATCGCGGTGGTGGTGTTCTTCCGGCAGCGGCGGGATCCGCATTGGTGGAGCACGTTTGTCGCGCCGGGGCTTGGCGGGGCTGGGCTGATTGGCGTGATCGTGCTGGCGGTGCTGAATTTTCCGACGATGGCCGGGTCCGACGCGGCGTGGATCGGGTTGTTGCCGTGGTTGTTGCCGATCCTGATCGTCGCGGGGCTGGCGATGGCGGAGTATCTGCGACGCAAGCGTCCGGAGACGTATGCGGCGCTCGGGCCGGAGGTGCATTGAGTCCGCAATGGACTCAGCTTTTCTCCTTGGTGCGGTCGTGCGCCCAGCCGGCGAGGACTACTCCGGCGAGGGTCAGCACTACCAGTGCGGCTAATTGTCCGCCCCAGCCGCCGGGGACCCAATCAAGTGCGCCCCACAATTGGCGTGCGTCGTGGTCGAAGAAACTGCGGATCGCGGCCTGTGCGGATACGACGGTGAGCACCATGCCGACGATCTGCACTGCTGAGTAGCCGCCCTTGCTCATGTGTTCTCCCTGAGTCGTGGTGCTCCCAGTGTGTCGGCCGCGGCTACGGTGCGCATCGGACCTGCGGAGCGAACCGGGGCCGACCAAAGTCGAGGGTTACTACTTTGGTCTAGGGCGCGGGGTGTGCCGAGGGCGGCTGCACGGCGGGGGCGGATCGGCGAAGATGGGCTGGTGATCGTTTCGCAGGTCAAGCTCAAGCCGTGGCAGCAGGGGTGGCGGCTGGCCGTGGCCGCGCTGCTCGGCGTGGTTGCCTGGGTGGCGGTCGCGTCTCATCTGCCCGCGGGGTCCGACGACCCGCGGATCGGGTGGCTGATTTTCGGCGACCCGATCGTCGGGCTCGGCTGTCTGGTCGCGTCGCTGTGGCGGCGGAAGTACCCGCTCTCGATCGCGACCGGGGTGATCATCGTCTCGGCGGTGTCGACGTCCGCCGGGGGAGCCGCGCTGCTGGTGCTCGGGTCGCTCGCCACTCGGCGCCGGCTGTTCGAGACCACCTTCATCGGGCTGGCCTGCGTCGCCACCGCGGCGGTCACCGAAGGGCTCTACCCACGCGGTTCCGACCCGGACCCGTGGTGGTGGTCCATTTCGTTCATCGTGCTGGTCACCGGCATCGTCGTGGCGGTCGGAGCGGCGATCGGGGCGCGGCGCGAGGAGTTGCAGTCGCTGCGGGAACGCGCGGAGAGCGCCGAACGCGAGCAGGTCGCGCGGGCGGCCGAGGCGCGCATTGTCGAGCGGCACCGGATCGCGCGCGAGATGCACGACGTCCTCGCGCACCGGGTGTCGCTGGTCGCGATGCAGGCCGGCGTGCTGGGGCATCGCGCCGATCTGCCGCCTGACCAGGTATCGCTGCTGGCCAGGGGGATCGCCGACGGTGCGCATCAGGCGCTGGAGGAGCTGCGGGAGGTGCTCGGGGTCCTGCGGGCCAGTCCGGGAGGGCTTGAGCCGCCGCAGCCGTCGCTCGCGAATCTGCCCGCGTTGGTCGCTGACGCGCGGGCGCTCGGGGTGCAGGTCAGCTATACCCCGGAGGCGGTCGGGAATCCGCCGGATCTGCTGGCGCGCACGGTGTACCGGATCGTCCAAGAAGGACTGACCAATGCCGGGAAACACGCGCCTGGCGCCGACGTGTGTGTCACCGTGGAGGGCGGGGAGGGCGAGGGGCTGCGCGTGACGGTGCGGGATTCCGGCGCGACCGAGAACGTGGCGCCGCCGCCGTCCGCCGGGTTCGGGTTGCTGGGGCTTGCCGAGCGGGTCGAGCTCGCCGGTGGCGACCTTGACCATCACGCGGACCCGGACGGCGGGTTCGTGCTGACCGCGTGGCTGCCGTGGCCTGCCCGCGGCGAAGGGAGCGAGTGAGTGGACCGGGTGCGGGTCGTGATCGTCGACGACGATCAGCTGGTGCGGATGTCGTTGCGGCTCATGCTCGACGGCGAGGCCGACCTGGAGGTCGCCGGCGAGGCCGCGGACGGCGACGCCGCGATCGCCGAGGTCCGCCGGCTCCGGCCGGACGTCGTGCTGATGGACGTGCGGATGCCCGGCCGCGACGGGCTGAGCGCGACCGAAGCCATCCTCAGCTGGCCGGACCCGCCGCGGATCCTCGTGCTGACCACCTTCGACTCCGACGAGATGGTGCTCGGCGCGCTGCGCGCCGGGGCGCTCGGGTTCGTGCTCAAGGACACCCCGCCGCCGGACATCCTGGCCGCGGTGCGCGCGGTCGCCGACGGGAACCCCGCGCTGTCCCCGGCCGCCACCAGCCGGTTGATCACCGCGGCGATGGGGCCGCAGTCGTCGGGGAGCCGGCGTGCCGCGCGCGAGGCGGCGCGGGCGCGGCTGGCCGCGTTGACCGAACGCGAACGGGACACCGCGCGGGCGATCGCGGAAGGGCTGTCGAATGCCGAGGTGGGCGCGCGGCTGCACATCAGCGTGGCGACGGTGAAGGCGCACACGAGCAGCCTGTTCGCGAAGCTCGGCGTGGTGAACCGGGTGCAGATCGCGCTCGTCGTGCGCGACAGCGAGGAATAACCGGAAATCCGCAGTGCCTGGCACGTATTCCGGAATGAATGCGCAGGATGCGAATCTATTCTCGTAATGAGGAATATTCCTGCGGCAATTTACGCTATTTGTCGGAGTGAATCACCTTCGCGTTTCGGTACCATCTTGGCGGCAAAGTCCTTTTTCGCGGACGAATGCAACGAAAGAGGAGCGATGACTTTCGCTGACAACACCGACCCGTTGACCACCGCGGCGGGCGCGCCGGTCGCCGACAACCAGAACAGCCTCACCGCGGGCGCACGCGGTCCGGTTCTGCTCCAGGACCTCTGGCTGGTGGAAAAGCTCGCGCACTTCGACCGCGAGGTGATCCCGGAGCGGCGGATGCACGCCAAGGGGTCCGGTGCGTTCGGCAAGTTCACCGTCACCCACGACATCAGCCGCTACACCAGGGCCGCGCTGTTCAGCAAGGTCGGCAACGAGGTCGAGACGTTCGTGCGGTTCTCCACCGTCGCCGGGGAACGCGGCGCCGCCGACGCGGAACGCGACATCCGCGGGTTCGCCGTCCGGTTTTACACCTCGCAAGGAAACTGGGACCTGGTCGGCAACAACACGCCGGTCTTCTTCCACCGCGACCCGCTGAAGTTCCCCGACCTGAACCACGCGGTGAAGCGCGATCCGCGGACAAACCTGCGCAACGCGGAGAACAAGTGGGGCTTCTGGACCAATCTTCCCGAGGCGCTGCACCAGATCACCATCGTGATGAGCGACCGCGGCATCCCGAAGACCTACCGGCACATGCACGGGTTCGGCTCGCACACGTTCAGCCTGATCAACGACGCGGGCGAGCGGCACTGGGTGAAGTTCCACTTGCGCACCCAGCAGGGCATCGAAAACCTGACCGACGCCGAGGCGGACGCGCTCATCGGCGAGGACCGCGAATCGCACCAGCGCGATCTGTACGACGCGATCGAACGCGGTGACTATCCTAAGTGGACGCTCTATGTGCAGCTCATGCCGGAGGCGGACGCGGCGACCTATCGGTTCCACCCGTTCGACCTCACGAAGGTCTGGAGCAAAAAGGACTATCCGCTCGTCGAGGTCGGCGAGCTGGAGCTGAACCGCAATCCGGAGAACTACTTCGCCGACGTCGAACAGGCCGCGTTCACCCCGGCCAACCTGGTGCCGGGGATCTCGGTCAGCCCGGACAAGATGTTGCAGGGCAGGCTGTTCTCCTACGGCGACGCCACTCGCTACCGGCTCGGCGTGAACCACCACCAGATCCCGGTCAACTGCCCGCGCGCGGCGGCGCTGGTCAACACCTACCACCGCGACGGCGCGATGCGCGTAGACGGCAACCAGGGCGGAGTGCCGGGCGTGCAGCCGAACTCCTTCGGACGGTGGGCGGAGCAGCCGCAGTACGCCGAGCCCGCGGGACCGGGCGGCGAGGTCGCGGACCGGTTCGACTATCGCGAGGACGACGACAACTACTACGAGCAGCCCGGAAACCTGTTCCGGCTGCTGGACGAGGGCGCGCGGCAGCGATTGTTCGAGAACACGGCGCGGGGAATCAAGGGCGCGCGCAGGGAGACGGTCGAGCGGCATATCGACAATTGCGCCAAGGCGGATCCGGCTTACGGCGCTGGGGTGCGGAAGGCGTGCGAGGAGATCGGGGCGTTGTGACCGGTTGGCACGGCTGAGGCGGCGCAGTTGTCAGGCCGTTGCCTGCTCGCGCCGGTCGAGGCCGGGTTCATGCGCGCCTCCTCGCGGTGCGGACTCTGTCGCCAGGATAAGCGACAGCACGGAAGAAGGCCGGGACCAGACGGTCCCGGCCTCCTCCCTCGCCAGTTGGCTCAGACGAGTTTCTGCGCTTCGAGCAGCGTGTCTCGCAGGATCTGTTCGATCTCGTCGAACTCCGCCTGCCCGGCGATCAGCGGCGGAGCGAACTGGACGACGACGTCGCCCCGGTCGTCCGGGCGGCAGTAGAGGCCGCGGTCGAACAGCGCGCCCGGCAGGAAACCGCGGACGAGGCGTTCCCGTTCGTCGGCGTTGAACGTCTCGCGGGTCGCCTTGTCCTTGACCAGTTCGACGGCCCAGAAGTACCCGTCGCCGCGGACGTCGCCGACGATCGGCAGGTCCAGGAGCTTGTCGAGCGTCGAACGGAACGCGTCCTGGTTGTCCAGTACGCGCTGGTTGAGGCCCTCGCGTTCCATCAGGTCGAGGTTCGCGAGCGCGACCGCGGCCGACACCGGGTGCCCGCCGAAGGTGTACCCGTGCGGGAAGGCGACCTTCGAGGCGAGGAACGGCTCCATCACCCGGTCCGACGCGATCAGCGCGGCGATCGGGCTGTACCCGGAGCTGAGGCCCTTGGCGCAGGTCAGCAGGTCCGGCTGGAGGCCGAACTTCTCGCTGGCGAACGTCGCGCCGTGCCTGCCGAACGCGCAGATCACCTCGTCTGCGACCAGCAGGACGTCGTGCCGGTCGCAGATTTCCCGCACGCGCTCGAAGTACCCGGGCGGCGGCGTGAGGCAGCCGCCGGAGTTCTGCACCGGTTCGAGCACGACCGCGGCGACCGTGTCCGCGCCCTCGAACAGGATCGCTTCCTCGATCCGGTCCGCGGCCCAGCGGCCGAACGCTTCGAGGTCGTCGGCGAACTCCGGATGCCGGTACAGGTTGGTGTTCGGCACGCGGAAACCGCCCGGCGCGAGCGGTTCGAAGTCCTTCTTCATCGCGGGCAGCCCGGTGATCGCGAGCGCGCCGTGCGGGGTGCCGTGGTAGGCCACCGCGCGGCTGATCACCTTGTGCTTGCCGGGTTTTCCGGTCAGCTTGAAGTACTGCTTCGCGACCTTCCACGCGGACTCGACCGCTTCGCCGCCGCCGGTGGTGAAGAAGACGCGGTTGAGGTCGCCCGGCGCGAGGTGCGCGAGCCGTTCGGCCAGTTCCGCCGCGGGTTTCGTGGCATAGCCCCAAATCGGGAAGTACGCCAGCTCGTTCGCCTGCTGCGCGGCGACCTCGACGAGTTCGCGACGGCCGTGTCCGGCCTGCACGACGAAGAGTCCGGCCAGGCCGTCGAGGATCTTGCGGCCGCGGTCGTCCCACACGTGCACGCCCTCGCCGCGGGTGATCACCGGGACCGGCGAGTCCGGGTAATTTCCCATGCGGGAGAAGTGCATCCACAGGTGCCGGGCTGCTGCCGACTGAGTGTCCATTGCAGATCCCTCTCAGACGTTCTGCGGGAAACCGAGGTTGAGCCCGCCCTGCTCCGGGCCGGGCCAGCGGGTGGTGACGACCTTGGCGCGGGTGAAGAAGTGCACGCCCTCGCCGCCGTGCGCGTGGGTGTCGCCGAACAGCGAGTTCTTGCGGCCGCCGAACGAGTGGTAGGCCACTGGGACCGGCACCGGCACGTTCACGCCGACCATGCCCGCTTCGACGTCGGCGGAGAACCGGCGGGCCGCGCCGCCGTCGTTGGTGAAGATCGCCGCGCCGTTGCCGTACGGTCCGGCGTTGATCAGCTCGATCGCGTCGGCGAACGTTTCCACCCGGACGACCGAAAGCACCGGGCCGAAGATTTCGTCGGTGTAGATCGGCATGTCCGGGCGGACGTGGTCGAACACCGTGGGGCCGACGAAGAATCCCTCGCCGTCCGCGTCGAATTCACCTTCGCGGCCGTCCAGGACCAGCGTCGCGCCGGCTTCCGCACCGGCGGCGATGTAGCCGGAGACCCGGTCCTTCGCGGCGGCGGTGACCAGCGGGCCCATGTCGCAGGAGCGGGTGCCGTCGCCGGTCACCAGCGTCTTCGCGCGGTCGGCGATCCGCGGCACCAGCGCGTCGGCGACGTCGCCCACCGCGACCACGACCGAGACCGCCATGCAGCGTTCGCCCGCGGACCCGAAACCGGCGCTGACCGCCTGGTCGGCGACCAGGTCGAGGTCGGCGTCGGGCAGCACCACCATGTGGTTCTTCGCGCCGCCGAGCGCCTGGACGCGCTTGCCGTTCGCGGTGCCGGTCTCGTAGACGTACTGCGCGATCGGCGTCGATCCGACGAACGAAACCGCCTCGATGTCCGGGCTGTGCAGCAGCGCGTCGACGGCGGCTTTGTTGCCGTGCAACACGTTGAACACGCCTTCGGGCAGACCGGCTTCGCGCCACAGTTCGGCGATCCAGTTCGCGGCGGTCGGCACCTTCTCCGACGGCTTCAGCACCACGGTGTTCCCGGCCGCGATCGCGATCGGGAAGAACCACATCGGGACCATGGCGGGGAAGTTGAACGGCGAGATGATCGCGACCGGGCCGAGCGGTTCGCGCAGCGACGTGACGTCGATGTCGGTCGACGCGTTGGCCGTCGCCGCGCCCTTGAGCAGTTGCGGGATCCCGCAGGCGAACTCGACGACCTCCAGGCCGCGCGCGACCTCGCCCGCCGCGTCGGACAGCACCTTGCCGTGCTCGGCGGTGATGATCTCGGCGAGTTCTCCCGACCGCGCGTCGAGCAGTTCGCGGAACCGGAACAGCACCCGGCTGCGCTTGGCCAGCGACGTCTTGCGCCAGGCGGGGAACGCGGCCTTCGCGGCGGCGATCGCGGCCTCGGCGTCCGCGGCCGAGCCGAGCGGCACGCGCGCGGTGACCTTCCCGGTCGCCGGGTTCGTGACGTCCCCGTAGCCGTCCGGCGAGCCTGCTGCCTCGCCGCCGGCGATCCACTGGGACAGCGTCGGCACGGAATCGCTCATCGAGCCACCTTTCTTCCTGGTATTCGCCCTCTGAGGGTCCCTCCCGGACGGGTCTGGGGTAACCGACGGATCGTCACGTTGTTGACCCATGGCTTTACATTTCGTCGGGTTATGCTGCGCGGGTGGACCTGACCCTGCGAGACGTTCTCGAGCTGCCCGTGATGGCCGCCGGGGCGCCGGTCGTGCGCTCGGCCGCGGACGCGGTCGACGTGCCGGTGCGGTCGGTGCACGTGAGCGAGCTGAGCGACGTCGCCGGGACGCTGACCAGCGACGTTCTGGTGCTCTCGATCGGGCGCGCGTTCGCCGAGCCGGGCTTCGACCCGGTGGCGTACGTGCGTTCGCTGCGCGACGCCGGCGCGATCGGGCTGGTCGTGGACCCGTGGGAGCGGCCGAAGGCGCTGCCGAGCGGATTGGTGCAGGCCGCGCGGGCGGCCCGGTTCCCGCTGGTGGAACTGCGGAGCACGATCCGCTTCATCGAGGTGACCGAGATCGTGCACGCGAGGATCGTCAACGCGCACTATGAGAGGTTGCGGCTGGCCGAGCGTGCGCACGAGGCGTTCAGCACGGTCGGTTCGGCGTCGCAGGCGCCGGACGCGGTCCTCGCGCACGCGGCGGACCTGATCGGGCTGCCAGTGGTGCTGGAGGACCGGACGCATCGGGCGCTCGCGTTCGCCGGGGCCGGTTCGGCGGAATCGCTGCTGCGCGACTGGCCAGCCCGGTCGCGCCGGGTGCCGTTTTCCGCGGCGACCGCGGTCGGCGGTCCGGAGGGCTGGATGTGCACGCCGGTGGGGCCGCCGCGCGAACGCTGGGGCCGGCTGGTCGTGCCCGCGCACTCGGCGGAGCAGCCGTCGGCGTGGATGGTGCTCGAACGCGCGGCGGAGGCGCTGACCGTCGGGAAGCTGCTGGAACACTCGCCGCTGTCGGTGGAAATCGAGGCGCAGGGCGATTTGCTGCGGGACCTGCTGCACGGTGCGGACGAGGGTTCGGTCCGCGCGCGGGCCAGGGCGTTGGGGCTGGCCGCGGCGGCGTACTACACGGTGCTGGTGTGCCGTCCGGCTCGGGCCGGGCAGGAGCGGGCGCTGCTGGACGCGGTGCTGACCAGCGACGGGATCGGCGGGGTACTGGCGGAAGGCCGGGTGGCGGCGGTGTTCCCGTGTTCCTCGGTGGCTGCGGAGAAAGCGTTGCTGGAGCGCGTGGTCGCCGGGGTTCCGGCTGGCTTGGCGGCGGCGTTCGGGGCGGCCGGACCGGTGCGCCGGCTCGGTGAGCTACCGGCGGCGCTGCAGGAAGCGGTGCACGTCGCGGATGTCGAATCGCCTGGCACGCCTGGACTTCGGCGGGCTGGCGACTTGGGTGTGCGCGGGTTGTTGTGGTGGTTGCGGGAGCATCCGCGGTTGCACGAGTTCACCGAGGCGCAGCTGCGGCCGTTGCTGACGTTGCCGGAACCGCGGGCCAGCCGGGCGTTCGCGACGTTGCGGGCGTTTGTCGAGTCGGGGTATTCGATGACGGAGTTCGCGAAGGCGTTGAACCTGAGTCGTCCGGCGGCGTATTCGCGGTTGGCGACGATTGAGCGGTTGCTGGGTGTGGATCTGTCTGATTCGGATACTCGGCTTTCGTTGCATTTGGCGGTTTTGGCGCATGGGCGCCGGGGTTCAGCTTCCGGCGCCCCAGCGCAGTGAGAGGCGGTCGGCGGCGCGTTCGGTGCTGATGTGCATCATGCTGCCGAGGATGGTCGCGCGGTCGATGACGACGATCGTGCCGTCCGGGGTGCTCGTGGTGCGCTCGCTGACCAGGACCGGGGTGGTGACCGGTTCGTCGAGAAGGCGGGCGAGCTTGTCGTCGAGGGCGTCCGGGCGGATGGTTTCGGCGGCGCGGTCCACCACGACGTCCAGTTCGGACAGTGCGGTGTAGAGCGACACGGTGGCGAAATCGGTGTCCCGCAAGCGTTCCCCGTGCGGGGGAGCGATCCACGACACCTGGTGGATTGCCCTCCGGCCGCCGAACTCGCGTACTCGTTCCAGTCGCAGGCCGGAATCGGTCGCCCGGGCTTGCAGCCGCGCGGCGATGCGAGTGGGCAACCGGCGTACTGCCTGGCTGACGACCTCGGTGCGCACGACGTAACCCTGATCGCGCAAGTCCTCGGTGAAGCTGCGCAAGGAGCCCAGCTGGTACGAGGCCGGCGTCGGCGCCACGAAGGTGCCTCGGCCGGGTTGTTGCACGATCAGGGCTTCGTCGCTGAGTTCGCGCAGCGCCTGTCGCAGCGTCATGAGCGTGACGCCGTAGGACGCGCTGAGTTCCCGCTGCGGGGGCAGGGCCTCGCCGGGCGCGTACTCCCCGGCGCGGATCTTCGCGGCGAGATCCGCGGCGATCGCTCGGTATCGGGCCATGCGCGTCCGTTCTGGTCCGGTTCTGCGGGGACCAGCGGATTCTAGTCCAGCGCGGCCCGCATGGTCGCGACGTACTCGCCGACCTCCGCCGGACCGGCACCGTCGAGCACCCGCCGCATGATCGCCGCGCCCACGATCACGCCGTCGGCCACGCGGGCGGCCTCGGTGGCGTGTTCCGGTCGCGAGATGCCGAAGCCGACCAGGACCGGCAGGTCGGTGGCGTTCTTCAGCCGGGTGGCGAGGTCGATCGCGGAGGCGGGCAGGTGGTCGCGTTCGCCGGTGGTGCTCATCGACGAGACGGCGTAGACGAAACCTCGGCTGCGCGCGGCGATCTCTTGTGCGCGGTCGGTCCGCGTCGCGGGGGAGACCAGGAGCGCCAGGTCGATTTCCTCCTCGATCGCGGGTACTTCCTCCAGCGGAAGGTCCGGCACGATCAGACCGTCGACTCCGGCCTCTTTCAGTTCGGCGCAGAAACCCTTGCGGACGGCCAAGTTGGCGTAGGTGCTCACGATGACCGGAACGTCCACTGTGGTCTCCGACAGTGCATTGAGGACGCTGCGCGGAGTCGTTCCGTTGGCGAGAGCGACGTTGGACGCCTCCTGAATGGTCACGCCGTCCAGAGTCGGGTCGGAGAACGGGATACCGACCTCGATCGCGTCCGCACCGGCTTCGACCAGCGCCGGAAGGTATTCTGTCCATTGTGGATTAATGCCGCCGGTGATGTACGGCATCAGGATTTTGCGGTCGGTTTTCATGCGCGGGACTCCTCGGCGCGGGCAATGAGCGTGGCGATGTCCTTGTCGCCACGACCGGACAGGGTGAGCAGCACCGTGGAGCCCGCCGGAAGATCCGGCGTGCCAGCGGCTTCGGCCACCCAGGCAAGCGCGTGCGCGGATTCCAGCGCCGGGATGATTCCCTCGGTCCGAGCCAATTGCGCGGCCGCGGCGACCGCTGCTTCGTCGTTGACCGCGAAGTACTGCGCCCGGCCGAGGTCGCGCAGGTGCGCGTGTTCCGGCCCGACACCGGGATAGTCCAGCCCGGCCGCGATCGAATGGGCTTCGAGGATCTGCCCGTGCTCGTCCTGGAGGAACAGCGACCGCGAACCGTGCAGCACCCCGGCCTGGCCGGACGTCGCGCCCGATCCGCCGATCGCTTCCACTCCGACCAGCCGTGCGCTGGTGTCGGCGAATCCGGCGAACGTGCCCGCCGCGTTGGATCCGCCGCCGACGCACGCGACGACGAAATCCGGCACGGTCACGTGCTGTTCGCGGGCTTCGTCGCCGATCACGCGCTGGAATTCCCGCACCATCCGCGGGTACGGATGCGGTCCGACGACCGAGCCGAGACAGTAGTGCGCCTCCTCGGTCGAGCTGACCCAGTGCCGCATCGCCTCGCTGGTCGCGTCCTTGAGCGTGCGGCTGCCGGAGCGGACCGGGACGACCTCCGCGCCGAGGTAGCGCATGCGGAACACGTTGTGCGACTGGCGTTCGACGTCCTGTTCGCCCATGAACACCGTGACCGGCAGGTCGAGCAGCGCGCCCGCGGTGGCCGTCGCGACGCCGTGCATCCCGGCCCCGGTCTCGGCGATCAGCCGCTGTTTGCCCATCCGCTTGGCGAGCAGCGCCTGGCCGACCGCGTTGTTGATCTTGTGCGACCCGGTGTGCGTGAGGTCTTCCCGCTTGAGCGCGACGGTCACGCCGAGTTCCGCGGACAGCCGTTCGGCGGGCGTCACCGGCGTGGGCCTGCCGACGTGCCGGGCGAGCATCGTCTGGAGCTGCTCGCGGAAACCGGGGTCGACCCAGGCCTTCTCGAACGCGTCGGCGACTTCGAGGCAGGCGGGCACCAGTGATTCCGGCACCCAGCGCCCGCCGTACTCCCCGAAGCGTCCTTCCTGGGGTGGGGTGCGCATGAGCGGCTCCTTAGAGTTCTATAACTGTCTCCACTGTTATAGAACTCTTGACGATGGAGCGCAAGCCCGTCAGCGCTGCCGCAGCACCTCGACCCCGTCGCCGTCCAGGTCGTCGAGGAACCGGGAACGGCCGGTCATGGCCATGATCAGGGCGAGGGTCGGGCCCGACACCAGGGGTCCCGAGCCGCCGGAAAAGTCACTGTCGGTTGCTTCGAGGCGGAGGCCGCGGACGCGTCCCTTAGCGAGCACGACGAGGTCGGAGCCGAGGTAGTAGCGGGCCACCGCGGTGAGCGTGTCGATCGGATACTCGCGGCGGATGCCGAGCGGACGGCGGATGTCCTCACCGTGCACGACTGTCTCGCCGAGCATCGCCACGACCGGCAGCGGCGGTTTCGTCGTGCTGGTGATGACCCGGCGGAAGCGGGTCAACGTGTCGGCCGGGCTGTCGCCGAGGTGCTCGGCCAATCGCATCGCGACCTGCCGATCGAAGTCGAACCGGCAGCGGAGCACACCCGCCATCCAGCGCAGCGGCGTGAGCGACGCGCCGGCGGTGAGGTGGGCCAGCACCTCGCGGACGGAGAGCCCCTCGCACAGCGAAGGCGTGCTCCATGCGGCGTCGGACAGATCGTCGGCCAGTGCGGCGCGTTCGGCGTGGATCTGCGGCCAGGTCGCGGTCATTCCAGGTCTCCTCGGTAGTCGTTGCCAGGTGAGACCGGCCGGATGCGGCAGAATCGTCGGTCGTGGGGGAATTTTCTTCAGAAGCCGCGTTCACCCGTGCGGTGGCCCCGTTGCGGGTGGAATTGCGTGCGCACTGTTACCGCATGCTCGGCTCGATCCACGACGCCGACGACGCCGTGCAGGAGGCGTTGCTGCGAGCGTGGCGCGGGCTGCCCGGGTTCGAGGGCCGCAGTGCGCTGCGCACCTGGCTGTACACAGTCGCCACGCGGACCTGCCTGGACCTCATCGAGCAGCGCGGCCGCCGCGCACTGCCGGTCGACCTGGGTCCGGCGAGCGAGCAGGTCGTCCTCGACTCCGCCCCGCGTACCGACGTGGCTTGGCTGGGTCCCTGCCCCGATTTCCCCGCGGCCAGCTACGAACAACGCGAGGCGGTCGAGCTGGCTTTCGTCGCCGCGTGCCGCCATCTGCCGGGCAACCAGCGGGCGGCGCTGCTGCTGTTCGACGTCCTCGGCTTCTCCGCCGCCGAGATCGCCACGATGATGGAAACGTCCGTGACCTCGGTGAACTCCGCCCTGGCCCGCGCCCGCCGGACCATCGCGGCGCACGTTCCCGCCCGGACTCAGCAGCAGATCCTCGGCGACTCCCGCCTTCAAGAGCTGGCGGCCGGGTTCGCGACCGCTCTAGCCGAAGGCGACGTCGACGGTCTGGTGAGCCTGCTGACCGAGGACGTCACCTGGTCGATGCCGCCGCTGCCGCACTGGTACCGCGGCCGCGCCGCCGTGACGGAGTTCGCATTCCAAGTCCCGATGACGCGCTGCCCGAGCTGGCGCTTCCGCCTGACCAGCGCGAACGCCCAACCGGCCGTGGCGTTCTACCTCGGCGGTTCGGCGATTGTCCCGCACGAGGCGTGGTCGATCACCGTGCTGACCCTGCGGGACGATCGGATCTGCGACCTCACGTCCTTTCTCGGCGCGGAGCATTTCCCGGCCTTCGGACTGCCCGCCACGGTCATGCCTTAGGTGCGGCCCGCACGTGCGCGCGCTGCCCCTGTCGTCCGATCAGGCACAGGTACTCCACCGGTTCCGCCGACGCCGCGCCGAACCAATGCGGTAGCCGGGTGTCGAATTCCGCTGCCTCGCCCGGAGAAAGCGTCATGTCGTGCTCGCCGAGCACCAGCCGTAACTGTCCATTGAGGACGTAAGTCCACTCGTAGCCCTCGTGCGTCCTGGGATCGGGTTCCTGCTTTTTCCGTTGTCCGGGCAGGATGAATTTGTACGCCTGGATCCCGCCCGGACGACGCGTCAGCGGCAGGATTGTCATGCCGTCCGCACAGCTGATCGGGCGAAGATGGATGCGCGGGTCGCCGGTTTGCGGGGCGTCGACCAGTTCGTCGAGGGTCACCCCGTGTGCGCGGGCCAGCGGCAGCAGTTGCTCCAGGGTGGGCCGCCGGTTGCCGGATTCCAGTCGCGACAGCGTGCTGGCCGCGATGCCGGTCTGCGCGGCCAGCTCGGCCAGCGTGACGTCCCGCTTCCGGCGCAGCTCGCGCAACCGGGGGCCGACTGCGTCCAGGGCTCGGTCGTCGTCCATTGCCCGAGTTTGACAGATTGGCAAGCTTCCTTGCCAGATGTGCCGGAGGGTTTGCAAGGTGGAACCGGGAACCCCAGGAAAGGAACCGTTGTGCCGCACGCATTCGATCAGTCCTATTGGGACGAGCACTGGCATGGTGCCGCCGGACACGCACAGCTCGAACCGCATCCGCAGCTGGTCGAGGAGGCGGGGAAGCTGCCGCCGGGACGCGCGCTGGACGCTGGCTGCGGGGAAGGGAACGAGGCGCTCTGGCTAGCCGGGCACGGATGGCAGGTGACGGCGGTCGACCTGTCCGAGGAGGTGCTGCGGCACGCGCGCGAACGGTCGAGCGAGGTCGAGTGGGTGTGCGCTGACCTGCTGAAATGGACCCCGGACGGGCAGTTCGACCTGGTCGCCACGCACTACGTGCACGCGGCGGGCCCGCTGTTCGAGCGGCTCGCGGAGTGGGTCGCGCCGGGCGGGACGTTGCTGGTGGTCGGGCATCACCACGGGGAGATGCATCCGCCGGAGTCGACGATCACCGTCCAGGACGTCGGTCTGGATCCTGGGCAGTGGCAGATCACGGTCGCGGAGAACCGGACGCGGAAGGTGCATGGCGGGGAATTGCACGACACGATTCTTTGTGCCCGCAAGGCTTCTTCGCCGAACGCGTAATCGGTGGCGGACGGGGGCGATTCGGTAGTGCACTGGAGTGGTGGCGGCCTATGACGAGATCGCGGACTGGTACGAGGAGGAGTTTCTCCGCGCCCAGCCGGTGAACCCCGGGGCGAGCGCGCTGCGGGATCTTCTCGGCGAAGGCAGCGGGGTGTGCCTGGAAATCGGCTGCGGCACCGGCGTGCACGCGGACCTGGTGCGGGAGCTGGGCTGGATGCCGCTCGGAGTCGACCTGTCCAGCGGGATGCTGCGGCACGCCCGCGCCAGGCTGCCGACCGCCCAGGCCGATGCTGAGCGGTTGCCGATCCGGGACCGCAGCGTCGATGCGGTCGTTTCGGTGCTGGTGCACCGATCGTGCTGGCGGTGCGTGCGTTCATCGGCGCGGCAGCATCCGGAGAACGAGTATCGCGCCGACAGTGAGCACCAGAATCCCTCCGCAGGCCAGCGCGAGTGCGTGCAGTGGCGAGCCGGGCAGAGCGGAGTAGTAAACAGCGCCAATCACCGCGACTCCCAGCGCTCCGCCGATCTGCTGGCCAGTCGCGAGCACGCCGGAGGCCATCCCGGCGTCGGCGCGGGGAACAGCGGCCAGCACGTGGTTCAACAGCGGCGGGACCAGCAAACCCTGCCCTGCGCCGATCAAGGCGAGCGCGGGAGCGAAGGACCAGGGAGTGGTCGACAGCGTGATCAGCACGACGTAGCCGAGCCCGGCAGTCGCAGCCCCGAGGATCGGCGCGAAGGGCACCCGGCTGCCGAGCAGGCTCAACGCGAGGAAGGCGGCGGCGAACGGCAGGTACGTGAGCGCGGCGTCGAGCGGGCTGAGGCCCAGACCGTCTTGCAGGGCAAGGGAAAGCACGAGAAAGAACGAATTGATCCCGGCGTAGGTCAGCAGCACGAGACCCATTCCGAGACTGAATTCGCGCTGCCGCAGCAGCCCGGGGCGAACCAGCGGAGCGGGGACTCGACGTTCGACGGCCGTGAAGACTCCGAGTGCGACGGCACCGCCGGCGAGGCTGCACCAGGACCACAGCGGCCAGCCTGCTTCCCGGCCGGTGATGAGTGGCAGGACGAGCAGGGTGAGCGCGACGGTCAGCACGGCGGTGCCGCGGAGGTCCAGTCGTGCGGTGCCGTTCGGCCGGGTTCGCGGCAGGAAGCGGGCGGCGAGAGCGAGGGTCAACAGTCCGATCGGGACGTTGACCCAGAAGATCGCCCGCCACGGGCTGCCGAAGAGGTTCGCGGTCACGAGGATCCCGCCCAGCAGCTGGCCGGTGACGCCGGACAGTCCGATGACCGCGCCGAGCACGGCGAACGCTTTCGGGCGCTGCGGGCCGGGCACGACGACGTGGATCATCGCGAGGACCTGCGGGAACATCGCCGCGGCACCGAGTCCCTGGACGAACCGCGCGGCGACCAGCCATCCCGCGCCGGGAGCCGCGGCGCACGCGGCCGACGCCCCGGTGAACAGCAGCAGCCCGGCCAGGAACACCGGTTTGCGGCCGCGGAGGTCGCCGAGCCGGGCGAACGTGATGAGTGCCACGGCGTACGCGAGCTGGTAACCGGTGAGCAGCAGCTGGAGCTCGGCGGGCGAGGCACCGAGGTCGGACCGGATGGCGGGGGCGGCGACAAACACGATGAAGGTGTCCAGCACCGCCATGAAAACGCCGGCCAGCAGGATCGCGAGCGCGCGCCAGTGCGGGGAAACGGAGTGCATGGCTTGATCGTCGGCAGCGGGCCGGACGCGGGGGTAGCGGGCGAATATGCTGGTATCGCCACTACCAGGACCGGAAAGGAACGCATGTCGTCTGCATCGCGCCGGCGCGCCCTCGCGGACTTCCTGCGTTCGAGGCGCGATCGGCTCACCCCGGCGGAGGTCGGTCTTCCGGCGGGGCCGCGGCGGCGCGCGCCGGGGTTGCGCCGGGAGGAACTCGCGCAGCTGGCCGGGGTCAGCGTCACCTGGTACACGTGGCTTGAGCAGGCTCGGGACATCACTGTCAGCAGGCAGGTCCTGGCAAGTCTCGCGCGGGAACTGCGGCTTTCCGACACGGAACGGCAGCATCTCTTCGCCCTCGCTGAGGAACCGCCAGACCATCCCGCGGAGTCCTCGCCGCTGATGCTGCAGGGCATGGTCGACGCACTGGATCCGAACCCGGCGTACGTGCTCGACCCGCATTGGGACTTCGTCGCGTGGAACCGCGCCGAGGCCGCGCTGATCGGCGATCCGGCGCTGTTGCCCGACGGCGAGCGGAACCTGCTGTGGCTGGTGTTCACCGTGCCGCGGATCCGCACCCTGCTGGTCGACTGGCCGGGGCAAGCCCGAAATCTCCTCGCGCAGTACCGTGCCGACGCCGCGACCCGGGCCGAGGACGCGCGTTCGGCTGAGCTGGTGCGGGCGCTGCGCGAGGCGAGCCCGGAGTTCGGCGAATGGTGGGCCGCTCACGACGTCGCGCCGTTCAGCGGCAACCGGCGCGTTTTCGACCATCCGCGGGCCGGGGTGCTCGCCTTCGATTACGTGAAACTGTCCACTATGGACGACACTGGCCGGAAGCTGTTCACCTGCTTGCCCGCGGATCCGGACACCGCCGCGAAGCTCCCGTCGCTCGTGGCGTGAAATTCGGATGCGCGCCTTCTCGCGGGCGCCTACCCTGGTGATCGTGATACAGCACCAGCTCTACCTCTGAGGGATCACCGCCTCCACCGGTACCGCGCGCGTTCGCGGCACCGGCCCTCGTCCTTGTTGCTGATCACGTTTCATCGGAGGCATTTCCCTCATGACATCTCCGCTTTCGCCTGCGCTCGTGCGCACGGCGCATGTCCGGCTGTCCGACGTCCACGTCTCCTTCGGCGGCCGCCCGGTGCTCGCCGGGGTCGATCTGGTCGCGGCGGCCGGCGACCGGGTCGCCATCGTCGGCGAGAACGGGCGTGGCAAGACCACCTTGTTGCGCGTGCTCGCCGGGACGCAGCCGGTCGACCGCGGCGAGGTTCGCCGCGCGGCCTCGATCGGTGTTGCCGACCAGCAGATTCCCTTGGGAGACCAGGAAACCGTTGGCGATCTGATCGACCTCGAGCTGGCGGCCGTGCGTAATGCGCTGGCCTGCTTGGAAGCCGCGACGACCGCGCTCGCCGAAGGGCAACCTGGCGCGGACGACGCGTTCGCCGCCGCGCTCTCGGCCGCCGAAACGCTCGACGCGTGGGACGCGGACCGGCGGGTCGAGGTCTCGCTGGCCGCGCTGAACGCGGTCGACGACCGGAGCCGCCCGCTCGGCACGTTGTCGGTCGGGCAGCGGCATCGGGTCCGGCTGGCGTGCCTGCTCGGCGCGGGACATTCCGTGCTGTTGCTGGACGAGCCGACCAACCACCTCGACGCGTCCGGTCTCGCGCACCTCACCGAACGGCTGCGCGCGTACCCGGGCGTGGTCGTGCTGGTGAGCCACGATCGCGCGTTGCTCGCCGACGTCGCCACGTCCGTGCTGGACCTCGACCCGTCGAGCGACGGCCGTCCGCGCGGCTACGGCGGCGGCTATTCGGCGTACGTCGAGGCCCGGCAAGCCGAACGGGCTCGCTGGGAAGCGCTGCACGCCGAGCAACTCGCGGAACGACAGCGGCTCGCGGACGATCTTTCCGCAGCACAGAACCGATTGCGCGACAACTGGCGTCCGGAAAAGGGCCACGGCAAGCACACCCGCGCGACCCGGGCACCCGGTCTGGTTCGCGCCGTGCACCGACGGCAGGAGGAGTTGAACGCGCACGTGGTGGCTGTCCCGCCGCCGCCCGCGCGGTTCGCCATGCCGGAACTGCCGCAGCACCAAGGAACTGTCGCGCTGCGAGCGGCCGGGGTGACCGTCGCCGGACGGCTGGACCATCCGGTCGACCTGACCCTCGGCGGCGCGGACCGGCTCGTCGTCACCGGCCGGAACGGGGCCGGAAAGTCGACGCTGCTGGCGGTGCTGGCCAGGACGCTGGAGCCGACCTCGGGCACGGTCACGCGCGCCCGATCGGTGCGGATCGGCTGGCTGGGCCAGGAATCCGCCCTGCCGGCCCGACGGACCGCTGCTGAGCTCCTGGGCTCGGCCGACCTTGGCTTGCTCAGCGGATACGACCGCCACCGCCCGATCGCCGAACTGTCGACCGGAGCCCGGCGGCGGCTGGATCTGGCGCTGGTGCTGGCCGCGCGCCCGCAGGTATTGCTGCTGGACGAGCCGACGAACCACCTGTCGGCAACACTGGTCGACGAACTGACCGACGCCCTGCACTCGACTCCGGCCGCAGTGGTGGTGGCCACGCACGACCGGCAGTTGTTGCGTGACACGGCTTCCTGGCCGCGGTTGGCGCTCTGACGCGGAGGGCGCGAGGTAACAGCGGTGAAACATCCGCAGGGCAGTCTGGGGCAATGCCTCTGCTGATCGAGCGTGCTGACTTCGCGGACCCGCAGCTTCGGCGGTTCCTGCAGGCACACTTGGACGACCTCGCGCCCACCTCCCCGGCCGAGAGCAGGCATGCCCTCGACCTGGCCGCGCTCCAGCGTCCCCACGTCCGGCTCTGGACGGTCCGGGACGACCGGCACCTCGTCGGCACCGCCGCACTGGCGACGCTGGAGCCGCGGCACGAGGAACTGAAAAGCATGCGGACCGACCCCGCCCGACGCGGGCAAGGCATCGCTCGCACGCTCCTGGACTACCTGCTCCAGGACGCCAAAGACCGCGGCATCGAGCGCGTCTCCCTGGAAACCGGCAGCATGGACTTCTTCGCCCCGGCCCGCGCCTTGTACACGCGAGCGGGCTTCACCCCGTGCGCGCCGTTCGGGAACTACCGAGACGACCCGAACAGCACCTACCTGTCTCGCCGCCTCTGAAGCTGTCACAGATTTTCCGCGACCGGTGTCCATCCGCTGAAACCCCGAAAGCGGAGGAGGACAGCATGACGACGACAGTGCTCGGCGCGGGATACGCCGGGGTCATGGCCGCGAACCGGCTCGCTGGGCGCGGCGAGGAAGTGGTGCTGGTCACGCCGAACGCGTGGTTCGTCGAGCGAATCCGGCTTCATCGCGTGGCCACTGGTCTCCGGGAGAACGCCCGGCTCGACCTGGAGACCGTGCTGAACCCGGCCGTCGAGGTCGTCCAGGACACCGTGACGAAGATCGGTAAAGACAAGATCCAGCTCGCCTCCGGCGAGAACCTGCCCTACGACACCCTCGTCTACGCGGTCGGATCCGGGACCAGCGTCCACAACGGCACCTACCGGATCGTCTCCGAGGAGGAGACCGAACGGCTCCGCGCCGCCCTCGCCGAGGCACCGGACGCGCCGGTCACCATCGTCGGCGCAGGCCTGACCGGCGTCGAGCTGGCTGGGGCGCTGCGCGAAGCTGGACGCGCGGTGAAGCTGGTCTCCACCGCCCCGGACCGCCGCGCGATCCGCGCGCACCTGCGGTTTCTCGCCAAACAAGGCGTCGAGATCGAACTCGGCCGACGAGTCGATCCCGCCGAGCTCGAGGGGCTCGTCGTGGACACCGCCGGGTTCACCGTGCCGAGTCTCGCCGCCGATTCGGGTCTGCCGGTCGACGAATCCGGCCGGTTGCTGGTGGACGAGCAGCTCACCGTCCCCGGGCACCCGAACATCCTCGGCGCGGGCGACGCCGTGCACACCTCCTTCCGAGCCGCGTGCGCGACGGCGCTGCCGATGGGCGCGCACGTCGCCGACGTCATCACCGCGCGCCGCGAAGGACAGCCCGGCAAACCGTTCCGGATGGGCTATGTGCTCCAGTGCACCGACCTCGGCGGCGGACGCGGACGCGTCCAGTTCCTGCACCCGGACGACACCGAGCGCGCGATCGCGATCGACGGGCGGGCAGGCGGGCTCGTCAAGGAGACGATCTGTCGGATGACCGTGCGGTGGCTGAGCCAGGAACGGGATCGCGCGGGCCGGTACTCGTGGCCGGCCGGCGCCTAGACTTGGCCGGCATGGACCACGGCGACGTCTTCACCGCGCATCGGCCGACGATGCTCGCCGCCGCCTTCCACATCACCGGATCGCGGTACGACGCGGAGGACGTCGTGCAGGACGCGTGGGAAACCTGGTCGCGGGTGGACCTCGAGACGGTCCGCGCCCCGCATGCGTTTCTGTCGGTGATGGTCTCGCGGCTGGCGCTCAACGCGGTCCGCGCGCAGCGGCGCCGGCGCGAGAACTATCCCGGTCCTTGGCTGCCGGATCCGGTGGTCGAGGGGGATTCGCCGGAGTGGGAGGTGCTGCATCGCGACGGTCTGGGCCAGGCGCTCGACTTCGTGCTCAGCACGTTGACCCCGGAACAGGCCGCGGCGTTTGTCTTGCGGAAGGTGCTCGACGTCGATTATCCGTCGGTCGCCGAGGTGCTGGAGACAACGCCCGCGGCGGCCCGCCAGCTCGTCTCGCGTGCGCAACGGGCGGTGACGTCGGCGATCGGGGATTCCTTGCCAGATCAGGGAAATCGTGACGCCGAGGCGCTGGCGACGCTCGCCGAGGCAGTGCTGTCCGGCGAGATCGACAAGGTGGCGGCGTTGATCGCACCGGACGCGGTGCTGTACTCGGACGGTGGCGGCAAGGTGCTCGCCGCGCGCAAGCCGTTGTTCGGCCGGGACCGGATCGCGCAGTTCCTCATCGGGATTTCCACGATGGAGGAGGTGACGATCGTGCCCGCGGTCATCAACGGCGGCCCCGGTGCGGTCTTCCTTCAGGACGGCAAGGCGACGACCACAGTCACCGTCCGCGCGGGCGATGCCGGTGTGTCGACGCTGTGTTTCGTGCGCAACCCCGACAAGCTGACCGAGATCACTCTCGCCTAGCCGCGATCCCGTCGTACATCATCCGCCGCACGGCCTCGCTCACCCGGCGCTGCTCCTCGGGGTCCGGGTTGCGCAGCGAAGCGATCGCCGACGCCAGGATCATGCCGTTGATCGCCCGCGCGCTGTTCTCGATGTCGAGATCCGCGCGCAGGTACCCGAGCTCCACGCCGTGCGACAGATACGCCGCGGTCAGCTCCGTGGCCAGCTCGAAAAAGTCGAGTACGCGCGCCGCCATCGCTTTGTCGATACCGGCGGCCTCGAACAGCAGCAGCCGCGGCACGCGCGGGTCCTCGCCGAAGATCTGCGCGAGCGCGTCGCCGATCCGGGCGGTCTGCTCTCGGTAGGCGTCCAAAGTAGACACCGCGTCCGGCGCGTTTTCCGCGGTGAGCGCGGTGACGATGCGGGCGACCAGGTCGTCGATGACGTGGTCGACGATGTCGCGCTTGTTCTGGAAGTAGCGGTAGAAGGTGCCGTGCCCGATGCCGAGCTTCGTGGCGATGTCGGAGATCCCGGTGGCGTGGTAGCCGAGGTCGGCGAAGCAATCGAACGCCGCGTCGATGATCTCGCGGCGCAGTTCCTGCTTCTTGCGCTCGGCTCGGGTGGTGCGGGGGCTCTCCTGGGCTGTCACGCACTGCAGTGTATTGCCAAGTCCGCCGAAGTGACATACCGTTCCGTTACTGACAAGTAGTTCCGGACGAGAGGTCGGACATGGACGCGCAGTACGACGCAGTCATCGTCGGCGCGGGCTTCGGCGGCATGGGGGCGGCCATCCAGCTCCGCCGCCTCGGCTACCGCGACCTGCTGATTCTCGATCGCGAGGACGACCTCGGCGGGACCTGGCACGTGAACCGGTACCCGGGGCTGGCCGTCGACATCCCGTCGTCCACCTACTCCTACTCGTTCGAACCCAATCCGTACTGGTCACGGCTGTTCGCGCCGGGTGCGGAGCTGAAGAAATACGCCGAGCACGTCGCCGACAAGTACGGCCTGCGCGCCTCGATGCGCTTCGGCACCGTCGTGACCGGCGCGACCTGGGACGGCTCCAACTGGCGGGTCAGCATCGAAGGCGGAGAGACGGTCACCGCGAAGTACCTGCTCACCGCCACCGGCTTCCTGTCGCAGCCGAAGATGCCGGACATCGAGGGCATCGACCGGTTCGCGGGCAAGGTCATCCACACCACGAAGTGGGACGACAGCTACGACCTGGCGGGCAAACGCGCCGCGGTGATCGGCACCGGCGCGACGGCCGTCCAGCTCATCCCGGAGATCGCCAAGGTCGCCGCGGAACTGACGGTGTACCAGCGCACACCGATCTGGGTCAGCCCGAAGCCGGACTACGCCGTGCCGAAGCCGCTGCAGCAGGCGTTCGCGAAGCTGCCGCTGGTGCAGCGCGCGGTGCGGCTGGCGGGCAGTTCGGTGCTGGAGCTGATGATGATCTCCGGCGTGGTGCAGTACCGGCAGTTCCGCGGCGCCAACCGGATCGCCGAACGCTGGTGCCGCGCGCATCTGTACCGCCAGGTCCGCGACCCCGAACTGCGTCGCAAGCTGACGCCGGACTACTCCTTCGGCTGCAAACGGCCGACGTTCTCCAACGACTACTTCCCGGCCTTCACCCGCCCGCACGTGCACCTCGAAACCACGAGCATCGAGCGGATCGACGAAACCGGGATCGTCACCGCGGACGGCAAGCGCACCGAGATCGACACGCTCGTGCTGGCCACCGGCTTCAACCTGTGGGACGTGAACTTCCCGGCGATCGAGATCATCGGCCGCGACGGCAAGAACCTCGGGAAGTGGTGGCGCGACAACCGCTTCCAGGCGTACGAGGGCGTGACCGTGCCCGGGTTCCCGAACCTGGTTTCGCTCAACAGCCCGTATTCCTACAGCGGGCTCTCGTACTTCACGACCATCGAATGCCAGATGAAGCACATCGACCGGCTGTTCAAGGGGATGCGCGCCCGGGGCTCGGACGTGTTCGAGGTGACCCAGCGGGCGAACGACGAGTTCCTCGGCCGGATGAAGCACAAGGTCGGGCACTCAGTGTTCGCGCTCGGCCAGTGCGCGACGGCCAACAGCTACTACTTCAACCAGCACGGCGAGGCGACCCTGCTCCGGCCGACCTCAACAATCAGCGCCCACCGCGAGGCGGCGCGGTTCCCGTTGGAGGACTACAGCTTCGCCTGAGCCGAGGGTGATTTGCGTTCGCCAGGGGAACCCGCGGCTCGCGCGCGGCGTCAGTGTGGCGTGAAGACTGAGCAAGACGTCATGGCCCGCCTCCGCGCGTAGGCCGAACCCGTCCTCGGCAAGGGCGCGGCGGCGCGGATTCGTGCGTTCGAGAACGGCGACCTGTACGTCGAGGCGCGCACCGCTTCCACGCTCTGGGCATGGCTGGTCGACTTCCTCCTGGTCACCGGCCTGTCGGCGGCCGCGGCGGTGGCGTACTACTTCAAGTCGAACGCCTTCGACGCCGCCGTCGGGGCGAGCGTGATCGGGGTGGCGGGGCTGATCGTCGTGCCGCTGCTGTACGGCTGGTTTTACGGCAACGGACGCGGCCTCGGCGCGCTCTTCAACGGGATCCGCCTGGTCCGGCTCCGCGACGGCGGCCGGATCGGGCTCGGCAAGGCCGGCTGGGCGATGCTGATCCGCACGCTCGGGTTCGTGATCATCGCGCTCGGGGTGCTGAACGGGGACACCACTGTGGGGAGCGGGGTGCGCACGCACCTCGACATCCGAGAGACCGAGCGGCTCCGCGCGGCCGGTTTCGTCCGGAAGCCGTGAACGGGTATCAGGTTCGCGCGGTCGCGGACACTCCCGAGCAACGGCTGCGCGACTACACGACGCGGCTGCAGGCGATCGTCACCACCCGGCGGGTCTACCGGGTGATGACGGCCAGCCTCGCCGGGCTTTTCGGTTTCAGCGGGATTCTGGTCGGGGTGCTGGCTCATTCCGCGGCCGGAGGATTCAGCCTGGCGGGCGGCGGTGTTTTCTTCGCGGTGCTGTGGCTCGGCGGAGTTCTGATCTGGCGGGGCAGGCCCGCGACCGAACGTGCGTTGAACCCGGGTTCGCGCCCACCTGCTGGTCGTACGCCGGGGAATGTGCGGGGCGCTTTCTTTGCCGCAGCGGGGATGGGCTGTTTAGCCGCTGTCGTATGTGGACTGTCCTTTATGTCCAGAAACCCGCCGGACGCCTTGCTGAAACTGGTGATTATCGGGCTCGGCACCTTCGTGGTCTTCGCCGTTTTGTTCGTGCCGCCGGGATATGTCTACGCGCAGTCCGACCACTACTTCGAGAAATGGCTCAACCGCAACCGCGCGGCTTACGAGGCGGCGGCGAGGCGGCTCTAAGGCGTACGACGGCGTAGCGTCGCCGCTCCAAGACCCAGCGCCAGTACCGCGCACCCGAGCACGACGAGGATGTTGCGGGTCAACGTCGTCGTCCAGTCCGCGGAGTGCGTCACCTGCGTGAGCGCTTCGACGGCGTAGGACAGCGGCATCACGTCGGACAGCCAGTGCAGCACCCAGCCCATCTGGTCGCGCGGCTGGAAAAGCCCGCACAGCAACGTTTGCGGCAGCACGAACAGCGGCATGAACTGCACGGCCTGGAACTCGCTCGTCGCGAACGCGCTCACGAACAGGCCGAGCGCCATGCCGAGCAACGCGTCGAGCACGGTGATCAGCAGCAGCGACCACACCGAACCGGCCACCGACAGTCCCAGCCACCACAGGCTGACCGCAGTCGCGACCGCCACCTGCAGCACCGCGACCAGCCCGAACGCCAGCGCGTACCCGGCGAGCAGGTCGAATTTCCCCAGCGGCAGCGTCATCAGCCGCTCCAGGGTGCCCGCGGTGCGTTCGCGCAGGGTGGTGATCGACGCGATCAGGAACATGATCACGAACGGGAACACGCCGAGCAGCGCGGGCGCGATCCGGCTGAACGTCTCGGCCGAGTTGAAGACGAAGCGCAGCAACACCATCAGCAGCGTCGGCACGAGAACGAGCATCACGACGGTGCGCGGATCGTGCCGCAGCTGGGCGAGGATGCGGCGAGTGGTGGCGAGAGTGATCGAGACAGTCATCGCTGGGCCTTCACCAGGTGCAGGAACGCGCGTTCGAGGTCTTGTTCGCCGGTGGCCGCGCGCAGGGCGTCCGGCGAATCGTCGGCGAGCAGCGCGCCGTCGCGCATCAGCAGCAACCGGGTGCAGCGGGCGGCTTCGTCCATGACGTGGCTGGACACCAGAAGCGTGGTGCCCTCGGCGGCGAGCCGATGGAAAACGTTCCACAAATGCTCGCGCAGCAACGGATCCAGCCCGACGGTCGGTTCGTCGAGCACGAGCAGTTCAGGCGTGCCGAGCAACGCGACGGCAAGGCTGGCCCGGCTGCGCTGGCCGCCGGAAAGTCGCCCGACCAGTGCGTCGGCGTGCGAACCGAGGCCGACCTGATCGATCGCCTCGGGCACCGACCGGGACGGCGCGCCCAGTACGGAGGCGAAGTAACGCAGGGATTCGGTGACCGTGAGGTCGGCGTAGACCGCTGGCGCCTGCGTGGCGTACCCGATCCGCTTGCGCAACCGTCGGCTGCCGGCCGGTTCGCCGAGCACCGTGACGGTGCCGCCGTGGGTCACCTGCACGCCGACGACCGCGCGCATCAACGTGGTCTTCCCGCAGCCGCTCGGCCCGAGCAACCCGGTCACCGAACCGGGCTCGACGCGGAAGCTCACGTCGCGCAGCACCTCCCGGCCACCGCGGACGACCCGCAGGCCGTCGATGACCACCGCGGAATTAATCATGCGATGAATTCTGCGCGCGCGGAATTTCGGTGTCAAGGCCGGGGAGGGCGGAAGCGGGAGGTCCAGAGCGCGGATCAGGCCTGGTCGACGTACTGCTGCACGGCAGGAGCGATCAACCCGACCACGTCCTCGTGCGCGGCCCGCGCGAGCGGCTCGACCTGCACGACGTACCGGACCATCGCGAGCCCGACGAGCTGCGCGGCGATGCCGGTGACCCGCAGCGGCGGGATGTCGAGCGCGTCCGCGATCTTGTCCAGCAGCGCGCCCTGGATGAAGCCGCGCAGCATGTCGGCGGCCTGTTCGGTGGTGGAGACCGAGCGCAGCACGCCGAAGAACGCGTCGCGCGAAGCGGGGGTTTCCCAGAGGGTGAGGAACAGCCGGACGAGACGTTCGCCCACCTCGGAGCGAGGGCCGTCGAGGATCGCGGCGACGACGACGCCGGGGTCGGCCGGGAGGTGCAGCGCGGTCGCGAAAACCTGGTCCTTGCTGCCGAAGAAATGGTGCACGAGCGCGGGATTCACTCCCGCCTCCGCGGCGATCGCGCGGATCGTCGCGCCCTCGTACCCGTTCCGGCCGAACAGGTCCCGCGCGGCGGCCAGAATGGCCTCCCGCGTCTCGGTCTGCCCGGGGCGGCGTCCCGTCCGTGCCATCGGCGTCCTTTCGTCCGCTCCAGTATCGCGGGACCATGGGCGGTACAGCTGGCTGTACCTGATCTGTACCCCGCGCGGGATCGCCGGTCGTCCCGCCGGGGCCTTAGGTTCGGGCGACCGGGAGGGCAGGGGGGAGCGGGGATGAACGGGACGGCGGTGCACGAGACAGCGGTCCGGGTGCTCATTCGAGCCTCGGATCCCCTTACCGACAACGGGATCCGGAGCTGGCTGCAGGCGCGGCCGGAGTTTTCCGTCGTGACTGACGAGGTGGACGTGATCATCGTCGCGGCCGAGCTGCTGTCGGTGGAGGTGACGTCGGCGTTGCGCGGGCTCAAGGCCACTGTGGACGCTCCGGTGGTGCTGCTCGTCGACGAGCCGGCGGCGGGCTCGGCGGTGCTGACCGCGGTGGAGTGCAACGTGGTCGCCCTGCTGAACCGCGAGCGCACGTCGAGCGAGCAGCTGGCCGCCGCGGTGCTGACCGCTTCGCGCGGCGGCGGAATCCTGCCCCCGGCGGCGCTGGGCACGCTGCTCAGCCATTTCCGCCGGCCGATCGAGCCGCGGCCGAAGCACAGTTCCGGCCTGACGCAACGGGAAATCGACGTGCTGCGGCTGCTGGCCGAAGGCCTCGACACGGCGGAAACCGCGGAGAAAATCAACTTCTCCGAACGCGCGGTGAAGAAGGTGATCCACGATCTGTCGCAGCGTCTCGAGTTGCGCAACCGGACGCACGCGGTCGCCTACGCGCTCCGCAACGGCGCGATCTGAGGGGCGTTCAGATGATGCCCGTCCGCAGGGCGTACGCGACCGCGTGCGAGCGGTTCCGCAGATCGAACCGGACCAGCAGCGTGCTGATGATGTTCTTGATCGTCCGCTCCGAATACGCCATCCGGTCGGCGATTTCGACCGTGCCGAAACCGTCCGCGAGCAGGCCGAGGATCTCCACCTCGCGGCTCTGCAGCCGGTGCCGGTCGAGGAAGCCGCGCGGGTACCTGGCCTCGCCCTCGCTGGTGTGGAACTCGTTCGTCAGCCGGGTCGCGCGGACGTCTTCCGGCTCGGCCGCCGGCACGCGGGCGGCCAGCGCTTCGAGGATCTTCTCGCGCGTCGCGGAACCGCGGTACAGCACCGCGGACAGGCCGAATCCGCCGAGCCTGCCCAGTTCGGCCTTCTCGATCCGGTCCGCGACCAGCACCGCGCGCACGTCCGCGACGAACGCGGTCCGCCGGATCCGCGCCAGGTCGGCCAGGGTTTTCTCTCGGACCTCCGGCACGATCACGAGCAGGACGTCCGCGCGCGGGACCTCGCTGGGAGCCATCACGGCGTACCGGGGCGTGCCGCGCAGGTAGGCCGCGGCTCCTTCGCCGCTGATCGGGTCGTTGGCGATGATCGCCACTCGTTCGGGCAATGCGCTCATGTCAGCTCACAGACCAGTCGTTCCGCGCCGCATCCTCCGCTGAGCCGAGGATCCGCGATCCAGCGCGCGAGGTCGATCCCCCGCGCTGCCCGGGCGCGGTAGTGCCTGCGGTACCTCAGCAGCAGTTAAGGACTTAATCGAACGTTAGTGCTTGTAACCTTAGTTGCACGATAGCACTAGACGGGAGTCCAGCGGTGGTAATTGCCCGCACGACCGGGTGGCGTTCACGCGATCCGGTCCTGTGGGCCGACCACTGGGTCAGGCGAGCGCCTGAGCAGGGGGAAGCCGCGCCGCCCGCATCGCCGGATACGCCCCGGCGATCGCGCCGACCGCGGCCGAAACCGCCACCCCGCCGGCGAGCGCGACCGGCGGCAGCACCGTGGGCCAGCCCTGGCTGAGCGCGTACCCGGCGGTCGCGCCGACCCCGAGCACCACCCCGACGAGCCCGCCCAACCCGGACAGCAGCACCGATTCGGCGAGGAACTGTCCGCGGACCTGGCCCCTGGTCGCCCCGAGCGCGCGGCGCAATCCGATCTCGCGTCTGCGCTCCAGCACCGAGATCACCATTGTGTTCGCCACGCCGACGCCGCCGACCAGCAGCGCCACCCCGCCGAGGCCGAGGAACAGCGCGCCGTAGGTGTTCTTGGTCAGCTGCTGCGCGGCGAGCGCGTCGGACGGCCGCTCGACCGCCACCTCGTTCGGCGCGGCCGGGTTGATCGTCGCGGCGAGCACCGAGCGGACCGCGTTGACCTGCGATTCCCGCGCGCGCAGGTACACCGTGCTCGGATGGCCGTCGAAGCCGAAGACCTGCTTGGCGACGTCCCAGCCGATCAGCACCGACCGTTCGACCTCCGGCGCGAGCGGCATCGGCGCGAGAATCCCGACGACGCTGAACCACGCCGAACCGATCAGGACCTGCGGCGGCCGCGTCGGATCGAGGTGGTCGATGCCGAGCCTCGACGCCGCCTCCGACCCGAGCACGACCGCCGGGAAGCGCTGGTTCGCCGGGCCGAGGAACGTCCCAGTCCGGACCTTCCCGCCGAGCACCGGCAGCAGATCCGGCCGCGCGGCGAACACCGAAACGCCCGCCGAATCGTCCTTGCCGACCCGGTCGTTGCGGTACACCTTGGCGTTGACCTTGCCGACCTCCACCGCCCCCTCGACCGGCGCGATCCGCCGCACCATCGGGACCGCCGAGTCGGGCAGCTTCGCCGAACCGCCCATGAGCGTCTGCCCGGCCTCGGCGCGGAGCAGATTGGTGCCCATCGCGGCGAGCTTGTCCTGCAGCGCCTGGTCCGCCGACGCCGGAATGGCCAGCACGGCGACCATCGCCGCGACCCCGATGGCGATGCCGAGCGCGGACAGCATCGCGCGCAGCGGGCGGGTGCGCATTCCGTGCGCGCCAAGGGAAAGCAGATCGGCAGGACCGAGCCGGGTCGGGCTGGGTGGGGCTGGTGCGGTCATTGGGGTGCTCCTGCCGGGTGGGTTGTGCTGGGGCGGGGTCTGCTGTCGGCAGGGGTGTGCGGGGCTTTGGTGCGGGGCGGGTCGGGCTGGTTCGGACTGGGTGCGGTTATTGCGGTGCTCCGGCTGGGGCGGTGGTGGTGTCGGTGGGTGTGCGGCGGGTCGGCGGGGTGGGGCTGTTTCGGGTTGGGTGCGGTTATTGCGGTGCTCCGGCTGGGGCGGTGGTGGTGTCGGTGGGTGTGCGGCGGGTTGGCGGGGTCGGGCTGGTTCGGGCTGGGTGCGGTCGTTACGGCGTTCCAGTCGGGGCGGTGGTGGTGTCGGCGGGTGTGCGGCGGGTCGGCGGGACCGGGCTGCGTCGGGCTGGGTGCGGTCATTGGGATGCCCTTGCCGGGTGCGGTGGTGGGGTGGAGTTTGCGGTCGGCAGCGGCGTGGGGCGGGTCGGCGGCACCGAGCCGATCCGCTCCGGGCGCGCTCATTGCGGCACCGCCAGGTCGGCCGCACCAGTGTCGAGGCGTAATTCCCCGTCGAGGATCTCGATTCGCCGCGGCATTCCGGCCGCGATTTCCCGGTCGTGCGTGATGAGCACGACCGTGGTGCCGCCAGCATTCAGCTCCGCGAGCAAGGACAGCACTGCCGCGCCATTGCCGGTGTCGAGGTTTCCGGTTGGTTCGTCGGCGAGCAGGATCGGCGGCGTGTTCACGACCGCCCGGGCGATCGCGACTCGCTGCCGTTCGCCGCCGGACAGTTCGCCTGGCAGGTGTCCGGCGCGATGTCCGAGCCCGACCCGGTCGAGGGCTTCCAGCGCTCGCGTCCGGCGTTTTCGTTTCGGGACTCCGCTGTACAGCAGGCCGCTGCACACGTTGTTCACCGCGGTCTCGCCGTCGTCCAGGAAGAATTGCTGGAACACGAACCCGATCCACCGCGAGCGCAGCGCGGCGAGTTTGCGGTCGGACAGCTGCGCGACGTCGTGTCCGCGGATCTCGATCCGGCCTTCCGTCGGCCGGTCGAGCGTGCCCATCAGTTGCAGCAGCGTGGATTTTCCCGAACCGGACGGTCCGACGATCGCCGCCATCTCTCCGTCCGAAAAGGACAGTGAGACATTCCGCAATGCGGGCACGTTCCCGCCGTAGGTGCGCGACACCCGATACGCGGCCAGCACGGGGATCATGACGTGGTCACCACCCGCTGGCCCGCGTGCAGACCGGCGGCCTTGACCTCGACCTGCCCGCCCGAAAACAACCCAGTCTCGACGCCGACCAGCCGCCGCTTGCCCTGTTCGTCGACCTCGACCGCGTATCCGCCCTCGGCGAGCGCGACCAGCGCGCCGACCGGCACCACCAGGACGTCCTGGTGGGCCTCCTTGGTGAACCGCACCGATACCGGAACGTCGACGACGTCTCCGGCAGCAGCCGGGTCGTCCACCTGGATCTGGACAGTGACCTTCGCCTTGCCGGTTTCCTTGTCCTCCGCGGCGGTGTCGCCGAGATCGGTGATCGTGCCGGTCAGCGTGCGGCCGTTGAGCGAGACGGACACCTTCGCGCCCTTGACCGCGACGCTCTGCTTGGTCGCGTCCAAATCGGCCTCCACGACGCGGGCCGTGCCGGTGTACTTGAAAACCTCGCCCGCGCCGGGGCCGCCGAGCTGGCCGGTCGCCGACGACACCCGGATCTCGCCGGGGGCCAGCACGACGTCGGCCGGATCGAACGTCCCGGTCTGTGCCAAGCCGAGTGATTTCTGCCAGCGTTTGAGCGCGGTCGCGGTCGCGGAGGTGAACTTCTCGTCCGGGGTGCCGAAACCGCCGTATCCCAGTGCTTTCAGGTTCTCTTCAAGCTCTTTGACGTCCGGTCCTTTGTCCACGCCGTCGTTCAGCACGCGATAGAACGGCAGGGTTCCGTAGAACAGCGGCACCGGCTTGGCGTCCACTGTGTACGCCGTCTTGCCGCGGCCGAGCACGTCGCCTCGACCGGGCAGCCAGGTCACGGTGCCGTTCTTCTTGCCGCTCAGCGCGGATTCCTTGCCGTAGCCGAGTTTCCCGGTCGCGTTCTCCTCTTCCTTCAAGTCCGATTTGGTCACTTCGGCGGTCGCCACCGGCTTCGCCGCCGCGGCTGGTTCGCCGCCGGAGGCGACGTGGGTCAGCACGACCGCCGAGGTCGTGCCGAGCACGACGACCGTCGCTCCCGCGGCGATGAACCAGCGTCCTCGTTTCCCGGTCACTTTCCGGCCATTCCCATTCCGCACGCCTTGAGCGCTTCCTCGAATTTGGTCCCGTCGTCCTTCATCGGCAGCGCCTGTGCGCCGCCGTTCGCGTCCGGATCCGGCATGTCGACGCCATGCTCGCGCATGCATTTGGCGTCCTTCCGGGCCTTGTCCAGTTCCTCCGGCGTGAGCTTCTTCGGCATTCCGCCGCCCGGCAGCAGCTTCTTGCAGGCGTCGAGGGCCGCCATGGTCTTGGGATCGTTGGAGAAATTGATGGTCGGGGCTTCGTTCTCGCCCGGATCCGGTGTGTCGACGCCGTGTTCGCGCATGCATTTCGCGTAGGCGCGCATCGCGTCCCGGTCCGCTGCGGGATCGGCTTTTCCGGCGGCGGCGTCCTGCTGCGGGCTTGCCTTCGGGCTGGAGATCGACGGCACCTGCGGCGCGGTTTCCCCGGACGAACACCCGGTGAGCAGCGCCAGCGCGAGTCCGGCTCCGACAGCCGCCAGACGTGCTTTCCGCATCGGGATTCTCCTTCGCTCGGGCGGGTCGTTCCCGCCGGTGGCCCAGTAGTACCGACGCGGCGATACAGGCTCGTTAAGCGATCTTGTTTATCCTCTCCTTATGCCCGGATAGGACAGACTGTCGGCAGCCACGACCTGGGAGGACCCTTGGCCGAGAAGAGCGCAGGCCCGCGCCGGGGGCCGCTGCGGCTGTCCGTGCGGACCCGGCTCACCGCGCTGTACGGCGGGTTCTTCCTGCTGGCCGGGCTCGTGCTGGTGGTGGTGACCTACACCGTCGTCAGCAACGAACTGCCCGCGCCCGCGCAGTATCTCGGCGACGGAGCCTCGCTGAAGCTGAGCCAGGTCGCCGCCGACGTCGAATCGGTCCCGATGGAGGCGACGACGATCCCGATGCAGACCGTCCCCGCTTCCGCGGAGAAAGTGGCGACTGCGGTGCTCACCGATTACCGCAGTTCGACAATGTCCACTTTGGTCCTCGCGTCGGCGATCGCGCTGGTGGTCACCGCCGCGCTGGCGTTGCTGTTCGGCTGGTTCATGGCCGGACGCGCGCTGCGGCCGTTGCACACGATCACCTCGACCGCGCGGCGGCTCGAAGCCGGGAAGCTCGATCAGCGCATCAACCTCGACGGCCCGCGTGACGAATTGAAGGAACTCGCCGACACTTTCGACAGCATGCTGGACCGTCTCGCCGGTTCGTTCGACAGCCAGAAACGGTTTGTAGCCAACGCGTCCCACGAGTTGCGCACTCCGCTCGCGGTGCAGCGGACGCTGATCGAAGTCGCGTTGGAAAACCCCGACGCCGGACCGGTGCTGACCAAACTGGGCGCGCATTTGCTGCAGACCAACGAACGCAGCGAACGGCTGATCGAAGGATTGTTGGTGCTCGCGCGCAGTGATCGCGGCCTGAGTGCCCGGGCTCCGGTGCGACTGGACAAAGTGGTCCGTTCCGTAGTGAAACTCACTGCCGCGCAGGCGAAAGAGGCTGGCGTGACCATGGAGACCCGACTGCGCGCGCGTACGGTGGTCGGCGATGCCGTGCTGCTCGAACGCCTGGTGCTGAACCTGGTGAGCAACGCGATCAGCTACAACATCCCGGACGGCTGGGTCTCGATCACCATCGGCGCGACACCCGCGCTGAGCGTCCGCAATTCCGGGTCCAATGTGGACGACAACCAGGTCGCGGGCTTGTTCGAACCCTTCCGGCGGGGAAAACCGGATCGCACCGGAGCGGCGGACCATTCCGGACTGGGGCTGTCGATTGTGCGTTCGGTCGCTCGCGCGCACGACGGGGACGTCTCCGCGCGGGCGAATCCGAACGGCGGTTTGACGGTCGAGGTGCGGCTGCCCGCTTGATCCTTATCTCGGCTTTATCGCCGTTCAGGGCATGATGATCGAATGCGGGTACTGATTGTCGAGGACGAGCCGCTCCTCGCGGATTCGATTGCCGAAGGACTGCGCCGCTATTCCATCGCGGTGGACGTCTGCTACGACGGCGGCGAGGCCCTCGAACGCGTCGCCGTGCACGCGTACGACGTCGTCGTCCTGGACCGAGACCTGCCGACCGTGCACGGCGACGAGGTCTGCGCGGCGATCGTCGACGCGGGCGGCGAGACCCGGGTCCTCATGCTCACCTCGGCCGCCGACGTCACCGACCGCATCGAAGGACTGAACCTCGGCGCGGACGACTACCTGACCAAACCGTTCGTCTTCGCGGAGCTGGTCGCCCGGGTGCACGCATTGGCCCGCCGGGCGCGTCCGGCGCTGCCGCCGGTGCTGGAGGCGGCCGGTCTGGTCCTCGATCTGCCCCGGCACCAGGCCTCCCGCGACGGTCGCTTCCTGCCGTTGTCTCCGAAGGAGTTCGCGGTGCTGGAGGTCCTGATGCGAGCCGACGGGACGGTGGTGAGCGCGGAGCAGCTTCTGGAGAAAGCGTGGGACGAGCACGCCGACCCGTTCACCAACACGGTGCGGGTCACGGTGATGACGTTGCGGCGGAAGCTGGGCTCGCCGCCGGTGATCGAGACGGTCGCCGGAGCCGGATACCGGCTGGCCGCCACACTCGCATAGCCCCGCAGCCGGTCCGTGAAGGGCTCCTTGCCGGAATCAGATTCCCTCAATGAGCCCTTCACGGACGGTCCGGGACCGGTCCCCTCCGCACCGGGCTAGGTTTGCCGCCTCGGTGGCGAAGGAGGGGCCTGGTGGCGGAGCGAACGGTCGAGCGGACGAGGCGGTTACCGGCGGGCGCGGCACTCGCGATCGCGTTCGCGGTACTGGTTGCCGTCCGCGAAACGGTGTTCCTGATCTGGCCGTCCGCCACAGTGGACTCCGTCCAGCCGAGCGGCCGCTGGGACACGGTCGACGCGCTGTCGTTGATCGCGATGTACATGCCCGCCGACGACGGCACCCTTTCGGTCAGCATGCTCGGCGGACTCGTCAGCCAGGTCCTCTGCGGAGTGTGCTGCCTGGCCGGCGCGATGCTGCTGGCGCTGCGCAACCCGCTCGGCCGGACGCTCGTGCTGCTCGGCGCGGGCAGCAGACTGCTGGTGGTCGCGGTCGCCATGGTCGTCGCGTTCGTGCCGATCGACGGCAGCCGGGTGCTCGACCCGGGCGGCGCGTCTCTGGTCTCGTTCTTCCTGATCGACGCGGACTGGGTGCTGCCGCTGCTGGTGTGCGCGTTCGCGACCGGCCGACGCGTCAAAACCTGGTTGCGACCGGGCTAAACGGTCTTGAACGTGGCCATCATCCCCATGTCCTCGTGCTCGGCGTTGTGGCAATGGAACATGTACCGCCCGCGGTACCCGTCGAATCGCGCGATCACCTCGACCGCTTCGCCGGGCCGAAGGTCCACAGTGTCCTTCCGGCCCGCGTCGTGCGGCGCGGGATCCTTGCCGCCGCGGGAAAGCACTTGGAAGTGCACCAGATGCAGGTGGATCGGATGGTGCAGGTCCGCGACGAACCGCCAGATCTCGACGTCGCCGAGTTTCGGCTGAGCCGCGATCTTCGTCGGAGTGAAGGCCTCGCCGCCGATCGTCCAGCCGTGCCTGCCGTTGAACTGTCCACTTCGGAACGCGAACTCGCGGGTCACCGTCGCTTGTGCCCGGTCGAGTCGCTCCATTTCGGACAGTTTCGCCGGAATGTGGCTGTCGTCTTTCGCCCGGCGGGTGACGCGGAACCGCATTACCTGTGCGGTGGAACCGGTTCCGAGACGGTTGACCAGCGTCACCTCAGTACCCACCGGATATGCGCCGAAGTCGACCACCATGTCGTACCGTTCGGCAGGCGCGATCGGCAGGTGCTCGTGGCCGCGCGGGGCGTCGAGCAAGCCTTGATCCGACCCGATCTGCGTGAACGCGGGTCCGCTCGGCGGCGGCGGGTTGAGGGCGAGATCGTACCGGCGAGCGTTGGAACCGTTGAGGAATCGCAGGCGATGCCGGGTCGCCGACACTTCCGCGACCGGCCATGGCGCGCCGTTCACCAGCAGTACGTCGCCGAGAACGCCTGCCGCGTAAGCGTCTTCCACTCCCGGCACGGTTCGCAACGAAGGATCCAACGACGGGTATCGCATCGATCCGTCTTCGGCGAACGCGCGGTCGGTGATCATGAGCGGCATCTCTCGCTCGCCGCGCGGCAGTGGCAACGCGTCTTCCTCGGCGTCGCGGACGATGTGCAGTCCAGCGAGTCCGCGGTACACGGCCGGACCGGTGAAATCCATTCGGTGGTCGTGATACCAGAGCATCGCGGCCTTTTGCTGCAACGGATACGTGTACTCGCGGGTGCCGGTGGTGACGACGGCGTCCGGGTCGGCCATCCCCGAATGCCCGTGTCCGGCACCGGCGAGATACCGGCCGTCGGCGGGCAACACGAGGTCAGTGGCGTAACCGTCGGACTCCGGTGGCGTGCGCCCGCCGTGGAGATGCACGACGGTCGGGACCGGAAGTTCGTTGCGGTGCCGGACAATCGTCGTCCGGCCGCTGCGGGATTCGATTGTCGGCCCGGGGAAAGTTCCTTGGTAACCCCAGATCGGAGTGCGCAGTCCAGGCAGAATTTCCGCGGTGCTGGCCCGTTGCACGATTTCGTACCGGTCGACGCCGCCATCGCGGGAGACCGGGTTCAGCACCGGCGGCAGCGGCAACGGCACCTGAAACGGTTGCGGCAGCGGCACTTCGCTGGTCAGCAGCTCGCCGGTGGCCGCGGCCGGCCGCAACAACCGCGGGGTGACGAACCCGGCCGTGAGCACCACTCCGGCACCGCCCGCCAGCCCGAGAAACCGGCGGCGCGACATCCCGCTCATCGCCGGGCCCCAGTCCGCCAGATGCCGAACAGCGTCCCGAGCGCGATCGCGACCAGTGCGACGCCGAGCGGAATGTGCAGGTCAAGGGCACCGGCCTGCCCGGCGAAGTACTGTGCGGTCTCGCCGCCGGCCAGCAGCAGGCTCGCCCAGAACGGCCACTGGACGCCGCCGCGCCACCAATACAGCGCGGCGGGCACGAGCTGCACCAGCGCGACCGTCGACACGATGTTCGCGCCGAGTTCGTGCATCGCCAGCATGCTGTAGTCGCCGATCAAATACCGTCCGGCGAACACCGGCTGACCCAGGATCGCGACGGCGTGCACCGTCACGACGACCCGCATCACCACCAGCAACGTCCGCCCGCGTGTCCGGGCCGCTTCGGCCACCGTTCCCCCTAGTGCGCGTAAGAATTTCCCCGTTCAGACGCTAAGCTGAACTTCTCATGCCGTCCAAGACCAGAATCGCCATGTATTCATGACCTCGGAGCTATGAGATGGACCTGCTGCAACTGCGCTACTTCCAGGCGGTCGCCTACCGCGGCCACCTCAGCCAGGCGGCGGCCGAGCTGCACATCGCGCAGCCGTCGTTGAGCCGGGCGATCGCGCGGCTGGAGGCGGATCTCGGCGTGCCGCTGTTCGAGCGGGCCGGGCGGGGGCTGCGGCTCAACCACTTCGGCACCACGTTCCTGCGCCGCGTCGACCGGGCCCTGCGCGAACTCGACGACGCCCGCCAGGAACTCGTCGATCTGGCCGGTCTGGACCACGGCCGGGTCGCCGTCGCGTCGGAAACCCTGCTCACCCTCACCGGCCTGATGAGCGCCTTCCGCGCGGAGTACCCCGGCGTCGAACTGCGGCTGTACCAATCCTCGGCGGAAACCATGGCGCAGCAGTTGTGCGCGGGCGAGGTCGATCTGTGCTTCGCCTCGCAGCCGCTGCAGCAGCCGGGCCTCCAAGCGCGGGAACTGCTGCGCGAGGAGGTGATTCTCGCCGTGCCGAGCACGCACCGGCTCGCGCGGCGCAAACGCGTGCGGATGGCGGACCTCGCGAACGAGCCCATGGTGACTACGCGCCCCGGCTACTGGCCGCGCACCCTCTCCGACCGCCTCTTCGCCGAAGCCGGGCTGGAACCGAACTACTCCTGCGAGAGCGACGAACCCGGCGCGACCGGTCAGCTGATCGCGAGCGGGCTGGGGATCGGGCTGGTGCCGGAGGTCGCCCGACAGGCCGCCAAGGACGAGGCAGCCGTCGGGCTGGAGCTGGACGCTCCGGATTGCTATCGGACCTTGACCGTGGTGCAGCGTGCGGACGCGTACCTTTCCGCTGCGGCACAACGGTTGACGGAGTTCGCGATGGACTACTTCGGCACGGGAAGGTACCGGCCCGCGGACTCGAGCGCGATCTGAATCCTCCCGTGCACGCGCGGATTCAACAGCACCGTTCCGTCGAAATCCCCGCTGGACGCGAAGATCGCGACCGGCAGTGTGAGGGCCTGGAAGAACCCGAACAACGGCCGCAGCGCGTGCTCCAGCACGAGTGCGTGATGGTCGCCGCCGCCGGTCGCGGCAAGCAGGACGGGTTTGTCGACGAGCGCGTATTGGTCGACCAGATCGAAGAACTGCTTGAACATCCCGGGATACGAACCGCGGAACACCGGCGTCGCCGCGATCAGCAAGTCGGCTTCTTCGGCGCTCCGCAACGCGGCCTCGACCTCGGGCGGCGCGTCCGAGCGTTCGACGGTTTCGCCGAGCCCCAGCCGGTACACGTCGATCCGGGACGCCTCGACGGGGACCAGCTTGCCGAGCGTTTCCAGGATGACGTCCACCAACCCCATCGTCTTGGACGGCCGGCTCGGGCTCCCGTTGACGACCACCACCCGCAGCCCGCTCACGACGCGATCTCCCACCGCACCACCGGGGCGACCTCGGTGCCGAGCCGTTCGATCGCGGCGAGGTGCTCCTTCTGCGGCATCCCGCCGAACCCGAGCTGGATCAACGCCCGGTTCAGCCCGTAGACCTCGTGGTAGGCAAGCAGTTTCTCGATCAGCTCCGCCGGACTGCCCACCAGCAGCGCCGACCCGGGCGACGCCTGCGCTTCGAAGGCGGACCGGGAGATCCGCATCCCGACCCCGCGCTGATGATTGTTCTCCAGCATGCCCTGCGCGAAGTAGGGATACATGGTTTCGCGCGCCTCCTGGCTAGTGCGCCCGACATACCCGTGCACGTTGATGCTGAGCGACGCCGGCTCGTGCCCGGCTTCCCGCGCCGCCTGCTGGTAGAGCGCCGCGGTCTGCTCGTGCTGGGTCAGCGGTCCCAGCAGCGCCGCCATCGCCATCGGCAGCCCGCGCCGGCCGGTGCTGACCGCCGATGCCGCGGACCCGCCGACACCCACCCAGATCGGCAGGCCGTCCGCGCGCGGCGCGATGTCGGCGTCATCGAGCGGTGCCCGGAACTTTCCCTTCCAGGTCAACGGGTTCTGCTCGCGGATGGCCAGCAGGAGGTCGAGCTTTTCGCGGAAGAGATCGGCGTAATCGGCGAGGTCGTAGCCGAAGAGCGGGAAGGATTCGGTGTACGACCCGCGGCCCGCGATGATCTCGGCCCGGCCCGCGGACAGCAGGTCGATCGTCGCGAACTGCTCCCACACCCGCACCGGGTCCTCGGAACTCAGCACGGTCACCGCGCTGGTCAGCCGGATCCGCTCGGTTCGCTCGGCCGCCGCGGCGAGCAGGACCGAGGGCGCGGACCCGACGAAGTCGGTGCGGTGGTGCTCGCCGGCGCCGAAGACGTCCAGTCCGACCTGGTCGGCGAGTTGTGCCTGCTCGATCGTCTCGCGTGCCCGCTGGCGCGGCGAGGGGAGCGACCCGGTGACCGGGTCTTTGGTGAGTTCGGCGAAGGTCAGGATGCCGATTTCGAACGGTCGCGGTCCGGCGGCCGGGGGATTCTGCGGTTCAGCCATCGTCGGTGCTCCTTTCCGGCGCCCGGTCGCACGCCGCGGCCGGGCCTGTCCGGGTTAACCTGTCTGCGCAGACAACTATTTCCGGCGAAGGCCGTGCTCACCCGTTTGCCGGGCCCGGTTACCGTGTCGGCATGGCGAGCGACGGGCTGCGAGACCTGGAACAGGAGGCGTGGAGCGGGTTCCTCTTCACGCACGAGCGGCTGTGGCGCGCGCTGGCGGACGGGCTCGCGCCGCTGAACGTGAGCATGGCGGAGTACAGCGTGCTGGCCCTGCTGGCGGAGGCGGGCGACGCGGGCATGCGGATGACCGACCTCGCTCAGCGCCGCCTGATGTCCACCGGCGGCTTCACCCGGCTGGCCGACCGTCTCGCCGGCCGCGGGCTGATCGAGCGCCGCCAATCGGCGGTGGACGCCCGCAGCTTCGACGCGGTGCTGACCGCGCAGGGCCGCGCGCTGATGCGCAAGGCCCGCCGTCGCCACCACGAGGACCTGCGGACGCTGTTCTTCGACCGGCTGGACGACGAGCAGTTGCGCCTTCTGGCGGCTGTCTGGCGCGATCTCGGGGACCGCTAAGCCCGCGCAAGCGGGGTGATTTGTCCGATTCTCGACCATGGACGGTTGTTGCTCGCTCACGAACTGCTCATGCTGAACAGCTATTCGGCACGAGCAGGGGAAGCCAGATGCAGCAGCAGAGCTTGGCGGTCCGGTGGTCGGCGCGAACAGTCCGGTCCGGCCCGTTTCACCGTGCGTTGTCCGAGGCTGTCGACCGGCGCGGGTTGTCCCTGTCGCGGCTCCGCGCGCATCTCGCCGCGCACGGGGTGTCGGTCGCCGAGTCCACGCTGAGTTACTGGCAGCGCGGTTTGCGCAGCCCGTCCGCGCCCCGGTCGCTCGATGTCGTGCGCGCTCTGGAGTCGGTGCTGAACCTGCCGCCGGACAGCCTCGTGGTGCTGATCGGACCGCACCGCAGCGCGGACGCCGACCGCAGGCCGTCGCTGCCGGAACTCCAGCAGAGCTGGGCGGAGACGTTCGCGCTGCGCGACGAGTTGAGCGGAACGCCCGGCGTCGAGGAGAACGCGGACCTGGACGTCGCGACGGTGGTCGACGTGCTGACGCTCGGTGCGCAAGGCCGGACCGCGGAGATCTCGTCGACCATGGTGGTGCGCGCGCGAAGATCCGGCCCGGACAGCTTCCTGGTGACGCACCAGGACGAGGACGGCAGCGACGTCACGGCGACCGAGATCATCGCGGTCGACGGCTGCCGGGTCGGGCGGGTGCGGCGCAGCGCGCGGTCGGCCGGAATGGTGTTCGAATTGCTCTTCGACCGCGGCCTCGCCGAGGGGGAGACGCACACGTTCGGGTTCACCCTGCGTCCCGCCGCCTCGGTCCGGCCGGGGAATTTCCACCGGGTCGTGCGCTCCCGCATGTCGGCATACCTGCTGCGGCTGCGCTTCGACCCGGCCGCGCTGCCGGCGCGCTGCCTGCGGACCGTCCGGCCGAGGGAGGACCTGGAACTGCTGGTCCGCGAGCCGCTGTTCTGCGGGCCGGGGAACACGGTCAGCGCCTACTTCGAGGAACTCGGCGTGGGCATCGCCGGGGTCGACCTCATTTGGGACTGATCCGCCGCTTCCTCCAGCGCCACCCCAGGAACGCGCCGCCGAGCACCACCGCGGAGCCGAGCACGATCAGCCCGACGACCAGCGAACCGGCCGGTCCGGTGTCGCGCTGGAGGGTCTGCTTGAACCCGAGCCCGCCGCCGCGCTGGTAATCCGAGCCGGGCTGCTTGTCGGCGTACCGGGAGTGCACCTGCTGCTGGTACTCGGCGATCGGCATGAACTGGCCGACCGGCGACTGCGGGAGGCTGGCCTGGAGCAGCACGACGCCGTCGCGGCCGAGGTCGTACCACCCGTTGATCTGCGGTTCGTTCAGCAGCACCGAACCCGGGCGCAGCCGGGCGCTGAGCGCCTCCTCGTCGTTGCCGGACAACACGTTCCCGACCGACCAGCCGGTCGGCGCGGCGTGGTCGGGCGCGGCGCGGAGGGTGGCTTTCGCGCCGGTGGCCGCGGTGGCCGTCACCGCGATCGCCCGCAGCACCCCGGCCGGCGCTCCCGGTTTCGCGGCGACGAAGTCCGGGTTGAGCGTGTAGACCGGGAAACCCTTGTGCTCCAGGGTGATCCGGCCCGGATCGGCGTGCCCGACCTGCCGGAAGTTCGACTTGGCGAAACTGATCGCGCGCGTCGTTTCCGCGGCTTTGACCGCGGCCGCGACGTCCTGCTCCGACGGCGGCGCGACCCACGAGGCCCCGGCGGCCTCGACGGGACCGGCGGACAGGAGCGCCGCGACCGCGATCGCCGCGCCGGCGGCGAACTTCCGGCAGATCTCACCCATGGCGGCTCGTCAGCCCTTCTTGATGTTGACGATGGTGTCGTTCCAGGTGAACTGGGCGTTGCTGCGGTACTGGTTGTAGTCCCAGGTCTGGTACCGCTCGTAGCTCGGCCACGGGTCGCCGACCATCAGCGACTGGTTCGAGCTGTCGTAGCCGTAGATCACCTCGGCGTGCCCGCCGCCGGAGGTCCAGTAGATGCCGGTCAGGTTCAGGATCCCGGAGTTGACCTGGTTCTGGATCGACGAGTAGCTGATCGGCCCGTTCGCGTCCTGCGCGGAGAACCCGGTGCCCTGGAAGCCCTGCACGATCTCGTAGATCTGGCCGCCCTCGTTCGGGCAGTACCCGGCCTGGGTGCCCTTGCCCGCCGCGCAGAACTCGGCCTGCGAGGCGGTGCCGCCCTGCGACTGCTCGATGCTGGAGCCGTCCGCCGCCCAGCACCACTGGTCGTTTTCCTGCACCTGCTGGTTGTATTCGAGCTGCTTCGACACGGGCAGCGCCGCGGCGCGCATGCCGCCGCCGACCGGCTGGACCTCGCGCACCTGGGTGTGCGTGGCGGTCTTGATGAGGCCGTTCGGCTGGTGCGCGTCGTTGGTCGACTGGGCCAGCGCGGTGCCCGGCAGCAACGCCACGGCAAGCGCGGCTGCCCCGGTCGCCGCCGTGATCCGGACTGTCCTCCGGGTGGGTCGGTAATCCATCGAATCTCCTTGTGCCAGACGGGGAAGGGAGCTCGCCGGGATGCCCCGGCCGAGCATCACTGTGTGCTCGCCCACTCCCGCAGAGCAACGGCTCCGGCACGCGGTGTGAGTGTTCACAGCCGGTTCCGCGGGGAAATGACTGGCACCGCCGCGGTTTCGCTCACCGCGGCGACAGGGAATTCGCAATATTCACAGCGCGTTCACAAGCGATGAATCGCGCTCGCGGGGGTTTGTCCACAAGGGACCCGGGGTTACGGCAGGCTTCGCCGCAGCGCGGTGACGAGCAGTTCCGGCGGCGTCGATTCGGGGTGCAGAACCGCCTGCATGGTCAGTCCGTCGAGCAGCGCGGACAGGCGGACCGCTTCGACGGTCAGGTCCAGTTCCCCGGGCAGCCGGCCGAGCGCGACGGCCTCGCGCAGGATTCGCGTGATCAGGTCGCGCAGGTTCTGGTGCTGCGCGTCGGCACTCGCGCGAAACGCCGGACGGGTGCGCGCGGCGACGGTGAACGCCAGCCAGGCCATCGCCTCGTCCCGGCGTTCGTCGTCGAGCGGGAGGAACTCGGCGAGCAGGTCTTCGACCAGCGTCCGGCGACCGGTTTCGGCGGCGAGCAGCCGGTCCGCGCGAACCGCGACGCGCTCGCCGATCCGGCGGCCGAGCTGGTCCATGGTGAAGATCATCATCGCTTCGTGGTCGGCGAAGTAATGCCGGATCGACCCGATCGCGAGGCCCGCTTCCTTGGCCACGTTGCCGAGCGTCGCGCCTTCGACCCCGGAGCGGCGCACTACCCGGACCACGGCTTCGCTGACAGCTTTGCGGCGGTCTTCCGGCACCACGATCTTGGGCATGGTTGCGTTTATAGCACGGTGGTGCCACGATGGATTTGGCATGCAAGTGCTAAAACGCGTCCTGGGGGAGGGTCCGTGATGAGCGGATGGGTACTCGTGAGCTTGGCAGTCGGTGTCGTAGTGATGCTGGTGTTCCGGATGCTCGGGGAGCCGTTGAACTGGCGTGACACCGTCGCGCCGCCGATCGTGCTGATCGCGATCGGCGTCGCGGGTGTCGTCGGGTTCAAGGGTCTGACCAGCGCTGACGTGTGGTGGATTGTCGGCAGCTGCGTGGTCGGTCTCGCCTTCGGAGCGGCGCGCGGCGCGACGATCCGGCTGTATGCGAAGAAGGGCGAACTGTGGCAGCGCTACCGGAAATCGAGCCTCGCGCTGTTCGTGCTCGGCGTTGCCGTCTCGATCGGATTCACTGTGCTGGCAGTGAAATGCGGCATGCACGAACAGGCGAGGCCCTACCAGTTGGCGATCGGGGTCAGCTTCGCCGGAGAAGCGCTGGTGCTCATCCCGCGCGGGCTGGCCTCGGAGGTGCCATTCGCGAGGGACAAAGAACGGCGATGGCTTCCGTCCCGATGAATCCGCTTAGGACAGTTCGGCCTGGCGTCCCTTCAACTCGGCAATGACCTGATCAAACACGGCGCGATGGGCTTCCAATCGCGAGAGCGTCAGGCTGATCGATTCCTGCACTTCTGGCACGTCCTTGGCGGCGATCTCCACGTGGTCCGCTCGCTCAGCAGTAGTTGTCCCGACGGTCAACGGACGATCGGCGCGCGGAAGAAGCCGCCCTTGCGGTTCCCGATCGAGCCAGGACGCCATGTCCCGCATCTCGTCCTCCAGCCGCACCGTCCACGACTGCCGTTGTCGTTCGGTCCGGCCCGGATCGCGGCGTTCCCAGCCCGCGACGACCATGTCCTCGATGGCCGCGGCGGCGGTGCGGCACGCGACTTCCAGGCGGGGCAACGGATCCAGTCCGACTGCCGAGATCTCCTCCAGGATCGGTTCGCCCGCGGTCCACACCCCGTCGACCGTGTGGGTTTCGGCGACGTCGTGCGCGGTGGCGAGCAACGCGCTGATCGCCTCGCGCACCTTCGCGACATCGGCCGGGTCCAGATCCTCGTCGGTCAGCCGATGCGGTGATTCGGTGCGCGGCGGGCGTTCCTTGGCCGGCCAGGAACGCGTCCCGCCGCGCCGCCGGTAGTGCTGCTGCATCGCCTGTTTGGACCGGTTGCCGTACTCCGCCCCCAGCTGTTCCCAGGTCCAGCCGCGGTCGAGGACCGATTCGATCAGCGTGACCTCAGCGCGGTCCAGGTCTTGCCGGACGTCGGGGACCAGGTGCAACGCGCCCGCCGCGTCCTCGGCGCTCAGGTCCTCGCCGGGCGGGCGGCCGGATCTCGCCGCGCGGACCAGTTCGGCGAGGAAGGGGTTCTCGCGTTGCCGGAAGTACCGGGTGGCCATTGCCTGCACGGAGTCCGTCATGGTCGTCAACGTATCGGTTGACGCAGGCGTGCGTCAACCGATACGTTGACGACAGGTGTCACCAGGTCACGGGCAGTTCGTGAACGCCGTAGATGTTCATGCCGGTCCGCAGCGGCACCTCCTCCGGCGGGACGGCGAGGGCGAGCGTCGGGAAGCGGTGCAGCAGCCCGGCGAATCCCGCGCGCATTTCGATCCGGGCGAGCTGCTGTCCGAGGCATTGGTGCACGCCGTGGCCGAACGACACATGCGTGCGCGCATTCCGTTTGACGTCGAGCTCGTCGCCTTCGGGAAAACGCGAAGGATCGCGGTTGGCGGCCAGCATCGAAATGAGGACGGTCGATCCCTTGCTGATCTTTTCGCCGCCGAGTTCGAGGTCTTCGGACGCGTAACGGAACAGAACGTCGACCACCGCCAGATAGCGCAGCAGTTCCTCGACCGCGCCCGGAATCAGATCCGGGTCGGCGCGCAGTGCGGCCATTTGCCCGGGATTTTCCAGCAGCGCGAAAGTGCCGAGCGCCAGCATGTTCGCCGTGGTTTCGTGCCCGGCGAGCAGCAGCAGGAAGCCGATGCCGACCAGTTCCTCGATGCTCAGGTCGTCGTCGCGGGCCAGGTCGGACAGGATGTCGGCCCCGGGGTCCGCGCGCTTGTCGGCCGCCAGCTTTCCGAGGTATGAAGTGAGCGCCGTCCAGGCAGCCATTTTGTCCTCGATGCTCTGGTCCCGGAGCATCATCTGCGTGGAGTTCTTCTGGAACGTCTCCCGGTCGGAATACGGGACGCCCAGCATTTCGCAAATCACCAGCGAAGGAACCGGAAGCGCGAATTCCTGCACCAGATCGGCAGGCCGCGGGCATTCGGCGAGATGATCGAGCTGCCGCTGCGCGATTTCGGCGATGTGCTCCTCGAGCTGTTTCATCCGGTTGACGGTGAACGCGCCGGTGAGCTTCCGGCGCAGCCGGGTGTGGTCCGGCGGGTCCATCGTGATGAACAGGCCGGGCACCTGCGGCGACGGATCGAACTCCTGCTGCGCCTCGGGCATGCTCGGCGTTTCGTAGGGCACGTGCACCGCGCCGAGGTCCTGGCGCGAGCTGAACCGCGGGTCGGCGAGCGCCTGGCGGACCGCGTCGTAGCCGGTGACCAGCCAGCCGTCGTGCCCGTCCGGGAACTTCAGCGGGCTCACCGGCCGGGTCTCCCGCAGCCGGGTGATGGCGGACGGCGGGGCGAACGGGCCTGCGTCGCGTTCGAGCGGCAGGCCGGGCGGGCGGGTCATCTTCGGGTCCCCTCTCGGTGGTGGTGCGACCAGCGTCACCGCGGCGGCTGATATCCCGCTGACACGGCGCTGGCTCGACTACCATCCGCAGACATGCCGGACACGCAGTACGAAGACCTGCTTCAGCACGTGCTCGACACCGGAGCCGCGAAGGGCGACCGCACCGGTACGGGCACGCGGTCGATTTTCGGGCACCAGCTGCGCTACCGGCTGGCCGACGGATTCCCGCTGATCACCACCAAAAAGGTGCACTTCCGGTCCATCGCGTACGAACTGCTGTGGTTCCTGCGCGGCGACTCGAACGTCACTTGGCTGCGTGACCACGGCGTCACGATCTGGGACGAATGGGCGGCCCCGGACGGCGACCTCGGCCCGGTGTACGGCGTGCAGTGGCGGTCCTGGCCGACCCCCGACGGCGGGCACGTCGACCAGATCAGCGATGTCCTGCGTACTCTGCGCGAGAACCCGGACTCCCGGCGGATCATCGTGTCGGCCTGGAACGTCGGCGACATCCCGCAGATGGCGCTGCCGCCATGCCACGCGTTCTTCCAGTTCTACGTCGCCAACGGCGAACTGTCCTGCCAGCTGTACCAGCGCAGCGCGGACCTGTTCCTCGGCGTGCCGTTCAACATCGCGAGCTACGCCCTGCTGACGCACATGATCGCCGACCAGGTCGGTCTGCGCGTCGGCGATTTCATCTGGACCGGCGGCGACTGCCACATCTACGACAACCACGTGGACCAGGTGCGCAAGCAGCTTTCCCGGGACGCGCGGCCGTTCCCGACGCTGAGCCTGAAGCCGGCGGAGAGCCTGTTCGACTACCGCTACGAGGACATCTCGCTGGAGGGCTACGACCCGCACCCCGGCATCAAGGCTCCGGTGGCCGTCTGATGATCGGACTCATCTGGGCGCAGGCGGCGAACCGCGTCATCGGGCGCGACAACGCGTTGCCGTGGCACATCCCGGAGGACATGAAGCACTTCCGCACGGTGACCGCGGGCGCGACGGTGCTCATGGGACGCCGCACGTGGGAGTCGCTGCCCGACCGCGTCCGGCCGTTGCCCGGGCGACGGAACCTCGTGGTCTCCCGCACGCCGCAGGAGGGCGCGGAGACGTTCCCTGACCTGGAGCAAGCGTTTGCGGCCGCTGAAGGCGACGTCTGGGTGATGGGCGGCGCGCGGATTTACCAGGAGTCGCTGCCGTTCGCCGACCGGATCGAGGTGACCGAACTCCGGGAGTCCTTCGAGGGCGACGTCTACGCGCCGGAGATCGGCCGGGAACCGGACACGGTCGGCGAGTGGCAGGAGTCGAAGAACGGGCTGCACTACCGGCACCTCAGCTGGGGCGCTTAACTGACTGCGGGCCCGACGGCGAGCGTGTCCCCGTCGATCTTCGCGACTGGTCCGAGCGGGATCGACAACGGGTCGTCGCCGTGGCCGACATCGATGCCGCCGAGTACCGGGACGTCCAGCGTGCCGAGCCGGTCGCGCAGCACGTCCAGCACGGTCCAGCCGCGGTCGGTGTAGTCCTCGAACCCGGGGAACCGGCCGAGCGCGACCCCGCGCAGACCGCGCAGCGAACCGGACCGCATGAGGTGCGTCAGCTGCCGGTCGACCTGGCCGAGCCCGATCGCGCGCGGGGCTTCGAGGAACAGGATCGCGCCGTCGAGACTGGGCAGTCCGGCTCCGATGAACCCGATGACGGTGCCGAGATGTCCGCCGACCAGGTTCCCGGTGGCGGTGCCGGGGAACGAGACCGCGGCGGTGAGCGCGTCCGGATCCCGGTGCAGCGTCGTGGGCTCGGTCTCGAACAGCAGCCGCCGGGTCGATTCGGCGGAGCGCGCACCGGCGAGGAAACCGTGGATCCCGGCGATCCGGCAGTGCCGCCAGAGCGCGAGGTGCAGGTTGGTGATGTCGCTGAACCCCATGAGCGGCTTGGGATCCGCCCGGACGGCGGCGAAATCGATCCCGTCGGCGATCCGGTACGCCCCGGCCCCGCCGCGGGTCGCGATGACCGCGCGCACGCCGGGATCGCGGTAGGCGGCGTTGAGATCGGCGAGCCGGTCCTCGTCGAGACCGGCGAGGTAACCGTGCCGGTCGAGGGCGTGCTCGCCGACCTCGACGGTGAGGCCCCAGCTTTCCAGCGTCCGCACGGATTCCGCGAGCAGTTCTTCGGTGGGCCAGCTGGCGGGGGAGACGAGCCGGACCCGGTCTCCTCGTCGGAGCAGGGGCGGCCGCACGGCGTCGGTCACCCGAGCACTTTCCCAGACTTCCCGCAGTAGCGGACACCGCCTGGCCGCTTCCCCTGCCACGGTGACCTTGCTCAGGAAAGGAAACCGGCACATGCAAATGCGGCTTTTGGGGCGGACCGGGATCAAGGTCAGCGCCTACTGCCTCGGCACGATGAAGTTCGGGCAGATCGGCAACCCCGATCACGGCGAGTGCGTCCGGATGGTGCACCGGGCGCTCGACGCGGGGATCAATTTCGTGGACACCGCTGACGTTTACGGGCCCGGTGGGGAGTCCGAGGAAATCCTCGGCGCGGCGTTGAAGGGCCGCCGCGACGACGTGGTCGTGGCCACGAAAGTCAACGGCTCGATGGGCCCGGGTCGCGGCGGGAGTTCGCGGCGCTGGATCGTCGCGGAGGTGGAACAGTCGTTGCGGCGCTTGCGAACCGACCACCTCGACCTGTACCAGCTTCATCACCCGACCCGGACACCGATCTGGAAGAAACCCTCTCCGCGCTCACCGATCTGGTGCGCAGCGGCAAGGTGCGCGCAGTCGGGTCCTCGAACTTCCCGGCGTCCGAGATCGTCGAAGCCCAGTGGGTGGCGCAACGCGCGGGGCTGGCCCGGCTGCGGACCGAGCAGCCGACGTATTCGCTGCTCAACCGCGGGATCGAGAGCGAAATCCTGCCGGTGTGCGACCGGTACGGCATGGGGGTCCTGGTGTGGAGCCCGCTCGCGATGGGACTGCTGACCGGCCGCTATCGGCCCGGCGGCGAGCGGCTCCGGGAAGCGCAGCTGCGGTTCGTGCCGCGGCACATGAGCGACGAGCGCAAGCACGCGGCGGTCGAGCAGTTCGCTCAGGTGGCCGACGAAGCCGGGCTTTCGCTGACGCATCTGGCGCTGGCGTTCGCGGTCAACCATCCCGCCGTGACGTCCGCGATCCTCGGCCCCCGGACGTTGCCGCAGCTCGACGACCTGCTGGCGGGTGCCGAGACCCGGCTGGACGACGATGTCCTGGACCGGATCGACGAGATCGTCGCGCCGGGCGCCGACGTGGGTCCGATCGACGTGTCGTACGTTCCGCCGGCGCTTACCGACCCGAAGCTCCGCCGCCGCGGCTAATCCGTCCCTGAACCATCGGCGGCACGTAACCGGTCGCGACCACCTCACCGTCGAACCAGGCGGTGAGTTTCGCGGCTTCCTCTTCCAACGCCGCCGCGGCAGCGAGGGACAACGGTTCGATCGGGACGACCGTCACCGTCCCGTCCGGCTGCTGCGTCCAGGTCCCGACGATCCGCCCGTTCCACCACGCGGTCGGACCGGCGTTGCCCGCGCCGTCGAAAAGGTGCGGGCCGTGGTCGCCGAGGTAGAAGTCGCGGCGGCGCCAGCCCATCGTCGTCGGGTCGAGGGTCGGGAGAAGGGCCGCCCAGTCCTGGTCGAGGCGGACCTCCTCGGCATCGTCGGGGTGCAGCCACGCCGGGGTGTCGTCCTCCAGCAGGGCGGGCGTCGCGCCGACGTCGTCCAGCGCCCGGCGGACCGCGGTTTTCGTCGCGCCGAGCCACCACACCAGGTCGTCCTCGGTCCCCGGCCCGAACGACCACAGCCAGCGCCGCACCAGTTCCTGGTAGCCCTCGCGTTCGTCCAGGACGCCTGGATCCTCGCCGAGCCACTGTTCGACCACCGTCCACACTGGACGCGAGACCTGCCAGCGTCCGGCGTTGTCCCCGCGGACTACCGAACCGCTCGACGCCAGCACGGAAAGCACCCGGGAGCCGACCGGGGCGAGCACCGCAGGCCGTCCCTCGGCGGCGATCCGCGCGTTCAGCAAGGGAATGCGATCACGCAACTGTGCGGTCGTGCCGGGTTCTTCGCGGATCGCCTGCAATGCCTCGGCGCACCGGTCGACGACCCACGCCGGACCGTCGTCGATTCCGGCGAGTTCGGCGTCTTTGGCCAGCCGTGCGGTCATCTGCTTCGCAACTCGGGCCGACGCACTTCCCCTTGCGGCGGCGAGCAAATCGACCGGAAACGCGAAGACGGTCCGGCGCATCGCCAACTGCCGCACCACCGTCCGCTTGCCGAACAGAGCGTCCGAAATGGACTCGCGGTCGGCGCGGGACCGGGCGTACGCGGACAGATAGATGCTGCTGGCCTCAGTCGCGTGCAAGCACGTGACCGCGCGGACGGCGGCCTCCACTCCGGACGCGGCGGTCGCCAACGCGTGCCGCAGCCCGATCCGGTCACGCCGCTCGGCGTCGGTCACCTTTCGCATGGTTTCGATCATGCCGGAAGTAGCGGTCACTGCCTGACCGCTACTGCTGCGAGTCTCGGTTCCAGCGCGGGAACGAGTCCGGCGCGGGAATCGAGGAGTCGAAATCATGGCAGTGCACGCCGTCGCCCACTTGAACTTCCGGGGCGAGGCCAGGGAGGCGCTCGAGTTTTACCGGTCGGTGTTCGGCGGGGAACTCCGGATCGCCACGTACGGCGACTTCGGCATGCCCCAGGACGCACCCGGCGCGGACCGCGTGGTGTTCGGTCAGGTGACGGGCGAGAACGGGTTCCAGGTGATGGCTTACGACGTGCCGGGCGTCGCGACCGCCGCCCCGGTCGGCGAGACCACCCGAGAGAACGGGATGACCATCACCACGGAGAAATTCTTCCTGTCCGTCAGCGGCGATTCCGTCGAGGTCGGCGAGTTCTGGAAGAAGCTGTCCGAGGACGCGACGGTCGTCGAGGCGTTCGGCCCGTCGCAGTGGGCCCCGGCGTTCGGGATGCTCCGGGACCGCTTCGGCGTCACCTGGATTCTGCAGGTCGCCGCGTAGCCCGCCGGTCTGCGGCCGGAGTCCTGCGCCGGCCGCAGACCGGCTTTCACACCGGGCGCGGCGAGAGACCCTGCTCGAACGCGAGCACCCCGCTCGGGTCGTACTTCGCCGCTGCCGCCCGGAGCGCCGGAAGGTTCACCCCGTAGTACGCGGTGGCCCAGTCTTGCTGGTCGTCGTTGATGTAGTTGACGTACGCGCCGCCGGTGGCGATCTCCGCCAGCCGTGCCTGAACGTCGTTCACCTCGTGCTTCGCGGTCTCCCGGTCGACGTCCGGGGCGGCGCTGAGGTAGACCTGCACGTCGCCGAAAACCCCGCGGTGGGCGAACGCGGTGTCGGTGGGCCGCACGTCGGAGACCGCCGCGTCGAGCGGGTTGATCTCCAGCGCGACCTTGGTCTCGCCGGTGACGAGCGCGCTCAGCCGCGCCGGATCGGCCTTCTTCGCCAGCACCCGGGAAGCGGCCATGAACCGGCGACGCTCCAGGCTTCCGGACCAGAAATCCATCGCACCCAGGTAGTCCGTCTCCTGGAAACCGCTGACCGTGCCCTTGACCCCGGCCCGGCGTTCCAGATCGGCGATGAGTTCGCGGGCCTGCTGTTCGCCGCCGAGGAGGCAGCCCGGGACGCCCGCCGCCGGGTTCGGGCCGCCGAGCACCGAGATGTTCGACCAGAATTCCCTTGGCGCGGCGGTGATCCAGTCCTGCCAGGCCCCGTAGACGTCGGTGCCGGAGCCCTCGGGGAAGTTCACCACGAACACGGTGACCCGCGGCGGCGCGGGAACCGTGCGGAAGGTGAACTCCGTGGTGACCCCGAAATTCCCGCCGCCACCGCCGGTGAGCGCCCAGCCGAGGTCCGAGCCCGGGTCGACCGAATGCACCCGGAAGTCGCGCGGCGTCACGACTTTCGCGCCTTCCAGGTGGTCGCAGGTGAGTCCGTACTTCCGCATCAGGACGCCGATCCCGCCGCCGAGCGCGAGCCCGGCGATGCCGACCGAACCGCACGTGCCGCCCGGCAACGCGCGTCCTTCGGCGGCGAGTGCGTGATAGACGTCGAGCAACCGCGTGCCCGCACCCACGACGGCGGTGCCGTTCCGGCGGACCTCGACGCGGTTCATCAGCTTGAGGTCCGCGACCAATCCGTTGCCCGGAGTGGAATAGGCGACGTAACTGTGCCCGCCGCTGCGGACCGCGAACTTGACGCTGTTTTCCGCGGCGAACTCGAGGCACTTCCGGACGTCGTCGGCGTCGGCGCACCGGGCGATCGCCGGCGGATAGCGATCGTCGTAGAGCAGGTTGAACGGCGGGCGGATTTCCGCGTAGCCGGCGTCGTTCCGCTGCAGCAGCGCGCCGCGCAGCCGCCTGCGCAACCTGGCCCAATCCGGCTCCTTTTCCGCTGCGTGGGCAACGGTTCCGGTCCCGGCGACGGCCGCGCCCGCCGCGACCGCGGACAACTGCAAAAGACGACGACGGCTCAACGTCATGGACGACCCCTCCACGGCTCGGCGGCCCGCGCGCACGAGAAGAAACCCGCCGGCCCGCCCCGAGATTCCCCTTGTCCGACGCCGCCAGCATAGACTAATCTTTCCGAAATAGAAGACGCATCTACGGTATTTCGAAAATGCGGGATTCGGGGGCGCTGGGGTCGAGGTCGACCGGCCTTGGTCCACCATCGGATCAGGAGGTGCGGGCGACATGGGCGCAGACCGCTCCGGCTCGGCAGGCTCGGCCCCGGCACGCTCGGCGCGCCGGTCCGCGGTGCTGGCTTCCAGCATCGGCACGCTGCTCGAGTACTACGACTATTACCTGTTCGGCCTGGCCGCCGCCGTCGTGTTCCCGGCCGTGTTCTTCCCGTCCGAGGACCCGCTCACCGGACAGCTGTCGTCGTTCGCCACCTTCGCCGTCGGGTTCGTGCTGCGCCCGGTCGGCGGCATCGTGATCGGGCACATCGCGGACCGGTTCGGCCGCAAGAAGGCCTTGATCCTCACCATCGTGCTGATGGGGATCGCCACGATTCTCATCGGGGCGCTTCCCGGATACCGCCAGATCGGCGTCGCGGCCCCGATTCTGCTGGTGATCCTGCGGCTGCTGCAGGGCTTTTCGACCGGCGGCGAAATGGGCGGCGCGATCTCGCTGGCCGTCGAGCACGCCCCGCCGCGCAAACGCGGTCTCTACGGGGCCCTGCTCCTTTCCGGGGCAGGCGTCGCGCTGCTCATTTCCTCCGGGCTGATGGCGTTGTTCGCGACGCTTCCCGACCGGGATTTCCTTGCCTGGGGCTGGCGGATCCCGTTCCTGCTCAGCTTCGTGCTGCTGGTCGCGGGCTTGATCATCCGGATGCGCGTAGGCGAAACGCCGGACTTCGAACGCGCACGCAAGAAGGACGCCGGCGCGCGCATTCCGCTGGTCGCTGTGCTGCGCCGGCCACGCAATTTGATCTACGGCGTTCTGTTCGGTTTCGCCAACAGCATCGGCGGCTACGTCATCACCACCTACGGCGCGTCGTATGTCAAAAAGGATCTCGGAATGCCCGCGTCCGTGGCGCTCACCGCGACCATGGTCGCCGCCGGCGCGCAGATCGTTCTCGCGCCGACGTGGGGTGCGTTGTCCGACCGGATCGGCCGGAAACCGGTGTTCCTCGGCGGCTGCATCGGGCTGGCCGTGGTGATCTTCCCGGTGTTCTGGTTGTTCGAGACGAAGAACCCGATCCTCGTGGCGGTCGCGATGGTGCTCGGCTTCTCGGTGTTCGTGATGGCGATGTCCGCGCTGTCCCAGACGATTCTGTCCGAACTGTTCGACACTCGCTCGCGTGTCACCGGCGTCAACCTGGGATATCAGCTGACTGCGGTGCTCGGCGGCGGATTCGCGCCGTACCTCAGCGCGTTGCTGGTCGGCGCGACCGGCGCGGTGTGGGGCGTCGGCATCTACGTCATCGCCGGTTGCCTGCTCAGCGCGATCGCGATGCTGCTGTTGCCCGAACGCGCCGGGCAACCGTTGCCGGAACCGGCCGTTGAACCGAAAGCCGCGACAGTATGACCTTGCTGGGATACGTCAGCGACGAACGCTATCTCGCGCTGCCCGATGTCGCGGTCGAGATCAACGCCGGCGATGCGCACTGGACCGCCCGCTCCACCGCGACCGGAGCGATCCACGCCGACGTTCCGCCCGGCAACTACCGCGTCACCCTCGCCAAGGACGGCTACGGCGCCAAACACGTCGACCTCGCGCTCGGAGCCGAACCGCACCAGTTCCGGCTGCTGTCCGACCAGATTTTCGGTTACCTGTGGCCGAAATGGGCCCGCAGCGGCGACGAAGGCGAATTCCGGATCCACAGCCCCGAGCCGTACCGCCTGAGCCTGTGGCGATACGGCGCGGTGGCCGAGGAGACCGCGCTGATCGGCTGGTTCGACGAACACGCGCCGCGCGCCACCGTTCAGGTCACTCCCGATGGCGACTACACGCAAACCGGCGTGCGGTTCAACGAAAAAGGATACGTCGATCCGTCCCACCGCCAGTACGTCACGGCTCCCGACCGCAGCGGCCTGTACTACTTCCACGTCGAAGGCGAATCCGGGGCCCGGTTTTCGTTTCCCTGGGTAGTCGCGCCACGCCAGCCGACCGCGCCGATCGCCGTCGTCGCGTCCACGAACACCTGGAACGCCTACAACAATTTCGGCGGCCGCAGCAATTACATCAACGCCTCCGGTCTCCCGTCCGCGCCAGTTTTGGTGCCCCGCTTGGAAATGCCCCGCTACCTGGAATCAAGCTTCAGCGAACACGCCCTGCCCGACGACGCGTACCCGCCGCTCTCCTTTGAACGCCCGGAACCGCTGAACCAGCTCAGCGCCGACGCCCAGCCGGAGGACCCGATCCGCGGCAGGCAACCGTGTCACCTGGCCGCCGCGGAATGGCGGCTGCTCAGCTGGCTGGAACGCAACGGCTACGAGTACGACCTCTACTCCGACGCGCACCTGCACGACGGCACTCTGCCGTTGGACAGCTACCGCACGTTGGTCCTGAGCACACATCCGGAGTATTGGTCCCGCGAGATGTACTCCGCGGTCTATTCCTGGGTGGATGACCGCGGCGGAAAACTGGCCAACTTCGGCGGCAACGTCGCGGACTGCGAAGTGGTGTTCTCTTCGGACGCACTGCGCTTCCGCACCCAGGCCGTCGAGTCCGGTGCGTATGAGAGCCGGATGCACCGCACGTTCCGGCCGACGTCGGAGCTGTTCGGCGTCGTGTTCACCAGCGCAGGCGCAATGACCGGAGCACCATACGAGGTCGTCGACCCCAGCCACTGGGCTTTCCGCGGCACCGGCTTGGACAAGGGAGATCTGTTCGGCGTCCGAAGCCTGCACGAACGGTGTCCAGGCGGCGCTTCCGGACACGAAACCGACAAGACCGGCCCGCACAGTCCACACGGGACTCACGTACTCGCCCGCGGTCTGAATCCTGGCGACGGCGGTGGTGAAATCGCTTGCTACACCACGGCCAGCGGCGGCGAGGTGTTCTCCGTCGGATCGATCGCCTGGACGTCCGCCGTGCTGGTAGACGACGGCGTCTCCGCAATCACGGCGAATGTCCTCGACCGGTTCACCGGACGCTCCTGAACCCGGCGGCGATATCGTCGGCCACCTCGACGCCGAGGCCGGGCGCGTCGCCGAGCCGCACGGTCTGGCCGTCGCTGTTCAACGGCGTCTTGAGGATGTCGCGCTCGTAGTAATGCGCGCCGATGATGTCAGACGGAATCCGGGCCGACAGCCCAGGTGCGGCACACGCCGCGTGGAGCTGGGCCGCCGCGCCAATGCCAAGCTCCCCATTGGAACCAAGCACGACGTCGAGCCCGAACGCGTTCGCGAGCTGCGCCATCGCCACCACTCGGCCCGGCCCGCCCGCTTTGCCGATGTACAGGCTGACCGCGTCCGCCGCTTCGGCCCGGATCACCGACACGAGGTCTTCCGTGCCGAACACGCTTTCATCGGCCACAATGGACAACCCGCGCCCGCGCAACTCCCGCATCCCAGCCAGATCGCCAGGTGCCACCGGCTGTTCGAGAAACGCCGGACCCTGGTCGCGCATCAACTGAATCGCCCGGGCAGCGTCCCCGAGCCGGTAGCCACCGTTCGCGTCCAGCCCGAGGAACGTGTCTGCTCCGACAAGCTTCCGTGCCTCCGCGAGCCGACGCGCGTCGTCTTCGGGATCGAAGCCAACCTTGAGCTTATAACTGCGAAATCCGGCCGCGAACGCTGCGTGGTAGACGTCATGGAGCCGTCGCCCGCTGCCGCTGAGCGAACATTTCACCGGCACCTCAGTCCTTAATGGACCCCCGAGCGCCACCGCGAGCGGGACTTCAAGCATGCGCGCGTACGCGTCCCACAGCGCCGTCGAAATCCCGGCTTTGGTGAACGGCGCACCGGCCACTGCCTCGTCCATGCGCCGCTCAAGATCAGCGACCGGAACGAGCAGCCGGCCGAGGATCGCCGGGGCAAGTGCCTTCTTGATGAGATACTCCGCCGTGCCAGCGTCCTCGCCGCTCCACTGGAGCGTCGCACTGACTTCGCCCAGCCCGGTCGCACCGTCCGAAGTGGTCACCCGGACCAGCAGGAAGTCGGAACGGTCATGCGTCCCGCGAGCCCCGGCGACGACCAGTTCCGGCCGGACGACCGGACTGATCGCGGTGACCTCGAGGTCGTCGACGGTGTTCACAGAAACTCGCGGAACTCGGCGAGAAACCGGTCGATCATCCGGATGTCCTCAGCGTCGAGCCGATGCGCGGGCGCGCGACAGTACGGACTGCCGAAGAACCCACGGCGTACGGAAATCAGTTTCTCCGCCGCGATAATCCGCTCGGTGTCCAGCATCCAGTAGGAAATGTAGGGCAGCAGCCGCCGATGCAACTCGTCGCCGCCCGCTTCGTCGCCGTCCTCGAACCGCCGCCAGATCTCGACGTAGATCTCGGTGAACGAACACCCCGGCTGCGTCCCGACCGCCCCGCGCCGGATCGCGTCCGGCAACTGCACGCCCGCATACCCCTCGACCGCCGGTATCGGCGGATCCCCGGCGGCCAGCTCGGCGATCAACGGTCCCGGCGGGCTGGATTCGACCTTGACCAGCTGCAGATTGGCATGCTTGGCGGCGATCTTGCGCAGCACATCCGCGTCAAGACTGGTCCCGGTCTCCTCGGGCGCGTACTGCAACACCACCGGAGTCGGCGCGACCGCGTCAAGCACCTCCCGGATGTGCTTGACCAGCGCTTTCCGGGACGGTTGCAGATAATGCGGCGGCAGAAGATTGATCAGGTCCGCCCCCGCGGCCACGACTTCCTTGGCCCGCTGCATCGCCAGCCGCGTCGCATGGTCCTGAACCGCGACAATGGCCAGGACATCCGCCCGCGGGTTCGTCTCCGCCAGCAACACCTCGGTCAGCGTGTGCCGCTCGTCCTCGGCCAACTTGTAGAACTCCGAGGCGAACCCAGGAAACATCACACTGCCGACCCCGGTCCCGAGCACCTGCCGGATAACCCGCCGGAAGCCGGAAACATCGATGTCGCCGTCGTCGGTGAAAGGCACCTCGAGAACGGGAGACACTCCGCGAATAGGCGTCATCGAATCCCCTTCTGAAGGCCGAGCGCGGCGACCGCGTCCGCGTGAATGATTCCCTCGATCAGTTCGGGCGAGATCTTCGGCAACGCGGTGCCCGCGACGATGTCGTTGACCCGCCGGATCCCGGCGATCGCCTCCGCGGTGGTGGCGATCGGAAAGTCCGAACCAAGCAACAGCTTGTGCGGCACGCCCCACTCCTGCGCCGCGAGCAGTGATTCGTAACAGACCCAAGGCCGGAGGTAAATCGAAGACACGTCCGCATACACGTGCGGATGCTTGCGGATGGTCACCACAGTCTCGCGTCCCCAGGGATGGCCCATGTGCGCCATGACGATCTGGAGCTCCGGGAACTGCAGCGCAACCTCGTCGGTGACCAGCGGATACGTGTACCGCAACGGTGCCTGCCGGATCGGCGACGCACCCTGATGAAACAAGATCGGCAACCCATGCCGCTCGCAGTAACCGTAGAACTCCAACGCTTTCGGACCCAGCGGATCGAAATTCTGATAATTGGGCCCGAGCTTCACCCCGACCAGCCCGAGCTCCCGGCACCGATCAGCCTCGTCGAACACGTCGGCCGCAGTGGGATTGACCGACATAAACCCGATCCGCCTCCCGGGGTCAGCCGTCACAAACGCCGCAGTAGCAGTATTGGTATCCTCCGCCCGATACGGCAGCCCAGTCGCCTCTTCCGGCTCCTCAACAGCAATGTTGAACACAATCGACAGATCGGCGACCTCGGTAGCTTTGTCGTAATCCGCCCAAGAATTCGTAGTGACCACAGCCCGGTCGGTCCGCCACCCTTCGTAAACGCGCCGCTCGTCCTCCGGCACCGCGGCCTGGTGGGTGGGAGTATGAGTGTGCACGTCCACGATCATGGCTTCACAACACCTCCGCCAGCTCGACGAACCGATCCGCGAGCCCGCTGGCGATCCTCTCGAACCACCGCCTGCCCCGATCCAAGGCAGCCAATTCAGGCCGGTCGGTATACCCGTCGATACTCAGCCAAACCCGCTCGGAATGAATGTCCACATCAGACACCCTGATTGTTGCGGGCAACTCCCTCGCCGCCGGTTCTTGCACCAGCTCCCCGCGAACCGCCATCATCATCGACGTCTCGAACTCACCAGCATGCCCAGGCACGATGTCCTCCGGCTCAAGGACCCGCCAGTAATCAGTGTGCGCCACCGCAAGCCCGTGCCGAGTCGACGCCGCACCAGCGAACGCATGACAGACGCCGACGTTGCCCCCGTGCCCGTTGACGATGACCAGCCGCCGCCCACCCTGCACCGCGATCGACCGGGCGAGGTCGTCGAGCACATGCAACAAGGTCTGCGGCGACAGCGAAAGTGTCCCGTTGAAGGGCAGATGATGATCGGAAGCCCCGTACGGAATGGTCGGCGCGAGCAACAACGCCCGCCCAGCCCGCGGTGCCGCCAACTCGGCCGCCCGCTCGCACACCGCAGCCGCGAGAAAGCCATCGGTCCCAGTAGGCAAGTGCGGCCCATGCTGCTCGGTCGCGCCGATGGACACCAGAACGAGCGCCTCGGAAAGCACCCCGCGCACCACGGCGCGGTCGGCCTCCGCCCAGCGCAACAGTGCGCCCACGACGTCTCCCCGATACTCCGGTTGGCCTATCTTCCGGTATTTCGTAGAAGTCTTCCTGATTCAGGAAGATAGTCGATCGGGGAGGGAGACGCAATGCCGTTGGCGTGGCGACAAGAAGCGGCCCGGCCGTAGATGCGGCCGGGCCGTGGTGGTGCGGACTTACCGGTCAACAGGATCCCGCAACACGCGCAACGCAGGCTCCGTTCCGTTGGCGGGGCGAGTGATGGCGAAAAGCCGCTCGCTGTCCGACGTCCAGGCGAGTCCTCGTGGGGCGAGGACGCCGTCGCTTGTCGCATCCAAGGTTCCCAGCGGCGCGCTGCCGCCCACCTTGTAGACGTAAACGTCTTCGCGCGGGTTGCGGACACCGCCCGCGAGGTATGTGCCGTCCGGCGACGCGGCGACGGAATTCGGGTACTGCCCGGTGTGATAAGCGCCGGCGCGGGTGAGGTCCTTGCTGTTGAAGGCTTCGACCGCGTCGCGCGATCCGGAGGCGGTGTAGATGGTCTTGCCGTCGGGGAGAGCGTGAGGTCGGCCAGATCGCTGCCGACGACCGCGCCTGACGCACGGGATTCGAGTTTGCCCGCGGTTACGGCATAAACGTAGACCGACGATTGGCTGAGTTCCGCTTGCCCCGCGACAAGCGGACCGGCAACGCCGACCCTCGCACCCATAGTCAGCTTGACCGGAATTGGCAAGGTTGGAAAAGCAGCGGCTGAGGTGCCAGGCGCACTGGAATCGGCGGGCCGCTGCGTCGGAGCTAGTGGGATTAGGGCTCTCCAGGAGTGCGACGCCCCGGGTGACAACGGCGGCAGTGGATCGGACGACTGGTCAGGTATGGATTGGTACAAGTGGAAACCCCAAGGTGTTCGTTCCTCGTGAACTCGCTGAACGGCTGCCGGGAGAGAGTCGCGAACCGTGGCAGGTGCGGAACTGCGGAGAGGTGGCGGCATGCTCGGCTGCAATTTCGCATGGTGCTAAGCTCGAGAATCTGGAAGTTGTATCCGTCCAGACGAACAATGGAATACTGAGACCGCCTTGTGAAAATTGCGCGCGTTGGCTGTATGGAGACAAATGAACGAGCGACCGTCGATCAAATTATTGCGAAAAGCTGGCTGGACCCCCGGTCGCGATGTGGACAACTCGGAGGATTTGCGTTCCTTGGCCGAGGCTGGCCTGGAGGTGTTCCCTGCTGCCGCTAGTTTTCTTCGGGAGTATTCGGGTATTAGCATGCAATGGAAGAGGAGCAGCGGATTTCCAGATGAGATGCGGTTCTCCGCGGCCCGCGTGCTCGAGAGCTTCGACCCAAGGTGGGTTGCGAGCTACGCTGATCGCGCGAAAACAGCCCTGGTCCCGGTCGGGGAGGCCAGTAATGGATATCTGGTCCTTTTGCTCGGAAGGAATGGCCACTGGTTTGGCGGGTTCGATGATGCGTTCGGCGAGCTCGGCGGGGACGTTTTGACGTGCATCGATCGCTTGGTCGCCGAGAATAAGTTCATGCGAGAGCTGTGATGACAGCTAGCTCGGCGCAAGCGACTGGCCTGTGCGGTCAACGCTAACGGGTGCCGTCACACCGCAAACCCCAACCGCCGTGAGACCTCCTGTCCAACCTGCACCACCCCACGCACCGCGGCCTTCCTCTTCTCTCCAACCAACTGCCGCGCAAACCCCGTCACTCCAACGGCCCCCGCCACAGCCCCCTCGGCGTCGAAGAACGGCGCAGCGAGGCAGGCGATCTCAGCTTGCTCCTCCTCGCTCTCAATCGCATACCCATCCGCCCGCACCTTCGCCAGCAACGCCAGAAACCGACCCGCATCCGGAGCCGCAGCCTTGGGCCCAACCCCGCGCGAAAGGCGAGACAGCAACGGCTTCAGCTCAGCCTCCGGAAGATGCGCCGCGATAGCCCGACCCAGGGCGGTCAGATCGAACGGCGCGACCTTCCCCCGATAAGTGTCGAACTGGACGAACCCAGGCGTGGATGCCTTGGCGACATAAACCACCGAAGCGTCCTCCAAGATCCCCACATGCGCGGGCATCCCTAGGCTCTCCGCAAGACGTCGCAGGTCGGCTTGAACGAGGGAAGGCAGGTCGACCTTTCGCACCAGTTCGATGGCCAAACCGTAAAGCCGCAGGGTGGGACGCCAGAAGTGGCTTCGGCCGACAACTCGCCGCACGGCATACCCCCGCTGCTCCAGCGTGTACGCGATCGACGCGCAGGTGGCGAGCGGCACCCCGGCGGTCTTCGCGAGGGCGGTCAGCGTCAGCGGCTCCTCGGCCCGCGCTAGGGCTTCCAGCACGGTCAGCGTCCGGTCCGCGGCCGGCGACGCTGCTTTGCCCGATGCGTCGCTCATCCGGCATCAACCTTTCGGATACCTGTAGTCATCTTCGGAACACGGTAGCGTCCGGTCAGCCGGCTGGCTCGATTCGCGCGATGGTCTCTTCGGCCCATGATCGGATGGTGTCGGCCTGGTCGGGGGTCAATTCGTCGAGGAAATGGCGGCGAATGTTGCTGCCGTGCACCACCAACGCCTCCTGGATGACCGAGCGGCCATGTGCGGTGAGGGCGATTCCGGTGCGCCGTCCGCTGGGGCCGCTGCGGGTCGGGGCGACCAGGTCGCGCGACTCCATCCGCGTCAGCTGGTGCGAGACCCGGCTCTTCTCCCAGCCGAGCGCCTCGACCAGGTCGGCGACGCGCGTTTCGTGGCCGGGCGTGCGCCAGAGGGTCACCAAGACACTGAACTCGGCCTTCGAGATGCCGCAGTCACGCTGCAGTCCGCGATCCAGTTCGCGGGTGAGCAGGCGTTGTGCGTGCACCCAGGCGTTCCACAGCTCCCAGTCGTCGGGGGTCATGAACCGGAAGCGTACCCGGGGAGTTGACTCATCAACTCCAGCGGCTCTAGAGTTGATGTATCAACTTTGGGGAGGGTTCATGCGGACATTGCTCCAGAACGGGACCGTGGTCAGTCTTGACCCGGCGATCGGGGATCTCCCGCGCGGGGACGTGCTCATCGAGGACGGGCGGATCGCGGCGGTCGGGCCCTCGATCCAGGCCGACGCCCAGGTCGTGGACGCCTCGGGCAAGATCGTCCTGCCGGGATTCGTGGACACCCATCGGCACACCTGGCAGACGGCGTTCCGCGGGCTCGGCGCGGACTGGACGTTCGCCGAATACCGCGAGGTCATGCACGAACGGCTCCGGCCCCACTACCTGCCGGAGGACGTGTATCTCGGCAACCTGCTGGGGCGGCTCGAAGCGCTGAACTCGGGCGTGACGACGATGCTCGACTGGTTCCACTGCTCCGACCGGCCGGAGCACGCCGACGCGGCGATCGACGCGCTCCAGGAGGCTCCTGGGAGATCCATCTTTTGCTACAGCGCGATGGACCCAGCCGACACCGTCCGCGTGCGGAAGCGGCTAACCGGCGACGAAATGGCCTTCGGGTTGCGTGGGCCGATGCTGACCACAATGGACACGACGGCCGCCGACGTCGCGTTGGCGCGGGAACTCGGCCTCAGGGTGAGCGTGCACATCCACCGCGCGGCCGGTGACTCGATTCCCGAAATGCGCGAACGAAAACTGCTTGACGACCGGACGACGATAGTTCACGGCAACGGTCTCACCGACGCACAGCTGGCGATCCTCGCGGACGCGGGCTGTTCGGTGACGGTCAGCCCGGACGTCGAGCTGAAGATGGGGATGGGATGGCCGGATACCGGACGGTTGCTGGCGGCTGGGATCCGGCCATCATTGTCCATTGACGACTGTCCGTCTGTAGGGGGCGACATGTTTTCGGCTATGCGTACGGCGTTTGCCGCGCAGCGCGGTCTCGACGGCGGTCTTGTCGCGCGCGACCTGCTCGAGTTCGCCACTGTGGACGGTGCCCGTACCTGCGGGCGTGGTGACCGGGCGGGCAGTATCAGTGTCGGGAAAAACGCGGATCTGGTGCTCATCGACGCGGAGGATCTGTCGGTGTTCCCGGTCAACGACGCGGTGTCCACAGTGGTCACAGCTGCGCATCCAGGCGTGGTCGACAGCGTCTTCGTCGGGGGCAAGGCGGTCAAGCGGGACGGCCGGTTGCTGGGAGTGGATGTGCCGAAGCTCAGGACCAGGCTGCTGGAATCTCGCGACCGGATCGCGGCGGCGGCCGGATTGGTGGTCGGGTGATAGTTCTGGAGACGGATCGGTTGCTGCTGCGGCGGTTCACCGAATCCGACTTAGACAATCTGGTGCAGCTCGACAGCGACCCGCAAGTGATGCGGTTTCTCACCGGCGAGCCGACGCCTCGCGCCGAGATCGAACAAAAGGTGCTGCCCGGAATTCTCGCCGATTACGAACGCGGACCAGCCGGGCGATGGGCGGCGATCGAAAAGGCGACCGGCGAGTTCATCGGCTGGATTTCCTTGCAGCCGCCGGAAGACGGCAGTACGACGGAGCTGGAACTCGGCTACCGGCTGCGGGCGAAGGCCTGGGGTCGCGGGTATGCGACGGAAGGCTCCCGGGCGGCGATCCACAAAGGATTCACCGAGCTCGGCACGCGGCGGGTGTGGGCGCAGACGATGGCGGTGAACACTCCGTCGCGGCGGGTGATGGAGCGGTCCGGGCTGAAGTACGTCCGCACCTTCCACCTGCACTTCGACGATCCATTGCCAGGCACGGAACACGGTGAGGTCGAGTACGCGTTGACCCGCGAAGAATGGGTGGCCAACGGCCGGGGCTGAGCGCGGTGCAGGGGCAACACTCGTGCCCTGCCGTCCATACCGCCGGGTGAGCACGTACGACATCCTTTTCGTCCGGAATACACTCGCCGGGTGATCAACCTCCTGCGGGTCTCGCGGGCTCGGCACGCGGTGTGGTTCCCCCTGCTCGGGCTGGTGTTGTTCGCCGGATCGCTGCTGCCGTCCCTGCAGACGTTCGGCACGCAGTTCGGCGGGCTGCCGTCGCGGCCGTTCGACGCGCTGGCCGTCGGAGCGGTCGCGTTGCAGTCGTTGTCGCTCGCCGGGTGCCGCCGATGGCCGATCGCGGTGCTCGCGCTGGTGTCGGCCGGGTTCGCGATCGACCAGTTGTGCGGTTACCACTCGTTCGCGGGCTCGGCGTTGCCGGTCGCGGTGCTCAACGCCGGCTGGCGGGCGGATCGGGGACGGCGCGCGGCGGCGATCGGGTTCACCGTGGCATATCTGCTGTTCGTGGCCGCGTTTCCGCTGCGTGGCGGCGGGGAATCGGCGGCGGGAGTGGCCGCGTTCTACCTGTCGCTGGTCGTCGTGTGGGGGATCGGGGCGTGGCTGCGCTCCACCCGCGCCGCGGAGGCCGAACGGCGCCGCCGGGTCGCCGAGGAAACGCGCGCGGCGGAGCGGGCGCGGATCGCTCGCGAGCTGCACGACGTCGTGACCCATCACGTGACCGCGATGGTCGTGCAGACCGAATCCGCGCGGTATCTCACCGGCGAGCGGCTCGACCAGACCCTCGCCACGGTCAGCGGCACCGGCCGCCAAGCCATCGCTGAGCTGCGGAATCTGCTCGACGTGCTCAACCCCGGCGCCCAGCCCGCCCTCGGGCTCGACACGCTGGTCGAGCAGACGCGGCGAGCCGGGCAGCCGGTGGAGTTCACCGAGGTAGGCGCGCCCGCGAACTCGGAGGTGGCGTACCGGGTCGTGCAGGAAGCGCTGACCAACGCCCTCAAACACGCGCCCGGCAGCCCGACTTCGGTTGAGGTCCGGCACGGCGAGGAGGACATCACCGTGGAAGTCCGCACCGAGAGCGAGGTCGACCTGGCGGTCGGCGGCAGCGGGCGCGGGCTGGCGGGGCTCCGCGATCGGGTCGGCGACGTCGGGGGAGACTTCGCCGCGGGGCGCGGCGAAAGCGGCGGGTTCTGCGTCCGGGCCCGGATTCCGGCGTGAGCGCGCCGTTGCGGGTCCTCGTCGCCGACGACCAGGTGCTGGTCCGCACTGGGCTGGTGACGATCATCGACGCGCAGCCGGACCTGGAGGTCGCGGGCGAATGCGGCGACGGGCAGGCCGCGGTCGAGCTGGCTCGCGAGCTGAGCCCGGACGTCGTCGTGATGGACGTGCGGATGCCGGTGCTCGACGGCATCACCGCGACCCGTCTGCTGGCCGGCTCCGACGTCGCGGCACCGGTGAAAGTGCTGGTGGTGACCAACTTCAACCTCGACGAGAACGTCTACCAGGCGTTGCGCGCCGGGGCTTCCGGGTTCCTGCTCAAGGACGCTCCGCCGGACCAGCTGCTGCACGGGATCCGGACCGTCGCGTCCGGCGCGGCGCTGCTCGACCCCGAGGTGACGCGCCAGCTCGTCGGCCGGTACGCCACCCGGATCCGCCCCGCTGCCGCGGACCCGGGCGACCTCCCGCTGGCCCCGCGCGAGCTGGAAGTCCTCCGCCTGGTCGCGGAAGGCCTTTCCAACAGCGAAATCGCCGCGGCGCTCGTGCTCAGCCAGGAGACCGTGAAGACTTACGTTTCGCGCATGCTCGCCAAACTCGGCGTCCGCGACCGGGTGCAGGCGGTCGTTTACGCTTATCGGCACGGAGTGGTCGATTAACCCGCGACTCGCGCGGCGACGTCCTCGATTTCCCGCACGGCGACGTCCGGCTGATCCTGGTAAATGTAATGCCCGCTGGTTTTCGCGACGGTCAGTTCGCTGCGGCTGGAAAGCGCGAGCCACTTCACCTGGCCCTCGGTCCACGCCCGTTCCAATCCCGGACCGTACTGCGGCAGTTGCGCGAGATATTCCTTCCCGTGCTTGATCACCTCGACCGGAATGTCCCCGGCGGATTTCACGTCCGCGTCGGCGACGACCAGTTTTTCCGGGCTTTCGCCGTTGAAGACCGCCAGGGTCTGCGCGCGGAGATCGGCCGCGTCCCCGGTGGCGTCGGCGGGGATTTCCTTGGTCAGGTCCGCGCCCTGGGTCGGCGAGGTGGCGTCCATCAGCACCAGGCCCTTGACCTTGTCCTGGTGGTCCGGGGCGTAGCGGGCGGCGATCAGCCCGCCGAGCGAATGCCCGGCCAGCACGACCGGCGAATCCGCGGCGAGCTGGCCGAGGACGCCGGTCAGCACCTTTCCGGTGGTCTCGAACGTCTGCCGGTCGGCGGGCTGATCGCTGCCGCCCGCGCCGAGCCGGTCGTAGGAGCACACCCGGTTCTTCTTGCCCAGCGTTTCCTGCAGACTGGCGAATTTGTCCAGCGCGTCGCCGCCTCCGTGCAGCAGAACGACGACTGGCTTGCCTTTCTCGAGCGTTCCCGAACACGATACGTTCACCGATTTGCCGTCCACGGTGATTTTCTTCGCGCCGGTGAACGCGGCCTGGCTGACCGGTGCGCTGCTCGGTGCCGAATCCGCTTCTGTTTCCTCGTCGCATCCCGCCAGAAGCAGACAGGCCGCGATCACCGCCGCGGTTCCCCCGGCCTTGTGCATCGAATACCCCTTCATGGCGGAAAACGCTACTGATCCGGTCGGGCGAAAACGTCCCCGCGCGGTGGACACCTGCGGGTAGCTCTCCTGGGGGACACCGGCGAGCTGCTTTAAACTCTCGGTATGTCGTCGGGTGCCGTGCGAACCGGCCGGGGAGGGGCGGAGCGCGAGCCCGGGTCCCGGCTGGAGTTCGCGGTGCTCGGGCCGGTCCGCGGCTGGTACGGCGGGCAGCCGCTGGAACTCGGGCCGGTGCTGCGGACGACGATGCTGGTCGCGCTCCTGCTGCGGCCGGACGTCACGGTCAGCCGGGCCGAACTGGTCGACCGGGTGTGGGGCGAGCATCCGCCTGAGAGCGACGGCGTGCCCGGCTACATCTATCAGCTGCGGAAATCCCTGGCCGCGGCCGGTGCGGACGCGAAATCCGTGCTCCGGACCGATCCGGGCGGGTACCGCTTCGCCGGGGCCGGCGTCGGGGTGGACGCGGTGCGGGTCGACGAGATCGCCGCCCAAGCCAAGAAAGCCGCCGCAGCTGGCTCGCTCGCCGCGGCCGCCGACGGGTACGGGCAGGCGCTGGCGTTCTACGAGGGCGTTCCGCTGGCCGGACTGCCCGGCCCTTTCGCCGAACGGGAGCGAAGGCGGTTCGTCGAACGCCGCGTCGGGCTGGTCGAGGGCCGGACGGACGCGTTGATCCGGCTGGGCGACTACGCGTCGGCGATCGGCGAGGTGACGGCGCTGCTCGCCGAGCATCCGGACCGCGAACCGCTGACCGGCCTGCTCATGCGGGCCCTTTACGGGGCCGGCCGGCAGAGCGACGCGCTCGACACCTGGCGCGAGTTCCGCGTCCGGATGCGTGATGAGCTGGGGCTGGAACCCAGCGAAGATCTGCGTCGCGTGCACGAGGCGGTGCTGCGCGGCGATGACGGAGCGCTCGGCGTCGCGGCACGGCCAGCCACGGCACCCAGGATCCGGGACGAGCTTCCGCACGACGTCGGGGAACTGTCCGGCCGCGACGACGAACTCACCCGGCTCGTCGCGCCCGGAAGCGCAGTGTCCGCAGTGGACGGAGTGCCCGGGTCTGGGAAAACGGCGTTGGCGGTGCGCGCGGCCCAACTGCTGCGCGAGGAACATCCTGACGGCTGCCTGTTCGTCGCACTGCACGGGCACAGCACCAGCCGCGCTCCGCTCACGCCGGTGCGGGTGGTGCGCCGATTGCTGCGCTCGGCGGGCGTCAACGAGCAGAACATTCCGGATGACCTGGACGAATTGTCCGCGAACTGGCGCGCCGCCACCGCTCCGCTGCGCCTGGTTCTGGTGCTGGACGACGCGATCAGCGCCGAGCAGGTCCGCCCGCTGCTGCCCGGCGGAACCGGAAACCGGGTGCTGATCACCAGCCGTCGCCGACTGCCCGGTTTGGACGTTGAACGCCGGATTTCCCTGGGCCCCTTGACTTCCGACGCCGCCGCGGGCTTGCTGGGCCGGATCGTCGGCCCGGCGCGGGCGAGCCAGGAACGCGCGGCCGTGCGCGAACTGGCCAGCCTGTGCGGACGTCTTCCGCTCGCCCTGCGCATCGCGGGCGCCCGGCTGCAAAACCGTCCGATGTGGACCTTCCGCGACCTGGCGGACCGGCTCGCCGACGACACTGACCGGCTCGGCGAACTGACCGCGGAGGAACGCAGCGTCGAGGCCGCGTTCCGGCTTTCCTATGACCAGCTTCCGCCTAAAACTCAACGTGCCTTCCGCACCCTGGGCCGCGCGCCCGCGCCTGAATTCGACGAACTCGTCCTCGCCGCGATGCTCGGCTGTCCCCGGCGCGAGGCGGAAAGCGTGCTCGAAGACTTGGTCGACGCGAACCTGGTGCAAGCGCCCGCCGCGGGCCGGTACCGGATGCACGACCTGGTCGCCGTCTACGCGCGCCGCCTCGCCGCGGACGAACCCGACGTCGCGAGCGGACTAGGTGTCTACCTGCACGCCTGCCGCGCCGCGAGCGAATGGGGCGAACCTGGTTTCCCCAGCGGCCCGGCACCCACCGACTCGCCTTTCACGGGACTCGTCGACGCGTCGGCGTGGCTGGACCAGGCGGGCGACCTGGTGGAAGTCGTCTCGTCCGCAGTCGCCGCGGGCCATCCGGACTACGCGTGCTGGATCGCCGAAGGAGCCGTCGACTACCTCGTGCGCCGCATCCGGTACCGGGAATGCGTTGCCCTGCTGGAAGTTGCTCTGTCCGAAGTAGACAACGTGGCGGATCAGCGGATGAGGACGGCACTGCGGTTCGGACTCGGCTGGGCATACCTCGGGCTGGGCGATCCCGTCCAGGCGAGGGAATGGTGCGAGGAAGGCCTGCGGATCAGCCGGGAAAACGGCGACCGGCGAGAAACCGCACGGGGCTTGTGCGGACTGGGAATGGTCACGATGTTCGCCGGACCGCTGGACGAAGCGGAACAAGTGCTGACCGAGGCCCGGACACTGGCCGAGGAAGTGGCGGACAGCTGGTTAGTCGAACGTGCGGTTTCGGGCCTAGGGTATGTGCACTTCAAGCACGGCGAATACGAACGCTCGCTCGTCCGTTTCGCCGAATCGCGAGAAGTCGCGGTCGCAACGGGAAATCCGGCGATGCTTGGCCGGGCATCCAGCCACATCGGCAGCGTCCGCCTGCATCTGGGCCGCCCAGACGCGGCGGAACCCTTGCGCGAGGCAGTCGAATTGGCTGAGCGACTCGACGACCGGTTGTTACTGGTGAGTTCGCTTTCGCGGCTCGGTTCTGCGGAACAGGAATTGGGGAATCTGGATCTCGCACTCTCGTATCATCTGCGGGCACTGAGCGCGTTGACCGATCAGATGTCGCCGTGGGCAGAGATCGAAGTCCGAAACCGGCTTGGGGCTTGCCGCCAGGCGAGAGGCGAGGAGGCAGCGGCGCGGGAACAGTTCGCTCTCGCTGCGGTCCTCACTGAGGCGAACTGAGCGGCCGGGTTGGCGCGGCGGCCAACCCGGCCGGTCCACTGTCCACTCAGGAAGCGCGAATCGCCTCGATCTCAAGGACGAGTTCGATTTCCTTCGAGACCAGCAGGCCTCCCGATTCCAGGACCATGTTCCAGACCAGCCCCCAATCCTCGCGGTTGATTTTGCCGCGAGCGGAGAACACCGCGCGGTCGTTCCCCCACGGATCGCGCGCGTGCCCGAGATACTCCACGGCGAGGGTGACCGGACGCGTAACGCCCTTGATGGTCAGGTCTCCGACCATGGTCGCCTCGGTGCCGGTCACGGTGACCGAGGTCGATTCGAAAGTGGCCCGCGGATGCTGTTCCACGTCAAAGAAATCGCCGGAACGCAGATGGTCGTCCCGGGTCTGATCTCCACTGTCCACAGTGGCCATTTCGATGACCGCGCGCACCGTGGTGTCCTCGATCTTCTCGCCGATTTCCACCGTGGCGTCCACCCCGGTGAACCGGCCGCGGACCTTGGTCAGCAGGAAATGTCTGCCCACGAAACCGACCTCGGCGTGCCCGGGGTCGACGTTCCAGGTCCCCGCGGCGGGAAGTTCCGTTCCGGCGACCACGCGGGTTGCGTCTGTCATGGCGTTTCCGTCCTTTGCTCTCAACGGCCGGATTCGGTCGGCAGTCCGGCCGCGATCCAGTCGGCTTTGCCCTCGTCGTAGTCGAAGACCTGGGTGTATCCGAGTTCCGCCAAATGCTTCGCGAAGGTGGCGGAGTTCTGGCAAGGGGAGTCGGCGCAGTAGACGATCACCGCGGAGTCCTTGTGCGGCAACAAGGTCGGCGCGAGTTGCTCGACGTCGTCGACCGGCAGGTTGAGCGCGCCGGGCAGATGCGCCTTCGCGTAGTAGTCGGCGGGCAGCGCCTCGACGACGATCGCCGATCCCGCGTCGATGTGTTTCTTGACCTCGTCGCGCGTGATGGGTTCGACCATCGGTGCCTCCTCAGGATTTAAGTGCGTACGCACGCACTTTACTCATTAAGTGCGCCCGCACGCAATGACCTACACTGGGAGGCGTGAGCGACCCGAAGATCGGCCTGGACGCGTGGCGGGCGATGCTGCTCGCGCACAGCGCCGCGGTGCGAGCCATCGAAACCGACGTGCAGCGGGGCGGGACCGTGCCCCTGGCCTGGTACGACGTCCTGCTGGAACTGAACGCGGCCGGAAAGAAGGGGCTGCGGATGGCGGAGGTCGCCGAACGCGTGGTGCTCAGCCGGACGCGGGTGAGCAGGCTGGTCGACGAGATGGTCCGTGCCGAGCTGGTGACGAAGCGCCCGGAGCCGGACGACCGCCGGGTCAGCTGGGCGGTGATCACCGACGAGGGCGTCCGCGCGCTGCGCAAGACCGCGCCGGTCTACCTGGAGAGCATCGAGCGGCATTTCTCGGCGCACCTCAGCGATGAGGAAGCCGCGGTGATCGGGAAGGCGTTGCTGCGGGTCGCCGAAAGCGGGAAGCCTGGGCTAGCGAAATAGCGGCCGGGCACCGTGGTGAGGGAGTCCCTGCGGTTCAGGAGCCACCTGACATCGGCCGAGAGAGGCCTGTCGTCAGAAGCCGGAAAAAGAAGTGAAGAAGATGTGCCCTCGGCAGGACTGCCCAAGGATGGGAACGGGGCTGACCAGGAGGTTCTCGCCGGGACGTTGGTGGTGGAGGCCACCTTCGGACTCAGGTCCGCGAGGAGTTCGTCGTGAGTGCCAATTCGCGAACGGTGGCGCAGTTTGTCACGGTCACCATGGGATCAGTCGTTGGACTCACGTTCACGTTCGGCTTCGGGAATGTCTTGACTTTGGCGCTGAAGCTGCAGGTTCCAGTGTTCGTGGCCCCGCTGGTGGCGCCCGCTGTCGACCTGACCGTCCTTGGGTTGCTGGTGGGTACGCGGCATCTGGCGTTGTCGGGCGTTGGCGACGACGTGCTGCGCCCGGCGCGTCGCCTGCTGCTGGCCGCGAGTGTGGTGACTCTGCTGTTGAATGTCGCTGATCCGGTATGTGCTGGTCAATGGGGCAGAGCAGCGTTCGACTCGGTAGGCCCGCTGCTCCTGGTCGGCTGGGCTGAGGCTGGCCCCGGCCTGCTTCGGGCGTTGAGCGCTGCCAGCACCGGTGCCGGATCAGCGTGGTTGCCCGGGTCTTGCGCTGTGGGCCACCGGGATGAAGGCGTGGAGCGGGCGATGTGCGAGCCGTTGGCGCCGGACAGCCGGGAGCGGCTGGGGGCCGCGGCCGGGGGCGCTGGTGATCTTGACGGGGAGTTGGTGGAGCGGGCCCGTCGGGCCGATGCTGAGCACTGGCGACTGCACAGGCGTCCGATTTCTGCGGAGACGTTGCGGAAGGAGCTTCGAGTCGGGGCGACGACATCGCGGGCATTGGTGGCGATGGTTCGTCTGGGGAACGCGTCGGCACTGGGGAAAGGGTATGCGGGCGACGCGCACGGTGCTTAGGTGTCGCCTGCCGGGACCTCACCTCAACCATCGCTAGAGCTCAAAGTGCCGAACCGGGGCCAATTCGGCTTGCCGAAATGACCGGCACGTTCGCTTCGACCGTGCGTCGACCTGGCAGGGAGGGATAGCGTTGGGCATAGTGACCCGAGCTTGCCGGCAGGGTGGCGGCGGTGAGGAAGTGATCGTGATGCGCTCGGAGGAATCGTCGTTGCCCGCGCGGCGTCCGTGATGCGGGCCCGAGCGTTCCTGCATCCGGCGCTGTTCTACCGGGGTGCCGCCGAGTTCTTGGCGGGCGTCGTCCCGTTCGTCCGGGACGGGCTGGCCGCGGACGAGCCAGCAGCGGTCGCCGCGCCGCCGGAGCACGTGGACCTGGTGCGGGCCGAGCTGGGTGCGGACGCGGATCGGGCGCTGCTGGTCGACATGACCGAGGCAGGCCGCAACCCGGGGCGGATCATTCCGGGCGTGCTGCGCGCGTTCGCCGACGCGCATCCGGACGAGCATGTGCGGATCGTCGGGGAGCCGGTCTGGGCGGGCCGGTCGTCGGCGGAGTATCCGGCGTGCGCTCAGCACGAGGCGTTGATCAACCTGGCTTTCCATGGCCGGTGGGCGACCATCCTGTGTCCTTACGACGCCGAAGCGCTGGGCGCGACCGAGCTGGCGGATGCTCTCCGGACGCATCCCTGGCTGATCGAGGGCGCGGGGGAGTGGCGCGAGAGCGGCGATTACGCGCCCGACGCGGTGGTCGCCGACTACAACCGTGAGCTGCCGCCGCCGCTCGGCGCGCGGTCCTTTGCCGTCGCCGAACCCGATCTTGGCGACCTCCGTCTGGTGACGGCAGAGACGGCGCGGCGGCACGGCCTGCCCGAGGACCGGGTCGAGGACGCGGTGATGGCGGTGTCGGAGCTGGCGGTCAACAGCGTGGAGCACGGCAGCGGATCCGCGGTGGTGCGGCTGGGGTTCGCGGACGGCGAACTGGTGTGCCAGGTCCGGGACGAGGGGTGGCTGGCGGATCCGATGGCCGGCCGCCTCCCGGCTCCGCCGGACCAGGTCCGCGGCCGCGGATTGCTGCTGGTGAACCATCTCGCGGACCTGGTGCGGATGCACTCCGACCCGGCCGGGTCGACGGTCGAGGCCCGGTTCGCCGCCGGGTGACCGAGGGTCGCGGGCGGCTGTGCGTGCCTGCCGGAGGACGGCACCCGGACCGGACTGGTGAAGGCTGTGCGGGCGACCGCGGCGGCTGGCGACATCGGGAAAGCGGCCGGGGCGCTGCGCGACGGGGGCTCGCTGACCCTCCGATCGAAACGGTCTTCGTCCTCGGCGTCGACGCCGAGTCCCGGCTGTCGTCTCCCGCGTCGTCCGGGCGAAGGGACGCCCGCTCTCGGATCCGGGTCAGTCACGAGAAGAAACCCGGCCAGGGCCACCGGAATTGATTCTTGTGCTTTTCGGCTGCGGCGGGTTCACCGCTGAATACCGGGGGAGAAGAGGTCTGAAGCCCGGCATGGAACAGACCTGGGGCGGCCGTGAGCGGCGGGCAAGCCGGGTCCGTGGTCGCGGGCGGAGCCGGTCGGTTCTCCCGGACGGCGGGCGAGCGGTCCCCGCGCTCAGCGACCGGTGGTCGGCAGGGTGAGGACCTGACCGGTGTCTCCGGTGCTCACCGTGACAGGCGCCGCGACCAGGCCCGCCCGGTAGTTGAGGTCGCCGCTGGCGAGCATGACGCGGATCGCGTGCCCGGCCGGGAACTGGTGCACGACGGCGGGCAGTGTGATGCGCGCGGACTTGGCCGGATCGGACAGCCGGACCGGGGCGATCAGGTTGTGCACGAGGCTTTCCGTGCCGTCCGGCGCCACGTCGTACAGCTTGGCGAACAGCACGAGCTGGCCGGCTGGACCGAGCGTGCTGCTGACCGCCGTGGTGGGCGCCTGCACCTTCACCTCGAGCTGCGGCTCGCCGACCACTTCGAGTGGCGCGGCCAGTGGGCGGCCGGTCCAGGAAGCGTAAGTCCCAGGGAGATTCTCGTCGGGCGGCAGGTTCGGCGAAAACGCGTCGATTCCGGACGAACTGGTCGGGAATCCGGCCGGGGGTGTGAGGAAGCTTTGTGCCCCGGCCCGGACACCGCTCGGATCGGTGACCAGGTCGCCGCTGCCGGAGAGGAAGAACTTCATGCCCGTGCCCACCGGGTAGGCGGGGGCGCTGCCGTAGGCCGGGGTGGCGATGCCGGTGTAGTCGATCCAGTCGCGGAAATAGGCGAATCCGGGGTATGCGTCCGGCTGGCCGCCGCGCAAGTACTGGTTGAACCAGCTGGTCACGCGGGCGGCTTCGTACTGGGCGGCCGGGTCCGGGCCGGCGAGGTCCAGCTCGCCGGGCGCGGGGGTGGCACCGGAGTGACCCCAGGACTGCCAGATCATCTTCACCGGCGTGCCCTGGGCCCTGAGCGCTCGGTACGTGGCGGCCGCCTCGTTGAGGTTGAACAGCGTGTCGTTCTCGCCCTGCGCCAGCAGGACCGGAACGCGGATCCGGTTGACGTAGGCGGACACCGACGCATGCCGCGTCAGCGCGAGCGTGTCCGGTGTCGGATAGCCCAGCGTCCCGGACGCCGCGAGGTCCGCGCAGATGTCAGTGGTGAAGTTGGGGCAGCCGATCACCCTCGACGGGTCGCTGGTGAAGCCCGTCGCGCTGTCCAAGACCGCGCCCTCGGTGAAGAACAGCAGCGGCCAGGTCAGCTTGGTGACCCCGGGGGTGGCCGAGGTGACGCCAGTGCGGAGATCGGTGTTGTTCGGGGCCAGCGAGTAGGACAGGTCGTTCCAGGTGATCAGCGGGACGAGGGTGTCGATCCTCGGGTCGACCGAAGCGGCCGCGAACTGCACCTCGCCGCCGTAGGAACCGCCGATCATGCCGACCCGGGGATCCGCGGCGTCAGTCCGGCCGGCGTGGTCCACCGGATCGCGCACCACGTAGTCGGCGCCCGCGACCGGCTGCGCGTGTGCCGCATCCGCGTAGGCGATCCCGTCGGCGCCGCCGAGGAAGCTCACCAGCTGGCTCGCGGCCTGCCCGTCCCAATCCGGGTCGTCCAGTGTGATCTTGCAGCCCGAACCGCCGAAGCCGAGGCCGGAATAGGACAATACCGCGTAATCGTGCGCGGCGAAGTATCGCGCGATTCCGGCCTGATCGTCCTTGGACCCGCCGAACCCGTTGGTGGTGAGGATGGACGGCACGCGGTGGCCCGGACCGGCGTCGGCTGGCGTGTACAGGTCGCCGACGATGTCGCAGCGCTGCACCCCGCCGGGCCCGACCAGCACGTCGAAGTGCAGGGTGCGCACGGTGTACGCCCCGGCCCCGGCCCCGGCCGTAGCGTCAGCCACTCCCGAAGGTGCGGTCAACAGCACTGCTGCCGCGATCAGGGCCACTCGGCGCGCACACGACGTCATCAGAAGACCTCCCGAAATGCGGTCCATGCCCGCTGTTAGGCAACGAGCTTCGACAGATTCGGTGACGCACGTCATAGTCGTCGCCGAGTTCCCTCTCCTTTGTCAGGCCGTCTGGCATCGAGGCTGGAGGAAACCATGCGGAACTCCGAGAACCGGCTGTCCAAGACGACGGTGTTCGCCGCGGCGGTCCTCCTGGCAGTGGCGGCACCGGCAGCGGCGAGCCGTCATCGGGCGGAGGCGGCCGGCTCCGCTTTCGCCACCGGTCAGTTGCAGGTGCAGAACGCGGGTGCGAGCGGGTGCGGCGCCAACGCGGCCGGCGAGCCGTCGATCCACGTGTCGAAGGCCGGTCTGGTGGGGCTCAGCTCCGAGAACGGCCTCGGCGGCGGCAGCCAGTACTGGCAGGGCCCGAGCACCGCGGCCGCGTGCGGGCTGACCTACGCGGGCCAGCCCAACGCGATCGGCGGCATCGGCCTGTCGGGCGGGGACACCGACAGCGCTTTCGCACCGGAGAAATCCGCCGCCGGCACCTACCGGATCTACGTCGCGAGCCTGAACCTCGCCTCGGTCAACGTCGCGGTGTCCGACGACAACGGCCGCACTTTCAGCCAAACCCCGGTCCAGGCCGGCTTGCCGCTCGACGACCGGGAATGGATCGCCGCCTACGGCGCCGACACCTCGCTGCTGACCTACCACGACATCCTCACCAACAACATCGATGTACTTCGCTCCGACAACGGCGGCACTCTCTACACGCACGTCGCCCGCGTAATCCCGGACACCGACTACAAAGCAATGAACAACGAACTCGGCAACCTGGCGATCGACCACCGCAATGCCTCTCCGGTGTCCGGCGGCTTCTGGGCCTACCAATCGTTCGTCGCGCCCAGCTCATCCTCCGGCAGCGAGTTCAACGAAGCGTTCCTCGGCGTCTCCGCCGACGGCGGGCACACCTGGACCAGCAAACCGATCCCCTGCACGACGGCCTTCGGCGCAGCCGGGCTGGGCCACAACTTCCCCAACGTCTCGGTCGCACCGAACGGCACCCTGTCCTACGTCGTCTCCAACGACACCGCCGTCTACGTCGCCACCTCGGCCGACCACGGCGACACCTGGAGCTGTTCCGGTCCGGTAAGCACTTCCAAGCGGGCTGTCTTTCCCTGGCACGTCGCCACCAGCGCGGGCACCGACCTCGTCTACTACGGCACCCCCGACGGGCAGACCTGGTACGTCTACTTCGCGCAGAACACCGGCAGCGGCTGGTCGACCACCCAGGTTGTCCCCGTGCACAAGGGTGCCATCTGCGAGGGCGGCGTCAGCTGCACCGGAGGCCGTCAGCTGCTCGACGACTTCGGCGTCGACACCGACCAAAACGGGTTCGCGCACATCGCCTACACCCAGGACAGCCCCGCCCTCGGCGGCTCGGGCAGCGCCACCGGCTACGCCGTGCAGACCGCAGGGACACCGGCGGGCTACCCGAACTGATCGATCGGGGCAGATCGCCGACGCGGACGTCGCAGTGCCGGATCGGTGCGGCGCGCCGCGGCAGCGCGAGGATGCGGGCGTCGAGCAGCGGCTTCGTCACGTAGGCGCCGGCACCGGCAATCCTCCGGCGGGGCCGGGCGAGGCGGTGCTCTTACCCGCCGCTGCCCGGACCCGGACCGTGGTGCCGCCGGCCGGGCGTGGTGGTCGGGCAACTGGGGCCGCACGCAGCGGTGGGTTGCGGGCTCGTCGGCTGGTCGGACGTGGTCGGCGCGGCGGTGGTGGAGGGCGTGGTTGCCGGGGCGGTCGTCGGCGTGTCCGGTGTGGTCTGGTTCGAGGTGGCCGGCGCCGGGTTGCCGGTCGTGGCCGGGGCGGCGGTGCCCGCGGGGGCGGGCGGGAAGTCGCGCGCGGGCTGCCCGGCGAGGTAGGCGTTCATGAAGTCCTGCCAGATGTAACCGGGTTCTTCGCGTCCGTAGACGTCGTAGCCGTGATCGGAGCCGATGCCGTTGTGGTAGTTGCCGTAGATCGGTGCGGGCTGCTGGGTGTTGCCGAACCAGACGGCGGTGACGTTTTGCGGGGTGTAGCCGACCATCCAGGCTTCCGAGTTGTGCCCGGTGTTGTTGAATTGGGCCGTTCCGGTTTTGGCCGCGTTCGGGCGGCCGCCTCGCAAGCCGTCGCCGGACGACGAGGCGACGTCGGTCATCGACGCGGTGACGGTGTGCGCGATCGCGGCGCTGGCGGCGGGGTCGGAGCCGAATGCCGGAACGGCCGCGGTGTCGAACCGGTACAGCTGGCTTCCGGTCCCGTCCGTCACTTTCGTGACGAAGTGCGCCGGGAGGTACTTCCCGTCGTTCGCGAAGGTGGCGTAGCCCTGGGCTTGGTCGATCGGCCGGACCGGGTACTGGCCGATCGAGATCCCGAGCTGGGTGCTGCCGGTTCCGTTGCCGGTGACCGGGTCGTCTTGCTGGAGCGAGTCGAAGGCGGACCCCAGCGAGGAAGTGATGCGTTTCGGGATTCCCGCGTCCCAGGCGGCTTGCCGCACGTTGTTGACTCCGGCCTGCGCGCCCATGCGGTAGAAGACGGTGTTGACGGACTTGGTCATGGCGTCCTTGACGGTGATCCGGCTGGCGCCCTCGCCGTCGGAGTTGTGCACCAATTGCCCGTCGATGGTCTGGTTGTCGCTGCCGTCGTAGACGGTGTTCAGCCCGATGCGGCCCGGGTCGGTGCGCAGGCCGGCGGCGAGGACATAGGGCTTGAACGAGGAACCGGGCTGTTGCGGGGTTCTGGCCAGATCGTAGGAGGTCGAGCCGTCCCCTCCGTAGTACGCCACGATCCCGCCGGTGGACGGGTCGACCGAAACCAGTGCGGCGCCTTCGTGCGGATAGCCGCGGTCGGCTGAGGTGATCTTCGCGACCGCGTGTTCGGCGTCGGTCTGCGCGGGGGGCTGGATCGAGGTGTAGATCTTGGCTCTGGACCGGGACAACGCCTGTTCCGGGAGGCCCTTCTTGGCCAGCTCGTCGAACACCGCGGCGACGATGTACTGGCGGGTGGGGGAAAGGGCCGGGCCGGATCCCGCGCTCGTCTGGGCGATCGGCGCCGGAAAGGCGGCCGAGTCGTATTCCGCCTGGCTGAGCCAGTGGTTGGCGAGCATCCGCCCCAGCACGTAGCGGTAGCGCTGTTGCTCGTAGGCGGGCTTGTCCGCGTAGGACGGCAGCTGGACCATCCCGGCCAGCAGCGCGGCCTGTTCGTTGGTGAGCTTGCTGACGTCTTCCCCGTAGAACGCTTTGGCCGCCGCCTTGATCCCGTACGCGCCGCGTCCGAAGTAGACGGTGTTCAGGTAGGCGGTCAGGATGTCCTGTTTGGAATAGGTGTTCGTCATCTTGTAGGACTCGACCATCTCGGCCATCTTGCGGGCGAGCGTCGGCTGGTCGTTGCCGGTGGCCTTCTTGACGTACTCCTGCCCGATGGTGGAGCCGCCGCCGGTGCCGCCGTTGAGCCGGTTCCAGACCGTGCGCACGATCGCGTTGAGGTCGAAGCCCGAGTTGGTCATGAAGGTCTCGTCCTCGGCGGCCATCTGCGCGTTCTTCATCGACTGCGGGATCTGGTCCCAGGTGGCCAGCTGGCGATTGCCTGCGGTTCCGGTCTTGGTGTACATCACGGAGCCGTCCGCGTAGTACAGGGTGACCGGCTGGTTGAGCGCGGCGGCGAGCGCTGTCGGATCGGGCACCCGCACGAACTGGTACGCGACGACGAAGGCGATGACCGGGCCGAGCAGGCACACGCCGGCCAGGACGTAGAGGCCGCGCCGGATGCGCCGCCAGAGCTTCTTCCGCGGCACTCGCGGCCGGGCGGGCCCGCTCGGCGGCGGCGGGTTGCGTGGGCCGGCCGGCCTGGGCCGGGCGGCCGGCAGCGGGGGCGGGGCGGGCAGCCGATGCGTGAGCAGTTCCGGCTCCGGCTGGTTGCGCGGATCCGCGGGCCGCCCCGGCCCGGCCGACCGCCGGGGCGGGATCGGCCCCGGGTGGCGGCCGCGGGGCCAGTGCGGCGGCTCGCCGGGCGGGTACGGGCGGTTCACGAGCGGTTCTCCGGCACCGCGGCGAAGGCGTCCCCTCGGGCTCGACGTGGTCGTGTTCCCGCTGCCGGGAACGCGAGGAGGTGAGGGCCGGGCGCGGGGAGAGAGGGCATGGGCTCGATTCCTGACGGTCAACGCTTCTACATTATTGTAGAAGTCGTGCTTGTGTGTTCCGCGTGACCGCGAGACGAATGCCAGGTCCGGAGTGCGGCGAGGAGGTCCGGTGTATCGCGGGAAACGGGTGAGCCGGGCGGCGGCGCTGGGCGGTGCGCTGCTTCTGCTGGCCGGGTGCGCCTCGTCCGGACCGACGCCGTACCCGCGGGCGCACCCGTCGGCAGCCGCCGCTGCTCCGGCAAGCCTTCCCCGGCCGGACCACGTCGTCGTGGCGATCTTCGAGAACGAGGGCGAGACCGAGGTCGACGGGGCGGCCGGCGCTCCCTATCTCTCCTCGCTCGCGGCAGCGGGGGCGAGCCTGTCCGATTCGCACGGCATCGCGCATCCCAGCCAGCCGAACTACGTGGCGTTGTTCTCCGGCTCTCCGCAGGGCGTCGCCGACGATTCCTGCCCGCGGGACCTCGGTGCGCGGCCCAACCTGGCGAGCCAGTTGACCGATGCCGGATTCCGGTTCGCCGGGTTCGCGGAAGGCATGCCGCGCGACGGATTCGCCGGGTGTTCCTCGGCTGACGGCGCCTACCGTCGCAAACACAACCCCTTGCCCGATTTCAGCAACGTGCCGCCCAGCGCGAACCGGACCTATCGGCATTTCCCCGCCGATTACTCGACGCTGCCCACGGTGTCGTTCGTGATCCCCGACATGTGCCACGACATGCACGATTGCCCGGTTTCCGCGGGAGACGGCTGGGCGGCCGGGAATCTGTCCGGATACGCCCGGTGGGCGCAGGCGCACAACAGCCTCCTCATCGTGACCTTCGACGAGGACACCGGGACCCCCGCCAATCGGATCCCGACGATCCTGTCCGGGCCGATGGTGCGCACGACGCGCAGCGCCCAGCCGATCGACCACTACAGCGTTCTTCGCACCGTCGAGGACATGTACGGCCTGGCACCGCTCGGAGAGGCCGCTTCCGCCCGGCCGATCACCGGCGTCTGGAAGCGGTGAGCCCCGGGCGTTTCCAGGACCGGGACGAATCCCGGGCGGTGCCCGGAGACGGTCCGCCGTCCGGCGACAGCAGCCGGGCGGCGGCGTCCGGCAGGTACCCTCGTGGTGCTCGCGGCCGGCGAGCCGAGCGGGCGCGCGGGCGGGGCCGTGCCGCGAGAACGGACTGAGGAGGACCATGCCCGGCGGAGACGGATCGCGGGCACGGCGCGCGGCGGGCGCGCTGGAGTCGGAAGTGATGGCCGCGCTGTGGGCTGCTCCGGCGCCGCTGTCCGGTGCGGCGGTGCACGAGGCGGTGGGGACGGATCTCTCGTACAAGACGGTGCTGACCGTGCTGACCAGATTGCACGAGAAGGGCCTGGCCGAACGGGCGGCATCGGGGCGCGGGCACGTGTACTCGCCGCGGCGGGCGCATGCCGAGCTCACTGCCGAACGGATGAACGTGGCGTTGCGCGAGGCCCGGGACCGGGGGGCCGCGTTGCAGAAGTTCGTGACGACCCTCGGGCCCGAGGACGCGGCGGCGCTGCGCGAGATGCTCGACGAGGGCGATCGTCCCCAGGGCGGCCGGCGGTGAGAGTCGACGTGTATCTGGCTTTGCTGCTTCCGGTGCTGGCGGTGCGCGGCCTTCCGCTGGCGGGCAGGCGGCTGGCGCCGCCTGCCGCGGTGCGCCTTCTTTGCGCGGTGGCGACCGCGGTCGGCGCGGGGACTCTGTGGGGATTGGTCATGGTCGCCGGTGCGGGGTTGAGCCATCTCGGGGAGATTCTCGAGCATTCGCCGATCTCGGCGGCCCAGTTGCGCCGGCTGGACCCGGTGCCGCGGATCGCCGGCCTGGTCGCGGCCGTGCTGCTCGCGGCGATCGTGGTCCGGGTGGCCAGTGCGCTGTACCGCCGCGGCCGGGTGCGGCGGGCGATGAACGGCGTCGTCGCCGGCGCGCGCGGCGAGCTGGTGGTGTTCACCGATCCCAGTCCGCACGCCTATGCCGTCGCGGGCGGCATCGGCCGGCCTGGCCGGATCGTGGTCTCCGACGGCATGCTGCGGGCGCTCGACGCCGAGGAGCGCCGCGTGCTGCTGGCCCACGAGCGCGCGCATCTCGCGCACCGGCACCATCGGTATCAGGCGGTCGCGGCCGTCGCGGTCGCGATCAATCCGGTCCTGATCCGCCTGCGCGGCCAAATCGCGTTTCAGCTCGAGCGCTGGGCGGACGAAGATGCCGCGACCGCGGTGGCCGACCGTGAACTCGCCGCGCGGTCGCTGGCCCGGGCGGCGCTGGCCGCCGTCCCGCCCGCCCCGCCCGCGCTCGCGTTCAGCGACCGCGGAGTCGGGGGCCGCGTCCGCGCTCTGCGAAGCGCTCCGACTGTGACGCGCCCGCTGTCGCTGCTGCCCACTGTGGCCGTGCTCGGTGCGGGCGTCGCGGTCCTGGCGGACGCCACCATCGCGTTCCTGCGGGTCGCCGGCGCGGTGCTCGGCTGACTGCCGGTTGCGAGCCTTTCCGCTCGCTCTTCCTACAAGCTGTAGGATCACCGGTCTGTGCCGTATCCGCTTTCCGCCGGAAGGACCAGCCAAGCCCGTGCCGTGGAATCTCGCCCTGTTCTGGGACATCAATCAGCTGGCCGCTCGCACCGGGTGGGCGCATCCGTTCATGGCCGCCTTCGCGTTGTGGGGCGGCCCGGTGATTCTCGTGCTGCTGCTGGCTCTGGGGTGGTGGACGCGCCGCGGCCGTGGCGGCGCCGCCCGCGCGCTGGCGGCGGCGGTGCTGACCGGAGTCGCGACCCTCGTCTCGCTGGGTCTGAACCAGTTTTTCGCCGCGCTGCACCAGGAGGTTCGCCCGTTCCTGGCTCTGCGCGGCGTCACTGTGCTGCTGAGCCATTCGGCGGACAACTCCTTCCCCAGCGATCACGCGGCGCTCGGCGCGGCACTGGCGGTGGGCGTTCTCGTGTTCGCGCGCGGCTGGGGGGTGCTCGCGTGCGCGGTCGCCGTATTCCTTGCCTTCTCGCGGGTGTACGCCGGGATGCACTACCCGCTCGACGTCCTGGCCGGGCTTGCCATCGGTGCGGTCGCCGCGTTGCTGCTCGTGCCGACGCTCGCCGGGCTGCTGGGCAGGCTCGTGCAGCGACGGATGCCGAACGTGCTGCGCCCGCTTCTTCTCGGCGTCGAGGCTCCGGCAGCGGGCGCGGCGGTGGAATGACGGCGGCGGTCAGCACTGCCCGCGGCGGGCCCCGGCCAGCAATGCCGGAGTCACGGCGGGCGGCGCCGCGCCGATGGCCGGACGGCCGCTCGGCGCGGCCGCCAGCAGCTGGAGCGCCCGGCGGGCATCGGGATTCGGGGTCACGTCGCTGAAGTCGCTGCCCAGCGCGAGATCGACGCTGCTGCCGGTCCGGCGATCGCGCACAAGTTGGGCACACGGTACGGCCAGGCTGAGAGTCCTGGCTGCCGCGGTGCCTGCCGGACCGAAGCGGATCTGGCCGAAACACCGCAAGTCGCCGGCCGGGTGCAACGGGTCGTCGGCAGGGGGCGACGCCTGCGGGAAACCGAGCTGGGCGAGTTCGCCCGCGGCGAGTCCGGCGCTTCCGCGCTGGCCGCTGCCGTTGAGCACGGTCACCGGACTGGCGGCGGCGGGCGCGGGAGCGACGCCGTCCAGCGCGTCGTAGGGCAGCGCGGCCAACGTCTGCGGCGCGGTGCCGGCGGCCGGGGGAGGACAGGCGACCAAGGCGGTGGCATCCGCGGCGCGCTGCAGTGTCGTGACCCAGACCGCGATCGCGGCGAGTATGAGGACGCTCAGCGCGGCGATTCCGGCGAAGGGCTTTCGCCGCCGGTAGCGCAGCGGATCGCGTCGTCCCGTCAAGGTCCGCATCGATCCCTTCCCGTCGTCTGGTTCGGCGCGGTCAGCCCGAAGCGGGCAAGCCTCATCCTACAACGTGTAGGATGAGGGCCAGGTCCCGCGACGAGCGCGGTGTCGTTCGCCGCGGGCCGGGCTCCGGCGCGGCGACGAGCGGCCGGGCGTCAGCGGTCCACTGTGGATTGGGGTTGCGCGATGGCACTCGGCTCGCGAAGACGCGCAGGCGCGAAACCGTTGTTCGGCCGCGTGGATCCCTACTGCTGGTTCGCCGTGCTCGGCCTCGTGGCCATCGCCGGGGTCGGGGTCGTCGCCCGCAGCGTAGTGATGACGATCATTTTTCTCGTTCTCGCGGCGGGCCTGGTGACGTTCGACGCGTGGGTCAACCGGCCGGAGCCGACGCGCCGCCCGGGACCGCCGCCGGTCGCGTCTCCGCGGGGGCGCAGGCCGGAAAGCCTTGGGCCGCAAGACCGGAGCCGCGCGGCGCCGCCCCGTCCGGCGGTTCCCAGGCCGCCCCAGCGGTTCGCCGCGCCGCCTCCGCGCGGCGAACGACTCCAGCGTCCGCAGCGTCCCCGTCGGATGCCGGACGGGCGATGAGCGCGGGCCGCGCGCGCGGAGTCAGGGATGCCGTTCGTGTCGCCGGACGGGAATCGGTTTTCGGCGTCCAGGACGGAAATGCTCTCATGGACTACACGAAGTCGGTCATCCGCGACCATCCGTCCGAAGCCGTCGTGGCAAAAGTGCGGCAGCCCTCGCGGCGGAGAGGTTCGGAGTCCTGATCGACGTGGCAGCGACGATCAAGGCGAAACTGGACGAGACCGTGCCCCCTCAGTTGATTCTCGGGGCCTCCAACCCGCAGCTGGCTCGCCGCAGATCGAGCCGCGGATCGGCGTGCCGCTGCCGTGCAATGTCGTGGTCAAAGCGCTCGACCCGGCAGTGATGGTCACGGTGCCCGGCCGTCAGGATCTGCGGCCTGTCACCGACGAAGCCGGGCAACGGTTGCACGCGGCCCTGGCCGCGGTGAGCACCGGTTAAACCGGGGGCGGGCCTTTCGCCGCCCCGGCGCTGTCGTCGCGCGGTCGCGCGGAGCGCCGCCGCCACAGCAGCGCTGCTGTCGCGGCGAGGAAAACGACCAGGGAAGTCCAGTCGTTGAGGCGCAGGCCGAGGAAGTGGTTCGCGTGGTCGACGCGCAGCGCTTCGACCCAGGCGCGTCCGACGGTGTATGCGGCCACGTACAGCGCGAACAGCTTGCCGGTGCGGAGGTCGAAGCGCTTGTCCGCCCAGAGCAACAGCACCGCGACGCCGACGTCCCAGAGGCATTCGTAAAGAAATGTCGGGTGGTACAGCCCGATGCCGGGGGTGTCGGGCGGGCGGTGCGCCGGATCGATGCGCAATGCCCAGGGCAAGGTGGTCGGAGCGCCGTAGAGTTCTTGGTTGAAGTAGTTGCCCCAGCGCCCGATGGCTTGCGCGAGGACCAGCCCGGGAGCGAGGGCGTCGGCGAACTCCAGCAGGCTGATTCCCCGCCGGCGGCAGGCGATCCAGGCGCCGAGGGCGCCGAGCGCTACGGCTCCCCAGATTCCGAGGCCGCCGTCCCAGATGTAGAGCGCCCGGACCGGATCGCGGCCGGGGGCGAAGTACAGTTCCGGGTCGGTGATCAAGTGGTAGAGCCGTCCGCCGACGATGCCGAACGGGACCGCCCAGATCGCGATGTCGAGCACGTCGTCGGGGTTGTGCCCGCGGGCGCGCCAGCGTCGCCGGGCGAGCCAGACGGCGACGACGATCCCGGCGATGATGCACAAAGCGTAGGCGCGGATCGGAACCGGTCCGAGGTGCCAGACGCCTTGCGGCGGGCTGGGCAGGGACGTCGTGACCATTGCGGACGGCCCTCCTCGGAGCTGAATTCTCTCGGTGGGAGAACTATAGATCACGGACCTGGAAGTCTTCTCCGCGGTGCTCGCTGTGTGCACCTGCGGTGCCGGACAAGCGCGTGCGGAGAAAACCTCAGTGATGTTGGACCACGCATGCGTGGTCCAGATCGTTCTTTCGCAGAATGATTCCCGGTCCTTGCGGCGGCACGGTGCCGCAGCGTCGGCTGCGACCGAACGTCAGTTTCCGGTCGGGTGGGCGTCCTCGCGGTCGCGGCGGCTGTCACGCTCCGAGGGACGACAGCGGCGAGACGCCGGCACTGGCCGGTGGTGCTCCGCCCCGGAGGACGATGGCGAAAAAGTCGCGTTGATCGGCGGTCAGGTAGCGGTCCGCCGAGCCGGGCATGGCAGGCAGCAGCTTCCGCGGCGAGCTGCCGGGCCGGTCGGGCCGGTAGGCGTTGAACGCGACCATTCCCGGGTGGATGTCCAGTTCCATGCCGCGCACGATTCCGGCCTGGACCATGGCCCCGGCGAGCGTCCGCAGGGTCAGTTTGTCGCCGGCCACGTAAAGGAGATTCCCGGCCCGGTCGGTGCCGAGCCCGGAACGCCAGGTGTACTGGAACTGGTTGCTGGCGCTGCCCCAGCGGCCGACGGCGTTCGCCCGCAGCCCGGGGACGGCGCTTCCGTTGTCGACGACCAGAGCGAGGTTCTGCCGTACCGCGCGGACGGCGGGGGACATGGTCGCGTCGCGGCCCCATTGCGCGATCGATATCCGGCCGGACCGGTCGATGACGACCGAAGCGGCGCCGTCCTTGAGCGGACGGGCAGTGCGGCCGTCCGCGTAGAACCCGCCCGCGGTGTCTTTGAACTTGAATCCGGCATTGAACGTGGCCAGCAGCGCCGGGCGCACGCCGGACGGCACCCGCGCACCCTCCGGCCAGCCGGAACCGCCCGGCTCCTTGGTGCCCGCGATGAGGGAGGCGCGCACCAGCGACTGGTTGATCCACGCGACGCCGGCGACCACGCTGGCGTGCGCGGGATCCGGCCGGATGAAGGTCGTGTAGTCGGCGACCGGGCCGCCCGCCGTACTCGCTCCCGGGGTCCAGCGTCCTTCTCCGGGCAGCCGGGGGAGTTGTGCCGGGAGATCGGCGGGCCGGGGGCCGGCGCCGAGGCTGGGGAGAGGCGGCGGCGCGGTCGGGAGCGACCCGGCGGGCGGGGGTGCGGCGGAGGGCGGATGCCTGGTGTACCACCAATTCTCGACGGTGTTGACGACGCCGCCGAGCCCGATCTCGCGCAGCCAATCGACAGTGCGGACCGCGAACGACGCCGCACCGGGATAGGTGAGGGCTCGGGTGTAGCTGCCGATCGGGTAGGCGAGCACCGCGACGACCAGCACCAGAATTAGCTTGCGCCGCGGGCGTTTGGGTCTGGGCATCGGTGTGCCGGCAGTGGCCATGACCCGACCGTAGGCCCGGTTGAGCGGGCAATAGGACAGCGTTCGGCAAGCGGAATGCAAAACGCGGCCGCGAAATGGGTGCGCGCTGTGAAAATGCTGAGAATTCGTTCAGCGAATGGTGTGTCGCGGTTATGCTCGGCAGATGAGGCCGAGTGCCTGCATTCGCGAATGCGTGGCGCGGGCCGGTGTTCGACGGTGGAGCAGCATCATCGCTATCGGCATTCTCGCGCTGGGCATGATCACGGCCGGCGTCGCCGTGCTGGCGTTGCTGAACCGCTCGCTCGTGTCGGGCGCCACCGATACCGCGTCGGCCAAAGCCCGGAATGTCGCCGCCGCGCTCGCCGCGGGCGGCCCGGTCGCTGAACCGGCGCTCACGGCGACGCCCGGGGAAACGGCGGCCGTGCAGATTCTCGACGCCGGCGGGCGGGTGGTGCGGTCGAGTGCCGAACTGGCCGGCGAGCCGCCGATCCTGACCGGCCTGCCGCCGGCCGGCGGCGAGGCGGTCGCCACCGTCGCGTTGCCGTTGGGGCAGAACAATGCCGAATACCGGGTGGTGGCGGTCAGCTCCGCCGGCTACACCGTGGTCGCGGCCCAGTCGCTCGAAGGCGCCCGGACGGCCGTCGCGCGCCTGGCGGTATTGCTGGTCGCCGCTGCGGTTCCGTTGCTCGCCTTGGCGTGGCTGGCGGTCCACCTGGCGCTGGGAGCCGCGCTGGGACCGGTGGAGGCGATGCGCCGTACCGTCGCCGAGGTCTCGATGACAGACCTGGCGGTCCGGGTCCCCGTCCCGCGCGCGCAGGATGAGATCCAGCGCCTGGCCAGCACGCTCAATGCGATGCTGGCGCGGCTGGCCTCCGCGCAGGCAGCGCAGCGCCGGTTCGTCGCCGACGCCAGCCATGAGTTGCGTTCCCCGCTGTCGACGATCACGGCGACACTGGATTTGGCGGCGCGGCATCCGGGACGGATCACCATGGCGGAGCTCGTTGACATCAACGGCGCCGAGGCTGCCCGGCTGGGCGAGCTGGTGGACGACCTGCTGGTGCTCGCGCGCACGGACGACGGCAGTGACGCACCGCCCGCCGCCGACGTCGATCTGGACGATGTGGTCCGGGCCGAAGCCATCCGGCTGAAGTCGATCGGCGGGCTCACGATCGAGGCCCGGGTACGGCCGGCGCGGATCCGCGGCAATGCGGCACAGGTCGCGCGCGCTGTCCGCAATCTGACCGAGAATGCCCGCGAGCACGCGGAAAGCACCGTGCGGCTGGTTTGCCGGCGAGAGGGCCGGCTGGCGGTGGTCGAGGTGTCCGACGACGGCGCGGGCGTTCCGGCCGCGGAGCGGTCGCACGTGTTCGGCCGGTTCGTCCGGCTGGACGCGGAACGCGACCGGGGCCATGGGGGAGCAGGGCTCGGGTTGGCGATAGTCGCGGGAATCGCCGCGCGCCACGGCGGTCGCGCCCAGTGCCTCGCACCGCCGCCCGGTCGGCACGGCGCCTTCTTCAGAGTCGAATTCCCGGCCGCCGAGGAGGACCCGGGAGCCGCCGCCGCGCGGGTCGCGGACGAGACACCGGACTGAGCGAGAGGTCGAGACTATGCGTGTTCTGCTCGTGGAGGACGAACCGCGGCTGGCCGAATCCGTGCGCCGCAACCTGGTCGCGGACGGATTCGCGGTGGATGTGGCCGGCACCGGGCCCGACGGGTTGTGGGCGGCCAGGGAGCGTCCGTACGACATCGTGGTGCTGGACATCATGGTGCCCGGGCTGTCCGGCTACCGCGTGCTCGAGACGTTGCGCGCGGAGGGCAACTGGGTGCCGGTGGTCATGCTCACCGCCAAGGACGGCGAATACGACGAGGCGGACGCTTTCGACCTCGGCGCGGACGACTACCTGACCAAGCCGTTCTCCTATGTGGTTCTGCTGGCCCGGCTGCGCGCGCTGCTCCGCCGCGGTGCGCCGGCCCGCCCCAGCGTGCTGCGGGCAGGCGACCTGGTCCTCGATCCGGCGCGGCGTTCGGTGCGGCGAGCGGAGACGGAGATCGCTTTGACCCCAAGGGAATTCAGTCTCCTGGAGTACCTGATGCGCCGGCCGGGCGAGGCGCTGACGAAGCCGGACATCCTCGCCCACGTGTGGGACGCGCAGTACGACGGCGACGACAACGTGGTGGAGGTCTATGTCGGGTACCTCCGCCGGAAAATCGATGTTCCCTTCGGCAGGCAGACCATCGAGACGCTGCGCGGGATCGGCTACCGGCTGATCGACGACTCGCGGATCTGAGTCGCCGACGGTGTTTTCTCAGCTTCGTTCAGCGTGTGGCCAGCGTCCGCGTGCCAGCCTGCGGCAACGGTGCCCGGTAGCGGTCGCCGAAGTCACGACAGCAGGAGGAATCATGACGGGACGAGCACGATTGGCCGCGGGCGCGGCAGCGGCGGCGCTGCTGGCCGCCATGCTGGGCACAGCGGTCGCGTCCGCGGCCCCCAGCGCGCCGGCACCGGCCGCTGCGCCCGTTGCTCAGGTGCAACAGGCTGCGGCAGAGCCGCAGGCGGCGCCGGAGCAGCCGGGCGCGGAGGGGCCCGAAGCGACCGCCGAGCCGCACGGCGGCGCGGCGGAGGCCGACGGCCCGGGCGGGCATCAGGATCCCGCGGGCAATGCGGATCACCAGTTCCAGGGCCAGGAGTAGGCGTTCGGGCATCGCGCTGACCCCGTGCGGAGCGTGCGCACGGGGTCAGCGGCGACGGAGCGGGTGCCTGCCGGTCGACCTGGGCCGGCGGCAGCCGCTGTACGGCGCCGGATCAGGCATCGGCTGCCGTGCCGTCAGCGCCTACGCCGTGGGCGGGACAGCCGCTGCCGCCGGAGTTCGGCCAGGCCGGGCACCTCGAGCGGGCGCAACGGTGTGCCCACGGCCCAGCTCAAGAGCAGGTCGGCCAGCTCCGGGTTGCGCGCGAGCGCGGGTCCGTGCAGGTAGGTGCCGACGACGCGGCCCTGGACGGCTCCGTCGAAGCCGTCGCCGTTCCCGGTGCCGTGCTCGACCCGGCCGAGGGGTTGTGCCGCTGGGCCGAGCGTGGTGTGGCCTTGGTGATTTTCGAAGCCGGTCAACGCTTCCGTGAGCAAAGACGGAACGGGGCGAGTGCGGATCTCCCCGACCGCCCGGTCGCGGGCCGGTGCGGTGACGAGATCGAGCACGCCGATGCCGGTCCGGACCCGCCCGTGTCCGGTCGTGAATTCCCGTCCGAGCACCTGAAGCCCGGCGCACACGGCGAGCAGCGGCGCTCCCCGGCCGACGGCGCGGGCGAAGCCGGGTTGCCGGGCGAGGAAGTCGGCGGCCAGCGACTGCGCGGAGTCTTCGCCGCCGCCGATGACGTACAGGTCGAGCGAGTCGGCGACCTCGTCGTCGACGGTGATCGGGATGACCGCGGCGGGGAATCCCCGCCACTGCAGGCGTCGCTGGAGGATTTCGGCGTTCCCGCAATCCCCGTAGGTGCCCAGCAGATCGGGCAGCAACAGCCCGATGCGGACCGCGGACTCACCGGGCATGCGCCAGCCTCGCCGCCGCGTCGCGGAACGCCGTGTAGTTGCCGACCAGTTCGACCGGCCCGGGCGGGAGCGCCGCGACCGCGGCGAGCGGATCCGGCACGACGCGATGTGCGACTTCCGCGTAGCTCAGCCGGACCGACAGGTCCATGGCCCGGTCGCCCGAAGCGACGATCCGCCGTCCTCGCAATGCGCCGAACGCGACGTCCCACAACCATGACGGGTCTGTCCCGTCGGCTTCGCGCGCGTTGACCGCCAGCACGGCGGGGCTGGCGCCCGGCGCGAGAATCCGCAGCGTTTCCGCCCAGCCGGCCGGGTTCTTGGCCAGCAGCAAGCGAACCCGGCGTTCCCGGTAGCCGACGACGCGGTACCGGCCGTCGACTTGGTCGACCGCGTCGGCGGCGGCCGCGGCGGCGTCCAGCGGCACGCCGAGCGACGCCGCGGCCACGGCGGCGAAGGCGAGGTTGCCGGCGTTGGCCCGTCCGGGCAAGGCGGGAGCCAAGCGGACCCGCAATCCCTTCCGGTGCACGAGTTCGCCGTCGTCCAGGACCCAGGCGGGTTCCGGGCGGGCGAAGCCGCAGAAACACCGCCAGCCGCCAAATGCTTCGCGCACCGCGCTCCCGCAGCGCGGGCAGGACGCGCTGTCGCCTCGCCAGGAGTTGCCTGCCGAAAGCCACACCGGATTCGCGGCAGCCATCGCCGCGGAGGCGGCAAGGGGGTCGTCGCAGTTGGCGATGACCATTGTGGACGGACCGGCGGCGAAGGCGGCGCGCAGGACATTCTCGGTGCGCCGGACCTCGCCGGTCCGGTCGAGCTGGTCGCGGCTGAGGTTCAGCAGGACGACCGCGGCCGGGGTCGTTTCGGCCAGCACGGCGGGGAGGTGGTTTTCGTCGACCTCGAGTGCCGCGTACCGGGCCGTCGGGCTGGCGGCCAGCGCCGCGACCAGGCCGTCGGGCATGTTCGCGCCGCTGGCGTTGCACGCGACTCCGCCGAACGGCCGCAGCGCGGCGGCGAGCAGGCAGGTCGTGGTGGACTTGCCGTTCGTCCCGGTGACCAGCACCACCTCCCGGTCCCGGCACAGATGGGCCAGCGCCGCCGGCTGGAGCGCCAAGCTGACCCGGCCTCCGATGATGCCGCCGCGGCCGAGGCCGGCGGCGCGGGAGGCCCGGGCGGCCGCGTTGCCGGCGGCGACCGCCGCCCTCGTCCGGACCGGGAGGGACGGCCGGGTTCCGCGGCTGGGCCGATTCAGGACCGTCATAGTCGCCACGGTAGGAACGCGCGGGGAGAAAACCGTCAAGGCAGAGGTTAGCGCAACGCAAAACCTGGCTGGTTCACCCGGGAGAGGCCGCCCGTACCGGCCTTCCGGCGGGAATCCGATGGCTAAGCTCGGGGCATGGCGGAGCTGCTGGTGGTCGAGGACGACGACACGATCGGGCGGACCCTGCAGACGAGCCTGCACCAGCACGGCCATCGGGTGGCGTGGCACCGGTCCGCCCGGGCGGCCCTGCGCGAAGCGCGGCTGCACGAGTTCGAACTGGCTTTGCTCGACCTCGGCCTGCCGGACCTGGACGGGGTCGAATTGTGCCGGGAACTGCGAGTCGTCCAGCCGGGCTGCGTGCTGGTGATTCTCACCGCGCGGCAGGAAGAGATGGACGTCGTCGTCGGACTGGAGGCCGGTGCCGACGACTACCTGACGAAGCCGGTCCGGCTCACCGAACTGCACGCCCGGATCCGGGCGCATCTGCGCCGGGGCGCGGCGCCGGCGGACAACCGGGCCGTCCTCGCGGTCGGGCCGCTCCAGGTCGACCGGGCGGCTCGCCGGGCGACCGTGTCCGGACACGAGATTCCGTTGCGGGCCAAGGAATTCGACCTGCTCGCGCGGCTGGCGGCCGAACCCGGGGCGGCGGTCAGCCGCACGACGCTGATGGCCGACGTGTGGGACGCGCACTGGTTCGGCTCCACCAAGACCCTCGACGTCCACGTCGCCGCGCTGCGGCGCAAGCTCGAGGACGCGGCCGGGCCGGCGGAGGCTCCCGCCATCACGACTCTGCGCGGCCACGGCTATCGGCTCGAACAGCCCCAAGCCGACCGCGATCCGGACGGCTGAGCACCCCGCCGGACCCGTCCGCGTCACGCGGCGAGGCCGGCGAGCCGGATCTGCCGTTGCTGCCAGGCGGTGTAGCCGATCAACGCGACCAGGACCGATCCGAGCAGGACCGAGGCTCCGACGGTGCCGTAGCCCATCCCGCCCGCGGAGACCGGTTTGCTGACGAAGTCGCCCGCCGACGCGCCCAGCGGCCGGGTCAGGACGAAAGCGATCCAGAACAGCAGGGTCCGCGAGATCGGGGTCGTCCGCATCGCCAGGAGCGCGAGCAGCAGGACCGCGGTGATCACCAGGGCGGTGCCGCCGAAGCCGAGGCCGGAATCGTCGGCGAGGAAGTCCCCGAGCGACGTGCCGAGCGTGTTGGAGAGCAGGATCGCCGTCCAGTACAGCAATTCGCCCTTGAACGTGGCGATGGTCTGCACGTCGAACGAGTAGCCGGTGGACTTCCAGATCGCGAACACGGCGAGCAGCGCGGTCACCAGGACCAGCGCGCCGGCGGCGTAGCCGAGGCCCGCGGTCCGGTTCATGAAGTCGGACATCGTCGTTCCGGCTGTGCTGGTGGCGAGGATGACCGTCCAGTAGAGCGCCGGGCGGAAGGTCTTCACCGCCAGCTGGGTCGCCAGGCTGGCGACGAAGACCGTGACGAGGATGGCCGAGCTTGCCAGGTAACCGACGCGCAGGGTCTGGGCGAGCAGATCGCCGGCGGTCTCGCCGAGCGTCGTGGCCGCGATCTTCATGATCCAGAAGACCGCGGTGATCGGGGGAAGCTTGTTCATGATCGTCAGTGAAGCGTGCCGCCGGCCGGTTTCGCCGGTGCGTCAGCCCATCCGGTGACGGGTTCGGAGCGAGATTTTGCCGTGGTCTAACGAAATTCCGACACCGCGGGCGGCCGCGCGAGACGGGGCGTCAGAGTTCATGGAGCACCGCGATCGGGGACCGCCGGGCGATTCTGACCGTGACGGCGGCGACCACGGCGAGCGCCGCGACAGCGGTCGCGCCGACCGCGACGAGGTAGCTCCACGGCACCGTGAGTGCGGCCGGAGGCGGATCGAACACCCCGGTCAGCACTTTCACCAGCAGGTGCGAAAGGGCCCAGCCGGCGAGGCCTCCGGCGAGGAGGCCGCCGGCGCCGAGCACGAGCACCTCGCCGAGCACGAACGAGCGCAGCTGGCGAGGAGTCGCGCCGAGTGCGCCGGCGATCGCGAAGGAGCGGCGTCGTTCGGCGAGCCCGAGCGCGAGGACCAGGCCGCCCGCGGCGGCGGCGAGCACGAGCGCGAATCCGAGTTCGACTCGGGTCAGGCCCGCGAGGTCGACCGCGGTCAGGCTGGAGCCGACGGTGGCGCGGGTGTGCGCGATGTCGGTCACGGTCGCGGCCGGACCGAGCCGGTCCTGGAGCCGGCGGGCCACCGCGGTGGTGTTCTGCCCGCCGGTGTCGACCAGGAACGCTCCGACGGCGTCGCTGCCGGTGTGCTGGGCGACATAGGCGGCGTTGGCGACGAAGAAGCTGTCCTTGGGCGCGGTCGGGAATTCCTTCACCACGCCCGCGTAATGGAAGGCCACCGTGGTGAATTGTTTTGTCCGTCCGTCCTGCAGCCGGAGATTGAGCAGATCGCCGGGGCTCAGCTGGAAGTCTTTGACGGTCTCGGCGCTCACGAGGATGGCGTCGGGCTGTGCGGCGAGCCGCTGCATCAGTTCCCGGGCGGTGCCGCCCTGGAAATAGGCGTCCTGCAGAGCGGTCACCGTGGTGATGCTGTCCGGCCGCACGCCGTAGAGGTCTTGCAGATCCGCTCCGACGTAGGCGAAGCGATGCTGGACGGGTTCGACACCGCGCACGCCGGGGGTGGCGGCGATCGGGCCGGCCGCGGATGGCCCGGCCGAAGTTCCAGGCGATTCGGTGACCGTGACGTCGGCGCCGTTGGTCAGCTGCGCGTCGGCCTCGGCCTGGGCCTGGTAGGTCGCGTTGAACGTCGCGGTGGACGCGGCGAACGAGAGCGCCAGCGCCAGCAGCACGATGGCGTGCGCGAGCAGCCGCCGCTGGCGCGCCAGCGAGCCCGCCACGACATTCGCCAGCGAGCCGGCGAAGGGCCGGAGGCCGCGGCCCAGGAGACGGCGGCCGGGGCCGAGCAAGAGCTCTGCCAATCGCCACGCGAGCAGCCCGGAGCCGAGCCAGAACAGCGCGGGCGAAGCGAACGCCCAGTACGACACTGAAATGGCCGGCACGCCTTCCGGCGCCAGCACCAGTTGGTAGCCGGTCCGGCTCGTCAGCCAGAACACGACCGCGGCGGCGGCGAGCAGGAGCACATCGAGGCCGTACCGGCTCCAGGCCGGCCGCTCGCGGCGCGTCAGGGCGGCCCGCCCCGAGGCCACTGTGGTCCCGCGCAGGTCGCGCCAGGCCGGAGCGAGCACCGTCAGTCCGGCGATGGCCAGCCCGGAGAGAACGGCGGCGACGGACCAGCCGGTCGCGTCCGCCCCGCTCGCCCCGAACCGCGCCGATCCGAAAGCCGTCAACCCGATCAAGGCGGCAGCGGCGGCGCCGACGACCGACCCAGCTGCGCCGACGAGGAGGGCCTCCGCCGCGGCCAAGCGCAGCAGTTGCCGGCCGGTCGCGCCACGCGCGCGCAGGAGAGCTTGCTCGCGCCGGCGGCGAGGGGCGCCCGCGGCCACGGCCACGGCCGTCAGGAGGCCCGCGAGGACTGCTCCCGGGAGCCCGAGAAACAGGAACAGCACCCGCGCGTAGGCGGCATCGGAGCGCGCCGCGTCCAGGGCGGCGCCGAGGTTGTTGCCTACGACGGCAGTGCCGGCGGAGCGGGCCTCGACATTGTGTGCCGCGCCCACGACCTGGGTGTAGGCGGTTGCCGGGTCGGCGGGAAGCGAGCGGTTCAGCGCGGCGTGGATCTGGGTGGTCACCAGGTCCGGGCGGGCCGCGGCGAGCGGGTCGAACAAGGCGTGCCACGCGCCGCTGCCGAGGATGAGGACGTTGTCCGGGGGCGCGGAGGGCTGCGCGCCTGCCGGGGCGCCGACCTTCTGGAACAGGGAATCCGCTTGCGGAAGGTCGACGACCTCGGTGACGCGGACGCTGACCGGGGGCAGCCCCGCCCGTCCGAGCTGGATGACATCGCCGGGTTTGGCGTGCAGGTTCGCGGCGGTCTGCTGGGCCAGTGCGACTCCGTGATCGGCTCCGGCCAGAGTGCGCACCGCGCCGGGGAAATCACCGCGGTAGGAGCCGGGCAGCCCGAGCACCACCCCGGGTCCGGTCGTCTGGGCGGTCCCGCCGCCGGATGCCGACATGCCGGTTGTCCGCGCGAATCCCACCGTGTCCGAGCGCAGCACCCCCGGCCCGTTCCGGACGAGGTCGCGGACGGAGGCGGGGTTCGCGCCGGCGCGCACCTCGACCTGCCAGTCCACGGCGACGCCGCGGGCGGCGCGGCCGGTCATCGAACCCTGTGCGGCGGCGAGGAAACTGCCGAGGGACACCAGCAGCGCGACGGCGACCGCGATGCCGCCGGCCGTCGCGCCGAGGCGGACCCCTCGGCGGCGCACCAAGCCGGAAATCCAATGCCGGATCATCGAGTCTCTCCGTTTCGCTCGGCAAGGCCGGGATCGGCCGCGCCGTGGAGCCGGCCGTCGCGCATCGTCCATTCCTGCCCCAGCCGGGCGGCCACGAACGGGTCGTGCGTCGCGACGACCAGCGCGGCGCCCAGTTCGTCGGCCGTGGCGGCCAGGACCGTCATGACCCGTTCGGCGGACTCGTGGTCGAGCTGGCCGGTGGGTTCGTCGGCGACGATCAGCAGCGGGCGGGCGGCCAGCACCCGCGCGACCGCGACCCGCTGCGCCTGCCCGCCGGACAGCTCGTCCGGCAGCTTGCCTCCCAGGTCGTCGATCGCCAGCCGGCCGAGTGCGGACCGGGCACGGCGGAAGGCCTCGTCCTCGGGCTCTCCGGCCAGCAGAAGCGGCAGCGCCACGTTCTCGGTCGCGTCCAGCGCGGGCAGCAGACTGGGACCCTGGAAGACGACTCCGACCTCGGTGGCTCGGTGGTGCAGATCCGGCCACTCGACGGTGCCCGCGGTGGGCCGGTCGATCCCGGCGATCAGGTGCAGCAGAGTGGATTTGCCCGATCCGGACGGCCCGGTGACCGCCAGCCGCAGGCCCGGGCGGATCCGGCAGGTGATGCCGTGCACCGCCACGACGGCGGTCGGCCCCTTTCCGTAGGTACGGGCGACATCCCGGCATTCGGCCAATATCCCCGGTTCGCGGTCGGCGCGGCCGAATCGCGTCGCGGGCGCGGTGTCGCCGGTCATTCGCATACCTTTCCGTCGTCGAGCCGGACCGTCCGGTGCGCGAACGCGCTCACCGCCGGGCTGTGACTGGCGACCACCACCGCCGTCCCGTCGTGTGCTGTCTCGGCCAGCAGTTCGAGGATCCGGTGTTCCGTCGTGCTGTCCAGTTCGCCGGTGGGTTCGTCGGCCAGCACCACGGCCGGCGTGTTGGCCAGGGCGACCGCGAGGCCCGCCCGGGCGAGTTCGCCGCCGGAAAGCTGGCTGGGGTAAGCACGATCCCGATCCGCGATGCCCAATGCGGACAGAAGCGCGCCCGGGTCGCGCGCGGCGCGCCGGCCGGCGAGGCGCTGTGCCACCACCACGTTGCCCGCTACGGTGAGGTGCTCCAGGAGATTGCCGTTCTGGAACAGCATCCCGATCCGGCGGGAGCGCAGCCTGGCCCGCACCGGCTCCGGCTGGTGGCTGATCCGGCTGCCGGCGACGTGCACGCTGCCGCCGTCCGGATCGTCCATGCCGGCCAGGCAGGCGAGCAGAGTGGACTTTCCCGATCCGGAAGGTCCGGTCACCGCGACGATCTCGCCGCTTTCGACGGCGAGGGAAACCCCTTTGAGCGCCAGGGTTTCCTCCTCGCCCGAGCGGTAGAAGCGATACAGCTGGCGCGCGTGCAGCGGCGCTGCCATCACATCCACCGCACCGAGTCGGTGATCGTGCGCCACGGATCGACGTTGTCCGCCCCTTTGGGGCCGCTCAGCGTGAGGACCAGTTCTTCGCCGTTGTTCCAGAATTCGTACCGCTCCACCGAGTCAGCGACCGATTTCCCGGTGACCGGGTCCGGTGGCGAGTCGGCCTGGTAGGTGATCAGGACCGCGTTTCCCGCCTTGCGCGCGACGGTGCTGACGGACCCGGCGACGTAGCCGCGGCTGCCGGTGCGGATGGCGGGCAATTCCTCCGCGGTCGCCGACCCGGTGGTGGGGGCTTGCGGGCGGGCGGTGGTTTCGACGCGGACGCTGTTGAATTTGTCGGTGAACAACGCGGAATTGCCTGCTGTGCTTCGTGCCCAGCCCTCCGGAACCGACACGGTGAATCGGTGGTCTGGCGTGGTGAGCGGGACGTACACCTGGTTGTCGGGAATGTCGCCCGCCGGATTGGCCTCCGGGGCATTCGGGGCGGGCGAAGCACCCGGGGATGCCGGGCTGTTCGCTGAGGAACACGCACCCAGTGCCAGTGCCGCGGCGAGCGACGCGACAACGATTCCGGCGTGACCGGTCGTGCGTTTCATTGCGGTTTCCCTCCCACGGCGACTGGTGCGAGGACGACGCTAGAGAGGGGCGCGAAAGGCCTTCGGCTCGTTTCGGCCAGCGCACGGCAAAATTCCGCGGGCCGCGGCCTCCCGTTTCCCGCCGGAGCGGCCGCCGGTTAGCGGACGGCAAACGAACCGCCTCGCGAACGCACGATGGCCGGAGCGGCTGCACACTGGACGCCGAGGGCGCGCGCCCGCCGCCGAAGGAGCCGTTGTGCGCAAGCGAATCATCCTGTTGACCGTGCTGGCCGGCGTGCTGGCGATCAGCTTGTTCGGCTTGCCGCTCGCGGTCGGCGTCGCCCGCTACTACCTCGACGACGAGCGTGCCGAGCTGGAACGGCTTGCCGACTCGGCGGCCTTGTCCGTCTCGGCGCAGGTGATCCGGCACGATCTGCCCGACCGGCTCCCGGCCGCGGAGGCGAACACCTCGCTGGCTCTCTACAACCCGTCCGGGGACCGGCTGGCCGGAGGCGGACCCGCGCGGCTCGAAGCGGCGGGCTCGGCGATCCGGGCGAACGAAGTGATCGCCGACGACACCGGGACGGACCTGGTCGCCATCGTTCCGATCACCGATGCCGGGACGGTCGTCGGCATGGTGCGCGCCGCGACCCCGCACAGCGAGGTGGATCGGCGCACTGCGCTGACGTGGCTGGGCATGGGCGGCCTGGCGGTGGTGGCGCTGGCCGCCACCTGGCTTGTCGCGCACCGCCTGTCGGTCCGGCTGGCCGCGCCGCTCGAAGAGCTGTCCACCAGCGCTGCGCGGCTCGGCGACGGGGACTTCACCGTGCGGACCCGCCGGTCCCGCATTCCCGAGATCGACCGGGCGGGCATCGCACTGGACACGACCGCTGGGCGCATCGGGGACATCCTCGCCCGTGAGCGGGCGTTCTCCGCGGACGCTTCGCACCAGTTGCGCACCCCGCTCGCCGGTCTGCAGATGCAACTCGAGGTCGCGCTGGAGAGCCCGGACCCGGCGTTGCGCCCGGCTGTCACCGCCGCGCTGGAGACGACCTACCGGCTCGACCGCACCATCCGCGACCTGCTCGCCCTCGCCCGCGATGCCCATCCCGGCACCGAACTCGTCGAGGTGAAGACCGCGCTCGCCGAGTTCCGGCAGGATTGGCACGGTCTGCTGGCCGCGCAAGGCCGGGTCTTGCTGTTGCGAGATCCTCTCGACCTCGCGGAGACCCGCGTCTCGGCTCTCGCGACCCGCCAAGCCATGACCGTGCTGCTGGACAACGCCTCCCGGCACGGCCGGGGCACGGTCACCGTCACCGTCCGAGACATGGGAGAAGCCATCGCTTTCGACGTGACCGACGAAGGACCGGGTCTCGCCTCGGATGCCGATCCTTTCCGGCGGCGGTCCGACTCCGCCGCCGGGCACGGGATCGGCCTCGCTCTCGCCCGCAGCCTGGCGGAAGCCGAAGGGGGCCGGCTGCTGCTGGGACGGCCGGCGCCGCCGACCTTCACCCTGCTGCTGCCGGTGCGGCGCGGCGATGCGACCGGCAGGGAGAACGACGATCGGCAGGCCCACGCCGCGCTCGACCTGGACCGCTGACGCTGGCCTTCGAGCTGTTCGCGTGACAGGCCGAGCCGTCGAGCGTCGGCGGCAGGCCGCACACTCGCACCCCGAGTGCACGGCCGGCCTCGGGTGGCGTTCGAGCGGGCGAAGAAGCGGACGAGGTAGCGGAACCTCGCGTCGGCCGGCGGCACGCACCGCCTCCGGGCTAGTCGTGGTCCGGGATGCTGTGCAGGTGGTGGTCGGCGGCGTTCATGGCCTCGGCCAGGAGGCGTCGCACGTGGCCGCCGCGGGCGCGGTAGAGGGCGCGGCGCCCGTCCCGGCGCAGTTCGACGAGCCCGGCCAGGCGGAGCTTGGCCAGGTGCTGGGAAACCGACGGCCGGGCGATGCCGACTGCCGCGGCCAGCGACGCGACGTCGTATTCGTCGCCGCTGAGCAGCCACAGCATCCGCAGCCGGCCAGGTTCGGCGAGCATCCGCAGCGCGGTAGACGCGGTTTCGACCAGTTCGGCAGGCGGCAGCTGGGTCCATTGGACACCAGGTTCATCATGTGCGTACATGTGCACCTATCATGGGAGGCAGTCCTCGTCGGGTAGTAGGAGTGTGCCGCTGTGTTGTCGTTGTTCGGCCGCCGGGACTATCGGCACCTGTTCGGGGCGCAGCTGGTGGCGTTGTTCGGGACCGGGTTGACCACGGTCGCGCTCGGGCTGCTGGCATATCAACTGGCGGGTGCGGACGCGGGCGCGGTGCTGGGCACCGCGCTGGCGATCAAGATGGTCGCTTACGTGACGGTGGCTCCGGTCGCGGGCGCGTATGCGGACCGGGTCCCGCGGCGGGTGCTGCTGGTCTGCCTGGATCTGGTGCGGGCCCTGGTGGTGCTGGCGCTGCCGTTCGTCGACCAGGTGTGGCAGATCTACGTGCTGATCGTCGTGCTGCAGTCGGCGTCGGCCGCGTTCACTCCGACGTTCCAGGCCGTGCTGCCGGACATCCTGCCCGACGAACGCGATTACACGCGGGCGTTGTCGGCATCGCAGCTGGCCTCGACGATGGAGAGCCTGCTGTCTCCGATGCTGGCCGCGGCCCTGCTGAGCGCGGTGTCGTTCCATTGGCTGTTCACCGGCACGTCGGCGGGGTTCCTGGCGTCCGCTGCTCTGGTCGTGACCACGCGGATCCCGGACGCGGCTCGCAGCGGGCGCGGCGGCGTGTGGGAGCGGACCCTGGCCGGGATGCGGATCTACGCCGCGACGCCGCGGCTGCGGGGCGTGCTCGGGCTGAATCTGGTCGTGGCGGCGGTCGGGGCGATCGTGATGGTCAACACCGTCAACTACGTCCAGGGCGAACTCGGCCGATCGCAGGCCGACGTCGCCTGGCTGCTGGCCGGCAACGGCGTCGGCACGATGGCGGTCGCGCTGCTGGTGCCGAAGTTGCTCCGCCGGGCCGGTGAGCGCGCTGTCATGTTCGCCGGCGCCGCGGGGCTTCTCGCCGCGGTCGCCGGCGCGGTCGCGCTGTCCACGGCGGACGCCGGCGGCTGGCGCTGGCCGGTCGCATTGGTCGTGTGGGCGGTCGTCGGCGCGGGGACCGGGCTGGTCCTGACACCGGCGGGCCGGGTGCTGCGGCGGTCGAGCGCACCGGTTGACCGCCCGGCTGTCTTCGCCGCGCAGTTCTCGCTGTCGCACGCGTGCTGGCTGCTCGCCTACCCGATCGCGGGATGGCTGGCCACCGGCGCGGGGTTCACCGCGGCCTGGATCGTGCTCGCTGCTCTCGCCGCGGTGGGCGCGGTGGCCGCGGCCCGCGTGTGGCCGCGGCGAGATCCTGCGCTGGTCGAGCACACGCACGACGCGAGTACTGACCCCGAGCACCTCGCCGATGCGGTCGAGGGCGAGGACGGGCTGTGGCGGCACCGCCACGCGTTCGTCATCGACGGCCGGCACCGCCGCTGGCCGGTCTCGGCCGGTCGGCCGGATCAGGAGTGAGCGGCGGGACGCGCCGGTGACGGCCGAGGTCGATCATCAGCGCGCCGAGCCGGGCACCCGGCTCGGCGCCCACGGGACCGAAGCCGAGCAGCAGGGACGCGCCGCGGGCCGGGGGAGGGGTCAGCCGCCGAGCTTGGCGTTGTAGTCGGCGATCTGCTTGGCTGCCTTGTTCTCGGCGTCGGTGAGGGCTTGTTTGGCGTCCTGGCCTTGGAGCACCGCGGCCTGGAGGGCTTGTTCGACGTCTTTGCGGATGTCCGGCATCACGCCGACCGAGCAGCCCTGGGTGGCGGGGGTCAGCTTGGTGGCCTCAAGCTGTCGGATCGCTGTCGCGAACTGCGGTTTCTGGGCGACCCACTGCTGGTCGGCCGGTTCCCGCAGGGCGGCTTTGCTGATGGGGAAGTAGCCGGTCGAGGTGTGCCAGGCGACCTGGGTTTGCTTCCCGGCGAGGAACTTCACCAGTTCCCAGGACGCGCGCTCGCGGGCGGCGTCGCCGGAGTTGATCGTCCACAGGGAGGCTCCGCCGATGATGGGGCCGCCGGTGTCGGTGGCGTTGACCTTCGGGAAGAAGCCGGTGGACACGGTGAACGGGTTCTTCGCGGCGGCGGCGCCCTTGGTGAACTGGCCGAGCGAGCCGGTGGACTCCAGTCCGATCGCGACGGTGCCGGAGCTGAACGCGTTGTCCCCGTTGTCGGTGTTGCTGTCCAGTTTCATGGCCAGGCCCTCGTTGACCATCTGCTGCCACCACCGCAGCAGCTTGATGGTGGTGCCGGTGGCCAGGGTCGCCTTGCCGGCGCGGCCGGTGCGGCCGTTCTCGGAGTCGCAGACGGTCTGGTTCGCGATCGCGTTCCATTGCTCGACGAACCAGCCGTAGAGGGTCGCGCCGAAGCCGTATCGCACGGTTTCGCCCGAGGTGGCCTTGATCTTGCGCGCGTCCGCGGTGATCTCGTCGAGTGTCGCGGGCGGCTTGCCGGGGTCGAGGCCGGCTTTCGCGAAGGCCTCCCGGTTGAGGTAGAGCAGCGGCATGGAGGTGTTGAACGGCATCGAGTACAGCTTGTTGTCGACGGTGTAGTAGCCGGCGATGTTCGGCTGGATGTCGGACACGTCGTAGTGGTCGACGTCGATGAACGACTGCATCGGCACGATCGTCTTCGAGTCGATCATGTAGCGGGTGCCGATGTCGTACATCTGCATCAGGTCCGGCCGCTGCTGCGGGGAGGAGTTCTTGTACGCGGCCAGCGCGGTGTCGTACTGGCCCTTGTAGTTCAGGTTGACCTTGATCGTGCCGGCGTGCTGCTGGTTGAACTGGTCGACGAGCTTGCGCAACGTCTCGCCGTTGGTGCCGCTCATCGCGTGCCAGAAGTTGACGGTCACCTCGCCCTTGCCGTTCAGCGCGTCCGCGCCGGGCGCGGTGACCGAGCCGGGCGGGGGGCCGGCGTTGGTCGCCGACGAGCAGCCGGCCACAGCGGTGGCGAGGGCGAGCACGAAGGCCGCGATACCGCGGCGGTTCCGGTTCGGCACGGTGTTTTCCTTTCGTCGGACGGTGGGTGCGGTGGTCATTTCACGGCTCCGGCCAGGAAGCCGCGGACGAGCCAGCGTTGCCCGAAGATCACCAGGAGCAGGGTGGGCACGAGGGTGATGGTGACCCCGGCGAGCACGAGGGCCTGCTGGGTGCCGTTGCCGTTGGCCTTCAGCGCGAACACCGCGGTCTGCAAGGTGTTCATCGAGTTGTTCGACGACGAGATGATCAGCGGCCAGAAGTACATGTTCCAGCCCTGCAGGAACGACCACACGGCGAGCGCGGTCAGCGACGGGCGGACCGAGGGCAGCACGATCGTGAACAGGAACCGCAGGTGCCCGCAGCCGTCGATGCGCGCGGCGTCCGACAGTTCGGCGGGGAACTGCCGAAACGACTGGCGCATCAGGAAGACGCCGAACCCGTTGGCCAGGAAAGGCAGCACCAGGCTCCACTGGCTGTTCTCGATGCCCATGCTGCGGATGAACAGCGCATTGGGCACGACGATCGCTTCGTAGGGCACCATGATGGTGACCATGAACAGCCAGAAGATCGGCTGCCGCAACGGCATCCGGACGAACACCAGCGCGTAGGCGGCCAGGCACGAGGTCACCAGGTGCGCCGCCATGATCACCACTCCGACGAACAACGAGTTGAAGAAGGCGGGCAGCAGCGGAACGACGGTCTCCCGCCAGGCCGCGACGTAGTTGTCGAACCCGTAGCTGCCGCTGAACAGCCCTGGCGGCCGACGCACGAGCTGGCCTTCCGGCAGGAACCCGCCCACCACGGTGAGCAGCACCGGGAACAGCAGCACGACCATGGCCACGAGCAGCCACGCGTAGGTCAGTGCGCTGACCGGGCGCCCGGGCCGGTTGAGCGAACGGCGCCGCCGGGGCGACGTCTTCGCGGGGCGTTCGAGTGCCTGGCTCACCGGTAATGCACCCGCCTTTCCACGACGCCGAACTGGATCGCGGCGAGCACGATGCCGACCACCAGCAGGACGAGGCCCTGCGCGCTGGCGAGGCCGTAGTTGTTGTTCCCGTTCTCGAAGGCGTTGTGGTAGATCGAGAAGACCAGGGTGCTGGTGCTGCCGTTGGGGCCGCCGTCGGTCATGACCTGCACCTGGCCGAGCGCCTGCAGCGAAGTGAGCGTGGTGGTGACCACCACGAAGAACACGCTGGGCGAGATCATCGGCAGGACCACGCTGAAGAAGCTGCGCAGCCCGGTGGCGCCGTCCAGCCGGGCGGCCTCGAGGACGTCTTCGTCGACGCCGGCCAGCCCCGCGCCGAGGACGAGCAGGTTGAATCCGCTCGCGACCCAGACTGTCGCCCACGCGACGGTGAGCAGCGCCCACGGCGATTCGGTGGTCCAGCCCGGCGCGTCCATCCCGAGCAGTTCGAGCAGCCAGTTCACCGGCGACATCGACGGGTCCAGCATGAGCAGCCACACCACGCTCGCCGCCGACGCGGAGTAGGCGAACGGGAGGGTGAACAGCGTCCGGAACACGCGCATGCCGGGCAGCCGCTGGGCCAGCGGCACCGCGAGCGCCATCGGGAGCACGACCCCGGCCGCGACGACGAAGAGCGTGAAGAACAGGGTGTGGAGCAGGACGGTGCCGAATTCCGGGGTGAACAGCTGCGCGAAGTTCTGCCCGCCCACCGACCGCGAAGGGTTTCCGTTGATGTCGGTGCCTCGCGTGGAAAGGAAGAGCGCCTGCACCAAAGGGAAAAAGACAAAAGTGCCCAAACCGGCCAAAGCTGGAATGCAGAACACCATGCCCAGCAGTATTTCCCGCGGCCGATGACGCTTCCGGTTTCGCGGCCGCGGTGCGGAATCGCCGGCGTTTCCGGACCGGGCGGTCGTGCTGGGCACGGTCCGGAAGCCTGGCCTGGCTCGCTGAACGTCGTCGGTCTCGGCCATGCCGGGAATCTTGCCACTGCCGGGCCGGAGAATGACATTGTTGTAATCGGATCGAGCAGGTGCGCGCGTCAGAGCCTCTTGCGGAGAGCCCGCGTTCGTTCAGTGCAGGGCGCTGCCGGCTTGCCATTGCGGCCAGGACGCGGCCCAGTCGCCGTAGGTGTCCCAAATAGGCAGTGCCGAGCCGCCGGAGTTGGTGATCTCGACGACGTCGCCGAGTCCGAAGCGGTCGTAGAACCACTGGGCGTCGGCCGGGGCGAGGTTCACGCAGCCGTGCGACACGTTGCTGTTTCCTTGCTGTCCGACTGACCACGGTGCGGAGTGGACGAACTCGCCGTCGTTGGAGATCCGCTCGTCGAGGGCGACTTGCTCCCGGTAGTAGCCGGGCTGTCCTTTGCAGACGCCGTAGGTGCAGGAATCCATGATGATGCTGGGCTGCTTGTCAGAGACGACGTGCGTGCCCTCGTGCGTCGGGAAGCCCGGCGAGCCGAGGCTCATCGGCATCGTGTTGACCAGCTGTCCGTTGTGGAAGATCTGCAGCTTCTCCGTCTTGCCGTCGGCCTTGGCGATCCAGGAGTCGTGGATCTTCAGCGTCTCGGCGCGATCGGTCTGCCCGTACACCCCGTTGCCGAGGTTCACGCCGTACACCTTGGCGGTCACGGTGACGGTGCTGCCCGGCTGCCAGTAGTTCTGCGGCCGGTAGTGGACTTCCCGCTTGGACAGCCAGTACCAGCCGCCCGGTTGGGGCGGGTTCGCGTTGACTTGCAACGCTTTCTCGGCGGCGGCCCGGTCAGCGACGTCCTGGTCGAACTTCACCACCAAGGGCTGGCCGACGCCGACGTCCGAGACGTTCGGGGCCGGGATGAACGACGGGAACGCCTGGACCCTGGGCTGAAGGGTGCGCACCGAGCCGGTCTGCTCCAGCGGTGTGCCGCCGGGGGTCGTCGCATCGGCCTTCACCTGGTAGGAAGCGCCGTAGGCGAGCGGTTCGGACGCGGTCCAGGTTCGCTTGTCCGGGGTCGTGCGGCCGGACACCTGCTTGCCGGTCGCGGTATTGGTCACCGTGACGCTCGTCAGCGCCGCGTCGGCCGCGCGCACGACGACCGGAGTGGCCGGGCTCACCGGATCTGTGCTGGCCGGCTCGATGGCGATCGACGCCGCTTTGGCCGGCGCGGCCGACGTGCTCGCGGGTGCGGATTGCCGGTCCGGCGCGGAGGTGCAGGCCGCCGCGCCGAGAGCCACCACGGCCAGGAGTGCCGCAATGCGGTGCCGCCGGGCCGTGTACCGCTGCTGTGCAGTGACTCGTGCCACGACTGCTCCCTCGTTCCGAAACCAACCCGGTTTTCGCTACGAAGAAAGATAGTAGTACGGCCTCGGGTGCGCGGTGCCATGGGCTGATGTACTAATTGCAATAGTAGGCAGGTCGAGTCCGGGCGTGCCCGAACGGCAGGGGCCGGGTGTTCCGAGCCGCGGCACGGGAGGTCGGATCTGTCGCGCCGCCTCCGATCGCGCCAATCGCCGACCCGGCGGCTGCCGACGAGTCGCGGTCGCGGGGGCGTCCGATTTTCTGGCGCCTGCTGGCCGACGGTGTGTCGCAGGCTCCGCCAAGCCGCGACTTAACACTAAGTAAAGTAGTACTATCACACATAGTTGATAGCGCGGCAGGGAGCGTGACGTGGGAAAGAAGGCACACAGGAGCGCGGTCGGCGCGGAAACCGGAAGTGCTTCTGCGACGCGGAAGCCGGCCGGAGCCGCGGCCGGCGGCCCGGCCTCGGCAGGGAAGCAGCAGGCGCACGGCGGTGTCCCTCCTGCCCTCGCCGGTCGGCCAAGGCCGCCGTCGAACGTCCGCGCGCCGGTGCCCGCGAGTGCCGCGGCCGAGGAGGAGCTGCAGGTCGAGCAAAACCGAAGGGAATCCCTGGGGTGTCTTGACCGCGTCACGGCCGATACCGGACCACAAGTCGTAGCGGCGACGTACTGGTTCGACGCCGCGCCGGCCGGGGAGCCTTACTCGGTCGACATCCGCTTCACCGGGGTGCGCGACGACGTGCGCGGCAAGCGCACCGCACAGGACCGGTTCGACGTCGTCGAGCGCGTGGCCGGCGTCTTGCCCGGCAGCGGCCGGATCGGGGTCACGTCGCGGGTCGAGGGGCTGAACCCGGGCGCGTGGCGGGTCACCGCCGGGCCGGCGGCGCGGGGCGGCTCGTCCGGCGTGCGGCTGCCGCGGCGGACCAGTGCGGCGAACAGCCGGTTCGGGGTGCTGGCGCAGGGACCGAAGGTCAGCCTGCTCTCCTGGCCGGTGCTCGTCGGGCTCGGCGCCGTGCTGGCGCTTGTCCTGCAGTCGGTGCTGTCCGCGCGCTGGGGGATGAACTTCGGTGTCGTGCTGGCGGTTTCCGCGATCGGCTGCCTGCTCGGTTTCGTCGGCGGCAAGGTCTGGTACCTCGTGCTGCACCGCAAACATCCGCGGGAGCTGCTCGCCTCGGGCGCGTGCATTCAAGGCTTCCTGCTCGTCGCGCTCGGCGTGGTGGTGGGCGGATCGCTGCTGGCGGGGTATCCCGTCGGGACGGTGCTGGACGCCACGGCTCCGGGGATCTTCCTGGGCATGGCGGTGGGCAGGCCCGGGTGTTTCCTCACCGGGTGCTGTGCGGGCAGGCCGACGACGTCGCGGTGGGGCCTGGTCTCGTCCGACCGCCGCCTGATCGTTCGCCGGTTCCCCGTCCAGCTGGTCGAAGCGGCCGCCGCGCTGGTGATCGGCGTGGTGTCGCTGGTGCTCGTTCTCGCTGCGCAGCCGTCGGTGCACGGCGCGATCTTCGCGGGCGCGCTCGCTGCCTACACCTTCGCCCGGCAGCTGCTGTTCCCGTTGCGCAGCGACCCGCACACCGCCACGGGCCGAGCGGTGACGATGGCAGTGTGCGGGCTGGTCTTGATCGGTGCGGTGGCGGCGCAGGTGCTCGCTTAGCGCGCCGCCCCGTTCAACGCTGCTGGCTGGTGTTGTCCTGGTCGTCCCCGGAGGCGACGAGCTTCTGCGACGGGGCCGCGACGTGCTTGGCCTTGCCGAAGAAGCCGATCTCGCCTTCCGCGTGGAGGCGTTCGACCATGTGCGGGTAGTGCAGCTCGAACGCGGGGCGCTCGGAGCGGATGCGGGGCAGTTCGGTGAAGTTGTGCCGCGGCGGCGGGCAGGACGTGGCCCACTCGAGCGAGTTGCCGTAGCCCCACGGGTCGTCGACCGTGACGATCTCGCCGTACCGGTAGCTCTTGAACACGTTCCAGATGAACGGCAGCGTGGACGCGCCGAGGATGTACGCGCCGATCGTGGAGATCGTGTTCAGCGTGGTGAACCCGTCGCTGGCCAGGTAGTCCGCGTAGCGCCGCGGCATGCCTTCCGCGCCCAGCCAGTGCTGGACCAGGAACGTGGTGTGGAAGCCGATGAACGTGGTCCAGAAGTGCCACTTCCCGAGCTTCTCGTCCATCATCCGGCCGGTGATCTTCGGGAACCAGAAGTAGATCCCGGCGAAGGTCGCGAACACGATCGTGCCGTAGAGGACGTAGTGGAAGTGCGCCACCACGAAGTAGCTGTCCGACACCTGGAAATCCAGTGCCGGGGCGGCCAGCAGAACTCCCGAAAGGCCGCCGAAAAGGAAGGTCACCATGAAGCCCATGCAAAAGATCATCGGCGTCTCGAACGTCAGCTGGCCTTTCCACATCGTGCCGATCCAGTTGAAGAACTTCACGCCGGTCGGGACCGCGATGAGGAACGTCATGAAGGAAAAGAAGGGGAGGAGCACGGCTCCGGTGGCGTACATGTGGTGCGCCCACACCGCCACCGACAGGGCGGCGATGGACAGCGTCGCGAAGACGAGCCCCTTGTAGCCGAAGACCGGCTTGCGGCTGAACACGGGAATGATCTCGGAGACGATCCCGAAGAACGGCAGCGCGAGGATATAGACCTCCGGGTGGCCGAAGAACCAGAACAGGTGCTGCCACAGGATCACCCCGCCGTTGGCCGCGTCGAACACGTGGGCGCCGAGCTGACGATCGGCGAGCAGGCCGAACAGGGCCGCGGTGAGGATGGGGAACGCGATCAGGATCAGGATGCTCGTGATCAGGATGTTCCAGGTGAAGATCGGCATCCGGTACATCGTCATGCCCGGCGCGCGCAGGCAGACCACCGTGGTGACCATGTTGACGCCGCCGAGAATCGTGCCAAGGCCGGAGATCAGGAGCCCGGTGATCCACAGGTCGGCGCCGGCTCCCGGCGAGTGGATGGCGTCCGACAGCGGGGTGTAGGCGAACCAGCCGAAGTCGGCCGCGCCTCCGGGGGTGACGAATCCCGACACGACCAGCAGGCTGCCGAACAGGTAGAGCCAGTACGACAGCGCGTTGAGCCGCGGGAACGCCACGTCCGGCGAACCGATCTGCAGCGGCAGGATGAAGTTCGCGAACCCGAACACGCTGGGCGTCGCGTACAGCAGCAGCATGATCGTGCCGTGCATGGTGAACATCTGGTTGTACTGCTCCTGCGACAGGAACTGCTGCCCGGGCTGGGCCAGCTCCGTGCGCATCAGCATCGCCAGCGCGCCGCCGATCATGAAGAAGCCGAACGAGGTGACCAGGTACATCACCCCGATCTGCTTGTGATCCGTCGTCCGGAACAACCGCAGGAGGAGCGACCCGCTGGCCGGCGGAGGGGAGGCCGGCGACGGCCGGATCGCGGCCGGGCTGGGGGTGACGACCATGGACGACTCCGTTCGGCTTGTCCGCGCCGCGCAAGGAACCTCGGCACTGTCTACTATCGCAGATAGTACATTCGCGGCCGATCGGTGCACTCGGAGGTTGTCTCGCACGGCGCGACAAGGTCGGCGACGGGGCGCCGTCGCTGTACTCCGCAAAACGGTGTCGTGAACTTTCGTGCGGCGGACCGCGGTCAGGAGTGCCGGGAAGCAGGTGGACCGCGGCGGCACGGGGTTTGCGCGGGAAGTGTGCTGTCAGTTCGGGTCGGGCGCTCGCCGTGCGGCGACGAGATAGCCGGTGCCGAGCCAGCCGCGGCGGCTCCGGCTCGCGGTGGTCTCCGGATGGCTGCGCCACCGCCGGGTCCATCGCCGGGCGACCTTGTCGAACGGCGGCACCAAGGCGGTGAGGTCGTAGAACACGACGTCCTCGGGGCGCAGTCGCGCGGTGCGCAAGGCCACGCTGAGCCGGCGGGAGGTCAAGGCGCGGATTCCGGATCTGCGCACGCCGTGGCGCCGCTCGGGCCGGATGCCCAGCAGTCGCTCGACTCGGCCCAGCAGGCGTAGTGCCGGCCAGTAGAGGAACCATTCGAAGGCGCGATAAGGGCTCAGCGGGTTGAGCATCGTCACCACGACCAGCCCGCCGGGCCGGGCCACCCGGGCGATCTCGTCCAGCGCGCGGCGCACGTCGACGTACTCGAGGACCCCGGTCGCGAGGACAACGTCGAAGCTCCCGTCCGGGAACGGCAGATCTTCGATGCGTGCCACCGAGAGGCGCAGATCGCGGCGTTGCCCGGTCTGCCGGCCGACGGCATCGATCATGGCCGGGGACCGGTCGCAGGCGGTGATCCGGAAGTCGCCCGGCCGCGCGTCGAGCAGGTGACGGACCAGCATGCCCGGCCCGCAGCCGACATCCAGGAGATCGCCGCCGCGGCATTGTCCGAGCACCTCGTCGACGACATGGAGACGCGAGCGGAAGTACCGGGCAGGCGGGCCCCACCCATCGTGCGAGGCGGCATATCCGGACACCAAGGCGGTATCGGCATAGTGTGCCCCGACGCGATCGTCGCGTGCGTCGTGCCTGGGTTGCCTGGCCTGGCCGCTGGTGCCGCCGAGTGCCATCCTTGCCTCCGTGGTCCGGTTGTCTGGTCGCGAGTGGCCACTACGACGGTTAAGACTATTTGGGATAGTAGATCGTTACAGCGATATCGCTGAATGCCGGGAATGCGCGGATATTCCTTGGTGTCCGCCGGTCGCGGCCGGGCGTCAGCGGAGGCTGGGCGGCAGCGTCGGCTCGATCGTCGACGGTGTCGTGCGTTTCGATTTTGGCTGTCGCGCGGAGATCCTGACGTGTGTACCCTACGGGGGTAATGTAATGCGGTGCGGCGGAACGGTCCGCCGCACCGCATCGGCCAAAGGGAAGGATCCAAGGATGGCGACCACTGTCTTCACGGTGAAGGGCATGACGTGCTCGGGTTGCTCGGCAAAGGTGACGTCTGCGGTTCAGGGCGTCGAGGGCGTGTCGGAGGTCGCCACCGACGTCTCCAGCGGAGAGCTGACCGTGGTGAGCGACGGGCCTGTCGACGCTGCCGTGGTGCGGTCCGCGGTGGCTGAGGCGGGATACGAAGTGGCCTGAGCCGTGGCAACAGGTTCAGGCGGCCGGGTGCGCGTGCGGCAGGGGAGACCCGTGACGGCGTCAGGTTCGAGCCGGATGCGGCAGGCGCTCGCCTCGGACGCTGTCCGCGCTGTGCTGGTCTGCCTGCTGGGCTGTGCGGTGCGCGCACTCAGGAGCAACGTCGAGGGCTCGGCCGCGCGATGCGGTCGCGCGGCTCACTCGCCCGACGGGAAGTCGTAGCGCGACGGCACGTTTTCGCCGGGGCGCGGGCTGCCGTAGAGCACGGCGACCTCGTCGTGGGCGGTGAAGGTGACGGCGGCGGGGTTTCCGTTCTGCTGCTTGCCGTTGACGAACACGCGCACCGTTTTGCCGTTGCCGGCGCGGAGGCCGCCGATGTTGTCCGCGGACAGGCTGAGGTCCCATTCGCTGAACAGTTCGCCGAGGCTGAACCGGCGGGCGACCGGTGATTCGATGTGCACGACGCCGCTGGGGTCGTGCGTGTGCAGCGGGCTGATGCTGGCCCGGTTCTGGTCGATGCCCAGCATCGCCGGCACTTGTGCCGGCCGGCCGTCGACGAGAACGTCGAGATGGGCGTGGATGTGCTCGACGGCGCCTTCTTCGGTGAGCATCGGCAGGCCCGCCGCGCGCGCCGCGGCGGTCGCGTCGGCGGGGGCCGGCCACGGCGGCGAGGTGGCGCGGCCCGCCGCGGTGGTGGCCGGCGGATGGTTCAAGCTGGCAGCCGCCGTGTCGCCCTGGCCGGTTTTGGCCGTGTTCGTCACCGTGACGATGACGACGACCAGCAGTGCGACGACGAGCAGGATGCCGCCGATCAACAAGGGTGTGCTGCGCCCTTGGCCTTTTCGCGCTTGCGTCACGGAATTGCGGGCGGACTTCTTGGCGGTCACGGGTGCTCCTGTGGTCAGAGGGGAACGGAGAATCCGGCGATCGGGCCGCGCAGCCAGGCGATGATCTCGCCCCAGAGGCCGGTGACCAGTGCGATGCCGACGAGGAGGAGAAGCGCGCCGCCGGCCTGCTGGACGCGGCGGATGTGGCGGCGCACCCACGCGGTCGCGTGGACTGCCCAGCGGGCGCCGAGCGCGAGCAGGACGAACGGCAGGCCGAGCCCGACGCAGTAGGCGGTGATCAGCAGCAGGCCGCGGCCGGTGGTCGGCCCGGCTTCGGTTCCGCTGGCGAGCGCGATGACGCCGGCCAGCGTCGGGCCGAGGCACGGCGTCCAGCCCAGGCCGTACACCGCGCCCAGCAGCGGGGCGCCCCAGATTCCGTCGCGCGGCTTGTGCCGGAGCTTCATCCCGCGCTGCAGCGGCGGGAACAGCCCGAGGAAGACCAGGCCCATGGCGATGGTGACGACGCCGCCGAGCCGTTGCAGCATCTCCTCGTTGGCCAGCAACGCATCCGACACTCCGAGCACCGCCATGGTGGTCGCGGCGAACACGACGGTGAACCCCAGGACGAACAGCAGTGCCGCGCCGGCGACCCGCCACCGCCCGGTGGCGGGCGGCAAGTTCCCGTCCGGCCCGGCCGGCGATGGTTCGGTGCCGACGAGGCCGGCGAGATAGCCGAGATACCCGGGCACCAGCGGCAAGCAGCACGGCGACGCGAAGGACACCGCACCGGCGGCCAGGGCGAGGAGCGAGGCCAGGAACAGCGGGCCGGAGACGGCCAGGTCGGTGAGGTTCACGCGCCCGGACCTCCGGACGCGGGTTCGGCGGCCAGCCGCTGGACGACGGGCCGGAGATCGGTGTCCAGCAGAGAAGTGAGGAAGACCGCGGCGACGCGGTGGCGGCGATCGAGCACGATGGTGGACGGCACGACGTTGCGCGGGTATCCCTTCAGCGCCAGCAGCGACCGGCCCGGCGGGTCGTAGATCGACGGGTAGGCGACGTGCCGGTCGCGGACGAAGTCCTGTGGCGCGGTGCGCGGCTCGTCGCGTACGTCGATGCCGAGGAACTGGACGCCGGATGCTTCGGTCTCGTTGTAGACCTGTTGCAGGTGCGGCATTTCCGCACGGCACGGCCCGCACCAGGAGCCCCAGATGTTCAGGACGACCACGTTGCCCGGATATCCGGAGACGCGGAGCTGTTTTCCCGGATCGGCCAGATCGTCCCCGGCCAGTTCCGGGCTGGTGCCGCGGGTCTGCGGCGGGTCGTAGAAGATCGAGGTCCGGCCGCCGGGGGAGACGAACTCGAACGTGCCGCCCCGCGCCACCGCGTCCTTGCCGGCGCTGCACGCGGTGAGCAGCGCCAGTCCGGCGACGGCAAGCGCATGCTTGCGACTGCGCGTTGCGCGCATCGACCCACCTCCTACGTATCTACTCCGTAGGTTAGTAGGTGAGGCGGGTCACGGATGCATCGGGCCCATGTTGCCCATCATCGACCCCATGAGGACGACTGCGAGCACGCCTAACGCGATGAGAACGACAATGGCGACGAGTGCGACGATCAGGACGGTGTTCGGCTTGCGCGCGGTCGAACGAGGCGGCGACGGGCGGGGCAGGTCGCTGGTCAGTGCGGCCAGTTCGCCGGCTGTCTTCGCCTCGTGCGCGCGGGCGGCGCGTTCGGAGAACTCGTCCATGGAGAGGCGGCCCGCGGCGACCTGATGGCTCAGGCGTTCCACGGTCTCCTCTCGGTCTGCGTCAGACGCGCGGATTTTCGGGTCCGCCATTTGTCACGTCCTATCCGGTGATTGCGGCGCAGATGCGGCCGTATGCAGGAAAAGTAGGTCGCGGTGACGGAGCACACGGCAAACAATGCTGCGAGCCAGACCGGCATCAGCGGCCGGTGTGGGCGCGTTCGGCTTTGAGCTGGTCGATTTCCGCTCGCAGCTGCTCGACCTGGTGCGTGCCGTCGTCGCGGTCCTTGTGCTGGCCGCGCGACATCATCCACATCATGAAGCCCATCCCGACCGGGCAAGCCAGTGCTGCGATGCCCAGGAACAGTGACTGCATGAGAACCTCCAGGGCTCGGATCTACGTACTTCGATAGTAGACGATGGTGCGGCCGGGTGCACACCCGTCGATTACGGTGGAATGACAACGGTTTCACGCCTGTCGTGCCATAGTCGGCGGATGGCTACCCGAGTCGAGTGGAGCGTCCGCGACTCGCATCGCCCATGGACGCTCTGCGCTGTCGTGGCGAGTGCCGCGGCGGTCGGCTTGCGCGTAGCGGGGCTTCCGCCAGTCGACGTCCACGGCCCGTTGCACTACCTCGGCGTCATGGACCCGTTGTGCGGCGGGACGCGGGCGGCGTTTCTTCTGCTGTCCGGCGATGCTGCCGGGGCCGCGCGGTACAACCCGATTGTGTTCCCGCTCGCGGCGATCGCGGCCGGTCTGCTGGTTCGCGCGGGAATCGGGGTCGCCTGCCGGCGGTGGCTGGAGATCCGGCTGCCGGCCGGCTGGCGACGAGCGCTGCTGGCCGCGCTCGCGGTGGCGGTCGCGCTTCTGTGGATTCGCCAGCAGGCCGAGGCTGATTTGCTCACGCGCGCTTGGGCGGGCGCAGGGGTCAGCTGAACGACAAGTCGCACACGCCGAGGCCGCTGGCCGCCAGCAGTCCGGTCAGGACGGGACCCGCGGCGGCGGCGAGCGTGACGAGCGTGAGCACGAGGCGGGACTGCCACTGCGCGCGCGGTGCCGCGGGGAGGGTGAGGCGTTCGGCCCGGGCCAGTACGTTCGCGCCGGTGGCGCCCAAGACTCCGGTGGGGAGCGGAGGCTGGCCGGTGAGGGCCAGCAGGCCGTCCAGGAGCGCGTCCGGCCCGTGCCTGCGCACGGCCGCGTCGTCGGCGCACATCTCCAGCGTCCGGGCGACTTCGGCGGCGCCGATCGTGAACAGAGCGGCCCACGGCAGGATCGCCGCCAGGCCGCGGGTGAACGCGAGGATCTGGTGGTGCCGTCCGTCCAGGTGGGCGTGCTCGTGGGCCAGGACGGCGGCGAGGTTCTGCCGGTCGAGGACGTCGAGCGCCGAGCTGGTGACGACGATGGTGCCCGGGCGGCCGGCGACGCAGTAGGCGGCCCGCTCGGTGGCGTCCAGGACGACCGCGTCCACGCCCTCGACCCGGTGGCCGACGATGCGAGCGGCGGAGGCGTGCTCGTGCGTGCGGGCGCGCGCCGTGTGCAGGGCGCGTCCGAGACGGCAGGCCAGCGCGACGAGAGCGGCCGCGGCCGCCGTGGCCAGTGCGATGAGCCCGGCCTGCAGGAATATGCCGTAGCGGCCGGTGGCCACTGCCTGTACGGCGGCGAAACACGTGCTGGCCAGCTGGGCGGGGCGTCCCCAGTCGCCGACGGCCTCGACGGCGAGCGACGCGGCGGCGGCCGCCCACGAGCCCACCACGCTGACCATGACCACCAGCCATGCCAGCACGCTGACCCGGGGAGCGGTTCCGCGGCGGGTCAGCCTGCGCAGGGGGCGGGGCACGAGCACCGCGACGGTGAAGCTGTAGAGCAGGAGGCAGGCGGCGACGCTCATCGGGTGCCTCGCGTCCGCTTCAGCCGCCGCAGCACCTGGCCCAGTTCGGTCGACTCCTGGTCGGTGAGCTGTTCGACCAGGTGTGTGAGCACGGCACCGGGGTCGCCTCCCGCGTCGAGTGCGTCCCGCATCAACCGGGCGCTGTACTCGTCCCGGCTCAAGGTGGCCCAGTAGACGAACGCCTTTCCCCGCCGTTCGCGGGACAGCCAGCCTTTGCCGTGCAGATTGTCCATTGTGGACATAACGGTGGTGTAGGCGATTTCCCGCTCGTGCAGCAGATCCTCGAAGACGGCGCGGACCGTCATCGTTCCGCCGCGGCGCCAGACGCGGTCCATGATCACCGCTTCCAGATCCCCGAATCCGCGCACCCGGCCTCCTCCGCCTTCGTCTCCGGCAATGCCAGGTACTCAGGCTGCGAGGTCTGGTCCCGCCCAGGCACATGACCTGGGCGGCTGCACCCGCAGCGCGCTTGAAGTTCCTGGCATTGGTCTCTCCAGGGTAGCGGGGGCCGCTGCGCGGACCTCACGCCAGCTACGTACTATCTCCGTACGTAGATCGTAGGAGACCGGGAGGCGGCCGTGGGCGAGGTGCTGTTCGGCTCGACGCTGCTCGCGTCGTTCCTCGGCGGCGTAGTAGCGCTGCTCGCGCCCTGCTGCGTGTCGGTCATGCTGCCCGCCTACCTGGCGACCGGGTTCCGGCACCGGGGCGGAGTGGTCCCCGCGACCCTGGTGTTCGGCGCGGGCGTCGCGACGGTCATCCTGCCGATCGGGCTGGGCGCGACGTTCCTGAGCAGCCTGTTGCTCACCCGGCACGTCTGGATCTTCTCGATCGGCGGCGCGCTGATGATCGCCGGCGGGCTCGCGACGCTGGCGGGCTGGAAGCCGCGGCTGCCGATGCCTGGCGGCCGCGCGGTGCGCGAAGGCAGCTTCGGCTCGGCGTACGTGCTCGGTGCCTTCTCCGGTGCGGCCAGCGCCTGCTGCGCGCCGGTGCTGGCCGGGGTGGCGGTGCTGTCCGGCGCGGCCGCGTCGTTCCCGGCGGCGCTGGCGATCGGCGCGTCCTACGTCGCGGGCATGGTGGTGCCGCTGGCGGTCGTGGCGTTGCTGTGGGACAAGCGCCGGGAACACGCGACGCGGCTGCTCACCGACCGCAAGGTGCGCCTGCGGCGTCGAGAGATCGCGCTCGGCACGCTGGTCAGCGGGGCGTTGATGATGCTCATGGGCGTCCTCGCGGCGGTCCTCGCGTTCACCGGGCCGGGCATGAGCGGCGGGTGGCAGGTCGAACTGTCCGCCTGGCTGCAGCACCTGAGCAGCGTCGCGGCCGGCCGGCTGTCCTGGCTTCCCGGATGGGGCCTCGCGGCGCTGCTCGCACTCGGCTTCGCGCTGCTCGTCCGCCGGGTCCTGCGAACGAGATCCGCCGACCGTACTCGACCTTCCGAGGAGAATTCCCGTGAGCAGCAGCGTTAAGACCCGGCGGGCGACGATCATCAGCGTGGCGGCGGCCGCGGTGGTCGCAGTCGTCGTGTTGTTCGTCGTCTACCAGAACTCGCAGAGCAGCAGTTCCGACGCCATCGGCGGCTCCGGGTACCAGCACGTTTCAGGTGCGCCCGGAGCCGGGACGGCGGCACCCGCGTTCACCCTCGCGTCCGACCGCGGCGCCCGGATCAGCCTGGCGGACTTCCGCGGCAAAACCGTGCTGCTGTACTTCCAGGAAGGGCTGTCCTGCCAGCCGTGCTGGGACCAGATCAAAGACCTCGAACAGAACCAGGCCGCGCTCAAGGCGGCGGGCGTCGACAGCGTCGTTTCCATCACCACCGACCCGGCGGAACTCATCGGGCGGAAGGCCTCCGACGAGAAGCTGGCCACTCCGGTGCTGTCCGATCCGGACCTGCGGGTGTCGCGGGCGTACAACGCCAACAAGTACGGCATGATGGGCGAAATGCGCGACGGCCACAGCTTCGTGCTGGTCGGCCCGGACGGCACGATCCGCTGGCGCGCGGACTACGGCGGCGCGCCGGACTACACGATGTTCCTGCCGACCGGGAAAATGCTCACCGACCTGAAGGCGGAGCGCGCCTCGTGACCGACCGGTTCGACATCACCCTGCTGACCCAGGACGACTGCGCCTTCTGCACCGTTGCCCGAGAGGTGCTCGACCGGGTCGGCCGGGAATTCCCGTTGCAGGTCAAAGAGATCCCTCTCGCGACCGACGAAGGCCGCGCACTTGCCACAACGGCGGGCGTCCTGTTCGCGCCGGGAGTCTTGATCGACGGGGAAGCTTTCTCCTACGGTCGGCTGTCGGAGCGGAAACTGCGGCGTGCGCTGGAAAAGCGCCGGATGGACGCATGACCGCCGCTCGCTCCGCACGGCGCGCGGCCGCGCGGGCAGCGGTGCTGCTGGTGCTCTCGTTCGGCACGTTGCTCGCTGCCGTGACCCCGGCCAGCGCGCATCCGACACTGCTGTTCACCGATCCGGCCCCGGACACCGCCGTGCCCACGGCGCCGACTCTGCTCACCTTGGCGTTCAACGAACCCGTGACCGTCGGCCAGCGGGCCGTCACCCTCCTCGACGGCGCAGGCCGGGAGGTCCCGCTCGGTGCGCCGACGCTCGCGCGCGGCGGGCAGAACGTCAGCGCGCGCCCGGCCGGGCCCCTCGCGCCCGGTGCTTACAGCGTGCGCTGGCGGGTCACCGGCTCCGACGGCGACCAGGTCGAGGAGGAATTCCGATTCGCGATCGGCACCGCGGTCACCGGGTCGGGGACGAGCGGCGGCAGCTCGATCTCCTGGCTCGAAGCCGCGCTTCGCTGGTTGCTGTTCGCCGGAGTGGCCGTCGCGCTCGGCGGACTCGTCGGCGAACGATTCGCCGCATCGGCGCGCGCGGAGAATCCGGCGTTGCGCGCGCCGAGGTCTCAGCTGGCGCCCGGGACGCTCGTCGCGCTCGCCGGGGCTGCCGGACTTGTGGCGGTATTGCTCGCCGGAGCCGGGGCGGAGGCGTGGCGCAGCCGGATCGGGCTGTTGCTGCTCGTGGAATCGGCCGGGCTGGTCCTCGCGCTCGTGCTCGGAACTGTCGCGAGTGGACGGTTCCGCCGGGCGAGCGCGCTGCCGCTGCTGGCCGTGGTGGTCGCCGACGGCCTCCGGTCGCACGCGAACCAGGCGATCCCCGGCTGGGGTGCGGCGCTGACCGCCGTGCACTTGGCCGCGGTCGCGGTCTGGGCCGGCACGTTGGTGTACGTGGTGCGGACGGCGTTCGCGTGGCGTACGCGGCGGCCTGCGGTCCGATGGGTGCTGGCCGGATACTTGCGGCTCGCGGGATGGGTGTTCGCCGCGGTGGTCGCGACGGGCGCGCTGAGCGCCGTGGTCCTGATTCCGCTGTCGGACCTCTTCGACACTGCCTACGGCCGGGTCCTGCTGGTCAAGCTCGGTCTCGTCGCGGTCGCCGCCGGAGCCGCGCTGGCCGGCCGGTCCGCGGCGCGCGGGAACCGGCTCGGCGGCGTACGCGCGGTGGCCCGGGTCGAGGCTGTCGTGCTGATCGGCGTGCTCGCGGCGAGCGCGGTCCTGGTCTCCACTCCGCCCGCCGGGTCCCAGCAGTCCGGCCCTCCGCCGGCGAGCGGCCTGGTCGTGCCGCTCGGTGCCCTGGCCGGGCAGATCGGGGTGAGCGCCGCGGCCAGCGACGGCCAGCTCGTCGTGCGCCTGAGCACGCCGCGACGCGGCGACTACTACAGTCCTCAAGCGGCGCAGGACTTCTCGCTCTCCGGCCGGCTCAGCGCCGGCGACTCCGATCTGTCCTTCCGCGGCTGCGGGGAAGGCTGCTTCGTGTCCACTGTGGACTGGAGAGCCGAGGACAACGTCCTGACGCTGAATGCCGGCGCGGCCGGATGGCACGGCGGCGTGGTCAGCCTGATCGTGCCCTGGCCCGCCCGTCCCGGGAACGGCGACCTTTCCCGCGCGGTCGAGAAGCTGCGGTCGGCGGAGAAACTGACGGTCTACGAATCCGTCACGAGCGACACGTCCGCGGCCGCCCCGCCGCCGCAGCGGCTGGACCTGACCGGGTCGTTCTTCGCCGCGCAGGAGCCCTACGCCTCCGGGGTCGCGCCGCTCGCCGCCCGGATCTCCCCGGACGGCCGCCCGGTGCGGCTGGCGCTCGGCTATCCGGCGGCCTCCACCGACGTGGTCCTCGCTCTCGACGGGCAGGGCCGGATCAGCGAGGAAACGCTGTCCGACGACACCCATCTGATCCACCGGCGGTTCGTCTATCCCGGCTGACGCAGCCCGGCGAGGGTGACGGCGACCAGCCGCTCCGCCGCGGCCTTCGACGGCAGGCCGCCGGCGGCGGTGAGCGCGTGGAGGCAGTACGTCGCCAGCTCCGCGGGGTCGACATCGCCGCGGACGTCGCCCGCTGCCGCCGCGTCGGCGAGCAGCTCCCGGAACAGCTCGTGCAGATGCTGCTGGGCGCGGGCGACGTGCTCGTCGGGGTGCAGCAGCGCCGCGAGCTCGGCGCCGTAGGGCTCGTCGTGGTGGTGCTGCACCCGCTCCTGGTGGATGAGGGCGTACGCGAGCAGCACTCGCTCCAGGCGGACCTCCGGCTCCGCCGGTTCGTCCCGGATCGCGACCAGGCGCGCGAAGTGCGCGTCGATCTGCCGCTCGTGCCAGGCGGACAGGATGGCTCCGACGTGGGGGAAGTACTTGTACAGGGTCGCCCGGCCGATGCCCGCCTTCTCGGCGATCTGCGACATCGTCACCGACGCGGCACCGTGCGCGGCGACCAGCGCGGCCGCGGTGTTCAGCGCCGCGTCCCGGACCGCCTGCCGGTGCGCCTCGATCGTGTCGTTCCACAGCTTGGGCACCCCGCGAGAATACACAATGCCAAGGACGAGGCAGAGTGCATTGACAGAGACACTGTGTATCGATAAAACTGGCGGTCTCCTCGAGAAGGGCACGTCGATGACCGGTTCGATTCATCCGCAGTCGCACTCGCCGAGCAGCCCGGACCAGCTCTACGCGTGCAGGCCGCCCTGGGACATCGGCCGGCCGCAGCCGGCGTTTCGCCAGCTCGCCGACGCCGGGGACATCCGGGGCCGGGTCCTCGATGTCGGTTGCGGGACCGGTGAGCACGTGCTGATGGCTGCTTCGCTCGGCCTGGACGCCACGGGGGTCGACCTGGCTGAGACGGCGCTCCGCGCGGCCAAGGAGAAGGCCCGCGCCCGTAGCCTGACGGCCGAGTTCCGCCTCCACGACGCACGCCGTCTCGGCGACCTCGGCCGAACGTTCGACACGGTGCGCGATTGCGGGCTGTTCCACATCTTCGGTGCCGACGACCGCGCCGTCTTCGCCGAGAGTCTTCGCGCCGCGGTGGAACCGGGCGGGCGGTACTTCATGCTGTGCTTCAGCGACCGGGAAACCCGGGGCGACTGGTCGCACGTGCATCGGGTGCGCCGCGACGAGATCGTCGCCGCCTTCGCCGACGGCTGGCGGATCGACGCGATCGAACCGGCCGTCATCGAGATCATTCCCGATCCGGACGGCATTCATGCCTGGCTGTCCGCGCTGACGAGGAGCTGACCGATGCCGGTGTCCGAAGCCCGCATCCGGACCTCGCGTGCGAGCCGGTACCTCGTCCAGCTCTGCCGGCACGCCGAAGCGATGGGCGGGAAGGCGCGTGCACTGCACGGCCGCGGGGTGCGGCCCGAGGTCGGTGCCGTCGAATGGACCGACACGTCCGGGAAGATCGAGTTCAGCTGGGGGCGGTGCACTCTGCGCGCGACCGACGACACGTTGATCGTCCGGCTCGACATCGACGACGAAGACCGGCTGCGCGCGGCCGAAAAAGTCCTTGCCGCCACCCTCGAACGGTTCGGACGGCGGGACGGCCTGCACGTCGGCTGGGACCGCGTCGGCACCGTCGGTCCCGTGTCCGCGAACCCCGGACGCCCGCGGAAACGGCGGACCGCCGTGGCTCTCGCTGTCGCAGTCGTGCTGGCGGTGGCCGCGCACCTGGTGGTCGGCGGGCTCGCGCTGGCGTCCTGGGCATGGACGAGTGTGCTCGCCGACGTCGTGCTGGGCCTGGTCGTCCTGAAGATCGTCGTGGTGGCGGTGCTGTCCCGGCACCGGCTCCGCAACGGCCACGCGCGTCTGCGGGCCCTATACCCCCGACAGCGGGCACGCCGCGACCGCGACGCCGAACAGCAGCGTCGCACCCATCAACACGGGTAGCGAGGTCGCCGCCGTCGCGGCGAAACCGCAGGAAAACGCCTGGCGCAGCCGGCCGGGCGGTGCGATGCCCGCGTCCAGCCGCGCGAGCCGGACGGCCACGCCGTCGCGTGCCATCGCCAGAGACCCGTCCGGCGCACCGTGCCCGGCGACGGCGAGCAATGCCGCGCGCACCGCTTCGGCGCCGTGGCTGCGGACGGCGGCCGCGTCTGCGGTCAGCTCGACCAGTTCGCGGACGGCGCACGGAGCGCGGCGGAACAAGGGAACGAACGGCAGTCCCTGGCCCATCGCCTCGACCCAGCCGATCAGGAGATGGTGCCGGCCGCGGAGATGCGCTTTCTCGTGGGTCAACACGGCGGCCACTTCGCGGGCAGGCAGCTGCCGACGCAGTCCTTCGGTGGCGACGATGACGCCGCGGCCGTGGGCCACGCTGAACGCCAGCGGCCGGTCGTGCTCCAGCCACCAGGTCGCCGGTGCACCGCCTTCGCGGCGTGCCGCGATCCGCAGCAGCCCCAGGTGCTCGCGCCGCGTCCGGGCCCTCCGGCGGGCCATGCGGAGTCCGATCACTGCGAACCGGACAGCGAGAGCAACCAGCAGCAGGGCACCGGCCAGCCCCACGAGTTCCTCGGCCCGCGGAGACGTGCCGTGCGAGATCGCCGCCAGACAGCCGTGGACGGCGGCCACCACGCTCGTCCCGGTGCCGTGGCCGGGAAACAGCAGCAGCGCGATGCCGGACACCGCAGCCGCCAGCACGCCCGCAGTGGCCAGGAGCCACGCGGTGAGCAGGGCGGACGGATCGGTGCGGGTCAGATCAGCGCGGCCGAGCAGCCCGGGAATGGTGCGGCCCGCGAGGAACGCGCCCAGCAGCAACGCGAAGGCGGCCGTCATCGGGGCGGTCGCAGACCCTGCCGGAGCGCCTGGGACTCCTCGGCCGACGCGGAGCGGGCGAAGTGCAGCAGCACCGCCGCCGGGTCGCCGGACTCGTCGAGGACCTCGCGCAGGGACCGCGCGGCGGCGTCCGCGCGGCTGACCGACGGCCGGTAGAGATACGCTTTGCCGACGCGTTCGCGGACCGCCCACTCCTTGCGGTGCAGGTTGTCCAGCACGGTCATCACCGTGGTGTAGGCGAGATCCTTGCCGGTGTCGAGCCGGTCGAGCACGTCGCGCACCTTCACCGGGCCGTCGGCGTCCCACAGGACGTCCATCACCGCCCGCTCCAGCTCACCGAGACCGCGCACCGGACCTCCACGGGCAGCTCGCCACTCACTACTACCAACACTAGTATAGCTGGCCGGTTCCGCGGTCAACGGCCGCCGCCGTGCGGCCGGCGGCGCCCCTGCCGTCACGCGCCCCAATGCCAGGGACTCAGGCCGCGCAGCCCATGCCCGCCGACCGTCCACAAAGGACGTCAGTGCTGTCGGATGCCTGATCTATGACCATGTGGCCGGGTCTTGAGGTCCGTGAGGGGAACCCTGAGGGAATCAGATTCCCTCAGGGTGGCCCTCACGGACGCCTGGCCCCGCCCAGATCCTCCGACCTGGGCAAACCGCACCCGCAGCGCCGCCTTAAGTCCCCAGCATTGGTCACGCGCCCGCCCGAGTCAAAAGACGGGAGAAGTCCGTGAAGGACTCCTTGAGGGAACCAGATTCCCTCAAGGAGTCCTTCACGGACGTCCGCATCGCGCACCGGGCCCGTCCGCGAATCCGGCCGCGACGGGAGCGGTCCAGGCTCTCTTTTCCGCGCCTCCCCGCGGTCTGTGGCCGGGCCTGCTCGTCTTCGGCACCGATGCGGTTTAGTCTTACTGTGGGTAGTAGATGTGCTCCTGCGGCTCTTCGGCCGCAGCCGGTTCGAGTCCGGCGACGAGGTTGAAGGCGCCCGTGAGGTGGTTGAGCGACACCAGTCCGACCACGTCGGCGAGCGTGCGGTCGGTCCAGCCGTGCGCGCGCAGATCGGCGACGTCCTCGTCCGAGATCGAGGCTGGTTCGGCGAGCACGCGCACCGCGTAGGTGAGCAGCGCCGCCTCGCGGGCGTCGGGCGAGGTGGCTTGCCGGGCGAGGGCGATGTCCGCTTCGGACACTCCGGCGGCGCGCGCCGCCTCGGTGTGCGCGGCGAGGCACAGTGCGCAGCCGAGCCATTCCTGGACGGCGAGGGAGATCTTTTCGCTGAGCGCCCGGGGGAGTTTGACCCGTTTGATCGCCCGGGAGAGTTCGAGGTAACCCTGCAGCAGCGCGGGCGAGTGCGCCATCGTCGCGACCATCGCCCCGGGCTCGCCGGTGCGCGCGGTGATCTCGTCGAGCAGTTGCCGGGATTTCTCCGGTGCGGCGGACCTGTCGGGCGGCGTGAGGCGGGTCATGCGGGCTCCTGTCGTCGGGTGCGTTGACTACGGTACCCCCCTAGGGTATAAATGTGCCATGAGCGAGTCACCCGCGGCCGCCGGGCCCCACGGCTACAGCGAAGACAAAGAGGACTATCTCAAGCGGCTGCGCCGGATCGAGGGCCAGATCCGGGGGCTGCAGCGGATGGTCGAGGACGACAAGTACTGCATCGACATCCTGACTCAGGTGTCGGCGGCCACGAAGGCGTTGCAGGCGGTGTCGCTCGGGCTGATGGACGAGCATCTGCACCACTGTGTCGCCGAGGCGATCGCCGAGGGCGGCGCGGCTGCCGATGACAAGATCCGCGAGGCGAGCGACGCCATCGCCCGTCTCGTCCGTTCCTGAAAACCGTTGTCCCAGAAGGAGAATACCGTGAGCGAGCAGACCTACACCGTGACCGGCATGACCTGCGAGCACTGCGTGCGTTCGGTCACCGAGGAGGTCAGCGAGATCGAGGGCGTCACCGATGTCGCTGTCGACCTGCCGACCGGCAAGGTGACTGTGCGCGCAGTCAAGGACATCGACGTCGCGGACGTCCGCGGCGCGGTCGAAGAAGCCGGTTACCAGCTGACCGCCTGAGCGGCGGCTCTCGCGACTGCGGGCCAAGCCCGCGGTGAGGACTGAGGACATGAACACAGCAGCGAAGCTCTCCGCCTACGGTGTGGCGCTTGCTCTGGTCGCCGGCGGCGGCTGGGGCATCGGCACCGCTGTCGGTCCCTTCTCCGGCGCGGCCGGGGTGCACGGCGGCGAGGACGCCGGGCACGGGGACGCTCACAGCGGCACCGTCGCGGAGGCCGCGAACACCGACCAGCCCGGCGGGCTGGCGTCGTCCAGGGGCGGTTACACCCTCACGCCCACCAGCACGACGCTCACCCCCGGCACGACCAGCCCCTTCGCGTTCCGGATCACCGGGCCCGGCGGCGCGGCGGTGACCGCGTTCGACGTCGAGCACGAAAAACGCATGCACTTCATCGTGGTGCGCCGCGATACCACCGGATACCAGCACCTCCACCCGCAGCTCGGCGCGGACGGCGCCTGGACGGTGCCGCTGTCGGTCAAGGAGGCGGGCAGCTATCGGGCATTCGCCGACTTCACCCCGGCCGGCGGGACCGGGACGACGCTCGGCGTGGATCTGGTCGCTCCCGGCGACTTCCGGCCGGTGGCGCATCCCGAATCGAGACTGGCCACTGTGGACGGCTACCAGGTCCGGCTGACCGGAGACCTGGTTCCCGGCCGCGCGTCGAAGGTGACCGCGACGGTCACGCGCAACGGCGCGGAGGTCGTCGACCTGCAGCCCTATCTGGGCGCGTACGGCCATCTGGTGGCGTTGCGGCAGGGCGATCTCGCGTATCTGCACGTCCACCCGGACGGCGCCCCCGGCGACGGGAAGACCGCGGCCGGGCCGGCGGTGACCTTCTTCGCCGAAGTCCCGTCGGCAGGCGGCTACCGGTTGTTCCTGGACTTCCGGCACGGCGGCGCCGTGCACACCGCGGAGTTCACCGTCAGCACCACGGCACAGGGAGGGAACGGGTCATGACCGCCGAAGTGGAGAACCAGCCCGCGACCGGCGAGGTCGAGCTGGCCATCACCGGGATGACGTGCGCGTCGTGCGCGATGCGGATCGAGCGGAAACTGAACAAACTCGACGGGGTCACCGCGACCGTCAATTACGCGACGGAGAAGGCGAAGGTCGTCTACTCCGGCGACGTGGCGCCGGAGCGGCTGGTCGAGCAGGTCGAGGCGGCCGGTTACGGCGCGACCGTGCCCAATGCGGAGAAGGCTGCGAGCGAAGAAGGCGCCGAGGAAGAGGACGCCACCCGCCCGTTGCGGCAGCGGCTGATCGTTTCGACGGTGCTGTCGGTGCCGGTGATCCTGCTCGCGATGGTGCCGGCGTTGCAGTTCACCTATTGGCAGTGGATCTCGCTGGTGCTGGCCGCGCCGGTGATCGTGTGGGGCGCGTTGCCGTTCCACCGTGCCGCGTGGGCGAATCTGCGCCACGGCGCGGCCACCATGGACACGCTGATCTCGATGGGGACCATCGCGGCGTTCCTGTGGTCGCTCTACGCGCTGTTGTTCGGCACCGCCGGGGTGCCGGGCATGACGCACGCGTTCGAGCTGACGGTCCAGCGGATGTCCGGCGACGGCAACATCTACCTCGAGGTCGCGGCCGGGGTGACGACGTTCATTCTCGCCGGCCGCTATTTCGAGGCGAAGTCGAAGCGGCGCGCCGGTGCCGCGCTGCGGGCGCTGCTGGAACTCGGCGCGAAGGACGTCGCGGTGCTGAGGGACGGCCGGGAGCAGCGGATCCCGGTCGAGCAGCTGCGAGTCGGCGACTTGTTCGTCGTGCGGCCGGGGGAGAAGGTCGCCACCGACGGCGTGATCGAGGACGGCAGCTCGGCGGTCGACGCGAGCATGCTGACCGGCGAGAGCGTCCCGGTCGAGGTGGGTCCTGGCGACCCGGTGGTCGGGGCCACGGTGAACGCCGGGGGACGGCTGGTCGTGCGGGCCACCCGGATCGGCTCGGACACCCAGCTCGCCCAGATGGCGAAGCTGGTCGAGGACGCGCAAACCGGCAAGGCGCAGGTGCAGCGGCTGGCGGACCGGGTCTCGGCGGTGTTCGTGCCGATCGTGATCGCGCTCGCCGCCGGGACCTTGGCCTTCTGGCTCGGCGCCGGGGACACCGCTTCGGCGGCGTTCACCGCGGCGGTGGCGGTGCTGATCATCGCCTGCCCGTGCGCGCTGGGCCTGGCGACGCCGACCGCGCTGCTGGTCGGCACCGGCCGCGGCGCGCAGCTCGGGATCCTGATCAAGGGCCCGGAGGTGCTGGAGTCGACGCGGCGGGTGGACACCGTGGTGCTGGACAAGACCGGCACGGTCACCAGCGGGCAGATGGCGCTGGTCGAGGTGCACACCGCGGACGGCGTCGAACCTGACGACGTGCTGCGGCTGGCCGGCGCCCTGGAGGACGCTTCCGAGCATCCGATCGCGAAGGCGATCGCCCGGGGCGCCCGGGAGAAGGTCGGCGAGCTGCCCGCGGTCGAGGACTTCGCCAACGTGGAAGGCCTTGGCGTGCAAGGCGTCGTGGCCGGGGCGGCGGTGCTCGTCGGCCGCACGGCGCTGCTGGCGGAGTGGAGCCAGCACCTGCCCGCCGACCTGGTTTCGGCCAAGGCCGAGGCCGAGCGGCACGGCCGGACCGCGGTCGCGGTCGGATGGGACGGGAAGGCCAGGGCGGTGCTGGTCGTCGCGGACACGGTCAAGCCCACCTCGGCCGAGGCGATCGCCCGCTTGCGGGAGCTCGGCCTGACCCCGGTGCTGCTCACCGGCGACAACGAGGCGGTCGCCCGCTCGGTGGCCGCGGAGGTCGACATCGAGGAGGTCATCGCCGAGGTTCTGCCGAAGGACAAGGTCGACGTCGTCCGGCGGCTGCAGGGCGAGGGCAAGGTCGTGGCGATGGTCGGAGACGGCGTGAACGACGCCGCGGCACTGGCTCAGGCCGACCTGGGCCTGGCCATGGGCACCGGCACCGACGCCGCGATCGAGGCGGCCGACCTCACGCTGGTCCGCGGCGACCTGCGGGCTGCGGTCGACGCGATCCGGTTGTCGCGGCGCACGTTGCAGACGATCAAGGGCAACCTGTTCTGGGCCTTCGCCTACAACGTGGCGGCGCTGCCGCTGGCCGCGGCGGGACTGCTGAACCCGATGATCGCGGGCGCGGCGATGGCGTTCAGCTCGGTGTTCGTGGTGAGCAACAGCCTCCGCCTGCGCGGATTCCGGGCGGTCGGCTGAGCGCAGCGCCCCGGGACTCGCTCCCGTAGTTGTCCGTGAAGGACTCCTTGAGGGAATCAGATTCCCTCAAGGAGTCCTTCACGGACTTTTCGCGACGGGGGCCGCAGCGGACGGCGTCAGGCGAGGGTGAGGAACAGTTTCTCGAGCTGTTCCGCGGTCATCTCGGCCTCGTCGCCGTTGCCGTCGGCGGTGACGCAGTGGCGCAGGCCGCTGGCGATGATTTTGAAGCCGGCCCGGTCGAGGGCACGGGAGACGGCGGCGAGCTGGGTGACGACGTCCTTGCAGTCGCGGCCGTCGTCGATCATCGCGATGACGCCGGCGAGCTGGCCCTGCGCGCGGCGGAGCCGGTTGCGCACTTGGGTGACGGTGTCCTGGTCGCCGATCATGGGGTCCCCTCCCTGGCTGGTTTCACGAAGGCTCACAATACCCCGGCGGGTATATTCCTGGTCAGGAGCCGCGCTTGCGCCACGGCCACGAACGCGGCGGGCGCGGTGGCGAAGGGTGGCCGGGACACCACTGCGCGGCCGGCACGGCGGCTTTGACCTGGCCGACGTGCCGGCCGCAGCCGGCCCAGGTGGTTTTGCCGCAGGTGCGGCACGAGACGGGACGGCACATCAGACCGGTTGTCCCGCCGGCATGGCCGGGGCGCCGCGCCGCGGACGGCGGAGTTCGGCGAATCCGGGGACAGCCGAGGCAGTGCGCAGGGCGTCGAGCAGGGCCTGCCCTTCTGCCGGGGCGGGCAGTTCGGTCAGCACCGGGCCGAAGAAAGCCCGGCCGCCGATCGCGGTGATCGGGCTGCCCGCGGTGTCGCCGAGGGCGTCTTGGCTCGCCTGGTGCGCGGCTCGCACCGCCGGGTCCAGATCGGCGCAATCCGCTTTGGCCGCAAGGTCTTCCGGCAAGCCGACAGCGGTCAGCGCGGTGCGGAGCAGCGCGTTGTCCACCGGCAGCCGCTGCTCGTGGATCCGGCGGCCGAGCGCGACGTGGAACCGGGCGGCGGCGGACCGGTCCTCGATCGCCGCGAGGACGCGGCCGGCGCGCAGCGAATCCTCGATCCGCCGGCGATGCGCCTCGGCCACCTCGGTTCCTTCGTTGAGCACCGCGAGACTCATCGGCCGCATCGGGAACTCCGTCCGCGTGCCGTCGAGCCAGCGGTACGCCAGCCAGGCGAACGGGCAGACCGGATCCCCGTAGAGCACCACGTCGTTCATGCCAGCTCCCGGTCCACGGCGTTCAACGCGGATTCCAGCAGTTCGGCGGCCTCCCCGGCGACTTCGGAGACTCCGGCCGCCGGCGCGACTTCGGCCATGACCGCGGGATTGATCGCCTCGACGACCGTCTCGCCGGCGCCGTTCTCGCGGACGACCACGTTGCAGGGCAGCAGCAATCCGATCTCCCGGGTCGCCTCCAGCGCCCGGTGGGCGAGCGCGGGATTGCAGGCGCCGAGGATGGTGTAGCGCTCCATCCGCTCATCCAGCTTCTCGCGCAGGGTCGCTTGCACGTCGATCTCGGTCAGCACCCCGAACCCCGCTGCGGCCAGCGCGGCCCGCGTCCGCGCCATCACTTCGTCGAAGCCCGCGCCTCGGTAGGTGCGGGACAAACCCAGTTTCACGATTGCTCCTTCCGTTCGGCAGATACCCGGTGGGGTATTGGGCATGCCCCCTAGGGTATCAGTCGACCCGGTGTGGCGCCGAGCGCGAGCACGGTGAGCTGTGTTCAGGCTCGGCGATCGCGGCACGCTGGGACGGCAGGAACCGACGTGGGCAGAGGCCAAGCAGGGGAAGGACTGCCGCTGTCGCGCGGGAGACGTTCGGGCGATCAGGAGCAATGCCAGGAACTTACTAATCCGGCCAAAAGTAGGCCGACCCCGACCGCGGCACGTAACCGTTGCTACGAAAGCCATTCGGCCGTGGCTGTGGTCGGATTAGTAATGATCGGCACAGTAAGGCTGTGCTGCGGACGCGCTTCCGGCGTGTTCCCAGGCTCAGCTGGCTCGATCCGGTCGAGCGCACGTCGCTGTGGGCCCCGGACCCGGGACCACAACCTGGCCTCATGGTGGCAAAGCGGGCATTCCGGCACTGTTGGCGTCCTTTGTGGACTGTCAGTAGGCCGAGATCTCGGAGCCTTAAGTTCCTGGCATGGGCGATCAGGAGCGGAGCGGCGAAGCGGATCGTCCCCGGGACGCGGCAGCAGCCTTGGTCACGAGCAGGACACCAGGCCGGTGAGCACCACCAGTGCGCCCGCGACCAGTGCCGGGGCCAGCAACGCGGTGAGCCCGCCGGTCACGGCGGCGAGGCGGGCGGCCGCCCGGTTGGTGCGGGCCGGTCGTTCCCGGAGCCGGTCGAGCCGGATGGCGGTGTCGCCGCCGGCCATGGCGAGCGCTCGCCATGGCCCGCCGCCGGCGCGGATCGAAAGCAGCGCGGAGCACAACGGCCCGGTGCCGCACTGGGCAGCCGCGGCGTGGTCGGCCGACAGTTCGACGAGCAGCCGCACGGCGGCGGGCAGTTCCCGCATCAGCGGGACGAACCGCACAGTGCGGCCGAGAATGTCCGCGCACGCGGTAAGCAGGTGATGATGGCCGCGGACATGGGCCCGCTCGTGGGCCAGGACGGCGTCGAGTTCCGGTACCGAAAGCCGGGCGGCGAGCCCTTCGCTGGCGACGATCATCGCGCGCCGCCCGCCGAGGCTGTAGGCGACCGGCTCGTCGTGCGGCAGCCACAGCGTCGGCACGGACCGGGAGCCGGCCGAGCCGCACAACCGCAGGGCGGCCAGGTGGCGGCGGTACTGGCGATTGCGGCTCCGGCGCCGCCCGGCCGAGGCCACCGCCAGCCGGACGGCTCCGGCGAGGGCGAAGGCTCCCGCGCTCGCGCCGACGACCGGGTCCAGCAGCGGCACTTCGCCGTGGCTGAGCGCGGCCCAGCAGTCGTGCAGCGCCCGCAGCACCGCGTCGGCCGGGCCGTGCCCGGGCAGCACGAGCAGCAGCACTCCCGCGACAGCGCCCGCCAGGACCCCGGCGGCGCTCAGCAGCCACCAGGCGATCGCGGTGCCGGGAGAGATCCGGCCTGCGGCCAGCCTGCTCAGCGGGCGTGGCGACCACCAGCCCACGAACACGGCCCCGAGCAGGAGCGCCGCCGCGACGATCACCGCTTCCGCGACTTCCGGCGCAGCGCCCGGCGGAGGATGTCCGACTCCTCCTCGGACGCCGTCTGGACGAAGTGCAGCAGGACCGATTCCCGGTCCTCGGTGGAGTCCAGCAGATCGCGCACCGTCTGCGCGGTCGCCTCCTCGCGGGAGGCGGTCGCCTGGTAGTGGTACGCGCGGTTCCGCATCTCGCGCTCGACCCAGCCCTTGCGGTGCAGGTTGTCCAGCACCGTCATCACCGTGGTGTACGCGAGATCGCGGTGCTGGTTGAGCTCGTCGAGCACTTCCCGGACCCGCATGGGTTCCGCCGCGTTCCAGAGCACGTCCATCACCGACGCCTCGAGCTCGCCCAGTTTCAGCATGGCACCTCCGGGGATCAGGATACTTGCTCCGCCGGGATCACCCGACGATGCGCCGTGCTCCCATCAGGTGCCCGTCCCCGCGGATCGGCCGCACGTCGACCAGCTGGCCCTCGGTGGGCGCGTCGACCATCTTGCCGTTGCCGACGTACATGCCCACGTGATGGATCGCGCCGGCGCTGCCGGAACCGTCGTCGTAGAACAGCAGATCGCCCGCGACGAGCTGGTCCAGCGGCACGGCTTTGCCTGAGGTGAACTGCTGCCGGCTCGTCCGGGGCAAGGTGATCCCGGCTTGTTTGTACGCCCACGAGGTCAGCCCGGAGCAGTCGAACTGGCTCGGGCCGGTGGCGCCCCACTGGTATTCGGAACCGCGTTTGGACAGCGCCGCCTGCAGCGCGTCGTTCGCCGCGCCTGGAGGACCGAGATAGGAACCGCTGTCCTGCACCTGTCCCAGCTTCGTGCGGGCGGCCGAGGGCAGCTGCGCCAGCGCCTTGCGCACCTCGCCGATCTGCTTGTCGAGATCCGTCTTGCGTCCCTGGACTTCTTCCAGCGCGGTGGCGGCGTCGTTCGCGGCCAGCTGCGCCGATTTCTGCGCCTTCTCCGCGGCGGCCTTCGCGTTGTTCGCGGAGGCGACCGCGCGCTGCAGGCCGGTCAGTGTTTCGTTCTTCCGCTCCGCGAGCAGGGAGAGGATGGAGGCGCGATCGAGGAACTCCTGCCGGTTGCTGCTGTCGAGAAGCAGGGCTGTGTTGCTCAATTGGCCGCCTTCGAGCGCGGCGTTCGCGACCTGGTTCGCTTGCGGACGGAGCCGGTCGATCGCCGCCTGCGCGCCGACGACCTCGCCGTTGGCCTTGGCCACGGCCGCGTCGGCCGCGGCACGGTCGTTCTGCCGGGCGGTGAGCGACTCCTGTGCGCCCAGGAGGTCCTCGTCGGCCTTGGCCGCTTGTGCGCCGAGTTCCTGGTAGCGCTGCATCGGATCCTGGCTGCCGCCCGGGGGCGGCGCGGCCTGCGCCGCCGCGGGCAGGGTGGCCAATCCCAGGACGACGAGTGCGGCGGTGGCGGCTATCGGATGTCGGAAGGCACGACGCCGTTGCGGTGTCACGGGTGCTGAATCTCCTGTCGTGGGGACCTGCGTTCGGGGTGGACCGCCCCGCCGGCCCGCGGTCACATTAAGGTAACGCGCGGATCTTGTCCACTATCGCATCTAGTACTAGCGAAGCAGTTGTCGGAATCCGGTGAACAGGAAGGAAAACGTTCGTGCGGGAACGCACGAACCCGGGAGTAGACCCGGAGAACGGCAAAGCGGTGCGCCGGGGCCACGGCGGCCGTGGCCCCGGCGGCCCGGGTCAGCCCTGCGAGAGCAGCCCCTGCATTTCGGTGATCTCGGCCTGCTGGCCGTCGATGATCTTCTGCGCGAGCGCCTTGGCGTCGGCGTTGCCGCCCTTGGCCAGTTCCGTCTTGGCCATGTCGACCGCGCCCTGGTGGTGCTTGATCATCATGCCGAGCCACATCTTGTCGAACTCGGCGCCCTTCATCGTGTCGAGCTTGGCCATGTCCGCGTCGGACATCATGCCCGGCATCGACCCGCCCGGCATCGGCATCGAGGACGACGAGCCCATCCCCGGCATCGACGACATCCCCGGCATGTTGTGGTCGCTCATGCCCGGCATGGCCGAAGCGGAGGAAGAAGCGGCGCCCCACGCGGTGAGCCAGCCTTGCATCTGCTGGATCTCCGGGTCCTGAGCTTTGTCGATCCGGCCGGCGAGGTCGACGACCTTCGGGTTGGTGCTGCGCGAGGACACCATCTTCGCCATGTCCAGTGCCTGCTTGTGGTGCGGGATCATCTGCTGGGCGAAAGCGACGTCGTCGTTGTTGTGGCCCGCGGCCTGCTGGTTCGACGCGGGCGCGGGGGCGGACGACGAGCCCATCTGCATGCCGGACGGCTGATCGCCGCTGTTGCAGGCGCTGAGCGCGAGGGCCGACGCCACCGCGATGCCGCTGATCACCAGAGTTTTGCGCACGACAAATCCTTCTCTCGAAAAGTGATTGCTGAAATGACCGGTGGGGACCAGGCAGGCCCGGCCGGTCAGGTCCGCAGCACGCAGAGAGAAGCAAGGACCAGGCGGCCGCGTCTGTCCGGCGGCCGCCCGGGGACGGGCGAGCCGCGCGGACCGGCGGGGACCGGGAGCTTCGCGGCGGAATGCCTGCGGAAAGCCAGCAGCGCGAGCACCAGTGCGCCGACCGCGTACAGCACGGCGAGACAGAGGTGCAGCATCGTGTGCGCGCCGCCCGGCGTGCCGGGGTGTTCCTCGCCCGAGCCGGTGGGGGCCGCGTCTGCCATCGCGATGGGCGCGTCCGCCATCGCGGCGGGCACGGCGGCCGGGGCCATCGCGTGCGCGGAACCGCCGGGGAGGCTGATGTGGTGCATGGCGGCGATGCACAGCGCCAGCGCACCCAGCAGAAGGATCTGCCGGATGCCGCCGAGCCGGTTCGCCGCCATGCCCCCACCGTACTCAGGCACCGGGCCGCCGACGCTGCCGAGCCCGTCCGAGTGCTATGTCACCCAGTACGAGCGGGGGTAGTCGGCGGCCCGTGTTCAGGCCGCCGGGGCGAGCCGGTTCGCCGCGCCGAGGCTCCGGATCGCCCACGCGCAGGCTGCCCCGAGCAGGGCCAGGATCAACCACGGCGCGGCGGGCACCCCGGCGTCCCGGGCCAGGTCCAGCACGGTCCCGGTGAAGAGGTTGCCGAGCAGGATCCCGACTCCCACCACCGTGTTGTACAGCCCGTAGTGGGTGGCGACGAGCCGATTGCCCGACAGCGCGACGATGGTGTCCATTTCGAACGGGAACACCACCAGCGTGCCCAAAGCCAGCAGCGCCGCGGAGAGGATCAGCGGGACCCAGGTCAGGACTGCGGGGCCGCCGGCGGCACCGGCGGTCAGCGCGGGCGGCAGGAACGCCGCGGCCATCAGCAGCAGGCCGGTGGCGAGGCAGCGGCCCGGGCTCCACCGTTCGCGGCACCAGGCGGTGATCCGGAGCTGCCCGGCGATCGCGAGGGCGCCGGACAGTCCGAAAAGGATCGCGACCAAGGCGGTGCCGGAGAAACCGGGGCCGGCGATCCGGCGCGCCTCGAGCGGCAGCGCGAGGTACACCTGGAACGACAGCACGTACGAGCCGATCATGGCGAGCGAGAACAGCACGAACGAGCGGTTCCGGAACACCCCGGCCCAGTCTTGCCGGATCGAGCGCGGCTGCGCGGGACGCTCGGCCGAGTGCGCCGGCAGCGCGCGGATCTGCAGGACCGTGAGCACCGCGAACACCGCGGCCGCGGTCAGGCAGGTCACCTTGAACGCCACGCTGGTCAAGACGAGCCCGACGACCGGGCCCAGCAGGATGCCGGTCTGGTAGAAGACGTTGAACAGCGCGAACGCCTCGACCCGCCGCTCGCCCGCGTCCGCCGCCAGGTAGGCGCGCACGGCCGGGTTGAACAGCGCACCGGCGAACCCGGTGGCGGCCGAGGCGATGATCAGCGCCGGGACCGAATCGACCAGGCCCAGCAGGGCGAACCCGCCGGTGCGCAGCGCGCAGCCGGCGATGATGAGCGGCTTGTAGCCCAGCCGGTCGGCCAGCGTGCCGCCGATCAGGAACATGCCCTGCTGGGAGAAGTTGCGCACGCCCATCACCAGCCCGACGACCCAGCCGGCCAGCGCGAGGTCCGCCGACAGGTGCGAGGCCAGATACGGCATCAGCATGTAGAAGCCGAGGTTGATGGTGAGCTGGTTGAGCATGAGCAGCCGGGAAGGCCGGTCGAAGGACCGGTACCGGGTGATGAGCGAGGTCACCGGACCACCGCCAGGGTCGGGTCGACGACGTGCGTGCACCGGGTCCAGCGCTGCACGACCCGGTCGGCGGGAGCGCCGATGCGGTCGGGTTCCGCGGCGGGCGGCGCGTCGAGGAGACCGTGCTGCCGGCAGTAGTCGTCGTTGTAGACGGTGTCGAAGTACCGGTTCGGTCCGTCCGGGAAGACGGCGGCGATCCGGGCGTCGGCGGGTTCGGTGCGGGCCAGCCATCCGGCGACGTGCGCGACCGCGCCTACGCTCCAGCCGCCGGTGGCGTGGTGGGACGCGGCGAGCCGGCGGCAGGTCCAGGCCGCTTCCGCGGGGGAGACCCAGTGGACCTCGTCGAACCCCGCGTAGTCGACGTTGCGCGGGTAGATGCTGGAGCCGAGCCCGCGCATGAGCCGGGGTGCCGCGGGCTGGCCGAAGATGGTCGAGCCCACCGTGTCCACGCCGACGACCTTCAGGTGCGGGAAGTATTCCCGCAGCACCCGCGAGACCCCGGCGGAGTGGCCGCCGGTGCCGACCGAGCAGACGAGCACGTCGACCCGGCCGAGCTGGGCGACCAGTTCCAGGGCGAGCGGCGCGTAGGCCGCGACGTTGTCCGGGTTGTGGTACTGGTCCGGGCAGTAGGCTCCCGGCCGCTCGGCGAGCAGCCGGCGCACCCGTTCGCGGCGGGCTTCCTGCCAGCCGCCGGTCGGGTGCGGTTCGGTCACGAGCTCGACCCGGGCGCCGTAGGCGGACAGCATCCGGTGCACGATCGGCTCCAGGCCTGGATCGGTCACCACCGTCACAGGGTGGCCGTGCACGATGCCTGCCAGTGCGAGCCCGAGGCCCAGCGTGCCGCTCGTCGATTCGACGATCGGGGCTCCGGGGGCCAGTTCGCCGCGGGCACGGGCCTGCTCGACCATGTGCAGTGCGGGCCGGTCTTTCATGCCGCCGGGGTTGAATCCTTCGAGCTTGGCCCAGAAGCCGCGTCCCGCGGAGGCGAAGGGCTGATCGACCCAGAGCACCGGGGTGTTGCCGACCGCGCGGGCCGGGCTGTGGCACCGCGCGGCGGCGGTGAGCAGTTGAGGGGGAGAATTCGTTGCGGCAGGGGGCAAGACGGTTTCCATCGAGTCTCTTTTCGCGTGAGTGCCGCGGGCGCGGCGGAACGGGGTGACGGCAGGGGTTCCGGCGCCCGTCAGATCCGCGAGACGCAGAGCTCGATCAGAAGTGCCGAGCCGGGGGATCCCCGGGGCGGCGGCCGTGCGGCCCATGGGCGCGACAGCGGGCGCGCCCCGGGCACCAGGCAGGCCGCGGCTGCCGTGGTGAGCACGGCCAGCCACAGGAAGTCGTTGGCGCTGCGAAGGAATCGGCAGAGCGTGTCGCTGCCGTCGTGGCCGTGGTGCCCTGATCCGCATCCCGGGTCGCTCGGCACCGCCGCGGTGTCGTTCGCGGCCGCGGCGTGCACGACGGCGGACCCGGCGTGGCCGGTCTCGCAGCAGGGTTGCGCGTGCAGGACCAGGAAACCGAACAGCACAGCGAAGACGGCCAGGGCGCGCCAGCCGGCGCGACGCTTCGTGGCGGAATGACACCTCACAGTCAGCGGACCGTATCAGCGATGATCTTGTGCTCGCCACGTTCTGCGGCTGCGATCACCTTGCCATGACTGCGGATTCACTCGTTTGATATGACTACTACGTACGGTAGTTGAAATCCGCGTGACGGGAATCCGACGAACGGCCGGAGCCGGTCGGGTCAGCGGCTGTCCGCCGACCGGCGCACGCGGCTACTACTCTACTAAGTAGAGAAGTAGAAATCGGCCCCCTTGCGACTTTCGTAGCTGTGCCACCGGATCACGCCGGGCTACTTTCATGCGCACTGTCCGCACTCCCGGACGGGTCCCCACGGAAATCGCAAGGAGTTTGCCATGCGCAAATGGCGGCTGCTTTTCCTCACGTCGTTCGCGGTCGCGGCTCTCGCGGCCACTACGGCGGAGGCGTCGGCAAGCAACAGCTGGAACGGATACCACTGGGCTCGCTCGTCCACCTCCAGCACGGTGCGCCTGACCGTGCTCGACAGCGTCACGTCGAGCTGGGACGCCAACCTCAGCAAGGCCAATGCCGACTGGAACCGGTCACCGGTGTTCGAGAACACCCTTTCCACGAGCGACAGCAGCGCGACGACCCGGCGCAGCTGCCCCGCGGCGGCCGGGAAAGTCCGGGTGTGCAACTACACCTACGGCAGCACCGGCTGGCTCGGCGTCGCCGAAATCGATTTGTCGAGCGGCACCCACATCGCGTGGGGAACCACGAAGGTCAACGATTCCTATTCGATGGGGACTTACGCCAAACAGCACGTGATTTGCCAGGAGGTGGGCCACGACTTCGGCCTGGACCACCAGTTCACCAACGCGGGTTCGTGCATGGACTACGCCGGGCAGAGCGACCCGGCCTACGTTTCCCCCAATTCGCACGACTACAGCGAACTGCTCTCGATTTACAACCACGGAGACGGTTCGGCCGCGGCCTCGAACGGCTCGCAGTCGAAGATCGTCGCCGGGGGCGTCGTGACCTCGATCTTCTGGAAGGACTGACCGTCGCGCACCGGCCGGCCCGGCACCTCCGGGGCGGCCGGTGTCCCCTTGTGCGAGGAGATTCCATGAAACCAGCGGTGCCGACAGCTTTTCTGGGAATGCTCGCGGTCGTGGCGGGCGGCTGCAGCTCGGCGGCTCCCCGGGGCGACTCCATTCCTTCGCATCAGCCGTCCGCGGTCAAGGTCCCGTCCGGGACGGTCGACATCGTCGTGGCGGAGCCGGCCAGCCGTGCGGGCCGCGCCGTCCGCTATTTCCGGCTTGAAGACGGCCAGGGAAAAGCGGTGCTGGAGCGTGAATTCCGGACCGCTCCGGCGGAGTTGTCCGCGCCGTTGGCGGTCGGCCGCTACCGGGTGGTCACTTGGACCAGGGACTGCACCGGCGCCTGCCGGGATGCCGTGGACGCGAACCTCGGCCGGGCAGCCGGCATTTGCGGAACCCGTATTACCGTCCCGAATGAAGCGGTGACACGGGTTTCCGTCAGTGCACCGTCCGGTGTGGACTGTTCGATGCGGACAGGCTAGGGCGTCGCGGGTGTGCGGCCGGACTGGCCGAGCAGGACCACGAGCACCGAAACCAGCGCGGATACGGCCACGACTCCGCCGACCAGTTCGGCCGACCAGCGAATACCGTAGGACAGTTGCACCGCCGCCAGCACCCCGGACCACAACAGGACCGGGACGATTCCCGCAGCCGCCAGTGATTGTGCGCGGCGCGACGCTCCCGCTCGTCGTACGCCGTAGAGAGCGGCATCGGCTGCGAGCCCGGCGACAGCGGCGGCGAGAACGACCCGCCCGCCGGTGAAGCCGAAGTCGACGAGCGTGGACGCGAGAACCGCGTGCGCGGTCAGGAACACCGTGGTGGCGCCGAACGGCAGCTTCCACGTCCGGGCGAGGTAGGCCAGCGGCGCGACGACTACGAGGGAGGTCAGCACGTAGCTGCCCAGTCCGGCCTCTGCCCTGGTCTCCGCCGCGATGTGGGCCGGGTGCCCTCGGGGAAGTGCCCGACCGTGTAGACCGGGGCATCGCTGAAGAATCCGGACAGGAAGCTCAACGCGAACGCCGCGACCGCCGACAATGCCAGCAGCGCCAGCACTGTCGCCGCCAGCGACGGTTCGCCTTTCACCCGAGCCGACAGGACCGGCCCCGCCAACAGGAACCCGGCACCGGCGAACAACAGCAGATGCGACGGGCTCAGCAACGCGTCGATCCCGGCCTCGATGCCGAACACCTCGTGCCACGCGAGATCGGCCGCGCCTCCCGCGGCGAAGATCCCGGCGCCCACGAGCGGCCAGCCGTATCCCGCCGGAGGGGCGAGGACCGCCCGCCAGGGCGGCGCCGTTCCGCGCCGCCGCCAGCCCATCGCCAGCAACCAGAGGCCGAGCAGGAGCAGGCCGCCGTAGAGCAGTCCGTGCCACGGCGTGAAGAACGAATCCGGCAGGCCCAGCCAGTGCGCCCGCCCGTCGAGGAACACCGCGACGACGAGCCACAGGCCCAGCAGCGCGGCTCCGATGTCCTCCCAGCGGGCGCTGAACGCGCGACCGGCAGGGGCGAGGCCGGACCGGCTCGCGGTCGTTGCTGCTTCCCGATGCGTGACCATCACGTCCTCCTATACCGGGCAGGGGTATCGAATAACCTGAAGATATACCCCGTGGGGGTATTAGGCAAGCGTGAGGTGCGCTGCCGCGGCGAGCGGGGGACATCGGTACGGCGCGGACGATCTGTCCGGGTGGCGGTCATCCTGTGTGCCAAAGAGGCTGGGCTCGGCCTGCTGTGGCAGCGCGCGGAAATTCGGCGCCGGATGGTCGGTTCGCGGGCGTCACTGGACCTGATCGAGTGCGCTTTGGGCTGCGATCACGAGGATTTCATGCGGCGCGCCCGTTTTCGTGCGGTCGCGGCAGGCGGTCCTGGGATCGAGGCGGGCACGGACGCGGGCCTCGGAGGAACGAGGCCCGCGTCCGCGTTACGCGCCGGCCGAGGGGGAGGGTCCGGCGCGGCCGCGAGACAGCATGCGGGAAGCTCGCGACATAACCGACATACTAGGAAACTTAGTAATTGATGGCAAGGCGGGATTCCGGAAGGCTCCTCGCGTACTACGATCTCGCTTAGTAGAGGTGGCTGGTGCGAGGAGTTGTGACATGCCGAAGGTGTCGACGAGAGGGCGCGACCGCCGCGCGAGGCAGCGCGCGCTCGAGGCCGGGGTCCGCCGCGCGGCGGTCAAGCCCGAGAAGGCCGGCTACACCGGCGCGTACCGGAAATGGCTCGTCGTGCGGGTCGCGGGTTTCGTGCTGATGGGGGTCGGGGTCGTGATGGCGATCGTCCACATCGGAGCGCACCTGGGGAAGTTCTCCTTGCTGCCGACGGTGGGCTTGCAGGACCTGCTGATCGGCTGGCCGATGGCGGGCGTGCTGTTCCTCATCGGCGGGGTGTTCGCGGGCCGGCGGTTTCGCGCCTGACCGTCCTGCGCCGCAGGAGCACCGCGCCGAGCAGGGCTCCGGCGAGCGCGCCCGCGACATTGGCGAGCACGTCGGCGAGGCTGCACCACCGGCCGGGGATCTGCGATTGGGCCAGTTCGATCGCGGGCGGCAGCGTGAGGGCGAGCACGACTGCGGGTACGGTGCGGCCGACGGTGAGCACTGCCGAGGCGGTCAGCGGCAGGAGAAGGAGCAGGTTGAGCACGTTGCCGGCGATCCCGCCGCCAGAGTTCAGCACCGTGCCCACGAGGTCGGGGAAGTCCTCGGGCAGGCAGGCGTGCAGGCCGTTGGTGTGCCGCTCGCTGCCGGGTGGCAGAGTGAGCGCGAGAACCGCGGACAACAGCACGACGGTGATCAGGATGCCGCGCGCGGGCCACTCGGTCCGCTTGGCCAGCGGCCGGGCCGCGGAGAGGCCGACGAGTGCGCCGAGGGCCAGTACGGCAATGGTCCAGGCGGACACGGGCACGACGGCGCCGAATACCAGCACGGCTGCTCCTCGCTGCAGTCCGGCGGGGAAGCCGGGCGGGACACGGGAGCCGACATAATACTAAGTGAAATAGTATCAACGGGGTGAGTTCATTGCGTCTACCATGCTGCGGAACGGATCCGGTGCGGTCCTGGGAACCGGCGTGACCGAGACAGCGGAGGAAGCCGCTCCGGTCCGGACGAGGTCGCGGGTGCGGCTGCACCCGGTGCTGGTGGCCGTCCCGATCGGATGCTGGTTCGCGAGCACGGTGCTGGACCTGGCGGCGCGCTCGCACGATCCACGGGAATTCACCACCGCGGCAACGTGGCTGGTCGGGATCGGGCTGCTCGGCGCAGCGGTCGCCGGGTTCGCGGGATTTGTCGACGGGTTGCCGATCCGCTCGGGCACTGCCGCCTACCGGCGCCTGCTGGTGCACCTGAGCCTGGCGATGGCGCTCATCCTGGCGTACCTGGTCGAGTACGTGCTCCGGCTGGGCGCTCCGCCCGACCGGGCGATCCCGGCGGGCGTGCTGGTTTACGCGCTCGCCAACGCGGCGGCGCTCGTGGCGACCGTGGTGTGGGGCGCGCTGGTCGCGCACCGGCTCGGGACTGCGCTGCCGGATGGTGGCGGCGAAGGCTGACACGGATCGGACCGCCAGACGGCATCGGTAGTTCGTGGGTGAGCACCCGGACGTGAAGCGCGAGGCGGCGAGGTGCGGGCGGTTGCCGAGGCGGCGATCCGTGCAGCAGCAGAGGCAGGACAACCCGGCCGACCTGATCAACGTCGCGTGGAGGAGCTGGTGCGGCCTGCTGAGGGTCGCCGGGGCACGTGACGCCGGACGCGATGGCAGCCGTGCTCCGCACGGATGTCAACCCGCGGTTCACTACGATGGTCGCGGCCCGGGCTGACGGGCCGAGTGTGCCTGCCTGGATCGCGGCCCGGTGGCGGACCCGGCCGCGCGGCGTAGCGAGTTCGATCGGACGAAGACCTGGGCGCAGGCGACCACGCTGGGCAAGTTCCAAGGCACGACTGGCGGATTTGCAGGCACCGCACGCGATCGGCCCGGCCGGGCTGTGGTTGGAGGGGCGTGCTGCCGGGGAATGTCGTGCGCTTCGCCGGTGAGGCAAGGATGGCTGCGTCGACATGTGCGAGACCGGCGACTCGAAGTGGGTGACGTTGCTGATCAGCCCGCTGCACAGTAGCGGATCGAGGAGAGTCGCGGTGATTGCCATGTTCTGAAGCACATGGCTGGGACTGTGCGAGCGAGCAGCGGAACGGCTGGCGGCGCTTCAGGACGAGCGGCGGAAGCTGAGTGGCTGGGCGGCGCAGCTGTCTGCGGCGTTCGAGCGGTGTCGGCCTACCACGGCAACAACTAACTGCCCTCGCTGGAGGGGATCTGCCGCTCGCGCCGCCGGTCGCTGTTCACCCTGGTCGACGTTCGATCTTGAGGGTCGAGGTCGAGTTCACGAATTTGGTGGGCTGTGATCCGATCTTGATCTCGCGGGATCACGGTGCCGAGTCCCTCGTGGTGCCATCGGTGGCGCGGAGACTGGCCAGAACCAGCACAGCGCCGCCGACGGTGATGAAGACATCGGCGAGGTTGAATGTGGGGAACCAGCCGGTGTGCAGGTAGTCGGTCACGACCCCGTCGGCGGCCCGGTCGGCGAGGTTGGCGATCGCCCCGGCCAGCACCGCGGCCAGCCCCAGCCGTACAGCCAGGTTCGCCGTGCGTGCTTTGCGCCAGGCGAACACCGCGAGCCCGGCGACGATCAACCCGGTGACACCGAGCACCACCCAACCGGGCAGGGTGTCGCCGAGGCTGAACGCCACCCCGGAGTTGAACGTCAGCCGCAGCTGAATCACCCCGAGATCGGCCGACGTCCCGTCAGCCAAGGCCCCGCTCGCCCAGGCTTTCAGGCCGAGGTCGAGCGCGGCCAGCAGCGCGGCGGTGGCCGCCAGCGCGACCCGTGCTCGGGTCACTCTGGCCGTGCGAGTGGGTTGACCGGTCGTCACGAGGACACCCCGACCGCGGCGGACATCGACGCCGTCTGCCTGCGACCTCCTGTGATCTGCAGGGACTTGGTGCGGCCGGCGCGGACGCCGTTGGCGATGACGACGACCTCGGCCAACTCATGCACCAGTACCACCGCGGCCAAGCCGACCACGCCGAACAACGCCAGCGGGATCAACACGGTGATCAACCCGAGGGACAGGCCGACGTTCTGCAGCATGATCCGCCGGGCGCGGCGGGCGTGGGTGAACGCCTGCGGCAGGTGCCGCAGGTCCTCGCCCATGAGCGCGACGTCAGCGGTCTCGATCGCCACGTCGGTGCCCATCGCGCCCATCGCGATGCCCAGATCGGCGGTGGCCAGGGCCGGCGCGTCGTTGACGCCGTCGCCCACCATCGCGGTGGAGCGCTGGCTGCGCAGCTGTTCGATCAGGCGAGCCTTGTCCTCCGGGCGGAGTTCGGCGTGCACGTTTTCGATCCCGACGTCCTTCGCCAGTGCGGTGGCGGTGGCGTGGTTGTCGCCGGTGAGCATCGCGACGTGGTAGCCGTCCCGGCGAAGCTGCGCCACCACCTCGACGGCTTCCGGGCGAAGCTCGTCGCGGACCGCGATCGCGCCGACGACCTGGCCGTCCTGCTCGACCAGCACCGCGGTCGCGCCGGCCTGCTGCATCCGCGCCACGTCCGTCGCCAGTGAGCTGGGTTCGAGCCAGCCGGGACGCCCCAGCCGAACGGTGCGCCCGTCCAGACGGCCGGTGAGACCCGCCCCGGTGACCGCCTCCACGGCCGAGGCCGGGGTGACCTCGTCGACCGCGGCAAGGATCGCCCTCGCGAGAGGATGTTCGCTGCGGGCCTCCAATGCTGCTGCCAGGTGCAGGACCTGCTCGCGGCTCGCGCCATGGGTGGTGGCGACGTCGATGACGGCGGGCCGGTTCGCGGTGAGGGTGCCGGTCTTGTCCAACGCGACTCCGCGGACCGCACCGAGCGCTTCGAGGGCGGCACCGCCCTTGACCAGCACGCCGAGCTTGCTGGCCGCGCCGACCGCGGCCACGACCGCGACGGGCACGGAGATCGCCAGCGCGCACGGGGAGGCGGCGACGAGCACGACCAGGGCACGCTCGATCCAGGTGACCGGGTCGCCGAGCAGGCTGCCGACCGCAGCGATCAGCGCGGCGGCGATCATGATGCCCGGCACCAACGGTTTCGCGATGCGGTCCGCGAGGCGTTGGGAGGCGCCCTTACGGGCCTGTTCGGCTTCCACGATCCGCACGATCCGCGCCAGGGAGTTGTCCTCCGCGGTGGTGGTGACCTCGACTTCGAGCACGCCGGTGCCGTTGATCGATCCAGCGAACACCTCGCTGCCGGGACCTGCCTCGACCGGCACCGATTCGCCGGTGATCGCCGAGACGTCCAAGGCAGTACGGCCGTCGCGGATGATGCCGTCGGTGGCGATTCGCTCACCGGGCTTGACCAGCATGCTGTCGCCGACCCGCAGCTCGGCCGGCGACACCATGACCTCCGTGCCGTCGCGCAAGACGGTGGCCTGCTCGGGAACCAGGGACAGCAGGGCACGCAGGCCGCGACGGGTGCGGGCCAGCGAGTACTCCTCCAGGCCCTCACTGATGGAGAACAGGAAAGCCAGCATCGAGGCCTCGCCGACCTCGCCGAGAATGACCGCGCCGACCGCGGCGATCGTCATCAGCGTGCCGACCCCGATCTTGCCCTTCACCAGCCGCTTCAGCGTGGACGGGACGAAGGTGTAGGCACCGGCCAGCAACGCCGCCACCTCCAGCACCAGCTCCACCGGCCGCGCCGCGCCGGCCCAGCCGGCGATCAGCGCGGCGAGCAGGAACGCTCCAGAGCTCGCCGCGAACTGCAGTTCCTTGACTTGCCACAGCCGCTCCGGCTCGTGCTCCTCGGCCTCCACGCTCACAGGTTCTTCGTGGCCGCAGCCGCACGCGTCACTCATCGAGCACTCTCCTTGCTATCCCGAATCACGCTGTCCGGGGTTGCGTCGGCCGCGGCGTCGGTGCCGTAGTTCGGGCACAGCGCCACCGCGTTGCCGGTCGCGGCCAGCAGCGTCTCCGCCGACGCCAGCAGGTCCATCAACTCCGGCCGGGCGAGGCTGTAGAACACCTGCCGGCCCTGCGGGCGGCCCACCACCAGCGCGCAATCACGCAGGCAGGCCACGTGCGCCGAGACCGTGGACTGCGCCATCCCCAGCGCGGCCACCAGGTCTGCGACCCGCGCCTCCCCATGAGCGAGGCGTTGCACGATCGCCAGCCGGGTGGCGTCGGAGAGACTGTGGAACAGCGCCACCGCCGGGTCCAAGCCCGCGCCCACGCTCGACGCGAGGCATCCATCCCTGCTTATCATCGCCACAAGACGATGATAGCAGCAATTGGCGATTCAAACGACAACGACTGCGTCAGAGGACGTGCCCGGACTCGCTCGGACCCCAGTAATCCATTTATGCGCATATCACTATACTTGAGGCAGGATAGGCAGCGGACGTGAGCGATGACGACGCGAGAGGTGCAGCGATGAGTAGCGCGACAGGCGAGCAGCCGACAGGCGGCGGGGCGGGGTTGTTGTGCCCGAAATGTGTGTCCCAGATGCTGCCGGTGAACCGGTTCGGGGTGGAGATCGACCAGTGCACCGGTTGCGGCGGGGTATTCCTCGACCGCGGCGAGATGGAACAGCTGGCCACGGCGGAGGCCAGGTTCTACGCCGCCGCCCAGCCCACCCCGCCGTCGCAGCCTGCGCCGCCGCAGTACGCGGCACCGGCTCAGCCGTACTACCCGCCACCCGCCTACGGCGAGCGCCGCCATGGCGGCGGGTTCCTGGGTGAGCTGTTCGGGCAGCACGAGTACCGTCCGCAGCACGGAGGGCACCACGGTGGCCACCACTGAACACCAGGCCCAACGTGCCGGGCAGGCGGAGGGGACCGGCGAGACCGGACACGGACACGGGCACGGGGTGTCGGCGAACGCGGACCGGAAGTGGCTCGGTCTCGCGCTCGGGCTGATCGTGGCGTTCATGACGGCCGAGGTGGTGGTCGGGCTGATCGCCGGATCGCTGGCGCTGATCTCCGACGCCGGGCACATGCTCACCGACGCCGCGTCGATCGTGCTCGCGCTCATCGCGATCCGGCTGGCGGCCCGGCCCGCGCGCGGCAACTACACCTACGGCCTCAAACGCGCCGAGATCCTCTCCGCCCAGGCCAACGGCATCACCCTGCTGTTGCTGACCGCGTGGTTCGTCTACGAGGGCGTACGCCGGCTCATCGACCCCCCACCGGTGGAGGGGCTGCTGGTGTTCATCACCGCACTGGTGGGCATCGCGGTCAACGTGGCCGCGTCCTGGTGCATCAGCCGCGCCAACCGGTCCAGCCTGAACGTCGAGGGTGCGTTCCAGCACATCCTCAACGACCTCTACGCGTTCATCGCGACCGCGGTCGCCGGTGGCGTGATCCTCTGGACCGGCTTCGCCCGCGCGGACGCCATCGCCGCGTTGATCGTCGCGGCGCTGATGGCCAAGGCGGGCTGGGGCCTGGTCAAGGAATCCGGGCGGATCTTCCTCGAAGCCGCCCCCGCGCACCTGGACCCCGAGGCGATCGGCGGCGAGTTGGCCGCCGTGCCCGACGTAGTGCAGATTCACGACCTGCACATCTGGCAGATCACCTCCGGCGACACCGCGCTGTCCGCGCACATCCTCGTCAAACCGGGCGCCGACTGCCACGCCATCCGCCAGGGCGTCGAGGAGATCATGCGCGCACGCCACCACCTGGAACACACCACCCTGCAGGTCGACCACACCACACCCGAGGCCGACGACGAGCACTGCGACCACCCGCACGGCCGGACCTACCGACCCCAGCCATGAACCCCGGCCCAGGTCAGCTCAACGTTTCCACGCGGGCCTGGGCCGGCCGCGCCCGCACGGAGGAACCCACCATGACGACCACGCTACTGGCCGCCGGCTCAGGCACGGCCGGAGTCTGGACCCTGATCGCCATCGTCGTCGCCCTCGCCGCCGCGCTCACCGGAATCGGCATCGCCCAAGCCCGCGACCCCGAACGCCGCCGCATCGCCGCCCAGGCGGGCGAAGCCGGCGCCACCACGACCGGCATGCCCTCCGGAGTCGAGGATCCTGACGGTGCCGCGGCAGGCGACGACGCGGCCGACGACCGCCCGGATGACGGCCTTCCCGAGAGCAGAACGAGAGGCTCCGAGGACGGGGCCGCGCCGAATTCCCCGTAACCGCCCGACGGTGACAGCGGCCTGAGCGAGCATCCGCGTGGCCGTGACCCGAGACCGACAGGACCCGTGACGCAGCCATCATGCCGACCGTTTCCTTGCCACCCTTGACCTGGACCACCGCGCTCACCGCATGGTCCTGGCATCCCGCACCGATCGCGGCGATGCTGGCCTTCGGTCTCTGGTACGCCCTGCGCGTGCGGAAGCTCCGCCGAGCCGGTGGCACCTGGCCCGCAAGCCGCATCGTGTGGTGCTACAGCGGGCTCGGCAGTTACGCCCTCGTCACCGTGACCTCGATCGGGGCCTATCAGAACGTTCTCTTCAGCGTCCGCGCCATCCAAGTCGTCACGCTGCTGATGATCACACCGCAATTCCTCGCCCACGCCCTGCCCGCCCGACTCGCCCGCGACACCGCAACCCCGGCAACCAGGGCACGGTGCAGCCGCATCCTGCACTCGGCCGCCATGCGGGCCGTCACCCATCCGCTGATCGGCGTGCTAGTGCTGCTCGGCGTACCCATCGCGCTCTACGGCAGCGGCTGGTACGAAGCCGGGCTGCGCAGCCACTGGACCAGCGAACTCACCCAAGCCGCGCTACTGATCGCCGGGGCACACTACTTCTGGACCCGCCTGCAACGCGATCCCGTGCCCAAGCTGTACCCGCACGTCGTCTCGGTCGGACTGACCTTCGCCGAAGTCGCCCTCGACGTCATCGTCCCCATCGCCCTGCTCATGTCCGGCAGCCTCGTCGCCGCCGACTACTATCTCGCACTCAACGGCGCAGGAGGGCTTCCCCCCGACACCGACCAGACAACCGGTGCGGCCGTCCTGTGGGGCCTCGGCGACCTCGCCCTCGTACCCTTCCTCATCCTGTCCATGCAGCAACTGCGACGCCGCGACAAGGAACACGCCGCCGAGATCGACGCACAACTCGACCAATACCAACGAGCCGAACAACGCAGACAAAACCCCACAGCAACAGCCGCTGAAACGGCCGGCACTGCTGCGGAACTACCTGCCACGATGCGCCCCTGGTGGGAAGACGACCCGAACGTCGCGGCACACTTCCGATGGACACAGCAAAAACCGCCCCAGGACGGCTAATTCCGGTGCCTCTGCCCGCCATCGCAAGCGGCTTCGCTCACCGGCGGTGCTGGACATCAGCGACCAACCGGTTGTGCCGTCGACAAGAAGACCACGGTGCCGCCTACCGGTGCGCCGGGCTCCATCTGCCCGCAAGGGGGCCAGCCGTCCGGCACGGCGGCCCGGGTCTGGACAAGCGGTACCAGCAGAACACCCACCGCCGATGCGGCGAGCCCAGATGAATCGTGGCCGTGCACTCGATGCGCAGCCGGACGGCGCATCGTCGACGCGAGCGCTGTGACTTCTTCGGCTCGATCGCCGCTGACAGCGAGGGCGAGCTGGAGCAGTTAGGACCCACCGGATGCCGACCGGTGCGCGACGCTCCTGATCAGCGCCGGAGCCTCACCACGGCCTCATTCTGGCATGGCTGACGGAGGTCAGCGGCCCTGGCCGGGAGCGGGCTGGACGGAGCCGCCGGTGCGGGACTGCGGTTTCCGCCCGGCGACGATGTCGTCGAGGGCGGACTTCAGCAGCGGCGGGTCCACCGGGCCGGTGATCTTGGCGACGATGGTTCCGGAGCGGTCGAGGAAGAACGTTTCCGGGATGCCGTAGATCCCGAATTCCATGGCCGCGCGGGAGCCGGGGTCGGTGACGTACTGGTAGCTCTTGCCGCGGCCGAGTTCGTTGAGGAATCCGACCGCGGACTTGGGCTGGTCCTGGTAGCTGATGCCGACGAAGGTCACGCCCGCCGTGCGGTAGGCGTCCGCGGCGGCGGTCAGGGTGGGCTGTTCCTCGCGGCACGGCACGCACCATGAGGCCCAGAAGTTGACCACGACGACCTGGCCGCGCAGCGAACGCAGCGCGAGGCCGCCGTCTCGTTCGAGGTAGGGCAGGGTGAGCTCGGGTGCGGGCTTGCCGATCAGCGGGGTGTCGACCAGGTTCGGGTCGTCGCCGATCCGGGTGCTGATGAGCACGCCGACGGCGACCGCGGCGACGGCGACGGCGAGCGCGGTCCAGCGGAGCCATCGCATGGTGCCGCGGCGGGCGTCGGCGCCGGCTGTCATCGTCCCTCCTTGGCCAGTTCGCGCCGCGCGGTGGCGATCATGGCGTCGACGTCCTGGCGGGTCTGGGCGGGCAGCCCGGGTCGTTGCCGGAGCTGGTCGAGGGTGCGCAGCGCGGCGGCCGGGTTGTTTTGAGCGAAGAGCTGCAGGTTCGCCTGCATCCACAGCGCGGTGTCGGCGGCGCCGGTTCCCGAAGGAAGCGGCGCAGCGGGGGCGCTGGACTGCATGACCTCGTTCCCGGTCACGAAACCGTTCTGGGGACGCTGTTGCACGGCGGCGGGGAGGACGACGACCGCAGCGATCCCGGCCGCGACGAGCGTGCCGAGGTAGGCGATGGTCCTCGTCCGTGCCTCGCGGGTGCGGCGTCGCCGGGAGACGGGCTTGGCGGGTTCGTCGAGGCGGTTGATCGCGTCGGCGGCGGCCTGCTCGTACTCGGCGCGCAGGCGTCGTGCGGCGTCCGGCGGGATTTCCCCGGCGTCGACTTGCGCTTCGAGCGCGAGGATGTCGCGCAGGGCCTGGTCGCGTTCTTCGGCGGCGGTCACAGAGTCTCTCCGGTGCCTTGTTCGCGGGCGTGGCGCAGCGCCAGTTCGACACGCGCGCGTTCGTCGCCGGCCAGTTCCGGGACGTCGGGTCGTTTCCGCAAGAGCCCGGCCAGCAAGAGCGCTCCGGCGGCGATGCCGGCCAGCGGCAGCAGCCACACCCACAGCGTGCGGCCGCTCACTGGCGGATCAAGCAGCACCCAGTCGCCGTAGCGGGCCCGGAAGAAGCCGAGGACCTGCTGATCGCTGCGGCCGGCGGCGACCTGATCCTGCACCGCCTGCCGCATGGCAGTGGCCGTCTCGGACGGCGATTCGGCGATCGACACGCTCTTGCACACCGGGCAGCGCAGTCGCTGGTCGAGGTCGTGCGCCCGGTCCGCGGTCCCGTTCCCGCCGCTGAGGAGCAGCCCGGCGGTGAGGCCGAGCAGGACGAGGATTCCGGCGAGCGCGAGCAGGCTTTTACGCATGGCTCACCGTCTCCTCGGCGGGTTCGGCAGTCGGGGAACCGCGTCGGCGCCGTTCGCTGAGGGCCCACGCGCCGCCCGCGGCCATGAGGAACCCTCCTGTCCACAGCCAGGACATGAGCGGGTAGCGGTAGAGGTTCACCGTCACGGTGCCGGGGGCGATCTGCGCCAGCGCGACGTAGACGTCGCGGCCCGCGGTGCTCCACACGTCCGGGGTGCCGACGGCCTGGGGCTGGTTGGCGAAGGTCTCCAGTTTGGGCTGGGCCGTCCAGGCGAGCTGTCCGTTGTCGCGGAATTCCAGATGCGCGTCGCGCTGGGTGCGGTCGGGTTCGGTGTGTTGCTCGCTCTTGGTGAACATGACGGTGTAGCCGGCGAATTCGGCCGGGTGCTCGGGGGTGAGGGTGACCGTCGCACGGGTCGCGGTGGCTCCGGCCACGGAGATGGCGAGGGCGACGACCGCGACGCCGATGTGCGCGAGCTGCCCGCCCCAATAGGCGCGCTGCCCGGACACCAGCCGCCACAAGCCGGACGGGCGCCGGTTCGGCGCGGTGGCGAACAGATGCCGGATGCTCGCGGAGACGATGGTCGCCGCGAGGAAGGCGACCGCGACGACGCCGACGGAGCGGATTCCCGCCACCGCGAACGCGGCGGCGGCGATGCTGCCGATCAGCATCGGGAAGGCCAGCCGGGTCCAGAGCACGCGCGCGGTCGCCCAGCGGTAGGGGGTGAACGGCCCGGCGCCCATCGCCAGCAGCAGCGCGAACGACAGGGGCACGGCCATCCGGTCGAAGAACGGGCGGCCGACCGAGACCTGGCCTCCGGTGAACGCCTCGACGAAGATCGGGTACACGGTCCCGAGCAGCACGACGAAGGCGAAAAGGCACAGCACCAGGTTGTTGACCAGGAAGAGCCCCTCGCGGCTGGCGAGCCGCAGCGACCCGGTGCGGGAGGCGACGTGTTCGCCGCGCAGCGCGAACAGCGTGAACCCGCCGGCCAGGACGACCACGAAGAAGCCGAGCAAAGCGGGTCCGACCCCGGACTGGGTGAAGGAGTGCACCGACGCCACCACCGAGGACCGGGTGAGGAAGGTGCCCAGGATCGTCAGCGCGAAGGTCGCCAGCGCGAGCACGAAGTTCCACGCCTGCAGGGTTCCGCGCTTCACCTGCACGACGGCGGAGTGGACGAACGCGGTCGCCGCCAGCCAGGGGATCAGCGCCGCGTTCTCGACCGGGTCCCACGCCCAGTAGCCGCCCCAGCCGAGCACCTGGTAGGACCACCACGCGCCGACGATCAGGCCCGCGGTGAGGAACGTCCAGGCGACGAGGTTCGCCCGCCGGGTGCGGACCAGCCAGTCGGTGCCGCCGCGGCGGATGAGCAGCGCCGACATGGCGTAGGCGAACGACACCGTGAACCCGACGAAGCCGAGGTACAGCAGCGGGGGATGGATCGCCACCATGATGTCGTTGCGCAGCAACGGGTTCGGGCCCGGGCCGTCGGCGGGCGGGTTCGCCACGATCCGGAACGGGTTGGCGACGGTGGTCACCAGCCCGAAGAAAAAGGCCGCCACGAGGCCCATGACGCCGAGCGCGCCGGTGCCCAGCCGGTCGCCGGGGTCGGTCACCTTGCGGCGGGCGACGAAGACGTACCCGGCCAGCAGCAGCGTCCACAGGACGATGCTGCCGCCGAGAGCCGACCACGCGCTGGTGATGGTGAACAGCAGCGGCGTGGCACGCGAGTGCGTCTCGGCGACGTAGGACATGGCGAAGTCGTCGGTCAGCAACGCCGTTTCGAGCGCGGCCATCGACAGCACCGCTCCGCCGAGCATCACGAACGAGGCCAGCCGCAACTGTCCGATTCGGACGGAGCCGGGCCGGCGCTGCGCGCGGAATCCGTACCAGGCCAGCACGAGCGACGCGGCGAGGCCGAGGAATGCGCCGCCCCAGCCCGCGGCGGGAAGCACGGCGGTCACCGGGAATCACCTCCAGACGGGGCCGGGGCCGGTGTCGCGGGCGGCCGGTAGTTCTCGTCGTGTTTGACGATCATCGTGTCGGAGTCGAATTGGCCGTCCCGCCAGGAACCTTCGACGATCACCCCGATGCCGGGCTGGAACAGTTGCGCGAGCGGGCCGTTGTGCAGGACGGGGACTGCCGGGCTGCCGGGCTTCACGTCGGAGGACACGACGAACCGCAGCCCTTCCGGGGTGTGGGCGACGCTGCCCGGCCGCACGAACCCGCCGAGCTGGAACCGGCGGCCGTCGGGGTAGTCGGCGTGTTTCGCGATCGCCTCGGCCGGCGTGAGGTAGTAGACGAGGTTGCCGTTGAGGTTCCCGAACATCAGCACCCCGACCAGGACGGCGACGATCCCGATGCCGGCGACGGCGAGCAGGCGGTACCGCTTCACCGCTCCTCCCGTTCCCGCCGGATCGCCTCTGCCCGAAGGCGCAGCCGCAGCGTGTACCCGGCGAGCGTGCCGAAAGCGATGGCGAAGCCGATCGTCACCCAGGCCCATTCAGGCATCCCGCATCCGTCCTTCCAGGTGCGGCGCGGTGACGGCGCCGCCCGCGACTTCGGTGTCCTCGGCCGCTTGTGCGGCAGCGAGTTCGTCCTCCAGCGCGGTGAGCCGGAGCCGGGCGCGCAGCAGCATTCCCGCGAACACGGTGAACGCGACCACGTTGAGCAGCAGCACGGCGAGCATCCGGTGGTCGATCGTCGGATCGCCCGGCTTCAGCACTGTCGGCGGCTGGTGCAGCGCCCGCCACCACACCACCGACATGTGCACGACCGGCACCTGCACGACGGCGACCACGCCGAGCACCGCCGAGCGGCGCGCGCGGGCGACCGGATCGAGCGTCGCCCGGCGCAGGGCCAGATAGCCGAGGTAAACGAAGAACATCAGCGCGGTGGTGACCAGGCGGGGGTCCCAGGTCCACCACACGCCCCACACCGGTTTGCCCCACCAGGAGCCGAGCACGATCGTCAGGCCGGTGAACAGCACCCCGAGTTCCGCGCTCGCCGCGGCGAGCCGGTCGAAGCGGGCGCCGCGGCGCCACAGCCACAGCGCGCTGGCGAGCCCGGTGAGGCCGAAACAGAGGTAGGCGACCCACGCGGTGGGCACGTGCACGTACATCAGCCGCTGGTAGTCGCCTTGGAACCGGTCCGGCGGCGCGAGGACCGCGCCGGCGAGACCGGCCGCGAGCAGGACGAGCGCGGCGGCGGGAAGCCGCCTGCCGAACAGGTTCATGACGATTCCTCCAACGCGTTCGCGCCGAGCAGCAGAGCGAGCCAGCCGATTCCGGTGACGGTGACCAGCAGCAGCAACCACAGCCACGGGACCTGCCCGTAGCCGCCTTCCTCGACCAGTTCGGTCGCACCCAGCAGAAGCGGCAGCGCCAGCGGGCAGACCAGCAGCGGCCCGAGCGTGCTGCGGCCTGCCATGCCGTGCACCAACGCGCCGGCGAGAGTGCCGAGAGCCGCGAGCCCGGCAGCAGTCAGCGGAAGCGCTGCCGCCAGCCACGCCCACCCGGCGAGATCAGGCTGGTACAGCGCGATCATCACCGGCAGCAGCAGCGTCTCGAACGCGAGCAGGACGACCGCCGTCGCGGCGGCGCGCCCGCCGAGCCGGGCCGCGGCCGGCATTCCGGTCATCCGGAGCATGGCCAGGTGGCCGGGCGAGTCGGTCGCGGTCTGGCGCAGCGCGACCAGCACGCCGAAGAGCAGCACCACGACCCAGTACATGCCCGTGCCCAGCTGGCTGAGCAGCGGGCGGTCCGCACCGACCGCCATCGGCGTCAGCAGCAGCGCGACGGCGCCGAACGGCGTGATGATCCAGAGCGCTTCGCCCGCGCGCGCCTCGATCCGCAACTCGGCGCCGGCGATGGTCCGTGCCTGGCGGAGCGGAGCGGGGGACAGGACGGTCATCGCCACTCGCTTTCCGGGGCGGGTTCGCGGTGCAGCGCGACGAGACCGCCGTCGAGGAGTTCCCCGACCCGGTCGGCCAGCGCCCAGACCCGCGGCGCGTCGTGCGCGACCACGACCGCGGCCCCGCCGCGCGCCCGGACCCGCTGGACGACCAGGTCGACCAGTCCGAACGACGACCGGTCGAGCCCGGCGTGCGGTTCGTCGAGCAACAGCAGCGCCGGTTCGGTCAGCACCACCCTGGCGAGATCGGCACGGCGGAGCATGCCCTGCGAGCAGTGCTCGGCGCGCCGTCCGGCAGCCCGGCGCAGCCCGACGACGTCGAGCGCGTCCGGCACCGCAGCGGCGTCCCGCCCGGTCAGCGCGGCCACATGGCGGAGATTCTCCTCGAGCGTCAGCCGGGGATGCAACGAGGAATCGTGTCCTGCCAAGGCGATCGACGGCCGTGCAGCACGGACTTCGTCGGTGCCGAGCCGGGCGCCGAGCACTTTTCCGGTGCCGGCCGTGGGACGCAGCAGGGTGGCCAGCACGCGCAGGAGAGTGCTTTTCCCCGCGCCGTTCGGGCCGAGCACGCCGTAGACCTCACCCGCACCGACCGCGAGGTCGAGCGCGCGCAGCACCGGCGTGCGGCCCAACCGCACACCGAGCCCGGTCACCGCGATCACTGGCTCGCCCTGCTCTACTATCATCGATCGTAGAGTACAAGCCCTGGCCTGAGACCAGGTCCCGGCCCCCGACGGCAGGTTTTTCGCTCGTGGATCTGTATGCCTCGCTGTCCCTGGCGATCGCCGCCGGGGTCATTTCGTTCACTTCGCCGTGCGCGCTGCCGCTGCTGCCGGGCTACGTGTCCTACGTCTCCGGGCTCGGCCGCGCCCCGGAGGGGAACCCGACGGCGATGCGCGCCAAGCCGCGGGTGGGCCTGGCGTCCGCGTTGTTCATCGCAGGGTTCACGATCGTGTTCGTCGCGCTCGGCGTCACGGCGTCGGCGTTCGGGCTGCTTTTGGCGCAGCATCGGCAAATTCTGACGATTGCGGGCGGTGTGCTCGTCATCGGCATGGGGCTGGCGTCGCTCGGAGTCGTCCGGATTCCGTTGCTGCAGCGGGAAGCCCGGTTCGACCTGCACCGCGTGCGCAGCGGCCCCGCGGGCGCGGTGGTGCTCGGCGCGGCGTTCGGGCTCGGCTGGACGCCGTGTGTCGGGCCGGTGCTGGCCTCGATCCTCGCGACCGCCGCCAGCAGTGCCACCCTGGGCACCGGCGCGCTGCTGCTGGCGGCCTACTCGCTCGGGCTGGGCGTGCCGTTCGTGTTGGTCGCGATCGGCGTCGCGCGGGGGCAGCGCAGCCTGGCGTGGCTGCGCGCGCACACGCGGAAAGTCGAGATCGCCGGCGGGGTCCTGCTGATCGCGATGGGCGTCGTGATGCTCACCGGAGGCTGGACGCAGCTGATGGGCCGGATGCTGGCGGCGTTCGCCCGGCTGGGCTGGCCTCCGTTGTGATCTCCGGCGGGCACGTATCCGCGGTGCACGCCCGTCGCCGCCACCGCAGCACGACCGCGGCGGCCAATGCGGCCAGCGAGAACGCCGCGAGCAGGGGCTGAACGGGCGCCCAGATGCCGAGCGCGCCGGAGATGCCGAGCAATCCGACCACGATCTTGTTGCACACGGGGCAGCCGACGGCGAACACCGCCGCGGTGACCGAACCGGCCACGCCGGCGCGTCCGCGCGCATCCGCGCTGGGCCGGGGAATCGCGACCCACAATCCGGTGAGGACCGCGGTCAGGACGAGCACCGGGTACTCCCACCACCGCACCGGCGTCATCCGGGTGAACAGCGGGGTGTCGATCACGTCGGTCGGCACCCCGACGGCGAGTGCGCTCACCGCCGCGGCCGCGGCCGCGAGCGTCCAGCGGCGTCCGTTGTCATTCCACATAGGACACCACGGTCATCATTCCGGCCTCGCCGTGGTAGACGTTGTGGCAGTGGGTCAGCCACTGGCCCGGGTTGTCCGCGTCGAAGTCCACCTCGACGGTGCGCCGGGGCAGGACCAGGACGGTGTCCTTGCGCGGGCCGGCCGCTTTCGGCGTGCGTACCTGGAAAGTGTGGCCGTGCAGGTGCATCGGGTGGTACATGTCCGTTTCGTTCACGAACCGCAGGCGTACCCGCTGTCCCTTGCGGACCGGGAGCCCGTCGTTCGGGTTGTACGGTTTCCCGTTGATCGTCCAGTCGTACTTCGCGCCCGGCCCGGCCAGTTTGAGATCGTGGGTGACGTCGGGGGTCTTGTCCTTCAACGAGACCTGGGGTGCTGCGGAGAAATCGGCCACGGTCAGGACTTTCGCGGTCTTCAGCTGCTCGGCGGCCGCGTCGTTCACCGCGGACGCGGTGCTGCCGCCGGCGTGCACCAGCACCTGGGCGTACCCACCCTTGCCCTCGGCGAGAGCAAGGATCGGGACGCCGCTGGAGGGAACGGTGATCACCGCGTCGACCCGTTCGCCCATGCCCAGCAGCACCGTCGCCGCGTTGCCGGGCGCGCTGGCCGGGAAGCCGTCGGTGTGGGTGATCCGCATCGGAACGCCGGGCACGCCGACGCGGAACGCGGTGTCGCCGGCCGCGTTGATCAGCCGGAGCCGGATCCGCTGCCCGGGTTTGGCCTTGACACTGGTCGGCGCGACCGAGCGGGTGCCGTTGGCCAGGAAGTAGGGGTAGGTCACGTCGCCGGCGTCCCCGCCGAGGGTGGCCGACTGCGGCATGCCGCCCATGCCGGACATCGGCGGCATGCCGGAGCCGCTGCCCATTCCTGGCATGTCCGGCATCGAGGACGACTGCCCGCCGCCCATGACCATGCCGTTCTTCTTGAGGTTGGCGAGCACGGCGTCCGGGTCGGTGCCGGTGCCGTCGATCCAGTCGTCGAGGACGACGACCAGCTCCGTGTCGTAGTCGCGGCCGTCCGCCGGGTCCTCGATGACGAGCGGTCCGTACAGGCCCCGGTCGAGCTGGGTGCCGACGTGCGGGTGGAACCAGAACGTGCCGGCCTCCGGCGCGGCGAACTCGTAGGTGAAGTCCTTCCCGGCCGCGATCGCCGGCTGGGTGAGGTCGGGCACGCCGTCCATGTCGTTGCGCAGCGCCAGTCCGTGCCAGTGGATGGTGGTCGGCTGGGGTAGCCGGTTGTTCACCTTCGCGCGCAGCACCTCGCCTCGTTTGAGGCGGATTTCCTGGCCGGGCAGCTGCCCGAAGCTCCAGGTTGCGACCTTGGCCTGCCCGAGGTCGAGTTCGCCTGCCTGTGCGGTCAGCTCGACCTGGCGCACCGGCGCGTTCGCGGCGCGCCGGGCCGCCTCGGCGCGCCCGACCAGCGGCGAGGACGGGCCGATCTTGGCCGGTGCCGCGGCAGATCCGCCGGACGAGCAGGCGGCCAGCCCGAAGGCGGCGGTCGCGCCCGCGCCGAGCACGAGGAAGCCGCGCCGGTTCAGCTGGCGGTTCGGGGCGGTCGGCGAAGGGTCGGCAGGCGTCATGGGGTCCCGATTCCGTTGTCGTTGCGTGGCGAGCGCGTCCGTGAGGGGAACCCTCACGGACTCTGAGTCCCGCGGGGTTCCCTTCACGCCCGCGCCGCGTCCTCCCGGAGCGGGTCCGGGCCTACTAGATTCGATAGTACATATCGGGCGGGTCAGCCGCTTCCGGCGCAGACGACGGTGGGCTCGGGGTTGTAGCGCACGTTGCGGGTGTGCCGGCTGAGCTCCTTGCCGCCGAGGTCGCGGATGACGCGGGTGTCGGAGGCGGTGAAGCCGGGCTTGCCCTGGACCGGTTTGCACGAGGCGTCGGATTTCGTGACGGTGGGCGGGTTCACGAAGTCGTGTTTCGGGCCGGGGACCGATTCGACGTTCACGTGTTTGGTGCCCCACAGCTTGACGGTGATCGAGGAGTTCGTCCAGATCGTCTGGATCGCCACGCCGGTGGCGGAGTCGTTGGCGAACTTCAGGTCGATCACGCTGCTGCCGTCCGGGTTCTGGAACACCGTCGCCTCGCGCGCCGCGGGGTAGCGGCTGATGTAGAAGCTGTGTTCCTTGTGCCCGGCGTCGGTCATGCCGGCGAAGTACGCCGCGTTGTAGGTCGTGGTGGCGAATTGCGAGATGCCGCCGCCGACTTCGCGGGCGGGCACGCCTTCTTCGATCACGCCGGCTTCGACGTAGCCCTGCGGTGTGCCGCGCGGGCCGGTGTAGCCGTTGAGACTGAAGGTTTCGCCGGGCTTGACGATCGCGCCGTTCACCTTCTGGGCGACGACGCGGATGTTCACGCCGGAATCTTGCGCGAACCCGGTGGTCGTGAACTCTCCGATGACTTCCTTGATGCCGAGGCTCTTGACCGCGCCGCTGGTGACCTTCGCCGGTACGTCGGTGTATTTCGCTTGCACCGCCCGGTCTCCCGGGCCGGTGATCGCCTTCAGGAGGCCGGCCAGGGTCTGGTCCCAGTCGATCTGCCGCCCGTCGGTCGACGGCGTGACGACGGGAGAGCCGCTGGAGAAGTCCATCCGGGCGTCCTGGCCCTGCTTCTCGGTGGCTGCCAGTTTGTCGGCGACCGCGCCGAGTTTGTCCTTGTCGAGGCTGGGCACCAGATTTCCGTTGTCGCCGGCCCGGAACCGCAGGGCCGCCGCGATGCGCGCCGGGGTCACGGCGGCGTCGCGGCCGTCGCCTCGCACGGTCGCGGGAGCCGACACCGCGGGTTTGGCGATCTCGTCGACCGCTCGCCGGACTTCGTCGGCCGGGACCTTGGGCTGGAGCGTCCGGATCGGCAGCTTGACGTCCGCGGCGTTCGCCCACTCCGTCACGAGCGCCTGGCGGGCCGCCGTTTCGTCCAGTTCCTGCCCGGCTTCGGGCTGTACGGGCACCGGGGCGACGCCGTCGAAACGCACGTCGCCTTCCGTCATCGGGCGGTCGACGGCCGGGCGGAGGCCGGCGATGACGGCGTTGAGCGCCTGGTCGTCGCCGCTGGACATCACGCGGAATTCGCGGCCCCCGAACAGTGAGCCGAGAAGACCCCACGGGGTCGGGGACTGGGTTCCCGCCTGCGCCACCGTCGCGGCGTAGTCGACCTGGATCTTCGCGGACGCCGGCACGAACCGGGCCGTGCGGTCGCCCGCGCTGACCTGGACGGGCTGGGCAAGGCGCGGTGTCAGCGCCGCGGTCAGCTTGGCCTGGGCCTCTGCCGGGGACAGCCCGCCGACCGCCACGCCGGCGACGGTGGTGCCGCCGGGCACCTCGCCGATCGTCGCGATCGCGCCGATCACGTACGCCACGGCCAGTGCTCCCGCCGCGGCGGCGAGCGCGATGGTCAGCGGGCGCCGCCACCACGGGCGCGCGGCGCCGCTCCCGCCGCCGGGGTCCTGGTCGTCCGGATCCGTCGACGGCCAGCTCGCGTTGTCGGTCGCTGGATGCAAGAAAACCCCCGGGTAGCCGTGGTTTTGCCGCGTGCGGCGGTGCAGGGAGCCCAGGCTACTATCGTCCATAGTTGCCCGGTCGGGCGGGCCAGCGGCGGGGGATCCGGTCCTCACATCGACGCCAGGTCCCCGCGCAGGGCGGCGAGCGCGAGCCCGGCGAGGGGGCCGAGCACGAGGGATCCGGCCGCGGTGACGTACGCGGTCGCGGCCGCCCAGCCGCCGGGAACGGCCGGGTCCGGCTCGTCGCTCCGGCGGACGGCGGGGGTGATCCAGCGCAGGTAGTAGAACAGGCTCGCCACGGTGTTGACGGCTGCGACGACGACCAGCCAGGCGTAGCCGCCGTCGAGCGCCGCGGCGAAGATCGTCAGCTTGCCGGTGAAGACCGCGGTGGGCGGAGTGCCGACCAGCCCGAGCAGGCACACCACCAGGCTGACGGCGAGCCAGGGCTGGTGCCGCAGGAGCCCGCGATACTCGTCGATCGTCCGCCGCCCCGGCAGCGCGCAAACGACCGCGAAGGCGCCGAGGTTGGTGACCGCGTAAGCGCCGAGGTAGAGCAGCATGCTCGGCAGGGCCAGCTCGTTGCGTCCGGCCACGGCGACGGCCATCAGGAGGTAGCCGACCTGGCTGATGGTGGAGTAGCCGAGCAGGCGGCGGACGTCGCGCTGGAAGAACGCGGCGAGGTTGCCAAGCGTCATGGTGGCGGCGGCGACGATGGCGATCAGCAGGGCCCAGTCGAGGTGCGAGCCGGTCATCGCGGCGGCCAGGCGGTACGCCGCGACGACGCCGCCGATTTTGGGGACGGTGGTGAGGAACGCGGCGGCGGGCGGGCGGGTGCCTTCGGTGACATCGGGGATCCAGAAGTGCGCCGGGACCGCGCCCATCTTGAACAGCAGCCCGGCGAGCACGCCGACGAAGCCGACGGCGACGGCGGCCGCCGGGGCAGTGCCGAGCGCCTTCTGCAAGTCGGCGTAGGCGCTAGAGCCGCCGACTCCGAACAAGACGGTGGCTCCGGCCAGCATGATGATCCCGAGCAGCGCGCCGAGCAGGTAGAACTTGAGCGCTCCCTCGGTGCCGGCGTCGTCTTTGGCGAACCCGGCGACCGCGTACAGCGGGATGCTCGCGAGCAGGTACGCGGCGACCAGGAGCAACAGATCGTTCGCGCCGGTGAGGACGATCGTGCCCAGCGCCGCGAGCAGGATCAGGACGTACCACTCGCTCTCGCGCGGCGCGGACCGGAACTCTCGCGCGCTCACGCCGAGGGTGAGCAGCACGGCGACCAGGACGATGACGCGTCCGGCGTTGGTGCCGACGTCGATCGCGTAGCTGCCGCCGAAGACCGTGCGGACCGGATCGCCCCAAACCGCCACGGTCGCGGCCAGCCCGGCCGCGCAGGCGAGCGCGGCGAGGAGGCGGACCGGCCATTGCCGCCGGCGCGGCAGGTAGGAGCCCAGCAACAGCCCCGCGACCGAGGCGACCGCGAGGATGATCTCCGGCAGCAGCGCGAGCGGGTCTTCGTTCATCGTCTCCACGGCGCGGTCACCGGGCCAGGAGGTTCAGGACCGACCGCGACGCGGGTTCGATCAGGTCGAGCAGGAACCGCGGGAAGACCCCGATCACGACGGCGAGCACCAGCAGCGGCGCGATCGAGACGCCCTCGGCGACGGTGAGGTCCGCGGCCGGCGTGCCGGGCTTGCCGAGGAACACTTTCTGGAACGCGCGCAGGAACAGCGCGGCGGTCACCAGGATGCCGAGGAACGCCAGCACGGTCGCGACCGGGGCGGCGCCGAGGGAACCGGTGAAGATCTGGAACTCCGCGATGAAGCCGGAGAAACCCGGCAGTCCCAGGGAAGCGAAGGCGGCCGCGGCAGTCAGGCCCGCGAACCGGGGTGCGCTCGCGGCCAGCCCGCCGAACCGGTCGAGGTCGTAGGTGCCGCCGCGTTCGTAGAGGACTCCGGCGAGGAGGAACAGCGCGCCGGTGATCAGGCCGTGGCTCACCATCTGCGTGACCGCGCCGGTCACGGCCAGCTCGCGGGCTTCGCTCGCCGAGCCCGCGGCCATCCCGGCCGCGCCGATCGCCAGGATGATGTATCCCATGTGGTTGACCGAGGTGTAGGCGATCATCCGCTTGAAGTCCCGCTGGCCCAGCGCGACCAACGCTCCATAAAGGACACTCACCACCCCGGCCACGACGAACACGACCGCGTAGCGGCGCCACGTGCCGGGCAGGATCGGCATGGCGATCCGGATGAAGCCGTAGGTCCCCATCTTCAGCAGCACCCCGGCCAGGATCGCCGAACCGGCGGCAGGCGCTTCGGTGTGCGCGGGCGGAAGCCAGGTGTGGAACGGCACGGTCGGGGTCTTGATCGCGAACCCGACGCCGAGCGCCAGCAGCACCAGGCCCGCGGCCCAGCCGCCGCCGGCCAGCGGGTTCTGGCGGGTCAGTTCGACGATGTCGAAGGTGTGCGGCGCGGCCGTGACATAGAGCGCGATGAAACCGACGAGCAGCGCGAGCGACCCGAGGAAGGTGTAGAGGAAGAACTTGAGCGCGGCCCGCGCGGCGTCGCGATGGCCCCAGCCGGCGATCACGAAGTACATGCCCACAATGGACAGATCGAAGAAAACGAAGAACAGGATCAGGTCGAGCGCCACGAACAGCCCGAGGCTCACCGTCTCCAGGAACAGGAACAACGCGGCGAACGACCGTACTTGCTTCTCTTGCCGCAGCGAATAAATCGCGCAGGCGAGGAAAAGCCCGGCGGTCAAGACCACGAGCGGCAGGCTGAGGCCGTCCACCCCGAGGTGGTAGCCCGAGCTGATGCTGGGAATCCACCGCAGGTTCACTTCGTAGGCATAGCCGTCGCCGGCGGGACGAGCCGCCCACAGGACAATCGTCAGCAGGAAATCGGCCGCCGCGACGGCGAGCCACCACCAGCGCACGAACCGGTCGCCGGCGCGCGGGATCGCGAACGGGACCACCGCGGCCGCCAAGGGCAGGAACACCACGACGCTGAGCACGCGTCACCTCACGTTCGTCACAGGAAGATCACCAGAATGGCCAGGACGCCCAGAGCGATCGCGGCTTGGGCGTAGTAGTGGTGCAGCTGCCCGGTCTGCGGCCGGCGCGCGAGCCGCCCGAGCGCTTGCGCGCCGCCGGACACGCCGCGGACGACGGCCTCGATCGACACCTCGACGCGCAGATCGGCCAGCCGGGCCAGCGCCGCGCCGGTCGCCGCGGCCGCGCGCACGCCGCCGTCCACGACCCGGTCGTCGAAGCGGGCGAGACTACGCGCCAGCCAGTCGGCCGGCACGACGAAAGCCCGGTGCGCCAAGCGTTCCAGCCGCAACCAGTCGGCCAGCGCTCCGTTCTCGGGCAGCGTTCGGGCACGGGTCCAGGCCGCGGCCCCCGCGACACCGGCGACGGCGATGACGCCGGACGCGGCCAGCTGCGCCCAGCCCGGTTCGACGGGCTCCGCGGCGCCGAGGAGTTCGGCGAACCGCCGCGACAGGCCGGGCACACCGCCGATCCCGAGCAGCGCGGCGGCGGCCGCGAGGACGGGCAACGGCGCGAGCAGCAGCGCGGGCAGGCGATCGCCCGGCGCGGTGCCGGCGGGAGCCCAGAGGATGGTCAGGATCCGTCCGACGTAGGCGCCGCTGACCAGTGCGGCGGCAAGGCCGGCGACGTACAGCGCCGGGGAGTGCGCGAGCGCGGACGCGAGCACCGCGTCCTTGGTCACCCAGATCGACAGCGGCGGCACCCCGGCCAGCGTCAGCGCGCCGATGCTGAAAACCGCGCCCAGCAACGGATACCGCCGTGCCGCGCCGCGCAGCCGATGCAGATCCTTCGTCCCCAGCCCGAAGAGCCAGGCCCCGGCGCCGAGGAACAGCAGGCTCTTCGTCGCCGCGTGCGCGACCAGCTGGCCGGTCCCGGCTGCCTGGCCCCCGGCTCCGGCGGCGAGCACCATGAACCCGATCTGCGAACACGTCGAGGCCGCCAGCACCTGCTTGAGGTCCCGTTGCACCACCGCCACCACGCCGAGGACGAGCGCCGTCACCACCCCGGCCCAGGCCGCCGTGTCCGCGGCCCAGCCCGTCGCCCCCAGCAACGGCTCGACCCGGATCAGCAGGTACGCCCCGGCGGCGACCATCGTGGCCGAGTGCAGCAGTGCCGAGACCGGGCTCGGGCCGTCCATCGCGCGGGAAAGCCAGAAGCTGAACGGCAGCTGCGCGGACTTCCCCAGCGCGGCCAGCACCAGTCCGGCCGCGACGGCGTCGCGCCAGCCGCCCGCCGCGCCGGGAAGCCCGGCGAGGGCGAGCCCCGGGACCCCGCCCGCCAGCGCCGCCCCTGCCGCGAGATACAGGCCGAGATCGCCCGACCTCGTGGCGAGGAACGCGATCGCCCCGGATTCCACCCGGCGGTTCTCCTGCCACCAGAAGCCGATCAGGGCGTACGAACAGGCCCCCATGACCTCCCAGGCCATCAACAGGACGACGAGGTCGCGCGCGGTGACGGTGACCAGCATGGCCCCGGCGAACACCAGCATCAGCCCGTGAAAACGCGCCCGTGATTCCTCGGCGCCGAACTCGCCGGCCGCGAACACCAGCACCGCCGCCAGAACCGCGGCGACAGTGATCACCATGACCGCGGACAGCCCGTCCACCGCCAGCCCGATCGGCAGGTTCGCGAGCAGCGGAACGGTCACGGCGGGCCGGGCGACCGCGGCGGCGACCGCCAGCGCGAGCGTCGCCACGGCGATGCCCATGCCGACCGCGGGCGCGATCCGGTCGCCGCTGCGGCGCGAAAGCAGCAGCACCGCACCGGCGACGAGGGGAAGACCGATCAACAGCCACAGCGTCATCGGATCAGCCCTTGAGGTCGGCGGCGGAGTCGGTCAGGTCGACGTCACGACGCCGGAAGATCGCCGTGACGACGGCGAAGCCGACCGCCATGTCCACCGCCATCAGCGTCACCGCGACGAGCACGACGACCTGGCCGTCGGGCCGATCGGGGGAGACGAAGTACCAGAAGGCGGCTCCGGCGACGATCACCGCGTTCGCCATCAGCTCCAGGCCCATCATGATCATCACGATGGACTGCTGCGACAACGCGCCGTACAGGCCGACGCTGAACAACGCCGCGGCCAGCAAGAGAAAAGCCTGCAGGGTCACCGGTTCAGCCCTCCCCGCACCGGATCGTCCGGACGTTTCGCGTCCAGACGGTCGCCGTAGCGGTCGTACCGGCCGCGGTGGGTCGCCAGGACGACGGTGGCGACCATCGTGGCGAACAGGCACAGCCCGAGCACCATCATGACGAGCATCTTCGACCCCATCAGCGCCTCGCCCAGCGCCCGTGTCGGGTCGGCCGGGCGCGGCCGGGCGGATGCCGGCCACGGAACCAGGAAAATCCCGGCGGCCAGCGCGGCGAACACCGCGCCGGAGATCGCGAGCGAGCCCTTCTGGTTGTGCACCATCGTCATCGGCATCAACCCGGCCGGGTTCATCATGTACATGATCATGAAGACGACCATCACGACCATCTCCATGATCATCATCAGCACGACCAGGATCCCGAGGTAGGCCAGGTTCAGCAGCAGGAGCGTGCCCGCCGCGAAGACGAACGACGCCAGCAGAGCGAAGGTCGCCCGCGCCATCGAGTCGACCCGGAACACCGCGACTCCCGTCGCGACCGCCGCGACGGCGCAGGCCCAGAACGCGACTTGTGTCCACATGCGACTGCTCCCTTCCTCAGCGAACGAGCACAACGACAGCGACGACCAGCGCCTGCACCAGCGTCACCGGGATCAGCACGACCCAGGCGATCTCCTGGTAGCGCTCCATCCGCACGGTCGGCAGCCGGCGTTTCAGCCACACCAGCACGGCCAGCACCGCGAGGGTCTTGACCACCGACCACAACCACGGCGGCAGCAGCGGCCCGGCGCCGCCGCCGAGGAACAGCGGCACCGCGAACGCCGCCCCGGACACCAGCAGCAGCCAGCGTCCGCCGAGGAACACCAGACGGTCCACTCCGGACAGTTCGGCCGCCGCTCCGCCGGACGCGTCGGAGCCGACCGGGTGATCGAACGGGCCCCAGAACGCCATCGCCGGAACCGACAGCAGGTACCCGGCGAATGCGGCGGGCATCCACACCGCGAACCACAGTGAACTCTGCGCGGCCACCACATCCGGCACCCGCAGCGAACCCGCGCCCAGCGCCGCGGTGATCAACGCGAACATGTGCGGCAGCTCGTAGGCCAGCCCCTGCGCGATGAACCGGTAGCTCCCGACCAGGCCGTACGCCGAGTTGGCGCCCCAGCCGACCAGCCAGACGGCCGCCCAGGCCACCACCTCCATGGCGTTGAACCAGACGATGCCGATCGAGAAGTCCGCGACCGGCCGCTGGCCGAATGGGGTGACCAGCGACGCGAGCACGGCGGCGGCCAGGAGCGCGACCGCTCCGCTCTGTCCTAAGAGGACATCTGCGGCCAGTGTGCGCCGCCGCTGCTGCACCAGGAATCCGGCGAGGTCGCGCAGCGGGAGGGTCAGCGCCTGTCGTGCCGGTGCTCCCGCGGTCCGGGCGGTGAGCACGGCGTCCGTCGACGCGGTCGCCGCGGCGAGGGCCGCCAGCACGAGCGGCAGGAGCAATCCTGCCCACCAGGGCAGTTCGTCACGCATGGGTCACCCGCGTCCGCTCGAGATCGGGATCGAGCCCGGCGACGATCAACCGCGCCGCCGCGAGTTCGGCACCGGCGAGCAGATCGGGCAGCAGAGCGAGAATTTCGTCCGGGTCCTCGACGGTGGCCGGTGCGGTGCCGGTCGCCTCGTCGAGCCAGCGGTACAGGCGATCGGCGGTGTCGCCGGCCAGCGCTCCGCGGTCGAGCCGCCCCAGCCCGGACAACGACCAGCGCAGCGTCCTCGACCGCCGGACGCGGCGGGCCCACCGGGCCAGCTGGCCGCCGACGTCGCGTCCGGCGAGCAGATCGTCGCGCAACCGGCAGGCGGCGACGGCGGCGTCCTCCCAGCCCGCGACGGACAGCAGCCGCGCGCAGCTGTCGAGCCGTCGCGCGGCGATCCGGGTGCTTTCGAGCGGGAGCGTGTCCCAGAACGGCTCCATGCCGTGCGGGTGGCCGCGCACCGCTTCGACTTCGGCCTCTTGGATCACGTCGCCTTGCAGCGTTGTCCGCACCAGCAGCCCGGCCGGCCACGCGGGCAGCACCGGGCCGAGCGGCACGGTGAGCCGGTCGAGTTTCAGGCCGTCGCGGTCGTCGGCGCGGTCCGCCATCGGGATGCCGCCGGGCATGGACATCCCGCCCATGTCGTGTCCGTGGTGCCCGCTGTGCCCCATGTCGTGGGACTGGTGCTCGCTGTGGCCCATGTCGTGGCCTTGGTGCCCGCCATCGTCCGAGTCGTGGGCTTGGTGGCCGTGCTTGCTCATGTCGTGCCCGCCGTGCCCCATGCCGGGCTCAGCGTCGCCGCCGTGGTGCATCTCGTGGCCGTGCATTCCGTGGTTGTCGGCCGGAGGATGCTGACTGCGGGCTGCTTCGTGGCGGTCCAGGTCGGCATCCGGCGGCAGCACCCCGGAGCGGAGCTGCTGTTCCGCCTCGGTCAGCTTGGCGTCCGCCTCGGCGGGATCGGCGATGTCGGCTCGGGACCGGGGTTCCGGGACGACGCGCCACACGGCTTCGAGGAACGGCTCCATCGCCGGATCCTGCGGTCCGGCGACGATCAGCAGGTTCGCTTCGGCCGGGTTCAGCGCGGGACGCCAGCCGCGCCGGCGGACCCGCTGTTCCGCGGCGAGCCGGGCGGCAGTTCCCCCGACCGTGCTGACGAGCAGCGGCCGCACCGAAATCCGTTGGAGCAGCCAGGCGGTCAGGTCCATCGGAACACGCCTTCCCGCCGCGCGTACCAGACTCCGGCGAAGAGCACGGCGAGGAACGCGAACATCTCCACGACCGCCGTGGTCCCGACTTCCTTGACGACCAGCGTCCACGGGTACATGAAGACCATCTCCATGTCGAAGGCGAGGAACACCATGGTGATCGGGTACCAGCGGACGTGGAAACGGGACACCGCGTGCTCGGCCGGGGAACCGCCGGAGAGGAACGGCAGGACGTCCCGTGCGGTCGGCGCGAGCCGGACCAGCCGCGCGAAGGCGTAGCCGCCGGCGGCCAGCAGGACAACCGCGGCAAGGGCCGCGAGCGCACCCAGCACTCCGCCTCCTCGGTCTGCATCGGTCTACTACGGAGCTTAGAGGGCCGGACCGGGACCGGCAGTTCGACGCTCCTATACGGGTACGGGGTAATGCTATAGGGGCGCTCGCGGGCTGTCGATCTGGGATCGGCTTCGGTGCAGAGGGCGGGTTGGAGCGGTGTTTCGTACGGGTGGGCCGTGGCATGGAAACGCCAGGCGGCCGGTGAGCGGGCGACCTCGGCAGGTTTCCTGTGTTCCGGTTCCGGGGCGCGTGATCTGGCGGGGTGGCTCGGACAGACGAGCAGGTGGGGCCGCTCGACTGTCCTCTTCGGACGCTGCGGCCGGCGGGATGTCGTTGGCCTGGAACTGTGGCGATTCGTCGACCTCGCGCGGCGGGCCCGGACGGCTGGTGCCCCGGCCATCTCCGGGAGAACACACCGCGGCGGCCGAAATCCGCTGCTGGCAAGAAAGTCGCGACGATCGGCAGCGTCAGGTTCCGGACGTCGCGGCTTCCCGATCTCCGCCGGCGGCCGGTGCGGACTCGCGGACGGCGCGGCGCCAGGCCGCCGCGCGCAGGAGGCGGAGGCCGTTGAGGCCGACGATGACCGTGGAGCCTTCGTGTCCGGCGACGCCGAGCGGGAGCGGGAGGGTGCCGATCAGGTCCCAGAGGACCAGGGCGGTGATGAAGGTCGCGGCGATGACGAGGTTGGCGGTGACGACGCGGCGGGCTCGGCGCGACAGCGCGATGACGGCGGGGACCGTGGCGAGGTCGTCGCGGATGATCACGGCGTCGGCGGTCTGCAGGGTCAGGTCGGATCCCGCTCCGCCCATCGCGATTCCGGTGTGGGCGGCGGCGAGCGCGGGGGCGTCGTTGATGCCGTCGCCGATCACGGTGACGCGCTGGCCGTCGGCTGCCAGTTCGCGCACGGCGATGACCTTGTCGTCGGGCAGCAGCCCGGCGCGCACGTCGGCGATCCCGACCTGGCCGGCCAGTTTCCGGGCTGTGGCATGGTTGTCTCCGGTCAACAGGACCGGGGCGGCGCCGGTGAGCCGGGTGACTGCCGCGACGGTGCCGGCGGCTTCGGGGCGCAGCTGGTCGGTGATCGCCAGTACCGCGATCGGCTGGTGCTCGCACCGCACGACCACGGCGGTGCTGCCGCGCTGCTGCAGGGCGTCGACCGCGGAGGCGGCGGTGGCGAGGCCGGCCGTGCCGTCTCCCTCCGGCAGGAGGGCGCCAGGCGAGCCGACTTGGATGAACCGGTCCTCTACCCGCGCGGAGACGCCGCGCCCGGGCTGGGCGCTGAATTCGTCGACGGCGGGCAGTTCGAGGCCGCGGGCTCGGGCTGCCCGCACGACAGCGGCGGCGAGCGGGTGCTCGCTGGGGTGCTCGGCCGCTGCGGCCAGCCGCAGGACGTCGTCTTCGGTGAAGCGCGTACCGGGCAGGACGCGGATCTCGGCCAGCTCCGGGACGCCGCGGGTGAGAGTGCCGGTCTTGTCGAAGGCGACGCGGGTGGTCGCGCCGAGCTGCTCCATCACGACGGCGGACTTGGCGAGCACGCCGTGGCGCCCGGCGTTGGCGATCGCGGCCAGCAGCGGCGGCATCGTCGCGAGGACCACCGCGCAGGGCGAGGCGACGATCATGAACGTCATCGCGCGCAACAGCGAGTCCTGCAGCGGGTCGCCCCACAGCAGCGGGAGCACGAACAGGGCGATGGTCGCGGCGACCATGCCGAGCGAGTAGCGCTGCTCGACTTTTTCGATGAACAGCTGGGTTTTCGCCTTGGTCCGGCTGGCCTGCTCGACCAGGGAAGCGATGCGGGCGACGACGGAGTCTTCGGCGCGGCGGTCCACGCGCACCCGCAGCGACCCGGTGCCGTTGAGGGTGCCGGCGAACACCTCGTCGCCGGTCGTCTTGTCCACCGGCAGCGGTTCGCCGGTGATGGTCGCCTGGTCGACTTCGCTGGCCCCGCCCACGACCGCGCCGTCGGCGGCGATGCGCTCGCCGGGCCGCACCAGCACGACGTCGCCGACCTCCAGATCGGCCGCCCGCACCGTGTGCTCGGCGCCGTCGGGGCCGAGGCGGGTCGCGGTTTCGGGCGCGAGGTCGAGCAGGCCGCGGACCGCGTCCTCGGTGCGGGCGGTGGCCAGTGCCTCCAGCGCGCCGGAGGTGGCGAAGATGACGATCAGCAGGCCGCCGTCCATCACCTGCCCGATCGCCGCGGCCCCGATCGCGGCGGCGACCATCAGCAGGTCGACGTCCAGGGTCTTCTCGCGCAGCGCCTGCAGCCCGGCCCATCCGGGTTCCCATCCGCCGGTGATGTAGCAGGCCAGGTACAGCGCCCACCACGCCCACGCCGGACCGCCGGCCAGCTGCACGGCCAGCCCGGCCAGGAACAGCGCCAGCGCGGCCGCGGCCCAGCGCATCTCCGCCAGCGCGAACAGCCGGGTCCGCCGTGCGGGGACAGCCTCGGCAGACGCCGCGACAGCTGAAGCGCCGGCTGCGACGGTGGGCGACGAGACCACGAGGAACCTCCAAGACGAGCGGGCTGACCGGATCACGATAACAGAACACATGAAGATGTCTTCATGCGTTATGGGGTGAGTTATGCTGCACCGCATGGGACACGGGGTGCAGGGGCGCGACCGCCCGGCAGCGCGGCTCGACGCCGAGTCGGCCGCGCACGTCGCCACCACCCTGCAGGCGCTGGCCACCCCGAGCCGGTTGCTGATCCTGACCGAACTGCGGCACGAACCCCGGCCGGTCACCGCGCTCGCGGAGGCGATCGGCATGGAACAGTCCGCGGTGTCGCATCAGTTGCGGCTGCTGCGCAATCTCGGCCTGGTCACCGGCACCCGGACCGGCCGCAGCATTGTCTACAGCCTCTACGACAACCACGTCGCCCAGCTGCTGGACGAAGCCGTCTACCACAGCGAGCACTTGCGTCTCGGGTTGAGCGACGCTCCCCGCACCGCGGGCTGACCGTCCTCGGAACCCGGGGTGGTGCACCGAGTCCGCGGAAGCGCCCTGCCGGAACTCGACGCCGGTCCGCCGGGGCGGAGCCGCTGTGCCCCCGCCGATCGGTTCCGGCCGGCCGCGCGGGGAGGGACTCTGATTCCCCATGCCAGGAACTTGAGGTGAAGCTGTGGGTGCGGTTGAGGCGTGTCTGTCCTAGGTCGCAGAGCTGGCTGGACTCGGTGGCTCGGCAGAGGGAGGGCCAGCGCCCCAATGTGGCATTGGGTGCATGCGACGCACCCAATGTGGCATTGGGTGCGCGGCGGGAACGGTCAGAAGGGCATCAATCGGTCATTCCGGCGGCGTCGGCTTCTCTTGTGGACGGTCAGCAGGCCGTGTCGACGCGGCTTAAGTTCCTGGCATTGACTCTGAGTCCCTCAGGGTTCCCCTCGCGGACCTGCGAAAACAGTCATGCGGGCATCGATAGAGCATTTCGGCGATCCCGACGTCCTTTATGGACGGTCAGCGGGCCGAGGCCACGAAGGTTAAGTCCCTGGCATTGCGTGCCGGCCTGCCGGGAGACCGGCGAGGTCGGCAACGAGGCCGCTGAGCATGACGCCGCACCCGCCTCGCGCCGGGTCACCGCCGCGCTCGCACAGGCGACCCTCGAAACGGCTGCTGCGGCGCCTTGGCCCCGCCGCACTGCCGTCCACATCTCAGGAAGATCGAAAGGACCGGATCCCGCCTCGGGCAAGTTCGTACATCGGCAACCTGCTGCGGCGCTTGCGTCGCCGCGAGCCGAGGCGAAAGGCACATCGCGATGTTCGGTCGCTCGCCCGAGCTGCCGAAGAGTGCGGTCGGTCAGCGGGTACGTTGCCGCGGAAGAGTTTTGCCCCGTCCGGCGGGGTCGGCGATGGGCCGCACCTGATCCTCAGGCGTGCTTTCGGCCGAGATCATCCGGCAATGCGGAGCGCGGCAGAAGGCATCGATCTCGACCGGCGAGCCTGCCGGGCTGTCGACCCGGGATCAACCTTGGGGTGGAGGCGAGCGAGCGTGCTCGTTCGTACGGTTGCGCCATGGCACCGACGCAAGACAGCTTCCCGGCGCGAACCGTGGAGCTGGAAGACGGCAGGCGGCTCGCGTTCGAGGAGCGGGGCAACCGCGACGGATTCCCGGTGTTCCGGTTCCACGGCACGCCCGGGTCGAGGCGGGAACAGTTTCCCGGCGAAGAGGCGACTGCCGGACTCGGCGTCCGGCTGATCACCTTCGACCGGCCTGGCTATGGCCGCTCCGACCCGCGCCCGGGCCGGACGCTGCTCGACGTCGCGTGCGATGCCGCGCGGCTGGCCGATGCTCTCGGCGTAGACGCGTTCGCCGTGACCGGGATGTCCGGCGGTGCACCCTTCGCGCTCGCGACGGCATGGTCCTGTCCGGACCGAGTGACTGCGGTGGCGCTCACGTGCGGGATCGGACCGCTCGACCGGCCGGGCGCGTTCGAGGGGATGCACGCGCCGAACGCGCGCGAATTCTCGTGCGCGGCACAGGAACCGGAGCGATTGGAGAGCCTTCTCTCCGGCGGGAGCCTTGCGGCGGACTTGCCGGCGGACGAGGTGCGGGCATTCGGCGGGATCGACGGGCTCGGCGAAGCCCTGGCACCGGGCTTGGCCGAGGCTGCCCGGCAGGGCTGGGCCGGAGTGATTGCGGACGACCTGGCATTCGTGCGGCCGTGGGGATTCGACCTGGCCGCGATCGCCGTCCCGGTGTCGTTGTGGCACGGCGACCGCGATTCGCTGGTCCCGTTCCACCACGCCGAACATCTCGCGGCTCGGATCCCTGGCGCGGCGCTGCACCGCTGCCGCGGCGAAGGGCACCTCGCGATGTTCGGCCGCCAGGAGGAAGCCCTGGCGAGCCTGCTCCCGCAGCGGATTCGGTGAGGTGGAGGCGCTTCCGCCGCATCGGAGCGACTCCGCGAGGCCGGCCGAGTTCATCCGGCAGCGTGGAGCACGCGGCAGAAGGCGTCGATCTCCTCGACGGTGTTGTAGTAGTGCAGCGAGGCGCGCACGACCTCGGCCAGGCCGCGATGCTCCATGTCCCAGCGAGTCGACGGTGCGCGGGACACGCTCACGTTGATCGAGTGTTGTGCCAGCGCCGTTTTCACCGCGTCGCCGGTCATGGCGTCGACGGTGAAGGAGACGATTCCGCACTGCTCGGCGCCGACGTCGCGCACGCGGACACCCGGCAGTTCGTCCAGTCGGGGGCGAAGGTCGGCGGCAAGCCGGCTGACGCGCTCCCAGATGGCGTCGAGATCCCAGCCGAGCGCGTAGTCGACCGCAGCGCCGAAGCCGATTTTCGCCGCGACGTTGAATTCCCAGGATTCGAACCGGCGTGCGTCCTCGCGCATCTCGTAGCGGTCGCGCGCTACCCACTTGGCGGCGTGCAGGTCCAGCATGGGCGGTGTCAGCTCGGCCAGCCGTTCGCGGCGGACGTAGAGGATCCCGGTCCCGCGCGGCCCGCGCAGGTACTTGCGCCCGGTCAGCGACAGCAGGTCGCAGCCGATCGCGTCGACGTCGAGCGGGATCTGGCCGGCCGACTGGCAGGCGTCGAGCAGGAACAGCACGCCGGCCTCGCGGGCCGCGCGGCCGACTTCCGCCGCCGGGTTGACCAGGCCGCCGTTGGTGGGCACGTGGGTCAGCGAGACCAGCCGGACCCGGTCGTCGAGCATCTCGCGCAGCCGCGGCACCGAAATCTGGCCGGATTCGTCGTTGGGCACTACCGCCACCTCGATGCCGTGGCGCTCGGCGGCCTGCAGGTAGGCGATGAAGTTGCTCGCGTACTCGGCTTCGCTGGTGAGGACGCGGTCGCCGGGCCGGAACGGAATCGCGAAGAACGCCAAGTCCCAGGCCCGGGTGGCGCTGTCGAGGAACGCGATCTCGTCCGGTGCGCAGCCGAGCAGGCGCGCCGCCGACGGGTAGACGCCTTCCAGGGCGTCGTTCGCGGCGGCAGCGGCCTCGTATCCGCCGATGCTCGCTTCGAGATTGAGATGCCCGATGACGCTGTCCAGCACCGGACGCGGCATCAAGGCGGCTCCGGCGTTGTTGAAGTGCACGACCGTCTCGCAGCCGGGCGTTTCCTTGCGTGCGGTGTCGACGTCGAACGGGGTCATACCGCCTCCTCGCCGCGTCGGGGGAGGGGCGCGGCTGCCGTCGCGCCCGTGTGATCCACCAGTCGCAGGAACGAGCGTGCCCGTTCCTGGGTCGGCCGGGTGAAGAAGGCTTCCGGCGCCGCTTCTTCGACGATGACGCCGCCGTCCATGAACACGATGCGGTCGGCGATTTCGCGGGCGAAGTGGGTCTCGTGCGTGACGATCACCATGGTCATGCCTTCTCCGGCCAGCTCCCTGATGACTTCCAGCACCTCGGCGTGCAGTTCGGGGTCCAGTGCCGAGGTGGGTTCGTCGAAGAGCACTGCCCGCGGTTCCATCGCCAGCGCCCGGGCGATGGCGACTCGCTGCTTCTGACCGCCCGAGAGGCGGGATGGGTATTCGTCGCGTTTTCCGGACAGCCCGACCCTGTCCAGCAGCCGCTCGCCGAGGGCGATCGCCTCGGACATCGGCAGCTGACGGACCTGGCGCGGCCCCTCGATGACGTTGCCCAGGGCGGTCATGTGCGGGAACAGGTTGAACTGCTGGAAGACCATGCCGGTTCGCCGGCGGGCTTGCCGCGCCAGCCGCCGTCCGGCGCGGTCGCGCGGCGAACCGCAGTCGAAAGCGCAGTCGCAGACGCGCAGATGCCCGGAATCGGGCTCCTCCAACAGGTTCATGCACCGCACCAGGGTCGTCTTGCCCGATCCGGACGGTCCCATGAGGACCACGACCTCGCCGGCCCGGACGGTCAGGTCCACGCCGCGGAGCACCTCGAGGTCGGCGAAGCGCTTGTGGATGCCGCGAAGTTCGATCATCGGCTGGGTCATCTTCAGTACGCCCTTCCCATCCGCTTTTCGAGCACGCTCTGCCCGAGCGACAGCAACGTGTTGATCAGCCAGTACATCAGCCCGGCGAGCAGGAATGCCTCCATGTAACGGAAACTGGCGTTTCCCACGCTTTCCGCGACCCGGGTCAGCTCGACCACGGTCACCACCGACGCCAGCGAGGTGTCCTTCATGAGTGCGATGAAGCGGCTGCCGACCGCCGGCGTCGCGATCCGGATCGCCTGCGGGAACACGATCCTGCGGAAAGTGCGCCAGTACGGCATGCCGATCGAGGAGGCGGCTTCCCACTGTCCTTTGTCGACACCGAGGATTCCGCCGCGGAAGTTCTCGCTGAGGTAGGCGGCGGAGAACAGCGTCAGAGCCAGGATCGCTGACGGGATCGGCTCCAGCTGGACGCCCAGCTGCGGCAGTCCGAAGTAGAGCACCATGATCTGGATCAGCAGCGGGGTGCCGCGGAACACCGAGACGTAGCCGATCGCGACGGCCCGCAGCACCCGGATCGACGAGATCCGCGCCAGTGCGATCAGCGCACCGAGCGCCGAGCCGAGGGCGAACGACACCACGCCGAGCAGCACGGTGACGCCGAGTCCTTTGGCCAGCATGGGAAACGCGTTGGCGAGCAGGTCCATGACGTCCTCCCTAGTTCGCCGGCGCGGTCTTGAGTTCGGCCGCCATGTCCAGGCCGCCGAGCCACTGCTTCGAGATGCGGGTCAGGGTGCCGTCGGCGATCATCGCGGCGATCGCCTTGTCGGCTTCCTGTTTGAGCGCGGGCGAATCCTTGCGGAAGGACATGCCGTTGACCTCGCTCTCCAGCAGCGGTCCCACCGGCTTCACGGCGAGGCCGTTCTTGCTGGCCAGGTAACTGCCCTGGAAGCGTGAAACCAGCATCGCGTCGGCGTTCCCGCGGGAAAGATCGGTCAGGCCGAGTGTCGCGTTCTCGTACGTTTTCACCTGCACGTCCGGGATCTTGTCCTGTGCGAAGCTTTGCTGCGTCGTGCCTGCCGACACCGCGACCGTCTTGCCCTTGAGGTCGGTCAGCGAGGCGATCTTCGGATTCGACGCCTGAACGAAGACCGAGATTCCGTTCACCTCGTAGGGCCGGGAGAAGTCGACCTGTTGCTTGCGGGCCGCGGTGATGGTCTGGCCGGAGATCACCATGTCGTACCGGCCCGCCTTGATGCCTTCGATGAACGTCTGGAAACTCGCCTGGACGAATTCGACCTTCCCGACGCCCATCCGGCGCGCCAGTTCGTTGGCGACATCCACGTCGTAGCCGATCGGAGTGCCCGACGGGCCAACGAAATTCCACGGTGGATTCGCTTGTGTCAGCGCGACGCGCAAGGTGCCGCTGTCGCGCACCTTCTGCAGCACGTCTCCGGAGGCTGCGCTCGAACAACCGAGCACCGTCCCGGCCGAGACGATCAGAACCGAGGACAGGACGACCCTTCGCGACAGCTGCATCCGTACCTTGCGCATGGCGGCTCCCTTGGGGACAGAGGAATCTGGCGGCCATCGGACACCCGTCGCGGCAGCCGCTTCGGTCGTGATGCGCATCACTCGAACGAGTGGACTGTATGCCCCCCTAGGGTATGGGTCAACGGGGGTTCACCCGGCTGTCGGACTGGAAACCGAACCGTAACGACCTGAGCGTAAGGTCGCGGCGGGCGAGCCGAGGGCCGTCAACCTACTGCCGGCTGCCTGCGCGAACAAGGCGACGACGCGTGCGCGCGCTTCCTCGCTCCTAACTCAAGTAGTAGATTGACGGTCTGTCCGGAGTGGAAGGTGGACGCTCATGCCGGAGCAGCAAGCGGTGCGGCCGACGCTGATGACCCGGCTCGCGGCTGTGCTGCGGGGAGAGGTCTCGGCCGAGACGGTGGAGGCGTACCGGCGAGCCGGTGCGGGCGCGTACGAGGACTTGCTGACGGCGGAGAAACTCCGGGACCGCCTTGCCGGCCGCGGGGCCACGCTGTGGCAAGCGCGCCCAGGCGAGCTGAGCCAGCTGCTGTGCACCTGGAACGCATTCGCCTTGCAGACCCTCGGCGACCAGTTCGTCGAGGCGGACTACACGGCGGTTCCCCGGACCGTCGGATACCTTCCGCCGGTGACGGCGGAGCAGGCGGCCGCGTTCCTCGGCGAGGTCGAGCAGTGGTCGTCGCGCGCACGACGGGCCGCGCGCGACCCCGGTTTCGACGTCGCCGCCGAGGTGAGCCTGCCCGCCTCGCTTCCCGCCTGGGTCGAGGCCGAACCGTGTCCGCGTGCGCATCTGGCCGCCATGCTCGCCGCGGTGCGGACGATGCGCGACCATGTTCAGGCAGCGCAGGCCGACTTCGCCCGCACCGGAATCCCCGCGGGCAAGAACGCCCTCGCGGCCACCGTCGACGGGATGGTGGCGGAAGCCGAGGGCACTGCGTCCTACGCGGAGTCGCTGTGGTCCCCGAACGCTGACGCGGCCGTTCATCAGCGGGTCGAGAACTCGGTCAAGTGCGCGATCGAGCGCTACTACCTCATCGGGCAGCTGCTCGCGATGCCGGCTCTGCTGGATCGCCCCGACGTCCAGGTCGCGATGGTGTCGGGACCGGCCTTGCCGGTTCCCGGACAGGCGGGCTTCGACCCGTGGTGCCTCACCGACCCGGCAAGCCGGGCGAGCTGGAAGCGCGACCCGGCCGCGCGCCGGGCAATCGATCACCTGTGGCGCTGCGACCCGGACCCCGCGGCGACGCTGACGATCCAGGCGCAGATCGATGCGGCGCTGCGGGCGGAGGCGATCGCGGCCGGGACCACGGCCAGCGGCGCGGCGATCGGCAACTACTACTGCTGCCCCTGGTCGGCGATCTACCTCGTGCGCGCCCCGGTCGTGATCGCCGGCCGCCGGCTGCGTCCGGGGGACCAGTTCACGCTGGACGTTTCGGCGGAGGAGATCGCCGAGGGCGGCCCGTTCAAGCGGGCGCTGCTCGTGGGGCCGTTCCATCCCACGAACGACATCGACTACTGCGATCCGGCGTCGGGCGGCCGCCATGGCTAGGCGCGGCGCGACGTGTCGGCGGGGCGGTCTCCGGGCAGCCGCGGCTGGCGGAATCCTGGCGCTCGGCGCGGCCGGATGCGGCGGGAGCGGTGCCGGATCGCCCGGCAGCCCAGCTTCGCCGGCTCGGTCGTCGAGCGCTGCGCCGCCGGGGACGCGGGTCGCGGTGGAGCTGACCGAGTTCGCGATCCGGCTGCCGCAGCGAACGTGGGCACCCGGCACCTACACCTTCGTCGCGAGCAACAGCGGAACGACAGTCCACGCGCTGGAACTCGCCGGACCCGGCGGTGCCGATCAGAAGACCGGCACCTTGCGCGGCGGCGAGTCGGGGAGCTTCACCGTCACGCTCCAGCCAGGGCGCTATGAGCTTTCCTGCCCGGTCGGCAACCACAAGGAACTCGGCATGGACACGACGATCGAGGTGGGCTCCGCCGCACCCGGTACGTCGCCCGCTCAGCCCAGCGGCGGCGGCGACTGAACAGCGGGGGCAGGCCTGCCCGCAGGACTGTGGTGGGAGAATGATCCCCAGCTGGCCGAACGGTTCAGGCGGCAGTGATTTTCGGCAGCGCTGCTCTCCTTCGCGCGCCGGACAGCCGATCACAGCAGGAGATCGCGTTCGTGTTTTCAGTCCGCCGGTCTGTGCTCCGGACGGTCCGGGCGCAAGCCCCGGAGGAGGTCGACGACGGGCCCCAGCTCGTCGGTCTCGCGGCGGCACGCGATGCAGACTCGCAAGTGCCGCCGGAATCGCTCGTGCTCCGCGGGTCTCAGATTCTTCAGGAGATATGCGGCTGCTTCGTCGGTCATCGGGCAGGAGAGCGGCATCGCGCCTCCTCTCCGGCTCGGGAACTCAATTAGTACTAACCTATATAGTAATATGACTCCATGCGACGTCATCAGCGCGGTCCAGGCGCCGTTTCGCGGTGGGGCCGGCGCGGCGGAGACTGGGGGTGCGGCCGGATCGGCCGGGTTCCGGTCCGGATGAGCCCGTGGATGGCGCTGCTGGCCGCGTTGATGGTCTACGTGTTCGCACCGTGGGTAGGGAGGTGGGCGCCCGGCCTCGGGATCGCGCGGTACGCGGTGGCGTTGGTGTTTCCAGCGGTGCTGGTGTTGTCCGTGCTGGTGCACGAGTTCGGCCATGTGGCGGCGGGGCGGGCGCTCGGGATGCCGGCGAAGCGAATCACGATCGACCTGCTGGGCGGTGCGACCGAATTCGACCGGGACCCGCGCACGCCCGGAGGCGAGGCGCTGCTGGCGGCCGGCGGGCCCGCGGCGTCGGTTCTGGTGGCGGGTCTGGCCGCCCTGGCTGAAGATCTGGTGCCGCTGACGGGTCTGGCGGAGGTGCTCACCCATGTCTTCGCTGTTCTCAACGTGGCGTTGGCCCTGTTCAACCTGCTGCCGGGGCTGCCGCTGGACGGCGGGCACCTCCTGCGAGCCGGTGCGTGGCGGGTCTTCGGAGACCGCCGGCGCGCGACGAGGATCGCCGGCTGGTTCGGGCGTCTGCTCGCGGTGCTGATCGTCGTGGTTCCGCTCGTGCGGCTCCTGGGCGGTGCCTCGACGGGGATCATGTTCGCCGCCGTCTTCGTCTTCGCCGGGGTGATGATCTGGGCAGGCGCGTCGGAGGCGCTGAGCGAAGCCGTCCTCCCGGTGCCGGATGCCGGCAGCCTGTGCCGGCCGGTCCTTCCGGTCGCCGAGCATCTGTCCGTTGCCGAGTCGCTGATGGTGGCCGAGCAGTACGGCGTGCGGGAGCTGGTGGTCCTCGACGTCGAGGACCGGGCCTGGGGAGTCGTGAGCCGGTCGGCGCTGCTTGCGGTGCCGCCGGCGCAGCGCCCGGCCGTGCCTGTCGTGGCTGTTGCCCGGACGGTCGGAGAGGACGCGATCGTCCCGGCTGGTCTCCGCGGACGGGAACTCGCCGAACGCGTGCGCAGCGGTGCCGAGCTTGTGGTCGTCGATCGGGCCGGTGTACCGAAGGGCCTGCTCGCGGAGGGTGATCTGGATCCGCGGGCGGCTCGCTCCTGAGGCCGGACGGGTCGTTCGTTGAGCAGTCTGCGTCTCGTCAGCCGGCTATGCGGGGAACTCGCCCGTGGCGGCGAAGTCCAGTCGCTTGGCGACGGAGACGGCCTGGTCGGCGAAGCGTTCGTGGAAGCGGGCCAGCAGTGCCAGGCTGGTGGCCGTGCGCACCCCGTACGGCCAGCCGGGGCCGGTGATCGTGGTGAGCACCCGGGAATGCAGGGCATCGACAGCGTGGTCGGTCTCGTCGAGTTCGGCGAAGCCGTCGACGCCCGGCTGGCCGATCAGTTCGCCCAGCCGGTCGGCCATGCCGGCGGCGATCTCGCCCAGCCGGGCGAACGTGTCCTCAAGGTCGGCGGGCACGGCGTGGTCGGGATGGCTGAAGCGTGCGGTGTCGGCGATGTGGGCAGCCAGGTCGCCCATGCGCTCGATCTTCTCCGCCGAGTAGACCGCGGCGAGGATGCTTCGCAGGTCGCTGGCGACCGGAGCCTGCAACGCCAGCAGACTCTGCGCGTGATCCTCGCAGCCGCCGCGAGCCTGATCCAGCGCGGCGTCTCCGGCGATCACCCGCTCGGCCAGGTCGAGGTCGGCCATCAGCAACGCCCGGCTCGCCTGCCGCATCGCCTGAGCGGCCATCGCGCACATCGCGACCAGCTGCTCGCGCAGCTGGACCAGCTCGCCGTGGAAGGTCACCCGCATGAACAACGAGCCTAACGCTGTACCTGGACCTCGGCATCCGCACACTGGCACCCTTCCGGATCCGGCGAGCACGTCCGGCGACATCGCCGCCCGGCGAGCACGCCCAGCCCTTCGCCCGGTGCCGAGCATTCCGGCCACGGCAGGCGCTGGGCGGGTAGCGCTTTCGCGCTGTACGCCTGGACGTCACGGCAGAACTGCGGCACCAAACGCGGGCAGGATCCGCCCCCTCCGCGGAAGTGACGTTTCCGCGGGCATGTTCGGCCGCCGAGTTCCTGGTGCGGCTGGGCGGCGTTCGATCAGTTCGGCGGAGGCTGCGCGTTCATCGTGGTCTCGCTCGCTGGGTTGCTGGTCCGCGTGCGGGATTTCGGCGTCAGGAGCGCAGGACGTCCATGAGGACGTCTTCGGCATGGAGATAGCGCAGCGAGTCGACCCACAGCCGGTAATAGCCGGGGCGACCGCGGACGGCCGCGGTGTAGGCGGCGATGTCGGCTTCGGTGAGGGCGAGCAGTGCTTCGGGGAGTTCCTCGGCGGTGAGGTCGGCGATCTCCGCCCAGGCCTGCGCGGAGATTCCGTTGCCGAAGCCGTGTGGCGGCAGCCAGAACATCGGACCCCGGCCGGCGTAGCCGGGGTCGGGGGTGTGCGGGGCGCTCATGGCGTGTCCTGGTCGTCGAATTCGGCGGGGGCGAGGCCGAGGCAGGCATCGCCGCGGAGGAAGGGGATCGCGCGGGGCCAGGACGTTTCGGCTGGGGTCGCTGGTTCGTGGCGGGTGTGCCAGGCGTGTTTGCGCTGGGTTTCCTCAAGCTCCCAGCCCAGCAGCGTCAGGCGGCTGCGCAGGACGTCTTTGGCGAGGTCCGATGCGGCGAGTGCGGCATGGTCACGGCACAGTCCGTGGCCGCGGGTCCAGCGTTCGCGGACGGTGTGGTGCAGGGAGGCCGCGTCGAGCAGTGCGAGTTCGCGACGTTCGGCGAGGTCGCCCGCGGCGCAGGCAGTACACGAGGGTTGGTTGTCACGGAAGTTCCGGAGGGCCTCGGCGACGAATCGTTCCGGACGTCGAAATGCGGCAGCGGCCCTGTCCCGGCGACGTTCGAGCAGGTGCGGCCAGGCTGCGCGAAGGCGGGCGAAAAACCCGGGGAGCGGCGAAGCGTCGAGGCGGTCGGCGAGCTGGGCAAGGCGGGCGTGTTCGGCCTGGTGCATCGTCGCCCAGATCGTGCAGGCGCTGTCGTGGTCGAGAAGGGTGGCGTCTGCGAGGTGCGTCGGGCAAAGCCAGGGCTCGCCGGGGTCGAGGCGGGCGACGTCTTGGCCGAGAAGCCAGGTGGCGTAACGCAGTTCGCCGCGGCTGCGGGCGCGGCATACGGGGCAGCAGGGAAGGTCGAGGGCGTGGGTTGCTCTGTCTGTTGTGGACTGTTCGGTGAGTCGTTTGTCGTCCTCGGCGAAGAGTTCGGCCGCGGCGGTGAGGTGCGGAGCCCGGATGAGGAGGTCGGGATCGGAGGGAGGCGTGTATGGCTGGTCCCGGGCGATGGCGGCGAGTGTGGTCGCGAACGGCCACGGAGCTGTGTTCAGGACGTCGAGCAGGTGGTGGGTGCACAGCCGGCGGATTCCGTTGATGACCTCGGGGTCGTCGAGCCATCGGACGAGGGCGCCGAGACGGCGGTCGACGGCGGCGGTCATTTTGTCGCAGGGATCGCAGTGGCAGCCGGTCACGCCGCCGAGAGCGGAGGCGATCAGATCTCCCAGGAGCGAGGGAAGGACCCGGATGCCTTCGGAGGTGGTGGTCAACAGACGCAGGTGGCGTGCGCAGAAGCCGCCAGCGGCCGCGATCCGGCGGCGGTAGCCGGGATCTCGGTGGGTTTCCATGACGTACCAGGTGTGCCAGTGGTGTTCGGCGGCGTCTTTGTCGCGGCACAGGAGGCAGCCGTCGTCGGCCAGGGCGCGAATGAGGCGGTGGCGTTCATCATCGTCTCGTGGGGTGTTCACGGCTCGCTCCGGAGACGTTCTGCCACTTGGTCGCGGAGAGCCTGCAGTCGCGCGGCGGGTGGGCCGACGCCGTCGAGTCGGCGGCGCATGGCTTCGCGGCGCGGGTCTTGGTTGAGGGAGAAGGCCAGCTGCACGGCGGTGCGCATGAGCCATTGGTGGTACTGCAGCAGCCGGCCGATTTCGTCTGCCAGCGGGGCGCGTTCGCGGTCCACGGGGATGCTGTTCAGTTCTTCGCGGAGCCGGTGGTAGGTGCTGACGAGTTCGCTGCCGGCGTGGCCGATGGCGCCGGGCACGTCACCAGCGGCGCCGCAGGCTCGTACGGCGGTCTCGGTCTCCGGTGCTACTGCCGCGGCGCGGTCGAGCACCGACGACAACCGCGCCAGCTGCTCTCTGGCGGAGAGCGCGGGGCGGCGGAAGCGGTGCAGGAAGCCGGGCACGGTTCATCCCAGGCGGACGGTGAACGCGGTTTCCGGGATGCCGTAAGGGAGTTCGGGCGCGTCGGCGGCGATCTCCAGCAGGCGGTTGTATTTCGCGACGCGTTCGCCGCGGGCCGGGGCACCGGCCTTGAGCTGTCCGCAGCCGGTGCCGACGGCGAGGTCGGCGATGAAGTCGTCGGTCGTTTCCCCGGATCGGTGCGAGATCATCTGGCCGTAGCGGTGTTCGCGGCAGATCTCGATCGCTTCGAGGGTTTCGGTGACGGTGCCGACCTGGTTGAGCTTGATCAAGGCGGCGTTGGCGACGCCGAGGCCGGCGCCGCGGGCGATGCGGGCCGGGTTGGTGACGAAGTTGTCGTCGCCGACCAGCTGGATGCGGTCGCCGAGTTCCGCGGTGAGTTCGCGCCACCCGGCGAGGTCGTCCTCGGCCATGCCGTCTTCGATGCTCCAGATCGGGAAGTCGCGCACCATTTCGACGTAGCGCTGCACGAGATCCGACGAGCTGTGCCGGCGGCCGTTGACCAGGTACGTGCCGTCGGCTTGGCGGAACTGCGACGCGGCCGGGTCCAGCGCGATGGCGATGCCGTCTTGGCCGGCCGGGTAGCCGGCGTCCTCGATCGCGCGGAGCAGCAGCTGCAGCGCGTCTTCGGGCCGGGTGACGTCCGGAGCGAAGCCGCCCTCGTCGCCGAGACCGACGGTGTATCCGCGTTCGGTCAGCAGCGCCTGGAGCGCGGCGTAGACCTCCGCGCCGGTGCGGATCGCCTCGGGCAGGCTGGCCGCGGCGAGCGGGGCGATCATGAATTCCTGGAAGTCGAGGCCGGTGCGGGCGTGCGCGCCGCCGTTGAGGACGTTGAAGTGCGGCACCGGCAGCCGCGGCCGCCCGCCCGGGACGTGCAGCCAGGACCACAGCGGAACCTTCTCGGCGTCCGCGAGCAGACGGGCGACCGCCATGGACACGCCGACGATCGCGTTCGCGCCGAGGCGGCTGCGGTCGGCAGTGCCGTCCAGCTCGACCATTGCCAGGTCGATCTCGGCGAGACCGGTCCAGTGGCGGGCGATCAGGAGGTGCCGCACCTCGGTGTTGACCGACTCGACGGCGCCGAGGACTCCCGCGCCGCCGTAGCGGGCCGGGTCGCCGTCGCGACGTTCGCAGGCTTCGTTCCGGCCGGTCGAGGCACCGGAAGGCACAGTCGCGGTGGCGTGCCGCGACCCGCTGGAGACGGCGACGGCCAGAGTGGGACGGCCGCGGGAGTCCAGGATTTCGCGGGCGCGGAGGTCGGTGATCTGCATGGTGGTCATGACGTTCTCCGTAAGGGTCGGGACGCGTGGTTTATTGCGGTGGGGCAAGGGGGCGCACGGCGAGCAGGTACGCCCCGCCGAGTGCGAGAACGCCTGCTGCGGCAAGCCAGGGCGAGCCGGTGGTCCACATGTCGCCGACGAGGGCTGCGGCGATGCCGGCGAGCCCGCCGAGCAGCAGGCGGCTGCGGTGGCGCAGCCAGCCTGGCAGGTCGGCATGGCCTGCGAGGGTGCGGCGGGCTTCGCCGGCGAGCAGGAACGTGAGGGCCAGGAACCCGGTTGCGCAGGCTGCGGGCGGCGACGGCGTCCCCACGGCAACGGCGAAGGCAGCGGTCACGACCGCGAGCGGGGCGGCCCATGAGCCCGGCCAGCGGGCGGTGACGAGGACGAACAGCAGCGTGACGGCTGCGCTGGCCACGACGACGGGCGAGACCTGGAGAGTGGAGGCGGCCATGGGGACGCCGGTGCCGAGCATAGGAATCGGTCCGCGGGCGAGTGTGTTCATCGGGTCCTCCCGATCAGCGGGCGAAGGCTGAGCGGTCCGAGGACGTCGTCGAGCTGCTGGCGCTCGTTCCACTGGACGACGGGGATCCCGAGGCCGGTCAGGCGGGTTTCGACCCGGCGTCGGTCGAGGCGCCACAGCCGTACTGCGAGGCGGTCGGTCTCGGCGTCTCGGCCGATGGGCGGTTCGGTGCGCAGCGTGTCGACCACGACGATCGCGCACCCCCTGCGGTGCAGGTCCTGCACGGCGTTGAGCGCGCGGTGGTCGAGCAGCGGCGAGAACACGATCACGGCGGCGCGTGGCGGCAGCGCGGGCCGCGGGATCCGGGAGAGGTCCGGCTCGACGACGGCATCGTCGAGACGGGCCTCGACCACAGTGTCGGCGACGCGGTAGAACTGCCGCGCGCTGGCATCCGGGCCGATCCAGCGCAGGATCCCGCCGAGCGCGACGACGCCGGCCCGGTCGCCCCGGTGCAGGGCCGTCCGCACGACGGCGGTCGCGCCGTGCACGCCGAGGTCCAATGTGGACCCGCCGGACTGCGGGACGGCGGAGAAGGTGTCGATCACAGCGATGATCTCGGCGGCCTGCTCGGCGAGCCGATCGGTGATGTACAGCTGTCCTCGCCGTGCGGTGGCGGTCCAGTTGACGTGGCGCAGCAGATCTCCCGGCTGGTAGGGCCGGACGGCGGCGAATTCGATGCCGCTGCCCCTGCGTCGTCCGATGTGGACTCCGGCGCGGTCGGGAAGATCAGCGGGGCGCGGCAGGCTGTCGAGCGTCGTGGTACGGGGGTAGGCGCGTATTTCGCCGGCGTCCGCGATCACCACGGCTTCGAGCAATCCTGAATGGGCGTAGGCGGCCACTCGCGGTTGTACGGACCAGCGCCCCCAACGGAGCAGTCGCAGCGCGAACGTGCGTCCGTCCTCAGTGGACGCAGCGATGCGAGGCGTGGGCAGCGACACGGAGATCTCGTCGGCCGCGCCGCGTGCGTGGACGTCGACGGTCAGCGGAACTGTGTCGTGTTCAAGGCAGCGGGGCTCCGGCAGCGCGGTATCGACGGTGAGCGACTCGGCGGGCGTCCGGCGTCGGCGGCCGACGGCGAGAGCGCCCAGCAGAGGTGCGGCGAACCCGATCAGGTCCGCCCGGCCGAGCAGCATCCCGGTCAGCATCGCGAGTCCGGCACAGGTCGCGAGTGTCACTGCGAGCGGGGTCGGATGCCAGTGCACCGGATACGCGCTCATGTCGGCCGCCCGGCGCGCGGGACGGGGACGTCGTCGAGAATCCGGGCGAGCACGTCTTCGCCGCGCACCTGACGGACCCACAGTTCGGGCCGCAGGCTGAGCCGGTGCGCCCAGCACGCGGGCACGAGATCCTTGACGTCTTCGGGCACGACATAGTCCCGGCCGGCCAGCAGCGCCTTCGCGCGGGCCAGCTGCACAAGCTCCAGGCAGGCCCGGGGGCTGGCGCCGACCACCACCTGGGTGTGCTCGCGGGTCGCCGCCGCGAGCCGCACGACGTAGGCCAGGACGTCCGGGTCGACCTCGGCCTGTTCCACCGATTCGCGCAGGGCGGTCAGCTCGCCGGAAGCCAGGATCTGGTGCAGCGCGGCCGGAGCGGAGCCGCGGTCGAGGCGGCGGCGGAGCATGTCCTGTTCGCGTTCGGCGGGCAGGTAGCCGATGCGGACGCGCAGGGCGAACCGGTCGAGCTGCGCTTCGGGCAAGGGATAGGTGCCCTCGTATTCGATCGGGTTGTCGGTGGCGAGCACGACGAACGGGTCCGGCAGCGGGTGCGTGCGCCCGTCGACGGTGACCTGCCCTTCGGCCATCGCTTCCAGCAGCGCGGCCTGGGTTTTCGGCGGGGTGCGGTTGATTTCGTCGGCAAGCAGCAGGTTGGCGAACACCGGCCCGGGCCGGAACACCAGCCGCCGGTCGGCCTGGTCGTAGACGACGGCGCCGGTGACGTCGGAGGGCAACAGGTCCGGGGTGAACTGGATGCGGGCGAAGCCGAGGCCGAGCACGGTCGCGAACGATCGGGCGATCAGTGTCTTGCCGAGGCCGGGCAGGTCTTCGATGAGCACGTGCCCGCGCGCGAGCGCGCCGAGCAGGATCAGCTCCAGGACGGCGCGTTTGCCGACGACGGCGCGTTCGACCTCGTCCAGGACGGCGGTCGAGCGGGCTCCGGTCATGGCGGCGTCGGTGAGCGTCATCGGAGGGCCTCCAAGCGGTCGAGGATCGCGGCGAGGGTCTGGTGCGACGGTCCTGGGGCGTCGCGGTCGCCGGACCGCGCGCGGCTCGGGTCGACCAGCGGCCAGAGGTCTTCGCCGAGGAGGCGCCTTCCGTCCGGGTCCGGTCCCAGCAGGCGCACGAGGACCGGGCGCAGGTCGCAGTCCCAGGCGTGCCGGGAGGTGCCGGACCAGGCCACGGCGGCGGCGAGCTTGGCATAGCCGGGGAAGTCCGGCCGCCGAGCCTCGCGGGCCGGTGCGGCCGCGGTCTGCGAGGGGCGCAGAGCTGCCCGGACGTTGACTATCGCCAGCACGGTGATCAGCACTGCGGTGACGAAGAGGCCTGCGACCGAGGCGATCGCATAGCCGACGGCGAGCAGGACCGCCGCGGCGACGCTGAACAGGACGGTGATCATGGTCGCCTGCCGAGGTCGTGGAGGAGTTCGTCCAGGGCCTGGCGCGCGGTGTCCTGGTGCGCGCCGGTGATCGGGTGGCTGCTGAAGCGTGCTTCGGCGAACACGTCGACCAGCCGCTGTGCCGGTCCTGCGCGCACGAGTCCGCCGTCTGCGGCGCGGGCGAGCACCGCCGACGGGGTGTCGGAGAGCCGGGGTGCCGCCGCGGACTGTGCGAGTGCGCGCTCCATCGCCGCGAACGACCGCAGGATCGCCCCTCGCGGCCCGCCGGTGACCGCCGCGACGATTTCGCCGCGGCCCGCTGCCGCAGCCTCCGCCAGACCACCTGACGCCTCGATCGGACGCGGCGCCCGGCGGTGCCATCGGAGAAGCAGCAGGAGCAGGGCTGCCAGCAGCACGACCGGCAACAGCCAGGACGGCCCGCCGCCGGGGGAAGCCACCGAGGGCGCGGCTGCTGGCGGAGGGGGCACGAACCGGACTGGAGGCTGCGTCGGCGGGGTGGCTCGCGACGCCACGACAGCCAGGACCACGAGCGGTGCGGCGACGACGGCCAGGGTGATCAGCACTGCCCACCGCCGGCCCCATTTCGTGCCCAGCGGCTCGTGGACGGCCTCGAAGTCGTCGTCCTCAGGCCTCCGGCGACGGCGCAGCGCCGCGAAGAACGCGAGCACCGGAAGAACCGCGGCGAGGACGAGGATCGAGGTGAGGACAGCCAGCGTCGTGCCCCCGACGTGCGCGAACGGCCCCGCGAACGACCAGCGGGCGTTTCCGCGGGCACGCACTCCGGCCACGCCGAGCGCCAGCAGGACGCCGACGGTGATCAGCGCGGTGGCTTCACCCCGGTGTCGCATTCGCACACCTCTCCCTGACGTGTTCGTCAGGGACCGTTAGCGGCGTGCCGCGGTTGTGGTGAGCCCCATCACCTGCCTGCGATTGTGCCACGGCCGGACGCCGGACGCGATCAGCCGGAGGGCTGGCTCGGGTATGCTCGGGTGAGGCGATGAAGCTCGCCGCAACCGCCGCCCCCGGCTGATGGCTTCTACCAGTGCCGAGCTGGTGTGGAAGCGGGTGGTGCGGCATGGCGCGTTCTCCGAGCGTCCTGTTCCCGGGTGGCGAAACCGTCGGCAGACCGGCCGAGCCCGCGTTCTTCGGCGATCTGAATCTCGGCCAGGCGGTGTCCGCGGTGACTGCCGGGCGGGCCGAGTACGACCTGGGCCTGTTCTTCTCCGCGCCGCTGCACGAGGCGCCTGCCGTCGAGTATCGGCACGAAGTGTTCCGCGACCTCCAGCGCGACGACGTGCGCGAGGTGGTCGAGGAGTTCGCCGAGCGGATGCGGCGCATGCGCGAGCGCCTGGCGCTGGCCGGAAAGATCCACTATCCCCGGCAGAAGCAGCGGTGGTTCCTCGACGCGGTGGATGTCTACTGTGGAGCGGTCGCGGCGCTGCGGGAAGGGCTGGACCGCGTCGAGATCCGGTCCCGCGGCCTGCGGTCGATCCACGAGCACGTCGCCGGATACCTTGCGGCGCAACCTTTTCACGCATTGCTTGCCGACACGCGTGATCTCCAGGAGCAGCTCGCGCGGATCAAGTACCGCGTGCACGTCCAGGGCGCGCGAGTCAAGGTCAGCCGGTTCGACGACGACGCGGACTACAGCAGCGAGGTCGAGAAGACGTTCGCGAAGTTCAAACAGGGCGCGGTGAAGGACTACTTCGTCCGGTTTTCCGAGCCGCCGGAGATGAACCACATCGAGGCGCAGGTTCTCGACTGCGCGGCCCGGCTGTACCCGGGCGCGTTCCGCGCTCTCGCGGACTACTGCGAACGGCATCGTGACTACCTGGCGGCCGCGATCGGCCGGTTCGATCGCGAGGTGCAGTTCTACCTCGCCTACCTGGCGCACATCCGGCGGCTGTCGGCGACCGGTCTGCGGTTCTGCTATCCGGAGATTTCGGCGACCTCGCACGACATTTACGCCGAGGACGCCTTCGACCTCGCTCTCGCCACCAAGCTCGTCCCGGACAGCCCGTTGGTGTGCAACGACTTCCGACTGTCGGGTGCCGAACGGGTGCTGGTGGTGACCGGGCCGAACCAGGGCGGCAAGACGACGTTCGCGCGCATGTTCGGCCAGCTCGCGCACCTGGCCGCGCTCGGATGCCCGGTGCCCGCGGCGCGAGCCAGGCTGTTCCTCCCGGACCGGGTGTTCACGCATTTCGAACGCGAGGAGAATCCGATCACCCTGCGCGGCAAGCTCGACGACGAGCTGGTGCGGATCCGGGACATCCTGCGCGACGCGACGAGCGACAGCGTGCTCGTGCTGAACGAGAGCTTCGCGTCCACCACCCTGCACGACGCCCGGTTCATCGGCACCGACGTGCTGCGCCGCATCATCGACTTGGGCGCGCTGACGGTGTATGTGACCTTTGTGGACGATCTCGCGTCGCTGGGCGAGGCGACGGTCAGCATGGTCGGCGGGGTCGTTCCGGACGATCCGGCCGAACGCACTTACCGGCTTGAACGGCGGGCGGCCGACGGGCTCGCTTACGCCGCGGCGATCGCCGAGAAATACGGACTAGCCTACGACACCCTGCGAAGGCGGATCGGGCGATGAAAGTCTTCCTGCTGCACCGAGACCAGGACGCCGATCTCGACGCCCCGCCGCCGCCGGACGACCTCGTCCAGGATCTGGAACTGGAGACCCTGTTCGACGCCATGGCCGCCGGCGACGACTTCCTGCGCGACCTCGTGCCCCGAATCATGTTCGCGAGCCTGACCGACCCGGACGCGATCCGGTATCGCCAGCAGGTTCTCGCCGACTGCGTCGCCCATCCCGGGGTCGTGCGCGACCTCTACGCCATCGCGGTCGACGCGCGCCAGGTCGAGCGGAAGGTGTGGTTCGGGATCCTTTCCCGCGACTCGCCCGAGCACATCCTGAACCGGTCGGTGAAAACGCTCGAATTCCTCGTGGACAACCTCAAACAGCTGCGGCAGCAAGCGATTGAGCGCGGCGGCGAATTTCGCTCGCCGGGATTCGCCCGGTTCTTCGCGATGCTGCGGGAGGAACTCGACGACGACTACTTCGCCGTGGCCGAGAACCACTTGGAGGAACTCGAATTCCCCCGCGGCGTGCTGATGAGCGCGGAGCTGGGACAGGGGAACCGCGGCGTGCGGTTCGGCCTGCACCGGATGCCGAAACGAAGCTGGATCGAGCGGATCACCACGAGCGCCCCGCCCAGCTACGGGTTCGTCGTGCCGGCGCGGGACGAGGCCGGTGCCCGGGCCCTCGGCGACCTGCAAGGGCGCGGGGTGAACGTCGTGGCCAACGCGCTGGCCCAATCGGCTGATCACGTGAAGAGCTTCTTCCGCGTGCTGCGCGCCGAACTCGCCTTCTGCCTCGGCTGCCTGAACCTGCACGAACGCCTGCGCGCGAAAGGGAAACCGGTCTGCTTTCCCGCTCCGGAACCGAGCGGAGAGCCGGTGCTGACCGCGCGCGGACTGTACGACGTGTGCCTCGCCCTGCGGTCCGATGAACAGGTGGTGGGCAACGACGTCGACGCCGACGGCAAGACGCTGGTCCTCGTCACCGGCGCGAACCAGGGCGGCAAATCCACGTTCCTGCGCAGCTGCGGCACCGCGCAGCTGATGCTGCAGGCCGGGATGTTCACGGCGGCGGAAGCCTTGCGGGCGAACACGTGCACGGGCCTGTTCACCCATTTCAAACGCGAGGAGGACGACACGATGACCCGGGGCAAGCTGGACGAGGAGCTGGCCCGGATGAGCGAGATCGCCGACCGGATCCGGCCCGGCGGCCTGCTGCTGTGCAACGAATCGTTCGCCTCCACCAACGAGGCCGAAGGATCCGAACTCGCTCGCCAGGTGGTCCGCGCGCTCACCGAAACAGGCGTCAAAGTCCTGTTCGTGACCCACCTCTACGACCTCGGCCACAGCCTGTGCGAGCAGCACCGCGACGACATGCTGTTCCTGCGCGCGGAGCGCGAGCGGACGTTCACCCTGACCGAAGGCGAACCGCTGCCGACCAGCTACGGCGCGGACTCCTATCGCCGCGTCTTCGCCGGTCACCGCTAGGCACCGCGCGTGCTCGGCTGCTACCGTGGATCAGTCCGTGGTGCTCGGCACCGCGACCGGCGATGGGGCTCGCCGTGATTCGCGCCGTCCGGCGCTGATGGCTTCTACCCGCGACCGCGTCCGCGCAGCATTCTGCCGGGCGACCGGACGAGGAGGAAGCCATGGGGCTGGACGCCAAACCCGTCAACCTGCGCTGCACCGGCCTGATCCTGCGCGACGCCCACGTCCTGCTGTGCCAGCGGATCACCGACTGGGTGCTGCCCGGCGGCACGCAACAGGACGGGGAGTCCGTCGGCGCGTGCGTGCGCCGCGAAGTGCGCGAGGAGACCGGTCTCGCGGTCACGCCGACGGGCGTCGCGTTCGTGCTGGAGGCAACGAATTCGCGTTACGGCCAGCACCTGGTCGAGATCGTGCTGCACGCCGAGACCGACGACCCGGACGCCGAGCCGCACGGGGTCGAGGACGGCCTGGTGCCGCGGTTCGTGCGGCTGGAACACGTGCTGTCGCTGGAGCTGCGGCCTCCGATCGGCGGGTATCTGCGCGGCTTCCATGCGGGTGGCGCGCAGCGGACTGCCGCCTACCTGGGCAACGTGTGGCGCCCGGCGCCGGCCGAGGCGAGGCGATCGTCGTGACTGCCGCGCTGGCGAACCTGGCCGACCTGGTCCGGCGGTATCTCCCGGTCGAACGGGCGCGAGTGGTGGACGACGCGGTGTCCCGTGCCTTGTCCGGGCAGGTCCGGGTGCTCGTGCTCGGCGAGGCCAAGCGCGGCAAGAGCACCTTGGTGAACACGCTGTTCGCCCGCGACTTGCTGCCGACCGGCGCACTGCCGGTGACGTCGGTCGCGACCACCGTCACCGTCGCGTCCACTGTGGATGCCGAGGTCCGCTACCGCGACGGCCGCAGCCGTCCGATCGGGCTGGACGAGGTCGCCGAGCTGGTCAGCGAACGCGGCAACCCCGGCAACGTCCGGCAGGTGGACACCGTGCGGATCTCAGCGCCGTCGGCCTGTCTCCCAGCAGGCACCGAAGTGGTCGACTCGCCCGGCACCGGATCTGTACATCAGGCCAACACCGAGGAAGCCGCGCGGGCGCGCGACAGCGTGGACCTCGCCGTGCTCGTGGTGGCCGCCGATCCGCCTGTCTCGCAGGCTGAGCTGACGCTGGCCGCAGAGGTGATGACGACCGCGGCGGCCGCGGCGGTGCTGGTCAACAAAACCGACCTGGTGCGGCCCGGCGATTTGGCCGAGATCGTCGCGTTCACCCGGGCCGCGGTCGCCGGACCGCTCGGCTCGGACGTCCCGGTGCTGCCGGTCTCGTTGCGCACCGGCGCGCCGACGGAATTGGTCGCGTGGCTCGGGGAACGGATCGCACGCTGCGGCGAAGCGGACGTCGTGTCCTCGACCGCGCGTGCGCTGCGCCGGGAAACGACCGCGGTACTGGACGGCCTGCGGATCGAGTACGAGCTGATCCGACGGTCCACTGAGGACAGTGCGGGTGCGGTGCGCGCCCTGCGGGCGATACTCGACAACGCCCGGGTCGCGGAAACGGCCGCCGTGGACCATCTGCACGGTGCGGCGCGGCGGGCGCGGGCAGACTTGGATGCCGCACACGAGCGTGCGGTCGGCGCGGCGCGTGCGGCCACGCGGGAAGTGCTGGGGGCCGCGTTGCCGGAACAGCCCGCGCGCCCCGAGACCGCAGCAGATCTCGTCCGGCACCGGATCGGCGACCTGGCGGCCGGGCGCTGCGCGGAGTGGTTCAACCGCTTGGGCGCGGAGTTGGAGACGGCCATGCACGCCGGCGCCCGGCAGGCGTTGTCCGGTCTGACTGCGGATCTCGCGCGGTCACGGCAGGCCGCGGCCGAGGTGCTCGGAATCCGGCTGGACGAGGTGCCGATGCCGGAAACCGCTGCCGCGCCACGGTTGCCGGTACTCGAACTCGGCCCGGAGGTCGTTTGGCGGGAACTGGTCACCACGGCACTCGCACACCGCCTGCCGGCAGCGATCCGCCGCAAGCGGTTGCACCGTCACCTGGTCGACTGGGCGGCGAATGCCGTGCCCCGGCCGTTCGGGCGCGCCCGCTCTGCGCTGCAGGACTGGTTGCAGGACAACGCATGCGGGACCGAACGCGCGCTCGCGGAGATCTGGCGGGCCCAGCTCGCCGCACTCGAACGCGGACTCGCCGAAGCCGCGCGCCGGGAGAGTGCCGGTCCGGACGTCCAGCTCGACGAACTCGGCGAGCAGATCAGCGTGCTCGACCAGGCCGTACGCGAGCTTGACACCACCGTCCTCAGCGCCGCGGCACGGTGAGCCGCCATGATCGGATGTGCGCGCTGGCGGCAGACGGAACTCCAGGTCCTGGAATGGGTCCACGGGCAGACACCGCGGTCCGCGGTGCGGTGCGCTCAGATGGTGACCACGCTCGGGGAGACTCCGGTCGCCTGGGCCGCGGTCGGCGCCTCGTGCCTCCTGACGCGATCCGGCGGGCGGGCCGCGCCGATCGTCACGCTCGCGGTCGCGGCTGCACTGCGACGCGGCCTGGCCGATCTGATCGACCGGCCGCGTCCGCCGGAACGGTTGTGGCGCACGGAATGGTCCGGCCCGAGTTTTCCTTCCAGGCACACGACTCTCGGCACGCTGGGTGCGGGTCTGGTCGCCGTGAACCTGTTGCGCCGGCCGGGAATCGTCGCGGTGCCGGTCGCGGCGGCCGTCGGGATCAGCCGGATCGTGCTCGGCGTGCACTGGCCCACCGACGTGCTGGCCGGCTGGGCATTCGCGGCGGCGGCACTGGCGCTCTCGGGCGGGAGGCGCCGGAATGGCCGGCGTTGAGCTGTGCCACGCCTTCGTGGAGTTCCCGATCTTCGACGCGAAGTCCCGCTCGCTGAAGAAACGCGTGCTCACCTCCGCCGGCGGGACGATCCGGACCGGGGCGAAAGTGCCGATCGTGACGGCGTTGCGGGACATCACCGTCTCGCTGGCCGAGGGCGACCGCGTCGGGCTGGTCGGGCACAACGGCGCGGGCAAGTCCACCCTGCTGCGGCTGGTGGCCGGGATCTACGAACCCACCCGCGGATCCGCGCGGCGCACCGGCCGGGTGGCGCCGGTGTTCGACCTCGGCCTCGGCATGGACCCGGAAATCTCCGGACTGGAGAACATCGTCGTGCGCGGCATGTTCCTCGGCATGACCCGCCGCCGGATGCGGGCCCGGATCGACGAGATCGCCGACTTCACCGAACTCGGCGACTACCTGCGGATGCCGCTGCGCACCTACTCCACCGGCATGCGGGTGCGGCTGGCGCTGGGCGTGGTGACGTCGATCGACCCGGAGATCCTGCTGCTGGACGAAGGCATCAGCGCGGTCGACGCGGACTTTCTCGAACGCGCCCGGGCACGGCTGCACGACCTGGTCGCGCGCTGCGGGCTGCTGGTGTTCGCCTCGCACACCGAGGAGTTCCTGCTCGACCTCTGCGATTCGGCGCTGTGGCTGGACTCCGGGCGCATCGTGCGAGCCGGCCCCGCGACAGACGTGGTGCGCGCCTACACGGGTAGCTCAGGCCGGGCGGACGCTGAACCCCAGCAGCGCCGGGCCGCCGACGATCCGATCGCCGCCGACCGTGTCCTTCAGCTTGTGCATCCCCGTGTCGTCGCCCCGGACCGGGAAACTCCGGGAGAAGTGCTGCACGAGGATCTGTGACCAGCCGATAGGAATCGGTCAGCTGACCGCCAGGAGCGGCCGGAGGCGTCCGGTGCGCAGGGTCTCGACATACCCGGAGGCCACCCGGCGCAGGACGACGCTGGCGGCGAGGGCGACGAGGAGACCGACGACGAACGAGCCGGCGACGTCGTGCGGGTAGTGCGCGCCGACGTAGACGCGGGAGGCTCCTTCCGCGAGGGCGAACAAGGCGGCGATGGCGCAGAGCCGGCGGCTGACCAGATACAGGGCCGCGACGGTGGCGGCGGCGACGGTGGAGTGGCCGCTGGGGAAGGCGTAGTCGTCGAGTGCGGGGCAGGCTTCGACGATGAAGGCGTTCGGCAGGGAACGGCAGGGCCGCAGTTCGGCGACGCCGGACTTGACGACCTCGGCGACGACGAAGGCGACCAGAACGCAGACGGGGGCGACGAGGGCGGCGGTCATCGTGGCCGCGTCCGCGCGCCGGGCCTGCCACCAGCCCACGATCATCAGCACGGCGAAGACCCCCAGTCCGTACTGGGTCCAGGCTTCGGCCGGAGCGTTGAGCCAGGCGGTGTGCCGCGCGAAGTCGGTCACCGAGGTGAACCACGAGCCGTCGACGGTCGAGCCGTCGAAGGCGAGCCGGAAGGGGGAACTGGGAGCCATGGCAGGTGGTCTTTCTGGGCAGTGGCGAGCGGTGGGCTGGTGCTTGCGACGGGGGGCGGACTCCTCCGTCTTCATCTACATGGTTGTAGATTCTCGTCATCGTAGCGGGATGGGGTCCGGGCGGTCGCCTGCCGGCAGGCGCGCGGCCTCGGCAGGCGGCATCGCTCCTGGTTGAGGTGCGAGATCGCGGCCGGCGACCGGTCCCGGACGATCGCCTGAGCGATGTCGATCATGCTCACGTGCTGCCGTCCTCGCAGGTCGCCGGTTCAGGGAAGCGGTCAGGCTAGCGTGCGGCGGCAGGGGCACCGATCTTGGGGATGCTAACTGTCGTTATTTTCCAGACCTAACTGTTGCCTTGCTTCCAGCCGCAGGTGAAGTGCCGGATGAGCGTCGCCGGGACCAAGGCGGTGAGCAGAGCGCCCACCACGATCGGCCCGGGGGAGCCCATGCCGATCCCGACGACCGTGATCACCAGCTCGGTGGCCAGCAGGGTGAGCAGACCCGCGGCGGCAGCGGCGAGCGTGGACAGGCGCACCGGGTGAAACGCAGCGAAGCGCCGGGCCAGCCGCGGGTTTTCCCGGACAAGCTCGTGCTCGATCTCGTCGAGCTGCTGTTGTTCGTGATCGCGCAGTGCCATGGCCGGCTACACGTCGTAGCAGAGGGGCGCAAAACCGCGGAGCATGACCAGAGTTGCCACCCGTGGCCTCCCTGCCTGTGTGATCGCAGCGATCGTCGGACCAGGCAGGGGCTGTTGGCGGCGCACGGCCGCGGTTGGGTCCGGCGAGCCCCACCGCCGGGCGCTGATGCGCGTGGCGGAGTCTACTGCGTTTCGACGGGCGGGAGAGTCGGCGGCGCGAAGCCGTACTCGCGGGCGTGCCGGGCGGACAACGCGGTGGCACAAGGCAGGCAGGCCAACTGCCGGATTTCGGTGAAGGCCAGGTCTGCGGAGCTGAAGCCGGTGGAGTGCGGGACGGAGTTGTGGCCGACGCGGACGCAGTCGCGGCAGACCGCGGCGCCGCAGGTGGTGCAGATTCCCACGGCGGGGCGCGTTTCATTGGCGAGAGAGCAGTCGAGGCAGTGCACGGGGTTGTCCTTTCTGGTCAGGCGAGGATGAGCACGAGGGCGAGCACGGCGACGAAGGCGATCAGCAGGTAGCCGACATAGGCGTCGAGCCGTCCGTTCTGGAGGCGTTTGGCGGTGCGGACGGCGGCGCGCAGCGGGCGCAGCAGCGGCCGGTAGAGGAACTGTTCGACGGCTTCCACGACGTCGGAGGTGTAGCCGAGGTGGGCGCCGGCGGCGTCGGGGCGCGGGTCGTCGTCCCGGCCGCCGCTCTGGCGTTCGACCGTGCGCAGTTCGGCGCGGGTCAGCAGCACGTTCGCCAGGACCTTGCGGGTCGGGTTGGTGAAGGCGAAGGGTTTGTACTGGTTCTCGCCTTCGACCCCGCCGGTCGCCGAACGCCACGCGGGCACCCGGCGGACGGCGAACATGCGGCCCCGCGCGAACACCAGGCACAGGAGTCCGGCCCCGGCCAGCAGCGCCGGCAGCACGACGGCGAGCCAGGACGGGGAGAGGATGGAGAAGCCGGGGAACACCGGTTGCAGCACCCAGGGCCCCTTGATCGCGGACCCGGTGGCGTCGCGGGGCACGATCGGGCCGAGCCCGGCGGCGATGACCCGCACCTGGAGGGGCGCGACGGCGGCGACCGCCAGACAGCCGGCGCCGAGGGCGGTGAGGGCGAGCTTGCCGAGCGGGCCGGTGTCCCGGGCCAGTTCCGCGTCGCGCGGTCCGCGGGGGCCGAGCACGGTGAGCCCGACGATGCGCACGAAAGCGACGGCGGCGAAGCCCGCAGTGAGCGCGACCAGCGCGCCGGTGACGGCGAGCGGCAGGGTGTAGCCGAGCGCGCCAAGCCGGAACTGCTGCATCAGCGCCTCCAACAGGAACCACTCGGACACGAACCCGGCAGTCAGCGGCAGCCCGGCGAGGGTGAGCGCGCCGATCGCCAGCCCCGTGCCGGAGAACCGCAGACGGTGCCCGACGCCGCGCAGGTCGTCGAGTTCGGTCGTGCCGGTCGCGTCCTCGATCCCGGCCGTGGCGGTGAACAACAACGATTTGGCCAGTGCGTGCGCGATCGTTTGCAGGGTGGCGGCGAGCAGCCCGACCGCGATCAGCGGCGGCATCGAGGCGGCGGCGCCGATCATCGCGACCGCGTAGCCGACCGTGATGAGCCCGGCGTTCTCCACGCTGGAGTAGGCGACCACCTCGGCGAGATCGGTTTGCACGGTGGCGTGCGCGATGCCCAGCAGCGCGGTCGCGCCGCCCAGCAGGAGCACGACGACGGCGAGCCAGGGCGGCGGCTGGTGCAGGAGCGCGAGGGTCCGCCAGAGGCCGTAGAACCCGACGTTCACCGCGACTCCGGCCATGACCGCGCGCAACGGTCCCGGTGCGGCGCGGTAGCCGCGCGGCATCCACACGTGCACCGGGACCAGCCCGACCTTGACCGCGAAACCGAGCACCAGCAAGGCGTAGGCCGCGTCGCGGACGCCGGTGTGCGGCAGCGTCGTGAAGCTGGGGAAGGAGAAGCTGCGGCTTTGGGCGGCGAGCAGCAGCAGGCCGACCAGCAGTGCCGCGCCGCTGACCTTGCCGAGTGCGATGGTGACGATCGCCGGTGTCGCGGTGCAGCCGCGCTGGTGGGCGGTCATGAGGTAGAAGGCGACGGTCAGCGTCTCCCAGGCGAACAGGAACACGAACACGTGGTCGGCGGTGACGATGACCGCGATCGACGCGAAGGCGAGCGCATAGGCGCAGCTGAGGCCCCTTGCCCGGACGCGGTGCGGCCGGACCGCCCAGTCCGCGCACGCCAGCGAGACCGGGACGGCGACGGAGAAGCTGATTACGAGGAACAGTGCGGAGAGCCGGTCGACGGTCAGGTCGGCCGCGCCGAAGCCGAGGAACGCGTCGAGGCTCAGCCGGATCGGGTGCCCCGTGAGCCCGGCGGCGCCGACGATGGTCAGCAGGGTCGCGGCCGCGGCGCCGAGCAGATAAGGCAGGGGGCGGGCCCAAGCGTGCCGGACGCCGAGCACCAGATCGGCCAGCAGCGCGAGGCCGAGCAGGCCGAGCGCGGCGATCAGGACGGCCGTCATCGCGTTCGCCTCGTCCCGGTCAGCCGGCCGGTGGCCAGCAGGATCGCGTGCAGCAGCCGGAACGGGCTCGGCGGCGACCCCGGCACCCACACGTCGACCGGGAGCAGGTCGCCGATGCCGCCGGCAGTGGCGTAGGAGGGCGAGACCAGGCCGCCGCTGATCGCGTCGGCGCCCACGGCGATGACCGCAAGCGGACGCGGCAGCGCCTCCAGCGTGCGGGCCAGCGGCGCGGCCATCCCGTGCGTTCCGGCGCCGGTGACGAGCAGGAGGTCGGCGTGGCGGGGGCTGGCGGTGAAGAAGATCCCCAGCCGGTGCACGTCGTAGACCGGGTTGAGCAAGGCGAGTACTTCCCATTCCTCGGCGCCGTCCGAGCCCGCGTCGACGTGTCTGATGTGGACGGACCGGCGGAATGCCCTGGTGCGCCGGGACAACGCGGCACGAAGACGGCGCAGTTCGGCATCGGTCTCGGCCAGTTCGGGCACCACGAGGGCTTCCCGGGAGAGCCGGGCGACGTCGTTGCCGTCCTGCCAGCCGAACCGGTCGGGCCGGGCGGCGACACAGGCACCGCACCCGATGCACCGGCCCTGGTCGAGCCGGACCCGGCCGTGGTCATCCTGGATCGCGCCGGTGGGACACAGCTCGTCCAGCCCCGGGTCCCAGGCCGTTTCGCCGACCGTGCGGGCGATCGAGCGGACGTCGTCGGCGTCGGGCCGCCGGGGGTGTCCGGTCGTGACGATCCCGTCGCGCAAGCCGCGGAAAACCCAAGGCATCTACATCGCCACCCCGGCTATGGAGAGGCCGAAACTGGCCTCGATGAACGGGAAATCGGTCAGGATGTCGCCGTGGAACGCCTGGGAGAACACGGCGAGGTTGTGGAACGACGCTGACCTCGGCGCGCATCGCCGCAGCCGCCCGTCGCGCTCGGCGTCGAGGAAGTACAGCACTTCGCCCTGCGGTGCTTCGGCCCAGCCGACCGCCTGACCGGCGACCGGGCCGACCGGGGCGGCCAGCGTCTCGTCGGGCCGGTCGCCGAGCAGTTCGACGATCTGGGCAAGCAGGTCGAACGACTCGGCGACCTCGTCCCACCGCACCCGCAGCCGGGCCATCGCGTCGCCGTCGCTGCGGCGCGGCCCGGGCGTGCGGCTGAGCTTGGGGTAGGCGTCGTAGGGCCGGTCCCACCGGGTGTCGTCGCCGGTGCCGCCGGCCCGTCCGACCGGGCCGAGCAGACCGTGCTCCAGGGCGAAATCCTCGTCCAGCGGCCCGGTTCCGCGCAGCCGGTCGAGGAACGACGCGGTCTGCATCAACGCCTCGGCGTCGGCGGAGACGGCGCGGCGGAGAGCGTCCATTCGGGACCGGAGGTCTTCGCGGCCGAGCATCGGAAGCGCGCGTACTCCGCCGGGAATCACGACACCGCGGCCGAATCGGTTGCCGCACAACGCGGACACCAGCCGCAGCGTGCGCTCCTTGTGCCAGCCGAAGCGGGCGACGGCGACCGCGAGGCCGGCGGCGTCGGCGAGTTTCATGGCGACGTCGAGGTGGCTGGCGATGCGTTCGAGTTCCGCGTGCAGCGCGCGCACCAGCTGTGCGGTCAGCGGCGGCTGCGCATCGGCGAGTTCCTCGACGGCGTGGCAGAACGCGAGGGCATGCGCGACGGAGGCGATTCCCTCGACCCGTTCGGCCAGCAGAACCGCGTGATTCGGGGCCATTCCTTCGAAGCGCACTTCCAGGCCGCGGTGTTTGAAGTGCGGGCGGACGTTCACGTGCGGGATGTCCTCGCCCGGGGTCTCGACGACGTACTCCACCGATTCGAACACCCCGGAGCGGACGGGACCGTGCGGGAGGCTGAACAGGCCGGTGCCCATCACGTGGCTGGGCAGCGCGCGCTCGTCCGGCTCGACGTGGGACGGGTGGAACGCGGCGCCGGGGCTGGGCAGGGGTTCGTTGTCGTCCGGGTGCGGCAGCACGAGCGGGTCGAGCCGCGGATGGCCCTGCGGGACCACGCCGAACAAGTCATGCAGCTTGCGCTCGTACCAGAACGCGGAGGGAATCCTCGGCGTCAGCGCGGGATAGGCGCCGGTGCCGGGCAGGAGCCGCAGGTCTGCGACGTCGATGCCGCCCGGCCGGGCCAGCAGCACGTGCAGGGTCACGCCTTCGGTGAGGTCGCCGTCGCCGATCAGGGCGGCGAACCGCGCCCCGTCGCCGATCCGGGCGAAGATCTCCTCCCGGCTCATGTCCCGCCTCCCAGCTCGGCCACTCCGCGGGCCAGGAGATCGGCGAAGTCCGCTGGCGGGTGCACGCCGAGCACGATCAGCACCAGCAGCCCGGCCACCATCGGCGCGACCATCCAGGCACTCGGCTCCCCGCGCACCGGCAGCTCGGTGCCGCCGCGGACGAAGAGCATCCGCGTCGTCGCCACCGACAGCCCGAGGAAAGCCAGCGTGACCAGCACGACGAGGACCACGGTGACCGTGTCGTGGGCGCCGGCGAGCCCGCCGGCGACGATCTGGAACTCGCTGCGGAACAGCCCGAACGGCGGCATCGCCGACAACGCCAGTATCGCGAACAGGAACAGCGGCGCCGTCCACGGCAAAGTGTCCAAACAGGACCGGATGGTGCCGGTGTCCTTGGTGCCGTACTTGCGGACCAGCACCCCGGCGCCGAAGAAGGCGTTGCCTTTCGCCGCGGCGTGGGCGACCACGTGCAGCAGGACTCCGGCGAGTGCCAAGGGCGCGCCGAGCCCGATGCCGATCGTGAGGATGCCCATGTGCTCGACGCTGGAGTAGGCCAGCAGCCGTTTGAGGTCGCGTTGCTCCAGCAGGTACAGCGCGGCCAGCAGCAGGGTGAGGACGCCGAACACGAGCAGCACCGTTCGGGGGGAAGCCGGAGCCGAGCGTGCCGGCGGCGACCTGGTAATAGCGCAGCACCGCGTAGAAGCTCACCGCGAGCAGCGAGCCGGACAGCATCGCCGAGACCGGCGTCGGCGCCTCGGAATGCGCGTCCGGCAGCCAGGTGTGCACCGGGAAGAGCCCGACCTTGGTGCCGAACCCGACGACGGCGAGCACGAACGCCAGCTGAACGGCGTTGTGCGGCAAGGTTTTCCCGGCGGTGAGCAGGGGCGCGAACGCGACGTCGTAGGACGAGCCGAGGACGGTGGAGCCGGCGTAGTACATGACAATCGTGGCGAGCAGCCCGATGCCTAGACCGGCGGAGGCGAGCAGCACGTACTTCCACGCGGCTTCGGCGGCGTTGTCGGTGTCGTCCAGCGCCACCAGCAGCGCCGACACGACGGTGGTGATCTCCACCGCGATCCACAGCAGGGCGAGGCCGTCCATGAGCGGCGCGCACATCATCGACCAGGCGAACAGGTTCAGTCCGATGTGGAATCTCCGGGCGTAGCGGGCGAATCCCGGACGGTCGCGTTCGGACTGGAGATAGCCGATCGAGTACACCGCGGTCGCGGCGTAGAGGAAAGTGGTGCCGAGCAGGAACACGACCGACACCGCGTCGGCCCGGAGGATCCCGAACTGCACCGGCCCGCGCACGACCGCGGGCACCAGCACGACGGCGAGGCCGAGGCTAGCCAGCGCGGTGAGCAGGCTCAGCGTCTCGCTCGCCCGGACGCGGGCCGGGAGCGCGCCAAGGGCGGACACCAGCGGGAGAGCGGTCAGCAGGACGAGGACGACCGGCATAGCCTCACCCCCTCAGCTTCGTGAGGTCGCGGGTGGACAGCGATTCCGATCGGCGGTGGTGGACCTGCATGAGCACCCCGAACACGACCACCGCGACCAGCAGGTCGAACAGGAACGCCACCTCGAGGATCAACGGCATCCCGGCAGCGACCACGAGACTGGCCAGGGAAACTCCGTTCTCCAGCGAGAAAAACCCGATCGCCTGCGAGACCACGTCACGGCGCACGATCATCAGCACGAACGCCACCAGGATCACCGCGACCGACAGCGCGAGCGCGGTTTCCGGGAGCGCGGGGCTGGTGACTTGGAAGCGCCCGGTCGCGAAGAACCCGAACGCCGCCACCGCGACCGCCAGCAGCACCTCGCTGGCCACGCCGAGCGCGCCGCTGCCGGCGATCTCGGTGCCCGCCGTGCGCAGCATCCGCAGCACCAGCCACGGCACGACGATCACCTTGAGCGCCAAGGACAACGCCGCCAGGGCGTACAGCTCCGGCACGTCCCGCACGACCGCGACGACCACCGCGAGCAGGGACACCAGCAGCGACTGCGCGGCATACACCCGGACTTGCGCGCGCAGCAACGCGGTCCGCAGCATCGCGAACTCGGTCAGCAGCACCAGCACCGCCAGCCCGTTCGCCACTCCGGCATACACTCCGGGCGGCGCGACGGCGGCGGGGTCCGCGGCCAGGACGTTCATCAGCCGCCTCCGAAGTAGAGGGTGAACACGGCCAGCACCGCGAGCAGGAACGCCGCCGCGACGAACTCGGTGATCTTGAACAGCCGCAGCTTCGCGAACGAGTTGTCGATCACCGCGATCAGGACGCCGAGCACCGCGCATTTGCCCAGCAGCGCCGCGATCGCGAGCGCCACGTTCCCGATCCCGGGCGTGGCGGCCAGCCCCCACGGGGCGATGAACACGTTGATCAGGATGGTGAAGAGGATCAGCTGCTTCATCGCCGATCCCCAGCGCAGCATCGCCAGGTACGGGCCGGAGTGCTCGAACGCCCGGGCTTCCTCGATCATGCCGAACTCGTTGGTCCCGGTGTGCGTTTCTACCGGGATCCTGCCGGTTTCGGCCAGGATCACCAGCAGCAGCGCGGCCGCGGCGAGCAGGTGCGCCGGACGCACGATCTGCTCGGCCGAGGACCGGACGGTTTCGGCCAGCGCGTACGGAAGGTCGGTTCCGGTCACCAGCGCGACGGTGAAGACCACGAACAACACCACCGGTTCGGTGATCGCGCCGAAGGTTTTGGTCCGGCTGGCTCCCAATTGCGCGTAGGGCGAACCGGTTTCGGCAGCGGCCACCGCGACCGCGAAGCTGGCGAGCGCCAGCACGAACCCGCCGCCGAGGATGTCGCCCATGTACCCCAGCGGCAACGGGAACGTGGTGAGCACCGGGATCAGCAGCGGCACGGTCAGGTAGCACGCCATCGCGCCGATCGGGGCGACCAGGAAGACCCAGCTCGCTCCGTTCGGAGCCAGGGATTCCTTGCGGAACAGTTTGCCCAGGTCGTAGTACGGCTGGAGCAAGCGGGTGCCGCGCCGTCCCTGCAGCCGCGATTCCACCCGCGCGATCACGCCGGACACCCCGGGCGCGGCGACCAGCACAGTCAGCGCCTGCGCCAGCTGCACGAGCGGGATCGGCACCGGCGGGTTCACGATCGCTCCCCGAGCCGGGGAGCGAGCTGATGATCGGGGACTGCGGAGCCTTCGGAATCCTCGTCCACCCGGACCTCCTCTACCGGCCTGCCAGCGTGCGAACACGAAGGTGGTGCGGTAGAGGCCATTAGCGGAGGATCCGCGGTTAAGGCGAGCCCCATCGCCTGTGTTCCCAGTGTGACCACCACGGCGACGTCGCGCAAGCCCGTGCGCCGCCGCGGACCCGGATGGGTTCTTGACCGCCGGGTCCCCGAGCGGTTGTACTGGACGCGGCGATGGATCCCGCCGGGGCTCGTGTGTGCCCGAACCGCCTCCGCCGAGGCTGATGGCTTCCTGGCCGATGCTTGCCGCGCCGGACCAGGAGGACCGCTGTGAAGATCACCAAAAGGGCGCTGCGACTGTCGATCTTCCTCGGCGACGGCGACATCTGGCACCACAAGCCGACATACGTGGAAATCGTGCACCGGGCGCACAAGGCCGGTCTCGCGGGCGCGAGCGTCCTGCGCGGCTTCGAGGGTTACGGCGTGTCGTCGCGGATCCACACCCAGCACGTGTTCCGGCTGAGCGAGCACCTGCCGCTGCTGGTGCTGATCGTGGACTCCGAAGAGAAGATCCGGGCGTTCCTGTCCGAATTGGACGACCTCGAAATCAGCGGCCTGATCGTGGTCGACGAAGTGGAAACGATCCGCTACACCGAATCCGCGCCGAAGCAGTCGCATTGGTGGTCCGTGAGCTGACGCGGGTGAAACCCGGCACAGCCCGCGGGCCCGCGGACGCCGGCTCGGCTAGACTGGAGCTGCGGCGGTGGGGCTCGCCGCTTCGGGGTCAGCCCGGAAGAACCGCGGCTCTGCCCGCCGCCAACAGTCCCTGCTTGACCAGTGTCGTGCCCAGGACAAGCAGGAGGCGTGCGTGAGCAATGAGGTCGACGTGACCGACCCGATCGACCCGGATGTCGATCTCCAAGTACCGGCACAGCGCCGGGAACTCTTCCGCACGCACGGATTGGTGCTCGTCCTCATCGCGGTCGGCGGTGGTCTCGGGGCACTGGCCCGCTACGGCCTGGCCACGCTGCTGCCCACTGCGCCCGGCCGCTTCCCGTGGGCCACCTTCGGCACGAACGTCGCCGGCTGCTTCCTGATCGGCGTTCTCATGGTGCTCATCACCGAGGTGTGGCCCGCGCACCGGCTCGTGCGGCCCTTCCTCGGCGTCGGCGTGCTCGGCGGATTCACGACCTTCTCCACCTACGCGGTGGAGACGCGCGGCTTGCTGCAGCCGGACACCGTCGGGCTCGCTTTCGCTTACCTGGCGGGAACTTTGCTCTGCGCGCTGCTCGCGGTGATCGCCGCCGTCTGGCTCACCCGGACCGTGACCAGTCTCGTCCGCCAACCCGAAGAAAGGGTCTGATCATGCAGCTCACGGGATACGCCCTGCGCATGTCGATCTTCATCGGCGAGGACGACGTCCGGCACCACAAGCCGCTGCACCGGGTGATCATCGAACGCGCCCGGGACGCCGGATTGGCCGGCGCCACCGTGCTGCGCGGCTGCGAGGGCTACGGGATCCACGCGATGATCCACACCACCCGGCTGCTGAGCATGTCCGAAGACCTCCCGATCACGATCCTGATCGTCGACCGGGAAGACAAGATCCGCGCGTTCCTGCCCGAACTGGACGAGCTGATCAGCGAGGGCGCCGTCCTGCTGGACGAGGTCGAAGTGCTGAGCACCGACGGAGTCCGCCGCCCATGACCGCCGTGCTCGTGTTCGTCGGCGCGATGGTCGGCGCGCCGCTGCGTTACCTGACCGACCGCACGGTGCAGAACCGGCACGACAGCCTGTTCCCGTGGGGCACGTTCAGCGTCAACCTCGCCGGCTGCCTGATCCTGGGCGGGCTCGCCGGAGCCGGAACCGCGCTGCCCGCACCGCTGCTGGCGCTGATCGGCACCGGCTTCTGCGGCGCCCTCACCACCTACAGCACCTTCAGCTACGAAACGGTGCGGCTGCTGGAGCAAAAACTGTACTTCTACGCCGCGATGAACGTGATCATCAGCGTGATCGCCGGGCTGGGCGCGGCGCTGATCGGATACACCGTCTTGCACGCCCTGGTGGGCTGAACCCGGCAATACGGGTTACCGCTGACCGAGTCTCCTTCCGGGCTCGGCGCCGAACGGATCTCGACCCGGCGGTCATCCGGGCAGCGGACGGCCCAGCAGGCTCAGCGCCGCCCGTCTCGCGGGTGCGGGGCCACAGGAGGCGTAACTGTCGAGCAGATCGCGGTGCGCGCCGACTCCGCCGATGCGGACCAGCGCCTGCAAGACGGCGGTGGCCAGGTACGGGTCGGGTCCTTCGGCGAGCAGCGTGCGCAGCGGGCCGAGAGCACGGTGTTCCTTGCGGGCGCCCAGAATTTCGGCGGCGATGATCCGCCGCTCCGGCAGCGGGTGCCGCAGCGTCCACAGCAGACGGTCGACGTAGTCGAGGTCGGCGGCCACGACGGCACACAGCGGCTCCTTCGCGGGGGAGGCACCCAGCACGGTCGCACTGGTTCATCTGGCAAATCCACGGCATCCGGTCTTCCTCGCGTCGTCCGGCTGGACGGGCGGGACCCTGTGACGAAGTTCGCCGCACCCCGCGCCTGCTTCATACGGCACTCAGCCGCCGGTAGCCCGCGGAGCAGAGCGCACCGCCTCCGCGAAAAATGGCGCGTCCCCCAGGACGAGGCCGCCGAACGGCTCGCGCGCACCAGGCGGTGGCCAGCACCCGGTGGTTCCCCGGAGAGCCCGGTCATCCACGTCGTCGCGGTCGGCGGGCGGGTTGTCGGATGGGTCTGTCGCGAACGGGAAAGCGGACCGTCGTGCGCGCCGGAGGCTCGGTCGCCGAAGCGGACACGTTCGGCGAATCTGTTCGCGTGCTCGCGGGCTTATCATGAGAGGGCTGGCGAAGGAGTCGGGATGTTCGCGAAACGGGCGGTGCCGGTGAGTTCCCTCGACGCGCCGTGCGCTCCGTGGGAGATCCCGGTCGAACGCGACCTCGCCGAGCTCGGCGGCGGCCCGGCGCGGTCCTTCCGGCCGTCGTCCGCGCGGTTTCTCCCGGTGGACGCGGCCGAGGACCTCGCCGATCTCGTCGGCCCGCCGCGCCCGGGCGACCTGCTGGTGCTGCCGTCCGCGACGCGACCGGCGGCCGACGGGCTGGTCTGCGTCCCGGACCAGGTCGTGGGCATGGGCCCGCGCGGGGTGGCGCAGTGGGTGGACGATCTGCCCTACCCCCGCGTGGTGGGCGTGATCCCCTACGCCGAGCTGGTCGCCGCCGAGCACCTGCTGGCGGGCGAACACGGCTGCCTGGTACTGACCGGAGCCCGCACCCAGCTGACGATCCACTACCGCTCGCCCGCGTGGCCCGCTGTCGGCGACCTGCTGACCCGGCTGCGGGCCCACGCGCTCGCGAGCACCGGGGCGTCGACGATGTCCGCCACCGGCGAGCACGTCCAGTGGGAGGAGCTTCCGTACTCGCTGCTGGTCGGCCTCGGCGACCCCCGGCCGCCGCGGTGCCTGTCGGCGGCCGCGGAATCGGTTCGCGGCCGGTGGTGGCGGCACCGGCGGACCCGGCCCGCCGCGCAGGTGGTGCTGACCCGGTACGAATTGGTGGTGCTGCGGCACGTGACCGGCCGGGCGCCGCTGCGGCACGGGGTGAATCTCCTTGCTGTCGCCCGGGAACACATCGCCGGCCTCGACGCGAGCGGCGAAAGGCTGACGGTGCGCACTCCGGCCGGCGAGCACCAGGTCGAACTCAACCCGGCGCTGGCCGAGGCGGCGCAGACGAAGTTCCGTCCGATGCTTCGTGCCTGCGGCGCACGAGGATCAGCAGCGGGACGGCGGCGAGCTGCGCCACGACCGAGAACAGCACCACAATCGTGAGGGACACGCTGAACAGCGCACCGATGGCCGCGCTGCCAGCGAACCACGCGACGCCGTAGACGCCGGTGAACAGACCGTAGGCCGAGGCCCGCCGGTCGGCCGGGACCATCGGGGCCACCGCGGCCGGGATGATCGATTCGTGCACGCCCATTCCCAGCCCCCACAAGCACATGCCGATCAGCGCGGGCCAGAAGCCGCCGAGGAACGCCAGCGGCGCGTAGGCCGCGGCGACCACGGTCAGCGGGATGAGCAGGCCGATCCCGAAGCGGTCGAACAGCCGCCCGAACAGCAGTGATCCCGCGCCGCTGACCGCCATCGCGACGGCGTAGAAGATCGGCGTCAGGTCGGCGGACACGGCGCCTGCCTGCTGGAAGTGGAACGCGATCACGGGAAAGTCGGCGAAGCCCGCCGCGACCAGCGCCGCGGCGGCCAGATACAGCCAGAACCGCCGCGGGAACCCGTGCGCCTGCACCGGGGCCGTCGAGGGCTCCAGGTCCTGCGGGCGCGGGTAGACCAGCCGCGCTACGCCCAGCAGACAGAGCATGATCGCGGCGGGCACGGCGAGGACGGCGAACGCGAGCCGGTAGTCGTGCCGGCTGCTCGCCAGCACCAACGCGATCAGCAGCGGCCCGAACATGGCCCCGAACTGGTCGAGCGCCTCGTGCACGCCGAAACCCCAGCCGTACCCGATCTGCTTCGCGGCATGGGACAGCATCGCGTCCCGCGGCGGATTGCGGATCGCCTTGCCGACCCGTTCGAGGATCACCAGCAGCGCGGCGACCTGCCAGCTTCCGGCCAGTGCCAGCAACGGGACCACCGACATCTGCAACACGTACCCGCTGATCGTGATCGGCCAGTACCGGCCGGTGCGGTCCGCCCCGCGACCGGACACCACCCGCAGCCCGTACCCGAGCAGCTCGCCGAACCCGGTGACCACTGCGATCGCCAGCGCACCGGCCCCGAGCAGCCCGAGGAAAGGCCCGATGACCGCGCGCGACGACTCGTAGGTGAAGTCGGCGAAGAAGCTCATCACGCCGACCATCAGCACGAACTTCAACCCGGCGGACAACCGCCGCCCGCGAGCCTTATCGGCCATACCGCGCCACCGCCTCAAGACGACCGCGTTACGGTAGCAAAGTAACCGCCGTTACGCATCAGCACGCGACGGCACGATCGGGCAGACTGAGCCCGTGCCCGACCAGAAGACGAACGCCCCCCGTGGCTGGCTGCTGCTGATCTACCGGGTCCCGCCGGAACCGACTCGCCTGCGAGCCACGGTGTGGCGCCGCCTCAAAGGACTCGGCGCCGTCTATCTCCAGAACTCCGTCGCCACTCTCCCGGCCGCACCGGCAGCGGAACGCGCGCTGCGGAAGCTGCGCCACGAGATCGTGGAAATGGGCGGAACGGCGCAGCTGCTCACGAGCACCGCGCTCGTCGGGCAGGCGGACATCGTCGCCACCTTCCAGGCCGCTCGCGACGACGAGTACGAGGAAATCGTCGACAAGTGCCAGGACTTCCTGGCCGAAATCGAGAAGGAAACCGCCGCCGAGCACTTCACCTACGCGGAACTCGAGGAGAACGAGGAAGACCTGACCAAGCTGCGGAACTGGCTGGCGAAGGTCACCGAACGGGACGTCCTCGCCGCGCCTGGCCGCGCCGAGACGCTCCGGGCGCTGGAACGGTGTGAGCGGGTGCTCGAGGAGTACGCGGCGAAGGTGTACGCGTCGGACGCCGACGGACACTGATCGGGTCGCCTTGGCGGGTGCCGCGGGCCGTTCTGATGGCATTCAGCCTGGCTCAGCTCTGGCAGCACGTCGTCCTGGCCGGTGCTGCGATCCTGTTGCTGGCGCCCGAAAGCGGAGTCGTCACCGCACTCCGTGCCAGCGCACCAGCAGGGGCGTTGCTCGCGATCGCCGGAATCGCAGTCGTACACCGAGGCACGCGTGCCGCGACCGGCAACAGTTGCGCCATGACTCTTGGCCTGCAAGGCGACGAGCCGATGTCAGGAGGATGACCACGGGCATTGACAGCGAGAGGTGATCAGCACCGTTTGTTGCGATCGGTATCCGCGACGGGCGCGATCTGGTCGACGAGCGGGCCGCCGGTGTCCAGCAGTGCCCGGAGGGTCTCCAGGGGTTCGGGGACGAGGCGGTACCAGCTCCAGGTGCCGCGGCGTTCGCGGGTGAGCAGTCCGGCGGAGACGAGGACGCGCAGGTGGTGGCTGAGGGTGGGCTGCGGCATGGCGAATTCCTCGGCGAGGTCGCAGAAGCAGGCTTCGCCGCCGGGCGAGTAGCGGATGAGGGACACGAGCCGGATGCGCAGCGGGTCGGCGAGGGCTTTGAACAGGGCCGCGGCCTGGTGGGCGTCGGTGTCGGTGACGGCCGCGGCGGGTTCGGCCAGCAGCAGGGTGACCGGGACCGGGGTGCGGTTGTGCCGGTGTTCGCCCGCCATGGGTCCTCCCGTCGGTTCGTGTGCCGTAGTCGACCATACCTGCTGGATTGACAAAGTTCGATGCAATCGAGTTCACTTGGATTGAGAGAAGTCGATCCAAGGGGTGTGGGTGATGGTGCTGCCTGCTGGCGGCTTGCCCGTGCATGACGCGGACGCGCAGGTCGAGCGGATCGTGGACGAGCTGGCGGACCGGTTCCGCGGGACGTTCGAGCGGGAGGCGGTGGCGCGGTTCGTGCGCGAGTCGTACGCGCTGTTGTCGGAGTCGGCGACGGTGCGCACGCATTTGCCGGCGCTGACGGCGCGGTTCGCGCGCGAGCGGCTGCTGGACCGGGGCCGGGCGTCGGGGCTGTTGCGGGTGGAGGTGCCGCAGGTGCTGTTCGTGTGCGTGCACAACGCGGGCCGGTCGCAGATGGCGGCGGCGCTGCTGGACCATCACGCGTTCGGCCGGGTGGCGGTGCGCTCGGCCGGGTCGCGGCCGACGCGGGAGATCCCGGAGACGGTCACCGCGGCGCTGGCGGAGCTGGGCGTGTCGCTGACGTCGGCGTATCCGAAGCCGTTGACCGACGAGGTGGTGCGGGCGGCGGACGTGGTGGTGACGATGGGCTGCGGTGACGCGTGCCCGGTGTTCCCCGGCCGCCGCTATCTGGACTGGGCGGTGCCGGACCCGGACGGGCAGCCGCCGGCGGCGGTGCGGCGCATCCGCGACGATATGGACGCCCGCGTCCGCGGCCTGCTCGACGAGCTGACTCCGTGATTTTTCCGTTGCCGAGAAAGGAATCCTAGTGTCGCGTGTTCCGGAAGTGCTGTTCGTGTGCGTGCACAACGCCGGCCGTTCCCAGATGGCCGCGGCGCTGCTGGCGCACCACGGCCTGGGCCGGGTCGCGGTCCGCTCGGCAGGGTCGGAGCCGGCGGAGCAGGTGAACCCGGCCGCCGCGCGGGCGTTGGCCGAGTGGGGCCTGGACATCACCGCGGAGATCCCGACGAAGCTCTCCACCGCCGACGTCGAGGCGTCGGACGTGGTGATCACGATGGGCTGCGGCGACACCTGTCCGGTGTTTCCGGGCAAGCGCTACCTCGACTGGGCGCTGGACGACCCGGCCGGGAGGGGCGTGGAGGCGGTGCGCCCGATCCGCGACGAGATCGACCGCCGGGTCCGCGGCCTGCTCGCCGAACTGCTCGACGCCTGATTCCTTCACACCTGTTCTGCCGCAAGGAGAATCGTGACACAGACCGCCGACGACACCGCCCCGGCCGATGGCGACGTCCTGCACAAGCTCTCGTTCCTGGACCGGTTCCTGCCGGTGTGGATCATCGTGGCGATGGCCGCCGGGCTCGGCCTGGGCAGCGTCGTGCCCGGCCTGCAGTCCGTGCTGGACGCGGTGAAGATCGGGCAGGTGTCGCTGCCGATCGCGCTCGGGCTGCTGCTGATGATGTACCCGGTGCTGGCGAAGGTCCGCTACGACAAGCTCGACACCGTCACCCGGGACACGCGCACGATGGTGCTGTCGCTGATGCTGAACTGGATCGTCGGCCCGGCGCTGATGTTCGCCCTGGCCTGGCTGCTGCTGCCGGACCTGCCCGAGTACCGCACCGGGCTGATCATCGTCGGGCTCGCCCGCTGCATCGCGATGGTGATCATCTGGAACGACCTGGCCTGCGGCGACCGCGAGGCCGCCGCCGTGCTGGTCGCTTTGAACTCGGTGTTCCAGGTGATCATGTTCGGGGTGCTGGGCTGGTTCTACCTCGAGCTGCTGCCCGGCTGGCTCGGCCTCGACACCACGAGCGTTTCCTTCTCCCCGTGGGAGATCGCGCTGTCGGTGGTCATCTTCCTCGGCATCCCGCTCGTGGCCGGGTATTTGTCGCGGCGCATCGGCGAACGCACCCGCGGCCGCGACTGGTACGAAAGCAAGTTCCTGCCGAAGATCGGGCCGGTCGCGCTGTACGGGCTGCTGTTCACGATCGTGGTGCTGTTCGCGCTGCAGGGCGACAACATCACCTCCCGTCCGCTCGACGTCGCCCGGATCGCCCTGCCCCTGCTGGCCTATTTCGCGCTGATGTGGGGTGGCGGCTACCTGCTCGGCAAAGCGTCGGGCCTGTCCTATGCGCGGACCACGACCTTGGCGTTCACCGCGGCGGGCAACAACTTCGAACTCGCCATCGCCGTCGCGATCGGCGTGTTCGGCGTGACCTCCGGCCAAGCCCTCGCCGGCGTGGTCGGGCCGCTGATCGAGGTCCCGGTGCTGGTCGCGCTCGTGTACGTGAGCCTGTGGCTGCGCAAACGCTGGCGCACCAACGCATCCCGGACGTGAACCGCACCCAGGTAGCAGTGGTCGGCGGCGGGCAGGCCGGGCTCGCCGCTGGGTTCTACCTGCGCCGCGCCGGCCTGGACTTCGTCATCCTCGACGCGCAGCCCGATCCGGGCGGCACGGGTGGGAGTCGCTGAGGCTGTTCTCCCCGGCCCGCTACAGCGCCCTGCCCGGCTGGCCGATGCCGCCCTACCCCGGCGAGGGGTACCCGACCGCGCCGCACGTGGTCGACTACCTCGCCGCCTACGAAAAGCGCTACGCCCTGCCGATCGTGCGCGGCGAGACCGTGACCAGCGTGGTCCGCGACCGCGGCGGGCTGCGGGTCGCCACCGACACGACCTCCTGGGACGCGGCGGCGGTGATCTCCGCGACCGGCACCTGGTGGCGGCCGTTCCTGTCGCTGGTCTCCGGCGAGTTCGGCGGACGGCAGCTGCACACCGTCGACTACGACGGTCCGGCCGCGTTCGCCGGGCAGCGCGTCGTGGTGGTCGGGGGCGGGAACTCCGGCGCGCAGATCGCCGCCGACCTCGCCCCGGTCGCGACGGTGACGTGGGTGACGCGGCGGCCGCCGCGGTTCCTGCCCGACGACGTCGACGGCCGAGCCCTGTTCGACCTGGCCAGCCGCCGCGCCCGCGCGCTCGCCGCCGGCCAGGCCGATCCGGGCGGGGTCGGGAGCCTCGGCGACATCGTCGCCGTGCCGCCGGTCCGCGTCGCCCGCGACGCCGGGCTGCTCACTCACCGGCCGATGTTCGCGCGCCTGGCCGCGGACGGTCCGATGTGGAGCGACGGCAGCCGCCTCTCCGTCGACGCGGTGGTGTGGTGCACCGGGTTCCGGCCCACGCTGGGACACCTCGCCTCGCTAGGGCTGCGTACTGCGGGCGGAGCGATCCGCACCGAGGGAACCCGCGCTGTCGACGAACCGCGGCTGCATCTGCTCGGCTACGGCGACTGGACCGGCCCCGGATCGGCCACTCTCGCCGCCGTCGGCCCGACCGCACGCGCCGCCGTCTCCGAGATCGCCCGGCAGGCCGATCCGGACGGGCGAGCTGGTTCCTGACCTGCCTTGACATCCACCATGCGCGAGCACGGTCGTTTCCGGCGGAACGCGATCAGGTCATCCGTCGTCGCCGCCCGAACTGTCGCGAACCTTCCGGTAGGTCGCAGCGTTGCGCAGGGAAGACCGTCCGGTGTAGGACGCGTAGACCGCGAGCAGGCCGTCTTGCTGCTCGTCCGAGAGGTCGTTGAGGCCCAGCACCATCTGCTCGAACGGGTCGAGGGCAACCCCGGGCACGATCTGCCTGATCTCCGCGTTTAGCAGCATCTCCTCGGGGATGTGCAGCACCTCGCAGATCTTTTCTAGGAGCGATTCGCCGGGACGCTCCCCTCCCATGATCTGCGATATGCGGCCGGGCGTGACGGCAACCTTCTCCGCGAGTTCCTTCTGGGACAAGCCAGCGAGTTCGAGACGGCGGTTGAGCAGTTCGCTGAGCGCCGTAGTCGGCATGCTTAGAAGCTAACTAAACTGCTAAATCGCTGTCAACCTCTCCGCTCGCGGTCTTGCTGAGCGCGTCGACACGGCTACGTCGCCGCCTGCACGGCATTGGCGCTCGCCGCGCTCGCCTGGGCCGGGAGACCGCCCCGGGCCTGACCCGTCGGCCCGGCCGCCGGGAGTGCCTGCGACGATCACGCCATGCCCGACCCGACACCCGCGTCCACCGCGGCGTGCTGCGCACCGCTTGTGCAGGAGCCGCTGTCTGCCGAGGACGCCGGGCAGTTCGCGGCCGGGTTCAGGGCGCTGGCCGATCCGGTGCGGCTGCGGCTGCTGTCGCTGATCTGCGCGGGTGGGGACACCTCGGCCGGGGAGTTGGCAGCGGCGTTCGCGGTGACCGGGCCGACGATCTCGCACCACTTGAAGGTGCTGCGCGAGGCCGGACTGGTCGAGACAGAACGCCGCGGCACCTCGATCCGCTACCGGACCCGCGAGGAAGCCATGTCCGCGTTGTCCGGGCTGCTGGCGGTGCCGCTCAGCTGACCGGCTGGCAGCAGCGCCGCCGGCCTGGTGCCGCGGTGTCGGTTCTACGGCATCGTGGTCAGGGACGGGAGTCTCAGTCCTTCGGGGAAACTGCTTGAGCACGAACTCCGAGCCGTGGAAGGAGAATCACGCTGCGGGCGACGAATCTCGTGGCGGCGGGTGCTCGCTGAGCCAGCGCCGCTCGACGGTCCAGCCCGGATTCATGCTCGCGTATTCGACGATCCAGGTCGGGCCCCCGTGACTGTCTCCGGTCCAGGGCGTCGGCAGCCGTGGCCCGGTCAGCCGCAAGTGCGGGGTCGGGTCGTGGTCACGGTGGCAGAACACCTGGGAGTCGGCGGCGTCGAAGATCATCTGGCTGACGATCTGTCCCGTGCCGCCCTCCATTTTGAACCGGTGGTCGACCCGCTTCCGGGGGTCTTCCTTTCTCGCGCGGTGGCCGGGCAGCAGCAGGAAGCGGTGCGGGTCGAGCGGCAGGATGACGTCGCAGTACGCGGTCGCCAGCAGCTGGTTCTGGGCGTCCTGGGCGTTCAGGACGACGACAGGCACGTCGCCGGTCCACAGGCACAGGTCGCTGAACCCGAGGCCCCACGGCCGATCGAAGATCACCCAGCTCAGCCGGGCGAGCTGTTCTCCCATGAACCGGAGCTGCTCGTCGCGGCCCGCCGCTGACCTGATCGACTGGGGCAGCGCCAGCTGGCCGGTTCCGTCGCCGGCGAGGTGTTGCAGACGTTTCCGCTGGCGGACGGTCCGCACGATCTGCGAGGCGATCCACCACGCCAGCGCGGCACGCTCGTTGGCCGGCAACGGCCACCGGCCCGGCCCGGGCAGTGCGCCCCGGGGGTCTTCGAGCATCGTGTCGAACGCGGGCACCGCCTGCTTTTCGGGTTGCACAGCAGCTTCTCGGCCCGTTCGCCGTAGAAGTCGCCCACCGCGGCGACCTTCCGGATGTTCGATCCGAACGGCTGGTCGAGGCAGTCGATGTTGCGGGTGGAGATGAACCACTCGCGGCTGCCGGGTTTCCGCTGCCAGCCGAACCGCCGCAGGTACATCTGCGGCACGGTGTGGTCGTTGCTCATCGCGCGCCCCTGTTCGTCAGCACCTTCCGCGGCAAGCATGTCATCGAGCACCGACAGGAATCAGTTACCGGAATCGCTCCGGCTGCTGAAGGCCAGGCTCAGCTGACCGGCTGGCAGCACCGCCGCCCGGCCGACACCGGGGTGCCGATCAGCCGGTCGACGAGGTAGGCGGCGTCGCGGCCGACGCCGCGCAGGGTGGCGGAGGCGAAGCTGCGCTGCCACTCCAGCCCGACATAGCCGAGCCCGGGCACGGTCGTGGACAACCCCTTCCTCTGCAACGGGATCCCGTCCCGCAACGCCCCAGTTCCGTCCAGATAGGACAGTCCAGGCCGGAACCCGGTCGCGAGAACGATCGTGTCGGCGGGTTCGCTCGTGCCGTTGGGCCAGTGCACGCTGTCGCCGTCGAGGCGGGTGAACATCGGCCGCCGGTCGGGCCGCCCGGCGGCGACCGCGGCCTGGTAGCGGCCAGGGTCGGCCACGGGTGTCGCGGGCGGGGCGGACAGGAGGTGCCCGACGGGAAGGTGGTCGAGGCCGAGCGTGGCGGTCCACCAGTGCGCGTCGCGGCCGAGCGGGCGTTGCGGGGCGAAGCGGATCGGCGCGCGGGTGGCGAGGGTGACGCGGGCGTGTTCGGCGAGTTCGGCGGCGATCTGCACGGCGGAGTTCCCGGCGCCGACGACGATGACCCGCTGCCCGGCGAACGGCGCGGGGTTGCGGTATTCGCTGGAGTGCAGGACGGTCCCGGCGAACTCGTCGAGTCCGGGCAGGGCCGGGGTGTGGGGGCGGCTGAAGCCTCCGGTGGCGGCGATGAGCGCGGGCGCGGTGAAGGCATCGCCGTGCTCGGTGCGGACGGCGAACCCGTCGCGGTCGCGGGTGACCGTGGTGGCGCGGTGGCGGGTGCGGATGTCGGCGTCGAGTGCGGCGGCGTAGCGGCGCAGGTAGGCGACGACGTCGTCGCGGTGCGGGTAGCGGTCGGGGTCGCCGGGGAAGGGGCAGCCGGGCAGGCTGCTGTAGCGGGCCGGGGAGAACAGGGTGAGGCTGTCGTAGTAGTGCGGCCAGGATCCGACCGGTTCGGGTCCGGCTTCCAGCACGAGCGGCCGCAGGCCCCTCATCAGGAGGGCGTGGGCGGCGGCGAGGCCGGACTGGCCGCCGCCGAGGACGATCGCGTGCGGGTCTTCGGTCATGGCGTGCTCCGGGTCGGGGTGACGGTCAGGGCGAGGACCGCGGCGGCGAGGTTGACCGCGGCGAGGGCGAGGAAGGCGGGGCGGTAGCTGCCGAACGCGGCGGCGAGGGCGGACCCGGCGAACGGGGCGAGCGCCATGGTGACGGTCATCGGGGCGGAGAGCAGGCCGTTGAGGCGGCCGTAGTGCGCCGGGCCCCAGCGGTCGGTGATCGCAGTGGCCTGCAGCAAGGTGAAGACCCCGCGCGCCATCCCCGCCACGACCGAAGCGGCGATCAGCGCGACGGTGGTGGTGAGCAGGCTCAGCAGAACGGTGGTCAGCGACGTCGCGGCGAGGGAGGCGGCGGTGCGGGCGCGGACGCCGGTGCGGCGGGCGAGCGCGGCGTAGCCGAGACGGCCGAGGACTTGCCCGGTGCCGCCGAGGCCGAGCGCGAGCGCGGCGGTGCCGGGACTGATCCCGCGTTCGAGCAGCAGCGGCACCAGGTTCACCACGACGGCGAACACGGAGAACGTCGCCAGGCTGAATGCCGTCACCAGGATCCGGAACCCGCTGCTGCGCGCGATCCGCGCCGGGTCCCCGTGCGCCGCCTCGTGTTGTGGGGGTTCGGCGGGCGGCCACGGCCCGCGCAGCCCGAACCAGTGCCCGGGGATGGTGACCGCGGCGAGGATCGCCAGCAGCACCAGGTAGGTGTGGCGCCAGTCCAGGTACGCGGCCAGCAGCGCGGTCAACGGCGCGAACACGGTGCTGGCCAGCCCGGCCACCAGGGTGAGGGTGGTGAGCGCCGGGACGCGACGCGGGCCGTGCCAGCGGGTCAGCGCGGCGAACGCGGGCGGGTACAGCGTCGCGCTCATCGCCAGCCCGGCCAGCGCCCACGCCGCGATGAACCACGCGAGGTTCTGCGCGGTCGCGACCAGCACCACCGCCGGGACCGCCAGCAGCGACCCGACCGTCATCAGCACGCGCGGGCCGTGCCGGTCCAGCCACCGGCCCACCCCGATTCCGGCGACGGCGGACACCAGTTGCGCGCCGGAGAGGGCGGCGGTCACCGCGGCCGCGGGCCAGCCGGTGTCGCGGCTGATGTCCGGGGCCAGCACGGGGAACGCGTAGTAGAGCACGCCCCAGCTGGTGATCTCGGTGAGACAGAGAACGGCCAGCACTCGGCGCAGCCCGGACACCGGCAGTGCCGCGGACCGCGCCGTCGCCGTGCCGCGCACGCCGCGTCAGTTCCCGGCGCGCGACGGCGCGGCCAGCGTCAGCACCTCCGGCTCCGCCGGACCGCAACACCCGTCCGACGCTGCGGTCGTGCCGGGGTCGTCGAACAGTCCCGCCCCGCCGCACACGCCGGTCTCGGCCAGGACCAGCTCCACCCGGCCCGCGGCCTCGTGGTCGCCCGCGAGTGCGGCGGCGATGCTGCGGACCTGCTCGTAGCCGGTCATCGCCAGGAACGTCGGCGCGCGGCCGTAGCTCTTCATCCCGGCCAGGTAGAACCCGGTCTCCGGGTGCGCGAGTTCCTTCGCGCCGTGCGGGTACACCGTCCCGCACGAATGCACGTTCGGGTCGACCAGCGGCGCCAGCCGCACCGGAGCCTGCAGCGTCGCATCGAGTTCCAGCCGGATCTCCGACAGCCACCCCAGCTCGGGGCGGAACCCGGTCAACGCCACCACTTCGTCCACATCGGACAGCCGCTGCCCGTTCGCCGACCCCAGGCTCAACCGGCCGGTGTCGTCGCGCTCCACGGTCTCGGTGCGGAACCCGGTCACCACCGAGACCAGCCCCGCTTCCACCGCTTCCTTCGCGCGCGTGCCGAGCGCGCCGCGGGCGGGCAGCTGGTCGGCGTCGCCGCCGCCGAACGCGGTGCCGATCCCGCCGCGGCGCAGCACCCAGCTGATCCGCGTCGCCGGGTTTTCCTTCGCCAGCCCGGACAACGCCACCAACGCCGTCAGCGCCGAATGCCCGCTGCCCGCCACCGCGATGTGCTTGCCGGAGTACCGAACCCGCACCTGCGCGTCGCCCAGATTCGGGACCCGGTAGACGATCCGGTCGGCTGCGGCGTGTTCGCCGATCGCGGGCAGGCCCTCGCCGCCCAGCGGGTTCGGGCTTCCCCACGTCCCGGACGCGTCGATCACCGCGGAAGCCAGCAGCCGCTGCTCGCCCGCGGCGGTGCGCACGTGCACGGAGAACGGCTCGTCGTCGCGGCCGCTGTCGACCACCCGGTCCCGGCCCCGCCGCGCGACCCCGACCACCTCGGCGCCGAACCGCACCCGAGACCCCAGCGCCTCGGCCAGCGGCTGCAGGTACCGCTCGGCCCATTCGCGGCCTGTCGGGTACTCCGCGCCGTCCGGACGGACCCACCCGGTCGGCTCCAGCAGACGGCCGCCCGCCGGGTCGACCAGCTCCGACCACGCCGAGAACAACCGGACGTGATGCCACGCCGCTACCGCAGCACCCGCACGCGGCCCGCGTTCCAGCACCAGCGGCTCCAGACCCCGCTCCAGCAGCTGCGCCGCCGCGGCCAGCCCCACCGGGCCCGCCCCCACCACCACGACCGGGTACTCGCTCATCCCACACCCCTGATTCATCGATCGGACTCGATTAACGAGCCAGACTGTATCGAGCGCGATCGATGGATGCAACCATCGACCGCGATCGATATACTGTCCGCATGCCGATCGCGCTGCCCCAGGCCCAAGTGCTGCCGACCGCCGACGCCGCCACCTACGCCGACTGGTTCGCCTGCCTCGCCGAACCCGTCCGCGTCCGGCTGCTGCACGCCGTGTCCACCAGCCCGCGCGGCATCACCGTCGGCGCGCTCACCGAGATCCTCGGCACCAGCCAGTCCACGACGTCGCATCACGTGCGCAAGCTCGCCGACGTCGGGTTCGTGCACCTGGAAAAGGTCGGCACCGCCACCGTCGTCACCGTCAACGAAGCCTGCTGCACCGGGCTCCCGCACGCCGCCGACGCCGTCATGGGCCTGCTCGGCCCCCGCCCCTGCTGCCCCGACGACGTGCCCGCCGACATCACCGTCCGCGCCCTCGAACCCGCGGACTGGACCGCCGTGCGGCGGATCTACGGCGAGGGCATCGCCACCGGCATCGCGACCTTCGACACCGCGGTCCCCGCCCGCAAAGCCCTCGACGCGACGTGGCTGCCCGGGCACCGGTGGGTCGCCGACCGTGACGGACAAGTCGTCGGCTGGGCCGCCGCCAGCCCCGTCTCGAACCGCGACTGCTACTCCGGCGTCGCCGAAACCTCCGTCTACATCGCCGAAGCCCACCGCGGCCGCGGCGTCGGGAAAGCCTTGCTGCGCACACAGGTCATGGCCGCCGACGACGCCGGACTCTGGACCCTGCAAACCTCCATCTTCACCGACAACCGCGCCAGCCTCGCCCTGCACCACTCCGCTGGCTACCGCACCATCGGCGTCCGCGAACGCATCGCCCAACGCGACGGAACCTGGCACGACACCGTCTTCCTCGAACGCCGCAGCCCCGTCAACTGAGCGGCTGGATTTCCCGTCTCGCGAGGCGGACACTGAACGCGTGGACAGGCAGGCCGTTCACGACGAGATGGAGCGTGCTCGCACCGAGTTTCACCGGCTTCTCGACCAGGCGAGCGACGCGGACCTGCGCCGCGCCAGCAACGGGACCCGCTGGACCAACCGCGAACTGCTGTTCCACATGCTGCTCGGCTACCTGATCGTCTGGGCACTGCGGAACCTGGTCGCACTGTTCGACCGGCTCCCTGACAGCGTGGGCAAGCGCTACGCACAGGCCCTGAACGCGGTGACCGTCCCCTTCGATGCCGTGAACTACGTCGGTTCCCGCCTCGGAGGGAACCTCCTGAAACGCCGGGGGATGGCAGCTGTCGCAGACCGCGCGATCGCGCGTCTGCACCAGCGACTCGACCGGGAAACTGAGGCCGCCCTCGCCCGGACGATGCACTTTCCGACCCGCTGGGACCCCTACTTCCGCGACCGCATGTCACTGGCCGACGTCTACCGGTTCCCGACCCGGCACTTCGACCACCACGCACGACAGCTCACGCTGCACTCCGGCTCCGAGTGACCCAGCGGGTGCGCGTGCCGGGCGACGCCGCCATTGTCGCATTCGTCCCCCACGCCGAGGGTCTCCTGGACGCGGCCGCCGTGGTCACCCACGCCGGTCACGGCACAGTGGCCGCGGCCATGCGGCACGCCGTGCCCGTGGCCGGGCTGCCCGAGCACGCCGCCGTCAACCGGCACTGGCCGCACGCCTCGCCGAGCGGGATGCCGGAATCGCGCTCGACGGCGAACCAGCCACACCTGCGGACATCCGCGCCGCCGTCGGCAAAGTGCTGGGGGCAACGGCTTTCGGGACGCAGCCGCCACCGTCGCCGCGGCAATCGCTGCCACGTCCGGTGCGGCCGGAGCAGCCAGCCTGCTCGCCAGTTGAGAGCTGCGGCATGGGGGAAGGCTGTCCGATGGGCAACCAGGATGGTGGGCGGAACGGGAGGGCCGCCCACCATCGCCTCCACAACGACTCGTGCGCCGCGACGGGTTGCGATCCCGCGCAGGATCCGCCCGACACGACGGGGCGCCCAGGGTGCAATGATGCCGATTCCCCTTTTGCCTTTTCAATCAAGAAGCGTGACGTTCTGGGCGACGACGGGTAACCCGCCGCTCCGGCTAGACCAATGTGACTCAGGGTCGAACGCATGTTCGGCTCTGAGTACGGGTTGCCGGGCTGCAGGCGGCCCAGGCTGTGGATACGAGCAGGGTGATTTTGTGGTGGACGAGTGGCCGTCAACCGTTCGGAGAGTGAGTCCGCCGATTCCGGTCTGGGTAGGCGTGCGCAAGCTGCTCGTGCTGTGTACGGAAATCCTCGTCGCACGCAACCGCGCTGGCTTGCGGACCGAGACCGACGGTCCCGGCCTGCTGTTCGAGCGGGCTCGCCGCGAGGACGGAGGAATGCTCAGCTGGGTTACCTACGAGCTCGTCACCGCCGACGACCAATTTTCACGGCCGGTCAGCCACTACGTGCCAGCCCACCTGCTCCGCAGACGAGGGCCTGCCCGTCGTCACCGGTTCGGCGACTACCGGCCGCGGACCCACGGGTAAAACGGTTGGCGGTTGCCGAGTCTCAGCAGCGAAGAGCGTCACTTTTCAGGCCTGCGCTCCGCCCACTCTGCTCGAGGACGCGTGCCAAGGTACAGGGCTGTTTGCGGTGTCGGTAGCTCGAGCCTTGGCCGCACTCTTGCGGCACTAGGCAGGCGGCGAAAGCGTTCCGACCTCACGCAGCAAACGTGTTCGACGACTTCTTCCGTCGTCTGATGACTCACCAGCTCACAAGTGCGCCCAGTTACTGGCCTATCGCGGTACTTCGTCTGGCTGGGCAACGGACTGGTGCCAGTCGATGTGGTAGCCGGTGAGCCAGGATGCGGTGTTGCGTGGTCCTTTCTTGAGTTTTCGGGGGAGGACGGCGTCGCGGATCATCCGTTTGACGGGGCCGGGGGTTGCGTTGCCGCCCATGCGTGCGCTGGTGGCGACGACGCGTTCGACGCGGGGGCGTCGGATGGTTTCGTAGGCGTGGAATGCTTGGGGTGTGGGCAGGTCGCGGAGGCATTGGGCGAGGACGATGCTGTCTTCGATGGCCATGGAGGCGCCATGGCCGGCGTTGGGGGCGGAGACGTGGGCGGCGTCGCCGATGATGATGGTCGTGTCGGTGTGCCAGGTGGGCGTGGTGGCGATGTCGTAGCCGTTGGCGCCGGTGACGGCATCGTCGCTGGCGCGGACGATATCGGCTGCCGGTGTCCGGTCGCGTGCGAGGAGTCCGGCGACCCGTTGTTTCCATTCGTCGGAGGTGGTGCTGGCGAGTTGTTCTTTGGTGAGTTCGGTGCGGGGGTGGGGGAGGTTGGCGAACCACCAGGTCTGGCCGTCGGGTGCGGTGAGGAACGCGAAGAACGCCTTGCGGCCGAAGACCATCCGGAAGGTGCCGGGTTCGGTGGTGACGGCGGCGTGGGCGGCGTAGCCGCAGACGGTGATGGCGCCGGTGTAGCGCGGGTTCGGCGCGGCGGGGTCGATGAGCCCGCGGGTGGCGGAGTGGATGCCGTCCGCTCCGATCAGCAGGCTGCCTTGGGTTTCGGTGCCGTCGGCGAATTGCGCGGTGACCGGGTCGCCAGGTGTGGTGGTTGCGCTGGTGAGGCGTTTGCCGTGGTGGACGGCGATGCCGCGGCGGCTGGCTTCGTCGCGGAGTGCGCGGTAGAGCGTGGACCGCTTGATCATCCGCGGGCCGCGGTCTCCGGCGGCGCCGCCGATGGGGGCCTGGCCGAGCCGGGTGCCGCGGTGGTTGAAGAATTCGACGGTGCTGGCTGGGAAAGAGTGTGTGCGTACGAGGTCGGCGGCGTCGATGGCGGTGAGGGCGTCGAGTCCGTTGTGCATGATGCTGAGGAACGCGCCGACGCCGTCCGCGGTGGTGGGGTAGGCCTCGTAGATTGCCGAGTCGATCCCGGCTTTCTGCAGTGCCATCGCGGTGACGGGGCCGGCGATTCCCCCGCCGATGATCATGGCCGTGGTCATGGGTCTCCTGTCGAGTTCATGGCGCGGGAGAGGGACACCAGTTCGCGGACGTCCGCGTCGAGGCTGTCGGCGGCCGCGACGACGACCGGTGTCGCATGGACCGACCGGGCCTGTTGTCCTGCGGCTCGGGCGGCGAGCGCGTGTGTCAGCGAGCGCGCCAGGTCGTCGTAGCCTTCGCAGGCGCGGGGCGGCAGGTAGGGGCTGATGCGGACGAGACCGTCGCGGCATTCCACGACGCGGCGGTAGTAGCGCCGGTGCGTGCCGCGGAGCCGGAAGAGGTCGCGCCAGGGACTGGGGGTGACCCGTTGCAGTTCGTCGTCGGGAAACTGCGCGTGCAGCACTGTCCACAAAGGATCGAGCTGGCGGTATGCGCGGCGGTGGCCTGCCCAGACCCGCAGTGCGGTGACCCGCATCGCGGCGGCGGGATAGATGACGCCGGCGAGGAAGATGACGACGCCGGGAAGCAGGAAGACGGCTGCGGCTACCGCGCCGAGCAGGGTGGCCGCGGCGCCGCTGGTCTCGGCGAGCGCGGAGGGGGACGACGCGCCCGCCCGGCGCAGGATGATCTCGGGGATGAACACGCAGTTCGCCAGCACGATGGCGGCGAGGCCGACGGAGGCAATCCGGAGGCCGCGGGCGAGGCGCGGGTTGGCGTCGCGGGCGTAGCGGCGCGCCCAGAGGAACGCGGTGGCGAAGCCGAATGCCAGATAGAGATCCGCGGTGACGGTGAAAACGGCGCCCGCGGGCGAGGAACTGCTGTGGACCGTGGGAGGGGCGAGCGCCGCGGTGGCGATCAAAACGGCTTCGGCCGCGACGAGCGGCACGGCGAAACGGCGGGCTCGTGGCCATGCCTGGCGTGGTTCCAGGGCCGAGAAGAGGAAGAAAAGGACCAGACAGGTCACTCCGATCAGCAGCGTGCCGTGCTGGATCAGGCGGGACAGCATCGGCGGGAGGCCGAGCACGGTCGCCTCGCGGTCGGCGGCGAGGCCGAAGGGGAAGGCGAGAGCGAGACAGGCGACGAGACCCGTCAGGGCGCGCAGCGGCAGGTTCTGCGGGGTCCGGCTCAGTCGTAGGCCCAGCCAGGCCAGCACCGCGATGGCGGCGATGCCGTAGGCGAGGACGAGGTAGGTCATAGCCACCCCAGCCGGTCGCTGAGCGCGGTCTCCATTCGATGCGCAGTGCCGTTGCCTGCGGCGGGCACCCAGACACGGTCGAGAACCGAAGCCCACTCCAGGATGATGGTGGCGACTGTTTCCGCTTCGTATTCCTGCGCGGTGTCGTACGAGGTGCGGCGGAGCGCGCGGCGGACCGCGTCCGGCGCCAGGTCGGGGTACTCGGCGCGCAGGGACTCGGTCGAGGAACCCGGGCAGAGGTCGCTGAGCAGGGTGTCGTCGTGTGCGTCGCTGTCGTGGCCGGCCAGCATGTGACCGAGTTCGTGCAGGATGATGTGGTCTTGGTGCGGTTTGCTCGTTTCCTGCTGGTAGAAAATGTAGTCCGCCGAAGCCGCCGCGACCCAAGCACCGAACGGGCCGGGGACAGGGATGGGATGCGCACGCAGCCTGATCGGTTTGCCACGCTGGATCCCGACGCGGCGGCACAGTTCGGTGACATCCAACGGCGGATGGATGTCGAGATCAGTCAAGAGCTGCCGGCAGCGACGGCGCAGCTGCCGTTCGGACGTCATCTGCCCCTCCCTCCAGGCTCAGGACCGGACTAGCACATAAGCCACCGTGCCGGATCGCTCCCTTGCCTGCCACAGCGCTCACTCCGTTGGCGATTGGCCTCGCTCAGCCTGCTCGTCGCGATAGACCACGTCGAGCAGGTCCATCACCAGCCGTCGGCGCTCGGGGGACAGAGCACCCGCACGCATCGCGATCAGCTGGGCTTCACTCGTGTTCGCGGTCAGGCTTTCCTGCGCAGCCTGGAGCTTCTGCAGCTGTTCGTCGACCCGGTCGGTCACCGCGTCATCGAAGAAGTACGACGCCGGCACACCGAAGAACGCAGCCAGTGCATACAGGTGGCGCAGTGTCGGGTTGTCTTTCCGTGCCTTGCGCAGATGCCAGATGTAGCTTCCGGAAATCCCCACGCCCGTGGCGGTGATTTCCGCTGCGACGAAGTCGTTCGTGTACTCCTGGCCGCTGCGCGGCTTCATAGTCGCGAACAGCTTGTTCAGCCTGGCGGCCAGGATGTCCGCGAAGTTGTCCGGCAGGCTCGCCGGAAGGTGCCCATCCGGATACGCCGGTGTCGCCATGCGATCTCCACCCCGACTGCTTCCACTCACGTAAACACCCGTACGAGTGAGGATGTTGATCCTGGTTGAACTCGTCCGCGCGACCAGCCTAAACTCGCGATCATCGTGATTTCAACTCCGAACCAACGGTAGCGAACCGGACGCCTTCACGTCAGTCAAAGCCACTCGTTCGGAGGAAGATCAACAATGGTATCTACCTGGCCATCCCTGTCGGGGCAGGGGCCATGCTGCTCTGCCTGCGGACAGCCGCTCGGCTCGTGGGGCACGGACAAATACACCGGAGTGCTTAATCGGGAAGGGTGGGACGTCCGGGTCGCCTCGGTCCTCGACGGGTCCATAGGGCATGCGATCGCGCTGCTCGTCCTCGACCTTGATCATTTCAAGGCTGTCAACGACCGATACGGTCACCCTGCGGGCGACGCCGTCCTTCGCGTGGTCGCTGCGAAGCTCACGGCCGCGGTGCGGCGCGAAGACATCGTCGGGCGGTACGGCGGAGACGAATTCATGGCGCTCCTTCCCGGCGCGAACCGGGCGTGCGCAAAGGGGATCGCAGAACGGATCCTCGGGCGGATACGCGGCGCAGTCGTCGAAGCTCGGTCCGCGGACGGACGCTTTGTCGTCATCACTGGGCTGACCGCCTCCGTCGGCGGTGTCGTCCTGAACGCCCGCGGCCGCACTGGCATCGCGGATCTTGTCCGACGAGCCGATGCGAACCTCCTGAGCGCAAAGCGGTTTGGCAAGGACCGCGTGCTGATTGCGGCAGACGGCGACCTGTCCCGAAACCTCTGTCGTCCTAAACTCAGATGAGAGTCATCCAAACTACTCCCTTGTTGACAGTTGAAGATCGAGTCGACGGGGCCTACGCTGGCCTTATGGACGTTGCGCGTTCTGCGGCCTGATCTCCTCCCCGGCCGGCTGCACGAACGGACCTGCCCGTCTTCGAACTGCGACCTAGCCGCCGGGAGGATGCAATGACCGAGCTGTCGAACCGAACTGGACAAGTCCAGCTGACGTCCGGACGAACCCTGAGGCCCGTCAAGCGCCGCTGGCCTACCGCTCATGTAGACGGGACGGTTCCCGTCGGCTCCCGACACGACGGCGCGTGGCGCGACGGCTGGGATGCCGAGCAGCTGCGCAAGCTGTCAGACGTGAGGCGCCTTTTCAGCGGCGACTGGATGCACGCAGTCATCGTCGCGCTCGCCGATGGGCCAAAGCACTATAAAGAGCTTCTCGACACGATCAGGACACTATGCGAACGGGACCGCGGGCACCGTCGCACTCTGCACGAAAGCGTTCTCGCGCGCACGCTCAAAACCATGACTGCCGACGGGCTGATCCTTCGGCACCAGCAGTCCACAGCTTTTCCGCCCTCCGTGCAGTATTCGTTAAGTCCGGAGACGGCCGAAGCGCTCGACGCGATGATGCCGATGGTCACTTGGGCGACGAAACATGCCGATCTCATACAGCGTGCCCGCGCACGCCGATGCAACTCCCAGGCGTCCAGCTCCGAATGAGCTGAGTTATTGGGCAAGCCTCCTCGCTCGGGGTGCGGTCGTCGCAACCGTCACCCGGACCGGGCGTACAGGTCGCGCACATGCGGCGCGTACACCATGTTCTCGCGGGCGTACAGGTTGCGGCAGTGCTGGTCGCGCATGGCCAGGACCAGCAGTTCTGTGCGCGACAGGTTCAGACCGTAGGCGATCTTCACGACGGTGGGGATCGACGGCGCGGCCGCCATGCGTTCGACTCGCGACAACCACAGGCGATCGGCACCCGTCAGTTCGGCGACCTGGGTCAGGGTGCGATTGTGCCTGATGCGCCACAGGTAGAGCATTTCGCCGAAGCAGGTCAGGGTCCGGTGTGGCCCTGCGATGTCGGACGCTCGGACGGTGCGGTGTCCCCGGTCGCGGTCTGAACGGGTGGCTGCGGGGTAGCTGCGGCCTGCGGCGATCGCTAGTGCGTACGGATCGGCTTTCAGAGCGTAGGCCAAGGCTGCGGCGGTCCATAGTGATTGCAGCGGGGTGCGGCCTCGTTCGAGGGTTCCGATGGTGGAGGCGCTGATCCCGGATCGTACCGCGAGGCGGTTGATGCTCAGGCCCGATGCCTGCCGGCGTCTGCGCACGAAAGCTCCGGCTGTCTCGGGCGGTTGGGCTGCAGCGTCGGGTGTCGGTGTGCCGACGGCGGATGCGGGTATCGGTTCGAGGGTCACCGGTGGGCCTCGGTTGCCGTTGGGGGTTGGGCAAGTTCTGCCGCAGGCGAAAGTCGTTCCAGGTCTCGGATGCGGTCGTCGATCACCTTCCGGGATTGTGTCGTGGGCAGTGCGAGCAGACGCAGATCCGCGGTGAGCCGTCGGTAGGCTCCGTGGTCGGGGGCGAAGACACCCGCACTGTGGTGCGCGAAGTACGTGACCGGGCCTGCGGCCGTCTCGTAACAGGTGAACGGGGCCTGCAGTGCCGGGCTGCCGCAGATCTCCGACGGAACGATGCGCACTCTGATCATCGGGTTCGCCTTCTCTAGCGCCCGCAGGAATCGGAGCTGGCTGCAGGTGACCGCCGGTGCTCGGAGATGGGACGACAGGGCAGGCTCGCCAAGGAAGACTTCGACCTGTTTTCTGCTCGTTTCCGCGGTAGGGGTCCGCAGAAGCCTTCGCTGCGCTGCCTGGGCTCTGACGAATTCACTGACACATCCGGGAGCCGCGCCGAGATCCTTCAGGACAACGCGGGCGTAGTCGGAGGTCCACAGGGAGGCGGGAACGAGGGTCGGATGGTAGTCCACAAAGGATTTTGCGAGTTGGGTGAAGTGGCTGCGTGCTTCGGCATGGTGGCGGTGGTGAGCCGGGTGGAGGATTACCACGCTGTGGTCGGTTGTCCTCGCGAGGCTGGAGATGTAGGCGTGGTCGTCTGGAGCGACGGACAGGGCGCAGAGGATTCCGCCGACGTGCTCGGCGTCGGGCTTGCGCACGCCGAGTTCCCACTGTGCGACTTGCGCGTGGTGCTTGTGGATCAGGTTCGCCACTTCGCGCAAGGTCTTGTCGGCCTTGCGGCGTTGCGCGTGAAGGACAGCGCCGAGCAGCAGGTGCCGGGGCGACGGCTGAGGGGTGTCTTGTTTGCTCGTCACGAAACGTCCATGTTCTTGCGCTATTGCCGAAGCAGGGTCGGTGGGAGTGGGCGGCGCGGACTGTGCGTCGAGGGAGCCCGCGCCAGGACCGCTTTCGTCTTCTTTGGTCGGGGTGGGCCATTGTCGGCTTGGGCGGCGCGGAGGCTGATCGCGTTTTGGCCGCCATGGGGCCGGATTGCGACTTTCTCGCGCAGGAGGAGCCGGCGGATCGTGCCATAAGACGCGTGGTGCGTGTCCGCGACCTGCTGGATGGTGGCTCCGCCCTGGTAGTCGCTGACGACTCGCGCGACGTTGAGTTCTCGTTTCACTCCTTGCCGGACAGGGGGCATCGCGACGCCCTGTTGGCGAAGAATCCGGCCTGTCCAGCTCAGAGACAGCCCGTAGACAGCGGCGATCCTCGTGATCGTTGCGCCGTCCCGGTATGCCTGCGCCATTTTCTCGTTGCGGCTGTTCAACTCAGGTGTGCTAGCTGGCATCACGACAACCGATGCTCGGCGCGATGGTATGGGTATGGACGTCGAGCCGGATGGGCTGCTCCCGTAACAGATCTCGGTGCGTGCGGGCCCACAGGTAGGTGCCGCGCAGCACCACGTGTCGGCACCTCCCGATGTCCAAGCCCCGCGGGAAGAACTTCCGCCAGCGTCCGGACGCGACATTCTTGTCGTAGGCCGCGGCCCATTCGGCCAGTTCGCGATCGCCTGTTCCGGCGGTGATCCCGGAGGATGCCGGGTCTTTCTCGAACCACTCGCCGGCGTACATGCCTAATACCAAATCGTCGTCGGAGAACGCTGTTGCGAGGTGTTCGCGTATCCGGCGGTACAGCACGGCCGGAACATCGGCGAGCAGCGGTCCGACCAAGCTGGCGGCCTCCTGTAGTACGCGATTCGCGGCGGCGGTGGTCACGCACGGGATCGTCCAGCAGACGGTCCGGTCGGGCAGCACGTCGTCGAAGACGCGTGCGTCCAGCACGCCCGTGTCCTGGTCCAGTGTTATGGCCACAGCCTGTGCGCGTTGTCGGCCCGGCAGGTGCCGGTGCAGGTTGGTCGGTGAAGCTTCGTCCAGCAGGAGGATCTGTGCTTCGGCCGCGCGCAGCTGTCCGGCAGGCTGCCGTGCTCGTGCGCGGTCACTGAGTTCACGCGCGGCCTCGTCAGCGGTGATCAGTGCCGCGGCGGTGTCGAACTCCCGGCCGTCACCGGTGTGCGGGACGAAAGTAGCCTGGTCGAGCGCAGCGAGCCGGGCCAGTCGCCAGCCGCGGGGATGCGGGTCGCCGGGCATGTCGCTGTCGGCGAACCACATCCGCCACGTGCGTCCGCTCTTGTCGACCGTTTCGTGGACAAATCCCGGAGCGTCGTAGAGTCGACGCCATGTCGGCAGTCCGATGCGGTCTTGCACGGCTGGGGTCCAGTTTGCGTGATCCGGCATCAGCGGCAGCTCCATCGTGTGCTGGTCGGGCATTCCATGAGTCCGTGCCTCGTGGTGATCAGTTCTGTGGTGTTCCAGCCGGTCGGCCTGTCGGTAGTGTGCGACCAGACGACTGTGACCGTCTGTGCCGCGTCGCAGAGGCCGTAGAGCCTGCAGTCGCAATAGAGTGTCGGGTCGGGCTCGTCGAAATTCCGGGTGCAGAAGTCCCTGTGGTGGCTGTTGAACGTGCGGCCGGTCGAACCGGCACCGCTGGTGACCTCGAGGTAGGCGAGCTGGACCGTCTTGGTTCCGGTGCCGCCGTCCGCGTTGATCTCCTGGGACAAGGAGTGCAGTCCACAGTGACAAGCGTTCAGCAAATCTCGTTGCTTCTCATTGGTCGGTGCTGGCTTTCGAGAGCCGCGCGATGTCGGCCGCCGCGGGGACTCGCGTTCTGCGTGCGGCAAGCGGGTTCCGTCGGCCTCTGCGAGTGTCTGCAACGGTTTCTTGCCTCCTGTCTGTCTATCGACGGGCGCTGCTGTGTGCTGACGTCGTCGGGTATCAACGGGCCGCGGCGGTAAACCGGATGACTGGAGCGCTAGTTCTCGCCGTCCGCGTCCTGATTCGGCTTCGTTGTCGGCCGGACCGCATCGGCGAACCTCTCCAGGTCTTCCGGCCAGGGTGCCGGGTACTCCGTCGTACTTTGGCTTTTGGTCTTAGTGGTCTCGGCATCCATGGCTGCGCCCTTCTGCGCGGACGACCAGTACGTGGTGAGCATGTCGCGGACGGCGACCGGAACCCCTTGTGGTCCCAGAGGAACGGTGACGTCCTCGAGGATCTGCCACAGCGCCCGATCGGCCGGCTCGGGATCGACCTCTGCGCCGAGGGTGCGGCGGTGGCGGTCGATGGCCTCGGCGAGCCTGCGCACGGCGTTGCGGTGCCTGCGGTTCAGGGCGGCTGCCTTGTGGTTTTCGTCGGCAGCGGCGGCTCGCGTCTGGGACAACCTGGTCTCGACGAGGCGTTTGAACATGGTGACGCGGACACGCCACTGGCTGTATCGCTGTTCGTAGTGCGACGTCGGGTCGAAGCCCAGTTTGCTGCCTCGTTCGTTGCGCCTTGATCGCCGCGTGCGGAGGTCGTTGTCGACCCTGTGCTGTGTCGCGATCAAGATCGTCCGGACCCGGTCGAGCAGCGGCGGGAGTAGCAGGGCTTGCCACAGTCCGGTCGCGTCCGGGCCGAGGTTGGCAAGGACCAGTTCTTCGAGCTGGTCGTCGCTGCGCCCGATCAGTTCGGCGAAGTCCGGAACTGCATCTGTCGCATCATCGAGGCGACTGCTCTGCGCCTCCCTTGACGTCATCTGGTATCCCAAGGCAGGAACCGGCTCCGAACGCGGCAACTCGCCATCTCTGGCCGAGAGCCAGCCGCGGTTGTCAATCGCTGTGCGGAGTAACTGGGTCATGGTGTCCACGCCCGCCACGGAACGTCGGCGGACAGGCTTCCGGCGGCGAGCACCTCCGCGATTGCCGCCGGGCGCAGCACAGAGACCTCGGCCTCGCCCGCCCACCGGTGCGTACGAGGCCGGTGAACGGTGATGCGGTCGGTGTCGGCGAGCGTCACGTCAAACAGGAACGCCAGCTCGGACGACGACCCGTGCCGGCCTCCGTCTATTTCGTGCTCGACGACGGAGCAGAAGTCGAGTCCGGTGATCGCTGCGTCGATCTGGCCGCGCAGGGTGCGGCGGAGTGCCTGCTCGACGGGTTCGCCGTCGCGGACCGGGCCGCCTGGCAAGACAAAGGCACCGGTGTCGTCGGTGATGAACAGGATGTCTTCGTCGCGGCCGATGAGGGCGTACGTTCCTACTCGTGGCCCTGGTGTGCGGCAGGCGTTGTTGTTCATAGCGGATGTCCCATCGAGTGCTGAGGGCCCGAACCGATCGGCGCGGCCGGGCGTGTCTTGCGGACCCGCCAGCCTCGGTTGCGCATCTGAACTCCGGCCTCGGAAAGAACCCGGTGCACGAAGCCGTACGAGCGCCCGCATTCCTCGGCCAGCGCACGAACAGTCGCGCCTTTCTCGTACCTCTTCTTCAGCTTCCTGCGCATCGCGTCCCGGGCGGGTCCGGTGATCCGACACCCCTTGATGCTGATTGCTGGCGCTGCCAAGGTGTCCCGTCCTTTCTCTTGTTATCGAAATCGGTGCCGCGCGACTAGGCGCTTCCGGGATGAGGAGGCGGCTCGTGCTGCGCATGGTGTCCTTCGCGCTAATGGTTGGCTGGTGCGAGATCGCGGTCCTCGACCGGCCATGCGATCTGCGTCGCGGTCCAGTCGTCCAGCGGCCGGTGGCGGATGACGGAGGGGCGGCTCATCTCGGCCGCCCGATCGTCTGGGAACCCTCCGGGTGCTGCGGGAATTCGCGCCGCGTCCTGCGCGGTACCGGGCCGGTAGATCACGGCTGCTGACTCCTCTCGTACGCGCGGCGGGCACGGTCCCCGCCGGGAAGCACTTGATGCACCACATCAGAACGACGTCCTCGCGAGGCTCCCCGTCGGCAAGGCAGATGACTCCGCAGTCGCTCATCCCGAGCCAGGTGCGCCCGCGGCACAGGATTCGCAGGAGTCTCTGCGGAACCTTGTGCATCACCGCTTCGCCGCGAAGTGAGAACGGCCAGAGTGCGAGGCACACCCTGTATGAGGGCGCATTGGGGCTCTCCCGGAACATGTCAAGCTGCCTTCAACTCAGCGAGCAGTTGGCCCTTGTCGCATTCGCAGAGTTCAGCGAGCGCGTCTTGCGCGGGCCGGGGAACGAGCAGCCGGCCTATTGAGTACGGGGGCAGGTCTCGCAAGCGGATCTCTGCCCAGCGTGCGAGTGGATGTCCCGACCGGGCCAGCTCGGCTAGGTTCACGACTACCGTGCCGTCGCTGATCGCCTCGTCGTACACGCGCTCGAACAAGCGTCCGGGCGGCAGTCCCAATACGTTGCAGTACACCGTGAACCGGGCGACCGTCATCGCGCGCGTTCCGAACTCGTGCGAGGCGATAGTCTGCGTCGCCTGGCCAACACCCATCGCGCGCCAAGTCCTGCCGCGTCCAGTCGCCGATCTCGCGTTCACAACGCAACGCCCTGCCCAGGATCTTCAGGAACCTCGCTTCGACGTCTGCGCGACCGTCCAGTTCACCGTCGGGATTCTCGGGCGCACGGGTGTCCTGCTTTCGCCCATCGTCGTTTGTCATGACGCCCTCCTGCCGCGCTGGCTTCGTCCGCGAACGCGATGAGGCCGCCGAGCCGGCGGGGGCCGGCGATGCCGTCCGGTTGGACCGCCCTGGACGAGCACAAGAACAGCCCGCCGCTTCTCGCTCTGCCGCATACGGGACAGGTGAATGAGCCGAGCGCACTCGACGCATTGAGCGCCGGGGGCCGAGATAGCGAGCGAACACTCCAGCTGACGACCGCAGACGGCGACGAGGGGTACGCCGTGCTCGCGAGACTCGTAGAAGGCCTCGTCGGTGACCTGATGCTGCATGCCGTCGCGCCCGCAGGTATAGGGCGTCGTCCACAGGCGTTGGACTGGTGCGGCCATTCCAGACACCTCTCATCCGGGGTGGAGCGCGGTGGAGGCGACCGGTCGGGGTCAGCCGCCTCCACCGCGGCTATGGGGCGGCAGACAGGCGAGGGCGCCTAGGCTTTCTGCCGCTGGGCAGAATGTGAACGCCGTCGGGCTCGACCTCGCCCGTCCGCCGCCGATTTCCCCGAAGGCATGCGCGCCGCGCGGCACGAAACACCGCCGGGGTGGCTACTGAGTCAGAGCTGGACGTTGCCGTGACCGATCAGGTGGCTGAATCGGCGGGCTCGAGCATTGCATTCAGCTCGTCGCGGATGATCGCGGCAGACTGCTCAGGCGGACGGTTTGAGCAATCCAGGGTCAGAACGGGGAAGCCGACCTCATCCAGCATCGTGCGAGCTTCCCGGTAGAACTTGGTCTCCGTGCGGCTATTGCCTGGCGGGCTCTGGAAGCGGTTGTGCGGTCCACGTGCGTGCAACCGTTCCGAGATCACGTCGGGGTCGGCCTCAAGGATGACCGTAAGGTCCGGTCGTTCGACTTCTTCGTTGATCTGCCAGAGAAACACGGGGTCCACGCCGTCGAAGCGCTGGACGACCAGCCCCGATGCCAGGTACCGGTCGGAGATCACCACGTGGCCAGTCTGAATACGTGGCTTGATCTCGGTTTCCACGTGGTGATACCGGTCAGCCGCGTACAAGCATGCGAGAGCGTGACCGGTGACAGTCGGTGTGAGTTCGGCGGCGAGCTTCCCGATCGGGCCGTTCGACGGCTCCGCCGTCACGTGCACGTGACGGCCCTCCGCAAGAAGAATCTGTGCCAGATGCCGGACGATCGTCGTCTTTCCCGCACCGCCGGGGCCGTCGACGCTGATGAGCAGGCCGCGGTCGAGATCAGAAGAGGACGGCGTCATCTTCGTCACCTCGCTCCGGTCGTTCGCGGAGTGCTTCGAGCGATCGCCCGGCCGCGACATGAGCAAATAACCGGGCGGTCACCGTCGTGTCGTACGCGGCGCGATGCGGCTGCTGCATGTCCTCCAGCCCAGCGTCAAGCCCGAGCTGCCTGACAAGCGATCCGAGCTTGTAAGTCGGATGGCCGGGCAAGAAGCGCCGCGAGAGCTTGAGCGTGTCGAACACTTCGGGGCATTCCCAGTCGCCAAGTTCGCGCTCCAGCACACCGACGTCAACATGGGCGTTGTGGGCGATGAGCGCGGGGGCGTCCAAGGCCTTCAGCACCTCGGCGGCGATTTCGGCGAATGCGGGAGCTCCTGCTACCTGCTCATTGGTGATCCCGTGGATCCGCTTCGCGAAAGGGGTGATCGGCCGGCCAGGCCGCACTAGCCACGAGACGGGCTCGCTGATGCTTCCGTGTTCGATCCGGACAGCCGCAATCTCCACGAGATCGGCGGGCTGTTGGCCGTTGCCCTCGACATCCACGACGACGTAGCTGAGTGCAGTCCAGTCAGTCATGCTGGAACTCCCGTCCATCCAATGTCGGCGCGACCATGCCGGAGCGCATGGTGAGGGTGTCTCGCGTCGTGCACCTGAAACCCGAGCGCGTGCTGGAGGAAGTACCGTGGCTGCTCAGTTTCCAAGCCGGACACGACGACGGCCCGCTGGGAAATGTCTACGACCTCAAGGTCGCGCGCCTCGGGCAACACGCTGGCGCAACGGTGTACATCTTCTGTTGCTGGCACGCGTTGCGCCCCGGCACACAGTTCTCTCTGCGGGAGCGGGCAGATGTCGCAAAGTTCCCGAATGCCGTAGTGACCGTTGTAGTCGGGCAGGCCATGCGCGTACGACACGGCACAGGAAGTCTTGCGGAACAAAGCAGCCGAGTCAGCAAACGCATCGAGGACCCGGCGTTCCAGCGTCTCGGGCACGATCTTGCGGCGTGCAGTATCGGTATAGGGCTCGGGGATGCCGTTGGCCTTGTAGTACGCGGCGATCTGGTCGCGGTAGAAAAGTCCAGTGAAAACCGTAGCGTCCGCGTGCCGGCTCAACTCGTACGCAATGGAGAGGTGCTGATCGGTGTCGTTCAGGCCGGGGACGAGCGGACGCCAATAGAGAATCGTCCGGTACCTTCGCCGCACCGGTTCGCTCATCAGCTTCAACGACTCGGCTGCGACGTGCGACGGGTACGGTTCGATCTTCGGGTCGTCGATCCCTGAGTAGGTGAACAGCAGCGTCAGCTTGACGTGGCGAAGCTGGTTCAACCGGTCGATGTCGTAGGGCTTGAGCTGGTGCCGCGTGATGACCAGCACGTGATTGGTCAGCTCGCGTTCGTCCAGATCTTCGAGCACCGCATACGTGTGCGGGCGGACCTTCGGCAAGAAAGGCTCGGTGGCCCGGTTGAACAACTGGACCGGTGTGACGTGCGGTTGAAAATACCGGTGGTTGACCAGTTCGTCCACCGCTTGCGCGTCCGGCATGAGCGCAACAGGCTGATCCTTGTCCCACAACCCGTAGGTATGCCGGATGCAATATGCGCATCCCAGTGGGCATCCCTGGATGTGGTTGAGGCTCAAGCCGCTCTTTCGATATTCGACCACCTCGCGCGCACTCTCGGAGAGGAGGCCGATCCGGTCCTTGCTGAGCAGGGGTACTGGCGTAATCACGTAGCTCGTCTCCAAGGTCGGCCGGGGCGGACTCAGGGAGACTAGGCAGGTTCACGTGCGCGAGAAAAGCAAGTTGCTCGTAGTTGCACGCAACAAGTCAAACAGTTGATGATCGGAGCAACGTGGCGCTAGTCCTGCGGCAGCTGCTCTGCGAACTCGTCCATGACGCGCGTGATGATGGCGCGAGCGGCACGGCCATAGCTGGCGACAGCGGCGAGTTCGCTGAAGACGTCCGAGTACAGCTCGATCTCTTGGGGCTGTGCGAGGTTGAGGGCCGCGGAATATGTCTCGACCAGGACCTTCTCCTCGTCGTACAACCAGAACCCGTGCCACGGTGCTGCGGTGTACTGGGTGTCAAATCCGATGATCCCGAGCTTGACGTTGGGGAGCGCGGAGATCGAGACCAGGCGATCAAGCTGGCCGAGCATGACCGGCACAGTTGACAGGCGGAAGCGCAGAGCCGCCTCGGTGAGGACGAAGTGGAAGCGCTTGTCCGGCCGGTAGAAGATGTCCTGCCGCTTCAGGCGGCCCGCGACTGCGTCGTTGATGTCGTTGGCGAGCTTGAAGACACGGATGCTTTCGGCGAAACGCGCGCGAGCGTACTCGGAGGTCTGAAGGAGCCCCGGAATCACGGTCGACTCGAATACGCGGAACAGCTGCGTCTTTTGATCCAGTTCAGCAAGCGAGTTCTGCCGCGGCCGGATGCCGCCACGAAGAATCCGCTGCCACTCGGCGTGCTGAACTTCCAGTGTGCGGAGCGACGCGAGCAGTGCAGGAGCCTCGTCCTCGCGCCCAGTCGCCTTCGTCCAGGACTTGATGTCGTCTTCGCTGGGTTTCTGCTTGCCGTTTTCGATCTTGGAGATCTTCGAGAAATGCCATGACAGCGACTCCGCGAGCTTCCTGCCGGTCAGACCGGCTTGTTCGCGCAGCTCGCGGAGCCGACCGCCGAGCGCCATGCGCGCCTCATGGACGTTCGAGGGATCAGAGGCCCTGTTGCTTGGCAAAATCGTCCCGCCGTACCGCGTGATGCCAGGCTGCATCACGCCAGTAGTTGTGTTGAACTACCTGCTCCGGGTCTTCGACGACCTCGCCGCCTAAGAATCCCATGCGATCGTCGAAATGCATCCGAACCAGCAAGCGCGAGTCGAACAACCAGTAGTCATGCTTCGGCAGCCGGTCGGCACGGGTTCGCGGAAGGTAGCGGATGTCTTCGCCTGCTCCGCCGGTGAACTGCGAACACCACACGCCGAACCGGCTGTAGTCCGTGAGCGGCATTGAGACGATGCGCACGCGGCTGAAGAGCCGGCCCGCGGCCTTCGCTTCGCGGATCATGTCAAGCCAGCTCTGCATCCAGGGCAGGTCGTCCGGCTCGCCGGCGAGGAATTTGCGCAGGGACTCGTTCTCGTACGTCGCGTCGTACTGATCGAAGGTCTCCAAGCGGAAGGCCGTGTGCTCGAAGCCATGGAAGAGTTGCCTGAACTCCGGTCCTGGCTTGATCAGCTCAGTCAGCGTGTTCCTCCTTCGGCTCCTGCTGTGCGTAGCGTTTGGCGTAGAACTTCAGGACATCCTCGGGGATCTCGATCAGGGTCTCATGATCGGGGACCGGTCCGATGGCGGCCAGCGCTTGCGGGTCAGTCACCCTCCATCCCTGGGCAATGTAGGTGGTGCGGTCAGTCCGGTCAGTGGCATAGAGCGTCGGCGAGTTGTCGACCTGGGATTCGGGATCCTTGCCGAGGAACGTAACGTGCATCATGCCTCCGTTTCGAGCAACTTCCATCTTGTTGCTCACCATGGTGACGCACGACACCATGACCGTCAACGGTGAGAATGCGGGTCCTTGGGCTGAAGCGCGGGATCGCTGCCCCAGGGTTCGCTGTGCGTACCCCGGGCAGCTTGCCGGGAATCGACGGGAGTCAGCGTACGACCGTCGATGACCCGAAATATAGGAGGAACGGCAGTGCTCCGGCCAGGAGGAACGGGCCGAGCGGGATGTCCCCGCTCGCGCCCTGCTTCCCGACGATTCTCGCGGCCCCGACAACGGTGCCGCCGAGGAGCCACCCCGCTGCGAGGCCGGCCCAGACAGCCTCCCAGCTGATCCAGCCGAGTCCAGTTCCGAGCAGTCCTGCCAGCTTCATGTCGCCGCCGGCAATTCCGCCCAGGGCGTACAGAGCTCCGTTGACAGCCAAGGCGACGGCCATCGCCGAGGCTGCTCGCGCAAAGTTGCCGCCATGAGCATTCAGAGCAGCGTCGGCCCCCAGCGAGATTCCTAGAACCGCGAATGCCGTGCCTAAAAGAATATTCGGCAGTTTGTGCACGAGCAGGTCGATTGTTGCCAGCGGCACACCGAACCCGCCAATGCCGCTGTACGCGACCAGTTCCAGGGACCAGTCGAAGCGGCACGCGAGTGCGGCGAACACGATGGCTGTCACGGCTTCGAGCAAGCCAAGGGGCGGCGGTGCTGTGGCGGGCTCGCTCGCAGCGGCATATCGGATGACTATCGGGCGCAGCATCAACGCGAGCGCTGCGCCAACGAGTGCCCAGCCCAGGACCGCAGCGGTCTGCATGGCGATTATGGCCCGTAAGTATTCGAAGTTTTCGGGCGAGGCTGGTTCACGAGGTGCCCCCAATCAGCGCTGAGTAGCTCGTCATCAGCACTACCAGATTTACTACTCGCCAGTTGGGAAACTCGCACATTGCTAGTTCGAATGGGTGAACGTTGAAGGCAGAGTACCATTCCGACTTCCGGGTCGGTACTTCCACACCTTGCAGTCAGTATGGGTACGCAAGGTAGACCTGAGCCAGGGCACTCGGCAGAAGTTCGAGTGAGAGGAGTGGAGGGGTGGAGTCCGTGGTCTCCCAAAGGGCATGTCGGCCAGCAGCGGTGTTTTCGAGCGTCATCGTCGCTGCCTTGGCGGCTGGATGCAGCGCGGGCTCGCCGTCCGATCCTGCTCCCGCTGGCTCCTCCGAAGCTCCTGGAGCGCCTACGTCGGCAGCCGCACCGCCAGCGTCGACAGCACCGGCTGACGCCGCACGTCAAGGAGCGGTGGCGGCATACCTCGGGATGTGGGAAGACATGGCCGCCGCGGCGAAGACATCAAACTGGCAGGACCCGCGCTTAGGGCAGCACGCCACTGCCACGGCACTGACCAACATCACCCGCGGCCTGTACGCGGACAAGGCGAATGGTCTCGTGACCAAAGGGCAGCCCAAGAACTCACCCAAGGTGTCATCCGTCGAGCCGCCCACAGACCCGACAAAGGTGATCGTCGCTGACTGCGGCGACGACAGCAATTGGCAACATTATCGTGCGGACAACGGACAGCCGGCCAACGACGGCCCGAGCGGACGTCGGCAAATCAATGCCGTTGTCGAACGGCAGGGAGACGGCGCATGGCGGGTTACCGACTTCGGAATTCACGAGGTCGGGTCATGTTGAGGAGAGCTGCGCTGATTGCGGGGACGACCGGATCGCTGGTGCTCGCAGGAGCAGCCCCGGCGTTGGCGGGCGGCCCTTGGGGATCTGCGGATTGCCAGCAGACTCCGTCCCCGGCGTGCCAGCTCGGCGCGGGCCAAGGCGGTACTGACGGCACCCCCGGGCGAGTCCCGTCCGGCCCCGGCAGGAATCCGGGCCGACAGGGCGGAGGTCAACACGATGACCAGCCGGACACCGGCGACCGAGTGATCGGCCCGAACGACAAGAGCGCCGACTGCGGATACCAGCGCTCGGACTACCGGCCCCCGGCGGGTGGAACGATCACCGCCGCCTATCGGCCATCCGACCGGGAACGCGGCACTGAGGTCCGGCCTGCGGTGTTTCGCCTGGCGAGCGTGCGGACGGCACCGTTGGTGCACACCGCCGCGCGGCCTCTGCAGGCGCAAGCCAGCCCTGGTCAGGGACCGGGCGCGTGGTACCTGTACAAGTGCTCCGGCCCTGGCTTCTCGGATGCGCTGTACCGGACGCCGATCTGGATTCCAGACAGCCAAGCGCCTGGTCCGGCTCCGCTGCCGTCGCCTGCGGAACTAGCGCAGGCCGCGCGCAACCAGCTCCGATTGCCGAGCCCCACGATCGCGGCGAACCCGCGCCGAGATCAGCTGGTGGCCCTGCCGACGTGGTTGTGGTTGTCGAGCGGCTGGGATCAGCAGTCGGCCACGGCCTCCGTCCCCGGGGTCTCGGTGACCGCGGTCGCGAAACCGACCTCGCTCGTGTGGTCGATGGGCGACGGATCGAAGGTGACGTGCGGCAGCGGCGGCACCCCGTTCCCTGCCAAGGGCGATCCGAAGGCAGCGTCGCCGGACTGCGGTCACACCTACCGGACGTCCTCGGCCGGGCAACCGAACAACGCATATCCGGTCACAGCCACCGTGCACTGGGCGGTCTCATGGTCCGGGGCTGGCCAATCCGGAACATTCCCCGACATGACGACCACAGGCAACGCGGCGTTCCGCGTGGCGGAGAGCCAAGCGCTCAACACCGGCGGACGGTGATCCGCAACGGGGCACGCGCTCCGCGCTGACAACCACAGAACTCAGTCCGAACAGCCACCGCGCCGCAGACGGCGTCGCGGCGCGGTGGCGCCATGCCTGAAACCAGAAGGGAGGCCGGTCATGAGCACACCCCCCTCGACACGCACGGACACCGCTGGCACGGCGACCGCGCCACCGGACGCCTGGGCCCAGCGGGGAGGCAAACAGGAGCCGCCGTCGCGCTGGAAGACCGTTCGCCCGTCTCGGCGGATTCCGTACCTGCTGCTCGGTGTCGTGTTAGTGATCGCCTGCGCCGCCGCGGCGGTGATCGTGTCCATCCAGCTTGACAACCGACAGCCGGTTCTGGTGTTGGCTCGTCCGGTCACCGTCGGCCATCTGTTGTCCGCACCGGACTTTCGGCAAGTCTCCGTGTCTGCCGATGTCGGGCTCGACGCAGTACCGGCCGCCGAGTCGTCCACTGTGGTCGGTCGCCCTGCGGCGTTCAGCTTGCCTGCCGGCACACTCCTGACCCGTGGCTCGCTGGGGCCGCCGGCGATCCCGGTTGACGGCCAGGCAATTGCCGCGGTGGCATTGAAAGCCGGACAGTTCCCGCCAGCGCTCGCACCTGGTGCGCGGGTCGCTGTACTGGTGTCTTCTGGTTCAGCTTCGACCGGGACAGCGAGTAGTAATCCCGGACAGGTTGCGGTTCCGATCGCGCAGTGGACTGCGACGGTGAGCGATGTCGGTGCGGGCCCGGACCCGCAGAGCACGGTGGTCTCGTTGCAGTTGCCAGAGGCGAACGCCCGCCAGCTCGCCGCCGCTCCGGCAGGCCAGGTCAGTCTCGTCGCATTGAGCGGAGGCGGCGGCTGATGTTGATCGCTCTGTGTTCGCTGAAGGGGTCGCCCGGGGCGACGACCGCCGCTCTCGCGCTGGCGGCGCGATGGCCGGCCGAGCAGACACCGGTCGTGGTCGAGTGCGATCCTGCGGGCGGAGACCTGGCCGCGCGGTTCCGGCTGCCCTCAGCGCCTGGGCTGGTGAGTTTGGCAGCCGCAGCACGCAAGAGCGCGGAGGCGTCGGTGCTGTGGCAGCACGTCCAACGCCTGCCGGCTGGACTTGGGGTGATCGCCGGTCCGGTTGGTGCGGAGCAAGCTCGTGCTGCCTTGGGCGTTCTCGCGCCACGGGGCGCTTCGGTCTTGCGCGCCGCAGGTGATCAGCCTGGCGTGGTGGTGCTGGCCGACTGCGGTCGAACAGCCCCTGATTCACCAGCTCTGCCGATCATCCGGGCGGCTGATGCGATGGTGCTCCTGGCTCATGCCCGCGATGACGAGCTGTCTCATGTCGCCGGCAAGCTCCGAACCGCGGCGACGTGGAATTCGCGACCAGGCTTCGTTCTTGTCGGTGACGGCTATGCCACGGCCGAGGTCGAACACGAACTCCAGATCGGGGTCTTGGGCAGGCTTCCTCACGACCCCAAGGGCGCTGCGGTGCTGTGCGGGTACAGCCGGAACGGGCCGAGTCCGGACCGCTCGGCGCTGGGGCGTGCGGCGTTGCGGCTGGCGCACGGGCTCGCCTCGGCGCGACGTCTGCATGCTGCGGCGAATGCGCCAGCAGCCTTCGGTGCCCGAGCGAACCACTCTCGTGGTCCAGTCGCCACGCCGCTGTCTCTGCATCGAGCGCGGTCGTCGACGAACGGGACGCGCCCATGACCTCGCCGCACATCTACCCGGGCCAGCAAGCCTCACCTAACGGTGTGTCGATGCCACCGAACCTGCCACCGCCCACCTCTTCATTTCCAGGGCCGACGAGCGTTCCTGGCGTCGACCCTCGCCACGCCGCGGCCGTGGATCGGCTGCGCGTTCATCTTCGCCGAGAACTGTCTCGGCAGTTGTCCACCCGTATGCAGGCCGACGACGATGCCGGCCGTCCTGCGATGGAACCGGGCGAGCGGCGTCGGATGGCGCAGGCGATTCTCGCTGATGCCGCGGAAAAGCAAGCACAGCACGAACTTGACACCGGCGGGGCGGTAGTGCCGCAGGACGTCGAGCAACGTGTTGTTTCCGCTGTGTTGGACGAGATCTTCGGTATGGCTGGCCTCGAGCCGTTGCTCGCGAATCCGGACATCGAGAACGTCAACATCAACGGGGACCGAGTGTTCGTGCGTTACGCCTCAGGCCTGCGGGAACGCCTGCCTCCGATCATCGGCTCTGACGCCGAACTGGTGGATCTGATCCGCGATCTCGCCGCACGCTCCGGTGTGGAGGAACGGCGCTTCGACCGCGGCAGTCCGATCGTCAACTTCTCCTTGCCTGGCGGCGAACGTGCGTCGGCGGTGATGGCGGTGACGGCCAGGCCGTCGCTTTCGATCCGCCGTCATCGGTTCGCTCGAGTAACGTTGCGGGAACTGCGGGAGAACGGAACGGTCGACCTGGCGCTGGAGAACTTTCTCACGGCGATGGTGCGGGCACGCAAGAATGTGCTGGTGACCGGCGGCGTCGCGATCGGCAAGACGACCCTGCTGCGAGCGTTGGCCTCGGCAATCCCGCCGCACGAACGGCTCGTTACCATCGAGGACGTCTTCGAACTGGGACTCGACCACGACCCTGGTCATCCGGATGTCGTCGCGATGCAGGCGCGCGAAGCCAACGTCGAGGGCCAGGGCGAGATTTCACAGTCCGAGCTGGTGTGGCAGTCCCTGCGAATGAGTCCGGACCGGGTCATTGTCGGCGAGGTTCGCGGCCCGGTCGTCATTCCGCTCACCAACGCGATGTCCATGGGCAACGACGGCTCGATGGGCACGCTGCATTCGTCCCTGTCCAGCGGTGTGTTCACGAAGCTCGCCGCCTACGCGGTCCAAGGGCCTGAACGCCTTTCGCTGGAGGCCACGAACCTGCTGGTTGCTTCCGCGCTGCACTTCGTGGTCCATCTGGAGAAGCCCCGGGGCGAGGACGGCAAGCGAGTCGTGTCCTCAATCCGCGAAGTCGTCGGTGCGGACGGCACTCAAGTGATTTCGAACGAGGTGTGGCGCCCAGGGGCTGATTTCCGCGCGATTCCCGGCATTCCGCTGCGGACGGCCACGGTGGACGACCTTGTCGACGCGGGCTTCGACCCGGATCTGTCGGGCCGGGCTGAAGGGTGGTGGAAGCCGTGACTACGACCACCGCGTTGATGGCACTGCTCGGAATTGGTGTCGAACTCGGTCTGCTGCTGATTGTGGCCGCCTGGCGGGGCGTCACTGTGCGCTGGCCTCGTTGGAGCCGGCGCAACAGAGGACAGACCGGACGGGATCCGCTCCGGACGCGGTGGCTGCTCGCGGCCGCGGCAGTGGGCATCGTGGTCGCCATCGCCACGGGATGGCTTGTCGGGGGCGTGCTGGCGGCAATGGCGACCTGGGGCTTGCCGCGGGTGCTCGGTTCGGACAAACAACATGCCCGAACTGTGGCTCGCATCGAGGCGATCGCGTCGTGGAGCGAGATGCTGCGCGACACACTCGCTGCGGCGGCGGGGTTGGAGCAAGCCATCGTTGCCACTGCGGAGACCGTGCCCGAGGCGATTCGCCCGGAGATTCACGAGCTGACGTTCCGTCTCGAACGCGGCGACCGGCTAGCTGCCAGCCTGCGGCACCTGGCCGATCAGCTCGCTGATCCGACGGCCGACCTGCTGATCAGCGCTCTGGTGCTGGCCTCGGAGAAGCAAGCGCGTCAGCTGGCCGAATTGCTCGGCGAACTCGCGACCGAGACTCGTGAGCAGGTGTCCATGCGGCTGCGGGTGGAAGCTGGCCGCGCTCGCACCCGGACCAGCGTCCGGATGATTGTCGGAGTCACGTTGGCGTTCGCCGCCGGGTTGACCGCGCTCAACCGCGGTTACCTGGCTCCCTTCGACTCAGCCTTCGGACAGATCATGCTCGCCGTCGTCGGTGCGCTCTTCACGCTGTCGTTTCTGTGGCTCGCCCGCATGGCTCGTTATCAGACCCCAGACCGGTTCCTGACTGACCTTGACGCACTGCGCGGCCGCGACGGCGCGACAGCGTCCACAGGGGAGGGGCAAGCATGATCACCGCATTGGCAATCGGAGCTGGGTTCGGGCTCGGGATTTGGGCCATCCTGGTATGGGCAGTGCCACCGCGTCCCGGTCTGGCCTCACTCCTGCGGCGACTCGACAACACGCCTACGCCAGCACCGATTACGCCACTGGAACGTTCTGGCTGGGCGACCACGCTGGGAAAGCCGTTCGTCGGGCTGTTGACCGCAGTCGGGCTGCCCAGCCCTGTCGTGCGCAAAGACCTCGCCATGACCGGCAGGCCTGTCCCTGCCCACCTGGCTGACAAAGCGGCACTCGCGATTGCCGGGCTCTTGCTGCCGACGCTCGTCTCGGTCGCGCTTGCGCTGCTGGGCATGCCCCTGGCTTGGGAGGTATCGCTGATCGCGAGCTTGCTTACCGGGTTCATCGGATTCTTGCTGCCCGACATCACGGTTCGGCGCGCCGCCGCGCGCCGACGGGCTGACTTCCGCCTCGCGCTGAGCGCCTATCTGAATCTGATTCGGGTCACTCTCGCTGGGGGTGCCGGAGTGGAAGGCGCTCTTACTGACGCAGCCACGGTTGGCCGTGGCCGCTCGTTCAACCAGATCCGACGTGCGCTGACGATCGCAAAAGTCACCCGCGTCACCCCGTGGGCCACCCTTCGCGCACTCGGGGCCGAACTTGACATCCGCGAGCTCGCCGAACTGTCCGCGTCAGTCAGCCTTGCAGGCACGGAGGGCGCCCACGTCCGCGCGTCCTTGCAAGCCAAGGCATCCGCACTGCGGACACGGGAACTCACCGAAGCCGAGGGCGACGCGCAAGCTGCCACCGAACGGATGAGCCTGCCCGTGATTGTGCTCTTCATCGGTTTCCTCTTGTTCATCGGCTACCCGGCTGTGGCTGCCGTGCTAGGAGGGGTTTGAAAGCCAGGTATCGGTAATCGACACTTATGGGAGGAAACAATGTTGACGCCAATTGTTCTCTTGTGGAGCTTCGTCAAGGACCACGTGCGGCGCCTGCGTGAAGACGAAGGTGGGTACACCACGGAAACCGTACTCGTCACCGCCGCGCTCGTCGCTCTGGCCTTGGTCGTGATCGCTTTGCTGGTGAAAGTGGTCACCGATAAGGCCAACAGCATCCACATGTGAGTCCGCCGATGTGGATCGATGGTGACAGCTCGCCGAAGGCGACAACATCTACGACGCCACGGCTGTTGATGCGTGGAGGGTTGCGTCAAATCTTGGCGGACGAGCGTGGCGCGGCCACGGCAGAACTCGTGCTCGCTACGCCTCTGTTGCTGCTTCTGATCATGTCGATCGCGCAGTTTGCGTTGTGGATGCACGCTTCCCATATTGCTCAAGCCGCCGCATCTCAAGCCCTGTCGACTACGCGAGTGCTGGGCGGGACTACCGCGCGCGGGCAGATCGAGGCCAACCAGATTCTCCAGCAACTCGGCAGTGGCCCGCTGCGCGATCCGCGCGCCATCGTGAGTCGAAGCCCGGACCGGGCGGCAGTGCACGTGGAAGGCAGCGTGATCCAAGTCGTTCCTTTCCTGACACTGACTGCCGAGGGTGACGCTGTGGGTCCGGTCGAACGCTTTCGCTCCGGAGCCCAGCCGTGAGCGCGCGGCGAGTCCGTTATGGACAGCGGTTGCGCTCGCTCCGTGACGACGAGCGAGGATCGGCCGCCGCGGAGTTGGTCCTGCTCACTCCGGGTCTGATCATGATGCTCCTGTTCATCGTCTTCTGCGGACGAATGGCGGATGCCACCCTGCGGCTTGAAGACGCAGCTCACCAAGCAGCACGTGCGGCGTCTCTCGCGCGTAACGTGACCAACGCTCGGAACGACGCTCACGCCACTGCGTCCGCAGCGCTGGCCAATGCCGGCATCACGTGCCGGAGTCTGGCCGTTACCGTCAATACCGCGGGATTTCAGCCAGGGGCCACCGTCAGCGTGGAAGTCACCTGTACGGCGGGACTGTCAGACCTCGCGCTCCTCGGAATGCCGGGAAGCATTCAGCTCTCCGCGTCATTCTCGTCCCCTGTGGACACATACCGCGGCGTCGCCGCCAATGCCGGGGGTACCTGATGTTCGGCACCTTGACCGTCCGGCTGCGACGTCTGCGCGCGGATGAAGACGGACGAGTCACCGCATTCGTCGTCGTGCTGGTCACCGCAATCATCGCATTCAGCGGACTGGTACTCGACGGCGGCCTTGCCCTGGCCGCGAAAATTCGCGCGATCGGCGAGGCGCAAGAGGCTGCCCGTGCCGGAGCGCAAGCCATCGACCTGTCCGCCTACCGTTCCAGTGGAGCCCTGCGGTTGGTGCCCAGACAAGCAACCATTCTGGCGCGCCAGTATCTTGCTGCCACCGGTGAAAGTGGCAGTGTGTCTGTAGCTGGCAACACCGTCACTGTGACCGTGACTGTCAGCCAGCCAACCCAACTACTCGGGTTCGTCGGGATCGGTTCGATCACTGTTACCGGCACAGGACAGGCTCAGCCGCAACGAGGAATGTCCGGCGAAGACCGTGGACTCGTGGTCTCGGAAGGGATTCCCGGTTCGAGCGGAACCATGGGCAGCAGACGATCGCCGCTCAAATTCCCTTGCTGCAGCTTCTTTTCAGCCGCCGTCGAGAGGAAGCCGCGATGAAAGGCCACAGGCAGTCCGCCGCGGCGAAGCCGGTGAGAGTCGTGACGTTCGTCGACGGACCGGACTCCGTGCTGTTGAACCCGTACGTCCCGCCGTCGCGGTGGCGCGCCGAACGCGTCCGCGCCGCGCTGCACCCACAGGTCGTGATCGGTGTGCTGGGCGGTATTGCCTTGACCGCCGTCGCAGTGAGCTCGGACCTGGGCGTTGCCTTGGTCTGCGCCGGAGTTCTCGCGGCGGGAATGGGCGTGGTAATCGGCTGGGATCGTGCCGCCGGATTGCTCACCGAGCATGACCACGACCCTGCCTCCTCGTGCCGGCTGGAACGCCGACGGGGCGAGTTCTTCTTCCGCAGCCGCGACTTCACCGGCCTCGGCGCAACCGATACCGCAGCGCGTGCCATGATCACGGGCGTGGACGAGCTGCGCCGCAGCCCGGCCCGTGCCTGGCTTGGCTCCACTGTCCCACGCGAGATGCATTGCATCGTGTGGCAGACACTCCAGTTCCTGGACCGCACCCGCGCAGCCCGCAGCCTCGCCGACGAACTCGCCGGCGCGCCCAAGTCCGCAGTCGGCGAGCTGGGTGCCGTGGCACGCGAGGCGGTTGCTGAGATCGAGGACGTCCTTAACGAGGTCTTGCTTCACATGCGCAGCTGCCTCGTGTTGACTCGGGCATGGGAAGCGAAGCTTCGGCATGCCAAGCTGGCTGCAGGCACTGAGGCAGCCCTTGCCGCCTTGCCCGAGCACTGCGAGGCCCAACAGTTGTTGCATACCGCGGAAACGTTGGCGCAGCACATGTTCAGCGGCATCACCGCTGCCCGCGACGTCGTTGACGCCGGAAGGTTTCCGTGGGAACAGCCGGTCGAGTCGTGGCCGTCGTCAGAGGGGCATTGCCGATGAGTGCGTTGTCGAGGAATGCCCGTATCACCTGCTGTGGACCGACAGCGGCGAAACCCCGTCGCAACGACGTGCCGCCGAAAGCTGAAAGTGCCGCGCGTCAACGGAGAAGGGAGAAAAATGGCCACCGGTGAGGAGATCGAGCGCCGCGTCGAGGAAGTCGACTCTGCTCGCAGCGCACGACGATCAGCCGCAGCAAAGCAGGTCGGTGACCTCGCGGAGAGGCGATCGGAGATCGCTGGCCAGCTCGCCGCGATCGAAACGCAACTCGGCAAAACCTTGGCCGCTGCCAACGACGTTATTAGCATCGACGAGCTTGCGCAGTTCACCGATGTATCTGCCACTGACCTGGCTCGTTGGTTCGATGGTCAGAAACCCCTTCGCGTCAAAAGCCAGCGATCGAAGGCCAGTGCGGCAGCTGCGAAGGCGGGTCCGAACCACCGGCCAGAATCGACGAAAAGGACAGCAGTCCATAAGTCATCTGCGGCGTCAGAGGTGGGAGCGACTAGCGCCACTACGACGGAGGCGCGTGCACCTGTCCCGCCAACGGTGACCTGACCTCGCTACTCGGCGCGGCACAACTGTGCCGACGCTGGTGGATACCACATCGAGCACGATTTCCACATCGCCACGAAAACGGGCAAGTCATGACCGCGACATCAGAATCAGCGCAACGGAAACCGGCCCGACCATTCGCCGCTGGTCACCGTTCCTGGTTGGTCCTCGCCGCCACGGTCCGAGTGCTTGCCCGTGCTCTTCGCGCTCTGCTGGCAGTCGTCGTCTTGCTTGCTCTGATTGGCGGCTTGCCTACGGCACTCGTTCAATTCATCGGCTGGCCATTGCCCGACCACTTGCCTGCCTGGGACGAAATCCAGAACACCCTGCTCGCGCCGATGTCACCTCAGTTCCTGCTCGACGCCCTGGCTTGCGCGTTGTGGCCCTTGTGGGCCCGGTTCACGTTCGACGTGCTGGCCGCGATCCCGGACGTGGTTCGCTGCGCGCCTTGGCAGCGCTCAGGGGGAAGCGTCCGGGATGGCCCGCTACACGCAGCCGCGGGCGTGCTGGTCGGGACGATCGTGTTCTCCATCCTCAGCAGCCGGACAAGCGCCCCGACCACAACGACACAGGCTGCCGCGCTCGAACCCTCCGCAGACGGACGCACCACCATCGCGACGGCGGTTCACCGTTCTGAGATCCTGTCGACAAATAGACCCGCGATCGTCACCGCCGCGGCGCATACTCGAGCTGCCACGGCGAGCCAGCAGGACATGGAAACTGTGCGGCCACCTGAACACGGTGTGCACGACAGCCTGTGGCGGGTCGCTCAACGCTGCCTTGGCGACGGCAATCGCTGGCCGGAGATCTGGAAGCTCAACCGTGGCACCACGCAGATCGACGGGACGGTGTTCACCACGCCGAGTCTCATTCGGCCAGGTTGGCAACTGCGGTTGCCCGCGCTGACATCCGTCTCTCCCGCGCCGCCCCCTGTCGCAGAGCACCCCAGCCCGCCCGATCGGCCACAGGCACCTGGCCCCGACACACAAGCCCCTTCAACCCCGCTGCCGTCCGTTCCTTCGCCGCCAGCCAAAGCCGCTCCTGCCGCTGCCGTTCCTGGCATTGGGATCTCATTGCCCACCGGTGCTTTTGTCGGCCTGGGACTTGCCGCGCTGATCACTGTCGCGATGATAAGTGTGCGGCTGCACCGCCGAAGCCGTTATCGGCCCAGTGCAGCCGAACCTGATGATCCGGGCGGGGCCCCGGTCGTACGTGCTCTGCGGATCGCATACGACTACGCAACGCTGCCCCACGACGGCGAGAATGCGTCGCGCATCTCGCAGCAGCCCTCCGGTTTCGCGCGGCCTGCTGACCTCGATGCGCGTGACCGCGCGCAGGCCACCGCGCGCGCAGCGTTGCCCACGCAAGAGACGACCGTGCTCGGCCTCCGCGAGGGACAGGCTGTCGCGCTTGACCTCGCCCGCAGCTGCGGGCTCGGACTCATCGGCCCCGGTGCCCACGCCGCTGCGCGTGCCCTGATCGTCGCCCTGCTCGCGCCAGCGGTGAACGGTGGCCAAGGTGCATTCGTGGTCATTCCTGCCGCTGACGCCGAAACCCTGTTCGGTACCGACCTGCCTCTGGGGGCGCCTGCCCGGCTCCGCATCGTTGACGACCTGCCGGCCGCGCTGTCAGTCCTGGAAGCAGAACTCCTCACACGCGTCCGCGACGACGAAGCCGACCAGGAGCATGACGCCGACGACAGGGCGCATGCGGTGCTGGTCGCAACGCCCGCGGGAGATGTCGAGCGACGAATGCAGGCCATCCTCGACAACGGCGCCGGTCTCGGCTTGGCCGGCGTGCTTCTCGGCCAATGGCGTCCCGGCGGCACCGCGCGCGTCCGCAACGACGGCACCATCGGAGCGACCAGCCCGACTCTCGCCGATGCTCTGGGCGGTGCCCGCTTGTTCACCCTGCCCGGAACCGACACCACAGAGCTGCTCGCCCTCCTCCACGCCGCAGAACCGGATGACTCGGAGCCGCCCGGACAGCCTGCGGCCGAGACGACCTCCGTGCGCAGGGGCGAAGACGCCCCCGCACGCCGTGCGGCGTTTGCTGCCACCGACGACGCCGGTGCGGACTGCCCGACACACCAGACGAACTTCGAGTTCATCACCGGCGGGGCGCACGAACCAGCACCCGTAATGTCAGCATTGCCAGCCTCGCCACCGGCGCGCCGCGCGATCGACATTGCTTCCCCGGACGCCACCACCGAGCAGGAAACCCCCGAACTTCCGCCCAACAACGATCCTCGACCCCCGCCGCGTGCCCCTATCCCACCGCGAACAGCCGGCTCATCGAAGGACGGGAAGCCCGCGACCTCTCGGGCAGGCGACGAGCAATCGACCGGTCGTCCGTTGCTGCAAACACCCGCCCACGCCTCCGTGCAGCTCAGCGCCGACGAGGACACGCCGCTGCATCTGCAGGTGCTCGGCCGACTGCGCCTGATGCGCGTTGAACCGAATCCCACCGATCTCATCGAGTGTCTTGCGCCGCGCCAGCGCGAAGTCCTCGTTTACCTCGCGCTGCACCCCGAGGGCGCCCGTCGCGAGGTGCTCGCCGCGGCGCTCTGGCCCGACGCACCAGGCGATCGCCCCTACAATTCTTTCCACGCAACCCTTTCCCAGTTGCGCCGTGGACTGCGTACTGCGACAAGGAATGAGATCACCAACATCACCGCTAACGACGACGGGCACTACGCGCTCGACCGCTCCGTAGTCACGGTGGACCTCTGGGAGGTGTTCGACGCGCTCGCCCTAAGCCGCCACGCAGCAATCGGGACCGACGCGGAAGCCACCTTGCGACGCGTGGCCGAGCTGTACCGAGGCGACCTCGCTGACAGTATCTCCGCAGACTGGATCGACGGACCACGCGAAGCAATACGCCGCGAAGTCCTCGACGCACTCAGCGCCTTGATCCGCACAATCGGCGATGGTGACCCGAAGCAAACGCTCGCACTGCTCGAACAGGCCCGCAGCCTCGATCCGTACAACGAGGCCATTTACCGAGACCTGATGCGAATCCAAGCTCGGCTTGGCCAGTACGACAGCATCTCGCGCACGTTGAGCCTCCTGACCAACTCGCTAGCTACGCTGGACCAGCGTCCTGGCCGCGACACCATCGGGCTCGCCGACTTCTTGCGCCAGCCTCGTGGCAGCCAACGACGAGGCCGAGAAGCGAGCTGAGCGGCAGTTCCCGGTCAGCTACCTGCGTCCGGGCGTGGGGCTAGTCATCGTCCCTCAGCATCATGGTCGCGTTGCTGCGCACGTGGATCTCATCGTCAACCAGGACAGCCACTACCGGCTTGACCAGAACGATCCTGACCGCCGACCTCTGGCGGGCTCCAGGACGCGATTACCGCCAGTCGCCAGGCCTCGGCAACGGCCGTCGCGGCGACGAGCCGTGTCGCCGAGCGGTACCGCGGAGGCCTTGCCGAAGGCATCTCCGCGGAATGGATCGACGGGCCCTGCGACGTCCTCGGCGCACTCAGCACTTTGGTTCGCAAGATCAGAAACCGCAGCCCCGGACAGGCACTCGCCCTGCTGGAACAAGCCCGCCACCTGCATCTGCTCACGCATCATTGGCCGACCTCGACCAACGCCCCGCCCCAAGCGCAGCCTTGTGGACGCCCTGCAGCAGCCGAGAAATCACATATCCCACTGGGCAAGCCAGCTTAATCAGCCCAGTGCCTCGCGCAGCGGATAACCGTGATTCCATCGCGAACCCAACTATCGAAGGCTATCAAACGCGAGCCAACCTCGTTATACTGTGCTGATTCCTCGCGGATACTTTGAGCGTCGTGACGTGAACGTATTTGTGTGATTCCGGGAGACAGCGGAGGCGATCCGCGGCGTGGCCCGAGGCCAGTGCTCTGCAGCGTGTACAACCAGCACGGAGCCGGCGGCGAGCCCGTACGCCTCTCGCCCGTCCATCTTCCTCTCCACCTTCCTCTGCGTCTTCTTCTTCGGACTCCTCTTAGAGAGGAGTCGGGACGTCAAAGCCTTGTTGCAGATCAAGGCTAGGCGGCCCCTTCCTCCGTGTCCTCCGACTTCGGTGCCGGCAGGCACGTGAACAGTCGGCTTGGGTGCCGTGTTGGCTATCTGATGCTCGCACCGCCTTCCGTCCGCAAGTTCCGTTGTGCTGTAGCCATCTTCTTCTTCATTCTCATTCGTCACAGCTTTTCTTCCATTCTTCCTTCTTTTTCATCCTAAGTGACTGCATAGCTCTTTCCCTCTTTTCCTTGCCCGCAAGATAAAACCTAACGATACAGAAATATGACCTCATAGATGTTGACAACCACATAAACGGCGTGGCTGCAAGTGGTGTGATTCGAAAACGGCAAGATATCCAAAGAGAAATTCGTACCGAATCCAAGCTGTGCGGGTTGCGGGCGCGGGCGCTGGCTGCCGCTGTGCGGGTTGCGGGCGCGGGCGCTGGCTGCCGCTGTGCGGGTTGCGGGCGCGGGCGCTGGCTGCCGCTGTGCGGGTCCTTCTCTTCCTCTGCGTCTTCCCAGCTCAAGGGCCTGGCCGGCCCTGGGCAGGGGGTCGATGCCGAAGGTAACGGCGAGATAACGGAACCCGGCTGAAGCTTGAAAGTGTCTAGTCAGTATGTCAACCTAGACATTTAACCGAGACAGACCGGAGAGATAAGACAGAGAAGGGCGTGAGGACCGGGACACGGCGTCCCGCGAGCGATCTCCTTCCTTTTTTCCTTAAAGGTTTGGTCGTTACGAACGATAAGACCCGCATAGCGCGGGCAGCGGCTTGGGCCGCGCGGACAGCAGCGAAACCGTGCAGGGCAGTAGTGGGGAACGACGCGTAGCCAAACGCGCATTTCTAGTCTGAGATGCGTAGTAACTGCGCTTGCAGCCCCGTTATGTGAATCCCTTGCTATAGAGCGGAGTAGCGCGCATAAAAGGCATGCCTGCCAGTGGTGTGTCCCCAAGATAACTACATGGTGGTCTAGCGCCGAAAACCGTCACAACGTGTGGGCGTCCGGATTGTGTAGAGCGGTTGCCGACATTGAACGACACTCTCTCAAGCGCGTCGCGCTTTCCTGTTCATAGCACGCTATGTCTCACGGGCATGGTTCCCTGCGTTGTGCGCTAGACATAACGGCTTCCCTTTTGGGGAGGTTCAGGGAATGCGCTACCGGCCGACCGGGCGCTATCGCTTGCGGTTACGCATCGCACGGACATAGAAGATGATCCCCTTTGCGCGAATCGCACCCGACGTGTCCAGATTTCGGCCCGTACCAGTTCGCAACTGGCCTGAACCGCCAAACGACACGCAACTACAACATCATTGGAGGTTCTGTCATGACGCGTAAAGACTTCAAAGAAATTGCCGATTCCGTACGTCGGGAAGTTGTCGCCGACGACGAACGAAAAGCGCTCGCCGACGCCTTGTGCACGTACTTCAAATCGGTAAACTCGCGATTCGACCGCGACCGTTTCTTTGCCGCATGCGGTCTGTGATTAACACCAATCCGCACCCGCTGGGAGTGCCAATCATGAACAACCCTGAAATTTCTTTTTCCGAAGATGCGCACTTGTTCTTCAGGCAGAATTTCCGTTACGGGACATGGGACGGTGAAGACTGCGTCCGAGATAATGACTGGTCCGGATTCGGCTTCGTGCTCGGATCGGGCGGTGATCCGCTGCCAATTCCCGGCGATTACCTCACCGGGCACCAGTGCGCCCACCTGGCGGACGTGTCCAACGGGCACGCGGCGGTGCGGCTCATGGAGGAAGCGGCACCCGGCAAAGCGGCCGAGTGGAACGGTCTTCTTGCCTACGACTACGGCGATTCCGCCGCACGTGCGGCCGCCGACCGTATCGGTGCTGCTCTCGCCGGATACCCGCTGCTCGACGACGAAGACCTGTCAGGGCGGGAATCCGAGAATGCCGCGCGCGTGCTGATCGCCTGCTACGACGTGCCCGAGGAAGGCGCGGCGGACGTCGTTTCGGCGTTGAGCGATGACGGGCAGACCTTGTGTACCGACTGCCACGGCTGGGATATCGACCACATCATGTTCGAGCTGGGATATCGGCAATGCATCGAGTGCGACAAGTGGCTCGAAAGCGCTTGTGATGAGCCACTGCATTACGACTGCGCCGAATACTACGCAGAAGACGACTGCGAATGCGTTTCGGTCATGGTCGACGGATACCGGCACGGCAATCACACCGTAACCATGTCGGACGTTCGCGAAACATTGCGTGGCTGCGAACACTGTTACCCGGTTGTCTACCCCTACGGCAAAAACGTGCGTGGCTTTCACAACATGCCGCAGTGAGCCGGGCGGAAGAATTGACGCGATCTGACTGTGGCAACTAACCGCATGGTGTTGTGGCGTTTCGGTGCCGCGCGCGTAGGCGTGCGGACGCCGTGACCGCACAACGGTTTCCCTTAACGAAAGTGGGTTTGTCATGTCCAAAGAAACCAGCGAATGGCTCAACAACAACGTTCTGATTGGATTCACCGACAAGCGCGGGCACGCATGGCACTACCGGGCATCGGCACAAGGCAGCGAGCCGAACCACTACCCCGGACCCGTTCCGGTCGCCGACGTGCAGCGGCGCTTGTTCTACTGGACCGCCGAACCGGAACCGGTGCTTGTGGCGGGCAAGTTCGGCCTTCGCCGCGTGCCCAACAAGCAAGCCATCACCGCATCGGATACCGGTGACGTCCTCGGGATCTTCGCCGACGGCTACACCGTGCACCAATACCAGGAATGGCTGTTGGACAAGGTCGGCACCATCCTGGACGACGGTCTGTCGATCGGTTCCGCGGGCCTGCTGCGCGACCGCCGACAGGCCTGGGTGAGCGTGGAAGTGCCCGAGAACATCACCACCCCGGAAGGCGTGGAGTTCCGGCCGAACCTGGTCGCCTGCACCAGCCACGACGGCAGCCTTGCCACCACCTACAAGCGCACCGTGACCAACGTGGTGTGCGACAACACGATGTCGGCCGGGCTGCGCGAGTACGGCCAGCAGTTCAAGGTCAAGCACTCCAAGAACGGCAAGTTCCGCATCGTGGAGGCCCGTGACGCGCTCGTCATGGTCCACACGGTGGCCGAGGAATTCGCCGCCGAGGTCAAGGCCCTGTGCGAAACGACCGTGACCGACCAGGCATGGCGCGCCTTCCTGGACGCACACACTCCGGTGCCCGAGGAGAAGGGACGTGCCCGCACTACCGCGACGAACGAACGGGCCGCGCTCAACCGGTTGTGGAACACCGACAACCGGGTCAGCCCGTGGCGCGGTACCGCGTGGGGAGTGGTGCAGGCCATCAACACCTACACCCACCACGAAGCGATCGTGCGCAACGCCTCCCGCGCCGAACGCAACATGTCCCGCGCGGTGGACGGAAAAGCCGACGCGCTCGACCAGGACACCGTGACGACGCTCGGCAAGGTGCTGGCCTCGGTCTGAAAAGGACTGTCGCCGCTTCGGTGCCCGCGCGGCCGATCGCCGCGCGGGTGCCGTGGCCGCGAGATGGCCATAGCCGACGCCCGAACCAGTTGTAGGGCACACCAACCGCGACACAGAAAGGAAAACAACCCATGGAGATACAGGCATTCGCGGCAGCGATGGCGGAAGCGCTCGACGGGACATGGACGGTCGGACCGGGCCACCACGGTCACCGTGACCGATGCCTCATCGGCCCAGACGGTGAACAGCTTCACGTGTGCTATTCCGACTGGGAGAAGACACCACGGCTCAGGCTGTCCGTCGGCCTCCCGGCCGACCTGGCGACTATCCGGCATCGCCATGGCAACCCGGTGCCGTCACACGAAATCACGGTGTCCCCGGCAAAGACACCCGAAACGGTCGCCGCTGAGACTGCCCGGCGACTGCTGCCCGGCTACCGGGTCACCCTCGCGGAAACCCGCGAGCTGAAACAACGAGTCGATGACCAGGCCGCCGCGCGCGACCGGCTCGCGCACGCCATCGCGGACCCGTTCGGCGCGACCGTCCACGCGCCCGGCCCCAGCCCGCTCGGCCACGACCCGCAGGAAGCGATCGTGCGCTACCAGGGTCCTCTGGTCGGCACCGCCACGGTGCCCCGCAACGGCGGACACGTGGCCTTCGCCTTCTCGGTCGCTCCGAGCGAGGCCGCCCGTGTCGCCGCGTTCTTGGCGACATTCCCGCGAACGACGGATTGAGACCCGCGACCACTGATGACCCGCCCGGCTGTAGGTGGACTGAACAAGACAGCCCCGCACCACCTATGAACTGAAACGAAGGAGGCACATCGCCATGTCCCTAGGAACTCTGACAATGCACCACGACTACGAGTCCGGCACCACCGTCGAGGGAACCACTCGTAACAGTCCTGCGCACTTGGCGCTGAAGGCCCATCCGTCATGGACCTGGTCCCGTTACGCCGCGGCGTGGCTGTTGCGATCCTCTCGGCATCGCCAGTCCAAGCCGTACGCCCTCGCCGAGATCGAGCGCGTGCTCACCGATGCGGGCTACACGGTCGAGCGCGACGTCGACGACACGATGCCCAGCGTCGAACAGCGAGAGGCCGATCTCGCCGACCGGATGGACGACCGGGCCGACCGGCTCACCGAGCGCTCAGGGAAACACCAGGCCCAGGCCGACGCCACGCGGGCGAAAGCCGACTACGTTTTCCACAACATCCCGATGGGCCAGCCGCTGCTGGTCGACCACTACAGCTACCGGGCCGACCTCAACCGTCGCGAGCGCGCGTGGAACAACCTCGGCAAATCCATCAACCAGGGCGAGTACGCCGACGAGCTGGCGCGCCGCGCCGACACCGCGTCGCACCACATGGGCGCCCGCCACAACCCGGTCACCGTGGCCAACCGGATCGAGACGCAGGAAGCCGACCGCCGGCGTCTTCAGCGCGAACTTGACGGCGAACCGGGCTGGGTGACCGAGACCGACGAGCACGGCCAACCGCGGGACCGCTGGGTAACCAGGCGTCCCGGCGAGGAGCGCGCAGCCTACCTGCGGCGCGAAATCACCACCCTCACCGAGCAGATCGACTACTGGAAGGGCATCTACGCCCAGCTCCAGGCTGAGGGCAAGGCGTCCACGCTGGGGCCGGACACCGTGAGCAAGGGCGACTGGGTGCTCTACAACAACATGTGGATGCGGGTACGCCGGGTCAACAAGAAGTCGGTGACTGTGCCGAACCCGGTCTTCCCGCCGCCGCAGCCCGGAGAGAAAGAGGCCACCTGGACCGTCGCCTGGCACAAGCTGCGCGGACACCGCACCACGGAGGAGATGCCGCCGGAGGTCGTCGAAGCATACGAGGTGCCAGGCGTCGACCGGAGCAACTGATGCACCTGCTTAGCTACTGCTCTCTGCTGGGCTTTGTCGATCGGCTGGCCCGGGGCGCTCCTTGCCGTGTTGGTGGAAGTGCACGGTACCGATCGTGTTGGCCTGGACTATGTTCCTGGCGGTCGTCCCGTCCTTGGCGGCAGTGACAAGCGCCGCGCCGAGGCGTAGTTCCCGGCCGAGGTCGTCGATCCGTGCTTTCAGTCGGCCGATCGTGCGCTGGTGCGCGTCTTGCTCGCCGACCGCCTGCGCCATCCGTACCGCAACGTCGTGCGTGCCCGGGTAGCCAGCCTCAAATTTGGCGATGGCCCGCCGCAATCGACGCGGCATCTTCCCATGCATACGAGCCTCACTGAGCCTGCGGGCCAGAGTCCGCGCCGATGCTCGCTTCTCGGGGGTCAACTCCTGGCCGCTGGCCAGGTCAGCGGCCACCTGCCGGCACAGCTCGGCCTCTTCGTCGGCCAGGCTCCCGGTGAGCTTGAGCAAGTCTTGTGCCAACCGTGCCAGCTGCGCGTGCCACTCGAAGTTCACGCTCCTTGCCTTCCAGCGCAGGTCGCCAACACGGCGATGGTGTTCTGCCCGGACCACCTTCGCCTCGGCGAGTTCCGCCTCAGCCATGTCGAGCTCGTTCAGCACCGGCTCCAGCTCAATCCTGATTCGCTTTAGAAAACCATACAGGCTGGTCATGTCATCCAGTGCCACAATGAAGACACGGCGTTCAAACATGGAGACGAACACCGTGCAAGGCAGCAATGCTTCAGAAACACCGAAAAATGTGCGCATTTCGCTGACCGCGACCGTCAATGCCTTCCGGTACGACTGCAACTTTCCTGGCAGCACCGGGGCGACCACCATGTCGGGTCGTGCGTCGATGTCCGTGCACGATCGAGCGTTCAATGCCGGCTCGGTAAGCCTCTTTGTATCGCCCAAGCACTGCACGCCGCACAGGTCGACGGCCTGCTCGCGGCCCGCCCGCCACGGGTCCTGATGCTCAAGAGTGATGCTTCCCGGCGCAGGGGTGATGATTGCCAGACAGCGACGCGTCACGTCGTGCATGTCAGTCCACTCCGCGAAGAACCGCTCGTGCAGCTTCGGATTGTCGGCCGTGCGCGCCAGGAGAAAGACCAGGCCCGGATAACCGCCATCGCTCATGGTGCGGAACCGGCGGCCGAGAAAACCTCGAACCGAAATCTGTCGCGGCCCTGATAAGAAACCCATTGCGCCCTCACGGTCGAGCCAGATGGTCTGGGTACCCACCCATAGTGGCACGCGGAATCGCCCACTCGGCCAGCAGGCGAGCCGCTGACAGCCAGGGCGACCGGCTCGCAAAGCCGTGATCGATCGATGCGGTGGGTCCGGCGGGACCCACGGATTGCTGCGTACCGGGATGGCTACCGCCGTGACCTGTGTCGACGAGGTGGCCGCCACCCGCGGACTCCGATGACGCGCCGGAACTCCGTTGAAGCAGGCTCAGCAGGTGGTTCGCGACCGGGGCCCTCGGGTCACTACACCCCCCCGCTGACCGCGGCTGTCTCGGTAAGGTGTCTAGGGAAACAGGGCGGCAAACAGATAGTTGGTCACGCTCAGAGGCCGGCCGACCCTGGCAACGCGAGAGAGGGCCGCAGATGGACAAGGACGAGCACATCGCGCAGCTGCGCGCCCGCCGACAGCGCATCGAAGCGATCGAAACCGCCTTGGAGAGCATCCGCGACGTGGAAAGCTCTCTGCAGGAGATGCGGGAGATCCTGCTCCAGCAGCGGAAGGTCGAACGGACGGAGCGGCTCGCCGATATCCGTGAAGCGGACAAGGCCGGTGTGCCGAAGACCAAAATCTCCAAGGAGGTCGGCCTCAGCCGCGCGAACCTTTACAACCACCTCAAGGGTGCTCCGGCGGACGAGTAGCCGGATTCACGCGTCTGGGCGGTTGTCGGAGCCAGCGTCATGCGCCGGAGCGCTCTGGGAACGTCACGGAGGCTCGTCCCGGGCACCCGCGACGGTGCGCTGCTATCGGCAGAGCTGGCCTCCTCGCTGCCGGTAGAACTCTACTGGGTCGACGGCCTGCCCGTTGACCTCGATTTGCAGGTGCAGGTGCGCTCCGGTGGAAGCTCCCCGATTTCCGACCGCGGCGATGGGCTGGCCGGCGTGAACGGATTGGCCTTCGCGGACCAGGTTGTGGTCGTTGTGGCCGTAGATCGTCACGATCCCGTCCCCGTGCTGGATGCGGATCCAGAGGCCGTAGCCGGACGCCGGGCCTGAGCTGATCACGGTGCCGGAGTTGGCTGCGAGGATCGGCGTGCCGATGGGCGCGGCGATGTCGAGTCCTTTGTGGAATTCGCTGCCGCGGTACCCGAATCTGGAGGTGCAAGTGCCGCTCGTCGGGGTCGTCCAGCCGCCGGTGTTCGCACTGGTCGTACAGGTGGCACCTTGGACGGCCCCGACGATCTGGCGCGCTGCTGGCTCGAATTTCGCGTAGCGGCCGGGAAATCCTGATCGCTGCACGGTCTGGGCGGCAACGGTGACCGGCATGTTCTGCCAGTTCGGCAGCGCCAGCAGATGCCGGTAGAACTGCTCGCTGCTGTAGGCGGGGTCCATGATCTGCGCGACCGTTCCCCAGCCTTGCGACGGCCTCTGCTGGAACAAGCCGACGCTGTCGCGATCGCCGTAGTTCAGGTTCTTCAGCCGTGACTCGGTGAGCGCCGTGGCGACCGCGATGACCCAGCCCGGCTCGGGCACGTTCATCCGTTTGCCGACCGTGACGATCGTCGCCGCGTTGCTCATCTCCTGCGGTCCGTACCCCGCTGCCGAGGTCGTGCTCGCCCCGACGGGGGCGCAGTTCAGGTCTCCGGCGGAACTGCTGGAACTGCCGAATACGGCTTGAACCACAGCGATGGCGCCGCCGCCGATGAAGAGCATGATCACGACGACGAACCCGGCGCCGGCGGCGGCCATCTTGCCCATGACGCGTCACCTCCACGGATGCGCGGGGTCGGGCGGGGGCATCGGGGAGGGCGGGGCCACCTCCGCACGCGTGGCGACGGGCGTCGCGGCCGCCGGACGCTGCCCGCCGCCGGGAGCCGAGGCGCGCAGGCCCGGCCAGAGGGCGGGCAGGCCCGCCAGCGCCACTCGACCGGCGGTGCCGGACTCGTCGAGCCGTCGCCAGCGCGGCGCGGCCATGTCGAGCGGGTCAGCCGCGGCCTCGCCGCTGCTGGTCGCCACGGGTACGCGTGCAGGCCGGTCGAGACCCCGCAGCGCCTCGGCCATCGCGCTGCGTGCATTGACTTCGCGCCTGGCGCTGGGCAGCCACACCAGCACGGGTGTGGTGATGCCCGTGACCTCGGCCAGTCGCTCGTAGCGGGCGAGCTTGCCTGCCAGGCGGGACAGTTGCTCGGTGCCGAAGTCGAACTCGATGAACCACTCGACCTCCCTGCCGGCCTCGCGCCAGCGGCCGTAGCCGTCCGGGGTGACGATGTCGCCCCAGTGCCGGCCGCACCGGGCGGCCGACCACCACGCCGCGAGCACACCAGCGGTGCCGGGTTGACGGGCTCGGCGGATCAGGGTGGTGAACAGCCCGTTGCAGCCCACGGTGTGCGCCAGTTGCAGCGAGAACGCGCGTCCGATCTCGCGTTCACGGCTGTAGCCCAGTTCCTTGGGGTCGATGCCGTCCTCGCGGGCCAGCGCGACCGCTCCGGCGGTGTCGAGGACGTAGTGCATCGGGTGCGAGCCGCGGTCGCGGTGGGGCTGGAACCGGTGCAGCACGCCCCATTGATAGAGGTTGCGCAGGCGCAGGTTCGCGCTGCGGCGACCGGTGAAGGCGACGTCGATGATCTGGGTGCTGGTGAGGACGTGGTGTTCGAACAGCATTCGGCACAGCCACCGGTCCCGGTCGGTGAGATGCCGGGCCAGCCACGCGTGATGCTCGGCCGTGTTGAGCACCCGCGCCGCAGTTCGTTCGGGCCGATGTGCCCGCAATTGTCGCTGCGGGGTGGGATTGCTGACCATCGTGAGTGCACCTCCAGACGTGCGGGACGCGGGAACGCCCTGCGGGCAAACGGAAATAGCTGAGCGGGTCAGGCCGCGCGGCGCGGGTCGAACGCCACCGGCTGGGCGTTTTCGGCCGGATCGGGCGTGTTTCGAGGCTTGGTGTTCACGAGCGCGAGCCGCCGGATTTCTTTGGCCCGGCCGGGAATCGCGGGCGGGAGCTTCTGGGTGACTGCGGTGAACGGGGGAGCTTCCTCGCTGTCGAGCACCAGTCGCGCGGCGATGTGGAACCGGCCGAGGTTGGCGAGGTCGTGTTCGGAGAGCCGGGGCGCGGTGTGCCGGGCCAGGTGCCGGGCGTCTTCGGGCGACGCCGAGAAAATGATCTTCGAGCGGGCGTTGGTGCTGATGCCTTCTTCCAGTTCGCGCGGCAGCTGCCGCAGGTACTGGTGCGCAAGCGTCATCGACATCCGGTAGCCGCGGGCTTCGGCGAGCATGTCCTCCATCGGGTACGCCAGGTTGAGGAAGTTGTGGCACTCGTCGATATAGAGCGACGCGTCGTGGCGGTCGCGTTGCGGTATCCGGGCGCGCCGGGTGGCGGCCTGCCACGTGCGGGCGACGACGATCGAGCCGATCAGTCGCGCGGTGTCCATCCCGAGCGCGTCTTTGCCCAGGCGCACCAGGCAGATCCCGCCGTCGAGGACCGCGTCCATGTCTACTGTGGACTGGCCGCCGGCGAGGGATGCTCGCACGAACGGGCGCAGCAGCAGGCCGCGGAGCTTGTTCATCAGGGGCGCGACGACCTGCGCCCGGCTGGCGTCGGACAGATCGTCGTACCAGTGCCAGAACCCGGTCAGGACGTCGTCGGAGATCTGTTCGAGCGCTCGCTGCCGGAAGGCGGGCACCGTGAGCAGTTTCGGCAGGTCGGTCAGCGTGGGTGTGCCGGGCAGCTCGCGCAGGGTCAGCAGCCCGGAGCGCAGGATGTCCTCGGTGCGCGGCCCCCAGCTGGAGGCGTAGACGTGGGAGAAGATCGACACCAGGTTGTCCACGGTGCGCGCGGTGTCGTCGCCTTCGAGCGGATTGAGCACGGGCGGGAGGGAACGGCTGTCGGCGTCGAAGAGCACCACCTTCTCCCCGAGCCGCGAGGGCAGCCGCATCAAGGTGTCCGCGACCAGATCTCCCTTGGGATCGATCACGACCAGGCCGCGGCCGGCTTCGGCGTCGTCGAGGATCATCCGCGCCATCAGCTCGGACTTGCCTGACCCGGTCGCACCGAGGATGTGCAGGTGATGGCGCGCGTCGGCGACGCGCAGCCCCACCGGTCGGGAGTGGCCGGAGTCGGTGATTCCGATCGGTTTCACTCCGGCGCCCTCGGTGGCGATCCCCGGTGGCGGCGGCACCGCCTTCGCTCCGGCGCGCTGCAAACCGGGCACGGCCTCGTCGGTCGGGACGTGAGCGAGCGCGGCCAGCTCAGCGATCGAGAGCAGATCGCCGGAGGCGAGGCGCCGTTCGGCCACGGACTGGACCGGACGCGCGAGCCGGACGCGACGGTAGTAGTTGTGTTCGCTGTAGGCCGCGAACGCGCTGGCGATGGCATGCCCGCGTCCGCGCAGGTGTTCCCGCACCGGAACCCGCTCAGTACTGGTCGCGTGCTCGTCGACCAGGGTGGCCACGGCGTACCGGATGCGGGTCTCGTACTGGGAGCTGCGCTGCTTGGCCACGATGACCCGGTCCTGCGCCGAGGTTTCCAGCGAGGTCTGGTGATCGACGACCGGCCGCTTCGCGGTCGTGGCGGGCTTGCGCGATCCGGTGTGCGGGGTGATCAGGTCCAGGAGGCGACCGGCCAGCCGGGCCGAGCTGCCCGTGCGGACCCGGCGGGCAGCTCGGCGGGCTGTGCGGACACGCGCGCCGGTGACCGGGCGCGCGAGGATCTGCACCACGGCCCGTTCGTGGGTGGCCATGCCTGCCGGTGCGCCCAGCAAGGCCCGGACGGGGTCGGTGGGGAAGTCCGACCGGATGGGCAATGCCTCGCTGCGGGCCAGGCGCAGTTCGCCGCCCACGGCCTCGACCGCTTTGCCCGGCGGATTGGCCAAGGGGATCGGCGGCTTGGCCGGCGCGGTCCGGGTGTGCGCGCCGGGCCAGGCAGCCTCGATGGCGCGTTCGGCCATGCCAGGCGGTACCACGCCCGGCAGCCACAGCCGCAGGGCGACCCCGGTCTGGGAGAACACGTACTCCCACACGATGTGCGGCTGGCCGTGCATCCGCCGTTTCCAGCCGGACCGCAACAGCCCGACCAGGTTCGAGTACAAGGCCGCCGCGCCGTCCGGATCGACCGTGGGCGGAGCGAGCACGGTGACCACCCGGGCGTCGGCCACCATCCGGTCATGGCACCGGCGCGCCCACCACCGTCGCCCGACCACAATGGCGGCCACCGCCAGCGCCACGGCCGGCCCGACGAGCGGCCCCCAGGACAGCGCGAATTCCCGCAGTGCCGCGACGAGAGCGCGCACTGCAGCACCGGGATCGCGCAGGTAGTCCTGCAACGGCGACGCAAGCGTCCTCGCCGAAGCGACAACGGATTGAGCGGATGACATCAGAAAGCCCCTCTTTCGCAAGGAAAAGTCGCAAAGGTGCGGATTCAGGCCGCGTGTCGTCCGGCGTTCGTTTGGCCTTCGTGCGTCGGGGTAGGCGCGGACGGGTTGCAGGGGCACGAGTCGCAGATGACGGCACCGCTTGCGTGCCGTTCGGCGTCGAAATCGGCCTGCCACTGCGACAGCCGCCCCGCCATGCCCTTGAGCGACCCGCAACGGCAGTGCGGATCAGGCAGCGCTGTCGAGGTCGACGTGGCCGTCAGCGTCCGCATCGAGAGCCAGTTCGGTGTCGTCGACGCCGAGATCGACGAACGCGCCGCCGTCGTCCGTGCTAGATTCGTGGTCCGCGTACTGCGCCAACTCGGCCGGGTCTGTTACCGGAACTTCCCGGTGTTCGTCGGTGCTGGCTGTTCTTTGTCGACGCTGGGGCGCTGGCCAGCGCGCTCTCACTCGATGGTGTGGACTCTCTGACATGACGTCAGGATTTCCGACAGGCTGCCGATGTTGATGAGGCATTGTCGTTTCCGTTCAACTCGGGGACACGGTCGGGAGGCGCGGTGGGGCTGGCGGTGGTGCGGTCGCTGCGCGGGCCGCGGAAGCTGAGCACGACCCAGGACCTGGAGGACTTCGAGCAGGAGCTCGTCGATCAGTACCTGCTTGCCTCGATGGGGGCGGGAGTCTGCGACAGCACGGTGAACAACGACCGAGCAGCGATCTTCGAGTTCATCCAATTCCTCGGTCGTCCGGTGTGGACAGCCGAGCCTGCTGACGCGGACCGGTTTCTGGTTCGCCAGCGCAAGGATCTGGGCAGGTCCCGGTTGACGGTGCAGCACAAGGCGTGGGCGATCGGGCACTTCTTCGATTTCCTGATCGGCCGTTATCAGGGCGACATTCACGCGCTCGCCGGGTGTGTGGTGGCGCAACCGATCGACGAGCACAACCGGCCGGCCAAGGCCGACTACGGGACACCTCGAATACCGCCCTCGGACAAGGAAACCGAGCTGTTGTTCACCGAGTGGCGGGACTCGCTGGAGCACGCCCGGAAGTTCCGCACTGCGGCTCGGGACTATCTGGCGGCGTCGTTGTGGCGCCGGGCGGGGTTGCGGATCCAGGAGACCTACATGCTCGACATGCGCGACTGGCGCCGGGATCTGGGCGAGTACGGCAAGCTGCATGTCCGATTCGGCAAAGGAAGCCGGGGACGCGGCCCGAAGACGAGGCTCGTTCCGGCGATCAACTCGGTGGCCGAGTTGCTGGACTGGTGGCTGGTGGAAGTGCGTCACCAGTTCGGCGAGGACTGGGAGCATCCCGACGCGCCGCTGCTGCCGAGTGAGCGCCAGGACCCGCACACCGGATTCTGTGGCCGGGTTGGTGACCAGACGTTGCGGGACGGGTTGGCGGAGGCGACCGGACGATGGCTGCCGGACTGGGCAGGAAGGCTGACACCGCATACATTGCGGCACTACTGTGCATCGTCGCTGTATGCGCGAGGCATGGATCTTAAAGCTATACAAGAGGTTTTGGGCCACTCGTGGCTCTCGACCACGACCGCGTACATCCACGTGGAGTCCGAGCACGTCGAACATGCCTGGGCCAAGGCCAACCAGCGCGTGGCCGCCCGGCTGGGCACCGAGGAAGGGTAGCGCGATGCGCTGGAACCTGCGAATGAAAGCCGCCGAGGCAGGGATCTGGAAGTCCACGGAGATGCGCCGCAGGCTCGCCGAGGCGGGATTGGATATCAGCGCGGGCAAGATGTCGAACCTGTGGATCGGCAATCCCACCACGATCCGGCTCGATGATCTCGACGTGATCTGCGCGGTGCTGGAGTGCGCACCGACTGATCTGCTGATCCCCGAGCCGGAGAAGGTCGCCGCTCGTCGGCCCCGCAAGGCCGACACGGGCACGGTCGCGCCGATCACCCCGCGGCTGGGGCGACATCGATCGGTGCCGCCGGCGTGACCGGGCGTCCCCGCCGCTGCCGGGTGTGCGGGGTGCGTCCCCCGGCGATGCGGGAGGTCCCGTACTGCTTCCAGTGCTGGCCCGGCGGCCCGATCGCCCCGCCACCGTGCCGCAAATGCGGGTCCACAAACGACTATTACACGTCCGGGCTGTGCGCCCGCTGCCACAGCCACGCGCCCGGCGAGAAGTCGCCGCTGTGGCAGTCGCCCGGCACGCTCGCGCGACAAACGGTCGTGGTCGACTCGTGTCTCGACTGCCACGCCTGGGGCGTGACCCGCACCTACGGTTGGCTGTGCGTGGGCTGCCGTAGCTGGCGCGAGAAATACCGACACAAGGGTGTGTGCGACACCTGCGGGAACGAGGTGGCGCTCAACGAGGGCGGGTCGTGCCGGTTGTGCTGCAAGACGCGCAGCCTGCTCGCCCAGGACCGCGACCAGCGGCCCAGCAGCATCAGTCTGGCCGAGGCCAACGTGTTCGGGCAGCAGCTGTTCTTCGCCGGCATGTGGCACCGCGAAGGACAGGGCCAACGGCCCTACGTCAAGAAAACCATCCCACCGAACCTGTCGTTGCTGCACCCGGTGCCCTACGAACAGCTGGTGCTGCTCGAACTGCCGCGGGACCTGAAAGCCGGACTGCGCAAGGGATTCCCACCGCCGCCCGACCCGGCCCGCGAGGCCGCCTGGCACCAGTTCGTGCGCGAGCACGCCGCCGCGCACGGCTGGAGCAGGACCGTCACCGAACGCGCCCAGCGGGCGATCCGGATGCTGCTGGGCATGCAAGACACCCCCGGTGCCGCGATCCGCGCCAGCGACGTCCTGCCCCTCTCGCGCATCCGGCACCCCGTGCGCCCGGTGCTCGACGTGCTGACCGTCGCCGGCATGCTCGCCGACGACCGCGTCCCGCCCACCGAGCGCTGGTTCCAGCTGCAGATCACCGGACTGCCCGAGGACATCCGTCACGAACTCGAGGTCTGGTTCGACATCGCCCGCAACGGCAGCACCACCCCACCGCGATTTCGTCCCCGTTCCGACAACACGGTGCGTTCGCAGCTGGGCTACGCGCTGCCGATCATCCGCGCCTGGGCACGCACCCACCCCTCGCTGCGGGAGATCGGCCGCGACGACGTGCTCGCCGCCCTGCCGCCCAGCGGCAGTCCGCGCAGCAGCACCCTGCAAGGGCTTCGGTCGATCTTCCGGATCCTCAAGGCCCGCAAGCTCACCTTCATCAACCCCACCACGCGCATCAGCGTGCCCACCCCGGACAAACACGTGCCCGCACCGATCGATCTCACCGAGCTGCGCGGCGCGCTCAACTCCGACGACCCGACCCGCGCGGCGTTGGCCGCGCTGCTGGCCTTCCACGCCATCCGCATCTGGCAACTGCTCCAGCTGCAGCTCGCCGACGTGCGCGACGGTCGCCTCTACCTGCCCGACCGCATCGTGCCGCTCGCCGAGCCGGTCCGGGCACGAGTGTCGGCCTACCTGGACTACCGACAACGGACCTGGCCCGACACCGCCAATCCGCACCTGTTCATCCACTACCGCAACGCCAACACCACCACGCCCGCGACCCCGTGGTGGATCCGCAAACGGCTCGGCATGATCGCGCAAGCCATCCGCCAGGACCGCATCCTCGACGAAGCCCACGCCACCGGCGGCGACGTCCGCCAGCTCTGCGAACTGTTCGGCCTGTCCATCGCCGGCGCCTACCGCTACACCAGCAGCGTCGACCACCCCGGCATCGCCGAATACGAACAATCCACAAAGGAATGACGATTCCATAGTTCCCCAACTCCGGGATTCAGCTATCATCGTCAAGCACCAAATACCCAGAGTTCCGCTCAGATTCGGGTAAAGTTGCGAGGAACTCTGGGGAAGTTGTGATGAGCGCGTTTTCCTGCGGCGAAGCCAGCGACTGGAACGCGACTCTCTGCGTCCCGGTCGAGAGCAGACCTTGTCCCTTGTCCGCGGAAATCAGGAACTGCTTCTCACCCTCGGACAGGTTAAAGGTCTCCACGATCTCCTCGATCGCCTGCGGCGCTTGACGTAGCAGAATCTGCGTCGCCGCGTTAGCGATGATCGCCTTGCCCAGGTCTGTCCCGAGGACATCGCCGACATCCTGAGTCGCGATCGTCAAGCCCGCCCAGTGTTTCCGGGCTGCTTTGGCCATCCGGTGCAGAAAACGCGCCCCGGCCGGGTCCTGCATGAGCAGCCACGCTTCGTCGACGGTGATCAGCCTCGGCCGCCGGATGGCCGGGTTGGACACCCGCCGCCACACCGTGTCCAGCGTGAGCAGCGTGCCGATCGGCCGGAGTTCGTCGGGCAGGTCACGCAGGCTGAACACGGTCAGGTGGCCCTCGGGCCGCGTGGTGGTCGGCCCGGAGAACATCGTGGAGAACGCGCCCTCGACGAACGGGTGCAATCTGGAGCCGAGATCCGCGGCGATCGGATCGCCGGTGGCGGTGAGGACCGCGGCGAGATCCGCCAGCAGCGGTGCCTGCCTGCCCCAGGTCCGCGGGTCGCTGGTGATCCCGGCTTGCTGGTAGGTGGCCATGATCGCCCGGTCGAGCACGGCGCGTTGCTGCGCGGATAGTTCGGTGCCGAGCAGCACTCCGATGACGGTGTGCAGGAACAGCGCCCGGCGCGTCAGAGCGTCCTTGGGGGCGGTGCGGCGACCGTCCGGGCGTATCGCGATCGGCAGGTCGAACGGGTTGATGCGGACATCGGCGTCGCCGAGGTGGATGTAGGTACCGCCGATGGCCTCGCACAGCCGCCGGTACTCGTCCTCCGGGTCGATGATCGCGACCTCGACCCCGCGGTAGAGGCTGCGCAGGGTTTCCAGCTTCACCAGGTAGGACTTGCCCGCGCCGGAGCGCCCGAGCACTACGGCGTTGTAGTTGTCCGCGGAAAAGCGATCCCAATGCACCAAACCCTGCGATCCGACGTTGAACCCGTACAGCACACCGGCCGGTGCAGCGACACTGGTCGGGTCAGCGGGCGGCAGATCGGGGCTGGTGAAGGGAAACGCCGCGGCCAGCGCACTGGTGTCGAACGTGCGGCGCATCCCGATGAGATCCAGCGCCAGCGGCAGGGTGGACACCCAGCCCTGCAGCGACCGGTAGGTGGTCGGCTGCGCGTTCATCAGCAGCGATGCCGCGAGCGCTCGCACTGCGGCGACCTGCTCGTCGAGATCGGCTTCGCTGGTGGCGTGCATGGTCAGATACAGCCCGAGCCGATACAGCTTGCCTTCGCCGCGGGCGACCCGGGCCGAGAGGTCGTAGGCGTCCTCGGTGGCGGCCTCGACCATCGGGTCCAGCAACCGCCCCTTCTCGCTGGTGTGTCGCCGCCCCGATTCCAACTTGGACAGCTGGCGCTTGAGCCGGTGGGCGGCGGTGACCGGGTCGATCGGCTCGATGTGCAGCGACACGTCGACGCGGCCGGGGTAGGACAGCAGCGGTTGCAGCCATCCGGCGTGTACTTCGCGCGGGTAGCCGGTGACTGCGAAACTGGCGACCCATTCGCCGCCGATCTCCAGGTGCCGGGGTGCGACTGACAGCGAATCCGGCGTGAACGCACTGGCCCTGCCCAACGGTGCATTCGCGTGCTGCGTCCCGCGGCCTCGGGCACGGCCGAACTTCCTGCTCATAGGTCCCCGCCCTCCCATTCGTCCAGGACCGTCGGCTCCGGTGCGCTGTCGCGCCCGCCCCGGCTGGTCGTGCTTCGGTGATGGACTGGTGGCTGGTCGTCGGGGTCCGGGGCGGCGGTGGTGATGACTTCGTCTGCGCCGGCCAGGCCTGCCGAGGGCGGGATCAGGCTGTCTGGGTTGCACGCGGTGGCCAGCACGGCGGTGGCCTGCCCGGCCTCCAGGGGCGTGATCGTGATCCCGGCTGGGGAGAGCAGTTCGGTGGCTTCGCCCAGCCTCCGCACGAGCCGGGTTTCCGCCGAGTGCCGCGCGGTCTCGGTGACCTCGCCGTCCCGGCTGCGGGCGCGTCGTGCCCGCAGTGCGGCGAGCGGGGACGCGCCGCCGAGCCCGTCGGTCGGCCCCGTGGCGCGGATCGGCTCGCGCAGCACCAGCAGTACCTGGCGGCGCAGCAGATCGGTGGAGCGGCGCAACTGGTCGAGGTAGGTCGCGTGCTCGGCCGCGGCGGCTTCGAGCATCGGATGCGGCAATCCGGGGGCGGCCTCGCGCAGGTCGCTGATCTGCTGGCTCAGGTCCAGCCGTTCGGCCCGGATGAGCATTTGCACCGGCGCGGAGATCGAGTGCAGATACCGGCCGAAGCTGGCGACCAGGGCCTCTTGCTCGCCGGGTGTGCGGAGGGCGAAGTTGACGGTGCTGGCCACTGCGACCATCGCGACCCCGTCGGGGCCGAGGTCGACGACCCCGGCCTCGGTGACTCCTTCCGCGGGCAGCCGCAGCGCCGCCGGAGACACCTCCGACCTGCCCGCCACATCGGTCGCGGTGATGGTGCTGGTCAGCCACTCGGGTGCGGGCCGGACCCCTTCGGGGGCGGCGACGCGGCGGCGGGGTTGCAGCCGCTGGCGGAGGGCGGCGAGCATGAGCCGGTCGAGGCTCATGCCGTCGCGCTGACCCAGCGCCAGGACCGCGGCCGTGACACCGAGAGGAACAGCGGCGATCAGGAAGATCGGCAGCGGCACCACACCGCGGGTCAGCGTCCAGGCACCGTAGAGCACGATCCCGGTCACGGCGAGGATCGCCAGCTGCCGGGCGGTGAGGTTGGCCAGGACGCGATCCTCGCGATCGACATCGGAGGGGATGCGCACGGGCTGGGTCATGACTTCTCACCTCCACGGGGCGGGGCTTTCGGCGGAGCTGGTGGCGTGGTCGGCGCCCGGAACGTCACCGGCGGCACGGACGGCGTGCGCGGGCGGGCGTCGCCGAGGCGCGGCTGCGGGTGCGCGGTCCGGAACACCGGCGCGGCGGGCGGCGCAGTCGCGGGCGTGGCCGGACGGGACACGTGGGGCGGTTCCGGCGTCGGCGGCTGGAACCGCAAGTACGGAGGAACCGCGGCCGTCGCGACCGGCCGAGCCGGAGTCGCGGCACCACCGGCTCGGCGCGGTGCACCAGGAGCTTGGAACCGGGGCGCCGTCGGAGCCCGCCTGCGGTGCCGCCCGGCGGGCGGCGGGGCTGGGATGCCGGGCTTGGGTGCGGAACTGAATTCGGGCATGGTGGGTCCTTGACTGGCCGAGGTGACGGCCGGGTCGTGGATGGTCTCCTGCGGACCGGGCTGCAGAAACTCCGGTCGCTGCGAGGGCGGGCGCGGCTGCTGGGCAGCACGGGCGCGCTCGGCGTCGTAGGCCGCCTGCATCCGCTTGTTGACCGCCTCCGGTGTCCGCGGGCTCCGCGGATGAGGGGGCCACGGCGGATCGGCAGCAGCACCGCCCCGGCCACCGCCGCCCCTGTGTCCCTTGCCGCCGGCGGCCGTGCTGGCCTTGCCGAAGCGGCCGGACTTCCCGGCGACCATCCCGAATGTTTTCGCTGCGATGTAGGTCTTGACGAGACTTCCGAGGAGAGAGCGGCCGTTGCCGATCCTGGCGGCCGAGAGGAACCAGAACGGAATCTTGAAGAGGACGTAGAACAAGGCGATCGCGGCGATGAGCATGCCGAGCGCGGACAGCGTCGAGCCGAACAGATGCACCCCGCCGGTCAGGAAGGTCCGCACGGCGCCGATCAGCACGAGCGACTGCGCGACCTGGATCGCCAGCGTCGCCCCGGTCGCCTTCCACCACCACCGGGCGATGCCGTCGGTGTGGGGCAAGCCGTGACACATCAGAAACAGCGGCCCGGTGGCGATCAGGATCAGCGTGATGACGACACGCACTGCGTAGACAGCCAGCAGGGCGATCCCGACGACCACCAGCACCAGCGCCAGCAGAATCATGAAGAACCCGCCGGAGACCGCGCCATCGACCGCGTCCTTGAGCGTGGATCCCAGCGAGGGCGGGTCCACCCCGTCGCCAAGGACTGCGGCGGACAGCGCGTTCGCCAGCCGGATGAGCTTCTCGGCGAAGAACAGCGACAGCGCGGAGGCGAGGAACCCGATCGGGATCCGCGGGCCGATCTCTTTGATCGAGTACCGGCTCTGCACCGTCTCGTGGGACATCACGACGATCCCGGCGACCAGGATCAGCATCCCGTAGCAGGCCAGCACGATCTGCCACGAGTTGTCCCACAGTTCGCCGATACCGGGAAGCTGGTCCAGCGTCGGCGTGGTCAGCACGGTGTGGCCGAGCAAGTCCAGGATCGGCGACAGCGCGGCGGTGACCAGATCCTTGAACACGCCGTTGATCGCCTTGGCGATGCAGCCGGTGATGTTGGTCAGCCCGCAGTCCGGATCGCCGTTTCCCGTACTGGGACCGCCCGGCCGCGGGCTCGTGCTCGGCGGCGGGGTGGGCTGCGGAATGCAGTCCTCGCCCGTGCACGGCGGGTTCGCAGTCGTGCTCGGCGCGGCGGTCGGGCTGCCGGGTGTGCAGCCGATCTGGCCGGGGAAGCAGCTCGTGGGTGGCGGCAGTTCGGTGATCGGAGGCAGTGGCGTCGCCGGGACCGACGGGCGCGGCGAGCCGGTCGGAAAGCGGCACGCCGGGTCCGGCGAGTTCGGGGCACACGTGTCGCTGGGGTTGGGCGGCAGCGGCAACGGCGGCGGTTGCTGCGCCGCGGGCTGCGTGCTCGGCTGCCGGGGTGCGCCGGGCGCGGCCCACGCACTGACAGCCAGCGCACCGCCGAGCAGCATGGTCAGGCCCAGCGCCAGCAGCCAGACCCGCCGCCGGGAACCACGTCCGGTGCGCTGCGGGGTCGGCGGGGCGAGCAGGACCCGCTCCCGGCGCACCGGGTCCAACGGGCGCGAGCCGGTGCCGGGCTCGCCGCGATCGGGCTCGGGCACGCGGGAGCGTCGGGTCGCGGTCATAGCCTCAGGCCCCGACAATCCCGCGCAGGGTTTCCACCACTAGCGGTGCCAGCGCAGCCAACCCGTAGCCCCAGCCCGCCGACTTGAACGACTGCTTGGCCTTCTCGACTTCGCCGGGGTCGCCCCCGGCCATCAGGTACCGGACGCCGCCGATGGTGAGGAACACCGTCGCCAGCCCAGCGAGGATGCCGATGAGCCAGTTGCGGATGTTGTCGAAGACCTGCCCGACGCTGCTCGCGATCGCGAGCACCTGTGTGGAAGCCTGCGCCGCATCCGCGGCGAGCGAGCTGAGCAGGACCGCGCCGAGTACCGCGTAGATCGCCGCGTGGCGCACTGGCCGCGACCGAGAGATCCGATGACAGGTGCGTGTGGTATCCGTGTGTGCCGTCGGCCGCGAGTGGCTGACGACGCCGGGGCGGGATCGTTTCCGGTCGGTCGTGCTCGACGCGAGGAAGCACGACGGCGCGGGGGTGTGCTGAGTCTGGGGATGGGGTGTCACGCGCATCGGCGCACCTCCGAAGTCGGCTCGTGCTCGGCGGTACGCGGAGAGCCGGGTGAGGTCTCCCCGCGCCCCAAGAGGCCGGATTTCGGGTCGTTTTTCGACACCGCCCGTGACGATTTCCTGGAAGAAGCCGGTCGGCCGTTGCGCAGACGACCGCTCACAGCACGTGACACACCTGGGTTTTCCTCGGCGGGAGCGTCCGGTGGATCGACGACGAGAGCGGCGACAGCTGCGTCGGCGACAGGGTCTTCGGGGCCAGCGCCGGCGACCTGATCGCGCAGCCACGCGACGAGTCGGTCTTCGGCTCGATCACGGGCCTTGAACGCGGTCTTCAGCGCAGCGCCATGACGGTGCGCCCAGTCGGTCACCGAGGTGTCGCCGAGCCGTGTCGCCGAGATCAGTTCCGCTTCGGCGGGGGTGAGAATCTGCTCGCCGACCGCCCGCGCGAGCACCAAGTCGGGATGTCCGTACGGCGGGCGCGGTGCCGCGGAGCGGTAGCCCGAGCCCGCCGGCATCGGAGCGTCGAGCGACTCCTCCAATGCTTCCTGCCCGGCGCGGCGGGCGGCGAAGTGCAGCCGGACCGCGATGGCCGGGTCGGCCAGATCGACGGTCGACAGCGCGTGGACAAACCCGGCGAGCACCGCCGCGTGGGCGTCCGCGCGATCGCCGCGATACCGCGCCGCCAGCCATCGCGCGCTCGCGGCCAGCGACGGCAGCGCCATCCCGACGCACGCCACCGTCCAGGCACCCCCGTGCGTGCGGGAACGCAGCACCAGGTGCGCCCACACGTCGTCGCGCGTGCGGGGCGGGCACTGCTTGCTCATCACCCGGTCCCGCAGTTCGTCCAGCGGCACCGGGCGCCGCGGCAACCCGGCGAACCGGGCCCCCTGCACGGCCATCGGCTTCGGCCCGGTGACCAGCCACCCGAAGGCGTCGCGCGCGGTGTCCAATGGCAACCATTCGTGTCCCCCGCGATCAGGGCGGATAAGCGCAGAAGCAGTCTCGTCGTTCGTCATTTGATGCGCTCCTGACTGGAGTTGGTGAATCAGCTCCGTCAGGACGCCAGGGCGGCGACAAGAAAGGGGCAAGAAAAGAACAAGGATGATCTTGTTGGCAGGCAAATTCGGCTACTAAAACCGAAGCCTCGAAGGACTCGAAGACCTCTTGCTGGCGGCGCACCCTGGCGGCGTCCTCGATCGTCTTAGTAGCTGGCGAGCTGGCGTTTAAGCGATCCTTAGTAGGCAAGCGACTGTTCGTAGAGGAGGGTGCACGACGACTCGGTCGGGCGACTTTGATTCGGATCGGAAATTCTTCTTGGCTCAAGTCGGGATGGTTCGACAGCAGATCGACCCCGCACTGTGTTGGACCCGAATAGTTCCGAACGTCCGGGAGTGTCGACGTATTCGGACTCTCTTCTCGCTGCGTGCGGTTCAGAGCTTCGGGAGTTTGTCAAAAACCTGGAAGTGCGGTGTCGAAAAGCGGCCTCAAAACCCGCCTCTTGGGGTGACTTGGCAGACCGCGCCGATCACACTGCGAGGAAGGCCGCCGATGACTCCAACACCGCACCCTGAGCCCGGAAGCCGCCGCCATCACACGCCGCATCACCGCACGGCGAGCGCGGCGCGTACCCGTCACGGACGGCACCGCGCACCGGAGCGCCTGCCCGCTGTCGCGGCTGCCCGCCGGCCACGTCCGGCGGCCTTCTGGCCGTTCGCCGACGCGGAGATGCTGCCCGGCACCGCGCTGCTTCCCGGCTGGCTCGGACGCACGATCGTCACCCTCGTCACGACCTACACCCGCCCCGGCGACCGCGTCCTTCTCCTCACCCCGCCACCGTCCCCACGCACCCTTCGGCACGCGGTCGGCGGTGCCCGCGACGCCGCCCCCTACGCCGGTCTCGCCGAGGCGGTCTGGACCGTCGCCCGGCTCGGACGCAGCACCGACACTGCGACAGCGGTACTCGCCCCCGACTGCCCGGGCGAGCACACCGACTCGCCCCGCCGTTCCGGAGTTGAGTCGGGGTCGCGACCCCGACTCGGTCGGCTCGATCTGCACCCGCTGGCCGACCCGCACCCAGACTCCCCACGCCCTCCGCGTCGCGACGGAGACCGACCGCGCGGCGGTTTCGACCTGATCATCACCTCGCTCGACCCGCGCGCCACCGACTGGCTCGCGCGCGCCGACTGGGACGCCCTGCTCACCCCGCGCGGCCTCGTTGCTGTCGTCACGCACAGTGATTCCCGCGATGGCCAGCTGCGTGATCCGCTAGCGACCTTGCTGAACACACTGGGTAGTCGCGGATTGCGGTGTCACGATCACATCGCCGTGCTCGCCACGCCTGTGCCGAACCTGCCGGACCGCCCCGACCGGATGTGCGCCGAGGACTCCGTGCCGGACTTCTCGCCGCGCGCGGCCGACGCCGCAGCGCCGCCGCTGCGCTCGGTGCACCACGACCTCGTTCTGCTCGGGCGGCTGTCGCCGGACGCGACGGACGACCGTGGCATCGAGGGGAAGGAGACCTCGGATGTCTAAGAGCGCCGACAGGCAGCTCCCCCGCGCGTCGGGGGAGCGGTCCGAAGGCCCGATTGTGGCGTCGGTGTGGCCGACGGGGACTGACAGCTTGACGGCCCAGCTGACCGAGGGCGGCTACCACGACGCCACCGGTGCCGACCCCGGCCTGATGGCCCCGGCGATCGCCCGCTACGCCGTCGCGGCGCTGACCCGGCCCGGCGATGTCGTGCTCGATCCCGACTGCGGCGCGGGCACCACGATCGTCGAAGCGCTCCGGACCGGGCGGCACGCGATCGGGTTGACCGGGCAGCGCCGGTGGTGGCGCCTGGCGCGCGCCAACGTGACCGCCACGAAGGCGCGGGGCGTGTTCGTAGACGGGATGGTCCTCGTCCTCGACCGACGCCCCGGAACGGCCGCCGCCGCAGCCACGGCCGGGTTGACCGGACGGATCGCTCTCCTCCTGACAACCCTGCGACCCGGTCCGGTCGGCGACATCGATGGTGCACTGGAGAGGTTGCACGGACTGCTTGCGCAATACCGGCCGCTGCTGCGTCCGGGCGGGCACGTGGTCGTCACCAGCGCCCCGCAGCGCCACCCCGTGCGGCACGACCTGCTCGACGTGCCCGGCCGGATCGCGGCGGTCGCCGGCGCGGCCGGGCTGGCGCCGGTCGCGCGGTGCGTGGCGTTGACCGCCGCAGTGCGACGAGGCCGCACGTACACCCGCGCGTCGCTGGCCCAGCGACGAGCCGCCGCCCGAGCGGAACGCGTTCTCGGGCATCCGGTCGCGCTGCCCGCGCACCACACCGCGCTGGTGCTCCGGGCCGATCCCGACGCCGCCGATCCGGCCCTGAACCAGTCCCTCCCCGCGCTGCCCGCGCCCCCACCACGCGGCCACGGGCGCGGAACACGGCCCGATTCGGCCGCCGCCTGAGTGCGCGCCGCGTCGCCCAGCACCCGCCGGCAACCCGCCTGTGGCGCAGCGACGCGATCCGACGTACTGCGGCTCGCGATTTCAACCCAACGTGCCGAAGGAGCGAATCTCATGGACACCGTCCACTACCGCGATGACACCGTCACGTTCTGCACCGGCGACGCCACCGCGACCCTCGCCGGCCTGGCGGAGAAATCGGTGGACTGCGTGGTCACCAGTCCGCCGTACTGGGGGCTGCGCGACTACGGGACCGGAACCTGGGTCGGCGGCGATCCCGGTTGCGCGCACCTTGCCGGGTCCGGACGCGGCGGCAACATTCCCCAGTCCAAACACCCCGGTCTCGCCTATCCCGCGTCGGCGGCGCATCGCGGCGGCGAGCCGCAGCGCTGCCGCCGGTGCGGTGCCCGTCGCGAGGACGACCAGCACGGCCTGGAGGCGACCCCGCAGGACTACGTCGACCGGCTGCGGCAGGTCTTCAGGCAGCTGCGCCGGGTCCTGTCCGACACCGGCACGGTGTGGCTGAATCTGGGCGACTCGTACTCCGCCGAACCGCCCGGCCGCACCGGGGACGCGATGCGGGCGAGCACCCTGTCCGGTCGCAGCGCGGCGGCGCCGCTGCGGGAGTCGGTGCGCCGGGCCGGGGTGGCGCGCACGCGGTCGCTGCCGCGGAAGAACCTGGTCGGGATGCCGTGGCGGGTGGCGTTCGCGCTGCAGGCTGACGGCTGGATTCTGCGCAATGCGATCGTGTGGCACAAACCCAATGCCATGCCCGAATCCGTGCGTGACCGGTTGTCGAACCGGTACGAGATGCTGTTCCTGTTGACCAAACAGCAGAAGTATTTCTTCGACCTCGACCCGATCCGCGAACCGCTCGCATGCCCGGAAGCCCTCACGTCGGGCAGTGTGATCGGCGGCGCGAACAAGGGCCGCCACAGCGGGATCGGCGCGACCGCGCGCCGCCGCGGACACAGCGTGTACGGCAAATACCGGGATACCGAGCCGTTTTCCGCGAAAGCGCACGGGGACGCGATGCGCCCGACCGGCGCGCGGCACACCGCCGCGCATGCTCGGGGCAAGAATCCGGGTGACGTCTGGTCGATCACCACCCGCCCGTTGCGGGAGGCGCACTTCGCCGCGTTCCCGGTCGACATCCCACTGCGCTGCATCGCGGCCGGATGCCCAGCCGGCGGTGTAGTGCTCGACCCGTTCAGCGGTGCCGCCACCACCGGACTGGCCGCACGCCAGCTCGGCCGCTCCTACGTCGGCATCGACCTCAACCCGGAGTTCCACGAGATCGGCCTGCGCCGCCTTGGTCTCACCGCACAGAACACCGGGAGGGCGGCATGACCACCTTCGCCGCACGCTCCCCTGAGGACGACGCCGTCACGCTGGTGACCGCCGACGCCGAAGCCGGAATCCAGAACCTGCCCGAGGATTCGATCGACTGTCTGGTCACCAGCCCGCCCTACTGGCGGCTGCGCGACTACGCACCCGACACTTGGACCGGTGGCCGGCCCGGCTGCCGACACCGGTCCGCAGGCCTCGGCAGCCGGGGTTCAGTGCAGCAGAGGTGCCGGGATTGCGGGGCGCGGCGTGAGCATCCGCAGATCGGGCTGGAACCAACTGCGGACGACTACGTCGAGACCGTGCGCGCAGTGTTCGCCGCGGCCCGGCGGGTGCTGACTCCGCGGGCCACCGTGTGGGTCAATCTTGGTGACAGCTACTCCACCAATTCCGACGGCTATTGGTGCACGACCCCTGGGCATACAGGGCAATCGCACTACCGGCCGCGAGCGGACGTGCCGCACAAGAATCTGCTCGGCATGCCATGGCGGCTGGCCTTCGCTCTGCAGAACGACGGGTGGATCTTGCGGTCGGCGATCGTCTGGCACAAGCCCCACGCCACGCCCACATCGATCTCCGACCGTCTCGCGACTCGGCACGAGATGCTCTTCCTGTTCGTCACGCAGCCGGACTACTACTTCGACCTCGATGCGATCCGGCAGCCCTACACCGGCGACCGGGCTCTGTCCCGGCGCGCCCACCACCGGGGCACCAAACCGAACACCGCCCGCGGAACCTGGCCCCGCACACCCGCCGACGGACAGCGTGGTCGCAACCCCGGCAACGTGTGGACCATCCCGCCGGACCGCACCCGTATCGGGCATCCCGCTCCGTCGCCGGCCGAGATCCCGCGGCGCTGCATCGCGGCGGGATGCCCGCCCGGCGGTCACGTCCTCGACCCGTTCAGCGGCAGCGGCACCACCGCCGTCGCCGCCCGCGAACTCGGCCGACGTTTCACCGGCATCGACACCAACCCCGCCTACCACGAGCTCGCACTCCGACGCATCACCGCAGTCGACCCGGACACAGGACGGCCGCAATGACCGACGACACCGCCTTTGTTCAACCGGAAATCATCCACGGCGACGCCCGCGCCCTTCCGGTCCCGGACGCCAGTGTCGATCTGGTGGTCACCAGCCCGCCCTACTTCGGGCTGCGGACCTACCGCGATGGCGACGCCGTCTACCGCGGACAGCTCGGTGCCGAAGACACCCCGGGTGCCTATCTCGAGAACCTGATCGCCTGTACCCGCGAGATGATCCGCGTCCTCCAACCGTCCGGGTCAATCTTCGTCAACCTCGGTGACAAGTACTCCAGCTACAACAACGGCAAAGGCCGCTCCCTGAACGGAACCCGCGGTGCCGGGCAGGTCCCGGACGGCGGCGACCCACACAGCCGCAGTGTTCCGGCGAAGTCGCTGATCGGCTTGCCCTGGCGCTACGCCCTGCGCTGCGTCGACGAACTCGGGTTGATCTTGCGCGCCGAGATCATCTGGTCCAAACCACACGGACTGCCCGAGGCCGTGCGCGACCGGGTCCGCCGCAGCCACGAAACCTGGTTCCACCTCACGCTCAACCCGCGCTACTACAGCGCTATCGACACCATCAGACTTCTGCATTCCGCGCCGAGTCTCGTTCGTGTGGCACCGCACCGATCCCATCCTGGCCGCGCGGCACGCGACGGTCGGTACTACCCGGGCGCAAAACAGCAGACCCTGAAACGACGCCAGATGTCGCACCCGCACGGCCGCCTGCCCGGATCGGTCTGGGAGATCGCACCGCAACCCCTGCGGGTGCCCCCGCACCTCGGGATCGCGCACCATGCGTCGTTTCCGGTGGAATGGCCTCGGCGACTCGTCCTCGGGTGGTCACCACGACGCGTCTGTACTGCGTGCGGGCACGGCCGCCGCCGAGTCCCGATCGCTTACGGCCTGGACACCTCCCGGCCCCAGACGCGGCGGGCGCTGGAACTGGTGCGCGAGCACGGCCTGACCGAGGCCCACCTGTCCGCGCTGCGAGCCGCGGGACTCAACGACACGCCCCGCGCCGTCGACACCCAGGGCCGTCCGGGCGGGCACGAGCACCCCGGTGGGCAGCTCGTCGCCGAGGCACGCGCCGCACTGGGCGGCTACGCCCGCGAATTCCTGCTGTCGCGCGCCACCGAGTTCGCCGACGCCTGCGATTGCGCCGACACGAACGCGGCCGGCGTTCCCGGTGTGGTGCTCGATCCCTTTGGCGGCACCGGAACCACCGCGTTAGCCGCCGCCGTGCACGGCCGGCGAGCCATCTCGCTGGATGCCAGCCGCGACTACTGCCGCCTCGCCGCCTGGCGCGTCCACGACCCCCGCCAGCAAGCACGAGCCCGCGGCACCCACCCGGCCACGGAACCGGCTCCGCGCGCAGCGTGACACCCGTGCCGGTGTGACGTGGACGACAGGCGAGGCCCACTCGTCCGGGGCCTCCGCTTTTCGCCGATCGACGCTACGATCCCAGGCCCGCAGCATCCCAGCTGGACCCTCTGGCCAGCTGGTTTGCGCTGAGCGACAGGCGCTTGCGCGTGGCGCGGGACGAGGAGACCAGGAGGCACGATTCCCATGTCCGCCCCAGCAGCGACTACGGCCACCGAGGGGATCGGCGCCGTGTCCGAGCCGATCAGGGCGGCGTTCTACGGACGCAAGAACAGGACCGACACGATCGCCCTGCGCCTCCTGCGTCAGCAGTACCAGTTGTGCGAGCAGACGTTTCGTCCTCGCGTGGTGATCACCCACTGCTTCTACGACCTGCCCGCCGACGTCGACCCGGTGATGCTGCACGATGCGGGACTGCCCCGACGCGAGGGCGGGTGGCGCGAGCTGGCTGCGACTTTGTCCACTCCGGAACCGGGCTACGACCTGATCGTCTGCGAGAAGGCGGAGCGGCTGTCGCGCGATCCGTTCGAGATTCTGGCTCGCGAACGCCTCGCCGCGCAGCACTGTGTCCCGATCATTTACGCGACCGAGCCCTGGGACCCGGTCTTGGAGATGCTGCCGCAGGCGCGTGCGCTCACCGCGCTGATTCGCCGCCGCGTCCAGGGCTCCGGCTATTTCACGATCGAAAACCCGTATATGGGCGGACAAGGGGGTGTGGACGTTGGCCGGGGAATACGAGCGCCGCGACGACGCCACCGGACGTCTGGCTCCTGACGAACCACCGGAACTGGTCGCGGAAATCCGGGCTGTGGAAGGAATCGAGGCTCAGCGGCTGGCCGCGGAACAAGCACGAGTGTTGTGGGAGGTGACGGAATGGCAGGCCCGGAACAGGTCCGTCGGTGGGCTGGACAACGCAGCGTAGGACCCGTACGGAGTCGTTACGGCAAAGCGGCGGGCTGCGAACCGATGTGCACCTCCTCGCAGCCGACGGTTCTTCGCTTCGCATGGCTGGGCCGTGTGTCCACACGGGACATGCAGGACCCGACCCTCTCCTTGCCGCGCCAGTTGGGGTCGTCGCAACGCTCGCTTCCCGAAGGCGGCCTCATCGTCGCGCATTTCTACGACGTCGAGTCCGGGCGCATGGATCTCGACGCTCGTGGAAGCGGCCGCGCGCACGAACAGTTCGACATCCCGATCCCGCGTGACGGGGGTATCCAGGATCTGCTCGCCGAGGCCGAACGGCCTGATCGGCGGTTCGACTATGTCATCTGCGAGTCGATCGAGCGCACCGCCCGGCACATGTACTACGGCACCACCATCGAACATCGCTTGGAGCGCGCCGGAGTGCGCCTGCTTGCCGCAGACGAGCCCTTTCAACTGACCACAGTGGACGGTCGAAAACCCAAGACTGCCACGCAACTGTTGACCCGGCGGGTCAAGCAGAGCATCTCCGAGTTTTACGTCGTAGACATGCTGGAGAAGTCCTGGGACGGCTACGCTACCCACACCGAAGCCGGGTACAACATCGGCAAAGCCTGCTACGGCTACCGTGCGCGTCACGTACCGCACCCGGTTCCCGCCAAGCGCGCCAAGGGCGCCAAGAAAACCTTCCTCGACGTCGACCCAGCCCAGGCGCCCGCGGTGCGCAAGGCATACCACTGGCGAATCACCGAACGGCTCGGCTACCAAGCCATCGCGGACCGCCTCAACCTCGACCCCTCCAGCTACCCGCCGCCCGTCCCCGTCGACCCGAAACGTGCCGTCGGCCGCTGGACCTACTCGAACGTGCGCGACATCCTCACCAATCCCAAGTACACCGGGCACATGGTGTGGAACCGCAGCGGACGCAAGTCCCGAGGAAACCGCGCCAACCCCATCGGGGAATGGATCTGGACCACGAAACCCGTCCACGAAGCTCTCGTCACCCTGGAGGACTGGCTGCAAGCCCAGGACGTCAGCGGCCACCGCTTCGGCTCCCGCAGCACCGGCAACAACACCAACGTCAAACATCCCCAGACCAAGCGCAGCTACCTGCTGCGCACCTACCTGTTCTGCGGCGACTGCGGCCGCCGCATGAACGGCAAGACCCGCCGAGGCCACGCCTACTACGTCTGCGCCCCGAAGAAGGGGTACGTCCCCGAGGGGCACCCCGCCGCGGGAAGCTTCTGGATCCGCGAAGACGCCATCGTCGACAAGCTCAACGAGTTCCTGTCCGCCCACATCTTCGGCACCTACCGCCGCAGCCTGCTGGGGGATGCCGCTCGCGAACTCGGCGCTGCCGCGCAGCGGGAACGAGAGCAGCGCATCGACGCACTGCGCCGCGAGATCAACGACACCGTTCGCATGATCAAGAACGTCGTCCGCAGTTTCGCGCTGTTCGAAAAGCCGACCAAGGAACTTGTCGGCGAGATCAACGACGAGCGCAGTGAGCTTCACGAACGCAAATCTCAGCTCGAAGTCCAGCTCGCCCAGATCGAGGAGGAGAATCAGCAGGCGGTCAACCCTGACCTGCTTGACGCTCTGCCCGTGGGCGAGGTTCGGGTCGAGGAGTTGCCCGAGGACGTCGCACGGCGACTCTTCGAAGCCCTCCGGCTTGAGGTGCGCTACCAGAAGCGCGCCAACCAGATCAAGTGCACAGCCACGCTCGTAGGACCCGCAGTCTCAGCGGTGCGGCAGGCTGCTCGCGGTGCCGTCATCTTACCGTTTGACCGCAGCAAGCGCATTGACCAGCGTAAACACGAGAAAGAGGAGGATGTCATGTCTGACATCTCTCCCGTTCCCATCCTTGTGGTGCCCTCGGCAGGATTCGAACCTGCGACACCTGCCTCCGGAGGGCAGTGCTCTATCCCCTGAGCTACGAGGGCTCGCTTGCGCGACTGGACAGAGCCTAGCGCATGCCCCTTTCCGGCTGTGCACAGGAGGGGGCTTAACGCGGTAGCGTCGGATCGTCGACGCGGAGGGAGGCGGCGGTGGGCGCCGAGCCGTTCCAGGTCAGGGTGGCTGAGCAGGACATCGAGGACGTGCGGGCGCGGTTGCGGCGCACGAGGTGGCCGGAGGCGGAGACCGTCGGCGACTGGGCGCAGGGAGTGCCGCTCGGCTATGCCAAGGAGCTCTGTCGCAGCTGGGCCGAGGACTACGACTTCGGGTTCGCCGACCGGCTCAACGTCTTCCCGCAGTTCCGTCAGGAGGTCGACGGTCTCGGGATTCACTTCGTGCACCTCCGTTCGCCGGAGCCGGACGCGTTTCCGCTGGTGATCACGCACGGCTGGCCGGGGTCGGTGCTCGAATTCCTCGACATTCTCGGCCCGCTGACCGACCCGCGGGCGCACGGTGGCGATCCGGCGGACGCGTTTCATGTCGTCGCGCCTTCGTTGCCGGGGTACGGCTGGAGTGACAAGCCGAGCGAAACCGGTTGGGGCGTGCGGAAAATCGCGACCGCTTGGGATCAGCTGATGGTCTCGCTCGGCTACGACCGCTATGGCGCGCAGGGCGGCGACTGGGGTTCGGCGGTCTCGGGGGCGCTCGGCGAGGTGGCGCGGGAGCGGCTCGCGGGGGTGCACGTCAACATGGCGGCCGCGCCGCGAGGCGAGTTCGCGGACGAGACCGACGAGGAACGCGAAGGGGCGCAGGCGGCGGCCGAGTTCCGGCGCACCGGCCAGGGGTATTCGGGGCAGCAGGGCACGCGACCGCAGACGCTGGGCTACGGACTGACCGACTCGCCGGCCGGGCAGGCGGCCTGGATCGCCGAGAAGTTCTGGGCCTGGACCGACAACAACGGTCACCCGGAGGACGCGGTCACCCGGCAGCAGCTTCTCGACGCGATCTCGGCGTACTGGTTCACCGCGTCGGCGACGTCGTCCGCGCGGCTCTACTGGGAGAGCTACCGCAGCTTCGGCGATCTCGTCACGGCGCCGTCTGGCATCTCCGTCTACCCGCGCGACATCATCCGCCCGTCGCGGCGGCAGGCGGAGCTCAAGTACACCGATTTGCGCTGGTTCGAGCGGCTGCCGCGTGGCGGGCATTTCGCCGCGATGGAACAACCGGCGTCGCTCGTCGAGCAGATCCGCGGGTTCTTCCGGCTCGTGCGCTGATCTTTCCCACCTCGCGGAACAGGGCTGGGGGAAACGCGTCACCAGGCGTTAGGGTGAAGTTAGGCTACCCTGTATTGCACATATGCGCATGTCACTATATATTCCTCTCGACACCGAAACTTGGGAGGCGAGCGATGGGACACGGGCACGGCCACGGGCACACCGCCGCTCCGGCGAGCGCGTCCGGCCGCTACGTCCGCGCGCTGCTGATCGCTCTCGCGGTCGGTGCCGGGTTCATGGTGCTGGAGTTCGCGGTCGGCTTCGCCACCGGTTCCCTCGCGCTGATCTCCGACGCCGCGCACATGTTCACCGACGTTCTCGGCGTCGGAATGGCGCTCGCCGCGATCGTGCTCGCCCGGCGCAGCGGGCCGACGCCCAGCCGCACGTTCGGCATGTACCGGGCGGAAGTCCTTGCCGCGCTGGCGAATGCCGTCCTGTTGTTCGGTGTCGCCGGGTATGTGGCCGTGGAGGCGATTGGCCGGATCACCGACCCGCCGGAGGTGCCTGGCCTGCCGGTGCTGCTCGCCGCGGCCGCGGGTCTGGTCGCCAACATCGTGTCGTTCCTGGTGCTGCGCTCGGGCGCGAAGGAGAGCCTGAACGTCCGCGGCGCGTACCTCGAGGTGCTGGCTGACCTCATCGGCTCGGTCGGCGTGCTGCTCAGCGGCGCGATCACGCTCACCACCGGCTGGCGTTACGCCGACCCGATCATCGGTGTCGCGATCGGCCTGTTCGTGCTGCCGCGCACCTGGACGCTTGCCCGCCGCGCGCTGCGGATCCTGTTCCAGCACGCGCCGGCCGGCGTGGACGTCGGCGAGATCAGCACCGAACTCGCCGCGCTGCCGGGTGTCGCGGACGTGCACGACCTGCACGTGTGGACGCTGACCTCGGGCATGGAGGTCGCGTCGGCGCACCTGACGGTGAAGGCCGACGCCGAACAGTCCACTGTGCTCACCAAGGCGCAGGACCTGCTCTCGGTCCGCTACGAGATCAAACACGCGACGCTGCAAGTCGAGGGACCGCAATGCGCCCGCCGGTGCACGGAGCTGTCCTGGTAGACCGGGGGCTATGCGCAAGGACTTCGACCCCGCACAGCTGGCCCCGAACGCCTTCTACCACCTGATGACCGCGACCGTCGTGCCGCGGCCGATCGCCTGGGTGTCGAGCGTTTCCCGCGACGGAGTGGACAACCTCGCGCCGCATTCGTTCTTCACCGTCGCCTCGGCCGCGCCCGCGGTCCTGCAGTTCACCTCGGTCGGCCGGAAAGACACCCTGCGCAACGTCGAGGCGACCCGCCAGTTCGTGGTCAACCTCGCGCCCGAGCCGCTGTTCGAGCAGATCAACGCCACCGGCGCGGATTTCCCGCCGGAGCTGAGCGAATTCGACGAGGCAGGGCTGACCCGCGAGCCGAGCCTCAAGGTCCGTCCGCCGCGGGTCGCGGAATCACCGGTGGCGTTCGAATGCGAACTGCACAGCACGGTCGGTTTCGGCCGCTCGACGGTGGTGTTCGGCCGGGTCGTGCACCTGGCGGTCAACGAGGACGTCCTCGACGGCGACCACCCGCTGATCGAGCGCCTGCGGCCGCTGTCCCGGCTGGGGCGCGACGAATGGGGAACGCTGGGCGACATCAAGGAACTGGCGCGGCCCACCTACAAAAACTCGTGAGCGCCCGTCCCGGTCAGAACCGCGACAGGCGCTCACGAGCGGAGGTCAGGAAAAAGGCAGCGGCTGCGCTCCCCGCCCCTTCAGCATGAGCTTCATCTGGTCCATTTCCGCGCCCTGCGACACCAGCATGCTGCGGCACAACGCCTTCACCGCGTCGTTGGACGTGTGGTCCTGCGCGTACTCGGCCATCGCGACGCCGCCCTGGTGATGCCGCAGCATCAGCTGCAGGAACTCGACGTCCAGCGCGCGGCCGGACAGCGACCGCAGTTTCGCGAGGTCCGCGTCGGTGGCCATGCCCGGCATCGGCGCGCCGCCGGCCGGGCTGCTGGTCGGCATCTGCATGCCCGCGTGGCCCATCGGCTCGGTCATCCACGTCATGTACGCGCCGGTCGCCTGTTCGGGCTGGTCCCACAGCATGAGCCAGCCCTTCATGCGCCCGACCTGCTCGGTCTGCGTGCGCTCGATGTCGAACGCGAGCTGGCGGATCTCCGGGTCGGTCGAGTGGTCGCGCGCCCAGCCGGCCATGGTGACCGCCTGCAGGTGGTGCACCGACATGTCCTGGGCGAACCCGACCTCAACCGAACCCGCGCCCGGCGTCGCGGGCACCGCGTCGCTGCCGTCGGTGAGCCGCGTCGCGAAGACCCCGATTGCGGCCCCGACCAGCAGCACCGCGATCAGCGTCCCGCCGATGACCACCCACCGCGACCAGCCCGTCCGTGCCGCCGGAGCGGACTCCTCGGCGAAGTCGGCGGAGGGGGAGGCGGAACGGGCGGTTTCGACGCCGCCCGTCTCGGCCTGGTCCGCGTGGTTTTCGGAGCCCACGGTCACTGCCCGGCCGGCGGCGTCCCCGGCATGCCCGGCTGCTGCTCGGTCTGGGCTCCGGTGCTGCCCTTGTAGTCCATCGGCTTCGCGTCCTTGCCCGGCTTGCTCGGGTCGAACTTCGGCGGGTTGCTCGGGTCGAACATGCCCTTGCCGAGCGCGTCGCACGAGGCGCCGATCTCCGGGTACACGCCGTTCGGGTTGGTCCGCAGCGCGGCGATGAACTGGTCGATGCGCGGGTCGTCGGCGCTGTCCAGCTTCAGCTGGTGGCCCCACGACTGCAGCGAGATCGGCTTGTCCAGGCCCGGGTACGGCGACATCATCATGTACGGCTTGCCCTTGACCCGCGCCTCCAGCAGCGGGATCTGGTCGCCCTTCACCTTGTCCGGGTTGTAGGCGATCCACACCGTGCCGTGCTCGAGCGAGTGCACCATGTTCTCGTTGCGCACCGCTTCCGGGTACACGACGCCGGTGCAGGTGGCCCAGTAGCCGTCGTGCGGGCCGCCGAACGGCGGGCTCTGGTCGTAGGCCACCCGTTCGGTGGGCAGGATGTGCACCGATCCGGTGTATTGCTTGATGACGACGCCGGGGATCTTCTTCGACGGGTCCGGATTGCTCGCGGTCGGCGCGAAGGAGGCGGCCGCCTCGTCCCGGGCGGCCTGGTCGCGCTTGGGCGCGGAGGCCTGCAGGTAGTAGACGATGACGCCGGCCAGCAGGGCGACCACCACGACGACGCCGATGATGGTGCCCCAGGGCGTGCGCTTGCCCGCGACGACCGAGCGGTTCTTCGCCGCCTTCACCGCGGACGCGCCCGAGCCCTTCTTCTTGGTGGTCCCGTTGGCCATGATTGCCGAGATCTCCTCGTGAGAGCGGGGGAGGGAGCCGGACGGAACCCTGCCGGTAGCCCAGTGTAGAGACCGGGCGTTCGATCACCGTGAACGCCCGCGAGGCGCCCCGGCGAGCGGAACATCCGCCTCCGGTGTGCCCGCCGTCTCGCCAGCCTGTACCGCCGGAGGCGCGCGGCGCGAGCGCACCTAGAATTCGGCGAGTGACTCCCGCCGCTCTCGCCGATCTGGTCCGCAGCTCCGCCGAGCAGGTCCTCGCCGCACGCGGCGTCGACGCCGCCGTGCTGCCGGAGACCGTGACCATCGAACGCCCGCGCAACCCGGACCACGGAGACTACGCGACCAACCTCGCGCTGCAGGTGGCCAAGAAGGCGGGACTGAAGCCGCGCGAGTTCGCCGACGCGCTCGCGGAGGTCGTCGCGGGGGCGGACGGCGTGGCCGCGGCCGAGGTCGCCGGACCTGGCTTCCTGAACTTCCGGCTCGCCGCGGACGCACAGGGCGAGGTCGTGCGCCAGGTGCTGGCCGCGGGCGCGGAGTACGGCCGCGGCGACGCGCTGGCCGGGCGCCGGATCAACCTGGAGTTCGTCTCCGCGAACCCGACCGGCCCGATCCACCTCGGCGGGACGCGCTGGGCCGCGGTCGGCGACGCGCTGGGCCGGGTGCTGGACGCGCAGGGCGCGGACGTGATCCGCGAGTACTACTTCAACGACGCCGGCGCGCAGATCGACCGTTTCGTGCGTTCGCTGATCGCCGCCGCCAAGGGCGAGCCCGCGCCGGAGGACGGCTACGCGGGCGGCTACATCAGCGACATCGCGGCCGAGGTGCTCAAGGCCGAACCGAGCGCGCTGAGCCTGCCCGAGGACGAGCGGAACGAAACGTTCCGGCGCATCGGCATCGACCTGATGTTCAGCCAGATCAAGCAGAGCCTGCACGAGTTCGGCACCGATTTCGACGTCTACTTCCACGAGAACTCGCTGCACGAGTCCGGTGCGGTCGACGCGGCCGTGCAGGAGCTCAAGGACTCCGGCAACCTCTACCTCGCCGACGGCGCCTGGTGGCTCCGCTCCAGCGAGTACGGCGACGACAAGGACCGGGTCGTCCTCAAGAAGGACGGCAACCCGGCGTACATCGCGGGCGACCTCGCCTACTTCAAGGACAAGCGCAACCGCGGCGCCGACCTGTGCATCTACATGCTCGGCGCGGACCACCACGGCTACATCGCCCGGCTCAAGGCCGCCGCGGCGGCGTTCGGCGACGACCCGGCGACGGTCGAGGTGCTGATCGGCCAGATGGTGAACCTGGTCAGCGACGGCAAGCCGGTGCGGATGTCCAAGCGCGCGGGCACCGTGATCACGCTCGAGGACCTCGTGGAGGCGGTCGGCGTCGACCCGGCCCGCTACGAGCTGATCCGCTACTCCGTCGATTCCTCTTTGGACATCGATTTGGACTTGCTGCGCAAGCACTCCAACGACAACCCGGTCTACTACGTGCAGTACGCGCACGCCCGGCTGTCGTCGCTGCGGCGCGGCGCGGCGGACCTCGGCCTGAAGGTCGGCGAGTCCGGCGAGGACGTCGATTTCGGACTGCTCACCCTGCCTGCTGAAGGCGACCTGATCCGCACCATCGGCGAATTCCCCGCCGTGGTGCGCCGGGCGGCGGAGATGCGCGAACCGCATCGCGTGGCCCGCTACCTCGAGGAACTGGCCGGCGCGTACCACAAGTTCTACACCGTGGGCCGGGTCCTCCCGCAGGGCGACGAGGAGGCCACTCCCCTCACGTACGCCCGGCTCGCTCTGTGCGAAGCCGCGCGCCAGGTCCTGGCGAACGGCTTGTCGCTGCTCGGTGTCTCCGCTCCGGAACGGATGTAAACCATGGCGCACCCCGCGGGCCCCCGCCACGCCGACGTCTACCCCCATGCCGACGCCTCCGGGTTCCCGCCCGCGAGTGCGGGCGAACTCGACCAGCTGCCCGCGAAAGTGTGGCCGCGCAACGTTTACCGCGCCGCGGACGGCGTCGTCCGGATCGCCGGCGTCGACGTGCGCGACCTCGCGCAGACCTACGGCACGCCGCTGTTCGTGGTCGACGAGGCGGACTTCAAGTCCCGCTGCGCCGACTACGCCGAGGCGTTCGACGACCCGGCGCTCGTGCACTACGCGTCGAAGGCGTTCCTGTCCGTCGAGGTCGCCCGGTGGGTGGCCGAACAGGGACTGAGCCTCGACGTCTGCAGCGGCGGCGAACTGGCCGTCGCGCAGCGCGCGAACTTCCCCGTGGAGCGGATCACGTTCCACGGCAACAACAAATCGGTCGCCGAACTGGACGCGGCGGTCGAGGCAGGCGTCGGCACCGTCGTGGTCGACTCGTACTACGAGATCGCCCGGCTCGCCGAAATCGCCGCCGCGCACGGGATCGAGCAGAAGGTGCTCGTCCGGGTGACGGTCGGCGTCGAGGCGCACACCCACGAATTCATCGCGACCGCGCACGAGGACCAGAAGTTCGGGTTCTCGCTGGCTTCCGGCGATGCCGCCGAGGCGGTCCGCCGGGTGCTGAACGCGCCGTCGCTCAAGCTGGTCGGCCTGCACAGCCACATCGGTTCGCAGATCTTCGACGCCGACGGTTTCGAGGTCGCCGCGCGCCGCGTCGTCGGGCTGCTCGCGGACCTGGCCAAGGAACACGGCCGGGACCTGCTCGAGCAGATGAACGTCGTCGACCTCGGCGGCGGTTTCGGCATCGCCTACACCGAAAAGGACAACCCGCCGCCGCCCTCGCAGATGATCACGCAGATCCGCGAGATCGTCCGCAAGGAATGCGCGTACGCGGAGCTTCCGGTGCCGCGCATCGCGGGCGAACCCGGCCGCGCGATCGCCGGTCCGGGCACGTTCACCCTGTACGAGGTGGGCACGATCAAGGACGTCGCGCTCGGCGACGAGACCGCCCGCCGGTACGTCAGCGTCGACGGCGGGATGAGCGACAACATCCGCACGGCGCTCTACGACGCGGTGTACGACTGCCGGGTGGTTTCGCGCTCCGCCTCCGACGGAAACGAGCCGGTGACCCCTGCGTTGTCTCGCGTGGTGGGAAAACACTGTGAGTCCGGCGACATCGTCGTCCGAGACTGCTGGCTGCCAGACACGCTGGCTCCCGGCGACCTGCTGGCCGTCGCGGCGACCGGCGCCTACTGCTACGCGATGGCCAGTGGTTACAACCGGCTGCCGCGGCCCGCGGTGGTCGCCGTGCGCAACGGCGCCGCCCGGCTGCTGCTGCGCAGGGAGACGACGGACGACATGCTGCGCCTGGAGGTTTGAGAAGTGTCCACTGTGTCTCCGAAAGGCCTGTCTCCCACGGATCGGTCACCCATCCGGGTAGCGATGCTCGGCTGCGGCACGGTCGGCAGCGAGGTCGCCCGGCTGCTCACCGAACAGGCCGGCGAGCTGGCGGCCCGCGCGGGCGCGCCGGTGGAACTGGTCGGCATCGCGGTGCGGCGTCCGGACAAGCACCCGGAACTGCCCGCCGAACTGCTGACTGACGACGCCGCGGCGCTCGTGGCCCGCGACGACGTCGACGTCGTGGTCGAGCTGGTCGGCGGGATCGACCCGGTGCGCAGCTGGCTGCTCACCGCGCTGAACGCGGGCAAATCCGTGGTCACCGCCAACAAGGCGCTGCTCGCCGAGTGTTCGGCCGAGCTGTTCGAGGCGGCCGACGCCAGCGGTGCGGACCTCTACTTCGAGGCCGCCGTCGCCGGGGCCATCCCGCTGTTGCGCCCGCTGCGCGAATCGCTGGCAGGCGACCGGATCACCCGCGTGATGGGGATCGTCAACGGCACCACCAACTACATCCTCTCCGCGATGGACGCCACCGGCGCGGGTTACGCCGAAACGCTCGACGAGGCGAGCCGGCTCGGTTACGCGGAAGCGGACCCGACGGCGGACGTCGACGGCTACGACGCCGCGTCGAAGGCCGCGATCCTCGCCTCGCTGGCGTTCCACTCGCGGGTCACCGCGAAAGACGTGCACCGCGAAGGCATCGCGGACGTCACGGCCTCCGATCTGGCCGCCGCGCGCACGCTCGGCCGCACGGTGAAGCTGCTGGCGATCTGCGAACGCGTGACCGCGGACGACGGCACGGAATCGGTGTCCGCCCGCGTGCATCCGGTGATGATTCCGCGGAGCCACCAGCTGGCCGGCGTCGGCGGCGCGTTCAACGCGGTCTACGTCGAGGCGGACGCGGCCGGCGAGCTGATGTTCTACGGCCAGGGCGCCGGCGGCGCGCCGACCGCCAGCGCGGTGCTCGGCGACCTTGTCGCGGTGGCGCGCAACCAGGTGCACGGCGGCCGGGGCCCGCGCGAATCGGCGCACGCCGCGCTGCCGGTGCGGCCGATGGGCCAGACGCCGACGCGCTACCACGTGAGCCTCGACGTCGCGGACCGCGCGGGCGTGCTCGCCCAGGTGGCGCAAGCGTTCGCCGCGCACGGCGTGAGCATCGCCGCGGTGCGCCAGCGCGACGCGAACGACACGGCGAGCCTCGTCGTGGTCACTCATCTCGCACCCGACGCGGCTTTGCAGTCCACTGTGGACGAAATCGCGAAACTCGATGTGGTGCACGAGGTTGTCAGCGTGATGCGGGTGGAAGGCGAAGACGCATGAGCGCAGCTTGCAAGCGAATCATGGATATTCATGCTTCCGCCTCGCCGATGAGCATGGTGAAACTCCGAATCGAGGCGGCAGCGTGAGTGGTTGGCCGGGAATCATTGAGGCGTACCGCGACCGGATTCCGGTCCCAGACGGAGCGCGCGTGGTCACGCTCGGCGAAGGAAACACGCCGCTGCTGCCCGCCGCGCACCTGTCGGAGCTGACCGGCTCCGAGGTGTACCTGAAGGTCGAGGGCGCGAACCCGACCGGCTCGTTCAAGGACCGCGGGATGACCGTGGCGATCACGCACGCGCTGGCGAGCGGCCTCAAAGCGGTGATCTGCGCGTCCACCGGCAACACCTCCGCGTCGGCCGCCGCGTACGCCGCGCGGGCCGGGCTCACCTGTGCGGTGCTGGTGCCGCAGGGCAAGATCGCGATGGGCAAGCTCGCCCAGGCGGTGCTGCACGGCGCGCGGATCCTCCAGGTCGACGGCAACTTCGACGACTGCCTCGAACTCGCCCGCAAGACCGCGGCGGACTACCCGGTCACGCTGGTCAACTCGGTCAACCCGGTGCGCATCGCGGGGCAGAAGACCGCCGCGTTCGAGATCTGCGACGTGCTCGGCGAGGCCCCGGACGTGCACTGCCTCCCGGTCGGCAACGCGGGCAACATCACCGCGTACTGGAAGGGCTATTCGGAGTACGCGGCGGACGGTGTGGTCAAGAACACCCCGCGGATGTTCGGTTTCCAGGCCGCCGGCGCCGCGCCGCTGGTACACGGCGAACCGGTCGCCGACCCGGACACCATCGCGACCGCGATCCGCATCGGCAGCCCGGCTTCGTGGGACGGCGCGGTGCACGCGCGCGCCGAATCGAACGGGCTCTTCGACGCGATCACCGACGAGAAGATCCTTGAGGCGTACCGGCTGCTGGCCCGTCGCGAGGGCGTTTTCGTGGAGCCGGCGTCCGCGACGAGCGTGGCGGGCCTGCTGGCCACCGCGGCGGACGGACGGCTGCCGAAGGGCTCGAAGGTCGTCTGCACGGTCACCGGGCACGGCCTGAAGGACCCGGCGACGGCGTTGGAGGGCAACGTCGAGGTGGAACCGCTCGCGGTCGACCCGACGGCCGTCGCGGCGGCGCTGGACCTGCGATGACGGCGCTGCCCGCGTTCCGCGCGACGGTCCCGGCGTCGACGGCGAACCTCGGCCCGGGATTCGACGCGCTCGGCCTCGCGCTCGCCCGCTACGACGTGGTCGACCTGCAGGTCACCGAGGGCGGCTTGAAGATCGAGGTGCTCGACGCGGGAGCGGGCGGCGTCGAGGACGTGCCGACCGACGAATCCCATCTGGTGGTCCGCGCGCTGCGGCGAGCCTGCGAACACCTCGACGTGCGGCCGCCCGGCCTGCATCTTCGTTGCCACAACAGCATTCCGCACGCGCGCGGCCTCGGGTCGTCGGCCGCCGCGGTGGTGACCGGCGTGGCGCTGGGCTACGCGCTGGCGGAGCGTCCGCTCGACGCCGACGCGCTCCAGCTCGCGGCGGAGTTCGAGGGCCACGCGGACAACGCGGCGGCGAGCCTGTTCGGCGGGCTCGTGGTGGCGTGGGCGGAGGACGGCCGGTTCCGTGCCGAACGCGTGGAGCCGAACGCGGCGATCCGGCCGGTAGTCGCGGTGCCGGGGGAGAAGTCGTCCACCAACACGACGCGCGGGCTGCTGCCGGCGCAGGTGCCGCACGCCGACGCGGCGCACAGCGCGGGACGGGCGGCGCTCGCGGTGCTGGCCGTCACCGAACGGCCCGAACTGCTGCTGGCCGCCACCGAGGACCGCCTGCACCAGGATTACCGCGCCGAGGCGTACCCGGCGAGCACGGAATTGGTGCGCACGCTGCGTGCGCAAGGCGTTCCCGCGACCATTTCCGGCGCCGGCCCCACTGTGCTCGCTCTCACGCTGACGGGAATACTCCCGGCGGGCGTGGACGTTACAGGCTTCGACGTCGCCGAATTGCCCGTGGACCGCGATGGCGTGCAGGTTGTGGCCAGGTGACGACCTGGTCACAGGCTGGACGGCAGCGTGCGCCACGCGGGGGGTGGTTGTTGCACCCGGACAGGGCGCGGTCTACCCTCGGGGGCGTTCGATCACCGTGCGTTTCCGCACCCGATGCCGGGCCTGTTCGCCCCTAGCGGCGGCTCCGGTCCGCATCCTTCGTCGATCCGCCGATTCCGCACCGCCCGGCACGCGGGAGGCGGAGGGACGCAGGCGGGTTTCCGGTTCCGGCGGTGCCGAATTCCGCTTTCTCCGTCCGGAGGGGGCAAACACCCTGTGCTGGCGGCGCTTCGCTGTGTCTCGCACGGCTGGGCGCGAGCCGTCCGCATCGGAGGCAGAAGCCGTCTCGCTACCGGCGGCAGTCCGCTGATCCACCTGGAACGTGGATCGGTCAGGAAGGACATGTGTGAGCAACACCGATCTGTTGAGCGGCGACGTGGAGACCCCCGCCGCGGCCGCTGAGACCAATGGGGCCGCGGCCGCTCCGAAGCGCCGCACCGGGGGCCTGTCCGGAATGGTCATCGCCGAGCTCCGCCAGCTGGCGGGCGAACTGGGTGTGGGCGAGACCACCGGCATGCGCAAGGGGGACCTGATCGCCGCGATCCGCGAGCGCCAGGGCAAGAGCAAGAAGCGCACCGCCGCGGCCGACACGCTGCCGCTCGAAGGCGTCGGCGAGCCTGCCAAGGCGGAGAAGGCCGAGAAGCCCGCCCGCCGGGCCAAGGCCGACGCGCCGAAGGCGGAGGCGGCTGTCAAGACCGAGGCGCCCAAGGCGGAGCCGGTCCAGGCGGAGGCTCCCAAGGCCGAGGCCCCGAAGGCGGAGACCGCGCAGGACGGCAAGCCCGCCGCGCAGGAGCGCCCGGAGCGCCACGACCGTTCCGAGGGCCAGTCCGACGGCCAGTCCGAGGAGGGCGGCCGCAACCGCCGCCGCCGCGGCGGCGCGAACCGGGGCGACGGCCAGCGCGACCAGCGCGGCGACCGCCAGGGCGGCAACCGCGACAACAACCGCGACAACCGGGACAACGGCCGCGACAACCGCGACAACAACCGCGACGGCAACCGGGACAACCGCGGCGGCCAGGACAACCGTCAGGACCGCCAGGACAACCGGCAGCGGAACCAGCAGGACAACCGCGACAACCGGAACAACGGCCCGCAGGACGACGACGAGGAAGGCGGCCGCCGCGGGCGCCGCTTCCGCGACCGTCGCCGCCGGGGCAGCGGGGGCGGCCAGCGCGAGGGCGGCGCTCCCGACACCGAGATCCGCGAGGACGACGTCCTGCTGCCGGTCGCCGGCATCCTGGACGTGCTCGACAACTACGCGTTCGTGCGCACCTCGGGCTACCTGGCCGGGCCGAACGACGTGTACGTGTCGCTGTCGCTGGTCCGCAAGTTCGGCCTGCGCCGCGGCGACGCGATCACCGGTGTCGTGCGCCAGCCGCGCGAGGGCGAGCAGCAGCGGCAGAAGTTCAACCCGCTGGTGCGCGTCGACTCGATCAACGGCCTGGAGCCGGACGAGGCCAAGCGCCGTCCCGACTTCACGAAGCTGACCCCGCTGTACCCGAACGAGCGGCTGCGCCTCGAGACCGAGCCGCACAAGCTCACGACCCGCGTGATCGACCTGATCATGCCGGTCGGCAAGGGCCAGCGTGCGCTGATCGTGTCCCCGCCGAAGGCCGGCAAGACCACGATCATGCAGGACATCGCGAACGCGATCACGACCAACAACCCTGAGGCCCACCTCATGGTCGTGCTGGTCGACGAGCGTCCGGAAGAGGTCACCGACATGCAGCGGTCGGTGAAGGGCGAGGTCATCGCCTCCACCTTCGACCGCCCGCCGTCCGATCACACCTCGGTCGCCGAGCTGTCCATCGAACGGGCCAAGCGCCTGGTCGAAATGGGCCACGACGTGGTCGTCCTGCTCGACTCGATCACCCGTCTCGGCCGCGCCTACAACCTGGCCGCGCCCGCGTCCGGCCGGATCCTGTCCGGTGGTGTCGACTCGACCGCGCTGTACCCGCCGAAGCGTTTCCTCGGCGCCGCGCGCAACATCGAGAACGGCGGCTCGCTCACCATCTTCGCGACCGCGATGGTGGAGACCGGGTCCACGATGGACACGGTGATCTTCGAGGAGTTCAAGGGCACCGGCAACGCGGAGCTCAAGCTCGACCGCAAGATCTCCGAGCGCCGCGTGTTCCCGGCGGTGGACGTCAACCCGTCCGGCACCCGCAAGGAAGAGCTGCTGCTCTCGCCGGACGAGCTGGCCGTCACGCACAAGCTGCACCGCGTGCTGCACGCGCTGGACTCGCAGCAGGCCATCGACCTGCTGATCTCGCGGCTGCGCAAGACGAAGACCAACATCGAATTCCTGATGCAGGTCTCGAAGACCGCCCTCGGCGGCGGAGACGACGACTGAGTCTCGCCTCGACGCGAACCGGCCCGCCCCCATCACCTCGGGGGCGGGCCGGTTCCTTTTTCCAGCGGTCCTTCTCCCCGCACCGGGGAGGTGGCGCGGGGAGAAAGCTCAGTGGCGGGGGACGGCGGCCGGGGTCCAGCCGCGGTAGTTGTTGAAGTAGCTCGTGGAGCTGCCGTGGCCGATCTTGCCGCCGACGCTGGTGGCGTAGAAACCGCCGTTGCCGTCCGCGATGCCGACGTGGCCGTAGGCGCTGATGTTCCAGTACACGAACGAACCGGCGGGCGGTTTGCCGCTGGTGTGCTTCGGGCTGGCGCCGTTCCAATGTGCGTTGGCCGACGCCCACACCCCGGTGACGCCGTAGGAATTCTCCGCGGCCTTCTCGCAGTAGTGCTCCCACCCGGTGCTTCCGGCGTGCGCCTTGTACCAGGCGACCGCACCGGCCGGGGTGCCGTCGCCCGCCCCGGTCAGGTTCGCCTCGGACAGCTCCGAGAACGTTCCGGCGGCGGGGTTCACGTCCGCCGCGGTGATGCCGCCGGAAGCATTCGCGGCAGGCGCGAAGACCGCGGCGGAAGCGGCGAGGGCGAGCGCCGCGGCCGGCTTCGCGAGCCGGGTGAGCAGGTCGGTCGTGCGCATGTCCGGACCTCCAGAAAGTGAGCGATTCACGAACTCGGCCAGCTTCACGCCAGCGGGTACAAAATCCGTACAATGCGAATGTCCTTCACTACCCACGGTCGCGACCGGCGGCGGAATACCTGGTCACCGGGGTGTGTTGAAGCCCTTGTCAGCACGTCTGGCAGAATGACCCGCTGAAGTCCGGCACCGGTTCACCCCGTACTGGGGACCCGGGGCCAACGAGAGAGGACACCATGAAGAGCGGTATTCACCCCGAATACGTGACCACGACCGTCACGTGCAACTGCGGGAACACCTTCGTCACCCGCAGCACGAAGGAGTCGGGTCAGATCCACGTCGAGATCTGCTCGAACTGCCACCCCTTCTACACCGGCAAGCAGAAGATCATGGACACCGGTGGCCGGGTTGCCCGGTTCGAGAAGCGCTACGGCAAGCGTCAGCAGAAGACCGACGCCAAGTAGCTTGTCCAACGGCGCCCACCCGCACGCCCGGGTGGGCGCCGTTGTTCTGTCCGGGCCTGTTCGCGAGAGGGAGACGGCGAAGTGGATTCGAGTTCGCTCAAGGGGCTGCTCGACGAGCACGCACAGCTGGAACAGCAGCTCGCCGACCCCGCGGTGCATGCCGACCAGGCCAGGGCCCGCAAACTGGGCCGCCGCTACGCCGAGCTGAGCCCGGTCGTGCGTGCGGTGCGCGAGCTGGACCAGACCCGCGACGACCTGTCCGCGGCGAAGGAGCTGGCGACCGAGGACGCGGCGTTCGCCGCCGAGGCCGAGGAGCTGTCGGCGAAAATCCCGCAGCTCGAAGCGAAACTCACCGAACTGCTGCTGCCGCGCGACCCGTACGACGGCTCCGACGTCGTCATGGAGATCAAGTCCGGCGAGGGCGGCGAGGAATCCGCGCTGTTCGCCGGCGACCTGCTGCGGATGTACCTGCGCTACGCCGAGCGGCACAACTGGAAGGCCGAGGTGCTCGACTCGACGGAGTCGGACCTGGGCGGCTACAAGGACGTCACGCTGTCGCTCAAGAGCAAGACCGCGGACGTCGAAGGCGTCTGGGCGAGGCTGAAGTTCGAGGGCGGCGTGCACCGGGTGCAGCGCGTGCCCGCGACGGAATCGCAGGGCCGCATCCACACGTCCGCGTCCGGCGTGCTGATTTATCCGGAACCGGAAGAGGTCGAGGTCGAAATCGACCCGAACGACCTGCGCATCGACGTGTTCCGCTCGTCGGGCCCCGGCGGGCAGAGCGTCAACACCACCGACTCGGCGGTGCGGATCACCCACCTGCCGACCGGGATCGTCGTGTCGTGCCAGAACGAGAAGTCGCAGATCCAGAACCGCGCGCGGGCGCTGCAGGTGCTGCAGGCCCGGCTGCAGCAGGTCGCCGAGGAAGAGGCCGCGGCGAAGGCGTCGGACGCGCGCCGTTCGCAGGTCCGGACGGTGGACCGTTCGGAGCGGGTGCGGACGTACAACTTCCCGGAGAACCGGATCTCGGACCACCGGGTGAACTACAAGGCGTACAACCTGGACCAGGTCCTCGACGGCGAACTGGACGGGGTGCTGGACGCGCTGGCCTCGGCCGACCGGGAGGAACGGCTCGCCGCTCAGTCGGGCTGACCAGCACCGAAATCGGTGCCAGGCCAAGCAATCCGAGCGGCGCGCTGTCCGTCCACAATGGAATCGGCGGCCGCGGTTTTCCTTGGGTCAGGCACTCACGAGGTCGCCGCGGCGAACGCCGTCATCCGTTCCTCGTATCCCTTGTCATCCCCGAAATGCACGGCCACCGCGTCCGCCCCGGCGTCCCGGTACGCACGGTAGGTCTCGACGGCAGTTTCTTCGTCGTACTGCTGCCTGGCGATCCGCCGCACGCGCCGCTCCGGGTCGAGCTGGGACAGCTTCGCGACCCGCTCCGCGAAAACCTCCGGTGAGAGGCCCGCGCTGAGCCATTGGTCTCCGGCCCGGACAGCTCGGCGCAGCGCGACCGTCGAATTCCCGCCGACCAGAATCGGGATCCGGCCCTCCGGCCGCGGTTCGAAATACCCGCCGGATCGGCCTCGCCCGGTGGTGAACAGCTGATCTAGCAAGGAAAGCGTCTCGTCCAGGGTCGCGCCGCGGCGGGGGAAATCCGCGCCGATCTCCGCGAACTCCGGCTCGTTCCACCCCGCGCCGACGCCCAGCACCAGCCGGTGCCCGGACAGCCGGTCGATCGTCGCGGCCTGTTTGGCCAGCAAATGCGGTTCGCGCAGCGGCACGATCACCACGGACGTGCCGAGCTGCACGCGTTCGGTCGCCGCGGCCAGGTAGGCGAGTGTCGCCAGCGGTTCGTACACGCCGCCGAAGACCTCGCCGAACGGCTCGGGCGGCAGCACGTGGTCCGGCAGCCACACGGATTCGTACCCCAGCTCCTCAGCCAGCCGGGCGAGATCGGCGAGGCGGCGCGGGGTCAGGTCGGGCGACTCGTTCGGCAGGACCACCTGGCGGCTCATTACAGCACCTTCCGGATCGCGGTGAGCCAGGCTTCCGGCGCTTCCTCGCCGATGCCGTGCCCGGATGCGATTTCGACCAGCTCCGCGCCGGAAATCCCGTCGGCCAGCTCCTGCGAATGCCTCGGCGGCACGAGGGAGTCCAGCGTCGTGGCGATCACCAGCGTCGGGACCGCGATTGCCGCCAGTTCCGCCCGGGTGTCGACCTTCCGGACCAGTTCGACCTGTTTCGCCGTCCCCGCGGGCACCGACGCGGCCAACCCGGCGACCGCCTCGGCGACCTGCTCCGGCGTCAGTGCGGCAAGGAACGGCTCGCTGACCGCGGTCAGCATCAAATACTTGGCAAGCAGAGTGCGGTCGCCTTTCAGCAGCTCTGCCCACACATCCAGCGCCAGTTCCATCCGCGCGTCCGGCCGGGCGAAGCCCGCGGTGAGGATGAGGCCGGTCACGCGCTCGGGATGCCTGGTGGCCACGCGGACCGCGACGGCCGTGCCGAGCGAGTAGCCGAGCACGGCGAACTTCTCGACCCCGGCGTCGACGGCGGTCGCGACCAGTCCGTCGGCGAGTTCGTCGAGTGTGCCGCCCGCGACCGGGTAATCGGCCCCGACCACGGTGTGCGTGCGGGCGAGATCGTCCAGCAGCGGACCGAAATTGGCGGTCACGCCGCCGCCCGCGCCGTGGGCGAGCAGCAGGCCGGGGCCCTGTCCGGCGACGAGGGGCGCGAAATGTTCTGTCATGTTCGCGACGTTAAGGATTGACACCAGTGTGAAGGCCAGAAGCAGGAGAAAATCGGATGCTGATCGGCGAACTCGCGCAGCGCACCGGCGTCGCGCCGCGGCTGCTGCGGTACTACGGCGAACAGGGCCTGCTGGCCTCGGAGCGCAACACGAGCGGGTACCGGGTGTACGACGAGGAGGCCGTCGTCCGGGTGTGCCAGATCCGGAAACTGCTGGCCGCGGGCCTGACCACGGAGATGATCGCCGGGATGCTCGACTGCGCGAGCGGACCCGCCGCGCACCTCGACCTGTGCCCGGAACTGGTGCGCAGGCTGCGCGGGGAACTGGCCGAGGTGGACCGGCGGATCGGGGATCTCGCCCAGCGGCGCGAAGTCCTGTCCGGATATCTCGGCCAGGCGTGACCCCCGCGCGGCCGGGGGTCGATACGCTGGGCAGCACCCCCTCCGGGGGCAGTTTCGACGAGTGAAGGACGACCAGTGAATCGGCAGCCGCTGCGCCTGGCCATCATGGAGGCCACCCGGATCCTCACCGAGGCGGGCGTGGAATCGCCGCGGTCGGACGCGGATCTCATCGCCGCGCACGTACTCGGCGTCGAACGGGGCAGGCTGCCGATGGTGCCGCTGGTCGACCCGCCGGTGATCGACGCGATCGGCCAGCTCGTCGCGCAGCGCGCCAAGCGGATCCCGCTGCAGTACCTCACCGGCTGGGCCGCGCTCGGCAACATCACGGTCAACGTCGGCGCGGGCGTGTTCGTCCCGCGCCCGGAAACCGAACTGCTCCTCGAATGGGGCGTGAAGTTCCTCCAGGGCCGCGAATACCCGGTGGTGGTCGACCTGTGCACCGGGTCCGGCGCGCTGGCGCTGGCGCTCGCGCACGAACGCCCGGACGCGGTGGTCTACGCGGTCGACGTCGACCCGCAGGCGCTCGCCTGGGCCCGGCACAACGCCGACGTGCACACCGCGGCGGGCAACACCCCGATCCGGCTCTACTCCGGCGACATCGCGGATCCGACGATGTTCGCCGAACTCGACGGTCTCGTGGACCTGGTGCTCTGCAACCCGCCGTACGTCCCGGAGGGCACCCCGGTCCCGCCGGAGGTAGGCGAACACGACCCGGCCCGCGCGGTCTTCGCGGAGGAAAGCGGTCTGGCAGTGATCCGGCACGCGATCGCAGCCGGTGCGCGGCTGCTGCGCCCGGGCGGCGGCCTGGCGATCGAACACGACGACACGCATGGCTCAGCGGTGCCCGCACTGGTCCGGGCGCGCCGGGTGCTGACCGGGGTGGAGGACCACCCCGACTACAGCGGGCGCGCACGGTTCGTCACCGCTCGCCGACTGGGCTGAGCCCCGCTTCGCGCAACGCTCGTGAAGGGCTCCTTCACGGACGGTTGCGGGTCGTGAGGGGAACCCTGGGGGAATCTGCGTTCGTGAGGGTGGCCCTCACGGACCTCGCCCTGCCTGGATGTCCGTGAAGGGCTCCTTGAGGGAATCTACGTCCGTGAGGGAGCCCTTCACGGCCCGCAGGCGTTCGTGAGGGGAACCCTGCAGGAATCAGCGTCAGTGAGGGTGGCCCTCACGAACCTCGCCCTGCCCGGACGTCCGTGAAGGGACCCCTCACAGACTCCCCGCGTTGCTGCCCACCCCCCGCGCTGGGCCATTCGCACCTTTGCCTTCGTCTTGCCCGACTTTCGTCGTGCGGCAGCGGGGTGGATTTCGTTCGCTCGCCTAACGATCACCGTTAGCGTCGGGCCTCGGGACCGCCGGGCGGACCGGCGGAGAAGTGAGGAGCGACGATGAGATCCCCCTTACCCCGCCGGAATCACCGCACCCGCACGAGGCGCGGCCGTGTCGCGGTCGTCGTGGCGGTCGCGGCGCTGGCTCCCGCGTTGCTCGCCGGGACCGCCGCGGCTGATCCGATCGGGCGGGGCTGGCCCGCGCCGCTGGACTCCGCGCACTGGGCCGACCAGGCGAGCATGACCTGGCAGGACTACCGCCACGTCCCGGGCACCAACTGGGCCGACCCGTCGCTCAAGCCGACCGTGCGCAAGTTCAAGGGCGCTGTCGTGCTCGCCGACTACCCGGACGCCGATTTCGTGGTCACGAAGCCGCCGCATTCGACCGTCTTCGGCAATCCGTCGCCGTCGGCCAGCAATCTGCCGCGCGAGAAAGTCGCGCAGCATTACCAGGATTTCCTCAACAAACCCGAAACCCTCAACCACGGCCACACCATCAACGAGTACTGGATGGAGGACTCCGGCGGCCGGTTCGGCGTCGACCTCACCGCGTTCGGCCCCTACCGGATGCCGGGCAAATCCTTCGAGTACGGCATGGAAATGCAGCCGCAGGACTGTCCGGCGGACGCCGACTGCACCCGGGACCTGCGCAAGGACGCGGGCGACGCGTGGCGCGCCGACGTCGGTCCGGTCGCCGACCAGTTCGACTTCGTCTTCTTCCTTTCCGCGGGCCAGGACGAAAGCTCGACGTGGCAGGAATTCGGCGAGATGAAATTCGGCTCGAAGGAGAACGTGCCCGCCGAATTCGGCCCGCCGGGCAGCAAACCGGGCGACCAGAACTGGGCGCACACGCGATACGTGCCATGGACGTCGTGGGCGTCGGCGTCGACCATCTGGCCCAACGCGGCCAACGGATCCTCGACGCAGGCGGAAAGCTCCGGCCAGGGCGTGTTCGCGCACGAGTTCAGCCACATCCTCGGCATCGGCGACAACTACAACAACCCGTTCGGCGATCCGCCCCGCCGGTCCTACACCGGACCGTGGGAAATGTTGTCGCGCGGCAGTTTCAACGGTCCCGGCGGCCCGCACACGCGCTGGCAGATCCCGGCGACCGAAGGCGGTTCGATGGGCGCGCACCACATGCTGCGCAACAAACTCAAGCTCGGCATCGTCGATCCGAAGTCCGTCCTGAACCTCGACCGGAACCAGCTCGCCACGACCGGTCCGGTCACCGCCCGCGTGACCGCCCGGGAGGCGGTGCCGGAGCAAGGCGCGTACGCGGGCATCACGATCGCGCTCACCGGCGGGGACCGTTCGCCCAAGTGCGATCCGGCGAAGGACCCGAAGTGCGACGGCGGCGGATATGACCACTACAGCGTGGAGGTCGTCGACCGGATGGGCTCGGACTCGTTCGCCCCGGACTCCGGTGTCCTGCTGGCCAAGACCAAGAGCCGCGACGCCGCGCCGTTCGAATGGATCGTGGACGCGAACCCGCAGGACATCGGCCTGACCGACTACGTCCGCCCGGACGGCACCCCGGTCAAGATCACCGTCGGCGACTATCGGCAGCTCAACGACGCCACGTTCAAGGCGGGCACCGGCGCGTCCAGCGGTTACGAGTACACCGACGAGGCCAACCGGTTGCGGTTCCTCGTCACCGACCTCGACCGCGACAGCCGCGGCGTGCTGTCGTACACGGTCACCGTCGCGTCGCTCGACGGCGCCGGACCGCAGGCGCGCGGCGCGTGGTTGTGGCCCGCACTGCCCGCGTTCGCCCGCGGCGGCCTCGCCACCTGCGACTTCCGCCTGTCGAACCAGGGTTCGGCACGCGGCGCGGCAGCCCCGTACGACCAGGACACCTACCGGCTGACCGCGTCCACCGACACCCGCGGCTGGGAAGTCCGGCTCCCGAACGCGTTGGCCACCGCCAAGTTCGGCGGCTCGACGCAAATCCAGGCGTACGCGAAACGCTCGGCGGGCGCACCGCACACCGCTCGCGTGCGGCTGACCGCGACGTCGATCGCCGACCCGGCAAAGACCACGACGACCGCCTGTACCGCGATCGGGTTCTGAGCCACGAAAGGCGTCATCCGTCCGAACGGCGGATGGCGCCTTTCGACCGGGTTGCCCTGAATCGAGCGACCCCCTACCTTGAGGCGGCCGAACAATCAGACTTCTGGGGGAGTCCATGTTCTTGCGTCATCGCATCACCGCCGGCTGCGGAGCGGCGCTCATCGCCGCCAGCGCGCTCACCGCGAGCGCCACCAGCGCGTCCGCCGCCGCCGGACCGACCACCCTCCCGGCCAGCGAGTACACGCTGACCTCGGACTACCACAAGTACGACGCGGTCTACTCCGGCCTCGCGGGGAAGCTGCACACCGTGCCGGTGCACACCGTCATGGACAACGCGAACCACGACCGCCAAGCGCTGCCGTCCACCTTCAAACCGGCCGGGCTCACCGGCGGCTTCCGGTTCGACGACGGCGACAACAGCGACTGCACCAACTACCCGCAGGGCATCACCACCAGCCGCGACGCGGTCGGCGGCGACAACGGCGGCAACTACGACGGGCACCAGCTCGTCGCGGTCAGCTGGTACACGCGCGACAAATGCGGCGGCAAACAGGTCCGCAGCCGGATCACGCTCGCCGACTGGGACGCGACGTACCCGAACAAGTACCGCAAGATCCTGCTCGTCGAACCGACCGGCACGAACGCGTCGCCGAACTACAAGGACATCCCGATCCACGCGGGCGGCGTCTCCTGGTACGGCGACTACCTGTACGTCGCCGACACCGGCGGCGGCATGCGGGTCTTCGACATGCGCAAGATCCTCGAGGTCAACTCGGGCGGCACGGCGGACCAGATCGGCCTGTCCGGCGGCCAGTACTACGCGCACAACTACCGCTACGTGCTGCCGCAGGTGGGCACGGTCGCCGCGCACACGACGTCCGGCACGAACCTGGTCTGGTCGAGCATCTCGCTGGACCGGGTCAGCAAGTCGATCGTGATGACCGAGTACACCTGCAAGGCCGACTGCACCGACTACCCGAACCGCGCCCCGCGCGCGGTGCGCTTCCCGTTCGCCTCGGGAGCGACGACGTTCGCCGCCTCCACGACGGCGAGCCAGGCGCTGAAGCTGCCCTGGTACAACCTCAACGGCGTCGCCTCGCACAACGGCCGCTGGTGGTTCAACTCGTCCGCCGCGAAGCAGCTCTACTACTGGACCCCGACCGCCGGCCCGGCCACGCACGCCTGGGTGAGCAGCGGGGAGAGCATTTCGTACTGGGAGGACCCGAAGGACGCGGATCTGCTGTGGTCGCTGCAGGAGGGCGCGGGAAACCGCAACGTGTTCGCGGTGAAGCAGGCCAGTTACGGCGCCTGACCGCTGACTGTCCGTGAGGGGAACCCGCATTGACTCTGATTCCTTCAGGGTTCCCCTCACGTACCTCGGCAGCGCCCGCCCGGGGCGGCGGGGGATAGGCTTCGCGGCATGAGTGCGGTCTACGACTGCGGCAAGCGCGAATCCCGAGCCGAAGGCCTGTCCGCGGCGGCCGCCGCGGTGCGGTCGAGCCGGCTGGTCGTCCTGCCGACGGACACGGTGTACGGCATCGGTGCGGACGCGTTCGACTCCGGCGCCGTCCAGGCGTTGCTGCGGGCGAAGAACCGCGGCCCGGACATGCCGGTCGGCGTCCTCGTCGGCTCCTGGTCCACTGTGGACGGTCTGGTGCTCGGCGTTCCGCCGCAGGCGCGGGCGCTCATCGAGGCGTTCTGGCCGGGCGACCTGTCGATCGTGCTGCCGCACGCGCCGAGTCTGCAGTGGAATCTCGGCAACTCGCGCGGCACGGTGATGCTGCGGATGCCGCTGCACCCGGTCGCGCTCGAGCTGCTGCGCGACGTCGGCCCGATGGCGGTGTCGAGCGCGAACGTCTCCGGGCGTTCGCCCGCTTCGACCGTCGAAGACGCGCAGGAGCAGCTCGGTGATTCGGTGTCGGTGTACCTCGACGGCGGGTCGAGCGGGGAAACGGTGGCTTCGTCCATCGTGGACCTGACCGGCGACAAGCCGCTGGTGCTGCGCGAGGGCGCGGTCACGAAGGCGGCCATCGCCGAGGTGATCGGCGTCGCCGAGGAGACGCTGGACTGAGCCGCGGAAGTGACTGCCGTTCACCGTGGCCGCACGCGGGCGCGGTAGCGTGGCGCGGTGACTCCGACCTCCCGGCGGGCGTGACGCGGTCATGCCTGTAGTCCAAGGACTTCTCCCGATCCGGGAGTACTTGCTCGTCGCGCTGACCGCGACCGCGGTGACCTATCTGCTGACCGGCGTCGTGCGGCGCGTGGCCATCCGGATCGGCGCGATCGCCAACCCCCGCGCGCGCGACGTGCACGTCAAGCCGATCCCGCGGATGGGCGGCGTCGGCATCTACCTCGGGATCGCCGCCGCGATGGGCCTCGCGCACCAGCTTCCCGCGCTCAGCCACGGTTTCGACGTCTCCTACGACGCGGTCGGCGTGCTGCTCGCGGCGGGCGTCATCTCGCTCATCGGCATCCTGGACGACCGGTTCGAACTCGACGCGTGGACGAAGCTCGCCGGACAGGTCATGTGCGCCGGGATCCTCGTCATCTTCGGCGTGCAGTGGGTGTCGTTCTGGGTGCCGTGGGGCGGCAACGGCGATTCCATCGGCTCGGTGCTGGTGCTGGACAAGAACCAGGGCGCGCTGCTGACCGTCGTGATGGTCGTGGTGATGGTCAACGCGATGAACTTCGTCGACGGCCTCGACGGGCTGGCCGGCGGGCTCGGCTTCATCGCCGCGGCGGCCACCTGCGCGTTCTCGATCGGCCTGCTCGACAACGCGGGCGGCGACTTCGGCGCGTACCCGCCCGCGCTCATCGCCGCCGCGCTCGCCGGGGCCTGTCTCGGTTTCCTTCCGTACAACTTCCAGCCGGCCAAAATTTTCATGGGCGACTCCGGATCGATGATGATCGGGCTGATGCTCGCCGGGGCCACCACGTCGGCGAGCGGACGGGTCAACTACACCCGGTTCTCCGCCTCGGACGCGCTCGCCCTGCTGTCCCCGCTGGTGGTCGTCGTGGCCGTGCTTTTCGTGCCGGTGCTCGACCTCGTGATGGCCGTCGTCCGGCGCACGCGGCGCGGGCAGAGCCCGTTCGCCGCCGACAAAATGCATCTGCACCACCGGCTGCTGGAAATCGGCCATTCGCAACGGCGCGCGGTGCTGCTGATCTATTTGTGGGCCGGAATTCTCTCTTTCGGAGCGGTCTCCATCACGATTTTCGACAGCCCGGTCGTGTTCTGGGCGATTGCCGCCGCACTGGTGGTCGCGGTGCTCGTTTCTCTCGTGCCGCGACTGCGTTCCCGGCACCGCCACGGCGTCTGAGCCCGCGGGCGGTCTATACTGGCGGGTCGAACCGAACGAGGAGCGATTGCAGTGAGCGACACCGAGACGCCGGAGACGACGCCCGAGACGTCCCAGGCCACGGCTCAGGCCAAAGCTGCGTCCTCCGCGGAGAACCCGCACGCCGCTCCGGTGCGCCAGCTCGCGCGCTCGATGACGCGCGCCTCGCTGCTGTTCACGCCGCCGTTCATCCTGGTCTGCATTGTGCTTTTCACCGTCCTCAACGGACTGCACGGCTTCCTCGGCGCCCTGGTCGGCGGCGTGCTGGCGATGGTCGCCTCGCTGTCGACGCTGGGCATGATGAAGGTATCCGCCGGACAGGACCCCTCGCTGGTGATGCTCATCGCTCTCGGCGGCTACGCGGCGAAGGTCATCCTCCTGTTCCTCGCGCTCACTCTGCTCAAGGGCGTCACCGTGCTGCACCCGCTTTCCCTCGGGATCACGATGATCGTCGCCATTCTCGTAGCGGCCGCTGTGGAGTTCGCGACATTCCGCAAAGCGCGTATCCCGACCATCATTCCCGCCTCGAATTGACGGATTCGGGACAAGGGTCCCAGCCGGATCCGGGACTTAGGTCCTGGACCGTTCGGCTGGTAAGGAGTACGCCTGTACGGCAGTGATTGACCTGCTGGTATGGTCCGCGTCATGGGTGGCGGCCTCGGCCGCGCACTCCCGACGACGAACCGCGATCAGCAGTGTGGCGACCGGATGGTTCCGCCTCTCTCACCGGCTGGTCCGAAGTAGACCGCAGGGCAGTGTTCACGCGAGACATCCCTCGAGCGCAGACCGGTGTTTGGCTCCGCGCACGGTGGGTACCGCCGCCTCCGGCGTCCCGATGCGTATCGGGTACGTTAAGTCCAGATCGTGACGATTCCCCCGGCGGAGTGAACGCCGGCCGGGAGAACCGGGAGGAGCCCAGTGGCCGCGCTGGTACTGACCGAGGGTGCGACCTTCGCGCCCCCTGGCGCCGAAAGCTTTGAGCTGCCGCCGTTGTTCGGCTTCGTCACGAAGCCGATGCTCCTGGTGGTGCTCTCGGTGATCATCATCGCGGGGTACTTCCTGCTGGCGACGCGCAAGCTGAAGGTCGTTCCGACCAAAGGCCAGTTCGTGGCCGAAGGCATCTACGACTTCGCGCGCAACAACATCGCCCGCGAGCAGATCGGCTCGAAAGACTTCCAGCGCTTCGTGCCGGTCATCTTCGCGTTGTTCACCTTCATCCTGCTGAACAACCTCTACGGGGTCATCCCGTTGCTGCAGTTCCCCACCATGGCGCGGTTCGGGTTCCCGATCGCGTTGTCGGTGCTCGTGGTCTACCCGATGTACCACTACGCCGGGATCAAGAAGCACGGCGTCCGCGCGTACTTCAAGAAGGAGCTCGCGCCCGCCGGGGTCCCCGGTCCGGTGCTTCCGCTGTTCGCGGTGATCGAGTTCGCGGAAAAGTTCTTCCTCAACCCGCTCACGCTCGCCATCCGTGTTTTCGCCGCCATGTTCGCGGGTCACCTGATCCTGGCGGTCTTCACCCTCGGCGGCACCTTCCTGCTGACCGAGACCTCGAGCATCGCGCTGAAGCCGGTGTCGCTGGTGGCGTGGATCTTCGCCATCGGCCTGACGTTCCTGGAGGCGTTCATCCAGTGCCTCCAGGCGTACATCTTCGCCCTGCTGTCCGCGGGGTACATCGGCGCCGCGCTGGCGTCGGAGCACTGAGAACACCTAAAGACCCCGATCCGCGTGAGTGCGCGGACCGAAGTGAAGGGAAACGCACGTGAGCAACATCGTTCTGGCCCAGCAGGCCGCCGAAGCCGTCAGCATCAACAAGGGCCTCGCCGCGATCGGCTACGGCCTGGGCGCGATCGGCCCCGGCATCGGTGTGGGCCTGATCTTCGCCGCGGTGATCAACGGCACCGCGCGCCAGCCGGAGGCCCAGAGCAAGCTGCAGGGCATCGGTTACGCCACCTTCGTGCTCACCGAGGTGCTGGCCCTGATCGGTATCGTCATCTACTTCATCGCCTCCGCCTGAGTCGTCCGCTCTCGCGTAAGGAGACGTTGTGCTGAAGACCGAAGTGGTGCTAGCGGCAGAAGCCCACAACCCGATCGTTCCGGAGCCCTCGGAACTGATCCTCGGCATCGTCGCCTTCCTGATCCTGCTGTTCATCCTCAAGAAGTACGTCGTCCCTCGTTTCGAGAAGACGTACGAGGAGCGGGCGCAGAAGATCGAAGGCGGGATCGAGAAGGCCGAGAAGGCTCAGGCAGAGGCCGAGAAGGCGCTGTCGGAGTACAAGGCGCAGCTGGCGGACGCCCGTTCCGAGGCCGCGAAGATCCGCGACGACGCCCGGCTCGAAGCCGAGCAGATCAAGGCGGAGCTGCGGGAGCAGGCCGAGGCCGAATCCCAGCGGATCGTGGCGCAGGGCCACGCCCAGCTGCAGGCGCAGAAGGCGCAGATCGTCGCCGAGCTGCGGGCCGAAATGGGCCGCAACGCGGTCGAGCTGGCCGGCCGGATCGTCGGCGAGTCGCTCGAGGACGAGGCGCGCCGTCGCGGCACCGTCGACCGGTTCCTCGCGGAGCTGGACACCGCCGGTGCCACTAACGGAGCGGGGAAGTAACCAGAGATGACGCTGCATGCTGCGAGCCGTGAAGCGCTCGACCTCGCCGAGCGCTCGCTCGGCGAGGTGCTGGCCGGAGCGGGCGCTGACCCCGCGAAGGTCGGGGACGAGCTGCTCTCGGTCGTCGACCTCCTTGACCGCGAAATCGGCCTGCGCCGCGCGGTCGGCGATTCTTCGGTCGCTCCGGAGAGCCGCCAGGGCCTGGTCCGCCGCCTGTTCGACGGAAAGCTGAGCGAGCAGGCCCTGAAGGTGCTCGACACCGTGGCGGGCAGCCGCTGGTCCAGTCCCCGCGAGCTGGTGGACGGGCTCGAGTCGGTCGGCCGTTCGGCGCTGCTCACCGCCGCCGAAAAGGCCGGGAACATCGAAACCGTCGAGTCTCAGCTGTTCCAGGTCGCGCGGATCGTCGCGGGCGCCCCGGAACTCGAGGCGGCGCTGTCCGACCTGAGCGCTCCCGCCGACGCGAAGCGGACCCTGGTCCGCGGGCTGTTCGCGGGCAAGGTCGACGCGGTCGTCGAGACCCTGGTCGAGCAGGCCGTGCAACGCGCCAAGGGGCGCGGCATCGGCAACGGGCTCGACAAGCTGGTCGCGCTGGCCGCGGAGCGGCGCGAACGCTCGGTCGCGTACGTGACCTCGGCGAACGCGCTCACCGACGAGCAGCGGGCCCTCCTCGGGACCAAGCTCGACGGCATCTACGGGCGGCCGATCGCGCTGCACGTCGAGATCGATCCGGCACTCGGCGGCGGCCTCGTCGTCCGCGTCGGGGACGAGGTCATCGACGGCAGCACCTCCGGGCAGCTGGCGGCGGTGCGCCGCACGCTGAGCCGGGCCTGAGCGGCACAACAGACTTTGCACACTGGACAGAACAGAAGCGAGAGCGGGAACGAAATGGCGGAGCTGACGATCTCCTCGGACGAGATCGCCCACGCGATCGAGAATTACGTCTCGAGTTACGCCCCTTCGGTGGAGCGGGAAGAGGTCGGCGTCGTCGCCGACGCCGGTGACGGCATCGCCCACGTCGAAGGGCTGCCCTCGGCCATGGCCAACGAGCTGCTCGAGTTCCCGGGCGGCGTCCTTGGCGTGGCGCTGAACCTGGACGCGCGCTCCATCGGCGCGGCGATCCTCGGCGACTTCGAGAGCATCGAAGAAGGCCAGCAGGTCAAGCGGACCGGCCAGGTCCTCTCGGTGCCGGTCGGCGACGGCTACCTCGGCCGGGTCGTCAACCCGCTCGGCCAGGCCATCGACGGCCTCGGCGAGATCGAGACCACCGGCCGCCGCGCGCTGGAGCTCAAGGCCGCCTCGGTGGTCGAGCGCCAGCCGGTGTCCGAGCCGCTGCAGACGGGCATCACCGCGATCGACGCGATGACCCCGATCGGCCGCGGCCAGCGCCAGCTGATCATCGGCGACCGCAAGACCGGCAAGACCGCGGTCGCGGTGGACACGATCATCAACCAGAAGGCCAACTGGGAGACCGGCGACCCGAAGAAGCAGGTTCGCTGCATCTACGTCGCGGTCGGCCAGAAGGGCTCCACGATCGCCTCGGTGAAGTCGGCGCTCGAGGACGCGGGCGCGATGGAGTACACCACCATCGTCGCGGCCCCGGCCTCGGACTCGGCGGGCTTCAAGTGGATCGCCCCCTACACCGGCTCGGCCATCGGCCAGCACTGGATGTACGAGGGCAAGCACGTCCTGATCGTGTTCGACGACCTGACCAAGCAGGCCGACGCCTACCGCGCGATCTCGCTGCTGCTGCGCCGCCCGCCGGGCCGCGAGGCGTTCCCCGGCGACGTCTTCTACTTGCACTCCCGTCTCCTCGAGCGCTGCGCGAAGCTCTCGGACGAGCTGGGCGCGGGCTCGCTGACCGGTCTGCCGATCATCGAGACCAAGGCCAACGACGTGTCGGCCTACATCCCGACGAACGTCATCTCGATCACCGACGGCCAGTGCTTCTTCCAGTCGGACCTCTTCAACGCCGGTCAGCGCCCGGCCATCGACGTGGGCATCTCGGTGTCCCGCGTGGGTGGCGCCGCGCAGGTCAAGGCGATGAAGAACGTCGCGGGCTCGCTGCGCATCGACCTGTCCCAGTACCGCGAGCTGGAGGCGTTCGCCGCCTTCGCCTCGGACCTGGACGACGCGTCGAAGGCGCAGCTGGAGCGCGGTGCCCGGCTGTACGAGGTGCTGAAGCAGCCGCAGTACTCGCCGGTCCCGGTCGAGGAGCAGGTCGCCACGGTGTACCTGGGCACGAACGGCTACTTCGACTCGGTCCCGACCGAGGACGTGCGCCGCTTCAACCTCGAGTTCCTCGACTCGGCGAAGCGCAAGCACGCCGAGGTGCTGGGCGCGATCCGCGACACCGGCAAGTTCGAGGACGACACCCGCGACGCGCTGATCGCGGCGGTGAACGAGTTCAAGAAGGAGTTCACCACCTCCGAGGGCAAGCCGCTCGAGTCGAACGCCGACGCGATGGCCGCCGAGAAGGTCGGGCAGGAGACCGTCAAGGTCAACAAGCCCGCCCCGAAGAAGTGAGCTGGTAGCCCATGGCCGCACAACTCCGGGAGCTTCGCTCGCGCATCAAGGCGACGAAGTCGATCGGCAAGATCACCAAGGCGATGGAACTCATCGCCACCGCGCGCATCACCAAGGCGCGCGCGAAGGTCGCCGCTTCCCGGCCGTACGCGGACGAGATCACCAAGGTGCTCTCGGCGCTGGCCGGCGCGGCGGCCAACCTCGACCACCCGCTCCTGGTCGAGCGCCCGAACCCGAAGCGCGCCGCCGTCCTGGTCGTCACCAGTGACAAGGGCCAGTGCGGCGGTTACAACTCGAACGTGCTGAAGGCGACCGAAGAGCTGCTTGCCCTCCTGAAGAAGGAAGGCAAGGAGGTCGACGTCTACACCACCGGCAGCAAGGGCCTGAACTACTACCGGTTCCGCAACCGCGCGGTGGCGGGCAGCTGGACGGGCTTCTCCGACCAGCCTGCCTACCCGGACGCGGTCACCGCGGCCGAGACGCTGGTGCAGTCCTTCAACGCCGGGGTCGACGACGCCTCGGGCAACGCGGACGGCATCACGGGCGTGGACGAGATCCACGTCGTCTACACCGAGTTCGTCTCGATGCTGACGCAGCGCCCGGTCGCCAAGCGCGTCGCGCCGCTGGAAGTCGAGTACTCCGACGGCGAGGACGAGAAGCCTGCCGGCCTGCTGCCGAGCTACGAGTTCGAGCCCAGCGCCGACAAGCTGCTCTCCGCGCTGCTGCCGAAGTACATCAACACCCGGCTGTACTCCGCGCTGCTCGAGTCCGCGGCGTCCGAACTGGCCGCCCGCCGCACGGCGATGAAGGCCGCGTCGGACAACGCGAACGAACTGGTGAACACGCTGACGCGGGAGGCGAACCAGGCCCGGCAGGCGCAGATCACCCAGGAGATCTCCGAAATCGTCGGTGGCGCGAACGCGCTCACCGCAGCAGGAAGTGATGACTGATGACCAGTACTGAAGCCCCGCGCGCCAAGGGGCGCATCGTCTCGGTGACCGGGCCGGTCGTCGACGTCGAGTTCCCGCGCGGTTCCGTTCCCGACCAGTTCAACGCGCTCAAGGTCGACATCGAGTTCGAGCAGCTGCGCAAGACGGTGACCCTCGAGGTCGCCGCGCACCTCGGCGACAACCTGGTGCGCACGATTTCGCTGCAGCCGCAGGACGGCCTCGTCCGCGGTGCGGAGGTCACCGACACCGGCGGCCCGATCACCGTCCCGGTGGGCGACAAGGTCAAGGGCCACGTCTACAACGCGCTCGGCGAGTGCCTCGACGAGCCCGGCTACGGCGAGGACCTCGAGCGCTGGGGCATCCACCGCAACCCGCCGCCCTTCGACCAGCTCGAGGGCAAGACGGAGATGCTGGAGACCGGCCTGAAGGTCGTCGACCTGCTGACCCCGTACGTGCAGGGCGGCAAGATCGGCCTGTTCGGCGGCGCGGGCGTGGGCAAGACGGTGCTGATCAAGGAAATGATCACCCGTGTCGCCCGGAACTTCGGCGGTACGTCGGTGTTCGCCGGCGTCGGCGAGCGCACCCGTGAGGGCAACGACCTCTTCCTGGAGATGTCCGAGGACGGCGTCATCAACGACACCGCCCTCGTGTTCGGCCAGATGGACGAGCCGCCGGGCACGCGTATGCGCGTCGCGCTGTCCGCGCTGACCATGGCGGAGTACTTCCGCGACGTCCAGAACCAGGACGTGCTGCTGTTCATCGACAACATCTTCCGGTTCACCCAGGCCGGTTCCGAGGTGTCGACCCTGCTGGGCCGCATGCCTTCGGCCGTGGGCTACCAGCCGACGCTGGCGGACGAGATGGGCCAGCTGCAGGAGCGGATCACCTCGACCCGAGGCCGTTCGATCACCTCGATGCAGGCGATCTACGTGCCCGCGGACGACTACACCGACCCGGCCCCGGCGACGACGTTCGCCCACCTGGACGCCACCACCGAGCTTTCCCGGTCGGTGTTCCAGAAGGGCATCTTCCCGGCGGTGGACCCGCTGGCGTCGACGTCGACGATCCTCGACCCGGCGATCGTCGGCGAGGACCACTACCGCGTCGCGTCCGAGGTCATCCGGATCCTGCAGAAGTACAAGGAGCTGCAGGACATCATCGCGATCCTCGGCATGGACGAGCTTTCCGAAGAGGACAAGCTGACCGTGCAGCGGGCGCGCCGGATCGAGCGGTTCCTGTCCCAGAACATGCTGGTGGCCGAGGCCTTCACGCAGATCCCGGGCTCCACCGTGCCGCTGGCCGAGACGATCGAGTCGTTCGACCGCATCACCAAGGGCGACTTCGACCACTACCCGGAGCAGGCGTTCCTGGGCATCGGCGGGCTCGAGGACCTCGAGAAGAAGTACCACGAGATCACCGGCAAGTGAGTGCGTGAGACCGGCGGGGGCACTGTCCATTGTGGACATCGGCCCCCGCCGTTCTCGTAACCGAAGCAAGACCTATTACACTCGGTGGTGACACCCCGAGCGAAGGAGTGCTACGTGGCTGAGATGTCCGTGGAGCTGGTTGCCGTCGAGCGCCGGCTCTGGTCGGGTACCGCCGCCTTCGTGGTGGCGCAGACCACCGAGGGCGAGATCGGCATCATGCCCGGACACGAGCCGGTGCTGGGCCAGCTCGTCGAGGGTGGCGTGGTGAAGGTGACCACGACGGACGGCGACGTGCTGACCGCGGCGGTGCACGGCGGGTTCCTGTCCGTGACCGCGACCGGGGTGAGCGTGCTCGCGGAGAGCGCGGAACTGTCCGACGAAATCGACGTGGCCGCCGCGAAGGCAGCCCTCAGCACCGGCGACGAGGCCGAGCGGACGAGGGCTTCGGCCCAGCTCCGCGCGGCTGGACAATCGGTCTGAGCGGACTAGACGGGCAGGAGCCGGGCCGTGCAGATCGCTGTGGTGGTGCTAGTGCTCCTGATCGTGCTCGTCGTCGTGGTCGGCTGGTACGGCCAGCGGTGGATCCGGATGCGCCGCGGCGGCGGCGTCAGCGTGGCGCTGCGGTGGCGTCCGGACAGCCCGCGGTCGAGCTGGCATCTCGGCCTCGGCCGGTACGAGGGCGAGAAGTTCGTCTGGTACCGCGTGTGGAGCCTGCGCACCGGTCCGGACCGCGTGTTCCAGCGGGAAAGCATGCAGATCGCCGACCGGCGGGACCCGTCGGGTTCGGAGGCGTACGCGGTGCCTGAGGGCTCGACGGTGCTGCGGTGCGAATCCTCGGACCAGGAAGCGATCGAAATCGCGATGGGACCGGGCGCGCTGACCGGGTTCCTGTCGTGGCTCGAATCGGCCCCGCCTGGTCGAAGGCTGCCGCGGGCTTCGTGATTTTTCCGGCCCGCCATCGTGTCTCCACGATGGCGGGCCGTTTGCTTCTCGTGCAGCGGGTTGACCGGCGCTACGCTGGGAACATGGACGCCCGAGAACGGGAAGACCGCGCGCGCCGGTGGCAGACCTTGCCTAAGCCGGTGCGGCTCGAGGAGCTGACGGTGGCCCAGGCTGTCGAGCCAGGCCGCGATTCGACGTGGGACGTCGATTACGAGCGCTACTGGGCTGCTCAGGAAGCTAACTGGTCCCGGTAGGTCAGAGCACGGAGCGGACGATTCCCGCGAACTGTGCTGGCTTCTCGCCGTGCACGTTGTGTCCGCTGTCCACCCGCACGACCTCGACGTCGCTGATCAACGAGGCGATCCGCTGCGCGGTTTTCGGGTCGATCGTGTCTTGGGCCGCGTCCGAGGCCAGCTGGGCCTGCGCAGGTTTGTCGTTCTGTTCATCCGGACGACTGCGGCATTGTTGATCAGTGAGACAGCCGCAGGCCCGGTAGTCAGAGCACGGAGCGGACGATTCCCGCGAACCGTGCCGGTTTCTCGCCGTGCACGTTGTGTCCGCTGTCCACCCGCACGACCTCGACGTCGCTGATCAGCGAGGCGATCCGCTGCGCGTCCTCCGCGTCGATCGCCCCCTGAAGGACGCCGTCCTCGCCGTACTTCCAGTTCGCGTGGATCAGGATCGTCGGCGCTTCGATCTTGCGCAGCGTCGCCTCGTGGTCGAAGCCCTCGTCCCAGACGCCGGTATAGAACGCGTCCCCGAACCGCGGGTCGTAGTGCTCGACCGCGCGCTGCATGTCGTTCCAGCTCGGCGGCATGAAGAACACCGTGATCGGCCGGTCCGGATGCTTTTCCCGCCGCTTGAGCCCGGAGCGGATGATGCGTTCCGCGCCGTCGCCGAAGAAGTCCCACAGTTTCTGGTGCGCGAAGAGGTGGGCGCCCCAGTCGGATCCGCCGGACTGCAGGTACGTGTGGCAGGCCGTGGCGAGGTCGACCCAGTTCCAGGTCTTCTCCGCCCGCGGCAGCAGGGTGGTGAACAGCGGCGGGTCCTCCAGCACGACCGCCCTCACCAGGTCCGGCCGGTTCCCGGCGAGCCAGGCCGCCAGCTGGCCGCCCGACGAATGCCCGGACACGACGACCCGCGTGCCGATGACCTCCTCGACGAACCGCGCCAGATCGGTGCCGACCGCGGTCGCCGTGTACTTCTCCGGCGTCCGCGCGGACTGGCCGTGCCCGTGGACGTCGACCGCGTAGACCGTGAAGTCCCGCACCAGGTCCGGCAGCACGCGCGCGTAGCTCTGCCAGTCGACGGCCTGGCCGTGGATCAGCAGCAGCGGCGGCTTGTCGCCCGCCGGGCCTTGGGCGTAGTGCAGTTTCGAGCCGTTGACCACCACGTCGTGCTCGGTGAATCCGGCTCGCCGGGTGCGGGCCAGCGCCCAGTCGTACGTCTTGCGGTTGCGTACGGCCCAGCCGCCCGCGGCGAGGCCTGCCGTCGCCAGGACGGAGGCGCCTGCCGCGATCAGCCGCCCGGCTGCCACAGCACGTCGCCTTCGGGGTTGGCCAGCCGGGCGAGGATGAACAGCAGGTCCGAGAGCCGGTTCAGGTACTTGGCCGCGATCGGGTTGGACGTGTCCGGCTCGGTCTCCATCAGCGCCCACGCGGACCGTTCCGCGCGGCGGGAGACCGTGCGCGCCTGGTGCAGGAACGCCGCGCCCGGGGTGCCGCCCGGGAGGATGAACGACGTGAGCTTCGGCAGCCGCTCGTTGAACTCGTCGCACCAGCCTTCGAGCCGCTCCAGGTACGCCTCGGTGATGCGCAGCGGCTCGTACGGCGGGTCTTCCTGGATCGGCAGGCACAGGTCCGCGCCGACGTCGAAGAGGTCGTTCTGGATCCGGCGCAGCACGGCGGCGATCTCGTCGGTGAGCCCGCCGAGCGCGATCGCCAGGCCGAGCACGGAATTGGCCTCGTCGGTGTCGGCGTAGGCGGACAGCCGGGCCGAAGTCTTGGGCACCCGGGAACCGTCGCCGAGCGCGGTCGTGCCGCTGTCGCCGACCTTCGTGTAGACCCGGTTGATACGAACCACCATACGTTCGACTCTACCGGCCCGGGTTCGGGCAAAACTGGGCGAGAGGGCATGATTGGCGGCCATGAGCGAGCACTTCGACGTGCATGGCGGAGCCCGGCTGGTCGGCGAGGTCGACGTGGTCGGCGCGAAGAACAGCGTGCTGAAACTGATGGCCGCGGCACTGCTGGCCGAAGGCACCACGACCATCACGAACTGCCCGCAGATCCTGGACGTCCCGCTGATGGGCGACGTCCTGCGCAGCGTCGGCTGCGAGGTGGAGATCGAGGGCGACACGGCGCGCATCACGACGCCCGCGGAGCTGTCGCACCGCGCCGATTCGGCGGCGATGGGCAAGCTGCGCGCCTCGGTGTGCGTGCTGGGCCCGCTGGTCGGCAGGCTGAAGCAGGCGGTCGTCGCGCTGCCCGGCGGCGACGCGATCGGCCAGCGTCCCCTCGACATGCACCAGAACGGCCTCCGCAAGCTCGGCGCGACGAGCACCATCGAGCACGGCTGTGTCGTCGCGAAGGCCGAGACGCTGGTGGGCACCCAGATCTGGCTGGACTTCCCGAGCGTCGGCGCGACCGAGAACATCCTGATGGCGGCCGTGTTGGCCGAGGGCACGACGGTGATCGACAACGCCGCCCGCGAGCCGGAAATCGCCGACATCTGCACGATGCTGACCGAGATGGGCGCGAAGATCGAGGGCGCGGGCACCTCGACGCTCACCGTCCACGGCGTCGAGACGCTGCACCCGACCGAACACCGCGTGATCGGCGACCGCATCGTCGGCGCGACCTGGGCGTTCGCCGCCGCGATGACCCGCGGCGACCTGACCGTGCGCGGCGTGAACCCGCACCACCTCGACCTGGTCCTGGACAAACTGCGCCTGGCCGGCGCGGAGGTGACCACCTACGACGACAAGGGCTTCCGCGTCGTCCAGCCGGAACGCCCGAAGGCGGTCGACTGGGTGACGCTGCCGTACCCCGGTTTCGCCACCGACCTGCAGCCGTTCGCGGTCGCGCTGTCGGCGGTGTCCGAGGGCACGTCGATGATCACCGAGAACGTGTACGAGGCCCGGTTCCGGTTCATCGAAGAGATGATCCGGCTGTCCGGCGACGCCCGCACGGACGGCCACCACGCGGTGGTCCGAGGAGTGGAGAAGCTGTCGAGCGCGCCGGTGTGGGCGTCGGACATCCGCGCCGGGGCCGGGCTGGTGCTGGCCGGACTGTGTGCGGACGGCGTGACCGAGGTGTGGGACGTGTTCCACATCGACCGCGGGTACCCGCATTTCGTGGAAAACCTGAACCGGCTGGGCGCCCGGATCGAGCGGGTGACGGGGGAGCCGGAGCGGGCTTGAGCGACGGGTGCTCCGCAGGCGACTACGCGGAGCGGGACGAAGAAAGCTGCCGCGACGTCGAGGTCGTCGACGGGGTAATCCGTGCTCGGCCGATGCGGTCGCGAAGGCATCAGAGAATCACTCGGAGGCTGTCTTACGAACTCGAATCGGCCTGCGGCAGCGATCTCGCCGTCGAGTTCGACGTCGACCTCCGGCTGCGCGATGTCCCGTTGCTGAACCGGCGTCCGGACTTGGTCGTCTACGACGCAGATCTGCCCACCGACGCAGTGCTGCGCCCGGAGCACTGCCGCCTCGTTGTCGAGGTGATGTCGCCAGGATCGATCACTGTCGATCAGATCGACAAACCCGCTGAGTACGCGGCCGCCGGGATTCCGCAGTTCTGGCGGGTCGAGAACACCACCGACGAGGTCGGCGGGCTTACCGTCTTCTGCTACCGACTCGACGCGACCACCCGCTCGTACGTCCCGACCGGCGCGCACCAGGGCACTTTCCAGGTCGTCACTCCGGTCGAAGTGTCGCTGGAACTGAAAACCCTGCTGTAAAGCCGGTTACGCGCTCAACGCCCGCACCACCAAATCCGTCACCTGATCCAAATACCCCTCCTCCGCCGGAACCCCGCGCACGATCAGCCGCCAGTAAACGATTCCCGCGCCCATATCCAGCGCCAGTTCGATATCCGTGTCCGCCGGGATCTCCCCGCGCTCGATCGCTCTCGTGAACACCGCCCGGTTGACCGCCCGCCGGGGGCCGCCGATCGTCAGGCGGGCGAATTCGGCCATGGCCGGGTTCCGGCGGGCTTCCGCGATCAGCCCGGGGAAGATCCGTGAAAACCGCGGATGCGTGATCCATTCGCAGAGTGCTTCCAGCGAGGCCCGGATATCGCCGCGCAGGCTGCCGGTGTCCGGGTCCACCGCGCGCGCCACGCTGAATTCCGCGATGACCGCGCCGATCATTTCGTCTTTCGACGGCCAGCGCCGGTAAAGCGCGCTCTTCCCGACGCCCGCGCGTTTCGCGACCGCTTCCATCGACAGCCTGCCGAAACCGTGGTCGGCCAGTTCGTCGATCACGGCTTCGGTGATGGCGTAAGTGACGTCGGGCTGCAGAACGGCAGCTCCGGTCGGTGTCCGGCGGGTCGTCATGGCGATCAGCATAGCGTGTGGACGGGACGGTACCGTCCCGTGTACGTTGTGGATGAGACGGTACCGTCTCGTCCATTCCTGAGGAGGGGGTTCGATGCAGCTCATCGATCACGCGCTCGACCTGCTGGTCCAGCACGACATGGCCGGATTCGTGCAGTTGTTCGCCGAGGACGCCGTGCTCGAGTTCCCGTTCGCCGCGCCCGGCGAGCCCGGGCGGGTCGAAGGCCGCGCCGCACTGGCCGAGTACCTGCGCAACTACCCGAACCTGTTCGACATCCGCGAGGTCGCCGCCAAGACCGTGCACCAGACGACCGATCCGGAGGTCTCGATCGCGGAGTTCGAACTGGCCGGCATCGCGGTCGCCACGCAGAAGCCGTACCGCCTCGGCTACGTCGTGGTGCTGACCGTCCGGGACGGCCAGATCCACCGGTATCGCGACTACTTCAGCCCGCTCGCGGTGATCGACGTTCTCGGGGTGCCGGGTGTCTGACGTTCTCGTGCTCGGCTCCACCGGCACCACCGGCAGCCGCGTCGTGCGCGGGCTCGAAGCCGCCGGGGTGCGGCCGCGCGCGGCGACCCGGAATCCCGTCGAACCCGGCCAGATCCGGTTCGATTGGGACGAGCCCGCGACGTACGGTCCGGCGCTGGACGGGGTCTCGGCGGTCTACCTGATCGCCCCCGTCGGAGCCGATCCGCAGTCGCTCGTCGAAGAGTTCCTCAAGCACGCGCCGGACGCGCGGGTGGTGTTGCTCAGTTCGTCCGCGGTGGACGAGCACACCCCGGTAGTGGGCGGGCTGCCCGGCCTCGTCCGCCGTCAGCCGGGCTGGGCGGTGCTGCGGCCGTCGTGGTTCATGCAGAACTTCACCGCCGGGCATCTGGTCGGCGACAGCGCCCGCGCGGGCCGGATCGTCACCGCGACCGGGGACGCCCGGGTGGCGTTCGTCGACGCCGTCGACATCGCCGCGGTCGCCGTCCGCGCGCTGCTCGACCCGGAACCGCACAACACCGATCACCTCATCACCGGTCCGCGCGCGCTCAGCTACGCCGAGGCCGCCGAGATCGTCGGGAAACGGCTCGGCCATCCGGTCGTACACGAGCCGGTTTCCACCTCGCAGTACCAGCAATTCCTGGTCCGCGACGGGCTCCCCGAGTCGTACGCCGAAATGCTCGCCTTGCTGGACGAGGCGATTCGCGGCGGCGCCGAGGACCGCGTCACCGACACCGTCGAGCGGGTCGCCGGACGACCCGCCCGTGATTTCCGCACTTTCGCGAAGGAAGAGATCCGATGAAGCCGCTGCTGTTCGAAGACGACCCGCAATTCTGGTTCGAGACCTTGCTCGCGTTCGGCGAGATCGCATACGGGGGCGCGGATTTCGGCGAGATCGTCGCGATCGCGTCGAACATCAAATCCGGTGACTACGACAGCTGGCACGACGCGTGGCTCGCCACCGCTGAGCGGCTTTACGCCGAGGCCGCGACCATGCACCCGGTCAGCGCACGCGACGCGTACCTGCGGGCCTCGACGTACTACCGCCGTGCCGAGTTTTTCTTGCACAGCAACCCGGAAGACCCGCGGATCAACTACGCCTACGAGCGCAACGTCGAGTGCTTCCAGAACGCGATAGCAACGCTCGATCACGTCGAACGGATCGAAATCCCCTACGACGGCCACGTCTTGCGCGGCTACTTCTACCGCGCTCCCGGCGACGGCCCGAAGCCGCTTCTGGTGGCGCACAACGGTTTCGACGGCAGCGCCGAGGATCTGCACTTCATGGGCGCGACCGCGGGCCAGGAACGCGGCTATCACGTGCTGACCTTCGACGGTCCCGGCCAGCCCAGCGCCGTCCACCGCGACGGGATGTTGTTCCGCCCGGACTGGGAGCACGTCGTCGGCCAGGTTCTCGACTACGCACTCGCTCTGCCCGGCGTGATCCCGGAGAAGGTCGCCCTGATCGGCTGGAGCCTCGGCGGGATGCTCGCGCCGCGCGCCGCCGCGTTCGAACCGCGGCTGTCGGCCGTCGTCGCCGTGGACGGGCTCTTCGACGCCGGTGCGGCTTTCGTGCAGCAACTGCCGTGGGACCGCGACGAGATCGTCCGCCGCGCGAACGCACCGGAGGACCCTGAACTGGACGCCTTTCTAGCCGGCGCGAAGGAGCAGAGCCCGACCGTCCGCTGGGCACTGGGCCACGGCCGCTACGTGATGGGCGGCGCGACCGATCGCGAGTTCCTGGCGAAGTACCTCGAGTACAACCTCTACGACGGCGTGGCCGAGCGCATCACATGCCCGGCGCTGATCTGCGACGCCCTGGAGGACCTGTTCTTCACCGGACAGCCGCAGCAGCTGTACGACCGGATCAGCGGCCCGAAGAAGCTGCTGAACTTCACCGCGGAGGAGGGCGCGGACGCACACTGCCACGTCGGCGCGATGCGGCTCGCGAGCGGCCGGATCTACGACTGGCTGGACGACGTGCTGTGAGTTCTCGTGAGTGTTGAAGCCGGTTCTCACCGGCTGCTGAGTCTCAGGACATCGCCGACAGTTGATGTCTCAGGACATCGCGGACACTCCGTCGTCCGCCAACGCTCACGAGGATTCGAGGGCCAGCGCCGCGCCGAACCCGACCAGCGCGGTGCCGGTCACCCCGTCCAGCGCGCGGCGGACCTTGCGGCGGCTGAGCCACGCGCGGACGCGGTGCACGAAGAACAGCAGCACCAGCAGCCAGATCGTGCCCAGCACGGCGACCGTGTACGCGAGCACCAGTGCGTCCCAGGTCGTCGTGCGCACCGGGTCGAGGAACTGCGGCAGCACCGACAGGTACAGCACCAGCACCTTGGGGTTCGTGATGTTGGACAGGAACCCTTCGCGCCACCGCCGGAAGCCGCTGGTGCGCTTGCGCTGGGTGTCGGCGACCGCGTCGTAGTTGCCGCGCCAGGCGCCGCGCAGCGCTTGGAAGCCGAGGAACAGGAGGTATGCGGCACCGAGCCACTTGAGCGTGAGGAACACCGGCTGCGAACGGGCGATCACGACGCCGAGCCCGAGCGCCGCGGCCGTGCCCTGCACCGCGTTGCCGGCGAGGATGCCCGCCGTGGCCAGCAAGCCGCCGCGCGCGCCGCCGGACAGGGCGTTCTTCAGCATCACCATCGTGTCCGGCCCCGGCGCGAGCACGATGAGAACCACGATCACCAGATAACTGCCGTACCCGCTCCACGTCACGTCTGACCACGGTAGATCCCGGACCGGCCGACGTCTCGCGGATTTCCGTCACACCGGTTCGGCAACCTGGGCGAACCGGACGGCGTGCTCTCTTCGGGAGCGAGGAGGGCGACATGTTTCCACTGGCAGAAGGCGAGCACCTGCTCTGGTCCGGGCGGCCGCAGCGGTACCCGCGTCGGTACGCGGACTTTCACGGGTACGTCGCAGCGACGGTGGGCTTCGCCGCGCTTGGCGCGCTAGGCGTTTTCGCCAGCGTGAAGCTCGGCATGGAGCTCGCCGTCCTTGCGCTGTTGCCGGGCTTCTTCGGCGCGGCGGTCGCGCAGACCGCCGAACGGAACCGGCAGCGAAAGCTGCTGCTCGGCGTGCTGACTTACCTGGTGACCGATCGCAGGCTCGTCTTCGTCGCCGACCGTCCGGGCGGCATCGAGTTCCGCTGGGTGTGGCTTCCTGACCTGGACGAGCCGCGGCTGCGCGACCACGGCGACGGGACCGGCACCGTCAGCTTCAAGGGGCCATCGCGTGTCCGGCTGCGCGACCAGAAGTTCCAGGCGCAGTCGTCGCTGACGACAATGACGCCCGAACTGATCGCGATCGAGGAGCCGGAGCACGTCGCCGAACTGATCGCTCGAACACTCCGCGCTCTCCAGCCGTCGGGCGGAACATCCAGCTGACTCCGGCCGGCCGGGCAACCCAGTCGAACCAGGCGGCGTGCTCTCCTCGGGAGCGAGGAGGGCGTCATGTACCCACTGGCCGAAGGCGAACAGCTGCTCTGGTCCGGGCGACCGCAGCGGTTCGTGCGGCGTTACCGCGATTATCACGGCTACGTCGTTTCGGTGGTGGCTCGCACTGGTGCCGGGGCTTCTTCGGCATGCTGATCGGACTGTCCGCCGAGCGGAACCGGCAGCGGAAACTGCTGCTCGGGGTGCTGACTTACCTGGTGACCGATCGCAGGCTCATTTTCGTCGCCGACCGTCCGGGCGGCGACGAGTTCCACTGGATCTGGCATCCGGAGCTGCGCGAACTGCGAGTGCTCGACCACGGCACCGGCACCGTCAACTTCCGGCCCGCTCTGCGCGATCAGCAGTACCGGGTGCAGTCGTCGCGCATCAATGATGCTGCCCGAACTGCTCACTTCGAGGAAGCGGAGCACGTCGCCGCTCTGATCGCCCGGAACGCTTCGCGCGCCCCGGTCGTTGGGTGAAACATGCTGCTGACCTTGCTGGGTCTCGCGCTGCCGGTCGCCACCATCGTGCTGCTGATCGTCGGCGGATGGGAACTGCGGCGGAAGAAGAAACCGTCCCGGCTCAAGGCGCGATTGTCCTCGACGTACCTCGACGAGGTCACCGCGTTCCTCTACGGCACCAAGCGCAATGAGCTCGAGCACCGGGATTCGGTGGAGATGACCCTCGAGGAGGACGCGCAGGGAGCGCCTCCGCTGGGTACCGTCGACCTCGACCGCGGGGTAGTGGTCGTCCGGCCCGGTGCTTCACCCGGGAGTGGCCGAATCCACTCCGCCGATTAAGTTACCGGCGGGTACACTCGGGCGGTCGTCTCGGCGAAGAGAGGTGCACCGTGCCGTACCCCACCGACCACGAGCGCGACCGGCCCTGGGTGATGCGCACCTACGCGGGTCATTCGTCCGCCGCCGCGTCCAACGAGCTGTACCGCCGGAACCTCGCCAAGGGGCAGACCGGGCTGTCGGTCGCCTTCGACCTGCCGACGCAGACCGGCTACGACCCGGACCACGTGCTCGCGCGCGGCGAGGTCGGCAAGGTCGGCGTGCCGGTTTCGCACATCGGCGACATGCGGCAGCTGTTCGACGGCATCCCGCTCGCCGAGGCGAACACCTCGATGACCATCAACGCGCCCGCGATGTGGCTGCTCGCGCTGTACGTCTCGGTGGCGCGCGAGCAGGCCGAGGCCGAGGGCCGCGACGTCGACGAGGTGCTCGCCAAGCTCACCGGCACCACGCAGAACGACATCATCAAGGAGTACCTCTCCCGCGGCACCTACATTTTCCCGCCCGGGCCGAGCCTCCGGCTGATCACCGACATGATCGCGTGGACCGTGCACCACGTGCCGAAGTGGAACCCGATCAACATCTGCAGCTACCACCTGCAGGAAGCGGGCGCGACGCCGACGCAGGAGGTCGCGTACGCGCTGTGCACCGCGATCGCCGTGCTGGACGCGGTGCGCGACTCCGGTCAGGTCGACCAGGCCGACATGGAGAAGGTCGTCGCGCGGATCTCGTTCTTCGTCAACGCGGGCGTCCGGTTTGTCGAAGAGATGTGCAAGATGCGCGCGTTCACGCAGCTGTGGGACGAGCTGACGCGCGAGCGCTACGGCGTCGAGAACCCGAAGGCGCGGCGGCTGCGGTACGGCGTGCAGGTGAACTCGCTCGGGCTCACCGAGGCGCAGCCGGAGAACAACGTCCAGCGGATCGTGCTGGAGATGCTCGCCGTGTCGCTGTCGCGGGGTTCGCGGGCGCGGGCGATTCAGCTGCCGGCGTGGAATGAGGCGCTGGGGCTGCCTCGGCCGTGGGATCAGCAGTGGGCGCTGCGGATGCAGCAGGTGCTCGCGTTCGAGACGGATCTGCTGGAGTACGAGGACATTTTCGACGGTTCGCACGTAGTGCAGGCGAAGGTCGACGAGATCGTTTCCGGCGCGCGCGAGGAGATCGCGCGGGTGCAGGACCTTGGCGGGGCGGTGGCCGCCGTCGAGAGCGGTTACATGAAGTCGCAGCTGGTTTCGTCGCTCGCGGAGTACCGGCGGGGGATGGAGAACGGCGAGCGCATTCTGGTGGGGGTCAACAAGTTCGAGACCACTGAGCCGTCGCCGTTGCAGGCGGAGGGGGCCAAAGCGATCGAGACGATCGACCCGGCGGTGGAGAAGGCCGCGGTCGCCGCGGTGGAAAAGTGGCGCGAGGAACGGGACAACGCCGCGGTGGCGAAGGCACTCGCCGCGCTGAAGGCGAAAGCGTCCACTTCGGACAATCTGTTCGAGGCCACTGTGGACTGTGCCCGGGCTGGCGTGACGACCGGGGAATGGTCGGGCGCGCTGCGCGAGGTGTTCGGGGAATACCGGGCGCCGACGGGCGTTTCCGCGGCTTCGGCGGCCGGGCAGGGCAATCCGGAACTGGAGCGCGTCCGGGAACTGGTGCGCCGCACCGAAACCGAACTCGGCGAGCGGCTGCGGATTCTCGTCGGGAAACCCGGGCTGGACGGACACTCCAACGGTGCCGAGCAGGTCGCGGTGCGGGCTCGCGACGTCGGGTTCGAGGTGATCTACCAGGGCATCCGGCTGACTCCGGACCAGATCGTCGCGGCCGCGGTGCAGGAGGGCGTGCACGTCGTCGGGCTGTCGGTGCTGTCCGGGTCGCATCTGGAGGTCGTGCCGCTGGTGGTCGACGGCCTGCGCGCGGCCGGGGCCGGGGACATCCCGGTGATCGTCGGGGGCATCATCCCGCCGGACGACGCCGCGCTGCTGACCGAACGCGGGATCGCGCGGGTGTTCACGCCCAAGGACTACGAATTGACCGACATCATGGCCGGTATCGTGGAATTGATTCGCGAACGGCACGGATTGAGCGGTGCGTAGCCGTTCGGTTCTCCAGCGTGAAACCCCGCGGTGATCGATTACCGTTACAGTGGCGCAATCTTGGCCAATGGCCGGGTTTAGTCCACTGTGGATGATCGAGTTCCTGGGAAGTCGCTGCGTCCGGGCCTAATTGTCGATGATCAATTTTCGTCAGTACGGAAAATCGCGCCGGGAAGCGCGTTTCTAATCGGTAACAGAACCGACCGGGCGCAAAAGAATCTTTGACCGCGCCCCGGCGGGTGCCTACGTTCGATCCTTGTCGGCGTCACTGCCGCCAGCTTCGCGGGGTGGGGTCCCTGGCCGGCCGTGACCGGAAATCGCAGGTCACGGGTTCGTGACCCGATCAGGGCGAAGGGGCCGCGACATGGTTCACGACGAATGGAAGCGACGGGACTTCTTCCGGCTGGCGGCGTCCGGAGCGGTGGTGCTGGGCGGAACCGCGTTCGCCGCCGCGTGCACCCAAGCCCCGCAGGCGGGCGGGCAAGGCGGCGGAGCGCTCGACCGGGCGAAGAAGGCGGGCTCCATCAAGGTCGGCATCGCGGGCGAGATCCCCTACGGTTACACCGACGGCGGCAACGTGACCGGCGAATCGCCTGAGGTCGCCAAGGCGGTCTTCAAGAACATCGGCATCGCGAAGGTCGAAGCGACGCAGGTCGAATTCAAACAGCTCATCCCGGCGCTCGCCGCGGGCCAGTACGACATGGTCGCCGCGGGCATGGCGATCCTGCCGGACCGGTGCAAACAGGCGGCGTTCTCCGCGGTCGACTACGTGACCCCCACGGCTTTCCTGGTGCCGAAAGGGAATCCGAAGCAAGTCCTGAATTTTGAGGACATCAAGGCGAAGGGCGTGAACCTCGCGGTGCTGTCCGGCACGGTCGAGCAGCAGGTGGCGAAGGCGACCGGGATCCCGGACAGCCAGCTGCAGACCTACGACGGCCAACCGCAAATGCTGCAGGCATTGCAGGCGAATCGCGCGTACGCGGGCGCGCTCACCGACATCTCGCTGAAGGCGCTGCTCAAGCAGAATCCGGGTGCCGCGCTGGAGGTCACGAGCGGATTCGTGCCGCAGGTGCAGGGCAAGAAACAGATCCAGGCAGGCGGTTTCGTGTTCCGCAAGACCGACAGCGATCTGGTGAACGCGTTCAACGCCGAACTGGCGAAGCTGCACCAGAACGGCCAATGGCTGGAGATCGTCAAGCCGTTCGGCTTCACCAAGGACAACCTGCCGCCCGCCGACGTCACGACCGAGCAGCTCTGCTCGGGTTCCTGACGGCGGTGGACGGCTGATGTTCGACCACTTCGGACTGTTCGTCTCCGCCGTCGCGAACGGACTGCTGCTGACGGTCGAGGCGACGGTCGGCGGCATCCTGGTCGCCACTGTTCTGTCGTTCCTCGCCGGGCTGGCGATGCTGTCGCGGTTCGCCGTTTTGCGTGCTGTCACGCGGATCTACGTCGAGGTGTGGCGCGGGACCTCGGAGGTCGTCCAGCTGTTCTGGATCTACTTCGCGCTGCCCGTGCTCACCGGTTTCCAGATCCTGCCGTTGTGGTCCGGCATCGCGGTGCTCGGCCTGAACTTCGGCGCGTACGGCGCGGAGATCGTGCGCGGCGCTGTGCAAGCGGTCCCGCGTGAGCAGCGGGAAGGCTGCGTCGCGCTCAACTTCACGCCGGCGCAGCGGATGCGGCGGGTGATCCTGCCGCAGGCGCTGGTCGACATGGTGCCGCCGTTCACGAACCTGTTCATCCAACTGCTCAAGGGCACCGCGCTGCTCACCTTCATCACCGTGCCCGAGATGACCTATCAGGCGAGCCAGGTCCTGGTGACGCGCTACACCGGGCAGGCCGCGTTGATCTGGACGATCGTGCTGGTGTTCTACCTGGTCCTGTCGATCCTGATCAGCAGCGGCATGAAACTGCTGGAACGGCGGACAGCGGCGCGGGTAGGCCGCGCACCCGCCCGGCGGCGGGCAGTGCTGAGCGGGGCGGGCACATGAGCTGGGACTGGGCTTATCTGTGGAAGGTGCTTCCTTCGGTGCTGGAGGGGCTCCTGGTGACGTTCGAGGCGACCGTTCTCGGCGCACTGCTCGCCTACGTGCTGGGTTTGGTTTTCGCGATTCTCCGGCGGTCGCGGATTCGCGCGGTCAGCTGGGCGACCTGGCTGGTGGTGGAGTTCGTGCGCAGCACTCCGTTGCTGGTCCAGTTGTTCTTCCTGTTCTTCGTGCTGCCGCAGTTCGGGGTGACGCTCTCGCCGCTGACCGCGGGCGTGCTCGGACTCGGGCTGCATTACGCGACTTACACGTCCGAGGTGTACCGCGCCGGGATCGACGCTGTCCCGAAAGGACAGTGGGAGGCCGCGGTCGCGCTCAGCCTGCCTAAAGCGCGCACCTGGCTGCGGGTGATCCTGCCGCAGGCGATCCCGCGGGTGCTGCCCGCGCTCGGCAACTACACGATCTCGATGTTCAAGGAAACCCCGCTGCTGCTGGCGATCGGCGTGCTCGACCTCGCCGGCGCCGCGTTCGAGGTCGGCTCGCTGAATTTCCGCTACGTCGAACCTCTCACCTTGGCGGGCGTGCTCTTCCTCGTGCTGAGCTACCCGGCGTCCCTGCTCGTGCGATTCCTGGAGCGTCGTTTTGGACTCAGCAGATGAACCGATGATCCGCTTCGACCAGGTGGTGAAGAAGTTCGGCGGCACCACCGTGCTGCGCGACCTCGATTTCACCGTCGCGCCAGGGGAATTCGTCTCGCTGATCGGGCCGAGCGGTTCCGGCAAGACGACCATCCTGCGGTTGCTGATGACCCTGGAGAAGGTCGACGGCGGCCGGATCGAGGTCGGCGGCAAGCCGCTGAGCCACATGCCCCGGCGGGGAAAACTCGTTCCGGCGGACGAGAAATACCTCCGCGGGATGCGCCGGTCGATCGGGATGGTTTTCCAGCAGTTCAACCTCTTCCCGAACATGCGGGTCCTGCAGAACATCACCGAGGCCCCGATCCGCGCCCTCGGCCTGTCCGCGCGGGACGCGACGGCGCGCGCGACCGAACTGCTCGAATTGGTCGGCCTCGCGGACAAGGCGGACGCGCATCCGACGCAGCTTTCCGGCGGCCAGCAGCAGCGCGTCGCGATCGCTCGCGCGTTGGCGATGCGGCCGGAAGTGCTGCTGCTGGACGAGGTCACGTCGGCATTGGACCCGGAACTGGTCGCGGAGGTGCTGCGGGTGCTCCGGGAAATCGCCTCGACCACGGACATCACGATCCTGTGCGTGACGCACGAGATGCAGTTCGCTCGCGATGTGTCGGATCGGGTGATGATGTTCGACCGCGGTCAGGTGTTGGAGGACGCGCCGCCGGATCGGTTGTTCACCGCGCCGGAACACGAGCGCACGAAGGAATTCCTGCGCGCCGTCATTGATCGAGAGTGAGAATTTCCTTGGTGGACTTGACCGTCGCGAAACGGTCGCCGTGCAGGTTCGTCGCGGTCGCGCGGTACAGCTCGTCGGCGGTGAGGACGGTGCCGTCCGGGCCTTCCAAGTCGAAGGTGAAGGTAGCGTCCAGGGCGAAAGTGATGTCGTAGCCCAGGTTTCCGCCCATCCGCGCGGTGGTTTCGCAGCAGAAGTTGGTCTGGATCCCGGCCAGCACGAAGCTCGTGATGCCACGGGTCTTGAACCAGGCGTCCAGGTCGACGTCGCCCAGGAACGCCGAGTTGACCTTCTTGCCGAAGATCAGGTCCGGGCGGGCGCCGTCGAGTTCGGGTTTGAAATCGTTGCCGGGCTGACCCGGGCGCAGCGGCGAACCGGGCGTGGTCGAATCGTGGTGCACGAGCACGACCGGGTCGCGCCGGTCCTGCCAGGCTCGCAGCAGTGCCTTCATGTTCGCTTCCGCGCCGGGGTTGTTGCGCGGTCCCCAGAACTCGGCGTCGTCGAATCCTCGCTGGACGTCGATCAGCAGCAATGCGGTGGTCATGGCTTCGATTCTGTCCGGGGGAGCACGCGGCGGGGAGTGGCACAAGACGCGCGATGCGATACTTTTCTGCCATGCGCACGATCGGGGTGCTGCTCCTGCCGGGCAGTCGGATGTTCGACCTCGCGGTGATCGCGGAGGTGTGGGCGCAGGACCGCACCGACAGCGGGATCGGCCCGTTCGCGGTGCGCGTCTGCGCGCCGGGGCGAGGAAGGACGCGGGTGTCGCCGTTCGGCGAAGTCGTCGCGACGCACGGGCTTTCCGGCTTGGCCGACTGCGACCTGGTTCTCGCCCCCGGACGGGACGATCCGCTGGCCGAAGTACCCGCCGCCGCTCGCGCCGCGCTTCGCCGGGCCCATCGCGCCGGTTCGACGGTGGCTGGGCTTTGCTCCGGAGCTTTCACCCTCGCTGCTGCCGGATTGCTCGACGGCCGCCCCGCGACCACGCATTGGCGGGACCTGGACGCACTCGCGACGGCCGCGCCCGCTGCCGAACTCCGCCGCGACGTGCTCTACACCGAACAGGACGGCGTGCTTACCTCGGCGGGCGTCGTCGGCGGTCTTGATCTTTGCCTGCATCTGGTACGCCGTGACCATGGGGCTGAGGTGGCTGCGCGGCTTGCCCGGCGGCTGGTGATGCCGCCGGTGCGGGAAGGCGGCCAGCGCCAGTACGCGGAAGCTCCGTTGCCCGCCAACGCTTCCCGGCCGGGTATCGCGTCCACAATGGACTGGGCGCTGACCCGGCTCGCCGACGAGATCGGCGTACCGGATCTGGTCGAGCACGCGGGGATGAGCCCGCGGACCTTCCATCGCGAGTTCGCCGCCGCGACGGGGAGCACGCCCGGCCGGTGGCTGCTCGTCCAGCGGGTGCAGCACGCGCAGCGGCTGCTGGAGACCACGGATCTGCCGGTCGCCCGGGTGGCCGAGCGGGCGGGGCTCGGCAGCGCCGCGAACCTGCGCCGACGGCTGCGGGCGGAGGTCGGGGTCGGGCCGGATTCGTATCGGCGCACTTTCCGCATCCCGCCGGTCGGGGTTACGGTCGGGGCATGGGCGAGTACGAGCACCTCCTCGTGAAGCGGGACGGGGACACGGTCACCATCACGATGAACCGCGCGGCACGGCGCAATTCGCTGTCCGCCGACCATCTCGGCGAATTGCTCGCCGCGTTCCGCGAGGCGGGCGAGTCCGACGCGACCGGCATCGTGCTGGCCGGCGCGGGGCCGGTGTTCTCCGCCGGGCACGACTTCGGCGACGTCGCCGCCCGCGACCTCATGGGGGTGCGCGAACTGCTCACCCTGTGCACGACGTTGATGCGGACGATGGAATCGGTCCCGCAGGTGGTGATCGCCCGGGTGCACGGCCTGGCGACGGCCGCCGGATGCCAGCTGGTGGCGTCGTGCGACCTGGCGGTCGCGGCGGAGTCCTCGGGATTCGCGCTGCCCGGCGGCAAGGGCGGCTGGTTCTGCCACACGCCCGCGGTGCCGGTGGCGCGCGCGATCGGCCGGAAACGCCTGATGGAACTGGCCTTGACCGGCGACGTGATCGATGCGGCGACGGCGCTGGACTGGGGCCTGGTCAACCGCGTGGTCCCGGACGATTCCCTGGACGAGGCGGTCGCCGACCTGCTCGGCCGCGCGACCCGCGGCAGCCGGGCGAGCAAGGCGATGGGGAAGCAGACCCTGTACGCGCAGCTGGACCGCCCGGAAGCGGACGCCTACGCGATCGCCGTCGAGGTGATGGCTTCGGCTTCGCAGCTGCCGGGGGCTCGGGAGGGAATGGCGGCGTTCCTGGAGAAGCGCAAACCTGACTGGACGGACTGATCCTGACGTACGTGAGGGCCACCCTGAGGGAATCTGATTCCCATAGGGTGGCCCTCACGGACTTCTGGCGAAAGCCCAGTCAGCGACGTTCGTGCAGCAGCAGCAACGTATAAGCCGCCACCGTCTGCGCGTCCGAGATCTCCCCGGTGGAGATCATCTTCTCCACCTCGGCCCGGCTGAACCACGCCGTCCGCATGTCCTGTTCTTCCAGTTCCCGCTCCGGCTCGCCCTCGGTGAGACCGGTCGCCAGGTACACGTGCCCGCGCTGGCTGGTCAGCCCGGGCGCGACGTCCAGCATCCCCAGTTCGGTGAACGCCGACGCCCGCAATCCGGTCTCCTCCCGCAGTTCCCGTTGCGCCAGTTCGGCGGGCGGGGTCTCGGCGAGGTCCGGCGCGGTGCCCTGCGGGAATTCCCAGCGCCGCATTCCGAGCGGGTACCGGAATTGCTCGACCAGGTGCAGCCGGTCGCCGTCGAGGGGGATGACCAGCGCGTAGGTCGGTTTGTCGACGACGCCGTAGATGCCGTCGCTGCCGTCGGCGCGGCGGATGGCGTCCTCGCGCACCGTCATCCAGTTGTTCCGATACACCTCGCGGGTCGCGACACGCTGAATGGGGTCCACCTCGCCAGTATCGCCGAGCCTGTCCTACCCTCGGCGGGTGCGTCTCGTGCTCCCCTCCCAGCAAGCCAGCCCGCTCCGTGCGGGGCGGGTCCGATGAGGCTCGTCGTCGCCCGGTGCCAGGTCGACTACGTCGGCAGGCTGACCGCGCATCTCCCGATGGCCAACCGCGTCCTGATGGTGAAGGCCGACGGCTCGGTGCTCGTGCACTCCGACGGCGGCTCCTACAAGCCGCTGAACTGGATGTCGCCGCCGTGCTGGCTGATCGAGGACCCGGACGTCTGGACGGTCCAGAACAAGGCGGGCGAGAAACTCGTCATCACCATCGACGAGGTCATGCACGACCTGAAGCACGACCTCGGCGTCGACCCGGGCCTGCAGAAGGACGGCGTCGAAGCGCATTTGCAGGAACTGCTCGCCGAGCACATCAAAACCCTCGGCGACGGCTACACGCTGGTCCGCCGCGAGTACCCGACCGCGATCGGCCCGGTCGACATCATGGCCCGCGACGCCAACGGCGGTTCGGTCGCGGTGGAAATCAAACGCCGCGGCGAGATCGACGGGGTCGAGCAGCTGACCCGGTATCTCGAACTCCTCAACCGCGACCCGCTGCTCGCCCCGGTGCAGGGCGTGTTCGCGGCGCAGGTGATCAAGCCGCAGGCGCGCGTCCTCGCCGAGGACCGCGGGATCCGCTGCGTCGTCTTGGACTACGACGCGTTGCGCGGCACGGATTCGGACGAGTTCCGGCTGTTCTGAGCACCGCCCGGGGTCAGGCGGCGAGCGGCTGCCGGTACCGCCGGGCCTGCGTCGCGACCCGGGCGCCGAGGTGGCGTGCGGTGGCGAGGTCGGCGGCGTGGACGGCTTCCGGGCCCTGGTCGTTCCAGGTCTGCGCGCCCGCGCCGAGGTAGAACCCGAGCCGGTTGTCGTCGTGTTCGCTGCTGGTGGTGGTGTTCCAGCCGGGCATCAGGCCGAGGCTGACCCAGTGCATGCCGTGCTGCGCGGCGAGCAGCGCCAGGTACTGCAGCGTGTGCAGTTTGTCGCCGCTCATCGAGCCGGAGTTGGTGAACCCGGACGCGAGTTTGTCCAGCCAGCGCTGGGACATCCAGCGCTTCGAGGTCGCTTCGGCGAACACGTGGAACGCGCCGGACGCCGAACCCATGTAGGTCGGCGTGCCGAAGATGATCGCGTCGCTGGCGTCGAGGGTTTCCCATTTCGCGTCGGTCATTTCGGCTACGTCGACCAGGTCGGCGCGGGTGCCGGGCACTGACTCGGCGCCCGCCGCGACGGCCTTCGCGATCTCGAGGGTGTGCCCGTAGCCGGAGAAGTAAGCGATGGCGACGTGAACAGAGGACATCAGAGGTTCCTTTCGCTGTTGACGTTGATAACGCTATTCCGATGACAGCGTCAGTGTCAACGTCAACAGGAATCTGTTATCGTCGGCACATGGCATCGGACGACCAGCGCGAGCGCATCCTGAGCGAAGCGGTGAAACTGCTGGCGACGGCCGGCCCGTCGGGGCTGTCCACCCGGGCGGTCGCGGCGGCGGCCGGAGTGCAAACTCCGACGCTGTACCGGCTTTTCGCGGACAAGGACGGGCTGCTCGACGCCGTGGTCACCTTCGGTTTCGAGAGCTACCTCGCGGAGAAGCACGCGCTCGAGCCCAGCGAGGATCCGGTCGAGGACCTGCGTCACGGCTGGGAGATGCACGTCGCGTTCGGGCTGGCCAATCCCGCGATCTACACGCTGATGTACGGAACCGTCCGGCCGGGCAAACAGCCCGCGGCGGCGGCGGAAAACCGGGCCATCCTGTGCGGCATGCTCGAACGCGCCAACGCGCAGGGCCGGCTCCGGGTGCCGGTCGAGGCGGCCGCGGTGGCGATCGAGGCGTCCACGACCGGCGCGGTTCTGCTCCTGCTGGCCCAGCCGGAAGAAGCGCGGGACATCGAGGTGATCCGGCCGTTGGGCGACCTGGTGCTCGACGCGCTGATCGACCAACCGGCCCCCGAAAGTTCCCCGGTTGCCGACCGGGCGCAGGCCCTGCTCGGAATCGTCACCCCCACCAAGGACGCCGACCCGGTCACCGAAGCGGGCTTTAGCGTCTTCGAGGCCGGTCTGCTGCGCGAATGGCTCGCCCGGCTCAACGAAGCCAGCCGATGACGCCGGAGGGAATGCGTCAGACCGCCGACCCGGCGCGACGCTGAGCAGCTTTCGCAGCGAACCACGCCTTCACTTCCGCGTGGAACAACGTCGTCACCACCACTCCAGCCAGCACCAGGCCCGCCGCCGCTGCTGCGCCACCGCCCGCCAGGTTGAGCAGTCCGCCGAGCGCGGACGGTACCTCGACCGCGAGCAGGACCCATCGGCCCCAGCCGTAGCCGAGCAGAACCACGATCCCGGCCGTCAGCAGTCCGGCGGCGAAGGCGTACGACAGGTACTCCAGCGAGTACAGAATCGAAAACGGTTCCTCGCCGCCAGCGCGCTGCTTGTCGATTTGCCGATGGGCGAAGACGCCGAACGCGCCGTTCAGCAGCGCTTGCAGGACCACGAGCCCGAAAGCGGCGCGAAGCCGTCCGGGGAGGGGCAGCGCGGGGCCGGTCATCGCCGGGATCTTATGGGCCCGACGCCGAGCAGCACCCCGGAACGAGTGAATCTGTCCCGTTGGTGAGGGGTTGGCGAGCGAAGCGACAGGACTCAACACGGGTGCTTCCGGGCACGCGGAATGCACAGGTCAGCGGCAGGTTGGTGAAAAACCGCGGTGTCGGGGTGCCTCTTCGGAATCCATGCAGTACTGTGCCGGTCTGACAGGAACGATGGTGTTTTCTGTGTGAGAATGTTTGATTCGGAGGTGGCAGGGTGCCGTTCCTCGCCGACGCGAACTTGCGGCTCGACGCGAGTCCGATCGACTACATCGAGTTGGCGTTCTATTTCGTCCTGGTGCTCGGCATCGGCTATCTCGCGCGAAGGCAGGTGTCGAGCAGTCTCGACTTCCTGCTGTCGGGCCGGTCGCTGCCGGCGTGGGTCACCGGTCTGGCGTTCATTTCCGCGAACCTCGGCGCGGTCGAGGTCATGGGCATGTCCGCGAACGGCGTCCTCTACGGCCTGCCGACCGTCCATTACTTCTGGATCGGCGCCATCCCGGCGATGCTGTTCCTCGGCCTGGTGATGATGCCGTTCTACTACGGCTCCAAGGTCCGCAGCGTCCCCGAGTTCATGCGGCGGCGGTTCGGTCCGACGGCACACCTCGTCAACGGCATCAGCTTCGCCGCGGCGCAGATCCTCATCGCGGGCGCGAACCTGTTCCTGCTGGCCAGCGTCGTGAAGCTGCTGCTGGGCTGGCCGCTGTGGGTGTCGATCGTCGTCGCGGCCGCCATCGTGCTCACGTACACCGCGCTGGGCGGGCTGTCCGCCGCGATCTACAACGAGGTGCTGCAGTTCTTCGTGATCGTCGTGGCGCTGCTGCCGCTCACCATCGTCGGCCTGGTCAAGGTCGGCGGCTGGCAGGGCCTGGTGCAGAAGATCACCGACGGCCCCGGCGGCACCGCGCAGCTGCACTCCTGGCCGGGCGACAACCTGACCGGCTTCGGCAACAACTTCCTGTCCGTTCTCGGCATCGTGTTCGGTCTCGGCTTCGTGCTGTCCTTCGGGTACTGGACGACGAACTTCGTCGAGGTCCAGCGCGCGATGGCGTCGAAGAGCATGTCGGCCGCGCGGCGGACGCCGATCATCGGCGCGTTCCCGAAGATGCTGGTGCCCTTCATCGTGATCATCCCCGGCATGATCGCCGGCGTCGTGGTGCCGGAGTACATGCAGGACAAGGGACTTCTGCTGCAGGACAAGACCGCGCCCAGCGGGGTCACCGCGAACAACGCGCTCCTGCTGCTGATGCGCGACCTGCTGCCCAACGGCATCCTCGGCATCGCGATCGCCGGTCTGCTCGCGTCGTTCATGGCGGGCATGGCGGCGAACCTCAGCTCGTTCAACACCGTCTTCACGTACGACATCTGGCAGACGTACGTGAAGAAGGACAAGCCGGACGGCTACTACCTGAGCCTCGGCCGCAAGACCACGGTCGTCGCGACCGTGCTGGCCATCGGCACCGCGTTCGTCGCGTCGCAGTCGGCGAACATCCTGACCTACCTGCAGGACCTGTTCTCCTTCTTCAACGCGCCACTGTTCGCCACCTTCATCCTCGGCATGTTCTGGAAGCGGATGACCGCGGCGGCCGGGTGGATCGGCCTGGTGGCCGGTACCGCGTCGGCGATCACGATCTGGGCGCTGTCGCAGCTGGACGTGCTGTCGCTCGCCGGGCAGGGCACCAGCTTCGTGGCCGCGGGCACCGCGTTCGTCGTCGACATCGTGGTCAGCGTCGGGGTTTCCCTGGCGACCCAGCCGAAGCCGGACGCGCAGCTGGTCGGCCTCGTCTACTCGCTCACCCCGCGCGACGCGCTCAAGCACGACAACACGGGCGAGAACGCGGGCTGGTACCGCAAGCCGGGCCTGCTGGCCGGCATCGTCCTCGTGCTCACGATCGCTCTCAACATCATCTTCTGAGGAGGCCCGCATGACCGAGAAAACCTCGCGGCCGCACAAGGCGGGCGCCTTCGACATCCGGCTGATCATCGCGCTGCTGCTCGGCGTCTACGGCGTGATCCTCACGATCATGGGCGCCGGGTTCACCAGCGACGACGACCTCAAGAAGGCCGCCGACGTGAACATCAACCTCTGGTCGGGCATCGGCCTGCTGGTGGTGACCGCGATGTTCGTGCTGTGGGCGGTGCTGCGGCCGCTCGTCGTGCCGCCGAGCACGGAAACGACGGAAACCTCACCCGCCGAATAACCGGGTTGCGCCCACGTCCGGCAGCCTCGCCCGCTAGGTTGCCGGACGTGGTGCACGATCGCCGGTTCGGCCGGTTCCTCAAGTTGTCCGCCCTGGCCGCGACGGGCGTGATCGCGATGTCCGCGTGCGGCGGTCCGAACCTGGGCAAGGAGAACTTCGCGCGCACGACTGTCCCCGCCGGCGGGGACAGCGCCGCGACGTCCGGCCCGATCACCGATCCCGCGGTCGCTCCCGCCGTGCTGCGCGACGTGCTGCCGTGCCAGTTCGTGGACAAGACCGCGATGAGCCCGCTCGGCACGATGCAGGGCGAGGCGACCGCGTCGAGCACGCAGTTCGACTCCTGTGTCGCGAAGGCGACCGACCCGGGCGGCAAGGAAATCCGGGCGAGCGTCGACGTCGGCGGCCTCGTGACGTTCGCCTCCGACAAGACCACCGGCGCGGTCGGCGGGCTGCCGCAGGTCGAGGTGCCCGACCTCGGCGGCGGATCCGGCTGCGTGGTCAGCGCGCTCACCGCGCGGAACCCGGCCATCGGCGTCTCCTTCCGGATCGACTACACCGGCGGCGACGCCTGCGCCGCGGGCCGCAAGCTCGTCGCGACGGCGGTCGAGAAGCTGCACAACAACCCGCAGAAGTACACGCCCGGTCCGGGCACGCTGCTCGCCGTCGACCCGTGCACGGTGCTCGACCCGGCCGCGGTGGACGGGGTCGTGAAGGGCGGGAAGCCGCGGCCGTCCGGACTGCACTCGTGCGAATGGGGCCTCATCCCGAGCGTCCGGGTGACGATGTTCCCCGGCGTCGCGCCGAGCGAGGGCGACGGCTGGCTGAAGGCCGACGTCGGCACGCCCAGCCAGGCGTACTCGAAGCAAGGCACCTCCGGGTCGAGCTGCCAGGTCAAATGGCAGCACCGGCAGTGGAAGGAAGAGCGCGTCGAGGTGGTCCAGCTGGAGTACACGAACTCCGACGCGCAGCCGGACAAGGACGACCCGTGCGGCAAGACCGTCGGGCTCGCCAAGCAGCTGGCCGGGAAACTGCCCGCGGCGTGACCAGGGGGCGCTTTGCGGCGCGCCCGGCGACCTCATAGGTTGGGGTCGTCCACGACGCCGAGGTGCCGGAGGTCCGCCATGAAAAAGATCATCAACGATCCGGCGGCCGTCGTCGCCGAATCGCTGAGAGGGCTCGCGGTCGCGCACGCGGACCTGCTGCGCGTGCGCGACGATCCGGCGCTGGTCGTGCGCGCGGACGCGCCGGTCGCGGGCAAGGTCGCGGTGGTGTCCGGCGGCGGGTCGGGGCACGAACCGCTGCACGGCGGGTTCGTCGGCCCCGGGATGCTCGACGCCGCGGTGCCCGGGCCGGTGTTCACCTCGCCGACCCCGGACGCGGTGCAGGGCGCGATCGCGGCGACCACCGGACCGGCCGGGGCGCTGCTGATCGTGAAGAACTACACCGGCGACGTGCTGAACTTCGAGACCGCCGCCGAACTGGCCGCGGCCGAGGACCTGGACGTGCGCAGCGTGGTCATCGACGACGACGTGGCGGTCAAGGACTCCACGTTCACCGCCGGGCGGCGCGGCGTCGGCGGCACCGTGCTGCTGGAGAAGATCGCCGGCGCGGCGGCCGAGCGCGGCGATGCGCTGGACGCGGTGGAAGCGTTGGCGCGCAAGGTGATCGGGCAGGTCCGGTCGATCGGCGTCGCGCTGTCCGCGCCGACCGTTCCGCACGCGGGCGAGCCGAGTTTCGACCTCGGACCGGACGAGATCGAGTTCGGCATCGGCATCCACGGCGAACCCGGCCGCGAGCGGATCCCGGCCGAACCGGCGGACGCGCTGGTCGCCCGGATGGTCGAGGCAGTGGTGTCCGACCTGCCGTTCGAATCCGGCGACAAGGTGCTGCTGTTCACGAACTCGATGGGCGGCACGCCGCAGCTGGAGCTGTACCTCGCGCACGGCATCGCCGAACGGCTGCTGGCCGAGCGCGGGATCCTGGTGGAACGCAGGCTGGTCGGCCCGTACATCACCAGCCTGGAAATGCAGGGCATCAGCCTGACCCTGCTGAAACTGGACGACGAGCTTACGCAGTTGTGGGACGCGCCGGTGCGCACTCCCGCGCTGCGATGGGGGATCTGATGGCCTGCACTGCCGAAGGGGTCGCGGCCGCGTTGCGCGCCGCCGCCGAAGTGATCGCCGAACACCGCACCGAACTGGTGGACCTGGACCGCGCGATCGGCGACGCCGACCACGGCGAGAACCTCAGCAGGGGGTTCACCGCCATCGTCTCCGCGCTGGAGACCGCGGTGCCGGAAACCCCGGCCGGAGTCGTGAAACTCGCTGCCACCACGTTGATTTCCAAGGTCGGCGGCGCGGCCGGACCGCTTTACGGCACGGCTTTCCTGCGTGCGTCGGCGAAGCTCGGCGACGCGGCGGAGATCGATGTGCCGTTGCTGCTGGACGCGTTGCGGGCGGCGTTGGAAGGCGTGCAGGCGCGCGGCAAGGCAGTGGGCGGCGACGCGACGATGGTCGACGCGCTGATTCCGGCGCTCTCCGCGGCTGAAGGCACCGCGGACGGATCGATCGCGGACGTGCTCACCGCGGCGGCGGACGGAGCGGACCGCGGTGCGGAGTCCACTGTGGACTTGATCCCGCACAAGGGACGTGCCTCGTACCTCGGGGAACGGGCGGTCGGGCACATGGATCCGGGCGCTCGTTCGACGGCGCTGCTGCTGCGTGCGTTCGCGGAGGCGGCCCGGTGACCGTCGGAATCGTTCTTGTGTCGCACAGCGCGAAACTGGCCGAGGGCCTGGCCGACCTGGCGGCCCAGATGGCCCCGGACGTCCGGATCGTCCCGGCGGGCGGGCTGCCCGACGGCGGCGGCATCGGCACCGACTACGACGAGGTCGTCGCGGCCACTCAGCGGGCGGATTCCGGCGACGGCGTGGTGCTGCTGTACGACCTCGGCAGCGCGCAGATGACCGCTGAGCTGGCGGTCGAATCGCTCGCTGACCCGTCCGCCGCGGTCGTGGTCGACGCGCCGCTGGTGGAAGGCGCGGTGGCGGCGGCCGTCGCGGCGCAGGGCGGCGCGAACGCCAAGGCGGTGGGCGAGGCCGCGGCGAGCGCCGGTGTCGCACCCGACCTGGCCGCGGTCGACCTGTCGGCGGCCGGCGAGGAAGGCGTGGTGGAGAAGGAATTCACGCTGACCAACGACGTCGGCCTGCACGCGCGCCCGGCCGCGGTCGTGGTGCGCAGCCTGGCGGAATTCGAGGCCGAGGTGTCGATCCGGCTGGGCGAGCAGGAGGCGGACGCGCACAGCGTGCTGGCGCTGATGTCGCTCGGTGCGCGCCAGGGCGACCGGATCGTGGTGCGGGCGCGCGGGCTCCAGGCGGCGGAGGCGGTCGCGAAGGTGGCCGAGCTGGTGGAGTCGAACTTCGGGGAGTAACGCCGGTTTCCGACCGGGTGACTTCGCCCGGACTGACTCGATTCCGATGTGCTTTCGAGGGGCTCGCGTGGCACAGTGAGCGGCAATTACCAGCGGGTAACCTCTGGAGGCCCTGTGGCACGGGAAATCTCGACGGTCGGTGTGGTCGGTCTAGGCACGATGGGCGCGGGCATCGCCGAGGTGCTCGCCCGCAGCGGGCTCGACGTGGTCGCGGTGGAACTCGACGAGGCCGGGGTCGAACGCGGCCTCGGCCACCTGCGGCATTCGACCGAACGGGCGCTCGCGGGCGGCAAGCTCGACGAGGCGGGCCGCGAGGCGCTGCTCGGCCGGATCCGCACCACGACCTCGCTGGCCGAACTGTCCGAAGTGGACTTGGTGATCGAGGCGATCCCGGAGAACCTCGCGGCGAAGGCCGAGGTGTTCACCCAGTTGGACCAGGTGACCCGGCCGGACGTGGTGTTCGCGTCCAATACGTCCTCGCTGTCGATCACCGAGATCGGCGTGCACACCGCGCGGCCGGGCAAGGTCGTCGGGATGCACTTTTTCAACCCGGCTCCGGTGCTGAAGCTGGTCGAGGTCGTGCGCACGGTGGTCACCGAGCCGGACGTGGTGTCCGACGTCGTGGAATTCGCGCAGCGGCTGGGCAAATCGCCGGTGGTGATGGGCGACCGGGCCGGGTTCATCGCGAACGCGCTGCTGTTCGGCTATCTCAACCACGCGGTGCGGATGTACGAGCAGCGCTACGCCACCCGCGAAGATCTTGACGCGGCAATGCGTTTCGGCTGCGGCTACCCGATGGGCCCGCTCGCGCTGCTCGACCTGATCGGGCTGGACACCGCGTACGAAATCCTCGACACGATGTACCACCAATCGCGGAACAGGCTGCACGCGCCCGCGCCGTTGCTGAAGCAGATGATCACCGCGGGGCAGCTGGGCCGCAAGAGCGGACGCGGTTTCTACACCTACGACGCACCTGATTCGCCGGTGGTGGTGGATTCGGTCACTTCGTCCGAAGTGGACTCTTCGGTGGCTCGCGAAGTGCGGTCTGTCGGCGTGATCGGCACCGGCACAATGGCGACCGGAATCGCGGAAGTGTTTGCCAAGCGCGGGTTTGACGTCGTGCTGCGGGCGCGGAGTATGGATAAGGCCGAAGCGTCGGTGGCGAAGGTGAAGAAGTCGCTCGACAAGGCCGTGGTGAAGGGCAAACTGTCCGAAGAGGACGCTGCGGCCGCGCTCGGCCGGATCCGTCCGGTGACGGAATTCGAGGAACTGGCCGACGTCGACCTGGTGGTCGAAGCGGTGGCCGAGGAGCTTTCCGTTAAGCAGGCGGTGTTTTCGGCGCTGGACGAGGTCGTCAAGCCGGGCGCGGTGCTCGCCACCACGACGTCCTCACTGCCGGTCATCGAATGCGCGGCGGCGACTTCGCGCCCCGGTGACGTGATCGGCCTGCACTTCTTCAATCCCGCGCCGGTGATGAAACTGGTGGAAGTGGTGTCGACGATCGCCACCGCTCCCGATGTCACCGCGACCGCGACGGCAGTGTGCGCGGCGGTCGGCAAACACCCGGTGCATTGCGGCGACCGGGCCGGATTCATCGTGAACGCGTTGCTGTTCCCGTATCTCAACGACGCGGTGAAAATGCTGGAAGCGCATTACGCGTCGGCGGATGACATCGACACCGCGATGAAGGTCGGCTGCAGTCTGCCGATGGGACCGTTCGAATTGCTGGACGTGGTCGGGCTGGACGTGTCGCTGGCGATCGAGCGGACGCTGTTCAACGAGTTCCGCGAAGAAGGCTTCGCGCCGGCACCGTTGTTGGAACACCTCGTGACGGCGGGACGATTGGGCCGCAAGACCGGCAAGGGTTTCAAGGACTACTGACGCTTCTATGGGTAGAGAACGGTCCGATCACCGGTCGCGCCGCCGGATGCGCGCGCCCTGGGCGGGTTCGCCGTCCGGCGGCAGCAGCGGGCCGCCTTGCCACTGCTGGAACACGAGGTTGGTGTGCACGCGGGCGACCTCGTCGCGGGAGGTGAGCTCGTCCAGCACCAGCCGCTGCAACTCCGCGGCCGAGGTGGTGGCGACGTGCGCGAGGAAGTCGTCCGGCCCGGTCAGGTGGTAAACCGCGCGAATCTCCGGCAGCGTCAGGAGATGTTCCACGAACTGCTCGACCAGCGGCCGTCGATGCGGCCGGACCTGCACGAACAGGAACGCTTCCAGCGGACGCCCGACCTTCGCCGCGTCGACCTTGGCGTGCTGTCCGGTGATCACGCCGGTCTCGCGCAGCCGCGCCACCCGGTCCAGACAGGTCGACGGCGCGAGCCCGACCGCGGCCGCGAGCTCCTTGTTCGACGTCCGGGCATCGTTCTGCAGCACCCGCAGAATCTCAAGATCAACCGGATTCAGTTCGACGGTCTCGCTCATCGCTGAATCTTATCCGAGATTGTTGCGTTACGCCCGTGTCGTGTCCGAACGTGATTGCCATGACTTCCGCCTTGCGCACCCGAGCCGTCCACGCCGGTCGCGACGATCTCGCCGACCTCGGCCTGCACGCCGCCCCGCTCGACTTCTCCACGACCTACCCCGCGCGCGACAGTGCCGAGGAGGCCCGCCGGATCGACGAGTTCGCCGCGGGCGGGAACGTCACCGGCATCTACGGCAGGATCGGCAACCCGACCGTCGAACGGTTCGAGCAGGCGCTGGCGGAACTCGAAGGCTTCGACCACGCCGTGGCCTTCGCGAGCGGCATGGCGGCGGTCTCCGCGTGCCTGCTTTCCGCGGTATCGCAAGGAAAACGGCACATCGTCGGCGTCCGGCCGCTGTACGGCTGCACGGACCACCTGCTGACCACCGGCCTCCTGGGCACCGAGGTCACCTGGACCGCGCCCGAGGATGTCGCGGAGGCTCTGCGCCCCGACACCGGCCTGGTTTTCGTGGAGACGCCCGCGAACCCGACCTTGAGCGAACTGGACATCGCCACCCTGACCGAGGCCTGCGGCGACGTCCCGGTCCTGGTCGACAACACCTTCGCGACGCCAGTCCTGCAGCGCCCCGGCCGGCTGGGCGCCCGAATGGTGTTGCACAGCGCGACCAAGTTCCTGGGCGGCCACGGCGACGTCATGGGCGGCATCGTGGCCTGCGACGCCGAGGAAGCCGCGCGCCTGCGTTCCCTGCGCTTCGCGACCGGCGGCGTGCTGCACCCCCTCGCCGGATACCTGCTGCTGCGCGGCCTCTCGACACTCCCGCTGCGAGTGAAGGCTGCTTCGGAAACCGCCGCCGTATTGGCTTCGCGCCTGGCCTCGCACCCGTCGGTGAGCGTCGTGCACTACCCCAAACTGGGCGGGCCGCTGGTGGCCTTCGAGGTAACCGGCGACCCCCACGCGGTCATCGGCGCGGTGCGGCTGATCACGCCCGCGGTGAGCCTGGGCAGCGTCGACACGCTGATCCAGCACCCGGCCTCGCTGACGCACCGCATCGTCGCCGAGGACGACCGTACGGGCTCGGGCATCACCCACGGCCTGCTGCGGCTTTCGGCGGGGCTGGAGGATGTCGAGGACTTGTGGCTTGACCTGGATCAGGCGCTGAAGTCCTGCTGATCGGGCGCGCCGGGGTTCAGGAGTTCGCCGGACCGGTGAGCACGGGGCTGGGTTGGAAGCTTTGCCAGGCAGCTTCGGGACCGAGCCCCTCGCCAACTGGTCGGCCCGGTCGCGAGGTGCGCTGATCGGCTGCGGCAACCGGCCGGAAGCTTCGCCAGCCAGCTTCGGCAACCAGCCCCTCGCCAGCCGGGCGCCCCAGCCGCGCTGCGAGCCGGTCAGCTGCAGCAACCGCCTCCGCAGCACCCTCCGCCAGCCGGTGCGGGCGCGGAGGCCGAACCGGTGAGCGCGACCGTCGTGAGGAGCTTGACCGTGTCCGTATGCCCCTCCGGGCACGGGGCGGGCGCGCTGGACTCGGCCATCGGGCGCTGGAGTTCGAACGTCTCGGTGCAGTCGCGGCAGCGGTAGGCGTAGGTGGGCATGCGTTGATTATCGCTGGCGGGCCGCGTTGGTGGGAAGCTGTCCGGGTGGATGTGCCCCAGTACGCGGATGTTCCGCACCTCGGCCAGGTCGTTCCCGCTCTGCTCGGCGCGCTGGGCGTGCCCGGCGAGGACGGCGGCCTGGCGCTGCCCGAAGCCCGCAGCGCGTGCGTGCTCCTCATCGACGGCCTCGGCTGGGAACTGCTCGCCCAGCACGCGGCCGACGCCCCCGTTCTCACCGAACTCGCCACCAGCCCCCTGCGAGTCGGCTTCCCGTCGACCACCGCCGCCGGCGTCGCCGCGATCGGCACCGGTCTGGCGTCGGGTGAGCACGGCATGGTCGGCTACACCTTCGAGATCCCGGGAACCGGCGTCCTGAACGCCCTGCGCTGGCGCTCCCACGACGACGGCAGCGACCTCCGAGGCGCCCTGCCGCCCCGCGAAGTCCAACCCCTCCCGACGACCTTCGAACGCGCCGCCGCCGCGGGGATCGAGGCCGCGGTGGTGTCCTCGGCGCATTTCGCCAACACAGCCCTGACGCAAGCAACGCAAAGCGGTGCCCGATACGCCGGCGTACACGCGCTGGGCGACCTGGCCGCGCGAACCTTGGACATCCTCTCGTCGCGCGCGTTTTGCTATGCCTACCACAGCGAATTGGACCTGCTGGGCCACCTTTACGGCCCCGGCTCGACCGCGTGGCGGATGCAGCTCCGGCACGTCGACCGGCTGGTGGAGTCCATTGTGGACGGACTGCCCGCCGGTGCCGTGCTGGCGGTGGTGGCGGACCACGGAATGGTGACCGTCGAGGAGAAACTGAACCTGGAGGACGCTCCGGAACTGCTGGCAGGCGTCCGCGCGTTCGGCGGCGAGGTCCGCGCGCGGCACGTCTACACCGAACCTGGCGCGACGGCGGATGTGGTGGCCGCGTGGCGTGAGGTCCTCGGTCAGCGGGCCTGGGTTTTGCCGCGCGAGGAGGCGATCGCGGCAGGCTGGTTCGGCGCCGCGGTGAGCGATCGGGTGCGTCCGCGGATCGGCGACGTCGTTGCCGCGGCGACGGGAACCTTCGGCATGGTCCGCGAACTCGCCGAGGCCGTGGAATCGAACCTGGTGGGCCAGCACGGCTCGCTGACGTCGGCGGAGCAACTCGTCCCACTGGCGATCGCCCGAGGCTGATCCCTGGCGGAGCTCACGCACCTTCCGCAGCGTCGGCGGGTGCGGCTCGGGGTGTGTGGCCGAACCGACCCGACGTCCGGTTACCGTGGCTGCGTGCCCAGACGCAATCGACCCGGCCGAGGCCGTCCCGATCCCGTCGAACGGCCGGACGCCGGCGCGGTCAGCGGCTGGGCCCGCAGCGAATCCGCCCCCGACGGCGACTGGCTGGTGCGCACCGTCCCCGGCTCGCAGGCCGCGAAGACCTACCGCTGTCCCGGTTGCGACCACGAGATCCGCCCGGGCGTCCCGCACCTGGTCGTGTGGCCCGCCGACGAGACCGGCGGCGTCGCGGATCGCAGGCATTGGCATCGGCCCTGCTGGGAGGCCCGGGCGCGGCGACGGCCGAACCGGCGTTGGTGAACGAGGAAGCGACACGAGCCAGCGAGTAAGGCTACCCTTGCTTGTCGTGATCCAGTCTCACCAGATCTGCGGTCCGACCGGCTCCGCCGCGGCCGAGGACAGCCACGCGGCCTACCTGTCGTCGATCGCGTGCGCCGAACCGGGGCCCGACGGGACGGTCCGGCACCGGCTGCGGCCGGAGTTCGGCGATGGCGCGATCGAGGTCACGACGCTGCGGCGCGGGCTGTCGCTCGTCCGCTACGACGTCGAGTTCTCCGGGACGCACCGGGTCGAATACCGGTTCCCCGGCGACCATTTCGAGCTGGAGCACTGCCTCGGCGGGCGGATGCGCATCCGCGAGTCCGGCGCCGGCACCGGCGAGATGCGCGCCAGCGCGGTGTCGCTGAGTTCCCGCAGCGCTCTCGAAGGAATGGTCGAATACGAGGCGGGGGAGCGTTATCGCGCGGTCTCGGTGACCGGGACCTGGACCGGGCTGGAGTCCTACCTCCAGGACCTCGGCGCGTACTCGCTGCCCGCGATCGGGCCGGAACACCTCGCCCGCCAGCGGTATCTGGGCCGCTCGACGGCGTTGCTGCCCGCCGCCGGTCCGCTGCGGGAGATCTTCGCGCATCGCCGGGGTTCCGCGGGCCGCCTGCTGTTCCTGGAATCCCGGCTGATGGCCGCGCTCGCCGCACTGGCCGACGGGCTGGGAGCCACGCCCGCCGAAACCGGCGAACCTGAGCTGGAAGACCACGAGGCGGCCGCGTTGCGCCGCGTCCCCGACCTGCTGTGGCAGCAGCGCCACGACCCGCCGACGCTGGCTCAGCTGGCCAGGGCGTCCGCGATGTCGGTGCGCCGGCTCACCACCGGATTCCGGGCCCTGTACGGGATTCCGGTGATGGAGCACCACCGGCGCCGCTGCCTCGACCGGGCGGCGGTCCTGCTGGTGGAGACGGACTGGCCGGTCGCGCGGATCGCGTCCGAGGTCGGATACGCGTCGGCGAGCAATTTCGGGTACGCCTTCCGCCGGGACCGCGGTAGTTCGCCCGCCCGGTTCCGGCGCGACCGGACCTGACGCCGCAACGATCTCCACAGCACTGAGCCTCGCGCTCCACACCACAACCGCGCCGAGCCGCCGACGATGACGGCAGCGGTCGCTCGCCGGCCGCGTTGTGGCTCGGACGGAGTGGAGGCTCATGAACGGCGGCATCGACACCGCGACCCCGCGTACCGGAACTGGACGGCTTGTCCTCGTCCTCGGCGGTCTTTCCGCGGTGTCGCCGTTCGCGGTCGACATGTACGCGCCGGGATTCCCGCAGATCGTCTCCTCGTTCGGGACCACCACCGCGGCGGTGCAGTTCTCGCTCACCTCGTGTCTCGTCGGATTCGCGGCGGGGCAGCTCGTGCTCGGCCCGGTCAGCGACACGCTCGGCCGCCGTCGGCTGCTGCTCGCCGGCGCCGCGTTGTTCACGGTCTTTTCCGCGGTGTGCGCGCTCGCCCCGAACCTCGCGGTGTTCGACCTCGCCCGGCTGTGCCAAGGCGTGGCCGGCGGCGCGGGGATCGTGCTCGGACGGGCGGTGATCAGCGATCTGTTCACCGGCGCGGGCGCGACGCGCAGGCTGACCGCGCTCAGCGTGATCGGGTCGACCGCGCCGGTGCTGGCCCCGGTGCTCGGCGGGGCGGTCGTCGGGCTGGGTTCGTGGCGGCTGGTGTTCGCGGTGCTCGCCGTGACCGGGATGCTGCTCCTGGCCGGGGTCGGCTACTGGGTGCCGGAATCGCTGCCGGCGCACCGGCGGCTGCCCGGCGGCTCCCGGCGGGCTGCCGCCGCGATGGGCCGGCTGCTCCGGCGGCGCGCGCTGGTCGGGCATCTCCTCGTGGCCGGCTGCGGGATCGGCGCGTTGTTCGCTTACATCAGCGGCTCGCCGTTCGTCTTCCAGGACGGCTACGGTTTGTCGCCCGCCGTCTACAGCCTCGTTTTCGCGACGAACGCGGCCGGCACCGTCGTGGCCGGCGCGCTGTTCGCCCGGCTCGCCGGACGCGTGCGGCTGAACACCCTGCTCACGATCGGCGTGCTCGTGATGGCGCTCGCGACGGGCACGCTCGTGCTGCTGCTTCTCGCCGGCGTCAGCACGGTGCCCACGACCTGGACCTGCCTGTTCGGCGCGACCTTCGGATTCGGCATCGTGCTGCCCGCTTCGACGACGATCATCCTCGCGATCGGCGGGGACGCCCCCGGCGCGGCCTCCGGCCTGATCGGCGGCGCGCAGTTCCTGATCGGCGCGGCGGCGGCCCCGCTGCCCGGCGCGGCCGGAGCCACCACCGCGCTGTCCACCGCCGTCGCGGTGCTGGGTTTCGCGCTCGTGGCGGCGGTTGCCCTGTTCGTGCTCGCGCGTCCGGGGGAAGGGAACGGCGAGCCCGAAACCGCATGAGCGAAAGGAGATTCCCGTGCCCGTTCCGGAAGACGAACTGACCGCGGCTCTCGAACTGGAGCTCGCCCGGGCCTGCCCCTACCGGCCCAACGCGCAGCACGTGCGGGTGCGGGACGCGGCCCGCCCGGTGCGGATGCGGCTGCCGTCCGGGATGCCGGTGTGGGCAGTGGCCGGGCACCGCGGCATCCGCGCCGTGCTCGCCGACGACCGGTTCAGCGCCGACCGGCAACGGCAGGGTTTCCCCTTTCCCGTGGACGGCCAGCCGGGCGCCTTCCGCCGCACGATGATCTCCATGGACGGCGCCGAGCACCGCGCCGCCAGGTCCGCGGTGGCGGGCGAGTTCACCGTCCGCCGGGTCCGGGGGATGCGGCCGCGGATCGAACGCGTCGTGCACGAATGCCTCGACGCCCTGCTGGCCGGTCCGAAACCCGCGGATCTGGTCCGTGCGCTCGCGTTGCCGGTGCCCTCCCGGGTGATCTGCGAACAGCTCGGGGTGCCCTACTCCGACCACGACTTCTTCCAGACCCGCTCCACCACGATGCTGCTGCGCACCGCCACCGCGCCGCAGCGGCTGCGGGCGATCGACGAACTGCTGGCCGCGCTGGAGACGCTGATCGTCGAAAAGGAAGCGGCCCCGCCCGACGATCTGCTCGGCCGCCAGATCCGGAAGGGCCGCGAGGACGGCGAATACCGGCGGACGGCCTTGGTGCGGATGGCTTTCCTGCTGCTCGTCGCCGGACACGAGACGACGGCGAACATGATTTCGCTCGGCGCGCTGAAGCTGGCGCGTGCTCAGCCGAGGCCGCTCCGGTTGCGGCGAGTCCGCGGCGCGCGGACCTCGACCCCGCTGGCCGGACGAGCGCTGGAACAGGGAACCCCTTACGGCGAAAGCATTTCCTTCCGGCGCGCCCGGTGCCTCCGGACCGCGTCGCGGTTGACGCACGCGTGGGTGCAGTACCGCTGCGTGCCGCTGCGGGTGAAGTCGACGAACGCTCGGCGGCATTCCGCCGCGGCGCAGCGGCCGAGACGGTGCAGGCTGGTCGAGGTCAGGTACTGGGCCGCCGCCACGGAAGTCACCCCGCGCAATACCGCGGGCAGGCGCATCCCGTCGTCCTGGTAGTGCAGATGCCAGCTGTACCCGTCGTGCTCGGTGATCCGCGGGTAGGCGGCGGCCTCGGCCAGCAGGGCGTTCAGCAGCCGGACCCGGTCCGTCTCGTCCGTGGCGTCGACGACCTCGATCCACCGGTCCAGGAAAGCGCACACCTCGGGAAAATCCTCATCGGCGACCGGCGGGACCGGGCCCATCTCCGGTTCGTCCCAGCGTCCGAGCAGGTCGGCGAGGTCCGCGGGACGGTCATTGGAGAGGCCGGTCACGAATTTGAGGAAACTCCGGTAGTAAGAGTTATGCGGCATAAGCCTATTACAGCACGCTCTCGGTATGTCTCTAACGAGCCGCGCTGAGCCCGAAGCTCCGTCCTGGGTTCCGTTGATCGCCGCGTGCGTCGGCACGTTCCTGCTGCTGATCTACACCAGCATCGTCACCGTCGCGCTGCCCGCGATCGGAGCCGAGCTCGGCGCGGGATACGGGCAGCTGCAATGGATCGTGGACGTCTTCACGGTCGCGCTCGCCGGTCTGCTGCTGGGCTTCGGCTCGTTGAGCGATCTCCTCGGCCGCAAGCGCGTCTACCTCGCCGGGCTGGTCCTGTTCTCCGTCGCGACGCTCGCCTGCGGCCTGTCCGGAACGCCCGGCGAGCTGATCGCCGCGCGGGTCGTGCAGGGCGTCGCGGGCGCGGCGATGTTCGCGACGATCCTGCCGCTGGTCGGGCTGACCTACGAGGGCCGGGACCGCGCCCGTGCGTTCGCGGTCTGGGGAACGGTCGCCGGAGTGGCCAGCGCGGTGGGCACCTTCTCCGGCGGCGTGCTCGCGCAGGTGCTCGGCTGGCGCTGGATTTTCTTCGTTTCCCTGCCCATCTGCGCGGTCGCGATCGTCATGGCGGCGACGTCGTTGAAGGAGGGGCCGCGAGCGCGCGGCCGCACCGTCGACTACCCGGGCATCGCCACGTTCTCGCTCGCCGCGACGAGCCTCACCTATTCCGTCATCACCGGCGGCGATCGCGGATGGGCTTCCGCCGGTGCGGTGATCGGGTACCTGGTCACGGCGGTCGCCATCGGCGCGTTTGTGGTCGTCGAACGGCGCAGCAGCGCGCCCATGGTGCCGACCGCCTTGTTCGCGACGCGCCGGTTCCTCGGCGTTTTGCTCGTCGCGTTCAGCTACTACTTCGCCGGATTCGGTGCGCTGCCGGTGATTTCGCTGTGGCTGCAGAACGGGACCGGCCTCAGTTCGGCGGCGACGTCGGCGGTGCTGGCGCTGCAGGTGGTGGTGTTCGTCGCGGTGTCGGCGCTGATCAGCGGACGGTTGCACGCCAGGTCGCCGGGTCGGGTGCTGGGCGGCGCGGCGATGCTGCTCGGCTTCGGCTGCTTGACCGCGGTCGCGGTGCTGCTCAGCCCGACCTGGATCGCCTTGCTGCCGGCGCTGATCCTGACTGGTATCGGCGCGGGCATCGTGTCCCCGGTCTTCCCCGCGGTGGCGATCGCTTCGGTGCCCGCTGAGTACGGCGGCACCGCTGGCGCCGCCGCGAACAGCTCCCGGCAACTCGGATTGGCCTTGGGAATCGCGGTGTCCGGCGCGGTCTACGCGACCCACGGCGAGGGGAGCACCGGGGCGACCCACGGGGTGCTGCTGGTCCTGTCCCTGTGCGGCGCGATCGCGGTAACGAGCGGTCTCGTCGGCAGATGGTTGTTGCGGGACAACACGAACCGCTCGGCCCAAGACATCACCGACGGCTCAACCCGGGGCAACGCCAACCGCTCGACCCGGACCACCACCAACCATCTCAGCGAAAGGTGACCTGTCCGGCCGCGAGTTCACCGCGCAAGCTGCCTACCTGATGCGATAACCGGCGGACTTTCCACGCCAGGGTTCAGGGCAGCGAACCGCAGAATCGGACCCCAGCCCAGCCCAGCCCAGCCTCACCGCCGGAAATGCCGCGAAATCGCCCCGTCGTACTCCTCCTCCACGTAATCCGTAAAACCCAGCTTCTCCACCACCCGCAACGACGGCGTGTTCGTCACCGCCACGCTGATCAGCACCGGAATCGCCGGTATCTCCCGCTCCGCCCACTCCACCGACGCCCGCGCGGCCTCCACCGCGTAGCCCTTCCCCCACGCCGACGGGCGGAAGCGGTACGCCAGGTTCAGCACCTTCTCGCCCCGGAACTCCCGGTTGCGCACTCCGGCCATGCCGATCACGTCCGACCCGTCGGCGGCTTCCGGCCTGCCTCGCTCCCGGACCGCCAGATACCCATAGCCGAACGTCGCCCAGTGCTCGAGCCAGCTGTCGAACATCACCAGCGTGGTCGCGGTGTCCGGCGGACGCGGGTTGTACCGGTTCGTCTCCGGGTCGCTCTGGATCTCCACCACCGCTTGCCGATCCGCCTCCACGAAGTGCCGCAGCACCAGCCTTTCCGTCACGATCTCTGTCACGCCCCCGACCATAACGACGGGGTCCGACAAAAATCGCGCCCCAAAACAGCGACAATCTCCGCCATGACCGAACTGCCGTTGGTGCTCCTGCACGCCTTCCCGCTCGACGCCCGCATGTGGGACCCGGTCCGCGCGCCGCTCGCGGAACGCTTCCGGGTCATCACGCCTGATCAGCGCGGCCTCGGCCGGAGTCCGCTGCCGGAGAGCGAAGCCGAGCCGGAGCTGGCGGACGCGGCGAGGGACGTCGTCGCGCTCCTGGACAAGCTCGAACTCGACCAGGTGGTTCTCGGCGGCTGTTCGATGGGCGGCTACCTCGCGATGGCCGTCCTGCGGCAGGCGCCCGAGCGCGTCGGCGGGCTGGTCCTCATCGACACCAAAGCTGCCGCGGACACACCCGAAGCCGCGCAAACCCGGCTCGACGTCGCGAATCGCGCCGAGGCCGAAGGCGTCAAAGGCTGGCTGGCCGACGCGAATCTGCCGAACCTGCTGGCCGACACCGCGTCCGCCGACGTTCGCGCGCGCGTGCGCGAATTGATCGACGCGCAGCCGCCGTCCGGGGTCGCCTGGGCCGCGCGGGCGATGCGCAACCGGCCCGATTCCGTTGACCTGCTGCGCGAAACCGACGTTCCGGCGCTCGTCATCGTGGGGGAGCGCGACGCGATCACGCCGCTCGACGCCGCCAACACCATGGTCGAAGCACTCCCCGACGCGACCCTCGCCGTTCTCCCGGACGTCGGGCACCTGACGCCGTTGGAGGACCCGGCGGGCGTGGTCGAAGCGATCCTCGGCTGGGTCAGCTGAAGTAGTCGACGGCCGCGGCGCGTGCTTCGTCGAGGCGGTGCGGGAAGCGCTGTGCGATCAGAAACCGCCACGTGACCGCGAAGAGCGAGCGAAGCTGCGTACACGTCGCGAGGACGGCTTCGTCCGCTTCGCCCGGGTACGCGGCGAGGAACTCCGGACCGCCCTGTCGCGCGAGGATCGCCAGGTCCCATTCGAGCGGTCCGCGCCAGGTGTCCTCGAAGTCGAGCCAGCACGGGCCGTCGGCGGTTTCGATGAGGTTGCCGGGATGTGCGTCGCCGTGCAGGGGCTGGACCGGGCCGGAGGGCAGCAGCGCGGCGAGCCGTTCCGTTTCCGCGCCGATCCGGTCGGCGAACCCGTCCAGCAGCGAACCGCTGCGGGCGACGGTGTCCAGCAGCTCGCCGACCGGGCCGCGGGACGGCAGTTCGCCGGGATAGCCGCGCAACGCGGCGTGGACCCGGGCGAGCGACGCGGCGGTCTCGTCCGGCCCGTGCCGATGGTCCGGATCGTGCGGGGTCCAGTGCCAGAGCGTGACCGGCAACCCCTCCGCGAAATGCGGTCCGGCCGGGGGATCCGCGGTCGGTGAGACGACGCGCACACCACGTTCGGTGAGGTAGGCCGAAAGGGCGACATCCCGTTCGAGCCACGCCGTCGCGTCCGGCCGCAGCAACCGCGTGGTGGCCGGGACCCTCGCTACCACCGGACCCATCCTCACCAGCACGTTCGAGCGCTCGTGCAGCACCTCGGCCGACCCCGTCGCCAGGCCGAACCGGCGGCCGGCGGCGAGCGCGGAGGAGACCGCCGCGGCGCGGAACGGGTCGGTCATGCGGTGATCTAAGCAGCCGGTGCGAGCGACTGTCGGTACCGAGGGCTACGATCCCCTTGACCGCCCGGATCAGGCCCGCCTGAGCCCGAGCGCCCCGAAGTTGACCACCACAAGGTTGCAGTGTTGGAGGCAGGAGTGACGGCCGTAGCCCCCAAGCCGATCGCGACGCGCCCGTATCCCGCGCGCGAGACGGCAAAGGGTTCGTACCTGCTGCGGTTGTTCCGCACGACGGACCACAAGCAGATCGGGATCATGTATCTGGTCTCGTCGTTCGCCTTCTTCATGATCGGCGGCGCGATGGCCATGCTCATCCGGACGGAGCTCGCCCAGCCCGGGCAGCAGTTCCTGTCCCAGGAGCAGTACAACCAGCTGTTCACCATGCACGGCACGGTGATGCTGCTGCTGTACGCGACGCCGAGCCTCTTCGGGTTCGCGAACTTCGTCCTGCCGCTGCAGATCGGCTCGCCCGACGTGGCGTTCCCGCGGCTGAACGCGTTCTCCTACTGGCTGTTCCTGTTCGGCAGCCTGATCGTGCTGTCCGGCTTCCTGACGCCCGGCGGCGCCGCCGACTTCGGCTGGTTCGCCTACACGCCGCTCTCGGACGCCATCCACTCGCCCGGCGTCGGTGCCGACCTGTGGATCGCGGGCCTGGCAGTATCCGGTCTGGGCACCATCCTCGGTGCGGTCAACATGATCACCACGGTGGTCTGCCTGCGCGCACCGGGCATGACGATGTACCGGATGCCGATCTTCACCTGGAACATCCTGATCACGAGCATCCTGATCCTGCTCGCGTTCCCGATCCTCACCGCGGCCCTGTTCGGCCTGATGGCGGACCGGCACCTCGGCGCCCACGTGTTCGACCCGGCCAACGGCGGGGTGATCCTGTGGCAGCACCTGTTCTGGTTCTTCGGCCATCCCGAGGTCTACATCGTCGCGTTGCCGTTCTTCGGAATCGTGTCGGAGATCTTCCCGGTCTTCAGCCGCAAGCCGGTGTTCGGCTACAAGGGCCTGGTCTTCGCGACGCTGTCGATCGCGGCGCTGTCGGTGGCGGTGTGGGCGCACCACATGTACGCGACCGGTGCGGTCCTGCTGCCGTTCTTCTCCTTCATGACGTTCCTCATCGCGGTCCCGACCGGCGTGAAGTTCTTCAACTGGATCGGCACGATGTGGAAGGGCCAGCTGTCCTTCGAGACGCCGATGATCTTCTCGATGGGCTTCATCGTCACGTTCCTCTTCGGCGGTCTGACCGGCATCATGCTGGCCGCCCCGGCGATCGACTTCCACGTGTCGGACAGCTACTTCGTGGTGGCGCACTTCCACTACGTCCTCTACGGCACGATCGTGTTCGCGACCTTCGCCGGGATCTACTTCTGGTTCCCGAAGATCACCGGCCGGATGATGGACGAGAAGCTCGGGAAGTGGCACTTCTGGACCACGTTCATCGGCTTCCACACCACGTTCCTGGTCCAGCACTGGCTGGGCGCGGAGGGCATGCCGCGGCGTTACGCGGACTACCTGGCCAGCGACGGGTTCACCACGCTGAACACGATCTCCACGATCGGCGCGTACATCCTCGGGGCGTCCACGCTGCCGTTCATCTGGAACGTGTTCAAGAGCTACCGGTACGGCGAGATCGTCACGGTCGACGACCCGTGGGGCTACGGCAACTCGCTCGAGTGGGCCACGTCCTGCCCGCCGCCGCGGCACAACTTCACCGAACTGCCCCGGATCCGCTCCGAGCGGCCGGCGTTCGAACTGCACTACCCGCACATGGTCGAACGCCTCCACGCGGAAGGCGAGATCGGCTTCTTCGGCAAGGCCAAGCACGTCGGGGCCCCGTCGCAGAAGCTCGTGGACGCCACCATGCCGGGCGACCACAGCAAGGACAACGCGAGCGAGCAGTAACGAGCGCTCGCAGGATGTGCCCGGCGCGTGCCCGGTCGAGGTTTCTCTCGGCCGGGCACGCGCCGTTTTTGCGTCCGGAGTGCCGTGGCTCGGCTGGCTGGAACCGGCGTGAAGGCTCCCGAGGACCGACTGGGCCGCCAGACCTAGCCCGAGCACCGTTCGCACGGCCGATCCGTTGCCGCTCGGCCTGCTTTCGTCAGAGACCTCTCGGCGGCCTGAGTCGCCCGCCTGCTGCCGCTGAGGACCGCCCGTGGACTCCTAGCCGTCCGCCGCGCGCACCTGACCCCGCCGCTCATTCGGCCTCATCCGACCCGCCCTCAGCGCCGCTCATCGCCCGTTCGTGGCACCGGCGGTGTGAAGCACGGCACGGGGGCATTCTGCCCGCCGCCACTGGAGGCCAGACTGGGCGTGCCGACTCGCCGTGGCCTAAGCGTCGGTGCCGAGACGAACGAGGGATACCGAACCAGTGAGCCAGACTCCCGTCCTCATCACCACGACCGGTCCGGACAAGCCCGGGGTCTCGTCCGTGCTGTTCGCCGTGCTCACCCGGCACGACGTGGACGTGCTCGACATCGAGCAGGTGGTCATCCGCGGGCAGCTCGTGCTCGGCGTGCTCGCCGGCGTCTACCGCGACCCGGAGGGGCTCCAGGAGTCCGTCGAGCAGGCGATGGCGACCGTCGGCATGGAGGTCGAGGTCCGGATCGGCGACGCGATCGGCGCGGACCCATTCGCGCTCGGCCGGCGCGATTCGTCGCACGTGCTCGTCCTGCTCGGGCGTCCGGTGACCGCGCGGGCGTTCTCCGAGATCGCGCGGCGGCTGGCGGGCGTCGGGGCGAACATCGACTCGATCCGCAGCGTCGCCGACTACCCGGTGACCGGGCTCGAGCTGTACGTCTCGGTGCGCGAAGACACCGAGGAAACGGACGCCGAACTGCGGTCCATGCTGGCCGACGCGGCGTCCGAGGCCAACATTGACGTCGCCGTCGAGCGCGCGGGCATCACGCGCCGGGCGAAGCGGCTGGTGGTCTTCGACGTCGACTCCACGCTCGTGCAGGGCGAGGTCATCGAGATGCTCGGCGCGTACGCCGGGGTCGAGGAGCAGGTCCGCGAGATCACCGAGGCGGCGATGCGCGGCGAGCTGAACTTCGCCGAGTCGCTGGAGCGGCGCGTTTCGCTGCTCGCCGGGCTGCCCGCCAGCGTGATGGACGAGGTCGCGGCGAAACTCGAGCTGACCCCGGGGGCCCGCACGACCGTCCGCACGCTCAAGCGCATGGGCTTCCGCTGCGGCGTCGTCTCCGGCGGGTTTACCCAGGTCATCGACCATCTCGTGGACGACCTCGGCCTCGACTTCGCGGCGGCCAACGAACTGGAGGTCGTCGACGGCAAGCTCACCGGCCGCGTGGTCGGCGACATCGTGGACCGGGCGGGCAAGGCGACCGCGCTGCGCCGGTTCGCCGGCGAGTACGGGATCCCGCTGGGCGCGTGCGTCGCGGTCGGAGACGGAGCCAACGACATCGACATGCTGGCCGCGGCCGGCATGGGCGTCGCGTTCAACGCCAAGCCCGCGCTGCGCGAGGTCGCCGACACCGCGCTCTCGCACCCGTACCTCGACGCGGTGCTGTTCGTCCTCGGCGTCACGCGCGCCGAGGTCGAGGCGGCGGACGCGGCCGACGGACTCGAACTGGCCCGCCCGTGAACCCGCTGCTCGAACCGCTGCGCGCCCGGTACGCCTCGTGGCTCGGGCTGCCCGCCGAGGACACCTCGGACACGTCCGACGAGAACCCGGACGAGGTCCGCGCGATGCCGATCATCCTGCGGATCGAACGCGCCGAACCGCCCGGCCGCACCGCGCTGCTCGAAGCGGCGGCCGCGGCGGCGCTGGCGGTGTGCCTGGACGACCGCGTCCAGCCCGGCGGCGAATGGGCCGAGCCGGTGCACGCGTGGCTGGACAACCGCATCCGGAAGGTCGCGCGCCGGGCTCGTGGCGCGCACTGGCAGGCGGTGCTCGACCAGCCGGGAATCACCATCGAGGTCGACGGCGCGCAGGCGCGTGCGCTCGTGCCCGGGCTGGTCAGGGAGGCCCCGAAAGAGGTCTCGCGACTGCAGATCTCCGGCAGCGAACTGCCCGCCGACACGCCCGGCCCGGCCCCGGCGGACGTCCCGTTGGTGATGCTGAACCCGGACGTCCCGATGACCGTCGGCAAGGCGTCCGCGCAGGTCGGGCACGCCACGATGATCCTCGCGGCACTGCTGCCGGACGACGAACTGGCGGCCTGGGCGGCGAAGGACTACCGGGTCGCGGTCCGCACGCCCAGCCCGGCCCGGTGGAAGGAGCTGTGCCCGGTCGAGGACCCGGAGGCGGGCTGGCGGGACAACCGCGTCATCGCCGTCCGCGACGCGGGATTCACCGAGGTCGATCCCGGCACGATCACCGTGCTGGCGCAGCAGCCCGGAACATCGGCGTGACCCGCGCGGTTGCGCCAATGCAGTGACCCGACGGGTGGAAAGGCGTCTCGGATGACCTTGGAAGTACAGCGCGAAGGCACGCACAGTTTCGTAGGCCGCAACGAGCGCGGCGCGGAAGTACGGCTGGGCCGGGCCGGCGCGGAGGGCGCGTTCTCCCCGGCAGAACTGCTGCAGATCGCGGCGGCGGGCTGCTCCGCGGTGACGGCGGAACAGCTGATCACGCGGCGAGTGGGCGAGGACTCGAAGTTCAGGGTCTCCGTGACCGCAGACCGGCGCGAGGGAGCCTCGGAACTGGACGCGGTGCACGTCGCGTTCGACGTCGACGTGTCGGCACTGGACGAAACCCAGCGGGAGGCGCTGGCGGGCGCGGTGGACCGGGCGATCGAGCGGCTGTGCACGGTGAGCCGGACGCTGAAGAAGGCGATTCCGGTGACGGAGACTTTCCCGACTGCCTGAGTCTCAGCGGTGGGCCGTCGAATCGCGCTAGTGGGCGCTTCGTGGCAAGGATGTCAGGCCGCGACGGGCGGTTCGTGAGTCGCGCAGTCAAGCGGCCGACGAAGGTCTGCGGTGGAGCGGCGCGGAAGGTCATGCCTGCCGAGCCGCTCCCGCCGACCACAGCAGAGCCGCTGAAACCGAAACCCGCGGACCGCCAACCCTTGCCCAGCAAGGCTTCCCGGCCGGGTCGCTACCAGTAAAGGCAACCCGGCGTCGAGCTGATCCGGCTCAGCTTTGCCACACCACGTACGCCTGGTCGGCGTCCGTGGTCATCGCCTCGATGAACTTCTCGTTGTCGAAGCCGGGCAAGGTCTGCAGGCGTTCGATGAGGGCGTCCGCGGCCGGGTCGCCGCTCGGGACCGCGGTGCCTTTGCCGTCGTTGCCGACCAGCATGAAGAAGACGTCTTCGTTCCAGGGGCCGTCCGGGATGACTCTCACCATGACGGATTGCAGGTCCGACCACGTCACAGCTTCTTCGCTGCCATCGGCGAGCCGGCGCCGGACCCCGGTGTCGTCAACACTGACGGTCCGGGATTGGGCGCTGGACGAATCCTGGGTCAACGGTGCTCCCTGTCGTGTTCGTTCCATTCACCGTACCCGCCTGTCCGGTTCGCTCGGTCAGGCGGGCGCGGCCGCGTCGAGGCGCTTCAGTGCGTCGCGTGCGACCTGCGGATCTGTTGTCGGCCAGAACGGCGGCAGCGACGCGCGCAGGAAACCGCCGTAGCGGGCGGTGGCCAGCCGGGAATCCAGTACGGCCACTACGCCGCGGTCGGTGACCGAGCGGTGCAGCCGTCCGGTGCCCTGTGCCAGCAGCAGCGCGGCGTGCGTCGCGGCGACGGTGAGGAATCCGTTGCCGCCTCGGGCTTCCACCGCGCGCTGGCGTGCGGAGGACACCGGATCGTCCGGACGGGGGAACGGGATCCGGTCCACCACCACGAGCTGCAGCGACGGCCCGGGCACGTCCACGCCCTGCCACAGCGTGAGCGTGCCGAACAGGCAGGTGCGCGCGTCTTCGGCGAATTGCCGCACCAGCAACGGCGTGGCGTCGTCGCCCTGGCAGAGGATCGGGTGGTCGAGCCGTTCCCGCATGGCCTCCGCGGCCTGTTTCGCCGCGCGCATCGAGGAGAACAGGCCCAGCGTACGGCCGCCCGCGGCTTCGACCAGCCCGGCCAGTTCGTCCATTGTGGACTCCGCGAGTCCGTCGCGGCCGGGCGGCGGCAGGTGCTTGGCGAGGTACAGGATGCCGTTGCGACGGTGGTCGAACGGCGAGCCGACGTCCAGCCCGGTCCACTTCGGGCCGCTGTCCTCGTCCGACGGGGCTTCCTTGTCGGTGGCCGTGCCCGGCGACTTCACCACGCGCGGGCCGCTCGGCGGGAGGCCCCATTGCCGTGCCATCGTGTCGAATTCGCCGCCGAGGGTGAGCGTCGCCGAGGTCAGCACGGTGGTGTGCTGGTTGAACACGCGCTCCCGCAACAACCCCGCGACGCCCAGCGGCGCGACTTTCAACGCCGGCGGACGCGGGTTCGCCGAATACTTGTCGCCGGTCAGCCAGACGACGTCGCGTTGGTGCGCCAGATCCTCGTCGTACGCGTCGAGCAGCCGCACCGCGGTGTCGTGCACTTCTTCGAGCAGCGAACGCGCCAGCTTGCGCGCGGTGGCCTCGCCGACGTCTTCCTTGCGATCCGAGCCCAGCGCGGTGAGGCATTCCTTCGCCGCGTCGCGCACCGCCGGGATCGCGCCCTGCAACGGGCGGGGCAGCGCGTCGAGCCTTCCGGCCGGGATGTCGTCGAGGATCAGCGCGAGGCCGTCGGACGACTCCAGCAGCCGGTCCGCGATGCCCGCGTCCATCAGCTTTCCGCAGCGCCGCGCGGCGGCCGACACCATGGCGCTGGTGAGTTCGCCGGTCGCGACCGAGGTGACCCGGTCGACCAGGTCGTGCGCCTCGTCGATGATCACCAGGTCGTGGTCCGGCAGCACCTGGTAGCCCTGCAGCGCGTCGATGGCCAGCAGCGCGTGGTTGGTGACCACGACATCGGCGCGACCCGCTTCGGCTCGCGCGCGTTCGGCGAAGCAATCGGTGCCGACCGGGCACTTCGCGGCGCCGAGACATTCCCTTGCGGTGACGGAAACCTGCCGCCACGCCTGGTCGGAGACGCCGGGCACCAGCTCGTCGCGGTCGCCGGTTTCGGTGTCCGACGTCCACTCGTGCAGCCGCGTGACTTCCTTGCCCAGCCGGGACACCGCGAACGGGTCGAACAGCTGCGCGTCCTCGGGCTCGTCGGCCGGGCCGGTGTCGAGCCGGTGCAGGCACAGGTAGTTGCGGCGGCCCTTGAGGATCGCGAAAGTCGGTTCGCGCCCGAGCGGCTTCTTGAGCGCCTTCGCCAGGCGCGGGAGATCACGGTCGACCAGCTGGCGCTGCAACGCGATGGTGGCCGTGGAGACGACGACGGTGGTGTCTTTCTCCACCGCGTGCCGGATCGCGGGCACGAGGTACGCCAGCGATTTGCCGGTGCCCGTTCCCGCTTGCACGGCGAGGTGTTCGCCGGTGCGGATGGCGTGGCCGACGGCATCGGCCATCTTCACCTGGCCGGGGCGTTCAGCGCCGCCGACGGACTCCACCGCGTGGGTGAGGAGTTCGAGGACGCCGGGGAAATCGGTTCGGGCGGGCACAGCGAGACACGATAGCCGCCAGGTCCGACAGGATCTTCGATCCGGCGCGAACGGACCCCTCGCGCCGGATCGAAGCTCCCGGAAATCCGGCTCAGTCTTCCTTGCGGAAGCGCGAAACCGCGGTCCACGCGAGCGGCAGCACGCCGGCCGCGACCACGGTCTTCAGCACGTCACCGATGAGAAACGGCGTGACGCCCTTGTCGAAAGCGGTGGCGAGATCGAAGCCGGTGACGGCCATCAGCCACGGCACGCCGAAGGCGTAGATCGCGACATTGCCGAGCACCATGGTCCCCGCCATGCGCAGCGGGGTGCGGTCGCCGCCGCGGCGGGCGAGCGCGCCCACGAGCGCACCGGCGAACACGAAGCCGACGATGTAACCCGCCGAGGCCCCGGACAGCCCGGACGTGCCGCCCTGGAACCACGGGACGCCGGCCGCGCCGACGAGCAAGTACAGCAGCATCGAAGCCGCACCGCGGCGCATGCCGAGCGTCGCGCCGACGAGCAGCGCGGCGAAGGTCTGGCCGGTCATCGGCACCGGCGTGCCCGGAAGCGGGATGACCAGCTGCGCGGCCGCGCCGGTGAGCACGGCGCCGCCGGCGACCAGCGCCAGGTCGCGCACCAGGGTGCCGGGCACGAGGTCGGCCAGCACCTGACGGCGGGCCGGGAGAGACAGTGACGACACGGGACCTCCAACCACGGAAAACGGACGTCCGGGCAGGTTATCGTCGAGCGAGGCGGCGGAACGAGACAAGTTGCGTTCCTCACCACCCCTGTCTTCCGCCACACGTCCGGGTGAGCTGCGACCGTCGACGTTTGGGACCCCTGCCGCGCTGCCGATGTCGAAGCACGGGCGAAGGGAGACAGGGCGAATGCGCGGACGGATCCTGCTGGTCACCGGGGTTTTCCTAGCGACGGCGCCAGCGGTGGCGCACGCCGGTCCGCCGACCTCCACCGGCTGGGGCTCGGCGGGCAGCCTCGACGTGCTGGTGGACCACGAACACGTCGTCACCGGCGAACTGGCCCGGTGCGACGCCGACGGACCGGCCTCCGCGCGCACCCCCGGCGGCGCGGCCGGCGACGTCGCGGTGTTCGGATTCGGCGGCACCACCTGCGAACGGAAGGGTCCGGTCGCGGACGTGAAGACCGGCGGGCAGCGGTTCGAATCCGACCTGCTCACCCGGTACGGCGGGCCGGAGCTGAAGGTCCGCACGTACTCGGTCGGCTGCGCCACCACGACCGATTCGGGCAGCACCGGTTCGATGTCGATCGGCGAGGTCTCCGGCTTCACCGTGCCGTCGTCGATCCCGGCGAACTACCGCGTCACGATCCCCGGCGGCGCGGCGGGCACGGCGCTGGCCACGATCACGCTGAACGAGACCGTGACGCCGCAGCCCGCCGACGGCAGCCTGGTCACGCACGCGGTGCACGTGAAGCTGTTCCCGCAAGGCGGTCCGGCGAGCGGGGACATCTACCTCGGCACCGCGGCGTGCAACCCGTACGGCAAGGGCGGCGCGCCCCAGCAATAACCGATCAGGCGGGCGGCAGGGCGGGCGTGCCGGTGTAGCGCACCCCCGCCTCGTCGAAGTCCTTCAGCGTCGCGTCCACCGTCGGCTGCGAGCCGCCGACGGTCAGGTCCAGCAGCACCTGCACGTTGAACCCCGCGCCCGCGGCGTCGAGGGCGGTGGCGCGCACGCAGAAGTCCGTGGCGATGCCGACGACATCGACGTCGGTCACCTCGTGCGCGCGCAGCCATTCCTCGAGCGTCTTGCCGTCGCCGGACTTGCCCTCGAAACCGGAGTACGCGGCGGTGTACTCGCCCTTCGAGAACACCGCCTCGACCGGCACGACATCCAGCGCCGAGTGGAACGACGCGCCCGCCGTGCCCGCGACGCAGTGCGGCGGCCAGCTGGTGTTGAAGTCGGGCGTGTCGCTGAAGTGGTCGCCCGGGTCGATGTGGTGGTCGCGGGTGGCGACGATGTGCGTGTAGCCGCCCTCGGCCATCTTCTGCGAGATGGCCGCCGCGGCAGCCGCCCCGCCCGGCAGGCCGAGCGAGCCTCCCTCGCAGAAGTCGTTCTGCACATCCACCACGATCAGCGCGGTTCCCATGGTCGGCTCCCTACAGAAAAGTCGTCGGTATCGCGGGCTCGCCGTGCGAGAGCTTGAGGCCCTCCCACGGCAGGCTCACCTGCGCGCGCCGCAACCGGGCCCGCGCGTCGTCCAGTGTGGGCAGATCCTCCACCGGCGCGCCATCTCGCACCAGAGGAATCTGCAGGTCGAGATCGTTCTCGCCGGGTTCAGGGCGGCCGCTCGCGGCGGTCCAGACCACTTCCTCGACCGCGGTCCCGGTGCTGCGGTGGCGGCGCAGCGCGTGCTTGCGCCCGCCGCGGGATTCCTTGTGCGCACTGCGTTTCGCGACCGGGCGGCCGTCGACCTCGACCAGCTTGTACACCATCCCGGCGGTCGGCGCGCCGGATCCGGTGACCACCGAGGTGCCGACGCCGTACGCGTCCACCGGCTCCGCGCGCAGCGCCGCGATCGCGTGTTCGTCGAGGTCGCCGGACACCACGATCCGGGTGTCCTTCGCGCCGAGCGAGTCGAGCTGGTCGCGGGCCTTGCGGGCGAGCGGGCCGACGTCGCCGGAGTCGATCCGGATCGCGCCCAGCTCCGGGCCGGCGACGCGCACGGCCGCCTCGATGCCCGCGGTGATGTCGTAGGTGTCCACCAGAAGCGTGGTGTCCGGACCCATTTTGCTGACCTGGGCGCGGAACGCGGCTTCCTCGCTGTCGTGCAGCAGCATGAAGGCGTGCGCGACGGTGCCGCGGGTCGGGATCCCGTAGCGGCGGCCCGCCTCGAGGTTCGACGTGGTGGCGAATCCGGCCAGGTAGGAGGCGCGCGCGGCGGCGACCGCGGCGTACTCGTGCGTCCGCCGTCCGCCCATCTCGATGATCGGCCTGCCGTGCGCCGCGCCGGACATCCGCGCCGCCGCCGAAGCGATCGCGCTGTCGTGGTTGAGGATCGACAGCACCACCGTCTCCAGCACCACCGCTTCGGCGAAACTGCCGGTCACGGTGAGGATCGGCGAACCGGGGAAGTACAGGTCGCCTTCGCGGTAGCCGTCGATGTCGCCGCGGAACTCGTAGTCGGCCAGCCACGCCAGCGTTTCCGGGTCGACGACCGCGGTCTGCTCCAGCATGGCCAGTTCGGCGTCGGTGAAGCGGAAGTCGGCGATCGCGTCGAGCACGCGCGCGGTGCCCGCGACGACGCCGTAGCGGCGGCCGTCGGGAAGCCTTCGCGCGAAGACCTCGAACACGCACGGCCGGTCGGCCGTCCCGTCCGCGAGCGCGCTCGCCAGCATGGTCAGCTCGTAATGGTCGGTGAGCAGCGCCGTGCTGGCGCTGGTGACCGGCTCGGGGGAACCCATGGGAGCAGCCTATTCACTCACATGGACGGACCTGGCGCGGCGTACCGGGATGGCCCCGTGACACCATGGTGTGCATGTCCACGCCTGTCGCATCCGAACAGACGCAGGTCGATCCACTCGGGGCCGAGCTGGCCGAATCCGACCAGCCCTGGCGGACGATCGTCTGGAACGATCCGGTCAACCTGATGTCGTACGTGACGTACGTCTTCCAGAAGCTGTTCGGCTACAGCCGGGACCACGCCACGAAGCTGATGCTCGACGTGCACAACAAGGGCAGGGCGATCGTGTCGTCCGGTTCGAAGGAGAAGGTGGAGACCGACGTGGCGAAGCTGCACGCGGCGGGCCTGTGGGCGACCATGGAACAGCCCTCGTGAAGGCCTGGCGGCGCAAGGGAGACGCCATCCTCGCCGGGTTCGAACAGCAGGAGGCCGCGGTGCTGCGCGGGCTGGTCGGGCAGCTCGAGGACATGCTCACCGCGCGAGCCGAGGAGGCCCCGCAGGACGAACTGGCCGAGCTGACCGGGATCCGCACCGGGCCCGCCGAATCGCCGGACGACCCGGTGCTGTCGCGGCTGCTGCCGGACTTCCACCGGCTCGACCCGGACAACCCGAGCCGCGAGGACCTCGATTCGGCGGCGGCGATGCGGTCGCTGCACGAACCGGAGCTGCTGGAGAAGAAGGTCGGCGTCGCGAAGATCGTGCTGGACACGCTCCCGCGCGACGGCGGTTCGGTGAAGCTGAGCTTCGAGCAGGCCGACGCCTGGCTCGGCGCGCTGAACGACGTCCGGCTGGCGCTGGGCACGGCGCTCGACGTCACCGAGGACATGCCGGACGAGCTGCCGGAAGACGACCCCCGCGCACCCCATCTCGGCGTCTACCATTGGCTGACATGGGTGCAGGAGACGCTGATCCAAGCGCTGACCGCCTGACCGGCGGGAAAATCACCGACGTTCCCGGCGTTCTCGTAGGCCATCACCAACGGCTCGGCGACGGCTGGGCGAGCGGAACCACTGTCGTGCTCGTGCCGGACGGGGCGACCGGCGCGGTCGACCAGCGCGGCGGCGCGCCCGGCACCCGCGAAACCAACCTGCTGGAGCCGGAAAACCTGGTACAGCAGGTGAATGCGGTCTGTCTTTCCGGCGGAAGTGCTTACGGGCTCGCTGCGGCGGACGGCGTGATGCGGTGGCTGTCCGAGCGGAACTACGGGTTTCCCGTTGGCGCGCAGCCGTATGAGGTGGTGCCGATCGTGCCCGCGGCGGTGCTGTTCGACCTGCCGCGCAGCGCGTGGGGCAATCGGCCGGACGCCGATTTCGGTTACGCCGCTTGCGAAGCCGCCGGGGAGACCTTCGCGATGGGCACTGTCGGCGCGGGCTCCGGTGCCGTTGTCGGTTCGCTCAAGGGCGGCATCGGGACGGCGAGCGAGGTCGTCGGCGACGTGACGGTCGGCGCGATCGCCGCGGTGAACGCGGCGGGCCAGGCCGTGGATTTCGCGACGGGGCGGGCTTTTGCCGCTGATCACGAGGTGGACGGCGAGTTCGGCGTCCGCTGGCCGGATCGGCCCGGCGAGGTGCCGGGGCAGCGGACCGATCTGAACACCACGATCGGTGTGGTGGCTTGCGATGCGGCGTTGACGAAGGCAGAGGCACGCCGGTTGACGGTCGCCGCGCAGGACGGATTGGCGCGCGCGGTGCGTCCGGCGCACTCGATGTTCGACGGCGACACTGTGTTCGCGCTGGCGACGGGCGCGCAGCAGTTGCCGGGGGAGCCCGGGTCGTTCGCGTTGGCGGCGCGAGCGGGCGCGCTGGACGCCCTCTGCTCGGCGGCGGCGCGGGTGTTCGCGCGGGCGATGGTGCACGGACTGCTGGCGGCGACTTCCGCGGCCGGTATCCCGGCTTATCGGGATGTGTGGCCGGAGGCGCTGACGGTCAGAACGGGTCCTTAGGGAGCGCGTCCTCGCTCCGCTCGAGGTCGGCGGCGCGCACGGTGGCCACGTACTCGTCGTCGATCTCCAGCACCAAGCCGCCGAACGACACCGTCGGCCCGAGCGAGGGATGCAGGTCCACCGGGCCCAGTTCGGTCGAGCGCGGCAAGTGCGCCCACACCGAAACCGGCTTCCACCGGCGGAAAGTGCTGCAGGCGAGCACGGTCACGTGCCGGTCGGTGACCACGACGACGAAGTTCCGGTGCGCGGCCATCATCGAAACCATCAGCGATGTGGCGGGGAACACGTACTGGACGACGTCCCCTTCGGCCAGCAGGCCACGGCAGCGTTCGCGGATCTTCGACGACACCGGCATCCCGTTATTGTGCCCTGACCTGCGGATGAGCGGTAGCTCTCACAGTGTGGACTCGTTCGGTCCACGAACTAAGATGTCCGTGTGCTCCGGATCCGCCGTGAACTCGTCGACGAGATCGTCGCCCACGCCCGCCGTGACCACCCCGACGAAGCGTGCGGGGTGGTGGCCGGTCCTGCCGGCTCGGACCGCCCTGAGCGGTTCATCCCGATGCTGAACGCGGCCCGCTCGCCGACGTTCTACGAGTTCGACTCGGGCGACCTGCTCAAGCTGTACCGCGAGATGGACGCGAACGACGAGGTCCCGGTGGTCATCTACCACTCGCACACCGCGACCGAGGCCTATCCGTCGCGCACCGACGCGAACATCGCCGCCGAACCCGACGCGCACTACGTGCTCGTCTCGACAAGAGAGCCCGATTCGCACGAGTTCCGCTCGTACCGGATCGTGGACGCCGAGATCACCGAGGAGCCGGTCGAGATCGTCGACTGAACTCTCGCGGAATAAAGCGCGGCGTCCGATACGTCAGCGTGTAGGAACCCACCCGGAGGTAGAAAACCATGGCCGTGACCGTGTCCATCCCGACCATCCTGCGCACCCACACCGGCGGCGAGAAGTCCGTCGAGGCGTCGGGCAAGACTGTCCTCGAGATCATCGACGACGTCGAGTCGCGGCACGCCGGGCTGAAGGCGCGCCTGGTCAAGGAGGAGAAGCTGCACCGCTTCATCAACGTCTACGTCAACGACGAGGACGTGCGCTTCTCCGGCGGGCTCGACGCCGAGGTCAAGGACGGCGACACCCTGACCATCCTGCCCGCCGTCGCGGGCGGCGCGCGCTGAGCCGATGACCCGCTACGAGTCCCTCCTCGACGCGCTCGGCGGCACGCCGCTCGTCGGCCTGCCCCGCCTGTCGCCCACCGACGAGGTGCGGCTGTGGGCGAAGCTCGAGGACCGCAACCCGACCGGCTCGATCAAGGACCGGCCCGCGCTGGCCATGATCGAGGCGGCGGAGCGGGACGGCATCCTGCGGCGCGGGTCCACGATCCTCGAGCCGACCTCGGGCAACACCGGGATTTCGCTGGCCATGGCCGCGAAGCTCAAGGGCTACGGCCTGGTGTGCGTGATGCCGGAGAACACCTCGGCCGAACGCAAGCAGCTGCTGCAGGCGTACGGCGCGCGGATCGTGTTCTCGCCCGCCGCGGGCGGCTCGAACGAGGCCGTGCGGCGGGCCAAGGAGCTGGCGAAGCAGAACCCGGACTGGGTGATGCTCTACCAGTACGGCAACCCGGCCAACGCGGACGCGCACTATCGCGGGACCGGGCCGGAACTGCTGAAGGACCTGCCGACGCTGACGCATTTCGTCGGCGGCCTCGGGACGACCGGGACGCTGGTCGGGGTCGGCCGGTACCTGCACGAGCACAAGCCGGACGTCCAGGTCATCGCGGCCGAGCCCCGGTACGGAGAGCTGGTGTACGGCCTGCGCAACCTCGACGAGGGGTTCGTGCCGGAGCTGTACGACGAAAGTGTGCTCAACGGACGCTATTCGGTGGGGGCGTACGACGCTCTCCGGCGGACGCGGGAGCTGCTGGAGCACGAGGGCATTTTCGCCGGGATCTCCACCGGAGCGGTGCTGCACGCCGCGCTCGGGGTCGCGGAGAAGGCCGCGGCCCGCGGCGAGAAGGCGGACGTGGCTTTCGTGGTCGCGGACGCCGGCTGGAAGTACCTGTCGACCGGCGCGTATTCCGGGTCGCTGGACGAAGCGGCAGAACGGCTTGACGGTCAGCTCTGGGCCTGACCTGGCGCTCGTGAGGGGAGCCCGGGCGGGTTCCCCTCACGGCAGCAATCCCTTGACGAGCGCGCGCACGCCTCGTTCGTAATTGTCTTGTGCGGTAAGGGTTTCCCAGCGCGGCCCGATCTGGGCGAGCGCCGGGAATTCCGTCGCGTCCAGTTCCGCGAAGACTCGCTGGCGGTAGGTGTCGCCGCCCTGATCGCGCCGTCGCGCGGCGGCCGCGCGTGAGCTGATCTCGCCGAGCGTGTAGTGCCACACCGCTCGGTAGACCTCCACCGCCGCCTCGATCGGCAGCCCGGCTTTTCCCGCCGCCGCAACGATTTTCTCCGGATACCACAGCCCGCCGACCGACAGCAGGTCGTCGGAGCGCAGCACTTCCACGATCCACGGGCAGTTCGCCAGCCCGTCCCGCATCGCCGTCGCGACCGCCACGATCCGGTCGCACGGTTCCTCGGGGAGGTTCTCCGGCCGAGGCATTTCCCGGTGCGCGTAGTCGTCGAGCAGCAGAAGAAGCAGCCCCTCTTTGTCGCGCACGTGGTGATAGAGCGCCATCGCCGTGCTGCCGACCTCCCGGGCGAGGCGGCGCATGGTCAGCGCGTCGACGCCTTCGGAGTCGATGACCCGGTGTGCGGCGGCCACGATGTCGGCCTTGGAGATCTTCGGCGGTCGGCCGGTGCGCGCTGGCATGCCGCCATGCTACTTTTTATACATGTACAAAAACTACTGGGGGACGGTCGCCGCGCTGGCGTTCGCGGTGGCGGTCGGGACTTTGCAGATGACTGTGGTGGTGCCGTTGCTGCCGCAGCTGCAGCTCAAGCTGGGGGTGCCGCTGAGTTCGGTGTCGTGGGCGCTGACCGCCGGGCTGCTGGCGGGCGCGGTCGCGATTCCGCTGGTCGCGCAGCTGGGCGACCTCTACGGCAGGCGCACGATGTCGCTGGTCGTGCTCGCGTTGCTGGTCGGGGGATCGGTGCTGGGGGCGGTCGCGGAATCGTTGCCGCTGCTGGTCGTCGGCCGGATCCTGCAAGGGACGGCCGCGCCGTTGCTGCCGCTGGCGATCGGCCAGGTCAGGAACGTGCTGCCGCCGCGATCGCTGCCGACCGCGATCGGCGTGCTGAGCGCGACGATCGGCGCGGGCAGCGGCGGCGGGATGATCCTCGCCGGGCTCGCCGGCGGCGATCACCGGCTGGTGTTCTGGGTGCTGGCGGCACTCGGCGTGGTGGCGTTCGCGCTGGTCGCGGCGGTCCGGGAGGACCGGACGGCCGAGGTCCGGAGCGGTTCGCCGGACCTGCTGGGCGCGGTGCTGGTGTCGGGATGGCTGATCTGCCTGCTGCTGGCGATCAGCAAGGGTTCCGAATGGGGCTGGGCGACCGTCGGGCTCCTGGTCGCGGCCGTGGTGCTGGCGGCGGTGTGGGTGGCGACGGCGCGGCGCACGAAGACGCCGTTGATTGAGATTCCCATGCTGCTGCACCGAAAAACGGTCGGCGCGACGGTGTCGTCGTTCCTGCTCGGCTTCGCCTTGTTCGCCACGATCATGACGCTTTCCGCGTACGCGCAGGGGGCGCTCGGGGCGTCGGTGTTGCAGGTGGGGCTTTATCTCTTGCCGACGACGATCTTGATGCTCGTGGTTTCCGTGCTGGCCGGTGCGTTGATGCGCCGGTTCAGCGCGCCCGCCCTGGTCGCAGGCGGTTCGGCGGTGGTGCTGGTGGCTGCTCTGTGGCTGACGTTGCTGCCTGGCGACGGGCTGGGTCTCTATGCCGTCGCAGCGGTGCTGGGGCTGGGCATCGGGCTCGGTTACGCCGCGCTGGGGACGATGGCCGTCGAGCACGTCGAGCCCGCGAAGACGGCCGCGGCGGGCGGGATCAACGCGCTGGTGCGGGTGGTGGGCAGCAGCCTCGCCGGAGCGGTGGGCGCGGTGGTGTTGTCGGCGGGCGGTCCGGGATGGAGCTTCGCGGTGGCGGCGGTGGCCGCGCTGTTTTCCGCCTTGTTTGCCGCGGCCTACGGAAACTTGCTGCGGAAGCCCGCAATGGTCTGACTGGCGGTCCGTGAAGGACTCCTTGAGGGAATCAGATTCCTTCAAGGGGCCCTTCACGGACGTTCCGGAAGCGGCAAGTCCGTGAAGGGGCCCCTCACGGACTTAGATTCCCTCAGGGAGTCCTTCACGGCCGCGTCACCCGGAGCCCAAGTTCAGGGATTTCTCCCGAGGCCGTCCGCTCGTCCCCGACGTAGCCTGAGGTCGTGAGCACACTGCCTCCCCTTCCGCCGACGTCGCCGCCGCCCGCTGCTGGCAGCGGCAAGCCGGTCGACGCCGCGAAGCGCATCCTGCCGCCCCATCCCAAGGCCGCGGCGTTCGTCGCGCTGGGGTTCGTGGCGGTGCTGTACCTCGTGGAACTGCTCGACGTGATCCTCCCCGGCGAGTTCACGCACGGCGGGATCCTGTCGCGGGAGGCGTCCAGTCTCGACGGCATCCTCTGGGCGCCGCTGCTGCACGCGGGCTGGTCGCACCTGTTCTCCAACACGGTGCCGGTGCTGGTCTTCTCGTTCCTCGCGATGGCGGCGGGCATCGGCCGGTTCGCCGTGGTCACCGCGATCATCTGGCTGGTTTCCGGGCTCGGCGTGTGGCTGGTCGGACCGTCGGGCGCCTACACCGTGGGCGCGTCCGGGCTCGCCTTCGGCTGGCTCGCGTACCTGCTGGTGCGCGGCCTGTTCCACCGGTCGCTCGCGCAGATCGCGGTCGCCGTCGTGCTGCTCGGCATCTGGAGCGGGATGCTCTGGGGCCTGCTGCCCGGCAACCCCGGCATCTCCTGGCAGGGTCACCTCTTCGGCGCGCTGGCCGGCATCCTCGCCGCGTGGCTGACCTCACGCGGGGAACGCGTCAAATCCCCGAGGAGCGAGCCGACGACCCCGGGTAACCTCGGGATGTGAGTTCTCCAGGCGCGCCCATCGGTGTTTTCGATTCCGGCGTCGGCGGGCTCACCGTCGCACGCTCGATTCTCGAACTGCTGCCTGCCGAACAGCTGCGCTACGTCGGCGACACCGCGCGCAACCCGTACGGCCCGTTGCCCATCGCCACCGCTCGCGAGTACGCGTTGGCTGCTCTCGACGACATGGTCGAGAGCGGCGTGAAGGCGTTGGTGATCGCGTGCAACACAGCGTCTGCAGCTTGCCTTCGCGACGCGCGCGAACGCTACGACGTACCTGTCATCGAAGTGGTCCTTCCGGCCGCGCGTCGAGCCGCCGTCGCGACGCACAGCGGACGCGTCGGTCTGATCGGCACCGAGGGCACTGTGCGTTCGAGGGCGTACGACGACGCCTTCGCGGCCGCGCCCGACGTACGCCTCACTAGCGTCGCCTGCCCGCGCTTCGTGGACTTCGTGGAGCGCGGCATCACTACCGGCCGACAGATCCTCGGTCTGGCACAGGGTTATCTGCAGCCGTTGCTCGAAGCCGAAGTCGACACGCTCATCCTCGGCTGCACGCACTATCCGCTGCTGTCCGGCGTGCTGCAGATCGTGATGGGGCAGGACGTCACGCTCGTCTCGAGTGCCGACGAAACCGCCAAGGACCTCTACCGCGTGCTGACCGAACTCGACCTGCTCGCCGAACGCGACGAGCCGCCGAAACACGAGTTCCTCGCCACCGGTTCGCCGGAGCCGTTCGCCCGGTTGGCGCAGCGGTTCATGGGCTTCGCGCCGGGTGCGCTGGACCCGGTCAGCGCGTGACGCTGCGGCGCTGCTGAGCGGAGTTAGGGTGACGGGGTGCGACTGACGATCCTCGGGTGTTCCGGCAGCATCCCCGGGCCGAACGCCGCCGCGTCCGGGTACCTCCTGGAGGCGGAGGGCTACCGGCTCGGTCTCGAGCTGGGCTCGGGCGCGTTCGCCCAGTTGCAGACCGTGCTGGACCCGTTCGACCTGGACGCGCTCGTCCTTTCGCACCTGCACGCCGACCATTGCTCCGACGTCAACTCCCTCACCGTGCTTCGCCGCTACCACCCCGCGCCGCCGTACCCCGCGCGGCCGCGACGGTTGCCGCTGTACGCACCAGCAGACGCGCCTTCGCGCCTCGCGCACGCGTACGCAGCCGACGCGGCTGAGCGAGCCGCCGTGGATCTGTCGGACGTGTACGAGTTCCACGAGCTGCGCGAAGAGCGGATCGAGATCGGTCCCTTCGACGTGACCGCTGTCGCCGTGTATCACCCGACGCCTGCATTCGGCCTACGCATCGCGTACGGCGGCACCATTCTCGCGTACACCGGCGACACCGGACTGTGCCGTGGCCTCGGCGAACTGGCAGACGGTGTCGATGTCCTGCTTTCGGAGGCGTCCTGGACCGATGCCGCCGACCGTCCGAAAGGCGTGCACCTCTCCGGGAAAGAGGCAGGTGAACTGGCCAAGGACGCCGGTGTCGGCCGTCTGCTGCTGACCCACGTCGCGCCGTGGACGGACCGGAACGCGGTTCTGGCCGAGGCCAGAGCGGTGTTCCCGGACGCCGAGCTGGTGACGCAGGGCGCGATCTACGACCTCTGATCGGAAAGTGTCAGAGGTACGTCCTAGCTCCGCCTTCCTCCCCTCCACCACCCTCAACGGAGTGGCGTTGCCACGCAGTATCGTCTGCTGCGTGGTGAGAAAAGATGGCAGGAACGACGACCAGCTCCGCGAAGTGAAGCTCACCCGCGGGTTCCAGAAGTGGCCTGCCGGGTCGGTGCTCGTCGAGTTCGGCAACACCAGGGTGCTGTGCGCGGCGAGCGTGACCGAGGGCGTGCCGCGCTGGCGGGCCGGGTCCGGTCTCGGCTGGGTGACCGCGGAGTACGCGATGCTCCCGTCCGCGACCAACACCCGCAGCGACCGCGAAGCGGTCAAGGGCCGGATCGGCGGGCGGACGCACGAGATCTCCCGGCTGATCGGCCGCTCCTTGCGCGCGTGCATCGACCTGGCCGCGCTCGGCGAGAACACGATCGTCATCGACTGCGACGTGATCCAGGCGGACGGCGGCACCCGCACCGCCGCGGTCACCGGCGGGTACGTGGCCCTGGCGGACGCGATCACCTGGCTGGGCGCGGCGAACCGGCTCAATGACCCGCAGCCGCTGTCGTCCTCGGTGGCGGCGGTCAGCGTCGGCGTCGTGGACGGCCGGGTGCGCCTCGACCTGCCGTACGAGGAGGATTCGCGCGCCGAGGTCGACATGAACGTGGTCGCCACCGACGCCGGAACCCTCATAGAGGTCCAGGGCACCGGCGAGGGAGCCACCTTCGCGCGGTCCACTTTGGACACCATGCTCGACCTGGCGCTGGGCGGCTGCGCGGAACTGACCCGGCTGCAGAACGAAGCGCTGGCGCTGCCGTACCCGGGCGAGCTGCCGGAACCGCGGCCGGACAAGAAGAAGGGCCAGAAGTGACCAAGCTGCTGCTGGCCACCCGGAACGCGAAGAAACTGGGCGAGCTGCGCCGGATCCTGGAGGCGGAAGGCATCCAGGGCATCGAGGTGCTCGGCCTGAACGACGTCGAGGAGTTCCCGGAAGCCCCGGAAACGGCTCCCGACTTCGAGGGCAACGCCGCGGCCAAAGCACGCGACGCCGTGGTCGCCACCGGATTGCCCGCCATCGCGGACGACTCGGGCCTGACTGTCGACGCGTTGAACGGCATGCCGGGCGTCCTGTCGGCCCGCTGGTCCGGCAAGCACGGCGACGACGAAGCGAACCTGAACCTGGTGCTGGCGCAGCTGACCGACACCCCGGACGAGCGCCGGGGCGCGGCCTTCGTCTGCGCCGCCGTACTGGCCCTTCCGTCCGGCGAGACCACCGTCGTCCGCGGCGACTGGCGCGGCACGCTGACGAGGGAAAAGCGCGGAACCAACGGTTTCGGCTACGACCCGATCTTCGTGCCGGAAAACGAAACGAAAACCAGCGCGGAACTGGCCCCGGCGGAAAAAGACGCCGTTTCGCACCGCGGGAAAGCGTTGCGCGCACTTCTGCCGGCCTTGCGGAAACTGGCCGACGCATAACCGCCGGGTCCGTCCCGGAGCCGCGCTGGTGGCTCCGGGATGGGACTCGGGCTAGTCTCGGCAAGCATGTGCGCCCATATCGTCCTTGCCGAAGACGATCCGAAACAAGCGGAACTGGTCCGCCGCTACCTCGAACACGAACAGCACACCGTGATCGTCGCGCCCACCGGCGAGGCCGCACTGGCGGAAATCCGCGCGGCGGAACCCGATCTCCTGATCCTGGACGTCATGCTCCCCGGCATGAACGGGCTGACCGTCTGCCGGACCATCCGGGCCTCCTCCGACCTGCCGATCCTCATGCTCACGGCCCGTTCGACCGAGGACGACCTGCTCCAGGGCCTCGACCTGGGCGCGGACGATTACGTCACCAAGCCCTACAGCCCGCGCGAACTCATGGCGCGGGTCCGGACGCTGCTCCGCAGAACGAACTCGGTGAAAGACGGTCCGCTCAAAGTCGGCACGCTGACCGTCGACAAGGAAAGGCACGAGGTCGCGGTAAGCGGAAACCCGATCGAAACGACGCCGGGGGAATTCCGGATCCTGGAGATCATGGCCGCTCGGCCGGACCAGGTTTTCACCAGGGCGCAACTCCTGGAACATCTGCACGGCTTCGACCGCTACATCACGCAGCGCGCCATTGACGTGCACGTCATGAACCTCCGGAAGAAAATCGAAGCCAATCCGAGAAAACCCGCGAAACTCCTGACGGTTTACGGCGTGGGCTACAAACTGACCGCGAAGTCCGATGCCCCGTAGCCTCCTCTTCCGCCTCTTCGCGGTAACCGCCGCCATCGCGGTGTGCGCCATCGCCGCCACCGCCTGGCTGGCCTCCCGGACCACTTCCGGTGCCATCGAACGGGAACAGGGCCAGCTCTTCGCCGACGACGGCACGATCTACCAGGCCCTCCTCTCGTACGCGGCCACCCATCCCACGTGGTCCGGCGCGGCCAAGACCATCAACGACTACGCGGAGAAAACCGGCCGCAAGATCGTCCTGACCACCCCGCAGGGCAAGCTGATCGCCAGTTCCGAACAAAACCCGGGCAAACTCCCGCCGCAGCCGTCCGCGGTCATCGATCCCTTGGCGGTCGACACCCGGCTGGGCATCAAATCCACCCCCGACCGCATCGACCCCGACGCGGTCGGCCCCTACCGGCTCCCCGCCGACGAACGCGAAGAACTGCAGGAAATCGCCGACAAGGTCCTGTCCTGCACTCAGCGCAGAACCGGCCTGGGCAGCCTGGAAATCTCCCCGAGCGGCCACCCCCGGGTGATCGCGCCCGCGGGCACCGCCCAATGCGGCACCGCTCTCCTGGAACGCCCCACCGAGACCGAGAGAGCCGCCCTGGACAAGCTGTCCGGCCTGATCGACGCCTGCCTCGGCCGGAACGACAGCACGATCCCGGTAGCCAAACTGGGTCTCTTGTGGACCTTCGACGGCCCCGTCGTCCAAGCCACCGACCAGACCATCACCAACTGCGTAACCTCGGCCCGCAAAGAGCAGCTGACTCCCTACGTCGCCCCCGCGGCCTGGCTCTACATCACCGAAAAGGGCACCGACCAGCCCCCGACCGGTTTCACCCTCTCCTCGGAAAACCGCACGAAGCTGATCGCCGTCACCGCCGCGATCCTGCTGCTGACGGTCATCGTCACCGCACTGGCGTCGATCCGCCTGATCCGCCCCCTCCGCGCGTTGACCGGCGCGGCCCAACGCCTCAAAGCAGGCGAGACGGGCGCCCGGGTCCGCGTCAAAGGCAAGGACGAGATCGCCCGCCTGGCCACCGCGTTCAACGAGATGGCGCGGGCGAGGGAAGAGCTGGAGAACGCCCGCAAGGCGATGGTCAGCGACGTCGCGCACGAACTGCGCACTCCGCTGTCCACGATCCGAGGCTGGCTGGAAGCGGCGCAAGACGGCATCAGCCAGCTCGACGACGACCTGGTCGCCTCCCTGCTGGAAGAAGCGGTCCACTTGCAACACATCGTGGACGACCTGCAAGACCTGGCTTTGGCCGACGCCGGTGCGCTGCGCGTCCACCCCGAACCCATCGACGCCAACACCCTGCTGACCCACTTGGCCGCCGCGCACGCCCCGCGCGCCGAATCCGCCGACGTCCGTCTTTCCGTCCCGCCCATGGAAAACCCGGCCATCACCGCGGATCCAGTGCGCTTGCGCCAAGCCCTGGACAACCTGGTCTCGAACGCCATCCGCCACACTCCGCCCGGCGGCTCGGTGACTGTCACCGCGAGGCAAGCCGAAAACGACGCGATTTTCGAAGTAACCGATACCGGAACCGGTATCGCCGCCGAAGATCTGCCCCGGGTTTTCGATCGTTTCTGGCGCGCGGATCCCTCCAGAAGCCGAGCGTCCGGCGGCAGCGGGCTAGGCCTGGCGATCGTCCGGAAATTAGCCGAAGCCCACGGCGGCGAAGTCACCGCCGCGAGCACGCCCGGGCGCGGCACCACCTTCACCCTCCGATTCCCTCGGGAGTAGCGCTGGCTGGCGGCTCTCGGCGATGCTGGCTGCGTGGAGTACGTGTCCCAGGTGCCGCGACCGCCGCTGGACGGGCTGATCGACGACCTCTACTACCTGGCGGGCACGCCACCGTACGCCCGGCTGACGCTGCCGCCGGCACCGTCGGCGCTGCTCATCGTCAACCTCGGGGCACCGTTCCGGATCCGCACCGGTCTCGAGACAGCCGAGTACGCCGACGGCTGCGTGATCACCATGCCCACCCGCGCCTACGAATTCGGCTATCCGCCCGGGACCCGCTCCGTCGGCGTGCACTTCAAACCGTGGGGGCTGGCTCCCTTCCTGCCGATGCCCGCCGCCGAACTGTGCGACCGGCCGGTGACGATTGAACAGGTCTGGGGCCGACCCGCCATCGCCGAACTGCGAGACCGCCTCGCCATGGCGACCGGCCCGCACGAAATGCTGGCGCTCCTCGAAGCCGAGCTGATGCGACGGCTGACCGAAACCACGGGGTTCGGCCTGGTCCGCCAGATGAGCAGCATCATCGCGGCCACTCGCGGCGCGGTGGCGATCGGCGGCCTGAGCGAGGCAGCCGGGGTCAGCAGCACCCACCTGGCACAGCGGTTCAAGGCACTCGTCGGCGTCACCCCGAAACGGCTGGCCCGCACGCACCGCTTCACCGCCGCCGTGTTCGCGATCGATCCGGCAGGGCCGGTCGACTGGGGCGACCTGGCCGGTCACGCGGGCTACTTCGACCAGGCCCACTTCAGCCACGAGTTCCGGGAGTTCACCGGGTTCACGCCGACCCGGTACCTCGAAGTCCGGCGGCGGTTCCTGCGCGAACATCCCGGCCACATCCTGGACGGCTGGCCGCTGCCCGCCGATTGATTTCTTACAAGAGCGACCGCGCGCGACCCGCTAATTTGGGGCCATCCGAAGCAGAGGAGAACCCCCGTGGGCAAGGTCGTCATGTACAGCTCGGTGTCGGCGGACGGCTTCGTCGCCGGCGAAAACGACCAGCCCGGTCCGCTGTTCGACTGGCTGACCAGCGGCGACGTCCCGCTGGACGAGAGCGGCGTGCTGAAGGTGTCGCAGGCCTCGTACGACTACACCCGCGCGTACTGGGACCAGATCGGGGTGACCGTCGCGGGCCGCCATGTCTTCGACCTGACCGACGGCTGGGACGGAAAACCGCCGAGCGGAATCGACCACGTGGTCGTCGTGACCCACCGCCCAGCGCCCGAAGGCTGGGACGCAGAAGCGCCGTTCCACTTCGTCGACGGCGTCAAGGCAGCCGTGGCCAAAGCGCAAGAGCTGGCAGGCGACCGCATCGTGGAGATCGCCGCAGGCGACGTCGGCGGCCAAGCGTTAGCCGCGGGCCTGGTTGACGAGGTGCGCATGGACGTGGTGCCAGTGGTTTTCGGATCCGGCAAACGCTACTTCGGCTCAGTCAACGCACAGCACCTGCTGCAGAACCCCGACGTGGTCCAGGGCGACCGGGTGCTTCACCTGCGCTATCCGGTGCGTCGCTGACCGATCGCGCGGAGAGGCCAGCCCGGCCTCTCCGCGCTTCGGGAACCCAATCAGGCGGAGATCCCCAGATCCCGGATCAACTTCGCCACGTGCCCGGTCGCCCGCACGTTGTAGGCGGCCTTGGCGATCTTCCCCTCCGCGTCCACGATGAACGTGGACCGGATCACGCCCTGCACGATCCTCCCGTAATTCTTCTTCTCCCCGAACGCTCCCCACGCGGAGAGCACTTCCTTGTCCACATCGGACAGCAGCGGGAACGTCAGCTTCTCCGCCTCGGCGAATTTGGCCAGCTTCTCCGGCTTGTCCGGCGAAATCCCCAGCACCTGGTACCCCGCGTCGTTCAGCTCCGCGAGGTTGTCCCGGAAATCGCAAGCCTGCTTGGTGCATCCCGGCGTGCTCGCGGCCGGGTAGAAGTACACCACCACGGCCTGGCCGCGGAAGTCGCTGAGCGAGACGTTCTTGCCGGTGCTGTCCGGCAGGGTGAATCCGGGCGCTTCGTCGCCCACGGCAAGTCGCTGGTCGGTCATGGGGACGAGAGTAATTCAGGCGTCTCCGCAATACGTGACGACGGCGGGCTCGCCCGTGCTCGGCCGCACCTGCACGGCCATCCGAGCACTCTCCGCCGGCACCGCGAAAGCCAGCGTGACCTGCGTAGACCGGCCCGGCATCAGGTCCTTGCCCGCGTCGGAAACGCCGCCGAGCCCCTGCGTGGCGTCCACGACCTGCTTCGCCGGCTTCCCGGCGACCGTCGCGGTGACCGAGAGCGCGGAAACGCGGTACGGGTCGGTGCCGTTGTTCGTGACCTGGATGTAGAACGCCGCCGCGCGGGCGCTGCGGGGATACGCCGCCGGGCTCGGCTGGAAGGACTGCGGGGCCGACAGCGAGACCGTGATCCCGCTGGCGAAGCGGTGGTTGGCGCCGAACTGCAGGTCGCCGGAGGCTTGCGCGGCCGCGGGCTGCGCCGCCGGGTTGCCGACGCCCATCGCGGCGGAGCCTTCCCGAGCGTTGACGCCGCCGCAGGCTGCCACGGAGAACAGCAGGCAGGCGGTCAACAGCAGCTTCGGGGTGCGCGGGGGCGCCATCGCGGGGGTACTCCAGTCGGGGTGGGGCGGTGTGCCGTTCGGCGTAGTTGCCGGGCGGACCCGCTCCACTCTGGCGGCACTAATGCCGCCACGGTGCGGAAGACGCGGACCTGGTGTACACCCGTGGCCGATCCGTGATCGAAAGAGCACACCGGGTGACAGTCGTCACCCCGATGTCAACGGCCGGAGGTCGGGATTCAGACCGCGAACGCGAACAACAGGATGAACACCGCGACTCCCGCGCCCCAGGCGACCATGAGCCAGCCGAAGTCGCGCACCGGGTCGACCGCGCGGCTTTCCTCGCCGGGGATGTACACGCCGCGGTTTTCGAACCAGTCCGCGCATTTGCGCAGGATCCGCAGCGGATTGCGTTCCGGCACCGCCCACACCTCCCCGATGTCCGGGCCCAGCCTACGGGTTCGCGGGGGTTTCGCGGCCGTCGAGCCCGGCGATGCGCACGGCGAGTTCGACGAACGAGCGGACCAGCGGCGGCGTCGAGTCCTCGCTCCAGGCGACCACGAGCCGGCTCGGCGGGCAGCCGGCCAGCGGGACCGTCGTGACGCCCTCGGGAAACGAGTGCACGAGCGGGGCCAACCCGACGGTTCCGTTCCACAGCACGGCTTGCAGGCATTCGTGCACCGTCCGCACGACCGGGCCGCCGGTGCCGCCGCCGCTCCAGAACGCCTGCCACTGCGGGTCGGTGCCGTCGGGAAACCGGAACCACGCCCGGTCGGCCAGCTCCTCCCGGCGCACCTCGGTGCGTCCGGCCAGCGGATCGTCCGCGCGCAGCACGACGCCCATCGGGTCGGAACGCAGCACGCGCGTGCGGATTCCGGTGGTGTCGAACGGAATCCGGGTGAGCGCGACGTCCACGAGCCCGGCGCGCAGGCCGGTGGTCGGGTCGGTGAGATCGGCCTCGCGGACGCTGATCCGCACGCCCGGATGCCGTTCGCGGAACTCGCCGGCGAGCCGGATCCCGACCGGTTCCGAGCTGTCGGCGAGGGTGCCGAGCCTGAGCGTTCCCGGCCCGGCCGCGGCGGCGACCCGCGCGCGGACCTGGTCGGCTCCCGCGAGCAGGGTGCGGGCCTCGTCGTAGAGCGCGGTCCCGGCGGCGGTGAGCGCGACCCCGGACGGCGAACGCTCCAGCAGGATCGCGCCGAGGTCGGTTTCGAGCTGTTTGATCGCGCGGCTCAGCGGCGGCTGGGTCATGTGCAGCCGCGCCGCCGCCCGGCCGAAGTGGCGTTCCTCGGCGACCGCGACGAAGTACCGGAGCGAACGGAGATCCACAACCAGCGACAATACCCTTGCGGTATCGGAAAAAGCGGATCGGTCTTGGACACCGCGCGGGCGCGGCGCTGGACTGGAACGGTCCCTGATCCCGCGCTTTCCGAGGAGCCCCCGGCGATGGCCGACTACCCGTATCCCGATCCCGTCGTGCAGACCTCCCAGGTGCGCGAACTCGCCCGCGACCTCGTCGTGGTCCCGAACCAGGGCGTGCAGCTGGTGCCGAACGTCGGCGTCATCGGCGGGACGCATTCCGTGCTCGTCGTCGAGACCGGCATGGGGCCGCGCAACGCGGAAACCGTGCTGAAGTTCGCGACCGAGTACGCGCGCGGCCGCCGGATTTACTTGACCACCACGCATTTCCACCCCGAGCACGCGTTCGGCGCGCAGACCTTCGCCGGAGCCGCGACCTACCTGGTCAACCGCGCGCAGGCGACCGACCTCGCCGCGAAAGGCCCGGGCTACCTGCGGATGTTCAGCGGGCTGGGGGAGCCGGTCGCGCGGCAGCTCGAGGGGGTCGAACTGCCGGCCCCGGACGTCGTCTACGACTCGGCGCACGACCTCGACCTCGGCGGCCGCGTCGTGCAGCTGCGTGCCACCGGTCGCGCGCACAGCAAGGGCGACCAGGTCGTCACGGTCCCGGACGCGGGCGTCCTGTTCACCGGCGACCTCGCCGAGACCGGCCAGTTCGCGATCTTCCCGTGGTTCCCGCCGCACGACACCGACGTGTCCGGGATCCGCTGGATCGAGGTCATGCGGAAGCTTTCGCAGCAGCGTCCGGACATCGTCGTGCCCGGCCACGGGGACATCAGCGGTCCGGAACTGCTCGACGACCTACGGGTCTACCTCGAACTGCTGCGCGACGAGACCTGGCGCCGCCGCGATTCCGGGATGGCCGAGGCGACCGTGGTCGCGGAAGTGCGGGAGGAGCTGATCAAGCGGCATCCGGAATGGGAAGGCCGCGAGTGGATCGACACCGCGGTGGCTTGCCTGTGCGCGGAGCACGTCAGTCACGCTTGAGCAGCGGCCCGAGGGTCGTCACGATGGCCTGCCGGGTCGCCTCGGCGCGCTGTTCGGGGGTCAGTTCGTCGGAGCGGTCCAGCATCGCCTGCGACGCTCCGCGCACCGCACCGGCGAACGCTCCGGTCAACGTGCGGGCGGTGAGGTCGTCGAGCTCGTCGGGGAAGGCTTCGGCGAGGATTCCGGCGATCCGCCGCTCGGCGTTGAACTGGATTTGCAGCGCCCGGCCCTGCACAGCGGGCACGGTTTGGAACAGCCGCATCCGCAACGGGGTCAGCTTGCCGACGATGTCGTCGCTGACCTCGCCGCCGTCGGCGAGGACGCGGACCAGCAGGTCGATCGGCCGGTCGTCCGGGGCGCGGTTCGAGAGGGCCTCGAGCAACGCCTGCACCCGGCTCTCGGCGTCGGGGAACAGCAGTTCTTCCTTGCTGGCGAAGTAGCTGAAGAACGTGCGCGTGCCGATCTCGGCGGCGGCGGCGATGTCGGCGATGGTCGTCTCGTCGTAGCCGTTGCGCTCGAAAAGATCCGTGGCCGCGTCGATCAGGGCCTGGCGGGTGCGGGCGCGCTTGCGTTCACGGAGCGACATGGCGCGAGCATACGGCACCGAGTGCAAAACAGCACTCATTGCAAATATGCACTGAGTGCGGTTACCTTGGGGTGCATGATTCGTGACGTGCTCGTGTGCGGTGCCGGGATTGCCGGTTCAACGCTCGCCTTTTGGTTGGCGCGCAACGGTTTCCGGCCGACGATGGTGGAACGGGCGGCTGGTCAGCGCAGCAGCGGCAACCCGGTGGACGTCCGCGCGGGCGCGATGGAGGTGGCCGACGCGATGGGTGTCGTGCCGCGGTTGCGAGAGGTCGCGACGCACGCGAAGCGGCTGCGGGTGCTCAACGCGCGCGGGCGTTCGGTGACCACGGTGCGGATGGCGGTGCGCAAGGAGATCGAGGTCCCGCGAGCCGACCTCGCCTCCGCGCTGTACGAATCGGCGCGCGCCGACGCGGAGATTCTCTTCGGGGACACCATCACCGCGTTGCAGCAGGACGACGGCGGGGTCGACGTCACCTTCGAGCACGCTGCTCCGCGCCGGTTCGACCTGGTGATCGGCGCGGACGGTGTGCACTCGGCGGTGCGGCGGCTGGTGTTCGGCGCTGAGGAGAAGTTCGTCCGGCACGCGGGGCTGTACGTCGGGACGGTGTCGCTCGGCGAGGCGTCGGACTATCCGGAGGACGTGGTCATGCTGAACAGCCCGGGCAGGCTCGTGGCGATCCATCCGGTGCGGGGGAATTCCGGGGTCGCGTTCATCTTCCGCGCGCCGGATCCCGGGCAGGGCAAGGAAATCGTGTCCACGGCTTATCGCGGGCTCGGCTGGCGAGTCCCGGAGCTGGTGGCCCGCTTCGAAGCCGCCGACGACGTGTTCTTCGACGCGGTCGCCGTCGTCGACCCGCCGACGTGGCACCGCGGCCGGGTCGCGCTGGTCGGCGATGCCGCCTCGTGCGTCTCGCTGCTCGGCGACGGTTCCAGTCTCGCGATCGTCGGGGCGCACACCCTCGCCGCGGCGCTCGCTGACGGCACCCCCGCCGAGGCGTTCGCGCGCTACGAGGCGACCCATCGAGCGCGCGTGAAGCCCAAGCAGCGCGGGGTCGGGACGGCGGCATCGGTGCTGGTCCCGCGCACGAAACGGGGGCTTGCGGTCCGCAACCTCGCCGCCCGGCTGCTGCCCGGCTGAGACTGGCCAAAAGAATTCCTTGACACGAATATTCGACGTAGTGAATACTTCAGTGCATGGACGGGATCGCCTCAGCACTCGCAGACACCACCAGGTGGCAGCTGGTCGCACTGCTCGCGGAACGGCCGCGGTCGGTCGGCGAGCTGGCTGAGCTGACCGGGCTGCGGCAGCCGCAGACGACCAAGCACCTGCAGACCCTCGCTCGCGCCGGCCTGGTCACCATGGCCCCGCTCGGGCAACGGCGGGTCTACGCGGCCGAAGCGGCTCCGCTGCGGGAGTTCGCGGACCAGCTCCAGAAGCTGGCCGTGACGATCGAGGCGCATGCGGGGGAGCGCGACGTGCTGGACCGCTACCGCGCCGCGATCGAGGCCGACACCGCGGCCGCGAACCGGGATCGCTGGGCCGACGGCCGCGCGTTCTCCTTCGAACGCGTGCTGCCGGTGCCGCCGGAAACGGTCTGGCGGTACTGGACGGACGCCGGGCTGCTGGCGTCGTGGTGGGTCCCGCCGTCCCTGACTGTCACCGAGTGTGTCCTCGAACCGGAGCCGGGCGGGCGCGTCGTTCTCGCCTACCGCGACGCCGAAGGCACTTACCGCTCGGAAGGGCAGGTCCGGACCGCTCGCGAAACCGAGCGGCTCGAGTTCGACCTGTCGGTGCTGGACGCGGCCGGAGCCGTCGCGTTCAGCGGCCACTACGACCTCGCCCTCGCCCCCGCGGCGAACGGCGGCACCCGGCTGCGGCTGGGTCTGGAGATCAGCGCAACGACGGTCGAAGCCGTGTCCGCCATCGCCGGAATCGAAACCGGCTGGGGACAGGTCCTCGACCACCTCACCGAGGTCATCACCCGAAAGGACATCCAGCCATGACCGAGCGTCGCGTCACCGCCAACCTCGCCCTGACCCTCGACGGCCGCTACCACGGTCCGGAAGGCCCCGGCGACATGAGCGCGATCATCCCGTACGTCACCACCGAAACCGCCCGCAACCAGATGTCCCGCATCTGGGAGAACGCGACGACCGCGCTGCTCGGCCGCCGCAACGCGGAAGGCTTCCTCGGCTTCTGGCCGACCGTCGCCGCCGACGAGAACGCCGACCCGCGCGACCGCGGCTACGCGAAATGGTTGGTGGACACGGAAAAGGTGGTCCTGTCGAGCACGCTCACCGAGTCGCCGTGGGAGCGCACGCGCATCGTGAACGCGCCCGCCGCCGAGGTCGTCGCCTCGCTCAAGGCCGACGGCGAGGGCGACATCCTGGTCAACAGCAGCGTCAGCGTGATCAAGGCGCTGCTGGCCGAGGACCTGGTCGACCGCATGTACCTGACCATCTGCCCGCAGATCGCCGGCGGCGGCCCGCGCCTGTTCGACGACGGCCTGCCGGGTACCAAGTGGACAGTCGCGCACCAGGAGACCGGCGACCTCGGCGAAGTGGCCCTGGTTTACGACCGCGTGCGCTGAGCGGCTTGACCTTCACGCATACGGCAATGTTTAGCGTCGATTTCATGAGTGAAGGACAGTTTGCCGGCAAGGCCGTGATCGTCACCGGCGGCGGAACGGGCATCGGACAGGTCACCGCACGCGAGTTCGCCCGGCGAGGCGCGGACGTCCTCGTCGTGGGCCGCACCGCGGATCGGCTCGCCGAAACCGCGGAGGGCTTCCCGCGGATCCGCCCGTTCGCCGCCGACATCACCTCGCCGGGTGCGGCGGAGGAGATTGTCGCTGCGGCACTTGCCGAATTCGGCCGGCTCGACGTGCTGGTGAACAACGCCGGCATCGTCGAACCGGCCGCGCTGGGCGAAATCAAGCCCGGAGCGTTCGACGGAGTAGTCGCGACGAACCTGCTCGCGCCGGTCTACCTCGTGCAAGCCGCGATGCCGCACGTAAGCGCGGTGGTCAACGTGACGACCGCGATCGGCCAACGCGGCTGGCCGATGGCAGGCCGGGAGTTCTACGCGGCGACGAAAGCCGCACTGGAGTCGCTGACCCGAAGCTGGGCAGTGCAACTCGCCCCGCGAGGCATCCGCGTCACCGCGGTCGCCCCCGGCCCGGTCGCCACGGAGATCTACGCCCGCGAGGGCCTGACCGCCGAAGAAGCCCAAGCACAGCACGAAACCCTGCGCGAAATGGTGCCACTGCGCCGCCTCGCCCGGCCGGAAGAAGTCGCGCACTGGATCGTCGAGCTCGCGAGCCCCGGCGCCGACTACATCACCGGCGCGGTAATCCCCGTCGACGGCGGCGCAGTGATCGCTTAGCGGCGTACGCTCGGGTCGTGCGGATCGGAGAGCTGGCGAAAGCCACCGGCGTGACGACCAGGGCGCTGAGGTTCTACGAGGAGCAGGGCTTGCTGACCGCGGCCCGCTCCCACAACGGATACCGGCACTACGACGAGTCCGCGATCGAGCGGGTGGCGAACATCCGCTACCTGCTCGATTCCGGCCTGACGATGGAAGACATCCGGCCGTTGGGCTCATGCCTGCAGGGAGACTTGCCCTCGCGAAGGTTGTCCTCGAGCGCGGTGGCGCTGGTGGATCGGCGGTTGGCTGTTTTGGATGAGCGAATCGCGGCGTTGAGCCGGGCACGGGAGCGACTGTCGTCGCGAGCGAGTGCTGCGCGGGGCGAGGTTGGTTGCGATTGATGCGCTTGTAATGGCGCGGCCGGTGCCCTGGTTCGTGCCTGGCTCAGCCTTCCGGCGCCGTCGCGGTCTCCATCCACGCGAAGTAAGCCGCGGACCCGCGCGCCAGTTCGATCCCGGTGACCTCCGGCTTGTCCCACGGATGCTCGGAGATGATGTGTGCCTCGAGTTCGGCGTAGCGGACACCGGTCGTCTTGAACGTGACGACCCACTCTTCGCCCTCACCCGCCTCGCCGAGGTGCCAGAAGTACGACGACACCGGCCCGCGGACCTGTGCCGTCGCGGCGAGCCGGAGCGCGACCGCGCTCGACGCGATCCGCGCTGCCGATTCACGATCCGGAGTGGTCGTCATGACGAGCCGGTGGTCGGCCATGCCGGTCACCGTAGCCGCGGCGCAGCGTCTGACTTGCTGCATTTCTGCGGTACGCGATCGATGCGGACCATCGACCGGTCTCGTCGCGATGCTGGTCAGCGCGTGCGGGTGGGGCCGGAGAGACTCGAACTCTCACTGGCACGGACCTAAACCGTGTGCCTCTGCCAATTGGGCTACGGCCCCCAGGAACCAGGTGTGATCGTAGCGCGCGCCACGTTCGGGTTCGCTCGGCGTGGCCAGTCGTCGTCTCGCGGGGGTTGTCCTCTACCGTGGACCGCCTACAGTCCGACTGCGGCGAGGAGGGCACGTGGCTCGCGACCCCGAGACCATCGAGCGTGAGATCGAGCAGGCGAGGACCGCTTTGGCGGCGACCCTCGACCAGCTGGGCACGAAGGCCAATCCGCAGAAACTCGCCGAGCAGGCGAAGGACGGCGTGCGCGCGAAGCTCGACAACCCGAAGGTCAAGTACCCGCTGATCGGGGCTGGCGTGCTGGTGGCCGTGCTGCTGGTGCGGAAGCTGTTCCGCTGACGGATTCGCGTCGCAGACGGGCACGCCTCCGGTTACGCCGGGTGCTGCTTCGGTCGCGCGCGGACGGGTCGCCGAATACTGGCTGTTTCCGCCCTGGATGGCGGATGGACAGCGGTGATCGCTACGCCCGGTGAACTTCGTGAGAAGTGCCACTGAACCAGGGGTCACCTGTTTGGTGGTCCCTCACCTGGGTCGGTTGGGGGCATCACGTTCGCCGAATCGGGCTACCCCGCTGGGGTGACGCGGTGGTTTTTCGCCGCTGTGCTGGGCGTGGCCGATTGTTTGCGGGTGTGAACGGGTGATCCCGCTCGGCGGCAAGGTACCGGCGCTCAAAGGGCCCCTGAGGCGAGGGTGAAGCAGGGGTGCGTGCAGGCAAAACCAGGCCGCGCAAACGTGGCCTGAACGCGCTGGCAAACCCGGCCGCGACGCGGGAGCTGAACGAGCAGGCGAACCAGCCTGCGAAAGAGTTGAACGAGCAGGCAGATCAGCCTGTGAAAGAGCTGCGCGAGCGGGCAAACAGCCCCGCGAGAGAGCTGCGCGAGCGGGCGAACCGGCCCGCGAGAACCTAGCTGTACGCGCAGGCAAGCCGGTCCGTGAAGCGCGAGCTGAACGCCCAGGCGAACCGACCTGCGGAAACCTGAGCTGAACAACCAGGCAAACCGGTCGCGAAGACCCGAGCGGAACGTAGGCAAACCAGCCCGCGAGAACGCGAGCTGAACGAAGAGCTACTGCGAGATCAGGCGCGTGCGACCGGAGGCGTGGCCGACGCGCCCGCTGTCACACCGGGGCGGCTCGCTTCGTCCGGCTTGCGGTCTTCGACCTCTTTCGGGAGCTGCTTGCTCGGCGGCAGCGCTGGCTTGGCGGCCTTGTCCTTCTCCGCGGACGCCGACGCCGACGCGGCCGCAGGAGCAGCGGGAGCCTCGGGCTCGGAAGCCGCAGTCGCGTCCTTGGCCGCCTTGGCACCGCCCGACGGCGGGATTTCCAGCGGTTCGATGTCCGGCAGCGTCAGGCGGGCGGCCATGTACGCGCTGGTGAACTCCAGTGCGTTGCCGTTCAGCAGGTGCACGACCGTGGGTCGCTCGTTCGGGGCGAGCTTCTCCACGAGCTGGTCGGCCCGGTCGCGGGCGGCGATGATGCCCGGCGCCTTGCCGGTCAGCTCCTTGCCGCGGCCGCTGACGGTGATCGTCCAGTCGTCGTTGTCGTGCTTGTACGTCGCCGTGATCGTTTCCACCACTGCCTCACCCCTCTCGTCATCAGCATGCGTCACAGGTCGAGACCCGGCCACCGCAAACTCATGACGCGATTCCTGCTTGCCGGCCGCTGGCGCGACACTCAGTGTGTCTTTCTACCGTGTCATCGATACCGTAAGAAAACTCTGTGTCACAAGTAACGGGACGAGATGTGCGCTGAGTGACGACCGAATGGCCTAATGCACGGTCATCTTCACGTGCACGCTAGATCGCACGCTGTGACAACCCGGCCCACAGCAAATCCATGGCGTACTCGGTGGCCTTCTCGGGAGTCACCTCCGGGAAGCGCTCGCACCAGATGGCGAGCCGCTCGCAGGCTCCGACGACGAACTCGGCCGAGGCTTCGGCGCGCAGGGTGTCCTCGCTGTCGAAATAGCCGCTCATCAACGCGGTGATCAGGTCGGTCTGCTGCCGGCGAGTTTCTTCGATCTCGTCCGCGGCGGGGGTGCCGATGAGGGCCATCTCGTGCCGCAGCAGCGACCAGGCCTGGCGGCGTTCGCGGATGAAGACGAAGAACGCCAGCAAGCCGCGCCGCAGTGCCTCCTGTGCCGAGTCCGCGCCGACGATCGACTGCTCGGTGGCCTCTTGCAACGCCGACCGCGACTGCCGGATGCACGCCAGCAGCAGGCCCTCTTTCGAGTTGAAGTACTCGTACAGCATCGGCTTGGACACGCCGACCAGCTCGGCGATCTCGTCCATCGACGCCATCGCGTAGCCGCGCTCGCCGAAGACCTGCTCGGCGACCTCGATCATCTGCCGTTCCCGCTCGGCTCGGGGCATGCGCTTGCGCTTGGCGGTGGTCATGGAGCACACTCTACCGCCAGTAACCTACTCCGAGTAAGCTGGACTTCGGGTAACAGTTAACGGGAGGACGCATGGGCAACCGCACCGAGACCGGCGTGATCGTGGTCGGCACCGGGTTCTCCGGGCTCGGCATGGCGATTCAGCTGCGCAAGGACGGCCGCGACGACTTCGTGGTGCTCGAGAAGGCCCAGGACGTCGGCGGAACCTGGCGCGACAACAGCTACCCCGGTTGCGCGTGCGACATCCCGTCGCACATGTACTCCTTCTCCTTCGAGCAGAACCCCGGCTGGTCGCGCGCCTACTCGCCGCAGCCGGAGATCTACGAGTACATGCGCGGCGTCGCGGACAAGTACGACCTGCGCCGCTTCATCCGCTTCGGGCAGGAGATGACCGGCGCGCGCTGGGATGCCGAGGAGAACCGCTGGCACGTCAGCACCCGCGGCGGCGACGAGTTCGTGGCTCCGGCGCTGGTCGCGGGCGTCGGTGCGCTGCACCGGCCGATGATCCCGGACCTGCCGGGCATCGAGCGGTTCCAGGGGCGCGCGTTCCACTCCGCCGAGTGGGAGCACGACTTCGACTTCGCAGGCAAACGCGTCGCCGTCGTCGGCACCGGGGCCAGCGCGGTCCAGTTCGTGCCGAAGATCGCGCCGGAGGTCGCCGAGCTGACGCTGTTCCAGCGCACGCCGCCGTGGGTGATGCCGAAGGCCGACCGCGACATGCCGGGCTGGCTGCGCGGGCTGTTCCGCGCGGTGCCGCCGGTGCAGCGGCTGTACCGGAATTTCCTTTACTGGACCCTGGAAGCGCGCGCGATCGGCTTCAACGGCCAGCCGTGGATCATGAAGGTCGGGCAGCGGCTCGCGAAGAGCAACATCGACCGCGCGGTGTCGGATCCGGAGCTGCGCGCCAAGCTGACCCCGGACTACACCATGGGCTGCAAGCGCGTGCTCATCTCGAACGACTACTACCCGGCGCTGGCCCGCGACAACGTCGACGTGGTCACCGACGGCGTCGCCGAGGTGCGCGAGCACAGCATCGTCGACCGGGCGGGCGTCGAGCACGAGGTGGACGCGATCGTCTACGGCACCGGATTCCACGTGACCGACGCGTTCGACAGCCTGGAGATCGTCGGCCGCGACGGGCGCAATCTCGCGAAGGAGTGGGCGAGCGAAGGGATGCGGACGCATCTCGGGATCACCGTCAACGGCTTCCCGAACCTGTTCTTCCTCCTCGGGCCGAACACCGGGCTCGGCCACAACTCGGTCGTCTTCATGATCGAGGCGCAGATTTCCTATATCGCACAGGCGTTGCGGCTCGCCGGCGACCGGGCGCTGGACCCGCGCGAGGACGTGCAGGAGCGGTTCAACGCGCAGGTGCAGAACAAGCTCGAAAAGGGCATCTGGACCCAGGGCGGCTGCAAGAGCTGGTATCTCGACGCGAAGGGCGTGAACCGGACGCTGTGGCCGGGCTTCACCTGGCGGTACTGGCTCGACACCCGGACCGTCCGGCGGGACGACTACGAACTGCTCGGCTGAGGGTGGCACGAAGGGGACGTTCGCGGCGGGGGATGGAGCCGCGAAGGTCCCCCTCGTGGTCTCTGCGGTAGTCCACAGTGGACTACGGGTACGAGGGGAAGCTTTCGCGGCAGGGGAGGAGTCGCGAAAGCTCCCCTCGTGGTTTCAGGGCAGCGTTCAGCGCGGAGCGGCGCTCCACAGTGGACGCTGGCCGTGCGCGGGCAGCGTTGTCGTCGAGCGGAGAAGGAAAAGGAAGAGTACGAGGGGGACGTTCGCGGCAGGGGAGGAGTCGCGAAGGTCCCCCTCGTGGCCTGTGGTCAGGCGGGAGCGAGCTTGCGCAGGTGCGAAACCAGCTCGGCCGTCGGAAGACCGCAGAGTTCGGCCATCCGTTCCAGCGCGGCGAAGTCGAACGACACCTCGTCGGCCGAGGCGCTCGCCGGAGCGGGCGGGCCGGACGCCGCGGGAGCGGAAGGGCTTGGCGCGGCAGGAGATCCGGGTCCGGGAACGGAAGCGCCGGCGGCGGCTCCCGCGCGGGCGGGCATCGCGACTCCGCTCTGCCGCAACCGTCCTTCGGCCCAGCGCCGCAACGGAGTCAGCTCCGGACCGGCCTCCGCGACGACCCGGCGCAGGTCCACGCGGACCCGGCCCGGTTCCTCGGTGAAGACCCGGCTGTGCACCTTCGCCAGCAAATCCTGCGGAAGCTCGTCCATCGCCACGCACAGTTCGACCAGGCGCACCACGGAACACTGCCGGGTGCCCAGTTCATACGTCGCCAGTGTCTGCAGCGAGATTTCGCTCTGCAGATGCGCGTTCAGCTCTTTGCGCGTCCATCCCCGGCCACGCCTGAGCTTGCGCAGCTCGTCTCCCAGCACTCGCTGGTAGTGCTCAGCGTCGATCACGGCCCCTGCCCCTCAACCAACTTCGCGGACGCGGGCTTGCGTCCCGATGGTGAAAGTGCCGAAGCGGCCGCTCATTACGCGGGTTTCGGGAGAAATTTCTACTTGCCCCGAATGGAGCAACGCGTCAGTTGACGCAGGGCACGCCGTCGGCGGTGATCGGCTGGTCGTCGCTCCCCGGGCCGGTGGGCGTCGACGGCGGCGCGGCCTGCTGCTGCGCCGGAGGCGCTTGCGCCGCACCGGTTCCGCTCGAAGCGCCGTCAGCGGGCTGGTAGTCCGAACCGAGGTACACCTTCACGTGGCCCTTGGGCACGCTCTTGTCTTCCTGCACCGTCGCCTTGGTGCCGAGCGCGTCCGCGACCGCCTGCCCGGCCGCCTCGCCGCCGCTGGGGACCCAGATCACAGTCGTCTTGCGCGAGGACGCGTTGTCCGTGTCGCCCGCGGTGAAGCCCTTGTCCACCAGCTGCTTGGACACGCTCGCCGCGAGGCCGGTGCGGTCCGACGCGTTGCGCACGTCGACAGTCGTGTCCTTGTGCGACTGGTCCGGCTTCTGTTGTTGCTGCGCTGGTGCGCCGTCGGCTCCGGCCTGCGGACCGGTGAGGCCCTGCACGAACGCCTTCACCTTCTCCGGGTCGACCTTCACCGCGACGCCGTCGTTCGGGGTGCGGTACTCGACGTTGTCGACCGGGATGGTGCGGAACTCCAGCTGCCCGCCGGTGAGGCCCTTCATCTGCTGGGCGAAGTTGAAGATGTCCCAGTTCTGGTTCAGCACCACGGACTTCTTGATGGCGTCGACCAGAGCGTTGAGCTTGCCCGGGTCGGTCAGCGTTCCCGCGGAGAGGATCTTGCGCGCCATGCCGGCCATGAACACCTGCTGGCGCACCACGCGGTCGAGGTCGCCGCGCGGCAGCCCGTGCCGCTGCCGGACGAACTCCAGCGCCTCCACCCCGGAGATGGTGTGCTGGCCCTTGGTGAACTTCGCGCCGGAGAAGTCGTCGTCGACGTTGTCCTTCAGGCAGACGTCCACGCCGCCGATCGCCTTCGTGATGTCGCTGAAGCCGAGCAGGTTGATCGCCGCGTAGTTGTCGATCGTGGACCCGGTCAGCTCCTGGATCGTCGAGATCAGCAGCCGCGCCCCGGCCTGGTTGGCCTTGACGTCGAGTTCCTTCGGATCGGTGACGCCCTGGGCCTGCAGGTCCTTGCGCGCCTGCAGCATCGCCCTTGCGTACGCCGAGTTGATCTTGTGCTTGCCGTAGCCGGGGATGTCGACGTACGAGTCGCGCGGCAGCGAGAGCGCGACAGCCTTGCTGCCGTCGTTCGGGATGTGGACCAGGATCAGCGTGTCGGTGTTCAGCTCGCCGTCCGATTCGCCCGCGCGCAGTTGGGCGAGCAGCTCCGGGGAGAGCGGGTTGCCTTGCGCGTCGGTGCGGCTGTCGAGGCCGACCAGGAGGATGTCGCGGGCACCGTCGGCGGGCTTGTCGCCGCCCGCGCCGTCGCCGATCACGTCGGAGTAGTTCAGCCCGTTGACCAGCCCCTGCAGCGACGCCCACGCGTATCCGGTGAGCCCCATGACCAGCAGCGACACCACGGTCAGAGCGATTTTCGCCCCGCGCAGCCCGCCGCGGCGGGCGCCCCGGTACGGACGGCGCGGGGGCGGTCCGGGACGCCGGGGCGGTCCGCCGGCCTGCGGTTCGCGTCGCGAGCGGGGCGGTGGCCCGGGCCGCCGCGCCGGTCCCCGGCCGGGCTGGTCCTGCCACGAGCGGGCGGGGCGGCGATCGCCTTGCCCGTTCCGAGGCGGGTAGTCCACGGGGCCGGCTCCTTCTCGTCGTTCTGGTCGTCCGCTTCTGGAGACGCATGGTGCCGGGCGGGGGTTGCGACGGATTCGCACCTCCCCCGTGCGGTGTGGTGCGCACCACCTATGGTCCGGTATCCGAAGCAGTTTCGCCCGGTCGGCGGTACGCGTGTCGCGCGTCAGGGTGTCGCGGGAGCCGCCCGTCTCGTCGGCACCATGCACGAACCCGCTCCGACCAGCGCCAACGCCGCGGTGAGAAGGTGCAGGACGACGACCGCCGAGCCGTGCGTTTCGCCCCCGGCGGCGGCCACGAGCGACGGCACACAGGTCAGCGCGGCGGCGAACCAGGTCGCGGCCGAGGTCGCCGCTCCGCCGGTCCGGACGGCGTGCAGCAGCAGGACGCCCAGGAGTAGGTGCACGAGGCTCTGGACCGGGTCCAGGCGCAAGCCGAGCACGTCGGCGTCCGCGGCTTCAGCGCCGAAGCGGGCCAGTGCGAGACCGAACACGCCGAGCGTCGCGTAGCCGATGCCCAGTGCGGCGGCGGCGCGGGTGAGCAGCACCTGACGACGGCCGGTCGGGGTGTACGGAAGTGGTGCGGCGGGCGCCTCGGTGCCGGGTTTGCCCGGATGGCGTTCGAACCACCAGAAGACCAGGGCCGCGGGCACGAGCAGCAGCGCCACGGCGGCGAGCATGCGCGGCTGCAGGAGCCAGGTCAGGCCGTTCGCGATCGGTCCGGGCAGGTAGACGACGGCGACGAGCAGCAGCATCGCGGCGAGGAACGCCAGGTACAGGCTCATCGGCGCGCGCAGCATCAGTCCGGCGGTGCGGGTGACGCGGTCGCGGGCGGCCCAGCGACGCAGCGGTGTCGCGAGGAGCCCGACGAGGCCGAGCTGCGACACACCCAGCAGCAGGACGGTCCACGGCCGCGCGGACAACGCAGCAGGCGCGCCCGGGTTGCCGAGCAGTACCGGCGAAGCGTCGAAGGCGAACACTGCGACCGCGAGGGCCGCGACGCCGCTTACAGCCGCGACGGCGAGCACTGGGCGGCGAAGCCGGACGCCATCCGCGTACGCGAACGCCACCTGCTGCGCGAGGAGCGCTAGGGCGAGCGTGGCGGCGTAGCGCGGCCAGGACACGTCTATCCAGCTCGCGGCGAGTTCTCCGGCTACGACGACAGCGGTCAGCGCCGCGACCGACCACAGCCGCGTACGGCGGTAGAGCGCGAGCAGCATCGGCGCGCCGACGACGGTCAGCAGGTAGACGCCCAGCAGCCACAGCGGATGCAGCGCGATCCGCATGACGGTGGCGTTGGTCCCGGCCGGGATGCCGAGCAGTTCCAGCGCCAGCGGCACGATCAGGGCGACCACGGCGAAGATCAACGCCGGGCGCAGCAGCGGGCTGGACCGTTCGGCGAGGTAATGCCGGTAGCCGCGGTCGCGTTCGGCCCGCCAGCCCGCCGCGTTGGCGAGGCCGCCCGCGAAGAAGAGCAACGGCGTGAGCTGCGCGAGCCAGGTCAGCGGCCACCAGGTGGCCTGCGGCGCGCCGGCCCAGTCGGCCAGCGCGGTCGCCGACTCGCCGACCAGCAGCGCCGCCGCCCCGGCGATGCCGAGCACCGCCCACGGCCGGGGGACGCCGCGAGGCAGGCGCGGCCGTGGGGTCGTGCGGCGGGCGGTGTGCCAGCCGCGCAGGCGCATCACGAGCAGGCATCCGATCACCAGGACGCCGGCGACCATCGGGCCGATCGGGTCGCCGACCGGCGGGCCCCAGCGCTGATGCCACGAGTTGACCACCAGCCCGCCGGTGAACACCGACGCGACCAGCTGGCAGGTGCGCTCGGAGTTCATCGGGTTCAGCTCGCAGGTGCGGTGCATGTCCTGCTCGAGCCGGTCGTCGAGCGCGGCGCGGGCGGACTGGCCGAGCGGATGGCCCTTGTCGTTGGCGTAGCGGAGCAGGTCGTAGCCGAGGTCGTGCGCCTTGCAGGGGACGGAGAAGTCCCACTTCGTGTTGTCGTCGCCCCACGGGGCCGAGCAGCCGCCGTCGAGGTGCGCCGCGCGGACGGTGCCGTCGCGGGCGGGCAGCGGGCCGGGCTTCACGCCGGTGACCGCGGTGAAGTCCTTGGGCAGGAGCGCGAGCGCGGTGGCCTGCCCGTCCGGATGGGCGAGCGCCTCGACCGCGTTCTGCGCCGCGAGCACGCCGCCGGTCGGCGGCCCCTGGTCGGGCGGGGACGCGGGCCGCGAGGCGATCAGGCCGAACCCGAACACCACGAGCAGGACGAGCAGCAGCCAGCCGGACGTCGACCAAGGTCGGCGAACGCGAACGGCGGCCGGGGCACGGTCGTCGGTGGCTGGCATGCGCACCAGGGTGCCAGCCCGACGCGCGCTACGGGAGGCGGCTGTCCCCCTCACCCGGGTGGGGGGTAACCCCCGGGTTGGGTGAGGGGGCTTGTCTTGCTGGAGGGGGGGCGGGTTCGTCGGCGGTGCGCCCTGGGGGCGAGGGGGCCCGTCGCGATGGAGGGGCGGGTTCGTCGGTGGTGAGCCCTGGGGGCGGGGCGGAGTCGTCCCGTTGGAGGGGGCCAGCCTCGTCGGTGGTGAGCCCCGGGGTGGGGCGAGGAGCTGTCCGGCTGGAGCGGACGAGCCTCGTCGGTGGTGAGCCCCGGGGTGGGGCGAGGAGCTGTCCGGCTGGAGCGGACAAGTCTCGTCGGCGGTGACCCGTGGGGCGGGGAGGAGTCGTCCCGTCGGAAGTGACCAGCCTCGTCGGCAGTGCGCCCCGGGGTGGAGCGGCGGCCCGTCCCGATGGAGGGGGCAACCTCGGCCGCGAGCCCCGGGGCGGGGGAGGAGTCGTCCCGTTGGAAGTGACCAGCCTCCTCGGCAGTGAGCCCCGGTGTGGGTGAGGGCGTTGATTGCGCTGAGCGCTTCGGGAGCTACGTGGGGTGCTCGATTCCTGTCTTCGCCGCCGCTCTCGGTGCAGGTGCGGTGCGCGACTGGCCCTGCTCGACGCGCCCCAATGCCACATTGGGTGCGTCAGATGCACCCAATGTGGCGTTGGGTGCGTCCAGCGCACCCAATGTGGCATTGGGGGTTCTCCGCGGCGGGTGCGGGGCCGGTGGGTGCGGGGCGCTGTGGGCGTACGTGAGGGCCACCTTCAGGGAATCTGATTCCGTGAGGGTTCCCCTCACGTACCTCCGCTGGAGCAGGGAGCCCGCAGCCCGGGCGGGAGCATCGCCGCGGCGCGGCTCGGGAGGGTTCGATCCACGATGGACGGAACGCGGCCCGATCGAGCCAGGGTCGAGTCCGAGGGAGCGGCGGAGGATTTTCGGGCCTCAGCCGTCCGGGTTCGGCAATCCGGCCGTTCCGATCCGGCCGAAAAACCGGTCGCCCCGGTTAGCGGTCCGGCCGACAATTAACCCCTCGGCTCAATCCGGCGGAGGAACGGGGCGCGGCCCGTCGCGGACAGTTGCTGAATCGGTTTCGCGATTAATCGCAAAGAGTGCCGGTGATCGGAATTGTGGATCACTCGGACGGCAGATCCGCATCCGCGAAGCGCACCTGGTTCCGGCCGCCTTCCTTCGCGGTGTAGACGGCCGCGTCGGCGGCTTGCAGCAACTGTTCCAGTGTCGTTCCGTTCACCCCGAGCAATGCGACGCCGATCGACCCGGTGCGCCCGGTGATCAATGCCGAACCGCCGCGTTTGTCGGTCGTCACGATGCGCTGATCGGCGATTGCGGTACGGATCCGTTCCGCGGTCACCTTCGCCGCCGTGGTGTCCGCGTCGGGCAGCAGGATGAGGAACTCCTCGCCGCCGAAGCGGCCGATGATGTCCTTGGGGCGGGTTATCTCGTCGAGAGTTTGCGCGACCGTGCGGAGCACGTCGTCGCCCGCCGGGTGGCCGTACGTGTCGTTGATCCACTTGAAGTGATCGAGGTCGATCATCAGCAGCGCCAGGGTTTCCCCGCCGCGCGCGGCCCTTGCCAGCGCGCGTTCCGCGGACTCCGACCACCCGCGCACGTTGAAGATCCCGGTTTTCGGATCGGTGCGCGCTTCGGACTGCAGTTGGTTGATTTCCGCCAGCCGGTTGCCCAGCACCGTGATGAGCACGAGGATCACGATCGCGGGCGGGATGTTCACGAGCAGGATCGTCGCGATGGTGCCGAGGCTGATCGTCGACAGCTCCAGCAGGTTGTCGTCCTTGGTGCCCAAGACGTTGCGCAGCGTGGGCGCGGACGTGCCGCCGAGGGCGAGCAGCCCGCCGATCACGATCGCCTGCAAAGCCGCGTAGCTGAAGCCGACGAGCATCAGGATCCCGAAGACCTGCAACGAGTTCGCGGGCGAAAGCCGGGCCAGTTCGGCGGACGCGAAGGTCTGGTACAGGTGGTGTGCCAGCAATGCCGACACCGCATGCGTGAACGAGGTGAACACGAACTTGTGCGGCGGCCGCCGGGAGTTGAACCACCGCTGGATCCGCAGCAGCGCGATCAGCAGCAGGGTCAGCGGGATCGGCAGCAGCAGCGCGGCCGGGAACACCCAGATGCCGGTCAGGTCGATGTGGACGGCGGTGACCCGGTTGCGCCGCCGTTCCTCCTGCCGCCGGGTGAGCTGGATGTGCACCGTCGCGCAGCCGGCGAGGATCGCGAACCGGCCCCAGTCCACGAGATCCGGGCTCGGCGACGCGATCACGCCGAAGGTCAGCAGCGCCACCGCGATCGCGTCCCAGGCGAGCAGGAACGCCACCATCCGGCGCGGTTTCGTCCAGAGATCCCATGAGGAAACGGGGTTCGCGGCGATCAGCGCGCGCAGCCGTCCCGCGAAGCCCGTCGCGGCGGGCGGTTCCTCCCCGGGGCCGCGGCGGTCACCGCGCGCCGGTTCGGTTCCGGGCATCGGGCCGTGCCTCCTCCGGTGTCGGATGCGGTTCCCGGAAGCTTCCCGGTTCTGCGTCGTTATCAGTTGCCGGTATCATCTCACTCACCGACTTCGAACGCTGTATTCGGCCGTAGTCTCCGAACCCGGAGACGCCTTCCGCGACAACTGCTGCATCCATGAAGTAAATTGCGGAGGAGCGTCCCCGCCGTCCCCCCGAGTGAGGTGTTTTCCCGTGCGCGACCGCGAAGCGTGAATCGAGCTGTTGTCATTTTCCGATGAATTGTCAGCGAGCGGAGGTGGACAGCTGTGCGTGACCGTGAAGCGTGAGTTCCGTGACCGATCCACGACGGATTCGTGACAATGCGAACGGAGGTGTGTTCCGTGCGTGACCGTGAAGCGTGAACCGACTTCCCGTCCGGCGTATCCGGACCCATTCGGCCGGTGCCTCGACCCCGGCCAGAGTTCCATCCCGCAACCCACGATCAGGCCCCGGCCGCGACCGCGTGCCGCACCCGGGTCCACGAGAACGCGGTGGGGATCGCCAGAGCCACGCCGGCCAGCCCGGCCAGCGCGATGGCGGTGACCGCAGACCCGGTCGCCTGGGCGACTACCCCGCCGAGAGCCACCCCGACGCCCTGCGCCACGCGCAGCCCCGTGCGGTAAAGCCCGCCGGCGCCGCCGCGCAGTTCGTTCGGCACCCAGGTGGAGAACGTCGCGGTCACGGTGATGATGTAGGCGCCCATCGCACCGGCGAGCGCGAGCAGCACCAGCGCGACCACCAGGTTCGGCTGCAGCAGGAACAGCGCGAGCAAGGCAAGCGACGTCGTCGCCAGCACGCCGAGCAGGCGCTGCCGGACCTCGGCGGACGCGAATTTCGACAGCAGATAGGCCCCGGCGACGAAGCCGAGCGGGTCGGCGGCGAGCAGCCAGCCGACCGCCGCGGACGGCGCGTTCAGCTGCTGGGCCAGCGGCGCGGCCAGCCCTTCGGGCACCACGGCCAGCCCCACGAGCCACGACAACGCGATCAGTACGCGCAGTTTGCGCTGCCCGAACACCCAGCGGGTCGCGGAGAACCAGGTGCTGTGGTCGCCTCCGGCGGCGGGCCGGTCGTGCACCCACACCCGCACGATCACCGCGGCGATCGCGAAACTCACCGCGTCGATCGCCAGCGCCCACGACGTGCCCACTGCCGTCACCAGCACGCCGCCGCCGGCGAGGCCGAGCAATTGCACCGTGTTGGTGGTGATCCCGCGCAGGTCCTGGCTGCGCAGGTACAGATGGTCGTCGGTGAAGACCTCGCGGGTGATCGCGTTCTGCGCCGCGTTCGCCGGTGACGCGGCCAGCTGCACCGCGACGAGCAGCAAACACAGCGCGACCAGCGGCATGCCGGGCAGGCTCATCAGCCCGACCAGCACCGCCTGCGCCGCGGCGCTCACGCTCAGCACGGCGCGGCGCGGATAGCGGTCAGCGAGGAAGGACAGCCCGAGCCCGCCGGCGAGCGCGGGCAGGAAGGTCAGCGCGTAGACGACGGCAGCCCAGAGCGCGGAACCGGTGCGGTGGTAGACGAGGATGGACAACGCCACCTTCGCCAGCTGGTCGCCCGCGCTCGAGATGGCCTCCGCCGCCCAGAGCACGCGGTATTCGACATTCCGCAGCGGCGCCGTAAGCCGAGAGGTCGCTTCGGTCGTCACGAGATGACCACTGCCCCCTCCCCGATCGAGTGAATGCGGGTGTACCGCATTGTGCCTTCGCCTGGTTCGCTCCTGGCCAGGAGTGTCGCCGCTCCGGCCAGGGCATGCACCCTCAGTATGCCGCCGATCACACCAGGGTGAACAGTCGGGAAGAATCCGGTGGCCGGAACGCGGAGCCGTTCGGACTGACCTGCCGCGGGGTATCCGTGGCACTGATCAGCTTTCCTCGTTCGGCGCAGCGCGACCACCGTTCGTCGCCATCGTCCGGTGCGATTGGGCCGAACGGTCCAACACTGGGAGAGACCCGGCGGAGCGGCCGTCCTCGCGCCGGGCGCACCAGCGGGGAGTGAGCGTGGACAGACTGTTGAAGGACAAGGCCGTGGTCGTGACCGGGGCCGGACGCGGGCTCGGGGAGGCGTTCGCCGTGCACGTCGCCAGGGCGGGCGGCGCGGTGGTGGTCAACGACGTGGACGCCGACCTGGCCGAGCGCACCGCCGGGACCATCCGCGGCCACGGCGGGCGCGCGGTCGCGAACGGGCACAGCGTGGCCGACCCGGCGCAGGCGCAGGCGATCGTCGACCAGTGCGTCGCCGAGTTCGGCCGGATCGACGGCCTGGTCAACAACGCGGGGCTCAACTACGAGGCGCTGCCCTGGGAGGACGACGCGGAGCAGGCCCGCCAGCTGGTCGAGGTGAACGTGCTCGGCGTGATGTACACCGGGCTGGCCGCGATCCGGGCGATGGTCGGCGCGGGCGGCGGCGGGTCGATCGTGAACATCTCCTCCGGCGCGTCGCTCGGGCAGCGCAAGCTCGGGGTGTACTCGGCGAGCAAGGGCGCGGTCGCGTCGCTGACCTATTCGTGGGCGCTCGACCTCGACGATTCCGGGATCCGGGTGAACGCGGTGTGCCCGGTGGCGCACACCCGGATGGTGTGGAAATCCGAACGCGCGCTGCGGGCCTGCCCGCCGGAGCGCACGCCGGCGAAGATCGCGCCGGTCGTGCTGTTCCTGCTCGGCGACGGGTCGCACGGCATCACCGGGCAGATGATCCGGTGCAACGGGCCGCAGCTGCACGTGATGGGGCAGCCGTATCTGAAGCAGCCGATCCTGGAGCGGCCGGACTGGGACACCGAGACCGTGCAGCAGGCGTTCGACGAGGTGTTCTCCGCCCACCTGGAGAACTACGGACTGGAGAAGCGCGTGCCGCCGCGGCTGCGCAAGTGGACGGAGAACTCGATCCGGGCGTCGTGATCAGCGGGCTTTCGCGGCGGCTTCGCGGCAGCCGGGCAGGTCGATCGCGCGCAGCGTCGCGCCGACCGAGGCGAGGGCGGCGGAGTTCATCGACAGGCTGGTCACCCCGAGCCCGGCCAGCACCGGGGCCAGTCCCGGGTCGGCGGCGGCCTCCCCGCACACGCCGACCGGTTTCCCGGCGGCGGCCCCGGCCTCGGCGACCATGCCGACGAGGCGCAGCAACGCGGTCTGGCTGGGGTCGTTGAGCGCGGCGACCGCGCCGAGCTGCCGGTCGGCGGCGAAGACGTACTGCGCCAGATCGTTGGTGCCCAGCGACACGAAGTCGACCTCGGCGAGGATTTCCTTGGCGCACAAGGCCGCCGCCGGGATCTCGATCATCACGCCGACCCGGGCGATCCCCGCGGCCCGCGCGCGGTCGGCGAACCAGCGTGCCTCGGCGGCGGTCGCGATCATCGGCGCCATCACCGAAAGCTCGGCCCCGGTGTCGGCGGCGGCGCCCGCGATCGCGGTCAGCTGCCGGTCCAGCAGCTCCGGCCGGTCGAACGCGACGCGCACGCCGCGCACGCCCAGCGCCGGGTTCGGTTCGTCGCCCATGTCCAAGAACGCCAACGGTTTGTCCGAACCGGCGTCGAGCGTCCGGACGATCACCGGCTTCCCGGCGAACGGCGCCAGCACCGCGGCATAGGCCTCGCGCTGCGCCTCCGCGGAGGGCTCGTCCGTCGCTGCGAGGTAGCAGAATTCCGTGCGGAACAAGCCGATTCCCTCCGCACCCGCCTCGGCCGCGGCGCGGGCGTCCGCCGCCGAGCCGACGTTCGCGAGCAGCTTCACCGGATGCCCGTCGGCGAGTGCGCCGACGCCGTCCCATTCCGCGCGCGGCTTCCGGATCGCGGCGCGCACGGTGGCGTCGGACGGCGAAACCGTTCCGGCGGAGCCGTCCACCGCGAGGCCAGGACTGTCCGCGGCGAGCACTCCGGAGCACGCGACCACGGCCGGAATTCCCAGTGCCCGCGCGAGAATCGCGGTGTGACTGGTCGGTCCGCCCTCTTCCGTGACCAGCGCGAGGACCAGTTCCGGGTCGAGACCGGCGGTGTCGGCCGGGGCGAGATCGCGGGCCACGAGCACGCTCGGCACCGTCAGCTCGGGCACGCCCGGCGGCGTCACCCCGAGCAGGTCCGCGACGATCCGGTCCCGCACGTCGGCGACGTCGCGGGCGCGCTCGGCCAGATATCCGCCGGCGGCTTCGAGCGCCGTCATGAACTTCGCGGCCGCCTCCCAGACCGCGCGCGGAGCGGGCAGCGACTGCTCCCGGACGAGCTGTTCGGCGGACGCGAGCAGCGCCGGATCCGCCGCCATCGCCGCGGTCGTCTCCACGACTGACCGGGCAGCACCGGACACGGAACGGGCACGATCGGACAACCGGGCAGCGACCCGGGCGGCGGCGGGCGCGATCCGGTCCGCCTCCCGCGCCAGGTCGGCGGGCACCGGCCGGTCCTCGGGTTTTCCCAGGTCAGTGGCCACGACAACGCGCGGGCCCTGTGCTTGGCCGGGGCTGACTCCGACTCCGGACAACGACATGGCGAGACCTCCGGGAGCAAAGGATCTTGTAACTGGGGATTGACAGTACGGTAACAACGGGCACAATCAAATGACAACGGGCAAACAGCGGAGAGGAACGGGCATGTACGCCGCCGAACGGCATCAGCTCCTCGCACAGCGGGCACGCCGAGACGGACGGGTCGACGTGGGCGACCTCGCCGCCGAACTGGGCGTCGCGCCCGAGACCATCCGCCGCGACCTCGGCGTCCTCGAACGCCAGGGCGTCGTCCGCCGGGTCTACGGCGGCGCGGTCGCGGTGGACCGGCTCGACTTCGAGCCCGAGGTCGCCCAGCGCGACCAGACCAACGCCGCGGAGAAGGACGCGATCGCCCGCGCCGCGCTCGACCAGGTCCCCGACCGCGGTTCGGTGCTGCTCGACGCGGGCACCACGACCAGCCGCCTGGCGACGCTTCTTCCGGCCGATCGCGACCTGACGGTCATCACGAACTCCCTTTCGATCGCGTCGATCCTGGCCGCCCGCCCGGGAATCACGCTGCACATCCTCGGCGGCCGGATCCGCGGGACGACGCTCGCGACGGTCGGTTCCGCGTCGCTGCACGCGCTCGACGGACTGCTCGCCGACGTCGCTTTCCTTGGCGCGAACGGGTTTTCCGCCGAACACGGCTGCACGACGCCGGACGTCGAGGAGGCCGCGGTGAAGTCCGCTCTCGTCGCCGCTGCCCGCCGCCGCGTCCTGCTCGCCGACCACAGCAAGTACGGCGCGGACCAGCTCAGCCGGTTCGCCCGCTTGTCGGAGATCGACGTGCTGGTGACCGACGGCGGGATCGACGCGGGCGCGGTCGCGGAGCTGGAAGAGGCCGGTCCTGAGGTGGTGCTCGCATGAGTGCCGTTGTCACGCCCGACCGGAGTCTGGACCGCGACCGCGGGCTGCCGGAGATCGTTCTGCTGGCCGCCCTGGCGGTGGTCGCATGATCGTCACCGTCACGCCCAACCCGAGCCTGGATCGCACCGCTCAGCTCGGCGAGCTTCGGCGCGGCGAGGTGCTGCGTGCCTCCCGGGTCCGGCTTGATCCCGGTGGCAAGGGCGTCAACGTTTCCCGCGCGCTCGCCGCCGCCGGGTCGCCGACCGTCGCGTTGCTTCCGGCCGGCGGTCCGGTCGGCGAGCGGCTGGCCGACCTGCTCGCGCCGGAGGGCGTGCCCGTCGTCGCGGTGCCGATCTCCGGCACCACCCGCAGCAACATCACCCTGGTCGAAGCGGACGGCACGACCACCAAGATCAACGAGCCCGGCCCGGAGCTTTCCCCGGCGGAGCTGGCCGTTCTGCGGCAGCGCACCGTCGAACTCGCCGCGCGCGCCGAATGGGTCGTGTGCTGCGGGAGCGTGCCGGCCGGGGTGCCCGACGATTTCTACGCCCAGCTCGGCGAACTCGCCCGCGACGCCGGGGCGAAGGTCGCCGTCGACTCCTCCGGGGCGCCGCTGGCCGCCGCGCTCGCCGCCCGCCCCGACCTGATCAAGCCGAACCTCGACGAGCTGGCCGAGCTGGCCGGGCGGTCGCTGCCCCAGCTCGGCGACGTGGTGCAGGTGTGCCGCGGTCTGGTCGCCGAGGGCGTCGGCGCGGTGCTGGTCAGCCTCGGCGCGCGCGGCGCCGTGCTGGTCGAGGGCACCGAGACCTGGCACGCGCTCGGCCCGTTGGTCGCCGTGCGCAGCACCGTCGGTGCCGGAGACGCCGCACTCGCCGGATTCCTCCACGCGGGAGGAACCGGCCCCCAAGCCCTGCGCGCCGCGGTCGCCTACGGCACCGCCGCGGTCGCGCAGGAGGGCAGCCGCATGCCCGCCCCGCAGGACGTGCACCCGGACCAGGTGCGCCTGCTCGCCGCCGATCCCACCCTCACCCTCAGCGGAGCCGCAGCATGACCACCTCAGACCTGATCACCGCCGACCTGGTCGACCTCGAGCTCGCCGCCGCGGACAAGAACGCCGCGGTCCGCGAGCTCGCCGGACGGCTCGTGTCCGCCGGGCGGGTGACCGACCTCGAACTGTTCCTCAAGGACGTCGCCGCTCGCGAGGAGCAGATGGCCACCGGGCTGGAGGGCGGCATCGGCATCCCGCACTGCCGCTCGGCCGCCGTCACCGCGCCGACGCTCGCCTTCGGCCGCAGCACTGACGGCATCGATTTCGGTGCCCCGGACGGCCCGGCGAAGCTGATCTTCCTCATCGCCGCGCCGGACGGCGCGGATTCCGCGCACCTGAAGGTGCTCGCCGCGCTGGCCCGCCGGCTCGTCCGCGCGGAGTTCAAGCAGACCCTGCTGGACGCCGCCGATCCCGCGGCGGTCGCGGCCTACATCGGCGAGGAGGTGTACTGACATGAAGTTCGTCGCCATCACCGCGTGCCCCACCGGCATCGCGCACACGTACATGGCCGCCGAATCGCTGGAGCAGACCGCGAAGGCCAACGGCGACACGATCGTGGTCGAGACGCAGGGCTCCGCCGGTTCCGAACCGTTGTCCGCGGCGGACATCGCGGACGCCGACGCGGTCATCTTCGCCGCCGACCTCGCCGTGGCCGGCCGGGAACGGTTCGCGGGCAAGCCGATCGTCGAGGCCCCGGTGAAGGCCGCGATCAACGACGCGGCCGGGCTGTTCGAACGGGCGAAGGCCGCTGCTGCGGAGCCGCCCGCCGACCGGCCCGCCGCCGCGGAACCGGAACTGACCACCAAGGTCGGCGAGCACGACCGGCTCGGCTCCCGGATCCGGCAGTGGCTGATGACCGGCGTCAGCTACCTCATCCCGTTCGTCGCCGCGGGCGGGCTGCTGATCGCGGTGAGCTTCGCGCTCGGCGGGTACCAGATCGCCGACGCGCCCAAGGTCACCGAGCATTTCGACGCCGGTTCGCTCGCCGGCTGGGCCGCGCTGATGTACCAGATCGGCAGCGTGGCGTTCCAGTTCCTGGTGCCGGTGCTCGCCGGGTTCATCGCGTTCGCGATGGCCGACCGGCCCGCCATCGCACCCGGTTTCGTCGGCGGGGCGGTCTCGGTCGCCATCGGGGCCGGATTCCTCGGCGGCCTGGTGGCCGGGCTGTTCGCCGGCGGCGTGGTGCTGGGGCTCAAGAAGATCCGGGTGCCGAAGGCGATGCGCGGGATCATGCCGGTGGTCGTCTACCCGCTGCTCGGGACCGTCGTGGTCGGCGTGCTGATGTACGTCGTGGTCGGCAAGCCGATCGCGATCGCCACCACCGGCCTCACCCACTGGCTCAACAGCCTGAGCGGCACCAGCGCGGTGCTGCTGGGCGCGCTGCTCGGGCTGATGATGGCGTTCGACATGGGCGGTCCGGTCAACAAGGCCGCGTACGCGTTCGCCGTCGGCGGCCTGACCACCGGCAGTGCCGGTTCGCTGCAGATCATGGCCGCGGTGATGGCGGCCGGGATGGTGCCGCCGCTCGCCCTCGCGCTCGCCTCGACCGTGCGGAAGAAGCTGTTCACCGCCGCGGAGCGCGAGAACGGCAGGGCCGCGTGGCTGCTCGGCGCCTCGTTCATCACCGAGGGCGCGATCCCGTTCGCCGCGGCGGATCCGTTCCGGGTGATCCCGTCGATCATGGCCGGTTCGGCCGTCACCGGAGCGCTGTCGATGGCTTTCGGCGCGACGCTGCGCGCGCCGCACGGCGGGATCTTCGTGGTGCCGCTGATCGGCAACCCGCTGCTGTTCCTGGTCGCGCTCGTGGCCGGGACGCTGGTCGCCGCCACGTCGGTGGTCCTGCTCAAGCAGTTGCGGTTCCGTTCCGCCGAGCCGGCCGCCGCTGTTTCCGCTCATCCGGTCAATGCCTGAGGAGGCTGTCGTGTACCAACGCCGCATCGTCGTCGCCAGCAGGGTCGGACTGCACGCCCGTCCGGCCGGGCTGGTCGCGCAGACCGCTGCCGCGCAGCCCGCGAAGGTTCGGATCGCCAAGGTGTCCGGTGGCGCGGTCGGCGACCCGGTGGACGCGGGGAGTGTGCTCAGTCTGATGACTCTTGGGGCCGCGCATGGCGACGAGGTCGAGCTCAGTGCGGACGGCGCGCAGGCTCGGGAGTCGGTGGACGTGCTGGTCGAGTTGATCGCCAAGGATCTCGACGCCTGATCCGCCGGGAAACGGTGCGGCCGGGACTTTCCCCGGCCGCACCGTTTTCACGCGTAGAGCGAAGCGATGTCCGGCTGGTAGCGCTCGTTGATCACCCGGCGCTTGAGCTTGAGCGTCGGGGTCAGCTCGCCCGTCTCGGGCGTCCACGCGGTGGTGATGACGTGGTAGCGCTTGATCTGCTCGGCCCGCGCGAGCCTGCTGTTGGCTGACTCGACGGCCCGCGCGATTTCCGCCTGGACCGCCTCGTGCTGGGCCAGCGTTTCGATGTCCGCCGCCTCGACGCCGTTGGCCGCGGCCCAGCCGGGCGCGATCTCGTCGTCGAGCACGATCAGCGCGGTCACGTACGGCCGCGCGTCGCCGATCGCGACCGCCTGGCCGATCAGCGGGTGTTCCTTCAGCAGGCCCTCGATCCGGGTCGGCGCGATGTTCTTGCCGCTCGAGGTGATGATCAGTTCCTTCTTGCGGTCGGTGATCGTGACGTAGCCGTCGTCGTCGATCGTGCCGATGTCGCCGGTGGCGAACCAGCCGTCGGCGTCGGTGGCCGGTTCGATCGTGCCGTCCGGCTGCAGGTAGCCGAGGAAGACGATCGGACCTCGGACGAGCAGTTCGCCGTCCTCGCCGGTTTTCACCTCGACGCCGTCGATCGGACGGCCGACGGTGCCCGCGCGGAACGCGTCGGCGCTGTTCGCGGTCGCCGCGCCGGTGGTCTCGGACAGGCCCCAGACCTCGCGGATCTCGACGCCGAGCCCGGCGAGGAAGTACAGCACTTCCAGCGGCAACGCGGCCGCGCCGCTGGACGCGATGTGCAATTGGTCGAGCCCGAGCAGCCCGCGCACCGGGGCGAGCACGGTCTCGTCGGTCTTCGCGATGCGCTCGGCGAGATCGGCGGGCAGTTCCTCGCCCGCGCTGCGGAGTTTGTAGCCCTCTTGCAGGAGTTCGTTGGCCGAGATGAGTGCCTCGCGCCGGTCCTCGGGAACGCCGGCGAGCATGTTCTTCAGGCCCGCGACCATCTTTTCCCACACCCGCGGCACGCCGAAGAAGCTCTGCGGACGCACCTGGCCGAGCGCCGCGACGACGCCGGACGGATCGCCGATCGTGTGCACGTGGCCCGCCGCGACGATCGGCAGGTAGATCGACAGCTCGCGTTCGGCGATGTGCGCCAGCGGCAGGTACGCGATGTTCGTGGCGTGCATCGGGGCCTTGTGCAGCGTGTGCACGGCGATACCCTCGTGGATCGCGTTGCGGTGGGAGAGCACGACGCCCTTGGGGTCGCCGGTGGTGCCGGAGGTGTAGATCATCGCGAGCGGGTCGTCCGGGCGGATCCCCTGCCAAGCCCGGTCGAACGCCTCGGGGTCGGCGGCGAGCGCGGCGCGGCCGGTTTCGCGCACCGCGGAGTACGCGACGAACCGGTCGTCGCCGTCCGGGATCGCGGATTCGTCCATGACCACCACGCGGCGCAGCGCGGGCAGGTCGTCGAGCACCGGCAGCCAGCGCGACAGCTCGTCGGCGCCGGCGAGGACGACGATCGGGGCGGCGCTGTGCCGCGCGACGTAGCGGATCTGCTCCGGGCTGAGCGTCGCGTACGCCGTGCACGGGATGGCCGCCAGATGGACCGCCGCGAGGTCTGCGACGAGGTGGTCCGGCGAACTCGGGGCCATGATCAGCATTCGGTCGCCCGCGGCGAGGCCGAGCCCGGCGAGCCCGCGCGACACCTCGGCGATCGCGGTCCGGAACTCGCTCCAGGTGAGCGTCGGACGGCCCTCGAGATCGAGCGACGTGAGCGCGGGCCGGTCCCCGTACTCGACGGCGTTGCGCCGCAGCAGCAGCGGGATGGTCTGGCCCTCGGCTTGTTCGGCGATCGACTGGGTCAACGCTGACCTCCTCCGGTGGTGCCTGGTCAGGTCACTCTAGGTCGTCGAAGCGGCGGCCGATAGAGAATCCCGGCCAGCCTCGGCGCTCGAGGGACCGGCCCGGCTCCTGTTAGAAAGGGGGCGAACCGGAACCCCGAGGAGCGTCGATGACCGAATCCGCCGTGCGCAGCGAGAGCCTTGCCGACGAGGCCGCCGCACTCGACGCCGCCGACCCGCTCGCCGCGAAGCGCGCGGAGTTCGACCTTGACCCGGAAGTCGCGTACTTCGACGGGAATTCCCTTGGCGCGCCGCCGAAACACGTCGCGGAGCGGGTGAGCCAGGTGGTGCGGCAGCAGTGGGGGCGGCGGCTGATCCGGTCGTGGACCGAGGGCTGGTGGGAAGCCCCGCAGCGCGTCGGGGAGCGGATCGCGCCGCTGGTCGGGGCCGCGGCCGGGCAGGTCGTGGTGGCGGATTCGACGAGCGTGGACCTGTTCAAGGTGCTCGTCGCGGCGGTGCGGGCGAACCCCGGTCGCGACGAGGTCCTGGTCGACGCCGCCACCTTCCCGACCGACGGCTACGTGGCCGACCAGGCGGCCCGGCTCACCGGGCACGCCGTGCGGCGCGTGCCGGTGGCGGAGCTGCCCGGCGCGGTGAGCGAGCGGACCGCCGCGGTGCTCGTGAACCACGTCGATTACGTCAGCGGGCGGCTGCACGACATGCCGTCGGTCACCGAGGCGGTGCACGCGGCGGGCGCGCTCGCGGTCTGGGATCTCTGCCACAGTGTCGGCGCGATTCCGGTTGAGCTGGACGCGTGCGACGTCGACTTCGCGGTGGGTTGTACGTACAAATTCCTCAACGGCGGACCGGGTTCGCCCGCGTTCGTCTATGTGGCACAGCGGCATCAGGCGGAATTCGATCAGCCGCTCGCCGGATGGGCCGGACACGCGGATCCGTTCGGCATGGAATCCGGGTACCGCGGCAGCGCGGGGATCGCGCGCGCCCGGGCAGGCACGCCGGACATCCTGTCGATGCTCGCGCTCGACGCCGCGCTGGACGTCTGGGACGGCGTCGACCTTTCCGTGCTGCGCGCGAAAGGCTTGGCGCTGGGCGACTTCTTTTTCCGGTGTGCGGACGAACTGCTTCCCGGAGCCGACATTCCGACGCCGCGCGAACACACGCGCGGGCACCAGGTTTCGGTGCGGGACGCGGGCGGGCAGCAGACGATGAACGCGCTGCACGAACGCGGGGTGCTCGGGGATTTCCGGCCGCCGGACGTGCTGCGGTTCGGGCTGGCCCCGCTGTACACGACTTACGCCGAGGTGCTGCGGGCGGTGACCGTGCTGCGCGAGGTGCGCTGAAAAGAATTCGCGCAATATCCTCGCGGATTCGCGGGGATCCGGCCGGATTCGCGGGTCCCGGGTGAACAATCGGTGTCGTGCTCGCCCCTTCGGGTGATCGACGGGCGCGCCGCGCGCTGCTCGACGGGTATGCTCGGTGCCTGTTTTTTCGCGGGCCGAAGCTGATCGGGCAGCGGTGTCCGCCGCGCGGATCCGGGGCGAAAGGGGCCGAAATGATCGAGAACCGCGGCCGGGAAGTGCCGCTCTCGTACCTCGTGACCCTGCTCGTCGGCGTGGTCATCGGCTTCGTGCTCGCGCGTTTCGGCGGGCTGGTCGCGCGCTATCCGGTCGAATCGACGCTGGTGGCGGTGCTGGTCGCGTCCGTGGCGGTGCTGGCGTGGGCGTGCCGGGAGATGCTGCACGATCTGCTGCGGCGCGACCGGCGCGAGGCGGCGGAGGAAACCGAAACCGCGCCGGTGCCGCGGCTTTCCGCGCATCGGCCGCCGAATGGCGTCCGGCGCTGAATTCCGGAAATCGATCTCGGTTTTCCGTTCGATTCCGCCGCCGATGCGGAAATGCGCATGAGTTTCCGGTGAGTTTTCGCGGACTCGTCGTCGTGACGGACCTCACGCGCGGGCTCCCTGCCGACGGCGGCGGAGCCGGTGCGACCAAGGTCACGTCCGGTGGTGATCAGTTTTCCAAGCACCACAGTGGGTTACTAGCAGGTAACAAGAGGATGACGGCAACGCGGGTCCGGACTTGACTCACCCGTGAAGGTTGCTTACCGTCGTCGCGGGCAACGCAGACCACGGTGAACTGTGATCCGGCTGGTCGGACCGGTGCAACGAAAACACCGAGGACCCGAATACCACAGCAGTGCCGGAAGGAAAACGGATCACGGTGAAGCAGAATTCCGGGCGAAAGGGCCGCGGCTCCTCGATTCGCTCTCGCGTGCTCGCGATCGCGTTGATTCCTAGCGTGGCGTTGCTCGTCGTCGGTATCGCGCTCGCCGGATACCTGATTTTCGACGCGACGCAGGCGCGAAGTTACGCGCAGAAGATTCGCGGTTCGGAGGGCCCCGGCATTCCGTTCCTGCTCGCCGCGGAACAGGAGCGGCAGCTGTCGATGAGCGTGCTCGCCGGACAGGACGCCGCGCGCGCCGCGCTGCTGGCGACCCGGCCGAAGACGGACGCGTCCGCCGCGCAGATCACCTCGGTGCTGCAGGGCAACTTCGCGAGCGACTCGAACGTGCCCGCGAGCGTCAAGCAGAACATCGCCACGTTCGCCGCGCTGGAGGCGAAACTGCCGCAGCTGCGCCAGCGGGTCGACGCCGGCCAGGTGCCGCGGCTCGAGGTTTTTTCCTTCTACAACCAGATCATCGACCAGTTCACCCAGGGCGTCGCCGGTCTCGCGCAGGCCGCGCGCGGCGCGGACAACGCCTACGCCCGGCTGTCCGCGATCCCGATTTTCAACGCCGCCGAGGAAATGCAGCGCAGCGACGCACTTGCCTCGGCCGGCCTCGCCGCGGGCGGGCTGTCCGGCGACGAGCAGCGCGCGTACCTCGGCCAGATCGGCGCGTACCACGCGCAGCTCGAACAATCGGTGCCGCAGATGGTGCCCGAGGTGCGGGCGAACTACGACAAGCTCGTCTCCAGTCCCGCGTGGACGACCGTGACGCAGGTCGAGAACGCCTTGCTGTCCGGCGCGAAACAGCTTCCGGTGCCGCTGGAGCAGTGGCGGACCGACGCCAAGCAGGTCGCCACCACGCTGATGACGATGTTCGCCGCGCAGAGCGCGCACGCGACCAACGCGGCGATCACCGACGCGGACGACACGTTGCGGAACTCGATCATCGCGGGCGCGGCGGCGGTGCTGTTCGCGCTCGCCGTGGTGCTGGTCGCGCTCCGGCTGTCGAACCGCTTCATCTCCCGGCTCGCCCGGCTGCGCGAGGACACCCTCGACGCGGCCGAGGTGCGGCTGCCGGAACTCGTCGGCCGGATCCGGGCGGGGGAACCCGTGGACCTCGACGAGGGCGGGCACCTGCTCGACCACGGCACGGACGAGATCGGCGAGGTGGCCGAGGCGTTCAACCTCGCGCAGCAGTCCGCGCTCGCCGCCGCGGTCGAAGAGGCCAAGACCCGGCAGGGCACGAAGGCGGTGTTCCTCAACATCGCGCACCGCAGCCAGGTGATCGTGCACCGGCAGCTGAAAGTGCTCGACGCCGCCGAGCGCAAGCAGGAGGACCCGGACCAGCTCGACACGCTGTTCCGCCTCGACCACCTCTCCACCCGCGCGCGGCGCAACGCGGAGAACCTGATCATCCTCGGCGGCGGCCAGCCCGGACGGCAGTGGCGCAATCCGGTGTCGCTGGTCGAACTCGTCCGCGGCGCGGCGGCGGAAACCGAGCACTTCGCGCGGGTGAAGACGGCGAAGCTGCCGGAGGTCGCGGTGCGCGGCCCGGTCGTCGGCGACCTCGTGCACCTGCTCGCCGAGCTGATCGACAACGCGACGTCGTTCTCGCCGCCGGAATCGCGCGTCGAACTGCGCGGCAACGTGGTCGGCAAGGGCGTCGTGATCGAGGTCGAGGACCAGGGCCTCGGCATCGAGCCGGAGCAGGCCGACGAGTTCAACGCGATGCTCGCCGACCCGCCGGACTTCGGGATCATGGCGCTGTCCGACGAACCGCGGCTGGGCCTGTTCGTGGTCGCGCGGCTGGCGTCGCGGCACGGGATCTCGGTGCACCTGCGCGAGTCCGCGTACGGCGGGACCCGGGCGATCGTGTTGGTGCGCAAGGACTTGCTCGCTCCGCTCAGCGAGACCGAGCCCTCGGACGCCGACGCGGAACCGGAATCGGACGGGACGCCGGAGATGTCCCGACTCGCGGTGGAGCCGTCGCGGCCCGCGCCGGAACCGCAGCGGGCTGAGCCGCAGCGTCCGGAACTGCCGCAACGGAAGCGTCCGGAACCGCAGCGGGCGGACCTGCCGCAGCCGTCGCGGATCGCACCGGAACCGCGGGTCGCGCCGGAGCAGCAGCGGCCGGAGTCGCCGACCCGCCGCGCGATGCGTCCGGTGGCCGAGGCGCCGCCGGCCCGTCCGCCGCACAACCGCGAGCAGCGCCCGCCCGCGGACGCCGGCCGCGCGCCGCGTCCCGCGGTCGAAAACGGCCGGGCCGCGCCGCCGCGTCCGCCCGGACGGCCCCCGCTGCCGCAGCGGCGCCGGCAGCAGAACCTCGTCCCGCAACTGCGCGGCGACCGGCCGGCACCGGAATCCGACGAGGTCCGCGAGGATTCGCCGGAGCAGGCCCGCTCCCGGCTCAGCGCGTTCCAGCAGGGCACCCGGCGGGCCCGCGAGGCCGATCCCGGGCACGACAACAGGTACGGAGATCGCGACTGATGGCGAACAACGGCGTCAACGAGCTCGACTGGCTGCTCGACGACCTCGTGCAGCGGGTCGCCGGCGCGGACCGCGCGGTGGTGCTGTCCGCGGACGGGTTGCTGATCGGCCGGTCGGGCAATCTGTCCGAGGCGGACGCGGAGCACCTGTCCGCGGTCGCGTCGGCGTTCCAGAGCCTCGCCCGCGGCACCGGACGGCACTTCGGCGGCGGCAACGTGCGGCAGACGATGGTCGAGATGGACCACGCGTTCCTGTTCGTCACCGCGGCAGGCCGGGGCGCGTGCCTCGCGCTGCTGGCCGGGGTCGACGCGGACATGGGGCTCGTCGCCTACGAGATGAACCTGATGGTCAAGCGGGTCGGTGCGGTGCTCACCGCGGCGCCGCGGGCCGGAGCGGTCCAGCGGACCTCGCCATGACGGCGCAGGGCCGCGAATCCTGGTACGAGGACGAGGCCGGTCCGCTGGTGCGGTCCTATGCGGTCACCGGCGGGCGGACCCGGTCCGACACGCGCGGGCTCGACCTCATCACGCTCGTCGTCGCGTTGCGCGCCGCGAGCGAGACGCCCGGGCTCGAACCGGAGTACTCGCGCATTCTTTCCCTGTGCCAGCGCCCGGTTTCGGTCGCCGAGGTGGCCGCGCGGGTCGATCTCCCGCTGCCGGTGGTGAAGGTGCTGCTGAGCGATTTGATAGAACGCAACCTCGTGCTGTTCCGCACCGCGACGCCGGTGACCGACGCCCCCAGCCCCCACGTACTCCAGGCGGTTCTCGATGGCATCCGGAAACTCTGAGCCCCGCCGGTCGCTCACCGCGCAAGCGGTGAAGGTGCTCGTCGCGGGCGGGTTCGGGGTCGGCAAGACGACCCTGGTCGGCTCGGTCAGCGAGGTGCCGCCGCTGCGCACCGAAGAGGTGATCACCGCCGCGTCCGAGGGCGTGGACGACCTGTCCGGCGTCGAGGGCAAGACCACCACGACGGTCGCGCTCGACTTCGGCCGGATCACCATCAACCCCGAGCTGATCCTGTACCTCTTCGGCACGCCGGGGCAGGACCGGTTCTGGTTCATGTGGGACGAACTGGCCGAGGGCGCGCTCGGCGCGGTGGTGCTGGCGGACACGCGGCGGCTCGAATCTTGTTTCCCCGCCGTGGATTTCTTCGAGCAGCGCGGGCTGCCGTTCGTGGTCGGGGTGAACTGCTTCGACGACGCTTACCGGTACGGGACCGAGGAAGTCCGCGGGGCGCTGGATCTGGATCCGCAGGTGCCGTTGCTGCTGTGCGACGCGCGGGAGCGGGATTCCACCAAGCAGGTGCTGACGGTGCTGATGGAGCACGCGCTCGGACGGGCGATGCTCGTGAGCGGCAACCCCGGGTAGGTTCCCGGGATTGCCGCTCACGGCACGGTTTTTCAGCGGCGGCGCAGCTGGTCCAGAGAGGCCGCGCCCGGGCCGACCACCGCGATGACGAGGAAGATCCAGGCGAAGAGCGCGGCGGGCTCGCCCATGTTGTGCAGGGGGAGCAGGCCTTCCGGGGCGTGCACGGTGAAGTAGGCGTAGGCCATGACGCCGGAGAGCACGGTCGCGGAGAGGCGGGTGAAGAGCCCGGCGAAGACGAAGACCGCGCCGACGACCTCGATCAGGCTGGCCCAGTAACCGGGCCACTGGCCGAAGGGGACCGCGCCGCCCGCGTTGTCGATGCCGCCGAAGAGACCGAAGCCCATCAGGCCATGGCAGAGGAAGAGGAACGACACCACGGCGCGGAAGAGGGCCAGTACGGTCGGGCGGACTCGGTCTGCCAGGGACTTCGTGGCCTCGGTCGTGGTGGCGGCTGCGGTCTTGGGTGCGGTGGTGGTGGTCATCTTGGGTCCCTCCCGGGTGGCTGTTGGCTGCCTTCTGCCTATGCGTCGAACGTCGCCGGCCGGGATCGACACATCGCCGGGAAGTTTTTTCGAGGCGGTGTTTGGGCTGGTCAGGGGGGCTGGCAGGGTGGGGGGATGGTGGTCAAGCGGAGTGCTGGGGTGTTGGTTTATCGGCGGGGCGCGGACGGGGTCGAGGTGTTGCTCGCGCATATGGGCGGGCCGTTCTGGGCCAAGAAGGATCTGGCTGCTTGGTCGTTGCCCAAGGGGGAGATCGAGGAGGGGGAGGAACCTGAGGCGGCGGCTCGGCGGGAGTTCGCTGAGGAGCTGGGGGTGGCGGTTCCGGACGGGGAATGGGTTTCGTTGGGGGAGGTTCGGCAGTCCGGGAAGGTGGTGACTGCTTGGGCGGTGGAGGGGGAGCTTGATCCTGGTGTCGTGGTGCCGGGGGTTTTTGAGATGGAGTGGCCGCCTCGGTCTGGGGTGATGCGGGAGTTTCCTGAGGTGGATCGGGTGGAGTGGTTTTCTCTTGAGGTGGCTCGGGAGAAGTTGGTTAAAGGGCAGCGGGGGTTTTTGGATCGGCTTGTTGTGCCGGAGTGATCGGCTCGTCGCCTGGCGGCGACATCGGCCTCTTGGTTGCGTGGGGCACCCCGAAGCTTGATTGTGTGAGGTTTCCCCCGGCGGTCGGACACCGGGTTTCATGCCGCGTGGGCGTGGTGGTGACGATAGTTCAGGCGGGTTTCGTGTGGTGTGCGGTAGCCGAGGGTGGAGTGCAGCCGGTCGTGGTTGTAGTAGGCGAGGTAGGCGAAGACGGCTTCGCGTGCGTGGTGGCGGGTGGTCCAGGAGCGGGTGCCGATTTCGGTTTTGAGGGTGGCGAAGAAGGACTCGGCGGCGGCGTTGTCGTAGCAGGACCCGGTCCGGCCCATCGACGGGCGGATGCCGTGTGCGGCGAGGGTGGCGCGGAATTCCGCTGAGGCGTATTGGGTGCCGCGGTCGGAGTGGAACACCGCGCCCGCGTTGACCAGGCCGCGGTCCGCGGCGAGGGTGATCGCGTCGCAGACCAGGCCGGCGCGCATGTGCGGGGCGAGGGCGTGGCCGACGATTTCGCGGGTGTGCAGGTCGAGCACGGTCGCGAGATAAAGCCAGCCTTCCTGCGTGGGCAGGTAGGTGATGTCCCCGACCAGCCGCTGTCCCGGCGCGTCGGCGGTGAAGTCGCGGCCGATCAGATCCGGCGCGGCCGCGGCGGTGTCGGGGCGGGTCAGCGACTGCCGCCGGCGACGGGTGAATCCGGCGATCCCGCGTTCGCGCATCACCCGCTCGACGCGCTTGTGGTTGACCGCTTCGCCGCGGCGGCGCAGTTCCGCGGTGATTCTCGGACTGCCGTAAGCACCCTGGTGAGCAGCGTGGATCTCGATGATCTCCCCGGCCAGCCGGTCCTCGCCGGCGGCCCGCTGTTCGCGGGCCGGGCCGGCGGCGAGCCACTCGTAGAAACCGGGACGGCGCACATCGAGGACACGGCACAGCCGGGCGACGCCGTAGGCGCCGCGGTGTTCGGAGATGAACCGGTAGCTGCGGGTCAACGATCCATCTCCTGCGCGAAATAGGCGGCCGCTTTCCGCAGGATCTCCTTCTCTTTCTCCAGCTCCGCCACCCGCTTGCGCAGCTGCCGCAGTTCCCGCTCCGCGGCGTCGCCGCCGGTCGCGGCCGCCTGGTCGGCGCGGTCGGCGGCCCGCACCCACGTCCGCAGGGTCTCGTGATTCACCCCCAGCTCACGAGCCACCTGCGCCAACGGACGAGACGCCGACCGCGCCAACGCGACCGCGTCCCGCCGGAACTCCTCCGGATACCTCGACGAACCAGACACAACAACATCCTTCCCCAGGCCAAAGCCAAGGATCAGAGTGTCCGGCACACCGGGGGAACCTCAGTGCTGACGGTTCGGGGGTGCTTGTCAAGGCGGGAAAGATGCCTTGACAAGCACCCCCGAACCGCAGATGAGCTTCGTATCGGGGTGCGGGGGAGGGCTGGGTGCCTCGCTCGTTGGGTGCACCGGCTGCGGCTGGGTGCCTTGGTCGGTGGGTGCACCGGTGCGGGTTGGTTGGGGGTGGGGCTTGCGCCCCAATGTGGCATTGGGTGCATCTGACGCACCCAATGTGGCGTTCGGTGCGTGCGACGCACCCAATGCCACATTGGGGTCCTTCCCTGCCCGGTGGCTGGTCGTGAGGGGAACCCTCAGGGAATCAGCGTCTGTGAGGGTGGCCCTCACGAACCGAACTGTTGCAGCAATGTGCTGAGCGGCGTGGTGGTGAAGGACGGGAGGACTTGGTCTGCTTTGGCGAAGTCCAGGGTTGCGGTGATGGGGTTTGGTACTGCGATGGTGGTGATTCCGGCTGCTTTCGCTGCGCTCACGCCATGCGGGGAGTCTTCGAAGGCCAGGGCTTCTTCTGCGGTTACGCCTAGGGTTCGCAGGGCTGCCAGGTAGGTGTCTGGGTCTGGCTTTGGTTTGTGGCGGTCGCCGGTTTCTACTGCGGTGAAGCGGGCGGCCAGGCCTAGGCGTTCCAGTTGCCCGTGTACCCAGGTGCTGGATGAGCTTGAGGCGACGCCTAAAGCCAAGCCGCGGCGGGCAGCTTCGTCTAGGTAGTCGAGTACGCCTTCTCGTGGGCCGTCTTCGGCTAGGAGTTCGTGTACTCGGGCGCGCATGGATGGGCGCAGGGTTTCCGGGTCCACGTTTTCTACTTGTTCGGCTAGCAGCTTGAACATCGTCGCGGCGGTGTTCTGGGTGCCGATGACTGTGTGCCAGACGTCCAGGGGCAGTTCGACTCCGTGTCCGGCGAACATTTCCTGCCAGGACCGCAGTACCGCTGCTTCGGTGTCGGCGAGGGTGCCGTCGAAGTCGAAGATCAATGCTCGCGTGGCCACGTCTCGCAGCTTGCCTCACGAGAGCCGGTGGCGGGTTAGTTCGTGGCGAAAAACTCCGCCAGTACCGGTGCCAGCGCGGCGGTTTTCACCAGGTGCGTCTGGCCGGGCAGGGTGCGGTAGGTGGCGTGGGGCAACTGGGCAGCCGCTGCTGCGACGCCGTTGCGCATCCACTCGGGGCTCTTGCCGCCGTCGAGGATCAGGGTGGGGGCGGTGATTCCGGACCAGCGTTCGGCGGGGAGCGGGCGGCCGGACTGGTTGTCGTCCATGACCTGGGCGTCGTAGGCGAGGGTGTGGGCCACGCGCTTCATCCGCGGCCAGGCGGGCATCAGGCGCATCATCGTGACCATCAGGGCGGGCAGTCCGACGCCTTCGACCATGAACGTCTTGATCGCGTCGCCTCGTTTTCCGGCGGCGACGGCTGCTTCGAGCTTCGCCTGGTAGTCGGCCGGGACGCGCTTGCGGGTGCTGTCGACGACGAACGGCGGTTCGTACACCGCGACCTTCTTGACCGGCACGCCGCGATGGGCGGCTTCCAGTACGAGAGCGGCGCCGGACGAGATGCCGTACAGGCTGATCTCTCCGCCTGCTTCCTTGGCCAGTGCGGAGATGTCTTCGATCTCGCGCTCGACGTCGTACGGAGCGGTGTCGCCGCTTTCGCCTCTGCCTCGGCGGTCGAACGTGTAGACGGTGAAGCGGTCCGCGAGGGCTTTGGCGAGATCGTCGTTGGGCGTCGAGGTGCGGTAGCAGAGCGCGCCGTCGACGAGGACGAGTGCGGGGCCGGAGCCGGTGCGGGAGTAGGCGATCTGGGTGCCGTCGGCGGACGTGACGGTGGGCATGGGGTTCCTCCTCGGGGTGGTGCTGGTGAGGAGAACTTTCGCATCCGATGGTTTGAGTTGTCAAGACAAAAAAATTAGTCGGTGGGATCTGCTGGGGTGCAAGGGGGCTGGCGGGTTTAGGCGCTGCGGAGGGTCAGCAGGGCGATTTCGTTCGGGGCGAAGACCCGGAACGGCGGGCCCCAGAAGCCGGAGCCGCGGCTGTTGTACAGCTGGGTCGGGCCGTGCCGGGTGAGGCCGGACAGTGTCGGCTGGTCGAGGCGGACGAGGAGGTGGAACGGCCAGATCTGGCCGCCGTGGGTGTGGCCGGAGATCTGCAGGTCGACGTTTTCCTCGCGGGCCTGGGCGACCTGTTTCGGCTGGTGGGCGAGCAGGACGACGGGGACGTCGTGGTCGGCGCCGTCGAGGGCGGCGGCCAGGTCGGGGCCGTGCCCGGGCAGGCCGGAGGCGGCTCCGGTGGGGTCGTCGATGCCGGCGAAGAGGAGGCGGGCGCCGTCGCGTTCGATGAGGGTCGAGCTGTTGTGCAGGGTGTCCCAGCCGAGGCTCGCCATGTGGTCCAGCCAGGCCTGTGCCTCGCCGAAGTACTCGTGGTTGCCGGTGATGTAGAACCGGCCGAGCGGGGCTTGCACGCCGCCGAGCGGGTCGACCTGCTTGCGCCGTTTGGCGACCGATCCGTCGGCGAGGTCCCCGGCGTGGCAGACGACGTCGGGCTGCAGCCGGTTCAGTTCCGCGACCAGGCGCTCGGACCAGCGGGTGCGGTCGAGCGGGCCGTAGTGGGTGTCGGTGATGACCGCTACGCGCAGCCCGTCGAGCCCGGGACCGAGCTTCGGCAGCACGACGTCGACCGCCTTCACCGGCGGCACCCGCATGGCGATCCGGTTCCCGCTGACGAGCAGCACCGCCGCGACGGCCAGCGTGACCGCGGCTACGATCCGTGGCCGCGCGGGATCGTCTACTCCGGACACCAGCAGGACCAGCCGCAGCAAGTGCGTGAGGACGCTCCAGGTGAACAACACCCACACCGCGCCGAGCGTGACGTCCCCGACCCGCGCGGCGGCGTCGCTCTGCTTCGGACCGTGCCCGAGCACCATGAGCACCGGAAAACTCACCGCGGCGACGGCGAAAACGACCGTGCCCACGACGGTGCCGGCGACCGGCCACTCCGGCAACAACACGAGCACCGACCACGGCTCGCCGAACAACAAGAGCACCGCGGCGACCACGAAGGCAACCCGACGAACTCCGACCACGGTTTTCTTCCCTTCGCCCGCGTGCTACCCAGCGTAGCCGCATTCGGAGGGTGGGGGCCGGGGTGTGAAGGGGAGTGGGTGGCGGGGCTGGACGGAGGGGCCGGGAATGTGCGGTGTGGTGGCGCGGACGGCGCGTCTGGGGTGGGTGGGGTTCCCGGGCGCGCGGGTCTCGTGCCGCTGCGGTGCGACGGGAACCGGGCTGCGGGCCCTTCGTCCGGTCACGGTGGAGTTGCCGCGAGCAGTCGGAATTGTGCTGCTGCGGTGCGACGGGCGGAGGGGAACGAGCTGCGCATCAGGTGGCGCGGGATTTCAGGTGCGGCCGGATCATGCCGCCGCGGGCTCGGCGAGACGGACACAGCCTCCGGGCCCACAGCCCGCATTCACCCCGCGTGGCTCAGGACTCTCCCCGTCCCGCGCGCCAGTTCGCCACCGTTTCCTCCACGTCCAGTGGGCGGGCTCGCAGCACCGGGCCGTCCTGGGGCATCGCGTGTGCCTTGCGGATGCGGGCGTTCAGGTCTTCGACGATCTGCCGCACCTTGGCTTCGGAGTGGACTTTCGCTAGTTTCCCCGGCAGGTCTTGGATTTCGCGCGGCAAGGCGAGCGACGGCGGCAGGAACGCGGCTACGTCGAGGTCGCCTTCGCGGGCGCGGCGGATCGCCCAGTCGGTGGCGGCGTCGCGGCCGCTCGGGGGCGGCAGCGGTTTTCCTGTTCCGGGAAGGTCTTCGAAGTCGCCGCGGGCTTCGGCGGCGGCGATTTGCCGGTCGACCCACGAACCGTACGACACGCCCGGTGGTTTGCGTTCCGTCACTGGAACCACCTCCCTCGCTCCCCAGCGTAGCGGCCATGGCGGCGTCGCGGAGGGGACGAAGGTCCTGAAACGGCAGGTAAGATCCCACGCTGACGGTACGAGGCCGGGAGGGGACACGATGATCGTCGAGCACGAGGGCGACGGTCCCGAGGCCGCGCGCGAGGAGGTCGCGCGCACGCTCGCGCTGCTGTGGCGCGATTGTGCGGGCGCTCCGGAACCCTCGGCTCGCGGCAGGCGGCCGACGCTCACCATCGAACGGATCATCGTGGCGGCCATCGCGGTCGCCGACGCCGAGGGGCTCGTCGCGACGTCCATGCATCGCGTCGCGAAAGAGCTCGGGGCGGGCACGATGACGCTCTATACCTACGTTCCCGGCAAAACCGAGCTGATCGATCTCATGGTCGACACTGTTCTCCTGGAACGGAATCTCCCCGGACCTGGCGAACCGCGGCCGGAGGATTGGCGTGCGCAGGTGCGCGTTTACGCCGACCGCACGCGCGACATTTACCGTCGGCATCCGTGGCTGCGCGAGCGTTCGCGCGTGCGGCCCGCGCTTGGCCCGGGGCAGCTGGCCGGTCAGGAATACCTGCTGTCCATTATGGAGAGTCTGGGGCTGCCTGCCCGGGAAATCGTCGCGGCGGCCAATTCTGTCGCGGGCTATGTGGACGCGAACGCGGCGGCCGAGGCGGAGAGTGTCCACTTGGAACGGACCACCGGACAGTCCAACGAGGCGTGGTGGGGACAGCGTTCTTCGTTCTGGCACACGTATTTCGACGTCGAATCCCACCCGGCGATGAACCGGACGTGGCTTGCCGGTGGGTTCGAGAAGCCGTCGGCGGAGCAGGCGTCGGACGCGTCGGAGTTCGGATTGGACCGGCTTCTGGACGGGATCGCGGCCCGGATCGGCGGATAGGCTCAACCGCGAGCGTCGAAGCGGATGCCGGTTGCCTCCTCGGAAAGTGTCCACAATCGACGGCCTCGCGCTGGATCCCGGGACGCGCCCATCGCCGTGCCCAGCCGGGGGCGGCCCACTCCGCCGAAAGCCGGACCGTAGTAGGCGCCGCCGGTCGCGGTGGGGTCGACGGCGGCCCGGACCGCTGGCCAGGCGCCGTGGTCCTTTCCGTGCGTATAGGGCGCGAGCAGGCGCATCACCGGCACTGGCTGGGTGATTCCCGGACGCGCGGGGCTGGCCCGCTCCAGGCTGAACCCGGGGTGCGCGAGGATCGCCCGCACCGGTGAAGAGGCCGCACGCAGGCGTCGGTCGAGTTCCATCGCGAATGACTGCACGGCGTGCTTCGACAACGCATACGCGCGGAAGTCCGAATACTTGCGCGAACTCTGCAGATCATCGATGTCGTACGGATACATCCGGGTGATCAGGCTGCCCGCCAGCACCACGCGCGCGGACGACGCGGTCAGCACCGGCATCGCCAGCGCGGTGAGGGCGAAGTGGCCGAAATGGTTGGTGCCGACCGCCAGTTCCAAGCCCTGTTTCGTGGTCCGGCGCACCGGTCCGGGGGCAGTGATGCCGGCGTTCTCGATCAGCGCGTCCAAGCGGTCCAGCCGGCCGAGCGCTTCGACGGCGGACGGGACGGAGTCGAGATCCGCGAGGTCCAGCGGGATCGTGCTCAGCGAAGCCGAACCGACCCGGGTGCGCACCATCTCGACCGCCGCGCGCAGCCGCGACGGGTCTCGGCCCAGGAGGGCGACGTGGGCTCCGGCGGCGGCCAGTTGCTCGGTGATGAAGTAGCCGATCCCGGCGTTGCCGCCGGTCACCGCATAGCACCGACCGGCCAGGTCAGGCAGGTGCCGAGGATTCCACGCCACGATCGCTCCCCCGTAGTCCGGTTTGGTCCGGACTATACGAACGCCGCGGTCAGTGCGTCGGCGCGGCCTCCGTGGTGGTGCTGGAGGTCGTGGTGCTGGACGTCGCCGGGTTCGCCGGGGCCGAACTGGACGTTGTCGTGCTCGTCGTCGGCGTGGTGCTGGTGGGGCTCGTCGACGAGGTAGGCGTAGAAGACGTGGTGGGCGCCGAGCTGGTCGGCTTCGCCGGGGACGAGCTGCTGCTCGGCGCGGTGCTGCTGCCGGGAAGCTGCGTCGGGGTGCCGGGCTGCTGGCTCGGCGGGGCCGGGGTGACCGGCGGCGGCGCGGGCGGGGCGACGTCGCCCGCCGGGCTGCCCGCGGCGGCTTCGACCGCTCCGGGGCCGGGCGGGGCTCCGATCGGGACCTGGCTGTCCGGCAGCTTCGAGACGCCGTTGCGGTAGCCGTACGCGTACGCCATCACAGTGTCCACATAGGACTGCGAGTTGTTGTACCGGCGCACCGCGAGGCGCTGGGCGGCGTCGCTGGAGAGGTCCAGACCTCCGGAGCACAGGTAGCGCGCGGTGGCGAGCGTTTCGTCGTAGATGTTGTTCGGGTCGGAAACGCCGTCGCCGTTGCCGTCGGAGGCGTAGGACGCCCAGGTCGACGGGATGAACTGGGTCGCGCCGACCGCGCGGTCCCACACCGGGTCGCCGTCGAAGCGGCCGTGGTCGGTGTCGCGGATCGCGGCGAATCCGCCGGAACCGTCGAGTACCGGGCCGAGAATCCGCTCGAGGGTGTTGCCGCGCGCGTCGACGTAGCCGCCGCGGGCGTGGTTCGACTCGACCCGTCCGATGGCCGCGATCAGCGCCCAGTCGACGTGGCAGCCGGGTTGTTCGCGGGCCATGATGTCGGCCGCGTTGCGGTAGGCGCGCAGCATGCTGTCCGGGATGCCCAGCGGGCCGGCGGTGGTCGCCGAGCCGGGGCCGTTCGGGTAGCCCGGCACGCCGAGCGCCTGCGGGACCGGCGGCTGCGGGAGGCTGCCGTCGACCCCGATCGGCGGGAGCGTGATGCCCGGCGGCAGTCCGGGAACGCTGGGCGCGGCCTGGGCGGCCGACGGCGGCTCAGCGGCGCGCAACGCCACCGGGATGCCGGACGACGTCACCGTCGGCAGCACCACGAGCGCGCCTCCGGCGAGGGCGGCGAAAGCCCGGCTGCGGGCGTTCCGTCCCTGCGGGCGGCGTCTGGCCATGCTCGTCTCCCCGTTCGTTCTGCCGTCTGCGGCCAAGCTAGCGGATCTGTCCGCGATCCGGTGAGGGCTCGGCGGAATTCTGTCCGTTCCGGCCAACTTTCGTTCGTCTGGCATAAAACCTTTGGCGGGTTCCGGTCATCGGGGCTTAACCGGAACTTCGCCGATTAGGCCGAATGGAGCAATCCCTTCGTATGGTCCACAGTGGACCCTGAGGCGAATTAGGCCGCCGGGCCGAATCGTTTGCGGTATTCGGACGGCGACAAGCCGGTGTGCCTGCGCAGTTGCAGCCGGAGATTCGCGCCGGTGCCGAGCCCGGTGCGGGCGGCGATGCGGTCCAGACCATGTTCGCCGCGTTCGATGAGCCTGCGGGCCAGCGTCACGCGCTCGGCGGTGAGCCAGGCGAGCGGCGTCGTGCCGAGTTCCGCGCGGAACCGGCGGTGCAGGGTGGCGGCGCTGGTCGACGCGCGGGCGGCGAGGTCGGTGACCGCGAGCGGCTGGTCGAGCCGCTGACGCGCCCATTCCAGCACCGGCGCGAGCGAGGCGTCGGGAATCTCCGGCATCGGGCGTTCCACGAACTGCTGCTGGCCGCCTTCGCGATGTCCGGTGAAAACGAGGCGGCGGCTGACCGCGTTGGCGATTTCCGCGCCGTGATCGCGTTGGATCACGTGCAGCGACAAGTCGAGCGCGGCCGCGCTTCCGGCGGCGGTAAAAACTGTGCCGTCCTCGACGAAGAGGACGTCCGGCTCCAGCCGGACCCGCGGGTAGCGCGCGGTGAACTCGTCGGCCCATTGCCAGTGCGTGGTGGCCCGGCGATCGTCGAGCACGCCTGCCTCGGCCAGGGTGAACGCGCCGGTGCAGAAGCTCATCAACCGCGCGCCGCGGGCGTCCGCACGCTGGATCGCGGCGAGGATTTCCGGGTCGGCGGGCGTGGCCGGATCCGGCCGGTTCGGGACGATCACCGTGTCCGCGCTGTCCACCGCGTCGAGGTCGGCGACGTCGGCGAGGGTGAAGAAGCCGAGGTGCATCCGGGCTTGGCCGCCGGGGGCCGCGAGCGCGAAGTCGTACCAGGGCCGGCGCAGTTCCGGCCGGCGCAGGCCGAACAGTTCCGTCGCGACGCCCATCTCGAACGGATTCGAGCCGTCGCCGACGATCATCACGACGCGGTGCGAGGATCCTTTCGGCATATGCGATTCCTAGCACTCCCGGCGACGCGAGACCAGGCCCAAGATCGGACTATGACTACTCAGCCCCTCGATCTGCAGGCCGTGCTGGCCGGATTCGACGCCCCGTGGAGCCCCCGGATCGTCGCCAACGTCAACGACTACGACATCCGCCTCGCCCGGTTCGCCGGCGAACACGTGTGGCACAAGCACGACAACACCGACGAGTTCTTCCTCGTTCTCGACGGCAGCATCGAGATCGGCCTGCGCGAAGCGGACGGCGAACGCACCGTGACGTTGACCCGCGAACAGGCGTTCGTGGTTCCGCGCGGCACCTTCCACAAGCCGTCGTCGAAGGAGGGCGCGGTGGTGCTGCTCGTGGAGCCGTCCGGGACGCTTTCGGTCGGCGACGAGCACGAAGAAGTGCCCGACATTGTCGACGTGACCGTCGGGCATCGCGTCTGACCTGCTGGGTTGCACTGTGGGACGGCGTATCCTCGCCGTCATGAAACGCACTTCCTTCGCGCAGTGGCCGTGCTCGATCGCCCGGACCATGGACCTGCTCGGGGACTGGTGGACGCCGCTGGTGCTGCGCGACGCCTTCTACGGCGTCCGCCGCTTCGACGAGTTCCAGCAGGCGCTCGGCATCGCGCGCAACACCCTCGCCGACCGGCTGCGCAGGCTGGTCGACGAGGGCTTGCTCGAAAAACGCGCCTACCAGGCCGAACCGGTGCGCTACGACTACGTGCTCACCGAGAAGGGCCGCGATTTCTGGAGCGTGCTGGCGGCGATGACGGCCTGGGGCGACCGGTGGCTGGCCACCGAAGCGGGCCCGCCGATCGTGCTGCACCACGACGCCTGCGGGCACGACACGACCGCGACCGTCGTCTGCGCGGACTGCGGCGAGCCGTTGTCCGCCGAGGACACCCGGATGCGGCGCGGGCCCGGCTTTCCGGAACGCCTCTCGCAGCGGCCGGACGTCCAGGCGAGGTTCGCGCCGCAGGAATAGCGGTCCGTGGCGTTGACATGGTCAGTCTAGTTACGCAACTATGCTGGTCGAGACGCCAACGGAGGAGGACTCGCCATGGAGTGGACCGGCGCGCGGTACGCGGACGCCCCGACGGTGCAGGTGGACGCGTGGATCGACGGCTCGCCCGAGCAGGTGTGGCGGTTCGCCTCGGACGTCGCGCTGATGCCGGAGCTGAGCGGCGAACTGCAGTCGGTCCGGTGGTGCGACGAGGGTTCCGCGCCGGCGCTCGGGCGGTCCTTCGTCGGGCGCAACCACCACCAGGCGCGCGGCGACTGGGAAACGACGTCCTACATCGTCGAATGCGAGGAGCCGCGCGTCTTCGCCTGGGCGGTCAGCGATCCGGCCAATCCGACCGCGGTCTGGCGGTTCACCCTAGCCCCGGAGAACGGCGGCACGCGGCTCACGCAGTGGGCGCAGATGGGGCCGGGGCCGTCCGGGGTGACCGAGGTGATCGCGCGGATGCCGGAGAAGGAGCAGAAGATCGTGCACGTCCGGCTGAGCGAGTTCGAAGCCTCGATGACCGCCACGCTCGGCGCGATCAAGGACCGTGTGGAAGCCGCCGGATGATGCGCACGGCCACCACCGTCGAGGCGTCGTCCGGCTGGCCGGAGACCCGGGATTTCGTGCTGGAGGCGGAAAAACTGGGGCTCGGCGAATGCTGGGTGGCCGAGGCGTGGGGTTCGGACGGGCCGTCGGTGCTCGGCTACTTGGCCGCGCGCACGAACCGGATCCGGCTCGGTTCCGGGATCATGCAGCTCGGCGTGCGCACGCCGGTCGCGCTCGCGCAGGCCGCGCTCACCCTGGCCGAGATGTCCGGCGGGCGGTTCGCGCTGGGGCTCGGGCCGTCCGGTCCACAGGTGATCGAGGGGCTGCACGGGGTGCCGTTCGCGCGGCCGCTGACGCGGATGCGCGAGACGGTGCAGATCATCCGCAGTGCTTTCGCCGGGGAGAAAATCTCCTTCGCGGGCAAGGCTTTCCAGATCCCGTTGCCGGGGGAGTCCCGCCCGATGCGGCTGTCGACGACGCCGAACGAGGACATCCCGATCTACCTGGCCACGCTGTCGCCGCGAATGCTGGAGCTCACCGGCGAACTCGCCGACGGCTGGCTCGGCACGAGCTTCGTCCCCGAGGGCGCCGACGCGTACTTCCGCCACCTTGACGCCGGGCTCGCGAAAGCCGGTCGGAGCCGTGGCGATCTCGTGGTGTGCCAAGGCGCGGAGGTCGCGTTCGCGTCCGATGAGGACGAACTGCGCCCGATGGTCGCCGGGCGCAAGAAGGAGCTGGCGTTTTCGCTGGGCGGCATGGGTTCGGCGAGCACGAACTTCTACCACGACGCCTACAGCAGGCAAGGCTGGGCGGAGGTCGCCGCGGAGGTGCGGGAACGCTGGCAGTCCGGCGATCGCGACGGCGCGGCCGGGCTGGTGACCGACGAGATGGTGCTCGCGACGACGCTGATCGGCACCGAGGACATGGTCCGCGCGCGGCTGAAGGTGTGGCGCGCCGCCGGTGTCGACACGGTCCGGCTGTATCCGGCCGGTGACACGCTGGAAAAACGGCTGGCGACGCTCGGCAGGGCACTCGAGTTGGTAACGGAAGTGCCCTGACAGACCAAGTATTGGGCCAACCGGCTGCGTCGGCGGGTCCGGCTGCGCCATAGTGTCGGCGATCCCGAACCTCAAGGAGTCGCTCGATGCGCAAGATCGTGTCCACGTTGTTCGTCTCGCTCGACGGCGTGGTCGAGGCGCCGGACCAGTGGTCGCTCTCGTACTGGAACGACGAGCTCGAACACGCGGTGGGCGACGGCATGGCGGACGCCGACGCGATGTTGCTGGGCCGCGTGACCTACGAGGGCTTCGCCGAGGCGTGGCCCGGCCGCACGGACGACCCGGGCGCGGAGTTCATGAACAGCGTGCCGAAGTACGTCGCGTCCACCACCCTGACCGCGGCGGACTGGCACAACACGACCCTCCTGCGCGGCGACCTCGGCGAGGCGATCGCGGACCTGAAGTCCAGCGCGGGCGGCGACATCATGACCAGCGGCAGCACGACGCTCGTGCGGTGGCTCCTGTCGCACGGGCTGGTCGACGAGCTGACCCTGCTGCAGTACCCGGTGGTGGTCGGCAAGGGACGCCGGTTGTTCCCCGCGGAGGGGCCGCAGCTGGACTTCGAGCTGGCGGATTCGACGGCGTTCCGCAACGGGGTGCTGCGGCTGGTTTACCGGCCGTCCGACGACTGACACTGTCCTAAAAGGACTTCGCCCTGCCCGAAAACCGGCCCGCCGCGCAGGATTCGGGTCATTCCGCCAGACGGGCGCCGCGACGCCAGATGGCGCGGATGTTGAGCGTGTCGCTGATGTCGCGGGTCGGGTCGCCGTCGACGAGCAGAAGGTCGGCGCGGAGTCCTTCGGCGACGCGGCCCCGGTCGCTGAGGCGGAAGCGGCGGGCGGTGGTCGCGGTGGCTGCGCGCAAGGCTCGTTCGGGCGTGAGGCCGGCGTCCACGAGGTACTGCAGTTCGTGGTGCAGGCTCGCTCCGTGCGCGAGGCCTCCGAAGAACGTCTCGGGCATGGAGACATCGGTGCCGGCCAGCACGTCGACGCCCGCCGCGTCCAAGGCCCGCACGGTGTCGTACACGTCTTCGAGCTTGCCTTGCGGGTAGCGGTTGTAGCTGGAGCGCAGGGTTTCCTCCCACTCGCGGTCGAGGCGGGAGGCGACCCGCGGGTCGTCGGCGAGCGCGCTGCCGGTGATCCCCATCAGCGAGGCGTTGAGGCTGATGCAGGGGATGACGAACATGCCCGCGTCCTTGACGAGGCTGACGATCTCGGCGGTGTGCGGCTGGTCCATGAACACGTGGGCGAGCCCGTCGATGCCTGCTTCGACGGCCATTCTGGTCGCGTCGACGGTCAGCGCGTGGGCGACGGTGAGAGCGCCGTACTTCTTGGCTTCCGCGACCCCGGCGTTCACGGTGGCCTGGTCGAGACACGGCAGTCCGGGATGTCCCTCCACACTGCCGTCGTCGATCATGAACTTGATGAAGTCGGAGCCCCGGGCGAGGAGCTGGGGGACGAAGGCGGCCGCTTCCTCGGGAGTGGTGGAGAACGGCATCAGCGGCATCACCGGCGGGAGGTCCCACTTCGGGCGGAACCCTTCGGGCATCAGCTCGCTGGGGTGACCGCCGGGCGGGGTGATGCCGAAACCGGCGGACCGTACGTCGGCGACGGTGTCGTCGTCGGTGATGTGCGCCCGGTTTTCCCGGGTGTTCATCCCCTGCATCTCCAGTTCGGTCGTCACGCCGAACCGCAGTGCCAGCGCCAGCGAGCCGGGTGCGGAGTGCACGTGCGCGTCGACGAGCCCCGGCAGCAGGGTGGCCCCGGTGCCGTCGACGGTTTCGCTGCCCGCGGGGATCTCGCCGCCGACCTGGACGATCCTCGTGCCGTCGAGGACCACGGTCTGCACGCCGAGGGACTTCTCCCCGTCGAAGACCCGGGCGTTGGCGATCGCGGTGAGTGTCATGGGAGGTCGTCTCGATTCATTGCTCAGGGTATTTACATACCTAATGCTATGTACTTGTCGCTGGGTATGCAACTGCGCTGGTGCGGGCCTAGGATCATGCGCATGAGCAGCTCTCCCGAGCGGACCCCGGACGATCCGGTGCTGGACCAGATCGGCCCGGCGCTGTCCCGGCTGCGTCGGCGAACCCCGGCGTCGAACAAGGATTTGTCCCGCAATCTCGTGCTCAACGTGATCGCCGATGCGTCCGACGAGACGACAGTCGGCGGGCTCGCGGTCGAGATGGGCGTCGCGCAACCGGTGGCGAGCCGGACGGTCGCCGCGTGCATCGCCGATGGGTTGCTGCGCCGGGCGGCCTCGCAGGCCGATGGGCGCCGGACCGTGCTTGAGCTGACCGAGCAGGGCGAGGCGGAACGCAACCGGTTCGCTGCCGAACAGCGGAAAGCGTTCGAGGAGATCACCGCCGCTTGGTCGGCGGAGGAACGGGTTCAGTTCGCGCGACTGCTGGCCCGGTATGGTTCCGACGCCGCCGCTTGGTCGAGGAAACAGGCCGCGAGGCGCGACTGAGGGGGTTGGATGGCGAAAATTCGGTGCGTGTGCGGGAACATCGTCCGCGACGACGACCCGCAGGACAGCATGTACTTCCTGACCAATGCCGAATTCGACGTCGACGCTCCTGGCATCGAGTTGTTCGGCAAAGCCACGCTGGTCGTGCGCTGTCCGGAATGCGAGCGCCTGTGGTTCTGGGGAGAAAACGGCGTATATCGCGAATACACGAAGGCCTGGGAGCGAGAGTCCTGAGCCGCCGCGGTGCTCCTTCGGGTCCGGCCCGAAGGAGCACCCCGGCTCAGTTCACCTGCCGTCCCTGCCCTTCCCAAAACGGCTGGCGCAGTTTGAACTTCTGGATCTTCCCGGTAGCCGTCCGCGGCAGTTCGGCGAGGAATTCCACGCGCTTCGGGCATTTGTATCCGGCCAGGTGCTGGCGGCAGTGCGTGATCAGCTCGTCCGCTGTCACCTCGGTTCCGTCGGTCACCACCAGCGCGGTGACCAGCTCGCCCCATTTCTCGTCCGGGATGCCGATCACCGCGGCTTCCCGGACGGCCGGGTGCGAGTTCAGCGCGTCTTCCACCTCGATGGACGACACGTTCTCGCCGCCGGTGATGATGACGTCCTTCTTGCGGTCGGCGATGGTGAGGTAGCCGTCGGTGAAGGTGCCGCCGTCGCCGGTGTGGAACCAGTTGCCTTCTTGCACCCGCGCGGTTTCGTCCGGGTTTTCCCAGTAGCCGTCGAGGTTGTGGTTGCTTTGGGTGAGGACCTCGCCGTCGGCGTCGATCGCGACGCGGACGCCCAGTGCCGGAGCGCCTGCGCGGCCCAGGAGTTTCGCCTGCTCGTGCGGGTCGAGGTCGGCCCATTCGCTGCGGAAGCGGTTGACGGTGACCAGCGGCGACGTCTCGGTCAGGCCGTAGATCTGGATGAATTCCCAGCCGAGTTCCGCGCGCACCCGTTCGATGGTGCGGGTCGGCGGCGGCGCGCCGGCCACGACGATGCGGACTCGGTCGCGGCCGGGGATTTCGCCGTCCCAAGTGGCGGCGCCGTCCAGGGCCGCGGTGACGACGGCGGGGGCGGCGCACATGATCGTCACGCCGTGGTCCTGCACGCGGCGCAGGATTTCGGCGCCGTCCACTTTGCGCAGCACGATGTGCCGTCCGCCGAGACCGGTGACCGCGTACGGCATGCCCCAGCCGTTCGCGTGGAACATCGGCAGCGTGTGCAGCAGGACGTCGTTGTCGCTGAGCGTGGTGTGCAGGCCGAAAGTCGTTGCGTTGAGCCACAAATTGCGGTGCGTGAGCTGGACGCCCTTCGGCCGCGCGGTGGTGCCCGAAGTGTAGTTGATCGTCGCGGTCGCGGATTCGTCGGCGGACCACGGCCGCGGTTCGCCGTCGCCGCCCCAGATCTTGTCGTCGTCCTCGCCGAGGACGAACACGTGTTTCGCGGTTACGCTGTCCAGCAACGGTTTCAGCTCGGGGTCGATCATCAGGACCTCGGCGCCGGAATGCTCGACGATGTAGCGCACCTCGGCGGGCGCGAGGCGGAAGTTCACCGGCACCAGGATTCGGCCCCAGCCGGACACGCCGAAGAACGACGTCAGCAGTCGCGCGGAGTTGTGCGAGACGATCGCGACCCGGCCGCCGGTCGGAACGCCGAGCGCGTCGAGGTTCGCCGCCTGCGCGCGGGCGCGGCGGGCGAGTTCGCGGTAGGTCACCTCGCCCCAGGACTGCGCGGGCTGGGCAGGCTCGTCCACTACCGCGATCCGGTCCGGGTACACCGTTTCGGCGCGGTCGAGGAAATCGCGGACACTCAGGTCATAAAACACGTGCCGATCCCTTCGCGTCAGCGGGCCGCACTGCCCGCGCGGGTGATTTTCGCTCGCCGGACCGGATCCAGCCACCCCACATGGAGGGTGCCCTCCCAGCGGACCTAGCGAAGCAGCCCAGCGGCGCGCGCCCGGTTCACCGCCTGTACCCGATTGGACACAGCCAGCTTCCGCATCGCGTGCTTCAGGTACGACTTGACCGTGTTGGGCAGCAAGCCGAGCCGGTCGGAGATCTCGTCGTTCGTGCAGCCCTCGCTCACCAGCCGCAGCACGTCGACCTCGCGCGGGGTCAGCGCGACGCCCGGCAGGTCCAGTTCCGGACGCAGCCGCTCGCACACCGCCAGCAGTCGTTGCCGGGCGCTCTCGTCCTGGATCGACCCGGCGATCGCGGTGAGTTCGGCGTGCAGGTCGCCGCGTTCAGCCGCGGGGACAGCCGTCGGCGCGGCCAGCCGGCGCTGCACTTCCTCTTCGACCTCGATGTCGCGTCCCAGCCTCGTCGCCACCGCGGTCGCCGCGTGCAACAGCCGATCGCCGAACGTGATCGAATCCCGGGACGCCGCGTACAGCACCGCGCGCGTGCTCTCGCCGACGCGCACCGGCAGCGCCACCATCGCGCGCAGCCGTTCGGGTTCCACCGCGTGGTCGTATTTGTGCGTGATGCCCTGTGCGCTGAGGTAGTCGACCACCGTCGACGGCCGGGCCAGTGCCACCGCTTTGCCGCCGAGCCCGGCCCCGGTGTCCACCTGGACGTGCTGCAACGACCGGGTGGTGGTGCCGCGCAACTGGTCGATGACATGCGAACGGGAAGCCGCCGACACCGGTCCGCCCATCGCGACCGGCAGTTCGGTGGCGATCTGCAGTGCTTTGAGCGCGCCGGCGACCAGGGGGCTGGCCGTCAGCGCGAGCCGGCCCGGAGGCGTCATGGGCACCGTCCCGCTTCACTCGACCTTGCTGGGTGGACGTCCACGTTACGCGTTGCGTCGCGTTCGGACTACTCGTGTGGTTCGGTGGCACACGTGGCAACCACGGATTTCGATACCGTCGCCGACCGGCTCTACGCAGGTGAACCGGCCGACTTCGTCGCGGAGCGCACCGCGGCCGCCCGCGCGGCGAAGGAAGCGGGCGACGTCGAGCTGGCGCGCCGGATCCGCGCGCTGCGCAAGCCGACCGCGGCCGCGGCGTACGTCAACCGCCTGGCGCGCGACGGTTCCGCTCCGCTGACCGAGCTGGCGTCGCTCGGCGACAAGCTGCGCGACGCGCACGAGCAGCTCGACGGCTCCCGGCTGCGCGAACTGGCGCACCAGCGCGCGGAGCTGGTGCAGCGGATCGTGCGGGACGCGACCGGCTTGAGCGATTCCGTCGAACGCGAGGTGGAGGAAACGCTGGAGGCGATCGTCGCGGACGCCGACGTCGCCCGGCTGGCACTGGCCGGACGGCTGACGTCGAAGGCCCGCCAGGACGCCGACCGCTGGCTGTCCCTGCCGACGAATCCCGCGCCTGCCAAGAAGACCCGACAGTCCGAAAAGGACCGGAAAGCCGAGGAGGAAGCTCGGGTCCGCGCCCTGGAACGGCGGCAAGCGGTCCGCGCGCGGGCGGAGGCCGAGCGGAACCTGCAGCGCGCGGAGCGGACAGCCGAGCAGGCCGACGAGCGGGTGACCGAATTGCGGGAACGGCTCGCCGAGGCGGAGCAACGCGCTGCCCGGGCGGCCGACGACCTGGCCAAGGCGCAAAAGACTTTCGAGGAAGCCGACGATGCTGTCCAGCGGTCTTGACGGCGAGCTCGCGTTGTCGCCGCTGCGCCCGGACGACGCCGAGGCGCACTTCGCGGGCGAGGACCCGGAGCTGATCCGCTGGCTCAACGGCGGGCCGGGGACGCTCGCCGGGACCCGGGAGTATTTCCAGCACTGCCAGGAGGAATGGGCTTCCGGCGGGCCGTTGCGGGCGTTCGGCATCCGAGTGAACGACGTGCTCGCGGGGACGGTCGACCTGCGCTTCTCCGGCGAACATCTCGCGCCGGGCGAGGTGAACGTGGCGTACGGCTTGTATCCGGCCTGGCGGGGCCGCGGGTTCGCCACGAGAGCGGTGCTGCTGGCGGTCCGGTACGCGGCCGGCGAGGGCGCTGAGCGGGCGGTGATCAAGGTGGAGCCGGAGGATGCCAGCTCGGGCGCGGTGGCTCGGCGGGTCGGGTTCGAGCTGAGTGGTCGGGTGGTCGAGGACGGCACGGTGCTGGATCGGTATGTCCGTGACCTTGGTTAGCGGCTGATTTCCGTTCCGGCGCACCAGACTGTGCGGATGGCGCGGGTCGCGGACAGGTCGGCCACCGGATCGCCGTCGATGAGGACCAGGTCGGCGCGCAGCCCGGCTCGGATTTCGCCGCGGTCGGTCAGGCCGAATGCCTGTGCCGGAGCGACAGTCGCCGCGCGCAGGATTTCCACCGTGCTCAACCCGGCTTCGGCCAGCAGTTCGAATTCGTGGTGCAGGCTCGACCCGTGCGCGACCGCGACAGGGGCTCCGGAACCTCCGTTGGCGTCGGTTCCGGCGAGGATTTCGACTCCGGCTGCGCGCAACGCGGCCACGTTCGCGAGGTGATCGCCCTCGGCGCCGGCGAAGAACGCGAGCGCGCCTTCCATCATGGTGAGCGTCGGGATCGCCGTCTGCCCGGCGGCCTTCATCGCGGCGACGTCCTCGGCGGCGATGCGGCCGACCACCGGCACATGCGTCACGAATCGCGCGCCGGTCGCCACCGCCAGGTGGTACGCGCCTGGGGTCGCCGCGTGCACGACAGCGGCCAAGCCTCGCTTCCGCGCCGTATCGACCAGCGCCTGCAACGCCTCCGAGGGAGGCCCGCCGTCACCGGGAGCCTCGGCGACGCCTTTCACGTAGTCGACACCCTCCGCGACCCGCGCTTCGACAAACTGCACGGCGGCTTCCGCGGTGGTGACGATCGCGGATCCGGGCATTTCCGGGATCGTCGCGTGCAGGCCGTCCGGGCCGATCAGGGGCAGCCCGGCGCTGCGGAAATCCGCCGGGCCCGCGGTGCGCAACGCGGCCACGCGCTCGGCTGGCCAGCACGCCATGTCCAGCCCGGTGGTGACGCCCCACGCGGCGAGATCGGCCAGCTGCTCCGGCCGCTCCAGGTGGACGTGCGCGTCGATGAACCCGGGCAGCAGCGCCGCTCCGGCAACGTCGATTTCCCGTGCCCCCGCGGGATCCGTGCCCAGCACCGGCCCGTCGATCACGACGGTGCGCGGTTCGGTGAGCCCCAGCCCGTCGAAGACGCGCGCGTTGCGCAGAGCGGTTTTCGCCACGATCCCTCCCCGGGTCAGTGGACGCGATACCGCAAGAGTACTGAGTTGTCGTCCACCAGAGCAGAGAGAAGTTCGAGCTGCTTCGGGTCGATGGCCGCGCCCATCGCGACGCGCGGGGCGTCCCCGGCGATCAGCATCGGCGCGACGGTCAGGCGCAATTCGTCCACGACGCCCGCGGCCAGCAGCGACGCGAACAGGTGCGGTCCGCCCTCGCAGTCGATGCGGCGGAGGCCTCGCCGGGCCAGTTCGTCCACCGCGGCCCGCAGGTCGACGTCGCCGTGCCGGGGGCGCGGGCGCTGGTCGTCCGGATCCGCGTGCAGAGCCGGGTCGCCGGTGGCCTCGTGCAGGGTTGGGTCGCCTGTCCCAGCGACCAGGACATCCGCCCCAGCCGACGCCCACGCGGCGCGCAGTTCCGGATCGGTCGCCGCGCTCGTGACGACGATCGTCGGCACCAGCGCCTTGGTGATCACCGGGGCGTCCGGCGGCAGCGAACGGCCGGTGCTGACCACGGCGATCGGCGCGATCGGGGCCAGCCCGTGCCTGCGCCGCCGCTCCGCGGTCTTCTCGTCCGGGCGCAGGCCCTCGAAGCCCTCGGCCAGTGCGGTGCCCGCGCCGACCAGCACGACGTCGGCGAGATCGTTGCCCAGCCGGTAGACGATCCGATCCGCGGGCGTCGACAGCCCGCCCGAGCGGCCGTCGATGGTGATGCCACCGTCGGCGCTCGACACGAAGTTCACCGCGAGCCATTTCGGCACGTCCGGATAGACGTAGAGCTGCTCGACGTCGGCCTCGGTGCGGTCTTGGTTGCCGGGAAAGATCTCGCGCATCAGACCGACCGTACAACGTTCGCCGGCGGCCGGGTGCCGACGATGCTCGCCACCATCTCCGCGACCTGCCGCGTCTCGCGGACCTGGTGCGCGCGGAACATCGCCGCGCCGTGCAGCGCGGACACCGCGGTGGCGGCGAGCGTGCCGATGACGCGTTCGCCGACCGGGAGGTCCAGCGTTTCGCCGATGACGTCCTTGTTCGACAGCGCCATCAGCACCGGCCAGCCGGTGGCGACCAGCGCGTCGACGTGCCGGAGCAGTTCGAGCGACTGGTAGGAGTTCTTCCCGAAGTCGATGCAGGGGTCGATCATGATGCCCTCGCGCGGCACGCCCGCCGCGAGCGCGCGCTCGGCCAGTTCGGTGGTGCCTTCGACCACCGCGGCGACCACGTCGTCGTACACCGGCCGGAGCGCTTCGGTGCGCGGCACGAGACCGTTGGTGTGCGAGCAGATGTAGCCCGCGCCGTGTTCGGCGGCGACGTCGAGGATCTCCGGTTCGATCGCGGCCCAGTTGTCGTTGACCAGGTCCGCGCCCGCGCGGCAGACGGCGTCGGCGACCTCGGCGCGGTAGGTGTCCACGCTGATGACCAGCTCGGGGAAGTGCTCGCGGGCCCACTCGACGGTCGGCACGACGCGGCGGATCTCCTCGGCCGCGGTGACCTCGGGGCCCTTTCCGGCGGGCACGCCGCCGATGTCGATCAGGTCGGCGCCCTCGGCGTGCGCGCGGCGGATGGCCGCTTGCGCGGGGGCTTCTTCGAAGGTCGCACCGTTGTCGTAGAACGAGTCGGGGGTGCGGTTGACGATGGCCATCACCAGGGCGCGGTCACTGGTGAGGCGACGGCCTCGGAACACGAGGTCGGGCGTATGCATGCGGTCTCCCGGGCCGGAACGAAAGATCTCGCGTGATCATAGGCGAGTTCGCGGCGGGAGTACGTCCGGCAGGTGGCGGGCGGAGCGGTCCGGAGGCCACCTGCGTCCGGGCGTTCGGTCGATCGGCTTGGCGGGTGCGATCAGGAGGCGAGCGCCTCGTTGACGGTCAGGAACTCGCCCGCGGTGCGCGTGGCGGAGAATTCGATCACGCGGTAATGCGCGAGCCGTTGCAGCACGAGCGGGTCGGTGGCGAGCACGGCGTCCAGCTTGCCGCGCAGGCACGGGCGGGAGATGATGACCTGGTCGGCGTCCTCGTTTCCTTTTCCGGAAACGAGGAACAATCCATGCGCGAACTGGCTTCGCAGCCACTCGGCGTGTTCGGCCAGTGCGTAGTCGACTTCGTTTCGAGGGGCTGTGTAGGACAGCAATGCGATGTACATGACCTCAGAGTAGGACGCTCGGTCGGATGGTGCATCCTCCTCCCGAGTGCCGTCCTGGTTCATCGAATGGTCAAGTATTCCCAATAAATCTTTACGGATAAGCGTACTGCTTGGATTTCCGTTACGGGGTACGGAAAATCCCGCGGCCCGGCGTTTCCGCAGGACATTTCGGACGGATGGTCAAGACCACCCCCAGTTCTGCGTGAAGCAGCCCGCCAGATAAAGATCCACGCGGTCGGCGAAGCGGCTCGGATCGCGTCCGGTGAGTTCGCCGATCCGGGTGATCCGGTATCGCAGGGTGTTCACGTGCAAGTGCAGAGTGGCCGACGTCTGTGTCCAAGATCCCGAATGTTCCAGGAACGCCTTGAGCGTCGTTATCAATTCGGAACCGTGTGCCGCGTCGTACGCGAGTACCGGTCCCAGTACTTTTTCGCCGAATGTCCGCCGCAGGTCCTCCGGCAGGGCGGCGAGCAGCAGCAGATGCGACGCAACTTCGTCGCCGGACAGCACCGTCGCGCGGCCCGGCGTCAGCGCGGCCAGCGTGCGCGCGTGCCGGGCTTCCTGCACCCCGGCGCGGAGCCCGGCGGCGTCCGCGGCCCGGCTGAGGCCGAGCGTCAGCCGCGCGGACCCGAGGGCGGGTTCGATCGTGTGCACCGCCTCCCGCAACGTTTCGGTGTCGCGCGAGGAGCAGAGGCCGAAGGTCTCCCCGTCGACGGTCGCCACCAGCACCGGCTGCCCAGTGGTCGAAAGCAGCTCCTCCACCAGCACCTGCGCGAGGCCCGGCCCGCCGCCGCGGACCTCGGCGGACAGCGTCGTCACCGGTTCCTGCGGCGCGAACCCGGCGGCGGACAGCCGGGAGGTCAGCTCGCCCGGCGCGGCGTCGTCGGAGAGCACCAGCCGGAGCAGCGGTTCGGCCGCGCGGTTCTCGATCCGCCTGGCCTCGTCCACCCGGGACCGTTCGAGCCCGACCAGCGCCGCCAGTTCCAGCGCCAGCTCCCGGCGCGCGGACGGCCACTGCGCCGGATCGCCGTCCACCACGAGGAACCAGCTCGCGATCCGGTGGCCCGAGCGTCCGGCCGCGCCGAGCAGGGTGACCGGACCGTCCTGGCACGGCAGCCGTTCGGCGCGCAGGAAGCGGCGGGCCAGCGCGGTGCGGCGCGCGGCGGGCAGTTCGGGGCCGCCCGCCAGCTGCTGCCCGGTCGCGCTGAGCACGAGACAGCCGGTGCCCAGCTCCTCCGCACCGGCCTTGACCAGCGCGGACAGCCCGTGGCCGGAGGTCACCGCGGCCACCAGCCGCCGGTGCGAATCGCGAGCAGGCGCCGAGCGCTCCGCCGCGAGGCCCAGGATCACCCGCTCGGCCACGGTCGCGAACGAAACCGACACCGGCACCTCGAACAACGGCAGGCCGACGCGCTCGCAGGCGGCCACGAGATAGTCCGGCACCGGGCCGCCGACCTCGGCGGTGCCCGCCCCGAGCGCGGTTACCCCCGCGGCGGCGAGTTTGCCGACGAACACGTCCGCGTCTGCGGGACCGGGCAGCCAGCGCATGCCGCACAGCACGATCTCGCCGCCGTCGAGGTACCGCGTCGGATCCTGCAGGGTCGCCTGGAAGACGCGGCCGAACTCGCGGTCGCGCGCCTTCTCGCCCGCCAGCAGCCGCAACCCCAGCTCCGGGGTGTCGAGCAGTGCACCCAGCCGCATGCGCGCCTCCTTCCGCCCATCAGTACCGCACACCAGAGGGGTTTGGCGGAAGCTACGAAAAACCGGCCGTTCGCCGTCGCCGCTTTCGGTGGATCTGCCGTGGCCCGGGCCACGCCGCGGCAGGTGTACTCACTCGGCGAGCGAACGAGAAGGGATGACCAATGGCGATCGTTCTTGGCGACAACCGCTACGGGAAGGCTGAAAACCGGCTGGTCCGCGTCGACCGCGAAGGCGACGAGCACCGGATCACCGACCTCACCGTGAGCGTGTCGCTGTCGGGCGACATGAGCGACACCCACCTGACCGGGGCCAACGACAAGGTGCTGGCCACCGACACGCAGAAGAACACCGTCTTCGCCTTCGCCCGCGACGGCATCGGCGAGATCGAGGACTTCGCGCTGCGGCTGGCCCGGCATTTCGTGTCCACGCAGGAGAGCATCCACGCCGCCCGGGTCGGGATCGTGGCTCACCCGTGGGAGCGGCTGCAGGTCGGCGGACGGCCGGCGCATCACTCGTTCGCCCGGTCCGGGGCGGGCACCCGCACCACGCGCGTCACCTACGACGGCGAGCGGGCCTGGGTGCTCGGCGGGGTCGAGGACCTGACCGTGCTCAACTCCACCGGATCCGAATTCTGGGGCTTCCCGCGCGACGAATACACCACGCTGGTCGAGGTCAAGGACCGGATCCTGGCCACCGCGGTGTCCGCGACCTGGCGGTACTCGGTCGAGGAGACCGACTGGACGCACGCGCACGAGACCGCGCTCGCCACCCTGCTCGACGCGTTCGGCGGCACGCACAGCCAGTCCCTGCAGCAGACGCTGTACGCGATGGGGCAGGCGGTGCTGGAGGCCGTCCCGGAGATCGCGGAGATCCGGTTCTCGCTGCCGAACAAGCACCACTTCCTCGTCGACCTCGAGCCGTTCGGCCTCGACAACCCCGGCGAGGTGTTCTACGCCGCCGACCGGCCCTACGGCCTGATCGAGGGCACCGTCCTGCGCGACGACGCCCCGCCCGCCGGTCCGGCCTGGTCCTGAGCAAACCCGAAACCCGAGCTGTTGGGAGCAGTACTGTCATGACCGTGTCCATCGATGCCGACGTCGAACGCGCCTGGCTCGCCGAATGCGTGCGGATCGCCGAGAAGAACGTCGCCGACGGCGGCGGCCCGTTCGGCGCGCTCGTGGTGAAGGACGGCGAAATCGTCGCGACCGGCGTCAACCGCGTCACCCCGTCGCTCGACCCGACCGCGCACGCCGAGGTGGTCGCGATCCGCGCGGCCTGCCAGGCGCTCGGCACGTTCAGCCTCGCCGGCTGCGTGCTCGTCTCCTCGTGCGAGCCGTGCCCGATGTGCCTCGCCTCGTCGCTGTGGGCGCGCGTGGACCGCGTGCTGTACACCGCCGACCGCGACGACGCCGCCCGCGCCGGGTTCGACGACCGGGCTTTCTACGAGCTGTTCGAGAATCCGCGCGAAACGTGGCAGACCCCGGTTTCGCGAGTGTCCACTCCGGAGGCTTTCGCCCCGTTCTCCGCCTGGCTCAACCGGTCCGACCGGATCGAGTACTGAGCCTCGGCGAGTGCTGATGCCGGTCAGAATCGGCTTCAGCGTTCCCCGCCCCACCCCACCGGGCCACCCTCCCGGTGCTGACCGGAGCACCAGAAAAACGCAAACGTCCCGCCGTCCCGCCCCGTGCGTATGCCAGGGGTGCGGTGCGGCACACCCACCGGCAAGGGGAGGACGCATGACCCAGGTACGCCTCGACGAAGCGGTGACCTCGGCTCCCGGACCACAGCGCAAGTCCATTGTGGAGCGACTATTCGAAATACGCGCTCGCGACACCAGCGTAGGCCGGGAAGTACGCGGCGGCGTGACCACGTTCGTCGCGATGGCCTACATCGTTTTGCTCAACCCGCTCATCCTCGGCGCCTCCGCCGACATCACCGGCGCGAAACTCAGCGCCGCGCAAGTGACGACGGCGACCGCGCTGGCCGCCGCCGTGATGACTGTCCTCATGGGACTCGTCGGCAACGCGCCGCTCGCGCTCGCCGCCGGTCTCGGCATCAACGGCATCGTCGCGTTCCAGATGGCGCCTGCGATGACGTGGGCGCAGGCGTTCGGGCTGGTAGTGCTCGAAGGCGTCTGCATTGTGCTGATGGCGGTCAGCGGGGTCCGGGAACGCATCATGAACGCGATTCCCGGGCCGCTGAAAACCGCGATCACCGTCGGCATCGGCTTGTACATCGCGCTGGTCGGTCTGGTGAGCGCCGGGTTCGTCACGCGGACCCCGGACGCGGCGCATTCGACCGTCCCGGTGCGGCTCGGGCTCGACGGGCATCTCGACGGCTGGCCGATCGCGGTGTTCTGCTTCGGCCTGCTGCTGATGACCGTGCTGATGTCGCGGAAGGTGCCCGGCGCGGTGCTGATCAGCATCGCCGCCGCCACCGTGCTCGCGGTGGTGCTGCACGACGGATTCGGGGTCGGCGAATGGGGTTTGACGACTCCGACGCTGCCGCATTCCGTGGTCGCCGCTCCCGATTTCGGACTGCTAGGGCACGTCGATTTGTTCGGCGGATTCGCCAAGGCGGGTGCGCTGACCGCGACGATCTTCCTGTTCACCCTGGTGCTGTCCGGGTTCTTCGACGCGATGGGCACGATTACCAGCGTGTCGGCCGAGGCCGGGCTGTCGAAGAACGGCCGGGTGCCGCGGATGGGCCGGATCCTGTTCGTGGACGGGGCCGGGGCGATCGCGGGCGGGATGTCCGGCTCGTCGCCGAACACCGTGTTCCTGGAGTCCGCGGCCGGCGTCGGGGAGGGCGCGCGGACCGGGCTGGCGAGTGTCGTGACCGGACTGCTGTTCGGGGCGACGCTGCTGTTCACGCCGATCGCGGGCATCGTGCCGGCGCAGGCCGCCGCGCCCGCGCTCGTGGTGATCGGCGGGATGATGGTGGCGCAGTGCCGCAACATCCCGTGGCACGACCCGGATTACACGATCCCGGTGTTCCTGACCGTGGCGCTCATTCCGTTCACCTACTCCATCACCAACGGCGTCGGCGCGGGCCTCATCGCGTTCGTGCTGATCAAGACCTTCCGCGGGAAGTGGCGTGAAGCAGGGTGGATCCTCACCATGCTCGCGCTCGTGTTCACCGTCTATTTCGGAATCGACGTGGTGAAGGCGATCCTCTAACGAGAAAGGGACCACCATGCCTCTGATGTTCCTCAACGGCGGCGCGATGCGCGGCGAACCTCTGCACCATCTGCTCGACGGCGCTCCGCTGGTGGCCGAAACGACCACGGCCGCGAAGTACCGGTTCTATTCGGTAGGCGGGCAATGCCCGGCGCTGGTCCCGGTAGCGCACGGCGGCGCGGCGATCTCCGGCGAGGTGTACGACCTCACGCTGGACCAGCTGCGCGACCGCGTGCTCCCGTCCGAACCGCCGGAACTGGAGCTGGGCGTGATCGAACTGGCCGACGGCAGTTCGGCGTTCGCGATGCTGCTGCGGCGGCCGCAGACCTCGCACGTGCAGCTGCGGGACATCACGGAAATCGGCGACTGGCGAGCGTTCAAGGCCGCGGCGTGACGGTTCTGGTCGCCCCGGACAAGTTCAAGGGCTCGCTCACCGCGGCGGAGGTCGCGGAGGTGGTGGCCGCGGCGTTCGCCGAGGTCGCGCCGGGCGAGCCGGTGCGGCAGCTGCCGGTGGCGGACGGCGGCGACGGGACAGTCGCCGCCGCTGTCGCCGCCGGGTTCCAGCGGATTCCGGTGCGGGTTTCCGGGCCGACCGGCCGCCGGATCACCGCGTACTACGCGCTGCGCGGGACGGTCGCCGTGGTCGAGCTGGCGGAAGCGTCCGGCCTCCACCGGCTGCCCGGCGGCCGGCTGGAACCGCTGACCGCGTCGAGCTACGGCACGGGCGAGCTGATCGCGGCCGCCCGTGCCGCCGGGGCGACGCAGATCGTGCTCGGGGTCGGCGGCAGTGCCTGCACCGATGGCGGAGCCGGATTGCTGACCGCGTTGGGCGCGCGATTGCTCGACGCTTCCGGCACGCCGCTTCCGCCGGGCGGCGCCGCGTTGACCGAGTTGTCCACAGTGGATCTGTCCGGACTGCCCGAAGTGGACATTGTTCTGGCGTCCGATGTGGATAACCCGTTGCTGGGTGTGGATGGCGCCGCCGCGGTGTACGGGCCGCAGAAGGGCGCCGGTCCGTCCGAGATCGCGGTGCTGGAACGCGGACTCGCTCGATGGGCCGAAGTTGTGGGCTCCGCGCACGCCACCACCCCGGGCGCTGGCGCGGCAGGCGGCGTCGGGTTCGGTGTGCTCACCGGACTCGGCGCTCGCATTCGGCCCGGGATCGAGTTGCTGTTGGAGCTGCTGGGTTTCCCGGCCGCGGCCCGCGACGCCCGGCTCGTCATCACCGGCGAGGGCTCGCTGGATACCCAGTCGCTGCACGGAAAAGCGCCGGTGGGCGTTCTCCGTGCAGCGGGCGGCACGCCGGTTGTCGCGTTGGCCGGGCGATGTCTGCTGTCCGCGCCGGAATGGCGGGAAGCGGGCTTCGCCGGGGTGTACGCGCTGACCGACGTGGAGCCGGACGAGTACCGGTGCGTCGCCGAGGCCCGGTCGTTGCTGCGGGACCGGGCGGCGCAGCTGGCTCGGGATTTCAGCCGAGCAATACCTGCCTGACGTGGTCGGACAGGGGGAGTCCGGCCGCGTCCGCGGGGGTCAGCCAGCGGTGGTCGTCGTGTTCGGCCGGGTTGAGCTGAAGGTCGCCGAGGAATTCCGGATGCGCGTCGTAGTAGGCGGCGTGCACGGTGAACGGTTTGCCGGTGCGGTCCGGCCAGGATTGGCGGGCCCGTTCGCGCGCGAGCCGTATTCGCAGTCCGGTTTCCTCGGCGACTTCCCGTACCGCGGTGGCCTCCGGGGCTTCGCCGGGCTCGACGGTGCCGCCCGGGAATTCCCAGTGCCCGCCGAGGAAAGTGCCTGGGGCGCGGCGGATCAGGAGCACGGTTTCGCCGCGGGGGAGCAGGACGTAGGCGAGATGTTTGTCGTTCACGGCGCACCTCCGTTGGATACGAGGACCTGACCGTTCACCCAGCCGCCTTCCGGGCCGCAGAGGAACGCGACGAGACTCGCGCAGTCGCGTGGGGTGCCGATCCGGCCCAGGGGATTGTGTTGTGCGAACGCTTCGCGGTGGGCTTCGGGGATCCAGCCGGTGTCGGTCGGGCCGGGGTTCACCGCGTTCGCTGTGATGCCGAGATGGCCGAGTTCCCCAGCCGCGGCGAGAGTGATCCGGTCGAGCGCGCCTTTGCTTGCCCCGTACGGCAGGTTGTGCACCACGTGGTCGCTGGTCAGCGTGACGATCCGGCCCGCGCCGTGCGGTCCGCGGTAGCGTTGGGCGAACTCCCGGATCAGCAGCCAGCTCGCGCGGGCGTTCACCGCGAAGTGCCGGTCGAAACTGTCCACTGTGGTGTCGAGCAGGCTGGAATCCACGGACTCGCAGTGGGCTAGCACCAGAGCTTGGACGTCGTCGTCGATCTGGTCGAACAGCCTCGCCGGGGTTTCCGGGTCGGCTAGGTCGGCTTCGATGCCCTGGACGGTTTCGTCGGCGCCCCATGGCATTCGGCGGTCGTAGTCGGACCAGTAGGTGGTGACGACATGCCAGCTGTCTTCCTGCAGCCGGGTCGCGATCGCGGCGCCTATTCCGGCTTTCCTGCCGACTCCGGTGACCAGGGCGGTTTTCTTATTCTTCAATGGCGCCGTCTTTCGCGCGGAGGTGCTGGCGGAAAGTGTAGGACGGGTCGGTTTCCCGGCGGGACAGGAATTCGCTGAACCGGACCTGTTCGCGGAGGGGGACGCCGTCGCGGATCTTCGCGGCTTGCCGGTGTTCGGTTTCGCGGATGGATTCGGCCAGCCGGAAGACCTCTTCGGCTTGGGCGGCTGGGACGAAGAGAACGCCGTCGTCGTCGCCGAAGACCAGGTCGTCGTTGGTCACGGTCCATTCGCCGACAGTGGCGGATTCGAGGGCGTTCGCGGCGCGGTCGTTGAGGTGCAGGGGTCCGGTGGAGAGGGAGCCGAGACTGAATACCGGGAGGCCGATTTCGCGGAGTTCGGCGGTGTCGCGGTGCAGCCCCCAGATGACGATCCCGCTGAGTCCGGCCGCCGCGACTTCGGCGGTGATGAGATCGCCGACGCAGCTCTCGTCCAGCCGGCCCCGGTTGTCGGCCACCAGGACGTCGCCGGGGCTGGCGGCGGTGATCGCTTCCAGGAAGACGTCGACGCTGCCCGCGTGCCTGGCTGGCAGGACTCGCCCGGAGAGCTTCTGGCCTGGGATAACGGACCTGGTCCCGGCTGGGGCGCACCGCACGGTCAGGCGGGCTCGCAAGCAGCCGTCGGCCAGGTGGGCGGTGGTCAGGGTGGCGAAACGTTCGGTGAGTTCGGTGTGGTTCATGCTCCCGCCCTTCGTGCGAATTGCTTTCACGCTAGCGGGAATCCGCGCTGCGGGGTGCCGGGTTTTCGGCGCTGGCTTGGCGGAGCGGGGAGCCGGGCAGATCAGCTGAGCGCAGGAGTCTCGGTCGCCAGCTCCTCCTGGTCGGCCGCCCACGACGCCAAGAGGGCCAGGCCGTCCGCGGCGGCCGTGCCGGCGGGAGCGGTGTAGATGTTGAGGAGCAGGCCGGGGTCGGTGGGCAGGTCCATCGATTCGACGTCGAGGTCGAGCCGGCCCACGACGGGATGGTGCAGGCGTTTGCGTCCGGACCGGTGGAGCCGGACGTCCTGGGAGGCCCACCGCTGCCGGAACAGTTCGCTGCGTGTCGATAGTTCTCCGACCAGGGCGATCAGCTCGTCGTCGTGCGGGTTGCGGCCCGCTTCCATGCGCAGTTTCGCGGCCACGTCACGGGCGACCCGGTCGTAGTCGACGAAGAACGTGCTCGCCGCGTCGGGATCCAGGTACACGAACCGCGCGGTGTTCGCCGGTCGTCGCGGGTCGGCCAGCACCGGCGCATACAGCGCGCGGGCAAGGCGATTCGTGGCGAGGACGTCGTAGCGGCCGTTGCAGATCCACGCCGGGGCGTCGGTGACGGCGGCGAGCACTTGCTGAAGCGCCGGACGCACCGTCACGGCTGGCCGCCGACGGCGGGCACCGCCCGGTGTCTTGGACTGCCGCGCGAGGTGGAACAGGTGGTCGCGCTCGGCCTCGTCGAGCTGCAGGGCCGAGGACACCGCGTCGAGCACGCCGTCGGAGGCCCCGGCGAGGCTGCCGCGCTCCATGCGCACGTAGTAGTCGACCGAGACCCCGGCCAGCAGCGCGACCTCTTCGCGGCGCAGGCCTTTGACCCGGCGGTTGCCGCCGTAGGCGGGCAGCCCGGCCCGCTCAGGTGTGATGCGCGCACGACGCGAGCTCAGAAACTCCTTGATCTCGCTGCGCAGATCGATCATGGCCACCCTTTCACGGTAAGCCCTGCCCGCAGCCGAAGGGAGGCCCTGCCAGTACCCCGTTAGGTGCCCGAGGCGGTGGTGGCGGTGCCGCCGTCGACCGGGACGATGGCGCCGGTCAGATAGGACCCGGCTCGGCTGGCGAGGAACACGGCGACGCCTGCCATGTCGTCGTCGCGGCCGAGCCGGCGCAGCGGTGCTTTCGCCGCGATCGTGTCGCCGATGGCGTCGATGGTGGCCGCCATCATCTGTGACGGGAACACGCCGGGGGCTACCGCGTTCACCGTGATGTGTTGTGGTCCCAGTTCCCTGGCGAGCACCCTGGTGAGTTGGTGGAGTGCTGCTTTGCTGCTGGCGTAGGAGTAGTTGGGCGCCTCGGCGACGTGGATGGCGGCGATGCTGCCGATGTTGATGATCCGGGCGGGATCGTCGGCGGCGCCTGCCTTGCGCAGTGCCGGGAGCAGGGCCTGGACCAGCCAGAACGGCGATTTGAGGTTGAGGTCGAGGACGGCGTCCCAGGCTTCGGTCGGGAATGTCTCCAGCGGCTCGCGTCGCATCGCTCCCGCGTTGTTGACGAGGATGTCCAGGCGGTCCGAGCCGGCGGTGACCAGGTCGGCGAGGCGCTGGCACTCGTTGTGCTTGGACAGGTCGGCGGGAATGGCTTGGACGTCGCCGAATTCGGACAGTTGGCGCTCTGCCTCGGCGCATGCGTCTGCTGTGCGTGAGCTGACAATGACGCGAGCGCCTGCTTGCAGGAGGCCGCGCGCGATCATCATCCCGATGCCTCTGGTGCCGCCAGTGACGAGTGCGCATTTCCCGCTCAGGTCGAACAGGTCTGAGTGAGTGTCCGCCATGGGTCTTCGTTCCTTTGCTGGGGAAGCAGGTACGGACACAGGCTGACGGGATTTCTGGACGTCCGGGAGACCCTGGCGAGACCGGCACTGCGAGACCTCCCCTTGCCTGGCACCGGACATTCCGAATGATCCGGACATGGCTTGAGAGTGTTCATTTCCGGCGAATCGGGCAGTCATTACCACACGCTTTGGCGGCTATGTCCGGCTTCTTCCGTTCTTTGGTTGAAGTCCTGGTGAATTCCCGGGTAGGCGACGTTCTCGGCCAGGGTTTCTTCACTTTCCGCACGCATAATTCCGTCCCGGTAGCCCGAACGTGTGAGTGGAGGAAAGAGTGCCGGGGTCTGTGCGTGCCCGCTGGATCGGCGGTGGGGTCGCGATCGCGGTCGTCGCGGCGGGGATCGCGTTCGCGGTCTGGCCCGACGGGGCTTCGGCGCAGGATCCGGAGATCCAGATCTCCCGGTCGGCCTGCGGGCAGGGCTGGGCGGATCCGCGAGCAGGGGTGCAGACCTTTCGCCTGCACAACACCGGAACCGTGACCGCCGAGGTCGATTTGATCGACCCGGCGACCGGGGTGGTCTACGGCGAGGTCGAGGGATTGGGCAGCGGGACGACCCGGCCGATGCAGGTCACGCTCGGCAATGGAGGTTACGCATTCCGTTGTCTCCCCGAGGATTCGTCGGCGATTGTCGGACCGACCGTCACGGTGAGCGGCGGTGCGGAACGCGGTCCGGGCGTCGCGCCGGTGACGCAGAACGATCTGCTCGGACCGTTGAAGTCCTATCAAGCCCATGTGACGCAAGGACTTGGCCAGTTGGCCGCCGACGTCGGCAAGGTGAAGGACGCCATTCGCGCCAACGATCGCGGCGCGAGTCAGAGCGCTTGGCTTGTCGCGCATCTCGACTACGAACGGCTTGGCGCGGCCTATAACGCCTTCGGCGACTCCGACAAGGCCATCAACGGCACCGCCGCCGGGCTGCCCGACGGAATCAAGAGCCCGGACTTCACCGGGTTCCACCGGCTCGAATCCGGCTTGTGGCACAACGAAGACCTCGCCGCCCTCGCGCCGGTGGCCGACCAGCTGGACAGCGACGTGCAGAAACTTCGCAAGTCCTTTGCGGACAGTCAGGTCGATCCGAACGACCTCGGTCTGCGCGCGCACGAGATCGTGGAGAACACCCTGCAATTCGAACTGACCGCCCGCACCGATTACGGCAGCGGCACCAACCTCGCCACCGCTCGCGCGAACCTCGACGGGACCCAGGCGGTCCTCGATGTGCTGCGTCCGGTTCTCGCTCCGCGTTATCCGGGACTGTCCAAGGTGGACAGCTGGATGAAGCGCACCAAGGCCACGCTCGACAGTGCCAAGAAGCCGGACAGCTCGTGGACGCCGGTCGGTCAGCTGTCCGCGCTGCAGCGGCAGAAGCTCAATGCCGACGTCAGCGAGTTGACCGAGTTGCTCGCGCCGATCGCCGCGATCGCGGAGCCGAGGAGGATCTCGTGACGACGGAGTCCTCTCGCCGGTCCTTCCTGCGTCGTACGGTCGTCGGCGCGGGGATTACCGCGGCTGCCGGAATGGGGGTGGCGGCCAGCGCGAGCGAAGAACCCAAAACCGTTCCCTTCCACGGTCCCAGGCAGGCGGCGATTCTCCGCCAGCCGCCGGCGCAGAGCGTGATCGCGTCCTTCGACGTGGTCGCCGAGAATCGTGCCGAGTTGACGCACTTGTTCCAGGAAATCACCGACCGCGCGCGGTTTCTCACGAACGGCGGTGCTCCGGCCGCGCTCGGGATCACCGCTCCGCCCGCCGACTCGGGGGTGCTCGGCCCGGTCGTGCCGCAGAGCGATCTTGGCGTGATCGTCGGCGTCGGATCGTCCCTTTTCGACGGTCGGTACGGGTTGGCCGAACGCAAGCCCAAGAAGCTCAAGCCGATGACCATGTTCCCCAACGACGCGCTCGACGCCCCGCAATGCCATGGCGACCTGTCGCTCACGCTGTCCGCGAGCGACACCGACACCGTGCTGCACGCGTTGCGCGACCTGACCCGCGCGACGCGTGGCGGGATGCAGCTGCGCTGGAAGATCAACGGCTTCAGTTCGCCGTCAAGGCCGTCCGGCACGCCGCGCAATCTGATGGGGTTCAAGGACGGCACCGCGAATCCGGGCGAGTCCGAAATGGACCGGCTGGTGTGGGTGTCCGGGGCGGGCGAGCCCGCGTGGACGACCGGCGGCAGTTACCAGGTGATCCGGCTGATCCGGATGCTGGTCGAGTTCTGGGACCGGGTCTCGATCACCGAGCAGGAGAACATGTTCGGCCGCCGCCGGGACACCGGCGCGCCGCTGGACGGAGCGTCCGAACAGGACGAACCCCGGTACGCCGACGATCCGATCGGCACCGTCATCCCGCTCACCAGCCACATCCGCAAGGCGAATCCGCGCACCCCGCAGACCGACGGACAGCGGATCCTGCGCCGCGCGGTCAACTACGACCGCGGGGTCGACGCCAACGGCAACCTCGACATGGGTCTCGTCTTCACCTGCTACCAGCAGGACCTCGAGCGCCAGTTCGAGGCGGTGCAGAAACGGCTGATCGACGAACCGCTCGTCGACTACATCTCCCCGTTCGGCGGCGGCTACTTCTTCGCGCTGCCCGGCGTCACCGGTCCCGGCGACCACTTCGGCCGGGCGCTCCTCGCCTGAGGCGCGCCCCGATCCCCACCCCGCGAAACCAGGAGGAATCCTCAGTGGACACAGCATTCGGCAGGCGGCGCCGTCGCCTGCTCGGTGCGGGCGCGCTCGTCTCGGCGGCCGTGCTCGCGATCGTCACCGGGTCCGCGGCGTCGTCCGCGCAGGCCCAGCCGCTGCACCCGCTGCCGGCGTCGTGGCTGCCCACGCTCACCCCGATCAAGCACGTCGTGGTGATCTTCGGCGAGAACATCTCGTTCGACCACTACTTCGGCACCTACCCGAAGGCCGCCAACGAGAACGGCACCCCGTTCCAGGCCGCGAAGAACACGCCGAAGGTCAACGGCCTCGACGACAAGCTGCTGACGCGGAACCCGAACGCCTACAACCCGAAGCGGCTCGGGCCGGACCAGGCGCTCACCTGCGACCAGAACCACAGCTACGGCGCCGAGCAGGCCGCGTTCAACGGCGGCAAGATGGACAAGTTCGTCGAGAAGACCGAGACCGACAAGTGCACCGGCCAGCCGGTCCTGTTCGGCGAGCCGGGCCTGGTCATGGACTACTACGACGGCAACACCGTCACCGGCATGTGGAACTACGCGCAGCACTACTCGATGAGCGACAACTCGTTCAACACCGTCTTCGGCCCGTCCACCCCGGGCGCGATCAACCTGATCTCCGGGCAGACGCACGGGATCCAGGCGGTCGACCCGGTCACGCACGAGCCGAAGAGCGACCCGTACGTCGTCGCGTCGCCGGACCAGGACGGCGTCGGCACCGTGATCAACGACCCGGACCCGGCGTGGGACGACTGTTCGGACAAGAACCACACCGCGAAGGACAACCTGGGCGCGATGCAGGGCCGCAACGTCGGCGACCTGCTGAACGACCGGCACGTCACGTGGGGCTGGTTCCAGGGCGGCTTCAAGCCGACCGGCACTCAGAACGGCTACGCGGTCTGCGGGCAGAAGCACGCGAACGTCGGCAATCAGTCCTCCGTGGACTACAGCCCGCACCACCAGCCGTTCCAGTACTACAAGTCCACTTCGAACCCGCACCACCTGCCGCCGTCCTCGGTGCAGGCGATCGGGCAGACCGACCAGGCCAACCACCAGTACGACACGAGCGATTTCGACGCCGCGCTCAAGGCCGGTTCGATGCCCGCGGTGAGCTTCCTGAAGGCGCCGGAGTACCAGGACGGGCACGCGGGCTATTCCGACCCGCTCGACGAACAGCATTTCGTCGTGGACGAGATCAACAAGATCCAGCAGTCGCCGGAGTGGCGTTCGACCGCGATCGTGCTCGCCTACGACGACTCCGACGGCTGGTACGACCACGAGAACCCGAAGATCGTCAACGGTTCGCAGGACGCGTCGCAGGACCAGGCCGTGTGCACCGGTAAGCCGGCCGGGCTCGGCGGGCACGCCGACCGTTGCGGCTACGGCCCGCGGCTGCCGCTGCTGGTCGTCTCGCCCTACAGCAAGGTGAACTATGTCGACCACACCCGGACCGACCAGACCTCGGTGCTGAAGTTCATCGAGGACAACTGGTTCTCCGGCCGGGTCGGCAACGGCTCGTTCGACACTCGCGCGGGCGGACTCTGGAACATGTTCAACTTCTGGTGGCCGCAGGCGGGCAAGCTTCCGCTCGACCCGCGCACGGGTGCGCCCGCCGGGCGGAACTAGCTCGCGTTTTCTCCTCGCACCGCCGAAGGCCATCGGGTTTCGACCCGGTGGCCTTCGGTCGTTTCGGGCCCGCTCTTCCGTCCGCTCAGCGGGAAACCGCGTGCGAATACCGTGATACTGGAAATTTTCCAGTGCGCCGGAACTGTGCGCGGCGTCGCGGATTGGGTACCGAAGGTGTTCGGGAACCGGCCGGGAAAGCACGGGCGGCGGAACCGGAATGGAGTCGCGCTGCGCGTACCGTCACTCGACACGATAGGGTAATCGCAGGCACATCCTGTAGAAGGTGAAGGAACGCGAATCATGGCGCAAAAAGTCCATGTCGAGATGGTGGACGACATCGACGGCAGCATCGCCGAACAGACCGTCCCGTTCAGTCTTGACGGCGTGAGCTACGAGATCGACCTGTCCGAAGACAACGCTGCCGCACTTCGGGAAGAGCTGGCCCGCTACGTCGCCGCCTCGCGCCGGGTCGGCGGCCGCAAGGTCCGGATGGCCGCCGGGCAGTCCCCGCGGCCGGCTTCGACCGCCGCGGACCGCGAGCGCAACAAGGCGATGCGCGAGTGGGCCGAGAACAACGGTTTCACCGTGTCCGACCGGGGCCGGCTCCCGGCGGAGATCGTGAAGGCGTACGAGGAGCGCGACACCGAGGCTCCGGCCAAGCCGGCTCGCAAGCGCGCGACGCGCAAGAAGGCCAGCGCCTGAGCGTTCTTTTCGGCAGCTGTGCCGCGGGGGCCGCGGCAGTTGATCAGCGGTGAGGGCGCCGCCGGGAATCCCGGCGGCGCCCTTCTGGCTGCCAGGGGGAAATAGCGCGTTCCCCCGGCCTCGACGCGATACCACTTCGGGAACGGAGCCGGTGCCGGGAAAGAGCCGCGTCGACCGCTTCGGGGAATCGATTTCCCGGCGTTAAGACTTGCCGAGTCCGAGCAGCGTGTCCAGATCGATCTTGCCGCCCGCGGCGTCGCGGATCGCGCGCATCGCTTCGGCCGACGGGAGCTGTTCCCCGTGCTGGTCGGCGTGCGCGCGCAGCAGATTCCCGATGTGCCGTTCCGGGACTGTCCACGTGGGCCAGCGGCGGCGGGCGATCGTGGCGAGTTCGGCGAAGTCCGGCGTGCCCGCGCTGGCGGTCGCGTCGAGCAGCCAATGCAGATACGTGCGCAGCACCGCGACCGGGAAACTGCCCGGATGGCTGAGCCCGCCGTGCCCGGGCACGAAGGTGCGGACGTCCGGGAACATTTTGTCGAGCCAGTCCAATGCGGTCAGCCAGCCCGGGACCGAACCGTGCACGGCGAACGGCGTCGACCCGACCGACAGCAGGTCGCCGGTGAAGAGCGTGCCGGTGCGCGGTTCGAACAGCACGAGGTCGCCGTCGGTGTGCGCGGTCCCAGGAAATGGGACGACCTCCACGACGACGCCGCCGAGGTCCACCTCGACCGGTTCGATCACCGCGTGCACCGCCTCGGGCCGCGGCGCCTCGAGCTTGCCCCAGTTCGCGCAGGCGAAGATCTCCTCGTCGCACTGCGGTCCGGACCGGATGATCGGCACCGCGGTGGGCGCGGCGAGGATCCGGCCGCCGTTGCGCAGCGCGACCCCGGCCCCGTTGTGGTGGGTGCCGTGCGCGTGGGTCAGCACGAGCGTGAGCGGCATTTCGACGGTCGAGTACTTGCGGACGTCGCTGACCAGGTCGAGCGTGTCGCGTTCGGTGCCGCAGGTGTCGACGAGCAGAACGCCTTCCCGGCCCCGGATCCAGCCGCAATTGGACACCATCCAGTCGCTCGGGCTGCGCACGTAAGCGACGACGCTCGGGTCGGAATACCGGAGCGGGACGATATTGCGCCTGATGACGGGCATGGGATCCCCTCGTTGGCCACCGGACGGGAAATGATCACCGGAATGGTATAGACCAAGTCACCTGCTGTCAGCGGGGTGGAGACCACGCTCACGCGCGGGGTCTCTCGCCTGTCCCGTTCCGTCCAGCTTCGCGCGCATCGTTGCCCCCGGCTCCGTCGGTGCCCGACAGCGTATACCCCGAGGCCACGGTTTTCTCGATGGTCCACAGAGGACTGGTTTAGGGGTTGCTCACGTCCGGTAGCCGGTGAATACCGGCAGTGAGGCCGGCCGCGCCCAGCGCCACGGATTTCGCCCCGTGCCGGGAGAGCCGGATCGCCACCGGTTCCCCGGACAGCAGCGGCTGTTCCGCCAGCGCTTCCCGCAGCGGTTTCTCCAGGAGTGCCCAGGACCGGACCACCGAGCCGCCGAGCACGCAGGTCGCGAGGCCGAGCAGCCCGGCCGCGTGCGCGATCGCCTGGCCGAGGAACCGGCCCGCGTCGGTGAACACCGCTTGAGCGGCTCGATCCCCGGCGAGCGCTTCCTCGGCGATCGCTTCCGCGGTGCGGGTCCGGCCGGTCGCTTCGGCATAACGGCGGGCCAAGGCGCGTCCGGAGGCGTACGCCTCGAGATGTCCGATCTGCCCGCAGGTGCAGAGTTCCTCCCCGTAGCGGCCGACGTGCCCGATCTCGCCGGCCCCGGTCGCGCCGCCGTACAGCAGCCGCCCGTCGACGAACAGTGCGCCGCCGACCCCGGTCCCGACCGCGACGCCGAGCACGTTCCGCTCGCCTGGCAGCAATTCGCCGAGCAGGAATCCGTCCACGTCGTTGACGGTGCGCACCGGCACCCCGCCGAGCCGGGCGGACAGCTCGGCGTTGACCGGCGTGCCCGCCCATCCGGTGAACGAATCCCCGGTGACCAGCACTGTTCCGGTCACCGGGTCGACGACGCCCGCCGCTCCGACGCCGACCCCGGCGAGCGCCGCGTGGTCCGGCACCAGCGAGCTGACCAGCTCCGCCGCGCGGTCGAGGATCGCCGCGCCGCCCCGGTGCGACTCCGACGGAGCGGACGCCGAGCCCAGTTCCTTTCCTTCCTCGTCGCACACCACCACCAGGGTTTTCGTCCCGCCGATGTCGACTCCGGCCCGCAATCCGGTCACGCCGCGGGGTCCGCGCCGGCCAGCGCCTCGCGCCGGCTCCGCTGCAACTGCGGATCCGGGACCGGCGAGGACAGCAGCAACGCCTGCGTGTACGGATGTTCCGGCGTGCGCAGCACCGTTTCCGCCGGGCCTTCCTCCACCAGTTCGCCCGCGCGCAGCACCGCAACCCGATCGCACAGGCTGTCCACCACCGCGAGGTCGTGGCTCACGAACAGGCAGCCGAAGCCGAACTCGCGATGCAGCCGCCGGAACACCTCCAGCACGGCTGCCTGCACGGATACGTCCAGCGCACTCGTCGGTTCGTCGGCGATCAGCAGCTTCGGGCCCAGCACGAGGGCGCGGGCGAGGCTCACGCGCTGCCGTTGCCCGCCGGACAGCTCGTGCCCGTACCGGCCCAGCAAGCTTTCCGGCAGCTCCACCGCGTCGAGGAGCTCCCGCACCCGCCGCTGCCGCTCGCCGCGACCGGCCGAGGTGTGGACCACCAGCGGTTCGGCGACGGTCTGCGCGACCGTCATCCGCGGGTCGAGCGACGACGCCGGGTCCTGGAACACCGCGCCGATCTGCCGCCGGACCGCCCGCGCCGAGCGGCCGGTGCCTTTCGGCAGCGGTCCGCCGAGCACTTCGACAGTGCCGGATTTCGGCGTGACCAGCCCCAGCGCACAGTTCCCGAGCGTCGTTTTCCCGGAACCGGATTCGCCGACCAGTCCGACAATCTCACCGGCTGAGACGGACAGGGAAACGTCGTTCACCACCTGGCGTCCGCTGTACTCGACCACCACATTCGACAGCGCGAGCACCGGCTTCGGGGTTTCCCCGGCCGCCGGTTCGTGCGCGAACGAACCCAGTTGCGGAACCGCGGCCAGCAGTTCCCGGGTGTAATCCGCCTTCGGCGACGAGAACAGTTCCGTCGCCGGGGCTTCCTCGACGAGCGTGCCGTTCCGCAGGACCGCGACGCGATCCGCGACGTCGGCGACGACGCCCATGTTGTGCGTGATCAGCAGCGTCGCGGTGCCCTCGTGCTCGCGGATGTCGCGCAACAGGTCGAGAATCTGCTGCTGCACGGTGACGTCGAGCGCCGTGGTCGGCTCGTCCGCGATGATCAATTGAGGCCCGGCGGCGAGTGCGATCGCGATCATCACGCGCTGCCGCAGACCGCCGGACAGTTCATGCGGGTACTGCTTCAGCCGCGCGGCCGGTTCCGGGACGCCGACGCGGTCGAGCAGTTCGGCGCACCGGTCGTAGTAGCGGCGGTGGCGCAGTTTCTTCGGATCGTGGTTGCGGATCGCCTCGGCGAGCTGGAAACCGATGGTCCGCAACGGGTTCAGCGCGGTCATCGGTTCCTGGAACACCATCCCGGCGGCCGGGCCGCGCAGTTTCCGCAGGTCCTCGCCGCGCAGGTCGAGGACGTTCTGCCCGGCCAGCTCGATCGACCCGGTGACCCGCGCGGATCCCGGCAGCAGCCCGAGCACCGCGAGCGCGGCCGTGCTCTTGCCGGAACCGGACTCGCCGACCACCGCCACGATCTCGCCGGGCGCGACCGACAGGCTCAGCCCGTCGACCGCCGCCGCACCGCCGGAATAGGACACCCGCAGGTCACGGATGTCCAGCACTGCTTCGCTCATCGTCGCCCCTTCACCGCGAACGCGTCGCGCAGCCCGTCGCCGAGGAAGTTGATCGCGCACACCACCACGACGATCGCGATGCCCGGTGGCAGGATCAGCCACCACGCGCCGTCGAAGGTGTAGGTAATTCCTTTGGAGAGCATGGCTCCCCAGTCGGTGTCCGGCGCCGGAACGCCGAGGCCGAGGAAGCTGACGTACGCCACGAGCAGGATCGCGTCGGCGATCTGGAACGTCGCGTTCACCACCACGGTGCCGATCGCGTTCGGGATGATGTGCCGGAACACCACGCGCGTGCGGCTCGCACCGAGCACGGTGATCGCGCGGATGTAATCGCGTTCGCGCAGGCTCACCGTTTCCGCGCGCATCAGCCGCGCGGGCACCAGCCACGACACCGCGCCGATCAGCAGTGCCAGCACACCGACGCTCGGCGTCACCAGCGTCGCGGCCACCAGCAGCAGGAACAGCGCCGGGATCGCGACGCCGGTGTCGACGATCCGCATCAGCACGGTGTCCAGCCAGCCGCCGGTGTACCCGGCGACCGCGCCCCACACCGCGCCGATCGCGGTCGCGATGAGCCCGGCGAGCACGCCGATGATCAGCGACGTCCGTCCGGCGACCATGAGCCTGCCGAGCACGTCGTACCCGAGGTCGTCGGTGCCGAGCAGATGTCCGCCGCCCGGTCCGAGGCGCGCCGAGGCGAGGTCGGTGTGCGACTGGTCGGTGCCGTAGAACACCGGTCCGAGGAAACAGAACGCCACGACGAGCAGCAGCAGGACCGCGCCCACGACCGCGGATTTGCGGGCAAACAGCCGCGAAAGGACAGTCACGACCGCGCTCCCTTCACCCGCACCCGCGGGTCGATCGCCAGCTGGACCAGGTCCGCGAGCAGGGAGCCGAGCACGGTCGCCACGGCGATCACGAGCACGACGCCCAGCAGCACCGGGAAATCGGCGGTGCGGGTCGCGGTCCAGAACAGCAGGCCGATGCCGGGGTAGTTGAACATCGATTCGACGACCAGCGAACCGCCGAACACCACCGGCACGTAATAACCGAGCATCGAGACCACCGAGGTCAGCGAGTTCGGCCAGACGTGCCGCCAGATGATCGTGCGCTCCGGCGTTCCCTTGGCCCGCGCGGTGCGCACGAAGTCCTCGGACAGGCTGTCCAGAGTGGACGCTCGCATGTACCGGCTGAACGCGGCGAGCGCGGCTCCGGTCCCGGCGAGCACCGGCAGCACCAGCGCACCTGGCTGGGACAGCAGTTCGCCGATCGTCTCGCCCTGTGCGGCCTGCGCCGGGAACCACGGCAGGACCTGCGCGAACAGGATGATCAGCACCAGTGACAGGAAGAACACCGGCGTCGCGTAGAGCACGAAGGTGATCGCCGTGGTGAGCACGTCCGCGGTACGGCCGCGGCGGACCGCTTGCCACACGCCGAGCGGCAGCGCGACGAGGATCGCGAGCGCGGTGGACAACACGGTGAGCAGCAGGGTTTTCGGCATCCGCTCGGCGAGCAGGGTGCTCACCGGCGAGTTCTGCGTGTACGACTCGCCGAGGTCGCCCTGCAGGAGCCGTAGCAGGTAATCCCAGTACTGCACCGGAAGCGGCTGGTCGAAGCCCTGCGCGTGGTTGAACGCGGCGATCTGCGCCTCGGTGGCCTTCACACCGAGTACGCCGCGGGCCGGTCCGCCGGGCAGCAAATGCAGCAGCACGAACGTCACCACGGTGACCAGCAGCACGACCACCACGGCCAGCACGAGCCGGCGGAGGATGTAGCGCGTCATGTCCTCACCTCGTCCAGAACCAGCGTTGCGGGAGCAGCCCGGCCATCGGGTCCTGGGTCACGCCGTGCAGCGCGGTGTCGATCGCCGACACCTGGTACGGCGGATTCGGCAGCCACAGCACCGGAAGCTGCTCGGCCAGATAAGCGCTGTACTCGAGCATTGCCCGGTTGTCCGACGCCAGGTTGGTGGCTGCGATCAGCTTGTCCGCCTTCGGATCGGTGTAGCCGCCGAAGTTCGTGCCCGCGCCGGTCGCGAACAGCTCCTCGCCGCTCGGGTTCGCCGGGAAGTACCAGCTGCCTTGCGTGCCGAAGTAGGACAGCTGCCAGCTGCACGACGGGTCCTCCGGTTTGCACGTGGTTCCGTTGGCCAGCACGGTGTTCAGCGGCTGCGCGTTGATCTTCATCTCGATGCCGACCTTCGACAGCTGAGAGCGCAGTTCCTGCATGGTGCCGTCGGTTTCGTCGGAACCGGACTCGGTCAGCATGGTCAGCGACAGCCGGGTGCCTTCGGCGATGCCCTCGCCGCATTTCGCCGGGTCGGCGCAGAGGAGGACGCCGTCGGAACCGGGTTTCCAGCCGTGGTCGGCGAGCAGCTGCCTCGACTTGTTCAGGTCGAACGGGTACGGATTGGTCTTTTGCTTGGGCGACAGGTACTTCGTGTCGTTGTCCTGCGGCACCGGGCCGTAGCCGACGCGCGCGGCGCCACGCCAGATCACCGAGGTGATGGCGTCCTGGTCCACCGCGTGCTGGATCGCCTGCCGCACGTACAGCTGGGAGAACACCTTGCCCAGCTTCGGATTGTTGAAGTTGTACGGCGAATACGTGATGGACCAGCCGTTCCACGGTTCGACCCGGTAGCCCTGCTCTTCCAGCTTCGAGCGCTGGCCGAGGTTCGACGTCGGCAGGTACCCGTAGTCGAGGCCGCCGGCGCGGAGCACGTTGTACTCCGCCGACGGACTGGTGAAGGTCAGGAACCGGACAGTGTCGAGCTTCGCCGGATCCGGTCCGGTGTACTTCGGGTTCTTCCGCAGCGTCACCTCGCCGGACGTGCTGAACCCGGCCAGCGTGAACTGTCCGTTCACGACCTTCCACAGTGGATTCGTCGCGTACGTGCCGAGCTGTTTCGCTTGGCTGACCAGGAAATCGAAGACCTGTTTCGCGCCGTCCGGGGTGCGGTCGTGGTCGCCGACCGGACCCGCGGCGCTCGTGCGGTCCCACGCGTGCGGCATCGGGACGATCAGGCTGAGCTGATTGGCGGTGAACCAGTCCGGGTTGTATGCCTTGTCCAGAGTGAACGTGAAGGTGCGGTCGTCCACGGCGTGGAATCCGACAATGCTGTCCGGGATCGAGCCCTTCGAGTACTTGCCCCACTTGTCCTTGCCCGCGCGGGCGAGGTTGAGCCAGAACTCGACGTCGCGGCTGGTCAGCGGCTCGCCAGTGGACCAGGTCAGCGGCTTGAGCGTGATGGTCACGGTCTTGCCGTCGGGGGAGTAGCTCGGCACGTTCGCGGCGCTCGCGGCGTCGTCGAGGGTGACCGAGCCGGAACTGCCGTCGTAGCTGTACAGCGGCACGTACATGGTCGACCGGATCATGCCGTTGTACGACCCGCCGTAGCCGGGGAGCGAAAGCGGCATGATCCAGTTCGGCGTCGCCGACGGGGGCAGCGCGAACCGCACGGTCCCGCCGGTTTTCGGGGTGCCGGAACCGCCGCCGTGCGGTTCCCGGCTCGCCGCGCAGCCGGACAGCGCCAGCGCGGCGGCGAGCGTGACCCCGAGCGCGGCGCGCCACGGGCGTCGAGCCATTCGCATCACTTCCAACAACTCTGATGAAAGGCCAGTGCCAGGTGCTATGCCGCGTCCTGGCTGTCGGGTAATCTTGCACGCGAGACGGGAATTGCCAAGAGTCCTTTCGCACAGTTTAGTTACATCAATCGTGATGAAAGAGGTGACGCGGTGGATCCGGCCGGACCGCTGCGGGTGTTGTGGCTGGTCGCGCACGGCCACGCGAGGTCGCGCATGGACCTGGCGCGTGCGCTGGGCCTGCCGCAATCGACGGTGTCGGTGCGCACGCAAGCGCTGATGTCCGCCGGGGTGCTGAGCGAATCCGGCGAGGGCCGGTCCGCGGGCGGGCGGCGGCCGAAGCTGCTGTCGGTCAACACGGAGTTCGGCCACGTCTGGGGCACCGACGTCGGCTCCCGGCACGTGCGGATCGGCGCGCTCGACATCGCGGGCAACCTCCTGGAAGTGCACGAGCGTCCGCTGGACATCAGCCAGGAGCCGCGAGAACTGGTCGCCGGGCTCGCGGCCGCGGTGCGCGATGTGATGGCGGGCGCGGATTGCCCGGGCCGCGCGCTCGGTCTCGGCGTGGCGTTCCCGGGTCCGGTGGATGTCGACGCGGGCACCATCACGCTGCCGTCGCGGATGCCCGGCTGGCGCGGGTTCGCGGTCCGGGACGCGCTGGCGGAGCACTTCGACCTGCCGGTGTTCGTGGACAACGACGCGAACCTGCTGGCGCTGGGCGAATCCGTGGCCGGCGCGCCCGGCCGGACGCTGCTGGTGGTGAAGGCCGGTACCGGCATCGGGTCCGGAATAGTGCTGGGCGGCGAGCTTTACCGCGGCCGGGCCGGAGTCGCGGGCGATATCAGCCACGTGCGCGTGCCCGCCGCCGAGGACCGGCCGTGCACCTGCGGGAACCGCGGCTGTCTGGAAGTGGTGGCCAGCGGCGCCGCGCTCGTCGCGCAGTTGCGGGCGCAGGGTTTGAAGCTGGAGACCACCGCGCAGGTGATGGCCACCGCGGAAGACGGACATCCCGAAGCGACCACGGCCGTGCGGCGCGCCGGGCTGCGGCTCGGCGAGGTGCTGGCCACGGTCGTCAACTTCAGCAACCCGGACGAGGTGCTGCTCGGCGGCGCGCTGTCCGGTTCGGAAGCGTTCGTCGCGGCCGTGCGCGGTGCGTTGTACGAACGGTGCCTTCCGTTGGCTACCAGGGAACTGCGGATCGACCGGGTGCGGTTCGGTGCGGACGCGGGACTCTGCGGCGCGGGCGCGCTCGCGCTGGACGCGGTGTTCGAGCAAGCGATCAAACGGAGTGGACGATGAAGAAGCTGCGGGTCGGGATCACCGGAATCGCCATCGAATCGAGCACCTTCTCGCCACATCGGTCCACAGTGGACGATTTCCGGGTGCTGCGCGGGGACGAGCTGCTTGGCCGCTATGACTTTCTCGACGCGGACTGGGCGGCCGAGGTGGAATGGGTCCCGCTGATGGACGCGCGGTCGCTCCCGGGCGGTGCGGTCACCGAAGAGGCGTACGCCGAGCTGTCCGGGGAAATCCTGGACCGGCTGCGCTCGGCGGGTGAGCTGGACGGGCTGTTCTTCGACATCCACGGCGCGATGAGTGTCGTCGGACGGTCCGATGTGGAGGCTTCGCTCGCACAGGAGATCCGTTCGATCCTCGGTCCGGACGTGCTGGTGTCGGCGTCGATGGACTTGCACGGCAACGTTTCGCGCGAACTCGTCACCGCGCTGGACCTGATCACCTGCTACCGGATGGCTCCGCACGAGGACGCGTGGGAGACCCGCGAACGCGCCGCGCGGAACCTGGTGTCGCGGTTGCGGTCTGGCGGTCGGCCGAAGAAGGCTTGGGTGCAGGTTCCGGTTCTGTTGCCGGGGGAGAAGACCAGCACCCGGCTCGAACCGGCGAAGAGCGTCTACGCGGCAGTGGATTCCGTCGAAGCGCTGGACGGAGTTCTGGACGCGGCGATTTGGGTCGGCTACGCGTGGGCGGACGAACCGCGCTGCCAGGCTGCGGTGGTAGTGATGGGCGACGACGTTCCGTTGATCACGAAGGAAGCCGAGCGACTGGCTCAGTCCTATTGGGACGCTCGCCACGACTTCGCTTTCGTCGCCCCGACCGGCACGCTGCCGGAATGCCTCGAGCAGGCGGTCGCTTCGGAATCGAGGCCGTTCTTCATCAGCGATTCCGGGGACAACCCGACCGCCGGCGGTGCCGGGGACACGTCGTGGAGTCTCGACGTCCTGCTGAACACACCGGCCATTGTGGACTCTTCGCTGAGCACTTTGTACGCGGCCATTGTGGACCCCGAAGCCGTTGCTACGGCGGTCGAAGCCGGCGTCGGCGCGACGATTTCTGTTGAACTGGGCGGAAAAGTCGACTCCGGACCGCGCGGCCCGGTCGCACTCACCGCACAGGTGGCCGCGATCGACGTCGACGACCCGGTCGCCGGAACCACGGTGGCACTGGCTGTCGGCGGCCTGCGGGTGATCGTGACCGCGCGCCGCAAGCCGTACCACCTCGAATCCGACTTCCACGCGCTCGGCCTGCGCCCGCGTGAGGCGGACGTGGTGATCGTGAAGATCGGCTACCTCGAACCGGAGCTGTACGACATGGCCGCGGACTGGCTGCTGGCCCTCACCCCCGGCGGCGTCGACCAGGACCTGCTCCGGCTCGGCCACTCCGGCATCGTCCGCCCGATGTTCCCCTTCGACGCCGACATGGCGGCCCCGTCTCTCACCCCAGAGGTCTTCTAAACACTCTCGGTAGCCAGCACCGAGGCGGTCAGTAACTCGCCTCGGCGCTGACCTGTGTTTCCCTCTGCTGGCTTGACAGGCAGGCATTTGCCTGCCTTACTGTAAGTGTGCAACCTGACCTGGACAAAGTGTTCAAGGCGCTGGCGGATCCGACCCGCCGGTACCTGCTCGACCAGCTGCGCGAGGACAACGGGCAGACGCTGGGCGAGCTGTGCCGCCGGCTGGAGATGACGCGGCAGTCCGCGACCCAGCACCTCGCCGTGCTGGAGGCGGCGAACCTGGTGAGCAGCGTGCGCCGCGGCCGGGAAAAGCTGCACTACCTCAATCCGGTGCCGCTGCACGAGATGCAGGCGCGGTGGGTGGACCGGTTCGAGCAGCCGCGGCTGCGGATGCTCAGTGCCGTCAAACGTCGAGCAGAGGAAGCCATGAAGCCGAGTTTTGTGTATGTGACCTACATTCAGAGCACGCCGGAGCAGGTGTGGCACGCGCTCACCGACCCCGACCTGACCGGGCAGTACTGGGGCCACCGCAACGAATCCGATTTCAAGCAGGGTTCGCGCTGGGCGCACGTGCGGACCGACGGGTCCGGGATCGCCGACGTCGAGGGCGAGGTGATCGAGTCGGTCCCGCCGAAGCGCCTGGTCACCACCTGGTACGACCCGAACGGCCCGAAGGACCAGGAGCCGTCCCGCGCGACGTTCGACATCGAACAGCACGAGGGCATCGTCCGGCTGACCGTGACGCACGAGGACCTGCCCGACGAGAAGGCGCACCAGGACGTGTCCGGCGGCTGGGCGGCCGTGCTGTCGAACCTGAAGTCGCTGCTGGAGACCGGGCACGTGCTGCCGCAGGCTCCGTGGGAGATGCCGTGACCGGCGCGCGGGAATAGACCCGCCTCCAGGTTTGTTGGGGCCTTGTGAGCGCCGGTTTTTCGACGGCAGTCGCTCACGAGGCCCCTCTTCGCGTGCAGTGCCAGTTGTGCGGCCGGAACCGATGCGCTACTCTCGGCGCATACCCCAGGAAGTCGGCCCCGCCGCCCCGGGGTTCCGCCCTCTCCGTCAGCGTGAGTCAACGCGACGCGAATCGGCGTCTTTTCCGAAGCCCGTCGCCTGACCCGCTTCGTCTCATCCGGCGGTCCGCTTTCCGCGTCGACTGTCACTGCTCAAGGAGCCGCAAACCATGACACAGCAAGGAATTCTCGATATCCACGGCAAGACCGCCACCCTGGGCTACGCCCCAGGCGGCCCGTCCGTGCCGCTGTCCCTGATCCGCACGCACAGCCTGCGCCGCGGCGACGAACTCGTCCTCGACGACGGCGAACTCGTCTCGGTCAACGGCCGTCCGCCCGGAGAACGGCGTCCCGATTTCGACCAGCTCACCCCCGTTCACCCGGATCAGCGACTGGTCCTCGAAACCAGCAGGCACCAGCTCACCACACGCGTCCTGGACCTGGTCGCCCCGCTGGGCAAAGGCCAGCGCGCGTTGATCGTCGCCCCGCCGCGCACCGGCAAAACCACTGTGCTGCAAGCGATCGCGCAAGCGGTCGCGGTCAACCACCCCGAGGCACACCTCATGGTGTTGCTCGCCGACGAACGCCCCGAAGAAGTCACGGACATGACCCGCTCGGTGCGCGGCGAGGTCGTAGCGTCCACTTTCGACCGCAAGCCCGCCGAACACACCGCCGTCGCCGAACTGGCTCTGGAACGCGCGAAACGCCTGGTCGAAACCGGCCGCGACGTCGTGCTGCTGCTGGATTCCCTGACCCGCCTGGGCCGCGCGTACAACCTGGCAGCCCGCACCTCAGGCCGAATCCTGTCCGGCGGCGTCGACGCCAGCGCACTGCACCCGATGAAGAAAATCCTAGGCGCGGCAAGGAACATCGAAGGCGGCGGCTCGCTCACGATCATCGCCACCGCACTGGTCGGCACGGGTTCTTTGGCGGACACGGTGTTCTTCGAGGAACTGAAAAGCACCGGCAACTCGGAACTCCGCCTGGACCGCATGCTCGCCGACCACCGCGTTTTCCCCGCGGTAGATTTCTTCGGCTCCGGCACTCGCCGCGACGAGCTGATCGTCCCGCCGCAGGAACTGGCCGTGATGAACGAGGTGCGCCGCGCACTGTCCACACAGGACCCTAAGCGGGCCGCGGAACAGTTTCTGGAACAGGTCCGCACGACGAAGTCCAACGCGGAATTCATCGCCCGGGTGAACGCTTCCCTGGCTGTTCCGACTACTGCGGCCGCCTGAGTTGGAGACCGAACGCCTCCGGCTCACCCCGATCGGCCCGGCTCTCGCCGACGAGCTGTACCGGCTTCACTTGGATCCTGGCATCGCCCGCTGGTACGGCCAATGGACCCGCGCCGACGCGGAAGCCCGTGCCGCGGAGATCGGCCGAAGCTGGCAACGCGACGGCGTGGGCAAATGGCTGGCATACCACCGAGAATCGGGAGAACTCCTCGGCCGAGGCGGACTGTCCTATCAGGACGTCGACGGCGCGCGACGGCTGGAAATCGGCTGGGCGGTGCGCGAGGAGCGTTGGGGAAACGGCTATGCGACCGAGATCGGCCTCGCTGGCCTGGCCCGCGCACGAGACCTCGGCGCAGCGGAAGTCGTCGCCTTCACCGAGGTGTACAACGCCCGTTCCCGCGCGGTGATGGAACGGCTCGGCTTCGCTTACCGCCACGATTTCCCGCACCGAGGCGAGCCCTTCGCGCTCTACGCAATCTCCTTCGGCAGCCCCGCCTAGAAAACGGCGAACCATCCTCAGTCGTGAGCAGATGGCCGCCCCTCCCGCACGACCATCTCCTCGAGCCGACCGAAGCACTGCGCCCGACCAACCTGTCCGTCCTCACCGGAGCCAGGGTCAGGGAATCGTCACCAGCCACCGATCCGACCGCCGGCGCAGGTAGCCCCACCAATACGCAGCCGAAACCACCAGCACCCCGGCCGTGATCGCCAGGTCCAGCAGGCTCTGCGACACCAGTACGTAGCCGAGCGCCAGCACCGCGACCACAGGCACCACCGGCCACCCCGGCATTCGCCATACCTGCGGACGCCGGTGCGCCGGCCGCCGTGCCCACAGCACGCTCACCGAGATCGCCAGGTACAGCGCGACCACAGCCACCCCGGTCACGCCGCTCAGCGTTTCCACCGGCACGAAGCACAGCACCGCTTCCGAGACGCCGACCACGAGCGTCGCCACCCAAGGCGCGCCGAACCGTGGGCTCACCACGCTCAACGCGCGATTCACCGGCTCCGGCCAAGCGCGATCCCGGCCCGACGCGTACAGCACGCGCGAGTTCTGGATCACCATCACGATCACCGCGTTCACGATGGCCGCCGCGATGCACAGGCTGATGATCGTGCCGAACGTCGAACTGCTCCAGCTCACCACGAGCGCGGTCAGGTCGAGGTTCTGCAGCGTCGCGAGATCCGGCACGCCCAGCGTGATCGCGATGACCGGCACCAGGATCACGACCGCGCTGACGCCGAGCGTCCAGAACACGGTCCGCGACACCGTCTTGTGCGGCTCTCGCATCTCCTCCGCCAGATACACCGCGGTCGAGAAGCCCTGCACCACGAACAACGCCACCGCCAGCCCGGCGATCACCGAGACCAGCGCGATCGGATGCACGCCGTCCATGCTGGGCCGCACGAGCACCGCGGCCGGCCGGTCGGTGTGCGCGAAGCCGAGCACGGACACCACGACGATCGCGACGATTTCGATCACCAGGAAGATCCCGGTCAGCCAGGCGTTCGACCGCAGGTTCACCAGGCCCATCCCGGTGGACGCCAGCATCACCAGCGCACCCGCCACCGACGGATCGACGTGCACGATCACCGACAGGTAGTCGGCCACCCCGATCGCGATGATCGGCGGCACCACCAGGATCACGATGAACGACAGCATGAAGGTGATCCACCCGGCGAACCGGCTGACCACTGTGGACACCATGGCGTACTCGCCGCCCGAACTGGGCACCAGCGTGCCGAGTTCGGAATAGCAGAACGCGATGCCCACGCACAGCAGCACGGCGAGCCCGATGGCCAGCGCGGTGCCAGTGCCGAGCGAGCCGAACAACGGCGGGACGAGAACGAACAAGGACGACGCGGGAGTCACGCAACTCAGCGTCAGCAAGGTACCGCCGCCGACGCCGATCGATCTGGTGAGCGAGCGGGGCGCGGGCGAACCGGCGGCAGTGTCGGTCTGGACGGGGACCGGATGAGGCGGCATGGGGATCCCTCCGTCGGCGGCGCTGGAATTCGACGGATGGAACAGGACGGGTTTGCCGTTGTCAACGTCGGAAAGACGACGAAATCCGTTGTCAGGCACCCTGGGTAACGGGCCATCTGGACACTCAGGGCGACGATGTGCCACGCCCCCGGTTGCCCGGGGGAGGGTCGACCCGAGATGATCCCGGGATGCAGAGCCAGGACCCGAACCGGCCGGTGCCGCCGGTGGTCGACGACATTTCGAAGCAGATCATCGCCCAGTTGCAAGAGGACGGACGGCGGCCGTACGCCACGATCGGCAAGGCGGTCGGGCTGTCCGAGGCGGCGGTCCGCCAGCGGGTGCAGCGGCTGTCCGATTCGGGCGTCATCCAGATCGTCGCGGTGTCGGATCCCTTGCAGGTCGGGCTTTTCCGGCAGGCGATGGTCGCGATCACCGTAGACGGCCCGCTCGATCCGGTCGCCGACGCACTGGCCGAAATGGACGAGATCGACTACGTCGTGCTGTGCGCCGGCCGCTTCGACGTGCTGTGCGAGGTGCTCTGCGCCGACGACGAGGCGCTGCTCGACGTGATCTCCAACCGCATCCGGACGCTGCCCGGCGTGCGGACCGCGGAGACGCTCGTGTACCTCAAGCTGCGGAAACAGTCGTACCAGTGGGGCACGCACCGCCGGTGACGACGAAATCCGAAGGTCTGTCCCGATGAGACAGCTGAAATTAGTCGTTGTGGGTGGCGCTGGCGACTGATCCGCTTGCCAAGCGGCGTCGGCTCGTGCGATAACCGAGAAGTCCGGCCGGTGCGCCACGGTGCGTGCCGGCAGCTTCGAGGCCCGTTTCGAGGAGCCATGACCACGACCGCCGAACCCGCCGGGATCGCCACCGTCCAGGGCGCCGCCGCACACGACAACCTCTGGCTGCATTTCACGAGGCACAGCCAGGCCGAGCACTTCCCGGTGATCGTGCGCGGCGAAGGCGCCTACATCTGGGACGACACCGGCAAGCGTTACCTCGACGGCCTCGCCGGACTGTTCGCGGTGCAGGTCGGCCACGGTCGCGAGGAACTGGCCGAAGCCGCCGCGCGGCAAACGAAACAGCTCGCGTATTTCCCGCTCTGGGGCCACGCGCATCCGCCCGCGCTCGAACTGGCCGAACGCCTCGCCGCCGCGTCGCCGGGCGACCTCAACCGCGTGTTCTTCACCGTCAGCGGCGGCGAATCCGTGGAAACGGCGTGGAAACTCGCCAAGCAGTACTTCAAGCTGACCGGAAAACCCACCAAGCACAAGGTGATCAGCCGCGCGCTCGCGTATCACGGCACGTCGCAGGGCGCGCTGTCCATCACCGGAATCCCTGGTGCGAAGGCCGATTTCGAGCCGCTCGTGCCGAGTACGCTGCGGGTGCCGAACACGAACTTCTACCGCGCGCCCGAGCACGCCGACGATTACGAGGCTTACGGCCGCTGGGCCGCTGACCAAATCGAGCAGGCGATCGAATTCGAGGGCGCGGACACGGTCGCCGCGGTATTCCTCGAACCCGTGCAAAACACCGGCGGCTGCTTTGTCCCGCCGCCCGGCTATTTCGAGCGGGTCCGCGAGATTTGCGACAAACACGACGTGCTGCTGGTGTCCGACGAGGTGATCTGCGCGTTCGGCCGGGTCGGCTACGACTTCGCGGCCAAGCGATACGGCTACCAGCCGGACATCATCACCACCGCCAAGGGCCTGACCTCCGGGTACGCCCCGCTCGGCGCGGTGCTCGCGAGCGACCGCCTGATGGAGCCGTTCGCTGGCGGCGAGGCGACCTTCATGCACGGCTCGACCTACGGCGGACACCCGGTTTCGTGCGCGGTCGCGCTGGCGAACCTCGACCTCATCGAGCGCGAGAACCTTTACGGCCACGTGCTGGACAAGGAAACCGCCTTCCGGGCGACCCTCGACCGGCTGACCGATCTGCCGATCGTCGGCGACGTGCGCGGCACCGGTTTCTTCTACGGCATCGAACTCGTCAAGGACAAAGCGACCAAGGAGACGTTCACCGCCGAGGAATCGGAACGCATTCTGCGCGGCTACCTCTCGAACGCGCTGTTCGAGGGCGGTCTCTACTGCCGCGCCGACGACCGCGCCGAGCCGGTGGTCCAGCTGTCGCCGCCGCTGATCTGCGACCAGCCGCAGTTCGACGAGATGGAGCAGATCCTGCGCGAGGCGCTCACCGGAGCGTGGAAATTGCTCTGACGCCCGCTGCCGCCCGGGTTGTCCCGCTACGCTGATCTTCGTTGCCTACCAACGGGAGGAAGCGCGTGGCGCAGTGGAATGACCTGGTCGCCTACATCAGGCAGACCTACCGGGTGATCCGGGACGACCCGGGCGAAATCCGGATCCGGGTCCTGTTCGGCGACGACGCGGAGACGACGGGGCGCGCGCAGGTCGTGGTGATCGCCAGGGAGATTTTCGACCAGCGCGAGGACTGGGTGCAGATCGCGACCCCGTTCGCCCGCGTGGACGAGGTCGATCTGCACACCGTGCTCACGGAGGTAGGCCAGACGCTGGTGGTCGGCGGGCTCGTGGTGATGGGCGAGCACCTCGTGCTGCGGCATTCGCTGCCGCTGCTGAACCTCGACCTCAACGAGTTCACCGATCCGCTCGAACTTGTCGCCGGTTCGGCCGAGCTGCTGGAACAGCAGTTCACCGGGCGTGACGACTACTGAGCGACGGCAGCCACGAAAAAGCGGGGCCCTGATCCGATCGGGGCCCCGCTTTTCGTTGGCTCAGTACGGTTGCGTGGCCGGCGGCCGCACACCGTCCATCCTGGACTGAACGCTCGGCTCGACCGCCGGGCAGTGCTTGCCGCGACCCGGGCTCGTGCCGTCGATCAGGAAGGCGTCCGCGGCGTCGATGACGCACTGGCTCTTCTTGAAGTACGCGCCGTGGCCCCAGCCCTCGTAGGTGAGCAGCGGCGCACCGGACTGCTGCGACGCGCGCACCGCCCAGCTGTACGGCGTGGCCGGGTCGTAACGGCTGTTCAGCATCAACATCGGCACGCCTGCCCGGACCGACAGCGGATGCTGCGGGTTGCGCACCGGGCTCGGCCAGCCGGCGCAGCCCGTCGCCGCGCTCCAGCCCAGCGGCGAGAAGTGCAGGTCAGGCGACACCCTGGCGAGCGCGCGCCGGTAGCTGTCGAGCTGCGGGTAGCTGGTGACCGGCAGCCGCCAGTCGGAGCAGAAGATGCTGTTGAACGTGTTCGGAATGGGAATGTCGTCCTTGCCGAACGACGCCTCGGCCGGTTTCCCGTCGCGCAGGCCGACCAGGCTCTTGGCGAGCTTGTCCCAGGTGGGGCCGTAGAAGTTCTGCGAGATCAGTCCGACGAACGCCATCGGGTCGAGGCGGTCGTCCGGGGTGCCGAGTTCGCCGCGTTCGGCGCGGGCGTACAGGTCCGCCACCACCGCGCTGACGTCCTGGCCGTGCAGCGCGCACGACGTCGTCCGGTCACACCAGTCGGTGAACTGCTCGAACAACTCTTGCGTGGCCTCGGTTTCCGTCCTCAGGAATTCCCAGGTGCTGCGGATCGAGTGGTCCATGTTGCTGTCGAGCACGAGCGCGCGCACCCGGTCCGGATACGCCTCGGCGTACTGCTGGCCCATCAGCGTGCCGTACGAAACGCCGTAGTAGGTGAGCTTTTCGTCGCCGAGCGCGGCGCGGATCGCGTCCATGTCGCGCACGACGCTGCGGGTGTCCGAACGACTGGCGAGCGGCCCGGTGATCCGGTCGCAGCTGCGCCCGAGCGCGCGGTTGTACGCGAGCAGCTGCTGGAATTCGCCGGAATCCTTCGGCAGCACCGGGTTTTTCGCGGTGAGCTCGTCGAGCCCGCACTGGATCGCGGTGCTTTCCCCGACCCCGCGCGGATCGAACCCGACCGTGTCGAACTGCGCGGTGACCTTCGGCGACAGCGTCCAGCCGCTCTGCACCTCGCCCGCGCCGGCACCGCCCGGCCCGCCGGGATCCATGAGCACCGAACCGATCCGGTGCGCGGGATCGGTGGCCTTGCGCCGCGCGAGCGCGAGCTGGATCGTGCCGTCGCCGGGACGGTCCCAGTCGAGCGGCACGGTGAGCTTGCCGCATTCGGCCCCTTGCCCGGTAGGACACGGTTTCCAGTCGATGGCCGCGGGAGCGGCGGTCGCCGGTGCCGCGGTGAACAACGCCGTCGCCGCGGTGACCGCGGTGGTGGCGGCGGCCAGTTTCCTGCCCAGACCCAATGCCCTGCCCCTTCGGCGTGAACTGGAGACGTCGGAGCCCTCGATCTTGCCAGAAGGTGACAGGAGCCACTAGTGCGGGTTACCGTCCTTTGTGGACAGTCCGGGTGCTGGCCAGGTGCACGGCGAAGTCGAGCGGGATCAGCCCGTCGGGCCGCGCCAGTGCCGGAGCCTGGGAGAGAAAGGCGGTTTTCAGCGCCTGGCAAGCGGGTTCGCCGAGCGGGAAGAGGTTGTAGACGGTCGAGACGAACTCCCAGACCTGATCGAGCGGACCGCTGAAGTCGATCTCCTCGGTGCGCCACTGAACGGGAGCGAACCCGGCCGGGACGAGGATGTCGTCCAGCCCGGCCTGAGTGCGGGTGCGCTTGTCGCCGAGCGGAGGCAATCGCTGCTCGGCCGGGACGTCGGCGAGGATTTCCCGCAGCAGCTTGCCGAACAGGGCGCGGGCCCCGCCTTCGGCCGCCCCGCCGCTGAGGACGAGCGAGAGCTGTCCGCCCGGCCGGAGCACGCGGGCCAGTTCCGCGGCCACCTCGTCGATGTCAGTCATCAGCATGAACGCCATGTGCGACACGCAGGAATCGAAAGAGTGGTCCGCGAACGGAAGTTGCTGTGCCAGGCCTTCCGCGACCGTTGCCGAACGCTGCCGGGCGAGGGTCAGGTCCACCCTCGACAGGTCGACTCCGATCGCCTGATGTCCCGCCGCGGCAAGGAGTTCGAGCAGGAATCCGTCGCCGCAAGCCAGATCCAGTACGCGTCCCGGAGAAGCGATCTCGTCCCGGAGAAGCTCGTAACTCGACCGTCCGTCGGCGCTTCGGCCATCGCCGAACGCGCGCGACGTAACCGCCGGATGGCTTGCGTGGAAGGCACGAAAGAAGGTTTCTTGAGCGGACCTGGTCACTCTCCCAACTTACGCACCGGCGCGAAATCCCGCCCTCTGTTTGTAGAATCAGCGGATGGCGGACGTGGTGCCCGATCGGCGCGAGGCTGAGGTCTGGTGTTCCTACCAGCGCGTGCAGCGGGCGCTCGGCAGCGCGCTCGACCGGCAGCTGGAGCGCGACGCCGGGATCTCCGGAGCCGACTACGCCCTCCTCGTCCCGCTCGCGAACGAACCGGACGGCGTGCTGCGGATGCGCGAACTCGGCGCGACCGTCGAATGGGACCGCAGCCGGCTGTCGCATCACGTGAGCCGGATGTGCAAGCGCGGGCTGGTCACGCGGGAGAACTGCACCGAGGACGCGCGCGGGGCGAACGTCCGGCTCACCGAGGCCGGTCGCGCGGCGGTCGCGGCGGCCAGGGAACAGCACGGCGAACTCGTGCGCCGGTATTTCTTCGACCAGGTCAGCGGCCCCGAGCTGGAGCTGCTCGGCCGCGTTTTCTCCCGGATGCTCACCCGGCTGGCGCAGGACTGACGGAGATCGTCAGCGCTCCGTGCGGGCGCGGTAAGCGGTGCGCCGCAGTCTTGCCGCATCGCCTACCGACCCAGGGGAGCAGAGATGACCAGCAAGACAGTTCTCGTGTCCGGCGCCAGCGTCGCGGGTCCGTCCGCCGCCTACTGGCTGCACCGTTACGGCTATTCGGTGACCGTCGTCGAGGCCGCGCCGCAGCTGCGGCCCGGCGGGCAGGCCGTCGATTTCCGCGGCGAGCAGATGAAGCTCGTCGAAGCGATGGGCCTGCTCGACGACCTGCGGGAGCACGAGACCGCACTGCGGGAGCAGGTGCAGCTCGACCCGTCCGGACAGCCCGCCTTCACCCTGCCGAGCGGGTTCACCAACGGCGAGCTGGAGGTCCTGCGCGGCGACCTCGCCCGTGTCCTCTACGACCACACCAAGGACTACACCGAGTACGTCTTCGGCGACCGCGTCACCTCGCTGACCGAGACCTCCGACGGCGTCGACGTCACCTTCCGCCACGGCGCCCCGCGCCGGTTCGACCTGGTCGTCGGCGCGGACGGGATCCACTCCGGCGTGCGGACGGCCGCGTTCGGCCCGGAGGCGAAATTCCGCACCGACCTCGGCTACCACGTCGCCGGGTTCACCGCGCCCAACCATCTCCACCTCGACCACGCGGGCCTGCTCTACAACGAACCCGGTCTCGGCGCGATCGTCACCAGCCACCGCGACCCGGAGACCGTCACCGTCGGCCTCACCTTCCGCGGCGACCCGGACGGGTACGGCCGTCCCGACCTTGCCCGGCAGAAGGACATCGTCACCGAGGTCTTCGCCGACGCCGGATGGGAACTCCCGCAGCTGCTCACCGCGGTCGCCGACGCGCCTGACCTGTACTTCGACACCGTCGGCCAGATCAAGCTCGACAGCTGGTCGCGCGGCCGGGTCGTACTGCTCGGCGACGCCGCCTGGTGCGCCGGGCCGGGCGGATCCGGCACCGGTCTCGCGATGATGGGCGCGCAGGTGCTGGCCGGAGAACTGGCCGCGGCGGGCGGCGACCACGTGACCGCGTTCGCCCGCTACGAGCAGCGGCTGCGCAAGCCCGCCCGCGTCGGGCAGCGCAACGGAGCCGGTTCGGGCGACTTCCTGGTCCCGGCCACCGAGGAGAAGCTGCGCAAGCGCAACCGGATGTACCGCAAGCTGACCGGCCCGATCGGCCGCCGCCTCTTCGAATACATGGGCAACCGCGCGGCGAACGCGGTCAAATACCGCGAATACCCCCAGCCCCGCGCGCACGCCTTGCCTTGACGCTGACGACAACGTTTAGCGTCGCAGACATGCGCATCGGCGAACTGGCTCAGCGGACCGGGACCACCACGCGGGCCCTGCGCTTCTACGAGGCACAGGGCCTGCTCCCGGCGGCGCGCGCGGCCAACGGCTATCGCGAGTACGACGAGGACCACCTGCGGCTCGTCAAGGAAATCCAGACCCTGCGCACGGTCGGATTCAGCCTCGACGACACCCGCCCGTTCGTCGACTGCCTCCGCACCGGCCACGACGCGGGCGACGCGTGCCCGGCGTCGGTCGAGGTGTACCGGCGGAAGCTGGACGAGGTCGAGGCCTGCATGCGCGACCTCGCCGCGGTCCGGGCCGCCCTGCTCGACAAGCTCGCCGCCGCCACCACGCATCCGGCCGACCCGTGCACCGCCGAACCCGAGGAGTCCCGATGACCACCGACGCCACCTTCGCCGCCGACGTCCTGGACCACGACCAGCCCGTCCTGGTCGATTTCACCGCCGACTGGTGCCCGCCGTGCCGGATGATCGCGCCGGTGCTCGCCGAGATCTCCGCGGAACGGCCCGGTCTCACCGTGCGCGAGCTCAACACCGACGAAAACCCCGAAACGATGCGCGCGTACCAGGTGATGGCGTTGCCGACGCTGATGCTGTTCCGCGACGGTGCCCCGGTCGCGTCGTTCGTCGGCGCCCGGCCGAAGGCGAAACTGCTCGCCGAACTGGACAAGCTGCTGGGCTGAACCGGTGGCCTTCCCGGTTTGCCCGGTGGGCGGGTGACGGAGCAGGTACAAAGAGTGCACGACTTTCGGGGAGGCCGTGCCATGACCGCTTTCGTGCGCTCTTACCTGTTCCTTCGCCGCGCCATCGGGGTGCTCGGGATCCTGCTGCCGATCGTCGTGATCGTCGGGAAGGAACTGCTCGAGGGCGGCGGCCTGCTCGGTTCGCTGAGCGGCTATTACTACAGCGATCTCCGGAACGTCTTCGTCGGCACGTTGTGCGCGATCGGCGTCTTCCTGATCGCCTACCGCGGTTACGGCCGCGTCGACGACATCGCGGCCAATGTCGCCGCGATCGCCGGCATCGGCGTCGCGCTGTTCCCGACCCAGCCGGTCTCGCCGACGCCCACCGAGCACGCGATCGGCATCGCGCACCTGGTGTTCGCGGCGATCTTCTTCCTCACCCTCGCGTTCTTCTGTCTCTTCCTGTTCACCAAGGACGACGGCGCGCCGACCAAGCGCAAACGTTCGCGCAACGCGATCTACCGGACGTGCGGCATCGTGATGCTCGCGTGCCTGGTGCTGATCGTGGTCAACGGCTTGTTCTTCAGCGCCGCCACCGCGGCCCTGCACCCGACCCTCTGGCTGGAGTCGCTAGCGGTGTTCGCGTTCGGGTTCGCGTGGCTGACGAAGGGCCAGACGCTGCTGGGCGACCAGCCGCAGCCGCGGCCCGCGGCTCAGGCCAGCTTGCCGTAAGCCTCCGACACCTGGGTCAGCCAGGCGACCTCGGCGGCGAACGTCTTCGCGTCGTGGGCGTCGAACGCGCCGTTGTCCTGGCTTTCCGCCGGGGCCAGGCCGGAGGTCTTCGCCTCCAGCGCCTGGCGGATCTTGCGGGCCTCGGCCATCGCCTGGTCGCTGTCCGGGGTGTCGGCGCGGTCCATGTACGGGCGCAGCGCGCGCCAGCCGTCGCGGATCTCGATCACCCGGCGATGCAGCCGGTAGTGCAGGTCCGACCAGCGCCGGTCGGTGTCTCCCTCGGCCGGCGGTTCCAGCGCGATTCCCGGCGACGATTCGTACAGCGAATGCCACAGCGGGTAGAGCGCGCGATAAGAACGGTAATTGCGCTGCCATCGGGCGACCGACGAGACGTGCTCGCCCCACGACGGCATGGTCAGCCCGAACGACACGATCACGATGCCCAGCGCGCTGAACACCGACGGGGCGATCGCCCACGCGCCGAGATGCCAGCCGAGCGCCGGGCTCACGATGTTCACCGCGCGCGTGGCGCAGTAGCAGAACAGCACGACCGCGCCGACCGCGAGCGTCCGCAGCGTCCGGCGCAGCCACACCCGCGACGTGCTCCGCGCGTACGGCAGGCATTGCAGGTAGATCGTCACGCACGGCACGGCCTGCGAAATGATGAACAACAGCAGGTAGGTGAGGATCACCGGGTCGCTGCTGCCCACCGCGAAAGCGGTGCCGGGGGTGCCCGGTTTGTTGCCGATGAAGAACAGCACGGTCAACACGACGAACAGCACCGCGCCGGAAACGATCCACGCCCGGATCTGCGTGCGGATTTCCGCCAGGGGATTCGCCCACAGCATCAGCAGGAGCTGCGCGCTGATGCAGTACGCGACCGCGGCCAGGTGCAAGATCAAGATCGCCAGATTGGGGATCCCGAACAGCGAGCCGATGCTGAGCGAGAGGGCGCCGAGGGTGAAGGTGACGCACTGCAGGATCAGCGTCGTCATCAGCACGATGTAGGCCGGGTCGCGCCACGAACGGCGCATCGAGAAAAGCTTGTACAGCAAAGCCGCGTACGAGGAGACCGCCGACAGCGAGAATAAGATGATCTTCAGAGTGTTCACTCGCGCCCCCGGAACGGCCTCAGCGCCCGGTGGGCGGAACGGTGTGCGCGGCACTCTTGGCGGAATTGTTCACGATCGGCGACCATACACCACCGCAAGTGCCGGAACTAGGGCCGGAAAACTGGTTCTGGCCTGGGCGAATTCCGGATGGATCCCGGGTGTCGGCCGCCTGCTCGAGCGCTGCCGCGGGTGATCTTCCGGTGAACGGCGGGCGACCGGGTCGTGAGCGGCCGCAACAGGATGCGCCCGTCGCTAGGGTGTCGCCATGAGTCTCCAGGTGGTGATCGGGTACGGACCGGCGGGGGCGGCCACCGCCGCGCTGCTGGCTGAACAAGGGGAACGGGTCCGGGTGATCGGCCGGTCGCCCCGGGAGCCCGAACCGGGGCTGGAGCACGTCTCCCTCGACGCCGCTGACCAGGCCGCGCTCACCGAAGCGACCAAGGGCGCGACGGCGATCTACAGCTGTGCGAGCCCGCCGTATCACCGGTGGGCGGCCGATTGGCCGCCGCTGCAGGCCTCGATCTGCGCCGCGGCCGAGGCGAACGACGCGCTGCTGGTGTCGCTGGGGAATTTGTACGGTTACGGTCCGGTCGATGGTCCGCTCACCGAGAATCTGCCGCTCGCGGCCACCGGAACCAAGGGCCGGATCCGGGCATTGCTGTCCGAACAACTGCACGCATTGCACGACGAGGGCCGCATCCGCGCGGTCGAGGTGCGGGCTTCCGATTTCTTCGGCCCCGGCGTGACCGACGGCGGCCATCTCGCCGCTCGCGTGGTGCCGAACGTGCTGCGCGGGCAGAAGGTGCAGGTACTCGGCGATCCGGACGCCTCGCACAGTTGGACGTACATTTCCGATGTCGCGCGCACGCTGGTCGCGGCCGCGCGGAAAGAAAACGCGTGGGGCAAGGCGTGGCACGTGCCGACTGGTCCGCCGCGGTCCGCCCGGGTGATGGTCGCGCTGTTGTGCGAGGCGGCGGGAGTGCCTCCGGTGCCTGTGCAACGGCTTTCCCCGATGTTACTGAACGCGGCCGCGCTCGTTTCGCCGATGCTGCGCGAGCTGCGGGAGGTCCGTTACCAGTTCGACCGCCCGTTTGTCCTCGATTCCGGTGCGGCACAGGAATTTTTCGAGATTACGCCGACGCCCGAGAAAGATCAATTCCCGGCCACCGTGCGCTGGTGGCGTGATCGCTTGGCTACCGTGAGTTGAGGTGCCTGTGCATTCCTCCGCACCTTGCCCAATGCCCTTGAAAAACTGGGTAAGAACGGGCAATCTCGGTGTCGACTGGGTGGGAATCGGCACGAGGAAGTCATGCCATGGGGTCCGTAAGATCTGGGTGGGAAGAATCCGAAAATAGCCAGGACATCGCCGTTGTCGGAATGGGATGCCGTTTTCCGGGGGCGCGCAACGTCAACGAGTACTGGGATCTGCTGAGCGAGCCCAAACCGCAGTTTCGGCGGGTGCCGGATTCGCGGTGGCGGCGGGAAGCGTTCTACAACGACGATTTCCGGGACAGCGGCGCGGTCTACTCCGACCGCATGGCGCTGCTGGAGGACGTCGGCGACTTCGACGCCGGGCACTACAAGATCCCGCCGCGGCGGGCCAAATCGCTCGATCCGCAGCACCGGCTGCTGGTCGACCTGACCCGCGAGGCGCTGCAGGACGCGGGATGGGAAGCCGAGGGCTTCGACCGCGAAGACACGTCGGTGATCATGTCGCTCAGCGACAGCGGCTACCGCGACATGAGCACGCTGCACCTGCGGATGAAACAGCTGATCGGCGGCGAGTTCGGCCGGGCGGGCGATCCGGCGATGGCCGAGGCGGCGTCCGCGGTCAGCGGCCTGCACGCCACCGCGATGGCCGGGCTGCTGCTCAACATGGGTCCGAGTTCGATCAGCAACGTCTTCGACCTGCACGGAGAGAGCTACGCGCTCGATTCGGCCTGCTCCGGCGGGCTGACCGCGGTGGCGAACGCGGTGTTCGCCCTGCGCGCGGGCCGCTGCCGGATCGCCGTCGCCGGCGGCGCGCAGCTGGTACTGGCCCCGGACCTGTTCGTGGGCCTGTGCCGGATCGGCGCGATCTCGCGCGCAGGCGAATGCCGTCCGTTCGACCGCCGGGCGGACGGATTCGTGCTCGGCGAGGGGGCAGGCGTCCTGGTGCTGCGCCCGCTCGCGGACGCACGGGCGGCGGGCGACCGGGTGTACGCGGTGATCCGCGGCGTCGGACTGTCCAACGACGGCACGGTCAAGGGCGGCATGATGCCGCAGGAGTCCGGTCAGCTGCGGGCGCTGCGGCGGGCGTACCAGGACGCGGGGGTCGACCCGGCGTCGGTCGGGTACCTGGAAGCACACGGCACCGCGACCGCGGTCGGCGACGACGTGGAGATCAGCGCGCTGAGCGAGCTGCGCCGCGGCGCGGAGAACCCGGCGTATCTCGGAGCGGCGAAGTCGGTCGTCGGGCATTCCCTTGGCACCGCGGGAATCGCCGGTTTGATCAAGTCCATTTTGTCCGTCCACAAGGGACAGATCCTGCCGCAGCCGGATTTCGAATCGGCCGATCATCTGCCGCTGCGGGACGCCGGGCTGCAGGTGGCGGGCCAGGCCACGCCGTGGGACAGCGACGGACCGCGCCGGGCCGGGGTGAGCGCGTTCGGCTTCGGCGGCTCGAACGTGCACGTGGTCGTCGAGGAAGCGGCGCAGGAACCGCCGCCCGCCGAGACGCCGCGGCTGCTGCTGCTCACCGCACGGGACCGGGCCGGGCTCGCCAGGCACGCCCGCGAGGTGGCCGAGGCGCTCGGCAGCGAGAACCCGCCGCTGGCCGCCGTCGCGGGCACGCTGGCTCGCCGGACGCTCTTCCCGGAGCGGCTCGCGGTGGCCGCGGACGACGTCGCGGACGCGGTGTCCAAGCTCGTCGCCGCGTCGGTCGCGCTCGAATCCGGCCAAAGCGGCGAGCTCGTGCCAGGCGTGTTCGCTGGTGTGGTGTCACCGGGAGCGGAGCCGATCGAGGACGGGGTGCCGGCCGAGCTGGCTCCCCGCGCGGTCGCCGGGGCGGGGCTGCGTCCGGTGGCGGACGGCCTGCCGCGCTGCACGCTGCCGCCGAGCCCGCTCAGCCCGCGCCGGCACTGGGTGGTCGACGACGCGAAGCTCGCCAAGGCGCAGACGCTGGAGCCGCTCGGGGCTGCCGCGACGCCGGTCGAGGAGACGGAGGAGACGACGTCCGCGCGGGATGTGCTGGCGATCGTGCTCGAGGAAGTCGCGCGGACGACCGCGTTTCCGGTCAGCGAGTTGTATGCCGGGCAGTTGCTGGTGGACGATCTCGGCTTCGATTCGTTGATGCTCACCGAGTTGGAAGCGCGGCTGCGGAAGCGGTTCCCGGGGGCTCCGGTGGAGGTCGAGCAGTCGGGGTCGCTGACGGTGGGGGCGGTCGCCGGGATGCTCGCTCCGGCAACGGATTTGGTGCCTGCCGCTCCGGTTCCGGCTGCTCCGGCTCCGTCGTGGGATCCGGCCAGTGCGGCGATCGAGGAGTTCCCGGAAGCAGCGGCTATCGAGGCGCGGTTGACGGAGTTCGACGATCTCGGGGTGCCTAATCCGTACTTCCGCAAGCATCAGGGGCGGATGGACGCTACGACGTCCGTGTCCGGGCGGGAGTACCTGTCCTTCTCCAGCTACAACTACCTTGGGCTGGCCGGGCACCCTGCGGTGACTGCGGCGGTGCACGACGCGGTCGAGCGGTACGGGACTTCCGTGTCCGGCAGCCGATTGCTTGCCGGGGACCGGGATTTGTCGCGGGACCTGGAGACGGAGCTGGCCGCGTTCCTCGGGGTCGAGGACAGTCTCGTCCTGGTGAGCGGGCACGCCACGAATGTCGGGGCGATCGGTCATCTGGTCGGGCCCGGGGATTTGATCGTGCACGATTCGCTGGCGCACGACAGCATTCTGCAAGGGTGTGCGCTGTCCGGGGCTACGCGGCAACCGTTTCCGCACAACGACACAGCACGGCTGGAGGACGTGCTGCGTCGGACGCGGTCCCGGTTCCGGCGGGTGCTGATTGTCGTTGAAGGCGTTTACAGCATGGACGGGGATCTTGCGGATCTGCCTGCGTTGATTGAGCTTAAGCAGCGCTATGGGGCGTTGCTGATGGTTGACGAGGCGCACAGTATCGGGACGATGGGTCCGCGCGGGGCTGGGGTTGGGGACCACTTCGCGGTGGATCGGTCCGGGGTTGATCTCTGGATGGGGACGCTGTCGAAGTCGCTGGCCGGGTGCGGGGGGTATCTGGCTGGGTCGGCTCGGACTGTGCGGTGGTTGCGGTATTCGTTGCCTGGGTTTGTTTACAGTGTGGGGATTACTCCGGCTAATGCGGCGGCTTCGCTTGCGGCGCTTCGTGTGTTGAAGGAAGAGCCGGAGAGATTGGTGCGGTTGCGGGAGAATTCCCGGTTGTTCTTGGAACTGGCCGCTGCGGCGGGGGTGCCGACTGGGGTGGCTGGGGGGACGCCGATCGTGCCTTGCGTGGTGGGGAGTTCCCAGGTCGCGTTGAGGCTGGCTACGGCGTTGTTCGAGCGGGGGGTGGTGGTGGATCCGATTTTGTATCCGGCGGTGGATGAGGAGTTGGCTCGGTTGAGGTTCTTCATCACCAGTGAGCATCGGGAGGATCAGCTGCGGTATGCGGTGGGGGTTTTGGGGGCTGAGTTGGGTGCGTTGAGGTAGGCGGCTCGTCGCCTGGCGGCGACATTGCGCGCCTTGGTTGCGTGGGGCACCCCGAAGCTTGATTGTGCTGACGGGCGGTGGGTGCTTGTCAAGGCGGGAAAGATGCCTTGACAAGCACCCACCGCCCGCAGGGAGGCTTCGTATCGGGGTGCGGGGGAGGGGCTGGGTGCCTCGATAGCGGGTGCATCGGCTGCGGTTGGGTGTCTTGATGGTCGGGTGCATCGGCTGCGGGGGTGTGGCTGGGTGCTTCGATCGTTGGGTGCACTGGCTGCGGGTGGTTCGTGGTGGGAGCTAGCGCCCCAATGTGGCATTGGGTGCGTCAGATGCACCCAATGTGGCGTTCGGTGCGTCCCCCGCACCCAATGCCACATTGGGGCGGCATCCCGGCCGACGGCTGCGAGCCCCGGCGGGGTGGTCCGTGAAGGGCTCCTCGAGGGAATCTAAGTCCGTGAAGGGGCCCCTCACGTACTTCGGCTGGTCGTGAGGGGAACCCTGAGGGAATCAGAGTCCGTGAAGGTGGCCCTCACGTACGGTGCGCTAGAGGAGCGAGCGTTCGATGCGGTCCATCGGCTTTTCCCCTGCTTTGGGGGTTTCGGCGATGGGTTTCGACGGCGTGCCCATGCGTTCCGACAGCAGGAAGGCGATGATCTCCGCTTCCTGTTCCTGTGCGTCGTCGTAGGTGGCGCGCATCAGCATGTCCCGGACGATGTCCGGGTCCAGGTTGGGGAACAGCGAGCGGGCGCTCTCGTCGTCAAGGAGACCCGAGCCGCGATGACAGCAGATGATGTGACCCAGCTCGTGCAAGATGATGTGCTCCTGGTGCGCCCCGGTGGTGTTGGCGTCGAAGAAGATCAGGTCCTCGCCCCGTGCGGCTACCCACATGCCGCACGGGTGCGACGCTGGCATCGGCAGCGGCACGAGGGTGATCGGCCGTTCGCGGATTTCGCCCAGGCGGGCGCACAGGGTGGCCAGGTCGTACTTCGGCGGGAGGTCGAGTTCGGCGATTCGCTGGGCGCCTTCGTCGCGCATCCGCCGCAGCTGCTCGCGCCGCTGCGGGGCTTCGGACGGGGTGCCGGTCACCGCGCCGCTTCGTCCGTGACCGGGGGCAGCCCCTGCATTTTGCGGTATTGGTCCATGATCGTGGTGATCGCCTGGAGGTTTTCCTCGCGCATGCCCGCCGCGCGCATGGCGACCGCGCGGACGCCTGCCTGGCGCATCGCCTCCACCGCGGCCAGCTCCGACAGCACCGATCCGGCCACTTCGTCGTCGAAGAAGTACGCGACGGAGACCCCGAAGAATTTCGCCAGTGCGGCCAGCAGCTCCTGAGAAGGATTGGTCCGTTTGCCCGTGCGTAGCTGAGACAGGTACACCGCGCCGACCTTCAGCTCCGGCGTGGCCCGCTTCAGTTCGGCTGCCACCTCGGCGTTCGTCCAGTGCCTCCCCTGCGGGCGCACCGTGCGGAACAGGTCGTCGAGTCTGGAGGCCAGGGTGGGCCGGGCATCCGCCGGCTGAGTGTCATCGGACATGCTGCTACGCCCCTCCAGTTGCAGCTGATTGCTCTCAGCTAAGGCGACTATCTCAGATTAGCTCACAGTTGACAATCGCCGGAGGGCTCCACAAGACTGTGCCTCAACGAGATAGCTGGTGGCTAACTCGCCACACAAACCGGGCAAGAGCGGCAGGCGTAGTACCGGCCCGGGGCGACGCTGGGGGTGTCGCCCCGCTCGGTCCGCCGAGGCCGGGTCCGGAGGCAGCAGACGTGTCAGCGAACTGCCTCCGGACCCGGCGCACTACGCCGCTGGCCGGGCTGCGGAGCGCGCCAATGCCAGGGACGTGCGGAACGTCGGGAGCCGGTACCTGGCAGCGGCCGGCGCCGGACTGACGGATCGCGCCTGTCCAACAGCCGACCGCGCTGGCACCGGAGGTGTTCCGGCGCGGAACCTCCAGCAAGCACCGTGGCTGGCAGAGCTGTCAGCGAACTGCTTCCGGACCGGCGAACTGCGCCCATTCGTCAGCCCACCGCGCCGCGCGCCGGTGGTCGAGCACTCGCCGCGCGATCCAGAACGCGCCGCCCAGCACGCCGACCGCGCACAGCCAGCAGAAGGCCGCGACGAGCACGCCGTTGGTGACCGCGTCCGCGTGCGTCAGCGGGGCGGTGGTCTGCTTGCCGCTGTCGTCCAGCCAGATGTCGGTGGTCGAGCCCTCGGTCGCGGAGGCGGCGGGCACCGTGATGACACCGGTCCGCTGCACGCCGTGCGGGGGCTTCCAGACCGCGTTCACGCGCGCGGTGTTCGCGATCGGCGCGCTGTCGCCGACTGAGGCGGCCGGCTGCGCGGCCGTCGTCAGCACCGTGGCGGTGACCTGGTGCCGCGACTGCAGCTGCGCGTCCGACGCGGCGGTCTCCGCGGCGATGTCCTCGCTGCCGATCATCATCGCGAAGGGAATCGCGATGAGCGCCAGCAGCGTGACGATCCCGGCGAGTACGCCTTCGATCCGGTCCGACCGTCGCACGAGCGGGTTGCGCACGGCGCCGAGCCGTCGGAGCAATCGTTTACCAGGGTGTGGTGGTCTGCCTGCCCGAGTCCTGTTCCGCATGCCTCTCATGGTCCTCTTTCGCGCGCGCGAGCGCTGTGTCCCGCACAACGTTTTTCATGTTTTTCCTGGGGATCCGGTGTGTTTTCGCTTACCTCCGGGCCCGGGGACTACCCGTGTGGGTGACGACGAGCGGAGGTTGCGCCTTGCGGGGGCAGGGTTTCGCGGGGCGCGACGAGTGGTCCAGGCCAATGTCTGGCGGGTCCGGTACGCGTTGCCCGGGTTGATCTTTCGCCGGGTTCGGCCGCGGATGGGTTGCGGTATCGATGGTTCGGCGCCGCGGTCGCTCGGTGGATCGTCTGATTCGCACGGTTCGCGTTGGCGGGCAAGCGATCTTGCGGCCTCGGCGGCCGGTGCGACTGTGTGCCGGGAGTTCGCCTGCGGGCAACCGGAGGTTTCCGCCGGGGACAGCCCGGGCAGACAGGTCCGCCCGGGCCGCTCGGGAAAACGCTCATTGCCGTCCGGTCCGGAATCGGGGTATCGCCAAGCACAAACCGGGGGAACGCTCCCGATATCCGGGAACCATTCAGTCGACCAGTCGAATCGTCGCCGTCGGACTGTGCGAACGACGCCGGGTGATCCCGTGTTCGGCGACGATTCCGAGTTGGATGCTGCGATCGGCGGGCGCCCAGTAGCCCGTGCGCACGAAATAGCCGTCCATTGTGCAGAGCCGGTTCGCGCTCTTGCGGGAACTGATCGCTTCCCAGCCCCATTGCCGTCCGGTCTCCTCGACGCCGTTGCGCCGCACGTGCAGCCGCGGGTTCCCGATCTCCCGGCAGTACGCGCTGCCGTCCGCGATGTACAGCACGCCGTCGACCTTGTAGAACCGCTTGCCGTCCAACAGGCTCACCTGGCCGGACAGGGTGAAGTGCACCCTGCCGCCATGGGCCCCGTCCATCGTCCAGTCGAGACAGAATTCCTTCGTCGGAACCTCGAGCGACTGGGTCATGGCCGTGTCTCCTTTGCTCGCCTTCCGGAGCGTCCAGGAAAATATAAGGAAGAAACGCGTTCCCGACAGGTATCGGGAACCGTTTTCACCCGAAGAGGCCCGGCGGACACGCATCGTGGTCAAGCCCCGATTAATCGGTGGAATTACCGCCGATGGGGTATCGCGGATACGATCAGTGAATTCTCCTTGCCCGAAACCGGTGGCGGCGCACCGGCGCCGGGACCGGCGGGCCGTGCGGGTCGTGTCGGCAGCGTGACATCTTCCATGACGCTTGTCATAGACCCGGCCGTGTGCCACCCTCGGGTTATGACGACTGTCATGACCGCCGTGCGACCGGCCACCGCCGGTTCCGTGGCCGACCTCGTCCGCGCCTGCTCGCCGGAATCGCTGAGCCGCCGGTTCACCCTCGGCGGCCCGATCGAGCCGGACGCGGTCCTGTCCAGGTACCAGCGATTCCTCCTGGTCGACACGGCCCTCGTCGCCGAGGTTTCGGGTGTGCCCGCCGGGCTGCTGAACGCGGTCCCGGAGGACGACCGCCGCGTCGAACTGGGGCTGCTCGTCGCCGACCGGTGGCAGCGGAGGGGCATCGGCCGCGGCCTCGTCCGGCTGGCCGCGGAGCAGTGGCTCGGCTGGAAGCTGCACGCCACCGTGCAGGAGGGCAACGTCGCTGCGGAAGGATTGCTGCGGGCGTGCGGGTTCCGCTTCGTCCCGGGGTACCGCGGCGAGAACGAGTACGAGCTGACGGTCACGGAGGAGACGCTCGATGACGGAACGGCCGGCGCGCGACCGGATGGTCTTCAGCGCTGCGCAGTTGCTGCGTACGCAGGGCTTGAGCGGCACTGGCATGCGCGAGGTGGTAGCGCATGCCGAAGCGCCGCGGGGGTCGCTTCAGCACTACTTCCCGGGCGGTAAGGAACAGCTGTTCGGCGAGGCCATCGATTGGGCAGGGCGCTACGCCGCGCGACGCGTGACGCGCGCGATGGACTCTCTGCCGGACCCGACGCCGTCCGCGCTCTTCGCCGCGGTGGTCGAGAACTGGCGCGCGGAGTTCCTCGAGATCGGTTACGACTACGGCTGTCCGTTAGTGGCCACAGTCACCGACACGGCGGCGTCGAGCGAGCCGTTGCGTGAGCGTGCGAACGACGCCTTCGCGCAGTGGCGGAAGCCCATCGTGTCCGCGCTGCAGCAGATGGGCGTACCGGCGGCGCGCGCTGCTTCGCTGGCAGTGTTGATGATCAGCGCGCTTGAAGGAGCTTTAGTGCTGGCCCGGGTCGAGCACTCGGTGACGGCGCTTGACACGGTTGTCGAGGAGTTAGGTCCAGTTCTCGACGCCGCAGTGGACAAGCGCCGCCGCCGCTAACGCCTGCCGAGCTTCGCGCGCAACGTGGCGACAGTGTCCGGGTCGTGCAGCAGTTCGGCGAAGTGCTTGGACTCCGACTCCATGCGCTCTTCGACGCTCTCGTCAGTGCGGTCGTGCAACAGCGCGCGCGTCGCCGTCACCGCGCGTACCGACCGCTCCGCGAGGGTCGCGACGCGTTCTGAGACGCGCTTGCTGAGCGCTGTCTCGTCAGGGAGCACTTCGTTGACCAACCCGAGTTGCGCCGCTTCGACCGCAGGCAGGCGTTCTCCGAACAGCAGCAGCTCCGTCGCACGCTGCGGTCCGACTCGACGCGGCAGCGCGTAACTACTGCCGAACTCCGGCACCAGCCCCAGCGGTACGAAGGGGAACTGCAGGTAGCTGCGTTCGGTGGCGTAGACGAGGTCGCAGTGCAACAGCAGGGTCGCGCCGATGCCGACAGCGGGACCGTCGACCGAGGCGACGACTACTGCCTGCGTCGCGAGCAACGCCTCTTGGAAGACCCGCGCAGGTGTCTTCGTACGGTCACCGGCTTCGTGCGCAAGGAAGTCGCCGAGGTCGTTGCCTGCGGTGAACGCGCCGCCGGCTCCGCTCAGTACGACGATCGGCGTACGGACAGCGTCGAAGGCGTCCGCGAGGGCGACGTACATCGCCTTCGTGAGCGCGTTCCGCTTCTCCGGACGGTTGATGGTGATGGTGGTGATCTGTCCGTCGACAGTCGTCTCGATGCTCATTCACAGCTCCGCAACAGCAGCGAGCAGCAGATCAACTTCCGCTGCAGTCGTGTACGGCGCGATGCCAGCGCGTACGGCACCAGTGTCGCCAAGACCGAGATGCCGCGCGCACTCGATGGCGTAGAACGTCGAAGCAGGCGCGTTGATCCCGCGCGCGCCGAGACGCTCGTACACCGCCTGCGGCGTCAGCCCGGTGACCGAGAACAACACTGTCGGCGTACGGCGACGCGTCGGCGAGCCGTATCGCACGACGCGCGGCAGTGCGGCGAGCCCGTCTTCCAGACGCTGCAACAGTGCGTCTTCGTGCTCTTCGAGCGCCGTAAGCGACGTACGCAAACGTTCGCGACGACTGCCTTCACTCGGCACGAGCCCTGCGAGGAAGTCGATAGCGGCGGTAGTGCCCGCGAGGAGCTCGTACGGCAACGTACCCAGCTCGAAACGTTCCGGGACCGCGTTGCTCGACGGCAGCAGCTTGTCCGGCTGCAACGTCTCCAGAAGATCCGGTGCGGCGGCGAGAAGGCCGAGGTGCGGTCCGAGGAACTTGTACGGCGAGCAGGCGTAGAAGTCCGCGCCCAGCGCGGCGATGTCGACCACCGCGTGCGGCGTCAGGTGCACGCCGTCCACGTAGCTCAGCGCGCCTGCTTCGCGGACCGCGCCGGTAATCGCCGGGATGTCCGGACGAGTGCCCAGCAGGTTGGAGGCAGCAGTGACCGCTACCAGGCGCGTCCGATCAGTGAGCAGTTCCGTGATCGATGACGTCGGCAACTCGCCGGTCTCGGGATCGAAGTCCGCCCAGCGAACAGTCGCACCGCGCGCTTCGGCCGCCTGGACCCACGGCCGGACGTTGGCGTCGTGGTCGAGCCGGGTGACCACGACCTCGTCGCCCGGCCCCCAGTTCTTCGCGAGCGTACGGGAGAAGTCGTAGGTCACCTGCGTCATGCTGCGCCCGAAAACGAGGCCCTCCGGTTGCGCGCCGAGCAGGTCAGCGACGGCTTGCCGGGCTTCGCGCACGACGCCGTCCGCGCGGCGCTCCGCCGCCGTGACGGTGCCGCGGTTCGCGATGGCGGCGCAGAGGGTCGAGGAGACTGCTTCGCCGACCACGTCCGGGACCTGGGAGCCACCGGGTCCGTCGAAGTGGGCAGCGCCGTTCTCGAGCGCGGGGAAGTGCTTGCGGATCGCGTTCACGTCGTAGGCCACGGCTGCCAGCTTGCCTGATCCCCGGGCGAGTGTCGTGCTCCGCGCGGGTGCGATCATGCCGCTGTCCCGTTGCCCTTGGAGAGGGGTTCGCCGGTGCTTGCCGAACAGGTCGAAAAACTGCTCGCCCAGCCGTTGCCGTGGCCGATCGTGCAGGCAGGCGACCCAGTGCTGCGCGCCGCCGCCCGTCCGTACGAGGGCGAACTGAGCGACGAACTGCTGTCTGGACTGATCGCGGGCATGAAGGAGACCATGCACGCGGCACCCGGCGTCGGTCTCGCGGCTCCGCAGATCGGCCTGTCGGTCCGGATCGCGGTGGTCGAGGACGGCGCCCGCGACCGCCCCGGCGTCGCTGAGTCCACGCTCGCCACCCGCGGGATCGTCCCGTTGCCGTTCCGCGTGCTGGTGAACCCCGAGTACACCCGAGTGGGCGACGAAACCGCCGCGTTCTTCGAAGGCTGCCTGAGCGTGCGCGGATGGCAGGCCGTCGTCGCGCGCCCCCTGCGGATCCGGCTCCGCGGCACCGACGAAACCGGTGCGGCCCTGGACGAGGAATTGTCCGGCTGGCCAGCACGAATCGTCCAACACGAGACCGACCATCTGCACGGCATCCTGTACCTGGACCGAGCCGAACTGCGCTCGCTGTCCACCCACGAAGCCGTCGCCCGCCGCTGGACCCAGCCGACCCCCGCCGACGCCGCCCGCGAACTGGGCTTCGACCTCCCCTGATTTCTCGCCGGCCCGTTTTTGTCGGTGCCCGCTGATACGTTCCTCCGCAGTTGCCCCGCCCGGGGCTCGCCACTGGGGAGGACCCTGATGAACTCGTTGCAAGACAAGGCAAATCTCTTCCGCGAACTGCACGCGGCTGATGTTCTCGTGCTGCCGAACGCCTGGGACGCAGGCAGCGCAGTCGCCATCGAACGCGCCGGTGCCCCCGCGATCGCCACCACCAGCGGAGGCGTCTCCTGGGCCCTAGCCAGAGGCGACGGCCAGCACCTATCGCGGGCGGAAATGCTGACCGTGATCGCCCAAATCGCCGCAGCCGTAAAAGTCCCAGTAACCGCCGACATTGAGGGCGGCTACGGCCTAGCCCCCTCAGCGGTCGCCGAAACCGTGCGAGGCGTGGTGGAGGCGGGCGCAGTCGGCGTGAACCTGGAAGACTCCCGCGCCGGAACCGCCACCCTCTTCACCCCCGATGAACAGGCAGAACGCTTCACCGCAGCCCGCGCCGCCGCCGCGACGGCCGGTCTGTCGGAACTGTGGATCAACGCCAGGACGGACGTGTACCTCTTCGGAATCGGCGAACCCACCGGCCGCTTCGACGACGTCCTGACCCGAGCCCGCGTCTACGCCGACGCCGGAGCGGACAGCATCTTCGTCCCCGGCTTGACGGACGTCGAAGTCCTGGCAGAACTGGCAAAGTCCTCGCCGATCCCGGTAAGCGCCATGGCAGGCCCCGGTGCGCCCCCAGTGTCCGACCTGGCAGCCGCTGGCGTGCGCCGGGTGAGCGTAGGAACGTCCATCGCCCAGGCGGCCTACTCCCTGGCCCACCACGCCGCGGCAGAGGTGCTGAAGCAGGGGACTTACGGGGAGGTGACGGGTGCATTGGACTTCGGGACGGTGAACGGCTGGTTCAACTGACCCTCGGCGGAGGGCGGGAGCCGCTGGAGTGGGGCGCCGCGGGCAGGCGATCTGAACGGGCGGGCGAGGCGAACTGGAGAGACCGGCGAGGCGAACTGGGGCAGACGGGGGAGGTGAGCTGGGGCAGACGGGCGAGGCGGGACGCTGGCTTGCCCTCAATCCGAGCCGCAACTCACCCCACCCAAACCGCGACCCGGCCGCCCGCCTCGACCGCAACTCACCCACCAACCAACCGCCCAAGCCTCGGCCAACTCACCCTGCAACCAAACACCCAAGCCGCGGCCAACTCACCCTGCAACCAAACACCCAAGCCCCGGCCAACTCACCCCGCAACCAACCACCCCAGCCGCAGCCAACTCGCCCCCCGACTCACCCCGCGACCAATCGCCTACCCCGCTCCAGTTCCAGCAACCTCCGCTTGCACTCCACCCCAGCCGCGTAGCCGGTCAGCGATCCGTTGCTGCCCAGCACCCGGTGGCACGGCACCACGATGCCGATGGGGTTCCGGCCGTTCGCCAGGCCGACCGCACGGGACGCCGTCGGGCGGCCGATCGACTCGGCCAGTTCTCGGTAGGTCGTCGTCTCGCCGTACGGGATCCGCAGGAGCGCCCGCCACACCGTCTCTTGGAAAGGAGTGCCGCTGAAAGCTAACGGAAGGTCGAACTCGACCCGATCCCCGGCGAAGTACTCGTTCAGCTGACGGGTCGCCGCGGCGAACGGGCGGTCGTCCCGGTCGCCGAAGGCGGCTCGGGGCGGGCGGTACTGCTCGTCGCCGATGTACAGGCCGGCCAGGCCGCCGTCTTGGGCCATGAGGGTCAGCGGGCCCTCGGGGCTGTCGATGACGGTGTGCACCACGGTCATGCCGATTCCTCAGCGGGGATCCGGTTGATCGGGTGGTCGCCGGTCGCCCACAGGTGCTGGACCGCGTACGCGCGCCAAGGCTGCCACCGGGCGGCGTGCGCGATCAAGGCGGCTGGACTTGTTGGCAGGCCTAGGATTTCGGCCGCGATCTTGACGCCCAGGTCGGTCGCGACGAAGGCGTCCGGGTCGCCGAGGGCGCGCATGGCGATGCTCTCGACGGTCCACGGGCCGAAGCCGGGCAGGGCGGCCAGTTGTGCGCGGGCGTGGACCCAATCGCCGCCGGCGGTCAGGTCGACGTCGCCGGAAACCAGGGCCGACACGAGGCCCAGCAGGGTCGCGCGGCGGGATTTCGGCATGGCTAGCGTTTCCGGGTCCAGTTCCGCCAGCGACTCGGGCGACGGGAACAGGTGCGTCAGGCCGCCTTCCCGGTCCTCGATCGGGGTGCCGTGCGCCAGGACCAGGCGCGCTGCGTGGGTGCGGGCGGCCGCGGTCGAGACCTGCTGGCCGAGGACTGCTCGCACGGCGAACTCGGCCGAGTCGGTCGTGCGCGGGACGCGCCTGCCGGGTGCGGCGGCGACCAGGGGAGCGAGGGTCGGGTCCGTGGCGAGCTGTTCGTCGACGGCTACCGGGTCGGCGTCCAGGTCCAGCAGCCAGCGGCAACGGCTGATCGCGGCGGCCAGGTCGCGCAGGTCGGTCAGGCTCAGGCGGCACGCGACGTGGTCCAGCTCCGGGCGGAGCGACACCACGCCGTGGCCGTGCGGCAGTCGCAGGGTGCGGCGGTAAGCGCCGTCGCGCCATTCCTCGACGCCCGGGACTGCGGTGGCGATCAGGTGCCCGAACAGGTTGTCCGGACACAGCGGCCGACGGAACGGGAGCCGCACCGACAGCACTCCCTGCGACTTGGTCCGCTTGCCGCCGCGGACGCGGGAGCGCAGTTCGCTCGGCGTCAGGGCGAAGACTGCCCGCACGGTTTCGTTGAACGTCCGGATGCTCGAAAACCCGGCCGCGTGCGCGATGTCGCTCATCGGCATCGTCGTGGTTTCGATCAGCAACCGGGCGGTCTCGGCACGCTGGGCCCGGGCGAGGGCGAGCGGACCCGCGCCCAGTTCGGCCTGCACCTGGCGTTCCACCTGCCGGACGCTGTACCCGAGTCGCGCGGCCAGCCCCTGCACGCCTTCGCGGTCGACGATCCCGTCGCCGATCAGGCGCATCGCGCGCGCCACCATGTCGGCGCGTTCGTTCCACAGCGGCGAACCGGGCGACGCGTCGGGCCGGCAGCGTTTGCAGGCGCGGAATCCGGCGGCCTGCGCTGCGGCGGCGCTCGGGTAGAAGCGCATGTTCTCGACCTTGGGCGGCACCACCGGGCAACTCGGCCGACAGTAAATCCCCGTGGTCAGCACCGCGGTGAAGAACCATCCGTCGAACCGGTCGTCTTTCGACTGCACCGCGCGGATACAGCGTTCGGTGTCCTCGTACACGCCGACCAGTCTGCCCCGCCTCGCGCGCGAAACCTCGCGAAAAAACGACATCACCCTGGCGGGGCAACCGGCTCCCGGTCCACCGCCCGCGTGTCGACGACCGACAATCCGCACACCAGCCCGGTCAGGCCCCGATGTCCGCGAGTGAAGACCATGAACACCAGATGCGCCAGCAGCCACAGCGACGTCCACCCGGAATCCAAGCCGACCAGGATGAAATAGCCGCCCGAACCGATCAGGAACCGGACGATCGACTGCAGCATCGACGGCGGCCGCCCGTCCGCGCGGACCACCGTCAGCAGAACCGCGCGCTGACCAGGCGTCGCGCCGTTGCCCGCCAGCGGCACGAGCAGCAGCATGACCGCGGTGGGCACCCAGCGGCCGAGGACGTCGTCGATCAGCGTGTTGTTCTGCAGCGTGCCCTTCGTGACGTACTGGACCGCGAGCGCGATCATGCTCAGCACGACACCCACCAGCGTGACCGAAATCAGGTCGAGCACCATGCCGAGCAGCCGTCGCCGGGCGAGGACCGGGCGCGGTTCGTCGGCCGGACGCAGCCGTCCAGAGCGCCGCAGCACGGGCGCGAGAAGTGCGCCGACCCCCGCGCCGACGGTGTTGGTCAGCAGGTCGCCGGTGTCGAACAGCCGGTACGGGCACTCCATCAGGAACCACACGCCGGTCAGCTGGGTCGTCTCGATGGCAAGGGACACGAAAAACCCAGTGACGATGGCGAAACCGATGCTCCGCCCGAACAATCGCCGCACGAACACGCCCCACGGCACGAAAAACGCGACGTTGAACAACACCTGGCGCAGCGCGGGATTGTCCAGTAGCCCGGTGTTGAACTGCCGCATGTCTTCCAGGAACTGGAGCGGATTCCACACCGGGCGCCGCAGAGCTTCGTGCGTCGCGCAGTACGCCGCGTCCACGTCCGGCAGCGGCAAGAGCGTGTAGGTGACCAGCGCGAAGCAGTACACGAGGAACGCCGGCGCGGCGATCGCGCGCAGCAGGCCGAGCTCGCCGCGTTTGCGATAGCTGATCGCGACGTACGGGACCACCAGAACGAACGCCAGCCCGAACCCGGCGAACACGGCGATCAGCGTGGGACCGCTCCACTGAGTCATCGTTCCTCCACCCCGCGTGAGCGCACAGGCTAGCGGGCGGCAGTAACCTGGGCACGCGGGAAGGAGGAGCAGTGGACGACGACATCGAAGACAACGCCGACACCGGCGTGCTGGATCCTGAAGACACCCTGGAGGACGGCGACCCCTACGACGAGGGTTATTCGCCGCCGGAACGTCCACTCGCGACTCGCGACTGGGGCACCACCGCCGCGGAAGAAGCCGCCGGGGAAAGCTGGGCGGGGAGGTTGGCCCGCGAACTCCCGGACATCCGCGCGACCGACGGCGACGGTCTCGGCGACACTGACGACACCGACGGCGAACTCGTGGACGTCGAGGTCGGCGACTTCCGCGCGGGCCGCCTGGTGGCCGCCAACGCGGGCTTCGGCCCGGACACCGAAGACGAGCTGTACGCCTCGGACATCGGCATCGACGGAGGCGCGGCCTCGGCGGAGGAAGCCGCGGTGCACGTCGTCAACCCGCGGGATTTGTGACCGGTCGGCAGCACCGGGACTAGTCCGCCGGATCCCCGATCCAGACCGACGCCGGAAGCACATACGGCCGCAGCAGCTTGACCAGTTCCGGGTCCCCGCCGCCGTGCAGGGATTCCTCGGTGAGCCGCCGGGCGACTCCGGCCAGGAAATCGGCCAGCTGGACCCGCGGTTCGGACCTCGAGTCGACGAATCGCCACCGCGGCACCGGATCGAGCAGCTGGGCGAGCCGGGCCGGAGTGAGGGACGGCTGCTCGTCGTGGATGACCAGTTCCGGACGCCAGAACGCGATCGTGTCGGCGAGCGCGGGCATCAACGGGTCGATCGGCGAGACGAGACCAGGGTCGGCGAGGAGTTCGTCGCGGAGTGCAGTCACCTGCGGGCGAGCTGCGACTAGTTCGCCGAGGACGTCCGTCTGGGCGAAGAACTCTGCGGGGGTGGTCGCGGGGAGGCGGCGGTTCGAGGTGCGCAGCAGCCCGGTGAACGAGCGCAGGAATTCGGTCCAGCGCCGGGTGCCGTGAATGCGCGGGCCGTCTCGGTGCAAGGCGCGGGCGCGGCCGTCCGGACGGTGGCGCAGGCATTCCGGGTAGGGGGTCCGGTCGACGAGCAGGTCGACGATTTTGCCCGCGAGGAACAGGGTTTTGTCGACGAGCAGGACGCTGGCGGCGTCGGCGAGGGGTTCGGTGAGCAGCCACTCCAGGGCAGCGCGGTTCTTGGCGCGCAGGAGATGGTTTGCTTTGTACTCGAGCGCGGGCGAACCGATGAATTCCCGCAGCCGCGCAACACATTCCGCGGCAGCCCCGGGCTCCAGCCGGACGGCGGCGTGCGCGAATACCGCGGTGTTCGCGCCGATCAGGTTCACGCCCTCGGAGCCGGACTCGTCGCACGCGATCGTCGGCGGCCGCACCTGCCCGATCCTGCCAGGTCCGCGGGGCGGGGGCGACCCCATTTCTCCAGGGAACCCCTGAGGTGGATTCCCGGATGTGCGGGCGGTCCCGGACGTTTCACCATGAAGGGGACGGAGGGAGCCGGTCATGGTGCTCGTCGAGGAGGACGTACACGCACTGGACGACGTCCGGCGCGGGCTGGTGGTGGTCCACAACGGATTAGCCGGGGAGTGCTACCTGTGGTCGGTCGGCGGGCGGGTCCCGCTGTGGGAGACGCAGGCGATGGACCGCTTGCGCCGCCGGGGCCTGGTGAGAATCGCCCGCCGCCGAGGGGCGCCGGCGAGCCCGGTCGTGCTGACGGATCTCGGTGTTGCTGCCGCTTGAGTCCTTTGTGGACTGACGGGCTCGCGGGGGCGGGGCGGTGGGCTGGGTGCTTGAACGGCGGCTGGGGAGAGGTACTGGGCGGTGGGTGACCGCCGTCGTGCTCTGCCGAAACCCGGCCTGATGCGATGGCCGCCGGTACGACTCGCCGCCGGCGGAGCTGGACTACCCGCGAAGGCCGTGGCGTGCGAACTGCAGCGCAAGTCGCCGTGGTCGAGCAACCCCCAACTGCTCCGGAACAAACCGCAGCACAACCCACCCCGGACCTTGCAACCCATCCCGTCGGAGCCGCGAGGGCCGGGAACGAAACAGCCCCAGGGTGCCCCGGAGCCGCCGGGAGGGCGGTGTGCGCAGCGCTCCCGGCGGCTCCAGGGCGGTCGGGCGGCCGGGGCGGTGATCCCAGTGCACGACACCGGCGTGCGCCGACCTGGTGAGCAAGCCTTCCGGCTGGATCAGTTGCGAACTTAGCCCAGGTCCGGGGCCCGCAGGCGGCGCGTTCCCCGATCGTGTCGGCGGAACCACGCTGGTGGGCGGGTATCGATCGGGGAGTCGCCGCGAGCGCGGACGCGGTGCCGGGAGAGGCGGGGGACTGCACCGGTCGGAGAGCCGCTGTCCAGCGCGGAATCGTCACCAGGAAAACGGGCCCGCGGCGATCGCGGAGCCGCCGCCCGCTGCGGAAGCGGCACCAGGAAAACCGGGGCCCGCACCGATCGGCTAAGCGGCACCAGAGCCGTTCGGCGCATCAGGAACCAGGAGGCACCGGCACCGGGCAACAAGCAACACACCTCGGCTGCGCGACAATCGGGCCCGACCGGGGGGATGATCGGGGGCATGGCCGGGTTCAGGGCCCGTCACCGGCGGGCGGTTGCGGACGAGGCGCTGGTCCGTGCGCTTTTCGAGGAGCACGGGCGGGCGATGCTCGCCTACGCCACCCGGCTGCTCGGCGACCGCGCGGCGGCGGAGGACGTGGTGCAGGAGGCGCTTGTCCGCGCGTGGCGGAGTCCGGACAGCCTGGTCAACGGGCGCGGGTCGGTGCGCGGGTGGTTGCTCACCGTCGTGCGGAACCTGGTGATCGACCGGTTCCGGGCAAAGGAGGCGCGGCCGCAGGAGGTGGCCGAGTCGCCGTCGGGCGGGCCGGTCGAGCGGGATCATGCCGATCAGGTCGTCGACTCGATGGTGGTGCTCGCCGCGCTCGACGGGCTTTCTCCGGAGCATCGCGAGGTGCTCGAGCAGATGTATCTGCAGGGGCGCAGCGTCGCGGAGGCGGCCGAGCGGCTCGGGATCCCGCCGGGCACGGTCAAGTCCCGCTCGTATTACGGGTTGCGGGCGTTGCGGGAAGAGTTCCGGCGAGCGGAAGGGGTGGCCGGATGAACACAGCCGACGAGCACGTCGACCTGGCGGGGTACCTGACCGGTCAGCTCGCCTCGGGCGAGCAGCGCGACGTCGAGGCGCATCTGGACGGCTGCGAGCGCTGCCGGGCGGAGGCCGCGTCTCTGCGGGAGGTGCAGAGTTTCCTCGGCGAACTGCCGCCGGAGGCATTGCTGGACGGGCCGCCGGTGGGGGCGGACTTGGTGTTGCAGCGGACCGTCGGCCAGGTCCGGGCGGAGTCGAGCGCGCGGGCTGGGCGGGGGCGGTCGATGGCGATCGTCGCCGCGGTCGTGGTGGCTGCGGTCGCGTTGGGCGTCGGGGTGATGGTGGGGCGGAGTTCGTCCGGGCCCGCGGTGGCGGTGCCGACTACGCCGCCGCCGACCAGTGCGGTTCCTGGCACGCGGGTCGTTTCCGGTGCGGATGCCAGCGGCAAGACCCGGCTGACCGCGAACATCGTGCCGCAAACCGGCTGGGTGCGCGTGGACGGTTCGGTGACGGGCATTCCGGCTGGACAGAAATGCCTGCTCGTCGTACTCAGCAAGAACGGCGAGCGGCAGGTCGCGGGCGGCTGGATGGTCTCGGAGCGGGCGGCGCGGGACGGCGCGTACCTCTACGGAACGGCGGTGATCGATCCGGCGCAGGTGGCGGCGGTGGTCATCGAGAACACCGCCGGGCACCGGTTCGTCGAGGCGGACGTCAGCTGAACCGCCGGTCGAGCCATTCGCGGGCGGACTGCCACGGCTCGTCGGCCGGGTCGATCAGGCGGAAGTGGTCGACGCCGGGAAGTTCGACGTAGTCCACGTCGTCGCCGGCCGCCTTCGCCGCGGCCACGTAGTCGCGGCTGTGCGCAACGGGGACCCGGACGTCGGCGTCGCCTTGCACGACCAGTTGCGGGCAGCCGAGCGGGAGCTGCTGGATCGGCGACGCCGCGGGGTCGTCGCCAGTCAGGAACAGTCCGGCGGCGCCTTCGCCCAGTTCCTCGGCCCGGGCGCGCGGGACGTCGGTGATCGGGGCCAGCGCGACGACCCCGGAAAGTCCGCCGGTCAGCAGCGCCAGGTGTCCGCCCGCGGAGTGTCCGATCGCGACCGTCGGCAGCTCGGCCGGACGGTCGACGGCGGCGATCGCGGCGCGCACGTCGTCCAGGGTTCGCGGCCAGCCGCCGGTGTCGCCGTCGATGCGGCGGTACTCGACGTTCGCCACGTACCAGCCCGCGGCGACCAGGTCGGCGGCCATCGGGTCGAGCTGGTGCAGGTCGTGCCGGGCGCGCCACCATCCGCCGTGGAGCAGGATCGCGGTGCCTCGCCCGCCCGGGGTGCCGTGAAGTTCCACGAACTGGCTGGGCTCGCTGCCGTAGCGGAGGGTCTCCATGCTGGCCATTAGATCACCATCGCGCCAGCCGTTCGTGCACTCGTGCCAGCCCTTCGTGCGCCGCGCGATACGCCTCGTACAGGCCGGTCAGGTCCGTGTCCGGGGTGAAGGTGCGCTCGACGGCGACGGTCGCGGCGGCGGCAGTTTTGACGTCCGGGTACCGGTCCGCGCCGACTGCGCCGAGCAGGGCGGCACCGAGCGCTGCGCTGTCGTGCACGCGGAGGCGTTCGACGGGGCGGGACAGCGCGTCGGCGTGGAGCTGGGTCCAGAGGTCGCTGCGTGCGCCGCCGCCGGAGAAGGTGACGGACGGAAGGGTTTCGCCGCAGGCTTCTTCGACGGTTTCCAGCACGTGCCGTGCGGAGAACGCGACTCCGGCGAGGACGGCTCGCGACAGGTCCGCGGTGGTGGTGGACGACGTCAGCCCGAGGAAGCTGCCGCGCAGACCCGGATCCCACAGCGGGGCGCGTTCGCCTTGCAGGTGCGGCAGGAAAACCACTCCGGGCCTGCCGTCCGCGGCGGAAGCGAACACGTCCGGTACGGACAGTCCGGACGCTCGGCTCCACCAGCGCACCGCGTCGCCCGCTGCTTGCGTTGGTCCGGCGTGCACGACGAGATCGCCGCGGGGCGGGAAGGTGACCAGGCCGCGGACCGATTCGTGCCGGTGCGAGGCGGCCGCGACGACCAGCGACGTCCCGCAGGTGACCATGGCGCGGCCGGGTTCTGTTGTGCGGGTACCGAAAACGGCGCCGAACGCGTCCATGGTTCCGACGACAACCGGGGCGTCGCCCAGTACGGCAGCGTGACCGAGAGGTTCCTCGGGAGCGAGCAGTTCCGGCAGCCGGTCGCCGAGTCCGTCCACGAGGGCGACCGCTTCGGGCAGATAACCCGACGCGCCCGCGATGCGCACGCCGGACAGCAGGTCGGTCGCGACGCGTCCGGTGAGCCGCGCGCCGATGAAGTCCTTGGGGCTCAGCATCCATCGCGCACGGGACCACAGCTCCGGTTGCTCGCGCGCGAACCACACGGCGCGGGCCCCCGCGAACGACGCATCGAGCACGATCGGCCCGCCCCAGATGCGTTTTTTGTCGTCGTCGGTGAAGCGTGCGTCGAGTTCCGCGGCGACCTCCGCGCAGCGCTGGTCCTGCCAGATCACCGCCGGGGTGAGCGGCCGCAGGTCTCGGTCGACGAGGAGGTGGGTGTTGACTTGGCTGACGATCCCGGCCGCGCGCACCGCACCGGCGGGGAGTCCGGAAAGGACCGTGCGGAGCGCGGTTTCCGTTGCGTGCCACCAGTCTTCCGGGTCCTGTTCGGCCCAGCCGGGACGCGGCCGCGCGATCGGGTAGGGCACCGAATGCGCCGCGAGTTCCCGGCCGTCCGCCGCGAACGCCGCGACTTTCACCGCGGTCGTGCCGACGTCGATGCCGAGCAGAGCTTCTTCGTCCATGCCACAGGGGTACCAGGAATTCGCTACCGTCGGTGCATGACCTCTGCCGCGGAGAATTACCTGCGCGAGTACCACGATCGCAAACCGGACGCGATGTCCGTGCTGATCGAGTCCGGCCGGGTGACCGGGGACGGCCGGACGAGTTACGAGGTGCTGGCCGACCGGGTCGCGCCCGCGCGCCGGGTGCTCGATCTCGGCTGCGGCGACGGTGCGCTGCTGGCCGTTTTCGCCCGCCGTGGCGCGGAAAAGCTCGCTGGTGTCGACCTGTCCTCGGGGCAGCTGGACCTTGCCCGGCAACGGCCCGAGCTGGCCGACGCGAGGCTGCATCACGGTCGCGCGCAGGAGCTGCCGTTCGAGGATGACAGTTACGACGCGGCTGTGTCGCACATGGCCTTCATGCTCATGGACGACCCCGAGGCGGTCGCCGCCGAGCTCGCGCGGGTGCTGGTTTCGCGCGGAACCTTCGCGTTGGTCGTCGGCGGTCCTGAGTCGACGGGCGCGACGCCGGTGTTTCTCGAATTGGCCCGGCCGTTGTTCCGCGAGGTGCCGGAGGAACGGCGTGCTACCTACACCGCCGAGCGGCGCACATCGAACCGCGAGGGGATCGACGAGGTGCTCGCTCCGGCCGGGTTCGCGCCGGTTTCCTGGGAGCCGTACGAGATCGACCTGACCGCCGCGCCGGAGGAGGTGTGGACGTTGTGCTGCGAATCGTATTACTCGACCGACACCCTCGATGCCGCTCAGCTGGCCCGGCTCCGCTCGTCCTTCTTCGCCGAGACCGAGCACCTGCGCACCGCGGACGGCCTCCTTCCGGCGGGGCTGTGCGTCAACCTGGCGAAAACGGAACTGCTGAAGTGACCGTTCGCGCTACCGTCTCGGACATGATGACGCCTGCCGAAGAGTTCCTCCGCGATTTTCACGACCGGAACCCGGCAGCCGCGTCCGAACTGGCCGAGCGGGGCCGGGTCGACGGACGCTCGGTGTACGAGGCGTTCGCCGACCACGTCGGCACGCCGGACAGCGTGCTCGACCTCGGCTGCGGGGACGGCGCACTGCTGGCGGTGCTCGCCGGTCGCGGTACCGGAAAGCTCGCCGGCATCGACCTTTCCGCCAAGCAGCTGGAGGTCGCGCGCGCCCGGGCCGGGCTCGCCGACGCGGACCTGCGACCCGGCCGCGCGCAGGAACTGCCGTTCGAGGACGACAGCTACGACGCGGTCGTGTCGCACATGGCGCTGATGCTCATGTCCGATGTCGAGAAGGTGATCGCCGAGACCGCCCGCGTGCTGCGGCCCGGCGGTGCCTTCGTGATCGGCGTGGGCGGCGGCGGGACCGACGCCCTCGAGGTGTTCCTGAAGGTCGCCCGGCCGCTCTTCGCCGTGGTGGCCGAAGACCGGCAGGTGCCGACCTCCGGCGACCCGCGCAGCCGCACCCGCGAAGGCCTCGACGCGCTGCTCGGCCCGGCCGGTTTCGCGCCGGTCGAATGGCACCAGCTGCGGGTGGACCTCTCCGGCACGCCGGATTCGGTCTGGCAGACCTGCCACGACACCTACTACCAGGTCGAAGCCCTGGACGAGACGCAGTTGCTGGGGCTGCGGACCGCGTTCAAGGTGGCGTCCCGGCCGCTGGTGACCCCGGACGGCACGCTCCCGGCCGGGGCACTCGTCAACGTGGCGACGACACGGCTGACCTGACCGGTGCGCCGAACCACTGCGTGAGCGCGGTTCGCAGCGCTTCGACGTCCGGCTCGGCGTCCGTGGAGGACCAGGCGACGTAACCGTCCGGACGGATGAGCAGCGCGGTGGGTGCGTCGCCGGTCGCCGTGGTGGACACGGTGGTGACGCGGTCTTCCCATGGCGCGGCGACGTCGGCGAGCACTGCGCCGGCCGTCAGGTCCAGCAGTACCGGGCGCGCGGCTTGGTACGCGGCGGTCAGTGGGCCTGGGTCGGCGAGCGGCAAGTCGGGAGCCCACCGGCCGCTGTCCGGGTCGGTGCCGTAGTGGATGTCCGCGCCGGACATCAGGTCGGCGATGTGCTGCCGCGTATCCGGAGAGCCGAGCAGTTCGACGAAGAATTCGCGCAGCGCGGTGACTTCCGGCCCGGGCGCGACGAGCGCGCTCTGCGCCTGGGTGTGCATCACGACGCGCTCGCTCACCGGGCGGCGTTCGGCTTCGTAGCTGTCGAGCAGCCCCGGCGGAGCCCAGCCCCGGACCTCCGCGGCGAGCTTCCACGCGAGGTTCGCCGCGTCCTGCAGACCGAGGTTGAGCCCCGGGCCGCCGAGTGCGGAATGCACGTGGGCCGCGTCGCCGACCAGCAGCACCCGGCCCCGCCGGTAGGTCTCGGCGATCCGGGTGTTGCCGCCGGACAGCCTGCGCAGCAGGAACGGACCGGGACCGGACGGCGGTTCGAGCGGCAAATCGACCCCAAGCACCCGCTGCACGCTCGCGCGCAGTTCTTCCATGGTCAGCGGATCGTCCTCGGCGAAATCGGCGGCGCCGCTGTGTTCGGTGACTGACAGCGCCGGGTTCGCCGGATCGAACGGCGCGAACACGAACAACCCGGTTTCCGTCCGGTGGTGCTGGAACGGCGGGATGACGCCCGTTTCCAGCTTCAGCCCGCCGGTCACCGGATCGACGAAGGACTGCGGGATCCGCACGTTCGCGCTGCGGGAGACGGTTTCGTCCCAGCTGACCCCGGGAAAGTCGATTCCGGCGAGCTTGCGCACCGTGCTGCGTCCGCCGTCCGCGCCGACCAGGTACTCGGCACCGAGTTCGTAGGGCCCATCCGGTCCCTGCACCTGCACGGTCACCGAGTTCTCGTTTTGGGTGAAGCCGGTGATTTCGTGGCCGCGGCGGAGATCGGCGCCGAGCGCGCGGATGTGCTCGATCAGCATCTCCTCCAGTTCGTGCTGCGGCTTCGGCAGGATGTACATCGGATTTCTGGGCAGATCGGCGAATTCGACCGGGAACGCGCCGAAGACGAACCTCGGGACCGGCGTGGGTTCGGGGACCGCGGCGAGCTTCTCGAACAGCCCGCGCCGGTGCAGCAGCGGCACCACCTGGCCGACGAGACCGTTGGCGCGGCGCAGCCCCTCAGGTTCGGCGAGCCGTTCGAGGACAATGGGGCGGACCCCGGCGAGGCAGAGTTCGGCGGCGAGCATCAGGCCGTTCGGCCCGGCGCCCGCGATGACGATGTCGGACATGGGGATCTCCTTGCGGGATCAGGGAAGCACCTCGGCGAGCGTGTCGAACGCCCGGTGCACGATGGCGGTCAGGTCCGCGGACGGGGCGGTGCGCAGCCACTCCTGGATGACTGCCCGCAGCACGCCGCCCGCGGTGGTGGCGATGAGCTGGACGCGGAGATCGTGGACGTCCGCGCCGAGGCGTTCCGCGATCGCCTCGGCCAGTGCTTCTTCGGCCGCGACATTGGCTTTGAGGAATTCGCCCGCCAGCGCGGGTTCGGCGATCATGACCTGGACGCCGGCCGTCCACTGCGGATCGTTGCCGCCGCCGGGGGAGGTGCCGCGGTCGGCGTCGAGCTGCATGAGCGACGCCTCCCGCAGCGCGGTCCACAGCGGTTCCGACGCCGGGCGCGCGCGGAGGTGATCAGCGATCCCGCGAGCCCGGTCCTGGTGCCGGGCGACGATCGCTTCGGCCTTGCTGGAGAAGTAGTTGTTGACGGTGCGCGGCGAAACTCCCGCTTCGCGGGCGATGTCCTCGATTGTCACGTTCGACAGACCGCGCTCGACTGTGAGCCGGACTGCCGCCCAGGAGATGTCGACCCGGGTCTCTTGGCGGCGGCGGTCTCGCAGGTTCGGTCGCTCGGTCATGAGACCACCATAGCGCGCTACTTGCGTGACGCGCAAAGTTTGCGCGTTACGCAAGTTTGGGGGCACGAAGAAGCCCGGGGCACGGATGCCCCGGGCTTCGCCGACGCGTCAGTCCTTCGTGCTCTTGAACGCGTCCTTGACCTTCTCGGCGGCCTGCTTGAGGTTGCCCTTGCCCTGCTCCGCCTTGCCTTCGGCCTGCCACTGCTCGTTGTCCGTGGCGTTGCCTACGGCTTCCTTGGCGCGGCCCTTGAGCTCTTCGGCCTTGTTCTCGGCTTTGTCGTTCACGATGGGTCCTCCCTTTCGTGCCTCGCGCTTCGGCTACCCGCTCTGCCGGGCGCCAAACTCGCGAATCGGTGCCCGGCGCGAACCGCCTCGAAACCTCGCAACCGACGTCGGCGAAGCGGCGGGTTTCCCTTTGCTGTGAAAGCGTTCTGTCCAGTTGCGAAAGGAGATCCCGGTCGCCGCGCTGGTGAAATCGACCGAGGTCAGGCTCGGCGTCGAGTGACCTAGGGCAGCACCCGGCACAGCGCCGCCAGCGCGCCCGACCACGCGCTGGCCGACGGGGTGCTGTAGCCGATCACCAGCGCGTCGCGGTCCGCGGGCGCGTCGGGATGGCGGAACGCGCCGAGCCCGTGCATGGCCAGCCCCTGCCACGCGGACCCTTGCACCACCGCGTCTTCCTCGCCGGACGGGACGTCCACCAGCACCTGCAAACCGGCGGAAAGCCCGGTCACCCGCGTGTTCGGCGCGTGCTCGGCCAGTGCCGCGACGAGCTGGTCGCGCCGGCGGCGGTAGTGCAGCCGCATCGCGCGGATGTGCCGGTCGTAGCTGCCCGAAGTGATGAATTCGGCCATGACGAGCTGGTCGAGCACGCCGGAGAACGGGTCGCGGTCGCCCTTGACCTCGGCGGCGGCCCTGGCGATCCGCGGCGGCAGCACCATCCAGCCCAGCCGGAGGCCCGGGGCGAGCGCTTTGCTTGTGGTGCCAAGGTAAATCACGTGCTCCGGGTCTAGTCCCTGCATCGCGCCGACCGGGCTGCGGTCGTAGCGGAACTCGCCGTCGTAGTCGTCCTCCAGCACCAGGCCGCCGGTCCGGCGCGCCCAGTCCACCACCGCGGCGCGGCGGTCCGGATGCAGCGCGACGCCGGTGGGGAACTGGTGCGACGGCGTCAGCAATACCGCGCCGACGGCGGGCAGGTCGTCGAGGCGTTCGACCTTCGCGCCGTCGGCGTCCACCGGCAGCTGCGGAGTGTCGAGGCCGACCTTCGCGAGATGCGCGCGATGTACCTGCAGGCCGTACGACTCGACGGCGACTGCTCGCGTTTCACGTTGCTTCAGTACTTCGGCGAGCACGATGAGACTGTGCGACGTACCGGTGCAGAGCATGATCTGGTCCGGGTGTGCGCGTACGCCGCGCGTACGGGCGAGGTACGCGGCTACGGCCTCACGTAGCTCTGGACGGCCGTACGGACCGCCGTAGCCGAACGCGTCGTCTGGTGCGTCGGTCAGGGCGCGTCGCGCGGCTTTAAGCCAGTCCGCGCGGGGGAACGCGGACAGATCGGGCTGGCCGGGGCGTAGGTCGTGCACGATCCGGTGTCGCGAAACAGGCTTCGGCACGGCCGGTGCGGGCGCGATCTCGGCGCGCGGGGCAACCCGGGTTGCGGCCCCTTGCCGCGCGGTGAGCCAGCCCTCGGCGACGAGTTCCGCATACGCTTGCGCCACGGTGTTCCGGGCGATTCCGAGATCCGCGCCGAGCGTGCGGCTGGACGGCAGTTTCGCGCCCGGGGTGAGCCGTCCGGTGCGGATGGCGTCGCGCAGGGCCTCCATCAGGCCGTCGCGCAGGCGAGGCCCGCGCAAGTCGAGGTGGAGGTCTTCACTCAGCGAACTGGCCCACTCCGCGCGCACGGAAATGGACCATAACAGAGTGCCAATCGCTCGTAGGGTCGAAGTTATGACAACGACAGAACGACTTCCGGTGCAACCGCCCCGCCTCAAGATGGCGGAACTGGCGCCCGAGGCCTACAAGACGATGATCCGCCTCGACGCCGCGACCCGGCACGGCCTCGACCCGGCGCTGCGGCAGCTGGTGCTGATCCGGGCGTCGCAGATCAACCACTGCGCCTTCTGCATCGACATGCACTCGAAGGACGCGTTGGCCGCGGGCGAAACGAGCGAGCGCGTCATCCAGCTCTCCGCGTGGGAGGAGTCGAAGCACTTCTACACGGCGAAGGAGGTCGCCGCGCTGGAGCTGACCGAAGCGGTCACCGTGCTCACCGACGGCTTCGTGCCCGACGACGTCTTCGCCCGTGCCGCCGAGCATTTCGAGGACGCCGAACTGGCTCAGCTGATCGCGACGATCACCGTGATCAACGCGTGGAACCGGTTCGCGGTCACGACGCGGATGGTGCCCGGCGAATACGTTCCGGGGAAGCATTGACCTGGTGGTCTGGACCACTATGTGAGCAGGATCGCGGGGCGGCATACCGCCGGTTTGCCCGGCGAAGGGAAAAAGGGCGCCCGGGGTTTCGGGTGCCCTTTTCCGGGATTGGTGACTTAACCGATCCAGCGTGATTACTGAGTGTGCTTGGGTGGCCTGGTGCAACCAGGGGTGGCCAAGTAAGCAGCTGCTTAACTACAAGGTCGGCAATGGTTTGGTGTCTTCTTGACCGCTTGTGACGGCGACTACTGACGGTGAGATTTACCCGCGAGGGTGAGGTCGATTCCGGATGCCGTAGTTAGCGTGGTCGGCGCGATCCAGGGACGGTTTCCCGGATCGCGTCCGCTCTCGCTGAAATGGGGTTCCGTGATGACCCGGGGTGACGCACCGGTGGTCTGGCTGATTGCCGGCACCCGGCCGGAGGCGATCAAAATGGCGCCGGTCGTGCAGGAGATGCGCCGGTCCGGACGGCTGGACCCGGTGCTCGTCGCGACCGGGCAGCATCCGGAGCTGGTCGACCAGGTGCTCGCCGCGTTCTCGCTGACCCCGGACCTGCGGCTCACCCTGAACCGGGTCGACGGCGGTCAGCCCGAGCTGTTCTCGCAGCTGGTCACCGGCCTCGACGCGCTCGCCGCGCAGCGTCCGCCCGCGGCGGTGCTCGTGCAGGGCGACACGACGTCCACTGTGGCCGGTGCGATGGTCGCGTTCTGGCGCAAGATTCCCGTGGTGCACCTGGAAGCCGGGCTGCGCTCGTTCGATCTGCAGTCGCCGTTCCCGGAGGAGCTGAACCGGCGGCTGGTCACGCAGACCGCGAGCCTGCACCTGGCCCCGACTCCGGCGGCCGCGCAGAACCTGCGTGCCGAGAGCATCGACGACAGTGTCCTCTTGGTTACCGGAAACACTGTGGTGGACGCGATTTCCCGGGTGACGGACCGGGGAGTGTCCTTTGCCGACAGTGCGGTCGGCGACGTGGTCGAGTCGGCGACGCGGGGCGAGTGCCGGTTGGTTCTGGTGACCGCGCATCGCCGGGAGTCCTGGGGCGAGCCGTTGACGCGCATTCTGTCCGCTGTGGACACGCTGCTGGCGCGGCATCCGGACGTTCGCGTGCTGCTGCCGATGCATCCGAACCCGGCTGTGCAAGAGGCGGTGCGCAAAGCGCTGGCTGGCCATCCGCGCGTGGTGCTCACCCCGGCGTTGCCGTATGAGCAGACCGCGACGGCGATCGCGGCGAGTTCGCTTGTGCTGTCGGATTCCGGTGGCATTCAAGAAGAAGCCCCGACGTTCAAGGTTCCGGTGCTGGTGCTGCGGGACACGACGGAACGGATGGAAGCCGTCAACGCCGGGTGTGCGATGCTCGTCGGAACGGACGCCGACCTCATTGTGGACACCGCGTCGAAGCTGCTGACCGATCCGGCGCAGCGGGCGGCGATGAGCACGCGCGCCAACCCGTTCGGCGACGGCCGAGCTGCGGAACGCACCGAACAGGCGGTGGCCTGGCTGCTCGGCCTGACCGATGATGCGCCGGAGCCGTTCGTCCCGGAGCGGGTTGAGGTCATGCAGTGAAGCAACGATTCCCGGCGTGGTTGCGGCTCGGGATGATTGTCGTTGCGGTGGTCAGCCTGGTGGGCGGAATCGTCGTGGTGGTCTCGGACGACGGCTCCGGTTCGGAAGCGGCGTCTCCGATCGAACCGGTGCTGCGGCAGCCGAAAATCGGTCTGGCCGGCCCGGGCGGGCGGGACGACCGGCGCACGTTGGTGCTCTTCGACGACGGGCGGCGGTTGCGGCCGAGTCCGCCCGCGACCCAGGTCGCCGAGGAGGCGCAGGCCAACGCGATCCAGACGGCGAACCTCGTTTCCCGTTCTACTGCTTGGCGAATGCTGCCCGCCGCGGACTACCGGAGCGGCCAGCTGAACGAGTACCAGGCGGTCGTCTACGTCGGCACGGTCTACGACGCGCAGCTCCCGCCCGCGTTGCTGGACGACCTGAGCCGGACCCGGCTGCCGGTGGTGTGGATGGGCAGCAACATCTGGCAGCTGTTCGACCACACGCCGGCGCTCGCCGGAAAGTGGGGTTGGACGTGGGCTCCGTTCCGGGAGGACAAAGTCACGACGGTGTCCTATCGGGACACTGACCTGCGGCGAGATCCCAATGCCGGCGTCGATGTCGTGGGCGTGCGGGTGACGTCGCCGAAGGCGAAGGTGCTGGCGCAAGCGAAGTCTGCCGAGGGAGTGTCGTCGCCGTGGGCGGTCCACAGTGGATCGTTCACCTATCTCGCCGAAGTGCCGTATTCGTACGTCGGTGCAGGTGATCGTTATCTGGCGGCTGCGGACATTCTCCTTGGCGTGCTCGCGCCGGACGCCCCGGCACGCCGACGTGCGCTCGTGCGGATCGAGGACATCGGCCCGCGCACGCCGCCTGCTGAAGTCCGGGCGATCACCGACTACCTCAGCGGGCACGGCGTGCCGTTCTCGCTAGCGGTGTATCCGTATTACGCGGACCCGCATGGTGCGGCGAACGGCGGTAAGCCGACGTTCGCGCGACTGGTGGACAGTCCGGAACTTGTTGCGGCACTGCGCGATGCGGTCGCGCGGGGCGGAACATTGGTGATGCACGGCTACAGTCACCAGTACAACGAGACCGACAATCCGTATTCGGGAACCAGCGCCGCGGACTACGAGTTCTATCGCGCGACCGTCGACCACCAGGACAACGTGCGGCTCAGCGGACCGGTGCTGGAGGATTCGCCGGAGTGGTTCCGCGGCCGCGTCGCGACTGGTCTCGCCGAGTTCGACCGGGTCGGGCTGCCTCGGCCGGATGCGTTCGAGTTCCCGCATTACGGCGGGTCCGCTGTGGACTATCAGGAGGCGGGCCGGGTCTTCCCGATGCGGTACGACCGGGGCAGCTACTACGCCGGTCAGTGCGACGGCGGCCACTGTGGACGGACCGACGTTTCCTATCGCGAGGTATACGGCCAGTTCTTCCCGTATCCGGTCCGCGACGTCTACGGGACTGTCGTGGTGCCGGAGAACGTCGGGAACGTGGCTCCGGCCAAGTTCAACCAGCACGCCGCCCGCACCGCCGACGACATCCTGGCTGACGCGAAAACCCATCGCGTGGTGACCGACAGCGTCGTCAGTTTCTACTATCACTCGTTTCTCGGCATCGGCGACCTCCGGAAAGTGGTCGAAGGGATCGAGGGGCTCGGCTATCGCTTCGTGTCCCCGGCCGCCGTCGCTGCCTGAGTTTGTTCTGGAAGGAAAAGAAATGTCTGTCACCCGGGTCGCTCCTGCCGTCGTGTCCGCCGCCGCGATCGGTGTCGCACCGTTCCACGGGGTGCTGTGGTTTGTCCTGTCAGCGGCCGGATTCGTCGCGATGGCGTTCACGGTCCGTTCGGTCCGGCTGCGTGCCAGCGGTTCCCGGGGCCGGCACGCGGCATGACGCAGCCGTGGTGGTTCGTGCTGCTGCTCTGCTGGTGGCCGGTCCACAACCTGGTACTGGCGGCCTTCGCCTGGCGGGCACCGCGGCCCGCGACTGAACGCGCGTCGCGCCCGTTGCTGTTCTGGATCGTTATTCCGGCGTTGAACGAAGAACGCGTTATAGCCAACACGGTGCGACACGCATTACGGCTGGGAACGCCCGAAACTCCGGTGCGAGTGCTGGTCATCGATGACGGATCCGATGACGCCACGCCAGAGATCGTCGCGGGTATCGCTGATGATCGGTTGCATGTGCTGCGGCGTGACTTGCCGCAGGCGCGACGCGGAAAGGGCGAAGCGCTCAACGCGGGTTATCGCTACATCGACGCCATTGCCGAGCGGGAGGGCACGGTTTCCCAGACTGTCGTGGGCATCATCGACGGTGACGGGCGCGGCAGCACGGGGCTGCTCACTGAGGTGGCGGCGATGCTGCGCAGCCGTGGCGTCGGTGCGGTGCAGTGCCGGGTGCGAATCCACAATAGACACCGGTTGCTGGCGTTGTTGCAGGACTTGGAATTCGGCGCGATCGCGGATGCTTCGCAGTCGTTGCGGGACGTGCTCGGCAGTGTCGGGATGGGCGGCAACGGGCAGTTCACGCGACTGTCCGTGTTGCGGAAGTTCGGGCCGTCTCCGTGGAGTGATTGTCTGGTCGAGGATCTTGAGCTGGGCCTGCGGCTGCACCTGGCAGGAGTGCGGATCCGGTACACGCAACGGGCTTGGGTGACCCAGCAGGGCCTGGAAGACGCGCGCCGCCTGCTGCGGCAGCGGACCCGGTGGGCGCAAGGGAATCTTCAGTGCTCACGACATTTGCGCAGTCTCGCGACCTCTCGATTCATTGCCGGGACCGGATTGTTCGACTTCCTGGTCTACCTGGTCGTGCCGTGGCTGACTGTTCCGCTGTCGTTGATCGCCGCGGCGCTGCTGGTGATCGTGCCGACGGCGTTGTTGACCGGGAACACGTTCGGCGGGTTAGTCGCGGAGACCGGGAACCTGGCGCAGGCGGTGGTGTGGTGGCTGGCCGCCTTGCTGCTGCCCGGGATCATGTGGGCGATCGTCTACTTTGTCCGGTTGCGCGACGAACCCCTGCACCGCGCGTTGCTGGCCGGATTGTGCTATCCGGCGTTCCTGTTGCTTGGCGTGCTGGCGACGTGGCGGGCGGTGTTCCGGATCGTCTTGAAGCGGAACGTGTGGGCGAAAACGGAAAGGCTGGCAGAGTTGCCAGCCTGACCGTCCTCAGAGAGTGCGCAGCAGTCGCACGGGGTTTTCGATGCAGTCGGCGACGAACCGGAGGAAGCCGCCCGCGGTGCCGCCGTCGCAGACGCGGTGGTCGAACGCCAGCGTCAGCTCGGTGATCTTCCGCGCGGTGACCTGACCGTCCACAATCCACGGCCGGTCGATGATGCGGCCGACGCCGAGGATCGCCACCTCCGGGTAGTTGATGATGGCGGCCGAACCGTCCACTCCGAACACGCCGTAGTTGTTCACGGTGAACGTGCCGCCGGTGAGGTCGGCCGGGGCGAGGCGTCCGGCGCGGGCCTGTTCGGTGCGGTCGGCGAGCGCGGCGGAGAGGTCTTCCAGGGTGTGCTGGTGCGCGTTCTGGACCACCGGGACGACCAGACCGCGGTCGGTCTGCGCGGCGAATCCGAGGTGCACGGCGGACGGGATGACGATCTCGTCGCCTTCCAGATGCGCGTTCAGTTCGGGGAACCGGCGCAGTCCCGCGACGGCGAACCTGCCGATGAGCGCGAGCAGGCTGATCTTCGGGGCGTGCGGATCGCTGTTGAGCGCGGTGCGCAACTGAAGCAGTTCGGTCGCGTCGACATCCACCCAGACGGTCGCCTCGGGGATCTCGCGGCGGGAGCGGGCGAGTTTGTCGGCGACGGTTTTGCGCAGGCCGCGCAAGGGGATTCGCTGCTCGTCCGAGGTGGGGACTGCTGGGGTTTCGGTGGCGGCGATCGCGCGTTCGACGTCGGCGCGGCTCACGATGCCGTCGGTGCCGGTTCCGGTGAGCGCGTGAAGGTCTACTCCGGACTCGCGGGCGAGGCGGCGGACCAGCGGCGACACGACACGAATACGGTCCGAAGTGGACTTCGACGCAGGAACCGGTGCGGTCGCTGGGGCCTTGCTGCCGCGCGGCCGCCGCGTGCGCCGAGTGCGGGTTTGGCTGGTGCCGTATCCGATCAGGACGTTCCCGCTGCCCTCCGGCGTCACGACGCCGGGTTCGGTGAAGTCCGCGGCACTGTCCACTGTGATCAACGGGCTGCCGACGGTCAGTACTTCGCCCGCTGCTCCGTGCAGCGTCGCGACTCGGCCCGCGAACGGCACCGGCACCTCGACGCTCGCCTTCGCGGTCTCGACCTCCACGACGGTCTGGTCCACGGTGACGGTGTCGCCGACCGCGACGTGCCACGTGACGATCTCCGCCTCGGTCAGGCCTTCGCCGAGGTCCGGCAGTTTGAAGACGGCCATCACTTCTCCCCGTCGAGCGGTGCCGCGTCGTCCCACTGGAGGCGTTCGATCGCGTCCAGGATCCGGTCGACGCCCGGCAGGTGGTGCTGTTCCAGATTCGGTGCGGGATAAGGAATGTCGAATCCGGCGACGCGCAGGACCGGCGCTTCCAGGTAATGGAAACAGTGCTCGGAAAGCTGCGCTGCGACTTCGGCCCCGTAACCGCAGAATCGGCTCGCCTCGTGCACCACGACGGCGCGACCGGTGCGCCGCACGGACGCGGCGACTGTTTCCGGATCGAATGGCGCGAGGCTGCGAAGATCGATTACCTCGGCGTCGTAGCCTTCTTCGGCGGCCGCTTCGGCAGCTTCGAGCGTGGTGCCGAGTGCTCCGCCGTAGGAAATGAGGGTGACGTCGCTGCCTTCGCGGCGAATCACCGCTTTGTCGAGACCGGGCGAACGGCGTTGCGGGTCAACGGTTCCCTTTTCCCAATACCGGCGCTTGGGTTCCAGGAAAATGACCGGGTCCGGGCTGTCGATCGCCTCGCGGAGCAGGGTGTAGGCGTCGTCCGGCGTGGCCGGGGTGACGACGCGCAGGCCGGCCGTGTGCGTGTAGTAGACCTCGGACGAGTCGCAGTGGTGCTCGACGCCGCCGATGCCGCCGCCGTAGGGCACGCGGATCACCACGGGCAGTTCGACCTGGCCCTTGGTGCGGTTGCGGAGTTTGGCGAGGTGGCTGGTGATCTGCTCGAACGCGGGGTAGGCGAACGCGTCGAACTGCATCTCGATCACCGGGCGCAGGCCGTTCATCGCCATCCCGATCGCGGTGCCGACGATGCCCGATTCGGCGAGCGGCGAGTCGAAGACGCGAGCGTCGCCGAAGCGCGCGGCGAGTCCGTCGGTGACGCGGAAGACGCCGCCGAGCGTGCCGACGTCCTCTCCGAAGACGAGCACGCGTTCGTCCTCGGCCAGTGCGTCGGCGAGCGCGCGGTTGAGTGCCCCGGCGAGGGACAGCGTCGTGTCGAGAGTCGCGGTCATGCCTGGTCCTCGGTGTTCTCGTGCGCCAGTTCGGCGGCCTGCTGGCGCAACGCGGCGGTCGGTTCGGCGTAGACGTGCCGGAAGAGGTCCGCCGGGTCTAGCTCGGTGTCGACGTTCATCCGCTCGCGCAGCGCCGCTGCTTCCTCTTCGGCGCGCGCGTCGATCTCCTGCTGCACCTTGTCGTCGAGGAGACCACGGTCGGTGAGGTACTGCTTGAGGCGGCTGATCGGGTCGCGCGTGAGCCACTGCTCCACTTCGGCCTTCTCGCGGTAGCGCGTCGCGTCGTCGGCGTTGGTGTGCGACTCCATTCGATAGGTGACAGCTTCGATGAGCGTCGGTCCTTCGCCAGCCGCGGCGCGTGCGACAGCCTGCTCGACGACAGCGTGTACGGCGGCAGCGTCGTTGCCGTCAACGAGCACGGAGGGCATGCCGTAGCCGACGCCCTTGTACGCGAGCGAAGGAGCGGCGGTCTGCTTCTCGAGCGGGACGCTGATGGCGTAGCCGTTGTTCTGTACGAGGAAGACCACCGGTGCCTTCCAGACAGCGGCGAAGTTCAGCGCTTCGTGCGTGTCGCCTTCACTGGTGGCACCGTCGCCGACGAGAACGAGCGAGACCGTGTCCTCGCCCTTCACGCGCGCCGCGTGTGCGAAGCCGACCGCGTGCAGCGTGTTGGTGGCGAGAGGCGTGCACTGCGGGGCGACGTTGGCGCGGTACGGGTCGTAGCCGCAGTGCCAGTCGCCGCGCAGCAGCGTGAGCACCTCGACCGGGTCGACGCCGCGCGCGACGACGGCCATCGAGTCGCGGTAGGTGGGGAAAAGCCAGTCCTGCGGGCGAAGCGCGAGGATCGAGCCGATCTCGGCGGCCTCCTGTCCGCGCGCCGACGGGTACACCGCGAGCCGGCCCTGTTTGGTGAGCGCGGTGGCCTGGGTGTCGAAGCGGCGTCCGGAAACCATGCCGCGGTAGAGGCGGAGGAGGACGTCGTCCGCGGGCATCGCGAGCGCCGGGTCGGGCGCGGGCGTGCCGTCGGCGGTCACGAGGCCGAGCGGCTCGTCGCTGGGCAGGAAACAGGACGCGGCAGTGCGTTCCGTAGTGGTCACCGACAGCTCCCATCGACAAAGACGAGTAGGCCCTGATACTCGCTGTCAGGCGATCAGGGATCCAGACTTGACGGAGAACTGTGGAATGATGGCCTGGCTGACGGGTATTGATTGGACGATTGGCTTGCGAGGTGGCGCGGATGTCCCAGCCGGGTGGACAAATGGCAGCGGCGCTGGACGAGGTCGACCTGAAACTCATCGCTGAGCTGAAGAAAGACGGCCGCGCTTCGATGCGCGCGCTCGCCGAACGCGCGCACATTTCGCGGGCCGGTTGCTACACGCGAGTGGAGCGGCTGCACCGCGAGGGCGTGATCACGGGGTACGCGGCGGTCATCGATCCGCGCCGGATGGGGCAGGGTTTGGCGGCGTACGTGTACTTGAAGGTCACGCAGAACTCGTGGCGCACGGTGAGCGCGGAGCTCAAGCACATCCCGGAAATCGAACACGGCGGCCTGGTGTCCGGGGACAACGACCTGATCCTGTTCGTGCGGACCCGCGACGCGGACAGCCTGCGGGACTTGGTGTTCGAACGGTTGCAGAACATGCCGGACGTGCTCTCGACGCACACCGTGCTGGTCTTCGACGAGCTGTGAGCCGCCGTCAGGCCGGTTTCACCAGGTAGACGGCGAGCTGGTAGACCCCGGTGGCTTCGAACGGCATCGGCGTGCGGCGGTACCCAGCGCGTTCGTAGAGGGCGATGTTGCGCTCGCTGGACGCGCCGGTGAAGAGGACGAACTGCTTCGTCTCCGGCGGAGCGTGCCGCTCGGCGTGTTCGAGGAGCAACCGCCCGAGGCCGCGCCCGGCGAGATCCGGCGCGACCATCAAGCGGCCGATTTCCCAGCCGCCGTCCTCGACGGTGCGGGCCCGGACCGCCCCGACGAGCCGGTGTCCCTGCCGGACGATCCAGCTGCGCCAGGTCTTGATCGCCTCGCGCACCTCGGCGAGGTCCTCCCTCAGCGCGGGATGCTCCAGGGTGTTGTTGAGCAGGGCTTCCTGCACCCAGCAACACCGCTGGAGCACCATCAGCTCGGCGGCGTCGTCGGGGGTCGCGGGGAGCAGGGCCGCGCCGGGGAGGGTTTCGAGGTCCACCTGTTCTGTTCTAGCACCGGTTCCGGGGAGTCGGGGTTCACGAGCCAAGAACGAACTCCGTGCCGAACGGATCCTTGATGGTCACCATGCGTCCGTAGGGGCTGTCCTGTGCCTCGACGACCTCGCCGCCGTGCTCGACCGCCCGTGCGCCTGCCGCGTCGGCGTCGGTGGCGAGGAACAGGGTGCCCCATGCCGGTGCCGCGGCGGACGGATCGCCGAAGACGCCGCCGATTTCGTGGCCGTCCGGGCGGCGGAGGAAGGTGAAGTCGACGCCGGGCAGGTCGTCGTTGCCGTCGAGGGTGAAGGCGAAGACCTCGCAGTAGAAGTCACGTGCTGGTTTGGGGGCTGGCGTGACGAGGTCGTTGCGCAGCAGAGTGCTGGGTTCGTTGACGAGCCGGGCACCGGGGAGCTCTCGGCCTTGCCAGAGCCCGAACCGCGCACCGGTCGGATCTTCCGCGACGGCGATACGGGCGTGCTCTCCGTCGTCGTGGGGTTGGTCGAGGAGCTTGCCTCCCGCGTCGGTGACAGCTTTGGCGGTGCTGTCGCAGTCGTCGGTCGCGAAGTAGACGGTCCAGGCTGGTCGCGGGTCGGTTCCTTGGCGCAGGCCAGCGACGGGTAGGTCGCGGAGCTGGCACTGATCGCCGTCGAAGGTCCAGCCGAGGACAGCGCCGTAGAAGCGCTGCGCGCGGTCCAGATCCGGTACGGCGAGGTCGATCCAGGTCGGGGTGCCGAGCGGCTGGTTGCGGTCGACGGTGCTCATCGGGGTCCCTTCGTCGGTGATGGCGGCGACGCTAGGGCCGATCGCGGACAGCTGCGGTCCTCGGCTGCTCACCATGTGGGAGGCAGTGGCCGCGTCCGGCCCGGGGCACGCATTCTGGACGGGCACCCCGGATCTGGAATGGCAGGCGAGAATGAGCACGTCCCCGCTCGAAAACCCCGCTTGGGCCGCGCTGAGCGGCCCGCACGCTTCGTTCGCGGAGCAGAAGGGGCAGGTGCTGCGGTATCCGGTGGATGTCTCTCCGTTCCTCGCCGTGCCCGACCAGCCGGACGAACACGTGTGGCACGACATCGCCGACCTCGTCGGACCGGGCGCGTCGACCGTCGTGGTCGGGAAGGTCGGGACGCCGCCGCCTGCGGGCTGGACGGTGGAGTCCGAGATCGCCGGTGTGCAGATGGACGGTTCGGCCGCGCCCGCTGCCGCCGACCCGGAAGCGGTGCGCCTGACCGAGGCGGACGTGCCGGAAATGCTCGACCTGGTGTCGCGCACGAAGCCCGGCCCGTTCCTGCCCCGGACGATCGCCCTGGGCGCCTACCTGGGCATCCGCCGTGACGGTGCACTGGTGGCGATGGCGGGCGAGCGGCTGCACGTGCCGGGATGGACCGAGATCAGCGCGGTGTGCACCGACCCGGCGTTCCAAGGGCAGGGCTTGGCGGCCCGGCTGGTCCTCGCGGTGGCCGCGGGGATCCGGGAACGCGGCGAGCGGCCGTTCCTCCACGCGGCCGGGACGAACACCGGCGCGATCCGGTTGTACGAGAAGCTGGGGTTCCGGCTTGCTCGCGAGATGCAGTTCGGCGTTTACCGGGCTCCTTCGCTGTAGTCGGCGGTTCCGGCGGGCGGTGCAGTTGGTCGCGGTGGCCGACCTGCACCAGGTCGGCGTGCGTGATGCCAGCCATCGCTGACGGTTCTTCGGCGAAGGCTCCTTTCGGCCTAGGGGCGGACCTGACTGTCCATTGTGGATCTAGGGGGAGTTAGGGGTCGTTGCGCGCGGTGGGCGCGGTTACCGTGGGTCGGCGAAGAAGGATCCGTGGCCGGGTCGTCCCGGCGCAGACGTCGGAAAGGCGGTGGGACGACATGACGGGTAGCGCGAATTCCGACGAGGACAGCTGGTTTCGCCGCTTCCACACGTCGCCCGAGGCGAAGGCAAGGCTGGTGTGCTTGCCGCACGCCGGAGGTTCGGCTCCGTTCTACTTCCCGGTTTCGCGGGCGCTCACGCCGGACATCGAGGTGCTGGCGGTGCAGTATCCGGGCCGCCAGGACCGGCGGCACGAACCGTTCCTGACCACCGTCGACGCGCTGGCCGACCGGATCGCCGAGCTGCTGCGCGGCCGCGACGACCTGCCGCTCGCGCTGTTCGGGCACAGCATGGGCGCGATGATCGCCTTCGAGGTGACCCGGCGGCTGGAGGCCGCGGGCACCGAGGTGCACACGCTTTTCGTCTCCGGACGCCGGGCACCGACGCGGCTTCGCAACGAGAACGTGCACACCCGCACCGACGACGGCGTGATCGACGAACTGCGCCGGTTGAGCGGCACCGAAATGGACCTGCTCGGCGACGACGATGTCGTGCGGATGATCCTTCCCGTGGTGCGCAACGACTATCGCGCCGTGGAGACCTACCAGTACCGGCCGGGTGCGCCGCTGGCCGCCCCGGTGGTCGCGTTCACCGGCACCGCCGACCCGGTCGCCTCGGTGGACGAGGTCCGGTCGTGGAGCGAGCACACTTCGGCGGGCTTCGAGCTGGTCCCGCTCGCCGGCGGGCATTTCTTCCTGACCCGGCACCAGGACGTGATTCTCCAGCACTTGACCGATCGGCTTGTCGACAAGGGGCGTGCACATGTCTGAGGCACTGGCGGTCGGATTCGACAGCAAGCTCGAGGAACTGCGGGAGATCAAGGAGGCCGCGCGCCGCGGTCCGGACGACGCCGCGACCGCTCGGCAGCACGACCGCGGCAAGCTGACCGCGCACGAGCGCATCGAACTGCTTCTCGACCCAGGTTCGTTCACCGAGATCGAGTCCTTGCGCCGGCACCGCGCGACGGCTTTCGGTCTCGAACACCGCAAACCGTACTCGGACGGCGTGGTGTGCGGCTGGGGGACGGTGTACGGACGCACGGTTTTCGTGTACGCCCACGACTTCCGCATTTTCGGCGGCGCGCTCGGCGAGGCGCACGCGCAGAAGATCCACAAGGTGATGGACCTCGCCGCGACGGCCGGGGCTCCGCTGGTGTCGCTGAACGACGGGGCCGGTGCGCGGATTCAGGAGGGCGTGACGGCGCTCGCCGGGTACGGCGGGATTTTCCAGCGCAACACCCGGTCTTCGGGAGTCATCCCGCAGATCTCGGTGATGCTCGGCCCGTGCGCGGGCGGTGCCGCTTATTCGCCCGCGTTGACGGATTTCGTCTTTATGGTGCGCGAAACGTCGCAGATGTTCATCACCGGCCCGGACGTGGTGCACGCGGTGACCGGCGAGGAGATCACCCAGAACGGTCTCGGCGGCGCGGACGTGCACGCCTCGACGTCGGGGGTCGCCGCGTTCGTTTACGACGACGAACCCAGCTGTCTCGAGGATGTGCGGTACCTGATTTCGTTGCTGCCGTCCAACAACAACGAGGTGCCGCCAGTGGAGCCGACGGCTGATCCGGTGGATCGCCGCACGGACAAGCTGCTTGAGGTGGTGCCGACGGACGCGGCCCGCGCGTACGACATGTGTGCGGTGATCGAGGAAATCGTCGACGACGGCGAGTTTCTTCAGGTGCATGCCGGTTGGGCGACGAACGTGGTGTGCGCCTTGGCGCGCCTCGACGGGCACGTGGTCGGGATCGTGGCGAACCAGCCGGCGACGCTCGCCGGGGTGCTCGACATCGAGGCGAGCGAGAAGGCCGCGCGGTTCGTGCAAACCTGCGACGCGTTCAACATTCCGCTGGTGACGCTGGTCGACGTGCCGGGTTTCCTGCCCGGGGTGGACCAGGAGCACGGCGGCATCATCCGGCACGGTGCGAAGCTGCTGTACTCCTACTGCAACGCGACGGTGCCGCGTGTGCAGGTGATCCTGCGAAAGGCCTACGGCGGCGCGTACATCGTGATGGACTCGCGGTCGATCGGCGCGGACGTTTCGCTCGCGTGGCCGACGAACGAGATCGCGGTGATGGGTGCCGAGGGCGCGGCGAACGTGATCTTCCGGCGCGAGATCAACGCTGCCGACGACCCGGAGGCGGTGCGGCGGCAGAAGATCAAGGAGTACAAGACCGAGCTGATGCACCCGTACTACGCGGCTGAACGCGGACTGGTCGACGACGTGATCGAGCCCGGCCGGACGCGGGAGATGCTGATCCGGTCGCTGTCGATGTTGCGGGCCAAGCACGCCGACGTTCCGGCGCGCAAGCACGGGAACCCGCCGATGTGATGGCGGCCCGGGTCGCGCGGTTAGGGACGGGGGATGTGATGGGGGCGGCGGAGTTGGAGGTTCTTGCCTCGGTTGGCGAGTCGGGCGGTGCGCGGAGTGGGGCCGGCGGGGTGCCGGGTGGTTCTGGTTCGGTTGCTGGGACGCATGGGGAATGGTGCGAGGGGATGGCAGGGGACGTAGGTGTGGCCAGGACGAGGCTTCCTGCGGTGTCGCGGGGAGTTGCTGGCTTGGGGGTTGCTTCTGCGCGTGATGGACGGCGTGATTCGCTGGCAGCGGCTGCGGATGTGGCTGCCGGGGAGCGCGATGGACGGCGTGCTGCGGTGGCAGCGGCTGCGGGTGCGGGCGTGGGTAACCGGGAAGCTGATGGAGAGCGCGGTGAACAGCACGCTGCGGCGGTAGTGCCCGCAGTACGTGTGGTGCGTGGGAATCCGGATGACGTTGAAGTGGCTGCGTTGATGGTGGCGTTGGCCGCTGTCGGTCAGGCTGCGGGGGCTGGGGGCGCGGAAATTGCTGTGCCGTCACCTCGGCGACCGTTGGCAAGGTTTGTTCCGGCGACGAGCTGGCGGGCGCGGTAGCTCGGCTCGTCCAGGGCGTGAGGGAGCGAGGCCCGTATCGGCGCAGGGCGATGCGGGCTTTTCGCAGTACCGCGGTTCCGGCTTCGGCGGCTGTGCGGAATGCGGGTCTTCGAAACAGTCGGGCCGGGCGAGAAGCCGATCTCGAAGGCAAGCGCGATCGGTGGCGGGTGGCAGAAGTGTGCGTGACAGCAGTGCCCGCACCGGCAGTGCGAGTGCCAGAAGCCTTGCGCCACAACAGAATTACCACCTCGTCCACAACGGACGACAGGGGAACAGGTCCAAGATCCATATCCCCAAGTTACCGCCGCCAGTCGAACATCTGCACGGTATCGATCCGGTGAATCAGGCGTGCACCGCGGTGCTGTCCAGGTAGGTCAGGACGGCGCGGATGCGGCGGTTCTGGTCCCGGCTGGCTTCCAGGCCGAGCTTCGCGAAGATGTTGCTGATGTGGTTTTCCACTGCTCCCTGAGTCACCACCAAGGCCTTGGCGATGGCCGTGTTCGACAGGCCTTGCGCCATCTGGGCGAGCACCTCGGTTTCCCGCGCGGTCAACGCCTCCAACGGATCCCGGCTGCGGGAAAGCATTTGGGCGACCACGTCCGGGTCGATGGCTGAGCCGCCGTCGGCGACGCGGCGGACTGCTTCCAGGAAGTCCGCTACGTCGGCGACTCGTTCCTTCAGCAGGTAGCCGACGCCGGACGTGCCTTCCGCGATCAGGTCTACCGCATAGCTTCCTTCTACGTACTGCGACACCACCAGCACCGGCAGGCCGGGGATTTCCTTGCGGGCGGCCAAAGCCGCGCGCAGGCCCTCGTCGGTGAAGGTCGGGGGCATGCGGACGTCGGCGATCACCAGGTCGGGGCGGTGGTCTCGGATGGCCACCAGCAGATCGTCGCCGTTGTCGACCGCGGCGGCGGTTTCGATGCCTACGTCCGCGAGCAGGCTTTGCACCCCGGCGCGCAACAGTACCGAGTCTTCCGCGATCACGACGCGCATTTTCCTTGCCTCCACAACAGGATTCACCAGCGGACGGGCAGATCGGCCCGCACGACGGTGGGGCCGCCGGCGGGGCTGACGACGGTGAGCACGCCGTCGATCGTGGCGGCGCGGTCGGCCAATCCGGCCAAGCCGCCGCCGGGGCGCATCGACGCGCCGCCGTGGCCGTTGTCGGTGATCTCGACGACCACGGTGTCGTCGTCGCGGGTCACTCGCACGGACGCGCGGTCGGCGCCGGAATGTTTGGTCACGTTGGTGAGCGTTTCGCTCACGATGAAATAAGTGGTCGTCTCGACAGGTGCGGGCGGACGGGGTTGTACGGTAACCTCGACCTCAATAGGGATAGGCATTCTTGCGGTAAGAGAAGACAGCGCCGCGTCCAGGCCGCGATCCTGGAGCACCGGCGGATAGATTCCGCGCGCGAGGTCACGCAACTCCGAGACAGCGAGTTTGGCGTCGGCGTGCGCGGCTCCGATGAGTTCGCGGACCGCGGTCGGGTCGTCGAGATCGAGTTTGAGCTGGGCGCGGCCCAGGCTCATCGCGACGGATACCAGCCGCTGCTGTGCGCCGTCGTGCAGGTCTCGTTCGATCCGGCGTCGTTCGGCCTCCACCGCGTCGACTCCGCGCGCTCGCGAGTTCTGCAGCTGCTGCGTGCGCGCTTCCAGTTGCGCGGTGCGGTTCGGGCCGAGGAACGACGTCGCCAGTTCGCCGTGCACCGCCCCGATGCGCGGTGCCACGAAAATACCGAAAGGAGGTACTGCGATGGATACGACGCCCGCCACGAATTCCACGATGCCCAACGGAAAAGCGATGAGCACGAACGCGAACTCGTGCCAGGTGGCGGCGTCGAGCAATCGCGCCTGCCACACCGCGAGCATGCCCGGTCCGGCCGGCTGCCGGCGGACCGGTTCGGCGACGGTGACGCCGAGCATCCGGCGTGCCCAGCGTCGTTCGAAGGCGCAATACGAACGCATCAGCGAGGTCGCGACCAGCAGGACGGGGATGCCGATCCACAGCATCGTCGTCGCGACGCCGACCAGCATGGTCACCAGGATCAGCACGAACGCGACGAGCCGGATCGGGAGGCTCAGCACGAGAAACCCGATCGCCCGCATGGTCGGCGGCCGCGTCACGGGCATAGCGCCATCCGTTCCAGTTCCGGTACGAGGTCGTCGAGAGTGGGTGTCGCGAGCATCTCGTCGCGCACCTCGAGCGCACATTCGCGAAAGGACGGTTCTTCCAGCAATCGGCACACTCCCGCCCGGACCCTCGAAGGGGTTGCGTTCTCGAGGTCCACCAGCAAACCGTTGCCGCGCTTCGCCTGCGCAACCGCTGAGCAGCGTTCGCTCCACGTGGTGCCTGGGATGACCAGCTGCGGGACGCCGTTGACCGCCGCGTTGCTGATCGTCGCGCCGTCGCCTTGGTGCACAACAGCGGAGCACGAGGCGAGGAGTTCGTTCATCGGCGCGGAATCGACTGCGCGGACGTTGTCCGGGATCGCGCGCACGGGCGCGAGCTGGCTTGCGTCCGCCGTGGCGATTACCTCGATGTCGAGGTCGGCGAGGCCGTCCAGCAGGTCTCCGATGGAGGGCTGCTCGATGCCGGGGGTCTGGCAGTCCGAGCTGCCGAGAGTGAGCAGCACCCGCGGCCGCGTCGGGTGCTCCAGCATCCACGACGGGAGGGGCATCGGCTTGTCCTGCGGCACGAACCGGGCCGGGAGGTAGTCGACGTCCACGCCGTCGTACCGCAGATACGACGGATGGCAGTCGATGGTCCGCACGCCGTAGCGCAGGGTTTCGTCGTAGTCCGCGCCGAAGCGGCCGACCGCGGCGGACATCCACGTCACGAATGGGTCCGGCGACGTGCCGGAGGTGTTTTCGGGGCGGCTGGCTCCGCGGTCGCGGTACTGCGCGCCGAGGCGGGCGGTCTGGTCGGCGGCGTCGATCATCCGCAGGTGCGGCACCCCGAGCGCGTGCGCGACGATCGGCGCGGCGTAGACCACCGGGTCCCACACCACGAGGTCCGGCTGCCAGTGGCGGGCGAAGAGCACGAGTTCGTCGAGCAGCGAGTCCGGCGTGGTCCAGCGGAACACGTCGACCCAGTGCTCGTACACGTTGCGCACGTACTCGTCGGTGTAGCACTCGGGACGGCTTTCGGAGATCCGGAAGTCGCCCTGCCTCGCGGTGTTGCCGTCGACCTGGAGCCTGCGGTGCCGGGCGAGGTCGAGTTCGTCGCCGAACCACATGGCGTCCAGCCCGGTCTCGGCGAACGGCGCGACCTCGCGCGGGTTGCGCTGCCCGACGAAGCGCACCTCGTGCCCGGCAGCGGCCAGCGCCCAGCCCACCGGAGCCATGCTGTACACGCGCGCCCTCGTCGGGAGGACCATCAGCATCACGCGCATCGCGGCGGCTCCCGGGATTCGTAGGTGCGGCGGGACAACGGAAACGGTAGGGCCGGCGCACGGCCCCGCCCACCCGGTAGGGGACCCCTGAATCCGGCGCGGGGAACGCGGATTTGGCTCGGCTTTAGATGCCCCTTAGGGGCTGGTGGCGCGCGGGCTCCGGCGGATAGACAGGTAACCGGATCCGGCCGCGCTGCGCCGGAGAAGGACGAGGGAGGCGAACGAGGTGATGAGCATGGCCGTGGCGCCCACCGCGAAAGGCTGGGTCCCGTTCGGCGAGCACCGCACCTGGTACCGGGTCACCGGGCAACCGGGAGGGGCGGCTCCCGCTGTGGTCGTGGTGCACGGCGGGCCGGGCAGCACCCACGACTACCTGCTGAGCCTGACCGAGCTCGCCGAGCACGGATTCCCGGTCGTGCACTACGACCAGCTCGGCAGCGGCGGATCGAGCAGGCTGCCGGACGCCGACCCCGGATTCTGGAACCCGGAGCTGTTCGGCGACGAGCTGGACAACCTGGTGCACCGGCTCGGCATCGAGGACAACTACGTCCTCTATGGACAGTCCTGGGGCGGGCTGGTCGTCGCGCGGCACGCCGCGGAGCGTCCGGACGGCCTGCGCGGGCTGGTGATCGCCAACTCGCCGGCGTCGTACGAGCTGTGGCGCAGCGAAATGGACCGGCTGCGCGCGCTGCTCCCGCCCGGCGTCGACGAGGGCCTGCGGGCGCACGAAGCGGCCGGCACGACGGACACGCAGGAGTACTTCGACCTCATGCGCGTCTTCTACGACCGGCACGTCTGCCGCGTGCTGCCGTGGCCCGCCGACTATCTCGCGTCCTTCATGGAGATGGCCGACAACAACACCGTCTACTCGGTGATGAACGGCCCCAGCGAGTTCACCGTCACCGGCACGCTCGCGGACTACTCGGTGATCGACCGCCTCGACGACATCGAGGTGCCGACCCTGCTCATCTCCGGCGCGCACGACGAGGCCACCCCGGCCACCGTGCAGCCGTACTACGACCGGATCCACGACGTGCGCTGGGAGATCCTCCCGGAATCGAGCCACGTCCCCCATCTCGAGGAACCGCAGCGGTTCCGCGAAATCCTGCTGGGATTCCTGCAGGAAGTCCATTCCCCCGCCGAAAGAGAGGTCGCCAGTCATGGATGACGCCAGCCAGGCCGGATCGGCGGTCGTGTTCCCCGGGATGAGCCCGTGCCGGTTCGTCGACTTCGGCAAGTTCCTGCTCATCAACCCGTTCGCGCGCAGGCTCATCAAGGACGCCGACGACCGGCTGGGCTACTCGCTGGTCGACCGCTTCCGCGAGGCCGAGGGCGACTACTCCGAGTACGCCCAGGTCGGGTTCATGCTCACCTGCGTCGCGCTCGCCGAATGGGCCGAACAGGAGTACGGGATGAGCCCGGACTACTGCACCGGCCCGAGTTTCGGGGAGAAGCCGGCCAGCGTGTACGCCGGTTCGCTGACTTTCCCGGACGCGGTGTGGATGACCGCGAAGCTCGCGCAGTGCCTCGACGAGTTCTTCGCGACCGAGCACACCGACGTCGTCACGCACTCGTTCGTCCGCACGCCGGAAGAGAAACTGCGCGACGCGCTGACCGAACTGGACGGGCGCGGCGAATGGTCGGACATCTCCTGCTACATCGACCACGACTTCTACATGGTCTCGGTGCGGGAGCGGAACCTCGACTGGCTCAAGCAGACCGTGCGGGGCATGGGCGGGCTGTCGCTGTACACGATGCGTCCTCCGCTGCATTCGCGCGCGTTCGGCGCGTTGCGGCGCAAGGCCGAGGACGAGGTGCTCGGCGGCCTCGACTTCCATGATCCCCTTCTTCCGATCATCGCCGACCAGGACGGTTCGGTGCTGCGGACCGGCGAGCAGGTCCGCACGATGCTGCTGGACAGCATCGTCGAGCCGCTGCGCTGGCCGGACGTCGTCTCGTCGCTCGAACAGCTCGGCGTGCGCAAGCTGTGGGTGGCCGGGCCGGACACGCTCTTCGGCCGCGTCCGCGCCACCACCAGCCGGTTCGAGGTGACCACGGTGAACCCGCGGCTCGCGCTGCAGCCGCGGCGGCGCGGCGCGGGTCCCTCGCGGGTCAGCTAGCCGGCTGCAGCTTCGACAGCGTCGTCCAGAGGCGTCCGGGGTTCTCGAACGTCTCCAGGTTCAGCGCGTCGTCGGAGAACCGGACGTTGTACTTCTCCTCCAGCACCGCCAGCAGTTCCACCGTGGCGAGCGAGTCGAGGCCGTACTCCTTGAGCGGGGTCTCGGCGGTCAGCGCCTCGTCGGCGGGCAGGAACGGAAGGTACGGGCGGAGGGCTTCGTCGAAAGAGCTGTCCCACATGGCTACTCCGGTGGCTGGGTCGGGCACTTCACCGGGCAGGGAAACCGACCGCCCGGTTCGGTTTTGAACCTTACCCCGCGCCGCCGCTTCCGGGCGACGCACCGGCACCCCTATTACCGATCCGGCCGAAAGCCGCCCGACCCCCGACCCGGCACGGAACCGTTGCCGCGAAGCCACGAGGCCGTGACTGTGGGTCGGGTCAGCAGCGATCGGCACAGCAACGCGGAGGACCACGATGGACACGACGACCACCTCGGGACTGCATGCGCGGTTTCTGCGCGGGCTGGCCCGTTCCGAGTCCCGGCCGGCGGTCAGCGTCGGCGGGCAGACGCTGACCTACGGCGAACTGCACGAGCGGGCGTTGCTGTGGGGCGGCGCGCTGGCGGAGTCCGGCGCCCGCACGGTAGGGGTGCTGGCCGGCAAGGGCGTCACCGCCTACGCCGGGATTCTGGCCGGGTTGTACGCGGGGGCGACGGTCGTCCCGCTGCGGCCGGACTTCCCGGCGGCCCGGACCGCGCAGATGGTCGAGGCGGCGGAGGTGGACGCGCTCATCGCCGACGAACGCGGCCTGACCGTGGCTCCGCCGGTGAAGACGCTGCTGGCTCCGGAGGCCGGTCAGAAGGGATTGCTTCAGCCGAACACCGCGCTCAGCGAGCCGATGGCCGTGCGGCCGGAGGACTCCGCGTACATCCTGTTCACCTCGGGCTCCACGGGTCGGCCGAAGGGCGTCCGGATCGGCCACGGCTCCACCGAGCACTACTTCGGCCTGCTCGACGCGCGGTACGACTTCACCCCGGACGACGTCTTCTCCCAGACGTTCGACCTGAACTTCGACTGCGCCATGTTCGACCTCTTTTGTGCATGGGGCGCGGGCGCGGAAGCGGTGGTCCTGCCGGGAGCGGCGTACCGCAATGTGCCGGCGTTCGTGGAGGAGCGCGGCCTTACCGTGTGGTTCTCCACGCCGAGCGCGATCGATCTGGTGCGTCGCACCGGACGGCTCACCCCAGCTGCGATGCCCGGTTTGCGGTGGAGCTTCTTCGCCGGGGAAGCATTGACCGTCCGCGACACCGCGGACTGGCGGGCGGCGGCGGGCAATTCCGTGACCGAGAACCTTTACGGGCCCACGGAGCTCACCGTCACCGTTGCCGGGTACCGGTGGGACGACGAGGAAACCCCGCGGATCGCGGTGAACGGCGTGGTGCCGATCGGCGCGGTGCACGAGGGGCACGAGTACGTGCTCATCGACGAGAACGAGGCGGGAGAGGGCGAGCTCGCCATCGCCGGACCGCAGCTGACGCCGGGCTACCTCGACCCGGCGGACGAGAAGGGCCGGTTCCTCGACCGTGACGGGCAGCGATTCTACCGCACCGGCGACCGGGTGCGGCGGCTCGGCGGCGGCGACCTGGCGTACCTGGGGCGGCTTGACTCGCAGGTGCAGGTGCTCGGCTGGCGCGTGGAGCTCACCGAGGTGGAGCACGCGCTGGAGACGTGCGGGGTGCAGGCGGTGGCGCTCGGCGTCCAAGGGGACAGCGGGACGGAGCTGTTCGTCTTCTACACCGGTCCGCGGCGGCCGGTGATCGAACTGGTGCGGGCGCTGCGGGCGGTGCTGCCCGAGGGCGTGATCCCGCGGCGGTACGAGCACGTCGAGGAGTTCCCGTTGAATTCCAACCGGAAGATCGACCGGAAGACGCTCGCCGCGCGGGCCGCGGAGCTGCTGAGCCCGGTCCCCGCCTAGTCGTTCGCGAAAGGGCTCCTTGAGGGAATGCGGATTCCCTCAAGGAGCCCTTCGTGTTGTCCGGGTCGGAGCGGCAGAGTGCCAGCTAGGGGCCGTTAGGGGTGTGGGCCACCGCCTGCGCGCGGATAACTTTCCGGACGTCGGGGAGCGATCCCGCGCAGGCACGGTGATTCTACGAATCCTTTCGGGAGTGGCAGTCGTGAACGAATCCGGTTCTCTCGTCCATGCCCTGCTCGACGCGGCGGCGGCCAGTGCGCCGGACGCCGCCGCGGTGCGCGACCGGGCGGGGGTGTGGACGTATGCCGAGCTGGCCGCTTGGAGTCACGCGGTGGAGGCGGTTCTCGCGCGGCGCGGAGTCGGGCGCGGCGATCGCGTCGTGGTGCAGTTGCCGACGGATCGGGCGCTGGTCGCGCTCTTCCACGGGACCTCGCGGCGGGGCGCGGTCTTCGTGCCGATCAACCCGGCGATGAAGCAGTTCCACTTCGATTCCGTCGTCGAGAACGCCGAGCCGGTGCTGATTCTCCAGCCGGACGAGTTCGCTCCACTGTGGACGGAAGTCGAAGAAGCTCACCGCGAGCAGACCCGTGTCGAGCCGACTGAGGTCGATTTGGACGACGTCGCGGTGCTCGTGTACACCTCCGGCAGCACGGCCGCGCCCAAGGGCGTCATCGGGCCGCACCGGCAGGTCACCTTCGCGGCGGGCGCGATCCAGGCGGTGCTCGGCTACCGCCAGGACGACGTCGTCTTCTGCCGGTTTCCGATGTCCTGGGACTACGGCCTGTACAAAGTCCTCCTCTCGACGCTCGGCCGCAGCGAGATCGTGCTCGCCGACGCCGAATCCGATCTTCGCCTGCTGCAACGGATGCGTGAGGTCGGCGCGACGGTCGTCCCGATCGTGCCTTCGCTCGCCACGATGATCGCCACCCTCGCCGAGCGGGAGCAGGGCGAATCGGCTCCGGTGCGGCTGTTCACCAACACCGGTGCGGCGCTGCCGGACTCGACGATCACGAAGCTCCGCGCCGCATTCCCCGGCGTCCGCGTCGTCCGCCAGTTCGGGCAGACCGAGTGCAAGCGGATCACCGTCATGCCGCCCGAGGAGGACACGGAGCGTCCGGGTTCGTCGGGTCTTCCGCTGCCGGGGACGACCGTGCACATCCTCGCTGCCGACGGAACTCCGTTGCCAGCCGGGGAAATCGGCGAGATCGTGGCCGCCGGGCCGCACGTGATGCCCGGTTACTGGCGCGCGCCGGAGCTGTCCGCGCGAGCGTTCCGCCGCGACGAGGCCACCGGCGAGCTCCGCCTGCACACCGGCGACTACGGCCGGCTCGACGAGGACGGCTACCTCTACTTCGAGGGCCGCCGCGACGACATGTTCAAGCGCAAGGGAATCCGGATGTCCACGTTGGAGATCGAGGCGGCCGCGATGGACATCCCCGGCGTGCGCGCGGCGGGCGCGATCCCGCCGAGCGAGACCCGGGACCTGGCGATCTGCGTGGAGAGCGACCTGCCGCCGACCACGGTGCTCAAGGAACTGGCGCAGCGGCTCGAGCCGCAGAAGGTGCCCGCGCTGTGCCACGTCGTGGACGAGTTCCCGCTCACCGCGCACGGCAAGAACGCGACGAAGGAACTCGCCCTGCTGGTGGAAGGTGCCCGCAAATGAGCAAGTACGACGAGCTGGCCGCACGGTTCGGCACGCCGGCTTACGTGTACGACCTTGACGTGACCGCGCAGTCGCGCGATCAGCTGTTCGGCCTGCTGCCGGAGGGGTTCGCGGTCTACTATGCGCTGAAAGCCAACCCGCATCCGGAGATCGCCCGCGAACTCCGTGAGGGCGGCTGCCGCGCGGAGATCAGCTCGACCGGCGAACTGGCCAACGCGCTGACCGCCGGGTTCGCGCCGGAGGACATCCTCTACACCGGCCCGGGCAAGACCGACGGCGAGCTGGACGCGGCGATCACCGCGGGCGTCCGGCTGTTCTCCGTGGAATCGCTGACTGACCTGCAGCACATCGGTGCCGCTGCGCAGCGCCAGGACACCGTGGCGCGGTGCCTGCTGCGGATCAACACCACGCAGGGCAGTGCGTCGACCGGGATCCGGATGATGGGCCGCCCGTCGCAGTTCGGCGTCGACGCGGAGACTCTGCCCGAGCTTATGCCGCTGTTCAAGGCGGTCGCCGGGGCGAAGATCGTCGGCGCGCACTTCTTCACGATGAGCAACGCCCAGGACGAGGACGCGCTGCTCGGCGAGTACGAGTTCGTGCTGCAATCGGCCGCGCAGCTGCGTCAGGAGACGGGGCTGCCGCTGGAACTGCTCGACATCGGCGGCGGGTTCTCGTCGCCGTACGCGGTTCCCGGCGAGCGCACCGACTATCCGAAGCTGCGCAACGGTTTGGAACAGCTTCTCGACCTCTACCTGCCGGAATGGCGCGGCGGCGAGGTCGAGCTGGCCTGCGAATCCGGCCGCTACCTGTCCGGCACGTGCGGGACGCTGCTGGCCGGGGTCGTGAACGTGAAGGAGAGCCGGGGCCACCGGTTCGTCATTCTCGACGCCGGGATCAACGTGGTCGGCGGGCTTTCCGGCATCGGCCGTCTGCTGCCCGCCGCGGTCGGTGTCGACCAGGTCGGGGACAACCCGGGGCAGCTCGTCGGTCCACTGTGTACTCCCGGGGACTCGCTTTCGAAGGCCGCGAAGCTGCCCGAGCTGTCCGCTGGAGATCTGCTGACCGTGCCGAACGTCGGTGCGTACGGCGTCACCGCGAGCCTGATCAGCTTCCTCGGCAGGCCCGCGCCCACCGAAGTCGTGGTCCGCGGCGACGAGGTCATCTCGGTGTCGCGATTGGATTACCAGCGAGCTTATGAGGTGTCGCCATGAGCGAGGAAGTCCACGCGTACAGCGGCAGCGTCATCGAAGAACCCGCCGGGCGCACGGTGATCGTGAGCAGCATGGCGTCGGACTCGCACACCTGGAACCTGGTCTACCTGGAACTTCTCGTGGCGGAACTCGGCTTCGACGTGGTGAACCTCGGTGCGTGCGTGCCGGACGAGCTGCTCGAGTCCGAATGCGTCAGCCGCCGTCCGGCGATGCTGGTGCTGAGCAGCGTCAATGGGCACGGCTACCAGGACGGGCTGCGGGTCGTGCAGCGGCTTCGCGCACAGCCGGAGCTGCGCCGGCTGCCGATCGTCATCGGCGGCAAACTCGGCACCGGCGGACCGCTTTCGGACGAGCAGACCGCGGAGCTGCTGTTCGCCGGGTTCGACGGAGTCTTCGACGAGCAGAACGCCGCCGCCTTCCGGCATTTCGCGGCCACGCTTCCCGGCGGCGTCAGCCAGTTGGAGGAGGCGTGAGCTTCGAGCGGTTCGTCGCGCAGCGGCACGCGGCCGGGGAACTGGTCGTGCAGCCGCGCATGGGCTTCGACAGCCCGGCCGCGATGCGCGCCGGTCTGGTCGCGACGAAACAGGCGAACGCCGCGACCGTCGGCACGCTCACGCTCGACAGCTACACCCGCGTCCGCGACACCGATTCCGCGGCACACGCGTTGCGCAACGGAATCCCGCTCAATGGCTACCCGATTGTCAACCATCCGCCCGAGGTGACCCGGGCGATGCTCGACGGTCTCGAGGGCCCGGACTTCCCGGTGCAGGTCCGGCACGGTTCGGCGCGGCCGGTGGACATCTTCCGCGCGATGATCGCCGCCGGGCTGCACGCCACCGAGGGCGGGCCGATTTCCTACTGCCTGCCCTACAGTCGTACTCCGCTCGACGAGTCCGTGCGGAATTGGGCGTATTGCTGCGATCTGCTGGTCGACGCCGAACATCCGGGCGGCCGCCCGCATCTGGAGACGTTCGGCGGGTGCATGCTGGGACAGCTGTGTCCGCCGAGCGAGCTGGTCGCGATCAGCGTCCTGGAGGCGTTGTTCTTCTACCGCAAGGGCGTACGCAGCATCTCGGTGAGCTACGCGCAGCAGACGAATCTGCACCAGGACCGCGAAGCCGTCGCCGCGCTGCGCCGGTTGTGCGCCGAGCTGTTGCCGGAAGCGACCTGGCACGTGGTGATCTACGCGTACATGGGCCTCTTCCCGCGCACGCCCGACGGCGCGATGCTGTTGCTGGGCAAGGCCGCTGAGCTGGCGATGAGCACCGATTCGGAGCGGTTGATCGTGAAGACCGCCGCCGAAGCGCACCGCATCCCGACCGTCGCGGAGAACGTGACCGCGCTCGAACACGCGGCTGCCTCGGCGAAGGGCATCAAAGCCATTGTGGACGAGGACAACCAGGTCTACCGCGAGGCCTACGCCCTGGTCGACGCGGTTCTGAACAGTCACGCGGATCTCGACCGCGCGCTCGTGGTCGCCTTCAAACGCGGTCTGCTCGACGTGCCGTACTGCCTGCATCCGGACAACGCGGGACAGGCGCGCAGCACGCTCGACGCGGACGGCAGGCTCGGCTGGTCCGAGCTCGGTTCGCTGCCGTTGCGCGGGATCGCCGAACGCGCGCCGAGCGGCCGGATCACCTCGTCGACGCTGATGTCGGCGCTTTCCTACGTCCAGCACACCCATGACACCCAGGCATTGGAGCAGCCGATGACCGCGATCGGAGGGGAACCGCGATGAGCACTCGCCGGACTGTCCGGGCGTATCCGTTCGACATGCACGAGACGTCCGTTTCCGAGACCTACCACCAGTTGCAGCGCGACGAGCCGATGAGCCGGGTCCAGATGCCGTTCGGCGAACAGGCTTGGCTGGCGACGAAGTACGCCGACGTCAAGCTGGTGACCGCCGACCCGCGGTTCAGCCGCGAACTGGCACAGGGTCTCGACCAGCCGCGGATGCGTCGCCAGCAGATGGGCGACGGCATCATGGGGATGGACCCGCCGGACCACACCCGCCTGCGCCGCCTGGTGATGAAGGCGTTCACCGCGCGCCGGCTGGAGGCGATGCGCGAGAGCGTTCGCACCCTGGTGCACCAGCTGATCGACGAGATGATCGAAAAGGGCGCGCCCGGCGACCTCGTCGAAGATCTCGCACGGCCGCTGCCGGTGACGGTGATCTGCAAGCTGCTCGGCGTGCCGAAGGAAGACCACTCGATCTTCAGCGAGTGGACCCAGGCGCTGGTCGGTGACGCGACGGCGAAGGGCGATGTGCTCGACGTCTATGGCGACAAGCTGGACAACTACGTGGCCCAGTTGGTCGCGCAGCGTCGTGAGGAGCCGACCGACGACCTGCTCGGCGCGCTCGTCTATGCCCGGGACGCCGGTGACAAGCTCACCGAGAACGAGCTGATCGCGATCGCGGGCGCGGGGCTGCTTACCGGTGGCGTGGAGACGGTTTCCACGGCGCTGCCGAGCTTCATCTTCACCCTGCTGACGCAACCGGAACTGCTCGCGCAACTGCGGGCGCAGCCGGAGATCATGCCGACCGCGGTGGAAGAACTGCTGCGGTGGGTGCCGATCAACACCGCCGCGATGTTCGCGCGTTACGCCACTGAGGACATCCGGATCGGCGACGTCGTGGTGCGGACGGGCGACCCGGTGCTGCCCGCGCTGCACGCGGCGAACCGCGACCCGGAGGTCTTCGCGAATCCGGACGTCATCGACCTGACCCGCAGCCCGAACCCGCACGTCGCGTTCGGGCACGGCCCGCACCACTGCATCGGCGCGCAGCTGGCGCGGCTCGAACTGCAGGAGGGGCTGAAAGCGATTCTGGAGCGGTTCCCGGAATTGCGGCTCGCGGACGGGCGCGAGGGCGTGAAATGGGAGTACGGGGTGATCGTGCGCGGCCCGTCGCTGCTGCGCGTCGCCTGGTGATTTCCCGCCCCTAACAACGTTTTCTGGGGATCCGGCGCGGCCCGAGTCCGGCCTACGATCCGATCGACGACCCATGAATGCTGCCTGGCTACCGCGGTGGAGTGCGCAATGCGTGAGAGTGACAAGAATCGGGAATCCGGCTTCGCGGAGCGGCTGACGCTTCTGCCGCCGGCGGACCGCGCGAGGTTCCTCGCCGACGTGGTCCACGACGCGACGCGGGCGGCGCTGCAGGCCGCGCTGCCTGAGGTTCCGGCCGTCCTCGACCCGGAGAAAGCGTTCTCCGACCACGGTTTCGACTCGCTCGCGGCGGTGGAGCTGCACGCGCAGCTCACCGACGCGACCGGGCTGGAACTGCCGGTGACGCTGGCCTTCGACTATCCGACCCCGGCCGCGGTCGCCCGGTTCCTGCACGCCGAGGTGTTCGGCGCGGAGGAGTCCGTCGCGGCGCTGGCCGGCGGTGCGGCGGACGACGAACCGGTCGCCATCGTCGGCATCGGCTGCCGCTACCCGGGCGGCGCGGTGTCGCCGGAAGCGTTGTGGCAGCTGGTCGCCGACGAGGTGCACACGATCTCCGGCTTCCCGACCGACCGCGGCTGGGACCTCGACAGCCTGTATGACCCGGACCCCGACAAGCCGGGCAGCAGCTACGTCACCTCCGGCGGATTCCTGCCCGGCGCCGGGGAATTCGACGCCGGGTTCTTCGGCATCGCACCGCGCGAAGCGTCCGCGATGGACCCGCAGCAGCGGCTCGTGCTGGAGACCGCGTGGGAAGCGTTGGAGCGGGCCAAGATCGACCCGTCCGCGCTGCGCGGCACCCCGGCGGGCGTGTACATCGGCGCGGAGGCGCAGGAGTACGGACCGCGGCTGCACGAAGCTCCCGACGGTCTCGACGGCTACATGCTCACCGGCAACGCGCCTAGCGTCGTCTCCGGTCGCGTCGCTTACGCGCTCGGTCTGGAAGGGCCGACGCTGACCGTCGACACCGCTTGCTCCGGTTCGCTGGTCGCGCTGCACTTGGCGGTGCAGGCGTTGCGGCGCGGGGAAACTCAGCTCGCGCTCGCCGGTGGTGTCGCGGTGATGGGCGCGCCGGGCACGTTCACTGCCTTCAGCCGTCAGCGCGGTCTCGCGGAAGACGGCCGGTGCAAGGCTTTCGCGGCCGCCGCGGACGGCACCGGGTTCGCCGAGGGTGTCGGTGTCCTGGTACTGGAACGGCTTTCCGACGCTGTCGCGAATGGACACACGGTGCTCGCCGTGGTCCGCGGGTCGGCGATCAACTCCGATGGCGCGTCGAACGGCCTTACCGCGCCGAACGGTCCGTCGCAGCAGCGCGTGATCAAGCGCGCCCTGGCCGACGCTGGTCTGGAAGCGTCCGATGTGGACGCTGTTGAGGCGCACGGAACCGGCACCCGGCTCGGCGACCCGATCGAGGCGCAGGCGCTGCTGTCCGCCTACGGTCAGGACCGCGAGACGCCGCTGCTGCTCGGGTCGATCAAGTCGAACATCGGCCACACGCAGGCCGCGGCGGGTGTCGCGGGCGTGATCAAGATGGTCGAGGCGATGCGGCACGGCGTGCTGCCGAAGACGCTGCACGTGGACGAGCCGACGCCGCACGTCGACTGGACCGCGGGTTCCGTCGAGCTGCTGACCGAGCAGCGGGAATGGCCCGCGAGCGAACGTCCGCGCCGTGCTGGCGTTTCGTCGTTCGGCGTCAGCGGGACCAATGCGCACGTCATCATCGAGCAGGCTCCGGCCGTCGAGACCGTGGAAACCACCAGCGATGAGCTGCCGGTCGTGCCGCTCGTTGTCTCGGCGCGCAGCGAGGAAGCGCTGAAGGCGCAGGCTGCCGCACTGGTGTCCACTGTGGAATCCAGCAATCTGACTGACCTCGGCTTCTCGCTCGCCACCACTCGCGCCGCGCACGACCAGCGCGCCGTGGTCGTTGCGGAGAATGTCGCCGACGCTGTGCGCGGGTTGCAGGCGCTGGCGGCGGGGGAGCAGGACCCGAACGTCGTCCTCGGCGAACGCACTCCGGGCAAGCTCGCGATGCTGTTCACCGGACAGGGTTCGCAGCGCCTCGCGATGGGGCGTGAGCTGTACCTGGCGTACCCGAAGTTCGCCGAGGTCTTCGACGAGGCTGTCGATCACCTCGACGTGCAGATGGAAACCCCGCTGCGCGATGTCCTTTTCGGCGACAACGCCGAGGAACTTAACGAGACGCAGTACACGCAGTGCGCGCTGTTCGCGGTCGAGGTCGCGCTGGCGCGGCTGCTCGAATCGTGGGGCGTGCGGCCGGACATCCTGCTCGGCCACTCGATCGGCGAACTGGCCGCCGCGCACATCGCGGGCGTGTGGTCGCTCGCCGACGCGTGCCTGGTCGTCGCCGCTCGCGGACGGCTTATGCAGGCGCTGCCGGAAGGCGGGTCGATGGTCGCCATCGCGGCGACCGAGGACGAGGTCCAGCCGCTGCTGGGCGACCAGGTCAGCCTGGCCGCGGTGAACGGTCCGACGTCGGTCGTCGTCTCCGGCGAGCGCGAAGCGGTGGAAGCCGTCGTGTCGGTGTTCCGCATGCAGGGCCGCAAGATCAGCCAGCTGCGCGTGTCGCACGCGTTCCACTCGCCGCTGATGGAGCCGATGCTGGCCGAGTTCCGCGAGATCCTCGAGGTGGTCGAGTACGCGGCCCCGGCGATCCCGGTCGTCTCGAACGTGACCGGCCGGATCGCGACCGCCGAGGAACTCTGCTCGCCCGGGTACTGGCTGTGGCACGTCCGCCGCGCGGTGCGCTTCGCCGACGGGGTCCAGGCCCTGGTCGACGCGGGCGTGACGACCGCGATCGAGGTCGGTCCGGACGCCGTCCTGTCCGCGATGGCCGCGGGCACCAGCGACGCCATCGCGTTCACCCCCGCGCAGCGCCGCGACCGGCCCGAGGCCGCCACCCTCGCGACCGCGCTCGGCCGCCTGCACACCCGCGGCGTGGCGATCGACTGGACCGCGTTCTTCGGCGAGGCGCAGATTGTCGACTTGCCGACGTATGCCTTCCAGCACAAGCACTACTGGCTCACCGCGCCGACCGGCCACGGCGACGCGGCCGACCTCGGCCAGCTGGCTTCCGGACACCCGCTGCTCGCCGCCGAGATCGGCTTGGCCGGCGACGACGGCCTGGTCCTCACCGGTCGCGTCGCACTCCGGACGCACCCGTGGCTGGCTGACCACGCGATCGCCGGTACCCCGGTCCTGCCGGGTACCGCGTTCGTCGAGATGGCGTTGCACGCCGCCGCGCAGGTCGGCTACGGAGTGGTTGACGAGCTGACGCTGCAGGCCCCGCTCGCGCTGCCGGAGGCGGGTGGTGTCGCGCTGCAGACGCTGGTCGGCCCGGACGTCGACGGCCGCCGCACGATCGAGTTCCACTCCCGCCCCGACCACGACGCCGACGCGGCCTGGACCCGGCACGCCGTCGGTGTCCTCGCCGCCGGCCCGGTGGTCGAGCCCGCGCCGCGCAGCGAATGGCCGCCCGCTGGTGCGGAGGTCGTGGCTACTTCGGACCTGTACACCGAACTGGCCGAGCACGGTTACGGCTATGGCCCGCTGTTCCAGGGGCTGCGCACCGCGTGGAAGCGCGACGACGTCGTGTTCGCCGAGGTCGCGCTGCCTGCGACTGGTCGCGACGCGGCGTTCGGCGTCCACCCGGCGCTGCTCGACGCGGTCCTGCACGCCACCGACTTCGCCCCGGGCGAGGCGCGCGAGCCGGACGAGATCCGGCTGCCGTTCGCGTGGACCGGTGTGCGGCTGCACGCTTCGGGCGCGACCGAGGTCCGGGTGCGGATCACGTCCCCGGCCACCGGCGGCGTCTCGATCGACGTGACGGACGTGGCCGGTACGCCGGTGCTGTCCGTCGAGTCGTTCCGCTCGCGGCCGGTCCGCGAGGCCGACCTCGGCGCCCAGGCGCGCGACCTGCTGTACACCGTCGAATGGACCCCGGTCACCGTCACGGCCGAGCTGCCGTCGCTGGCTTCGCTGGGTTCGATCAGCGGTTTCGACGTTCCGGTGGTCGATTCGCTGGTGTCGCTGGTCGAGGTGCCCGAAGTCGTGCTGCTGCCGGTTTCCGTGCCGGGTAACAACATCGCCGCCGCTGCCAAGCAGACCGCGCATCGCGTCCGGACTGTGCTGCAGCAGTGGCTGGAAGGCGACCGCTACGCCGGTGCGCGCTTGGTCGTGCTGACGCGCGGCTCGCTGGCCGACTCCGCCGTCCGCGGGCTGGTGCGTTCGGCGCAGGCTGAGCACCCCGGTCGCGTGGTCCTGGTCGAGGGCACGGCCACGGCGGCGACCCTGGCCACCGCGCTCGGCTCGGGCGAGCCTGAACTGCGCATCGACGGCGACACGGTCTCGGCCGGCCGGATGGTCCGGCTCGTGGCGGAGGCCGGGGAGCCGACGTGGCGTTCTGACGGCACCGTGCTGATCACCGGCGGTACCGGCGGTCTCGGCGCCCAGGTCGCGAAGCACCTCGTCACGAAGCACGGCGTCCGCAGCTTGTTGCTGCTCAGCCGTCGCGGGCTTGACGCGCCGGGCGCGGCTGAGCTGGTCGAAGAGCTGGCCGAGCTGGGTGCGACCGCGAAGGTGGTCGCCTCGGACGTCAGCAAGAAGCGCTCCCTGTCGGCGGCGATCAAGAAGGCCGAGCACCCGCTGTCGGCCGTCGTGCACACCGCTGGCGTGCTCGACAACGCGATGATCGGTTCGCTGACCGCCGAGCAGCTCGACGCAGTGCTGGCCCCGAAGCTCGACGCGGCGTGGGCGCTGCACGAGCTGACCGCGGAGCTGGACCTGTCGGCGTTCGTCCTGTTCTCCTCCTCGGCGGGGCTCGCCGACGGTGCCGGACAAGCGAACTACGCCGCTGGCAACACCTTCCTCGACGCACTGGCCGAGCATCGGCACGCCGCTGGCCTGCCCGCGACGTCGCTGGCCTGGGGGCTGTGGGCCCCCGACGCCGGTCAGGCGATCGGCATGGGCGCGACACTGTCCGAAGTGGACCGAAACCGCATCGCGCGGCTGGGGCTGGCTCCGCTGACCGTGTCGGAAAGCCTTGCCGCACTTGACGCTGCGCTCGGCACCGGGGTTCCGACGGTGGTCCCGACCCGCGTTGACCGCGCTGCCCTGCGGTCGCGTGGCGAGGACGTTCCGGCCGTGCTGCGCGGGCTCGTACCCGCCGGCCGCCGCCGGATCGCCGTCGCCAGCGGGGAAGTCACGCCCGAGCAGCAGTTCGCCGAGCGGTTCGCGCACCTCGCCGAGGCCGACCGCGACCGCGCGCTGCTCGACCTGGTCCGCACGCACGTCGCGGCCGTTCTCGGCCACGACAGCGCGGACGCGATCAGCCCGGCCCGCCCGTTCGGCGAGATCGGCTTCGACTCGCTGGCCGCGGTGGAACTGCGCAACATCCTCGACTCGGTCACCGGCATGCGGCTGCCCGCGACGCTGGTGTTCGACTACCCGACGCCGCGCGCGCTCGCCGAGTACCTGGCGTCGCGGCTCGCCGGGCTGGCTCCGACTCGCACGATCACTCCGGTGACCACGGTGGACCCGGAGGAGCCGATCGCCATCGTCGGCATCGCCTGCCGCTACCCGGGCGGCGTCGAGACGCCGGAAGACCTGTGGCGGCTCGTGTCCGAGGGCGAGGAAGCGCTGTCCGGCTTCCCGGTCGACCGCGGCTGGAACGTCGACTCGCTGTACGACCCGGAGCCCGGCAAGCCCGGCCACTCCTACGTCAAGCACGGCGCCTTCTTGCACGACGCGGCCGAGTTCGACGCGGACTTCTTCGAGATCAGCCCGCGCGAGGCGGCCGCGATGGACCCGCAGCAGCGGCTGCTGCTCGAGGTGTCCTGGGAAGCCTTCGAGCGCGCCGGGATCGACCCGGTCGGCCTGCGCGGCAGCGCGACCGGTGTGTTCGCCGGCGTGATGTACCACGACTGGGGCACCCGCCTCGGCACGGTTTCCGACGACATCGCGGGCTACCTCGGCAATGGCAGCCTCGCCAGCGTCGTGTCCGGTCGCGTGTCGTACGCACTGGGGCTGGAAGGTCCGACGGTCACCGTCGACACCGCGTGTTCGTCGTCGCTGGTCGCGCTGCACTGGGCGGTGCAGGCGCTGCGTCGCGGCGAGTGCACGCTGGCGCTGGCCGGCGGTGTCACCGTGATGTCCACTCCGGACACTTTCATCGACTTCAGCCGTCAGCGCGGGCTTTCCGCCGACGGCCGGTGCAAGGCGTTCGCCGAAGCGGCGGACGGCACCGGCTGGGGCGAGGGCGCGGGTATGCTGCTCGTCGAGCGATTGTCTGACGCACGTCGCAACGGGCACCCGGTGCTCGCGGTTCTGCGCGGCTCTGCGGTGAACCACGACGGCGCGTCGAACGGCCTTACCGCGCCGAACGGTCCTTCGCAGCAGCGGGTGATCGCCAAGGCGCTGGCTGACGCTGGTCTGCGGCCGTCCGAAGTGGACGCTGTCGAGGGCCACGGCACCGGAACCACGCTGGGCGACCCGATCGAGGCCCAGGCGCTGCTGGCCACCTACGGGCAGGACCGTTCCGAGGACCAGCCGCTGTGGCTCGGGTCGATCAAGTCCAACATCGGCCACACGCAGGCCGCGGCGGGTGTCGCGGGCATCATCAAGATGGTCATGGCCATGCAGCACGGCCAGTTGCCGCAGACGCTGCACGTCGACCGTCCGTCCACTGTGGTCGATTGGGAGACCGGCGCGGTCCGGCTGCTGACCGAATCGCGGGAGTGGCAGGTCGACCGGCCGCGCCGCGCCGCGGTGTCGTCGTTCGGCATCAGCGGTACGAACGCGCACGTCATTCTGGAGCAGGCGCCGGCGATTCCGGTCGAGCGGGCTTCGGAGACGCAGACGATCGTTCCGGTCGCGCTGTCCGGCCGGTCCGCTGCCGCGGTGCGCGGACAGGCGGCGCGGCTGCGTTCTTGGCTGGCTGAAGGCGTTTCCGTCGCGGAGATCGCGCGTTCGCTGGCGGCGACGCGTGCCTCGCTCGAACACCGCGCGGTGGTGGTCGCCGAGACCGCCGGAGAACTCGCCGACGGGCTCGACGCGCTGGCCGGCGGAGACGCGCCGACCGGTCAGGTCGTGGACGGAAAGCTCGCCTTCCTGTTCTCCGGACAGGGCGCGCAGCGAGTCGGCATGGGACGAGAGCTTTACGACGCGTATCCGGCCTTCGCGACGGCGTTCGACGCGGTGTGCGCGGCAATCGACCCGTTGGTCGATGTTCCGCTGCGGGACGTCGTGTTCGGCACCACCGAGCTCGCTGACCGCGGCCTGCTGGACCAGACGCAGTACACCCAGACCGGGCTGTTCGCGGTCGAGGTCGCGCTGTTCCGGCTCGCCGAGTCGTGGGGCTTCCGGCCCGACGCACTCGCCGGGCACTCGATCGGCGAGCTGGCCGCGGCCCACGTCGCGGGCGTGCTTTCCCTTGCGGACGCGGCAAAACTGGTCGCCGCGCGCGGCCGGTTGATGGGTGCGCTGAACGACCGTCGCGGCGCTATGGTCTCGCTCGCCGCGACCGAAGAGGCGGTCCAGGAACTGCTGCGCGGCCACGAGGACGAGGTCAGCATCGCAGCGGTGAACGGCCCGGCCGCCGTGGTCGTCTCGGGCGACGCAGATGTGGTCGCTGAGATCGAGCGAGCCGCTGGCGATGTCCAAACGCGACGGTTGCGCGTGAGCCACGCGTTCCACTCGCCGTTGATGACGCCGATGCTCGACGAGTTCCGCGAGATCGCCGCCGGGCTGACCTACGAGGTGCCGAAGATCCCGATTGTCTCGACGGTCACCGGGAAACTCGCCACCGACGACGAGCTGCGTTCGCCGGAGTACTGGGTCAACCATGTCCGCGAGACTGTCCGATTCGGTGCCGCGGTGTCGACCCTGGCGGAGAGCGGCGTCCAGACGTTCCTGGAGATCGGGCCGGACAGCGTGCTGTCCGCGCTCGGCCAGCAGAGCGTCGACGCGGAGTTTGTCCCGTTTGGACGGCGCGACCAGGACGAGGTGCGCACCGCGCTCACCGCGGCCGGTCGCCTGCACATCCGCGGCGCGGTGAAGCTCGGCCCGCTGCTGGGCGACGGTCCGGTCCGGCTCGACCTGCCGACGTATGCCTTCCAGCACAAGCGTTACTGGCTCGACGCGACACCGTCCGGCGATGTCACTTCGGTCGGTCAGCAGCCGCTCGCGCACCCGATGCTGGGCGCGGTCGTGGCACTGTCCGGTTCGGACATCACTGTCCTCACTGGACGGTTGTCCGCCTCGTCGGTGCCGTGGGTCGCCGACCACGTGGTGAAGGGTGCGATCCTGGTGCCCGGCACCGGATTCGTCGAGCTCGCGGTCGCCGCCGGTGACCAGGTGGGCCACCCGACGGTGGAGGAGCTGACGCTGCAAGCGCCGCTCATCCTGTCGCCGGACGGCGCGGTCGCGCTGCAGGTCGTGGTCGGCCCGGCGAACGGCGACCGCCGCCCGGTCACCGTGTTCTCCCGCCCGGTCGAATCGGACGGCGACTGGACCCAGCACGCGCTGGGCACGCTGTCCGCGACTGCCCGGCCGGAACCCGCTGGCCTCACCGAATGGCCGCCGGCGGGTGCGACCCCGATCCCGGTCGAAGGCGCGTACGAGCGGCTCAACGAGCGCGGCTACGGCTACGGCCCGGCGTTCCAGGGGCTCACCGCCGCGTGGCGACGGGGCAACGAGGTGTTCGCCGAGGTCGCGCTGCCGGAACCGGCCGCGTCCACGGCGGGTTCCTACGGCCTGCACCCGGCGCTGCTCGACACCGCGATGCACGCCGACCTGCTCGGCGACCCGAGCGGTTCGACGCTGCTTCCGTTCGTGTGGAACGGCGTCACGCTGCACGCGGTCGGCGCTTCGGTGCTGCGGGTGCGGATCGTGCGGCTGGACGGTGACGAACTGTCCTCGATCGAGGTCGCGGACGGCGAAGGCAACCCGGTAGCTTCGGTGGAATCGCTGGTCTCGCGGCCGGTGCGGACCGAACTGGCCGCGCAGGCGGAGACCACGGACGGTTCGCTGCTCAAGATCGGCTGGCAGTCCGTGCCGGTCCCGGCCGCGGAGCCGGGCGACGTCGTCGCGATCGGCCGTGGCCGAGTCGGCGTGGCTGCCACTTACAGCGGGTTCGCGGACCTGCTCGGAGCGGTGGACCGCGGCGAGCCGGTGCCCGGTCTCGTGACGCTCTCGGTGCCCGCCGCCGACGGTGCGGTGCCGGAAGCGGCGCGGGCCAACGCGACCTGGCTGCTTGCCGAGATCCAGGCGTGGCTGGCCGAAGCACGGCTGACCGACACGAAGCTCGCCGTCATCACGCAGTCGGCGGTCTCGGCGGGTGAGTCCACTGTGGACGTCACCCAGGGCCTCCTGTGGGGACTCGCCCGGGCGGCGCAGGCCGAACACCCCGGACGCGTGTTCCTGATCGACGCGGATGCGGACACGAAGGTCGAGACGATCGCCGCGGTGGTCGCCTCGGGCGAGCCGGAGTCGGCGATTCGCGCTGGCTCGGTGCTCGCTCCGCGCTACACCCGCACCGAATCGACCGACACCACGTCGTGGGACGGCACGGTCCTGATCACCGGTGGCACCGGCGGTCTCGGCAGCCTGCTGGCGCGCTACCTGGTGGCCGAGCACGGGGTGCAGAGCCTGGTGCTCACCAGCCGTCGCGGGCTTGACGCACCGGGTGCCGCGCAGCTGGCCGAAGAGCTGACCGACCTGGGTGCGACCGTCCAGGTGGCGGCCTGCGACGTTGCTGACCGCGAGGCGGTCGAGCAGCTGATCAACGGCCTGCCGGACCTCGGCGCGGTGGTGCACGCCGCCGGTACCGCCGACAGCGGCGTCTTCGACTCGCTCACCGCGGAGCAGCTTGCCGCGGTGCTGCGGCCGAAGGTCGACGCGGCCTGGCACCTGCACGAGCTGACTGCCGACCGGCAGCTGTCCGCGTTCGTCATGTTCTCCTCGGCGGGCGGCCAGGTGCTGCCGGCCGGGCAGGCGAACTACGCGGCGGCCAACGCGTTCCTCGATGGGCTCGCCGAACACCGGCGCGCGGCCGGGCTTCCGGCCACCGCGCTGGCGTGGGGCTTGTGGGCGGAGAACACCGGTCTCGGCGGCGACCTCGCCGAAGCCGACCTCGCCCGGATGGCCCGCCTCGGCCTGCCCGCGGTGACCGCCGAGCAGGGTCTGGCCCTGTTCGACGCCGCCGTGGCCACCGAAGACGCGGTCATCGCGCCGCTTCGCGTGGACGTTCCGGCACTGCGGGCGCGCACCGACGAACTGCCCGCGCTGCTGCGTGGTTTCGTGCCGCCGAAGGCGCGTCGCGTGGCGAAGGCGGCCAAAGCGGCGGACAACGCGCTCGCCGACGAACTGGCCGCGCTGGTCGAAAGCGAACGGGACCGGGTGCTGCTCGACCTCGTCCGCACGCAGGTGGCCACCGTGCTCGGCTACGCGGACAAGTCCGAAGTGGACGGAACACGGGCGTTCAAGGAGCTGGGCTTCGATTCGCTCGCCGCGGTCGAACTCCGCAACCTGCTCGGCACCGCGACCGGCCTCACGCTGCCCGCGACGCTGATCTTCGACCACCCGACCGCCAAGGCCGTCGCGGACTTCGTCAAGGGCAAGCTCCTCGGCGCGGTCGCGAAGACCCCGGCGACGACGGCCCGGACGAACGCGTCGATGCAGGAACCGATCGCGATCGTCGGCATGGCCTGCCGCTACCCCGGCGGCGTCCGGTCGCCGGAGGACCTGTGGCAGCTGCTGGTCGACGAGGTCGACGCGGTCTCCGGCTTCCCGACCAACCGCGGCTGGGACATCGAAGGCATCTACGACCCGGAACGCGGCAAACGCGGCAAGACCTATGCCAACCAGGGCGGCTTCCTGCACGACGCGGCGGAGTTCGACCCGGCGTTCTTCGGCATCGGCCCGCGCGAGGCGATGGCGATGGACCCGCAGCAGCGGCTCCTGCTGGAAACCGCGTGGGAGGCCATCGAGCGCGCCGGGATCGACCCGACCGTGCTCCGCGGCAGCCTGACCGGCGTCTTCACCGGCGCGATGTACGACGACTACGGCAGCCGCGCCCCGGGCGCTCCGGCCGACGTCGCCGCCTACATCCCGAATGGCAGCTCCGGCGCGGTCGTCTCCGGCCGCATCTCCTACCTGCTCGGCCTCGAGGGCCCGAGCATGACGGTCGACACCGCGTGCTCGTCCTCACTGGTCACGCTGCACCTCGCGGTGCAGGCGCTGCGGGCGGGGGAGTGCGGACTGGCGCTCGCCGGCGGTGTCACGGTGCTGTCGCAGTCGGATCTGTTTGTCGACTCCAGCCGCCAGGGCGTGCTCTCGCCCAACGGACGGTCGAAGTCGTTCTCCGCGGCTTCCGACGGTGTCGGCTGGGCTGAGGGCGCGGGTCTGCTCCTGCTGGAGCGGCTGTCCGACGCGCAGCGCAACGGGCACGAGGTGCTCGCGGTGGTCCGCTCCAGCGCGGTCAACCAGGACGGTGCGTCCAACGGCCTGACCGCTCCGAACGGCCCGTCGCAGGAACGCGTGATCCACGCGGCCCTCGCCGCCGGTGGCCTGCAGCCGTCCGATGTGGACGCTGTCGAGGCGCACGGTTCGGGCACGAAGCTGGGCGACCCGATCGAGGCGCAGGCGCTCCTGGCCACCTACGGCCAGGACCGCGACCGGCCGCTGTACCTGGGGTCGGTGAAGTCGAACATCGGGCACGCGCAGGCGTCCGGTGGCGCTGCTGGCGTGATGAAGGTCGTGCAGGCGTTGCGGCACAACATGTTGCCGAAGACGATGCACGTCGACGCGCCGTCGCCGGTCGTCGACTGGACCACGGGCAACATCGAGCTGCTCACCGAACCGCGGCCGTGGGTGCGCAACGGTCACCCGCGTCGCGCCGGCGTTTCGTCGTTCGGTATCAGCGGCACCAACGCGCACATCATCATCGAGGAGGCACCGCCCGCTCCGGCCGTCGAAACCCGGCGCACCGCACCGGAACTCCCGGCGATCCCGTTGCCGCTGGCCGGTTCAGTCGCGTCGGCGCTCGCCGACCAGGCCGCCCGGCTGGCCGCGCACCTGCGGGCCAACCCGGACGTCAGCCTGACCGACATCGGCTACTCGCTGGCCACCGGTCGCGCCGCGCTCGACCACCGCGCGGTGGTCCTGGCGGCCGACCGCGAAGCGGCGCTCAAGGCGCTCGACGGACTGGCCGACGGCCGGACCCCGGCGGGCACCGTGGCCGGAACGGTCAGCGCGGCCGACCTGACGGCGTTCCTGTTCACCGGACAGGGCGCGCAGCAGCCGGGCATGGGACGCGGGCTGTACGAGGCGTTCCCGGCCTTCGCCGGAGCGTTCGACGAGATCTGCGGACTCTTCGACGCCGAGCTGGAAACCCCGCTCAAGCAGGTGATCTGGGAAGACTCGCCGCTGCTCAACCAGACCGCGTACACGCAATGCGCGCTGTTCGCGATCGAGGTCGCGCTGTACCGGCTGGTCGAGTCCTGGGGTGTGACGCCGGATTACGTCGCCGGGCACTCGATCGGCGAACTCGCCGCGGCACATGTCTCCGGAGTGTTCTCGCTGGCCGATGCCTGCTCGCTGGTCGCCGCTCGCGGCCGGCTCATGCAGGCGCTGCCGGCCGGAGGCACGATGGCGGCGATCGCCGCCACTGAGGACGAGGTGCGCGCTTCGCTGCCTGACGGGGTCGACATCGCGGCGGTGAACGGGCCGCGTTCGGTGGTCATCTCGGGTCCGGAAGCGGCGGTGCTCGCTGCCATGGCGACCTTCTCCGACGCTGGTCGCCGGACGAAGCAGCTGGTCGTGTCGCACGCGTTCCACTCGTCGCTGATGGAGCCGATGCTGACCGAGTTCTCGGTGGTGGCGGAGAAGCTCACCTACTCCGCGCCGTCGATCCCGGTGGTGTCGAACGTGACCGGCAAGATCGCGACCGCCGCCGAGCTGTGCTCGCCGCAGTACTGGGTGGGCCACGTGCGGGAGGCCGTCCGGTTCGCCGACGGCGTCAGCACGTTGCTCGCCTCGGGCGTGACCCGGTTCGTTGAACTGGGTCCGGACGCAGTGCTCACCGGGATGGCCCGCGAATGCGACACCGCGGTCGCCGACCGGCCGGACCGGGTCGTCCAGGTGCCCGCGATGCGCCGCGGCCGGGCCGAGGTGCCGACCGTGTTCACCGCGCTGGCCACGCTGTTCTCCCGGGGCGGGAAGATCGACTGGAAGGCGCTGTTCGCCGGCCAGGGTGCGTTCACTGTGGACCTGCCGACCTACGCGTTCCAGAACAAGTCGTACTGGCTCGACGCGACTAAGCCGACTGGTGACGTCACCACTTTGGGCGCCCAGTCCGCCGGACACCCCCTGCTGGGTGCGCTGGTGGAACTGCCCGATGGCGGCGCGGTGCTGACCGGACGGCTGTCGGTCGCGACGCAGCCGTGGCTCGCCGACCACGTGGTGATGGGGCGGACGATGCTGCCCGGCACCGCGTACGTCGAGCTGGCGATGCACGCCGGCGACCAGGTCGGTTGCGACCTGCTGGAGGAGCTGACGCAGCAGGCACCGTTGCTGCTGCCTGAGGACGGGGTCGACCTGCGCGTGGTCATCAGCGCGCCGGACGGCAGCGGTCGCCGGGAGCTGTCGGTGCACTCGCGGACCGAGGCGGGCTGGGTTCAGCACGCGGCGGGCACGTTGGCCAATGGCGCGGCTGCGGACTTCTCGCTGAGCGAGTGGCCGCCGTCCGGTGCCGAATCGGTTGACCTGACCGGGTTGTACGACGACCTGGCCGACCTCGGCTTCGGCTACGGGCCGACGTTCCGCAACCTGCGGGCGATCTGGCTGCGCGAAGGCGAGGTATACGCCGAGGTCGCGCTGCCGGAAGGCACCGCGGCGAACGACTTCGGCCTCCACCCGGGCCTGCTCGACTCGGCGCTCGGCGCGACGGACTTCCTGATCCCGGGCGGTCCGAAGGCGTTGACCGAGACGACGATCCCGTTCGCGTGGAACTCGGTGTCGCTGCAGGCCAGCGGCGCGACCGCGCTGCGGGTGCGGGTGCGGAAGACCGAGAGCGGTTCGTCGCTCGACCTGGCTGACACTGCTGGTGCTCCGGTCGCTCAGATCGCTTCGCTGATCACGCGGCCGGTGTCGGAAGGCCAGCTCGGCACGAAGGTGCCGGACTCGCTGTACCGGATCGAATGGCAGCCCGCTTCGGGCGTGCGGCTGGTGCCTTCGCTGGACGGCTGGGCTGTGCTCGGCACCGACGATCTCGGTCTGGGCGTGCCGCTGAAGGCCGAGCCGGTCGACGCGGAGGTGCTGGTGCTGCCGGTCGGCTCCGGTACCGGTTCTGTTCCGGCGCAGGTGCACCAGATCGTGCAGGACACGTTGCGGCACTTGCAGAACTGGCTGTCGATCGGGGACGGCAAGCTGGTCGTGGTCACTCGCGACGAGCTGGTGCAGGCTCCGGTCTGGGGCTTGGTGCGGGCCGCGCAGGCGGAAAACCCGGGCCGGATCCAGATCGTGGACCTCGACGCTTCGCCCGCGTCGGCTCGGGCACTGCCCGCGGTCGTCGCCTCCGGCGAACCCGAAGCCCGGTTGCGGAACGGCGAGGTGCGCGTGCCGCGGCTGACCCGGGTCACCGAGGTTGGCGAGCCGGTCGAATGGGACCCGAACGGCACGGTGCTGATCACCGGCGGCGCAGGCCTGCTCGGCGGACTGCTGGCCCGGCACCTGGTCGCACGCGGTGCCCGTGACCTGGTCCTGACCAGCCGCCGCGGTCTCGACACGGCGGGGGCGCGGGAACTGGTCGACGAACTGGCCGGCGAGGGCGCGAAGGTGACTGTCGCCGCGTGCGACGTCACCGATCGGGACGCGCTGGCGAAGCTGCTCGACACGCTGCCGCGGCTGACCGCCGTGGTGCACGCGGCCGGGCAGATGGACAGCGCGGTGCTGAGTGCCTTGACGCCGGAGCAGGTCGAGAACGTGTTGCGGCCCAAGGTCGACGCGGCCTGGAACCTGCACGAGCTGACGGCAACTCGGGACCTGGCGGCGTTCGTCCTGTACTCCTCAGCGGGTGGTCTGCTGCTCGCTGCCGGACAGGCAAACTACGCGGCGGGCAACGTGTTCCTGGACGCGCTGGCCGAGCACCGGTCTTCCCTCGGCCTCCCGGCGACGTCGCTCGCGTGGGGCCCGTGGGAAGGCACCGACGGCGAAGTGGACCTGGCACACATCGCCCGGTCCGGGGTCGCGGAACTGTCGGCGGCTGAGGGGCTGGAACTGTTCGATGCCGCGTTGGCTGCTTCGTCGGCGGCGTTGGTGCCGGTGAAGCTCGACCTCAAGGACGCGGACCGCGCGTCGGCCCTGCTGAAGGGCCTCGCCACTACCGCCCCGCGGCGGGCAGCTGTTGCCTCGTCGGCGTCGGCACAGCCGGAGGCCGGGTTCGCTGACAAGCTCGCCACGCTCCCGACGGACGAGCGAGACTCGGCGGCGCTGGACCTGGTGCGCGAACACACGGCGGCGGTTCTCGGGTATGACGACGCTTCAGCGGTCGGGGTTGAGAAGGGCTTCACCGACTTGGGCATCGATTCGCTAGCCGCGCTGGAGCTCCGCAACCGGCTCGGTGCCGCGACTGGTCTGCGGCTGCCTGCGACGTTGATCTTCGACTACCCGAGTCCGTTGCCGTTGGCTCGGCATCTGTTGGAGGAGCTGGCACCTGCTGTTGCGGAGGAGGTCGTCGAAGAACTGAACGGCACTGATGAGGCGGCGGCTGCGGTGGCTTCGATGGATCTGGCCGACTTGGTCCGGTCTGCGATGGGTGGTGCCGAGGAGTCGGGTGAGTCTCAGTGATCGGTAGGTGCGCTTCTTTGGTTGGGCCGGTTGTCGCCGCGTTGCGGCAGGCTGGGACGGATAACTAACGGCTCTGTAGGCAGTTAGCGCTGGTTGTTTGGCAGCCCGTGTCGATCGCGAGGATCGGCACGGGCTGCTGGCGTTCCTGGCGGGTGCGACCCGCCTGGCTTGGCGCGACCTGCCTGGTCTGGCCCGTCCCGGCTCGCCCTGCATGGTCCGCTCGAACGAAGTCGGTTTCCTTTGCGCGGCGCTCGATTCCGAGCCGGAGTTCATCGACATTAGCCAGCGTGCGCCAGATGCAGCCATTCTCCGAGGGGTGACACGTGCGCGCGTCGTCCTGCGTGCGTGCGGAACTCGTTCTCCGGGTCGGAAATCTCGACGTAGCCCGCGACTTTGGACGGCTGCTCCGCCTCGTAATGCATCGAGACCGCGTACTGGGCGACGAGGAGTTCCGCGGCCGCGGCGGCCTGCATCGGGTCCATCGCAGCGGGCGGCGGACTCGGCGGCTGGAGGTGCGGCGCGTCGACCACCGCGCCGTTGGCGGGCAGGAATGCCGAGTCGAACGGGCTGAAGCGGCGTGCGATGAGCCACCAGGAACCGTGGAAGATTGTGTCGCCGTCGTGGAAAACGCGTGGTCCGTCGGCCTCGACTGCCCAGTTCAGCTGCGGGTCGCCCAACCCGTCGTCTGCGGGACGGCGGTGACGCGGGAGGTCTGTGTGCGGTCTGCGCCAACTCGGTGGCCTATCGGGAAGAACCGCTGCTTCCCGGTGGCTGCCTGATGACTGCGGCGCTCACCGAGTACGGCGGCCGTCCCAACCGGGTCCGTGAGGCGGTGGCCGAGGTGTGGTCGCGCTGGCGGGAACAGCTGCGCGCCGACTTGACCACGGCGGTGGCGAGCGGTGAGCTGCCGGGCGGGTTCGATGTCGATGAGGCGCTGTTCGAGATCGTCGCTGCCGGGCTGGCGTTGAACGCTGCCACGTAGCTCCAGCACCACCGGGCGGCTGCGGGCCGGGCGCGCCGTGCGGTTGAACGGGCTCTCGACCAGTCCTGACTGGCTGGCTGTTCGCTTCGCTTCGGGGATGTGACCGCGTTCCAGCTGCCGGGCTAGTCCGGGGTTTCCCGGTGCCGGGGCGTGCTGGGGCGCTTCGGCCGAGTGCGTCGCGTGGTGCGTTGTGCAGTGCGGCCGAGGGTTTGGTTCGGTCGGAGGGCTGGGGTGCGGATGTCGGCCCAGGCAGGGGAGTGCTGCTGTGGGATCGGTCCGCGGGTGTCACGGGCCGGCTCAGGCCTCGCCGGTTACGACTCGGTGGCCATGCCCAGGGAGCACAGGGAGCCGGCCAGGGCGATCAGGTCGTAGCGGGTGTCGTCTTCGTTCGTGTGCCACAGGGCGGAGAGGGTGCTTGCTGCCCGGTCGACGTCGCCGTTGTGCTGTTTCAGGGCGATCCACATCGCGGCGGCTACCGGTTCGCACTCGATGTGGCGGTTGGACGTGCGGCAGGTGAGCTCCAGGTGGCCGTTGGAGAGCATGCGCTGGGTGACGCCGGGGGCGGTGGTGATTGCCATCATGATGGCCTCCTGGTTGAGAGGGGGTGTTTCCTTGATGTACCTAGTTTCTCGGAAGCGGGCCGCCGGGACCATGGGGTGTGCTCCTGAAGCTTCCCTGGGGTTTACCCACCCTTATCCCCGGTAGATCCCTGGTTGTCAGCGGGTCAGGGTTGTGGTGTGCGGGCGCGTCAGGGGCACCCGGGCCTTGGTGGGCGGGTGGGAATGGTGGCTTCATAGCTCCGCGCGCGGGCTCATGCTGTGGCTCGCAAGGGGGTGGGCGGCGGGTTGTGGGCGGTGTTGCGGAGCGGTTTCTGCTCCGGGTCGAGGAGGGACGGCGGGATCCAGTGGACGGTGCCGTCGTGGAGGGCGATTTTCCAGCCGCTGTGGTGGAGGAGGCGGTGGTGGCGTTCGCAGCACGAGGCCAGGTTGTCCAGGTCGGTGGGGCCGCCGTGGGCCCAGTGGACGATGTGGTGCGGGGTGGTCCACTTTGGACCGCGGTCGCAGCCGGGGAAGGTGCAGCCGCGGTCGCGGATTGCCAGGGCCCGGCGCTGGGCGTTCGTGGCGGTGCGGGCGGAGCGGCCCAGGTCCAGGACCTGGCCTTCGGTGCCCAGGACCGCGGGGTAGACCTTGGCGTCGCACAGGATTCGGCGCAGGTCGGCGGCGGACAGGACGGATTCGTCTCCTGTCACGACCGTTTTCGCGGTGCCCTGCAGGGTTTCCAAATCGACCGTCACCGTTGCGACTGCTCGTTCGCCGGCTTTGGCGGGCAGGTCGGGGGTGCGGGCGGCCAGGTCGACGATCGCGGCGAGGGCATCGCCGTGGCGTTCGGCCGGGGTGCGGGGGTCGGGGGTGTCCGGCGCGGTCGCGGGGTCCGGTGCGGCCAGGGGGACCAGCAGTTGTTCGATCAGGGTGCCGGTTTCGTGGTCTACGTTGCCGCTGAAGCGGAAACGGCCGCTCTGGGTCCACTGCCAGCGGAATTCCCGCCAGGGGCGGGCGGCTTCCTCGGGCCGCGAGTCCGAGTCGGGAACCGAGTCTGGGTCCAGGTCGTGGTCCACGTCAGGGTAGGCGGGATCGCTGTCCCAGTAGATCTTCAGCCGGGTCGCGGCGCGGCGGACGATGCTGGGGTTGGCCTGGGTCGCGAGGGTCACCAGGGTGTCTTCGGCGACGGTGTAGTCCTCGGGGGTCAGCCACCTCGGGGCGGCGGCGAGGAATTCGGCGATGACCGCGGCGTGCTGGGCGGTGATTTCGCCCGAGGACAGGGCTTTCCAGGTCAGCGGGAGGGTCCCGGTGGCTTGGGCGAGCCGGGAGCGGGCCTCGCGCGGGGTTACGTGCAGGATCGTCGCCAGGTACGACGACGTCGAGGTGTAGCCCTCGGGCAGGGCGCCGCGCGAGTGCAGTTCCCGGATTGTCTCCAGTTGCGCGGCGTAGGCGACGTTCTGCTGTCGTTGGGTGGTCAGGAGCCTGGTGGTCAGGTCCCGGTCTGACAATTGCCAGGCGGGGAGCGTCGCAGTCGTGCTCACCCCACAATTCAATCGAACGCGCGTTCGATTACGCTATCGCTCGAAGTGGTCAACCCGTACTGCCGACACAGTGCGCACAAGATCACCTTCCGGAGCCAAAGCCCAGTCGCAGCAGTGGAAATCTGCCACTCGCCTCCAGGCGAAGGCCAACAGAAGCCAGAGCAAAAGCGACGCTTGGTAATCGTGATCACCTGATTGAGTGACTTTAGATCGCGGTTGGCTGGGCTTAGGGGGCGGCTGCGACCGTGGTACCCGCAGGAAGATGACCGTTGGGTCGAGGAGCTTGCGATGGGCGTGAACTGGGGGCAGAACCGCCGCACCGAGCCGAATGAAGCAGTGTCCCTTCTCGAGGGCTTGCTGATCGAATGCGATGCGGGGGCAGGAGACACGGTATTGGTCGGCGGAGGACCGGCCAGCGGGAAAACGCAAGTGCAGAACCAAGTGGTGGCGCGGGCCCGTGAACTGGGCGTTCTCACGCTCACCGCGGCGGGTGCGGCCGACGAGCGCGACGTCGACGGAGGTGTGCTCGACCAACTGCTGGCCAGCCCGGCATTGCCGCGAGAAACACTGGCCGCCGCGGACGGCGAGGACCGGATCGCCGCGTTGTGCAGTGCCTTGCACCGGTTGGCGCGAGAGCGGTCGCTCCTGATCGCGGTCGACGATCTGCAGCACGTGGACGAGACGTCGGCGCGGTTGTTGCTGCGGTTGCAGCGGCGGGCGCGGTCGGCGGGGATGCTGCTGGTGCTGACGCAGCCGGACGGCTGGTATTCCGGCGAGGGCATGACCTTCGCCGCGCAGCCGCACCGGTACGTGCATCTCACGCCGTTCACCGTGGAGGCGATCGCACAGCTGGTCCCGGACCACGGCGAAGCTGAGCGGATCCACGGACTGAGCGCGGGAAATCCGTTGCTGGTCAGCGCTTTGGTCGACGCCCGCCGTAGCTCGGTGGACGACGGACCGGCGTATTCCGATGCGGTGCAACGGCTTCTGCATCGCTACGGTTCGCCGCTGCGGGAGGTGGCGACAGCGATCGCGGTGCTGGACACCGACGTCACGACGGACGCGGTCGCGACAGTCGCGGGCGTGGACCCGGTCGAGGCGGAGACGTCCGCGGGGTTGCTCGTGGAGACCGGGCTGGTCGACGGTGTGCGGTTCCGGCAGCAGCCGGCCGCGGCGGCGGTGGTCGGCGGGTTGCGCGGGTCCGAGAAGGTGCAGCTGCACATCCGGGCCGCTGAGGTGAAGCACGCACGCGGGTTGCCCGCACCGGAGGTCGCGCGGCATCTCGTGGCGGCGGGCGAAGCTCAGGCGGAGTGGGCGTTGCCGGTGCTGGTCGCGGCGGCGGAGCAGGTGATGCTCGGCGACGACGTCGACTTCGCGACCCGTTGCCTGCAACTGGCGGCATCAACGACTACTGCGTCGTGGGAGCAGCAGATGATTTCCCAGATGCTGGCCAAGATCACCTGGCGGGTCAACCCGGCGGCGGCCGCTCCGCATCTCGCGGCGTTGTGCGAAGGGGCTTCGCTCGACCAGTCCGACCGGATCGCGGTGGTGCGCCAGTCGTTGTGGTTCGGCGACCGGGAAACCTTCGAATCCGCGCTGGTCCGGCTGGGCGACGACCTCGAGCCGCTGCACCCGCGCACGGCGGCTGAGCTGACCCTCGCCGCGCATTGGCATTACGGCACGGCGCCGGAGTTGTCGGTCGACGCCTCGGATCCCTGGATGCGCACCGCGAAAACGCTCGCATCGGTCTGGCAGGTCGGTGGCAGCGAAGAGACTTCGGTGTGCGCGGAACGGATTCTCCAGAACTGCAGGCTCTCTGACACGTCGCTGGAAGCGCTCTCCACCGCGATTCTCGCCCTGGCGTACGACGGCAAGGCGGACCGAGCGGAAGGCTGGTGCACGTCGCTCGCCGAGGAGGCGGAGTACCGCGGCGCGGTGACCTGGAAGGCGATGCTCGACGCGATCGGCGCGAGTCTTCTGCTGCGTCGCGGCGAGCCCGCCAGCGCGGCGGAGGCGGCGAGCCGAGCGCTTGCGCTGCTTGACGAACCGAACTGGGGCGTCGCGATCACGTATCCGCTCGCCACGATGCTGACCGCGCACACCGCGGCAGGCGCGTTCAAGGCCGCGGCTGGGGTTTTGCGCCACGCGCTGCCGGAATCGGTGTTCACGACGCTCGGCGGGGTGCGGTTCCTCCGGGCGCGCGGGCAGTTCCATCTGGCCACGAACCGAGGGCTCTCCGCGGTGAGTGATTTCCAGCAATGCCAGCGCATTCTCCGCGAAAACGACCTTGACCTGCCCGCCGTGGCACCGTGGCGGACCGACCTCGCCGAGGCGAACCTCCGGCTGCGCAACCCGACCCTGGCGGTCGAGCTGGCGAAACAGCAGCTGGCGGACACGACGGACTCGTTCTCGCAGGCGGTGGCGCTGCGGGTGCTGGCGTTCGCGGGCGACGCCGGCGCGCGGTCCGGATTGCTGAACCGGGCGGCGGAGGCGTTCAAGGAATCCGGCGACCGGCTCGAACTGGCCCGCACCGTCCGCGCGATCAACCAGCTCGGCCAGCGCGCGGAACGCTCGGCAGGCCTGGTGAAGCCGGTGCAGGTGCCTCGGCAGCCGTTGCGCCCGCTCGCGCCTCGCCCGGTGGCGTCGAGACCGGAGCCGCCGCGCGCGGATCCGGAGGGACCGGCGGCGACCGCGTTGAGCGACGCCGAACTGCGGGTCGCTGAACTCGCCGCACATGGGCGGACCAACCGTCAGATCGCGGAAACGCTGTACATCACAGTGTCCACTGTGGAGCAACACCTGACCAGGGTGTACCGGAAACTCGGCGTCGCCGGGCGGCGGGGGCTGGCGGGCGAACTGGCCGGTGCCGGACAGTGACCGAAAAGCTGACGGAAAGCGTGCCGGAGAGCCTGACCGAATGCGGGGCGAGAGTGCTGACCGAGGTCGAGCTGCGGGTTGCGGAACTGGCCGCGCGGGGCACGCCGGTCGGGGTGATCGCGGAGGTACTGGGAGTGTCCGCGAACACCGCCGCTAGTCACCTCGCCGCCGTCTACGTCAAGCTCCGGAACGCGTGAAGGGCCTCTCGCGCGAGATCCGCGAGAGGCCCTTCACCGAGGGCGGGAACCGGTCAGGATCGGCGGTCGGCGACCACCGCGGCGATGATGTCGTCCAGCGAGCGCGTCGGCACGAAGCCGATCTGATTGTACGCGCGGGTGCAGTCGGGGATGCGGCGCTGCATGTCCTCGTACCCGTCGCCGTACGCCTCCTCGTACGGCACCTTCGTGATGGTGCTGCTCGAACCGGTCGCGCCGATCACACGCTCGGCCAGCTGGGAGATGGTGGTCTGCTCGTTGCTGCCGAGGTTGAACACCTTGCCGTACGCGGAATCGTCGGCGAGCAGGTCCGCCAGCGCGGGCACGACGTCGTGCACGTGGCAGAAGCAGCGGGTCTGCTGTCCGTCGCCGAACACGGTGATCGGTTCGCCCGCCAGGGCCTGGGTGACGAACCGGGGGATCACCATGCCGTAGCGGCCGGTCTGGCGCGGGCCGACCGTGTTGAACGGCCGCACGATCACGGTGCGCAGGCCGTGCTCGACGGCGTACAGGTGGGCGAACGTCTCGTCCAGAGCCTTCGCCTCGGCGTAGGACCAGCGGTTCTTCAGCGGCGACCCGATGATCCGGTCGTCGTCCTCGCGCAGGCCGTCCGCGGTGTTCTTGCCGTAGATCTCGCTCGTCGACGCGACCAGGATCGGCACGTCGTGCCGCAGCGCCGCGTCGAGCATGTTCTCGGTGCCGTGCAGGTTGGTGCGGAGGCTGTCCATCGTCTTGTCGAGGATGGTGAACACGCCGACCGCGGCGGCGAGGTGGAAGATCGCGTCGATGCCCGCCATGCACGATTCGACCGCGTTCGGGTCGGTGATCGAGCCGCGCACGAACTGGAAACCGGGGTGCCCGGCGACGCCGGCGAGGTTGTCCAGGGTGCCGGTGCTGAGGTTGTCGAGCGCGACGACCTCGTCGCCGCGGGCCAGGAGGTGTTCGGTGAGGTGGGAGCCGATGAACCCGGCGCCTCCGGTGATGAGGTAACGCACGTTAGTGTCCCTTTCTCAGTTCGTGAAGAGCGCGGGGTCGAGGCGGTAGGTGGCGTCGATGACGGTCGGGCAGTCGGCGAGCCATTCGTAGTCGTGGCCCGGTTGGATGGTGTGGATGAGCGCGACGTCCCAGTCCTCGCCGTCGGGCTCGGGGACGGTGTCGAGCGAACCGCCGGTCACGCGGACGTTCGGGACCAGCGGGTCGTAGTAGCCGACCTTCGCGCCCTTCGCGGCGAGCAGGTCGATGATGTCGAGCGCGGACGACGAACGCACGTCCTGCACGCCGGGCTTGTAGGTCACGCCGACCACCAGCACGCGCGTACCCGCCATGCCCTTGCCTTCGCGCGACAGTGTGTTCAGTACGCGGTCGACAACCTGCTTCGGCCGCTCCGCGATGGCGTGCATCGCCTGGGTCACCAACGGCGCGTTGCTCTGCGTCGCGCGCAGTTGCCACAGCAAATAGTGCGGGTCGCAGGGGATGCAGTGGCCGCCGACGCCGGGGCCGGGGTGGAAGGCCATGAAGCCGTACGGCTTGCTGGCCGCCGCGTCGATGACCTCGATCGGGTCGATCGCGAAGCCGTCGCTGATCTCGGCGAACTCGTTGGCCAGCGCGATGTTCACCGCGCGGAAGGTGTTTTCGTACAGCTTGGTCATCTCGGCCGCTTCCGGCGAGCTGACGCAGTGCACGCTCGGGGTCAGCACGTTGATCACGCGCTGCGCCATCGCCGTGCACACCGGGGTCACACCGCCGAGCACGCGCGGCGTCTCCGCCTGGGTGTGCGTGACGTTGCCCGGGTCGATGCGCTCGGGGCTGGACGCCACGAACAGGTCGCGGCCAATGGTGAATCCCTTGGCCACCAGCGGTTTCACCAGCAGCCGGTTCGAGGTGCCGACGTAGCTGGTGGAGGTGAGGATGAACGTCTGGCCGCGGCGGGCGTTCGCGACCAGCGCCGCGCACGCCGCCTCCAGCGGGCCGAGGTCGGGCATCAGGTACTCGTCGAGCCCGGTCGGGACGCAGACCAGCACCGCGTCGGCGTCGGCCATCCGCGCGGAGTCCGTGGTGAGCTGGAAGTCCTCCTGGTGCACGGCTTTCTCGAGCCTGCGGTGGTCGGCTTCGATGAGGTCGACCTCGCCCGAGCGGATCGAGTCGAGCCGGTTCTGCGACAGGTCGATGCCGATCACGCCGACGCCGCCGGCGTGCAGGCCGAGCGCGGTCGGCAGGCCGACGTAGCCCATCCCGATCACGGCGACCGACGTCAGCTCGTTCCGTTCGGCGATGGTCTCGAATTCAGCGACAGTACTGGTCATTCCTGGTCACCCGTTTCTGGATGGGCAGTGGAAAAGCGAGCGGGAAAAGCGGAGGGAAATCCGGTCATCGGACGGAACGGACGATTTCGAAAGCTTCGGCGAGCCCGGCGCTGACCTGTGAGCCGCGGTATTCGGCGAGTGCGCGGACGCCGCGTTCGCTGCGCGGGTTCGGCCACGGCTCGAGTTCCTTGCCGTAGGCGCGCAGGGCTTCGATTTTGCGCTCGAGGTGGCTTTCGTCGAGAAGCTGCCAGCAGTTCGGCCGGAAGGCGACCGGCAGCCCGGAGGCTTCTCCGACGTCCGTGGCGGAGCGGATCTCGAAGGTGCGGACTTCGCGCACCGGGCCCTTGCCCGGCCGGCCGGCGACTCGCGCGGCGCGGCTGACGAGGGCGTGGTCGGTGCTCAGGTCGCACATGCTGGTCGCGAAGATGGTGTCCGGCTCGAATTCGCGGACCTCGCGTTCGACGACCTGGTTGAGCGCGAGGTGGCTGACCGTGTCGAGCCGGTTGTCGCCGAATTCGTGGACTCGCACGCGTTCGATGCCCAGTGTTTTGGCGGCGAGTTCGATCGCGTCGGTGCGGTTGGTGACTTCGGCGCCGGCGGCCGAACGCGAACCGTCGTCGTTGGTGAGAATGCAAAGCGAAATGGAGACGCCTTCGTCGGCGAGCCGGGCGATGGTCCCGCCCGCGCCGAGCGTTTCGTCGTCGCCGTGGGCTCCCACCACCAGCAGCCTGCGTGTCAACGTGTGCATACGATTCCCCAGTCCTTGTCCGGGCGGTGAAACCCCCAGCGGAAACGAGCCGTGCGAAATGGCTTGGAACGCAAGAAAAATTTGACATCCGGCGGTGCTTGCGACAACCCCTAAAGACCGTCTAAAGCGGACCTTGGCCGCGCGGGAGGACAGGCGCGGCAAGCGCGTTAGGGGGTGGGCCGTCGCGAGGTCGGAAGCTGGTCGCTTTACCAGCGCACGGGAAGGTCGGCGCGCACGACGGTAGGCCCGCCCGCCGGGCTGACCACGGTGAGCACGCCGTCGATGGTGCCCGCTCGGTCGGCGAGGCCAGCCAGTCCGCCGCCCGGACGCACGGATGCGCCGCCGTGCCCGTTGTCGATGATCTCGACGACCACCGTGTCGTCGTCGCGAGTAACGCGTACCGACGCGCGGTCCGCGCCCGCGTGTTTGGCGATATTGGTGAGGATTTCGCTGACGATGAAGTACGTCGTGGTCTCCACGGGCGCGGGCGGCCGGGGTTCCACCGTCACCTCGACGTCCACGTGGATCGGCATCCGCGCGGTCAAGGCGGACAACGCGGCGTCCAGGCCGCGGTCCTGCAGCACCGGGGAGTAGATCCCCCGGGCGAGGTCGCGCAGCTCGGACACGGCGAGTTTCGCGTCCGTATGGGCCGCGCCAACCAGTTCGCGCACGGCGGCGGGATCGTCAAGCTTTAGCTGCGCCCGGCCCAGGCTCATCGCCACCGCGACCAGCCGCTGCTGCGCCCCGTCGTGCAGGTCGCGTTCGATGCGCTTGCGCTCGGCCTCTACGGCATCGACGCCGCGGGCCCGCGAGTCCTTCAACTGCCGGGAACGGGCCTCCAGCTGCGCCGTCCGGTCCGGCCCGAGCATCGACAGCGCCAACACGCCGTGCATCGCCCCGATCCGCGGCGCCACGAAGATGCCGAACGGCGGCACGGCGACGGACACGATCCCGGCCACGAATTCCACGATGCCCAGCGGGAACGCGAGCAAGGCGTAGAGCAGTTCGCGCCACGTGGCCGGGTCCACGAGCCGGGTCTGCCAGGTCAGGAGCAGCCCGGCGCCGTGCGGATGCCGGCGGGGCGGCGGGACGTCGACGCCGAGCATGACGCGCACCCAGCGGCGTTCCGCGCGGGCCAGGCCGCGGGCCGTCGAGGTCGCGGTGATCAGGATCGGGATGCCGATCCACAGCATGGTGGTGGCGATGCCGAGCAAGGTCGTGGCGAGCACGAGCACGAACGCGACGACGCGGAGGGGGAAACTCGCGATGAGGAAGCCGATAGTGCGGACGACGCGGGGCCGCTGCGTCACCGGCATCGAGCGATCCGCTCCAGTTCCGGCACGAGGTCGTTGAGGGTCGGCGTCGCCAGCATCTCGTCCCGGACCTCGAGCGAGCACTCGCGGAACGACGGTTCCTCCAGCAACCGCTGGAGTCCATTTCGGACGGAGCCCGGCGTGACCTCTTCCAGATCGATCATCAGGCCGTTGCCGCGTTTCACCTGTGCGAGCGCGGAAATCCGCTCGCTCCACGTGGTGCCGGGGATCACCAGCTGCGGGACGCCGTTGACCACCGCGTTGCCGATCGTCGCGCCGCCGCCCTGGTGCACGATGGCCGAGCAGCTCGCGAGGAGTTCGTACATCGGCACGAAGTCCACCGCGCGCACGTTGTCCGGAACCTTGTCGACCGACGCGAGCTGTTCCGCGTTGAGCGTCGCGATCACTTCGACGTCGAGGTCGGCTAGGCCGTCGAGCAGCGCGGAGACCGAGGTCTCCTCTTCGCCGAGCGTCTGCCGGTTGGAGATGCCGAGGGTCAGCATGACGCGCGGGCGCGACGGGGGTTCGACGACCCAGCGCGGCAGCGCCATCGGCTTGTTCAACGGCACGAACCGCGCCGGGAGGTAGTCGACGTCGACGCCGTCGTACCGGAGATAGGACGGATGGCAGTCGATGGTTTTGACGCCGTAGCGCAGGTTCTCGTCGTAGTCCGCGCCGTAGCGGCCCACCGCGTCCGACATCCATTCCACGAACGGGTCCGGGCTGGTGTCCTCGGGCTTGCTCGCGCGCAGGTCCCGGTACTGCGCGCCGATCCGCGCCGTCTGGTCGGCCGCGTACATCATCCGCAGGTGCGGGACGCCGACCGCCTGCGCGACGATCGGCGCGGTGTAGACCAGCGGGTCCCACACGACGAGGTCCGGCTGCCAGTGCCGGGCGAACCGGACGAGGTCGTTGAGCAGCGGTTCCGGCGAGTTCCAGCGGAAAACGTCGACCCAGCCGTCGTAAACGGTGCGCACGTACTCCTCGGTGTAGCGCTCCGGGCGGCTCTCGGAAAGCTGGTGCTTGCTGTGCGCGGTGTCGTCGCCGCCGGCGCTGAGCCGCCGGTGCTCCGCGATGTCGAGGTCCTCGCCGAACCACATCGCGTCGAGGCCGGTTTCGGCGAACGGCAGGACCTCGCGGGGATTGCGCTGGCCGACGAACCGCACCTCGTGCCCGGCGGCCGCCAGCGCCCACCCGACCGGGGCCATGCTGTAGACGTGCGTCCTAGTCGGGAAGACCATCAACATGACTCGCACAACGCACTCTCCGATGCCGGGGTCCGGGAAACACTGCTGGGGAAACGGTAATCGCGGCGGGCCGCTCGGCAGACCCGGCATTACGGCGTTAGGGGCCGTTAGGGGTGGGGATTCGCGGGCAGGCGCGAATAGCTTCGGCGAGGTCGTGGTGCGCGCGGGCGACCCGGCCCGCGACGGCAGGTGCCGAGACCGACGAACGAGGGGACTTCCCAGTGACCGGCCACGAGCAGAACACCGCACCGTCCACCGAGCAGATCGTCGCCGCGCTGCGGCAGTCCATGGTGGACAACGAACGGCTCAAGGCGGACAACCAGAAGCTCGCCGCGGCGATGAACGAGCCGATCGCGATCATCGGGATGGGCTGCCGGTACCCCGGCGGGGTCGCCACGCCCGCGCAGCTCTGGGACCTGGTCGCGGGCGGTGTCGACGCGGTCGGCGAGTTCCCCGAGGACCGCGGCTGGGACACCGATTCGATCTTCGACCCCGCGGGAAGCCCCGGCACGACGTACTCGAAGGAGGGCGGTTTCCTTTACGACGCCGCCGACTTCGAGCCGGAGTTCTTCGGCATCTCGCCGCGTGAGGCCCGCACGCTCGACCCGCAGCAGCGGGTGGTGCTGGAGACCGCGTGGGAGGCGGTGGAACGCGCCGGGATCGTGCCGTCGACGTTGCGGGGCAGCAAAACCGGCGTCTTCGCCGGCGTGATGTACCACGACTACGGCGCGGGCAGCAGCGACGGCAGCCTGATTTCCGGCCGCATCTCCTACACCCTCGGGCTCGAAGGTCCGTCGGTGTCGGTCGACACGGCGTGCTCGTCGTCGCTGGTCGCTTTGCACTGGGCGGCCCAGGCGCTGCGCCGCGGCGAATGCTCGCTGGCGCTGGCCGGTGGCGTCACCGTGATGGTGACCCCGGACATGTTCGTCTACTTCAGCGAGCAGCAGGGCCTCTCCCGGGACGGCCGGTGCAAGGCGTTCGGCAGCACCGCGGACGGCGTCGGCTGCTCCGAAGGTGCCGGAATGCTTCTGCTGGAACGGCTTTCCGACGCGCGCCGCAATGGCCACCACGTCCTCGCGGTGCTGCGCGGCAGCGCGGTCAACTCCGACGGCGCGTCCAGCGGCATCACGGTCCCGAACGGGCCAGCGCAGCAGCGGGTGATCCGCGCGGCCTTGGCGGACGCCGGACTGAAACTGTCCGATGTGGACGCCGTCGAAGCACACGGCACCGGAACGAAGCTCGGCGATCCGATCGAGGCGCAGGCACTGATCGCCACCTACGGCAAGGCGGCCACTGCTGATCGGCCGCTGCACGTCGGGTCGTTCAAATCGAACGTCGGCCACACGCAAGCCGCGGCGGGCGTCGGCGGCGTGATCAAGATGGTGGAGGCGCTGCGGCGCGGCGTGCTCCCGCGCACGCTGCACGCCGACGAGCCGTCGCCGCACGTCGAATGGACCGACACCGTCTCGCTTCTCCGTGAGCCGACGCCGTGGCCGGAGACCGGGCGGCCGCGTCGCGCGGGCGTTTCGTCGTTCGGCATCAGCGGGACCAACGCGCACGTGATTGTCGAGCAGGGCGACCCGGTGACGCGTTCTTCGGACGATGGACCCGCGACCTGGCTGCTGTCCGCCAACGACGCGGAGGCCCTGCGGGCACAGGCGGGCAACCTCGCGTCCTGCACTGCCGATGCGTCCACTGTGGACATCGGATTCTCACTGGCGACCACCCGGACCCAGTACGAGCACCGCGCCGGGATCGTCGCGGCCGACCGGACCGCCGCGATCCGCGCGCTGACCGAGTACGCGGCGGGCCGCGCACCGGCGGGTGTCGTCGAAGGCGTGGCGAGCACCGGGCGCACGGCGTTCCTGTTCACCGGGCAAGGCGCCCAGCGCGCCGGGATGGGCCTGGAGCTGGCCGCGGCCTACCCGGCGTTCGCTGAGGCCTTCGACGCGGTGGCGGCCGAACTGGACAAGCACCTCGACGTGCCGGTGCGGACCGTGCTGGGTTCCGACGAGACCGGGTACACACAGCCGGCGTTGTTCGCCGTCGAAGTCGCGGTGTTCCGTCTGCTCGAATCGTGGGGCGTCACCCCGGATTACCTGCTGGGGCATTCGATCGGCGAGCTGGCCGCGGCGCACGTCGCCGGAGTGCTCTCGGTTGAAGACGCGTGCACGCTCGTGACGGCGCGGGCCCGGCTGATGCAGGCCCTTCCCTCCGGCGGGGCAATGGTCGCTGTCGCGGCGGCTGAGGCCGATGTCGTGCCGCTGCTGACCGAGGGCGTGTCGATCGCCGCCGTCAACGGACCGGCGTCGGTCGTGCTGTCCGGCGACGAGGACGCGGTCCTCGCGGTGGCATCGAACTTCGAGAAGACTTCGCGGCTCAAGGTGTCGCACGCGTTCCACTCGGCGTTGATGGAGCCGATGCTGGCCGATTTCGCTCTCGTCGCCCGGAAGCTGACCTATTCCGAGCCCGCGATCCCGATCGTCTCGACGGTTTCGCCGGACGCCGATCTGACTTCGCCGGAGTACTGGGTGAACCAGGTGCGCGACGCGGTCCGGTTCGCCGACGGTGTCCGCACGCTGCTCGACGCTGGCGTCACGACGTTCGTGGAGGTCGGCCCGTCGGCCGTGCTCACCGCGATGGGCCAGCTGTGCCTTGGCGCGGACGACCGGGCGACGTTCGTGCCGGTGCTGCGCAAGGACCGGCCCGAAAGCGAGTCGGCAGCCGCCGCCGTGGCCACGTTGTTCACCACTGGGTCCACTGTGAACTTTTCGGCGTTCTACGCTGGCGGGGCATCGGTCGAGCTGCCGACGTATGCCTTCCAGCGCAAGCGTTACTGGCTGGAGAACCCGACCGGGGCCCGCGTCCGCGGGGTCGCCGAGGTCGGGCAGGTCGACGCCGGGCACCCGCTGCTGGGCGCGGTCGTGGCGACCGCCGACACCGGCGGCGTCGTGCTCACCGGGGAGCTTTCGCTGCGCGCGCAGCCGTGGCTCGGCGACCACGTCGTGCAGGGGGTTCCGCTGTTCCCCGGCACGGCTTTCGTCGAACTGGCCGTGCGGGCGGGCGACGAGGTGAATTGCGCGCGGCTCGACGAGCTGACGCTCGCGGTCCCGCTGATCCTGCCCGAACACGGATCCGTCCCGGTCCAGGTGACGGTGGGCGCGGAGGACGAGTCGGGCACCCGCGCGGTGGGCATTTACTCGCGGGCCGCGGACACCGGGGAGTGGACGCACCACGCCAGCGGGAGGGTGTCGCCGACGGCGGACACGCCCGTTGCCGCCGCGGAGTGGCCCCCGGCCGGTGCGGTCGAGATCGACGTGACCAGCCGCTATGACGAACTCGCCGCCCAGGGCTTCGACTACGGGCCGGTCTTCGCCGGGCTCCGCCGGGTCTGGCGCGACGGGAACACTCTCGCCGCCGAAGTCGCGTTGCCGGAGCACACCGACGGTTCGGCCTTCGCGTTGCATCCCGCCCTGCTGGACGCCGCGCTGCACACCATCGGTCTGGCCGGGCTGACGGAGGACAAGCCAGCGTTGCCGTTCGCGTGGAGCGGGGTTTCGCTGCACGCCGCCGGGGCGTCGAGCCTGCGCGTGGTGCTCTCCGCAGACGTCGAGAACACCATTTCGCTCACCGCCACCGATCCCGCTGGCGCGCCGATCGTGACCGTGGGGGCGCTGGCGCTGCGGCCGATCGCCGACGACGCGTTCGCCCGTCCGGCAGCAGGCGACTCGCTGTTCCGGGTGGAATGGCAGCCTTACTCCGGCGATGCCGCTTCCGGCGTTTCGCACGCCGTGCTCGGCGCGGATCCCTTCGGCCTCGGCGGAGAGTCCTATGTGGACCTTGCCGCGCTGACCGACGCGGTGGGGACGGGAAAGGCCGCCCCGGACGTGGTGTCCGTGTCGTTCGAGGCACCCGAGGAGGCGTCGCCCGAACTGGCCCGCGAGGCCGCCCACCGGCTGCTGGACCTGGTCCGGACGTGGGTCAGCGAACCGGCGCTGGCCGCTTCCCGGCTCGTCGTGGCCGCCTCCCATGCCATCGCGACGCGTCCCGACGAAGACGTCGCCGATCTGGTGCACGCCGCGCTGTGGGGCATCGTCCGGTCGGCCGAGCTGGAGTACCCGGACCGGTTCGCCGCGGTCGACCTCGACGGCAGCGAACCACCGCTGGCCACCGTGCTCGGCGCGATCCAAGCCGGTGAGCCCGGTGTCGCCGTCCGCGACGGGGCGGTGCTGGTGCACCGGCTGGCGAAGTTCGCCCCCGAGACTTCGGCACCGTCGCTGAGCCCGGACGGAACTGTGCTCGTCACCGGCGGCACCGGGGCGCTGGGCGCGTTGATCGCGCGGCACCTGGTGACCGACCACGACGTGCGTCACCTGCTGCTCACCAGCCGTCGCGGCGAGGCGGCACCGGGAGCGACGGAGCTCAAGGCGGAACTGGAGGAGCTGGGCGCTTCGGTTTCGCTGGCGGCCTGCGATCTCGCCGACCGGACCGCGGCGGCCGCGCTGGTGGCGGGCGTGCCTGCCGAGCACCCGCTGACCGCGGTCGTGCACACGGCAGGCGTCCTGGACGACGGGGTGCTGCTCGCGCTGACCCCGGAGCGGATGGACGCGGTGCTGCGGCCGAAGCTGGACGCGGCCTGGCACCTGCACGAGCTGACCGCGGAGCTCGACCTGGCCGCGTTCGTGCTGTTCTCCTCCGTCGCGGGCACGTTCGGTTCGGCCGGGCAGGCGAACTACTCGGCCGGGAACGTGTTCCTCGACGCGCTGGCCCACCGCCGGACGGCGCGCGGGTTGCCCGCGGTGTCGCTGTCGTGGGGCCTGTGGTCCGGCGGCATGGCGGGCGCGCTCGGCGACACCGACCTGGTCCGGATGGCGCGGTCCGGCGTGGCCGGGCTGTCGTTCGCCGACGGGCTCGAGCTGTTCGACGTGACGTTCGGCACCTCGCAGCCGGCGCTGGTGCCGGTCCGGCTCGACCTGGCCGGGCTGCGGTCCGCCGCGGACCGAGTGCCGCCGATGCTGCGCGGCCTGGTGCGCGCGGGCACGCGGCGGCGTGCCGCGGCCGCCGACGACTCGTGGGCCCGGATCGAGGCCCTGCCCGCCGGGGAACGGGAGCGGGCGCTGCTCGACCTCGTGTGCGGCACGGCCGCGGTGGTGCTCGGGCACGACCGCTCGGACGCAATCGACCCGCGCAAGGGATTCATCGAGCTCGGCTTCGATTCCCTGACCGCGATCGAGCTGCGGAACCGGCTGGACGAGCTGTCCGGTCAGCGCCTGCCCGCGACGCTGATCTTCGACTACCCGTCCCCGGGCGCGGTGGCGGGGCTCCTCGGAACGGGCCTGGCGGACCAGCCGTCCATTGTGGATTCCCGGTTGGCCGCTCTCGAAGCCGCGTTGCGGGACAACGCCTTGGCCGAGGACGACCGGGAGAAGCTGGTCAGCCGCCTGACCGCGTTGCTGACGGCGTACTCGGCTCCCGAGAAGTCGGCGGACATCGAGAACGCCAGCGCTGAGGACCTCTTCGCGCTCCTGGACGAGGAACTGGACACCAAACCGGTGTGACCCCGCGAGTCCCCGCTGACGCCAAGCCAATGGCGCAGCGGGGACTTGCGGCGGGCAGAGAAGCGCTTCACGACCGCGAGCGGCCGGGGGTGCTCACACCTCGGTGAGAAGTCCGAGGGAGCAGAGGGAACCGGCCAGCGCGATCATGTCGTAGCGGAGGTCCTCGACGTCCGTCTCCCACAGTTCGGCGAGGACGGCGCTGGCGCTGTCGATGTCGCCGTTGTGCTGCTTGAGAGCGATCCACATGGCCGCGGCGACCGGTTCGCAGTCCACCTGGCGGCTGCTGCTGACCAGCTCGAGATGCCCGTCGGGGAGCATCCGCTGGGCGACGCCGTGAGCGGGTCTGATGGCCATCATGGCTGCCTCCGAGGGGCGGTGGTCCGGTCTGTTTCCTTGCTGCACCAAGTTTCGCGGACCCGGGCCCTTCCGGCCATGGGGGCGGCACCTGAAAGCGGCCTGGGGTTTACTCCCCCGTCAGCCGCCCGAGATCAGGGGTTGCGGACGCGAGTACCTCCCCGCGCCATTCGCGCAAGCGCGCGGCGACGGTCGTCAGCACCCCTTCGAGCTGGGCGTTCAGGTAGAAATGCCCGCCCGGCAACACTTTCACCGCGCAGCCGCCGCGGGTGTGGCCACGCCACGCTTCGGCCTCGGCGAGGTCGACCACGGGGTCGTCCGCGCCCAGCAGCACCTGGACCGGGCAGTCCAGCGCGAGCCCGGGCTCGTGGCGGTAGGTCTCGACGGCGGTGTAGTCCCCGCGGACGGCGGGCAGCACCAGGCGCAGCAGTTCGTCGTCGCCGAAAACGGCGCTGCCGGTGCCGCTCATCTCCTTGAGGGCGGCGATCAAACCGTCGTCGCCGAGCTCGTGGACGTCCTCGGGCCGCGGCACCGACGGCGCCGGGCACGCGGACGCGAACAGCCCCAGCGGCCGGGCGCCCCGTGCCTCGAGCCGGCACGCGACCTCGTACCCGAGCGTCGCGCCCATGCTGTGGCCGAACAGCGCCACCGGCCGGTCGATCCACGGGCCGAGGTCGTCGGCGATGACGTCGGCCATCGCCTCGAGGTCGTCGAAACACTGCTCGTCGCGGCGGTCCTGCCTGCCCGGGTACTGCACGGCGATGACGTCGGCGTCCAGTCCGCCTTCAGCGGCCGCGCGCGAGAACGGGAAGTAAGCGGTGGCCGACCCGCCCGCGTGCGGCAGGCACACCAGTCGCACCGCGGCGTCGTCGGACGCGTGGAATCGCCGGAGCCATCGGCTCGATTTCTCGTTCAGGGCAGTCACAGTTCAGGAAGTCTCCGGCCCCTTCGCGCGCCCGGCAACCCCTAGCCGAGCGTCGCCGTGCCCGTCCGCCGTGCGGCGATCCAGGCTCGCTCAGGGGGCCAGGCGGCTGGTTAGGGGTGGGTATGCCCTGTTCACCGCTCGTAACGTACGGCGTCAGGTGGGTGCATTGGGCGATCACGGAAAACCCCGCCGAAGCCGTTCCCGGGGACCTCCCGGCAGCCGTGCCCTGGCGAACCGGCCCGCACCGCGCCGACGACCACGCGACTCAGGAGAAGGTCTGAATGAACAAGTCCGACGACAAGCTGGTTCACGCCCTCCGTGCGTCCCTGAAGGAGACCGAGCGTCTTCGCGCGCAGAACAAGAAGCTCAGCGGGGCCGGCCACGAGCCGATCGCGATCGTCGGCATGGCCTGCCGGTTTCCCGGCGGTGTGCGCACGCCGGAGGACCTGTGGCGGCTGCTGGCCGACGGCTCCGACGTCGTCGGCGAATTCCCCACCGACCGAGGCTGGGACACCGACCGCCTCTACGACCCGACCGGCGAGCGGCCCGGGGCCAGCCGCACCCGGCACGGCGGTTTCCTTTACGACGCACCTGAGTTCGATGCCGGGTTCTTCGGGTTCGGCGAGCGGGAAGCGCTCACGATGGACCCGCAGCAGCGCCTGCTGCTGGAGACCACCTGGGAGTCGTTCGAGCGGGCCGGGATCCAGCCCGCGTCGGTGAAGGGCAGCCCGGTCGGGGTGTTCACCGGGGTGATGTACCACAACTACCCGGGCCACTACGGTTCCTCCGCGGTGGTGTCCGGACGGCTCGCCTACGCGTTCGGTCTCGAAGGGCCCACGGTGACCGTGGACACCGCGTGCTCGTCCTCGCTGGTGACTCTCCACATGGCGGTGCAGGCCCTGCGCCAGGGCGAGTGCTCGCTCGCGCTGTCCGGCGGGGTCACGGTGATGGCTTCCCCGCAGACGTTCGCCGAGTTCAGCGTCGACGACACGCTGTCGGTCGACGGCCGGTGCCGTTCGTTCTCTGAGTCCGCGGACGGCATCGGCTGGTCCGAGGGGGCCGGAATGCTGTTGCTGGAACGGCTTTCGGACGCACGCCGCAACGGTCACCCGGTGCTCGCGGTCGTCCGCGGCAGCGCGGTCAACCAGAACGGCGCCTCGAACGGGATGATGTCGCCGCGCGGCCCGGCCCAGCAGCGGGTGATCCGCCAGGCGCTGGCCAACGCCCAGGTGTCCGGCGACCAGGTCGACCTCGTGGAGGCGCACGGCACGGCGACCCCGCTCGGCGATTCGGTGGAGGCGCAGGCACTGCTGGCCACCTACGGCAAGGAACGGCCGGACGGCCGGCCGCTGCGGCTGGGCTCGATCAAGTCGAACCTCGGGCACACCCAGGCGGCGGCCGGGGTCGCTTCGCTGCTCAAGGTCGTGCTCGCGCTGCGCAACGACCTGCTGCCCAAGACGCTGCACGTGGACGAGCCGAACCACCGGGTGGACTGGGCCTCCGGCGGCGTCGAACTGCTCACCGAACCGGCGGACTGGCCGCGCGCCGACCGGCCTCGCCTCGCCGCGGTGTCCGGCTTCGGCATGAGCGGCACCAACGCGCACATCATCCTGGAGGAGGCTCCCGAAGACACCGCGGTCGAGCAGCCGGAAACCCCGGCGGGCGGCGCGATCCCGTGGGTGCTGTCCGGCCGGAACCCGGAGTCGCTGCAGGCACAGGCCGCGCGGCTGCTGGAGCACGTTCGCGGCAATCCGGGTCTCGACCCGCTCGACATCGGCTACTCCCTCGCCACCGGCCGGTCGGCGTTCCCGCACCGGGCCGTGGTCACCGGGACCGGCCGAGAGGACCTGCTTCGCGGCCTGACCGCGGTCGCCGAGGGTGAGACTTCCTCCGAGGTCGTGCACGGGGTGGCGCGCGGCGAGACGTCGACGGCGTTCCTGTTCTCCGGTACCGCGTCCGACGGTCTCGGCCAAGAGCTGAGCGCCGCGTTCCCCGCGTTCGCCACCGCGTACGAAGAAGCCCGCGCGACGCTGGCCGAGAACGGCACCGCGTTCGCTGTCGAGGTGGCGTTGTTCCGGCTGCTGGAGTCGTGGGGGCTCACCCCGGACTTCGTTACTGGGAAAGGGATCGGCGAGCTGACCGCCGCGCACGTTTCCGGCGTGCTGTCGCTGGCGGACGCGGCCGCGCTGGTGGCAGCCGCCGACGCCGGACCCGATGCGGTCCGGAAGGCGGCCGAGCCGTTGACCTACGCGGAGCCGGAGATTCCGGTGCTGCCGGGCGGCGGCACGGAGCTGGCGACCGAGGAAGAGCTGCGCTCACCGGAGTACTGGGTCCGGCGGCTCGGCGCGAAGGCCCGCTTCGCGGACGGGATCCGCCACCTGGAAGCCCAGGGCGTCAATCGGTTCGTCGAGTTCGGACCCGCGGGCGCGCGGGAAAGCCTGACCGGGAACGCCCTCGTTGTGTCGACGCCGACCGGCGACCGGCCCGCGGAAGCCGTGACTGCGATGATCGGGGAGCTGCACGCGCACGGGGTCTCCCCGGATTGGCAGGCCTGCTTCGCCGGCCGCGGCGCACGCCTCGCCGAACTGCCCACGTACGCGTTCCAACGGCAGCGGTACTGGATGCAGTCGGCCAAGATCTACGGCGACCCGGTCTCCCTCGGCCTGGAGCCGGTCGACCACCCGCTGCTGGGCGCGGCCACCGTGCTCGCGGACTCCGAGGGCGTCGTGCTGTCCGGACGCGTCTCCGTCAGTACTCACCCCTGGTTGGCCGACCACGCCGTGGGCGGCTCGATCCTCTTCCCCGGCACGGGTTTCGTGGAACTCGCCATCCGGGCGGGGGACCGGGTGGAGTGCTCCCGGCTGCGCGAGCTGACCCTGCAGGAGCCGCTGGCGCTGCCCGCGGAAGGCGGCGTCCGGATCCAGGTCAACGTCGCGGCCCCGGACGCGTCCGGGGCGCGCTCATTCGTGATCAGCTCGCGCACCGACGACCTGACCGGCGAAGGAACATGGACCCGGCACGCCAGCGGGGTGCTGGCCGCCGCGAACGGCGCGGCGTCCTTCGCGCCGGCTTCCTGGCCGCCCGCCGAGGCCGAGCAGCTGGAAATTGCGGACCTGTATGAGGAAATGGCGGACCGCGGCCTGGACTACGGACCGGTGTTCCGCGGCTTGCGGGCCGCGTGGCGCGGTGCGGACGAGATCTTCGCCGAGGTGAGCCTGCCCGAACGGGCCAAGCGCGACGCGGCAGGCTTCGGACTGCACCCCGCCGTGCTCGACGCGGCCCTGCACGCGCTCGGCCTTGCCAGCGACGCAGAAGGCATCTCGTTCCCGTACACCTGGTCCGGCGTCGAGCTGTTCGCCTCCGGTGCCGCCGCGGTGCGGGTGCGGTTGCGGCGCACGGAGCCGGACACCGTGACACTGGAACTCGCCGACGTGGCAGGGAATCCGGTCGCCTCGGTCGAAGCACTGACGCTGCGGCAGATCTCCGAGGAACAGCTCGCCGCTGTCCGCGCCGCCGCACCCCGCCGGGAGTCCAGACGCGCGCCGGAACCGGTCGCACGGCGCGCCGCCGGCGCCCCGGAAACCGCCACTCAAGCCAGCGCTGAAGCCGACCCGGATTCCTTGCGGGGCAAGCTGCTCGCGCTTCCCGCCACCGAACGACTCAAGGCCGTGCGCGGGGTCGTCCTCGCCAACATCGCCGCGGTGCTCGACCAGGACTCCGCGGACCTCATCGACGTCGACCGCGCGTTCAACGACCTCGGCTTCACCTCGCTGCTCGCCGTCGAACTGCGCAACCAGCTCGGCGCGGCCACCGGGCTGTCCCTGCCGCCCACCCTCGTGTTCGACTTCCCGACCGCGGCGGAGCTGGCCGAGCACCTGTACCAGTCGCTGCTCGGCGAGCTGGACGGCAAGCAGGAGACGGTCACGCTGACCGCCCTCGCCGGGGACGAGCCGATCGCGATCATCGGGATGGCCTGCCGGTATCCCGGCGAGGTCGCCTCCCCGGAGGAGCTGTGGCAGCTCGCGTCGTCAGGCGGGGACGGGATCTCCGCCTTCCCCGCCAACCGGTCCTGGGACATGGACTACTGGCTCGGCCTGGTCGAGGCGAGCGGACGGGTGCCGCAGGGCGGGTTCGTGCACGACATCACCGATTTCGACGCGGCCTTCTTCGGGATCGGCCCCAACGAGGCCCCGATGATCGAGCCACAGCAGCGGATGCTGATGGAGACCTGCTGGGAGGCGCTGGAGCGGGCCGGGATCGACCCGGTTTCGCTCAAGGGCAGCGACACCGGCGTCTTCGCCGGGGTCATGAAGTCCGACTACGACCCCGGGCCCGCCGGCGACATGGAGACCAACGGCCTGTTCCGCAGCACCGGCGTGCTCGGCAGCGTGGTCTCCGGCCGCGTGTCCTACGCGCTCGGCCTGGAGGGGCCGTCGGTCTCGATCGACACGGCCTGCTCGTCGTCCCTGGTGGCGCTGCACTCCGCGAGCCAGGCGCTCAACCAGGGCGACTGCTCGCTCGCGCTGATCGGCGGCGTTTCGGCGCTCACCTCGCCGAGCCCGTTCGCCCACTTCGATTCCGGCGGCACCGCGGCCGACGGCCGGTCCAAGTCGTTCTCCGCGGACGCGGACGGCATCGGCTGGTCCGAAGGCGTCGGCGTCCTCGTGGTCGCGCGGCTTTCGGACGCCGTGCGCGACGGCCGCGAGATCCTCGCGGTGATCCGGTCGAGCGCGGTGGGCCAGGACGGCGCGTCCAACGGGCTGACCGCGCCCAGCGGATCCTCGCAGGAACGCGTGATCCGCAAGGCACTCGCGCTCGGCGGGCTGAAACCGTCCGATGTGGACATTGTCGAGGCATCCGCGACCGGGTCCACCCTCGGCGACCCGATCGAGGCGCGCGCACTGCTGTCGGTCTACGGGCAGGACCGGCCCGGCGACAGCCCGCTGTGGCTGGGCTCGGTCAAGTCGAACATCGGTCACAGCCAAGCCGCTTCCGGGGTCGCCGGCGTCATCAAGATGGTGATGGCGCTGCGGAACGAGCAACTGCCGATGACCCGGTACGCGGACAACCCGACCACGCAGGTCGACTGGTCGGCGGGCCAGGTCCGGCTGCTGGCTGAAACCATCCCGTGGCCGGACGCCGGACGTCCGCGCCGCGCCGGGGTGTCCTCGTTCGGATACAGCGGCACCAACGCGCACGTGATCATCGAGCAGGCGCCCGCGCAGGAGAAGGACGAGCCCGCGGCACCCGAGTCGCACGGGCCGTTGCCGCTGCTGCTTTCCGCGCGCAGCAAGGAAGCCCTGCCGTTGCAGGCGGAGCGACTGCTGTCCCGGCTGACCGCTGACGAACCCGGACTGGCGGACCTCGCGTACTCGCTGGCTACCTTCCGTGCCCCGGCCCCGCACCGCGCCGTCGTGGTCGGTGCGGACCGGCAGGAACTGCTCGCGGGGCTCGCCGCGCTGGCGAACGACGAACCCGCCGCCACGGTGCTGCGCGGCAGCGTCCGGGCGGGCGCGAAGACGGCGTTCCTGTTCGCGGGCCACGCCGCCGTCCGGCCCGGCAGCGGCAAGGACCTCTGCGCGGCCTTCCCCGCGTTCGCCCGGGAATTCACCGACGTGAGCGAGAAGTTCGGGGCGTACCTGGACCGGCCGCTGCTGGACGTCCTGTTCGCCGAGGAGGGCTCGGTGGACGCTCAACAGCTCGCGCGGACGTCGTTCACGCAGGCGGCGCTGTTCACCGTGCAGGTCGCTCTGTTCCGGCTGCTCGAATTCTGGGGGCAGCGGCCCGACTACGTGCTGGGCCGTTCCGGCGGCGAGGTGGCCGCCGCACACGTCGCGGGCGTGCTTTCGCTGCCCGACGCGGTCAAACTGGTCGCCAGCCGCGCGCAGCTGCTCGAGGAAATGCCCGGCGGCGCGATGGTCGAGGTCGAAGCGAGCGAGGAGGAAATGCGTCCGCTGTTGACCGCCCGGCCGCAGGCCGCGCACTCGCCGCGGATGGACGAGGTCCTGGCGGAGCTGGCCGAGATCGCTGGCGAGCTGTCGTACGGCACCCCGCGCGTCCCGGTGGTCTCCACGGTCACCGGAGCGCTGGCCGGGGACGAACTGTCCGAGCCCGCGCACTGGGTCGCCACTTTGCGCGAGCCGGTCCGCTTCCTCGACGCGGTCCGCAGCCTCGAAGCGGCCGGGGTGAACCGGTTCGTGGACCTCGGTCCCGGCGGCGCGCTCGCGCACGACGTGCGGCCGTGCCTGACCGGACCCGGCGAGGACGTCGCCGAACTGCCTGTGCTGCCTAGCGATCTTGCCGAGACCGCCGCGGTGCTGCGCGCGGCCGGACAGTTGCATGTGGACGGTCTCGCCCTCGACGGCACGCGCCTGTTCGCGGGCCAGCAGGTGCGGCGGGTGCCGGTGCCGCCGTACGCGTTCCACCGCAAGCGGTACTGGCCGGATGTCGACATGGAGGCGATCAGGTCGAGCGGCGACCTGGGCGCCACCGGGCTCGAGTCGACCGGGCACCCGCTCGTCGGCGCGGCGATGTGGCTGGCGGACTCGGACGGCATCGTGCTCAGCGGCCGGCTCTCTGCTGGCACTCACCCGTGGCTGGCCGAACACACAGTGGGCGGCGAGATCATGGTGCCGGGCGCGGCTTTCGTCGAGATCGCCGTCCGCGCCGGTGACGAGGCGGGCTGCTCGCGGGTCGAGGAGTTGGTCGTGCATACGCCGCTCGTGCTGCCGGAGTGCGGGAAGATGCAGGTGCAGGCCGTGGTCGGCGCTCGGGACGAGGACGGCGCGCGGTCGCTGACGGTGTATTCGCGTCCGGACGACCCGATCGCCGGGTGGATCCGGCACGCGACCGGATCGCTGACCGGCGGGAAGGCCCGGCCGGAAGGGCTTGAGGAGTGGCCGCCCGCCGCCGCCGAACCGGTGCCGGTGCGATACGAGGCACCGACAGAAGGAGGGCTCAGCCACGGCCCTGCGTTCCAGGGTCTGCGCGCGGGCTGGCGTCGGGGTGACGAGGTGTTCGCCGAGGTGAGCCTCGGTCAGGAGACGAGCCAGCAGGCCGGCCGGTTCGGGCTGCACCCGGCCGCGCTGGACGCTGCGATCCAGGCGTTCGGCCTGCTGCCCAGCGGCGAGCCGGGACTCGCGGTCGCGTGGGCGGGCGTCGAACTGCACGCCACCTCGGCGGCGAAGCTGCGCGTGCGGATGACTCCGGTCGGCGAGGACGCGGTCGCGGTGACGCTGGCCGACCAGGCGGGCAAGCCGGTCGCCTCGATCGAGGCCGTGACGGTGCGTCCCGTCGCCGAGGTGCGGGAAACCGTTGCCGCACCGGTGGAAACCGTCAAGGCCGGGCCGGTCCGGGTGCGCCGCGCGGCGAGCACCGGCGTCGCGGCCGACCCGGACGCGCTCCGCAAGCGGCTGGCCGGGCAAACCCAGGCACAGCGCGAGAAAATCCTCCTGGAGGTCGTGCTCGAGCACACCGCGGCCGTGCTCGGTTACACCGACTCCGCCGAGGTCGACCCGAACCGGCACTTCCTCGAATCGGGCTTCGACTCGGTGACCGCGGTGGGCCTGCGCAACGGCCTCAACGAGGCCACTGGGCTGAGCGTGTCCCCGACGGTCATCTTCGACCACCAGAACCCGATGGCGCTGACCGTCCACTTGCTGTCCGAATTGGACGGTGCGGGCGGTGCTTCGCCGGAGGACCCGGCTTCCGACGGGCTCAAGCAGATGTTCACCGAAGCGGTCCGTTCCGGACAGACGGAGAACGGGATCGGCTTGCTGAGCGCGGCGGCCCGGCTGCGGAAGTCGTTCCGGTCGTCGGCCGACATCGACCAGCTCCCGGCACCGGTCCGGATGGCCGAAGGACCGAAGCAGCCGCACCTGCTGTGCCTGTCCACCCCGGCGGCGATGGGCGGCGCTTACCAGTACGCACGGTTCGCCTCGCACTTCCGCGGCGTGCGCACGCTGTCGGCGTTGCCGATGCCGGGATTCCTCTCGGGCGAGCTGCTGCCCGAGTCCGCCGAGGCCATCGTGGACGTGCTCACCGAGAGCGTCCGCAAGGCCGTGGGCGATGAGCCGTTCGCGTTGCTGGGCTACTCGTCGGCGGGGATCTTCGCGCACGCCATCGCGGGCAGGCTGGAGGAATCGGGCACCGGCCCGGCCGCGGTCGTCCTGCTGGACACGTACGCGGCCGGCGGCGAGGACATGCAGCGCAGCGACCAGGCGGAACGGGACGAGGCCACCCTCGGCCTGGTCTCGGGGCTGCTCGCGAACGAGGACCGGTACGGGCCGTACGACCGGACCAAGCTGACCGCGCTCGCCAAGTACCTGGAGGTGCTTCCCGAGGTCACCCTGCCCAAGATCGCGGCGCCGAGCCTGCTGGTGCGCCCGGAGGACCGGTTCGACGCGGGCGAGGCCGTGACCGGGGATTCGGAGGCGTGGCGGACGGCCTGGAGCCTGTCCGATGACACCGCGGTAGTCCCGGGCGACCACTTCAGCCTGGTCGAGAGCAGTTCGGCGACGACCGCGCAGGCCGTCGAGGAGTGGCTCGGCTCGCGGTAGCCGCGTAACTCAGGCGGCGGAGGTGCCCCGTTCGGCGGGGTGCCTCCGCCGTTTCCGCGCGCGAAAACGGCGCTGCACGCCGAGCGTCACCGGTGCCCGACCCGATCGTGCCCAGCTGCCGCCTTCCGCTCCGCGGCGCCCTTCGAGTAAACTGTGCAAGCCCTACACTAATCAAGCTGAGAGGCTACGGGAATGGTCGTGGCGGCATCCAAGCCCGCGCCGGAACGCGTTCTGGCCGAAGGTCCGCTGTCGTGAACGCGACCCGCCGGTTCGCGGGCCGGGTCACCGAGCTGGACCGGAAACTGGCGGCCACCGAGATCGAGCACGCCCGCTCGCAAGGCGAGTACGACGTCGCCGAAGCGGCCCGGCGGCTGGCTCGCGTCCAAACCGCGACCACGCAAGCCGCGCTGCGGGTCGCGGTCGCCGGACAGACCGGGGACGTCATCCCGCCCGCGCTCGAGGCGGCGCCGCGGGTCGCAATCGCGCTGTGGCTGCTCGTCAGCGTCGTCCACATCGTGATCTGGCTGCTGGACGGCGTCCTCAACGGGGACTGGGACCCATCGTGGCTGCTCTGGGTGCTGTTCGGCGGCGGCGTGCTGGCGGGCGGCGTATGGGCCGCGCGCGAATGGGACCGCCGCCTGCGCGCGGTGTCCGGGGCGGGCGGATAAGGCCGGGCTGTCGACGGCGAAGCACGACCGGGGTGTCCCTGATCGGCGGCGCAATAGGGGTACTGGGGCATCTCCGGCGCGGCTAATCTCGGATCAACCATTCGCGCCGGGCGTGCCCCGGTTTCCTTTTCCTGGAGTGGATTCCATGCGTGTGCTCATGGCCGCCCCGTCTTCGCCCGCCCGGCTGCACAATCTCGCGCCACTCGCGTGGGCATTGCGGACGGCGGGCCATGACGTGAAAATCGCCGGACGCCCTTCGTTCACCGAGGAGATCCTCCGCACCAGTTGCGTGGCGGTCGAACTGGAAAACGGTGCCGAAGAGGCGCTCGCCGAGTCCGCGGCCTTGGCCGAGTTCGCCGAGTTGTGGCGCCCCCAGGTCGTGGTCTCCGACGCCCTCGCCCCGGCGGGAACGGCCGCCGCGCGAGCGGTCGGAGCTGTCGCCGTCCGCGTCCTCGGCGCGCTGGACGAGCCGGACGCGGACGACACCGCAGACGTCACTTTGGACACCGTGCCGCCGTCGCTGCGGACCGGTGAAACAGCCGTGCGAGCGGTGCGGCACGTGCCTTACTTCGGTCCCGTGGTGGTGCCGAACTGGTTGCGGCGCAAGGCACGACGCAGTCGCGTTCTGCTTTCCCTCACCGACGAAACGCTGTTCGGCCCATTGTTTGACGCGGTCGCGGAAGCGGACTTCGAACTTGTGTGCTCGGCCCGCGTGCCGGAGGGGGTCACGCTGCCGGCCAACGCTCGGCTGGTCGACTCCGTGCCGCCGGCCGCGCTGCTGCCGACGTGCGCCGCGGTCATCCACGACGGCGACGCGGCCCTCGCGCTCGCGGCGGCCGCGCATGGCCTGCCCCAGCTTTCCCTTGCCGAATCGCCGATTACCGCGCGCATCGCGGCGGCCGGAGCCGGGAAGACCGGCTCCAGCGAAGCGGCCCGCACACTGACGGCCGACGAAGAGCTCGACCGCGCCGCGAAGGCGTTGCGGGAAGAAATCGCGGCACTGCCCGCCCCGCGCACCGTGGTGGACGAACTGATTCGCTGACCGCACCGCAGAAGTCCGTGAGGGCCGCCTTGAGGGAATGAATTTCCCGCAGGGCGGCCCTCACGCATGTCCGCCGGTCGCCGACCCCGGACTCCGTCGGTTAGGGGTGGGACGGGGCACCACATCTGGATAGCGTTTTTCCCGGAATCACCTGGAAATCGCGGCAACTTCCCGAGGCGGTCGATTACGTGAGTGCCAATTTCTGCTTCGCCCGCGCCGGACTGGGGGCAATGACGTGAGCACGGAAAACGAGGGCAAGCTGCTCGGTTACCTCAAGCGCGCCACCGCGGAACTGCGCGAGGCGAAGCAGGCCCTGCGGGACGCGCGGGAGGCCGAGACCGAGCCGATCGCGATCGTCGGCATGGACTGCCGCTACCCCGGCGGCGTCAGTTCCCCGGAAGACCTGTGGGAGCTGGTGGCGACCGGCACCGACGCCATCGGCCCGTTCCCGGCCGACCGCGGCTGGGCGCTGGACGCGCTCTACGACCCTTCGGGCGAGCGGCCCGGCACCACGAACACCCGCGAGGCAGGCTTCCTCTACGACGCCGCCGAGTTCGACCCCGAGTTCTTCGGCATCTCGCCGCGCGAGGCACGGGCGATGGACGCCCAGCAGCGGCTGCTGCTGCAGACGTCCTGGACCGCGCTGGAGCGGGCCGGCATCGTGCCGGAGACGTTGCGCGGCAGCAACACCGGCGTGTTCGCCGGGGTGATGTACCACGACTACCTCGGCCACGAAGCCGCTGGCAGCGTCGTCTCCGGACGGGTCGCGTACGCGCTCGGGCTGGAGGGTCCGGCGGTGACGGTGGACACCGCGTGCTCGTCCTCGCTCGTCGCGCTGCACTGGGCCGCCCAGGCGCTGCGCCGCGGGGACTGCGCGCTGGCTCTCGTCGGCGGGGTCACGGTGATGGCCACGCCCGGGACGTTCGTGGACTTCGCCGAGCAGCGCGGCCTGTCGGACGACGGCCGCTGCAAGGCATTCGCCGCGAGCGCCGACGGAACCGGCTGGGGCGAGGGTGTCGGCGTGCTCGTTGTCGAGCGACTGTCCGACGCCCGCAGGCTCGGCCACGACGTGCTCGCCGTGGTGCGCGGCAGCGCGGTGAACTCAGACGGCGCCTCCAGCGGGCTCACCGTCCCCAATGGACCGGCGCAGCAGCGGGTCATCCAGCAGGCGCTCGAATCGGCCGGACTGTCCACTTCGGACGTCGACCTCGTCGAAGGCCACGGCACCGGGACGAAGCTGGGCGACCCGATCGAGGCGCAGGCCCTGCTGGCGACCTACGGTCAGCGCTCCGAAGCGGCCGGAGAGCCGCTCTGGCTCGGCTCGCTCAAATCGAACATCGGGCACGCGCAGGCCGCTGCGGGCGTCGGCGGCGTGATCAAGGTCGTGCAGGCCATCCGCCACGGCGTGCTGCCGAAGACCCTGCACGTGGACGCGCCCTCGCCGCACGTCGACTGGTCGGCGGGCAAGGTCGAGCTGCTCACCGAGTCCCGTGCGTGGCCCGAAGTGTCTCGGCCTCGGCGTGGCGCGGTGTCGTCGTTCGGCATCAGCGGCACGAACGCCCACGTGATCGTTGAGCAGGCGGAGGCTGCCTCGGAGGAGCCGACGACCCCGCCCGCGCTGCCGGTCGTCGCGTGGCCGGTGTCGGCCGACTCGGCGGACACCCTGGCCGCGCAGGCGCAGCGGCTCGCCGATGCCGCCGGTTCGCTCGCCGACATCGGTTTCTCCCTCGCCACCACGCGTTCGACGCTGGACCACCGGGCCGTCGTCGTCGGTGCCGACCACGCGGAACTGCTTGCCGGGCTGAACGCGCTCGCCGAGGGTGCCGACGCGCCCGGCGTAGTGCGCGATCGGCGGGGCAACGGCCGGACGGCGTTCCTGTTCACCGGTCAGGGCGCCCAGCGCGCCGGGATGGGCCTGGCGCTCGCCGAGCAGTACCCGGCCTTCGCCGAAGCGCTCGACGCCGTGGCCGCCGAACTGGACCAGCACCTGGACAGTCCACTGAGGACGGTTCTCGAAGACGAGGAAGCACTGCAGCAGACCGGCTTCACGCAACCGGCGCTGTTCGCCGTCGAGGTCGCGTTGTTCCGGCTGCTGGAAACCTGGGGCGTGCGGCCGGACTTCCTCCTCGGGCACTCGATCGGCGAGCTGGCCGCGGCGCACGTCGCCGGAATCCTCTCGCTGCGCGACGCCTGCACGCTGGTCGCCGCGCGCGCGAAGCTCATGCAGGCCCTGCCCTCGGGCGGCGCGATGGTCGCGATTCAAGCCACCGAAGCCGAGGTGACGCCGTTGCTCACGGACGAGGTGAGCATCGCCGCGATCAACGGCCCGGACGCGCTCGTGATTTCCGGTACCGAAGAAGGAACCGCCGCCGTCGCCGCTCAATTCGAGGGTCGCAAGACCTCGAAGCTGCGGGTCTCGCACGCTTTCCACTCGCCGCTGATGGAGCCGATGCTCGCCGAGTTCGCCGCCGTCGCGAAGAAGCTTTCCTATGCCGCACCTGCGATCCCGATCGTCTCGACGGTCTCGGCCGATGCCGACCTCACGACTCCGGAGTACTGGGTGCACCAGGTCCGCGCGGCCGTCCGGTTCCACGACGGCGTGTGCACGCTGGCTGGCGAAGGCGTCCGGACGTTCGTTGAGATCGGGCCGGGCGCGGTGCTCACCGCCGCCGCGCGGACCGCACTGGACGACGACGCACTCGCCTTCGTCCCGGCGCAGCGCAAGGACCGCGCCGAAGCCCACACCGTCGTCACCGCGCTCGCGACCCTGCACGCCCGGGGGATTCCCGTGGACTGGGCCGCGTTCTACGCCGGTGCCCGCCGGGTCGCGCTGCCCACCTACTCGTTCCGCCGCACCCGCTACTGGGCACCCGCCACCACTGCTGCCGGGGACATCGCGGACCACGGCCAGGAGCCTGCCGGACACCCCGTGCTGAGCGCCGTCGTGCGAGTCCCGGACTCCGACACGCTCGTGCTGACCGGCCGGCTGTCGACCACCACCGCACCGTGGCTCGCCGACCACGTCGTCCTCGGCACGATCCTGTTGCCCGGCACGGCTTTCCTCGAACTGGCGCAGCGCGCCGCCGACGAAGCGGGCTGCGCCCGGATCGAGGAGCTGACGCTGCACGCCCCGCTGACCCTCGCCGAGGGCGCGGGCGCGGCGATCCAGGTTTCGGTGGACGCCGAGGACGAAGGCCGCCGCCGGATCGCCGTCCACTCGCGACCCGACGGCCAGGACGCCTGGATCCGGCACGCCGAGGGGTTCGCCGGCACCGAGGCGGAGCCGCCGTCGTTCGACTTGGCCGAGTGGCCGCCGACGGGGGCCGTCGAGGTCGAGCTGGCCGACCCGTACGCGCGGCTCGCGGAGCTGGGCTACGACTACGGCACCGCTTTCCAGGGCCTGCGGGCGATGTGGCGCGACGGCGACGACGTGTACGCCGACGTCGTCCTGCCCGACGCCGCCGACGCCGTCGGTTACGGTCTGCACCCGGCGCTGCTCGACGCCGCGATGCACGCCCAGCTGCTCGGCCCGGCACCCGAGGAAGGCGAAGCGAAACCGATGTTGCCGTTCGCTTTCAGCGGCACCACCCTGCATCGCGCGGGAGCTGCGGCGTTGCGGGTGCACGTCTCGCCGACCAGTCCGGACACCATCACGCTGCGGATCGCCGACGACGCTGGCTCGCCCGTGCTGTCCGTCGAATCCCTTGCCGCGCGGCCGATCTCGCTGGACAAGCTGGCTTCGAACCGGGACTCGCTGTTCCGGGTGGAGTGGGAACCCGCCGGGAACAACGGGAACGCCGCGGACGCGAAGGTGCTGGAAGTGTCCACTCCGGACGGTCCGCCGCCCGAAGCGGCCCGCACGGTCACGCGACAGGTGCTCACCGCCATCCGGGAACTGCTCGCCGAGGACGGCGAGACCCGCTTGGCCGTGGTCACGCGCGGCGCGGTGTCGGTCGACGGCGAGGACGTCGACCCGGTCCTCGCTCCGGTGTGGGGCCTGGTGCGGGCGGCCGAAGCCGAAAACCCGGGTCGGTTCGCGCTCGTCGACCTCGACGGGAACGGCACTGCTGAAGCCGCCTTGGCCACCGGGGAACCCGAGACGGCCGTCCGCGGCGGCAAGGTTCTCGTGCCGCGCCTGACCCCCGCGACTCCGCCAGCCGGGGAGCTGAACTGGAACCCGGACGGGACCGTCCTCATCACCGGCGGCACCGGCGGGCTCGGCGCGGTCGTCGCGAAGCACCTGGTGACGCGGCACGGCGTGCGCCGTCTGCTGCTCACCAGCCGCCGGGGCGCCGACGCGCCCGGCGCGGCCGAGTTGTGCGAAGAGCTCCGGCAGCTGGGCGGCGAGGTGACGATCGCGAGCTGCGACGTCACCGACGCGGCGTCCGTGCGGTCGCTGCTCGACGCGATCCCGGCCGAGGCGCCGCTGACCGCCGTCCTGCACGCCGCGGGCGTCCCCGCCGCCGGCCGGGTCGAGGCCCTCGCCGACGACGAGCTGGACCGCGTCTTCGCCCCCAAGGTCGACGGCGCGTGGAACCTGCACGAGCTGACCGGCGACCTGGCCGCGTTCGTCCTGTTCTCCTCGGCCGCGAGCACCGTCCTCGCCGCGGGTCAGGCCGGGTACGCCGCCGCCAACGCCTACCTGGACGAGCTGGCTCGCCACCGCCAGGCCCAAGGACTCGCGGCGACGGCACTGGCCTGGGGTGCGTGGGCCGAGGACGGCGGCATGGCAGGCGAACTGGACGAGGCCGACTTCCGCAGGCTGCGCCGCCTCGGCACGCCGCCGATGGCCACCGAGGAAGCCCTCGCGCTGCTCGACGCGTGCCTCACCGCCGAGGACGCCGTGCTCGCGCCGGTGAAGCTCGACCTCGCGGCCCTGCGCGCCCGCAGCGACGCTCTTCCGCCGGTCCTGCGCGGGCTCGTGCGGCCCGCGCCGAGCCGCCGCCCGGCCGCCCGCTCCGGAGCCGCGGTCGCCGCCCGGCTGGGCACGCTGCCCGAGTCCGAGCGCGAGGCCTACCTCCTGAATGTGGTGGCCGAGCAGGTCGCGGCGGTGCTGGGCTTCGCTTCGGCCGCGTCCGTCGAGCCCGAGCGGGCCTTCCAGGAAATGGGGTTCGACTCGCTCACCTCGGTCGAGCTGCGCAACCAGCTCGGCGCGCTGACCGGCCTCAAGCTGACCGCGACCATCGTGTTCGACCATCCGACACCCGCCGCGCTCGCCCGGCGCCTGCACGAGCTGCTCGGCCCGGCCCGCGGCGCCGCGGAGCCGCTGCTGACCGAGATCGACCGCCTGGAAACCCTCCTCGGCGGCGCGGCCGGAACGCTGAACGGCTCGACCGCGAAGGTCGCCGCGCGACTGGACGCCCTGGTGCGCAAGTGGACCGACGCGCACGCGGGAGCCGAAACCGAAGCCGGTCTGGACGAGGCCACCGACGACGAGCTGTTTGCCGTGCTGGACGACGAATTGGGCATCTCATGAACGGGCAGACCATGAGCAACGAGGACAAGCTCCGCGACTACCTGAAGCGTGCGACGGCCGATCTCAAGCAGGCCCGCCGCCGGCTGCACGAGCTGGAGGCGCGCGACACCGAGCCGATCGCGATCATCGGCATGAGCTGCCGCTACCCCGGGGGCATCGCGACGCCGGACGACCTGTGGGACGTCGTCGACGAGGGCCGCGACGTGATCGGCGAGTTCCCGGCCGACCGCGGCTGGGACATCGAGGGCGTCTACGACCCGAGGCCCGAGCGGCCCGGCAAGACCTACACGCGCCACGGCGGTTTCCTTTACGACGCGGCGAATTTCGACGCCGAGTTCTTCGGCATCAGCCCGCGCGACGCCCGTCGTGCCGACCCGCAGCAGCGGATCCTGCTCGAAGCGTCCTGGGAGGCCATCGAGCGCGCCGGGCTCGACCCGCACGCGCTGAAGGGCAGCCCCACCGGTGTCTTCGCCGGCGTGATGTACCACGACTACAGCGGCGGCAGCCCCGAAGGCAGCCTCGTGTCCGGTCAGGTTTCCTACACGCTCGGTCTCGAAGGACCGTCGGTGTCGGTGGACACCGCGTGCTCGTCTTCGCTGGTGGCACTGCACATGGCCGCCCAGGGACTGCGTCGCGGAGACTGCACGCTCGCGCTGGTCAGCGGCGTCGCCGTGATGGGCACGCCCGAGATGTTCGTGGACTTCTCCAGCCGCCGCGGTCTCGCCGCGGACGGCCGCAGCAAGTCGTTCTCCGACGATGCGAACGGCACGTCGTGGGCCGAGGGCGTCGGCGTGCTCGTGCTGGAACGCGTTTCGGAGGCGCGCCGCTACGGGCACCAGATCCTCGCGCTGCTGCGCGGTTCCGCGGTGAACCAGGACGGCGCGAGCAACGGCTTCTCCGCTCCGAACGGTCCCTCGCAGGTCCGGGTGATCGAGGCGGCGCTCGCTGACGCCGGGCTCTCAGTGTCCGATGTGGACGCTGTCGAGGCACACGGCACCGGAACCGCTTTGGGCGACCCGATCGAAGCGCAGTCGCTGATGGAAACCTACGGCCAGCGCACGACGGGGGAGCCGCTGCTGCTCGGCTCGATCAAGTCGAACATGGGCCACCCGCAGGCCGCCGCCGGCGTCGCCGGGGTGATCAAGATGGTACAGGCGCTGCGGCACGCCAAGCTGCCGAAGACGCTGCACGTCGGCACCCCTTCGACGCACGTCGACTGGACCGCGGGCGCGGTGGAACTGCTGACGGAGCCGCGCGAGTGGCCCGAGGTGAACCGGCCGCGCCGCGGGGCCGTGTCCTCGTTCGGCGTGAGCGGCACCAACGCACACGTGATCCTGGAGCAGGCACCGGGCCAGGAGCGGGAAGAACCGCCCGCGCCGGTGGTCCACCCGCTCGTGCTGTCGGCGAAGACCCCGGCCGCGCTCGCCGCGACAGCGGGCCGGATCGCGTCCCATGTGGACAGTCACGCCGACGGGCTCGCCGACATCGCGCACACCCTCGCCACCGGACGAGCCCGGCTCGACCACCGCGCGGTAGTTGTCGCGCAGGATTCCACACAGGCTGCGGAAGCGCTGCGGGCGTTGGCTTCCGGCGGATCGCGCCCAGACGTCGTCACCGGTACCGCCGACGCACGCGGCAAGACCGTGTTCGTGTTCCCCGGCCAAGGCTCGCAGTGGACCGGAATGGCGACCGCGTTGCTGGAGCAGTCGCCGGTGTTCGCCGAGCGGATGGCCGAGTGCGACGCGGAACTGCGGAAGTTCGCGGACTGGTCGGTGCTCGCGGTGCTGCGCGGCGAACCCGGCACGCCGCCCGCCGACCGCGTGGACGTGGTGCAGCCGATGCTGTGGGCGGTGATGGTCTCGCTGGCCGCGCTGTGGCGGGCGCACGGCGTGGAGCCGGACATGGTGATCGGCCACTCGCAGGGCGAAATCGCCGCCGCGAGCGTCTCGGGTGCACTGTCCCTTGAGGACGGTGCCCGGGTGGTCGCATTGCGCAGCAAGGCGATCGGCGACGTCCTCGGCGGCCGGGGCGGCGGGATGCTCGCCGTCGGCCTGCCCGCCTCCGGCCTCGGCTCCCGGCTCGACGCCTGGGACGGCCGGATCTCGGTGGCCGCGGACAACGGCGCCACGTCGGCCGTGCTGTCCGGCGACGGCACCGCCCTTGACGAGTTGCGCGACCAGTTGGTCGAGGAGGGTTTCCGCGCCAAGCGGGTGCCGGTGGACTACGCGTCGCACTCCGCGCACGTCGAGCACCTCGCCGACCGGCTGCTGGCCGACCTCGCCCCGATCACCCCCGGCGCGGGGACGGTCGCGATGACCTCCACGGTGACCGAGGAGCCGGTGACCGAGTCCACTATGGACGCCAGGTACTGGTTCACCAACCTGCGCACGACGGTCCGCTTCGCGCCGGTGGTCGCGAAGCTCGCCGAGGCGGGTTACACGCGATTCATCGAGATCAGCCCGCATCCGGTGCTGGCCATGAGCATCCAGGAGACCCTGGACGAAGGCGGCCACAACGGTTCCGTCACCGGGACCCTGCGCCGCGACGAAGGCGGTCTGACCCGGTTCGCGACCTCGCTGGCCGAGCACTCGGTCCGCGGCGGCGCGGCGGATTGGGCCTCGCTGGTTCCCGGCGCACAGCTCGTGGAACTGCCGACGTATCCGTTCCAGCACAAGCGTTTCTGGCACGAAGAAGAGGCCGCGGCGGTGCCGGTGACCGGAGCCCAAGTCGCCGACCAGGACTTCTGGCAGGACATCGCCGCGGGCGACGTCGACGCGCTCGCCACCCGGCTCGGCGTCGAACCCGCCCCGCTGGCCGAGGTCGTCCCTGCATTGGCCGCCTGGCACGGCCGCCGCACCGATCTGTCCACAATAGAATCCTGGCGCTACCGAGTCTCCTGGGCACCGGTGAGCGTCGCGGGCGAGCTGGCCGGAACCTGGTTGGTCGTCGTCCCCGCCGATGTTCCGGAAGCGGCCGAGCTGGCTGATGCACTCGCCGCGCAGGGCGACGTCGTCCGGGTGATCGCGACGGCGGACCGTGCCGAACTGGCCGGGCTGCTCACCGAGGCGACCGCGGTGCGGCCGTTCGACGGCGTGCTGTCGCTGCTCGCGCTCGACACTCGCGAACACGCCGAGCACCCCGCGCTCAGCACTCCGGTCGCCGGCACCGTCGCGCTGCTGCAAGCCTTGCGCGACACCGGGGTTGACGCCCCGGCGTGGGTGGTCACCCGTGGTGCGGTCGCGGTGGACGCCTTCTCCGACGCCGACCCGGCCGCCGCGGCGGTGTGGGGACTCGGCACGGTCGTCGCGCTCGACCAGCCCGCCGCTTGGGGCGGCCTGGTCGACATCGAGGGCCCCGCGGACGCCGCGCGGCTGGCCGCCGTGGTGTCCGGGACCGACAACGAGGACCAGGTCGCGATCCGGCCGTCCGGGGTGTTCGCCCGGCGCATGGTCCGCGCTCCGCTGCCCGCGACTGACGCGGAGTGGAAGCCGCGGGGAACGGTGTTGGTCACCGGCGGCACGGGCGCGGTCGGCGCGCACGTCGCCCGCTGGCTGGCCGGACGGGGCGCCGAGCACCTCGTGCTCACCAGCCGCCGCGGTCTCGACGCTGAAGGCGCGCGTGAGCTGGTCGAAGAGCTGGCTGGCACCCGCGTCACGGTCGCGGCCTGCGATGTCACCGACAAGCAGGCGCTCGCGGCGCTGCTGGCCGAGCACCCGCCGACGGCAGTGGTGCACGCCGCGGGTGTCCTGACCGACGAGCCGGCCCTTGCCGACGTCACGCCCGCGGAGTTCGCCGCCGCCACCCGCGCCAAGATCACCGGCGCGGCACTGCTCGACGAACTGCTGGGCGACACCGAGCTGGACGCGTTCGTGCTGATGTCCTCCGGCGCCGCCGTGTGGGGCACCTCCGGCCAGCCTGCTTACGCCGCGGGCAACGCCTACCTCGACGCGCTCGCCCGCCGTCGCCGTGCCGCGGGACGCACCGCGACCGCGGTCGCGTGGGGATCGTGGGGCGGCGGAGGCATGGTCGACGCCGAAGCGAGCGACCTGCTGCGCCGCATCGGCCTGGCCGAAATGGCTCCGGAACTCGCTGCCGAGGCACTGGGCCAGGCGCTGGACCGCGACGAGACCCACCTGGTGGTCGCCGACATCGACTGGGCCACGTTCGCCCCGGTGTACCAGCTCGCCCGGCCGCGGCCGCTGCTGCGCGCGCTGGCCGAGGTCGCCGAGGAGGAGACCGGCCCGGTCGAGGACACCGGCGACCTGAAGGGGAAGCTCGCCTCGCTGACGCCCGCCGAACAGCAGCGGACACTGCTGGAGCTGGTCCGCGGCCAGGTCGCCGTGGTCGCCGGATACGACAACGGCTCGGCGGTCGAACCGGCCCGCGCGTTCAAGGAACTCGGGTTCGACTCGGTCACCGCGGTCGACCTGCGCAACCGGCTCGGGGCCGCCACCGGGCTCAAACTCCCGGCCACCGTCGCGTTCGACCACGTCAACCCGCAGGCGCTCGCCGAACATCTGTGGACCCAGCTGGGCGGCGGCGAGGCGGCGGTCCCGCTGGAGGCGGAACTGGACCGGCTCGAGGCGGTCGCGTCCGGTCTGGACGCCGCGGAGATCGACCGGTCCCGGATCGTCGTCCGCCTGCAGGCGATGGTGACCGCCCTGCACCAGACCCTGGCCGGCACCAAGGCCGCCGACGTCCTGCAAACCGCGACCACGGACGAGCTGTTCGCCCTCATCGACAACGAGCTCGGCGCCTGAGCGCACCCACCCAGCGACAAGAGGATTCTGGCGATGACTGACGAAAGCAAGCTGGTCGACTACCTGAAGCGGGTGACCGCCAACCTGCAGGAGACGCGTGAGCGGCTTCGCGCGGTCGAGGCGGCGGAGGCCGAGCCGATCGCGATCGTGGCGATGGGCTGCCGGTACCCGGGCGACGTGCGCTCGCCGGAGGACCTCTGGGAGCTGGTGGCCGGCGGCCGGGACGCGATCGGCGCGTTCCCGTCCGACCGCGGCTGGAACCTCGACACGCTGTTCGACGCCGACCCCGACAGCCCGGGCACGAGCTACGTCTCCGAGGGCGGCTTCGTCCACGACGTCGGCGAGTTCGACGCGCCGTTCTTCGGCGTCTCCCCGCGCGAGGCGCTCGCCATGGACCCGCAGCAGCGGATCGTGCTGGAGCTGGCGTGGGAGACGTTCGAGCGGGCCGGCATCGCGCCGCACTCGCTCGCCAAACAGCAGGTGGGGGTGTTCGTCGGCAGCGGCGACCAGGACTACTACGACGAGCTGCCGCCGTCCGTGCTCGCGGGCGAGGTCGCGGACTACCTGAGCACCGGCAACGCCGCGTCGGTCATTTCCGGCCGGGTCGCCTACGCGCTCGGGCTGGAAGGACCGGCGCTCACGGTCGACACGGCGTGCTCGTCGTCGCTGGTCGCCCTGCACCTCGCCGTGCAGGCGCTGCGGCAGCGCGACTGCTCGCTGGCGCTCGCTGGCGGCGTGATGGTGATGTCGCGGCCGGGTCCGTTCCTGGCGTTCAGCCGTCAGCGCGGGCTCGCCGCGGACGGCCGGTGCAAGGCGTTCTCCGACAGCGCGGACGGCACTGGTTGGGCTGAGGGTGCGGGAACCCTGTTGCTGGAACGGCTTTCCGATGCGCGCCGCAACGGTCACCCGGTCCTCGCTGTCGTGCGTGGTTCCGCGGTGAACTCCGACGGCGCGTCGAATGGGCTCACCGCACCGAACGGTCCTTCACAGCAGCGGGTCATCCGGCAGGCGCTGGCGAACGCGCGACTCTCGGCGTCCGATGTGGACGCCGTCGAGGGTCACGGCACCGGCACCACGCTCGGCGATCCCATTGAGGCGCAAGCCTTGCTGGCTACCTACGGCCAGGACCGGGACCGTCCGCTGTGGCTCGGTTCGATCAAGTCGAACATCGGCCACGCGCAGGGCGCGGCCGGTGTCGGCGGGGTGATCAAGATGGTCCAGGCAATGCGCAACGGCCTGCTGCCTCGCACGCTCCATGTCACCGAACCGTCCACAGAGGTCGATTGGACCTCCGGCGCGGTCGAGCTGCTGACGGAGGATCGTCCGTGGGCGGCTGGGGAACGCCCGCGGCGCGCGGGCGTGTCGTCGTTCGGCGTCAGCGGCACCAACGCACACGTGATCGTCGAAGAAGCCCCCGCCGTTGAAGCGGAGGAAGTGACGCCGAGCTGGCCCGAAGGCGTCCCGGTCCCGTGGCCGCTCGCCGGGCACGGTGCCGCGGCGCTTAAGGCGCAGGCGGCCCAGCTGCTGTCCGTTGTGGACGGTGCGACCCCGCTCGACCTCGGTTTCTCACTGGCGACGTCCCGGTCGCCGCTCAGCCACCGCGCCGTCGTGCTCGACGGGAAGGCCGGGGTCGCCGCACTTGCCGACGGCTCGACGTCGCCCGCGCTGGTCACCGGCACCGCCGTCGAGGGGCTCACCGCGTTCCTCTTCTCCGGTCAGGGCGCTCAGCGCGCACGCATGGGAGCCGAGCTGGCCGCCGCGTTCCCGGTGTTCGCCGAGGCACTGGACGAGGTCTTCGCCGCGATCGACCCGCACCTCGACCGTCCACTGAAGACGGTCGTCTTCGAGAACCCGCGGCTGATCAACCAGACCGGCTACACCCAGCCCGCGCTGTTCGCGATCGAGGTGGCGCTCTTCCGGTTGCTGTCGTCGTGGGGCATCAAGCCCGACTTCCTGCTCGGCCACTCGGTCGGCGAGCTGGCCGCCGCGCATGTCGCAGGGGTGCTGTCGCTGGCCGACGCCTGCGCTCTCGTCGCGGCCCGGGCGAAGCTCATGCAGGCCTTGCCGACCGGTGGCGCGATGGTCGCCCTGCAGGCGACCGAGGACGAGGTCGCCCCGCAGCTGACCGACGACGTCAGCATCGCCGCGATCAACGGCCCGGACTCGGTGGTGCTTTCCGGCACCGAAGACGCGGTCGCCGCGGTGGTGGCGAAGTTCGAGGGCCGCAAGTCCTCGAAGCTCAAGGTGTCGCACGCGTTCCACTCGCCGCTGATGGAGCCGATGCTGGCGGAGTTCGCCGCCGTCGCCCGCACGCTCACCTACTCGCGGCCCGAAATCCCGGTGATCTCCAACGTTTCCGGCGCGCTCGCCGGGGCCGAGATCGCCACGCCGGAGTACTGGGTCTCGCACGTCCGCGCCGCGGTCCGGTTCCACGACGGGCTGACCGCGCTGAGCGCACAGGGCGTTTCCCGCTTCGTCGAGGTCGGCCCGGACGGCGTGCTTTCCGCGCTCGCCCGGCAGAGCTTCGACGCGGTGGTCGTGCCGGTTCTGCGCAAGGACCGGCCGGAGCCGCAGGCTGCGCTCACCGCGCTCGCCGAACTGTTCGTCAGCGGGCTCGTCCCGGACTGGGCCGCGGTCTTCGACGGCCGCGGCGCCCAGCGCGTCGACCTTCCGCCGTATGCCTTCCAGCGCAAGCGCTACTGGATCGACGCCCGCGCCAACCGCGACGAGGTGACCGCGGCCGGCCTCGCCTCGGCCGGGCACCCGCTGCTCGGTGCCGCCGTCTCCCTCGCCGACACCGACGGCGTGGTGCTCACCGGGCGGCTTTCGGCGGAGACGCACGCGTGGCTGGCCGAGCACCGGCTCGGCGAGGTCATCACCGTGCCCGGCACGGCGTTCCTGGAGTTGGTGGTCCGCGCCGGCGACCAGGTCGGCAGTGGCCGGATCGAAGAACTCACGCTCAGCAGCCCGCTGGTGGTGCCGGAGCGCGGCGGCGTGCAGGTCCAGGTGACCGTCGGCGCGGCGGGGGAGCACGGCGTCCGCTCCGTGACGGTCCACTCGCGCGCGGAAGGTGCCGAGGGCGAGCCGTGGACGCTGCACGCGAGCGGCACGGTCACGCCACCGTCGTACCGCGGCGGGGTGGACCTGGCCGAGTGGCCGCCCGCCGGTGCCGAGCCGGTCGGGATCGACGGCGTGTACGACGACTTCGCCGACACCGGCCTGACCTACGGACCGCTCTTCCGTTCCCTGCAAGCAGTGTGGCAACGCGACGGCGAGATCTTCGCTGAAGTCGCGCTGCCGGAAGACAGTGACGCTGACCGCTTCGGCTTGCACCCGGCGGCGCTCGACGCCTGCACCCACGCTCTGCGTGTCGCGGGCGGCGGTGACGGCGGCGTCGGCCTGGTTCCGTTCTGCTGGACCGGCGTCGAGTTGCACGCCACCGGTGCGTCCGCGCTGCGTGTGCGGTTCAAGCCGACCACCGAGGACGGCTACGAGATCGCCCTCGCCGACCCGACTGGCGCTCCGGTCGCCACGGTCGCCGAGACGGTGTTCCGCTCCTTCACCGCGCCGGTCGCCGAGCAGACCGCTCCGCTGTACCGGATCGAATGGCAGCGGTCGGCGGAAACCGAATCCACTGTGGACACTGCCGACGTGCAGGTCCTGGAGTGCGTCGGCGAATCCGGCACCGCCGCCGAGACGCACGAGCTCACGCACCGCGTCCTGGCCGCTCTCCAGACCTGGCTCGCCGAGGAACACTCCGAGCAAGCCAGGCTCGTGGTGGTCACCCGCGGCGCGGTCCCGGCCGCCGGAGACGTCACCGACCTCGCCGCCTCGGCGGTCTGGGGCCTGGTCCGCTCCGCGCAGGAGGAGAACCCGGACGCCTTCGTCCTGCTCGACCTCGACGCCGAAACCACGCCGGAAGCGGTGTTGCCGCAGGTGCTGGCCTCGGGCGAAACGCAGGCGGCGGTCCGGCTCGGCACGGTCCTCGTGCCGCGGCTGGTCCGCACGACGCCGGAGCTGGACCGGCCGTACTTCTGCCCGCACGGCACCGTGCTGGTCACCGGCGCGTCCGGCGCGCTCGGCGGAAAGCTCGCCCGGCACCTGGTCGCCGAGCACGGGGTGCGCAGGCTGCTGCTGCTCAGCCGCCGGATCACGCCCGCGCTCGACCAGTTGGCCGCTGAACTGCGGGAAAGCGAGGTCGACGTCCGGCTGGAGCGCTGCGACGTCGCCGACCGCGAGGCGCTGGCCGCCGTGCTGGCGTCGCTGCCGGAGGAGAACCCGCTCACCGCGGTCGTGCACGCCGCCGGCGTTCTCGATGACGGTGTGGTCACCGCACTCACCCCGGAGCGGGTCGACGCGGTGCTCGCCCCGAAGGTCGACGGCGCGCTGAACCTGCACGAACTCACCCGCGAGACCGCGCTGTCCGCGTTCGTGCTGTTCTCGTCGGTCTCCGGCGTGCTCGGTGCGCCCGGCCAGGGCAGCTACGCCGCGGCCAACGCGTACCTGGACGCCCTTGCTTCGCACCGCGTCGCGCACGGTCTGCCGGGCTTATCGCTCGACTGGGGCCTGTGGGGCGAGGTCGGCGGCATGGGCGGCACGCTCACCGAAGAGGAGGTGCAGCGGCTCGCGGCCAGCGGCATCGTGCCACTGTCCACTGCGGACGGTCTGGCGCTGTTCGACCGCGCGCTCGCGGTCCGCAAACCGACCGCCGTCCCGGCCAAGCTCGACCTTCCGGTGCTGCGAAAACTCGACCGGCTCCCGCGCACGCTGGAACAGCTCGTCGGCCGCACCGCGCGCCGGGTCGCCGCCACGGCCGGGTCCTCAGTGGACTCCTTCGCCGGACGGCTGCTGAGCTTGCCGGAAGAAGACCGCCGCGACGCCGTGCTGGAACTGGTGCGCGGACACGCCGCGACCGTGCTCGGCTACAGCGGCGCGCACGAAATCGAGTCGTCGGCGCAGTTCTCGTCGCTCGGCTTCGACTCGCTGACCGCGATCGAGCTGCGCAACGGCCTCACCGCGGCCACTGGGCAGCGGCTGCCCGCGACCCTGATCTTCGACTACCCGACACCGACCTCGCTGGCCGCGCACCTGCTGGCCGAGCTGGCCGGCACGGCGGTCGAGATCAGCACAGTGTCCACTAAGGACAACTCGGAGGAGCCGATCGCGATCGTCGGCATGGCCTGCCGCCTGCCCGGCGGTGTCACCTCGCCGGAACAGCTGTGGGAACTGGTCGCCGAGGGCCGCGAAGCGATCGGCGACTTCCCGGCCGACCGCGGCTGGGACGTCGACGGCCTGCTCGACCCGACCGGCCGCCGCCCCGGCACGACGTATGTCGCACGCGGCGGGTTCGTCTACGACGCGGGCGATTTCGACCCGACGTTCTTCGGCGTCTCGCCGAAGGAAGCGCCGATGATCGACCCGCAGCAGCGGCTGCTTCTCGAAGCCTCGTGGGAGGCGCTGGAGCGGTCCGGGATCAACCCGATTTCGCTCAAGGGCAGCCCGACCGGGGTCTACGCGGGCGTCCAGTACCACGATTACGCGGGCGCGAGCAGCGCCGGTTCGATCGTCACCGGCCGAGTGTCCTACTCCCTTGGCCTCGAGGGCCCGGCCGTCTCGGTGGACACGGCGTGCTCGTCGTCGCTGGTCGCGATGCATATGGCGGCGCAGGCGCTGCGCGGCGGGGACTGCTCGCTCGCGCTGGCCGGCGGCGTCACGGTGATGGCGACCCCGGAGACGTTCGTGGAATTCAGCCGCCAAAAGGGGCTGGCCCCGGACGGCCGGTGCAAGGTGTTCTCCGACGACGCCGACGGCACGACTTGGTCCGAAGGCGTCGGCGTCCTGGTGCTGGAGCGCCTGTCCGACGCCCGCGCCAACGGGCACCCGGTGCTCGCGGTCCTCAAGGGCAGCGCGGTGAACCAGGACGGCACCTCGAACGGCCTGACCGCGCCGAACGGTCCCGCGCAGCAGCGGGTGATCCGCGCGGCGCTGGCCGACGCCGGACTGGAACCGTCCGATGTGGACGCCGTCGAAGCGCACGGCACGGGCACGAAGCTGGGCGACCCGATCGAAGTCCAGGCGCTGCTGGCCACTTACGGCACGCAAACCTCGGCGGACCGTCCCTTGTGGATCGGATCGGTGAAGTCGAACATCGGGCACACCCAGGCCGCCGCCGGCGCCGCTGGCGTGATCAAGATGATCGAGGCGATGCGGCACGGCGAACTCCCCGCGACGCTGAACGTGGGCAAGCCGTCGAGCGAGATCGACTGGTCCTCGGGCGCGGTGCGGGTGCTGGCCGAGCCGGTGAAGTGGCTGCCGAACGGGCACACCCGCCGGGCGGGCGTCTCCTCCTTCGGCGTGAGCGGCACCAACGCGCACGTGATCCTGGAGGAAGGCGACCGGCGCGAGGTCACCGCCTCGACTGGTCCGGAGTACGACGGCCCGGTCGCGTGGCCGGTCTCCGGTCGCGGCGCCGCGGCGTTGCGGGCACAGGCCGACCAACTAATGTCCTATGTGGACGAAGAGCCGGAAGGCAGCCTCGCCGACATCGGCGTCTCGCTGGCCACCACGCGCGGCGCGTTCGACCGCCGGGCGGTGCTGATCGGCAGCCGGTCGCCGCAGTTCGTGCGCGGTCTCGCGGCGCTGGTCGACGAGGAAGAGGCGCGCGGAGTCGTCAGCGGGACCGCCACCGCGGGCGGGCGCACCGCGTTCCTGTTCGCGGGCCAGGGTTCGCAGCGCGCGAAGATGGGGGCGCGGCTCGCCGAGCAGTACCCGGCGTTCGCCGCCGCGTACGACGAAGCCTGCGCCGCGGCCGACCGGCACCTGGACCGCCCCATCCGGCCGATCATCGACAGCGGGGAGGGCCTCGACGAGACCCGCTACACCCAGCCCGCGCTGTTCGCGCTGGAAGTCGCGCTGTTCCGCCTGGTCCGCGCGTGGGGCGTCAAACCGGACGTGCTCGCGGGGCATTCGATCGGCGAGATCGCGGCGGCCCACTGCGCTGGCGTGCTTTCCCTTGAGGACGCGGCGAAGCTGGTAGTCGCTCGCGGTGCGCTGATGCAGGCACTGCCGACCGGCGGTGCGATGGTGGCGATCGACGGAACTCCCGAAGCGGTTCGCGAAGCCGCAGGGGACACTGTGGACATTGCCGCGGTGAACGGTCCGACCGCGGTCGTGATCTCCGGCGCTGAAGAAGCGGTTGCCGCAGTGGCGGCGAAGTTCGAGCGCACCAAGAAACTCCGTGTCTCGCACGCGTTCCACTCGCGACTGATGGACCCGACGCTCGGCGAGTTCCGCACTGTCGCGGAAGGACTGTCCTATGCGGACCCGCGGATCCCGGTCATCTCGACGGTCACCGGCGGCCCGGCGGACCTGACCTCGCCGGAGTACTGGGTGAACCAGGTCCGCTCAGGGGTGCAGTTCCGCGACGCGGTCACTCGGGCCGCCGCGGACGGCGTGACCCGGTTCCTGGAGCTGGGCCCGGACACCACGCTCGCCGCGATGGCCGCGGGTTGCTTCGACGAGCAGCCCGAGGCGCTGGCTTCGCTGCTGCACAAGGAGAACGACGAGGCCGTGGCTGCGCTGACCGGTGTCGCGCAGCTGCACGTCAGCGGCGTCGACGTCGACTGGTCCGCGATCTACGAGCCGACCGGCGCCCGCCCGGTGCCGGTGCCGACGTATCCGTTCCAGCGCCAGCGCTTCTGGTTGGAGAGCACTTCTGGTGCCGTCGGCGAGGAAGACCACCCGCTGCTCGGGACGGCACTGGAACTCGCCGACGCCGACGGGCTGCTGTTCAGCGGACGGCTTTCGGTTGGCACACACCCGTGGCTGGCTGACCACGTCGTCGGCGGCTCGATCCTGTTCCCCGGCACCGGTTTCGTCGAGATGGCGATCCGGGCAGGCGACGAGGCGGGCTGCCCGCGCTTGGAGGAACTGACCCTGGAGTACCCGCTGGTCGTCCCCGAGCGCTCCGGCGTCCGCGTGCAGTTCGCCCTCGGCGCGGCCGACGGCAGCGGCAGCCGGACGTTCAGCGTGCACTCCCGGCCGGAAGGCGACAGCGCCGCTTGGACGCGCCACGCGATCGGCAAGCTCGCCAAGGCGGGCAAGGCCGGGAAGTTCGAGCTGGCCGAGTGGCCGCCCGCCGGCGCCGAGGAGGTCCGGCTGGAGGGCACCTACGAAGAGCTGGCCGCCGACGGGCTCGCCTACGGTCCCGCGTTCCGCGGGCTCGTCGCGGCCTGGAAGCGCGACGGCGAAGCGTTCGCCGAGATCCAGCTCCCGGCCTCGGTGTCCGATGTGGACCGTTACGGCATCCACCCGGCCGTGCTCGACGCCGCGCTGCACACCATCGGTGTCTCCGGCGCGGCCGGGGACGAACCGGCGCTGCCGTTCGCCTGGGAAGGCGTCCGGTTGCACGCCGTCGGGGCGACGACCCTGCGGGTCCACGTCCGCCCGGTCGGCTCGGGCGCGGTCTCGCTCGACGTTGCCGACGGTGCCGGGGCACCGGTCGCATCGGTGGAATCCCTGCTGCTGCGCCCGATGTCCGCCGTACCGCAGGCGGCACCGACCGGCGGTGGTGACTCGCTGTTCCGCGTCGCCTGGGAGCAAGCCGACCTCGACGCCGTCGCCGAGGTCACCGACTGGACTGTGCTCGGCCCGGACGCCTTCGGCCTCACCGAAGCGCTGGGCGCCAAGGCCGCCGGGACGGTCGCCGAGGCGAGCGGACTGGTCGTGCTGCCCGCGGGCGGCACCGACGACGTCCACGCCGAACTGCACCGCGTGCTCGGCCTGCTGCAGGACTGGCTCGCCGGGTCCACCGGTTCGCTGATCGTGGCGACCCGGGGCGCGGTGGCCGCCGAAGAGGGGGAGAACCCCGACCCGGCCGGCGCCGCGGTCGCGGGCCTGGTGCGCTCGGCGCAGGCCGAGCACCCCGGCCGGATCACGCTGGCCGACCTCGGCGCGGGCACCCCGGCCGGCCGGACGCTGGCCGCGGTGTCGGCCTCGGACGAGCCGCAGGTGGCGTTGCGAGCGGGCGCGGTGCTGGTGCCGCGCCTGGTCCGGGCGGCCGACGCGGCGGCGGCCCCGGTATGGGACGCCGAGGGCACCGTGCTCGTCACCGGAGCCACCGGCGCGCTCGGCACGGCCGTCGCACGGCACCTGGCGACCGAACACGGCGTGCGGAACCTGCTGCTGGTGAGCCGTCGCGGTGCGGACGCACCGGGCGCGGCCGAACTGCGGGACGAACTGTCCGGTCTCGGCGCCGAAGCCACGTTCGCCGCCTGTGACGTGGCCGACCGGGACGCGCTGGCGGAGCTGCTGGCCGGAATCCCGGCCGACGCGCCGCTGCGGGCGGTGGTGCACGCGGCCGGCGTCCTGGACGACGGGGTGCTGACTTCCCTTACCCCGGAACGACTCGACAAGGTCCTGCGCCCGAAGGTCGACGCGGCAGAGGCGTTGCACGAGCTGACCCGCGAGCTGGACCTCACCGCGTTCGTGCTGTTCTCGTCGGCCGCCGGGGTCCTCGGCGCACCGGGGCAGGGCAGCTACGCCGCGGCCAACGCGTTCCTGGACGCACTGGCCGCCCGGCGCCGCACCGAGGGCCTCACCGGCACCTCGCTGGCATGGGGCCTGTGGAGCGACGGCATGGGCGCGGCGCTGGAAGACGCGGACGCGCACCGCATCGGCGAGACCGGCATCACCGCACTGTCCACTGAGGACGGTCTGCGGCTGCTGGACGCGACGGTCGGCGCGGCGGAGGCGCAACTGGTGCCGATCGCACTGGACACGCGGGTGCTGGCGTCGTCCGGCGGCGACGACCTCCCGGCCGTGCTGCGCGGTCTGGCAGGCACGCCCGGCCGCCGCGCGGCGCAGGACACGGCCGAGGACAACGAATCGCTGGCGAAGAAACTGGCCGGGTTGGCGGCGAACAAGCGCGTCCCGATGGTGCTGAACCTGGTGCGCACGCACGCCGCGGCGCTGCTGGGCCACGCCGGTCCGGAAGCGGTGGAAGCGGACCGTTCGTTCAACGAGGTCGGCTTCGATTCGTTGTCCGCCACCGGGTTCCGCAACAAGCTCAGCCTCGTCACCGGGCTGAAGCTGCCGGTCAGCCTGATCTTCGACTACCCGACGCCGCGGATCCTTTCCGAGTTCCTCGTCGGCGAACTGGCTCCTGCCGAAGAAGCGCCCGCCGAAGAAACCGTTACGGAGCAAGGAGTCCGGGAGGCGCTGGCGGGAATCCCGCTGGAGAAGCTGCGCGCGGCCGGGCTGCTGGACGGGCTGCTGGAGCTGGCCGGCGTGCGCCTTGCCGAAGACCGCGCCGAGGAGCCGGAAGCCGTGGAGGAGGCGTCGATCGACGACCTCGACACGGACGCGCTGATCAGCATGGCGATCGGCGCCGGCGACGACTGAGCACACCGGGCGCGAGGGGCGGGAACCCCTAACCCGGCAGGCCCCGGCCACTGTTGTCCGGCCCTGCCGGGGTGTGGCCCACTGACAAGACCCGAACGAGGAGAGGTAACCCCATGGTCACCGGCTACGCAATCGAAGCACGGGGGCTGCGCAAGTCCTACGGCGACGTGAAAGTGCTGGAAAGCGTCGACCTGAGCGTGCGGCGCGGCACGATGTTCGCGCTGCTCGGCCCCAACGGCGCGGGGAAGACCACGACGGTGCGGATCCTCAGCACCCTCCTGGACGCCGACGGCGGCACCGTGACCGTCAACGGCCACGACCTCGCCGGGTCCAAGCGGACGGTGCGCGAGCAGATCGGCCTGACCGGACAGGACACCGCGGTCGACGAACTGCTCACCGGCCGCGAGAACCTGGAGATGATGGCCCGGCTGTTCCACCTGCCCGCCGCGCGGGCGAAGGCGCGGGCCACCGAACTGCTCGCGCAGTTCGACCTCGTGGAGGCCGCGGGCCGCCAGGTCAAGACCTACTCCGGCGGCATGCGGCGCAGGCTCGACCTGGCGATCAGCCTGATCACCTCGCCGCCGGTGCTGTTCCTCGACGAGCCGACCACCGGCCTCGACCCGCGCAGCCGCTCGGCGATGTGGGACGCGATCCGCGAGCTGCTCAACGGCGGCACGACGATCCTGCTCACCACGCAGTACCTCGAGGAGGCCGACCAGCTCGCCGACCGGATCGCGGTGATCGACAAGGGTCGCGTCGTCGCCGAGGGCACCGCCGCCGAGCTCAAGCGCAAGGTCGGCACCGAACGGTTGAAGCTCACTTTCGCCACCGCCGCCGACGCGGCGCGCGCGCACGACGTCGCCGGCGGGGTGCTGACCGGCGAGACGGTCAGCGTCGCGATCGACCAGCCCGCCCAGGTCCGGCAGGTGCTCAACCGGATCGACGAGGCGGGCCTCGAAACCACCGGGCTGGAGCTCTCCGAACCGACCCTCGACGACGTTTTCCACACCCTCACCGGAACCGCGGGAGCGAACTGATGACCCAGACCCTGTCCAGGGAGATCGAGGGGACGCACATCCCCGGCTCCCCGAGCCGCTCGTCGTTCGCGCTCGCCCTGTCCGATTGCCGGGTGCTGGTCGCGCGCAACGTCAAGCACATCGTCCGCAACCCGGAGATGCTGATCCAGGCGTTCTCGCTGCCGATCGTGCTGCTGCTGCTATTCCGCTTCATGTTCGGCGGCGCGATCAACCTGCCCGGCATGGCCTACGTCGACTACCTGGTGCCCGGCCTGGTGGTCGTCAGCATCGGCTTCAACTCGACGACCACCGTGGTCGGCGTCGCCGCTGACCTGACCCAAGGCCTGGTCGAGCGGTTCCGCTCGATGCCGATGGCGGGCTCGGCCGTGCTCGTCGGCCACGTCGTCTCCGGCGTGCTGCGCAGCATGCTTTCGCTCGTGGTGATGGTCGTGGTCGGCCTGGCCATCGGATTCCGCCCGGCGGGCGGCGTGCTCGGCTGGCTCGCCGCGACCGGACTGCTGGTGCTGTTCGCCGCCGGCGTGTTCTGGCTCGCCACGCTGGTGGGGTCGATCGCCAAGACCGTCGAGGGAGCGGGCGGCCTCGGCATGATCTTCGTGTTCGTCCCGTACGCCACCAGCGCGCTGGTCCCCACCGGGTCGATGCCGTCGGTGCTGCGGGCCGTCGTCGACAACCAGCCGGTAACGGTGGTGATCGACGCCGTCCGCGGCCTGATGAACGGCACTGCGGTGGCGTCGACGGTGTGGCTGGCGTTCGCCTGGTCGGTCGTCCTCACCGCGGTCGGCGCGTACCTCGCGATCCGGAAGTTCCACCAGCGCGCCCGCGGCTGACCCCCTCGCCGCGGTGGCGAAGGCGGCCCGTGCCCCGAGCACGGGCCGCCTTTTTCTTGAACCCGAGACGCGGGCTGCGTCAGACCGCCCAGGTTGCTGTGGGGCAGCTTCCGCACGGCGGCAACCCGGGACCGGCCTAGCTCGTAAAGGCGGGTGAAGCGGTCGGCGTCGAGTTCGCCGTCGGAGATGTGCAGCGAGCAGCCGCCCGGCCTGACACCCCCGGCAGTGTACTAAACCGACTCCCCGGTTTTCCCAGTAAAACAGGCCGGTCGGTTTGGTTGCTGATCACAGTGCGCCGCACGAAAAAGGGCGACCCCGCACCGCCGGGCCGCCCATCTTCCGAAGCTTCACACCGCGGCCGTCTCCTGCTCCGCGCCGCGCGGATCGAACCGGTGCAGCCGCCGCGGCGGGACCACCGAGTTCAGGATCAACGTCCACATGTACTCCGTGCGCTCGAGCAGGTCGTTGCGGCCGGTCAGCACCTGGGAACTCAGCTGGATCCCGGTGAACGACGCCTGCACGTACACCGCGAGGTCGTACGCGTTGATCTCCTTGCGCACATCGCCCGCCGCCTTCGCCGCGAGCAGGCAGCCGTGGATCGTGTCGATCCACCGCTTGTACGCCGCGCCCGCCGGCGCGATGAACGAACCCTGCTCGATGACCAGCCGGACGCTCGCCCGGACCCGCACGTCGGACTGCAGGCTGGCCGCCATCCCCTGAGTCAGGTCGATGACCGTCTGCAGCCCCGGGCGTTCGATCGCCGCGAGCGGCTCCCAGACCGTGAACTGCTCCTCGATCAGCGCGTCGGCCAGGTCTTCCTTCGACTTGAAGTGGAAGTACAGCGCGCCCTTCGTGACGCCCGCTTCGGCCAGGATCTCCGACAGGCTCGCGCCGAGGAAGCCGACGGCGTCGAACCGCGAGGCGGCCGCCTCGAGGATCGCGTTCCGTGTCTGCTCCGCACGCTCTTGGCGAGCCACAGCGGCCCCTCTCGCTCTGGCGGCTCGGTCCACAGCAGACCCCCGCCCAGAAGGACAGTCTACGTCCCGGCGGCCCGGAAAGCCACTAAAAACCGCTCGGTTGGTATGGTTTCAGCGGGGAGCAGGGGGCTCCGGTCAGGGGAGCAGGGCGGCGATTCCGTCCAGGACTCGTTCCAGCGCGAAGTCTTCGGGCGCGGCGGCCGGCCAGCCGCGGGATTCGGCCAGTTCGGCCAGGTGCGGATAGCCGCCCTCGGACAGTCGCGGTTGCAGGAAAGCTCGTACTTCGGCGGAGTATTCGGCGGATTCGGGGGAATCCGGGTCGGCCGCCGTCCGGCGGCGGTCCGCGGTGGCCCGGACGACCGCCGAAACCAGGTCCGCGCACCCCAGTGCGTCCACAGTGGACAAACCGGCTCCGGTGAAAATGTCCAGGAGCTGTTCGGTCCAGCGGAGGCGGTGCGGGGTCAGGCTCTCGCGGACGTCCAGCAGCCAGGGGCGGGCGGCGTACCGTTTGGCGGCGGCGTCCGCCCAGGCCCGGACCGCGGAGCGCCACTCCAGGCCCTCGGCGGGTTTCGGGGGCGGGCCGAATCCGGTCTCGGCCAGCAGGATCAGCAGTTCGTCTTTCGAGCTCACGTAGCGGTACAGCGCGTTGGTCGTCAGCCCGAGCGCGGACGCGATGTTCGGCAGCGACGCCGCGGCCAGGCCCTCGGTGTCGGCCAGTTCGACGGCGGCCGCCACCACCGCCTCGACGGTGTGCGACGGCTTCGGCCCGCGACGGGGACGCGGGCCGCCTTGCCATGCCGGGGACAGGCCTGGGGGCAGGGCGCGGGGGTCGGGCTCGATCGGCATCTTTCGCTCCGGGACGTCTTTCAGTAAACTGTGCAAGTCTTACACCGATCTGGCCTGGGGGCGAGCCAACGTGAGCGAGACCAATCGATCCGGGGCCGGGAGCGCCGCCGAGGCTGAACGGCGCACCCCTGTTTCGCGACGGCCAGCGCGCTGACCTGGTCCGGCATCGGCGGGAATCCGGACCCGCCGCAACTGCTTCGCGCCCTGTCCGGCGGCGCCGTCTGAGCTGCTCCGAGGCCCTGTTGCCGGGGCCTGGGGTTTCCCGATCATCCGGGGTCCGCTAAACTGTGCAAGCCTTACACAATTAATCCCGACTCCGCCGAAGCCGTATTGGGGGGCCTCTCATGTCGGAGAGCACCGAGAAGACCCGTTCGGGGAGCGGATCCGCTCGCCTGATCGTCACGATCGCCTGGGCGGCCGTCCTCGGCGTCCAGTTCGTCATCTGGCTGCTGATGTGCCTCATCAGCATGTCCTTCAAATGGCCGTTCTGGCTGTGGACGCTGGGCGGCGGCGTGATCGTGCTCGGGGTCTGGTGGTCGCTCGACCGCCGCGGTTCCGGGAACGGATCGGAGTGAACGACGTGTCCACCACCACCACTTCCGTGGCAACGCCGGTCCAGCTGGACGCGGTGCACAAGACCTACGGCCGCGGCGAGAGCGCGGTCGAAGCGCTCGCCGGCGTGTCCGTCGCCTTCCCGGCAGGCACTTTCACCGCGGTGATGGGCCCGTCCGGTTCCGGCAAGAGCACGCTGCTGCACTGCGCGGCCGGGCTGGACACGCCGACCTCGGGCACGGTCACCCTCGTCGGGACCGACCTCAAGGGCAAGAACGAAACGAAGCTCACCGAACTGCGCCGCGAGCACGTCGCATTCATCTTCCAGTCGTTCAACCTGATGCCCGCGCTGAACGTGGAACAGAACGTCACGCTGCCCACGCTGCTGGCCGGCCGCACGCCGGACAAGGCGTGGGTGGACCAGGTGATCGCGCGCGTCGGACTGTCCCAGCGCGTCAAGCACCGGCCCGGCGAACTGTCCGGCGGGCAGCAGCAGCGCGTCGCGATCGCCCGCGCGCTCGCCGCCCGCCCCGCCGTGGTGTTCGCCGACGAGCCCACCGGCGCGCTCGACACCACCACCGCGCTCGAGGTGCTCGGCCTGATGCGCGAGCTGGTCAGCGCGGGCCAGACGATCGTGATGGTCACCCACGACCCGGTCGCCGCGTCCCACGCGGACAACGTGCTGTTCCTGGTCGACGGCCGGATCGTCACGCAGATGGCGAACCCGAGCGTCGACGCGGTGGCGAGCACCCTGGCGCACCTCGGCGAACAAGCGAGGAGGCAGCGGTGAGTTCGCGGCGAGTCGTGCTCGCGCTCGCGCTGTCGAGCCTCCGGTACCGCGCGGCGGCGTCGCTCGCGTCGTTCATCGCCATCTTCGTCGGCTGCGGTCTGCTGATCGCGTGCGCCGGCCTGTTCGAGACGGCGATCGTGCTGAAAGCGGCCCCGGAACGGTTGTCCGCCGCGCCGCTGGTCGTCGGCGGATCCGCCGGGTTCAAGCTGCCGGACGAGGAATCGCAGGTCGTCCCGTACGCCGAGCGTGCGGTGCTGCCGGAGGACCAGGTCGCCAAGATCTCCGCGGTGCAGGGCGTCGGACAGGCGGTGCCGGACGTTTCGTTCGCGACCGTGCTGCTGCACGACGGTGCGCCCGAGCCGGGCGCGTCTGTCCTTTCCGGACACGGCTGGGATTCCGCTTCGCTGGGCGGCTACAAGCTGACCGAGGGCGCGGCTCCGAACACGCCGGGCCAGGTCGTGCTCGACGCGGCCACCGCGTCCGCGGCCGGCCTGCACGCGGGTTCGGCCGTCGACCTGGCGGTGAACGGACAGCGCCAGTCGTTCCAGATTTCCGGCGTCGCACAGCCTTCGCAGGCCGTGCGCGCGCCCGCGTTCTTCTTCTCCGTCGCGGACACCCAGCGGTTCAACCCGCATCCCGGCACTGTCGGGCTCGTGGGCGTGTTCCCGGCCGACGGGATCGACGCGACTGAACTGGCGGGCAAGATCTCCGAACAGGTTCCGGCGCTGACGGTGCTGACCGGCGACGACCGCGGTTCGGCCGAATTCGTCGGCGTGAGCGGAAGCCAGCTGCCCCTGATCCTGCTCGCGGCGATCTTCGGCGGCATGGTGCTGGTCGTGATGGCGCTCGTCGTATCCGCGACGATCAGCCTCACCGTCCGGCAGCGGCAGCAGGAACTCGCGCTGCTGCGGGCGACCGGGGCGACGCCGAAACAGGTGCACCGCATGGTCGTCATGGAGACGATGGCGGTCGGCGCGCTCGCCGCGGTGTGCGGGGCGTTCCTGGGCAGCCTGCTCGGGAACTGGATCTTCAGCACCAGCGGCTCGCTCGGCATCGTGCCGGACGAACTCGCCTTCACCCAGGACATCATCGCGTTCGCGGCGGGCATCGTCGTCACGCTCGCGATCACCTTCGGGGCCGCGTGGTTCGCCGCGCTGGCCGCCGCACGGGCCCGGCCGATCCAGGCACTGGCCGAGGCGGCGATCCCCGGGGCCAAGGTGAACGCGGTGCGCCGCATGGGCGCGCTGATCTGCGGTGCGGCCACCGTGCTGCTGGCTTCGACCACGATCTTCATGCCCGCCGACAGCGCGGCGGCGATCGGCGGTCCGGCGCTGCTCACCGGTGCGATCGGCGTCGCGCTGCTCGGTCCGGAGATCATCGCCTGGGTGGTGGACCGGTTCGGTCCGTTCGTGCGCCGGGTCGCCGGCCGCGACGCCACGCTCGCGGTCATCAACACCCGGGCGCGGGCCGTCGCGTTCGCCGCGGTGCTCACGCCGATCACGCTCGCCAGCGCGGTCGCGCTCGGCAACGTGTATTCCGAGACCACCGCGCAGAAAGCACAGGTCAACGCGTACGCCGGGCAATTGCAGGCGGACGCCGTGCTCACCTCGACCGCGGGCGGGTTCTCGCCGGACCAGCTCGCGCAGATCCGCAGCACGCAAGGGGTTTCGACCTCGTCGCCGCTCGTCACGAGCTCCGGCTGGATCGAAGATCCGTACGACGGCAACGGAAGCGACCCGTTGCGGCTGCTGGGCGTCGCCCCGCAGGACCAGGGCGGCACGGTGCTCTCCACCGAGGTCACCGAAGGTTCGCTGACGGCATTGCGCGGGGATTCCGTGGCGCTGCCCGCGTCGGTCGCGGACAGTCTCGAGATCAAGGTCGGCGCCAAGATCAAAATGCGGCTCGGCGACGGGGCACAGGTCCCGGTGACCGTGGTCGCGCTGCTGGACAGCCCGTCCAGCTACGCGAGCATGGTGCTGCCCGCAGACCTGCTGGCCGCGCACACCACAAGCGGCCTGGCGTCGCAGGTGCTCGTGCGGGGCGGCGACGCCAGCGCGATCGTGTCGGCACTGTCGGACCGGACGAAGGACTGGCCCGGGGTCACGGTCGGCGACGACAGTACGCTCGCCGCGAGTTTCCAGGCGAGTGCCGACGTCGAGGCGCTGATCAACTACCTGCTGGCCGTGCTCGCCATCGCGTACGCCGCGATCGCCGCGGTGAACACGCTCTCGGTAGCGGTGCTGGCCCGCCGGCGGGAGTTCGGCGCGCAACGGCTCGCCGGCGCCGACCGCGGCCAGGTGAAGCGGATGCTGTTCGTGGAAGGCGGGATCGTGGCGGTGACCGGGCTCGTGCTCGGCATCGTGATCTCGCTCTTCACCGTGGTGCCGATGGCCCTGACCACCGGCGAGATCATCCCGTCCGGACCGGTCTGGGTGTTCCTCGCCGTGGTGCTCGCGATCTTCCTGATCGTGTGGCCGGCGACCGCGCTCTCGGCGAGGCTGGCGATGCGCCGCAACGCCGTCGAAGCGGTGAAAATGCCCGGCCAGTAACGATTTCTAGGGGTACGCCGGGCCGGGCCGGGGTGGATAGTCTCGAAAGGACTGTCCACCCCGGCCCGGCTTTTGCCGTCTCTGGAGCTATCCCATGCGTGTACTCCTGGCCGCGCCGTCCTCGACCGCCCGGCTGCACACCCTGGTGCCGCTGGCCTGGGCGCTGCGGACCGCCGGACACGACGTGAAAATCGCCGGACGCCCCGCGTTCGTCGAGAACATCCTCCGCACCGGCTGCGTCGCGGCCGAACTCGAAGACGGCGACGCGGAACTGACTGAATCCGCCGCACTGGTCAAGTTCGCGCGACTGTGGCGGCCCGCTGTAGTCGTGTCGAACGCACCCGCCGGAATCACCGCCGCCCGCGAGGTCAACGCCAAGGCAGTTCGCGTGCTCGGGCCGTCGGATTTCGAGGGCACCGCGGACCACACACTCGACGTCGTCCCTCCTTCATTGCGCGACAAGGACTCTCCGGGAACTTCAATACGGCACGTTCCGTATTTCGGTCCGGCCGAGATACCCAACTGGCTGCGTCGCAGGGCATGCCGCCCTCGCATTCTCCTGTCGCTGACCGATCCTTCCTGGTATGAGCCAGTCTTCAGCGCACTGTCCGATGTGGACGCCGAGTTCGTCTGCAAGGCGGAACTGCCAGCCGGGCTCACCCTGCCGCCGAGCGTGAAACTAGTCGACTCCGCGCCTCCTTCTGCCGTGCTGCCGACCTGCGCGGCGGTGGTGCACGACGGCGACGAGACCTTGGCCCTTGCCGCAGTGGCGTACGGGCTGCCGCAGCTGTCGTTGACCGAGTCCGCCTTCGGTACCCGCGTCACCGCTGCGGGCGCGGGGCTTACCGGTTCGGCGGAAAAGATCTCCCGACTCACCGACGACACACTTCGCGCCGGTGCGGCCGCATTGCGTGCTGAGGTAGCCGCGTTACCGGCCCCTCGCGCGGTCGTCGCCCCCCTGCTCCCGCTAGGTCGGCTTTAGATCGCTCCGGCACGCTCTGTGGAGTAGAGAGGACCACTGCGTGAAGTGAGGTGGCGGCAATGCCGACCCGGGTGATGGAAAAGCCGGTCGATCCAGTGGCAGCGTGGCTGGCCCCGCTGGCGGACGACCCGGCGGGCGCGGTCGCGTTCCTCTCCGAAGTGACCGACCGCGTATCGCGGCGCCACGGTTCAGGAAGAGTCCTGGTCCCCGGCGGCGGCCCGGTAGCGGACGCACTGGCCGGCGAAGGCTACGAGGTCCACCTGGAACCCGGCTCGCGCTTCGACACCGGCTACCTGGGCGCGGACGTGCTGTCCCGCCTGCCCGACCAGCGAGACCAGCTGCGCGCGATCGGCCGCTACAGCCGCCTCCTGCGCCCAGGCGGCGCCCTGGTAGTCCAGGGCCGCCACCCGGACCCGGCCTGCTGGACCGCGGACGCCCGCGTACGCACGGTAGACGACGTCCGGCAGATCGTGCACCTGACTGACGCGTCGCTGCCCCTGCGCTATGTGTGGCCCGCCGAACTGGACCTGATGGCCGAACTGGCGGGCCTGGCCTTGGACAGCCGCTGGGGCGGCTGGTACGGCGAACCAGTCACGGGCGGCGGTTTCGTAGTGTCGGTTTACCGCAGCTGAGGCTCTCGCCCTAGCCCCACAGCACAAAGAACGGCCCGGTCTCCCGCTTGTGGCGGAAGACCGGGCCGAATCCGGCGCGGTCAGGATCAGACCGCGTCCGACATCTCGCCGACAAGAATGCTGTGGTGCAGCTTCCGCAACGAGCTCCCGGGCTCGATCCCCAGCTGCTGCACCAAATTCTGCCGAGCCGAAGCGAACGTCTCCAACGCCTCGGCCCGCCGGTTGGACCGGGCCAGCGCGGTCATCAAATACTCGGTGAACGTCTCCCGCAGCGTGTGCTCCTTGGCCAGCGCGGACAGCTGCCCGACGACCTCGCGATGCCGCCCGATCAACAGCTCGGTCTCCATCAGCAGCTCAAGGCAGCCGAGCCGGCTCTCCTCGAGCAGCGTCGCGTAAGCCTGCACGTCCGGCGAGTCGGCGAATCCGCCGAACGCCGCACCGCGCCAAAGGCTGGTGGCCTCCCGCAGCACCTTCGCCGCCTGCCCGTAGCCGCGGTCCCAATGCAACGTCCGCCCCTGCTCGTAAAGCCGGGTGAACCGGTCGGCATCGAGCTCGCCGATGCCGACGTGCAGCGAATACCCCCGCGGACTGGTGACCACCGGGCTCTCTTCCGCATCCTTGCTCGTGCCGCGCAGCAGTTTCCGCAGCTGCGACACGTACACGTACAGTGCCGCGCTCGCCCGCGCCGGCGGATGTTCGCCCCAGATCTCGCTGATCAGGTGCTCGGCGGTCACGACCTGGTTGTTCTTGGCCAGCAGCACGGACAGCAGGGTCTCGATCTTGCGGGCCCGCGGGGCGCAGACGCCGGGCCGGCCGCTCACTCTGATCTGTCCGAGAATTTCGTAGTTGAGCATGACTGCCCTCCGATGTCTCTCGCGCCGGACCCGTCCGGCGGCGCCCCCAGCGCCGCTGCCTGCCGGTCCGAGCCGGGTCCGTGACAGGACCATAGCAAACCGGGAGGTCGGTTTTCAAGGTAAAACCGGGTGGTTGGTCTGTTCCGGTCGCGACCTGCCGGATACGGCCAGGCAATCGGCCCTGCCGACTAGTAAACCGGGCGGTCGGTATGTCATGATGAGCAGGCCGGGAACCCACGCCGTGTCGTTCCCGGCGCGAGACGATGGGGAAGACGGTGACTAAACAGGCCCGTGCGGAGCTGACCAGGCTCCTGCTGCTGGACGCCGCGGCGACACTGTTTTACCGCGACGGCTACGCGGCCACGAGCATGGTGGACATCGCCCGCGAGGCCGGCGTGACCAAGGGCGGCCTGTACTTCCACTTCTCGTCGAAGGACGAGGTCTGCGACGAGGTGCAGTCGGCGGCCGTCGCGGTGCTGCACGGGCACGTCGCGCGAGCGCGCGGGAGCCGTCCGCATCTGCGCAGGCTGGCCGACCTGAGCCGCGCGTTGATGGGCTGGCTCGCCGAGGACGCCAAGGTGGGCGCGAGCTTCCGGCTGGCCCGCGAAATGGGCTCGAACGACCCGAGGTTCGTCGCCTTCGTCCGCGCGTGGATGGGCCAGGTGCGCGCGCACATCGCCGCGGCGCACGGGGCGGGGGAGCTGAGTCCGCGCGTCCGCCCGGATCTCGCGGCGCTGCTGGTCGTGGTGACCTGCGTCGGCCTCGAAACGGCGGCGGCGAGCGGCACGATCCCGGCGGGCACGGATCTGGCGAGCACGCTTTCCGAGCTCTGGCGGGTGATCGAGGTGGCGCAGCCCGCGGATTCGTCCGCCGCCGAGGCAACGGGCACCTGAGCGGCCGCGACGTCTACGGGTCGAGAATTCCCTGCGCTGCGCCAGCCAAGCGAACCGCGCGGATCCGCCGAAACCCGTTGCGCGGCAGCACCTTCACTGAGAAGACCGACCGCCCGGTTTCCCCAGTCTTACACCGCGTCGGCGGGAGGAGTCCCGGCCGGATCGAACTTGTGCAGCCGCCGCGGCGGGACCACGGCGTTCAGGATCGTCTGCCACATGAACGTGATCCGCTCGTGCAGGTCGGTCCGCCCGGTCAGCACCTGCGAACTGAGCTGGGTCCCGGTGAACGACGCGACGACATACTGCGCGAGATCGTGCGCGTTGACCTCTTTCCGCACGTCGCCCGCGGCTTTCGCGGCGAGCAGCAGGCCGTGCACGGTGTCGTTCCACTGCTTGTAGGCGTTCGCGGCCGGGGCGACGAACGACCCCTGTTCGATGACCAGCCGGATGCCCGCGCGCACGCGCACGTCGGTGCGCAGGCTGTGGCCCATGTTCTGGGTGAGGTCGATGGCGGTCTGCAGCCCCGGGTTTTCGACGTCGGCCAGCGGGTCCCACACGATGAACTGCTCGCGGATCAACGCGTCCGCCAGTTCTTCCTTGGACTTGAAGTGGAAATACAGCGCGCCCTTCGTCACCCCTGCCTCGGCGAGGATGTCCGACAGGCTCGCACCGAGAAAGCCGACCGCGTCGAACCTGGACGCGGCCGCGTCGAGGATGGCCTTGCGGGTCTGCTCCGCGCGTTCCTGGCGAGCCACTGCGCACACTCCTTTCGGGAAGCCGCGGGCCCGGAACGGCCGCGCAGGCACGCCAGTCTACCTCCGTCCCGGCCATCGGATCCAGAAGAAAAAAACCGGTAGGTAGGTATGGTTTTGTCCGGCCGTATCCGCTAAACATGGTGTGGGGGTACTGGGGAAGTTCTTTTTTCTGGGAGGACCGACATGGTCGGTATGTTGTTAGAGGAGTCTGTCCGAGGAACCTTCATCACCGATGGCGAAAGTTCGCCGGGCGGACGCCCGGTCGACTTCCAGCAGACGATCCCGCGCAATCTCGTGCACCGCGCGGCCGTCTCGGAAGTTTTCGTCACTGATCTGAACATCGTGGGCGAGGGGCAGTTCGAGGTCGGCGCGCAGTGGCCGCGCCGGCACGGCTTCTTCGGCCCGCGCACCGCGGGGTCGCACGACCCGATGCTCTACGCGGAAACCACCCGCCAGGCGTCGCTGCTGATCGCGCACCGCGCCTACGGCGTTTCGCTCGGCAACGCGTTCATCTCCGACTGGAAGACCAGCTCTATCGCCCCCGAAGGGCTGGTCACCGAAGGTCGGCCGATCGACGTGGTGCTGCGGGCGAGCGCGCACGACCCGGTGTTCCGGGGCAAGAATCTCATCGGGATGCGGACCGAGTTCGGCTGCTTCCGCGACGACGAACTGGTCGGCACCGCTTCGGAAACCTGGCGTTGCGTGTCCCCGGCGGTCTACCGCCGGCTGCGCGGCGACCATTTCGCGGCGACGCCGTTCCAGGCCCGTGCGCTGCCCACGGTGGCCCCGGCGCTCGTCGGCCGGGACCGGGGGGAGGACGTGCTGGTCGCGGAAACCGCGGTGCCGGGCACCTGGTCGCTGCAGTTCGACCCGGACCATCCGGTGCTGTTCGACCACTCGGTGGACCATGTCCCGGGCATGGTGCTGATCGAGGGCGCGCGGCAGGCGGCGCTGCTGACGCTCGGCGATCCGTACGCGCTTCCGTTGCGTTCGGATTTCGAGTTCTCCGCCTACGTCGAGTTCGATTCCGAATGCCTGCTGGTGGCCGAGGAACTCGAACCGGACGCGGACGGCTGCCGCGTGGTGCGGGTGGTGCTGGAGCAGAAGGGCCGCGCGGCCGCCACCGGCATCCTGGCGATGCGCAGGTCATGACTGCCGGCCTGGGGGCGGACAGTACGACCGGGGACATCCTCGTCACCGGAGCGACCGGGTTCATCGGTTCGGCGGTGCTGCGGGCGTTGCTCGCCCGCGGCGCCGCGGTGCGGGTGCTGGCGCGCGGTGCGGTGCCGGAGTGGATCACGCGATCCGGCGCGCGGATCCACCGAGGCGATCTCACCGACGCCGCCGGGCTGGCCGGGGCGTGCACGGGCGTCGCGACGCTCGTGCACGCCGCGTCCCGGATCGGCGGCACCGAAGAGGAATGCGCCGAGGTCAACGACCGCGGCACGGCCCGGCTGCTCGCGGAAGCACACCGCGCGGGCACGCGGCGCGTCGTGTACCTCAGCACCTGCGCGGTCTACCGCGACGGCGAGCATCGAGGCGCGCCCGAGGACACGCTCGACCTCGGGCCCGCCTCGGCCACCAGCCGCACCAGGCTGGCCGGAGAACAGCAGGTCCGCGCCGCGGGCGGGATCGTTCTGCGGCCGCACCTGGTGTACGGCGACGGAGACCGGCACGTGGTCCCCGCGCTGGTGAAGTGGCTGCGAGCGGTGCCGGCGTGGGCCGCGGGCGGCATGGCTCGTACGTCAGTGGTGTCGTCGTGGGATCTCGCTGCCGTGCTCAGCGCGTTCGCGCTGGACCCGGCGCTGGGCAGCCCCGGCGAGGTGTTCCACGTGGCCGACCCCGAACCGGTGCGGATGCGCGAGCTGCTCGAAGCCGTCTGCGGCACGCTCGACCTGCCGGTTCCCGATGCGGACCTGCCGCTCGCCGAGCACCGGGCGCGCACGCCGTGGCTCAGCGAGCACCAATGGTCGCTGCTCACCCGGGATCATTGGTACGACAGCGAAAAGGTCTGGAAACTCACCGGAGTGCCGCCGGGACCGGGGCTGCGCGTCCGGTTGGCCCAAGCCCGGAACTGGTATCGGGAAACGCTGGCAATTCCCGCGCCGGTCTGATCGGGGCGAATTCATTCGGCGATAAACGACGGCGGCCCTCCGGAAATTCGTCCCGGACGGCCGCCGCCGTTTCCGCGGAGTTCATTTCGGTGGCGGCGGACCCGGGCGCGGCGCGAAGATGATCGTCATGTCCCGACGCGAGCTCGTCGTGCTGGGTTCGGCGAGCCAGACACCGACCCGGCACCGCAACCACAACGGCTACCTGCTGCGCTTCGACACCGACGGCATCCTCTTCGATCCGGGCGAGGGCACCCAGCGGCAGATGATGTACGCCGGCGCGACGGCGAACGAACTCACGCACCTGTGCGTGACCCACTTCCACGGCGACCACAGCCTCGGCCTCGCCGGCATCATCCAGCGGCTGTCCCTGGACGCCGTCGCGCACCCGGTGCGCTGCCACTACCCGGCGTCCGGCCAGGAGTACTTCGACCGCCTGCGGCACTCGACGTCGTTCCACGAACGCGCCGAACTGGTCCCGCTGCCGATCTCCGCCCCCGGCCCGCTCGGCGGCGCGTTGTCGGCATACCCGCTGGAACACCGCATCGACTGCTTCGGCTACCGCTACGCCGAACCGGACGGCCTCCGGATGCTGCCCGACGCGCTCGCCGCAGCCGGCGTCCAAGGCCCCGCGGTCCGAAAACTCCAGGCCGACGGCGTACTCGAGACCGCGAACGGCCTGGTCCGGCTGGAAGACGTGAGCGTGCCGCGCCGGGGCCAGGTGGTCGCGTTCGTAATGGACACGCGCCTGTGCGCCGGCGCGTTCGCCTGCGCACAAGAGGCGGACCTGCTGATCGCCGAATCGACCTTCCGCGCCGCCGACGCCGACCTGGCCTACCGCTACGGCCACCTGACCAGCACCGACGCCGGACGGCTGGCCGCGGAGTCGGGTGCCCGGGAACTGCTGCTGACGCACTTCTCGCAGCGCTACCCCTACGAGGAGGCGGACCGGTTCCGCGACGAAGCCGCGAAGGTGTTCGACGGAGAGATCCACGTGGCACGGGATCTGGACGTGGTGCCGCTTCCGCCGCGCCGGTGAGGAGTGGAATGGTGCCACCGGTCCCCGCTGACCTGCTGGAAATCGCCGAGGCGCTTGTCCCTGGTGCCCCGGTCGGCTCCGCTCGCCTTGCCACGCAAGGGAATATGCACCACGTGGTGCTGCTGCCCGGCGTCGCCGCGGTACGGATCAGCAAGCGTCCCGATTCCGCCGCCGAGCTGCCACGCCGAACCGAGATCCTCCACATGATCGCGGCGGCCGGGCTGCCGTTCGCCATACCGGAGCCGCTGACCCCGGTCACCAGCTTCGGCGATCGCGCGGCCGTCGCGGTTTCGTGGATCGACGGCGAGGGGTTGCCGGAAGGCGTCGGCGATCCAGCAGCGTTCGGTCCGCTGTTGACGGCACTGCGCGAGGTCGAGATCTCCCCGGCGCTGGAAGCCGTTCTCCACCGCCCGCGCAGCTCGGACTGGGCGGAGGTCCTGCACGACGTCATTCCCCGGCTGCCGGCGAAGTGGCAGGACGACGTCCGGCAGCGGCTCGACACGCTGCTCGCGCTCGAAGACGTCCCGGCAAGACTCGTCCACGGCGACCTCGGCGGCGCCAACGTCCACTTCACCGCGGACGGCAAGCTGACCGGCGTCCTCGACTGGGACCTGGCGGTCCTGGCCGACCCGGCAATCGACGCCGCGCTCGTCGCGACCTGGCACGGCTGGGACGTCCTCCGCGCGGCCACCGACGAGGAGACCTGCCGCCGCGCCCGGGCCTGGAACGACCCGATCGGCGTCGAACACCTCCACCCACTCTTCGCTCAAAAGCCGCTGACCAGCATCGATGGCTTCATTCAAGCCGTCGTGACCTGGCTGGAGACACACCGCTAAAAATCTTCTCAAGAATTTTCGGCTGCGCTGTCGGATCGGGTCGCCGGTGTTCGTAGCAGTAGTGAAGCCGCCCGCAAGAGGCAGCACCGAAGCGAAGGAACCGACCATGAAGCTCACGACCGTGACCCAGTTGACCGTCGACGGAGTCGTGCAGGGCAACGGCGGCGCGTCCGAGGAAGACCGCCGAAACGGATTCGACCGCGGCGGATGGGCGCTGGGCAAGGGCGACCAGGACACGCTCGCGTTCATCAACGACACCTACCACCGCGCCGACGCCTTCCTGTTCGGCCGCCGGACGTACGACCTGTTCGCGGCGTCGTGGGGCATGATGAGCGCCAACGCCGCCCCCGGCCGCGAACGCATCCGGCTCGCCCTGAACGAGCGGCCGAAGTACGTGGCCTCGAAGACGCTCACCGCCCCGGCGTGGTCCGGCACCAGCGTCCTGTCCGGCGACCTGGCGACCGCCGTCGCGGACCTCAAGGCCCGGCCCGGCGGCGAACTGCAGGTGCACGGCAGCGGCACCCTGGTCCGGCGGCTGCTGGAAATGGACCTGGTCGACGAGATGATTTTCCTGGTGATCCCGGTGATCGTCGGACAGGGCCAGCGGCTTTTCCCGCAGAACGGCCCGGATCTGGCCCTGGATCTGGTTGAGTCACGAGTGGACACGAAGGGCGTGACGACGCAGGTCTGGCGCCCGGCCGGGCGTCCGCAGTACGCGGGCCGCTGACCTCAGAAAGGATCCTGCGATGCAGTACCTGATTTCCGTGATCCACGACCAGCCCCCTTCCGTCACGCCGGAGGAGGACGCGGCGATCGACGTTTTCAACGAGCGTCTCCAGACCGGAAACCACTGGGTCTTCGCGGGCGGTCTGGCCGCGCCGGAAACCGCGACCGTCATCGACAACCGGGACGAGGCGGGAATGGTCACCGACGGCCCGTTCCTGGAATCGAAGGAATACCTGGCCGGCTTCTGGATCATCGAGGCGCCGGACCTCGACGTCGCGCTCAAGCTCGCCGCCGAAGGTTCGAAAGCGTGCAACCGCAAGGTCGAGGTGCGACCGTTCCAGTGAGCGACGTCCGGGAGGCGATCACCCGCGCCCACCGCGAGGAGTGGGCCCGGGTGGTCGCCGGTCTGACCAAACGTTTCGGCGACCTGGACATCGCCGAAGAAGCCGCCGCCGAGTCGTTCGCGACCGCGGTGGAGCGATGGCCGTCCGACGGCGTGCCGCCCAACCCCGGCGCCTGGCTGACCACCACCGCCACCCGCAAAGCCATCGACCGCATCCGCCGCGAAAACAAACGCGACGACAAGCAACGGGAGGCCCAGCCGGTGTACGACGCGACGCCTCCCCACCTCATCGACGACGACCGCCTCCGCCTGATCTTCACCTGCTGCCACCCGGCGTTGGCCGCCGAATCCCGGGTCGCGCTGACCCTGCGCATGGTCGGCGGCCTGACCGTGCCCGAGATCGCCCGCGCCTTCCTGGTTTCGGAAAGCACTATGGGACAACGGATCACGCGGGCGAAAGCCAAAATCAAGGCCGCCCGCATCCCGTATCGAGTGCCCGCCGCCGAAGACCTCCCGACGCGCGTCTCCGGCGTCCTGACCGTGCTGTTCCTGGCCTTCAACGAGGGCTACCTGGCCACCGGCCCCGACACCGACCCCGTGCGCCAGGACCTGACCGCCGAAGCGATCCGGCTGACCCGCCTGATCCGCACCCTGCTCCCCGAGCACGGCGAGGTGACCGGCCTGCTGGCGCTGATGCTCCTCACCGAAGCCCGCCGCCCCGCCCGAGTGTCCGCCGACGGCGAGCTAGTCGCCCTGGACGAACAAGACCGTGCTCTCTGGGACGTGTCGCTGATCGCCGAAGGCCACCGCCTCGTACGCGAGCGCCTCGCCACCGGCGTCGCTCCCGGCCGGTACCAGCTCCTGGCGGCGATCAACGCCGTGCACACGTCCGCGCGGGACATGCGCGAGACCGACTGGTCGCAGGTTCTCGCCCTCTACGACCAACTCGTCCGCGTCGATCCGTCGCCGATCGTCGCCCTGAACCGCGCCATCGCCGTCGCCGAACTCGACGGCCCTTCGGTGGCGCTGGGTTTGGTCGACGGTCTCGGGGACCGGTTGGCCGGATATCACCCGTACCACGCCACCCGCGCTGACCTGCTCCGCCGGTTAGGCCGCGACGAGGATGCGCGCGCGGCTTATGACCGGGCGATCGAGCTGGCGGGCAACACCGCGGAGACTGCTGCGCTGTCTCGTCGACGGGATGAGTTGCGGTAGGGGCGTCGACGCACGAAACGCCGGTCAGTCAGCAGCCCGACGTGCGCACATGCCGGTGCCCCCTGGCCGGGAAGTCCGGAGGCGCGGGCGGCAGCAGTTCAGCGAGCATGTAGCGGCATTTTTCCGCGACCCGGCAGGACGCCGGATTGTCTTCGGCATGCAGCAAGTCCAAGCGGTCCACCCGGACGATCTGCTGCGTGTCGAGCGCCCACCGCGACGTGACTTCCAGCGCCTGGGCAGCGATGCCCCGCCCGCGAGCTTGGGCAGCCGTCCAGTAGCCGACCTCGGCGGCACCCTCGTCCCGGACCTTCACGACGACATGACCGACCGGCGTGTCGTCGACAGCCGCCACCGCGAAGCTGAATTGCGTCGCGGAGTCCCAGCCGGACGCCTGTGCGTCCAGCCACCGCTGAGCCTCGGCGTCGTTGGCGAGGGAAGTCGTCAACCGGCGGCGCAACAGCGGATCGCGATGTGCGTCGACCAACGCCTGCCGATCTTCCGACCTCCACGGGCGCAGTCGCAATGTGGTCCGGGGGATGGGCAGAACGACGGTCACGGTTTTCATTCTGCACCGCCCAAACGTGTCTCGCCCGAATACAGACCGAGCAATGTCCTTGCCCGACAGCGGCTTCAGTTGTGCTGCCCGGGAATGTCGCCGCAGTAGGGTAATCTCACTGCATGCTCATCGAGGTGGACAGAGGCTAGCCGCCGGGTTCTCGGCGGCGTACCGGCCGACGAGTGCCCTGGCCCGACTCTTTCCCACCGAATTCCCCTTCGCGCCCTTGGCGTGCGCTCCGCTGTGCGCTGGTCGCGGGGACGATGACCTTCAGGAGCACTCATGACGCACGATTCGCCGCGTCCGCCATTCGATCCAGAACTCGCCGCGATGCTGCCCGCACTAGCCGACCACGCGCCGGTCGGCATGACCGCGGACCGCTTGCCGCACTACCGGAACCTCCCTTTCCCCAGCATCGAAGACCAAATCGGCAACCGCCCGGTCCGTTGCGCCCACCACACCATCACCGGCTACGACGGCGCGGAGATCGCGGTCTCCGTCCTGTCCCGTGCGGACCACGAAACCCCCGGCCCCGGCATCTACTACCTCCACGGCGGCGGAATGGTGATGGGAGACCGCTTCGCCGGAGCGAGCCCGCTGATCGAATGGGTGCTGAAGTACGACGCGGTCGCCGTCACCGTCGAGTACCGGCTGGCCCCGGAACATCCCGACCCGGTCCCTGTCGAGGACTGCTACGCGGGCCTGCGCTGGACGGCCGCCAACGCGAACGCCCTGCGCTTCGACCCGCAACGCCTGGTGATGTTCGGCGGCAGCGGCGGCGGAGGACTAGCCGCAGGCACCGCGCTGCTGGCCCGCGACCGAGGTGCCCCGGCGCTGCTCGGCCTGCTGCTGCAATGCCCGATGATCGACGACCGCAACGAGACGGCGTCGTCCCGCCAGTACGACGGCACCGGTGTCTGGGACCGGACCAGCAACCTGACCGCGTGGACAGCCGTCTTGGGCGACCGCCGCGGAACCGCCGACGTCTCGCCCTACGCAGCAGCCGCCCGAGCAACCGACCTGAGCGGCCTCCCGCCGACCTTCATCGACGTCGGCGCGGCGGAAGTCTTCCGAGACGAGGACGTCGCCTTCGCAACCGCGATCTGGGCCTCAGGAGGCAACGCAGAACTCCACGTCTGGGGCGGCGCGTTCCACGGCTTCTACGACCTCGCCCCGGACTCCGCGCTGGCCCACGCGTGCGTCGCGGCGCGTGAGTCGTGGCTCGAGCGGTTGCTCGGCCGCCCGATGCCGTAGCGGACCGCGCGCCGTCCTGCCGAGGTTGGCGGGGCGGCGCGTTCCACGGCTTCTACGACCTCGCCCCAGAATCCAAGCTGGCCCACGCGTGCGTCGCGGCTCGTGAGTCGTGGCTCGAGCGGTTGCTCAGCCGCCCGATGCCGTAGCGGACCGCGCGCCGCCCTGCCGTGGCTGGCGAGGCGGCGCACACCTCCCATCACACCCGTTCCCGCCCACTCCAAGATCATCCCACCCGCCACCGACAATTCCGGGCGGCGTGTCGGCACCCGCCTCGCCAGAGCCCTCCCTCGGCCGTGACAGACTGCCGGGCGATGTACACGCCGTCTGATCTCGCTGACCTGCTCGAATGCGAGCACCGGAGCATCCTCAAGCAGGCATTGGCGGCGGGGATACCCGGCGCGCCGCGGCCCACTTCGGCACCCGATCGGCTGGCGGTGAAGCACGGGCGGGCGCACGAGGCGGCCACGCTCGGGCGGCTGCGCAGCGAGCGGACGCAGGTCGTCGAGATCGAGGAACACGATCCGGTCGTCGCGGCGAAGGCCACCGAGGAAGCGTTGCGCGCGGGTGCGCCGGTCGTCTACCAGGCGGTGTTCCACGACGGCGAGTTCTCCGGCCGCGCCGACTTCCTTCTGCGCGACGACCAGGGCCGCTACGAGGTCTACGACACGAAGCTCGCCCGGCACGCCAAGCCGTCGGCGGTTGTGCAGCTCACCGCGTACGCCGACGCTCTGCGCCGCGGCGGCTGGCCCGCCGGGCCGGAGATGCACCTGCTGCTGGGCGACGGCAGCACGCGCAGCCTGCGCGTCGACGACTTCCTCCCGCTCGTGGACCGCCTCCGCGACCGGCTGGAGGACCGTCCGCCGCAGCTGCCGGACCGGATCTGGGCAGACGAACGTCCGGCGTGCACCGGATGCGCGTTCGCCGACCACTGCTCGTCCGCGCGCGAGGCCGACCGCGACCTGTCGCTGGTCGCCGGGATGCGCAGCGAGCAGCGGCGCAAACTGGTGACCGCGGGGCTCGGCACCATCGACGCGCTCGCCGACGCCGAACCCGCCGACCGCCCGCGCGACATGTCCGAGGGCACGTTCGCCTCGTTGCGCGCGCAGGCCGCGATCCAGGTCCGCCAGGACGAAACCGGGGAGCTGGCCTACGAAATCATCTCTACGGATGCGCTCGCCGAACTGCCCGAAGCCAGCCCCGGCGACGTCTTCTTCGACATGGAAGGCGACCCGTACGCCCTGGCTGGCACCGGCCTGGAGTACCTCTTCGGCGCGGTCACCCCGGACGAGCGCTTCACCCCGTTCTGGGCGCACTCGCGCGCGCAGGAGAAACGAGCGTTCGAGGAGTTCGTCGACTTCGCCACCGCACGGCTCGCAGAGCACCCCGACGCGCACGTCTACCACTACGCGCCGTACGAGGTCACGGCGATCAAGCGGCTCGCCGCCGTCCACGGCACGCGGGAGGAAGCCGTGGACGAGCTGCTGCGCAGCGGCGCGATGATCGACCTGTATGCCGTGGTACGCAAGGCTTTGCGGGTAGGACAGCGGTCGTATTCGATCAAGTATTTAGAACCACTGTACATGCCGGAAGCCCGTGCCGGCGAGGTAAAAACGGCGGCGTCGAGCATCGAGGCGTACGAGGATTACCTGACGCTCTCGTCGGCGGGAAACACCGAGCAGGCCGAAGAAGTGCTGCGCGGCATCGCGGACTACAACGAGTACGACTGCGTCTCCACCTTGCGCCTGCACGAATTCCTGCACCGCGTGCGCACCGAAGCCGGAATCGCCCTCGCCGAGCCGGACCCTGAGTCCGAAGTGGACGCTCTGCTCCGCCGCACCGAAGAAGAGGAAGCCGCCCAGCGCCGAGCCGAACGCGCCGCCGCGATGGCTGCGCTGGTCGACCCGCTCCTGGACGGCGTCCCCGACGACCCCGCCGATTTCACCCCCGACGACCACGCCCGCGCGCTGCTGGCCGCCTCCGTCGGCTACCACCGCCGCGAGACGAACCCGGCGTGGTGGGAGTTCTTCCGCCAGCTGGCCGCACCGATCAGCGATCTCGAAGTGGACACCACCTGCGCGGTCCCGGTGTCGGTGACCGCGGGCGAGTGGGTGCCGCCGTCCGGCCGGTTGCGCACCGCGAAACGCACGCTGGTCGTGAGGTGCGACCCGGACCGTCCGCATCCGTACGCGCCTGGTGACGACGTGCGCTTGCGCTACGGCACCGATGCGCGCGACGCGAAAGTCGTGTCCGCGACGGCCGTCGAAGTGACGCTCGAAGAGAGCAGCGCTCCGGACCGGACGTCCAACGACCTCCCCGCAGCAGTCCTGCCCGGCAGCCCGGTCCGCCCGTCGCCGAAGGACGAGGCGGTAGCCGATCTCGCCCGGCTGGTAGGGGAAACTCTGCCTGCGCTGCCGTCACACCCCGGCGTCGACCTGCTGCGCCGCATCCCCCGGTTGCGCGGCGGACTGCCCGAACCAGGCGAAGATCTGGTCGCCACGGTGATCACCGCAGTCGACCAGCTCGACGGTTCCGTACTCGCCGTCCAGGGCCCGCCCGGAGCCGGAAAGACTTACCTGGCCGGGAAACTCATCGCGCATCTGGTGCGTTCGGGCCGGACCGTCGGCGTCACGTCGAACAGCCACAAAGCGGTCGAGAACGTGCTCTCGGCGGCCATGGAAAACGCGCCGGAGATGGCCTGCGCCAAGCGCGCGAAGCGGACGCCGGACCCGGCATTGCCTTGGGAACAGCCGAAAAGCAATACCGCGCTGGTACGCTGGCGTGAAGAACACGACACCGGCCACCTGGTCGGCGGCACGGCGTGGACCTTCGCCAACGCCGCCGTGCGCGAGGAACCCTTCGACGTCCTCGTCATCGACGAAGCCGGTCAGTTCGCACTCGCGGACGCGCTGGCGGTGTCGATGTGCGCGAAAAACCTGGTACTACTGGGGGATCCGCAACAACTACCGCAGGTCGTGCAAGGCACGCACCCGGCCGGTGCGGAGGCGTCGGCGCTCGGCCACCTGATCGGTGAGGCGGACATCATCCCGCCGGAACTGGGCTATTTCCTGGACCTGACGCGCCGCATGCATCCCGCTGTCTGCGCCCCGGTTTCCAACCTGTCGTACGCGGGGCTGCTGCATTCGCATCCCAGCGCGGAGCGTTCGGTCGAGGACTTCCCGTCCGGTCTCTATCTGGCATCGGTCGAGCATCGCGGGAACACCACGCGTTCGGTGGAAGAAGCCGAGCAAGTGGTCGCGGTGATCAAGTCCTTGCACGGCCGTTCGTGGGAAGGCCGACCGCTCACGGACGCCGATTTCCTTGTCGTAGCCCCGTACAACTTGCAAGCGCGAGTCGTGACGCGCGCACTCTCCGACGCCGGCTTCGGCGACGTCCGAGTCGGCACAGTGGACCGGTTCCAGGGTCAAGAAGCACCCGTTGTGGTGACGACAATGACCTCCTCGTCGGCGGTAGACTTGCCGCGAGGCCTTGATTTCTTGTTGTCCCGTAACCGGTTGAACGTCGCTCTCTCCCGCGCGCAGTCCGTCGCTGTCCTGGTGTGCTCTCCGAAGCTGCTCGAAGCCGACATCAGAACGGTAGACCAGATGCGGCTGGTCTCAGGGATGCTCGGATTGCTCCGCGATGCCCGCGAATGGATCGGCTGAGCCAGGCGCTTGGCGACGGGTGAGTGCGCTTGTGCTGGGACGTGTCACTCGGTGTGGGGCGTCCGTGCCTGTGGTGCGATGCGTTGCTCGGTGAGTGGTGCGTTGCCTGTGCCGAGGGCGTCACCCGGTGTGGGTGTGCATGCCTGTGCCGTGATGTGGGCGTGCGCGCCTGCGGGTGGTGTGTCGCTCAGCGAGGGTGCGCTGCGCGCGTGGGGACGCGTTGCTAGGTGAGGGCGTGCATGCCCATGCCTGGATGCGTTGGTCAGTGTGGAGCGTGCGCCCGACCTCGGATGCTTCCCTGTGTGGAGCGCCCGCGAACGGTCCGGGGTGCGTTCCTGGGTGAGTCGCGCGTGACTGCGGCGGCGACGAGTTGCTCGGCGAAGGGGGCTGCCCGCGCCCGGAAGCGTTGCTCGGTGACGGGCGAGCTTCCCCCGCACCGTGATGCGGTCACTCAGCGAGGGCCGGGTATTGCTGTGCCGTGATGCGTCATTCGGTGCGGGAGCGCGCGCGATGCATCGCCCAGCAAAGGCAACGTCTGCCCGCGCCGCAAAGCGGTCAGGCCCGGCGAGGGGCACCCACCCGGCCGATCCGGTCGGGATCCGGCGGCCGGGCGGGCGCATGTCCCCGCTCGCGCGACCGTGGGGGAGGGGGTGGCGCGGCGAGCGAGGTGGTTTGGGCGCCCCGCGCGTCCGGCTTGCGGGAGCCGGAGCGGGGGCGCGGGGTCCCCGTCCGCGCGGGGCACTGGGGAGAGATGCCGCAGCGGACGGGGTGGCTTGGAAAACGGCGTGTCCGGTTCGGACGGTCTCAACCGGACTGCCCGGCACACCGACGAGCGGCGCAACCCAGCTCGTCCGGACTGCCGACGTGCATCTGCGGCCGAGCTCGGTTCGAACTCTGACCGCATTTGCGGCCGAACCCGATTCCTCCGAACTCTGCGGCGCAACCCGGCTTATCCGGACTCCGACGCGCACCCGCGGTTGAACTCAGCTCAACCGGACTCAGCTGCGCATCCGCAATTGAACTCGGCTCATCCGAACTCATCTGCGAACCCGCAGTCGAACCCGGACTCATCCAGTGGGCAAAGCCTGCTCCCCCACACCCCATACAACCCCTTGCGGGCCAAGAACATTCCCGCGGCCGGGGGTGTGCTCCCGCTCTCCGTCCGGACCGGCTGGGGGTTACCGGCCGGCGGGAGCAGGAGCACCGGATCCCGTTCCGCGTCTGGGGGGAGCAGTCACGCGGAGCGGGTGGTTCTGCGCCGGTACGGGGGCCGCCTCGCGGCGAGTGGCACGACCAGGCTCCGGCCGGACCGGTATTCCTGGAAGGCAGAAGGTGAGGCCCGGGGGCACCTCCGTACCGACACCCTGTACAACGCTCCAACCGCCCGAATGTTCCGGCCCCCTCAGGTGATCTGGATCGCCACCAATCGAGTGACCGCTTGGTAAACCAGGCGGATCTCGATCAGGTTGCGCTGTCTGGCGAATCGTTGTCCATTCGCCGCGAGCCCGGACGCGCGAATCGTCCACAGCCACCCATCGGGGCCGGGGGTTGACCGGCGTCACCCGGTAGCGAACTTGTTCGTAACGAACATGTTCGTTAAGCTGAGAGCCAACCACAGAGAAAAGGAGCAACCCATGACCATCACCATCGTCGGCGCCGGCCTCGGCGGTCTCAGCCTCGCCCGCGTCCTGCACGTCCACGGCATCGAAGCCACCGTCCTCGACCTCGACGCCTCCCCGTCCGCCCGCGCGCAGGGCGGCATGCTCGACATCCACGAAGACTCCGGCCAGGTCGCTCTCCGCGCCGCTGGTCTGCACGACGAATTCCGCACCCTGATCCACTCCGGCGGGCAGGAAGCCCGCGTCTACGACCGCACCGCCGCACTACTCTTCGCCGAAGAGGACGACGGCAGCGGCGAGCGGCCGGAGATCGACCGCGGGGTCCTGCGCGACCTCCTCCTCAACTCGCTGCCCGAGGGCACCGTCCGCTGGGGCATGAAGGTCACCGCCGCGGAACCGTTGTCCGGCGGGCGGCATCGCCTCACTTTCGCCGACGGCACGTCTCTCACCACGGACGTCCTCGTCGGAGCCGACGGCGCCTGGTCGCGGATCCGCCCGCTGGTCTCACCGGAAAAACCGGAGTACACCGGGATCTCCTTCGTCGAGATCGACCTCCTCGACGCCGACTCCCGGCACCCGGACGCGGCAGCGCTCCTCGGCGGCGGCATGAGTTTCGCGCTCGGCGAGGACAAAGGCTTCCTCGCCCACCGCGAACCGGACGGCAGCCTGCACGTCTACGCCGCCGTGCGCGTCCCGGAAACCTGGACCGCGTCCATCGACTTCACCGATCACGCCGCCGCCAAGGCCGCCGTGCTGAGCCACTTCGACGGCTGGTCCGACCGGCTCCGCGCCCTGGTCGAGGAGGCGGACGGCGAGCTGACCCCCCGGCTGATCCACGCGCTCCCGGTCGAGCATTCGTGGTCGCGCGTGCCCGGCGTCACGCTGCTCGGCGACGCCGCACACGTGATGTCGCCGTTCGCCGGAGAGGGCGCGAACCTCGCCATGCTGGACGGCGCTGAGCTGGGACTCGCCCTCGCCCGGCACCCGGACGACGTCGAACGCGCGCTCGCCGAGTACGAGGCCGCGTTGTTCCCGCGCAGCGCGAAATCGGCGGCGGAGTCGGCGCAAAGCCTCGACAGCTGTTTCCGCCCGGACGCACCGGCGGCCTTGCTCGAGCTGTTCGGAGCCTGACGTCCATAGTGGACGCGAGTACGACTTAAGCGGTACCCGGATCGAGCCGTCAAGCCGATCCGGGCCGAGCGGTTCCGCTCGCACAATGGGTTTCCGCCCGTCGTGAGAGAGGAATCGCCTGATGACCGCCGTCCTGGCCGACACCGTCCATACCGGCCTGCAGTTCGCCGCCATCGCCGGGATCGCGGTGCTGGTGGCGTTCCCGGTCTTGCTGTTCATCGGCGCGCTGGTGAGCGTGCTCGGCAGTCCGCTCGGCGCCGGGATGAAGTTCGTGTGGGTGGTCTTCGCGTTCTGCGCGCCGTTCCTCGGGCCGATGCTGTGGTTCCTGGTCGGCAAGCGGAGCGCGGAAGCTTCGTTCCGCTGACACAAGATGTCAGTGGGGCGCGGTTAGCGTCCGGGCATGGATCAGGAGATGGACGCAGGCGAGTTCGCCAGGCGTTATGTCGCAGTGTGGAACGAGCCCGACCCGGCCGCCCGGCGCGCGGCGATCGCCTCGTTGTGGGCCGAGGACGGGGTGCAGTTCACCGAGTCCGCGGAGTATCGGGGCCATCGGGAGCTTGAGCGCCGGGTCAGCGAGGCTTTCGAGGAATTCGTTGGCGGGGCGGGATTCGTGTTCCGGTCCGCCCGAGACGCAGTCGGCCATCACGGCATGGTCCGGTTCAGCACCTATATGGTCCCGGCGGCGGGCGGGGAGGCCGCCTGGACCGGCTTCGTCGTGCTCGAACTCGGCGAAGACGGCCGTATCCGGCGCGACTGCCAGTTCGCCGAACCGCCGCGTCCCTCGTTCCCGGACGCCCGGGCGGTCGTGGAGGAATTCCTGCGCCGGATCGAGCAGGGCGACCCGGACCGGATCGCGGAGCTTTTCGCGGAACCGGTCGACTGGCGGTTGAGCTGGCCGGAACCGGCGCATCCCGTGGTGCCGTGGATCCGTGCCCGTTCCTCGCGCGCGGACATCGCGGACCACTTCCGGACGCTCGGAAGTGCTTGTGTGCCAGAGGAAAGCGACGTCCGGTTCGGCCGGATCCTGGTCGACGGCACGGGCGCGGTGTTCTTCGGGACGAGCACCCAAACGGTCAGGTTGACCGGCAAACGCTTCACAACCGGCTTGGCGGTGCGCGTAGCCGTCAGCGGCGGGCAGATCACGCGGTACCACGTTTACGAAGACAGCCTCGCCGTCGCCGAGGCGTTCGCCGGATGAAGCGCCGGGCAGCCGGAGCGGGGATTCCGCCTGGCTGCCCGGCATTCCGCGCGGTCAGGAAACGTTCAGGTCGATGCAGGCGTAGAACGCGTTGCCGGTGTCCGCGATGTTCCACACCGCGAGCACCTTCTGCTGGCCGGTGTAGCCGCTCAGGTCGACCTGGTGCGACACGGTTTCCCCCGGTGCGTGGCCGCCGCCGTCGAAGCTCGCGACCATCGTGTCGCCGATGAAGTACTCGTAGTCGAGGGTGGCGTGCCGCGCGGTGAACACCCAGTTGAAGGTCACCTGGCTGCCGACCGGGGTGACCTTCCAGCCCTTGCTGTCGTCGTCGAGGTCGGCGAACCGCTCGTTGCCGCCGCTGCAGCTGTGCAGCCCCTTCGGGCCCTCGACGCTCTGCGGTTCCCATTTGATGTCGCCGCAGGACACCGTTCCGTCCGCGCACTGGGCCTGTCTGCTCGGCGGGGAGTTGACGTAGCCGTGCGCGCTGGCGATGCCGGGGCCGATCAGCATCAGCACCGGGGCGAGGACCGCGCCGCCGAGCGCGGCGAGCAGCTTGCGTTTGCGGGGCATGGTGGCTCCTTCGAAGCCGGGCCCGCTCCCGCGCCGGAGGGCGGCCGGACGAGCCACGGCACGACCGACGAGCCCGCGGTGGGGTGGTGCGCGGGCGGAGGGGTGGGGAGATTTGTGGTCTAGACCATACTCGTGCGCCAGCGCTCGGTCAAGGATCGGCTACTCTGTGTCATCTATACACGGGATACTGTATGCAATAGAATGTCGGCGAGGATGCCGACCGCAGGGAGACCGCGATGTACACGGTGACCGACCCGGCCACGGGCCAGCTGATCGAGGAAATCGAGAACGCGACCGATGCGGAGGTTCGCGCGGCGATCGAGCGCGTCGACCGCGGATATCGCAGCTGGCGGGCGCGTCCGGTCGAGGAACGAGCAGCGATCGTCGCCCGCACCGCGGACCTGTTCGAGCAGCGCGCCGACGAACTGGCCGCGATCATGACCTTGGAGATGGGCAAGCGGATCAACGAGGGGCGCGGCGAGGTCGGGATCGTCGTGGACATCTTCCGCTACTACGCGGAACGAGGCCCGGACCTGATCGCCGACCAGCCGCTCCCGATCCGCGGCGGTTCCGCGGTGATCCGCAAGGAGCCGATCGGTGCGCTGCTGGGCGTGATGCCGTGGAATTTCCCGTGCTACCAGGTCGCCCGGTTTGTCGCGCCGAATCTGGTTCTGGGCAATACGATCCTGCTCAAGCACGCGTCGATTTGCCCGCGTTCGGCGCTGGCGATCGAGAAAATCCTGCAGGAAGCAGGCGTACCGGACGATGTGTACGTGAACACCTTCGCGTCCAGCCGCCAGGTCCCGATGATTCTTGCTGACCCACGGATTCAAGGCGTTTCCCTGACGGGCAGCGAACAAGCCGGTATCTCGGTGGCGGCCGAAGCGGGCCGGAACCTGAAGCGATGCGTGCTGGAATTAGGCGGCGCGGACCCGTTGCTGGTGCTCGACACCGCGGATCTGGACGAAACAGTGCGCGCTGTCGCGACCGCGCGGATGCGTAACTGCGGGCAGTCCTGTAATGCTCCGAAGCGGATTATTGTCCAGTCTGACCTTTATGACGAATTCGTGGACCGGTTCACTAAGCGGGTCGCGGACTATTACGTCCCCGGGGATCCCGCCGACCCGTCCGCGAAGCTGCCTCCGCTGGCTTCCGTCGCCGCAGCGGACGAGGTCGCCGCCCAGGTGGCCCGCGCGGTGGAACAGGGCGCGACCTTGCGGACCGGCGGTCGTCGTGGCGAGGGCGCGTATCTGGAGGCGACTGTCCTGACTGATGTCACGCCGGAGATGGACGCATACCGGGAGGAGATCTTCGGCCCGGTGGCGATCCTGTTCCGTGCTGAATCGGATGATCATGCCATCGAGATCGCCAATGACTCGCCATTCGGTTTGGGAGCGGCGGTGTTCGGGACGGATCCGGCTCGATTGCGCCGGGCCGCGGATCGGCTGGAGGCGGGGATGGTGTATTTCAACAAATCCGGCGGGTCGCAAGCGGATTTGCCGTTCGGCGGGATCAAGCGCTCGGGGATGGGGCGGGAGTTGGGGCCGTCGGGGATTGAAGAGTTCATGAACCAGAAGTCGATCCGGCTTTGAGCTGCTGTTTTGTTGCGTTTGGGCCCGCCAGGCCGTCTCGGGATCCTGGACCGTTTGCTGCGGTCGGCGGGGCTTTAACACTCGGTTGGTTGCCGCCCGGGCCCGCTTGTGGCTCGACGGTACGAGGTGGGTGTAGATCCGGAGCGTGTATCCGGGGTCGTAGTGGCCGAGGTACTCGGCTACTTCCTTGATCGACACGCCGTTGGCGAGCATCGTGGAGGCGAAGAAGTGCCTCATGGCGTGTATCCCGTCCCGGCGTTCGACGTAGTCAAGCCGTGCACGCGCGAAGGCCGGACGCCAGGCGTGGTACGCGAAGTTCGACCCCTTGATCACGTTCCCGATCGGCTGCCCCGCGTAGGCGCTGCGCTTGATAACACGACCGATCAACACGCGCACGGTCTCCGGCCGGCCACCCGGTTCAAGCCAGGGGAGCGTCAGTGTGACGGGCTCGAAGGTGGCCATGTAGTCGTCGAGGTCATCGAGCACGCCTTGCCCGAGCGGCCGGCTGAGTGCCGATCCACCGAATCTGACGTTGAACGTTGACGATCATCTCGTCCCGGTCAACGTCGTCTGGGCTGAACCCGAAGATCTCCATCTGCCGCACCCCGAGGCCGGCCCCGAGCGGCACCGTGACGGTGTGCTAGGCGGGCAGGGCGAGCCGCACCGCGCGGACCCGGCTGTCCGTCCACGGGATGACCTTCCGCTGAACGGGCTTGGGCAGCTTGACGCTCTTCGCCCGGCACGGGTTGGCGCGGATCTTCTTGTCGTCGTAGGCCGTCTGGAGGATGGCGGACACGGTGTCGAAGAGCATCGGGCGGGTGGACGCCATCAGGCCGCGTCCGCCTTCGCTCTTCGGCCGTTCCAGCCAGTCGAGCCAGTCGCGAATGGTGTCGGTCTTCGCGGCCACCTTGAGCGGCTTGTCTCCGAGGAACGGGAAGATCCCGGTCTTGAGGTGGTTGCTCACGGTCTGCCGGGTTCCGGCGTCGGCGGACTGGCCCTTGCTCCACTGGGCCGTGTAGTCGCGGAACTTCTCTTCGCCGGACTCGGCCGAGATGTACTCACCGGCCAGCACGTCGTGTTGTATCTTGGTCAGGAAGACGGCGGCCGCCGAAGTCGTGCGGGTCTTCCCGCACCGTAACGCCATCCCGGTCGAGCTGTGGGATCGGCTAATCAAGGAGGCGTCGGAGACAGTTGAGGTCCTGGTGCACGCCGCGCTGTTCCTGGTCGAGCGCCCGCGCTTCATCAAGGACCTGACGGCCAAGGCTGCGGCCGGCGCGAAGATCCGCCTGGCCTTCGGTGACCCGGAGGGTGACAGCGTCGCGCTACGCGGCGAGGAGGAGCAGCTTGGCGACGGGACGCTTCCGGCGCGTATCCGCAACGCCCTTGCGTTCTACCGGCCACTGATCGGGGTGGAAGGCATCGAGATGCGGTTCCACAACACGACGCTGTACAACTCGATCTTCCGGTTCGACGACGAGATGATCATCAATACGCACGTGTACGGGTTCCAGGGGCCCATGCCCCATCCCTCCACCGCGGCGGCTCTCCGTCGGGGACCTCTTCGAGACGTACTCGGAGAGCTTCGAGTCAGTCTGGAACCTTGCCAAACCAGCCACCTTCTAGGAGGCAGCATGACCCGAGTCGACTACTACAACGACCCGAACGCGCCCAAGGCAAATAGCATTGCGGTGGCCGTCTCAGCGTTCATCCAAGACGACGATGGCCGGATCTTGATGATCAGGCGCACGAACAACGACCTGTACTCGATCCCTGGCGGCCAGTTAGAACTCGGCGAAACCTTGGCTCAAGCTGCCGGCCGCGAGGTTTGCGAGGAGACTGGCGTCGACTGCGAGATTACGGGTGTGATCGGCCTATATTCCGATCCTAGTCACGTCATAGCTTACGACGACGGCGAGGTTCGACAAGAGTTCTCTATCTGCTTCCGCGCTCGGGCTATAGGTGGTGCACTCCGGACGAGCGTCGAAAGTAATGAAGTTCTCTGGATAGAACACAACAAAGTGGACACTCTATCCGTACATCCATCCATTCGAAAGAGGATCGACCACGGATTAAGTGCGGACGACGTCTACTTCACATGAGGTGTTGGCTATCGTTTGACCTTCTTCCGCTCGGGCTTGAAGTTGCGAATCCAGGCCTCCAATGAGTCAAAATTGACGATCGGAACTGGAGTTTCCAGCACGCGCGGTGTTATTAGGTCGCGGCTCGTAACTATCAGAGACACGATCTTCCAGCCTTTTCCTGCGAGGCCAAAGGTTGAGAGAACTAGGGATACATGCTCCTGCAGCCAGGCTGACCGGCGCTGATGCTTCTTGAGGGCACTTTTCTCACCACGAACGAGATCGTCGGCTTCATTTGCTAGCTCTGTCGCATTGCGGGCAATCTCGAAATCCTTTGCTTCAACCGCGAAAATAATTCGCTTCTTCTTGTCGAATGCTAGGACATCGATGTCGCCCAGGTCCTCACCCGATTTTGACGTTATGCGCTTAGAGCCGACCTTGGTGACGCCTCTGCGTACGGGTGCGCAACCAGAATTCTCGAATGCCACCGATACCTCGGTCTCAAACTGCTGATTTTGACCTTGGCGAATCGATCCCATCAAGATCTTCATCTCTTTGCTTTTCGCGCGCACGCGCCCGGTCCGGATCAAACCAGTCCAGTATTCCGCCGAGTCGATCAGGTGTCGGGCGCCCCAGTAGAGGTCGTGGCTACCATCGTCTCGGCTGAAGAGAATAAATGGTCTCCTGAGGTACGACCATTCCCGATTGTAGCGCCAAGGCCATGCATCTGACCCAACCGATAGAAATTTCTTGCGCGCCTTCAGGCCAAGCTGGGCGAAGAAATGAATGGACTTGCTTCGATTCCAATCGAGCCTTTCATTTATTAGTTCGATCACTTCCTGCATGGGGAGGGATGTGGCGGTGTCAACTCCTGCATCAATGCTGATGTTGATGAGTTCATCGAAAACATCAGAGATATCCGAATGTGTGAATCCGAACTCGGCACGCATGGCTGTGTCGATCGCATCCAAGGAGTCCGTAGAAGCTGTACGAGTGCCCACGGTGCCGGGCGGTGAGATGGCTATCCTTCTCGCGGCTTCGGCCATAGCCTTGCTTAGCGCGGTCGTTCCTGCCTCGAATCTGTCTCCGCGTGACACGCCTAACCGGCCTGAGGGTAAGATAGAAAGGTCGTTTTCGGCGAAACCATGGTAAATGGCGTCTGATAGTGATGCTCGTGCGATCAGCTCGGCGGAGATGGCCATCAATTGGTCAAAGCTGGATAGTGTCAGATCGAGATTTCCCTTTGGCTGGGTTGCGGCAACGTACTCGATGAGGAATCGTATGGCAATTTTCGATTCTGTAAGCTTGTTTCGCCTTTTAGCCAGCTCTTCGGATTTGATGCTTGATTCACCGAAGCACGCGATCTGATAGGGAAGATCGGCCGCAACCACGGCGGACTGGTTGATCAGGCTCTCGTGGAATGAGAGGAGCTTCTGCAGTGCTTCTCGCCCTGGTAGCTCTGCGGTCAATGCGACAACTTTGCCAAAATAGAATTCAACGACCTTGCCAAGGGTTTCCACGCGTTTCTCAGAGGCAATAGGGCCAATGTCATATTGCTGCTCGGATAGCCAGTGCGCTAGTTCATCCATGGCGACCGAGGTATCGTATTCTTGGACAAGCCGCGGAGGGAAAGACTCTGAGGGGTACCGCCTGACATCGTTAAGGGCGACAGTCCGCATCATCTTCTTCTGGGGCGGCGAACACAGTCTATTGACAAAGTCAGTTGGATCACCATCTATAACGTGTAACTTGAGCCCGTCTAGTAAGGCTTTAACGAGGAGCTTCTCACTGTTGGTGTTGGAGCTATCGACGCGGAACAGATCCGATAGTATTTCGAGCTTTACTTTTCCTTCTTGAGCATCGACAACTCGAATCCAGGATCTATCCTCGCTAGTTCCATCGATCTCGCCTGCAAGGACTTGCCCCATCTTTTCTGGATCGTCTATCTCGATCATTATGAAAATCTGCCGATTTTTGCCAACCGAGTCAATGAACGCTACCGATTTGGAGTCGAACATCTGCCATAGCCAAAACGATAGGGCGGTTATGAGGCTTTCAAAGAAATCTTCGACGACCCCGCTGTAGTGGTTGTTTCCTGCGATCCAGACTTCCGAATTCTCCAACTCTAGAAAAAGGCCTCGCCGCCTGTGCCGCGGATGCATGAAGTAGATAGGAGCTACATCGGTTCCCCATAGTGAAATGACCTCAAAGTACCGCTGGCCGTCGGGGCCAAGAACTTCATGTGAGTCGATGCGCTTTTGAGCTTCGACTCGGAGAGAAGTGCCGCTTCCGTTTACGATTGAGAAGAAGGTGGGGGGTCGATCATCGCCAACGTAGTAACTGTGGTTTGCATCGCGGTATATCGCATAGTTATCAAGTGTGCTGAATGTTTGAACTGTAGTGCTGTCATGAAGATCGGAATCTGCCTGAGCAAACTTCCACAGGAAAAGCGGATCTGAGCCGTCAAGTTCTGCCATAACTTGCAGCTCATCTAGTGATAGGGTCGTAAATGGGCCTGGAAGCCTAGGTTTCTCATGACCAAAGAAGACATGCCGGCCGATGCCTTCGAGAATAACTATCCGAAGTGTCTTGTGGTCATCTTCGGTAGGATTCCTTGCGGGGTCTATACTGTCCTGAACTCTGGCACTTAAATCGTCAGTGCGCCATCTGCCGAACGGGTCTGTGACATCGTATTCGCCTAGGTCGTCGATAACGATTGCGACGTCTACATACTTATCCTCAAGGAGTTTATATCTGCGACGAATAAATCCTTCTTCCTGCTCATCTGTCGCAATTCGCGTTGTTCCCATGAGTTTGAATAAACTGTCAACTTGGGCCACAACCTCAGAGTGAAAAGCGTCTCGGAGAACCTCAAGGCAACCGTGCTCTATTGCTGACTTGATTAGGTGATGGCGCAGAGATGCGGCAAGTTCTCCAGGGTTTGCGATGATCAATTCATCGTCTGTTTCCACAATTGGCGTGATCACAAACGTGTTATCTGTGTCGATGCCTAGATTTAGATCATGGAATCCGGCGCGTACGGAAAACCTCTGGAGCGAAGCGATGAGATCGTTGTTTTCTAGTGTGCTAGATAGTTCTTCATTTCTGAATGATACTGCGTGAAGAAGTGGTTCAAGACCTGCTGCGCTGGGGACATGAACTGGGGTGCGCGCAGATAATTCGGGTGGAGGCGTGCCGCGCTTGATGCCCGCTTTCGAGCAGATAGCGTCACTTATGGTCAACACGGCGGTGGCGGCAACGATGGAATCCATGAAGTAGTCTTCTGGAAATTCTTCTTCATGATCCCGTAGTGCGCATAGGAACAATGACAACGAGTGCGCTGAGCGCGTGCTGAGACCTTGTAATACCATCTTTGGTCCGCCAAAGAACGGTATCTCGACGGAATATATGTCGTCGTAAGGATCCTCTTGTGAGATGACATTGGAGGCGCTAATGAGCGGATCTTTTATGATACTCTTGAGTCTAGTTGGCGACAATCGGGGCGCGGTTTCTCGGATCGGTAGAGAGGCGCCAATCGCGGCTAGTCGCTGAAGACGAAGTACGCAGGCGATGTTTATTGGGATCAGCTGAAGGGCGGCAGCAGCCCTTGCCAGCGACGGTCCGTCTACCCCTGACCAAGGCATCGAGTCCTTTAAGCCTATGCTCACCGGCGCATCTCCATTCCGCTGTCTGTGTTCGTCGATTACCGATGCCGCCATGCCGAATCTAGCTCTATGGGATCTAGGCGCGCCGCCGGCGGCGGCGCGCACGTCACCACCCGTGCGGCGGGCCCGCCCTCATGCGACACGGACGGCCTGCCGCACCGCTCCGGCCGCCGGTCGCAGGGCGGCCCGCCGAAGGGCCGGCTGCGTACGCGCGCCGCCGCAAGCTGGTTGATCCACTCGTCCCCATACGCCCAGAGACGTCGGCGAGTCGATCAGTGTTACGCCGAACAAGGGCACGATCAGGTGACCGCTCCCTCGTCGGCGATCGTTTAACACCGGCCGACCGCCATCAAGGGCGCCTGCGGCGTCGCTGCGCGATGGACGCAAGCGCCCACCCTTGACACCGGCCCTCCGGCGCTAACGGCAGCGGGGACGAGGACGACGGGGGAGGTCTGCCACCTGGCCGGATGGGCGCAAGAGCGGCAGAGAGCCAGGCCGTCTACAGGCCGTCAGACGTCCAGGCAGGCCCGGACGTGACCGGACCCAACAGACGCAAAAGAGCAGGTCAGAGGCAGTATGCCCAAGAACGCCCCCAGGCCCACTGACCGCCTGGATAGTTCATGAACCAGAAGTCGATCCGGCTCTGAGCTGTAGCGGTCCGCGGACGGCGAAGTCGCGTGTGGACTAATTCCGGTCTTCCTCGGGCGGCGGGGAAAACCGGGCAGCCTGACGCTCCTCGTAACTGGCCCAGTAGAGGGCTTCGTGGTGATGCCAGCGGTCGTAGTCTGCGACGGTTTGATACATCCGCGCGTTCGCGAGATGGAAGGCCGCCCAAGTCGCACGGGTCGCGTTGGATGCTGGACGCCGGGCTGTCGCAGCGGAGTGCGCGTCGTGCAGGGTCGCGGGTTCAGCTTTGTTCGCCATGGTCCATGCCCTTCCGCTGGCACGTTTGGTTGCTGGAGCCTGCGAGGCGAGGCTCTGGAGTAGAAGTAGTTCTATTAGGCGCGCGGTCGACTAGGTTGTCAATAGAACTACTTCTATCTAGTCTGACGGGCCAAGGCGTTCTGATACCGCTAGCGTTATCGCCGCACGGAGGAGGATGACGTGGGCATTGGGTACCGTGACCTGGCCGCGAGCCTGCGCGACGCGATCCAGCGAGGCGAATACGCACCGGACTCGACGCTGCCGAAGCAGGAGGAACTGGCTCAGGAGCACGGCGTCAACGTCAACACAGTGCGCAAAGCCGTAAGTGTCCTCGAGGCTGAGGGGCTGGTCACGCCGGTCCGGCGCCGCGGCACTGTCGTTCGCGCGCGTCCGCCGATGAAGCGTCTCGGTGCTGATCGCTACGCCAAGAGCAAGTGGAAGTACGGCGAAACGGTCGCGTTCGTCGCTGACCGCGAGGCGTCCGGTCGCGAATGGAAGCCCGCCGATCAGACGCAGACCGTCGCCCGGATCGAAGCTGATGCGGAGATCGCCGAAGCCTTGGGCATCGAGGTCGGCTCGCCCGTTTATGAGCGTGCGCGCCTGGTCAAAGATGCGGGCCATCCGACGCACATCCTCTCCAGCTACTACCGTCCGGAAGACGTCGAAGGCACTCGCCTCGTCGACGAGACGCCGGGGCCGGCGGGGCGAGGCGGAGGCTTCCTGGTCCTCACCCTGCAGGGGCTCGAACCCGACACGATCAGCGAGACCGTCTGCTCGCGCATGCCCACGCCCGTCGAGATCGAGACGCTGGAACTCCCCGCGGGAGAACCGGTGATGGTCTTGGAACGCCGTACATTCACGGCCAAGGGCCGGGTCGTGGAGTTCGCGCGCGGCGTCCACGCGGCGAGCAGGTTCTCCTGGTCCTATACCTTCAAGATCCCCGACTGACTCCGGAGTCCTCGCATGCCTGAGCGCTCGACCACCGTGCCGGAGCACCTCCGCACCGACGTCCAAACGCTCTGGGATTACCACGACCTGCACCACGAACTCCGGCCGACGGACGTCGGGATCGGCCTGGGCAGCCACGACCTCGGTGTCGCTACTTACACAGCGGAGCTGTACCACCAGGGCAGCTTTCCTCGGATCGTCTTCACCGGAGCCAATGCGCCGACAACCGTGGAGCGATTCCCTCGCGGCGAAGCCGTGCACTACCGGGAGCGCGCGTTGGAACTGGGCGTTCCCGACGGCGCGATCCTCGTCGAGCCCACGGCCCGCAACACCGGAGACAACATCACGCGAAGCCGTGAGCTGCTGGCAGCACACGAGATAGAGATCAAGTCTGTCACGCTGATCTCGCGCCCCTACCAGCAGCGGCGGGCATACGCGACGTGCAAGAAGCTCTGGCCTGACATCGACGTTCTCTGCGCCTCCCAGTCATTACCGCTGGACGAATACGTCCGGAGCATCGGCGACGTGGACCGGGTCATCACCATGCTGGTCGGCGACACGCAGCGGATAAGCCTCTATGCCCAGCGAGGATTCGCGATACCTCAAGACCTTCCGGATCAGGTTGAGCGAGCGTTCGAGAGCTTGGCAGCACACGGATACACCGCCCGGCTCCTCACCTAGGAACCAACAACCCGCTCAACCACCCAGCGAACACCTGCTGCACATCCGCCCGCACCCGCCCCGGGTCGTCGGCGTGCGCGATCATCCTCGCCGCCTCCATCACCGCCGCCAAGACCAGTTGCGCCAAAGCATCCACCGGCGTATCCACAATCAACCCGGCATCCCGCGCAGCCGTCAGGTGCTCCGCGACCAGCCCCAAGCCGTACTCGGCCTCCAGATCGCGCCAGGCGTCCCAGCCCAGCACAGCCGGGGCGTCGGTCAGCGAGATTCGCCGGACATCCGGGCGCAGGCAAGCGTCCAGGAACACCCCCAGTGCGGCTGAAAGACCCGAAAGCGGATCCGGCGCACCGTCAAGGACGTCCGAGACCTCGGCGGTCAGTTCGCGTTCCAGCACTTCGACGACGGCCCGGAACAGGCCCTGTTTGTCGCCGAAGTGGTGGTACAGCGCGCCCCGCGTGACGCCTGCCGTGCGCGTGATTTCTTCGGCCGGCACGTCGTGGTAGCCGCGTGCGCCGAAGAGGTCTCGGGCGGCCTTGATCAGTGCGGCTCGCGTCGCGTCGGAGCGTTCTTGCTGGGTACGTCGCACGCACCTAATCTGCCATGGCGGCGGCGAAGCGCGTGATGTGCCCGGCCAGTGCGTCCGGCTGATCCTCCGAGACGAAGGTGTACGAGTCCGCGACCTCGACCAGTTCCGCGTCCGGCAGCACCTCCGCCAGGCGGTGCGCGAGGCTGATCGGGAACAGCTTCTCCTCCGGCGGCCAGACCAGCAGTACCGGACGCTTGAACTGGCGCAGTTTCTCCGCCGCGGCGAGGGTGTGCTTCGAGTCGACGGTGCGCAGGAACTTGCGCAAATCCCTTCGCAGACCAGGGGATTTCCGCAGTTTGCCCAGATACTCTTCGGCGACGTCCGGCGGCAGCGGGCGTTTCGTGACCCAGCCGAACAGCAGCGGCAGCCGGTACAGCGCCTTGATCCGCAGCAACTGGCCGAGCACCGCCATCGAACCCGGCACGCGGGCGAGCACCGGCAGCGGCTGGAAGATCGGCGGGAAGAAGTACTCGAAGCTGTCCGACGGCGTCAGCACGACCCGGCCGACCCGTTCCGGATACCGCGCGAGCAGCAGTTGCGTGATGGCGCCGCCGGTGTCGTTGGCGACCAGGATGACGTCTTCCAGGTCCAGTGCCGTGAGGAAGTCTCCCAGGAGGGTGGCGAGGCCGGCGGCGCTGAGGTCGGCGTCCGAGCGCATCGGCACCGGGTGCGCGCCCAGCGGGAGATCCGGGGCCAGGCACCGGAATCCGGCGTCCGCGACGGCCGGGACGACCTTGCGCCACAGCAGGGCGTTGGTGAGTACGCCGTGCACGAAAACGACCGGACGGCCGTGTCCGCGCTCGAAGTACCGGAGTTCGCCTTGGGGGAGGTTGACGTGCCGGGCAGTGCCCAGGTCTTCGTATGCGCTCATGCTGGCGAAGATACATACATGCAGTCTGTATGTAAATTACCTCTGGGGTAATGCGGGGCCTGACCAGGGCGGTTACCGGGCGTCCAGCCGCCGGGTGACCCGGTCGAACAGGTCGTCCAGGGGTTCGCCGAGGTCCTGGCCGAACTCGGTCAGGCCGTAGGTGACCTGAGGCGGGGTGGTCGGCTCGACGCGCCGCCAGACGAGGCCGTCCTCGACCAGTGCGCGCAGGGACTGGGCGAGCATCTTCTCGCTGATGCCGCGGATGCTTTCGCGCAGTTCGAAGAACCGGAGTTCCTTGTCCCGCAACGAGATCAGGATCCAGATTCCCCACCGGCTGGTCACGTGGTCGATCACGGCACGCGCGGGGCAGTCGGTGTGAAACACCTCATAACGCGGCGTCGGGACGGCCGGGGTGAACTGCGCGCTTCCTGTCACGTATCGAGCTTACCGAAAGGTATGTCCTTACGAAGAGTAAGCGGATCGGCCTAGCGTCGGCGGCCTACGAAGGGAGCTGTTCATGATCGTGGTGACCGGGGCGACCGGAAACATCGGCCGGCCGTTGGTGCGGGCGCTCGCCGACGCGGGCGAGCAGGTGACGGCGGTGTCGCGGCGGGCCGCTGAGGTGCCGGAAGGGGTCCGGCACGTCGTGGCAGACCTGGCGGATGCGGCCAGTCTCGAACCCGCGCTGACCGGGGCGAAAGCGTTGTTCCTCTTGCTGTCCGGCGATCTGCACGCGGTCGGCGCGAACCCCGTCGATCTCGTCCCGAAGGCCGCGGATGCTGGGGTGCGCCGGGTTGTTCTGCTGTCGACCCTAGGCGTGGCGACCAGGCCGTTCGGCACAACGCGGATCGCGATGCGCGAACTCGAGGACGCCGTGCGCGAATCGGGTCTGGACTGGGTGATCCTGCGGCCGGGCGGGTTCGCCTCCAATGCGCTGTGGTGGGCGGAATCCGTTCGCACGCAAGGAATTGTCGCCGCGCCGTTCGGCGACACCGGGGTGCCGATCATCGATCCGGCGGACATCGGCGAGGTCGCCGCGGCTTGCCTGCGCGACCACCGGCACGTCGGCGGTGTGTACGAGCTGACCGGGCCGGCGGTGATCACGCCGCGTCAGCAAACGGAGGCGCTGGCCGCCGCGCTGGGCAAACCGGTGCGGTTCCGGGAGCTGACCCGCGCCGAGGCCAAGGCGGGCATGATGCAGAGCATGCCGGGCGAACTCGCCGACGACACCTTGGACATCCTCAGCTCGCCGACTCCGGCCGAACTGCGCGTGAGCCCGGACGTCGAACGGATTCTCGGCCGCGCGCCGCGGTCCTTCGCCGACTGGGCGGCCCGCAATATCGCCGCGTTCCGCTGAGCCTTACTCGGCCGGATCGCAGCGCGAGCACAGGCCGGACACCGCCTCCTCAGCGGATTCCGTCGGCGCGCCGGGGATCGCCTCCAGCCGGCCGCATTGGCGGCACAGCAGGTGCCGGTGGTCGAAGCCGGAAAGCTCGTAGCGTTGCGCGACGCCGACGTGGTCGAAGCGGTGCACGAGGCCGGCGGTGACGCCGGTGGTCAGCACGTCGTGGACGCCCCTCGTGGACGCCATCGACAGCCGTTCGCGGACCAGCGGCAGCAGTTCCGCGACGGTGACGTGCGGGTTTTCGGCCAGCACTTCCAGCACGACCTGCCGGGCGGTCGTCACGCGCAGGCCGGCGCGCCGGAGCCGGGTTCCGGCGTCGGCGCTGGACGGAATGGGTGCGGAGGTCGTGAGCACGCCTCCTTTGTAGTCCCCAAAGTTGATCCAGTCAAATGTAAGAACGGGTCAACTCTGGGACTGTGAGCCAGTGCACGCCAGAATTGATTCGGTCAAGTCTGGGGGTACGATCCGGGCCATGGACGAGTTCGGGACGCGGTTGCGCGACAAGGGTCTGCGCAACACGCCGCAGCGGCGTGCGGTGCTGGCCGCGGTCGCGCGGACCCCGCACGTCACGGCCGCGGAAATCGCGACGGTGCTCGACGCCGACGGGGCCGTCGGCGCGTTGTCCAGGCAGGGCCTCTACAACGTGCTCGACGACCTCGTCGGCGCCCGGCTGCTGCGCCCGCTCGAACCGGCGGGCTCGCCCGCGCGGTTCGAACTCGAAACCCACGACAACCACCACCACCTGGTCTGCCGCGGCTGCGGCCGGATCCAGGACGTGCCCTGCGCGATCGGAGCCGCGCCGTGCCTCGAACCCGGTCCGGTGCCCGGTTTCCGGGTGGACCAGGCGGAGGTCACGTGGTGGGGGATGTGCGCGGAGTGCGAGGCCAAGGCTTAACGCAGCGCGTCCTGCAGCGCCGCGAGCCCGACCGGGCCGACGGCCAGCGCGTCCTCGTGCCACTGGCGCAACGTGAACCCGGGTTTGGCGGCGGCTTCGGCCCGCGCCCGCAGCCAGGCGCGTTCGCCGATCTTGTATGAGATCGCCTGGCCCGGCCAGCCGAGGTAGCGCACGATTTCGGCGTGCACCCGGTGTTCGGCGGCCAATCCGCGCTCGTGCAGGAACCGGCACGCGGTGTCGAAGTCCCAGCGGGAACCGTCCGGCAGCGGCAGATCGAGGTGTGAGCCGAGGTCGATCACGACGCGCGCGGCCCGCAGCGCCGAACCGGCGAGCATGCCGAGCCGGGTGCCGCGTTCGGAGAACCAGCCCAGTTCGTCGGCGAGGCGTTCGGCGTACAGCGCCCAGCCTTCCGCGTGCCCGCTCACTGAATGGACGCGCGCGTAGCGGCTCACCGAGTCTCCGGCCAGGCCCGCGACGCCGATCTGCAGATGGTGTCCGGGAACACCTTCGTGGAACACCGTCGTCAGCTCGGACCAGGTCGCGAAGCGTTCCCTTCCGCCCAGCGGCCACCACGTGCGCCCGGGACGGGTGCCGTCCTCGGCGGGTCCGGTGTAGTACGGCGAACCCGACGCGGAGCCGTACGCGAGCACGACGTCCAAGGCGCGCAACGGTTCCGGGATGTCGAAGTGCTCGCTAGCCGATTCCAGCGCCCGGTCGTGCGCCGCGCGCAGCCAGTCCAAATAGGACTCTTCACCGTCCACCGCGCACTCTTTGTCCAGCAGCGCCAACACTTCCGCGACGCTCGCGCCGGGCTGGATTTTCGCCACCTCGGCGGCGATTTCCGTTTCGATGCGCTGAAGTTCCGCCCAGCCCCATTCGTAAGCCTCGGCGAGATCCAGGTCCGCACCAAGGGAAAGCCGGGCCGCGACGGCATAGCGTTCCGCGCCGACGCCGTCGGTTTCGGTGGCGTGCGAGGCGTAATCCTCGCGCAGGAAGCGGGCGAGCGCCGCATAACCGCGGTGGGCGGCGTCGGCACCGGCGCGCAGCTCGGCCGCCTGCGGTCCGTCGCCGTACTCCTCGACGAGTGCATTGTGGACACCGGCGTACCGCGCGGCTTGCGCCGCCGTCTCCAGTGCTTGGCGGCGGGCCGCGCGCAGACCGCGGTCGAGACCGGCCTGCAGCGTCTTCTGCCAGCCGGCGAGCATCGTTTCGACGCCGGTCATCCGGACCGCGACGACGTGCCAGTCGTCCGCGTCGCGGCGCGGCAGCAGCCGGACTGAATCGGCGATCGAATTCAGCGTGCCGAAATGCGCCTGTACCCGGCGAAACGGCTCGTCCAGCTCGTGCCAGGCCAGTTCGGCCTCGAGGCTGTTCCGCAGGTGCGCGGACGCGATCCGGTCCGCGCGGGACTCGGGGGTCAGCGTCGCGAGAGCGGCGAGCGTGCGGCGGGCCAGGTCGGCGCGGGCCGCGAAACCGTCCGGGGTGAGGTCGGTGAGCGCGGTCGCGTCGGTGGTCACGCCGTCCAGGGTCGCGGCGATCGGGTCGAGCGCTGCCTCAGCCGTGACGTGGTCGGCGGAGAGCTGAAAAATCGGGGTCACGCCGCCACGGTAGCCGGGAGCCGCCGCCCGAATGTAGAGACGTTCGCGGGGTGCGGACGCTGGTATAGAGAGAGAATGCCCGCGCCGGTACGCCGACGCGGGCATCCGCGGGAGAAAAGCCTCAGTCCGTGCCGGACTCCATCGCGGCGCGGTCGAGCAGCTCGACGTCGTCGGCCCGGCCGCGGGACGCGATCGTCTCGGCCCCGCCCTCGGGCATCGCGCCGATCAGGCCGGTCGAGGCCGCCTGCGCGGCGCCGATCAGCTTCGGGTGCGAGGTGCCGCCGACCATGCCGAGGCTCGCGTACTGCTCCAGCTTGGCGCGCGAGTCGGCGATGTCGAGGTTCCGCATGGTCAGCTGGCCGATCCGGTCGACCGGGCCGAACGCGGAGTCCTCGGTGCGCTCCATCGACAGCTTGTCCGGGTGGTAGCTGAACGCGGGGCCGGACGTGTCGAGGATCGAGTAGTCCTCGCCGCGCCGCAGCCGCAGCGTGACCTCGCCGGTGATCGCGGTGCCGACCCAGCGCTGCAGCGATTCGCGCAGCATCATTGCCTGCGGGTCGAGCCAGCGGCCCTCGTACATCAGCCTGCCGAGACGGCGGCCTTCGTTGTGGTAGCTGGCGATGGTGTCTTCGTTGTGCACCGCGTTGACCAGCCGCTCGTACGCCGCGTGCAGCAGCGCCATGCCCGGGGCCTCGTAGATGCCGCGGCTCTTGGCCTCGATGATCCGGTTCTCGATCTGGTCGGACATGCCGAGCCCGTGGCGCCCGCCGATCGCGTTGGCCTCAAGGACCAGCTCGACCGAGGTGCCGAACTCCTTGCCGTTGATGGTCACCGGACGGCCCTGTTCGAAGCCGATCGTGACGTCCTCGGTCGCGATCTCGACTTCCGGGTCCCAGAACCGCACGCCCATGATCGGCTCGACGATCTCGATGCCGGTGTCGAGGTGCTCCAGCGACTTCGCCTCGTGCGTGGCGCCCCAGATGTTGGCGTCGGTGGAGTAGGCCTTCTCGGTGCTGTCGCGGTAGGGCAGGTTGTGCGCCTGCAGCCACTCCGACATCTCCTTGCGGCCGCCGAGCTCGCCGACGAACGCGGCGTCGAGCCACGGCTTGTAGATCCGCAGGCCCGGGTTGGCCAGCAGGCCGTAGCGGTAGAACCGCTCGATGTCGTTGCCCTTGTAGGTGGAGCCGTCGCCCCAGATCTGGACGTTGTCCTCGAGCATCGCGCGGACCAGCAGGGTGCCGGTGACCGCGCGGCCGAGCGGGGTGGTGTTGAAGTAGGCCCGGCCGCCGGTGCGGATGTGGAAGGCACCGCAGGTCAGCGCGGCGAGCCCCTCTTCGACGAGGGCTTCCTTGCAGTCGACCAGCCGCGCGAGCTCCGCCCCGTAGGCGTGCGCACGGCCGGGGACGGACGCGATGTCGGGTTCGTCGTACTGGCCGATGTCGGCGGTGTAGGTGCACGGAACCGCACCCTTGTCGCGCATCCACGCCACCGCCACGGACGTGTCGAGGCCGCCGGAGAACGCGATGCCGACCCGCTCGCCGACGGGAAGGGAAGTGAGCACCTTGGACATAGGAATGATTATGCACGACGATGTATGAATGTGCATCCCCGGGTGGTGTGAACTCGCTCTCCCAGGGATTCGCGCAGGTCACCGTTCGTACAGCCGCCGGCGCCACCACGCGGAGGCGTGCCAGAGGCTGAGGGACCAAGCTGCCGGGTCGGGCAGGGTTCGCCGCCGGAAGTCGTCGTCGAGGGGAGCGAGGATCCGGCGCAGTTCCGCACGGTCGCGGCGGGGGAGGACTCGCAGGGCGGCGTCCAGGTCGTCGCGGGCGTCGACTGGATCGCAGCACGGGCAATCGGACAGCGGAAGATACAGCCAGCGGCCAGGCTGGCGAAGGAAGCTCCGGTACCGGTCGAGTGCTGGGGAAACGCGTTCGGCCCACAGATCGCGGGCCTCGGGCTGGTCGGCGCGCAGCGCGCCGGGCGTCCTACGAGGCATTGCCCCTTCGGGTCGACATCATGCCGTGAGGATGCCATATCCCGCTGATGAGCGCGGCAGTGTTCAGTAAGTCCGGCCCTTCCACCCAGTCCGGCGACGGGCGGAGTCGATCGTCATAAGCGTGTACAGCGCGGCAGTGAACGGCAGCAACAGCCCCGCGGCCAGCGGCTGCCGGTAGTACCGGGCGACGGGGACGAACGTCGCCGCCATCAGCAGCCAGGCGACGGCGGCCTGCCACGAGCCGGTCAGGGCGAGTGCAGGCGGGGCGAGGAAAACGGCGATCATCCCGACGACCGTCCCGGCCAGCAGCAGCGGCGAATGCCGGAGCTGGGTGTAGGCGCTGCGGGCGACCATCTGCCACAGGTCCGCGAGCCGCGGGTACGGCCGGACGCTCCAGACCTTCGTCGCGTAACCCAGCCAAATCCGGCCGCCCGCGGACGCGACGGCACGGGCGAGTGCGACGTCGTCGATGACCGCACCGCGGATCGCGGCGATTCCGCCGGCGCGTTCGAGCACTGAGCAGCGGACGAGGACGCAACCGCCGGCCGCGGCGGCGGTGCGCCAGCGCGCGGAGTTCACGCGGCGGAAGGGGTAGAGCATCGCGAAGAAGTAGACGAAAGCGGGCACGATCAGCCGCTCCCAGAACGTCGCGGTGCGCAGAACGGCCATTTGCGACACCAGATCCCGGCCGCTGGTCGCGACGAGAGTTTCCAGCGAATCGGGAGCGTGTGCGATGTCGGCGTCGGTCAGGAGGAGGAAGTCGACGTCTCCTGCCTCGCGGACGCCGTGTGCGACGGCCCAGAGTTTCCCGGTCCAGCCGTCCGGTGGTTCGCCGGGGCTGGTGACGGTGAGCGGGAGTCCATTGGGGACAGTCAGTGCGCGGGCGACTTCCGCGGTGCCGTCGCTGCTGCCGTCGTCTACGAGAATCACTCGCGCGTCGCCGGGATAGCTCTGGCGGAGCAGCGTGGGCAGGGTTTCTGGAAGCAGTTCGGCCTCGTCGCGGGCTGGTACCACGATGGCGACGGACGGCCAGCGTTCCGGCCGGACCGGCTCGGGCAGTCGCTGGTCGGTGCGCCAGAACCAGCTGTGGCACAACGCGAGCCCGGCCCACACCGCCAGCGTCGCCCACGCGAGGACCGTGCTCATGCGCGGAGTGTAGTGACTGGCAGCAAACTGACAGGTCGCTCCCAGCGGACTCATAGATTCGCGGCTGAGACTGGGTGTTCCCACCACCGGAGAGGACACCCGGCATGGACCCGGACATCAGGAGAAGGCAAGCGGAACGGGCACGCGTCCGGCACCGGACTGCGCTCGTCACGGCGGTCGCGGCGGCGCTCGGAGTCGCGGCGGCAGGCGGGATCGGCTACGGGCTGACGGCGGCCGGTTCGACCAGCAGCACCACCTCGACCGACAACAGCACCACCTCGACCGACAGCGGGACGGGGTCGAGCACCTCGGACCAGGACCAGTTGCAGGCGCCCGCGCAGGATCCCGGATTCGGTTCCGGGCACGCGCACACCGGCTCGGGTGCGTCGTGACCGGGCCGTACTCGGCGGCGTTTCCCTCGCTCGGCACGACCGCGCGGGTGCTCGTCACCGAGGAGGCCGCGCTCGGCCCGGCGACTGAGCTGCTGCGGACGCGGCTCGCCGAACTCGATCGGGCATGCAGCCGATTCCGGACGGATTCGGAAATTTCGGCCCTCCACCGCGCCGCGGGCCGGGAAGTGGCGGTGAGCCCGCTGCTGGCCGACGCGCTGTCAGCTGCGTTGCGGGCCGCGTGGCTGAGCGGCGGCTTGGTCGATCCGACGGTGGGCGGGTCGATGGCGGCACTCGGCTACGACCGGGATTTCGCCGAGATCACCGACGGTCCCGCCGCGGCGCCGGTCCCCGCGCCGGGTTCGCATTGGGTGCTGTTCGACCCGGCCCGCCGGATCGTCGTGCTGCCGCGCGGCGTGATGCTGGACCTGGGCGCGACCGCGAAAGCGTTTGCCGCGGACCGGACCGCCGCCGAAATCGCCCGCCGCACCGGCTGCGGCGTGCTGGTGAACCTCGGCGGCGACATCGCGGTCGCGGGCCCCGCTCCGGCAGGCGGGTGGAAGATAGCGATCGGCGACGATCACACCGACTCGGCCGCCCACCCGGACATGACGATCACGCTCACCAGCGGCGGCCTGGCGACCTCCGGCGTCGCCCGGCGAACCTGGCGACGCGGCGGGCGCGTGGTGCACCACATCGTCGACCCGCGCACCGGCGATTCGGCGGATCCGTGCTGGCGGACGGTATCGGTAGCGGCACAGTCCTGTGTGGACGCCAACACCGCGAGCACGGCGTCGGTCGTGTTGGGCGTCGCCGCGTTGGACTGGCTGAGGTCGCGTGGGCTGCCCGCGCGACTGGTGAGTTCGCGTGGCGCCGTCCGGACTACCGCCGGTTGGCCGGGGGATCGCCGGGAGCGTGCGTCGTGAGTTCCGCGCTCTGGTACTTCAGCCGTGCCACTGGAATTGTCTCGCTGGTGTTCTCGACGGCCGTGGTGGTGCTCGGTTTCCTCAACTCCGGACGATTCGCGACCCGTCGCTGGCCCCGCTTCGCCCTCGCCGACCTGCACCGAAACCTCGCCCTGGCCAGCCTCGTCTTTTTGGGCGCGCACATCGTCTTCGCGGTCGTCGACGGTTACGTGGACCTCAGCTGGCTCTCCGTTGTCGTCCCGTTCGTCTCGGGCTACGAACCGTTCTGGATCGGCATCGGCGCGGTAGCAGTGGATCTGCTGCTCGCCATTGTCGTGACGAGTCTCCTGCGGACTCGTATCGCGCCGCGGGTGTGGCGCGCCGTGCACTGGCTCGCCTACCTGTGCTGGCCAGTCGCGCTCGCGCACAGCGTCGGCCTGATCGCTTCCGACAGCGCCCGCCCGCTGCTCATCGCGCTCGACATCGTGTGCCTGATAGCCGTTTTGGCGGCCGTGAGCGTGCGGTTCGGCAGCACCAGCCCCGACACCGAGGCCCGCCGCCTCTCTCCCCTCCAGAGGTGACTCGTGCTACTTCCGTTGCACCGTAACAATCTTGCCGCCCACCTGTCCGTCCATGGTGGACTCCCAGCCTTGGACCGCGACGCCTTGATCCACGCAATCGACACCGCCGGTATCCGCGGCCGAGGCGGCGCTGGCTTCCCCGCCGCGGCGAAACTGCGCTCTGTCGCACCAGGACGGTCCATTGTGGTCGCCAACGGCTGCGAGAGTGATCCCTTCAGCAGCAAGGATCGCGCTCTCCTGGAGCTTGCGCCACACCTGGTACTGGACGGTATCCAGGTCGCCGCTCACGCTGTCGGCGCTACCGAGGCTTATCTTTGCCTGCACGGAGAAAACCGAAGCGTAATGGCAGCTCTGGCCGAACGTCGCGACGCAGTTCCGGTGAAGGTCGTCGCAGTCCCGCCCCGATACGTCGCCAGCGAAGAAACCGCGCTAGTGCATTTCCTGGCCACCGGCGACGCCCGCCCGACCGGCAAATCCCCCCGCCCAACCGAACGCGGCCTGCGCGGACGCCCGACGCTAGTCCAGAACGTCGAAACCCTGGCCCGCTTCGCGCTCGTCGCCCGACCTGGCGCGGACCGCTCTGTCCACACAGACCTGGTGACCGTCACCGGAGCCGTCGCCAGCCCCGGCGTACTGGAAGTCCGAGCCGACACCCCGATCTCCGCAATCCTCGCCCGCGCCGGCGGTTCTGTTACCGCACAAGCAGTCCTGATCGGCGGCTACGGCGGCACCTGGATGCCTCGCGCCTTGGCCGACCCGTTGCCGCTCGGCCGTGAACCGGGCTTGTCCTCGCTGCACCTGCTCCCGGAACCGAACTGCGGCCTGGAGCTGACTCGGAATATTCTCTTTGCCCTGGCTGGAGAATCAGCCCGCCAATGCGGCCCGTGCATGTTCGGATTACCGGCCATCGCCGCGGATTTCACCGACCTGCTGTCCGGAAGGGACGCAACCGGCCGCCTGGCCCGCCGCCTCCCGCTCCTCAGCGGACGCGGCGCGTGCGCCCACCCGGCCGGAGCTGTTCGCCTAGCCGCAAGCGCGTTACGCGTCTTCGCCGCCGACGTCCACGCACACCTCACGATCGGCTCGTGCCGGATGATGGCAGGTGCGGCATGAACCGCCTGACTGTGGACCCGATCGCCTGCCGCGCACACGGTTTGTGCGCGGACGTCCTGCCGGAACTGATCACAGTGGACGAATGGGGTTACCCGGTAGTACGCGGGGAATCGGTACCCGAATCGCTGCTAGCCGAGGCACGACGGGCGGCCGCGGCTTGTCCGGCGCTGGCGTTGCGGCTGCGGAAATCGTAGTAGCGGCAACGCCAACGCCGGATTTAGCGGTGAATCAGCAACGCCACCACGCCGAAAGCGCTCCTGCAGCTACGGTGAACCACGGGGCATAGTCGGCGAATGATGCGACCACAAACGACAAGTCGAGCTCCTCGTGAACGTGCTAGTGATACATGCTGCGTAACATGTATGACGCAACAACCGAGCTGCCTGGGATTCCGGTGCTAGCCTCGATGAGTTTTACTCTGTGTGGCTGTCTGCCGGGTGAGACAGTCTCGGCAGGGGCATCTTGTCGTAAGGACGGGTGATCTCGCTAGGCACCCCCTGTTGTGTCACCCGTTCGAGGTTGCAGAGCGACGCGGCGCAGGCATGGCGACAGTGCGTTCGCTGTCCCTGGCCTGCGGAATCGCATGAGGATTCCCGGCCGCGGCCAGCTGTTGTTCGACGCGGTCGGCCTTGGCGTCCTTGCCACGACCCCGGTAAAAGGCGGCAGCGCGCCGCCACGCGTCGACAGCGTCTTCATGATTTCCGCGTGAGTAAAGAATTTCGGCGAACGCTTCCAAGGCTCGGGCCTGACCGGTCGCGTTGTGGGCACGTTCGGCGAGTTCTACCGCTTCCTGGGACAACCGCAGCGCGGCGCGGTCGTCCCGTTCGGCTGCGGCGAGCCGGGCCTCCACAGTGCGCAGCCGCATCGTCGCGGTGAGATCGCCGGCGATCTGGGCATGCGCCAGCTGGCAATGCCGGTGGGCGACCACGAATTGTTCCTCTCGGAGATGGAGTTCCGCGAGTGTCGTGTAGGTCGTCGCTTGACCTGCGGTGTCGCCGGTGAGCGCCCGCAGGTGGAGCGCGCGGTGGTAGTGCGGCAGGGCTTTCTCGTACTGGTCGAGTTCGGCGAGGGTCTCGCCGAGGTACTGCTCGGCCTTCGCCTCGCGGACCGCGTCGCCGTTGCGCTGCGCGTGCGTGATGCAGCGACGGAAGAGAGCGATCGCCTCCACGGGGCGTCCGGTGTGCCGGTACAACTGTGCGAAGTTGATGTTGATTGTCAACACCCCGATGGGCGATCCGTCGGCGGTGGCGAGTTCCAACGCTTGGGTCAGCGCGTGCTCGGCCGCTTTGTGGTTGCTGAGCGTGAGGTTGAGCTCGCCGAGATCATTCAGGCTCGAGGCTTCCGCGTGCGAATTGTTGTTCGCTCGCGCGGCCCGTGCGGCAATGCTGAACCCAGTGCTCATTTCGTCATAAAATCCATACCTGTCAAGGGTATCCGCAAGGAGATGCGGCAGCATGTACGCTATTTCGAAGTAATGATGCTGCTCCGCCACTGCGGCGAGTGCTATCGTATTTGTTCTCTCTCGCAAAAACCATCGCTTCGCGGCTTCCGGAGTCGTGAACTGCGTCGGACGGATGCCGGGTTCGGGATCAAGCCGCGGCGGGCGGTCGCGATACGGGTGCGCCATCCGATGCGCGTGGTACGCGGTGCTGTAGTAATGCGACAGCAAGCGCCGCAAGGGCCGCGAGTCGTGGTCTTGATCGCTGAGCGTTCGCGCGTACCGGTGGAAGATCGAGACAATCCGGTAGCGGTCCGTGTCGCCGGGCTGGTCGATCAAGTGCAACGCGACCAAGGTTTCGAGCGCTCGCCGGGTTTCCGCGGCGGGGAGGCCGGCCGCGGACAGCAAAGTGTCGACGTGGATTTCCGCACCGGGGTGGTGGCCGAAGAGCCGGAAAACGGCCTGGCTCGGAGGCTCCAGCATGCGATACGACGAGGAGAAAACGGCGCGCAGGCTCCGGTCATCGCCGTCGTCGCCAATGCTCAGCAGCATCTCCGGATCGCGCAACTGGTCAAGCATAGTGCTGAGACTCAGCCCCGGACGGCGAGCGGCGCTCTCGGCAATCAAGGTGAGCGCGAGTGGCAAGCCGTCGCAGAGGTGGGCGATTCGGCGGGCCGCGTCGGGTTCTCGTTCGCCTCGGCCGTTCAGGCGGCGGACGAACAGTTCCAGGGAATCGCGGTCGTCGAGGCGGTCGAGGCTGAGGGCGGCGAGTTCGTGTCGCCGGGTGAGTGCGCCGAGCCTGCGGCGCGAGGTGATGATCACCGAGCATTCGGACAGCACGTTCAGCAGCTGGTCGACGTGTTCGGAATTCTCCGCGTCGTCAAGGATGACCAGGACGGACCGGTCGGTGAGCTGCTGGCGCAGGACCGCGGCGCGGGCGGTCGCGTCTACCACGTGGTCGAAGGGGTAGTTGAGTTCCTGCAGGAGCCCGTCGACGATGTCGGTCGGTTCGAGGCGCGGTGCCGGGCCGAAGCCGTGCAGGTCGAGGTAGATCGTCCCGCCGGGGAACCAGTCCGCGGCGCGGTGTGCCCAGTGGACGGCGAGGCTTGTCTTTCCGATTCCGGGCGGGCCGCTGAGCACGACGGCGGGCGAGCGGGTCGGCGAGCCGGGGCGGAGCCACTGGTCCAGCGTGTCCAGTGCGCGGGTGCGGCTGATGAACCCGCGGAGGTCGCGGGGGAGCGGATGGGTCGGAGGCGCGGCTCGGCGTACCGGGGCGGCCGGCGGGTTTTCGTGGCGGTCGCGGAGCTCGTCGTGGAAGGCGCGCAGCATGGCCGTGGCGGTGTCGTCGGCGGCGTCGCGGAATCGCCGGTGCGCGTCGAGGTAGTGGGCCTGGGCCTGCTCGGACTGCCCGAGCGCGTAGTAGATCTGGATCTGGAGCTTGACGAAAGCCAGGCGGCTGGCGTGTTCGGGGGCGAGATCCTGCATCCGCCCCGCGGCCTCGTCGGGACGGCCGAGCGTCAGCAATTGGCTCGTCAGGAATTCTCGCGCGGGAAGCAACATGGACTTTATTCGGTCCTCGCGCCAATTGTCCGCGCGTTCGGTGCGGAGCTCCGGCAGCGGTTCATCACGCCATAAGGAAAGAGCGGCTTCGGCTGATTCGCAAGCTGCTTCATGATCGCCGGAACTCGCCGCGGCGTGTGCTTTCCGCATTGTTTTCCGAAAGAAGGAGACATCCACGAGGCTCTCGTCGAGGTCGATCAGGTAACCGTCGCCGGACCGCGCGACCGTGGCGTGCACGTCCGCTTCTTCGAGGGCGGGACGCAGCCGGTGCACCGCCTTGTACAGGGCTTCTTGCGGGTTTCCGGGCAGGTCGTCGTCCCAGAGCCACGAGATGAGGGTGTCCTGGGAAAAACGCTGGCCCGGCCGGGTGAGCAGGATTCCGAGAATATTCCGGGTTTGCCGCTGGCCCCACTGCTCGCTCATCTTCCCGTGCATCCGCACCGCAGTCTGCCCGAGAATTCCGTAGGCGAAGTCCATTCGACGCCCCTCCCTCGTCGATTGCCCAGTTTCGCATTGATCCGCACGATCGGCGACCGCTTTCGGGATAAGGATCATCCAGGGAATTGTCTTGTCCGGTTTCGGTCCGCTTTGTGTCCAGCGGCGGGAAGTCCCCGGTCAGGACCGCGCCGCAGCCTCGGTTCGTCGGTTTCCGGACGGAGGGGATGAAGATGGCGCACGACGTGTGGGTACGCGGTCCGATCGGTCTCGACGCCGCGTCGCGGGTGACGCGGCCGGGGTGCCGGACCGTGCTGGCGGTCGTTCCGACCGTGACGGCGGGGACGCGGCTGGTCGAACTGCTCTCGCTGCTCGAACGGGACTTGCGGGTGCAGGTGATGTTCACCGTTCCGCACAGCACCGACCGATGGGCCGGGGTCGAGGAGTACGTGCGGGCGCAGCACGGGCTCCTGCTGCCGTGGGAGCAGGCGGTGGCGCACCGGTTCGATCTGGTGCTGGCGGCCAGTCACCGGAATCTCGACCAGGTGCGCGGACCGCTGATGCTGATCGGACACGGTGTCGGGCAGGTCCCCGGCCGTCGGTTCAGCCGGAAGGCAGGCGGTGCGACGTTCGAAACGACCGAGCTGGACCGGGAGTTGCTCACGTTTCGCGGGCGAGTGCTTCCGGCGGTGCTCGGCCTCGGTACTGAAGCAGAGGTGGAAGTACTGCGCGAGCGGTGTCCGGAGGCGGTGCCCGCGGCCGTCGTGGCCGGGGATATCTGCCTCGACGGGATGCGGGCGGCGAGCGGGCACCGGGAGCGATACCGGCGCGCGCTGGGCGTCGGCTCGCGGCGGCGGCTGGTGGTGCTGAGTTCGACCTGGTTCACTGACTCGGCGTTCGGCCGCGTCCCGAAGATGTACGAAGCCATCGCGAACGCGCTGCCGGACGACCGTTACGCGGTGGCGGCGGTTTTGCATCCAAACGTCTGGGCGGTGCACGGGCGGCGTCAGGTCGCGGCCTGGCTCGCCGGATGCCGCGGACTGCGGGTGATCCCGCCCGAGCAGGGATGGCAGGCGACGATGATTGCGGCTGACTGGGTGATCGGCGACCACGGCTCGACCACGGGTTACGCGGCGGCCATCGGCAAGCCCGTGACGCTCGCGTCGCTGCCGGACGGGCGGCCGCAGGCCGGGAGCGTCGCGGACGTGGTGCAGGCGCACGCGAAGCCGCTGGATCTGGACGCGCCGCTCGAAGCCCAGGAAGAAGCCGCGATCGCGGTGGCTCCGCGGCTGGCCGCAGAGGTGCTTCCGGTCGCGAGCACGAGGCTCGACTGTTCGGCGGGGATCTTGCGGTCGGCGATGTACCGCCTGCTGGAGTTGTCCGAACCGGCCACGCTGGCGTGTCCGCCGTTGCCCGCGATGCCCCGGCCGCTGCCCGGGTGGGACGCGTGACCGCCGGCGTCGCGCGCGTGCGGCTCGCGTTGCCGGGGCATCGCGCGCTGCCGGTGCTGGTCGCCGATGTCGATCGCGCCGGGCCGCGGTGCTCGGCCGAGGCGGACGTCGTGGTCCAGTGCAGTACTCGGGCCGCGACGAGAAGCGAGGCTGACGAACTACGGGCGGAGTGGCCGGGAGCGATCGCGGCTGCGGTGTGCTGGCCGGGCGGCGTGGCGTGGTCAGTGCGGCGGCTCGGCGGGATCCCCGCTGAGGCGGCGGGCCTCGTCGAGATGGCGCTGGGCGCTTGCCTCGTCGCCGTGACCGCGTTCGAGGTCGGCGAGCGCGGTGAGGACCTCGGCCTGGAAATGCGGTGACTGGAGGCGTGTGACGCCTTCGAGTGCCTTCAGGAGTTCGGTGCGCGCCCGGCGGTAGTCGCCTCGCCGGGCGTGGACCGCGGCGAGCGGGATGACCGCGCGTGCGTGCTGGATGTCGTCGCCTTCTTCGGCAAGGATGGCCGTGGCTTCGGCCAGTTCACGCAGTGCTTCCTCGTCGCGTCCTAGCTTGATCAGGACTTCGCCACGCCGATAGCGGGCCTGGCCGACGCCGCGGGGAAGGCCGACCTCGGCGTGTTTTCGGGCGCTGCGCTCGTACAGTTCAAGCGCGCCTTCCCAATCTTGCTGTCTTCGCGCGTTTCTGGCGAGCCGCGCCAGTGCGGAGGCCTGGGTCGGGCCGTGCTGCTCTCGTTCGCCGATCTCGAGAGTCACGGCATTGTGCGCGGCTGCTTCGTCGTAGTGGCCGAGCTGGTCGCAGACAAAACCGGCCTGGCTGTGCATCCGAGCTTCCACCAGCGGTAGCTGACATCGCCGAGCCGCCTCGATCCCCGCCGTGCACAGGTCCAAAAACGGTTCGTAATCCCGGTAGTGCAGGAAGAATCCCCACGACGCTTCGGCGAGTTGCCACAGTTCCTCGTCCCACCCGTGTGCCGTGGCGGCTTTCGCGACGGCGTTGATGACCGGTCGGTCGCGGCGCCACCAGGTCACCGCCTGGTCGCGGTCGGCGAAAGATGCCGTCGCCGCAACGGTTTCGGCCGCGAAGGTCGGGCGGAACGGGTGGATGAGCGCGCTCGCGGTGACGGTTTGGTCCCGGTACCAGCGGATGTAGCGGCGGACGAGATAGTGCCGGTCGGCCTCGGCGTCCTGGCGTTCGGCGCGCACGCGGGCGTCGTGGCGGACGACGTCGTGCTGTGCCACGGTTTCGTCCTCCAACTCGTGGAGGAGGTTGGCTTCGATCAGTTCGTCGACGGCGTCGTCCAAGTGGGCAGGCGAGCTCTGCAGCGTGTCGGCGAGCGCGTCGACGGCGTGATGCGGGCCGGGCAGGATGCCGCACGTTCGGTAGAGCCGGGCCGCCGAGTCGTCGAGCGCGGCGTACGAGGCGTCGAAAACCGTTGCCAGATCAGTAGAACCGCCTAGGCGTCGAGCACGTCCACGGCGGGCTTCCTGATGCGGGTTGCGTCTTGGCCGGACGCGCAGCCTCGCTCCGGTGATGGTGAGGGCCAGCGGAAGACCGGCGCACGCGGTCAGCAGGTTTTCCGCGTCCTCCTGGCTGATCTGCCGTTGCCCGGCCCGGCGGACGAGCACCTCGCGGGCCGGTCTGTCCGGAAGCGGGCTCAGCGGAAGGATTTCCGCGCCGTCCAGTGCGAGACTGGTCAGCTGCGACCGGCTGGTGACGAGCACGAACGCGTGCGCGCTGGACGGCAGCACGGCACGGGCGTCGGCGCTGTGCACGACGTCGTCGAGCAGCACGGCGAACCGGCGATCCGCGGTCACCGCACGGAATTCGGCTGCGCGCTGGGCGAGCGAGGCCGGGATGTCGTCGGCCGGAATGCCCAGCGCGGCAAGGAAACCGTGCAGTACGCCGCTCGCGGATTCCGCGGTTTCGGTACCCTCGGCGGAAAATCGCGCGCAGAGGATGCCGTCGGGGAACTGGGCGCGGTGGGTGTGCAGCCAGTGCAGGGCGAGTGCCGTTTTGCCGATTCCGCCGACTCCGGTGAGCACGACGACGGACGGGGCGGGGTCGGAGCGGAGCCGGATTTCGTCCAGCCGGTCCAGCTCCGCGTTGCGGCCGAGCAGCACGGACGGCGCGGGCGGGAGCTGGACCGGCGCCCGCACCGGTCTGTCGGACGTCACCGCCCCTGGCCGCGGTTCAGTCATTCCACACCCCCCATTATTCCTCCTTACCGGGTCCGGATGGCGAATGAAATGAAAAGCGTCAGGAATCACCCACCCCTGGGGGGAAGGATCAGTAACGGGGGGTATCGGGCTTGCGCCGATCGAGAGCGTTCTGGCCGCCATGCGGGCGGATCGTCACCTTTTCCCGCAGCAGCAAGCGACGGATCGTGCCATAGGACGCCTGATGCGCGTCCGCGATGCTCTGGATGGTCGAGCCGGATTCGTATTCCCGGACTATCCTCGGCACGTCGAGTTCGCGGCGCACGCCCTGGCGGATTTCCGGCAGCACCGCGCCTTCCTGCCGCAGCAGCCGCCCGGTCCAGCTCAGGGACAGGCCGTGCTCCCTGGCGATCTCGGTGATCGACGCGCCGGCCCGCCAGGATTCGAGCATCCGGCGATTCCGCTCGATCCGATTCGTGCGTGCCTCGTCCGGCGTGTCCATGCAGGCGCTCCCGCTGCTTGGCCCGAAGGTGATCGACCCTCCATTATCAGCGTCGCGGAGCGGGAATGTGAACCTACGAACGGGGTGCATGCGCGGGAGGGTGTTTGTCCGCAATTGGTGACACCAAGCGGGCGAGCTGAATTGAATATTCAGCAAATGGAGCAGGTCGCTCCGGAAAGCGCAACGCTTCCCCGGAAGCGAGGTAGAATCCGCCGCGTCAGTGCGGCACCCACAGCGTGACCCGGGTCCCGTTGCCGGGCGTCGATTCCACCCGTCCGGTGCCTCCGACCTCCGCCAGCCGGGCTTCGATCGACTGCTGGATGCCGAACCCCGGACCCCGTTCGCGCACGTCGAAGCCGCGGCCCTGATCCCGCGCGACCACTGCGGTCCCGCCGTCGCGTTCCTCCACCCGGAGTACGACGCGGCTCGTCCCGGCGTGTTTCACGGTGTTGCGCAGGGCTTCCCGCACCGCTTCGCACATCGCCGTGCGCCGGTCAGCGGAAAGGCGGTCGTCGTCGGCGAAGTCGGCGGCTACGAGCTGGGTGCGGAGGCCTTCGCGGGCCATTTCGGCGGCGACGTCGGCCAGCTCGACCACAAAGCTGCGCCCCTTGCGCGGTTCGATCGGCTCGGTAATGCTCCGGCGGAGTTCGGCCGCCTCGGCGTGCGCGACCGAGCGCAGCTGGGCCAGCCGTTCGGCGGCGTGGTCGGCGTCGTCGGACGGGGCGATGGCGAGCGCTTCCAGGGTCTGCAGCACGCTGTCGTGCAGCAGCCGCTGGGTGCGCCTGCGTTCGGCCTCCTGACCGCGGCGCAGGCCGATGTCCAGGGCGAACCGGGTGCCGACGCCCAGCAGCACCAGGATCCCGCACGCCACCACGATCGACACCGCCAGCGCGACCAGGCAGCCGATCGACCGGCTGATCGCGAGCGGATCGTCCAGCCGCAGCCCGCCCGCCACGGTCAGCAGGACGCGCACCGGCACCGCCGCGGCGAGCAGCAGCACGGCCGCGGGCAGCCCGGACGTCCCGGCCCACATCGCGACCGAGCCGACCAGCCACGTCCAGGTGACGTCGATCGCGAACGGCTGCACCGCGTCCGGGGCCAGCACCGCGATCAGCAGGTTCAGCGCCAGCCCCGCAGCGAGGTCGACGGTGAGCACCCGCCGCGTGCGCCGCGCGGGCAGGCCGCCGGAGCGCAACAGCCACCACAGGAACCCCGCGTTCGCGGCGACGCCCAGCGCGGCCGCGGGCAGCACCGGGAACAACCCGGTGCTGCCGTTGGCCGCGGCGAAGCCGATGAACACCTTCACGAACGCGGCGATCCGGTAGGCGACCGGGACGACGACCCAGTACCGCGCGGCGCGCGCCAGCGTCGCGTCGCCGACCTCGGCGAGATCCCCGCCGGTGTCCGGCCGTTCCGGCGGGCTGCCGCGGTGCAGCAGCGTCCGCACGAATTCCCGCCGTGGTACGGCAAAACCCGGTACGGGCATCGTCCCTCCCCGTGTCTTCGGCGAGGATATTCGATTGGTGTAGTCCAGTGTGGAAACGCCGGGTCACGCTCTGGACATGGTTAACCGCCACAGGATCGTGCGTTCCCGGGAACGTGCCGCGTGCAGCGGATCGGCACTGTCCGTGGCGCGTCGGTGCCGTGGCGTGGTTTCGCGGCGTCCCACGACCTTGAGGCCAGCGGCGGAGATCCGGTCGAGCAGTTCGGCACGCGTCCGCAGACCGAGGTGTTCGGCGAGGTCCGACAGGATCAGCCAGCCTTCCCCGCGCGGCGTCAGATGGTCGGGCAGGCCGTCGAGAAACCGGTGCAGCATGGCGGACGAGGCGTCGTAGATCCCGAGTTCCAGCGCCGAGGCCGGGTTTCCGGGCAGCCAGGGCGGATTGCAGACGACCAGGTCAGCGCGCCGGTCGGAGGGCCACAGGTCGGTTTCGAGGACCTGGACCCGATCGGACAGGCCGAGCCGGCGCAGGTTGTCCCGCGCGCAGCGCACGGCGCGCGGGTTGAGGTCGGTCGCCACCACTTCGGCGGCACCCCGCCGGGCGAGGATGGCGGCGAGCACGCCGGTACCGGTGCCGAGATCGAAGACGACCGGAGACCCCTTGCCCGGCAACGGTTCCTGCGCGACGAGGTCGAGGTATTCGCTCCGTGTCGGCGCGAACACGCTGTACGACGGATACAACCGCGCGCCCAATGCGTTGAGATGGATGCCTTTCTGATGCCATTGATACGCGCTCAGGGCGCCGAGCAGCTCACGCAACGAAAGCAGCGTGCCGGGTAAACCGCCGAACGCGTGCTCGCAGGCGGCTCGGATGTCGGGGGCCCGGCGAAGCCGAAGCGAATGGTCGGCTTCCACGGAGACCAGGACTTTTCCGAGCAGCGCTGCGCGTTCAGCCCGAGCGGCGCGCACCTCGGCGAAAGATCCCGCGCGCTGCGGGAGCCGCCGGTCCATGGCGCGCACGAGCTGTCGGGCGTTGGGGAAATCGCCGCGCCACAGCATTCCGGTGCCGACGCGCGCGAAACGCAGTGCGGCGGCAGCGGTCAGCCGGTCATCGACGACGACAATGCGGCCCGGCGGCGGAGTTCCGTTTCCGGAATGCCAACGGGCGGTGCGGGTGGTTTCGTTTTCGGTCCACGTGACGGTGGACATGAATGCTCCCGGGAAGGGTCGAAGGGCCAGTCAGCCGTCGACGCTTCGCAGAGAGCAGGCGAGGATTCCCGCCGGTCAAGACAGCGGCGAACCCGCGTGCTCCCGCGAAACGCGGGAGCGGCGGTCGCCGAGAACCATGCCCATCAGCACGGCACATCACTTCCTTCGAAAACTCAGTGGTGCGTAACGGAATGGTGCGTGGTGCCGGTGCTGTGGCCCTTCGTCGCGATCAAGTAGACGATCACCGCGATCACGATCAGCGCGAGCACCGCCGCGATGGCGATCTTCACCTTGCTCCACGGACGCTGACCGTGGATCTCGCCGGTGCGGCCGTTCACGAGGATCTGCCAGTTCTTCCCGGCGTACACATAGGTCGCGACCCACACTGGCAGCAGCATCAGCTTGAAGGTGACGTTGTTGTGCTGCGTGTCGACCGAGTTCAGCCGCTGCGTGTCGCCGCCGATGTCGTACTTGCAGTCGTCGGCGATGATCGGGGCCATCCGGTTCTTCGCCTCTTCGAAGCCGTTCTCCGGTTCGACGTCGTACCGCAGCGCGAAGTGCCCGGAGAGGAACTGCGGCTGGTACGGGGCGGAATCGAGCAGCGGCCACGGCGCGAGCTTGTCCAGCTCCGGCAGCGGCAGCTGGGTGCTCGCCGGCACCAGGACGTCGTCGAAGTTCCGCGCGACCTGCCCGCGCGCCGGGTACCAGCGGGTATGCCGCACCTGGCGCGTCTTGCGCTCGCCGTTGTCGTAGTAGGTCTCGGTGACGTAGTAGTACTCGCCGCGCGCGCCGGTGTACACGGACACGGTCTGCGAGTCGTACGTCCAGTGCGGGATGTACGTGCTCTTCGTGGACTCCGCCGTGGTGACCTTCTTCAGCGCGGTCGGCGCGAACCAGCGCGAAGACGTCCACTTCTTCAGATGCGTGCTCACCGCGGGCCGGTCGAACGCGAACGGCAGCACGCCTTCGGGCACCAGCTGGCCGGACGCGCCCGGGTCGATCACCAGCGGCGCGCCGCAGAACTGGCACATGCTGGCGGTCTCGTTGGTTTCCGTCCTCGCCGCGCATCGCTGGCACACGAAGACGTACTTGCCGATCGACCCGACTGGCTTGCGCGCGAGGTTCGCCAGCTCGGCGAACGGGATCTCGCGGATCTGCCGCTCCCCGGCGGCGATCTCCTGCCGGAACCCGCAGTACGGGCACTGCATCGCGGTCGTGCCCGGCGCGAACTCCAGCCGCGCGCCGCAACCGCCGCACGGATAGGTCGTGTTGGCCACGCCTTCCTGCTGGAAGCGCGGGTCAGTCATGGGTCCCCCAGATGGTCGGCGCGGCTCAGGACGGCGGCAGCGGCGGCGGGGCCGCGCCGAACAGCGCCGACACCTCCGGCACCTGCGCGGCCGGGGTCCACTGCGCCATGCCTGCCTTCCACACCAGGGTGTCCCGGGCGAGCGTGCCCGAGGAGATCTGCTGGCCGAGGCCCGCGCGGTCGAACGGGCCGAGCTGCTGGCCGTTCGCGCCGACGAACCACTGCTCGCTCTGCGGCAGCGGCGGCGGCATCTGCGGCGGGGCCTGCTGCTGGTACTGCGGCTGCTGCGGGGCCTGCTGGTACTGCTGGGGAGCCTGTTGCTGGTACTGCTGCGGGGCGGGCTGCTGCTGCGGTCCGGCCGCGCGCTGGCCGAGCGCCATGCCGAGGCCGATGCCCAGTCCCTCGCCCGCGCCGCCCTGGTTGTTCGCCGCCGCCTCGATCGCGTTCGCGGACTGGAACTTCGTGTACTGGTCGAGGTCGCCGACGACCCCCATCTGGGTCCGCTTGTCCATCGCGGCCTCGACCTCGGGCGGGACCGAGATGTTCTCGATCATGAACTTCGAGATCTCGATGCCGACCTCGCGCAGTTCGAGGTTCAGCGCGTTCGCGATCTTGCCCGCGATCTGGTCCTGCTGGGTGACCAGGTCGAGCATCGGCACCTGGGCCGCGGCGATCGCGGGCCCGAGCTTGCTGATGACCATGCTGCGCAGGTAGTCCGACACCTCTTCGGTGCGGAACTGCGGGTCGGTGCCCGCCAGTTCCTTCAGCAGCGCGACCGGCTCGACCACGCGGACCGCGTAGCCGCCGAACGCGCGCAGCCGGACCATGCCGAACTCGGCGTCGCGCAGGATGACCGGGTTCTGCGTGCCCCATTTGAGGTCGGTGAACTGCCGGGTGTTGACGAAGTACACCTCGGCCTTGAACGGCGAGTTGAAGCCGTACTTCCAGCCCTTGAGGGTGGACATGATCGGCATGTTCTGCGTCTGCAGCGTGTACATGCCCGGCGGATAGGCGTCGGCGACCTGGCCCTCGTTGACGAACACCGCGGCCTGCGACTCGCGCACGGTGAGCTTGGCGCCCATCTTGATCTCGTTGTCGTAGCGCGGGAAGCGCCACACGATGGTGTCCCGGCTGTCGTCGGTCCACTCGATGATGTCGATGAACTCGCCGCGGATCTTGTCGAAGATGCCCACGTCTGACCCCTCGTCGCGTTGCCTCGTGCCCGCGGGCCACAGTACCGTGCCCGCCCCGCCGCGGATCACTCCGGCGCGGCGGCCTCCTGCCAAAAGTCCTGCATGTGCGGTATGCCACCGGGTCCGTCCACCCCGCGCTGGGTGAGCAGGATCGCCACCGAACTCGTCGACGGCGTCAGGTAAGCGCTGGTTCCGGTGCCGCCGACCCAGCCGTAGCGGCCCGGGACCTGCCACGGCCGCGTCGGCGCGACGTCGACCGCGCCGCCGAAGCCCCAGCCCTGGCCTTCGAGGAAGAGCGGGTTGGCCGCGATCTGTTCCGCGGTCAGCTGGTTGGCCGTCATCTGCCGGACGGATTCCTTCGACAGCAGTCCTTCCCCGTCGGAAAGGAGCATCCGGGCAAAGCGGTGCCAATCGTCCGCGGTCCCAGCCAGTCCGCCGGAGCCGGCCGGGAACGGCGGCACCTCGCGCCACTGGCCGTCCGGCGCGTCGGCCAGCTTGAGGCCGTTCTCTCCCGAGCGGTAGTAGCTGGCGAACCGGTCCCGTTTGGCGGCGGGGACCTCGAACGCGGTGTCGGCCATGCCGAGCGGCTCGAACACCCGCTCGGCGAGGAAGTCCGGCAGCGACTGGCCGGACGCGCGGGCGATCAGGATGCCTTGCAGGTCGGCGCAGGTGTCGTACAGCCAGGCCTCGCCGGGCTGGTGCAGCAGCGGGATGCGGGCCAGCCGGGCGAGCCACTCGTCGGGTTCCGGGCGCAGCCGGACCTCGCGGCCGTCGGTCTGCACCGTGCGCAGCTCCTGGACCTGCGGGAGCGAGAAGTCCGACGGGAAGCCGTAGCCGGCGCGGAAGGTCAGCAGGTCGCGGACGGTGATCTGCCGTTCGGCGGGCACGACGTCGTCGACCGGGCTTCGCGGCGTCCGGACGACCATGGGGGCGGCCAGTTCGGGCAGCCATTCGGCGATCGGGGTGTCCAGGCCGAACCGGCCGTCCTCGACCAGCATCAGCACGGCCGCCGCGGTGATCGGCTTGGTGATGGAGGCGAACCGGAAGATGGAGTCGCGGGCCATCGGCGCGGTGCGCTCGACGTCGAGGTGTCCCATCGCGGTGACCTGCACGTCGTCGCCGCGCGCGACGAGGGCTACCGCGCCGGGGATGAACCCGGACTCGACGTGGCGGCGCAGGGCTTCGTGCATCATCGGTCGTTCCCTTCGCGGGCGGATGTTCCGCGGGGTGGTCGGTGCCCGGGCCTTCCGGCGCGGATCACTCTAACGGCGCGGCGCGGTGGTCGGGTCCGATGCGGAGGACGTGCCCGGTCCAGTTTTCGCGCAGCCGCCGGTCGTGCGTGGCGGCGACGATCGCGCCCGGGCTGGTGCCGAGGGCGTCCTCCAGTTCGTCGCACAGCGTGGGGGACAGGTGGTTGGTCGGCTCGTCGAGCAGCAGCAGGTGCGGCGGGTCGGCGATGAGCAGCGCGAGCGCGAGGCGGCGGCGCTGCCCGACGGACAGCTCCCCGACCGGGCGGGAAGCTTCGCGATGGGTCAGCAGTCCCAACGAGTTCAGCGGGACTTCCGCGACGCGTTCGGGACCTAGCTTCGCGAGGTACGTGGCGCGGGCGGTCCGTTGTGGTCGGACGAAAGTGGTGTCCTGGCTGAGGATTCCGGTGGTCGTGCCAGGTTCGCGGGTGACGCCTTGTGCGTCGAGTTCTCCGGCGAGGAGCAGAAGCAGCGTTGACTTTCCCGCGCCGTTCGGGCCGGTGACCAGCAGCCGGGTGTCCGGCCGGATCTCCAGGCGGGATACGGAAAGCCTCTCCGGCAGGTGCACATTGTCCAGTGTGGCAAGGGTTTCTTGCGGATTCTCGACCGCCAGCGCGCGCGGGCGGAACCGGAGCGGCGGCGGTGGGGCGGGAAGCTGGGCGCGTTCCCGCTCGTCCAGTCTTCGCGTGGTGGCCCGGACCCGGCGCGAGATCTGGTTCTGCACCCGGCCGGACCGGCGGCCGAGGCCCATTTTCTCGTTGTCCGGCGCGAGCCGGCCCGGCGCGACCCGATGCGCGGTGACCCCGAGCGCGTCGCGCAGTTCCTCCAGTTCTTCCTGCTCCTCGAGGTACTGCCGTTCCCAGCGCTCGCGTTCGGCGCGTTTCCAGCCGAGGTACTCGGTGTAGGTGCCGCCGTGGCGCACCGGGCCGTCCGGAGCCGGGTCGAGGTCGAGGATGTCGGTGCACACCGCGTCGAGGAACGCCCGGTCGTGACTGGCGAACACCACCGTGCCGGGCAGTTCCCGCAGCTGGGCCTCGAGAAACGCGGCGGCTTCGGCGTCGAGGTGGTTGGTCGGTTCGTCGAGCAGCACCGCCGACGGACGGCGCACCAGCAGGTCCGCCAGCGCGAGCCGGCCGCGCTGACCGCCGGACAGCGAGCCGAGCGTGCGCTGTCGGTCGATGTCGGCGAGCCCGAGCCCGGTGAGCACGACCTCGGCGCGCCGGTCCGCGTCCCATGCCTCGTGTTGCTGTGCCAGGTCGAGCAATTCGGCGTACTCGGCCAGGAACGCGGCGTCTTCGGGTTCCTCGGCGAGCCGCGCCGCGACCCGGTCGAGTCCGGCCAGCACTTCGCGGGCCGCGGCGAGGGCCTGCCCGAGGACGTCCGCGACCGTCTCGTCCGGATCGAACGGCATTTCCTGGTGCAGGAAGCCAAGATCCGGCGGCCGCTCGACCTCGCCGCGATCCGGCGCGTCCACGCCCGCGAGCACCCTCAACAGCGTCGATTTCCCGGTGCCGTTCTCGCCGATCACCCCGATCCGGCGGCCGGGGGCCGCGGTGACCGACACTCCGTCGAGCACGCGCCGTTCCCCGAGCACCCGCACGATCTCGTGCGCGCGCAGGGCGGTCATCCCGTGATCCCGGCCGTTTCCCGGAGCTGCCCGTCGTCCAGCCGCAGCCAGCGGCCGACGCCGATCTCGGCCAGGAACCGCTCGTCGTGGCTGACCACCACGAACGCACCCTGGTAGGCGTTGAGCGCGCTCTCCAGCTGGCCGGCGCTGACCAGGTCGAGGTTGTTCGTCGGCTCGTCGAGCAGCAGCAGCTGCGGGGCGGGCTCGGCGAAGAGGACGCACGCGAGCGTCGCGCGCAGCCGTTCCCCGCCGGACAGCACCCCGACCGGCAGATGCGCCCGCGCACCGCGGAACAGGAAGCGCGCCAGCAGATTCATCCGGTCCGCAGGCAGCATTTCCGGTGCGGCGGCAGCGAGATTCTCCGCGACCGTGCGTTCGGAATCCAGCAAATCGAGCCGCTGCGACAGATACGCGATGCGCCCGTCCACCCGGCTGATCTCGCCCGCGTCCGGGGTGAGCTCGCCCTGCATCAGGCGCAGCAAAGTCGACTTGCCCACGCCGTTCGGTCCGGTCAGCGCGATCCTTTCCGGACCGCGGACGGACAGATCCGCACCGTCGCCCGCGAACAGCCCGCGCACGCGAAGATGCTTGCCGTCGAACAATGTCCGACCGGCCGGAACTGCCGTTTTGGGCAGCTCCAGGCTGATCTTCTGCTCTTCTCGCAACGACCGTTCGGCCTGGTCGAGCTTGGCTTTCGCCGCGCTGACCCGCGCCGCGTGCGTACCGTCCGCCTTCGCCGCGGACTCCTGCGCGTTGCGTTTCATCGTGCCCGCGAAAATCTTCGGCAGACCGGCGCTGGACAGATTGCGCTTCGCGTTGCTGGCCCGTTTGTCCGCGCGTTCCCTGGCTTGCTGCATTTCGCGTTTCTCGCGTTTGACCTCTTGCTCGGCGTTGCGGATATTCTTTTCCGCGACCTCGCGTTCGGCCTGCACGGCCTGTTCGTATTCGGTGAAATTGCCGCCGTAGAACCGGATTTCGTCCGCGCCGAGCTCGGCGATCCGGTCCATCCGGTCGAGCAGCGCACGGTCGTGGCTGACCACGAGCAGGCAGCCGGACCAGTCGGAAAGCACGTCGTAGAGCTGCTGGCGGGCGGTGTGGTCGAGGTTGTTGGTGGGTTCGTCGAGCAGCAGGACGTCCGGGCTGCGCAGCAGTTGCGCGGCGAGGCCGAGCGAGACGACCTGTCCGCCGCTGAGCGTGCCGAGCAGCCGGTCGAGCGCGAGATCGCCCAGCCCGAGCCGGTCCAGCTGCGCCCGGGTGCGGTCCTCGATGTCCCAGTCCGCGCCGATGGTGGTGAAGTGCTCCTCGGCCGCGTCGCCGCCCTCGACGGCCGTGATGGCTTTCAGGATCGCGTCAATGCCCAGCACCTCAGCGACCGTGCGGTCCGCCGTAAGCGGCAGGTCCTGCGGGAGATACCCGAGCACCCCGTCGACGCTGACGCTGCCCGCGGCCGGTTTGAGCTGCCCGGCGATGAGCTTCAGGAGAGTGGACTTACCGGCCCCGTTGGGCGCGACGAGCCCCGTGCGGCCTGCCGGGAACGTGGCGGAGAGCTGGTCGAAGACGAGAGTGTCGTCGGGCCAGGAGAAGGAGATCCCGGACAGGACGATACGAAGATCGGACATGGTGCGGCCTCGCGGTGGATCGGCAGGGAAGTGCCCCTGCAGGTGGTGGTAGTGGACGACATGGGTGGGGCCGTTCGCGACCTGCTGCCCGGCTTGCGCCTGGGCTTCCCCCGATCGGCGCTTGCCTTCGGGTTGCCTCGCAGCCCGTGGGTCCAGTGGCGTACGTCGCCCGACCGGCACGGGAACCTCCACGCGCGGCTCGCGGCCGCGCAGGGATCAGCGAGGGGCCGGTGCCGTACTGGCCCGTGCCCCGGGCTCACCCGGAGATGTCGTCTTCACCTGCCACGATAGAAATCCTCTTGATCGAGTCTGCTGTCCGTCGGCCAGGATACCAGGAAGCGGAGGACGCGCATCCGAGTTCCACAGTGGACGGACTGCGGTTCAGAACGTCTGCCCCAACCGCTCCAGCAACGGGGCCGCCTCCTTCAGCACCGCCAGCTCTTCCGGCGAAAACTCCGAGCCGAGCGAAGCCGCGAACTGGCGCATCCGGGCGTCCCGCCGGGCTCGCAGCACCTCGCTGCCCTCGGGAGTCAGCGAGACGATCACCTGTCGTCCGTCCGCCGGGTCGGCGCTGCGGGTGACGAAGCCGCGGACGGACAGGCCGCTGATGGTCGAGCTCATCGCCTGCGGGGTGATCTGCTCGGCGCGGGCCAGTGCGGCGGTGGTGGCCGGGCCGTCGCGGTCCAGGCGGGACAGGGCGGAGCGTTCCGGCAGGGACAGTTCGGCCGTGACCTGGCTCTGGCGCAGCCTGCGGGCGATCAGGCTGACCGCGCCGTACAGCGTCGCGGCCAGTTCGTCGGGGTCGGACATGGGAAGAGGCTAGAGCAGGTGCTCCGGGACGGCGGTGAGGTCGCCCGCGTCGGAGATCAGGCCGAGATAGCCGTCGGGGCGGAGCAGGACCAGGGTGCGGTCGGCCGGGGAGTACGCGCGGGCGAGGTGGCCGGCGGAATCGGCGATCTCGTCGTCGGCGGCGGGCTCGGCGACGACGTGGAAGGTGCGGACGGGGGAGTCGAATCGGGGGCCGAAGTTCAGCAGGGTGAACTGGCCGCCGCGGGTGAGGTCGAACAGGCGGCATTTGCCGGTCGTGGTGGTGAGGCCGGGGGCGTCGGGGGCGCGGTCGCCTGCCCGGAGCTGGGCGGACTCGTCGCGGTCGTCGCGCGCCAGCGTGGAGCCGCGGTAGTTGACGCTGAGCTGGGTCGTGTCCCGGTCGCTGCGGATGGGGATGCGCTTCTGCTCGGCCGCTTCGGCCAGGCGTGCGGTCGACAGCCGCAGCACGCCGGCGGCGATCGGGCGGCGTTCGGCCTCGTAGGTGTCCAGCAGTTCCGGCACTCCGGCGGCGAGCTTCCAGCCCAGGTTGCGGGCGTCTTGGATGCCGGTGTTCATGCCCTGGCCGCCCGCGGGGGAGTGCACGTGCGCGGCGTCGCCGGCGAGGAAGACGCGGCCCTCGCGGTAGCGGTCGGCCAGCCGGGTGTTGGAGCGCCACACCGACGTCCACTCCGGTTCTTGCAGCCGGATGTCGGTGCGGCCGCTTCGCCGGTCGAAGATCGTTTGCAGGGTGGCGAGGTTGAGGCCGGTGTCGCCGAGGATGGGCGCTTGGTACTGGAACAGGTGGGTGGACGGCAGCGGGCAGAGGCTGACGAAACCTTCGTCGCAGCGCCACATGTGCCAGGCGTCGCGGTCGAGGCCGTCGACGGCCAGGTCTGCGACGATCATCCGGATCCGCTCGTCCGTCTCGCCTTCGAAGGCGATTCCGGCTTGTTTGCGCACGACGCCGCGGCCGCCGTCGCAGCCGACCAGCCACTGTGCGCGGACGGTTTCGGTCTGGTCGCCGGAGCGCAGCACTGCCGTCACGGCGTCGGCGGATTGCTCGAACCTCTCGAGCGCGGTGCCGAATTCGACCGTGCCGCCGAATTCGGCCAGCCGCAGGCCGAGGGTTTCCTCGACCCGCCATTGCGGGGTGATGACCGAGGCGGGGTACGGAACGTCGGGCCGCTCCTCGAAGGCCGGGCCGCCGCTCGTCCGGCCGTCGGGGTCGGTGAGCAGGATCGGCATCGCCGACCGGCCGTTGGCGAGGATGCGGTCGATGACGCCGAGGTCGTCGAACACCTCGAGGCTGCGCGGCTGCAGTCCCTTGGCGCGCGAGCCCGGGCGGAGGCCGGGGGACGCTTCGACCAGCCGGAACGCGACGCCGCGCCGGGCGAGTTCGCAGGCCAGCGTCAGCCCCGTCGGGCCCGCGCCGACGATCAGGACCGGCACTTCCGGCGTGGACAGGTGTGCTTGCGGCATTTTCAACCCCCTGGCTCCGAAGAACTTCTGTCCGCAAGCGTAGGGAAACTTGCTAAGAAAGACAAACCTTTCTATCGTGGGCTGAGTGGCCCCTGAAACCGTGCGTCGCCGGCATGGCGAGCAGCTGGAATCCGCGTTGCTCGCGGCCGGATGGGACGAACTGGTCGAGACCGGTTACTCGCGGCTGACCATGGAATCGGTGGCCGTCCGCGCCCGCACGAGCGAGGCCGTGCTCTATCGGCGGTGGGCCAACAAGGACGAACTGGTGCTGGCCGCGATGCGCCGGCACCGCGACGACCACCCCATCGTCGTTCCCGACACCGGAAGCTTGCGCGGCGATCTGCTCGGGTACCTGACCTCGGCGAGCGAAGCACTGGCCGGATTCTTCGCCATCGCAGCCGCCGCGGCCATCTCCGGACTGTCGGCCAGCACTGGTGCCAGCCCCGGCCAGGTCCGGGACCGGATCATCGGCGACCGGCTGCTCTCGCGAGACATGTACACGCGCGCCCACGCCCGCGGCGAGATCGACCTGACGCGCCTTCCCGGCGCGGTGCTGGAAATGCCGTTCCAGCTGATGCGGCACGACCTGCTGCTGAACCTAGCCCCGCTCCGCCCCGCCCGGATCCGGTCGATCGTCGATGAACTCTTCCTGCCTCTCGTCCAGCCGACGGGCGGAGTTAAGTACTTAACTGCTGCTTCGGAAAACCAGCCGCGACCGACGTCCGGAGACCTTTTCCGGTCGATTCGCTGGGCGCAGCGCAAGCGAATCGAGGAATGGAGCCGCACGCGCGACCTCACCTTCGAACAGGCCCTGGTTCTCGGCTACCTGGAGCGGCAGCCCGGGGTCATTCAGCGAGATGTCGCGGAGATGAGTTACACGACGCCCGCGAACGTCTCGCTGCTGCTGAAGGGCCTCGAACGCCGCGGGCTGGTCGAACGCCGCACCGAGGGAGGACGCAAGCGCGTCTACGCGACTCCGGCCGGAATCGACCTGGTCACCGGCCTCGACGCGGTGCTGGCCGAGGCTGAGGAACTGGTCTTCGCCCCGCTCGACCGGGACGAGCGGGCCGGGCTGGAAAGGTTGGTGGACAAGATCAACGCGCACCTGGCCGGGAGTTCTTGAGAGGTGATGACGGTTCTTGCCGGGATTGCCGCGGACGAGACCTGAATTCGCGCCGTTCGGGGAGGTGAGGTCGACTGCGGCGGGGAAGGGCAGGGGTTCGCTCGCTCGCGGCACCAGTGCGCGGCAAGCACGCCCCGGCCGCCAACACACCGCAAGACGTCTCCGGCCGGTGTTTGCCAGCGCGCCACCCGAGCGAACCCCAGCTCACCCCCGAAGCCGCCGCAAATTTCGTTTCTCCATCACCGCCAGCACCGGCTTCACCGCCAGCCACTCCCCGAACCGGTAATCCCGCCCGGGAACCAGTCGCTCCGCCAGGTCCGGCCGGTGTCGCCGCAGGTAATGCCGCGCCTTCTCCGCATGCAAGGAATTCGAGACGATCTTGATCCGGTCCGCGTCCTCGATCAACGGCACCGCACCCAGTACGTTCTCCCACGTCGACCGGCTCTCGGTTTCGAGCACTAGCTCGCCTCGGTAGCCGCACTCCCGGGCGTACCGGGCCATCAGCGCGGCTTCGGACTCCGTGCCGCCGACGGCTCCGCCGCACAACACCAACCTCGACGGGCCCGGCGCCTGCGAACGTACTGCCGCTCTCACTCGCCAGCGATTCACGAAATTGGCCCGCGACCCGCGATTGCGGTAGCCGAGCACGACCACTGCCTCGCCGGTGCCCGACGTTCCGGGGCGGTCGCCCATTCCGCGGCGCGAGGAGCGCCAGTGTTCCCATTCGGCCCAGCTGAACACCATGACGAAAAGCATCAGAAAACGGCGCGCCACTCACCCGATCCTACCAGCGTCCACAAAGGACAAACCGGGGAACGGAAGAACGCACGTCTGGAACTTGTCGATCCGCGAAGGTACTGTCACACGAACCGCTACGTCGCCGTCCGGTAGTCGGGAGGAGCAGTGTCGCTCGGAGGGATACCGTCGCAGGGCTCCGCTGTCCTGCGGCCGCCGATCGCCGATTCGTGGCGTCGGTCCCGGCTGTTCGGCGTCGAGCCGGAGCTGGACCGGGGCGCGATTTCGATCGGCGAGGTCGACCAGCGCAGCAGGCTGATGACCGCCGCCCGTCCGGTGCTGGACCAGCTCGTCGAGCAGCTCACCGGCACCCGGTTCTCCATTCTGCTCGCCGACCGCGACTGCCGCCTCGTCTTCCGCTGGTTCGGCGACCGCGGTCTGCAGCACCAGCTGGAAGAGCTCGGCGTGCTGCACGGTTCGCAGCTCAGCGAGGGCCGCGTCGGCACGAACGCGCTCGGCACGCCGCACGAATCGCGCCAGGCGGTGGAAATCCACGGCCAGGAGCACTACGCCGACGCGTTGAAGCGGTTCAGCTGCTACGGCCATCCGATCCGGCATCCGCTCACCGGACGGATCGAAGGCGTCCTCGACATCACCGGCGAAAGCGACAGCAGCAATCCGCTCTTCGGGCCGCTGGTGAAACGCGTCGTCGGCGACATCGAACAGCTCGTGCTGGAGAGCGCGCGCGCCTGCGAACGGCGGCTGTTCCTGGCGTTCCAGCAGGCCACGCACCATCGCAGCGTCCCGGTCGCGGTGCTCGGCGGCGATCTCGTGTTCGCCAACGAAACCTGCATCGAACACCTTCGCCCCGCCGATCCGACCCTCTTGCGCACGTTGCTGCCGCAAGTGCCGGAACGCGGAGTATTCGACACTCGCCTCGATGTGGGTGACGGAATCAGTCTTTCGGTCGTAGCCGAACGCGTAGAAGGTTCGACAGACGGCGCCGTCTTCCGCATCGCGCGGAGCACCAGCAGCACCCGAAAACCCGTCCCCGCACCGGCAAAAACCGCACGCTCGGTTCTCATCGCGGGGGAACCCGGCACCGGCCGGACCACCGAAGCCCGCGCGCGAGCCGGCGTGGACGATCCGGTCGTCCTGCACGCCGCGGCCGCGCTGCGCGAGGAACCACGAGACTGGGCAACAAGATTCGCCGACCTCGTCGCGCAGCCGCGCACCGCCGTCGTCCTGGACGACGTGCATCTGCTCCCGGAAAGCCTGCTCCCGTTGGTCGGCGAGGCGCTCGACAACCCGGGATCGGCCCGGTTGCTGCTCACTTCCGTCCCCTCGGACGCGATGTCCCCAGCCGTAGCGGCGATCGCGGCGAGATGCGCGGAAACCGTCGCCCTCGCCCCGCTGCGCGAACGCCTCGACGACCTGCCCACGATCGCCGCGGCGATGCTCCGCGACGAATATCCCGACCGGAAACCGCACTTCACCGGTACCGCGCTGGCCGCGCTGCGGACGCATCCGTGGCCGGGCAACCTGCACGAGCTGCGCGCGGTGCTGCGCGAGGTGTCCCGCCTTCCGTACACGGGGGTGATCGACCTCGCCCAGCTGCCACCCGCGTGCCGAGGCAGTTCCCGCACGCGGCAGCTCGGCGGGCGCGAACTCGCCGAACGGAACGCGATCGTCACGGCGTTGCGCGCCAGCGAGGGCAACAAGCTGCGCGCGGCCCGCGAACTCGGCATCAGCCGCACCACGCTCTACCGCCGCATGCAGGCGCTGGGCGTGACCGACGACTGTCCACTTCTGTAACACTTCGCCCCCGGTCCGCCGGGTGACGATGACCTCCGTCACAACGAAGTGAGGAGGCGCCAGGTGACCGCAACGGTGGAATTCCCCCTGCACACCCAGGTCCGGGAGTTCGTGTCCGGCCCGCTGGAGCTCTTGATCGGCGGGCGCTGGGTCCCGGCCGCGTCGGGCCGCACGTTCCCGACCTACGACCCGGCCACCGGGGAGAAGATCGCCGAGGTCGCCCACGGCGAGGCCGAGGACGTCAACCGCGCCGTCGCCGCCGCGCGCAAGGCGTTCGACGAGGGCCCGTGGGCCGCCATGAAGCCGAACGAGCGCGAAAGGCTGATCTGGCGGATCGGCGATCTGCTGTCCGAGCGGGCGGACATCTTCGGCCAGCTGGAAGCGCTCGACAACGGCAAGTCCGCGGCGATCGCGACCGCCGTGGACACCGGCTGGGCCGCCGACGTCTTCCGCTACTACGCGGGCTGGGCGACCAAGATCGAAGGCAGCACGGTGAACGTGTCGATGCCGTTCGCGCCGGACGCGCAGTTCCACGCCTACACGCTGCGCGAGCCGGTCGGCGTGTGCGGGCAGATCATCCCGTGGAACTTCCCGCTGCTGATGGCCGCGTGGAAGATCGCGCCGGCGCTCGCCGCGGGCAACACCGTGGTGCTCAAGCCCGCCGAGCAGACGCCGCTGACCGCGCTGCTGCTGGGCACCCTGTTCGAGGAAGCCGGATTCCCGCCCGGCGTGGTCAACATCGTCACCGGGTTCGGCGACGCCGGGGCCGCGCTGGCCGCGCACGACGGCGTCGACAAGGTCGCTTTCACCGGTTCGACCGAGGTGGGCAAGAAGATCGTCCAGGCGGCGAGCGGAAACCTGAAAAAGGTTTCGCTGGAGCTGGGCGGGAAGAGCCCGAACGTGGTGTTCGCCGACGCCGATCTCGACCTCGCGGTACCCGGTTCGGTCAACGCGTGGATGTTCAACCACGGCCAGTGCTGCGTCGCCGGGACGCGGCTGTACGTGGAGGACACGATCTTCGAGGAGTTCACCCAGGCAGTCGCGCAGGCGGCGAGCCAGGTGAAGATCGGGCCGGGCCTCGACCCGGAAACCCAGCTGGGCCCGATGGTTTCCCAGGAGCAGTTCGACCGCGTCTCGCGCTACCTCGGCGAAGGGCTCGCCGACGGGGCCCGCGCGCTCACCGGCGGAAAACGCTGGGGCGACACCGGATACTTCATCGAGCCGACCGTTTTCGTTGACGTGAAACCGGAATTCAGCATCGTCCGGGAAGAGATCTTCGGCCCGGTCGTGGCGGCCATGCCGTTCAACGCCGAACAGGGCGTGGCCGCCGCGGCCAACAACAGCGAGTACGGACTCGCCGCCGGGGTCTGGACACGCGACGTCGCGAAGGCGCACCGTACTGCGAAGGAACTGAAGGCAGGCTCGGTGTGGGTCAACCAGTACAACGGCTTCGACACGGCGATGCCGTTCGGCGGCTACAAACAGTCCGGCTGGGGCCGGGAACTGGGCGCGGCCGCGCTCGACCTCTACACGCAAACCAAGTCCGTGAACATCGCGCTGTGATCCGCCCGCTCGAACAAAGGAGTTCCCGATGAAGACGAAAGCTGCGGTCGTCTACGAGGTGGGCAAGCCGATCGAGGTGGTCGAGCTCGACCTCGAAGGCCCCGGCGAGGGCGAGGTGCTGATCCGGTACACCCACGCCGGGCTGTGCCACTCGGACGTGCACATCGCGCACGGCGACCTGGAGGCCCGGCTGCCGATGGTGCTCGGGCACGAGGGCGCGGGCATCATCGAGGACGTCGGCCCCGGCGTCACCCGCGTCAAGCCGGGCGACCACGTGGTGTGCTCGTTCATCCCCAACTGCGGCGTGTGCCGCTGGTGTTCCACCGGGCAGCAGGCGATCTGCGACATGGGCGCCACGATCCTCGAGGGCTACCTGCCCGGCGAGCGGTTCCCGTTCAGCGGCCCCGGGCCGGTCAAGCAGTACGGCGCGATGTGCATGCTCGGCACGTTCAGCCAGTACTCGACCATCCACCAGAACTCGGTCGTGAAGGTCGACGACGACCTCCCGCTCGACAAGGCGGTGCTCGTCGGCTGCGGCGTCCCGACCGGATGGGGCTCGGCGGTCAACGCGGCCAACGTGCGTCCCGGCGAGACGGTGATCGTGTCGGGCGTCGGCGGCATCGGCATCAACGCGGTGCAGGGCGCGCGCTACGCCGGCGCGAAGAACGTGATCGCGCTGGACCCGCTGGAGAACAAGCGCGAAAAGGCGATGGAACTCGGCGCGACGCACGCGGTCGCGACGCCGGAGGAGGCGGCTGAGCTGGCGCAGTCGTTCACCAACGGCAACGGTGCGGACAAGACGATCGTCACCGCGGGCATCGTCACCGAGGAGATCGTGACCGGCGCGTTCAACGCCACCGGCAAGGGCGGCACGATCGTGCTGACCGGGCTGAACAAGCTGTCGGTGAACAACGTCAACCTGCCCGGTTCGATCCTGACGCTGTTCAAGAAGACGGTGAAGGGCAGCCTGTTCGGCGACTGCAACCCGACCGTGGACATCCCGAAGATCCTCGGGCTGTACCAGAGCGGGGATCTGAAGCTGGACGAGATCATCACCCGCACGTACACGCTGGAAGAGGTCAACCAGGGGTACGACGATCTGCTGGAGGGCCGGAACGTGCGCGGCGTCCTGGTCCACGACGCACCGTGACGGCTTTGTCGGCGGACTGCGGGCCGGTTTCCGGTCCGCAGTCCGCGGTCCCCCTCCTGACCGCGGACGTGGTCGGCCGCCGCCGAGAAATCGAACTCCTGCTGGCCGGTTTGGATTGCGGCGCGCACGTCGTGCTCGAAGGCCCGCCCGGCACCGGCAAAACCACCCTGCTGCGCGCTGTCGCGGAAGCAGGCGGTTCACCGTTTGTATTCGTCGAAGGCAATGCCGAACTAACGCCCGCGCGCCTAGTCGGTCAGTTTGACCCTTCGCGAGTGCTGGCCGAAGGCTACGTGCCCGAGACCTTTGTGGACGGTCCGCTCATCGAGGCCCTGCGCACCGGCGGCCTGCTGTACGTCGAGGAAGTCAACCGGATCCCTGAGGAAACCCTCAACGTCCTGATCACGGTCATGTCCGAAGCCGAACTGCACGTGCCACGCCTGGGCCGAGTACGCGCGGCGGACGGATTCCGTTTGGTAGCCGCGATGAACCCGTTCGACGCCGTCGGCACCGCGCGTATTTCGTCGGCTATTTACGACCGGGTCTGCCGGATCGTGATGGGCTATCAAACCCAAGACGAAGAAAGCGACATCGTAGCCCGCCGCAGCCCCGCGGTCCCTGCTGAATGGCGCGACCGAGTCGTAGACCTGGTACGCCGCACGCGCAACCACGCCGATGTCAGGGTCGGTTCCTCAGTACGCGGCGCCATCGACGTAGTGCGACTGGCAGTTTCCCTAGCCCGCATCCGCAACGCGTCGACCACAGATTGGCGAATCGGCCACGATGCCGCACTGGCTGCGTTGTCCGGCCGAATCGGCCTGCACGAATCCAGCGGACGCACCGCGGAATCGGTGATCGACGAACTGTATGTAGCGGTTTTCGGCGAGGAATCCCCGCCGCAGGATTCCGAAGGCGGCGACCCGCCGGGGGAAGCCTAAGCCCGCCACCGGCGGGCCCACAGCAACACCAACGCCCACCCCGGCCAGGCTCAGCGCGGAGCAGCACCACCCCGCGCTCTGAACTCTCCCGGAACGGCCGTTTCGCGGAAATCTCGCCCGAGGTAGGCGTCCTGGACGAGGAAGCGTTCAGCACGGTCTTCCGCGAGGATGCAGACGAAGCAATGGCCTTGCTGGTCGAAATGAGCAAGGCCACCGACGAGTCCCTGCGCGCAGCAGCACGAGATCTGGCCCGCAGACTAATGATCGACGTCGCCCGCCGCGGCGTCGCACGAGGCCGAGGCGTAGGAAAACTACGCCGCGACCGAGCCGACCGAGGCGGCGAACTAGACCTGGACCGCTCCTTGCCCGCACTAGTAGACGCAGCCGCAGTCGGCCGGGTCCCAGCACTGGACGACCTAGTGTCGCGCCGCTGGGCCCGCCCAGAATTGGCCCTATGCCTGGTAATCGACACCAGCGGCTCAATGACCGGCGCGCGACTGGCCGCAGCAGCCCTCACCGCAGCAGCCTGTTCGTGGCGGGCTCCAGTTGAACACGCGGTGGTGTCCTTCGCGCGGAACGCTGAGGTGATCCGCCCGCTGCGATCCTCCCGATCGAAGTCCGCGGTGGTGGAGTCGGTGTTGTCGTTGCGAGGACACGGAGTCACCGCATTGGCCGCAGCTTTACGGAAGGCGAATGAGCAACTGGCTACCTCGCGCGCAGCAAGGAAAACGGTTCTCTTGCTGTCGGATTGCCGGGCCACGGATGACCAGGACCCGCTGCCTGCCGCTCGCGCGTGCGAAGAGCTGCTGATCCTGGCCCCCGCAGAGGATTGCGAGGAAGCCGAACGCTTCGCACGTGAAGCCGGTGCCCGCTGGCGTCCGCTAAGCGGTGCCGCAGCCGCCCCCGCCGCACTGGCCGTGTTGCTGGACCGTACGTGAGGGCCACCCTCACAGCCGCTGATTCCTTCAGGGTTCCCCTCACGCCCCGCCGACGGTCCGTGAAGGGCTCCTTCACGGACTTGGATTCCCTCAAGGAGCCCTTCACGGCCCGCCCGCCCGCTCGCCCCGCGCCCGCCCGCCGCGCCCGCTCGGGATGCGCCCCAATGCGGCATTGGGTGCGTCGCATGCACCGAACGCCACTTTGGGTGCATCAGATACACCCAAAGTGGCATTGGGGCGCACGCCCCCACCCCACCCAAACCGCCGCCGATGCACCCAACGATCGGTGCACCCACACCACCCCCGCACCCCGATACGAAGCTCTCCTGCGGTCTGAGGGTGCTTGTCAAGGCATCTTTCCCGCCTTGACAAGCACCCTCAGACCGTCAGCACAATCAAGCTTCGGGGTGCCCACCGCACGCCAGGGCGCAATGTCGCCGCCAGGCGACGAGCCGCCCGTCAACCAGACCCAGGCTCCCCAACCAACACCTCATCAGCAAACCCAGCCGCCAACGCCCGCAACCCGGCATCCAAATACAACGTCAAATCAGCATCCGCCCGAGCCGACCACCGCTCATAAGCCGCCCGGCACGTAGCCAGCACCGCCCGCCCCACCGCCAGCGGATACAACGAATCCTCAGCCTGCCCAGTCCGCCGAGCCACAAACCCGATAACGGCCCGCTCCCAAGCGTCATAATGCCGAGTAGCACTAGCCGCCAACTCAGCCACAGTACTAAGCAAATTCATCCGCATCCGCAGCTCGGGCACATCCTCAGCCCGGTAATGATTAGCCGCCAACACTGCCCGCCGCACAGCCTCCAGCACGGGCACATCCTCCGGAGCCTCAGCAAGCAACTCCCGGATCGTGTCCACCTCGGAGTCGAACTCGTTCCACAAGACGTCCGACTTGGCGTCGTAGTACCGGAAGAACGTCCGCCGGCTCACCCCGGCCGCAGCCGCGATCTGATCCACCGTGGTCTCGTGAAACCCCTGCTCAGTGAACAGCCGCAGCGCGATCTCCTCGAGCTGCCGCGCGCTCGTCCCTCGAGGCCGCCCCCGCCGGGGCCGCGCCTCGCCAGACTCGCCGACCGGATCTGCAGGCATGCCTCCCCCTCCCGCGGGCGCTTCTGTCACCGGGTGACACTACTCGGCCGCGCACCCCCGGCCACCACAAGGCCGCCCCGGCGAGATCCACAATGGATGGTCGAGTTAACGAAGAATGCGCAATAAAAGACCGTAAGTCCGAAACAAACCCCATTCACCGATTCCCGCAGCGATATCCCCGAATTGCCACTCGAAAGAGGGACCTTGTGGACAGTGGACAAGTCTGTTGCGCCCGGTGTCAGATGTGAAGATCCTGCCGCAAAGCAGAATCGAGGATCCGATGAGTGAGACCGCTGCTCGCCCGACCTCACCCGCCACCGCCGGGATCGCCGATCCGGGACCGCTGGGCCTGGCCGGTTTCGCCGCTACCACTTTCGTCCTGAGCGCGGTGAACGCCGGTCTCATCCCCAAGACCGTCGAACCGGTCGTCCTGCCGCTGGCCCTCTTCTACGGCGGGCTGGCCCAGCTGCTCGCCGGGATGTGGGAATTCCGCAAGAACAACACCTTCGGCGCGACCGCGTTCGGCACTTTCGGCGCGTTCTGGCTGGCTTTCGCCTTCTACGTCTGGCAGTTCGCGGCGAAGATCCCGCCCGCCGACGCGGCGACCGCGACCGGGATGTTCCTGTTGGTGTTCACCATTTTCACCGGCTACATGATGATCGCGTCGCTGCGCACGAACGCCGTCCTGATCGGCGTGTTCGTCCTGTTGTTCCTGACCTTCCTTTTCCTCACCATCGGCGAATTGGGCGGCGCGGAAGGCGCGGGCAAGATCGGCGGCTGGCTCGGGCTCGCCACCGCGGTGGTCGCCTGGTACGGCTCGTTCGCGGTCGTCACCAACACCACCTTCGGCCGCACGGTGCTGCCGACCGGGACGATCGGCAAGCGCTAGCCAGGCGGGAGCCAACGTCACTCCGGCCGCTCCTCACCGCGCACCCAAGAGTCGAGCACGATCAAAGTACGCGTACTGGTGATCCGGTGGCTGCGCCGCAGCTCGTCGATCGTGGCCTGCAGATGCGCCATGTCGCGGCTGCGCAGCCACACGACCGCGTCTGGGTCGCCGGCGATGGTGAACACCGCCTGCGCCTCCGGGATCCGGGTGGTGGTCTCGACGATCTCCGCGACGTTCGTGCTGCCGAAGAACCGCAGCTGCGCGAACGCCTCGATGCCCCAGCCGAGCTTCGCGTGGTCGACCTGCACGGTGAAGCCGGTGATCACGCCCTTCTCGCGGAGCCGGTCGACGCGCCGCTTCACCGCCGCGGTGGAGAGCGACACCCGCCCGGCGATGTCCGAGAACGTGCGCCGGGCGTCCTCGCGGAGCAACGCGATGATCTCGTGGTCGGTCGCGTCCAGCAGTTCTTCGGCCATGAGCGGCATCGTACGCAACAGATCTGCCCGATCCGCCCTCTCGCGCGTCATCCTTTGCGTCCTTGCCACTACAGTGGCCGGGCACGTTGCGCCGGGGTCCGAGCGTGAGGTGAGGTGGCTCACGTCCCAACGGCGGGTGCCCGTGGGCTTGATGGCGTGCGGAAGGGAAGTGCGGATGAACGCCTTCACGTTGGAAGACCGGTACGTGCGCGAAGCGGGCACTGTCTACTTGACCGGGGTGCAGGCGCTGGTGCGCGTCCTGCTCGACCGGATCCGGCTGGACCGGCTGAACGGCGCGGACTCGGCGGCCTTCGTGTCCGGGTACCAGGGTTCGCCGCTCGGCGGGTTCGACCTCGAGCTGGCGCGGCGGGCGGGATTGCTGGCCGAGCACAACATCGTGCACAAGCCGGGTGTGAACGAGGAACTCGGCGCGACCGCGGTCATGGGCAGCCAGCTGGCCGCCCGAGCAGGCACGATGCGCCCCGACGGCGTGGTCGGCATGTGGTACGGCAAGGCCCCCGGCCTCGACCGCGCCACCGACGCGCTGCGGCACGCGAACCTCGCCGGCACCGATCCGCGCGGGGGCGCGGTCGCGCTGGTCGGCGACGACCCCAACGCGAAATCCTCGACCATCCCGTGTGCGTCCGAGCACGCGCTCGCCGACCTCGCGATGCCGGTGTTCTTCCCGGCCGATTCGCAGGACGTGCTGGAGCACGGCAGGCACGCCGTCGAACTTTCCCGCGCGAGCGGGCTGTGGTCCTCGATGAAGATCGTCGCGAACGTCGCCGACTCCGGCGGCACCGCGCTGGTGGATTCGGAATGGACCGCGCCGGAGATGCCGGAGGGCGCGTACAAGCACCAGCCGAACAGCCGTCTGCTCGGGCCGGAGCTGATCACGCTCGAGCACAGTCTGCACCGCGTGCGGCTGCCGCTCGCGATGGAATACGTGCGGGCCAGCGGAATCAACCGGATCGTCCGATCCGGACCGAACGACCGGGTCGGCATCGTCACCGCCGGGAAGTCCTATTTGGACCTTCGGCAGGCGCTGCGGATGCTCGGCCTCGACGAGTCCGAGCTGTCCCGTTACGGCATCCGGCTGCTGAAGCTCGGCGTCGTGTACCCGGTCGAACCGGGCATCATCAAGGAATTCGCCGAGGGCCTGGACGAAATCCTGGTGATCGAGGAGAAGCGCGCGCTGGTCGAACCGGCGATCAAGGAGATCCTCTACGGCCGCACCGGCGCGCCGCGCGTGTACGGCAAGTCCGACCAGCACGGTCAGGTGCTGTTCACCGAACTCGGCGAACTGGACCCGGACCGCATCGCGAGCGGCGTGGCCAAGCGGCTGCCGGACGCGGAACCCGTTGCCGCGTGGAAACAACGCCGTCGCCGCGAGCGGATTTCGGTGCCGCTGCTGGCCCGCACGCCGTACTTCTGCTCCGGCTGCCCGCACAACTCGTCCACCAAGGTCCCGGACGGCACGCTCGTCGGCGCCGGGATCGGGTGCCACACCATGGCTTTGTTCATGGAGCCGGAGCAGGTCGGCGAGGTCGTCGGGCTGACCCAGATGGGCGGCGAGGGCGCGCAGTGGATCGGCATGGCCCCGTTCGTCGAGACGCCGCACCTGATGCAGAACATCGGCGACGGCACGTTCATGCACTCCGGCAGCCTCGCCGTGCGCGCGGCGGTGGCGGCGGGCGTCGACATCACCTACAAGCTGCTGTACAACTCCGCGGTCGCGATGACCGGCGGTCAGGACGCGGTCGGCGGGCTGTCCGTGGAGAAGGTGGCGGCGCTGCTGCTGACCGAGGGCGCGGCGAAGGTCGTCATCACCTCGGACGCGCCGCGGCGGCTGCGGAAGCGCAAACTGCCGCGCGGGGTCGAGGTGCGCGATCGGTCGGAACTTCTTCGCACGCAAGAAGAACTCGCGGCGCACCGCGGGGTCACGGTGTTGATTCACGAGCAGGAGTGCGCGGCGGAGAAGCGGCGCAAGCGCCGTCGCGGGAAGCAGGAAACGCCCGCGCGCAAGGTGTTCATCAACGAACGCGTCTGCGAAGGCTGCGGCGACTGCGGGGTGAAGTCGAATTGCCTTTCGGTGCAGCCGGTCGAGACGGAGTTCGGCCGTAAAACCCAGATCCACCAGGCTTCGTGCAACGTCGACTACTCGTGCCTCGACGGCGACTGCCCGTCGTTCCTGACCGTCGTCCCGACCGGCGAGGTCAAGCGGCGGCATCTCGCCCCGATCGGCGCGGACGCCGTGGCGGAACCGGAGAAAACCCGGTCCGACGTCGCCGTGCGGATCACCGGCATCGGCGGCACCGGCGTGGTCACCGTCGCGCAGATCCTCGGCGTCGCCGGGGTTCTCGACGGCAAGCAGGTGCGCACCCTCGACCAGACCGGCCTCGCGCAGAAGGGCGGCGCGGTCGTCTCGGACGTGAAGATCTCCGCCGGCGCGGTCGAGCAGGCCCCGAAGCTCGCCAACGGGGAGTGCGACCTCTACCTCGCGTGCGACGCGCTGGTCGCCGCCGACCCGGCGTACCTCGGCGTGGCCGACGCCGAGCGGACGGTCGCCGTGGTGTCCACTTCGGAGGTTCCGACCGGGCGAATGGTGGTGGACAAGGAAGTTTCCTACCCGGACCAGTCGAGCATCCGCGGCGCGCTCGGCGACGCGACCGCCGCCGGGCACTACCTCGACGCGCGCGGCCTCGCCGAGCAGATCTTCGGCGACGACCAGTTCGCCAACATCCTCCAGCTCGGCGCGGCGTACCAGACCGGCTCGCTCGCGGTCACCGCGGAGAGCCTGGAACAGGCCATCAAGATCAACGGAACCGCGGTGGAGACGAACCTGCAGGCGTTCCGGCGCGGCAGGCAGCTGGTCGCCGACCCGGACGCGCTCAACGCGGAACTCTCGCCGTCGGCGGAGGACCCGGCCCCGGCCGCGGTCGACGCGGAAGCGGTCCGCCGGGTGCGCGCGCTGGTGCGGGCCGACGGCGAACTCGCCCGGGTGCTCGACCTGCGGATCCCGGACCTCATCGCCTACCAGGACGAGCGCTACGCGCGGGAGTACGCGGAGTTCATCGAGCGGGTCCGCACCCGCGCCAGTGCTTCGGTCACCGAGGCAGTCGCGCGCAATCTCTACAAGCTCATGGCCTACAAGGACGAGTACGAGGTGGCGCGGCTGTCGCTGGACCCGCAGCTGACCGCGGAAATCGAAGCCCAGTTCGGCGTCGGCACCCGGTTCGCGCACCGGCTGCACCCGCCGGTGCTGCGCGCGCTGGGCATGAACCGCAAGATCAGCCTCGGCGGCCGCAGCTTCCGGCCGGCGTTCGCGGCGCTGCGGGCCATGCGCAAGCTTCGCGGGACGAAGCTGGACCCGTTCGGCCGCGCCGAGGTCCGGCGGGTCGAGCGGGCGCTGATCGGGGAGTACCGGCAGGCCCTGACGCGCGCGCTCGAGGTGGCCGACCGGGGCGACTCCCGGCTGGTCGAGCTGGCCGCGCTGCCGGACGCGGTGCGCGGGTACGAGGAGATCAAGCTGGCGAACGTGGCGTCCTACCGGAAGCGGCAGGAGGAACTGCTGCGGGAGCTGGAGACGCCGGACTCGGTACGGGTCGCCACTGCCTGAGCCGGAGTCAGCCGCACTGTTGCGGCAGATTCCGCACCTAATCCCCTTAATCGGAGCGTGATCAACCTCCGCAAACGGCATCTAACGCGGATTCCGTGCCGAACTTCCGCGAAACCTCCGAAACGGCGGGAGGGCCGGGCAAACCCGGTCTCCCGCCGTTTCGGCTTTCCCGCCACGCCCGTCCCGGCGCGAAAAGCCCTGTAGGTGTCACACCAATGGGTGGTCCTGGCGAACCTCTTCGGGCGACCCGCGTCCGTCCCCCGATCGGTGGGGTGGGCGGCGCCCGGCGGGGTGGCACGACGGCAGCCCTGTGACCAGCGCGGACGCGCCGAATCCCCTAATGCCCCTAATCGGGGGAGCGGCGAAGTCCCTAGTGGGTGCCCCGGCTAACCCGGGTGACCCCCCGATGGCGGGCATTCGGCGGCGTCCTATGTTCGGAAAAGGAGCCGGCTCTGGGGCCGGCTCGTCCGTTTCTCGGACACCCCACCCCGATCCGTTGTCACCACAGGAGAATACAAACTATGGGCCCGGTGCAGACGCTGCACGAATTCGCGCTGAACCTGCTGAACGACCCGCAGTCGCTGGCGGAGTACAAGGCCGACCCGCAGGGGGTGCTGAACGGCGCCGGTCTGGGCGAGCTGAACCCCTCGGACGTGCAGGACATCATGCCGCTGGTCATGGACAGCGCCCCGCTGCCCGCCGCTCCCGCCGTCCCGGCCGTCCCCGCGGCGCCGGGCGTCCCGGCCGCGCCGAGCATCCCGGCCGTGCCGGGCGTGCCCGCCGCGCCGAGCGTTCCGTCCGCTGACCTGGGCGGTGCCTTCGACCAGGCGAACTCCGCCGCCGAGCCGGTGGCGCACCAGGTCGGCGACGGCCTCGGCGGTCTCGCCGGCGCCCTGCCGAACCTCAGCCCGGTCTTCGAGGGCGTCAGCAACGTCGCGGACGCGACCGGCCTGAACACCGTCACCCACGGCGCGCTGGGCGCGGTCTCCGGCGTGCTGGACCACGTCGCCGAGGCGACCCACTCGGTGCCGGTCGTCGGCCCGATCGTCGACGCCGCCGCGATCGACACGCAGAACACCGTCAACGCGGTGGGCGAGCACGTCTTCGACGGCAAGCTCGTCGGCTCCGCGGTGGACGCGACCACCAACCACCTCGGCGACGCGCTGACCTGGAAGGCCGTCGTGGCCGAGTCCGGCAAGCTCCCGGTCGTCGGCGGCCCGGTCAGCGGCATCGTCGAGGACGTCCGCCAGGGCGGCTCGCACCTGCTGGGCACCGTCAACGAGGCGATCGGCTCGACCCCGGTCGGCGTCCACGAGGACAGCCTCCGCGCGGACCTGACCCAGGCGACCGGCGACCTGACCCAGGCCGGCGACCTGTCCGGCACGCTGGACCACGCGACCGGCGCGGTTCCGGGTCTCCCGGCCGTCCCGGCGGTGCCGGGTGCGGGCGAGCTGCCGCAGGTGCCCGGTGTCGGTTCGCTGCCGCAGGTCCCGGGTGTCGGTTCGCTTCCGGCCGTGCCGGGCGCGGGCGAGCTGCCGCAGGTTCCGGGTGTCGGCGCGCTGCCGGCCGCCCCGTCGGTCCCGGGCGTCGGCGAGCTGCCGCACGCTCCGGCGCTGCCGGCCGCCCCGAACGCGGGTTCGCTGACCCACGCCATCGAGGGCGCGACCGCGCACGCGCCGGCCGTCAACGCGGCTGCGCACCACGTCACGAACACCGTTCAGGACGCCGTCGAGACCGGTGCCCAGCACGCGACGACCGGCGAGCTGCCGGACGCCTCGCACGCCGCGCCGGTGCTCAACGAGGTCCAGAACCACCTGCACGACGTGGCGGGCGGCCTCGAGTCGCACGCGAGCAACGTGCACCTGGACAGCCTGCACCTGGGTCACTGATCCTGGCGCGTTAAGGGTTTTCCCGCCGCGGGCTCGGGCCGGTCACGGTCCGGGCCCGCGGTGTTTTCTGTGCCGGGCAGCAGCGACAGCACCAGTTCGCGATCCCGGAAGAGGCCGCCGGTGGGAGCACCGGCCGGCAACGTCGCGGCCCACACCACGCCGCGGGCGCTTTCGCTCGCCGGGCGGGCCGTGTCCTCGTCGCCGCGTTCGGGATGGGTGGCGGTTTCTCCCGGATCGACGGCGTTGACGAGGATCGGGGTGTCCCGCAGCGCCGAGGCGAGTACGCCGGTCAGGGTGTTCAGCGCGTGCTTGGCGAAGGAATGCGCTGGCGCGCGGAGGCTCGCGCCGAGGTCGAGCCCGGTGGAGATCTGCAGCGCGGAAATGCTGGAAACATTGACGATCCGGGCGGCCGGAGCCGCTTTCAGCGAAGGAAGCAGCAGCTGCGTCAGCTGCCACGGGCCGAGCACGTCGATGTTCAATGCGGATCGGACGGCGGGCAGATCGACGTCGAGCGCGGACAGCGTCGCGAAATCGACGACGTCGCTGGCATTGTTGATCAATACGTCGAGGTGGCCGAAGGTTTCGGCCACCTGGTCGGCGGCGGCGGTCATGGTGGCGAGATCGGCGAGGTCGAGCCGTAATGCGGTGGCGTTCGGGAGTTGTGCGGCAAGGGATTCGGCGCGGGCGAGGTCCCGGGCGGTGAGGACGACGTGGTAGTCCTGCCCGGCCAGAAGCCGGGCGATGGCGAAACCGAGGCCGGCGGCGCGGCTGGTTCCGGTGATCAGGGCGGTTTTCGACACTGCGTCGCTCGTTTCAGTGGGCGGTGTGTTTCGGGAGGAATCCGACGAGGGCCAGCGCCCCGAGGTAGAGACCGGCGCAGAGGCCGAAAACCAGTTCCGCGGCAGGGATCCAGGACGGTGCGGCGGCAGGTCCGACGCGGGCGAAGAAGACCGTGCCGAGCGCGGCGACACCGATGGCTCCGGCGAATTGCTGGGCGGCGTTGAGCATTCCGGAACCGCTGCCGACTTCTTCGGGCGTCGCGTCGCCGAGGATGAAATCGAAGAGCGGGATGAACAACAGCCCGGAACCGGCGCCGGTGACGAAGAGGGCGGGGGCGAGCTGCCAGATGGTGATGGCGGCGCCCCAGTGCGCGATCGACCACCACAGGGCGAGCAAGCCGACAACCGCGATGGCCAGTCCTAAGTGGAGGGACGCGCCCGAGTTTCGCGGCGAGCACCGCGCCGGACAGCAGGGTCGCGATCGCGGTGCCGGCGGCCCAGGGGAGCAGGGCGAACCCGGATTGCAGCGGCGTCCAGCCGAGACCGGACTGCAGCAGCAGGTTCACGACGAGCACGAAGCCGCTGAGCGAGGCGTAAAACCCGCCGGTGATCAGCAGTCCGAACACGAAACCGCGCTTGGCGAACAGGGACGGCGCGATGACCGGGTGGCTGCTGCGGCGTTCGGATCTGGCGAAGAGGACGAAGGCGACGACACCGGCGGCCATCAGCACGTACGTCCAAGCAGGCCAGCCGAGTTCGCGGCCTTGGATGAGCGGGACGATGAGCAGCGCTGACGCGGCGGTGAGCAGGCCGACGCCGCGCAGGTCGAGGCGGGCGCCGCGGTCCTCGCCGCTGTGTCGCGGCAGCACGCGCAGGGCGAGCAGCCCGGCGAGGATGCCGAACGGGACGTTGATCAGGAAAATCGAGCGCCATTCGCTGCCGAACAGGTTCAGGTGCAGCAGCCAGCCGGAGAGGATCGGCCCGGCGACGGTGGCCATGCCCATGATCGGGCCGAACGGCATCAGGGCTTTGCGCAGCTGATCGGGCGGGAAGACGACCTTCACCAGCGCGATGCCCTGCGGGATCATCGCCGCGCCGAACAGGCCCTGCAACACGCGGGCCCCGATCAGGAACCCGGGGCCGGGGGCGAGGCCGCAGGCCAGCGACGCGAGGGTGAAGCCGGTCATGCCGAGCAGGAACAGCCTGCGCCTGCCGAGCAGGTCGCCGAGGCGGCCGGACGTCACGAGGCCGAGCGCGAACGCCGCGGTGTAGGCCGACAGCACCCACTGCAGGGTCATCGGCCCGCCGCCCAGGTCAGCGCGGATCGAGGGGCCGGCGAGGGCGGCGACGCTGGTGTCGATGAGGTCCATCAGATCGGCGATCACGACGACCGCCAGCACGAGCCACGCCTGGACCAGCGGAAGCGGCTCGGCGCGCGTTGACGAACTAAGTTCAGTAGTCACGAACTAAGTTCTAAATGACGAACTAAGTTCGTGTCAAGCTATAGTGACGGCATGCCCGCTGCCCCCCGAGAGCGCCGCGCCGCCCGGCACGCGTCCGCCGAGGCCCCGCCGAAACCGCGGAAAGAACCCATCACGGTCGACCGGATCACCGACGCCGCGCTGCAGGTCGTCGCCACCGAGGGCTACGACGCGCTGACCGTCCGCCGGGTCACCGCCGTGCTCGGCACCGGACCGTCCTCGCTGTACGCGCACATCGTCAACAAAGAGGACCTCGACGATCTGCTCATCGGCAGGCTCTGCGCGCAGATCGACCTGCCCGAACCGGACCCCGCGAAGTGGCGGCAGCAGGTCCTGGACGTCTACGGGCAGATCCGCGACCTGTACCTGAAGTACCCCGGCGTCTCCCGCGCCGCGCTGGCGATGGTCCCGACGCACCTGGAAACGCTGCGGGTCAGCGAAGGGATTTTCGCGATCCTGCTGGCCGGCGGCATCGAACCGCAGACCGCCGCGTGGGCGCTGGACTCGCTCACGCTCTACGTCACCGCGTACGCCTGGGAGCGGTCGCTCGTCCAGCAACGGCAGCAGCACGGCGGCGAGTGGGTGCTCAGCCAGGAGGAGTTGATGGAGCGGTTCAGCGGGCTGTCGGAGGAGAAGTTCCCGCACACTCGGCGGTATGCGGCGGAGCTGACGTCCGGTGCCGGGCATGACCGGTTTGCCTTCATGGTCAACCTGATCACGCAGAATCTGGCAAGCGGGGCGCCGGAAGGTGCGTGAGGGGAACCCTGGGGGAATCAGATTCCGTCAGGGTTCCCCTCACGCACCTCGCGGGCTGCTTGGCGCGGCTGGGGTTAGCGGGGTTCCGGGATCGCCGGGTCGCAGCAGCCGGTCATCCGGGGCAGTTCGCGGTTGACCTCGGCCAGTTCGGCGGCGACCGCGTGGCACTGCCCGCACACCGCGAGGTGTCCGGCGAGGACTCCGGCCCGGCGGGCGGGCAGGGTGCCGCGCAGCCACGCGCCCATCCGGCGGCGGACTTCTTGGCACTGCGGCAATTCCGCGTCCGGCACCTGGACTTGCAGGTACGCCTGCCGCAGTCCCTCTCGGGCGCGGCGGGCGAGCACCGCGACGCCGTTCGGGGAAACGCCGAGCACCGGCGCGAGTTCCGCCGGGGTGTTGCCCTCGGCGGACATCCGCCACAACACCGTGCGCCAGCGGCCGGGCAGGGTTCGGTACGCCGACCACACCAGCCGGTCTTCGGAGCGCATGACTGCGAGTTCGTCAGCGCCGCCGTCCAGAGTTACGGGTTCCGGAACCGTGGCGTAGAGATCGATGCGGTTTTCGTGGCGGCTCCACCGGGCGAAGAGATTTCGCATGGTGGCCACGAGATACGCGGGCGCGTTCGATTCCGGGCCGCCGCCCGCCGCGACCGTGCTGAGCACGCGGGCGAAGGCTTCGGCGACGAGATCGTCGCGTTCGGCTTGCTGGCGCACCAAACCGGCGGCGACGCGGCGCATCAGCGTGACGTGCCGCCGGAACAATTCCCCGCCGGCCTGGCAATCTCCGGCGCGCACGGCGGCGAGGAGTTCGGCGTCGGTGCGCGCGTCCTCGTCCTCCTCGGTGACCAGCGTGCTGCCCAGTGTCGCGTCCACCGTGCACCTCCCACCGGACCGGCCCACACCTCGTCACGCGGGACTACTGAAAGTAACTGGTACAGCAGTGTACTCCATATGCCGCCGAGGATCCGGCAGTCGGTCGCGCGATTCCGCACCGATCGCCGCTGTCAGCCGAACGAGGAAGTCCTGGCCGTTCAAGGACATTTCGTTCGGCCGCCGACTGTCCGAAGTGGAATATTGACGGATGGTCAGGAAAGTTTTCCGGCCAATTCGGTGAAATAGGGCGTCTTGGCCGGGTGGTAGTCGGCGAAGTCCGGCTTCGGCGGTCCATTGCCGCGCCTGGGGTCTCCAACAGCAGCGCCAGCCTCCGGGCGCCGGATTCGTCGGTGGCCGAAACAGTCAGTCGTCGCGACGGTCGAGCCGCTGCTGTCAGGCGGGCGGGGCGAGAAGCTGGGTGAGCCAGGCGGTGAGTTCGGCGAAGCCTCGCAGGTCGAGGGCGTAAAACCGTTGCCTGCCCACGAGTTCGTCGCGCACCAGCCCGCTTTCCCGCAGTACACGCAGATGCCGCGACACCGCGGGGCGGCTGATGGCGAAGCGCGCGGCGATTTCCCCGGCGGGCAGGCGCTGGTGTCGCAGGAGCGCCAGGATGTCCCGTCGCACCGGGTCGGCGATCGCGCTGGCGGCCAGGTCCGCAGCGGAAGCGTAACCCTGCAGTTACGCGACCGGCTCACGGCCAGGTCGACGCACCGCCGCGGCGTTTGCGGACCGCTTTCCCGGTGCCGGGCGGAAAACCGTGCTTGGTGAGCCGGACCTCGGCGAGTTCGTCGGCGCTGGTGACGGTGAGGAACAGGCTCAGCAGCAGGCTGATCAGCAGCGCGGCGACGATCATCCCGGCGGGCATCGGCGTGACCAGGGTGAGGACGACGTAGCCGGCGATCAGCCAGGGCAGCGCCTCGGCGAAGATCCGGAACGCGAAGCGCAGCACCCAGGTCTTCGCGGTCGCGTCGTACAGCACCCACTCGCGGTACTCCTCGGGGAGTACCCCGCCGTAGACGTAGTGCAGCCAGCGCACCGGGCCGGGTCGCTTCATCCCCGCCGGGTACCCCGGGCTCAGGCGGGATACGCCCCGAGCTTGGCCGGGTTCATCAGCCAGAACACGCGGTGGATGCCCTCCTCCGACGCCGTCGCGGTGAGCACCGCGGTGACGGTTCCGCCGTGGCTCACCACCGCCGCGGGCTGGCCGTTGGCTTCGCTCCAGCGCACCTCGGCGCCGGCCCAGAACCGGTCGGCGAACGCGCGGACGTACTTCGCCACCGTGGCCGCGCCGACCACTGGAATCCGCGTCGCGCGGACCGCACCGCCGCCGTCGGAGTAGCTGACGACGTCCTCGGCGAGCAGTTTCTCCAGCGTCGCCAGGTCGCCGGAGCGCGCGGCGTCCACGAACGCGGTGAGCAGCCGCCGCTGTTCCGCTGGTTCGACGGGCGCCCGGCGTTCCGCGGCGAGGTGCTTGCGCGCCCGGCTGACCAGCTGGCGCGCGCTCACCTCGGTGGTCTGCACGATGTCGGCGATCTGCTGGTACGGGTAATCGAACGCCTCGCGCAGCACGTACGCCGCCCGTTCCGTCGCAGGGAGCTTTTCCAGCAGGAACAGCACGGCGACCTCGAGCGCGGCGGCCCGCTCGGCGCCGAGCTGCGGGTCTGCCGAGGTATCGACGGGTTCGGGCAGCCACGGGCCGACGTAGGTTTCGTGCCGGGCGCGCGCGGTCTGGCTCGCGGTGATGGCCAGCCGGGTCGTGGTGGTGGCGAGGAACGCGCCCGGGTTGCGGACGGCCGAACGGTCGCAGGTCTGCCAGCGCAGCCAGACGTCCTGCAAGAGGTCCTCGGCGTCGGCGACGCTGCCGAGCATCCGGTAGGCGATCCCGAACAGCCGCGGCCGGACCTGCGCGAACACCGAGGCGGCCTCGGCGATTTCCTCCATCGGCGGCGCGTTCCTTCCTGTTCCGGCGGGCATTCGCGAGCTTAGCGGGCCGGGGTGTCACAACTCGGCGCGCTGTCCGGTCCTGACTGGCGACGCTCGCGGCGGCCGCCGCGGCGGGAACGGAGGGAACGAGCATGAAGATCGTCGTCATCGGCGGAACCGGGCGGATCGGCTCGCAGGTCGTGGGGCTGCTCGAGGGGCACGAGGTCGTCGCCGCCGCGCCGAGCACCGGCGTGAACGCCTTGACCGGCGAGGGGCTGTCCGGCGCGCTGCGGGGTGCCGACGTGCTGGTGGACGTGTCGAACTCGCCGTCGTTCGCGGACGACGACGTGATGGAGTTCTTCCGGCGTTCGACCGGGAATCTGGTCAAGGCGGCGAGTGAAGCTGGGGTGGGGCATTTCGTCGCGCTGTCCGTCGTGGGTGCCGACGAACTGCCGGATTCCGGGTATCTGCGGGCGAAGGTCGCGCAGGAGAAGCTGATCCAGGACAGCGGGCTGGACTACACGATCGTGCGCGCGACGCAGTTCCTGGAGTTCGCGGTCGCGATCGCGGACACCTCGACGGTCGACGGCGTGGTGCGGCTCTCCGACGGCGGCACGCAGCCGATCGCGGCGGAGGACGTCGCGGTGGCGGTCGCGCGGGCCGCGGGCGAGCCGCCGGCCGGCGGGATCGTCGAGATCGGCGGACCGGACGTGCTGCCGATGGACGAGTGGATCCGGCGGGTGCTGACCGCGCGGAAGGACCCGCGCGAGGTGGTGACCGACCCGGCCGCGAAGTACTTCGGGACGGTGCTGGGCAAGGACAGCCTGGTGCCCGCGGAAGGCGCGTGGCGGGGGAAGGTCGGGCTGGCGGAGTGGCTGGGCCGGTGAACGGCGATCCCGGTTCTCGCCGGGATCGCCGCTCGCGAGTTACGAAAGCTGGCCGTCGTAATCCGGGAGTTTGAAGCCTTTTTCGTAGTCCCCGCCTTCGAGGTCGGTGGACCGGTTGCCGATGTTCGCCGTGATTGTGTAGCCCTGGTCGGTCAGGTCCGCGCGGCAGCGTTGCTTGCCTTCCGCGGTGTGCTCGCCGGATTTGCGGGTGCAGATCGCGTCGATCGGATAGCCCGCATTGCCCAGCTGCGTGCGCGCCGAGGAAGAACTGGTCCGCGCCGTCACGAAGAGGACGGACACGTGGTGCTCGCCTGCCCATTGCGCGACCGCGAGCACCGGCCGGTTCGGTTCGCCGGGGTGGTATTCGGTTTCCAGCGACGTGTTGTCGATGTCCAGCACGATCGCCAGCCCGGACCCGCCTTGCGCGACCCGGTCGGTCAGCCACGGAATGGCCGGATCGACGGCTTCGCGCACGTCGGCCTGCCATTGGTCGTAGCTGGGCAAGTCGGCTGGCGCGGCCGAGGCGGTGGCAGGCGCGGCGATCAGCCCGGCGACGGCGAGAATGGCGGCGCAGGCGGTTTTGACGTTCATCGGCGCGTTTTCTCCTTAGCGTGGCGGAAAGTGCCGTCGAGCACGCTAATCGCGCGGGGGATTCCGGTGTACCGTCGTTCGTCGGTGAATATTTCGTTCGCGGAGGAGAATTCGCGGTCCGTTCACCGGGAGCTGCGGGGGAGTTTTCCGCCGCGATTCGGGGCGATGATTGTCGACGCGGGTTGACAATCATCACCCCGAATCCGCCGTTATCCGGCGATGGTGTCCAATTCGGCCAAGGCGTCCGCGGGCAGTTCCAGTTCGCCCGCCGCCACGTTCTCGCGCAGGTGCGCGACCGACGACGTGCCGGGGATCAGCAGGATGTTCGGCGACTGGTGCAGCAGCCAGGCCAGCGCGACCGCCTTCGGGCTGGCGCCGAGCCGGGCGGCGACGTCGTCCAGCGTCGAGGACTGCAGCGGGCTGAACCCGCCGAGTGGCCAGAACGGAACGTAGGAAATCCCTTGGGCGGCAAGGGATTCGATCAGCTTCTCGTCCCCGCGGTGCGCCACGTTGTACCAGTTCTGCACGGTGACCACCGGCGCGATCGACTGCGCCTCGGCCACCTGCTCGGCGTCGACCACGCTCACGCCGAGTTCCTTGATCTTGCCTTCCTGGCGCATTTCGGCGAGCGCGCCGAACGGTTCGGCCAGCGAACCCGGCACCGGCGAGTGGCCGTCCGGTCCGCCGCCGACGCGCAGGTTCACCACGTCGAGCGCCTCGACGCCGAGGTTGCGCAGGTTCGACTCGACCTGGTCGCGCAGCTGCGCAGGCGAACGCTCGTGGATCCAGCCGCCCTGGTCGTCGCGCACCGCGCCGACCTTGGTGACGATCTGCAGCCCGTCGTAGGGCGCGAGCGCTTCGCGGAGCAGTTCGTTCGTGACGTGCGGCCCGTAGAAGTCCGCCGTGTCGATGTGGTTCACGCCCAGCTCGACGGCCGTGCGCAGGACCGCGAGCGCCTCGTCGCGGTCGCTCGGCGGCCCGAACACGCCGGGTCCGGCGAGCTGCATCGCGCCGTATCCCAGGCGGGCGACGGTGCGCCCGGCCAACGTGAACGTCCCGCCGGGGAGGTTGTCGGTCAATGTTCCGCCCTTCTTTCCTCGCCGCGCCGGTGCCGTCGCGGCTGCCGTCCATGGTGCGGCCGGTCGCGCGGCGCGGCCAGTACCCCTCGGTCCTGGGAGTGTCAGGGCCAGGCTCACGGGACAGCTGTTCGGTAATTTGGTATACCATTAGCATGGCTTCTCTCACTGTGACCGGCGTGCGCCCGTGGGGCGGCGAGCCGGCCGACCTCGTCCTCGACGGCGACCGCATCTCCGACGTCCGGCCCGCGGGTTCCGCCCCGGTCGAGGGCGAGCGGATCGACGGCGCGGGGCTGCTCGCGCTGCCCGGGTTCGTCAACTCGCACGCCCACGTCGACAAGAGCTGGTGGGGCAAGCCGTGGGTCTCCTACGGCGGCGTCGCGAGCACCGAAGGCCGCATCGCGCACGAGCGGGCCGAACGGGACGCGCTCGGCATCCCGAGCGTCGAAATCGCCGAGACGGTGCTGCGCGAATTCCTGCGGCACGGCACCACCGCGGCGCGCAGCCATGTGGACGTCGACCTGGGGCTCGGCCTGCGCGGGATCGAGATCGTGCAGGAGGCCGCGGAACGGCTGGGCGGCGCGGTGGAGGTCGAGATCGTGGCCTTCCCGCAGGACGGCGTGCTGCGGCGGCCGGGTGTGCTCAAACTGCTCGACGAGGCCGCCGCGGCGGGCGCGGGGCGGATCGGCGGCCTCGACCCGGCGGGCATCGACCGCGACCCGGTCGGCCAGCTCGACGGGCTGTTCGAGATCGCCGAGCGCCGCGGCGTCGGCCTCGACATCCACCTGCACGACGGCGGTGAGCTGGGCGCGTTCCAGTACGAGCTGATCGCGGACCGGACCGTGCGCACCGGGCTGCAGGGCAAGGTCACCGTGTCACACGGCTTCGCGCTCGGCGAGGTTCCCCCGGCGCGGCAGGCGGCGCTGCTCGACCGGATCGCCGAGGCAGGCATCTCGCTGGCGACGGTCGCGCCGGTGCGGGTGGCGCCGCTGCCGTGGGCTGAACTGTCGGCGCGCGAGATCCCGGTCGGCCTCGGCACGGACGGGATCCGCGACCTGTGGTCCCCGTACGGCGACGGCGACATCCTGCAGATCGCGCTCGGTTTCGCTCGCTTGCACGGCTTGCGGAGGGACGAGGATCTGACGGCGGCGGTGGAGCTGGCGACGCGGCGTGCGGCGTCGTTCGTGGGCCGGGAGCGGCATGACCTGGCACCGGGTTGCCGGGCGGATGTGGTGTTGGTGGCGGCGGAGAACGTGCCGGACGCGCTGATGCGGGTGCCGGTGCGGTCGTGGGTGATCGCGGGTGGCCGGGTGGTGGCGCGGGAAGGCGAGGTGCTCGTCTGAGCAGTTAGTCCGATGCTCCAGTCGAGCGCGGATTTTTCCGCATCCTGAGACGAACTTTTGCTCCCGCCGCGGCGATACCTTCCCGGGATGGACAAGCTCGACGCTCTCCGCAGACGGCTGGAGCAGGACCTTCCCGCGCTGCTGGACCACCACCGAGTCCCCGCCGCGGTGATCGCGGTCGCGGTCGGCGAGGAGACCGCCGCCGCGGCCGCCGGGGTGCTGAATCTCGGCATTGGCGTCACCGCCACGGCTGATTCGGTATTCCAAATCGGTTCGATCACCAAGGTGTGGACCGCCACTCTCGTCCTGCAGCTCGTGGACGAGGGCCTGGTCGATCTCGACGCTCCCATCCGGAACTACCTCCCCGGCCTCAAACTGGGCGACGCGGCCATCACCGTGCGCCAGCTGCTCAGCCACACCGCCGGGTTCGAGGGCGATCTCTTCACCGACACCGGTCCCGGCGACGACGCGGTGGAGAAGTTCGTCGAAACCCTCGACGGCGTCGCCCAGCTGTTCCCGCCCGGAGAGTTGTTCTCCTACAACAACGCCGGGTACGTCGTCCTCGGGCGGCTGGTGGAAGTGTTGCGCGGCAAGCATTACGAGGACTGCCTTCGCGAATACCTCGCCGCCCCGCTGAAGCTCCAGCAGTTCTGCCCGAACGCCCTCGACGCGATCCGCTTCCGCGCCGCGATCGGGCATCTCGAACCCGAGCCGGGCGCGGACCTTGTGCCCGCGCCGTTCTGGTCGATGCTGCGGTCCAACGGACCGGCCGGGTCGTCGCTCGCGATGTCCGCGGCGGATTTGCTCGCGTTCGGCCGCATGCACCTCGCGGGCGGCGCGGGGGTGTTGAGCGCGGAGAGCACCGCGGCCATGCTGCAGCGGCAGGTCAGCCTTCCGCCGCTCGGCATCATGGGCGACGCTTGGGGCCTCGGCTGGGAGCTGTTCGACACCCCGACCGGCCAGGTTTACGGCCACGACGGCAACACCGTCGGCCAGGCGGCGTTCCTGCGGCTGGTGCCGGAAAGCGACCTCGTCGTGGCGTTGCTGACCAACGGCGGCGACGCGATGAGCCTGTACGCCGACCTCGTTCCCGCGCTGCTCAAGGAATTCGGCGGCGTCGAGGTGGCGCTGCCGCCCCGTCCGCCCGCCGAACCGGAGCCGTTCGCCGCCGACCGGTATCTCGGCACCTACGCCAGCACGGTCGCCGATCTCGTGGTCTCCCAGGACGACGACGGCCGGGTCTGGCTGGAGCAACGTCCTAAAGGGACAGCCGCGGAACTGAGCGCCGCCAGCAAATCCGAACTGGTCTTTCTCGAGGGCGACACGCTGATCCTTCGCGAGGCGCAGGGCGGAATCTATCTGCCGCTGGTCTTCCTGGGCGACGACGGTTCGGGCCGCGCGCGATACGTCCATTCGGGGAGGGCGACCCGTCGCGCCGGGTGACCGGACGGCTTTGCCCGAACTGAACGATCCGGAGGCCGTTCCCGGGTAAGGTTTTACCTCGTGGCCGCTGATCTGGGGTGGAATACGGGGCAGACGCGCATCCACGCTGCCGACGGCCGCCTCCTCGGCGCCGGCGTGCTGATCGGCGGTCGCTACGTCCTGACCTGCTCCCGGGCGGCCCGCGACGAAACCGTTTTCCGGGTCGAATCGGCGGGTTCCGCGGCGCTGGCCGGGCTGGTCCCGCCGCTCGCGGGCGCGCGCGGCGACCTGGCGCTGCTCGAACTGGACACTCCGGTGATCGGCGGCGCGACCCTCCGGCGGAAGGTCGGATCCGGGCGGGAAGTCCGGATCCACAGCCTTCCGCTCCGCCTCGGCTACGGCATTTGGGTGCGTGCCACCACCGGTGCGGCCGACGGCGAACGGGTGCCGCTCACTCTGCTGGAGGGCGGCGTCGACCCGGACCTGTCCGGCTGTCCGGCGTTCGACCGCACCACCGGGCGGCTGCTCGGCATCGTGGTGGTCGACACCGCGGTGCGGCTGGTTCCGGCGGACACGGTGCTGGCGTACTTCCCGCAGCTGCGCGAATGGGTGACCGACGATTCGGTGCTCGAGGACCGGCTCGACGAACTCCTCGTCCGCACCGGCAGCCGGCCCGCGCCCGGGGACCTCCGGGTCTCGCTGCCGAAAGCGACGCCGCCGGACCCGTTCGACGCCGTGCTGCCCGACGCGGCGCTGCCGGAACGGCACCGGTTCTGCGGGGAATGCGGCAATCCGGTGGGCCGCGGCGAGGCCGGGCGGCCCGGCCGGGTGCGCGGCTACTGCGTGCGCTGCGGCACGCCGTTCACCTTCCTGCCGACGCTGGACCAGGGCACGGTCGTCGCCGGCCGGTACCGGGTGCTCGGCTGCATCGCGCACGGCGGGTTCAGCTGGATCTACCTCGCCCGCGACGAGGCCGAGGGCGGCCGGTTCGTGGTGCTCAAAACCCTGGTCGGCGAACGGGACCGCGGCGGCGCGCTGGCCGCCGCGCAGTCCGCCGTCGTCCCGCAGCTGCTGGAACTGGACCATCCGAACGTCGTCCGCACCCTCGCGCACGTCGAACACCCGGACCCGGAAACCGGCAGGCCCAGCGGGTATCTGGTGATGGAGTACGTGCGCGGCATTTCGCTGCGGTCGGTCCTCCAGCGCGCGAAGCGGCTGCGTCCGGAGCACGTCGCGGCGTACGGGCTGCAGCTGCTCGAGGCGGTCGGGTACCTGCACGCTCGGGGATTGCTGTACGTCGATGTGAAGCCGGACAACGTGTTGCAGGACGGCGATCGGATCACGCTCGTCGACCTCGGCTCTGTGCGGCGGCAGGACGACCGGGACAGCGCGATCGTCGGCACGCCGGGCTACCAGCCGCCGCGGTCCGAGCTGGACCGGGAAGGCATCAGCGTCCGGTCGGATCTCTACTCGGTCGGCCGCACCCTCGAGGAACTGCTGCGGGAGTGTTCCGGGTCGTACGGCGGTCTTGGCCGGGAAATGCTTCAGGTGCTGATCGACCGGGCCACCGCACGTTACGAGGACCGGTTCGTCACCGCCTACGACATGGCCGAACAACTGCGCGGGGTGCTGCGGCAGCTGCTCAGCCAGCGCACGCGCGTGCCGCGTCCGGTCGTGTCGCGGGTGTTCGCCGAACCTCGCGAGCTCGCCGCGGCGGGGCTCGGGGTTCCGGAGTGGGAAGCCTGGGGGCCGGAACCGCCGTTGCGCGCCGACGATCGCCTTCGGGACGACGACGTCCGGGCTGCCTTGCCCATGGCTCTCTTCACCGCATCCGAGGAAGTCTCGGCGGCCTGGCGCAGCGCTGCGATCCTGCTGGACGCGGGCTCGCTGGACGACGCCGAGAACCAGTACCGGGAGTGCGCGCGGCTGGTGCCGGGCGAGCTGGCACCGTTGCTGGCGCTGGGTTTCTGCGCCGAACTGCGAGGGTTGGCGGCGGCCGCGGCGCGCTACTACGAAGCGGTGTGGGTGTGCGACCGGTCCATGGTCGCGGCGGCGTTCGGGCTTGCCCGGATCCGGCTCGGGCAGGGTGATCGGGTCGGTGCCGCCGCGGTTCTGGACGAAGTACCCGCGGCGTCGGGCTTGACGGCTCGGATCGGCGCGGTGCGGGCGCTCGCCGCGCTCGTGCCAGGTGAGACGGAACTGCCGAGCCTCGACGAAGCCGCTGCCGCGTGGGTTCGACTCGGCGAGCTGAACCTGGACGAGGACGCGCAGAGCCGGCTCACCGCGGTGGTCGGGGAAACGCTGCTGCGGCTGGCCGCCGAGAATCCCGCAGCTGCCACCCGGTTTCCTGACTTGCGCCAGGTGAAGCACGACCTCGCGCAGGTCTATTGGGAGCAGGCGAACCGGGCGTGGCCAGCGCTGCGGGACCATGCGGGGCGGGTGCGCGGCCTCGAGGTGCCGCGACCGGTCTCGGCCGCACAGCCGAAAGTCGTGGTGCACTACCCCCGTTACCTGCCGTCGCGCACCTCCAGCACGACCGTGAAGGTGACGGTCACGGCTGGCTCCGGCGGCGGTCCGATGCGGCTGTTCGTGCGGGAATCGCCGGGGTGCGTGGTGTACCGGGTCAGCCAGCTGGCTCCGCGAGAGTTGCATAAACCCCTGCCGCAGCGGCGAATCAGCGAGGAAGGCCTCGATCTCGGGCAGTGGACGCCAGGGGAAACCAGGGAGTACGCGCTGAGCTTGCTCGTGCCGTCGGGGTTGGCGATCGAGCGGGACCATCAGCTGGTCGCGATGTGGGCGCAGCAGGGCTCGGTGCAGTCGGAGGCGGAGACCGTTTCCGTGCGGCTGACCGATGATCCGGCGCATCTGGCCCAGGCACCGGTCGGTCCGCACCTGGGCCTGGGGGCTGCCGTGGATGCCGCGCTTTCCGCGTACCGCAACGGAAACCTGAGTGCCACGCTGGACGCGCTGGGTTCGGCGGTGGCGTTGGCGACCGCGCAGGGCAACGAGGCGGTGCTGGGCCGGTTGCGGTTGCTGGTGGACGTCGTCGACGCGGAGAGCGGGCTGGTCATCCTGCACGGACCGCTGGCTGGGGAAGAGTTTCTTTCGGAGCGGATTTCGGTGACGTTGCCGCCGCCGGTCACTGCTGATGCCGCGAAGCCCGTTGAGGACATCCAGCTCGAAGGGCCGCAAGCACAGGTTTACGGCACGGTGCTCAGCGCGCGGGTCGACTCGCGCCGGATTGATTCGCGCCGGGTCGATTCCCGGCGCGTCGACTCGCGTCGGGTGGATTCCCGGCGCGTGGATTCCCGCCGGGCGGATTCGCGGCCCGCTACCTGGCGCACCGGCCGGACCGGGTATCCGGTGCCGGGCGAGGTTTCGGGGCTGCCGCCGTTCTCCTCCCGGCGGGTGCTCTGGGCGGGCAGACGGCCGCCGGACGCGACACCGCCGGACGACGGCCCGCCGCCGGGACCGGGCCTGCTGGAGGCGACCGTCGAATGCCGGTCTGACGATCCGGTGGTCGTCGGGCGGGCGGTGCGGGTCGCGGTTTCGGTGCGGCGCAAGGAACCCGCGAGCGCGCCGGCCGGCGTCGTGCGCGTCCGGGTGCTGCTCGACGCCGCGCCCGGGGCGGCCCAGCCGATGTCGCGGGTCGGCTGGATCACCGGCGACCGGCTGCGCGAGCCGGCGGAGTTCGACGTCGTCCCGGTCGCGCCGGGGCCGCTGCGGCTGGTGTTCCGGATCTACCGTGAGCACGACGCCCAGCTGCTCCTGGAAATCGCGGCCGCGCTGCCGGTGGAGGTGCCGTCATGACCCGCCAGCTGAGCGCCGAGGTGACCGTCGACAACACCGCCGGGCTGAGCCGCGTCGCGGTGCCGCCGTACAACCGGGCGCGGACGGTCAACCTGCGGTTCCTCGAGTTCCCCGGGGTGCCGGGGCTTCTCGTGCAAGCGTGGGGCAGCGCGTTCCCGGAGGACGGCGGCGGCGGGTACCAGGGCCGGATCGCGCACAGCCTCGGCGAGCTGAACTCCCGGATCGACATCCTCCGCGAAACCTGGCAGCGGCACGTCGTGGACGTCGCCGAACGGACCGAGCGCGGGCCGCGCCGCCACCCGTTCGCCGACGACTGGGACCTGTCGCAGCGACCGGAACTGTTGCGCCGCGCCGGTTTCGCCCTCGCGGACGCCGGCTATCTGATGTACCGGCTGCTGTTCGCCGGTCCGGATCGCGGGCTGCAGCGGATCCGGGCGCTGCTCGAACTGGCGCTCGCGGAGGGCGAGAACGTGATCAGCATCGAATCGGACAGCCTGATCGTGCCGTGGGGCATGCTGTACACCTCGCCGCGGCGGCCGGACGAGTACCCGGACGACGAGAACTGGTCGCTCGCCGGGTTCTGGGGCTACCGGCACGTCGTGGAGCACACCTTCTCCCGGGTCGACGACTTCGACGCGCGGATCACCGTGGACGGCGGCAAACCGGTCGTGGGGCTCAACGTCGACCACGGCGTGGACCGGCAATTCCCGGAGACGCCCTACATCGCGCCGGTGGTCGACTTCTTCCACGGCCGGGCCGAAGTCGTGCTGCGACCGGACAAGAAAACGCTTGCCGTGCATTTCCGCAGCCGCGATTTCGCCGACCACGTCACGTATTTCGGCTGCCACGGCAAGGTAAGCGGATCCGGCGGCCTGATCGAACAGCCGTATCTGAAACTCGGCGACGGCGAACGGATCTACGGCACCGATCTGACCGCGTGGCTGGAGGAAGCGCCGCTGCCGACGAAGCCGTTCGTGTACGTCGGGGCGTGCCAGGGCGGACAGGTGACGTCGGCGTTCTACTCGGCCTTCGGCAAAGCGTTGCTGGGCAACGGCGGACGCTGTCTGATCGGCCCGCAGATCGACCTGCCGCCCGCGTTCGCGTGCGAGTATTCGCGGCGGTTGTTCACCGAATTCATCGATACGGGCGCGAAACTGGGGGACATCGTGCGCTCGCTGGCGCGCGCGTTCGCCGACGAACACCACAATCCGCTCGGGCTGATGTTTTCGCTGTACCGCGGGATCGACGTGCATCTGTGGCAGGAAGGGCGACCGTGACCGAACCGGTGATCCTTGACCTCGACGAGCACGGCGATTTCGTGGATCCGGAAACCGGCGAGCCGGTGCCCGCCGAGGCGGTGCCGCGTTTTCTGGCCCGGTGGCTGGAGGTTCCGGCGACGGCGACCGACATCGTCGTGTTCGTGCACGGCTGGCAGAACAACCGGGAGACGGCGGACCGGCGGGCGCGGCAGTTCTTCGGGCTGCTGGAGGAACGGCACGCGGCTGGGTCTTACGAAGGACTCGGTGTGTGGCAAGGGTTTTACGTCATGGTGCGGTGGCCGTCGATGAGCAACCCGTTCCTGACCGGGTACCGGCGGATCCGCGACCGGGCGCATGCGATGACCACCGACGGGCGGGCCGCGGAGGCGCTCGGCCAATTGCTCGGATATCTGAACGCGGAACGTCAATTGCCGGGCAGCGCGCCGAGTTTGCGGACCGTCACCGGACAGTACCTGCATTGTGTCGGCCATTCCTTCGGCGGCCGATTCGTCGTGGAAGCGGTGCAGGCGGCGGCGGGCGACGGTCCGCCGGTTCTCGGGTGGGATCGGGCTGACCCGCGTTATCCGTACACTGTGGACACTCTGCTGGTGTTCCAGATGGCGGCGCGGCCGGACATCTTCACGAACCGGTTCGCTCCGGTGCTGCGTGCCGCGCCGATCAACGGGCCGGTCGTGCTGACCAGGTCCCGGTTTGACCGGGCGACCGGGTTGTGGCACCGGTTGGCAGAGGGCGTGCGCGGGATCGGGAACGTCGGGGTGGAAGCTCCGGCCGACGAGGTCGCGAACACGGTGCTGCACAAGGTATCGGCGGAGTATTCACGGTCCGAATTGGACCGGCGGATCGTCAACGTCGAGTCGGGGTGGCGGTTCCGGCGCGGGCGGTGGTGGAATCCAGCCGGGGCGCATTCGGACATCTGGTACCCGGAGTCGGCGCATTTGCTGCTGTCGCTGGCCGAACTGGCCCGCTGAACGAGGCTCGACGGTCCCAGGCGGACCGCCGAGCCCCGAAAGCGTTCAGTAGCCGTAGTGCAGCCAAACGGCCTTGGTCTCGGTGTACGCGTCCAGCGCCCACGGACCCATCTCGCGGCCCCAGCCCGACGCTTTGTATCCACCCCACGGGGCGGCCATGTCCGGGATCGGCGGCATGTTCACGAACACCGCGCCCGCGCGAATGCCGTCCGCATAGCGTTGCGCGGTACGGATGTCGCGGGTCCACACGGTCGCGGCGAGGCCGTACTGCGTGTCGTTCGCGCGCGCGACCAGTTCGTCCGGGTCGTCGTACGGCGTCACCGCCAGCACCGGGCCGAAGATCTCCTCGCGCATGATCGTCATGGTGTCGGTGACGCCCGCGAAGAGCGTCGGCTGGTAGAAGTAGCCGTCGCGGTCGACTTCCGAGCCGCCGGTGATCAGGTCCGCGCCTTCGGAACGGCCGGTCGCCACCAGGTTCGCGACGTGCCTGCGGTGCTTGTCCGACACGAGCGGCCCGACCTGGGTCGTCTCCTCCAAACCGGGGCCGACCTGCAGGCCCGCCAGCCCGGCGGCCATTTTCTCCACGAACTCCTGCTCGCGCTTGCGGTCGACGTAGAACCGCGTGTACGCCGCGCAGACCTGCCCGGTGTTCAGCGTCGCGCCGGCGAGGTTGCCCGCGACGGCGGCGTCCAGGTCGGCGTCGGCGGCGATGATGCTCGGGGCCTTGCCGCCGAGTTCGAGGGTGAGCCGCTTGAGGTTGGACTCCGCGCTCGCCGCGGTGATCAGCTTCCCGACCGCGGTGGAACCGGTGTAGGAAACGTGGTCGACGTCGTGGTGTGAACTCAGCAGCGCGCCCACCGGGCCGTCGCCGGTGACCAGGTTGACGACGCCCGCTGGGATACCAGCCTGCTCGGCCAGCTGTACCAGCCGGATGCTGGTGAGCGGCGTGACCTCGCTCGGCTTGATCACCACGGTGTTGCCGGTGGCGAGCGCGGGCGCGAGCTTCCACACGAGGATCATCAGCGGGAAGTTCCACGGCGTGATCAGCGCGTTCACGCCGACCGGCTCGCGGCGCGTGTAGTGCAGGGTGTCCGGGAACGAAACCGGGTTCGTGGTGCCCTGGATTTTCGTCACCCAGCCGGCGAAGTACCGCAGGTGCTCGGCCGCGCCGGTGACGCTCACCTGGCGCGAGATGCCGATCGGCTGGCCCTGGTCGCGGGTTTCCAGCGCGGCGAGTTCCTCGTGGTGCTCGTCGACGAGGTCGGCGAGGCGGAACAGCAGTTTCGCGCGCTGCACCGGCGCCAGCCCGGCCCACTCCGGCGAGGTCAGCGCGCGGCGCGCGGCGGCGACCGCGGCGTCGACGTCGGCCCGCGTCGCCGTCCCGACGTCTTCGAGAACCGTGCCGGTGGCCGGATCGCGGGTCGGGATGGGCTCCCCGCCGGCCTCGGTCCACTGACCGTCGATGAACAGGCGTGTCGCCATGGTGCTCCCTAGTCCCGGTCTTCTGGTCGCTCCCGAGTATCGGCGCGCGGCGGGCGGGCGGTCTTGTCCGCGAGGGCACGCCCGTTGTCGGCGAGTGAAGACAATTCCGGGCGCGGCCGGGGGACCGGCCAGGATCAGGACATGGACGTGATCGTGGTGGGTGCGGGTTCGGCGGGCTCGGTGGTGTGCCGGCGGCTGGTCGATGCGGGCGCGAAGGTGACGCTGCTGGAGGCGGGCGGACCGGACACGAACGCGGCGATCCACGACCCGTCGCGCGCGGCGGAACTGTGGCACGCCGCCGAGGACTGGGACTACTACACGGTGCCGCAGCCGCACGCCGGGAACCGCAGGTTGCACCTGCCGCGCGGCAAGGTGCTCGGCGGCTCGCATTCGCTGAACGCGATGATCTGGGTCCGCGGCGCGGCGGCGGACTACGACGGCTGGGCGCTGCCCGGCTGGACCTGGGACGACGTGCGCCCGGTGTACGAGCGGATCGAACGTGACCTGCTCGACCTCGAACAGCATGATCCGCTGCAGCCGATTCAGCAGTCCATTGTGGACGCGGCGCAGGAGATCGGCCTGCCGTTCAACGACAATTACAACGGCGGCACCCTCGACGGCGTCTCCGTGCAGCAAGTCACCATGTCCGGCGGACGGCGGCGCAACACCTGGCTCTGCTACGCCGAACCGGTCGCCAGCCAGATGACCGTCCACACTGGCGCGCTGGTGCATCGCGTGCTTTTCGAGGGCGATCGCTGCATCGGCGTGCTGGCGGAGGTCGATGGCAAACTGGAGTCGCTGTTCGCCGACCAGGTCGTGCTCGCCGCCGGCGCCCTCGCGTCCCCGGCGATCCTGCTGCGCAGCGGAATCGGCCCGGCTGACGACGTCGCCGCGCTGGGCTTGGACGTCGTCGCGGATCTGCCAGGGGTCGGCGAAAACCTGCACGACCACCTGCTGTCGCCGGTCATCTTCGCCACCGACCGGCGCGCGGTCGCGCCGCCGCAGACCGGGCTTTCGGTGACGCAGACGCATCTGTTCTGGCGCAGCCGCCCGGGCCTGGCGGTGCCGGACACGCAGCCGATCCACTTCAGCGTGCCGATGTACGAACCGTGGATGACCGGACCGGCGACCGGGTTCTCGCTGATGGCGGGCATGATCACGCCGCAAAGCCGGGGAACGCTGCGGCTGCGCAGCACGGATCCGGCCGAGATGCCGCTGATCGACCTGGCCGCGCTGGCACACCCGGCGGACTTCGAAAGCCTGGTCGCGTCGGTGGAACAGTGCCGGTTGATCGGAGGCGCCCCGGCACTGGCCGAGGAATGGGGCGCGCGGGAGCTGTACCCGGGACCGGCGGATATCCGGGAGTACGTCCGGCGAACGGCGATCACGTATCACCACCAGGTGGGCACGTGCCGGATGGGAACCGACGAGCTGGCGGTGACTGATCCGGCGCTGGCGGTGCGCGGAGTGTCCGGACTGAGGGTCGCGGACGCTTCGGTGCTGCCGCGGGTGATCAGCGGGAACACGAACGCGCCTGCGGTGCTGATGGGGGAGCGGGTGGCGGAGTTTCTGCTGGCGTAAATCGCGCGCGGGCGTCAGTAGGCTTGTCGGGTGGATGATCTTCTCGCCGCCGACTATTCGAAGCTCGACGTTTTGGCTGCCGGCCCGTCTTCGGAACGGGCCGCGTTGGCTGTGCGCGCGGGCGAGCTGTACCCGGCGGCGAACGACGACCAGCGGCGGCACCTCCATTACCTGCTGTACCTGCTCGGGACGGACAGCGATCCGGTCTTGCTCGATCTGCTGACCCGGCTCCGCACGGCCAGGCTGCTCGAGGAGGTGGTGCGGCGAGGCCTGCCGGTGCCCGAACCCGTGCTGGATCAGCTGATCAAGGAACTGGGATATCAGCCGCCGGTCATCGACGCGGCGGGGTTGTCCGGCGCCCGGCGGCGGGCGAAAGCGCTCGGTACGCTGCTGAAGGACGACGATCTGTGCGGCCGGGCGGCGCTCGCACTTGCCCGGATCGGTGCGCGCGAATGGACGGTGCCGATCGCCCGGCGGCTTTTCGCGTCCGCCGGGCTCATGCACACCTTCTTGGCGGTCGCGCTGGAGGAAATGGGCGACCCGGCCGCCGTCCCGGTGCTGCTCGACTGGCTGGCGAACGGCCCGGAGCAGCCTGCCTGGGACGTCCACCGGGCGCTGGTCCGGCTCACCGGACGGTCTCCGTTGCTGCCCGCGCCCGACGATATCCGCCGGGTTTGGGCCGCGCTCGACCGCACCGCCGGGCCAGTCCCCCAGGTGCGAGACGTGGTCCCCGATTCTCCTTCCGCACTGCGGTTTTCCGTCGACGAAGGCCGGGCCCGGGTGCGCGTCAGTTCGACGCGCCGTCGCCGGGACCGACGTGGCCGCGCTGCGATCAGACGCTGTACATCGGGGATCGGGCGCGTTTTGGCGTCGGCTCCGGGTGCGAGACCTGCGAAACCACGCTGCACCTGCTCGGCTTCGGTCCCGCCGAAGCGCTGGCCGGCGCCGACCAGGTACGGGAAGTCCTCGCTGGGCTGCGGGAACTCACCACCGCGACCGTGCGCGCGCTGGAACCGCTGCTGCAGGAGCTGGAGACTGGGCACTACCGGATGCTCTTGGCCGATCTGCCGCTGGAACGAGTGCGGACGGCGGAGCAGTCGTGGTGGTGGCTGCGCAGAACCGAGACGCGCAGTGCGTGGGAGGGGGACCCCGACTGGCCGGGCATCGAGCATTTCCAAGTCCCGCGGGCGATTCCCGGCGAGATGCCGGCGTACGGCAGCGTGGTTCCGTCGCAACCGCTGGACGCGCTGGACCCGGTGACAGTCGGCCGGTACGCCGAAGCCATCGCCCGCGGCGAGCGTCCGGCGGCGTTGCTGCTGGTCTGGGCGGAGGACAGGTACATCAGCGCCGAGTGGCCGGAACGGTTCGTGCTGGGCGTCGTCCTTGACGGACACCACCGGCTGGCCGCCTACGCCGCGGCAGGCGTACCCGCGCGCCTGGTACTGCTGGTGCAAGGGGAGAGCGGCGAGACGGTGGAGGACTTTGTGCGTGGTTGTCCCGGTTAGGACCGGGACAACCACGCACGAGCCCTAGTCCCGCGCGTAAACCCGCTTCCCCCCGAACCACGTCTCCCGCACCGTGATCCCGGCCAGTTCGTTTGCCGGGGTCTTGAACGGATCCTGGTCCAGCACCACGAAATCCGCCGACTTCCCCGGCGTCAGCGACCCCGTCACGTCGTCCAGTCCGCACGCGCGGGCTGAGTTCAGCGTGAACACCTGGATCGCCTCGGCCAGTGTGATCGCCTGCTCCGGCCACAGGCTCCCCGGGTGTTTGCCGTACGGGTCCTGCCGCGTGATCAGGCCCTCGATGCCTTCCCAGGCGTTCGGGGATTCGCTCACCGGCCAGTCCGAACCTCCGGCGACGAGTGCGCCGGTGTCCAGCAGTGTCCGGTTCGGCTGCATGCGCGCCGCGCGTTCGGCGGGGATCACCTGGGCGATGGCGTCCGGGATCACGCCGGGCACCCAGAGGAACGGCGAGATGTCCGCCGACACGTTGAGCGTCGCGAACCGCTCCAGGTCGTCCGGGTGGATGAATTGTCCGTGCGCCACTTGGATTTTCGTCGTGTAGTCGCCGCGGGCGCGGAGGTTTCCGGCAGCGTCCAAAGTGGCCCGGACGGCAGCGTCGCCGGCGCAGTGGATCTTCGCCGACAGCCCGGCCGAGACGGCGACATCCAGCCATTTCGCGAGTTCCTCCGGCGGCATCGTGGTGTCGCCGCAGAAGCACTCGTGGTGCAGGTACGGCTCGAGGAACGCCGCGGTGTGCGCGGGCGGGGTGCCGTCGAGGAAGATCTTCACGAAGTCCGGCCGGTGGTGCTCGCTGCGGTACGCCGCGGCCCGGTCGAGCAGTGGTTCGCCGATCGGGTCCGCGCCGAAGATCGGGTCGTTGACCAGCATCGACGACACCACCCACGCGGCCAGTTCGCCCGCGTCGTCCAGCGTCTTCAGCGCGGCGAGGATGTCGAGGGTGGCCCCGGCGTCCTGGAACGCGGTGATGCCGTAAGAGTGCAGGATCGCGATCGCCCGTCGCGACGCTTCGGCGTGTTGTTCGGCGGTGAGCGTGCGCGTGTCCCGCATCGCCCGCTCCACCGCCAAGCCCGCGGTCTCGATCAGCAGACCGGTCGGCGCGCCGCTGTCGAGGTCGCGGTGGATCGTCCCGCCGGTCGGGTCAGGTGTGGCCGCGGTGATCCCGGCCAGTTCGAGCGCCCGGCTGCTCGCCCACCGGTTGTGCCTGCTGTCCTCGATCAGCACCACCGGACGGCCGCCCGCCGCCTCGTCCAGTGCCCGCCGCACGGACTCGTGGCCGAGTTCGGGGGCCAAAGTGGACGGCCAGGCGCCGCCGACGACCCATTCGTCCGGACCGAGCCCGGCCGACCATTCCCTGACTGCGGCGAGGATTTCGTCCAGGCCCGCGCCGCTTTCCAGGCGCAGCTCGAACACTTCCCGGCCGGCGAGGGCGTGGTGGCTGTGCACGTCCACGAAACCTGGCAGCACGAACGCGCCGCCGAGATCGACGACCTCGGTGTCCGGACCGGCCTCGGCGGTGCTCACCCGGCCGTTCTCCACCGCGAGCGAGGCCGCCCACGGCCGATCTTCGTCCACTGTGTACACAGTGGCGTTGGTGAGGAGCAGTTCAGGCGCCACGGGTCACTGTCCAGCGGGGTCGTAGTCCGGCGAATAAACAGTGTTGCTGAGCAGCCGGCCGTACGCGCCGAAGGTGAAGTGCGTCGGCGACTTGCCGTCCTCGCCCAGTCCGAACAGCGAACCGTGCGACCGCAGTTCCCGCACGTTCCGGTGGTCGGCCACGGTCACCGACGCGCACGGGATGACCTTCTCGCGCCAGGTGAACACGTAGATCCCGGGCCGGATCTGGTAGACGGAATTCTCGTCGGTGTCGGCGAGACCGCGCTCCGGGCCGGAAAGGCACTGCCAGGTGTACCAGTGCGGGGTGAGGTAAACGTGCTCGTACGCGTGCTCTTCGCTGTAGACCCACTGCACGCGGCGGCCGATCAGCGCGGTGCTGGGCGCGATTTCCTCGCCGTGCGCCTCGCGGCCCTGGATGGTCGCAGGACGGAACCTTTGCGTCACGCGGGGAAGTCCGTCGCCGATCGTGCTCGTGACGACGAGCGCGCGGCCCTGGCGCACGTCCAGCAGCAGGCTGTACGAGGTTTCCGCGCCGGGGTGGAACTGCACGTAGAACAGTCCGGCGTCGACGAGGAACGTCTCGGAAGCGGTCTCGCCGGTGGCGCCGTCCTCGTTCCACGACGCACGGTCGCCGGTGAAGCTGATCGAGAACGTGCCGCCGTCGGCACAGTCCAAAGTGAACGACTGGTTGTCGAGATCGTCCACAGTGGCCGCTTTGTTGGCGTCGAAGCCGGGGGCGAGCCCGTCGAGCGGGAGCCAGGTGGAGGTGTCGGACAGATTGGTCGCGGGCATGGAGCCTTCCTCAGTGTTCGCAGTGGCCGTGGGCGGCCGAGGGCAGGTCGAGTGCCGGGTTCCGGTCGCAGAACCCGTAGGGGCGCACCATGAATCCGGAGTAGTCGACCGGCATGACCGGCCAGTCCTCCGGACGCGGGATGTGCGTGGGGCCGAAGACGTGCCACAGCACGACGTCGGTGTCGCTGACGGAGCGGTCGGCCGCCGTCCACGCGGGCAGACCGGCTCCGCCCGGGTGCGCGTTGGGGCGGTCGCCCGCCGGGAAGCGCTCGTCGGGCGCGTAGGGCGTGACCCACAGGTGGTTCGTGGCGAACGTCGCGCGCTGGTACACCGTCGATTCCGGTTGTGCCATCAGGGTTGCCGACGGCCGCGGCACGAGCTGGTACGCGGTCGGCGCGCCGAGCCGGTTGGTGTGCTCGGTGCTACGGACCTCCCACACTCGCGCGGTCGCGGGGTTCGCGTGCCGCTTCGCTTCCTGTTCGGTGCGCAGTTCCGTGGCTTTCCAGGTGAAGGCGTTGCCATACGGGTTCTTTTCGCCGACCGGAATGCCGACAGCGTCCACTTCGTACACAGAGTTGCGCTGACCGTCGACGGCGAAGTCGAGCCGCGCGCAGAATAGGTGCTGGTGCACCGGCGCGAACAGGCCGGGCGCGATTTCGGACGCGTGCGGACTCGCGGACCCCGGCTCGCCGGCGCCGGAGAAGACGATCCCGGTCGCCTTGGCTTCGCATTCGATGGTGCCGTCGAGGTAGAGATACCAGAAGAACCCGTAGTCGTAGTTGCCGATGGTGGAGATCGACGAGATCACCAGCCGGCGCGAACGGCGGACCTCGGCCTTGCCGTCCAGATCTGTGTGCTTCCAGAGGATCCCGTAGTCCTCCTCGTGCATGCAGATCGCGTTCGGCACGCGCACCGGCTGGCCGTGGTCGTCGGCGAGGAAGGCGTCGAAGTAGTGGATCACGCCGAGGCAGTCGCAGCCAAGGCGCAGGCTGTTGCCGTTCTTGCCGAGCAGGTATTCGCCGGCGTCGAAGTAGCTGATCCAGAACCGGCCGATTGACGTATCACCGTAGGGAACAACCATCTCAGGCACCGACGCGCGGTACAGCACCGAGCGGTCCTGGAAGGTCAGCTGGTGCAGGGTCAATCCCTCGCGAGCGTTGAACCCGACGCGCAGCTGCCAGCCCTCCCACGTCACGAGCGAGCCGTCGACCTGGAAGCTCGGGCCTTCCGGCTGGGTGATCTCGATCGGCTTGAGCGTCGTGCGCGCGGGGTGGTGCCCGTACCGGCCGGAGTCCTCCGGGACCGGGGTGTCGCCCTCGTCCTCGACCCGCAGGACGCGCTGTTCGGTCAGGTTGAGGTGCGCGACCAGGCCCTCGACCGGATGCGCCCACGGGCTGTCGGTGTCGTCCTCGCGCAGGAAGGTGAGCGAACGGATGACCCGGCCGGTCTCGTCCTCGCGGCCGAAATAGCCGGGGGCGAGCGGCGCGCAGAACGCGTGCTCGATGCGGTCGCCGAGGCCGCGGCGCTCCATGGCCGCCCGCCATTCCGGCGAGGCCTTCGTGACGGCCTCGGCCAGGTCATACTCGTCGAAGAGATACGGGGGCTGGCCCTCGCCGCACTTCTCGTGGCTGACCAGCGCCCCGGCGGTCACCGACACGACCGCGTCGGCCGATTCGCCGGTCGCGGTGTCGAGCAGGGTGAACTGGATCCGGCGGTCGGCCGGGGCGCCGGCCAGCACGGCGGCCTTGTCCGGCTCCACCGGGAGGACCTGCGGAAACCGCGTCGTCTCGGTGATCAGCCCCTGTGCCTCCAGCACGGCCCGGCCTGCGGCGAGCTCGTCGGCGGTCAGCGGGTCAAGGGGGTGCGGGTGTGCGTTGCTCATGGTGTCCCTTCGCGCTCCTCGCCGCAGTGTTCGCGGTGCCCCGGGGACAGCGGTAGCCGGGACCCGGGGTCGTGCGGTCGCTGACAACAAGGATGCACTCGTTGCCAATCCCCGCGGGCGCCGTTGCTGCAGGATTGCCGGATGCGACTCGACCTCGACGGCAAGGCTGTGCTGATCACCGGGGCTGCGTCCGGGATCGGGCTGGCCTGCGCGCGGGCGTTCCTGGACGAGGGCGCGCGGGTCGGGATCCTCGACCGGGTCCGGCCGCCGTCGCTGCCGGGGGACGTCGTCGCGGCGCGGGCGGACATCACCGACGAGGACCAGGTCGCCGCGGGCGTGCGGCTCGTGGCGGAGTCGTTCGGCGGGATTGACGTGGTAGTCGGCTGCGCTGGGATATCAGGACCGGTCGGACGGCCGCTCTCCGAGACCAGCGCGGCGGACTTCACCTCGGTGATGGCGGTGAACGTGCTGGGCCAGTTCCTGGTCGCGAAACACGCTCGGCCGTGGCTGGCGGACGGGAGCTCGATCGTCTTCCTGGCCAGCGATTCGGCCTTCGTGTGCGCGCCGGGGATGGTGCCCTACTGCGCGTCGAAGGGCGCGGTGGTGTCGTTGACGCGGGCGTTGTCGGTCGAGTTCGGCGGCGTCCGGGTCAACTGCGTGTGCCCGTCGGTGGTGGACACGCCGATGGCGCGAGGGGATTTGGGGGACCTGCTGGACGAACCGGGGTTCCCGGTCCAGGCGGCCGGGGAGGTCGCCCAGCAGGTGGTGTATCTGGCTTCCGCGCTGGCGCGGACGGTGAACGGACAGGCCTTGCTCGCCGACTTCGGCTATTCGGCTCGGTCTGGGTTTCCTGCTTGAAAGGGAGAAATGACGATGGCAGACACGCGGGTCGTGGCGATTACCGGCGGAGGGACGGGCATTGGGGCTGCGGTTGCTCGGCGGTACGCCGGCGAAGGCACACAGGTCGTGGTTCTGGGCCGGCGGCGCGAGCCGCTGGAGAAGGTCGCTGCGGAGACTGGCGCGCACGTGATCGCCGGCGACGCCAGCGTCCGGGAGGACGCGGAGGCGGCGATCGCGGAAATCGTCGAAAAGTTCGGGCGGCTGGACGTGATCGTGGCCAATGCCGGCGGGCACGGGCTGTCTTCGGTGGTGGACACCGGCGACGAGGAATGGGAGATCGCGCTTCGGTCCAATTTGTCCAGTGCGTTCGTGTTCTGCCGCGCTGCGTTGCCCTCTCTCGTGAAGAGCGGCGGCCAGGTCGTCATCGTTTCTTCGCTGGCCGGGTTGTTCGCCGGGCCCAATGTCGCCGGGTACACGGTGGCGAAGCACGCGCTGATCGGGCTGACCCGGTCTATCGCTCGGGATTACGGGCCGCGCGGGGTGCGGGCCAACGCGGTGTGCCCGGGCTGGGTGCGGACGCCGATGGCGGACGGGGAGATGGAACAGTTCGCCGAGGCGGCCGGGTTCGACGGCGGGCACGACGAGGGGTACCGGCGGGTGACCGCCGAGGTGCCGCTGCGGCGTCCGGCCGAACCGGAGGAAATCGCTTCCATCGTGCGGTTCCTGGGCTCGTCGGAGTCCTCGTACATCACCGGGGCCGTGCTGGTCGCGGACGGCGGGGCGCACGCGGTCGACTTGCCCACCTTGGCCTTTGAGCGCGCCGGGATGTAGCCCGATAATGGCCGGATGACGTTCGAGGGGGACTGGGCGGAGAAGACCGCGACGGCCAACCAGCGGTTCGCGGACAAGGCCGTCGAGATCGCCCGGGAAGTCGAAGTCCTGCTCGGCCGGGAGGCCATGACCTATCCGCGACACCCGGTCGCGCGCGCCCGCGAGGCGCTCGCCGACCGGGTGTTCGCGCTTCTGGCCGCGGCGCGCGACGCCAGCCAGACCTTCTACAACGTCGACCAGGTGCCGGTGGCGATCGTCTCCGACGGTTACGGCGACGACTGGGTCGAGAAGGTGGCCGACGCCGCTGGCACGCTCGCCGCCGCGATGGCCCGGGCCGCGACCGTGCTCACCGGGGTGGTGGGCGGCGAGTTCAAGGACGCCGACACGAAACAGTGGTTCACCGGCGTTCTGGACGATGTGCGCAACGCCGCCGCCGAAGTCCTCCGCGAAGCTGCCAGCCGTCCCGATCAGGCGACGTGACAAGGACAACGCAAGCCGCGGTCCGCGCGCGATTGCTGGGGCACGAAATCCGGCGGTTCTTCGACATCGCGGTTCTTCGACGTCGACTGCTGGGTGCTCGGAGCCACCGCCGAGACGTCCGATCGGTACCTCGACCTGACGATGCGTTCGTGGCGCGACCGGGGCTGGGCGACGGAGTTCCTCGCGGAGCCGCAACGGATACCTCAGCATGGCGGGGACGACGCCGGTCTTCGCCGCGGACTCGCCCGAGGGCGATCCGTTTCCCAGCCGGATCGATCGTCGCGTCAGCTTGATTCCGCCAGGGTCCGCAGCCATTTCGTGAGCAGCTGGGTTTCCGTCGCGCCCAGAATCTCCGGGTTCGCCGCGGCATGCTCCAGCACGCGGTGGATTTCGGCGGACCGGTCCCCGGTCGCCGAGGTGCCGGTGATCGCGGCGATCGCGCCTTCCCGCACCGCCACGGACAGCGGGCGGTCTTCCTCGGCGAGGATGATCTGCCGCAGCGTGACGCCGATGTTCGCCACCAGGATGTGCGCGGCTGCCTGGTCCGGCGGGACCGTCAGGCGGCCCTGGTCGGCCGCCGCCTTGGTCAGCGCGCGCAGCATCGCGCTGGGGCGTTCTTGCGCCTCGGGGGCGTGGCCGGGGTGCACCTGGCCGTACATGAGCGTGTAGAAGCCGGGGTTCGCGATTCCGAACGCGACGTGGGCGTCCCAGCCGTCGCGCAGGTCCTGGATCGGGTCGCCGGACGGCTCGTGCGCGCCCTTCTCCGCGAGGTACAGGTCGAAGCCGCGCTCGACGACCGCGTCCAGCAGGCCCTGTTTGCTGCCGAAGAAGTGGTACAGCGTCGGCATTTTCACCCCGGCTTGGGCACAGATCGCGCGCAGCGAGATGTCCTCGCCCGGCGTCGCGGCGACCTGTTCGGCGGCGGCGTCCAGGAGCCGGGTCCGTGTATCCGCGTTCGCAATCTGTGTCACACCGCTATGGTAGCCGCTATTGCACTGCTACAGTGATACATATCAGCGATAAAGAGATGGAGGGGTCCTCATGACCGACCACACCCTCAAGGGCAAGAACGTCCTGGTCGCCGCCGGGGCGAAGAACCTGGGCGGGCTCATCAGCAGGCAGGCCGCCGAGGCCGGCGCGAACGTGGCGATCCACTACAACTCCGAGTCGACCCGGCCGCAGGCGGAGGAGACGCTCGCCGCGGTCGAGGCGGCGGGCGGCAAGGGCGTCGTGCTCACCGGCGACCTCACCGTCCCGGCGAACGTGGAGAAGCTGTTCGCCGACGCGGAGGCCGCGCTCGGGAAGATCGACGTCGCGGTCAACACGGTGGGCAAGGTGCTGCGCAAGCCGATCACCGAGACCACCGAGGACGAGTACGACTCTATGTTCGACATCAACTCGAAGGCGGCCTACTTCTTCATCAAGGAAGCGGGCAAGAACGTCGCCGACGGCGGCAAGATCATCACGATCGTGACCAGCCTGCTCGCGGCGTTCACCGACGGGTACTCGACCTACGCGGGCGGCAAGAGCCCGGTCGAGCACTTCACCCGCGCCGCGGCCAAGGAATTCGCCCCGCGCGGGATCTCGGTCACCGCGGTCGGGCCCGGCCCGATGGACACGCCGTTCTTCTACGGCCAGGAAACCCCGGAACGGGTGGAATTCCACAAGTCGCAGGCGATGGGCGGGCAGTTGACGAAGATCGAGGACATCGCCCCGATCGTGTCGTTCCTCGCGACGTCCGGCTGGTGGATCACCGGGCAGACTATCTTCGCCAACGGCGGCTACACCACCCGCTGAGCAACGACAGCAAGGGAAACGCCATGTCCGAAGTGGAGATTCCGGAACCGGTGGCGTCGTTCGTCGACGCGGTGAACCGGCACGACGACGCCGCGTTCCTGGACGCGTTCACCGAAAAGGGCGTCGTGGACGACTGGGGCCGGTCGTTCGCCGGGCGCGCCGAGATCAAGGGGTGGAGCGACGTCGAGTTCATCGGCTCGCGCGGCGTCCTGACCCCGGAGGAGGTCACGGTCTCCGGCGGCACCGTCACCGTTGTCGGGGATTGGCGCAGCAATCACGCCAACGGACGGTCGAAGTTCGTCTTCGCCGTCGAGGGCGACCGGATCGCCAAGATGACCATCCGGGAAGGCTGACCGGCCGGGGCGTGGGCGTCCCACCGCGGAACGCCCACGCCCCGGGTCAGTTGGTGCCCAGATACGCCTGGTGCAGCGTGTCCGGCTGGTCCAGCAGGGGCTGCGACTCCCCGGCGTAGGTGACCCTGCCGGACGAAACGACCACGGCTTCCTGCGCGACTTTCAGCGCCAGGTGGGTGAACTGTTCCACCAGGAGGATCGCCGCGCCCGCGTTGGCGAATTCGGTGACCGCCGGGAGAAGCCGGGTGAAGACGGCCGGGGCCAGGCCGAGCGACATCTCGTCGATGAGCAGGAACTTCGGTTTCGCGGCGAAGGCCCGGCCCAGCACCACCATCTGCTGCTCGCCGCCGGACAGCAGTGCGGCGGGCGAGTTCTTGCGTTTCTCCAGTTCCGGGAACAGGGCGAGGACTTCTTCCACGCCGGCCGGGGTTTTGGCGGTCAGGCGCAGGTTTTCCAGGACGGTCAGGCTGGCGAACACCGCCCGTCCCTGTTCCACGTGCGCCAGTCCGAGCCGCGCTCTGGCTACCCGCGAATGTTTCGTGACATCGGTATGTCCAATGTGGATCGCTCCGGATGCCGCCGGGATCACGCCGGACAGGGCTTCCAGCAGACTGGTCTTGCCCGCTCCGTTGGGGCCGACCAACGCGGTGATCTTGCCCGGTTCCAGTGTCATTCCGACGTCGGCGATGACTGGGCCCGCACCGCGCGCGACGGTCAGGTTCTCGATTCGCAGCGTGCTCACAGCATCTCCGTTTCGCCAAGGTAGGCTTTCAGAACCGCCGGATCCGCCAGCACTTCTGCCTGCGGGCCGCTCGCCAGCACCTCGCCGAAGTCGAGCACGGTCAGCGTGTCGCAGACCGACCGGACCAGGTCCAGGTCGTGTTCGATGATCAGCACCGAGACGCCGAACCGGGCCGGGACCTGCCGCAGGCGTTCGCCGAACGCGACGTGTTCCTCGTGCGGGAGACCCGCCGCCGGTTCGTCGAGGAGCAGCACCTGGGGCTTGGCCATGAGGTGGCCGACGACTTCGACCAGCCGGCGCGCGCCCACGTCGACGCGGTCCAGCGGCGTCGCGGCCGGCGGGCAGCCGAAGAACTCCAGCGCGGCAGCGACTTCGGCGGCATCCGGGCGTCGGCGGGCGACGAACCGGACGTAAGCCTCGATGGTCAGGCCCGCGGGGACTCGGTCTTGCTGGAAGGTTCGGCGCAGGCCGGAGCGGGCTCGTTGCGTCGGATTGCCGGTGAGCGGACGGTCGGCCAGTTCGACGGTTCCTTCCGCTTGCGGTAGGAAGCCGCTGATGGCGTCGACCAAAGTGGACTTTCCCGCGCCGTTCGGGCCGATGACGCCTAGGACTCCGCCCTTCGGTACGGCCAAGTCCACTCCGGACAGTGCCTTCACTTGTCCGAAGGTGACACTCAGGCCCCGGACCACCAGTACCGGCTCGCCGGGCGGCAGCCGCGGAGGTTCTTCGCCCAGCGCAGTGATCTGAACCCCAGCGCTGGCCCTCGATCGACGCCGCCACAGCTCGCGGATCGCGGTGCCGAGGTTGCCGCGTCCGGCCAGTGCCTGGATGCCCAGGAGACCAAAGATCACGTAACCCCAGTCTTGCGGGACTCCCCACCGCTTCAACAGCTCTGGTACGGCAACCCAGAGGACAGCACCGAACACTGCCATATCAATCAGGTGCGCACCGGACATGATTGCCAGCACGTACAACGCCAGCGATTGCAGCGGGGCGAAGCTGGTCGGGAACGCGAACCCGACCTGTGCGGTCAGCAGGCCGCCGCTGATACCGCCCAGAGTGGCGCTGACCGCGAAGGCCGACAGCTTGGCCGTACGAACGCTGGCGCCTGCCGCCGCGGTACCGCGCTCGGAGAACGCCACCGCGGCCCAGCTGCTGCCCCACGGACCGCGCCGGAGGAAGTGCACGAGCAAGGCGCAGACGATCAGGACGATGATGCACATGAGGAAGTACGCGTTGTCGTCGGCCACAAAGGACGGACGGTCCACCGAGACGCCGTCCGTGGTGCCGGGGAACTGGATTTCCACCAGGGTGACGTCGGCGGCCGCGGCCAGGCCGAGCGTCACCACCGCCAGGTTGATCCCGCGCAGGCGCAGCGCCGGGAGTCCGATGAGGACACCGACGACACCGGCGGCGAGACCGCCCAGCAGCAGCCAGAAGAAGAAGCCGCCGGGGGCACCGGCTTTGTTCAACGCGGAGACGACCCACGCGCCGATCGCGCCGAAGGTCAGCTGGCACAAGGAAATCATTCCGGCGCTGCCGGTGACGACACCTAAGCCGAGCAAGGCGATCGCGGCTACGACGACGCTGACGCCGAGGTAGGCGAAGTAGCCGTTGAGACCGACGGTCAGGCCGATTCCGACCAGCACCGCGACCACCGCGACGACCAGTGGGGTTCCGAAGCGGGACACTGCGCCCCGGTCAGCGAGCTGCATCCCACACCTCCTTGCGCTGAGACCACACGAGCAGGCCGACGATGGCCAGGAACGGGACGAAATTCCGCACTACCGAAAGCTGGTCGACCTGCGCGAGCGCGCCCTGCAGCATGCCGAGAACGAGTCCGCCGACGACGGCGAGGTCCAGCCTGCGGAACCCGCCGAGCAGGGCCGCCGCGGCCGCGGGCACGACCAGCATGGACAGCGAGGTGGCATCGTTCGATTGGGACGGCGCGACGATCACGATGATGACCGTGCTGATCAGCCCGGTGGCGCCCCACACGGCGGCACTGAGACGTTTCGCGGGGATACCTAACAGCTCAGCTGTCGTCGGGCGTTCCGACAAAGCACGCAGTGAGATACCAACGGGCGTCTTTGTCAGGATCAGCCGCGCGGCGAAGGCGATCACCACCGCCAGCACGACGGTCACGACCGTCACCTGGCTGATCACCACCCCGCCGACGGTGAACGCCGGGCCGGCCAGCAACGCCTGGAACGGCTGCGGTTTGTTGCCGAACAGGATGAACGACAACGAGATCAACAGCAGCAGCACCGCGACAGTGACCGCCGAGCGGGTGCCGGTGCCTGCTTCGGCGAGCCACGTCGAGACGACCCAGCCGATCAGCACGCTCAGCACTCCGCCCAGCAGCACGCCGAGCACCACCGCCAGCCACTCCGGCAGTCCGCCGTGGACGGACAGCGCCACCCCGACGTAACTGCCGAACATGCCGGTCGCCGCCTGCGCGAAGTTGACGACCCGGACCAGCCGCGACATCAGCGTCAGGCACACCGCCAGCACCGCGTAAAGCCCGCCGGCGGCGAGCCCGGCCAGCGCTCCCTGCACCATTGCAGTCTCCTCTTTCCAGAGCGGATCGGGTCAGCGCCGCGGAATCCGCAGCCAGTCGGTACCGGCGATCTCCCACCGGTTCGTGCCCGTCGCGAGCTTCACCGGCCAGCCCGCGATGTTGTCGTGGTGCGTCTGTCCGGGGCCGAACACGTACGGCGTGCCGACCATCGGATCGGAGATCGGCTTCATTTCGCGCAGCGCCTTCGTCACCGATTCCCGCGTGATGTCGCCCGGCATGCCTTCCAGCACCTTCAGGAAGTACTTCGCCGCGAGATAGCCGCCCTGGCTGAACGAGGTCAGCGGAATGTTGTTGCGAGTCATGAGATCCCGCCACTCCTTGGTGCGCGGGCTCGACGGATCGGTGAACGGGTAGAACTCGGCGGGCACGTAGACGCCCTTGCCCGCGTCGGAAACCGCTTTCGCGTACTGTTCACTGTAGACACTCGTGAGCAGCAGCCAGGTCACGTCTTTCCAACCTTGTGCCTGCGCGGCTTTCAGCTGGCCGATCGAGTCGGGCTCCACCGGGTTCACCGTCACCGCTTTGCACCCGGCGGCACGCGCCTTCACGATGTAAGGCGTGTAGTCGGAACCGTTGTACGGCACGGTCGCGTCGACGTACTTCAGTTTCTTGCCGGTGATTTTCGACCATTCGTCAATGGCCGCGCGGTAGTATGGCAACGTGTTCCCGGCGATTTCCAGCAGTGCGCACATGTCTTCCAGGTGCAGCACTTCGGAGCCGTACAGCAGGGTCAGCGTCATGTCGTGGAACGGCCCGACGTTGGCCGGCCCGATGTTCGGGCTGGTGAAGCACGACGGGTCGACGCCGATGCCGGAGATGGAGAGGACTCTTTCCTGCTGGTAGTACTTGGCGTTGATCTGGCATTCGATGAGGCTCGACGAACCGACCAGCGCCACCGCCTGGTCGCCGCCCACGATTTCGCGGGCCGCGGCCGCCGCGGCGGCGGGGTCGCCCTTGTCGTCGATGGCGTGGTATTCGATCTTGCGCCCGTGCACGCCGCCCGCCGCGTTCGCCGCGTCGAAGACGGCCTTGGCGGCCTGGGAGGATTCCGGGAAGGTGGCGGGACCGCTCAGCGCGTTGACCGAGCCGACCACGATCGGTCCGTTCGGATCGGCGGTGCCCGCGCAGCCCGCCGCGACCAGCGTGACGAGCACGGCCGACGCGAGCGCGGGCAGGAACTTTCTCATCATGGCTCGGCTTTCCGGTCCACAGTGACCAGAGGGGGAGGGGAGAGAGAACGGGGGCGGTGCCGGGGGAAGGACCGGCACCGCCGTGGCGCGGCAGGCTCAGTCGGTCGCCGCGGCGACCGGTGCGGAATCGACGATCTGCTCGAAGCTCGCGACCTTGTCGCCGTCGAACTTCCACACGTGCGCCACGCGCGCGGTGAAAGCCTTGCCGGACTTGCGGTTCTTGCCGGTGTAGGTGCCGAGCCCGACGATCGAATCACCGGCGTCCAGCAGCGCGGACAGGGAGAACTGGTAGCCGTCCCAGTCGCGGGCGATTGCCTCGAAGACGTTGCGCCGTACCTCGTCCGGCCCGGTGTAGGTGCCCGCGTAAGGGAATCCGGCGGCCTCGGTCCAGGTGGTCTCGGGGCCGATCGGCGCGAGCATGCCGTCGAGGTCGCCGCGGTCGCTCGCCTCGTAGTGCGCGGTGATCACGTCCAAATTGGACACAGGGAAACTCCTTAAACGGGCTGGACGTCGGGGTAGCTGATCGAGCCGAGCGGGTAGATGTGCCCGCCCGCGCGGGAGTGCTCGGACCGGCCGTCGCCGGTGATGCCGAGGAAAACGCCGGTGGTGCGCAGGTCGTAGCCGAGGTCGTGCAGCCACACGCTGGCCACCGCGATCCGGAACTCCCGGAAGCAGAACAGGTACAGGCCGTCGGCGAACTTCCAGACAGTCGACATGTCCACGTCGCCGTGCCCGCGCTGCACGCCCTCGACGCACTGCCAGCAGTAGCGTTCGGAGGAAAGGTAAACGTGCTCGTACAGGTGGTTCGGGCTGTAGCGGTAGACGTTGCGCTTGCCGATGAGGTCCCGCGACGGCCCGGGCACGTCCCCCGTCGGCTCGCCGCCGTCGGTGGTGCCGGCGTGGAAGGTCTGCGAAACCCGCGGCGTGCCTTCGATGTCCTCGTCGCCGATCACCGACCGGATGGTCATCGCGCGGTGCGTGGTGGTCGAGTAGACGATTGTGAGGGCCTCGCCTTCGACGCTCGTCAGCGGCAGATTCACGAAAAAGACGTCAGGACGCACGGCGACCGCGTCGTACGGGTCCTCGATGCCGTTGAGCGTGAGCCGTTCGCCGTCGAGGAACCGCAACTCGAGCTTCGCGCCGTCATCGAGCGTGACGGTGAGCTCCTGCCCGGTGAGGTCCGCGTTGGGCAGCCGGTAGGTGTCGATCCCGGCGGCGAACTCGTCGTAGGTGCGCCATTCGTCTGGGGAAGGGTCGGACATGCCCATCATGCTCGCCGCGCTCCGGCCCGGGAGCGAACGTTCGTGCGCTGGCGGGCAACTGCCGGACGCTCGCGGTCAATACCAGCGGCTTCGAGGCGAAACGGCAACGGCGCCCCCGGTGATCGGGAGCGCCGTGGATGGTGTGGGAGCCGGGTCAGCCGCGGGCGCGCAGCTCACTTGGCGACTGTGCGAAGGCCGCCCGGAACACCCGCGAAAAGTGCGCCGCGTCGACAAATCCCCACCGCGCCGCGATTGCCGCCACCGGACGGGCCGCCAGCAACGGATCCCGCAGATCCCGGCGGCAATGCTCCAGCCGCCGCTGCCGGATCCACCCAGCGACGGTCGTCCCCTGCTCCTGGAACAACCCGTGCAGATGCCGCGTCGAAATGTAATGCTCCGCGGCGATCTGCGCCGGACCGAGATCAGACCGCGAAAGATTGGCGTCGATGTAACTGCGGATCCGCCGCATCAGGTCGTGGTGCGGGTCGGCCGCCGTGCGGTCCAGGTCGAGTTCCGTGGCCAGCATCGTGGTCAGCAGGTCGACCGCGTTGTGGGCCAACCGCACGCCCACCGGGCTCGTCAGCACGTCCAGATTCCCGCCCAGCTGCGCCAGGAACGGCACCACGACGTTGCCGACGCCCTCGCGTCCGGACATCCGCACCGCGGTGAGCTGACCAACGAGGTCGCGTGGCAGGTCAACCTGCTGCTGCGGGAACATCAGCACCAGCGTCCGGAAATTCTCTTCGAACACGAGAGAGTACGGCCGGTTCGTGTCGTACAGCGCGACGTCGCCGGGCCGCAGCACGGCTTCGCGGCCGTCCTGGGTGAGAATGCCGGTGCCGGCCAGCATGACGCTCAGCTTGTAGCACGGCCGGTCGGCGCGGGCGATGAGTTCCGGCGTCCGCTCGACGGCGTGCGGGGACGCGGTGATCTCGGTGAGCGCGATCTCGCCCGCCTCGTGCGTGCGGAGCCTGCCGTGGAACCGGTCGCGGTGCTCGGTGCTCACCTGCAGCGGCACGAACGATCGCAGGACAGCGGACCGGAACTCCGTGAAGTCCTGCGCGACCGTGGTCGGCGTCTGCAAGATAGCCGTCATCATGTCACCTCTCCGTCGAAGTGCCGGTACCGCTGCGTGCCCGGGGAAGGGACCTGGCGTCCCTTCCCCGGACGGGACGCACCTTAGACCTGTTCGCCCAGTTTGAAACCCTGGTCGGCCCCGTCGGCGCGGGTGTAGGAGAACCCGTCCGCGCCGATGGTGACGTCCATTTCCTTCGTCTCGGTGCGTTCCTCGACCGGCTGGAGCTTCCCGTCCAGGTCGAGCACCCGCGAGGCCTCGGTGTACCAGCTCGGCACCACCGGATTGCCCCACCAGTCGCGGCGCTGGTTGTCGTGCACGTCCCAGCTGATCACCGGGTTGTCCGGGTCGCCGGTGTAATAGTCGTGGGTGTAGATCTCGATCCGGTGCCCGTCCGGGTCACGCACGTACAAATAGAACGCGTTCGACACGCCGTGCCTGCCGGGACCGCGCTCGATCTGGTCCGATTTCCGCACCGCGCCGAGGTGGTCGCAGATGTGCAGGATCTGGTGCCGCTCGTGCGTCGCGAACGCGATGTGGTGCAGGCGAGGGCCCGCGCCGCCGGTGAGCGCGACGTCGTGCACGGTCGGTTTGCGGAACATCCACGCCGCGTACACGGTGCCCTCGTCGTCCACGATGTCCTCCGACACCCGGAAGCCGAGGCCCTCGTAGTACTTCCGCGCGGCCGGGACGTCCGGCGTGTTCACGTTGAAGTGGTCCAGCCGCGACAGCGCGCCCGGGCCGTGCACGTCGTAGCGCTGGGTGAAGCGCTCGACGTGTTCGGCCTCGTAGAAGAACTCGATCGGGAAGCCGAGCGGGTCCACCACGCGCACCGCTTCGCCGATGCCGCGCGTGGTTCCCGCCGGGACGCGGCGCACCTCGACGCCGAGTTCCCGGTAGTACGCCTCGGCGACGTCGAGTTCGCCCTCGCCGCGCACGCGGTACGCGAGCACGGCCAGCGCCGGTTCCGCGCCCTTGCGCAGGATCAGAGAGTGGTGCAGGTATTCCTCGAACGCGCGCAGGTATATCGCCTGGTCGTCCTCGTATGTCACGACGAGGCCGAGAACGTCCACATAGAACTCTCGCGACGCTTTGAGGTCGCTGACGATCAATTCCGCGTAGGCGCAGCGGATGACGTCCGGCGGGGTCGTGGTCATGCCTTGTCCTTCCCGGCCCCGAAGCGCGCCGTGTGCACGTCGCCGAGCGTGATGTGCACGGCCTGCTGTTCGGTGTAGAAGTCGATCGAGCGGTAGCCGCCTTCGTGGCCGAGGCCGGACGCCTTGACCCCGCCGAACGGCGTGCGCAGGTCGCGCACGTTGTGCGAGTTCAGCCAGACCATGCCGGCGTCGATGCTCTGCGCGAAGTTGTGCGCGCGGGTCAGGTCGGCGGTCCAGACGTAGGCGGCCAGGCCGTACTTGACGTTGTTCGCCAGCTCGAGAGCTTCTTCGTCGGTGTCGAACGGGGTGATCGCCACGACCGGGCCGAAGATCTCCTCCTGGAAGATCCGCGCGTCCGGCTTCACGTCGGCGAACACCGTCGGGGCCACGTAGTTCCCGGTGTCCAGGCCCTCCGGACGGCCGCCGCCCGCGAGCAGTTTCCCTTCCGTCTTGCCGATTTCGATGTAGCTCATCACCTTGTCGAAGTGCTCCGGGTGCACGAGCGCGCCGACCTCGGTGGCCGGGTCGTGCGGGTCGCCGACCACGATGTTGCGGGCGCGTTCGGCGTACCGGGCGCAGAACTCCTCGTAAATCGGGCGCTCGACCAGGATCCGGCTGCCCGCCGTGCAGCGTTCGCCGTTGAGCGAGAAGACGCCGAACAGCGTGGAGTCCAGCGCGGCTTCGAAGTCCGCGTCGGCGAACACGACCGCCGGGGACTTGCCGCCCAGCTCCATCGACATGCCCTTGAGCCCGGGCGCGCAGTTGCGGAAGATCGTTTCGCCGGTGGTGGTTTCGCCGGTGAACGAGATCAGCCGGACGTCCGGGTGCTTGACCAGCGCGTCGCCCGCTTCCTCGCCGAGGCCGTTGACGAGGTTGAACACCCCGTCCGGCACGCCCGCCTCGCGGAAGATGTCCGCCCACAGGCTCGCCGACAGCGGCGTGAACTCGGCGGGCTTGAGCACCACGGTGCAGCCGGACGCCAGCGCCGGCGCGAGCTTCCAGCTCTCCAGCATGAACGGCGTGTTCCACGGCGTGATCAGCCCGGCGACGCCGACCGGCTTGCGGTTGACGTAGTTGACCTGGCGGCCCGGCACCTTGTAGGTGTCGTCGGCCTGCGCGACGATCAGGTCGGCGAAGAACCGGAAGTTCTCCGCCGCGCGCTGCGCCTGGCCGAGCGCCTGCTTGATCGGCAGGCCGGTGTCGAAGGTTTCCAGCTCGGCCAGCTGCTTGTCGCGGCTCTCCACGAGATCGGCGATCTTGTTGAGGATCCGGGCGCGCTGGCGCGGCAGCATCTTCGGCCACGGGCCGTGGTCGAACGCCTCCTTCGCCGCGGCGACGGCGAGGTCGATGTCCTCGGCCTTGCCCGCCGAAGCCGTCATGTACGGCTTGTTGGTGACCGGGTCGAGCACCTCGAAGGTCTCGCCCGAGACGCTGTCGGCCGGCGCTCCGCCGATGTAGTGGCGGATGTGCTCCGGCAGGTTCTCCGGAACGTAGTGCGCGGTCATGGTCACTTTCCTTCCACGGTGAAGCCGTCGACGGGCGAGAGGTACTGCTCGCCCTGGCGCATCAGTTCGGTGATCCGGGCGATGCCCGGTTCGGTCGGGGTGATCAGCGGCGGGCGCACGAAGCCCGACTTGATCAGGCCGCGCTGCTCCAGCACCCACTTGCCCGGCGCCGGATTGGTCTCGACGAACAGCAGGTCGACCAGCGGGTGCAGGCCGTAGTGGATCTCGCGGGCGCGGTCGAAGTCGCCCTCGGTCCACGCGCGGTACATCTCGGCGCTGGCGGCCGGGGCGATGTTCGCGGTGGCGCTGACGAACCCGGTGCCGCCGAGGGAAAGCAGCGGCAGGCACAGCAGTTCGATGCCCGACCAGACGAGCAATTCCTTGCCGCACAAGTGCAGTACGCGGGAGAAGTGCTCGAAGTCCTTAGTGGTCTCCTTGATCCCGACGAAGTTGTCGAAATCGCGGAACAGCCGCGCGACCGTCTCCGGCGCGAGGTCGACCGACGTCCGGCTCGGCACGTTGTAGGCGACGATCGGCAGGTCCGGGAATTCCTTCGCGACCGTGGCGTACCAGCGGTAGAGCGCTTCCTGGGTGGGCCGCGCGTAGTACGGGGTGATGATCAGCGCGGCGTCGATGCCCGCGTCGCGTGCTTCGGAGGTCAGCTCCAGCGTCTCGTCGAGCTTCGCCGAACCGGTGCCGGGCATGAACGGCACCTTGTCGTCCACCGCCTTGGCGACCGTGCGGATCGTCTCCGCGCGCTCGGCCAGCGTCATCGCGCCGGGCTCGCCGGTGGAACCGCCGATCGAGACGCCGTGCGAACCGGACGCGAGCTGCCAGTTCACCAGGTTGGCCAGGCTGTCGTGGTCGACGGCGCCGTCGGCGGTGAACGGGGTCATCAGCGGCGCGATCGAGCCGGTGATGGCGTTCGGGGTACTGCGGAACCTCATGGGGTGGGGTCCTTCCTAGGGAGCTTCGGCGGGCGGGGCGGCCCGCCGGTCGAGGTAGGCGTCGAGGGTTGCGGTGCGGTGCCGGCGCGCGGCCAGTTCGAGTTCCAGCGGGTCGGCGTTCTGCTCGATCAGCACCAGCAGTTGTTCGTGTTCCTTGACCGATTCGTGCGCGCGGCCCGGGACGAAGCTGAACGTCGAATCGCGCAGCGACGCCAGCCGGTGCCAGCCGCGGTGCACGAGGTCGAGCACGTGCGGGTTCGGGCACGGTTCAAAGAGGACAGAGTGGAACTCTTGGTTCAGCTCGGTGAACCGGTGCGGTTCGAAGTTTTCCAGCGACAGGCGCATCTGCTCGTTGACCGCCCGCGCCCGTTCGATGTCCTCAGTGGACAGTTTCGGCGCGGACAGCGAGGTGGCGAAACCTTCCACCAAGGCAAGCGTTTGCATGGTGTGCTCGTAGGCGGTCTCGTCGACCATCACCACCTGCGCGCCGACGTTCCGCTCGAACGTGACCAGCCCTTCGGCTTCGAGCAGCCGGATCGCCTCGCGCACCGGGACGACGCTGACGTCCAGTTCCTTGGCGATCTGCCCCAGCACCAGGCGATAGCCGGGACCGAAGGTCCGGTCCGCGATCCGGTCCTTGATCCAGCGGTACGCGCGCTGGGATTTGCTCTCGCCTGCTACGGGCGCCACTGGGCGTACCTGGCCTTCCAGTGCTCGTTCATCGGGTAGAGGCCGTCGACGCTTTCGCCGTTCGCGACCTGCTCCGCGATGAACGTTTCCTGGCGTTCCTGCTCGATCGCCGCGTCCGCGATCTTTTCCACCAGGTGCGGCGGAATCACCAGGACGCCGTCGGAATCGCCGACAATCACGTCGCCCGGCTGAACGGTCGCGCCGCCGCACGCGATGGTGATGTCGACGTCCCACGGAACATGGCGGCGACCGAGCACGGCCGGATGCGGGCCGGAGTGGTAAGTCGGAATGTCCAGCGCTGCCACCGCAGCCAGGTCACGAACGCCGCCGTCGGTGACGATGCCCGCCGCGCCGCGGACCTGGGCACGCAGCGCGAGGATGTCGCCGATCGTGCCGGTTCCCTTTTCTCCGCGGGCTTCCATCACCAGCACGTCGCCGGGGTTGAGGGAATCGATGGCGCGTTTCTGGGCGTTGAAGCCGCCGCCGTGGGATTTGAAGAGGTCCTCGCGGAACGGGACGTAGCGGAGCGTCCTCGCGCGGCCGATGAGTTTCGTGTCCGGACGGGTGGAGCCGAGGCCGTCGATGGAGACGTGGTTGTAGCCGTTCTTGCGCAGCTGGGCGGAAAGCGTTGCCGTGCCTACGCTGGTGAGCTTGGTCTTGAGTTCCTCGGTGAGCACGAATTCCGCCGGGAGCCCCGCGGATTCCCGGTCGCTGTAAGCCTGTTCGCGCTGGTTGTCGTCGATTTTGGGCTGAGCGCTGAACTCCGGCAGCGGCGTAGTGCCCTCCACGACCGGCGTGACCAGCCGCCCGGTCGTCAGGTCGCCGTGGCTGACCTCGACCTCGACCGTGTCGCCCGGCTGCACCACGGACGATCCCGCCGGAGTCCCGGTGAGGATGACGTCGCCGGGCTCGAGGGTGCTGAGCTGGGAGAGGTCGGCGACGAGGGTGCCGAAGTCGAAAATGAGGTCCTCGGTGGTGTCGTCCTGGACGAGCTCGCCGTTGACCCAGGTGCGGACGCGAAGCTTCCGAGGGTCGACCTCCGCGGCCGGAATGGTCGCCGGACCGAGCGGAGTGAACCCGTCGCCGCCCTTGGAGCGGAGGTTGGAACCACCGTCGGCGTGCCGCAGATCGTATACGCCAAAGTCGTTGGCGGCGGTGACGCTCTCGACGCAGCCCCAGCCCTCATCTGGGCTGACGCGGCGGGCCTGCTTGCCGATGATCAAGGCGATCTCGCCCTCGAAGGCAAGGAGCTCGGTACCCGCAGGGCGCTCGATCGGGGTGCCGGAGGCGCTGATGGACGTCGCGGGTTTGACGAAGTAGGAGGGCTTCGCCGGGATCCTGCCGCGCTGCTTCGCGCGGGACGGGTAGTTCAAATGAAGCGCAATGACCTTGCCCGGCCGCTCCGGCGGGGTGGTGCTCGATACGGGACTCATGGGGGTTGACCTGCCCGGATGTCGTCGGGAGAGGAAGATATCTCAAAAGATATACGATCCTGACCGGTTGGGGCAAGGGGTCGCTTCTGGGCTTGCCTGGTAACGCCTGCGGGCGTGTCCCCGGGCATCCCCGCTGGTCAGACGTGTTTATCCAGCGTTGACTGTTTGCGACCTGCTGACAATCCCTTGCTTCGGCCACTACAGTGACGGCGCGAGCACGCACAGTTGTGCGGGCAGGGGGTGAAGATGGCGGGTCACTCTGACGCGTCCAACGTCGTCCAGGCGCTAGTACGCCTCGACGACGTGCCGGAGCGGTTGCCGGAGCTGGTGTTCGTGCTGGTCATCCTGGGTCCAGAGGGGCAGCCGGGCAGGCTCGAAGTCCGTCGCACCACGCGGAACGAGTCAGCGGTCGCGGCGTATTCGTCGATCGATCGGCTGGTCGATGCCTGCGGGAGCGGACAGCCGTGGGCGCAAGTCGCTCGCGACCGGTTGCTCGAAGCATGCCGCGAGCTGGGAATCGGCATCGTGGCGTTCGATGCCGTGCTCGACCTCGCACCGCGGTATCCCGAGATCGACAGCCGGGACCAGCCTCCGCTGGAGCCGGTCCAGCCGCTGGACGACCAGGACGGCTTCCTCTACGTGCCTTCGAGGCCGGTCCGGGCCGGCCAGCAGATAGTGGAACTGGAACTGCAGCCGGCTCGCAACGGCAGGCCGGTGCTCCTGGCCTACACCTCGCCGGAGCTGCTGGCCGCGGGGTGCGGACCGTATCAACCCTGGGTCGCGATCAACGGCGACGAGCTCGAAGCCGTCGCGGACGAGGCGGGAGCGCACGGGGTATTGCTCAACCCCGTGCTCGCCGAAGAGTCCCGGCACGCCGCTCCCGTGCGCGATTGGACGTCTCGGCCCGCGATCGGAGGGGAATAGGCATGTCCGCGCCCTATGGGGACACGACCGGTTACAGCTTCACCGAAGGAGCGCTCAAGAGCATTGCCGGCCAGCTCCGCGATGCGGAGAAGGCACTCGACGGCGTCACCTCGAACGTCGTGCGGGGCGTCGACGCGGGTGCGTCGTCCGCGATTGTCGGGACCGTGCTGGACGACCTGGTGAAGATGGGCGTCGGCGCGGCTGGCGCGGCCGGTGGTGCGGCGGAGAAGGTGCACGCCGCCAACGGTGCCTACGACGACATCGAAAACACCCACGCCGGGCAGCTCAAGCTCAATGACAAACACGCCGACGATCCTGATACACAGAGGGAAACGCACGTCCACGGCTGAGAGGGGCAGCATGGGGCAAGCGCTCAACACCACGGTGAACGGCTCGTCCGGCACCTGCGTCGCTGCCGCGGACTGGCTGCACACCGTCGCCGAGGCAGGACATCGAGCCGCCGGGAACGTCCGTGCCGCACGCAGCGGTGCCGAGGCGGGCTGGCACGGGCCTTCGAGCCAGTCGTTCCAGGAATCGATCGCCAACATCGACGTCGCCGCGGACGACATGGCGAACTGGGCCGCGACTGCCGAGCGCGGCCTCCGGGAGTTCGCGTCGTCGCTGGACGCGGTGACAGCCCGGATGAACGAAGCACTCGCCCAAGCGCACGCAGGCGGGTTGCGGGTCGACGGCCCGTTCATCGTCGAGCCCGATCCGATCCCCGCGAACAAGCCCGGCACTCCGGTCGAGGTGTGCACCGCTGGCGGCGCGACCCGGGCGGTCGGCACTTACCAGGGCGACATCAAGCAGTACAACACCCTTGTCTTTCAGTACAACGGCAAAGTCGCCGCCTACAACGAGTGCAAAGCGATCGTCGATGCGGCACGGACTGCCGAAGGCAATGCGCACCAAGCGCTCCAGCACGCCCTTCAGCCGCCGTCGGGACGGCTCGACATCGACGCCTACGTGGTGGGGACAACTACGATCGCCCGGGTCAACGGCTACATCAGTTCGTTCGAAAACCCCCGCAAGGAAGCGCTTCTCAACGCCCAGCGTTCCGCGGCGAGCGCGCAGTTCTTCGATGATTGGGCGCACGGCACGCGCGTCAGCCTGACCGCACTCAACAAGGAGGACCTCGCGTGGGCGGCCGACAAGGCGCGGGACAACAAGGCTGCATACGAGACACGGGCGCGGCAGTTTCAGCAGTATGTCGACAAAGTTCCGGAGCCCGTGCGCAGAGCTATCGCCGCTTACCCTGGAAAGGGCAAGTACCACGTCTTGCCCGAAGAAGCGGGAGCAAGCCTGAAAGCCGGCCAGAAGCTGCTCAAGGGAATGCCGTACGTCGGCAGCGCGCTCACCGTGGTCAACGAGGCTGCCGGAGCAATGAGCGGTGAGCAGTCCTGGGGCAAAGCTGTCGCTGATTCGGGCGGTCTGATCGTCGGAGGCGCGGCAGGGGCGGCCCTCGCCGGTGCGGGGGCGAGTGCGGCCGCGGGTGCTCTCTTCGGCACCCCGTTGGGCCCGGTCGGTTCTTTCGTGGCGGGCACAGCCGGCGGAATCGCCGGTGCTGTCGGGGGTCAAGCTGTCGCTGACTGGCTCGTGCCGAAATAATCAAGGAGCCGGATTCGATGACAGATTCAGCAGAGGCCGACGACCACGTGATCGATGCGCTTCCACCACGACCGGACCGGGAGACAGGCGAGCCGTTTCCCCCGCACGGTCTGAGTTACTTTCGCGGCGGGGAAGCATCCTCGGAGCACGATGCCCACCGGGAGAGCAGGCTGGCGCATCGTCCGGACCCGCCGCCTGGCCTTGGCCCCGTTCTCGCCTGGCATCGGGAGAGCCGCCGCGGGAAAATCGCGCTGATCCTGACCAGCGCGGCCATCCTGATCGCCGGAACCTTGGTCATCTCCTTGTTCCACCGAGGAGGACTCGGGATCTTGACGGCGTGGCCGATCTGGGCAGTTATCGTCGTCGCCGTTTTCTTGATCTCCAGCCCGTTCAGTTACTTCACTTATGCGGCGGGCGCGGACTGGCTGATGGTCGAGCGCACACGGTGGGGCGTGAAGAGCCGGGCCTGGATAGATACCTACGAGCTGACGAAGATAGACGCGGCGTACGGCGGGACGACCTTCCATCTGTGGCTGTACGACAAAGACATGGGACTGACTCGCAGCAGCGAAGAACTTCAACGCGATCGGCGAATCTGGGATCTCGTGTACAACGGCATCCTGCACTCGGTCGCGAACGGGGCCCAGGTGAGCAATCAAGCGATCGGCATCTTGCAGCTAGGCAAAACGCCAGCGCTGAAGATGCGGGACGCGGAGCACCCTGACCGGTGACGTGGGACTTTCCTCGACAGCAGACGGTTCCCGACCCGAAAGCCCCGGCTCGCCCGGACGCGGCGCGTACCCAGCCAAGCGCCCAGGCGAGCCCGCCGCGCCTGCTCTAAGCCCCCCACCTCGCCAAGGGAAGCGCCGGAACCCGGTGCCCCCGATGCCCGGTCATCTCCTCGTTCGCCACCAGCGCGTTCAACACCGCCTCCTCCACCGCCTGCACCACTGCCTCGAAGAACGGGTCGATAGCACCCCACGGCACGAATCGCATGCTCTCGTAAGGTTCGTCGTCCGGTCGGGGGAAATGGCTGGTCAGAGCGCCCGCGTTGGCTGTGCTGAACGCCAGGAACAGATCGCCCGAGAAGTGCGACCCGGTGGTTCCGGTGCGGGCCAGCCCCAAAGGCACGCGACGGGCCAGCGCAGTGCACTGACCAGGCAACAGCGGCGCATCCGTCCCGATCACCACGATCACCGAACCGGCACCGGCAGGGGCTAGCCAGCTGGTGTCGGCCATGGGGTTGTCGTCAGCGAGTTCCGCGCCCAGATGCGAACCGGCCACGGTGAGTTCCGGGCGGCTGCCGAAGTTCGCCTGCACCAGGGCCCCGACTGTGTAGCTGTCCGACCCATGCGCGACGACCCGTGACGAAGTGCCGGTTCCGCCCTTGAAGCCGTAGCAGGTCATGCCGGTGCCGCCGCCTACCGAGCCCTCCGCGATGGTGCCGGTGGTGGCCGCGTCGATGGCGGCTACTGCGTGGTCGGTCCGGATGGTCGGGGCGTTGACGTCGTTGAGGTACCCGTCCCACGTCTCCGCGACCACCGGCAGCAGCCACTCCGCCGCGGCGTCCGGGCGTTCGCGGACTACCCAGTCGATCGTTCCCCGGTGACACTGCCCGACGGAGTGCGTACTGGTGATCAGCACCGGCAGGGTCAGCGAACCCGTCTCGGCCAGCCAGGCGCGGCCGGTCATTTCTCCGTTGCCGTTCAACGAAAAGGTGCCCGCGGAGCACGGCACGTCGAACTGGGAACGGCCGCGCGGCAGGATCGCGGTGACCCCGGTCCGCACCGAATCTCCTTCGATCAGGGTGGTGTATCCGACCTCGACGCCTGGGATGTCAGTGATCGCGTTGTGCGGGCCGGGCTTGCCGCCGAGGGCCAGTCCTAGGTCGCGGGCGCGGGTCATGCGGGGTCCTCCAGGGAGCATCGGGTCGAAACGCGGGCATAAGACAAGACCGCGGTCTCGGCGACGGATCGGTCGAGCGGCGGAACGGCTTGGGTCAGGTGCAGGCCGTAGCCGTCTTCGAGGGTGACGAGGTTGCGGGCGATGGTGACCGGGTCGTCGGTCAGGTCGAAAATCCCGGTCGCGGCACCGGCTTCCAGGATGCCGACGTAGCCGCGCACCTGGCGTTCGTACAGGGCGATGTGCCGCGCGGCGTAGGCCGGGTCGCGGCGGGCGATGGTGCCCAGTTCGTACAGCAGCACGCACAGTTCGTCGTTCTTGCCGTTGGGCAGTCCGCTGCCGATCATCGCGCGCAGCCGGGCGCGCGGGTCGGCCTCGGCGGCGACGGCGGCTTCGCGCTCGACGCAGAAGCGTTCGACAGCCTCCTGCTGCACGTCTTCGAGCAGGTCGCTCAGGGAAGGGTAGTAGTACAACAGGGAACCCGGCGACATGCCGGCGTGGTCCGCGACGTCGCGCAGCTTCAGGTTCAGCACGCCGCGTTCGACGACCGTGTGCCGCGCCGCGGCCACCAGTTCCGCCCGCCGCTCGGGGGCCTTGCTCGGTCTTGCCATGCCTTGATTCTTTGAATAAATCTCGAAAAACGCAACCCCCGATCCGGATCGAGACCGGCGAAGCCTTGACGTAGCGGACGTGAGGGCCTTAGCTGAACGCCCGGCTGGTTATTTGAGTTCCATTCAAACAACGTACTTGAGCAACGACTTGATGGAGGCCAGCGTTGTCCACCCCCGTCTTGCGCCGCGGGTTGCGCACCCTCGGCATGCTGCTGATCACGCTTTCCGCGATCAGCCCGGCGTCCTCGGTGTTCGTCATCGCACCGGGCGTCCTCACCGGCGCCGGATCGGGCGCCTTCTACGCCTTCCTCGCCGCCGCCGTGGTCGGCGTGTTCATGGCCTTCGTGTACGCCGAACTGGGCTCGGCCTTCCCGAGCGCGGGCGGCGAGTACACGATCGCCGCCCGCACGCTGGGCAAACTGCCCGGATTCATGGTGCTGGGCATCATGATCGTGACGCAGGTGCTGATCGTCGCGGTGATCGCGCTCGGCGTCGGCACCTACCTGAGCGTGGTGCTGCCTGGCGTCTCGCCCGCGGTCGTGGCGTCGGTGACCTGCGTGCTCGCCGCCGTCGTCGCGGTGTTCGACATCAAGCTGAACGCCTGGGTCACCGGCGTTTTCCTTGCGGTGGAGCTGCTGGCGCTGGCCGTGGTCGCGGTGCTCGGGCTGGTCAAGCCGGCCCGTCCGTTCACCGACCTGCTCGCGCATCCGGTCGCCCCGGGCGGCGGTCCGGCGACGATCAGCGCGGTGATGATCGCGACGGCGATCGCGATCTTCGCCTACAACGGCTACGGCTCGGCTGTCTACTTCGGAGAGGAAACCAAGGACGCCGGCCGCGGGGTGGCGCGCGCTGTCCTCATGGGACTCGGGGTCACCGTGCTGGCCGAGCTGATCCCGGTCACCGCGGTGCTGATGGGCGCACCGGATCTCGGCACATTGTTCAGCTCTCCCAACATGTTGTCGTACTTCGTGCAGTCCCGCGGCGGCAGCACGCTCGACACCGTGCTGAGCCTCGCGGTCGCGCTCGCCATCATCAACGCGGTCCTCGCGATCGTGCTGATCAGCTCCCGGCTGGTGTTCAGCAGCGGCCGCGACCGCGCCTGGCCGAAGGCGATGAACCGCGCGCTCGCCGCGGTGCACCCGAAGTTCGGCACTCCGTGGGTCGCGACGCTGGCGACTGGTTTCATCGCCGCCGCACTGTGCTTTGTGGACCCGCAGATCCTGACCGTCGTGACCAGCACGTCGATCGTCGTCGTGTACGCGGCGCTGTGCCTCGGTGCCATCCTGGGCCGCCGCTCCGGTGCGACGGCGGGGGCGAAGTACCGGATGCCCGGATTCCCGATCGCGCCGGTGGTCGCGCTGGTCGCACTGGCATTCGTGCTGTACGTGAACGCGACCGACCCGGTGATCGGACGGCCGAGTCTCATCGTCACCGCGGCGATCGCGTTGCTGGCCTTGGGGTACTACCTCGTGGTGCTGCGCCGCCGCGGCGGTTGGCAGTTGAGCGAAGCGGTGGAGGAAGAAGAGGACGCGCCCGCGCCGGTGCGGGAGACCTCGTAAGCCGCGGCTGGACCGTCCACTTGAGACCGTGGACGGTCCGGTTGTCGTCCCGCATCGGGTCCGGGATGATGCCCGGGTGCGGGTTTCAGTGCTGGACACATCGCCGATCGTCGCGGGGTCGACCGCGCGCGAGGCGCTGCAACGCACGCTCGACCTGGCCGAACTGGCTGACGAACTGGGATATCACCGCTACTGGTTGCCCGAACACCACAGCATGCGTGGAGTCGCGAGCGCCGCGCCTGCCGTGGCAGCGGCCCGCATCGCGGATGCCACGAAGAGGATCCGCGTCGGCGCGGGCGGCGTTCTGCTGCTCAACCACCCGCCGCTCGTCGTCGCCGAACAGTTCGGCACGCTCGCCGCGTTCCACCCCGGCCGGATCGACCTCGGGCTCGGCCGCGCGCTCGGCGGCCCGCAACGGGTGGCGGACGCGCTCAATCCCGGCCCGGCGGAAAGCTTTCCCCGCCGCGTCAGGGAATTGCTGGAGTATTTCGCCGACGCCGAGCAGCCGTTGCGCGCCACTCCCGCACAAGGCAACGTGCCGGATGTCTGGCTGCTCGGCTCAAGCACGGCAAGCGCTCGCCTCGCCGCCGAACTAGGCCTGCCGTACGCGTTCGCCTACCATCTCCGTCCCGCTGAAGCTGCTGCCGCGACGCGAAGCTATCGCGAGAACTTCCGCCCCGGCCGCACCGCCGAACCGTCCATTGTGGTCAGCGTCGCGGTGGTCGCCGCCGCGACCGAGGAGCACGCGGAATGGCTCGCCAGGTCCATTCGGGCTAAGGCATTGAGCCGTTCGCGCGGCGAGCGGATCTTGTTGCCCCGGCCGGAAGACGCGGTGGTCGACCCGGCGATCGGCCCCGGTCCGGTGCTCGCCGGAGCCCCGGCGGCACTGCGGAATTCGTTGCGCACAGTCATCGCCGAGACCGGCGCGGACGAGCTGATGATCACCACCCCGATCCACGACCACGCGGAGCGGAAACGGTCCTATGCGCTGGTCCGGGAGATCTCGGACGCGCTGTCCGCGCAAGTTTGATCCTTTCTGTCCGGTTAATCGGCTGGGCCGCCCGGGGTTTCCCCAACGTTCAACCTGGCGCGGGTTCGCATGTCACTTGTCGTGCCTAAGTTCCTCACGGCTTCGGAAAGTGGGGATTCATGGGAACCAGCGACGCGGTGCGAGCCCGCGCGATCACCAAGTGTTTCGGCGACGTGCTCGCGCTCGACGGTGTCGATCTCGACGTCGCGCACGGCGAGATCCACGGGCTCGTCGGCCCGAACGGCGCGGGCAAGACCACGCTGCTCGGCCTGCTGCTCGGACTCGCGGTCGCGGACGAAGGCGAACTCGAGATCCTCGGCCGCCCGGTCGGCCGCGCGCTCGCCACCCCGGACGGCATCTCGGGGTTCGTGGACGGGCCGGGGCTGTACCCGTCGCTCACCGCGCGGCAGAACCTCGCCGCGCTGGCCTCGCTGCGCGGCCAGACCGTCGACCTCGACGACCTCCTCGCGCAGGTCGGGCTCACTGACGTCGCCGACGACCGGGCGCGCGGCTTCTCCCTCGGCATGCGCCAGCGCCTCGGCCTCGCCGCCGCGCTGCTGACCAAACCGCGGCTGCTGATCCTCGACGAGCCCGCCAACGGCCTCGACCCGGCAGGCAAGAAACACGTGCACGGCGTGCTCGCCCGGCTCGCCGACGAGGGCACCGCGGTGGTGCTGTCGAGCCATCGGATGGACGACCTCGAAGCGCTCTGCTCGGAGGTCACCATCCTGTCCGCCGGCCGCGTCGTTTTCACCGGCCCGCTGGCGAAACTGTCCGCTGAGGACCGCGAACTGGCGTACCGCCTGGTCACCTCGGACCAGAAGACCGCGCGCGAGATCGCCGAGAACGTGCCCGGACTGCGGATCGACGACGCCCAGACCCCGCGCGGACAGGCCGACGTCCTGGTGGTGCGCGGCCTGGTGCCCGCGCTGGACGACCTGGTCGCGCGCGTCGTCGGCAAGGGCATCGGCGTACGGGAACTGGCTCCGGTCGTCTCGCCGCTGGAGGCCGCGTTCCTGGAGCTGACGGAGCAGGGGGAGAAGCGATGACCGTCCTCGACGCACCTGTCGAGCAGCAAGCCTCGGTCGGACTGGGCCGCGGTTACCGGTTCGAACTGGTGAAGCTGTTGTCGCAGTGGCGGATCCGGGTGCTGCTGCTCGCCTGCTGGCTCGCGCCCGCGGTGTTCGTCGCCGCGGTCAGCCAGCAAAGCGATCTCCCGGTGGACACCCTGTTCGGCCGCCTGATGAACGCCACCGGCTGGGCCGGTCCGCTCGTCCTGCTCGGATTCGCCGGCAGTTACGCGCTTCCGCTGCTGACCTCCCTGGTCGCCGGGGACGTCTTCGCCGTCGAAGACCGGCTCGGCACCTGGCGGCACCTGCTGGTGGCGATGCGGTCGTACCGGCGGATTTTCGTCTCGAAAGCACTCGCCAGCCTCACCGTGATCCTGTTGCTGGTCCTCGGTTTGGCGGTGTCCAGCGCGGTCGGCGGTCTCGTCGCGGTCGGCGGGCAGCCGCTCACCGGACTCGACGGGCACCTGCTGTCCTCGGGCGACGCGGCGGTGAAGGTCGTGCTCGCCTGGATCTGCGTGCTCGCCCCAACCCTTGCCCTGGCGGGGATCGGCCTGCTCGGCTCTGTCGCATTAGGACGGTCGCCGATGGGCTTGCTGCTGCCCGCGGTGGTCGCGCTGGTGATGGCGGTGGCGCAGCTGCTGCCGCTGCCAGTCGTCGTGCGGCTTGCGCTGCCGACGTACGCGTTCATCTCGTGGAACGGCCTCTTCACCGACCCGGTACAGCTCGGGCCGCTGCTGATCGGCGTCGGAGTGAGCCTGGTCTGGGCAGCGGTCTCGACTGCGCTGGCCTACGTGCTGTTCGTGAGACGCGACTTCACCGATCTGACATACGACGGTGCGGGTCGTCGCGTACTAACCGCGGGCTTGTTGCCGCTGGCCGGGCTGATCGGCGTCACGGTGGCAGTCGTCGCGGTCGCTACACCGGCGTCGGGTTCGGGCATCGACCAGGCGAAGCTGCAGCAGTCGCTGTCCACCGAGTTCGCGCATCTCTACCGGATCCAGGCCGCACAACTGCACCGCCCGGACGTCACGGAGGAGCAGCTAGGTGCGAGCACGGAATGCACCAAGGGCGGCGGCCTCGTCGAGGCCGAAGGCCCGGGCAACGACTGGCGCTGCGTCGTCTCCTGGCATCTCCCTGGTATCTCAGCGACCGGGCAGGCGATCTACCAGCTCGATGTCACCTCGGACGGGCGGTATGTCGCCGACGGCGACGGACCGAAGGAAGTGAACGGCTACTTCCAGGTGCGGACCCCGCAGGGGGACCAGCCGAACCCGCTGTGGCAGTTCGACGGCAACGTCGAGCTGCTCTCCTCCACGAAGGGATGAGGACATGCAAGTAACGCGCCGTCGCAGGCGTGGCGGGAAGAAAGAAGCCCGCAAGCTGCGCTTCGTCACGGCAGGGGCGACCGCGGTCGCTCTCGTCGCCACGGGCTCGGGCATCGGCCTCGCCTCCACCAAGCAGTTCGGCACCGACCAGGTCGGCCAGGAAACCGAAAACGGCCTGACCATCTCCAGCGACCAGTACCTCAAGCCGATCGGGGAGCGGCTGGTCCTGCCGAACGGCAAGATCATGTCCTCGACGGTCAGCCCGGACGGCAGCCACCTCGCCGCGCTGACCACCGACGGCGGCATCGCGCTGACCATCGTCGACCTGAAGTCCTGGAAGGTCCAGCAGCTCGTCGGCAAGGACAAGAAGGCCGACCTGCAACTGCCGGGCAACGACGTCGGCCAGGAAGGCCCGTCGTACTCGCCGGACGGCAAAACGCTGTGGCTGGGCCAGATCGACGGCTACCGCAAGTTCACCGTGAACCCGGACGGCACCGTCGCCAACCCCACGTGGGTCCCGATCCCGGCCGACGGCTCCAAGCATTCCCTCGCCGCGGGCGCGATCTTCTCCGCCGACGGGTCCACTGTGTACTCCGCGGTGAACGGCCAGAACCGGGTCGTCGCGATCGACGCGGCCAGCGGCCAGATCAAGCAGAGCTGGACCGTCGGCAACGCACCGCGTGCACTGGTGCGGATCGGCGACCGGATCTACGTCAGCAACGAGGGCGGCCGCGCGGCCAAACCGGGCGACACCACGATCAACTCGTACGGCACCGACATCGTCGCCGACCCGAAGACCGGGGCCGCGACCACCGGCACGGTCAGCGTGATCGACCTGGCGAACCCGTCCGCTCCGGTCAAGAACATCGACGTCGGTCTGCACCCGACCGCGTTGCGTGCCAAGAACAACACCCTGTTCGTCGCGAACACCGGCGGCGACAGCGTTTCGGTGATCGACGCCCAGCGCAACGTCGTGGTGCAGACCATCGCGACGCAGCCGTGGCCGGAAGCGCAGGTCGGGTACGAGCCGACCGACATCGCGCTCACCGACGACGGCCACCTGCTGGTGACCCTCGGCCGGGCCAACGCGGTCGCGGTCTACCGCTACTGGTTCCCGCAGGCCCCCGCCGCCTTCATCGGACTGCTGCCGACGGACTACTTCCCGTCTGGTATCTCAGCGTCGGGCAACAACATCCTGGTCGCCAACACCCGCGGCATCGACGCCCGCCGCCCGACCACCGCGACCGGGCACGCCACGCACGACACCACGTCGAGCCTGCAGCGGTTCACCCTGCCGACCGACTGGCAGACCTGGACGCAGACGCGTCAGGTGTTCAAGCAGAACGGCTGGACGCCGGGTTCGGTGCAGACGGGCAACCGCAACGTCAAGCCGGTCCCAGTGCCCCGTCGGCTCGGCGACCCGTCAACGATCAAGCACGTTTTCCTGCTGGTGAAGGAAAACCGGACCTACGACCAGCTCTTCGGCGACATCGCGAAGGGCAACGGCGATCCGGCGCTCGCGCAGTTCGGCCAGGCGGTCACGCCGAACCAGCACGCGCTGGCCACCCAGTTCGGCTTGTACGACAACACTTACGACATCGGCACCAACTCGGCCGAGGGCCACAACTGGCTGATGCAGGCCGACAACCCGGAGTACACCGAGTCGTCGGCGGGCGAGTACAAGCGCAGCTACGACACCGAGGACGACGCGCTGGGCCACCAGCGCAGCGGCTTCCTGTGGACCGGGGCGCAGGCGGCGGGCAAGACCGTGCGCGACTTCGGCGAGTTCCACCAGTTCCTGACCAAGCCCGCGGACGCGAGCTGGCAGAACCTGTACTGCGACTCGAAGAACATGGCCGCGACCGGCGAGCCGACCGCGTACCCGCTGGTCTCGTCGTCGCCGATCCCGTCGCTGAACAGCGTTTCGGTGCCGGGCTTCCCGAAGTTCGACACCGCGGTCCCGGACCAGTACCGGTACGAGATCTGGAAGAACGACTTCGAGAAGAACGGCCCGGCGGACCTGAACATGTTCTGGCTGTCGAGCGACCACACCGGCGGGCCGCCGAGCCCGGCCGCGCAGGTCGCCGACAACGACCTGGCCGTCGGCAAGATCGTCGACAAGATCTCGCACAGCCAGTACTGGAAGGACTCGGCGATCTTCGTGGTCGAGGACGACTCCCAGGCCGGGCTGGACCACGTCGACGGGCACCGGGCTCCGGTCCAGATCATCAGCCCGTACGCGCAGCGCGGCGTGACCGACAGCCGGTACTACTCGCAGATCACCATGATCCGCACCATCGAGCAGATCCTCGGGATCCACCCGATGAACCAGAAGGACAGCGCGGCCACCCCGATGGCGACCGCGTTCACGCCGAAGCCGGACAACACGCCGTTCACCGCGGTGCCGAACCAGACGTCGCTGACCGCGGGCCTGAAGACCCCGCCGTCGTGCGGCACGGACAACGTCCCGACGGCCTCCACCGCGGCGGCGTCGGCGGCGGTGCCCGCGGACAAGCAGCAGCTGGCCCAGCAGTGGCAGCAATGGCAGTCCCAGCAGAAGCTGACCGGCCCGAACGCCACGGCGGACTACGCCAACCCCGCGCAGATGGACCACTTCACGTGGTACCAGGTGCACGGATGGACCCAGCCGTATCCGGGCGAGGACAAGATCTTCGCCCCGGACCAGGTGCCGGGCGCGTTCATCCCGTCGGCCGATTCGGACGGCTGATCCGTTAGCCGGCAAGGGAAAGCCCCTGCTCGCCGTTGAGCGGGCAGGGGCTTTTCAGCGACCTGCGATCACCAGCCGATCGGCATCCGGCGCGGGCCGCGCACCGGCATGTCGACCTTCCACTCGATCTCTCCGGCGATCCGCAGCCCCGGCAGCTTGGTCAGCAGCGCGCGCAGTCCTTCCTGGAGTTCGACCCTGGCGAGGTTCGCGCCGAGGCAGTGGTGCACGCCGTGCCCGAAAGCCAGGTGCGAGTTCGCCTTCCGGTCGAAGCGCAGCACGTCGGGATTTTCGAACCGCCGGGGATCCCGGTTGGCCGAGGCGAAGTCGGTCACCACGGGCTCCCCGGCGCGCACCAGCGAACCGCCCACCTCGACGTCCTCCGTCGCGTAGCGAGGAAAGCCCTCCCAATGGCTCAGCGGGACGAACCGCAGGAGTTCCTCGGCCGCGGCGGGCAACAGGCTGAGGTCGGCCCGCAGTTCGGCCAGCCGCTCGGGGCGCTCCAGGAGGACGAAGACCGAGCTGGCGATCAGGGACGCGGAGGTTTCGTGGCCGGCCACCAGAAGCCCGTCGCACAAATCGATCAGCTCCGCCTCGGAGAGCCGGTCGTGCTCGTGGCGGGCCTCGACCAGCGCGGTCATCAGGTCGTCGGCGGGCTCCGCGCGCCGGGCGGCGATCAGCCCGCGCATGTACTCCTGGAGTTCCGCCTCGTTGGCCTCGTACTCCTCGGCGGTGGTCTCGCTCGTGGACAGGATCCCGTCGCTCCAGACCCGGAACTTCGGCCAGTCGGCCATGGGCACCCCGAGCAGCTCGCAGATCACCGACACCGGCAGCGGCAACGAGAAATTCTCCACCAGGTCCGCCGGCCCGCCGCCGGCCGCCATCGCGTCCACGAGGTCCTCAGCCAGCTGCCGGACCCGCCCGCGCAACCGCTGCACCCGGTTCTGGGTGAAGGCTTGGGCCACCAGCTTGCGCAGCCGGCTGTGTTCCGGCGGGTCCATCATGACGATCCCGCCGTCGAGCTTGTGCGGCGTCATCCTCGGCACGTCGGCATCGGCGGCCATGGCCCGGCTGAACCGCCGGTCGCCGAACACCATGCGAACGTCGTCGTAGCGAGTGGCCAGCCACGCGGGCTCGCCGTAGAGCAGCTTGATCCGGATCATCCCCGGCGCGTCGCGTGCCTCCGTGTAGGCCGGGTCGAGGTCGACCCCCTCCGCTGAGCCGAAGGGATATCTGATGGGCTCGATCTGCACATCACTGGTCATTCTTCGTGTGTATCGAGTCCTCCGGGATGAGAGCACCCCTAACGCGCCGCCCCTATGCACACTGGGCACGCCTGGGCAAGCCCCTTTCGGGCCCGCCCAGGCGTTGCGGCATCAGCTTCTCAAGACCCGGCGTGCTGCTCCGGCGTCAGCGAGTTCCCCGCCGCGATGTGCCCGCAGCTGGACGGCGCGGCCTTGCCCGCGAACCGGTCGTTGAGCCAGGCGATCGCGGTCGGCGCCCACACCGGGAGGGCGGTGGCGTGGCTGAGCGCGTCGTACTGCGTGTACTTGATCGAGGTGTTTCCGGTGTCGCAGTACTGATTCGCGAGCGCGCGGACGTCCCCGGCCACCATCACGCCGTCGCCGCCGCCGATGCCCGGTTCGTTGCTGACGGTGCCTTCGAGCGCGCCGTTGCTGGCCTGCCCGATGAACCCGGGAATCGAGGGCGTCGCCGCCGAGCCGATGTTCACCTTGTTGACCGCGTCGACGTACGGGGCCACCGAGTTCGGGTTCGCGTACTCCGGTTTGACCAGCTTCTGCCAGGTCAGCCCGGGGTAGCGGCCGAGCGCGTTGGCGATCGACGCGTGCTCGAGCTCGGCGAGCACCTTGAGGCCGTACTCGCTGGCGTACGGCTTGAGGTCGATGCCGTAGCTGCGCGAGACGCCGATCAGCGCCATCGGGATCACGCCGGACCAGACCGGGCTGCCGCCGACGTATTTCAGGTTGTGCGCGGGGTCGACAAGCACCCCGCCCTCGGCGAACCCGACGAGATTCTTCTCGACCTCCGGCGCGTAACTCCCGGCGATCGCCGACGCCCAGCCGGTCGCGATCGCACCGCCGGAATAGCCGAGAAGGCCGAATTTCGTGGACTCCGTCATTCCGGTCCCGGACGCGTGCGTCGCGGCGCGAATCGAGTCCAAAGTGGTCTTGCCGTATTCCGGACCGGCCGCGAAATCGGCGGTCGGGCCTTCGGTGTCCGGGATGACGACGCTGTACCCGAGCGCGAGCGCCGGCGCGATGAGCACCGACTCGGCGTTGGGCAGCACGCCGCCGAGCCGGACGTCGCCCGCGATCGCGCGGGACGGTGCGTCGGCGGGATCGAGCGAGTCGTACGCGGACTGGTACGAGATGGCTTTCCCGTTGCCGCCCAACGGATTTCGGACGACCGAGGTGACGTTCGCGGTGGGATTGCCCTGTGCGTCGGTAGTCCGGTAGAGCAGTTGGGTGGCCTGCACTGGAGTCGGGAAGCCGAAGACGTGATAGCTCAACGTCCGGCTCTTGAGGACGGTGCCCGGAGCGTACGACGAGAGCGGTGTGCTGCCGTCGTAGCTGTAGAAGGAATCGGCCGAAGCCGCGGCGGGCAGCGCGACGGCGGACGTGATCGCGAGAGCGGCGGCGGCGATCAGCGCACGGACGGGTTTCCGGATCATGACTCCCCTTTGAACCATGAAGTGGATCACGACTGGCGGGTAACTTACCAGCGAGTAGGTATCCGCACAACTACGGAAGGTGCAGGCAGTGCCGGTGCGGAGGGCTCAGGCGGGCCCGGCGTAGGCGGCGGCGATCGCCGTGGCGCGCTGGTGCAAGGCGGTACGCAACGCTTGCGGCGCAAGCACTTCCGCGGCTGTGGCGAGCTGCCACAACGCCCATTCGGCGTGCCGGGAATCCTGGAAAGCCGCCTCCAGCTGTAACCATCCGTTCGTCCTGATTTCTTCAGCGCGAATGGCGAGCGCGGTGCGGGCCAATTCTTCCCGCCGTTCCGGGCGAATTCGGACTAGTGCGACGATCTGGTCGCCACCGGTCCGGAACCGCGTGCTGCGTTCCTGCCAGGCCCGGCCCAGGTCCACGCGATCCGGCCGCTGCGCGGGTTCGTCGAGTTCCTCGGCGGCCAGCACCCGGGACAGCCGGTAAGTCCGGTCCTCGCCTTCGCGGGTCGCCAGTAAATATCCCAGCTCCCGCACGGTGACCAGTCCAATCGGGTGCACTGTTCGCCACCTCGGGGCTTGGCCAACCGCTTGGTAGCGAATGCGCACCTGGTGCCCGGCGAACACCGCGCGCCGGATCTCGGCGACCACGGCGTCGGGTGCCTCCTCTGCAACCGCGCGGCGCGACAGGAGGTCGATCTCGGGGTCGATGAGCAACCGCTCGGCCACGCCCGCGGCCGTGGTCCGATGGCTTTCCGGCAGTGCGTCGACCACCTTGAGCATGGCCGAAGCGAGCGCCGAACCGAGACCGAACGCCTGCGCGCCGCGCCGCGATCCGGCGACCAGCAGAGCGAGCGCTTCGTCGTGGTTCAACCCGGTGAGTTCGGTCTGAAATCCGGGCAGCAGCGCGAAACCGCCGTTCCGTCCGCGCTCGGCGTAGACCGGGACGCCCGCCGCGGACAGCGCGTCGATGTCGCGCAACACGGTGCGCGTGGACACCTCGAGTTCGCGGGCGAGGGTGGCCGCGGACAGCCGGCCGCGCTGGCGCAGCAGCAGGACCAGCGAGACCAACCGGTCGGCGCGCATGCCGAAAACCCTACCTAATACACGACACAGGATGTCGCGTATTGCTTGCGAGGCTGCTCCGCGTACTGCTGAAACGCGAACAGGAGCGAATGGTGGAGAGAACGACGGTCAACCCGTGGGCGTGGTCGACGGCGATGGGTTATCACCAGGGCGAACTGGTGTCCGGGCCGGTCCGGACCCTGTACTGCTCGGGGCAGACCGCGATGAGCGCCGACGGCGAACCCCAGCACGCCGGGGACATGGCGAAGCAGGTGGCGCTGAGCCTCGACAACTTGGAGGCAGTGCTCGCCGAAGCGGGCATGTCGCTGGAGAACCTGGTCCGGCTCAACGTCTACACGACCGACGTCGACCTGCTTTTCCAGCACTACGGCGTTCTCGCCGGCCGTCTGGCCGCGGCCGGCGCCGCCCCGTCGACCACGATGCTCGGCGTGACGCGGCTGGCGATCCCGACGCTGCTGGTCGAGCTGGAGGGGACCGCGGTCGCTGACGAGTAGGTTCCTTGCTTCGGCCACCAGTATGTATCGCGACGTGATATATATGGACGGGTGACCGAACGAGGCATGTCGGAGCAGGTCTTCCTGATCCTCACCGCGCTCGCCGACGAGCCGAAGCACGGCTACGGCATCGTCCAGGCCGTCGAAAAGCTGTCCGAAAGCCGGGTCCGGCTGCGGGTCGGCACGTTGTACGGCGTGCTGGACCGGCTGGTCGCGGACGGATGGGCGGAGCGGGACAAGGAGGAGATCCACCAGGGGCGGCTCCGCCGGTACTACCGGCTGACCGACCTCGGCGGCCGCACTTTGGCCGAGCAGACCCGGCGGCTGGCCGCGAACGCCGCTGCCGCGGAGTCGGTGTTGCGGGCGCGGGGCTGGGCGCTCGGGGGTGGGGCATGAGTGCTCTTCGGCCGACCGGGCAGTTGTTTGCGGAGGCCGCGGGATGACCGCGCCGGAGCTGCAATACCGCCGGATGGTGCGGATTCTTCCCCGCTGGTACCGCGCCGACCGCGAGGACGAGATGGTCGGCACCCTGCTGGACGCGCGGGAAGCCGGTCGTCTCGCGGAAGGGCGCGAACTGCTCGCGATGCTGGGGTTGGGCCTGCGCGCTCGGCTGGCTGCTGGCTCGGCCCCGGCTCGCGTGGTCGCTTTCGGCGACACTGTCCGGCTGGTAGCCCTGCTCGGACTCCTCTGGGGCGTGATGAAGGGCGCTTTCTCCCTCGGTCACGACTTGTGCGACGCGCTCGGCTATCCGCGAGCGACCGGTCTGTATTCCTCGACCGGCGAGGCCAGCCTGTCGCTTTACGCTGCCGCGTCGGTCCAGCAGTTGGGGCAGGGCATCGCGCTGGTCGCCGCCGCGGTCGTCCCTCTCGCGCTCCTTTTCGCCGGACGCCGCCGAGCCGCGCGGGCTGTTGCCGCGCTCGTGCTGGTCGCCGGATTCGCCGCGTTCCTGTACCAGTATTCGTTCAGTTTCAGCCCTGATCTGCTTGGCTATTTCATCCCGCAATGGCTGCCGCTGCTGCTCCTGATCGCCGGATTCCACCTCGGCGCGCCGCTTCCGTCCGCGCGAAAATGGTGGATTGCGTTGACCGGTGTTGCGGCCTGCGCGTTTTACTTCGGCTCTTTCGTTGATTCGGATCTGCGCGGGCTTTCCTGGTTCACGTGGGCGGCCGCGCTTGTCATTCTCGCCTATTTCGCCTTCCGGCGACGCACGCCTGCGTGGTCGTTCTCGCTCGCCGTGTGCTGTTCGCTGGTGTTGATTCAGCCGCTTGTCCTCCTCTCAACCATGGCCGCGGGCGTCGTCGATCCGCTGGTTCTCGTGCAGGTCTTCCTGGTGGGCGCGGGCATCGCAGCACTGACCGCGACCGGAATCGTTGATTACCGGCGGCAAACCGCATAGCGCTCTTTCCGCAAGGAGTTTTAATTGAACACCATGCCAAGGGTGCTTCCGCGCGCCTTGAACCAGCCCGATTCCACGTTTAAGAACAGACGAAGAAACAGCTGGATAATCGCGGGATCCGTCCTCCTGATCGCCATTCTCGGCTACGTCACCCGCTGGATCTGCGACGACGCCCTGATCTTCACCAGAATCGTCGAGCAGATCCTCGCCGGGAACGGTCCGGTCTACAATCTCGGCGAACGCGCCGAAGCTTCCACGAGCACGCTGTGGCAATGGCTGCTCGCGTTCGCCGGATTCGTGTTCGGCCAGTCGGACACGTCGACGCTGTCCTGGATGCTCGGCCTCCTGCTCACCGCCGCCGGGTTCGGCTTCGCGGTCAGCGCGACGATCCGGTTGCACGGCGGGCGCGTCGCGGCGATGCTGCCGTGCGGCGTCCTCGTGCTGCTGGGGGTGCGGCCGGTGTGGCAGTACGCGACGTCCGGGCTGGAGACCGGGCTGAACACGTTCTGGATGGCGCTCTGCTGGTGGCTGCTGGTCCGCTTCCGAGGCAGCACCTCGGCCAAACACGTTGTCACCGCGGCGTTCGTGATGGGATTGGGCCCGCTCGTCCGTCCAGAACAGACACTGGTGGCGGCGGTATTCCTGGTCGCGCTGTGGCTGGTGACCAAGCCGAACTGGCGGGTCGTCTGCGCCGCGGTCGCGGCCGCCGGAGCGCTGCCGGTCGGGTACGAGATCTTCCGCATGGGTTTCTACGGCATCCTCGTGCCGATGCCCGCGCTCACCAAAAACGCGAGCGAATCCTTCTGGGGCCGCGGATTCGGGTACGTCGGCGATTTCGTGAACCCGTACCTGCTGTGGTTGCCGCTGGTGCTCTGCACGGTCCTGCTCGCCGGGGTCCTCAGGCGGCAAAGCACCGATCGGATCGTCACCCTCACCCCGGTGGTTGCCGGTGTGCTGTCGCTGGGATACCTGCTGAAGATCGGCGGCGACTACATGCACGCGCGCATGGCGCTGCCGATCTTCTTCCTGCTGATGCTGCCGGTGCTGGTGCTCCCGGCGGCGAAGAAGACGCGCGTGCTCGGCGCCGTCCTGCTGGCGTGGGCGGTTCTCTGCGCCGGCATCGGCCAGTTCGTCCCGCAAGACGGCAAGCTCATCGACGACGAGCGCGGCTACTACCACGCGTGGACCGGTCAGTCGTATCCCACCGAGTCGGCGGATTTCACCCCGAGGATGAAATATCTCAACGACGCCGTCAGTCCGCGCACCCTGACCTACGAAGGCCCGCGGCAGCAGATCCTGACGACACCACTGCGCGCGGACGTCCCGTCGAAGTCCATGATCATCGGGGTGTACCTGGGGACAGTCGGCGTCATGTCGCCGGTGGACGTCGGCGTCGTCGACTTCTGGGGCCTCGCCAACCCGATCGGCGCGCGGTTCGAATTCCCGACGGTGAAACCAGGACACTCGAAACCGCTGAGCAACGCCTGGCTGCTGGCGGACTACGCGGACCCGGCGGCCCCCGTCCTCAGCCCGGGCAACTTCGCTCTGCGCGCCGACATCACCGCCGACCAGGTCGCTGCCGCCCGGCACGCGCTGAGCTGCGGAGACCTGGCGGAGATCCAGCGGTCGACCCGCGAGCCGATGTCGCCGGGCCGGTTCTGGGCCAACCTGACCGGAGCCGTGCACCGGACCGGGGTGACTGTCCCGCCGGACCCGTTCGAGGCGGAACGAACGTTCTGCGGAAGCCCGTGATCCGTCCGGTGGAACTGCTCTTGCCCAGGTCAGAGCGGTAGCGCATGCTGGAGTCCGCAGCGACGCGGAGGTGAGGGGATGGCGGCAGAGCCGACCTTGATCGGGTCCGTGCAGCGCGCCCTGCACCTGCTCGACGCGGTCGGCGCGAGCGAGCGGCCGGTGCCCGCCAAGGTGCTCGCGCGGACGGTCGGGTTGCCGCTGCCCACGACGTATCACCTGCTGCGCACCCTCGTCCACGAGGGATACCTGTGCAAACTCGACGACGGCTACGCACTCGGCAGCCAGGTGAGCGAACTGCGCCAGCACACGTCGCTGCACGCGCTGCTGCCGAAGATCCGCCCGGTGCTGCGAGCCCTGCGAGACGAGGTGCACGGCGCGGCGTACCTCTCGCTGTACTCCGACGGCGACATCAAACTCATCGACATCGCCGACGGCCCGACCGCCCCGTCGGTCGACCTGTGGGTCGGCGTGCACGAATCGGCCCACGCGACGGCGTTCGGCAAGTGCATCCTGTCCGGCCTCGACAGCGAAGGCCGCCGCGACTACCTGTCACGGCACCAGCTGGCGGACCTCACCCCGCACACCATCACCGACAGCCGGGTCCTGGAGCAGCGGCTGTCGCAGAGCGGGGATGTGTTCAACGATCGTGAGGAGTACCTGCTGGGCACGGCATGCCTGGCGACGACGGTCCGCACGCCGGGCGCGTTGGGCGCGGTGGCGATCTCGTTGCCCGCGCGCCGACTGGGTTCGGCACCGTTGCAGTCGTTGCGTCGGGCAGCTCAACGGGTGTCTCGCGCCCTCGCCGTCACACCCTGAACCCTCCGGTTATCACCATCTGAAATCCCGCCCGTTGTCCGGCGGTCCGCGCCCGGCGAAAGTGGCCTCCAGAGCGAACGGGAGGTCCCATGGAAGCGCAGGACAGGCTCGACCTGTACCGCACGATGGTCCTGATCCGCACCTACGAGGAGGCCATCCTCCGCGAGTACCACGCCGACAAGAAACCCGTCTTCGACATCGGGGCCGGTCTCGTCCCCGGCGAGATGCACCTGTCCGCGGGCCAGGAACCGGTGGCGGCGGGCGTCTGTGCGCATCTCACCGGCGACGACGCGGTCACCGCGACGCACCGGCCGCACCATTTCGCCATCGCGCACGGCGTCGACCTGAACCGGATGACCGCTGAGATCTTTGGCCGGACAACTGGACTGGGCAGGGGACGCGGCGGGCATATGCATCTGTTCGACCCCGCCGTGCACTTCTCCTGCTCCGGCATCATCGCCGAGGGCTACCCGCCCGCGCTCGGGCAGGCGCTCGCGTTCCAGCGGCGCGGGACCGACCGGGTCGCCGTCGCGGTCACCGGCGAGGGCGCGGCTAACCAAGGGGCGTTCCACGAATCGCTCAACCTCGCGGCGTTGTGGCAGCTCCCGGTGATCTTCCTGGTGGAGGACAACGACTGGGGCATCTCGGTGCCGCGCAGCGCGTCCACCTGTGTCACGTCGAACGCGGACCGCGCCGCTGGGTACGGGATCCCGGGTGTGCGCGTCGAGGACAACTCGGTCGAGGCGGTCCACGAAGCGGCGGGCCAGGCGGTCGCGCGGGCTCGGGCCGGGGAAGGGCCGAGCCTGATCGAGGTGCACACGTTGCGGCTGTGGGGGCATTTCGAGGGCGACGCGCAAGGATATCGGTCCGATTTGGACGGTGTGCCGGGCCGGGATCCGTTGCCCACCTACGAGAACCAGCTGCGCGCCGACGGCGATCTCGACGACGCGAAGGTCGCGGAATGCAAAACCGCGGCCAGCGAGCGGGTCGAAGCGGCGATCGCGTTCGCCAAAGAGAGCCCCGAGCCGGATCCCGCCACCGCGCTGGATTTCGTGTTCGCGCGAGCCTGACGACACAGCGAGGAGAAGCAGCAATGACGCTCACCGAACCCTCCGCGCCCGCCGGGCGGAAACTCAGCACCGCGAAGGCCATGGTCGAGGCCATCGCCCAGGAAATGGACCGCGACGAGCGGGTGTTCGTGCTCGGCGAGGACGTCGGGTCCTACGGCGGGATCTTCAGCTCCACCACCGGATTGCTCGACCGGTTCGGCCCGCGCCGGGTGCTCGACACGCCGATTTCCGAGACCGCCTTCATCGGCACCGCGATCGGAGCGGCGGTCGAGGGCATGCGGCCGGTGGTCGAGCTGATGTTCGTCGACTTCTTTGGCGTCTGCATGGACCAGATTTACAACCACATGGCGAAAATCCACTACGAATCCGGCGGCAACGTGTCGGTGCCGATGGTGCTGACCGCGGCGGTCGGCGGCGGGTACTCGGACGGGGCGCAGCATTCCCAGTGCCTGTGGGGAACGTTCGCGCATCTGCCGGGGATGAAGGTCGTCGTGCCGAGCAATCCCGCTGACGCCAAGGGATTGATGACCTCCGCGATCCGCGACGACAACCCGGTGGTGTACTTGTTCCACAAGGGAGTCATGGGCCTGCCGTGGATGGCGAAGAACCGCCGGTCGATCGGCCCGGTGCCGGAAGGCGACCACGAGGTCCCGATCGGCAAGGCGAACGTCGTGCGCCCGGGCAGCGACGTCACCGTCGTGACGCTGTCGCTGTCGGTGCACCACGCCCTCGACGTCGCCGACGATCTCGCCGGACAGGGCGTCGACTGCGAGGTCGTGGACCTGCGCAGCCTGGTGCCGCTGGACACCGACACGATCCTCGATTCGGTCGGCAAAACCGGCCGGTTGCTCGTGGTCGACGAGGACTACCTGTCGTTCGGCCTGTCCGGCGAGGTGATCGCCCGGGTGGTGGAGCGGGACCCGAGCCTGCTGCGCGCCCCGGCCGCGCGCGTAGCGGTGCCGGACGTGCCGATTCCGTACGCGCGTCCGCTGGAGTACGCGGTGCTGCCGACGCCGGCGCGGATCCGCCAAGCCGTCCTCAACCTGGTGGGCGCATGACAGACGTCGCGTTCCCCGTCCTGTCCGAGAACGACCCGGACGGCGAGGGAGTCCTCGCCACCTGGTTCGCGACGGACGGCGCGACCGTCCGCGAGGGCGAGCTGATCGCGGAGGTCGCGGTGGACAAGGTCGACGCGGAGGTCCCGGCCCCCGCGACTGGCGTGGTGCGGTTCCTGGTGGGGGAGGGCGAGGTGGTGAAGCAGGGCGCGCCGATCGCCCGCATCGAGTAAGCGCACGGGTGGCCCCGTGCTGGAACGGGCCGCCGCCGGGTCCCACCGTTGCCCGGCGGCGGCCCGCGCTCGTGTCAGCTGAGCGTCGCGAACTGCCCCGGCTGGTACAGCCCGGCCGGCATGCGGACGATGACGTTCATCCGGTTGGCCGCGTTGATCAGTCCGATCAGGCATACCAGCGCGGCGAGCTGGTCGTCGTCGTATGCCCGGCGGCGGCCCGCGCTCGTGTCAGCTGACCGTCGCGAACTGCCCCGGCTGGTACAGCCCGGCTGGCATGCGGACGATGACGTTCATCCGGTTGGCCGCGTTGATCAGTCCGATCAGGCATACCAGCGCGGCGAGCTGGTCGTCGTCGTATGCCCGGCAGCGGCCCGCGCTCGTGTCAGCTGACCGTCGCGAACTGCCCCGGCTGGTACAGGCCGGCCGGCATGCGGACGATGACGTTCATCCGGTTCGCCGCGTTGATCAGTCCGATCAGACATACCAACGCGGCGAGCTGGTCGTCGTCGTAGTGTTCGCGAGCCTGCGCCCACGTTTCGTCGGAAACGCCGCCGCCGTCCGCGATCCGGGTGCCTTCCTCGGCCAGCGCGAGCGCGGCCCGTTCGGCGGGGGTGAACACGTTCGCCTCGCGCCAGACGGCAACCAGGTGGAGCCGTTCCGCGGTCTCGCCGGCCGCGGTGGCGTCTTTGGTGTGCATGTCGACGCAGAAGCCGCAGCCGTTGATCTGGCTGGCCCGCAACGAAACCAGCTCCTGCGTCGCCTTCGGCAGCGCCGTGTTGTTCAGCAGCATCGCCAGCCCCGCGAACCGCTTGCCGAGCGACTTGCCGAGGTCGTTGTTCATCAGGTCGAACCGTGCGCTCATCAGATCCTCCAGTGGTGTGTAGCGGATGCCCATGAGATGCCGGCCGTCCGCCGGATGTGACAACCCTGGATGTGACCCGCGTCGCACCCGGCCAGCCCGCTGCGCGAGAGGTACGTGAGGGCGCTGCCGAGGCGGGGGCTGCGGAAAACCGGTGGCCCGGCCGCCGTGCCGGGCCACAGAATGCGGAGATGGCCGACCAAGGCGGTACCGCGCGGGCGACCGGGCTGAGCCTGGTCGCCTGGGCGCTGTTCGCGAGTTCCGGTCCGCTCGCCAAGGCGGTGCTGGACGCGGGCTGGAGCCCGGCCGCGGTCACCGCGGTGCGGATCGGCCTCGCCGCGGTTCTGCTGGCGCCCGGCGTCGCGCTGCTGCGGCCGCGGGCGCTGCGGTTCCGGCGTGCTGAACTGTGGCTGCCGCTCGGCTACGGACTGCTCGGCGTCGCGGGCGTGCAACTGTTCTTTTTCGTTGCGGTGTCCCGGATCCCGGTCGCGGTGGCGATGGTGCTGGTGAACCTGTCGCCGGTGCTGGTCGCACTGTGGGTGCGCGTGGTCCGCCGGACGCGGCTGCCCGCGGCGGTGTGGCTGGGCATCGCGCTGGCGATCGCCGGACTGGTGCTGATCGCCGGTCTCGGACCCGGGACGCAGCTGGATTTCCTCGGCGTCGCAGCAGGATTGGCGTCGGCGGTCTGTTCCGCCGGGTACTTCCTGCTCGGCGAACGCGGTGCGCGACAGCACGATCCGCTCGGAATGACCGCCGCGGGACTGGCGATCGGGGCGGTGGCGACTCTCGCGGTAAGTCCATTGTGGACGCTAGCGATCGCCGCGAATCCGGTATCGCTGGGCGGCGCGACGATCCCAGTCTGGCTGGCCCTGCTGATTCTGGCAGTCTTCGGCACGGTGCTGCCGTACCTGGCCGGGCTGCACGCGTTGAGCAGTTTGCCGGTCGCCCTGGCCGGAGTCCTGGCGCTGGCCGAACCTTTGGCCGCCGCCCTGCTCGCGTGGCTGCTGCTGGGCCAGGCCTTGGGTCCGGTGCAGCTGATCGGAGTGGCGGTGCTGCTCGGCGGCGGAGTGTTGGTACAGACGGGAAAACTTGCCCCGCAACCGGAATCGGCTGCGGGGCAAGCGAACCCGGTCACATCTTCGCGGCGCCGGCCTTGATCGCCTCGCGGATCCGCGAGTACGTGCCGCAGCGGCAGACGTTGCGGATCTCGTCCAGGTCGGCGTCGTTGATCTCGCGGCCCTTCGCCTTGGCCTCCTTGACCTTCGCGACCGCCGCCATGATCTGGCCGGGCTGGCAGTAGCCGCACTGCGCGACGTCGTTCTCCAGCCAGGCTTCCTGCATCGGGTGCAGGTCGGCCTTCACGGTGTCCGGCAGGCCCTCGATCGTGGTGATCTCGTCCGTGGCCTTGATGTCGGCCACCCGCACCGAACACGGGTTGAACGCCTTGCCGTTGAAGTGCGACGTGCAGGCCTTGCACACGTTGATGCCGCAGCCGTACTTCGGGCCGCGGACGCCGAGCACGTCGCGCAGGACCCACAGGAGCCGCACATTGTCGTCGACGTCGACGGACACCGGCTTCCCGTTGAGGATGAAGGTGTGCTTGCTCATCGTGCTCCTCAGTAGGTGTGGCTCAGGCCGTCGGTCGGCGATTCGGGAACGGGCGGGACGAACGACTTGACCTCGAAGGCGATCGGGTCGTCGTGGTTGATCGGGAACCGCTTCGGGACCTTCCCGGTCGCGCGGGCGTACGCGCACGCGACGGCCGCGACGGAGCAGGCGACGCCCGCCTCGCCGGCGCCGCCCGGCTGCTCCCCGTTGGACGGCATCGCGATCGCGGTGAAGTCCTGCGGGATGTTCCACTGCCGGGTGTAGAAGTAGTTGTCCCAGCTGGCTTCCAGGAAGTGCCCGTCCTTCAGGTGGACACTGCTGGTCAGCGCGAGCGCCAGCCCGTCGGCGAAACCGCCCATGATCTGCGCCTCGATGCCGCGCGGGTTGATCACGAGCCCGGCGTCGAGGGCGATGACCGCCTTGGTCACGCGCGGGCCGGCGACGCCGTCGCGGATCTTGCGGTTCACCGTCTCCGGGCGGCAGTCGATTTCCACCAGGCAGGCGCTCGCGCCCTTGTATTCCTTGTGGATCGCGATGCCCTGCGCGGTGCCCGGGGCCATCTTCTTGCCCCAGCCGCCGACCTCGGCGACCTTGCGCAGCACGCCCTTCACCTTGTCGTTCTTGAGGAACTCCATCCGGAAGTCGTACGGGTCCTTGCCCATCGCCTTGGCGAGCATGTCCACGACGAGCTCGTTGGCGCAACCGACGTCAGGCGAGTAGACGTTGCGCATCGACCCGGTGTTGAACCGCTGGTCGGTTTCGGTGAGCGTCTGGTCGACGACGCCGAAGTTGTACGGCATTTCCTGGCTCAGCACGAAAACCGCCTCGGCGACGCCGAGGTTGCCCAGCCCGGTCGGGAGCTTCGTCGCGACCGAGGTCAGCATTTCGCCGAGCCCGTGCCGGAACGACGTTTCGACCGAGGTGTGCCGCTGCTCGAAGGTGAGCACGTTCCCGGCGAGCACGGTCGCCCGGATCCGCGACGTCGCCATCGGGTGCAGCCTGCCTTGCCGCGGCTCGTCGGCGCGGTGCCACATCAGCCGCACCGGCTTGCCGAACGCCTTCGACGCCTGCGCGGCTTCGACGGCGTGGTTGCCGAACAGCTTGTGGCCGAAGGAACCGCCGCCGGTGACGACGTGGACCTTCACCTTGCCCTGCGGCAATCCGATCGCCTGCGCGACCTCGCCCTGCGCCACGATCGGCGACTTCAGCCCGGCCCAGATCTCGGCGCTGCCGTCGCGGACGTCGGCGACCGCGCAGTACGGCTCCAGCGCGGCGCTCGAGCGGAACATGAACTCGAAGTCCGCTTCGACCGTCTTGGCCAGCACCGGAACCTTCGGCACCGCCAGCGGAAGCTCGGCGCGGCGCAGGTTGGCGAGCACGGATTCGTCGTTCTGGCCCTCGACGCTGCCGGGGCCCCAGTCGACCTGCAGGGCGCGCACGCCGTCGATGCACTGGCCGAACGTCTCAGCGCGGACCGCGACGCCGGTCGGGATGATCGCGATGTCGGTGACGCCGGGCAGCTTCAGCACGTCGGCCTTGTTACGGACGGCCTTCGGCGTGCCGTTGAGCGTCGGCGGACGGCAGATCATCGTCGGCAGCGCGCCGGGGATGTCCAGGTCCATCGCGAACTGCTTCTTGCCGGTCACGATGTCGTGGGCGTCGAGGCGGTTCTGCGGCTTGCCGAGCACCTTGAACTCGCTGGAGCCCTTGAGCTTGCTCGGGTCCAGCTGCACCTGCTTGGTGGTGCTGGACGCGGCCTTCGTCGCCAGTTCGCCGTACGTCGCGGTCTTGCCGTTCGGCGCGGTGACGACGCCGCCCTTGACGATGAACCGTTCCGCGGTCCCGCCGAGCAGGATGGCCGCGGCTTCGAGCAGTTGCTGCTTGGCGATCGCGGCGGCGACGCGGATCGGCGTGTAGGTCGAGACCGTGGTGTTCGACCCGCCGGTGAGCTGGTTGAACAGCAGTTCCGGACGCGCCGGCGCGAGCGTGACGTGCACCTTCTCGACCGGGAGGTCCAGTTCCTCGGCGATGATCATCGCGGTCGAGGTGGTGATGCCCTGGCCGACCTCGGCGCGCGGGATCTCGAACGAGGCGCTGCCGTCCTTGTTGATGGTGACGGTGATGAGCTGCGACGTCGGGAGCGCCGCGTCGGTGAGCGCGTCGTTGAGGTCGTACAGCTCGGGCGGCTGCGGAGCGGAGGGCACGGCGGCGGACGCGGAGGAGGCGAGCCCGACGTCCGCGGCCACGACGAGGGTCCCGGCCGCGACGACGTACCCGAGGAAACCGCGCCGGGAAACGCCCGGGCGCTCCTTCCCGGTGTCCGGCTCGGAGTGACTGAGAGTCACGCTGATTCCCCTTTCGAGGTAAGGACCGCGTGCCGGATGGCAACACGTGCACGCGGGTGGTGGTGATGGACCACCTTGCCGGGTGAATCGGGGCTTGAGTGTTCAAGTTCTGTACAGCGTCAGCGGAGAGCGATGGTTATCCTGCTGCGCGTCACCAACGAAGGTGGAGATCGCGTGAGCTCGATGACGTCCTCGCGCAGCGTGGTGCTGCGGGAACCGATCGCCCAGTCCTGGCGGCGCGCCTCGCTCGCCGGTGTGCGCCCCGAAACCGCGCTGCTCGACCTGCGGTTCGACGAGGTCGACCCGGCCAGCAGGCTCCTGTCGGCGGCGGCGCCGGTGCTGGAGGACCTCGACGAGCGTCTCGCCGGGACCGCGATGTCCACTGTGCTCGTCGACCACGACGGCAGGCTCGTGCACCGCTGGAGCGCCGACCGCGCCGTCGAAGACTGCCTGGACCAGCTGGGCATCGGCGTCGGCACCTGCCTGCTGGAGGACGAGGTCGGGACCACCGGCCCGGGCACCGCGCTGGAAACCCGGTCGAGCATCGTGGTGCACGGGGAGGAGCACTACGCCGAGGCGCTGCGCGGGTTCAGCTGTTACGGGCACCCGATTTTCCACCCGGTCACGCGCAGGCTGGAGGGCGCGCTCGACATCACGCTGCTGGCCGCCGAGGCGAATCCGCTGCTCGCGCCGCTGGTCGCGAAGGCGGTGGAGGAGATCGAACGGCAGCTGCTGGAAGGCAGCCGGGTGTCGGAGCGGTCGCTGCTCGCCGCGTTCCAGTCGGCGTCCCGCCCGACCCGGCCGGTGGTCGCGATCGGCCCGGACCTGTTGCTGTGCAACCAAGCCGCCGCGGACCTGCTGGAAGGCGCGGACGTCGCGCTGCTGTGGAACCTGGCGGGCGAGGCGGCCGGACCGTCCGAAATGGAGACCGAACTGCGCTCCGGCCAGCGCGCCAGGGTCCGGGCCGAGCCGGTGCCCGGCGCCCGGGGCGGGATGCTGGTCGAGATCCGCCCGCTGAGCCCGTCCGAGGCCCGGCGGACGCGCCGCCGTGGTGCTGTCACGCCCGGTCCGGTGGCCGGGCACGTGCACATCTCGGGCCCGCCTGGGACCGGCCGCACCACTGAAGCCCGGCTGCGCGTGCCCGAGGAACCGTGCACCACGTTGACCGGCTCGGAAGCCGTGCTCGGCGGATCCGCAGCCTGGGCCGCGAGGTTCACCGCCGCCGTCGAGACCGGCTCGGGCAGCATTTGCGTGGACGGTGCGGATCTCTTGCCCGCTGAACTGGTCGACCTCGTCGCGCGGCATGCCGCCCGCGGTGTCGGCCCGCACCTCGTGCTGACGACCGGCCCGCGCGAGGGGCTGACCGGTCCGGAGCGGGCGCTGATCGCGTCGTGCGGGGAGAACGTCGAGCTGCTGCCGCTGGCGCACCGGCCGGACTTTCCCGAGGTCGCGGCCCGGATGCTGGCCGAACTCGGGGCCGCGCGCACGCACAACATCACGCCGGGCGCGCTGCGCATCCTCGGCTCGTACGACTGGCCGGGGAACCTGCCTGAACTGCGCGGCGTGCTGAGCCAGGCGATCCGCAAACGGTCGGTGGGCGCGATCGGCCCGGGCGATCTGCCGCCCGCGCTGGTGGCGGACGCTTCGGGGCACGAGCTGGCTCCGATCGAACGGGCGGAACGGAACGCGATCGTCGCGGCGTTGCGGTCGGCCGGCGGGAACAAGGTGCGGGCTGCCAGCACGCTCGGGATTTCGCGGACGACGTTGTACGCGCGGATGCGGGCGTTGAAGGTGCCGGGTTAGCGGAAGTCTCCGGGCGATCGCCCGGTCCACCGGCGAAACGCTCGCCGGAAGGCGCTGGCTTCGGAGAAACCCAGCCGCTGCGCCAATTTCTCGATGGGTTCGTCGCCGCGGCCGAGACTGGCTATCGCGGCGTCCCGGCGGACCTCGTCCCGGATTTCGCTGATGGACGTTTTCTCCGCGCGCAACAACCGCCGCAAGTGCTGGGCGCTGATCCCGAGTCGTCCGGCGATGTCGCCCGGCGCGGTAATGCCCTGCTCAACGACGGCGCGGACCTGGTCGGCGTGGGCCGAGCCGTAGTCGCGGGTGGCGAGCCAGACGTCCGGCTGGTCGTCCAGGAACGCGGCCAGTTCGGCTTCGCCGCGGATCACCGGGGCGGACAGGAGTTCCTGGTCGAAGACGAGGACCAGCGAGTCCGCGTCGAACCGCGGATGGCGGCCGAAAACCGCCTCGTAGTGCGGCGCGTGGTCCGGTTCCGGCCACGGCAGCCGAAGTTCGCGCAGGGCGATGCGCTGTCCGGTGAGCCAGCTCAGCAGCCGGTGGACGACGATGGCGACCAGTTCCGCCGCGACGTGCTCCGGGTCGTTGAGCCCTCGGACGTCGATGTCCACCTCGACCAGCGGATCTGCCGTCCGAACCGCCACCGCGGGCATCCCGGGCAGGACCTCGGCGGCTTCCTCCAGTCGACGCAGCACGGTGCGCAGGTCGGGTGCGGGGGCGACCGACCGGACCACCAGCCGGAACAGTCCGCGCGGGGCTCGCGGGCCGAGGGCGAAGAGTTCGTCGTCGGTCTGGAGCCACAGCTCGCGGGTGAGTTCCGAGACCTGCTGGCGGGTGACGCCGGTGCGGTCCGGCCGGATTCCGAGGCGGTGCAGCAGCGCGGGGACGTCGAGGTTCCGGCGTTCGCCGATCCGCGCCTGCCGCCGGGCCAAGGTGTCCAGAACCGCCGGGTCGTCCACGGTTCAAGGCTAGCGGGCGGTTAACAGGCGATTTTCTACCCGATCGGGTGACGGGGCTCGGTCGTGAATCGCGCGCCGAGCAGCCGTTCGGTCTCCGTCCACAGCCACGCGCCCAGCTCCGGATCCCGGCTCGTCGGCACCGGCTGCTGCACCTCCGCGGCGGCGCTGCGATGCGGGCCGAGGTACTCGCCGCCGCGCAGGCCCGGCGAAGCGACCGCGGCCACGACCGGTCGAGCCGCCTGATCCTTCCCCAGCACGATCCCGCGGGCCGCCGCACGCAGCACCCGCGCGCCGGGCCGTCCCGGCGTGAGCGCGTCGATCGCCGAGCCGGGGTGGACCACAATCGACTGCGCTGAGATCTCAGCCAGCCGCCGCTGGGATTCGAACCCGAAGATCTCCACCGCGTGCTTGGACATCGCGTACGCGACCCGCGCCCGGTAATCCCTTTCGGACAGCCAATTCTCGCGGTCGAACGGGATCTTGCGGGTCAGCGCGCTCCCGAGATTGACCACTCGCCGGACCGCGGGCAGCGCGCGGCGCAGCAGTTCCGCGTGCGCGAGATGGTTGATCCCGACGATTTCCTCCACCCCGAACGCCCCGATCCGGTGCGCTGGCCCCGGACCGAACGCTCCGGCGACGACACCCGCGTTCAGCACGAGCGCGTCCAGCCGCGGCAACGCGCCGAGCCGGTCGCCGACCCGGCCGATCGACGTGCGGTCGGCGAGATCCAGCGGGACGAACTCGTGCAGTTGCGGGTCGGGGAGCGCGGAAATCGCCGCGCGGCCACGGGTTTCCGATCGCCCGAGCACCAGCACGCGCGCGCCCAGTTCGGCGAGCTGCACGGCAGCGAAGAAACCGATCCCGGAGGTGGCCCCGGTGATCGCGACGACCTGGCCGTCGATCCGTTCCGGTTGAGCTATTTTCGACACAGCAGCGACGTTAGGTTCGCCGCGGGTGTCCGCACCAGGACCGGGGTTCGCAGGTTTCGGGACCGTTCCGCGCATTCCACGCTCGTCACGGCTTTCCGGCGAGCGCGGCCAGCCGGTCGGCGATGCGGTCGATGTCGGCTTCGGTGGTGCGGTAGTTCGCGACGCACGCGCGGATCGCAGTCTGCCCGTGCAACCGGGCCGGACCCAGCAGTGCAGTGCCTTCGTCGGCGAGTTGGGCCAGCAGCGCCGGGTATTCCTCGTCGCGACGGCCATCGATACGCACGCAGACGGCGGTCAGCGCGACCGGGTTCAGCAGATCCAAACCGGGCTCGGCGGCGACGCGTTCCCCGAGCCGCGCAGCCAGCCGCAGACAGCGTTCGGCGGCTTCGCGGAAGGCGTCCACGCCGAACGTCCGCAGCGCGGCCCACACCTTCAATGCCTTGAAACTACGGGAAAGCTGCGGGCCGTAGTCCATGAAGTCGAGCATCAGGTCGTCTTCGGCGACGGTGAGATACGACGACGAGAACGCGAAGGCCGCCCGCAGTTTCGCGGCGTCTTTCACCACTAGCGCCCCGGCTTCGAGCGGCGTGAACAGCATCTTGTGAGGATCCAGCGCGATGGAATCCGCGCGGGACAGCGGGGCGAACGTTTCCCGCGCAGAGTCGGCGAGGACGAACAGCGCGCCGTACGCGCCATCCACGTGCAGCCAAAGGTTTTCTCGCTCGCACAGGTCGGCGATGGGGCCGATGGGGTCAATCGAGCCGCTGGTGACCGTGCCAGCGGTGGCGACGACGCAGAACGGCTCGAGCCCAGCGGCCCGGTCCGCGGCGATCGCGTCGGCGAGGAGGTCGACTCGCAGCCGGAATTCGTCGTCAGTCGGGATGTGCCGGACGTGGTCCAGTCCGATGCCGAGAGTGGCGGCAGCCTTGTCGACGCACCGGTGTGCCTCCTCCGAGGTGTACAGCACCAGCGGCGGAGCACCGGATTGCAAGCCGCGCTCACGGAAATGCGGCCGGCGGTGGGTGAGGGCGGTGGTGATCGCGTCCTTGGTCGCGCCGGAACCGCCGTTGGTGAGAATGCCGCCCGCGCTGGGGCCGAGGTGGAAAAGACCGGCGAGCCACTGCACCACCGACCGTTCGACAACACTCGCCGCGGGGGAGAGTTGCCAGAAGTTGCAGTTTTGGTTGAGCACCGCGGAAATCGCGTCCGCGTACGGCGCGATCCCGTTGGGCGGCCCCTGCACGTACGCGAGGAACCGCGGGTGCGCGATGGTGGTCGAGTTGGGCACGATGCGGTCGCGGAGGTCGGCGAAAAACCCTTCCACGCCAATGCCTTCCGCGGGAAACGGCTCGGCAAGAAGCTTCGCCAGAGTGTCGCGGTCGACGTCCGGCAGGATCGGCCTCGTGGGCAGGGATTCCTCGTAGCTGTCGACGAACCGGGCCAGTGCGTCGGCGGCTTGCGCGCGTTCCGCGGGGGAGAGGACGAGAGGGTGCACGGTGCTGCCTTCCGGGAGTTCGAGTGCCGGAACCGACGGTAGTGCGGACGGCAGGGCAGCCGATGCTGAATATTGCGTTTTCCGGCGGTATGATTAGCATCCTGTGCCATGGATAAGACTGATCACGCAATCGTCCGCCAGTTGATGGCCGATGGACGGCTACCGAATAATGAACTCGCCGACCGCGTCGGGCTGTCCCCGTCGCCGTGCCTCCGCCGGGTCCGCGCCCTCGAAGCGGCCGGGGTGATCACCGGGTACCACGCGTCAGTCGACCCAGCCGCGCTCGGCCGCGGGCTCGGAGTGCTGCTGCATGTCGAAATGGCGGATCAGCGCAGCGAGGTCATCGAGGCTTTCGAGAACACCGCTCTGGGGCTGGACGACGTGGTGTCGTGTCGCCGGATGTTCGGCGCGCCGGACTATCTGATGCAGATCGCGGTGCCTGATATGGCAGCGTATGAACAGCTGTATATGACGGAGTTGACGCGGATGCCGGGTGTGGCAAGGACGAATTCGCAGTTCGCGATGAAGACAGTGAAGACGACGCCAGGTCATCATTGGTGATCCGCGGCCGACGTCGACCGCTCGGGCGCTGCTTTGGCGACCGCCACAATGCCCGGCCCGAATCTCTGGGCTCTCGTCCAGGGCTGCCGCGATCCGGCCGGAACCGGGCCGTGGCAGGAGACCGCCGTCCACCTCACCGCCGCGACCCGAGCCGTCCGCCGTCGGTGAACGCCGAGAAGTCGTTCACCAGCCGAGCTGGTCCCCGAGCCGCAACCGCAGCCACAGCACCAGGCGCTCGTCCGGATCCGCCAGATCGAACCCGAAAATCTCCTCCGCTCGCGAAAGCCGGTACCGGATCGTGTTCGGGTGCACCGACAACCGCGTCGACGCGGCCGCGATGTCGCCGTTCGTGTCGAGGTAAGCGAGGATCGTCGGCGCGTAAGTGGTCCCGTGCTCGACGTCGTGCGCCCGCACCGCCGGGCCCAAACGCCGCGGCAAAGACGCGTCACCGGCCAGCAACTGCGCCAGCACGGACAACGTCGCCCCGGCCCACACCTCCTCGATGGCCGCCACCTGGCACGGTTCCGGCGAGGTGCGCTGTTCGGCCAGCGTCCGCAGGACGAGGTCCGCGTCGGCCCGCGAGGAAGCGATCGACCGGAGCCCGGGGACCGTCGACCCGAGCCCGGCCTGCACCGGCATCCGCAGCGCGCCGTGGGCTCGGCGGGCGATGTCGGCGACCAGTTCGCGGTGCGCGGGGCCCTTGGGGAGCAGCGCGTAGACCCTCCCGTCGATCAGCGCGCAGCCGTGCCTGCCGTAGTGCGCCTCGCAATGCAGGCTCACCAAATCGGCCAGCCGGGTTGCCGCGTGGGCGGCTAGAACGTCTTCCGGGTCGGCGACGGTGAACGCGGCGACCGCGACGGGCGCGTCCGGGTCCAAACCGAGCTGCGGCGCGACGGCGGTGACGCTGCTCGGGTCGGCGAGCAGGCGTTGCAGCAGGTCAGCGCGCCGCCGGCGGACCACGTCGACCGCGGTGCGCGCGGCCAGCAGGTGCAGTGCGGCGATCTCGGCGGCGTCGAACAGGGCTTGCTCGGCGGTCTCGTCGAGGCTGTCGTCGGCGTCGACCACCCAGATCGACCCGAGCATCTCGCTGCCCGCCCGCACCGCGACGCCGAGCCGCGGCAGCCCGCCCGGCAGCGACGGGAACCGGCAGGCCCGCCGTGTCCGCGCGAGTTCGCGGTACTGGTCGTCGTAGAACACCGGCCCCTCCGGCACCTGCAGGCCGAGGATGCCCTGGCGGCGGCCGTCGTCGATGGGCTGGCCGGGCAGCGTCGAATACGCCAGGATCCGCCGGTGGAGGTCCTCGATCGTGGTCGCGCCGCCGACCATCCCGGCGATGGCGTTGGCCAGCGCGAACAGATCGCCGGCCGCGGGTGCGCCGGGCGTGCGCACGGCGGGCGCGAGCGCCGAGGAGATCATCGCTTCGAGGTGGTGCCACGGCACGGCCTCGTCGGCGGCGAGCAGCACCACCCCGGCGTCCTGCGCGGCGTCCGAAAGCTCGGTGAGGGGTTCGCCGAAGCTTTTCACCACCAGCGCCGCGTATCCCACCGCCGCGTTGATGAGATCTTTCGCCTCGGCCGGATCCGCCCCTACCGCGAGCAGGATGGTGTCCTGCCCCGGCGGCGCACCGCCGCGGCGCTCGTGGATGAGCACGCCGGACACCGGCACCGGCCGGTCCGGCAGCGGGGTGACCGGCCGCAGCAGCGAAGCGCCGAGCGCGGCGAGGACCTGCCCGAGATCGGGCGGCACCGGATCGAGCATCGTCACCTCTTTAGCCAGACGCACAAAACATCCGCGGAATCTCTGGACCGGCACTGCACGCATCCGGACGATCCGGCCGCGAGGCTGTCAGCATGCACGTTCCACCAGGCGCACCAGCGACCGTACTCCCTCCGGCCCCGGACACGGCCGTCTCGACTGCCCTGCGAGCCGCGAACCGGGCAGGCGTCCGGATCCGGCTCGCCGACGACGTCCGGACGCTCGAAGCAGTGTCGCGATTCCTCGCCCAGGTCTGGCAGACGCCGGAGTCCCACGCCCCGTTCGGCGCGGACGCGCTGCGCGCCGTCGTCCACGCGGGCGGCGCGGTGCATTACGCGGCGGACGACGACGGCATTGTCGCCGCCTCCGGGCTGATTTTCTGTCCGCCGGTGACCCGCGCGGTCTACTCGCTGATCGCCGCCGCGCGCGCGAGCGACCGCGGCGTGGGCTTCGCGCTGAAGCAGGCGCAGCGGGTGTGGGCGCTGGATCAGGGTGCGGAAACCATGGTCTGGACCTTCGATCCGCTGGTGAGCCGCAACGCGCATTTCAACCTGGCGAAACTCGGCGCACGCGGAACCGAGTACACAGTGGACTTCTACGGCCAGATCGAAGACGGCGTCAACGGCGCGGACGAAACCGACCGCTTCACTGCGGTGTGGCCGCTGCGGGACCCGAATCCGGCCCAGCTTCCGGGGCCGGACTTGACCACTGTGGACGTCGACTCGCGCCGCGCCCCCGACGGTGAACCGTTCCTGGCCCGCGACGGTTCCGGGTATTGGTGCCGGGTCCCGTCCGACATCGTGGGCCTCCGCCGGTTGAACGCGCGCCTGGGCGCGGAGTGGCGCTACGCGATCCGCGACGCGCTCGTCCCGTTGTTCGCCGACGGCTACACAGCCACCGGGTTCAGCCGGTCCGGGTGGTACCGCCTGACCGAAGGGGAGCGGGCGTGAAAATCGAACGAATCGATCTGATCGAAGTCAGCCTCCCGCTTGTCCGTCCATTCCGGACTTCGTGCTCAGTGGACACCGAACGCAACACACTCCTACTGCACGTGGTGACCGACGTCAGCGAGGGCTGGGCAGAATTCGGCGGCGACCCGGAACCGGTGTACAGCCCGGAGTTCGCCGCTGGAGCCGAACAGATCCTGCGCGATCATCTCGTCCCGCGCGTCACCGCCCTGCCGCAGCTGACCGCCGCCCGGGTCGCGGGTGCGATGGCCCCGGTCAAGGGAAACCCGCTGGCGAAAGCCCTGCTCGAAACCGCCATCCTCGACGCGGAATGCCGCGCCTACGCGATGCCGTTGTCGACCTACCTCGGCGGCGTGCGCGACCGGATCCCGGCCGGAGTTTCCGTCGGAATCACCGACACCGTGCCGGAATTGATCGACACCGTCGCCGGTTATCTGGCCGAGGGATACGTCCGGATCAAGCTGAAGATCGAACCCGGCTGGGACCTAGAACCAGTCCGCGCCGTCCGCGCCGAGTTTGGCCCAGACCTGGTGCTGCAGGCCGACGCGAACACCGCCTACTCCCTGTCCGACGCGGACCATCTGCGCCGCCTGGACGAGTTCAGCCTGGTCCAGCTAGAACAACCACTCGCCGCGGACGACCTCGGCGGACACGTCGAACTCGCGAAACTCCTGCGCACCCCGATCTGCCTGGACGAGTCGATCTGCTCCGCCCGCGACGCCGCGTTCGCGATCCGGTTGGGAGCGTGCCGGATCATCAACATCAAACCCAGCCGCGTCGGCGGATACCTCGAAGCACGACGAATCCACGACGTGTGTGCCGCACACGGACTCCCGGTGTGGTGCGGCGGAATGCTCGAAACCGGCATCGGCCGCGCGCAGAACCTCGCCCTAGCCACACTGCCGGGCTTTGTGCTGCCGAATGATATCTCAGCGTCGAGCCGTTACTACGCCACCGATCTCACCGCGCCGTTCGAGCTAGAAGACGGTTGCCTGTCCATTCCAGACGGCCCGGGCGGCGGCGTCGCTGTCGATCCGCTCGCGCTGCGCAAGCACACCGTCGCTTCGCAAACCCTCTTCGCAGGCTGACGATTCCAGCAGACCGTCTAACAGGCCCTTTCCGTCGCCCCACCGGACCGCGCCCGGTCCGGTTTCACCGAACGGATCATCAACCCGCTCTGCCTGCACGAAACCTACTGACCCGGCGGGGAACCACCATCGAAGAACCGGATCTGCGGTCCTGCACCGACGGCGTCGACACAGCGGAATGGAACGTCGCCGAAGCCGATGCCTCCGGCGAACTGATCTCCACCGGCACGGACACACAAAGTTCTGGACTTCGTTGCTGAGCGGGAAACTGCTGCCACTCGCACTGATGACGGAAAAAGACCGTCCTGGATGACGGCGGTAAGGGATACGGCCTTGGCGTCCAACGATACGAACTGACCCCGAACTTCCCAACATGGGGCCACAGCGGCAGCGTGGCCAGCGGCCACGACTTCCGCAACGCGGTGACAGGGGACGGAAAACGCTCGGTCACCGTGTTCATCGACACGGCAGGCTATTCGAAGGCCCAGTCAGACCGGATAGACGCGATCGTGGGCGCACTGGTCCGCGACCTCCGCTAAAACCTCCGGGCGGTTGCGGCGTCCCCCAGCGCGGCAACCGCCCGGACCCCACGGGCAGCGTGTCGTGCTTACTCGCCTTCCGCGATCCTGCGGGCGAGTGGAGCGATCGAGTCGAAGAGCTCCTGCACCCGCTTCGTAAGGGTCTTCAACCCCAACTCGGCCAGGACTGCCCGGTAGAGAATCCGCTCGTCCCATCCTTCGCTTTCCGCTACCGCGGCGAGAAGAGAAGCGAGTTCGCGAGGAGGAACGTCGGAGAGCTGACGCGGCCCCAGCTCGCGGATCCGCACCCGCGGCTGGTCTGGCAGATGGTACGTCCGTTCCTTGATCCGGCCCTGTTCTGTCGGGTTGTCGACGAGCAGGTCGCCGCGGCGCACCGCTTGGGTCAGCACCGCATCGAGCTCGTTCGCGATCAGCCGGCCGACCCGGCTGCCCTTGGCAGCCTCCACGTAGGCCCGGTGGACTCGTTGTCCCAGTACCGGTCCTTCAGCCTGAACGATCGCGAGCACGCCCTCGGTCATTTGCTTCCGGGAGGCCTCGGAAGTCGGAATGAGCGCACCGGCGAAGGTCGTATAGGAAGACAAGGCGCCGGCCGTCGAGGCAACCTCCGGCTCGCTGGGCTCAGGTTCCAGCACCAGTTCGCCGGTTGCCGGACGGAACTCCTCTTCGACAGCGACGACGGCGGCGACAGCGGCCGTCTCCTGAGGCGAAGACGCGGGTTCCAGCGCAGGAGCCTCCGGCATCGGTGCCGGAGCTGTCCGCACCGGAGACCAGCCTGCCGGATAGATCTCCTCCTCGTTCAGGATCTCCCACAGCTGCGCGAGGGCCTCGTCCGGATCGACGTCGAACGAGGAGCCGCTGATCCGGAAGAACCGCCAGCCGCATCGTTCAAGGTCGCGCTGCCGGGCGAGATCGCGCTCGTAGACGTCCGGTCCGTGCCAGCGGTCGCCGTCGCATTCCACGGCAAGCCTGGCCCGGCCGCCGACTACCACGAGGTCGATCCGGTAACCAAGCGCTTCGAATTGCGGTTCGACGGTGTAGCCGCGTGCGACGACGCGGTTGTACACCCGTTGCTCGAAAAGGGAATCGAACGGTTCGACGCGCTCGTTGTCCGGTACCGCCGACGAGCGTCCGGTCGCGCCCGCGGGCCGGTCGCGCAGGCCATAGCAGTAATCGAGCAGCTGGTACCGCATGCACTCGCTGTTGGGCAATTCGTCTTGCCGGACCGAGTGGAACACCCACACCTGGTCTTTGGCCCGGGAGACCGCGACGTTGAACCGCTGCACGTACTGGTCCTGGGTCAGCGCGATCATGCGCCGCTCCGGGTCGGGCGCGGCGACCATGGACAGGAAAATGACGTCGCGCTCCGAACCCTGGAAGTCGGCGGCGTCGCCGCACCGGAGGTCGCGGCTCTGCCAGTCCTCCCGGGAGAGCCGGGCGAGCAACTCGTCTTCGATGCGTTTCGCCTGGGCCTTGCCGAGGAGGGACACGACGCCGAAGGTCTTCCCGTCGTAGGCAGGGTCCGAAAGGCATTTCTCGATCTGCTCGACGATCGCGTCGGCTTCGACGGGATTGATCTTGTTGGTGGCGCCCCGCTCGTAGCCGTCCTCGAGGTAGACGGCTTTGACCGGATCGAGCCGGTCCGCGCCGTACTGCCGGACCGGCAGCAGCCTGATGCCGTCCGGTTCGTAGGCGATCCGGTTGGAGAAACCGATGATCTCCGGGACGCAGCGGCGGTGTTCTACCAGGGTGATCGGCCGGCCGTAGCGCATCTTGGCCTCGTCGAACAAACTGCGCTTCGGGTCGTGCCACGAGTCGCGATAGCGGTCGTCGGCAAGGTACTGCCGGGCCAGGTCCCGCAGTTCCTGCTGGTCGGTGCCGACCGCGGACGGGGAGACCTGCTTGTCGTCGCCGATGACCACGATCTTGCGCGCCAGGTACTGGAGGAAGACCGCTTCGGTTCCGGCTTGTGATGCCTCGTCGATCACCACGACGTCGAACATGTCGGGACGGACCCGCAACTGCTCGGCGATCCGGTAGATCGGCATGATCCACACCGGAACCGACGGCCGGCACCGGTCCATCGCCTTGCGGATCTCGGCGCGCCGCTGGTTGCGGTAGATGCCGGTGTTCTTGCCCGCGCGCTGCACCAGTTGTGCGTACTGGGTGAGGTCTGCGCGAGCGGTCCCGGTGAGCCGGCTCGGGGACGCCGCGTGATCCCAAGCCCGGCGCGCGGCGACGGCCTCGGCTTCCTTGCGGATATCCGCTTCGATCCGGGAAATCCGGCGCTGGACGTCGTTGACGTCGATCGCCTCCTGATCGACCACCCACGCCCGGGTCGCCGCCCAGCTCCACGCTTCCTGAAACCGGTCGATCCGCTCCTGCCAGAACGCAGCTCCAGGGTCAGCCTCGACCGCCTCGCGGAAGCCCGGCGCCGCAGTGCCGAGCACGGAGCTGACGTGGTCTCGTCGAGAGATGCGCTGCCGGACCTCCCACAGCCGTTCGAGCCGCTGGCGTGCGCTCGCGTAGAGCTCGTGATCGCGGGTCTTCGCGCCGGACATCAGATTCGCGACACACGGTGCCGCGTCTGTCCATTGCGCAGTCTCGCGAAGGACGGCTTCGAGGTCGCTGAGCGGCTGCGTCGCCGTGACTCGCGCTTCCTCGGCGCCGCATGCGTCCGCCAAGTTGGCATACCTGCGGACGTCGCTGAGATCTTGCCAGTTCGGCACTGGAACCTGGAGCCAGCGCAGCTGGTTTTCTTCCTGGACCAACAGGTCCGCCAGCGTCAGCACATGTTGCAGTTGCGCGAGCTCGGTCGTGTGCCATTGGAGCCGTTCCTGCAGCGTGTCCTCGGGCGGGATCTCCACGTCCTCCGGCCAAGCCCGGTCGAGCGCGGCCAGCACCCGCATTCCCTCGGCCCACGCCAGGAATGTCTGGAGCTGCGCGGAGGAGGTCGGAGGGACGCCGTCGACCCGGACCCTCTCGAACAACGGCTGCGCCTGCTTCAGCACTTTGCCCGCGAACGCGCCGATCTTCGGGGTTCCGTCGGCCTGCGTCTTGATCACGCCGCCGTCGCCGAGATAGCGGGCGACCTCGCCGGCGAGCGTGGCCAAGGTTCCGAGATCGCCCTCGCGGACCACGACTTCCGTCAGCGCGCCAAGGTGGGCGACCGGACGGGCGCACGCTTCGACGAGACCGGCGATCGTGCCGGCACGGGCCCGCCACTGATCGGCTCGTCCGGACCGGACGTCGCGCAGCGCGGCGTCGAGCCACTGTTCCCGGCGGCTCACGAGCTGATCGGTCTCGTCGGCGATGTGCTGCAAGCGCTGCCGCAACTCTGCCCGTTGCTGCGGCGCGAGGCGGAGCACGGCCCCGAAAGCCGGGTGCTGCTTGAGCGGCGCGTATCGCGAGTCTGCCTCGAACGCGGCACATTCCCTGGCGGCGAGGTTCGCGAAGGCCGCTGCGTCGCTCACCGAGTCAAGGGCGAGCAAACGCAGCCGGGACTCCGCCTCGTCGGCGAGGAGCTGGTCGTCAAGCAGGTCTCGGTGCCAGCTTCGCACCTCCGCGGCGGACAGCGGTACCGGTGCGTCGGGAGCGATAGTGTCCAACATGGACAGCCAGCTGAGCTCTTCCTCCGCGGCCAACTGCTGCGCAATGCGCGACAGCGTGCCGCGATAGCCCTGATGGGTTCGTTCCCGGACTTCGGCTTCCCGCGCCTCGATCAGGCGGCTGTGCAGGGCCGAGCGCTCCCGGCTCAACCGGTCGACCGCGTCGAGGTTGCGCTGGACGGCCCGGGCGTTCTCCGCTCCGTCGTGGTCTCCGGCCGCGGCGGCGATCTCCTGCACCGCGATCTTGAGATCGGCCATGTCCTCGCGCGAGGTGCCGACGACGGCGACCGCGAGCGGTTTGATCTGCTCCGGGAGCTTGTCCCGCACCTCGCGAAGCGCGCGGTCGGTCTGGGCGGTCACCAGAACCCGCTTGCCCTGGGCGAGCAGATGGGAGATCAGCGCGGCCGCGGTGTGGGTCTTGCCGGTGCCGGGCGGGCCTTGAACGAGCACCTGCGAGCTGGAGTCAACGCGCCGGATGACCTCGAGCTGTTTCTCGTTGACCGGCATGGGGAGGAACGGCTCGTCGTCGACGGCGAGAATCGCGCCTGCGTCGCCGGCCTGCTCCGCGACTGGGACGTAGTCGGGATCGAGCAGCGGCACCAGCCCGGCCGGGACCTCGCCGGTTTCCTCGATCTGGCGCAGGATCGCGTCGAAAATCTCGATCAGACCGTGAAAGGTGCGCTTCCGGAGGATCACGGCGGGGGCGAACGTCGCGACCGCGTTGCGGGCCGGCACCGCGGCTTCGTCCTCGTCGCGGTATTCACCGTCCGGGTCGATGCTGTGCACGATGCGCTGGACGAATTCTCGCGCCGCCGCGCGGTCCAGTGCGGACCCGTCGTGGGCTTTGACATCCTCCCGGACCTCGGTGACCTTGTCCGGTGTCGTGATCAGGCGGAGGTCCACCATGTCGAGTTCGAGCCGGGCTGGCTCGGCCGACTCGACGGTCCGCACCTCGATGACGCCGGTGCGGTCGTCGAAGTGGATGCTGACCTCGCTGGTGAGCGCGTGCCGCCGGATCCGGGGGCTGTTGACCGGCTGCCAGCTCAGGCATCCGGTTCCGGCGAGCAGTTCCAGCTCTTCCGGGCTTTCGGTCGCCCGGACGTACATGAGGTAGAGGCGTTGGTAAAGGTCTCGTGCCGGCCGGTCGACGAGTTCCTGGTCGGCCCAGCGCTGCCAGCGGGCGAGCCAGCTCGGGAACGCCGCTTCGACGGAGGGGAAGTCGTTCAGGGACAGGTACTCCGGCGCGCGCTCGGCACCGGGTCCTTCCTGGTCGAGGGCCCAGTCTTCGGCGGGTGTTTCGACTATCCGCTTGCGCAGCGCGGGCGCCTGCTCCGGGTCGTCGAGCGGGCTGCTCAGCCAGCGGGCCAGATCGGCGTCCGGTTCGGGCGCCGGGACGACCGGGACCCGTTCGATCGCGAGCACCGGGCCGTCCGGGTCGCCCGGCTCCGCCGTCCGCACGGAGACGGCGGGATGTCGGGGTGCTTGGCTCAGCCAGACCACGTCGCCGTCGCGCTGGTAGGTGTCGGTGGTGCGGACCGGACTGGCCTTGAGGTGCTGCGCACCTCGCAGAAACTCGAAAAGCCTGCGTGCGCGATCCACCAGTGACGTATCCATTCCACCTGCCAGCCGTACCCCGTGCGCAGTGATTCCGCGCCTCTCCTCAATCGGATTCCGGACTGAAACGTGACAGACGGTTACCGAATCGTGAGCTGCGGGACGGCGCCGGCCAGGCTGCGGGCAATCCGTGCAAATGGCCAGTAACGGCCCGATGCGGGACAGCGATCGTCAGGAGGACGCCGCGGGAAGGTCTCTCGCGCGCAGGGGGAAGGCATCGGAAGTGGCTCTGTTCGGCAACCGGGAGAACCCAGAGGTGATTGCGCTGCAGCAGCAGCTGGCCGCGGCGCACGCGACGATCACCGAACTGCGCGGATGGGTCGGCCACTTGCGCGGTGCGGGGACGGCTGGCCTCGAAGCGGAATTGCGAGACCTGCGGTCGGCGGTCGAGCGGACGAAGCGCGAGGCAGCGCAATTGGCCGCGACGCGCGATCAGGTCAGCGCGGAGACCGTGAAGTGGCAATCGACTCTGGTCGAGACCCGGGAACTGGCGCTGCTCCAGGAAGCCGGAGTCTACGAGTACGCGCACCCGCCGACGACTCGGTCGAGTACAAGGACGAACTGAAACTGCTCCGGGACCGGATCAAGCTCGAAGCGCGGGCTGATGCGGTCACCTGTCAGGTCGACTGGGCGGTGAACGGCTCGGTCAAGGAAGGCCAGCGGCTCGGCCGCGACATGGCCAAGCTGATGTTGCGCGCGTACAACGCCGAAGCGGACAACGCGGTCCGCGTGGTGAAGCCGCACACCCGCGAGTCAGTGAAGAAACGGCTGACGACCACGCGGAATACGATCGGGCGGCTGGGCGTCCTCATGCGGATCGCCGTTTCGGACAGCTATCACCGGCTCCGGCTCCGCGAGATCGACCTGACCGCGGATTACCTGGCGAAGGTCGAAGCCGAGCGCGAGCAGGCGCGGGCCGAACGCGAACGGCTTCGCGAAGAAGCCAAGGTCATGAAGGAGATCGAGCGCGAACGAACCCGGCTCGCGAAGGAACGCGCGCACTACGCGGCCGCTCTGGCCAAATTGGAGGCGAAGGGCGATTCGGAGGGCCTGGCCCGGGCGCGAGAACAGATGACGGCCGTCGACGAAGCCATCGCCGGAGTCGAGGCGCGCGCGGCCAACATCCGGGTCGGGCACGTCTACGTGATTTCCAACGTCGGCGCGTTCGGCCCGGGCGTGGTCAAAATCGGCATGACCCGGCGGCTCGAACCGCTCGACCGCGTCCGCGAACTCGGCGATGCCTCAGTGCCGTTCCGGTTCGACGTCCATGCGCTGGTCTTCTCCGAGGATGCCGTCGCGCTGGAAACCGTTCTGCACCAACGGCTGAGCCACAAGCGAGTGAATCTGGTCAACCTGCGGCGGGAATTCTTCTACGCGACTCCGGCGGAAGTGAAGGAGCACTTGATCGCCGTCGGCGACGCGCACGTCCTGGAATACACCGATGTCCCAGAGGCAATCGAGTGGCGGGCATCGGATCCGGGACGGCGCGATGCGCGTGACGAATTGGTGCCGGTCGGCCCGTGGGCTTCCGCTGACGGCGATCTCAGCGACGACGGTGGTGAATGAGGCGTGACTCGCCCGCAGGTACCGTCGCGCCCGCCGGCCTGGCTGCCGGATCCTCTCGACGACGCCTTGGTCCGATATTGGGACGGCTGGCACTGGACCTTCCACACCGCTGTGCGCCAGGCAGCGGCCCAGCCCGAGGCGGCGTCGATCGCCCCGGAGCGGGCACCGGAACTGCGTCCGGACATCGCCAGAGCGGTCAGCAGAGTCAGCGGCCTGCTCGCGGGAGCCAGGAAGGAGATCGCTCTCCTCGCGGACTATCTCCGGCCGGAGGAAGAGGTTCTGGCTCTGAGCGGGGCACAGGGCGACGGGCTCGGCGTTCTGGCCTGCACGAACCAGCGGCTGCTCTTCCTCTTCGTCGGGATCGTGCGGCGCCAGCTCCTTGAAGTGAGCTGGAACGAAGCCAAAGCCGCGATTTACAACCGGTCGACGAAGAACCTCGCGGTGTATACGACGAAGCCCACCAAACGCGCGGTTCCTGCGATGTCTGTCCGCGTGGCCAACGTTTCGGATGCTGCTGCGCTGGTCGAGGCGGCTGAGGCTGCTTCGGCAGCGCCTCGGCTCGACGTCGTTTAGGGCTCGCACAGGCACTGGTGCGGCCTGCTCCCGCGTCCCGGCGAAGATTGGGCGCTGTCGAGCCTTGTCCCGCCTATCCGACCCCCGGTGCCGTAACACGTCGTTCGGTGGATCGGCGCTCGATCGCTTCCGCGACGCCGTCGATCGCCTGGCGGATCATCGCGCCATATCCGTCGTCGGCCAGTGCGTCCTGACATGCTCGCGCTGCGGCGAGCTGTTCCGCCGCTGCGGAGAATGAGCCCAGGCGGCGGAAGTTGTCGGCCAAGTTCAGGTGCAGTGACGGGTAGAAGCCCGCGATCCGGAGCCCAGCGTCGTGGGCTTGGACGTGCTCGTCGGTGACCGTCGCGGCGGCGTCCAGGGCTCTGACATCCCAGACCAGTGCCTCTGCCGGGTCAGCGAACAGATCTGCTTGGTAGTGCGCGAGAACGCAGCGGTAGAACGGATCGCCGCCCGGGCCGAGTTCGTCCCACAGTTCCTGCAGACGCGCTCGCGCGGCATCCGGCGCGCCCGCTCGGCCTTGCGTGACCGCGGCGGTGATCTCGGCCATCGTGTCCGTCATTCGGCAGTTCCTTTCACTGGCATGGCAAGGGTGGTCAGGTCGCCGTCGTCGGCGGAGCGCACGACGACTGGCAGGTGCGAGCCCGCGACGTCCAGCATCACGTCCGGGCCGACGGCGGTGCTGATCGCCGGGTGCAGCGTGCTCACGGCGAACGAGAGCGAGATCGGCGGGCCGGTGACGTCCGCGGGGATTGCTTCGGTGCCGACTGTGACGGCGGTGGTGGAGATGTCCAACTGGATCTGCGGGGTGTATTGGCGCTCCAGACATGCCACGAGCGCGTTGCGAGATATCAATGCCCGCGTAAGGACTTCTGGCAGTGACGCGAGCATCAGGCGGTAGTCGGGGAAGTCGTCGGTGAGCGTGCGGCACGTTCGTACGGCGTCGCCCTGGAAGGAGATCTCGTCGGCGTGGAGGCTCAGGTGGAGTTCGTGTTGCCGGCGCGTCCACGGCATTGCCAGCCGCAGGTCGTCGGCGTCGACGGTCGCGGTCCAGGTGGAGGGGCTTGGTTCGGCTGGGACGAGGGTGCGGGTCGAGAGGCGGTACCGGTCGGTGGCCGTGAGCACGATCGCCTCTGGGGAGACCTCGAGGTGCACGCCATTCAGCACGGGGAGGTCCTGCGTCGTCGCGGTCAGCACCTGCTCGACGGCGGCAGTGAACACCGGGCCAGTGAGCCGGACCGACGGTGCCAGGCCTGGGGTGCCCAGCGTGGCTTTTACCGCCGCGGCGGTTTTCCGGGCCTGGTGTACCTGAGATACCAACCCGGCGACGTGGTCGTCGATGATCCGCGACGCTTCTGCCGGGTCGGCGGTGAGGACCGCGCTGACTCGCTCCAGCGGCAGGCCGATCTCCCGCAACCGCCGGACAAGCAGCGCGGCCGAGACCTGGCCGGGGGAGTAGTAGCGGTAGCCGGATTCCTCGTCGACCCGGATTGGGCGCACGAGTCCGGAATCGGCGTAGAAGCGCAGCGCGCTGGCGGTGAGGCCGCAGCGACGGGCGAACGCTCCGATGGTCAGCAGGTCGGGCACCCGCCCATCATCGGGGTTCAAGCAGCTTGAAGGTCAACCGCAGCACGGTGACCACGGGATCGTGCTAGTACAGACGGGTGACTGACCCGATCGAGGAGGCGGCGCTGTCCGGTGGGCGCGGTTACTCGGTCTGGCTGCTCGGCGTCCAGCCAGCGCAGGCAGAGGGGATGCCTGGCCGGATCGGAGCAGCCCTGGGAGGGCTTCCTTCGGCCTCCTTCAGCACGGTGGCGCCGACCGCGCTCAGACCCGGTCCAGAAGCTCGCGCAGCCGCACGATGTCCTCGGTTCGCGTGCGCCAGCTGATGACGCACACCCGCAACGCCGGTCGTCCCGCGACGCGGACTGGGCTCACCCACGCGGAGCCGGTGGCGTTGACCCGGTCCGCGAGATCGCTGTGCCACTGCCAGGATTCCGCCGGATCGGCCGGTGCGTCCGCGCGCGTCACGCAGACGATCGGCAGCGGCGTGTCGTTGATGGCGAGCCAACCCGCGCCCGTGAGCTGATCCCGCAACTCCTGCCCGAGCGCCGCGTCGTGTTCGATCTGGGCGCCGTAGCCGGAAACTCCGTATGCCAGCAGACTCAGCCACAGCTTCAGTCCGATGAACCGCCGCGACCATTGATTGCTCGTCGTGTACGGGTCGGCAGTGTCGTCGACTTGGCCCGGCATATACGAGGTCGACACGGTGAACGACGAACTCAGCTCGGCTCGGTCGCGGGTGAAGAACATCCCCGCGCCCATCGGCACTGACAGCCACTTGTGCGCGTCGACGGTGATCGTGTCCGCGCGTTCGATGCCGGTCAGCACGCCGCGTAGCCGATCTGACAGGCAGACGGCTCCGCCCCATGCCGCGTCTACATGGAACCGCAGCCCGGCGTCGTGTGCCAGATCGGCGATGCGCGGCAGCGGGTCGATCATTCCGGCCCCGGTGGTCCCGGCCGTGGCGACGACGAGGAACGGCGCCTTGCCGTCCTGCCGGTCTTCGGCGAGCAAGGCTTCGAGTGCGGCGACGTCCATCCGGCCGCTTGCGTCGGACGGCACCAGTCGGCACGCGTCGCGGCCGAGACCGGCGGCGTGGGCGATTTTCAGCCAGGCCAGATGGGAATCCGCACCGGCGTAGAACACTGGCGCGGCGTCGAGGGCACGCAGGCCGCCGGTGCTGTACTCGGGAAACGCGTGGGTGAGCGCGGTCAGCACTGCGGTCGCGTTGGCCTCCGCGCCGCCGCTCGTGAAGTGGCCGCCCGCGGTGACCGGGAGGCCGAGCCGCGCGGAGAACAGGTCGATGCATCGCTGTTCCGCCTCGACCGCGAACGGTGCGTGGCTCCACGCGGCGAGCTGCGGATTCACCGCCGCGGTGATGAGATCTCCGGCGACGCCTGCCCAGGTCGCGGACGGGTTGAACAGCCCGAAATACCCCGGATGATCGGTGTGCACGGTCCAGCGATCGAGAGCGGCGAGCACCTCCGGGACGGCCTGCTCAAGGTCTTCCGGCTTCTCGAGCGGGTACTTGTCGAGCCAGGCGCGGATCTCCGCGGCGTCGGCGGTCACCGGGCTCGCCGGGTGCTCCGGCCGCGTGCGCCATCCCTCGACCAGCTGATCTACGACACCGTGCAGCAGCTTTGCCGCCGATTCCGCGTCCGTCGCCACCCCACCGCGGTCCTGCTCGCTCGTCATCAGCCCACTCCCCAGAATGTGCTAGTACGTAACAGGTTCTGTACTAGCTTGAGATGAGGCTAGGTGGCCTCGAACAGCGCCGCAAGGAAGTAAATCCGGCCATTCCTGGCCCGATTCGTGCGCTAGGCCAGGGTGAGCGCGTCGTCGATGGTGGCGTCCAGGAACGCGAGCGTGTCGCGTCGCCGGGCCAGGGGATTCCGGTAGCTGCGCCGCCCTTCCGCGCCACCGGTGCGCAGGCTCAAGCTTTCGGCGATGATACGCTGCCATCGCGGGTCGAATTTCCTTGCCGCATAACGCCCTGCGCCAGTTTTGGAGGTCAGCTCCCCGGTGGCGACGAGATGGTGCAGACGGCTCACGCCGAGCACCGCCCACACCGGGAACAGCGGGCTCATCCCGAGCGCGAGCGACAACGCACTGGTGCGCCGGTTCTTCTCCCACCACGGCCGCCAATAGCTGCTCAGGTTGTCGACAGTGAACGCGCGCAAGGCATCCTGATCCGCCCACACGTCCACATCGGACGGCTCCGGTCCGCGCAGCGCGATCCCGCGCCTGGCGAGTTCGCAGAACGTCACCGGGTTGAGACCGTCTCGTCCCGCCTCGGTGAAACGGCTTTCCTGCGCGCACGGAACGTCCGGGCAGTCGTCGGGCCCGGCGGCGAGATCGGCCCAGGTGAGTACGGAGCCGTCGAAATGCGACTTCGGGAACTGGGCGACTGTCGTGGCATGAGCCTGCGCCAGCGCTGAGATCTCAACCCGATCCGGACGTCGATCAGTGACCGCGACGAAATCGATGTCGCTGGTCGTGCTCAGCCGTCCGCGCCCGGCGCCGCGGGCGTGGAAGTCGCCGAAGCAGACCGAACCGACCAGGTAAAAACCGGTCACCAGCCCGGGCGCGGCTAAGTCCACTGTGGACAGGAACAGTGTGGTGCTTCGGCGGACTTCCTCAGGTATCTCACTCGGCACGCCTGCCACGGTACCGAGTTACGCGAGTTCGGCGGCGGCCCTCGCCAGGTCGTCGACACTGCCGGACATGACCGTGCGGACGTGCTTGGTGAGGTGGTCCAACGGCCAGTCCCACCACGCGATCGCCAGCAGTCGTTCGACGTCCTCGTCGCGATACCGGCGGCGGATCAGCTTGGCCGGGTTGCCGCCGACGATGCCGTAGTCGGGCACGTCGTCGACCACGACCGCCCCGGACGCGACGATCGCGCCGTGCCCGATGCGGACGCCGGGCATGACCATCGCCCGGTAGCCGAGCCAGACGTCGTTGCCCAGCACCGTGTCGCCGCGGCCGGGCAGGCCGGTGATGGCGTCGAAGTGCTCGGCCCAGTCGCCGCCCATGATCGGGAACGGGAACGTCGACGGCCCGTCCATCCGGTGGTTCGCGCCGTTCATGATGAACCGCACGCCCTCGCCGAGCGCGCAGTACTTGCCGATCACGAGCTTCTCCGGCCCGTAGTGGTACAGCACGTTGCGAGTCTCGAAGGCGGTCGGCTCGTCCGGGTCGTCGTAGTAGGAGAACTCGCCGACGTCAATCAGCGGCGACGTGACCAGCGGTTTCAGCAGCACGACTCGCGGCTGCTCGGGCATCGGGTGCAGGACGTTCGGGTCGGGGGAAATGGGTTCACTCCTCGCGGTGACAGGTTCAGCCGCGGGTTCAACGGCGGACGGTGGCGGGTTCGGCGGTGGGCTGGCTTAGCTGCGAGCAGCACCGGATGCAACGGCGGACGGCGGCAGGTTCGGCAGCGGGCGCTGACGGGTTCGGCGGTGGGCGGAGGGTTCGGCGGAGGACGGTGAGGGGCTCGGCAGTGGGGGCGGCGGGCGGTGGGCGGTGACAGGTTCGGCGGAGGGCTTAGCGGCGAACGGCGACGGGTTCGGCGGTGGGCTGGCTTAGCTGCGAGCAGCGGCGGATTCATCGGCGGACGGTGGCAGGTTCGGCAGCGCGCGTTGACGGGTTCGGCGGCGGACGGTGAGGGGCTCGGCGGTGGGCGGCGGGTTAGGCGTGGGCGGTGACAGGCTCGGCAGAGGTCGGCGGGTTCAGCGGCGAACAGCGGTGGGTTCGGCGGCGCACGGCGGGTTCAGCGGCGGGCGCTGACAGGCTCGGCTGAGGGTTGAGCGGCGAACAGCGGCGGGTTCAGCGGAAGGCTCGGCAACGGGCAATGGGCAACGGATTCAGCAACGCGCAGCAGCAGACCCGAAACCCAGCCACGTGTGCCGGTTGCCCCACCAGCACCAGCCGACCTTGGGGGCGTTGCGGCGTTCGCTGCCGTCGCGGCCGGTGCCGTTGCTGATCCACAGTGCTGGCGTGCGGGCGTCGAACTTGCCGTTCTCCTTGCGCAGCCGGGAGCCGATGGTCATGAAGCAATGGTTGCGCTCGAGCGCCGACGGTTGCTGCAGCACCCAGTGAATCCCCTCGGTGAGCAGCAGCGGACTGCGCCCAGCCTTGGTGATCGCGGGCAGAGCTTCCTCAGGGCTCCAATTGGCCATCTCGTCGCCGCGGTCGAGGCCGGTGACGAGGTACAGCGGTGCGTCGGGCAGGTCGATGTCGCGCGGCGCGAACTGGTCGACGTCCGGCATGTCGGTGACGACGAATCCGGCCTTTCCTTCGCGCCGGAGCAGCGGCGAGAGCGCCGACGCGGGTGCCCGGTCCGGGTGGACCGCCAGCAGCGCACCGGCCGCGGCGTGGTGCTCCGCGGCGAAAGCACGCACGTCGTCGGCGGAAAGCTGGGCGATCTCGGGCACTCCCAGCGCGATGAGGTGGTCTGCCTGGTCCGCGAGCGACGGGAGGGCAGCGATCGACAAGTGGGTCTCCTTCGGGCTATATTTACGTCGTTAGTAAAAGTATGCCGAGTCCCACTTGGGTGTCAAGGTAAAGTTACGTCGGAGGTAAGTTTTCGATGGATGTGGGCCTGCGGGAAGCCAAGAAGCAGGAGACGCGCCAGCTGATCTCCGACCACGCGACGCGGCTGTTCCTGGAGCAGGGCTTCGAGGAGACGACGATCGCCCAGGTAGCGGCGGCCGCGCGGGTCGCGAAGAAGACGGTGACCAACTATTTCGCCCGCAAGGAAGACCTGGTCCTCGACCATCAGGACGAGTTCGTCGCGACCCTGGCGGCGGCGGTGTGGGCGCGCGAACCGGGGGAGTCGGCGCTCGCGGCGCTGCGGCGGGCGTTCGAGGCGGCGGTCGCGACGAGGGACCCGGTCGTCGGGTTCGCCGGGCTGGAGTTCAGCCGGATGATCGCCGAGAGCCCGACGCTGTCCGCCTGCCTGCGCGGCCTGCACGAACAGCGGGAACGGGCGCTGGCCCAGGCACTGGCCGACGCAGTCGGCAGCCCCCGGACGGACATCACCGTCCGCACGGCAGCCGCGGTGCTGGGGGCCGTGCACCACAGCCTGTTCCAGCGGATCGAGGAGCTGACGCTGGCCGGACGGCCCGCCGACGAGGTCGCGGAGACGGTCGCGGCGGAGGCGGCGCGGGCGTTCGACCTGCTGGAACCTGCGCTGGGGGACTACGCGGTGGCCTGATCCGGGGAGCCTCCGCAGACAGTGTTCGAGCAGCCGCCTCCCCGCCGTCCGAAGAAGTTTTCCCGGTGATGTCGATCCGCGTGCACCCCGATCGTCGCTTCAGTGAGACGACTGGAAAGACACGCAGGGGAGACAGAAATGAGCGCCGGACGACGCGAGTGGCTGGGCCTGGCAGTACTGGCCTTGCCGACCGTGCTGTTGTCGCTGGACATGAGCGTGCTGCACCTCGCGGTTCCGCACCTCGCCGCGGATTTGCGGCCGTCCAGCACGCAATTGCTGTGGATCATCGATATTTACGGCTTCATGATCGCCGGATTCCTCGTCACGATGGGCACGCTCGGCGACCGGATCGGCAGGCGGAAGCTGCTGATGATCGGCGGCGGCGCATTCGGGCTCGCGTCGGTCGCGGCGGCGTTCTCGACCACTCCGGAGATGCTGATCGCGGCGCGGGCCGTGCTCGGGATCGCCGGGGCGACGCTCATGCCGTCGACGCTCGCGTTGATCAGCAACATGTTCCCGAACCCCAAACAGCGCGGCACCGCGATCGCGGTGTGGATGAGCTGTTTCATGGGCGGCATGGTGGTCGGCCCGGTCGCGGGCGGGTTCCTGCTGGAGCATTTCCGCTGGGGTTCGGTGTTCCTGATGGGCGTGCCGGTGATGGTCCTGCTGCTCGCGACCGCGCCGAAGCTGGTTCCCGAATACCGCGACAACGCCGCCGGGCGCCTCGACCTCGCCAGCGTCGCCCTGTCGCTCGCCGCGATCCTGCCGGTCATCTACGCGCTCAAGGAAATCGCCAAGAACGGCTTGTCCCTGACCGAAATCGTCGTGCTCGTCGCGGGGCTCGCGGTCGGCGTGGTGTTCGTCCGGCGGCAGCGGCGGCTCGAGCATCCGCTGCTGGACCTGCAGTTGTTCCGGGTGCGCGCGTTCAGTGCGGCGGTGGCGATCATGCTCGTCGGCGCGGTCACCATGGGCGGCGTGTTCATGCTGGTCAGCCAGTATCTGCAGATGGTCGCCGGGCTGAGCACGGTCGACGCGGGGCTGCTGCTGGTTCCGCAGGCGCTCGCGGTGGTCGCCGGGTCGATGATCGCGCCGCGGCTGGCGCGCCGGTTCCGGCCGGAATTCGTACTGGGCTTCGGAATGCTGATCGCGGCGGGCGGAATCCTGTTGTTCACGCTCGCCAATGGGGCAGGCGGGGTGGCTTTCGTGGTGCTGGGCATGTCGGTCGCCAGCTTCGGCATGGGGCCGCAGGGCGTGCTGTGCACCGAAATGGTGGTCGGCTCGGTCCCGCCGCAGCGGGCCGGCGCGGCTTCGGCGATGTCGGAGACCAGCGCGGAATTCGGGATCGCCATGGGGATCGCGGTGTTCGGCAGCGTCGCGACGGCGGTGTACCGCGACCAGATCGCGGTACCAGCCCACGTGCCCGCCGCGGCGGCTGCCCAGGCGACCGACAGCATGGCCGGTGCGATGGAGGCGTCGGCGACGCTGCCCGGTGCGACCGGCGAACAGCTGCTGGCCACGGCACGGGACGCGTTCAGCTCGGGGCTGCACACGGTCGCCGGGATCGGGGCGGCGATCGTGGTGGTGTTCGCGGTGGTGGGGATGGTCGCGCTGCGGCGTTCGCCGGCGGCTGCGAAGGCGGCGGAACCGGTGCCGGTCGCGTCGTAACCTGTTGTGCGGTAACGGGTTCCCTGTGACAAGAGGACCGGTGGTCCAGCCGAGCGTTCAGCCCGGCCGGACCACCGGCCCGCAGTCGTAAGATCTCAGGGTTTCCGCGCGACCCCGACCGCCACGATCCGCTGCGCGACCGTCGGCTCGCTCAGCAGCGGGCCGTCCGGCCACCATTCGACCACCGGCACGATTTCCGCGGGCTTGTTCGGCCCGCTCGGGATCAGCTCCATGCCGTGGAACAGTTCCTTGATCTCGGCGCGGGTGCGGGACGAGACGTCCTTCATCGACCCGTTGTGGATCGATTCGATGATGCCCTGCACCGCTTCGTCGTCCTCGGAACCGTCGTGCGGGTCGAGCAGGTGCGAGATCGCCACGTACGAACCGGACGGGAGCCGGTCGATGAACTCCTTCGTCACCTTCGCCGGGACCTCGCGGTCGCCGGTCTGGTGGTGCAGGGCGAGCAGGAACAGCACCGCGATCGGCTGGTTCCAGTCGAGGTGCTCGGTGACCGTCGGATGGTCGAGAATGCTCGGCGGGTCGAAAAAATCCGCCTGGATGTATTCGGTGAATTCGTTCTCGTCGAGCAGCGCGCGGCCGTGGCTGGCCACCACCGGGTCGTAGTCGACGTAGACGACCTTCGCGCCCGAATCCCCGCGCTGGACGATCTGGTGCACGTTTTCCGAGGTCGGCATGCCGGAACCGCAGTCGATGTACTGGCGAATCCCCGCGTGGAAGGCGAGGAACCGGCAGATCCGGGTCAGCAGGTGCCGGTTGACCCGCGCGGTTTCCGCGACGTCCGGCATCACCCGGGCGATTTCCCTGGCGACCTGGCGGTCGATCTCGTAATTGTCTTTCCCGCCCAGCAGATAGTCGTACACGCGGGCGGCGCTCGACTGGTTCGGGTTGACCCCCGGCGGTGCGTTGACAGCGTCGGTCACGACGCGTACCTCCCGCGTGTTGACACGGTGATAGATGCCACACCGAGAGTAGCGGACTTCGGGGACGCCGCGAAACCGGTGCGGCTAAGACTCCAGCAGGGCTCGTTTCAGCGCGCTGACCAGCTCTTCCAGCACGGGTTCCGGCGCGCCGAAGGTGAGCCGGACGTGCGTGTCCGGAGCGTGCAGGTCGGCGCCGCGGATCGCGGTGACTCCGTTGCGCAGCAAGGCTCGGTCGATGTCTTCCGGGGTAGCGCCGAGCCGGCCGCAATCGGCGAGCAGGAACGCGCCGCCGCCGGGGCGCACTGGTGCGGGGAGCCCGCTGGCCGCGATGCCCTCGCACACGAGGTCGCGCTTCCGCTGGTACGTCACGAGTTCGCGGTCGAGCCACTCGCGCGGTCCGGTGAGGGCGGCGGCCGCCGCGTGCTGTGCGACCGCGCCGCAGCAGACGGCTTCCCATTGCAGGCGGCGTTCCATCGCGTCGATGATTTCCGGCGGGGCCAGCACATAGCCGATCCGCCAGGTCGCCAGCGCGTAGTACTTGCTGAGGCTGGTGACGGTGATCAGGTGCGGCCACTCCCCGGCCGCTCCCTCGATCGGATGGTGTTCGTTCCGGTCATAGGCGAAGTGCCGCCACGAATCGTCGGAGATCACGACAAGGCCGTGGCGGGCGGCGAGGCCGACCACCGCGGCGATGGTTGCGGCATTGGGGAGGTAGCCGGTGGGATTGACCGGATTGCACAGGAGAATGGCGCGGCTGCGCGGGGTGACCGCGGCGGCCATGCGGTCGAGATCGAAGGTCCAGTCCTCTCGGGAGGGGACGTACGCGGGCACTGCGCCGGATTCGCGGATCGCCCCGTCGAAGAAGTACGCTGGGGTCGGCACGATCACCTCGTCGCCCGGCTCGAGGACGGTGCGCAGCACAAGGGAAAGCCCGTGCTGTGCGCCGTGTGTCACCAGCAGCCTTCGTTCGGGATCGATGCCGGGGCCGAGTTCCGCGGCGATGGCCGACCGGAGTTCGGGAAGGCCCCGGCTGTCGCGCGGGTCGGGTTTGTCCATCGCCAGCCGGACGGCCTCGCGGACGTGTTCGGGCATCGGCAGGACCGGGGCTCCCACGAGCGGGAGCATCCGGACGCCGGTGCGGCGGGCCCGGTCGCGAGCGCTCAGCGCGCCCAGCGCCGGGACATCGCGAGAGGCGGGGAGTGTCCAGGAGGTCGAACTGCTTCGCGGCATACGAGCAGCTTCGCACATTGAGATATCAGTATCAACGGTAGATATCTCTGGAGGTCTCTGAAGATGTACCCGTGCCATATCAACCAGCAATACTGGTATTCTGAGTGGGTGTCCGACATCCACGACGTTCTCACCGGCACGCCGCACATCCCCGCGCTGCTGCTGGTCGGCCAGGACGAATCCGGCCTCGACCGGACCAGCCAGGCGTACCGGGCGATCCGCCGGCAGATCATCGATCTGACGCTGCGTCCCGGCAGCAGTTTCACCGAGACCTCGCTCGCGCAGCAGTGGCAGATCAGCAAGACGCCGGTGCGCGAGGCGCTGGCCCGGCTGCGCCGAGACGGTTTGGTCAGCGCGCTTCCGCGCGCGGGCTACCTCGTCAGCTCGATCACGTTGCAGGACACCGACGATCTGTGCGGCCTGCGTACGCTGCTGGCCGCCGAGGCGGCTGCCGAAGCGGCCCGCAACGGTATCTCGGTGCCCGCGATCGAGCGGCTCGAAGTGCTGTCGAAAATCGCGTCGGACTACGTCCCGGGCGAGACGGCGCTCGACGACTGGCTGCCGGTCGGGATCGAATTCGAGGCCATCATGGCCCACTTCAGCGGCAACAGCCGGCTCGTCAAATCGCTCGTCGACGTCCTCGACGAACTGGAACGGGTGCTGCGGATGGTGTTGATGATCGCTCCGGACGTCGCGAGCCCGCCGGGTGAACTGCACGCGATTTTCGAGAGCCTGCGCGACCGTGACGCGGAGGGTGCGCGCTTCTCGATGCGGGCCCGGTGCGAGCGGGTGCGCCGTGACGTGCTCCAAGTGCTGACCAAGAGCACTTCGGTCAGCAGGGCGAACATCGAAATACCGCTGAATTGACCGGTGCGGTCCGGGGAGCACGGTCTCCCCGGACCGCTCCGCTCAGACCGCGGTCGGGAAGTGCAGGCTCGCCTCCTCTGGCGCCTCCGGCCAGCGGCTGGTCACCGCCTTGGCGCGGGTGTAGAAGGCGACGCCCTCGGGGCCGTGCATGTGGTGCGCGCCGAACAGGGACTGTTTCCAGCCGCCGAACGAGTAGAACGCCATCGGCACCGGGATCGGGACGTTCACGCCGATCATCCCGACCTGCACCGACCGCTGGAACTGCCGCGCCGCCCGGCCGCTGCCGGTGAAAATCGCGGTGCCGTTGGCCCAGTCGCTCGCGTTGATCAGGTCGATCGCCTCGGTCAGCGAATCGACGCGCACGACCACGAGCACCGGGCCGAAGATCTCGTCGCGGTAGACGCTCATCTCGGGGGTCACGCCGTCGAAAAGCGTTGGCCCGACGAAGAATCCGCTGTCCTCGACGGTGATATCTCTCCCGTCGACGACGAGTTCGGCACCCGCCGCGACCCCGGCGTCGAGGTAGCCCCGGACGCGCTCGAGTGCTTCCGGCGACACGACAGGTCCCATCTCAGACCCTGGTGCCAGCCCCGGACCGACCTTGATCGCACGGGCCTTTTCGCCGATCAGCTTGACCAGCGGCTCGGCCACGTCACCGACCGCTACGGCCACGGAAATCGCCATGCACCGCTGGCCCGCAGATCCGTACGCGGCGGAAACCAGGTGCTCGGCCGCGTTTTCGAGATCGGCGTCGGGCAGGACGACGGCGTGGTTCTTCGCGCCGCCGAGCGCCTGCACGCGCTTGCCGTTCGCGGTCGCGCGCTCGTGCACGTACCGCGCGATCGGGGTCGAGCCGACGAACGACACCGCGGCGACGTCCGGATGGTCCAGCAACGCGTCCACCGCGACCTTGTCGCCGTGCACGACGTTGAAGACGCCGTCGGGCAAACCGGCCTCGGCGTAGAGTTCGGCGACGAAGTTGGCCGCGGAAGGGTCGCGTTCGGACGGTTTGAGCACGAACGTATTGCCGGTCGCGATGGCGATCGGATGCATCCACATCGGGACCATGGCGGGAAAGTTGAACGGCGTGATGCCCGCGCACACGCCGAGCGGCTGCCGGAAGGAAAACAGGTCGACGCCGGTCGAGACCTGGTCGGAGTACTCGCCTTTGAGCAGTTGCGGGATTCCGCAGGCGAAATCGATCACCTCCAGGCCGCGGACGAGTTCGCCCTTCGCGTCCTCGAAAACCTTGCCGTGTTCGGCGGAAACGATCCGTGCCAGGTCGTCGAGGCGGCTTTCGACCAGCGTGCGGAACGCGAACATGAGCCGCGCCCGGCGCATGACCGAGGTGTCGGCCCAGTCCGGCGCCGCGATGCGCGCGGCTCGCACCGCGGCGTTGACGTCGGCCGGCTCGGCGAGCAGGACGTCGGCTTGGCGCTCGCCGGTCGCCGGGTTCCACACCGGCGCGGTCCGGGTCGAATGACCGGTGGTTTCCCGGCCGCCGATGCGGTGTCGGATGGTGGGGTGCACGAGGGAACTCGCCTTCTGGTCAGGGTTTCGGGCAGCACCGGACTCCGGTGCTGTGATCTGGCAAGGGTTTTCGCCGAGGTGAAGCTCAGACGATGAGGTCGCCGCCGTTGATGTCGATCGCGGCGCCGGTGATGTAGGCCGCTCGGTCGGACGCGAGGAACGCGACGAGTTCCGCGACCTCCCAGGGCATCCCGGCGCGCGGCACCGGGAACGAGCGGGTGGCTTCGCCGAGCGCGGCGGCGGAAAGCAGACCGCGGACCATCGGGGTGTCGATCAGGCCGGGACAGACGGCGTTGACCGTGATCCCGTCCGGCCCGTAGTTCTTCGCGAGGTGCCGGGTGAGGCCGAGGACGCCGTGCTTGGCCGTCGTGTAGTGCGCGCCGCCCGCGGTGCTGATGGTTTTTCCCGCGGTGGAGGAGAAATTGACGATCCGGCCCCATCCGCCGGCTCGCATCGCGGGCAGCGCGCGTTGGCAGCACAGGAACGTGCCGTGCACGCTGACCGCGAGCACCCGATTCCATTCGGCCTCGGTGATATCTTCAAACGCTGTCGGTGGCGCGATACCCGCCGCGTTGACCAGGATGTCGAGCCGGGTTTGTTCGGCCAGCACCGCGTCGAAAGCGCGGCCGACCCGAGCGGCATCCGTGACGTCCACCGCGATCGACCGGATCCGCTCCGCCGGAACCGCCAGCGTCGCGGCCAGTTCCTCGGCGGCTGGCGCGGCGGGGTCGAACACCGTGACGGTCGCGCCCCGGCTGGCCAGCGCGTGCACTGTGGCCAGACCCATGCCGCTCGCGCCGCCGGTCACGATCGCGACCCGTCCGGCGAGTTCCCGGCTGTCCGTGCTGGTAGGAGCGCGGAGATCCTCGACGGCGGTCATGCGGCCGCCAGCAGACCGCGGACCCGGCCGAAAGCCGCGGCTGCCTGTTCGAGGTGCTCCCGCGTGTGCGAGGCCGAGACCTGCACGCGGATCCGCTCTTCACCCGCCGGGACGACCGGATGCGAGAGCGCGAAGACCAGGACGCCTTCCCGTCGCAGTGCCGCTGCCATATCAACGGCGAGCGTTCCGCCTCGCAGCATCACCGGGACGATCGGATGTTCGCCGGGCAGGACCTCGTACCCGAGATCCCGCAAGGCGCTGCGCAGCCAGGAAGCGTTGGCGGCCAGGCGTTCCCGCAGTTCTGGGCGGTGAATAGCGAGCCGGATCGCGGTCAGTGCGGCGGCCGCGAGCGGAGGTGCCATCGCGTTGGTGAAGACGTATGGCCGCGAAACCTGGCGCAGGGTTTCGGTGACCGCGCGCGGCCCGGCGACGAAGCCTCCGGCCGCGCCGCCGAGTGCCTTGCCGAGTGTTCCGGTGACGAGGTCGACCTCGCCGACCAGGCCGAAGTGCTCGGCAGTGCCGCCGCCGAGCACCCCGGTCGCGTGCGAATCGTCGACCAGCAGCACCGCGTCGTACCGCCGCGCCAGCTCGGCGAGCCGGGGGAGCGCGGCGAGGTCGCCGTCCATGCTGAACACGCCGTCGGTCACGATCAACCGGTGCCGTGCCTCCGTGCTCTCGGTGAGATATCGCTCCAGCTCGTTGAGATCCGAGTGGGCGTAGACGCGCCGCTGGGCCTGCGACAGCCGGATGCCGTCGATCAGGCTGGCATGGTTGAGCGCGTCGCTGAAGATCACGTCGTCCGGGCCGAGCAGGGCGGCGAAGACACCGAGGTTCGCGTCGAAGCACGAGCCGTACAACACGGCGTCCTCGGTGCCGACCAGTTCGGCGATGGCCGTCTCGAGTGCACTGTGGACACTTCGGGTACCGCAGAGCACCCGGCCGGCGGCCACGCCGAGTCCTTGATCGCGCATCGCTTCCCGGGCCGCGGCAAGGACTTCCGGGGATCCGGCGAGTCCGAGATAGTCGTTCGAAGCGAGATTGACCAGGGTCTCGCCGTCCAAGCTCAACGTCGGTCCCTGCGCACCGGAGACCACTAGGTCGTGCCGAGGCGGGCGGCCCTCGAGTTCGGTGCGGAGCCGGTCCAGCAACGCCGTGTTCACGCAGTGTCTCCGATCCATTCGGCGCAGGACACGACCTCGAATCCTCGGCTGGGAAAGACCTTGTCCAGCAAAAAGTCGTTGACGGCCGGATCGCTGTCGGCGCATCCGTCGCGCAGCACGGTCACCGGGTAACCGCGATCCGCCGCGTCGTAGCACGTGGCGGTGACCATCGCGCTGGTCGCCACCCCGGCGACCGCCAGGTCACGGACGCCCCGAGCGCGGAGCACGAGATCGAGGTCCGTGCCCGCGAACGCACTGGCGCGGCGCTTCAGGACGACGACGTCCTCTTCGGACACCGGCAACGCCAGTTCGGTGCCCGGCGAGCCTTCGTGGAACGCGTCGCCGGCGTCGAAGAACGACCGGTAGAGCGCGCCGTCGGGCAGGTCGGTCCCGTTGTCCCGCATGGCGAAGTGCACGAAGACGACGAGCGCCCCGGCTTTCCGGGCGCGCGGCAGCAGCCCGGTCAGCGGTGCCACGACCTGGCGGGCGAACGGGTAGCCGTCCGTGATGCCCCGCTGGATGTCGCCGACGATCAGTGCAGTGGTCATGAAAGGTTCCCGTCCAGTCGTTCCATCCGCCGCCCCGTGGTGAGCAGGGCGGCCAGTCCTGCCGTCATGATGATCGCGATCGCCAGCAGCGCATAGGTGAAACTGCCGGTCGCCGACGCGACCGCGCCGGTGAAGTACGGCCCGATGAACCCGCTGAGATTGCTGACCGAGTTGATCAGCGCGATCCCGGACGCGGCGGCCGCGCCGGTCAGCCCGATCGCCGGGATACGCCAGAACTGCGGCATCGCGGTGAGAATCCCGGAGACGCTCAGGCAGACCGCGATGACGAACAGCGTGCCGCTGCTGGTCAACGTCGCCAGCAGCAGGCCGACAATACCGAGCGCCATTGGTATGGCAGTGGCCGTCACTGCAGTACGCCGGGCGGCGAAACGAGCCCATACCAGCAGCGCCAGCAATGCCACCGCGTACGGAATCGCGGACAACAGCACGCTGCTGACATCTCCCGTGCCGCCGATGCTGTGCGTGATGGACCGCAGCATCGTCGGCAGGAAGAACTGGAGCGGGTAGAGCCCGAACGCGATGGCGAACCAGGTCACGGCCATGATCCAGACCCGGCGGCTGGTCAGTGCCTCGCGCAGGCCGGAAAGCGCGCCGTGGGCCCGGTGTTCCTCGGCTTCCGCGGCCAGCGTCGCCTCGATCGCGGCCTTCTCGTCGTCGTCGAGCCAGCGCGCGGTCGCGGGGCGGTCGGGAAGGAAGACGAAGACCAGGATGCTGACCACCACCGTCAGCAGGCCCTCGACCAGGAACAGCGAGCGCCAGCCCGCGATGCCGAACAGTTGCTGGCCCCATTCGAGCAGCGCGGCGGCCAGCGGCGAGCCGATGATCGAGGACACTGGTGTCATCAGGAAGAACGCCGACAACGCCCAGGAACGCTGGCGGCGCGGGAACCACAAGGTCAGGTAGAGCAGGATCCCGGCGGCGAGCCCGGCCTCGGCGAACCCGAGCAGCAGCCGGGCCAGGTACAGCGTCGCGGCCGAGTTCACCGCCGAGGTGGCCGCGGTGACCAAGCCCCAGGTGATCATGATGCGCGCGATCCATTTGCGCGCGCCGAACCGCCGCAGCGCCAGGTTGCTCGGCACCTCGACCAGGATGTAGCCGATGAAGAACAGTCCGGCGGCGAGCCCGATCTGGCCGGTGCTCAAGTGCAGGTCGCGGGACATCGGGGCGGCGAGGTAGCCGACGTTGGCGCGGTCGATGTAGCTCGCCACGTAGGCGAGGCCGACCAGCGGGATGATCCGGATGCCCGCTTTCCGCCAGGTGCGCGGAGCGACGCTGCTCCGGCCGGCGGCGACATGGGAACTCATGGCGAAGTCCGATCTGTCGGGGAATGGGAGTGGTGGTGCGTCAGCGCGCCTTGCCGCGTGCGGCGGCGGTGGCGGCCAGGTCGATCCCCCCGTCGTCGATGACGACGCCGTAGTCCCGTTCGGCTCCCTCGCGGGTGACCTTGCCGTCCAGGACGTCTTCGAGCACCCGTTCCGGCTCACGGCCGAACGGGTGTCCGTGACCGCCCCCGCCTGCGGTCACGTGCCGGTGCCGGGTTCCGGCGGTCATGGCGAAATGCGGTTTGGACTCCAGCACGCGTTCGCCCGGACCGCCTTGGTCGAGGACGTTGAGCGACGGAGTCCCCGGCGCGCCGCCGGACAGCCCGTACGGCAGGAACTTCCGCCGGTCGGACCGGATCTGCACGCTGGCCTCGGGAGCCAGCAGCGTCATGTCGCGGAACGTCGCGAGGCCGCCGCGCCAGCGTCCCGCGCCGCCGCTGTCGGGCAGGTAGCCGTAGCCGTCGATGCGGAGATGGCCGGAGCGTTCGAGTTCCTCGACCGGGGTGTTGGTCAGGTTCGCGCCCAGCGAGCTGATCCCGTCGACGCCGTCGCGGTCGGGCCGGGCGCCCCACGCGCCGGCGAGCGGATCCCACAGCACCATGGATTCGCCGTCCGGGCCGACGAGTCCGATCGCGATGCCGTCCGGACCTCCCTCGCCCGCGGCGGGCACCCGGTCCGGGAACACCGGTGCGAGCGCGCCGAGCACCGCGTCGATGATCCGGAAGCCGACCAGTCCGCGTGCCCCGCGAGCGGCCGGGCGCTGTCCATTGAGGATGGACGCCGGCGGGATGACGAAACTGAACGGCCGGTAGAAGCCGCTGTTCGCCGGGATGTCGGAGGCGAGGACGCCTTGCAGCGCGGCGTAGGCGGCGGAGCGGGTGAACGATTCGGTCGCGTTGAGCGCGGAGCCGACCTGCGGCGAGGAACCGGTGAAGTCGAGTTCGATTCCGGACTCCGACAGGGTCGCTTTGACGCGGATCGGGATCGGCCCGGATCCGAGTCCGTCGTCGTCGATGTGATCGGTGAACTCGTACGTGCCGGGAACGGCTTCGGCGAGTGCGGCGCGCAGGAGGGTTTCGGAGTAGTCGAGCAGTTCGTCGATCAGCTCGGAGAGCCGTTCGACGCCGTGGCGAGCGGCGAGGGCGCGCAGTCCTTCGGCTCCGGTGTGGCAGGCGGCCAGCTGGGATTCCAGGTCGCCGCGCAGGAGTTCCGGTTCGCGGACGTTGCGCAGCAGCACGCGCAGGAAGGTTTCGTTCGTGGTGCCCGTGTCGATCAGCCGCGAGGGTGGGATCTGAATTCCCTCGGCAAAGATATTAGTGGACTGGACTGCCATCGACCCGGCCGCCCAGCCGCCGACGTCGGTGTGGTTGACGACGGTGACCGCGAACCCGAGCAGCGTTTCCCCTCCGAACACCGGGGAAACCGCGAAGATGTCCGGCAGGTGCATGCCGCCGAGCGACGGGTCGTTGAGCAGGTAAAGGTCGCCGGGCGCCACCGAATCGCCGAACTCGGCGAGGATCGCTTCCATCGCGTCCGGAATGGACCCGAGGTGCACCGGAAGCGTGTTCGCCTGGGCGATCACCCGGCCGCGGGCGTCGCACAGCGCGGCGGAGAAGTCCATGCTGGACGCGACGAGCTGCGAATGCGCGGTGCGCAGGACGGTGATCGCCATTTCGTCGGCGATCCCGGTGACGGCGTTGCGGAAGACCTCGAACGTCACGGCGTCGCGGATCATGCGGCACTCCAGGTGATCACGATGTTGTTGAACCGGTCGCGGTGCGCCTGCGCACCGGGCGGGACGAGGGTGGTGGCGTCCATGTCCTCGATGATCATCGGACCGGGCGCCGGGGTGGCGCCGAGCGCGGCGCGGGTGATGACTGGAGCGGAAACTGTTTCGGCGAACCGACATTCCCGGGTCGATGGTGCCATGCTCTCGGACTCGGGGAGTGCCAGCACGTCCGAAATGGACACTGGAGTGGGCTGCCTTCCGCGCACCCGGAGGTTCACCGGCTCGACCAGGTCGTCGGTGCCAGCTCGGCCGTAGGTGCGCTTGTGTTCGGCGTGGAACCGGGCGCGGGTCTCGGCGAGCAGGTCCTCGGTGAGCTCGCCGTCGGGAACACGGATGCGTAGTTCGAAGCGCTGTCCGCGGTAGCGCATGTCCAGCAGGCGGTCCACGATCGCGTCCTCGCCGAGTTCCTCGCGGACCTTTTCGGACAGTCGCGCGAATTCCTCGGCGAGCGCTGGTGTCTCAGCGAATTCGGCGCGGTACGGGGACAGCTCGTGTCGTTCGGTGTCGGCGACGAGCAGGCCGAGGCTGCTGAAGAGTCCGGGGTGCACCGGTACGAGCACAGTGTCGATGCCCAGTTCGCGGGCCAGCGCGGCGGCGTACAGCGGGCCGGCGCCGCCGAACGCGACCATCGTCGCTTCCCGCGGATCCCTACCGCGTTCGCTGGTGACCGCTTTGACCGCGGTTGTCATACTAGAGACGGCTACCTGATATGCCCCGCGTGCGGCCCCTGGGATGTCTTCGCCGAGCTGTTCGGCCACTGTGGACAGTGCTTTTTCGGCGAGGTCCGGATGGATCGCGACGCGCCCGCCTGCCAGGGACTGCGGGCTGAGATATCCGAGCGTGACGTTGGCATCCGTCAGGGTCGGCAGTTCGCCGCCCTGGCCGTAGCAGGCTGGCCCCGGCCGGGACCCGGCGCTCGCCGGTCCGACGTGGAGCGCACCCGCGGAGTCGACGGAGATGATGCTGCCGCCGCCGGACCCGACCTCGGCGATGTCGATCGACGGTGCCCGCACCGGGTAGCCCGCCCCGGAACTGAGCCCGCGCGCCACGTTCATCCCGCCGCCGACCTCGTAGTCCGCCGAGACGAACGGTTCCCCGTGCTCGATCAGCGAGGCCTTCGCCGTGGTGCCGCCCATGTCGAAGGCGACCACTGTGGACAGTCCGATCAGCTGCCCGAGCTTCTGCACGGCGGTGACCCCGGCGGCAGGGCCGGACTCGATGATCTGCACCGGCCGTCGCACGACCGAAGCGGCATCGAGCAGGCCCCCGCTGGACTGCATGACCAGCAGTGGCGCACGGACGTTCTCGGCGCGCAGTCCCGCTTCCAGCCGGGTGAGGTAACCGTGCACCGCCGGGCCGACGTAAGCGTTGACGGCCGCGGTGCTGGTGCGTTCGAATTCGTGCGGCTGAGGGGATACGTCGACTGATGCGGTGACGTAGACCTCGGGCAGTTCGGCACGCAGCAACTCGGCGACCCGCCGTTCCTCGTCCGGCCGGATGTAGGAATTGAGCAGGCACACGGCGACTGCTTCGATGCCGTCCGCGCGCAATCGCCCGGCCAGCGCACGGACCTCGTCCGCGTCGGCCGAGGGGGAGAGCTGCCCGTCGGCGGTGATGCGCTGGTCGAGCTCGTAGCGATTCCTCCGGCGCGCCAACGGTTCCGGCTTCGACCAGGACAGGTCGTAGAGCGACGGACGCCGCAGCCGCCCGATCTCCAGCACGTCGCGGAAGCCGCGGGTGGTGACCACCGCGGTCCGGACTCCGCTCATCGACAGAATCGCGTTGGTGGCCACCGTGGTGCCGTGCAGCATCGCGACGACTGACTCCGCCTCCGTCCCGGCGGCCGACAGCACCGCCGTCGTCGCCGTCACCACGCCCTCGCCGTACTCGGGCGGGGTCGACGGCACCTTCATCGGGACGACCTCGCCTGCCGGGCCCAGCGCGATGACGTCGGTGAACGTACCGCCGATGTCGGCGCCGACCCGCCAGCCGGCCGGTTGAGGATCGTGACTGCGAGGCACTGCGATCTCCTTCGTTCAGCGAGCGACTGGGATCACAGTAAGTGTGCGTTGAGATATCAACAAGGAGCAGTTGCCATTTTTTAATTCAGAACTGGTAGTAACAGGAAGCGGTGAGGCGGGGGTTTGCGGTGCGGTTCAGTGCGTGGACCTGCGGGTTCGGCAGGGCTGGATGGTGCGGGAGAGGTGATGTCCGGGTTTCGGCCGCGGCAGGCGCCCGACGCGAGGTGCGGCGCGGCTGGGATGCGAGGGGGTTCGGCGGTGTGAGGTGGGGCCCGGCGAGGACGTGCGGTGGGGCTCGGCGGGGAAGCGAGGGGGTGCGGCGGGGATGCGGTGCGGAGGCGAGGTGGGGTGCGACGAGGTCGCGATGTGGCGTGCGGCGGGGAGGTGCGGTGGGGCGCGACAGGGATGTGAGGCGGGGTCGGACGGGGTGCGAGGTGCGGCTCGGCGGAGACCTGAGGGTGGGTTCGGTGGGTTGCGAGGTGGGTTCGGCGGGGTCGCGATGTGGCGTGCGGCGGGGAGGCGCGGTGGGGCGCGACAGGGATGTGAGGTGGGGTGCGGCGGGGGTCGCGAGGCGGGGCGCGGCGAGGTCGTCGGGTGCGACTCGGCGGGGCGCGAGGTGCGGCGCGATACGGCCGGGTAGCGCGGAGCTGGCGGAAGAATTCGGTCGGCGGAGGGCGTGCTCTGCCTGTGCTCTGCCTGTGCCGAGCGTGCTTCCGCGCGGCCTTGGTCGCGGGAGACTTTAGGGGGGTCGCCGGACGGTACGTGCCAGGCGGTGCACCACGCCGTTTCTTCCGCGGGGCCGTACTCGTTCGCCAGTCGCGCGGCGGGCATCTGCCGCCGGACGCGGCGCAAAGTGGGTCGGAGTTCTGGTTCCCCGCGGGTTGTCGTGGTTATGCGTCAAGGGCGAGCAGCGCGCCGAGCAGTTCCTCCGGCGTTTCGACCTGCGGCAAATGCCCGGTACGAGGAAGCACAGTAAAGGTCGAACCCGGGATCGCCGCGGCATAGGCCTCGCCGTACCCAGGATCGGCGATGCGGTCGCTTTCGCCCCACAGGACGTGGACGGGGATGTCCGCTTTGCCCAGTCGCTCGGCCAGTGTCGGGTCGGTCATCGCCGGGCCGGTGTAACCCACCAGTGCCAGCACGTCGGGGCTCGGGCCGGTGCTCCCGGCGGGCGGTACCGGGGCCTTTGACGGGTCGTGGAACGAGAACTGCTGGATTTCGGCGACGGTCTTGCCGCGGACGTCGGCCAGCGGGTGTCCGGCGGCTTCGATGCCGATGCCGTCCACGATCACTGCGCGGCTGACGCGCGGGCTGTGCAGCAGGGCGATTTCCGCGGCCAGCCAGCCGCCGAAGGAGTTGCCGATCACGGTCACGTTTGAGGTGTCTAGGTGGTCTAGCAGGGCGACGTACGCCTTGGCCAGTGCGGTGACGTCGGTGAGCTCAGCCGCTTTCGGGGTGCCGTTGAAACCGGGGTGGGTGGGGAGCAGGACGCGCGAGCGGGTGCGTTCGGCCAGCAGGTCGGCGAAACCGGCCATCGTCGCGACGCCACCTCCGCCGTGCAGCAGCAGGAACGTCTGGGTGCGGTCGTGGACGGTGAGTTCGACCGGTCCGGCCGAGGGGATCTGGAGTGTCTCCGAGGAATTCATATCAGGAACCTTATATAAGGAAACTTAGATAAGCAACCTGTTTCGCAACGGGGTAGGCTCCCCGGCCATGAGGTACCGCCACGCCGACGTCGCACTGGCCGTCAAGCGACTGCAGCACCGCCATCACCGCGCGCTGAGCCAGGCGTTGCAGCCGCTCGGGCTGTCGCTCGTGCAGTGGGACACCTTGCGGCACTTGGCGAATCACCCGGAGGCGTCGCTGCACGACCTTGCCGTGCTGACCTTTCAAACCGACCAGTCCTTCGGCACGCTGGCCGCGCGGATGGTCGAGCGCGGCCTGATCGAGCGGGTGCCGGGGCCGGGTCGCGCGGTGCGGCATCGGCTCACGGAGAAGGGTGCTGAGCTGCGGGCGGCGGGGCAGGAACTGGCGGACGTCGTGGTGAAGAAGTCGTTCAGCCGGCTTTCGGCGGCTCAGCTCAACGAGCTGGGTGCGTTGCTGGATGTCGCGCTGGAGGAGGATCCGGCGTAACCGGTCAGGCGGTCGGCTAGGGCGCGCATCTGGTCGCGGAGTGCGTCCGGCCGCTCGATGACGAACGGCCGGTCGAGTGCGGCGAGGCGCGGCGGGATCCAGTCGAGGCGTTCGGCCCGGATTCGCGCGCGGACCCACGGGTCGTCGGCTTCCAGAATGGCGATGGACGGCGGGAACATCGCGCGGATTTCTTCTGCGGTCGCGCGGATCCGCACTGCTACCTCGTGCTGGTGCGGTGCTTCGGCGATGCCGGTGAGCACCTGGTGGGCGGGGTCGAAATCCGTTGGGGCGCTGAAGGTTCCGTCCTGCGGCTCGGCCCGCTCGATGCGGTCGACGCGGAACGTGCGCACCTGTCCGGCATTTGAGTCGAAGCCGGTGAGATACCAACGGCCGGAATGTGCCACGACACCGTACGGCTCGACGACGCGTTCGCTGCTTCGGCCGTGCGCCGCTGTGTAGGCGAGTTTGACCGGACGCTGGTCGCGCGCTGCCTCGGCGACTGCGAGGAGTACCTCTGCCTCGGCGGTGAGCGCGGGGCGAGCGGGCGTGGTGAAGTCGGCGACCTCCAGCAACGCGTCGAGCCGGCGGCCGAGCGCCTCGGGCAGCACCCGGCGGACCTTCGCGACCGCGCTTTCCGCCGCCGCGACCGACGTGGTGACCAGCCCGGCGCGCCGTCCCGCGACCAGCCCCAGCAGCACCGCGAGCGCCTCCTCGTCGGTGAGCATCAGCGGCGGCATCCGGTAACCGGGGGCGAGCCGGTACCCGCCGTAGCGGCCGCGCACGGAGCGGACCGGGATGTCGAGGTCGAGCAGGTGCTCGACGTACCGGCGAACGGTGCGTTCGTCCACGTCCAGCCGCCCGGCGAGTTCGGCGACGGTCCGGGTGCCGCCGCCCTGCAGGATTTCCAGCAGCGCCAGCACGCGTGCGATCGGCCGGGTCATGCGGAGAATTCTCGCAATACCGGGCGGATCCTGTCCACTATTGCTTCTAGCGTGGCCACTGAGCAACCAGAAAGGAATGTGGCCGTGCAGTTGACTTCTGTCCGCATCATCACCGGTGACGTCGACCGTTTGACGTCCTTCTACGAGCAGGTGACCGGTCTCGTGGCGAGCCGTCCGGCGAAGCAGTTCGCCGAGTTCGTCGGCGCGACGGCGACGCTGGCGATCGGAGCCGCCGAGACGATGGCGCTGTTCAGCGCGGGTGCGGCGGTGCCGGAGGAGAACCGGACCGTCATCCTGGAATTCCAGGTCGAGGACGTCGACCGGGAGTTCGCGCGGCTGCGGCCGCTGCTCGCTGAGGTCGTGCAGGAGCCGACGACGATGCCGTGGGGCAACCGTTCGCTGCTGTTCCGCGACCCGGACGGCAACCTCGTCAACCTGTTCGCGCCGCAGACCGAGGAGGCCCGCGCCCGGCTCGCCAGGTGACGGGAAATCGGCTCGCCCGACCGCCCGGAGACCGGCCAGGATCACCGCATGACACGTGCGCTTCTGCTGGACCGCTTCCGCTGGGTCGACGGACATGCCGACCTCTGGCCGGTTTTCCGGGACGGCGCGGCGTTCGCCGAGGTGGTCAAGGCACTGGCCGACCCGTTCCGGGACGCGGGGGTGACCGCGGTGTGCGGGATCGAATCGCGCGGCTTCCTGCTCGGCGGGGCCGTCGCGCTGGAACTGGGCGTCGGGTTCGCCGCGGTCCGGAAGGCAGCCGGGCTGTTTCCCGGCGAGAAGCTGACCCGCGAAACGGACCCGGACTACCGGGGCTTCCGGCATGTCCTGCGGATGCAGCGGTCGGCGCTGTCGCCGGGCGATCGGCTGGTGCTGGTGGACGACTGGATCGAGACGGGCAGCCAGGCTTCGGCGGTGCGCGACCTGGTGCGCGAGGCGGGCGCTGAGCTGGTCGGCTGCGCGGTGCTGGTCGATCAGCTCGACCCGGCGCTGCGTTCGCGCTTCGGGCGGGTGCATTCGTTGCTGGCCAAGGACGAACTGCCGGAGGAGTGACTACCGCTGGGGCAGCAGTTCCGGCGGCAGGCCGTTCGTTTCCTTGCTGCCGCGGAGGATCTGCGCCCGTCCGGCACCGGGCCAGCTGTTGACCCAGCTCGAGCCGAGGATTCCCTTGGCCTGCTTCTTCAAGGGTGCCAGCAGCCGCGCGCTTTCGCGGTACGTACCCGTCGAGGAGCCGGTCTGGACGAGGCTCGCGAGGGAGAGCGTGACCGGCACCCCGTCGGCGGACCAGTCGTGGCCCAGGACGGCGTCGGCGAGGGCCGTGATGTCCTCGATGCCGCATACGACCAGGAAATCGTCGCCGCCGACGTGGCCGACGGTGACGTCGCCGAGCCGCCGGGCGTGGTCGGTCAGCGCCCGCCCGATGGCGCGGATGAGGTCGTCGCCCGCGGCGAACCCGGCGGTGTCGTTCAGCCGTTTGAAGTGGTCGATGTCCAGCCAGGCCACGACGAACGGCCGTCCGGCTCCGGCCCGGCGGGCGACGTCCTGGGCGATCGCGTCGCTGCCGGGCAGCCGGGTGAGCGGGTTGAGCGCGACCGCGGCCTCGACCTTCACCGCGGCCATCCGGCGCATCACCTCGTTCGGCCGCACCACGCCCTGGTACCGGCCGGACGCGTCGGTCACGACGAGGTCGTCGCCGCTGTTCTCGGCCCCGCCGTCGGCGATGAGCTCCAGCAGTTCGCGGGTGCCGGTGTCGATCCGGACCAGCCGCGGCGGTCCGGCCAGTTTCGCGGCGGGTTTCCCGGAGTACAGCGCGTGCCCGTACCGGCCGGTCACCGCGAGCAGGAACCGCATCCGGTCGATCGTCCACTGTGGACGTGCTTGCTGGTCCAGCCCGACAATGGCCTTCGGCGCGTGTTCGGCGGACAGGATCGCGTGGACGTCGTCGCACGTCGCGTCGTCCGGCAGGGTTTTGGCCTGGCGGAGGAATTCGGGGATCCGCAGTCCGGCGGCGGGCGAGACGGCCGCGGCACCAGGCTGGTCGCCGCGTTCGGCGGCGGGCAGCACTCGGTCGGGGGCGGCGGTGGCGAACAGATTCCCTTGCACCAGCCGGATTCCCGAGCGCCGGGCGAGGTCGAGTTCCGCGTCGTTCTCGATTCCCGTCGCGACGAGCCGCAGGTCGGTTTGCGCGGCGAACTGCACCAGGGCCTCGACGAGCGCGACCGTGGCCGCGTTCGCCGGCAGCCGGCGCAGTGTCGCGCGGTCCAGTTTGATCATCTCGATCGGCGCTTCGGCGAGCAGGTTCATCGGCAGGCCCGCCGCGCCGAGCCGGTCGAAGGCCAGCCGGAAGCCCAGGTCGCGCAGCCGGTGCAGGCCCCGCAGCAGGGTGCCCGGATTCGGGAGGGCGAGCGGGGCGGTGACCTCCAAGACGACGTCGGCTGGTCGGCGGCCGGTGCGTTCCAGGGTCTGGAGCAGCGGGATGAACCGCTCGGCGGGCGCGCCGGCGGCGCTGGCGCTCAGGTTGAGGTGCAGCGACACCCCGGTCGCGTTCGGCGGGACCACCGCGGCCGCGCGGGCGGCGAGGTCGAGGTCGGCGTCGATCAGCTGCGCCTGGTCGCCCGCCGCGTCGAGAAGGTCCGGGACCCAGCCGGCGCCCGGATGCCCGACCGCTTCGACTGCGACCGCCGAGCCGCTGTAGAGGCTGTACAGCGGCTCGAAAGCGAAACGAACCTGGTCGGCGGGGGCGAGCACACGCAGATCCTCGCCTGGAACGCACGGATCTCCATGAAACCGTTATCTTCCGGTGACCTTCCCAGTCGGCGGCCGAACTGGAAAACTCTTCGGGATCGACTGCTGTGCTCGGGATTCGTGCGCGCCGGAGGCAAACCCTCGGTATGGCCCGTGATCACCATCACAAATCGGCTACGAACCACGTGTGACCAGGCGTGATGGCTCGACCACGAGCGATGTGCTAGCCGCGGGTGCCGGTGATGTACCGAAGGTCGCCCATGCGGAGATCGTCGTCCTGAAGCGGCGGCAGGCCGTTGGCCGCGAGCAGTTCCCGGACCGTGCTTCCGCGCACCGTCCAGCCGAGCCCGCTCAGGTACGGAGCCGCTTCGTTGCGCTCGCCGAAGTAGCGCAGCCGCGTCATGTCGGTGTCGAAACCCTCGCCGCGCCACTGTTCGGAGATGCGGTCGAGGCGTTCCTTCGTCTTGTCCTCGTCGCCGGGACGCGGGTTGGGCCGGTTTTCGGTGGCGACCCGGCTTCCCGGCGCGCTGAGTTCGGTGATGGTGTCCAGCAAGCGATCCTGCGCTTCGGGCGGCAGGTATCCCAGCAGGCCTTCGGCGCTCCACGCGGTCGGCTGGGCCGGGTCGAAACCGGCGGCGCGCAGGGCAGCGGGCCAGTCGTCGCGCAGGTCGACGGCGACCGGCCGCCGGTCTGCGGTGGGCTCGGCGCCGAGGCGGGCCAGGGTGCGGGCTTTGAACTCGACCACCGGTTCCTGGTCGAGTTCGTACACCACGGTTCCGTCGGGCCAGGGCAGCCGGTAGGAACGGGAGTCCAAACCGGACGCCAGGATCACCGCCTGCGCGATGCCCGCGGCGGACGCGTCGAGGAAGAACTCGTCGTAGAACTTGCCGCGGATCTTGGCCGCGTCGATCCAGATCTGCCCGACCAGCGCGCCCGACTCCGCCTCGCCGGACGCCAGTTTGGCCAGCAGGTCGACGCCGACCGCCTGCACGAGCGGTTCGGCGAAGCGGTCCGAGAACAGCGTGCTGTCCTCGCGGGTCGCGATCGCCCGCGCCGCCGCGGCCATCGTCGCGGTCGCGCCGACGCTGGACGCCAGGTCCCAGGTGTCTCCGTCGTGCCGGGAAGAAGTCATTGGCCGCAACCTACTCCGATCCCCGACACCGTGTCGCACAGTTCGCCGGGTTTCTTCCGTCGCCGCGTCGGAGCGCCCGGCCCGGCGTGCTGCGTAACGTGCCGGGCATGACGGCTGCGGCGCGGTTGCTGGAAACCTTGGCGCAGTGGGGAGTCGAGCACGTCTTCTGCTGCCCCGGCACCAGTGAGATACCAGTGCTCGACGCTCTTGCCGCCCGGCGAGGCGGACCCGAGTTCGTGCTGACCACCCACGAGGCGATCTCGGTGTCCATGGCCGATGGCTACGCGCGCGCCTCCGGCCGGATCGGCGTCGCCTACCTGCACACGAACGTCGGGGTCGCGAATGGCTTGGCGCATCTGTACGCGGCGCAGGTCGCGCGCAGCAGCGTCGCGATTCTCGCGGGGATCAAGGGAACGGCGACGCTCCCGCACCGCGCGTTGACGACTTCGCCGCGGTTGCTCGAAACGGCCGCGCCGTATGTGGGTCATGCCTGGCAGAACCTCCGCGCCGAGGACCTGCTTGAAGATGTCAGTCGGACGCTGTGGCATACCACGGTCGTTCCGGAGCAACCGGCGATTCTCACCATCCCACAAGACCATCTGGCCGCTGAACCCGGTGTCGCGCCTCCAGTCCGCCGGGGTGCGCGGCAGGGCCCGGCCGCGGAGGCGGTCTGGCACGCGAGCGCGTTGCTCGACGCGGCGCGACGACCGGTGATCGTCGCGGGATCGGACGTCGCCCGGCGCAGGGCCGAGACGGACTTGGCGCGGTTGGCGGAGCGGCTCGGCGCGCCGGTGTTCGTGGAGTCCCGCCGCGACCTCGAACGATGGTCCTTCCGCACGGATCATCCGCTGTACGCCGGATTGTTCGAGCCTCGCGCGCCGATGCTGGCGGAAGCGGACCTGCTGGTGCTGGCGGGCATGCCGACCCCGCTGGAGTTCTCGGCCGAGGTCGCGGCGCTGCCGTCCGGCGTCCCGATCCTGCATCTCTCCGAGGACGCTGCCGAGCCCGGCCGTCGGTATGTCCCAGCCGGGGCGGTGGTCGGCGATACCGCGGCCGCGTTGCGCGGATTGGCCGACGGAGTCCGCGCGCCTTCCCGGAACGAATGGCCTGCCCGGGTGCTCCAGGACAGCGAAAACCGACGCGCTCGCTGGGCAGCGGAAGTGCCGTTGGACGGGGAATTCAGTGCTGCGGTGGCGATGCGCACCCTCGCCGACGTCATCGGCGGGGAACGTCTGCTGGTCCTCGACGCGGTCACCTCGACGCTCCCGTTGCTGCGGTTTCTGCAGCGCACGCGGGCGGATTCGCTGTTCGCCACCGCGAGCGGTTCGCTCGGCTGGGGAATGGGTGCCGCGGCAGGTGTGGCGATGGCGCGACGCGAGCGCGTGCTCGCGGTGGTCGGCGACGGCGTGGTCCAGTTCGGCGTGCCCGCGTTCTGGACCGTGGCACGCTACCGGCTGCCGGTGACATATCTCGTGGTGAACAACGGAAAGTACCAAGCCGTGGTCGCCGGGATGCGGAACAGCAGCGGTGAGCGAGAGGAGTACCCGCTCACCGACATCAGCGGGGTGGAGATCGCCGCGCTGGCGACGTCGTTCGGCATCAAAGCGACGACGGTCGACGGAGCCGCCGGGTTGCGCGCCGCGCTCGCCGAGGACCCGGGGCCGGAGGCCGGACCCCGGTTGATCGAGGTCCGCGTGAACGACCAGCTGTGGCAGTAGCTTCCGACACCGTGTCCAGTCGCGCGCGCCGGATTTGCGTCGCCGAGGCGATGAAGCGAGGGCTCGCGCCGACCTAGCATCGCGGCGATCTCCGCACCCGCACCAGGATTGGCAGGCGACGCACATGGCCCTGTGGGATCTCAGCGAGGCAGACGGGCATATCTACTCCGGCGGCTGGCGTACCGGAGGCGGAGGCACGCAACCGGTGGTCTCGCCGGGCGACGGCGGGAAGGTAGGTCTGGCAGGCATCGCCGACCAGCACGACATCGAGCGGGCCGGAGCACGTGCCGCGCAAGCGCAGGCGGAGTGGAGCCGCGCGTCGTACCGCGAGCGGGCCGACGTCCTCACCCGGGCCGCGGACGCGTTGCGCGACCTCCGCACCGACGTCGAGGACGTGCTCGTGCGCGAAAGCGGCTCGCTGCCCGCGAAGGCGAAGCACGAGGTCGACAAAGCGATCGACGAGCTGATCGCCGCGGCCGGACTGGTCACGATGTCGCAGGGCGATCTTCTGCCGGTGGAAGACCCGGCGACGCTGGGGCTGGCCCGGCGGATCCCGGTCGGCGTCGTCGGGGTGATCGCGCCCTGGAACGCGCCGTTGATGCTCGCCATGCGCTCGGTCGCCCCGGCGCTCGCGCTGGGCAATGCGGTGCTGGTCAAGCCGGACGTGAAGACCGCGTTCTCCGGCGGTGCGGTGCTCGCGCACATCTTCGAACAAGCCGGTCTGCCCGACGGCGTGCTGCACGTCCTGCCCGGCGGCGCGGCGACCGGCGAGGCGGTGGTGCGTTCGCCGCACACGAACGCGATCTCGTTCACCGGATCGTCCGCCGCCGGCCGCCGGGTCGGCGAGATCGCTGGCGGTCTGCTGAAACGGGTGGTGCTCGAACTCGGCGGCAACAACGCGTTCATCGTGCTGGCGGACGCGGATCTCGACCGCGCGGCGGCCGGTGGCGCCGGTGGAACTTTCCGGCACCAAGGCCAGATCTGCATGGCGACCGGACGGCATCTCGTCCACGAAAGCATCGCCGACGAATACGTCGCGCGGCTCAAAGCGGCGGCGGAGAAACTGCGGCTCGGCGACCCGAAGGCACCCGGGACGACGCTCGGCCCGCTGATCACCACCGCGCAGGCCGAGCGGGTGCACGGCATCGTCGAGGCCGCGATCGCCGACGGCGCACGAGTCGTGCACGGGGCCACGCACGACGGCGCGTTCTACCAGCCGACCGTGCTCGACGGCGTGACAGTTGACAATGCAGCTTTCCGAAGTGAGATCTTTGGCCCAGTGGCACCGGTAACCCGCTTCTCGACCGAGGAGGAAGCGCTCGAACTGGCCAACGCCACCGAATACGGCCTGTCCGCGGCGATCCACAGCCGCGACGTCGCGCGCGCCCTCGGTTTCGCCTCTCGCTTGCGCGCCGGGATGGTCGCGCTCAACGGCCAGACCATCTATGACGCCGCGCACATCCCGATGGGCGGCCTCGGCGCGTCCGGCAACGGCGGACGGCACGGCGGGCATTGGAATCTGGACGAGTTCACCTACTGGCAATGGGTGACGGTTCCGACGATCCAGTCCTGAGCGGTTCCGACACCGCGTCGGACTTTCCTACACGGTGTCGGACGCCCTCGGCGGAGATTCCCGCAGCGGACCGATTCTTCGGCGTCGCGATTTCCGTAGCTTCGAATCGTCGCCCGGTGCGGGCCCGTCACAGACAAAGGAGTCGGAGTACATGGACATTTCCGGTGCCACCGGGGCGCTCACCGGCGAGCAGTACACAAAGAGCCTGAACGACGGCCGCGAGGTCTGGCTCGACGGCAAGCGCATCGAGAACGTCGCGGAACACCCGGCGCTCAAGCCGACCGTCGACGAGTTCGCCCGGCTGCTCGACCTGCGGTTCGCCACTCCCGAGGGGCGGGCGGCGACCCTGTTCAAGTCCGAGGAGACCGGCAACGAGGTCAGCTACGCGTTTTCGCTGCCGAAGACGCCGGAGGAATTGCGCGCCAAATTCGCCGCGTCGGAATGGTGGATGCGGGAAAGCCTCGGGCAGCTCGGCCGTTCGCCCGACTTCATGTCGAATGTCGCCGCCGGTCTCGCCGATTACGCTGACGAGCTCGACCAGAACCGCGAAGGGTTCGGCCAGAACGCCCGGGATTACCGCCGGTTCGCGATGGAGCACGACCTCGTCCTGACCCACGCGCTCGGCGACCCGCAGATCGACCGCAGCGCCAGCCCGCTCGACGACCCGGACCTCGCGCTGCGCGTCGTCGAGGAACGCGAGGACGGCGTCATCCTGCGCGGTGCCAAGCAACTCGCCACCCTCGCACCGTTCTCCCACGAGGTGCTGGTGTACCTCAACGGCGTCACCGCAGCGCGCGGAGCGGAAGACTTCGTCATCTGGTTCGCGCTGCCGATGAACACGCCGGGCCTCAAGATCCTGCTGCGCGAACCGCTCGGCGCGGCCGACAGCGGGCACTCGCATCCGCTCGGGAACCGGTACGACGAGCAGGACGCGATGCTGTTCTTCGACGACGTCTTCCTGCCGCGCGAACGCATCTTCCTGCTCGGCGACTCCCTGCGCGCGCTCAAGGGCCTCGGCCGGATCAACGTGTGGAGCTTGCAGAGCACGCACATTCGCTTCCTCGCCCGGATGAAGTTCTTCACGTCGGTCGCGAAGAAACTCGCGCACTCCATCGGCGTGGACACCTTCCGCGGCATCCAGGAACAGCTGGGCGAACTCATCTCCTACGTCCAGACGCTCGAACTGGCGATCAAGGGCGCCGAGGCGGACGCCGTCGTGACGCCGGGCGGGCACCTCGCCCCCAGCAATACCAACGGCGTCGGCTTCTGGTCGGCTGACATCTCAGCGCGGATGGTTCAGATCTTGCGCCAGGTCGCCGCGTCCGGGCTCATCATGCAGCCGACCGAAGCCGACCTGGCGAACCCGGAACTGCGTCCGTTCCTGGACCTCTACATGCGCGGCCACGACATCGGCGCGGCCGAGAAGGCGCGGCTGTTCCGGCTCGGCTGGGAACTCGCCGGCTCGAGTTTCGGGATGCGCCAGGAACTGTACGAGTACCTGCACCGCGGCGACCCCGGCGCGGGCCGCACCCGCCTGCTGCGCTTCTACGACACGTCGGCGACGGACGCGCGCGTCGACGAACTCATCAGCAAGCCGCTCGTCTGAGACGCAAGGAGCATCCCGTGATCATCGACGTCCACGGCCACATGTCCGCGCCGGACGCCTACTACGCCTGGAAAGCCTCGCTGCTCTCGCACCGCGGCGCGCACGGCGGCAAACCCCCGGCCATCAGCGACGACGCGCTCGCCGCCGCGTATCACCACCCGCACCCGAGCTTCGGCGACATCTCGCATCTCGCGCACCTCGACGGCGCCGGGATCGACCTGCAGGTGATCTCGCCCCGCCCGTTCCAGATGATGCACAGCGAACGGCCGGCGAAGCTCGTGCAGTGGTTCACCGAGGAGACCAACAACCTCATCCATCGCGCGACCGAGCTGTTCCCCGGCCGGTTCAAGGGCGTCGCCGGGCTGCCGCAAAGCCCGGATCTGACGCCGCGGGACTGGACCGCCGAGCTGCGGCGCACGGTGACCGAACTCGGTTTCGTCGGCGCGATGCTCAACACCGACCCGTATGAGGGCACGGAAACCCCGCTCGCGCTCGGCGACCGGTACTGGTACCCGGTGTACGAGGTGCTGTGCGAACTCGACGTCCCGGTGCTGCTGCACGCGGCCGGATGCAAGCCGCCCGCGCGCGAGCCGTACAGCCTGCACTTCATCCAGGAAGAAACCATCGCGGTGTGGAGCCTCGTGAACTCCACCGTGCTGAAGGATTTCCCCGACCTCAAGGTGATCGTCTCGCACGGCGGCGGCGCGATTCCGTACCAGGTGGGCCGGTTCCTGCCGTCGGTGGTGCGCACCGGAGTGTCCTATCTGGACAAATTGCGCCGGCTGCACTTCGATTCGTGCCTCTACACCCAGGACAGCCTGGAACTGCTGATGAAGGTCGTCGGTACCGACCGGGTGCTGTTCGGCTCGGAAAAACCGGGCACCGGCTCGCAGATCGACCCCGAGACCGGGCGCTGGTTCGACGACATCCACCTGCTCATCGACGACATCGCCTGGCTCGGCGAAAAGGAGCGCGCCGACGTCCTCGAGAACAACGCCCGCGCGCTCTTCCAGCTCTGAGGGGAGATCATGACCGAGATCGTCGCCGGGATCGGCACTTCGCACGGACCGCAGCTGAAGGCGCCACCGCCGCACGCCTGGGATACCAGAGGCACGGCGGACCGCGCCAGCAAAGGCTTGAAGTTCCGCGGCGAGACCTACCGCTACGAGGACCTGCGCGAGCTGCGGGAGGACTTCTCGCACGAGATCACTCCCGAGGTGATGGCGCGTCGCTGGGAAAGCTGCCAGCGGTCGATGGACCGGCTCGCGGACTTCATCCGCACCCAGGACGTCGACGTCCTCGTCATCGTTTCCAGCGACCACAAGGAAACCTACGGCGACGAATGGCTCGCCCCGTTCTCGGTGTTCTGGGGCGACGAGGTCGCGCACGTGCCGTTCACCCAGGCGCAGCTCGACGCGATGGCCCCCGGCCTGGCCGAGGCGGCGACCGGCGATGTCCCGGATCGCACGATCATGCGGCCCACGCACCGCGCGCTCGGCAAGCACATCATTCAGTCCACCCAGGCCGAGAATTTCGACACCGGCGCCACCGAGGTGATCCCGGCCGGGCGGTACGAGAACCACACCATCCCGCACGGCTTCGGGTTCATCTACCAGCGATTCCTCGGGCAGGAGTCGACGCTGCCGATGGTGCCGATCTTCATCAACACCTTCTGGGAGCCGAATCCGCCGGGCGCCAAACGCTGCTACGACTTCGGGCGCGCGGTCGGGCGGGCAATCCGGTCGTTCCCCGGCGACCTGCGCGTCGGCGTCGTCGCTTCGGGCGGGCTCAGCCACTTCGTGATCGACGAGAAGCTGGACCAGGAGTTTCTCGAGGCGCTGCGGAACCACGATGCCGACTACCTCTCGTGCGTCCCGGCTGCCGAGATGCGGTCCGGCGCGTCGGAGCTGCGCAACTGGATCGCGGTCGCTGGGATCGCGGACGAGGCCGGCCTCGCCGTGACGAGCGTGGACTACGAGCCGTGCTACCGGACGGAAGCCGGTACTGGCAACGCGATGGGTTTCCTTACCTGGGAACGGAAGTGAGCATGTCTCCCGAAGAGATCATCTCCGCGCTGCGCGGGCTCGACAGCTGCGCGGTCTCCGACGCACTGGACACGCTCGGCCTGCCCGGCGCGGTCACCGCATTGAAGCCGATGTGGCCCGTCGGCACCGTTCTGGCTGGCCGCGTGCGCACGGTCACCGCTGCGCCCAAAGCGACTGCGGGACCGGCGACGCACATCGCCACTCCGCTGGTCGCGATCACCGAGCCGGACGACGTCGTGGTGATCGACAACCACGGCCGCACGGACGTGTCCTGCTGGGGCGGTCTGCTCGCCGAGGCCGCGGTCCGGCGCGGCGTGGCTGGCGTCATCGTGGACGGTGCCTGCCGCGACGTCCAGGAGAGCGAAGCGCTGAAGCTCCCGGTCTTCGCGCGCACGGCCGTTCCGGTCAGTGCGCGGGGCCGCATCGTGCAGGCCGCGATGGACGAGCGGATCCAGATCGCTGGTATCTCAGTTGCCCCGCAAGACTTTGTGCTCGCGGACGTGAACGGCGTCGTCTTCGTCGCCGCGGGAGACGCCGAGCGCGTTGTCGAACTCGCGCAGCGGATCGCTGATCGGGAAGCCCGCATGGCGGAGGCGGTCCGGTCCGGTCGTGACGTGCAGGAAGTCATGCACGATTCCCAATTCCCCTCAGTCACAGTGGAGCAGCGCTGATGTCTCTCCTCGACCGCTTCTCCGCGCTCGGCACCGCGACGGTGTCCGACGCCCTCGACAAGCTCAAGCGCCCGGGCAGCCTGCTCGGGCTCGCCCCGCTCGCGGACGGACAGCGCATGGTCGGCCGCGCGTTCACCGTGCGCTACGTCAGCGCGCAGGTCCCGGCGGGCACCGTCGGCGATTTCATCGACCAGGTCGAACCGGGCCAGGTGATCGTGCTCGACAACGACGGCCGGGTCGACTGCACGGTGTGGGGCGACATCCTGACCGCAGTAGCGCACCAGCGTGGTATCTCAGGCACGGTCATTGAAGGCGTCTGCCGCGACACGCACCGCGCGCTCTCCATCGGCTACCCGATCTACAGCCGCGGTCGCTTCATGCGCACCGGCAAGGACCGGGTCGAGGTGGCTGAGGAACGCGGGCCGGTGACCATCGGCGGCGTGACAGTGCGCCATGGCGACATCCTGCTCGGCGACTCGGACGGAGTCGTGGCGATCCCGCGGGATTGCGAGGACGACGTGCTGGAGGTCGCCGAGATGATCCAGGCGCGCGAGGAAGCGATCCTCACCGCCGCGCTCGGCGGCGCGACGATCGCCGAAGCCCGCGCGAAGTACGGCTATCACGATCTGCAGCGGGCGGACGCATGACCACGTTGGCGGAAGACACCAAGGAACTGCTGACGCTCGGCACGGCCACGCTGTACGAGGCTTCCGGCCTCGACTGCTTCCTGGACCCCGCGTTCCGGCCAGCCTGGGACGGTGCGCAGATGGTCGGCCGCGCGGTGCCGGTGTCGGCGCAGCTCGGCGACAACCTCGCACTGCACCACGGCATCGAAGCCGCCGGGCCGGGTGACGTGCTCGTCGTCGACGCTGGTGGCGCGCCGTTCGGGTACTGGGGCGAGGTGATGGCGGTCGCGGCGCAGGCACGCGGCATCAACGGCCTGGTGATCGACGGCGGCGTCCGCGACACCCAGCAGCTCGCGTCGCTCGGCTTCCCGGCGTTCAGCACGGCGATCTCGATCCGCGGCACGATCAAGAACTGGCCGGGAACCGTCGGCCGCCCGATCACCTTGCGCGGCCGGGTGGTGCGCCGAGGCGACGTCGTCGTGGCCGACCGGGACGGGATCGTCGTGTTCCCGGCGGACGAGTACGACCGGGTTCTCGCCGCGTCCCGGGCTCGTGCCGAGAAGGAAGCGTCCTATCTGGACCGTCTTCGCGCCGGAGAGACCACTTTGGACGTCTACGACTTCCGCCAGCTCGGCGTTCCGGACGAGACGAGGTGAATCCCATGACCTCCGACCAGCAACGGATCGACAGTTTCCGCCAGGCCGCCGGACGGTTCGCTTCCGGGGTCACGGTGGTGACGACCGCGCTCGACGGGCACCTTTACGGGATCACCGCGACCTCGTTCGTTTCCCTTTCGCTGAACCCGCTTTTGGTGACGGTCTCGATCAATTCGCACAGTCCGATCCTTGACGAGATCCGCGCGAGCGGGGTCTTCGCGATCAACGTGCTCGGCCGTCATCAGCAGGACGTCTCCGCGTGTTTCGCGCGACGTGGACGCGGCCGGAGCAAGGAACGGTTCGACGAGGTCGAGACGCACACCGAGGCCACCGGCGCGCCAGTCGTCACCGGCGCGCTGAGCTGGTTCGACTGCACGGTGCACACGATGCTCGGCGGCGGTGACCACATCATCCTCGTCGGCGAAGTCGTTTCCGCGGGCGGTGGGACCGGGCAGCCGTTGCTGTACTGGTCCGGCGAATACCGTGAACTCAGCACGGCGGAAGAAGCCGAGGCGGACATCGGCCGGATCGCGGATTCGCTGTCCATTCAACTGCATTTGCACGGGATGCGAACCGAACAGCTGCTGGAAGCGCAGCACGCGGTCGAACCCGCTGCCGCCGCGCTCGCCGCGCGTGCCGCGGCTGACGACCAGGTCGCGCAATTGCGAGCGCTGGTCGAGGAATCGGAGAAACACGTCCACGACGCCAGCCGCTACAACCCCCTGTCGCTGGAATTCCATGCCCGGCTCGGTTTGCTCAGCGGGAACCCGGCGATCGCGGCGTCGGTCGGTGCGTTGAACCGTCCCCGGGAAAGCGTGTATGCCGTGCACACCAACGCTGAACGGGCTTCCCGCGCTGTCGACGCGCACCGCCGCATCCTTCAGGCCATTGAGGACCGTGACGAGGATGCGGCCCGCCGGTTGATGACCGAACACCTTGGCGTGGTGGCACAAGGAATGCCGTGCTGAACGGAGAAACCATGGACGCAGACGTCCTCATCGTCGGCGCGGGTCCGGTCGGGCTTGTCGCCGCTTTAGACCTCAGCAGCCGCGGCGTGTCGGTGATTGTCGTCGAGGAACGGGAGTTCCTGGAACCGCCGAACGTCAAATGCAACCACGTCGCCTCGCGCACCATGGAAAGCTTCCGGCGGCTCGGCATCGCGGCCGAGGTGCGCGCGGCCGGGTTGCCGCGCGACTACCCGCAGGACGTCGCGTTCCGGACCTCGCTGACCGGACGGGAACTGTCGCGCATCCCGATCCCCGCGAGCGGGGAGCGGTACACCTCCCGCGTCGGCCCCGACACGAGCTGGGCGACACCGGAACCGCCGCACCGGATCAACCAGACGTTCCTGGAGCCGATCCTCGCCCGGAACGCCGCTGCCGCCCCCGGCGTGACCCTGCTCAACCGCACCAGGTTCCATTCGGTGAGCCAGGACGAATCGTCCGTCTGGGTAGTCGTGTCCGACAGTTCGGGCGAGCGCACTCTGCGCGCTCGGTACTTCATCGGCGCGGACGGCGGCCGTTCAGCGGTGCGCAAGCAGATCGGCGCGAAACTCAGCGGCGATCCAGTGCTCCAGCACGTGCAGTCCACGTGCATCCGCGCGCCGAAGCTGTACTCGCTGATGTCCGCCGACGAACCGCGGGCATGGGGTTACTACACGTTCAACTCACGCCGCGTCGGGCACGTGTATGCGATCGACGGCACGGAAACGTTCCTCGTGCACACCTACCTTGCGTCGGAAGACGAGGCGGTCGACCGAGACGAAGCGATCCGCGCGATCCTCGGGGTGGACGAGTCGTTCGAGTACGAGGTCCTGTCCAAAGAGGACTGGGTCGCCCGCCGGTTGCTCGCCGACCGGTTCCGCGACCGGCGGGTTTTCCTCGCCGGGGACGCTTCGCACCTATGGGTGCCGTTCGCCGGATTCGGGATGAACGCGGGCATCGCGGACGTGCTCAACCTGACCTGGCTGCTTGGCGCGCGTCTCGCCGGCTGGGCCGAGGAAGGGATTCTGGCCGCCTACGAGGCCGAGCGACGGCCGATCACCGAACAGGTGTCGCACTTCGCGATGAACCACCAGCGGAAGCTCGCCCGCCCGGGACTTCCCGCCGAACTCGAAGACGACACCCCCGCCGGTGCGGTCGCGCGCTCGTCGTTCGGTGCCGCGGTACGGGCGTTGAACGAGCCGCAGTTCGCCGCCGCAGGGCTGAATTACGGCTACGCGTATCACGATTCCCCGATCATCGCCTACGACGGCGAGGAAGCGCCCGGTTACACGATGGGCAGCTACACACCGTCCACTGTGCCCGGTTGCCGTGCCCCGCACTTCACGCTGGCGGACGGATCCTCGCTGTACGAACATTTCTCGCCCGGCTACACGGTAATTGCTGGCCGAGGAGTTGATATCTCAGCGCTGACCGGTGAAGCGGCACGCCGAGGTATCCCAATCGCGGTCGTTGAAGTGGACACGCTCCCGGTCGAATATGTCTGTCCCCTCACGGTGGTGCGTCAGGATCAAACTGTGGTGTGGCGAGGTGCTCCGCCTGATCGGGCGGTTGCGGCCGAGTTGTGGGAAAAGCTTCGCGGCGCTTGACCCCCGGCCCACAGTGAAGGCCTCCTCGAGGAAATCCCTCAAGGAGGCCTACACTGGTTTCACCGGCGGATGATTTTGCTGGCTGCCATGGCTTTCAGGCCTTCTACGCCGAACTCCAGCCCGTAGCCGGACGACTTCGTGCCGCCGAAGGGGATCGCCGGATCGACGCCGCCGTGCTGGTTGATCCAGACGGTGCCCGCCTCCAGTCGCTGCGCCACCGCGTCGACCTCGTTCGCGTCCGCACCCCACACCGAAGCGCCCAGCCCCTGGTCGGTGCCGTTGGCGCGGCGCACCGCGTCGTCCACTTCGGAGTACCGGATCACCGGCAGCACCGGTCCGAACTGCTCCTCGTCGACGACCGCGGCACCGTCCTCGACGTCCGCGATGATCGTCGGCCGGTAGAACAGTGGCCCCAGTTCCGTCGCCGGGGTGCCACCGGTGACGACGCGGGCGCCGCGTGCCCGGGCCTCCTCGACCAGTCGGGAGACGATCTCGAACTGCGCGGGATTCTGCACCGGCCCGAGCCGGTTCGCCTTGTCCTGCCCCGGTCCCATCGGCGCCTTCTCCGCGCGTTCGGCCAGCGCGGACACGACGTCGTCGTAGATCGATTCGTGCACGTAAAGCCGTTTGAGCGCGGCGCACACCTGGCCAGTGTTCATGAAAGCCGCCCAGAACAGCTTGTCCGCGACGGCGTCGACGTCCGTGCCGGGCAGCACGATCGCCGCGTCGTTCCCGCCCAGTTCCAGGGTGAGCCGGGCGAGGTTGCCTGCTGAGCTTTCGACGATCCGGCGGCCGGTCGCGGTCGAACCGGTGAACACGATCTTGGCGATCCGCGGATGCGCGGCCAGCGCGGCGCCGACCTCGCGATCGCCGGAAACCGCGGTCAGCACGTTCGCGGGGAGGTGGCGGCGGAAGATCTCCGCCAGCGCGAGCACGCTCAACGGCGTGTTCTCGGAAGGCTTGAGCACCACCGTGTTTCCCATGCGCAGCGCCGGCGCGACGTGCCACACCGCGATCATCACCGGGAAATTCCACGGACCGATCGACGCGACGACGCCGAGCGGGACGTAATGCTGTTCCGCGCCGTCCGGCAGCGACTGCGGTTCGAGCACCGTGTCCGCCGCGGACCGGAGCCAGTGCGCGGCGCCGTGCGCCTCGCCGGCGCCACCGGCTTTTCCTTGCTCCGCAGTGATGATCTCGCCGAGTTCTTCGGCGTGCGCGTCGATGTCGTCCGCGATGACGTGCAGGATGCGCGACCGTTCAGCGTGTCCCAATGCCGCCCAGGACGGTTGTGCCTCGGCCGCGGCGGCGATCGCGGCGTTGAGCTGGTCGACCGTGTGCACCGGTGCGTGGCCGACGACTTCCCGGGTCGCGGCGTCCAGGATCGGCCGTCCGCGGTCGTCGGCGACCGAGACGGTGGTCAGCAGTGCGTTCATGCGGGACCCTTCCGTAAAAGTCCACATTGAATATAGTCAATTGGAGGCGGGGCGGCTAGCGAAGACCGGCCAGCGTCGCGATCCGCAGTCCCGCGTGGAGTTCGCGGCGCACCTTCCCGTCGGCGAGATCGACGTCGGCGACCGCGCGCACGCGATCCAGCCGGTAGTAGAGGGTGCTGCGGTGGACGTGCAGGGTCTGCGCGGTGCGCTGGGCGTCGCAGCCGCAGTCGAGGTAGGTCTCCAGGGTCTGCGCGAGGTCTGGTCCGGACTGCGCGTCGAGCAGCCGTCGTACGGCATCGGGGAGATCTGAGATATCAAGGTCCTCGAGGGGGAGTTGCAGCAGCAGCCGGTCCAATCCCAACTCCGACCAGTGCGCCGCGCAGCCGGCGTCGCCGCCGCGCAAGGCGATCCGGGCTTCCCGCAGGGACCGGTGCACGCCGGACAGCGGCGCGTGCGCACCGCCAACCCCCGCGTGCAGACCGGAGAAGGCGGGCTGCGCAAGGAGAGCAGACAGTCGTGCGGTGTCGATTTCGTAGGGCACCAGCAAGACAGCTTCGCTGCCGAGCACCGCGCCGACGGCTTTCAAGGTGGGGAAGGCTGGGATGCTCGACAGCGCCCGGTCCAGTACGAGGCGGAGGGTTGCCGAACTGGGCTCGGCGCGCGGCGGGGTCGCGATCGAGATGACCGTGTAGTGCGGGACGGGGGAGAGCAAACCGCTGGCGAGCAGTTCGTCGGCGGCTCGGACGCGCTGGTCGTCGGTGCCTTCGAGGAGCGCGGCGAGCAGGCGTCGCGCGCGGTCCTCGTCTTCCCGGTTGCCGAGTGCCATCGCGGCCAGCAGCAATCCGATCTGCGCCCGGCGTTCGCGCAGCTCGTCGTCGTCCTCGTAAGCGGACTCGTCGTCCTCGGGGATCGTGGAGGAGAGGTAGCCGACGAGCCGCCCCTCGTGCCGGACCGGCGCGACGAGCCGGGACTGGCCGCCGTCGAGCGGCGGGATCCGGACCGGGTCCTGCGCCTGGCCCACCCGGTAGTCCCGGATGGACTCCCGGGCGCGCGAAGATCCTTTGTGGGACAAGATGATCGCCAGCCGGGCGTGGTCGACGTCCTGGTCGTGCACGCTGAACGCGATCACCGTGAAGTCGGCGTCGAACACGATGATCGGCCGCCCGAGCCGGTCGGCGTAGGCCTGCACCTGTCCTTCGAGAGTCATGCTCGCCTCTTCCGTTGCCAGCTGCCCGAGATTTGATCTATATTCATTATAGACATTTGACGAGAGGGATCCGCATGGCACAGATGACAGGCGGTGACGCGCTCGCCAGCGCGCTCATCAGCGAGGGCGTCGACACGGTCTTCGGCATTCCCGGGGTCCAGCTGGACGGGCTCACCGACGGCATGTACCGCAAGCGCGACGAGCTGGAACTGGTCGTTCCGCGGCACGAGCAGGCGACCAGCTACATGGCGGACGGCTACTACCGCACTTCCGGCCGTCCCGGGGTGGCGATGGTCGTGCCGGGCCCTGGAGTGCTGAACGCCGGCGCTGGGATGGCAACGGCGTACGCCTGTTCGTCGCAGGTGATGCTGCTGGCGGGGACGATTCCGTCGCCGCTCGTGGGGTCCGGGCTCGGGGCGCTGCACGAGATTCCCCGCCAGACGGACACGGTTCAGGGGCTGACCAAGTGGTCGGCGCGGCCCAAGCGGGTCGAGGAGATTCCGGATCTGGTGCACGAGGGGTTCCGGCAGATGCGGACTGGACGGCCTCGTCCGGTCGCGCTGGAACTCGGGCCGGACTTGCTGCACGCGGTCGCGGATCTCAAGCCGGGGGAACCGTTCGGGGTGCGCGAGCCGGAGGCGCCGGAGCGGGATGTTGTCGAGCTCGTGCGGCTGCTGGCGGCGTCCGAGCGGCCGGTGATCCATGTCGGCGGGGGGATGCGGGATCCGCGGGCGTTCAAGTTGCTGGCTCGGCTTGCTGAACTGCTGGACGCGCCGGTGGTGATGAGCGAGAACGGGCGGGGGGCGATTGACGCTCGGGATCCGCATGCGTTGCCTGCCTTTGCTTTGTGGGAGCTGCGGGCTACTGCGGATCTTGTGGTTTCGTTCGGTAGCCGGTTTTTGACGCCGTTTGGGCAGCAGTTGAATATTGGGGACGCGCGGCTGGCGTTGGTGAATATTGACGCGGCTGATCTTCGCGCGCCGCGGCGGCCGGATCTTGCGGTCAATGCTGATGCTGTTGCGGTGTTGGAGGCGTTGGTTGGGCGGCTGTCGCCTCGGGCTGGTTGGGGGACTGAGCTGGTTCGGTTGCGGGAGGATTGTGCGGCTCGGATTCGGGCGCAGGCTGGGCCGCAGATGGAGTTCGTGGACGCTATTCGGGCTGCGTTGCCGGAGGACGGGGTTTTTGTCAATGAGTTGACGCAGATCGGGTATGTGTCTACGTACGGGTTTCCGGTGCAGGCGCCTCGGTCTTATGTGTGGCCCGGGTATCAGGGGACTCTCGGGTATGCGATGCCTACTGCGTTGGGGGCCGCGGTGGGGGCTGGGGGGCGGCCGGTGGTCGCGGTTACCGGGGATGGCGGGATCGGGTGGTCTTTGCAGGAGTTCGCTACTGCTAAGAAGTATGGGATTCCGTTGGTTACTATTTTGTTTGAGGATTCTCGGTTTGGGAATGTTTGGCGGATTCAGCGGGATACTTACGGTGGTCGGTTTATTGGGTCTGAGTTGACTAATCCTGATTTTGAGCTGCTGACTCGGGCGTTTGGGTTGGATTTCGCGCTGGCTGAGGATGCTGGGGCGGTGGAGAAGCATGTCGGGGCGGCTATTGCGGCGGGGCGGCCTGCGGTGGTTAAGGTGCCGGTGGGGGTGTTTCCTTCTCCTTGGCCGTTGATTCACGAGAAGCATTGAGTTCTCGTCGCCTGGCGGCGACATCGGGCCTGGGTTGCGTGGGGCACCCCGAAGCTTGATTGTGCTGACGGTCTGGGGGTGCTTGTCAAGGCGGGAAAGATGCCTTGACAAGCACCCCCAGACCGCAGGGAGGCTTCGTATCGGGGTGCGGGGGAGGGGCTGGGTGCCTCGATGGGTGGGTGCACCGGTGCGGTTTTAGGGCTGTAGGTGGCTTAGGGCTAGTGCTGTTAGTGCTGTTGCTTGGTCGCTTAGCACACTGTCGTCGAAGATTGCGCGCGGGGAGTGGTTCATTTCTGCGGTGTCTGGGGCGATTCCTTCTGGTGTGGTGCCTAGGAAGATGAAGGCGCCTGGGACCGCGTTGAGTACCGCGGAGAAGCTTTCCGATGCCATGATCGGGTGTTCCAGTGGTACGGCTCGTTCTGTGCCGAACAGGTCGGCTAGCACGGTTAGCGCGTGTGTTGCTGCTTTCGGGTCGTTCGCGGTTACTGGGTAGACCGAGCGGAACTCCGTCTCTGCTTGGCAGCCGAAGGCTGATGCGATTCCGGTTGCTAGTGAAGGTAGTTCACGGGCCAGGATTTCTACGCTCTCTGCGGACAGTGCGCGGATCGTCGCGGCTAGTGTTGCCTCGTCTGGGATTGCGTTGATGATGTCGCTTGCCTGCATTTTGGTCACTGACAGCACAACTGGGTCGAAGACCGGGAACCGGCGGGTGACGTAGGTGTGCAGGGCCGAGATGATCTGGGCTGCGGCTGGGACTGGGTCCACCGCTTGGTGCGGTCGTGAGCCGTGGCCGCTGCGGCCCCGTACTCGGACCGTCAGGCTGCTGGCTCCGGCCATGATCGAGCCGGGGCGGGTGGTGAATACGCCGGAGCGGCCTGGCAGGACGTGAATGCCGTATGCGGCCTCGACGCCTGCGAGGATTCCCTCGTCGATCAGGCGTTGTGCGCCGCCGCCGGCTTCTTCGCCTGGTTCGAACATGAAGACAACCGAGCCGGCGATCTCGTCTCGGTGGGCGTTCAGGAGTTTTGCTGCGCCGACGAGTGCGGCTGTGTGCAGGTCGTGGCCGCAGGCGTGCATCAACCCGGGCGTCTGAGATGCGAACGGCAGGTCGGTTTCCTCCGTGACGCGCAGGGCGTCCATGTCTGCGCGCAAGAGGACCGAGGGGCCGGGGCGGGCACCGCGCAGTACTGCGACGATTGAGGTGAAGTCGGGTGGGCCTGGGGTTACTTCCAGGTCCAGTCCAGACAGTGCGGACAGTACGGTTCGCTGGGTGTGCGGGAGGGCGAACCCGGCTTCGGGGTGGGTGTGGAGGGTGCGGCGGAGTGCGACCAGTTCTGAGTGAAGGGCAGCGGGGGCGGAAACCGGCATGGGGGCTCCTTAGGCAACGGTGCGTGCCGCGCTGGTGACGCATGCGTCTAATGTCTACAATCAATATAGACGATGCCGGGTGTTCGGGGTTCCGGTGCGCCTCTAATCTGTCACTACGCGTGACCCGCGTCGGCGACGTCACCGGACCGAGTACTTCGGAGGACCCTTGCCGCAGATCACGAACACCGCCGCTGCCGTCCAGGTCGCTCGCGCGCTCGAGGACGAGATCGTCTCGGAGGGCTGGAGCGCCGGGCACTTCGTCGGGCGCCGTCAGGAGCTGATGGCGCGCTTCGGGGTCGCTCCGGCGACGTTGAGCGAGGCGATTCAACTGCTGCGCGCCCGCGGCATCGTCGATGCCAAGCCGGGGCCGGGCGGCGGGATCTTCGTCGCGACGCGTTCGCCCTTCACGCACCTGAGCGATCAGCTGCTCCAGCTGCGCGAGGGTAAGGCGACCGTGGAGAACTGCCTGCGCGTGCTGGACGCGCTCGACGGTTCGGTGCTGCACGACGCGGTCGAGAACGCTAGCGACGAGGACATCGCTGATATCTCAGCGTGCGCCGACACGTTGAAGGCGGCCTGGGATTCCGCCGAGGCTCCGACGGCGATCTGGGCGCTGCACGCGCGCATCGCGCAGGTGTCGCCGAACGAGCTTTTGCGCAGCCTGTATACGAATCTCGTCGACTACATCATCGCCGCGAAGCTCGAGGGCGTCACCGCGCCGACCACGAAGGAGCGGTTGCGCACGCACCTCGACTTCGCCGAGGCGGTCATGAAGCGCGACCACGAACTGGCGGAGTCGGCGATTTCGCGGCACCGCCGACCTGCCGTGGCAGCTCGGCCTTCCTGAGATCTTGATCCGGGCGAACTTGATGGATGTACACGCGCTCAGAATTATGTATATTCATTACAGTTAATCGTCCGGCTTGAGGAGGATGCATGCTGCTGGAGCTCCGCAGTGTGGTCGACCGCGTGCTCGCCGCCCCCGATCGCTCGTCCCGCGGTGCGCAGCCGCCGATCCGCTTGTCCCAGAACGAAATGCCGTGGGCACCCGCGGACGTCATCGTCGCCGCGATGACCGAAGCGGCCCGGAATGCCCACCGCTACCCCGATTACCACCGTGCCGCGGCACGCGCCGCGGTCGCCGAGGCGATGGGTCTGGACGCGGGGCGCATCGCGATCGACAACGGATCCGGCACGCTGCTGCACGCGCTCGCCCGCCTGGTCTGCGAACCCGGCGTGCACGGCGTGCGCCCGGCGCCGTCCTTCGAGGCGTACGCGGCGGCGCTTTCGCTCGCCGGCGCGGAGTCCACAGAGGTCGGTCTCGACGCGAACGGCGCGATGGATCTCGACGCGATGCTCGCCGCGGTCGGCCCGGAAACCCGCATTGTCTACCTCTGCAATCCCAACAACCCGACGGGCGGGCTGCGCGGGGTCGAGGATATCCGCGACTTCCTGAAAAGCGTCCCGTCGCGCGTGCTGGTTGTTGTCGACGAGGCGTACCGCGAGTTCGTGTCTGCCGAACCGGTGGACGCGACTGTCGGATTGCTCGACGAGTTCGAGAATCTCGTGCTGCTGCGGACACTGTCCAAAGCACACGGTTTGGCGGGCATCCGCGTCGGTTATGCCGCTGCCGCACCGCGGATCGCGGAGGCACTGCGCCGCACGTCTGTCGGCTTCGCGCTCAACAGCGTGGCCGAGGCAGCGGTCATCGCGGCGTTGAGCGCGGAAGGATTGGCTGTGGCGAAGGAAAGAACCGCCGTCATCGTCTCCGAACGCGCCCGGATCGAGGCCACGCTGACCGCGGCGAACGTCGCGTTCGTGCCGAGCCAGGCGAATTTCCTTTTCCTGCCGGGAAACGCGGCCGGCCTGCTGTCCCGTTTGGAGGCTCGCGGCGTGCTCGCGCGGCCGTTCCCGAAGGCGGGCGGGGCGCGCGTGACGATCGGGCTGCCCGAGGAAAACGACGCGGTGCTCGCCGCCCTGATCTGATCAGCGGTTTCCTCCGACACCGTGTCGGAGGAAACCGGAAGGACTTCGGAGAGCCGCTCGATGAGCCGCCGCACCCGAGTTCTTACGCTAACCGGCAGGACGGACGGAGCGGTTCGTCCCCGCGGCGGGCAACCGGCCGCTCGCAGGAAGGAACGACTGCAGTGACGGAGCGCCTTTTCGAGCACGACCGGCGAGCGTCGATGCGCCGCTCGGTGACCGGCGGTGTGCTCAAAGCAACCCTGCTCGCCGGGCTCACGCTGATTTTCGTCTATCCGGTCGCGATGATCGTGCTCGGCGCCTTCCGCGACGGGCTGCCCTCGGACAACATGCCGTTCACCATGGGCGGCCTGCTCGCCGCGTTCGAGGCCCCGGAAACGTGGCACACGCTGTGGAACTCGATCGTGCTGGTCGTCGTGTGCGGCACCATCTCGGTGGCCGGCGGCGGGCTGTTCGCCTGGATCGCGGCCAACACGAACGTGCCCGGCCGCAAGCTGCTCACGCCGATCATGGTGATCAACCTGTTCGTCCCGCCGCTGTTTCACACCCTCGGCTGGATCATGCTCGGCAACGCGCAGAACGGCCTGCTCAACCAGTTCGGCCGGGAGCTCGGCACGCACGGCCCGCTGATCAACATCCAGGGCTGGGGCGGGCTGATCCTGCTGACGTCGCTCGGCTACCTGCCGTTCGCGTACCTGCTGCTGCTCGGCGCGTTCAAGAACCGCGACCAGTCGCTCGACGAGGCCGCGGCGATCAGCGGCGCGGGCACGGTGCGGACCTTCTTCACCATCACGATCCCGTCGGTCGGCCCGGCGATCACCGGCGCGGCCCTGCTGATCGCGGTGCTGGTGTTCCAGTCGTTCGACGGACCGCAGCTGATCGGCCGCCAGGCGGGCATCTACGTCTTCTCGACGCAGATATATCACTACGTCCGGGATGAGGCGCCAGCCGAGTACACCAAGGCGTTCGCGCTGTCGCTCGTGCTGATCCTGCTGGTGCTGCTGTTGTTCCTGGCGCAGCGCTGGATGCTGCGCGGCCGCAGCTTCACCACGCTCACCGGCAAGACGTCGCGGCGCGATCCGCAGGAGCTGGGCCCGATCCGCTGGGTGCTGTCCGCGCTGATCGTCGTGGTGGTGCTGCTGAACTTCCTGCTGCCGCTGTTCGCGATGGTGCTCGGCAGCCTCCAGCCGATCTTCGGCGTGATGAGCACCGGGCTGACCCTGGACAACTACGTCACGATGCTCACCGACCCGCAGTTCAGCTCGAGCCTCGCGCTCACCGCGTGGCTCGCGGTCATCGGCGGCTTCGGCTCGATCTCGATCGCGCTGCTCACGACGTACGTCACCGCGCGGCGCCGGGGATTCCTGCGCAGCTACACCTCGTTCGCCGTCTGGATTCCGTGGGCGCTGCCCGGCGTCGTGCTCGGCCTCGCCTACATGTTCGCCGTGCTTTACCTCCCGGCGTTCCGCGGGCTCTACGGTTCGGCGTTCCTGATGACGCTCGTGCTGGTCGTCGCCACGATCCCGGTGTCCAGCCGGATCGCCGAGGGCGCGCTCGCCCAGCTGTCGCCAGAACTGGAGGAGGCCGGCCGGATGTCCGGCGCGAGCGCGGGCCGGGTGCTGGTGACCATCGTGCTGCGCCTGGTCATCCCGAGCTTCCTGGCCGGCTGGTTCCTCTCCGCGCTGTTCATCTCGGGCAACCTCGCCGTGCCGATGCTGCTGGCTCCGCCCGGGCTGGAACCCGTTTCGCTGACCGCCTTCCAGCAGTTCCTCACCGGCGAGATGTCCCGCGGCGCGGCGCTGTTCATGATCATCCTGCTCGCCGCGTTCGCCGTCCTCGCGCTCGCCGCGGTGTCCGTCAAGCTCGGCGGCCGGATCCTCGGCCGCCGCACCGACCAGTTGTCCGGCTCGTTCTCCCGCATCACCCACTGACCCGAGAGGAAGAACAATGAAGTTCTCCCGCACGAAACTGCGCGCGCCAGCGCTGGCGCTCACCGCCGGGCTGCTCGTCTCGCTCACCGCCTGCGCGTCGGCGGGCGCGACCAAGTCGAGCACCCCGGTCGAGGTCCCCGGTGCGTCCGCGGCGGCCAACAAGTACATGAACGAGCTGTACGACAAGGCGTTCGCGGCCAACCACACCCAGCTCGTGCTGTACGGGCCCGGGGTGACCGCGAACCAGGCGATGAACGACGTGTTCACCAAGCGCTTCCCCGGGATCAAGCTGCTCCCGCAGGACCAGGCGGACGCGCAGATCCTCACCAAGCTCGACACCGAGGCGCAGAGCGGGAACCGGATCGCGGACATTTACGTCGGCGGCGAATCCCCGCAGGCGGCGGCGAAGCCGAACATCTGCACCACCGCGGACGTGCGCACCGCCGACCCCGGGTTCAAGATCCCGACCGACAACGACGGCCGGCTCACCTACTTCGCCTTGCGCTACTTCGGTTTCGTCTACAACACCGACCAGGTGCAGAAGCAGGACGCGCCGAAGAACTGGCACGACCTGCTCGACCCGAAGTGGAAGGGCAAGATCGCGGTCGGCGACATGACCGTGCCCGGCGGCATCCGGTACATCCTCGAATCGCTGATGCTGCCGGAGAACGAGAAGAAGTGGGGTCGCTCCTACCTGGAGAAGCTGGCCGCGCAGGACCTGCAGATATCTCAATCCGAGCCGATGGTGCCCACAGATGTCGCCAGCGGCCGGTTCCCGGTCGGCATCGCCGTGTACCAGGGCTACTTCGAGGCGCAGAAGAAGAAGGGCGCGCCGATCGACATGGTGTTCCCGCTGGAGGACGGCGGAAACTATATGGCGCGCTCGGCTCTGTGCCTGATCAAGAACGCGCCGCACGCTGAGGCCGCGCAGCTCTACGTCAACTGGCTGTACTCGCCGGAAGGCCAGAAAGCGCTGGCCGAGAAGGACAATTCCTACGGCCGCACGCCGACCGCGCCCGGTCCGCCGGGACTGCCGTCGCTCGACAAGCTGCCGCGGCTGCCGTTCTCGAACCCCGACCCCGCGTTCAACAAGCCGTACTTCGACTTCATCACCCAGGCGTTCAAGAAGTAGCGCCTCGCCTCCCGGCCGAAGAGAAAGCGCAGGTCACGATGACCGAGGTCCAGGTATCCGGACTCACCAAGAAGTACGGCGCGAAGGCGGCGCTGCACGAACTGGATCTGACGATCGAGTCGGGGCAGTTCGTGACGCTGCTCGGCCCCTCGGGCTGCGGCAAGACTACGACGTTGCGCTGTCTGGCCGGGCTGGAACGGCCGACCTCGGGCCGGATCGTCATGGGCGACCGGGTCGTGGTCGACACCGCGCGGCGCACGTTCGTGCCCGCGGACAAACGCCAGGTCGGCATGGTGTTCCAGAGCTATGCGCTGTGGCCGCACCTCAGCGTCACGGACAACGTCGCGTACCCGCTGAAGGTCGCGCGGATGCCCGGCCGGGAGCGTGCGCAGCGGGTCCAGGAAATGCTGGACGCGGTCGGTCTTTCCGACCTCGGGAAGCGTTCGGTCACCGCCCTGTCGGGCGGTCAGCAGCAGCGCGTGGCCCTCGCCCGTGCGCTGGCCGCCCGGCCGGGGATCATCTTCTACGACGAGCCGCTGTCCAATTTGGACAGCAAGCTGCGGTACCAGATGGGCCAGCAGGTGCGCTCGCTGCACAACCGGTTCGAGACGACGTCGGTCTACGTGACGCACGACCAGGAGGAAGCGATCACGCTGTCCGACCGGATCATCGTGATGAGCGAGGGCGTGATCGTCCAGTCCGGTACGCCGAGCGACCTGTACGACCGCCCGAATTCCGCGTATGTCGCGGATTTCATGGGCTTTCAGAACATCCTGCCCGGGACGGTCACCGGCGTGCACGGGAAGACCGCCGACGTGCGGGTCGACGACACTTCGCTGGTCTTCTCCGGGATCGCGACCGGCGAGGTTTCGATCGGGGACCGAGCCGACATCGCGTTCCGCGCGGCGCATGCCCGGCTGTCTCCGCAGGGTTCCGGGCCCGGTGCGTTCGGCGGAATTGTCGAGCGCACCACCTATCTCGGCAGTGCTGTCAACCTCCTCGTCCGCGCGGACGGGCTGCCCATGCGCGTGCGCACCGAAACGGCCGAACTGTCCGCGGAATCGGTCCCGACCGCCGGCGAGGAACACACTTTCGCGGTCAGCCCCGACCGCGCCGTCGTCATCCCGCACGAGAACGCGGCCCCCGCCGACGACGACTACCTGACCACGATGACCGATGCCGCCGTCGCGCCCCGCTGACGCCGGACGAAGGGAAGAATCCGTGCCCGATTTCTCCAGTCCTCGCTCCGACGGGCCGCGGATCCGGGAACTCGCCGAGATCGGCGGGCGCACCGACACCCGCGACGTCCTCGCCCACGCGACCAAACAGGCCGAGCGGGAGTACGACGACTACTTCATCGTCGATATCGACGCGCACGTCTCGGAAGACCATTTCTGGGGCGAGGTGCTGGAACTCATCGACAACGACGTGTGGCGCCAGATCGGCATGGACCAGTTCGGCAAGTTCGCGGGCAACAACGCGCTGCTGAACATTCAGCCGGGGATGTCCCACCAGAGCGTCGGCGGGCGGATCGGGCATCAGGGCCGCAAGGAGCCGCTTGACGGGGTGTCCGGGCATCCGTTCGTCGCCGCCGCCCGGCGCGGGATGGATGCGATGGGGCTGGACTACCAGGTGGTGTTCCCCAGCGCGATGTTGCTGCTGGGCATGCATCCGCAGGACGAGATCGAGGTCGTGCTCGGGCGCGCGTTCAACCGATGGCTGACCGAAGTCGTTCTGCCGCAGGACGATCGGCTCAAGGGGATGTTGTACCTGCCGTACAATACGCCGGAGGTCTGCGAGGAACTGGTCGAGAAGTATGCCGGTGATGACGGGATCATCGGGTACACGGTGTGTTCTACGCGCAACAATCCGGTGCATTCGGATGTTTACACGCGGTTGTACAAGCTTATCGAGGACAGCGGGAAGCCGCTCGCGTTCCATTCCGGGTATCACTGGGGAGATCCGTCGTTCGCCCAGTTGAACCGCTTCCTGTCGATGCATGCGTTGTCGTTCACGCATTACAACCAGATTCATGTGACCAACTGGATCATCAACGCGATGCCGGAACGGTTTCCGCGGCTGAAGATGGTGTGGGTGGAGAGCGGGCTGGCCTGGATTCCGTTCCTCATGCAGCGGCTTGACCACGAGGTGTTGATGCGGCCGAGTGAGGCTCCTGGGTTGACTCGGTTGCCCAGTGAGTACATGAAGGAGATGTGGTATACGAGTCAGCCGATGGAGCGTACCAGCATGGAGTTGCTGGAGGCGGGGATGAAGGCGTTCAACGCGGAAACTCAGTTGTTGTATTCTTCGGACTGGCCGCATTGGGATTGGGACGCGCCGTCTACGATTACGCGGTTGCCGTTTTTGTCTGAGCAGGCTAAGCGGAATATTCTGGGGTTGAATGCTGCTCGGGTGTTCAATCTTCCTACTGATCGGCGGAAGCCTGCTGCGAAGAGCGTGCTTCATGAGCGGCCTGGGGTTTCGTGATGACATCTGAACTTGCTTCGCTGGTATCTCGGCTGGGCTCGCTGACATCTGAGATCGCCTCGGGGGACCAGGCCGCGGCGGTCGCCGACGAAGAGATCGCTGAGTTGTTGTACGCGGCGGCTCGGTTGTTCTCTGCCAAGACGGATCGGGTGGGGAAGATTTCCTGGCCGGTTCGCGAGGACGCGTTGACGGCTACTGAGACCGTGGTTTTGGTTACTGCGTTGCTGGATGCCGCGGATGTGAATCTTTTCGATATGGCGATCTGGTATCGGAGGGCCGAATGAGCTCGGTGCGGCGGGACGTTGTTGTTGCCGGATTGGCGGATCTTCGGGTCCGGGGGCGGGTCGTGGTGGATGTCGACGGTCTGGAGGTCGGGGTTTACTTTCATGCTGGGGAGGTGCGGGCTTGGCAAAATGTGTGTCCGCATCAGGGCGGGCCGGTTTGCCAGGGGAAGATGATGCCGCGGACTGTTCAGCCGGTTCGGGAGGATCGGAAGAGTGCTGGGCCTGCGTTTCATCCGGCTGATCGGAATATTGTTTGTCCTTGGCATGGGTTTGAGTTTGATGTGTTGACTGGGCGGCATCCGGCGGATGGTTCGGTGCGGTTGAGGGCGGTTCCGGTTCGGGTGGTGGGGGATGAGGTTGTGGTTCGTATTTGATGTCTGCTTGGTGGGCGGCTCGTCGCCTGGCGGCGACATTGCGCCCTGAGTGGTTGCGTGGGCACCCCGATTTTTGATTGTCACTACGGCGCGGGGGTGCTTGTCAAGGCGGGAAAGATGCCTTGACAAGCACCCCCGCGCCGTGTTTTTGGCTTCGTATCGGGGGTGGGGGAGGTGTGGGTGCCTTGCTTTGGGTGCATCGGCTGCGGGGGCGAGCGGGGAGCGTGAGGGGGGCCTGAGGGTATCTGGGGCGGTGAGGGTGCCCTTCGCGCGCGTGCGTGCGTTAGATCGTGGTGGGGTCTACGTCTACTGCGGCGAAAAGGGTTCGCGCGCAGAGGTCTCGTAGCTCTTCGGTGCTGATCTTCGGTTCGTCCAGCCAGTCCAGGATTAGTGTTGCCACGAAAGAAAGCCATCCCCGCACCGCGAGTTGTGTCGTGGGGGTGACTGGGCGCAGTTGGCTCACGGCGGACAGGATGCGGTCCGCGTTCGCTGCCATTCCTGCTTCGCAGATTTCCCGGATTTCGCGGTCCGCGTCGCCTGCGCTGCGGTGCACGATGCGGTAGCCGTCGGGGTGGGTGCGGGCGAATTCCAGGTATACCTCCAGCCCGGCGCGCAACTGCTCGGCTACCGGCAGCGCCGGGTCGGGTTCGCTCATGGCCAGGAGCTGGTCTCGCTGGCCGCGCACGATTGCGGCGAAGAAGTCCTTTTTGGTGGGGAAGTAGTGGTACAGCAAACCGCGGGAGACGCCCGCGATTTCGGCTACCTCTTCGATCCACACCTCGTCGTACGGGCGGCCCGCGAACAGGCCTGCTCCGATGGTCAGCAGCTGTTCGCGGCGCTGTTCGGTGCTCAGGCGCGTCCGCATCTCCCCAGCTTACTTGACACCGGTTCAGTAGCGGGGGATGGTGACCCTATTGGATGTGGGTTCAGTAGGGAGCGAAACTGTGGACACCACCGCGATTCCGCATCGGCCGGGCCGGTTGCCGGTGCTCGGGGACCTGCTCGGGACCAATGTGCGCACGCCGTTGCAGAGCACCATGCGGGCCGGTGCGGGGCTCGGGCCGATTTTCACCCGGAAGTTCTTCGGTCTCGAGATCGTGTTCGCCTGCGGGATCGACCTGGTCACCGAGCTGAACGACGAGACAAGGTTCGGCAAGCACGTCGGGCTTGGCGTCGAACGGTTGCGCGGGGTCGTCGGCGACGGGCTGTTCACCGCGCACACGCGCGAGCCCAACTGGCGGCTGGCGCACGACATCCTGCAGCCCGCGTTCTCCGCCGAGGCGATGCGCCGCTACCACTCGATGATGCTCGACGTCGCTGGCGAGCTGACCGCGGCGTGGGACCGCGCGGACGGTCCGGTCGACGTCGCTGCCGACATGACCCGGCTGACGCTCGAGACGATCGGGCTCGCCGGGTTCGGGTACCGGTTCGGGTCGTTCGAGCGGGCCGAACCGCATCCGTTCGTCACCGCGATGATCCGTGCGTTGCGGTTCGCGCAGCTGGACAACGTCAAGCTTCCGTTCGTGCGGCGGGCGCTGGCCGGGTCGGCCGCGCAGAACCAGGCTGACATCGCGACGATGACGAACCTGGTCGACGAGGTCATCGAGAGCCGCCGCAGGGAAGGCGGCGAAGCGCGTGACCTGCTCGGTCTGATGCTCACCGACGGGCACCCGATGACCGGGGAGCGGCTCGACCCGGTGAACATTCGCAACCAGGCCATCACTTTCGTCGTCGTGGGGCACGAGACGACGTCGGGCGCGCTGTCGTTCGCGCTCTACTACCTGACGCGCCATCCGGAACTGCTGGCGAAGGCGCGCGCCGAAGTCGATGCGGTGTGGGGTGGTCGCGAACCGGCTTTCGGGGACGTCGCGAAGCTTCGGTACGTCCGCCGCGTGCTCGACGAGGCGATGCGGCTGTGGCCGACCGCGCCCGGCTATACCCGGGAAGCCCGGGAAGACCTGGTGCTGGGCGGAAAATACCCGATGCGCAAGGGCGATTCAGTCATCGTGCCGCTGCCGATGCTCCACCGCGATCCGACCGTCTGGGGGCCGGATCCGGAGAAGTTCGATCCGGACCGCTTCGAGCCGGCGGCGGTGCGGAAGCGTCCGGCTCAGGCGTACAAACCGTTCGGCACCGGGGAACGCGCGTGCATCGGCCGCCAGTTCGCGCTGCACGAAGCGGTGCTGGCGCTGGGGGTCATGCTGCAGCGCTACGACTTCGAGGCAGACCCGGCGTACGAGCTGAAGATCGTGGAATCGCTGACGCTGAAGCCAAACGGGTTCACCCTCCGGCCGCGGATCCGGGAACGGGCAGCCGGGCTGACCTCAGCTGCTGCCCGCTAGTTCCCCGGACAGGGTCTCGTGCATCGCCGCGCTGTGTTTGTTCAGTCCGACGATCTCGACGGTTTTCCCGCGGGCCTCGTACTTCGTCGTGATGGCGTCGAGCGCGGCCACGGTCGAGGCGTCCCAGATGTGCGCGGCCGATAGGTCGACGACCACGCGCTCCGGGTCGTCGGCGTAGTCGAACTGGTAGACCAAGTCGTTGCTGGACGCGAAAAACAGCGCCCCGGTGACGGTGTACCGGACGCTGCCGGGCTCGCGCACCGCGGTCACCTCGACCAGGTGCGCGACCCGGCGCGCGAAGATCACCATCGCGGTGATCGACCCGACCACGACCCCGATCGCGAGGTTGCTGGTCGCCACCACGATGCCCACGGTCACCGCCATCACCGCGACCTCGCCGACCGGCATCCGCTTCAGCGTCTTGGGCGCGATCGAATGCCAGTCGAAGGTGCCGAACGCGACCAGCACCATCACCGCGACCAGCGCGGCCATCGGGATCCGCGACACGACCGGCCCGAACACCAGGCACAGCACCATCAGGAACGCCCCGGCGAGGAACGTCGACAGCCGCGTCCGGCTGCCCGCGACCTTGACGTTGATCATGGTCTGGCCGATCATCGCGCAGCCGCCCATGCCGCCGAAAATCCCGGTGACGACGTTGGCGACGCCCTGCCCGACCGCTTCCCGCGTCTTGTTCGAATGCGAGTCCGTGATGTCGTCGACCAGTTTGGCGGTCATCAGCGATTCCATCAGCCCGACCAGGGCGAACGCCAGCGCGTACGGCGCGATCAGGCCGAGCGTGCCGAAGGTGAACGGCACGTCCGGGATCCCCGGCACCGGCAGCGCCGAGGGCAGCGCGCCCTTGTCGCCGACGGTCGGCACGGCGATTCCGGCCGCGATCGTCAGCGCGGTGAGCACCGCGATCGACACCAGCGGCGCGGGCACGGCCTTGGTGAGCCGCGGGAAGAACACCATGACCGCGAGACCGCCGGCGAACAGCGGATACACCGGCCACGGCACGTCGATCAGCTCCGGCACCTGCGCCAGGAAGATGAGGATCGCCAGCGCGTTCACGAAGCCGACCATCACGCTGCGCGGCACGAACCGCATCAGCCGCGCGACGCCGAGCGAGCCGAGCACGATCTGGAACAGCCCGCCCAGCACCACCGTCGCGACGAGGTAGCCGAACCCGTGTTCCCTCGCCAGCGGCGCGACCACCAGGGCGATCGCCCCGGTCGCCGCGGAGATCATCGCCGGACGGCCGCCGACGAACGAGATCACCACCGCCATGGTGAACGACGCGCACAGGCCCACGCGCGGATCGACCCCGGCGATCACGGAGAACGAGATCGCCTCCGGGATCAGCGCGAGCGCGACGACCAGCCCGCCGAGGATTTCGGTGCGCGCGACCCGCGGCGACAGCCATGCCGGACGTCGAATGGACACAGTGGACAGTGACGAGGGCACGGTGGATTACCTGTCGGTTTCGGGGGCGGGCAGAAAGAGCCGTTTCCGACGGTAGCGGACCGATCGGACAGGGCCGCCGTCTCCCGCTTTCAGGTGAGTTGTGGGTCACCTCGCTTCCCGGCCGCGGGAGACCGCGCTACGATCAGGGCAGTCGTTCAGGACGATCGCCCTGAACGACTGCCCAGGACGATCGACCAGGAGAAATGCGGATGACTTCACCGGCAGCGGCACGAGGGCGGGACGTGCGGCAACGGTTGCTGGCAGCGGCGACGGAGCTGGTGCCCGAACGCGGCTGGGCAGCGGTGAGCACCCGCGTGCTGGCGGACCGGGCGGGGGTGACGCCGAGCGTGGTGCACTACCACTTCCCGTCGCTGCAGGCGTTGCTCCGCGAGGCGGTCCTGGACGCGATGCGCGAGGTGCTGGAGAGCGTCGGACCGGCGCTGGCCGCGACGCAGAACCCGGCTGACCTGGTGTCCGCGCTGTTCGGGTCGGTCGAGCCGTACAGCGGGGTGGACCCGCTGTCGGTGCTGTTCATCGAGGCGTATCTGGCGGCACGGCGCGACGACGAACTGCGGGACCAGATCGGGGGACTGCTCCTGGCGTTCCGCGCGCAGGTCAGCAGCTGGCTGGCCGAACGCGGCGTCCCCGATCCGGAGGCGACCACGGAGGTGCTGGTGGCGACCGTCGACGGCTTGCTGCTGCACCGCGGGCTCGCCCCCGGCGGAGACCCGGCGGCGGTCACCGCCGTCCTGCGCGGGCTGGTCACGCAACCTCAGGGAGGGGAAATGCGATGAGAATCCTGGTCTGCGGCGCCGGTATCACCGGGCTGGCCGCGGCGAACCGGCTGTCGGAGCTGGGCAACGAGGTCACGCTGGTGGAGCGGGCGCCCGGGCCGCGTCCGCAGGGCTACATGATCGACTTCTTCGGTCCCGGCTACGACGCGGCCGAAGCGATGGGAGCGTTGCCCGCCATCAAGGAGGCGGCGTATCCGATTTCCGAAGCGATTCTCCTCGACGCACAAGGAAAGCGTCGGTCCGATATTCAATTCGGCCAGTTCGCGCGCACCGTCGGCGGCCGGTTGCTGAGCGTCCTGCGGCCGGATCTGGAGCAGGCCTTGCGCACGTCGCTGCCCGCGGCGGTCGAGCTTCGGTACGACAGCGGGGTGGTCGCTGTCGAGGACGACGGCGACCGGGTCGCAGCGACGCTCTCGGATGGTTCCGTGCTCGAAGCCGACCTGCTGGTGGGCGCTGACGGGATCCATTCGACGGTCCGGCGGCTGGTGTTCGGCGAGGAATCGCGGTTCTTGCGCTACCTCGGCTTTCACACCGCGGCGTTCCTGTTCAAGTCCCCCGAGATCCACGCCGTGGCAAACGGACGGTTCTGCCTCACCGACACCGTCGGCAGGCAGATGGGTTTCTACGGCTTGCGCGCGGGAACGGTCGCCGCCTTCGCGGTCCACCGCACGCCCGATCCCGCCCTGCCCGGCGACGTCCGGGAGTCGCTGCTGGACACCTATGGCTCGCTGGGCTGGATGGTGCCGGAAGCGTTGCGGCACTGCCCGCCGTCCGGGGAAATCTATTACGACCAGGTCGCCCAGATTGAGATGCCAACGTGGCGCAAGGGCCGCGTCACGCTGGTCGGGGACGCGGCGTACGCGGTGTCGCTGCTGGCCGGACAGGGTGCGTCGCTCGGGATCGCGGGCGCGTACGTGCTGGCCGATCAGCTGCACCGGGCGTCGTCGATCGCCGAAGGGCTGGCGGAATACGAGCGGCTGTGGCGTCCCGTCGCGGCCGACAAACAGCAATTGGCCCGCAACGGCGCACGATGGTTCCTTCCGGACAACAAACCGCAGCTCTACTTGCGTCGGCTCGCGCTCAAACTGGCCCGGTTGCCGGGAATTGACCGAGTCGTGGCCGGGAGTTTGACCGGGAAGTCCACCGCGCTCATCACGAACCTGCACCATTCGGCAAGGGAAGGAGTCCGACCGTGAAACCGATCGCGCGCACGGTCTTCAAGGCGCCGGCGAAGCTGTACGACCGCGACCTGGGATGGTTGCTGGGCAAGCGGTTCCTGTGCCTCACGCACGTCGGCCGCAAGTCCGGCCGCGAGTACCGGACGGTCCTGGAGGTGATCGGCCTCCGTCCCCTCTCCGACGAGGTGCTGGCCATCGCGGGATTGGGCCCGTCCTCGGACTGGTACCGCAACATCCAGGCGGCCCCCGCGGCGGAGGTCGCGATCGGCCGCCGGAAGTTCGTCCCCGCGTACCGCGTCCTCGACGAAGCCGAAGCCGCCGACGCGATCGCCGACTACGAACGCCGAAACCTGCTGCTGCGCCCGGTTTTGCATCCCGTGCTGAGCAAACTGCTGGGCTGGCGCTACGACGGCTCCGACGCGGCGCGGCACCGGATGGTCCAGCAACTGCCGATCGTCGCCTTCCGTCCCCGCGACGGAGCTGAACCCGACCAAGAAGGTACTGACCGCTGATGAACTACATCGCCGAACTGCGCGCACTAGTCGGCACCCGGCCGCTGATCCTGCCCGGCACGTCCGTGCTGATCGCCGACGAGCGCGGCAGGCTGCTGCTGGTGTTCCGCGAGGAAAGCCAGGACTGGGGGCTGCCCGGCGGATTCCTCGACCCCGGAGAGTCCTACGAGGACGCGGGCCGCCGCGAGGTGCGCGAGGAAATCGGCCTGGCGGTGCGGGACCTCGAACTGTTCGGCGTCTATTCCGGACCGGAGTACTTCTACCGGTACCCGCACGGCGACGAGGTCCACAACGTCACCGCCGCGTTCACCGCGACCGTCGAGAACACCGAGGTCACCATGGACGGCACGGAGATCACCGGCTACGAGTTCTTCGAGCTGGACCGGTTTCCGGACGACATCATCGCGCCGGAGAGGCCGATCGTCGAGGATTACGTGAAGCGGTTCGGCGGCTGACCTGGCTTGGTCGGTGGGGCGCATCGTGCTCAGCGGACCCGATTGGCCGCCGGGCCCGGTGGGCCTCGCCGCAGCCGACGAGGCGCACCGGATCAGCGCCGGGCTCGCAGCTTACTTGCCGAGCGCGTCCACCCCGGCCTGGGCGAAGGTCTCGTCCTGCGCACCCGACGGCGCGCCTGCCACGCCGACCGCCGCGATCGGGGCGTTGTTCGCGTCCACCGGGACCGCTCCGGCGAGGAACAGGGTGCCCTTGATGTCCTTTAGGGTCGGGGCCTGCTGCAGCCGGCCGGTCAGTTCCGAGGTCTTGGCGTTCCACACGACCGCGGTGAACGCCTTCTCCTCCGCCGACGAGTACGACTGCGGGCCGGCGCCGTCGCCGCGCAGGGTCACGATGGTGTTGCCGTCGCGGTCGACCACCGCGACCGACACCTTCTGGCCCGCTTTCTCGGCGGCGTCGAGCGCGGCTTGCGCGGCCTTCTGCGCGGCGGCGATCGACAGGTGCGTGGTCTGGACCAGCCCCTTCGGCGCGGCCTGGGCGGGAGCGGCGGCGGCCGCGGCGTTGGCGGCGGGGGCGGCCGGGGTGGCGGCGTTGGCGGCCAGCGCGCCGGTCGTGGCGGCTCCGATCACGGCGAGCCCGCCGACGACGGTGGCGACGCGGGTCTTGGCGGTGAAGTTCTTCATCGGGTGCTCCTTGGCTTGTCCGGCTTGATGGATTCATCGTGCGTCCGGGACCGCCTTCACCGGATCGGAGTCTCGGCTCGCCTCGCGGCGCGGAACGGCCGACACTCGGGTCATCCGATCGGCTGATGCCGACCGGGTTCGCACAGGTCAGGCTCGATGTGGGACCGGAAAAACGGAGGGCGGCGATGACCGATCGGGACGCGCGGTGGCTCGCCGCGACCATGCACACGGCGTTCTTCCTGCTGCTGGTCGCGTCGATCGTGCGCTTCCTCGACCACCACCACGGCGAACCGGCCGCGCCCTGGGTGATCGCGCTGACCGGTTGCCTGGCGGCGGTCTACGCGGTCGGCCTGGTGCTGCGGGTCACCGGGCCCGAGCAGGTCACCGTGCCGTATCTCGGCTGGCTGGCCGTCGTGACCGTGCTGTGGGTGGTGCTGGTGCTGCTCGCGCCGAGCTTCGCGTGGTGCGCGGTCCCGCTGTTCGTCACCGGCCTGCGCACGCTGCCGACCGGACCGGCGTTAGTGCTGGTCACGCTGGTAACGGCGCTCGTGGTGATCTCGCAGAACCGGCTCTCGACCGGCTTCGACCCGAACCTGACGATCGTGCCGGTGGCCGTCGCCGCGGTGACTGCCGCGGTGATCACGTACCTGCGGCGGCAGGCGGTGCGGTTGCGGGAAACCGAGCGCCGCGCGGGGATGCTGGACGAACGCCAACGGCTGTCGCGCGAGATCCACGACGCGCTCGCGCAAGGTCTGTCCAGCCAGGCGATGCTGCTGCAGGCGGCCGACCGCGCGTGGGCTGATCCCGACCTGGCTCGCGAGCATTTGCATGCGGCACAACAGATCGGCACGCGAAACCTGGCCGAAGCCCGCGGTCTCGTCCAGGACCTCGCCCCTGCCGACCTCGACGGGCACTCGGTCGAGGAAGCCCTCCGGAACGTCGCCGAACGCGAACCGCAGCCGGTGCGCGTCCAGGTCGACGGGCCCGCCCGGCCGCTGCCCAGCCGGGTGCAGTCCACTTTGGTGCGGATCGCGCAGGGCGCGCTGGCCAACGCACGCGAACACGCCAACGCGTCGGGAGTGGCGCTCACTCTCACCTACCTAGACGATGAGGTCGTGCTGGACATCACCGACGACGGCCGCGGTTTCGACCCGTCCGCCCCGAGCGCCGACGGCCGCGGCCACGGCCTGCCCGCCATGCGCGCGCGGGCAACGCAGCTCGGCGGCCGGTTGACCGTCGAATCCGCGCCCGGGCAGGGCACCGCCATCTCGGCCGCGATTCCGTTGGGACCAAGCCATGTCTGACGACCAGCTCATCCGCGTCGTGCTGTGCGACGACCACGCCATGGTCCGCGCCGGCCTGCGTGCGTTGCTGGCCGGTGCGGGCGGGATCGAGGTCATCGGCGAGGCCGCGACTGGGCAGGAGGCGATCAATCTCGCTGCTGCGTTGCGGCCGGATGTCGTGTTGATGGATTTGCAGCTGGGTGACGGGATGGACGGGGTGGAGGCTATTCGGCGTATTCGTGCTGTTGCTGAGCCGCCTCGGGTTTTGGTGTTGACTACTTATGACACTGACGCTGATATTACTCGGTCTATTGCGGCTGGGGCTACGGGGTATTTGCTGAAGGCTGAGTCCGCGGACGAACTGTACGCGGCGATTCGGGCGGCTGCGGCTGGGCGGACTGCGTTGTCGGCGCCGGTGGCGGATCGGATGATGGCGCAGTTGCGCGCGCCTCGGCCTGCGTTGACTGATCGGGAGCGGGATATTCTCGAACAGTTGGCGCAGGGGGTGGGGAATCGGGAGATCGCTCGGCGGTTGTTTATCAGCGAGGCTACGGTTAAGACGCATTTGGGGCGGATTTATGAGAAGTTGGGGGTGGATACTCGGGCTGGGGCTGTTGCTGTGGCTAAGGAGCAGCGGTTGCTTTCTTGATAACCGTGGTTGCGTGGGGCACCCCGAAGCTTGATTGTGCTGACGGGCGGCGGGTGCTTGTCAAGGCAGGAAAGATGCCTTGACAAGCACCCGCCGCCCGCAGGGAGGCTTCGTATCGGGGTGCGGGGGAGGGGCTGGGTGCCTCGATGGTTGGGTGCATTGGCTGCGGGGGCGGGCTGGGTGCCTCTATCGCGGGTGCATCGGCTGCGGTTTGGGTGGTGGCTAGCGCCCCAATGTGGCATTGGGTGCGTCGGATGCACCCAATGTGGCGTTCGGTGCGTGGGATGCACCCAATGCCGCATTGGGGCGGCAATCCCGATGGCGAGCCGGGCGGGGGTGGTCCGTGAAGGGCTCCTTGAGGGAATCTAAGTCCGTGAAGGAGCCCTTCACGGCGCGCGGGGAGGTGCGTGAGGGGAACCCTGAGGGAATCAGAGTCAATGAGGGCGGCCCTCACGTACTGGCTGGCGCGGGGAGTGTGACGTGGGGTGACGTGCACACCGCGCACTGCTAGCGTGGTTTCGCGCGTACCAGGAACTAGGGGTGGGGCTTGATCGACGCGGTTGCGGTGTTTTCCAGCGAGGCGGCAAAACTGCTGGCCACCGCCTTGGTCGGGCGGGTCGACAAGGGGCTGGGGCAGCTGGCGGGCATCGCCAGGGCCAAGTTCGGGGCGAAGTTCGGGTCCGGGCCGGTTTCTGTGGCGGAGCTTCGCGGGCAGGTGTTGGCCGCTTGTCAGGACGATCCTGGGTTTTGTGCTGAGCTGATGGAAGCCGTCGCGGTGTTGAATGCTGCGGGGCAGCGGCCGCCCGTCGTTGAGGGTATTGAGCGGTTTTTCAATCATGCCGAGCATCTTCGGGAGCCGCGCGAATCCGGGGTTTGTCTTATTTACGGGGCGGTCGGGTCCGGGAAGACCGAGCTTGCCCGGCAGATCGCGGGGCTCGTGCGGGATCGGTTCCCTGGCGGCTGGATCGAGATCGACGTCGCGGAATCGCGTACTGGCGCGGTCGTCGATCTGGCGCTCGTCAAACGGCAGGCGCTGCTGAAGCTGGGCATTCCCAGCGGCGAGATCGCGGCCGACGACGCTGGTCTGGACCAGCAGTTCGGCTCCGTGCTGGCGACCCGGTTGTTCACCGTCATTCTCGACAACGTCGGTTCGGCGCGCGAGGTCGAGCTGTTCCGTCCGTTCCGGATGAATCTCGTGCTCGCGACCTCCTCCGCTCGCACCCGCGACCTCGACGCGCTCGATCCGGCGCCGATTCTGTTGGGCGGCCTCGAGAACGAGGGTGCGCGGGAAATGCTTGCCTACTATTGCGGCGCGGTCCGGCTTGACGCGGAACCCGACGCGACCGACGCGCTGCTGGAGATGTCCGGCCGGATGCCGTCCGCGATTCGTGAAGTGGGCTTGAGCCTTGCGCGGCACAGTGGCGAGCCGTATCCGGTCAGCGGGCTCCTCGCGCGCTACCAGGCGAACGGGATCGTGGACGCTGAGGGCGTCATCAACGACTCGCTGGAACAGGCTTTCGCGAGGCTCGCGCCGGAAACGGCCGAGGCGGTCGCGTTGTTGTCCGGGTTTCCCGGGCACTGGTTTACCCGGGAAACCGCGGTCGCTTACCTCGGGATGCTGGACGACGTGTTCGACGCGGTTGTCAGCGCGATGCTGACTGAGCAGGTCGGCGGCTGGCATCGGCTCACCGCGCTGGTATCTCAGTACGCGGCGAAGCTTCCCGCGGATCGCGACGCGGCGTTTCTCCGGCTGTTGAGCCATGTCCGGGATCGAACGGTCGCCGCGGATCTCGCGGGGGACGCCGGGCGGTTGCGCGAATACGTCGTTCCGCCCGGTCTGTCGTGGACGCTCCCCGAGGACCGGCTCGACTGGCTGCACCGGCATCTGGGGCTCATCACCGAGGTGGTGCGCGCCGCGGCTCGGCGGGGGAAGCACGTGGAGGTGTGCCAGCTCGCCGGTGCGTTGGAAGTGCTGATCACCCGGCGCTGGCTATGGCGCGAGTACGCCGAGATCAGCGACCTCGCGGTCCGCGCGGCGGCGGCCTTGGCCGGTGGCGAGCCACAGGCGCTTTACGCGCGGACCTTGTCCATGCGGGCCAAAACCTGTTTCCTGGCAAGGGCTTTCGACACCGCAGACGCCGATCTCCGTCTGGCGTGGGAGTTGGCTGAGGCCGTCAACATCCGTCCGGCGCGGCGGGAGCGGCTGCAATCATCGGTGGCTGAGTTCCGGGCGCGGTTCTTCGAGGAACAGGCCGACGCGCGTCCGGCGGAGCGCGCCAGTTTGCTCGCTGAAGCCGAGGTCTGGCTCCGGAAGGCCATCGCGCTCGACCAGCATCTCGAACACGGCTACGCGCTCGGCATTCACCATCGGATGCTCGCTTCGGTCCTGGTCAAGGCCGGACGCCCGGCGGAAGCGATGGCCGAGATCGAGAGCGGCCGTCAGCACGCGACCGGTGCCAACCTCAGCCGGCTGGACATGGTGGCTGCGCGGGCGTTCCTCGCGCTGGGCGACCTGGTGCGCGCCCGGGAGTGCTGGAGCCGTGCCCGCGCGGAGCTGAAATCCACTGGTGCGGACCAATACCAGTGGGAAGTCCGGGAAATCGAGGCGCGCATCCTTGCCGCGGAAGGCCGGCCGGAGGCTGCGCGGACGGCGTGGGGACAGTTGATCGGCGACGCCTGGAAGCTCGGTCATCCCCGGACGAACGAGTACATCACCGAATTCGAATCGCTACGTTGACCCGGTTCCGGCCGAAGTCGAGTTCGGTCCGTCCTAAGTAGAGCATCGACACTGCCGCCAGCGGGTCGACCTGCCGGGAGTCCGGGACCAGTTCGTAACGGCGGCCGCTGCGATCCGCGGCGAGGCAACGGTCTTCGAGTCGGGCGGCAGCGAATTGTGCGTCCGGCCACTGCTTGAGGACGGCGGCAGCCCAGTCGGGGAAGTCGACTTCGGCGTCGTCGGTGAACACGATGGCGGCTGCCGACAGTTCGCGCAGCGACGCGCGGGTGTGGTGCGCGATCACGTGCAGATGGTGCAGTTGCTGCGGCACTTCGGTCGCGGGCAGCCGGACCAGCACATCTGTCGACCCGTGCTCGCGGATGCCGGCGATGAACGCGACCGGTTCCGTTCGGGTCGGTGAGGTGACCGGGTAGCTGGTGAATTCCGCGGGGCCGCTCGGCTCCGGCAGCTTCATCAAGCGGTAGCACGCGGCACGCAACAGCTCAGCCGACCGTCCGGGGACCGCGACCGCTTGCTTGGCAACAGGTTCGTAGCTGCCCGGGACATGCCGGTCGATCGCGTCGTCGATCTGCGCGGCCAGCGGACCGTCGGCGGCAAGCGGGTCCGTGCGCGCGGCCAGCATCGCGGCGGGAGAACCGGGAACTGTTGCCGGAGAAGGACTTCCGGCCATCAGCATCGGCCGATCCAGCGCGGCGGCGTAGAGCGACACAGAACTTTCGTCCCCGATCACGCACGAGGACGCGGTCACCGCGGCCTGCCAGCCGGTTTCGGACGGGATCACCAGCAGCCCAGCCTGTTTCGCCTCGGCGAGCCACGCGTCAAGCTGCCACGAGCTGTGCGCCGCCGCGATGCCGGGATGCAGGATCGCGCACACCGTGGTGGTGTCGACCGGCAGTTCGGCGACGAGCCGGAGCGGAAGGTCGGGACGCTGTCCGAGAACCGACGACGGACCCCAGGTGGACGCGATCGTCACGAGCCGCTTGCCCCGTCCGGCCAGCGCCGCGCGGTACTCGGCCGCCCGGTGCGCCCCGGCCACGAGCCGGTCGAGACACGGATCGCCGACGACCTCCGCGCGCTCGGCCGCCTCCGGGCTCGCCGCGCGGAGCTGGTCGCGCTGCTCGGCGTGCGCGACGGCGATCAGCGCCGGGACGACCCTGCCGTCGTGCACGAGCCGTTCCGGGTTGAGCCCGGCGACGACCGAACTGCCGGGGTAGTACTTCTGGTGGCCGATCCCGTGCGGCAGCAGGACGACCGGGGCGCGCAGCAGGTGAAGATCGTCGTTTTCGCTGGCCGCGATCGCGAGGTCGAACTCGGTCGTGATCGCCTGCTGCCACGGGACCACCGCGGCGCCCAGCTGTTCCAGCAGCCGGGGCACGCCTGCCCCGAGGATGGCCGGACGCTCGCGGTCGAAGGTGAAAACGGTCTGGACGCGGTGGTCGCCGCTGAAGAGCGTGAGCACGTCGAGCAACCGGTTGAGCGTCGTCACGGTCCGCACCACCACCAGGACCCGGCGCTCGAAACCGACGGTCAACCAGTGGTCAAACCCAGGATCCACGGGCACTCTCCGTGAAAAAAGTCCGGGGGGGGGGGTAGGTATTTGCCATCAGACCGCGCACATCACCTGGCGAAACACTGGTGAAGCCTACCTGCCGCGCCCGGCCGCTCGCGGGAGTGCCCGCGACCACCGGCCGTGGTCGCGGGCGCCGCGCTCACTCCTTGCGGGCCACCCCGGCGAGCAGCAGCGACTCGTTCGCCGCGTCGAGCGGGATGGTCCGGTCGTCCGGGCCGGCTTCCTCCGGATGCCACAGCGGGGTCCAGGTGACGCCGGGCTCGAGCAGGGTGAAGTCCCCGAACAGCGCGGTGATCTCGGCGCGGTCGCGGTAGATGAGGTCGGTGCCCGCGGCGGCGTAACGCTGTTTGGCGTCGGCCAGCAGTTGCTCGCAGTGCGGCGGGACGCCCTCGTCGGTGACGTGCGACAGCGCCAGATACGACCCCGGGACGAGGAGTTCGCGGTACTCGGCGGCGACGCTGGGGCCGAGGTCCGCGGTGCTTTCGCTGCCGGGCACGGGTGGCTGCTCGATGTGCAGGACGCAGATGAGCAGCAGAGCGATCGGCTGGTCGAGGTCGATGACGCCCGATCCGGCGAGCAGGGACCACAGCCGTCGCGGGTCGCGCAGGTCCGCGTGCAGGGCGACGTGCCGGGCCGGGTCGCCCTTTTCGCGCAGCAGGCTGGTGGAATGCGCGACGGCGACCGGTTCGCAGTCGACGTACGCGACCTTCACCTCGCCCGGCGCGATCTGCTCGGCGATTTCGTGCGCGTGCCCCATCGTGGGGACGCCGGATCCGAGGTCGACGATCTGCCGGATTCCGGCGCGCACCAGATGCCGGACCACGCGGTGCAGAAATCGGCGGTTGGCCTGGGCGATCGGGCGCACCGTCGGATAATCGCGCAGCATCCGCCCGGCGAACTGCCGGTCGATTTCCCAATTCGCGGATCCGCCGAGGTAATAGTCGTAGACCCGCGCCACGCTGGGACGGCTGAGATCGATCCCCGGCGGCGGAAAGGACTCGTGCTCCAGGCCAGTCACCAGTTTCTCCTCGTGGTCGACGGCGCGGGATCAGCGTAGCGTCTCTCCGGCCCGGCGGGGAGAGGGCGGACGGACGCTGAGCAGATCCGCCTCGGCTTCTTCGAGCAGAATTGCCGATTCCTCCGCCGAAAGGGCGACACTCGAAAGGGATTCCCACGATTGCAGATCGGTGTCGTACGTTTCGGTGTCGTTGAGGAAAGACTGGACGCCGTTCGACGTTTCGGCGAAAGAACGGTCGAGCTTGCTGTTGACGAACTGCAAAATGGTGAAATCGGGGCCGACGTGCAACGGGCCTTTGTCGAACGGCACGAACCGGATGGTCGCCCAGGGGCGGGTGCGGGCGAGGGCGAGCAGATGCCGGACCTGGCCGAGCGCGACGTACGGATTGTCCGTGCGCGCCCGGGTCAGCCGGTGGACCGCGCTTTCGCTGAGGAGGAACTTGTACGTCCGGTCCGGGTGGTCGTCGAGGAGCTTGGCCCGCAGTTTGCGCTCGTGCACGGCGTCGGTGACGTCCGTGCGGCCGTAGGCCTGGAACTGCTCCATCATGTAGTCCTCGGTCTGCAGCATCCCGCTGATGCGCTCGCCGGTCCACTTCAGGATGATCGCGGCCTCCTGCTCGGCCTCGAACACCGGATGGAACCAGGCCGGGCTGGCCGCGAGGCGCCGCGCGTTCCACACCCGGTCGGCGCGGGCGGCCAGGTTGTAGTGCCGCATCCGCTCGGCCTCGGCGGAATCGATCTCGAGGACGTCGATCCATTTGTCGAGCAAATGCGGATGGATCCGCGTCTTGCCGCGCTCCATCTTGCTGATGTTCGGCTGCGTGTAGCCGAGGGCGTCGCCGAGTTCGCCCTGGGTCAGCCCGCGTTCGACGCGGGCGGCGACGAGAATTTTGCCCAGTTCGACAAGCTGGGCCTCGACGGAAAGCCGGCTCACGAGGCGCGAGCCGTCCGATCGGGGGAGAAAACCACACCTTTTCCGGGCACGAAATCATGATAGTCCCTCGCATTACCGACGGCCAGGACGGACGGGTTCGCCCGGTTGTCCGGAGGCGGCGCCGAATGGGGGACCGGGGCGGGCGATCTGTGCGCGATCAGCGGTCGAACTGCCCCTCGCGCAGCGCGCCGGCGAATGCGGCCCATTCCCGATTGTCGAAGACGAGGGCGGGAGAACGGCCGATCTTGGAATCCCGCACCGCGACGACGTCGGGATCGCTGAGATTGATCTCGACGCAGTCGCCGCCGTTGCCGCCGCACGCCGACGGCCGCTGCCAGGCCGCGTCGTCGAGCGAAGAACTCACGGTGTTCGGATCGTAGGAACTCATGGTTTCGTCCTTGTCAAGCCGATGACCTTCTTCGGAATATTCAAACCTCAGGATCGAGGAGGGAATAGGGCGAAGCAAGGCGCGGACTTGCACCGTGCCGAAATGGCCCGATAAGTTCACCTGTTTGGCGTCGGGACAGTTTTCTCGCGGTGATCGCGGTGATGGCGGTGTCCTTTTCCTGGCCGGGATCTGTCCAATGCCGCGGTGTTAGCGGCCGGTCGGGAGCTTTCCGGCGGGTCGTCGCCGGGGCCCCGGAAGCCGGGTGGGCAAGGCATGTCAGAATATTCTGCCTAGGCGGGGCAGGTATGCATATTCCAGTCGGCAGATGCCGTGCGGTCTGCGATAAACGGAGAACGCCGCGGTGGGTTGGCTGAAGGCCAATATTCTTCGCCGGTCTGGCTTTTTCGGGAAAATCACTGGTCAGAGCTCCCTGTGGCATCCGGTGGCGATGCGGTCTCAGCTCTCGGTGATCGTTCTCGTCGAGCACACGTTACCACTCTTGTGAGTGATGAAAAATTGTTCTCGCTGCGCTAGGAATCGCCGCCGTCTTCCGGCTCGACGAGGGTTTCGCTCGCTGCCGGGGGCTTCGCGTGCAGTGCTGAGCCGTGCCTGTTAACGCAGGTCGGAGCCGGTGGGGACGGCTGCGAGCCGGAGTTCGGCCGGGGAGTTCGTTGTCGCCGAAGTTACCGGCGCCGTCCGGCAGAACCGGCGGACGATATTGCGCACGGTAGTTCGTCGTGTCTCTTTGCCGTTAACCGACAGTTGGATGCCGCTGGGCGAGACGACCGTCAGTGGGTATCGAGTTCTGTGTGCACTCGTGGTCAAGATGAGAAGTATCGAACCGGGCCGCGCGCCCGGAGAGATGGATGTGGCCCCCTGCGGGAACAGGGGGCCACGGAGTTGTCTGAAACCAGCTTCTAGGCAAAGGAACAGACGCGATGACTGTACCGCCGGAGAACACCGATCCGCTAGACGACGACCACGCCGGAAGGGTGGAACGCGTCGAATTCGGGGCCGCCGTCGCCCCGGCCCGTGGCGGGAAACGGATCGCCACCCGCGACGAGATGCTCGCCGCCGCCACGAAAGTCTTCGCCCGCCGCGGCCCGGGGCGGCACCGCAAGCCGGTCGCCAGGGGCCGCTGGGTGTGCGCGGCGTCGGAAACGCTGTCGTGGCTGGCGCCGGTGTTGTGGGGGTGCCTGCAACTGTCCTTCGCCGCGAGCGTGATCAGCGCGGTGGCGCTGCTGATCAGCCCGGTGGTCGGGGTCGCGGTCGCCGGGCTGGTGCTGATCTGCAGCGTCGTCCTGTTCAACCCGGCCCGGCCGAGTCATCGCCGGTAGGTGTCGTATTCGGCCGTTTTCGGAAGGCTCGCCGGGGCGCTGACCTGCCGAAGCAACGTCAACGCCTCCTCCGAGGCCGACCCCTGCGGAGCGGTGCACACGATCAGCACCTGCTCCGGTGACCGCGCCACCGACAGCGTCTGCTGGGTCACCGTCACCCGGCCGACCACCGGGTGCCGCAGTTCGTACGAATCGGCGTCACAGGGTCCGACCCGGTGGTCCTGCCACAGCGAGACGAACTCCGGGCTCTTCATCGTCAGCTCGCCGATCAGTTCGGCCAGCAGCGGGTCGTCCGGGTGTTTCCCGACGGTGATGCGCAGGTTGCCGACCACCGCGCGGGCCTTGCGTTTCCAATCCGCGTACAGCTCGCGGCAGTGCGGGTCCAGGAACAGCATCCGGCTCAGGTTGGGGCGTTGGCCTAGGTCCAAGTGCCCGGCCAGCAAAGCGTGCCCGAGCGGGTTCCACGCCAGGACGTCCGTCCGGCGGCCGAGCACCAGCGCCGGGACGCCGTCGAGCGCGCGGAGAAGGTCGCGCGTTTCGTCGGCCAGCTTCTCCGGGCGGGGACGGCGCGGCTGGGGCGTGCGGCGGGCCGCGTCGGCGAGGCGGTCCAGGTGGGCTCGCTCGTGGGTGTCGAGCTGCAGGGCGCGCCCGATCGCGTCGAGCACCTCGGCGGACGCGCCGCGCGAGAGGCCCTGCTCCAGCCGCGTGTAGTACGAGACGCTGACGCCGGCCAGGTGCGCCAGCTCTTCCCGGCGCAGTCCGGCGACCCGGCGGCGGGGTCCGACGTCCTGCAGGCCGACGTCGGAGGGGCGCAGCCGGGCGCGTCGTGCGTGCAGGAAGTCTCCGAGCGGGCCAGCGGTCATGGGTTCCACTATCCGCCGCGGTGAGATATCACTGCCACCCCCTGCGCGGGGTAGGAAAACGCGGGAGTGGTCCGGGCGCACCGGTCCGCGCAGGCTCGGTCGCATGGACGAGATCATGCTGGGCGACGTCACGGTCACCCGCGTCAAAGAGTTCTCCGGGTCGGTCGAGATGACCCCGGACCAGTTCTTCCCGGACAGTCCGGCGGGCTCGTGGGACGAGCATCGCGGCTGGCTGGCCCCCGATTTCTGGGATCCGGAGACCGGCGAATGCCAGTCGGCGATCCAGTCGTGGCTGCTGCGCAGCGAGGGCCGCACGATCCTCGTCGACACCGGCGTCGGCAACCACAAGGACCGGCCGTACGCGCAGGTGTGGAACCGCCTCGACACCAGCTACCTCGATCACCTCGCCGCTGCCGGTGTGTCGCCCGAGGACGTCGATGTCGTGATCAACACCCACCTGCATATCGACCACGTCGGCTGGAACACCCGGCTCGACGGCCGCGCCTGGGTGCCGACGTTCCCGAACGCCACGTACCTGATGCCATTGAGGGACTTCGAGTTCTGGGATCCGGCCAACGAAAACGAGACCGTCCTCGGGCGCGGGAACCAGAACGTCTTCGAGGACAGCGTCGCCCCGGTGCGGCGGGCGGGGCAGGTCCAGTTGTGGGACGGGACGCACCGGATCGACCGGAATCTGCGGCTCGACCTCGCACCCGGGCACACGCCCGGCTCCTCCGTGCTGACGCTGGACTCCGGCGGCGACCGGGCGCTGTTCGTCGGCGATCTGGTGCACACCCCGCTGCAGATCGCGGAGCCGGAGACCAACTCCTGCTTCTGCGAGGACCCGGCGGAGGCGCGGGCGACCCGGCGCACCCTGCTCGGCCGGGCCGCGGACGACAACGCGCTGCTGTTCCCGGCGCACTTTCCCGGTTCCGGTGCGGCGGATGTCGAGCGGGACGGGTCGAAGTTCGCGATCAAGAAGTGGGCCGGGTTCTCCCGGATCTCCTGAAGGGATTCTCGTGTCTCAGCAAGAACATCCGGTCGTCGAGACCGCGGCGGGCGCGGTGCGCGGCCTTCGCGACGCGGCGGGCGAGCTCTACCGGTCCATTCCCTACGCCGCAGCCCCGATCGGGCCGGGCCGGTTCGCTTCGCCGGAACCGCATCCGGGCTGGTCCGGAGTCCGCGACGGTACTCAGCCGTCGCCGACCGCTCCGCAGCCCACGCGCGACTTCGGCCGCCTTGACATGACCCCATACTTCGGCCCGGGCTGGGTTCCCGGCGAGGAATATCTGACGCTCGACGTGCGTACCCCAGCGGCGGACGCTGGTAACCGTCCAGTCATGGTCTTCGTGCACGGCGGCGGGTTTGTCACCGGTTCGACCCGCGCCGCACTCTACGACGGCAGCGCTTTCGCCCGCGACGGGATCGTCCTCGTGACGGTCAACTACCGGCTCGGCATCCCCGGTTTCCTTGCGCTGGAAGGAGCTCCGGACAATCGCGGGCTGCTCGACGTCATCGCCGCACTCCGGTGGGTGCGCGACTCGATCGCCGCGTTCGGCGGGGATCCGGGGAACGTCACGGTCTTCGGGCAATCGGCGGGGGCGACGCTCACTTGCGCGCTGCTCGCTACCCCGGAGGCGGTCGGACTGTTCCGGCGCGCGATTGTCCAAAGTGGAAGCGGCACGGGTGCGTTCACTCCGGAGCAGGCGCAACGGGTTACCACGGCTGCGGCTGCCGCATTGGGCGTCGAACCGACCGCGGCGGCGTTCGGGGAGATTCCCGACGAACGGTTCCTGGAGATGTTGCCCGCGCTCGCCGGGCTGGACCTGCACACCGCGACCGCTGCGGATCCGCTCGCCGGGCTCAGCCCGTTCAGCCTGGTTCTGCCGGTGCAGCCCGCCGACAGCCTGGTCGGCGATGTCGATCTGCTGATCGGCACGAACACCGAGGAGGGACGGCTTTACCTGGTGCCGCAAGGAAAGCCGGACGCCACCGCCGACCAGCTGGGCGAGTTGCTGTTCGGGGCTGGCACCGCTCGGATGGCACAGGCGCACGCTGAGACCTCAACCGGCGGCCGCACGTATGTCTACTCGTTCGGCTACCGTTCCACAGCGCTGGATGGACGGCTCGGCGCGGCGCATACCGTCGAGCTGCCGTTTGTCTTCGATCTCGCGGATGAACCGTGGCTGCACGGCGATACCGGTTTGCTGGGCCCATCCGCTGCTCCGGCTGGTTTGGCGGCGGAGGTGCACGCGGCGTGGGTCGCGTTCGCGCGGACCGGGGAGCCGGGCTGGGCGGAGGGTGAACTGCGTCGGTTCGGCTGATTCTCACCGAGTCATGGCGGTCTGGCGTCGGAGTTCGGTTTGGTAGCTGCCTGGTGTCTGGCCGACGATGGCGGAGAAGGTCTCGATGAAGCTGGTCGGGTTGGCCCATCCGCAGCGCAACGCGGTGTAGGTCACCGAACGGCCCTGTCCGAGGTACACCAGCGCGTGCTGGATCCGCAGCTGTGCGCGCCACTGCGAGAAGCTCATCCCGAGTTCCGTGCGGAACAGCCGGCTGAGTGTCCGCTCGCTGGCCCCGACCGCCCGGCCGAGTTCGCCGAGCGTGGCGGTTTCGGCCGGGTTCCCGCGCAGGCGATCGGTGACCGCGCGGAGCCGGTCGTCGGCGGGTTCGGGCAGGTAGACCGCCTGCTCCGGGAGTGCGGTCAGCTCGTCGACCAGCACTCGGAGCAGCCGGTCGCCGACGTCCGGCCGCAGGGGCGCGCCGCCGGTCAGCTTCAGGACCGCGGCGCGCAGCAGCGCCGAGACGGTGAAGACGGTCGGCGTGGCGGGGAGTGCGGAACACAGTTCGGCGGGCACTTCGAGAATGCTGATCTCGGTCTCGCCGTACGCGCGGTGGCCGTGCTCGAAGGAGGGCGGCGTCCACGAGATGCGATCCGCGGGCGCGACCCACGTGCCCCGCTCGGTGGTGGTGGCCAGCAGCCCGCTCGCCGCGTACAGCAGCTGCCCCTGCGCGTGCTGATGCGCGGCGACCCCTTCCCCGTGGGCCAGCGACCAGCGGCCCTGGATGGGATCGTCGCCCGACCAGCAGAAGTGGCGGCGTTTCGGCATCGGCTCCCAGGATACCGCCGAACGGCCTGCCGGTGATCTTGGCGGGATCCCGGTATCGGCTGTCCGACGGGCGGTGGCGGCGGGTTTCTCGCCGGGTGAAGCTGGTGAGGCAGGGGTGTGGATTCCGTTCGAGATCAGGAGAATCGCTATGCCGGAAGAAGTGCCCGCCGCCGACCGGCAGGCGATCGCCGACTTGACGACCGGCTGGATCCATCGCGACCGGGAGGACTGGGACGCACTGGCGAAGCTCTTCCACGACGACGCGACCCTGACGATCCTGTGGTTTTCCGGACCGGCCAAGGATTTTGTCGAGGGATCACGGCGGATGAGCGGCGGGCCGTTGCGCAGCAAGCACTTCATCGGCACTCCGGTCATCGAGGCCGTCGGCGACCGTGCCTTCGTGGAGACCAATGCGATGCTCGTCGCCGATCACCTCGAGCTGGGAATCGGCGTGACTGTCCACAACAGATTTCTCGACCGGATCGACCGGCGGGACGGCGTCTGGCGCATCGCGCGCCGGGATTCCGTCTACGACATGGGCGGCTTTACCTATCCCTATGGGCTCCGGCCTACTGACGATCTTGATCCGCTTCGGCATCCGCGCGAGTACGCCGCGTTGGCGTATCTGCTGGAGCACAGTGGACATCAGGTGACCGATACCTGCGCGACTCGATTCAGCAAGCGGGAACAGGAAATCATTGAAGAAGGCCGCACCTGGTTGCGGAGAGTCCGTGCATGACTGGCAGCCGGACCGCGCTCGCCCGCATCGGCGAGCGCGAGGCTCGACGTGTGCGGCGGCGTCGGCCGGTAGCGGTCACGAGTCCGCGGGGCTGATCTCCAACGGGGCGGCCGACCCGCCGTCGAGTTGCTGCCGCCGGGTGACCGCGTGGTCGAGCTGCCGCGCCAGATGCGGGACGTTCGCCGAGGTCAGGTAGGTCTCCGCGCCGGCGTCGAGCAGCCGCCGGACCGGTCCGTGGTAGCTGACGCCCAGTTCCGGGTCGTCGACCTCGGCGAGGACGACCCGCGCCTTCGGGAACTGCGCCCGCAGCCCGCCGATCAGCTGCGGGCTCACCGGCGGCACGAGCAGCACGTCGGCGGTCGCCGGTGCCGAGTGCAGGTCCAGCACGAGGTAGTCGGAGCCGAGTTCGGCGGACAGCGACATCCGGGCCGAGGCCGACAGCTTCATCGCGGTGGCGACCACTGTCACGTCGTCGTATTCCGTCCGCGGCGGTTCGGGCCGGACACTGGCGCTGGAGACCGTCGCGACTGGGTTGCCGTCCCTGGTGAGGACTAGGTTTTCGCCCGGTCTGAGCGACTCGATGAGGTCTGCGACGTCCTCGGGCAGACGGCCGACGTCGATCTGCCGCGCCCGCTCGCCGGTCATGATCGGACCGGTCGGCTCGGCAACTTTCCGGAGCGCGGCGACCGCGGTGGTGTCGTCATGGAACTCGATCATCCCACAAACCGCGATGCCGTGTCCGGTCCTTCGGGTGATGGCGGATTTTCGCCAGCGTTCGCGTGCGGTCCTTTCTACGCTCGGCCCGTGCATTCGGAGAACATTCGCGGTCCTGTCGTCTGGTTCATTTCACTCGCCGCCGCGCTGGGCACCGCGGCCGTCTACCCGCTGCAGCCCGCGATCGCCGAGGTCGGCGGAGCGCTCGGCACGTCCCTCGGTTCGGTCGGCGTCGCGCTCGCCTGCGGACCGGTCGGCTACCTGTGCGGACTCGCGCTGCTGGTGCCGCTCGTCGACCAGTTTCCGCCGCGCTATGTCCTGTCGGCGCAGTTCGGCGCGCTTGCCGTCGCGTTGGGACTGAACGCGATCGTCGGCCAGGTGTGGCTGCTCGGCCTGGTGCTCGGCGTGCTCGGCGCGTGCTCGTCGGTAGGGGCCGGGCTGAGTTCGGTGACCGCCCGCCTGGCGAGCCCGGACCGGCGCTCTACCGCGCTGGGAATCGTCACCGCCGGAATCTCAGCGGGCATTCTCGCGGGCCGCATCATCGGCGGCTGGCTGTCCGACCTGATCGGCTGGCGCGCGATGCTGGGCGTTTTCGCCGCCGGATGCGTGGTGGTCGCGGTGGCGGTGCTGCTCGTGCTGCCTTCGGTGACCGGTACGAACAATCGCGGCTACCTTGCCACGTTGCGCTCGATTCCGGGACTATACCGGCGATATCCGGTGCTTCGGCTCGCGGCGGTACGGGGAACGCTCTGGTTCTTCGCGTTCTGTGCGGTGTGGTCCGGGATCGCGGTTGCCCTGTCGAAGCCGCCCTTTTCGTACTCCGCCGAGCGGATTGGGCTGTACGCTTTCGCTGGCATATTAGGAATTCTCGCTACCCGAATCGCGGGAGCGTGGACCGATCGCGTGGGCGCGCGCCGGGTGATCCTTTGTGGACTGAGTCTCGCCGGAGCGGCCAGTGCGGTGCTCGCTCTCGCGTTGCCGAGCACTGTTTCGACGCTACTGTGCTTGGCGCTGTTTGACGCGGGGCTTTTCGCGGCGCAGGTGGCGAATCAGAGCACTGTGCTGGCGATTGAGCCAAGTGCGCCCGCGCGGTTCAACAGTGCTTACATGGTGGTGTATTTCGCTGGGGGAAGCCTCGGCACGGCGTTCGGCGCGACTGCGGCGGAGCGGCTCGGCTGGCCGTTGACCGCGTTGGTTACCGCTGCGGTGATCGTGGCCGCGGGTGCCATCACGCTGCTCGCTCAGGGCGCGGAACATCCGGCGGCGGGCGTGGAATCGGTCGCGGCGCGGAACTAGGAACGCGCGCGGCACGTCGGAGAGCCGTATCCGCAGCGCCCTTCGAGAGGACCCTATCGGTGAACGACGACTGGCCGGAGCAGGCCGACGGCTGGGAACTCGCCCGGCACGACCGGGTCGAGGCCTACCGCAAACGCCTCGCCAACAACGTCACGGTCACCGCGACCTGGGACGACAGTGTCGGCACCGGCCGGGTGGAGGCTTACGTCGAACCCGCCGGGATCGGGCGGACGTTGAGCCGGAGTCGCAAGGATTTCCGCGACAAGGAAGCGTTCTGGACCGCCGCGCACTCCGTCCTCGAAATGGCCGCGAACCTGCCGTCGCTGGGCCAAGGACAGGAAAGCCCGGCTGAGCTGGTGCTGTTCGGAGACGTCGCGGGGACCGTCGAGGCCGAACCGGGCAGTGCCGGGATCCCTGAGGCAGAGCTGACGTTCACGCTGACCGACGGCCGCAGCGTCGCCCTGCGCCTGTCCGACGAGCAGGCGTTCGACCTGTGCCGGCGCATCGATCGGCTTGACGACCACGTGTGGTCAGCGGAACGAGAGGAATCGGCGGACTCCTTCGCGGAAACCGATGCTGAAGTCCCGGATGCGCGCGGGATCCAGTCGAGCCCGGACACCGGCCACGACGTGGTCGCGCTCCTGGGCACGCAGTTCGGGGTCGGCGAGGACCATCTCCTGGCGCACGTCGACTGGTCGGCGGTGATCGTGGTCGGCGAACCCGCAGTCAGCTCGCTGATCGCGCGGGGTGACGAACTGGCCGCGGCGGTCGGTCCGCGTTGGCAGCCCGCCGTCGTCGACCGGCCGGGGGAGCGGTGGGTCGTGCTGAGCTGATGTCTTTCAGCTTGGGCGCAGGTATGTCAGCGTGTGGTGGGAGACCTGCCGTCCGGCGTCGTCGGTGACCGTCGCGGTGCCGTAGATCGTGCGGCGGCCGGTTCGGGTCAGGGACGACTCGCAGGTCAGGTCGGACCGCGCGGCGCCGAGGAACGCGGTGGTCATGTTCACCGTGACGGCCGGTTCCTCGGGACCGAGCGCGGAGAGGATCGCGATCCAGCAGGTGACGTCGGCGAGCGTCATGGCGCAGCCGCCCTGCAGAACGTTGCCGGGGCGGAAAAACTCCGGACGGGCGGGCAAGGAAAGCGTCGCGGCGCCCGGTTCGACCGCCTTCACCACCAAACCCCACCACGGCCCGAACGGGCTGCTGTCGATAATCTCCTGAGCCCGCACCGTGTCCACGCTCAGAAACATAACATGATTAGGTAGATGGATGCGGCGAACGAACGAGGAACGGTCCCGGACCACCCGCCACGACCTGGTCGAGGCCGCGCGGCTGCGCTTCGCCGAGCAGGGCTACGCGGGCACTTCGCTGGCCCAGATCGCCGCCGCGGCCGGGATCACCACCGGTGCGGTCTACCACCACTGGGAGAACAAGCAGGAGCTGTTCCACGCCGTGGTCGAGCAGGTGCACGCCGATCTGCACCGGGTGCTGCGGTCCCGCTCCGGTGGCACGGCGACGCCGTCCGACCGGCTCAAGACGTCCGGCTCGCTCTTCCTGCGCCGGTGCGCGGACCCGGCGGTCGGGCGGATCCTGCTGGTCGACGGCCCGTCCGTGCTGGGCCAGGAACGGTGGCGAAACCTGGACGAACAGTGGTGGCGGGAGCCGACTGTCGCGTTGCTGCGCGAGGCGGGCGGTTCTGGCGGCGGTCTCGAAGAGCTCGCTGTCGCGTTGCTCGGATCGCTTACCGCGTTGGGGCAAGAGATCGCGCACGATCCGCGTCCGGTGCGGATTCGGCGGTGTCAGCAGGTGTATCGGACGCTAGTGGACGCGGTGTCAGGTCAGGTGAACTGAGATATTACGAAGCAGCAAGAAGAATCGCTGCCTGCACCGCTTCCTCGGTGCGCACCGCATCACCACGTCGCAGCGCGTCCTCGGCTAGTTTTTCCAGTCCTCCCAACAAGATCAGCGCTCGGTTCCGCGACAGCGGAGCGCCGCCGGACGCGCGGAATTCGTTGCCTGCCGAGATGGCGCGGGCGACGTCGATGTACGCGTCGTGGTTCAGGTCCGGAGCGTCCAGCAGCGGTACGTCGTGGAGGTAGCTCAGCATGAGCGCGGGCCGGGCCTCGACGACGCCGATCCACGCCGTGACGAGCTGACGGAGTTGCGTCTGCCAGGGCGCGGTGCGGTCGACCGCCGCGGCTACCTGCGCGGATCCGGTCGCGGCGGCTTCCTTGAGCAGGGCGGCCAGGCAGGCTTCCTTGGAATCGAAGTGCTCGTAGAAGCCGCGGCGGGAGGTGTGCGCGCGGCCGACGAGGTCGCCGATCGTGATCTTCGGGAAGCGTTTTTCCGCGAGCAGCGACTCCAGCGCGCCGGTGAAGCGGCTCCGGTAGGCGCCGGGGCGTTCGACGGGCGGATGCGGCTCTGCAGCGCGTGACACCGCGCGGGTCCTTCCTGTCCGCGGTTGTCCCGCGATTCTACCAGTCCGGCACCGGCCGGTATTCCGAAACGGGAGCGCGATATCCGAGGAATAGCAAGGGAGGAAAACGCGCGGCGGCATTCGGCGGCGCTGGCTGGTCCGGGTGGCAGTAACGCCGGCGACGCTCCGGGAGCGGTTACGCCATCTCAGTGACATGACGGGAAGACGTTTGGCCGATTGCGGGTACGTTCGGTAGTGTTTTGTTCCAGCGTCAGATTGGGGAGTCGAGCGCTAGGGGGATCCAGGTGTTTTCACCGTTTTTCTTCACGCCGCGCGCTAGACGCGGCACTCTGTGACGAAATAGCTGTTACCGCAGGTCAGCGGGTCTAGTGACGGGTGCGTGCGCGCCTGTTCTGATCGACCGCGCCTGCTCGCCGGAATGCTCCGGCGCATACGTCCCGCCGGCGTTGGGGGCCGGCGGGGACGACGCGGCTGTTCTCGTCCCGGCATTACCGTGCCGAGGACAAAACCTGAATGTTTTTCGTTCAGGCTGGGGGAACATCCGCTCAGGGGAAATCAGGAAAAGAATGGGGAAATCATGACAATGGGGTCTGCGTCTCTGAAGATCGCCAGGGTGGCTTCGGTCGCTTCGCTCGCGGTCGTCATGTCCGCGGGGATCGTTTCGGCCGCGAACGCGTCGCCGTCCCGGGTGGCTGTCCCGGCGAGCTGCGGCAGCGCCGGCGGCGGCACCTGGTGCCACGGTTCCGGCAGCGACGGCATCTGGAAGGGCTGCTTCTCGAATTACAACCACCCGAGGAACTACCACAGCTCGACGGCGGCCATCGGCGGCGCCAACGACAAGCGGTACGCGTCGGCGGGTTCCTGGTCCAACGCGCACACCAGGGCGGGATGGGCCTACACCTGCTACACGTACTACAACCCCAACGCGTGATCGTGGCCTGACGCTCCGGGCATGATCACCACGGCGCGGTGCCGGGCCAACGGGGTCCCGGCACCGCACCTCCACCGCAGCAAGCACGCAGCAGCGACGAGAGCGAGCTTTCCGTGCGACTGATCCTCTCTCTTCTTTTCGCGGGAATACTGTTCGCTGTTCCGGCGGTCGTCCTGATGGACGTGGTTCTCGAACAGGAAGCACACAGCGAGACCGCGGCGGACCGGATCGGGGTGCCGTTCGTCTGGCCGGAACGCCCGCAGACCGCCGATCCGGACACGACGCTGCGCATTCTCGCCGAAGCGGCGGAGAAGACCGGTGCCACGGTTGTGCGCACCACCGTGAGCACTCAAGCGGACCGCAAGCACATCACGCATTACGTCTTGCTCGGCGGCGATCGGACGGCGCTGTTCGGCGAATTCGCTCTCGCACAAGGACGTTGGCTGAGCCCAGCGGAATCGCGGAGCGGTTCGGCGACCGTCTCAACGTCCGGCAAGGCGGGAAACGTCGGGGTGCCAGCGGTTTTCGCGGACCGATACGAGCTGACGTTCGCGCCGTTGCGCCAGGCGTTCGATTCCTTGCCTAGTTCCGGCCAGTACGTGGTGGACGCTGGGCCCGCCACAGACCGTTTTCTCGGACTCGTCCGCGAGCGGTTGGCGGAAGCGGGCGTCCCGGACGCCGAGCTGACTCCGTCGCAGCGCGGAGCGCAGCCGACGACGGAAACCGGACCAGGGTTGCGAATCCTGGCGTATCTGCTGGCCGGAGTGTCCACTGTGGTCATTGCGTTCCGGTTGCTGCGCGAGGGAAAGCGGATCGGCGTGCTTCGCCTGGTCGGGCATCCGACGGCACGGATCTGGTACGAGGTCGTCGGGAGAACGCAGATCGGCGCCACTCTCGCGAGCCTGGGTGCGTGCGCGGCAGTCGTGCTCGTCTCGCCCAGCGTGGACTCGTCGTTCCTGTTCGCGGTGGCGCCGGTGACGGCCGCCGGGTTCGCGGCGACGCTGGGCATCGGGCTGCTCGTCGTCACCCGGGTGCGCATTTCGGATCTCGTCAAAGGAAGTCTGCAGTGAATCACAGGACTCGACACCGCTCGCCCTTCGGTTTGGCGATCGCCGCACCGGCCGTGGTCAAGGCGGTCTGCGGCGCGATCCTCGCGGTGCTGGCCGTGGTGGTCTGGCAGCAGTTCTCCGAACTGGCCAAGCAGCAGGATTTGCTGGCACCGTGGGAGAAAGTCCAGGGCTACGCGGTCTTCTACCCGCGCATGATCGGAAACGACCAGCAGGAAATGGAAACCGGGGGCAACGCGTCGTCGGTCGCGGAAGCCCGCGACCTCTATCCGGTGCTCGACCGGGCAGGCGCGCTCTTCGTCGACGCCGCCAACTACGAGCCGGGCACACCGCCGGATCCGACGTCCCGCTGGCCGGTGCCGCCGATCCGGGTCAACACGCATTACCTCGAGCAGTACCCGATTCTGGACGCCGCGCGGAAGCCGATCACGGTCGCCGCCGACGATCCGGAGTGGGTCGTGGCCGTTCCCGAGCAGTTCAAGCCGCGGGAAGCGCAGATCCGCCAGCTCCTTCAGGAAACCCGCACCGGCGGTCCGGGAATCACCGGGGCGACGCAAGCGGAACAACGCATCACCGGCGACCAGCCGCGGTTCACGAGCCAGCGCGTCCGGATCGTCTGGACCGCTTCCGGGCAAGGCGTGTTCAGCTACGATCCGCAGGTCAATCCCGGGCACGGGAACCTGATCACCGACCCGATCGTCGAGATCATGACCCCGGCGAACAGCCTCACTGTCGACCGGCTCAACGCGATCACCGGCGGTCTGGACACCGGGCTCAAGGTCCGCGTCGGCGACGATCCGGCCGGCACGCTCGCCGCGCTCGGCCCGAAGCTGAAGCAGCTCAAACTCGACGACAACCTCCAGCATCTCGTCACCGTGCACCAGGCCATGGCCGCGCAGCTCGACCAGGTGCGCGGCGGGATCACGCAGATCGCGGTGTTCGCGGGTGCGGCGCTGTTCGTCCTGGTCGCCCTGACCGCGGTGATCGTGCTCATCGGTTCCGACCGGCTGCGCCGCCGGCTCACCGTGCGCAGACTCCACGGCATCGGCTTCGCCCGGTCGTACCGGGAACTGCTGATCGCCCTCGGCACCACGTGGCTGGGCCAGACCGTGCTGGCTGGGATCGGACTGGCGGTGCTGGCGATGAACACGCTGTCTCCGGCGGATACCACGGCAGGCCCGCTGGACCGGTTACCGGAGCTGGCTGCCATATCAGTGCTCTCGCTGGCGATCGAGGCGATGTTCGTGGTCGTGACCGCTCGCATCCTGGAGCGCCGCAACACAGTCAACCGCTTGAAGGAGCTGTGACCCATGGAATTCTCGTGCGAACTCCGCGGAGTCCGGAAACAGTACGCTGCTCACCTGGACGATTTCGCCCTCCGCGTCAGGCCAGGCGAGTTCATCGCGCTGACCGGCGCGAGCGGGGCTGGGAAGTCGACCGTCCTGAACCTGCTCGGCCTGCTGGAATCGCCGGACGGCGGCGAGGTCCGCCTGTTCGGCGAACGCGCGCCCCGGCCCCGCTCGCGGGCGGCGAATCTGCTGCGCCGCAACCGGTTGGGCTATCTGTTCCAGAACTTCGCGCTCATCGACAACGAGACGGTCGAGCACAATCTGGAGGTCGCGCTCACCTACGCCCAGCGTGGGACGCCGAAGCCGGACCGGATCAAGGAGGCGCTCGCGCAGGTCGGGCTGCGCCGGTCGGAACACCGGAAGATCCACTCGCTGTCCGGGGGCGAACAGCAACGCGTCGCCGTGGCGCGGCTGCTGCTGAAACCGTGCGACCTCGTCCTGGCCGACGAACCGACCGGCTCGCTCGACGCCAAGAACCGGGATCGGGTCCTGGACCTTCTGCAGAAGCTCAACGAGGCGGGCAAGACGATCGTCGTGGCGACGCACGACGAAGCGGTGGCCGAGCGGTGTTCGCGCGTGGTGGATCTGTCTGCCCGCGAGGCGGAATCAGTCGCCATCGGGCACTGACGCCGCAGGAGTCTTCGCGGGTCCGGCATCCGGTCCCGGCCGGAATACCTTCCGGTACGCGCCGGGCGTCACCCCGATCGCCTGGCCGAACTGGGAACGGAAATTGCTCGTCGTGGGGAATCCGGTCTGCGCGGCGATCCGGTCGACGGTGTGGTCGGTGGTTTCGAGCAGTTCCTGAGCGTGGCGGATGCGCACTCCGGCCACCCATTGCATGGGGCTTTGGCCGGTTTCGTCCTTGAACCGCCTGGTGAGCGTGCGCACGCTCATCCCGGCCGCGTCCGCGAGATCCGCGAGCGCGAGGTCCCGGTACGCGTTTTCCTCGATCCACGGCAGGACCTGGTCGAGCGTGGTCGGGCGGCTGGGCGCGCGGTTGCGGACGATGTATTGCGCCTGTCCGCCGGGCCGGTGCAACGGCGCGACAGCGAGCCGGGCGGCGTCGGCGGCGACCGCGGTTCCGTAATCGTTCTGGACGATGTGCAGGCACAGATCAATTCCGGCTACCGCACCCGCGGAAGTGAGGATTTTCCCGTTGTCCGTGTACAGCACGTCGGGGTTCACCTGGACTGCCGGGTACTTCCGCTTGAATTGGTCGGCGGCGAGCCAATGCGTGGTCGCGTCCAGGCCGTCGAGCAATCCTGCTTCGGCGAGGGTGAACGCTCCGACGCAGATCGACGCGATTCGGGTGCCTCGATCCGCGGCGGCCCGCAACGCGTCGAGGACGGCTGGCGAGGTCGGTGCCAGCGGGTTCTCCCGTCCGGGCACCACGATGAGGTCGGCCCGCTGGAGGGCGTCCAGGCCCTCGCTGACCGCCAGCCGCAACGGACCCGCCGCGATGTCGCGCTCCGGACCGGCGACGAGCGTCCGGTACCCAGGGCGGCCGTCCGGGAGCCGGACGCGTCCGAAGGTCTCGATCGGGGTGGCCAGATCGAAGGGGATCGCGTCCGGGAGAGCAAGCACCGCGATGGTGTACATCCCTGGATCGTAAGGCATCTCCCGTCTGGCCAGATACCGGCGGAAGATGTCCAGATAGCCATTGTGGAGATCATCGCGGAGGGCTTTCGATGGACGAAAGCGTCCATCGAAAGGAACCACCCATGCTGCGGGCCCAGTTCGTGCTCTTCGACGGGTTCGACCCGCTCGACGTCGTCGCTCCGTTCGAAGTGCTGTCGGCGAGCGGCAAACTCGCCGTCGAACTCGTGAGCGCGGACGGCCCTGGCGTCGTGCGCTCCGGCGTCACCGGGCTCACCCTCACCGCGACCGCCGCGTTCGACCCCGACGCGTCCGGCTACGTCCTCGTCCCCGGTGCCGCCGGCCCGGTGGACGAAGATCCCGACCCGAACGTCGAGACCATCCCCGTCCTGCTGTCGCGCTTCGCTTCGGGGGACGCGAAGCCGTTGCTGCGCCGCGCGTTCGCCAACCCGGACAGCACGGTCGTGACCATCTGCGGAGGTTCGCTCGCGCTGGCGATGGCGGGTTTGCTCGAAGGCCGCACCGCGACGACGCATGTGCTCGGCGTCGACCGGCTCGCGTCCATCGGAGTGAACGCCGTCCGCGCCCGCGTGGTCGACGACGGCGACCTCATCAGCGGCGGTGGCGTCACTTCCGGTCTCGACGCGGCGCTCTACGTGCTGGAGCGAGATTTCGGTTCGCACACCGCGCATACCGTCGAGCAGCTTTTCGAATACGAACGCCGCGGCACCACCTGGGTCAGCACGAGCGGTGCCGGTGAAGTCGCGTGAGCGCTTTCCTGCTGTCGATCCACGTCCTGGCGGCCATTCTCGCCATCGGCCCGGTCGCCGTCGCCGCGAGCATGTTCCCAAGCGCAGCGCGGCTCGCCGCTGATGACCCGAAGAAAGCCGCGACCCTGCAGGTTCTGCATCGGACAACCCGCGTCTACGCGGCGATCGGGGTGCTGGTCCCGGTCTTCGGCCTCGCGACCGGTGCGCGGATGGGAGTGCTCGGGGATACCTGGCTGATTATCTCGCTGCTTCTGACAGTCGCCGCCGCCGGGATTTTGGTCGCGCTTATCCTGCCCGGGCAGAAACGTGTTGTCGACGCGCTCGGTGCTGATCAGCCGGTAACCGTTCGCCTGGGAATGACGACCGGAATTTTCAACCTGCTCTGGGCGGCGGTCGTCGTTTTGATGATCTACCGTCCCGGCTCAACGACAGGGGTGGGATTGTGAGCCCGAGGCGGATTCTGGAAATCATCGGCGCGGTAGAATTGGTGACGCTTGTGCTGATGCTGGGAAACATAGTGACAGTGCACCAGCCGGAAGTCTCGCAGGTACTGGGTCCAGTGCACGGATTGGCTTACACAGCAACGGTGATCGCTGCAGTGCTGGTGATGGGCGGCCGTCATCGGGTGTGGCTGCTGGCTTTGGTGCCGGGAATCGGTGGGCTTTTGGCGTCTCGGGCGGCGCCTAGTCCCGAAGATCAGGCATGTCCCTGAGCTGTCTCCGCGATGTAATCCCGAGCTTGCGAAAGATGTTCCGCAGATGCGCATCCACCGTCCGAGGGCTGAGGAACAGCCGCGTAGCCACCTCCTTCGACGTGGCTCCCGCGGCGACCTCACGCGCGATGTGCATCTCCTGCATGGTCAAGCGGTCGTAGGTATGCGAGGAACGGTTGCGCGCCACCTCCCCGGTCGCGCGCAACTCATCGGCAGCCCGTCGGGCGAACGCCTCCAACCCGATTTTCGACAGTTGCTCATGCGCCGCACGCAGTTGCTCGCGCGCATCTCGACGGCGTCCCGCGCGGCGCAGCCATTCCCCGTATCGCAGGTGCGCCCGCGCGACCTGCACGGAAAGCGGGCTGTCTGTGAGATATGACAGCGCCGCGACGTACTCGTCCTCCGCGTCGTTGACCGTCGCCCGTGCGCTTGCCGCGATGCCGAGGGCGAAGTTGGTGCCCGCGGGTTCGGTGCGCTCGACCAACGCGTCCAAGGCGGACCGGGCGACGGCGTCCTCCCCGCATCGCACGGCGGCTTCGATTTGCTCGGGCAGCGCGATGCCGGTGAGGAAGAGGTCGCCGCTCGCGATCGCGTGTGTCGCGGCCTCAAGAGCAGCCGGGTACTCGCCGAGGCCGTTGTGCAGTACGGCCATCGCCCAGTGCGCGTTCGCGGTCAGCTGGCCGGTACGTCGGCTCGTGGCCTCGGCGAACAGGTCGAGGACCTCCTGCCGGCGGCCGCGCATCGCCGCCAGGTGCATTCGCGGGTAGAGCTGTGGCGGATCGCCGAGCGCGTCGGCGATGGCTTCTTCCTCGGCGATCGCGGCCATCGCCTGTCCGAAGTTCCCGGTGAACACCGCGTAGAGGGCGGCCTGCGACAGGCCGAGCCGGACGGTCATCGGCGATCCGGTCGACTCTCCGGTCCGCGCCAGCCAGTCGACGATCGTCCGGTGCAGGTCGAGATCCCACAGTTCGCCCGCGAGCACGGTGGCCAGTGCGGGCGTGCGGGTCCAGCCCTCGTCGTCGCCGGTGAGAGCCTGCCGGATCGCGGGCACCCCGGCGCGGTGGCCTTCGGTCGTCAGGCGCACGAGTGCGGTGAGAAGGTCCGGCGGCCCGGCCGGGGGAGCGGCGGCGAGCACCTGGTCCAGCACTCCGGCGGGCCTTCCGACGACGAGGCCCATCTCCAGCGCGGCCACCAGGAATTCGCGGGACCGTTCGGGATCGCTCCCGGCGAGCTGCTGCGCGGCCCGCAGGATGATCTCCGGACCGCGAACTGCCCCGTCCGGGCCCTGGACGAAGGCGATCTGCCCGCGCAGCAGATCGACGGAGGCGCGCTGGGGGAGAGCCAACGTCGAGGTGTCGATGCTGGTCAGAAGGTCGGCAGCGGCGTCGGTCCGGCCTGCCGCGAGCGTTGCCCGCGCGGCGGCGAGCGTGCGTTCGACCTGCTTGCCGTGGTCGAGCGAGAGCGCGGCGGCCCGTTCGAGGAACGCCGCGGCGGCCGCTACGCCACCGCGGGCCTGCGCGCGCGACGCGGACACCTCCAGCTCAGCCGCGACCTCCTCGTCCGGCCCGGCGGTCGCCTGCGCGCGGTGCCACGCGCGGCGGTCGCCAGCGGTGTCCGGGTCGGTCGAGTCGGCTAGCGCCTGGTGCGCGGCTCGCCGTTGTTTTGGCTCAGCCGCGCGGTAAGCGGCCGAGCGCGCCAGCGGATGGCAGAACCGTGCGCGGGTGTCGAACTGGATCAGCCCGGACGCCTCAGCCGCGGCGCTCGCGGCGGGCACGTCGAGGTCCAGCTGCCGGGCGGCCGCCCACAGCAGGCCCGGGTCGCCGGTGGGATCGGCGCTGGCGAGGACCAGCAGCTCGCGCGCGTCCGGGGGCAGGTCCGCCATCCGGGAGAGGAAACTCCGCTCGATCCGGCTCGCGATCGGCGACGGCGTCGGCAGCGCGAACCCGCCCGCTTTCGGCAGTTCGATCAGGGCCAGCGGGTTGCCGCGGGCCTCGGCGAGCAGGCGATCGCGCACCCGCTCGTCCAGGGTCACGGTCTTCTCCCCGGCCAGCAGTTCGCGGGCGTGCGCGTCGCTGAGCCCGCCGACGGTCAGCCCGGGCAGCTCGTCGAGCGCGGGGACCGGCTCCTGGTCGCGGGCGGCGAAAACCATCGCGATCGGCTCCGCCGAGATGCGCCTGGCCAGGAACGTCAACGCGCGCGCCGAGGCGGGGTCCAGCCAGTGCGCGTCGTCGATCACGCACAGCAACGGACGTTCCGCCGCGGCCGTGGCCAGCAGTTCGAGGGCGGCGATCCCGGCGCGGAACGGGTCCGGCGTGCCCTGGGCCAGGCCGAACGCGGTGAGGAGAGACTCGCGGTAAGGCGTCGAGAGGCTGTCGAGGTGGGCCAGCACCGGAACGCACAGCTGGTGCAGCGCCGCGAACGGCATCTCTCCCTCGAACTCCGACCCGGACGCGCGGATGCGCTGAAACCCTTCCGCTGCGTGCTCGACGTAGCCCAGCAGCGCGCTCTTGCCGATGCCCGCCTCGCCGCGCAGCACGAGCACCCCGCCCTCGCCCCGCTCCGCCGCGCCGACCAGCGCGAGAAGGCGGTCGATCTCGTCGTGCCGGCCGATGAGGGAGGGCGTCGTGGGCATAGGCGAAACCTTAGGGGTAGGCGAAGTAGGCGATTGTCACCGACGCGAGCGGCGGGGCGTCCGAGCGAAGGTGGGGACAGGCCACCGGAGGAAAGGAAGTTCCACAATGGACACCGTGCTCGTCACCGGCGCGACCGGGACCGTCGGGTCCGCGCTGATTCCCGCTTTGCAAGCCCGCGGCAGCGCTGTCCGCGCCATGACCAGGGGACGTCCCGTCGACGGCGTCGAGACCGTCGTCGCCGACCTGCGCGACCCCGCCTCGCTCGCGGTGGCGCTGAAGGGGGTCGACGCGGTCTTCCTCAACAGCCCCTCCGCCCCCGACGCGGCTGAACTGCAGATTCAGTTCGCGAACCTGGCTCGCGACGCCGGCGTCAACCGGCTCGTGCTGCTCTCCCAGTACGCCGCCCGCCCCGATTCGCCGGTGCGTTTCTTGCGCTGGCATGCCGAGGTGGAGGCACACGTCGCGAAGCTCGGGCTCGACTACACCGTGCTCCGCCCCAACCTCTACCTGCAGGCGTTGCTCAACTTCTCCGCCACCATCGCGCAGGGCTTCATCGCCGCGCCCATCGGCGACGCGGCGGTCAGCGCGATCGACACCCGTGACATCTCAGCCGCCGCCGCTGCCGTATTGACCACTGACGGACACTCCGGCCGCACCTACACCCTCACCGGTCCGCGCGCGGTGACCCACGCCGAGATCGCCGACGCGCTCTCTGCCGTCGCCGGGCGGGACATCGCCTTCCACGACGCATCCGCCGACCAGTTCGCCGCCGCGCTCAACGGTTTGCTCCCGTCGTGGCAGATCGGCGGACTGGTCGAGGACTACGCCCACTACGCGCGCGGCGAGGCCGCCGAGGTGGACCCCGCCGTCGCCGACCTCACCGGACGCCCCGCCCGTGACCTCACCGACTTCGCGCTCGACTACTCCGCCGCGTTCGCGGCCCGCTGAAAGGAAATTCCGATGATCTACCACAGCATTCGCTTCACGCTCAAGCCCGAGGTCACCGCGGCGGAGAAGACCGAACTCGCCGCGACGATGCGCGAACTGTTCGACCGGATCCCGGCGGTGAAGGCACGCGTCGTCGGCCCGGATTTCGGCGGGAAGTACGAACTGGGCGCCGTCCTGGTGATCGAGGACATCGCGGGGTACGCGGAGTACATGAACCACCCCGCGCACCTCGAACTGGACCGGGTGGGGCTGCCGCTGGTCGAAGAGTTCATGTCGTCCGACATCACGGACGACCCGGACCCGGAGACCGGCGCGAAGATCGCCGAGGTCCACCGGAGCCGGTTCGCGAACGTGCCGGACATCGCGGAGCTCATCTCCGGGCTCGCCGAGTACACCGGCAGCGCGGCGCCGGGGGAGCACGGCCACTGACGCCACGCGGGTGCGTGAGGGGAATCTGATTCCCGCAGGGTTCCCCTCACGTACCGCGGAGCGTGAGCCGCGTTAAATCGCTGGCGCGGGGCCCGGCCCGCTGAGTACACTGTCGTCAGTTGTCGCCGTTCATCGGAGAGGTGCATTGATCTTCTGAGGTGTAAAGACACCGCGATCCCGGGCTCTTCCGCCCGTCGCGCGTCTGGCCTCGGATGACGGCACCCTGAAATCGCCTCCCCTGCCCGCGCCGCGGTGTCTCCACGTTCTTGTGTCCGCTTGCGAACGGGGAGTTACGCCTATGTCTTTTTCCATCGTGTGCTCGGAGCTCAGTTTCGCCTGGCCGGACGGCGAGGTCGTCTTCGACGGCTTCTCCGTCGCCATCGCTGAGGGCCGCACCGGATTGATCGGCCTGAACGGGTCCGGGAAATCCACCCTCCTGCGGCTGGTCGCCGGCGAACTGCGGCCGACCGCAGGCTCGATCAGCGTGTCCGGCGACCTCGGCTACCTGCCGCAGAACCTGATCCTCGCCGCCGAGCGCCGCGTCGACGACGTGCTCGGCGTGGCGGAGGTCCGGTCCGCGCTCGCCGCGATCGAACGCGGGGACGCCGCCGAACGCCATTTCGCGACCGTCGGCGACCAGTGGGACGTCGAGGAACGCACCCGCGCGACGCTCGATCAGCTCGGCCTCTCGCACGTCGCCCTCGACGCGCGGGCGGGGGAGCTGTCCGGCGGCGAACTGACCCTGCTCGGCCTTGCCGCGCAGTTCCTGCGGCAGCCGGACGTGCTCGTGCTCGACGAGCCGACCAACAACCTGGACCTGCGGGCCCGGCGGCTGGTCGGCGAGGCGGTCCGGGCGTGGAAAGGCGTGCTGGTGCTGGTATCTCACGATCGCGAGCTGCTGCGGCACGTCGACCGGATCGGAGATCTGCGGTCCGGGGAGGTGACGTTCTACGGCGGCAATCTGGAGGATTACGAAGCGGCGGTGGCCGTCCAGCAGGAGGCGGCTTCGCGGATGCTGCGGGCTGCGGAGTCGGACCTCAAACGGCAGCAGCGCGAGCTGATCGAGGCGCGGACGAAGCTGGACCGGCGGGCCCGGTACGGCCGGAAACAGTGGGAGAACAAGCGCGAGCCCAAAGTGCGGATGCGCAAACGCCAGGAGGACGCGGAAATCGCCGCGGGCAAGCACCGCACGATGCATCTCGACAAGGTGGCGGAGGCCAAGGACCGGGTGAAGGAAGCGGAGGAGGCGATCCGCGCCGACGACGAGATCCGGATCGATCTGCCGGAAACCTCGGTGCCGTCCGGGAAAGAAGTGCTCACTCTGTCCGATGTGGAGCTTCGGAACGGGCTCGCGGTGAACCTCGCCGTGCGCGGGCCGGAGCGGATCGCGCTGGTCGGGCCGAACGGTTCCGGCAAGACCACGTTGCTGCAGACGATCACCGGGGCGATCGAGCCGCGATCGGGGACCGTCAAGCTGCCGGTGCCGGTGCGCTGGTTGCCGCAACGGCTCGATCTGCTCGACGACACGCTGTCTGCCGCGCAGAACGTGGCGCGGGCGGCGCCTTCCGCGTCGAACAACGAGATCCGCGGTCAGCTCGCGCGGTTCCTGGTGCGCGGCAGCCGGGCGGATCAACCGGCCGGAAGCCTTTCCGGAGGGGAGCGTTTCCGGGCCACGCTGGCGACGTTGCTGCTGGCGGAACCTGCGCCGCAACTGCTGTTGCTGGACGAGCCCACGAACAATCTGGACCTGGCGAGCGTTCGGCAGTTGTCGCAGGCGCTGAAGTCGTACGCGGGCGCGCTGATCGTGGTCAGCCACGATCTCCCGTTCCTGCACACCATCGGGGCGACGAGGTGGGTGGAGCTCGGGTCCACAGTGGAGGAAACCGTGGTCAGCGGATCGCGGTGAGGAGCGTGACTGCTCCCGCCGCGATCAGCGCGGCGGCGAATCCCGTTCCGCCGCCGAGATTGGCGATGGTGCTGAACACCGCGACCCCGCCGCCCGCGCCGATGGCGAACCCCACCTCCTGCGTCGCCCCGGCCGCGCCCGCGTGCTCGGCGGTCGCGGCCTCGAACAGCGCGGTGGTCGCCAAGGTGCCGATCGCGCCATAGCCGAACCCGACCAGCGCGACCGGAAACACCGTGTGACTCAACGGGATCGCGGCGAGCCCGACAGCTTGGATCACCAGCGCGATGGACGTGGATGTCCGGCTGCGCAGCCAGTTCACACTGAATGGTGCGACCAAGCCGCCGACCGCGGTAGCCACGGCTTGCGGAGCGAGTGCGAAACCTGCCTCGATCGGCGTTTGCCCTTGCGTGTGCTGGAGTTCGAGGCTGACGAGGTAGAGACAGGCCGCGGCGGTCGCAGCGGAAACGACGATCCGCGCGAACGCCGACGCGAAACCCGGTCGCAGGAACAGCCGGACCTGCAACAACGGTTGCCGAAGCCGGAGTTGCCTGCGCACGAACACCATCCCGGCAACTACACCAGCCGCAATGGCCACCATCCCGCGCAATGGTGCGACGGTGATTTCCTGCAGCCCGTACACAATCCCGCCGATCGCCGCCACCGACCACAGCAGGCTCGGAATCTCCCACCCAGCCGACGCCTGCCCGACGGATTCGGGCAGCAACCACACCGCCAACGCGATCGTGAGCACCGCGAGCGGCACCAGCGCAAGGAAAACCCAGCGCCAGCCCGGCCCTTCCGTCAGCAATCCGCCGACGACCGGGCCCAGCGCATTGCCCGCTCCCAGCACGGTGACCCACATCCCGTTGGCGAACGCGAGATCCCGCCCGGAAAAGAGCGACCCGATCGTGCCGACGACCCCGGCCAGAATCAACGCACTGGCCACCCCGAGCAACCCGCGGCACACAATGAGCAACACCGAACTGGTGGCGGCCGCGGCCACCGCGTTCAGCACCGCCAACGCGCTCACCCCGAGCAGCAGCACGCGCTTCCGCCCGTAGCGGTCGCCTGCCCGAGCCGCCCCGACCATCGCGACTGCCAGCGCGAGCGGGTACACGTCGACGATCCACGCCCGCGCCGACGCCGACACCCGCAGTTCGTCCGCGATCCGCGGCAGTGCCGTGTTGACCATGCCGAGGGCGAGACTTCCGCCGAGAACCCCAGCCAGCAACGGAATCAGCACGAGCCCGCGCCGAGGCTCCACCCGGGTCAACGCCATGCGACGATCCTGTCCGGACACCCCCGCGATCGACAAGTACGGACTTTGCCGTCCAGTACTGACCGAATGGATAGTGAGGAGGCCGGATGCGCCCGCAAACGGAAAAGGCCGTACGAGCGTGGCGAACGAGCTGCGCCGCCGAGATCACGACGATGGTGCTGGGCGGCGCGTGGAAGCCGAGCATCTTGCACGCACTGGCCGAACACGGCGTGCTGCGCTTCGGGGAACTCTCGCGCCTGCTGTCAGATCTCACCGACCGCGTCCTGACGCGCCAACTCCGCGAACTGGAAGCCGACGGTCTGCTTCGCCGCGTCGTGTACCCGCAGGTGCCGCCGAAGGTGGAATACAGCCTGACGGAACTGGGCGAGAACGCGCAGGAGGTGCTGAACGCAATGGCGGCGTGGGGCCGTTCCTACGCCTCGTACGCGGTCGAGCAGCAGTAGTTTCTCCGTACGATCACGACCATGAGCGAGCGGAACGACCTGCCGAGCAACTGGGGCCGCTGGGGCGCCGACGACGAACTCGGCACGCTGAACCTGATCACCGACGAGGTCCGCGAACAAGCCGCGCGCGAGGTGCGCACCGGCCGCTCGGTGTCCCTGGCGGTGCCGATCCGGCCGGCTCCGGTGCTGAGCGGTCCCTTCCCGCCGCGGACCGCCGAGGAATCGCCGGTCCAGCAGATGATGCTGTACACCGGAAGCCCCGCGATCGCGTACGCGGACGCCCTGACCGTGACGAACCACCACACGCTGTCCACGCATCTGGACGCGCTGGCGCACATCCCGCAGGACGGCCAGGTGTATCCCGGCCGGCTGGCGAACGAGAGCGTCACGATGGGCGGCGTCGTGCACGGATCGACCACCGCGTTCGCCGAAGGCATCGTGACCAGGGGAATCCTGCTCGATTTCGGCGCCGACGGTCCGGTTCCCGCCGACCGCGCGCTCACCGCACAGGACCTCGAGGCCGCGGAGGAACGGTTCAACGTCCACGTCGAACCGGGTGACGCCCTGGTCGCGCGGTTCGGCTGGGTGCAGACCCGGTACCGAGGCAACCCCATGCCCGGCATGAGCCTCGACGCGACGCGGTGGATGCACGACCGCGGGGTGTCTCTGTACGCCGGGGACCTCTCGGACGCCTACCCGCCGGTGTGCTCGCCTCCCGCGATGCACGGGGTCGCCCTCCCGCGGCTGGGGATGCCGTTGATCGACGCGGTGGACGCCGACGAACTGGCCGCGGTGTGCGCGGAGCTGGGGCGGTACAGCTTCCTGTTCGTCGCGGCTCCGCCCCGGATCCTCGGGCTGACGGGGGTGCCGGTCAATCCGGTCGCGGTGTTCTGAGCGGCTGTGCGGTGTCCTGACGGCCGGGGGTTGAGTGGCTGGAAGGGCAGTCTTAGGCGCACGGCCGGCTTTGCTCCGCACCTGCGGGCAGAAGGGTCTTCTCGGCCGGGGTGAAGTCCCGGTCGTTGATGCCGCACAGGTGCCGCATCCAGGCGGCGCCGTCGAGCGGGACCGACGGCCGCGGGCCCGGCCTGGTGTCGAGCACCAGGTTTCCGTTCTCGACGGCCCGGTTGAGCGATCCGTCGCCGAGTTGGATGTCGGTGACCAGCTTGTGGTCGGGCCAGTGCCACACCTGGAAGTCCAGGGTGGCTTCGCCGAACAGGTAGTCGCCGTCGATGCCGTACAGGGTGTTCATCGACGCGGGCATCGTCGGCAGCGTCCGGTTCGCGTTGAGGTCGAGCAGGACCACGCCGCTGACCACCCCGTTGACCATGGCCGCGAACGAGCCGGTGGGGTCGATGGCCGGGGCGCCGGGGTAGAAGTCCGAGTGGAACGTCTCGATCGCTTTCCGGCTCGGGAGATCCCACACCGCGGCCGTTTTCCCGCCGTAGACGAAGATCTGCCCGGGATGTCCTGGTCTTGCCTCCGCCTTGGCGACATCGGGCTGCGTGGTCAGCGGCAGCGGCGCCGCGGTCTGCTGCCCGGTGGCCGGATCCCAGAACGTGACCGTTTTCGCGTGCAGGACGACCACGCTCTGTCCTGGGACGGCGATGATCGTGCCGTCGTCGTTCGGGTCCGGGTCGCCGGGAAGCGGCGCTTCGTGTTCGAGGACGAGGTCGTCCGCCCGGTAGGTCCGCAGTGTGCCGTCCTCGCTGACGGCCAGGACGTGTTTTCCGCTCGGGTCAAAGGAAAGCGCGGTCGGCACGGGCACTGAGACCTGCTTCAGCACCTGCTGATGCGCGTCCAGGAGGGCGAGTTCTCCGGCGTCGGTGCGGGCTGCCCACTGCCGGCCGTCCGGCGACCGGGCGGCCGGGTTCCACGAGGTGGCGTCGGCGGGTTTGGCGTCCGTCGCGGGCACGGCGCTGAGCTGCATCGACCCGTTCCGGACGGTCAGCGCGGTCAACCGGCCGTCCGCGGCGGGGAGGAGGACCGGGGCCGGCGAGGTGTGCGCGGTTGCCCAGTTGACCGTCACCGAGGGATCGGCGAACAAGTACCGCTTTCCGTCCGCCCAGTGCACGGCCCCGAGCGGTCCTGCTCCGGGTTTGTTCAGCAGAAGGAATTGCCCGGTGACGTCGATGTCCATTCCGGAGCAGTCGACGCCGTTCGCCAGCTGTCCCGACCGGGTGCCGGAAACGTCCAGGAGGGTGACTGTTTCGCCGTCGCAGGCGGCGAACTTCCGGCCGTTGCCGACGAGAACGCCCTGGCCGAGCGAGCGGATCAGCGCGCCGGTCGCGGCGTCGCGCACCACTGCCTGGTTCTTGGCGTGGGGGTCGCTCGGCTGCTCGAACAGGACGACCTGGCGTCCGTCGTCGGTCGGGTAAACCGTGTTCACCATGCCCGTCGCCAGGCTGGCTGGCAGCGGGGTCGAGGTCGCGTGGCGGGTGTGGAGATCCCAGACCTGGAGGAGCCGGGGCCGGGCAGCCTCGTTGGGCACTCCCACGAGGTACCGGCCGTTCGCGCTGAACGCCACGGATTCGAACGCTGTCGCGTCGCCGGCCCGGAGGACGACCGGCGGGGCGGAGCCGTCCAGGTCCCAGATCTTGACCCCGGGCTCGTTCCCGGACTCCGCGAGCAGCCTGCCGTCCGGGCTCAGTTCCAGGTAGGAGGTGGGGTTGACGGCGAGTGCGCGCGACTGGGGCGTGGGTCCGGGCAGCCCTTGCCAGAGCGTGACCGGCGTCGTGGGGTCGGCGGATTTGATGATCATGCGCTGGCCGTCCGCAGTGGACACGATCCGGTCGGTCGCCGCGATGTGCTGCGGCGGAAGGATCCGGTCGATCCCCCGCCAATAAAGCTCCTGCTGCAACAGCGCGCCATAAGCCTCGCTGCTGTGCGGGTTTTCCCGCCACGCCGCCTGTGCCATCTGCAACGCCGACGTGTCCTGCCCGTTCGCGTCGCGCAAGGATTCCTGGGCCAGCAGGATCGCGTTGGCGGTGTGCAGATTGTCGTTGATGGTCGCCTGATTGCGCAGTACCACGACGGTGAGCACGCTCGCGGCCAGTGCCAAGGTGAGTGCGACGGCGGTGACGATGCGCCAGCGCCGGATGCCGCGTCGTTCGGCGGCGTAGCTGCGCTCGATGTATTCCTTGTGCGGTGCGGGGATATCCGACCCGCGCTGGGCGAGCCATTGCCGGGCAGCGGCGAGCGCCGCGCCGCGGAGCAGGCCGCCGTGGTCCCGGTCGGACTGCTCCCACTGGTCGATGTCCTGCCGCAGGTCTGCTTGCCACACCAGGAAATCCCGGTCTTCGGCGAGCCAGTCCCGCAATTGGGGCCAGTAGTCGATCAACGCCTGGTGGACGAGGTCCGCGCGCTGGTCGTCGTCGAGCACCACGAGGCGGCGGGCCGCGAGTTCGTGCGCGATGTCCCGCAGTTCCGGCCCGAGTTCGCCGAGCCGGACCGAACGCCGGGCGAATCCCGCGTCGCCGTCCGGTCTCGCGAGCTGCACGAGCAGTCTGCGTGCAGCGTCCTTTTCGGACGGACGAAGGGCTTCGAGCGCTTCGTCGGCGGCCTGGCCCAGCGCACCGGGCACCCGGCCGAGCTTTTCGTAAGCCGCGTGGGTGAGCCAGCCGCCGTGCCGTTGCTGCCAAAGCCGTTCCAGCACCAGGGAAACCAGCGGCAGCGTGCCGGGCTGGTCCATCGCATCGTCGAGGATGCGCGGCACCAGGCCGGATTCGAAGGCGAGACCGCCGACCTCGGCGGCCGGTCCGGTGATCGCCTCGGACAACTCGTCGCGGGACATCGGCTGCAGGAAGCGGACAGCCTTGTTGAGCCGGTCCGCGGTTTCGCGGGTGATGAGCGAGTCGAGGGACCGGGCGCGCAAGGTGAGCACGACCCGCAGCGGGGCCGGTTCGCCCGGTTCCCGTCGTTGCGACGCGATCATCCGGGTGAGCAGTTCGAGCAACCGGCGCGCGCCCTCGCGGTCCGCGACGACGATCTCCTCGAACTGGTCCACGAAGAGCACTGCGGCACCGTCGGAGGCGAGCGCGTTCGCCGCTGCCGCCGGGTCTTCGACCGGCTGCCCGATCGCGGCGGCGAACATGGCGACCGGTTCGGTCCCGGTGTCCGGGCGGATGTCGAGCACCCGCGCGCCCGCGGCGCGGAGGCGGGGCAGCAGACCGGCGCGGACCAGCGACGACTTGCCCGAACCGGACGGACCGGCCACGACGACGAGGTCTTGCCGGGCAGCTTGTTCGGTCAACTCGGCCAGTTCGGCGTCGCGGCCGTGGAACAGCGCGGCATCTCGTTCTTCGAGAGGTTTCAGTCCCCGGTAAGGGTTTTCCGCCGCGACGGTCCAGGTGTCGCCGAGCGCGGTGGTGGGGATGAGGTGCGCGGTGGTGTCGTGGCGGTTGGCCCGGGTGACGACCATGCCGACGACGCCGTTCGCGTCGTCGTCCCACACCGGCGCGCCGCTGAACCCGGGCTCGATGCGCCACTGCCGCGCGTCGGTCTCGATCTGGATCCGGCCGGTGCCCTGCGCGCCGAGCAGCCTGCCCTCGATCCAGATGCCGGCGTCCTGGTCGAACGGGAACCCGAACGTGCGGAACGAATGCCCGCGGACGTCGTCGGTGATCCGCGAAGGAGCGGGCAGCGCGCCGGACGGGGCGGGCTCTTCCAGTTGAAGCACCGCGACGTCGCCCGCTCCGTCGCCGCTGTCCGGCTGCCAGTCGACCACGCGCGCGGGAATCGGAGAACCCGTTGCCAGCAGGGGAAACTCGACCTGCACGAGCCCGTCCGGGCACTCGGTGTCCCCGAGTTCGCCGAGCGCCGCGGCCACCACGTGCGCACACGTGGCGACCCGGCCGGGAGCCACCAGGAACCCGGCCCCGGCGACCCCGGCCGCCCCGCTGATCCGGACGACGGCCGCGGCGAGCGGATCAGCGCTCATGACGACGGCGCGGTCCACTCCATGCTGACCGTGAAATTCGCTTCGCCCGCGGTTTTGGCGATCGCCAGGTTCGCCTCGCCGGTGACCTTGATGCCGAACTGCAGGCTGATCTTGGACGGCCGCTGCTCCATCGCCCGGAACTCGGCGAGCACGGCCTCGGCCGCGGGCCGGATCCGCTGGAGCGCCTCCTGGACCGACTCGGACGCCTGCTCGATCGACGGACCCCGGCCGACCGGCTGGTTCCCCCTGGCGGCCCGGCTCACGCCGTCATCGGCATCGGTTTCGAAAAGAATGGCGTCGCCGCCGCCGACCGGCATGCTGACCCACTGCGTCATGGCCTCGGTACCCCTTCGGACCCGCGATCGCTTCGTGCCGGTCAGTCAATCACAACGGCCGGGGCGGGGAGGGCGGAATCGCGGAATCCGGTGCCTGGCATCGCCCCGCGCGTGCGCTCACGACAGTGCTCTCACTCCGGACCATTCGCGAGAAGGGCTTGCGCTTGGTGACTCGCGAGGTCACCCGATCGGACGCGGGGCTCGGAGGTGAAGATCGCCGGGTCCCGGACGTTAGGGAGTCGAGGAGCTCATTGCCTCCCCGCCCGTCACCCGGGCGGGTGGGCCAGTTCCGCGAGTGAGGAGTTCGCCGGTGATGAGTTGTGCCGGTGGTGAGCCTGGAGAATTCCCGTGCCACGGGTCTCCGGGGGTCTGGTCGTGCCGTCCGTCCGCCCTGTGCGGCGGCGAGAGCGACCGGACGAGGGTCCGCGAAGCGTTCGATGCGTTCATTGACGAGGCCTATGACGCAGCACTGGCTGCTGCGAAGAGGTTCACGGAAGGGGACACGGCACTCGCACAGGACCTGGTTCAGGACGCGTTCGTCAAGATGTGGTCGATCGTCCTGACCGGGACCTCGGAAGTGACGTGGAGCATCGGGTTCGCGGTGACGGTGGTCAGGAATCTGTTTCTCGACCATCGGCGGCGCCAGGCTCGGGAGCGCAAGCTGATCGCCCGGGCGGCGCGGCCGGAGGCCGCGATGCTGGATCCGGACCAGCGGACTATCGATCGTGCTGTGGTGCTGGAGTTTCTCCGGCGCCTCCCCGACCGGCACCGGGAGATTTTCTTCCTGAGCGAGGTCGGCGGCTTCAAGGCGGCGGAAGTCGCCGAATTGCTGAAGCTGGCTCCGGGCACGGTCAGCAATTACCTGTCGAGCGCCAGGAAGCAGTTGCGGATGCTGGCATCCGGCCTGGCATGAAGGAAGAGAAGGGGTGATGCTGTGGGCGTAGGCTTCGGCTACGACCACGTTGACGCCCCGGCTCGGCAAGATCAGCTGGCAAAGACCGCGCACCTGCGCAGCATTCGCGCCGCACTGGATTCAGCGGATTCGAATGCCGCGCAGGTGCGCGGCGCCGGCGGGACGGCCTTCCCGGGCGATCCCGCCGGCGGTTGCTCGCTTGATCAAGGCAGATGGCCTTACGCCGAACTGGCCTGCTCCTTGCGGGAGGCCGGCAGAGGACGAGGCGATGCGGCCCGCCGAGTCGCGGAGTTGCTGGAACTGTTGGAACTACCCGAGGACGCGGCCGTGTGGTGGCACCGTGCTGCCGAGTCCGGAGACCGGGACGCGGCGATGTATGTCGCTGCTCTCGACGCTTCCTAACTCGCTGATCGGGTCCGCGTAGCGGACAGCGCAAGGCTCCTCGTGTCCGAGAAACGGAACTGCCTATGCCGGGTGTACGGCGGTTCCTCGCCAGGAAAGGAAAAAATGATAGCCCGTTCGGAATCAGTAGTGCTGCTGCTGCGGGTATCGGCAGCATTGGCACTGTTGACGGTTGCTGTGACGAGGGCGGGGGGCCTCGCCTCGGTATTCCGGCGGATCGCCGTCGACATATCGTGTTGATGTCGTCGGCATGACAGGTGCGGCCCCCGGGAGTCGGAGACTCCGGGGGCCGCATCCGCCGCACAGGTCTGGCTGAAATGAGATCGGTGGTTCCCCATTCGTTCGGTAGCTGTCAAAGGCACCGACCCCGGAGGAGTCCCGACTATGCCGACCGAGCGCCGTATCGCAGAGGAGAGGGACGGCCGGCCGACGCACAACTGGGCGAGCACGGTCGACGGCTGGGTACGTGATCCGGCGATCCGGCGGCACGCATTGCTCGCCCTTGCGATGGTGCTGGTGACGGCTCTGGTCGCGGTCGGCATCATTACTGGCGTGGCAGGCCAGTTCGCCGCCGTGCTCCTGCGCCATCAACTTGTTCTCTGGCTGGGCGGCGCTGGTGTTGGCGGCGCTGGGTGGTGGATCCGCCGTACTCGCCGGGCCAGGTGAGCGCTGGTTCAGTTCCGGTTCGGGCGGGAATTCCGGTCGAAACGATGAAGCAGGACGCCGAATCCGAAGGTGACGGCTACCGGCGTGGCGTAAAGGACGAGCGGCAGAACCGCGTAAACGTCCAGGTATCCGAGCACCCGCGCCACGACTGGTACCACGACAAGCGGCGCAAGAAGGACCAAAGCGGCACGACGCCCGCTTCGGGTGCGGAGGCGGCAAGCGGCGAAGACACCGACCACGAGCACCACCAACTGCACCAATTGGGCGAGCGGCAGATGCATTCCGCGAGCGGTTGTCGTAAGCGCAAGCAGCACAACGACCGTGCCGACGAGGATGGACAGTCGCAAGCGGCCCAGCAAAGCCAAGCCATGGCGCGGCCCCGGGGACGCAGTCATTGCGAGGGCCGCGAAAACGCTGAGCAGCACCCAGCCCGGAGCCACGTCCACCGACCAATGCCGGGCGGGATCGAGGATTGTGACAGTGATCAAGGCGGCATTAGCCACCCACGCGAGGATCACCGAGGCGCGACGCATCCCCCACACACCGAGCGCGACGGCGGCCAGCCAAGCCGACCACACCGGGACGTCGGCGAGCGCTCCCAGCCACATCCGCAGCGGCCACCCGTCCAGCCGGGCCACGCTCCGGATCTCGCGCACGGTGGAGGCGGCTCCGGTCAGCAACAGCACCGGTGCCAGCAGGCTGACTATCGCCAACGTGTCCCGCCGGGAGTGTCCGCGCAAAGCATGTCGCCAGTGGACCTGGACGGCGCCCCAGACGAGGTCAACCGTTTCGGCAACCCCTGGCGTGCTTCGGTTTTCGGCACCGTCGAGCAGTACTCCCAGCATTTCTTCGCCGTGCGCGGCTCGGTGCGCGCGCGGGTACAAAGCCAGCAGGCACCGGTAGCGTCGCTCCAAGCCGCTCACGCCAGTCCTCCTGCGCTGCGGAGCTGAAGCCGTTGTTCGGCAGCAGTCGTGTGACGTTGCCGTCGCTGGACTTCCGCGGCCAGCCGCGCGGCGCCCGGTTCGGTCAGGCGGTAGTAGCGGCGCAGCCTGCTGTCCACGACTTCCTCGCGATCCACTTCCACCCAGCCCTCCGCGTGAAGCCGGTCCAGTGCGGCGTACAACGTGCCAGCCCGCAGCTTGACCTGGCCGTCGGAGATCGTTTCGACATCGCGCAGCACGCCGTAGCCATGCTGCGGCTGGGCGGCTAGCGCGGTGAGGACCAGGAAGGTCGGCTCGCGCAGGGCTGAGTCGCTCATGACGTGAGCATATACCGATGATCTGCATATGGCGAGCAGGTCAGGCGAACAGTGTTCGGCGAACGAACGCTCCGGGATAAGGTGCACCGGTGGACCCCAAAGAGCGGCGCGCAGCACGGCATCAGCCACCGAAACCCGGAGCCAGCACGAAACCTCGGCGGCGCACGGTGCCGATCACTGTCGAGCAGGTCGTCGACGCCGCGTTGGAGATCATCGCCACCGAGGGGTACGAGGCGTTGTCCATGCGCCGCGTGGCCGATGCGCTGAACACCGGTCCCGCCTCGCTTTACGCGCACGTCGTCAACAAGACCGACCTCGACGAGCTGCTCATCGCGCGGCTGTGCACGAGAATCGTTCTGCCGGAGCCGGACGCCGCGAACTGGCGTGAGCAGATCCGCGACGTGTGCGTCCAGTTGCGCGACCTCTACCTGGCCTATCCCGGGATCTCCGGTGCTGCGTTCGCGGTGGCACCCACCGACCTCGACACCGCGCGGCTCAATGAAGGGATGCTGGCGATCCTTCTGAACGGGGGCGTCCCAGCGCAGGCCGCGGCGTGGGGCGTGGATTCCCTGCTGCTCTACGTGGCCGCCTACTGCCTCGAGACCTCGATCGTGCGCCGGCGGGTGGCGGAGAAGGACGCCGTGTGGGTCGTCGGACGGGACGAGATGCAGCGGCGGCTCGCTTCGCTGCCCGCGGAGGATTTTCCTTACACCGCAAGCCATGCCGTCGAGTTGACGGCGGGTGAGGGCCATGACCGGTTCGACTTCACGCTCGAAGTGATGATCGACGGTTTGGCGCGTCGCTAGGCGATTGGTCGCGGGCCGGGTTTGTCGTCCGTGAAGGACTCCTTGAGGGAATCAGATTCCCTCAAGGAGTCCTTCACGGACCTGTCTGCATGGTCCAACGGGAGCTGATCGGGCCGGGGAACCGTCCTGGCGGGGTTCTCTGCGCGTTGACAAGAACACTGTTCGTTGGTAGAACGGTGTTCGTGGAAGCATGGACAGAGCGGCCGGTGGTGAAGACCTCGCACGGCCAGATGCGCGGGACCCCGTCGGGCTTCCGCGGCATTCCCTTCGCTGAGGTGCCCGTGGGCGACCTGGCGCCTCAGCCGCCTCGCACCTGGGAGTACGTACTTGACGCCGGGGAATTTCGGACGGATCCCCGCTCAGGCGGCCGCGATCGAGCCTCGGCAACCTGACCGGTCCGCTGGTCGGGAAATCGCTGGGCCCGCGACCGAGTGCCGAACTCGCCGCGCTCTCGTCGGCGATGAGAACGGCGCGGGGACGGCCTGGGTGATCGGCGCGGACCCGATCGTGCGGCCTTGTCCGGAGCAGCTGTCCGTGAACCTGCGGGCTAGCCACGACTTCCTGTGCCTGCCTCTTCGATCCTCGGCCTCGCGCCGGGAAGGGATTGCCTCATGAAATCGGTCCGGTTCAGCACCTTCGGCGGCCTGGAAGTCCTCGAACTCGCCGACGTCCCGGATCCGCACCCGGGCCCCGGCGAAGTCCGGATCTCGGTGCGTGCCGCGGGGATCAACGCGAGCGACTGGAAGAAACGTCAGGGCCTGATGGACCAGGAACTCCCGCAGACGATGGGACACGAGGCGGCGGGCGTCGTGGACGAACTCGGCGAGGGCGTCACGGATGTCGCGCTCGGCGACCGCGTGTTCGGATTCTCCGCTTCTGGTGGCGCACAAGCGGAATTGACCGTGCTGTCCTGCTACGCGCCCATCCCGCCGTCGCTCAGTTTCGCCGAGGCGGCTGCCTTGCCCGCCGCAGCCGAGACGGCCGCGCGTGCGCTCGACCAACTCGGCGTCGAGAGCGGGGCCACGGTGCTCGTCAACGGTGCTTCCGGCAGCGTCGGTGCTGCCGCGGTCCAGCTCGCCGTGGCGCGGGGCGCGCGGGTGATTGGCACAGGAAGCCATGCTACGCATGACTTTCTGCGCTCGCTCGGTGCCGAACCCATCGCCTACGGACCTGGTATGTCAGACCGGGTCCGTGCGCTCGCACCCGATGGCGTCGACCTGGCGCTGGACGTCGCCGGAAGCGGTGTCCTGCCGGAACTGATCCAGCTCGCAGGCGGTCCGGAGCACGTCATCACGGTCGCCGACTTCGCCGGTGCCCAGCAGCACGGCGTCCGCTTCAGTCGCGGCGACGGCGGGCACGCGCTGTACGTGCTATCTCAACTCGGCGACCTGGTGGAAGCCGGAAAATTCACCCTGCCCGTCGGGCAGACGTTCCCGATGGCCGACGTCGCGGAAGCGCACCGCGTCGGCGAATCGGGCCGGGTACGCGGAAAACTCGTCCTCCTGCCCGGCTGACGGGCCAATTCAATCGAGAGAACTTCATGAACTCTGACCTCTCGCCGACCGGGATCGCCCAGTCGGCTCCCCGAAGCGCGCGCGGAAACGCCGCGCGCCACCAGTACCGCTGGCTGACGCTCGTCGTGCTGAGCCTCGCCCAGCTGATGGACATCCTCGACTCCACGATCGTCAACATCGCCCTGCCGAGCGCACAGTACGACCTCGGATTCCCCGCCGATTACCGGCAATGGGTGCTCACCGGCTACGCGCTCGCGTTCGGCAGCCTCCTGCTCCTCGGCGGCCGGCTCTCCGATTACTTCGGCCGGAAACGGCTATTCCTCGTCGGCGTCGGCGGGTTCGCCGTCGCGTCCGCGGTCGGTGGCGCCGCCGGGAATTTCACGACCCTGCTGGCCGCGCGAATCGGCCAAGGCGCGTTCGCCGCGATGCTCGCTCCGGCCGCATTGTCCTTGCTGTCCATCACTTTCGCCGACGACGCCAAGGAACGCGGCCGCGCGTTCGGCATCTTCGGCGCGATCTCCGGTGCGGGCGGAGCAGTGGGTTTGCTGCTCGGCGGCGTCCTCACGCAGGGCCTGTCGTGGCGGTGGTGCCTCTACGTCAACCTGATCATCGCGGCGCTCGCGTTCGCCGGCGGACTAGTCCTCCTCCGCGACGGCGACCGGCCGCAGCGGGTCCGGCTCGACGTCGCGGGCACGGCCGCGGTGGTGCTCGGCCTGATCGGGATCGTCTTCGGTCTCGGCACCGCGGAACGCAACGGCTGGCACGACATCCGGACGCTCGGACCGGTGCTCGCGGGCGTCGCGCTCATCGCTGCGTTCGTCGTCGTCGAACGCCGCACCGCCCACCCGCTGCTGCCGCTGCGGGTGATCCTCGACCGGGTCCGCGGCGCCGCGTACCTGACCTTGGGCATCACCGGGACCGGGATGTTCGCGATCTTCCTGTTCCTCACCTTCTATCTCGCGAACACGCTGGGGTTCAGTCCGCTGCAGACCGGCGTCGCGTTCCTTCCGATGATCGGCCTGGTCATGGCGGGAGCGGTGTTCTCCGGCGCGGTGCTTCTGCCGCGCTGGGGACCTCGGCCGATCGTGCCGCTCGGCTGTCTCCTCGCCGCCGTCGGCATGGTCATCTTGACCGGAATCGGCGCGGACTCGAGCTACGCCGGGAACATCCTGCCCGCCCTGCTCGTCACCGGGATCGGCTTCGGATTCATCTTCGGCCCGGTGCAGAACGCCGCGACCAGCGGAGTCCGGCCGCACGACGCCGGGGTGGCGTCCGCGCTGGTGACGACGGCCCAGCAGATCGGCGGCTCTATCGGAACCGCGGTGTTCAGCTCGCTCACGACGTCCGCGATCGCAGGCTACCTGGCCGCACATCCAGGAACCCTCGCCGCGGCGACCTTCGCCGGATACCACCTGGTGTTCTGGACCGCGGCGGCGGTTTTCCTGTGCAGCGCGCTGCTGGCCGCGTTGCTGTTCCGGAGTGGTCCGTTGCCGCTGCCCGCAGACCCGGCGATCTGAGACGCGAACGCTAGCCTGGTGGTATGGCAGAGACCCGTCCTGGAGGCCGGGCGGCGCACAATGCCGTGCGCGAGTCGCCGTCCGGAGTTCTGGGTCGCCCGCGGCATAGACTGGCCTGCGTGGCCGGCCAGAAACTTCTAGCTTTCCTCCGCGAACTGCGGGCGACCACCACCTGGAAGGTGACCGCCGACGACACCTCGGTGAGATGGCAACTCAGCGGGTTAACGTGGCAGACCACGGTGATCGTCGACCCGCGGCGCTGGCTCGGGCTGGAGTTCGAGGCACGGGACCCGGCGACCGGCAAGCTTGTCACGTATGACATCGACACCGATCTGTACGACATCACGCAGGAGCGTCAGCGCGAGTTCGCCGAGGAGATCGAACGCGACATCATCGAGTTTCTCGACAACCTGCGGAAGGGCTCGATGCTGCGCGGAACCGACGGCGCGCTCGTCTTCCCGCTCGACGGTTCGTGGATCCGCGTCGTCCGAGGGCGGTTCCTGACCAGCGCGTCGACGCACACTGATGCTGCGGCAGCCCGGGCCGGTGGCGACTATGCCGTGGTGCGGTAAGGGCTGCTGATACTTCACCGGGTTGCCGTTGAGATCGCCGCCGTCGCACGGCCTGGGTCCGTCGTCCAAGGGGCCGAGCCCGCTGCCGTCGTCCGAGAAGCCGGCCGCGATGCGGTCGGCAGCGATCAACAGCGGCTGCCAGCGTGCCGCGGCGAGGTCGGTGTCCTCTGGTGTCAGAGAACCGAGCGGGATGGCGGTCGGCCAGACTGACCGGCCATCGGAAGCCAAGACACGCAGACGCCGTCCGCCAGCAGGACGAACGCGCCGAGCTATTCGTGCTCGAGCGCGACCGAACGGAGGACCGCGCCGACGAAGTCGAGTTCGGCCAGGACGTAGCCGCCCGCGTCTCGGTGGGCGATCCACACCGTCCCGTCGAGGCTGACTACCGGCGGGTACGGGTGGCCGTCGGCACGGGGCTGCAAGAGGACCGCACCCGAGGAATCGAATGCGGTGTAGGTGAAGGGAACCCTGACGGAATCAGATTCCCCCAGGGTTCCCCTCACGTACCTCGGCAGCGCTTACGCGGCAGTGCCCTCGATGTGCGCCTTCAGCAGTTCCAGCCCGGGCTGGATGCGGGCCGAGTCCTCGACCGGGTGCGGGCCGGCGGGTTCAGTGGGCGGGACCAGGCGCTCGAACAGACGGCAGAACAGCGTCGTGCCGTCGCCGAGGTCGAAGGTGGTGAAGGTGGCGATCGCGTGCATCGCCGGCGCCAGGGTTCCGTCGTCGAGCACGTCGCGGCCGACCACTGTCCACAGTTTGCCCGGCACTCGCGCGACGACGGTGTACAGCTTCGGCTTTTCGTTCAGGTCCGGCACGATGGTTTCGAGCAGCACGTCGCCGAGTTCGGCGGGGACGTCCGGAGTGCCGCGGCGTACTTCGGTTCCGGTGGCCATCGGCAGCCACTTCGGCAGGTTCGACCAGGTGGTCACCCAGTCGTAGACCTCCTGCGCCGGGCGGTTGACCACGATGCGGTTTTCGACGAAGCGGATGTTCAGGTTGTCCGGGATCTGCGGGACGTACAGTGCGGTGGACATGATTGTTCTCCTTTTCGGGGTTATTTGGTGGAATGCTGACCGGTCATGAGCGCGCCGAGGTCGTCCGGTTCGAGGAACGACGGCGGCGGGGGCGGGCCCCAGCTGAACAAGCCCTGTGCGCCTTCGAAAACCTCCGGCGTCCAGATCTCGTCCTCGGGGATGCAGTCCATGTCGGCGTAGTACTCGCTGAAGTTCCCCGCCGGGTCTTTGAGATACCAGAAGAAATTGGACCCCGCGTGATGGCGGCCGAGGCCCCACACGTGCCGGTCGGGGTGGCCGTTCAGCATCGCTGCTGCGCCGCGGCCGACGTCGTCGATGTCGTCGACCTGCCACGACGTGTGGTGCAGGAAGTTCACCGGGGCCGCGAGCGCCAGCACGTTGTGGTGATCCACCGAGCAGCGCATGAAGGCGCCTTTGTGCCCGATGTAATCGCTGACCTTGAAGCCGAGTGCCTCGGTGAAAAAGCGCATGGTGGCGTCGAGATCGGTGGTGCCCACGACGCAGTGGCCGAGTTTCTTCGGGCGGATCGGGTACTCGCGCACGACGCCGGGCGCGCGGCCTGACCGTTCGATGCGGCCGGGGCCGTTGTACGGCGTGGCCAGGACGGGGTTTTGCGTGATCCGCGGCGAAATCTCGACCCGGACCGTGAATCCGGAGACTGGCTCGATCGCGCAGACGGCGGTGCAGCTCTCCGTGCTGACTACGCCGAGCCGGTTCAGGCGCGCCGCGGTTCGGGCGAGGTCGTCGGCGTCGTCGACTCCCACGCCGAGTTCGAGCAGTTGCCGGTAGGGCGCGTGCCGGACGCGCAGCTGCTCGCCGCCTTCGAGGGTGGTGAAGGATCCGTCGCCGACATGGGTGAGTCCGAAATCGGCGTAGTAGGCAATGGTTTCCGCGACATTCGGCACACCCATGGTGACGCGGGTCAGCCGGTGCATCCCCATGTCAGTCCTCCAGCGCGGCGACGAAGGTCTGCCGCATTTCGCCGAGACCTTCGATCCAGCTGACCAGTTCTTCCCCGGCCCGCAGGAACCGTTGCGGCGTACGGCCGACACCGACCCCGGACGGGGTTCCGGTGAAGACGAGATCGCCCGGGTACAGGGTGATCGTCTGCGACAGCGCGGAAATCAGCCGGGCGACCGGGAAGATCAGCTCGCGGGTCCGGCCGTCCTGCACGGTCTCGCCGTCGACCGCGCAGCCGAGTGCCAGGTCGTCGCGGTCCGCCAGTTCGTCCGGCGTGACCAGCCACGGCCCGACCGGGGCGAAGTCCGGGAAAGACTTGCCGAGGCTGAATTGCGGGGCCGGGCCGGCCAGTTGCGAGACCCGTTCGGAGAGGTCCTGTCCGATCGTCACCCCGGCGATGTGCTCCCACGCTTCGGATTCCGCGACGCGGTGCGCGGTTTGTCCGACGACCGCGACGAGTTCCACCTCCCAGTCGACGTTGCCGCCCGGCGGCAGGACGACCTCGGCGTCGGGACCGGTCAGTGCGGAAACGAATTTGGTGAAGACCGGAGGAAGGCCGTCGGGCGAGGCGAAACCGGATTCCGCGGCGTGTGCGTCGTAGTTGAGTCCGATCGCGACGATCTGCCGCGGCTCGGGGGAGGGCGGACCCAGCTGGGTCCGGGCGAAGACGACATCGGGTTCCGCGGTGACCTTTTCCGCCCAAGCCTGGAATTCGGTCCAGTTGCGGTACAGCGAGCCGAGGCCGAAGAGGCCGCCCGACGCCTTGGCGACGTCGATTCCCTTGTCCTCGGCGGTCAGCAGGACGGCCCGGCCGTCCACATTGGCCAGTTTCACGGATTTCTCATTTCTGGAAGCAGAGCGTCAGATTGGTTCGGACGGCGAGCGGGAGACTGACGACGAGATCGGTCCCCTCGGACCGGGTGCGCAGGCCGGGCGAATCGGCGGCGAGCACGTCGTCGCGGAACAGTTTCCAGGGCCGGTCGACGTTGCCGATCCGCAGCGTCACGTCGGCCGGTTTCCCGGCCACTGGCCGCAAAGTCAGTGCCAGCAACGACTTTTCCCGGTCGTACCAGGCGCGAACGAACTCGGCGGGGCCTTCGATCGCCGTCACCGCGGGCTCCCGGAAATGTTCCGCGGTCCACGGATGGTGATACATCTTCCACAGCCCGTCGGCGACGTTCAGCCGGGCGTAGCCGAGCATCGCGTTGCCGGTCAGCCGGTCCATGAAGATCATGTTGCCGTTCTCGTCGAACGACCGGTCCTCGCGCGGGTAGAACAGTCCTCCGTTCTCCCAGGTCGGGTTCAGGTAAGCGTCGGCGTAGCCGAGGAGGCCGCGCAGGTTCTCGTGATCGCCGACCTCGGCCATGCAGGCCGCGACGTAGCCGAAAGCCGGGGCGCGCCAGGCGAAATCCAGGTCGCGGGTGAACTCCGGTTCCCGGCCGGCGAGGCGCGCCTTGCGAGCTTCCAGTGCCGCGGTCGGTTCGGCGAGGGTGACCAGGCCGTCCGGGGTGCGCCGGATCTCGTCGCGGATCTGGTCGGGATAGAGCCGGTGCACCAGGTCGCGGCTCCAGGCGTTCAGGTTCAGCGCCGTCCAGGCGTTGCCGCCGCCTTCCAGGGGCATCTCCGGCCGGTTCTGCTCGACCAACCAGAGCCGCCAGTACTCGCCGTACTCGTTGAGGATGCCCCGTTCGTCCCACGCCGCCTGATAGTTCCGGGTGACCTCCTCGGCGACCGACGTGCCTTTGCGCAGGTCGAGGAACCGGAAGCCGAGGATCGGGAACTGGTTGCAGACGAGGAAAAGGCAGTTGGGTTCGCAGACGATGCCGTACCAGCCCTGTTCGGCCATCTGCCAGTACAGGTTGTCGGCGAGCGAGCTGAGCGAGTACTCGTAGATCTCGGTGCCGAGTCCTTGGAAGAGCGGGTCCCAGCGGAAGGAAAGCGCGCCTGCGCGGTCGTACTGGTCGCTGTCGAACAACATGCTGTGCATGCCGAGAATCGCGAAGAACCGGCCGCTGTACATGATGTTTTCCTTGACCACCGGATCGCGCCAGCCTTCACGCAATTCGGTCAGGTCAGGGTTGTTGCGGATGCTTCCCCGGCTGGTCTCGCGCCAGTACGCCCACACTTCCGGAAGCTGCATTTTCCGGATGATCTCCTCGAACACCGGCCGGAACGCTCCGGGGGCGGCGGGAAGATGGTGGAAATGCGCGAAACCCAGCGTGTAAGCCATCTGGGTCAGCTGGTAGCGGTAGGCGTCGGTCCATTCCTGGCCCCACCGCATGCTGCCCATGTTCGCCCATTCGTTGTCCTGCTGGGCGATCAGATTGCGCACGTGCTGGACGTGGCCCGCTTGCTTGTCGTCGAGTGCCGGATACCCCGAGATGTCCGGGGCGGCCGGCGTCACCGATCCGCCAAACAGGACTTAAGTGCGGCGGCGATGTCGTTGCTGTCCACCGGATGCACGAAGTGGGCGAGGTATTCGCCCTCGGGGCCCATGAGGTAGGTGAACGCGCTGTGCGGCGTCCGGTACCCGTCGGGGTCGTCGACGCGCCGGGAGTGCACGTGGTAGGCCTTCTTCGCCGACTCGATTTCGGCGGCGGGTCCGGTCAGTCCGGTGATCCGCGGATGATTGGCCGCCAGGAAATCGCGCATGACCTCCGGGGTGTCGCGTTCCGGATCGACCGTGACATAAAGGGCCTGCACTCGATCTGCGTGATCGCCGAGGTGGTCGAGCGCCTGGTCGATCCGGGCCAGCGCGGGCGGGCACACGGTCTGGCAATGCGTGAAGCCGAAAAAGACGAGGAGGTATTTTCCGAAATAGGAACGTTCGGTGACTGCGGTGCCGGAATCGTCGATCAGCCGGAAACTTCCGCCGACTGTCGGAACCGGGCGCGAAATCGTCGCGGAAGCGGAACCGGACCCGGAACCGGATCCGGGAGGGGTGCAGCAGGAGGAATTCATTTCCATGACTCACACGCTAGGAGCCGTGGTCATGCCCGTCCAATGCCGCGTTGGCGCTCGGCTATGTCGGTTGGGTATAGCCGCTGATGGCCGCCCGGATCTCGGCCGCGACCTCGTCCAGTTTTCGCATCATGAGCAGCATCGTCGGCGTGAGCTGCCTGCCCGCGGGCAGCGTGACGCCGACCGATTCCACGATGCCGAGGTCGATCGGCAGCGCGGACAGCTCCGGTTCGGTGTCGGCGACGAGCTGCGGCATCACGACCAGGGTGTCGGTCTCCAGCGCGATGGCGCGCACGGCGAGGAACGAACCGCATTCGATGCGGTTGGCCGGGGTGGAGAGGCCGCGGCTCAGGAGCTGTTCCTCGAATTGCCGTCGCTGCGGGTTGTCGGCGGGCGGCATCGACCAGAGTTCGCCGACCAGATCGGCGAGCGTGAGCCCCGGCCGCCGGTGCGCCGGATGCTGGCTGCGCGCCACCACGCGAGCGGGCTCGTAGTAGAGGTGGTGCTGGCGCAACCGGTCGTTGTTCGCCGGTTCGAGCGTGCCGACGACCAGGTCGACGTCGCCCGCGAGCAGCGCCTCGTACAGCGCTTCCGGGCCGCCGTGCCGGATGATGACGGTCAGGTCGGGGGCGACGGCTTTCACTCGCGCGACCGCGCGGGGCAGCAGCACGCTCGCCCCGGCGAGGAAGGTGCCGATCGTGACGGTGCCGGCGTGGCCGTCAACGAGTTCTTCGAGATGCCGCCCGGCTTGGCGGAGTTCGGCGAGCACTGCCCGGGCGTGGTCGACGAAGACCTCGCCGAACAGCGTCGCCGTCATCCCGCGCGGGCTGCGTTCGAACAGCTCGACCTTGAGGATCGACTCGAGTTCGCGCAGCCCGCGGGTCAGCACCGGCTGCGTGATGTGCAGCCGTTCGCCCGCGGCGACCAGCGAGCCCTGTTCGGCGATCGCCACGACGTAGCGCAGATGGCGCAGCTTGAGCCTGCCGTCGGCGAGATCGGTCATCGGGAACGCTCGGCTGGTAGCATGCGCCCGATTCTGCCGGTCCGCTCAGTGGTGGCCGCCCACCGGCACGACGAAACTGACGGTTTTGCTGTCCAGGACGTGGTGCGTCGGGTCGGCCAGCCCGATCCACACCTTGTGCGGGCCGGGCGGCAGCGCCTGGATGATCAGCGGTTCGCCGCTGCCGTCGGCCCAGTGCCAGGGCGCGTCGTCGACCGTCACGTGGATGTGGCCGATGCGCGGCGAGACGTCGAGCGCGGCCGAGCCGTAGACCGGGACGATGCGCAGGTTGTCCGCCCGGTAGCGCAGGACGACCAGGCCTTTCGCGAGCTGTTCGGGCAGCGGCGCGTCGACGGTGAGCGCGGGCGGCGGCTGGGACGGCAGCGGCACGACGGGGGCGGGCGGCCACCCCGAGGCCGCGGCGGGCGGAGGGGCGGAGGCCACCGGAGGCGCGGGAACGGCGGAAGCGGAGCACGCGGTCGCCAGCAAAGCGGCTGAACCGAGGATCGCGGTGCGAAGAAAATGAGCCATGGAACGAAAACTAGGCAGCCGTTGATCATCTTCGCGTCGGTCGGACGACCGGATCGCTGTACGTCATGAGGGAAGTGCCGTGCGTGCCGCTGGGGTCGGCACGCACGGCACAGGTCAGCGGCAGCGGTAGCTGGACGCGACGGCGGGGTCGCCGTAGCCCTTGTACCGCGAGACCCGCGGGTACGCGCACAGGTCGCGGGTCTGCTTCCCGTCCGCGGTCGCGGCCGCCAGGGTGGCCGGGGCCTTGCCGTGCTCGACCCAGTCGACCAGCGCGCCGAGCGGGTTGGTCGGCGTCGCGCCCGTACCGCCACCGCAGTGTTCGACGCCGGGGGCCAGGAACAGCCGGTAGAAGTCGTTCACCCGGTGGGCGCCGCCCATCGCCCGTTCGACCTCGGCGCGGTAGCGCAGGGTGCCGCCGGGCGGGATGAGCTGGTCGTCCGTGCCGACGAAGGTCAGCAGCTTGCCGCCGGTCCGGCGGAAGGCCGACAGGTCCGGGTCGGCGGTGCCGATGACGTCGTCGTACTCCCGCACCGACTGGCGGAACACCTGCGCGAACTGGGCGTAGCTGAGCTTCGAGACGTCGAAGTCGGCCTGCTTCTCCACGAACGACTGCACCCACTTGACCGCGACCGGGAACCCGGTGGCGTACGGGCTGTCGCCGGTTCCGGCCAGCCAGGTGAAGTCCGCGCCCTTCGGGAGGCCGTCCCACAGCTTCCGCTCGCGCTCGTCGGTCGGCCCGGCCCAGATCTTCCGCATGACGTCGGCGTCCTTGGCCGTGACGGTGATTTCCTTGCCGTCGCAGAGGACCTTCGTGCCGATCAGGGAGCGCGGGTCGTAGCTGCACTCGTCCGGCCGGTCGACAATGCCGTTCTTGACGCCGTCGTTCGCGTCGCACGCCTGGACCGCGGCCTGCCGGAACGCGGTGAAGACGCACGCGCTCGGGAAGTCGTGCTCCTGGTTCATCACGATCTGCGGCCAGAGCGTCGCGACCGCGAACTGCGTCCAGTGGACCGCGGGCGCGTTCGCCAGGATGCCGTCGAAGTCGCCGGGGTAGTTCTGCGCCTCGGAGTAGCCCTGGCGGCCGCCGGTCGAGCAGCCGTTCCAGTACGAGTAGGTCACCGGCCGGTGGTAGAACCGCTGCGTGACGTCCTTGCCGATCAGCGCGGCCTCGTGCACCGAGCGGGTGGCGAAGTTCGTCAGCAGCGGCTGGTCGACCTTGCCGGGCGCGGTCAGCGCCCACGAGGTGTCGAGCCCGGACAGGACGCCGGCGTCGGTGGTCACGCCCGCGTAGCCGTCCTTGGCGGCCTGGGCCAGCGGTGCGCCGAAGTCCCCGGCGGCGTACGCGCTTCCGCCGACCGCCTGGAGCCGTCCGGTCCAGCCGGTCTGCGGCAGGGCCACCCCGACCTTGACGTGGTCATTGGCCCCGGGATGGGTGAGCGTGACGGTGATTTCGCAGTAGCCGGGCTTGGCTTCGGCCTGCACGGATTCGATCTTCGCGCCGCTGGGCGCGGTGACCGGGACGGTGGCGCAGGCGGTGGTTTCGGCCGCCGCGGCGCTGGGCGCGAGCTGGGTGACGGTGGTCACCAGCAGCGCCGCGAGCGGCAACGCCGAGAGAAGTGTTCGGGTGCGTCTCATCGCTTTCCTTTGTGGAGGGTCGCTTTCGCCTGAAACTAAGGCGGCCGCCGTACCCTTCGCGCCCGTCGGACGACGCCGTTGACGTACGTCGTCGCCCGGTATCGTCAGGGATCATGACGCTGCGCGGACGGGACGCCGAGCTCAAGGAGCTGACCGAGCTGGTGGACGGCCCGGAAGGGCGCGTCGGCGTCCTCGTCCGGGGCGAGGCCGGCATCGGGAAGTCCGCGCTCGTCGGCGCGGCGGCCGCGGCCGCGTCGGTCGCGGGCATGCGGGTGCTGCGGACGACCGGCGCCGAGGCCGAACAGGACCTCGCGTACGCCGGGCTGCACCAGCTCCTGCACCCCATTCGCGCAGGTGTGGCCGGGCTGCCCGCGCCGCAGCGGACGGCGCTGGAGACCGCGCTCGGGCTCGCGGACGGACCGGAACCCAGCGCGTATCTGGTCGGGCTCGCCGCGCTGACGCTGCTGGCCGACACCGCCGCCGCGAAGCCGGTGCTGGTCGTCGCCGAGGACGTCCATTGGCTCGATCGCGCCAGCGCGGACGTCCTGGCGTTCGTCGCCCGGCGGATCGAGACCGAACCGGTCGCCCTGCTCGCGACGCTCCGCGACGGATCCGGTCCGCTGGTGGACGCCGGGCTCTGCCTGATGCCGCTCGACCGGCTTTCCGACGACGCCGCCGCGGAGCTGCTGGACTCGGTCGCGCCGAGGCTCGACCCGATGGTCCGTACCCGGCTGCTCGCCGAATCCGCGGGTCATCCGCTCGCGCTCACCGAGCTTCCGGCCGCGGTCGCCGACCTCGACGTGCTCGATCCGGTCCTGCCGCTGACCGAACGGCTCGAGCGGACGTTCGCCTCCCGGGTCGCGACGCTGCCGGAAGCCACCCGCGCCGCCCTGCTGGTCGCGGCGCTCAACGAGACCGGTTCGATCGCGGAAACCCTAGCCGCGACGGGAGTTCTGCTCGGCGCGCCGGTGGAACCCGAGGTGCTGAGCCCCGCTGTCGACGCCCGGCTGGTCGAGTTCGCGGTCGGGTGCCTGACCTTCCGGCATCCGCTGATGCGGTCGGCCATTCCCGCGGCGGCGACGCTCAGCGAGCGTCGGCGGGCGCAGCTCGCGCTGGCCGAGACGGTGCGCGAACAGCCGGATCGGCGGGCCTGGCACCAAGCCCGGTCTGCCGCCGGTCCGGACGAAACCGTGGCCGCGGCCTTGGAATCGGCAGCCGACCGAGCGCGGCGGCGAGGCGGGGCCGCGGCGGCGATCGCGGCACTCGAGCAGGCGGCGCAGCTCAGCGAAAACCCGGACGCCCGGGCGGATCGGTTGCTGCGGGCCGCCGAGCTGGCCGTCGAATCCGGTCGCCGCGAGACCGCTGAACGGCTGGTGCGCGAGGCCCGGAACGGATCGCTTTCCGCGCGCCGGAAGGCCACCGCGAGCCAGTTGCTCAGCGGTTTCGAGGACGGCGTCCGCGAGGATCCCGCCCGGATCGGGGAGTTGGCGGCGCTCGCCGAATCCGTCGCCGCCGACGGACAGGACGACGCCGCGATGCGGATCCTGTGGGGCGCGGCGATGCGGTGTTTCTGGGCTGAACCCGGCGCGACAGCCCGTCAGACGCTACTGGACGTCGCTGCCGAGCTGCCGCTACCGGACGACGACCCGCGCCTGATCGCGGTCGCCGCGTACGTCGCGCCGTTCGAGCGTGGCACCGCGGTCCTGGCGCAGCTTCGGGTACTCGCGGGCGCGACCGGGGCCGATCCGGAAACCGACCGCTACCTGGGCAGCGCGGCCTTGCAGGTAGGCGCCTTCGACCTCGCCGCCCGCTTCTCGACGGCCGCGGTGCCGGGCCTGCGCGCGCAAGGCAGGCTCGGGTTGTTGCCGCGCGCGTTGGCCGTCCAGGCGTGGAGCCGGGTCCGGCTCGGCGACCTGGCTGGCGCGGCACCGTCTGCCGCCGAGGCGGTCCGGCTCGCGCAGGAGACCGGGCAGCCGTTCATGGGTGGGCTGGCGCTGGCGGTCCAGGCCGAGATTGCCGCGCTTCGCGGGGACCACAAGCAGGCCAACGCCCTCGCCGACGAGGCCGAACGCGCTGGGCTCGCCGCCGGAGCGCGTCCGGTGCTTGCCACGGTCCAGCTCGCGCGCGGGCTCGTGGCGTTGAGCGAAGGCCGGTACGAGGACGCGTTCGCCGACTTGCGCCGGTTGCTCGACCCCGCGGATCCGGCGTATCAGCTGGCTCTCCGCGCGTACTGCGTCGCGGAGCTGACCGAAGCCGCCGTCCGGGCCGGGCAAACCGATGCGATGCGGGAAATCCTGGCCGAGCTGGAGCCGTTGGGAGCCGCGTCCGAGGCACCGGCGCTGCACATCGGCCTGCGGTACGCGCGGGCCGTGCTCGCTCCGAAGGAAACCGCCGAAGACCTGTTCACGGCGGCTTTGCAGGCGGACTTGAGCGGATGGCCTGCCGAACGCGGACGGGTCCACCTGGCGTTCGGCGAGTGGTTGCGGCGGCAGCGCCGGGTCGTCGAATCGCGGGCGCACCTGCGTACCGCACGGGAGACTTTCGACGCGCTCGGTCTGGCGGCGTGGGCCGAGCGGGCGCGGCGCGAGTTGCGCAGCGCGGGGGAGTCGAGTCCGAACCGCAGCCCGGACGCGCGCGACAAGCTGACGCCGCACGAGCTGAGCATCGCGCAGCTGGCCGCCGAGGGGCTGACGAACCGGGAGATCGGGCAGCGGCTCTATCTTTCGCACCGGACCGTCGGGACCCACCTGCACCGGATCTTCCCGAAGCTCGGCGTGAGCTCCCGCGCCGAACTGGCCGACGCGGTGCGGGCGCTCGGCGACTGACTTACGCCGGTTGCGTCATCCGACGGGCGCGGCCGGGCGGCCGGGCTCCCTAGCGTCGAGACCGTCCCACGGTCTTGCGCACAGGAGTTCAGATGATCAGCAGGAGACGATTCACCCAGATGTTCGCGGCCGGTGTGGCAGCGACCTCGCTCGCCGCCTGCTCGTCGCCCGCCGCTTCGCAGCCCGTGGCTCCCGACCTGCGGGCGGGTTCGGGCGAGCACACCTCGCTGGGCACGATCAAGCACGCCGACGCCGGAGTCGTGAGCATGGCGTACGCCGAATTCGGCCCGGCGGGCGGCAAACCGGTGATCCTGCTGCACGGCTGGCCGTATGACCCGTACAGCTACGCCGACGTCGCGCCGTTGCTTGCCGCACAAGGGTTCCGGGTGATCGTCCCGTTCCTGCGCGGGTTCGGCCCGACGGTGTTCAAGTCCGCGGACACGGTCCGCAACGGGCAGCAGACGGCCATCGCGCTCGACGTCGTCGCGCTGATGGACACGTTGAAAATCGACAAAGCGATCCTCGGCGGATACGACTGGGGTTCCCGGACCGCCGCGGTGATCGCCGCGCTGCGGCCCGAGCGGTGCCAGGCCGTCGTCCCGGTCAGCGGGTACATCGTCGCCAACCTCAAGGCGAACCTGCAGCCGCTGCCCCCGGCCGCCGAACTGGGCTGGTGGTACCAGTATTACTTCGCGACCGAGCGCGGCCGCGCGGGCTACGCGGCGAACCGGCACGATTTCAACAAGCTGATCTGGAAGACGGCTTCGCCGACCTGGCATTTTGACGACGCGACGTACAACCGCAGCGCCGCGGCGTTCGACAACCCGGACCACGTCGCGATCGTCATCCACAACTACCGCTGGCGGCTCAGCCTCGCCCCCGGCGAACCGCGATACGACGCGGACGAACAGAAACTCGCCGCGGGCGCGACCATCGGCGTCCCGGCGATCACCCTGGCCAGCGACTTCGACGGCGCGGCCAAGGACGGCAAGGGCTACCGCGCCAAGTTCACCGGAAAATACGAGCACCGGATCCTCGACGGCATCGGGCACAACGTGCCGCAGGAGGCGCCGCGGCCGTTCGCGCAGGCGATCGTGGACGCGGCCAAGCTCTGAGGATTCATCGAGGTTTGATCGAGAGCGAATACGGTGCGCACGCCTCTCGCCGGAAACCCGGCGGCTGTCGAACTTGAGGAGTGCGATGAGACGCAAAGCTTTCGGTGCCGTGGCGGTCGCGGCCGCCTTGATCGGCCTGGCCAGCCCGGCTTCGGCGGAAACTCCCGCCGACATCCTCCAAGCGGGCGCCCAGGCCGGCGTCAGCGCGGGATACCCTGGGGTGATCGGGCTGGTCCGCAACGGCGAAAGCACGCAGTACATCCACGCCGGATACGGAAACCTCACCACCAAGACCCCGGCGGACCCGAAAGCGCGGTTCCGGATCGGCAGCGACACCAAGGCGTTCACCGCCGCGGTGCTGCTGCAACTGGAAGCCGAAGGCAAGCTCTCCCTCGACGACACCATCGCCCGCTGGCTGCCCGGCGCGGTGAACGCCAACGGGAACGACGGCACGAAGATCACCGTCCGGCAGGTGCTGCACCAGACCTCCGGATTGCCGGACTACACGGGCGACTCGCGGTTCATCAACTCCTACGTCGCGAATACCAACCCGCGCCAGGCGTGGCCGCCGCAGACGCTGGTGGACATCGCGACGTCGCATCCGTCGCTGGGCACGTCGTTCCACTACTCGAACACCAACTACATCCTCGCCGGCATGGTGATCAAGGCGGTGACCGGAAACGAACCGGCCGTCGAGATGCAGCGGCGCATTTTCGAGCCGCTCGGATTGAGCAACACCTCGTTCCCGACCGCCGACCCGGGGTTGAGCGGCAATTACCTGAACGGCTACTACATCTCGTTCGGCGTGTTCTACAACGACTTCACCGTGTCGAATGTGCAGGCCTTCGGGACCGCGGGCGCCATTGTGTCCACAGAGGACGATCTGGCGACGTTCGAACGCGCGCTGTTGAGCGGAAAGCTCCTGCCGCCGCAACAGCAGGCCGAGCTGAAGACGACGGTGCCGATCGACAACGCGGGCAACCAGTACGGGCTGGGGATCGGCCTTTCGCCGACGGCCTGCGGAATGGCGTGGAATCACAGCGGCGGGGTGCTCGGCTACTTCAACACGTGGCTGACCAGCGACGACGGCAGCAAGCAGGTGCTGGTGGCGGCCAATGAGAACCATCTGGCCGGAGCCGCGACCCGGGGGCAGACCACGCTCGGCAACGCGGCGCTGAAGGCCTACTGCGCGTCCTAGGCCCGCTGTCGGTCGTGAGGGGAGCCCTGCGGGAATCAGATTCCCTCAGGGTTCCCCTCACGTGCGGTCCGGTCCGTTGGGCTCGGCTGGGCGGCCGAGTTCCGGTCAGCGGCACCTGTCCGGCGTGGATTCCCAGCACCAGGCGGCCGCCGCGGACTTTCTGGGAATCACCTCGTGACACGGGCCGGTCACGGGTGGTTCACTATGTTAGGAAGTTTTCCTAATGAAGGCTGGAGGTCGCCCGGTCATGTCATCCTCCCGTAGGCGTTTCGCTGTGGTCGGCGCCGCCCTGGCGCTCGCCGTGCCGCTCGCGGTCAACTCCGCGCACGCGGAAACCGCCGACGCCACCGCCAAGTCCTATACGGCCGCGCAGGTGCTGGCCGGTGTCAAGAAGAACAGCACGGACGCGAACAAGGTCAACTCCAAACCGCACATCAACACCATGACGCGGGCCAAGAACGTCAACGTCTACCAGGTGGCGAAGGGCGTCTACGCCTACGGTTCCGGACTGGCCGTCGACACCGACGGCAGCGACCCCGACCCCGATCCCGACCATCAGGGCACGACGACTTTCAAGGACAGCAACGGAAAGTCGCTCGGCGCGCACCACGTGCCGTTCTACGTCCTCGGCGACGACTGCTACGACAAGAAGAGCCCCTGCCCGCATTTCTTCTACAAGGAACACGGCATCAAGGGCCGTCAGTTCGCGCTGATGTTCTACAAGAGCAAGGTGATCGGCGCGATCTTCGGCGACACGCAGACCGCCAACGACCAGGACACTTCGGACAACGACTCGCGCGAATTGGGCGAGGCGTCGGTGAAGGCGGCTTCGCTGCTGGGAATGAACAGCAGCGGCACTGACGGCGGCGTCGACAACGGCGTGACCGTGGTGATCTTCTCCGGTTCGGACTGGGTCGTGAACGGCACCAACTCCAACCTGAACGCGACCGCCCAGGGCATGGTCACCAAGGCGCTGGACAGCCTTGGTGCGAGCATGGGTATCTGATTTCTCCGCCGAACGCGGTCACTGCCGAGGCTTGCAGTGGCCGCGTTTGACGTGTTGTTCTCCGGTTCGGTTGACGGCGAAGTTTGCGCTGTTCGCCAGTCTCCGGAGAAGATGTCTTATGGCGACCACGACCACCGTCATTGTCGACCAGGACGGCGGTGTCGACGACGCGCTTGCTCTCGTTCTCCTGGCCCGTACGCCCGGGGTGGAGATCGTCGGCGTGGGTTCAGTGCACGGCAACGTGTCCGCGGCGGCCGCGGCCGACAACGGCTTGCGAGCGCTCGAGCTCGCGGGGGATCACTCGACAGCGGTCGCGGTAGGAGCTTCTGATCCGCTCGCCCGTCCTCTGCATCTCGCCCACCCCGAAGATCTGCTGGGCAAGGCGGCGGGTTCGCCGAAGCGGACGCCCGTACGGGAGGAAACCGCCGCCGAGCAACTAGTGCGTCTTGCCTGGGAGAGCCCCGGCCGGGTCGATCTTCTGACGCTCGGCCCGCTCACCAATGTCGCGCTCGCTCTCCAGGCTGAACCCGAGTTGCCCCGGCTGGTCCGGCGCGTGGTGTCGATGGCTGGCGCATTCGAGGTGACGGGCAACATCAGCGACTGCGCGGAAAGCAATGTGTGGCACGATCCGGAGGCAGCGGCCCAGGTCGTGGCGGCTGGGTTCGACCTGACGCTGGTTCCTCTCGATGTGACCCGCAATGCCACCGTCACCCGGCTATGGCTCGAACGCCGCGCTGCCGATCAGGACCGGCTGTGGGGGCGGATGGCGGCGATGCTCCTTGCCATGCCGGGAAAGTTACCGGCTTTTCCCCTGCATGACCCCTTGGCCGCCGCGATTCTGCTCGACCCGTCGATCGCCAGGTTCTGCCACGCGTCGGTCACCGTCGACGTCGGGGAGCGGCGTGGGCAGACCCAAACTGGTGAGGCGACGCCCGGGGCGAACACGGCTGTCGTCGTTGCCGCTGATGCCAGCGCCCTGCTCGCACAGTTGACCCACGCTTTGCTGCCTTGTCGGCGCTAGGAGAGTGTCTTGTGGAAATTTCTTTCTCGCCGAGTCCCGTCTACACGCCTGCTGGGCGAGAATATGCCCATGCTGAAGGCTTGGCTGCCATTTCCCAACACGATTTGCAGTGGTATTTCTTCCTCGGCCAGCTTTCGATCTCCCATGCCGGAATCGGGATCGGGCCTCCGTGGGGCTGGGTGCCGCTGTTCGACGCCATGTTCTGCGTGCGTAACGTGATGGCCGTCGCCCGGACAGGAAGCGGAACCTGGACGATCGACTTCACGGAGAACGCCGAACTCATCGTCTTCGACTTCGATCGAGGTTCCCTCCGGGTCACTCCGACCTATCTGGATACCGTAGTGCATTGCTCCGCCGACGAATTCGTGGCCGCTGGGACCGGCTTCATCACGGGAGAACTGCGCCGGGTGCTGGCCGAGTACCCCTCGCTGGCCCGCAACCAGGCTGCTCGGACGCTGGCGCGGGACGTGGGGCTGGAGCTCCCCGCCGGGTAGCGCGGCTTCCCTGGTCGACCCTTTGTGTCGCGGAACAATCTTCTTTGGCGCGTCCCACAATCGCACGACAATTCCCCTGGAAAACGCGCCAGCGAAGATCATCCCGTGTTGACGCCCCCTTTCCTTCTCCAGTACACCAGACCTCGGACTCGCCCTGTCCGGAGGTATTCGGGCAGGAGAAGAAAATCCCGGAAAGGAACGGCGTCGTGGCGAAAGCGGTGGGCATCGACCTGGGGACGACCAACTCGGTCATCGCGGTGCTGGAGGGCGGTCAGCCCGCGGTGATCGCCAATGCGGACGGGGCTCGGACGACCCCGTCGGTGGTCGCGTACACCGATTCGGGCGAGCGGCTGGTCGGGCAGCTCGCGCGGCGGCAGGCGATCATGAATCCGAAGGGCACGATCTCGTCGGCGAAGCGGTTCATCGGCCGCCGGTTCGACGAGGTGGCCAGTGAGATCGACGCGGTGTCCTACGACGTCGTGCCGGGACCGGACGACGCGGTGCGGTTCGACGTGCACGGCAAGAAATACGCGCCGGAGGAGGTTTCGGCGCTCGTGTTGCGCAAGCTGGTGGACGACGCGTCGAAGTTCCTGGGCGAGAAGGTCACCGAGGCGGTCATCACGGTGCCGGCGTATTTCAACGACGCGCAGCGGCAGGCGACGAAGGACGCGGGCCGGATCGCGGGGCTCGAGGTGTTGCGGATCATCAACGAGCCGACCGCGGCGGCGCTGGCTTACGGGCTCGACAAGAAGCAGCACGAGACGGTGCTGGTGTTCGACCTCGGCGGCGGCACGTTCGACGTCAGCGTGCTGGACATCGGCGACGGCGTCGTGGAAGTGCGTTCGACCGCGGGCGACACGCATCTCGGCGGCGACGACTTCGACCGCCGGGTCGTCGACCATCTCGCGGATCAGTTCGAGCAGGAGAACGGCATCGACCTGCGGGCAGATCCGCAAGCGCTGCAACGGTTGTTCGAGGCCGCGTCCAAGGCGAAGGAGGAGCTGTCGTCGGTCACACAGACCACGATCAACCTGCCGTTCATCACCGCGGACGCCTCGGGTCCGAAGCATCTGAACACGACGTTGATGCGCTCCACTTTCGACCAGATCACCTCCGACCTCGTCGAGCGCTGCAAGGTGCCGGTGGAGCGGGCGCTGGCCGACGCGAAGCTCACCGCGAACGACATCGACGAGGTCATCCTGGTCGGCGGTTCGACGCGGATTCCGGCGGTGCAGGCGCTGGTGCGGCGCATGACCGGCGGCAAAGACCCGAACATGACGGTCAATCCGGACGAGGTCGTCGCCCTCGGCGCGGCGGTCCAGGCGGCCATCATCAAGGGCGAGGCCAAGGACGTCCTGCTGCTGGACGTCACCCCGCTTTCGCTGGGCATCGAGACGATGGGCGGCGTGATGACCAAGGTCATCGACCGCAACACCACGATCCCGGCCCGGCGCAAGGAAACCTTCTCCACCGCCGAGGACAATCAGTCCGCAGTGGACATCGTGGTGCTGCAGGGCGAACGCGAGAAGGCGGCGGACAACCGGGTGCTCGGCCGGTTCCGGCTCGAGAACATCCCGCCCGCCCCGCGCGGCGTGCCGCAGATCGAGGTCACCTACGACATCGACGCCAACGGCATCCTCAACGTCTCGGCCAAGGACACCAATTCGGGCCGGGAACAAACCATCACCATCTCCGAAAGCTCCAATTTGGACTCCGCGGACGTCGACCGCATGGTCGCCGACGCCGAGGCGCACCGGGCCGAGGACGCCAAGCTGCGCGAGATCGTCGACGCGCGAAACACCTTGGACAGCGCCGTTTACCAGGTGGAGAAAAGTGTCTCCGAGCTGGGCGACGCGGTGCCGGTCAACGAGAAGGCTCGCGCGGAGAACCTTGCCGTGGACGCCCGGGACCTCCTCAAGCAGGACGAACCGAGCCTGGCGAAGCTGCGGTCGATGACCTCGGAACTCCAGCAGTTGTTCCACGGGCTGTCCGCGGTCGCGTCCACCGCGGGCGACGCGCCCGGTGCGCAATCCCCAGACGACGGCGACGACGTGGTCGACGCCGAATTCACCACCTCCTGACCGCCATGGAGAACCAGCAGCAAGACGCTGCGGAACCGGAAAGCAGCACCGAACTCCAGGCCAGAGTCGCCGAGTTGGAGAACAACTGGCGCACGGCGCTGGCGGATCTGGACAACCTCCGCAAGCGCACCGTGCGGGACACCGTGCAGGTGCGGCAGCAGGAACGCAAGCGGGCCGCCAAAGAACTCCTGACCGTGCTGGACAACTTGGACCTGGCCATCGGGCACGCCGAGGCGGACCCCGCGACCATCGTTGCCGGGGTGCAAGCGGTGCGGGCGCAGGCTGACCTGGCGATGTCCAACCTCGGGTTCCCGCGGCACGCGGACGACCAGGGGGAACCGTTCGACCCGCAGGTGCACGAGGCGGTGTCGGTCGTTCCGGCGGTGGGCGTCGAGCCGGGCACGGTGGTCCAGGTCGTGCGCCCCGGCTACGGCGGCGCCGAGAATCAGTTGCGGCCCGCGGCGGTCGTGGTCGCGAAGGCGGATTGATGAGCGACAGCGAGGACTTCTACGAACTGCTCGGCGTTTCCCGGACAGCCAGCCAGGATGAAATCCAGAAGGCGTACCGCAAACTCGCCCGCAAGTACCACCCGGATGTCAACAAGGACCCGGGCGCGGAGGAGAAATTCAAGGCCGTCTCCGAGGCGTACGACGTGCTTTCCGAACCGGAGAAACGCAAGCGTTACGACGCGTTCGGCAAGGACTTCCGCCAGGTTCCCCCGGACATGGACCCGGACACCTACGCGCGCGCCAAGGCAGGCGGCGGTTTCCAAGGCGGCTTCCAGAGCAGCGGTTTCCAGAGCGCCGAAGGAGTCAACTTCGAGGACCTCTTCGGCGGCATGTTCGGCGGCTTCCAAGGCCGTCAGCGCGGTCCGATCCCCGGCGCCGACCAGGAAGCTGGCGTCGAGATCCGCCTGGACGAGGCCTTCCACGGCGGACGGCGGTCGTTCACCCTCGACGGCCCGGAGGGTTCGCGCACGGTCGACGTCAACATCCCGGCCGGAGTGACCGACGGCAAACGCATCCGGCTGGCCGGGCAAGGCGGCTACGGCAGCGGCGAAGGCGCGCCGCGCGGCGACCTGTACCTGGTGGTGCATCTGGTGCACGACAAGCGCTACCGGGTAGAAGGCCGGGACGTGACCGTCGATCTTCCTTTGCTGCCTTCAGAAGCAGCGCTGGGCGCGACCGTCGCCATGGACCTTCCCGGCGGCGGCGAAGCGAAACTGAAGATCGCGGCGGGAACGTCCAGCGGACGGAAGCTCCGCCTGCGCGGGCGTGGCATCCCGAACAACCGCGGCAACCCCGGCGACCTGTACGCCGCGGTCAAGATCGTCGTCCCTCAGCACCTGACCGACGAGCAGCGGAAGCTCTACGAGGAGCTGGCCGCGGCCACTGACGACAACCCGAGGAGGCCGGGATGACTTACGCGCTCGTGCGCCGCAGCCCCGGTGCGGCGCATCTGGACCTGCCGACGTTCGCCCACGCGACCGGCCTGCATCCGGAGCTGGTCCGCCGGTTCACCGTGCTGGGCCTGCTGGAACCGGTCGAGGACGCGCGCGGCGAATGGTGGTTCCCGGCCGCGCAGGTGTCCGCGGCGGCGCGGATCCAGCGGCTGCGCGCCGGGTTCTCGCTGAACTACGCCGCGGTCGGCCTGGTCGCCGACCTGCTCGACCGCATCGCGGACCTCGAAGCGGACCTCCGTACCCGATCCCGACGCAGCGGAGACTGACCATGGATCCCAACCGGCTCACCCAGAAATCCCAGGAAGCGCTGCACGCCGCCCAGACCGCCGCGCTGAAATACGGCCAGCCGGAGGTCGACGGCGAACACCTGTTGCTCGCGCTGCTCGACCAGCCCGACGGGCTCGCGTCCCGGCTCCTCGAAGAGGCGGGCGCGGACCCGGCGCGGCTCAGGCAAGAGCTGGAAGCGGAACTCGGCCGCCGTCCCAAGGTGAGCGGCCCCGGCGTCGCGCCCGGCGAAACGCGCGTGACCGCCCGGCTAGCCCGCGTGCTCGACGCGGCCGATCGCGAAGCGGGGCGGTTGAAGGACGATTACGTGTCCGTCGAACACCTCGTCGCGGCATTGCTGGAGGAGGGGAGTTCGAGCGCGGCCGGACGGCTGTTGCGCGGCGCGGGCCTGACCCGGGACAAGTTCCTGGAGGTGCTGCGGAAGGTGCGCGGCAACCAGCGGGTCACCTCGGCGACGCCGGAATCCGCTTACGAGGCCTTGGAAAAGTACGGCCGCGACCTCGTCGCCGACGCGGCGGCGGGCAAGCTGGACCCGGTCATCGGGCGCGACGCGGAGATCCGCCGGGTGATCCAGATCCTGTCGCGCAAGACGAAGAACAACCCGGTGCTCACCGGCGATCCGGGCGTCGGCAAGACCGCGATCGTCGAAGGGCTCGCGCAGCGCATCGACCGCGGCGACGTGCCGGAAGGCCTCAAAGGCAAGACGGTCTTCTCGCTCGACCTCGGCGCGCTCGTCGCGGGCGCGAAGTACCGGGGCGAGTTCGAGGAGCGGCTGAAAGCGGTGCTCAACGAAGTGACCGCGGCCGAGGGCCGGATCCTGTTGTTCGTCGACGAACTGCACACCGTCGTCGGCGCGGGTGCCACCGAAGGCGCGATGGACGCGGGCAACATGCTCAAACCCATGCTCGCCCGCGGCGAACTGCACCTGATCGGTGCGACGACGGCGGACGAGTACCGCAAGTACATCGAGAAGGACGCCGCGCTCGAACGACGGTTCCAGCCGGTGCTGGTGGACGAGCCGTCGGTCGAGGACGCGATCTCGATCATGCGCGGGCTGCGGGAGCGGCTCGAAGTGTTCCACGGCGTGAAGATCCAGGACAGCGCGCTGGTCGCGGCCGTCGTGCTGAGCCATCGCTACATCTCCGACCGGTTCCTGCCGGACAAGGCGATCGACCTGGTGGACGAGGCGTGCGCGATGCTGCGCACGGAAATCGACTCGATGCCCGCCGAACTGGACGAGCTGAGCCGGCGGCTGACTCGCACCGAGATCGAGGAAGCCGCGCTCGCCAAGGAAACCGACGCGGCGAGTCACGCCCGGCTGGAAGAACTGCGTCGCGAACTGGTCGATCTGCGCGCCGAGGCGGGCGGGATGCGGACGCAGTGGGAGGCGGAACGCTCCGCACTGCACAAGGTGCAGGCGCTGCGGGAGGAGATCGAGCAGGTCAGCCGGGACGCCGACGCGGCCGAGCGGGCCTACGACCTGAACAAGGCCGCCGAACTGCGCCACGGCAAGCTTCCCGAGCTGGAGCGTCGCCTGGTGGGCGAGGAAGAACTGCTCGCCACGCGGCAGGCGGGCACCCGGTTGCTGCGCGAGGTCGTGACGGAGGAGGAGATCGCGGCGGTCGTGTCGCGCTGGACCGGCATTCCGGTCAGCCGGCTGCAGGAGGGCGAGCGGGAGAAGCTGCTGCGCCTGGACGAACTGCTGCACGAGCGCGTGATCGGGCAGGACGAGGCGGTGCAGCTGGTCGCGGACGCGATCATCCGGGCACGGTCGCGGATCAAGGACCCGCGCCGTCCGATCGGCTCATTCCTGTTCCTGGGCCCGACCGGGGTCGGCAAGACCGAACTGGCGAAGGCGCTCGCCGCGGACCTGTTCGACACCGAGGACAACATCGTCCGGATCGACATGAGCGAGTACCAGGAACGGCACACGGTCTCGCGGCTCGTCGGCGCGCCGCCCGGGTACGTCGGCTACGACGAGGGCGGCCAGCTCACCGAAGCCGTGCGGCGCAAGCCGTATTCGGTGGTGCTGTTCGATGAGATCGAGAAGGCGCACGCGGACGTGTTCAACGCGCTGCTGCAGGTGCTCGATGACGGACGGCTGACCGATTCGCAGGGCCGCACGGTCGACTTCCGCAACACCGTGATCATCATGACCTCCAACATTGGCGCGCATTTCCTGCTCGACGGCGTGAATGCCGAGGGCGAGATCACCGAGTCCGCGCGCGACGAGGTGATGACGGCGCTGCGCGGCCACTTCCGGCCCGAGTTCCTCAACCGCATCGATGACATCGTGCTGTTCAAACCGCTGACGCTGCCGGAGATCGAACGGGTTGTCGAACTGATGCTGGGCGAACTGCGCAAGCGGCTCGCCGAGCAGAACATGACCCTGGAGGTGTCCGACAAGGCGCTGCGTTTCATCGCGGAACAGGGCTTCGACCCGGTGTACGGCGCCCGGCCGCTGCGCCGGTTCCTCGCCCGCGAGGTCGAGACCCGGATCGGACGCGCGCTGCTCGGCGGCGAAGCGCACGACAACACGGTCATCGACGTCAGCCTCGACAACGGCGTGCTCACCGTGACGTGCCGGGACCACGCGGCAGCGGCGTGATCCGATGACCGCCGGCGAGCTCGTCGCGTGGGTCCGGCAGCGGCTGCCGCGGCTGATCGAGGACATCTGCGCGACGGTGTGCGAGCGGATCGACCTCTACCGCGACGAGAAGATCGTGCCGCGCGCGGACCTGCACCGTTCGGTCGCGGTCAACGTGCGGTTCCTGGTCGACGCGCTCGGCGGGATCGAGGACCCGGACCAGGGCGCACCGCAGGAGACCGGCAGCAGGCGCGCGCACCAGGGCGCGCCGCTGCCGGAGGTGCTGCAGGTGTACCGGATCGGCACCGCGATGCTGTGGGACCTGCTGGCCGGGCACGCCCGCGAGACCGGCAGCACCGACGTGCTGATCGACGCGGCCAGCCTGCTCTGGCAGGTCACCGACGAGCACGCGGTGCACGTGACCGAGGCTTACCGGACGGCGAGCGCGGAGCTTCTCGTTGCCCAGCAACGACGTCGCTCCGCGTTGGCCGAGGCGTTGTTCACCGGCCAGCGTCTCTCCGGCGCCGGACCGTGGGAAGCCGGACGCCTGCTCGGCCTGCCTCCCGACGGCAAACTCGCCGTCGTCGCGGCCGAGACGCGCGGGCTGGCCGAGGAGAGCCTGGTCGGCATCGAACGGCGGCTCGGGCAGCTCGGCATCGTGTCGGCGTGGCAGCTCACTCCGGCCTGGCAAGCCGGGCTGGTTTCGTTGCGCGACGAGCAATACCGCGCGGTGCTGACGGTGCTCAATGAGGTGGCGCTGACCCGCACCGGGGTCAGCCCGCTGTACACGTCGCTCGCCGACACTCCGCGCGCGCTGCACCTGGCGCGGACCGCACTGGCCAGCGGACCACCCGAACGCGTCGAGGTCCGCGCGTTCGATCCCAGTCCGCTGGCCGCCCTCGTCGCCTACGACCCCGACGAGGGCAGGCGGCTCGGCGACCAGGTCTTCGGCCCGGTCCTGGATCTGCCCGCCGACGAACGAGATCTGCTCCTGGAGACCCTCGAGGCCTACTTCTCCGGCGGCGGCTCTTCCGAACGCGCCGGGCAGATCTTGCACTGTCACGCCAACACCGTCCGCTACCGGCTGCGGCGGATCCGGGAACTCACCACCCGGTCGCTGACCGACCCGCGCGACGTGGCCGAACTGGTCACCGCGATGCAAGCGCTGCGCGTCGACACTCAAGCCCACTCTCAAAGGAACTGACGATGAACCAGATCACCGCGAAAACCCTCGGCACCCCGAGCGGCGGGCTCTTCGACAACCCGTGGCCGCCGGATTTCCCGGCCGCCGGACAGCGCGTCGCGATCTTCGCCTACGAAGTCACCAGGGTCGACGGTACTGGCCAAAACATTCGCACATATCACGTCGGTCCCGCCGAAACCGCCGCAGAGGGACCGATCGGATCGAGCCGCGACGAGCCGCAAGGCGTCACCGTGGCCTGGCGCGGCTGCGGCACCGGCACGGTCACGTCGGTGTCGGCGCCGCTGGGCCGCGAACGCACCTGCGAGGTCACGCCGGACGAGCCGGGCCTGCTCTGACCGCCCGGTAACCCGGTTTCGCGTCAATCACCGCAGGCGGCTGGCGAAGAACGACACGATTTCGCGGACTGCGTCGCCGCGCTGCTGTCCCGGAGACAGTTTGCCGACGCAGTCCGCGGGCGCGTCGTCCTCGCCGCCGATCTTGCCGGGGGACCATTCGGTGTTGAAGAAGTTGTGGTTCGCCCCGGTCAGCGTCACCGAACTGATGTCGGGGTTGCGTCCTTCGGCGTCCTTGACGTACTGCAGGCCCACGGTGCGGACTGCGCCGTCGCAGGTGCCGACGACCACCTTGAACGGCACCCGGGTGACCAGCACGTCGCTGTTGTCGTCCTCGGTGGAATTGAAATAGACCGGCGCGAGCGGGACGACCGCGCGGATCCGGACCCCGGCGGGCCATTCGGGCGTGTGCTTGTCGGAGGCCTGCCACATCACGCCCTTTCCGCCGCGGGAATGCCCCATCGTCCCGACCCGGGAAAGGTCGACGTGGCCGCGGAACCGGCCGAGCGTGCGGGCCAGCGGTCCTTCGCCACGGGCGAGGTCGCGCCACAGCTCCAGATGCTTGTTGACCAGATGCGCGCGCGAGTAGTAGCCCTCGTCGCCGAGCAGATGCGCGTTGATGGCGTTGGCGCTGATCGACACCACGATGAAGCCCCGCTCGGCCAGCTTCTCGCCGAGGTAGTCGTAGCCGCGGAAACTCGGCAGCGACCGCTGTCCCGGCGGACACGGCCAGTCGCCTCCCGGGGTCTTCGCGATCGGGTCCACGCAACTCCACCAGCTGCCGTGCTCCTGCACGATCAACGGATGCGGCCGTCCGCCGAGATCGCGCGGATAGTGCACGACGGCGGCCAGCTCCATCGGCACGGACACGGTCGGATCGTGGAAGGCCTGATCGCCGAGGTTGTACTCGACGACGCCGACGCCCTGTCCGGTTTCTGCTCCTGCTTTTGCTTGCGGTGCCGCGATAGTCACCGTGGCCAGCACCAGTGCGGCGAGGGCCATGCGAAGGAAAGTCATGCGGGAGAGGGTGCCGAGCGAGTGTCAGGGACTCGTGAGCGACGGAGGAACGGGCCGATTCATTGCCCGATGAGTCCGGGTTTCCGGCTTGCTGCTACTCCGCTTCACCGAGATGATTCCGCCAATCGTTCTCCGTGAAGGGAATTGCGCCGACTGGATAACTGGTGCCGCCGAGTTTCACCGCCGCGTCGTACCAGCGGCGATTGCTCTCCACCATCTGCTCGGCGATCGCTGCGGTCCTTGCGTAGCGGAGTGCCGCGACGAGGAAGATCGTCGGCGCGTCCGGCACTCGGAAGAGGGGCGTGGCGAGCGCGTCCGCGGGAACGGGGTAAGTCAGGATCAGCCCGGAATCTCCCAGGTCGGCGTGCGTGAGGTCGGACATGATCCCGTCGACGAAAGTGTCGACGGCGTGGTCGGGCAGAAACAGGTTCGCCCACGGATGCGGCGAACGCCATTCGCCGGTGGATTCGAGGTAAACGACGGTTTCGGCAAGCCGGGTGGCGAACTCCGCATAACTGAGGTCTTCGATTTTGTCCCTAGCCGCGTCGAAACCGAGGCCGTCGAGCAAGGCGTCGTCCGGTTCGGCGGGCGGAGTGGAGAAAGCGGCGACGTCGAGCAGATGGAGCCAGCCCGCGTCGCCGGGGATGATCTGTCCTTGGAGAAAGTCGAACCGGCGCTCGCGGAGGAGTTTTCGTTGCTGCGCGCGAAGTTCGGCCGCAGTCGGGTAGTAGATCTTGACTCGCCGCACCCGTGCCGGCGCGGGAATGAGCGGAATGGTCGCGCGCACGATCACCCCGCCTCGGCCGAACCCGGCGAGCACCGCTGCGAAGAGGTCCGGTGCTTCGGTCGGGGAACAGGTCCGGAGTGCCCCGTCGCGGGTGACGACGTCGAGGGACAGCACGTTGTCGGTCTGCACCCCGTACCGGTGGCTCGTGCCGCCGATCCCGCCGACGGACAACGTCCCGCCGACCGAGAGATGGAGGTAGTCGGTGAGGACGCGCGGAGTCAACCCGCGCTGGAGCGTGGCCGCCAGGAGTTCGGCCCAGGTCGTACCGGCGTCGACGACTACGCGGTCGTCGCTGATGTCGTGCACGGTACTGAGGCCGCTGAGGTCGAGCACGATGCCGGAAGCGGCCTGAGCCTGGCCCATGCCGGTGTGGCCTTGTCCTCGTGGCGTGACAGAAAGGCCGTGCTCCGCGGCGAAGCGGAGGACCTCGCTGACATCTCGGGGCGAGCTGACCCGGGCGACGGCCAGCGGGGGACGGGAGACGATGCCGCCGAAGTCGGCAGCGGCGTAGGCGATTTCGGGTGGGTCGGTGGTCAGTGTGCCGTCGAGCTGGAGTCCTGCGAAGGGTTGCCCGGGCATGCACTGCCTCCTGGTGTCCTCACCGTGCGCTTCGGCCACGGTAGCCCCGGAACGCTGTTCCGGTTCCGCGGCCGAAGCGCACGGGGTCAGGACACCGCTTTGGCGGCGGAGACGTCGACGCCGTGCGCGGCCACGACCTCGGCGCTGCCGTCGGCCAGCCGGTAACGCAGGCCGACGACCGCGGCCCGGCCGTCCGCGACCCGGTCGGCGAGCACGCGGGAGCGGTCCAGCAGCAGGTCGACGGTGTGCTTGACGTGCTCCGCCAGAATCTCGTGCGGCTCGACCCGGCCCGCGGCCCGCGCGGCGAGGACGCTGGGCGTCACCTTCTCGACGACGTCGCGGACGTAGCCGACCGGCGCGAGCCCGTCTTCGAGGGCGGCCCGGGCCGCGCCGACGGCACCGCACGAATCGTGGCCGAGCACGACGACGAGCGGGCAGTCCAGCAGGTCGACGCCGTACTCGATGCTGCCGAGCACCTCCCCGCCGATCACCTGGCCCGCGGTGCGCACGACGAACAGGTCGCCGAGACCGCGGTCGAAGATGATCTCGGCGGCGAGGCGCGAATCGGAACACCCGAACAGGACCGCGAACGGATGCTGGTTCGGCGCGATCGCCGCGCGGCGGGCAGCGTCCTGGTTGGGGTGCTCCGGGGCGCTGGTGACGAAGCGGTGGTTGCCTGCCATCAGCAGGTCGAACGCTTCCTGCGGAGTCGGCGGTGTCGTGTCGGCCATGCCCTCAGCCTAAGCCGACCGACGCCCCGAACGGTGTTGCGATCGTCTCTCCGGGCCCAGGTTTGAACGGGCGGCGGACGGGTTAACGGCCCCGGCCGAGCGCGGACCGCTTCACGAAGCCGACCGCGGCGGTCGCCAGGAACAGGACCGCGCCCACGACGACGAGCCAGAACAGGCCTTTGATCACCACCCCGAGCACGATGCACACCAGCCAGATCACCAGAAGCAGACCGAGCAGTGCCAGCATGGAGCCCTCCTGACCGTCGCCGGGAAACCGCGGTACTCGGGAGGGGTACCCGTTCGCGGCCGGGCTATGCGAGCCGTCCGGCCCCGGCCGCCTGGGGAAGGCGACCGGGCGTCGGTGTGCTGCGGAACCACTGCCTGAGGACGTCGATCAGGAACAGCGCCAGACATACGGGTGGTAGATCCCGTCGGCGTCCATGCGCGCCCCGGCCACCGTGCCGTCGTCGCCGATCCGGGACGGGAGGTCGCGCGTGATGTCGCCGAAGTTCGACACCCACGCGCCCTGCCGCCACACGCCATAGCCGGTGCCCTTGGAGTCGTTGCCGCCGTGCGCCTCGTCGATCCGGCCGGTGATCAGGCCGTCCCGGTTGAGGGTGAGCTGCGGGTTGCCGTTGGACAGGTTGTAGCTGGAGCCGGGCAGCACGTGCGCGGCGCCCTGCTGGTCCCAATAGACGCCGACGGGCTTGTTGTTGTAGCTGGCGTTGCCGACCACGCGCCCGTTGGAGAACGCCGTGCCGTCGGGGAACTGCAGGCCCGGCAGGGTACCGAGCGGGGTGATCGTGCCCGCCCGCCAGATCGCGAGACCGGAGTCGCGCAGCAGCAGGACCGAGCCGTCCTCGTCGACCGCCTGGGGCTGGGTGCGGTCCGGAGCCAGCCCGGGAAGCGCGGTGACGGTGCCCGGTTGCGCGGCGGGCCAGCGCACCACGGTGGTCAGGCCGCTGCTGTCGCCCCAGACGTAGCCGGTGATGTCGCCCGCGTCGTTGATGCCGAGCGCCGCGGCCTTGGTGTTGTTCCCCAGCTTCGGCAGTTCCTCCAGCACGTCGCCCCGGGAGCGGAACGCAGTGCTCACCGAGACCCCCGGGAAACTGACCCGGGCAGTGCCGACGATCGTGCCCGCGCGGTTTTCGTCGGCCACCTCGTAGCTGAGCACGTCGTTCATCACGGTGAAGACGGAGTACGCGCCGTTCTTCCAGGCAACTGGCCGCTGCCGCCCGCCGATGTCGGCGACGCCAGCGAAGCCGCCCTGGTGATCGGTCGCGGTCGGCATCCCGCCCTGGCCCGGCACGGGAAGCGCCGTCGCCCGCCAACTGCAAGCCGCCGCGGCGGACGCGGTCGAGGTCGGGACGAGCAAGGCCGCCGCGACCAGCAAGGCGCTGCCTAGTAACCGGTATCTGTGCACGTTTCCCTCCAAAGGGTGGCGGTGAACGCCGTCTAGGATCGCGTTCACGGCCGCGGGAGGGGGCGTGGATAGGGGTGGTTTCGCGTGATCAGGGGGCCGTGTGCGATTTCCGGCTTGCCGCGCGTGCTGGCTGGAGTTGGCCGCCCCGGCTTTCTGGGCGACGCCTGATCGGCATAGGTCTTGAACTATTTTCGGAGTTCGAGCTACCAAATCCATAGCTGTCGTTGGTCCGTCCAGCCGCTTTCGTCGATGCCGACGAGGTGGGCGGCTTCGGGGCCGGTGCGCGAGTCTTCGTCCAGCGGGATGGCGAAGCGGTGTTCGCCGGAGTCCACCGCGAGGTAGCGATCGGGGACCAGTTCGCAGTGGTCGATCACCGCGCCGATGTAGGAAAGCATGACGACCGGCGATTGTCCTTCCGGGAAGCGCCATGCGCGGCAGCCATACAGACCGAACGGGTTGGCGAGAGCCCGCAGGACGGGTCCGTCGAAGTGCAGTTCGACGTAGTCGCGGACGAAGCAGACCGCGCTGATCTCGCGGCCTACGAGGAGTTGCAGCGGCGCGGCGAGGTCGTCAGCGGTGGTCATGCGACCAGGCTGCCAGAAACTCAAGCGATCGTGACGCCCGCGCCGGAGAACTCCCGCCGCCCCCGAAAATCAGTGCGGCGGCCCGTACAAATCGGTCCTCCGGTCCCCGAATAGATGGTTGCGGGTACTGATGTTCTTGTCCCGCCCCGCGGAAAGCTCGGTCTCCCAGCAAGCCAGCCCGTCCTCTCCCGCGACGGCGGCGACCCAGCCATTGTGGTCGACGATTGCCGTTCCCTCCGTCCACCGCTGGCCGCGTTCGGGGCCGGAGCGGTCGCAGCACGCGATGGCGACTCGGTTGACCCTCGCGGCGGCCTGGGCGATGACTACCTCCGGCGGTCGCTCACCCGCAGGGCGGGGGACTTCGGGCCAGTTGGTCGGGACTGCGATCACATCGGCACCCTCGAGAGCGGCCCGGCGAGTGTACTCAGGAAACTCGAGGTCGTAGCAGACCATCACCGCGATCCGGCCGAAGCGGGTGGTGGTGACGGGCGGCGGCTCGCTTCCGGGGGTGAAGAACAGCTTTTCCCGGTCCCACAAATGGGTTTTGCGATAGCGGGCCAGGACGCCGGTGGCATCGAACAGCACCGCGCTGTTGTAAAGAGCACCGTCCGGGCCGCGTTCGGCGTATCCGCACACGACGACCGAGTCGCCCTCGATCGCGGCCGCCCACTCGGCGATCATCGGGTCATCAGACGGGATCGAGCACTCCCGCGCCTCCGCGGGCGATTCGAAGACGTATCCGCTCGTCGCCAGTTCCGGCAGCACGAGAATGTCGGCGGTCGTGTTTTCGCTGATCGTGCGGACGATCTGCCGGTGGTTCTCGGCGAGGCGGCCGACCTGCGGGGCGAGTTGCGCGCAGACGATCCTGGTCATTCGCTGTCTCCCTGCTCGGCGATCTGCGTCCGGACCCGCTCGGCCAGGCCGGGCACCGCGGCCACGACGACGGTCGCGACGACGAGGACTCCGAGAATGATGTACGGGAAGAACCGGTACGGGCCCGACACGCCCACCACGTTCTTGAAAATGGTGTAGGCGATGAAGGCGAGCGCGAGTACCGGGACGACCGCCTGCCAGCGGGGCGCTTTCGGCTTCCCGCTGAGGAAAAGGAAGCGAAAAGCGCCGATAGTGGCCATGGCGTAAGCCACCAGCAGGGCGATGGTTCCGATGGTGAGCCAGTAGAAGGTCGCGTCCAGGACCCCGGTGCCGGCCAGTCGCTGCCCGACGGCGAAGCAGAGGATCAGGACGCTGGTCACGACGATCGTGCCGACCGGGGCCCCGCGTTTGGTCAGCCGCGCGACCGGCCCGGGGACTCCGGCGTCGCGGAGCAGCGCGTAGCCGACCCGCGCGGCGCCGTTGACGGTGCCGAGGGTGATCGCGAACAGGCTGACGCTGGCGACCAGGTTCAGCAGGACGCCCATCGCGCTGCCGAGATACTGACCAGCCAGATCGCCGTACGGGTCTTCGGCCGCGGCGAACGCCTTCACCCCGTCCGGCCCGGTGCCGTAACCGAGCGCCTGCCCGGCGATGGCGAGCAGGAAGAACACGCCCACCACCGCGATGGTGATCTTCAGCGCCCGGGGGATTTCCCGCTTGGGGTTCATCGTCTCCTCGCCGAGCGACGCGGCGCCCTCGAACCCGGCGAACGCGAGGAATCCGAACACCGCGGCGCCGGCGATCGTGCCCACTCCGGTTCCGGCGGGCAGGTGCAGGAAATTCCAGCTGAACGTCTGCCCGTGCGGGCCGTGGCCCGTCGCGACCCGCGCGATGATCACGATGCTGAGCAGGCCGACCAGTGCGGCCCCGGCCAGTTCGCAGATCAGCAGGATCCGCGTGATGACCCGGATTTCGCTCAGCGACAGCGCGACGACCAGGACCAGCGCCACCAGCGCGGTCCAGATCCATTCGGCCGACCCGGCACTGGCCAGGCCCAGCTGGCTGAGGACTTTGTTGAAGAACAAGGCGATTTCGGCGGTCGAGCCGGTGCCGATGGTCGCGTACGCGGTGAACAGCGCGGTGCCGGCGACGAACCCGGCGCGCGGGCCGAGCGTGCGGCCGACCAGCGCGTAGACGGATCCGGTGTGCGAGATGTGCTGCGACAGCTTCACGAATCCGTAGCCGACGAGCGAAACGCCGAGGATGGCGAAGACGAAGGCCCAGGTGGCCCCTTCGCCGAGCAGCCCGGCCGCTCCCACGCCGAGCAGCGCCATCGCGCCGACCGGGCCGATGAGACCCACGGAGAACGCGGCCGCGTCCGTGACTTTGAGTTCTCGCCGCAGTTTTTCCGGTGCGGCCGCGGCTTGGTTTCCGTTGGCGGGTGCGGACATGTCCTCAGCCTCTGTCTGGTTTTCGGTGCCGGGGAGCGGCAGGGGGCGGCGGGCCGGACCGGCGGACGCGGTCCGGCCCGGGAAGCGGGCTCAGGTCCGTTCGACGGCGGGAGTGCCGTCGAACGCACCGGAATGCCTGCCGAGGTGTTCGATGCGGACGGTGGCGGTGGCCTCGTGCGCGGCCAGGCCCTCGAACGCGGAGATCCGTTCCACGGCAGGCGCCAGCGCCGCGGTGCCTTCCTTCGCGGCGCGCTGATAAGTGAGCGGCTTGAGGAACCGCGACACCGACAGCCCGGCGTTGTAGCGGGACGTCTTGCCGGTCGGCAGGACGTGGTTGGTGCCCGCGATTCCCTTGTCGGAGTAGGCGACCGTGCTCCACCGGCCGAGGAACAGCGAGCCGTAGTTGGTGAGCGTCTTGAGGTAATAGTCGTCGTCGGCGGTCTGGATTTCCAGGTGCTCGGGACCCCAGACGTCGCTGACCGCGGCGGCCTGGGCGCTGTCGCGCGCGACGACGACCGACCCGAAGTCGCGCCACGCCGGGCCGGCGACCTCGCGGGTGGCCAGCGTCGCCAGCCTGCGTTCGATCGCGGCGACGACCTGGCGGCCGAGTTCCTCGGAGGTCGTCACGAGCGCGGCGGGCGAGTTGGGGCCGTGCTCGGCCTGCCCGAGGAGGTCGGCGGCGACCCAGTCGGGGTCGGCGGTCTCGTCCGCGAGCACGGCCACTTCGGACGGTCCGGCCAGCAGATCGATGCCGACCCGGCCGAACAGCTGCCGCTTCGCTTCGGTCACGTAGGCGTTTCCCGCGCCGACGAGCATGTCCACCGGGGCCTCGTCCAGCAGTCCGAACGCCATCGCGCCCAGCGCCTGGACGCCGCCGAGCGCGAAGACCCGGTCCGCGCCGGACAGGTAGGCGCCGTACAGGACCGCCGGGTGCGCGCCGTGCTCGCCCGACGGGGGAGTGCACGCGAGAACGGACGGCACGCCGGCCGTCTTGGCGACCCCGACCGTCATGAACGCACTGGCCAGCAAGGGAAAACGGCCGGCGGGCAGGTACGCGCCGACCCGGCTGACCGGCACGTAGCGCTGTCCGCAGACGACCCCGTCGGCCAGTTCGAGTTCGAAGTCCGTCAGGTGCTCGCGCTGGGCGGCCGCGAAGCGGTGAGTGCGTTCGTGGCCGAGTTCGAGCGCCGCGCGCAGGTCGGCGGGGAGCTGGTCGCCGGAGCGGCGCAGTTCGTCGCGGCCGAGTTCGAGCGCGCCGGTCCAGCCGTCGAGGTCCTCGGAGTAGCGCCGCACCGCGGTGAGACCGCCGCGTTCGATGTCGCGCAGCATTTCGCTGACGCGTTCGACGACGCGCGGGTCGCGCTGGGCGGGCGGTCCGTCCACGGCGGGCTTCTTGAGCCAGGTCAGCGGGCCGAGCTGGGCTGCCTCGGAGGGAGTGATTTGCATGGCACGAGACGGTAAGCGCGATCCGGCCCCCGGACTAGAGGGTGCGATCCTGGGCGAACCATCGGGTTGCCCTATGCCAGCCAGGACAAAATGTCCATTATGGACAAAAGCGGAACCGTCCACACCGGACCCGGGTCAGCCTCGGGTCTGCTTGGGCCGGGCGGCAGCCGGGCCGCGCGCGTCGCTGACCGCGTCCTCGGCCAGCCGGGCCAACTCCCGGGTGGCGCGCGACAGCGGACGGCCGCGTTTGCGGGCGATGGCGATCGTGTCGAACAGCGGCTCCTCGAATGGAGCCGTGTGCAGGCCCGGCGGGAAGGCGGCGCTGCGGACCACCGCGGTGCTGGCGATGGTGTCGCCCGCCCCGTCGGCGACCAGTTTCAGGGCCGCTTCCACGTGCTCGATCTCGAAGACCGGTTCGATGCGCACGCCGGCCAGCTGCGCCCGGTCGGCGAGCTGGCGGCGGGTGGGATCGCGCCAGCCGTAGCGGGCGTCGTAGAGGACCAGCCGCGCGGCCGCGAAACGCCGGATGCTCACGGGTTCCGCGGCCGCGGCCGGGTCGGCGCTCACGTAGAGCACCTCGTCCCGCATCAGCGGGGTGATGTCCAGTCCCTCGTCGTCGACCGGGAGCACGATGAGCCCGGCTTCGATGTCGCCCGCCCGGATCGCGTCCGCGGTCTCCGCGGAATTCTGCCCGACCAGCCGGACCTTGACCGACGGATACCGGCGGTGGAAGGTCTGCGCGAGATTGCCGAGCAGGTAGTAGTCCGCGTTGCGCAGGACGCCGAAGGTGGCGGTGCCGCCGCCGAGCGAGCCCAGCGACTGCACCGCGCGGACCCCTTCGTCGGCCGCGTGGACCGCACGCCGCGCGAACGGCAGCAGTTCCTCGCCGGCCGCGGTCAGCGTCAGCCGCCGGGCGCCGCGATGGAAGAGCACCGCGTCGAGTTCTTCCTCCAGCCGCCGGATCATCTCCGACATCGAGGCCTGGGACACCTCGAGCTGGGCCGCGCCCCGGGTGAACGAGCCCTGGCTTTCGGCCGCGACGAACGCCCGGAGCTGGTTCAGGGTCACCCGGTCGCCGTCGCGGGACTCCTGCTCCATCGGCCGATCCTAAGCGGACGGACGTCCCGCCGCGCTCAGTAGATGTTGGTGTCGGCGAACGAGCTTTCGTGGCCGTTGATCTGCGCCCGCAGCGCGATCTGGTCGAAGACCCGGACCTCGCGGACGATCCGGCCGTCCTGGACGAGGAACTGCGAAACGCCGAGCAGGTCGACCGGTTTGCCGGTCAACGGCCCGAAATCGGCGACCCCGCGGTACTCGCCCCGCATGACCCAGAGCACGGCGACGCGCAGTCCCGCGTACCGCTCGGCGTAGTTGGCCTGCACGTCGCGGATCTCGAAGCGGGCGTCCGGGAATGGCGCGATCTGCGCGAGCAGGTCCTTCTGGTAGCCGTCCGGGCGGAGGACCGTGCGGTCGCCGACGGTGTGCAGGAAGAGGTCCCGGTGCATGAAGTCGGTGACCTTGTGCAGGCGCCGCGCGTTCCAGACCTCTTCGACGAATTCCAGCACCATTTCGCATTCGGGCCGGTAATCGTCCGCGCGCGGGCCGCTGTCGCCGACGGCCAGGACGTCGGCGGGCGCCGGTTTCGTCATCGAGCCCTCGTAGCCGCGGAACCGCAGCCCGCGCGCGACCTCGGCCGGGTCGAGGCCGAGTTGCAGGCAGTCCGCGAGGTCGTCGCGGACGACCCATTCCTCGACCATGCGGCCCCGCCGGTACAGGCAGTTCGCGATGGTGCGCTTGCGGATCGGCACCGGCCGGCCCGCCACGAGGTGCGTGTCGGCGGAGAAGACGAGGTGCGAGCTGAGGAAGGCGTCGTCGCCGCGGGCTTCCCAGACGACGTCCTCGGCCTGGCCCACGTGCTGCGGCACCTGCGCGATCCGCATCAGGCTGCCCTCGATCACGTCGTCCCGCCCGGTCACGGTGCCGAGGCCGCCGTGCACAATCGAGTCGGGTTCGTAGTTGTCGACGATGTAGGAGATGTCGCGCTGCACCCAGATCCGGTCGGTGACCTCGCGGATGAAATCGTCCGGGTCCGCGTAGGGCTGGTAGGCGACCGGGTCGAGCGGCATGGCGGGTTCCTTTCTCGGCTGGCAACGTGCGCTGGGCACTGTATCCGTATGCATTGCTCCGGGCAAGAGCAGCCGTCGAACCGTGGCCGCGGCTGATCTTCCGCACGTGACCTCGGCAAAATTCGCGGCAGCGGCGGTCTTGACCCGGTGACCCGGGCCACTTAAGTTGCCATCCATACGTATGCAGACGGCTGAGCCGTTGTGAGACGCCACTGGAGGTGTCATGTCCACCGTCACGCCGACCGCGGCCGCGACGGCCGAGGCGACCGGACGTCGGAAGGCGATCCGCAAGGTCGTCCTCGCCGGCAGCATCGGGAACTTCGTCGAGCAGTTCGACTACGGGCTCTACGGCTACATGGCCCCGGTGCTCGCCGCGTCCTTCTTCCCGGCCAGCGACCACACCGCCAGCGTGCTGAGCGCGTACGCGGTGATCGCGATCGCCTGCCTGGTGCGCCCGCTCGGCGGCACCCTCCTCGGCCGGTGGGGAGACCGGCTGGGGCGCAAGCGGGTGCTGTTGTGGACGGTCCTGTTCATGGGCGTGTCCACGGCGGCGATCGGCGTGCTTCCCACGTACGGCCAGATCGGGCTGGCGGCTCCGCTGATCCTGCTCGTGCTGCGGGTGGTGCAAGGCATGGTCGCGGGAGGGGAGTACGTCGGGGCGGTCGCGTTCGTGGTCGAGTGGGCCGAGCCGCGCCGGCGCGGTTTCTACACGTCGTTCGCGTCGAACAGCTGCTTCCTCGGCATTCTCGCCGGGGCCGGCACGGCAGCGCTGATGAGCGCCTTGTTCAGCGACGCGGCATTGCACAGCTGGGGCTGGCGGATCCCGTTCCTGGCAGTGCTTCCGTTGTGCGCGATCGGAGTCTGGCTGCGCAGCCGGCTCGACGAGACCCCGGAATTCGTCGCCGCCACCGAACACGGCACGAACGTCGTCGCCGCGCCGCTGCGCGAGGCGCTGCGTTCCCAGTGGCGGCCGATCCTGGTGTTCTGCGGCGCGTCGATCATGCTCGCGATCCTGTCCTACACCTGGGTCACCTTCTACCCGGAGTACCTGTCCGAAACGCTGCACCTGCCGAAGTCCGCGGCGTGGCTGTCGAACATGATCTCGGTCGCGGTGCTGATCCCGCTGCTGCCGCTCGCCGGCGCGATCTCCGACCGGATCGGGCGCAAGCCGATGCTCATCGCCGGGGCGGTGTGCTGCATCGTGCTGGTGCCGCTGGCGTTCAAGGTGGGCGAGGCGGGCACGTTCGGGGCCGCCGTGGCGAGCCAGCTGATCTACCTGGTCCCGGAGTTCTTCCTGACCGGCATCGTCACCGTGTGCGCGGCGGAGATGTTCGCGACCCGGACCCGGTTCAGTGCGAGTTCGATCGCCTACAACTGCTCGTTCTCGATCTTCATGGGCATCACGCCGTTCGTCGCCACGCTGCTGGTGGCGGAGTCCGGCACGATCTACGCGGTGTGGATGTACCTGGCCGCCGCGGCGGTGCTCGCCCTCGTGGTGATCACGGTGTTCATGAAGGAGACCTACCGCAGCGACCTCTCGGCGGACAAATACGCCCGGTGACCTGCCGGGGCCCCGCGTCCGCCGCGGCGGACGCGGGGTTCACCGCTGCGCGTGCGTTCCCCGGGGCACCAGCGACGGGGCGAACACGGTGCGCCGCGGTGCTTCGCTGTTTCCGGCGAGGCGGTCGACCAGCAGGCCCGCCGCGGCCTTGGCCATGCCGTCCAAGTCGTGGCGGACGGTCGTCAGATCGAAGGTCTCCCAGGAGGCCATCGGCAGGTCGTCGAACCCGATCACGGTGAGGTCGCCCGGGATGTCGATGCCGAGGCGCCGGGCCGCGTTGATCGCGCCGATCGCGATGACGTCGTTGCCGCAGAACACCGCGGTGGGCCGGGGGTTTTCCGCCATCAGGTCGAGCAGTCCCTCGTACCCGGTGCCGTGGTCGAACGGGCCTTGCCGGACGCGGCGGCGCGGCAGGCCGACGCCCGCCTCGGACAGCCCGATCCGGAAGCCGAGCTCGCGGTCGCGTCCGGTCGTCGTCTCCGCCGGGCCGCCGATCAGCGCGATGTCGGTGTGGCCCAGCCGCAGCAGTTCCTCGGCGACCAGCCGCCCGCCCGCCTCGTTGTCCACCACCGCGGCGTCGGCGTTGCCGGCGCCGGTCTCCCGGTTGAGGAAGACGAACGGCAGCCCGCGCCGGGTGAGTTCGGCCGGAAGGCCGGAGCCGATCACCGCGGTGGTGAGCACCACCCCGTCGATCGACCGGTCGAGCAGCCGCTCGGTCTCCAGCGCGGCCTCGCTGCGCTCGGCGAAGAGCATCATCCGGTAGCCGTGCTGTTCGAGCGTGTCGTGCAGCGGCCCGATCAGATGCGGGTAGAACGGGTTGGTCAGATCCGTGACGACCACCCCGACGCAGTGCGTCGACCGGGTCGCCAGGCTCCGGCCGGCTTCGCTCGGCACGTAGCCGAGCGCGTCCGCCGCCTCGCGCACGCGGGTGCGGGTGGCCTCCGAAACCCGGTGGTCCCCGCGCAGCGCCCGGGAAACGGTCGGCTGCGAGACCCCGGCGAGCCGGGCCACGTCATGACTCGTGATCGACATCCGCTCCTCTTCCGCGCAACGGGCGTGCATACGGATCCTAGCGGAAATTCCGGACCGCCCGCGCGAAGGCCTGACGCTGGAGCGTCTTGACAGAATCCGGCGGCGATGGTCGTATGCATACGTATAAACAACCAGGTTTCGGAGGGGTGCCATGCGTACCGACGAAGGGCCGGTGACGGCGGGCGAGCTGGCCCGCCGGACGATCCGGCGGACCGATTTCGTGTCCTGCGACCAGGCGTTCATCGACTGCCGGACGCCGGGGTCGGACCGCAAGGAGAACTACTCGATGATCGGCCCGGGGGTGACCCAGAACGCGGACCAGGTGGTGAACCTGCGCGAGCCGCACGGGTTCAGCATCGGGGCGGCGGCGATGCCGCACGGGATCACCAACAACCTGCACCTGCATTTCACCGCGGAGGTGTTCCTGTGCTTCCGCGGCGAGTTCCTGCTCCGCTGGGGCGCGGACGGCGACGAAGGCGAACTGGTGCTGCGCGAGGGCGACATCGCCTCGATCCCGACGTGGATCTTCCGCGGGTTCACCAACATCGGCCCGGACGACGGCTGGCTGTTCACCGTGCTGGGCCACGACGACACCGGAGGCATCATCTGGGGCCCGTCGGTGCTGCGGGAGGCGGGCAGGCACGGCTTGCACCTGACCGCGGACAACCGGCTGATCGACACTCTCGCCGGCGACGAACCGCCCGACGCCGCGGAACTGGTCCAGCCGATGGCTCCGGCCGACATCGCCGCCCTGCCGTCCTACGACGCGGCGAAGCTGCGCCGCCGCGTGGCCACGGCCGATGATCTGCAGTGGTCCGCGCACGCCTTGCTGGGCGGTGCCGTGCCCGGCGGGCGCGCCGAACTGGCCCCGGTCATCGGCTTCGGCATGACCGAAGACCGCGACCAGGAACCGCCCATCTACAACCCGCACGGGCACAACGTCGCGTGGCTGCGCGCCGAGCCCGGCGAAGGCATCCCGCTGCACCGGCACGACGAAACGCAGGTGCTGCTGGTCAAGGACGGCGAATGGGAGGTCACGCTCAACCGGCACGACGAGACGAGCGTGCGGCTCGGCCCGTGGGACATGGTTTCCGTGCCGCGCGGCGCGTGGCGCAGTGTCCGCAACGTGTCGGATGAGCGGGCGACGCTGCTGGTCGTCAACGGCGGAGACGGCCGCGTGCGTCTCGACTGGGACGACGAGGTCGTGAAGGCGGCTGCCGACGCGGGCGTCGGCCTGGACCACAACGGTTACCTCGCGCCGTGGCATCTGCTGCCTCGCGCGGCCGGCCGGTGACTGACCTGCCGGTGGTGCTGGTCCCCGGAATGCTGTGCGACGCCGAGGTCTGGCCGCGGCTGCCCGGACGAGTGGTCCACGCGGAGATCTCCGCGCCGGACATCGGCGGCATGGCCGAGCAGATCCTGGCCGCGGTCGAGGGCCGGTTCGTGCTCGCCGGGTTGAGTCTCGGTGCGATCGCCGGGTTCGAGGTCGCGCGCCGGGCGCCGGAGCGGCTCGCCGGATTCTGTGCCGTCTCGACCAATGCCGGCGCGCCGACCGCGGAGCAACTCGCCGCCTGGGCCGCGTTCGACCGCCGCACGCTCGCCGGGGAATTCGACGACGTGGTCGCGGAGGAAATCCTCCCGACGATGTTCTCCGGCCCGGATCCGGTGCTGGAACAGCGTTTCCTCGCCATGGCGCGGCGGGTCGGGCCCGGCGTGTTCCGCGCCCAGCTCGCCGCCCAGGCGACCCGGCGGGACGCGCACGCCGCGGTGGCGGGCCTGTCCTGTCCGGTGCTCGTCGTCTCCGGGGCACAGGATCGCTTGTGCCCGCCCGAATTCCACCGTTCGATCGCCGCGCGGGCGCGATATTCCGTGCTGCGCGTGCTTCCCGAAGCCGGACACCTGCTGACGCTCGAGGCACCCGACGTCGCGGTCTCGGCCTTGACCGAGTGGCTGTGCAGTCTTTCCCCATTCTCGAAGGAGTCCTGAATGCGCAAGACCCTGAAATCCGCTGTCCCCGCCGAGCAGGTCGCGGCCGACCGCACCGACGTCGGCGACCGGGTCCGCGCGATCATCGCCGACATCCGCGAACGCGGGGACGCCGCGGTCCGCGAGTGCTCGGAGAAATTCGACTCGTGGTCGCCCGAATCGTTCCGGCTCTCGCCCGAGGAGATCGAGAAGATCGTCGCCCGGGTGCCCGGCCAGGTGCTCGACGACATCCGGTTCGTCCAGGACCAGGTGCGCGCTTTCGCGCAGCGGCAGCGGGACTCGTTGCAGGAGTTCGAAATCGAGACGCTTCCGGGTGTCCACTTGGGACAGAAGCACGTTCCGGTCGCCGCCGCGGGCGCTTACGTGCCCGGCGGCCGCTACCCGCTGACCGCCTCCGCGCACATGACGATCGTGACCGCGAAGGTGGCCGGGGTGCCGCGGGTGGCCGCGTGCACGCCGCCGATCCGCGGTGAGGTGCCGGAGGCGACCGTCGCCGCCATGCATCTGGCTGGCGCCGACGAGATCTACCTCCTCGGCGGCGTGCAGGCGGTCGCCGCGCTGGCGGTCGGGACCGAAACCGTCGGGCGCGTCGACCTGATCGCCGGGCCGGGCAACGCTTATGTCGCCGAAGCGAAGCGGCAGCTGTTCGGCGAGGTCGGGATCGACCTGTTCGCCGGCCCGACCGAGGTGCTGATCGTCGCCGACCACACGGCCGACCCGTTCGTCGTCGCGGTGGACCTGCTGTCCCAGGCCGAACACGGCCCGGACTCCCCGGCTGTGCTGATCACCACGTCCGAGGACGTCGCGCGGGAGGTGCTGGAGCACGTCGAGGCGCTGCTGCCGGGCATGCCGACCCATGACTTCGCCGCCCCGGCCTGGCGCGACCACGGCGAGATCCATGTCGTGGACGACCTCGACGAGGCGTTCGCGCTGGCGGACTCCTACGCGTTCGAGCACGTCCAGGTGCTTACCGAGCAGCCGCGTCAGGCGCTGACGAAGATGCGGGACTACGGCGCGCTTTTCCTCGGCCCGGGCACCTGCGTGTCCTACGGCGACAAGGTGATCGGCACCAACCACGTCCTGCCCACGCGCGGCGCCGCCCGCTACACCGGCGGGTTGTGGGTTGGGAAGTATTTGAAGACGGTGACCTATCAGGAAGTCACGAGCAGCGAGTCGAGTGTGCGGCTCGGCGAAGTCTGCGGACGCGCGGCGCGGGTGGAGTTGTTCGAAGGCCACGCGCGGTCCGGCGATGTGCGCGCGGCGGAGTTCCGGCGGAGCGAGCTTTCCTGGAACCCGGCGTGACCGCGTCGCTTTCGGGACGGACCGCGCTCGTCACCGGCGGCGGGAACGGGCTCGGGCGCGCGATCGCGTGCGCGCTGTCAGCGGCCGGCGCGCGGGTTGTCGTGACCGGGCGGCGGCGGGACGCCCTCGATGCCACGGTCGCGGCGCTGTCCGGACCGGGCCGGGCAGCGGTGTGCGACGTCGCCGATCCGCGTTCGGTCACCGCCCTCGCCGAGGAACTCGCGGACGAGGAGATCTCGGTGCTGGTCAACAACGCCGGGGTCGCGGGGCCGGTGAAGCCGCTCGTCGAGGTCGAACCGCAGGAGTGGGACGAGGTGTTCGGCGTCAATGTCCGCGGGGTTTACTTGGTGTGCCGCGCTTTTCTGCCGGCGATGACGGCGCGTGGCGCGGGCGACGTTGTCAACATCGCTTCCGTGAGCGGGAAACGGCCGCTCCTGCGCCGTACGCCGTACTGTGCTTCGAAAATGGCCGTGCTTGGCTTGACGGCCACGCTCGCCGGCGAGGTCGGGCCGTACGGGGTGGCGGTGAACTCCCTGTCGCCCGGGCCGGTCGAGGGCCCGCGGATGGAACGGAACTTCCGGTTGGAGGCGGAACGCACCGGCGTCACTTACGCCGAAGCCGAACGCGCGTTCACGGGCCGCGCCGCACTGGGCCGGATGGTTACCGAGTCCGAGGTAGCCGCCGCGGTGCTCGCGATGCTGGCGATGCCTGGCCTGTGCGCGGCGGACATCGACCTGTCGGCGGGAATGGTGGCGCGGTGACCACGCTCAAACAACGCCTGCGGTCCGGGGAACGGCTGCTCGGCGGGCTGCTGCGGCTGCCGTCGGAGACGCTGGTCGAGATGGCCGGGGTGGCCGGGCTGGATTTCGTCGTGCTCGACTGCGAACACGGACCGGCCGACCTGGTGCCCCTACAGCAGCATCTCGTCGCCGCGCAAGCACACGGCATGGGCGCGCTGGTCCGGGTGGGGGCGGCGGAACCGGCGCTGGTCCTGCGGGTGCTCGACCTGGGCGCGGACGGCGTGATCGTGCCGCACGTCGACACCGTGGACCAGGCCCGCGCCGCGGTCGCCGCCGCGCATTACTCGCCGCTCGGGCAGCGGGGTTTCGCGACCTACAGCCGAGCTGGCCGGTTCGGTGCCCGCACCAGTGCTGAGCATCTGGAGACGGCGGCGGAAACCACTGTCGTCGTGCCGATGCTGGAAACGCCCGAAGCGTGCGCGGCGGCGGGCGAGATTCTCGCGGTCCCCGGAGTCGATTCGGTGCTGGTCGGGCCAGCCGATTTGGCGGTATCCCTCGGTCTGCCCGGCGGTGCCGCCGAACCGGCCGTCGGGCGCGCACTGGACGCGGTCGCGGCAGCGGCGAAGAGCGCGGGCAAGCCGATGACCAGCATCGTGGGAACCGTGGACCAGGCTCGGCAGGCACCGCCCGGGGCGGTGGTCTACAACCTCGCGCACGTGCTGCTCCACGCTCTCGGCGACCTCACCGGGGCGCGGACCGCGGACCGGTAACGCGACGTCAGTTCCGGCCGAGGTGCGTTCATCGCGCCTCGGCCGGGCCCACGTCGGGGAATTCGACCGGCACCGTGGCGACCCGGCGGGCGGTGGCGTAGGCGTGGGCGACTCGTTCGAGGACGGACGCGTCACCGGATTCCTTCAGGTTCTCCTCGACCGGTTCGCCGGCGTGCGCAGCCCGGCTGGTCCGGATGACGTCCGCCCAGTCGCCGAAGTACGTGATGTCGGCCCGCGGCGACGGTTCGAGGGAGAAGCGCGCGCCGAGGCCGCGGTCGAAGCGCAGCACCCAATGCACGGTGCCGGACGGGCCGTCGCTCAATTCGTAGGCTATTTCGCAATCCCGGTCCAGGTCCGCGCACGCGGCCCGGACCTCGGCGGAAGCAGCGAGCAGTTCGTTCATCCGGGCGACGTGTTCGGGGGACATGAACATCGAGGCAGGCACGGGACCTCCTGATTCGGGTCGGGTTCTTGGCACGGTCGGGTCAGCGGTTCGCGTAAGCCCGCACATTGAGCTCGACGGCGGTGAGCGGGAGAGTGCCTTGTCCCAGCACGGTTTCGTGGAACTCCCGCACGTCGAATCGGCTGCCGAGCGCGCGTTCAGCGGTGCGGCGCAGCTCCCAGAACTTCTCGAAACCCAGCCGGTAGGACAGGGACTGGGCAGGCAGATCGGTGCCGTACCGCAGGATTTCGGTGGACACCTGGGCCGGCGACTCCATGGTCGTCGAGGACAGGTATTCGCGGCCCTTGTCCTCGGACCAGCCGAGTGTGTTGAGGCCGGTGTCCACGACCAGCCGCTGGGCCACGAACCGTTGGTGCAGGCAGGCGCCGTAGTGATCCCACGGGTCGCTGAACAGGCCCATTTCGAAGCCGAGCGAGGCGGCGTACTCGGCCCAGCCTTCGCAGTAGGCACTGAGCGATTCCGCGGCGGCTTGCCCCTGGAGCGGGTGCAGGGTGGCGTCCTCGGCCTGGCGGGCCAGGTGGAAGTGGTGGCCGGGCACGAGCTCGTGGAAGATCAGCGCCGCGGCCGAGATCTGCGCGCGGCCGGCGAGGCCGGATCCGTTGAACCGGTAGCGGCCGACCGGATTCGCGGCGATCGGCTGCTCGTAGTAGCCGAAGGTCATGCCCGCTTCCAGCTCCGGGTCGAGCCGCTGAACGCCGAAGGCGGCCCGCGGCCGGACGCTGAACCACTGGTCGAGCAGCGGTTCGATCGCGTCGATGTGCCTGCGGTAGGTGTCGGCGACGTGTTCGGGGGAGGGGGCGTGGAAACGGGGGTCGGCTTCGAGGACGGCTCGGTAGGCGGTCTCGTCGCCGTCGAAGCCGACTTCGCGGCGGATTTCGGCCAGCTGCTCGGTGAGTTCCGCGACGGCCTTCAGACCGAGTTCGTGGACTTCTTCAGGCTCGATGGGGTAGGTGGCGTAGTGGCGCACCAACCGGCGGTAAGCCTCGTGCCCGCCCGGGTACTGGCCGAGGCCGATGCCGTCGACGGCGCTCTGCGCGCCCGGTCCGTCCAGGTGTGCGAGGACGGCGTCGAAGGCGGGCAAGAGGTCGTCGACGACAAGCCGGTCGACGCCGTCGGTCAGCATCGTGCGCGTCGCGGGATCGAGGCCGGCCAGGCGGGACTCCGCAGGCCGCAAGAATTCGGCCGCGGCGGCCCGATGCGCGCGGACAGCGGCCAGGAAGCCGGGCAACGCGGGGCGCGGCAGCACGATGCCCTGTTCGGCTTGGCCGATGAGCTTGGCGTGCGCGGCCTTGATCGTGTGCGTGAAGTCGTTGACGAGGGACAGGTAGCGCTTCGCCTCGTCGCCGGCGGTGAAGGCGAACGGGCGGAACACCTGCTGGCCGTACAGGGTCCAGCCGAAACTCTGGTAGGGCGCGACCGGGAAGCTCCACCAGTAGTCCTCGTCGGCTCCGGCCAGCTGGGTGGCCAGCGCACGGACGACAGCGGCGAGGGAAGTGTCCACATCGGACTCCGGGGCCCGGTCGAGTCCGGCCAGAATCCGCCGGCCCAGCGCGGCGGCTTCGCTCGCTTCCTCGTACGTGCCGCGGGGAAGCTGCGTGACCGGTTCGCCGGCGTGCAGCGCGAAGTGCGGCTGGGTGCGCTGGAGATGTGCCCACAGCTCGTCGGCCAGGTGACGAGTCGGATCGCTCGGTTCTGCCATGCCAGCGAACGTATCGCCGGGCGCGGCGGGCCCGGAATCAACAACGGTCGCGTCTTGCGCGGGAGATGCTGCGCGTTTGTCGCGGGCGCCGGCGCCGGTCAGCCGCCGAGCCGGTCGTCGTACGCGGAGGCGAGCAGGCGCAGTTTGAGGCCAAGGTGCAGCATGAGCCGGTCGTCGCCGTCGTCGAGGCTGCATCCGGTGATCTGCTCGATCCGTTTGAGCCGTTGGTAAAGCGTGGCCCGGTGCACGCGCAGCGTGTCGGCGGTGCGCTGGATGTTGCCGCCGTGGTCGAAGAACGCGGTCAGTGTGTCGAGCAGGACGTGGTGCCGGTCTTCTCGATCGAGGGCCTGGAGTGCCGGAACCCGGGCACTGCTGCGCAGGTCGTCCGGCGGCAGCTTCAGCAGCAGTTCGTAGGGTCCCAGTTCGCCCCAGCGGGCCAGGTCGCCGACGCTGGGCAGCAGCAACGCGGCCCGCACCGCCAGCGACGCCTGCTGATACGACTCGAGGACGGCGTCGAGTTCGGTGACGGTTCCGCCGAGACCGGCGACGGGCCGCGCGGCGCCGTCGGTCAGCCGCTGGAACCGGCTGGTGATCCGCTCGGCGATCGCGTCGACGAGAGCGCGCGCCGGCGGTTGCCGTTGGACGAGGAGAAGCCAGCCCCGTGAGCGGTTGGCCACCATCAGCGCGACGTCGTCCACGACGGTGCGCACGCCCTCCTCGATCGCCGCTTCGAAGGCGACTTCCTGCGGCGGCGCGGCTGCTCCGGACACGCGGCATTGCACTGCGAGCACGGTGAAGCAGGTGCGGTCCTCGCCGAACAACTGCTCGGCCCGCAGGTCGGCGATCGCCTGCGCGCGCATGTCGGCGTCGGGCGAAACGAGTTCGCGCAGGATGCCCTCGTGCCGTGCCTTCGACCGCTCGTGCAGCAGCAGCCTGCGGTAAAGCACGGAGCCGGCGGCGTCCGCAGCGGCCGCGGCTGCCGACAGTTCGGACTCGCTGAACGAGCCGTCCTCGTCGATGAGCCACAGGTAGCCGAGCAGCATGCCGTTGCACCGCACCGGCGCGCACAATCTCGGCTTGGCCCCCTCGACGCGGACGACGCCGGGTTCGGTCCAGCCGGCGATGCCCAGCGCGAAGAGACCGGTGGTGATCTCAGGCCGCACGGCCCGGTTGAGCACCGAGCCGACCCGGACGGCGTCCTCGTCGCCGAAGTGGCGGCTGGCCGCGAGAAGTCGGATCGCGGGGTCGTCGATGGCCACCGAGCGGTGCAGGCGCTCGGCCAGTTCGTCCACAATGGACTGGAGGTCACCGTCGGACATGGGCGTCCATTCCGCTTCGCGCGCTCTTCCGTGCCGAGCACCGACGCTACCACCGTCCACAGAGGAGCGCGGTCAGCCGAGCACGGTTCCGGAGCTGTTCTGGTGGTGTTTCCGCTTACGGGAGAACGCGCCGAGGTCGATGGGCAGGCCGGTGTGTGCACCGGTGTACTGGACTGGGTGTGCGTCGTGGTCGGCTCCGGCTTCGACCTGCTCGATCAGGGTGCTCATCAGGCGGCCGACGACCGGCGCGTTCTTGAACTGGTTCCCGCTCGTGCCGATCGCGACGTAGAACCCGGGCAGCTCGGTCCGGTCGTAGATCGGCGTCCAGTCGTCGGCCACGTCGTAGACGCCGACCACTCCGCGCGCCCGGTTCGGCACGCGCAGCGCCGGCAACCGGCGGGCCGCGCGCGTCACCTGCGCTTCGAACACGGCCATCGTCGGGTTCGGATCGGCGTCGTCGGGATCGTCGAGCCACTGGAACGGATCGCATTCCGGCTCGGTCCCGCCGACGAGCAGCCCGCCGCCGACTTCGCCGCGGAAGTACGTGCCCAGATCCATGTCCGCGACCGACGGCCCGACTCCGCCGCTCGGGTGATAGCCCTCGGGGGCGAGCACGTGGGCGACCTCCTGGCGCATCGGCCGCACCGAGACGGCGAAATCCGACCCGACCCCGGCCATCCGGTTGAGCTTGCCCGACCAGGGCCCCGCCGCGTTCACCACCACCGGGGCTGCGATCCGCGTTCCGTCCGCCAGCACGACCGCGCCGACCCGGTCATTTTCCGATTCCACCCCGGCGACCGTCGCGCGGAACCGGAACTCCGCGCCCTCCTTCGCCGCGGCCGCTGCCAGGTTCTGCGCGGCCAGCTGCGGATCGCTGACGTAACCAGCGTCCGGGGTGTAGACCGCGCCGAGCGTCGTGGCCGCGTCGGACCAGAACTGGTCGTCCTCGATCCGCTTCGGCGGCCAGTAGCGACCGTTGTCGATCCCGGGCAGCCGCCGCGACAGCGTCGCGCTGTCCCACTCCTCGTACGGAACGCCGACCTCGTCGAACAGCGGCAGCCAACCCGCGCGCGGAGCGGCGTCCACGTCGAGCATGACCATGCCGCTGCGGGTGAACCGGGCCAGGTCCCCGACGTCGTGGCCGAGGTGATCGGCCCAGGACGACCAGCAGAAGTGCGATTCCCAGGCCGTCGTCACGCCGGCCAGGGTGGAGAAGTTGTACCGGATCACGGCACTGGACGCGCTGGTCGAGCCTTGGCCCGCCGCCGCGGCCCGGTCGACCACCACCACCCGGCGCCCGGCCCGGGCCAGCTCCAGCGCGACCGCCGACCCGATCACCCCCGCTCCGACGACAACGGCATCCGCATTCATCGTGGCCTCTCCGCAGTTCAGGTGCTCAGTGCCGCCGATTCTGGCGCGGGAGAACCCCGTTCCGCGATCGACATGTGTCGCGGCGATCGAGCTGCTTGCGCGCCACCTGTCGTTCGGAATCCGGGCGGCGGCGGGGCACAGTGGATCCGTCCACAACGGACACCGGCTAGGCGGAAGGATCGAGCGATGGCCGACGAACAGCTGGACTACCCGGTTGCGCGGACTGTCGACGCGCAGGACACAGTCGCGGGCCTCAGCTTCCCCGATCCCTACCGCTGGCTGGAAGACGACGGCGAGGAAAGCGAAGCGTGGCAGCAGGCGCAGAACTCGCTCACCGACGCGTTCGTCGATGACTGGCCCCATCTGGCCGCGCTCCGCGCCTCGGTCGACCGCTGCGTCGCGGACGGCACCGGCTCGGCCAACTGGATGGTCGAACCGGCCCCGCGTTTCGCCGGCGGCCGCTGGTTCCGCCTCGACCGCGGCCCCGGGCCGGACTACCCCGACCGTGCGGTGCTCGTCGTATCCGACCTCCCGGACGGCCCCGGCCGGGTGCTGTACGACCCCAATGCCGACGGAACCCGGCAGATCTCGTGGTTCGTGCCCTCCCCGGACGGCCGGATCGCCGCGCTGGGTGTGTGCGAGGGCGGCTCGGAACTCGCCGAGATCTGGTTGCTGGACACGGAAACCGGGGAACGGCTGCCGGACCGGATCCCGCAGCCGACGATGGGGCCGACGGTCGTCCCGCAGTGGCTGCCGGACAGCTCGGGATTCTTCTACACAGCAGGCGACCTGACCTCCGAGGCGTTCGCCTTCCGGGCCTATTTTCACGTCGTCGGCGGCGAACCGGCCAGCGAGCCCGAACCGGTCGATGTCGTGCACGCGCCGACCGTCCAGGTATCCGCGGACGGCAAGCGCGCCGTGGTGACCGCTGTGTGGCCGCTTCCGGAGTATGTCTGCGAATTGCCGCAGCGGACGTGGCGGCCGTTCGTCCGAGGGCTCGACTCGTCGGTGGCAGGCGTGATCGACGGTGACCGGTATGTCGCCGTCACGAACCACGGAGCACCGCGGGGGCGGATCGTCGCGATCCCGTTCGACGCGGCCGTTCCGTCCGATCCGGCGACCTGGACGGAACTGGTCCCGGAATCCGGTCGCGTGCTCAGCCACCTCAGGCTGGTCGGCGACCGCCTGGTGGTGACCGGGTCGGTCGACGCCGAGGCGCGCGCCTGGGTTTTCGACCGCGACGGGCAGGAGTTGGAGGAGGTCCCGCTTCCCGGCCGGGGCGCGCTGCCGCTGGAGGTCCTGCCGACCGCCGGCTTGGCCCCCGACGGCCATCCGGACGAGTTCGTGTTCCTGTTCTCCACTCCCGTTTCCTCGCCCGGTCTCTACCGCTACCGCCTGGGCTCGCCCCAGGTCGAGACGCTGTGCCCGCCGCGCGTGCACCTCGCGGGCGCGACTGTGTCGCTCCGCTGGGCGGAGTCCCAGGACGGCACCAGCGTGCCGTACCACCTCGTCCTCCCGGACGGCGCGGACGGAACCTTGCCGACTCTCATCACCGCGTACGGCGGCGGCCGCGTCTCGTGGCCAGCGCAGTTCCCGGGCCCGGTGGCGGCCTTCGTCGAGGCCGGCGGCGCCCTGGTGATCTCCCACCAGCGCGGTGGCAGCGATCTCGGATCCGACTGGGCCGACGCCGGGCGGGTCAAGAACAAGCAGAACAGCTACGACGACCTCTACGCCATCGCCGAACACCTTGTCGCCAGCGGCGTTACCTCTCCGGACCAGCTCGCGGTGACCGGCTGGAGCAACGGCGGAGTCATGGCCGCGACCGCGTTCACGCAACGGCCGGAGCTGTGGGCGGCTGTGGTGGCCCAATGCCCGGTCGCCGACCTCATCGGATGCCACCGGCACCCGTACGGCCGGTTCGCCGTCACCGCCGAATTCGGCGACCTGGCTGACCCGGAAGACATCGCCCGGCTAGCCCTGATGTCGCCGTACCAACTTGTCCGGCCCGATGTCGCGTACCCCGCCCTCTACGTGCACGCCGGGGGCGCCGACGTCGCGTGCCCGCCGGGTCCGACCCGCAAGTTCATCGCCCGGACGCAAGCCGCAGCGGGGGCTGTCGCGCCGATCCTGTTGCGGGTGTGGGAAAACGTCGGGCACGGAACCGCCACGAGCCGGTCCGAAGGCGTCGCCCACACGACGCACTGGCTCGCCTTCTTGATGAAGCGGTTCGGCATGGTGCCGCGCGCGGACAACTGAGCTGCCCGCATTCGGCGGTCAGGCCGGCCGAACGCAGAAGGGATGTCCCGCGGGGCTCGCGTAGACCCGGACGCCGGACCGCTGACCGGGCTCCAGGCACCGTCCGCCTGCCGCCAGGACCAGCCGGTGCGTTTCAGCCGGGTCGTCGGTGCGCAGGTCGAAGTGCAGCTTCTGGTCGTTTCCGTCCGGCCAGGTCGGCGGCACGTGGCCGGGCACGGCCTGCACCACCAGCGCGGGGAATCCGTCGGCCTGGAGGAAGTGGTGGCTCGCGGTCTTCGTGACCGAGGCGCCCAGCACCCGTTGCCAGAACGCGCTTTCGGCGTCGATGTCGGCGGCGTCGATCACCAGGGAAAGAAGGGTGGTGCGCATGGGTTGCCTCTCGTCAGAGGGCGGGGATGATCCCGCCGTCGACCCGGAATTGCGCCCCGGTGAGCCAGCCGGCCCGGTCCGAGGCGAGGAACGCGATCATCTCCGCGACGTCCTCCGGTTCTCCCGGCCGTCCCATCGGGATGTCGAGGTGATCGACGATCTGCTGTTTCACCTGGTCGAGGCCGACGCCGCGCTGATCGGCGATGCGCTGCAGATGGGCGAGCGCGCCGTCGGTGACCACGAAACCCGGAAGCACGCACACGACCCGCACCCCCTGCGGACCGACCTCGGTCGCCAATTCGCGGCTGTAGGCGTTGAGCGCTGCTTTGGCGGCGGCGTAGGACGCTTCGGTGCGCTGCGGCAGCCGGCTCGCGATCGACGAAACGTGCACGACTACGCCGGACCCGCGCTCCACCATGCCGGGCACGAGAGCGCGGTCGAGACGGACGGCGCTGAGGAGGTTCATGTCCAGGTCCGCCAACCAGGATTCGTCGGTGCGGCTCAGCGTCGGAGCCGCGGAGCTGGCCGCGGCGGCGTTGTTGACCAGGACATCCACTCCTCCGACGGCTTCGGTGACGCGCCGTCCGAGCTCGGCGGCACCTTCCGCGCTCGACAGGTCAGCGGCGATGAACGTGGCAGGCAGATCGTCCGCGGGGGCGGTGCGGGAGGCAGCCAGCACGGTCGCCCCGGCAGCCGCGAACCGGCGGACGGTCGCTTCGCCGATGCCGCGGCTGCCGCCGGTCACTAGGACCCGCAGCCCCGGTAGTTCTTCTCCTGGCGGCTTCATCCAGGCCTCGCTTCAGTAAGGTGAGTCTGACTCCGTTAACAGTACACAAGCGGAGTCGGACTCACCTTATGGAGGTTCTGGTGCCGTCGTCCCGTCCGCTGCGCGCTGATGCCCGGCGCAACCGCGAAGCGCTGCTGGCCGCAGCTCGGCAAGCCTTCCTCGCGGGAGACGCTGATGCGCATGTCGAGGACATCGCTCGCAACGCGGGCGTCGCGATCGGGACGCTCTACCGTCACTTCGAGACGCGCGAAGCCCTGATCGAAGCTGTCTACCGCAAGGAAGTCGACGAGCTGTGCGACGCACCGGCCGCGCTGCTGGAGACGCGGTCCCCGGACGAGGCGCTGCGGCATTTCCTGATGCTGCTGGTCGACCACGCGGCCGTGGGCAAGGGGATGGCGGTGGCCCTGCAACACATCATGACGACGAACTCGCCGGTATTCGGCGAGGCCCGCACCCAGATGTCGGACGCCCTCGCCCGGCTGCTCGCCGCGGGTGCCTCGGCGGGTCTCGTGCGGGACGACATCACCGGCACCACCCTCCTGCACGCACTCGGCGGCATCTGCGCGTTGCAGGTCGCCGACGGATGGCAGGACGAGGCGCGGCAAATCGTGTCGATCCTCTTCGACGGCCTGCGCATCCGGTGACCACGGACCGGATGCTTCGACTCGCTTGCGTCCTAGCGCTGCGGTGAATCTTTCGCGGCGAGGTGAGCGAGCACGAGACCGAACGAGGCGATGATGATGTGCGGAAGGGCTGCCTGGAGACCGTTCCATTTGCTCGATTGCCACATCTGAAACCACTCTCCGCCTATTGCCAGGAAACCGATCCCGAAAAGCATCAACTGCATTACCCAGCCCAGGCCGGACAGCTTGTAGGCCGTCGACGGAGCGTGCCCGGATATGTGGTTTCGTATACAGCCGATAAATCCGCAAATGAGCACCAGCGCGGTGAGAACCTCCCACGCGATGATGGCGAGGTAGGCGGCATCGGCAAGTCCGGGGCTGGTTATGGCGCGCCACATCATGTTGGGCGACTGAAATGTAGTGTCCATCGCCAGAACATGGCGGACGAAATCTTGATTGGTGCCGAAGTCCGTGATGTTGCCGACTGCGACAAGTGTCATCTGCAGGGCCGTTGTTCCCGTGAGAACTGTGACCGCGGCGGGGAGAGCGCTGAACCTGCTGAAAAGAGGCATACCTGAATACTAGACTTATGGGCAAAGTGTTTTAGGGGCGAATTGCGGGATGCGCAGTTGTGCCACACGCTTCCCGGGCGATCGGTAGCGGCCGCCGCGGACCGCGAGGGCTGGCGACGCTTGGCGGCTCGCGTACTAATCTCTTGCTCACCCGGGTCCGATCAGGAGCCGCCTGGTCAGGACGGATCCGCCGATGAGCGCAGTCCCCGATGCCGACACGCCGCCCGCGGACCGCGTCGTAATCCTCGAGCCGGAGGAGGGCCGTCCGGCGAGTCAGGACCGGTCGTTCGCGCCGAGCTTGCGCTGGAACCGGGGCAAATTGCGCAGACGTGCCGTGCTCCTGTTCGCCCTCGTGGCGGCGGGCGTGGCGCTGATCGTGTTCGCCCGGTCGAAGATCTACCTCGCACTTCCCGCCGTCGCGACTGCTTTGGTGGCTGCCAGGCTCTGGCTGCTCGTCCGGGCCGCCTTCCGTGCCCCGCACAAAGTGCGGGAACGATTGCTCGACCTGCCGTTCCGCAAAGTGCCCGTGGACGGCAGCATGCTCCGGGCCACGAAGCGCGCGCTGTACCTGAGGCTGGCCGACGACCAGTGGTTCCGCATCGGCCCGCCAGTGGTCAACGGTTTGATCAACAGCAGGGGATATGTCTGGGTGGTAGGCCCCGAACCTTCGGGCCGGGCAGGGCTTGTGGTGCCAGGCACCGTGAGCACGGCCGTCCTCCGCGCCCGCGAACTGCCGAACTCGGCGCATCCGGTATCGACTCCGGTGCCGCCTCCGACGCACAACGAGCAGTTCGGTCTCATCATCCGGCTCTACCGGCCCCGGAGAATCGCGGCCGCCATCACGAAGCTCGCACTGGCGGCCTGGCTGGTCGCCACCTACGCGCCCCTGCTGCTGCACACCTACCGGCAATCCGAGGAACTCCTCGGGCTCGCCACGTTCCTCGGGCTCTATCTGGCCGCCGCTCTGGTCTGGACGTCAGCGACATCCCTGCACCAGTGGCTGATCCGCGCACCGCGGGCAGTTCGGGCAACCCACTGGACGCCACTGCGGATCGTCCCCGACTCGCTGAGAAACGGCGGCAGTCGCCGGAAACTCACCTGCCGGGTCACCTCACCGGAAGGATCCCGCACGGTGTCCATCGGCGATTCCCCCGTCGTCCCGACGGTGCGGGCGACCGGGGTCCTGTGGGTAGGAGGCCGGCCGAAGAAAGGCGTTGTGGCGATCGGATTGCCCGGCTACCCGATCCTGGGCCACGCGAAACTCGGGCGCATCGAGCACCGTTGAGGCGGCGCGCGGTCGCCGCTCAGGACAAATCCACGAACCCGACCGCGAGGCGTTCGGCCATCCGCATCAGTGCGTCGATCAGTTCCGGCGCGGTCATCGGCACGGCTTTGGAGCGCCATGCCGTCGCCGCTTCGACGAAGCCGCCGATGCCTACCAGCAGTGCCACCCGGAATTCGGCGGCGGACGCGTCCGGGGCGAGTTTCGGTTCGGCGTACGTCATGAACATGTCGACGACGGCGTGCACGGTGTCGCGCCGCATCGACTCGAGGACGTCGCTGCCGCCGTGCTCGCCGAAGAAGATCTGGGTGGTGCCGAAGTTGTCGGCGATCTGGCTGACCACGACCTCGAGGGCGGCTCGAAGCTGTACGCGCAGCGGTGCGTCGCGACGCGGCAGGACCGCCTCGAGAATGAGGGCCAGGATTTCGTCGCGCACGCTCTCGGCGACCGCCACGAGCAGTGCGTCCCGGCCGGTGAACGACTCGTAGAAGTACCGGTCGGTGAGGCCGGCGCGGGTGCAGACACCGCGCATCGTCACCGAAGCCCAGCCGCTTTCGCACCACAGTTCGCGTCCCGCGAGCAGCAGTGCGGCCCGGCGCTCCGCACGCCGCTCGTCAGCTGATTTCCCGCCGTAGGGCCGTCCCTTCTCGACTCGCGCCATGGCCCGATCTTGACAGCCGAAGGCGCGAACCTCCAATCTGAGGGCATGCGCCTTCAGAATTACCCGGCCCCGGGGCTCTCGCTGCGCAGCCGCGCGGCGATGGGGTTGCTCGGCGCGACCTGGCGGCCGCTGACCCGGCTCATCCCGAACGGACGGGCCGGCACGCTCGTGAGCCGGTCGCTCATCGCCGCGGGGCTCCGGTTCGGATCCCGTCCGGTGCGGGGCGCGACGTTCGAGCGGGTCGAGGAGGGCGCGGGCCCGGTCGTGCGCGGCGAGTGGGTGCGCACGCCTGCCGCGGACCGCTCGGACGGCGTCGTGCTGTACATCCACGGCAGCGGGTATGTCGTGTGCTCCAGCCGCACCCACCGCGGTCTCACCTCGCAAATCGCCGAACGCACGGGTCTCCCGGTCTTCTCGGTCGACTACCGCCTCGCGCCGTCCCACGCCTATCCCGCCGCGTCGGACGACGTGCGCGCCGCCTGGGACTGGCTCGTCGCGCAGGGCCACGACCCCGCCGGCATCGTGGTCGCCGGCGATTCCGCGGGCGGTCATCTGGCCCTGCTGCTGGTGCTCGAACTCGTCCGAGCGCGCCGGCCGTTCCCCGCCGCGCTCGTCGCTCTCTCGCCCGTCGTGGAGCTCGACCTCGCCCGCGGCATGGTCCGCGACCGGATCGAGCGCGACCCGTTCGCCGCCGCCGCGGTCGCGCGACGGGTCCTGCGCCGGTACGCCGACGAGGAGGCCCTCCGCAGTGATGCGCTGCGCGTGGCCTTCGACGACCTCGAGCATTTCCCGCCCGCGCTGGTGCACGCAGGTTCCCGGGAAATGCTCGCCGCCGACGCCACCGAGCTGGCTCGCCGGATCGAGGCAGCGGGTTTCACCGTGGACCACCGGATCTGGCCGGGGCTGATGCACGTCTTCCAGGCGATGACCGCCGTGCTGCCGGAGAGCGAGGCCGGACTGGCCGCGATCGCGGACTTCATCGACACCCATCTGCCGCGCGGTTCGGCGCGGCCAGTCCCCGCGGAGGTGGCTACGGCATGATCGGATTCACCAGGCCCGTGACGAAGGGCGCTTCAGCCGTCGTCACGGGCGCAGGCAGCGGCATCGGGCGCGCGTTCGCGATCGAGCTGGCGAAGCGCGGCGCCCGGGTCGTCTGCTCCGACATCGACGAGGCCAGCGCAAAGGAAACGGTTGCTCTCGTCGAAGCGGCCGGGAGCATCGGCCTCGCCGTACGGTGCGACGTCTCCGGCTCCGAGGAAGTCGCGGGTCTGCGGGACCGCTGCATCGAGTGGTTCGACGGAGCCCCGACGCTGGTCATCAACAACGCAGGCATCGGAGCCGGGGGCCACACCGTCGGACACACGCCGCTCGAAGAGTGGGAACGCACGCTGCGAATCAACCTGTGGGGCGTCATCCACGGGTGTCACCACTTCCTGCCCGCGATGAAAAACGCGGGCCGCGGCGGTGTCGTCAACGTGGCATCGGCCGCGGGGTTCGCGGCTGGGCCGAGGATGGCGGCGTACAACGTGAGCAAGGCGGGCGTGATGAGCCTGTCGGAGACCCTCGCCGCCGAGCTCGCCGGCACCGGGGTGCGGGTGACGGTGCTCTGCCCGACGTTCGTGCGGACGAACATCTTCAGCGGCGAGCTGATCGACCGCGCGGCATCGGGCGCCGCGGCTCGCATCGCCGACGTGGTCGGGATGTCGCCGGAGAAGGTCGCCCGGATGACGCTCGACGGGCACGACAAGGGCCGGTTGTACGTCGTTCCCCAGCTCGACGCCCGCGCGATCTGGCTCAGCAAGCGCCTCACCCCGGCCGCGCACGCACGGATCGGCGGCTTGCTCGCGCGAGTAGCGCCGTTCAGCACCGAAGCGGATCCCGAAGGAGCAGACCTGTGACCTATGACTTCGACGCCATGCTGGCGAAGATCATCGAGAAGCAGTGGTCGCTGGCCGACATCGACTGGGACGCGCCGGGCGCGGAGACGATGTCGGACGAGACGCGGGCCAGGATGAAGCCGTTCATGGCCGATCTGGTCTGGATCGAGCACATCGGCGCGCGGGGCTTCGCCGCGTTGGCGAAGAAGGCGCCCACGCCCGCCATCCGCGAGATCTACCGCTACTTCCACGCCGAGGAGCAGAAGCACGCCAACGCGGAACTCGCCCTCATGCGCCGCTGGGGCATGCTCGAGGACGGCCGCGTCCCCGAGCCGAACATCAACGTCAAGCTCGCGATCAAGGTCCTCGACACCTACGGCGACCAGCTCCCGCTGACCGGTCTGGCGGCGCTGATCCCGATGCTCGAGGTCGCGCTTGACGGAGCGCTCGTCAAGTTCCTCACCGACGAGGTCAAGGACCCGGTGTGCCACGAGGTTTTCCGGCACATCAACTCCGACGAGGCGCGGCACATCACCACCGACTTCGAGGTCCTCGACCTGATCGGAGCCCGCGGCCCGGTCGAGAACCTCGTCAAGGGAGTCGGGCTCCTGGACCCGCGCGTGCTCGTCGGGCTGATCGTGGTGTTCGTGCCGCTGATCAACAAGATCCGCGACAACGTGGTGGGGATGGGCCTGGACGAGCGCAAGCTGATGAACGCGGTCCGCCGGTTCGCGAAGATCGGCGGACGCGGCGAGCACACCCGGTACGTGCCGACGTACCACATCTTCCGCGTGCTGGCGGGGATGATCACCGACCGCGAGCACCCCTACCACCGGCTCCTGGCCGACCCGATGGTCAAGCTCACCGGGAAGATGCCGGCGAGGCTCCTGGGCAAGCCCCAGTCCTGGGTCAAGGGCCTGTCTCCCGAGGCGGTCGCCTGATGGCCCGTCTCCTGACCGGAACCGACTGGTTCGAGCACTCCTACGTCGGTGAACGGGTGGCTCTGCTGGCCACCGGTGCCGAGGCCGCTTCGATCCTGCCGGAGCTGCTCCACACGGCTTCCTCGGTCGTCGTGTTCGAGGAAAGTCCCGCCTGGGTCACGCCCGTCGGCGTGCCCCCGCCACTGCGCCGGGTCGCGGCGAAGACCTGGCTGCGGCTGGCGGTCCGCGATGCCTGGACCCGGCGCCAGCTCACCCCGCACCGCGCTTACGACTCCGGCCGCACCCAGGTGAGCCCGAGCTACTACGCGGCGTTGCAGGACCCGCGGACCCGGTTGGTGCACTGGCCGGCGTACGCGATCGTCGACCAGGGCGTCCGCGCAGCGGACGGCGTCGAGTACCGCGTCGACACCGTCGTCGTCGGCGCCACCTCCCGATTCGCCGCCGCGCGGATCCAGGCCAGCAAGGAGTCCGCATGAACATCCGTCCCGACCACGAGGTGCTCATCGTCGGGGGCGGACTGTCCGGCATCGGCGCCGCCATCTTGCTCGACCGCGCCGGGTTCGGCGACTACCTCGTCCTCGAGGAGGGCGACGGCTTCGGCGGCGCCTGGCACTGGAACACCTACCCCGGGGTCGGCGTCGACATCCCGTCGTTCTCCTACCAGTTTTCGTTCGAGCAGCTCTCCGGCTGGTCCCGCGTCTACGCGCCCGGCGCCGAGTTGAAGGCCTACGCCGAGCACTGCGTCGACAAGTACGACATCCGCCGCCGCAGCCGCCTGCGCACGACAGTCGCCGGAGCCGAGTACGACGACGCGACCTCGCTGTGGCGCGTCCGGCTCGGCGACGGCGAAACCCTCACCGCCCGGTACGTCGTCAATGCCACTGGCGTGCTCACGAAACCCAAGAAGCCCGACATCCCCGGTGTCGACGACTTCGCGGGCACGCTCATGCACACCGCCCGCTGGGACCACGGCGCGGATCTGACAGGCAAACGCGTCGCGATCATCGGCACCGGTGCCTCGGCGGTGCAGATCATCCCGTCCATCGCGCCGGACGTCGAGCACCTCACCGTCTTCCAGCGCACCCCGATCTGGTGCCTGCCCAAGCCGGACGCCGGCATCGCCGGACCGCTTCGGACCGCACTCGGACTCGTCCCGGGCAGCAAGGCCGTCGCCAGGTTGATCAGCCAGTCCTATGTGGAAGTCACGTTCCCGCTCGCCGCGCACTTTCACGGCTACGTCCCGACGGCCAGCTTCGGAGAGAAACTCGGCCGCCTCCACCTCAAGCGCTCGGTCAAGGATCCGGAGGTGCGCCGAAAGCTCACCCCGGCGTACTCCCTGGGGTGCAAGCGTCCCAGCTTCTCCAACAGCTACCTCAAGACGTTCAACCGCTCGAACGTCCGCCTCGAGACGACCTCCATCGAGGCGATCGCCCCGACCGGCGTGCGCACGACCGACGGCCGCACCCACGAGGCCGACGTCTTGATCCTGGCCACCGGCTTCAAGGTCTTCGAGAAAGGCAACATGCCGGCGTACCCGGTGCGCGGCTCCGGCGGAACCGACCTGGAGACGTTCTGGACCGAGAACCGCTTCCAGGCCTACCACGGCGTCAGCGTGCCCGGCTTCCCCAACTTCTTCTCGATTCTCGGCCCCTACGGATACAACGGATCGTCCTACTTCACCCTGATCGAAACCCAGAGCCAGCACATCATCCGCCTGCTCAAAGCAGCCAGAAAACGCAACGCGACCCGGATCGAGGTGACCCAGGAAGCGAACGCCGAGTACTTCCAAGCGATGCTCGGACGACGCGACAAGCAGATTTTCTTCCAAGGCCAGTGCTCTTCGGCGAACAGCTACTACTTCGACGAACACGGCGACGCGCCGCTTCGCCCGGCGTCCACATTGGAAACCATGTGGGACGCCAACCACTTCCCCCTGAGGGCCTACGAATTCAGCAGTTCCGCTCGATGACCGCGGCTGCTCGCGTCTCGCGGCCGGGACGCGAAGAACGCATAAAACCCTTTGCGCAATGCGGATTTCACGTTGACAGTGCATGATCAACTGCTCGATTCGGGTGTTGATGGTCCGAGGCACGGACAAGTGCCTGAGCTGGCGAGCGAAATCATCCGCGCGGAACGTGTTGGGTATGTCCGAAGTTCCCGGAATCGCCCTTGACCGGCGCGATCGCTCCCTCGATAGTGGGCGCATGCATGACTTCGACTTTCTCTTCGGTTCCTCGAATGTGGCCAATCGACGGCTGGCTGCCCTCCTCGAGTACTCGACGGAATCGGCAACATCGATGAGGTGACCTTCCCGACGCACGGGTTCGGCGGCGTCACCCGGCCATGGTCGCCGACTGCCATACTTCAGTGTTGCCAATGCCGCGGCAGACAGCCGACCGGTTGATCGGCCGGTCATGAGACGACGCGGATAACGGCAAGGTTCGATCGCAAAGGGCTCGCGAGGAGGAACAGTGGTCACTGCCGAGGACATCCGCGCGCTCACCGCGTCATTGCCGCGAAGCGAGGAAGGAGTCGTGCGAGACCAGGTGAAATTCCGCGTCGGACGGCGCGTCTACCTCGCGTTGTCACCGGACGAATCGACGATGGGGTTCGCGTATCCGAAGGAGCATCGTGCCGGGCTCGTCGCTGCCGAGCCGCACAAGTTCCAACTTCCCCGTGAGTCGGACCTGCGCTTCAATTGGGTCCATGCGGTGCTGAGCGAACTCGACGCTGACGAACTCGCCGAGCTGGTGGTCAACGCTTGGATGATGTGCGTACCCAAGAAGGTGGCGGCGGCGTATCTGGACGCGGGCTGAACCGAGACGGCCACTGCCTGGCGCGCACCGCCGCGGCTGCGTGACCTCGACCCTGATCAGTGCCTCGTCCGGCCGCGGGCGGAAAGCCGAAGTATCCCGGCACGCCCGAGGCAGAAGCGTCGGGCGGCACCGTGATCGTGACTGAGCCGGAACCCCGCTCGCGGACGACAGCCGCTCGAACCTGGACCGCGATGCGTCATGCTGATCGTGCCGACTGGTCGATCACGAGCGCAGCGGCTCCTGGACGTCTTCGAAAACTGCGGAAACCTCGGCTGGAAAAGGAAACAAATACGTTTTGCATCGATATTGAGGTGCAAATTATCGCGTTTCATGGAAGCATTCTGAGCAAGGTGGCGTTGCTTGAGCCTATGCGACGACTCCTTCGCGGGGGGCGAGGAAGTCACGAGTCAGGGGAGTGCCGACGGGGTATGCATTCAGTATGGGAGGACGAAGACCAGAGGAGCTGGAACCCGGCGAAACGGTCCTGTGGACCGGCCATTCCCCGTTCCGGAAGCGGCCCCGGTGGCCGTGGGTGTTGTTGCTCGGATACGTGACCGGACTCGCGGTGCTCGGGTTTGCCTGGCGTTGGGGTGTCGCCATCCAGGCGGGCCTTACGACGTTGACCTTGACGCTGGCCGATCGGCAGTGGACGAAGGCGACTCTCACGCGCGGCCGCTACACCGTCACCACCCGGCGGGTTCTGGTCGAGGCAACGTGGTGGGGACGTCCGATCTGCCGCGCCGAGCGCCTGTCGGACCAAAGTACTTGGGATACACGAAGACCGAGCAGGTGTCCGCAGGTAATACAGCGATCTGGGAGAACATGGATGCCGTTTTCAAGGGTGCGAATTTCCGAAATCCCTTCCAGCCGACTAAGGACTCAGCTCGAGATGGAACCTGCGGACTGGACATCGGGCCTGATGGAGAGCTGTGAGGGCTGACATGGCTGGCGAAATGAGCAAGGAGTTGATCATCAGCCCTCGCAGTGAGCGAGTGAGAGAGGAGTTGGCAGACGCAGATGCCTGGAGTTCGTATGCGGCAGCACTGCGCCAGGTGCTCACTGCGGTGATCGCGAAGAGCGGCATTGACTTTCTAGAGGTCGGCGAGCTACTGGTGAATGACCCCCTTCCTGACAGGCACCGCGGCCTTCGCAACGGCGCGGAGGTCCAGTTCCCGCAGGCGATTGACCTTGTCGAGGGAATGGCAGCGGGGCGCGGGCCGTATTGCCAGCTTTCCATCCCGGAGCGGCTTCAGATCGAGTCGGGATGGGACGGGGCTGTACACCTCTACCTGACGCGAGCGGTGGCCGCCGATCTCGCGAGACTCCGTTCCCAGGACGCGATTCTCCAGTGGCGCGACGCAGCTCCTGAGCCCACCGCGATCTCGAATCCTGTTGGTGCCGTCGCGGACGAGAGTTTTTGGGAGACGGTGGCGAAGATATCCGAACGCCTCACCTTAGTGTGTGAGCGCTGGGCGTACGGTACCTCCGGGTGCCGATGGTTCCGCGTAAGTCGGGAGAACGCAGCCGAGGTGGCCCGGCTCATGCGACCACGTTCACTGGTTTGCGTGATAAGCGATCCGGCATTGCAACCTCGGAATGAGCTATTGGAGGACGACTTCACGGCCTTCGCAGCCCCACTGCTGCCCGGTGAGCTGCGCTATCGGGCCTACCCCGGTGGTGCCGATACGCTCTCTGAGGTTACGGGTGAGGGTTTCTCTCTCATGCTGGCGGACAGATTGATAGGCGATTGGTGCGCCGTGATGCCGGACTCGGACGGGGTGAACAGGGCGCATTGGGAAAGCCCAGGGTCCTAGTTTATAGGCCAACACTCTAGGTCGGCGTCCTCAGCCAAATGCTCAACCGTCGGCCTGACGTCGGGTCGTAGCGGAGTGAGCCGGGTGGGATGTTCCGAATACTTCTCCGTGACATGCTGATGCCCGTATAGCCGCGGCGGCGTTCGGATACCTTCGCCCTGAGCCGCAACAGAAGCGCCAGAGCGTGGGCGTGTGCTCACGCGATACTCGCGTCGGTCGATCCCCGGATCCGCGCTGCCGTGCATGCCGCAGCCGACGCGCTCGAGAGGGCCGGGCGTGAACTGGTCGAAACCGACATTCGGTTGAGTGAAGAAGCGACCGCCGCTTATTTCACGGCCTGGGTCGCATATGTCGCGCAACTGCCGGTCCCTGTCGGACGCGAGAACGATCTGCAGGAGGTGACCAGGCTACTGCGGCGGCTCGGAGCCGCTGTGGTGCCGGCCGACCTATCAGGCGAGGTCGCGTTGCTGGACGCTGCCCACAACCGAGTGGATGTCGAGCTCGGTCCCGGCTGTTCGCGTCCGAAACTGGCGATCGGTGAGCTGCGGCGTTCCGACCCGGTGGCTGCTGTAGCAGCGCAAGCTGAGTTCGCGCCGTTCACGATCCCTGCCAACGTCGAAGGCAGACCAAGCATCACAGTCCCGGTTGGGCTCCCGGCGGACCCGGGCCCCCTTTCGCTGTAATGCTGTCCGCACGCCGTGGATATGATTGGTGGCTCTTGGTATTTGCAGCCGAGGTCGAGCACGCTGTGGATGGCTTCCGACGGCCGGAATGCCCATCGCGCACGTGCACCACTGGGGGAGATTCGTGGTGACAGCATCGTCCAGTACAGCGGAGAAAGCCGTGCTTCCCCGCATTTTTCACGTCTGGCTGGGCGGTGCTCTGGTGTCGCAACTCGGCGACGCCGCTTTGTACTTCGCATTGGGGTGGGCGGCCTCGGCTCACGGCGGCCTGGCGTCCGGTTGGATTCTGTCGGCGGTCGCGCTGCCGCGGACGATTCTGCTCTTGTTCGGCGGCGCCGTCGGCGATCGGCTCGGTGCCCGACAGGTCATGATCGTCGGTGATGCCGTGATGCTGGTTGTCGCCGTAACACTGGCTGTCGTGTCGGGGGCAGCTGGGGCACCGTTGGCCATTCTCGTGATAGCTGCCCTCATAGTCGGCACAAACGACGCCTTCTACCTGCCCTCGTCCGGATCGATGCCCCGCCGGCTCGTCGAGCCCGAATTGCTCCCGCGGGCAGTCGCGCTTCGTCAGAGCGGAACGCAGGTGATTAGTCTGGTCGGTGCTCCTATCGGTGGTGCCTTGGTGGCATTCGCCGGGCTCTCCGCAGCGGCATGGGCTGACGCGATTACCTTCGCCGTGGTGCTGGTCGTGCTGGTTATGGTGCGTCCGCCGTTCACCCCGCCGTCGCCCGCGCAGCGCAAGCACATCCTGCGCGAGGTGTGGGAAGGGATCCAGGTCGCGGTCAGGACCTCCGGACTGGGACCCGTCCTGTTGCTCGTCGCGGGCGCGGCGGGATTCGTGCTGCCTTTTGCAACTTTGCTGATCCCGCTGCTGGCGCGAGAGCACGGATGGGGTTCGACCGGTGCGGGGTTTGTGGTCGGAGCCCAGAGCATGGGCACGATCGTCGTAACCCTGATCATCAGTCGCCGCGGGATCTTCGCCCGCCCCGGCATTGTTGCCGCGCTCGCGCTGGCGGTGGTCGCCGTGGGCGAACTGGCGGTTGGCCTCGCGCCAGCGCTGCCAATGGCCATCACGGGCGCGTTAGGCGTCGGCGCGGCGAGCGGCATGTTCGTCAGCCACCTCAGCCCGCTGCTCCTCAGCGCCGCTCCTGATACTCATCTCGCTCGTGTACAGGCAATCCTCTCGGTGATCCAGAGTGTGACCCTGTTGGCGACCAACAACATCATCGGCTCGGTTGCCCATGCGCTCGGACCTCAAGCCGGGACCCTCGTGTGTACGGCCGCGCTGCTTATGTGCGCCGCGGCGGGACTCTTCAGCCGGCCCGTCCGCAGGATCGCCCGACCGGCTGGCCGAGCTGTGCGTTCTTGATGGTCTGTCCGCAAGGGCATCGTCTGAACAAGGACAGCGGACGATGGTGCTAGCCACGACACTCGCGGTTGAAATGTCGGCGGCGCATGTCGGTTTTCGGCAGCGGCATCGCGACGTTGCGCGCGTATGAGCCTGCGAGGCCTGGCCGCGGCCGGATCACGTTCCCCCGCCACGAGCCCGTGCGCCCGCTCAACACGAACAGCCGGCCCGACGAACTGCCTGGCGTGCTCACTCCGGACGGGAATCCGTCTGGGGCGCTAGTCCTGGGGCAGTTCTCGTTTGGGGATGCCTGCGCTGACGTTGGTCGCGGAGCGGCGGGACGCGGTCGGCTCAGGCGGATGGGAGCGCTGTTCGCGGTCGGCGCACTGTCGGACATGATCCGCAGGTCCGCGATGGACATCCTCATGCCCTGGCTAATGGACACCTACGGGCAAGGTGGTCGGCCCGCTGTCCACCATGGACGGCATCGCGTTCTTCGTCGAGACGATCTTCCCCGGCATCGATCTATACGCCTGCGGTCATCTCCTGCCACGACGGCACCTTCATCTGGAGCAAGTGCTGGCCGAGTATGTCGATTACTTCAACCACCATCGACCCCATCGCTCCTTGCATCAACGGCCGCCCGACCAAGTCTTGGTACCCGGCCGCATGACCGGTTCGGGGCGGGTTCGGCGTCGTGATCGGCTCGGCGGACTGATCCATGAATATCAGCAGGTCACATGACGTGACACAGTTCTCGGCACTCACAGGATGCTGCGGCATTCCTCGATCACCGTCACCTCCGACACCTACACCACGGTCCCGCCTCAGGTCGCGTTCGCGGCGGCGGAAGCGACGGCGGCGATCATCCGGCGGCAGTCGGCGCGAAGTCTCGGGCTCACCTCGGGCTCGCCAATGACCACAATGGACAGTTCGGAACCGGAAGAAAAACGTCCAGAAAACCAAAATCCCCAGGTCGATGAACCTCAAGACCTGGGGAGTGGGGGTGCGCCATCAGGGACTCGAACCCCGAACCCGCTGGTTAAGAGTCCACGGCCGGACCTGTCGGGTGGTGTCGAGTGATGTCAGGCAAGACCTTTTCGTGTGGTCGCGGGGCGTGGTGTGTTGGCCGGTGTCGTCGTGCGGTGGAGGTCTCGGGCTCGCAAATGCCAGGTTGTGTCGCTTGGTCCGGTCCGGGTCTGGCACCGCGCCTTGGGGATGTCGTGACGGGGTCGGCGGTTCGGCGTGATGCTGTCGTCTCGGCGGTGAGCCGAGTCGAACAAGGTCGATCGGGCCAGACACGAAGCGACGTTCTCTGCGAAGTTTGTCCTGATTCGGAAGGATGCCGGTGGCTGCCGAACCGCACCCGGCGGCGGAGGAGCGGCTCAACTGCGAGTTCCGCCGCAGGATCAACTGCGTCACCGACTCCCGGCGGCTGATCTCGCTGCTGGGCATGCTGTCGAAGACGGTGTCGCACGGTTTCTACGAGGCGCACGCCGACTGACCGGATAAAGCTGCGGACGACCAGCGCCGGATCCTGAACGCGCTGAGCGCCCGGTCGGCGGCGTGTGCTCGGTCGATCGTGGAGAAGCACTTCTCCGACGGCGGTGAGCGCGCGGTGGCATTGCTGGAGAAGCAGGGCTTCTGGGAGCGCTGACCGAGATTCCGCCGCGAATGCGGTCCCCGGCTCGAAGGCGGCTTGACCGGCGGGCCAGACCATGGACGACGGGCTCGTCCCCTTCGTGCAGGTCGTAGTACGACTATCCCTTGACCACGGCGGGTTCCTCCTTGTCCGTGCGGGCACGGCGGACGATCTCATGGCTATCGCGATATACGCCGAACCCTCCGGGGATGTCGCCGACGATCCCGGCAACGTGCGGGTGAGCAGCTCGGCTGTTGGCTGGCCCGCCAGCACCGAGAGCCTCGTCGCTGTGCTCTGATCTCTAATCACTCTCGGTGCGAGTCTGGATCCCGACTGCCGCATCGGCGTCGCGCGCATCCGGCGAGGGGGTATTCCAACTGCCCAACAGTCGCAAGGCGTCTTCGGCAGGCGAGCCCGGTTCAGGCAGGAACGTCACCATCTGAAGACCGGCGGCGCCGGGCAGTTCCAGCGATTCGTAGTTCAGGACGATTTCCCCGACGACGGGGTGCTGGATGCGTTTCTTTCCGCGCCGGTGAACGGATACGTTGCGAGTAGCCCACATCGTGCGGAACTCCAGGCTGGCGGTGGAGAGCTGTCCGATCAGTTCGACGAAGGCCTTCGCCCGAGGCGTACGCGCCGATTCGGCTTGCAGGGTCGCCACGGTGTCCTCGGCCACCGCGTTCCATTCGGGGAACGTTTCGTGGCTGTGCTCGTCGAGGAATACGTAACGGGCCAGGTTCGGGAGTCCCGTACCGCGATGACGGTTGTAAATCTCGGAGTACAGAGCCCGGCCCAATGAGTTCGTCGCGAGGAGATCGAGGCGTCCGTTGTGGATCGACGCGGGCAGTCCCGGCATCGCGTCCATCAGCTGCCGCACATTGGCGTGGATCTTGCCTGCCGGCGCGGGGCGGCGCGAGCGGGGGCCCGCGGCGCGGGAGAGATCCAGCAGATGTTGCCGTTCGACCTCGTCGAGCTGCAGGGCGGTGGCGATGGCGTGCAAGATCTCCTCCGAGGCGCGGGCGATGTCACCGCGTTCGATCTGGGCGTAGTACTCGGTGCTCACGCCGGCGAGCACGGCGACCTCCTCGCGGCGCAGCCCGTCGACCCGGCGCTTGCCTCCTCCGGGCGGCAGCCCTGCCTGCTCGGGGGTCACCTTGGCGCGCCGCGTCATCAGGAATTCCCTGACTTGTCGCGAAATGTCCATTCCTCCACTTTAAGGAACGGGGGCGTGGGGAGGCATCTGCCAGCAGCCCACCCCAGATCCGCGTTTCGCCAGGGCATAGCGGGCGTCCTCGGGCAGGCAGCGCAACGGAGAGCGCCGCTGTCATGAGTGTCCGCCTGGGTCGCCGAGGGGCGGCAAATCAGGCCTCGATTCGTGCTGAGGCGGTGTTTCTGTCCCAGCTTGATTCGACCGACCCGCGGCCCAGGCGGAGAGGAGGCGCAGCCCGTTCTCGGTGGCGGACCCCGGGGCCGCGGACATGAACACGACGGATTGCTCGGGGTCGTGGGGGCAGGTGAGCATCTGCCAGTCCATGATCAGCTCTCCGGCGACCGGGTGCTGGTAGCGCTTGGTGCCGAACGTCTTGAGCGCGACCTGATGGGATGCCCACAGGCGGCGGAAGTCGTCGTTCCCGGCGCACAAGTCCTCGACCAGGCGGTCGAGTTCGGGGTCGGCCGGCGAGGAGGCGGCGTCCATGCGGGCGAAAGCGACGCACAGACGCGAATTCTCCTCCCAGTCCTGGTCGGTGTAGAGCGCGCGGACTCCTGGGTGGAGGAACGTGAGTCTCAGCAGATTGCGCTCAGCTGCGGGGAGCGCCCCGAAGTCTGTGTACAGGGCGGCGGCCAGTGGATTCCACGCCAGGATGTTCATATGCCGCCCGAGCACCAGGGCCGGGGCGTCGTTCATGCTGCGCACGAGGCGCAGTGTCTGCGGATGCACGCTTTGCGGCTGTAACTCGCCGACCGTGGGGGAGTTGGTGCTTCGGTCAGCGAGCTGGTGGAGGTAATGCACCTGGTCGGCGTCCAGCCGGAGTGCGTCGGCGATGCAGCCGAGCACGCCGGTGGACGGCGGGAGCCGGCCTTGTTCGATCCGGGTGTAGTACTCGGTGCTGATCGACGCGAGCTTCGCGACTTCCGCCCGTCGCAGACCAGCGACGCGGCGCGGGTGTCCGGTGTTCAAAAATCCCACCTGATCGGGGGAAATGTCAGCCCGTCGGGCCCGGAGGAAGTCGCCGAGCGCGTTGTCCCTGGCGTGCTGGTTCGTGCGCATGAGGTATCCCGTTTCTCTCGCGGTCAGGTTCCGGGAAGGGGGTAGAGATCTCTGCCCCTCAGATGCCCCGCACGATCGCCGCTCAGATGAGACAGTCCGGATTGAGCAAACGTTCCAGCCCTCTGGCTGCGGAATCGAATGCACTTCCAGGAGGCGTCAGTCGTGGAAAACATCGAAACCGTCACTTTCAAGAACAAGAACGTGGACGTCGCCGCGGACATCCACTTCCCGCCCGGGTTCGACCCGGCGCAGAAGTACCCGGCCATCGTCAGCGCCCACCCGGTCGGGAGCTGCAAGGAGCAGACCTCCGGCTCGGTCTACGGCAAGGCCTTCGCCGAAGCGGGCTTCGTCGTACTCGCCTTCGACGCGGGCTACCAGGCCGGCAGCGGCGGCGAGCCACGCCAGCTCGAAGACGCGACTGTGCGGGTGGAGGACTTCCGCTGCGCTGCCGACTACCTGGTCACCCTCGACTACGTGGACGAGGACCGCATCGGGGTGTTCGGCATGTGCGCCGGCGGCGGCTACACCTGGTCCGCCGCGATGACCGAGCGCCGGTTCAAGGCGGTCGCGACCGTGACCGGCGTCAACCTGGGCCGCCTGATGCGCGAGGGCGACATGTCCCCGGACGCGGCCATCACGACACTGGAAGCGGTCGCGAAGCAGCGCACCGCGGAAGCCCGCGGCGGCGAACAGCGACGCGACAGCTCGCTGCCGCCGTCGGTCGAGAAGGCCAATGAACTGGGTCTCGTGCCGCCGATGCACATCGACGTCGCGGAGGCCACCGAGTACTACAAGACGCCGCGTGGAGCCCACCCGCACGCGACGAACCTGTGGCTGTTCTCGTCCCTGGCGCCCACGATCGGCTTCGACGCCTACCACCTCGCGGACAAGCTGCTCACTCAGCCGCTGCTGCTGGTCGTCGGCAACAAGCCGGGGGAATTCGGCGCCTACCGGGACGGGCACACCGTCTTCGACCTCGCCGCCTCGAAGGACAAGCAGCTCCTGATCATCCCGGACGTCTCCCACTACGACCTCTACGACAAGCCCGAGGCCGTCGGGCCTGCTCTGGAGGCACTCATCCCCTTCTACCGGAAGCACCTCTGAGCGGTCCGGCCCCGCCAACGGGCCGGCCGTTTCGGCAAACGGCCCCTTCGTCCTGTCGGAGGGGCCGTTCTGCGCATGCCGTGCGGTCGACGCGTCCCTCATCCTGTTAAGCCGTCTGGAGTTCACTGATGACCACCGCCACTTCTCCTGAGGCGATCGCTTCCGCGCTGGCGCAGGGGTTCGCCTACACCCGGCGCGTCCCGGTGCTGCGTCGTCCTGACGAGTACGGCCTCGCCTACGAAGATGTCAGCTTCCCTTCGCAGGACGGCACGCCGCTCGAAGGCTGGTTCATCCCGGCCGACTCCGACAAGCTCGTCATCGCCAACCACCCCATGCCCTGCAACCGCTACGGCTACCCCGGGCACCTTCCCGCCTACGCCACTCCCTTCGCGGACTTCGAGGTCAACTTCCTGCCGGACTGCAAGAACCTCCACGACGCCGGCTACAACGTTCTGGCGTATGACCTGCGCAACCACGGCCGTAGCGGCGCGGCCAACGGCGGCCTCGTCGGCATCGGCCTGTTCGAATACCGCGACGTGATCGGATCGGTGCGCTACGGCCGTGAGCGCATGGGCATCGGCACTTCGCGCATTGCCCTCCTCTCCCGGTGCCTGGGAGCGGACTCCACGATCGTCGCGATGTCCAAGCACCCCGAGGTGTTCGACGGTATTCCGGCTTTCGTCGCCGTTCAACCCGTGTCGCTCCGCGCTCTCGCGGAAACCGCACTGGCTCAGGTGCCCGGCGGGATCGGCCTGCTGGAGGTGGAGCTGAAGAACCTCACCGGCTTCGACCTGGACGAGCTGTCCCCGCTGAATCATGCGAAAGACGTCACCGTGCCGACGCTCATCGCCCAGGTCCACCACGACTCCAGCACCCGGCCCGAGGACGTTCAAGGCATTTACGACAACCTCGGCGCGAAGGACAAGAAGCTGCACTGGATCGAGGGAACCACCCGCCGTTTCGACGGTTACAACTACTTCGCCGAGAACCCCGGGCAGATGGTGGACTGGTTCACCTCACACCTCGCTTGACTCGCCTGGAACTGCTGCCCTGGCGCGCCCCGGAGATCAACCCCGAAGCTGGCCGGACACTGTCCGGCCAGCGCTCCGATGGATCGGGTATCGGCCCGAACTGACGCGAATGGCGTGCGACTGTCCACTGCGGCCACCTGCGCATCGCCCCCCCGTGCCGTTGCCTGACAGAGGGCAGGGGTCATCCGATGAACCGGGGCGGCCGCCGCTCGGTGAAGGCCGCGATGCCCTCGGCTGGGTCGGGTCCGGCCATCGCCCGCAGGACGGCCTCGCGTTCCAGGCGTAGCCCGGTTTCGAGCGGCTCTTCCGAGGAAGCGCGGCAGAGGCTTTTCATCGCGGTCAGCGCGGGCCGGCTGCGCTCGGCGAGCGTTTCGCAGTACTCGAGCGCGGCGGCGGCCAGTTCGGCGACAGGCACGACATAACTTGCGAGGCCCCACTGCAGCGCGGTCGGGGCGTCGATGCGGCGTCCGGAATACATCAGGTCCAGTGCGCGGTTCGGCCCGACGACGCGGGGCAGCCGCTGGGTCGCGCCCCAGGCCGGGACCAGCCCGTATTGCACGTGCTGGTCGCCGAACCGGGCGTTGTCCGCGGCGAAGACCACATCGCAGCAGAGGAGCAGCTCCAGGCCGCCTGCCAGGGCCATGCCCTGGCAGGCGGCCACGACCGGGAGCGGACTGCCGGACAGCCGGGCCAGCGTGGCGTGCACGAGCCGAAGGAATCCGTCCAGCTCGGCGGAATCGCCGAGCATCGACTTGGCTTCGGCGAGGTCGCCGCCGGTGCAGAAGTGGTCGCCGTCCGCGTGCAGCAGGACGGCTCGCACGCCGGATCCCGGCCGTTCGAATGCGTCCATCCCGTCGGCCAGCTCGAGGAAATCCTTGCGGCGCAAGGCGTTGAACTTCCCTGGCCGGTTCAGCTCCAGCAATCCGACCGCTCCGGCTCGCGTGACGGCGACCATCAGACGGCCGGTTCCGCGGAACCGGACCGAGCCTCGACGGTCGTCTTGACCGACCGGGGCAGCTCCCGCAGGAGCAGACCGGCGACGACGGAGATCAGCGCCGCGCCGCCGTTGTAGATCGCGACCGTTGTCCAGCTGCCGCTCGACTTGAACAGGGCCGCGGAAATCAGCGGGGCGAACGAGCCGCCGAGCACAGCGCCGAGGCCGTACGACACGGCGAGCGCGCTGTAGCGGATCGAGGGCGGGAACGCGAGGGCGAAGAAAGTCGGCTCCGCGGCGGAGTTCGCGCTGACTGACATGAACAGCAGCACGAAACCGGCTGCCATCGGCAGGTAACTGCCACTGCCCAGCAGTGGGTAGAACGCGAACGGCGTCAGCACCAGTGCGATCGCGGACACGACGAACACCTGCTTGCGGCCGAACCGGTCGGTCAGCAGACCGAACAGCGGGGTCGAGAACATGTACATCGCGGTCACGATGAGCAGAATCGACAGCAGCGTGGTCTTCGGCTGGTGCAGCACGGACGTGCCGTAGGTGAGCGAATACACCGTGACGACATAGAAATTGACGTGGGTGCCGAGGCAGCACAGCATCACCAGGATCATCGGGCGCCAGCCGCGCTTGACCGCGTCCGCGAGCGGGACTCGCTTCACCGCTTGCGCGTTTTCCACGCGGACGAACTCGGGGCTTTCGTCGAGCTTGACCCGGATGTAGAGGCCGACCAGCACCAGTACCGCGCTCAGCAGGAACGGGACGCGCCAGCCCCAGGTGAGGAAGGCGTCGCCGGGCAGTTCATTGAGCACCAGGAACAGCAGGTTGGCCAGGAGCAGCCCCCAGCCCGCGCCGGAGTTGACGAACGCGCCGGCCAGGCCGCGTCGTTTGTCGCCTGAGCTTTCCACGCTCATTACGAAGCCGCCCGCCTGTTCCCCGCCGAGAGCGAGGCCCTGGATCAGCCGGCAGAGCACGAGCAGGATCGGCGCGAAGATGCCGATCGTGCGGTAGGTCGGCAGCAGGCCGATGGCGAAGGTGCCCACGCCCATCAGCATCATGGTCAGGAACAACACGCGCTTGCGGCCGATGCGGTCGCCGAGGTTGCCGAAGATCGCCGCGCCGATCGGGCGCATCACGAACGCGATCGCGAAGGTGGACAGCGACAGCAGAACCCCGGCGGCGGGGTCGACCTGCGGGAAGAACAGTTTTCCGAACACCAGCGAGGCGGCGACTCCGTAGACCAGGAAGTCGTAGTACTCGACGGTGGTGCCGACCATGCTGGCCACCACGGCGCGGCGGCCGGACCTGGCACGGCCGGCGGATTCCGGTGCGGGCGGGGATTTCGGCGTCGTCATTGAACGCCCCTCTCCGAATGGGTGCGGGCAGACCGGGAATGTGATCGAATAGTCCCCGAGTGGGGTTGCCGTAGCGTAAGCAGGCTCACCCGCGCAATCAATTCGGAGTTCCCGAAGCACCGCTTCGGGTTTGCGAAATAGGTTTCCTCCGCCCGCGCGCGTAGCGTCCCGTGGATGGGAGACACGCATTCCGGGCCGCTGGCGGGGGTACGGATCGTCGAACTGGGCGGCGTCGGGCCGACGCCGTTCGGCTGCATGCTGCTGTCCGATCTCGGGGCCGAGGTGCTGCGGATCGAACGCCCGCCCGGCTATGACGGCGGCGCGCCGATCGAACCGCGGTTCGAGCTGATGAACCGCGGCCGCCGCGGCGTCCCGTTGGATCTCAAACGCCCGGAGTCGGTCGCCGCGGTGCTGCGACTGGTCGAACGGGCCGACGCGCTGGTCGAGGGGTTCCGGCCGGGCGTCGCGGAGCGGCTGGGACTCGGGCCGGACGAATGCCTGGCCGCGAACCCTGCGCTGGTGTACGGCCGGATGACCGGCTGGGGCCAGGACGGGCCGCTGGCCAAGGCCGCCGGCCACGACGTCAACTACGTGTCGCTGACCGGCGTCGTGCACTCGATCGGCGAGGCGGGCGGTCCGCCGGTCATTCCGTTGAATCTGGTCGGCGACTTCGGCGGCGGCTCGCTCTACCTCGCCCTCGGCGTCGTGTCCGCGCTGCTGGAGAGCCGCACGTCCGGCAAGGGGCAGGTGGTGGACGCGGCGATGGTCGACGGTTCGGCGTCGCTGATGACCGCGTTCTACGGCTTCCGCGCGGCGGGCTACTGGACCGACGAACGCGGCACGAACCGGCTCGATTCCGGCGCGCCCTGGTATCAGGTGTACGAGACCGCGGACGGAGGCTGGATCAGCCTTGCCGCGAACGAGACCCGGTTCTGGCGCAACAGCCTCCGGATGCTCGGGTTCACCGAGGACGAACTGCCCGGTCAGCACGACCGGGAGCACTGGCCGGAGATGAAAAAGCGCTTCGCCGAGGTGTTCCGGACGAAGACGCGCGACGAATGGTGCGCGCTCGCCGAGGGACAGGACGTCTGCCTCGCGCCGGTGCTGTCGATGGCCGAGGCTCCGCAGCATCCGCACCTGCGGGCGCGCGGGACGTTCGTCGAGGTCGACGGCGTCGTGCAGCCCGCTCCGGCACCGCGGTTCAGCCGTACGCCGGGAGCGATCCAGCGGCCGCCGGCCGGGCCGGGGGAGCACGCGGACGAGGTGCTCGCCGACTGGGGGTTCTCCGCCGCCGAAGCCGCCGCCCTGCTCGGCTGAGTTCGGAAACCCCGAATCCGGCCTTCGGGAATCGTCAATTGGCTTTCCGGTCCGGCCGCATTAACCTGATGGAAACCGCGATGGGAGTACGAGAAAATGTGCGCGAATTTCCTCAATGAATCGCAGGCGGAATGGCTGAAGACCGTCAACGACTTCATGGACAACGAAATCACCGTCGAGTACGTCCGGAACTGCGACTTCGAACGGCAGTACCCGTACGAGGCGTATGACAAGATCGCGAAGCAGGGCTGGCTCGGCATCCTGATCCCGGAATCCGAGGGCGGCTCCGGCGGGGACATCTTCGACTACTCCCTGATGGCCGAGGGCCTGGGCAAGTTCGGCTTCGACTTCGCCTGCTCGGTCCTGGTGCCGACGTTCACCGCGATGAACATCATCAAGTACGGCACCGCCGAGCAGAAGGCGCGCTACGTCAAGCCGTTCATCGACGGCGAGATCCGGTTCTCGGTCTCGATTTCCGAGCCGGACGCCGGTTCCGACGCGGCCAACACCAAGACCCACGCCCGCCAGGACGAGAACGGCGACTGGATCGTCAGCGGCTCGAAGCTGTGGTGCAGCGGCGCGGCGGCGAAGGACACCGTCATCGCGATGCTGGTCCGCACGGACAAGAACGACAAGCACAACGGCCTGTCCGTGCTGCTGATCCCGAACGACACCCCGGGCTTGGACATCCGCAAGCTCCCGACGCTGTCCCGGCACGCGACCGGCACCACCGAGATCTTCCTCGACGAGGTCCGGGTGCCCGCCGACGCGCTGCTCGGCGAGGCCGGTCAGGGCTGGAAGATCATCACCGAGCACCTGGAGCTGGAACGCTGCGCGGTCGCCGCGGCCTACACCGGCAACGCGCAGGAAGCGGTGAACAACGCCAACCGCTACGCCCACCAGCGCACCCAGTTCGGCAAGCCGATCCGCGATTTCCAGGTGCTCAAGCACATGCTGGCGGAGAACCAGACGCGCGTCGACGCCGCCCGCCTGCTCTGCTACCGCGCCGCGCAGATGAAGGCCGAGAACCTGCCGGCAGCGCGCGAGACGTCGATGGCGAAGCTGTACGGCTCGGAAACGCTGAAGCAGTGCGCGCTCGACGGCATGCAGATCCTGGGCGGCTACGCGAACCTGCCCGAGGGCGACATGGAGCGGTACCTGCGCGAAAGCATCCAGTCCACGATCGGCGGCGGCACCTCGCAGATCCAGCGCACGATCATCGCGAAGTCGATGCGCCTGCCCGCCTGACCCGCTCGTTTTCCTGAGGAGAGAAGATCAATGGGGATCAACAACCGCATCGACATGCCCTACGACGAGCTGGAGGTCGGCCAGGTCTTCCGCACCGGCGGGCGGACGATCACCGAGGCCGACGTCGTCAACTACTGCGCGCTCACCGGCAACTGGATCGAAATCCACTCCAACAAGCATTACGCGGAGCAGACCCGGTTCGGCAAGCGGCTGGTGCAGGGCTCGCTGACGTACTCGATCATGACCGGGCTGATCCAGTTCGGCCCGTCGATCCAGGCGAACTACGGGATCGACAACCTGCGCTACCTCAAGCCGGTCGCGATCGACGACACGATCTACGTGACCGCCGAAGTCACCGCGAAGAAGGAAAAGGACGACAAGTACGGCGTCACGACCTTCCTGATGAAGGCGCTCAACCAGGACGGTTACGTGGTGCAGCGCAGCGAGTGGAGCCTGCTGATGCTGCGCCGCCGCGAGGACCTCGAAGCGCTGCTCGCGGCGTCCCTGCCGACGGAGAAGCAGCCGGAGAAGAAGTGAGCGCCGGCGAACCGGTCGCCGCGATCGTCGGGATGGGCGACGCGTACGCGTCGAAGGCCGACCGGAAAGACCCGCTGCAGCTGGCCACCGAGGCGACGATGGCCGCGCTGGCCGACGCCGGGATCGGCAAGCACCAGGTGGACGCGGTGTTCACCGGGCGCTCGCCGTGGGCGGACAAACGGTCCCAGTGGAGCAACATCTTCATCTCGCACCTGCAGATGCCGGTGACGCTCAACAGCGAGATCACCCTGCACGGCGCCGGATTGACGTCGACCATCGCGGTGGCGTCGCAGATGATCGCGGCCGGTGCGGCGGAGTACGTGCTGTGCGTGCAGAGCGACGCGACCGAACTGTTCGTGGACGCGGTCGCGATGGGTTCGGAGGCGGACTCGGACCCGCAGTACGAGGTGCCCTACGGCCCGACCATCCCGTCGCTGTACGCGCAGGCCGCGCACCGGTATTTCCACGAATACGGGATGACCGAAGAGGATCTCGCCGACGTCGCCATCGCCAATCAGCGATGGGGCGCGCAGCATCCGCACGCGGCGAAGCGCAAACACGGCGAGATCGACCGCGAGAAGGTGCTGTCCTCGCCGTACGTCGCCACACCGCTGCGCCGGTGGATGTGCTCCACCTGGGGCGGCGGCACCGGCGGCGCGCTGGTGGTGACCTCGCCCGAACGCGCGAAGGAAGCACGCGATCCGATCTGGGTGCGGGGCTACGGGTCGGCGACCACCCACGAGTACCTCACCGACCGGATGAACATGCGCTCGGGCCGGTTCGCCGGACTGGGCGAGTTTCCGAACCTGACGCACACCGCGACCGTGGAGGCCGCCCGTCAGGCATTCACCCGGTCCGGGCTGACTCCGTCCGATGTGGACATGCTGCAGCTGTCGGTGAACTTCGCGCACATGGGCCCGATCATCATGGAGGACCTGGGTTTCGCGAAGAAGGGCCACGGCATCGACGTGTACCGCGAAGGCCGGACCGGCGTCGACGGCGACCTGCCGACCGACACCAACGGCGGCTGGCTTTCCTTCGGACAGCCCGGGATCTCGTGCAATATGGACAGTCTGGTCGAGGCCGTCCGCCAGCTGCGCGGCACCGCGCTGGGGCTCGCGCCGAAGCGGAAACCGCGCACGGTGCTGGTGCAGGGCGCGGGCGGGATGCTCGCCGCGGCGGGCGTGATGGTGTTGTCCGGCAACGAAGCTGGGAGGCCGTGATGAGCGAGGACTGGCCGCAGCCCTACCGGCTGCCCGACGCCGAACCGTACTGGGCGGCGCTCGGCGAGGAACGGCTCACCTATCAGCGCTGCGGTGCGTGCAGCGAGGTCGTGTGGCCTGCGCACTCGTACTGTCCGCACTGCTCGGCCAAGTCGCTGGGCTGGGAGGAATCGCGGGGCCGCGGCACGGTGTGGTCCTACAGCACGGTCATGCGCGGCCCGACGCCGACGTGGGCGGCGATCGTGCCCTACACGGTCGGGTTCGTCGAGATGGCGGAGGGCTACCAGCTGTTCACGCAGATCGAGGCGGAACCGGACGCGATCGAGATCGGCATGCCGGTCGAGGTCCGGTTCGTGCGGCGCGGGGAGCAGACGCTCCCGGTGTTCGCCCCGGCCGCGGAGGGATGACATGGCCGGACCGCTCGACGGAGTGCGGATCCTGGACCTGACCTCGAACTTCATGGGTCCGTACGCGTCCCTGCTGCTCGCGGACCTCGGTGCCGACGTCGCGAAGGTGGAGCCGCCGGAAGGCGACACCACCCGCGGCGTCGGGCCGCGGCGCAGTCCCGGGATGGCGGCGATCTTCCTGCACCTGAACCGGAACAAGCGCAGTCTCGTCCTCGACCTGAAGCATCCGGACGGGCGGGACGCGCTGCTGCGGATGACGCGGTCGGCGGACGTGCTGCTCTACAGCCTGCGCCCGGCGGCGATGCGGCGGCTCGGTCTGTCCTATGCGAACCTGCGGGAAGTCAATCCGCGCTTGGTGTACTGCGGTTGCTTCGGCTTCGGCCAGAACGGCCCGTACGCGAGCAAACCGGCCTACGACGACCTGATCCAGGCCGCGGTCGGAATGCCGGTGCTGCAGAGCCGGGGCGCCGGAGAGCCGGCGTACGTGGCCACCGCGATCGCGGACCGGGTGGTCGGCATGGCGACGTCCTCGGCGGTGACGGCGGCGTTGTACCGGCGGGAACGCAGCGGGCGCGGCCAGGAGGTGCAGGTGCCGATGTTCGAGACGTTCGCGCACTTCGCCATGGGCGACCACCTCTACGGGCACACCTTCGTGCCGCCGATCGGGGACTGGGGCTACGCGCGGATGATGAACTCCGACCGCCGCCCGTACCGGACCCTCGACGGCTACCTCGGCGTCAACATCTACACCACCCGGCACTGGCAGCGGTTCTTCGCCGCGGTCGGGCGGGCGGATCTCGGCGAGGACCCGCGATTCGCCAGCATCGACGGCCGGACCGAGCACATCGGCGAGCTGTACGCGTTCCTGGCCGAGGTGTTCGCCACCCGAGCCACCGCGGACTGGCTGAAGCTGCTCGGCGAGGCCGACATCCCGGCGATCCGGATGAACACGCCGGAGACGCTGCTGAGCGATCCGCACATGGAGGAGATCGGGTTTTTCGCGGAGCAGGACCATCCTTCGGAGGGACGGCTGCGCACCATCGGCATCCCGCAGCAGTGGAGCGAAAGCGCTCCCGGGCTGCGGTACCCCGCGCCCCGGCTCGGCGAGCATTCGGCGGAGCTGCTGGGGGAGTTCGGGTTCGGCGAGAACGAGATCGGCGCGCTGGTTGCCTCGGGCGCGGCCGGGACGGGAGTGCGCGATGACGCGTGAACTGCCCCTGACGGGGATCGTCGTGGTGGAGCTGAGCGACAGCGCGTCCGCGCCGTTCGCCGGCAAGATCCTCGCCGAACTCGGCGCCGAGGTGTGGAAAGTCGAGCGGCCGACCGGCGACTCCGCGCGCAGCTGGGGGCCGAGCGAGTGGAAGGGCGACGGAGCGGCGTTCCACGCGCTCAACCGCGGCCGCCGCTACCTCAGCCTCGACATCAAGGACCGCGGGCAGCTGGCGACGCTGCACCGGCTCATCGCCGAGCGGGCCGACGTGTTCCTGCACAACCTGCGGCCGGGCACTGCGGCGCGTTACGGCCTCGACGCGGAGAACCTGCGGGTGACCAAACCGGAACTCGTGCACTGCGAGATCGGCGCGTTCGGCAAGGCCGGGCCGCTGCGCGAACTGCCCGGCTACGACCCGCTGATGCAGGCGTTCGCCGGAATCATGGACATCACCGGCGAAGCCGACGGCGGCCCGGTGCGCGCCGGGGTGTCCATTGTGGACTTCGGAACCGGGATGTGGGCGGTGATCGGCGTCCTCGCGGCGCTGAACCGGCGGCACGTGAAGCACACCGGGGCGGCGGTGGACGCGTCGCTGCTGGAGACGGCGATCGCGTGGAACTCCGTCGGCATCGCCGGCTACCAGGCCGACGGGCATCCCGGCGGCAGGCACGGTTCCGGCGTGGCGTTCATCGTCCCGCACCGCGCGTTCGCGGCCTCGGACGGCGCGTTGATCGTCAGCTGCGCCAACGACGCGCTGTTCGCCCGGCTGTCCGAGGCGCTCGGCCATCCGGAATGGGCGGCCGACCCGAGGTTCGCCGGAAACGCCGCACGGCTGGACAATCGCGCCGAAATCGACCGGCTGATCGGCGAGCGGATCGCGACCGGCACCCGCGCGCAGTGGCAGGAACGGCTGGAGGCGGCCGGGATCCCGTGCGCGCCGGTGCAGACGACGCCGGAGCTGGTCGGCCACGAGCAGACCCGCGAACTCGGCATCATCGGCACGGTCGACGAGGACGAGATCGGCGTCGTCGGGCTGCCGCTGTCGTTCGACGGCTGGCGTCCGCCTCCGCTGCACCCGGTCCGCCCGACCGGCGCGGACAACGACCTGCTCGGCTCGGTGCTGCCGACCCGGGCCTGAACCCCGTCCCAGGACAGAAGTGGAAAATGTCATGGCTGCGCCGTATTCGGAAAAGCAGTGGAGCGCGATCGAGTCCGCCTCGGCGGACGAGGCCAGGGTCGTGCAGGAAGAGCGGCTGCGCGAGCAGTTGGCGTACGTGGGCGCGCGGAGCGAGTTCTACCGGGAGAAGTTCGCTGCTGCCGGAGTGGATCCGGCTGCGGTCCGGACGGTGGAGGACCTGGTCCGGCTGCCGTTCACGGAGAAGCAGGAGCTGCGCGAGAGCCTGGCCGCCGCGCCGCCGCTGGGCGCGCACGTGGCGGCGGGCCCGGACGAGATCGTCCAGATCCAGGCCTCCTCGGGGACCACGGGCAGCCCCTCGTATGTCGGGCTGACCCGCAGCGACATCGAAACGTGGTGCGAGCTGGGCGCGCGGGCGCTGTACGCGAACGGGTTCCGGCCCGGGGACCGGCTGCTGCACGCGTTCGGGATGAGCAAGGGGTTCGTCGGCGGGCTGCCGGTGGTGCAGATCCTGCAGCACATGGGGATCGTCGACATCCCGATCGGCGCCGAGGCCGGTGCGGAGCGGCTGCTGCGCGTCCAGGCCGACCAGCGGCCGAACGCGCTCATCGGGACGCCGTACTTCCTGGCGTACCTCGCCGAACAGGCCCCGTCGATCGTCGGACTGGACGCCCGCGAGCTGGGCGTTCGCGCGATCAGCGTCGGCGGCGAACCCGGCGGCGGGCTGCCCGCGGTGCGGGAGAAGCTCGAAGCGCTGTGGGGCGCGACCTCGCGGGAAATGCTCGGCGGGACCGACATCGCGTGCACTTACTGGGGCGAGTGCGAGGAAGCGAACGGGATGCATTTCCTGTCGCCGGACCTGATGGTCGCCGAGCTGATCAACCCGGACACCGGGGAGCAGATCGCCCCGGTCGAGGGCGCGCAGGGCGAGCTGGTGTACACCGCGCTGCGGCGGCAGGCGTCGCCGCTGGTGCGCTTCCGGACCCGGGACCACGTCGTGGTGACCGGCACGGACTGCGCGTGCGGGCGGACCGGGTACACGGTGCGCTGCATCGGCCGGACCGACGACATGCTGATCGTGCGCGGGATCAACGTGTTCCCCTCGGCGATCAAACAGCTGGTAGCGGAGCTGGCCCCGGTCACCACCGGCGAGATGCGGATCCGGGCGGACTTCGAGGGGCATTCCACCCAGAAGCCGCTGCCGCTCGTGGTCGAACACGCGGCGGGCCTTCCGCCGGAGAAACAGGATGAACTCCGAGCGTCCCTGGAGAGCCGGATCCGGTCCGCGCTGAACGTGAAAACCGCCGTCACGCTGGTCCCGGACGGCTCCTTGAAGCGCCCCGACCACGTGAAAGTCAACCTCGTCGAACGGGTGCCCGCGCAGACCGCGTGATAGAGGTAAAGCGTGAGCGCGTTCAACAGGCTGCACCTGATCCGGCAGGTCGACCTCCTGACCCTGCGGTTGTTCCTGTCCGCGGTCGAGGAGAAGCAGATCGGGCTGGCCGCGATCCGGGAGAACGTCTCGGCGTCGACGGCGACGAAACGGATCCACGACCTGGAGGCCATCGCCGGCATCGAACTGCTGGACCGCGGCCCGCGCGGGGTGGTGCCCACGCCCGCGGGCGCGGTGCTGGCGCGGCACGTGCGGAAGATCTTCGGCAGCCTGGAGGACATCCGGTCGGAAATCGCGGCGTTCAGCGAGGGAATGCAGGGCGATCTGACGATCGCTTCGGCGCGGTCGATCTTCGCGCCGTTTCTTGCCCGGGAACTCGGTGAATTCTCCCGGCAGTACCCGCAGGTCCGGATAATCGTCCACGAAATCGAAAACCGGGAAATCCTGCAGGAGGTCGCCCGCGGCGAAGCGGACCTCGGCGTGTTCGCCGCGGCGCACGAACTCGATCTCACCGGAGTGGACGTGACGCCGTACCGCCGCGACCGGATCGTGGTGGCGCTGCCGCGCGGCCACCGGCTCGCGGACCGGCTGAGCGTGACGTTCGAGGAACTGCTGCCGGAGCCCCTGATCGCGGTCGGCCCGATGTCGGGTGCGTTCCGGGCCGCGGCGCGGCGCCTCGGCGAGGAGTTCGAACCGGCGTTCAGCGTGCGCAGCGGGGAGGTCGCGCTGAGCCTGGTGCAGGCCGGTCTCGGCGTCGCGGCACAGCCGGAGTGCATGGTGACCCGCGAATTCCTGGAGCGGGTGGCGGTCGTCGAACTCGCCGAACCGTGGGCCGAGCGAAAGATCCACCTCGCGACCGCGGCGGGCCGCCGTCCGGCTGCCGCGTGCCGGGCGCTGATCGAACAGTTGCTGGACCGGCCCGTCGACGAACCCCCGGTGGCCGACTGAGGTCCGTGAAGGACTCCTTGGGGGAATCAGATTCCCTCAAGGGGCCCTTCACGGACCTCAACTCGTTCCGGCGGGTGCTCCGCTTTGCCTTGGCGGGCAACGCAACCGCGCGGCCCGCCACCCCCGCGCCGCTGCTGAGAAACCTCGTGCGCGGCGATCGCCGCGCACGACCGCTTTCCCGTTCTCGAATTGCTTCTTCGGATATTCCGAATTGATCCCGCGGGCGTGATCTGCCTAACATCGAACGTGCGGCGGGAAATCTCCTGCGTCACATTTCGCACTTTTCACCAGCGCTTTTCCGCGCTGTCCGCAAAGGAGGCCGAAGCCTATGGGCGCACATCCGGGCACGGTGGTCGCGTGCTGACCCGCGGCGCGGTGCTGCGGGCAACTCCCGGCCAGTACGAGGTGGTCGAACTGGAGGTCGAGGACCCGCGGCCCGGCGAAGTCCGCGTCAAGATGGCCGCGAGCGGCCTGTGCCACTCCGACGACCACTTCGCCACCGGCGACCAGACCCCGCCGATCCTGCCGTTCGCCGGCGGGCACGAAGGGTCCGGGATCGTCGAGGCGGTCGGGCCCGGCACGCCGGGCTTCGCCGAGGGCGACCACGTCGTGTTCTCGTTCCTGCCGGTCTGCGGCCGGTGCCGGTTCTGCGCTCGCGGCCTGCAGAACCTCTGCGACCTCGGCGCCTCGCTCGGCACCGGCGCGCGGCCGGAGGACCCGACGTCGTTCCGGCTGTCGCTCGACGGGCGGCCGGTCGCCCAGATGGCCGGGCTCTCGACGTTCTGCGAGCACACCACCGTGTCCACCGCGTCGGTGATCAAGATCGACCCGGACATCCCGCTCGACCTCGCGTGCCTCACCGGCTGCGGCGTCGGCACCGGATGGGGCGCGGCGGTCAACTCGGCCGCGGTGCGGCCCGGGCACGTCGTGATCGTGATGGGCATCGGCGGCATCGGGATCAACGCCGTCCAGGGTGCCGCGCACGCCGGCGCGGCCGCGGTGATCGCGGTCGATCCCGTTGCGTTCAAACGGGAATCGGCCTTGAAGCTCGGTGCGACGCACGCGGTCGCGGACATGGCCGAGGCCACCGAACTCGCCCGGTCGATGACCAACGGCCAGGGCGCCGATTCGGCGATCGTCGCAGTCGGCGTCGTGACCGGGAAACACCTCGGCGAAGGGCTCGCCGCGGTCCGCAAGGCGGGTACCTGCGTCGCGGTCGGGCTTGGCGAGAGCTTCGTCCGCGACGGCGACTTCAACCTGCACGAACTCGTCCTGTACCAAAAGCGCCTGCAAGGTTCCCTGTTCGGCGCGAGTTCGCCGACCGCGGACATCCCGGCGCAGCTCGAGATGTACCGCCAAGGCGTGCTGAAACTCGAGGAACTGGTCACCACCCGCTACGCCCTCGACGACGTCGCCGCCGGTTTCGACGACATGAAGGCAGGCCGGAACCTGCGCGGCGTTCTCGTCCACTCCTCCTAACGCCCGAAGACCGAAAGGACAACGATGTCCGCACACGCTTCGCCGCGCGAGACGATCTCCGTCGGCGACATCAGCATCACCTACCTGCCCGACGGCGAGGCCAGCGTCTCCGAGACCGCCCTGTTCCCGGCCGGGACGCCGGAACTGTGGAACGCGCACCGGGAGCTCTTCGACGACGACGGGAAGCTCCTGCTCTCCCTCGGCACCTTCCTCATCCGGACCGGCGACCGCAAAATCCTCGTCGACCTCGGCTTCGGCGACCACACGGTGGCGTTCCCCGCCGCGGACGGCGAGTTCCGCTCCGGCCGCCTGCTCACCAGCCTCCGCGAAGAGGGCCTGACCCCGGAAGACATCGACACGGTCTTCTACACCCACCTGCACATCGACCACGTCGGCTGGACCGCGCAGGGCGACGCGCTCACCTTCGGCAACGCCCGCCACGTCGTCGGCGAAGGCGAAATCGACTACTGGTCGTCGCTGGGCGACAACCCGATGGCTGCGGTCGGCCCCGGCGGCGTGCTGGGCCCGCTCGAAGGGCGAGCCGACGCGGTTTCCGACGGCGCGGTCATCGCACCCGGCGTTTCGGTCGTCGCGACTCCCGGGCACACGCCGGGCCATTGCTCGCTCGTCGTCTCATCGGGACAGCAGCGCGCGATCATCCTCGGCGACGTCCTGCACTGCCCGGTCCAGCTGTCCGACAACGAGGTTTCGCTGGTCTTCGAGGTGGATGCCGAACTGGGCAAACGGACCCGCGACCGGATGATGGGCGAGCTGGCGGGCGACCCGCACGCGGTCGCGGCGCAATGCCACCTCACCGGTTCGGCGTTCGGCCGGGTCCTGCGCGCCGATTCGCGGCGGAGCTGGACGACGCTCAGCGCGCAGGGGGTCTCGTGACCACCGGCACCGCGATGGCCACCCCGGGCGCGACGACCGAGTACTTCGAAATCGACTCGACCGCCGTCGGAGCCCGGTTCGCGGTCAGCGTTTTCCTCCCGCGCGGCTACGAGGGAAGCAGCCGGGAGTACCCGCTGGTCTATGCGACGGACGGCAACCTCATCGCACCGCTCACCGAAGGCGTGCGCGGCGCGATCACCGATCGGCAGCAGGCGCGGCCGGTGGAGCCGTATCTGCAGGTGAACGTCGGGTACGTCGCCGCCGACGCGCCGAGGCAGCTGGTGCTGCGCAACCGCGACCTGGTGCCGCCGGGGGAGGGCGTGCCGGACTTCATGCGCGCGCACATCCGGCGGCGGCTCGGCGTCGAGTCGGGCGCGGCGCCGGAGTCGATGTACGAGGAATTCTTCGCCCAGCAGAAGAACGCCCGCGCGGACAACTTCCTCGCGTTCCTGGAGACGGAACTGCACCGGGAAATCTCCGCGCGCTACCGGTTCCGTGCCGACGACGTCGGGCTTTTCGGCTATTCCTACGGCGGGCTGTTCACGCTGTTCGCGCTCACTTCGGGATCGAGCCTGTTCACCCGTTTCGGGGCCGGCAGTCCCGGGGTCGTCGTCCCGGACAGCCGCATCTACGAACGTTACGAAAAACTGCTGGCGGACACCGAATCTCCGGTACGGGAAACTTTCCTGCACCTGACCGTGAACGCGTACGAAATGCTGGGTCCCAGCCAGTTCTACCGGCATCTGGGGATCGAGTTCCTGCGCTTTCTCGACGTGGCGACCGAACGTCCGCTGCCCGGCCTCCGGGTCAGCACCGAGCTGATCGCGGACGAGTCGCACAGCAGCGGAATCGTCGACGCCTACCGGAGTTTCCTGCGCACCTGCTACCCGGGAGCCGCCTCGTGAAGACGACCGCCGCACTGCTGTGGGAAGCACCGGGCACGTGGGACGTGCGCGAGGTCGACCTGGACCCGCCGAAGGCCGGAGAAGTCCTCGTCCAGGTGATGGCGTCCGGGCTGTGCCACTCCGACGACCACTTCGCCCAGGGCGACATCCCCTTCCACTCCTACCCGGCCTGCGGCGGGCACGAGGGCGCGGGCATCGTCCGCGAGGTCGGCCCGGGCGTCACCCGGGTCGTGCCGGGCGACCACATCGTCACGTCGTTCATCCCGGCGTGCGGGCACTGCCGGATGTGCGTCACCGGACGGCAGAACCTGTGCGACAACGGCGCGCTGATCACCGTCGGCACCCAGCTCGACGGCACCTTCCGGATGCACGCCGACGGTCTTGGCGTCGCACAGAACGCGTGTATCTCCACGTTTTCCGAGTGGACTGTCATCCCGGAGGTCTCCGCGACGCCGATCCGGCGCGACATCCCGTTCGAGGTCGCCGCCATCGTCGGCTGCGCGGTGCCGACCGGCTGGGGATCGGCGGTCCGCGCGGCCGGGATCGACGCCGGCGACGTGGTGATCGTGATGGGCGCCGGCGGCATCGGGATGAACGCCGTGCAGGGCGCGCGCTACGTCGGCGCGGAGCGGGTCATCGCCGTCGATCCGGTGGCCATGAAGCGCGAACTGGCACTGAAACTCGGGGCCACGGACGCGTTCTCGGACATCGGCGAGGCGGCCGAACTGGCCCGATCGCTGACCGACGGCCAAGGCGCGGATTCCGCGATCGTGTGCGTCGGTGTGCTCGCCGCTGAGCACTTGGCACAGGCGTACGGGACGATCCGCAAGGGCGGCACGCTCGTGGTGACGAGTGCGGCCAACCACGACCTCACCGGAATCCCGGTGCCGCTGCTCGATTTCACCATGTCGGAGAAACGGATCCAAGGCGCGCTCTACGGAATGGGCGGCCCGGCCCGGGAAATCCCGCTGCTGCTGGACCTGTACCGGAACGGCTCGCTGAAGCTGGAGGAATTGATCACCCGTACCTACGACATTGAACAGGTGAACGAGGCGTACTCGGATATGCACAACGGGTTGAACGTGCGCGGCGTGGTGAGTTTCGCGGACCGGCACCGGTGATTCGGACTTCCCGAAGGACCGATTCAAAATTCGTCACTTGAATGGGAGGTGCCCGCGAATTACGGTGAAAACACCGGAAGAGCACCGAACCGCGAGGAGGCGGCAATGCTGCTGGGCTACGACGAAGTGGCGAAAGCCTTGGCCGCGGCCGGGGTCCCCGCCGTGCGGGAGCGTCTCGCGGCGTCCCCGGCGGAGGCGGTCGCCGCCGCGGACGAGTTCGGCGTTCCGGTCGTCTTGAAACTGATGAGCCCGGCGCTGGTGCACAAGGCGGACGTCGGCGCCGTGCTGCTCGACGTACAGGGGCACGACGCCGCGGTCGCTGGTGCTGCGCGGTTGCGGGAGCTGGCCGGGGAACTCGGTCTCCCGGGCTGGCAGATCCTGGTGCAGGAAATGGTGCGCCCCACCGGGATCGAGGTGTTCGCCGGGCTCAAGCACGATCCGGCGTTCGGCCCGGTGATCGTGGTCGGCGCGGGCGGCTCGCTGGTCGAACTGCTGCCGGACCGGATGCTCGCGCCGTGCCCGGTCACCGCCGCTGAGGCGACGGAGCTGCTCCGCGGCACCGTGCTCGGGAAGCTGCTCGGCGGTTACCGTGGCGCGCCGGACGTCCTCGACGAGGTGGCGGAGGTCGTCGCGGCGGCCTCCCGGCTCCCGGCGGAGGTGCCGGATCTGGTCGAAGCCGACCTGAACCCGGTCGTGCTGACCGAGCGGGGGCCCATCGTCGTGGACGCGCGGATCGCGGTGGCCGAGGAGCCGGTCCCGGCGCCGCCCGCCGCGCGGCCGGTACGGAACCTCGATCCGCTGTTCGAGCCGAAGTCGATCGCCGTGATCGGAGCGAGCGCGAGCGTCGTGCAGCCCGGCAACCGGGTGCTGCGCTACCTCAAACAGCACGGTTACGCGGGCCGCGTCGTGGCTGTGCACCCGAAAGCCGAGGAGATCGACGGGTTCCCGGCCGTGCCGAGCCTGACCGACCTGAAACCCGGCGAGATCGATCTCGCGTGCGTCGCGGTGGCCGCCGCCGGATGCCCGGAGGTGTTCGAACAGTGCGGCGCCCTCGGCGTGAAAGCCGCGGTGGTGATCAGCTCCGGGTTTTCCGAGACCGGCGAGCACGGACTGGAACAGCAGCTTGTCGAACTCGCCGAACGGCACGGGATCCTGTTGTGCGGCCCGAACTCGGCCGGGGTGATGAGCCCGGGCAGCAAGGTCCAGGTCTCGTTCATCCAGGCGCAGGACATGATGAACACGCCGGACGGCGGCGTCGCGATCGTGGCGCAGAGCGGTGCGCTCGGCGGGAGTCTCGCGTCGCAGGCGTGGGAACGCGGAATCGGCATCGGCCGCTACGTCAGCGTCGGCAACCAGGCGTCGATCACGGTCGCGGACTATCTCAGCCACTTCGCCACCGACGACGGAACCGAGGCGATCGCCGTCATCCTCGAAGGCGTCACCGACGGCCGTGGCCTGCTCACCGCGATCGAGCAGGTGACCGCGGCGGGAAAGCCGGTGCTGGTGCTGAAAACCGGCCGTTCCGAAGCTGGTGCGCGAGCGGTCCAGTCGCACACCGGAAGCATCGCCGGCGACTACCTCGTGTACCAAGCGCTGCTCGACCGCAGCGGTGCGACCACAGTGGACTCGATGACGGAAATGCTGGACACGCTGCAAGTGCACCACGCCTCCGGTGGCATCCCGCGCGGCTCCCGCGTCGCGATCGTTTCCACGTCGGGCGGGGCCTGCTCGATGACCGCGGACCTGTGTGCCCAGTACGGCTTCGAGGTTCCGACCTTCAGCGCGGAACTGCAGTCAGAGCTTGCCGCGATCCTTCCCGGCTACGCGGCCTTCGCGAACCCGGTGGACGTGACCGGCCGGGTGACCGCCGATCCGGCGATCTTCGGCCAGACCCTCGAGGTCCTGCTCGATTCGGACGAGGTCGACACCGTCGCGATCTCGATCACGACGGTCGCCGATCCGATGGCCGAGCAGATCGCGGGCCAGATCGCCGAGCAGGTGGCGGCTTCGCCGAAACCGGTCGTGGTGTCGTGGACGATCGCCGCGGAACTGGCGCGGCGCGGGCTGGCCGTCCTGCGCGAGGCCGGCATCCCGGTGTTCGACGACCCGGCCCGGCTGCTGAAGGCGATCAGCCTGGCGGACACGACGGAGGTGCGGCGATGAGCCGGCTGAACGGAAAGGTAGCGCTCGTCACGGGCGGCACCGGCGGGATCGGCCGAGGCGCGGCGCTCCGGCTCGCCGCGGGCGGCGCGTCGGTGGTCGTCAACGGCCGCGACGAGGGCAAAGCCCAACGGGTGCTGGCGGAAATCGCCGAGGCAGGCGGCACCGGCCATTTCGTCGCGGGCGACGTGCGGTCCACAGTGGACATGCGGGCCGCGGCGGCGGAAGCGGTGGCGCGGTTCGGCGGGCTCGACATCGTGGTGCCGAGCGCCGGCGGCAATGACGACGAGGCCCGCACCACCGCGGTCCGCGGTCCGTTCGCCGAGGTCGATCTCGACCGGGTCACCGCTTTCGTCGGCGCCGCGGTCGGGGCGAAGCTGAACGTGGTGCAAGCGGCTGTGCCTCATCTGCGGGAGCGCGGCGGGGGCAGCGTCGTCTTCGTGACGTCGGAGGGCGGCCGGGTGCCGACGCCGGGGCAGACCGCCATCGCCGCTTTCTCCGGCGGCCTCATCATGGCCAGCAAAGTGTTGGCGAAGGAACTCGCTGCCGAGCGCATCCGGGTGAACTGCGTGTGCGTGACCGTGGTCCGGGACTCGCCGTCCTGGGTCGCGGCGTTCGAAAGCGAGGGCGCGGTGAGCGACCGGCACCGGCGGCAGTACGAGAAGATCCTCGAACGCAGCCCGCTCGGCGTCGCGGCGCCACCGGACATCGGCGACGTGGTGGCCTTCCTGGCCTCTGACGAATCGCGCTATCTCACCGGCCTGACGGTCAGCCCCACCGGCGGGTTGACCATCCACTGAGGAGAGTGTTGTGCGCGAACTGCTGCCCGGCGATCTGCGCGGACGCTGGTACAACGCACCCGCTTTCGATCCGGACGACCCATGGGCGGGCTTCGCGCCGCGGCACACGGCCGTCGTTCTGATCGACCTGGTCAACTGGCAAGCCCATCCGGAGGGCCTCAGCGCCCGCTTGTCGCGCGACGGCTACAAAATCACCCGCTGCACCGAGATCGTCCGGCCGGCGCTGGCCGGCGTCCTGCCCGCGGCGCGGGCCGCGGGCGCGATCGTCGTGCACGCCCGGTTCGCGAGCCGGGCCGCCGAGTACGGCGACATCGTGCCCGCGTTGCGCGAATACGTGCGGGCAGCCGGTGCGCGGGAGGGGAGCTGGGAGGCGGAACCCTTGGCCGGGCTCTACCAGCCTGGCGACGTGTCCGTCACGAAGTCCGGCTCGGGCGCGTTCGGCAGTTCCGACCTGGACGGCGTGCTGCGGAATCTCGGCGTGCGGACGGTCCTGTACGCGGGCGTGGTCACCGACAGATGCGTGTTGCTGACCGCGGCGGCCGGGTTCGACCTCGGCTACCGGCAGTACCTGCTGACCGACTGCACCGCCGCCAGCACCGCCGCGGAACAGGCAGCGGCCGAAGAACTCATCGCGGGATACTTGGCGCAGCCGGTGACCGGAGCCGAGGCTGCGGCCGCGTTCGGGTGAAGAACGCTGCGAAGAGGGCCGCGGTGTTCGAGGTGCTGATCGACCAGGCGGACCGGCGAGAGCTGGTCGATAATCGCGACGTCACGGAGTTCGCGAACGCTGGGCCGTAACTCTCTCGAGGGCGTCCGAGAGGGCGATCGTCCTGGGCCGGTATCGACCGTCAAGCCGCACTCAGGTGCAGAAAGCCAGGCCAGATGACACCTCTGCCCCGTTTCCGGCTCGTGCCCATGCGTCCCCGCGACCCCCGCGAGGAGGGGCGGGCAGCCTCCACTTTGGAGCTGTTCTTCGACCTCGTCTTCGTCGTCGCGGTGAGCATCGCCGCGGTCCAGCTCCACCACGCGCTCACCGAAGGCCATGTGCTGGACGGGATCCTCAACTACGGGATCGTGTTCTTCGGGATCTGGTGGGCCTGGATGAACTTCACCTGGTTCGCGACGTCCTTCGACACCGACGACTGGCTGTATCGGGTGTTCACGATCGTGCAGATGGGCGGCGTGCTCGTCCTCGCCTCCGGCATCGCACCGGCGTTCGAGAAGCACGACTACTCGGTGCTGATCATCGCCTACGTCGTCATGCGCCTCGCGCTGGTCGCCCAATGGCTCCGGGCCTCCCGCTCGGCCGGTGCCGCACGCCGGGCCACACTCGTGTACGCCACTGGCATCACCGTGGTCCAAGCTTTGTGGCTCGCCTCGTTGCTGCTGCCGGATTCGATGTTCACCGTCGCCCTCGTCGTGCTGATCGTGGCCGAGGTCAGCGTGCCAGTCCTCGCCGAACGCACCGGTTCCACGCCGTGGCACCCGCATCACATCACCGAGCGCTACGGGCTGTTCACTCTGATCCTGCTCGGCGAGAGCCTGCTGGGCTCGGCCAACGCGATCATCGAGGCCCTCCACGACGCCGGCGATCTCGGGACCCTGATCGGGGTTGCCGCTCTCACCCTGATCGCCACTGCGGCGTTGTGGTGGATCTACTTCTGGCCGCCGCACCACCACGCGATCAGCAGCTTCCTCAGCTCCCTGGCCTACGGCTATGGGCACTTCTTCATCTTCGCCGCCGCCGGCGCGTTCTCCGCTGGCATCGAGGTCGAGATCGACGTGCTGGGCGGCCACAGCGAACTGAGCCAGCCTTGGGCCTCGTTCGCTTTCACGGTGCCCCTCGCCGTCTTCGTCCTCGGCATCTGGGCGCTGGCGATCAGGCCCCACGCTGACCGAGTGGTGAACACAGTCATTCCGCTGGCCGGACTCCTGGTGCTGATCGACCCGCTGATCCCGGTGCCGTTCGCTCTCGCCGCGGTCGTCCTCGCCGGCGCTGTCGCAGTGCTCGTCTGGAGACCGCCCGTCGAGGAGACCGGCGAAGCCGCTGCGGCCTGACCACTGCGGATGCACAGGCAGCATCCGCGGACAATCGACGAAGGACTTGGCTGCTGCGAGCCCGCGGCGTTGCGGCCAGATCCGATGCGAGACCGGCACATAATCGGTTCCTTGAGTCGCTCGTCCCGGCTCCGGTTGCAAATATCGACGCCTCGTCGCTGGCCAGCACCGACGGGTTCGCGCGGAGGTTTGTCGAGGCGCTGTCGGGCGACCGCGTGCGGAGCCGGTGCCCTTCCGCATGCAGACCTGCTGCTGGCTACTCCGCGTAGATCTCCTTGGCCATGCGGAAGGCAGTCCATGCCTTGGGCCAGCCGGCGTAGAACGCCGCATGGGTGAGCACCTCGGCCATCTCCTCGGCGGTGACGCCGTTGGCCTTAGCTCGCTGGATGTGGTGTTGGAGCGAGCCGTCGAGCACTCCGCTGGACATGAGCGCGGTTACTGTGACGATGCTGCGGATCCGGGCTGGGAGCTGCTCCTCCCGGGACCAGACCTCCCCGAAGAGGACATCGTCGTTGAGGGCGGCGAATTTCGGCGCGAACTGCCCGAGCGCATCCCTGCCTGCTGTTACTTTCTCCGCCATTGGCGCTTTTCCTCGTTCGAGAGTTCGTTGTATTCGTCGTCGGTGACCGGCTCGAGCCATTCATTGCCGACGCCCTCGCCGGGCGTGATGAATGCGAGGTGGGAGAACCACGTGCCGGCCTTCGCGCCGTGCCAGTGCTTGGTGCCGGCCGGCACTCGGATCACCGTTCCCGGTTCCATGCTGACCGGCTCTTCGCCCTCGGCCTGGTACCAGCCGGATCCGGCGGTGCAGAGCAGGATCTGGTCGCCGCCGCCAGCCATGCCGTGGTGGATATGCCAGTTGTTGCGGCAGCCGGGCTCGAACGACACATTGCTGACCGGGACGCTGCCCGCGGTGAGTGCGGCGAGGTAGCTCTGGCCCGTGAAATAGCGGGCGTAGCCGTCGTTCTTCTCGCCTAGAGGGAAGATTTGTGCGAAAGTGTTGTCGTTCATGTGATTTCTCGCTTCAGCCGAACACGACGACGCTGCGGGCGGTCTCGCCCTTTTCCAGTTTCGAGTAGCCCTCGTTGATCCGTTCCAGCGGAATGGTCTCGGAGACGAGGTCGTCGAGGTTGAGCCGGCCTTGCTGGTAGAGGTGGGCGTAGAGCGGGATGTCGACGCCGGCGACGGTCGCTCCCATGTAGACGCCGCTGAGCTTCTTGTTGCCGCGCAACAGGTCGTCGGCGGTGAGCGATGCGCTGGCGCCGGGCTTCATCTTCCCGACGACATAGGTCGCACCTCCGGCGTCGGTGATGTCGATCGCCTGCTGGACAGTCTGCGGCAGCCCGATGACTTCGAAGGCGTAGTCGACTCCGCCCTTGCCGACGATCTCGCGGACGCGGCCGGCGAGGTCGGTCACCTCGGCCGGGTTGATGACCTCGGTCGCGCCGAACCTGCGGGCGAGGTCGAGCTTGGCGGGCTGGAGGTCGATGGCGATGACGTGGCTGGCTCCGGAGATCGCGGCTCCCTGGACGGCGTTGAGGCCGACTCCGCCGCAGCCGATGACGGCGACCGCGTCGCCGAACCTCACGCCGACGGCGTTCTTGACGGCTCCGACGCCGGTGATGACGCCGCAGCCGAGCAGGGCGGCCCGGTCGAAGGGAATGGCGTGGTCGACCGGGACGAGGTTGCGTTCGTGGACCAGGATCTTCTCGGCGAACCCGCCGATGTCGCCGATCTGCGCGACCGGGGCGCCGTCCAGGGTGTACCGGGGCCGCTGACCGGGCCCGCGGCGGATCGCGCCCGGGTCGGTGCAGTTGGTGGGCACGCCGAGCAGGCAGTTCGCACAGGTGCCGCAACTGGAGATGAGGTTGGCGACGACGTGGTCGCCGATCTTCACGTCGGTGACATCGCGGCCGACGGCTTCCACCACGCCGGCGACCTCGTGCCCGAGGACCATGGGCACCGGCCAGCCGAAATCGGTCTTCATGGTGTGCAGGTCGCTGTGGCACAGGCCGCTGGCCTTGACCTCGACCACGACCTCGTGCGGCAGGGGGTCGTCGATGTCGATGTCCTTGATCTCGAGCGGCTGTCCTACCTCGAGCATCACTGCCGCTTTCATCGGGTTCTCCTGGTTCTCTCGATCAGGTGGTTCTGCGGGTGGCGTGCCGGCGGTTCAGCGGGCAGGCCACGGCAGGTCGGCGGGGATGCCGATGCTGTTGATCTCGACGAATTCGTCGAAGCCCTCGGGGCCGAGTTCGTAGCCGAGCCCGCTGTCCTTGACCCCGCCGAAGGGCGCGGCCAGGCCCGCCGGGAGCCCGTTGACCTCGGTCATGCCGGTTTCCATGCGGGTGGCGAAGCGCGTGGCCCGGATCGGGTCGGCGGAGTACACGGCTCCGCTGAGGCCGTAGCGGGAGTCGTTGGCGATGGCGAGAGCCTCGTCCTCGGTGCTGTACTCGAGCACCGAGATCACGGGCCCGAACACTTCCTCCTGGGCGATGTTCATCGCCGGGGTCACCCCGGTGAACACGGTCGGCTCGACGAACCAGCCGGTGTCCAGGTCCTTCGGCCGTCCGCCGCCGAGCACCGGGACGGCGCCTTCCTTCACCGCGGCGGCGATCATGGCCTCGACGCGGCCGCGGTGCGCCGAGCTGACCAACGGTCCGAAGTAGACCGTGGGGTCGAGCGGGTCGCCGATCTTCAGCTCGGCGATCTTCGCGGTCAGGGCGTCGACGAAGCGGCCGGAGACGGTGCGGGGGAGCACGAGCCGGGTCTTGGCGGTGCAGACCTCGCCGTTGCTGCGCAGCGCCGCGTGCAGGACCGTGTCGACGGTCTGCTCCACGTCGACGTCGTCCAGCAGTACGGCGGCGGACTTGCCGCCGAGTTCCAGGGTGACGGGGCGCAGCAGCCCGGCGCAGACGGCGGCGATGCTCTTCCCCACGCCGGTGGAGCCGGTGAAGGAGATCGTGTCGACGCCGGGGTGGGAAACCAGGTGTTCGCTGGCCGGGCGGTCCCCGGAGACGATGTTGAGCACGCCCGCGGGCAGGCCTGCCTTCTGCGCCATCTCGGCGAAGAGGTACTGGTTCAGGGGCGCGTCGGGCGCGGACTTGACCACGACAGTGCAGCCGGCCAGCAGGGCGGGGGCGAGCTTCATGATGGTGATCAGGTGGGGCGCGTTCCACGGGACGATCGCGCCGAGCACGCCGGTGGGGCGGCGGTGCACGAGAGCACGGCCGGACGGCGCCTGGCGGATCTCCTCGAACGGGTAGCTCTGCGCGAGTTCGGTCATCTGGTCGACGATCAGCCGAGGGCGCTGGGCCTGGATGGGCACCGAGTGCTGGATCGCCGTGCCCATCTCGGTGGACACCAGCTCTGCCATCGCCTGCTCGTTGGCCTGCATTTCGGCGCTGAGCCTGCGCATGACTTCCGAGCGCTCGGCCAGGCTCATCCGCGGCCAGGGGCCGTGGTCGAACGCCTCGCGGGCGGCAGCGACGGCCCGGTCGATGTCGGCTTCGACGCCCATCGGGACGGTCGTGATGGTCTCCTCGGTGTACGGGGAGATCACCGCCAGCTTCTCGTCGGTGGACGGGGCGACCCATTCGCCGCCGATGAACAGGCTGTCGCAGTGGTCCTGCCACGTGGTCTCGGCCATTGTTCTTCTTCCTCTCGTGTCTTCTGTTGCCGGTTCGCGGCGATCGGGCAGTTGTGCTGATCACCGGTGCATTCGGTGAAGGGGCTTGGGTGCTGGCCCGGGGCCGGTCGAGCGGGTCACCCGGCCACTGGTCCGGTTTGGGCCGCAGCGAGCGGCTCCAGATCCGTCACGGCGGCGCGCAACCGCTCCATGGCCGTCGCGGTGTCGGCCCCGGTGCCCGCCGAGACGGCGGGCGGCTGTCCGTCGTCAGCTGCCGCCGAAAGAGGCGCCTGGGCGACGACGTCGAGGTCACGGGAGACCGCCTCGATCTGAGCGCAGGCGGCTGCGCGCTCGTCGGTGCTCCACAGCGGTGCGAGCGCGGTCAGCGCGGCGATCTGGGCCCTCGCGCTCGTCAACGTGCGGACGGCCGGGTCGAGCGCGTCGTTGCCCCAGCGGCCGTGCCGGTCGCGGGGTTCGTGGCGGGCGCTGCCCGCGGCGGTGGCGAACTCCAGCCCGGTCAGCCGTGCCCGGACGTCCGCCTGTGCGACGGCGAGCCGGTGTGTCTCGTCGTCGGCCGTCCACAGCAACACCAGCGCGTCGATGTGCCGCGCGGTCGCCTCGGCCCACTCCTTCAGCCGCTCGGTGAGCAGGCGGCGCTGCCACGTGGGAGCGAGGAGATAGGCAGCGAAGGCAAGCAGGCAGCCGATGACGGTGTCGAGACCGCGGGTGGTCGCCCCCAGCGGGCCGGGGCTCAGGGAGGCGATCCACGCGACGACCCAGAACATGGTGTACGGCTGGCCGCAGCTGCGGAAGGCGAGGTAGCCGTAGAACAGCAGCAGGAGCACGACGGCGTGCAGCAGCGGATTCAGCGGGGCGAAGGACAACGCCACGCCGAGGACCGCGCCTGCGACGGTGCCGATGGTGCGGCCGATGCCGCGGGAGAACGTGGAGCCGTAGTCCGGGAACACGATCAGCGCAGCGGCCACGACGGCCCAGAAACCGTGCCCGGCGAGGAACGCGCCAGGTCCGAGCCACCGGCCCACGGCCATGCCGGCAACCTGCGCGACGACGCACACGATCGCCAGTCGCACGGCGTGGCGCAGGATCGGGGATCCCGGTCGCAGCTCGCCGCGGACCAGTTCGAGCGGGCTCGGCACCCGCCGCTGGTCCGAGGTGTCCGGGACGTCCCCGCCCGCGGCCAGCGCGGTGGCCGCGTCCACTGCGCGCGACAAGGCCGATTGGAGGGCGTCTCCCGGCTCGGCTGGCCATGAGGCGGCGACGTGCACGCTTCCGTTGCGGGGCTGCAAGACCGCAGCGGCGATCGCGGTCAATTGTGCGCTGGCGGCCTCGTGCCACCGGGCCGACGTGTCGTCGGCGCGGTTGTCGAGTGCTCGCATCTGCTGGGCGATCTGCTCGCCGCGCGCGACGAGCTGCGCGAGCCGGTCCAGCTCGCGGTGCCGGTGCCGTCGCAGCAGCGCCAGGCTGCGCTCGGCCGTCAGCAGGGCGGTGTCCTGCGCCCGCCCGGCGGCGATGGCCTGGTACAGGGAGGCGACAGCGCGACGCTGAGCCGAGTGGCGGGACCCATACGCCGGCAGCAGCTGGGCGAGCACCATGATCGCGAACCCCAGTGCGAAGAACCCGGTCGCGCCGCCGACGCTCAAGGTCAGCGCCGAGGAAATCTCCGCGAACGCCAGGAACACGATCGTGACCACCGTCAGGCGGATGCTCAGGCTCATCGCGACGGCCCGCAGCAGCCCGGAAATCAGGAACAGCACGAAGATCAGCGGCAGCACGACGGCCCACCTGTCGCCGAGCAGCAGACCCGCGGCCGCGGCGGCGATCTGCGCGGCGCTGGTGGCCGCTGTCGCGACGATCCGGGACCTGTTGTGCGGCATGACCGCCGCGATCGTGGCCAGGAACGCCCCCACTGTGATCAGCAACTGGGCTTCCGGGTCGTGCAGGAGATAGCCGACGACCGCGGCGATCAGCATGCCGATCGCCACGCGCAGCAGCTTGAGGGGCTCCTGCAGGGGTTTGCCCGGCTGCATGCCGCGCCGCGCGGCGTTCCGGAGAGCAGCCCAGTCCATGGTGGTGATTCGCCTTCTTCCGATGTCCGGCGGGTTCGTCCGAGCGGGTTCAGCCGCCGTTGCCGAGGTTTCGGTGCAGCCGGGCCAGCAGAGGCCAGGCCAGGTCGGGGTCGATGTCGGAGACCAGGCTGTTCAGCCACTGCTCGACCAGCGGCAGCACCTCCTGGATCCGGCCCTGCCCGGTCGCGGTCGCGGTGAGCGTCTGCACCCTCCGGTCCTCGTCGTCGCAGCCGCGGACGACGAGGTCGCGCTTGACCAGTCCGTCGACCAGCCCGGTCACGGTCGCCCGCTTGACCTCAAGCTGTTCGGCAAGCCGGGCCGGGGTGATGCCCGGCATCTCGCTCACCGCGAGCAGCGCGGCGAACCGTCCGCCCGACAGGTCGTGCCCGGCCAGCAGCGCGTTGTACCGGTCGTCGATCTGACGCGCTGTGGCCAGCAGTCCCATCGCGAACTCCCCGCTGCTCCCGCCGGTGAGCCGACGCAGCAGCAGCCCTTGCCTCGTGCCCAGCATCTCCTTCATAGGCACCATACTATCAGGCGCCTAACTATATTTCCAGGCGTGGCGTGCTGAGCGCTGCGCCGAGGTCGCACGGGCCGCTCGATGCCTCGGAGAATCGCTGTCCTGCGGCAGCGGGGGACCGGACTCCGAAACCGCTACCAGACGGGCTGGTCTCCGTCGGTGCCGGGTTTGTTCACGCCGAGGTTCTCGCGGACGTGGTTCTGCGGGTGGGCGACGATGTCGGCGACGAGCGCGCCGACGCTCTTGCGCGAGACGGTGGTGCCCTTGAACGGTTCGTCGCGCTGGGTGATCTCGTACGAGACCTCGTCGGCGTCAGACAGCCACGCCGGGCGCAGCACCGTGTAGTCCAGGGACGAGGCTTCGATCGCGTCGGAGGCGGCCGCATAGGTGTCGAGCGTCGCGTCGCCGATCGTGGTGCGGTTCCACCGGCCGAACGCGCCGGGGACCTCCTGGTAGATGCCCAGCGCGGTCACGAAGATCAAGCGTTGAACCCCCTCGGCCTCCATGACGTCCACGATGGCCTTCGCCTGTTCGTCGATGTCGCCGGCGAGGTTCGCGTAGACGATGTCCTGTCCGCGCACCGCTTTCGTGAGCGCTGCACGGTCGTTGACGTCGCCCTCGATCACGGTCGCACCGTCAGGGACGTTGCTGATGCGGTTCTTGTTGCGGGCGAACAGCGTAAGCGTCGCGCCCTGGTCGGCGAGCATGTCGATGGCCCAGGAGGCGATCTGCCCGGAAGCGCCGAGCACGAGAACGTTGGTCATGAGAACTCTTTCTGTTTGACGAGGCCGGTGAGGCCGGGGCCATTGCCATGGACGGCGATGGCCCCGGCGGTGTTGTGCTGGAGGCTCTCGTTGACGGTTAGAGGTTTTCGGTGAAGAACGGGGTCAGCTTGGCCATGGCCTGCGCGACGGGCTCGTCCTTGTCGTAGAGGTCGTAGTGCGACCATCCCTTGATCACGGCGAGCTCCTTCTTCTCCGACCGTGCTCGGCGCACGATCTCGTGCCCGTCACGGTACGCACCGAAACTGCCGGGAATGTCGCCGACGATTACCAGCAACGGCTGGGTGAGCAGCTCCTCGGCGAGGTGGAAGGCATCCCAGCCATAGGCGACACCCATGCGGGAGCGGAGGGTGAGGTTCACACCATTGGGTTTGGCGCCACGGTCGGTCTTGTAATACTCGGTCGCACCGAGGATGTCGACATCGGTGATGCCCCACTCCGCAGCCTGCTCCAGCGAGGACGGCAGCCCCGGATCGATCAGCCAGTCGGCGCCGCGAGCCTCGGCGGTGCGCTGCTCGCCGATCTGCTCGAGCTTGGCGATCACACCGGCGACAGAGCCCTCGGTCTCGCGCAGCAGCTTGCCGTAGTTCGCGCCCGTGACGGTCGCGACAGCCTTGTAGCGGCGCTCGGTCATCACGGTGTTGATGGCATACCCGCCCGCTCCGCACATGCCGACCAGGCCAATGCGGTTCGCATCCACGTACGGGAGGGTGACGAGATAATCGACCACGTGGCGGAAGTCCTCCACCCGCAGGGACGGATCCTCGGTCGAACGCGCCTCGCCGCCCGACTCGCCCTGGAAGCTCGCGTCGAAAGCGAGAGTGACGAAGCCCTGCTCGGCCAGCTGTGCCGAGTAGACCTCACCCGAAGTCTGCTCCTTGCAAGAACCGATCGGATGCGCCACGACGATGGCCGGGTACTGCTCGGACGCATCGAAGTTCGGCGGGAAGTAGATGTCCGCCGCGATTTCCCAGTACATGCCGCGGTTCTTGAACCTGACGTGTTCGACAGTCGACACGACGTGCTCCTTCTGCAACTGCTCAATGATTTCTGACCGGCCGCCGGAAACGGGTGGCCGGAGCGGCGGAACCGATCGGATCCGTCCGGTACTTCAAGGCTAGGAAGCCTGTCGTGAATGAGGCAGTTGCCAGCAGCCCACCCCAGCCGCTCCTTGCGTGGAGGGGGTGCCTGCGCATCGAGCGTGGCCTCAGAAACTGGCGGCGACGGCGTATTCCAGTTGCCTGGCAACTGCAGGGCGTCTCTGGACGGTGAGCCCGGCTCAGGCAGGTATGTCACCGTCTGCACGTCCGGTACCGGGCCGCAATTCAACCCCGCCATGAGGTTTCGGTCCTGCGCCGTCACATCGGCAAGGCGCGTCCCGCCTGGCCGGATCGTGCCGGTCTCGTCCGCGTTGACACGGTTGCTGCCCCGCGACCTGCGCCGGCTCCGCACGTGACGCCAGGCACGTTGCTGGCGTGGCATCGTCGTCTAGTCACCCGGAAATGGACCTACCCCAACCGGCCTGGACGGCCAACGGTCGATGATGAGTTGCGCGAGTTGGTCGTCCGGCTTGTCCTGGAGAACCCGGGTCGGGGGCATCGCCGTGTCCAGGGAGAGCTGGGTACCACGTCGGTGCGGGGACAATCCGCCGGATTCTCGCCGCCTCCCGCATCGGTCCGGCGCCGCGGCGGACGAACACCGGTTGGCGTACCTTTCTGCGCACCCAAGCGGGGGCCCGCTGGCCACGGACTTCTTCCATCTGGACACTGTCGGTCTGCGTCGGCTCTATGTCCCTGTTCGTGATGGAGATCCGTACCCGGCGAGTTCACATCGTCGGTGTGACCGCTCATCCGACTGCGGCTTGGACTACGCAGGCTGCTCGCAACCTGCTGATGAGTTCTCGGCGGGGGAATCTCCCGATTCCGGTTCCTTGTCCGCGACCGGGATACGAGGTTCACGGCACCGTGTGACGCGGTGTTCGCCTCCGAGGGCATCGACGTGGTGAAGACCCCGCCGCGAACGCCCCGAGCGAACTGCTTTGCGGAGCGGTTCGTGCGCAGTGTCCGGTCGGAGTGCACCGACAGGATGCTGATCTACAACGAACGCCACGCTGTCGCAGTCCTTGATGAGTTCGCCCGGCACTTCAATGATCACCGTCCGCACCAGGGACGTGAGCACCGCCCACCCAACCACGATCCCGCCGAGCGGGATGAATCGACCACAAAACCGAAGCTCACGGACCGAGTCGCCAGTTTTGGCATGGTACAGGGTGCCGGGTCACTTGCCGCCCGCCGTCAGGCTGGCACCGCCGTCGACGAGCACGGTCTGGCCGGTGACCCAGCCCGCGTCGGGGGAGAGCAGGAACGCGACGACGCTGCCGATGTCGGCGGGCTCGCCCAGCCGCCGCAGGGGATATGCGGCCGCGGCTTCGTCCTCGCGGCCCTCGTAGAGTGCGGCGGCGAAGTTCGTCTTCACCACGGCCGGGGCGACGCCGTTGACTCGGACAGCCGGGCCGAGTTCGACGGCGAGCACTGCGGTGATCGAGTTCAACATCGCCTTCGTGGCACCGTACATCCCGAGGCCCGGGGCCGCCCTGACGCTGCTGAGCGACGAGACGTTCACGATCGCGCCGCCGTGCTCCTTCATCCACGCTCGGTGCGCTTTCTGAATCCACGACAGCGCCGCGACGCAGTTGACCTCGATGGTTTTGCGGGCCGCGGCGAGGTCGAGTTCGGCCATCGGGCCGTAGACCGGATTGATCCCGGTGTTGTTGACCAGGAAGTCCGCGCTGCCGAACTGTGCCAGCGCTTGCCGGATCACCTCGTCCTGGTGCTCCGGGTCGTCCGCTTTGCCGGCGACGCCGAGAGCGTGCCGGGATCCGCCCAGTTGGGCGACAGCCTCGTCGAGGGGCTCCTTCGTACGTGCGGTGACGACGACTCGCGCGCCCTCGTCAACCAGCCGGCGAGCGACGGCGAAGCCGATTCCGCGGCTGGCGCCGGTGACGATCGCCGTGCGCCCGGCGAGCCGCGCCGTCACGAGAGCCGCTCCAGCACCATCGCCATGCCCTGGCCGCCGCCGACGCACATGGTCTCCAGCCCGAACTGCTTGTCGTGCCACTCCAGCGCATGGACCAGTGTGCTGGTGATGCGGGTGCCGGTCATGCCGAACGGGTGGCCGACCGCGATCGCGCCGCCGTTCACGTTCAGCTTGTCGTCTTCGATGCCCAGTTCCCGGGCGGAGGGGATGACCTGTGCGGCGAACGCCTCGTTGATCTCGACGAGGTCGATGTCGCCGATGGTCAGGCCTGCCCGGGCGAGCGCGCTCCGCGAAGCCTCGACCGGACCGAGGCCCATGATCTCCGGTGACAGACCGGAAACGCCGGTGCTCACGATCCTCGCCAGCGGCGTCAGCCCCAGCTGTTCCGCCTTCGCGTCGGACATCACCACGACTGCGGCGGCACCGTCGTTGAGCGGGCAGCAGTTCCCGGCGGTCACTGTGCCGTCCGGCCGGAACACTGGCTCCAGCGCGGAGACCGCTTCGAACGTGACGCCTGCCCGCGGCCCGTCGTCGGAGTCGACCACGGTCCCGTCCGGCAGAGTCACCGGGGTGATGTCTCGAGCCCAGAAGCCGTCCGCGATCGCCTTCTCCGCCCGGTTCTGGCTCCGGACGCCGAACTCGTCCTGTTCGGCCCGGCTGATTCCCTTGAGCTGAGCCACGTTCTCCGCGGTCTGTCCCATGGCGACGTACACGTCCGGCACGAGGCTGTCGAGACGCGGGTCCGTCCAGGTCCGCCCGCCGCCGGCGAAGCTTTCCGTGCGCTGCCCCGCCTGATCGAAGACGGGGTTCTGCGTGTCCGGCCACGAGTCGGCGGCCCCGCGCGGGTACCGGCTGACCGTCTCGACGCCTGCCGAGACGAACACGTCGCCTTCTCCGGCCTTGATCGCGTGAAACGCCATGCGCGTGGTCTGCAGGCTGCTGGAGCAGTACCGGTTGACCGTCACGCCCGGCAGGTGGTCCATCCCGGCCAGGACGGCGACCGCGCGGCCGAGATTGTTGCCGGACTCGCCCGCCGGCTGCCCGCAGCCGAGGATCAGGTCGTCGATCTCGCGCGGGTCCAGAGCGGGCGCCTTCGCGAGTGCGGCCTGAACCATCTGTACGGCGAGGTCGTCCGGGCGCAGGTCCTTCAGCGACCCTTTGCCCGCCCGTCCGATGGGCGAGCGAGCCGTGGCGACGATGACGGCTTCAGGCATCAATACTCCTTGGTGAGGTGGGGGAATGGTGCGGGCGGCCGGTACGCGGCCGTGGTGTTCGCTCGTCAGAGCCCGAGAACTCGCCGCAGCCACGGCACCCGGGCCGCGGTGGCCTGCCGGGACACCGCGGCGTCGGGCGCGTACCCGTAGAAACCGTGGAAGCCGCCGGGCCAGACGTGGAGTTCGGCTTGCCCGCCTGCTTGCCAGATCCGGGCCGCGTAGTCGAGCACTTCGTCGCGGAAAGTCTCGGCCGATCCGACGTCGAGGAACGCGGGCGGCAGCCCGGACAGATCCTCGGCGCGGGCGGGGGAAGCGTACGGCGGAACGTCGGCAGTGCCTCTGCGGTCGCCCAGCAACGCGGTCCACGCCACGTCGGTCATCTGCCGGTCCGCGACGCCCAGCCCGCTCATCTGGTGGGCGGACGGCGTGTCGTTGCGGTCGTCGAGCATCGGGCACAGCAACAGTTGGGCGGCCAGGTCCGGTCCGCCGCGGTCTCGGGACAGCAGGGCAAGCGACGCGGCCAGTCCGGCGCCCGCGCTCGCTCCGGCCACGACGATCCGGCGGGGATCGATGCCCAGCTCGCCGGCGTGCGCGATCGTCCATTTCAGTCCGGCGTAGCAGTCCTCGATCGCGGCCGGGTAAGGGTGTTCGGGCGCGAGCCGGTAGTCGACGGACACCAGGGCCAAGCCCAGTTCGTCCGCCCAGCCGAGGAATCGCGCGGTTTCCGGGCCTCGGTTGTCGCCGATGACCATTCCGCCGCCGTGCATGTGGAAGATCACGCCCACCGGCTCGTGCGCCGCCGCCGGACGGCAGACGAGGAGCGGGACCTCGGATGTCTCGTCCGGTCCCGGCACTGTGACCTCGCGCAGGTCGTAGCGTCCCCTCGGGTTCAGTCGTTCGTCGGGAAGCCGCAGCCGCTCCGCGAAGTCGCGAAGCAGCGGAATGTCCTCGGCGGTCGCCGCACGCGGCATCTGTTCGCGCAGCGCGGCCAGGGCGGGTTCGAGTTCGGGGTCGAAGGGCGGGGGAGGGCCGACCTTCCGGGCAACGTACGGCGACGTCATTCGATTTCCTTCGCGGGCTTGGGCACGGTGTCGTGCAGGTCGGATCGAGGGGTCAGGCAAGGGACGCCAGAGCGGCGCGGTCGATGCCGCTCTTGAGGATCTTGCCGGTGGCGCCTTTCGGCAGTTCATCCACAATGGACACAATGTGCGGTACCTTGTACGCGGACAGTCGTTTTTTGGCCCACGCACGGAGTTCGGCGGCGGCGAGCTCAGCGCCGGGGCGCAACGCGATCACGGCGGCGACTTCCTCGCCGTACGTGTCGTCCGGAACGCCGAGCACCGCCGCCTCCACGATGTCGGGATGCTGGTAGAGGACTGCCTCGACTTCCCCCGGATAGACGTTGTAGCCGCCGCGGATCACCAGGTCTTTCTTCCGGTCGACGATGCGCAGGTTTCCTTCCGGGTCCATGACGCCGAGATCGCCGGTGCGCAGCCAGCCGTCGGCGAACGCCTCGGCAGTCGCCTCCGGCCGCCGCCAGTAGCCCTTCATGACCACTGGCCCGCGAAGGCGGACTTCGCCTACCTCGCCGGAGGGCAGTTCGTTCCCGTCGTCGTCGCACACGCTGACCGCGCACCCGGGCAAGGCGCGGCCCACCGTCCCGGGCTTGTTCCGGCGCGCGGTCTGATACGTGGCCGCGCCGGTGCTTTCGGTCAGCCCGTACGCCTCCACCACGGTGCAGCCGAAACGGTTTTCGAACGCGCGCAGGACCTCGGCGGGCAACGACGCGCCTCCGGACAAGGCATGCCGCAGACCGGCCAAGTTCTGTTGCCCGGGTTCCGGCGCGGCTGCGTGCAGAATCGCGTTCCACATGGTCGGCACGCCTGCCAGGAAGGTGAGCCGGTCGCGGCGCTGCGCGGCGAGCAGTTCCCCGGCGTCGAACCGGGGCAGCAGGGACAGGCTCGCGCCGGCGTGCAGCATCGTGGTCAGGCACGCCTGGCCGTAGACATGGAACAGAGGAAGGGCTGTTCCCGCGCGGTCGTCCGGTCCGATGTCGTGGACGTGGCGAAACAGCGAGGCGCAGGCCGTGAAATTGCCGTGGGTCAGCTCCGCGCCCTTGGGGCGGCCGGTGGTGCCGGAGGTGTAGAGAATGCTGGCGGTGTCGCCGTCGGCGCTCGGGTGCACCGCAATGGTCCCGGTTCGGCCGGGGAGATCTGCGAGGTCTGGCCGGAGCGCTCGCCACGGCACGCCGAGAGCGTCAGCCGCCGCGCGCGGTGCCGCCGCGGACTCGTGCCAGCTGAGCACCAGACGCGCGTCCGAGTCTTTCGCGTAGTACTCCAGTTCCGGTTGCGGGGACATAGTGTTGACGGTGACGGCGATGCAGCCGGCGGCGTGGATGCCGTAGTAAGCGGCGGCGAACTCGGGCGAGGTGGGAGCGACGAGCAGGACCCGGTCGCCGGGCCGGACGTCGGCGCGGCGCAGCAGCGTGGCCACGGCGCCGATCCGGTCGACGAGCGTCCGATAGGTCCAGGCCTGGCCGGCGGGCCCGCGCAGCGCGATCCGCTCCGGGGACGACCATGCCTCGGCGAGGATCGCATCGGTGGTGTTCGCCATCGCGTCACCGCGCCGTTTCGGCTTGCAGCGGAGGGAATTCGGGGTTCCGGCCCTCGAGGTAGCTGGACACTCCCTCGCGAGCGTCCGGCCGGTGGAACGACTCGAACATCAGGTGGTCCGCTTCGGCGAACGCGGTCGCGAAATCGGTGTCCATCGCGCGGTGGACCTGGTGTTTGATGATGCTCATCGAGGTGGGCGAGCAGACTGCGGCCAGTTCGGCGGCGTACGCGACGGCCTGGTCCACGAGCGCGTCCGGCTCGACAATGCGGTCGACCAGGCCCATCGCGAGCGCTTCCGTGCCGCGGACCACTCGTCCTGACAGGAGCAGGTCCAGCGCACGGGCGCGGCCGACCAAGCGCGGCAGCAGCCAGGCGACCCCGTATTCGGCGATCAGGCCGCGCCGGACGAACGCCGTGGTGAGTTTCGCGTCGGGGACGGCGAAACGGAGGTCGCAGTACAACGCTTCGACCAAGCCGAGTCCGGCGGCCGCGCCGTTGATCGCGGCGATCAACGGTTTGCGGAAGCTCAGCGGATAGGAGCGCGGCCCGGCCGAACCGGGCGGTTCGCTGTCCGGTCCCGCCTGCTGGAGATCGGTCAGATCGGCTCCGCTGCAGAAGCCGCGGCCGGCTCCGGTCACGACGACTGCGCGCACGTCAGGGTCGGCGTCCGCTTCGTCGAGCAGCGTGAAGTAGCGGCGTTCGAGTTCCTGGGTCCAGGCGTTGAGCCGGTGCGGCCGGTTCAACGTGAGCACGAGCACCGCGCCGCGCCGCTCGGCGAGCACCGTCTCGTCGAGCGCGGCCGGGGTGGGAGTCATGCGGAAACCTCCGTGGTGTCCATTGTGGATGGTTGAAGCCGCCGGTTCAGTCGGCGGCGACGGCTTGTTCGAGGCCGGGCACGGCAGCCGGGTCGTTCCGCACGGCCTCGGGGTTCGTCTCCCGCAGGACCAAGGCGCAGACCAGCGTGATGGCGCCCATGGCCGCGAGGTAGGCCGACACCAGCACGGTCGAGCCCGTTTTGGCGATGATCGCGGCCATGATGAGCGGGCTCGCGCCGCCGACCGCGATCGAGGAGAGCTGGTATGCGGCCGAAATGCCGGAGTAGCGCACCTGGGGTGCGAACAGTTCGGAGAGATACGCGGCCAGCGGGCCGTAGATCAGGGTGCCGCCGAGCACGCCGACGAAGATGGCCGCGGCGAAGAGCGCGAGCGATCGGGTGTTCACCAGCCAGAAGTAAGGGAATGCCCAGAGAACGGTCAGCGTGGCGCCTGCCAGGACAACCGGCCGGCGCCCGATGCGGTCGGACAGCCATCCCGTGAGCGGCGTCAGCAGCGTGCCCGCCAGAGCGATCGGCGCGCCGACCGACAGGACCGATGAGATGCTGAACCCGAGCGTGGTGGTCGCGTAGTTGATGAGACCGGTCGTCGTGACATAGGAGACCGCGTTCGTTCCCGCCATCAGACCGGCGCCGAGCAGGATGACGCGCCAGTGTTTCCGGATGACTTCCGCCACCGGCGCGCGCACCACGTGGTGGCCGGACTGCTTGCCGCGCTGCTGCGCCAGCCGCCGGAATTCGGGCGTCTCGTCGACCTTCCGGTGAATGTAGAGCGCGACCGGGAAAAGCAGAATGCTGACCAGGAAGGGAATGCGCCAGGCCCAGGACAGGAAGTCGGCCGGGGAGACGAGATCGACCAGCAACAGGAACAGCAGGAGGCCGCCGGTGCTGCCGATTGACACGCCCATCTGGCCGAAGGTTCCCGCGAGTCCCTTGCGCTTCGGCTGTGCGGACTCAGTGAGCAGCAGGACCGTCCCGCCCCACTGCGCGCCGCACGCGAGGCCTTGCACCAGCCGGACCGCGACGAGGAGGATCGGGGCGGCCACGCCGATCGCGCGGGCGCCGGGAAGACAGCCGATCGCGAAGGTGCCCAGTCCCATCAGCGCGAGCGACACGATCACCATGCCCTTGCGGCCGCGGCGGTCGCCCAGGTGGCCGGCGATCAGCCCGCCGAGGGGACGGCCGACGAACCCGGCCCAGAACGTGGCGAAGGACAACAGGATGCCCGCCGTGGCGGAGGAATCCGGGAAGAAAACGTGCGGGAAAACCAGGCTTGCCGCCGTGCCGTACAACGCGAAGTCGTACCACTCGAACGAGGCGACGATCATTCCGGCTGCCAGCAGCTTGGCGCGCGCTCGTCCGGAGGGATGCCCCTGGACCGCCGGTGCGGTCGGGCCGGCATGGTGATCGGTCATCGGTGATTCACGCTCCTTTGCGTGCCGCGATCAAATCGCGAGAGTGCCCCCGGGTCGTCGTGCGTGGTCTCCTGGCCGTCTCGAAGCGACGGCCGCCCCCGGCATGCGGTCTCGCCGCGGGCGAGACTGTCGATCGTGATGCCGCCCCCGTGTCAGGCAGCCGGTCCGCCGGCCGCGTAGACGACCTGGCCGGACACGAACCCGGCCTGCTCGCTGGCCAGGAACGACGCCAGGTGGGCGACGTCCTCGGGCAGTCCGGCCCGGTTGACCGGGATGCCGGCGACCGCGAGCCTGCGGAGTTCCTCGAACGAGAGGCCCATGCGCCGGGCGGTCGCCCGGGTCATTTCGGTCTCGATGAATCCCGGCGCGACAGCGTTGGCGGTGACGCCGAACTTGCCCAGCTCCAGCGCCAGGGTTTTGGTCAGGCCCTGAAGCCCGGCTTTCGCGGCCGAATAGTTGGCCTGGCCCCGGTTTCCCAGCGCAGACATGCTCGACAGGTTGACGATGCGGCCGAATCCGGCGGCGACCATGTGCTCCTGGACTGCCCGGGCCATCAGGAACGACCCGCGCAGGTGCACGGAAAGCACGGTGTCCCAGTCGTCCGCGGTCATCTTGAACACCAGGTTGTCCCGGGTCACGCCGGCGTTGTTGACCAATACGGTCGGCGCGCCGACTGTCTCGACGGTGCGCCGTACCGCGGCCGCGACCGCTGATTCGTCCGCGACGTCGGCGCCGATCGCCGCGGCGGTCCCGCCGCGGCTGCGGATGGCTTCTGCAGTGTCGCCGCAGGCGCTCTCTGTCAGATCGACCGCTGCCACGGCCATGCCGTCCTCGGCCAGCCGGAGCGCGATCGCCGCACCGATGCCTTGTGCCGCACCGGTTACGATCGCCGTTCTGGTCACCGTGCCCACTCCTGGCCTCGCTCTCTGTCTGATGCGGATAGCCGCGGGGCTCGCCCCGGACGCTTCCGCGGCCGTTGCCCGCCGGATCGCAGCCGCGGCCTGACCTGTTCGCGCGCCGCACCGTGCTCGACGCGGCTCTGATCGTTCGGTTGTCCGCAGGCGGTGCCGGTCTTGCCGACTGGGTTTCCCGGGCTGCTGAAGGGATCCGGTCCGCGTGCGGCCTGCCGGCGGGCAGCGCCGGACTCGCGCGCCCGGCCGGGCCGGCTGGGCACCGGCCGGAGCCTCACCGGGCTCCCGCCGCACCGGCCGGGACCGGCGTCGGGGCGTGCGCTGTTTCCGTTTCCGTGCGGTGCCTGCGCAACTCGTGCCTGGCGATCGCCCGCTTGTGCACCTCGTCGGGCCCGTCGGCCAGGCGCAGCGTGCGCAGGTGCGCGTAGGCGCTGGCGAGCGGGAAGTCGTCGGTCAGCCCGGCTCCGCCGTGCACCTGGATCGCCCGGTCCACCACGCGCAACGCCATCTGCGGGGCGGCGATCTTGATCGCGGCGATCTCGGTGCGCGCCTCGCGGTTGCCGACCGTGTCCATCATCCACGCGGCTTTGAGCGTGAGCAGCCGGGCCTGGTCGATTTCGACCCGGGACTCGGCGATCCAGTCCTGGATGTTCGCGCGCTCGCCGAGCGGGCTGCCGAAGGTCACCCGCTCGCCGGCTCGCCGGCACATCAGCTCCAGCGCGCGCTCGGCCATGCCGATCGCCCGCATGCAGTGGTGGATGCGACCCGGCCCGAGCCGCGCCTGGCTGATCGCGAACCCCTCGCCTTCCCCGGAGAGCAGGTCCGCGGCGGGCACCCGGACATCGCGGAACTCGATCTCGGCGTGGCCCTCGCGGTCCTGGTAGCCGAAGACCGGCAGGCTGCGGAGCAGGGTGACGCCCGGGGCGTCGATCGGCACCACCATCATCGACTGCTGACGGTGCGGGGGCGCGGCCGGATCGGTCTTCCCCATCACGATCAGGACCCGGCAGTTGCGGTGCAGCGCGTTGGAGGCGAACCACTTCCGGCCGTTGAGCAGGTACTCGTCGCCGTCGCGCTCCATGCGCAGTTCGATGTTGGTCGCGTCCGAACTGGCCACCGCGGGTTCGGTCATCGCGAATGCCGAACGGATAGTGCCGTCCAGCAACGGCTTCAGGTAGCGCCGGTGGTGCTCTTCGGTGCCGAAAAGGGTGAGCACCTCCATGTTGCCGGTGTCCGGGGCCGAGCAGTTGCACGCCTCGGAGGCGATCGGGCTGCGGCCCAGGATCTCGGCCAGCGGCGCGTATTCCAGATTGGTGAGCCCTGGCCCCCACTCGCGGTGCGGGTGGAACAGATTCCACAGTCCGCGCCGGCGGGCTTCGGCCTTCAGGTCTTCGATGATCCGCGGATGATGGTGCGGGTCCGCTGCCTCGCGCATCTGCCGCTCGTACTCGGGCTCCGCGGGGTATACGTGCTCGTCCATGAACGCGAGCAGGTCCGCGCGGTACTGGCTCGCTCGTTCGGAAATGGAAAACAGGTCCACTGGACCCAGCTCCCCTCGACGGTGGCCGCCGGCCGCTGCGCGGGCGATGCCCGCCGGTCCGGCGCTGGTCCCTGCTTTCTACTTGAATTCGGATTCAAGTTCAAGTAGAAAGTGAGGACACCTCCCGGAAGGAGCTTTGCCACTCATGCTCGACATCACGCGACTGCCGGTGCGCCCCGCGACGTTCGACGATCTCCAGGCGCTGATCGGCCGGGAGATCGGGCCGACCGGCTGGCACGAGGTCACCCAGGAACGGGTCACCGCCTTCGCCGGCCTGACCCTCGACCGGCAATGGATCCACGTCGACGTGGAGCGCGCCGAAGCGAGTCCGCTGGGCGGCACGATCGCCCACGGTCTCTACAGCCTGGCGCTGGGACCCGCGTTCTCGTACGAACTGCTGTCCTTCGACGGCTTCGACCGCAGTCTCAACTACGGGTACGACAAGATCCGGTTCCCGGATCCGGTCCCGGTCGGGTCCAGGATCCGCATGCGCACCACGCTTCTTTCCGCCGAGCGGGTCTCCGGCGGAATCCAGTTGCGCAGCAGTCAGGTATTCGAGCGGGAAGGAGGCGGGAAGCCGATCGTCGTCGCGGAGTCGCTGGGGCGATTGGTCGAGTAAACGGGAGATTACCGGGCGATACAGTTCACCCGCACTGCCCGACCGGAAAGACTGCGAGCGGAGACGATGGCGACCCCAGGCGAGACCGGCGGCCCCGGCACGAGCAAGCCGGCACCGCGCAGCAAACGCGGCGAACGCACCAGAAACGCATTGATCACGGCGGCGCGCGCGGTGTTCGAACGGGACGGCTACCTCGAAGCCCGCATTGCGGACATCGCCCGGGAAGCCGGAGCGGCGACCGGTTCCTTCTACACCTACTTCTCCGACAAGGAGTCGATCTTCGCCGCCTTGGTCGAAGAGGTGCAGGAGGAGATGGTTCATCCGCACCTGCGCGAACGAACCGGAATCAGCGACCCCCGCCTGCTGATCGACTCGGCAAACCGGGAATACCTCAATTCGTACCGGAAAAACGCACGACTGATGGCCCTGTTCGAGCAGGTAGCGCACATCGATCCCGAATTCAGGAAACTCCGGATCGACCGCGGCATGGCGTTCTACCAGCGCAACGCGGCCATGATCCGCAGTCTCCAGGAACGGGGCGAGGCCGATCCCTCGCTCGACCCTGATGTCACCGCGCACGCACTGTCCGCCATGGTCGGCCGCATGGCCAACATGGTCTTCGTCCTCGGCCACCCGATTCCGTTCGACCTTCTTGTCACCACCCTGAACAAGATCTGGATCAATGCGCTGCGCTTGGAGTGAGAACGTTCTGAACTGGAGAAAACCATGTCTCAGCACCGATTGCGGTCTCTTGCGGCCGCGCCGCTCTGCCTCGCGCTCTCCGCCGCTCTCGCGACCGCCGTCCCGGCCGCGGCGACGGCGGCCGACGCGCCTGTCGTGTCCACAACGGACGGTTCGGTGCTCGGCACCGCTACCGCGACCGGCAGGCAATTCCTCGGAATCCCGTACGCCGCGCCGCCGGTCGGCTCGCTGCGCTGGCAGCCGCCGCAACCCGTCGCCCCTTGGACGGGGGTGCGCTCCGCCCAAGCCTTCGGCCCGCACTGCGCGCAGCCCAGCAAACCGCCGCTGGGCACCGGCAGCACGTCCGAAGACTGCTTGTACCTCAACGTCTATACGCCGGCCAGCCCGCCGAAGCGGCCGTTGCCGGTCATGGTGTGGATCCACGGCGGCGCGCTGACGATCGGGCAAAGCGACGACTACGACCCCCAGCGCCTCGTCGGCAACGGCGCTGTCGTGGTCAGCCTCAACTACCGTCTCGGCGCGCTCGGCTTTCTCGCGCATCCCGCACTGGCCGACCACGCAGGCGGCCCGTCCGGAGACTATGGCCTGATGGACCAGCAAGCGGCATTGCGCTGGGTGCAGCGCAACGCAGGCGCCTTCGGCGGCGACCCGGGCAACGTGACTGTCTTCGGCGAATCCGCGGGAGGCCTCAGCGTGTTGTCGCAGATGGCGTCTCCCGGCGCACAGGGCCTGTTCCAGCGGGCGATCGTGGAGAGCGGCGCCTACAACCCGACGCAGCGATCGCTGGCCGACGCCGAACAAGCGGGCGAGACCTTCGCCGCCAAAGCAGGCTGCCTCGACCAATCCGCCGAATGCCTGCGCGCCCTGCCGGTGTCGACGATTCTCTCCGACCAGAACTCCGGCGGTTACACGCCGAACATCGACGGCCGGACCCTGACCGAGTCGCTCGCGACGGCGTTCGCCTCCGGCAGGTTCAATCAGGTCCCGGTGATCAACGGGTCCAATCACGACGAATACCGCCTGTTCGTCGCGCTGGCCGAGCAGTCAGGCGTGAAAGTCACGCCCCTCACCTATGTGCCGCTCATCTCGATCGCCCTGTCGGTCGACCCGCTCACGGCGATGAAGATCGCTCAGGAGTACCCGCTGAGCGACTACCCGAGCCCGCCCGTCGCGCTCGGAGCAGCCGGCACCGACGCGGGATTCGCCTGCTCGGCGCTGAACATGGACAAGTCCCTGTCCCGGTTCGTGCCGACCCGAGCCTATGAGTTCAACGACGAGAACGCGCCGGTCCTCAAGCTGCCGCCGGTGAGCTTCCCGTATGGGGCCTTCCACGGTGCCGAGGTGCAGTACGTGTTCAACACCTCGACCGAGCCGGTCAGCGGCGGTCTGTCGGCCTCCCAGATCCAGTTGGCCGATGCCGTCCAACGGTACTGGACCGACTTCGCCGCGAACGGCGATCCGGGAGCCCGCGGCGTGCCGGTGTGGCCGCAGTTCAGCGCTGGCAACCCGGCGATGGCGTCGTTCGCACCGCCCTCGCCCGCGACCGAGACGGCCTTCGAGGCCGACCACCACTGCCGATTCTGGAATAACCTCGGAGTGCTGGGCCTGAACCGGTGAGGAGCGCCGGTGCCCGCGCGCGGCGCGGGCACCGGCTTCCGCGCCCGAAAGCCGGCCGAGAGCACGCTGCGTCGAGCGGGGACAGCGTTGCCGGAAAACCCGCGCGGTCTCGGCTGCGTCACTGCGTCGCCGAGTTCCTCCGCGCCCATCCGCCCGCCGCAACCGGGCGGCAGGCGTTCCTGCGAGCCCGCTTCGATGCCGGGCTTGCCCGGGTGCATTACCCCGAGGGGCGCGGCGGGAAGGGCCTGCCGCGAACCCTCCAGCCGGAAGCGGACCGGCCGTTCGCCTCCGCGGGCGCACTGGACAACGATCTCGCGGCCAACGAGATCGGTCTCGGCATGGCCGCGCCGACTATCCTCGCCTACGGCGCCGAGGAGCAGCGGCGCCGATTCCTCCGTCCATTGTGGACTGACGAGTAGATCTGGCACCAGCTCTTCTCCAAGCCCGGAGCCTGCTCCGGGCTGGCCGGCCTGTCCACCCGCGCGGTGCGCGACGGCGAGCAGCGGCGGCTGAGCGGGCAGAAGGTCTGGACCTCCGGGGCGCAGCAGGCGCGTTTCGCGATCCTGCTCGCCCGAACCGACCCGGAGGCTCCGAAGCACTGCGTCGTCGCCGAGCCGCTCCTCACGGCGAACCGGCGATCCAGGAGGCGCTGCTCGCCGGCGCGGCGCTGCTGGCCGCCGAACAACTCGGGATCGCTCAGCAGCGCCTGGACACCACAGTCGCGTACCTCAAGCAAGGTCGGCAGTTCGGGCGGGTCGTCGGCGGGTTCCAAGCCCTCAAACACCGTCTGTCCGACCTGTACGCAGAGATCGAACGAGGCGCCGCTGCCTCCCGGCATACCGCTGCGACCCTCGCCGTCGACGATCCTGATGCCCGTACCGCCGACGGCGTGGCCCAGGCGTTCTGCGGCGACCTGGCCGTCCGGGCCGCAGAGGAGGCCGACAGCTGCGCGGCGGCCTCGGCATGACTTGGGAGCATTCCCTACATCTGTATCTCAAGCGTGCCGAGGCCGATCAGATCGCCCTCGGCGCCCCGGACGCGCACCGTGGCTCCCTCGCCTCGTTGGTCGATCTGCCCGCTCCTGCCTGGTATCCGGTCATGACACGCGCCGCAGCGCCTCGCGCTTGAGATCGGCGAGCGCAGGAAAGCCGTCGACGGCCATGATCAGGTCCAGTTCCGCCAGCAGCGCGCGCACGACGTGGACGACTCCGTCGGTGCCGCCGAGCGCGAGTCCGTGGACGTAGGGCCGGCCGAGCGCGACCGCGGTCGCGCCCAAAGCCAGCGCCTTCGCGATATCGGCTCCTCCGCGCACCCCGGAGTCGAAGAGCACAGGGGCCCCGTTCGCAGCCTCGACCACAGCGGGCAGGGCGTCTATTGCAGGGAGCCCGCCGTTGGCCTGGCGTCCGCCGTGGTTCGAGCAGTAGATGCCGTCCGCGCCCAGGTCGAGCGCCCGGCGCACGTCGTCGGGATGGCAGAGTCCTTTGAGGACCAGCGGAAGGGAGGTGAGCGACCGCAGCCACGCCAGATCCGCCCACGTGAGCGGGTGGCCGGCGATATCCGCCCAGGCCAGCGCCGCACCGCGCCGATCCTGCTCGGGCGGATGGTTCAGCCGGGCGCGGAAGACCGGGTCGGCGGTGAAGTTGGCCAGGCAGTGCCCGCGGAGCTGGGGGAAGTTGCCGGTCGCGAGATCTCGCGGACGCCAGCCGGGGGTCCAGGTGTCCAAGGTGACCACGATGGCCCGGAATCCGGACTTCTCCGCGCGGCGGACGAGGCTCTCGGCGAGGTCGCGGTCGTCGGGAGTGTAGAGCTGGAAGAAACCGGGCGTCGCACCGAACTCCGCGGCCACGTTCTCCATCGGGTCGGCGGAGAGCGTCGATGCGATCATCGGCACGCCGGTGTTCGCGGCGGCGCGGGCGGTCGCGAGGTCGCCGTGTCCGTCCGGAGTGCAAATGCCGAGCACGCCGACGGGCGCGAGCAGGAGCGGTGACGGCAGCTGAAGCCCGAACAGCTCGACGGACAAGTCTCGTCGCGTGGTGTCGACGAACCTGCGCGGGACCAGGCCCCACTGGTGGAACGCGCTGACGTTGGCGCGTTGGGTCTGCTCGTCGCCTGCGCCCCCGGCGACATACGACCACACCCAGGGCGGCAGGACTGCCTCCGCCCTGGTCGCGAGCTCGGCGTGGAGCATTGGGTACCGGGGCCGGACGCCGTCCAGCCCGGCAAGGTAGATCTCGTTCTGATAGGAGCTGAACGACTCGTTCATGACACTGGTCCTTCCGGATTGCCGCGCGGTCGGCGCGGGCGTTGTCTGCTGTGCGGCCGACCGGCGCGGGCCGGATTCGGTGTAGACACTCAGTCGAAAAGATCGGGCTGCTCGGCGATGACCTCTTCCCACATCGGCCGCAGCTGGAACCAGCCGGAAAGCGGCGTGCCGGTCTGCGCGCGCACGGCGAGCGCGGTTTCCCGGTCGATCTCGTGCGGGTCGCCCGCCGCCATCGCCAGGAGCTGCGCCTGGCAGGAGCGCTCCAGGCTGATGAACCACCAGGCTGCCTCCGCGACGGTGCGGCCCACCGTCAGAAGGCCGTGGTTGGCCAGGATGACCGCCTTGTGGGGACCGAGCGCGGCGGCGATTCGCCTGCCTTCCTCCGCGTCGTTCACCACACCGCGGAAGTCGTCGTAGAGACCGTGGTCCTCGAAGTACGCGCAGGCGTCCTGCGTCAGCGGCGCCAGGTGCCTGCGCAAGGATGAAAAAGCCTTGCCGTGCACGGAGTGCGCGTGTGCCGCGGCGACTGCGTCGGGCCGGGCGTCGTGCACCTCGGAGTGGATGCAGAAGGCCGCGCGGTTCACCGGCCGCGTGCCCTCCACCAGCGCTCCCGACCGATCGACCAGGACCAGGTCGGAGACCTTGATCCGCCGGAAGCTCATCCCGAACGGGTTGACCCAGAACCGGTCCGGGTGCTCGGGGTCGCGCGCGGTGAGATGCCCGGCCGTGCCTTCGGCGAATCCGAGTTTCCCGAACAGCCGGAACGCCGCGGCCAGCTCCGCTTTGCGGTGCAGTCGCTCCTTCTCCGGCGACTCGAACACGGGCGGCAGCGGGAGGCGGAATCCCGCCGGAGCCGGCCCGAGCGCGACCAGTGCTTCCTCCGGAATCGACGGCATGGGAACACCCTCCTGTCCGCAAACGGATGCATGTGAGTATCGGATACATATCTGTATCCGATACGACAATGTATGATGCGCGGAGCCACTGCGGCGTGTCAATGACTTGGGAGGCAGCCGGTGCCAAGAGGACAGACCAAACGCAGGCCGCAGACCGTCTCGAGCCTGCTCGACGCTGCTCTCGAGGTTTTCGCGGACCGCGGGTTCCGCGGGACCTCGATCGAAGAGGTCTGCGAACGAGCCGGTCTGACCCGCGGCGCCTTCTATTCCAACTACCGCACCAAGGAAGAGCTGTTCTTCGCCCTGTTCGACCGGCACGCCCAGCGTGTCCTGGACCGGCTCGCCGACGCCGTGGACGCCATGCGGGGCTCTGTCGAGCCCCTTGCCGAGCTGATCAGCCGCACCAGCGCGGTCGACCACGCCGAGCACCGCTGGTACTTGCTGTCCACCGAGTTCACGCTGCACGCGATCCGCAACCCGGACGCGGCCCGCCGCCTCGCCGAACACGACCGCCGCCTCCGAGCCGAAGTGGTGCGGCTGTTCGAGACCCTGTTCGACCAGCTGGGCAGACGACCGACGGTGGACTTGGACTCCCTCGCCCGTTTCACGACCGCGTTGCACGAGGGCGCACTCGCCCAAAGCCTCGTCGAACCCGACCAGCTGGCGCCTGACGAGCTGGCCCGCGCCTATTTGCCGCCGCTCATCGAAGCGATATCCATCGCGAAGCCGGACGCCCCGCAGCCCGGCTGACCTGTCCGTGGCGACGGGCGAATTCGCCCGTCGAAAGAGAGAAGGTCGCTTCGTTGCCGGGAATCGTGCTGATCCCGGCTGAACGGGCGCGGAGGGGCCCGTTGCACGACGGTCACCGATTTATCGCGGAACTCCAGGAACTCTGGAGCGGTCGGGAAAAGGACGGTTTGGCTCTCGCAACCGAGGCCGGCCGGACGAGCGTGCTCGCCGGGTTGGCTTCGACTGTCAGCGGACACAATCAGATGCTGCGGCTGTCGCGCGAGCCCGTCGAGGCACCGCATGATTCTCGGCCTGCCGCCGGGTGCCGAGGAGTGCTCAGTGATATCGCAGCAGGCGGTCCTGGCGGTGTGCTGGTCGGCCCGTCGTGCCAACGACCGCAATGGACATTCCGGAACCGGAAGAAAGGCTTCCAGAAAACCAAAATCCCCAGGTCGAAAACTTCTCGAACCTGGGGAGTGAGGGTGCGCCATCAGGGGCTCGAACCCCGAACCCGCTGGTTGAGAGTTCGCTGCCTGAGGTGTCGGATGGTGTCGAGTGATGTCGGCCAAGACCTTTTCGTGTGCTGGCGAGGCTTCCGTGGTGTCGTGCTGTGTTGTCGTGTGTTGGAGGTCTCGGGCTCGCAAATGTCGGATGGCGTCGTCTGGTCCAGTACGGGTTTGGCAGAGCGTCGTGGGGTGGTCAGCGTGACGGGTCGGGTGCTCGGCGTGATCCGGTCGTATCCGCGGTGAGCGTCATGGTGGCGGTCGTTGTCGGGCTGATGTCCGTGAAGAAGCACCGAGCGAACCGGTTCGCATGGCCGAGCCGACTTGGGCGGCCCGGCTCTCATCGACGATGCCAGTTGATTTGGCGAGCGCCGGTTGGCTCTGGAATTCCCAGTTCGATCAGCGGGCGGGAGTGTCCGTCCGTGGTGCGAATCGTGGGTCGCGGCCTTCGGCGAATGCGGCTGCGGCTTCCTTGGCGTCGGGTCCGAGGGACGCCTCGACGCTGGCCAGGGTCTCGCGGCGCATGATTTCCTCCGTGGTTCCTTCCCAGGCTTGGTCGAGGAGGTTTTTGGCGAGGCGGAGTGCGGTGGGGGACTTGAGCTTGAGGCTGCGCACGATCGCGGCGATCTCGTCGTCCAGGTCGGCTTCGGCTACGACCCGGTTCACGAGTCCCCAGGTCCGCGCCTGCTCGCCGGTGAAAGGCTCGCCGAGCAGGATGATCTCCTTTGCTACCACCGGGCCGGCGGTTCGTGGCATGACCGCAGTGAAGCCGTTCGTGACGACGAGGCCTACTGCGGTCTCGGTGAAACGGAAGACGGCCGAACTGTCCGCGACCACCAGATCGGCGCTGAGGGCGATTTCCGCGCCGCCGCCGATTGCGTAGCCGTGTACTCGCGACACCACGGGGATCGGGCAGGCGCGGATGCGTCGGGTGATTTCGTGCAGGCGGTCTGTCGTGGCGGCCATTTCGTCCTCGGTCATCGGTGGCTGGTCGGCCTGCTCCGCTGACCACTTGAGGTCGTGGCCGGCCGAGAAGGCGCGGCCCGATCCGCGGAGGATGACGGCGCGCGTCGTCGGCTCCAGTTGCTCGAAGGCCTTGTCGAAGGCATCCAGGAGTTCGGGATTCAGGGCGTTGAGGCGCTGCGGCCGGTTCAGGGTGATCGTCAGGGTGTCATTTTCGAGCGAGGTCAGCACCACGGGTTCGGTCATGCGGGCATCGTCGGTGCGGACGCGGGATATTGCGGCGATAGCGGGCCAGGCGATGCCCGTCCGGGGGAATCGAGCAGACAGGTTCGCATTCGTGGTCGCGACTCCGCGTCAGCCGGGTTGTCCGATGAAGTCCGAGACGTGGAGATCGAGCAGCTGGTCGGCCAGGTCTCGGTCGATCTTGAGCAGGGGCATCAACGCCGCGGCCGCGTCTCCCCTCGACGAACACGACGAAACGGCCTGGATTATGGCTGCCGGGTGCTGTCGTGCCCGGGCGATTGCGTCCTGCATGTCTTGCCATCGCTCGTTTTTGGTCATCAGTGTCGGCTTTCTGTCCTGGGTATGAGCACCGTGCACCGAGACGGTGTGGATTCGGCTGGGGGCGGTCGAACTATGCCCGGCCGGGTGATCGAGAGGCGGCGTTTTTGAGATCGCAGGCAGGACTGTGCCCGCCTGGGGGAAGGAAAGGAGGCAGGGGAGTAGTTATGGTGCCGTGCTAAGCAAGCGCTTAGACCGGATCTGGGCGGGTGCATCGCACAGAAGAGGCGTCGACGCGTGGTCAGGCTGCGAGCGGAGAGTTCGCGCGAGAACCGCGGGCGCTGCACAGCAGCGGTGTTGCAGTGCTGAGCGGGAAGGAGACGGCATGCTGATCGGGGTGCTCAAGGAGGCCCAGCCGGGGGAGACGCGGGTGGCGGCGACTCCGGAGACGGTGGGCAAGCTGCGCGGGCTGGGCTATGACGTGGCGGTGGAGCCGGGGGCCGGGCTGGCGTCCGGCTTTTTCGATGAGGCGTATGCGGACGCGGGCGCGACGTCCGGGTCGATCGCGGACGCGGACATCGTGTTCGGAGTCAACGCGCCGTCGTCCGGGCAGTTGGACGCGGTGAAGTCGGGTGCGGCGGTGGTGAGCCTGCTGGCTCCGGCGTTGAACTCGGAGCTGGTGGAGGATCTGGCGCGGCGGCCGATCACGGCGCTGGCGATGGACGCGGTGCCGCGGATCTCCCGGGCGCAGTCGCTGGACGTGCTGTCCTCGATGGCGAACATCGCCGGGTACCGGGCGGTGGTGGAGGCGGCGCATACGTTCGGGCGGTTCTTCACCGGTCAGGTGACCGCGGCAGGGAAGGTCAACCCGGCGAAGGTACTGGTCGTCGGCGCGGGTGTCGCGGGGTTGGCGGCGATCGGCGCGGCGGGAAGTCTCGGGGCGATTGTGCGGGCGACGGACCCGCGGCCGGAAGTCGCCGATCAGGTGAAGAGCCTGGGCGGGGAGTATCTGCCCATCGAGGACCCGAACGCCGAAGTCTCCGCCACCGGATACGCCAAGGAGATGGGCGACGACTACAAAGCGCGTGAGAAAGAGCTGTACGCGACGCAGTGCAAGGACGTCGACATCATCGTGACGACCGCGTTGATCCCGGGCCGTCCGGCCCCGCGGATCATCACCGGTGAGATGGTGGCGTCGATGAAGGCCGGTTCGGTCATTGTGGACATGGCGGCGGCGAACGGCGGGAACGTCGAGGGCTCGGTCGCGGGCGAGAAGGTCGTCACGGACAACGGGGTGACGATCCTCGGCTACACGGACCTGGCGGGGCGGCTGCCCGCGCAGGCGTCTCAGCTGTACGGCACCAACCTGGTGAACCTGATGAAGCTGATGACCCCGGAGAAAGACGGCCAGCTCGTGGTCGACTTCGAGGATGTGGTGGTCCGGTCGATCACCGTCGTGCGCAACGGCGAGCTGACGTGGCCGCCACCGCCGGTGCAAGTCTCCGCGGCACCTCAGAAAGCCGCCGCGGCTCCGGCGAAGGAAGAGCCGAAGAAGGAGCCGATGTCTTCGGGCCGCAGGCTCGGGCTGGTGTTGGGTGTGGCGGCGGTGTTCTTGTTGCTGGCGGCGTTGGCCCCGGCGGCGTTGTTGCCGCATTTGACGGTGTTCGCGTTGGCGATCGTGATCGGCTATTACGTGATCGGGCATGTGCATCATGCGTTGCATACGCCGTTGATGTCGGTGACGAACGCGATTTCCGGGATCATCGTGGTGGGTGCGCTGCTGAATCTGGTCAGCGGGAACACGGTGGTCGTCGTGCTGGCGGGGGTGGCGACGTTGCTGGCGACGATCAACATTTTCGGCGGGTTCGCGGTGACCCGCCGGATGCTCGCGATGTTCTCCCGCAGCTGACCCGGAAGGCGTTCTGTTCTGATGACTGTGCACACTGCGAGCCAGGCCGCCTACATCGTGGCCGGGCTGTTGTTCATTCTCGCCCTCGCCGGGCTGTCCCGGCACGAAACCGCCCGGGTGGGGAACTATTTCGGGATCGCCGGGATGGTCGTCGCGCTGATCGCGACCATCGCCCAGGCCGTCACGGGGGAGATCACCGGGACGTCGGTCGCGTTGATGATCGTCGCGATGGCGGTCGGCGCGGGGATCGGGTTGCGGCGGGCGGCGGTGGTCGAGATGACCGGGATGCCCGAGCTGATCGCCCTGCTGCATTCCTTCGTCGGTCTCGCCGCGGTCCTGGTCGGCTGGAACGGCTACCTGCAGGTCGAGTGCGACCCGACCGGCGGCGAGTCCCGCCACCTCGAAGCGTTGGGGACGTTGGGGATCCATCATGCCGAGGTGTTCATCGGGGTGTTCATCGGCGCGGTGACGTTCACCGGGTCGATCGTGGCGAACCTGAAACTCTCGGCGCGGATGAAGTCCGCGCCGTTGATGCTGCCCGGGAAGAATTTCCTGAACCTGGGCGCGCTGGTGCTGTTCGTGGCGTTCACCGCCTGGTTCGTGGCGAGCCCGCACCTGTGGCTGCTGATCGTCGTCACCGTCCTCGCCCTCGCACTCGGCTGGCATCTGGTCGCCTCGATCGGCGGCGGCGACATGCCGGTGGTCGTGTCCATGCTGAACAGCTACAGCGGCTGGGCTGCGGCGGCCTCAGGGTTCCTGCTGGAGAACGACCTGCTGATCATCACCGGCGCCCTCGTCGGCTCCTCGGGTGCATACCTGTCCTACATCATGTGCAAGGCGATGAACCGGTCCTTCATCTCCGTGATCGCCGGAGGCTTTGGCATCGAGGCCGGACCCAGCGGGGACAAGGATTACGGCGAGCACCGGGAAATCACCGCCGAAGGCGCGGCCGAGCTGCTGACCGGGGCGTCGCGGGTGGTCATCACCCCGGGCTACGGGATGGCGGTCGCGCAGGCCCAGTACGGGGTGGCGGAACTGACCCGGAAACTGCGGGACAAGGGCATCGAGGTCCGGTTCGGCATCCACCCCGTCGCGGGACGTCTGCCCGGGCACATGAACGTGCTGCTGGCCGAAGCGAAGGTGCCGTACGACATCGTGCTGGAGCTGGACGAGATCAACGACGATTTCTCCGACACCGACGTCGTGCTCGTGATCGGCGCCAACGACACGGTGAACCCGGCCGCGGCCGAAGACCCGGGCAGCCCGATCGCGGGCATGCCGGTGCTGACGGTGTGGGAAGCGGAGAACGTCGTGGTGTTCAAGCGCTCCATGGCCTCCGGGTACGCGGGTGTGCAGAACCCGCTGTTCTTCCGCGACAACTCCGCGATGCTCTTCGGCGACGCCCAGGACCGCGTCAACGACATCCTCACTGCGCTCTAGGTAGGGATACAGGTACCTTCGCGCATCCGGGATCAGCACGGGGCGGCGATGCTTGCGTCATGTCGATTTCCGCGCAAGCATCGCCGCTGGCACCGTCGCCGAACGGCGGACGGCAACTCACCGCGACCTTGCGACGTGAAGACGCCGCAGAGGAGCGTGCCGGTCTGTCGCCGCACGACCGGATCAGTTGCCCGGTGCATCGCCGTTGGCTCTATCAATGCGTTTCTTCGCCCGCGCACGCGATCCGGGTCACCGGGCATCGCTGGTGCCGTGAGTGCGACGCAGCCGCGGCCGTCGCCGTCGACGAACTGACGGGCGCGGTCGTCGTCACGTGCTCGCGCTGCCTGCGGGTGCCGGACAGTGCGGCGAATCGCCAATTGCTCCGGGCCTGCCGAGCGAGCGTCGTCGCCGCTCGGCAGGCCCGGCACCACCGCCAGCCTTGGGAAACAAGGCTGGCGGGGTAGGTCACCGGCCGAGGCGGTCGGTCAGCCGGTCGGCGAGCCAGCCCAGGCGGACCGTCGCCGGGTTGACGATGCCGGGGGCGAAGCGCGGCGATTCCCGCCACACGGTGCGCAGATCGTCGTGCATTCCTTCGCCGCCGACGAAATCGGCGAGCAAGGTGCCGAGGTACGGCGCTTGCGGCAGCCCGTGCCCGTTGCAAGCGAGGGAATAGGAGACGCGCGGGGTCGCTTGCCCGGCGACTGCCAGGTTCGAGGGCGTCATGCCGATCCATCCGCCCCAGGCCTGTGCCGGGGCGACGTCGCCCAAGGTCGGGAACCGCTCCCGGAAGCCACGGACGAGGTCGTCCACAATGGACTGTTCCGGCATCCGGTCTGCTCGGGGACGCCGGGACGTCTGCAGATTCCGGGTGCTGAAAACGATGGTGTTGCGGTCCGTCGTCCGGAAGCTCTGCATCACCAGGTGGGTGGTGACAATCGGGACCCGGCTGGTCCACCCCGCGGCGTCAAGGGCTTCCGGCGGCACCGGCTCGGTTTCGACCGCGGTCACCCACACCGGAGTGCTCAGCCGGCGCGGCGCGATGTCGAGCTGGTTCTGGAACGCGTTGGTCGTCAGGATCGCCCGCTCGGCGCGGATCCGGCCGCCGGGCGTCGTGATCGTCACCGAATCGCCGTTGTCGGCGACGTGGTGCACCGGCGTCTGTTCGAACACCCGGACGCTCGAACCGCGAACCAGCTCCCGGACGCCGAGTGCGAATTCGGCGGGGTTGAGGACGCCGCCGACGTGCACGTGGATCCCGCCGTGGAAGGCAGGCGGAATCCCGGCCTGCTCCGCGGCTGCGACCGTGGACCGCTTGCCGGACTTCGTGGTCGCGAGGACGCGCCGGAACCGCGCGGCAGTAGGAGCGGCGGAGAAGATGCCGGTCTGCCGGTATCCGCAGTCGATGTCCTGGTCCGCGATCAATTTTTCGGTGTGTGTCACGGCATTGCGGGCGAAGCGGAACAGACCCGTCGCGCGATCCGGGTAGAAGCGCGCGAGGATCCGCGGGTCGCTGCCGACGGTTCCGGTGACGTAGCCGGCGTTGCGCGCGCTGGCGCCCCAGCCGCACAGGTCCGCTTCCACCAGTACGACGTCATGGCCGAGTTCCGCCAGGCGGAGCGCGGCGGACATCCCGCCGAGGCCGCCGCCGATCACGGCGATCTCGCACGTCAGGTCGCCTTCGAGGGCAGGCTCGAGCGTCATGGGGCGGGTGGCCCAGCCGCTGCCGGACAAGTAGGTCGTGTTCATGGGCCGGACTCCGTTCAGATCCGTTCGGAGACGACCTCGACGACCGGGCCGTCGGGGCGGTTGTCGACGAATCGCGCGAGCTGCTCGAAGTAGATCTCCGGGTCGACGGCGCCTTCGGGGCCGTGCACGCCGAGCGTCGTGATCTGGCCCCGGCACAGCATCAAGGCCGCGACCGCGAGCGGATACCCGGTGACCTCGCCCATGTTGGCGGCCGGGATGATCAACGGCGACGCGCCGACCCGGGTGGGCACGCCGTCTTTGACGCCTTCGGCGACCGCGAAGAGGTCCCCGTGGATCGTGGCGGGCCCGGCCGCGGGACCGCTGATGTTCGGTTCGTGCAGGATCGCCTTGGCGGCCGCGGGGACATCGAGTTCGCCGGCCCGCACCCGGTCGGCGATCCGCTGCAGGGCTTCCATCAGGCCGCGGCGCGCGACCATCAGGTTGTACGACTCCTGGATCTCCGGACGCACGCGCGGAAGCGTGAGCGGTTCGGGGTGGCCGCAGACCCAGGCCGAGTCCTCGCCGACGCCGGGATAGCTGAGCTTGATCTCGTCCAGGGCGTGGGAATCGACGAGTTCGCCGCCGCGGCGGACCTTGATCTGCTCGGTGCAGTTGTGGATCCAGTGTTCGCCCGCGGCGTTCGGCTTGTCCTCCTCGCCGGGGGGCGGCGGCTTGAGCCCGCCGATGCGCCAGGCGGTGTAGACCCGTTCGGCGGAGTCGAGGCCGTTCATGCACAGCATCGCCAGCAGGTTGCTGGTGCCCGGGCTGGCTCCCATGCCGATGACCGCGGTGACGCCCGCGCCGCGCGCGGCTCCGTCCAGTTCGAGCATCTCCAGGGTCGGTTCCCAGTCGTCGCAGATGTCGAGGTAGTGGGTGCCGGTCGCGATCGCCGCGCCGAGGACTTCGCGGCCGAACCGGTAGAACGGGCCCGCGCAGTTGAGGACGATGTCGACGTCTTGCAGCGCCGCGCGGAGCGCGTCGGAGTCGGAGATGTCCAGCCCGGCCGCTCGGGCTTTCGGACCCAGTTCGGCGGCGAATCCGGCGGCACGGTCGTGGTCGCGGTCGGAGACCACGACGGTTTCGACTTCGTCCGCCTGTGCGAGGGCGCGGCAGGCGTAGCGGGCCATCTCGCCCGCGCCGCCGGTCACCAGGATTCGTTTGTGGGCAGGGTGTTTTCCGGGAGCAGTTGTCATGCGGCCAGTGTGGGCGCGCGACGACGCCGACGACGTTTCCCGGAGCTGGGTTGCGCCCTTACGGGGGAGCCCGGCATCACAAGGTCTTCGCCTGCGCGGAGATGCCCAGACCGCCAAGCCCTGCTTCCTGTGCTGCGGCAAGGGATTGCCGGGTAGCAGTGAGGATGCGAGGGCTCATGCCGTTGGCAGCGAAATCCGCGAGCGCGTGGTCGACACCTTCCGCGAAGATGTCGAGGGTGGCTTGGTCGGTGGTGTGTTCGCCGGTCTGGACCGCTTGCGCTGCCTCCGCGGCTGCGCCCTTCAAGTCCCGTACCAGGGAAGCGGTCGCCTCGGCCACTGCCGCCTCAGGTACCCCGGTGGAAAGCAGGTACTTCGTCGACTCGACGAAGGAGCTGAGCGCCGAGGTGTAGAATGCGGCCATGCCCTGCAGCAGCGCTGAGTTCAACCCGGGAGGGCCGGGCATGAACCGGGTCGTGCCAAGGCGTTTGAGCACGGGCTCGCCGCGTTCCCAGGCTTGCCTGCTGCCGGAGTACGCGAAATAGGCATCGGGAGTTCCGACCGCTCGCGGATAGGAGATCACCGAGCCGTCGAGGTAGTCGATCTCTCGCTGCGCGGCCCAGGCGGCGAAGGTTTCCGAATCGTGCGGGGTGCCGCTGGTGAGATTGACGAGCAGTTGTCCGTTCCAGGTGCGTACCTCGTCGAGCGTGTCGTAGAGGTTTCCGTAGTTGGCGGTGCAGGCCAGGACGAGCCCGGAGGCGGCGATCCCGGCCGCGACATCGCGGGTCGGGGTGACGTTCGCTCCGGCCAGTGCTTCCGCGCGCGCGAAGGTGCGGTTCCACGCAGCCACGCGCAGCCCGTCGCTCGCGAGCGTCCGAACCAGCGCTGCGCCCATGAGGCCGCAACCAACGACACACACGTCATGTCCGGGAACCTGATCGCCAATGCTCATTGCCTGATCGTCTGGCATCGGCGAGGGAGTTCGGAGATCTGCGTCCAGGGAATGCCCGAACGGGGGGGCGGAAAGCTCTGGCCGGCCGCGTTCCCCCGGACGGGCACACAACGGTCGCGTTCGCCCGATCATGGGGCAAGGGGCGGGCAAAGTCGTGGGCCAGTCCCGTTTGCTCTGCCCGAACTGGAGTTGTGGTCCGATGGCTAATCCCGACAGTCTCTTCGCAGCGTTGCGGCGATCCGCGGCCGAAACGCCCGACACGGAGTTCCTGCGGGTCTCGGGCCTGGTGTTCACCTACCGCGAGGCGCTGGAACGGGTCGAGGCGGTGGCGCGCGGTCTGCGGGCGCTGGGCGTCCAACCTGGGGACCGGGTCGGGATCCTGGCCGGCAACTGCCCGGAAGCGGTCTGGGCATGGTTGGGCGCGAACGCCGCGCGCGCGATCGACGTGCCCTTCAACACGGAGGTCCGCGGGCGGTTGCTGGACTACCTCGTCACCGACGCGGCGCCGCAGGTGCTGATCGGTGCGCCGGGCTTTCTCGCGGAGGTGGCGGACGCGAGCGGCTACGACCCCGAGATCGTCGTGCCGATCGGGGAATCCGGTCCGTGCGCGTTCAGCGGGCGCTCCCGTCAGGTCTCCTTCGACGAGCTTCTCGACCTCGGCAGGTCGGCGGGCGGAGAGCTGCCGCCGCCCGGCCCGCAGGAGATCGCCACGGTCATGTACACGTCCGGAACGACCGGCCCGTCCAAGGGCGTGATGCTGCCGCAACGCTATTACCCGGCCCAGGCGGACCACGGCGACAACCTCTTCGGTTTCCGTCCTGACGACGTCTATTACCTGGTGCAGCCGCTGTTCCACATCGACGCGCGTTCGTATGTGTCGGCGTGCCTGTGTTTCGGCGGCGTGGTCGCGCTCGGCACGCGCTTCAGCGTCCGGGACTTCTGGAACGAAGTGCGCGAGCACGGTGCGACGATCTTCGGCACGATCGGCACGATGCTCTGGCTGCTGTACAAACAGGACCCGCGGCCGGACGACGCCGACCTGCTCGCCCGGATCGCCGTGTGCTCGTCCACACCGCGAGAGATCCTCACGGACTTCGAGAAGCGGTTCGGGATCAAGATCGTCGAGGCCTACGGCATGACCGAATGCCTTTTGATCACCGCCGTCCCGCCGGACGAGACCCGGCCCGGCAGCATCGGGAAGCCCGTAGCGGAGATCGAAGTGCGGGTGGTGGACGAGCACGACGCGCAGGTCGGCCCGGGGGAAGCCGGCGAACTCGTCTACCGGCCGCGCGACCACTTCTCGATGATGCAGGGCTACTGGCACAAACCCGAAGAGACGGTCGAGGCGTGGCGCAATCTCTGGTTCCACACCGGGGATCTCGTACGGCAGGACGAAGAGGGCTGGATCGAGTACATCGGCCGGAAGAAGGATTCGATCCGGCGGCGCGGCGAGAATGTCTCGGCGTGGGAGGTGGAGCAGGCAACCGCCGCGCATCCCGACGTGCTGGAGGCCGCGGCGATCGGAGTGCCTTCCGAGGTCGGGGAGGAGGACGTCGCGGTGCTCGTGGTCCGGGGCCCGGCGACCGGCCTCGAACCCCAGGATCTCGTCGAGTTCCTGAGCAAGGACCTCCCGCGGTTCGCCGTGCCGCGCTACGTCGAGTTCGTGGAGAGCCTGCCCAAGACGCCGTCGGAGCGGATCGAGAAGCGCAAGGTGCGGGAACGCGGGATCACCGCTGCGGCCTGGGACGCGAACGTGGCACTCGGGCGACGCTGAGGCAGCGTCCGGCTGACCACTGTGGACAGACAGAATCCGGCTCATCCCCAAGGGATGAGCCGGATTCGGCTTTGGTGGGTCACCTGCCCACGGTTTCGCGCCAGTTCGCCGGGACGACGGCGAAGTACACCCGGGTCCCGACTGTCGCTGACGCGGACACATTCGCACCCTTCTCGACGGTGATGACGTCGCCGGACGTGCCGACGACCGTGTCGCCGTTCGCGCGGATCGTCAGCTCGCCGTCGAGGATGTACAACGCTTCTTCGTAGGGCTGAACCCATTCGTCCGTCGGCGTCTCCTCGACGAACTCGGCGAATCCGGTGGCGAGATCGACCAGCCCGGAGCCGATTGTGCGCCGGTCGATGCGGATCGGCCCGATGGCGTCGTGATGGGCAGGGTCGAACTCGAGCTTGCGCGCGGCGGAATCGGTCATGGTTCGTTCCTTTCGGGCACAGGACGGGATTTCCGGTGAAGTCCCATGTTTTCGCATTTGCCCGGGCCTGCCCTCCCCCGTAAGGGCGCCCAATCGGCGGCGGCGGACCGATCGTCCGGCGAGGTGATTACCGTCTCCGCGACCCGAACCCAGACTGGAGAATCACATGGAAAGCACGCCGCCGACGAAGCCGGTCGTTTCCCCAGCCTCCGGCGAGTCCGTCCGCGCCCCGCAGCTGAAAGGAAAGCTCGGCACGGGAGGACTTCTGCTGACGGTGCTGGCGTTCAACGCGCCGATCGGAGTGATGGCCGGGCTGATGCCGGTCGTGATCGCCATCGGCCTCGGACCCGCCACCCCGTTCGTCTACTTGGGAACCATGGTCCTGATGCTGTTCTTCGCCGCCGGCCTGGTGGCGATGGCCCGGCACATGTCGCAGCCCGGCGCGTTCTACAGCTACATCACCCACGCGATGGGACGGACCGCGGGACTCGGCGCCGGGTTCGCGGCGCTCGCGACGTACGTCATCCTCGCGTCGGGCACCTACGTCTTCATGGGGATCGTGATGAACACGGTCTCGACGGACCTGCTGCACGGCCCCAGCCTGCCGTGGTGGGGGTGGACCATCCTCGCGTGGGCGGTGGTGTCGGCACTGAGCCTGTTCAACGTCGACGTCTCGACCAGGGTGCTCGGGGTGCTGCTCGTCGTCGAGGTCGCCATCGTTCTCGTGTGGGACCTGCGAGTGTTCGTCAACGGCGGTCCGCAGGGCCGCGGGCTGGACCTCGCGGCCGGGACCGGGAACGGCTCGTGGGGACTCGCGCTGCTGTTCGCCATCGCCTGCATGACCGGCTTCGAATCCGTCCAGGTGTTCCGGTCCGAGACCCGCAACCCCGACCGCACCGTTCCCCGCGCGACGTATCTGGTGATCATCATCCTGGCCGGTTTCTACGCCCTCAACTCCTGGGCGTACCTGACCGGTTTCGGCCTGAAAGGCACTCTGGACGCGTCCGCGTCGCCGGCCGAGAGCTTCTTCGGCAGCCTCCAGCAGTACGTCGGCACGGTCGCCCGGGACGCCGCGAACGTCCTGGTCGTCACCAGTTTGTTCGCCGCCATCCTGGCGATCCAGAACATCGGCGCCCGCTACACCTTCACGCTGGCACGGGACGGTGTGCTGCTGTCGCCGCTCGCGCAGGTGCACCCGCGGCGGCGCGCTCCCACCCGGGCGGCGGCGGTGCTCGCCGGCCTCGTCATCGCGCTCGACCTGGTCCTCGCGATTCTGCGCGTCAACGAGATCACCTGGTATGTCGCGCTGCAAGGGCTCGGGCTGTGGGGCTTGATCGCGCTGATGGCGTGGACTGCCTTGTCGATCATCTTGTTCTTCCGCAAGAACAAGAACCTCGAATCCTCGGTCTTCAAGACGGTGATCGCCCCGGCGATCGCGGTGGTCGGCTTCGCTGTCGTGCTGTTCCTCGCGACGAAGAACACCGACCTGCTCATGGGCGGCGACGGAACGGTCGGCCGCTGGTGCATCGCGGCGATCTGCGCGGTCGCCTTGGCGGGCATGGCGTATGCGCGCTGGTTGCGGTCTCGCAAGCCCGAGGTCTGGACGCGTATCGGCGCCTCTGAAGACATTCACTGAACTGGCAACGAACAAAAGCAAGGGATACCAGGTTGAAACCAGCCGACAAACCGGCCGAATCCGCGTTGGGCGCTCTCCGGGCACGTTTCCGCGGCGAGCTGATCGAGCCGGACGACGCTTCGTACGACGAGCAACGCAAACTGTTCAACGCCTATCTCGACAAGCGGCCGGCACTGGTCGCGCGCTGCGCGGGAACCGCCGACGTCGTGGCGGCCGTGCGGTACGCGACGTCGCAGGGCCTGGAGATCGCGGTCAAGTCGCAGGGACGGCACATGGCCGGGTTTTCTTCGGTGGACGGCGGCGTGGTGATCGACCTCGCGCCGATGCGGTCGGTCAAAGTGGATCCGAAGGAGCGGACCGCCTGGGTGCAGACCGGGGCGAACGGTGCCGACGTCGAAGCGTCGACGCTCGTGCACGGATTGGGTGCGGTCGTGGGCGCGGCGACGTCGACCGGGGTCGGCGGTCTCGTCCTGCACGGCGGGATCGGCTGGATGTCGATCAAGCTCGGCTGGAGCGTCGACACCATCCTCGAGGCGGAGGTGGTGACCGCTGACGGCGCCGTGCTTCGCGCGGCGCCCGACGAGCATCCCGACCTGTTCTGGGCGCTGCGCGGCGAGGCCGCCAACTTCGGGGTGGTCACCTGGATCAAGGTGAAGCTCGCCCCGATCGGCCCGATGTTCGCGGGCGGGCTGATGTATGACGGCGACCAGTCCGAGGACATCCTGCGCTTCCTTCGCGACTTCAACGTCGAAGGATCACCGGACTTCCAGCTGATGCTCGACTTCCTGGCTGCGCCGCCGGAGGAGTGGGTGCCCGAGCACCTGCACGGAAAGCTGGTCCTGTCGGTCACGTTCGTCCACGTCGGCGGCCTCGACCAGGCTCGCAAGGAGATCCAGCCGCTGCTCGACGCGTTTCCCCCGGCGGTCAACACGCTGGCGGAGCGCGAACTCCTCGACTACATGCTGGAGATGGACGCCGACTACCCAGCGATCCGGCAGTGGTTCGACGAAGAACAGGTCGCCGAGCTCACCGACGAGGTCATCGACACGGTGGTGGCGCGGGCCAGGTTGCTCGCCGAGTGCGGCCTCAGCGGCTACCTGATCCTGTACCCCTTCCGCGGAGTTCTGGCGGACGAACCCGAATCCCCCGGCTGCTTCCCGCGCGGCCGCCTCGGCGGCTGGAGTGTCGGCACGGCGGCGTTCTGGGAAGACGAATCGGCTGATGAAGCCCATTCTTCCTGGTCGGACGAGACCATCGAGGCCGTGCGCGGGACCGGGGCCACCACCGGGGTCGTGTACGGCAACGTCCAGCAGGTTCCCGATGTGCAGCGCCGCCGCAAGGCGCACGGCGAGGAAGCGTGGGCGAGGTTGCGGGCGGTGAAGAAGCGGTACGACCCGCAGAACGTGTTCCGTCGCAATCACAACATCCCGCCGGCCTGATCCAACGCGCCGAAAAACAGAATGCCTCCGGTCGCACGGACGACCGGAGGCATTCTTGTTTCAGCTGTCACGGTTGTTTGCCGTTGTCGATCCAGGCGCGAAGCAACGCGAGATCTTCCTCCGGCCAAAGGACGTCACAGGGCATCGTGCCGTCCTCGATGCGTTCGTAGATCAGTTCCGCGCGCGGGCAGACGTCGGCGTAGGACGAGAGATCGAATGCGTAGCGCATGACGCGGACATCCTGCTCGCGAAACAGCGGCTTGATGTCGCGCTCGAAACTGACTTCCTCAGACATGGCGGAGCGCCTCACGACTCTCGGATCGACACGGTCATCCGCGTCGGTTCGTGGACGAACGACGCTTTGCCCCACACGACGTCGTCGACGACGATGTCGAGAGACCCGTCGCAGAGCGCGGACAGGATCGTCTCGCTGATCAGCTTCGCCGTGTGGCGGCCCGGGCAGGTGTAGAACCCGGTGCCGAAAGTGGTTTGCAGCGCTCGCTGGTCGCGTTCCAGCCGGTATTCGTTGGGCTGGTCATAGGTCTCCGGGTCGCGATTGCCGAACGCCCACAGCATCGTGAGCGCGGTGCCCGCGGGGATGCGGAGCCCGTGGTAGTCGAAATCGCGAAGCGCCGCGCGCGTGGTCCCCAGCACGGGAGAATGCAGCCGAGTGCCCTCGTACCAGGCGCTTTCGATCAGCACCGGGTTGCGCTTGACCAGAGCGTGGCTATCGGGGTTCGAAAGCAGGCTGAGCACGTTGTTCGCGGCCGCCGCCCCCGCGGTGTTGAACGCGTCCGGCAGCGCCACCCCGAAGTGGGTGCACACGTTCGCCGGGCGGCCGAGTTCGCCCATGTTCGCGTGGTCGCCGGCGAGGTCGGCGAGCAGCTCGTGCCTGCCGGTGCTCATTTCGCGTTCCAGCGCCGCGGTGATCAGATCGACGAACCGGTCGGCGGCGCGCGTTGCCGCCGTGAGGTCTTCCTCGGTCGCGACGAGGCTGAACGGGAGGAAGAAATCGGGCAGGATGGTGAAGATCTCGTCGGTTTCGGCCGGGGTCAAGCCGAGCACCGCCTGCCAGAACCCGGCCAGCACCGGATGGACGAACTCCGGGACGAAGTCGATCTCCTTGCGTCCGGTGACCGATTCCAGGGCGCCGCGCACCGCCTGGTTCGCGGCGTCTTGGAACCGGCGCACGCTTTTGGGCGTGAGCTGCCTGCTGATCAGGGATTTCGCTGGCCGGTGCTCGGGCGGCTGCATGCCGAAGGTGCTGGCCTGCATGAAGCGCGCCTGAAGTCCTTCGACATCGTTCAGCACGTCTTGATGGCTGACATCCTCGTGCGTGCCGATCGCGACGAGGTCGGCGTTCCGGTAGACGACCACGCCGAGGCTGTCGTGCCGCAGCAGTCCCTGGTAGTCGCGCCGGCACAGGTCGTCGGCGATCCAGTCCAGGTCGGCCCCGAAATCGGGCGACTCGATCTCGGTGAAGACCGGGAGGTCCTCGATGCGGCGGATTCCAGTGCCGGCAACGGGCGCTCCGGCTGAGTCGGTGCTCATGAACGGCGGCTCCTTCGCTTGGTGCGTATGGCGGTGCCCAATATCACCCGGGTCCGCTCTCCGAATGAGGGAAGAAGGCCGCGGCACGCCTTTTCGGGGGATCCGGGCGCCCGGCCGGGCCTGGTCTAATCGGTTACTGGCCAATTGCGTTCAGATCGGCAAGTACAGGCGAATGCCGAGACGAGAAGAGGCGGGCATCGTGATGACTCAGGCCGCGGAACCGGCGGAATCCGTCGAGACGCTGCGAACGGGATTCAACGGCGAAATAATTCTGCCAGGAGATCCGGGCTACGACGCGCACCGCGCACACTTCAACAAGGTGTACGACAAGCACCCCGCGGTCATCATCCGTCCGGTCGGCACCGCCGATGTGGTCGCTGCGGTCCGGTACGCGCGGTCGGCGGGCCTGGAGATCGCGGTGAGTTCGGGCGGGAAGCACGGCAGCGGGTTCTCGCGGACCGACGGCGGCGCCGTGATCGATCTTTCGCTGATGCGAGGGGTGCACGTAGATCCCGACGCGCGGACTGCCTGGCTGCAGGGCGGGGCCAACGGCGGCGACCTCCAGGCGGAGGCGCAGGTGCACGGTCTCGCCGGGGTGATCGGCTGGATGCGCGGCACCGCGGTCGGCGGGGTCAATCTGCACGGCGGTTTCGGGATGCTCACGTCGAAGCTGGGCTTCGGCGTCGACACGATTCTCGAACTGGAATTGGTCACCGCGGACGGCCAGGTGTCGCGCGTGACGAACGAGAGCGACCCAGAGCTGTTCTGGGCGCTGCGCGGCGCAGCGGCGAATTTCGGCATCGTCACCTGGGTGAAACAGCGGCTCACGCCGGTTCCGCCGGAAATCGTCGCGGGCCAGCTGCTGTATTCCGCGGAGCACGCGCCAGCTGTTCTGAGCGGGTTGGACGCCTACGCGGCTCAGGTGTCTGAGGATTTGACGGTCTTCGGCAGCTACACGGTCGTACCGCATGATCCGGACTATCCCGAAGAAATGCACGGCCGACCGGCCTTGCTCCTGACCGTCGTGCACATCGGCGACGCGGACCAGGCAGCCGACGACCTCAAGCCGCTTCGCGAGAAACACCCGCCCGCTGTCGACCAAGTCGCGTCCATGGGACTGTACGACTTCATCTGCTCGATGGACGCTTACATTGTCGCCGGCCGCCAGTGGTACGACACAGTCGAACTCGGGCGGCTCGACGAACCCGCCATCTCCGCTCTCGAGCGGGGCGCGGAAGCGTTGGCGGCAACCGGTTTGGAAGGCGAACTCATCGTCGTTCCGTACGGACGCGGACGCCCGGAAACCGTGCCGAGCGCCGTCACGACCGGGCGGGCCGGCACCACGTCGATCGTGACCGGGGTCTACTGGCAGGAGCCGGAGGACGACGCCCGGGCAGAAGGATGGTCGACACAGGTGCTCTCGGAACTGCGCGAAACCGGACGCGTTGTCGACTCGGTGTACGGCAACATGGCGAATCCGGTCGACCCGGAGCGCGACCGGCGTTCCTACGGCGAGGAGAACTGGAACCGGCTCCGCGCGCTCAAGGCGAAGTACGACCCAGAGAACCTGTTCCACCTCAACCACAACATCCCGCCTGCGGGCTGATCCCCTGAACGGGCGCGGATTCCCGCTGATCGCGTGCGCGGCGATCGCGGGCCGGTACGAATGCAGCAGGAACCTCGGGCCGCGCGGAGCGGCACGCGATCGATTTCTGGAGGGCCTGATGGCCACGAGCGAACGACCTGCCGACAAGGTCAACGTCGGCGACCCCGAGTTCTGGCGGGAGGGGCCGCCGGTCGAACTCTTCGCCAGGATGCGGGCGCAGTGCCCGGTGCACTGGTCCGGTCCGCCGGGGCCGCCGGACATGCCGGGCTTCTGGTCGGTGACCAAGGCAGGCGACATCGAGGCGGTCAGCCGGGACTGGAAGACCTACTCCTCGCAGCGCACCGGTATCGACAACCTCGACAACGAGGTGATCACCGCGTTGGACAACAAGACGTTCATCGCGATGGACCCGCCGCGGCACGACCGGTTCAAGACCCTGTTCCTGGAGCGGTTCACGCCGTCGCGGATCGCCGCCGACGAGCCGTGGATCCGCGGGATCGTCGACACGGTCTTCCGCCGCGTGGCGGGGCGCGAGACGATCGATCTGGTCGAGGACGTCGCGCAGCCGATCGTGTCGCGGGTCATCCACGGGATGTGCGGGATCCCGGAGGAAGAGGACGCCAAGTGGGCCGCCTACATGAATCGCTACATGGCTCGCGAAGACCCGGGGTACAACCCCGGCGGGCTCAGCGAGTACGTCGACGAGTTCGTTCCGTTCCTGGTCCGGGAAGCGACGAAGCTGATCGAGCCGCGCCGTCGCGCGGACGCCGCCCAAGGGGCGGGGGACGAGGACCTGATCAGCGTGATGGTCAACGGCGAGGTCGAGGGCGCGCCGTTGACCGACGAAGAGATCGCGATGACCATCCTCTTGGTGCTGTCCGCGGGCAACGACAGCACGAAGTCCACCTACGTCAGCGCGATGAAGGCGCTGATGGAGAACCCGGACCAGTTGCGGCTGCTGGTCGACGACCCGTCGCTGATCCCCGGTGCGGTGGAAGAAGCGCTGCGGATGTTCCCGCCGTTCACGAGTTTCTGCCGCACGGCGACGCGCGACGTCGAGCTGAGCGGACAGGTCGTGCGGGAGAACGAAAAGATCGCGATGTGGTACTCGTCGGGCAACCGGGACGAGAGCAGGTACGAGAATCCGGACGTGTTCGACGTGCGCCGCAATCCCGAGCATCAGGCGTTCGGCGGCGGTGGCAGACACTTCTGCCTCGGCGCGGCTCTGGCCCGGCTCGAACTGCGGCTGATGATCGAGGGCACCGTGAAGCGCTATCCGGGCATCCGGCTCGTCGGCGAAACCCCGATGGCGTCGTCGTTGACGCTCAATCAGTACACGGCGATGCCGGTCCGGCTCGCCTGACCGCCGGAGCCGGTTGCTTCGCCTGGCCCGTGCCGGTGGGTGCGGGCCAGGCGAAGCAGTCAGCGGTCGCCGTCTGAGTGCCGGGCGAACCAGCTCGCGATCTGCGTGCGGGTCGTGAAGCCCAGCTTGGCGAGGATCTTCTCCACGTGTCCTTCGGCGGTGCGCGGCGCGATCACCAGTTTGTCGGCGATCTGCTTGTTGGACATGCCTTCCGCGACCAGCACGGCGACTTGGCGTTCCCGCCGGGTGAGTGGGTTCGCCGCGGGGACCGGGGTCTCGCTGGCCGCGGGCTCCGGCAATGCGTAACGCAGCAGTTCGTCGACGCCGAGTTCGCTTCCTCGGCTGAAGGCAGCCTCATAGCAGCTGTCGCCGACGCTCGCGCGGGCCAGTGCCTCGTAGTGCGCGCGTTTGCCCCGCAGGTGACGGGAGCCGATCGTCCGCCAAATCTGATCCGTGCCGCCGAGGAGCACTCCGGCGCGTTCTGCTTCTCCCTTGGCCGCCGTGGCCCAGGCGAGCACTTCGAGCGTCAAAGCCAGTCCAAGCGTGTCCCGGAAGACCCGTTTGATGCGCAGCACTTCCAGCAGCTGCTCCGCGACCCGATGCGGGTTCTCCTTCTTGAGCAAGGAAATCAGCGCGCGCAGCCACATCGCGTAGGAAAGATTCCAGCGCTCGCCCTCGGCCCGGCAGCGCGCGAACAGGTCGTCGGCGAGTTCCTTGGCACGGTCGAATTCGTGCAGCAGCGCGTGCGTCGTCGCCAGCTCGACCACGACGGCGTCGCGGTACTGTGCGGCAAGGCCGGTTTCGGCGTATTGCCGGATCGCTTCGGCGAACAGCGGGATCGCGGACCGGATGTCGCCGTGCCCGAGGGAGCGCCGGAATCCGATCACGTGGTTGGCGAGCGTGAGGGCGGGCAGGTCGCGGAGTTCGAGCGCCATCGCCCGTGCCCGCTCCGGCATTTCGTGCAGCGCGGCGTCGTCTCCGCGGAAGGCCGCGATATAGGCGCGGTTCGCCAGGGCCCACGCGTGCTCGCGGGATGGTTCGGAAAGCTGGGCGAGGCCCCGGTCCAGCCACAGCCGAGCCTCGTCGAGATGTTCCGTCGCCGACCAGAACCACGGCTGGGCCGCGATCCGGAGGCCGGTCGCCACCTCTCCGGGGCGCGCCATCGAGTATTCGAGGGCCAGCCGGATGTCGGCGTGTTCGAGACGCAGGCGCACGGCCCAGTCGACCTGGCGCGGGCCCGCCCACTCGCGAGTCGCGGTGTCCACCAGGCGCGCGAACCAGTCCCGATGCCGGCGGGCCAGTGCCGGCCGTTCCCCGGACTCGGCAAGCCTGGCCTGTCCGTACTCGCGGATCGTTTCCAGCATCCGGAAGCGCACCTGCGCGCGATGCTCCTCCCGGACGAGGACGGACTTGTCGACCAGCCCCGCCACGGTGTCGAGAAGGGCAGGCGGCGGCAGCGCGTCGTCGCTGCACACCGCCTCGAGCGCGTCGATCGCGAACCCGCCCGCGAAAACCGACGCACGCCTCCACAGAAGCTGTTCGGCAGGCGTGCAGAGGTCGTGACTCCAGCCGATCAGCGCGCTGAGCGTCTGGTGCCGCTCCGGGACGCCGCGGGCGCTCTGCCGGAGAAGCAGGAAGCGGTCGGCGAGCCGGTCGGCCAGTTCCGGCAGGGTCAGCACCCGCAGCCGCGCGGCGGCGAGTTCGATCGCCAGCGGAATGCCTTCGAGCTGCTGGCACAGCCGGACCACCGCGGCTTGGTTGTCCTCGGTGATCGCGAATTCCGGGACGATCGCGGTCACGCGGTCCTGGAAGAGCGCGATCGCCGGGTAGTCCAGCACGGCGCCGGTTTCCGGCGGATGTTCCGGATCGGGCACGCGCAGCGGCGTCACGGGGCAGAGGTGTTCGCCGGCGACGCGCAGAGCGTGCCGGCTGGTCGCGAGGATCTTCAGGTCTGCCGCCGACCGCAGGAGACGGCCGGCGAGAACGGCCGCGGCGTCGACGAGGTGCTCGCAATTGTCCAGCACCAGCAGCATCCGGCGGTCGCGCACGCACCGTTCGAGCGCGACCACGGCGTCCGCTTTGGGCCGTTCCCGGACTCCCAGCGCGTCGAGCACGGCTTGGGGGAGCAGATCGGGTTCGGTGAGCGAGGCCAGTTCGACCAGGCAGACCCCGCCGGGGAACGCCCGCCGCATCTCTCCGGCGGCCCGAAGCGCCAGCCGGGTCTTGCCCACTCCGCCGATGCCGGTGAGGGTCACCAGCCGCGCGGACGAGAACAACTCCCGGATCACAGCCAGTTCTTCGCGCCTGCCGACGAAGCTCGAGACTTCGGCGGGCAAGGCCGGCTCCGGTTTCGCGGGCTGCGGAGTCACGCCCGTCCTCCTCTGTGCAACGCTGCACGAATACCGTGACGTCCCCGGCGCGCGGCGGGGCTACTCGAGGATCGCGGTCGCGTCGATCTCGAGCAGCCATTCGGGTTCCGACAGTCCGGTGACGCCGATCAGGGTCATCGCGGTCCGGCCCGCGCCTGCTTCCCGTGCCGCTTCGGCGAGGCCTTGGTAAAGGTCGTTGAGGCGGGACTCGGTCGGGTCGACCACGTAGATCATCAGCCGCACGATGTCGGCGGGCGTGCCGCCGCCGGCGGCGACGGCCGCGTAGACGTTCTCGGCGGCGCGCCGCGCCTGGGACCGGTAGTCGCTGCCGGCCAGCTTGCCGTCGGCGTCGATGCCCACCTGGCCCGAGGTGATCACGGTCCGGCTGCCGCTGGCGACGACGACCTGGGCGAACCCGTGCGGGCGGACGAGGGTGTCGGGATTGATCTTCTCGTGCGGCATGCGCGCACCTTGGCCTTTCGTCGGGGGGAAGTGCGGTTCCTGAGCGGAGCGGCGCCCGTCCGGGGGATCGGCGGTCAGGGCAGCAGGCCCAGGTGCTGTGCCCGGCTGGCCGCCCCGGCGCGATTGCGCACGCCCAATTTGCGGTAAACGGCACTGGTGTGTTGTTTGACCGTCCATCGGGACAGGCACAGCGCCTCCGCGACCTCGAGGTTGCTCAGCCCCATCGCGAGGTGCTGCAGGACGGACAGTTCTCGCTGCGACAGCTGTTCCGGCAGGGCCGAGGTCGTGTCCTTGGCGAACACCTGGGCACCGTCGGCGACGCGGCGGACGGTCGCCACGATTCCGGCGGCCGGCATGTGCTTCGGGAGCGCCGCGGCGGCGCCATGCAGCTGGGCCGAGGCCGCGGACATCCGGCCCTGACCGGACAGCAGGACGATCCGGAGGTGCGGCATCCGCTCTTTGAACGTGCGGCACAGCTCCATCGCGGAGTTGCCGCCGAGCGACGTGCTGACCAGCACCACCTGCGGGTTCTGCCGCCTGGCCACCTGCCAGGCCGCGTCCGCCGACCCCGCCGTGAGACAGGATTCCACCCACGGTTCGGCCGACAGCACCGCGCGCAGCCCGGCCAGCATCAGCTCGTTCTCGTCCACCACCAGCACCTGCTGGACCTGACAGCGCTCTTCGGGCGCCAACGCGCTGTCCGCGCCGACCCGATCGGCAGTGACCAAGGCCATGACAACACCTCCGCAGTTCGAAACCGGGTACAGACTCGCTGCGGGCTTCGCCGGGGGCACGCGGGAAACTACCCGCAGAGGTGCCTGTATGGGGGATCCGCGGTCTGGCTGGGACCGGAGAAGCGGACGTACGATCGCCCGATCGCACCCCATCCGAGCACGTAGGGACCCCATGGCAGCGAAGCCGAACACCGTGCCCGCCGATCTCACGACCTTCGTGGGACGCCGGCAGGAGGTCGCCGCGGTCCGGCAGCTGCTGACCGCGGCCCGGCTGGTGACGCTGACCGGGATCGGCGGGGTGGGGAAGACCCGGCTCGCGACGACCGTCGCCGCCGATGTGCGCCGGGCCTTCCCGGACGGGACGTGCCTGGTCGAGCTGGCGTCGCTGAAGGACCCCGCGCTGCTGCCGCACACGGTCGCGGACGCGCTGGGGATCAGCGAGCAGTCGACCCGCTCGGCGGCCGAAGTCGTGTGCGGCCACCTGCGGGAGCGCCGCATGCTCCTCGTCCTCGACAACTGCGAGCACCTCGTCGACGCCGCGGCGGAGCTGACCGACCAGGTGCTGCGGGCGGCTCCGCACGTCCGGGTGCTCGCGACCAGCCGGCAGGCCCTGCGGCTCGCCGGCGAGCACGTCTTCCCGGTTCCGCCGCTGCCAGTCCCCGAACCGGGCGAACCGATGGAACCGGGCACCGCGACCCGGTTTCCCGCGGTCGCGCTCTTCGCCGACCGGTCGGCCGCGGCCGTGCCCGGGTTCGAGCTGACCCCGGCCAACGAACAGGCCGTCGTGCGCTTGTGCCGCAGGCTGGAGGGCATCCCGCTGGCTATCGAGCTGGCGGCGGTGCGGTTGCGAGTGCTGACTGTCGACGACCTCGAACGCCGCCTCGACGACCGGTTCCAGCTGCTGCGGGAGGGCAATCGCAACGATCCGGAGCGGCACCGGACGCTGCAGTCGCTGGTGGACTGGAGTTACGAGCTGTGCACTCCGGGCGAGCAGGCGCTGTGGGCCCGCGCGTCCGTGTTCGCGGGCGGCTTCGACACCGGCGCGCTCGAGGCGGTCTGCGCCGACGAGGCAGTGCCCGCCGACGACGTCCTCGACACGGTCGCCGGACTGCTCGACAAGTCCGTCTTCATCCGGGAAGAGCGCGGCGGGCACGCCCGCTTCCGCATGCTCGAGACCCTTCGCGAATACGGCCAGGCCCGGCTCGCCGAAACCGGCGCCGAGCCTGAGGTACACCGACGGCATCGGGACTACTACTCCGAGCTGATGGAGCAGGCAGGCACGCAGTGGTACGGCCCTCGGCAACTGGAGTGGGCGGACCGGCTGCGCGACGAGCACGCCAACCTGCGCCGCGCGTTCGAGCACTGTCTCTCCGAACCGGCGGACGCGGGCCGCGCTCTGCGCATGGCCGGGATGGTGTGGTTCTGGCTGGCGATGGACCACATCACCGAAGGACGGCTGTGGCTGGAGCGAGTGCTGCCGCTCTGCCCCGAGCCGACGCGGGAGCGCGCCTGGGGCCTGGCGACCGCCTCCTATCTCGACAGCGCCCGGGGAGAAGAGGCGGGAGCGACCCGGTCCGCGCAGAGCGCGGTCGATCTCGCGGCAGCGCTCGACGATCCTGCCGCGCTCGCCTACGCCAAGCACGTCCTCGCGGCGACCCGATACCTGCACTCTGATCTGTCCGAGGCGATCGTCCTGTTCGAGCAATCTCTTGCCCAGTACGAGAAAGCGGACGTGGAGCCGCAGTACCCGGACCTCATGCGCACGGAGATGGCGAGCATGCTCGTCCTGTCCGGACAGCTGGACCAAGCCGCGAAAATGCTCGAAGAGCTGTTGGCCCGCGGCGAACAGACCGGGGAACAGTGGCAGCTCTCGTACGTGTTGTGGGTGCGCGGCCTGTCGACCGTGCTCGCCGGGAAACCGGAGCAGGCGGGAGCGGACTTCGCCGAGGCCCTTCGGACCAAGCGTTCGTTCCACGACACCCTCGGGCTCGCTCTCGCAGTCGACGCACTGGCCTGGGTCAGAGCGGCGGAGGGAGACGGCGACCGCTCGGCCGCGTTGTTCGGCGGCGCCGCTGCCTTGTGGGGGCCGCTCGGGTCTCCGTTGTTCGGATCGGTGCACCTGACCGAGCTCCACGAGACCTTCCTGCGGATGGCTCGAGAGCAGTTGGGGGAGAACGAATTCCAGGCCGCGTACGACCGCGGGCGCGCGATGCCTCCCGACGCCGTCTTCGCGCTGGCGTTGGGAGAACAGCCGCCTGCGTCCCAGACCGGGCGCAAGCAGCCCTCGGTGTTGACGAAGCGCGAGAGGGAGGTCGCCGGGTTGGTGGCGGACGGCCTGACGAACCGGGACATCGCGGCGCGGTTGGTCCTGTCGCCGCGAACCGTCGACGGCCATGTCGAGAAGGCGCTGACGAAACTGGGGTTCACGACGCGCACGCAGATCGCGAACTGGATCGCGCAGCAGCGCAAAGACGCGAGCTGACCGGGCGGAGGCGGAGCCGACCCCCGTACGGGCTGTCTTCGCCCCTGGTGCCGCGGACAGCGGCGAATCTCCTGCCATCGTGCGGACATGACTAACGCAGCGGATTCCTTGTCCTTACCGGATTTCGATCTCACCGGCCGCCGCGCTCTCGTCACTGGTGCCAGCCGCGGCATCGGGCGGGCGATCGCGGTGGGGTTCGCACGGCACGGCGCGCATGTGATCGGCGCGGCCCGCTCGGCGGAAAATCTGAAAGAGACCGCCGAACTGGCCGCGGACGCGCCGGGCAGCTTCGAACCCTACTCCGCCGATCTGCGTTCGCCGGAGGCGATCGAGACGTGTGTCGAGAACGCCGCGCGGACGCTGGGCGGCCTGGACATTCTCGTCAACAACGCGGGCGACGACCACGATTCGTCCATCGAGAAGACGGATTTGTCAGTGTGGCAAAGGATTCTCGAACTGAACCTGCAGTCGTGCTGGCTGCTCACCAAGGCGGCGTCGCCGTTCCTGAAGGACGGCGGCGGGAAGGTCATCAACATCGCGTCGGTGCTGGGGCTGATCGCGATGCGCAACGACAGCGCCTATATCGCGGCGAAGCACGGGCTGGTCGGCGTGACCCGCGCGATCGGACTGGAGTGGGCCCGCAAGGGCGTGCAGGTCAACGCGATCGCGCCGGGCTACGTCGAAACGGCGATGCTGCCGGATCTGGAAGCGAACGAGGACGTCGCGACTTACATCCGGCGCCAGGTCCCGATGGGGCGCTGGGCTCAGCCCGAAGAGTTCGTCGGGCCCGCGGTGTTCCTGGCTTCGTCCGCGTCCGCCTACATGACGGCGCAGGTCCTGGTTGTCGACGGCGGCGTGACCGTCCAGTAGGAGGGTATTCGGCACACCGCGGCGGGCCCGGCACGATCAGGTGCCGGGCCCGCCGCGGTGTTCGGTCAGCCGTGGCTGATGACGGTCCGGATCCCTTCGCCGCGCTTCATGTGCTCGAACGCCTCGTTGATGTCGTCGAGCGCGATGCGCCGGGTGATGAGCGACGCGAGGTCTAGCCGGCCCGACTGGGCCAGGCCGAGGATCCGCGGGAAGTCGACCGGCGGGTTCGCCGACCCGTAGTTGGACCCCACGATGCGCAGCTCCGTCAAGGCGACCATCGTCGGATCGGCTTCGAAGGCGACGCCCGAGGGCGGCATGCCCACCAGTACCGCGGTGCCCCGCGGGCCGAGCATGCCGATCGCCTGCTCGATCGTGGCTTTCAGCCCGATCGCCTCGAACGCGAAGTCGGCTCCGCGTCCGCCGGTCAACTCGGCGACGGCGGCGACCGGGTCGGTCTCGCGTGCCTTCACCACGTGCGTGGCGCCGAAGTGCTTGGCGGTCACGAGCTTGTCTTCGTGGACGTCGACCGCGATCACCATCCCGGCCGACTGGGCGACGCAGCCCAGGATGACCGACAGCCCGACTCCGCCGAGACCGATCACGACGGCGGTGTCGCCGGCGCGGATCCGCGCGGTCTTGGTCGCGGCGCCGAAGCCGGTCGTGACCGCGCATCCGACGACCGCGGCGACGTCCATCGGCGACCCTGCCGGAATCGGGACGGCACCGGTCTCCGGGACGACGGTGTACTCGCTGAACGAGCCGGTCCCCATGTAGGTGTAGATCTCCTGGGCACCTTTGCGCATCCGGGTCGTGCCGTCGACCATGACGTTGGAGCCCGTCGTCTCCATCATCCGCTCGCACAGATTCGGGCGGCCGGTCAGGCAGAACCGGCATCGCTCGCATCCCGGCGTCCAGGACAGCGACACCGGGTCGCCTGCCGCGTGCCGGGTCACCCCCGGACCGACCGCTTCGATCGTGCCCGCGCCTTCGTGGCCGAGCACGATCGGGACCTGCGGGGGCCAGCCGCCGTCGAGGGCGTGGAGATCGCTGTGGCAGACGCTGCTCGCGGCGAGCTTGACCATCACCTCGCCGGGTCCGGGCTCCGCGATCTCGATTTCCTCGACGGCCAGCGGCTCGTTGACGCCGTACATCACCGCGGCGCGGGTCGTGCGCCCTTCGAATCCCATCGGTTCCGTCCTCCTGTCACGCACGGGTGCGAATGAGCTTGCGGTTCGCGAATTCGTCCACTCCGAAACGGCCCAGTTCCCGGCCGAAGCCGGAACGCTTGATCCCGCCGAAGGGCACTTCCGGGCCTTCGCCGCCGAAGGTGTTGACCGAGACCATCCCGGCGTCGATCTGGCCGGCCACCCGCAGCGCCTGCTCCTCGTCGGCGCTGAACACGTACGCCCCGAGTCCGAACGGCGTGTCGTTCGCCACCGCGATCGCCTCTTCCTCGGAGGAGACCCGGTAAATGTGCGCGAACGGACCGAAGAACTCTTCGCGGGCGGCCTCGTTGCCGGGGTCGATGTCGACGAGCACAGTCGGTTCGACGAACGCGCCCTGCCGCTCGCCGCCGAGCGCGACGCGCGCCCCGCCTTCGACGGCTCGTTTGAGCTGGTCGGCCAAGGTTTGCGCAGCGCCCGCGGAAGAGACCGGGCCGAGCAGCGTGTCGGGCTTAGCCGGGTCGGACGGACGCAATTCCTTCAGCGCGGCAAGGAACTTCTCCAGGAACGGTTCGTACACCTCGTCGGCCAGGATGAACCGCTTGGCGCCGCAGCAGACTTGCCCGGCGTTCTCGTAGAATCGCGCCCACAGCGCGTATTCGACGGTCGCGTCTAGGTCTTCCGTGCTGAGCACGACGAACGGGTCCGAGCCGCCGAGTTCCAGGACGACCTTCTTCAGGTGCTGCCCGGCGACCCGCGCCACCGCCGATCCGGCCGCCTCGGACCCGGTGACCGACACGCCCTGCACCCGCGGATCGGCGATGACGTCCTCGATCTGCGCGCTGGTCGCGTAAAGCGCTTCGTACGCGCCTTCCGGGTAGCCCGCGTCAGCGAAGAGCCGGGCGATCTCCGCGGCCGACGCCGGGCACTGCGAGGCGTGCTTGAGCAGGATCGTGTTGCCGAGAAGCAGGTTCGGCGCGGCGAACCGAGCGACCTGGTAGTACGGGTAGTTCCACGGCATGATCCCGAGAACCGTCCCGATCGGATCGCGGCGGACGATCGCTCTGCCCGGTGTCTCCCGCAGTTCGAGTTGTTCGTCGGCGAGGAATTCCGCGGCTTTTTCCGAGTAGTACTGGAAGATGTCGGCACAGATGTCGACTTCGCCCAGCGCGGAGGTGATCGGCTTGCCCACCTCGCGCACGACGATCGCGGCGAGGTCTTGGCGCCGATCCCGGCACAGCTGCGCGACCCGGCCCAGCAATGCCGATCGTTCGGCGACGGGCGAAGACCTGCCCCACTTCCGGTACGCGGCGTCCGCGCGAACGATCCGGGCCCGCACCTCGTCGTCGGAATGAGTCGCGAACGTCGCTGCTGTCTCGCCGGTGCTCGGGTCGGTAACGGTGTACTTGCTCATCTGTCCCCTCGCTCGTCAGCTCGTCCGGCTGCCGCGCCATTAGAAGCACAGCGCCGCACCGCATCCGCGTCCTGACCGGCATTGAGCACCCGCACGGGGGAAGGCGTTCGCGCGTCGCGGCACTGCCCGGACGGGCGTACTTCGCGTGCGATGCGCGGTTTCCTGGTCCTCGAAACGGTTTGCTGGAACGCGGAAAAGCATTCGCTTCGACCTCAGGAGTTGACGTGCCTAGCGAAGAACCAGGTGACGGCAGGCGTCCGGTGGTGGTCATCGGCGCGGGCCTCGCCGGTCTGTGCTCCGCGCACCGGCTTTCCGCGGCGGGAGTACCGGTTGTGGTGCTCGAAGCACGCGACCGGATCGGTGGGCGGGCTTACACGGTCCGCGACGGATTCGCCGGTGGCCTGCAGTGCGATTTGGGCGGCGAACTCCTGTGGGGGCCGTCCGGGGCCGTCGCCAAGCTGTGCGCCGAAGTGGGCGTCGGCCTTTCGGAGCCGTTCCGGCTGAACCCGGGTCACATCGTTCTGGGCGGCAAGGCCCTTCGCGGCGAACGGTTCGCCGCGGTCGACCGGGAAATCCGGTCCGCAGTCGACGAGAATCCGCTGGCACCGCACGAACTGGTCAGCCAGTGGATCGGCAGCCTGGGTCTGTCGCCGGGCGCTGAGGCCGCATTGGTCGCCGTCTCCTACCTGGCACCCTCGCTCGCGGGGAAAGGTTCAGCCACCGTGCAGCGGGTGGTCGGCGGAGCGCAGGCGCTGCCGGGAGCGTTGGCCAGAGGGCTTGACGTACGGCTGAACTCGGCGGCGCGCGCGGTACGTCAGCGTCGCGGTCGCATCGAAGTCGAATTGGAGAACGGGGAGCGGCTGGCGGCTGAGCGAGTGATCGTGGCTGTACCGGGACCTCTTGCCGGAGCGTTGGGTTTCGACCCTCCGTTGCCAGCCAACATCGTGGCGGCGCTGTCGTCGCTGCAGAGCGCACGGGGAGGCAAGGTCGCCTGTCAGTACGCAGAGGGGGACGCGGTGCGCAAGGCGCTGACCCCGGCGGTAGTCTCGGACGGCCCGATCGCCGCTGCGTTCGTGAGTAATCCGCACCAGGCCGAGGGACCGGCGGTGGTCAGCGGCTTTGTCACTGGTCCCGAGCGGTTCGTCCTGGAAACCGAAGGCGCGGCGGCCGACGCGCTGGACGCGGTGGTGGAGGCGGCGGTCGGTGCGCCGGTCACGCGCCTGGCGACTCGGCAGCACAACTGGACGGCAGACCCGTACGCGCGCTCAGTCAGTGCTCACGCCGGTTTCGCCAGCCGCGCGGGCGATCTCGCCGCGCAGTTCGCCGTACCGCACCTTCGCGTGCATTTCAGCGGCGACTACACCGACGGCTGCCACCAAGGAAGTCTCGAAGGCGCGGCGCTGTCCGGCCTGCGTGCCGCGGACGAAGTGCTGCGTGCCTCGAAACGCTTGTCCCTGCAGGAAATCGAAGAAGGATTGGTGCGAGCATGACCACTGTCGTCGTCGGAGCCGGTCTCGCCGGGCTTGCGGCAGCGAGCAGGCTGCGGGCAGCCGGCGAGGAAGTCGTCGTCCTCGAAGCCACGTCCCGGGTCGGCGGGCGTACGCGCACGGAGCGGTTGCGCTACGGCCAGTCCGGCGACCTGGGCGGGTCGTTCATCGATCTCGGCCAGGACCGGATTCTGCGCGCGTGTGCCGACTTCGGGGTGAAGCTCACGCCGACGATTCGCCTGTTCGAGCCAGGACCGGACGGGCGAATCGATCTCGGCTCGGTTCTGGACAACACTGTGGTGGTCGAAGGGCGGCTGCTAGCGCCGGAGGAGCGCGCGAAGGCGGTCGACGAGGTGCGCGCGGCGCTCAGTGCCGTTCCGCCGGTGAGCACGGAGTCGGTCGCGTCGTGGACGGCTCGGTCCGGGTTGTCCCGGTTGGCCCGTCGGCTGGTGCGGGCGCAGACGGGGATGAATCCGGTGCACGAGCCGGAGGAGATTCCGATGTCCGCGATCCACCCGCCGCATTCCGGGAAGACGTGCTGGATGATCCCCGGCGGGGCCGATTCCCTCGCGACCGCGATGGCCGCCGGTCTGGACATCCGGTTCGGCCAGCCGGTGCGGTCGATCAGCCGGAACCGGTCCGAGACCGTCGTGACGACCTCGTCCGGCGAGTTCGCTTGCGACGACGTCATCGTGGCGACGCCGGTGACGCCGACGCGCGGCATCGGGTTCGACCCGGTGCTGCCGGAGTGGAAAGCCCAGGCATTGGCGGCGACGCCGATGTCCCAAGGCGGAAAGGTCGTCGGGCAGTACGCGGACGGGGACGCGCTTCGGCGGCGGCTGGGGGAAACGGTCACCAGCGACGGGCCGATCGCCTTCGCTTGGGCAGGGCCGATCGGCGAGCAGGACACCGTCGTCGTTTACGGTCTCGTCCCGGACCGGAACGACGGTTTCCTGCGGGATGAAGGACGCGCACTCGCCGCTCTCGACGACCTCGTCCGGGCGGCGACCGGCGCGGAGCCCGAACGGCTCGCGGGCGTGCTCCAGGACTGGACCCGGGAACGCTTCGCCGGAGGGGTGGTGTCGTGCCCGATGGCGGATTTCCCGCGGTTGCCCGCGCTGCTCGCCCGCGAGGTCGGCCAGGGGAGGATCCATTTCGCGGGCGAGCACACGGCGGAACACTGGGTGAGCAGCATGGACGGTGCGCTGCGCTCGGGCGACCGCGCCGCGGACGAGGTGCTGCTGCGGCGTTCCGTGGGTTCGGCGTTGTAGCACGGCAAAACCTGGACGGTGCCAAGGGAATCTCCGCAGCCGTTCGACCGGGCTGGGTGGCTTCTCCGCTTCCGCCGACGTCTGTGAGGGGAACCCTGACGGAATCAGATTCCCTCAGGGTTCCCCTCACAGACGTTCGCACCGGCCGGACCGCGCCCGGCACAGCTTCACGCACCGCGCTCGTGGGGCTGGCACGCGGGGACTTCAACGGGAGGGCCGCTCGGTGCGTCTCGTCGGCGGTGCTCCGCAGCGTCCTGACAAACACCGCTACCGCCCACCGCGCTACTCAGAAAACCTCAGCGTGCGCTCAGCCGCGCGCGGTCCGCAACATGTCGCTGAGCGCGACGAACTTCTTCCGCGGCCGGGCCTCGCCGGAGCCGCGCGTTTTCTCCGCCTCGTCGATCCGCTGCCAGCCGGCCTTGTCGACGACGTTGACACCGCGTGCGGCGAGCAGTTCCGCCAGCGCGGCCGGATCGTGTCCGGGCTCGGTCAGCCGGTCGGCGGCGAGGTCCTGGAGGATGCTGTCGACCGTTTCGGTCGCGTCGGTCTTGTTGGTGCCGATGATGCCGCGTGGACCGCGCTTGATCCAGCCTGAGCAGTACAGCCCGGGGACGTCCTCGCCGGAGGCGGGGTCCACGGCACGGCCCGCGTCGTGCGGGACGGTCGCGGTGACGGGGTCGAAGGGCAGGCCGTCGACCTCCAGCCCGCGGTATCCGATCGCGCGGAACACGGCCGCCGCGGAGATCGTTTCGACCTGGCCGTCGGTGCGCCGGAAGGTGATCGACTCCACCCGGTCGCTGCCTTCGATCGAAACCGGTTCCAGTCCGAAGCGCAGGCGGATCACGCGATCGGAGCGTCCCCCGGCCTCGTCCGCCGCGCGGAGCAGGATTTCGTGGCGACGGCCGTGATCGGGGGCAGCGGCGACTTCGCTGGGTTCCGCGAGCAGTGAAATGCCGTCGAGTTTCGACAGCGCGAGAAGCTCGCCGAGCGAGTACGCCGCGTGCTCGGGGCCTCGGCGGGCCACGATGTCGACTTCCCGGATGCCGGACCGGGAAAGAGCGTCCAGCGCGGCGTCGGAGATGTCGGTCTGCCGGAGCACGTCGGGGCTGAGGAGCAGGGTCCGTGCCACGTCGAGGGCCACGTTGCCGTTGCCGACGACGACCGCGCGGTTGCCGTCGGCGGAGAACGAGCGGTCCGCGAACTCAGGGTGGCCGTTGTACCAGGCCACGAAGTCCCGCGCGGACCAGACACCGTCGAGGTTTTCGCCCGGAACGCCGAGCGTGCGGTCGGCCGCGGCTCCGCCTGCCCAGATGACCGCGTGGTGGTGTTCGAGCAGTTCCGGCAGCGTGATGTCCCGTCCGACTTCGACGTTGAAATAGCAGGAGACGTTGCCGCGGCTCAGGTAGTCGCCGAAGCGGTCGGCGATCGACTTGGTGCGCGTGTGGTCGGGTGCGACGCCGGAGCGGATCAGGCCGAACGGTGTCGGGAGCCGCTCGAACACCGACACGCTGACGCCGGGGATCTCGCTCAGCAGTCCCGTCGCGTACATGCCCGCCGGTCCCGAGCCGACGACCGCGACCCGGAGGCTGTCGTGTCCCTCGGCGAGCACCCGGCGGGTGTAGCTGGGCACGTCTCCGCCGGACAGCGGGTGCGCTTCGAAGTACTCCGCGTTCAGGTCGGTGTAGTCGCTGTAGCCGTCCGGGACTTCGTAATCCGGGTAGATCGCCTCGACCGGGCAGGCGTCCATGCAGGCGCCGCAGTCGATGCACGCTTTCGGGTCGATGTACAGCTGCTCGGTGTGGGTGAAGTCGGGGTCGCCGGGGCGCGGGCGGATGCACTGCACCGGGCAGGTCGGGACGCAGGAGCCGTCGTTGCAGCATCCTTGGGTGATCACATATGCCATTGCGGGCTCCGTATCGGGGTCAGCGGGGGACGAGGTCGTTCCACGGCGTGCGGTTCCGGATGGCCTGCCGGTAGTGGGCGATGTCGCGGGGCGAGTTCACGCACAGCGCGCCGCACACGAGGCCGCGGCGGCCGAAAACGACCGAGATGCCGTTGGCGTCGAGTCGCCGGACAGCTGATGTGTCGGCGTCGGCGGTGATCCCGACGCTGTGGATCTTCGCGTCGAACTGATCGGACCAGAAGTACGGAACATGGGTGTAGGGCTCGTCCGAGCCGAGCAGGCTCAACGCGGCGTGCTGGCCCTGCTCCACCGCGTTGAGCCAGTGCTCGACGCGCATGTCGTGGCCGAAGAGCGGGTTGTGCCAGCGGGCGATGTCCCCGGCGGCGACCACGCCGGGCAGCGTGGTGCGCAGCCTCTCGTCGCAGACGATCCCGTCGTCGATCGAGATGTTGCTGCGGGCGAGCCAAGCCGTGGCCGGGGTGACCCCGACGCCCGCGACGACCACGTCGGCGGTGAGCCCGGTCCCGTCGGACAGCTCGATCTTGGTCTGGCCTCCGGACCGTTCCATCCGCTCGATGCGGCTGCCGCACCGCATCGACACGCCGTTGGCGGCGTGCAGTTCGGCGAACCAGCGACCGGTTTCCGCTCCGAGAACGCGGGCGAGCGGGGCGGCCTCGATCTCGATCACCGAGACGTCCAGCCCCAGTTCCCGTGCGGTGGCGGCGATCTCCAGGCCGATGAACCCCGCCCCGATGATCACGACGTGCCGTCCTGGACGGAGTTCTCCGTGCAGCGCTGCGGCGTCGGACAGGGTGCGCAGCGTGCGCACCGGCCCGGTCCGCGCGGACTGGCCCCAGGCCCGCACGGCAGAACCGGTCGCTACGACGAGACCGTCATAGCGCAGGCTGCTTCCGTCGGCGAGCGTGACCTGCCGGTCCGCCGCGGAAAGGCCCGCCGCGGGCTGTCCGAGCCGCAGAGTGATGCCGTGCTCTGGATACCATTCCGGCGATTGCAAGGCCGCGGGTGCAGCGCCGGGGCCGGTCTTCAACGCGTCTTTCGAGAGCGGCGGCCGGTCGTACGGCAGTTCCGGTTCAGCTCCGACGAGCGTGATCTCGCCGCCGAAGCCGTTCTTGCGCAACGTTTCGACGGCGTTGACCCCGGCTACCGAAGCGCCGACGACGACGATCCGGTCCATGTCAGCATTCCCGGAGTTCGAGCGCGGCGGCCGGGCACGCGCGGACCGCGGTTTCCGCTTCCGCGCGCCGGGCGTCGTCGATCTCGTCGACCAGCACGACGACCTTCCCGGTCGTCTCGTCGACGTCGCACAGATCAGGGGCTTCCATCAGACAGCAAGCAGTTCCCTTGCACGCGCCAGTGTCCGCGATAATTTTCAGTGTCATCGAGCGATCCTTCTCCGTCGAGGCTGCGTTGACTGTCGCGCGGAAAAGCCGGTCCGCCGACGTTCCGCCGGAAAGGACAGCCCGTGCGGGGGAGCGGCATCCGCCCGGCCGGGCGCAGTTCGGCCCGCCAAACCGCGAAATGCTGATCGGCACCGACACGATGAGGCGCACGACAGCGATTCCTGGAGGAGAGATGACGACATTCGCCGACCACACGGGCGGATTGCCGGCGCAAGGCCTTTTTCGTTGCACCACATCGGGATCGTCAGCGCGCGGAAACGCTACGGCGACGTGGTCGCCGCCATCGTCGATTGCCTCGGCGGCATTGTCGAGGAAGAGGGCGGGGACGAGGAACTCGACATTCAAGGCTCGTGGATCCGCGTGGGCTCCGGCACCCGGCTCGAGGTGTTCGCACCCCGCGGCCGGATCGAAAGCCCGATCACGAGGTACCTGGCCAGAACGGGTGGCGGCCTGCACCACGTTTCCTTTGAAACCACCGAGATCGGCGCGTGCAAAGCGCTGGCGGTCGCCGGCGGCGCCGCGGTCATCGGAGAGTCTGCAGACCACGACGGCTGGGCGGAGCATTTCCTCGACCCGGCGCAGACCGGTGGCGCGCTTCTGCACTGGATGCAAGCCGTCGATCAGCGCGCCGGCGAATCCGGGAACCAGTAGCGCGGCATCCCCCCTACGGGCACAGTATCGCCGCCGTAGCGCCCGCTGGCTCCGGATTCCTGCGAAGGTGACGCCCGTCCGATCATGAGCAAGCGCTTAGTTATCTGGAGATCCGATGCGTGAAGCCGTCATCGTCGCCACGGCCCGCTCGCCCATCGGCCGGGCCGGCAAGGGATCGCTGAAAGACCTGCGTCCCGACGATCTGGCCGCGACGATGGTGGCGGCCGCCCTGGCGAAGGTTCCCGGACTCGATCCGCGGGACATCGACGACCTGATGCTCGGTTGCGGCCAGCCCGCCGGGGAATCGGGCAACAACCTCGCCCGCGCCGTGGCCGTACTGGCCGGGATGGACCATCTGCCGGGCGTGACTGTGAACCGGTATTGCTCGAGCAGCCTGCAGACCACCCGGATGGCGTTGCACGCGATCCGCGCCGGCGAGGGCGACGTGTTCGTGTCCGCGGGGGTCGAGACCGTCAGCCGCTACGGCAACGGCATGGCGGACAACCCCGAGGGGCGCAACCCGGTGTTCGCGGATGCGCTGGCGCGCACGGAGAAGTTCGCCGAAGGGGGTCAGCGCTGGGCAGACCCCCGGGGCGACGGCAGCATGCCCGACATCTACATCGCGATGGGGCAGACCGCGGAGAACGTGGCCCAGCTGAAGGGCGTCACCCGAGCGGATCAGGACGCGTTCGCGGTGCGCAGCCAAAATCTGGCCGAGCAAGCCATCGCGAACGGCTTCTGGGCCAAGGACATCATTCCGGTGACCCTCGCGGACGGCACGGTCGTGAGCGCGGACGACGGCCCGCGCGCCGGGGTGACAATCGAGGGCGTCTCCGGGCTGAAACCGGTCTTCCGTCCGGACGGGACGGTCACCGCCGGAAACTGCTGTCCGCTCAACGACGGTGCCGCCGCGGTCGTGGTCATGTCCGATGAGAAAGCGAAGCAACTCGGTTTGACGCCGCTGGCTCGCATCGTGAGCACCGGAGTTTCCGGGCTGTCGCCGGAAATCATGGGTCTCGGTCCGGTCGAGGCGTCCCGCAAGGCGCTGGCGCTGGCCGGTCTGACCGTCCGCGACATCGACCTGGTCGAGATCAACGAGGCGTTCGCGGCGCAGGTGCTCCCTTCCGCGCGCGAGCTGGGGATCGACGAGGACAAGCTCAACGTCAACGGCGGTGCGATCGCGGTGGGACACCCGTTCGGCATGACCGGTGCGCGGATCACGAGCACCCTGATCAATTCCCTGCAGTGGCACGACAAGGAGTTCGGTTTGGAAACCATGTGCGTCGGCGGCGGCCAGGGCATGGCGATGGTGCTGGAGCGGTTGTCATGACGGGGCGTTTCGACGGCCGGACCGCGATCGTCACCGGCGCCAGCCGCGGGATCGGGCTGGGGATCGCCGAACGGCTGGTCGCTGACGGAGCGCGGGTCGTGATCACCGCCCGGAAACAGGAGACCCTCGACGAAGCGGTCGGGAAGCTGGGCGGCGCGGGGCACGCGCTCGGCGTGGCCGGGCGAGCCGACGACGCCGAGCACCAGGACGAGGTCATCCGGCAGGCTCTCGATACGTTCGGCAGCGTCGATTTCCTGGTGAACAACACCGGGATCAACCCGACTTACGGGCCGATGGCGGAGCTTGACCTCGGTGCCGCGCGCAAGATCGTCGAGGTCAACTGCATCGCCGCGGTGTCCTGGATCCAGAAAGCGTGTGCGGCCTGGATGAACGCGAACGGCGGCGCGATCGTCAACGTCTCGTCGGTGTCGAGCCTCCGCCCGGCCCGCAACATCGGCTTTTACGGTGCGACCAAAGCGATGCTGAACTCGATCACCGAGCTGCTCGCCCTTGAGCTGGGGCCGGGCATCCGGGTCAACGGCGTCGCCCCCGCGGTGGTGAAGACGCGGTTCGCGGCCGCTTTGTACGAAGGCCGCGAAGAGGAGACCAGCCAGGCGTACCCGCTCAAACGACTGGGCGTTCCCGAGGACGTCGGCGGGGTCGTCGCGTTCCTTCTTTCGTCCGACGCGGCCTGGATGACTGGTCAGACCGTCGTTGTCGACGGCGGCGGAACTCTGATGTCGATCGTCGAATGACCCTTACCTACCGGAGTGATCTCTCATGACTTCAGCTGACGCACCGCGCACCGCCATCGTGACGGGCGCCGCCCGGGGAATCGGGGCAGGCGTCGCGAAACGGCTCGCTGCCGACGGATTCGCGGTCGCGATCCTGGATCTCGACGAAGCCGCGTGCGCGAAGGTCGCCGACGAGGTGACGGGTGCCGGCGGCCGTGCCCTCGCCGTTGCCGTCGACGTGACCGACGAGGCGGCGGTGACCGCGGCTGTCGACCGGGTCGCGGCCGAACTCGGCGACCCGGCCGTCCTGGTGAACAACGCCGGAATCATCCGCGACAACCTGCTCTTCAAGATGAGCGCCGACGACTGGGACGCGGTCCTGAACGTCCACCTGCGCGGTTCGTTCCTGATGAGCCGTGCGGTCCAGGGGTTCATGACGAAGGCAGGCTGGGGCCGGATCGTCAACCTGTCCAGCACGTCCGCGCTCGGCAACCGGGGCCAGGCGAACTACTCGGCGGCGAAAGCGGGCATGCAGGGGTTCACCAAGACGCTCGCGATCGAACTCGGGAAGTTCGGCGTCACCGTCAACGCGATCGCGCCGGGCTTCATCGAAACCGAAATGACCGAGGCGACCGCCGCACGGATGGGCATGTCCTTCGAGGACTTCCGCAAGGCCGTCGTTGCCCAGATCCCCGTGAACCGCTCGGGGCTGCCCGCCGACATCGCCCACGCGGTCTCCTTCTTCGCCAGCGAAGGCGCGGGATTCGTATCGGGCCAAGTGCTGTACGTCGCCGGAGGGCCGACTTCATGAAGGTCTTCCACGGCATCGACGAACTCGAACGGGCCGTCGGCACGCACCTCGGCTACTCGAAGTGGCACACGGTGACCCAGCAGCAGATCGACCTGTTCGCCGATGCGACCGGTGACCATCAGTGGATCCACGTCGATCCGGCGCGCGCCGCCGACGGCCCGTTCGGCACGACGATCGCGCACGGCTACCTGACGTTGAGCCTGGTGCCGATGCTGCTCTGGCAGATCTACACCGTCGAGGGAGTTCAGGCCGCGGTCAACTACGGCGCGGACAAACTCCGCTTCCCGGCACCGGTCCCGGTCGGTTCCCGGGTCCGGGCCGGTGCGGAATTGCTCTCCGTCGCCGAGGGGCCCGGCGGGTGGAAACTGGTCGTCCGCGTGACCATCGAACGGGATTCAGGCGGAAAGCCCGCCTGTGTCGTCGAAACCGTCAGCGTGGTGACCCAGTGACGGAGCAGAGTCCGCCGGGCCTCGACCTGCACCGGCTCGGGCAATGGCTGCCGACCGCGGTCCCGGTAGCCGGGAGCGCGCTGTCCGCGACGCTGATCGCCGGCGGCAAATCCAACCTCACCTACGAGGTCAGTGACGGCACGAGCACGTGGATCGTGCGTCGCCCGCCGATCGGGCACGTGCTGGCCACCGCGCACGACATGGCGCGCGAGTACCGCGTGATGGCCGCGCTGCAGAACACCGACGTCCCGGTGCCGAAGACGTTCGCGCTGTGCGAAAACACCGAGGTGCTTGGCGCGCCGTTCTACGTCATGGAGCGAGTGGACGGCGTCCCGTACCGGGTCACCGCGGATGTCGCCGGGTTGACCTCGCAGCGGGTCCGCACGATCTCGGAAGCGCTCGTGGACACGCTCGGCGCACTGCACGCCGTTGACCCGGCAGCGGTCGGCCTCGCGGACTTCGGCCGTCCGGAAGGGTTCCTGGCGCGCCAAGCGAACCGGTGGAAGAAACAGATCGACGCTTCCCATACGCGCGACCTTCCGGCCGCCGACGAACTCCACGCGCGGCTCCTCGCCAGCGTTCCCCCGGAGTCCGCGGCCGGGATCGTGCACGGCGACTACCGCCTCGACAACGTCCTCATGGACAACCACGACCGCCCGGCCGCAGTGATCGACTGGGAGATGGCGACGCTCGGCGACCCGCTGACCGACCTGGCTCTCCTGGTCGTCTACGGCCGCCTCGCCGACACTGCCGGGAGCGATCTGATCGCGGATGTCTCGACCGCACCCGGTTTCCTCGGCGAGGACGAGATCATCGAACGGTACGCGCGCGGCAGCGAACGCGATCTCTCCGGGTTCGGCTGCTACCTGGCGCTGGCGTCTTTCAAACTCGCCGGAATCCTCGAAGGCATCCACTGCCGATACGTCCGGGGTGAGACCGTCGGAGACGGATTCGCCGGGATCGGCGACCTTGTCGTGCCGCTGCTGGAAAGCGGGCTGAAGGCCCTGAAGGAGCAACGCTGATGGAATTCGCCTTCGACGCTCGGACCGAGCGCCTGCGCACCGAACTGCTCGACTTCATGGACTCGCACGTATATCCGGCCGAAGCCGTTTTCGCCGAACAGCTGGCCGGGATGGGGGACCGCTGGGCGTGGGACTCCGCGCCTGTCCTCACCGAACTTCGCGCCGAGGCCCGGCGGCGCGAGCTGTGGAACCTGTTCCTCCCGGGCGAACACGGCGCCGGGCTCACCAACCTGCAGTACGCACCCCTGGCGGAGATCACCGGCCGCGCCCTGCACCTGGCTCCGGCCGCCCTCAACTGCGCGGCACCCGACACCGGCAACATGGAGGTGCTCGCCCAATTCGGCACCGAGGAACAGAAACAGGAGTGGCTGGCCCCGCTCCTGGACGGTCGCATCCGGTCGGCGTTCGCGATGACCGAACCGGACGTCGCTTCCTCGGACGCCACGAACATCGCCACCCGGATCGAACGGGACGGCGACGAGTACGTGCTCAACGGCCGGAAATGGTGGATCACCGGCGCGATGAACCCGAACTGCCGGATCTTCGTCGTGATGGGCAAGACGGATCCGGACGCCGACCGGCACCGGCAGCAGTCGATGATCCTCGTTCCCCGGGACGCCCCGGGCCTCGTCGTGGAACGGGGCATGGAGGTGTTCGGCTACGACGACCACGAACACGGCGGCCACGCCCAGCTGACCTTCACCGACGTCCGCGTCCCCGCCGCGAACCTGATCTCCGGCGAGGGCGACGGGTTCGCGATCGCGCAGGCCCGGCTCGGACCCGGCCGCATCCACCACTGCATGCGCTCGATCGGCGTCGCCGAACGGGCCGTCGAGCTGATGTGCGCTCGCGCCGAGGAACGGGTTGCGTTCGGCAAGCCGCTCGCGCAGCAAGGCATCATCCGGGACTGGATCGCTGAATCCCGGGTCAAGCTGGAACAGCTGCGGCTGCTCGTGCTCAAGACGGCCTGGCTGATGGACACCGTCGGGAACAAGGGCGCGCACTCCGAGATCCAGGCGATCAAAATCGCGACCCCGCGGACAGTGCAATGGATCCTCGACAAGGCGATCCAGCTGCACGGCGCCGGCGGGCTGTCGCAGGACTTCCCGCTGGCCGCCGCATACGCCGGGATCCGGACGCTCCGGTTCGCCGACGGGCCCGACGAGGTGCACAAGAACTCGCTCGCCCGCGCCGAAATCCGCAGGCAAGCCGAACAGAGAGGACAGCGATGACCCCCGACCAGCTCCGCGTACGGGTCGCACAGTTCCTGGCGTCCCACGACCCGGCCGCCACCGGCCCGCCGGAGTTCCTCCGGGCACGCTTCGACGCCGGTCTCGCCTGGGTCTCCTACCCCGAAGGCTGCGGCGGTCTCGGGCTCTCGCAGTCGCTGCAGCCGGACGTCGACCGGATGTTCGCTGAGGCGGGCGCGCCGACCAACCGCCCGGAAGCCAACGGAATCGGCCTCGGCATGGCGGCACCGACCATCGCGGCCTTCGGCACCGCCGAACAGAAAAACCGGTACCTGCGTCCACTGTGGACCGGCGAAGAGATCTGGTGCCAGCTGTTCAGCGAACCGGGCGCGGGCTCGGACCTGGCGAACGTCGCCACCCGCGCCGTCCGCGACGGCGAGGGCTGGGTCGTCAACGGGCAGAAAGTGTGGACGTCCGTCGCGCACCTGGCCCGGTTCGCGATCCTCCTCGCGCGCACCGACCCCGACGCGCCCAAGCACGCCGGCCTCACCTATTTCCTGTGCGACATGACCGCGCCCGGCGTGGAAGTCCGGCCGCTGCGCCAAATCACCGGAGAGGCCGAGTTCAACGAGGTCTTCCTCACCGACGTGCGGATCCCGGACAGCCAGCGGCTCGGCGCGATCGGCGAAGGATGGAAGGTCGCCAACGCGACGTTGAACAACGAGCGGGTCTCCATCGGCAAGTCCTCCGAACGGGAGGCCGGCATGATCGGCGTCGTCGCGCGGACCTGGCGTGACCACCCGGAACGACGGACCCCGGAACTGCACGAACGCCTGCTGCGACTGTGGGTCGAAGCCGAGGTCGCGCGCCTGACCGGGACCAGGCTGCGGCAGAAACTCGCCCAGGGCCAGCCCGGCCCCGAAGGCTCGACGATGAAGCTGACCTTCGCGCGCCTGAGCCAGCAACTGTCCGGATTGGAACTGGAAATCCTCGGCGAGGACGGCCTGCGCTTCTCCGACTGGACCATGACCCGCCCCGAAGTCGTGGCCTTCACCGGCCGCGACGCCGGATACCGCTACCTGCGGGCGAAGGGCAACTCCATCGAAGGCGGCACCTCGGAGATCCTGCGGAACATCGTCGCCGAGCGCGTGCTGGGCCTGCCCGCCGAACCCCGCGCGGACAAAAACGTGCCGTGGAAGGACATTCCCCGATGAACGAATTCGACCTGCTCCCGAACGAACTCGAGCAGGACCTGCGGGCGACCGTGCGGGACCTGCTGCGGGACCGGTGCTCCCCGGCGGAAGCGACCGCCCTGTACGACGGCGACCGTTCGCTCGTCCCGGGCCTGTGGAAGGCACTGGCCGGAGACCTGGGTCTGGCCGGTCTGCTGATCAGCGAGAAACACGGCGGCCACGGCGCGTCGGCCCGCGAAGCAGCGGTAGTCCTGGAAGAACTGGGCCGAGCAGTCGCGCCGGTCCCGTTTCTCACCAGTTCAGTCATCGCCACCACCGCGCTCGCCGACAGCGATGCGGCCCTCCTCGGGGACCTGGCAGCAGGCACCCGCACCGCGGCGCTGCTCGTGCCCTGGTCAACCGCACCCGACGCCGACCTGCCGGTGCTCAGCCTGGACGGGGACCGGATCACCGGCACGGTCACCAGCGTCGCCGGAGCGCTCGATGCGGACGTGTTCCTGGCAATCGCCGACGGACCTGCGCTGTACGAGGTCGCCGCCACCGACGCGTCAGTGACACCGGTCGTCTCCCTCGACATGTCCCGTCAACTCGCCGACATCCGCCTCGATTCTGCTCCCGCCCGCCTCGCCGCCACCGACTGCTCCCATCCGGTCCGGCACGCCTTGGAGTACGGCGCCGGACTGCTAGCCGCCGAGCAGGTCGGCTTGGCCCGCTGGTGCCTGGAGACGACCGTCGAGTACCTCAAAATGCGCCGCCAGTTCGGTCGCGTAGTCGGAGGGTTCCAAGCGGTCAAACACCGCCTCGCCGACCTGTACACCAGCGTCGAATCCGCTGCCGCAGCAGCCCAATACGCCGCGGTCGCACTCGCGACCGACGACCCGGACGCGCCGGTCGCGGCAGTCGTCGCGCAGGCCTACTGCGGCGACGCCGCGGTGGTGGCCGCGGAGGAAGCCGTGCAACTGCACGGCGGCATCGGGATGACTTGGGAACATCCGGCGCATCTCTATCTCAAACGCGCCAAGTCCGACCAGATCGCTCTCGGAACCTCTGGTGCCCACCGCTCCCGGCTTTCGGCGCTGGTCGACCTTCCTGCTTGATCAGAAAAGGCCTCGGAGCGGCATACGAGCCTCGGGGTCCCGTTCGGGCTCCTGCCCGGCGCGCAAGCGGTGCGGTTGCCCGCTGCTGAGGGTAGTCAATCCCCGCCGTTCCTTGCGATCGACGGCGAAGGATTTCAACGGTTGCTGCGGCGCGCATCCTCGACATGTCGGTGGTCTCTGTGGATGGAGGCGTCATGGCGAAGCGATCCGGTGGGCGGGTATTCAAGAGGTGCGGGTGCGTCAATCCGGCTGATGGCCGTCGGTGGGTTCGCGTTGTCCGCGGCTGGGCGAGCGTGGTCACGGCCGGTGGTATTTCGCGGTCGAGTCGGCGGCCGGCCCAGACGGTGGTCGTCGTCGGGTGCAGCGCGGCGGGTTCGCCTCGCGCGTCGCCGCGGAACGTGCGCGGGGTTTCTGGTTGGGCGATGACGTGGATCCCGGACGGGCGTTGGTGACGGTGGGGCAGTGGCTGGACGTATGGCTGGCGACCAGGATGGCGTTGCGGCCCTCGACACGACGGCTGTACAGGCAGTTGATCCGGGACTATCTGCAGCCGAGGGTTGGCGGGCTTGCGTTGTCGGAGTTGAGAGTGGGGAAGGTGCAGGCGGCGTTCACGGCGTTGGTGCGGGCGAGCGCGACGCGGTCGCGGCCGTTGTCGGCGACCACGTTGCAGCGGATCCGCGAAGTGTTGCGGGCTGCGTTGAACGGTGCGATCCGGCGCGGTCTGATCACGCATAATCCGGCGCGCTGGGTGGAGTTGCCGCCGGCGCGCCGACCGCGTGCGGTGGTGTGGACGCAGGCTCGTGTCGAGCTGTGGCGCCGGACCGGCGAGCGGCCGCCGGTCGCGGTGTGGACGGCGGAGCAGGCCGCGGTGTTTCTGGAGCATGTCCGTGATCACCGGTTGTACGCGCTGTTCCACGTGGCGGCGCTGCTGGGGCTGCGGCGCGGCGAAGCGGTCGGTTTGCGGTGGTGCGACGTCGACGTGGGGACGCGGACGTTGTCGGTGGTGCGGCAGCTCGTCGAGCGGGACGGGCGCGGCGTCTGTCTGCCGAAGACGGATGCCAGTTGTCGCATGGTCGCGTTGGACCGGGGGACCACGGCTTTGTTGCGCGGGCTGGCGCGGCGGGATCCGGCTGGCGATTGGGTCTTCTCTCATGACCGGGGTCTTCCGTGGAGTCCGAGCTACGTGTCGCGCACGTTCCGGACGTTGGTCGAGGAGGCCGGTTTGCCGCCGATCCGGTTCCACGACCTGCGGCACGGGGCGGCGACGCTGTCGCTCGCGGCGGGCAACGAGCTGCGGGTGGTGCAGGCTCTGCTCGGGCATTCGAGCATCGTGCTCACTGCGGACACCTACACGAGTGTGCTGCCGAGCCTCGCGCAGAAGGCCGCGGACGCGACGGCGGCATTGGTCCGCCGGGCCGGCTGCCATCGCGGAGCCAAGATCCGGCACGTCGTGCTGCCGCGGCAGCGCAGCGGATCGCCGCGCGCACGGCTGGTGCCGGCCGGTGGCTGACCGCTAGACCGCACGTCGGCTGCACACGGGCTGCACACAAGATCAAAGCCCACCAACGGTAAACCCCGAAAACCGGGGAAAACGTTGGTGGGCTTTGCTTTTTCGTTGTGCGCCATCAGGGACTCGAACCCCGAACCCGCTGGTTAAGAGCCAGCTGCTCTGCCAATTGAGCTAATGGCGCTTGGTGCTTCCCGCCGCTGTGGTTTCCCTCGGCGACGTGGAAAAGATTAGCAGGGCGTTCAGGCCCCGTTTCAGGGGGGTCCCCTTTTCGGCTCGCCGGGACAACAGCCCAGGTCAGCGGCGGTGACCCACCGTGTACCCAGGCAGCATCGGCTGGCGCGGCAGCGGGCAGGCCGGACGGGGGACCCCAGTGACCTGCGCGACACCGGCACTCGCCACAGTACCCCGGAAATGACAAAACCCCGGCTTCTCCGAAAAAGATCTCGGTGAAGCCGGGGTGTACGGGTGGCTAACGGGGCTCGAACCCGCGACCTCCTGGACCACAACCAGGTGCTCTACCAGCTGAGCTATAGCCACCATCTGGCAAAAGATCTCGCGATCACCTTGCTGGAAGCAATCCTAGCGGGTGCCCGCGAGCGCTTTTCAGGGGGTCACCCTCGGTGGCGTTCCAGCACTTCGGCGGCGGCGGCTTTGGCCTCGTCGCTCGTCGGGCCGGGCTGGGGGACGAAGGCGATCGCGCGGTAGTACTCGAGTTCGCCGACGGACTCCTTGATGTCCGCGAGCGCGCGGTGGGCCAGGCCTTTCTCCGGCTTGGCGTAGTAGATCCGCGGGTACCAGCGGCGCACGAGCTCCTTCACCGACGACACGTCGACCATCCGGTAGTGCAGATGGTTGTCGAGTTCCGGCATGTCGCGGGCGATGAAGCCGCGGTCGGTGGCGATCGAGTTGCCGGCCAGCGGCGCGCTGGCCGGGTCCGGCACCCATTCGCGGATGTACTCCAGCACGCGCTGCTCGGCCTCGGCGAGCGTGGTCGTCGAGGCGCGGACTTCTTCGGTGAGGCCGGACTTGGCGTGCATGTCGTGGACGACCTGCGGCATGCCGTCGAGCTTGGCGTCGTCGGCGTGGATGACGATGTCGACGCCCTCGCCCAGCACGTTCAGGTCGGCGTCGGTCACCAGCGCGGCTATTTCGATCAACGCGTCCTTGCCGAGGTCGAGCCCCGTCATCTCGCAGTCGATCCAGACAAGATGGTCGTTCACCCGCACCACCCTAACCCGACACGGGGATATCAGCGGCGTCACCTGGGCTTCCGGCGCGTTACGCTCGGTCAGCCAGTGCAGCGAGGTGTGATTTCGGACTCGGAACGGGGTGCGGCCAGTGGCCGAGCAAGCGTCGGGACCAGCGGCGGAGATCGCGCAGGGATACGTGAGCGACGGGGCGGCCGTCGAGCTGGGCGCGGTGGTGATCGACGGGAAGACGGAGGCGTCGGCCGCGGTCCGGCTGCCGCTGGCGACGCTGAACCGGCACGGGCTGGTCGCGGGCGCGACCGGCACCGGCAAGACCAAGACGCTCCAGCTGATCTCCGAACAGCTGTCGGCGGCCGGGGTTCCGGTCGTGCTGGCCGACGTCAAGGGCGACCTGTCCGGCCTGTCCGCGCCCGGCGAGGCGAACGATCGCACCGCGAAACGGTCCGCGGAACTGGGCGACGAATGGGCGCCCGAGGCGGGTCCGGTGCAGTTCTTGTCGCTCGGCACCAGCGGCACCGGCATCCCGGTCCGCGCGACGATCACCAGCTTCGGTCCGGTGCTGCTGTCGAAGGTGCTCGGGCTCAACGAGACGCAGGAATCGACGCTCGGCCTGATTTTCCACTGGGCTGACCAGCGCGGGCTCGCCCTGCTGGACACCAAGGACCTGCGGTCGGTCATCACGCACCTGACCAGCGACGAGGGCAAGGAAGACCTCAAGGGCATCGGCGGGGTGTCCGCGGCGACGGCCGGCGTCATCCTGCGCGCACTGTCCAATCTGGAGGCTCAGGGCGGCGAAGAATTCTTCGGCGAGCCCGAGCTGGACGTCCACGACCTGATGCGCCAGCAGGACGGCAAGGGCGTCATCACGCTGCTGGAACTGGACAATCTGCAGTCCAAACCGGCGCTGTTCTCGACGTTCCTGATGTGGCTGCTGGCCGAGCTGTTCGAAGAACTGCCCGAGGAAGGCGACCTCGATCAGCCGAAGCTGGTGTTCTTCTTCGACGAGGCGCACCTGCTGTTCTCCGACGCATCGAAGGCGTTCCTCGAGCGGATCGAGCAGACGGTGAAGCTCATCCGGTCGAAGGGTGTCGGCGTGTTCTTCTGCACGCAGCTGCCGACCGACATCCCGAACAACGTGCTGTCCCAGCTCGGTGCGCGGGTGCAGCACGCGTTGCGCGCGTTCACACCGGACGACCAGAAAGCGTTGGCGCGCACGGTAAAGACGTATCCGAAGTCGCCGCACTACGACCTCGAGACGGCGTTGACGTCGCTGGGGATCGGCGAGGCGATCGTCACCGTGCTGTCCGAACGCGGCGCGCCGACGCCGGTCGCGTGGACGCGGCTGCGCGCCCCGCGGTCGAAGATGGGGTCGATCGGGGCGGACGCGATCCGCGCGGCGGTCGCGTCGTCGGAGCTGAACGCGAAGTACGGGGAGACGATCGACCGCGAGTCGGCGTACGAGAAGTTGGCGGCGAAAGCCACGCCAGCCCCGGAATCGGTGCCGGCCGCGGAGCCCGAGGCGCCGGTCGCGCCCAAGCCGGAGAAGGAGGAGCCGGGGATGATCTCGCAGGTGCTGAGCAACCCGGCGGTGAAGTCGTTCATGCGGTCGGCGGCGAGTTCGCTCGGACGGGAGTTCTCGCGCGGGCTGTTCGGCAACCGGCGGCGTTGAGATACCTGACAGGAGATGGCAGGTATCGGCGGTTGACTGTGCGGGATCGAGTTTCCGGCAGGGGAGCAACAGCATGACCAGGACCGCCGTCGCCGCGTTCGAGCTGGACAAATGGGAGCCGCAGGCGCAGGACGAGGCCGGCGGCACGGCGTTCGCGCAGGTGCTGATCGAGAAGACGTTCACCGGGGCGGTCGAGGGGACCAGCCGGGTCGAAATGCTGACGGCGTCGAACGAGACGTCGCGCGCGTATGTCGCCTTCGAGCGGTTCACCGGCTCTGTCGACGGCCGGAAGGGAAGCTTCGTTCTCCGGCACACGGCCGGCGACGAGGGGCTGTCGCTGGTCTTGCTGCCCGGTTCGGGCACGGACGAGCTGGTGGGCATCTCCGGATCGGCCGACATCGCCGTCGACGAGGGGAAGCACACGTTCACGCTGGTCTACGAACTGCCGGGCGCGTGAAGAAGCCGCTCTCTCCAGGCCCCGAATTTCCCGGAGAGAGCGGCCAGGTTTCCTCACCGTCCCGAGAGTGAGGAGCGGAGGCGGGCCGCCCCGACCACGGTCCGCCTCCGGAGTTCCGGTCAGCCGTTGACGATCTGGTCGACGATCTTCTTGGCGTCGTTGATCGGGATGGCGAACCCGATTCCGACGCTGCCCGCCGAGGAGTTCGGGCTGTAGAGCGCGGAGTTGATGCCGATCACCTGGCCCTGGCTGTCGACGAGCGCGCCGCCCGAGTTGCCCTGGTTGATCGAGGCGTCGGTCTGGATCGCGGTGTAGCTGGGGCCGGACGTGACGTTCGAGGTCTGCCTCCCGAAGGGCGAGTTCTGCTGATCGCCGTCGCCGCCCCCGACGTCGGACAGCGGCCGGTTGAGCGCGCTGACGATGCCGGTGGTGACGGTGTTCTGCAGCCCGCCCGGCGACCCGATCGCGATGACCTGCTGCCCGACGGCGAGCTTGCTCGAATCGCCGAGCGTCGCCGCGGTGAGCCCGCTCGCGCCCTGGGCCTGCAACACCGCGATGTCGCTCTTGGTGTCCGAACCGACGACCCTGGCCTGGTACTTCTTGCCGTCCGACGTGGTGACCGTGACGGTCTGCGCGCCCTCCACGACGTGCGCGTTGGTGAGGATCCGGCCGTCCGCGGTGAGGATGACGCCCGATCCGATCGCCGTGCCCCGCCCGGTCGTGACGTTCACCTGAACCACACTGGGCACCACCTTCGCGGCGACGGTGCTGACATCCCCGGAAGCCGTGGTGTTGCTGATGGTCTGCCCAGTGGCGGCGGTCGACGCGGTGCTTGAGGACGCGCTGGTGCCGCCCGTCAGCCCGACGATCGCCGCACCGGCACCGCCGCCGAGCAGGGCCGCGGCCAGCGCCGTGGCTCCGACGAGCGCCGCCATCCGGCCGGGTCGCTTCCGCGGACCAGCCAGGGCTGCGGGCGGTTGCGCGGGTTGTGGCATTGGGCCGTAGTGCGGGATGCCTGACTGCTGCTGTGGGGTGTCAGGTTGGTTTTGCGGAATGCCTGGCTGTTGCGGGGCGGCGGGTTGGCTGTGCGGAGCTCCGAACTGCTGCTGCGCGGTGCCGGGTTGGTTGTGCGGCGTGCCTGGCGGGTGCGGCGCGGTGTTCGGCCCAGACTGCGCGGCAGTCCCCGGCTGAGGAACCCGGACCGCTCCGGGTCCGGCTGCCTGGGCACCGCTGGGCAGTTGCGCGTTGCCCGGCCCGGCCTGCCGAGCGCTGGCGGCCGTCTCCTGCTCGCCACGCCCTCCGGCTTGCCCGACAGGACCGCCTCCGACCTCCTGCGGACGTCCCTGTCCCGCAACGAACGGACTCGACCCGGCCCGGTACTGGCCGTACTGCTCACTGCTCTGGTGCGGCTGGTGCCCACCGGGTGTAGCGGGGCCGGGCCGGCTCTCGTTCTCGGTCATGAACCCAGACTCGCGCCTGTGCTTATGAGCAGCCTGTGGAAAACCCTCAGGCTTTCCTGAGAAGAATCAGCTGAGAATTCTCAGTCGTTCTCAGGCAGTGCATCCTCGTCCGTGCCGTGCCGTGCCGTGCCGTGCCGTGCCGTGCCGTGCCGTGCCGTGCCGTGCCGTGCCGTGCCGTGCCGTGCCGTGCCGTGCCGTGCCGTGCCGTGCCGTGCCGTGCCGTGCCGTGCCGTGCCGTGCCGTGCCGTGCCGTGCCGTGCCGTGCCGTGCCGTGCCGTGCCGTGCCGTGCCGTGCCGTGCCGTCCAGAGCGATGAGCCCGCGGAGCTCACCACCGCCGATCAGCAATGCGTCAGTCCAAACCGTCCAAAGCTTCCGCGCAACCCGGCAAGCTGGACGCGGCGCACCTCCTTTCCAGCCTTCCGGCCATCGTCATCCACCAACTCCCACACTTGTCAGTCAAAGAAACTCGGCACGTCCAACGCCCCTCCCGATGCCTCGAACTCGTCGTGCACGGCTTTGCGCAGCGCCGCGTCGGCGAGATAGTCGGCGGCTGTCAGAGCCAGCCCCAGCGCGCCGTCGATGACCGCCTGATCACCCGCCGGCGACCCAGCAGCCTCAGCGAATTCCTTGGTGTGCAAGGCGACCGTCGGCCCGGACACCGCGATCATCGGGTGCAGCGCGGGCATCCGGAAAGACAAATTCCCGAGGTCCGTGCTCCCCGTCAGGAACTCCGGCACGATGCCCGGCGGCAGCGGTTTCCGCCCCGTGCCCTGTTGATTGACCGACCACCGTCCGGCCAGTGTCGTGTTGAACCGGATCGGCAGATACGCCGGCTGCGCGTCCCAGCGCAATTCCACTCCGCAGCCCGTCATTTCGGCCGCGCCGTGGGCGATCGCGGTCATCCGGCTGGCCAAGTCGCGCAGCGTGTCGGGATTTGCCGACCGGAGGTAGAACAGGAGAGCCGCCCGGGCCGGGATCACGTTCGGCCGCGCGCCGCCGTCGGTGAAGATGCCGTGCACCCGGTCGCTCGACGGCAGCTGTTGTCGCAGCGCCGACACTCCTTGATAGGCCGCCACCGCCGCGTCGAGCGCGTTGCGCCCCATGAACGGCTGGGCCGAAGCATGCGCGCCGACGCCGTGGAACACCATCTCGAGCTGCCGCCTGCCGAGGAACGGGTGCAATGCGATGTCGTGGCTGAACGGGTGCAGCATGATCACCGCGTCGACATCGTCGAAGACCTCGGCTCGCGCGAGCGTCTCCTTGCCGCCACCGCCTTCCTCGGCAGGGGTGCCCACCAGGGACACACGTCCGCCGAGTCGTTCGGCCACTGCTGCCGCACCGAGGAATCCGCCTGCTCCGGCAGTGCAAATAACGTTGTGCCCGCAGCCGTGTCCCAATCCGGGCAGTGCGTCGTACTCGGACAGAACCGCGATGTGCGGCCCCTTGTTGTCCGGAGTTCCGGTGCGCAACGCGGTGTCCAGCCCGCCGAGGCCTACGGTGACTTCGTGCCCATGGGCGCGCAGCAAGTCGGCGAGCGCGCCGACTGACCGGTGTTCGGCGAACCCTTCTTCCGGATGCGCGTGCAGATCCTGGCTGAGCGCGACGAGTTCGCTCGCGCGGGAACGCACTTCTTCTTCAACCGCAGCACGGGTTTCCGCGTCGGCCCCGGCGTAGTCGGAGCTGAGCGGTTCGGCGGCGGCCACGGCATCGGCGGTGGCTTCGACTAGGGAACGGAGGTGGCTGTCGTCCGGCGGGACAGGTGCGGCGTGGGTCATGCGGGGAATGCTAACTCCGAACCCCGACAGAAATGGATCACCGCACGTCGGACAGCCGACCGGAGACGAGTTGGGCGACGCCGAAGTACTGCTCGCGCACCTCGTCGAAGCCACGCGCGCGCAAGCCGGCCGCGATCTCCCCTCGGTCGAACATGCGTTGCCCGCTGACGATTCCTCCTGCGGTGTCGGCGATCCGGGCCAGCCGGCAGTCTCGGCGGGCGCTCGTGAGCAGGACGATCCGGCCGCCGGGACGCAGAATCCGGGTGAACGAATCGAGCGCGCGTTCCGGCTCGGCGAACATGTGCAGGGCGGCGAAACAGCAGACAGCGTCCACAGTGGACGAAAGCAACGGCGGTTCGACCGCGTCGGCGCGGAGGTAAGCCACGTTCGGCGAGTCAGTTTCTTCGACCGCGCGCGAAAGCATGCTGCGTGCGCCGTCCAGGCCGATCGCGAGTCCGTCCGGTCCCACCGCGTCCCCGAACGCGCGCGTGAACCGGCCGGTTCCGCATGCGACGTCGAGCACGACTTGGCCCGGCTGTAGCCCGAGACGTTCAGAGGCCAGCGCGACCTCGTCGGCCATGCTCGGGCCGCTGGGGCCTTTGAGGACGCGGCCGAGCACGGGCCGCCAGTAGTGTTCGTATACCTGCGGCAGCAGCGTGGTGCGCATGAGCCGCTGGGTGAGCCCGGTGGGCGGGCCGGCCTGGGCCGCGTCGCCGAGGGTGTCGAAGAAACCGTCGGCTGTCGTGGCCGGTTCGCTGAGCAGATCGGTGAGCCGTTGCTGGGTGCTGTGGTGCGGCACGGAGGTCCTCTCGGTGGGATACCGGCAGTATGCGGCATCAGCTGCTCACTCGTTCGAGTGAAGATCTGCCCGATCAAGCGTTCGAGGCCCGGCATTGTCGGTGGCTGTTCCTAACGTCGTCCGCACGGTCTCCGACTCGCGGAGACCAGCGAGGAGGACTGACTGATGACCGCACCGATCCTGCGTCCGATCGACCTGCCCACCGGTGAAATCGCCGTGCATGGGGCCTTCGACCTGAGCGCCGCCTCGCGGTGGCTCGCCGGCGCGGGCCCGGCGGGGTCCTTCGCCGCCGAACCGGGCGTGCTGCGGATGGCGTTCCCGGTGGAGGGGGCCTGGACCCATGCCGGGGCCGCGATCCGGCAGAGATCCCCGGGCACGGTCGAAGTCGGGGTGGCGGCGCCGGTGGAGGTCGCCGCGCGGGTGGTCGCGCAGGTGAGCCGGATGCTTTCGCTTGATGTCGACGAATCGGGGTTCGCCGAGGCCGCAAGCCGGGACTCGGTGGTCCGGCGGCTGCACGCCCGTCACAGCGGAGCGCGCCCAGTGCTGTTTTCGTCGCCGTACGAAGCGGCTTGCTGGGCCGTGCTCACGCAAGGAATGCGGGTCCCGCAGGCGAGACGATTTCGCGAGCAGTTGACTGTGCGCCATGGCCGTCAGGTCGGCGAAGACGGGCTGTTTTCCTTTCCCTCGCCGCAGATTCTGGCCGAGCTGGGCGACGAACCGTCGGTGGGGCCATTCCGGCTCGCGCGCCTCCGAGCTGTCGCCCGGGCAGCTGTAGACGGTCGCCTGGACACCGAGGAGTTGCTGGCGCTGCCGATCCCCGAAGCGATGAGCCGCCTGTGTGCGATCCCGGGCATCGGAGCGTTCTCCGCCGAGCAGATCTTGCTGCACGGCGCGGGACATCCCGATCTCTTCCCCCGCCTGGACACCCAGCTCCACCAGATTCTGTGCGCGGAGTACGCGTTGCCTCCCGACACGCCGCCGGACGAGCTTGAGCCGTTGGCTGAGGATTGGCGTCCGTATCGGTCATGGGTTGCCCATCTATTCCGGTTTGATCGGCTGAAGGTGTCCGTGGAGGTCGCGGACTGAGCGGTACTTGAAGTCGCGGATCGGCAGGAGGGAGATGCCATGGAGTGAGGCCGCGGCCCATACCGAATCGCGGTCGACGGATGTTGCCTGGGCACTCACAGCAGCCAAATAGGGCCTGTGGTGAGGTGTCCGCGTGACTACGCCTGTACTCGCCGTCTCGACTGTGCTCAGTGCTCGACCGGGCACCGGAGAAGTCTCCGGTGCGGCCATGGCCGCGAGCACTGGGACAGTCAGCGCGGCGCTGGAACAGGCGAACACGCCGAGCGTCATCACGTTGGTCACCGGCGCGATCGCTTTGCTGGTCGTGCTGGCCGGCGGGACGCCGTGGCGGTTCGCCCGCAACGTCATCACGATCGTGCACGAGGCAGGCCATGCGCTGGCCGCGGTGACAGTCGGACGGCGGCTGCGGTCGATCCGGCTGCACTCGGACACCTCCGGGGTCACCGTGTCGCGCGGCAAGCCTGAGGGGCCCGGCATGGCGTTCACCGCTTTGGCCGGATACATCGCCCCGTCGGTCCTGGGACTGCTGTTCGCGAGCCTGGTCGGAGCCGACCTGATCACCGCGGTGCTCGTGCTGGTCGCGTTGCTGCTGCTGGGCGTGCTGATCATGGTGCGCAATGCCTACGGCGTGTTCACGGTGGTGGCAAGCGCTGTCGTGCTCGGGCTGGTGGCCTTGGTCGCGCCGAAGGTGGTGCAGGCGCCCTTCGTGTACCTGCTGACCTGGTTCCTGCTGTTCGGCGGGGTTCGGCCGGTGGTGGAGCTTCAGCTCAAGCGGCGGCGTGGCCAGGCGCGGGACTCCGACGCCGATCAGCTGAGCCGGCTGACCGCTGTGCCCGCGGTGTTGTGGGTGCTGGTGTTCGGCGTGCTCACGGCGAGTTGCGTGATCGCGGGCGGGTTGTGGCTGCTGCAACCGTTGGCGTTGTGATGCGGTCGCTGCGGTTGTCGGTTGCGGTGAGGTGACGCGGACTGGCGGCTCGGTGGCGTCGTGCGACGGCGCGCGGTCGCTGGGAAGCCCGTGGCGGTGCGGCGGCGACGTTCATGCACGCTCCGCGTGCGAGCGGACGGCGGCCGCGGCGGATTGGTCGAGCGCTGGCTGGGCGGCCGCGGCGGATTGGTCGAGCGCTGGCTGGGCGGCTCACGGATCGGTTGAGCGCTGGCTGGGCGGCTCACGGATCGGTTGAGCGTTGGCAGGGCGGCCCATGGATCGGTTGAGCATTGGCTGGGTTGCCGACGGATTGGTTGAGCGGCAAGCAGTTGAGTGGCAAGCGGTAGGGTGGAACGGCCGGTTATGGGCGCACGCTGTCGTCGGCAATGCCGTGGCAAGCTGTCGCCGCGCTTGGCAGGGCGTGCGCGACACTGCACGTCCGAGTGCTTGGTGGCGTTCGCGCCTGACCCAGCTCTCCTGGGTGGTTGCGATCTCCAACCGCTGCGGGTGATCAGTCACGACGCCGCGGTGAGGGGTGCGGGAGCTGTTCGGCGTTGGTCACGCGTCGGATGTCATTTGCATGCCTTCGTCTGGTGCGCGCCGAACTTGGCCTGGGCACTGGTGAACTTCTCACCGTATTTCGAGGACAGTTGCTGGATCAGGCCGGTGCACGAGAACGAGGTGTAGTCCAGGTATGACTGCGCCGCCTTGGCTGCCTGTTCGTTCCAGTCGACGTCCAGGCTGTCCACCGCCTGGGTGGCGACGTTCTTCGGGTAGCTGTCGCCGTACTTGGAGGACAGCTGATCGATCAGGCCGTTTCGCGAGAAAGCGGTGTAGTTGAGATAAGACAGCGCGGAGTCGCGGGCCTGCTCGACCTGGGGCGGGTACTGCGGTGCCTCGCTCGTTGGGCTGGACTCGACCGGAGGAGGGGATTGCGGAGTCTCGACGGCCGAACTCGTCGGGGCCTGGGGAGTCTCGCTGGTGGGGCTGGACTCGACTAGTTGCCCGTTGATGCATGACTGTCCGGCTTTGAGCGGAGGGCAGGACTCTTGCGGCGAGTAGCTGGGCGTCGAAGCTGAGGTGGGAGTCAAACCACTGGTGCCGAGACCGCTGGCGTCACCCTCACCGCCGGAGCAGGCGGTGAGGGTGACGGTCGCTGCGGCCGCTGCGGCGAAGATGGCGAGGCCCTTGATCATGCGGTGCTCCTTGGCCTGAGGTGGTTTGTAGTCGTGTGTGCTGCTCCGTTCGTTACGGCGGTGATGTCCACTTACCTCAGGTGCTTTGATCGCCGAACGGTGCCTGTTCCGGCGGTCTGATCAGGAGGTCGTGCACCGTTGCTTTCGGGCGACTTTGGGGTCTGGAAGCCCTGTCGGTTTCCAGCACCGTCGTGCTTAGGAACTGTGCGCGGGTGCTCCGGCCTTGGCGATCGCGACCTCGTCGCCCAACGGTCGCGGACGCTTTTCGTGCTGCCCGGGCTCAGGGGCGCGAGCAGTGCCACGCCTACGGCCACGGCGGCAATCCCGGCTCCACGTCGGCAGAAGGTTGCTCGTTCGCTGGGCACGTCGCTGCCTTTGGTAGGTTTCCGGAACTCATGGGAAGCCTCTCGTGGTCGGTCGGTGCGTCCCGGCGTCTGGCCCGCGATGAGGGTCCCGATGCAGGTCAGAGGCGGGTGTCCGGCAGACTGGACGTCTGCTGAGCCGCCGGAGGGAGACAGGCGATGGACGAGGTCGCGAAGGCCGTCGAGGAGTGTGCGCGGGCGGCGAAGGCGGCTGCGCCGTCGTTGGCTGCCGCCGGGGACGAGGCGGTGGACGCGGCGCTCGTCGGGATGGCGGAGCGGCTCGTCGCGCACCGGGACGAGGTGCTTGAGGCCAACCGGGCCGATGTTGCCAAGGCTACGGCCGACGGGATGAGCGCTGGTCTGCTCGACCGGCTCACCATCACGCCCGAGCGGCTCGACGGGATGGCCGATCAGCTGCGTCTGCTGGCCGGCGCGCCGCACCAGGAGCGGGCCGTCGACGTGTCCACGCTGGACGGTGGGCTGCGGCTGGTCGAACGGCGGCGTCCGGTGGGCGTCATCGGCGCGAACTACGAGGCGCGGCCGAACGTGACGGTCGACGTGGCCTCGCAGCTGGTCAAGTCGCGCAACGGCGGCGTGCTGCGGACCGGGTCGGCGGCGCTTGGCTCTGCGCAGCGGTTGCGGGACGTCGTGATCGCGCCCGCGCTCGAGGCTGCCGGGATCAACCCGGACGTCGTGCAGTTGGTGCCGCGCGTGGAGCGGGAAGCCGCGTCGGCGCTGGTTCGGCTGCCTGGGCTTGTACCGCTGGTCATCCTGCGCGGCAGTGGCGACAGCACGCGCGCGCTGGCGACTGAGGCGGCGGTGCACGGGGTGCGCACGTTGGCGCACGCTGACGGCGGCGGTGTGCTGTACGTCGACGCCGCGGCGGATGCGGGCAAGGTTCGTGACCTCGTGTTCTCGAGCCTCGACCGGCTCGGCGTCTGCAACCGGCTGAACCTGCTGCTGATCCACGAGGACGTGCACGACACGGTGTGGCCGCAGATCGAGTCGGCGCTGGCCGAGCGCGGCGTCACGCCTTCGCTCGCGCCGCACGAGCATCCGATCGGCTACGAGTGGGCGCTGGACTCCGAGCGGGAGGCGACGGTCACCGTGGAGAAGGTCGGCGGGCTCGTCGACGCGGTGGAGATCGCGAACGAGCGCACGTCCGGGCTCGCCGCGGGGATCGCGACCGAGGACCCGGCGGCCGCGGAGCGGTTCTTCGACGGCTACACCGGCACGGGCGTGTTCTGGAACGCGCCGACCCGGCTGCTGGACGGCTTCAAGCTGCTCGCGGTGCCCGAGACCGGCATCAACCTCGACCGGGTGCCGGGGCCGCGCGGGCCGGTGACCTACACCGACCTGTACGTCCGCCAGTACGCCGTAGTGCCCGCCTGACCTGGCCGGAGCGCGATGAGCGGATGGGCACGATGACCGGGCGGCCGCACGTCCTGCTGTCCGCGGCGCAATCGCTGGACGGCTACCTCGACGACGCCGGCGCCACCCGTCTGCTCCTGTCCAACGAGGACGACTTCGCGGAGGTCGACCGGCTCCGTGCCGAGGCCGACGCGATCCTCGTCGGCGCGGGCACGGTGCGGGCCGACAACCCGCGGCTCCTCGTGCGCTCCGCCGAACTCCGCCGCGAGCGGGTCGCGGCGGGACGGCCGGAGCAACCGGTCAAGGTGACGGTCACCAGCAGCGGCAAGCTCGATCCGGCGGCGCGGTTCTTCACCGTCGGCGACACCGAGAAGCTCGTCTACGCGCCGCGAGGCAGCGCGGACAGCTTGAGTGCGGTCGCGACTGTCGTCGAGGTCGGCAGTCCGCCGCGGCTCGAGCACATCCTGGACGACCTCGGCGCGCGCGGGATCCGGACGCTGCTCGTCGAGGGCGGCGGGGCGGTGCACACGCAGTTTCTCGATGCCGGGCTCGCCGACGAACTCCGGCTCGCGATCGCGCCGATCATGGTCGGCGACCCGCGAGCGCCGCGGTTTCTCGGGCCGGGTGCGTTTCCGCGACCGCTGGAACTGACGGAAGTGCGGCGGCTCGGCGAGGTCGCGGTGCTGCGGTACCGCGCCGCGGTCGAACCGTCGTCGCTCGATCTGCTGCGGTTGCGGCAGGCCATCGAGCTCGCCGACGAATGCCCGCCGAGTTCGACGTTTCGGGTCGGCGCGGTCGTCGGTCTGCCGGACGGGACGGTGCTCGCCACCGGGCATTCCGGTGAAGGCGATCCGCGTAACCATGCGGAAGAAGCCGCGCTGGCGAAGCTCGATCCGCACGACCCGCGACTCGCCGACGCGACCATGTACAGCTCGCTCGAACCGTGCAGCGATCGCGCGTCCCACCCCAAAAGCTGCACGCAGCTGATCCTCGAAACCGCGATTCCCCGAGTGGTGATGGCCTGGCGGGAACCGTCGTTGTTCGTCGAGGCCGAAGGGGTCGAGCGGCTTGTCGCGGCCGGACGACGGGTGATCGAAGTGCCGGCGCTGGCTTCGGAAGTCCGGCGGGCGAACACGCACTTGCCCGGCGTTCGGCCCTGAGCACCGGACGATCGGGCGCCGCGGCACGGAATCCGCGTCGCAGCGCCCGATCGGGAAAAAAACTAGCCGGTCAGCAGCCGCCGTTGTCGGTCCAGACGCCCCACTGGCCGGTCGTGCCGGGTTCCTCGCCCTGGGTCCACCATTTGGCAGTCCATTTGTGGCTGTTGTGCGCAACCACGGCACCGCCGGTGTAAACCTGCGTTTTCTGCCATTCCGGTGCCGAGCAGGTTCCCGGAGGATTGCTGGTCGGACTGGTCGGACTCGTCGGTGGAGTGGTCTGCGGCGGGGTCGCGCCGGCGAACCGGGTGGTGAACTTCGTGAAGTCCCAGTCGTTTTGCTGGACGTTCGAGCACACGCTGTTGTCGGTCGTCGTCGTGCATTGCCGGTCCCGGTTCACCGCCCAGAACGTGAACCGGCCGAGGTGGTGGCTCGTCGCGTAGTCGTACACGGTCTGGAAATCGGAAACGTTGAAGTATTCCGAACTGTCGGATTTCCCGTTCATTCCCGAGAAACCCTCGTGCGCGTACGCGGTGGCGCTGTCCCAGCCCAGGTGGCTTTGGAGCAAGCCGTGGAACGCCTCGAGCGCCGACACCTGCGCCGCGCCGCCGCCGCTGAAACCACCGTCGAACGGCATGATCGAGAAGTTGTTGGGAGAGAAGCCGATCGACTTCGCCTGGTCCAGCAGTTGGGTGCCGAACCAGCCGGTGCCCGCGGCGGTTCCCGGCATGGTCACCGAGACGAAGAGACCGGGGTTGTCCGCCTGCAGTTTCTTCGCGGCGCCGAGTTCGTTCGCGATGGCCGCGGTGTCTTCGTACTCGGGTTCTTCGAGGTCGAAGTCGATGGCTTTCAGGTTGTATTTCGCGACGACCTGCTGGTAGGCCGCGGCGGTCGCGTCGACGGTGCCGCAGGTCTGGCCCAGTTTCGTGCCGCCGTAGCCGCCGACCGAAACCGACACGTCGCCGCCGTTGCCGCGGATGCGGTTGATCGCGTCGCCGACGGTCGTGTCCGAGGAAACCGGCGAGGTGCCGTCCCAGGTGGGGCTGCATCCGCCGCCCTTCGGCGCGAGGATGAAGGCCAGCTGGAACGCTTTCTGCCCGGTCGCGTTCATGACGGTCACCGGGTCCGGCGGGTTGTTGCTCTGCGGCATGAGGTACGGCGCGGCGGCGTACCAGTTGTTGTCGAGGCCGGTCGACGCCCCGGTCTGCGCGTGGGCGGTCGCGGCCACGACGGCAGCCGCCCCGGCCACGGTAGCGGCGGCGACGAGTGTGGCGGCCAGTCTGCTTCGCTGCATCTGTCCTCCGGCGAGCATTCGGAAAATGAATGCGGTAAGCATTGGACTAGACCATTATGAAGTCAAGGTGCGGTCGGCTGCTCTTGTCCGGCGGTGGGCTGGTTCGGGAGGTATGCCGGAATCCGCTGCGGCGGGTTAGCCCTTGTGGCGCAACGGTTCCGCGCAAAAGGACGCGGACCGCCGGGGCGAGTGGTCCGCTGGGAGAGGGGGAGACGGTGACGGTGCGGTTGGACTGGGCAGGCGCGGGCCGGGGGCGCCGGTCGGGGGTCGCGGTGGCTGCTCGGCGGGGGCGGTTCGGCGAGTGGTGGCGTGAGCTGTGGTGGTGGCGTGGTTGGGCGGGGCGGGCTTGGCGGTAGGGCGAGGGTCAGGGGGCTGTTCGGCGGACCTTCGCGGGGGTGGGCGGCTGGGGCCGCAGTTGGCCTAGCGGGTGCGGCCGAAAGGGCGTGTGCTGGCGATGGAAGAGGCGTGGGTCGGGGCGTGCCCAGGGCGTCGAACGGCTGGCCAGTGGCGTGGCGAAAGTGCTGTGCGACGGCTGAGGCGGGGAGAGCGCTGGTGGGCCCGCGTCGCGGCTGGAGAAGCGTTGGCGCCGGGTTGCGGATCGGCCCGCAACCCGGCACAGCGAAGGCTCAGTCGTTCTCCAGATCGCCTTCCAGCGTCAGGTAAACCTCGCGCATCTGGGCCATCAACTCCGGATCCGGCTCTTCCCACAGACCCCGATCCGCGGCTTCCGTAAGGCGTTCGATGATTCCCCGCAACGCCCATGGGTTCGCGTCGCGCAGGAACTGCTGGTTTTCCTCGTCCAGAACGTACGACTGGGACAGCTTCTCGTACATCCAGTCGCCCACCACGCCCGCGGTGGCGTCGAAGCCGAAGAGGTAATCGACGGTTGCCGCGAGTTCGAAGGCGCCCTTGTACCCGTGGCGGCGCATCGCGGACAGCCAGCGCGGGTTGACGACCCGGGCGCGGAAGACGCGGGCCGTTTCTTCGCCCAAAGTACGGGTGCGGACGGCGTCTGGGGTGGTGGAGTCGCCGACGTAGGACGCGGGGGCGGAGCCGGTCAGGGCGCGGACGGTGGCGATCATTCCGCCGTGGTACTGGAAATAGTCGTCCGAGTCGGCGATGTCGTGTTCGCGGGTGTCGGTGTTCTTCGCGGCTACCACAATGCGTTTGTACGACGATTCCATGTCCTCGCGGGCGGGGCGGCCGTCCAGATCCCGGCCGTACGCGAAGCCGCCCCAGACCGCATAGACCTCCGCCAAATCCTTGTCGTCGCGCCAGTTTCCGGAGTCCATCAACGGGAGCAGGCCGGCTCCGTAGGCACCTGGTTTGGAGCCGAAGATGCGGGTCGTGGCGCGGCGGTTGTCGCCGTGGGCGGCCAGGTCTGCGTTGACGTGGGCGCGGACGTAGTTGTCGGCTTCGGGCTCGTCCAGGGACGCGGCCAGGCGGACCGCGTCGTCCAGCAGGGTGATGACGTGCGGGAAGGCATCGCGGAAGAAGCCGCTGATGCGGACTGTCACATCGATCCGGGGGCGGCCCAGTTCGGACAGCGGGATGGGCTCGATGCCGGTCACCCGACGGGAAGCCTCGTCCCAGACCGGCTGGATGCCCAGCAGCGCCAGGACTTCCGCGGCGTCGTCGCCGGAGGTGCGCATCGCGGAGGTGCCCCACACCGAGAGGCCGACGGACCGCGGCCAGTCGCCGGTGTCTTCGCGGTAGCGGCGGAGCAGGGAGTCCGCCAGGGCCTGGCCGGTTTCCCACGCCAGGCGGCTGGGGATGGCCTTCGGGTCGACGGTGTAGAAGTTGCGGCCGGTCGGCAGGACGTTGACCAAGCCGCGCAACGGGGAACCGCTCGGGCCGGCGGGGATGTAGCCGCCGTCGAGGGCGTGCAGGACGGCGTCCACTTCGGACGAGGTGCCTGCCAGGCGGGGGACGATCTCGGTGGCGGCGAAGGTCAGGACGCGGGCGACTTCGTCATCAGAAGTGCCCAGGACTTCGCTCACCACTGAAGAAACCGAAGAAGGGGACCATGCGCGGGTCTCCATCAAAGAAACCAGCGCGTGCGCGGTCGCCTCGATAGCGTCTACTTCGGACAGCGGGGCGTCCGAGTTTTCCTTCAACCCCAATGCGGAACGCAGGCCGGGGACGGCGCCTTGCTTGCCGCCCCACATTTGCTGGGCTCGGAGCATCGCCAGCACCAGGTTGACCCGCGCCTCGCCGACCGGGGCCTCGCCCAGGATGTGCAGGCCGTCGCGGATCTGGGCGTCCTTGACCTCGCACAGCCAGCCGTCGATGTGCAGCAGGAAGTCGTCGAACTCGGCGTCGTGCGGGCGTTCCTCGACGCCGAGGTCGTGGTCGAGTTTCGCGGCCTGGATGAGGGTCCAGATCTGGGCGCGGATCGCCGGGAGCTTCGCCGGGTCCATCGCGGCGATGTTGGCGTGCTCGTCCAGCAACTGCTCGAGCCGGGCCAGGTCGCCGTAGGACTCGGCACGGGCCATCGGCGGGACCAGGTGGTCCACGATCGTCGCGTGCGCGCGGCGTTTCGCTTGCGCGCCTTCGCCGGGGTCGTTGATCAGGAACGGGTACACCAACGGCAGATTGCCCAGTACGGCGTCGGGGGCGCAGGCGGCGGAAAGGCCCGCGGTCTTGCCGGGCAGCCATTCCAGCGAACCGTGTTTGCCGAGGTGGACGACGGCGTGCGCGCCGAATTCCTCTTCCAACCAGCGGTAGGCGGCGAGGTAATGGTGGCTCGGCGGCAGGTCCGGGTTGTGGTAGATCGCGACCGGGTTCTCGCCGAATCCGCGCGGCGGCTGGATCATCAGGATGACGTTGCCGGACTGCAGCGACGCCAGGACGATGTCGCCCTCGGGGTTTGCCGACGTGTCGACATACAGCGAACCCGGTGCGGGGCCCCAGTGTTCTTCCATCGCCTCTTGCAACTCGACCGGCAAGGCAGCGAACCAGGCGCGGTAGCGGGCGGCGGGGACGCGGATCGGGTTGCCGGAGAGCTGTTCTTCGGTGAGCCATTCGGGGTCCTGGCCGCCCGCGGCGATCAGGGCGTGGATCAACGCGTCGCCGTCCGGCTGGTCGGTGCCGGTCGGGTCGACGCCGGGGAAAGCCTCGGGGCCGAGGTCGTAGCCGCGTTCGCGCATGAGGCGCAGGAGTTTGATCGCCGACGCGGGGGTGTCGAGGCCGACGGCGTTGCCGACGCGCGAATGCTTCGTCGGGTACGCGGACAGCATCAGGGCGATCCGCCGGGAAGCGGGCGGGGTGTGGCGGAGCCGGGCGTGCGCGAGGGCGATGCGCGCGACGCGGGAGGCGCGTTCGGCGTCGGCGATGTAGCGGGGGAGGCCGTCGTCGTCGAATTCCTTGAAGGAGAACGGGACGGTGATGATCCGGCCGTCGAATTCGGGTACCGCCATCTGGTTGCCCGCGTCGAGCGGGGACAGGCCGTCGTCGCTGGCGGACCAGGTTTCGCGGTCGCTGGTCAGGCACAACGCTTGCAGCACGGGCACGTCCAGCGCGGCCATTTCCGCGACGTCCCAGGATTCGTCGTCCCCACCGGCCCCGGCTTCCGACGGACGGGTGCCGCCCGCCGCGAGCACGGTGACCAGCAGGGCGTCGACCTTGCCCAGCTCAGCCATCATCTCCGGCGCGCGCGTGCGCAGGGACGCGGTGTGGATCGGCAACGCGCGGCCGCCCGCGGATTCGACCGCGTCGGCCAGCGCGTGCACGAAACCGGTGTTCCCGGACAGGTGGTGCGCTCGGTAGTAGAGGATCCCGATGACCGGGCCGTCGTTCGAGGAGGCGGGCCGCGAAAGCACGCCCCACGACGGCAGCTCGGCGGGCGGTTCGAAGCCTTCGCCGGTGAGCAGCAGCGTGTCGGACAGGAAGCGGTGCAGCTGCGTGAGGTTCTCCGGACCGCCCTGCGCGAGGTACAGATGCGCTTGCGCGGCGATCCCGGCGGGCGTGGTGGAGAGCTTCATCAGCTCCGCGTCCGGCGTCTGCTCGCCGCCGAGCACGACCACGTGCGCACCTGACGCGCGCAGCGTGTCCAAGCCTTCTTGCCAGGTCCGCGGCGTGCCCAGGATCCGGACGACGACGATCGACACGCCGTCCAGCAGCCCGGGCAGGTTGCCGAGGGGAAGCCGGGACGGGTTGCCGAGGCGGTAGTCCGCGCCGCTGGCCCGGGCGCTGAGCAGGTCGGTGTCCGAAGTGGACAGCAGCAGGATCACGGCGTTCCTCACTCGGGGTGTCCGCGCCCCGGGTCGTCGGGCACGCCGGCGGGAGTTCCTGGCTGACGGCGGCCGCGGGGCCGCCGGTCACAGTGGCGGGACCGCCCCGGATTTCCACCGGGTTCCTCCGCGTGCCGACGCGTGTGCGCTCTTACTCTCGCCGGGCGCACCGGCGCCGTCAAGGTGAGCAGACCCTCACGCGGGCTTGCTTTCGTCCCCGATCCGCGGGAAGGGCGCGGTGGAGAAGAGCACCTCCACCGCGACCTCGAAGAACTCCGCGATCCGCAACGCCAGGTACAGGCTCGGGCTGTACTCGCCGCGCTCCAGGTACCCGATGGTCTGGTAGTGCACGCCGAGCGCGTCCGCGAGCTGCCGCCGCGAGATGCCGCGTTCGGCGCGCAGCACCGCGATGCGGTTGTAGACGTTCTCGCTCACCGCGCCTCACACACGCTGAAGTGCCCTTTCCCGTCGCGCCGCCACCGACGACCCCGATTCGCGCCGGGCCATCCGCTTCAGCAGGATCGGGGCCAGCACCAATCCGATCACGGCCCACGCGAGCAGCACCCCCAGGGTCGCCCACGGCCGCCACGACTGCCCGATTTCGACGACGACCGCCTGGTCGGGCAGCAGCGCCGAACGCATGCCGAGGCCGAGCCAGTACATCGGGAAGACCTGCGCGACGTCCTGCAGCCAGACCGGCAGCGCGGTGATCGGGTAGAAGATCCCGGAGATCGCGCCGAGCCCGAGCATCGGCAGCATGACCAGGGCCATCATCCGCGAATCCTGGATCAGCGAGCCGATCGCCGCGCCGATCGGCATGGTCGCGACCAGGCCCGCGGCGAGCACCCACACCAGGTGCAGGATCGAGAAGAACCCGTCCGGGGCCAGCCCCTCGAACAGGAACAGGGACGGCACCAGCATCACGACGATGCCCGCGACCTGCACCATCGAGAACGTCGTGACCTTGCCGATCAGGTAGCCGAGCATCCCGTTCGGCGTCGCCTTGGCGCGCAGCAGCGTGCCGTCCTCGCGGTCGACGATCAGCGCCCCGGCGACGGCGGACAGGCCGTTGAACACGATGCCCGCCCCGATCACGCTCGGCACCGTCGCCGTGCCCAGCGAGAACGACGTGCCGGGCAACTGCGCGCCGCGCATGAAGATCAGCGTGCCGAAGATCATCCCCAGCCAGATGATCTGGCCCAGCAAGTCGTCCCGGTTCGTCCATTGCTGGCGGAATTCGATGAACCCGCGGCGGAGCCCCACCCGCGCCGCGGTCCGCTGCGCCGACGCCGTCATAGCGCACCCGCCGGGGCCAGTCCGGATTCCGCGCGCTGCACGAGCGTCAGGTACGTGTCCTCCAGCGACGCGCGCCGGACCTCCAGGTCGGCGACCGCTTCGCCGTGTTGCTTGAACAGCTCGTACACGTACTTCGTCGCCTCCGTGGTCGAGTGCACGAACCGCTGTCCGTCGAGCGTCCAGCGCACCTCGGCCTCGCCGGCGATCTGCCTGCTCAGCTGGTCCGGCGACCCGTCGGCGGCGATGCGGCCGCCGCTCAGGATCAGGATCCGGTCGGCGAGCTTCTCGGCCTCGTCGAGGTCGTGCGTGGTGAGCAGGATCGTCGTGTCGTCGTCGGCGAGCCGGTGCACGAGCTCGTGGAAATCGCGGCGCGCCATGGGGTCGAACCCGGCGGTCGGCTCGTCCAGGAACAGCAGTTCGGGGCGGCCGACGATGCCGATCGCCACGTCCAGCCTGCGCCGCTGCCCGCCGGACAGCATCCGGATCTTCTTGCCCGCGTGCTCGGAAAGCCCGACCGCCTCGATCAGCTCGTCGGTGTCCCACGGCCGCCGGATCCGGTCGGTGGAGTACGGCGAGTAGAACGACCCGAGCAGGTCGAGCAGCTCGCGCACGCGCCATTTCCCGTGGTCGCGCCAGGACTGCAGGACGACCCCCAGCCGCGCCCTCCAGTCCTCGCCGCCGCGTGCCGGGTCGGTGCCCAGCACGGACACCTCGCCTGCGGACCGCATGCGGAACCCCTCGAGGATTTCGATCGTCGTGGTCTTGCCCGCCCCGTTCGGGCCGAGCAGGCACAGCACCTCGCCGCGGTGCGCGGTGAACGACGTGCCGTGCAGCACGTCGTTCGCGCCGTACCGCATGCGTAGGCCTTCGACGCGGAGCACGGTGTCCGCTAGATCTCTCATTGGATGACCCCCATCCTGCCTGTGCGATGAAATGTAGCAGATGTACTACATCTGATCGCAAGCCTGTTAAAACAGCCGCGGGTTACAGTGAGCGCCATGCCCAGCCCTGCCCGCGTGCGCGCCGACGCCTGCCCTGGAGTCTTCGCGACGCACGACGCGGCGGACGGGCCGCTCGCCAGGGTCCGGCTTCCCGGCGGCGTGGTGACCGCGGATCGGTTGCGCGCGTTGGCAACCTGTGCGGAAGACCTCGGCGACGGCGACGTCCACCTGACCTCGCGAGCCAACGTCCAGTTGCGCGGCGTGCACCGGCCGGGCTTGGCCGGACGGCTGACCGACGCCGGGCTGCTGCCGTCGCCCAGTCACGAGCGCGTGCGGAACGTGCTGGCCTCGCCGTTGAGCGGGGTACGCGGCGGGCTAGCGGACGTCCGGGGTCTTTCCGCGACGCTGGATCGTGCGCTGTGCGCGCGGCCCGAACTCGCCGAGCTGCCCGGGCGGTTCCTGTTCGGCTTTGACGACGGTCGCGGCGACGTCGTGGGCACTGACGTGTGTTGGCGTGCGGTGAGTTCGTCGACCGGGGTGGTGCTCCTGGCGGGGGCTGATTCCGGCTGGCTGGTGCCGCGGGACGAGGCGGTGTCCGCGCTGCTCACGGTGGCGGAAACGTTTGCGCGCACGCGCGGTTCGGCATGGCGGATCGGGGAACTGGCCGATCCTTCGGCACTGCTGCCGGACGGTCCGCGGGAAGCGCCCCAGGCACGTCCGACGCGGATCGACCCGACGGTCGGGAGGATCCGGCGCGACGACGGCGGCGAAGCGGTGGGCGTCGCGCCGAGGTTCGGGCAGTTGACCGCCGCTCAGTTGCGCACGCTCGCGGACTTCGGCGACGCCGTGGTCACGCCGTGGCGTTCGGTGCTGCTGCCCGGCGGCGCGGACGTCGAACGCCTGCACGCGGCCGGGCTCTCGACGGATCCGGCGACGGCGGAGCTTAGCGCCTGCGTCGGGGCGCCGGGGTGTGCGAAGTCTCTCGCCGACGTCCGCGCGGACGCGGCGACACTGGTCGCGGACGGGGAGCGGGTGCACGTCTCGGGCTGTGCACGGCGGTGCGGACGACCGTCCGGCGCCCACCGCGACGTTGTCGCCGAACCCGGCGGCTACCGTGTCGACGGACGCTGGACCCCGGCGTCCGAGTTGGCGGATGCGTTGGCGAGAAAGGGACCTTCGTGATCGACTACCTGCGGGACGGGGCCGAGATCTACCGGCACTCGTTCGCCACGATCCGCGAAGAGGCGGACCTGGCGATCCTGCCCGACGACGTCGCGGGCGTCGCGGTCCGGATGATCCACTCCTGCGGCATGGTCGACCTGGTCGACGACCTGCGGTACTCGCTCGACGTGGTCGAGGCGGGCCGCGCCGCGCTGGAGGCGGGCGCGCCGATCCTGTGCGACGCGAAGATGATCGCCAGCGGCATCACGCGCAAACGGCTTCCCGCGGCGAACGACGTCGTGTGCACTTTGGACGACCCCAGCGTGCCCGGGCTGGCCGAACGGCTCGGCACCACGCGGTCGGCCGCCGCGCTGGAACTGTGGCGGGACCGGCTTCCCGGTTCGGTGGTGGCGATCGGCAACGCGCCGACCGCGTTGTTCCGGTTGCTGGAACTGCTGGACGAGGGCGTCGGCGCACCGGCCGCGATCATCGGGGTCCCGGTGGGGTTCGTCGGCGCGGCGGAGTCCAAAGTGGAACTGGCGAAGCGCGCGCCCGCGCCGTACCTGGTCGTGCACGGCCGTCGCGGCGGCAGTGCGATGGCGGTCGGTGCTGTGAACGCGATTGCGAGCGCGGTCGAATGACGGGGCGGCTGTACGGCGTCGGGCTGGGACCCGGCGACCCGGAACTGATGACGGTCAAAGCGGCGCGGCTGATCGGCGAGGCGGACGTGATCGCCTACCACAGCGCGCGGCACGGGCGCAGCATCGCGCGGTCGGTGGCTGAGCCGTATCTGCGCGAGGGGCAGCTGGAGGAGCGGCTCGTCTATCCGGTCACCACTGAGACCACCGATCATCCCGGCGGTTACGAGGGCGCGATCGCCGATTTCTACGAGCTGAGCGCGAAAAAACTCGCCGAGCACCTCGATGCGGGACGCGACGTGGTGCTGTTGTGCGAAGGCGACCCGTTCTTCTACGGCTCCTACATGTACATGCACGAGCGGCTCGCCGGACGGTTCGAAGCCGAGGTGGTGCCCGGCGTGACGTCAGTGAGCGCGGCGGCGTCGGTGCTCGGCCGTCCGTTGGTGCAGCGCGACGAAGTTCTCACGGTGCTGCCGGGAACGTTGCCAGCGCCCGAATTGGCGCGTCGGCTGGCGGACACCGAAGCGGCGGCGGTGCTGAAACTGGGCCGTACTTTCGGTTCTGTGCGGGAAGCGCTCGCGGAGTCGGGCAAGCTCGACGACGCCTGGTACATCGAGCGGGCGACCTGGGGACAGCAGCGGGTGGAGCCGTTCGCGGACGTCGATCCGGAGTCGGTGCCGTACTTTTCCTTGGCGCTCTTGCCGAGTCCGGCCTACAAGTCGCGAGTGGAGGGTGAGCCCGCGGCTGCTTCTTCGGCTCCGGTTCCGGTGGAAGGCGGCGAGGTCGTGGTCGTCGGGCTCGGTCCGGCCGGGCCGGAGTGGCTGACGCCGGAAGCGTCGGCCGAACTGGCGGCAGCGGACCACATCGTCGGCTACGGGCCGTATGTCGCACGGGTTCCGCAACGGGCGGGACAGCAGCGGCACGCGTCGGGGAACCGGGTCGAGGCGGACCGGGCGGTCGAGGCGCTGCAGCTGGCTTCGACCGGTGCGCGGGTGGCCGTGGTGTCGTCCGGGGACCCGGGCGTGTTCGCGATGGCTTCGGCGGTGCTGGAACAGGTTTCGGCCGGAAACGGCACCGGCGCGCGGGTACGGATCGTGCCCGGGGTGACGGCGGCACAGGCGGCCGCGTCCCGGGTCGGTGCGCCGCTGGGACACGACTATTGCGTACTGTCCCTTTCGGACCGGTTGAAGCCGTGGGAGATCATCGAACGCCGTCTCGACGCGGCTGGCGCGGCGGATTTGGTGCTGGCGCTGTACAACCCGGCTTCGCGGACTCGGGTGACGCAGCTGGCCAACGCGCGGGAAGTCCTGCTGCGGCACCGGGATCCGGAGACGCCCGTGGTGGTGGCCCGGGATGTCGGCGGGCCGGAGGAGGACATTCGCGTGACCACGTTGGGCGGGCTCGATCCGTCTACTGTGGACATGCGGTGCCTGCTGATCGTGGGCTCGTCGCGCACGGTGGTGGAGGAAGGCCCGGACGGGCGGTCGATCGTGTGGACGCCGCGGAGTTATTCCTGACCTTCGCGCAGCAGCCGCTCCGCCTCCGCGAGGTGGTGGGTGAGTTCTTTCCGTTGCGCGGCACTGAGTTTCGGTGCGTGCGCGGCGAGGGCTGAGGCGATCGAACCGTCCGCGCGGGTGCGGAACATCTCGCGCGCGGACGGTTCGATCTCCAGCCGCGACTTGCGCCGGTCGGTTTCGTCGGGCCGCACGCGCAGGACGCCCGCGTCCGCCATCCGGTGCGTGATCCGGGAAACGAGGCTCTGCGCCAGCCCGGTCCGGCGCGTCACGTCGCTGATCGTCGCGCCGGGGTTGCGCGACACGTCCTCGACCACCGCCAGCTCTCCCGCGTTGACCTGGTCCGTGCCGGTGTTCCCGGTGCTGGTCAGGGCGATCTCGCGCAGGGTGCGGGCGAGGAGGTGCAGGTCGGCGGCGCGCATGGCCGTATTCAATCACTGGTGATACATTCGAGGAAGCATCACTAGTGATGGAGTTGGCGATGGTCGACGACGTGCTGATCGCGCTCGCGGTCGGGATCCTGATCGTGCGGCAGTTCCAGTGGCGGTCCGCCGAACCGCGGCGGATGCTGGTGATGCCGTTGGCGGTGATCGCGGCAGGGCTGGTTTGCCTCGGTTTCGAGCTGGACGGCGGATTCCAGTCGGCGGACTGGCTGCTGGCCGGCGAACTCGTGCTGGTCGCGGGCACCGGGACCGCGATGGGGTACGTGACGCGCTTCCGGCGGGCCGGCGGGCTGCAATACCGGCTCACCGGCCCGGGAATCGCGTTGTGGGCGGTGTTTCTCGCGATCCGCATCGGCTCGTTCGCGCTGGCCAGCGTCCTCGGTGCGCAGTTGCTCGACGCGACTGGGCTCATTCTCGTCTCGTTCGGCGTCAACCGGCTCGCGGCGAGTCTCGTGGTGCGTCACCGGGTTGTCCACTGTGGAGGTAAAACCCCGGGGTATGCCCGAGGGAGCGCCGGAACACGTCGATGAACGCGCTGGTGGTGGCGAATCCGCACAACTGCGCCACCGCGGTGACTGACCGGCCCTCCACCAGCAGTCGCAGGGCGTGGTAGAGCCGTAATTGGGTGCGCCACTGCGGAAACGTCATGCCGGTGTCCGCGCGGAATAGCCGGGTCAGCGTCCGGCCGCTGGCGCCGACCGTGCGGCCCAGTGCTTCCAAACTGCGTGAGTCGGACGGATCCTCCTCCAGCAACTGGCACACGGCGGCCAGTCGCGGATCGCGCGCGGCGGGCACCTGCACCGGGCGTTCCGGGGCGAGGGTGAGCTGGTCGAACAGCACCGCCCGCATCCGCTGGCCTGCCGGGGTCGAGCGGTCGTCGCCGAGTTCGGTGTACGCGATCAGCAGTTCGCGCAGCAGCGGGGTGACCGCGAGGACGGTCGGCTCGGTCACCGGCAACGGGCTCAGTTCCTGCGGAAAGCCGAACAGATGCAGCCGCGTGACGCCGTATGCGCGGTGGGAATGCACGGTGCCCGCCGGAATCCACAGCGCTCGGTGTGCGGGTGCGATCCAGCGCGACCGGTCCGTGTGCACGGCCAGCACGCCGCTGCTGGCGTAGACGATCTGGTGCTCGTCGTGCCAGTGCTCGGCGATGCCCGTGGTGGCCGCCAGGTCGCGGGTGTTCGTGGGCGCGGTCGGCAGGTGGCTGGAAATCGACACAACTCGGCACAATAACGGAATCGCGAAGGCAGGTCCGGGCCTGACGATGATCGAGTGACGACGACCCTTCCCGCTCCGACGCGTCCCGCGCGTTGGCCGATGCCGCTGATGGTGCTCGGCCACGCGGTCGACGACCTCTACCAAGGCGCGGTCCCCGCACTCGTCCCGTTTCTCGTCGCCGAGCGGCATTACGGCTACCTCGCCGCGGCCGGGATCACGGTGGCCGCGACGCTGCTGTCCTCAGTGGTCCAGCCGCTGTTCGGGGTGCTGACCGACCGGCGGCCGATGCCGTGGCTCGTGCCCGTTGGGATGACGGTCGCGGGGGCCGGGATCGGGCTGTCCGGGCTCGCCGATTCCTACCCGCTGACCTGGCTCGCGATCGCGCTGTCCGGTCTCGGCGTCGCCGCTTACCACCCAGAGTCGGCGCGGATCGCGCGCCGGATCGCCGGGCGCGGGCACGTCGGGATGAGCTGGTTTTCCTTGGGCGGCAACGTCGGTTTCGCGCTCGGGCCGATCGTCGTCACCCCGGTGCTGCAGGCGGGCGGGCTGGGCGCGACGCCGTATCTGGTCCTGCCCGCGCTCGTCGCCGGGGTGGTGATCGCCGCGTTGTTCCGGCGGATGAGCGACGTCCATTCCGCGGCGGGGCACAAGGCGCACACCGGGCGCGACGATTGGCAGCAGTTCGGCTGGCTGACCGTGGTGGTCGTCGGACGTTCCATCGCTGCCTTCTCGCTCAACACCTTCCTCGCCATCTGGGTCGCGCAGCGGACCGGCAGCGTGCTCGCCGGGGAAGTGGCGTTGGTGGTGCTGTTCGGCGTCGGCGCGCTGGGCACGCTGCTCGGCGGGGTGCTGGCCGGACGGTGGGGGCGGATCCGGACGGTTTACCTCGCGTATGTCGTGTCAGTGCCCGCGGTCGCCGGGATCGCGCTCTTGCCGGGGTACGGCGTGTTCCCGCTGATCGCGTTGGCGGCGCTGGCGTTGTACGTGCCGTTCTCGCTGCATGTCACGCTCGGCCAGGACTATCTGCCGAACCGCCTCGGGACCGCCAGCGGGGTGACGCTCGGGCTGGCAGTGAGCGTCGGCGGGGTGGCCGCTCCTGCCGTGGGGGCGCTCGCTAACGCGGTCGGGTTGCAGTGGGCGTTGCTGGCGCTGGCGGTGCTGCCCGCGGTGTCGGTGTTCGCGGCGCGGCGGCTGCGGGAGCCGCAGTGAGCGGTCAACCGTGGCGGTGACGCGCAGCCTCGTCGTGTCAGAGATGGCGGTGGAAGCGTCGGCAGCGGTAGACGCGGGTGAACGTGTCCCGCAACTGCTGCTCGCGGGCCGCGTCGGCGTGCAGGAAGGCCCCGGCGACGGTGAATCCCGGGCCAGGGCGAACGGCGCGAGCGGTTTCCTCGCCCCGGGTCCAGGCGTCCACTTCGGTGGCGCCCAGGTCGCGCAGCCGAGGCAGGACGGTCTCCAGCAGGCCGGTCGCGATGCCCTGGGACTGGTGGTCGGGATGCACGGCGATCGTCTCGACGGTCGCGAGCCGGTCCCGCACTGCCGCGTCGAGCACTCCCGTCACCAGCCCGCCGGTGACCGCCGGGTGCAGCCTCGCGTGGCCCTCGACAAGATATTTCGAGGCGTGGCCCGAACTCGAGAGCGCCGAACCGAGCGGTTGTCACGCAACCTTCCCCAAGGCAGCCAACCCGGTTAACGGGTCGGGTCCTTGCCGTTCGGCTGCGAAGGCCCGGGTCCAGGCGACCACCAGCCCCACACGGTCTTCTCGCCGTGCCGCACCGTCGGCGCCACCCCGGTCGTGTACGGCTCGATCTGCAGCAGCTGTCCCCACGACTGGTACGGCTGCCCGTTCAGATAGCTCGGCACCTCGGGCTCGTCGGCGATCTCCTCGAGCCAGCCGTTCGGGCCGCCGTTGGTGCTGGACGCCCATTTCGCCTCGTCGGCGAGCTGGCCGGCGGTGATGCGGTAGTCCGGCATCGCGGAGATGCCGTCGTGCGAGGTGACCGGGTTCGCGCACGGGTACACGAACGACGCGGGCCAGTCGATGTACACCGATTTGCCCGCGAGCTTGTCGGTGAGCGTGGTGAAGGTCGGCACGCGCGGCGCGGACGCGGCGATCCAGCCGTCCTCGGTGAGGTCGTTGTCCACCATGACGATCCGCACCGACGTGGTCTCCGGCGGCAGGTCGCGCAGGTTGATCCGGGTGTCGTTCCAGCCGCCGGTGCCCGCGCCGGGCGGGAGCGCGAACTGGCCGCGCAGCACGCGCACGCCCTCGGGAGTGTTCACGCCGTACTCCAGGCTCACCGACGTGGGACGGCGCGGCTGGCTCGCGGTGGCGACCACGATCTGGCCGTTCTCGGTCCGGTCGGTGAGCGCGTACCAGTCGCTGCGCAGCCGTCCGGCGCGGGTCTGGGTGTCGAGGTAGCTGCTCCACATCGGCACCTGGTCCTGCTTGAACCCGTGCGGCGGTTCGGCCAGCGGGTCCTTGTCGTCGACCGGGCTGGTGTGGAAGCCGGTCTGGATCCGGCCGTTGTCCTGGTCCGGGCTCGGCAGCGGGTTCGGCGGGTTCTGCGTCACCGGTTTCTCCGGCACCGTCCGCTGTTCGGGCTGCGGGTGCAGGATGCTCTTCGCCGCGTCGCGCTCGACCATCACGTGGTCGGACAGGTTGCAGCTCTTGCCGAACAGGTGCCCGATGTTGGCCGCGCCGAGGCTGTAGCTGTCGCGCTGGAAGTAGATCGCCGCGCCCATCGTGTAGATCTCGCCCGCCGCGACCAGGCCGCACACCACGACCAGCGACAGCGAACCGAGCCGCAGCGACCGGCTCCGGCCCTCCTGCTGGGTCAGCGCCGGGCCCGGCCGGTGCGCGCGGATGTTCTCCACGAACGCGTAGATCCCGGCGATCGCGGCGGCCGCGAGCAGGATCGTCGACAGCGGGATGCCGCCGATCGACGGCGCGACGTTCGTCCACGGCACGCCGATCCGCGAGACGAACCAGTACGTGTTCGGCCCGGTCGCGGCGAGCGCGCCGACCACCAGCAGCACGGCGAGGAACGCGGCTCGGTTGCGGTTGGAGCGCAGCACGGTGGAACTGGTCGCGAGCGCGGTGAGCGCCGCCATCGACGCGCCGACCGCGGCGAACGCGCCGAAGTGGTGCGTCCATTTCGTCGGGGTCAGCGCGAGCAGCAGGAAGAACAGCGCGGTGGTGCCGATCAGCCGGCGGCTCGGCCCGAGCGCCGCGCCGGGGATCCGGCCGCGGCGCAGCAGCACCACCAGGCAGGTGACCGTGCAGAGCAGCACGAGCAGCACCGGGAACCGGCGCGGCGCGGAGCCGTCCGGCAGGTTCTCGAAGAGCAACTGATACCGCGCGAGTTCCTGGAACCACGACAGGTTCGGGCCGACCGCGGTGCGGATGCGGGTGGCCTCCTCGACCGTCGCGAACGTCTGGTCGGCGAACATCACCACGAGCACCAGGAAGCCGGACGCGAGGATCGGCGCGAGCATCGGCAGCCAGCCGCTCGCCGACCGCTGCCGGACCAGCTTGAACAGCGGTTTCCCGGCGACCAGGAAGGGCGCTACGGCGATCAGCCCGGTCGGCGTCGCGGCGAGGGTGAACGCGGCCGCGGTCAGCCCGAGGCACAGCGGCAGCAGGCGGCGGGTGACCAGGGCGCGTTCGACCGCGCAGATCGCCAGCAGCGACCCGAGCGCGGCGACCGGTTCCGGCCGGACGCCGTTGTTGTAGGGCATCCACCAGACCAGGAACACCGCGGCGGCGGCCCAGCCCGCGGCGCGGCTGCGGCGGACCTGGGTGCCCAGCCGCGGCATCACCTCGCGGCTGATCAGCAGCCAGCTGATCACGCCCAGCAGGTACGAGGGCAGCCGGATCCACGGCGGCACCGTGCTGACGTGCGTCATCAGCTCGTACAGGTGGTAGAACCAGCCGAACGGGGCCTCGGCGACGCCGAACCAGCGGTGGTAGTTCGTGAGGTACCCGGTGGCCTCGGTGACCCGGGCCATGGTGAGGATGTAGCCGTCGTCCGAGGTCACCGGCCCGATGAAGACCCACGCGCCGAGCACGCCGAACACCGTCGCGTCGCGGCCGGTCAGCCGCCACCAGCCGACCGGGGCCCAGCGCGGCGCGCGGCGGGCGAAGCCGGAGTCCATCCGCCACACCGCGATCAGGCAGCCGAGGAACGACAGCGCGGCGAGGATGCCGACGACGATCTTCAGCGTGGTCGGCGAGGTCTGGTAGCGGGTGTCCGGGACGACCGACACGTGCAGCCCGGCGATCGGGTCGCGCGCGGAGGTGATCGAGGAGTAGATGCCGAGCACGCGCGGCCGGACGTCGCCGGTGGTGTGGAAGATCGAGGTCTTGCCGACCGAGAGCGTCATCTGGGTCGCGTCCGAGTCGAGCGTGACCTTGCAGCCGTCCTGCGGCAGCGGCTGCTGCGCGATCTGCTGGCCCTGGCTGGACGCGAGCAGCACTCCGTTGTCGACGCGCAGCTGCATGCCGACGCCGTTGGCCGCGTGCTTGCCGGTGCGCCCGTCCGGAACGGTCGAGAACAGCAGTGCGGGACCGTTCGTGCGCGCGTCGAGCGAGCGGATCGTCTCGCAGGGCAGTTCGGCCTTCAGGTCCTGTGCCCAGTACCCGGTCAAGGGCGCGTTGACGGAACGCGTGTCGGAGGCGACGGGCCAGACGACTTCCGCGGTGTCCTGCACGACCGGCAGGAAGGGATAGGCCAGGGCGCACAGCGCCGAAAGCAACCCCAGCACTACGGCAATCGGACGCATTAGAGGAAATCTATTGGGTCAGGGTTGACGCGGTTGCGCGGACCCCTCGTCGCGCGGGGTGAACCGCTCGTGGTGTAACGCGCTGGCCAGCGGCGCGCGGCTGCGCCAGCCGTGCCGCTCCAGGTCGGGAACCTCGGCCAGATTCGTTACCGGTCCTATACAAAGCCAGGCCACCGGGCGGATCCCGGCGGGAATGCCGAGCAGGTCCGCGAGCACGGGTTCGCGGTAGAAACTCACCCACCCGACGCCGAGTCCTTCCGCGGTCGCGGCGAGCCACAGGTTCTGGATCGCCAGGCAGACCGAGTACAGCCCGGCGTCGGCGATCGCGTGCCGCCCGAGCACCGCCGGGGCGCCGCGCTGCTCGTCGTAGGTGACGACGATGCCGAGGCTCGATTCGCGGATGCCTTCGACCTTGATCCTGGCGAACGTCTCCGCGCGCTCGCCGTCGAGGGACGCGGCGAACACGTCGCGTTCCTCGTGCACGTGGCGGGCGAATTCCTCGCGCGTGGCGGGGTCGCGGACGAGCACGAAGTCCCACGGCTGGCTCATCCCGACGCTCGGCGCGGCGTGCGCGGCCTCGAGCACCCGGGTGAGGACGGCGTCGTCGATCGGTTCGCCGGTGAACTCGGCGCGGACGTCGCGGCGCCGGTGCAGGACTTCGTAAAACATGGCGTTCATTGATTCAGCGTTCATCGGCTGAGCACCCATTCGACGGCGGCGGCTGCGTCTGTGGTTTCCGTGGCTTCCGGAGCGGACGGTCGGGGCGGCCGGCGCACGACGACCACCGGCAGGCCGAGTTCCCGCGCGGCGGTCAGCTTCGCGGCCGTCATCGCGCCGCCGCTGTCCTTGGTGACCAGCACGTCGATGTCGTGTTCGGTCATCAGCGCGCGTTCGCTGTCGAGGCGGTACGGGCCGCGGTCGAGCACCACCTCGTGGCGGCGCGGCAGCGGCTGGCCGGGCGGGTCGACGCAGCGGATCAGGAACCACAGCGGGTCGAGGTCGGCGAAGGCGGCCAGGCCCTGGCGGCCGCTGGTGAGGAACACGCGGGTGCCGAGGCCGGGCAGGAGTGCGGCGGCCTCTTCGAGGTCGTCTGCCCAGTGCCAGCGATCGTCTTCGCTCGGCTGCCAGCCGGGGCGCGCGAGCCGCAGGAGCGGAATGCCCGCGGCTTGGGTGGCATGGAAAGCGTTGGCGCCGATGCGTTCCGCGAACGGATGCGTGGCGTCGACCACTGCCCGGACACCGTTTTCGCGCAGCCAGGTCGTAAGGCCTTCGACGCCGCCGAACCCGCCGATCCGCACTTCTCCGACCGGCAGGCGTGGTCGCGTGACGCGTCCGGCCAGCGAGGAGACCACCGGGACGCCGCGTTCGTGCAGCTGTGCGGCGAGGTCGCGGGCCTCCGCGGTGCCGCCCAGGATCAGGACGGTCATCGCCCGTACCCGACGGCCGCGCGCCACCGGTCGAGCGTGCGCATGTTGGCGAGCGTTTCGGCCCAGGTCAGCTCCGGGCCTTGCCGGTCCGCGACATGCGCGGCGACGTAGTCCGCTTCCCGCGCGTAAACCCCTTGCGTGGCTTCGATTTCGATGACCTCCGGCTCGCCGTCCGACGGAGTCAGCACGATCGTCGAAACGCCCGGCGCGCGCAGTTCGTGGATCCACGCGGGCTTCGGCACGTACAGCTGGCCGGCGGTGCCGTAGATCCGGATGTGGTCGTCCTGGGTGAGCAGGTAACCGCAGGACATCTGCGCGATGATGTCGCCGGGCAGCCGCAGCAGGCCCATCGCGAACTCGTCGACGCCGCTTTCGGTGAGCCGCGCCATGCCGGTGACCAGCGTCGGCTCGACCGCCGGGATTCCGGTCGCGGCCTGCGAAACCAGCCGGGCCAGCGAGGTGCAGTAGCAGCCGACGTCGAGGATTCCGCCGCCGCCGAGCGCGGGGTCGCCGAGGCGGGCCGCGTCGTTCGCGTCGGAGTCGAAGCTGAACGTGACGTCCACGGCGCGGACCTCGCCGATCGCGCCGGATTCGATCAGCTCGACCAGCCGTCGCGTCTGCGGGTGCATGCGGTACATGAACGCTTCCATGAGGAAAACGTCGTTGCGCCGCGCGGCATCGATGACTTTCTCCGCGTCGGGCGCGGTGAGCGTGAGCGGTTTCTCGCACAGCACGTGCTTGCCCGCTTCGGCGGCTCGGATCGCCCATTCCTCGTGCTGCGCGTGCGGGGTGGCGACATAGACCGCGTCGACGTCCGGGTCGGCGAGGAGTTCCTCGTAGCTGCCGTACGCCTTCGGGATTTCGTACCTGGTCGCGAAATCCTGCGCCCGCTGGGCCGTGCGCGAGGCCGCCGCGGCGAGCACGCCGTGGCGGCTTTGCTCGACGCCGGCGGCGAATTCGGCGGCGATGGTCCCGGTGGCCAGCAGGCCCCAGCGCAGTTCGGTCACAACGACTCCGGTTGGCTCGCCCGGTCCCGGGTGCTCGAATACAGGAAACTGTCCGGGAATCCGCCCGCGGCGAGGACCCGGCCGACGAAAATCGTGGCCGCGCGGGTCATTCCGGCGGCCCGCGCTTGACCGGCGATGTCCTTGAGCGTGCCGCGGACCACCGTTTCGCCGGGCTGGCTGGCCAGCGCGACGACGGCGGCCGGACAGTCCTCGCCGTAGTGCCCGGCGAGTTCTTCGGTGACGCGCTCGACATGGTTGATCGCCAGGTGCAGCGCGAGAGTCGTGCCGGTGCGGGCGAAATTCTCCAGCGTTTCGGCGTCCGGCATCGCGGTGGACCTCGCCTGCGCGCGTGTGATCACGAGGCTCTGCCCGATTCCCGGGACGGTCAGTTCGCGGCCGAGCACGGCGGCGGACGCGGCGAACGCCGGAACGCCGGGGACCATCTCGTACGGCACGCCTTCCGGTTCCAGCCGCCGGACCTGTTCCGCGACCGCGCTGTACAGCGACGGGTCTCCGGAACACAGCCGCGCGACGTCCTGCCCGGCTTGATGCGCTTCGATCAGTTTCGCGGTGATCTGGTCGAGGCTGAGGTTCGCGGTGTCGACGCGCTCGGCGTCCGGCGCGCAGTAGGCGAGCAGGTCGGTCGGCGTCATGCTGCCCGGGTACAGGCACACCTGGCAGCGCGCGAGCAGGTCGCGGCCGCGCACGGTGATCAGGTCGGCCGCGCCCGGTCCGGCGCCGATGAAGTAAACGGTCATTTCCAGCTCCACTGCGTGACTGCTCGGGACGGCGTCCATCCGGTGAACCCGCCGAGCGGTTTCGCGTGCTCCACGGAGATCCGTTGCAGTTCCCCGCCGTGCCGGGCGTACGCGGCGGCCAGGATCTGCTCGGCTTCGAGGGTGACACCGTGCGCGACGATCCGGGCGTCGGTTTCGACACACTGGTCGAGGACGCCGGGCACGGTCAGGCCGCCGCCGACGAAGATCGCGTCCGGGCGGGGGAGTCCGGCGAATGCCTCGGGCGCCGGGCCGGTGACCACCTGTAAGTCCGGCACGCCAAGGGTATTGGCGTTGCGCTGGACGCGTTCGGCGCGCGCGGGGTCGCGTTCGATCGCGATGGCGCGGTTCAGTGGATGGGCACGGGACCATTCGATCCCGATGCTGCCCGCGCCCGCGCCGACGTCCCACAGAAGTTCGCCCGGAGCTGGGGCGAGGCGGGCGAGGGCGGACGCGCGGAGGTCGCGTTTGGTGAGCTGGCCGTCGTGCTCGAAGGCGTCGTCGGGGAGGCCGACGAGCGGGAGGCCGGGACCCTTGCAGAGCACGGCGAACACAGTGAGCGGGCCGGGGTCGCAGGTCCAGCCGTCGGAGCCGCGCTCGTCGTCCGCGCCGAGGTTTTCCCAGGCGGTAAGGGCGGAATCGCCGTACCCGCGGGCTTTGAGCAACTCGCGCAGTTCTGCTGCGGAGGCGCCCAGGACCAGCAGTTTCCGGTTGGGTGCCAGGGCTCGCGCGACGCGGTGGACAGCGCGGCCGACGACGGTCACGACCTCGGTTTCCTCGAACGACCAGCCGAGCCGCGCGCGGGCCAGTGTCGCTGACGAAACCGCAGGGTGGACGTCGAGCGCGTAGCCGCGGTCACGGAGGGTGGTGGCAATGCCGGACAGATACGGATCGCCGCTGGCCAGCACGCACACCTGGCCGGTCTGCTTCGCGAGGATTTCGTCGAGCGCGGGGAGCAGCGGGCTCGGCCAGGGCTGGGTCCGGAGGTCCGCGGGCAGGGATTTCAGCTGCCGTTCCGAACCGAGCACGACGTCCGCCTGCCGCACGGCGTCGCGGGCCGCGGGGGTGAGCCCGGCCCACCCGTCGGCCCCGATCCCGACCACCGTCAGGCGTGATTCTTCGCGCACGATTTCCCACCCTAAGCGAAGGCTTCGCTGTGCGATGATCGGCCGGACGCCGACCCACGAGGGAGTGCTCTTGAAGCCCTATCCGTTCACCGCTGTCGTCGGGATGCCGGACCTGCGTCTGGCGCTCGTCCTGTCCTCGATCTCGCCCGCGGTCGGCGGGGTGCTGGTGCGGGGCGAGAAGGGCACCGCGAAGTCGACCATGGTGCGCGCGCTCGCGGGGCTGCTGCCGGGCGTCGACGTGGTGGAGCACTGCCGGTTCTCGTGCGACCCGGTCAGCCCGGACCCGGCGTGCCCGGACGGGCCGCACGCGGCGGGCGCTCCCGCGCACCGGCGGCCGGCGCGGCTGGTGGAACTGCCGGTCGGCGCGGCGGAGGACCGGGTCGTCGGCTCGCTGAACCTGGAGAAGGCGCTGGCCGAGGGCGTCACCGACTACCAGCCCGGCCTGCTGGCCGCCGCGCATCGCGGGCTGCTGTACGTCGACGAGGTCAACCTGCTGCACGACCATCTGGTGGACACGCTGCTCGACGCGGCGGCGATGGGCCGGGCGACGGTCGAGCGCGAGGGCGTTTCGGTTTCGCACGCGGCGCGGTTCGTGCTGATCGGGACGATGAACCCGGAGGAGGGCGAACTGCGGCCGCAGCTGCTCGACCGGTTCGGCCTGACCGTCGAGGTCGCGTCGAGCCGGGATCCGGAGCAGCGCGTCGAGGTCGTCCGGCGGCGGCTGGCCTACGAAGCGGACCCGGACGGTTTCGCCGACGGCTACGCCTCGGCGGACGCGGAGCTGGCGGCGAAGATCGAGGCGGCGCAACGGCTTCTGCCGTCGGTGAAGCTGCCGGACGAGGCGCTGCGGCAGATCGCCGAGGTGTGCGCGTCGTTCGAGGTCGACGGCATGCGCGCGGACATCGTGACGGCGCGGACGGCGGTCGCGCACGCGGCGTGGGCCGGGCGCGCCGAGGTCACCACCGAGGACATCAGGGTCGCGGCGCGGCTCGCGCTGCCGCACCGGCGGCGGCGGAATCCGTTTGACGCGCCGGGGATTTCCGAGGAGCAGCTGGAGCAGGCGCTGGAGGATTCGCAGCCGCCGCCCGAGGGACCGGACGACGACGGGCCCGGCGAGGGCGGCCCCGGTCCGGATGACGGCGGCCCGCCGCCGGACGGTGGCCCGTCTGGTTCGGACGGTCCTCCGCCCACTGACAGCGGTGAAACCCCGGCCCCGTCGGGCAATGGGTCTTCGCCGCAGAAGACGGTCAGTGCCGGGGATACCTTTCGGGCGCGGGTCTTCCGGGTGAAGGGCACCGGCGAGGGCGAGCGGGGCCGTCGGTCGCGCGCGATCACCGACACCGGCCGGACGATCGGCGTGCAGCCGCCCAGCGTGCGGGAGGGACGGCCGCACCTGGTCGCGACGATCCGTGCTGCCGCACCGCATCAGCAGGCGCGGGGCCGGTCCGGGGCGGGTCTCGAAGTGCGGTCCGCGGATCTGCGGTTCGCGCTGCGCGAAGGCCGCGAAGGCAATCTGGTGCTGTTCTGTGTGGACGCGTCGGGCTCGATGGGCGCGCGGGCGCGGATGCGGGAAGTGAAGACCGCGGTGCTGTCGCTGCTGTTGGACGCCTACCAACGGCGAGACAAGGTCGGTCTCGTCACGTTCCGTGGCTCGGACGCCGAGCTGGCGCTCCCGCCGACAATCAGTGTCGAAGCCGCAGCGGCCCGGCTGGAAGGCTTGCCGACTGGCGGCCGCACGCCACTGGCTGAGGGATTGCTGGAAGCCGCGCGGGTGCTGCGGGTCGAGGCGATCCGGGATCCGCGCCGTCGGCCGCTGCTGGTGCTCGTCACCGACGGCCGCGCCACGAGCGGTTCCGACGCGGTCGCGCGGGCCAAGGCCGCCGCGGGTTTGCTGACGGACGTGACGACGATCGTGATGGACTGCGAGACCGGCCGGATGCGTCTCGGCCTGGCCGCGGAACTGGCCGGGCATTTGGGAGCCGAACACGTGCCACTGTCCGATGTGGCCGCTGAATCGCTGGCCTCGGCCGTGCGCGAACGGACGGGGAGGGCTGCCTGATGCCGCAGGGAAAACCGGCTGTCGTGCCGAAGGACGGGCTCACCACGCGGCAGCGCCGCAACCGTCCGCTGCTCGCCGTGCACACCGGCGAGATGAAAGGGAAATCCACCGCGGCGTTCGGCATGGCTTTGCGCGCGTGGAATCAGGGCTGGTCGATCGGCGTGTTCCAGTTCGTGAAGTCGGCGAAGTGGCGCGTCGGCGAGGAAGCCGCGTTCAAGGCGCTCGGGAAGCTGCACGACGACACCGGACAGGGCGGTCCGGTCGAGTGGCACAAAATGGGCGAGGGCTGGAGCTGGTCGCGCAAGCAAGGGTCCGAAGAGGACCATGCCGCCAACGCCCAGGAGGGCTGGGCGGAAATCAAGCGCCGGCTCGCCGCCGAAACGCACGATTTCTATGTCCTGGACGAATTCAGCTACCTGCTCAAATGGGGCTGGCTCGAGGTCGACGACGTGGTGTCCACTTTGGCCGCGCGGCCCGGGCACCAGCACGTCGTGATCACCGGCCGTTACGCGCCGCCGGAGTTGATCGAGGCCGCGGATCTGGTCGCGGAAATGACGAAGGTGAAGCACCCGATGGACGCCGGGCAGAAGGGCCAGCGGGGGATCGAGTGGTAGCACGGGTCGTCATTGCCGCACCCGGTTCCGGGCACGGCAAAACCACCATCGCGGCCGGTCTGATGGCCGCGTTGCGCACCGCCGGGCACGCCGTGTCCGGGCACAAGGTCGGTCCGGACTTCATCGACCCCAGCTACCATTCGCTCGCCACCGGCCGCCCCGCACGGAACCTGGACCCGTTCCTGCAAGGCGAGGACACGCTGGTTCCGTTGCTGCGCCACGGTTCCGCGGGCGCGGACATCGCGGTCATCGAAGGAGTGATGGGCCTTTTCGACGGCGCTTTGGGCACCGAAGGCTACGCGTCGACCGCCCATGTCGCGCGGCTGCTCGACGCGCCGGTCGTGCTGGTGGTCGACGCTTCGGCGGCTTCGCGCAGCGTCGCGGCGACCGTGCTGGGGTTCGCGCAGTACGACACCCGCGTCCGGCTGGCTGGGGTGATCCTGAACAAACTGGGCTCGCAACGGCACGAGGACGAGATTGTCACCGCGCTGGAAGCGACTGGCGTCCCGTTGCTGGGTGCCTTGCGGCGCAACGAAAACGTGCACGCGCCGAGTCGGCATCTCGGGTTGGTTCCGGCCGTCGAACGGGCGGCGGAGTCGCAGCGGCTGCTGCCGGAACTGGCGGAATGGGTTGCCGCTGGGGTCGATCTCGAAGGCATCGTGCGGGTGGCCCGAAGCGCCCCCGCACTGACTGGTCCTTTGTGGAATGCCGGTCCCGAGTGGGACGGTCCGCGTGCGACCCTCGCCGCTGCTGGCGGTCCGGCGTTCACCTTCCGCTACGCCGAGAACATCGAATTGCTGGCCGCTCGCGGAATCGACGTCGTGGACATCGACCCCTTGCGAGACAAGGCCCTGCCCGCCGGGTGCGCCGGGTTGTACTTCGGTGGCGGATTCCCGGAAGTGCACGCTGCCGAGCTGTCGTCCAATGTGGAACTCCGGACGGCAGTCGGTGAGGCTATCGACGCCGGAATGCCGGTGAGCGCGGAATGCGCGGGCTTGCTGTACCTGTGTCGTTCTCTGGACGGATTGCCGATGGTCGGCGCGGTCGCCGCGGACGCGACCATGACGTCGCGGGGGAAACTCGGTTACCGCCGGGCGGTCTCGGTCGTGGACAACGTGCTCGCAGTGGCCGGGCAACGGGTCACCGGACACGAATTCCACCGCACCGAAATCACTCCCGCGCACGGAGAAACCGCCGCGTGGGGCTGGGATCGCAGCCTGGACGGGTTCGCCTCGGCTTCGCTGCACGCGTCTTACCTGCACGTTCACTGGGCCGGGCATCCCGAACTGGCAGACCGTTTCGCCTCGCGGGTGCGTGCTCATTCCCTGGCAGCAGTCCATGGCTGAGTACGACCTCCACCACCACGGCGATCGCGAAGTCGGCGAGGGACTTGTCGACCTGGCTGTGAACGTCCGGCTCCCGGCTCCGCCTTCGTGGCTGCGTGCGGAACTCGCCGCCGCCCTGGATGACCTGGCCGCCTACCCGGATCCGACCCTCGCCGCGGAAGCCGTCGCTGCCCGCCATGGCCGGGATTTCGCCGACGTCCTGGTGACTGCCGGTGCCGCGGAAGCGTTTACGCTGCTGGCTTCGCTTCCCGCTGAGCACGCAGTGGTAGTCCACCCGCAATTCACCGAACCGGAAGCCGCTCTGCGCGCCGCCGGACACACCGTCGACCGAGTCACCTTGTCCGAAGTGGACGGTTACCGCTTAGATCCCGCCGCGGTCCCTGATTCGGCCGACCTGGTCTTCGTCGGCAACCCGACCAATCCGACCTCGGTCCTGCACCCCGCCGATTCGCTGCGGGCCTTGGCACGCCCCGGGCGGGTGCTCGTGGTGGACGAAGCTTTCCTCGACGCCGTCCCCGGAGAAGTCGAAAGCCTTGCCGGAGAACGAATCCCCGGCGTGGTGGTGGTGCGAAGCCTCACCAAAACGTGGGGCTTGGCGGGCCTGCGAGCCGGATACGTCCTCGCCGAACCGTCACTGATCGCCCGTTTGCGCGCGGTACAGCCACCCTGGTCAGTGTCCACTTTGGCCGCTGTGGCGACGGTTGCCTGCTGTCGTCCCGCCGCCCTGGAAGAAGCTGAAAAACTGGCCGCCGCCGCGGAAGCCGACCGCGACTACCTGGAATCCGGCTTGGCCGCCCAGGGAATTCCCGTACTCGGCACCCCGCGCGGCCCGTTCGTGCTGATCCGAGTCCCCGGCGGTGCGGACGTCCGATTGCGACTGCGCGAAGCAGGCTACGCCGTCCGTCGCGGTGACACTTTCCCCGGCCTTGGCCCCGACCACCTTCGCCTCGCGGTCCGAGACCGCGCGACGACGGACGCTTTCCTTGCTGCGCTGGCTAATGCTTCTGGAGCGCGGTGAATTCCTCAAGCCAAGCGTAATTCGGCGCTGCCGTGCCGTCGGGATTCTTCTGCACGGTCGCGCGCGCGAACACGCTGTTGAGCAGCCACGGCGGAGTATCCGGTCCGAAGTCCCCGCCCTTGAGCGCAGCGATGCCCTGATCGATGCCGTACGCGGCGACGGCGAGCTTTCCGGTCGCGCGGAACTTCGTCATCTGGTCGGCGAGGAAGTTCTTGTTGTTCTCGAACCACGGGCTGGTGCGGAGGAAATCGTCCCACCGCGCCTTGGGGAACGGCCGGTGCAGCGCGTTGCGGATGACTTGCCAGACCTTGGTGTCCTGCGGCACGTGGTACTTGCCCGCGTACTCGGCCGAGATCCGGTCGGCGAGATGTTTCTTCCACAGTTGGACCAGGGAGAACTCGGTGACGAGGAACTTCTTGCCGCCCAGCTTGGGCAGGGTGTAATCGAGAAACGCCTGAACCTCGTCCGGCGCGCCGACGTGCGGATGAAGGTCGGTGCCCGCGATCTCCGGCGTGTCTCGGACGTACTTCAGCCAGCGTTCGGTGCCCGCTCCAGTCCACTTGGGATCCTCGAGATTGTTGAGCGCGCCCATGTAGAGGGCGGTCTTTCCCTTGCGCTGCTTGATCACGTGAGCGGCGACGGTCTCGTAGAATTCGTTGAGCGCGCCGTTGTTCCAGTCCGCCCGCGGGCATTCGATGAACGGCTCGTTGCCGATCACCAGGATGTCGACCTTGTCCATCACGGCGGGAAGCACTTTGTCGACCCGCGCGAGATCGGTCTGCATCTCCGGGGTCCCGGGCCGCGGAATCGGTTTGTGGGAGTCGGGAAAATACGGGAACTTGAGCGACAGAACGGTGCCGTACTGGCGATCGGCCGCTTGCAGCAAGGTCTTGATCGTCGGGTTTTCGGTGGCAGCGTGCTTGTCCAGGTCGGGCATCGCGGTGAACCCGCGCACCCACTTCGCGCCGGACCGCTGAAGCTCGTCCCAGCCCATGGTGTCCGGATCGGCGTTGAAATTCGCCCCGAGCGCTCCGTCCGGCTTGGGCACCGCGGTGTTCGGGGCCGGGGCATCGGGCGTCGAACTGCAGGCAGCCGTGGCGAAAACCGAAAAACCGGCGGACAACTGGAACAGCCGACGCCGGGTAAAGTGCGCGGATGCGGGCGAGCTGGATGCCACGAGGTCCCCTCGGTCATGCGTCGCGGACTCTTCCTTGGTAACACGAGTGGAGCTCGCGTCGCAGCCTGAGCGTCGATTTCACCGCGCCCGGCGGCGTCTCGGACGGCGATGTGAGCGGCGCGTTTTCGTGGCGGACGTCGGCGAAATCCTTGTGTGGGTCACCTGTCCGGTTTGGACGACGCCTGGTATGTGACCTAGGCGGTCGCCAGCAACGCCGCCGCCACCGCCACTTCGACGCACCCGCCGAGGACGTCGCCGGTCACTCCGCCGATGCGCTGGACGCACCGGGCCAGCAGCACCGCCGCGGCCGCGTACCCGAGCGCTACCGCGAGACCCCCTCGCCACCACGGCAAACCCGGCGTCAACGCGGCGCACCCCGCCGCGAGTACGAACACCAGTACGGCCGCCAGGACCGGAACCGATCCGGCGACCGTCGCGCCCAAGCCCTCCGGCCGGGCCGAGGGGACCCCTCGTGCGCAGCACAGCGAGAGCACGCACCGTCCACAGAGGACGGAAAGGACGGCGGCGGCGATGCCGTGTCCGTGTGCGATCGCGCCGGTCAGCGCGCCGGTCTGGACGAGCAGGACGAAGAGCAACGTTGCGACACCGGTGGGCCCGGAGTCGCCGCGGCGCATGACGTCGAGGGCTTTCGCGCGGTCGTAGGAGGCACCGAGTCCGTCGGCGGTGTCGGCCAGCCCGTCGAGATGCAGTCCGCGGCTGCCCAGGGCTACCGCCCCCAGCGCCAGCGCGGCTACGGCCAGCGCGGGGAGCCCGATCGCAGTCCCGCCCGCGACGATGAGCCCCGCCACCGCGGCGAGCGGGAGCGCGGCAAGCGGGCCGAGCGCCATCGCCACGCCCGCGACCCGCCGATCGATCACACGCGGCGCGGGCACCGGGACGGTGGTGAGGGTGCCGACGGCGAGGCGGATTCCGTCGCTGAGCCGGGTCACGAGGCGCGCCCCAATGCGGCGTTGGGTGCGTGGGGCGCGACGAATGCGGCTTTGGTTGCGTGGGGTGCACCGAATGCCACATTGGGTGCGTCTAGCGCACCCAACGCCACATTGGGGCGATCCCCAGCAGAATGGATGCCGCGCCGATCCGCGAACCGGGCCACGAACCGAGTCCCGCGCTGGGCACCGGGTTCAACCCCAGCGGGGACCCCGGGTCGAATCCCGGCCAAGACCGCGAGCCGGATCCCAGCCGGACCTGCGAACTGAACCCCAGTCGAACCCGCAAGCCGAACTCCAGCCAAAGCCCCGGCCCGGACCGCAGCCGAATCCGCGGGCCGAAGCCCAGCCGAATCCGCGAGCCGGAGCCCAGCCGAATCCGCGAGCCGAACCCCAGCAACAACCCCAGCCCGAGCCGCAACCCCGCCCCCAGGCCAAGCCTCGAACCGACTCCGGCGCAAGGCCTGCCCTTCGCGCACCCCGGTCACCCGAGGTCCGCCAGCAAACCCATCTCCGCGATCACCGCGCGCGCCGCGCGCAGGGTCGGCACGGCTTGCACCGCCCCGCTGCCCTCGCCGAGGCGCAGGCCCAGGTCGAGGATCGGCGTCAACCCCAGCGCCTTCAACGCAAACGCTTGCGCGGGCTCCGTCGAACGATGTCCGGCCAGCCACCACTGCTCAGCCCCGGGCGCGATGTCCCGGGCCACCAAGGCCGCTGTCGCCGAGAAGATTCCGTCCAGCACCACCGGGATTCCCCGGACGGCCGCCTCCACCAGGAAGCCGGCCGTCGCGGCGAGGCAGGCGCTGCCGAGGGCGGTCAGGCGGTCGAAGGGGTCGGTCACGGGGCGTCGCGACAGGGCAGCGGCGACGACAGCGGTCTTGCGCTCCAAGGCCTCCCCGGACACCCCGGTGCCGGTGCCTACCACCTCGGCCGCGGGAAGGCCCAGCGCAGAAGCGACGACCGCGGCGCAGACGGTCGTGTTGCCGATGCCCATGTCGCCGGGAATGAGAACGTCCGCAGTGGACTCCGAAGCAGCGATGGCCCGTCCCGCCTCAAACGCGGCAAGTGCCTCGCCGGGCGCCAACGCGTCCTCGACGTCGATGGCGCCCGAACCGCGGCGGATCTTGTGGGCGGTGACTTCGGCGGGAACGTCCGAGGCGTCCCAGTCGACCGCGATGTCCGCTACCCGCACCGAAGCCCCGACCTGTGCCGCGAGGACCGTTACTCCGCTTCGCCCGGCGAGGAACACGCGCACCATCGCCGCGGTGACCTCGCGGGGGTACGCCGACTGCGCCGACACCCCGTGGTCGCCGGCGAAGACGACCACGCGGACGTCGTCCAGCGGGCGCGGCGGGACCGCCCCGTGCGCGGCGCTCAGCCAGGCCGCGAGTTCTTCCAGCCGACCGAGCGAGCCGACCGGTTTGACCAGGCCGTCCAGGCGCTCCAAGGCGGCGGCGCGGGCGGCGGCGTCCGGGACGGGGATGGCGAAACTCGGCACGGCTGGCTCCTCACGGAAGGTCGAGCGCCCGCCCGGCGACGATGAGCGACACCCGGTCGCTGTCGGCGGACACCCGGTTGTTGAGTGCGCCCAGCACATCACGGAACAGCCGTCCGGACACCGTTGCGGGCACCACACCGCTGCCGACCTCGTTGCTGACCGCGACGATCGGCACCCGGGCCTGGCTCCACGCGGCGAGGAAATCCTCGAGCCGGTCGTCCAGTCTGCGCTCCCAGCCCGTTTTGCCCGACCACGCGCCCACCTCGTCGAGGACCCGCGAGAGCCAGGTGCCGAGACAGTCGATCAGCAACGGGCTCGTCGCGTTGCGCAGCACGGTCGCCAGGTCGGTGGTCTCGACCGTCGTCCAGTGGCGCGGGCGGCGGGCCCGGTGCGCCTCGACCCGGGCGGCCCATTCCGGGTCCTCGGCCGACGGGGGCAGCCCGGGAGCGACGTACACGAGGTGGGGGTGGTGCGCGACGAGCCGCTCCGCGTGCCTCGACTTGCCCGAGCGGACCCCGCCGAGAACGAGCACCTTGCCGTCGTCGCGTCCGTACCGGCGGAGGGCCTGCGCCAGGGTTTCGAGAGACCCGGCGAGCCGGTGCGTCAGCTTGGTCATACCCGGCATTCTCTCCCTAGCGCTACGGTTCGCCACGTGCCACTCCGACAAGCCGTCACCGCGGCCGGGCTGATCGCCGGATACGCCGCCGACGCCTGCTTCGGCGACCCGCGCCGGGGACATCCGGTCGCGGCCTTCGGCACCGCCGCTGGCCAGCTGGAACGCTGGTGGTGGGCCGATTCCAAGCCGCGCGGGGCGGCGTACGCGGCGGTCTGCGCGGGCTCGGCCGCCGGGCTCGGCATCCTCGCGGAACGAGCCGCCCGGAACCGGCCGGGTGTCCGATTTGTCCTGACCGCCGCGGCGACGTGGGCCGTCCTGGGCGGCCGCGGGCTCGCCGCGGAGGGGCGCGAAATGGCGCGATTACTCGAATCGGGTGAATTGCCCGCCGCCCGGCAGCGGCTCAGCCACCTCTGCGCGCGCGACGCCACCGGTCTCGGCACGGCCGAGCTGACCCGCGCGGCCACCGAATCGATCGCCGAGAACACCTCCGACGCGGTCGTCGCGCCGCTCCTGTGGGGCGCGGTCGCGGGCGTGCCGGGGCTGCTCGGGTACCGCGCGGTGAACACCCTCGACGCGATGGTCGGCTACCGCTCGCCGCGGCACCGCAACTTCGGCTGGTTCGCCGCGCGCACCGATGACTGGGCCAATCTGGTGCCGGCACGCGTCGGCGCAGTGCTGACGGCGGTGACCGCGCCGCTCGCCGGCGGCCACGCCCGGTCGGCCTGGCGGGCTTGGCGACGCGACGGGAGCGCGCATCCGAGCCCGAACGCGGGACAGGTCGAGGCGGCTTTCGCCGGGGCGCTGGACATCCGGCTCGGCGGGACGAACACGTATCACGGCGAGGTCGAGCGCCGGAGCACACTGGGCGACGGACGTCCGCCGGGGGCGAGCGATCTGCGCCGGGCGGTGCGGTTGTCGCGGCTGGTCGGGGCGGCGGCGCTGGCGGTCGCGGCCGGGATCGCGGTGAGCAGGTCGCGGAGTGCGGGGCGGTTCACCGGACCGGCCGCTCCGGGCATTACGGTGGCGGGATGAGCGGGCTGCTGATCGCCGGGACCACCTCCGACGCCGGGAAAAGCCTGGTCACCGCCGGAATCTGCCGCTGGTTCGCGCGGCGCGGCGTGCGGGTCGCACCGTTCAAGGCGCAGAACATGTCGAACAACTCGATGGTCTGCGCGGACGGCGCGGAGATCGGCCGCGCGCAGTGGCTGCAGGCGCGGGCCGCGCGGGTGGAGCCGGAAGCGGCGATGAACCCGGTGCTGCTCAAGCCGGGCAGCGACCGGCGCAGTCACGTCATCGCGCTCGGCAAGCCGTACGGCACCCTCGAAGCCGGGGAGTACGCCACTGGCCGGGCAGGGCTCGCGGAGATCGCCTTCGGGGCGTTTTCCGAGCTGCAGCAACGGTTTGACCTCGTCGTCTGCGAGGGCGCGGGCAGTCCGGCGGAGATCAACCTGCGTTCCGGCGACTACGTCAACATGGGCCTGGCCCGGCGGTTTTCGCTGCCGGTGCTGGTGGTCGGCGACATCGACCGCGGCGGGGTGCTGGCGGCGATGTACGGCACGCTCGCGTTGCTGTCGGCCGAGGACCAGGCGCTGGTCGCGGGCTGGCTGGTGAACAAATTCCGCGGTGACGTCGGACTGCTGCAGCCTGGTCTGAACAGCCTGGAGAAGGTCACCGGGCGGCCGGTGCTCGGCGTGCTGCCGTGGCTGGACCGGGTGTGGATCGACTCGGAGGACGCTCTCGCCGCGGCCGGATGGCGGCACGAAGCCGCGCAACGCGGATTGCGCGTCGCGGTGGTGCGGTTCCCGCGGGCGTCCAACGCGACCGACGTGGACGCGCTCGCGGCGGAGCCCGGCGTGACGGTGAGCCTGACCGCCGATCCGGACACCGTCGCCGCGGCGGACTTGGTCGTGCTGCCGGGGTCGAGGGCCACTGTGGACGATCTGAAGTGGTTGCGCAGCAGGGGTTTGGCGGACGCGGTGACGGCACGGGCCGCGGCGGGGCGTCCAGTGCTGGGGATCTGCGGCGGGTACCAGATGCTCGCGGAGTCCATTGAGGACGACGTCGAATCCGGCGCTGGTCTGGTGGACGGGCTCGGGCTCTTGCCGACGCGAGTGACGTTCGCGGGGGAGAAGGTGCTCGGCCGTCCGGTCGGCGAATGGCGCGGGCATCGCGTGGACGCTTACGAAATCCACCACGGCAGCGCCGGCCCGGCGGACGCGGAGTCGTTTTTGGACGGTTACCGCGTCGGTTCGGTCTGGGGCACGACGTGGCACGGTGCCTTGGAGAACGACGGGTTCCGGCGCGCTTGGCTTGCCGAAGCCGCGGCGCAGGCGGGCATCGAATGGCGGGCGGCCGAGGGCGCGCCGGGGTTCGCGGACCTGCGCGAGGACATGCTGGACCGGCTGGCCGACGCGATCCAGTCCGAAGTGGACACTGGAATGCTGATGGCGCTGGCGGAGGCGGGCGCGCCGGGCGGGTTGCCGTTCGTGCCGCCGGGAGCTCCCTGACCGGAGGGTTCAGGCGAGCCCGGCGTCGTGCACCAGGATCGCGACCTGTGTGCGGTTCGCGGCTTCGGTCTTGGCCATGATCCGTCCCAAGTGGACCTTCACGGTCGCTTCGCTGAGGCCGAGTGCACGGGCGATTTCGGCGTTGCTCGAGCCCTGCCCGACGGCGACCGCGACCTCGCGTTCGCGGGGCGGGCGTCGGCGTGGCGGCGGAGTCCGTGAGCAGTCGTCAGCAGCGCTGACTGGACGGTTCAGGCGAGCCCGGCGTCGTGCACCAGAATCGCGACTTGCGTGCGGTTGGCGGCTTCGGTCTTGGCCATGATCCGTCCCAAGTGGACCTTCACGGTCGCTTCGCTGAGCTCCAGCGCACGGGCGATCTCAGCGTTGCTCGAGCCCTGCCCGACGGCCACCGCGACCTCGCGTTCGCGGGGTGTCAGGGGTTCGAGCCGGGCGCGGGCGGGTGTCGGCGTGGCGGCGGTGGCGAAGTGCGTCAGCAGCCGCCGGGTGATGGACGGCGACAGCATCGCCTCACCGCTGCCCACCACGTGCATCGCCTTGATCAGTTCGCGCGGCGGCGTGTCTTTCAGCAGGAAACCCGTGGCACCGTGGCGAAGCGCCTCGTGCACGTACTCGTCCAGGTCGAACGTCGTCAGCACGACCACCGCGGGCGCGTCCGGTTCGGCGGTCACCAGGCGGGTCACCTCCAGGCCGTCGACCTCGGGCATCTGCACGTCGGTGAGCACGAGGTCGGGCCGGTGTTCGCGGACGAGTGCGAGCGCTTCGCGGCCGTCGCCGGCTTCCGCGACCACCTCGATCCCCGGGTCGGACTCCAGGATCATCCGGATGCCGCTGCGCACGAGCACCTCGTCGTCGATCAGCAGGATTTTCAGCACGATTCCTCCGCTCGCAGCGGGAACGCGGCCCGCACCCGGTAGCTGCCCGTGCCGTCCGGGCCGGCGCGGAGTGTTCCGCCGGTCAGCGTGACGCGTTCGCGCATGCCGATCACGCCGTAGCCCGCGCCCGGCAGCCCGGACGAATCGGCGAGCGGGTTGGCGACTTCGACCACCAGGTCGTCGTCGGATGTGGACAGTCGCACGTCGATGGTCGTTCCCGGCGCGTGTTTCGCCGCGTTCGTGAGCGCTTCCTGCACGATCCGGTACGCCGCACGCCCGATCGGGTCGGGCACGTCCGGCATCGGTTCCGGCAGGCTGGCGCGCACCTGCGCACCGGCGGCGGCGAGGTCGTCGGCGAGCTGGCGGACCCCGTCCAGCGTCGGGTCCGGCAGCGAACGCGGCTCCGGGCCGTCGTCGCGGAGCACCTTCAGGATGTCGCGCAATTCGTTGAGCGCGGCGGAACTCGATTCGCGGATCACCTCGGCGAGCTGCGCGGTCTCGTCGTCCTTGGCCCGCACGGAAAGCGCGCCCGCCTGCAGCGCGACGATGCTGACCCGGTGCGCGACGACGTCGTGCATCTCGCGCGCGATCCGCCGCCGCTCGGCCGTCACGGCCCGCTCGCCGAGCAGATCGCGCTCGCGTTCGGCCTGCTCCGCGCGGTCGCGCAGGGCCGCGAGCAAGGCCGCGCGCTGGTGCATCCACAGCCCGGCCAGCGTCGGGACGACGACCTCCATGCCGAGGGCGAGCCCGAACGTCTTCCAGTCCGGCAGGTTCGCCGGCCGGACGAACGACACGAGCAGTCCGGTTTCCGCGAGAACGGCGACCGCGGTCGGCCAGCGGAGCCCGCGCAGCGAAGCGACCGTGTAAAGAGTGACGGAGGTGCCCCACAACGGCGGCGTGGCCAGCGCGACGCCGACTGAGACCAGCATCGCGGGCAACGGGAACCGGCGGCGGAGGAGCACCGCCAGGAACATCACCGCGACCGCGATCGGCCAGAACCACGGGTGGTCCGCGTCCGGCAGGTCACCGGCCAGCGTCAGGCCTAGCACGGCGAGCGCCACGGCCAGGTCGATCAGGTGGTTGCGCACCCCGCCACCGTAAGCCCTGCACGAAATTCCCCCACCGGGCGTCTTCGAGGGAAACCGGGGTCCGGCGGCCGCTCCGGTTGCCGAAGGGTTTTCCCCGGGTATTCTGCCGAGCGTCGCGATCAAACCCAGCCCGGGAGTGCGGATCATGTCCTACGCCGTCGATTTCACCGCCGTGTCGACTGTCGGCCTGGAGTCTTCCCCGGTCGCGGACGCGCTCGCCGGGCTGCGGGCGAACGAGGCGCGCTACTTCAAGAACAAGTACGACCACGTCTTCACCGTCGAGCCCGCGGCCGAGGTCCCGGAGATCATCGACTGGGTGCACCGGATCCTCAAGGAAGAACGCGATCTCGTCATCGCCTCGCGGCCGCTCGAGGCGACCGAATTCGAGGTCGACGGCATCCGGATGTCCTACGTGTTCTACGAGAGCGGCCTGTCGATCAACGTCATGTACACCCTCGAAGAGGGCGGCAAGCGGGCCGTCGGGTTCAAGCTGTCCGACGGGATGGACGTCCCGGAGGAACTCGCCGACAAGTTCAAGTTCGCGCGCCAGAAGTCGAAGCTCGCCGGGACGATCCGCGGGTCCTACTTCGTCATCAAGAACGCGTACTGACCCGCAGCGCGGCGCTGCGCAGGCACAGCAGCAGCGGCAGGGAACTGTCGTCGCGCAGCCTCGGCGGCAAGGCGTTCGCTTCGGCCACCGGTACGCCGTCGGCCAGTTCCTCGCCCAGCGCGGCCAGATCGATTTCCAGGACGGTGACTCCGGCGCTGTAAAGCCGTTCCGCGCCCTTCGCGCGGCGGCTGGTCAGTTCGGTGCTGTCGACGGACAGCCGGGTCACGCCGAAGAACTCCGGTTTCGCGCCGCGTTCGAGCCAGCGTGCAAAACCGGTCAGCCGCGTCTCGGAGATCTCGTTGGGCCGGACGGCCGCCTCTTCGCACAGTTCGCGTTCCATCCCCGCACACACCGCGGTGTGCAGGGTCCGGCGGGTTCCTCCTTGCGGGGTAAGGAGATCCCGCGGTTCCAGGCTGCCGCTTCCGGACGGGGCGAGCAGGAGCCCGCTGGCCGAGTTGCGGGCCGACTGGCGGACCACGACGAGCAGGCCGTCCGAGGTGAACGCGATCGTGGACACGCCGACGAGGTCGGCGAGCGTGCTCGCGCCGAGGGTCCGCAGCGCGCCGGACGAGTCGGTCAGTTCCTCGTTGCGCAGGTCGTACTCGTGGCCGTCGGCGGAGTTCGTGATGCGCAGCGACGCCAGTTCGTTGCTGCAGACCGCGTCGAAGAACCGGGCGCGATGCAGGACGATCGGCGCCGGCCGCGCCCCGGCTACCGGCAGCGGTTCGCCGCGCATGCCGACGATCGGGCCGTTGAACAGCAACCGGCCGCGAGCCCGCAACGGCAGCACGTGCGGCGCGGTCGCCTTCAGCTTCGCGGGCAGCCGGTAGGGATCCTCGGCGACGGTGATGCTGAAGGTGGTTTCGGCGAGCGCCGCGTCGATGGCGTCGCTGACCAATGCGGTGCCGCGGGAGGGAACCGCCAGGTACTGCGCGTCGGGATAGGCCTGCGGCGGCGGAGTGTCGGCGATCGGGAACGGCGCGACGATCGCGGTGAACTCGTAACCGGCCCACCGTTTCCGCAGGAGGCGGATGTCCCGCACGAGGGTCAGCAGGCCGAGCAGGAGCGCGACGATCGACACGACGACGCCGAACGCGCTCGGCAGGATCGTGACGGCGCCGAGCACGACCCCGAGCGCGGACACGGCGACCGGCCATTCCCCGGCTCCGACGAAGACGAGATAGTCGGCCGTGGCCCGGGCCCGGCGGGTCAGTTTTCCCATCGCCGCACTGTTTAGCACGGATCGGGCCGCCGGGTCACCGAGTCGGGTGAAGAGTTACCGCGAGATCGTGCAGTAGAGGTGGCGGCCTGCCGCGGTGGTCCGGCGCGTAAGGGAGGTCTCGGCGCCGCGACGAAGTAGTCAAACCCGTTGTGCCGCAACCAAAAATTCTCACCGACTGCTGATCATTCGCTCAACGCGCCACGAAACTCCCGCAACCCCTCGATCAACGCCAGAATCGACGGCCGGGCGTAGTGGTCCCGCCGCCATCCGGCGTACAGCGGCACCGTCAGCATCCCGTCGGGGGTTTCGATCGGGATGGAGCGCAGGCCGAACCGGACCAGGTCGGTCACCAGGCACACCTCGCCGCGGCCGGCGGCGCGGGCCTGGGCGACGCTGGGGGAGCCGGTCTCGTTCAGTTCGGCCGGGACGAGTCCGGCGCGGTGGAACGCTTCGTCCACGACCAGGCGCGCGGCGTTGCTGCGGTTCATCACCAGCAACGGTTCGGTGGCCAGCTCGGCCAGCGGGATCGACTCCGCGTCGTACCAGCGGTGGCCGGGCCGGACCTGTGCGCTGACCAGGACCCGGCCCAGCGCGGCGGTTTCCAGCTGCGCGGGCGGCGGGGACGTCGAGATGCCGAGGTCGGCGCTGCTGTGCAGGAGCCGGTCGAAAACTTGGTCCGGCGGGACCGGGAAGGCATCCCGCAGCACCGGCCCGGCCTTGCCGGTGGCCATGAACGGCGCCAGCAGGCTGTCCACTGTGCTCGGCGGAGCGACGAGCGTCAGCGGGGTGTCCTCGGTGCGGCCGATCGCCGCCATCACCGCGCCCGCCTCCTCTGCACGGCGCACCAGGTCCTGGGCGATCGGCACGAACCGGGTGCCTGCCGCGCTGAGGGTGAGCGAACCCGGCGACCGCGAGAACAACGCCACCCCGAGTTCGGTTTCCAGCGCGCGAAGCTGCCGCGACAGCGACGGTTGCGCGACCCGGACGGCGCGCGCCGCGGCGGTGACCGAGCCTTCCCGCACGACGGCCAGGAAATAACGCACCACACGCAGTTCCACGCCTATGCCTCCGAGGTATCGGAATGGGTCCGGACAGGTATTGGACAGCATAGGTCGCGGGACGAAGACTCTGGGGAACACCGCCGCCAGGGAGTTGCCCGTGAACCACGAAACCGCCACCGGCCGCCGGGCCGCGCTCGCCTCCTTCGCCGGGACGGCGATCGAGTGGTACGACTTCTACCTGTACGGGACCGCGTCCGCGCTGGTCTTCGGGAAGCTGTTCTTCCCCGAATTGAACCCGGCGACCGGCGTGCTCGCCGCGTTCGGCACGTTCTGGGTCGGCTTTCTCGCCCGGCCGCTGGGCGGGATCGTGTTCGGGCACCTCGGCGACCGGGTCGGGCGCAAGAACACGCTGGTCGTCACGCTGCTGCTGATGGGGTTCGCGACCTTCGCGGTCGGGCTGCTGCCGACGTACGCCAAGATCGGCATCGCCGCGCCGTTGCTGCTCGTCGCACTGCGCGCGGTGCAGGGCGTCGCGGTCGGCGGGGAGTGGGGCGGCGCGGTCGTGCTCGCCGCGGAGAACGCGCCCGCCGGACGCGGGTCGTACTTCGCGATGTTCGCCCAGCAGGGCTCGCCCGCCGGGTCGATTCTGTCCACAGTGGTCTTTCTCGCCGTGAGCGCGTTGCCGGACGAGCAGTTCCTGACCTGGGGCTGGCGGGTGCCGTTCCTGCTGTCCGGGGTGCTGGTCGCGCTGGGCCTGCTGATCCGGCTGAAGGTCGAGGAACCGGCGGAGTTCGTGCGGGCCAAGGCGAAAGCCGCCGTCGCGAAGGTGCCGCTGGTCGAGGTCCTGCGGACTGCTTGGCGGACCGTGCTGCTCGGCATCGGCGCGAGCATCATGGGCATCGCCGCCGCGTACTTCAGCAACACGTTCGTCCTCGCCTGGTCCACGAACGAACTCGGCATCGGCCGCCAGACCATGCTGTACGTGCTGCTCGGCGCGTCGGTGGTGCAGTTCTGCTGGCAGCCGGTCGCGGCGCGGCTGGCCGAACGCGTCGGCGAAACGCGGTTCATGGCGGTTTCGCTGGGCTGCAACATCGTGGTGACCGTGCCGATGTACCTGCTGATCGCGTCCGGCAATCCGGGACTGGCGTTTGTCGGCATCGCAGTCGCGACCGTGTGCGGCTCCGGCTACTACGCGGTGCTCGCCGGATTCCTCACCCGCGGCTTCCCGATTCACCTGCGGTACACCGGAATCTCCCTGTCCTATCAGCTGTGCAGCACCATCTTCGGCGGCACCACGCCGTTCATCGCGCAGGCGCTGCTCAACGCGACGCACGGTGCGATCTGGCCCGTGGTCATCTACCACGTCGTGCTGCTGACGCTGACCCTCACCTGCGTCCTGGCGCTCGCCCGCCGGACCGCTGCCGTCGCCGACTCCGCGAAAACCCTGACCCGACAAGGATGAACTCAGTGCGTCTCGATGCGTTATTCCACAATGGACGTTTCACCACGCTGGACCGGGACCGTCCACAAGCGACCGCGCTCGGCGTGATCGGCGGCCGGATCGTCGGATTCGACGACGAGGTCCGCGGTCTCGCCGCGGACACGGTGGTCGACCTCGGCGGCGCGCCGGTCGTCCCCGGCCTCAACGACGCGCACCAGCACTTGAGCATGCGCGGCAAGCTGATCCGCGGGCTGGACGTCTCCGCCGAAGCCGCGCCGACGCTCGACGCGCTCTACCAGGCCGTGGCGGAGCGAGCCGCGACGCTGCCCGCCGACGCGTGGGTGACCGGCGCGGGCTACGACCAGAACAAGATCGGCGCGCACCCCACCGCCGAAGCCCTGCACCGCGCCGCCGGAGGACGGCCGGTCTGGCTCACGCACACGTCGCGGCACATGGCCGTGGCGAGCACCGAAGCCTTTGCGCTGGCCGGATATCCGGACCGGCTGGGTGTGCCGGACGTTCCCGGCGGCACTGTGGTGCGCGACGAAGACGGCCGCGCCACCGGGTTGTTGCAGGAACGCGCGACCGTCCTGGTCGACCGCCTGCTGCGTCCCGAAGCGACCGAAGAGGTCATCGCCAACATCGCCGCGGGTGCGCACGCCGCGCTCAAGGACGGCCTGACCAGCGTCACCGAGCCTGGCATCGGCACCGTCGACGGCATCGGCCACGGCCGCGCCGACTTCGATTCCTTCCAGCGCACCCGCGAACGCGGGCTGCTGGGCGTGCGGATGACGGTGATGCCCTACATCACCGCCCTGCGCGACTGCGGCCCGTTCGAACCCGGCGGCGAGTGGTTCGGGCTCGACCTCGGCGTGCGCACCGGCGCCGGCGACGACCGGCTGCGCATCGGCCCGGTCAAAATCCTCTCCGACGGCTCGCTGATCGGCCGGTCCGCCGCGATGTGCTGCGACTACGAGGACGCCCCCGGCAACCAGGGGCTGATGCTGTTCGAACCGGACGAACTGCGCCGCTACATCCTCGAAGCGCACCGATGCCACTGGCAGATCGCCACGCACGCAATCGGCGACGCGGCTCTCGGAGCGGTCCTGGACGCGTATGAGGAAGCTCAGCAGAAGTATCCGCGCGAGGACGTCCGGCACCGCATCGAACACTGCGCGGTCGCCGACGATGCCGCTGTCGCGCGGATCGCGGAGCTGGGCGTGATTCCCGTGCCACAGGGCCGGTTCCTGTCCGAGATCGGTGACGGACTGCTCGCCGCGCTCGGCCCGGGACGCAGTCGGCTGGCGTATCGGATGCGGAGTTTCCTGGACGCCGGTGTGGTTCTGCCGGGCAGCACGGACGCTCCGGTGGTCGCGGCGTCGCCGTTGCTGAGCATCCACGACATGGTCAACCGCCGGACTGCGGCTGGGCAGCCGATCGGGCTGGAGGAAGCGGTGACGGCCGAAGAAGCGTTGCGGGCATACACGGTGGGTTCGGCGTATGCGGTGCATGAGGAGAAGGTCAAGGGCACGTTGAGCCGGGGGAAGCTGGCTGACTTCACGGTGTTGAGCGACGATCTGCTGACGGTCGCCCCAGCGAAGATCGGCGAGATCACCGTCGGCGCAACGGTCGTGGGCGGCGAGGTCGCGTACGACGACGGGGCCGCGCATTAAAAAGGACGGGTGCGACGCCGTTGTCGCACCCGTCCGACAGCCGGGGCCAGCGCGGCGGCAGTGACGCGTCAACCCCGAAACTGAATGGGGCTCAGCGCGGCGACGCTGCCGCGCTTGGCCCCGAGTCTGAACGGAGCAGGCGCGGCGACGTTGACGCGCCTTGCTCCGAGTCCTCAGGAGATCGGCCGGTCCGTCGGCGCGATCGGGGCCGGGAGCACGCCCCGGCCGGTCAGGAAGGCGTCCACGCCGGCCGCGCACGAGCGGCCCTCCGCGATCGCCCACACGATCAGCGACTGCCCGCGGCCCATGTCGCCCGCCACGAACACGTTGTCCACAGTGGTCTTGAAGTCCTTGTCCCGCACGACGTTGCCGCGCTGGTCCAGCTCCACGCCCAAGTCGGTCAGCAGGCCCTCGCGCTGCGGGCCGAGGAAGCCCATCGCCAGCAGCACCAGCTGCGCGGGCAACTCGGTCTCGGTGCCCTCGACCGGGATGAACTTGCCGCCCTCGTTGCGCACCTCGACCAGCTTCAGCGCACGCACCCGGCCGTTCTCGTCGGCCAGGAACTCCTGCGTGTTGACCGAGTACAGCCGCTCGCCGCCCTCCTCGTGGGCGGACGTGACGCGGTAGATCATCGGGTACGTCGGCCACGGGTGCGCATCGGAACGCGACTCCGGCGGCTTCGGCATGATTTCCAGCTGGGTCACCGACTTCGCGCCCTGCCGGTGCGACGTGCCGACGCAGTCCGCGCCGGTGTCGCCGCCGCCGATGACCACCACGTCGAGGCCCTTGGCCGAGTACGGCGACTCCTCGAGCTCGCCCGCCGCGACCCGGTTGGCCGGCGGCAGGAACTCCATCGCCTGGTGGATGCCCTCGGCCGAACGGCCCTCGATCGGCAGGTCGCGCCACGCCGTCGCGCCGCCCGCCAGGACCACCGCGTCGTGGTTCTCCCGAAGCTCCTCGACGGTGACGTCCACGCCGACGTTCACCGACGTCCGGAATTCCGTGCCCTCGGTCCGCATCTGGTCGAGGCGGCGGTCGAGGCGGAACTTCTCCATCTTGAACTCGGGGATGCCGTACCGCAGCAGCCCGCCGATCTTGTCCGCGCGCTCGTAGACCACGACGGTGTGGCCCGCGCGGGTCAGCTGCTGCGCCGCGGCCAGCCCGGACGGACCGGACCCGACGACGGCGACCTTCTTGCCCGTCTTGGCGACCGGGACCTGCGGCGTGACCCAGCCTTCCTCGAAGGCCCGGTCGATGATCGAGATCTCGACCCGCTTGATCGACACCGGGTCGTCGTTGATGCCGAGCACGCACGCGGTTTCGCACGGCGCCGGGCACAGCGTGCCGGTGAACTCCGGGAAGTTGTTCGTGGCGTGCAGCCGGTCCGCCGCCTGCTGCCAGTCCTCCCGCCACACCAGCGTGTTCCACTCCGGGATCAGGTTCCCGAGCGGACAGCCCTGGTGACAGAACGGGATCCCGCAGTCCATGCAGCGCCCGGCCTGCTTCTCCAGCTTGGTCGTCGCGAAGTCCTCGTAGACCTCGCGCCAGTCCATCAGCCGCAGGTCCACCGGACGCCGCTTCGGTTCCTCGCGCGTGGTGGTCAGAAAGCCCTTGGGGTCAGCCATGTGCGGCCTCCGTGTTCTGCGGGATACCCGCACCCAGTCGGCACTCATAACTGGCTTCGCGATTATCAGCCATGAGCTGCCTCCATGATCGCCTCGTTCACGTCCCGCCCGTCGCGTTCGGCTGCCACCTGAGCGGCGAGCACGCGCTTGTAGTCCTTCGGCATGACCTTGCCGAACCGGTCGACCGCACTGTCCCAGTCCGCCAGCAAGGCCCGCGCGACGGCGGATTCCGTTTCGTTGTAGTGCTTTTCGATGGTTTCGCGGAGGAAGTCCACGTCCGCGGTGTCCAGCGGGTCGATGTCGACCATCTCCGGGTTGACCCGGTGCGCCGGCAGGTCCAGCACGTACGCGACGCCGCCGGACATGCCTGCCGCGAAGTTGCGGCCGACCTTGCCCAGCACGACCATCCGGCCGCCGGTCATGTACTCGCCGCCGTGGTCGCCCACGCCCTCGACGACCGCCAGTGCGCCCGAGTTGCGCACGCAGAACCGCTCGCCGACCTGGCCGCGGATGAAGATCTCGCCGCTCGTGGCCCCGTACGCGATCACGTTGCCCGCGATGATGTGGTCTTCCGCGACGATCGGCGATTCCTTCGGCGGCCGCACGACGATCCGCCCGCCGGAGAGGCCCTTGCCGACGTAGTCGTTGCCGTCGCCGTAGAGCCGCAGCGTGATGCCCTTCGGCACGAACGCGCCGAACGACTGGCCCGCGGTGCCGGTGAAGGTGACGTCGATGGTGTCGTCGGGAAGGCCCTCGCCGCCCCACTTCTTGGTCAGCTCGGACCCGAGCATGGTGCCGACGGTGCGGTTCACGTTGCGCACCGGCAGTTCCAGCCGCACCTTGTCGCCCGCCGCCAGCGCGCCCTCGGCGAGCTGGATCAGCGTGTTGTCGAGCGCCTTGTCCAGCCCGTGGTCCTGCTTGACGGTCTGGTGCCGCACCGCGCGCGGCGGCAGCTCGGGCACGTGGAAGATCGGCGACAGGTCGAGCCCGGCGGCCTTCCAGTGGTCGACCGCCTTGCGCTTGTCGAGCAGCTCGGCGTGGCCCACGGCCTCCTCGACGGACCGGAAACCCAGCTCCGCCAGGTACTCCCGGACCTCCTGGGCGATGAACTCGAAGAAGTTCACCACGTACTCCGCCTTGCCGCTGAACTTCTCGCGCAGCTTCGGGTTCTGCGTCGCGACGCCCACCGGACAGGTGTCGAGGTGACAGACGCGCATCATGATGCAGCCCGACACCACCAGCGGCGCGGTCGCGAAACCGAACTCCTCGGCGCCGAGCAGCATCGCGATCATGACGTCGCGGCCGGTCTTGAGCTGGCCGTCGGTCTGCACCACGATCCGGTCGCGCAGCCGGTTGGCCAGCAGCGTCTGCTGCGTTTCGGCCAGGCCCAGCTCCCACGGTCCGCCCGCGTGCTTGATCGAGGACAGCGGCGAGGCGCCGGTGCCGCCGTCGTGGCCCGAGATCAGCACGACGTCCGCGTGCGCCTTGGACACGCCCGCCGCGACCGTGCCGACGCCGACCTCGGACACCAGCTTCACGTGGATGCGCGCGTCCGGGTTGGCGTTCTTGAGGTCGTGGATCAGCTGAGCCAGGTCCTCAATGGAATAGATGTCGTGGTGCGGCGGCGGGGAAATCAGCCCGACGCCCGGCGTGGAGTGCCGCGTCTTCGCGATCCACGGGTACACCTTGCCGCCGGGCAGCTGCCCGCCCTCGCCGGGCTTCGCGCCCTGCGCCATCTTGATCTGGATGTCGTCGGAGTTCACCAGGTACTCGCTGGTGACGCCGAACCGGCCGCTCGCGACCTGCTTGACCGCGCTGCGGCGCTCCGGGTCGTACAGCCGTTCCGGGTCCTCGCCGCCCTCGCCGGTGTTCGACTTGCCGCCGAGGCGGTTCATCGCGATCGCCAGCGTCTGGTGCATTTCCATCGAGATCGAGCCGTACGAGATGGCCCCGGTGGCGAACCGCTTCACGATCTCCGAAACCGGCTCGACCTCCTCGATCGGCACCGGCGTGCGGTCGCCGAACTTGAAGTCGAACAGCCCGCGCAGCGTCAGCAGCTTCTCGGCCTGGTCGTTGACCGCCTTCGTGTACTCCTTGAAGATGTCGTACTTCCCGGACCGTGTGGAGTGCTGCAGCTTGAACACCGTCTGCGGGTTGAACAGGTGCGGCTCGCCTTCGCGCCGCCACTGGTAGTCCGCGCCGGTTTCCAGCTCGCGGTGGCTCGCCCGGACGCCGTCGACCGGGAAAGCCCGCACGTGCCGCTGCGAAACCTCCTCGGCGAGCGTGTCGAAGCCGACGCCGCCAAGCCGGGAAGTGGTTCCGGTGAAACAGGTGTCGATCACCTCGGCGCCGAGGCCGACCGCCTCGAAGATCTGCGCGCCGGTGTAGGAGGCCACCGTCGACACGCCCATCTTGGACATGGTCTTGCGGACACCCTTGCCGAGCGCCTTGATCAGGTTCGTGGTGGCCTGCTTGGGAGTCACGCCCGGGATCAGGCCCCGGTGCGCCATCTCCTCGACCGTCGCCATCGCCAGGTACGGGTTCACCGCGGCCACGCCGTAACCGACGAGCAGCGCGATGTGGTGCACCTCGCGCGCGTCGCCAGCCTCGACGATGAGGCCGACCTGCGTGCGCGTCTTCTCCCGCACCAGGTGGTGGTGCACCGCGCCGGTGAGCAGCAGCGACGGGATCGGCGCGTGGTCGGCGTCGACCCCGCGGTCGGACAGCACGATCAGCCGCGCGCCGTCCTCGATCGCCTCGGACACCTCGGCGCGGATCTCGTCGAGCCGCTGCACCAGGGCGTCCCCGCCGCCGTTGACCTTGTACCGGCCCATGACGGTGACCGCCTGGAACTCCGGAAGGTCGCCGTCGTCGTTGACGTGCACCAGCTTCGCGAGCTGGTCGTTGTCCAGCACCGGGAACGGCAGCACGATCCGGCGGCAGGACGACGCGTCCGCGGCCAGCAGGTTCGGCTCCGCGCCGATCTGCGTGCCGAGCGCGGTCACCAGCTCCTCGCGGATCGCGTCCAGCGGCGGGTTGGTCACCTGGGCGAAAAGCTGGATGAAGTAGTCGAACAACGGGCGCGAACCGGACGAAAGGGACGCCAGGGGCGAATCGTTGCCCATCGACCCGATCGGCTCCGCGCCGGTGCGGGCCATCGGCTCGAGGATGGTTTCCAGCTCTTCCTCGGTGTAGCCGAACGCCTGCTGGCGGCGCACGAGCGCGGCGTGCAGCGGGACCTCGCGGTCGCGTTCGGGCAGCTGCTCCAGGCGCAGCAGCCCGGCGTCGACCCATTCGTCGTACGGGTGCTCGGAAGCGAGCTGGCCCTTGATCTCCTCGTCCTCGACGATCCGGCCCGCGACGGTGTCCACGAGGAACATCCGGCCCGGCTCCAGCCGTCCCTTGCGAACGATCTTCGCCTGGTCCAGCTCCAGCACGCCGACCTCGCTGGCGAGCACCACGAGCCCGTCGTCGGTGACCCAGTAGCGGCCCGGGCGCAGGCCGTTGCGGTCCAGCACCGCGCCGATCTGCGCGCCGTCGGTGAACGCCACCAGCGCCGGCCCGTCCCACGGCTCCATGAGCGTGGAGTGGAACTCGTAGAAGGCGCGGCGCGCGGGGTCCATTTCCTGATGGTTCTCCCAGGCCTCCGGGATCATCATCAGCACCGAATGCGGCAGCGACCGGCCGCCGAGGTGGAGCAGCTCCAGCACCTCGTCGAAGGAGGCCGAGTCGCTCGCGCCGCGCGTGATGACCGGGTAGATCCGCTTGAGGTCGCCCGGGATCAGGTCGGTCTCGAGGAGCGCCTCGCGGGCGTCCATCCAGTTGCGGTTGCCCTTGAGCGTGTTGATCTCGCCGTTGTGCGCCACGTAGCGGTACGGGTGCGCGAGCGGCCACGACGGGAAAGTGTTGGTGGAGAAGCGGGAGTGCACCAGGCCGATGGCGCTCGTCACGCGCTCGTCGGTGAGGTCGAGGAAGAACTTCTCGACCTGCGGCTCGGTCAGCATTCCCTTGTAGACGATCGTGCGCGAGGACAGCGACGGGAAGTAAACGTCGTCCTCGACCAGCTCGTGCTCGGCGCGCTTGCGCACGCAGAAGGCGGCGCGCTCGAGGGCGAGGCCGTCGAGGTTGTCCTTGTGCCCGGCCAGGAACAGCTGGGTGAAGTGCGGCATGGTCTGCGCGGCGGTCGGGCCGCAGTGCGCGGTGTCGACCGGCGGTTCGCGCCAGCCCACCACGCGCATGTCCTCCTCGGCGGCGATCCGCTCGATGGTGGTCATGGCGCGGCCGCGGCGCTTTTCGTCCTGCGGCAGGAACGCGGTGCCGACGGCGTAGCTGCCTTCGGCCGGCAGCTCGAACCCGGCGACCTCGCGGTAGAACGCGTCCGGCACCTGGATGAGCAGGCCCGCGCCGTCCCCGGTGTCCGGTTCCGCCCCGCGTGCCCCGCGATGTTCCAGATTTTTCAGCGCGACAAGGGCTTTCGCCACGATCTGATGGTCTCGGCGACCGGTCAGGTCCGCGACGAACGCCACCCCGCAGGCATCGTGCTCGTAGGCGGGGTCGTACAGGCCGTCGGTGGCCGGGGTGCTCGAACGGTGGGTCACGGCTGGCCGCCTCCCAAGGCGTTGGCGCGGGTTCTTTCACTCCGAAAGGGGGTTCATCACTGAACCGGTTAACGAAGTGGTCCGAAACCGCGATGGTCAGTCGAGAAGGGAAACCATCCGGTGCCTCCGCTGTCGCGAGGCGCGGCACTGCGTCGCGATGCGTGGCTGACCGCGGCCGGTCGACGACCGGGCCGGGTGCCGGATGGTTTGTCACCGCACGGCGATGGGCGGCGGAAAAAGTTCTGCACGTCGCTGTACAGGCACACGCGCCGGGGTCGGTCAGCCTGTGTGGTGGGGGCCAGCCGGGGCGCGTGGTGGTGACTCCCGGGTTCGCCGGGTCTTATGACGATAGTGTGAATTCGCTGTGATCGACATACGTCATCGCGCTCTCGTGGGAAAGGCCACGCATACGTTGACGCCCTCCGGGGTACTCCCATATGTCGGGCCGTCTCTCCCGCCACGCGGTCAGCGAAGCCGCTGACCTGCGTAAACCTGTCTGCCTGCCGGGTGTCAACCCCGCGTTCGGTGCTGGTTGACTGGGGGTCATGACGGGGAGCGCCGATGACTGATCGTTATCTGTCCGTGGCAGTGGCCGGGCTGCACGAGATCGAAATACGGCGTTCACGGTTCCTGTGCGCGCTCGCTCCGGTGGGCGACGAAGCGGCCGCGCGGGAGATCATTTCGGCCCGCCGGCGCGCGGAGCCCGCGGCGCGGCACCACTGTCACGCGTTCGTCCTCGGCCCGGACGGCCGTACTCAGCGTTCGAGCGACGACGGCGAGCCAGCCGGGACGGCCGGGGTGCCGATGCTGGAGGTGTTGCGCCGCCGCGAAGTCACCGACACGGTCGCGGTGGTGTCGCGGCATTTCGGCGGAGTGCTGCTCGGCGCGGGCGGGTTGATCCGCGCGTACGGGCAAGCGGTGTCGGACGCGCTCGACGCGGTAGGCCTGGTGGAGTACCGGCGATTGCGGCTGTTCGACGTAACGATGGACTACACGCGGGCGGGCCGCTTCGAAAACGATCTCCGCGCGTCGCCGTACGTGCTGCACGGGACACGCTTCGAAGCGGCGGCGCACTTCGAGGTCGGGCTCGCTCCCGGCGAGGAAGACCGGTTCAGCGGCTGGCTCGCCGACCTCACCGGCGGCGAGGCTGTCGCGGCCGAGCTGGGGGAGGAGTGGGTGCGCGGGTAGTCCCCGGCTCAGGCCCCGAAGATCAAGCCGCGACGGGCTTTCCGTCCAGCGCCCGCGCCCCGGCCTCGGTGAGCACCGCGCGCACCCGCGCGCCGCACGCTCCGTCCTCGGCGGGTTCGATCAGGCCCTTGCGGACGAGGTCGCGGACCGTGCCCTGGTCGCAGAGGCTCAGCCCGTCGACGAACAGGTCCGGTTCACAGCTGCAGCTGATTTCCGCGTGCCCCTCGGCGACGGCACGCAGGGTTGCCCGCTCCCGATGGTTCAACTCGGCAGTCACGGCGGTTCCTCCTTCTGTCCCGGCCCCTGGTGTACCCCGGGAACGGTTCCAGTGTCCGTCGCGATTGCCGGGTTGTCGCGTATTTCACTCCTTTTTACGGGGGTATGTCGCGGGGTAGTCCGGGGGTACCCCTCATACGCCCCACCATGCGTCGGCGAGGGAGACGAAAGTAGGTTCTCGCGGCGCCGGGAGCACGTCGAGGTACCAGCGAAAGTCGCTGTACACGTGCAGAAGCGTGTAGGCGAGGCAACGGCGGGAGAAGTCCGGGCCGAGCTCTGCCGGATGGTAACCGTAAGCGAGCAGAAGACTCCGCAGAAATGCCGAGTCGCCGCTCGAAACGAACAAGCCGACCGCCGCGAACTCGTATTCCGGCGCGCCGCGCATCGCGGGTTCGAAATCGAACAGGCCGGACAGCCGCCAGCCATCCCCTTCGCGGGTGACCATCAGATGGTCGCGCATGACTTCGGTGTGCAACGGCACGGTTTCCGGCGTGCCCAGGTCGACCGCGTCGACGAAGTCCGGGAGCTGGGCCAGCCAGTGTTCGTCCAATGTGGTCTCGCGGTGGTGGTCGACCAGTTTTTCGCGTTGCCCGGCAAGGAACGCGGCCCAGTCCGGGGGAGCGAGCACGGACAACGCCGGGTCGTTCACGGAGTGCAAGGCGGACAGCGCCTCACCGATCTTCGGGGCGAGCGCGAGTTTGTCCGCTGTGGACAGTTCGGGCCACACCTGCTTGAGCGGGCGCCCGCGCAGCCGTTCCATCACGACGTAACCCCAGCCGTCGCGGAGTCCGGCGTGCACGACGCCCGGGGTCGGGACGGGGAGCTTGCCGTGCAGGACTTCCAGCATGGTGCGCTCGGTGGTCAGCTCGTCCAGGTGCACCGGCGGATAGAGCTTCAGAACGAGCTGGTCGCCGACGGCGTACACCGGCAGGGAACCGTCCTCGAAGGGCACGGGTTCGCCGGGCTCGCCGAGCGTCCGGAGCAGGTCGCGTACCGCGGGCAGGAGGGCTTCGCGGGTCAGCTGGTCGGGCTCGGTGGCGGACGGGAACATACGCCGACGGTATCGGCGCGCCTTCCGCCGCTATAGCGAATTACTTGCTGCGTTCGAGCAGGGTGCGCACGGCCGGGCCGATGAGCCGCTCGATCTCGTGGGCGGGCGCAGTGGCGAGCGGGTCCTTGCGGGTGATCGAGCGGACCAGCCCGATGCCGAGCAGCCAGGCCATCGCGAGGTCGGCGCGCAGTTCGGCGTCCGGCGCGTCGGTGAGCCCGGACAGCGCGCGGGTGTACTCGGCGTCGAGCTGCGCGCGCAGCGCCTCGTCGGCGCGGTCGGTGCCGGAGGACCGCAGGTAGGTCTCGATCGAACGGGACGCCGAGTCGTCGCGTTCGAGCAGGCTCCGCAGGGCCGCGGTGAACAGCCGTTCGGGCGGGGTCGTCTCGACCTGGGCCAGGCCGCCGCGCGCCATCACGTGCTCGAACAACGCGTCCTTGCTGCCGAAGTACCGGAACAGCAACGCCTGGTTGACGCCCGCGCGGTGCGCGATGTCGCGCACCGTCGTGCGGTCGAAGCCGCGGTCGGCGAACAGTTCGGCCGCGGCGTCCAGCAGCGCGGCCTTGGTCGCCGTCGCGTCGCGTTTGCGCGAAGGCTGGTCCGCGGCCATCGGTTCCCCCTGGTGTGCGCTGGTGTGCGCGACGAGGTTAACCCGAGTGGCCGCGGATCGGCCGGACGAACTACGCGGACCAGGCGACAGGCAGCTCCTCGGGGCCGTAGACGAGCGTGTTGTGCTTGTATGCCAAAGCTTCCTTCGGCACGGCGAGTCGCAGGTCGGGCACGCGGCGGAACAACGCGGTCAGTGCTTCCTGCATTTCGACCCGGGCGAGTTGCTGTCCGATGCACTGGTGCGCGCCGAACCCGAAGGCGACATGTGTGCGCGGCGATTCGCGGGTGAAGTCCAGCCGGTCGGCGTTCGGGTACCGGTCCTCGTCGCGGTTGGCCGAGTTGAGCGCGGCGATCAGCCAGTCGCCCGCGGCGATCGTCTGGTCGCCGACCTTGACCTCCTCGGTGGCGTACCGCAGCACGCCGAACTGCACGACCGACAGGTAGCGCAGCAGTTCCTCGACCGCGCGCGGCGGGTCGGCGAGGGCCTGCGCGCGCTGCTCCGGGTGTTCCATCAGCACGAGCGCGCTGAGCGCGATCATGTTGGCGGTGGTTTCGTGCCCGGCCACGAGGAGGCTGAGGCCGAGCATGATCAGCTCGTCCAGGTCGAGCGCTTCCCCGGACGCCTCGGCGCGGACGATGAGCTTGCTGAACAGGTCCTCCTGCGGGTCCTGTTGCTTGCCGGCGAACAGCGCGCCGAGGTAACCGGCCAGTTCGTGGAACGCCTGGTCGGTGGTGCCCGCGTCCTGGTCGGTGCTGACCAGCAGGCTGCTCTGGCGCTGGAACAGCTCGCGGTCGGCGTACGGGACGCCGAGCAGTTCGCAGATCGCCAGCGACGGGATCGGCAGCGCGAAGTCCTGGACCAGGTCGGCGCGGCCGGGCTTGGCGAGCATCGCGTCGAGGTGCCGCTCGACCTGCTCGCGGACGTACTCGCGCAGCCGCTCCACCCGCCGCACGGTGAACTCCGCGACGACCATCTTGCGCAGCCGGGAATGCTCCGCGCCGTCGAGCTGGATGATCGAACCCGGGTCGACCTCGTCGTACGGGTCCAGATCGGCTTTGACGTGCGCCGACGAGGCTCCGCGCGAGCTGAGCGCCGGGTCGGCGAGCACGGCGCGGACGTCGTCGTAGCGGATGACCAGCCAGGTCTCGAACCCGGCCGGGCAGCGGATCCGCGACACCGGCGAGGTCTCCCGCAACGCGGCGTACTCGGCGGGCGGGTCGAACGGGCAGCCGGCCGGGCGGTCGGTCGGAAGGGCCGGGGTCTCGGACGGGGTGGGCATGCGGATGGCGCCTTTCCTCCGGCGGTGCGGGCATCTTCCACTCTGGAGACGCCCGCACCGGCATGGGGCCGTTGATCGGGATAGGCGACGGAAGGACCACACCTCTGCCCGATTCACCATTCCCGGTTAGACCGGTTCGGCGAGCGGCTCGTCGGCGAAACGGCGGGCGACCCGTTCCGCTCCTGCTCGCGCCCAGGCCGTGGTGGCGAGGACGGCGAGCGCGATGATCAGCGTGGTCCCGCCCGCGACCGCCCACCACGCCGTGGCGTACCCGGTGAGCGGGGTGGCCGCGGCGGCGAGGATGGTGCCTGCGACGGCGACGCCGAGGGTCTGCCCGACCTGCCGGGAGGTGGACGCGACCGCGGCGGCGACCCCGGCCTGGGACCGGGGCATGCCGCTGACCGCGGCGTTGGTGATGGGCGGGTTCAGCAGCCCGAAGCCGAGGCCGAACACGCCGTACGCGATCGCGAGGACCCACAGCGGCGTCGTCGCGGACGCGGTGGTGAGCAAGACGGCGACGACGGTCATCGAGATCCCCGCGGTCAGCAGCGGAATCCGCGCGCCGCGCGTGGCGACCAGGCGGCCGGACAGCGGCGCGGCGATCGTCACGGCCACGGCGGTCGGCAGCAGCATCAGACCGGATTGCAGCGCCGAAAGCCCGCGCACGTCCTGGAGGTACAGCGGCGACAGGAACAGGAACGTGCCGAACGCGGCGAGCCCGCAGACCGCGCTGATCGTGGCCGACGAGAACGGCGCGCTCCGAAAGAACCGCAGCTGGACCAGCGGTTCCCGGCGGCGGAGTTCCCAGCGGATCAGCGCGAACAAGGCGAGTACGCCGAGCCCGGCCATGCCGAGGATCGCTGGTGAGCCCCAGCCGAGCCGCTGGCCTTCGATCGCCGCGGTCACCACCGAACCGAGCAGGACCACGACCAGCACCTGTCCCACCGGATCCGGCCGGCGCGGGTGCGGGGCCCGCGATTCCGGCACGTAGCGCGCGGTCAGCACGAGCGCCGCGACGACCACCGGCACGTTGACCCAGAAAATCGCCCGCCAGCCGATGCTCTCGGTCAGCACGCCGCCGAGCACCGGTCCGACGCCCAGCGAGATCCCGACGATCGACCCCCACACCCCGATCGCGCGCGCCCGCTCGCCGGGGTCGGCGAAGACGTTCGTGATGATCGACATCGCGACCGGGTTCAGCATCGCGCCGCCCAGCGCCTGCACGACGCGCGCGGCGACCAGCCAGCCGATCGACGGGGCCACGCTGCACAGCAGCGAGCCGAGTCCGAAAAGGACCAACCCGGCCTGGAAGGTTCGCTTGCGCCCCAACCGGTCCCCGGTGGCCCCGGCGAGCATGAGAAAGCAGGCGATCACGAGGGTGTAGGAGTCGATCGTCCATTGCAGACCGTTGATCGACGCGCCGAGGTCGGTGCGGATGACCGGAAGCGCGACGTTGACGATGGTGTTGTCCATCGCGACGACCAGGATGCTGGAGCAGAGGATCGCGAGAATGCCGAAACGGCCGCGTGCGGTGTCGGCTCCCATTCAGTGCTCCGTCCGGTCGGTGGTGATTTCTTCGCCCGCTGCCCACACTTCGGCGGCGTAACCGTCCGGGCGGACGAGGACGGCGGCCAAGTCGTGCCAGTCGCGGGTTGAGCGAACGACATTCTCGCCCTCGGCAACGGCGGAACCGAAAGTCACGAGCGTGAACCGGTCCGGCCGCAGCGCGCGATGGAGGGTGCGGCCGTCGGCGAGCGGAAGGTTGGGTACGCGACGGCCGACGAGGCTGCCGTCCTCGGCGTAGGAAACGTCCAGTCCGGACAGCCAGCCGCGCAGTTCGTCCGCGGTGTCGCCGTCGCGGCCGATGAGGTCGGACATCAAGTCCCGCAACGCTTTTCCGCCCGGAGTGAAGGTGACCATGAGCGCCGCCTGGGCGAGGGTGTTCGCCGCGAGCAGGGCCGCGATGGGGCGGCGTTCGGCGTCGTAGGACTGCGGGCCGTCGATGATCCGCCGCGGCGCGCGCCCCTGTACCTCCGCGGCGAGTTTCCACGCGAGGTTCGCCGCGTCCTGCACGCCGACGTTGAGCCCCTGCCCGCCCGCTGGCAGGTGGACGTGCGCGGCGTCGCCCGCGAGGAACACCCGGCCGACGCGGTACTGCTCGGCGTGGCGCGTGGCGTCTCCGGTTCGCGACGCCCACAGCACCTCGGTGATGCCGAAATCGTCGTCGGCGAGCCGCTTGAGCGTCGCACGCAGTTCGGCTTCGTCGGGGATCTGAGTCTGGCGGCGCGCGGCTTCCTCCGGGGTGAGGCCGGTGTCGCCGGGTTCGTGGCCGAAGATCCGGTAAATGCCGCCGGGCAGCGGAAACGCGCTGTACGAACCGCGTTCGTAGTCCCAGTTGTGCGGATGGGCCGGCGGGCGTTCCAGCTTGACGTCGGCGAGGAACCCCATGGTGGACGCGGGTGTTCCGGGGAAAGCGAGGTCGAGCGCGTGCCGGGTCGCGCTGTGCGCGCCGTCCGCGCCGATGACGTAACCGGCGCGCCGGGTGTCGCCGGTTTCCGAGACGATGGTGACGCCCTGCTCGTCCTGCGTCAGGCCGGCGAGTTTCCACCCGGGCTCGATCACGACGCCCTGCCCGGCGAGGTGTTCGGCGAGCAGCCGCTCGGTTTCCGGCTGCGGCAGCAGAAGGACGAACGGGAACGAGGTGTCGAGCCCGCGGTAGTCCAGCCGGTTCGGCAGAGTCGCGAAATGCGCCGCGGGCACGGGGTTTCCGGCGGCGACCATGCGCGCGGCCAGCGAACCCGGTTCGTCCGGGATCGCGTCGAAAAGCTCGAGGGTGCGCGGGTGGATCGTCGTCGCCCGCGACTGCCCAGCGCGGGTCGGATCCGCCTCGAAGACCCGGACCGCGACCCCCGCTCGGTGCAGGAACGCAGCCGCCGCCATCCCCACCGGTCCGGCGCCGATCACTGCGACCTCGATGTCCATTATTCCCCCTTTGTCGAAGTTCTTGTGGCGAACTCTCTTGACGTCAAGGTATTCTCCCACTGTCTTGATGTCGAGAGAAAGGTCCGAGCCGGTGAACACAGCGCCGCGGGACGCGGTCGACGATCTGGTGGACGCTGTCCGGCGCGGGGGCGGCGACGAGGGCGTGCTGGCCGCGAAGTCGCTGTCCTACCGGCTGCGCCGCGTCGCGCACCAGCTGGAACTGGCCATGCGCCGCGAACTGTCCGCGCACGGGATCGAACTGTGGGAGCTGGAGATGCTCGCCGCGCTCAAGCGCGCGCCCGGGCACCGGCTGACGCCCGGGCAGGTGATGGCCGCGGTCGAGCTGACCTCGGGTTCGGTCACGCACCGGATCACCCGCCTGGAGGCGCGCGGCTGGGTCCGTCGCGACAAGGACCCGGGTGACCGGCGTTCGGTGCTGGTGTCCCTCACCGAGGAGGGCAAACGGCAGGCGCTCGCGTCGTTCGAGCTCAAGACGGAGATCGAACGCGAAATCGCGAAGGCTCTCGACCCGGAAACCATCGACGTGGTGAACGACGCGCTGCGGCGGGTTTCGCACCACCTCAAAGGAAAGGACGAGCAATGAAGCGGGAAACCCTTGGCGCGGCGGCCGTCGTCGCGGGCTTGGCCGCCGCCGCGCCGTCGGTGTGGCAGACGGTCACGCACATCACCGATCCGAGCTACCGCGCACCGGAGGTCCGCCACGGCGAAGGGCACGTGCAGTACCACATGGCGCGCGAAGCCCTGATCACCGCGGGCGCGTTCGGTGCGGTGGGCACCGGTTTGGCTGCCGGGCGGGATCGCTCGCCCGCGCTGTGGCGGGCAATGGCTTGTGCCGCAGGCGGTTTCGTGGCGGCGATGTGGTCGGGCGGCCCGGCGACGGGGGTGTGGGCACCGAACCGGAAGGCGCTGGCGATTCACGTCGCGTCGACGAGCGCGTTGTCGGTGGGCGTCGCGTTGCTGCGGCCCCGGCGGCGTTAGAGGAACACCCGGGCGTTCTCCAGCCACGCCTTCGCGTCCTTGCCGATCGCGGCCAGCCCGGTTTCGTCCAAGCCGCGGCGCTGGGTGATGCGGAGGCAGAAATCCCTTGCGCTGCCGCGGATCCGTTGTGCCGCGTCGTCCGGGCCCCAACCCCAGAGGATCCCTTCGGGGCTGGTCAGTTCGACCCGGATCGGCTCGGTCGGCAGCGGCAGCTGAGCGGCGTAGAACGACAGCCCGCGCCCGGCCACGCCCAGTGCGGCGATGTGCTTGAGCCGGTCCGTCGGGCGGTGCTCGACGCGCACAGTGTCGAAGATGTCCTGCCCGTGCGCCCACGTTTCCATCAGCCGAAGCGCCACCCCGAGGGCCGCGGTCGACTGCGAGCCGTACCACGGAAACGCCTGGTCCAAGGGGATTTCGCCGAGCGCCGCGGCGACTTCGGCACGTCCGGCGCGCCAGTGGTCCAGCAACTCCGCACGCGGTCGCGCGGCTCCCTCGGCCGCGACCGCGTCGGCGTTTTCGCCCAGCACCGCGGCGAACTTCCCCGGCACCCGGATGGCGAGGACGACGTTCGCGTCGGCTGCCGCGAGGTGCGCGATCTGGTGCGCGATCGTCCAGCCCTCGGCCGGCGTCGGTCTCGACCAGTCGGGTTCGGCGGACACCACCGCGTCGAGGTCGTCGCCTTCCGCGAGCAAATCGGGCAGCGCGGCTTCGCGGGTGATTTCGGACAGATCCAGGCCGTAGTCCAGCATGCGACCACGCTATCGGCAACGCGGCCGCGGCCGGGTCGTTCGGGAACCGGTCATGGCACTAACGGGCAGCCGGTTTCCGCCGCGACGATCAGGAAGTTCGGCATGCGCACGTGACTCTCGATCCCGTCCGCCAGCGCGGGATCCAACCCCGGCTCGGCAACCTCCCGCACCCGGCAGCCGAGCGCGGCCACTTCGTTGAGATAAGCGGAAAGCGGCCGATGAAAGTCGGACGCGTCGCGTCCGGCGATCTCGTACTCGGCCAGATACTCCGTCTGGCGGTACTCGCCGTACTTCCGCCAGGTGCCGAGCAACTCCTCGAACGCCGGATGCACGATGGCGAACACGAACAGCCCGCCCGGCCGCAGCGCCTCGACGCAGGCGCGCATCGCGGGCTTCCACTCGGGAATCGCCATGAGCACCATGCTGCAGACGACGGCGTCGAACGGCTCCATCTCCGGCAGCCGGGCGAGATCCGCCTGTACGTAGGAAATCCCCTCGCCCGCCTTCTCCCGCGCGAACGAAATCAGGCTCTCGGCCGGTTCGACCCCGGTCACCTCGGCTCCGCGTCCGGCGAGCATCCGGCTGAAATACCCGTTGCCGCAGCCCGCGTCGAGCACCCGACGGCCGCGCACGTCGCCGAGAAGCCGCAGGAGGACCGGGTTGAGCAGATGCTCTTTGGCGAAGTCCCCGCGCTCGGCGGTCGCTTCCATCGATTCCCGGGTGCTCCCGGAGTTCCACTGCTGGATCGCGGTTTCGTTCGTCCACGCGGAAGTCATTGAATCGAGCCTAGTGCTCCAGCCGCGCCGGAAGGTGTACTTACTGCCACCTTCAAGTCGGATAGGAGCGTTACTGCCTCAGGCACGCCGCGACGACATGCTGATTTCGTGCCCGAGGGGCGGGCACCGAAGGGAGTCAGGTGCCATGGCGTGCGGTGTCCCACGGATTCGTCCGAAAACCGTGGCCGCTTCGACGTTCCCCTTACTGGCCACGGTTCTCACCGTGCTCGGGCTGGCGATGATTCCCTGGCTGGTCTTCCTGCACACCGAACTGCCGGCCACTGCTCAAGCCTCGCACTGGGCCTGGACGTGGACCGGGCTGGACAGCCTTGAGGCGCTCGGTCTGCTCGTCACCGGACTACTCCTCAGACGCGGCGACTGCCGGGCCGGGCTGACCGCCGCCGCGACCTCGGCCCTGCTGCTGTCCGACGCCTGGTTCGACACGATGACGGCTGCCCCGGGTCCGGACTTCCAGCTGGCGATGCTGATGGCGGCCTTCGCCGAGGTGCCGCTGGCGGTGGTCTGCGCGGTCCTGGCGACTAGGGCCTTCCCTCGGCCGGGTCGCGGAGCGGAAGAGCTCGTGCCGTGACCGGCGTTGGGGCGTCGTGCAAGGCCCTTCCTTCCTCGGCCCAGCACCGGAATCGGGTGTGGGAATACCGCGGCTGCACCTCCGCCCGCTCTGGAACTTCCCCGCGATCCTCAGGTCCGGGACGCGCCGAGGAATCGCAGCACGGCGAGGACGCGGCGATGGTCCGCGTCGGCCACGGGCAGGTCGAGCTTGGCGAAGATGTTGTTGATGTGCTTCGCCACCGCGCTCTCGCTCACCACCAGCGCCTGCGCGATGCCGGCGTTGGAGCGTCCCTCGGCCATCAGCCCGAGCACGTCCCGTTCGCGAGGGGTCAGCCGCGCGAGCGGGTCGCTGTCGCGCCGCAGCAGCAGCTGGGCGACGACCTGCGGGTCCAGGGCGGTGCCCCCGTCCGCCACCCGCCGGACCGCCGCCACGAAGTCGGCGACATCGGCGACCCGCTGTTTGAGCAGGTAACCCACCCCGCTGGTGTTCGCGGACAGCAGGTCGGCCGCGTACCGCTCCTCCACGTACTGCGAAAGCAGCACCACCGGCGTCCCCGGCCAGCGGCGGCGGATTTCCATCGCCGCCCGCACCCCCTCGTCGGTGAAGCCGGGAGGCATCCGGACGTCGATCAAGGCGAGTTCGGGCCGATGCTCTTCTATCGCAGCCAGCAGTCCGTCCGCGTCGCCGGCTTCCGCGACGACCTGGAACCCGCCCGCCTCCAGCACCTTGATCAGGCCGACTCGCAACAACACCGAATCCTCGGCGATCACCGCGCGCACGGCAGCTCCGCGGTGACAGTGGTGGGCCCGCCGACGGGGCTGCTGACGTGGAAGGTCCCGTCGAGAGAGCCGACCCGCTTGGCCAGCCCGGTCAGACCCGTCCCGGTGGCGGCGTCGGCACCGCCCAGCCCATTGTCGGTAACGCGCACGCGCAGCACCTCGCCGATCCGGCGCACTGTCACCTCCGCCCGCATCGCGTTGGCGTGCTTCGTCGCATTGGTCAGCGCCTCGGAAATCACGAAGTACGCGACTGACTCCACGTTGGGCGCCACCCTTTCTTCCAGATCGACCCGCAGCCGCACCGGGAGGGGCGTGCGTGCCGCCAGCCCGGACAACGCAGCGTCCAGTCCTCGGTCTTCGAGCACGGCCGGGTGCAGGCCCCGCACCAGGTCGTCGAGTTCGGAGATCGCCTCCTTCGCCTCCAGATGCGCTTTCGCGAGCACCTCGCGGGCATCACTCGGCAGGTCCGGGCGGGTCGCGAGGGCGAGACCCAAGTTGACCGCGAGAGACACCAACCGTTGCTGGGTGCCGTCGTGCAGGTCGCGCTCGATCCGGCGGCGCTCCGCGTCGACGGCCTCGATCAGGTCGGTCCGGCTCCCGGCCAGCTGATCGACCCGCTCCTGGAGCCGCTGCGCCCGGCTGGGCCCGAGCAGGCTCAACGCGAGCCGCGTCTCGGCCCGGGCTGCTGCCCGCGCGGTCCAGGGCAGGGCGCACAGGAGGAGGAGTCCAGCCGCTGTGTAAGCCGGTAATTGGGTCAGGTAGCCGAACGCGTGCCGGCGGATTTCGGTTGGCAGCGCCCAGGACCAGGCGTAGGCGAGGGCACCCGCCAAGCCCGCGGCTGCCAACGCGAGCACCAACAGTTCCAGCAGTGCGAGCAGCGGGCCCAGCAGGAGGTGGTAGCCGATCTTGCGCCACGGACGCGTCGCCGCGAGCCACCGGGCGGTCGAGGACCACGTCCATTGTTCCGGCGCGGGAGTGAGCCGGGGGACGTCCACGCCGATGAGCGCCCGGTAGCGAACCCGCTGAACGGCCGTCAGCACGGGGGTGCCGAGCAGGACCAAGGCGGCCGACACGGGACCGGTGAGGAGCCAGTTCTCCGTCCTGGCGGCAGTCACCGCCGCCCAAGCCCATACGGGCACCAGCGCCAGGTGCGGCAGCACGCCCGCGGCGAGAAAGCCGGTGTCCCGCCGCGCCCGGAGGACTGCGCGGCTCAGCCCGGCTGGAATCTTCATGGCATGACGCTAGGACACCGCCGGAAGACGGTGCCATGAAACCCGCACCCGGTCTCGTGGTGAACCTAGTGCCACCCGGTCCCCGGAAGCTCCTGGCGGATTGACGCGCGGCCGATGTCGGGTGTAGGCATGTAAGCACCTGCTTACAACGGTACCCGGGGAGTCGTTGGCATGACCACCACGCACACCGAACCGCTCGCCTACCCGTTCAACGAGGAGGCGGGCCTCGCGCTCAACGAGGCCTACACCGCCGCTCGCGAGAACGCCGGGATGATCCGCGTCCAGATGCCGCACGGGGAGGCCGCCTGGCTTGCCACCCGCTACGCCGACGCCCGGCTCGTGCTCGGCGACCGGCGGTTTTCCCGCGCGCTGGCGCAGGAAAGCGACGAACCGCGGATGTCGGAGTACCGGCGTCCGGGCGGCATCCTCTCGATGGACCCGCCCGACCACACCCGGCTGCGCACCCTCGTCGCGAAGGCGTTCACCGCGCGGCGGGTCGAGGAACTGCGCCCTCGCGTCGCGCGGCTGGCCGACGACCTGATCAAGGAGCTGCGGGAGCACGGGCAACCGGCTGACCTGGTCGATCTGTACGCGCTGCCGATCCCGGTCGCGGTGATCTGCGAGCTGCTCGGCGTGCCGGTGGGCGACCGGCCGCAGTTCCGCGAGTGGAGCGACGCGGCGTTGTCGACCACGCGGCTCACGCCGGAGGAGTCGGAACGCAGCCGCGAGGAACTGCGTGCGTACATGGCCGGGTTGATCGCCGAGCACCGCGCCCAGCCGCAGGACGACCTGATGACCGCGCTCATCGAGGCTCGCGACGTGCGGGATCGGCTCACTGAGCTGGAGCTGGTGGACCTGTGCGTCGGGATTCTGGTCGCAGGCCACGAAACGACCGCCAGCCAGATTCCCAATTTCGTCTACGCGCTGCTGGACCAGCACGAGCACTGGGAACGGCTGTGCGCGGACCCGTCGCTCATCCCGACCGCGGTGGAGGAGCTGCTGCGCTTCGTGCCGCTCGGCGCCGGGGCCGGGTTCGCCCGGTACGCGACGGAGGACGTCGAGGTCGGCGATGTCCTGGTGCGCCAAGGGGAACCGGTGCTCGTGGCGATCGGCGCGGCCAACCGCGACCGGCTGCAGTTCGGTACTGCGGACCAGCTCGTGCTGGACCGCGGGGACAACCACCATCTCGGTTTCGGCCACGGGGTGCACCACTGCCTGGGCGCTCCGCTCGCGCGGCTGGAACTGCAGGAGGCGTTGCGGGCGCTGACCCGCGAGTTGCCGGGACTGCGGCTGGCCGGGGATATTGAGTGGAAGACGCAGATGCTGGTCCGCGGACCGCGGTCGATGCCGATTGGGTGGTGACGGATGACCTGGAAGGTCGAGGTCGACGGGGGCACGTGCATCGGCAGCGGGATGTGCGCGTCGCTGATGCCGGAGACGTTCGCGCTGGACGGCGCCACTGCCCGGGCGATCGCCGAGACCGTGGAACCGGACGAAACCATGCTGGACGCGGCGGATTCCTGTCCCGCCATGGCGATCACTGTGCGAAACGGGGCGGAGATCGTCGGCCCGCGGCCTTAGCCGAACACGCCGTCCTCGGTGACCACCGCGGTGATCAACGCGGTCGGCGTGACATCGAAGGCCGGGTTGAAGACCGCCGCTCCGTGCGGCGCGACCTGAGCCCCGCCGAACTCCGTTAATTCGGCAGCCGCACGTTCCTCGATGGAGATGTCCGCGCCGGTGGCGATGCTTTTGTCCACTGTGGACGTCGGGGCGACGACCACGAACGGAACACCGTGGTGCGCGGCGGCGATGGCCAGCCCGTAGGTGCCGATCTTGTTGGCCACGTCGCCGTTCGCCGCGATCCGGTCCGCGCCGACGAGCACGCAGTCCACCCATCCGCGTGCCATCGCCGCGGCCGCCGCGCCGTCCGGTTGCACGCGGTAGGGCACCCCGGCCTGCTCGAGTTCCCAAGCGGTGAGCCGGGATCCCTGCAGCAACGGCCGCGTCTCGTCCACCAGCACCGACTCCACCAGGCCGCGCGCGTGCAGGTGCCAGACGACCCCGAGCGCCGTGCCCCACGAGACGGTCGCCAAGTGCCCGGTATTGCAGTGGCTGAGCAGTCGCAGCGGCCTGCGCGGGCACGCGTCCAGCACGACTTCCGCCGCGTGCGCCGACGCCGTGCGGTTGCGCTGCTCGTCCTCGTCGAGCATCGCCCACGCCTCGGCAAGCACCGCATCGGCACCGTCCGGCAGCCGGTCCAGTGCCCGGGAAACGCCCCAGGCCAGGTTGACCGCCGTCGGCCGGGCGTGCGCGATCCGGTCCGCCTCCGCCCGCACGTCCCCGCCTTGTCGAGCCGCCAGCGCGACCCCCAGCGCGCCCGCCGCGCCGAGCGCTGGTGCTCCGCGAACCGCCAGCCGTTGGATCGCTTCGACCAATTCGGTCACCGTGCGCAGCGTGAGCGTGCGGTACTCGCCCGGAAGCGCGACCTGGTCCACGATCACGATCGCCCCGTCGGCCCAGTCGATGGTCCTGCGCATACGCCCTCCGTCCGGAAATCCCGTGGCGGACCGCCGCCGCGGTGAGCGACGATCCGCCTCGTGACCATTGAACGGCAGAACCCGCCCGCCTTGCATCCGACTCCCGGCTACCACCACGTGACCACCGTCGACGCGCGCCGCACCGTGCACCTCGCCGGCCAGTGTCCGCTGACGCCCGGCGGCGAGGTCGTCCCCGGCGACGTCCTCGCGCAGGTGGACCAGGTCGTCGCCAACACCGAGATCGCGTTGACGCATGCTGGCGCGAGCCCGGAGGACGTCGTGCGCACGGTGATCTACGTGGCCACCTCCGATCAGCCGACCCTTTCAGCGGTGTGGCAGCGGCTGACGAACTCCTCGATCGCAGCGGCGTTCACCACCGCGAGCACGCTGGTCGGCGTGGCGTGCCTGGGCTTCACGGGGCAGCTTGTCGAGCTGGACGTGACCGCGGCGCTCGCCTGACTCACCGCCCAGCCGCGGCCAGGCTGCAGCGGGACACCGAGTCGGTCAGCTCCGCGCGGTCGAGGTTCCGCCCGATGAGGACGAGCTTGCTGATCGGCGGCGCCGCGCCCCAGTCGCCGGCGTCCGTCAGTTCGTAGATCCGATGCACGCCTTGCAGCACCGTCTTGCGGTCGAAGGCGAGGATTCCCTTGAACCGGTACAGGTCGTCGCCGCGTTCGGCCAGCAGGGCGGTGAGCCACTGTTCGAACGCGGCGCGGTCCAGGGGGTAGTCGAGTTCGATCGAGACCGATTCCAGCGTCGGATCGTGGTGGTGCGATTCGTCTTCGAGCCAGTCCGGGTCGGCGGCGACGGTGCGGTTCAGGTCGAAGGCGTTGATGCCGAGGATGTCGTCCAGGTCGACGCTGCCGTAGCTGGACGTGAGGATGTCCGCGGTCGCGTTGACCGAGCGGAGCTGCGTGCGCAGTTCCTCGATCTCCGGCTCGGTGACCAGGTCGATCTTGTTGAGCACGATCCGGTCGGCGAACGCGATCTGGTTGCTCACCTGGCCGCCGACACCGTCGTGCTCGCCCTCCTCGAGATGGCTGCCGACGTGCCGCGCGTCGACGAGCGTCACGATCGCGTCCAGCGCGAAGGCCGACGACACCTCGTCGTCCACGAAGAACGTTTGCGCGACCGGGTTCGGGTCGGCCATGCCGCTGGTCTCGATGAGAATCCGGTCGAAGCGTTCGCGGCGGCGCAGCAGCGACTGCAGGATTTCGATCAGGTCGGTGCGCGCGGTGCAGCACAGGCAGCAGCCGTTGCTCATTTCGATGATCTTCTCGTCGCCGCCGAGCACAAGGGCGTTGTCGATCGGGATTTCGCCGAATTCGTTCTCGATCACCGCGATCCGGTGCCCGTGGTTCGCGGTGAGGATGTGGTTGACGAGCGTGGTCTTGCCGGAGCCGAGAAAGCCGGTCAGTACGGTCACCGGGATTTTGGCCATGGTGTTTCCCTCCTTAAACGTTCCCGCCGAGAATCCGGCGAGCGTGCTGACGTGCTTCTTCCGAGACGACAATGCGGTTGCCGTCGAAGTGCGGGCCGCGGGTCGCGTCCAGGCCCATCCGGGACGTCGTCCCGTCGGAGCCCGAGGACGGGTCGAGCGGCGAGCCGGGCAGACCGTCCACAGTGAACAAGTCCTGGTGCGGCTGGAAATGCGTGGCGAGCGCCCAGAGGACGTCGCTGTCGCTGGTGACGTCGACGTCCTCGTCCACCGCGATCACGGTCTTCACGTACGGGTCCCAGCCGAGCAGGCCGAGCATCACCTGCCGGGCTTGACCGGGCCGTCGCTGGCGAAGCGCGACGTAGCAATGGAAGTGCGTGCCGGACGTCGGATAGTGCACTGCGGTGACGTCCGGGAAGCGTGCTTTGAGCTTCTCCGCCATTTCCGATTCCCGTGGCACGCGCGCGAGATTCAGGTGCTCATCGGTGTTGCCGCCGACGACGTCGATGAGCATGGCGTCGGAGCGGCGCAGGACGGTGTGCACGCGCAGGAGGTTGTTGGTCGAGCGATTCGAGGAATAGCCGGAGAATTCGCCGAACGGGCCCTCGTCCGCGTGCTCGGACGCGTCGATGGTGCCTTCCAGCACGAAGTCCGACCAGGCCGGGACGCCGATGCCATGCCGTGGGGTACGCACGACTTCGAGTGGCTCGCCAAGCAATCCGCCGGCTACCGCGCGCTCGTCCACGTCGTAGCCGACCCGCGCGGACGCGGCCAGCATGAACAGCGGATGCCCGCCGAGCACCATCGCGACCGGCATCGGTTCGCCGCGTTCGGCGTACTTCTGCAGCATCCGCCACAGATCCCCGCGAGAATGGAGACTGGTCGCCAGTTCGGTGCGGGAATGCGGCATCGCCCGGTGGTAGCTGAGGTTGCCGACGCCGGTGTCCGGATCCTCCGCGACGATGATCCCGCTGGTGACGTAAGGGGAACGGTCGCTGGCGAAGTGCCGCAGCATCGGGATGGTCGCCAAGTCGACCTCAGAAGTCACCTCATCCAGCACCGGTCCGCTGTCCACCATCCGCGGCGGGACCGCGCGGAGCGCCCGCTGTTGGTAGGCACTGTGCAAACCGGACGGTCCAGTTTCGAGCATGCGGGCGATCCGCTGCCGCGAAGCGAACATGTTGCTCACCACCGGCACGTCGAGCCCGGTCACCTTCCGGAACAGCACCATCTCGTGCCGTCCGGCCGCGGCGAGTTCGTAAATCACCCCGGTGACGCCCTCGTCGGCCGGGACCGGGTCGTCGAGGACGAGCACGTCGTCGGGAAACTCGTGGCGGTACTGGTCAACGAAAGCGTGGGGATCTTGCCGGTGGTTCACCGCGAAACTCCTTGCGAGGCGGGCGGCCCCTGCCAGCGCGCGAACAGGTCGTGCTCGATGCCGAACTGGTCGAGCACCTTGCCGGTCAGGTGGGCGAGGATGTCCTCAATGGACTCGGGCTGGTGGTAGAAGGCGGGCATCGGCGGCAGCACGGTCGCGCCCGCCTCGGTCACCGCCACCAGATTGCGCAGGTGCACGAGGCTCAACGGGGTTTCCCTGGCGACGAGCACGAGCGGACGGCGTTCTTTCAGGGTGACGTCGGCGGCGCGGACGAGCAGGTCGTCGCTGTAGCCGTGCGCGATCCCGGCGACGGTTTTCATCGAGCACGGCACGACGACCATGCCCATGGTGCGAAAGGAACCGGACGCGATCGACGCGGCGATGTCCCCGCGCGCGTGGCGGACGTCGGCGAGGTCGGCGACCTCGGCGGGCGGCATCCCGGTTTCCAGTTCGACGGTGCGGTGCGCGGCTCGCGACATGACCAGATGCGTTTCCACCGTGCCGAGCTTGCGCAGCGCGGTCAGCAGGTGGACAGCCAGGTGCGGGCCGCTGGCCCCGGTGATGCCGACGATCAGCCGGGGCCGCTGCGGTTCGGTGCCCATGACGTCCTTTCAGGACTGGGAAAGTTTCGCGGCGGGTTCTCGGTGCACGAGCGGCTCTGCTGGCCGCCGTTTCCGAGCAGCGAAGAAAAGCAGATTCAGCAGCACCGCCAGCACGGTTCCGGTGGCCACGCCGCTCTTGAGGAAAACCTGTGCGGCGAAGGGAAACTGCTTGTAGAAGTCCGGCGCTCCGGCCGGGATGAGGCCCACGCCGAGCGACAGCATGACGATCACCAGGTTGCCGGTCTGGTTGAAGTCCACTCGGGACAGCAGCTGGATGCCGGACACGGTGAGCGCGGCGAACGTGGCGACCGCGGCCGCGCCGATCACCGGCTGCGGGATCGCCGCGATCACCCGGCCGACCGGTTGCACCACGCCGAAAACGACGAGGATCATGCCGCCGACCGCGACCGGGTACCGGCTGCGCACCTTGGTCAGCGCGACGAGCCCGATGTTCTGGCCGAAGGTGGTGTAGGCGAAACCGTTGAACACGCCGCTGAGCGCGGTGAGCAGCCCGTCCACCCGCAGCAGGTTCGCGACGTCGCGCGGCCCGACCTTCTTGCCGACCACCTGCCCGACGGCGAGCCCCTGTCCGGACGCCTCGACCATCAGCACGAAAACGATCACCAGGAACAGCAGAATCGACGGGATGTCGAAATGCAACGCTCCGTAGTGCAGTGGTTTCAGCAATCCGAAAACGGGACCGTCGGCGACCCCGGCGAGACTGCCCAGTCCGGTCAGCCAGCCGACGATCGCGCCGACGGTCAGCGCGATCAGCATCGCCAACTGGCCGAGCAGACCGCGGAACACCCGGTAGAACACCGCGATCAGCGCGAGCGTGAACCCGGCGAGCGCGAGATTCGCGGGCGCGCCGTAATTGTGCGCGGACGGAGTGGAACCGGCGATGAGTTTCAGCCCGACCGGGATCAGCGTCAGCCCGATCAGCGTGATGACGGTTCCGGTGACGACCTCCGGGAACAGCTTGAGCAGTTTGCTGAACAACGGCGCGATCAGCACCCAGAGCACGCCGACCACGAGCAGCGAGCCGTACACTGTGGACAGCCCCTGGGTGCTGCCGATCAGCACCATCGGGACGATGCCGTTGGACGCGGCCCCGACGACGAGCGGCATCCGGATGCCGAATTTCCAGACGCCGAACGCCTGCAGCATGGTGCCGATCCCGGCGAGCACCAGGTCGACGCTGACCAGGTCGGCGATCTGCGACTGCGGAAGCCCGAGCCCGGCGCCGACCACGATCGGCACCACGACGACGCCGGCGTACATCACGAGCACGTGCTGCAAACCCAGCAGCACCAGCGGACCGAACCGGGGACGTTCGTCCACCGGGGACGGGGGAGACGGGTGACTGGCCATGATTCCCTCACCTCGTTGGGCCGGCGGGGCCGGGAAACGGCCGGGCCGGGCGGATCGCGGGGCGTCGCCGGAGCCGGACGGGCTGCCGGCGGCGAGGACCCCCGGCCGCGCGCGAACCTGCCGCCGCACCTACGGGGTTATGGAATGAGCGAGGTTTTTCCTTCCCTGCAAGGAGTTTCGACTATGGTGCATCGGAAGCCGCCGAGGGTCAATACCCGGGCGCGGCTTCCGTTCCGGTGCGCGGAGCCCGTTCGCGGCGGTTGAGCACGAGGTTCAGCAGGAACGCCGCGATGCCGCCGGCGGCGATGCCGCTCGTCAGTACCGTCTGCACCACAACGGGCAGATGTTGGTAAAACTCTGGCGCGCCGACCGGCAAAAGGCCGAAGCCGAACGAGATGGCGACGATCAGGATATTGCGGCCGTTGCTGAGGTCCGCCTGGCTCATGATGCGCAGCCCGACCGCCCCGACGGTGCCGAACATGACCACGCCGACGCCGCCGAGCACCGGTCCCGGCAGCGACGCGACGGCCGCGCCGAGTTTCGGCACCAGGCTCATGAGCACCAGCACCGCGCCCGCGGTCGCGACCACGAACCGGCTCATCACGCGGGTGATGCTGACCAGCCCGACGTTCTCGCCGAAGGTGACGACGGTGAACGAGCCGAACACCCCGGCGAACGCGGTGCCGAGCCCGTCCGCGCGCAGGGCCCGGGAAATCTCGGGCGGACCGACGTCGCGGCCGACGATCTGCCCGATGGCGAGCGTGTCGCCGGTCGATTCCACCATGTTCACCAATTGCACGATGATCATGGGCAGCAAGGCGGACAACGCGAACGTCGGCATGCCGAATTCGAACGGCTTCACCACGCCGAACCAGTCCGCCTGCCCGACCGAACTGAAGTCCGCCATGCCGAGCGGAACCGCGACGAGGGTGCCGACCGCCAGCGCGATCAGGATCGCGAAGCGGCGCACCGCGGGCGGGGCGAACCGTTCCAAGCAGACAGTCAGCACGATGATGCCCAGGCCGAGAATCAACCGTCCGGCCGAACCGTGGTCGGCCGCGTTCGGGTTCGACCCGGCGATCAGCGTCGCGGTGGAGGGCAGCAGCGAGAACCCGATGATCGCGATGATCGTCCCGGTCACGATCGGCGGGAAGAACCGGATCAGCTTGCTGAACCACGGCGCGACCAGCCAGGTCAGCAGCCCGGCGACGATCGTCGCGCCGAAGACCGCGGGCAGCCCGGCCTCCTTGCCGACGATGATCGCCGGGGTGATGCCGGTGAAGGTCGAGCCCATCACGATCGGCAGCCGGACGCCGACGTTGCCGATCCCGAGCGTCTGCAGCAGCGTCGCGATGCCGCTGACCAGCACGTTCGCTGTGATGAGCGTGGCGATCTGCGCGGTGGACAGGCCGACGCCGAGCCCGATCAGCAGCGGAACGGTGACCATTCCGGAGTAGGCGACCAGCAGGTGCTGGATGCCGAGGGGGAGCATCTGCCGGAACCGGGGGACGGTGTCGACCGCGTCGCGGGTTTCGGCTCGGGTGGTGCGCGGACGGAATCGCATGGTTTCCTCCACAGCGGGGAAGGGGGAGCGCGGATCACCGCGCCCAGGGAGTGAGCAGTCCGCCCATGCCGCTGCGTTCCAGCAGCCGGGCCGCGTGCCGTTCCGCCTCGTCGGCGGCGGCCGCTTCGTCGACGCGGACGCACTGTCCGGCGCGGTAGACGATCTCGCCGCCCACGATCGTCAGCTCCACATCGGACCCGCGGGCGGAGTAGACGAGGGCGGCGACGGCCCGGTGCACCGGGCACACGTGCGGACGGTCGAGCGCGGTCACGATGACGTCGGCGAGTTTGCCCTCGCTCAGCACTCCCGCGTCGATTCCGGCGTAACGGGCCCCCTCGCGGGTGGCCATTTCCAGTGCGTCCTCGGCCCGCAGCGCGGTCGGGTCCAAAGTGGCCGTTCGCTGGCCGAAGACGCTGAGTTTCATCGCCTCGAAAAGATCTTGCCGATGGCCGCAGCTGGGACCGTCGGTGCCGAGCGCGACCGGGACGTGCTGTTTCCGCATGTTCGCGATCTGCGCGGTGCCGGAGGCGAGGTAGCCGTTGGACGCCGGGTTGTGCGAAACTCCCGCGCCCGCCGCCGCGACCTGCTCGATTTCGGCTTCGTCGAGCCAAATCGCGTGCGCGAGCGTGGCCCGTTCGTCGAGCAGGCCTTCCTTCGCGAGCCACTCGACCGGCCGCACCCCGTGGGTTTCGAGGTAGCTGACCGGATCGGTTTTGCTCTCGCAGCAATGGGTGTGCCAGCGAGTGCCGTATTCCCGGGCGAGTTCGACCGTCTGGCGGACGAGTTTCTGCTCCACGTAACAGAGGTTGAGCGCGGCGGGCCAGACGGAGACCTTCGAACTCGGCGGCCGATGCTGCATCGCCTCGCGAGTGATCGCGAATTCGTCCTCGCTCGAGTAGCGGAACAGTTCGATCGGCTGGCCGCGACGGTCGGCGATTTCGGTGCGCTCGCCCAGCATGCCGCGGGCGACCGCACCGCGAAGCCCGGCTTCCTCGATGACGTCCGCGACGGCGAGCGTCGTTTCAAGATCGCTTGGCGCGTAATGGTTGTCGATCACCGTCGTGATGCCGGCGCGCAACGCTTCGACCGCACCGAGCCGTGCCCCGGCCACTGCTTCCGGCCCGGTGATCGCGATCGAATACGGCCACATGAATTCGCACAGCCACGGCACGATCGACATGCCTTCGCCGAGCCCTCGGGCGAGTGCTTGGTAGAGGTGGTTGTGCCCGTCCACCAGGCCGGGGAGCACAGCTTTGCCGCGGCAGTCGACGATTTCGGCGGCGCGCCAGCGTTCGGTGCCAGGCCCTTCGCCGACGCCGGCGATCCGGTCGCCGATGATCGCGACGTGGCCCGTCTGATGGACAGTGCGCTGGTCGTCGACGGTCACCACGGTGCCGCCGGTCAGCAGGAGATCGCAGGGTTCCGGTTCCGCAGCCGACATCGGGCCGCCCTTCCCCGGGCGGGGTCGGACCCGGCCCGGCGGTCGTCTCCAGCGCGCGGCTGGAGGCAGTTGGCCGAACGGTTGGCCCGAAACGGGAGGTCACCGGCGCCCGGCAGCGCCGCCGGGTCGTTCAATGCAAAGCCCTCCCGGGACCGGTGTCAAGAGGGGAGTCCGGAAAAGTCTTGCCGCGCAAGGCATTCGGCGATCATGTGTTGACACCGGGCGGCGGAGGTGCTGCACTCGGTTGCGCCGGAGCGCGGATCGCGCTTCCGGGTCCCGTAGGTGCGGTGAAGCGCGGCCGGGGAGTCCTTTACTCAAGTCTTGCGTAAGGAGACATCCGGTGATTATCGATACCCATGTCCATCCGACGAATCTCGTCGACGAAGCCTGGCGGCACACCGGAACCCCGTTCACCGGCGAACGCACGCTGGAAATGATGGACGGTCCATTCTGGATCAACGGCAAGCCGCGGCGCGTGGACGTCAGCTGCATCATGCCGCCGCCGGGGAACACGACCTGGCGCGAGGGCAACAAAACCGGCCGCGAGGGCATCCGCGAATACCAGGCGTACGTGACCTCGCTGGTGCAGCAGTACCCGGACCGGTTCGTCGGCAACTTCATGTACAACCCGCGTTTCGGCCCGGAAAACGGTGCCGCGGAGCTGGCCTTCCACGTGAAGGAATACGGCTACAAGATGCTGAAGCTGCACGCCAACATGCATTCCTACCGCCCGGACCGGGCGCTGGACTGGCTGCGGCCGGTGATGCGGGTGTGCGACGAACTCGGCGTGATCGTGCTGATCCACACCGGGGACGGGCCGTACTCGATCCCCACCCAGTTCTACCCGATCATCCGCGAGTTCCCGAACGTCACGTTCATTCTCGGCCATTTCGGCATCCAGACCGGCGGCGTCTACTGTTTCGAGGCGTTCTGGATGATCCAGGACTCCCCGAACGTGATCGGCGAATCGGGCTGGCTGCTGCAGTCGCGCATCGTCGAATTCGCCAAGGAGATGAAGAAGAGCGACCTGGTCTTCGGCACCGATTCGCCGCCGAACGAGCCCGGCATGTGGGCGCGCGAGCTGGAAGTGCTGTGCCACCAGCCGCCGCAGGGCCTGAACCTGTCGGAGGACGACCTGGAGGGCTACCTCGGCAACAACATGGCCAAACTGCTCGGCCTCGCGCCGACGCCGCCGCCGAAGGACAAGGCGGAAGCCGAGGCGTATTTGCGTGGCGACATTCCGCAGGCGTCCGCGGCGAATACGCACGCGTCGCATTATCTCGGCTACACGCCTTCGGCGTGGGCAGAGGCCGCTAGTTCCTGATTCCGTTGGCGCGCCGGCTGCGGGGTCAGTCGCACCCGCAGCTGGCGCGCGCGGTCAGGTGGACGTCGAGGACGCGGTCGTCCGGCTGGGTGTTCCCGCGGAGCTGGTCCAGAGTGGACACCGCGGCGTCGGCGAAATCGTCGAAGGAATGCCCGGCAGTGGACAGCGCGGGCCAGCTGTGCGCGGCGGCGTCAGTCCCGCCGAAGCCGATCACCGCAAGGTCTTTCGGCACGCTCAAGCCAAGTTCCGCCGCGACTGTGAGCGTGTCGAGCGCCAGCCCGTCCGCTGTCGCCATGATCGCGCGCGGCCGCTCCGGCGACTGCAACCACCGCCGGATATCGGCCCGCGCGGCATGCCGGTCGAGTCCGGTGCGGACGACGTTGCCCGCGCTCCGCTTCGCCGCCCGCATCGCCTCGGTCCAGCCTCGGGCGCGATCGGCCACCGGCCCGGACCGCGCGGTTCCGGTAAGACAGCCGATCTCCCGGTAGCCGTGCCCGAGCAGGTGCTCGGTGGTCAACCGTCCGCCCGCCTTGTTGTCCAGCACGACGGACGGCGCGGCAGTGCCTGCCGGGGCGTGGTGGTGCAGGTAGACGACCGGAACGTCCAAAGTGGAGTGGGTAGCGGCCGCTCCGGCGATCTCCGCGCGGACGAGCAGCAGGCCGTCCACGCGCATGTTCGCCAGCGATTCGGCGTACCGCAGTTCCTGTTCCCGCGAGAACGCCGAATTCCCGAGCAGCACAAGCGATCCGCGAGCGAATGCGGCCCGCTCGACCGCGTGCGTGAGCTGGGTGAAGTAGCCCTCGCTGCTGTCCGGCACGACCAGCCCGAGCACATTGCTGCGCGTGGACCGCAACGCCCGCGCGACGAGGTTCGGCCGATAGCCGAGCTCGGCGATCGCCTGCTCGACGCGCGCTCGCGTGGCGGGCGCGACCGGCCGCGGGCCGTTGTTGAGCACGTAACTGACCACGGCCGGCGAGGTGCCCGCCAGCCGTGCGACATCGTCCCGGGTGACCCGCTGCATGCGCCAGACGATACCCGAAGAGCCGTTGACAGTCCCGATCTACACGTGTTGAATCCGTGCAGTCGGCAACGCAGGAAAGCTGGTGGTCATTGTGGACTCGCTGGTACGCGCCGCGGAAACCGGGAGAGCCGCCGGGGTGGGCGAAAGCGCCCTCCGTCCGGACGGCACCGCCAAGGTAACCGGCAGGTTCGCCTATTCGTCGGATTTGTGGATCGAGGGAACGGTCTGGGCGACTACGCTGCGCAGCCCGTACGCGGCCGCGCGGATCCGGTCCATCGACACGAGCAAGGCGCTCGCCCAGCCGGGCGTGCACGCCGTGCTCACCCACGAGGACGTGCCCGGCGCGAAAACGTACGGAATGAAATCCGCCGATCAGCCGGTTCTCGCGGTGGACGAGGTTCGGTATCACGGCGAACCGGTGGCGCTGGTCGCCGCCGACGACCCGGAAACCGCCCGGCAGGCAGCAAAACTGATCATCGTCGACTACGAACCGCTCGACCCGGTCACCGATCCGATGACCGTCCTGGACGAGGACGTCCGTCCCATCCATCCGGACGGCAACCTGGTCCGGCACGTGAAAATTCGCCACGGCGATCTGGCCGCGGCGCGCGCCGAAGCGGACGTCGTGGTCACCGGCGAGTACGAAGTCGGCATGCAGGACCAAGCTTTCCTGGGCCCGGAATCCGGCTTGGCGATTCCTTCCGAGGACGGCGGCGTCGAGCTTTACGTTTCCTCGCAATGGCTGCACAAAGACCTGGAACAGTTGGCCCCGTGTCTGGGCTTGCCGCCGGAAAAAGTGCGGCTGACCCTGGCCGGCGTCGGCGGTGCCTTCGGCGGCCGGGAAGACCTCTCCGTCCACGTGCACGCCTGCATGCTCGCTCTGCGCCTCGGCCGTCCGGTCAAGATGTCTTACAACCGCTACGAATCCTTCTTCGGGCACGTGCACCGCCACCCGGCCAAGATGCGCTACGAACACGGAGCCACCAAGGACGGCCGCCTGGTCTACGTCAAAGCCCGCCTGGTTTTGGACGGCGGCGCTTACACCTCAACTTCGCCCGTGGTAATCGCCAACGCTTGCTACTTCGTCACCGGCGCATACGACGTCCCGAATGCCGAAATCGACGGCCTGGCGGTATTCACCAACAACCCGCCCTGCGGCGCAATGCGCGGTTTCGGCGCCGTCCAATCGGCCTACGGCTGCGAGTCCAATATGGACAAACTGGCGCACGAACTAGGCATGGACCCGATGGAGCTGCGGCTCCGCAACGCCATGACGACGGGCACCGTCCTGCCCACCGGCCAAGCCGTCGACGGCCCAGCCCCAGTCGCGGAACTGCTGCAAGCCCTCCGCGACCGTCCGCTGCCGCCGGCTGGCGCTGATGATTTGCTTTCCCTGCCCGGCGGAGCCGCCAACACGACGCACGGCGAGGGGGTGCGTCGCGGAGTCGGCTACGCGGTCGGGGTGAAAGCGATCGGCTACTCAGGAGGCGTTGACGACATCTCGACGGCCCGAGTCGCCTTGGCGGTAGTGAACGGCGCCCCGGTCGTCTCGGTGCACACCGCCGCCGCGGAGTGCGGACAAGGCGTCACCACGGTGCAGTCACAGGTAGCGAGCACGGAACTGGGTGTCTCCCGGGTAGTCGTCCTCCCCGCCGACACCCAAATCGGCGACGCCGGTTCCGCGTCCGCCTCCCGCATGACGTGGATGTCGACCGGTGCCGTGCAAGGCGCCTGCCGCCACATCGCCCGGGAACTCCTGCGCCGCGCCGCCGACGCCTACAGCCTGCCCGCTTCGGCCCTGTCGCTGGGCAACGACCACGTCCTGGACAGCGGCGGCCATCCGGTGTGCCCGATCGTCAGCGTCGTCGGTTCGGACACTGTCTCGCACACCTTCGAATACCACCACCGCCCGACCCAAGGCATCGACCCGGAAACCGGGCAGGGCAACGCACACATCGCGTTCGCCTTCGCCGCGCACCGAGCCGTGGTGGACGTGGATGTCGACCTGGGTTTGGTGAAGGTGGTCGAGCTGGCGACCGCCCAGGACGTCGGCAAGGCAATGAACCCGCTAGCCGTAGAAGGCCAGATCGAAGGCGGCAGCGTACAGGGCCTGGGTTTGGCTTTGATGGAAGAAATCCTGGTCGACCGCGAGGGCCGGGTACGCAACCCGTCCTTCACGGACTACCTGATCCCGACCGTGCTGGACGTCCCGCCGATGCCGATCAGCCTGTTCGAATTCCCGCATCCCGACTCGCCGTACGGCCTGAACGGCGTAGGGGAGCCGCCGACCCTGTCGTCGACCCCCGCGATCCTGAACGCCCTCCGCTCCGCGACCGGCCTGCCCCTGCCGAACGCCCCCATCCGCCCGGACGACATCGCCTTGGCCGGTCGTCGCGCCGCTTCGTGATGGTGGCTCGTGTGCGCTCGTGTGCAGTGGTCCGGCGTGCCCTGTTCGCAGCGGTCCGTTTCGTGAACGGTCCGTTTCGTGAACGTGGTGGCCCGTGCGCAGCGGTCCGCCATGACCTGTCCGCAGCGGTCCGTTTCGTGAGTGCGGTGGCCCGTGCGCAGCGTTCCGCCGTGACTGTCCGCAGCGGTCCGTTTCGTGAGCGCAGTAGCCCGTGTGCAGCGGTCCGGCGCGACCTGTTCGCAGAGGCCCATTTTTCCTTCGTGCCGCATGCCCCCGGCCTTCCTCCCCCTTCTCGCCCGTGCCCCTTTGCCCTTCCTGCCCGTCCCTGACCGGCAGTCTGCCTCCCGGAGGTGCCCCGTGGATTTCCTGACCCCCGCGACCTGGGCCGAAGCCCTGGCCGCCAAGTCCGCCCGCCCGGACGCCGTGCCGCTGGCCGGCGGCACCGACGTCCTGGTCGAACTCAACTTCGACCACCGCCGCCCGCCCGCGCTGCTGGACCTCACCCGGATCGGCGACCTGACCGAATGGACCGAGCGAGACGGCCGGATCCGCCTGGGCGCAGGCGTCTCGTACACGCGAATCATCACTGAATTAGGTACCCGCCTCCCCGGCCTGGCGATGGCGAGCCGCACCGTCGGCTCCCCGCAAATCCGCAACCGAGGCACCGTCGGCGGAAACTTAGGTGCGGCCTCTCCGGCTGGAGACGCCCACCCCATGCTGCTGGCCTGCGACGCGACCATCGAAGTCGCGTCCGTCCGCGGCACCCGGATGATCCCGGCGACGGAGTTCTACCAAGGCGTCAAACGCAACGCTCTGGCCCCCGACGAGCTGATCGCCGCCATCCACCTCCCCGCCGCGACCGGCCCGCAACAGTTCGCGAAGGTCGGCACCCGCAACGCGATGGTCATCGCAGTGTGCTCGTTCGCCCTGGACCTGGCCCCGGAAACCGGCTGGATCGGCGCCGCGGTCGGTTCGGCCGCCCCGACCCCGCGCCGGGCAACCGCCGCCGAAGACTTCCTCCGCGACGCCCTGTCCGACGCGTGGACCTCCCGCTCTCGGCTGCCGGACGCGGTCGTCCGCCGCTTCGGCGAACTGGCCGCGAGCGCCGCGTCTCCGATCGACGACGTCCGGGGCACCGCCGACTACCGCATCCACGCGATCGCCGTACTGGCCCGCCGGACGTTGAGCTGGGCCTGGGAAGACTATCGGAAAGGCGGGCAGCCGAAATGCGCCTGAACCTCACTGTCAATGACGAACCGCGCACCGTCGACGAGGTGTGGGAGGGGCAGAGCCTGCTCTCCGTGCTGCGTGATCAACTGGGTTTGCCAGGCTCGAAAAACGCCTGCGAACAAGGCGAATGCGGTTCGTGCACAGTGTATTTGGACGGTACCCCAGTGTGCTCGTGCCTGGTCGCCGCGGGCCAAGCCGAGGGCAGGAACGTCCGTACCGTAGAAGGCCTAGCGGACGGCGACCAGCTGGACGCAGTACAACAAGCCTTCCTCGACACCGGCGCCGTGCAGTGCGGCTTCTGCACACCGGGGTTGATCGTCGCCGCGCACGAGTTGGTGCACCGCGTGGATGCCCCTTCGGATCCAGAAATCCGCGAGGCATTGGCCGGGAACCTCTGCCGCTGCACCGGATACGAAAAAATCCTAGACGCGGTCCGCCTGGCCTCGGCCCGGGTGGCGGAGCCTGGGTGATGTTTGCGGGTGCCTCGATGCTCGCCAGCTCGCAGGGGTACGAGGCCGAGCTGACTCAGCCCTCGCGGAGCTTGCGTTAGCTCGGCCGTGCTCGGGAAGGCACAGCTCGACCTCGCCCATGGACCGCAGCCCAGGCTGGGCGACCGCTCCGCCCAGCCAGCGGACGGCTCGCCGCTTGCCCGCGACGGCCACTCCGACCCGCCCCGAGCGCCTGTCCCGCGCCGGAAGCCCATTGCCCGGGGCCTCGCCCGAGCCTTCCCCAGCCCTGAGGCCAATGAAGATGGCTCGGTTCGAGGGTTCGCCAGTGCCGGTCTAGGGCTGGGGCCAGCAACCCGCGGGCCAGGCCCGGTCTGTCTCGGGCCCGCAGACCGCAGTGGAAACTCGCACCGGGCGGTTGGTCCGCCCCGGTCTTGGGCTCGCGCCGGTGACCCGTCCGCGGGCTCGGCCTGCAGCAGTCTCTGGCTTGCGGACCGCAGCGCAACTCGCGCCCGGTGGTTCGTCCGATCCGACCTTCGGCTCGTGCCGCTAACCTGCGTCCGGGGGCTCAGCCCGCGCCTGTCTCAGGCACGCAGTCCCCAGCGGGACCTCGCACCCGATGGCTCGTCCGTCCCAGCCTTGGGCTCGTGCGAGCGATCCGCCCGCAGGTTCGGCTCGCGCCGGTCGAGGGGCCGCCGTTCACAGCGGCAACCCGCGTCTGGCGGTTGCACGAACCCCCGAACCCCTGCGCTCATTCGGTCCGGTCAGAGGCCCTTCATCAGGTCCGTCTCCGTCACCCCCGGCCCCTGTCCTTCCCGGATGAACCATTCCGTCCCGAAGGCCTCGCCGAACTTGTCGTCCGGGAGCGCCAGGAAGAACGACTCCTCGCTGATCTGGCTCCGATGCGCGCGCATCGCCGCCCGCTTCACCTTCAGGTATGCCGTGACGTCCACTTCGGCCGTCAGCTCGGCTTCCGGTTTCCCGATGATCATGTCCGCGTCCGGGCCGCCTTCCTCACCAGCCGCGCGGGCGGCTTCGGCGGCTCGGCGGATCTGGTCGCGGTTCGTCGAGCCCTGGTAAACCCGCGGCGTGCCCGCGAGTTCGGCCGCGCGCATGCCGACCCGGTGGACCTGGATGTGGTCCGGGTGGCCGTAGACGCCGAAGTCGTCGTACACCGTGAGCACGTCGGCCGACTCCTCGATCAGGATCGCAGCCAGCCGCTTCGCCGCTTCCTCGACCGGCGCGCTCCAGAATGTTTCCGGGCCGTCGTTGGAAGGGTCGCCCATCATCCCGGAGTCCTGGTATCCCAAGAACTCCACTCGCGAGACGCCCAGCACCTCGGCCGCCGCCTGCGTCTCCTGCACTCGGCGGTCCGCGAGCTGCTCGCCGTCGTCGAGCAGGCCCTCGGGGATCTCGCCTTTTTCTCCGCGCGTGGCCACCACGAGCACCACCCGGTGCCCCTCGTCGGCCGCTTTGCGCATCACGCCGCCGGTCATGATCGCCTCGTCGTCCGGGTGGGCGTGGAACGTCACCAATGTCGCCATGCCACCGAACGTACCGGCACCCACCGACAAAAACCGGCGCCCGCCGGAAACGGCTTCCGGGGAATCAGCCACACCCTCCATTGTGGACAGGTCGCCCACATGGGTGGACCTGCGGCTTTAACGGCGCGAGGGGTCCCCTCGCGCGCTCCGGCGCTTGGCTTCTCCCGCCGCCCGGCTTACGTTGGGGTCCGCCGACCGAGGAGGCGTCATGGCAGAACGGACGAAATACATCCTGGACGAGGCCGATCTCCCGGCGCAGTGGTACAACGTGGTGCCGGACCTGCCCGAGCCGCCGCCCCCGCCGCTGCACCCGGGAACCCGCGAGCCCGTCGGGCCCGCGGACCTGGCCCCGCTGTTCCCGCAGGCGCTCATCGAGCAGGAAGTCACCACCGAGCGCTACATCGACATTCCCGAGGAAGTCCGGGACGTCTACCGGCTCTGGCGGCCATCCCCGCTCTACCGCGCCCGCCGGCTGGAGAAGGCGCTCGGGACCCCGGCCCGGATCTATTACAAGTACGAGGGCGTCAGCCCGGTCGGCTCGCACAAGCCGAACACCGCTGTGCCGCAGGCGTTCTACAACGCGGCGGAGGGCGTCACGCGGCTCACCACCGAGACTGGCGCCGGCCAGTGGGGGAGCGCGCTGGCGTTCGCGTGCGCGACGTTCGGGCTGTCCTGCGAGGTCTGGCAGGTGCGCGCGTCGTACGACCAGAAGCCGTATCGCAAGCTGATGATGGAGACCTTCGGCGCGCAGGTGTACCCGAGTCCATCGGATCGCACCGCCGCGGGCCGGGCGATCCTGGCGGAGAACCCGCAGTCGACCGGCAGCCTCGGGATCGCGATCAGCGAAGCCGTCGAGCAGGCCGCCGCGGATCCGGGCGTGCGGTACGCGCTGGGCAGCGTGCTCAATCACGTGTTGCTGCACCAGACGGTGATCGGTGAGGAAGCGCTCAAACAGTTCGAACTGGCCGGCGACACCCCGGACGTGCTCGTCGGCTGCACCGGCGGCGGCTCCAACTTCGGCGGGCTCGCTTTCCCGTTCCTGCGGGAAAAACTGGCCGGCCGGATGAACCCGGTGATCCGCGCGGTCGAACCGGCGGCCTGCCCGACCCTCACCCGCGGCCGCTACGCCTACGACTTCGGCGACACCGCCGGTCTCACGCCCCTGCTGAAAATGCACACGCTCGGCCACGGCTTCATCCCGGACCCGATCCACGCCGGCGGCCTGCGCTATCACGGGATGTCGCCGCTGATCTCGCACATCTACGAACTGGGCCTCATCGAGGCGCTCGCGATCGGGCAGCAGGAATGCTTCGCCGCCGGGGTGCAGTTCGCCCGCACCGAAGGCATCATCCCCGCTCCCGAGCCGACGCATGCGCTGGCCGCGTGTATCCAGGAGGCGTTGCGCTGCAAGGAGACTGGCGAAGAGAAGGTGATCCTGACCGCGCTTTGCGGACACGCGCATCTCGACTTGCCCGCGTACGGCGCATATCTGGCGGGCGACATGGTGGACAACGAACTTCCGGATACGGCACTGGAGGAATCGTTGGCGGCACTGCCCTGAGAGGTGCTGCTGGCGGGGCGCAGGAAGGAGGTGGCGGGGAGCGGAGGTGCGTTGGGAGGGTGCGGTTGGTGAGGGTTGGTGGGTTGGTGGAGGTGTGCTGGGAGGGCACGGTTGGTGAAAGTTGGTGGGCTGGCGCAGGTGTGCTCGGAGGGCGCGATTGGTGAGGGTAGTGGCAGGTGAAGGTGTGGCTGCGTGGGAGCGGTTGGTGAGCTGACGAGGCTGCGGTGCGACGGCCCAGTTGCTCCCGCGTTTCGGCGAACGGGCCGTCGGTCATCATGACCGCGCCGTTCGCGGGGCGGACGACGGTGGCGGGATGCGAAGGGCGCAAACCGCCGACCAACACCCAGGCACCGAAGGTTTATGTCGTCGGTGCCTGGGTCGGTGCAAGCCATCTGGGCGGTCAGTTCCTCGCCGGTCTCCAGCGCGGTTCGTCTCCCCGGGCGGCCAGCAGGTACTGCTTCACGGCGAACTCCCCTGGCGGGGTCTCTTGCCTTGGTTATCAACGCGCGCGACGCCATGAGACACCTCGGCAAGAAGAATTTCTCACCGTTCCTTGGAGACGGTCGCCAGTAGCTCCGGACCCCGCGTCACCAGTCGTTGCTGGGCGAGCGAACCCCACCACCATGCCAGCGCGATGCCGGTCGCGATTCCGGCTGGGATGCCGAGCCACTGCAGCACCGGCAGGTCGGCCAGCTTTCCGGCCACGCCCAGTGCCACTACCGGCAGTGCGCCGAGCACGATGAGCAGTGTGGTCGCCAGCATCAGGGCGGCTCGGGCGCACCCTGGGCGTCCGCCGGAGGACCATGGGCTGCCGCTTCGGCGTTGATCTGGCAAGGGGAAGGCCAGGAAGACCGATTGCAGCATCAGGACTCCGGCTCCGGCACCCAACGTCGCGGGGACCAGGCCTAGGACCCACGGGTACGCGCCCGGTACGCCGGTGACGCCGGGCAGGACCAGGGCCAGCACCAAAGCCACGGGGGCGACGATCAGGACCCACGCCAGTTGGCGGCCGCGGATGTCGGCTCGTTCGGCGCCGGGGACGACCAGTGTGTGCCACAGGGCGCTGCCGTCCATTCCGTACAGGTTGCCGGACTGCATCGAGGCGAAAAGGACTACTGCGACACCGAAATACGGCAGCATCGCCGATTGGCCGCCCCCGCCGGAGAGGGCTGGGACGACGGTGATGACGAAGCCGATCAGCAGCGTCGACAGGAGGGCGACGCGGCGGCGGGCGTCTCGCCACCAGGTGCGCAGTTCCTTGCGGGCCACGGCGCCGACCGGGGTCGCGGGCAGCAGGCTGCGTCGCGTGCGGGTGCTCTTCGCGCGGGTGCGGGAGGCTCCGCGGAACGACGGCGTGGTGACCTGGCGGGCCAGCAGCGCGCCCCAGAGCACGACCAGAACCGCTACGACGCCGAGCAGTGCGGCGAAGAGGCCGCCGACTGTGCCCCAATTCCCGACTCCGGCCGCGTGTACTGCGAGCGTGCCCCAACCGGACGGGAGGGCGTGCATGACGCTGACGAAGCCGGGCATCTGACCGGTGACGATCGCCGGGCCGACGCTCCGCATCACGTAGTTGACCGCGACCCCGGACAACCCGGTGAGCGCCACCAGGATGATGCCGAGTTCCTTGCCCTTGCGCGACGTCAGCAGCGTGCCCAGCGCGGCCATCACCACGCGGTACAGCAGCACCACGAACGCCAGCTGCAGCACGGTGAACACGAGACCGACGAGCGCGGCGCCGGCGCCGAATCGCAGGCCGTAGAACACCAAGCCCAGGAACGCCAGCAGGCTCACCACCGCGGTGACGCCCACGAAGCTCGCCGCGAGCAGACCGACCGCCAGCTTGCGGCGGCCGATCGGCAGCAGTGCGAAGTGTTCCGGCCGCAGGGTGTCGTCGCCGCCGCCGGTCGCGATCGGCGCGAGCACCCAGCCCGCCATCCAGACCGCGTAGATCGAGGTGAGCAGGTCGACGGTGATCCGCGCTTCCGGAGCCGGGAACACCGCGATGCCGATGGTGAACAGGGCCGCCAGCAGACCGAAGAGGCCGCCGACGATCATTCCGGCGATCTGTCGGCCGCGGAGGGAGTTGCGCAGGACTCGGAGCTTCAGTCGGATGAGGATGCCGATCATGCTGGCGCCCCCGTTCCGATGGCCCGCGCGCCGACGATGGTTCCGGCGAGTCGCCCGCGGAGGGAGTCGCGCAGGACCCGCGGCTTCAGTCGGACGAGGACGCCAACCACGCCAGCCCCTCCGTTCCGCCCGTCCGGCCGCCGACGATGTGCACGAACGCGTCTTCCAGCGTGCCTTCGCCCCGCACGTCAGCCACCGCGCCCGCGGCGACGACGCGTCCGCGTGTGATCACTGCGACGTGGCTGCACAGCTGTTCCACCAACGCCATCACGTGGCTCGACAGCACGACCGCGCCGCCGGAGGCGACGAATCGCTGCAGGATGGTGCGGATCGTCGACGCGGAAACCGGGTCGACCGCCTCGAACGGTTCGTCCAGCACCAGCAGCCGTGGGCCGTGCAGCAGCGCCGTCGCGAGGCCGATCTTCTTGCGCATCCCCGCGGAATAGTCGATGACGAGGGTGCGCTCGGCGTCCGTCAGCTCCAGCACGCCGAGCAGTTCCTGGGCGCGTTCGGCGACTGTGTCCGGCGCTAGCCCGCGCAGCAGGCCCATGTACGTGAGCAGTTCCCGTCCGGTGAGCCGTTCCGGAATGGACAATCCGTCCGGAAGAACGCCGATCAGGCTTTTCGCCCGTTCCGGTTCCCGCCACACGTCCACGCCGAACACGCGCGCTTCGCCGGCGTCCGGCCGAAGCAGGCCGACCGCCATCGACAGCGACGTCGTTTTCCCGGCTCCGTTGGGGCCTACGAGGCCGAAGAACGACCCCCGCGGCACTTCAAGCCGCACATCGTCTACTGCCAGCGTGGTCCCGAACCGTTTGGTGAGTCCGTAAAGCCCCATGGCCGCGTCGTCGGACACCGGTTCCCCCTTCCCGTGGTGTGCGCACGACTGTACGCGGGGTCACCGACAAAAAGCGGGCGGAGTGGTGTCGGAAAGCCGTGGATCCGGGGTCCCGGACATCGCGAGCAGCCCGCGCACCGCGCGCACGAGCTTGGGCCACGAGGTGGGCTTCCGGACGTCGTACGCGCGCAGCAGCTGCCGGAGCATGGTGAGCGTGTCGAAGTAAATGCGTTCGCACACCAGCTGTTCGTCCGCGTCGAAGAGGAAGTACGCGGTCATCCGGACCCGGAACCGCTGCCCGGTGGGCGGGATCTTCCCGAGCGGCCCGCGATGCGTGCCGAGAAGCCAGAATTCGACGATTACCGCATCCGCGCTGTGGCGCAGAGCGATGATTTCGTGGTCTTGATCGGGAAAAGCGCGGCGCGTTTCGTCGTAGTAGCCGCGCACGGCGGAATCACCGTCGTGCACGGTCATCGTCGGCACGATCTCGTAGTGCGGATGCGGGAACGTCGCCAGCACGTCGTCCCAGTCCTGGCGCACCTCGTCGTGGAAGTGGTCGAGGACGAGCTTTTGCCGGGCACGCAGCACTTCGGGCGCGGGGATGGCCAACGGGTCCACGGGTTCCTCCAAACCAGGGGAGCGAAGCCGCAATTTAATCCACACTGTGGGTTTAACGCAAGTGCGCCATGATGGAGCCGTGAACACCACGACGCGCCGGGGACGCCCGCGCAAGGGAGACGCCAGGCTGTCGCGGGAGGCGATCCTGACGGCCGCGCTGGAAGTGGTCGACGCCGACGGGGCGGCAGCGGTCAGCATGCGGACCGTTGCGCAGCGTCTCGGCGTGGACGCGAAGAGCCTCTACCACCACATCGACGGCAAAGAGGCCTTGCTCGACGCCGTCGCCGGACACGTACTGGGCGGGATCGATCTCCCGGAGCTGACCGGGCAGCCTGAAGCGGACCTCCGCGCCATCGCCCAGTCGTTCCGGAAAGCAACCCGAGCGCACCCGCAGGCCGCCGCGTTGGTCCTAACCAGACAGTTGCCGTCGATCGCCGCGCTCGCTCCGGTCGAGGCGGTGCTTTCGGTGCTGCGCAAGGCAGGCGCGTCACCGGAAGAGGCGGTGCACCTGCTGCGCTCGCTCCTGGCCGTCGTCGTCGGCTCGCTTCTGCGCGAGGCGGGCGCGGGACCGGCGTTCGGCGTCACCGACGAAGCCGGGATCGCCCACCGCCGCGCCGAATTGGAGCAGACCGAGCTTCCCGCCGTGGTCGAATCCGCGCCGCATCTGGCGCGGTGCGATCACGAAGCGGAGTTCGCTTTCGCCGTCGACCTCGCGGTAGCCGCCACGATGCAGCGACTCGCTACTCCCCGCAGGTGATCTTCGGCTGCGGGTTGTAGCGGACCGACCGCGTGTGCCGCGAAACTTCCCGGCCCGACGAGGCGTCGCGCAGGATCCGCGTGTCGCTCGCGGTGAAACCGGGCGCGCCGTTGGACGCGTGGCAGTTCTCCGCCGTACCCGGTTTCGTCGGCGGCGGCGTCGGATTCGTGCGCTCGCCGGGGACCGATTCGACCGTGTACCGCTTGGTGCCCCACAGTTTCACGGTGATCGACGACGGCGTCCAGACGGTCTGGATCGCGACGCCGGTGTCCGAGTCGTTGGTGAATTTCAGGTCGATCACGCTGGCGCCGTTGGGATTCTGGAACACCGTCGCCTCGCGCGCGGCCGGGTAGCGGCTGATGTAGTAGCTGTGTTCCTTGTGCCCGGCGTCCTTCATCCCGGAGAAGTACGCCGCGTTGTACAGCGTGGTGGCGAACTGCGAAATGCCGCCGCCGACCTCGCGGGCGGGCGCGCCGTTCTCGATCACGCCGGCCTCGACGTAGCCCTGCGGACGCCCGCGCGGACCGGTGAATCCGTTGAGGCTGAACGTTTCTCCCGGCTTCACGATCGCGCCGTTCACCTTCTCGGCGACCACCCGGATGTTCGTGCCGGAGTCGGCGGCGAAACCGCCGGTGGTGAACTCGCCGATGACTTCCTTGACGCCCAGCTTGTCCGCCTGCTCGGTGGTCACCTTCGCGGGCGTCTTCTTGTAGATCGCCTTGAGCTCGCGGCTGTCGGTCTGCTTCAGCGTGTTCGGCAGCGGCTTGAGGCTCTGCTCCCAGTCGACCGTGTTGCCGTCCGCGGACGGCTCGACGACCGGTTTCCCGCCGGAGAACGCGATGGCCGCGTCCTTGCCCTCCTGCTCGGTGGACTTCAGCTGCGGCGCGAGCGCGTCGGTGACCTTCTTCGGGTCGATCTGCGGGGCGAGGCCGCCGCCGTCGCCGGGCACGAACGTGAGCGCGCCGGCGATCTGCTCCGGCGTCAGCGTCGCGTCCGCGCCTTCGCCCTTGACGACGACCGGCGCGGACACCGCGGGCTTGGCGAATTCGGTGAGCGCGCGCTGAACGCCCTCGGCGGTGGTGCGCACCGGCGTCGGCGTGACCGGAAGGGTCAGTTCGCTGCCCGAAGCCCAGCCGCTCAGCACCTTCGCCCGCGCCGCCGCGACGTCCAGCTTCTGCCCGACCTGCGGCGGGACCGCGACCGGCGTGGTGCCGTCGAACCGGATCGTGCCCTCGGCGGGCGCCCGGTCGACGCGGCCGCGCAGGTCCTCGAGCGCCGGGTCGAGCTTCGCTGCCTCGACGTGCGACACGACGCCCAGTTCCCGCGTGCTGAAGAACGACGCCAGCCGGGTGAAGGGGTTGATCGGCTGGTCGCCCGCCTGGTCGAGAGTGCCGCTCCAGTCGAGCCCCAGCCCGGCCTCGGTCGGCGACAGCTTGGTGTGCGCGTTGCCCGCGGTGACCGTGAGCGGCTGGGTGAGCCGGGGCTCGATCTTCCCGCGCAGCTCGCGTTCGGCGACCGGCCGCTCCAGCCCGCCGACGTCCACGCCGGCCACGACCACGCCGCGCGGCACCCGGCCCTGGCTGGTCAGCAGGTCGATGAGGTACGCGACGACCAGGACGCCGAGCACGCCGCCGCTGATCCAGCCGGCTTTGCGCAGGCCGCGCCTTCGCGGCGGGGACGGAGGTTCCTCCGGTGGTACGACCGGCAGGACCTCGGTCTGGTCGCTGTCGGTTTCCGGCCAGCGCGGTTCGTACTGCACCTCACGACCCCTTCGATTCGCTGCGGTCAGGGGCACAGCGTACGGGCCGAGCCGGACATGCCGGACTACTGCCCCCAGCGGAACAAACCGGTCACCCAGCGTCCGGTTCCGGATTGGCGCCGGCGCGGGCGAGGAAGTCGAAGTCGCAGCCCTCGTCGGCCTGCGTGATGTGCTCCGCGTACAGCGCACCGTAACCCCGCTCGAACCGCGGCGCAGGGGCGGCCCACGAGGCGAGACGACGTTCCAGTTCGGCCTCGTCGACCTCCAGCTGCAACGTCCGCGCGGGCACGTCCAGGGTGATCAGGTCGCCGTCGCTGACCAGCGCGAGCGGCCCGCCGACGTGCGATTCCGGTGCCACGTGCAGCACGCACGCGCCGTAACTGGTGCCGCTCATCCGGGCGTCGGAGATCCGCACCATGTCCCGCACGCCTTGTTCCAGCAGGTGCGCCGGGATCGGCAGCATGCCGTACTCGGGCATGCCCGGACCGCCGAGCGGCCCGGATCCGCGCAGCACCAATACGGAATCGGCGGTGATGCCCAGCGCCGGGTCGTCGATGCGCTTCTTCAAGTCCTGGTAGTTGTCGAAAACCACTGCTGGACCGGTGTGGGTGAGCAGAGCGGGGTCGGCGGCGATGTGCTTGATCACCGCGCCGCCGGGCGCGAGGTTGCCGCGCAGCACGGCCACGCCGCCCTCGCTGGCGACGGGGTTGTCGCGCGGGCGGATCACGTCGTCGTTGTGCACGCGGGCGTCGGCGAGCGAGTCGGCGAGCGGACGTCCGGTGACGGTGACCCGGTCGAGGTGCAGCAGGTCGGTCAAGCGGGACAGCAGCCCGGGCAGGCCGCCTGCGTAGTAGAAGTCTTCCATCAGCCAGTCGCCGCCGGGCCGGATGTTCGCCAGCACCGGCACGCGGCGGGCGATCGCGTCGAAATCCTGCAGCGACAAGGAAATCCCGCTGCGGCCGGCCATCGCGATCAGATGGATCACCGCGTTGGTCGACCCGCCGAGCGCCAGCACGGTCGTGATCGCGTCGGCGTACGCGCGCTCGTCGACGATCTTCGCGATCGTGAGGTCCTCCCACACCATGCCCACGATGCGCGCGCCGCTCGCCGCGGCCATCCGGTGGTGCGCGGAATCGACCGCCGGGATCGAGGCCGCGCCGGGCAGCGTCAGCCCGAGCACCTCGGCGGCGGACGTCATGGTCGACGCGGTCCCCATCGTCATGCAGTGGCCGGGGGAGCGGGCGAGGCCGCGTTCGAGTTCGGCCAGTTCGCGGTCGCCGATCGTGCCCGCGCGCCGTTCGTCCCAGTACTTCCACATGTCGGTGCCGCTGCCGAGCACCTCGCCGCGCCAGTTTCCGCGCAGCATCGGGCCCGCGGGCACGAAAATCGACGGCAGCCCGGCGCTCGCCGCGCCCATCAGCAGCGCCGGGGTGGTCTTGTCGCAGCCGCCCATCAGCACCGCGCCGTCGACCGGATACGACCGCAGCAGTTCCTCGGTCTCCATCGCCAGCAGATTCCGGTACAGCATCGGCGTCGGCTTCTGATACGTCTCCGACAGCGTCGCCACCGGGAACTCCAGCGGGAATCCGCCCGCCTGCCACACGCCGCGCTTGACCTGCTCCGCGCGTTCGCGCAGGTGCTGGTGGCACGGGTTGATGTCGCTCCAGGTGTTGAGGATGCCGATCACCGGCTTCCCGAGGTGTTCTTCCGGCTCGTAGCCGAGCTGCCGGGCGCGGGTGCGGTGGCTGAAGTTCCGCAGGTCGTCGCCGCCGAACCAGCGGTGGCTGCGCAGGTCCTCGGGTGCCTTCATTGCTGCGCGTCCTCTCGGTCGACGGATGGCATCTGATATATGATCGTACGTGTCGACGTTCGGAGACGCCCGCCTGGTTGAATGTGCGGGGACGAGCGCGAAAGCCAGGAGGGTCGGCATGCCGTCCACGTTCAGCCTCCCCGCCTCCCGCACCGAGGTGGTGCTGGAGGAGATCCGGCGCGGCATTCTCGCCCGCGAGCTGGTGCCCGGTCAGCAGCTGGTGGAGGCGGAGCTGGCCGCGCGGCTCGGGGTGTCGAAGACGCCGGTGCGCGAGGCGCTCAAGGTGCTGTCCAACACCGGGCTGGTCACGTTCAGCCCGTACAAGGGCGCGTCGGTATGCGTGGTCGACGGGGAGCTGGCGCGGTCGGTCTACGACGTGCGGATGGTGCTGGAACCGGAAGCGCTGCGCCGCGCGGTGCGGGCGGCGGACCGGGAGTCGTTCGACGAGGCCGCGCAGATTCTCAAGGAGGCGTCGGCCGCGGATGCCGACCAGACCACGTTGAGCCTGCTCAACCGGCGGTTCCACCGTGCGTTGTACGCCGGCTGCGGCAACCCGCTGATGGTGTCGATGCTGGACGACCTGCGCGACCGCGCCGCGCTGATCACCGTGGTCGGCTGGGACGCGAATCCCAGCTGGCGCAAGGAATGGAACGAGCACAAGGCGGTGCTCGCCGCCGCGCGGAAGGGCGACGAGGACGGCGCGGCCGAGCTGCTGCGCGTGCACATCGCGGCGTTCCTCGACCACGTGCTCGAGGCGATCGGGGAGGAGTGACGGCGTGCGGTTGCTGCTCGTCGCGGACACCCACCTGCCGAAGCGGGCGAAGGAACTGCCCGCGCAGGTCTGGGACGAGGTCGCGAAGGCCGACGTCGTGGTGCACGCGGGCGACTGGGTCGACGTGGACACCCTCGACGCTCTTGAAGCCCGCAGCACGCGGCTGATCGGCGTGTACGGCAACAACGACGGTCCTGAACTGCGGAAACGTCTGCCCGAAGTGGCCAGGGAGACGCTGGAGGGCGTCCGGGTGGCGGTCGTCCACGAAACCGGCGACGCGAAGGGCCGGGCGGCTCGCTGCGACGCGTTGTATCCGGACGTCGACGTGCTGATCTTCGGACACAGCCACATCCCGTGGGACACGGTGACGCCCGGCGGGCTGCGGCTGCTCAACCCCGGCTCGCCCACCGACCGGCGGCGGCAGCCGTTCTGCACCTACCAGACTGCGGAGATCAAGAACGGCCGTCTCGGCGACGTCGAGCTGCACGAGCTGCCTCGCCGCGGCTGAGCGGGTAAAACAGGAGGCATGGACCCGGCCCGCGCGCTGCGCGACATCGCCTTCCAGCTCGAGCGCGCCGGTGAACCGACTTACCGCGTGCGCGCGTTCCGTCAGGCCGCCGCTGTGGTCGACAGGCTCTCCGAAGAGGAGCTGGCGTCGCGCGTCGGCGCGAAGACGCTTCAGGCGTTGAAGGGGATCGGCAAAGCCACTGCCGGCGTCATCGAGGACGCGTGGCACGACCGTACGCCCGCGTACGCGGCGAAGCTGCCCGAAAGCAAGCTGCCGGACGGAGGTGCGTTGCGTACGGCGCTTCGCGGCGACTGTCACACGCACTCCGACTGGTCCGACGGCGGCAGCCCGATCCTCGAGATGGCCGAGACGGCACGCGACCTGGGGCACGAGTGGATCGTGCTCACCGACCATTCGCCGCGGCTGACCGTCGCACGCGGGCTGTCTCCGGAGCGGCTGCGGGCGCAGATGGACGAGGTCGCGCGAGTGAACGAGCAGCTGGCACCGTTTCGCCTGCTGCACGGCATCGAGGTCGACATCCTCGACGACGGCGCGCTCGACCAGACCGAGAAGCTGCTGGACCGGCTCGACTTCGTGGTGGCGAGCGTGCACTCGAAACTGCGGATGCCCGCGCGGGAGATGACGCCGCGGATGCTGGCCGCCGTCGAGAACCCGCACGTCCGCGTGCTGGGGCACTGCACCGGACGGCTGGTCGGCGGACGCAGCAGGCCGGAGTCGCAGTTCAACTCGGAGAAGGTGTTCACCGCGTGCCGGGAGAACGGCGTGGCGGTGGAGATCAACTCGCGGCCGGACCGGCTCGACCCGCCGATGGGCTTGCTGCGCCAGGCCGTCGAGCTGGGCTGCGAGTTCGCGATCGACAGCGACGCGCACGCGCCCGGCCAGCTCGACTGGCAGGCTTACGGCTGCGAGCGCGCGGAAAAGGCGGGCATCGGACCGGACCGGGTCGTCAACACGCGGACGGCCGATCAGTTACTGCGATGACCGCGCGGGATCGAGCCAGCGCAGCACCGCGATCAGGTCGTCTTGTGCGAGAGCGACGCAGCCTGCGGTCGGTCCGCCAGTGGACACGTGCAGGAAGAACGCCGAACCGGCCTTCGCGCGCAACGCCGATTCCTTGCGCGCCGACGTCCGCTGGGTACGGGCCGAGCTCCCGTACCCAGCGGTCGCCGTCGCGGTCCCACGCGGAGGCGGAGTGCGAGAACCTGCTGCGGGCTCAGTTGATCTCGTACGGGTCGCCGTAGACCTTCCACTTCAGCGGTGTGTGCAGATCGAGGTTGCCGTCGTTGAGGAACACCAGCTGCTCGGTGTCGACGCGGGAGGTGTCCGCATGCGCTTCCTCCTTCTTCATGACCACCTTGCGCGCGTCGAGGAACGCTTTGAGGTAGGCGGTTTCGTCGCCGCCCTGGGACGGCGGCTTCGCCTGCGACAGCGCGGCGTCGCGGATGCCGCCGAAGCTGTCGGTGCTCGTGCCGGGGCCGTGCATCACGATGGCGTCGTAGTAGATGAACTGGCCGAGCGCGCCGAGACCGTCGGACTTGCCTTGGTTCACCGCCGGGTCGAAGTACACGCGGTCGCGCTCGCTGTTCTGCGCGGCCTGGAATTCCTCGGTGCCCGCGGCCTGCTTCCACGCGCTTTCGAAGGCCGAGCCGAGACCCTCGTGCGAATCGGAGCCGTTGACTTTTTCCAGCGCGGGCAGGAACTTCGCCAGGGGGTTGTCCGGCACGGACTTGGTGTAGGCCTGCACGAGTTCGAGCATGTCGCCGGTGCCGGAGCAGAACCCGATGATGCCCGCGGTGTACCCGCGTCCGTCGCCGATGTCCTCGATGTAGGAGTACTGCTTCTTCCAGTCGAGCGACGAGTTTTCCGCGCTCGACACCAGCTGCATCGCGATCTCTTTTTTCTCCGGGGAGGCGAGGTCGCCGCCCGAGCCGAGCACCGAGGACGCCGAAGCGGCGAGCGGGGCGGGCACGGCGGCGGCCGAGAGAGCGGGAGTGCTGAGGACCAGAGCGAGGGCCGAGGCAGCCGTGAGACCGGCGGCCAGCGCGGGCCGCATCGTCTTGCGCATGGGGGGAATCCCTTTCCGCGGTACGTGGGCAAGGCGGCCGGACCGGCGAATGAACCGGTTCCGGGTACTGCTGCGGCGTAGCGCCACGATAACCGAGCGTGAAGTGGCGAGGCAAGGGATACGAAAATTTTTCACGGATGTGAATGTCAGTGGTCCACTATGGACGATGAAGGTTGCCTGAAGCAGGCCGGAAAATGACTGGGACCACGGGATCCGGCCGTCATCTGTCTACTGTGGACTCAGGGTGGAGCTCCCGGCGAACCTTAAAGACATGGTAAACTCGTCCCGAGATGACGACTGCTGCCGCCGCTCCCGCGCCGCGGCACCGGTCCATCCTCGTCCTGCTGCTCGCCGCGCTGCTCCTGCTCGGCGTGGCCGTCCCCGGGCCAGGACCGGCTGGCCCGCGTCCGCACGACGCCGAACCCGCCCTGGTCCAGGAACAGGGCCCGCATCTCGTCGCCGCGCATCCGCTGCCGCTCGCCGACGCTCCCGGCGAGATCCGCCTCGCCCGGCCGGATTGGTGCACCGTCCCGTTTTCCGCCGCGCCGCCGGTCGAACTGGACCGCGCGCCCGCGCCCGCCGCGGCACGCGCTCCTCCGGGTTGCTGAGTACTCGTTTCCCACCTGTACCCGGCTCTCAAGAGGATCTCATGAGCAACGGTCATGCTTTGCTGGCCGTCGGCGGCGCGTTTCTCGCCGCCGGCGCCCTCGCCCGCGTCGGCGCCCGGATCGGGCTGCCCACGATTCCCCTGTTCATGCTGGCCGGTTTCGTCTTCGGCCCGCACACCCCCGGACTGTCCCTTGTGGACGATCCGGCCGAATTCGGCGTACTGGCCGGGCTCGGTCTCGTATTCCTGCTCTTCTATCTGGGACTGGAGTTCTCGCTCGACGACCTCGCCCGCGGCGGCGCCAGACTCGCCGGCGCGGGGGTGGCCTACCTCGTGCTGAACATCGGCGGCGGGCTCGCGTTCGGCTTCGCGCTCGGCTGGGGCACGCGCGAGGCGCTGGTGATCGCCGGCGCGATCGGCATCTCCTCGTCGGCCATCGTCACCAAACTGCTCCTGGAAACCCGGCGGATGAACAACCGGGAATCCCGCCTCATCATGGGCATCGTCGTGCTCGAAGACCTGTTCCTCGCGTTGTACCTGGCGTTGCTGCAGCCGGTGCTCAGCGGTGCGGACGGCTTCGGCGCGGCGCTCGCCGACTTCGGCAAGGCGTTCGGCTTCCTGCTCGTGCTCGCCGCACTGGCGCGCTGGGGCGGACGGCTCGTGTCGCGGCTCTTCGGTTCGGCGGACGACGAACTGCTCACCGTCTGCTTCGTCGGCGTGGCCGTGCTCGGCGCCGCGGTGGCCGAGGAGGTGGGCGTGTCCGACGCGATCGGCGCGTTCATGGTCGGCATGATGCTCGGCAATTCCCAGGTCGCGCCACGGGTGCACAAGCTGGTGCTGCCGCTGCGGGACGCGTTCGGAGCGTTGTTCTTCTTCATCTTCGGGCTGTCGATCGACCCGGGCGCGGTCGGCACGGTCGTCCTCCCGGTGCTCGCCGCGGTCGTGTTGACGCTGGTGCTGAACCTCGCCGCCGGCGCGTTCGCGGCCCGGTTGCACGGCTTCGACCGCCAGGAAGGCGTGAACATCGGCCTGACCGTGCTCACCCGGGGCGAGTTCTCGCTCGTCTTGGCGACGATGGCGACCGCGGCCGGGCTGGACTCGCGGGTGGCCCCGTTCGTCGCCGGGTACGTGCTGCTCCTGGCTGTGATCGGCCCGCTCGCCGTGCTCCGCTCGGACCGGCTGACCTGGCTGCTTCCGGCCAAGCTCGTGCGGCCGCGTCCGGCCCCGGTGCCGTGAGCGGGGGACGCCGGGCTGTCGCTCGCGGCATATTCGGAAGCCACGACGGTCACGCACGGCTATCCTTGGCCCAAGTATGTCCACTCCAGCCCCCTTCGCAGAGCTGCGCGCCCAGCTGCCCGAATTGATGCTGCGCGACGAGCACCGGCTGCGCCGCCGTCTCGACGGCGCGCGCCGGTCTCGCGACAAGCAGCAGACGGCCGAGCGCATCGCCGCCGACGTCGAAACGGCGCTGCTGCGCGTGCAGCAGCGCCGCGAAAGCGTGCCGAAGATCGAGTACCCCGCCGAGCTGCCGGTCAGCAGGCTCAAGGACGAGATCGGCGACGCGATCCGCGACCACCAGGTGGTGATCGTCGCGGGGGAGACCGGGTCGGGCAAGACCACGCAGCTGCCGAAGATCTGCCTCGAGCTGGGCCGCGGCGTGCGCGGGCAGATCGGGCACACCCAGCCGCGCCGGCTGGCCGCGCGCACGGTCGCCGACCGGATCGCCAGCGAGCTGAAGACCGAACTGGGCGACACCGTCGGCTACAAGGTCCGGTTCACCGACCAGTCCGGCCAGGACACCCTGGTCAAGCTGATGACCGACGGCATCCTGCTGGCCGAGATCCAGACCGACCGGATGCTGCGTCAGTACGACACGCTGATCATCGACGAGGCGCACGAGCGCAGCCTCAACATCGACTTCATCCTCGGCTACCTCAAGCAGCTCCTGCCGCGCCGTCCCGACCTGAAGGTGATCATCACCTCGGCGACGATCGACCCGGAGCGGTTCTCGCGGCATTTCGACGACGCGCCGATCGTCGAGGTCTCCGGCCGGACCTACCCGGTCGAGGTGCGCTACCGGCCGCTCGTGGACCCGGACGATCCCGAGGGCGACCCGGACCGCGACCAGACGCAGGCGATCGCCGAGGCGGTCCAGGAGCTGTCCGGCGAAGGCCCGGGCGACATCCTCGTGTTCCTCTCCGGGGAACGCGAGATCCGCGACACCGCGGACGTGCTGAACCGGCTGGAGCTGCGGAACACCGAGGTGCTGCCGCTGTACGCGCGGCTGTCCGCGGCTGATCAGCACCGCGTGTTCCAGCGGCACACTGGACGGCGGATCGTGCTGGCCACGAACGTCGCCGAGACGTCGCTGACCGTGCCGGGGATCAAGTACGTGATCGACCCGGGCACCGCGCGCATCTCGCGCTACAGCCACCGCACGAAGGTGCAGCGGCTGCCGATCGAGGCGGTTTCGCAGGCGTCGGCGAACCAGCGCAAGGGCCGGTGCGGGCGTACCTCGGACGGCATCTGCATCCGGCTGTACTCCGAGGAAGACTTCGAGTCCCGGCCGGAGTTCACCGATCCGGAGATCCTGCGGACGAACCTCGCGTCGGTCATCCTGCAGATGACGTCGCTCGGCCTCGGCGACATGAACGCGTTCCCGTTCGTCGAACCGCCGGACCGCCGCCAGGTCACCGACGGCGTCCAGCTGCTGCAGGAACTCGGCGCGTTCGAGACCGGCGATTCCTCGAAGCTCACCGAGGTCGGCCGCAAGCTCGCGCTGCTGCCGGTGGACCCGCGGATGGGCCGGATGGTGCTGGAGGCCGCGCAGAACGGCTGCGTGCGCGAGGTCATGATCATCGCCGCCGCACTGTCCATTCAGGACCCGCGCGAACGGCCCGCGGAGAAGCAGCAGGCCGCCGACGCGCAGCACGCCCGGTTCGCCGATCCGACCTCGGACTTCCTCTCCTACCTCAAGCTGTGGGAGTACGTCAGCGAACAGCAGAAGACGCTGACCGGCAACCAGTTCCGCCGGATGTGCCGCACCGAGTACCTGAACTACCTGCGGATCCGCGAGTGGCAGGACATCTTCGGCCAGCTGCGCCAGCTCGCCAAGCCGCTCGGCATCACGCTCAGCACCACCCCCGCCGAGCCGCAGCACGTGCACACGGCGCTGATTTCCGGGCTGCTGTCGCACATCGGGCTCAAGGACCCGGCGAAGGGCGACTACCTCGGTGCGCGCGGGGCCCGGTTCTCGGTGTTCCCGGGTTCGGCGCTGTTCAAGAAGCAGCCGCGCTGGGTGATGTCGGCGGAACTGGTCGAGACGTCGCGGCTGTGGGGCCGGGTCAACGCGCGGATCGAGCCGGACTGGGTCGAACCGCTCGCGCAGCACGTCGTGAAGCGTTCGTATTCGGAGCCGCACTGGGAGCGCAAGCAGGGCGCGGTGATGGCGACCGAGAAGGTGACGCTGTACGGCGTGCCGCTCGTGGCCGACCGGCGCGTGAACTACGGCCGGATCGACCCGGAGATCTCGCGCGCGATGTTCATCCGGCACGCGCTGGTCGAGGGCGACTGGCATACGAACCACCGGTTCTTCGCCGAGAACCGGGCGCTGCTGGACGAGGTCGAGGACCTGGAGAACCGCGCTCGGCGGCGCGACATCCTGGTGGACGACCAGACGCTGTACGAGTTCTACGACGCGCGAGTGCCCGAGGACATCGTGTCCGTGCGGCATTTCGACAGCTGGTGGAAGAAGGCGCGGCGGAACGAGCCGGACCTGCTGTCGTTCGAGAAGTCCATGCTCATCAACGAGGTCGCGGGCGCGGTCCGCGAATCGGACTACCCGGACTCGTGGACGCAGGGCACGCACGTTTTCAAGCTGACCTACCAGTTCGAGCCCGGAGCAGACGCCGACGGCGTGACCGTGCACATCCCGCTGCCGGTCCTGAACCAGGTGACGCCGGACGGTTTCGACTGGCAGGTGCCCGGTCTGCGCGGCGAACTGGCGACGCAGCTGATCAAATCGCTGCCGAAAGCGTTGCGGCGCAACTTCGTCCCGGCTCCGGACACGGCTGCCGACGCGTTGACGCGAATGTCCCCTTCGGACGGTCCGCTGCTCGACATCCTCGGCGACGAACTGCACGCGATGCGCGGCATCGACATCCCGCACACGGCGTGGGACCTCTCAACGGTGCCGGACCACCTCCGGATCACCTTCCGCGTGGTGGACGAGCGCGGCAAACGGGTGGCCGAGGGCAAGGATCTGGACGAGCTGAAGCGCCGTCTCGCGCCGCGCGTGCGGGAGACGATTTCCAAGGCCGCCAACAGCATCGAGAAGGCCGGCCTGGTGCAGCCGTCGTTCGGCGAGCTGCCGAAGGTGTTCGCGTCGACCCGGCGCGGCCACGACGTGAAGGCGTATCCGGCGCTGGTGGACGAGGGCGCGTCGGTGGCCGTGCGGCTGCTGGACACGCCCGCCGAACAGCAACACGCGATGTGGTCCGGCACGCGGCGGATGCTGCGGCTGAACCTGAACTCGCCGATGAAGTTCATTACGCGGTCGCTGTCGAACTCCTCGAAGCTCGTGCTGAACCGCAACCCGCACGGCAGCGTCGCGGGCCTGCTGGAGGACTGCGTCGACTGCGCGGTCGACGCGCTGATGGCCGCGGCGGGCGGCCCGGTCTGGGACGAGGCGGGTTTCGCCGCGCTGCTGGAAAAGGTACGCGCGGGGTTGAACCCGAAGGTGCTGGAAGTGCTGACGGAGGTCGAGCGGATCCTGCGCGCGGCCATCGACGTGGAGACTCGTCTCGCGGACACTCGCGGCCCGGCCGAATCGCTGGCGGACATCCGCCGTCAGCTGGACGGTTTGGTGCACGCGGGCTTCGTGACGGAGACCGGCGCCGCCCGGCTGCCCAACGTGGTCCGGTACCTGCGCGGCATCGAGCGGCGGCTGGAGAAGCTGCCGCTGGAGCAGACGCGCGACCTGCAGCGGATGGCGGACGTCGCCTGGATCACGAAGGAGTACGAGGACGCGATGGCCACGCTGCCACCGGGGACGTCGTCGCCCGCGCTGGCGGAGGTGCGGTGGATGATCGAGGAGCTTCGGGTGAGCTTCTTCGCACAGACACTGGGGACGGCGCATCCGGTGTCGTTGAAGCGGATCACGAAGGCGTTGGACGAGGCGCTGGCGTAGCCGTCACTTCACGAGGAGAGTGATGGTGGCAGCGCTGGCGGAAATCGTGCCCGCGACGGCGGACAGCGAGGCCGCCACTCCGCTCAGGTTGCTGAGCATTCTTCGGAGCGCTTTCGCCGGTGCTTGCTCCTTGACCGCCATGGTGAGCTTCTGCCATTTGTGCTGCCGGATGTGGCAGCCGAGCAGGATGCCGTTGGCGTTGTTGCGGCAGAACTCGTTCTTTCTGGTGTTCGCGACGTCCGGCCCGATCGACGGGATCGCCCACAGGGCGATGACCGCGGTGAAGGCAAGAAAGCTCCAGAAGCTGCCAAGTGTGCGTCGTGTTTTTCTCCCCGCCATGGCGCACGACGGTACTGATCATTTCCGATCGGCGGATAGCGCCTTTGCGGTGGAATGTCCCGCAGCGAGTGCGACCGACGGCAACCCCGCGTCCCCCGAACGGATTTCCCGGGTGCCGCCACGTGGTTGCTGGGAAACGTGAGTCAGCTGATCACTTCGCCTCCGCGTAATTGTCCACCGATTTCGCTTCCATGGGAAATCGCACCGGGCACGCCTCGCCGAAGACCAGCCGGGCCGCTTCCTGGATCGCTGTCTCCACGATTTCCGCGACCTCATCCGCCAGCTCCGCAGGGGCATGCACGATCACCTCGTCGTGCAGAAAGAACACCAGATGCGCAGGTTCGGGCAGCCGACCGCGCAAGGTAGCCAGCAAGACCGCCGTCAGGTCAGCTGCACTCGCCTGCACCACGAAATTCCGCGTGAACCGGCCCCAACTGCGCGACGCCCGCCGCGCGCGGGTTTCTGTTGCCTCATCCTCGGTGAGCCCGCCGGTCAAGGCACGCCAAGCAGCAGACGGGGCCGGAGAAGTACGGCCCAGCCGCGACCGGACCCGTTCGCCCCGTTCGCCCGCCGCAGCGGCGTGCTCCACATAGGACACTGCGTCCGGGAAACGCTGGCGCAGCAACGCGAGCAGCGGACCGGCCTCGCCGGAGGTGCCGCCGTACATCGCGGAGAGCATGGCGATTTTCGCGCGGGAACGGTCGTCTCGCGTGTCTCCAGGGCGGAGCGGGACGTAGCGGGTGCCGGAAAACAACGCTTCCGCCAGCCGGGCGTACAGATCAGTGGCCGCGGCGACTTCGGCCAGGCGGCGGTCGCCGGACAGCGCGGTGAGGACGCGCGGCTCCAGTTGCGCCCCGTCGGCGACGACGAGTTTCCAGCCGGGATCCGCGGACGCGCACGAGCGCAGCGCGCGCGGGATCTGCAGCGCCCCGCCGCCCCGGGTAGCCCACCGGCCGGACACCACGCCGCCGACCACGTAGTGCGGCCGGAAGCGTCCGTCGGCGACCCATTCGTCCAGCCACGCCCAGCCATTGGCCGAGTGCAGCCGCGACAGCTCCTTGTACTCCAGCAGCGGCGCGACCGCGGGATGGTCGATGTCCTGCAGCAGGTACTTCCGCGCCGCCGGGATTTCGATGCCTTCCCTGGCCAGCGCGCGGACGACGCTGGCCGAGGAATCGGGATTGACCGGCCGACCGCCCAGCGCCGCGGAGATTTTCGCGGCGAGCTCGACCAAGACTTTCGGGCGCTGACCAGCGGGTACGCGCGGGCCGAGGCGTTCTTCCAGCAGCTGCAGGTGCCGGTCGGCGCGCCAGGGCAGCCCGGCGGCCGAGATTTCCGCGGCGGCCAGTGCGCTGGCGGATTCGGCCGCGAGCAGCAGTCGCATCCGCGCGGGGGCCTCGGTGGCGGCGATGCGTTTCTCTTGTTCGGCCAACACTCGCCGGGCCGCCGCGGCGACGGTGACTCCCGGCGGCAGTCCGGGGCCGCGCGGGGAGAACAGCGTGGGTTGCGCGTCTTCGCCGAAGGCCGGGCCGTCGTCGGGCGGTTCCTCCCCGTTCGCCCGGGCCCACGCTGCCCGCAAACTGCGCGATTCGCCCTCCCTGCCCTCGTAGGCGAGCAGCAGCCCTTCGGCGAGCGACAGGTCGTGGCACCGGCCCAGCCGCACCCCGGCCTTGATCAGCGTGGGATAGATCTCCTCGGCCGAGGGCAGCACCCAGCGCGGGCTCTCGGCCGCCTCCAGCCGGCGGACCTCGTCGGCCCAGTCGGCGCGCGAAAGCCCGCGGAGGGTCCCCGCGGGGCCCTCGATCGTGTAGCCGGAGTCCTCCTCCCGGCCGGTGATCACCTGCACCGTCCCATTGTGCGGACCAGCACCGACAATTTCTGCGCACCGGCTCTCGAAGCGCTTCCCGGACGGTCCGTGACCGGCGCTGGAGATTTCCTCCCCGGCCGGGCACTGGTGCGCGGACGGGCCTTGCTTTACTGTCGAGTAACTCCCATACCGGCGGTACGGAGACCGTCGGCGTGGGCGCTCCCGCCGCAGCAATGGAGGTGCCCGGATGAGTGTGGCCGAGCTGGCCGGCCAGGTGGCAGGCAAGCTGACCGAGACCGTGCGCAGCGTCGAGGTGATGCGCCGCGCCGGGCTGGTGCCGTTTCCCCGGCTCGACGAGGGTCTGCGCTCCCTCGTCGCGATCCGCAAGTACGGTCCGTTCGCCGGCGCGAACCACATCGCCGCCCGGCGCGATTCGACGGCCGTCGGGATCGTCGACGACCTCGGCCCGCTCACCTTCAAACAGCTCGACGACCAGTCCAACGCGCTCGCCCGCGCCTGGTCGCAGCGCGGGCTCGGCCCCGGTTCGGTGATCGCCGCGCTGTGCCGCGACCACCGCGGGCTCGTGCTCACGATGGCCGCCTCGGGCAAGCTCGGCGCGCGGCTGCTGCTGATGAACACCGGGTTCGCCAAACCGCAGTTCGCCGACGTCGCCCAGCGCGAGGGCGTCACCGCGCTCGTCTACGACCAGGAGTTCACCGGCCTGCTCGACGCGATCGACGAGAACGTCGACCGGTACTTGGCCTGGGTGGACGAACCGGCCGGGCACGAGATCCCGGTGCTCGCCGAGATCATCGCCAGCACCGACGACCGCCCGCTGCCCGCGCCCGCCAAACCCGGCGGCTTCGTCCTGCTCACCAGCGGCACCACCGGCACCCCGAAGGGCGCGCCGCGACCGCACACGTCCGCGCTGGCGTCGGCGCAGTTCCTGGACCGCATCCCGCTGCGCTCCGGCGAAGCGACCTTCATGGGCGCGCCGCTGTTCCACGGCACCGGGCTGTCGCAGTTCATCCTCAGCTTCGCGCTCGGCTGCACGGTGGTGATGCGCCGGAAGTTCGACCCGGAGGCCACGCTGAAGGGCGTCGCCACGCACCGGTGCACCGCGCTCGTTCTGGTGCCGACGATGCTGCAGCGGATCGTCGACCTGCCGAAGGAGGTCCGCGACCGGTACGACACGTCGTGCCTGCGGATCATCTTCGTCGCCGGGTCCGCGCTGTCGCCGGATCTCGGCAACCGGGCGAACGAGGAATTCGGCGACGTCGTGCACAACCTGTACGGCTCCACGGAAGTCGCGGTGGCGACGGTCGCGACGCCGGAGGACTGGAAACGCGCACCCGGCACGGTCGGCCGCGCGCCGGTCGGCTGTCGCGTCGCGCTGTACGACGAACATGGCACCAAGATCACCGAGCCGCACGTGACCGGGCGGGTGTTCGTCGGCAGCGGGCTCAGCTTCGGCGGCTACACCGACGGCCGCAACAAGGAAATCATCGACGGCCTGCTCTCCAGCGGCGACGTCGGCCACTTCGACGAGGACGGTCTGCTGTTCATCGACGGCCGCGACGACGAAATGATCGTCTCCGGCGGCGAAAACGTGTTCCCGATCGAGGTGGAGAACCTCTTGGTGGAGCGCGAAGACGTCCTCGAAGCGGCGGTGATCGGCGTCGAGGACCCGGACTTCGGCGAGCGGCTCAAGGCGTTCGTGGTGCGCACCGAGGGCTCGACGCTCGACGAGGACGGCGTGCGCGAGTACGTGAAGGCGAACCTGGCGCGCTACAAGGTGCCGCGGGACGTGGAGTTCCTGGACGAATTGCCGCGCAACGCGACCGGGAAGGTGTTGCGGACCAAGCTGAGCTGAGCGCGGTCAGGGGAAGAAACCCTGTACGTAGGGATCGGCGAGGGAGCGGATTTCGGCGGGGGACCCGGCGGCGACGGTGTCGGCGTACGCGCGCAGGCTTGCCCACACCTCGTACGCGGTGCCGCGGTCGAGGGACGCGCTAGGTTCGTCCACCACGAGCAGGTCCGGTTCGGACAGCAAGGCCGCCGCGAGCGCAGCGCGCTGAACCTGCCCGCTGGAAAGCTGGTGGGGAAAGAGCTCCAGCGTCTCCATCGGACAGACCGCTGCCTTGCAGGCGTCCTCGACGCTCCGTCCGCGATAGAGCTGCTGACGCTCGTCCAGCTGCGCGCCGACGGTTCGCTCCGCAGCGAACGCCGTGACCCCGGACTGCGGCACCAGGCCGACGGTGCCGTTGACCCGCACGTCCCCCGAGCTGCGCGCCACCGAAGGAAGCGAACCCGTCAACGCCGCCGCGACCATGGATTTGCCGCATCCGGATTCGCCGAGCAACGCGGTGATCTGTCCCGCTGGCACCGCGAAACACACCGAGTCCAGAACCGTCTCGCGCCACCGTCCGGTGTCGACCACGACGGTCAGCTCGCGCACCTCGGCTACCGGAGTCACGAACCCCAGCCGATGCCGAAGATCCCCGGCCCGAAATCCAGCGCGATCGCGTGCACGCCGTTGCCGCTGTCGAGCCGCAGCCGGCGCCGGGCCGGTGCTTCGTCGGTGGCGTTCGCGTACTGCCAGCACCGGGCGGGCACCGCGGTCGGGTCGAAGCGGATCTCCAGCAGGTACTCGCGGACCGGGCGGCGGAATTCCCGGTAGTGCGTGGCCCGGCAGTGCGGGTACGGCGGCCCGGAGTTGCGCAGGGTGTACTCGATGAGGTGCGTCTCGCCGCGTTCCAGCGCGCGGTCGAAGAGCAGTTCGGCCACCAGGATGCCGTGGTCGTCGTCCACTTCGGCGCGGCCGACGCGGCAGTTGCGCACCGGCTGCAAGTCGGGCACCGCCGTCGCGTCGCCCTGTGCGTACACCAGCAGCCAGCGGTCCTGACCGTCCGCACCGGACTGGAACACCGCGCGCGAGGTGACCGAGAGCTGGCCGCCGTCGGCCGCGATGTCGCAGCGGTCGTGCAGGCCGATCAGCTTCAGCTGGTGCTGCTGGTCCAGCGCGTCGGGCGCGCCGACGCGTTCCAGCAGCGGCTGCAGGATTTCACGGGTGAAGGTGACCGGTTCCTCGCCCGCCCGGTCGCGTCTGCTCGCGCCGCGCGGACGGGGCGGCGGCAGCAAGCCGAGCAGCGCGCCGTCGGGGACGTCGAGGATTTCCTCCAGCACCCGCACCGCCGAAAGCGATCCGGCCCGCTCCGGCTGGCGTTTGCCCGACTGCCAGTAGCTGAGCGCGGTGACGCTGACCGTCGCGCCCCGCGCGCGCAGCCGTGCCTGGATCCGGTCCAGGGAAAGGCCGCTGGCTCCGATCGCGGCGCGCAGCGCGCTCGCGAACGCGGTCCGGGCACCTCCGTCGGTGTCCGGACCGGCGTGGTCCGCCTGCCGCTGCGTCATGTCCCGCCGCCCGCCCCCGCTGGTAACCGACCGTGCCGAGCCCGACACAGGCACGGTAGCAGCCGTCCGACCAGGTTGTACCGCCGTGCCATTCGGACGAACGGGCTAGTACTGGCAACTGGGAACCATTGCCGTGACCTGCGCGGTCGCGCTTCCATGGCCAGGACGGAACGCGCCGCCCCCGGCGCGTCCGGAGCCTCGGCCCCGGCAGCGCGGACCGCGCCCCGCGCCCGGCCGGCGGCCGCGCCCGGAACCGGTGGCCCGGCATGCCCCCAGAGGCCGGGCCACCGGTCATCCGCCGCGGCGAGCGCGAAACTCCTTCGGTTTGCTCCCGGGCCTTCGACGGGATCACACGGACCGCCAGGTGCGGTTACCAGCGGGTAGGCTCCGGGCATGGTCTTGCGGCAGAACATCCTGATCACCGGAGCCAGCTCCGGTCTCGGCGAGGGAATGGCCCGGCAGTTCGCCGCTCGCGGCCGCAATCTCGCGCTGTGCGCCCGGCGCACCGAACGGCTCGACGACTTGGCCGCGGAACTGCGTGCCGCATACCCCGGGATCACCGTCGCCACGCGCGCGCTCGACGTCACCGACCACGACCGCGTCTTCCAGGTATTCGAGGAATTCCGGGCGGAACTCGGCAGGCTCGACCGCGTGATCGTCAACGCCGGGCTCGGCAAGGGACAGCCGGTCGGCGCGGGACGGTTCGACGCCAACCGGCAGACCCTCGAGACCAATCTCGTCGGCGCGGTGGCCCAGATCGAGGCGGCGGCGTGCATCTTCCGCGAACAGCGCGACGGGCACCTCGCGGTGATCTCGTCGTTCATGGCGCTGCGCGGTTTTCCCCGGAATCTCACCGCGTACTCCGCGTCCAAGGCGGGGATCTCCGCGTTCGCCGAGGGTGCGCGGCTGGAGCTGAGCAGCCACGGCATCACGGTCACCGACGTGCGGCCCGGCTACATCAGTTCGGAGATGACCGCTCGCTCGACCAAACGCAACCCGCTTATGGTGTCCGCCGAAGCCGGTGCGCACGCGCTGGTCAAGGCGATCGAAGTGGAACCGAAGCGCGCGTACGTGCCTTCGTGGCCCTGGGTGCCGCTGAGCCTCGCGGTACGCTTGGCTCCTGGCCGGTTGCTGCGGATGTTTTCCTGACGGGACGGCATAAATGGGTGCGATTTACCTGATCCGGCACGGCCAGGCGTCGTTCGGCGCGGCGGATTACGACGCGTTGTCGCCGCTGGGGTTCGAACAGTCCACATTGGTCGGCGCGGAGCTGAAACGGCGCGGGGTCGAGTTCGCGCAGGTGCGCTCGGGAACGCTGGCCCGCCAGCGGGACACCGCGGCGACGGCGTTGAAGGCCCTCGGCTGCGACGTGCCGGCGATCGAGGACGAACGCTGGAACGAATACGACCACGTCGACATCGCGGCGCACCACGCGGGCGGTGCGCCGCAAGAGGATCCGCGGGAGTACCAGCGGTTGCTGGACGCCGCGCTGACCGCGTGGGTCGACTCCGGCGACAGCGGCCCGTGCACGGAAAGCTGGCCTGCTTTCCTCGGCCGCTGCACGGCGGCGCTGGCCGAGCTGGCCGGTTCGCTGGGCAAGGGCGAGAACGGGCTCGTGTTCACCTCCGGCGGAGTGCTGGGCGCGGTCGCCGGGGCGTTGCTGGGCACGCCGGGGCCCGGGCTGCTGAAGCTGAACCGTGTCACCGTGAACACCGGCATCACGAAATTGACGTCCGGCCGCGGCGGCGTGAACCTGTTGTCCTTCAACGAGCATCCGCACCTCGAAGGCGAGAACGCGCGGCTGCTCACCTACCGGTAGGAGGCCGGCGTGCAGTTCGGTGAGGTCACCATCGTGCCGGTGAACGGGCACGGTCCGGAAGACGTGGTCGTGGACGCCGAGGGCCGGGTCTACACCGGTGTCGACGACGGCCGGATCCTGCGCGTTTCGCCGGACGGACGGCGGATCGACCTGCTCGGCGACACCGGCGGCCGCCCGCTCGGGCTGGAGCTGTACGGCGACGACGAGCTGCTGATCTGCGACGCCCGCGCCGGTTTGCTGACCATGCCGCTGGCCGGCGGCGAGACCACGACCCTCGCGACGTCCGGGGCCGGGCTGGACTTCGTGTTCTGCAACAACGCCGCGGTCGCCGCCGACGGAACGGTCTACTTCACGGATTCCTCGCGCCGCTTCGGCATCGACAACTGGCGTGACGACCTCATCGAACAGACCGCGGGCGGACGGCTGCTGCGCCGCACGCCGGACGGGCACATCGACCTGCTCGCCGACGGTCTCCAGTTCGCGAACGGCGTCGCGCTGCCGCCGGACGAGTCCTATGTGGCGGTCGCCGAAACCGGCGCGTGCCGGGTCAGCCGGGTCTGGCTGACCGGACCGCGCGCGGGAGACCGCGACGTCCTGATCGACGACCTGCCGGGCTTCCCGGACAACATCGCGACCGGTTCGGACGGGCTGATCTGGATCACCGAGGCCAGCCCGCGCCTCCGTGCCCTCGACGTCGTGCGCCGCCTGCCCACGGCGGTCCGGACCGCCGTGCGCGCGTTGCCGGATTCGCTGCAGCCCGCCCCGAAACGCCAGGTGGGCGCCGTCGCCGTCACCCCGGCGGGCGCGGTGGTGCGGGAATTGCGCGGCGAGATCCCGGGATTCCACCTGCTGGTGGGCATCCGCGAGTATCACGGCCGGTTGTGGTTCGGGTCTCTGGAAGAGAACGCGATCGCCTACACGGATCTCTGAAGGGCTTCTTGACTCTCACACCGTGTCAGGCGGTCAACTCGAAGGCGTCATGTTCAGTATCGGAGACTTCGCCCGCCACGGCCGCGTTTCGGTCCGCATGTTGCGGCACTACGACGCGACCGGGCTGCTGCGCCCGGCTCAGGTCGACCCCGACACCGGCTACCGCTACTACGCCGCCGCCCAGTTGGCGCGCCTCAACCGTGTCATCGCGCTCAAGGATCTCGGCTTCACTCTCCAGCAGGTGCAGGAGATCCTCGACGAGAAGGTCACCACTGAGCAGCTCGGCACCATGCTGCGGCTACGCCGGGCCGACCTGGAAGCGGCGATGGCAGCCGCGGCGGCTCGGCTGGTCCGGGTCGAGGCGAGGCTCCGAGCGATCGAAAGCGAGGGGCACATGCCCGAGAACGACGTCGTCGTCAAGAACGTCCCCGCGGTGCGGGTCGCGGAGCTGACCGCGATCGCCGCGAGTTTCGAGCCGGAGGACATCGGTCCCGTCATCGGACCGCTCTACGACGAGCTTTTCCGGCGAATGGAGGCGGCGGGCATCGCCTGCACCGGCCCCGGGGTGGCCTATTACGAGGACGTCCCGGAGGGCGACGGCAAGGTCGTCGTCCACGCCGCCGTCGAGGTTTCCGCCCCGGTGCGGGACGGCGACGTCCGGGTCCTCGACCTGCCGCCGCTGGAGCACGCGGCGACCATCGTGCACCGCGGTTCCATGGAGACGATCGATCCAGCGGCCCAGGCTCTGGCCCGCTGGATCGACGCGAACGGCTACCAGTCGACCGGCTATCCGCGCGAGGTCAACCTGGAGTGCCCGGAAAACCGCGACGACTGGGTGACGGAACTCCAGGTCTCGGTGATCCGGTCCTGATCAGCGTCCGGTCCACTGTGGACTGCGGCCGGCGGCCCAGGCGGCGTAGAACTCCTTGTGGTCCTTCGCGGTCATCAGCAACGCCTGCGTGATGGCTTCCAGTTCGATCGAGCTGCCGAGGTCGCTGTCGAGTTCGCGGGTCAGCAGCACCTTCGTGGTCGAGTACGCCAGCGCCGGACCGTCCGCGAGGCGGCGCGCCAGCGCGGCGGCCTCGCCGGCCAGTTCGTCGTCTGGCACGACCCGGTTCGCCAGTCCGATCGCCTCGGCGCGCGCGGCGGGGAGTTTGTCGCCCAGCATCAGCAGTTCCGTCGCGCGGCCGAGGCCGACCAGGCGCGGCAGCAGATACGCCGAACCCATGTCCGCGCCCGCCAAGCCGACCTTCGTGAACAGGAACGCGAACTTCGCCGATTCGGCCAGCAGCCGGAAATCGCTCGCCAGCGCGAGGACCGAACCGGCGCCCGCCGCGACGCCGTTGATCGCCGCGATGATCGGGATCGGCGTCTCGCGCATGGCTTTCACCACCGCGCCGGTCATCCGGGTGAATTCGAGCAGTTCCGCGGTGTCCATTTTCTGGAGTTCGCCGATGATTTCCTCGACGTCGCCGCCCGAGCAGAACCCGCGGCCCTTTCCGGTGAGCACGAGCACCCGCACGTCGCCGCGGTGCGGCAGTTCGGCGACGAGGTCGCGCAGGTCGGCGTAGACGTCGAAGGTGAGCGCGTTGAGCTTCTCCGGCCGGTCGAAGGTCACCGTCGCGACCCCGTCGTCCACCGTGAACTCGAAGTGCTCCCACGATTTCGTGAGCGGGACACTGGCGCGGAACGGGCTCATTTCTGGATTCCTCCACCGTCGAGTACGAGGGTCTGTCCGTTGATCGCGGCCGCCTCCGGGGCGGCGAAAAACTCCACGGCGTACGCGATTTCGCCGGGTTCGAGCAGCCGTCCGAGCGGGGACGCGGCAGCGAGCGCGGCTTCCGCGTCGGCCTCGTCGCGGCCGGTGCGCTCGCGGATCCGGGCGACCGAGGTCGCGGTCATGTCGGTGCGCACGAACGAGGGGCACACCGCGTTCGACGTGACGCCCGTGCCAGCCACTTCCGCCGCCACCGCGCGCATCAGGCCGACCGCCGCGTGCTTCGACGCGGTGTAGCCCGAGGTGTAGCGCGCCCCGGCCAGACCTGCGGTCGACGCGACCGTGACGATCCGCCCGAAGTCGCGTTCCCGCATCCCCGGCAGCACCTCGCGCGTGCACAGGAACGCACCGGTCGCGTTCACCTCGAACTGGCCGCGCCAGTCGTCGAGGCCGGTCTTCGCCAGCGGCGCGCTCGAGGACACCCCCGCGTTGTTGACCAGCACGTCGACCGGTCCGAGCTGGGCGAAGTACGCGCGGACGGCGGCCTCGTCGGTGACGTCGCATTCGGCACGGCCGGGGGAGTGCACGGTCGCACCGGCGCCGCGGAACCGCTCGGCGACGGCCGCGCCGATGCCGCGGGTGCCGCCGGTGACCACGACGACTCGGTCGGAAAAACTGCTCACTCCCGAAAGCTACACCGCAGCGGGCTGAGGTGTATAGAGTTGGCTCGTGCCCGACACCGAACCCGCCCGCACGCCCCAGGAGCTCGTGATGACGCTGCTGGGCAGCTACGTGCGCCCGCGCGAGAGCAGGCGCGTGTGGTCCGGCGGGCTCGTCGCGCTGCTGCACGAGCTGGGGTTCTCCGACGGAGCGGCCCGGATCGCGCTGACCCGGCTGGTGCGCCGCGGCCTGCTGTCGCGGCACCGCGAGGGCAGGCTGGTGCACTACTCGCTGACCGCGCGCACGGTCGCCCTGCTCGACGACGGCGACCGGCGCATCTTCGGCCTCGGCCGCCGCGACGAACCGGCCGGGACCTGGACCGTGCTGTGGCAGAACATCCCGGAAACCCGGCGCAAATCCCGCGAACGGCTGGTGCGGCGGCTGCGCTTCCTCGGCTTCGGCCCGGTCCAGGACGGCACCTGGCTCGCCCCGCACGACCGCGAGGCCGAGGTGCTCGCCCTGCTTACCGAACTCGAGGTCGCCGAACACGCCGGTCTGATGCTCGGCACGCCGTCCGCCGCGCTGGACGTGCGCCGGCTCGCCGGACGGGCCTGGGACCTCGACGGACTGTCCGCCCGCTACGCCGCGTTCGTAGCGGAATTCGGCGACTGCCCGCGCGAGCTCGGCGATCCGGAAGCGTTCGCCGTGCGCACCCGCCTGGTGCACACCTATCGCGAATTCCCTTCACTGGACCCGGAACTGCCTGCCGAGCTGATCCCCGCGCCGGAGACCAGGGCCGCGGCGGTCAAGCTGTTCCACGACCTGTACTCGGCGCTCGCGCCACCCGCCCAGCGCCACTTCGACCGAACCCTGTCCACGAGATGAGGAACCCGATGACCGGAACCGACGACACCCAGGCCGCACTCAGTTACACGTCCTATCTGGCCCTCGACGAGGTGCTCGGCGCCCAGCGCCCGCGCTCGGACGAACACGACGAACTGCTGTTCATCGTGATCCACCAGGTCTACGAACTGTGGTTCAAGCAGATCCTGCACGAGGCCGAGTTCCTGCAGGAAAGCCTCGAAGCGGGCAAGACCGCGCATTCGATCCGCACGCTGCGCCGCATCCTGACCGTGCTGAAGGTGGTGGTCGCGCAGATCGACGTGCTGGAGACGATGACGCCCAGCCAGTTCACCAGCTTCCGCGCCCGCCTCGACGCTTCGAGCGGTTTCCAGTCCGGCCAGTTCCGCGAACTGGAGGCGGTGCTCGGCCGCCGCGACGAGCGCGTCTTCGCGCACTACCCGGACGGCGGCGAGCAGCGCACCCGGATCGCCGACGCGATGCGCCGCCCGTCGGTGTTCGACTCGTTCCTGACGTATCTGTCCGGAAAGGGCTATCCGGTCGCCACCGACCGCGACGTGACCCGTCCGCTGGAGCCGTCGCCGGAACTGCAGGAAGTGCTGCTGAAGGTCTACCAGGACGACGGCGGCCCGTCGGTGCTCGCCGAGGCGCTGGTCGACCTCGACGAGGGCCTGCAGGAATGGCGCTACCGGCACGTGAAGATGGTCGAACGCACGATCGGCGACAAGACCGGCACCGGCGGTTCGTCCGGCGCGGCCTACCTGCGCACCACGCTGTTCAACCCGATGTTCCCGGACCTGTGGGCCGTCCGGAGCCGGCTGTGACCACAGTGGAGTCCTTGCGCGCCAAGGAAAACGCACTCGCCCCGCATTACTCGCGGTTCCGCGTCGCCGACCGGCTGCTGCTGTCCGCGCATTCGCACCAGGCTTGGCCGGACGTCGCCGAGGAGGGGCTGCGCGAAGCGTTCGCCGACGCCGCGGAGGAGGTGGACGAGAAGTGGGGCCGGGCGTTCGCGAAGGCCGACGAGCTGCGGAACGGGTTCCGGCAGTGGCTGTCCGATCCGCACGGCGACTACGCGCTCGGCCAGAACACGCACGAACTCGTGCTGCGGTTCCTCTCCGCGATCGACCTGCGGAAGCGGCCGCGATTGGTGACCACGGACGGGGAATTCCACACCCTGCGCCGCCAGCTCACCCGGTTGGCCGAGGAGGGCGTCGAGGTCGTCCGCGTGCCCGCCGCGCCGGTCGCGACGCTGGCCGAACGGCTCGCCGAGCAGGTCGACGACCGCACTGCCGCGGTGCTCACGTCGGCGGTGCTGTTCGAGACGTCGTGGATCGTGCCGGGCCTCGCGCATCTGGCTGACACGTGCCGGAGCTGCTCGGTCGAGCTGGTCGTGGACGCGTACCACGCGGTCGGCGCGGTCCCGTTTTCGTTGCACGACCTCGGCCTCACCAACGCGTGGGTGCTCGGCGGCGGCTACAAGTACCTGCAGCTCGGCGAGGGCAACTGCTTCCTGCGCCTGCCCGCGCACGCACAGGAGCTGCGCCCGGTGATTACCGGCTGGTACGCGGAATTCGGCGCCCTCGCCGACGAACGCCGGCCAGACGAAGTCGCGTACGCACCCGGCGGCGACCGGTTCGCCGGAGCCACTTACGACCCGTCGAGCCACTACCGCGGCGTACGAGTGCAGCAATTCTTCGCCGAGCAAGGACTCACCGCCGAGTTCCTGCGCGAGGTTTCGCAGCACCAGGTCGGCCTGCTGGCCAGCTGCTTCGACAGCCTCGGCCTGCCGGACGACGTCGTCACCCGCGACCGCGAGACCCCGCTCGACGGCATCGGCGGCTTCCTCTCGCTGCGCAGCCCGGTCGCCGGGCAGCTGTGCGAACGCCTTTCCGCGCGCGGCGTGCGGACCGACAGCCGGGGCCACTACCTCCGGTTCGGACCCGCGCCGTACCTGTCGGATGAACAGCTCGAGACCGCGATTTCCACGCTTCGGGAAGCTGTCGCGGATCTGGGGTGAAGCTCCCGGGATGCGGGTGGTGGCCCGGAGAACGGCGAAGTAGGTTGACGGTGTGCACTGCGGGACGGGCAACCCCCGTTCCCCGGTGCGCACCGTTCACACATTTGCGCGGCCACGAGCCGCGTGGGAGACAAAGGAGTCACCACCGTGACCGAAGGCGTGTTCGGCCGTCACACCGGCCATGAACAAGTCGTGTTCTGCCACGACGAGGCCAGCGGGCTGAAAGCCATCATCGGCATCTACTCCACCGCTCTGGGCCCGGCCCTCGGCGGCACCCGGTTCTACCCCTACGCCACTGAGGACGCCGCCCTCGACGACGTTCTCGCGCTCTCCAAGGGAATGGCGTACAAGAACGCACTAGCCGGCCTCGACCTCGGCGGCGGCAAAGCCGTCATCATCGGCGACCCGAACACGCTGAAGTCCGAAGCGCTCCTGCGCGCGTACGGCCGCTTCGTGGAATCGCTCGGCGGCCGCTACATCACCGCCTGCGACATGGGCACGTACGTCCGCGACATGGACGTGGTCGCCCGCGAAACCCGGCACGTCACTGGACGTTCCCCTGAGGACGGCGGGGCAGGCGACTCCTCGGTGCTCACTGCTTTCGGCGTGTACCAGGGAATGCGCGCGTCCGCCGACCAGGTCTGGGGCGTACCCGAACTGACCGGCCGCCGCGTCGGCGTCGCAGGTGTCGGCAAGGTCGGCCACATCCTCGTCGGCCACCTCGTCGAAGCCGGCGCGCACGTGGTGATCACCGACGTCGCGCCCAGCGCGGTGGAACGCACCCGAGCGGCGTACCCCGGGGTCGAGGTGGTGTCCGATGTGGACGCCATGATCGGGACCGAATTGGACGTCTTCGCCCCCTGCGCGATGGGCGGCGTGCTCACCGACGAGACAGTCGCCGCCCTGCGCACGCAAATCGTGTGCGGCGCGGCGAACAACCAACTGGCGCACCCCGGCGTCGACAAGCTCCTGGACGACCGCGGCATCCTCTTCGCCCCCGACTACCTGGTGAACGCGGGCGGCGTCATCCAGGTGGACGACGAACGCCACGGCTTCGACTTCGCCCGCGCCCAGCGCAAAACGGCGGCCATCTTCGACACGACGAAAGCGGTGTACGACCTGGCGAAGGACGACGGCGTACCCCCTGCCGCCGCTGCCGACCGCCTTGCCGAACGCCGGATGACCGACGTCGGCCGCCTGCGCTCGATCCTCACGGTGTAGCTCGGCCGAGTACGTGAGGGGAACCCCCACGGAACCAGATTCCTTCAGGGTTCCCCTCACGACCCACCACCGGTCGTGCCGGTCGTGAGGGGCCCCTTCACGGACTTGGATTCCCTCAAGGAGCCCTTCACGGCCCGCCACCCGCGCTCGCTCGCCCGGGATGCGCTCGCCCGCCTCGCGCTCGCCGGAATGCGCCCGCCCGCGCTCGCCCGGGATGCGCGGGCTCGCCCCGCGCTCGCCGGAATGCGCCCGCCCGCCCCGTGCTTGCTCGCCCGCGCAAGTCCGGGATGCGCGCGCTCGCCGGAATGCGCTCGCCCGCCCCGCGCTAGCTCGACCTGAGCTCGCCAGGATGCGCCCCAATGTGGCATTGGGTGCATCCCACGCACCGAACGCCACATTGGGTGCATCCCACGCACCGAACGCCACATTGGGTGCATCTGACGCACCCAACGCCACATTGGGGCGCTAGCCCGCCCGCCCACCCAACCGCAGCCAACACACCCGACGAGCGAGGCACCCACACCACTCCCGCACCCCGATACGAAGCCAAAACACGGGCGGAGGGTGCTTGTCAAGGCATCTTTCCCGCCTTGACAAGCACCCTCCGCCCGTAGTCACACTCAAGCTTCGGGGTGCCCCACGCCACCCTCAGGAACGGCGATCAGCCGCTCTTCCGCCGAAACGTCCGCTTGTTCGCCGCGGGCCCGTGCGCGTGCTGGCTCTGCTGCCCCGCGTTCTCGTGCGCGGCCCCGTCCCGCGCCTTGGCCTGCTTCCGTTCCAGCGCCTCGCGGAACTTCCGCTTGACGTCGCCCTCCCCGTCGCTGGGTGCCGGTTGCGCTTCACTCATGGCTGACCTCCGAAGGTGACGACGTGATACCCCGTCAGCCTGGCACCCTTCCCGCACCTTGGCGAGCCATTTCAGAGTGACGCCACCCGGCGGTGGCTCGATTCGACCGCCTTCCGCGGCACCGGCACGACAGCTTCCGCGACCACCGGAGGATCCCGCCGGACCACGCGCCATCCAGTACCGGCAGCGAGCCCGAACCCCGCCGCACCAGCCAAGATCACCGCGACCCATCCGGTCGCCGCGGTGAAAACCAGGGTCCCGGCTCGGCTGTAGACGAAGCCGGAAAGCACCGCCCAGCCCACTATCGCCGCGCCGCCCGCCGCGAGGGGAGTCGTGATCACTGCCACTGCACCGACCGCGAGCGCGACGGCCGCCACGGCATAACTGGGATGCGCGGGAGCGAGCTTCGCCGCGATCGCAGCCGCCACCACCGCCACGCAACCGAGCGGGAAACCGAATCCGCCAGCCAGCCGTCCGTCAGTACGCATGCCCCATGGCACCTCGCGCGGGCGCGTAAGGGAGGGCGCGCGGACAGGTTCCGTACGCTCCGGCGCGAGGTATTGACGGCTTCTTGACCCCGGTCAGGCGCGGGCGGCCGCGCGGACGATCGCCGCCACGATCTCCGGCCACAGCGGCTCCGGCAGGTCGTGCCCCATGCCCGGGACGATGACCAGTTCCGCGTCCGGGATCGCCGCCGCGGTCGCCTTCCCGCCGCTGACGTCGATCATCACGTCGGAGTCGCCGTGCAGCACGACGGTCGGCACCCGGACGTCGTGCAGTCGTTCAGTGCGATCGCCCGACGCGACCACGGCGGCGGCCTGCCGCTGCATCCCGACCGGATGCCGTCCCCGGTCGTAGTTCCGGGTTGCCTTGCGCCGCAGGTATTCCTCGGTGGCCGGATAGCCCGGCGACCCGGTCACCCGGTAGTTCGCGACGCTCAGCTCGATCTGCTCCTCGCGCGTTTCCGGCGCCGGCTTGGTGAGCGTTTCCAGCGCGGCGGGCGAGACCTGGCCGACCGACGGGTCGCCGGTCGTCGACATGATCGAGGTCAGGCTCAGCAGCCGGTCCGGGTGGTCGATCGCCAGCTGCTGCGCGACCATTCCGCCCATCGAGGCGCCGACGACGTGCGCCTTCGCGAAACCGAGCGCGTCGAACAGCCCGACGACGTCGTCCGCGAGGTCCGAGAGCAGGTACGGCGCCGGGGCCGTGCCCGCCATGATCCCGGCGAGGTCCGGCGCGCCGAGTTCGTCGAACCAGGTGGACAGGCCCGCGTCGCGGTTGTCGAAGCGCACCACGTGGAAGCCGCGGCTCGCGAGCAGCTCGCAGAAACCCTCCTCCCAGGTGATCATCTGGGCGCCGAGTCCCATCACCAGCACGATCGGCGGCGCGGCCGGGTCGCCGAACGTGTCGTACTCGAGTTCGAGGCCGTTGGCCTGTGCGCGTGGCATGCCCCGATCATGCCGCAGCGTGGAACCGCGTGTGGCCGAGCCGGGCGGTCGCCGGTTACGGTGCACGCCATGCCGACTTCGCGTGCCGGACAGCGCGCCCGGTCCCGTTCCGCCGCCGGGCTGCCCGCGGTCACCGCGAAGAAGGTGATCGACGCGGCGGTGAAGCTCACCGTCGAACGCGGCCTGGAGAACTGGACGCTGCGGCAATTGGCTGCCGCGATCGGCGCGTATCCGGCGGTCGTCTACCACCACGTAGGGGATCGCGACGCGGTCGTGTGCGCGGTGCTCGACCGGGTGGTCGGCCAGCTGCGGCTGCCCGACGAGAAACTGGACTGGCAGGAGTGGTTCGTCGAACTGCTGACCGGTCTGCGCGAGGTGCTGCGCAAGCACCCGGGCACGGCGCGCCGGATGGCGTCGTTCGGCCCGTCGGTGGCCGCGGCCACGCCCACGGTGGACCGCGGCGTCCGGATGCTGCTGGACGCCGGCTTCGGCGACGAGAGCGCGCTCGCCTACACGATGCTCACCACCACCGCGTGCCAGTACGTCGCGCTGGAGGACGACCGGGACTGCAGCCTCGGCCTGCGCCTGGACAACACCGAGGAGTACGCCTCCTACCACGACCGCGAGGACCTGCCCGGGATGGCCGCGCACGGCCGCGCGATGCGGGAGCTGCTCGCCGACCCCGCGGCCGCCGCCGGTTACCATCCGCAGCTGTTCGACTTCGCGATCCGCAGCTGCCTGGACGGGCTCACGTGCCGATTGGCCCGGTTGCGCGGCTGAAATTCGCGAAATTGCCCGGCCGGGGCGTCCGCGCTGGGCCGTCCGCGTGGTCGTGGTGAAAAGTGGGACTGTCGCCGCGCCGACCGACACCGATTCGACGCCTTCCCGGCGTAGCGTGGACAGCTACCGGGGGCCTCGCCTCCGGAAGGGGCCCCCGGCACTTTCCTCCCCCCCTCGTGGTGCCGGGGGTTCTCCTTCCGGTACGTCAGTGCTGGGGCGGGTGCTGGATCGCGGGGAAGACCTGGCCGACCACGGTCACGAGCGACATGGTCAGCAGCGTGTGCACTTGGCGCCGGTCCAGCGAGCGGTGCACGAGCCATTCGCGGCCCGCCGCCTTCACCATGCCGGCGAACGCGCGCACCGCCGCGTTCAGCTCCTCGCCGTGCGCGCTGTCGCGGGACAGCCCGACCGCCTCCAGGACGCGGTCGGCCGACGCGCGGTCGGCCTCGGCGACGATCCGGTCCACCTCCGGATCGCGGCCGATGCCCTCCGGCGCGATCGCGGCGAGCCACAGCTTCTCCTGCCCGCGCACCATGTCGAGCAGCCAGTCGATGGCGGCGTCCGCGCGTACTTCCAGCGGGCCGTCCGGCAGAATCTGCACCGCAATCCGTGGCACGGTAAGCGCGCGCCGAACGATTTCGAGGTACAACTCCCTTTTCGTTCCGAAATAATGATTGATCAGTCCGCGGGCCACGCCTGCCTCGGCCGCGATGTCCGAAGTGGACACTTCCGAATACGGTCGTTCGCCGAACAGCCGCGCCGCACAGGCGTAGATCTGCTCTTTGCGTTCGTCCGGTTCGAGTCGCCGCCACTTCGGCGCCGGATCGGTGCTCATGGCATCAGTTTGGCATGATCGGTTCAGTAAGGCGGAACAGCCGGGCGGAATGTCGCGGCGGAAACACGTTCGGCTGCTACCGCGCGGTATGGGTTGACGGCTTTGCTCAGTCCGGGAGTTCGATCGGCGCGAGGTCCGCGAAACGGTCGCCGGGGCCGGGATTCGCCGGATCGCTCGTGCCGCCGAAGTGCCGCTGCACGCCCCATACCGCGTTGAGGGCGGTCTGCACCGCGCCCTCGGCCCAGCCCGCCGTCCACGAGATGTCGTCGCCCGCGAGGAACAAACCGCGATAGCGCTCGGGCAGTGAATCCTGCACGAAATGCGTGAAAAGCCGGTGCTGGTACCGGTAATGCCCGGGCAGGTTCGCCTTGAACGCGCCCATGAAATGCGGTTCGGCCTCCCACGACACGGTCACCAGGTCGCCCACGATGTGCCGCCGCACGTCGACGCCGGGGTAGATCTCGCGCAGCGACTGCAGCATCACCTCGACGCGGTCGGACACGCTGAGCGGCAGCCACTTCAGCGAATCGTCGGCCCACGTGTAGGACAGGCAGATCACCGCGGGCCGGTCCGGGTCGTCGCCGAGAAGGTAGGTGCCGCGCGGCATCCGGTCGGTCAGCGTCATGCTCATCGTGTCGCGGCCGGTGACCGGATCGCGGTCGAGCCAGAACGGCCGGTCGACCGGCACGAACACCTTGGAGGAGGCCATGTAGTGCGTGCGCTCGATGGCCGTCCAGTGGTCGATCGGGAACAGCGCCTCGTCGCATTCGATCTTCGACAGCAGCATCCAGCTCTGCGCGGTGAAGACCGCGGCGCCGAACGTGCGGATGTGGCCGGAGGCATCGGTGACGGTGATGTTGTTCGGCGCGGTGCGGTGCAGCCGCGTGACCCCCGGCCGCGGCGCGCCGTTTTCGTGCAGGGAAGCCAGATTCGTCCCGGACGGCCAGTGCGCGAGCTTCTCCGGGACGTGCTCCCACAGCCGTTTCGGAAGCTGTCCGCTGCCGCCGACGATGCTGCGGTGCTCGTCGTCCGCGCCGGTATAGACGACCCGGAGGATTTCCAGAATCGAGTTCGGGAAGTCGGTGTCCCAGCCGCCGGTGCCGAATCCGACCTGGCCGAAGATCTCGCGATGTTGGAAGGAGGAAAACGCCGGGGAATCGCACAGGAATCCGTAGAAGGTCTGGTTGTCGAGCCGGGGCACCAGCTCGTTCCAGATCTTTTTCACCGTCGCGACGTCGCGATTGCGGATCGCGGTCTGCATCTCGGCGAACGAGGCGTGTTCATCGAGCGTGCGCTGCCACGCGCGCGCCACTTCGCCGTACACGTCGGGCAGATCTTCGGGCGTGCGCGCGTAATGGCTGCGGCCCTTGAGATCGACCACCGTGCTCGGCGTGGCGGGCGAAAGCGGGTTCGGGAAGGGCGTGGTTTCCAGCCCGGCCTTGGCGATGTAGTGGAACAGCGACGTCGACGACGGCGGGAACCGCATCGCGCCCATCTCGGCGACCACGTCGTCGGGCAGCCCGGGGAAGCGGTGCGTGCGCAGCCGCCCGCCGATGCCGTCGATCTCGTAGACGACCGGCCGCAGCCCGAGCTTCATCAGCTCGTAGGCGGCCACGATGCCGGAGAGGCCGCCGCCGATCACCGCGACCTCGGTGCCGTGCGCCTGCTCCGGCACGCTGCCGAGCCCGGCCGGATGCGCGAGGTAGTCGTCGTAGGCGAACGGGAAATCGGGGCCGAACATGGTGATCGGCCGGCCGGCGGGTTCCTCGGCGTGGATCGCGGCGGGAACTGCGGAGGTCATGCCCGGGGTCCTTCGGTGAGAGAGCGGTACAGCGACGGCCGTCGGTCGGCCAGGTACGGGGTTTCGGCTCGCGCCTGGGCGAGCACAGCGGGGTCGATTACGGCGAACAACAGCTCTTCGTCCGGCCCGGCCTTCGCGACGACTTCATCCGGCGACGCGACCGTCGAGCCTCCGCAGTAGGTGAGTTCGCCTTCGGTGTCGCAGCGGTTCGCGTACACGAGGAACAGCTGGCTTTCGTGCGCACGAACCGGAATGAGCAGGTCGGCGATGCGCTCGTACGGCCGCATCAACGCGGTGGGTACGAGCAGCAGCTCCGTGCCCGCGAGCGCGTGCGCGCGGACGAGTTCGGGGAACTCGACGTCGTAACAGATGAGCAGACCTGCGCGCAGACCGTTGAAATCGGCCTGCACCACCGGCTCGTCGCCGGGCGAGAACTGGTCGCGGTCGAGGTCGCCGAACAGATGAGTCTTGCGGTAGTTCGCGAGCCGTTCCCCTTGCGCGGACAGCAATTGCGCCGAGTTGTACACCGCGTCGCCGGCGCGCTCGGGATAGCCGTAGACCACGGCGAGCTGGTGTTTGGCAGCCAACGCGCCCAACTCGGCGGCTCGCGGTCCATCCGCTGGTTCGGCCAGCTCCCCGACGGCTTTCGCGCCGATGTTGTAACCGGTCGTGCCCATCTCGGCAGTCACGATCAACTCGGCTCCGCGCTCCGCCGCGGCGGCCATCGCCTCGGGCAGCCGGTCGAACGGTCCCTGGTGGACGGCGATGATCATCGGACGCCTTCCGCGAGCCGCGAGCGACGGATGCTGTAGCCGAAGTAGATGACGAGCCCGACCAGCATCCACGCGCCGAACACGACCCAGGTCGCCCCGTCGAGGCTGAACATCATGTACGCGCAGCAGGCCATCCCGATGATCGGCGTGACCGGCGAGAACGGCACCCGGAACGTGCGCTGCGCCTCGGGACGGCGTTTGCGCAGGATCAGCACGGCGACGTTGACCAGCCCGAACGCGAACAGGGTCCCGATGCTGGTCGCGTCGGCGAGCTTGCCGAGCGGGATGAACGCGGCGAGCAGCGCGACGAACCCGGACACCACGAAGGTGTTGGTGCGCGGCACACCGGTTTTCTCGTGCACGGTGGACAGCGACTTCGGCACGAGCCCGTCGCGCGACATGGCGAAGAGGATCCGCGTCTGTCCGTACAGGACGGTCAGCACGACGCTGGAGGTCGCCACGATCGCGCCGATCGCGAGCAGGATCGCCCAGAGCGGGTTGCCCGAGATCGTGGCGAGCACGTGCGACAGCGCGGCCTGCTTGTCGCCGAACTGCTGCCAGGGCATCGCACCGATCGCCGCGACCGCGACGAGGCAGTAGAGAACGGTCACGATGCCGAGCGACAGGAGAATCGCGCGCGGCAGGTCGCGCTGCGGATTGCGCGCCTCCTCGCCGGCCGTGGAGGCGGCGTCGAACCCGATGTAGGAGAAGAACAACTTCGCTCCGCCCGCGCTCACCCCGGCCATCCCGAGCGGCACGAACGGCGTGAAGTTCTGCGCCCGGATCGCGGTGAACGCGATGGCGCAGAACAGGATCAGCGTGCCGATCTTGACCACGACCATGATCGCGTTGGCCCGCGCGCTTTCCTTCGCGCCGGCCAGCAACAGCACCATCGCCAGCAGCACCACGACGATCGCCGGAATGTTGACCAGCCCGCCGTCGCCCGGAGGCCCGCTGAGCGCTTCCGGCAACGTGACGCCGAAGGCCAGGTGCAGCAGTTCGTTGACGTACTGCCCCCACCCGACCGCGACTGACGCGACGGAGACGCCGTACTCCAGCACCAAACACCAGCCGCACACCCAGGCGACCAGCTCGCCGAGCGTCGCGTATGCGTAGGAGTAAGAGGAGCCGGAGAGCGGGATCATGCCCGCCAGCTCGGCGTAGGAAAGCGCGGAGAACAACGCGGTGATCCCGGCCAGCACGAACGAAACCACAACCGCGGGCCCGGCCACCGGAACCGCCTCGCCGAGCACGACGAAGATCCCGCTGCCCAGGGTGGCCCCGATGCTGAGCATGGTGAGCTGACTGAGCCCGAGCGTCCGCTTGAGCGGCCCGTGATCCGCCTCGGCCACCAAATCGGTGACCGGCTTGCGGCGCAGCATGGCCGTGCCGAGCCTCCCGCGCGCAGAAGTGGGACTGGTGCTCACCGGGCGGCTCCTAGCGATTGATTGTGACGCCACTGTCGACTTCGAGCCACGGTATCGATCGAAAATTGCCCCGAGAACCGAGATGTGTTGTGGATTGCTGGTGGTGACAGGTGATTCATTGCGCTCTCGAGGTCGGTTTCTGCGGGGGTTGCTGCCGGGGGTGGGTGGGGTTGCGGGCCGTCGATGACTGTAAGTGATCGGGGTGCGGGGGCTGGGGTGGCGGGTTTGTTTGCGCAGTTCAGGGCTGGGTTATCCGGAGTTGCTCGGGATGAGGCTGAGGAGGATGCGGGGCCGGGCGGTTGCTCGAGGCCCTGCTAGGGCGGCCGTGGGCGGCGGGCCGGGGTGGGCATCGCTGGGGTGGCTGTGAGCGGCGGGCCGGGGGTCGGCATCGCTGGGATGCGGGCAGGGCCGTCGTCGTGGCTGCGGCCCCTCGCATGGGGCTGGGGAAGTGAATGAAGCTGGGCCGCGGGTGCCGTGGCGCGTGCCCGCGTGCTGCTTAGCGGAGGTGTCCGGAGTGATGGGCGGGGCTGGGTTGCGGTTCCGGCGGATCGGGGCAGCTCCGTGATCGGGGCTGGTCGCGGGGGCGGGCGAGGAATTCTGCGGTCAGTGGCGGCGGGTGAGGCGTGCGGTGTTGCCTGGCGGTGAGCCGGGAGAGCAGCACCCGGTCGTCTGCGGCGTGCGGATCTTGGCGCGGAGGGCAACTGCTCCGGCCGCATGCCGCGGACGCTGCGCGAGAGCAAGCACTGCACCGCCCGGCAAGGGCTGGTCAGGAGGCGGGAGCTTCCGGAAGCAGCAAGGTGAACGTCGGCGGATCGGGGCGCGACAGGCGCAACCGGCCGCCTTCGGCTTCGGCCAGGCTTCTCGCCAGGCGGAGGCCGATGCCGTGCCCGCCGGGGGTGTGGTCGGAGAACGGGTCTCGTTCGCCCAGGTCCGGGCCTTCGTCGACGACGTCCACGGCCAGGGCGCCGCCGGCGTCTCGGGCTCGGACGGTGATGGTTCCTTCGCCGTGGTTCACCGCGTTGTCCAGCAGGACGGCCAGCACCTGCCGCACCGCGGGGGCCGACGCGCGGACTGGGGGCGGGTCGGTGATCTCCAGGCGCAGTTCGCGGTGGTCGGGCAGCGGGACGTCGGTCAATTCCGTCAGGAGGGCGGAAAGGTCCAGCTCGTCGCGAGGGGTGCGGCGTTCCCGGGACAGCGCGAGCAGGTCTTCGACGGTCCTTTCCAAGCGGTCGGCGGCGGTGATTCCGGCGCGCACGGCCGCGTACGGGTCTCGGCCGGGGGTTTCCAGCGCGGATTCCAGTTGCAGGCGCAGTCCGGCCAGCGGGGTGCGGAGCTGGTGCGAGGCTTCGGCGGAGAAAGCGCGTTCCCGTTCCAGGGTTTCGCCGATGCGGGTCGCGGTGACGTCCAGGGCGGCGCCGACGCGGTCGATCTCCGGGATCGCCGAACGCCGGGACCGGGCGGAGAAGTCGCCTTCGCCTAGCCGGGCCGCCGTGCAGGCCAGGTCTTCCAGCGGACGGGTCAGCCGGGCGGCGATCCGGCGGGCCACCAGCCAGCTCGCGAGCACCGCGCCGATCGCGCAGCCGGCCATCACCAGCCAGGTGATGCCGACGTCGCGGGTCAGCGCCGAGCGGGGGAGCGCCGCGCGCACGATGCCGGTGAGCCGGGCGCCGGTCAGCACCGGGACGGCCAGCACGTCCTCGTCGCCGACCTTCTGGTTCAGCATGTCGCTGCGGGTCACGGCGACCCCGCGCACGACGTCGTCCGCGGTGGGCGGGCCCTCCCCGGCGAGGAGGTGGCCCTTCGGGTCGTAGACGCCGACCTCCGCGCCGTCCTCGTTGTCCGGGATCTGGAAGCGCTCGCCGGCGGCGAGCGCGTCGGACACGACGACGGCTGTCCCGTCGGCGGCCCGCTCCAGCGCGGCCGTGGTGTGCGTGCGGAAGTACCACAGCGCACCGACGGCGAGCGGCAGCCCGAACAGGCTCGTGGCCAGGACCGCCGCGAGGACGGTGAGCGTCACGATCCGGCGGCGCACCCCGTTCAGTCCCCCTCTAACCGGTATCCGTGCCCGCGCAGGGTGGCGATCCTCGGCACCTCGTACGGCGACTCGGCGGCCGAGGCGAGCTTGCGGCGCAGCGCGGCGATGTGCACGTCGAGCGTCTTGGTGGAGCCGTGCCAGTGCGAATCCCACACGTCCGACATCAGCGTGTCCCGGCTCACCGCCTGCCCCGGCTGGACGGCCAGCCGAGCGAGCAGGTCGAACTCGCGTGCCCGCAGCACGACCTCGCGGCCGTTCAGGCTGACCCGCCTGCTCGCGATGTCGACCTCCAGCGCGCCGATCCGGACGACCGGCGTCGACGGCGCGGCGGGCGCTCCCCGGCGGAGGTGCGCGCGCACCCTGGCGAGCAGTTCGGCCAGCCGGATGGGCTTGGTGAGGTAGTCGTCGGCGCCAGCTTCGAGCCCGACCACGACGTCCATTTCGTCCGCCCGCGCGGTAAGGATCACCAGCACCGCGCCCGGCAGGGCCGAACGCAGCCGCCGGCACACCTCGACGCCGTCGACGTCCGGGAGGCCCAGGTCCAGCAGCACGAGATCGGCCGCCGTCTCGCGCAGCGCGCTCCGGCCGTCCCGGCACCATTGCACTGTGTGGCCGTGCCCGCGCAGCGCGGAGTCGAGGACGCTGCCGATCGCCGCGTCGTCCTCCACCACCAGTACCTTCGCCATGCGGGAAGCCTAACCGGAGCATCCCGGCCGCGTCCGCACGTCCACAGTGGACCCCCAGCGGGACGCGGCCGAGGTCGGGCATAGTGGCTGCATGCTCGGTCTGTACCCGGAACTCGATCCGTACGACCACGGGATGCTGCCGGTCGGCGACGGCAACACGCTGTATTGGGAGGAATGCGGCAATCCCGAAGGCAAACCGGTCGCGTTCCTGCACGGCGGGCCCGGGGGCGGCGCGTCCGCGCGGCACCGGCGGCTGTTCGACCCGGAGCGCTACCGGATCGTGCTGTTCGACCAGCGCGGCTGCGGCCGGAGCACGCCGCACTGCAGCGAACCGGACGTCGACCTCTCGGTGAACACGACCTGGCACCTGGTGTCCGACATGGAGCAGCTGCGCGAGGACCGCGGCATCGACCGCTGGCAGCTGTTCGGCGGCTCGTGGGGCAGCGTGCTCGCGCTCGCCTACGCCGAGACCCATCCGGAGCGGGTGACCGAGCTGATCCTGCGCGGTGTCGCGACGCTCCGGCTCAAGGAAGTGCAGTGGCTCTTCGGCGGGGGCGCGGCGTGCGTGTTCCCGGAGGCGTGGTCGCGGTTCCTCGCGCCGGTGCCGTACGCGCGCCGCGGCGGCGACCTGCTCGAGGTGTACCACGAACTGCTGAATCACCCGGACCCCAAGGTGCACGGGCCCGCCGCGCTCGCGTGGAGCCGGTGGGAGGGCGAGACGGTGAAGTTCACCCCGCGGGAAGAGGTGGTGGCGGCGTTCGCCGAGCCGGAGTTCGCGCTCGCGATCGCGCGGATCGAGAACCACTACTTCCGCCACGGCGGCTGGCTCGCCCCGGACCAGCTGATCCGCGGGGCCGGGAAGCTGTCGGGCATCCCGTGCGTTCTGGTGCAGGGCAGGTACGACGTGGTCACTCCCGCCACCACCGCCTGGGAACTCGCGCAGGTGCTGCCGGGCGCCGAGCTGAAGATGATCGGCGACGCCGGGCACGCCTTCGACGAACCGGGCACGCTGCACGAGCTGATCAGCGCGACCGACCGGTTCGCGGCAGGGTGGGAGGGCAGGTCCGGGCTGTCGAGCGCGGAAGTCGAACGAAAGGAAATCCGCATGCTGTTCGGTGACGAGCACGTTCGCCGTTACGAGGAGACCGACGGGGAGGTCGGGCACGACTGGCAGGAGGGCGTGCCGACGCTGGTGCTCACCACGAAGGGGCGCAAGACCGGGCAGGACCGCAAGTTCGCCCTGATCTACCAGGAGGACGACGGCAACCCGGTGATCGTCGCGTCGAAGGGCGGCGCGCCGAACCACCCCGGCTGGTACCTGAACCTGCAGGAGAACCCCGAGGTCCGCGTGCAGGTGCGGGCGGACAAGTTCACCGCGCGCGCCCGGACCGCGACCGGCGAGGAACGCGCCCGGCTGTGGGACAAGCTCGCCGCGGTGTGGCCCGCCTACAACGACTACCAGAAGAAGACCGACCGCGAGATCCCCGTGGTGGTGCTCGAGCGGGTGTGATTCCCGCCGCGTCCTGAGGTCGCGCGGCACCGAACCGGAGCGTCTTCCGCTACGAATGACGCTCATGGCGCTGCGCACCCGGACCCGGGACCACTGGACCCCGCTCGAAGGGGAGCTGCTCGGCTTCCGCGGCATGCAGAGGTACGGCAGGCGCTTCGCCCGCTCCGGACGGGGCGCCTGGTACCACTTCGCGATCGAGGTCGTGTGGCAGCTGCTCGCCCTCACGAGCCGCTTCCGCGTGCGCGGCGCGCGGAACATCCCGCAATCGGGCGGGGTCGTGGTGGCTTCCAACCATCTGTCGAACGCCGACCCGACGACGCTCACCGCCTTCTGCCTCGGCTCCGGCCGGGTGCCGCGGTACCTGGCGAAGGCGAGCCTGTGGAACGCCCCGGTGATCAAGTCGGTGATGCGTTCGGGCAAGCACATCCCGGTCCACCGCGGCGCGCCGACCGCCGCGGGCGCGTACCGCGACGCCGTCGCCGCGGTGCGGGCGGGCGAATGCGTCGCGATCTTCCCGGAGGCCGGGCTCTCCGCGCACCCGGACGGCTGGCCGGCGAAGGGCAAGACCGGCGCGGCGCGCATCGCGCTGGAGACCGGCGTGCCGGTGATCCCGGTCGCGAACTGGGGCACGCACGAACTGCTGCCCGCCGGTTCCTGGTTCCCGCGCGTGCTGCCGCGGCGGAAGATCGAATTCGTCGCCGGCGAGCCGGTGGACCTCGCCGACCTGCGCGGGCGGGAGCTGACCAGGGACGTGCTGGAGGAGGCGACCGCGCGGATCATGACCGCGGTGACCGAGCTGCTCGCCGGGATCCGGGGCGTGCGCCCGCCTGTCTGACCGGCGGACTCCGCGGTACCCGCGGGTGCCACTGTGGACGATCCGGTTGCACTGGAAAAGGTTTCGCCGCGGATCAGACGGCGGAGGACGCGCCGCAGCAGCGGGCGGGCCGCCCAGGACGAGCGGCGGCCGGGCGGAAAGCGGGCGCCGTCACGCCGCCCCGAGCGGGCGCGGGAGGTAGTTTCAACGGTATGAGCGCAGACTATGACGTGGTGGTCCTCGGGGCCGGAGTCGGTGGGTACGTCGCGGCGATCCGGGCTTCGCAGCTGGGCCTGAGCGTGGCGGTCGTGGAAGAGAAGTACTGGGGCGGGGTGTGCCTCAACGTCGGCTGCATCCCTTCGAAGGCGCTGCTGCGCAACGCCGAGCTCGCGCACACGGTGAAGGAGGAGGCCAAGACCTACGGCATCTCCTCCGACGGGGAGATCCGGTTCGACTACGCCGCGGCGTACGAGCGCAGCCGCAAGGTCGCGGACGGGCGCGTCAAGGGCGTGCACTTCCTGATGAAGAAGAACAAGATCACCGAGTACAACGGGCGCGGCACCTTCGTGGACGCCAACACCCTCGAGGTCAACGGCGAGCGCATCACCTTCACCTACGGCATCATCGCCACCGGCGCGACGGCCCGGCTGCTGCCGGGCACGCAGCGCAGCGAGCGCGTGGTCACCTACGAAAAGCAGATCCTCGAAAGCGAGCTGCCGGGCAGCATCGTGATCGCCGGGGCAGGCGCGATCGGCGTCGAGTTCGCCTACGTGCTGCGCAACTACGGCGTGGACGTGACGATCGTCGAGTTCCTCGACCGGATGGTGCCGCTCGAGGACGCCGAGGTGTCGGCCGAGCTGGCCAAGCGCTACCGCAAGCTGGGGATCAAGGTGCTGCTGGGCACCAAGGTCGAGTCGATCGACGACTCGGGAGCCAAGGTGGCAGTGACCGTGTCGAAGGACGGCGAGCAGCAGGTGCTCGAGGCCGACAAGGTGTTGCAGGCCATCGGGTTCCGGCCGAACGTGGAGGGCTACGGCCTGGAGAACACCGGCGTCGAGCTGACCGAGCGCGGCGCGATCGCGATCGACGGCCGCGGCCGGACGAACGTGCCGCACCTGTTCGCGATCGGCGACGTGACGGCGAAGCTGATGCTGGCGCACGCGTCGGAGTCGATGGGCATCGTGGCGGCGGAGACGATCGCCGGCGCGGAGACCATGGAACTGGACTTCGTGATGATCCCGCGCGCGACCTACTGCCAGCCGCAGATCGCGAGCTTCGGCTGGACCGAGGAGCAGGCGCGCGAGAAGGGCTTCGACGTGCAGGTGTCGAAGTTCCCGTTCACGGCCAACGGCAAGGCGCACGGCCTCGGCGACGCGGCGGGCTTCGTGAAGGTGCTGAGCGACGCGAAGTACGGCGAACTGCTCGGCGCGCACCTCATCGGCCCGGACGTCACGGAGCTGCTGCCGGAGCTGACGCTGGCGCAGCAGTGGGACCTTACGGTGCACGAGGTTTCGCGCAACGTGCACGCGCACCCGACACTGGGCGAGGCGGTGAAGGAAGCGGTGCACGGACTGGCTGGTCATATGATCAACTTCTGATTCCTCGACGGTCGCCCTGGCCCGCGGTGGTTTCGCGGTCCGGGGCGCTGTCGTTTCCGGACAGGGAGAACACCAGTTCCGGCCGGGACCACGAGATCTTCGGCGGTTTCGGCGGGACGGTCCCGATCTGCCGGGCGCCCATGCGTTCGTAGAACTTCACCGCGGGCGGATGCGACACCACGCGCACCTCGGTCAGCCCGTTTTCCGCTGCCAGCTCGAGGACTCGCTGCACGAGCCGGGCACCGAGCCCGGTTCCCTGCGCTTCGTCGGCGACGAACAGCAGGTCCAGTTCCGCGTCGGCGAGCGCGGCGAAACCCACTCGCCCGGACGGGCCCCGGGCGACCAGAACCTGGTGCTGGCGCAGGTAATCCGGCGTGACGGCGTATCCCTCCAGGATCGAGGCGTACTGGCCTTGGTAGGCCGACGAGGCGTGCATGAGGTCGGTGAGCGCGGCGGCGTCGGCAGCGGCCGCGCGGTCGATCTTGAACATGGCAGCCACGGTAACCTGCACCACCGACAAAAACTGATCATCGGCTCCGGCGGGCGGGCAACGCGGCGGCGCTGAGCAGACAGAGCACGGCGCCGATCCCCAGCGAGAAGCGCACGCCGACCACTCCGGCGGCGATCCCGCCGAGGGTGATGAAAATGGGTTTGGCGGTGCGGGTTCCGGTGGACCAGGCGGTGAGTGTCCGCGTCAGGACGGTGTCGTCGATCAGCGACAGCCGGTACGCCGAATAGGTCGGGTTGAAGATGCCCGCCACCAGCAACAGCCCGAAGTCCGCGGCGATCAGCAGAACGACTCCGGCCGGTCCGGGAAAGGCGAACGGAGCGGCGAGCAGCCACGGAGTACGCGCGAAACTGGTCCAGAGCAACACTTTCCGCGCGCCGTACCGGGAGCTGAGCGTCGGCGCGAGCCGCGCGCCGAGTAGCCCGCCAAGGCAGGGAACGCCGAGCACCAGCCCGTATTCCCAAGGCGCGAAGCCGAGATCCCGCAACATCAGCACGGTTTGCAGCGGCGTGACCCAAAGAACCGCGCCGCTGAACAACACGGAGTTGAAGAACAGCGGCCGCAGTTCAGGGCTGCGCAGCAGGAAACGCCATCCGTCGGTGAATCCGCGGCGAGCGGGCCCGGAAGCAACCGCAGGCGGTGGTTCCGGCGTACGCAGACGACGGATTCCGAGTGCGGACAGCAGAAACGAGAACGCGTCGATGAGCATCGTCGCGGTCGCGCCCAATCCACTGATCAAGACGCCGCCCAAGGGTGGGCCGGCCGACCAGCAGACCCAGTCGGTGCTTTCGAAGCGGCTCAAGGCGACAGCCCGTTCGTCCGGCGCGACAAGGGCTTTGAGGTGTGCGCCGCTGGCTGCGGAAAAGATGACGGCCGCGGTGGCGACGACGATGTCGACCGCATAGAGCTGCGGCATGGTCAGCACGTGCAGCGCAGCCGCCAGCGGCACGCTCGCCAGCGCGGCACAGCGGATCAGGTCTCCGGTGATCATCGCGGGACGCTTCCGGGCGAATTCGACGCGAGGCCCGAGCGGGAAAGCGAGGACCGCGCTGGCGGCGGCCGAGATGGCGGTGATCAGGGAAACCTGCCACGCGGGAGCGTCGAGCACGAGCACCGCGACGAGTCCGAGGGCACCCGCGCCGACCGTGCTGCCTGCCGTGCTGATCGCGTACGCAGCCCACAGCCGCGCGAAATCCCTCCCCAGGTTCGCCACGAGAGCAGAGTGCCAGCTCCGCTTCGGGCCGGGAAGCGCCCGTTGACGTCTCACCAGGTGGGCCATCCGGGCAGATACCACTTTGGTCGGTGGTATTGGCCGCGGTCGCTATTTAGATTCACGTGACCACAGTGGGTGGCCGGGGGCGAGGACAGGAGTTGTCATGAGAAGAACGAGCCGGGTAGCCGCGTATTCGGTGCCCCTCGCGGTCGGGGTGGTGCTCGCCGGGAGCGGGGTCGCCGTCGCGCAGCCGTCGGCGGCGGACGCGGCGAACGCGCGCGCTGGGACGGGGATCAGCGCGTTGCAGGGGATCAAGAAGACCCTCACCCCGGCCGAGCGGAAGCAGTCCAGCCAGCTGGTCGTGGAGAAGCGCCTGCGCGCGGACCGCGGTCTCGCCGCGCTGCTGCCGGATTACCGCACCGGTCTGCCGGTCACCCAGGCCGGCACGGTTTCGGTCGACATCGCCGGTACTGCCGGAGCCGCGATCGCGAAGGCCGTGCGTGCCGCGGGCGGCACCGTGCAGTCCACCTCGTCCAATGGCTCGGTTCGCGCCCAGTTGCCGCTCAACGCGGTGGACCGGATCGCGGCGCGCGGCGACGTCCGCCAGGTCCAGCCCGCGACGCAGGCGATGACCTGGAACGAGCCCGACGCGCAGCGCCGGCAGTTGGCCAAGAAGGCCGTCGCCGCCGTGCAGGTGTCCGAAGGGGACAAGACCCACGGCGCCGACACCGCGCGCACGCAATATGGCGTGAACGGCACCGGCGTGAAGGTCTGCGTGCTTTCCGACGGCGTCAACTCGCTGAAGAAGTCGCAGGACGCGGGCGAACTTCCCGCCGTCGACGTGCTGCCCGGCCAAGCCGGCAGCGGCGACGAGGGCACCGCGATGCTGGAGATCGTCCACGACCTCGCCCCGGGCGCGACGCTCGGTTTCGCGACCGCGTTCACCAGCGAGTCGAGCTTCGCGGACAACATCCGCGCGCTGCGCAGCACCGGCAAGTGCACGGTGATCGTCGACGACGTCGCGTACTTCGACGAGTCGCCGTTCCAGGACACGCAGGTCGCGCAGGCGGTCAACGACGTGACCGCGGCCGGCGCGCTCTACTTCTCCTCCGCGGGCAACTCCGGCAACCTCACCGACGGCACCAGCGGTTACTACGAGGGCGACTTCCGTTCGTCCAGCACCGCGCTGCCGGGCGTCACCGGCACCCCGCACGACTTCGACCCGGGCAGCGGCGTGCAGACGACCGACCCGCTCTCGCCGGGTTCGCTCGGCAGGCCGGTGACGCTGTTCTGGTCGGACCCGTGGGGCCATTCGGCCAATGACTACGACCTGTTCCTGCTCAACGCTTCCGGCGGCGTCGTCGCCTCCAGCGCCAACTCGCAGGACGGTTCGCAGAACCCGTACGAGAGCCTGACCGTGCCGACGTCCGGCTCCGGCTACCGCGTCGCGGTGGTCAAGTACAGCGGCGCGGACCGGTTCTTCGCGCTGAACGTGATCCGCGGCCGGTTCGTCGACTCCGGTTCGCTCAAGGGCTTCAGCACCGCGGGCGTGACCTCGGGCCACTCGGCGGCGGCAGCGGCGTTCTCGGTGGCCGCGGCCCCGGCGGCGACCGCGTTCGGCCGTCCGCTGGAGACCGGCGACCCGGCGAACCCGGCCGGCCCGTACCCCGGCCTGTTCACCTCGGCCAGCAAGTGGGAGCGCTTCACCTCCGACGGCCAGCGGCACCTCTTCTACAACGCCGACGGCACCGAGCTGACCCCGGGCAACGTGTCCTCGACCGGCGGCGCGACCCGGGCGAAGCCGGACATCACCGCGGCCGACGGCGTGGCCACCTCGGTCGCCGGCTTCCAGCCGTTCTACGGGACCTCGGCGGCCGCCCCGCACGCGGCGGCGATCGCGGCGCTGCTGCTGTCCGGCAAGCCGGCCGCGACCCCGGCGGACGTCCGCACCGCGCTGGTGTCGAGCGCGATCGACCTCGGCGCACCGGGATTCGACGCGGTGACCGGCAACGGCGTGATCATGGCGGGTCCGGCGCTGGCCGCGCTGGGCGTGCCGAAGAAGTAGCGGTTGCGGAAAGGGCGGGCTCCTCGACCGGGGAGCCCGCCCTTTTCAGCGTCCGGCGACCAGCAGGTGGAACGCCCTCGGCCCGTCGCCGAGCCGGTCGTGGCGGCGCAGTTCCAGCCCCGCGTCCGCGAGCGCCTTCTCGATCTCTTCCGGCGGCCGCAGCCGGAAACCGTGGCTGGTGAAGGGCATTTCGCGCATCATCGCGGGATCTCCGATGCCGACGACGAACCGGCCGCCGTTCGCGAGCACCCGCGCGACCTCGGCGAACGCGGGCACCAGGTCGGGGATGAAGTAGACGGTGTTGACGGTCAGCGCCGCGTCGATCGTCCCGTCGCCAAGCGGAAGCTCGGCCATTCCGGCCTGGTGCAGCACCAGCCGTCCGGCGGCGAGGTTCTTCGGGAACGTCCGCCGCGCCCGGGCCAGCGCTGTTTCGGAGATCTCCGCGCCGTGCACGGTGCCGCCTTCGGTCGCGCGCAGCAGGAGGTCCAGGCCGAGACCGCCGCCGAAACCCAGGTCCAGCGCGGTTTCGCCGCGGCGGATCTCCAGCGCTTCGACCGCTCCGGTGACCGGCCCGCGGTTGACGTTGTTGAGCAGCCGGACGACAGCCTGTCCGGCCCGGCCCCGCGGATGGCCCAGCTGTTTGGCGAACCCGGCGAGCAGCGTGTCACGTGGTCCCATGAACCCAGTGTGCCGCGATATGGCAACGTGCGGGCGAACGGACTTTGAGGAGGCCGACATGTCGGAGAAGACCGCCGTGGTCACCGGGGCCGGTTCCGGACTGGGCCGCCGGATCGCCGGTGCGCTGCTCGACGCGGGTTACCGGGTCGCGCTCGCCGGACGTCGCGAGGAGGCCCTGCGCGAGACGGCCGGTTCCGCCGCGAACGCGCTGGTCGTGCCCGCGGACGTCGCCGACCCGGCTTCGGTGGAGGCGCTTTTCTCGGCCGTGCGCAGCGAATGGGGCCGGTTGGATCTGCTGGTGAACAACGCCGGGGTGTCGCTCGGCGGCACCGTCGCGGATCTGTCCGTCGAGGACTGGCGGCGCACCGTCGACACGAACCTCACCGGCATGTTCCTGTGCGCGCAGCAGGCCGTGCGGCTGATGCGCGACCAAGACCCCCAGGGCGGCCGGATCATCAACAACGGCTCGATCTCCGCGCACGCGCCCCGTCCGGCGAGCGTCGCCTACACGGCCACCAAACACGCCGTCACCGGTCTCACCCGGTCGATTTCGCTCGACGGCCGCGCCTGGAACGTCGCGTGCGGACAGATCGACATCGGCAACGCGGCCACCGAGATGACCGAGCGGATGGCCGCGGGCATCCCGCAGGCCGACGGGCGGCTGCTCGCAGAGCCGACCTTCGACGCGGGCCACGTCGCCGACGCGGTGCTCTACATGGCGGGATTGCCGCTGGACGCCAACGTCCAGTTCCTCACCATCACCGCCACCACGATGCCGTTCATCGGCCGGGGATGACCTGGTCGCGGCGCAACTCGTCGAACAGCCGGTAGAACATCTGCTCAGTGTCCACATAGGAGTGGAAACCGGCGCGGCGTGACTTCGACGTGTCCGCGAACATGTCGTAGCCCCACGAGAACACGAAGTCGCCGAAGGCCCACGAAGAGACGTCGGCGTACGAAGCAGTGAGGCCGTGCTTCGCCGCCATCTCGGTCCACAGCGGTTCCTTATCGGCCATCACGGTCGTCAGCGGCAGCTGCAACGGCGAAGCGACTTCGAGGTCGAAGTACGCGGCCAGCTTCGGCCACAGCTCTCGCCAGCGAAAGAGGTCACCGTTGGCGATGTTGAACGCTTCGTTCTGACTGGACGTCGCCGCCCACACTGTGCCCTCGGCGAGCAACTGTGCGTCCGTCATCTCCAGCAGGCTGTCGTACGCGCCGGGCTTGCCGGGAAAGCGCAGCGGCAGGCCGAGTTCCTTCGAGATCGACGCGTAGACCGCGATCACGAGCGCGAGGTTCATCGGGTTGCCGAGCGTCGTCCCGCCGACCACGGACGGCCGGATCGCCGACCACGACCAGCCTCCTGCCGCGGCTCGGCGTTCGAGGAACTTCTGCTGGTCCACGTTGAATTCCGGCGGCATGTGCTGTCCGGCGTCGGCCTCGCGGGCGGGAGTCTTGAACGGGCCGAGGTGCGCGCCGTAGACCTTGTAGCCCTGCATCAGGCTGACGTGCTCCAGCGGACCTTCGTCGAGGCCGTTCACCAGGTTCTCCAGCATCGCGACGTTCGGCGGCACGAGTTCCGCCCACGTCGGCCGGTCCTGGTAGGCCGCGTAGAACAGGTGCGTCGCGCCGACGCCGGCCAGCGCCGCCCGGGTGCCCGCCGGGTCGAGCAGGTCGACGGCGAGGCTGCCCGGTCCGCCGCGCCGGGAGAGCCCGAGCACCTCCCAGCCGTCGAGAGTCCGCAGGTGGGAGATGAGTTTCCGGCCGATGATCCCGTTGGCCCCGGCCACGAGGGCCACGCGTGTGCTGCTCATGTCTCCGATCCTGACCTCGCTCGCGCGATGAGTCCAAGGCTTACTTCTCACCGCTTCGATAAACTATGCTTATGACAAGCCTTAGGCAGCTCGAGTACCTGGTCACGGTGGTCGACACCGGTTCGTTCACCCAGGCCGCCGAGCAGCTGCACGTGACGCAGCCCGCGCTGTCGCATCAGATGCGGGCGCTGGAGCACAGCGTCGGCGGGCCGTTGCTGGAACGGTTGCCGCGTTCGGTCCGGCTCACGCCGATGGGGCGCGCGATGCTGCCGCACGCCCGCGCCGCGCTCGCCGACGCCGAACGTGCCCGGTGCGCCGCGCGACAGGCTTCCGGCCAGGTAGCCGGAGAACTGCTGGTCGCCACGGTCTACTCGGTGAGCCTCGGGGTGCTGCCGCCGGCGCTGCGGGTGTGGCGGCGCGAACGGCCGGACGTCGACGTGCGGCTTTTCGAGTACCGCCATGCCGATGAACTGCGCGACGCGATGCTGGCCGGAGAAGCGGATCTCGCGATCGGTCCGCGTCCGGCCGGGTGGACGGGCCCGGTGCGGACGCTGGGCACCGAGGAGTTCGTCGTCGTGCTCCCGGCCGACGGCGCCACGGAGTCCACTTCGGACGGTACGGTCGACCTGGCTGACCTTGCCGACTGCGCGTGGGTGCACTACGCGCCCGGCCACGGCTTAGCCGAACTTCTCGACGCCGCTTGCGCAGAAGCAGGATTCCGGCCGCGACCCGCGGTGCGCACGGAACAGACCGCCGCCGCACCGTTGCTCGCGGCGGCCGGATTGGGGCCCGCGCTGGTTCCGGCGAACGTGCTCCCCGCCGAGTTCAGCGGCCGGGTTTTGCGCCCGGGCAAACCGATCCGGCGAGAGCTGGTCGCTTACGGTCGCAGCGAGCCGGATCCGTTGACGGCGGCGTTCGGCGAAGTGCTGGCGCAACACGCGCGGGTTTAGTCGCGCAGCCGGGTCAGGTCGATTCCGGCGAACGGCGTCGTCACCGCGTCGTGGACCCGGGCGGACCAGACGGCGTGGCCATGCGCGGTCCACAGTGGAATCGCCGGAAGATCGCGCAGCGCCTGGTTCTCGGCGACCCGGAACAGCTGCGCGGCTTCTTCCGGTGACGCGGTGGTTTCGGCGGAATTGAGATCGGCGGCGAATCCGGCATCGGTGTAACCGGCGGCGTCCGCGAGCGTGTGGAGGAGGTCGGCCGGGCTCGGCGAGACCGCCTTGACCTCCAGCGCGGACGGACCGGTCGGCTTGCCTCCGGTGGCTTTACGCTGTGCGGTAACCGAAATTCCCAGACTCTTCGACAGGCCCGCGGCCAACGCCTGCGGCCAGGTGCCGTCGAAGCTGTCGTAGTACACGGCCGCGTCGCCGGTGAATCCGGCTTGGTCCAGCAGGGATTTGGCGGCCGGACCGTCGAAAGTGCACGGACGGCAGTTCCCAGACCGTTCGCCGGGCGCGACCGCCGGCGGCAGCAGTCCCTTGGCCGCGTCCGCCTGGTGCGCGAGCGGACCGGATTCCAGTGCGGCGCGGTCGGTGCCGAGCGCGAAGGCGTGCCGCACCGCGGGATCGGCGAATCGCGTTGCCTCGGCGGAAAACACCAGGTAGCCGGCGCGGGGGAGCGCCCACATCGCGTGCCGGTCGGCGAAATCGGCGTGCATCGCCTCGTGCCGGTCGCCCGGGACAGACGTGGCGACGTCGAGTTTGCCCTCCTTGACCTCGTCGTACTGCTCCGCCGGATTGCCGACGCGCAGCTCGATTTCCTTCGCCCGGCCCGGATCCGCGGCGACCCGGACGAGCTTGCCGCCGGAGCCGGACTGCCAGTCGCCCTCCAGTCGCAGGGGGCCGTTGCCGATCGGATGGCGGGCGAACCCGTTCCAGTCGCGCGATTTCAGCACCGACGCGGGCAGCGGCACGAGCCCGGGCGCGGACAACCAAGCGGGCACCTGATTCGACGGCCGGTCGAGCACGATCCGCAACTGCTTCTCGTCGACTGCGGTGATCTCCTTGGCCCGCAAGGACTTCGTGAGCACCGGTGTACTTGCCCAGTGGTGACCCGCGATCGCCTTCCAGGTGTCCACATAGGACTGCGCGGTGACCGGCGTGCCGTCGTGGAATTTCCCGGGCCGCAACCGGACGGTCCAGGTCACCCGGTCGGTGCTGGTGATCGACTCGGCCGCGCGCGGGGTGACTTTTCCGCTGGCCGGATCGTAATCGGCGAGCGGAGTCCACAACGCGCCGGTGACGAGCCGCCCGGACGGATCGGTGACGTCGGCGGGCAGCAGCGTGCCGGGTTCGCCGAGGCCGACCGACAGGACGCCGGGCCGGGCGGGTTCGGCCGACGACGAACAGCCGGAGAGACCGGCCGCGACGACGGCGGCGAGCGTGAGCGGGACCAGCAGACGCGATCGCATGCTGTCTTATTACCAGGTGGAAAGCAACGAAAGGCGGTTGTGTCCGGTTAGGGACCGTCTTAAAGTACTTCAGTCACACTGGGGTCTCTTGGAGGTTTCGCGTGCGCCGTTGGTGGATTCGCTCCGGACTGGCGATCGCGACCGCGGCGGCGACGCTCGTCGCCACCGGATTGCCCGCCGCGGCGTGCGAGGACGACAAGCCGGTCACCGAAGCGAAGCACAGCCTCGGCGATCCGGGCGCGGTCAAGGGCGTGCGGCCGGTCGGCAACGTGCCCGACGCGCAAGGGGCCATTTCGGCGAACTTCCTCAGCTACGGCAAACGCGACGTGATGGTCGTGTCCGGCCAGTTCGGCCTGAAGGTGTACGACCTCACGGACAATCCGGCGAAGCCCCGCGCGATCGGCGAGCTGAGCCTGCCCGGGCTGTGGGAAACCGAGGACACCGAGGTCGACGCGAAACGCAAGCTCGTGTTCCTGTCCCGGGACCCGCGCGCGTTCAAGGGCAACACGCACACCGGCGAGTCCGGCATCTACGTGGTCGACGTGGCGCGTCCGGAGAAACCGGAGATCCTCAGCTACGTCAAGGTCCCGGCGGGCCACACCACCAGCTGCGTCGACGACTGCCGCTATCTCTGGACCGGCGGCCCGGCGAAGGCCGACGACCAGCCCGCGGACTGGGGCGGCAGGCCGATCTGGGTCACCGACGTGCGCAACCCGCGCGCCCCGAAGGTGCACCCGGACCCGATCGAACTCGCCCGCAACGACGGCAAAACCGACTACGTGCACGACGTGCAGGTCGACAAGATGGGCGTCGCGTGGGTGTCCGGCGCGGGCGGCGTGCGCGGCTACTGGACGTCCGGCCTCCATCGCGACCCGGTGCAGAACCGCTACCGCCTGGCGAGCGCGCTCAAGCCGGTGCCGTACGCGGGCGGCGGAGTGTCGGAAACCGCGGCGCCGTCGAAGTTCCTGCACAACAGCTTCCACCCGGTCGGCTCCCGCGACGACGGCGCCTGGCGCGGGCACGACCTCGTGTACGCCACCGAGGAAAGCTTCCTCCCCGGCTGCGCGGGCGACGGCGTCCTGACCATTTCCTCGCTGGACGGCTCGTACCAGGGCGAAGGCTGGCGGTCGACGCCGGAGAAGCCGTTCCGGATGCGCAGCATCGGCACCTGGAGCGTCGCCGGGCAGGAAGGCAGCGACCCGGTGTCCGACGACTGCTCGGCGCACTACTTCGACCTGCGCGGGCACGTGCTGGTGCAGTCGTTTTACGCGCAGGGCACGCGATTCCTCGACGTGAGCGACCCGTCGAACCCGACGCAGATCGCGTACTTCCGCCCGGCGGACGCGGCTTCGTGGGCGCCGTACTGGCACGACGGGTACGTGTACGTGGCGGACAACAAGCGGGGGATCGACATCCTGAAGCTCGCCGTTTAGCGGCGGGTCAGCCGCGCACCGCGGTCCAACCGGGCCTCGATGAGCGGCAGCAGGGGCTCCTGGAACCGCCTCGGTCGTGGGTCTACGGCAAGTTGGGGGTCTCGCGGGACATGCTCGGCGCCTTGGCCCGGGACGTACCGCTCGGCCGCATCGGTGTTCATGCCCACGCTTGACCGCTCAGCGGCCCGCCAGTTCGCGGAGGAACTTGCTGCGGAGGTCGATTTCGAAGTCGAGATACCTGCGCTCGCGGACGGTCGGGACTAGGCGGATCACGCTCACTGATTCTGCCGTCCGGAACCCGCCCCACCAACCGGATATCGGACAGCCAGCCCGTCCAGCAGCGCCTGCAGTCCGATCTCGAACAGGTGGTCCAGATCGAGGTCGTACCCCTCGGCAAGGTCCGCCACCATCCGCGCCAGCACCGGATACCGCCCGGACCCGGTCAGCGCCGCGTATCCCCGCGCCTGCGTCTCCATCCACTGGTCCTCGGTGATCCCGGTCGCCCCCATCGCGTGCCGCTCGCGTTCCAGATGGATCGCCGTGCCCTGGATGTGGTTGTAGAACAACACATTCAGATCGCACAGGTCAGCCGCGTTCAGGCCGAAGACCGACAACGCGGCCAGCGCGCGTTCGTTGTGCGCCGCCAGGTTCGGCAGCGGCCAGGGCCGGGTGAGCGGGACGAGATGCGCCAGCCACGGATGCCGCCGGTGCACGGACCACAGCGTGCGCGCCGACAGCTCCAACTGCGCCCGCCACCCCTCCGGTTCCCGTGCCGGGTAACCGGTTTCGCCGTAGACCGTGTCCGCCATCAGGAAGACCAGTTCGTCCTTTCCGGACAGATACCGGTACGGCGCCATCGCCGGAACACCCAGCCGCGCGGCGAGTCCGCGCATCGACAGAGCCGCGACACCTTCCGCGTCGGCGATGGCGATTGCCGCGCGCACCAACCGATCCCGGGTCAACACTGGTCGCTTCGCCTCAGTCTCAGCCTGCTGACCGGCGACGACATAACCCGACCGCGGTTCAGCACGGAGCACGCCCTCGCGGCGCAACACGTCGAGCGCCTTGGCGGCGGTGGCGTTCGCGACGCCGTGCGTCGAAGCCAGCTGACGCGTCGAAGGCACCTTCGCGCCCGGCGGCAGCTGCGAGATCTCGTCCCGCAGCGTGGCGGCGATGCGGAGGTACGGCGGCTCGGTCGGCATCGGGGTCCTGTCTGTACTAGGTCAGCGGGTCATCTGTACTAGGTCAGTTTTGGCGGCGGAAGGCAGGTCACGGCAGGTTCATCAGGGTAATGATGCACCGTACCGAGGGGTGAGGACATGCCTGAAGCACTGGTTTGCGGCGCGGGAGTCGCTGGTTGCGCGTCGGCCTACTGGCTGCGCCGCAGCGGCTACGACGTGACGGTCGTGGAGCGCGCCGAGGGGTTGCGCAGCGGAGGTCAGGCGATCGACATCCGCGGGGTCGCGCTGGAGGTCATCGAGCGGATGGGCATCGGCGAGCAGGTCCGCGCCAAGCGCACGCGGATGCGCGGGATGTCCATGCTGGACGCGTCCGGCAACGAGGTGTTCCGTTCCGAGGAACGCACGTTCAGCAGCGGCCGGCTCGACAGCGCGGACATCGAGATCCTCCGCGACGACCTGGTCGAGCTGCTGCACGACGCCGCCGATGTCGAGTTCCGCTTCGGCGACGAGATCACCGCGCTCGACGCCGAGTCCGGCCGGGTCGAGTTCGCCAAGGCGCAGCCGCGCACGTTCGACCTGATCGTGGGCGCGGACGGCGCGCATTCGGCGGTTCGGCGGCTCGCGTTCGGCCCGGAGGACCAGTTCCGCCGCTACCTCGGCCAGTACCTGGCTGTTTTCCCGGCGGCCAACACCGTCGGCCTCGAGGACTGGCAGGTCTGGTTCCAGGGCGAGGGCGTCGGCGGCGCGGTCTACCCGGTGCCGGGCAACGAGGAGATCCGGGTGACGCTCGGCTTCGCCGAACCGGAGTACCGCGAGATCCGGGACGTCGCGGAGCAGAAGAAGCTCATCGCGGACCGGCTGTGCGAGGTCGGCGGTCCGGTGCCCGAGCTGGTCAAAGCCATGGAAGACTCCGAGACCTTCTTCTTCGACGCCATGCTCCAGATCCATCTCGACCGCTGGACGACCGGCCGGGTCGCGCTGGTGGGCGACGCCGGGTACTGCGCGTCCGTGCTGTCCGGGCAGGGCACGAGCCTCGCCTTGGTCGGCGCGTACGTCCTGGCGGACTCCGCCGCCGACTACGAGACCCGGATGCGCCCGTTCGTCGAGCTGAACCAGGCGCTGGCCACGGAAAACGCGGCCGGGCCCGCGTCGGAGGAATCGGTCGAGCGGGCGAAGAACGCGATCAGCCTGGACCGCTGACCCGCCAGCTGGCGGGAGATTCCCGCCGCCCGGCTGGCCCGGTCCGGCTCCCGGGCGGCGAGGATGGGTCCCGCACCCCGATTCCTTGGAGGCTCCCGCGATGACCGCCTATCCGCCGCTCCCGTTCGACCCCGAGCTCGCCGCGGCGCTCGAAGTGCTGGCGGCCGAGCGGCCGCCGATCAAGACGCTCGAGTCGATCCCGGCGGTGCGCGCGGCCGCGGCGAAGCGGCAGATTTCGCTGGAGGAGATCACCGCCGACGGGTCCCTCGAAGTGTCCGAAGTGGACGCCGAGGGCCCGCGCGGACCGATCCCGCTGATCGTCGCGCGGCCGGCCGGGGCGGTCGACGTCCCGGTGCTGTACTGGCTGCACGGCGGCGGCATGATCATCGGCGGACACAAGGGCGGCGACCTGTACTTCCTCAAGGAGTACGCGACCGAACTGGGCCTCGGCTTCGTCTGCGTCGACTACCGGGTCGCGCCCGAGCATCCGCATCCGGCACCGGTCGAGGACTGCTACGCCGGCCTGGAATGGACGGTCAAGCACGCCGCCGAGTACGGCTTCGACTCCTCCCGCGTCGTGATCGGCGGCGCGAGTGCGGGCGGCGGCCTCGCGGCGGGAACGGCGCTGCTCGCCCGCGACCGCGGCGGACCGGACCTGATCGGCCAGCTGCTCGTGTACCCGATGCTCGACGACCGCAACGACTCGCCGTCGGCGATCCAGATGGCCGAGATGGGCAGCTGGGACCGCGCCGCGAACCACGTCGGCTGGACCGCGCTGCTCGGCGACGCTCGCGGCGGCCCGGACGTGTCGCCCTACGCCGCGCCCGCGCGCGCCGAAGACCTGTCCGGCCTCCCGCCCGCGTTCCTCGACGTCGGGAGCACCGAGACCTTCCGCGACGAGGTCATCGCCTACGCGAACCGGCTGTGGCTGTTCGGGGTGCAGGCGGAACTGCACGTCTGGCCCGGCGCCTTCCACGGCTTCGACGGCTCGGCTCCGCAGGCGGCGCTGTCGCAGCAGGCCCGCGCCGAGCGGACGCCGTGGCTGCGGCGGCTGCTCGGCTGAACCGGACGAGCGATGATGGACCGATGAGGGAGCTGGTCACGCATCTGAGCGCGCTCGATCCCGGCGCGGCCGAGACGGTCAAGGTCATCGCCTATTTCGACCGGCTGGTCGAAGGCCGCGCCGGGCTCGAGCCGATCGTGCGCGGGGCGGCGGTGCTGTCCGGCTGCCCCGCGCGGCTGGCCGACGACGAACGCCGGGTGCGCGTCCGCGTCGAACCGGACGGGCGCGTCGTGCCGTCGGCCGGACCGCCCGATCCGGAATGGCCCGCCGCTCCGGTGCGTCCCGACGGGCCGGTCGCGCTGTGGCTAGAACGGCCCGGCCCGGCGAGCCCGGTGGACGCGATGGTGCTGGAACGCGCGTCGGCCGCAGCTCGGGCGGTCCTGGACCGCACCCGTGGCCGGGTCGTCGATCCGGCGTCCGTGGAAGTGGTGCTCGACGCATCGGCGGACGAACGAACCCGGCTTCGCGCCGCGCATCGGCTTGGGCTCGGCGCCACCGCGCGAGCTGTCGTGACCGACGCGGTCCCGCTGGTCGTCCCTCCACAGTGGACTCCGCCGGAACGGGCCCGGGTCGGCCTTGGCACTGTCGTGGACCTGGCCGACCTGCCGGTGTCCGGCGAACAAGCCCGGACGGCTTTCCGGTTCACCGCAGCCGAAGACGACCCAGGACCGTCCGTTGTGGACTACGCCGAACTCGGCGGACTGGCCGTGCTTGCCGACGCGGTGGGACCCCGCACCAAACCGGTCGCGGACGTCGCCACCCTGGAGCACGCCCGCGCGGCGGCCCCGTGGGTGTTGCCCACGCTGGTCGCCGTCGCGGGCGCTCCGAGTCTGCGCGGCGCCGCGAACACGCTGGTAGTGCACCATTCGACCCTGCAGGAGCGCCTGGCCCACGCCGAGCACCTGCTCGGCTGGCCAGTGCGCGATCCCGCCGGCCGGTTGCGGTTGCAGCTGGCTATCGCGCTGTGGCGGCTGCACCGCACCGGCTGATCACGGGGTGAGCAGCGGCAGCAACGGCTTCCGCACCGCCGTCGCGACCCCGTCCGACTCGGCAGCCGCGGCGATCCGCTCGTCCGTCGGCGTTCCGTACGACGTGGTCCGCTGCCGCAGCGGACGCCCGAGCGGCTCGACCATCGCGCGCATGTCGCTGATCGTCTTGTACGACCCGTTCGCCGCGCCCGCCATCCGGCTGATCGTCTCCTCCATCAGCGTGCCGCCGATGTCGTTGACGCCGCCCTGCAGCACCGCCCGGCTGCCTTCCTCGCCGAGCTTCACCCAGGAACTCTGGATGTTGTCGAAGGTGCCGTGCAGCAGCAGCCGCGACAGCGCGTGCACCGCCCGGTTCTCGCGCAGCGTCGTGCCCGCGCGGGCGAGCCCGGCCAGGTAGATCGGCGAGCTCTGGTGGATGAACGGCAGCAGCACGAACTCGCTGAACCCGCGCCGCCCGTTGCGTTCCACGCCTTCGCGCTGCAGTTTTGCCAGCAGTTTCAGGTGCCCGACCCAGTGGCTCGGGTTGTCCACGTGGCCGTACATCATCGTCGCCGTGGTCGGCAGCCCGATCTCGTGCGCGGTGGTGACCACCTCGATCCACGCGTCCGTCGGCAGCTTGCCCTTGGTGAGCACCCACCGGACGTCGTCGTCGAGGATTTCCGCCGCGGTGCCCGGCAGCGAGTCCACTCCGGACTCCTTCGCCCGGATCAGGAAGTCGCGAATGGACAGATTCGTCCGCGACGCGCCGTTCACGACCTCCATCGGGCTGAACGAGTGCAGGTGGATGTCCGGCTGCCGCCGCTTCACCTCGGCCGCGAGGTCGAAGTACGCGGTGCCCGGCAGATCCGGGTGGATGCCGCCCTGCATGCAGATCTCGGTCGCGCCCGCGGCCCACGCTTCGTCCACCCGGTCGCCGACCTGCTCCAGCGACAGCGTGTACGCGTCCGCGTCGGTCTTCCGCTGCGCGAAGGCACAGAACCGGCAACCGGTGTAGCAGACGTTGGTGAAGTTGATGTTCCGCGTGACGACGAACGTGATGTCGTCCCCGACCACCTCGCGCCGCAGGTCGTCGGCCAGTTTCGTGAGCGCGTCCAGCTCCGGCCCGTCCGCGTGCAGCAAGGCGAGCGCGGCGTCGTCGGACAGCCCGGCGGGGTCCTTTTCCGCGCTGCGCAACGCATCCCGGATGTCGGTGTCGAACCGCTGCGGTCCGGTCTTGATCTTCCGGCCGATCTCTTTCCAGTCGCCGTAGACCGAATCGAAGTCGCCCCGGCGGTCCTCGGTGCGGCCGGTGGTGTCGATCTCGGTGTGCAGATCGGTGCGCCCGGACTCCTGCCAGCCGCCGTCCGGCTCCTGCCACGGGATCCCGACCGGCATCGCGCCGTCGCGGGCCAGCCCGGTCTCCCCGTCGACCAGCGCCGCGACGTGCCGCGTGACGCGCGGGTCCAGCCACGGCTGGCCGCGCTTCACGTACTCCGGGTAGATGGTCAGCCGCTCGCGGAGCTCGAAACCGGCCTTCTCGGTCTGCCGCGCCAGCAGGTCGATCTGCGGCCACGCGCGTTCCGGGTTCACGTGGTCCGGCGTGAGCGGTGAAACGCCGCCCCAGTCGTCGATGCCCGCGCGGATCATCAGGTCGTACTGGTCGCCGATGAGGTTCGGCGGCGCCTGGATGCGCATCCGCGGACCCAGCACCAGCCGGGCCACGGCGATGTTCGCGGCCAGTTCTTCGAGGTCAGCGTCCGGGGTCGCGCGCATCTTCGTGTCCGGCTTGGCCCGGAAGTTCTGCACGATGACTTCCTGGATGCCGCCGTACTCGCGGGCGGTCTTGCGGATCGCGAACAGCGCGTCGGCACGCTCCTCGTGCGTCTCGCCGATCCCGATCAGCACTCCGGTGGTGAACGGCACCGAGCTGCGGCCGGCGTCCTCGAGCACGCGCAGCCGGACCTCGGGATCCTTGTCCGGCGAGCCGTAGTGCGGCCCGCCCTTCTCGCTCCACAGCCGGCGCGCGGTGGTCTCCAGCATCATGCCCATCGACGGCGCGACCGGCTTGAGCCGCTGGAAGTCCTGCCAGCTCATGACACCCGGGTTCAGGTGGGGCAGCAGGCCGGTCTCTTCGAGCACCCGGATCGCCATCGCGCGGACGTAGGACAGCGTGTCGTCGTAGCCGTGCGCGTCCAGCCACTCGCGCGCGGCCTTCCAGCGGTCCTCCGGCCGGTCGCCGAGGGTGAACAGGGCTTCCTTGCAGCCCATCTCGGCGCCCTTGCGGGCGATGTCGAGGACCTCGTCCGGCGACAGGAACGGCGATTCGAGCTTGCCGGGGACGGTGACGAAGGTGCAGTAGCCGCACCGGTCCCGGCACAGCCGAGTCAGCGGGATGAACACCTTGCGGCTGTAGGTGATGATCCCGGCGCGACCGGCTTCTTCGAGGCCCGCGTCGCGGATGCGGGAGGCGTGGTCGGACAAAGTCTTGAGGTCGTCGCCGCGGGCGTGCAGCAGCACGGCCGCCTCGGCGACGTCGAGCGTCTTCCCGTCTCGCGCCCGGGCGAGCGCACGGCGCATGGCCGACGGGGTGGGCGTGGTCACGCCAGCTTCGGGCTCCATTCCCGCCACGCTAGGACCCGGCCGCCGCGACCAGCCAGCTCTTAGCCCGCCACCCGCCGCGCGACCGGCCCGAGGTGATCATTAGCGCAGGTTGCGGGCTTGTCGGCGACGGCTGGCGGCGGTATTACCTAAAGGGTGGCGTCAGTGATCGGGAAGCGCATCGGCGGGCGGACGTACTACTACCTCGCCGAGTCCGCGCGCGTCGACGGCAAGCCGCGTGTGGTCGGCCAGCGGTACCTCGGGACGGCCGAGGACATCGCGGCGGCGGTCGCGGGCGGCGGTCCCGAGGCGGCTGGCGCGCGCCATCGGTCGTTCGGGGACGTTTCCGCCGTGTGGGGGACGCTGCAGCGGCTCGACCTCGTCCGGCGCGTTGATTCCGTGGCTGGGCCGCAGCGTGCTCGGCCGACACTCGGTCTCCATGTCGCGCTTGCCGTGCTGCACCGGGCGACCGCGCCGGAGACTGAGTTCGAGGAGTGGTGGACCGGCTGTCTCGCGCAGGATCTGGTTCGGCCCCGGCCGCCTAAGGGTTCGATCACGACGGCTGGGCATTGGCGGGCGTTGCAGCGGCTTACCCCGGAACGGATCGCTGCGGTGGAAAGTGTGGTGGCGGAAGCGGTTCTGGATCTTCTTGGCGATGACGGGACGGAGGCGCTGGCGGTTGATGTGGCGCAGTTCGCCGCGTTTACCGCTGCGGATTGCACGTTGCCGTCGGCTTGTCAGGACGTGCTGGCCGGGCTCGGGTTGGTCGTCACGCGGGATGGGGCGATTCCGTTGGCGTCCCGGGTTTATCGGAGGGAGAACGCGCCGACCTTCGGTGCGCTGGCCGCTGAATTAGGGGAGCGGCATACGTTGGTTTTCCACTCCGGGCAGGCTGCGCAGCTCGATCTCGGCGCGCGGACCGGGTTTGTCGGGTCGCTTCCGTTGGCGGATCATCCGGAGTTGCTTGCGCGGCCCGCGTCGGTGCGGCGGCGGGTGGATCCGGAGCGGTTTGCCGGGCTGACTGCTTTTGACACCGTGGCGACTGTGGACGGTGCCCGGAGACGGGTGATCCTTCTTCATTCCGCGACGCTGCACGCGGCGCAGTATCGGGCGTTCACCAGTGAATTGAGCACTACGGTGCGGGAGCTTGACGGGCTGGCTGCGGCGCTGGCGGCCGGGACTCATCGGGGGGACCGGACGCAGGTGCACGCGGAGATGTCGCGGATTATCCGTGGTCGGCGGGTGGAGCGGGTGCTGAATACTGCTCTTACTGGCAACCGTGCTGGGGAACTGCGGTTGGAGCGGCGGGTTGACGAGGCTGCGGTCGCTCGGTTGGCGGAGGAGTTTTTCGGGAAGCAGATTTTGGTGACGGATCGGGATTGGCCGGTTGCTGAGGTTGTGACTGCTTATCGGGCTCGGACTTACCTTGACTCGACGTTTCGGTGGTTGACCGGGTCTGCGGTGGCTGGGCCTTCGCCTCGGTGGGAGTGGACTTCGCATCGGATCGCGGTGCATGCGTTGGTGTCTGTGCTCGCTGCGACGGTCACGCATCTGATGCGGCGGGAGGCGGATCGGGCTGGGATGAATCTTTCGGTGGCCGAGTTGCTGGATCAGTTGCGGGGGATCGGGGAGACCGTGTTGCGGCATCGGTCTACTGGGGGGAGGCCGCGGACTCGGCGGATTTTGTCTGATCGGACTGGGCGGCAGCAGGCGTTGTTCGAGTTGTTCGGGTTGGAGAGGTTTGGGCCTGCTTGAGGTTCGGCTCGTTGCCTGGCGGCGACATTGCGCGCCCGTTGGTTGCGTGGGGCACCCCGAAGGTTGATTGTGCTGACGGTTCGGGGGTGCTTGTCAAGGCGGGAAAGATGCCTTGACAAGCACCCCCGAACCGCAGGGGAGCTTCGTATCGGGGTGCGGGGGTGGTGTGGGTGCCTCGCTCGTTGGGTGCGTCGGTGCCTGTTTAGGGCCGTGAGGGGAACCCTGAGGGAATCAGAGTCAATGAGGGTGGCCCTCACGTGCGTTGGCTCAGTTTTCGCGGTCGATGTTCAGGGCGGAGAAGGTTTGCACGACCGGCATCAGTTCGATGACGTTGATGTTCACGTGTGCTGGCTGGGAGCTTGCCCAGAAAACTGACTCGGCGACGTCGTCTGCGGTCAGCGGGGTGGTGCCTGCGTAGACGTTGTTCGCCTTGGCCTGGTCGCCGCCGAAGCGGACGGTGGAGAATTCTGTGCCGCCTACCAGGCCCGGTTCCACGTTCGTCACGCGGACGCCGGTGCCGCGCAGGTCGGAGCGCAGGTTGAGGCTGAACTGGTGCACGAACGCCTTCGTCGCGCCGTAGACGTTCGCGCCGGGGTAGGCGTAGCTGCCTGCGACCGAGCCGATGTTGATCACGTGTCCGGCGCCGCGTTCGACCATGCCGGGCAGTACTGCGCGGGTGAGGTGGACGAGACCGGTTACGTTGGTCTCGATCATCTGGTCCCAGTCTTCCAGCTTCGCCTCGTGCGCGGGTTCCAGGCCCTTCGCGAGGCCGGCGTTGTTGACCAGGATGTCGATCTTCGCCCACTCCTCGGGCAGCTGCGCGACGACATCCGCGACGGCGGCCGGGTCGCGTACGTCCAGGACCAGCGGGTACACCGCGTCGCCCAGTTCGTCCGCCAGCGTCTTGAGCCGGTCGCCGCTGCGGGCCGCGGCGACGACCCGCGCGCCTTCCGCTGCGAACCGGCGCGTGATCGCTGCACCGAAGCCGGCGCTGGCGCCGGTCACCAATACGGTCTTCATGGAGTGCGTCACCGTTCTTCCGCGTGGTCCTGGTCCAGGAAGCGGCCGAACACGTCGTTGAACTCGGCCGCGCGCTCCAGGTTAGGCAGGTGCCCCGCGCCGTCGAGCACCACCAGCTCCGAGCCAGCCACGAGCCGGTGCAGCAGCTGCGCGTCGGCGACCGGAGTGAACTCGTCCTCACTGCCCACCGCGACCAGCGTCGGCACGCTGACCTGCTTGAGCGAATCGCGGTAGTCGGGGCGCTTCGCCCGGGCCCGCAACGCGGCCGCCGCGCCTGTCGCCGGTGCGTGGCGCATCATCTTCCGGACGTGCCCGGTCACCTCGGGGTTCTCGCGGAAAGTGCCCGGCGACACCATCTTCGGCAACAGCTCGTCGGCGTACGCGGTCATGCCTTCCGCGAGCACCCGGTCCGCGGCGTGGTTGCGGGTCACCTTTCCTTCGTCGGTCTCGGGCTCGGCGAACGTGTCGGCGAGCAGCAGCGCGGCAATGCGCTCCGGGCAGTCCCGGACGGTCTGCATCACGATCTGCCCGCCCATCGACAGTCCGCCCAGCGCGAAGCGTTCGATGCCGAGGTGATCGGCCAGCCCGACGAGGTCCTCGGCGAAGTCTTCGAGCCCGCGAACCGCTGGACCGGTGCTTTCCCCGTATCCCCGCAGGTCAGGCACCACGACTCGGCGGCCGTTGCGGGCGAGGTGCTCGGCCTGCGGACCCCACATGGACCGGTCGAACGGGTGCCCGTGCACGAGAAGCACCGGGACCTCCGACCGCGGTCCGAGGTCGTCGTAGGCGATCCGGGCGCCGGAGGGGAGAAGGACTGTCTGCATGGTCCCGACGCTAATCGGGGCGATTTCTCCGTGCAATAAGGTGCAATGTAGTCGGAGCAATGTTTTTCTAGCGCAGCTTCGCGAAGAACTGCCGGACGTCGCCCGCCCACAGGTCCGGCACCTCCTGCGCCGCGTAATGCCCGCCGCGGCCGTACTCGTTCCACGACACGAGGTTCCGGCGATGTTCGGTGAACACGCGGATCGACGGCAGGTCGCCGGGAAACTGCGCGACCCCCAGCGGCACCGGATTGCGGCCTTCGGCGGGCGTCTCCCGGGCTTCCTCTGCGTAGATCCGGATCGCCGAACCCGCCGTGCCGGTCAGCCAGTGGATCGTGACGTGGGTGAGGATCCCGTCCGCGTCGAGGCCGTGGTCGTGCATCGCCTGCGCGTTCCAGCCGAGCAGGCCGACGGGGGAGTCGGACAACGCGTGCGCGAGCGTCTGCGGCTGCTGCGCCTGGACGACGCCGTAGGACGCTTCGTCGGCGAAGTAGCGGTGGAACGCGTCCCACGCGGCTTTGTCCTTGTCGGACAGGTCGGCAATCCACTGTGGATCGTCGTCCGGCGGCGGATCCCAGGTCTGCGTCACGTGCGCGCCGATCACGTGTTCCGGCGCTATGCGACCGACCTCCGGCGCGATCCCCGAACCCCAGTCGTTGCCCGCGGTCCCGTAGTGCTCGTACCCGAGCCGGCGCATCAACTCCGCCCAAGCCCGCGCGATCCGCTGCGGACCCCAGCCGGTGTCGGTCGTCGGTCCGGAAAAGCCGAATCCCGGCAACGACGGCAGCACGACGTCGAACGCGATCGACGGATCAAGCCCGTGCGCGCGAGGGTTGCTCAAGGGCCCGACCGCGGCCAGATACCCCGCCGCAGAGCCCGGCCAGCCGTGACTGAGGATCAACGGGATCGCGTCCGGCTCCGGCGAACGAGCGTGCAGGAAATGCACGTTGCTGCCGTCGATCGTGGTCGTGAACTGCGGATACTCGTTGAACCGCCGCTCCCAAGCCCGCCAGTCGTAGCGGTGTCGCCAGTGCTCGGCCAGCTCGCGTACCCGGCCGACGCTGACGCCGTACCCCTGATCACCGCCGACCGGCTCCGGCGCCCACCTTGTCCGGTCGAGCCGTTCTCGCAGGTCGACCAGGTCTGCCTCGGGGATCTCCAGCCGGTACGGCCGGATCTCGTCAATCATGCTCAGCTCCTTTGGAGAGCCGCCGGGCGCAGGCGTTGAGATACCGCACCTGGCGGATGTTCGTGGCGAGTTCAGCCGCGCGCAGGTACGCACTCCGCGCCGCTTCGCGGTCGCCCGCCTTTTCCAGAAGATGTGCGCGCGCCGCATAGAACCGCCGGTCCCGGTGGTCCAGCGCGTCGAGCAGTCCAAGCCCGGCGGCGGGTCCGTCCGCCATCCCGACCGCGACGGCGTGGCTCACCTTCGCGACCGGACTCGCCGAAACCTTGAGCAGCAGCCGGTAAAGGCCGACGATCTGCCGCCAGTCGGTCTCCTCGGCGGTGGCGGCCTCGTCATGGACCGCCGCGATCGCCGCCTGCAGCTGATACGGCCCGACCGGCCCGCGCGGCAACGCCGCCGTCACCAGCTCCACCCCGCGCCGGATCGACTCGGTCTTCCATCGCGTCCGGTCCTGCTCGTGCAGCGGAACCAGCTCGCCCTGCGCGGTCACTCGCGCCGGCGACCGCGCGTCCGTCAGCAACATCAACGCGAGCAGCCCCGTGGCCTCGCTGTCGTCCGGCAGCAAGGCAGCCGTCATCTCGGCAAGCCGGATCGCCTCTCTTATGAGGTCGCCGCGGCGCAGATCTGGCCCCGACGTCGCCGAGTACCCCTCGGTGAAAATCAGGTACAGGACATGCAGGACGGCATCGAGCCGCTCGCGGCGCGTTTCTTCCGGCGGCATCCGGAACGGCACGCCGCTGTCCTGGACGGTCCGCTTGGCTCGGGAGATCCGGCGGGTCATCGAGTCCTCGGACGTGAGGAACGCCCGCGCGATCTCCGCCGTCGTGAGCCCGCCGACGGCCCGCAAGGTGAGCGCGACCTGCGACGCCACCGAGAGCGACGGATGGCAGCAGAGCAGGAGCAGGATCAAGGTGTCGTCCCCGGCCTGCTCGCCGACCTCCTCGCGCGCGGCGCGGATCTCCCGCTCGCGTCTTGCCTGGTCAGCGCGGAGCAGATCGATCAGCTTCCGGCTCGCGACCTGCAGCAGCCAGCCGAAGGGCCGCTCGGGAATCCCCGTCTCCGGCCACCGCTGGGCGGCTGTGAGCAGGGCTTCCTGGACCGCGTCCTCGGCCGGGTCGAACCGCCCGTAGCGGCGGACCAGCGCGCCCAGCACCTGCGGCGCCAGGGTGCGCAGGGTGTCGTCGAGCGTGGCCGGGAGGGAGGGGTCGGTCATCTCTGCCGCCTCGGTCGCTTGGTTCCTCTGGGTTCAGAGTTCGCTGTCGTTCCCCATCACCGGCCGGACCACGACCCCGGCGTCGGCCAGCCGTCCCGGGGCTTTGAGCAGTCCCGCCGCGATGTCGGTCGCCCGGTCGATACTGGCGCAGTCGACCATCCAGTACCCGGCGATGACCTCCTCGGTCTCGCCGAACGGCCCGTCGGTGACGACCGGAGCCCCGTCCCGCAGCTGGAGGCGGCGCGCCAGCACGGGAGCGGCGAGCCCCTGGGTCTCGACCAGTTCTCCCGAATCGGCCAGCGCCCCGGTGAACCCGGCGAGGAACTCGTCGACCGCCGCCATTTCCGCCGGGGTCGCCCCGCCCTCCTTGCCGCTGAGGTGGTCGTAGTCCTGCTGGTTGCCGTACGCCAGGATCAGGTACTTCATCGGATGCTCCCTCTGTCTTCTGTCTCGCATGGCCGTCAGTCGGGGAAAGAACGAAGCCGCCTGCCCCGCACCGGACATCGTCTCGACGTTCTTCTGGGTGACCCGGGTCACTCGCTGGTTCGGCGCTCATGATGCCTCCGAACCGCCCGCCCTCGGTGTCGTCCGGCGCGGGCACGCCGATGTCCAGCGGCAATCGGCTCTCGCCGGCGCCTCGCTCGGCAAGCGGGTCTCGGCATTCACCGATAACGCGAGCCGCCCGTTCTTCCGCATTACGGCATCCGCGACCCGATAAGCCACCGGATTCGCCGCGCTCCGGTCCGCCGGATCGGGGCCGCGGCGCCCGCCGGATCGGCCGCAGCGGGCCTATTCGGCCGGTTGACCTGCGAAGATCGCATTAAGGGACCCCCCTGTTTAGGGCCGTTTTGAGCCGTGTAATCTTCTCTTCGTCGCCAGGGAAACCGGGCGGCCGCCGGGACACGAACCAAGCTCTCGCCTCTAGGGTGATTGAGTGGGTGTCCCACCAAAAACTGCTAGGAATGACCGCTTCGGTCAGGCTCGCCCTCACGGGGGTTGGGTTTGGTTCGGGGTGTGTTGCTTGAGAACTCAACAGTGTGCTAGTGAACTAAGCCAGTAGAGCTTAATATGAAACCCCCTCGTCGGGGTTTCCTTTGAGAATATTGATTGAGAATAGTCTCGATCGAACTGTTCATTGTTGGAGAGTTTGATCCTGGCTCAGGACGAACGCTGGCGGCGTGCTTAACACATGCAAGTCGAACGCTGAACCGGTTTCGGCCGGGGATGAGTGGCGAACGGGTGAGTAACACGTGGGTAATCTGCCCTGTACTCTGGGATAAGCCTGGGAAACTGGGTCTAATACCGGATACGACCACTACAGGCATCTGTGGTGGTGGAAAGTTCCGGCGGTATGGGATGAACCCGCGGCCTATCAGCTTGTTGGTGGGGTAATGGCCTACCAAGGCGACGACGGGTAGCCGGCCTGAGAGGGTGACCGGCCACACTGGGACTGAGACACGGCCCAGACTCCTACGGGAGGCAGCAGTGGGGAATATTGCACAATGGGCGCAAGCCTGATGCAGCGACGCCGCGTGAGGGATGACGGCCTTCGGGTTGTAAACCTCTTTCGCCAGGGACGAAGCGCAAGTGACGGTACCTGGATAAGAAGCACCGGCTAACTACGTGCCAGCAGCCGCGGTAATACGTAGGGTGCGAGCGTTGTCCGGAATTATTGGGCGTAAAGAGCTCGTAGGCGGTTTGTCGCGTCGGCTGTGAAATCTGGAGGCTTAACCTTCAGCGTGCAGTCGATACGGGCAGACTTGAGTTCGGCAGGGGAGACTGGAATTCCTGGTGTAGCGGTGAAATGCGCAGATATCAGGAGGAACACCGGTGGCGAAGGCGGGTCTCTGGGCCGATACTGACGCTGAGGAGCGAAAGCGTGGGGAGCGAACAGGATTAGATACCCTGGTAGTCCACGCTGTAAACGTTGGGCGCTAGGTGTGGGCGACATTCCACGTTGTCCGTGCCGTAGCTAACGCATTAAGCGCCCCGCCTGGGGAGTACGGCCGCAAGGCTAAAACTCAAAGGAATTGACGGGGGCCCGCACAAGCGGCGGAGCATGTGGATTAATTCGATGCAACGCGAAGAACCTTACCTGGGCTTGACATGCGCCAGACATCCCCAGAGATGGGGCTTCCCTTGTGGTTGGTGTACAGGTGGTGCATGGCTGTCGTCAGCTCGTGTCGTGAGATGTTGGGTTAAGTCCCGCAACGAGCGCAACCCTTATCCTACGTTGCCAGCGCGTCATGGCGGGGACTCGTGGGAGACTGCCGGGGTCAACTCGGAGGAAGGTGGGGATGACGTCAAGTCATCATGCCCCTTATGTCCAGGGCTTCACACATGCTACAATGGCTGGTACAGAGGGCTGCGATACCGCGAGGTGGAGCGAATCCCTTAAAGCCGGTCTCAGTTCGGATCGCAGTCTGCAACTCGACTGCGTGAAGTCGGAGTCGCTAGTAATCGCAGATCAGCAACGCTGCGGTGAATACGTTCCCGGGCCTTGTACACACCGCCCGTCACGTCATGAAAGTCGGTAACACCCGAAGCCCATGGCCCAACCCGCAAGGGAGGGAGTGGTCGAAGGTGGGACTGGCGATTGGGACGAAGTCGTAACAAGGTAGCCGTACCGGAAGGTGCGGCTGGATCACCTCCTTTCTAAGGAGCACAACACATCCCAGTCATCGTGCTGGGAGTGGCCGGAGCTTAGGCCTCGAATGCAGGTCTGTTCTGGTTGCTCAAGGAATTGTGGAACTACTGGTTATGGGTTCTCGCGGTGGTGATGCCGCCGACTTAGTACTGCGGGGCTTCGGCTTCGCGTGGAACGGCGGCCGCGGATCCGGGCGGGTTCTTGTTCACTCAGCACGCTGTTGGGTCCTGAGGCAACACACGTTGTTTCTGGTGTGGTGTTTGAGAACTGTAGAGTGGATGCGAGCATCTTTGTGGTCAAGTTGTTAAGGGCACATGGTGGATGTCTTGGCTTCAGGAGCCGATGAAGGACGTGGGAGGCTGCGATATGCCTCGGGGAGCTGTCAACCGAGCTGTGATCCGAGGATTTCCGAATGGGGAAACCCAGCACCAGTGATGTGGTGTTACCCGCCGGTGAATATATAGCCGGCGCGGAGGGAACGCGGGGAAGTGAAACATCTCAGTACCCGCAGGAAGAGAAAACAAAAGTGATTCCGTGAGTAGTGGCGAGCGAAAGCGGAAGAGGCTAAACCGTTTGCATGTCAAGCTGTCAGGCGTTGTGCAGGCGGTGTTGTGGGACCCAGCGTCGAGGATCTGACAGTCCTCGGAATGTGCGCGCGTGTTAGTGGAACCGCTTGGGATGGCGGACCGGAGTGGGTGAGAGTCCCGTACGCGAAAACATGTTGCGTGTGTTTGTCTGGTGTTCCCGAGTAGCAGCGAGCTCGTGGAATTTGCTGTGAATCTGCCGGGACCACCCGGTAAGCCTAAATACTTCCTGAAGACCGATAGCGGACGAGTACCGTGAGGGAAAGATGAAAAGTACCCCGGGAGGGGAGTGAAAGAGTACCTGAAACCGTGTGCCTACAAGCCGTCAGAGCGTTTCGGCGTGATGGCGTGCCTTTTGAAGAATGAGCCTGCGAGTTAGTGCTGCGTGGCGAGGTTAACCCGGGTGGGGTAGCCGTAGCGAAAGCGAGTCTGAATAGGGCGATTGAGTCGCGTGGTCTAGACCCGAAGCGGAGTGATCTACCCATGGCCAGGGTGAAGCGACGGTAAGACGTCGTGGAGGCCCGAACCCACTTAGGTTGAAAACTGAGGGGATGAGCTGTGGGTAGGGGTGAAAGGCCAATCAAACTCCGTGATAGCTGGTTCTCCCCGAAATGCATTTAGGTGCAGCGTCGCGTGTTTCTTGCCGGGGGTAGAGCTACTGGATGGTCTAGGGGCCTTACCGGGTTACCGAAATCAACCAAACTCCGAATACCGGTTAGTGAGAGCGCGGCAGTGAGACGGCGGGGGATAAGCTTCGTCGTCGAGAGGGAAACAGCCCAGAACACCAGCTAAGGCCCCTAAGTGTGTGCTCAGTGGGAAAGGATGTGGGATTGCCCAGACAACCAGGAGGTTGGCTTAGAAGCAGCCACCCTTGAAAGAGTGCGTAATAGCTCACTGGTCAAGTGGTCCTGCGCCGACAATGTAGCGGGGCTTAAGCACACCGCCGAAGCTGTGTCATTCGTGCAATACATCCGCAAGAGCTTTCGGGTTCTTGTGCAGTGGTGTGGATGGGTAGGGGAGCGTCCTGCATCCAGGGAAGCGGCCGCGGAAGCGAGTCGTGGAGGGTGCGGGAGTGAGAATGCAGGCATGAGTAGCGAATGCAGAGTGAGAAACTCTGCCGCCGGATGACCAAGGGTTCCTGGGCCAGGCTAATCCGCCCAGGGTAAGTCGGGACCTAAGGCGAGGCCGACAGGCGTAGTCGATGGACAACGGGTTGATATTCCCGTACCCGAGCATGTGCGCCCATGGCGAGGCGGTTGACACTAACCACCCGAAGCCGCGGTTGAAGTCTTCGGACGGATTCCGTGTGTGGAGCGTGGGACCTGATTCCGTAGTAGTCAAGCGATGGGGTGACGCAGGAAGGTAGCTCCGCCAGGCGATGGTTGTCCTGGTGTAAGCGTGTAGGCCGTCATGTAGGCAAATCCGCATGGCATATAGGCTGAGACGTGATGCGTAGCCGTTTGAGGCGAAGTGGGTGATCCTATGCTGTCGAGAAAAGCCTCTAGTGAGTGCATGCACGGCCCGTACCCCAAACCAACACAGGTGGTCAGGTAGAGAATACCAAGGCGATCGGGTGAACTGTGGTTAAGGAACTCGGCAAAATGCCCCCGTAACTTCGGGAGAAGGGGGGCCAAGCATCTTGAAGTCCCTTGCGGACGGAGGGGTGGTTGGCCGCAGAGACCAGCGGAAAGCGACTGTTTACTAAAAACACAGGTCCATGCGAAGTCGCAAGACGATGTATATGGACTGACGCCTGCCCGGTGCTGGAACGTTAAGAGGACCGGTTAACCCACTTTGTGGGTGAAGCTGAGAATTTAAGCGCCAGTAAACGGCGGTGGTAACTATAACCATCCTAAGGTAGCGAAATTCCTTGTCGGGTAAGTTCCGACCTGCACGAATGGCGTAACGACTTTCCGGCTGTCTCGACCACAGGCCCGGCGAAATTGCATTACGAGTAAAGATGCTCGTTACGCGCGGCAGGACGGAAAGACCCCGGGACCTTTACTATAGTTTGGTATTGGTTTTCGGTTCGGCTTGTGTAGGATAGGTGGGAGACTGTGAAGCGCTCACGCTAGTGGGTGTGGAGTCGTTGTTGAAATACCACTCTGGTCGGATTGGGAATCTGAACCTCGGACCATGATCTGGTTCAGGGACAGTGCCTGATGGGTAGTTTAACTGGGGCGGTTGCCTCCTAAAGGGTAACGGAGGCGCCCAAAGGTTCCCTCAGCCTGGTTGGCAATCAGGTGTCGAGTGCAAGTGCACAAGGGAGCTTGACTGTGAGACAGACATGTCGAGCAGGGACGAAAGTCGGGACTAGTGATCCGGCACCTCCTGGTGGAAGGGGTGTCGCTCAACGGATAAAAGGTACCCCGGGGATAACAGGCTGATCTTGCCCAAGAGTCCATATCGACGGCATGGTTTGGCACCTCGATGTCGGCTCGTCGCATCCTGGGGCCGGAGTAGGTCCCAAGGGTTGGGCTGTTCGCCCATTAAAGCGGCACGCGAGCTGGGTTTAGAACGTCGTGAGACAGTTCGGTCCCTATCCGCCGCGCGCGCAGGATACTTGAGGAAGGCTGTCCCTAGTACGAGAGGACCGGGACGGACGGACCTCTGGTGTGCCAGTTGTCACGCCAGTGGCATGGCTGGTTGGCTATGTTCGGAAGGGATAACCGCTGAAGGCATCTAAGCGGGAAGCCTGTTCCAAGATGAGGTATCCCACCCCTTTGTGGGTTAAGGCCCCCAAGAGACGATTGGGTTGATAGGCCAGAAATGGAAGCACAGTAATGTGTTGTCGAGTTGACTGGTACTAATAGGCCGAGGACTTGCCCACAAAGATCGCTCGCATCCACTCTACGGTTCTGAAACACCACACCGGCCCCACCATCAAAGGTGGTGGGTGTGTGTTGTTTCGGAGTGTTTCGGTGGTTTTAGCGTCAGGGAAACGCCCGGTCCCATTCCGAACCCGGAAGCTAAGCCTGACTGCGCCGATGGTACTGCAACCGAAGGGTTGTGGGAGAGTAGGACACCGCCGAACTTAATTTAAGAAAAAGGGGCGGGGCTCCGGTTGAGAACCTGAAAAGGTTTTCCCGGAGCCCCGCCTCTTTTTTCATGCCCAAAAAACCGGCGGACCGTGAGAACGGCCCGCCGCCCTCACACCGGCCGGCGCAGCAAATACGTGTCCATGATCCACCCGTGCCGCTCCCGAGCCGCGGCCCGCGTCTCCCGGATCTTCGTCGCCAACGCCTCATCCAGTGGTCCGGACAGCAGGATCTCGTCCGGAGTCCCGACGTACGCACCCCAGTAGATCCACAGCCCCTGATCCGCGTACTGATCGAACGTCGTGTGCGCGTCGAGCAGCACGAAGACGTCGTCGGCGTCACTCGGCCAGCCCTCGGCCAACCGGCGACCGGTCGTGAGCTGCACGGCGCGGCCGATCTGGTTCATCGTCGTGCGATGCCGGGCCACCAGCGCGGAGATGCTGCTGATCCCCGGCACGACCTCGTAGTCGAACGCCACGTTCCCGCGCGCCAGCACGGCCTCGATCAACGCGATGGTGCTGTCGTACAGCGCCGGATCGCCCCAGACGAGGAAGGCGCCGGTCTCGCCGTCGGCCAGTTCGTCGCGGATCAGCTGCTCGTAGACGTCGGTGCGGAGCTGATGCCAATCAGCGACCGCGGTGCGGTAGTCGGCAGGCTTCCGGTCGCGATCGGGGTCCTTCGCGCTCACCACGCGATACCCCGGGCGGCTCACGAACCGCTCCAGTATCTCCTGGCGCAGCTGCACCAGGTCGGCCTTCGCGCTGCCCTTGTCGAGCACGAAGAAGACGTCGACGCGATTGAGCCGGTCGACCGCCTGCACCGTGAGGTGTTCCGGGTCGCCGGCACCGATCCCGATCGCGTAGATCTTCCGCATCCTTGCAGTCTCTCCCGGCGGGTAACCGGGTTCACGACAGGGTCCCCTGGCATGCCGCTACCCCCTAGGGGTATAAAGGAGGAGCAAGCGGAGAGACGATAGGGAGTGTGGCGATGACCGAAACGACTTACACCGTCGAGGGCATGACGTGCGGGCACTGCGTCGGATCGGTGAAAGAGGAGGTAGGCGGCCTGGCCGGCGTGCAGACGGTCGACGTCGACCTCGCCACCGGCGCCGTGAAGGTCACCAGCGTGGAGCCGATCTCGCGCGAGGCCGTCGAGGCCGCCGTCGCTGAGGCCGGCTACCAGGTCGTCGCGTAAAAAGGAGTGACATGAGCACCACGACACCAGCCCCCGTGCAGTCGGTCGAACTCGCCATCGGCGGGATGACCTGCGCGTCGTGCGCTGCTCGGGTCGAACGGAAGCTCAACAAGGTCGACGGCGTCACCGCGAGCGTCAACTACGCGACCGAGAAGGCGCACGTCGAATACCCCTCCACCGTTTCGGTCGACGACCTGGTGGGCGTCGTCGAAGCGACCGGGTACACCGCGCAAGCACCGCAACCGGAGAAGCCGGAAGAACCCGAACAGGACGAAACGCGGCCGCTGCGCGACCGGCTGCTGTACTCGGCGATCCTCACCGTGCCGGTGATCGTGCTGGCGATGGTCCCCGCGCTGCAGTTCACGAACTGGCAGTGGCTGTCGCTCACGCTCGCCGCGCCGGTCGTGGTCTGGGGTGCGTGGCCGTTCCACCGCGCCGCCTGGACCAACCTCCGGCACGGCGCGGCGACGATGGACACGCTGATCTCGCTCGGCGTCTCGGCCGCCACGCTGTGGTCGCTGTACGCGCTGTTCTTCGGGATGGCGGGCATGCCGGGCTTGCGGCACGGCTTCGAGTTCAGCGTGTCCGGGGGATCGGGAACCGACAACATCTACCTCGAGGTCGCGGCGGGCGTCACCACGTTCATCCTCGCCGGACGCTACTTCGAGGCGAGGTCCAAGCGTCGCTCCGGCGCTGCGCTGCGGGCCCTGCTCGAACTCGGCGCGAAGGACGTGACGGTCCTGCGCGACGGCCGCGAGCAGCGGATCCCGGTCGACCAGCTTCGGGTCGGAGACACGTTCGTGGTGCGGCCCGGAGAGAAGATCGCTACCGACGGCGTGGTTACCGACGGTAGCTCGGCTGTCGACGTCAGCATGATTACCGGGGAATCCGTACCGGTCGAGGTCGCAGTGGGTGACGGCGTGACGGGCGCGACGGTGAACGTCGGCGGCCGGATCGCAGTGCGCGCGACGCGGGTCGGAGCGGACACGCAACTCGCGCAGATGGCCCGGCTCGTCGAGGAAGCACAGAACGGCAAGGCCGCGGTCCAGCGACTGGCCGACCGCGTCTCGGCGGTGTTCGTGCCGATCGTGCTGGTGCTGGCTGTGGGTACGCTGGTCACCTGGCTGCTGACCAGCGGAAACGTGACCGAGGCGTTCACCGCCGCGGTAGCGGTGCTGATCATCGCCTGCCCGTGTGCACTGGGTCTCGCGACCCCGACCGCCCTGCTGGTCGGCACCGGCCGCGGCGCGCAGCTCGGGATCCTCATCAAGGGCCCGGAGGTGCTCGAATCCACTCGCCGGGTCGACACCGTGGTGCTCGACAAGACGGGAACCGTCACGACCGGGCGAATGAGCCTGGTGGACATCCACGTCGGCGAAGGCGTCACGGAGCGTGAACTGCTGCGCTACGCAGGGGCCGTCGAGCACGCCTCGGAGCACCCGATCGCGAAAGCAATCGCAGACGGCGCCCGCGAACGAGTCGGCGACCTCCCGTCGGCGACCGAGTTCCGCAACACCGAGGGCCTGGGCGTCTCCGGCCTCGTGGACGGCACCGCTGTCCTCGCCGGCCGCGCAGCCTTCCTGGCCGACTGGAGCGTAAAGGTCGACGACCAGCTGTCCTCGGCGAAGACCGCAGCAGAAGAACGAGGCGCGACGGCAGTCTTCGTCGCATGGGACGGCGTCGCCCGGGGTGTGCTGGTGGTCGCGGACACGATCAAGCCGACGTCCGCCCAAGCCGTCGCCGAACTCCGCGCGCTGGGCCTGAAGCCGGTACTGCTGACCGGCGACAACGCCGGTGCCGCGCGAGCAATCGCCGACGCCGCGGGCATCACCGAGGTGGTCGCCGAGGTAATGCCCGAGGAAAAGGTGGCCGTGGTGAAGCGCCTGCAAGCCGAAGGCCGAGTGGTGGCCATGGTGGGCGACGGCGTCAACGACGCAGCCGCCCTCGCCCAAGCCGACCTCGGCCTGGCAATGGGCACGGGAACGGACGCAGCAATCGAAGCCGGCGACCTGACGTTGGTCCGAGGAGACTTGCGCGCAGCAGTAGACGCGATCCGCCTGGCCCGGCGCACGCTGGGCACGATCAAGGGAAACCTGTTCTGGGCGTTCGCCTACAACGTCGCGGCACTGCCACTGGCAGCGTTCGGCCTGCTCAACCCCATGATCGCAGGCGCGGCGATGGCCTTCTCGTCCGTGTTCGTGGTGTCGAACAGCCTGCGCTTGCGGCGGTTCCGGGCTGCGTGATGCGCCTGGACCAGTGAGTGGCTGCGATGGTTCCGGCCGGCTTGAGCTGGCCGGGACCATCGCAGCGGCCGCGGCGGTCTCAGTCGGCTTTGATGTGCCTTGAGACCGCCAGCGGCCGTGCCGTTAGGGGCGGCTTGAGGTGTCTTGGACGAGCGAGCAGTTGTGACAGCTCAGGTCGGCGTGGTGCGCCTGGGATCGGCGAGCGGTTGTGCCGGGCCGGCGTGACGTGCGTGGACCGGCCAGCGATTGTGCCGGTTTCGGTCGGTGTGGTGCAGATAGGGATCGGCCAGTTTCTACGACGGTCCGGTTCGGCTTGACTTAACGGGCCAGCGGCGGGAGTTTCCGCGGCTGGCCCGTTTTTGCTTTCTGGCGAGGGTCCGTTCGCGCCGACCCCAGCCCATGCTTCTGAGCACCCGGACGTGTTCTCCGCCTGCGGCGGCGAAGCGCTTCTATGCCCTCTCGGCCTGGGAAACACCGGGCCGAGGTCGCGCCGGGAAAACTACTTCAGGAACGCACCAATCGGGCGATCGCGTCCGAGGCCTCGCGCACCTTCAGGTCCGCTTCCTCCCCGCCCGCAGCCGCCGCTTGGACGACGCAAGTCGCCAGGTGCTCGTCGAGCAGCTCCAGCGAGAAGGACTGCAGCGCCTTCGTCGCCGCGGACACCTGCGTCAGGATGTCGATGCAGTACTTGTCCTCCTCGACCATGCGCTGCAGGCCGCGGATCTGCCCCTCGATCCGGCGAAGGCGCTTGAGGTAGGCCTCTCGTTCACTGCCGTAGCCGGTCATCGCACATCGTCCCTTTTTCTCGGCATCCCCGTTGGTTCACCGTCAAGTATACCCACCCGGCGTATCCGGGGCGGGCGTTCAGCCAGTGGTGGCGACCTCAACGACTTCGCTCAGCGCGGAGGTCCGGCATCGGTGTGGCACCGGTTGACGGCATCCTCGGTCCACCATCGCGGGCCGCCCGGACGCCGAGACTATTCCGGCCGCTGTCGAGAGGTCGGAGTTTCGCGGTGGTTGCCCGCCGCGCCTGCCGTGCCCGCCGCGCGCGGGGCGTTCGGTCAATCGGGACGGCATCGGCGACGTCGGTGAGCGCACCGGTCCGGCCGTCGGACCAGCTCGACGTCGGCGTTCGCGGGGTTGACCGCAGAGCTGCTGTGCCGCTCGAGCCTGGTGCTTAGCCCGTCGGGGCGGCCTCGGCGACTTCAGTGAGTGCGGAGGTACGTCGCTGATTCGGCACGGGGGTGCCGTCCGGGGCGAGGTCGGCGTTCGCAGTCGCCAGTAGTTCGCGGGCTCCGCGCAGGGCGGCTTTCACCCGTTGCTGGACGGCGGCGAGTTCGGCGACCCGCTGTTCGGCGTCGGCGACGATGCGGGTCGCGTGGTCGGTGGCTTGGCGGACGTGCGCGTCGGCTTCGGCGCAGGCGGCGGCGGTGCGGTCGGCGATTTCGCGGAGAGCGTCGGTGCGGCGGTCGGCCAAGGTGCGCGTGAGGTGTTCTTCGAGCCGCTTGCGTTCCTTCGCCGCCGCTTCGTCTGCGGCTTGGCGTTCTTCGACTGCGCGGCGCAGCAGATCTTCGTGTTGTCGCCGCTGTTGCTCGCGATCCGCGGCGACAGCTTCGACGAGCGTGCGTTCCTTTTCGGTGAGACGGACGGCTTCTGCCTTGGCGTCAGCGATGATCCGCGCGGCGGTGTCCTCGGCGCGGGCGGTGATCTCCGCGGCTTCCTCGCGCGTCAGCTCGACCATCCGGCGCGAGCGTTCCTGCAATGCGTCCGGCTCGATGGGGGTGCGGCTGATCCGGTCGACCGTCGCGCGCAGTTCGCGATTGCGCTCGGCGAGTTCGGCCGCCTGGTGTGCCGCGGCGTCGCGTTCCGCGGCGAGGCGCCGGAATTCCGCCTCGACCCACGTGACGAATTCTTCGACCTGGCCGCGCTGATAGCCGCGCCAAGCCGAGTCGAAGGACGGCCAGACAGCCATCAGGTCCTCGCCACCGCCGGGGGCCATGCTCTCACCTCCCATTTGGATGGTTTCTCCTCGGCGCTCGTTTTTCTTGCCGCACCGGGGTTTCCGCACTGCCTCCAGTGTGCCTGAAGTCCGGCGATCCGTGGGAGCCTGGGGCGGGTCAATCTTCGAGCGGGTCTTCGGAGCCTGTCGCAGTGCTTCGCACGCCGGGCAATTCGGCCAGTTCCGCGGTGAGGTCGGCAAGATCGCCGCGCCCCTGCAGCAGCAGTGTGACGACCGCGATCCGTTGCCCCTCTTCGGAAACTGTCTCGCGATCGACCGCCACCCGGTGGACTGCCCAGCCTCGATCGGTGCAAGCCGCGAGCACGGCACGCAGTACGCCGTGCCCGTCGTTATAGCTCAACCGGAGGATCGGCGGCTGCCGCCGATGGCGCGCGACGAACCGGGAAAGCGGCGGGAATCCGCGAGTGATCACGACGAGCCCGGCGGTGGTCGCGACGGCCAGCACCGGCAGTCCGGCGCCGCACGCGACACCGACGGCCGCCGCGAGCCAGACGGTCGCCGCGGTCGTGAGGCCGCGCACCGCGTCGCGGCGCACGAAGATCAGGCCGCCGCCGACGAACCCGATGCCGGACACGATCTGCGCGGCGATCCGCGACGGGTCGAGCGCCACGTGCTCGATGCCGAGCAAATCGGCGAAACCGTATTTCGACACCAGCATGAAAACCGCCGACCCGACGCCGACCAGCGTGTGCGTGCGCAAGCCGGCCTGCTTGTTGCCGACCTCGCGCTCGATGCCGATCACCGTGCTCAGCAGCAGGGCGAGCAGCACCGGCGGCAGCAGTTCCCACTGTTCGCCGGTGGACCAGAGAGCATGCACGGACGTACCTCCTCGCCCGTCACAATGCCCGGCCCGCGGAGAGCCCGCGCGCCCGGCCCGGCCGGCACGCCTAAGCTCGGGCAATGGCCCGCTACTTCGACGTGCACCCGCAGAACCCGCAGCGCCGCGCGCTCTCCCAGGTGGTCGACCTGCTGCGCGACGACGGGCTCATCGCCTACCCGACCGACTCGTGCTTCGCGCTCGGCTGCCGCATCGGCAACCAGCAGGGGATGGAACGGATCCGCACCATCCGCAAGCTCGACCACCGGCACCACTTCACGCTCGTGTGCCAGGACTTCGCCCAGCTCGGCCAGTTCGTCCACATCGACAACGCGGTGTTCCGGGCGATCAAGGCCAGCACTCCCGGCGCGTACACGTTCATCCTCCCGGCGACGAAGGAAGTCCCGCGGCGGCTGCTGCACGCCAAGAAGAAGACCGTCGGCGTGCGGATCCCCGACCACGTGGTGACCCAGGAGCTGCTCGGCGAACTGGGCGAGCCGATCCTGTCGAGCACACTGCTGCTGCCCGATTCGGGCGAGCCCCTCACTCAGGGCTGGGAGATCAAGGAAGAAGTCGACCACGTACTGGACGCCGTCATCGACTCCGGCGACTGCGGCGTGGAACCCACCACGGTGATCGACTTCTCCTCTGGAGAGGCGGAGGTCGTGCGGCACGGGGCAGGTGACCCGTCCCGGTTCGAGTGAACGGGGTCGTCATCGGTTTTGTCTCCTCCTGACGGGGTTGTGTTCGATCCTGCTGCGGGCGGCGGCTCCGGCCCGCTCGGAGCGACGGTTGTTGACGCGGTTTTGCTCGACTTGACGGTTGCTCCTGACAGCTTCTTGACTCGACGGCTCTTGTCTGGGCGGCTACTGACACGGGCTGAATGAACCGACGCCTGTGGTGACGGCAGCTTGGAGCGACTGCCCCCGCACGTGCAGCGACCGTTCCGCACGCGGAGCGCGCCGCTCAGCTCGGGATGCTCGCGGCGAGGCTGCCAGCGCAGGTCCGCGTGTCGGGCGATCGCCGCTCCGGCCTGCTGCGGACACGAGCGCACACGCCAGCGCATGCCGCTCGAAGGGCTGGCCACTCCAAGTCGGTCCGCGCACGCCACGCGAAGTGCCGACCACATCGGGTCGGTCGGCGCACGCTATGCGAACTGCCGACCACGCCAGGTCGGTCGGCGCACGCCACGCGAAGTGCCGACCACATCGGGTCGGTCGGCGCACGCTATGCGAACTGCCGACCACGCCAGGTCGGTCGGCGCACGCCACGCGACGTGCCGACTGCGCCAGGTCGGCGGACGACCGTGCAGGTCGCTAGCGGGCCTCCACCTCATGCAGGCTGCGAAAGGTTCTCGGCGCCCGAGGCACCGAGCACCCTCGGCGGCGACCTTCGCAATCAGCTCGCGCACCCAGCGTTCACGCATAGCCGGTAGCTGCTCCAGCGTCTCCGTTGACCCTGGTCCTGGCTCTCTGGACTTCTCTCGCACGCAGGAGCATGCCGTTGGCGCGGGCCGCAGCGATCCTCGCTGTCATCGGCGGCAGCTGCTGCGGTCTCGTTCAGGCACGAGCCGCGGTAGGTGCGGGCTGGCACGGTGGCGCGGTTCGACCTGGTCGGGAGAAGCAGCGGCGGATCGCATCCGGTGGGGTGCCGAAGCGGGCTGGCAAGGTACCGGCACCGAGGGTCCGCGCTCTCAGGTGTGTTCGATCAATGCTCCTTTCATGCGTCGCAGGTGGGCAGCTTCAATGCGCGGGGCGGGCGAACCCGAGCACCGTCGAAGAGATCACACAGTTGCCTCCGCAGGGGTGTTGAGCAGGCGAGACAGGGCGTCTGCGAGCGGGACCTCCGACGAGGAATGCCAGCCGACGATGGCGTCCGGCCGGAGCAGCAGCGCGCCGTCTGAAGGCAGTTCCGTCTCGGACAGCCACGCCTCGTCCGCGACCGGGACGAGGCGGAGGCCTAGCCGGTTCGCTTCGGCCGTCCACCGAGCACTGTCCGGGCCGCAGAGCAAGGTGAGGCCAGGAATCGCCAAGTCCACTGTGGACGTCGTGGCGTCGAGCCAGGCGTGCGGCACCCGGGTGCCTGGGCGACCGGCCGGGGCGTAGCGGTCTTCCGGTGCGGGACCGCGTCCGTCCGGGACGAAGGCACCCTGTTCGTATTGCACGCCGAACAGCGCAGCGAGCGGGTCGATGCGCGGCGCGTCCTCGCTGGTGATCGTGGCGAGCATGGTGCCGAGATGGCCGCTGGCCATGCTGGAGAACTCCGCCGTCGCGTACCCGATCGGGTACCGCTCGACGTGATAGGTGTCGAGCAGGGCAGGCGTCGCCGTGCCGGCCAGCACCGCGGCGAGCTTCCAGGCCAGGTTGGCTACGTCTGCAATCGCGGTATTCGCACCTGCGGCGGCCATCGGCGGCATGGCGTGCGCAGCGTCGCCGGCCAGGAAGACCCGCCCGGAGGAGAAGCGGTCGGCCACGTACATCCCGGATTCCCAATGCATCCGGCTGAGCACTTCCACCTCGAGGTTCGGCACGCCGACGACGGTGCGCAGCAACTCCCGCCAGCCGTCCTCGCCCAGAGAATCCGACCCGGGGAAGTCGGAGGTGGAGAAGAGCCACCGGTCGGTGCCGTTGACCGACACGAACGCGCCGGAGGCGGCCGGGTTTTCGATCCGGCACAGGTTGAATGGTTTGTCCCGGACGAGTTCGGCGAGGTCGGCGCGGAAACAGACGTCCAGGTTGTCCGCCAGGTGCCCGTGCCCACTGCGCGTAATCCCGAGCGCGGTGCGGATCGGACTGCGCGCGCCGTCCGCCGCGATCAGATATTCGGCGCTGACCTGGTACGGCTCGCCGTCAGCCGGGCGCAGGTGGGCCGTGACCCCAGTGTCGTCCTGTTCGAACGACACCAGTTCGGTGCCGAAGCGAACCGACACGCCTCGCTCGACCGCGGCCTGCCTCAGCACCGGTTCCAGCACGTCTTGCGGACACAACACGCTCGGCGCGGGGCTGAGGTCGGGCATTTTCGAGTGCTGGACGAGCCGTTCGCGCAAGGTTTCGCTGGCCTCCGGCCAGGTCGCGTCGGCCAGCGTGGTGCCGGAGAGCATTCCGGTGAACGACGCGAGCGGTGCGCTCGCTTGCTCGACCTGGTCCATGAGGCCGAGCCAGCGGAACACCTCGGTGCTGCGCGGGTTGAACCGGCGTGCTTTCGGCTGCGGGGACGTGCCAGCGTGCTTCTCGACCAGCACCGGCGCTACTCCCTCGCGGTGCAGCAGCAGCGCCGCGGTGAGTCCGGCGATCCCTCCGCCGCAGATCAGAACAGGAATTCGTGCAGTCATCTCATAACCCCCAGGGTCGTGTACGTCGTACATCTTGTGTACGTTGTACATGACGATGTACTGTGTACGCAAGCGGGCTGGAGACAGGGAGATGAATGGGAGATCAAGGGCTGACACCGCCGATTTGGCTGTTGCCTGAGCCGCCGGAACGCGGATGGGGTCTCGGACGAGTCGACATCGTCAACGCGGCCGTGCGCCTGGCCGATCACGGCGGCGCGGAGGCGCTCACGATGCGGGCAGTGGCGAAGGAGCTGGGCGCGTCCACGCCGATGTCGCTGTACCGCTACGTGCACAGCAAAGACGGTCTGGTGGACCTGATGCTGGACCTGGCTAACGCCGAGGTGCGCACCCCGGAAGTCCCGGGCGAGGACTGGCGGGGCGAGCTGACGGCCGTCGCGGTCGACACGTGGGCGATGACGAAGCGGCATCCGTGGTACGCGCGGCTCGTGCACCAGCGACCTCCGGCGGGGCCGAATGCGAGCCGGCGGACTGAGTTCGTGCTGGCGACGTTCGACCGGCTGGGCCAGGACCTCGCGTCGGCGCTCGGGTACGCGCGGCTGCTCGACGGCTACGTCACCGGTCAGGCGCTGCAGTGGGCGGAAGAGCGGGCGATGTGGCAGCGCAACGCGTTCGTCGACGTGGTGGACGTGCAGCGGCAGGCGCGGGCTTGGTTCGGCGACGTCCCGTCGGAGGACGGGCCGTATCCGTTGCTCGTGCGGGTGCTGGAGAGCTTCCTGGCCGAGCGGCACGACGCGGCGGGTGAGACCGGTGCGGACAGTGCTGTTGGTGCGGACGGTGCGGTTGGTGCGGACGGTGCTGGATCGGACGCGGAACCGGACGCATCGAGCCGGGCGGTTGGTGTCGGTAGTCCGGGTGCCCGGCCGGGTGCGGACGAGGCTGGGGCTGGCCGGGGTGCCGAGGTGGACCGCGAGGTTGCCGGGGCCGGTCGGGCGGTCGAGCCGGGCCGCCGGGGCTCGGGCCAGCAGGGCGTGGGCCAGGACGACACGGGTCGGCAGGACACGGAGCGGCCGGGCTCGGGTCGGCCGGGCTCGGGTCAGGCGGCGGAGGCGCATGCTGCCGCCGACGCGCGGAAGGTCGCCGCGGCGGCTGCCGAGGACGCGCAGTTCGAGCTTGGCCTCGAATGTCTGCTGGACGGCATCGCCGCGCGGCTCCGCTGATCGTCGAGAGCTCGGAGTTGGTGAGCCGGGTCGCTGTCGGGACCGTTCACGCGCGGAGCGTGCGGCTCCCGGCTGCGGATCTAGCCGGGGAGAGTCGGCTGGGCGAGCCTTGGCGAAACGAAACGAAACGGAGCGGGCGGGAGGACCGGCGAATCCGGAACGGAACAAGTCCTGTCAAGCGGCTGGGGTTGTGCGTTCCAGGAGGAAGACCCGGATTTCGCGGTGGGCGGCGCGTTCGGCGTAGCGGTCGTAGGCGGGCCAGTAGGAGGCGACTGCGTCCCACATTTCCTGGCGTTCGGCGTCTTTTAGGAGACGGCCTCGGACGGGGACGGTGCGGCCGTGGACGGAGACTGTCGCGTCGGGGTGGGACAGGAGGTTTGCCGTCCAGGCGGGGTGGTGTTCGCCGCCCCAGTTGGAGCCGATTACTACGTATCCGCCGGGGCGTTCGACGTACAGCAGCGGGACCTGGCGTGGTTCGCCGGAGGTCCGGCCGATCGTGGTGAGCAGGAGGGTGCGCAATCCGACTGCCGCGCCTACGCCTACGCGGCCGCCGCTGATGCGGAGGAGCAGGCGGTCGGCGGGCATCATCGCTTGGCCGAACGCGGCGAATGCCTTGCTGCGGCCCAAACCGGCGAAGATCCTGCGCAATTCCATGGGGCGCAGCCTACGGGGCGGTGCGGGGGAGGCCGCCGCCCCGGCGGCTCGCCGGGCCGTGCGGCGGGGTGGCAGTGGTGCCGGATGGACGGGTGGGGGCGTGGGGTTTGGGTGGTGAAGTGGCCAGTGGCGCTGGGCGGGCCGGTGAGGGGGCGAGGCTCGGGCGGTGTAGTGGCAGGGGGAGCGGCGGAAGTGTGCCGATGGCCGGGTCGCGGAAAGCCGGCGGGTGAAGTCTTGCTCGCGGTCCGCGGCTATCTAGCAGCGGCGCACACCACCTGACTGTGCGGCTAGCTAGCAGTGTGGTCAGGTGGTGTGCGCGTGTGGCTGGTCAAGAGGTGACGATCGGCGCCTCAAGGTTTGGGTTCTTTCGGCAACCGTCCGGACGTGAGGCATCACAGTGGGAAGGAGGCACTAGAGCCCGCTCGTGGTCAGTTTCAGCAGGGCGTCGGTCAGTGCGGCGGCGTGTTCCACCAGGTAGAAATGGCCGCCTGGGTAGGTCGTCAGGGTGAAATCCCCGGTGGTGTGGGACGACCAAGCCTGTACGTCGTCCACGGGGGCGTGCGGGTCGGCGTCTCCGGTGTGGGCGTGGATGGGGGCGGCTAGCGGGCCCGGGCTTGGGCGGTAGGTCTCGACAGCTGTGTAGTCCGCGCGCAGGGCTGGCAGGAACAACTCTCGCAGTTCGGGGTCTCGCAAGACCTTCGGGTCGGTGCCTGCCAGGCCTTCGATCTCGGACAGCAAACCGTCGTCGTCTTGGAGGTGGACTTGTTCGTTGACCAGGCGGGACGGGGCTCGGCGGCCGGAGATGACTACTGCTTCCGCTGGGGTGCCTCGCGATTCCAGGCGCAGCCCTACCTCGTACGCGAGCGTCGCGCCCATGCTGTGGCCGAACAGCACTACCGGGAGGTCCAGCCACGCCAGCAGGGCTTGGGTGACGCCGTCCGCCAGCTCTTCGATGGTGCGCAAAGCCGGTTCGGCCATTCGGTCCTGGCGGCCGGGGTATTGCACCGCCAGGACGTCGACAGCGGGAGACAGCGCCTTCGACAGCGGGTGGAAGAACGGGGCCGCGCCGCCTGCGTGCGGGAGGCACACCACGCGGGCGGGGGCGTCGTCGGCGGGGTGGAAGCGGCGTAGCCACGGGTCCGTCATGCGCGCGATTTTACCGGCGACCCCTGTCAGAAAAGGGGCAAGCGGCGGAATTCGATCTTTTCGTACGCGCTGGTGACGCCCGTTTCGAACAGCACTCCGACGGTGAAACGGTCTGGTTGGACCAGGTCGGAGTAGCCGGCGGGGGCGTCGGCGAGAATGGTGGACGGCTCCCAGGTTTTGCCGCGGTCTGAGCTGGTCCTGAGTTGCATCGTGCGGCGGGCCGCTGGATCGGACGGGCCGGAATAGAGGAGTACGCGGCGGTTCGTCGTTTGCAGGACGCTGCCTTCCACCTTCGGGCCGGACAGGGTTGGCTGCACTTGGTAGGGGCGGGTCAGGGTGGCGCCGCCGTCGGTGCTGTAGGCGTCCAGGCGGTGTTCCGGGGCCGAGCCTTGGTTGCGGCTCGAGAAATACACCGTGCCGTCGGGGAGTTCGGTGGCGGTGGTTTCGTTGGGGGCGAGGACGCCGTCAGTCGGGTCGTCGGTGAAGCCGATGTGCCAGGTGCGGCCGTTGTCGTCGCTGTAGAGATCGTGGCCGCCGTAGTACTTGGCTTCGGTTCCCACGTCCGCCGAACCTGCGGGCGGGGCGCTGGAGTGGTTGGCAGGCACGACGATCCGCCCGGCGTGGCGGCCGTGTTTGAGGACGGTGGCGTGGCCGGGGGCGGTGGCGTACCAGCGCCAGGACGGGAGTTTCGTCGTGGCGGTGATGTCGCGGGCTGGGGTCCAGGTGAGGCCGTTGTCGGGGCTGCGTTGGACGAAAACCCGGCGGGTGTCTTGTGCGGACACGGTGCCGGACATGATGGCTTTTTCGCTGACGGGTCCGTTGTGGACGGTCAGGAGCACCAGGTCGCCGTTGCGGGCTACCGCGGGGGTCGGGTTTCCGGCGGTGGCCTCGCCGTTGCTGTCGACTACCCGCAGGTCGCCCCAGGTGCAGCCGCCGTCGTGGGAGGTTTTGGCGACGGTTTGGATCGCGCCGGAGTCGCCGGGGGAGTCGCGGCGGCCTTCGGCGAAGGCGATCAGCGAGCCGTTCGCTGCGCGGACCACCGCGGGGATGCGGAAGGTGTGGTAGCCCTCGGCGCCTGAGACGAACGGGGTCGACGACGTGCAGCTGCCGCTCGCGTGGGCGGGCGGGGTCGGGGTGAGGCTCAAGAGGGTTGCGGCGAGCGCAAGCGTGACTGTTCTCGGGAGCACCGGGGGACCGCCTCTCGCTCCGGACGTGGGATGTCCGACGTCCTATGTCCGGAGAACTTAGAGAGGCGGTCGCGCGGCGTCAAGACTCCGGGTCGGTGGTGGTGGCGCGGGTGGGTTTCGGCTGAGGTGGTCGCGCGATGTCGAGGCTCTGGGTCGGTGGTGGTGGCGCGGGTGGGTTCCGGTCGAGGTGGTCGTGGGGTGTCGAGGCTCTGGGTCGGTGGTGGTGGCGCGGGTGGGTTTCGGCTGAGGTGGTCGCGCGATGTCGAGGCTCTGGGTCGGTGGTGGTGGCGCGGGTGGGTTCCGGTCGAGGTGGTCGTGGGGTGTCGAGGCTCTGGGTCGGTGGTGGTGGCGCGGGTGGGTTTCGGCTGAGGTGGTTGCGCGGTGTCAAGGCTCTGGGTCGGTGGCGTTGGCGCGGGTGGGTTCCGGCTGAGGTGGTCGTGCGGTGTCGAGGCTCTGGGTCGGTGGCGGTTGTGCGGGTGGGTTCCGGCTGAGGTGGTTGCGCGGTGTCAAGGCGCCGGATCGGTGGCGGTCGCGCGGACGGATCCGGCCGAGGCGGTTGCGGTGATCCGCAGCGGGGTGGTGCCGGTCGGGCGTACGCGCATGATTTCGGCGGCTACCGGGGCGGCCAGGTGGGTGCGCAGGGTCCGGCGCAGGCCGCGGGCGCCGTATATCGGGTCGAAGCCTTGATCGGCGAGGAGGTGGACGGCGGAGTCGTCTACTTGGAGATCGACGCCGCGGCGGCGGAGTCTCGTGCGCAGCAGGTCGGTTTCGAGGCGGGCTACTTGTTCGATGGTGGTGCGGTCCAGTTCGTCGAAGATCACCGTTTCGTCGATGCGGTTCAGGAATTCCGGGTCGAAGAACGACTGCAGGGCTTTGCCGACCACGGTGCGGCGGGTGTGGCCGCGGTCCAGGAGCGTGCGCCAGCGGGAACCGCGGCGGCGGGCGAGTTCCTTTGAGCCCAGGTTCGAGGTGAGGAAGACGAAGCTGTTGCGGAAGGAGATTTTCTCCTGGCCGTTCGCGAGACGGAGGATTCCGTTGTCCAGTACGCCCAGGAGGGCGCGCAGAACAGTAGGGTGGGCTTTCTCCACCTCGTCGAAAAGGACGATTCCTGGGGTGTACGGGTCACCCTCCACAGTGGACCGGTCGAAGACGGTGAAGGCTTCCTTGCTTCCCGCGTATCCGGGCGGGGCGCCGTTGAAGGAGGCTGCGTAATGCTCCTGGGCGAGGGAGTTCATGTCCACTCGGCACAGGTCGTCCGGGCCGGAGCGCAGGGCGGCGGCGACCTGGCGGACCAGTTCGGTTTTGCCTACGCCGGTGGGGCCGAGGAGAAGAACAGTCGCGGGGGGACGGTCGGGTTCCGTCGCGCCCGCGCGGGCCAGGGTGATCGCGCGGACGACGGCGTCGATGGCTGGGTCTTGGCCCAGGACGCGGCTGCGCAGGCGTTGTGCGAGCGCTTCGGGAGTGTCCGGAGTGGACGGAGCGGGGGCGGCGGCCGGAGCGGCTGGCTGCCGGTTCCGGTTCTGGTCGTGGTACCTGTCGGTGATGAACGGCATGGTGTCCTTTCCCTGAACCGAAAAACCGGCAGCTAGCGGGGGATCAGGCCTGCTTGGTCTTTTCCGCGGGCAGCTGGCCGACCGGGCATTCGGCCACGCCGATCGTGCTGCGCGTGATGGCCTCGACGTTTTCCTGCGCCTTCTGCGCGTCGGTGACCCACGTGCGGTAGAACTCGAACGGGCAGTCCGCGACGCCCTTGTCGCCGTCGCCGGCCGCGTGCACGCCTGAGTAACCGCGGTGCAGCAGTTTGAACAGGTGGTTCTGCGACTGGTCGTACTCGCGGGCGTCCCGGATCGCCGAAAGCGACAGCTGGGCGAACTGGATTCCGTATTCCTCCTCGCCGGTTTCGCCGAGCGTCCGGCCGTCGAAACCGATGATCGAGGAGTGGCCGAAATACGAGTACACGCCGTCGAATCCGGCCGCGTTGGCGACCGCGACGTAGCAGTTGTTGGCCCACGCCATGGCTTTCGCCATCAGCACCTGCTGGTCCTTCGCCGGGTACATGTAGCCCTGGCAGCGGACGATCAGCTCGGCGCCCTTCATCGCGCAATCCCGCCAGATTTCCGGGTAATTGCCGTCGTCGCAGATGATCAGCGAAATTTTGAGCCCCTTCGGGCCGTCCGTGACGTACGTCTGGTCGCCCGGGTACCAGCCCTCGATCGGGCACCACGGCAGGATTTTCCGGTACTTCTGCACGATCTCGCCGTGGTTGTCGATCAGCACCAAGGTGTTGTACGGCGGTTTGTTCGGGTGGTCCTCGTGCTGTTCGCCGGTGATCGAGAAAACGCCCCAGGTGTCGGCTTCGCGGCAGGCGGCGGAGAAGATCGCGGTCTCCTCGCCGGGGACGGTCGCCGCGGTGTCGTACATTTCCTGCTCGTCGTACATGATCCCCTGCGTCGAGTATTCGGGGAACACGACGAGATCCATTCCGGGCAGGCCGCTCTTCATGCCGACCACCATGTCGGCGATCTTGCGCGCGTTGTCGAGCACCTCGGCCTTCGAATGCAGCCGCGGCATCTTGTAGTTCACGACCGCGATGCCGACCGTGTCCGGGCTCGAGGAAATGTCACCGTGTCGCATGGGATTTCTCCTTCTGGTGGAGGGTCAGGCCGCGGCCGCGGCGCGGTCGGGGACGGAGCGGGACTGGCCGCGGAACCCGAGCACCGCGGCGAGGGCGACGAGCAGGATCGCGATTGCTGCCGCGATGAGAGCGGCGGTCGCGGTGGAGCGGTAGCCCCCGGTGAGCGCGAGGAACGCGGGCAGCGTGCAGGTCGGCTGGCTCAGCAGGACGGTCGTCCAGCCGGTGAACCGGGTCAGCTCCTCGCGGCCGAGCCCGAGCACGAGGAAGAACAGGCCCCACAGCAGGGCCCAGGACAGCCAGATGACGCCGAACACCGGATCGTCCTGCCGCCAGAACGCCAGGCCGGCGTACACGATCGCGGCGCCCGCGACGAACAGCGAGAACCAGCCGATGCCCTCGGGTTCGAGACCGGCGAGGTTCGCGATCCCGACGTACAGGTAGGTGAAGCCGAACAGGAACAGCCCGGACGCGCCGAGGATCGCTTCGGAATCCCCGTGCGCCTGGATGATCAGCACCGTCGGCGTCACGCACTGCAGCCCGCCCACGAACAGATTCAGCGCGGCGGCCGACCGCGCGGGCACGCGCCCGAGCAGCATCAGCCCGTTGACCAGCAGTACCGCCCCGACGTAGAGCAGGCCGACGTTGTTCATCGCACGCTCCTCAGTTGGTACCAGATGAAATACTGTCAAGTGAAAATAAATGGGCGGACGGCGGCCGTCAAGAGCGGAGCGGGACGGGTCAGAGCCGGGTGATCGGATCGAAGTCGCAGCCTTGCGCGGCGGCGAGGTGCACGTGCTGGGCGGCTTGCTGGCCGTGGAATTCGACGGTGCCGCGCGGTCCGTCGTAGGCGACGCCGTCGATCGCGGCGTTGAAGGCGTGCATGTCCGGAGTGCCTGCCCGGCGGGCGAGTTCGGCGAGCGTATGCAAGCCCTCGTAACAGGATTCGGCCGCGTTGTTGAGCGGCGGCGCGGCCGGGCCGTGCAGGTGGACGTAGCGGCCGAGCAGGTCCATCGCGTCCGCGGTGACGAGGGAGCGGAAGTACGCGGCGGACGCGAAGAGGTTCCGGGTCGCCTCGGCTCCGCTGGCCAGCAGCATGTTTTCTTCCATCAGCGGACTGAAGCGGAGCATCTGCTCGTGGAGGCCGCGCGCGGCGAACCGGCGGTTGAACCGGACCGCGTCCTGCCCGACGAACAGCATCAGAACGCCGTCGCACGCCGAGGTTTCGACGCGCCGGACGAGCCGGGCCATGTCGCCCGAGCCGAGTCCGACGAATGCTTCGCCGACGATCTGGAGATCGAGTTCCCTTGCATAGCGCCGGATCGCGTCCGCGGAACCGCGCGGCCACACGTAATCGTCGCCCGCCACGAACCAGGTGCGCGCGCCGCAGTTGTCGCGCAGCCACCGCAGCGCGGGCTGGATCTGCACGCGCGGGATTTCGCCGGAACAGTAGATGCCGGAACGACTTTCACCGCCTTCGTAGAGCGACGTGTACACGTACGGAACGCGGTCGGCGAGGACCGGCGCGAGGGCGTTGCGGACCGAGGAAATGTGCCAACCGGTGACCGCGTCGACCTCGCCCGCGTCGACCAGCCGGCGCACGGCCGAGGCGACCTGGGCCGGGGGAGCGCCGCCGTCGACGACTTCCAGCGCGACCTCGCGGCCGAGGATCCCGCCCGCGTCGTTGAGTTCCCGGACCGCGAGTTCGCTGATCGCCTCGCACGAGGGCCCGAAAAGGCCCGCCGGTCCCTGCAGCGGGACGACCAGCGCGACGCGCAACGCGCTCGCGCGGCTGGCGACTCCGAGTCCCATGCCGGCTCCGGGCTTCTTTGCCGGTTGACTTGCTTCCATTTGAAAGTCTTACAATGCGGAGGCATTTGCGCAAGGGCGGAACGAGGGCGGGCGAGATGAGGCAGGCACAGGCGGCCGAGGCGTCGCTGATCCGCGCGCTCACCCGCACCGCACGCGCAGTCACCCTGCGGATCGAGCCGCTGCTCAAGCAGGAGGGGCTGTCGCTCGACGGCTGGCTGGTGCTGGACGCGCTCGCCGCCGGCGACGGGCTCACGATGACCGAACTCGCCGGGCGCACGCTGGTCACCGGGCCGACGCTGACGCGGGTGGTGGACCGGCTGGTCACCACCGCGGCCGCGTACCGCGAGGTCGACGCGGAGGACCGGCGGCGGGTCCGGGTGTATCTCGCGCCGCGCGGACGCAGTGCGCATCAGCGGGCGACGGCCCGGCTGGCCGAGGTCGAACGCGACCTGGATCCGGACGGCGGCGTGCTGACGGCGATCGTGAGCGTTGAAACCGGTTAGAACCGGCTTTGCCACTCACGACGGTGCTGGGTAAGGACTTTGATCAGCTCGTCCTTGCGCTCGGCCACTTCGGCGTGGCTGCCCATGATCCCGACCGCGGCGACGGTCCGGCCGTCCTCCACCACGGCGACGGACACGCCGTCCGCCTCGGTCGAAGCGCTCGGCGCGGCGACCAGGCCTTCGGTGCGAATCCGGGTCAGGTCCTGCACGAAGCGTTCGACCAGTTCGGCATCCGCGGGCGGCAGTGCGCCGATCTGCGGCCACAGGTCCCGGTTTTCCATGGCCGCCAGCAAGATCCAGCCGGTGGACGTGCGGATCGGCGAGCGGCGCACGAAACCTTCGGCGAGATAGGCGTAGCGCGGGTCGTGCGAGGCGTAGTCGACGTAATAGAGGTCGCTGCCCACCATGATCGCCAGCACCGCGGTCATCCCGGTTTCCTCGTGCAGCGCTTCGAGGTCCTCGTGCGACACCGTGGTGACGGTGGGGCGGCCGACCAGTCGGACGAGCAGGAACGGGGCCGGGCCGAGGGAGTAGCGGCGGTCGTGCTCGTCGAGGTAGCCGGTGGCGACGAGGCCGTTGACCAGGCCCTGGATCGAGCTCATCGGCGCGTCGAGCTTGCGCGCGAACTCGGTGAGCGTGACCCCGTTCCGGGAGCGCGCGGCCCGCTCCAGGATGGTCGACACCCGGTCGATCATCCGGTGGTGCGGCCTCGGGCGGCCGTCCGGCGTGGGGTGCGTCGGCATCGGTGCTTTCTCTCCTCGGGTGATCGGGAACTCTACCCGGACCTGCGGGTTGCGTAAATACGTATTTCGATGCCAGTATGCGTAGCGAGGAGGTGCGCTCGTGAGCATGCCACTGGACGGTGTCGTCGTCGCGGATTTCAGCCGGGTGCTGGCCGGTCCGCTGGCGTGCGTGAACCTGGCCGACCTCGGGGCGACGGTGATCAAGGTCGAACGACCCGGCTCCGGGGACGACACGCGCGGCTGGGGACCGCCGTGGACCGCGCACTCCAGCTCGTACTTCGAATGCGCCAACCGGTCCAAGCAGTCCGTCGTGCTCGACCTCGGCGATCCGGACGACCTGGTGCTGGCGCGCGAACTCGCCCAGCGCGCCGACGTGCTCGTGGAGAACTTCCGGTCCGGCGCGCTGCAAAGGCGCGGGCTCGACTACGAATCCGTCCGCGTGGGTAATCCCGGCATCGTGTACTGCTCGGTTTCCGGCTTCGGCGGCGACGCGGACCTGCCCGGCTACGACTTCCTCGTGCAGGCCATGGGCGGTCTGATGAGCGTCACCGGCACCGACGAACCGGCGAAGGTCGGCGTCGCGCTGGTCGACGTGCTCGCCGCGAAGGACGCCACCATCGGCATTCTCGCCGCGTTGCGGGCCCGAGAGCAGTCCGGGCGGGGGCAGCGGGTCGAGGTGAATCTGCTGTCCAGTCTGCTCGGTTCGATGGCCAACCAGGCTTCCTCGTATCTCACGACCGGACGCGCGCCGCAGCGGATGGGCAACGCGCATCCGTCGATCGCGCCGTACGAAACGTTGCGCTGCAAGGACGACGTGCTCGCGTTGGCTTGTGGCAACGACGGGCAGTTCCGCCGCCTCGCCGAGGTGCTGGGCGCTCCGGAGCTGGCCGACGACGAGCGGTTCGCGACGAACGCCGAACGCGTGCGCCACCGTCCGGAGCTGCGCGCCGCGCTCGAACGGCAGCTCGGCACCGACACGGTGGCGGCGTGGGCCGCGCGGCTGACCGAGGTCGGCGTGCCCGCCGGTGCGGTCGGCGATCTCGCGGACGGGTTCAAGCTCGCGGAATCGCTCGGCCTCGCGCCCACCGTGCCGGTCGGCGACTCGCCGCCCCAGGTCCGTCACCCGATCGGCTATTCGGAGACGCCGGTCGCCCGCTACACCGCCCCGCCCCGGCTGGGGCAGCACAGCGACGAGATTCGCCGCTGGCTCGCAGAGGAGAAGAAATGAGCGCCACGAAGTCCCTGCCGCCGCTGGATCCGCGCGACCCCGCCGGGCTCGGCGACCTGTTCACCGAAGACGAGAAGGCGATCGCGGACGCGGTCCGCCGGGTCTGCGCCGACCGGATCGACCCGTACGTCGGCGACTGGTTCGAGCGCGGCGAACTGCCAGACGTCCGCGGTCTCGCCAAGGACCTCGGCTCGCTCGGGGTGCTGGGCATGCACCTGGAGGGCTACGGCTGCGCCGGGATGTCGGCGACCGAGTACGGCCTGGCCTGCCTGGAGCTGGAGGCGTCCGACTCGGGCATCCGCTCGCTGGTGTCGGTGCAGGGTTCGCTCGCGATGTTCGCGATCTGGAAGTGGGGTTCGGAGGAGCAGAAGCAGCAGTGGCTGCCGTCGATGGCGGCGGGCGAGGCGATCGGCTGCTTCGGGCTGACCGAACCGGACGCCGGCTCGGACCCGGCGAGCATGCGCACCCGCGCGCGGCGCGACGGCGACGACTGGATCCTCGACGGCCGGAAGATGTGGATTACCAACGGAAGCGTCGCCGACGTCGCCGTGGTGTGGGCGCAGACCGACAAGGGCGTGCGCGGCTTCGTGGTGCCCACGGACACTCCGGGCTTCTCGGCGCCGGAGATCAAGCACAAGCTGTCGCTGCGCGCTTCGATCACCAGCGAGCTTGTCCTCGACGGCGTGCGGCTGCCCGCGGATGCGGTGCTGCCGGAGGTCACCGGGCTGAAGGGGCCGTTGAGCTGCCTCAACGAAGCCCGCTTCGGCATCGTCTGGGGCTCGGTGGGCGCGGCGCGTTCCTGCTTGCAGGCGGCGATGTCCTACGCCGAGGAGCGCACGCAGTTCGGGAAGCCGATCTCCGCGTTCCAGCTGACGCAGCAGAAACTTGTCGACATGACGCTCGAGTACACGAAGGCGTTGCTGCTCGCGATCCACTTGGGACGGCGCAAGGACGCCGGGGTGCTGCGGCCGGAACAGGTGAGCCTCGGCAAGCTGAACAACGTCCGCGAGGCGATCGAGATCTGCCGCACCGCGCGCACGATCCTCGGCGCGAACGGGATTTCGCTGGAGTACCCGGTGATCCGGCACATGAACAACCTCGAATCGGTGCTCACCTACGAGGGCACCGTCGAGATGCACACGCTGGTGGTGGGTCAGGCGATCACCGGGCAGTCGGCTTTCCGCTGAGGGCTCCGCCGCGGCACGGCCATGGCCGCCAGTCCGGCGGCCGCGGCCAGCATCCCGAGCCCGGCGAGCGTCCAGCCGAGGAAGCCGAACGTCAGCACGAGCGGGACCAGTACGATCGGTCCGGTGATGCGCGCGAGCGCGGTGCTGGTGGCGAACAGCGCTTGGTACTGGCCCTGATGTCCTTCGGGGGCAAGGCTGAACGCGAGATGCCAGGCACCGGCGGAGGCGGTCGTTTCGGCGAGGGTGAGCAGGAGCGCGCCGACCAGGGCCAGGACTACCGGGTGTGCTGAAGCGCTGAGCGAGCCGAAGACGGAGCAGGCGGCGATCAGGAAGATCCCAGCCACGGCAAGGGATCGGCGTGCGGTGCGGGCGTCGCGGACCTGGCGGCTGATCGGCAGTTGGAGCAGGACGACGAGGACGGTGTTGGCCAGCAGCACCACCGCTGACGTCCATTGTGGAGCGGAACTGCGCGTGACTATCCACAGTGGAAGCGTCACGCTGAGGATCGGCATGGTCAGCTGCGTGATCGCGGCCAGCAGCGTCAGAGTGACGTAACGGCGGTCGCGCAAGGCTGGCCAGCCGGTCTGGCGTTCGGTGGGTGCGTCCGGTCCGGCGTGCAGGTACAGCGCGGTGGCGAAGACGAACAATCCGGCGTCGACGAGGAAAACGGTGACCGCGTTGGTGCCGGCGGCCAGGACGAGCGCGCCGACGCCGGAGCCCGCGCCGATGCCGATGTTGACGGCGGTGTGCAGCAGGGCGCGGGCCCGGACGCGGCCTTCGGGAGCCACCACCGTCGCGACGACGGCTTGGCGGCCCGCCGCGAGCGCGCTCTGCCCGCAGGCGAAGAGCGCGCACGCGGCGATGTACAGCGGAACAGTGTGCGCGACGGCGAACAGCAGCAGGCCCGCGACCGAGGCGACGGTCGCCGCGGCGAGTGCGCGGCGGGCACCGATCCGGTCCAGCAGCGTTCCGAACGGAACGGTGGTGGTCAGGCTCGTCGCCGCGCCGAGCGACAGCCCGAGCGCCACGATTCCGGCCGGCAGGCCGACCCTGGTGGTGAAGTGGACGGCGGACACGGCCAGTACCGCGCCGTCGCCCGCCGAGGTCAGGGCTTGGGCGGTGGCGAGCCGCCGGATCGCCGTGCGCGTGCTGGTCATGCCGGGCTGACCGACCAGCACCGGGTCGAGACGCCGACCGTGTTCCACATGTTGATGGCGGTGATGAGCGCGATCAGCGCGGCCGCGCCTTCCTCGCCGAATGCCGCGACGGCCTCGGAAACGGTCGACTCGGGCACGTGCGTTTCGGAGAGGCGCGTGACGTCCTCGGTGAGCGCGAACGCGGCCCGCTCGGCAGCGGTGAACAGGCCGGATTCCGCCCAGACCGCGAGAGCGTCGACCCGCTGAGCGGTGACGCCTTCCTTGCGCGCGGCCTGCGAGTGCATGTCGACGCAGTAGGCGCAGCCATTGATCTGGGACGCGCGGAGGCGGACCAACTCGCGCAGGCCCGGGTCGATCTCGGCGTGGTCGAGCTGCTGGGTCGCGGCGTCGTCCAAAGTGCTCATCGCACGGGAGAAAATCGGGGCCAGCGCGTCGAAATCGAGGCGCTGGGGGATCGGGATCGTCGTTGTCATGGACCTAGATTAGGTCTCGAATGGTCCGGGTTCCCGGCCAATCTGAAGCTAAGAACTCAGACCATTTGCCAGCGCGTCGGCGGCCAAGGCGAGGGCGCGCGTGGCTCGGGCGGACGACACCGCGCCGTAGCCGATGACGACTCCGGCGCGGTCCGGGTTGCCGCCGGGGGCGCGGTAGTCGGCGAGTCCTTCGAGGGCGACGCCGAACTGGCGGGCGGCGGCGAGCGCCCGTTCTTCGGCCGCGGCGTCCGGGAGTTCGACCAGGCATTGCAGACCCGCGGCGAGGCCGCCGGGCCGCAGGTCCGGAGTGCGTTCGGCGAGGAGCTGGGCGAACAGTTCGCGACGCGTCCGGAACGTGGCGCGGCGGCGGCGGACGGCACGGTCGTACTCGTGGGAATCGAGGAAACGGGCGAGGACCTGCTGGTGCAGACCGCTGGGCGTGACGCCGCTGAGGCTTCGCTGCCGGAGCAACTCGGGGAGGAGGTCGGGCGGGGTCACGGCCCAGGCGACGCCGACGGCCGGGGCGAGGGCTTTGCTCGACGTGCCCAGGTACACGACTCGATCCGGCGCGAGGGCTTGGAGTGCGCCGATGCTGCGGCGGTCGTAGCGGAATTCGCCGTCGTAGTCGTCTTCCAGGATCAGCGCGTCGCGCGCGTTCGCCCATTCGACGGCGGCCCGGCGGCGTTCCGGGGAGAGCGGGACGCCGGTCGGGAACTGGTGGGCCGGGGTGAGGAAGACCGCGTCGGCCTTCGTGCCGTCGAGGTCCGCGCCTTCCGCGTCCACGGGGATCGGGACGATGTCCAAACCGGACTCGGCGATGATGCGCCGGTGCCGTTCGTGCCCGTACTCCTCGACGGCGATCCGCTTGCCGCCGCGCGCGCGAATACTGCGGCAGGTCAACGAAAGCAGGTCGCCGAAGCCGCTGCCGATCACGATGTCCCCCGCGGTGACGCCGCGCGTGCGGGCCAGGTATCCGGCGAGGGTGTCGCGGAGTTCGGGCACTCCCTCGGGCGGTGCGTAGGCGAACGCGGAGACCGGCATTTCCGACAGCGCCCGCCGGGTTTGCGCGCTCCATTGGCTGCGCGGGAAGTCTCCGGCGTCGGCGAGGCCGCCGCGAAGTTCGTATTCGGGCGGCGATTGTTGTTGTGCGGCAGCTGGTTGCGCCTGCCGCGGGAACCCGGCGATCCACGTTCCTGCACCGACGCGGCTTTCCAGCCAGCCTTCGGCGGCGAGTCGCGAGTAGACCTCGGAGACGGTGCTGCGGGCGATGCCGAGATCGGTGGCGAGTGCGCGCGACGCGGGCAGCCGGGTGCCCACCGGGAGACGGCCGTCGACGACCGCGGCGCGCAACGCCGTTTCGAGCGCGTGCGCTGGGCGCGTGGTGGACACGGGCAGGTAGAGGTCGAGCCCGTCGGCCGCCGATGCGCGCTTCATGGCCGGACTTTAGCCGCTTCGTCAGCGGAGAGCCTGCGCGATCCGCCCGCGCCGGGCGTGGCCCGGCTCAAGCGACGAAGCGATCGGCACGCGGAAACGCCCGGCCAGGACTGCCCGGCCGGGCGTTTCCGTTATGCGCGCACGTGTTCAGCGGTGATCATCGCCGCGGACCGGGGTCGCTGAAGCTCGGCCGGCCGGTCTCGTTGTGTCCGGCGAACCGGCGCAGGTAGCCCGGCGCGGCGGGGTCGGTCAGCGAGATGTCGAACCAGCCGAACGCGGAGGCCGTTTCGCACGGTACCCGGCGGGTTTCGCCCGGGCCGAGCACGATCGTGCGGGCGGCACCGCGGCTGTAATCGTTGCGCAGCTTGAGTTTCCGGCGCTGCCGGCCCGGGTTCGTGACGGTCAGGGTCAGCAGCGGGGCACCATAATTGTTCGTGGACACCGAGACCTCGGGTTCGGTGGTGTCCGCGGTGGTGCCGGTGAACTGCGCGAGGTAACCGTTCGCGCCGGTCACGCGTAGGTCGTAGTTGCCGTGCTCGTCGGTGCCCGGTGCGCCGTCCCAGGTGTCGGTGAGGGTGTCATGCGCGGCGACCGTGTAGCGGCGGGGCGAGTCGCCGTGCGCGTAGACGTAGAAGTGCGCGCCCACGGTGCCGTCGTTGGTGAACCGCACCGAAACCGAGTGCCCGTCGCGCTTTCCGGCGAGCGCAGTGGTGAACCGGTACGGCAGCGCCCGTGCGGGACGGACGCCCGGCTCCTGCTTCGGCATCGCCTGCGGCAGCTTCACCGAGAACGGCTGGTTCTTGCTCGGCAGCGGGGCGGGCGTGGGTGTGACGACCGGTTTGGTCTGCGGGCGGGAGAAGTCGAACGCCGAGGTGAGGTCGCCGCAGACGGACCGGCGCCACGCGCTGATGTTCGGCTCCGCCACGCCGAACCGGGCTTCGAGGAAACGCAGCACCGACGTGTGGTCGAAGGTTTCGGAGCAGACCCAGCCGCCGCGGGACCACGGCGACACGACGAACATCGGCACCCGGGAACCGAGTCCGGCCGGGTGCTTGCCGGCCAGCCGGTGGCCGCTCGGGCCGGTTCCGGTGCTCGGGCGCAGCTTGTCGAAGTCGAGGAACTCGTCGGCGAGGCTGGCCGAGAGCGCCCGCGACACGAGGCCGTCCGTGCCCGGCTGGTTCAGCAGCGGGGGCATCGGCGGGACGACGTGGTCGAACAGGCCGTCGTTCTCGTCGTAGTTGACGAAGAAGACGGTCTTGCTCCACACCTCGGGGTTCGAGACCAGCGCGTCGAGGACGAGGTTCAGGTAGTACGCACCGTCGCTGGCGGATGCGGCGGCGTGCTCGCTGTACTTGTACGGCGGGACGATCCAGGTGACCTGCGGCAGCTTTCCGGCCTGCACGTCGGCGCGGAACTCCTTGAGCGTGTGCGTCGAAACGCCCTGCTCGACCAGCGGGCCGGACGCCCCCTCTTGCGGGTGGTACTGCGCGAAGAACTCGAGGGAGTTGTCCGTGTAGTTGTCCGTCGGCTCGCCCGGGATGCCGCTGCCGCCCTGGTAAAGCTTCCAGGTGACGCCGGCCTTCTGCAGCCGCTCGGGATAGGTGGTCCAGGTGTAGCCGTTGGTGTTCGCGCGCTCGTCCAGACCGGGACCGTTCGCCTTGGTGCCGAGCCGGTTCTGCGTGTCGATGGTGCCCGACCAGAGCATGATCCGGTTCGGCGCGGTGTCGGCGGGAACCGAGCAGTGGTAGGCGTCGCAGATGGTGAACGCCTCGGCCAGCGCGTAGTGGTAGGGCAGCTCGGAACGCTGCTGGTAGCACATGGTGAACACGTCCTGCTTCTCGTTCACCCAGCCGTCATAGCGTCCGCCGTTCCAGAGCGGCTCGCCGCTGCCCCAGCTGTGGTCGGTGCCGGCGATGTGCTCGCTGGTGCGCAGGGCGTCGAGCGGGAACGGCAGCACGTACTCGGCGTCGTCGGGAAGGCCGCGGCCGTTGTAGCGGGAGGTGCGCGTCTTCGCCGGCGGCTGGTAGAACACCGGCCGCCCGTTGGGCAGCAGGTGCGGCCGCGGGTCGCCGTAGCCGCGCACGCCGCGCATGGTGCCGAAGTAGTGGTCGAAGGACCGGTTCTCCTGCATGAGGACGACGACGTGCTCGACGTCCTCGATGGTCCCCGACCGGCGGGCCGGTTCGACCGCGAGCGCCTTCCCGATGGACCCGGGCAGCAGCCCTCCGGCCGCCGCCCCGGCGAGCGAAGCGCCCGCCATGCCGAGAAAGTTCCGGCGACTCGTACCCGCCATGTCGTGTTCCTCCATGCGCTCGCGGCGAGACAGCGGTCGCCCGGATTTACCGGCCGCCGCTCGCCCGGGGGAGATCATGAACGAGCCGAGTGTCCCGGATCTGGCGCGCGGGTGAATACTTCCGGTTCGCCGCGACCGCGCCGGATCCCGGCAATCCGGACGCCGCCCGCCCGTCACGTCGAGGGGCCGGTTGCCGGGCATTCCGGGCAAATGGCGAGTTAACCGCTCATAACGGCTCGGCTATTCGAGCTAACTTGCCCTGCGCGAACCATGTGCCTCGAACGCCGGTGGTTTCCTCTGGTGGGTCCGAAAACCGGGGGAACGGGGGATGCGGGGATGAGCGATCCGCTGTCCGGTGACGCCGGCGACGCGGCGGCGCGCGTGGACCGGATGGTGGCCGAGGCGAAGCAGAAAGCCCAGCGGTACCAAGCGATGCAGGCCGCGGTCGGGCAGGTCTCGGTGACCGAGACGGGCAAGGACGGTCTGGTCACGGTCACGGTCGACTCCGCGGGGAACGTGACCGATCTGCGGATCACCGATCAGGTGCGGGAATGCTCCGGGGCGCAGGTGGCCGCCGCGGTGCTGACGACTTTGCGGCGCGCGCAGGCGCGGTTGCCGGACCGGCTCGGCGAGGTCATGGCGGAGACGATCGGCGACGACCGGCAGACGATGGACACGATCGTCGGCAACTACCGGGCCAAGTTTCCCGAGCCGGAGCCGGAGGAACCGGACCCCGGCGAGGACTGCAACGTCCGGAATCTCGGCGGCATCGACGAGGAATCCGCGCCGAAGCCGCCTCCGGTGCGCAGGCCGCCCGGCGACTCCGACGACGGCGACGACGGCTTCGGCCAGTCCTTCATGACACGGGGATGATCCGATGGCAGGTGACGGTTCCGGCGGCTACGAGGTCCATCCGGACGATCTCGCCAAGCACGCGCAAGCGGTGGAGCAGGTCGGCAAAACACTCGGGCAGGCGTTGGCCGCGGCGGAGCAGGTGACGGTGGGGGTGCAGGCGTACGGCCTGATCACCGGGCCGTTGTTCGTGCCGATCGTGCTCGCGGTGAGCGCGCCCGGGCTGGCGACGCTGGCGTTGGCGCAGCAGGCGATGGGCCAGGTGGCGCAGACGGTGAACCAGGCCGTGACGACGTATCAGACCGCTGAGCAGAACCACACGCAGACCATCAACGGCCTCGGGAAGAAGCTCTCGTGAGCAACCCGTTGGTGGCGCAGCGGCAGGACTCGACCACCTGGCACAGCGGGATCAACGTCCTCGACGACGCCGCGGGCGTGTACGACGGGGTGCAGTCCGGTTCGTGGATCGAAGGCGGGATCGCCGCCCTCGGCACCGGCCTGGACATGCTGACCATGGCGATGAACCCGGTCGGCACGCTGATCTCCTACGGGCTGAACTGGCTGATCGAGCACGTCAAACCGTTGCAGGACGCGCTGAACCAGTTGGCGGGCGACGGCGACCAGATCTCCGCGTACTCGCAGACCTGGAAGAACGTCGGCCAGGCCACGCAGCAGGCGGCGAAGGACCTCGCCGCGACCGTGCAGAAGGACACCGCGAACTGGAAGGGCGCGGCGGCCGACGCGTACCGGGCCAATATCGGCAAGAAGATCGACCACATCAACGCCGCCGCGACGTGCGCGAACACGATCAGCACGGTGGTGGAGGTCGTCGGTGTGATCACCGCCGCGGTGCGCTGCCTGGTCCGCGACATGATCACCCAGGCGGTCGGCGACTTCATCCAGGACGCGCTGGAGGAGGTGTGCTCGCTCGGGCTCGGCACGCCGGTCGTGGTGGCGCAGGTCGTCGAGCAGGTGTCGGCGTGGCTGGAGAAGATCGGCGCGCTGATCAAGAAGCTGATCAACTCCGTCGAAAAGCTGCGGCCGCTGATGTCGAAGCTCGAAGAGATCTTCGCGTCGATCAAGAAGGTGCTGGCCGAACTCCACGGCGGACGGGGCGAAGCCGGCGACGCGACCCACGTGTCGTCGGCCGAGGATCCGCACACTTCCCCGCACGGCAAGGAACCCAGCGGCGACGGTACGCAGGCCGCGCATGCCGACGATCCCGCTGCCGCGCCGGACGGGCACACCTCGCCGAGCGAGGCGCGCACCGGGAATCCGGACGGCGAAGGCTCGGTGCACGAGAACGGCGAGCCGCGCAAGGACGGCCGCTCCAACGACGGGAAATGCGAGGGCGGCGACCCGATCGACCTGGCCACCGGCGACATGCTGATGGTGCAGACCGACGTCGAACTGCCCGGCGCGCTGCCGCTCGTGGTGACCAGGGCGCACCTGTCCTCCTACCGCGCCGGCCGGTTTTTCGGTCCGTCCTGGGCCTCGACGCTGGACGAGCGGCTCGAGGCGGACGGCACGCGGATCTGGTACGCCGCCCCGGACGGCGTCCTGCTGGCGTACCCGGTCCCGCCCCAGGACGGTTCGCCGGTGCTGCCGGAGGAAGGCGCGCGGTGGCCGCTCGCGCGCACGCCGGACGGCGGCTACGCGATCGACTGCCCGGAACTCCGCCGTACGCTGAGTTTCTCGCCCTCGCACCAAGCCGGCGCGATCACCGTGCTGCCGCTCGCGTCGATCGCCGATCGCAACGGCGACCGGATCGACGTCGACCGCGACGAGAACGGCGTCCCGACTCTGCTGCGGCATTCGGGCGGGTACCGGATCGCGGTGGACAGCGGCAACGGGCTGGTGACCGGGCTTCGCCTGCTCGGCCCGGACGCCGGGGCCGGGATCGACCTGGTGCGCTACCGCTACGACGACGCGGGCCGGCTGGCCGAGATCCTCAACTCCTCGGGTCTGCCGGTCCGGTTCGAGTACGACAGCCACGGGCGCGTGGTCAAGTGGACCGACCGCAACGACCGTTGGTATGCCTACGTTTTCGACGAACTCGGCCGCTGCGTCCGCACCGACGGCACCGGCGGGGCGCTGGCCTGTTCCATCGGCTACGACTCGTCGGCCCGGACGACGACCTACACCGATTCGCTGGGACAGGTCACGACCTACCACTTCAACGACGCGTGGCAGCTCGTCCGCGCGGTCGATCCCTTGGGACACACGGTCGTCACCGAACGGGACCGGTACGACCGGCTGCTGTCGCGCACCGATCCGCTCGGGCAGACGACGCGCTTCCGCTATGACGAGGACGGCAGGCTGATCGCCGTCACCGACCCGGACGGCCGGACCACGACCGCCGAGTACGACAGCGACGGCCAGCCGGTCGTGCTGACCGGGCCGGACGGGACGGTGTGGCGCAACGAGTACGACGAACGCGGCAATCTCGCCGCCGTCACCGATCCCGCGGGAGCGGTGACCCGGTACCACCTCGACAGCCGCGGGCATCCGGCCGGTCTGACCGACGCGCTCGGCCAGACCCGGCGCGTCGAATCCGACGCGGCGGGCCAACCGGTCGCCGTCACGGATTTTCTCGGCGCGACCACCCGCTACACCCGGGACGTCTTCGGCCGGATCAGCACGGTCACCGATCCGCTCGGCGGGATCACCCGGTTCTCCTGGACGGTCGAGGGCAAGCTGCTGTCGTGCACGCAGCCGGACGGGACCACCGAACACTGGCGGTACGACGGCGAGGGCAACGAGATCGCTTACGTCGACGCGCTCGGCCAGACCATCCGCACCGAGTACACCTTTTTCGACTCGCCGTCCGCGAAGATCGACGTCGACGGGTCCCGGCTGGAATTCGCGTACGACACCGAACTGCGCCTCCTGTCGGTTACCGGTGCCCGCGGCCGGGTGTGGCGGTACGACTACGACGCGGCGGGCAACCTGGTTTCGGAAACCGACTTCGGCGGGCGGACGTCGTCCTATGCCTACGACCCGGCCCGCCAGCTGATCGCGCGGACGAACGGAGCGGGCGAAGTCATGACGTTCCGCCACGACGCGCGGGGGAACGTCATCGAGAAGAGCGTCGGCGGCCGGGTCACGACGTACGAGTTCGACGCGGCCGATCAGCTGGTCCGGGCGGCCGGGCCGGATGCCGAACTGGTCCTCGAGCGGGACGCGCTCGGCCGGGTGCTCAGGGAAAGCTGCAACGGCCGGGCCGTCGAATCGGGGTACGACCTGCTAGGCAGGCGGATCCTGCGTGTGACCCCGGCCGGGGTGCGGACCGGCTGCGAGTACAACGGGAACGACCAGCCGGTGGTGGTCCGCACCGACGGCCACACGGTTCGGCTCAGCTACGACGCGGCCGGTCGCGAGGTCCGCCGTCAGCTCGGCGGCGGCGCGATGGTGAACCAGAGCTGGGACGCGAACCACCGCCTCGTCGGGCAGCAGGTCACCGACGCCTCCGCCCGGTCGCGTCAGCGGCGCGCCTACCACTACCGCGCGGACAGCGTCGTCACCAGTATTCAGGACCAGCTCGCTGGCGCCCGGCAGTACGACCTGGACCGCTGGGGACGCGTCACCGCGGTGCACGGGGCCGGATGGACGGAACGCTACGCCTACAACGAATTCGGCGATGTCAGCAGCGCCGAGTGGCCGGATCAGGATCCTGCCCCGCAGGGCGGTCGGGAATACGCGGGCGTCGTCCTTCGCCGCGGCGGCGCCGTGCATTACCGGCACGACGCGCAGGGCCGGATCGTCGAACGTTCCAGCCGCACGCTGTCCGGGCAGCGGCGGGTCTGGAGCTACACCTGGGACTCCGACGACCGGCTGACCGGCGTGACGACCCCGGACGGGACCAGGTGGCGCTACCGGCACGACCCGCTCGGGCGGCGGATCGCCAAGGAGCGGCTCGGCCCGGACGGCGTGAGCGTGGCCGAAGAAACCGTTTTCGCCTGGGACGGCGTGCATCTCGTCGAACAGAGCACTCGTGCCGTCGACCGTCCGGACGTGACGACCACGACCTGGGACCGCGACGGGGTGCGTCCGGTGAGCCAGGTCGAACGCCGGACGGCGGCGGACGCTCCGCAACATGTGGTGGACGAACGGTTTTTCGCGATCGTCACCGACGTGCTCGGCACTCCCACCGAACTGGTCGACGAGAGCGGCGCCGTCGCGTGGCATGCGCGGCGCACCGTGTGGGGCGTCACCAGCCGGGCCCCGGACTCGACCGCCGACACGCCGCTGCGGTTCCCCGGACAGTACTTCGATCCCGAAACCGGCTGGCACTACAACTACTTCCGGCATTACGACCCGGCCACCGCGGAGTACGCCAGCGCCGACCCGCTCGGCCTCGCCGGCGGTCCGAACCAGCGTTCGTACGCGATCAACCCGATGGCGTGGCTGGACTATCTCGGATTGCTGACGTGCAAGCAGAACGCCGCGATCCTGCGCAACAACATGGCGGCCGAGGGGCGCGCTCCGGCACCGGGGGAGGCGGCGGCGCACATCGTGCCGTCGGGCGGGACCAAGAACCAGTGGGCGTGGGGCGCGAAGAGCCGGGATCTGCTGGACGCGCACAAGGTCGACATCAACGACCCGGCGAACGGCATTCCGCTGGGGCATCCGACGCCGCACAATTACACCCACCGCGGCGGATTTCACGAGAAGGTCTACAACCGGCTGCAGGGCGTCGTCGCACAGGGCCAGGCGCGCGGTCTCAGCCAGACCGCGATCGGCGGGCTGCTGCGGAACGAGTTGCGCGGCATCGGGAAATCGGTGCTGGGCGAGCTTTCCAGCGGCGCGCCGGGGCCTGGGGCATACTGGACCGCGTGATGGCCGACATCCCACGTGGCCGGGCGGTGTGCCGCCTGCTGCCGAGCGTGAGCGAAGCCCGCGGGGAGTATCGCGCGCTGACCATCGGGGGCGAACTGACGAAGGTCGTCCGCTGGATGCTGTCGGGCTCGCCGGACGACTATCCGCGCGGGATCCACGCGGAGTGGGTCGGCGACCCGGGCTGGCGGCCGGTCGAGTTCTCGCCGGGCGCGGACGAGGCCCCGATCGTCGGCCGCCGCGTCGCCGACGAGTTCCGGGCCGATTTCGAGGCTTCCGGAAGCTTGCTGCCGCTCATTGTCGACGGCAAGGAGAGCGACGAGTGGTTCCTTTTTCTCGTCGAGCAGGTCGTCGACTGCCTGGATCTCGGCGAGTCGTCCGAGCCGGAATGGGACGGGGTGATCCGGAAATCGGTGTTCCGCCCCGACGCGGTGCCCTCCGGCCTCCCGGTTTTCCGGGTTCCGCAGTCGACCAAGCTCTACTGGAACGAATGGGCGGCCGACCGCCTGCGGACCCTGGCGGCTCCCGACGTGGAAAGCCGCCTCATCTGGTCGGCGGACCCCACCAGAACCCCGCACCCCGACCCCTGGAGCTTCTGACCGGCCAAGCCGTGCTCGAAGGACGTACGAAGTGACGACGCTGCGAGCCGACCTGACCGCCTTGTTCGCGGCCGCCGAGCTGACCGACGTCGAAGTGGACGCCGCGATCGCGGACGAGCACGTCCGTTCCGCCGCCTACCGCCGCGTCATCGCGGCGGACAGCACCGACCCTCGAGAGCTGGCCGCGGTGCTGGCACGGGACCCGGAACCACTGACAGCCAAGACCGCAGTGGTGAACCTGCTTGACTACATCGCAGAAAAAACCGCAGACCCGACCAAATTCCAGCAGCAGTCGGCAGACATCGTCACCGAAGCAGACCGCCTAGCACCGCCAAACGACCGCGCGTTCGTCCGCCAACGAGTACGAGACTGGCAACTGTGGCTGGACACCGAAAACGGCCAGCCCCCGGACGCCGCCGCCCTGTCCGCCGCGAGCGACTGGATGCAGCGACGCCTAGCCGATTTCTCCGCGTCCCCTCAGACCCTCGCCCTGCTAGCCGAACACGCCCGCACGAAGAAAACCCGCAACACCGCCGCAACCAAAACAAACCCCCGCAACCCCTGACCCGCACCGGCACCGACAAGACCGACGGAACCACGCGCTTTGGGGGGTCCGGGGGGCGAAGCCCCTCCGGGCGGGGCCTGGGGGTTGCACCCCCAGAAAACACCTCGAGGCGAGGAAGGCCCGCGCGTTGTGCGGGCATACCTCGCCTCGAGATCCGAGCGTGGGCGATACTGGGATCGAACCAGTGACCTCTTCGGTGTGAACGAAGCGCTCTCCCCCTGAGCTAATCGCCCGTTGTGCAACGCACCAGCCTGGGGTGGACTGGAGTGCGCGATACTGGGATTGAACCAGTGACCTCTTCCGTGTCAGGGAAGCGCTCTCCCGCTGAGCTAATCGCGCTTGCTGCTGTGCAACGTGTCGTAAACATTAGCGGATGCCTCGGCGACGTCGCACGGGGGGCCCGGTTTCGGGGACTTCGCTGGTCACTGTCCTGCGTGGACAGTCATGCGCACGCCTTCGGCCAGGCGGTAGGGGCGGGTGTCGACGATGGCGCCGAGCAGGCGGCGCAGGCGCGACACCTCGGCGCGGACGGTGACCAGGTGTTCGGCGTCTCCGTAGAGGGCGTGGCTGAGCGCGACCGCCGACAGGCCGTCGCGGCCGGCCTTTTCCAGGCGGACCAGGATTTCCGCGTGGCGTTTGGTGATCGGGCGGCGCCAGCCGGTGTCGCCTGCTTGGAGGCTCAGCAGGGGTGCGGGCGTGAGGTCGAGGTCGAGCCGGACGGTGCGGGCGGTGTCGGCGGGGCGGACGAGCCAGCCGTCGGCGACGGGTTCGGGGAGGCAGGCTCCCAGGCCGGGGACGGCGACGACCTGGCCCGCTTGGGGGGCGGCGATGCGTTCGCCCGCGGAGACGCCGACGCTGTGCGCGACCCAGCCGTCCTCGTCGACGACCAGGGCGGGGCCGGAGGAGAGGACAGGTTCAGCCATTTGGCGCAGTCGTTCGAGGCGCTGGCGGTGGGTGCGCCACAGTTGCGATTCGGCCAGCCGCTTGCCGGTTTCGACGAGGGCGCCGATGGCGGGGTGGAGGGTGAGCGCGGGGCCGCTGACGTCGATGACGCCGAGCAGTTCGCCGGTGCGCGGGTCGTGGATGGGCGAGGCGGTGCAGTACCACGGGTGCTGGTTCTGCTCGAAGTGTTCGCCGGCGAGCAGTTCGATCGGGGCGGCTTCGGCCAGCGCGGTGCCGATCGCGTTCGTGCCGACGCGGGATTCGGTCCATTCGGAGCCTTCGGTGAAGCCCAGCGTGTCCGCCTTGCGCCGGATGGCGGACGAGCCTTCGCGCCACAGGATGATGCCGTCGGCGTCGGTGACTACCAGCAGCATGTGCGCCGAATCGGACGTCGCGCCGACGACCTGGCGGAGGTCTTCGATGACGTGCCGCAGCGGGGAGCCGTGCCTGCGGCGTTCGACCTCGTCGCCGGGCACCGAATCGCGGGCGTTCATCCCGTCGGCGGTGAGGCCGAGGCTCAGCACGCGGGACCAGGAACGCGAGACCAGCGGACGCGGCGGCACCGCGGGACGGCTGCCGCCGATGACCGCCTCGTGCATGCGGACCAGGTCGCGGGCGTGGGTGGGCAGGTTGCGGCCCGGAGGCACCGCACTGTGCACCACCACAGTCACCTCCCGCACCGTCGCGCTAGCCGCCCAGCATAGGTGACCTGCGCCGATGTTTCCACGTACCGGGCGCGTGCAACACGCTGCAACCCTTGCCGCACCCTTCGCCGGAGGAGTGTGATCGGCGCTACACCCACGACAGCGACGTCCGAGGAGTAGCGATGACACAGACAGTCGACCGGATCGCGGAGGCGAGCACGCCGCAGGCCCGGGTCGAGGACTGGCTGGCCCGGTTCGAGGCCGCGCTGGCCGCTCGCGACATCGAGGCTGCCTCGGCGTTGTTCGCCGTCGATTCCTATTGGCGCGACTTGGTTTCGTTCACCTGGAACCTCAAGACCGTCGAGGGCCGCGACGGGATCGCCGGCCTCCTCGGCGGCTGTCTGGAGACGACCGATCCGAGCGGGTTCCGCACGAGCGAACCGGCCACCGAGGCCGGCGGGGTCACCGAGGCGTGGATCGAGTTCGAGACCGCCGCCGGACGCGCGAAAGGGCATCTGCGGCTGAAGGAAGAAGGCGCGTGGACGCTGCTCACCAGCCTGCGCGAGCTGAAGGGCTTCGAGGAGTCGCAGCGCGAACGGCGGCCCAAGGGCGTCGAGCACGGCGTGGTCCGCGGCCGCCGGTCGTGGGCGGAGAAGCGGGCCGAGGAGCAGGAGACGCTCGGCTACGGCCAGCAGCCCTACGTCGTGGTGATCGGCGGCGGGCAGGGCGGGATCGCGCTCGGCGCCCGGCTGCGCCAGCTCGGCGTGCCGTCGCTGGTGGTGGAGCGCAACGACCGGCCCGGCGATTCGTGGCGCAAGCGGTACAAGAACCTCTGCCTGCACGACCCGGTCTGGTACGACCACCTGCCTTACCTGCCGTTCCCGGAGAACTGGCCGGTGTTCGCGCCGAAGGACAAGATCGCCGACTGGCTCGAGATGTACACGAAGCTGATGGAGGTGCCGTACTGGACGCGTTCGGCGGTCACCTCCGCGGTGTGGGACGACGACGCGAAGCAGTGGCACGTCACGGTGGACCGCGACGGCGAGCAGGTGGTCCTCACGCCGCGGCACGTCGTGTTCGCGACCGGGATGTCCGGCAAGCCGAACCTGCCGTCGTTCCCCGGCATGGACGAGTTCGAGGGCGACCAGCACCACTCGTCGCAGCACCCCGGCCCGGACGCGTACGCGGGCAAGAAGGCGGTCGTCGTCGGCTCGAACAACTCGGCGCACGACATCTGCGCGGCGCTGTGGGAGCACGGCGCGGACGTGACGATGGTGCAGCGTTCGTCCACGCACATCGTGAAGTCGGATTCGCTGATGGACCTCGGCCTCGGCGACCTGTACTCGGAGCGCGCGCTCGCTGCGGGCGTCACCACCGAGAAGGCCGACCTGATCTTCGCGTCGATCCCGTACCGGATCATGCCGGAGTTCCAGATCCCGGTGTACCAGGCGATCCACGAACGCGACAAGGACTTCTACGCCCGGCTCGAGGCGGCGGGCTTCAAGCACGACTGGGGCGACGACGGCTCCGGCCTGTTCATGAAGTACCTGCGCCGCGGCTCCGGCTACTACATCGACGTGGGCGCGTCGGAACTCGTCGCCAACGGCAGCATCAAGCTCGCGCACGGCCAGGTCGACCACCTGACCGCGAACTCGGTGGTGCTGTCGGACGGCACGGAGCTGGAAGCCGACGTGGTCGTCTACGCGACCGGCTACGGCTCGATGAACGGCTGGGTCGCCGACCTGGTCGGCCAGGAGACCGCGGACAAGGTCGGCAAATGCTGGGGACTGGGCTCGGAAACGACGAAGGACCCGGGCCCGTGGGAGGGCGAGCAGCGCAACATGTGGAAGCCCACCCAGCAGGAGGGATTGTGGTTCCACGGCGGGAATCTGCACCAGTCGCGGCATTACTCGCTGTATCTGGCGCTGCAGTTGAAGGCGCGCTTCGAAGGGCTTGAGACGCCGGTGTACGGGCTGCAGGACGTGCATCACCTGTCTTGAGCCCGGGAGAAAACCCGGTGGCTGCCTCGGCGGTCACCGGGTTTTTTCGTGCAGGCCAGCCAAAAGCACGCGCATTCCGTCGGTGAACTCGGTTTCCGGATCGCTTCGCGCGGCGGCTTCGGCGATCTCCCGGAGCCCGGCGAACTCGTCGTGATCCAGTTCCGCGATCCGGTCGGCGGTCTCGGCGGAGTCCGCGTCGCGCGACAGCGGACCAGCCAGTTCGGCCTGGGCGAAGCCGGCCACGAAGGCGGACACCGTGCGGAACGCGACCAGCAGCTCGGTCCCGGATCGTCCGCTCCGGACCAGCGCCCGGACCAGCGCCTCGGCCGGCCGCAGGGTCGGCAGGTCGAAACTGCGGCGGGTCAGAATCAGCGGGATGGCGTGCGGATGCGCCCGCACCGCCCGCCACATTCCCTCGGCGACGGCGTGGACGTCGGCGCGCCAGTCGTCGGACGGATCCGGCCAGGTCGCCGACGCCATCACCGCTTCCGTGACGAGGTGTTCCAGCCCGTCCCGGCCGTCGACGTAGTTGTAGATTGTCATCGGCCCGGTGCCGAGTTCGGTCGCGAGGCTGCGCATGGTCAGGCCGTCCAGCCCGGCGGCGTCGACCAGTGCGAGCGCGGCGGCCTGCAGCCGTTCGCGCGTGAACTTCCGCGGTGCGGGCATGCTTCTCCTTGATTAAGTACAAGGTACGTGTTTAAGCTAAGTTCACGTACAACGTACTTGATGGAGGGATCGTGCGCACTGCTTTCCGTTCCGGCCGCGACCAGTGCGCGGCCTGGCTGACCCTCCCGGACCGGGCGGGTCCGCATCCGGCCGTCGTGCTCGTGCACGGCGGCGGCGCGACCCACGAGATGATGCTCGGCCAGTACGAAACCTGGTTCTCCGCGGCGGGTTTCGCCGTGCTGGCGTTCGATTTCCGGCACCTCGGCGAGTCCGGCGGCGAGCCCCGGCAGCTGGTCAGCCAGCGCCGGTACGCCGAGGACGTCGACGCGGCGCTGGCGTTCGCCCGCTCCCGGCCGGAGATCGACGCGGGCCGGATCGCGTTGTGGGGCACGTCGTTCGGGTCCAGTCACGTGCTCGCCGCGGCGGCGCGGCATCCGTCGCTGGCCGCGGCGGTCGTGCAGTGTCCGGTGTTCAGCGGCCGGGCCGTCGTCGCGCGAGCCGGGCTGCGGCACCTCGCACGCTTCACCGGGCCGATCGGGTCGGACCTGGTGCGGTCCGCGTTGCGGCTGCCGCGCCGGTACGTTCCGCTGGTCGGCCGCCCGGGCGAGCTGGCCTTCGTGAATCAGCCCGGAGCGTTGGCGGGCTGGGAATCGGTGACGCCCGAAGGCGATGAGTTCGACAACCGGATCACCGCCGCGTCCGGGCTGGACATGGTGTTCTACAACGCCGCCGCGCAGGCCTCGCGGGTGCGGTGCCCGTTGCTGATCTGTGCTTGCGACCGCGAAAACCTCATCGATCCGTCGATCGCCGCCGCGGTGGCCGAGGACGCGCCGCGCGCCGTGCTGAAGCACTACGATGCGGATCACTTCACCGTCTACCATCCGCCTGTGGTCGAAAAGGTCGTCGCGGATCAGCTCGACTTCCTCGCCGTCCACCTGACCCAGTGAGGACGAGCGATGACGCGTATCCACGACCTGCTCCGCACCGCCCCGGCGGACGCCGTCGGCTGGACGGCCGGGTCCCGGGACCTCCGGTTCGGCGAGATGGACGCCTGGTCGGACCGGATCGCCGCCGATTTCCTGCGGCGGGGCGTGCGGCGCGGCGACCGGATCGCGGTCAACGGGCGCACTACGCCGGAATGGCTGGCGGTCTACTTCGCCGCCGCGAAGATCGGCGCCGTGGTCGTCGGATTGAGCCCCCGGTACCGGGAAACCGAATTCGCGCACATCCTGAACGATTCCGGCGCGCGCCTCGTGGTGACCGAACCTTCGGCGGGCGACGTCGATTTCCTTGCCCTGATGGGAAATCTCGGGTTGCCGGGCGTTTCCGCGGCGACTTTCGCCGAAGTGGGCACGGCGGAGCCGGACGCCGAGGCGCTGGCTGCTGCTTCGGCGGCAGTCGAGAAGGACGATCCGGTGATGATCATCTACACCTCCGGCACCACCGGTCATCCCAAAGGCGCGACGCTGACGCATCGCGGCCAGCTGGCGTCTGCCGCCGCGGAAGCCGATCACCTGCAGTTGAGCGCCGACGACGTGTTGCCGGTAGCCGTTCCGCTGAACCACGTCAGCGGCATCACTTGCTGCATTCTGTCCGCGTTGGTCGCGCGCAGCCGGACGGTGCTGCTGCCGTCCTTCGACGCCGGTGCCGCTGCGGATCTGTTCCGGACGGCTGGCCTCACGATGTGGGTCGGTGTGCCGACGATGCACACGCTGCTGCTGAACCACGAGCGTTTCGCCGGTGTGGACACTTCGGCGATCCGCGTGGTCGTCACCGGTGGTGCGAACGCGGAACCTGCTTTGCTGCAACGCCTTACGGCTGCTTTCCCGAAGGCGGCCGTGATGAATCTGTACGGGCTGAGCGAGGTTTCCGGTGCCGTGGTGATGACGCCGTGGAACGCCAGCACGGAAGCGACTGAACGCTCGATCGGCGTCCCTTTCCCCGGCGTGGAAGCGAAAATCGCGTCCCCGTCCGGAGAAGCCCTGCCGACCGGCGAAACCGGTGAATTGCTGTTCCGGACCCCGTCGATCATGGCTGGCTACCACAATCTGCCGGAGGAAACCGCCGCGGCGGTCGACGCGGACGGCTGGCTGCACACCGGCGACATGGCCCGCGCGGACGAGGACGGCTACCTGACGCTGCACGGCCGCGCCAAGGACATGTTCGTCCAAGGCGGATTCAACATTTACCCGGTCGAGGTGGAGAACGTCCTCGCCGCGCATCCGGGGGTGCTGCTGGCGGCCGGGGTCGGCGTGCCCGATCCGGTGCTGGGGGAGATCGGCCGGTATTACGTTGTCCCGGCGAAGGATTCGGCTGTCACCGAGGCGGAGCTGAAGGAGTACTGCGCGGCGCAGGTGGCCGATTACAAGGTCCCGCGCCAGATCGTGCTCCGCGACAGCCTGCCGCTGACGCCGTCCGGGAAGGTGCAGAAAGCGGCGCTGCGCGCGGAAAACGGCTAGCGGTCAGACGTTCGCCTCGACCGCTTCTTGAATCACCCGCGCGGCGTCGGCGAACGCGTCCGGATTCGGCCCGGCGTAGTTGAGCCGGATGAAGCGTCCGGTCGGCTCGGCGGGGAACCATTCGTCGCCAGGGCCGATCACCACGCCGGCGGACTCGCAATCCCGAACCACTCGCGGCAGGTCGACCGTTCCGGGCAGCCGCGCCCAGAGGTTCAACCCGCCCTGCGGCACGGATTCCACTTGCACCGCGGGCGCGTGCTCGCGGAGGCCGGCGAGCAGGAGGTCGCGGCGGGTCTTGAGCTGGTGCCGGACCCGGCGCAGGTGGGTGCGCCAGGCGGGCTGGGTCACGACGTCGAGCGCGACGGTCTGCAGCACCGTGCTGACGTACATCGATTCCGCCAGCGTGTCGACGAGAATCCGGTCGCGCGCCGGGCCGCGGGCGATCAGCGCGGCGACGCGGATCGCGGGGGAGACGCTCTTGGTGAGCGAGCGAAGGTAGACCACGTGGCCGTCGTCGTCGCGGCCCGCGAGCGGCTGCGGTTCCGCGGTGATGCCGAAATCGTGCGCCGAATCGTCCTCGATCAGGAAAGCACCGTGCCGGCGGACGGTGTTGAGGACGCGGTCGGCGAGATCGGGCTGCCACAGCGCGCCGGTCGGGCTGGCGAAGCTGGGCTGCGCGTAGAAGGCCCGCGCGCCGGTTTGCTCGAACGTCCGGTCCAGCGCGTCGGAATCCGGTCCGTTCGGGCCGCTCGGCACCGGAACCACCGCGACGCCCGCTTTCGTCGCCGCGAGGATCGCGCCCCAGTACGTCGGGGATTCCAGCAGCAGCGGCTGCCCCGGCCCGACCAGTGCGCGGAAGGCCGTGACCAGTCCGCTCTGGCTGCCCGGGGTGATCACGACGTCTCGCGGGTTCACCGGCGCGATCCCGGCCGGGGTCGCCGTGCGCAGTTCCGCGGCGAACCAGGCCTGCAGTTCGGGAACGCCCGCGGTCGGCGGCCGTCCGACCAGCGCCGCCGTCCGAGCGGCCCGGGAGAACGCGCTCCGGACGAGCCGCTCCGGCAGCAGCTCCGGGTCGGGGTAGCCGGAATGAAGCGCTACTGTGCCCGTGGAGACCGATTGCAGCGATGCGGGCTGTTTGAGCGGCCCGTGCCCCGGGGCGCCGAGCGCCGCGGTCTGCCAGCCGTAGTCGCCGGACCCGGTGGCGGGCGCGGCGCGGACGAACGTGCCAACTCCCGGCAAACTCTCCACCAGTCCTTGGGAAGACAGGCTGCGCAGTGCTTTCTGGACCGTCACCGGACTGGCCGAATACCGCGCGACCAGCTCCCGCGACGACGGCAGCTTCGCGCCCGCCGGGGCGGTGGCGATCCACTCGCGCAGTGTCGAAGCGATCCGGGAGCTGCTATCGTCGGACATGAAACTGAAGGATAGCGCTACTCTCCCGGCGGCACCGGCGCTACCCCGGGCCGGTCTCTGGTGGGGTCTGCTCGGCGTCGTGGCGTTCTCGTTCACCGTGCCGTTCACCCGGGTCGCGGTGGAAAACGGCGGCCTGTCGGCGATGTTCATCGGCTCGGGGCGGGCAGTGGTCGCCGCGGTGCTCGCGAGCGTCGCGCTGATCGCCACCAAACAACGCCTCCCGCGCGGCACGCAATGGTTCCGCCTCGCCGTCGTCGCGGGCGGAGTGGTGATCGGCTTCCCGATGCTGACCTCGTACGCCCTCACCACAGCCTCCGCCAGCCACGGCGCCGTCGTCATCGCGCTGCTCCCCGCCGCGACGGCGGTAGCAGCGGTGCTCCGCACGCGCGAACGCCCGCCCGCCACTTTCTGGGCCCTGGCCGCCGTCGGCGCCGTCGCGACGATCGGCTTCGCCGTCCTGCAAGGCGGTGGCCTCAGCGGACTCCAATGGTCGGACGCACTGTTCTTCGGCGCGGTGCTGGCCGCTGCGGTGGGTTACGCAGAAGGCGGAGTGCTCGCGCGGGAATTGGGCGCCTGGCAAACGGTTTCGTGGGCGCTGGTGGTCGCCTCGCCGTTGATGGTCGCGTTGACCGTCGTGTCGGTGACGAACCACCCTCCACATGCGACAGTGGGTGAGTGGGCCGCTTTCGCCTATCTGGCGGTGGTGAGCATGTATCTGGGCTTCTTCGCGTGGTACCGGGGGCTGGGACTCGGGCCGATGACCCGGGTCAGCCAGGTGCAGTTGGTGCAGCCAGTGCTGAATCTGGCGTGGGCAGCGGTCTTCCTGGGCGAGGAACTGACCTGGCAGACCATGCTGGGCGGGCTGGCGGTGATCGTCTGCGCGGGGAGCGCGGTGCGGGTGCGGACTGCTCGGGGTTAGGCCCGGGCGGCCCGGTGACCGAACGGTTGTCGACGGGGCGCAGTCCTGCGTACACGCCCTGGTTGCCGCTCGTGGGGCTGGCGTACCTGCCGTAGCAGGTTGTCCCCGCGGACAACGCCTTGGTGAGGCCGGGCATCTGCGAGCGAAAGTCCCGCGTCCGGCAGCTCAGGCGCGGGGCCCGCGAGACTCAGCCGGGCCGGCGACCAGCCCGACATCACGTCCAGGTCGTCCTCCGGCGCGCCAGTTCGACCATGACCTCCGCGGAACCGTAGTCGGCCGCGGCGTGCAGCGGCGGGTCGTGAAGAAACCCGACGTGCGGGTCGCCACCCTCGTCCAGCCAGACCCGCACCTTGCCGAGACCAGCATGTCGGATCAGGCGCGATACGCGCGACCAAGGTGATCCTGAAGCCGCGCATGGCGAAACTGGTAAACCGCCCCCGCCTGTCGCAGCACCCCGCGCTGGTACGCGTCATCGAGAAACGCCGGTACCGCCCACGGCAGACGGCCGGTCAGCGGCAGCCAGATGCGCGCCAGCAACACCCACTGTCCCCAAGCCGTGAACGCCAGTACATACGAGAGCCCGCCCCCGAGACCTCCGACGGCGCCGATCAGCAGGCCCGACGACAGTGGCCACCGGAGCGGACCCAAGGGACCCTGGAGAAGCTCCACCAGCAACGCACCACCGAAAGCGATCGAGAGAGCGACCGTCGGCACCAGAATGAGCAACTGCCGCAACGCTGTCGTGCGATTCGTGGCCAGCAGACCGAGCGGGGTGGCGGCCGAGCCGACGTCCAGCGGGATTTCCAGCGCCGCCATCAGCCCGAACACCAGTCCGGCCGCGAGCCCGAAGATGAGCCCGTAAACGAGCGTGGGCACGAGCATTTTCTCGGCGAGCGACTTGCCGTCCGGCGGAAAACCGAAGAGCAGGCCGTGCAACGCCGTGTTGACCGGGCCGTATCCGAGGCCGATCACGAACCCGCCGAGCAGGGCGGCGCCGAGCCGGGCGGTGTAAGCGCGGAAGAATTGCCTGCCGGTCCGATGCCGTCCGCGCAGCCGGATCTGGACGCGCGACGGTTCGATTTTCCGGCCGCCGCACACGATCATCAGGCCGTGGACCAGCCCGAACGCCAGGCCGACCATCGGGCCGATCAGGAGTCCGTCCATCAATCCCGCGCGGAAGGTGAACGCGGTGCCGCGGTCGATGAGGTCGAGGGGGACGAAGACGAGCCAGTTCAGCACAGCGATGGCGAGCGTCGAAGCCATGACGAGAGCGAGGATTCGCGACGACCGGCGCAGCGAAGCGCCCAGGTGCCACCACGCCAGATCGTGCTCGTCGAGGTGACCGATGTGCTGGGCCAGATAGCCCAGCCACCGTTGGGCGCGTTCGGGATCCCAGCTCCGGACCGGGCGGGCGACGTGCGGAGGCCGGTGCTGGTAGACGGTGGGCACGAAGCTGGCGAGCAGGTGGTCCTCCAGCGCGTCCGACGTCGGGAACCGGGCGCTGTCCAGCAAAACCGCCGGGTCTCGGCCGTCGCTGTAGACGGTTCGCGCGAGGACCACCATCAACGGTGTGCTCAGCGCGGTCGCGAGGGGTCCGTCCGGGCAGCCGCGCAGTTCGGCGAGCACTGGGTCCCACCGGTCTCCGGCGCGGGAAGTCGTGCGGGGCAAGTAGTTGGCGACGTCGGCCGGGGTGAGGTCGAGCAGTTCCACGCCCGCGGTCGAGGTCGGCACATCCGTCGCGGCGACCGCGGTCGCGTACTCGGCGGGACGGCTGGTCAGCAGGAACGGCAGTGACGTGGCGCTGAGCGCGGCCAGTGCGGCGGCGTGCAATCCGGCGGCGATCTCGTCGAATCCGTCCAGAACCGGGAGGACGCACCCGGTTTCGACCAGCTCGGCGGCCAGCGGACCGGTCAGGCCGGGGTAATCGGGGTAGTCCTGCGGCAGGCGTTCGATCAGCCAATCCCGCAGCGTGTGGGCCGTCGGGTCCCACGAGCTGACGTTGAAGATCGTCGGCACCGGTTCGGCGGCGGTGCGCGTGCGGAGAAAGCCCAGCACGAACCGCAGTGTCAGGATCGTCTTTCCGGAACCGGCCCGGCCGAGGACCGTCAGACGGCCGGACGGGATCCGCCGGTAGACGTTCGCGATGTCGTCCAGTTCGCCGTTCAGGTCCAGCGGTTCCGCGGTGCCGCCCGGCCGGACGCCGCGGATGTTGTCCCAGCGATCGGTCAGCCGCGGCGAAGCCGGCTGCCACCGCACCGGCAGCGGGAAAGGATCGTGGACGCGACGCTGCTCTTCCTCGCGTTGCCAGCGAGAAGCGACCACCCGCGCGAACTGGTCCGCGGCGTCGGACAGCGCGCTCCGGATCCGCGGCGGCTCGGCCTCTTCCGGCGCGGGGGAGACGCCGAACTCGGCCAGCAGCGCGCGCCGTTCGGCCGTCGTGGTTCCGAGCGCGTCGGCCAGAAGCTTCACGGTGCCCATCCGCGGATCGATGGGCCTGCCGTTCTCGAGCCGCCGGATCGTGCTGACGCTGACCCCGGAACGCTCCGCCAGCTGCTCTTGGGTCAACCCCGTCTGACGCCGCATTTCGCGCAGCAGAACGCCGGCCCGGCTCGTCACCGCGGAGACCCCTCACTATGCGCCCGCTCACCCCGAAACGAGCTTACCGCGCCGGCCGGTCATGCCTGACCGGCTTGTGCTCTGGTGCGGTGACCTGCGCGAACCCCACGATGACCGGGATCGGGTCACCTCGGCATCGGAGAGACATGGCCGCCGACTTCCGGTACTGGTGCGGCGAATGCGGCTACCGGACACCTTGGCTGACGCAGTCGCAGAGCGCCGAACAGCGAGCTCGGCATTACGCCCGGTGCCATCCCGGCGTTCCGCCAAGGGGGCAGGCGGAGCGCCGGCGGTCGAACAGCGGCGGGGCCGGCTGCCTGGTGCTGGTGGGCGTGCTGCTGCTGATCGTCGTGGCGGTGGCCGTCTGCCGGTACACGGCCAGGTAGTTCCGGAACCCTTTGAGCGAAGGAGAGAGTTTGTGCGCAGACTGAGACAGGCGGTTTCGATTCTGGCGAGCGCGGCTGTCGCCGTGGCGCTGGCCGCACCGGCGTCCGCGGCCGATGCCCACGCCGACACCCAGGCTGTTCTCAACGGCTACCAAGCCCACGCCGGACCAGGCGCGGCCGTCTACGCGGGCAACGCGTCCGGGTCGTGGCATCTGTCGACGGGCAGCGCCACGATCACCGGCGCCGCGCGTCCCCTGGGGCCGGACGAGCATTTCCGCATCGCCAGCCAGACCAAGACCTTCACCGCCGCGGTCGTGCTGCAACTGGTCGACGAGGGCAAGGTCGCGCTCGACGCGCCGATCGAGCGCTACCTGCCCGGCCTCGTCGACGGCAACGGGTACGACGGCAACCGGATCACCGTCCGGCAGCTCCTTCAGCACACCGCCGGAATCCCCGCCCCGGATGTGGTGGCGTGGGCGCAGAAAGCTGCCGGGCTGGTCAAACCGGACGGCAGCATCGGCCTGCACGATCTGGTCCAGGTCGGGCTGCGGAACTTCCCGCCCGCGTCCGCGCCCGGCACCAGCGTGCTCTACTCCAACCTGGGCTACCTGATCAACGGGCTGCTGATCGAGCAGGTCACCGGGATGTCCGTCGGCGACGCGATCACCACCCGGATCATCGACCGGCTCGGACTGGCCCAGACCAGTTTCCCGCGCGCGGGCGACCGGTCGCTTCCCGCGCCGTACCTTCCCGGGTACCGCGGGGTCCGGGCGGGCCCGTTCTTCTTCTGGACCGAGACGACCTCGGCCCCGGTGATCTCCGAACCGTCGATCGAAAGCTCGGCCGGAGCGATCGTCTCGACGCTGACAGATATGTCGACGTTCTACCGAGCCCTGCTCGACGGCAAGGTCGTCTCGCCCGCCGCGCTGGCCGAGATGCGCCGGACGATCCAGGTGCCGGTGCACGATCCGGCCTACGTCGGCCTGGGCCTCGGACTGCAGGCCATCACGCTGTCCTGCGGCGGCGAAGCCTGGTTCCACAACGGCCTCGCGGCGTCCGGCTACACCTCGTGGACCGCGGCGACCGACGACGGCCGGTACGCCTCGATGATGACCAACGCGTGGGAGGAGACGAGCATCCGGCCCTCGCCTCTCGACGTGATCGACTCCGCTCTCTGCGGCAGCAGGCAGTGAACCCTACGAATCAAGGAGCGTGCGTGCGCACCCGACGTTTCCTCGCCGCGATCGCGGCGGTCGTCCTCGTGGTCACTGGGGCGGCCGGCGCCTCGGCCGAACCCGCCAAACGGGTCTTCAACTCGATGCAGATCCTGTTCGATCTCAACACCCCCGATCATTTCTGCACGATCGGCGCGGTCGGCACCGACAAGTACGACCGGAAGATCGCCGTGTCCGCGGGGCACTGCCTGGTGGACGCCCCCGGACAGCACTACTCCGACCGGGACATCCCGGAGAACATCGCACCGGTCTACGACCGCAACGACACCGGGTTCGGCCCGATCGGCTACGTCCGGTACTTCAAGAACCGCGAGGGCTCGATGACGGGCCACCCGACCAAGGACTACATGATCATCGAGCTGGTGCCGTCGGTGACGCCGTCCTCGCAAGGGCCGTACCTGAAGCAGACCGGTGAACTCGAAGTCCCCGACGGGCAGCCCAGCCCGAACGCGCTCAACCCGTCGCTGAACAACGAACGCCTCCTCGGCGCCGCGCTGAACAACACCAACGAACTCGTGGTGTCGGGTCAGCTCGGCGTCTGGTACGGCCGCGTCACCAGCAACGCCAACGGCGTCTACCAGTCCTGGGCCAAGCACCAGGCGAACGACTCCGGCGGCCCGTCGATCTGGCACGTGCCTGGCACCGAATATCCCGGCCAGGGCAACAACTTCCAGGCGGCCGGCCCGTGGGCGGGCATCACCAAGGCGATCATCCTCGGCGTCCCGCAGTACGTCTACACCAGTTCGGCGAACATCCTCGCCGACCTGCGCGCCCGCGACGCCGCGCACCCCGGCACCTATGGCGCCGGTTTCCACGTGACCCAGAACCCGTGACCCCGCGACCAGGGAAAGTGACCATGAGACTGTTGCTCAAGCGCGCACTGGTGTCCGCCGCGGCCGCGATGCTGGCCTTCACCAGCCCCGCCGCGCACGCCGACACCCCCGCCCTGCCGACCTTGACCGACGGCTTCGGCCTCACCCAGGTCGGGACCGCGCAAGGCACCCCCACCAACTTCGTCCTCACCGTGACGACCCCGGCGGTCGCGGGACAGCACCACATCCGCGTCATCGTCCCGAGCAGCTACTACGCCGACACCACCACGCGCTACCCGGTGTTCTACTTCCTGCACGGCGTCGGCGACGATCCGAGCAACCCGTATCTGGCCTATCCCGCGATGCTGGCCAGCCAGAAGATGATCACCGTGATCCCGGACGGCGGGCTCCGCGGCTGGTACACCGACTGGGTGCGCCAGGACACCGCGGCCGGGGCGCAGAAGTGGGAAACCTTCCATCTCGACCAGGTGATCCCGTTCATCGACGCCAACCTCCGCACCGTCGCGGCCAAATCGGGCCGGGCGGTCGGCGGGCTGTCCATGGGCGGGTTCGGTGCGCTGCACTACGCCGAGGACCGTCCGGAGTTGTTCTCCCAGACCGTTTCGCTGTCCGGCGCGATCGACTTCAACCTGTACTGGGTCCGCACGGCGATCCGCGGCACGTTGTCCAACGTCGGGTTCGCCATGTCGGGCACGTCGGGCTCCGGCGAGGGCGCCGGCGGCAGCGGGTTCGGCCCTGCGGTGCCGACCGATTCCGCGTTCGGCTCGCTCAACGAGGCGGGCGACATGTCCGCGGCGCTGTCCCACGGCCCGGTCGTGAACGCCGGGAAACTCGCCGGCGTCGGCGTTTCGCTCTACACCGGGTCCGGCAACGGCAACCCGATCAACGTGCTGCTCGACGAACCGGCGTTCGCCGAGTCGGTCACCGAGGCCGCCCAGCAGAACCTGAAGGCGGCGCTGGACAAGGCCGGACACTCTTACTACGCCGTGGATTACGGCAACGGCAAGACCTGGGGACCGAACTGCCAAGGCAAGCACACGGCCGGCTGCTGGGGACAGGACCTGGTGGACTACCTGCCGCGGCTGGAGCGGGCTTTCGCCGCCGCGTAAGGAAATGCTGGGGGTGCCCCGGACGGATCCGCTCCGTCCGGGGTCCTTGCGGTCGACCGTAACGCTAACCGTTGCAAAACACTAACCGTTGTTGTTAAGTTGGCGGCATGAAAGCAGTGCGCTTCGCCGCCTATGGCGGCCCCGAAGTCCTTGAGCTGGACGAAGTCCCCGAACCCCACGCCGGACCCGGCCAGATCCGCGTCGCCGTGCGGGCGGCCGGCGTGAACCCGCACGATTGGCGCACTCGCGAGGGCCAGTTCCAGCGGATCCGCCCGATCGAACTGCCCTCCGGCGTCGGCCAGGACGCCTCCGGCGTGGTCGACGAGATCGGCGAAGGCGTCACCGGCATCGCGGTCGGGGACCCGGTGCTGGGCCGAGGCTCGAATACCTACGCCGAGTTCGCCGTGCTGAATTCCTGGGCGCCGTTGCCGTCCGGGCTGACCTTCGCCGAAGCGGCCGGATACCCGTCGGTGGTCGAGACGGCGCTCCGCGTCCTCCGGCTGGTGGGTGTCCAAACTGGACAGACGCTGCTGGTGAGCGGCGCCGCGGGCGGAGTTGGGTCGGCGGTGCTGCAGGTCGCCCGGGACCGGGGAATCAAGGTGATCGGCACGGCCAGCGCCGCGAATCAGGATTACGTGCGCGGCCTGGACGCCATCGCGACCACCTACGGCGAGGGCTGGGTCGACCGGGTGCGCCAGCTCGGCCAGGTCGACGCCGCCCTCGACCTCAACGGCACCGGGGTGATCCGCGGCCTGCTGGACCTGACCGGGGACCCGGACAAGGTGATCACGATCGCCGACCTGGAGGCCCCGATGCTGGGTATCCGGTTCGCTGGGACAGGGGGGAACATGAAGGAAGCCCTCGCGGAGACCGTCGACCTGATCGAGCGCGGCAAACTCCACATCCCGGTCGACAAGTCCTACCCGCTGGCCGAAGCTTCGGCGGCGCACGCGGACAGCCAGGCGGGACACACCCGCGGGCGGCGGGTTTTGCTGGTCTGACTATCGCTCAACCGGCGATGCGCCGCACCTCGCCCGCGATCACCCGGGCGAACCGTTCGTGTGAAGGCACGCTGAAGTGCGTCCCGTCGGCTCCCGTCTCAGCCACGGTGGCCGCGTCGACAAACGTCGCGCCGCGCGCCGCCGCGAGTTCCGCGAGCGGTCCGGCCAGTTGTAGCGCTTTCGCGGCCGATGTCGCGTCGTAGAAGGCTCCGTTGACGTCGGCGAAGTCCGGCGCGGTCACGTCGATGTGCGGCGGCGACACCAGCACGACCTCGGGTGCGCGTCCCGCATCCGTCCTCCCGTGCGCGGCCACGTCGTCCAGCAGTCCGGCGATCGCGGCGACCACTTCCGCTGCCGTTCGCCCGAACTGGATCTTCAAGTCGTTGGTGCCGAGCATCAGCACGACGACGTCGACCGGGTTGTGGCTCAGCAAAGCGGGCAGGAGGTAGGTGCGTCCGTTGCGGCCCGGCCGGTTCATCGATTCCGGGTAGTCGAGGTCGGTGGTCCGGCCGCCGAGGCCCTCCTCGAGCACGTGGTATCCGCCGCCGAGGAGGGCCGCCAGCTGGCCGGTCCACCGGATGTCCGCGGGCCACCGTCCCTTGTCCGTTTCCTCGGAACGCTGGCCGTAGGTGTTGGAATCGCCGTAGCAGAGCACGCTGATCATGCAGCTGCGCAACGCTATCGCCGGGCTGTTATTCCCGGGCGAGGCGCGCCGAGCACCTGCTCCAGATCAGCCGCGACGCGGAGCAGGAGATCGTCGCGGTGGTGCGGAGCGACGAGCTGGACCGCGCATGGCAGGCCGTCCGGGCTGAGACCGGTGGGGACGCTGATCGCGGGATTGCCGGTGTCGTTGAACGGCGCGGTGAAGGCGATCGGGATCGTCCGCCGCTGGACGTCAGGGCCTTCCGCGGGCCAGGCGGTGGTCGGGGTGGTCGGGGTGAGGAGCAGGTCGCAACGGTCGAAGAGTCCGGCGGCCCAGCGGTCGAGCTGCCCGCGGTGTTCCCAGTAGCGCGAGAGTTCTGCTGTGGTGACGGAACTTCCGTGGTCGAGGAGGTCCGCGAACCAGGGCTCGAACCGGTCGCGGTGCGCGGAGAACTCCTCGGCGACCGCGGCGAACCGCTGGTAGGCAAGGACTTTCTGGCGCAGCTGGACGGCGGCCGGGAAGTCTTGAGCGTGCGGATGGGCGATTTCGTCCTCCACGACGTCATGGCCGAGTTCTCGCAGGACCTCGATCGTGCGGTCGAGCGCGTGCAGCACCGCCGGTTCGGGCTCGGCGACGCCGAGGGTGCGGTGGACGACGATCCGCAGCGCGGGCGGCCGCTGCTCCAGTCCGTCGACATAGGACTCCACTGGACACGGGAGGGAGTACGGATCTGCCGGGTCGAACCCCGCGGCGAGATCCAGGTGCAGCGCGGCGTCGCGCACCGTGCGGGTCATCGGCGTGAGACAGCTGTGCTGCGTCCAGGACGGAATCGCGGCCGGGCCGTGGGGAATGCGGCCGCGGGTCGGCTTGAACCCGACGATGCCGCAGAGCGCGGCGGGGATCCGGGTGGAACCGCCGCCGTCGCCTGCCGTGGCGAGGGAAACCAGTCCGGCGGAGACGGCCGCGGCGGCCCCGCCGCTCGAACCGCCCGGCGACTTGTCGAAATTCCACGGGTTTCGGGTGATGCCAAAGGCTTCGTTGTGGGTCGCGATCGCGGCTCCCATCGGGGGAGCGTTAGTCTTGCCGATCACGATGGCCCCCGCCGCGCGCAGCCGGGCGACGTGGACGCTGTCGGAGGCGGCGGGCGGAGCGTCGCGGAAAGCTTTGGTCCCTCGGGTGGTGGGGAAACCCTCGGCGTCTTCGAGGTCTTTGACCGCGATCGGAAGTCCGGCGAGCGGCCCGGGCTCGGCTCCGTGCGCGAGCCGGTCGGTCAGCGCCGTCGCCTCGTCGAGCGCGCGTTGGGGGTCGAGCGACACGACCGCGTTGAGGTCACCGTTGATCGACGCCACGCGGTCCAATGTGTGGCGCATGAGTTCGAGCGGCGAGAGTTCGCGAGCGCGGATCATTGCGGCGAGTTCGGTCGCGGTGGCGAAGGACAGGTCGGTCACGCGTGCTCCTGAGCCGGGCTGGTCGCTGGGCGGATGTTGGACGCTGGGGAAAGGCCGATGCGCGCGGCGTCGCGTTGCGGTCGGATGGCGAAAGCGGCGTAAGCGCCAGTCAGCACCATGATGGCGGCTCCGACGGCGAAAGCGGCCGGATAGCCGTAGTGGTCGATGAGGCTGCCGGTGACCGCGGGCGCGATGATCCCGGGAAGCGTGCTGATCGCGACAGCCAGCCCGAAAACCGTGCCCCGCTGCCGGACGGGCACGAGTTCGCCTGCCGTCAGGTACCCAAGAGGATAGGCGAGGCTGCCCGCCGCGAACGCGATCATGATCAGCACGACGCGCAGGCCGTCCGACGTCGTGAGGGGGAACAACGCCATACAGACGCCGGCGAGCGCGACCGCGATCCCTTGCGTGGCACCGCGGGCCCACCGGCTCGAGACCCCGCGCCGGACGAGCCGGCCGGTCGCCGGGACGACGGTGAGGATGAGCACGATGCTCAGCGCGGCGTGCAGGCTGATCACCGTCGCCGAGGTCTTCGGGCCGAATCCGGCTTCGGTTTGCAGGTACGCGGGCAGCCAGGACGAGCCGAGCGCCAGCGACCAGTAAGCGCCGAAAGCACTGGCGAACCCGCCGAAAACCGTGCCGTTGAGCAGTAATTTGCGGTACGGGACACGTGCTGGTTCGGTGTTCGTGGCAGCCGCCGTCGGTGCGGCGTACGGCCCGTCGTGCCCGATCGGCAGCCACACGAGCGCCCAAAGTCCGGCGACCACCGCGAGAACGACGAACGCGGCCCGCCATCCGTAATCGGTGATGATCCAGGTGAGCAGCGGCGCGGCGACGAAGATGCCGGCCGAGCCGCCGGTGAGCTGCAGCGCGGTGGGCAAACTGCGGCGCTCGTCGGGAAACCATTTGTACAGTGCGTGCATGCTCATTCCGGACGCCGGGCCTTCGGCGGCGCCGAGCAGGACGCGGCTGGCGAACAGCGTCGGCACCGCGGCGAACACGAGCACCGGCACCTGCGCGACGGCCCAGCACACCGCCAGCGCGAACAGGATCCAGCGGCTGGCGACCTTCGCGGAAAGCAGTCCGGCGGCGAGACTGGTGATGCTGAACAGCAGGTAAAAACTGCTCGCCAGCAGGCCGTAGGTGCTGTTGGACAGGTGCAATTCGCGCATGATCGGCACCGCGGCGAGCCCGAGCACCGCCTTGTCCGCGAAGTTGATGACCATGAAGACCGCGATGAGCGCGGTGACCGCCCAGGCCCGGCGGCGGATCGACCGGGGCGCATCCGGGGACGGCGGCGCTGCGAAAGGCATGATCGGCTCCTTTGCCGGAATCAGATGACGCCGTCGCGGCGGAGGGTCGCGAGGTCGTCGTCGCGCAAGTCGAGCAGCTGGCGGAGAACGTCGTCGGTGTGCGCGCCGAGGCTGGGCCCGAGCGAGCTGATGCGTCCCGGGGTGGCACTCAGCCGGGGGATCGGCGCGGCCATGGAAACCGTGCCGTGCTCCGGGTCCTCGACGTCGACGATGGTGCCGCGCTCGCGGTAGTGGACGTCCGCGGCGATGTCGGCGATCGTCATGATCGGCGAGGACGGGATGCCCGCGTCGTTGAACACCCGCGTCGCCTCGTCCGCCGGCTGCTCGGCGACCCAGCCGGCGATGATCGCGTACAGCTCGTCGGCGTGCTCGGTGCGAGCGGCGCGGGTGGCGAACCGCGGATCGGCGGCCAGTTCCGGCCGGCCGATCACCGCGGCGAGCCGGCGGAACAACGGGTCGGTGCCGGCGTGGACGGAAATCCGCCGTCCGTCGGCGGTGTCGAAATCGCTGGCGGGCACCACGTGCGGATTGCGGTTGCCCATCCGACGGCGCACCCGGCCGTTCGCCGAGAAGTCGAGCAGCGCGTCCTCGACCGCGCGGAACCCGGCCTCGTACAGGCCCAGATCCACGACCTGGCCGTTGCCTCCGTTGACGTCCCGCTCGTACAAGGCGACCATCGCCGCGAAAGCGGAAAGGTACGCGCCCATGTAGTCGATCACCGCGTAGCCGGACCGGACCGGAGCCCGCCCGGGTTCGCCGCTGACGTCGGTCAACCCGGCGAAGGCGCTGGCGATCCGGTCGAACGCGCCCCGGTCGCGGTAGGGGCCGGACAAGCCGTAGCCGGTCAGGTACACCAGCACCGCGCGGGGATTGAGCGCCTGCAGCGTTTCAGGGTCGAGGCCCCACTTCTCGAGCGTCGGCGGGCGGTAATTGGTGATCACGACGTCGAAGTGCGGCACCATCCGGCGCACGAGGTCCTGTCCGGCGGGCTGGCGCAGATCCACCGTGACCGACTTCTTGTTGCGGCCCTCCTGCAGCCACTGCAACGACCGGCCGCCCCGCTCGGCGGCCCGGCCGCGAGTGAAATCGCCGCGGCCCGGTTCCTCCACCTTCACCACCTCGGCGCCGAAATCGCCGAGGAACGTGGCCGTCACCGGCGCGGCCAGCACCGTCGCCACGTCCAGCACCCGCACGCCCCGCAACGGCAGTTCTGCTTCCACCACAACTCCCAACGAAGTGTTATTAACGAAACGTTGGTAACGAACCGTATAGAGTGGCCCGAGGCACAACAAGGCGTACTGACGAGTAACTTACGAGGGGACGGCGTGACCGAGCAGCCGAGCACCGCACCAACCCGACGCCGGCGGCGCAGCCGCGAGGAGACCAAGGCCGATCTGCTCGCCGCCGCCCTGCGACTCCTTCGCCGCGACGGCGTGCTCGCGGGAATCAACCTCCGCGAGGTCGCCAAGGAGGCGGGCGTCAACCACGGGCAGATCTACGTGTACTTCGGCAGCCGCCAGGCACTGTTGCGCGCGGCGATCGCCCAGATGCTCGAACAAGACCGCCTTGACCCGAGCACACACTGGGAACAGCCCTTCGCTGAACGACGGCGAGCGATGTGGCACTGGGCGCTCCGGCAGCCGGACCTGGTCAAACTCGAAGCGCTGCTCGCCCTCGACGAGGACCCCGAACTCACCCCGTTCCCGGCGCTGGACCTCACCCGCCGCGCCCTGGAACGAGACAAGAGCGACGGCAGCCTCCCCGCCGACGCCGACGGAGAAGTCATGCACGCCATGACTGCCGCCGCCTACTTCGGCTACTGCATCTTCCGCACGGCGTTCGCCCGGGACCTCGATGTGCCGCCGGAGGAACTCGACGCCCGGGCAGCCCGGGTCTACGACCAGATGGTGTCGGCGCTGGCCTCTCAGAAACCGGAGGGGTGAGCGGAAAGCCAGTCGGCGTGCCGGCGTTTCAGCTCGTCGCGTTCGCTGGTCGTGGGCAGCAGGACGTCGGCACCTCCGTCGTACGGATGGTGCACGCGGTCAAACGACAAGCTGGCGATCATCACGTGGGCGGCGACCTCGTCGGCAACGGCGCGGAGCAGGCGGTCCACCAGCCCGGTACGCCAACGTCGGCGGCCCGCGTAGAGTTGGGTGTAGACGATGAATTCCGGGTCGGTCTCGCTCTCGTTCGCGCGCACAGTCGCCCAATGCTGGGCACCCGGATTCCAGAGCGCGTGTCGCTCGGACAACTCCGGGGGCTCGGACGACCCTGACCAGTCGGCGGTGACGATCCAGACCTCCTGCCCGCCGAACAATTCGTCCAGAACCGTGTTGTAGCGGTCGAGCACGATTTCGTACTCGGCGTCGGTGCCGGGATAGCGCTGGGATTCAGGCAGGCTGTGGAAACGCACCCATCGGTCGGGGTAGGCGTGCTTCAGGCCGTCGGCCAGCGGACGGCACTGGGGCCACTGCTCCCGCCACAACGCGGACAGCTTCACGCGGGCTCGTCGACTTGAGGCTCGCTGGCCCCGATCAGGCCGAGAATCGGCGCGGGCACGGGATAAACCCGCTCGACCGGCAGTTCCTCCCGAGCGGCGTCGAGACGGCCATCGCTGACCTGGCGGTGGACCCGCTCCGCGAACGAGGTGATGTCCGTGATCTTGGTGATCCACTGGTCGAGATAGCGGTCGACAGCCTCGCCGGACAGTCCGATCTGGATGGCGCGCCGGTTGAGCGGCGCGAGTGTCACCGATCGGTCCGGATCCCACTGAATCCGCACCGGACTGGCATTTTTGCGCTCAGCCCACTGCTGCTGGCTCGCGTAGGTCCCGGATTCGTAGCTGCTGAGGGCAGCGTGCGCGAGCGCCCATTCGAAGCCGTCCCGGGTGAGCTGGATTTCCAGGATCCGTTCCTGCCCCGGTTTGGCCGCCCACCCGGCCCGGTACATCATCCACAGGAATGAAGGCTTGATCCAGGTCATCCGCTCGCGCTTGAACGGAGCCGCGAACGTCTGCGCTTCGACTGCCGCGCCGGCGATTTGCGGTGAGTACGCCTGATAGACGGTGATGGTGTGGTCAGTGAAACTGGCCCGCACGTCACGGCGCGGCATGCTTGGCGCGTCATGTTTCGTCGGTGAGCGGTCGGGGGTGAGCTGGCCGGACACGTGCTTGCCTCCGTGGTCGTCAAGTGAGGCTGATTGTGCCTGCTCGCAACGATTGTGTCGCTTGCATTTCGGCTCTCGCGCGACTCCTCCGTGTAACGGATTCGCCGCAGCGACGACCTGTTGTTGTCGGAAGAGGAGGTTCGATGACGGACGCGGTGACTGACGAAGTCGCGGCGAGTGATGCTGCGACGTTCCAAGTTCCCGGAACTGCGGTGCTCGCCATTGGCGGGGGAGACAACGGCGTGGAGTCGCTCGCCGTGTGGCACGTCAGCGCGGTGGGTGCGCTGACGGGAGCCTGGGTCTCGCCGGTCTCGGAGGTGTTCGGTGCTCGCTCGGCGGCACGGCGCGTTCTGTCGTTCCTCGAACGCCGCGCTGTCGCCGACGTGTATCCGGAGACAGTGCCGGGCTGGTTGGAGCAGTTGACCGCGGCGGCGGATCTTCCGGAGCGGAACGGCTGGTGGAAACGCCAGGAATTCTCGCCGGTCGAAGCGTTCGGGGAGATCGTCGAGCGTCGGCGGAGGTACGCGGGCACCGTCGAAGAGGAACGTGCGCGGAACAAGGCGATTACCGATCTGGAGTGGGTGCACGAACTGTCGGACGGCGTTGAGGTCGGCAGCTTCGAGGAGCTGCGGCGGATTGCCGGGGTGCGCACCGCGGAGGGGAACCCTGTCGTGTCGGAGGCGCTGACGATCGCGCGGACGTTGAGGTGGGTGGCGTCGGTGTGGGCTGAGACTGAGAAGGCGAAGAACCGCCGTCGTTATGTGCGGGAGGCGCACGGCGAGGTGGAACCCTTGCCGCCGAGCTGGCTGAGCGCGGTGCAGGTCGCGAGTGCGACGAGGTTGCCGCTGTGAAGGCCGTGCACGGTTACGCCGTCATCGACACCGAGACCACCGGAATCCTCACCGGCGGATGGCAGCACCGGATCGCGGAGATCGCCGTCGTCCACGTCAGCCCGGACGGCACGATCACCGGCGAATGGTCGACCTTGGTCAATCCGGAGCGTGATCTGGGCCCGCAGAACGTGCATGGCATCCGCGCCGTCGACGCGCGGCGCGCCCCGTTGTTCGGCGAGGTGGCCGGCGATCTCGTGGCGCGGTTGCGCGGACGAGTCGCCGTCGCGCACAACTGGTCGTTCGACGCCAGGCACCTTCGGTCCGAGTTCGAACGCCTCGGCATCGAGACGCCGTTCGAATCCTCGTCGGGCCTGTGCACAATGCGCGCGGCCGGCCGGATCCGCCTGGGTTCTCGGCGCTCTCTGGCCGACTGCTGCGCGGCGGCAGGCGTGCCCGAACGTTCCTGGCACAGCGCGCGTGACGACGCACTGGCAGCGGCCGAACTGCTGGGGTACTTCATCCGCTGTGCGCCGGACGCGGTGACGCTCACCGAAGCGCAGGTGGGTGCCGCGTTCTGGGACTGGCCGCGGATTCCGGTTGGCACCGCGGCTGCGGTGAGGCGCAGCGAACCAGGACACGTGGAACCGCATTTTCTCGCACGGCTGGTAGAGCGGATGCCGCGCGACGAGGAACCTGTCGCCGACGCGTATCTGGCCATGCTCGACGCGGCGCTGCTCGACCGGGACATCTCCTCGACAGAGGGGGACATGCTCGTCGATCTCGCGCATGATCTCGGCCTGGGCCGCAACGAATTGGTCGCACTGCATTTGAGCTATATGCGCGATCTTGCCCGGGAAGCATGGGCCGACGAGATGGTCACCGACGAGGAACGACACGACCTGCTCACCGTCGCGACGCTTCTCGCGCTCGATCACGTGGTGGTGGACCAAATCCTGGACGAGGAACGCGCGGCGGCCTCTTCCGTTGCGCCTTCCGGCGGCAGACTCGGCGGGCTGGCGCTGAGACCAGGAGACAAGGTGGTGTTGACCGGGAGCATGGCGCGGGGGCGCGAAGAGATCATCGCGCAGGCAGCAGCCGCAGGCGTGAGAGTGACCGGGAGCGTCAGCCGGCAGACTCGCGTGGTGGTGGCGGCGGACCCGGACTCGCTGTCGGGCAAGGCACGCAAGGCGCGTGAACTCGGCGTTCCGGTGGTGTCGGAAGAGGCGTTCCTGACAGTCCTCGACCGGTTGGCGGAGCCGGTTTCAGCACCGGTCGTGACGATTGACGATCTGCTCGACCGCTGAGGCGGAGGTCTTGCGCCCGGGCGACCCAGGCGCAAGCTGCGTTCCGCCCGAGGAACATCGTCGTGGACGGCGAAGTTGTGTTGCCGCACTGCCCCGTCATCGATCCAGCGCGATTTCGACACCGAGCCCTTTGCTCACCACACGCCGCAGCACCAACGCCGCCGTAGCGATGTCCTGGACCGCCACCCCTACCGAGTTGAACAGGGTGATCTCACTTTCCCTAGTGCGTCCGGGACAGACTCCTGCCAGCACTTCCCCCAGTTCAGTCGCCAGGTGCTCCTTGCTGATGACGCCCTCGTGCAGCGCGGTGAGCGTGGCACCCGACTCGGTCAACGCGGTATGCCTGCTGTCCACGACGACGCGGGCGCGCCGCAGGCATTCCGCGTCGATTTCGCGGTGGCGAGGGCGGGGCGGCGCGCCGACCACGTTCAGATGCTGGCCCGCGCGCAGCCAGGTTCCGTGCACGATCGGGTCCACTGACGGGGTGAGCGTGCACACCACGTCGGCGGCCTGAACTGCTTCGGCAGGGGTGTCCGCCAAGCGAATTTCACACCCGGAACCAGCTGTCTCGTCCCGGAACGCCTGTGCGGTCGCGGGATTGCGGCTCCAGACCACCACCGTCCTGATCGGACGGACGCAGGAAATGGCCGCCAGGTGCGCTCGCGCCAGTGCACCGGCCCCGATCAAGCCCAGCACTGAGCTGTCCGGATTGGACAGTGCTCTGGTCGCTACTGCTGAAGCCGCCGCGGTGCGGTAGCGGGTGATGACCGCACCGTCCAGCAGGGCTTCGGCGCGGCCGGTCGCGCTGTCGAGCAGAGTGATCGTCGACTGCTGGCGCGGCCTGCCTGCCGCCGGATTTCCCGGCAGGTCGGCCAGCAGTTTGACGCCCCCGGCACCGTCCACTGTGGCCGTCATCGGGACGAGAAGCCCGTCGTTGCCGGGGATCGGCGCGCACGAGCGGCCGGGCTGGGTGGCTCCGCCGCGCACGAGCTGGCGGTGCGCGTCCTCGACGGCGTCGATCACCTCGCGCAGGTCGAGCACTGCCTCGACATCCGAACGCGTCACGATGCGAACCATGTCTGCCTCACCGTTCGCCGGTCGCCGGAACCGGCTGGACTGGTTTCCTCGCCGGCGAAAGGATTTCGCGCGCCCGGCGGACGATCGGGATCTCGTGGTCGACCGGTTTGCCCGCATAGAGTGCGGACAAGCCCGCCGCGACCGCCGCGTTCACCGCGGCCGCGATCAGTCCGCTGTTGACGACTCCGCCGACCGGAGCCTTGCTGAAGTACAAGAACGCCACGGTGACGCAGCCCGCGATCAGCCCGACAGCCAGCGGGACCGCGCGCAGCTTGCGGAAGAACAGCACGCCGAGCCAGGCCGGCACCAGTTGCGCGGTCAGCGACAGCGCCAGGTTGAGGAACGTCAGCATGATCGAGGACGCGAACGTCGTCAGCGCCGCCGTGCCGACCAGGAACGCCGCCATGATCGGCTTGAGCCTGCCCTGCGCGGCCGCTTGCGAGCGCTTCGGCAGGATGTTGCGGGTGAGCACGCCGCTGAACATCAGCGCGTTGCCCGCCAGCACCAGCACTCCGGCCAGCCCGGCTCCCGCCGCGACGAGGCCCACGATCCAGTCCGGCGCGAGTTCGCGGGTCACCTCGAGAAAGACCGAATCGGCGTTGTGCAGGCCGGGCCTGGTCTGCAGGCCGTAATAGGCGGCGAAGACCAGCAACGGGTACATCAGCATGTACAACGGCATCCAGATCACGGACTTCTTCACCCCGGCCTCGGACCGCGCGGAGAACAGGAACTGCGCGGGAAGCGTGAGGTAGAACTGCAAGGACTGCATGAGAATCGTGGTCATCGCGAAGACCAGCCCGGCGCCGCCGACGGTGGCCAGCCGCGGCGCCGTTTCGACCACGGCGAAAACTCCGGGCACGCCCTTCGCCGCGATCACCGCCGCGATGCCGGCGAGCATGATGCCCAGCAGCATGAACACGTCTTTGACGATCGCGACGAACGCGGTCGAACGCATGCCCGACGCGGCGACGTAGACGAACGCGATGACCCCCGCTCCGACGATCGCCTCCAGGCGGGTGACCGGGATGCCCAGCCCGGTGAGGACCGTCTGCAGCCCGATGAACTGGAAGATCGCCCACGGCACCAGCGCCAGCACGAACGAGACCGCGGTGAGCCGTTCCAGCAGCCGGTTGCGGTAGTGGCCGTACATGACGTCGGCGACGGTGACCGCGTCGTACGCCTTGCCCGCGCGCCACACGAGCGGCGCGAGGAAGTAGCCGAGGACGTAGCCCGCCAGGATGTAGCCGATGAACCAGATCCCGTAGGAGGCGCCTTTGGCGTAGATGCCGCCCGGGAAGCCGAGCATGGTGCCGATGCTGTAGATCTCGCCCACAGCGAGGAAAAAGATCAACCGGCTCGGCAACGCCCTCCCGGCGACCAGCGTGGCGACCGCGCCCTTGCCGGTCCCGCCGCGGCGAGCGGCCAGCGCCACCCCGATCGACAACGCCATGACGACGGCGAATACCGCTGCGATCATTCTTCTCCGCCTTCCACTCGCCGGTACTGCGCACGATCGAAGAACCGCCACGACGCCCACAGGCAGAGCGTCGTCAGCGGCAGCCAAGCGAACAGCCACGCGAACACCAGTGGTATGCCGAACACGGTGGCGGTGCTCTGACTGCAGAGCGGCACGCCGACGAAGATCGCCAGCCCGGGCAGGCCGAGGGCGATCACGAGAGACCAGCGACTTCCGAGCATGAGACCTCCTGAAGCCTGGGACGGCACCCGCCGGGACGACAGCGGCCGGGTCGGTTGCCCGGCTCCGGATGCGGTGTCCCGGAGGCAATTTGGTATACCAGAACTACGGTAAGAGGGCGGCGAGGTCCAGCGACAGGTCCAGTTGTGAGCCAGATCTCAGTGCCAGATGGTAGGCCTGACTGAGCGTCGCGGGCTCGGGCGCGCCTCCGCGCCGACCGTGTGAATGCTCGGCGGCCGTCCGAATATTCCGATTCCCGAAATGCTGCCGCGAGAGTACGGTCCCTCGTCGTCCCAGCCCTCCGGAAGGCTCCTGATGCTCGAAGAAGATTTCGTGCGCGATCTGCGAAAGCTGGCGCACGAGACCGGGCTGGAGGGGGACTCGTTCGAAAGCGGCCATGCTCGCTGGCGCGTATATTCCGCCGCCCTGCGGATTCCTGGCAGAGCCGACCAACTGATCTCAGCGCTCGGCCATGAGCCAGACGAGGCAATCGCTGTTTCGGTTGCCTTGAAGTGCATCGAGGAGCTTCCCGAGCCGCTTCGCGAGATGGTAGCGAGCGCGCTTCCTGTTGGTAATTCACAAGAGTTCGTAAGAGCGCGCATGGCGGACCTGTCGGTTCTCGATGCGCTCGTTTCACGGCCTGGTGATCAGGTGGAGCCAGCTTCGATGGAGCGCTGGTCGCCGTGGCTGCAGCTGCGGGCCGCGACCTCTTCCTCTCGGCAGCAAGTGCTCGAGTACCTGGCTTCTTCAGGGCGCACGAAACGAATCAGACGGATGGCACTAGCTCGATCGAAGGAATTGAGCAGTTGAGACCAGTGCCGATCGCGCTGATGCTTCAGTCTCCCGCAGCCTGGCGGTAGCCGACGAGACGCAGTGCGTGATCGTCGTACGCGTACGCCAGCGCGTCCTCCGCGAGGTCGCCGTCCTCCCGGTACCAGACGGAAATGCCCATTCCCATGTCGAGAACCGCGTAAGACGTCAGCTTCGGCGAGCGCGTGTGGAACACCCCGGCCGCGGCGCCTTCTTCGATCAGTTCGCGGAATCCATTCTCGTAGCGGGTTCGCTGTGCCACCACCTGGTCATGCGGTTCCGGTTCCAGGTTACGGATTTCTCGCGTTCCCACGAAGGCTTCGAGCCGTCGTCGGGCGTGGAAGCGCACGTGGGCGTCCACCGCGCGGCGGAAGCGGTCTACTACGTCGTCGGTGCTTGCGGTCGCCTGGTCGAAGCCGTTCTGCAGGTCGCGCATCGTGGCGGTCATGATTTCGGCCAGCAGGTGCTGTTTCGAGGGCACGTGCTTGTAGATGCTGGGGCCGCGGATCCCGACGGCGGACCCGATGTCGGCCATCGTCGTCGCGAGGTAACCGCGTTCGGCGAACAGGGCGAGCGCCGCGTCCCGGATCTGGTCGATCCGCTCTTCGGAGCTCATGCTGCCGGGTAGGCGCGCAGGCCCGCCGCGACCAGTTCGGGGACGGCTTGCCCGACGGTGTCGAACCCGTCGCCGACGGTCTGCCCGGCCAGGTGCCGGGCGTGGATTCCTTCGGCGATCACCGCGATCTTGAAGTATCCGAGCGCCAGGTGGAAGTCCAGATCGGACAGATCGCGGCCGGATTCGCGTGCGTAGTACTGCGCCTGGGTTTCCCAGGACGGCAGGCGGTCGTCGGTGGACGCGGCGCCGCCCGGAAGGACCGGGGCGAAGGCCGGATCGCGGTACACGAGGCTCAGCGCCAGGTCGGCTAGCGGGTCGCCGAGCGTGGCCATTTCCCAGTCGACGACTGCCCGGACCTCGGCTGGGCGGCCGGTGCCGAGGATGGCGTTGTCGATGCGGAAGTCGCCGTGGACGATGGCGGCGCCGGACTCGGCGGGCACCGCGGCGGAGAGGCGGGCGTGCAGCGTCTGAAGGTCGTCGAGTTCGCGGGTCGCGACCCGTCGCCACTGGTCGGCCCAGCGGTCGACCTGACGCCGGAGATACCCGGCTGGCCTGCCCAGCCCGCCCAGGCCGACCTCGGCGTAGGGCACGGCGTGCAGCCGGGCCATGGTCGTCATCAGCGTCTCCGCGATTTCGGCGAGTTCGGCGTCGCTGAGCGGGTTCAGGTCGGCCGCGGTGCGCAGTACCGGACCGTCCACATGCGACACGATGGAGAACGGCGTACCAAGCACCGCTGGATCTTCGCACAGGGCAACCGTCCGGGCGACGGGGACGGCGGTGTTCTGCAGGGCGTCGACAACCCGGTACTCGCGACCCATGTCGTGCGCGGACGGCATCAAGCCGCCCAACGGCGGGCGGCGCAGCACCCATCGCACGCCGTCTGCGCGCAGCAGATACGTGAGGTTGGAACGGCCGCCGGACAGCAGTTCCGCTTCCACCGGGCTGGTGAAGCCGGGGACTGTGCGTCGCAGGTATGCCTCGAGCGCGGGTACGTCGAGGCCGACGGGCGAATCAGGCATCCGCGGCCGTCCTCGCCTGCTTGGCCGCGCGCTTGGCGATCGCCCAGCGGTGGGTCTCGGACGGGCCGTCGTAGATCCGGAACGGCCGGACCTCCCGCAGGAACCGGGACAGTGGCACATCGCCGGAAACGCCCAGCGAACCGCAGAGTTGCAGCGCGCGGTCGACCGTCCGGTACACCGCCTCGGCGGTGAAGGTCTTGGCGATCGAGACCGATTGCGCCGACGGCTGGTCCAGGTCGAGTTCCCAGCACGCGCGCAGGATCAGCGCGCGGGCCGCGGCGATGTCGATCTCGTTGTCGGCGATCATCTGCTGCGCCATGCCCAGTTCGGCCAGCCGGGAACCGAACAGCCGCCGTTCGTTGGCGCGCTCCAGCGCGATGTCCTGTGCCCGGCGGGCGATCCCGAGCCACCGCATGCAATGCGTGAGCCGGGCCGGGCCGAGCCGCACCTGCGCGTACTCGAAGCCCCGGTCGACCTCGCCGAGCACGGCGTCGTCCGGAACGAAGCAGTCGTCGAAGACGAGTTCGCAATGCCCGCCGTACAGCGACTCGTCGAGAGTCTCGATGTGACGCACCATCCGCATGCCGGGGTTGTCCGCGTCGACGAAGAACATCGTCGCGCCTCCGCGGTCGCCGGGCGCGCCGGACGTCCGGGCCATGCAGATGGCATAAGCGGCACCATCAGCGCCGGTGATAAACCATTTGCGGCCGTTGAGGACCCAGCCGCCCGCCGCCCGCGCCGCGTGGGTGGTCAGCGCGGCAGGATCCGCGCCCGCGCCCGGCGCCGGTTCGGTCATCGCGAAACACGACCGGACCGCGCCGGTCGCCAGCGGGCGGAGGTACCGCTCCCGCTGCTCCGGAGAGGCGATCCGCTCCAGCATGTGCATGTTGCCCTCGTCCGGCGCGGCGATGTTGAGCGCCAGCGGCCCGAGCAGGGAGTAACCGGCTTCCTCGAACACCGGGGCCCGTCCGCGCATGTCCAGCCCGTGGCCGCCGTACTCGGCGCTGACGTGCGGCGCGAAAACCTCGGCGTCCTTGGCGGCCTGCTGCAGCTTGCCGCGCACGGCTTCGCCCTCGTCGCCGGTCAGGACGCCGCTGGACGCTTTCTCCGCGTCGAGGACGGTGTCCTTGACCAGCCGCCTGGTCCGGTCCGCTAGAGCGAGCACCTCGGGGTCCTGCGCGAAATCGACGGCCATGCGGTCCTCCTGGCTAATTGAGATTAGCTGAGCGAGATCTAGGACGTTAGTTGTCCGTCAGTGTAAGGCTAACGTACATTAGCTGCTCGCGGCGCCCGTCGCGAGGAAGGCGAAGGAGAGTGGCGTGATGTCGGTACTGGACCTGTTCCGGCTGGACAGCAAAGTCGCGGTGGTCACGGGGGCGAGTTCCGGGCTGGGCGCCGGATTCGCGCTCGCGTTGGCCGACGCGGGCGCGGACCTGGTCCTCGCCGCGCGCCGGACCGAACTCCTCGACCGGACGCGCGCCGCGGTGGCCGAACGGGGCAGGCGAGCGCTGGCCGTGGCGACCGACGTGCGCGACCCGCGTCAGTGCGACCGGCTCGTGGAGGCCGCGCTGGCCGAGTTCGGGCAGGTCGACGTGCTGGTCAACAACGCGGGCATCGGCACCGCGGTACCCGCGCTGCGCGAAGAACCGGACGAGTTCCGCAAGGTCATCGACGTCAACCTGAACGGCGCCTACTGGATGGCCCAGGCGTGCGGCCGCGCGATGGGACCGGGGTCGAGCATCGTGAACGTCGCCAGCGTGCTGGGGCTGATCAAATCCTATGTCCCGCAAGCCGCGTACGCCGCGAGCAAGGCCGGGCTCCTCGGCCTGACCCGCGACCTGGCCCAGCAGTGGTCCGGCCGCAAGGGAATTCGCGTCAACGCGCTCGCGCCGGGCTATTTCCAGAGCGAGATGACCGCGGAAGTGCCGAGCGAGGGTCTGGCGGAGTTCATCCGCTCCACGAGCCCGCTCGCCCGGATGGGAGAACAACACGAACTGGACGCGGCGATGCTGTTCCTCGCGTCACCGGCGTCCGGCTACGTCACCGGCACGACACTCGCGGTCGACGGCGGAATGTCCATGCACTGACTGCGTCGCGGGGCGACCAGTCGGCGTGCGTACTGGACGCAGCACTCGGCTGTGGGTGTTCCAGGGGCGGCTGACCGCGGATACGTCCGTCTACTGTGGACGGACCTGCCCGGTGGCCGAGGTGCCTGCGGAGATGGCACGCCACGCCCGATGCGGCGGTCCGGGTCCTCCGCTCGCGGACAAGTCAGCCGCGAATTGGTTCTTCGAGGTTCGGCGCATGCGGACAGAGCGCCTTCACCGCCGCCGGCCTCATCAGCCTCGGGCGGGTCTCGACGATATCGGCGTGGCAGGCCGCGCCTTGTGTGAAGGGCGGGCACAATCTCGATGGTGATCACGGAGACTTCCTCGTCGTCAAGGAGCCCGGATCGCAACCGCGCAGCACTGAAGCTGGGTGGGGCAAGATAATCGCGACACGTTGAACCAGCAGGCTAAGGGAGTCTGAGCACCAGATGCCGCACCGCACCGTCCGACTCGCCACCGCTGCCGTCGCCACGATCGGCTTGCTCGCCGCCTCCGCCTGCGGCGGTGAGACCGGCGGGACCGGAGGAACTGCTCAGCCGCCGGCCAGCAGCCCGGCCGACAGCGGCGGCTCGGGGCCCAAGGTTCCGGCCCCTCTGCCTACCAAGGACTTGCTCGCCGATCCGTGCAGCGTGCTCAACGCCGCGGAGGCAGCACAGGTCGGTCTCAAGTATCCCGGCGAGAAGAGCTCCGGCGTGTTGAACGGGTGCCGCTGGACTTCCTCCGGAAGCAACCTGAACTTCGTCAACAACACGCCGATCGAGCAGAACAAGCGCGGGATCAGCGACATCTACGACCAGAAGGCCAAGCAGGCCTACTTCGAACCCACCACGGTCAACGGCTACCCGGCCGTCTTCGCCGGTACCGAGGACAGCCGCTCGAACGGCATCTGCACCCTCTGGGTCGGCGTCACCGACCAGCTCGCCGTCTCGGTCCTGCCGAACATCAGCATGGGTTCGAACAAGAAGGACCCCTGCAGCATCGCGAAGAAGTTCGCCACCGCGATGATCGGACATCTCCAGGGGGCGTCGTGATCGTCACTCGACCTCTGGGCGGGCTCAGGCGGGAAGCTCAGCGTGTCTTGTCCCTGTCGTGGTCGGAGGGGATCCAGCGGTTACGCCTTCCGCTCGGCGGCGTCCGGCTTCTGGTGGCCCCGATGCGCTGATTCGACCAGCCCGATCCAGTGCTGTTACGCGCTGGGCGGCTTCGGGTACGAGGAGCGCGGATACCTGCGTTCGCCTCCGCTGATGCTCGAGCGGGGAAGCTGGCTCTTGTCGTCGGAGCGGGCTGGCCCAATGTGGTTGGCGGCTAGGCGGCTTCGTCCGTTGCGGTGGTCTTTGTGGACGGTCGGTGCGACGGCGTTACCGGCTGGCGGGCGAGGTCGATGCCGAGGGTGAGTTGCCCGGGTGACCGGCGGACTCTGGTCGGTTGGGCCGGCACCTCGGCGGCGCGCTGGTTCTCGGCAGGTCGCGGTGTGCTCGCGGTCAGTGATCGTGGGTGACGGGCGAGATAGTGGAGTTTGCGGAGGTGTCGCTGGACGAGCCCGGCGCGGCGCGCTTCCTCGAAGAGAACTCGGGCTGCTCGGTTCCGCGTTCGTCGGCTGGGACTGGGACGGTCGGACATGGGGATTCCTGGCGTGGGTGAGCTGGCTGAGGGCAAGATCACGAGTGCGGTTCGACCTGATTGAGGCGTCGTGATGGCGAGTGGCGGCGGGGTGCTTCTGAACGGGCGGGAGTGCCGACTCGGCGCAATGCCTTGCCGGAGCCGTCGGATGCGCTTCGACCGCGTCCAGCAAAGGTATGGGCCGGCTGATTTCCGGCCTTCGGCCGGGCCTGGCCAGGGATTCCCCTGACCAGGCCGTTTGTGCCCCCGGCAGGACTCGAACCTGCGACCTAGAGATTAGAAGGCTCTTGCTCTATCCAGCTGAGCTACGAGGGCCCGGGTGGCTGACAGCTGCTGACCTCCAGCATGGGCAGCTTAGTCATCGCCAATCTCTCGATCGTTCGACACCGTCGAATCGTTTCAGCTTCCGTTCGTCGGATTTGCGGGTCTTCGGGGGCGGAATGCCACAGCGTGCGACGGTTCCGGTACGCACTGCGCGGGGGAGCGGCCCGCTGCTGCGGCTGGACTGGGGTTTGTGCAGCTTGCGCACCTGGATCTCCTGAGCGGGGCGGCGGGACGGGGGTCGGGGGCGGGCGGTGCGGCTGGGCAGACTGTGGCGATCTTGTGATGTAAGGCGTCTGACCCGGGCGGGGGCGATTGGGCGGTTCGGCGGTTGCGGTCGGTCTCCAGGGTGTTCGAGCGGGGCTGGACCACCTCGGCCCGGCAGGCGGGGCGCGCACGAACTCGGACATCACGTCCGCGCACGTCAGGTCGGTGTGCGAGCTCCTGCCGTCAGGTTCCGCGCGGGGATGCTGGCGTCAAGTCGGAGCGCGAACGTTGCTGCCAGGTCCGGGCGACAGGCGGGTCCTGCTGAGAGCAGCGGCAGCCGCAGAGCACAGCAGACCTGCACCCGAACGGCACCGAACCTCCTGGGCCGCGGTGGAGGACAGGGAGCCTCGCCTCCCGCCCCCGGGTCGGGGGCCGGGAGCGGGAGGCGAGGGGCCCGTGGGCGCGATGGTTCCGGGCTGCGCGCCCACGGGCCTGGGGCCGCTCGGGGGTGCGGCCCCCGGGGCAGGCGGCACTAAGGCTGCGAGTCGACTCGGCCTGGAGCGGCCTCGTTCGCCTGGCCCGGTCTCGGGAGGGCGGGGCCTATTCCCACACTTTCAGGGCACGCACCGCGAACGGGGACTGCGGGACGTACGTGCCACCGCCCGGATAGGTGATGAAATCGCCTTCCGTCGAACAGTCCGCTCCTTGGTAGATGGTGACGTCGCGGGTCATCCGGTTGACGAAGGAATGGCCTTGGAATCCCTCGGGCAGGGGAATGCAATCACCCGGATTTGCCGTGCGCAGGTCATAACTCTGCACGCCGCCCGAATAGGTTTCGGTGTCCCACAGGCAGAACTCGCCCGCACCGCAGGCGGGAGCGGGCGGAACGGCCGGGGCGGCTTGGGCCAGGCCGGAAGTGGTCAGGAGACCGGCGGTGACCAGCAGCAATACCCCGGGCAGGCGGGACGCGGCGGCGGGCCGGGAGCGGCGGCCGGGGAACGGCAGGGACGGCAGCAGACGGCGGAACATCGTGGGAACTCCCCCTCAATCGAAGCGATGCCGGGCGAAGGAGCCGGCGGGTATCCCGGGAATCCGGGCATGTCTCCACCTTGGCGGGTTCCCCGCGATTTGTCTGCCCGCATTCCTGCGTCTGTGGACAAGTAGTTTCGCGTCACCCGGACGAGACCTAGTTGTCCACAGATCGCCGAGCGGTCTTGCTAAATCGCGGCCGTGCTTTCCCGGACGGCCAGCGAGACGGGGAGTTCGACAGGTGGCGGAACCGGGGCGGCGGCGAGGAGATCCACCACCAGTTCTCCAGCCACCCGGCCCTTGCCTGCCAGGTCTTGCCGCACGGTGGTGAGGGGTGGTTCAGACCACGCGGCTTGCGGGGTGTCGTCGAAGCCGACGATCGAGACGTCGGCAGGCACCCGCAGGCCCAGCCGGTGGGCGGCGGCGATCGCGGCGAAGGCCAGCTGGTCGGACATGCACAGCAAGGCCGTCGGACGCTCCGAAGCGGTGAGCAGGTCCGTCGCGGCGGCGCGGGCGGTCGAGGCGGAGAGCCACGGGGCTTCGGTGATGGTGACGTCGGTGATTCCGGCGGCGGCCAGCGTGTCGAGGTATCCGGCGAGACGTTCGCGGGTGCCGTGGAAAGGGCTGGTCACCGCGGAAAGACGCGGGGCGGCCAGGATTCCGAAGCGGCGATGGCCGAGCTCCACTAAATGGCGGGCGGCCAACGAAGCGCCGCCGCGGTCGTCGCAGCCGACTCGGGCCGTGTCGGGGAGGGGCGGCTGGTCGATGACCACCAGCGGCAAACCCCGGGTCCGCACGGCTTCCAGCGCGGGAGTGCCGTCGGCGAGGGAGTACGCCACGGCGATATCCGCTTGTGCGGCCAGCACTCGCGACGCGGGCGGGCCTTCCTGGGCCTCGCGGCCGGGCAGCAGCAACAGCGCGTTCCCGGTGGGTTCCACGGTTTTCGCGAGCGCGTCCAGGGTGATCGACAGCGCGGGGTCGGAGAAGGCCGCCGACAGCGACGAATCCAGCAGGAAAGCGATCGCGCCGGTGCGGCTCGTGGCGAGGCTGCGGGCGGTCGGGTTCGGGCCGGGGTAACCGAGTTCACCCGCCACCCGCAGAATCTGCTCCCGCAACTGCGCCGACAGCTGGTCAGGCCGGTTGTAGGCGTTCGACACAGTGGCGCGCGACACCCCGACCGCCTCCGCGACGTCGTCCAGCGTCGGGCGGCGGCGACGGCTGCTGGTCATCGGCGGAGCATAGAGGAAAGCGTTGCCGTGCACCGGATTCCGTCCGGCAACCCGCCTCGACCAGCGCAAACACCGCAAGCGAGCGTTCCGGCGCGAAACCCGGCGAGCGTCCCGCCCCGCGCACCGCCGCGTGCGCGACCGGCCTACTCTCGTACCGTGAGCTCGGAACCTGTGACGAAACCCGCCCCGAACCGCGGCCGCAAGACGAGCGTGCTCCCGCTGCTTTCGGTCGGAGTCGTGCTCGGCGCGGTCGTCGCGGTCGGGCTCGTCGCGCTCACCGGCGGCGCGGGCTACGTCATCGCCGGGCTGCCGGACCCGGGGCTCGTCACCCGTTATGGCGTCACGGTCGTCCGAGTGCTCGCCGAAGCGGCGTCGGTCGTGTGCGTCGGCGGGCTGCTGCTGGCCGCTTTCCTCGTGCCGCCCCAGAAATCCGGCACGCTCGCGCCCGAGGGGTACGCCGCGGTCCGCACCGCCGGGATCGCCGCGTGGGTATGGTTCGCCGCCTCGATCCTGTCCGTCGCCTTCACTGCCGCGGACAGCGCGGGCAAGCCGTTCGGCGACGTCCTGTCCCCGGACACCCTGCTGAGCCTCGTCGGCGCGATCGAACAGCCCAAGGCGTGGCTGTGGACGGCGCTGATCGCGATCCTGCTCGCCCTCGGCTGCCGCCTGGTGCTCAGCTGGGGCTGGACGGCGGTGCTGTTCTTCCTGTCCGTCGCCGGGCTCGTCCCGGTCGCGGTCACCGGGCACTCGGCCAGCGGCGGCTCGCACGACCTGGCCACCAACAGCCTCCTGTTCCACCTCGTCGCGGCCGCGCTGTGGGTCGGCGGGCTGCTCGCCGTGCTCGCGCTCGGCTGGCGCCGCGGCAGGAACCTCAGCCTCGCCGCGCAGCGGTTCTCCAAGCTCGCGCTGGTCTGCTGGGTCGTGATGGCGGTGTCCGGCATCGTCAACGCGCTGGTCCGGATCAACCTCGGCGACCTCTTCACCACCGACTACGGCCTGCTCGTCGTCGCCAAGATCGTCGCGCTGCTGCTGCTCGGCGTCTTCGGCCAGCAGCAGCGCAGCCGCGGCGTCGCGAACCTCGTCGACGGCAAGGGCGGCAGCCAGTTGCTGCGGCTCGCCGCCGTCGAGGTGCTGATCATGTTCGTCACCATCGGCATCGCGTCCGGTCTCGCCCGCACGCCGCCGCCGGCCGACGCGGTCACCCAGCCGGGCACCGTCGAACTCCTCATCGGCTACGACCTCCAGGGCCCGCCGACGTTCTGGCGGCTGCTCACCGACTGGCGCTTCGACCTGATCTACGGCACCCTCGCGATCGTTCTCGCCGGGCTCTACCTGGCCGGCGTGCGGCGGCTGCGCAAGCGCGGCGACACCTGGCCGGTCGGCCGGACCGTCGCATGGCTCGCCGGCTGCCTCGTGATCCTGCTGGCCACCTCGTCGGGCATCGGCCGGTACGCGCCCGCGATGTTCAGCGTGCACATGGGCACGCACATGCTGATGTCGATGGTCGCGCCGGTCCTGCTGGTGCTCGGCGGCCCGGTCACGCTCGCCCTGCGCGCGCTCCCGCCGGCCGGCCGCGAAGCCCCTCCCGGCCCGCGCGAATGGCTCCTGGCCGCTGTGCATTCGCCGGTTTCGCGGTTCCTGACCAACCCGATCGTCGCCCTGCTGCTCTTCGTCGGGTCCTTTTACGCGCTGTACTTCTCCGGCCTCTTCGACAGCGCGCTCAACTACCACTGGGCGCACCTGGCGATGAACGCGCACTTCCTGCTCGTCGGCTACGTCTTCTACTGGCCGGTGATCGGCGTCGACCCTTCGCCGCGGCGGCTGCCGCCGATCGGGAAGCTCGGGATGATGTTCGGCGCCATGCCGTTCCACGCGTTCTTCGGCGTGATCCTGATGAACATGCAGACCGTGATCGGCCGCGAGTTCTACACGGCGCTGAAGCTGCCGTGGGTCGGCGACCTGCTGACCGACCAGCGCCTCGGCGGCGGCATCGCGTGGGCTTCGGGCGAGGTGCCGGTGCTGCTCGTGCTGATCGCGCTGCTGGTGCAGTGGGCCCGCCAGGACGAGCGCGAGGCGAAGCGGCGCGACCGGCGCGAGGAGACCACCGGCGGCGAAGAACTCGCCGCCTACAACGCGATGCTGAAGAACCTCGCCGAGGGCAAACGGGCGGAATGACTCCCCGGATTTGATATCGCCGGAGTGAGGACGACCTGACCCTCGGTAGCGCGGTGGTAACCGCCGTCAGGCCGCCGGAGGAGCCACTCTACGATCGGTGGCATGGCCGAGTTCATCTACACCATGAAGAAGGTGCGCAAGACCGTCGGGGACAAGGTGATCCTCGACGACGTGAGCACCGCGTTCTACCCCGGAGCCAAGATCGGCGTCGTGGGCCCGAACGGCGCCGGCAAGTCGACCGTTCTCAAGATCATGGCGGGGATCGAGCAGGCCAGCAACGGCGAGGCTTTCCTGCAGCCGGGCGCGAGCGTCGGCATCCTCATGCAGGAGCCGGAGCTGAACGAGGAGAAGACCGTCCGGCAGAACGTCGAGGAGGGCCTCGGCGAGACCAAGCAGAAGCTCGACCGCTACAACGAGATCGCCGAGCTGATGGCGACCGACTACAGCGACGCGCTGATGGAGGAGATGGGCCAGCTCCAGGAGGAGCTGGACCACGCCGACGCGTGGGAGCTCGACTCGACCGTCGAGCAGGCGATGGACGCGCTGCGCTGCCCGCCGCCGGACGAGCCGGTCACCCACCTCTCCGGCGGCGAGCGCCGCCGCGTCGCGCTGTGCAAGCTGCTGCTCTCCGCGCCCGACCTGCTGCTGCTCGACGAGCCCACCAACCACCTGGACGCCGAAAGCGTGCTCTGGCTGGAGCAGTTCCTGGCCACCTACAAGGGCGCCGTCCTCGCCGTCACCCACGACCGGTACTTCCTGGACAACGTCGCCGAGTGGATCATGGAGCTCGACCGCGGCCGCGTCGTCGGCTACGAGGGCAACTACTCCACCTACCTGGAGAAGAAGCGCGAGCGGCTCGAGGTCCAGGGCAAGAAGGACGCCAAGCTGGCCAAGCGGCTCAAGAGCGAGCTGGAATGGGTGCGGTCCAACGCCAAGGCGCGCCAGACCAAGTCCCGTTCGCGGCTCGACCGCTACGAGGAGATGGCCGCGGAGGCGGACAAGCACCGCAAGCTCGACTTCGAGGAGATCCAGATCCCGCCGGGCCCGCGGCTGGGCAGCGTCGTGGTCGAGGTCGAGAAGCTGCGCAAGGGCTTCGACGACCGGGTGCTCATCGACGGGCTCTCGTTCGACCTGCCGCGCAACGGCATCGTCGGCGTGATCGGCCCGAACGGCGTCGGCAAGACCACGCTGTTCAAGACCATCGTCGGGCTCGAGGAGCCGGACGGCGGCACGGTCAAGATCGGCGAGACGGTCAAACTGTCCTATGTGGACCAGAGCCGCGGCGGGATCGACCCGAAGAAGACCGTGTGGGAGGTCGTGTCGGACAAGCTCGACTACATCCACGTCGGGCAGACCGAAATGCCCTCGCGCGCTTACGTGAGCGCGTTCGGCTTCAAGGGCCCGGACCAGCAGAAGCCGGCCGGCGTGCTGTCCGGCGGCGAGCGCAACCGGCTCAACCTCGCGCTGACGCTCAAAGAGGGCGGGAACCTGATCCTGCTGGACGAGCCGACGAACGACCTGGACGTCGAAACGCTGGGCTCGCTGGAGAACGCGCTCGAGCAGTTCCCCGGCTGCGCCGTCGTGATCTCCCACGACCGGTGGTTCCTCGACCGGGTCGCGACGCACATCCTCGCCTGGGAAGGCACCGACGAGGACCCGGCGAAGTGGTTCTGGTTCGAGGGCAACTTCGAGGGCTACGAGAAGAACAAGGTCGAGCGCCTCGGCGCCGAAGCGGCTCGTCCGCACCGGGTCACCCACCGCAAGTTGAAGCGCGACTGACCGGCGCGGGGGTCCCGAGTGGAAACCAGCAGGCACAACCGGCCCAGCCCGTCCGCGACCGCGGACGGGCGGCCCGCCGTTGCCAGTGGCGGGACCCTCGCCGACCTCGGTCGGCTCATCGACCGGGCGGAATCGCTCCGCTTCCGGGCGCCCGAGCTTTCGCTGGTCCTCGGCGAACGCTCGGCCGCGCTCGCGGAGGCGGCGGGCGCGGACGGGCACTGGATCCGGGCGGAAGCGCTCGTGGTGTCCGCTCGCGTGCGGACCGGGGCGCGGACGTCCACGGTCGGCCGCGCGGTCGCGGCTTTGCGCGCGGCCGAGCACGCCGGGTACGCCACGACGGCGGCGCGGCTGCGCGTCGACCTCGCGGTGTGCTCGCGCAGCCTCGGCGTTCCGCTGATGGGGCTGGCCGCGCTGCGGCCGGTGCTGTCCGAGGACGTGCCGCCGTCGCTGCGCGCGGAAGCGCTGTGCCATCTCGTCGGGTGCCTCGCCCCGTTCGGCCGGAAGGCGGAACTGGACCGCGTGCTCGTCGAGGCGGACCGGCTGCTGGTGGCCGACGATTCGCTCGACGCGGACGACCGGCTGCTGATGCGGGCGTTGCTGCGCAACGGGACCGCGGCGCACCGGCGCCGGCACGGCGACCTCACCGCGGCCGCGGACGCCGCGCGGACCGGGCTCGGGTTCCTGGAGAAGATGGACCGGCCCGGCGACGACGGCGGTCTCGTCCGGATCCGGCTCGTGCTGCAGCTGGTCAGCACGCTGCTCGACCGCGGCGACGCGGACATGGCTTACGACATCGCCGAACCCGTGCTGCGGGAGCCGGTCCGGGCCGCCGGGGTCGCGCCCGCGGCGTGGCTGCGGCTGGCGGTGGCGACGCGCATTCACCTGCCTTCCGGCGCCGGTGACGCCGCTGCCGAGCTGGTGGGGGAGGCCGTCGCGGCCACCGACCGGCACGGGCTCGCGGCGGTCACCGCGCGGCTGTGGCTGGAGCTGGCGCAGATCGAGGAACGGTTCGGCAGCGCGGAAGAGGCGATCGGATGCCTGCACCGCGCGCGGGCCGCGGAACACGTGCACGCGCGGGCCCGGCGCCAGGCGTGCGGGCTGATCGCGGGCGAGCTGGGCGCCGAGTCGGTCGCGTCGATGGACCTCGACGACGTCCTCGCCGCGTCCGCCCCGCGCGACGGCCGCCCGGTGTCGATGGAGGTCGAGCCGAGGGTCGCGGCCGAGGAGACCTCGGTGATGCCGGCGATCCGAGACGTCCCCGCCGAGCGGCCGGACCCGGTCGCGGCTCCGCTGCCGGTCGTTCCCGCGCAGGTCGAGGTTCCTGTGGCACCGGTTTCGGCCGCGGCGTGGGTCGAGGCGGGGGAGAAGAAGCCGGCGTGGTCGTTCCGGCGGGCCGCGGCGGAGACGGAGGTCGAGCAGACCTCGGTGCTCCCGGCGATCCGGGAAGAGGCCGAGGAGGCTCCGCGGACCGGCGGACGGCGGCGGGCCGAGGACCGCAAGTCGCCGGTGCTGCCGGGATGGGCGCGGCCGTTCGGGCGGAAGAGCGCCGACGCGCCCGCGCCGCGGAAGCGGGCGGCTGCGGAGCCGGTCGGCCGGACGGAGGCTTCGCGAGCGGCGTCGGGACGTCCGGCGCAGGTCGCCGAGAGCGCGGCGGAGAGCGCTGGGGCACGGGCTGCCGAGGTCGCTGAGGCCGCGTCGGGTCGTCGCCGGGCGGAGACGGCGCAGCCTGCCGAGGAGACCGCGGTGCGCTGGCCGGAGAAGCCGCCTGCCGCGCGTCGGTCGGCGGAGGACGCGCCCGCTCGTCGGGAAGAGAAGACGAAGTCCGAGGAGCCGGTGCGGGCGGCTGCTGAAACGCGGCCCGAGACTCCTCGGCGCGCGGCGGAAGCGCAGGCTCCGGCCGAGGAGGCGCCGCGGTTCTCGCTGCGGATGCCGGATCTGTCGGACATCCTGCCGGAGCTACCGCTCGCCCCGGCTCCCGCGGACGAGCCCGCCGCGCCGTTGTGGGAAAGCGCCGAGTGGGCCAAGGAGGAAGCGGCCCGCCGCGACACCCGAGGCCGCAAGACCCGGCACGACGCCGAACACGGCTCGGTCGCCGCGAAGTCCGTGCTGGACCGGCTGGGCATCACCGCGAGCGGCGGTGGCGGCGGACGGCGCCGGGCCGACGAGCCCGGACGTCCCGAATCCGCCGCGGCGGAACCGGACACCGCGGCGAAGGACAAGCCGGAGCTGGCCCCCGCGCCGCGGCCGGAGGAGCCGGAGCCTGCCGAGGAGCCCTGGCTGCCGCGGCTGCGGATGCCGCCGGCGCTGGACCCGCTGTCCGACATCGACGCGTGGACGCCGTCGGAGCAGCCGTTCCCGGAGGGCTACGCGCGAGCCATCGCGGAGGACGAACCGCCGCCGGACGCCGGACTCGCCGAACTGCTCGCCCGCGCCCTCGCCGAGCACCAGGCGGGCACCGCGAGCGCGGCCGCGCTGGTGAAACGCCTCGGCCCGAACGACGAGCCGAACCCGATCAACGGCCGCGCGACCGCGGACCGCCACCGCAACAACGGCGACTGACGCGCGCCGGAAAGTTCTTGCACCGCACGGGAAACGCTGGCCCGGCCGGGCAGATTCCGCAGCGGGACAGCGATTCACGCGGACGCGACCTCGAGTGGTCCGTGAAGGACTCCTTGAGGGAATCAGATTCCCCCAAGGAGTCCTTCACGGACCACTGCGGGAGGGCAGCCTGCTGGCGGAAAACCTCGCCGACGCGGAGAATCCCGCGGCTCCGGCATCGAGAGGTACGTGAGGGCCACCCTCACGTACCTCGGCGGCACCACTCCGCGCCGGACCGGAAGATCGTCCCGTTTTCCGCGCTGCGCCAAGCGATTTTCCCACTCACTGGTTGAACACGCCGCGACGAAGCAGCACAAGCCGCCCGGCCCGCCGATCTGCGGACACCTCGCGGGCGCCTCATCCTGAAACCCCGGCTCCCTCCGCAGCAACGGAAGAATTAGCCCGTACGGGTGGGAATTCTCGCAGGGGAGGGACGCAACCTTTTCCGTTCCCGCCGCGGGCGATACGGGCACTGAACCGATCCCGAAGCGGCCGCCGCGGCCGCGAAACCGGCGCTCCGGCCTCGTGCCAAGCCTTTTGCCGGAAACCGCCCGTGCCGAACCCGCCGGTAGCTGAACCGATCCCGCGCGAGCGCGGCGCCGGGGACCCCTGAAACGAACCTTAAGTCTTTCCCCGCCGCGCACAGGGGCGTCTCCGGGCGGATTAGGGTGAGGGATGTCCGGCACGTTGTGGTGACGGACGCATCTCGGTCTCGCATACTGGAGAGTTGCTCAATGAGCTCGACGGGAGTTTCGTCCCCGCCCGATGTCGGCACCGAAGCCGGCGCCGCCCGCCGCACGACAGCCAGCCCGGAGCAGATCCGGGACGAGCTGATCGACACCGCCGCGGCGCAGGCGCCGGAGATCGCGGACCTGATCCGCTTGTACTACCGGCACATCCCGGCCGACGAGATCGTCGGCGACGATCCGGTAGCGCTCGTCGGCGCGGTGCGTTCGCACCTGCAGCTGGCGAAACAGCGCATGCCCGGGCGCCCGGCGGTCCGGCTGCTGAACCCGACCACCGCCGAGGACGGCTGGACGCGCGACGCGACCGTCGTGCAGGTCGTCACCGACGACATGCCCTACCTCGTGGACAGCGTCACCGCGGAGTTCGCCCGCGACGGCGTGCAGGTGCAGCGCATCGTGCACCCGATCGTCGTGGTGAGCCGCGGCCTGACCGGCGAGCTGGAGGGCCTGCACCTCGACGCCGACCCGGCCGATCCGCCGGCTGGCGCGTCCGCGGAATCGTGGATGCTGGTGGAGATCGACCTCGTCACCGACCCGCAGCGGGCGCGCGAGCTGGACAACCGGCTGACGTCGGTGCTCGGCGACGTGCGCGAGGTCGTCGAGGACGCCGAGAAGATGGCGCAGACGGCCTGCTCGCTCGCGGAAACGCTGGAGCAGCACCCGCCGAAGCTGCCCAGCGACGACGAGGTCACCGAGGGCGCGCGCCTGCTGCGCTGGCTCGCCGACGGCCACTTCACCTTCCTCGGCTACCGCAAGTACGAGCTGGTCGACAGCCCGCAGCCGGACAGCGACGAGCCCGCCCTGCGCGCGGTTCTCGCGTCCGGGCTGGGCGTGCTGCGCCAGGACAGCCTCGCCGCGCGCAGCCTCACCGCGGGCCCGGACAGCTCGGTCGACGCGCTCGCGCCGTCGCTGCTCGTGCTCACCCAGGCCAGCGCGCCGAGCACGGTGCACCGTCCGGTTTATCCGTATTACGTCGGCGTGAAGACGTTCGACGAGCACGGCAAGGTCTCCGGCGAGCACCGCTTCCTCGGCATGTTCACCACCACCGCGCTGCACGAGAACGTGCTCGACATCCCGGTGGTCGGCCAGCGCGTGCGCGAGGTGATCCACCGCGCCGGGTTCCCGATGGAGTCGTTCTCCGGCCAGCGGATGCTGGAGGTCCTGCAGAACTGGCCGCGCGCGGACCTGTTCTCCGCGGACACCGATTCGCTCTTCTACACCACCACCGGCGCGATCACCCTGTCCGACCGCCGCCGGCTGCGGCTGTTCCTGCGCCGCGACCCGTACGGCCGCTTCTACTCCTGCCTCGTCTACCTCCCGCGCGACCGCTACACCACGCGCTCGCGGCTGGCGATGCAGGAAGTGCTGCTGGAAGAACTCGAAGGCACGCAGCTGGAGTACAGCGCGCGCGTCGGCGAAACGCTGCTGGCGCAGGTGCACTTCATGGTGCACACCGACCCGTCGAACGCCCTCGAACCGGACACGCTGCGGATCCAGGAACGCCTGAACACCGTTGTCCGCAGCTGGGACGACCGGCTGGTCGAGGCGATCATCGCCGAACGGCGCGAGCGCGTCGGCGACGGCGGCCCGATCGGGATGATGGGCGAGGAGTCCGCGGTCGACCGGGGCCAGCGCTTCGGCGCGGTGTTCCCCGAGGCGTACAAGGAAGACTTCACCGCCGAGGACGCGCTGGCCGACCTGGCCAAGCTCGACACCCTCGCGGACGAGGGCGACCTCGCGCTGTCGTTCTACCTGCCCGCCGACGCCGAACCCGGCGAGCGGCGGTTCAAGCTCTACCTGCGCGGCGAGGGCGTCACCTTGTCCAAGGTGCTGCCGGTGCTGCAGGCGATGGGCGTCGAGGTGGTGGACGAGCGGCCGTACGAGCTGTTCCGCGAGGACGGCGGGGCCAGCTGGATCTACGACTTCGGCCTGCGCGTCGACAAGAAGGGCCTCGAAGAAGCCGACGAGGCGGCGGCGGTCGAGGTGCGCGAGCGGTTCCAGGACGCGTTCCACGCGGCGTGGCGCGGCGACGCCGAGGTCGACGGCCTCAACGGGCTCGTCCTGCGCGCCGGGCTCACCTGGCGCCAGGCCGCGGTGCTGCGGGCGTACTCGCGTTACCTGCAGCAGGCGCGCAGCCCGTTCTCCCAGTCCTACATCCAGAACACGGTCGTCAAGCACACCGAGGTCGCGACGAAACTGGTGCGGCTCTTCGAAACCCGCTGCGACCCGCAACTGTCCGATGTGGACCGGAAGACGCACGAGGAATCGCTGACCGCCGAGATCTCCTCGATGGTCGACGAGGTCACGAGCCTCGACGAGGACCGGATCCTGCGCCGGATGCTCGCGGTCATCAACGCGACCCTGCGCACGAACTACCACGTGCGCGACGCCGACGGGAACCCGCGGCCGTACCTGGCGCTCAAGCTCGACCCGAGCGGCGTGCCGGAGCTGCCCGAGCCGCACCCGAAGTACGAGATCTTCGTGTACTCGCCGCGCGTCGAGGGCGTGCACCTGCGGTTCGGCGAGGTCGCCCGCGGCGGCCTGCGCTGGTCGGACCGGCAGGAGGACTTCCGCACCGAGATCCTGGGCCTGGTCAAGGCACAGGCGGTGAAGAACGCGGTGATCGTGCCGGTCGGCGCGAAGGGCGGCTTCGTGGTGAAGCGCCCGCCGCGGCCCACCGGCGACGCCGGGGTCGACCGCGACGCCCAGCTCGCCGAGGGCATTTCCTGCTACCGGATGTTCATCTCCGGCCTGCTGGACCTCACCGACAACCGCGTCGAGGGCGAGACCGTGCCCGCGCCGAACGTGGTGCGCCACGACGCCGACGACAGCTACCTGGTCGTCGCGGCGGACAAGGGCACCGCGAAGTTCTCCGACATCGCCAACGAAGTCTCGGCGCAGTACGGCTTCTGGCTCGGCGACGCGTTCGCCTCCGGCGGTTCGGTCGGCTACGACCACAAGGCCATGGGCATCACCGCCAAGGGCGCGTGGGAAAGCGTGAAGCGGCACTTCCGCGAGCTGGGCAAGGACACCCAGACCGAGGACTTCACGGTCGTCGGCATCGGCGACATGATGGGCGACGTCTTCGGCAACGGGATGCTGCTGTCCGAGCACATCCGGCTGGTCGCGGCGTTCAACCACATGCACGTCTTCCTCGACCCGAACCCGGACGCCGCGTCGTCGTACGCGGAGCGGCGGCGGCTGTTCGACCTGCCGCGCAGTTCCTGGGACGACTACGACCGTTCGCTGATCAGCGAGGGCGGCGGGATCTACCCCCGGTCGGCCAAGACCATCCCGATCACCCCGCAGGTCCGCGAGGCGCTCGGCCTCGACGAGGGCGTCACGAAGCTCGCGCCGATGGACCTGATCCAGGCGATCCTGCTGGCCCCGGTCGAACTGCTGTGGAACGGCGGCATCGGCACCTACGTCAAGGCCGAGAGCGAAAGCCAGGCCGCGGCGGGCGACAAGGCCAACGACGCGATCCGCGTCAACGGCAACCAGCTGCGCGTGAAGGTCGTCGGCGAGGGCGGCAACCTGGGCCTGACCCAGCTCGGCCGCATCGAATTCGCCCGCACCGGCGGCAAGATCAACACCGACGCGCTCGACAACTCGGCCGGCGTCGACTGCTCCGACCACGAAGTCAACATCAAGATCCTGCTGGACCACCTGGTGGCCGGCGGCGAGCTGGAGCACGCGCGGCGCAACGAGCTGCTCGGCGAGATGACCGACGAGGTCGGCTCGCTCGTGCTCGCGGACAACTACCGGCAGAACGCGGTGCTCGGCGTCAGCCGGGCGCACGCCGGGCCGATGGTGTCGGTGCACGCGCGGCAGGTGTCCGCGCTGGTCGCGAAGGGCGCGTTCGACCGCAAGCTGGAGGCGCTGCCGACCCCGTCGCAGTTCCGCGCGCTGGAGAAGGCGGGCGAGGGCCTGACCTCGCCGGAGCTGGCGACGCTGCTCGCGCACGTGAAGCTCGACCTCAAGGACGAGCTGCTCGCCTCCGACCTGCCCGAGTCCGAGGTGTTCACCCGCAGGCTGCCGGAGTACTTCCCGGCCCCGCTGCGGGAGCGGTTCGCCGCGGCGATCGCGCAGCACCCGCTGCGCCGCCAGATCATCACCACGCTCATCACCAACGAGCTGGTCGACGGCGGCGGCATCTCGTTCGTCTACCGCCTGATGGAGGAGATGAACGCGACCGCCACCGACGCGGTGCGCGCGTACGCGGTGGTCACGCACGTCTACGACCTGCCGAAGCTGTGGGCCGAGATCGACGCGCTGGACAACGTGGTGCCGACCGAAGTCGCGGACGGGATGGTGCTGGAGACGCGGCGGCTGCTCGACCGGGCCGCGCGCTGGTTCCTCACCAACCGCCCGCAGCCGCTCGCGCCGCTGGCCGAGATCAACCGGTTCGGCCCGGTGCTCGCAGAACTCGGCCCGAAGCTCGGCGAGCTGCTGCGCGGACGCGAGCTGGAGTCGGTGGAGCAGGACGCGGCCGCGCTGGTCGACCAGGGCGTGCCCGCCGATCTCGCCCGCCGGGTGGCGCTGCTGCTGCACAGCTACGGCCTGCTCGACGTGGTCGAGGTGGCGGAGCTGGCCGAGCAGCAGGTCGGGCTCGACGCGACGCACACCCCGGCGGACACCGCCGAGCTGTACTACGCGCTGTCGGACCACCTGGACATCGACAAGATGCTCACCGAGATCAGCGCGCTGGAACGCGGCAACCGCTGGCACGCCCTCGCCCGGCTCTCGCTGCGCGACGACGTGTACGGTTCCCTGCGCGCGATCGCACTCGACGCACTGCGGCACAGCGACCAGGACCTGTCCGTCGACGAGCAGATCGAGCAATGGGAGAAGGCCAACGCGTCGCGGCTTTCGCGGGCGCGCGTGGCGCTGGACGAGATCACCCGTTCCGGGCGGCTCGACCTCGCGACGCTGTCCGTGGCCGCGCGCCAGATCCGGAGCACGGTGCGGTGACATTCGTTTCCCACGTCCAGCCGCGATGGTCGGACATGGACGTGTACGGGCACGTCAACCACGCGAACGTGGTGACGCTGCTCGAAGAGGCCCGGGTGCCCGTGCTGTTCGGCGAAGCCGAGCGCGCGGGGCTCACCGAACTGCCGAAGGGCGTCGTGGTCGTGAAGCTCGGGGTGCATTACCGCGCGCCGATCGTCGCGGCGCCCGGCCGCTCGGTGCGCGTGGAGATCACGCTCACCGAGCTGAAGGCCTCGACGGTGACGCTCGGGTACGTCGTGCGGACCGGTCCGGACGCGACCGATCCGGTCGCGGTCACCGCCGAGACCGTGCTGGCCCCGTACGACACGGCCAACCTCCGGCCGCGCCGGCTCAGCGACGAGGAATCCGAATTCCTCAAGCGGGTGCTGGCCGATGCCTGAGCTGCGGATTCCCGATCCGGGCGACCGGGAGACGCTCAGCGCGTTCGTGGCCCGCGCGGTGCGGCTGGACGGCACGACCGCCGTCCGGCTGCGCCGCCGGGGCGACGACGTCGTCGAGGCGTGGACGGCCACGCCGTTCGAGGTCCTCGCGACCCGCGCGGTGGCGGGGACGGTGACGCCCGCGGACGTCACGGTGTCCGGCAACGAACTGCTCGCGGCGCTCGCCGTCGCGGGCGGCGAGGTGATGGACCCGGGCCCGGCGCGCGACCTGCTGTGGCACGCCGAACTGCCGGTGTCCGACCGGTGGCAGAAGGTCGACGAGCTGCCGGTCGACGTGGTGTCGGACCTGGCCGACCGCGGCGTCGCGCTCGCGCGCGACAACGCCGGGCCGCACGGCACGCCGCCCGCCTCGCTGATGGACCAGGCGGTGCTGACCGTCACCGGGGGAGACCTCGAGGTCAAGGTCCAGATGCGGTGCCTGTTCGCGCTGTCCGGGATGGGGCTGTTCGATTCGTCGATCGACGGCGACGTGGTTCGGGTGACCGCGACTGATTCGTGGCTGCGCCTCGACGCCCGTTACGGTGCGGTGCTGAAGCGGCGCCAAGCGTTGCTGCCGCTGCTGTTCTGACGATTCTGCTGGCGGGAGCCGTCCGGCGATGTCATCGTGAACCGCATGACCGAACCGGACGGCGACCCGACCGCGGACTTCCTCGCCGAGGTCCGGCCCGAGGAGACGCCGTGGCGCACCGACCGGCCCGCGGACGCCGATCCCGCGCCGGAAGCCGAACCCGCGCCAGGGCGTGCGCGGTCGGTGGTGCGCGCGGTCGGCGAGGCCGCGCCGTACGTCCAGGCGGGGTTGTTCGCCGCGTGGGTGGCGACGTCGATCGCGGAGTCGGCCGACGGCGGCGATTTCGGCGGCCAATCGGGCTGAACCCGGCTGTCCTCAGTGGACAGTGTGCCGGGCGGATCGCCACGTCGAGCAAGGATTTCGCCTGCGGACGCGGCCGATCGAGCGATTTCCGCGGCGGCCAGACGGGTTGATCTCGGCTGCGGGCTTGTCCCAGCGGGTAGAGTCGGAGTCCGGTCCAGCTGCCGGATGCCCGATCCGGTGCGACCCCGATCATCGCGACCGCCGGCCTTCGCGCGAGGCGAAACCCCGGTTCGCTTGCTGCGCGAAGCGGAAGCGGCGGCGGAAGAGGAGACCCATGCTCCTGTCCGGTCCGGAACGCCCGATGTCCCTGCCCACCGCCGACGATCCGCAGGTCCTGCGGCAGGCGCTGGCCGCGTACGTGCGCGAGGTCGCCGCCGCGGTCGGAGTGTCGGTGGAGTGCACGTCGTGCGAGGTCACCGACACGATCACCGCGTACGTCGCGCTGAGCGGCCGGTCCCCGCGTTTCCCCGGCCGGGATCTGATGCTGTTGTGGACCATGCGGCAGGGCTGGTCGGTGGCGGTGGAGACGACGCCCGCCGAATCCCCGCAGCCGGTGGCCCAGCTGGGCGGCGACGTCACGCCCGCGCCGGAACGGGTGCGGCGGTTCGTCGCGGAGGTCGTGAGCTCGGCCGAAACGGCCGGGAAGCCGGGACCGGTGCTGGCGGTGTCCAGCCACGGCGACCTGCGGACCCGGCTCGAAGAGCGAGTCCGCAGGTCCTGACTGGCCCGCGACGCGAGATCAGCGGTCCGTGAGGGAATCGGATCCGTCCGGGTTCCCCTCACGGACCACAAGAGACGGGACGCTCAGGCGGCCTTGAGCTTGCGGGCGAGGCGTTCGGGCCGGGGCCAGCGCACGTGCGAGGCCCAGCGGAACTTCTCGAACATCCAGATCAGCCGCGCGGAGATGTCGAGCTGGCCGCGGCCGACGCCGTGCCGGGCCCCGGTCGGGTCGGCGTGGTGGGAGTTGTGCCAGGACTCGCCGAAGGACGCGATCGCCAGCGGCCAGAAGTTCGCCGACCGGTCGCGCGCCTCGAACGGGCGCTCGCCGATCAGGTGGCACAGCGAGTTGACCGACCAGGTCACGTGGTGCAGCGCGGCGACCCGGACCAGCCCGGCCCAGAAGAACGCGGTGAGCGCGCCCCACCAGGTCATCGTGATGAGCCCGCCCAGCAGCGCGGGCCCCAGCAGCGTCGCGACGGTCAGCACCGGGAAGAGCCGGTCGATCCGCTTCAGGTCGGCGTCGTCGAGCAGGTCGGGGGCGAACCGGCGCGGGTTGGTCCGGTCGCGGCCGAACAGCCAGCCCATGTGCGCGTGCCAGAAGCCCTTCGCGAGCGCGGCGGGCGACGTGCCGAAGCGCCACGGCGAATGCGGGTCGCCGTCGCGGTCGGAGTAGGCGTGGTGGCGGCGGTGGTCGGCGACCCAGTCGATCACCGGTCCCTGCATGGCCATGCTGCCCGCGACGGCGAGCGCGATCCGCAGCCCGCGGCGGGCGCGGAACGCGCCGTGGGTGAAGTACCGGTGGAAGCCGACGGTGATGCCGAGGCCGCTGACGCAGTAGAACGCGGCGGCGAGGCCGATGTCGAGCCAGCTCAGCCCCCAGCCCCAGGCCAGCGGCACCGCGACGGCGACGGCGAGGAGGGGGATGACGGCGAAGAGCTTCACCAGGAAAGCCTCGGTGCCGGATTTTTGGCCGGCGAGCATGGGCTGCGGTGATTTCGGGGGGCGCTGGAGGGTGCTCTGGGTGTCGATGGGTAACGCTCCTACTCGAGCTGGTCCGGCCGCCGCGCTCTGCGGGGCCGAGGCCGATGCCGCGGCGCGGACCAGGCGGAAGGGGGCCGCCTCGGGGGTGCGCCGTGCGTTGCGTACTGGCCAGGCAGGGGAGGGCCGTAAGGCCAGTCGCGACCTGCCCTGGTCAACGGGTGATCTCGCGTCCGGGTTCCCGGAACGCGGAAGACCTTGTGCGGCCGGGAAAACTCACCGGGCCGCACCGGGGTGCCGAGCTGTTTCGGCTGCCGTGGGCGGAAAAGTCCGCTTCGGCGCGGGTCCCCTGGTGCGGAAAGCCTTCCGCACCAGGGGAAACACCGGGGAAACTCAGATGGCGCGAACGCCAGTGGCCTGCGGGCCCTTCTGGCCCTGGCCGACCTCGAACTCCACGCGCGCGTTCTCCTCAAGGCTGCGGAACCCGTTGCCCTGGATCTCGGAGTAGTGCACGAAGACGTCGGCGCTGCCGTCGTCCGGGCTGATGAACCCGAAGCCCTTTTCGGCGTTGAACCACTTCACGGTGCCTTGCGTCATAAAAACGATCTCCATCGGACTCACAACAGATGCCACCTCGGCATCCGGGCCTGGCAACCGACGGTGTGCCTTCCGAAAAGAGAAACACCACGCCCGCTACATCTTGCGAGCGTGGCTGCGGGACGTACCCACCGCACGAACACAAAACACGACCGTCTTCAGTAAAGCACGCCCGGGCCGGTCTCACCAGGGCCGTCGCCCGAAGGGTCCACTGTGGACGTCGCGACGCGCGCGGCGGGGACGGCTCGCGGGCAGGTCGGAGGCGGGGAGTAGCGTCAGCACCGTCGAGAAGTCTCATCGTGCGCCGGCGTTCGAGCCGGCGTCGTCCCCGGCGGGCCCGCCCCCGCGGTGCCGCCGGTGGCCCCTTCCACCTCGACGAGGAGCGACATGCGCTCGGAACGACGTCCGCTGTCCGCCGAAACCAGTGAATTCGCCCGTGCCCGGGTGTCCGCCGAACAGGACCTGCGCGTCCAGCAGGAGCACGCCGCCCGCACCGTCGCGGGGCACGCGCACGATGTCGATGACCTGCGGGGATTGCTCGCGATGCTCGGTCTGGAGGCGGGTGCTCGCGTCTGACCTGACCGGGGCGGCCGCCGGGCTTGGGCTATCCGAGCCAGGCGGCTGAATCCGGGGCGAGTCTGCCGTCGATCAGCGGGCTGCTGGTGAGCAGCACCTCTCCCGGCGGCAGGGCGATCGAGCTGGCCGAGGTGTTCAGCGCGCAGATCAGCCCGCCCCGCCCGCGGCGGAACGCGAAACAGCCCGCAGGCGCGCCGAACCACTGCAGTTCGTCGCCGCCGCGGAACGCCGGGTGATGTTTCCGCAGCTCCACCGCGCGCCGGTACAGCGACAGCGTCGATTCCGGATCCTCGAGCTGCCGTTCCACGGTCAGCGACGCCCAGTCCGCGGGCATCGGCAGCCAGGTCTGCGCGGTGCGCGAGAACCCGTACGGCGGGAGCGTGCCCTCCCACGGCAGCGGCACGCGTTCGCCGTCGCGGCTGAATTCCGGGCCCTGTGAGCGGGCGCGCGGGTCGGTCATCGCCTCCAGCGGCAGGTCGGCGTTCGGCAGGCCCAGCTCTTCGCCCTGGTACAGGTAGACCGCACCGGGCAGGGCGAGTTCCACCAGCGCCATCGCGCGCGCCCGGCGGACCCCGGCCGCGCCGCCTCCGTAACGGCTGGCCGCGCGCCAGACGTCGTGGTTGGACAGCGTCCAGGTCGCCGGTGCGCCCGCCGAACGCGGCACCGCCAGCGAGCGCTCGATCGACGTGCGCACGGCGTCCGCGTCGAAATGGGTGAGCACCAGGCGGAAGTTGAACGCCAGGTGAAGTTCGTCCGGCCGCAGGTAGCGGGCCAGCCGCTCCTCGTCCTGCACCCAGATCTCGCCGACCGCCATCGCGTCCGGGTACTCGTCGAGCACCTTGCGGATCAGCTGGTGCACCTCGTGCACGCCGTCGTCGTCGAAGCGCGGGTCGCCCAGCACGCCGCCGCCGTGCGCGGGCGTGTCCGGGTCCATGTCGGGCAGCCCGGCGGGTTTGGCCATCCCGTGCGCGACGTCGATCCGGAAGCCGTCCACGCCCCGGTCGAGCCAGAACCGCAGGGTGCGCTCCAGATCGGCGCGGACGTCCGGATTGGCCCAGTTCAGGTCCGGCTGCTGCGGCGCGAACAGGTGCAGGTACCACTGCCCGTCCGGCACCCGCGTCCACGCCGGGCCGCCGAACACGCTGATCCAGTTGTTGGGCGGCTCCGCGCCGCCGGGACCGCGGCCGTCGCGGAAGTGGTAGCGCTCCCGCTCCGGGCTGCCCGGCCCGGCGGCCAGCGCGGACTTGAACCAGGCGTGCCGGTTGCTCGTGTGGTTCGGCACGACGTCCACGGTGACCCGGATGCCGCGCCGGTGCGCCTCGGTGAGCAGCACGTCGAAGTCGCCGAGGGTGCCGAACATCGGGTCGACGCCGCGCGGGTCCGCGACGTCGTAGCCGTGGTCGGCCATCGGCGAGGGGTAGAACGGCGTCAGCCACAGCGCGTCGACGCCCAGCAGCTCCAGGTAGCCGAGCTTGCTGCGGATGCCCTCGAGATCGCCGATGCCGTCCTCGCCCGAATCGGCGAACGACCGCACGTAGATCTCGTAGAACACCGCGTCCGACCACCACGACGGCCGCGGAAGGCGGTCCGGCCGCCGTCCCGCGACCTTGCGTCTCATCAGACGAAGCTGTTCATCATGCTGTGCGCGGCCATTTCCAGGTACGCCCACAGCTGGCTGAGGTACGGCTCGGGCAGGTTCTCCTCGTCGATCGCGATCCGGATGCAGCGCAGCCACGCGTCGCGCTCGATCGGGCCGATCTTGAACGGCGCGTGCCGCATCCGCAGCCGCGGGTGGCCTCGCTGGTCGGAGTAGGTGTGCGGACCGCCCCAGTACTGGATGAGGAACAGCCGGAACCGCTCCTCCGCCGGGCCGAGGTCCTCCTCCGGGTAGAGCGGGCGCAGCACCTCGTCGCGGGCCACTTCCTCGTAGAACCGCTTGATGATCCGGCGGAAGGTCGGTTCGCCGCCCACCGCCTCGTACAGGTTCGCCGGTTCCGGCTCGCTCACAGTCGACACACCTCCATCTTGCCCTGCCTCAGCTGCGCGGCGCGCCCGACTGCTTGTCCTGCATGGACGACAGCAACCGGCCGAGCGGCGGTTCGAAACCAGCCTCCTCCAGCGCGCCGAGCAACTGCCCGCGCAGCTTCCGCTGCACCGCCCACTGCTTGCCCGGTCGCACCTTGACCGTCAGGCGCAACACGATTCCCTCGGGCGTGACCTGTTCGACGCCGAGCATCTCCGGCGGCTCGAGCACGTTCGCCGAGAGCGCGTCGGATTCGACCGCCTTCGTGGCGGCGCCGCTGAGCACCTCGGTGGCCTTGTCGACGTCCGCGGAGTAGCTCAGCGGGACGTCCACCACGGCGTAGGCGAAGCCCTGGCTCGAGTTGCCGACGCGCAGCACCTCGCCGTTGCGGACGTACCAGACGGTGCCCTTCAGGTCGCGCAGCGTGGTGATGCGCAGGCCGACCGCCTCGACGGTCCCGGTCGCCTCGCCGATGTCCACGACGTCGCCGACGCCGTACTGGTCCTCGATCATCATGAACATCCCGGAAAGGAAGTCCTTGACCAGGTTCTGCGCGCCGAACCCGAGCGCGACGCCGACGATGCCGGCCGAGGCGATGATCGGGGCCAGGTCGATGCCCAGTTCGCCCAGCACGAGGATGAACGCGAGGCCGTAGATCAGGAACGTCGCCATCGACTTCAGCACCGAGCCGATGGTCTTGGCGCGCTGCCTGCGGCGTTCCACCACGGCGGTGCCGAGCATCTCCGGCGCCCGTTCGCGCAGCGGTCTCAACAGCGACGGGATCTTGCCGTTGCTGCCCGAGGCCGGGAGCGTGGTGACCCGTTCGATCAGCCGCTTGGTGAGATAGCGCACCACGAACGCGATGACGAGGATCATGATGATCTTCAGCGGCTTGGTGACGAGCCAGCCCGCCGACGCGGCGAGCCACTCGTTGTGCGTGACCGAATAGACCTGGGCGCACCACGACCCGGTCTCGGAGATGCAGCTGGGCGGAGCGCTGAGCACGGCATTCACTGGCTGAGCTAGTCCTTTCTCGTTGCTTGTCCCGGCGGCGCACAGGCGGCCGGCGAGTGGCCGCCGGGTCGCGGGTATGTGACACGTCACAGAACACGCGTGCGCCGGGGCCCTGATGTGTGGTCGACTATGCCTGCACCGGTGGAGGTGGTCGAGTGCCAGACCGACAACCCGTCCCCCTCGGCGGCGCCGGCCAAGCCATGGCCGAGCTGCCGCCGGAGGCGATCCTGCGTGCCTGCCCGGGAGGGTCCGCATCCGGCGGCTCCGTCCCGTCCGGGCCGGGGACCCGTCCAGGGGGAGCATCCCGTCCGCCCGGACAGCGTAGAGCCCGCGATCCGGTCGCCCCGGCGTGGGGGCGGCGCCGGGTCCTCCTGCTCAACGCCACTTTCGAGCCGCTGACCGCGGTGCCCATGCGGCGCGCGGTGGTGCTCGTCATGTGCGGCAAGGCGGAGGTCGTCCACGGCGATCCGGGCGGCGTCGAACTGCACGCCGCGACGGTGTCGCTGCCCGTTCCCTCGGTGATCCGGCTCAGCACGTACGTGCGGGTGCCGTATCGGGCGCAGGTGCCGCTCACCCGGGCCGGGCTGATGCACCGCGACCGGCACCGCTGCGCCTACTGCGGCGGCCGCGCGGAGACTATCGACCACGTCGTCCCGCGCAGCAAGGGAGGTCCGCACAGCTGGACCAACTGCGTCGCCTGCTGCGCGAAGTGCAACCACCGCAAGGCCGACCGGCTCCTGTCGGAGATCGGCTGGCGGCTGCGCGTGGTGCCGCGCGCCCCGCACGGCCCGCACTGGCGGCTGCTGGCGCATTCCAAAGAGGCCGATCCGCTGTGGCGGCCGTATCTCGGGTCGGCGGCCTAGCCGCCCGTTCCCGGACACGCCGGCGCCCCGGCTGCCTGTGCGGCGGCCGGGGCGAGCCGATGGACCGTGCTCGACGTCCCTGTTCCGGTGCTGGCGGTGCTCAGGCGGCGAGGCTGTAGTCGGCCTGGCAGGTGACGCGCGTGCCCATCGTGACCCGGGTGCCGCGCGTGACGCGGGTGCCGCGGGTGACGCGCGTGCCCATGGTGACGCGGGTTCCGGCGGTGACCCGGGTGCCGCGGGTGACGCGCGTGCCCATCGTGACGCGCGTGCCGCAGGTGACGCGGGTGCCCGCCGTGACGCGAGTGCCGGCCGTGACTCGGGTCCCGCGCGTAACGCGGGTTCCCATCGTGACGCGAGTTCCGGCCGTGACTCGGGTCCCGCGCGTAACGCGGGTGCCCCTGGTGACTCGAGTTCCCATGGTGACCCGGGTACCCATTGTCACGCGAGTGCCCGCGGTGACCCGGGTTCCGCGGGTGACCCGAGTGCCGCGCGTAACCCTGGTGCCGGACGTGACCCGCGTTCCGGGCACGAATCCGGTCTCGCTGGGTGACGAAATGGTCTCGGTGATCGCCTGAGCGGGGGGCTGGACGCTCTGCATGAGGTGTCCTCCTGGGACCGGTGCGTGACGGGCTGGGGCTGGGGAGGCGGGCACAAGGCCCGTACAGGTGAAAAAGCTACGAGGATTTCAAGGTTCGGACAAGCCGCTATCGCCCGGTACGGCCGCCTGTACGGCGAGTTGCCATCTTTCGGCCCGCAGCCTTTCGCCCCAACGTTCCAGCGGACGCGGGCCAAGCGGCGGACGGCGCCTCGGCGGCGACGAACGGTCGCCCCCGGTCGCCGGTGTCGCGCGGTGGCTGTCGGAGGCATCCGATACGCTCACCGGCGTGAACGTTGTCGAGACGATCCTGGTCTACGCGGTCATCCCCGGGGCCATTTACTTCGTGGTCGGCGCCGCGACCTTGCGGAAGAAGTTCTCGGGGACGCCGCGGTACCGGCCGGGGCAGCCGTGGGAGTACCCCGCTATGTGGTGGACCGCCAACCCGGACGGCGTAGGAGCCGGCCACGGCCCGGCGGTTGACGTGAATGCGGCGCCCGCGGGCGCTTCGACGGCCGCAGGAGGCGCTCGTGGCAAGTGGTGAAGTGACCCAGACCGCGGTCGCGGAGAAGGACCTGGCCTTCGGCGAGGTCATCACCAACAGCGGCAGGCTGTCCGCAGCGAAAATGTACGAGCCCGCAGCCCCGACGAGCCCGTTCACGGTGCAGCAGCTCGCCCGCCTGGACGAGGCCCTCACCTTCGCGACGCGCGAAACGGGCCTCGACTTCAGCATCTACCTGGGCGACCTGGGCGAAGACACCCGGGTCGGCGCGGAAAAGCTGCACGCCGCCACCGACGACCCGACGAACGCGGTGCTGCTCGGCGTTTCCCCCGCCCAGCGCGCGATCGAGATCGTCACCGGCGAGCGCGCCCACTCCCGCCTCCCCGACCGAGGCGCGAACCTGGCCGTGGCGAGCATGGTGGCGTCCTTCAAGGAAGGCGACCTGACCGGCGGTCTGGTCAATGCCCTGCGCATGCTGAGCGACCAAGCTGGCCCCGCGCCGAAGCACTGATACATCCCACACCAGAGCCGTCCCGCACTCAGCGGGACGGCTCTTTTACGTTCTGCCCTCCGGCGGTGCCGCCGTTCGTGAGGGCCACCCTCATTGACTCTGATTCCCCCAGGGTTCCCCTCACGACCCGCCACCCGTGCGTGAGGGCCTCCTTCACGGACTTGGATTCCCTCAAGGAGCCCTTCACGGGCCGCCTGCCCAGCTCGCCAGCCGCCGGATGCCGCCCCAATGCCGCATTGGGTGCATGGGACGCACCGAACGCCACATTGGGTGCGTCAGACGCACCCAATGCCACTTTGGGGCGCACGCCCCAATCCCCACGAGCTCAATCGCACCTGCCGCCGGAACGCACCCAACGCCACATTGGGTGCATCCCACGCACCGAACGCCACATTGGGTGCATCTGACGCACCCAATGCCACTTTGGGGCGCTAGCCGCACACCGTGAACCCCACCGCCACTAGCCCCAAACCGCGAACCCAGCCGCACCGGCGCACCCAACCATCGAGGCACCCAGCCTCTCTACCGCAGCTGATGCACCCAACGAGCGAGGCGCCCAGCCCCTCCCCCGCACCCCGATACGAAGCGCATCTGCGGTTCGGGGGTGCTTGTCAAGGCATCTTTCCCGCCTTGACAAGCACCCCCGAACCGTCAGCACAATCAAGCTTCGGGGTGCCCCACGCAACCAAAAGCCGATGTCGCCGCCAGGCGACGAGAAGTCAGACCTGACTGTCAAAATCCCGAGCAGCCAACGCCCGGACAATCCCAGCACGCCCCTCGGAAACAAGCCGCCGCAACGCCGCCGGATGATCCCCTGCAAGCCACTCATCCGAAGCATTCACCGTCGCAGGCTCAACCGCCCAAGACGGATACAACCCAATCGCCGTCGGCTGCGCCCGCTCACTGGACCGCCGAGCCCAGACATCGTCAATAACCTCGAAGTACCGCTCAATATAATCCCCGAGCAAATGCTTCTGCCCCGGATGCGAGAACCCGGAAATCAACGCGTCAGAAACCGCATTAGGAATCTCGTCGTCGTAAATAGCCCGCTGCCAAGTATCCGCCTTAGCCTCAGCAGTAGGCTGCAACGCCCGAGACCGCTCAGCATGCCGCCGCCCAGCCGCAGTGTCGTCCCGCGCCTGCTCGGCATTGATCTCGTCCGCACCAGCCTTGCCGTGCGCCACCAGCGCCTGCAGCAACCGCCACCGCAAATCGGTGTCGACAGTGAGACCCGGCAACGGCGCGGACCCGTCCAGCCACCCGGCGATTTCCGCGAGAATGTCCTCGCTCAACACCCCGCCGGCCAGCGAGTTCACAAACGCCAGCTGATGATCCGACCCAGCCTCCGCGGTCCGGGCCAGCTCCAGCAACCGGCCGCTGAAGGCGGGCCACCCCTCCGCCGCGGCCCACTTCTGGTCCGCATAAGAGTTGAGCGCCGTCTGCGCCTGCAGCAGCAACCGCTGCACCACGCCGACCTCGCTCTCGGCGTGAATCCCGCGCGCCACGAGCGTCACGAAGTCGCGGGCCTTCAGTTCGGCCTCGCGCGTCATCTCCCACGCGGCCGACCAGCACAGCGTGCGCGGCAGCGATTCGGTGATGTCGCCGATCCGGTCGATCAGCGTGGTCAGCGACGCAGGGTCGAGCCGCATCCGGCAGTAGGTCAGGTCGTCGTCGTTGACCAGCACGAGCTTGCCCGCGGCCTGGCCGACCAGGTCCGGGACCTCGGTGCGCTCGCCGGTGACGTCCAGTTCGACGCGGCGGGTGCGGACGATCTTGCCGTCGCTGTCCTCGTCGTACACGCCGACCGCAACGCGGTGCGTACGCAGTTCCCCGGCACCCGGCTTCGCGCCGGTCTGCACGACGGCGAACGACGCGAAGGTGCCGTCGGGCGCGATCTCGTAGCGCGGGCTGAGCGAGTTGAGGCCGGTGGTCTCCAGCCATTCCGCGCTCCACCACGACAGGTCGCGGCCGGACGCTTCCTCCAGCGCCGCCAGCAGGTCGGCGAGCGTGGCGTTGCCCCACGCGTGCTTGCCGAAGTACACCTTGAGGCCGTCGAGGAAGTGCTCGATGCCCACGTAGGACACCAGCTGCTTCAGCACGCTCGCGCCCTTGGCATAGGTGATGCCGTCGAAGTTGACCTCGACCGCGTGCAGGTCGACGATGTCGGCCGCGATCGGGTGCGTCGAGGGCAGCTGGTCCTGGCGGTAGGCCCAGGACTTCTCGATGTTCGCGAAGCTGGTCCAGGCGTTCTTGTACTCGGTCGCCTCGGCCTGGGCGAACACGCTCGCGAAGGTCGCGAACGACTCGTTCAGCCACAGGTCGTCCCACCAGCGCATGGTGACCAGGTCGCCGAACCACATGTGCGCCATCTCGTGCAGCAGCGTCTCGGCGCGGCGCTCGTAGGCGTAGCGGGTGACGCGGCTGCGGAAGACGTAGTCCTCGAGGAAGGTGACCGCGCCGGCGTTTTCCATCGCGCCCGCGTTGAACTCCGGCACGAACAGCTGGTCGTACTTGGAGAACGGGTACGGGGTGCCGAATTTCTCGTGGTAGAACGCGAAACCCTGTTTGGTTTCGACGAACAGCCGCTCGGCGTCCATGTGCTCGGCGAGCGACGCGCGGCAGTAGATGCCGAGCGGGATGGTGCGGTGCTCGTCGCGGAACTCGTCGGTCCACTCCGCGTACGGGCCGGCGACGAGCGCCACCAGATAGGTGGAAATGCGCTCGGATTCGGCGAACTGCGTGCGGCGCGCGCCGTCTTCGGTGTCCTCGGCGCTTTCGACGAGCGCGTTGGACACGACCTTCCAGTCGCGCGGGGCGTGCACCGCGAGCCGGTAGACGGACTTGAGGTCCGGCTGGTCGAAGCAGGCGAACATGCGCTTCGCGTCGGCGGTCTCGAACTGGGTGTAGAGGTAGACGCCGTCGTCGACCGGGTCGACGAACCGGTGCAGGCCCTCGCCGGTGTTCATGTAGCGGCAGTCCGCGGTGACGACGAGTTCGTTCTCCGCGGCAAGGCCGGGCAGCGCGATGCCCTTTTCCTCGGCGTAGCCGCTGACGTCGAGCTCAGTGCCGTTCAGCACGGCGGAGCGGACGCCTTCGGCGACGAGGTCGATCCACGACGCTTCGCCGGGACGGCTGCTGGAGAACCGCACCGTGGTGGTCGAGCGGAACGTCTTCTCCCCGGGACGGCCGCTGCCGTCGGTCAGGTCCAGCTCGATGTCGTAGGACGACACGTCCAGCAGGCCGGAGCGCTGCTTGGCTTCGTCACGCGTCAGGTTGGGGGCGGGCACGGGCACCTCTGGTCTTCGGATCCGGTGGGCACGACGTTCAGCATCCAATCATGACGGGCAGGGAAGGGGCGACCAGGGAACAATGCGGAGGGGCCGCCGCGTTGGCTCGCAGTGCGGGGGTTGGCCCCGTCCCCGGCGCGCGCCGGGGAGCAGCCTCGCCGAGGAGCCCGTGAAAAATGACTGACTCGTCCCAGCCCACCACGGTGGACTTCTACTTCGACCCGATCTGCCCGTTCGCGTGGATCTCGTCGCGGTGGATCCTGGAAGTCGAGAAGCACCGCGAGCTGGACCTGACCTTCCGGGTGATGAGCCTGTCGGTGCTGAACGAAGGCCGCGAAGACCTGCCCGAGCGGTACAAGGAGCTGCTGAGCGAGGGCTGGGCTCCGGTCCGCGTCGCGACCGCGCTGGCGCAGACCCAGGGGCAGGAAGCCGTGCGCGACTTCTACACCGAGTTCGGCACCCGCTACCACAACCAGCACAACGAGGACCGCAAGCTCGTCATCAAGGAGGCGCTGGCCGCGATCGGCGCGCCCGCCGAACTCGCCGAGGCGGGCGAATCGACCGAATACGACGAGGCACTGCGCAAGAGCCACCACGAGGGCATGGACCCGGTCGGCATGGACGTCGGCACGCCGACCATCCACGTCAACGGGAGCGCGTTCTTCGGCCCGGTGCTGTCGTCGATCCCGCGCGGCGAGGACGCGCTGAAGGTGTTCGACGGCGCGGTCGCGCTGGCGAGCTACCCGGACTTCTTCGAGCTCAAGCGCACCCGGACCGGGGACCTGAACTTCGACTGACGCGCGTTCGCGGGTGCTGGTCGCGTTTCTTCCGCGATCAGCACCCCAGCGCGGCCCTGGTGACGTCTTCGGGATACGGCGAGGTTTTCACCGCTTCCTCGATCGGCGTCTTGGCGGTCTTCAGCTCGTGCAGCCGCAGCAACCCGTCGCGATGCGTCCGGACGAACGCTTCGTCCACCGGGTCGCCGTGGCCGGGCACGACGACGCGCGGTTCGAGCGCGAGCAGCGCGTCCATTGCCGCGGCCCACGCGTCGAGTTGATCGTCCGGGCCGAACGAGTACGCGGTGAAGCCGTGCGGGCCGTGTTCCACGACGTCTCCGGCGAAGACGACATCCACGTCCGGCACGTGCACCAGCAGGTCGTGGTCAGTGTGCGCGACGCCGGGGTGCACGAGCGTGACGGTGCGGCCGCCGAGGTCGAGTTCGGCGCGGTCGGGTACCAGACGGTCCGGCGGCATGAGTCCGGTTCGTTCGATGGCGTCGGCGATCTCCGGCTTGCCTTCGTTGCGGTAGTGCGCGGCCCAGGTTTGCTTGTCAGCTTCGCCGTTTTTCAGCATGGCCTGCAGACAGCCGGGGTGGGCCCAGACGTCGCAGGGCAGGAACGGCGTGGTGCCGAAGGCGTGGTCGAAATGCGCGTGCGTGTAGACGACCGACCACGGCAGTTCGGTCAGCTCGCGGACCGCGGCGGCGAATTCGGCGCCCTGGTCGACGTCGCCGCGGGTGTCGATCACCAGGCACTTCTCCTGGCCGAGCACCAAGCCGGTCGTGAGGTCCAGTTCGTTGTACCGGCGGGCGAAAACCCGGTCGGCCACCTCGGTCCAGCTCATTGCCCCTCCAGGATTCCGCGCGACAGCCTCGCCACGCTAGCGCTGACGTCCTGCTGCGCGGCGAGAACGACGTCGTTTCCGTGGCCGGTCGCGGCGAGTTCCCGGCCGGAGGTGCAGGTGCGCAGCGCTGCCGGAACATCGGTGGCCGCGTAGGCAGCCGCGGCGAGCGCGGCTTCGGCGGACCACGAGCCGGGCAGCGCGCTGACGATCGCACCCGCGCCCAGCTGGTCCTCGACGCACGGCCGCAGCGGACCGAATTCCGCGCCTTCTCCGAACATGTCAACGCCCCAGCGTTCCCCGGCGGGAATGACGCCGATCGGCCGTCCGTCGGCGATTTCCCTGGCTTTCGCCGCGGTCGCCGACGCATTCCGCAGGCAACCGGCCAATACGTGCGCGCCGGTTTTCGCCGCGGCCGCGCAGAGCGTCGCACCATTGGGGGAGGGGAGGGCGAGCAGCGTGCCGGACGGGATCTCCGTCACAGAAGACGGCCGGAGCGTCCATTCCTCTTCGCCCGCGACCACCGCTCCCGCTCCGCGCGCCTCGGCGATCCCGCGTTCGTCGCGCCACTGCACCGGAAGCACGCGGCCGCCGCGGCCGACGACGAGATCCGTTGTGGTGCTGAAGGAAAGCACGTCGACGACGATCAGCACGGCGCATTCCGGGCCGAGGATTTCGACGCCTTCGCCGCCCCATTCGAGTCGCACGTCCGTGCCGTGCTGCGCTGCGATGTCCACCCCCGGAGCATGCCGGGTCGGCGGCGAGATGGCACACTCCCGCTGTGCGTGTCTACTTGGGATCCGACCATGCCGGTTTCGAGCTGAAGAACCACCTTGTCCGCCACCTCGGCGAACAGGGGCACGAGGTGACCGACATCGGTCCGTTCGTCTACGACGCGGCCGACGACTACCCGGCGTTCTGCGTCGAAACCGCGCGCCGCGTGGCCGCCGACGAGGGCAGCCTCGGGATCGTCATCGGCGGGTCCGGCAACGGCGAGCAGATCGCCGCGAACAAGGTGCCGGGCATCCGCGCCGGGCTCGGCTGGAGCGTCGAAACCGCGCAGCTGACCCGCCAGCACAACCACGCCCAGGTGCTGGGCGTCGGCGCCCGGATGCACACCGAGGAGCAGGCGACCGAGATCGTCGAGGCGTTCCTGGCCACGCCGGTGGACCCGGCCGAACGCCACGCGCGGCGCGTGCAGCAGCTGCTCGACTACGAGCGCACCGGCACCCCGCCCGCCCTGCCGGAGGCCTGATGCCCGAGGGGCACACGCTCCATCGGCTGGCCCGTCTCCACAAACGCCGCTACGCAGGCGGACCGGTCGCGGTCAGCAGTCCGCAGGGCCGGTTCGCCGCGGAGGCGGAGAAACTCGACGGGCAGGTGCTCGTTTCCGCTGAGGCGTACGGGAAACATCTGTTCCACGACTACGGTCCGGCGGGGACAGTCCATGTCCACTTAGGTCTGTACGGCACCTTCGGCGAAGCGCCGCTGCCGGAGACCGAGCCGGTCGGCCAGGTGCGGATGCGGCTCGCCGGCCGCACCCACTGGACCGATCTGCGCGGCCCGACCCGGTGCGAACTGCTGGATCCGGCGCAGGTCGACGCGATCAAGGCCCGCCTCGGCCCGGACCCGCTGCGCCGCGACGCGAAGCCGGATCGGGCGTGGGAACGGATTTCGCGCTCACGGACGACGATCGCCGCGTTGCTGATGGATCAGGCGGTGCTGGCCGGGGTCGGGAATGTTTATCGCGCGGAAGTGCTGTTCCGGCACGGGATTTCGCCGATGATCCCGGGCCGGTCGCTGGATCGCGCGCTGTGGGACGACATGTGGGCGGACCTGGTGACGCTGATGCGCGCCGGGGTCCGGGTCGGCCGGATCGACACGGTCGCGCCCGAGCATTTGCCCGCGGCGATGGGACGCGCTCCCCGCGAGGATCGGCACGGGGGCGAGGTTTACGTGTACCGGCGGGCCGGGATGCCGTGTTTGATTTGCGGGACGCCGGTGGCGCAGAAGGAATTGGCGGCGCGGAATCTTTATTGGTGTCCGACCTGTCAGCCTGCGTGAGTTCGGCGGTTCGAAGCGAGAGCAGCTCTCGTGTTTCTGCCCGCTTAGTGTTCGTCAACGCTCGATCGAGCGCAGGGCTTCCTGCGGTGTGCGGCCGGTCGCCTCTGCGAGGGCGGTGACCGCTCTCGCAGCCAGTGCGACCAGATACAGCGCCGCTCGCAACGCGTCCTGGCGGACGGCGGCGTCGGTGAGGTTGTAGGTATCCGCGTCCTCGTCGGCGAGGTAGGCCGCCACGGCGTCCACCGTGGTCCGGTGCAGGTTCGACTGCTTCTTCCGTTCGCTGTCGGGCATCCGGCCAGTTTCCTCCTGCGGGAACGACAAAGGCCCCGCGGCACGTCTGCCACGGGGCCTTTCACCGGAGTCACCGGTCAGAAGTCGAAGCCTCCGCCGTCAAACCCGCCGCCGTCGAAGCCGCCTCCGTCGAAACCTCCGCCGAAGTCCTGGCTTCCGTCGAAGCCTCCGCCGTCGAAGCCTCCGCCGTCGAAGCCGCCGTCCGCTCCGTCCATGCCGCCGGCGTCCAGGGCGTCCGCCTGGCCCGCGTCGTAGCCGGATTCCCAGGCCGACGCGCTGGCGATGCCGCTCATGCCGGAGAACATGGCGCTGAACAGGAACATCGAGCCGAGGCCCCACGCGCCCGCCACGAGCGCGGGCTTCCACCACGGCTCGCTGTACCAGCCTTGCGGCACCGGGCGTCCCGCGACGCGGCCGCCGGGGTAGTAGTACGGCGTGTCCTGGCCGGGGTCGGGCGAGGCGGCGTAGCGCTGGCCCTCGACGTCCACCTCGCGGTGTTCGGTGACCTTGCCCGCGCGTTCGCGTTCGGCCTCGTCCGGCAGCGCCGGGCCGGGGTCCATGCCCATCGCCACGCGCGCGGCGCGCACGTAGTACAGGCCTTCGACGGCGGTTTCCTTCACCAGCCGGGCCTGTTCGACCGTCTTGGCCTGCTCCAGCTGCGAACCGGCGGCGTTGTAGCGCTCGCTCGCGTCGGCCATCGCCTGCTGGGAGGCGGTGTCGGTGCCGGTGATGTTGAGGACCTGGCCGCCGAGGCGTTCGACGAGGCGGCGCGCGTCGGCCTTGGCGTCCTCGAGCTGGCTCTGCTTGGCCGCGGCCTGCTTCCTGGCCAGGTACAACCCGCCTCCGACGATGACGACGACCAGCACGATCAGGAGGATCGCGGTGCCCATGGGTCACTCCGTGTCTCGATCTGACGCGACGGCCGGGCAGCCGTCTCTGAAACGGACAACGCGGACCGTGCGCGGAGAGTTCCCGGCGGCGCCGCCGATCGGGCGGTGGCCGACAAAACTAGAACACGTTATAGTCCGCGGCATGAAGTTCTCCTTGTCGATCGCGATGAGCCCGCTCGACCAGCTGACCGGGCTGGCCCGCGCCGCCGAGGAGGCCGGGTTCTCCTCGATCGTGCTGCCCGATTCGCTCTTCTACTCCGAGAAAGTGTCCGCCGACTATCCCTACACGCCCGACGGCAGCCGGTTCTGGGACGAGAACACGCCCTGGGCGGATCCGCTGGTCGCGACCGCCTCGATGGGCGCGGTGACCGAGCGGATCCGGTTCTACACGTCGGTGCTGAAACTCGGCTCGCGCAATCCGGTGCTGCTCGCCCGGCAGGTCAACTCGGTCGCCGCGCTGACCGGCGGGCGGTTCGGCCTCGGGCTGGGGATCGGCTGGTCGCCGGAGGAATTCGAATGGTGCGGCGCGCCGTATCAGCGGCGCGGCAAACGGTTCGACGAGGCCATCGAGGTGCTGCGGCTGATCCTCAGCGGCGACATGGTCGAATTCCACGGCGAGTTCTTCGACTTCGACAAGCTCAAGATGAGCCCGGCGCCGCCGTCGCGCGTGCCGTTCTACATCGGCGGGCACACCGACGTCGCGCTGCGCCGGGCCGCGCGCGTGGCGGACGGCTGGTCGTCCGCGATGATGACGCTCGACCAGCTGCGCGACACCATCGGCAAGCTCAAGGGCCTGCTCGCCGAGCGCGGGCGCGCCGACGACCCGTTCGAGTTCCAGGCGGTGTGCGTCGACCGGTTCGGGCTCGACGGGTTCCGCGAACAGGCCGAGGCGGGCGTCACCGACGCGATCACCATGCCGTGGGTGTTCGAGGGCCACGGATTCGACGCGGACCTCGGCCCGAAGGTCGACGCGATCCGCAAGTTCGGCGACGAGATCATCGCGAAAATCGAGGAGTGACATGGGAGTCGAGGTCTGCTGGGACCCCGCGGCGAAGCAGCCGCCCGCGCGGGAAGCGGCGTTCAAGTCGATGACGGCGGCGACCGCGGGGGACAAGGACGGCTGGCTCGCGCTGTTCGCCCCGGACGCGGTCGTCGAGGACCCGGTCGGCCCGTCGATGTTCGACGAGGAGGGCAAGGGCCACCACGGCCGCGACGGTCTTTCCGCGTTCTGGGACAAGACGATCGGGAACGTCGAGAAGTTCGAGTTCGTGATCCGCGATTCGCACGCGGCGGGTTCGGAGGTCGCGAACGTCGGCACGATCACGACGTACTTGCCTGGTGGCTATCGCGTCGACACCGACGGGGTGTTCGTGTATCGGGTGAACGAGGACGGGTTGGTCGTTTCGATGCGGGCGTTCTGGGAGACGGAGCGGGCGATGGCGACGGCGCGGCAGGTTTGACGTCAGGCCGGGTCGGTTTCGGCGAAGTCGAGAACGTGCGTGGTGATGAGGTCGGGCTGCTGAAGCGTTAGCGCGTGCGTGGTTCCCGGCACGATTTCCGTGCTGATGCGGGGATTCAGCTTCGCGACCCGGGCGGCGACTTCGGACGCGCGGTGGATATGGCTGCGTTCGCCGAGGACCAGGCGGACGGGGACTTCGATCGCGCGGAGTTCGTCGTCGGTGAAGACGTGCTGCGGCGGCAGGTGCGCCTTGTATTTCAGGCTGGCGAACAGCAGGGGCCGCAAGGTGCGCCGCACCGTCGGATCGCCGGCGACGATCCGGCGCTGGATCGCGGCGGGCAGCAGCCAGCGGAAGATCTCCCGGAAACTCCACAGGAGGAATTTCGGGACGCTGATCTCCGCGAAGCCGGCCGGTTCCAGGCCGATGACGCCCGCGATCCGGTCGGCGGAACGGGTCGCGAGGTTCAGCGCCAGGTACCCGCCGCGCGAAACCCCGGCCAGGCAAACCTTCTCGTGGCCGAGCGCGGCGAGGACCTCGGAAAGCCATGCGGCGAGGTCGTCGTCGGTGCTGACTGAGACGGTCTCGACCGAGTGACCCGGTTCGCCGATCGAATCGACGGCGTAGACCGGATGACGGGCGGCCAGTTCGGCGAGGTGCGGGTACCAGGACAGGGACGAGCCCATGATGCCGTGCAGCAGCACGATCGGCGTGCCGTGCCCGGGACCGCTGCGCCGGACGCGCGTGGGGCCGAACTTCGTCGGGATCTCCAGTTCCTCGGACGGGACCGGCCATTCCCGCAGGACTCGCGCGTAGACGGCGAAGTAGCGTTCTTGTGCTTTGCGGTCGGTGAAAGCTCCCGGCATCGTCCCTCCTCGAGACAGGTGCGCTTCCACCGTAGCAGCCCGGCAAGGGCCTCGGTCAGGAATTGTCCAGGCGCAGCAAGGTGTTCAGCAGGCTTCCGCCGGGCAGCCCCTCGTCGCCGAAGATCCGGTGCTGCACCTCGATCACGAGCGGCATCGCGGCGCGCAGGGCGGCTCCGCCGGAGTCGGTGACCTCGACGCGTTTGGCGCGGACGTCCTCGGCGCTGCGCGCGCGGGCGACGAATCCCTTGCGCTCCAGCGTCTTCAGGATCTGCGACACCTGCATCGGGTGGATGTCGCCGGACGTCGCGAGCCCGGACTGGGTCACCGGGCCGCCGGTGCGGTTGAGCCAGCCGGCGAGCGCGAGCGTCTGGAACTGCAGGTGCGTCAGGTCGAGCGGGGCGAGGGCCTGGTCGACCTCGCGGACGTAGCGGTGCACGACGCGCCACATGACGAATCCCACCGCGTTCTCGGGGGCGCCGAGCGAGGCGGTGGCGAAGAGTTCGGCGAGCGCGTCCTTGTCCATCGGGAGGCATCGTAGCGGTTGCCCGAAGATAGTAAACGCGTTTAGTATGAGACCGGACGGAGAGGAGCACGTCATGACTGACCTGCGGCTGGACTTCGGCCTGTACCGCTACGACAACACCCGCCCGCTGTTCGACGGCCGGGTCCGCTTCGAGGGCGTCGACGCGACCCTGCACACTGCCGACATCGTCTCGGACCTGTTCGAGCGGATGGTGCGGGGCAGGGAGTTCGCTGTCGCCGAACTGGGGCTCACGTTCTATCTGCGCACCCTGGACCTGCCGGATCCGCCGTTCGTTGCGCTGCCGGTGTTCCCGAACCGGCAGTTCCGGCATTCGGCGATCTACGTCAACGCGCGCAGCGGCATCCGGGAGCCGCGCGATTTGATCGGCAAGACGATCGGCGAGTTCGCGACGTACGGGCACGACGCGGGCGTCGTCGCGAAAGGCATGCTGTCCGACGAGTACGGCGTGCGGCCGGAACAGAGCCGGTGGGTGATCGGCGGATTCGACTGGCCGATGGAGTGGTTCGATTTCGTTCCGCGACTGCATCCCGCGGAAGTGGAGGTGCGGCAGGCTCCGGCGGGGAAAGCGCTCGGGCCGATGCTGGAGAGCGGGGAGATCGACGCGTTCATTACCGCGGATCCGCCGCGCGGCATCCGGGAGGATTCGCCGGAGGTGGCGCAGTTGTTCCCGGATTACGTGCGGGTGGAACGCGAATATTACCGGCGGACCGGAATCCGGCCGATCATGCATGCGGTGGTCGTCCGGCGGGATCTGCTGGCGGAGAATCCGGGTCTGGCGGAGCGGCTGTATCGGGGGTTTGTCGACGCGAAGGAAGTCGCGATGGCGGATTACCGGCGGGGGCGCATTTTCAATCACATGGGCGATGCCGGGATGGTGCCGTGGTTCAGTGCGTTGTACGACGAGAACCGCCGGTTGTTCGGGGAGGATTGGTGGCCGTACGGAATTGAGAAGAACCGGCGGTCGGTGGAGGCTTTCCTGCGGTGGCACTTCGAACAGGGATTGTCGAAGAGGCTGATGAAGGTGGAGGAGATTTTCGTGCCGGAATTGCTGGATACCTAGTCGTTGCGCTGGCATGCTTCCGGATGTGGCGGACGAATGGTTCGAATACGACGGCGAGCTCGGCGAGACTGAGCGCCGCTTTGTCGAGGCGCTGCGGATTCGCGCGGCTCATTGGCGCGCGAGCCCGCTCGACAGCCGAGTGGATCCGCCCGACGCGGACCTTCCGCTGATCGCTTCCCTGGACCTGTCCGATCCGGTCGCGCACTGCGTGCTCATGACGCTCGGGGTGCATCTGGACGGCCGGACCCTGCGCGGCGACGAGGTGCACAGCCAGTTGTTCACTCTGCCGGACGAGCCGACCAAGCTGGCGTTCGCCGCGACCGGCGAGCCGGAAGAACTGGCGACGCGGGCGGCGAACTGGTTCGAAGCTGTCTTGCGTCGGCCGGTCGTGCGCTGCGAATGGACGCTCACGCGGCAGATCCACCTGTTCGCGGACACCGGGGAGATCGTCGGGGGCGGGGACGGCCGCAGGTTTTGCTCGCCCGGCCAGCTCGACCGGGTGGCCGCCACCGGTCGCCTCGACGGCGGACGCTGGGTCGACGCCGGAGGGTTCCGGCAGCCGGATCTCGTTGTCCGCGTCCGGTGATCAGGGCGGCCGCCGCGGCGCTCCGCGGTCAGCAGGTCGACCGCGCCCAGCCGGATGCTCACCGTCCATCCGTCCAGGGGAAATCCGCTCGCGACGTTCACCTTCCGCGGCGGGCGGGTGCCCGGCTACGACCGTCACCGGTGCACAGACGCTGGCCGAAGCGCTCGCCGCGCATCCCGGCGACCACGCCCGGGCTTTTCAGGTCTACGAGGCGAAACACCGGCGGCAGGTGGACCCGAAGCATCGGTGCGTCAACCTTGTCGCCGCGCTGCTCGTTCCGCGGACTCGGCACGGGCTGGCACTGCGCAATACCGTCGGCAGAGCGGTCGGCCTCATCACCCGAAACGCCGTGACTGCCAAGGAGAACAGCTGCCGGGATCTCGGTCAGGCGAGGCCCAGTTCCTCGCGCAACCCTTCCCACGCGATGACGTCGTCCTCGTTCCCGGTGTGCGGCGCGGAAAACCAGTCCGCGTACTCGCGCAGTTCGGAGAGCCGCCAGTCGAGGGCGAACAGTTCCAGCATTTCCGGGTCCAGACCCGGGGTGCCGGGCAGGTCGGCGTAGTCGCGTTCGCGCGGGGCGACGGCGAGGGTTTCCCAGTCGACCAGGCGCAGGCCGTCGGGCGTGGCGACCTGGTTGCCGTGGTGGGGTTCGCCGTGGGTCGGGACCCAGGAGTCGCGCTGGGAGGCGGCTAAAGCGGCCAGTTCGAGGTAGCGGTCGTTCCAGCGTTTGATCGCGTCGCCGCGGGACGCGAGGGCGGTGCGGGCTTCTTCGGCCAGCGGGCCGGACGTCCAGGGTTCGGCCGTGCGGGCGCGCAGTTCGTCGGCGAAGCCGGGGCCGACCTTTGGTGCCCACTCGTGCAGTCCGACGGGCGGCGGGGTGCGGTGCAGGGCGTCGAGCGCGGCGAGGATTGCCGGTTTGTCGACCTCGTCTTCCGCGGGGCTGCGGCCGTCCAGCATTGGAGTGACGCTGAGCGCGCCGGCTCCGGTGTCGACGGTGAAGCGGCCGGACCGCGTCGGCACCGGGGCGCAGACGAACTCCAGTCCGGCGGCGGCCAGTTCGGCGGCGCTCGCGTAGGTGCTTTCCAGCGACGCTGCGGTGTGCCGGGGTTCGAGCTGGTCCAGCGTGACGAACAGGGAGTCGGCGCGCCAGTGGTGCGCGCCGAAACCCCAAGGCAGGTAAGCGATCTCGGAGACGGGCTGCCACTGTTCGGCGAGTGCGCGGGTGATGGTGTCGTCGGTGGGAAAGGCCGGTCGGGATCGCACAAAACGGATACTAGGCAGCGCTTCGCGGTGGGAGCAACGGAGTTTCTAGAACAGCTCGGTCCGGTAGTTTTCGTCGACCACGTCGTACAGGGCGCCGTTCACGAGGTCGCCGAGGCTGTTGTTGATTTTCTGCGCCTGTTCGGCGATGGAGAGGGTGTAGAAATCGCCGCCGAGGGTCGCCGCCTCGGCGAGTCCGCGGGTGTCGCCCTCCCACAGTTTCGCCCGGATGACGGCTTTTCCGCACTGACCGAACACTTCGCGCACGCGGACGACCGTCGCGAGGACCGCGGGTTTGTTGTCCGCGCTGAGCATGCTCAGCAGTTCCGGGTCGTCGGTGACGAAGGCGTCGCCGTTGACGCGGATCACCTCGCGCAGGCCGGGCACGAAGAACACGAGCCCGATCGACGAGGTGGCGGTGACGTTCTCGAAGGTGTCGGCGAGTTTGTTGCCGGGCCGGTCGGGGATGGCGAGCGTCCACGGGTCGAGAACCCGCACCGAACCGGGCGGGTCGCCTTTCGGGCTGACGTCCATCAGGCCGTCCGCGCCGAAGGTGGCGGCGCAGAAGAATGGGCTGTGCGCGATGAACCGCATGGCGAATTCGCCGAGCTGCGGTTCCTTTTTCTCGGCGATGAACTGGTCCGGGAAACCGATGATCTCCCGGATGCGCGCCATCGTGATCGGGCTGTACGCGTCGGCTGCGGTGGTCATGGGCTCTCCCGTCACAGGTCGAGGACGAGGCGTGGGGTGCGGGCGCGGGAAACGCAGACGAACATCCGGTCGCCTGCCGCTTGTTCGCTCGGGGAAAGGATGCCGTCGCGGTGGTCGGGGACGCCGTCGAGCACCTTGGTCTCGCACGAGCCGCAGATGCCGGACCGGCACGAGGTCACCGGGCGGATGCCGGCCTTTTCCAGTGCGCTGACAATGCTTTCGTCGGCGGCGACGGACACGGTCTTCTTCGAGGCCGCGCATTCGACCTCGATCGGCTTGTTGTCCGCGGGAAGAGCCTGCGGGGCTTTGAAGCGTTCCAGGCGCAGTGCTTCGGCAGGCCAGTTCTCCGCCGCGGTGTCCAAATCGGACAGCAGGGAAGCAGGTCCGCAGGCGTAGACCTTCGCCCCGGCCTCGACGGGCTTTTCCAGCGCGGACAACGAAATCCGGCCGATGGTGTCCGACGGATGGCAGTGCACGCGCTCGCCGTAGCCGCGGAGTTCGTCGAGGAACGGCATCGACGTGCTGGTGCGGCCGCCGAAGTACAGCTGCCAGTCGGCGCCCTTGGCCGCCGCGGTGCGGACCATCGGCAGGATCGGGGTGATGCCGATGCCACCCGCCACGAAGACGTACGACTGGGCGGCGTGGAAGCCGAAATTGTTCCGCGGGCCCTTGATCGCGACGCGCTGGCCGGGGCGGAGAAACGCGTGCACGTATTCCGATCCGCCGCGGCTCGCGCGTTCCCGGCGGACGCCGATCCGGTAGTACGCGCGTTCGCCGGGCGGACCGCAGAGCGAGTACTGCCGTTCGACGCCGTTCGGCAGCATGAGGTCGATGTGCGCGCCGGGTTCCCAGCTCGGCAGCGGTTTCCCGGTGACGGCCGCCAGGTCCAGCGAGACGACGCCGTCGGCTTCCCAGCGCAGCTGCCGGACGAAGACGTCCAGCTGCCCGGCGGTTCCGGCGTTCGAGGTCATCGGCTTCCCTCCCTTTGTTAACGTTGTTACTCCGCGCCTCGCCGAGAGTATTGGTAACATCGTTAACATGTCAACCGACACGAAACGGGCGGGAATCGCCGCGACGCGCGCCGAGCGGGCGGTGGCCGAGGCGCTGGACCTGGTCGACGCGGGCGGGCTGGAGGCGCTCACCATGCGCCAGCTGGCCGACCGGATGGGGCTGCACTTGCCCGCGATCTACCGCCTGTTCGACGGCAAGGACGCGCTGATCGACGAGATGGCCGAGGCGATCCTCGCCGGCGCGGTCGCGAAGCTGCCCGCCGGCGACGGCGACTGGAAGAGCCGCGTGCGGAGCATGGCCGCCGGATTGCGCACGGCGCTGCTCGCGCATCGGGACGGGGCGCGGATCGTCGGCGGGAACTACGCGGCGAAGCGCAGCAATCTGACCTTTGTGGACAGTCTGCTCGGCGGCCTGCTGGCGTCCGGGCTGCCGCGCAAGCACGCGATCTGGGCGACGAGCGCGGTTTTCTGCTTCGTGCTCGGCGAAACGCTCGAGGAGCAGGGCGCGACCGGCGACGAGGTCGAGGTGCTGAAGGGCGTGCTGGGGGCGCGGAAGTACCTGCACCTGGAGGCGGGGCCGGTGGAGTCGATGCTCGATTTCGAGGAGCGGTTCCAGTTCGGGCTGGAGCTGCTGCTCGCCGGGGTGGACGCGGTGGCGGGGCGGCCCTAGTTACCGGCGGATTCCGTCCAGCAGGTAAGCGGTGCGCCGGTCGTAGGCGTCTCGGGCAGGCCGTTCGCCGTGTTTGAGGGCGAGGGCGTTGTCGACGACGAGCGCGTGGAGGTCGCCCGCGGTGAACTCCGGCCGCACCACGCCCGCGGCCCGCGCCGCCGCGACCAGTTCTTCGTTCGCCTCGCTTCCGACCCGGCAGATCTCCATGAGCTGCGGCGAGTGCGGGTAGATCTGCAACAGGACGTCGTTGACGGCGGGCTGGCGGTACTGGAGGTCGCGCAGCTCGGTGAGGTAGTAGGCGATCTGCTCGCCGGCGTCGCCGATGGCCCGCGTGCGGTCGATGACGGAGAACAGTTCCGTCGCGACGACCTCTTCGATCACCGCCTCGATGAGCCCGATCCGGCCGCCGAACCGGTTGAAGATCGTGGCCTTGCTGACCCCCGCCGCTCGCGCGACCTCCTCCAGCGGGACCGTGAGGCCGCGGCCTTGGAAGGCGCCGATCGCGGCGGCGCGGATCTGCTCGGAATTGCGCCTCGCGTCGGCGCGCAGCCCGGACTCCGAAGGCACTTCGCCCTCCCTCTCGCTGTCGCCTCGCGGCGTAAGTTGACTCGCTTGGTCAGCTTACCTAAAGTCGGGAGAGGAGAAGTTGACCAGTGGGGTCAACTTAGACCTAGGGGCAGAAATGATCGTTGTCACCGGCGCTACCGGCGGGTTGGGCGGCACCACCGTCGAACACCTCCTCAAGCGCGTACCCGCCGACGAGATCGGCGTCAGCGTCCGGGATCCCGCGAAGGCGCAGCACTTCGCCGACCGCGGTGTGCGCGTGCGGCAGGGTTCGTACGAGGACCCGGCCGCGCTGCGCGACGCGTTCGCCGGTGCTGGGCAGGTCCTTCTGGTGTCGGGCAACGACCCGGCCGCCGACATGGTCAGCCTGCACCGAGGCGTCGTCGACGCGGCTGTGGCGGCCGGGGTCCGGCGGATCGTCTACACGAGCCAGCACGGAGCCGTCCCCGGAAACCCGTACGGGCCGTCCGACATCCACATCGCCACCGAAGCGATACTGACCGACTCCGGAGTCGCCTGGACCGCACTGCGCAACGGTGCCTACGGCCCGCTTGACCAGGTGCTCGGTCCGTGGCAGCGGACCGGGGAAATCGCGCAACCGGAAGACGGGCCTGTCCCGTACACCGACCGTGCCGACATCGCCGAGGCCACTGCGGTCGTCCTCGCTGGCACCCGCGTCATCGACGGCCCTGTCACGCTCGCCGCTCCGGCCGCGGTCACCTTCGACGACTTCGCCGGGATCGCTTCGCGGCTCACCGGTCGTAGCGTCAAACGTGTTGTCGTGGAAGACCAACAGTGGGTTGCCGACCAGGTCGCGCTCGGCGTCCCGGAACAGCTGGCCCGGCTGATGCTGACCTGGTACCAGGCCTCCCGCGCTGGCTATTTCGCCGAGCCCGGCACCCTGCTGCCGGAGCTTCTCGGCCGCGAGCCGCGCTCGGTCGCGGAGCGGCTTGCCGTCAGCCTCGACCCGGCTGCGGGCTGATTCCGGCCACCGCGATCCGGAACAGCCGGCTGGCTTCGGCGGCCGGTTCCGGATGGCGTTCGGTCGTGAGCGTGATGCCGACGATCAGCGCGATCAGGTCGCCGACCGTCACCTCCGGCGAGACAGCCCCGTCGCGAGCGGCGCGGGCCACTAGCGGCGCCGCGGACTCCTCCAGTGTCATCGAGCAGGAGTTTCCGTGCGTCGGATCCGGCACGTCGTACGCGAGGGCGGCGGCGAGGCCGCGCGCGGTCACGCAGTAGCTGACCACGTCGTCCAGCCATTCCAGGAGCGCTCGGCGGCTGTCGGCTTCCCCAGCCAGTTCTTGGGCGCGCGCGGCCAGTAGCGCGATCCGTTCCTGCGAAACGGCTTCCAGCAGGGCATGGCGGGTGGGGAAGTGCCGTCGCACGGTGGCGGAGCCGACCCCGGCAGTGCGCGCGATCTGCTCCAGCGACGCGTTCGCCCCGTGTGCGGCGACCTCCGCCTCGGCCACCTCGAGAATCCGCGCGTAGTTGCGCCGCGCGTCCGCGCGCTGCTGGCCGGGCATGGCGTGACCTCCGGGTTTGCTAAGTGGCGGGCCCCGCCGTATCGTAGCGGACACGAAACGGCGGGCCCCGCCACTTAGCGTTCCCAGGGAGAATCATGAGTGAGGCAGCACCGGTACTGGTCGTCGGCGCGACGGGACGGCAGGGCGGCGCGACGGCGCGCGAGCTGCTGGCGGCGGGAGTTCCCGTCCGGGCGCTGGTCCGGGATCCGGCGGCGGACCGGGCGAAGGCGGTCGAGGCGGCGGGCGCGGAGCTCGTCGTCGGGGATTTGCTCGATCGGGACGAGCTGGCCCGGGCGGTGAAGGGCGTGCGGGCGGTGTTCAGCGTGCAGATGCCGGACATGAGCGGGGCCGAGCCGGATTTCGCCGGGGAGGTGACCCAGGCGGTGAATCTCCTCGAGGCGGCGAAAGCCGCGGGCGTGCCGCAGTTCGTGCACGCCTCGGTGAGCGGCGCGGGATCGCCGGAACTGGCCGACGAGCGCTGGGCGTTCCTGGCGCCGGCGATGGAGGCGAAGGCGGCGATCCAGGATCGGCTCCGGGCGGCGGAATTCCCGCGGTGGACGTTGCTCAAGCCGGGGTTCTTCATGGAGAACTTCCTGCCGTCCACGCAGTACGTCTTCCCGCGCGGCATCGAGGGCGGGCTGGTGACGATCCTGCGTCCGGAGACCCGGTTGTCGCTGGCCGCGACGCGGGACATCGGCCGGGCGGCCGCGGCGGCGATCGCGGAACCGGAGCGGTTCCACCGGGTCGAACTGGAACTGGCGAGCGACTACCGGTCGATGGCCGAGATCGCGCCGATCCTGTCCCGGGTGCTGGGCGTGCCGTTGTCGGTGCCGGACATGACCGTCGAGGAGGCGCTCGCCGCGGGGATGCCGCCGATGGGCTTCTCCCACGCGATGCTGAACGCGCTCGGGCAACCGGCGCGGCCCGAGTTCGCGCGGGAACTCGGGATTCCGCTGACCAGCTTCGAGGAATGGGCTGAGACAGCTACGTGGGCTTGAACGCTTGGCGCAGCAAGGATTCCAGGTCCGGACGGTGCGCGGGTCGTCGGTGTTGAGTGCACAGGACCCTCGTCGCCGTTCTGGCACGGCGGGCTGCTTTCCCGGTAGAAAGGAAAGATCATCGGGGAGGGAGTACCCAGTGAAGGTCCTTCTGCGTAAATTTGTCCCCATCGCGGCAGCCGCCGTCTTGGCAGTCACCTTGGCGCCGTCGGCAGCGGCGAGTCCGGCAGCTTCGCCCGAATGGCGCGTCGCCGACGGCCAGCTTCTCTGGACCGCGCCGAAGCCGCTGTTCGGCGACGGTGCGGTGGAGTTCTGGTCCGGCGGCAAGCTGCTCGGCCGCGCCCAGCCGCGGGCCGACCTGCGGACGTTTTCGCTGCCGGCCGGCGGGATCCGCGATCTGCGCGGGCTGGAGGTGCGCGTCGGCGGCCGTTCGCTGACCAATCCGCCTCGCGCGACGGCGAAGCAACCGGCCGCGGCGCCGTTGCCGGAGTTGCCCGCCAATGCGGTGGATCCCGGTAAACCCGGGCAGTTCTCGACGATCAAGGGCGAGTACTCGCTCGACCCGGTGCGGCTGCCGGGGCTGGACGGGCCGATCGAGATGCAGGGCCTGGTCGTCGCGCCCCGGCACGCACCGGGGAACCGGCCGCTGGTGGTGTTCCTGCACGGCCGCCACCAGCCCTGTTACCACCCGGCCGATCCGGACGACTACTCGACGGCTTGGCCGTGCAAGGCCGGGATGCTGCCGATCCCGAGCTACCGCGGCTACCTGCAGACCCAGGAATTGCTGGCGTCGCAGGGATTCGTGACAGTGTCCGTTTCGGCCGACGCGATCAACGCGCTCGACCACGCGGCGCAGGACGGCGGGGCGCAGGCCCGGTCGTCGCTGGTCCGGCTGCACCTGGCGCACTGGGCGGACTGGTCCGGCAGCGCGCGGGCGACCGCACCGCAGATCGTCCGGGATTCGCCGGCCGCGGATCTGTCTAATGTGTTGCTGGTGGGGCATTCCCGCGGCGGCGAGGGCGTCAACCGCGCGGCGATGGACAGCCTGTATCCGCCGCCGGGCGACACCGGGTTCTCCGGGCCGGTCCGGTGGAAGATCCGCGGCGACGTGCTCATCGCGCCGACCGTGTTCGGGTTCAACCCAGTGCCGGACGTCCCGTCGGTCACCTTCCTGCCTTCCTGCGACGGCGACGTTTCGAGTCTTCAGGGGCAGCAATACGTCGACGGTACGCGCGGCGTCAGCCAGGGCACGGCTCTGCACAGCGCGCTGTACATCTCGGGCGCCAACCACAACTACTTCAACTCGGAATGGACGCCTGGTGTCGCGGTAGCCCCGGCGCAGGACGATTTCTTTTCCCCGCAGCCGGATCTGTACTGCTCGCCCGGCATGTCCGCGCGGCTGACGGACGCGCAGCAGCGAGCGGTCGGCGCGACCTATGTCGCCGCTGCGGCGCACCTGTTCCAGAAGCACGATCTGCGCATGGAGCCGCTGCTGGACGGTTCCGGCGTGCGCGCGCCGTCCGCCGATCCGGCGCATGTGCTGTCGCACGCTCTCGGCGGCGCGCGGACCCCGGTGCTGGTCCCGGATTCGTCGACCAAGGTCACCGGGAGCGGCGACGTCTGTCAGCAAGTCGGCCCGGACCGGCGGTGCCTCGTCGACTCCGGCGCGTCCAAATCGCCGCACTTCGTCGGGCTGGACGACGCTCCCGATCCGTCGCGGACCGCCGTGCACGTGCGCTCCGCGACGGCCGGGGTACCGGCGAAAATCCAGCTGCCGCAACCGGTTTCGCCGAACGGCGCGCGGGCGCTGGCGATGCGGCTCATCGCGCCGGAGAACGTCCCGGCCGAGTCGTTCGACGTCGCGGTCTTCGACACGCGGGGCAAGCGCACGAAACTGGGCGCGGTGACAGTGGCCGGACTGGCCGGGAACGAACGCACGAAATCGTTCTGGGGCCAGGAAGTCCGGGTCCCGCTGCCGCCGCACCTGGAGGTCGCCAGCCTGGAGCTGACGCCGCGGACAGCGGGCGGCGAGGCGTGGCTGCTGGACGCGTACGCCTGGCGTCCCGGCCTGCCCGACCCGAACCCGGCTCCGCTGACCCGGATCGACCTCGGTTCGATGACGGTCAAGGAAGGCGATTCCGGCTCGAAGACATACCAGATCCCGGTCACCGTGACCGGCGACGGCGGCGGCTCGCTGCGCGTCTTCCGGGCAGACACGGTCTCGCCGATGTCGGTGAAGTGGACCTATCAAGCGGTCGCGCTCGCGCCGGGACAGCACACGCTCGACCTGCCCGTGACGGTCGCCGGGAATACCCGGTGGAGCTGGCCGTACCGGATGCTGGCCGAGGTGCAGGCCACCCGCGGCACAGTGATCGGGTCGGCGGAGGGCTCGCTGAACGTCGAGAACGACGACCCGGCTCCGAAGATCAGCGTCGGGCAGTCCGAGGTGTCCGCGGTGGAGGGCAGTGCGCTGACGTGGCCGGTCCGGCTGTCCACAGTGGCCGATTCGGACGTCAGCGTGCTCGGGCAGGTGAAGGCGCCGAAGACCGGGCCGGAACTGATGACCTCGGACGTCGATCCGGAGTGGCTGATCGAGCACGGCCTCGATCCGGCGAAGAAGCAGCCGTTGTCGGAGACCGGATTGACGGCGGTGGTGCAGATCCCGGCGGGGAAGACGAGCGGTGAGCTGACGATCCCGACTGTGCGGCACGACGGGGCGGACCCGGCGAAGCACGTGCTGCTGCAGGTGACGGGCGAGCCGAAGGAATCCGGCCCGGACGTGGACGTCACGGGGACGGTGACGGACGCGGGCTGAGGCCGGACCGCTCGGTCAATCCTCCTGGTCCGGGTTTCGGGCCAGGAGGATTTTCCGTCCGCGCCTGCCGGTTTCGCGGAAACCGTGCCGCAGGTAGAACGCGTGTGCCCGGAGGTTGACCTCGAGGACTTCGAGCACCAGCGGCTGTTTCCGCTCCGCCGCGACGTCGATCAGCCAGCGGATCAGCCGTCCGCCGATTCCTTGGCTTTGGTAGCGCGGGTCGAGTTCGATCCGGCCGAGCCAGATCTCCGTCGGCCGGTACTCGACCGCGAGCAGGCCCGCGTCTGCGCCGTCGACCGTGATCATCTGCCATGTGCCGGGTGCGAAGGCGTGGTCGTGGTAGCGGCGCTGGATTTCGTCGTCCCAGCCCCAGATCGCTGCGACGTACTCGCCCAGCGCGGCCCGGTGGACGCGGAAGCAAAAATCGCTGTCCGCGGGCGTTGTCGGGCGCAGGCCGATCTTGCCTGGCATGTGTTCAGGGTAGCGCGGTCAACGGTCCTGGTTGCGGAGCTTCGGCAGGATCCGCAGCATGGCCGTTCCCGCTGCCAGCAAAGCGAATCCCGCCAGCAGCAGCCACAGGACGTTCACTCCGGTGAACGCGAGTCCGCCGGTCATTCCCGCGGCCGAGGCCGCGCCGATTTTCTGGTACATGGGGTTCTCTCTTCCGTCCGGGTGTTCACCAGTTCTTGCGGGTGCGCAGGAGCGCGTCCGCGTATGCCTTGAGATGGCAGGCTTGCAGGAAATAGTCGAGCACCAGCTCGTACATCGACGCGGCGAGCAGCATCCGGCGCCAGCCGCGGTAGCGCACGGTCACCACGCGCTCCACCACGAAGATCGCCGAGATGCCGAGCCACCACGGGTTGAGGTGCAGGCCGTCGTGGAACAGGGCGATCGCGAGGGCGGTCAGGTAGATCCCGCTGACCAGCACGCCCGCGATCGTCATCAGCTGCCTGCCCCAGTACCGCCACGTGACGCGGGTAAGTCCATATTGGACACAGTTCTCCACCGCACCGCGCTTCCACCGCAGGCGTTGGGTCCACAGTGCACTCCAGCTGGTCATGACCTCGGTTTCCAGCGTGCACGCGCTGGGCGAGATCACCCGGTGGCCGAGGTGCAGCAGGGCGAAAGTGAGCTCGTTGTCCTCGGTGAGCACGGTGGTGTCGTAGATCCCGCCGCGGCCGTCGCCCGCGGGCAACCGTTCGGCGAGCCGGGCAGCGGAGACCTCGCGGAGGGTGCGGACCCGGAACATCGCCGCGGTTCCGGTCAGCACCAGGCATTTTCCGCGCAGCCGGTGCACGTCGCGGGCGTAGCGGGCGTATTCGTTGCGCTGGAGGTGTCCGACGAAACCGCCGCCCGGTCCGCCGCGGAAGACTCCGCCTACGCCGCCGTATCCGTGGTCGAGGTGGTGCAGTGCGGTGCTGACGAACTGCGGGTCCAAAGTGGAATCGGCGTCCTGGACGAGGATTACGTCGTCCTCGTCCAGGCGCGGCAGCAGCCAGGCGAGCAGCTGGTTGAGGGCGCCGGCCTTCTTGTGCGTGTTGTTTGTGGACGGTCGCACCCGGGCGCCGGCGATCGAAGCCACGGCGGCGGTGTTGTCAGTGCAGTTGTCGGTGACGACGAAAACCTCGTCGACGCTCCGGTCCTGTCCGCGCAGCGCGGCGACGGTGTGCGCGATCTGGGCTTCTTCGTCGTGCGCGGGGATGACGGCGACGACGCGCACGCTGCCGGAACGGTGCCGTCCGGTTCGTGGTTCGGCGAGCGTGGGTGCGGACATGAGCTGGGGTCCTCTGCGCGGAACTGCGACGTGGTGCGTCGCGCTTGACCCTTACTCTGTCGGCGGTCACGGAACGCTACATGAATCGTCCAGAGACCACCCGCGCGGGGGAGAATTTCCGCGAAACCTGTGTACTGCCTAGGGATTCTCAGTCTGCCAAATGGTCACTGTGCGTACTTCCTACTGAGACTGACGGTGCGTCCGCGGGGTCATCAGGCGGGTGATGAGCGGCGTCGAGCCGAGCCCGTGCAGGGCGACGCTGCCGAGGACGCAGACCACCGTCAGGGTCAGGACGAGGTCGCTCTCCTCGCCGGTCAGGCCGTTGATCGCCAGCAGTCCGAACACGACCGACGTCGTGCCGCGCGGGCCGAGCGCGCCGACGAGGAACCGGTCCCGGTGCGGCATCCGGGTCCGGCTCAGCGACAGCATCACCGGGACGATCCGCAGGACGGTCAGCGCGAGCAGGCAGAACACGACCGGCTGCCACGCGATGCCGAAGGACGCCACGACGACCGCGGCGCCGCCGACGACGAACCACATCGCCATGGTCAGGATCCCGGTGACCTCTTCGAGCAGTTGCAGGTCCTCCGACGGCCGGGCGAAGTGCTCGCGGGCGTGGCTGTCCGAGATGCGGAGGTGCCGCGCGGCGAAGGCGCGGTAGACGTAGCGGAAGGCGATCCCGGAGACGAAACAGGCGACGAATCCGTTGCCGTCGATGGCGACTGTCGCCGCGTAGGTCAGCAGGGGAGTCGTGAGGAGGGCGATGCGCCGTCCCTGTCCGGAAGTCCAGCCGGCGCGGACGGCGAGGAACAGCAGGATGCCGATCACCGTGCCGACGACGGCTCCGGCGACAATGGCTTTGATCGCGAACGGCAAAGCGGTCGCGAGCGCTTTCCCAGCGGTATTGGCCGTATTGTCGCTGCGCGCGAGAATCAGCGCGAAAAGGAATAGCGGCGAGACCAATCCGTCGTTGTAACCGCTTTCGACATTCAGCACGCTGCGCACTTGCGGCGTCAGGGTTCGGTCCCGCACGACGCGTTCCGCGGCGGCGAAATCGCTCGGGATGACGATGCACGCGACGATCAGCAGCAACGGCCACGACAGACCCGGGAAGAACGCCCAGCCGGCCAGCATGGCCAGGCCGAGGCTCAGCGGCAGCGCGAAGAACAGCACCCGTGCGACGAGGCCCGGCGCGTGTCCCCACAGCCGTCCGCCGCGCACCTCGGTGGCATCGACGAAAAGCAGCATCGCGAGAATGAGTTCGGCGACGTGCTGCGCGATTTCGGTGTCGAAGACCTCGAGCAGTTTCGCCGGACTCGCGAACAATGCGGTCGCGGCCCCGCACAGCACCATCAGCACGGGCGCGGCGATGTTCCACCGGTCGAGCCGTTTGGCCGCGAGCGCGCGCAGCAGAACCGCGGTCGAGAGGACCAGCAGTGCGGTAATCATCGTTCGTGAGGCTCCACGGCTTTTGGTCGCGCCCAGCCGTCTTCGGCCGCTGACGCTCCACAGTGTACCGGCGGGGGCCGGCCGGGCCCGGCATTCCGGGTGTACGTCACGTCCACCCGGATTCGGTCGATGGTTGGACGATTCTGCGGACTCCGCTCCCTAGCGTCGGGAACGCGGGTGTTCCGGCCCGCCTGACTCCAGAAGAAGGCCGTGATGACTGACGCTCTCATCATGGGCGGGATCCTGCTCGCCCTCGTTCTTTTCACCCAGGTGGGCCGCCATCGGCACAACCTGGTCATGGGCATCATGCCGTTCGTTTCGTGCACCGTCATCGGGGTCCTGTACTTCACCGGCGGGATCTCGCTCACCGCGCCGAACCTGACGGCCGGCCTGGTCGGGGCTGTCGTCGGCGGGGTCGCCGGAGCGGGGCTGATCGCGACCACGCGGGTGGAGCGCAGCCCGGACACCGGGCGCGTGCAGACCTGGGCGGGCTGGCCGTACCTGCTGATCTGGCTCGCCGTGCTGGGCGGGCGGCTGGTGTTCGTGTGGGCGGTGGAGAACGTGCGCCCGTTCGCGGTGAAGGTCGGCGAATTCCTGGTCAGCGCGCATCTGGACAAGGACGGTGTCGGCCTGTTCTTCGTGCTGATGGCGCTGGCGATGGTCGCGGTGCGGGCCGGCGGGGTGCTGTGGCGGTCCCGGCAGCTCGAAGCCGTCCGCGATGGGCAGCCGGTGCGGGCCTGACTACGCTGAGCTGCGAAGAAGCCCAAGGGGAGGGAATGCGATGACTCGGCTGCCGCTGGTCCTGATGCGGCTGCTCACGCCGGTTGCGTTCATCGCGATTCTCGTCACCGCGCAGCCCCCGGCGGAGTGGGAGTGGGCGCCACTGGCCGCTTCCGTCGCGAGCGGCCTGGCGTTCGGGGCGCTGGACCTTCGCTGGCCGCGGGCGGCGGTCGTGCTGCTTTCGCTGGCCGCGCTGTTCGGCACGGTCGTGGCGGTCGCGGACCCGAGTCTCACCGGACCGTCGCTGGTCTGCCTGTCCTTGCTCGTGTTGTCCTCGCTGGCGGCGATCACCCCGGCGGAGATCATCACGGTGGCTGCGGTCGTGGGGGTCGCAGCCGCCGTCGGCGGATACCTCGCCGGGCAGCCGGGCGAGCTGGTGGCGGGGAACGCGCTCGCGGTGGCCGTCGTGGTGCTGCTCGGGCTCAACCGGCGGCAGTACCGGGTGCAGGCTCGGCAGGCCCGGGACCTGCTGGACCAGACCCGGCTGACCCAGGAGGCCGTCGCCCGGGGCGCGACGCTGGAGGAACGCGCCCGGCTGGCCAGGGAGGTCCACGACATCCAGGCGCATTCGCTCTCGGCGCTTTCGCTGCATTTGCAGGCCGCGGCGCGGTTGGTGGCCGAGTTGCCGTCCCCGGACGAAAAACTCGCCGCGTGCGTGCAGAAAGCCGGGCAGCTGGCGCAGGAGGGCCTGATCGAGACTCGGCGGGCAGTACACGCATTGCGCGGCGATCCGATGGCGTTGCCGGAGTTGTTCGGCTCGCTGCCGGACAACGCGTCGATCCAGGTGACCGGCGAACCGCGCGAACTCCCCGCGGACGTCACCCTGCTGCTGTACCGCACTGTCCAAGAAGGACTGTCCAATGCGCGCAAGCACGCGGCGGGCGCGCCGGTGTCGGTCGAACTGTCCTATCTGGACGGCGAGGTGACGATGACGGTGGTCAACCGGACGGGATCCGGCAGCGGCCTGCCCGGTGCCGGGTACGGGCTGACCGGTCTGCGCGAGCGCGCGGAGCTGGTCGGCGGCGAGGTGACCGCGGGCCCGGATGGCGCGGGCTGGCGGTTGTCGGTGAGGATCCCGGCATGACGATCGTGCGCGTGCTCGTGGCCGAGGACCAGCCTGCCGTGCGGGAGGGTCTGGTGCTGCTGGTCGGGTTGCTGCCGGAGATCGAGGTCGTCGGACAGGCGGGCGACGGGATCGCGGCGATCGAGGAGACCCTGCGGCTGCAGCCGGACGTCGTGCTGATGGACCTGGACCTCCCGCGCTGCGACGGCGCGGCGGCGACCCGGCGGATCGTCGCGGACCTGCCGGGCACCCGGGTCGTGGTGCTGACGACTTACGCGGACAGCGCGTCGATCGTGCGTGCACTGGACGCGGGCGCGGTCGGCTACGTGACGAAGGCGGCGAACGGCGACGAGATCGGCCGCGCGATCCACGCGGCGGCGGCCGGGCAGACCGTGATGGACCTGTCGGTGCAGCGGACGTTGCTGGCCGCGGCCCGGCGCCCGGCCGCACCGCCGGAGGACGGGCTGACGGCGCGCGAGGTGGACGTGCTGAAGCTGGTCGCGGCGGGCCGGGGGAACCGGGAGATCGCGCGGGAACTGCAGGTCAGCGAGGCGACGGTGAAGACGCATGTGAACCGGATCTTCGCGAAGACCGGCTGCGGGACCCGGGCGCAGGCGGTGCGTTACGCGCATCAGCACGGCTACGCGGACTGAGCGACGACCTGGGTTCGCGGACAGTCAGCGGGCGAACCAGCCGGAGCGGAAGACCGGAGCCTCGCCCGCCACGGCGCGGCGGCACCAGTCCGCGACCGCCTCGCCGACCTCCGCCGGGCCGAGGGAGGACGTGTCGATCACGGTCATCGCCCAGTCCGGACCCGGCACGCGCCCGACCCAGCGGTCCCAGCGCATCTCCGGCCAGGCGTCCGTCGTGACAGCTTCCGGGAGATGACCCGGGTTGTGAGCGTGCGCGCGCAGCCACGCCGCGAATGCTTGGTTCGCGGGGCTCGGCTCGCCGCGGCGGGCGAGCCGAGCCAGGTGGGCCTCGTCGCTGAGGTCGAGCAGGCAGCCGGCGATGGCGATCCGGTCCGCGCTCGGCGCCGCCAGTGCTTCGCCGACCGGTATCGGATCGCCGGCCAGCAGCAGGTGCCTGCCTTCGGCTTCGAGCGCGATCGCGCGCTGCACCGCGATTTCCACCTGCTCCTGCCGCCACGCGACGGTCGGCACGGCCGGGATCGGGCCCAGCGTGCTCAGTTCGGCGGTCTCGTACGTTTCGCCGAGCAGAGGCCGCGCGTGCACGCGAGCGGTGGTTTTGCCGACGCAGGACGCGCCCGAGACAACCAGCAACATTGCCCCGACGCTAGGGCCTACTGCTCGGAACCTTCCACCGAATTTTCCCGCACGTACCGCGAAAGCGTCGCCGCGCCAACGCGTTCCACCGACACGCATTCCAGGTGCGCGGGACCGGTGCCGTCCGGGAAAAGGCGGGTGCCGTGGCCCAAAATGGTCGGGAAGGTCAGCAGCCGGTACTCGTCGACGAGGTCCGCCGCCATCAGCGTGTGCACCACGCTCAGGCTGCCGGTGACGACGACGTCCCGCTCTTCCCGTTTCACCGCGTCGACCAGATCGCCGTCGAGGACCGACGAGTTCTGCCACGCGCTGGTATCGGCCAGCGTGCTGGTGGCGACCAGCTTGGGCACGGCGTTCATCCGCTGCGAGAACGGGTCGTCGCGGTGCGGCCACAGGTGCGAGAACAGCTCCCAGGTCTTGCGCCCGAGCAGCAGGACCCCGTCGTCCAGCGTGGCGCCGAGGCGGAATTTGTCGCCCGCGACGGACTCCGGGCCGTGCCGGAAGGCCCAGCCGGCGTCCGGGGCGCCGGAGGAGGCGTCCGGGTCGGACGAGATGCCGTCGAGGGTGGTGAAGGCGATGACGATGACGCTCATGGCGGAGATCCCTTCAATCGGTGTCGCCAGTACTTACCGGCGGCCCCGGCCGAACTCATCGGCGAATCTCAAAAAATCTTCGCCGGCAGGTCGAACGCCTGGAAAACGCGCGGATCGGCGAACACGGCGTTGTGCGAAATCCGTCCGCCGGCCACGGTGAAGACCTGGAGAGTGTGCAACTGGCCGTCGGGGGTGTAGGCGGCGAGCGCGGGCTGCCCGTTGGCGGTGAGGCCGCGGACGGTCCAGCCGACGCCGCGCATTTCGAAGACCCGGTGCATGAACCGGCCGTAGTCCTCGCTGCCGCGGAACCAGAGCGGGACCGGCGGCATTTCCAGGATCGCGTCGTCGGTGAGCAGTCGGACGAGCGCCTCGACGTCGGCGGCCTCGAAAGCTTGCGCGTACCGGTCAATCACGGCCTGGGTTTCCGCGTCGTCCGGTTCGGCGATCTCGTCCATCGCGCCCGCATCGGCGAGCGCGGCGCGGGCTCGTTGCAGTGCGCTGTTGACCGCCGGAACGGTCGTCTCCAACTGGGTGGCGACCTCGGCCGCGCTGAATTCGAGCACCGACCGGAGCACGACGACTGCCCGTTGCCGCGCCGGGAGGACCTGGGTCGCGGCGACCCACGCCAGCCGCAGCCCGGCGCGGGTGTCGGCATCGCAGCGCGCGTCGGGGAACGGCTGCAGCCACGGGATGTCCATCGCCGGTTGCAGCGGCGCGCCCGGATCGTCGCTGGCGGTGCCGAGACCGGACGGCAACGGGCGCCGGGCCCGGCCTTCCAACGCGGTCAGGCAGACGTTCGTCGCGATCCGGTACAGCCAGGTCCGGACCGAAGCGCGGGCCGGGTCGTACCGGTCGCGGGCTTTCCACGCGCGCAGCAGCGTTTCCTGCACCAGATCCTCGGCCTCGTGGAACGAGCCGGCCATCCGGTAGCAGTAAGCGGTCAGTTCGCCGCGGTGCGATTCGAAGTCCACCGCGTCATCATCCGGCACGTGCGACGCTGAGGAAACGGTCGACTACGGGGTTGTTCTCGTGGTCGGTGCGCGAGATCGCCGAGACGGTGGAGAACGCGCCGGGGTCGGTGAGGGTGAGGTAGCGCAGTCCGGGCAGTTGCAAGGCGCGCAAGGCGTTCGGCACGATCGCGATGCCGGTGTCGGCGGCGACGAGGCCGAGCATGGTCGGGAATTGGACGGCTTCCTGGACCACGCGCATCCGGAATCCGGCCCGAAGACACAGCGTCTCGATGTGGTCGTGCAGCCGCGAGACGCGCGTGCGCGGGAAGGCGAGGAAAGGCTCGTCGGCCAGTTCCGCCATCTCGACGGTTTCCTTGTCCGCCAACGGATGCGTCTCGGACACGGCCACGATCAGCCGTTCGCGGCCCAGTGGGTGCACGGTCAGTCCGGCGGCTTCGCCAACCTCGCGGGCGATGCCGACGTCGAGCTGGCCGTCGCCGAGCGCGGCGATTTGCGCGTCCGTGGTCGATTCGGTCAGTTCAAATCGGACGTTCGGCCATTGCCGACGCATTTCCAGCACCGTGGCGGGCACGATTTCGAGCGCCGCCGAGCTGACGAACCCGATCCGCAGCAGTCCGAGTTCGCCTCGAGCGGCGTGGGCGACCGCGGTGAGGGCGTGCTGGCTGTCCGCGAGCACCCGACGGCCTTCGGTCAGCAGCACACGGCCCGGTTCGGTCAGCTCGACGCTGCGGGTCGTCCGCAGGAGCAGCCGCACGGACAGCTCCTTCTCCAGCTTCGCGATCTGCTGGCTGAGCGCGGGCTGGGCGAGGTGCAGCCGTTCGGCGGCGCGGCGGAAGCTGCGTTCCTCGGCGACCGCGACGAAGTAGCGAAGCTGGCGGAGTTCCACGCCGCTGATAATGGTTCCTTATCAGTGAGTAGGCAATAGATACTTCACTCTGTGTTCCGCGCGACTTAGCGTCATGGACGACAAGCACCGTCGCGAACGTCGAGGAGCACCCGTGGATCACGCATTGTCGTTGCAGCACTTCGTAGCGGGACGGTGGGTTCCCGGCGACGGACCGGTCGCGCGGAGTATCGACCCGGCGGATCCCGCGCAGATCGTGGCCGAGTACCGGACGGCCGGTCCGGAACTGCTGGACGAGGCGGTGCGCGCGGCGGTCGCGGCGCAGCCGGAGTGGGATCGCCAGGGCACCATCGCGCGCGGCCTCGTGCTGCGGCGGGCGGCGGAATTGCTCGCCCAGCGCGCCGAATCGGTGGCCGCGTTGATGACCCGCGAACAGGGCAAGACGCTGGCGGAGTCGCGCGGCGAGGTGGCCGCCTCGGTCGAGACGCTGCACTATCACGCGGGCCGGGCGCGCAGTGCCGACGGCGTGCTCTACCCGTCCGGCAACCCGGACGAGGTCGTCCGGACCGTCCGCCGTCCGCTGGGTGTCGTCGGCGTGATCACGCCGTGGAACTTCCCGGTGCAGATCCCGGCGTGGAAGCTCGCGCCCGCGCTGCTGTGGGGCAACTCCGTGGTGTGGAAGCCGGCCAGCGACACGGTCGCGCTGGCGGTCGCGTTCGCCGAGATCCTGATCGAGGCCGGGGTGCCGGACGGCGTGCTCAACCTGCTGCTCGCGCCCGGATCGCTCGGCGCTGAGCTGGTGGAACGGCCGGAGCTGTCCGGCGTCACCTTCACCGGGTCGGTGCCGGTGGGCCGGGCGATCCAGGCTGCCGTCGTGCCGCGCGGGGCGAAGGTGCAGCTCGAACTCGGCGGGCACAGCGCGGCGATCGTCCTGCCCGACGCCGACCCGGCCCAGGCCGCCGCGGCGCTGGTCACCGCGTCGATGAGCGGGACCGGGCAGAAGTGCACGGCCGCCCGCCGGATCATCGCGGTCGGGGACGCCTACGACCGGCTGGTCGCCGAGCTGTCCGCGCGGGTCAAGGGCCTTGTGGTCGGCACGGGCACGACGCCGGGAGTCGAGATCGGGCCGTTGGTGTCCGCCCGGGCGGCGGAAGAGGTAGAGGGTGCGATCCAGCAGGCGGTCGACGAAGGTGCGACGGTGCTGGCCCGCGCGGACTGCCCGCAGGGCGGGGCGTTCGTCGCACCGACGCTGCTGGCCGGGACGCCCGAACTGACGATCAGCCAGGAGGAAGTCTTCGGCCCGGTCGCCACCGTGCTGCGCGCCGCCGATTTGGACGAGGCGATCCGGCTCGCGAACGGCACCCGGTTCGGGCTCACCGCGGCGGTGTTCACCGACGACGAGCGCGCGGTGCGGCAGTGCCTGCGCGACCTGGACGCGGGCATCGTGAAGGTCAACGCGCCGAACACCGGGTCCGAGGTGCACGCGCCGTTCGGCGGTCTCAAGGACTCGTCGTTCCCCGCGCCCCGCGAGCAGAACGGCGAATCCGCCGCGGAGTTCTTCACCTGGACCAAAACCGCGTACCTGCGGACGTCCGCGCCCCGGGAACAATCGTGACCCGGCCCGCGGACACCGCGCTCGCCCCGGCGGAACTGGGCGCTGCCCGCTACACCCGGCACAGCTTCGCGCGGTCGTTCCTCCGCCAGGCCGCTCGGGAACGCTGGGCAGTGTCCCGCACCCGGTGGGAGTTCGACGACAGCGGTCACGGCGAGGCGGTGTACCGGATCGATGCGGGCGGCACTCTGCTGCACTTCACGGTGTTTTCCACGGTACTGCAGGAAAACGAGCGCACTGACCGCGTGATCGCGAAGCGGTGGGATGTTACTGCCGCGCTGGTGGAAGGCCCAGTTCCGGACACTCGGATGGCAGAGCTGCGTCGTGAAGTACCACGGCAGGAAGCTGGCCGAGCCGACGCCGCCACGCTCGTGTGGACTCGGGCGAACCGGAGCGAACGGTTCTTCGAGTACGTCGCAGCTCAACTGGCCGCCGGTGAACAGCCAGACTGCGCCACGATGGGCGACAACTGCTACATCCTGCGCAGCACTGCCTTCTACAGCAACGGAAAGTTCGGTCTCGCCGACTTCGACCGGCTTGCCGAAATCCCGCCGCTGCAGGTGCCCTACCGCGCGCAAATGCTGGCCGCGTGGCTGCTGCGCGAGTTCAGCTACGACCTGGTCGAGCATTGCGCCGCCCGGCGAAACCCCGCCGCGGCAAAGCTTTCCGGCGACTGGCGGCGGTACCTCGGCCTCGGGAACGCGACCGGACTCGGCATGGTCCCGTTCGTGGTGAACCATCCGCACATCCTCGACGCCTGGTGCTCGGCACGGGAACTCCCGCTGGCCCATGCGCTCGACGCGGAGGCGGACGCCGGTGCGGTCCGGCGGGCGAGCGAACTGCTCGACCGCGCCCGCCGGTACTTCGCCGAACGCGACACCCTGACGACCGCGCCGTACCTGACCGGTCCCGAATTGGCTGAACGTCTCGCCGGAATCGCCTCGCTGCTCAGCGAATTCCCCGCGGGCGGCTTCCGGTGGCGGGACCTCGACGACCGGGCCGCGGAGTTCGGCGCCGAGGCCCGGGCCGTGCTGCACACCGTCCTGGTCGAACTGGACGATTCGCTCGACTCGGAGATCGAGCACCTGCTGACCTGCGACCAACGGCGGCGCGTCGACCTCGCCCAGTCCTGCGGCGAGCTGCGCGACCTGCTCGCCGACCGGTACGACTGGACCCGCGAGTTCGACTTCGCCGACCCGGACGAACAGGCGCGGTTCTGGTTCTCCGCCGAGGACAACGAAGAACCCCGGCGCGGCAACCGCGGCCAGGACCCGGGCGAATCGATGGAGCATCCGATCGACATCGCCCGCGCCGTGCACGCCCTCCGGCACGATCTGGCCGGTGCCGACGCGGGCCGTTCGGTCGCGGAGTTCCTGCTGGAATTCCCGTGGCACCGGGGCATTGTCGCGCGTGTGCAGTCGGTCGCCGGGCTCCGCTACGGCGAGGTCCGCGCGAACCTGCTCGCCGACGATTTCCTCCCGCTGCACCTGCAGCGATTCCAGCTCGCCCTCTACGGCATGGAGAACTACAGCCCGCAATCGACCGACTGGTTGCGCGTCACGCTGTTCTCCGGCGCGCCCCGGGCGCGCGACGTCGAGTCCGGAGTGGACGACGACTGGCTGTTCACCCGCAAGCCCGGAAAGGAGTCCTGAGTGGACCCCCTGGAGCACGGCGACCTCACTGTCGTCGACGGACTGCAGATCAACAACTGGGACCGCAAAGTCCTGGAGGAACTGAAAGCCGGCGGCGTCACCGGGGTGAACGCGACCTGCGCGGTCTGGGAAGGCCCGCAGGAAACGCTGCGCGCGGTCGCGGACTGGTACGAACTCGCGCGGGACAACGCCGATCTGGTCGTCCTCGCCGGGAACGCCGACGACATCCGGCAGGCGAAGCGCGACGGCAGGCTCGCCGTGCTGCTCGGCTTCCAGAACACCTCGCCGTTCGGCGACGACTACCGGATGGTCGAGGTCTTCCACCGGCTCGGCGTGCGCATCGCGCAGCTGACCTACAACATCCAGAACCTCGTCGGCGGCGCCTGCTACGACGAGCACGATTCCGGGCTCACCGCGTACGGCCGGTTCATCGTCGCGGAAATGAACCGCGTCGGGATGCTGGTCGACCTGTCGCACGTCGGGAACCGCACGAGCCGCGACGCGATCGACGCCTCGGCCGGGCCGGTCGCGATCACGCACGCGAACCCGCTGTCCTTCGCGGATTCGCCGCGCAACAAGCCGGACGACGTCATCGACGCGCTCGCCGCGCGCGGCGGAGTGCTCGGCTGTTGCCTGTACCCCAACGTGATCGGCGGCGAGAAGACGACCCGGCGGCAGTTCTGCGAGATGGTCGCGGGGCTGGTCGAGCGGATCGGGCCGGACCACGTCGCGCTCGGCAGCGACTGCACGCGGAACTGGTCGCAGGACTACGTCGCCTGGCTGCGCAACGGCCGGTGGCGGCCCGCGTCGGCGGTGCCGGTGGAGCCGCAGTGGCCGGTGTGGCCGAACTGGTTCGGCGGACCGGCCGATTTCCCGGTCCTCACCGAAGGATTGCTGGAAGTGGGCCTGGACGAGACCGTCGTGGCGCAGGTGCTGGGCGGAAACTGGCTCCGGCTGTTCGACACGGTGTTCCCCGGAGCCGGGCAATGACCGCGGCGAGGGCCGAGCGCGTCTCGGCGGCCGAAACCGTGCAGACGCGGGTTTCGGTCCGGGAGATCCACGAGGTTTCGCTGCGCGCCTTGCGGGCTTCGGGTCTGAGCAGCGGCGAGGCGGACTACCTGGCCGAGGTCATCGCGACCGCGGAAATCCACGAGGCCGCCGGGCTCGACGCCTTGACCATCGAGACGGCCCGGATCCCGGCCGGACGGGTCGGTCTCCGGCTGGAACATTGCGACGGGTACGCCGTGGCGCACGACCCGGCTTCGCGCGGTCCGCTGCAGGCTTTCGTGCCCGCCTGCGAAACGGCCGCCGTGGTGGGCACGTTGGTCGTACCGGGAATGGCTGGCAGTCCGGTACTGGACTGGGCTGCTTTGGACATCGCCGAACGGGCCGGGCGGATACTGTCCCTTTCGGACGGTGGGCACCGCACAGTCGTCACGCCCGGCGGGGATCTGCTGCGGCTTCCCGCCGGGCGTGACGAACCACGTCCGCCGGTCGCGGGATTGGTGATCCGCCCGCTGTCCGAGGTTCCGGACGCGCAGGTGATTTCCACTGCGGCGGAACGGAAACAGCGGCATCGCGAAGCGGTCACTCATGGCGTGTCCGTGAAAACTCCATTGTGGACTCTCGCGTACTCGATCGCGCGCGGGTTCCTGATTCCGGACCACCGGGAGGGCCGATGACCTCGCGCGAGCTAGTGGCGCATCCGCACGGACCGCGGCCCTACGCCGGAGCCGCCGTGTTCGGCGGAGTGATCTGGGCGTGCGGGCAGGTCCCGGCACGGCGGGACGGCAGCGTCCCGGAAGGAATCGACGAGCAGGTGCGGGTCGCCCTCGACAACCTCGAGGACACCTTGCGGGCCGCGGGAGGGAGCCTGCGCACGCTGCTCAAACTGACGGTGTTCCTCGCCGACCTCGGCGAGTTCGACGCCTACCACCAGGCTTACCTCGACCGTTTCGCCGGCATCGACCTGCCGCCGCGGACCACGGTCCAGGTCGCCGGGTTCCGGGGGACGAAACGCATCGAGATCGACGCCGTGGCGGCGGTCGGCAGCGAGGAGACCAACCGACATGAAGACTGACCGCGCACCGGACAACGCTGTTCGGGCGACCCTGGATTCGGCCCGGCTCAACGGGTTCCACCGCAAGCTCGCGCTGTACTCGTCCGGCGGGCCGTTCCTGGACGGCTACATCCTCAGCATCATCGGCATCGCGCTGGTGCAGATCGGGCCGCAGTGGCAGATGGACTCGCTGTGGTCCGGCCTGATCGGCGCGTCCGCGCTGGTCGGCGTGTTCATCGGGGGAGCGGTGTTCGGCCCGCTCACCGACCGGATCGGCCGGAAGCTGATGTACACGATCGACCTGATCGCGATCATCGTGTGCTCGGTGCTGCAGTTCTTCGTCGCCGACGCCGCGCAATTGTTCGTGCTGCGGCTGCTGATCGGCATCGCGGTGGGCGCGGACTATCCGATCGCGACCGCGCTGGTCACCGAATTCGCGCCGAAAGCGTGGCGGGCGCGGCTGGTCGGCGGGCTGAACGCGATGTGGTTCGTCGGGGCCACCGTCGCCGCGTTCGTCGGGTTCTTCCTGCTGAACGTGGACCAGGGCTGGAAGTGGATGCTGCTGTCGTCGGCGGTGCCCGCGCTGCTGATCGTGATCGCCCGCACCAGCATTCCGGAATCGCCGCGCTGGCTGCACAGCAAGGGCCGCGACGCGGAAGCGCTGGAGGTGCTGCGCACGACGATCGGCGAGCACGCGACACTGGACGATCTCCCGGAAGCCGAAACGAAAACCCCGATGTCCGCGTTGTGGCGCGGCGGATATCTCAAGCGGGTCGTGTTCATCTCGATTTTCTGGACGTGCACGGTCGTTCCGTTGTTCGCGATCTACGCCTTCGGGCCGCAGATTCTCGAACTGTTCAACCTCGGCGGCGGCAACCTGTCGCACCTCGGCTACGGCCTGATCAATTTCTTCTTCTTCGTCGGCAATATCGCCGCACTGCTGCTGGTGGATCGGCTCGGCCGCCGTCCCGTCCTGATCTGGGGCTTCGCGATTTCCGCGGCCGGACTGTTCTATCTCGGTCTGCAACCGGGTGCCGCGCTGTGGCTGATCGCGCTCGCCTTCGCGGTGTACGCGGTGTTCAACGGCGGACCGTCCATTCTGGAATGGATCTACCCGAACGAGCTGTTCCCGACTGAGGTCCGCGCGTCGGCGGTGGGACTGTGCACCGGGATCAGCCGGATCGGCGCGGCAGTCGGCACCTTCGCGACGCCGTGGGCGCTCACCAATCTCGGATTGTCGGCGACGATGTACATCGCCGCCGGGATCGCCGCGCTGGGCGCGATCGTGAGCGCGTTCATGGCCCCGGAGACCAAGAACGTCGATCTGCACGTGGCGTCTTCGCTCAGCTAGAACGGGAAACCGGGCCCGGCGCAGGGGAGGCGCGCCGGGCCCGGTGGCTTCAGTTCTTGTTGGTGCCCGGGGTGAGGACCTTGTCGATGACGAACACGGTCGCGTTCTTGGTCGGGATGTTGCCGCACAGGATCTTCGCGCCGTTGACGGTCATGTTCTCGCCCGAACCCTCGATCTTCAGCGGGCCGCCCGCGGTGTTCAGCGAGGTCACGGTGCCCGCAGCCGCGAGGCCCTTGGCGTCGTAGCGCTTGCCGACGACGTGGTACTGCAGGATCGGCGCGAGCTGGTTCGGGTTGGCCGCCAGTTCCTTGAACTTCGCGTCGCCGAGCGCGTTGAACGCCGGGTCGGCCGGCGCGAACACGGTGATGGCCTGCTGGCTGTTGAGGGTGTCGACCAGGTTGGTGGCCTTGACCGCGGCGACCAGCTTCGTGAGCAGCGGGTTCGTCGAGGCGGCGGACGCGACCGGCTGCGGGCCCATCGAGTCGAGCGAACCCGGCGCGTTGCCCTGCGGCAGCTTCGAGCAGGCCGGGCCGAACACGTCGGCGTTGGTGGTGACACCGGAGTCGCTGCTGGACATCGGCGCCGAGGACGGCATCGACGAGGGCATCGCCGACGGGGAGCTTCCCGAGGCGTTGTTGTCGGTGCTGGTGCCGCACGCGGTGAGGGCGAGGGCGGCAGCGGCGCCGATACCGGCGAGGCGAAGGGTCTTCACGGCAATTCTCCGTTCACAGTGGATTGTTCGACAGGGATTCGGCGCCGGGCCGGCACCGGATTGGTCAGGAAGCGATAAAAGTCGTGGAATGCCATCCGGTCGCCCCGTCGGGCACGGTTCCGGCGCGGGCTTCGGTCTGGGTGTAGCCGGAGTTGTCGGTCGCGCGCACGAAAACCTGGTGCGTGCCGGGCTTGACGGAAATCTGGGTCCACCACATCCGCCAGGTGTTCCGGTTCACCTCGGCGGACAAGGTGGCCGGCTGCCAGGGTCCGCCGTCCACTTTGGTCTCCACCTTGGCGATCCCGGTGTGCTGGGCCCAGGCGACGCCGGCGATCCGCACCGCCCCGGCCGGAACGGTGGCGAATCCCTTGGGCGTGTCGATCCGGGATTCGGTCTTGATCGGCGCCTGCTCGCCCCAGCCGCGGCGAAGCCAGTACGCCTGCCGGGCCTTCCACGTGGTGACCTCGATGTCGACCACCCATTTGACCGCCGAGACGTACCCGTAGAGCCCGGGAGTGACCAGCCGCGCGGGGAAACCGTGTTCCAGCGGCAGCGGTTCGCGGTTCATCCCGATCGCCAGCATCGCGCCGCGCGAACGGTCCAGCGCGGCCGCGACCGGGGTGCCGGACGTCCAACCGTCCACACTGGAGCAGAACAGCTGCTCCGCGCCCGGCTGGACCCCGGCTTCGGCCAGCAGATCCGCGAGATCGACGCCGACGAAGTTCGAAGTGGACACATAGTCGCCGCCGACCTCGTTGGACACGCACGTCATCGTCACCGTGCGCTCGACCAGCGGCCGGTCGCGGAGATCGCGGTAGCGGTACCGGATTTCCCGGTCGACCATCCCGTGGATCCGCAGGCTCCAGTCCTCGGTGCGCACCTGCGGAACCGACAACGCGGTGTCGACGCGGTAGAAGTTCCGGTTGGGCGTGAGGAACGCCGGGGTGCCGAGTTTGGCGAAATCCGCGTCGGCGGGAATGGGCGGAGCCGAAACCGCGGGCACGAGCGGCCCGACCGCCTCCCGGGACGCCGCGGCATCTCTCGTTCCGCTGATGGCCTGCCCGGCACCGCCGAGAACCCCGGCCCCGACGACCGTGCCGACGCTGCCGAGCAAGAACGACCGGCGCGACGAGTCCGTCGCCTGCTGTCGCGCCGCGATTCGGTGCAGCAGCAGGAAAACCGCGACCCCGACGACGAGACTGGCCAGCGGAGCCAGCAACGCGACCGCGGTCAGATCCGGCCGTGCGGCGACTGCGACCCCGCCGATCAGTCCAAACGCGACAATGATCGCGACACCCGGCCACGGCTTCCGCCGGGACAGCAGCCCCGCCGCCGCGGAGACGACCACCAGCACCGCCGCCATGCCGCCGAGCAGGACGGCTTTGTCGTAGGTGCCGAAGGTCCGCACCGCGAAGTCTTTCAGCGGCAGCGGGGTCAGGTCGATGGCTCCGTTGCCGACCGCGAGGTACGGCGAGGCGTTGACGTTGCCGAACGATGCGGCCAGGTGCCCGGCGGCCAGCGCCGAGACCAGGGCGAGCACGCCGCACAGCGCTGCCGGAAGGAACCGCAGACGGGAGGTCATGCCAGGCATTCGCAGCCGGACCGGGCGCGGATGGGTGGGTGTGCGTCACCCGTCCGGGGGTCCGCTCGGGCCGGTGGCGCCTTTCTCGGCGCATTTGCGTGATTTCGTGCGCAAGCGGCTGTTCCGTCGGCTAAATTCCCGGACGACTCCGGATGGAGCAGTCATTCGGGAGAATGGGGACACCGATGCGGCGAATGTTGATCACTGCGGCCTGTCTGGGGGTGCTGGCAGCCACGGCCGCGTGCGGCGGCGGGGCGGCCCCGGCCCTGCCCACCGACCAGGCCGGACCGGCCGGGCAGCCGCCTGCCTCGTCCGCAGAGCCGGAAGCGGTCACCGCCGATCCGCCGATGGCGTTCGACACGAGCAAGGGCGTCGCGCTGCCCCGCACGGCGCTGCAGGCCAACATGGGCGGCTCGGTCACGTCGAAGTTCATGACGCTGCGCGACCGCACTGGCTACATCATCGCCCCCGAATCGCTGAGCGCGGTCGACGTCCTCACCGGCCGCGAGAAGTGGAACACCAGGATCGAGGGCCCGGCCGCCGACCCGAACGCGCACAAGGGCCCGTTCGTCGAGCAGAGCGGACCGCGTCCGCCGCTCGTCACCGACCAGCTCGCCGTCGGAGCCGTCCCGCTGCGGATGCCCGAGCAGGGCACGACGCCCGGCTACCTCGCGCTCGCCGTCATCGCGGTGAATCCGCAGACCGGGGCCAAGGTCTGGCAGACGAACACCAAGATCGCCGACGACCAGTACGGGATCAGCGGCGACCGTTCGGTCACGCACGTCGTCGCGGCCACCGGCAAGGCCGTGATCGCCAGCTTCGCGCAGTCGGAGGGCAACCTCACCGTCGCGCTGGACCCGGCGACCGGGAAGCAGCTGTGGGTGCGCAAGGACTACGACGCGGGCAGCGTGAACGGCGACGTCGTCGTCGGGGTCGACTCGAATGTCGCCGAGAACGAGTCGATGGTCCAGGCGACCGCGCTCGACATCGCCACCGGCCAGCAGAAATGGGTCGGCGCCGCCAAATCGAGCGCGGTCGAGATCCTGCCCGCCGATCCGGCGATGGTGGTCCTGAAGGCCAACGAGTACAGCAGCGGCCACGCCTTCCTGAAGTTCCTCGACGCGGCGACCGGCGCGGAGAAGTTCTCCGTGGAAGGCACCCGGAACCTCGGCCCCGATTCCTACGGCGACTGCCTGTACGACGAGCAGTCAGTGCTCGCCTGCACCGACTCTGGCGTGCTGACCGCGTACGACGCGAAGGCCGGGACCAAACTGTGGAGCCTCCCGGACCAGGCCGCGAACCGCGTCGCGCCGGGCGGCCTGACCGTCGCCTGGCACGGCGCGCTGTACGGCTACACCAACGGAAAGCAGCCGATCGTCCTCGACGCGAAGACCGGCAAGGACCTGTCCACCGAGGTGGGCTTCGTGCCGGACTGGGTCAGCAAGTACGCCGCGGCGGGCGTCGACCAGGACGGCTCGCCGAAGGCTTATCCGGTCAAGAAGTAGCCGATGCGCCGTCCTCCGCGAGGATCTGCTCGCGGAGGATGTCCGCGTGCCCGCAGTGCTGTGCGAGTTCCCGCAGTACGTGCAGGTAGACGAACCGCAGCGGCAGCGGGCCGCGCCGGTTGCCGGGGAGGATGTCGGTCAGTTCGAGCGGCGCGGTGGCTTCACGGGCGGCTTCGCACGCCTCGCGGTGCGCTTGCTGGATGGAGGCGATGGTGTCGTCGTCGGTGAGGACGAATGATTCGTCGGGTGTCTCCGGGATCCCGATTTCGGCGCGCGAACGGCCGGTGACGGCCTCGTCGAACCAGGCCTTCTCCACGAAGGTCAAGAAGTAGCCGTCGCGCCGTCCTCCGCGAGGATCTGCTCGCGGAGGATGTCCGCGTGCCCGCAGTGCTGTGCGAGTTCCCGCAGCACGTGCAGGTAGACGAACCGCAGCGGGAGCGGGCCGCGGCGGTTGCCAGGGAGGACGTCGGTCAGTTCGAGCGACGCGGTGGCCGCACGGGCGGCTTCGCATGCCTCGCGGTGCGCTTGCTGAATGGAGGCGATGCTGTCGTCATCGGTGAGGACGAACGATTCGTCGGGCGTTTCCGGGATCCCGATCTCGGCGCGCGAACGCCCGGTGACGGCCTCGTCGAACCAGACCTTCTCCACGAAGGTCACGTGTTTGACCAGCCCGAGCAGCGTGGTCTTCGACGGCACGAGCCTCCGGCGGGCCTGCTCCTCGGTGAGTCCGTCGAGACAGTGCTGGAGCGCTTCGCGGTGTTCGTCGATGAAGTAGTCGAACTGGGCCTTGGCGTGGTTGTCGATCGCTGATTCCATGGGCACGGACCCAGCTTGCCGGATGTCGGAATCCAGGTGAAGGAGCAGGCATGCCGTCGTTCGGCCTGTACTACCCGTGGACGCACTTCCAGAACGACAACTGGCTCAAGCTCGCGCTGCTGACCTGGGACCGGCTGGCCCGGATGCGCCCGCCCGCGGCGCCGGACCGGGACGGAGACCTTGTCCGCCGTCTCCGCGGCGAGACCGATTTCCTGGTGGAGACCGCGCCGAGCGCCGCCGTGCTGAACGTCGTCGCCGAGTCGTTCGGCGAGATCTTCGACGCCGACCCCGGCCGCCTGCTCGACCGCTACGGGCTGGACGAGCCGCGGTCGTGCGACGGAGACCCGAGCGGGCCGGGCTGGCGAGGGTACGCGCCGCCGATCACCCAGCACATGGTGATGGGGCCGCCGCCGGTCGAGGTGCTGACCGCGGTCCCGGCCGGCGGTCCGGGCGCGAAAATGACCGGCGGGCTCCGGGACGGGCTGGTCCGGCTCGGCCTCGCGGTGCCGATGGACGGACAGTGGGTCGGTCTCGACCCGGAACTGGCTTCCATCTACCTCGCGGTGCTGGCCGACGCGATGAGCCACCGCGAAGCGCTGTCGCCGGTCACCGACGACCCGCGCATGCATCACGCGACCGGTGCGCTGGACCGGTTGGTGTCGCTGGCGTTCGACGAGCACGTTCCGGTGCCGGCGGTGGAGAACGTTTCCAGCGCCTACCTGCAGATCGCGCTCGAGACGGTGCTCGAACCGTCCCATGTGGACCGGGTGCCGGTGGACAAGCTCATCAGTTTCCGGGAAAAGCACCGGGCCGAACTCGCCGCGTTCCAGTCGCACGTGGCGAGCCTCGGCCCGGAGCTGCAAGCCGCCGCCGAAGCGGAAAATCTGGAAGTGGCGGTGGCGCATCTGCGCGCGTTGTACGAAACCCGGACCCGGCCGCAGCTGGACGAACTCCGCAAAGCGTTGCGCGGCATGGGCATCGAGGCGTCCGCGGGAACACTAGTGCAGAAGATCGACCTCAACGCGGCGGCGGGCACCGTGCTCGGCAGCGTCGCCGCGGCAGGCGGACAGCTGGCGGTAGCGGGTGCCGCGGTCGCGGTGACGCTCGTGCCTTATCTCGCGGGGAAGACGAAGGCACGGCGGCAACAGGTGGCGAAATCGCCGGTGGCGTATTTGCTTGCGGCGGACCGCAAACTCACCGGACGCGCGCTGCTGCGGCGCGATCGCTAGGGGACGCGCGGTTCAGTGCGGCGCGGACCGGGTCTTCCCGGCATCGAGCTGAGCCAGCGCCGTTTCCACCGCGTTGACCTCCGCGAACCGGCCTTGGGCGCGGAAAAGATCGAGCGCCAGCTGCCACACCGAGCGAGCCTTGGCAGAGTCGCCCATTGCGCGGTGGGTGTGGCCGAGGTGTTCGAGGGTGTCGGCTTCCAGGTAGGTGTTGCCGGATTCCCGGTACAGCGCAAGCGCTTCGCGATAGTGCTCGATGGCGTCGATGTGGCGGCCGGTGTGGTGGGCGATGTGCGCGAGGCTGTCCAGGACGTCGGCCACCGCCGGGTGGTTCGCAGTCCGGTAAAGCTCGAGCGCGCGTTCGCAGTGCGGCCGGGCCTGCTCGTGCTGGCCGAGGAGGGTGAGATACCAGCCGACGCCGTTGTGGGCCTGCGCTTCCCACACCGGATTGCCGAGCGGGCGGAACAGCTCCAGCGAGCGCTGAGCGTGTTCGAGCGCGGCGCGCTGGTCTCCGTGCAGCTCCCAGGTTTGGGCGAGATCGTGTTCGATGATCGCCCGGACGCGCTGGTCCTCGCCGCGGTCGGCCAGGTCCAGCGCTTCGGCGAGATGGGCGAGGGCGTCGTCGTGCCGGGCCCCGCGGGCGCAGGCCAGGCCGTAGCGGCGGTGCGCGAGGACGCGGGTTTCCGGAGTCCCGAGCGCGTCGGCGGCTTGCACCGCGATGGGCCAGACCGCGAGGTCTTCGTGCAGGAATCCACGCCGGTAGTGATAGGCGGTCAGCGCCAAGGCGATCTGCCACGCGGGTTCGTGCCACCCGTGTGCGGAGGCGACGCGCTGGGCGTCGAGAAGGCAATCGTGGTCCGCGTCGAACCAGTCGAGAGCTTCGCCGGTGCTCGCCGGCGGATGCGGATAGGGATGATCGTGTCCGGCGTCGATGCCGGGCGGGAGGACGCCGTGCGGATGCAGGACGCGGTTTCCGGCCAGTGCGGTACCGGTGTAGTAGCCGATGACGCGGGCCAGCGCCGCGGTGCGCGCCTCGGCGGGAAGGCTGGTGTGGGTCCTCGCGAAGAGGCGGACCAGGTCGTGCATCCGGTAGCGGCCGGGCGCGTCCTGCTCCACCAGTGAAACCCGTTCCAGCGCAAGGAGAATCGCCGCGGTGGCGTTCGGGGACAAGCCGGTGAGGTTGGCGGCCGCGCGGACGCTGATGTCCGGCCCGGGAGCGAGACCGAGCAGTTCGAACACCTCGGCGTGCTGCGGCGGGAGAGCGCGCAAGGACCACGACAGGACCGCGGCGACGCTGGCATCGCCGTCGTCGAGCGCGCTCACGTCGGTGAGTTCGGCGGCCAGCGCGGCCAACGGGAAGTCGGGGTGTTCGGCGGCCCGGGCGGCCAGGATTCCCAGTGCCAGCGGAGAACCGGCGCAGCGGGTGACGAGTTGTTCGGCGGCGTCGGGGTCGGCATCGAGGTAGTCCGGGCCGAGCCGGTCGATCAGGACGCTTCGGGCGTGTGCCGCGGGCAGCGGCCGGACCGCCAGCGGAGTGGCGCCGTGCGTGGTGGTCAGGCTGGTCATGCGGTTGCGGCTGGTCACGACGACGGCGCAGCTCGGCTCGCCCGGCAGCAGCGGCGTGATCTGGCTGGGGTCGCGGGCGTTGTCGAGGACGACGAGGACGCGTTTCCCGGCGAGAAGGGTGCGGTAGAGCGCGGTCTGCGCGTCGGGTTCGGCAGGGATGGCCGAGCCGGTGACGCCGAGCGCGTGCAGAAAACCCCGCAACGCGACGTCGGGGGCGGTCGGGTCTCCGTCTGGGCTGAAGCCGCGCAGGTCGACGTAGAGGCGGCCGTCCGGGAACGCGGTCGATTGCCGGTGGGCCCAGTGCAGCGCGAGGGCGGTTTTGCCCATGCCGCCACCGCCGTGCAGGACGGTGATGGGCACCGTGGCGTGTGGTTCGGCGAGGGTGTCGAGGTGCCGGAGTTCGTCTTCGCGACCGGCGAATCGCGGCGGCGGGGATGGGAGTTGCTGGGGGACCGGCGCGGCCCACGCCCGCAGCGGTGCGGGGCCGGGAGCTTGGGCGGCGAGGATTTCCTCGTGCACCGCGCGCAGGTGCGGCGACGGGTCGGCACCGAGTTCGTCGACGAGCATCGTGCGGGTGCGCTGGTAGCGCGCGAGGGCTTCGTCGGTGCGGCCGCTGTGGTGCAGGGCGCGCATGAGGGCGGCGGCGATGCGTTCGTCCAGCGGGTATTCGTCCGCGCGCCGGGCGAGGAGACCGAGGACGGCACCGTGCTGTCCGCGACGCAGCTGCCGGTCGGCGTAGTCGAGTTCGGCGGCGGTGCGCTGGCGGGCAAGGGAATGCCGGACGTTGTCGGCCCACGCCGAATCGACCCCGAGCAACGCGTCGCCCTGCCACCGGCCGAGGGCGCGCTCGTACAGCCGCGCGGCCTCGGCGTCGTCGGCGGTCGCGCGGGCTTGGCCGACCAGGTCGGTGAACTGGTGCAGATCGAGTGCGTCGGGGCTGGGCAGCGGGATGACGTATCCGCCGGACCGCCGTTCGATCCCGCCGCCGTGCGGATGCAGGACCCGGCGCAGGCGGGCGACATAGGTCTGCAGCGCGTTCGCGACGCGGGACGGCGGATGCTCGCCCCACACCCGGGTCACGAGCTGATCGGCCGGAACGACGCGCCCGGCGTCGAGCAGCAACGCGGCCAGCACGAGCCGCTGCCGCGCGTGCCCGACCGCCAGCACCTCGCCGTCCGCGGTCGCGCCGACCTCGCCCAGCACCCGGAACTCCAGCGCCATCGCGTAGCCTCCCCGGTCCACCGGACGAGGCTAAAGCATTGCCGAGCGGGCATGAATCGAAAATGAGCCGGACTCTTGTCGCGTCACCGCGATCCGGCGGCCACCAGCTTCTCCGTGATCGGTTCCAGCGCGGCGATCAACTCGTCGAGTTCGGCCGCCGACAGAGCTTCGTACGGCGCGGCGGCAAGCTCGTCGGTCAAGCTCTCGATGCGCTGCTTCACTTCACGGCCCGCGTCGGTGAACCGACCCTCCGCGTCGACGAGACCTCGTTCGCGCAAGCCGTCCATGATCGCGGCCAGCCGCTTCTTCGGCAGGTGATGCACGCGCCCGAACGACTCCGGCGGGTGGATGCCCATTTCCAGCGCGGACAGGATGTGCGCCTCCGCACCGTCGATCCGCGCGCTGACCAGCGCGGCGATGTGCCCGTCCCCGCGATGCTCGCGCAGCATGGTCGCGGAATGCCACAATCGCGCGACCGGATCGCTCGGCATCGGCAGGGTGCGCATCCCGGCGTACATCATCCGACCCACGGTGGGCGCGCTCGTCGCGGCTTTGGCGGTCAGGTCGGCGGCGCGCACCAGACCCGGGGAACCGGCGAGTTCGTCGCCGAGGATCCGGCGCACCGACGCGGCGCTGCCTCGTTCCCGCGCGGCGACGGAAGCCTCGGGCGGGATCGTCTCCCACGCGCTCGGGATGTGCCGCGCGGCCTCGCCTTCGGCGAAGTTGTAGAACGCCGCGTGGACGACCTCCGCCGGCACCCGCCCCAGCGGCGCGGCCCGGCTGGCGAAGTATCCGTCCCAATAGGTGCGGTGGCCGAGTGCGGCCAGTTCTTCGTTGCACTCGTCGGCGAAGAAGGTGACGAGGCAGATCGGCTCCAGGAGCTCGAACATGCGCCGGGCAGTGCTCGTCATCGCTGCATCATGCCAGCGTGGTGAGGAAAATATCGGCGATTTGCTGGCCGAGGTCGACCGACGCGACCGCCCCGTCCGGGTCGTTCTCCGCGGGGGAGCGAAGGACGACCTCCGCTCGGTACAGCCCGCGCCGGGTCATCACGTTGAGCGCGCGGGTCGGCTGATCGAGGGTGACGCTGACCGTGTCCTCCCCGGCGAACCGGAGCTGGTCGCCGCGCTCGAGATCCGTCGTGGTCCCGTTGACGGTCAGCCGGAGCGGCCCGAGAGCGGTGAAAAGCCGGTCGATTCCCGGAAAAGACGAGAACGGCGCGTCTTCGAGAAGGTCCGCGACGCTGATCCGCCACCGGGAGGGATCGGCGTCGGCGGCGAGTTCGCGGGTGGTGCCTGCGCCGTTGCGCCAGGGGACCGGGGCGACTTCGGACGGGTTGAGCATCAGGGCATCTCACTCGTTCTCCGCGGCAGATGCAAACCCGCCGGGCGTCAAGCGAGGTTCACTGCGGCAACAGTGTGCGGACCGCGTCCGGGAATCCGGCCACTCCGTCCGGTCCGGACAGTGCCAGGTTGAAGAGAAACCCGGGCAGCAGCGCCAAAATCGCCTGCGCGAGCGCCTCGGCCGACACACCGGTCCAGGCCCCGGCCTCCTGGCGGCTGCGCACGAGACCGGCCACCTCGGCACTCATCTCGGCCGACGCGGCGGCGAGGCGCTCGGCGAGTTCCGGATTGCGCTGGGCCTCCGACCAAACCAGCACCGCCATGCTCGCCAGTTCCCGGTCGCGATGCAGCCCGGTGACGGCCTCCAGCAGTTCCGCCATCACCTCGCCGACGCCGCGCTCGCCGCCGCGGGCGAGGGCAGCGCGCAGCACGCCGGTGACGTCGTCGAGGTTCTGCGCGGCGACCGCGACGATCATGTCCTCCTTCTTCGGGAAGTACCGGTAAACCGCGCCCGCGGACTTGCCCGCCTCGGTGAAGACGTCCTGCATCGACGTGCGGTGGAAGCCGTCGCGGAGGAAACAGCGGCGCGCGGCCGCCAGGATTTCCCCGCGCTGGTCGTCCTTGTACTGCTGGCTCACCCTCGGCAACGTCCGCTCCTCGCCTTGACACCCGTCGCCGGGGCAGCCTAGCGTAAAAGAAAAGCGGATGTCCGTCCTCTTTTAGCGTCAGGAGACCCCCGCCATGCCCATGACTCCCGTCCCGGACGTCACGCTGACCCCGGTCGCGTCCTTCCCGGAGAAGTACTTCCCGGAAAACCTCGCCGTCCGCTCCGACGGTTCGGTGCTGGTCACCGTCCTCCTGCAGCAGGAGCTGTGGATCGTGCCGGAGCCGCAGCGACCCGTTCTCGTGCACCGCTTCGACCACCCCGTGACGGGGATCGTCGAGGTGCAGCCGGACGTCTTCGTGCTCAGCCTGACCGAGGGCTACACCACCCACGAATCGCATCTGGTGCGGCTCGACCTCACCGGCTGGACGCCCGGCGAACCGGTCGCCCCGGAGGTCGTCTTCACCTTCGACGGCCGGGTGCGCGCACTCAACGGCAGCTGCCTGCTCGGCCGCGGAGTACTCGCCGTCGCCGACTGCTTCGCCGGGCTGATCTGGCGCGTCGACCTCGATGCCGACGCTCGTAGTGGGCAGGCCCGGGTCTGGCTGGCCCACGACACCATGGCCGACGACCCGGACGCCGAGATCGCCCCGCCGCGGCAGCCAGGCGTCAACGGCGTCCGGTACAGCGCGCGGACCGGCTACCTCTACTACACGTCCACCGCGCAGAAAGTCTTCATGCGAGTGCCGGTCGATCCCGAGACGCTAGACCCGGCCGGTGGCGCGGAATTCGTCGCCGCGATCGACAACGCCGACGACTTCGCCCTGGACGACGAGGCCGGATTCGCTTACGTGACAAGGCATCGCGCCAACACGCTCGACCGGGTGCCGCTCATTCCGCGCCACGGCAGCGAAGTCCGGCACATCGCGGGCGAGCCGTTCGACGAACGCCTGGTCGGGCCGTCCAGCGCGGCCTGGGTTCCGGGCCAGGAAGGGCGAGCCTTCTACGTGACCACGGACGGCGGCACGACCGCCCCGCCGGACGGGATCCTTCGCAACGCCATGCTGCTGCGGGCTGACCTGCATCCGTGACGCTTAGGGGAGGCGGTTTCGGCGCGGATCAGGGCTTGCGCGCGACCCCGGCCAGCATCGCCGCCTCGCTCGGATCCGCGAAGTCGACCACCGGCGTGTTGACCCCGCTTTCCTCGGGATGCCAGGCGGCGGTCCAGGTGACCCCCGGGTCCAGCATCTCGAAATCGCCGAACAACGCGCGGATTTCCGCGTTCGAGCGCAGCACGTGCTTGCTGACATTGGTGTCGTACAGCTGGATCACCGCGCGCAACTGCCTGGCGATGTCCTCGGGCAACCCTTCGTGGGTGATCTGCGACAGCACGAGATACGACCCCGAGGGCAGCATTTCCCGGTACCGCGCGATGGCCTCCGGACCGAGGTCGCGCCCGTCCGGGCCGGGCTGCTGGATGTGCAGGACCGCGGTGACCAGCAGCGCCAGCGGCCGGCCGGGATCGATGACGCCGGTGTCCGCGACGGACTGCCACAGTTCGTCCGGTTCGCGAAGATCGCCCTGGATCACCGCGTGGCGTTCGGGATCCCCGTGGCGCTCCAGCAGGATCCGGGAATGCGCGACCGCGACGGGTTCGCGGTCGATGTAGACGACGCGGGAATCCGGCGCGACCTCGTCGGCGATCTGGTGGACGTTGCCCATCGTCGGGACGCCGGACCCGATGTCGACGAACTGGCGCACGCCGAGACGCACGAGATGCCGCACCGCGCGGTGCAGGAACGCGCGGTTGGCGCGGGCACAGTACATCCCGGCAGGGAAGGCGGAGAGGACCATCTTGCCGAACTCGCGGTCGATGGCCCAGTTGGCCGTGCCGCCGAGATACCAGTCGTAAACCCGCGCCACGCTGGGCCGGTCGAGGTCCACGCCCGGGATGGGCTCTTCAGGTCCTTGCGCCACGCCGCCTCCCCCGCAGTCGTGGCCCAATCGTAGCCAATCCGGCCGATCCCGCCGGACGGGCACGGCGGCGACCGCCGGCCCGGCGAGGGCGGTGGTCTGGACAACGCGGATATTCCTTGCGTGAGCCACTGCGTTTTCGTTAATGGGAAACAGCAGTTCAGCGCCGGGGAATCGGCCGGTGATCGTCGTTGAGTAGGCTGCTGCCAACGACTTCATTGGGGGAGCGATGACTGAAGAAATCGAACCGGTGCGCCGGGCCGCCGTCCGTTTTCCGGGAATCAGCCCGAGAGCCTACGAACACCCGGTGGACCGCGGCGCGCTCGCCACGTTGCGCGCGATGCCCGGATTCGCCCAGGTGATCAAGGCCGTCTCCGGTTTCTACAACGAACGCGGCGAACGGCTGATGGCACTGGCGTCGTCGATTCGCGTGGGACCGAAGCAGTATCCGGAACTCGACCGGCTGCGCCACGAATGCGCCGAAACGCTCGACCTTCCCGCCGTGCCGAACCTGTTCGTCTACCAGGACCCGCGGCTGCAAGCGTCCGCGCTCGGCATGGACGAGCCGTTCATCCGGATCAGCACCGCGCTCGTCGAGCGGCTGAGCCACGAATCGCTGCGGTTCGCCATCGGCCACGAAATGGGGCACGTGCTGTCCGGGCACGCGGTCTACCGCACGATCATGGTGCGCCTGATCAACCTCCAGATGTCGATGTCCTGGACGCCGGTCAGCGCGCTCGGCATCCGGGCGATCATCGCGGCGCTGAGCGAGTGGTACCGCAAGGCCGAACTGTCCTGCGACCGCGCGGGCCTGCTCTGCGGCCAGGACCCGACCGCCGCGCTGCGCGCGCAGATCCAGCTCGCCGGCGGCGTCGACCCGTCCCGCATCGACATCCCGTCCTTCCTCCAGCAGGGCGCGGAATACGAGTCGGGCGAAGACATCCGGGACAGCCTGCTGAAGCTGAAGTACGTCGAGACCGAAACCCACCCGTTCGCCGTGGTCCGGGCGACGCAGCTGCAGAAATGGGCCGCGTCCGGGGAGTACCGGGCGATCCTGACCGGCGAGTACCCGCGCCGGGACGACGACGCGCCCGCCACGGACTGGAAGGACGACCTGAAGTCCGCGGCGAAGTCGTACAAGGATTCCTGGACCGCCTCGGCGGACCCGCTGACGAAGGTCTTCACCGACGTCGGGGAGACGGTCGCGGACACCGCGAGCAAGGTGTGGGCCAAGTTCGGCGGGAGCTCGGAGAACGGCAACGCCTGAGGTCGGTTTCGCGCGGAAATGCGAAACCGGAAAAGGCCGCGGCGAAATAACTGACAATTCTTGTCTGCTCGGACGCCGACAAAGCGCAGCATCTTAACCGCGTATCCAGAGCCCGCGGAATGTGGGGTACGTCACCGCGTGCTGCGGTAATGGCGGCCTGATGTGCGCGATGGTATCTGCGGCGCGTGAGGGGATGGGGCGCGTCGGCAAACGGGGGAGGGGCATGCGGCAAACGGAGGAATGGCTTCCCGTGCCGCGGTGGATTCCCCGGCGTGGACCGGCCGTAATCGGCGAGTGCGGAAGATCCTCGCTGTTCTGTGGCCGGTAATCGGAGGAATTCAGCGTCCGAACGAAAGGGTTTCTTCATGGTGTTCAACCGGAAAGCTTCGCGCTTGGCCGGCTGTGTCGCCGGGGTGACCGCCGCGGGGCTGCTGGCCGCCGCGGCGCCGGCGAACGCGGTGGCCGGGGGTGCACCGGTCACCGGTGCCGCGGCGTCCTCGCTGGTCCGGCTCGCGATCGGGGGTGACGCGACCAGCGGCGGCCACGCCTGCACGGGAACCCTGGTTTCCTCGCAATGGATTCTGACGACCGCGTCGTGCCTCACCGGCAAGACCGGGGCGCACGCCGGCGACGGACTGGTCGACGGCGCGCCGCCTGCCGTCGCCGTGAACGCCGCGGTGACTGAAACCGGGAAGCCGACCCGGCAGATCGCCGTGGACCGCGTGGCGACGCGGACCGACCGCGACGTCGTGTTGCTGCGGCTGGTCGCGCCGGTTCTCGGGGCCAGCGCGGGGAATCTCGCCGCGACGCCGCCGCCGTCGAGCGGGCAGGTGACGGTGGCCGGGTTCGGCCGCACGGCGACCGAATGGATCCCGGACGCTCCGCAGTCGGCTTCGCTGACCATCGCGGCCGGCGCACCGGACCACGGACTGGCCCTCGAGGCGTCCGGCACGAGCGGCGTGTGCCGAGGCGACGCCGGAGCGCCGGTGTTCACTGCCGACGGGCGGATCACCGGCGTCATCACCGGTTCGTATCAGCACAACTGCCTCGGCGAGACCGCGACCAACCCGGCAGTGAGTGCCGCCCGGGTGGACGACCTCGGCGACTGGGTCACGGCGCACACCGTCGCGGGACACCACGGCCTGTACCGCGTCGACGCCAACGGGGCGGTCCTCGCCTATTCCGGCACCGGCAGCGCTTGGACGACCCTGGGCACCGGGTTCGACCGGGTCTACGCCGGGGAAAGCGCGGTGGTCGCGACCCGCGCCGACACTCACGACGTCTACCGCTACACCGGGACCCCCGGCCAGTGGGCGAAGATCGGCGGCCCGGGCGACGGGTTCGTGGTCAACGCCGACGGCGTCTACGGCTACAACGGCGGCGGCGTCCTGCGCTGGACCGGCACCGGCTGGGAAACGGTCGGCCCCGCCGGGACCGCGTTCTACGCCGCCGGCCACCTGCTCGCCCGGACCGTGCCCGGCACCGGCGACCTCTACCTGATGACCGCACCCGGCACCTGGGTCAAGATCGGCACCTCCGGCAGCGGCTTCGCGATCAACGACGACGGCATCTACGGAGCCAACGGCGGCGGCGTGTACCACTGGACCGGCAGCGGCAGCGCCTGGGCGAGCGTCGGCAAGGCGCAGAGCGCGCTGTACGCGGGCGCGCACACGCTGCTCGGCATCGAACCGGCCACCAAGGACGTCAACCTGCTGACCGGCAACGGCTGGACCCGCATCGGCGGCTCCGGCGACGCGTTCGCGGCCAACGCCGACGGCGTGTACGGCATCAACAGCGGCGGCATCTACCGCTGGAACGCCCAGTCCGGCGGCTGGGCGGCGATCGGTCCCGCCACCCGGGCTCTCGCCACTGACTGATCCCGCGCACCGGCCGTGAAGGACCCCTTGCGGGACTGGGATTCCCGCATGGGGTCCTTCACAGACCGATGAGAAATCCTCCGCCCGGTCGTCAGTTCTGGTGACCCCCTCTCCGCGGTGGAAGGATCGACGACCATGAGCCCGCCGGACACCGACGACCCAGCGCGCTTCGCGCTGCTGACCGAGCGCCACCGGCGTGAGTTGCAAGTGCACTGCTACCGAATGCTCGCGAACTACGAAGACGCCCAGGACCTGACGCAGGAGACCTTCCTGCGAGCGTGGAACAAACGGGAGTCCTTCAACGGCCGTGCTGCGCTGCGAACCTGGCTGTACCGGATCGCGACCAACGCCTGCCTCGATTTCCTGGACAAACGCAACGACCGCACCCCCGTACCGTCCGACCTCGCGGGCGCTGAGCTCCCGTACCTGCAGCCGTACCCCGACCGGATGCTCCCCGAGGATCCGCAGGAATCGGTGGTAGCGCGGGAGACGATCGAGCTGGCGTTCATCGTCGCAGTCCAGCACCTGCCGCCGCGGCAACGCGCAGTCCTCATCCTGCGCGATGTCCTGGGCTGGCCGGCACCGAAAGCCGCGGAAGCCCTCGAGCTGACCGTCGCGTCGGTAACCAGCGCACTGCAACGGGCGCGCGTGACAATGCGCGAGCAACTACCCGCCCGCCGCCTGGACTGGCGCAGCCCCGCCACCCACGAACTGTCGCAAGACGAGCGCGCCGTGGTGAAGTCGTACATCGAAGCCCACGAACGCAACGACCTCGACCGCCTCATGTCCCTTCTCCGCGACGACCTGCGCTTCGCGATGCTGCCCGACCCCGGCACCGTGATCACAACGGCCCGGGACGCCGTCAACGGCTGGGTCTCCGGCGGCCTCTTCCAGCGCTACGACGACTGGCGCTGCATCGCCACGACGGTCAACCGCATGCCCGCCGCCGCGCTCTACCTCCGGACCGCCGACGACCCGGCGTACCGGCTGCTGAACCTCGCGGTCCTGCACATCGCCGACGGAAAGATCGCCGAACTCACCGGATTCGAGGTCGCCGACAAACCATGGCTGGGCCTGGCCGCGACCCTGTGATCACCGCCTGGTCGCGTAGCGGGTCAGCATCACGCCGCCGGGAAACGTCCGCGTCTCGACCAGATTCAGGTTCACCCAGCTGTCCAGCGCGCTGAAGAACGGCGTACCGCCACCCACGAGAACCGGATGAGTGACCACCGCGTACTCGTCGACCAGCCCCGCCCGCATGGCCGCCCCGGCGAGCGTCGCGCCGCCGACACTCAGCGGCCCGCCGTCGCTTGCCTTGAGCCGGGCGATCTCGGCAACCGCGTCGCCAGCGAACAGCCGGGCGTTCCAGCCGACCTTGTCGATCGTCGAGGAGAACACCACCTTCGGAGTGTCCCGCCAGTTCCGCGCGAACTCGACCTCCGCCGCCGTGGCACCCGGCTGCTGGTCGCCGGTCGGCCAGTAGGAACTCATCGCCTCCCACAGCTTGCGCCCGTAGAGCGACATGCTGTTCGCGCGCTCCTGATCAAGCCACCACTGGAACAACTCCTCGCTCGGCGGCCCGCTCCAGCCGATGTCGTCTCCCGTCGCGGCGATGTAGCCGTCCAGCGTCAGGTTCATGCCGAAGATCAGTTTCCGGGTCATGTCAGCCTCCCTTGGGCGTCGATCGCACACATACAGACGGGCGGGGCGCGAAAACCTCATCGGGGGCTGTCAGGGCCATGCTGGATCTCCGTCAGCCCCACCACGACCTGGTCGCCGAGCCCAGCTCCGCCGGAGGCTCACCCCGCCCGGCGTCTTGGCGAGCCAGCACAGCCCGAGCCGGGGTGTCCAGTTGACTGCTTGGCAGTCGCGAACGACGCGGTCCACGGTCGTCTTCGACGGCAGCGGGCGGCCAGGGTTCGATGCCGGTGTCGCCGATCTCGCCCACGACCATCAGTCCTTTGCGGAGCAGGTAGCCGAGCACGGCGGCGAAGAACCTGGCGAAGCGATCGCTGTCTTCGGGAACCACCCGTGCTGTGTTGGTGATCAGCCAATCCAGCGAAACCCAGTCGTCGAGACCGTCCTCGATGGTCTCGACGACGAGCCGCTCGACATCATTCCGCGAGAACGGAAGCCTGCGCGCGGGAAACTGTTGCGATGAGCATCGCGACAATCGCAACGACGAGCCCGGCGACGCCACCCTCGACGTACAGCCTGAATGCGGGAGCGCACCCCGTGTCCTACACCCCCGCGGGATCTCGCGGCGGGCAGGGCGATTTGTGTCGGTGCGCACAAACGCTTCAGTGGGCCTCGCGAACGAATGGCGGAAAATTCTGACGGAAAAGGCGTGGCATCTGGGCTCACGACATGCACCGATCGCCGGGGTTCCGACTAACCTCGTACCCGATCCTGCTCCCTCCTCTGGAGTGGTTGCGTCAACGGCCAGGTTGGGAGTGAAAATGACTAACTTTTCGAACTTCGACAGCCACGGCGACCTCTACTACGGAGGCGGCGTGGCTCGGTTCTCTTTCGGCTTGCTGGTGGTTTCCTCCCCGGACAGTGTTGACGACCACTCGAGCGGGGACCCCGCACGCGAAAATGTGCACGCTGGCAAGGATTCAGTGCACGTGCCCGTTCGTCAGTCGGCCAGCGGGCTGGTTGCTGTCGCGTGTGTCGAAGAGCCCGTCATTCCGGAGGGGCTCGCGCTGGTGCATCGCGGCGTGATTCAGCTGGCTCGATCGTCGATAGTGCTCTACGACCCCAACGGCCAGCTTCGTTTGGAATTGCCCGTGGAACGCGACTTGAACGCGATATCCGTCTACGGCGACGACCCCGCAGAACCAGCCGAGGTCGTCGTGGTGCTAGGCGTTCCCCGACAACACCGTCCGGTGGCCGCTTCCTGGGGCCCAGGAAATAACTAGACAGCCTTGAGAGAATATTGATGGGAGCGAATATGACGGATATCGAGCAGTTGATGGATAAGCTGTGCCGCGCAGGCGTCACGGTAATCCTCAAGGCGGACGACGACAGAATGAGGGAGGGCGGCAAGCCGTGGACGTTGGTGATGTCAGGCCCGGGCCTCGGCGGGCAGGGATTCATCCGTGCCGAAGCCGCCAGCCTCGACGACTGCCTGGAACAAGGCCTCGAGCGACTGCGCGCCGAGTGCGACGGCTTCGAATGGCTGGCTGAGATCCAGCGCTGATCGGCCGGCGGCCTCAAGGATGAGTGATTGGACTGGAAATAAAATGACCGATCTATTCGCAGTGGTCGGCGAGGCCGCTGCCTGGATATTCGATCGCCGTGCAGATTTGGAAGACCGTGGCATGAGGGTAATCGTAGATTCGGGCAGCGACCGAATCTATACCTAGTCGAAACGGCCGCGGGTCGTTCGTGGATGAACTGCGGTGCGCACTTGGCGATCATGTGCGCGGTACCCAGCAGGACCGCGAGCGAGTTGAAGCCGGATTGATCGAAGAACAGGGCGGCATCGGTAATCTCAGCCACATTGTCAACTCACCCGGAGGGAACAGGTCCTGTTGGACGACCACGAGTTCTGGGCACTCGTCTCCTTGGTGCGGCAGGACCCTCCGGCGACGGATCAGGCCGCTTTCGCTCCTCTGGAAGAGGAACTCGGCAGGCGCGACGAAGCTGAGATCAAGAAGTTCGAGGACATCCTCGCCCAGCGTCTCTACGACCTGGACCGGTCCGAGTTCGCCGCGGTGCCGTCGGCCGCCACCGGTTTGCCTCTCTCCAACGATTCCTTCCTGTACTGCCGGGCAGCGGTGGTGCTGGCGGGGGAACAGGCCTACCGATCTGTTCTCGAAGACCCGGAAAAATTCGGTTCATACGCCGGGACCGGTGGACCAGAGGCCGAATTCCTGCTCTACGTCGCGCAACACGCATACGAGAGCTCGACAGGAAAAGAATGGGACCATGTCAGCCCTGTCGACTACGAGACGGGATCGAACCCGGCGGGCTGGAGCTGAAGTGGGGTTCGGAGACAAAGCCGTGCAAATTCGCCTCGCCAGAGAGTGAAGCACAGTCGGTTCGGGCGGATGTCCGCGTGGTTGGGATACCGAGCTCAAAATATTGACCTACCTCGCCGATCGCCTAAGAATTTCCGGGAATCAAAGCAGAGGTCACCAGTGGTGGAGAGGATGTTGTTGTGGTCGAGTATATGACGCCCGCACATATTGCGGTAGAGATGAGCGATCTTCCGGCTCTTCGGGATCTTTTGGATCAAGGTGTCGATGTCGACGAAGAATGCAACGGCATGACGCTCCTGCAGCATGCCATTGACGTCGAAGGCGATGGTCATGTGCAGACGGGCACTCCATTGCATGTCGATCTCACGGCTTATCTTCTCGCTCGCGGAGCCGACCCGCTTCGTCGAAGCACTGACTTCGAGCAGGTGACGGCAGAGGAGATGGCTCGAAGCTACGGTCACTGGCTGGCGCTTGCCCTGTTTGAAGCATGGAAACACCGCGAAAGTCGATCGTCTGATCTGTGATGTTGAGTCGGTGGCAGCGCAGCGATTGCTCCGGTGGTGCCGATGCCAGGTCATGCGATCGGGTCGGCGAGCCAGGTGCGGAAGAGTGCACCGTGTCGCAGTAGCCGCGGATGGGTGCGAGAGCTCTTGGGTTCCACCTTGAGTGGCGTAGATCACCCATCGATCAAGGCCTACCAGGCGAGCGAGCCGAGGTCAGTGCTCGGCGCGAAGGTGGCAAACCTCAAACAGAAGGGTGGCCGCGTCCGGCGGCACGAAAAAGGGGCTGAACCCGCAGGTCCAGCCCCTATCGGTCGGGATGACAGGATTTGAACCTGCGACCCTCCGCTCCCAAAGCGGATGCGCTACCAAGCTGCGCCACATCCCGGCACCCCCGAAGCCCGTGGTCCGGGAGCCTCATGAAGGCCTCCGGAACCCAGGTACCCGGGGGGTGTACGACCCACCCTAGCGGGCACGCTAAGCTTGCTTCGCTCCCGGGTCACCGAGGGCGCTGCGGGTGTAGCTCAATGGTAGAGCCCTAGTCTTCCAAACTAGCTACGCGGGTTCGATTCCCGTCACCCGCTCCAAGCACTTCCGAGTTCGAGGACGACGCCGCGTCCGCCTCCAGGCGGGCGGCGATCACGTCCAGCAGCAGGTCAGTGTCCACCGGCTTCGTGATGTAGTCGTCCGCTCCCGAAGCCAGCGTGCGTTCGCGGTCTTCCTCCGTCGCCTTCGCTGTGACGGCGATCACCGGCAGGTCTTCGTGGGCCGCTTCGGCTCGGATGGCTGCGATGGTGGCGTTGCCGTCCAGTTCCGGCATCATCACGTCCATCAGCACCAACGCGGTGTCCTCGTGGCGTTCCAGCGCCCGAATCCCGGCCACGCCGGTGTCGGCGTAGATGACTTCCAGGCCCGCTTGTTCCAGGACCGCTGCGAGGGCGAAGACGTTGCGCAGGTCGTCGTCGACGATGAGGACCTTTTCGCCGTTGAAGCGTTTCGGGGCGCTGTTCGGTTCGGCCACGGTGATGGTGCTCGGCAGGACCGGCAGCTTCGGGGTCGGGCGCACGGGGGTCGTCGGGGCGATCAGGTTCGCGGCGCCGACCGGCAGGTACAGCGTGAAGGTGCTGCCCTTGCCGGGGACGCTGCTGACGCGCAGTTCGCCGCTCAACAGCTCGGTCAGCTGCTGGCTGATCGACAGGCCCAGGCCGGTGCCGCCGTACTTGCGGCTCGTCGTGCCGTCCGCTTGGCGGAAGGCGTCGAAGATGACTTCCAGCTTCTCCTCGGGGATGCCGATGCCGGTGTCCTCGACGCCGAACGCGATGATCCCGGCCGCCGAGCGCAGGGACTCCTGTTCGACTTCCTCGGGGTCTGCCATCCGGATGTGCAGGCGTACGCCGCCCTCGTCGGTGAATTTCGCGGCGTTCGACAGGAGGTTCCGGAGCACCTGCTGGAGGCGGTGTTCGTCGGTGTGCACGCTGCCGGGCACCGGCGGGTCGATCATGACGGCGAACTCCAGGCCCTTGTCCGCGGTCAGCGGGCGGCACAGGGATTCGACGTAGTTCACCAGCTCCGGCAGCGTCACGTCGGACATCTGCAGGTCCAGCTTGCCCGCCTCGACCTTCGCCAGGTCCAGGATGTCGTTGATCAGCTGCTGCAGGTCGGAACCCGCCGCCCAGATCGTCTTCGCGAACTGGATCTGCTTCTCCGTGAGGTTGCCCTCCGGGTTCTCCGACAGCAGTTTCGCCAGGATCAGCGCGCTGTTGAGCGGAGTTCGCAGCTCGTGCGACATGTTCGCCATGAATTCGTTCTTGTACTGCGACGCGACCGTCAGCTGCCCGGCCCGTTCCTCGAGCTCCTGGCGGGCCTGCTCGATCTCGATGTTCTTGACCTCGATGTCGCGGTTCTGCTGGGCCAGCAGCGCCGCCTTCTCGGCCAGTTCGGTGTTCGACCGGCGCAGTTCGCCCTGCTGGGCCTGCAGCTGCTCGGACCGCGCGCGCAGTTCCTGGGCCAGCCGCTGCGATTCGGTCAGCAGCGCTTCCGTGCGCGAGTTCGACAGGATCGTGTTCACGTTGACGCCGATCGTGTGCCGCAGCTGCTCCAGCAGGTCCAGGTGCACCGCGGAGAACTCGTTGACCGACGCCAGTTCCAGCACGCCGAGCACCTCGCCCTGGAACAGCACCGGCAGCACGATCACGTTGACCGGCGGTGCCGAGCCGAGCCCGGACGACACCAGCGCGTACTCCGGGGGAGCGCCGTTGACCAGTATCGTCCGCCGGTCCACCGCGGCCTGGCCGATCAGCGATTCGCCGAGCCGGAAACGCAGGCCGGTGCGCGCCTGGGCGAGGCCGTAGGCGGCGATGCAGTCGAGCAGCTTGTCCGGGTCGCCGGCGTCCTCGTCGTCGTGCGCGATGAAGAACGCGCCCTGCTGCGCGCTCACCAGCGGGGCCAGCTCCGACAGGATCAGCGTCGCCACCGACGCGAGGTCGCGGTGGCCCTGCATCCGCCCGGACAGCCGCGCCAGGTTCGTCTTCAGCCAGTCCTGTTCGCGGTTCGCGGAGGTGGTCTCCTTGAGGTTCGCGATCATCTGGTTGATGTTGTCCTTGAGGTCCGCCAGCTCGCCGGACGCGTCCACGGTGATGTGCCGGGTCAGGTCGCCCGCGGTCACCGCCGTCGCGACCTGGCCGATCGCGCGGACCTGCGTGGTCAGGTTGCCCGCCAGCTGGTTCACGCTCTCGGTCAGCCGCTTCCAGGTGCCGGACACGCCTTCGACCTCGGCCTGACCGCCCAGCTTGCCCTCGGTGCCGACCTCCCGGGCGACCCGGGTGACCTCCGCGGCGAACGCGGACAGCTGGTCGACCATCGTGTTCATCGTGGTCTTGAGCTCGAGGATCTCGCCCCGGGCGTCGACGTCGATCTTGCGCGACAGGTCGCCGCGCGCGACCGCCGTCGTGACCTGCGAGATGTTCCGCACCTGACTGGTCAGGTTGTGCGCCATGAAGTTGACGTTCTCGGTCAGGTCCTTCCACGTCCCGGCCACGCCGGGCACCCGCGCCTGACCGCCGAGGATGCCTTCCGTGCCGACCTCGCGGGCAACCCGCGTCACCTCGTCGGCGAACGCGCGCAGCGTCTCGACCATGTCGTTCAGCGTTCCGGCCAGCGCCGCGACCTCGCCCGCCGCGTCGATGGAGATCTTCTTCGACAGATCGCCGTTCGCCACCGCGCTCGCCATCGTGGCGATGCTCCGGACCTGCACGGTCAGGTTGTCGGCCATGACGTTCACGTTGTCGGTGAGGTCTTTCCAGATCCCCGCGACGCCGGGTACGCGCGCCTGGCCGCCCAGCCGTCCTTCGGTGCCGACCTCGCGGGCGACCCGGGTGACCTCGTCCGCGAAGGCGGACAGCTGGTCGACCATCGTGTTCAGGATGTTCTTGAGCTCCAGGATCTCGCCGCGCGCGTCGACGGTGATCTTCTGCGTCAGATCGCCGCGCGCCACGGCCGAGGTGACCTGGGAGATGTTCCGCACCTGGTCGGTGAGGTTGTTGGCCATGAAGTTGACGTTGTCGGTGAGGTCCTTCCAGGTCCCCGCCACGCCCGGCACGGTCGCCTGACCGCCCAGTTTTCCTTCCGTGCCAACCTCTCGCGACACTCGGGTGACTTCGTCGGCGAAGGACGAGAGCTGGTCGACCATCGTGTTCAGCGTCGTCTTCAGCTCGAGGATTTCGCCGCGTGCGTCGACCGCGATCTTCTTCGTCAGGTCGCCCCGCGCGACCGCCGTCGCGACCTGCGCGATGTTCCGGACCTGCGCGGTGAGGTTGTTGGCCATGAAGTTCACCGAGCCGGTGAGGTCGCGCCAGATGCCGGCGACCCCGGGCACGGTGGCCTGGCCGCCCAGCTGCCCTTCGGTGCCGACCTCGCGGGCGACTCGGGTGACCTCGTCGGCGAAGGACGAGAGCTGGTCGACCATCGTGTTCATCGTGGTCTTGAGCTCGAGGATCTCGCCCCGCGCGTCCACGGTGATCTTCTGCGTCAGGTCGCCCTTCGCGACCGCGGTGGTCACGTGCGAGATGTTGCGGACCTGGTCGGTCAGGTTGTCGGCCATCTGGTTGACCGAGTCGGTCAGGCCGCGCCACGTGCCGGCCGCGCCGGGGACCTCCGCCTGACCGCCGAGGCGGCCTTCGGAGCCGACCTCGCGGGCGACTCGGGTGACTTCGTCGGCGAAGGATGAGAGCTGGTCGACCATCGTGTTCAGCGTCGTCTTCAGCTGCAGGATCTCGCCCCGCGCGTCGACGTCGATCTTCTTCGTCAGATCGCCCGCCGCGACCGCCGTGGCGACCTGCGAGATGTTGCGGACCTGGTCGGTCAGGTTGTCCGCCATCAGGTTCACCGAGTCGGTGAGGTCGCGCCAGGTGCCCGCCACGCCCGGCACGCGCGCCTGGCCGCCCAGGCGTCCCTCGGAACCGACTTCGCGCGACACCCGGGTGACCTCGTCGGCGAAGGACGAGAGCTGGTCGACCATCGTGTTGATGGTGTTCTTGAGCTCGAGGATCTCGCCCCGGGCGTCGACGTTGATCTTCTGCGTCAGGTCGCCGCGGGCCACCGCGGTGGTGACCGAGGCGATGTTCCGGACCTGCTCGGTGAGGTTGTCGGCGAGGAAGTTGACCGAGTCGGTGAGGTCGCGCCACGTCCCGGCCACGCCGGGGACCTCGGCCTGACCGCCGAGGCGGCCCTCTCCGGCGATCTCCCGCGACAGCCGGATCACTTCGGCGGCGAACCGCGACAGCTGCGCGTTGAGGCCGTTCACGGTCTTCGCCAGCTCGGCGTACTGCCCGCGCAGCGGACGGCCGTCCAGCTGCAGCGCCATCGGCTGCGACAGATCGCCCTCGGCGACCGCGCCCAGCACCCGGTCCAGCTCCACGACCGGGCGGCTGACGTCCTCGATCAGGCCGTTGACCGTGTCGACCGCGGTGGCCCAGCCGCCGGGGCCGATCTCGGTGCGCACGCGTTCGGTGAGCTTGCCCTCCTGGCCCACCTCGCCGCGCACGCGCATGAGTTCCGTCACGAGCCGCTGGTTGCGCTCGGCGATGTCGTTGAACGCCGACGCGAGTCGGGCGGTGATCCCGTCGCCGTGCGCCACGAACCGCCGCCGGAAGTTGCCGTCCCCGAGGTCGTGGACCGCGGCGAGCAGCCGCTCCAGTGCCGCGACCTCGTTCGCCGGGACGGAATCCGGGTCAGGGGCCCCGGAGTTCCGGGGGCTCCCGGAAGCCTGGGGAGTCTCTGTCATCTCTGCCGACCTTCCCACCACGCGTGTGCCAGCCATGGTCGTCGACCCAGCCTGCCACGGTTCGCCCTACACTTCGACCCAGTCCGCCCGCGCACACTGTGCCAACCTGGAAGGACCAGGACCGTCAGGTCGACCCGGAGGCAGGAGGTTCGTGCATGGTGTCACGGCCCGCTCCGGCGTCGGCCCTGCCACCCGGCGCCGAGCTGCCCGGGCACGCCGGTTTCTGGCGCTCGGTGCTCGACGACGTCCGGGAGCCGGTGTTCCTCCAGGACCCGGAAGGCGCCCTGCGCTGGGCCAACGCGGCCGCGCAGCGGCTCGGCCCGGCCGAGCTCGTCGGCGTGACCGAGACCACCGGCAAGGTCGGCCACCGCCCGGCCAAGGTCCGCGCGCTGCCCGGCGGCTGGCGCGCCTGGACCGTGGTCGACGACGGCCGCCGCCGTCCCGAAGAGTTCCTCGCCGAGGCCGGTCCGAAACTGGCGCTCGCGCGCGGACGGCACGGCACGGCCCGGGTGATCGCCGAGCTGGCGGCGTCCGCCTTGGGCGATTGCGCCTTCGTGCTGCTGCCGACGACCCGCGGCCGCTGGGAATGGTGGAGCTGCACCGAGCACGGCGCGGCGGGCCACGGCCGGATCCGGCGGGTGCCGGCCCAGCTCGCGCCCGTGGTGTCCGACGCGGTCACCGACGTCGCCCGGCCCGAGGTCCGCGCGGTGCCCGCGACCGAGGTCGCGGCGCTGCCCGCGGCGGTCGCCGAGCCGTTCGAGGGGCACCTTGAGGTGTCAGTGGTTTCGTTCGGCTCCGGCATGGCGGGCGCGGTGCTGCTCGGCAGGCGCGGCGAGCCCGCGTTCGGTCTCTCGCAAGGCGAAGCCGTCGAGGCGTTCGCGGACGCGGCCGGCACGGCGCTGGCCAACGCGCAGCGCTATGCCCGCCAGGAGGAAGCCACGCGCGGGCTCGAATCGACGTTGCTGCCGACGCCGCCCGCGCAGGTCGAGGGCGCGAATTTCGAGCTGTGGTACGAACCCGCGGGCGGGGTGCTGGGCGTCGGCGGCGATTTCTACGACGTCCTTTCCCGCGACGACGGCAGCGCGTTCGTGGTGGTCGGCGACATCTGCGGCAAGGGCGCCGAGGCGGCCGCGCTGACCGGACGCGTGCGGCATTCGCTGGCCGCGCTGCATCTCGTCGAACGCGACGGCCGGACGATGCTGCGGCTGCTCAACGAACTCCTGATCTCCGGCGGCAGCAACCGGTTCGCGACGCTCGTGCTCGGTTCGGTCGCGGCCGCCGAGTCCGGGCTCGACGTCACTCTCGCCTCCGGCGGCCATCCCGCCCCGCTCGTGCTGCGGCGCGGGGGCGGGGTCGAGGAGATCAGCGTGCCCGGCACGCTCGTCGGCGTGTCGCCGCAGGCCCGCTTCGCCGAGGCGACGACGCATCTGGACGAGGGCGACGTCTGCCTGCTCTACACCGACGGCGTCACCGAAGCCCGCAACCGCACGGAATCCACCGAACTGTTCGGCGACGAACGGCTTTACACGGTGCTGGAGGACTGCGTCGGGCAACCGGCGCGCGAGGTCGTGCGCCGGTTGCGCGAGGCGGTGCGGGCCTGGCTCGGGAATTCCGGCCACGACGACATCGCGGTGCTGGCGATCGAGGCCGCGCCGCGGGCAGAGTAAGCACCGTTTTCCTTGCCCGGCACCGGAAAGCTACTTCCCGGGCCGGGTCTCCGGCTCCGGCGCTCGCTCCGGTTCCGGAACCGCCTCGGCGTCCGGTTTCGGCTCGGCCGTGCGGGCGGGTTCCGGGCGCTCGAAGTGTTCGCGGCACTGCCGTCCGAACCGGCGCGAGTGTGCGGTCATCGGTTCCACCTCCCCGGCTCGCCACCAGGATCGCGCGCCGGGACGGACTTCGCCACCGAATTGCGCCGCGTCAGCCGACCGGGTGGTCCGGTCTGTCTAATGTGGAGGCTTGCCGCTCGGCGGACCGGTGGCCGTGTTGCGGGGCGGTTTCGTCTGTCCTGGCGGGGTTTTCGGCGGTGTCCGGCCCGGCTGGCTCGTCGGGCTGACCTGGCTTTCCGATGCCGGCGCGGTCTGGGCCGTCGTGCCGGGCGGAACCGCCGTGGTCTGCACGGGCGGCGTCGCCGCGTTCGTCGAACGGACCGGCGGCGCGGACGGCGAATGCCGCGGCGCCTGGTCCGGGGAATCGGACGGAGCGGACGACGGCGGAGAAACCGGAACCGGTGCCGGGTCGAGGCCCGGCGCGGACCCGGTGCCGGGGCGAAGCGGAGACGCGAACAGCAGCGTTCCGGCCGCGACCAGCACGACCGGCAGGCCCGCCGCGAGCACCGCGCGCCGCCGCGAGACCCGGTGGCGGCGGCAGAAGACGGCCAGCCGCGTTTTGATCGGAAGCCGCAACGTTTCCGTGCCGCGCAACGCACGCGCCACGGCGGTCGCGGAGGGTCTTTCTTCCGGATCGCGCATGGTCATCGCGCGCAGAGTCCTCGCAAGCGGTTCCGGCGTGCCCGGCGGCACCCGCGGCGATCGATGCAGCCGCACTACCGCGGTTTCCGCCGCCGTACCCGGGTATTCGCGGACGCCGGTGAGACATTCCAGGAGGACGAGCCCGAGCGCGTACACGTCCGAAGCCGGGCCGGGGTGCTCGCCGAGCACCTGCTCCGGCGAAAGGTACGCCGCCGTGCCGACGACCGCGCCGGTGTCGGTCACGCGGGTGGCGTCCACGATGCGCGCGACGCCGAAGTCGGCGATCCGCGGGCCGTCGTCGGACATGAGGATGTTGGCGGGCTTGAGGTCGCGGTGGGTCACCTCGTGCGCGTGGACGTGAGCGAGCGCCTCGGCCAGCTGCGCGCCCAGTTCGACCACCCGGTCGGCGGGCAGCGGCCCGGAGCACAGCCATTCGGACAGGTTGGGCCCGTGCACGCAGTCCATGACGAGGTACGCGTACCCCTCGTCGATTCCGGCGTCGACGAACCCGACCAACCCCGGATGCCGCACCGCGCGCAGCGCCGCGATCTCCTGGTCCCGGCGGTTGCGGCCCAGTTCGACCGCTCCGGCGTGGAACAGCTTGACCGCCACCTCGGCGCCGGTTTCGCGGTCCTCGCCGCGGTGCACGCTGGCGGTCGCGCCTTCGCCGATCCGCTCGCCCACCTCGTACCGGCCGGCCAGGACCAGCGGAGCGGGCCCGTACCGGCCCAGCGCGAACCGTCTCGCGGTCGTGCCCGCGTCCGCATCGCCGGTGCCGGTCATGTGCCGCTCGCCTTTCCCCCGGGTAGCGGGGACAACTTACTCGCCGCCGGGCGAGGACAAAAGCTGAGCCGCGGTCCGGGGGAGGACGCACGAGGTCACGCCGCCGGGCGGACCTCCCGGCGTTTCGCGAGTACAGTGGCAGCTGAGTACTACCGGCGCGCGCAATACTTGCAGTCACATTGACCTGCGCCGATGCTGCTCGGGGCCCGCGGCCGCCCGCAACCGGGGCCGTCTGGAGGAGGTGCACCATGTCGGTGTCGGACGACGCCGTCGAGGCGCGCGCGCAAGGCTGGCGGACGCTGGCGGCGCTGCACGCGCGGATCGAAGACCGGCTGAACCGCGCGCTGGAAAGCGAGCACGAGCTGTCGGTGAGCGAGTACACGGTGCTCGACGTGCTCGGCCGCCAGGACGGCTTCCACCTGCGGATGAGCCAGCTGGCCAACGCGGTGGTGCTGAGCCAGTCGGCGACGACCCGGCTGGTCACCCGGCTGGAGGAGCGCGGCCTGCTGTCGCGCTACCTGTGCCAGGACGACCGGCGCGGCATCTACACCGAGGTCACGCAGTCCGGGCAGAAGCTGCTGGCCGCCGCCCGCCCGACGCACGACACGGCGCTGTCCGCCGCGCTCGCCGAGGCGGAGGAGCTGCCGGAGCTGGCGCCCTTGGTCACGGCGCTGGGGTCGCTCACCTTCGCTGCTCAGTGACGTTCCGTGAAGGACTCCTTGAGGGAACCAGATTCCCTTAAGGAGTCCCTCACGGACCGCACATCCCGCGTACCAGGCCAGCGGCACCTTCGAGGGGCGATCAGGGCCGCAGGCGGTGCAGGTCCCGGGGGAAGAGCGTCGCCCCGCGCACGTTCGCCACGCCGAGCACGCGCGCGACCCAGCGCTCCAGCCCGATCGCGAACCCGCCGTGCGGCGGCATGCCGTACGCGAACGCGTCGAGATAGTCGGAGTATTGCCCGGCCGCCTCGCCGAGCACGGCGAGGTAGTCCGCGTGCCGGTGCAGCCGCTGGCCGCCGGTCACGAGTTCCAGGCCGCGGAAGAGCAGGTCGAAACTGTTCGACCGGGCCGGGTCCGCCGGGTCCGGATGGGTGTAGAACGGCCGTTTCGCCATCGGGTATCCGGTCACGAACAGGAATTCCGACCCGTGTTCCCGCTCGGCCCATGCGCAGAGCCAGCGTTCGTGCGCGGGCGCGAGGTCCGGTTCGCCGCGCGGGTCCTCGCCGGTGTTCCGGGCCAGAAGTTCTTGCGCCGCGGCGAAATCGATCGACGGGATCTCTTCCGGCACCGTCGGCGCGTCCGGTCCAGCCGCGGCGGCCATCTCCGCTACGACGTCGCGCAGCACGGCCATGACGTCGCGGTGGTCGGCGATGAAGCCCAGTTCCGCGTCGAGACTCGTGTACTGGGCCAGATGCCGTGCGGTGTCATGCGGTTCGGCCCGGAAAACCGGTCCCACCTCATACACCCGCTCGAACACGCCGACCATGGCCTGTTTGAAGAACTGCGGCGACTGCGCGAGGTAAGCGGGACGGCCGAAGTAGTCGAGCTGGAACACGTTCGCCCCGGATTCCGTCGCGGTGGCAACGATCTTCGGCGTATGAATCTCAGTGAATCCCTGCCTGTCCAACGCCCGGCGGAACGCCGCGACACTGGCCGCGGCCACCTCGAATCGCCGCCGCAGCACCGGATGCCGCAACGCGACCGCGGCATTGTCCAGCACCACCGGCAACCCGGCGGCCACTTCGGGCCGATAAAGATCGAACGGCGGCCGCTTTTCCGGCGCGGACAGCACTTCCAAAACCGGTTCTCGCAGTTCAATTCCTTGCGGCGCCTGCGGATTGGCGACCACCTGCCCGGTGAGCCGCACGACGGTCTCCTCGGCGACCTCCGGCGGCTCGGCGAACACCGCCTGCGCGGTGCCGGACCGGTCGCGGACGACCAGGAACGCCACGGATTTCAGCACGCGCCGGCGGTGCACCCAGCCGGCGATCGTCACGGTGGAGCCCACGCGGTCACGCAGGCAGGCCACCGGGGTGCGGGTACTCATTCCTTCTCCTGAGCGCACTCGGCGACCCCTTGGGGGTGCGGGCGAGAAGGGACACTCGCGGTGCCACCGCACCTTCGCCGCCGAGTGGGCGGCCTCGTTCTGGCCGGGTGACGGCGGCCGGGCCGGCGGGGCATTTCCTCCCCGCACTCAGGAGTGTCTTCGCGCAGGGCCGCGACGCTGCCTTCTCACCGGCGGCAGCTCTCTGTCCCTCGCGGCGCCCTGCGCTACTCGTCTCCGTCAACGTGTTGCCCGCAACGGTAAAACACCGCCGCCGCCCGCGTCGCCTGATTTACCGGACGCCCAGCAGGTGCTCCAATGCCAGCTGGTTGAGCCGGGTGAAGTGGTAGCCGCGGCGGCCGGCCGCTTCGACGTCGAACTCGTCGGCGGCCAGATCGTCCAGGGTTTCGCCCTCGGACAGCGTCGGCGTCGCCAGCTCCGGCACCCGCGACGCGGCGAGCGCTTCGGCGACCTCCGGATCGGCGCGGAAGGCACGGGCTTTCTCGCGCAGGATCAGGTAAGTGCGCATGTTCGCCGCCGCGGAAACCCAGACGTCCTCGGGATCCTCGGTGCGCAGCGGTTTGTAGTCGAAGTGCCGCGGGCCGTCGTAGCCGCCGTGCTCCAGGAGGTCGACGAGGAAGAACGCGCTGGCGAGATCGCCGTGCCCGAAGATCAGGTCCTGGTCGTACTTCGGGCCGTGCTGGCCGTTGAGGTCGAGGTGGAACAGCTTGCCCTGCCACAGCGCCTGCGCGATGCCGTGCACGAAGTTCAGCCCGGCCATCTGCTCGTGGCCGACCTCCGGGTTCAGCCCGAACAGCTCGGGCCGCTCCAGCTGCGAGATGAACCCGAGCGCGTGGCCGATCGTCGGCAGGAGGATGTCGCCGCGCGGCTCGTTCGGCTTCGGCTCCAGCGCGAACCGCAGGTCGTAGCCCTGCGACACGGCGTAGTCGGCGAGGACGTCGAGCCCCTCCTTGTACCGGGCGAGTGCGGCGCGGACGTCTTTCGCCGCATCGGATTCCGCGCCTTCGCGGCCGCCCCACAGCACGTAGGTCTGCGCGCCGAGTTCGGCGGCGAGGTCGAGATTGCGCCGGACCTTGGTCAGCGCGTACCGCCGGATGTCGCGGTCGTTGCTGGTCAGGCCGCCGTCCTTGAAGACCGGGTGGCTGAACAGGTTCGTCGTCGCCATCGGCACGCGCAGGCCGGTTTCCTCGAGCGCGCGCTTGAACTTGGCGATCGCCGTGTCACGGTCCGGTTCGGTGGCGAGGAGGTCGTCGTCGTGGAAGGTGACGCCGTACGCGCCCAGTTCGGCCAGCCGGTGCACGCTCTCGACCGGGTCGAGCGGCGGGCGCGTGGCGACGCCGAACGGGTCGGCCGCGGGCCAGCCGACGGTCCACAGTCCGAACGAAAATTTGTCCTCCGGTGCGGGGGCGTAGTCGGCCATGCCCGTCCCTTCATTTAGTTCACGTTGTAGACTAAATACTGCGCTACGGTCGTCCCGGCCGTCAAGAGCGGAGGTCTGCATGGAACCGGTCCGGCACGACGCGATGCGGGCGCGGAACCTCGAACTGGTGCTCGGCGAGATCAGCCGCGGCGGCCCGCTGACCCGCGCCGCGCTGGCGGAGCTGACCGGGCTGACCAAGTCGACGGTGTCCACTTTGGTCGGCTCGCTGCTGGACGCGGGCTTCCTGTCCGAGACCGCCGCCGTGCGCGCGGGGGAGCGCGGCCGGCCCGGGGTCGAGGTTTCGCTGAGCGGCGCGCGGATGGCTTCGCTGGGGCTCGAGGCCAATGTGGACTATCTCGCCGCGTGCGTTCTGGACTTGACCGGCACGGCCCGCCGGTCGGTTCGCATCGAGCGGGACAACCGCGGCGTGCCGGCGGAAACTGTGCTGAAGGCGGTGCGGGAACTGGCTTCCGCGGAGTTGGCCGAAGCGCGCGAGCTGGGCTTGACGGTCGCCGGTGCGGTGCTCGCGGTGTCCGGCCCGGTGCGGGACGGCGTGGTGCTGAGCGCGCCGAACCTCGGCTGGCGCAACGTTCCGGTCGAGCTGGAGCTGCCGGTCCCGGTTTCGGTGGACAACGAGGCGAATCTCGGTGCTCTCGGCGAGCTGTGGTTCGGTGCCGGGGCGGCGGATTTCCTTTACGTGTCCGGCGAGATCGGCATCGGCGCGGGACTGGTCGTGGACTCGCGGTTGTTCCGCGGCACCGGCGGTGAATTGGGGCACGTGCTGGTTTCCCCGTCCGGCCCGTCCTGTCGCTGCGGTGCGGCGGGCTGTCTGGAGACCTACGCCGGGCAGGAAGCAATGCTCGCCGCGGCCGGAGTGTCCACAGTGGACGCGCTCGCCGCCGCCTTGGCCGCGGGTGACGACGCGGCGTTGTCAGCTGTTTCGGCAGCGGGGGAGGCTCTAGGTCTGGCGCTGGCGTCGGCGGTCAATCTCGTGGATGTGGACCGCGTGGTGCTCGGCGGCGTATTCGGGCCGCTGTTTCCCTGGCTGGCTCCCGCTGCGGAGGCCGTGCTGCGGACGCGGTTGACCGGCCTCCGCGGTTCGGTGCCGGTGCTGAGCCCGTCCGCACTCGGCGATTCCGCCGCGACGCTGGGTGCGGCGGGCCGCACCATCCACGGCGTTTTGGCTGACCCGGGGCCGTTCCTCGCCCGTTAGCCGAGGTTGTCGGCAAGCAGGGTCACGACGTCGCGCCAGGCTCGCTCGGCCTGCACCGGGTGATAGCCGACGCCGGGGAGGAGCCGCTGCTCCGGGCCGATCGGCGGGTGGTGGAACGCGTGCTGGGCGCCGCCGTAGACGGTGAGCCGCCAGTCGACGCCCGCCGCCTGCATCTCGGCGGCGAACGCGTCCCGTTGCGCGGCAGGCATGATCGGGTCCTCCGAGCCGACGCCCGCCCACACCGGGCAGCGGATGTTCGCTGCCTCGCCCGGACGGCCGGTGACCAGGCCGTTGATCGTGCCGATCGCGCGCAGACCGACGCCCGCGCGGCCGAGTTCCAGCACGATCGCGCCGCCGGTGCCGTAGCCGATCCCGGCGATCCGGTCCGGGTCGGTCCGCGGTTCGGCGAGCAGCACGTCGAGCGCCGCGCGGCCGATGTCGCGCATCCGGTCCGGGTCGTCGAGCAGCGGCAGGCAGCGCGCCAGCATCTCGTCGGGATCGGTGAACCAGCGTCCGCCGTGGATGTCGAACGCGAGGGCCACGTAACCGAGTTCGGCCAGCGCGTCGGCCCGTGCGCGCTGAAAGTCGTTGAGACCGGTGCCTTCCGGCCCGATCAGGACCGCGGGCCGAGGGCCGGTGCCCGCGGGGAGCGCGAGACGCCCGACCATGGTGAGGCCGTCGGCCGGGTATTCGACGGTGCGCGTCGTGACGGTCTCCATGAGAACCCACCGTAATGAGCGCCGGGGTCAGGCGGGGTGCTGTTCACCGTCGGCGGACACGTCCATTCAGGTGACCCTCTCGCGGCGCTCCCGGAAATATGTTAGGAAAGCTTCCTAACTAAAGGAGGATCCGGATGCGCAAGACGATGGTGCTCACCGCGGCCGTGCTCGCGGTGGCCGGAGCGGTGCCCGCGGTCGCGATGGCGGGGGACGGCCCCGCCGCGGATTCCCCTGGCTGGCATCCGAAAGCGCGCAACATCGTCTACATCCAGGGCGACGGCATGGGCGCGGCGCAGCGGGAGTTCGTCCGGCTCGCGACGACCGGCCGCAAGGGCGACCTGGTCATGAACCGGCTCCCGGTCACCGGCATGGTGCACACCGACCCCGACGACCCGGAAGAACTCGTCACCGACTCGGCCGCGGCGGCGACCGCGCTCGCCACCGGGCACAAGACCCGCAACGGCGCGGTCGGCCAGGACGCGCAGGGCCGCCGTCTGCTGACTGTGCTCGAGCAGGCGAAACGCGCCGGGAAGTCGACCGGCCTGGTCACCACCGCGCAGGTCACCGGCGCGTCGCCGGCCGCGTTCGCGTCGCACGTGCCGTCGCGGGATCTGCAGAGCGACATCGCGAAGCAGTACATCACCGAAAGCCGTCCGGAAGTCCTCCTCGGCGGCGGCGAAGACTGGTGGCTGCCGAAGGGCGATCCCGGCGCGTGGCCGGACAAGCCGGGCGAGGAAAGCCGCAGCACGCACGGAAACCTGATCGAGCAAGCGAAGCGCTCCGGCTACACCTACGTGCGGAACGCCAGCGAACTCGCCGCGACTCGCGCGCCGCGGCTGCTCGGCCTGTTCGCGAACGAGGACATGGTCGACTACGGCCCGGACGGCAAGGGCGCGTACCAGCCGAAGGTCGCGTTGCCGGTGATGGCGAAGAAGGCGCTCGACACGCTTTCCGCCAACCCGCGCGGCTTCTTCCTGTTCCTGGAAGAAGAAGGCATCGACGGAATGTCCCACGAAAACAACGCCCACGGCGTCCTCGACGCGGGCCGGGCGCTCGACGCGGCTGTCGCCGAGGTGCTGCGCTTCACCCGCTCGCATCCGGACACCCTGGTGATCATCGGCGGCGACCACGAGACCGGCGGACTGGCCATCGAGAACACCGACGGCGCGCCCGAAGGCAACGAGGACGGCCCGTTTCCCGTTCCCGGCACCAAACTTTCGCTGACCGTCGACTGGACGAGCGGCGACCACAGCGGCGTGCCGACCCCGGTCACCGCGACCGGCCCCGGTTCGGACCGCCTCGACGGGACGCTGGACAACACCGACGTCTACCGCGCGATGGTCTCCGCCGCGCACCTTTCATGAGGCGAGATTCGTGACTCCGTCGTAGTCGTCGAGCGCGGCCGCTCCGGTGACGTCGTACTCCAGCAGCACCAACCCGCTGGGCGTGGCTTCGTGCCGGACGAGCCGCAACCCGGTCGCCGACACCGGATGCGGGAACTGCAGCCGTCCCGCCCCGAGCACCGTCGGCGTCATGACCAACCGGACCTTGTCCACGACTCCCGCGGACAACAGGCTGTTGCCGAGCCGGGCGCTGCCGTGAATCTGCAGCTCCCGGCCCGACTGCGCCTTGAGCTCGCGCACCGCGGTCGCCGGATCGCCGCGCAACACGGTGGTCGGGGCCCAATCGCCGGTTTCGAGCGTGTTCGACACGACGTACTTCGGCAGGGAGTTCATCCGCTCGGCGAACGGATCGTCCGGATCCGTGACCGCGGGCCAATCCCGAGCGAACGACGTGTACGTGCGGCGGCCGAACAACAGTCCGTCCGCCAAATCCAGCCACTCCGACGCCCGCTGGACGAACGCCTGGTCGAGATGCGGAACGAACCAGCCGCCGCGGGAGAACTCGCCGCTGGTGTCCTCTGTGGACGATCCGGGCCCTTGGCTGACGCCGTCGAGCGTGACGAACGCGGTGAGGGAGATTTGCATCAGGCCCCGCCCTCCGCGACCCGGGCGAGCTGAGCCGTGACCGTGCCCCAGCCGTCCGCGAACCCGAGATCGGCGTGCCGTTCCCTGGCCGCCGGATCCCCGTGCCGGACGACGACGCGGTAATCCGTCCCGTCCGGATGATCCCGGAGGACGATCTCCGCCGTCATCGCGACCGGTTGCGGGTTCGCCGGCCGCCACGCGCTGTCGAGGGCATTCGTGAAAACAAGCCGCTCGTAGTCCTCGACCACGAGGAAACAGGCGTCGAGATGCGGGACGAAAGTGTCACCGTCCTCGCTCATCCGCGTGACGAACGCACCCCCAGCGCGCACGTCCAGTTCCTCGACGCGGCACCGCAGCGGGGCGGGAATCCACCACTGGGCGAGACTGGCCGGGTCGGTCCAGGCGTCCCAGACGCGTTTGCGGGGCGCGCGGATGACGCGGTCGAGGGAAAGATCGAGGTCGGGGTTCACGGCTGGTCCTCCTGGCTGGTGACGAACTGCTCGAGCCGGTCGGTGCGCCCGGCCCAGACGCGCCGCTGCTCGGCGAGCCAGTCCTCGACGAGCGCGAACCGCTCGCGGTTGAGGACGCACGTCCGCACCCGCCCGGACTTCTCGGTGCGGATCAGCCCGTGCGACTCGAGCATCCGCACGTGCTTCATGAAGGACGGCAACGTCATCGGCGCGTCGCCCGCGAGCTCCCCGACACTCGCCGGCCCCACCCCGAGCCGCCGCACGACAGCCCGCCGGGTCGGATCGGCGAGGGCGGAGAAGACCCCGTCGAGCGTGGTCGAATACTGAGCCATGAGGCTAAGTATTGCGGGCGGGGATGGTTAGCGCAAGAGCTAAGTGTTTCGGTCGCGGCGAGGACGGGGCGCGGCTCACGGTCGGAGTCCGACGGGGTGTCGGCTGCGGGGCGGGCGAGGCAGCTGGCCGGGCGGAATGCGAGATCCTGCGCGAAGCAGGGTCAGCTGGTCGCGCTCCGTGCGGAGGTGCCGAAGCTTCCGTTGCGTCAGGTCAGGCCGGGCGGCCGATGTCGGCGCTCAAAGCCCAGCCTGCGAGGGGATCAGCTGTGCAACGGCCACCGCGAACCAAGGCAACTCCGCCCGACCCGTGCGGTCCAGCGGAACAAAGCGGCAACCGAGGGAGTCGAACCCTGCGCGGCTTGTGAAGGCGGCGCTCCTGACCGGCCCTGACCCTTCGGCGGGCGACGGCTGCCATGCATTGCGTGTACCCGTTTCAACGCCCGCCCCAGCATCAGAATTCCCGCTTCACCCGAACGGGGCCTGCTGGCAGGCTGGGCGCATGGACGATCTTCTCCTCCGCCGCGTCCGGGTCGGGTTGCAAGGGCCGCTGGCCGATGTTCGGGTGCGCGACGGTGTCGTGTCGGCTGTCGAGGAACCGGGCGCTGGGACCGGGTTCGCCGCCCGCGTGCTCGACGGGCACGGCGGCACGCTTCTGCCCGGGCTCGTCGACGCGCACGCGCACCTCGTGCAGTGGGCCGGATTCCGCAGGCGCATCCCGCTGGACGGTGCGCGATCCGCGGTGGGTGCGGTCGAATTGCTGATGGAGAAGCTGCTCGACGCTCCGGCGGGGGAGCTTGTCGTCGGAGTCGGGTTTCGGGACGGGCTCTGGCCGGACCGGCCGCACAAGGATCTGCTGCAGCGTGCGCTTCCGGGCCGCGCGGTGGCGTTGTTCAGCGCGGATCTGCATACGTTGTGGCTCAGCCCGGCCGCGTTGAAGCTGATCGGCCGTGAGCACCCGACCGGCGTCCTGCTGGAGAACGACTGCATGAGCGCCACGGCCGCGCTGCCGTCCGCGCCGGTCGAGGTCCAGGACGCTTGGGTTGCCGACGCGCTGGCTGCCGCCGCGAAGCGGGGCGTGACGTCGGTGGTCGACTACGAATACGCGGACACGGTCACGGATTGGACCCGACGGGCGGCCACGGCAAAGCCAGCGACGAGGGTTTCCTGTGTGATCGCAAGGTATTTGCTGGACGAGACCATCCAAAGAGGACACCGGACCGGGGACGTGCTCGACGCGGGCGAAGGACTGCTCACGGTCGGCCCGTTCAAGCTGTTCGTCGACGGTTCGCTCAACACCCGCACCGCTTACTGCCACGATTCGTACCCGGGATCCGGCGAGAACGGGCTGCTGGAGCTGCCGCCGGAGGAGTTGGTGCCGTTGATGCGCCGCGCGCACGAGCACGGGCTGACCCCGGCGGTGCACGCGATCGGCGATCACGCCAACACCATCGCGCTGGACGCGTTCGCCGAGGTCGGCTGCCCGGGCCGGATCGAGCACGCGCAGTTGCTGCGGCCCGAGGACGTGCCGAGGTTCGCCGCGCTCGGGCTGGTCGCGAGTGTGCAGCCCGCGCACCAGCCCGACGACCGCGACGTCGCCGACCGGCATTGGCACGGCCGCACCGATCGCGCGTACGCCTACCGCGCCCTGCTGGAATCCGGCGCCCGGCTGGAACTCGGCTCGGACGCGCCGGTCGCGCCGCTCGATCCGTGGGACGGGATCGCGGCCGCGGTCGGCCGGACCGACGACGAGCGGCCGCCGTGGCATCCTGAACAGGCCATCCCGCTCGCCGACGCACTGGCCGCATCCTCGGGCGGCCGCCGCGGCGTCCAGGTCGGCGACGTGGCTGATCTGGTCCTGACGGCGGCCGACCCGAGTGGACTGTCCACCAAGGAACTGCGGGAAATGCCGGTGTCCGCGACGGTCGTGGCGGGGAGGCCGACGTATCTGGCCTAGACCGCGCGGGCGATGGCGATCGCGCCCTTGAGCCGTTCGCCCGCCTCGTAGAACATGTACTCCTTGCCGTTCATCGTGCCGAACGACGCGGCGGCGCACCGGCCGTTGTCCGGCGCGCCCGCGAGCGGAGCGTGGAAGACGCCGAGGTGCTCGCGTTTGCCGAAGTCGTTGCCGACCTCGGTGATCAGCATGTTCCCGCCGGCCTCGATGTTCTCGTGGTACACGACGTAGGTGGAATTGTTGCGCCGCACCACGGTCGGCGCGCCGATGTTGCTCGCGCCGACTTCTTCGGGACGGATCAGCGGCGTCTGCGAGAACGTCCAGTCGCGAGCGTCGGCCGACCAGCCCCATCCGATGCTGCGGTGGTTGGCGGTGGTGTTGATCATGAACACCATCACGTACTTCGCGCCGCGCGAAGGCAGGTCGTGCTCGAACACCTTGGCGTAGGAGGTTTCGGTGGTGCCCTTGGGCAGCATCGACGTCGACAGCACCGTTTTGTCGTAGGTGAAGTGGATCCCGTCCTTTGACCGCGCGAGGCGAGTCGTGGTGTTCTCGCCGTGGAAATACAGCCACAGCTCGCGGGTCTGCTCGTGCCACAGGACGAACGGCGACGACACGTGCGACACGTCGTAGTGCGGCTTCCAGACGTTCTTGACGATCGGGTTGTGCGGGTATTCGACGAACGGCTCTTCGAGACTGTCCGCATAGGACAGACAGATGCCGCCCGGCGCGTCGTGCGGGGCGTAGTAGAGGTAATAGCGGCCGAGCGGGTTGGCGAGTTTGTCGTAGACGCCGCGGATGCACGGGAAGATCACCTCGCGCCTCGCCGGCGGGTACTGCAGTTTGCTTTTGTCGAACGCGGTGCGCACGAACCGGTACTCCGGGAATCCGGCGGGCGCGGCGCTCGCGGTTCCGGTGCCGAGCAGGGGCAGCGCGGCCAGTGCGAAGCTCGCTCCGGCTGCGCCGCGCAGGGCGGTGCGGCGGGAAAGTTCGGTCATGCGGACGCTCCCTTTCATCGGCGGTTACCGGGAGCGACTCTTCGGGCGCCGCTGAGGCGCTGTCAAGGTGCTAATACGTATTAGTCCCTCGCTCCGGCAAAACAGGACAGAAACATCCCGGAAGCCTTGACGGTGCCGGGCCCGGCGCAGATCCTCGCCTAATCCGCATTAGCGCTCCTCGGAGGTGACCCGTGCCCGGCCGCAACCGCATGCCGCGCCAAGCCGACATCGCCCGCATCGCCGGGGTGTCCCAGGCGACGGTTTCGGTCGTGCTGGCGGGAAACCGGACCGTGCGGATGGCCGAGTCGACCCGCAGCCGGGTGCTGCGGGTGGCTGAGGAACTGGGCTACGTGCCGAACCCGGCGGCCACCCGGCTCGCGTCGGCGCGGGCGAATCTGCTCGGGCTGTACACCTTCCGCACGGCGTTCCCGACCGACGAGGCCGACGCGTACCACCCGATTCTCTCCGGCGTCGAGGAGGAAGCCGCGGCGCTGGGCCAGGATCTGATCCTGTTCACCGGCACGAGCGGGCCGCACGCGCGGCAGGAGGAGGCGATCCGCCGCACACGGATGGCCGACGGCTGCTTGTTTTTCGGCAGGCACGTTCCGGAGGGACCGGTTTCGCGGCTGATGGCGTCCGGGTTCCCGTTGGTCTACATCGGACGCCGGCCGGAGCTGGACGGACAGATCCCGTACATCGGCGCGGATTACGTCACCGCTTCGGCGCAAGTGCTGGAGCGGCTGATCGGCCTCGGCCACCGGGAAATCCGGTACGTCCGGGAGGCGGACGAGGCACCGTCCTCTGAAGACCGTCAGCTCGGCGTGCTGCGCGCGGCTCCGGACACGAAGATCGTCCGGCTCAACGGAAAGCCGATTCCGATCCGGGAATGGCTCGACGAAGGCGTCACGGCGGTGGTCGTGGAAGGAACCGACACCGGTGCCGCACACCGTGCGGTGCGGGCCGCGATCGACCAGGCCGGACTGTCCACTCCGGACGACCTGTCCCTCGCGGTGCTCGGCGGGCCGGCGGGGACGAGCGGATTCGAGGTCCCGATGCGGGAGATGGGCCGGTTGGCCGTGCGCCTGCTCGTGGACCTCGTCACCGAGAAGACGACCACGCGGCAGCAGCTGCTGTGGTGCCCACCGGTGGTCGGCGAGGACGTCGGCGCACCACGATCCGGTTAGGACAGAGCAATGGCTGAACTCGGCACGGAGATCCTCGTCGCGGGCGGCGGGGTGGGCGGCGTCGCCGCCGCGCTGGCCGCTGCGTCGGCAGGACACCGCGTCGTGCTGACCGAGGAGACCGACTGGCTCGGCGGCCAGTTCACCGCGCAGGCGGTGCCCCCGGACGAGAATCCCTGGATCGAACAGTTCGGCGGCACCGCGACGTATCGCCGGTTCCGCGAAGGGGTGCGCGACTATTACCGGCGGCATTACCCGTTGCGGGCCGAAGCGGCCGCGCTCACCGATCTGAACCCCGGGGCGGGCCGGGTCAGCAAGCTGTGCCACGAGCCGCGCGTCGCGCTCGCGGTGCTGGAATCGATGCTGGCCCCGCATCGCTCGTCCGGCCGGCTGACTGTCCTTTTGCGACACCGGCCGGTCGCGGCGGACGTCACTGGCGACCGTGTCGAGGCGGTCACCTTCGAAGGGCCGGACGGGAACCGCACGACGGTTCGCGCCGAGTACACATTGGACGCCACCGAAAACGGCGACCTCTTGCCCCTCACCGGAACCGAGTTCGCGATCGGGGCCGAAGCGCAGTCCGAGCACGGCGAACCGCACGCGCCGGAGCAGGCCGACCCGGGCAACCTCCAGGGCATCACCTACTGCTTCGCGCTGTCCCATCACGCGGGCGAGGACCACACGATCGACCGGCCGGAACTGTACGGCGTCTGGAGCGAATACCAGCCGGACTTCTGGCCGGGCCCGCTGCTCGGGTTCCTCGCCCCGGATCCCCGGTCGCTGGAGCCGGTGCCGCGGACCTTCGACCCGAACCCGGAGACGGATCCGCTCGCGGTGAGCGCCGACCAGAGCGCCGACGCCGGGGACAAGGAACTGTGGGGGTTCCGGCGGATCCTCGCCAGGAAGCTGCACCAGCCGGGTGCGTTCGATTCCGACCTCACCCTGGTCAACTGGCCGCTCAACGACTACTGGCTGCGGCCCGCGCTGGAGATCGACGGGGTCACGACCGCCGCGGACGTGGCCCGCGCGCACTACGAGGCGAAACAGCTTTCGCTGTCGGTGCTGTATTGGCTCCAGACCGAGGCACCACGGCTGGACGGCGGCACCGGTTTCCCCGGCCTGAAGCTGCGCCCGGATGTGGTCGGCACCGATGACGGGCTGGCGAAGTCCGCGTACGTGCGCGAAGCGAGGCGGATCCGGGCGGTCACCACAGTCGTCGAACAGGACGTGTCGCTCGACATCCTCGGCCCGACCGGCCGCAAGCGGCGCGAGGATTCGGTCGGGGTCGGCAGTTACCGGATCGACCTTCACCCGTCGACCGCCGGGGACAGTTACCTCGACGTGCCGAGCGTCCCCTTCGAACTGCCGTTGGGCGCACTGCTGCCGCAACGGATGCGCAACCTGTTGCCCGCGGGCAAGAACATCGGCACCACGCACATCACCAACGGCTGTCACCGGTTGCATCCGGTGGAGTGGAACGTCGGCGAGGTCGCCGGCCATCTCGCCGGGTTCGCGCTGCGCGAAGGGCTGCAGCCGCACCAAATCCGGGAGGACCGGTTCGACGAGTTCGCCCGCGTGCTGGACCGCGCCGGGGTCGAACGGCGCTGGCCCGACGTCCGCGGCTACTGATCACGATTTCCCTCAGGAGGTGCGGACAATGGCGTTCCATCCCGGTCCCGTGCGCGTCGGCATCGACGTCGGCGGCACGTTCACCGACGCCGTCGCCGTCGACGCGCGGACGTTCGAACTGCTCGGCCAGGTGAAAGTGCCGACCAGCCACGACCACGAAGACGGCGTCGCCCACGGCATTCTCGAAGCCCTGGAGAAACTGCGGGCGGAGGTCGGCGTGGAGGACGTGTCGTTCCTCGCGCACGGCACCACCCAGGCGACGAACGCGTTGCTGGAAGGCGACGTCGCCACCGTCGGCATCGCCGGCGTGGGCACCGGTTTCGACGCGTTCGCCACCCGGCGGCTCAGTGCGCTCGGCAAAATGGAATTGGCTCCCGGGCGGCGGATGCCGGTGCGGTTCGCGCCGGTCGCCGACCTCGGGGTGGCCGGGGACGCGGTCGACGACCTGGTCAAACAGGGTGCCGAGGTGATCGTCGCCGTCGAACCGTTCAGTGTGGACGATCCCGAGGGCGAGCGGGCGGTGACCGCCGCGGCGAGGGAACGCGGAGTCCTCGCGACGGCGACGCATGAGATCACCGGGCTGTACGGGCTGACCAAACGAGCCCGGACGGCGGTGCTGAACGCCGGGATCATGCCGCGGATGGTGTCCACCGCGGACGTGGTCGAGGCCAGTGTGCAGCGTGCCGGGATCACTGCGCCGCTGATGGTCGTGCGAGGTGACGGCGGGGTGATGTCGCTGCCGGAGATGCGTCGCCGTCCGTTGCTGACGGCGTTGTCCGGGCCGGCCGCCGGCGTGGCCGGCGCGTTGATGGGGGAGAAGCTCAGCGAGGGCGTTTTCCTGGAAACAGGCGGGACTTCCACGGACATCAGCGTGATCCGGCGTGGTCGCGTCCAGGTGCGGCACGCACATCTCGGCGGGCACGAGACGTACCTGCCCGCGCTCGATGTGCGGACGGTCGGCATCGGCGGCGGCTCGCTGATCCGGTTCTCCGGGCGTGCGGTGACCGAGGTCGGGCCCCGCAGCGCGCACATCGCGGGGCTGCCGTACGCGTGTTTCGAGCCGGCTTCCGCGTTGGCGGGGGCGAAGCTGGCCACGGTGTCGCCGAGGCCGGACGACCCGTCGGATTACGTCGCACTGGAGCTGTCCGGCGGTCGTCGCTGCGCGCTGACGCTCACTTGCGCGGCCAACGCGCTCGGCGTGGTCCCGGATGACGCCTATGCGCGCGCCGAGCGCGAATCGGCACGGTTGGCGATGGAACCGCTGGCCGCGGCGCTGGGGGTGACGGTCGACGAGGCCGCGCGGACGGTGCTGGAGCAGGCGGTCAAACCGGTCCGGACGGTCGTGGACGGACTGGTCGCCGAATACCGGCTGAACCGGCCGACGCTCGTCGGCGGCGGTGGCGGAGCGGCGGCAGTCACGCCGTTCCTCGGCGCGCAATCCTCCCACGACTGGCGGATCGCCGCGCACGCCGAAGTGATCAGCCCGCTCGGTGCGGCGCTCGCGCTGGTGCGGGAATCGGTGGAACGGATCGTGCCGAGTCCGTCCAATGCGGACATTCTCGCCGTGCGCACCGAAGCGGAATCCGCCGTCGTGGCCCAAGGCGCGGATCCCGCGGGCGTCGAAGTGGACGTGACGGTGGACCCGCAGCGCAACCTGGTGCGTGCGGTCGCCACCGGGGCAACCGAACTGCGCACCAAGGATCGAGCCTCCACTGTGGACGAAACAGCGATCAGGGCCGAGGTCGCGCGCAGCATCGGGGTCCAGCCGGGCGAGGTGCGGGAACTGGATGGCACCGTGCAGCACCGCGTCTTCGGCGCGAAAGCGCGGCGTGCGGGATTCCTCGGGCGGTTCGCCCGGCCCGTCGAGCAGGTGCGCGTGGTCGACGGCGAGGGGGTGATCCGGTTGCACGGCACCGGCTCGGTCATCGAGCACACGGACGCCGGCTCCGCGCAAGCGCGCCTGGCGACGTTGGCCGACCAGCACACCCGTTACGGCGACGGCGGCTCCCAGGCGCCTGCGGTGTGGTTGCTGGTCGGGCCGAAGATCGCGGACCTGTCCGGCGTGCTCGACCGGGACCAGCTGGTCGCGCTGGCCGGAGCCGAGGTCAAAACCCGCGCGGCGGACGAGCCGGTCGTCCTGATCCTGGAGGACCGCCGGTGAACACCGATCTGGACCTGGCCGTCGACCTGCTGCGCGCGACGCCCACCCACGAGAACCGCAGCGAGGAACAGCTCCGCGAATGGGCGGCGATCGCCCTCGCCTACGGCGACGAACTGGCCGCCGGAACCGACGAAGACGTGCACGTCGTCGAGCGCGAGGGAGGGGTTCGCCGCGACGAGATCCTGGTCGCCGAACACCACGGAGGCACCGTCACGGTGTACACGGATTCCTTGACCCGACTGGCAAAACTCGCCGCCGAGCACGGGTATCAAGTTTCCCGCGAAGCGTTGCGAAAGGCTGCCGTCGCCCACGAGACGGCCCACCACTGCCTCGACGTCCGCGAGCTGAACCGCCGGCTCGGCCACACCGCGCTCCGGCTCGGCCCGTTCCGCGTGCGCGGCCACGTCGCCGGGGCCGAAGAGATCGCCGCACACCGCTTCGCCCACCGCCGCAGCGGCTTGAGCGTCAGCCCGCTGCTGCTCACCACCGCACTCGCGGGAGGGAACTGACCATGGGTATCGCGATTCTGGTCCTGATGGCGGTCGGGGTGGTGCTGATGCTCACCCGGGTGCTGCCGACGGCGTTCGCACTGGTGTTCCTCGCGATCGGCATCTCGCTGCTCGCCGGCGCGCCGCTGGCCGAGGGGAAGAACAGCATCCTCGCCGGCGTCCTGCAAACGGGCGCCGCGGCATTGGCGTCCACGATGATCGCCGTGCTGCTCGGCTCGTGGCTCGGCACGCTGATGGACGAAACCGGCATCGCCGGGACACTGGTGCGCAAGATCGTCGAATTCGGCGGCGAACGGCCGTCTGTGGTGGCGCTCGGCGTGTTCGCGGTGTCGATCCTGTGCGGCAGCATCACCGGCTCGGCCCCCGCCGCGATGCTCGCCGGGGTGGTCGGCATCCCGGCGATGATCGCGGTCGGCGTGCGCCCGGTCGCCGCGGGCGGCACCGTCCTGATGGGCATTTCCGCGGGCTCGCCGCTGGAACTCCCGGTGTGGCAGTTCCTCTCCGACGCGCTGGGCGCGCCGGTCGCCGACGTCAAGTCCATCATGATCAAACTGTTCCCGATGGCGCTGATAGTCGGCATCGTCTACGTCCTTGTCCAGACTCGCCGCGGCGCGCGGCACGCGTGGGCGGTGAAACTCGACCGGCCCAAGGCACGCGTCCGGCGCGGCGACGCGCCCTGGTACGCGCTGCTCACGCCGTTGCTGCCGATCGTGCTGGCGCTCGGGTTCGCGGTGCCGATCGTACCGTCGTTGCTGGCCGGAGTGCTGTACGGGCTGGTCGCCACCACGAAATGGGGCGAGCTCAATGGCCGCGCGCTGCGTTCGCTGTACAAGGCGTTCGACGTCGCCGCCCCGCCGATCGCGCTGTTCGTCGCGATCGGGATGCTGCTCGCGGCGGTGAAACTTCCCGGCGCCAAGAACGCGCTGACGCCGATCGTGTCGGCGATCAGCCCGTCCGGCGCCGTCTGGTTCGTGGTGGTCTTCGTGCTTCTCGTGCCGCTGTGCCTGTTCCGCGGGCCGCTCAACGTGTTCGGCCTCGGCGCGGGCGTCGCGGGCGTGCTGGTGACCGGCGGCATCTACCCGCTGCCCGCCGTGGTCGGGCTGATGGCGTCGTACAACCAGGTGTTCGGCGTGTCCGACCCGACCAGCACCCAGACGGTGTGGGCCGCGCAGTACTCCGGCGTGCGCCCGGAGCGGGCGATGGCCTCGACGCTGCCCTACACCTGGGTGGTCGCGCTCGGCGGCATGGTGCTCACCGCCGTGCTGTACCTGTGAATCACTTCCCGTGCGGGTCCGCGGCGTTGAGCATCGCCACCACCTGGTGGTAGTCGCCGCGGGCCTCGCCGTGCCGGAGGAATTTGACGTTCTCGACCTGGATCTCGGTCGCGTCCGGCTGCGTTTCGAGCAGCGTCATGACCTCGGCGACGAAGGCGTCCAGCGGCATCGCGAACTCGCTTTCCTCCTGGCCGGGCAGGAGCGCGGTGCGCACGGACGGCGGCTCCAACTCGACGACCTTCACCGAGGTGTCGGCCAGTTGCAGCCGCAGCGATTCGCTGAGCATGTGGATCGCGGCCTTCGACGCGTTGTAGCTCGGCGTGGCCTTCAGCGGCGCGAAGGCGAGGCCGGACGAAACGGTCAGGATGGTGGCGTCCGGACGCGTTTGCAGGTGCTCGACGAACGCGGCGATGAGCCGGATCGGGCCGAGGACGTTGGTGGTCACGGTGGCTTCCGCGCTGTCCACAAAGGACTCCGGGTGGTGCCAGTCCTCGACGCGCATGATGCCTGCCATCGGCACGAGCACGTTGAGGTCCGGATGCTTCGCGAGCACCTCCTTGGCCGCGGCTTCGATGCTCGCCGGATCGGTGGTGTCGATCTGGACGGTGTCGAGACCGGGGTGTTCGGCGGCGATCTGCGCGAGCAGTTCGGTGCGCCGCCCGCCGACGATGACGGTGTTGCCCTTCGCCCGCAGTTCGAGGGCGAGAGCGAGGCCGATGCCGCTGGTCGAGCCGGGGATGAAGACGGTGTTTCCGGTGATGTTCATGCCACTGAGTTTCGGCCGGCCGGCGTCGCGGCGGCAGAGAGCGCATATCGGGGGATCGGCGGTCCCTGGCTGAGGCGCCGGACCGAGCCGATACTGGACCCATGGATCGAGCTGAGCTGGCTGCCTTCCTCCGCAGCCGTCGCGAGGGATTGCGGCCCGAGGACGTCGGGCTGCCCGCGGGCGCGCGGCGGCGGGCGGCGGGACTGCGGCGGGAGGAGGTCGCGGCGCTGGCGGCGATGTCCACCGACTACTACACGCGGCTGGAGCAGCAACGTGGACCGCAGCCGAGCGAGCAGATGCTGGCCTCGCTGGCGAGGGCGTTGCGGCTCACCGACGACGAGCGCGACTACCTGTTCCACCTCGCGGGCCGCAACGCACCATCGCCGATCGTCGCGGCCACGCACGTCGCGCCCGCGCTGATGCGGGTCCTCGACCGGCTGTCGGACACGCCCGCGCTCATCCTGTCGAACCTCGGCGAAGTGCTGGTGCAGAACCGGTTCGCGGAGGCGTTGTACGGGGACCGCTCGCAGTACACGGGTCTGGCGCGCAGCGAGATCTACCGGTGGTTCACCGACCCGGACGAGCGGCTCGTCTATCCGGCGCACGACCGGGACCGGCAAAGCCGCGCGCTGGTGGCGAACCTGCGGGTCGTGCACGGGTCGATGGGGCCGCGCTCGCGAGCGGGCGAACTGGTGCGCGCGTTGACCCGCGAGAGCCCGGAGTTCGCGCGAATCTGGGAAGAACACCAAGTGGCGAAACGGTTCGAGGACCACAAGGTGCTCGTGCATCCGCAGCTCGGCGAGATCGAGGTGGACTGCCAGGTGCTGTTCACCGAGGACCAGTCGCAGGCGTTGCTCGTGCTGACCGCGCCGCCGCGCAGCGAGGCGTTCGAGAAGATCCAGCTGCTCGGCGTGCTGGGGAACGAGCAGTTCGCCGGTTAACGCGGAAGCGGGCCGGTGTAGGCGTCGCGGGCCTTCTCGACGGCGGGCAGATGCTCGTCGGTCCATTCGGCGAGCGCGGCGAAAACCGGCGACAGGCTCCGGCCGAGTTCGGTGATCTCGTACTCGACGCGCGGCGGCACCTCGGCGTAGTAGTGCCGCTCCACCAAGCCGTCGCGCTCGAGCTGCCGAAGCCGTTGCGTGAGGACCTTCCCGGTCGCGCCGAGCCGCCGTTCCAGTTCGCCGAACCGCACCGGACCGGATTGGCTGAGCGTCCACAGGATCGGGGTCGTCCACCGGCTGAACAGCAGGTCGACGGCAGGGCTGATCCGGCACGCGGCGAGCGGATCGGCCCCGGTCTGCGCGGTGGTGGTCATGCGGCTCCAATACTTTCCCTGGGGAACCTACTGTACGGCGGCTTTTAGCCTCGCTGTGTCGCTTTCGACCCCTAGCTGAGGAGCAAGTCATGATCGTCGTCACCGGCGCCACGGGCAACGTCGGCCGCCTGCTGGTCGAGTCCCTGACCGAAGCCGGGCACGCCGTGACCGCCGTTTCCCGCGGCGTGACGTCCCCGCCGCCGTCGCGGCCCGGCGTGACCCCGATGGTCGCGGACCTGGCGGACGCCGGCAGCCTGGCCCCTGCGCTGAAGGGCGCGGACGCGCTGTTTCTGCTGGTCTCCGGCGCGGGCGCGCACGTCGACGGGGAAGCTGTCCTGCGGGCGGCGGCCGACGCTGGCGTCTCGCGGGTCGTCCTGCAGTCGTCGCAGGCCGCGGGAACCCGGCCGGAAGCGGTTTCGCACGCGCCGCTCGCCGCGTTGGAAGAGGCGGTGCGGTCTTCCGGTCTGGAGTGGACAGTCCTTCGCCCCGGCGGGTTCACCACCAACACTTTCGCGTGGATCCCGACGATTCGGGCCCAGCGCAAGGTTTTCTCGCCGTTCGGCGACGTCGCGCTCCCAGCCGTGGACCCGCTCGACATCGCCGAAGTCGCCGCGGCCGCGCTGACCGGAGGCGGTCATGCCGGACAGACTTATGTCCTTACTGGACCGGAGGCGACGAGCCCGCGACAGCGCGCGGAGATCCTCGGCGCGGCCCTCGGCGAGCCGCTGGAATTCGTCGAACTTGACCGTGCGCAGGCACGCGAGCAGATGGTGCAGCAGATGCCGGAACCGGTCGCCGACGGCACGCTCGACATCCTGGGCCAGCCGCTTCCGGAGGAGCTCCGCAGTAGCCCCGATGTCGAGAAGGTGCTCGGCCGTCCGGCGACCTCGTTCGCTTCCTGGGCGAGCCGCAGCGTCGACGCGTTCCGGTGATCAGAAGTCGCGCGAGTGCAGGAGGGAGCGCACGCGGAGTTGCCGGCGGGGCTCGTGGCGACGCAGCCCGTCGACGACCACGGCGACGCCGATCCACGTCGCCCCGGCGTCGGCGACCAGGGCTTGTGCGGCGAAGGCTTGGCCGCCGGTGTCGATCCAGTCGTCCACGAACAGCGCACGGTCGCCCGCTTGGAGCAGACTGCGGCGGAAGCCGAGCCGCAGGTGCCGGTCCTGGTAATCCGGCGGCGAGGTGCGCTGGAACCACCGGTCGGAATCGCAGGTCGGGTACCGGTTCTTGCGCACCTCGACGAAGCCCGCGCCGAATTCCACCGCGACCAGCGGACCGAGCAGGCACCCGCGGGATTCGGGGCCCAGCACGACATTCGGCTGCTCGTCGGCGAACAGCGCGGCGAGCGCCGGACCCAGTTCGCGCAGCAGTCCGGGCGCACGCCACCACCCCGTCGGGTCGGGGAAGCGGTGGCGGTCCGGCCCGTCCCCGAGCAAGACGGTGGCTTCGCGGATCCGGTCCGCCACAGTGCTCGTGCGCATGCGTCGATGGTCGCAGCGGCGTCCGCCCGAAGCGAGCGAATTACGGCTTGCGCGCCGCTCCGGCCAGGATCACCGAATGCGCCGGCGTCTCGAACTCCACCTGCGGCGCGCCCTCGCCGGACTCCTCCGGATGCCACGACGGCGTCCAGGTGAGCCCCGGTTCGAGCATCTCGAACGACCCGAACAGCGCCTGGATCTCCTCGCGCGAACGCCAGATCACCGGGCTGCTCGACCGGTCGTACAGCTGCTTCAGCTCGACCAGCCCGGCGTCCACGTCGGGGGGAACGCCCTGGTCGGTGATGTGCGAGATGCCGAGGAACGAGCCGGGGGCGAGCAGATCGCGGTACCGCGCGACGATGGACGGCCCGAGGTCCTCGGTGCCGCCGCTGTCCTCGGCGGGCGGCTGCTGGACGTGCAGCACCGCGATCAGCAGCAGCGCGAGCGGTTTCTCGACGTCGATCACGCCGGTCGCCGCGATCTGCTCCCACAGCCGTTCCGGGTCGCGCATGTCGGCGTGGATCACCGCGTGCCGGTCGAGGTCGCCCGACTCGCGGAGCAGGGTTTCCGAATGCGCGACCGCGACCGGTTCATAGTCGACGTAGCAGACGTGGCTCTCGCCCGGCGCGAGTTCGTCGGCGACCTGGTGCGCGTGGCCCATGGTCGGCACGCCGGAGCCGATGTCGACGAACTGCCGCACGCCCTTTTTGACGAGGTGGCGCACGAGCCGGTGCAGGAACAGCCGGTTGGCCTTCGCGATGGGGCGGATCAGCGGGAACTCGCGGATCACCTCGTCGGCGAAGTCCCGGTCGATCGTCCAGTTCGTGGTGCCGCCGAGGTAGTAGTCGTACACCCGCGCGACGCTCGGGTGGTCGAGGTCGACCCCGGGAGGCGGGAAGGGTTCGTCGGCCACCGGTGGCTGTTCCTTTCGTTCGGGACTGCGGGTCAGCGGACGGGCGTCGCGCAGCGGCTCGCCCATTCCTTCAGGTACTGCAGGGACCTCTCGCGCGACAGGGTGGCGGCGAGCTGCGCTTCCCACGACTCCTCGTAGGAGGCGAACTCGTCCTGCCCCTGCGGCACGGTGATGAGCTTGACTTTGCTTTCCTGGTAAGCGAAATCGGGCAGGTCGGGATGGCCGAAGCGGAGGATGGTGAAGTCCTCGTCCGGGTAGGCGGCCGCGTCGCGCGGGAGGATCCGGACCTCGGCGAAGGGATGCGTCTCGACGATCCGGATCATGTGCTCGAGCTGATCGGTGGCGATGCTGGCCCTGGTGCCGTAGACGAGTTTCTCGATGCAGCTGTACTCCAGCATGAAGACCGCCCGCGGAGCAGGGCAGGCGTCGAAAAGCCGTTGCCGCGCCTTGCGTTCGGCGACCCGGTCGGTGACCCGCTCCTGGCGGCTGGCCTGGAACTGGGCGAGCATGTAATACTCCGATTGGAGCAGTCCCGGGATGCGATTCCCGGTCCAGCTGAGGATTTCCGCCGCCGCCTGCTCGCGTTCGAGGATCTCGCGGAACCACTGCGGCGTGATCATCCTCCGCTCGGCGCGGCGCGCGGACGGATCGTTGGCCTGGTTGAGCTCCCGCAGCTGATCGGCCTCGGCGGGCGGGACGGCCAGCACCTCGATGATCCGCTCGAGGTCGTCGGGCCGGGTGCCCGCCTTGCCGGACTCGATCTTCTGGATCTTGGGCTGCTTGCAGCCGATCCCGTCGGCGAGGTCGACCTGGGTCAGCCCGCGAGCGGTGCGCCACTTGAGGATCCGGGACCCCAGCCGGGAACGCTGGGTCCGCAGAGACGGCGGCGGCTGCCGGATCGGGGTGGTCACCAGGGGCTCCGTCATTTCGTCCAGGGGCCGATGTGAGAACCTCCGATGATAATGCGCCGACCCGGCGGGCAATACTCCGGGTCGGCGCCTTTTTCGCAAGGTTCCCGGCGTTTTCGGCAGAGCTGCGTTGTCGTGCCTGGTCAGCCGTCGAATTCCCCGCGTCGCACGGCCTCGACGAACCGCGCCCACTCGCCCCGGTCGAAGACCAGGACGGGAGAGTCGCCGATCTTGCTGTCCCGCACCCCGACCAGCCCGTGCTCGGCCAGGTTCACTTCGACGCAGTTGCCGGAATTAGGCCCGCAAGCAGCGGGTTTCCGCCAGGCGTGGTCCGGGAAGCGCGCCGCCGGCCCAGCTGCCGGGGCGTGGGTCGGGTGCTGCTCGTGCTCGTGCGGGTCGTAGGCGTCCACTGCAACCCCTCGTTTTCTCGTTTTCGATGAGTGAATGGAATATTCCGCGAAGTACGGAATGTGTTCGGAATATTCCTGAGGGTAGTGGCCCGGTGGATCAATGGCGCGCTGTGCGGCGGGGATTTCACCTGAATGGACACTTCTCGTGCATTGGGTGGTGCTTTCGCACGTGCAATTTCGGGTTGGTGTTGTGGATTTCGTTGTTGAGGTGGGGTTGGGGTGCTTTTTTCGTGGTTTTTTGCGGGGTGGAGGGGGTTGGGTGTCTGCGGTTGATGACAGGTTGGGGGCGGTTGAGGGGCTGAGCTGTTCGGCGGAGTCCTGTTTGCGCCACTTCGCACGGTTGCCTTGGGGCGGCCTGCTGGACCGGACTCGTGGGTCGGACTCTGCGGCCCGGGCGTGCGGGAGCCGAAGGCCGAAGAGGCAATGTTGGCCGCTCAGTGTCGAGGGATCGGCCCAAGCCAGGCGGGCGATCGAGAGCGTGGGGCGGGCAACCGTCGAGCCAGGCGAAGCCGCGCCGAGCGGGCGTGCCCGTGCGAGCCGAACTCGCGTAATCCCGAAGCGGCAGCGATCTCGGCTGCCAAGCCGTCACCCGTCGCCAGCACCCGGCGCGGCCCTGGAACGGCAACCTCGTCTCCCGGTGCCCGGCCCTGCCCGACCGGGCACCGGGAGCGCAGAACGCGGGCGGCCCTGAGCCGCCGCCGGCGTCCGCTTCGAGGGTGGTCAGGTGCCCCGGTTCGCGGTGTGCCGCTTGTGCAGCACGGCGCCGGCGACGTGGACGAGGGCAACCACGCTCGCGGTAGCCAGACCGGCCAGGACGCCAGCAGTCGCGAAGACGATCGCGGTCGCCCCGGCGAGCAGCACCAGCAGGAGCGCGATCAGCTGCCACGGCTGAGTCCCGCCGTCCCGCTGCGCGGCCAGTTCGACCGCCGTCCGCGCGGTCTTCCACGACGGGTAGGCCGGTCTCGTAGTCGGCCGCGGCGACGGTACGACCGGGGCTGGCTGGGGCATGCCCGGTTCGTGAAACGTCACGGTCACCCGGCCGGGGCGTTGACTCACGGCGACGGCATACGGTCTGTCGCCGCGGATGTCCGGTTTTTCTGTCCGACGGCATGCCTGGCCTGCATTTTCCGCGCCAGGAACGGTCATTGTGCTTCCTTTCTTCTCCGCCGGAAAAGTGCCGGAACACAGTTCCCAGCCCGCCCCCGAGGGGAACTGGTTCCGGCGGCCGCGGCGGGCGTCCCGGGTATGGAATATTCCACCCTTTTAACCCCTCCTGCCTGCGGTGATGACATCTTTGCATGCCCGTCGCCGATCGCGCTAACCCGGGGCGGGAAATTCTTCGCCGAAGCCGCCGTTCGTGGTGTTTGCGGAACGGGTTTTCGCGATCTGCCGGACTATTCCAGGTGTTATCTGTCCGCACATATTCGACCCGATCGGATGAATGTGGCCCGAGGTCCACTTTGGGGTTCGCCACCTTGATCAACCCGGCGAACGCGACGGGTGCGCTGCTACGGTGAGTGTCCGTCGCAGATGGGGGAGGGCATGGACGTACGGACCCTGGCTCGCGAGGAACGCGCCGACTTCGCGGACTTCCTCGAGACGCTCACGCCAGAGCAATGGGACCAGCCGACACTGTGCGCGGGCTGGAACGTTCGCTCGGTCGTCGCGCACGTCGTGAGCTACGACGAACTGAGCGGACGCCAGCTGGCGCAGCGGCTCGCCCGCGCGAGGCTGTCGCTGAGCCGAGCCAACGAAATCGGCCTCGCCGAATACCGGGTGCGCGCGCCGGAGGAGTTGATCGGCGTCATGCGTCGACACCCGCAGCCGGGACGGCTCCTGGGAAAATTTGGCGGGATGATCGGGTTTCTCGACGGTTTGATCCATCAACAGGACATCCGCCGCCCGCTCGGGCAGCCGAGGACGATCCCGGCGGCGCGGTTGCGCCGGGCGCTGGACCTGTCGCTGCGCGCTCCGCCGATCGGGGTGTCGCGGCGGCTGACCGGTCTGCGCGCAGTCGCGACGGATTTGGACTGGACCTCCGGGACGGGCATCGAAGTCCGCGGCCCGGCGGAGGCTTTGCTGCTCGCGCTGGCAGGCCGTCGCGCGGCGGCGGACGATCTGAGCGGCCCGGGTCTCGACGTGCTGATCAGCCGCACCACCGTGGCTTGATCCGGCTGGGGTATCGACGCTGCATGACCACGCGGCCGCTTTCGGCGTGCCGATCAGACTTCGCTGCTGTGACGTCTTGCGCTACGGCCCTGGCCCAGACGCGGCTCCCGGGGTCCTGATCGACCCCCATCGTGTCGTGATCGTGCCCGCATCCTGGCAATTCGCGCCACGGTCGTGTGACAACCCGCGCGCGGGGGTTGCGTATGCGCTTGGCGACAGCAGTCATAGCGGCGACCGCACTCCGGAAAGCGAGGTGATGCCCGCGCGGACGCTCGCCGCCTTCCCCCTCGCGGCGCCCGTGACTGCTGCCGCGCCTCGCATCGCTGAAGCAGCACGGGCGCCGTAACGCTCGCGGCGGCGTCCGCTCTCCCCGGGGGTGTCACCATCTGGTGACACCTAACCCGGCGGTAACCCGCGCTCGCTCCCCGGCGTGCGCGGAAAGCCCTTGTGGCTAAGGGGAAATCCCGGTCCCGATGATCACCCGGAACGGGGGCTTGCGTTACGCGGCGGCGACATCGGAAATGGGACTCCAAGCACCACAAGGGGAGGAGTCCGGTGTTCAGATGGCAGCAGGCGGAAGGAAAACGGCACGCACTGGACGGGCCGTTCGCGCCGCGACCCGGGGAAACGTTCACCGCATTGTGCGGAGCCGAAGTCACGGTCGCCCGCAGCGACGTGCCACAGCTCGGCGGCCACTGGTTCGATCCGACGTGCCCTGACTGCGCGGAGGAATGGCTCCGCCAGGAGGGACAGGCCCGCGCGAGTGAAGAACGGTGCCTGGTGTGAACAGGTCGATGCCGGTCTTGCGCGTGCGGTTCACGGCGGGGCCGGATTTGGCGGGAGAAGAAGCTGCCCTGGAGCGCTGGACACGGACCTCGCGGTTGGTGCCGCCACGGCCCGAGGCGGTGGCGCCACAGCTGGCATCGGCGGCGGGGCTGGCAACGCGTTGGGGAATGGCACCGGCATGTGGGTTGCCTGCCGCGGCAGCAGCACCGCGAGGGGCATCCAACCGAGTGGGAGCACGAGGCGGCCTGGCATTCGCTGGGGACAGCGCATGACCGGCCACTGGAGCAGACTGCCCGAGCAGCGCACGTCAGCAGTAGGGCTCACCGGCCCCGAGTTGGTTACCTGGATCCGGGACCTCCAAGCCACCCTGGCGTTGGATCTCGGGTTCCTGACCCGTGCGCTCGACGAACGATATCCGCGACCGGACGCGGTGCGGGATCTCGGCGAGCGCCTTCTCGACCTCGGGCGGGCCCTGATCCGGCGGGCCGATCACCTCAACGAGATCGTCCTGGCGAGCCTGCCCGCGCACGGCTGGCTGCCGCAGGCGGGTGCGCCGGAGAACGCGGCTCGGCTGGCGCATCAGGTCGGGCGGCGTCCGTTGCGGTGCGGGCCGGTGTATCTCGGGTTGTGCGGGGCCGCGTGTTATCCGGTGTTCGGGCAGGATCCGCACGATCACACGAAACGGTATACGCGCTGCGCGGACTGCCAGAGCAAGGGCGGTGCGGCCATGCTTCGCGAGTGAAGGGGGCGCAACCGCAGCGGAACTGGTGAGCCACGGCGGGCGCGAGCCGGAACAGCCCGGCCCGCGGCGGAAGCAGGGCGCGGACCGGAACACCCCAGCCAGGGGGCCAAAGGAGGGCGCGAGCCGGAGCAACCCGGCCTGCGGCGGCCGCAGGGCGCGAGCCGGAGCAACCCGGTCCGCGGCCGAAGCAGGGGCACGAGCCGGAACGACCCGGCCACCGGAGGAAGCAGGGCGCGAACCGGAACACCCCGGCCAGCGGTCAAAGCAGGGCCCACAAACCGGATCACCCGCGCGAAACCAGGCCGTCAACCCAGCATGTCCCGGGGTTTTCCGGTTTCCTGTACCGATGAGCGAGGAGACCTCCACCCGTTCCACCGAGCGGCTGTTCAAGATCGCGATCACGCTGAAGGGCCTCGACGGGGGCCTTCAGCTGATCGGGGCGCTGATCCTGGCGTTCATCCCCGCGACGGTCGTCACGGGGTTCGCCAACGCGGTCATCACCCGCGATCTGCTGGGCGACCCCTCCGGCACGCTGGCACGGCATCTGGAAACCGCTGCCGAGCATTTCGCCGGAGGGGGGACCAAGACGTTCGCCGTCATCTACCTGCTGGCGCACGGGTTGCTCAAGCTCGCCCTCGTGTGGGCGCTTGCGCGCAAGTGGGTCCGCGCCTATCCGGTCGCGATGCTCGTGCTCGCGGCGTTCGTCGTGTACGAGATCTACCGCGCCTTCGAAACGCACTCCATCGCGCTGCCGTTCTTCGCGGCGCTCGACGCGGTGATCATCGTGCTCGTCTACCGCGAGTACCGGGCCCTCAAGCGCGAGCGCGCTTAGGCGGCGGTGTGCAGCCTCTCCGTGACCAGCGCGGCCACGTCGGGGGCTTCCACGAACAGCGCCGTCGCGTTGTCTCGGCCGCCCAGGGCGATGGCGGTGGCGACCAGCGCTGAGGCGCCGCGGGCCGGGTCGGCGAGGATTTCGTCGATCGTGGCTGGCGTGAGGACCTTGTGCACGCCGTCGCTGGTGAGCAGGAGGCCGCCGCTCGGGGTTTCCGTCGTGCCGATCTCCTCGGGCTTCGTCGTGCGGACGCTCGTGGTGACCAGGTGCTCCATCCGCGGCGAGTACGGCTGGTGCCGCGAGCGGAAGTACTCCGCCATCGTGTGGTCCCGCGTCAGCTTGTGGATCATCGACCCGTCCCACGCATACGCTCGCGCGTCGCCGACCCACGCGATCCGGTATCCGCCGGCGAACGGCATCGCCACCACGAGGACTGCGTCGCCAGTGCCGCCCAGCCGGTGAACTGCTTGCTGGGCCGCCAAAACCGCCTTGACCGGACCGGCTTCGACGGGAGTCCGTGCGGCGGCCGCGGCGGCGACCTGGGCGGCTCGCCCGGCGCCGGGGTCGTCCCCGACGCCGTCGGCGAGTGCGAAGGTGATTCCGCGCGCCCCAGCGGCCGCGTAGGCGCTCACCGCGTCGGCATTGCGCTCGCGCGGGCCCTGCTCGCTCGCGGTGTGCCAGCGTGGGTATGCGGCCATCGTGACCTCCCGGACGTTCGCGGCGGATGACTCTCCGTGCCTTCCAGAATGCGCCTCGTTCCTGGGAGGAGGCTGAGGATTTCCCGACTTACCGGGTGAGCTGGTAGACAGTTTCGCCACCGACCGTGGTCGCGGTGAAGTTCGCGGCCACCCACTCGGAGATGTCGTTCGACCCGCCGCCGGGACCGCCGCCCCGGCCGCCGTCCACGTAGTACGCCACTTCGCCCGCCGCGACGTACTGCTTGAACTGCTCCAGCGTCGGGGCCGGATCGCTGCCGTCCCAGCCGCCGATGCCCATCACCGACTTGCCGCTCGCCAGCTCCAGGCTCGCCGCCGACTGCGATCCGGTCGTCGCGGCGGCCCACTTCGTCGTCGTGCCGCCCAGCAGCTGGCCGACGGAACCGTTGGCCTCGTCCATCCCGCCGCCGAAACCGCCGCCCATTCCGCTGCTCCGAGGACCCGAAGTCGGGATAGAACCGCTGTGCGGCAAGGAAACCGTCTCCGCGGCGTACCCAGCGGTGCCGACCCCGAGCGTCAGGACGATCGCCGCCGCGAGGCCGATCAAGACGGTCCGCGTCCGCGGCACCCCGACCACCACAATGGTGCTCACGAGCAACCCCAGCACCACGATCACCCAGCGCAGCGCGGGCACCCAGTCCGGCGTCCGGTCGAGCAGGATGAAGTCCCACACCGCGGTCGCCGCGATCATCCCGCCCAGCACCGTCCGCGGCGCGGGGTGCGCCCGGCCGCGCCACAGCGCGTGCCCGGAAATCGCGACCAGCGCGGCGATCGCAGGAGCGAGCTGCACCGCGTAGTACGGGTGCACGGTGCCGCTCATGAAGCTGAACACCAGCCCGGTCACCAGCAGCCACCCGCCCCAGACCAGCAGCGACGCCCGGGTCCGGTCGGTGCGCGCGGCCCGCCGGGTGAACCACAGCCCGGCCGCCAGGCCGATCAGCGCGGCCGGCAGCAGCCACGAGACCTCCGTGCCGAAGCTCGCGCCGAACATCCGCCCGAGACCGGAGCTGCCGCCGAACGCGGTGTTCCCGCCGCCCTGGCCGCCGCCCATCCCGCCCATGCCGCCGCCGTTGCCCTGCCCGCCGAAGATCCGGCCGAGCCCGTTGTATCCGAGCGCCAGCTCCCGCAGGCTGTTCCCGGTCGACCCGCCGATGTACGGCCGCGAAGCCGAAGGCCAGAGCTCCACCAGCGCCACGAACCAGCCCGCCGACACGATTACCGCGATCCCGGCGTAAACCAAGTGCAGCAACCGTTTCCCGAGCCCGGTCGGCGCGGCGATCAGATAAGCCAGCGCGAACGCGGGCAGCACGAGGAACGCCTGCATCATCTTCGTCAGGAACCCGAAACCGATTGCCACGCCAGCGAAAACGAGCCACCGAGGGCTGGCCTTCTCGACCGCTCGCACCGTGCAGTACGCACCGGCGATCAGCAGCAGCGTGAGCAGCGCGTCCGGGTTGTTGAAGCGGAACATCAGCGCGGCGACCGGCGTCAGCGCGAGCATCGCCCCGGCCAGCAATCCCGGCAGCGGCCCGGAAACCCGGCGGACAGTCAGGTACAGCAACCCGACCGACCCGACGCCCATCAGCGCTTGCGGAGCGAGCACCGTGAAACTCGAGAACCCGAAGATGCGCGCGAAAGCCGTTCCCACCCACAACGCGGCAGGCGGTTTGTCGACAGTGATCACGTTCCCGGCGTCCAATGAGCCGAACAGCCACGCCTTCATGCTCTGCGTGCCCGATTGCACGGCCGCGGCGTAGAACGAGTTGCCGAACCCGGAAGCGGTCAGATCCCAGAAGTACAGGACGGCGGTGAGCGCCAGAAGGCCGAACACCGACGGACGGACCCAGCGAAGCTTCGCGCGGTCCGGCGCGTCCGGGACGGCAGGCCGGGCGGACAGGACAGTGCTCAAGACGACTCCTCGGTAGCGGTACGGCGCGGATTGAAGACCCAGCCCCGCAGCAGCAGGAAACGCAGCACCGTGGCGGCGAGGTTCGCCAGCACGAGCACGGTCGTCTCCAGGACGAGCCCGGGATGGGTGGTGTGGTTGAGCAGGGCGAGGGAACCGCTGGTCAGCGCCAGTCCGAGGCCGAACACGATGAGCCCCTCGAACTGGTGCCGCCCGGCTCCGGCCCGGCCGCGGACGCCGAACGTCACCCGCCGGTTCACCGCGGTGTTCGCGATCGCGGTGACGAGCAGCGCGGTGAAGTTGGCCGCCTGCGCGCCGACCATGGTCCGCAGCAGCAGGAAAAGCAGCAGGTACGCGACGGTGCTGGCGACGCCGACCGCGGCGAACCGCACGAGTTGTTTGACCAGGCTCGGGGACACTCCGGGGGCCTCCACGCCGATCGGTTCGCGGCCGAGCTGTTCGCGCAGCCGGTGCACGGGGATCTCGCCGGTGAGGGTCGCGCGGGTGACCCTGGCGATGCCTTTGAGGTCTGCGGTGGCGGTCGCGATGAGGTCGACCGACGAGTCCGGGTCGTCGACCCAGTCCACCGGCACCTCGTGGATCCGCAGCCCGGCGCGCTGGGCGAGCACGAGCAGTTCGGTGTCGAAGAACCAGCCGGTGTCGCGGACGTGGGGGAGCAGCGCACGGGCGACGTCGGCGCGGATCGCCTTGAACCCGCATTGTGCGTCGGAGAATCTCGCCGCGAGCGTGCCGCGGAGGATCAGGTTGTAGCAGCGGGAGATGAACTCTCGCTTCGGCCCGCGGACCACCCGGGCGCCGCGGGCGAGGCGGCTGCCGATCGCGACGTCCGAATGTCCGGACAGCAACGGGGCGACGAGCGGGTCCAGCGCGGCGAGGTCGGTGGACAGGTCCACGTCCATGTAGGCCAGCACGGCGGCGTCCGAGGCGGACCACACGGCTTGCAGTGCGCGGCCGCGGCCCTTCTCGTCGAGGTGGTGCACTTCGACTTCAGGGAACTCGCGGGCCAGTTCTTCGGCTACGGCAAGGGTTTTGTCGGTGCTCGCGTTGTCCGCGACGGTGATCCGGTACGGATAGCCGGCGCGTTCGGCGAGGTGCGCCCGCAGTCTGCGGATGCACGGTTCGAGGTCGGCTTCCTCGTTGTAGACCGGGATGACGACGTCGAGCACGGGATGCGGGCCGCCGAGGCCGACCGGAGTCGTCCCGGGCCGCGGGGCGCCGCTGCGGGAGGGGGCGGTGGCGTTCATGAGTTCACCGTCGTCCGCCGGGCTTTGGCCACGTTGTGGTGTTCCTGTGCCTGCGCTGTGCGACGTACGCCCGCTCGGGTGATCTTGGCCGCACGGCACGGAATCAGGCAGTCAGGTCATAGACGGTGACACCGTCCACTGTGGTCATTCGGTAGTTCTCGGCCACCCACTGGACGATCCGGGCGGCCGCGTCGCTTCCGCTGCCGGACCCGCGCATCGTCATGCCGTCGCCGAGGAAGTAGCGGATCTGTCCTTGCCGGACGTACTGCTCGAACTGCGCGAGCGTCGGATACGGGTCGGTGCCGTTGAAACCACCCACCGCGAGCACAGGTTCGCCGCTGCCGAGCTGGTATCCGGCGGCGTTGTTGGACCCGACGGTCGCCGCGGCCCACCGGTGGTCGCCGGATTGCCGCAGCAGTGCTGTCAGATTCGCGCCGGGCAGGGTGGTGCCGAGCAATCCGCCGCCTCCGCCGAACATTTGCCGGGTATTCGGTCCGGCGGACGGAATCGCGCCGCTGTGCGGAGTCGCCGCGGTGGCGAGGCTGTACGCGCCGGTTCCGGTGAGCAACACGACCAGGCCCAGCACCGCGGCGATCCGCCCGAAGTGCTGAACGAAAAACAGGGCGATAGCCGCCAAAAGCCCGAGAACGAGCACGGTCGGGGCAAGCCACGGTTGCCAAGAGCCGTCCAACAGCAGGTAACTCGTTACCGTCGTCAGCGCGACACCGCCGCTCAAAAGCCCGACCGCGGCCGGATTGCCGCGGATCCGCCACAACTGGACGGCGGCGGTCCCGACGAGCGCGGCGATCGCCGGGGCGAGCGCGACGGTGTAGTAGGGGTGGATGATCCCGCCCATGAAGCTGAACACCGCGGCGGTCACGATCAGCCAACCGCCCCAGAGCACCAGCGAAGCGCGACTGCGGTCGGTGCGCGGCGCGTAGCGGGTGAACCAGAGACCAGCGCCGAGCCCGAGCACCGCGGCGGGCAGCAGCCACGCGATACCGCCCGCCATCTCGCTGCCGAACAACCGGAACAGGCCGGTGCTGCCCCAACCGCCGCCCGGACTTCCGCCGACGCTTCCGGTCTCGTCGCCGGTGATGCGGCCGAAACCGTTGTAGCCCAAGGTGAGTTCAAACAGGCTGTTGTTCTGCGACCCGCCGATGTACGGCCGGTCCGCGGCCGGCCACAACGCCACGACGGCGAGATACCAGCCTGCCGAAACCACGACCGCACCCAGTCCAGCGAGCAGATGCAGCAGACGCTTGCCGAGGGCGATCGGTGTGGCGACGAGGTACGCGAGGGCGAAGGCGGGCAGGACGAGGAAAGCTTGCAGCATCTTGGCGAGGAAGCCGAATCCGATTGCCACGCCAGCGAAAACGAGCCATCGAGGGCTGGCTTTCTCGATTGCCCGCACCGTGAAGTAAGCAGCGGTGATCAGCAACAGAACCAGCAACGCGTCTGGGTTGTTGAAGCGGAAAATCAGCGCCGCAGCCGGGGTAAGAGTGAGTACCGCGCCAGCGAGCAATCCCGCAGCCGCGCCGGAGGTGCGCCGCACAGTCGCGTATAGTAGCCACGTGGAGCCGACACCCATTAACGCTTGCGGCACCAGGATGCTCCACGCGTTCACGCCGAATAGCCGCGCGGACAGGCTCATCACCCAGAGCGCGGCTGGCGTCTTGTCCACAGTGATGCCGTTGGCCGCGTCGGTGGAGCCGAAGAACAATGCCTTCCAACTCTGGGATCCGGCTTGCGCGGCAGCGGAGTAGAACGCGTTGGCCCAGCCGGAAGCGCTGAGATCCCACAGATACAGCGCGGCCGTGGCGACGAGCAGCAGCACGAGGGCCGGGCGCACCCATCTCGGTTCGGAGCGCTGTACCGGCGCGGCGGGAACGGCGGAATGGGTCGCGACTGCGGTCATGCGGCCAGCCTCGCGGGACGACCTGGGGCCGCGATGTGCCTACCCTGTGTGCCCGCTGTGGGACTTGCGGTCATCCACGGGCGATGTGCGCTGAGCCGGAACCGCGATCGGCAGCCGCACGGCGAATTCCGTCTGGCCGGGGCGGCTCCGCATCGCGATGGTGCCGTGGTGCGCGGTCAGCACTGCGGACGCGATCGCCAGGCCCAGCCCGGTCGAACCGGCTGCCCGCGACCGTGACGAATCCCCGCGGGCGAAGCGTTCGAACACCGCCGGCTGCAACTCCGGCGGGATGCCCGGGCCGTTGTCGGTCACGGTCACTATGGCGCTGCCGTCCGCGGATCTCGTGAGAGCGGTGTCGACAGTGGTGCCGGGCGGCGTGTGGACGCGGGCGTTCGCGAGCAGGTTCGCCAAAACCTGGTGCAGCCGTTGGACATCGCCAAGGACGAGGATCGGTTCGTCCGGCATCGCAAGCTGCCAGACGTGGTGCGGACCGGCCACGTGCGCGTCGCCGACCGCGTCCGCGACCAAGCGGGTCAGGTCGACTTCGGCGACGTCCAGCGGGCGGCCCGCGTCCAGGCGGGCGAGCAGGAGGAGGTCTTCGACGAGCGCCGTCATGCGGTCGGCTTCGGACTCGATCCGGGTCATCGAATGCGCGACGTCCGGCGGGGCGTGGCTGCCGGACCGCCCGGCGAGTTCGGCGTACCCGCGGATCGCGGCGAGCGGCGTGCGCAGTTCGTGACTGGCGTCGGCGACGAACCGGCGGACGCGCAGTTCGCTGGCGTGCCGGGCTTCGAGGGCGGAGGAGATGTGGCCGAGCATGTGGTTCAGCGCCGCGCCGACCTGGCCGACTTCGGTGCGGGGGTCGGTGTCTTCGGCGGGGACTCGGACGGACAGGTCGACGTCGCCTCGGTCGAGGGGGAGTTCGGAGACTCGGGAGGCGGTTTCCGCGACGCGCTCCAGCGGGCGGAGGGTTCGGCGGACTGCGAAGGCGCCTAGGAAAGCTGCGCCGGTCACTCCGGCGGCGGCTACGCCGAAGAGGATCAGGCCGACGGTCAGGAGGGTTTGTTGCATCGCGGCCAGGGGGACGCCGGTGATGACTACGCCGTCAGGGACTGGGAAGGCGGTGAGGCGGTAGTCGCCCAGGGAGCCGATGGTGCGGGTGTAGGGGCGGCCGTTGGTGGGGAGGTCTTGCAGGGCTGTTAGTTCGTCTGGGGTGAGGGTCAGGCGTTGGCCGTGGGGGGAGAGCCAGCCGCCGGTGCCGTTGGTGCCGTCTGGGGAGAAGTGGGCGGTGACCGTGCCTGCGCCTTGGCCGGGGGCGTCGAGGGGGTTGCGTTCGCTGGCGGGCGGGCCGGGGTGGGTGGCGAAATCCAGGGCTCGGGCGGTGGCTGCGGAGAGCTGGGTGTCGGTTTGGGTCATGAGGAAGGCGCGGAGAGCGAATTCGCTGATCACGCCGATGGTCAGGCAGACGAGGGAGAGGAGGATTACTACGGAGACGGTCAGTTTTGTGCGCAGGGATTGCCGGGCCGGGCGGGCGGCGAACCTTGCGCGGGGGGTCATGGCTTGAGGGTGCGGTTCGTCGGTGTGGGGGCGATGTGTGCTCGCTGTGAGTGGGCTGTGGGGGCGGCTCGTCGCCTGGCGGCGACATTGGCCCGATCTTGGTTGCGTGGGGCACCCCGAAGCTTGATTGTGCTGACGGTTCGGGGGTGCTTGTCAAGGCGGGAAAGATGCCTTGACAAGCACCCCCGAACCGCAGGGAGGCTTCGTATCGGGGTGCGGGGGAGGGCTGGGTGCCTCGCTCGTTGGGTGCACCGGTGCGGTTTGGGTTGGGGCGGGGCTAGCGCCCCAATGCCACATTGGGTGCATGGGACGCACCCAATGTGGCGTTCGGTGCATCTGACGCACCCAATGCCGCATTGGGGCGGCATCCCGGTGGCTGGCGGCGGGCGGAGCGGTCCTCACGGACGGCGAAGTCAGCAGGTCAGCCCAGAGAGCGGGCGGCGGCGGTTGCTTGGTTGGCGTACGAGCGTCCGAACAGGACTGTGTGCACCAGGAGTGGGAAGAGTTGGTGCAGGGCGATTCGTTCTCGGTATCCGTCGGCCAGTGGTGCGAACTCGTTGTAGGCGGCCACGATTCGCTCTAACTGTGGGCAGCCGAACAGGTGCAGCATCGCTAGATCGGTCTCCCGGTGGCCGCCGTGTGCGGCTGGGTCGATTAGTACTGCTCCGTGTGCGTCCCAGAGGACATTGCCGCTCCATAGGTCCCCGTGCAGGCGGGACGGGGGTTCTGGTGGGCCAGCTACTGCCGGGATTCGGGTGCAGGCTCGTTCGAAGACGTTCGTATCAAGGATCTCGGCGGCCATTCGGACGTACGGGAGGATTCGGTATTCCGCGTACCATTCCGGCCACGAATCGCCTGGTGAGTTGCGCATCGGCGCGGTGCCGATCCAGGCGTCGGTCAAGCCGTCTGGGGGCGGGGCGCCGAAGGCTGGGGCTCCGGCTGCGTGCAGGCGCGCGAGGTTGCGGCCGAACTCCTCCGCGTGTGACGGCGTGCTCTCCGCCACTCGGTCCAGCACCAGCCACGTGTCGTCCGCGCCATGAACCCGGGGGATCCGGACCGCGTCCGCTTCGGCGAGCCAGCGGAGTCCGGCTGCTTCGGCTCGGGTCGCGCCGGGGGCGTGGCCGCGTTTCACTACCGCTTCGACGCGGTGGGCGCCGTCGGTCAGGGTGATCTCACTGAGGGTGCCTGAGGCGTCGTGTGAGTCCGTGTTCAAACCGGTGAGCCGCGCCGCCGCTGCGGCCGGACCTTCGTTCTGCTGACCGGAAACCACGTCCCGACGCTACGGGCGCGGATCGGAGCGCGCTGAGCGGCAGGTGACCCGCGGCCGGTCTTGTCAACCCTCTGGCCTAGACTCGGATATCCCGGTCAGCAGGTGACCGGGGCGGTCCCGAGGGACTGTCCGCCCCCATCGTTTACCGCTCGAGGAGAAGACCTTGAAGAGCACCGTCGAGCAGCTCAGCCCGACGCGAGTGAAGATCAATGTCGAGGTGCCGTTCGACGAGCTCAAGCCGAACTTCGACGCCGCGTACCGGAAGATCGCCCAGCAGGTGCGGGTCCCCGGTTTCCGTCCCGGCAAGGTCCCCGCTCGCGTCCTGGAAAGCCGGATCGGCCGCGCGCCGGTGCTCGACGAGGTCGTCAACGAGGCCATTCCGGCCAAGTACATCGAGGCCGTCCGCGCGGGCGAGGTCCGGACGCTCGGCCAGCCCGAGTTCGAGGTGACCAAGCTCGAGGACCGCGAGGTGCTGGAGTTCAGCGCCGAGGTCGACGTGCGGCCGGAGATCGAGCTGCCCGACCTCGCCGGCCTCGAGATCAGCGTCGACGACGTCGAGACCACCGACGAAGAGGTCGCCGAGCAGCTCGACGAGCTGCGCGCCCGCTTCGGCACCCTGACCGGCGTCGAGCGCCCGGCCCAGACCGGCGACTTCGTTTCGATCGACCTGTCGGCCAGCGTCGACGGCAAGGCCGTCGAAGAGGCATCCACCACCGGCCTGTCCTACGAGATCGGCTCCGGCCAGCTCGTGGACGGCATCGACGAGGCCATCGTCGGCGCGAACGCGGGCGAGACCAAGGTGTTCACCACCAAGCTGGTCGCGGGCGAGTTCGCCGGCCAGGACGCCGAGGTCACCGTCACCGTGCAGTCGGTCAAGGAGCGCGAGCTGCCCGAGGCCGACGACGAGTTCGCCCAGCTGGCGAGCGAGTTCGACACGATCGACGAGCTGCGCGAGGACCTGCGCACCCGGCTCGGCCGCGTCAAGACGATGCAGCAGGGCGTCCAGGCGCGCGACAAGGTCCTCGAGATCCTCCTCGAGCGCACCGACGTGCCGCTGCCGGAGAAGGTCGTCGAGGCCGAGATCGAGAACCGCAAGCACGACGCGATTCACCCGTTCGACCACGACGAGGCGCAGTTCGCCAAGGCCCTCGAGGCCGAGGGCCGCACCCTCGACGAGTTCAACGCCGAGGTCAAGGAGGAGTCGGAGAAGGCCGTCCGCACGCAGCTGCTGCTGGACACCATCGCCGACAAGGAGAAGACGTCGGTCAACGACGGCGAGCTCACCGAGCGGATCATCTACCAGGCGCAGCGCTTCGGCGTCAGCCCGGACGAGTACGTGCAGCGGGCCCAGCAGTCCGGCCAGCTGACCGCGATCTACGCCGACGTCCGCCGCGGCAAGGCTCTCGCCTCCGTCGTGCGCGGCACCACGGTGAAGGACGCGTCCGGGTCCGAGGTCGACCTCAGCGAGCTGTTCGGCGCGGACGAGGAAGCCCCCGCCGAGGAGACGCAGGTCACCGAAGAAGCGGCGGCGACCCCCGCGGAGTAAAGCTGTGAGCGAACTTGGGCGGTGTCAGGCATTCTGCACCGCCCAAGTTCGTTAGGGTCGGTTGCAAGATCTCAAGCATCTGAACACGACAGCGGCGGCGCGGCCCTCCGGCCGGCCCGCCGCCGGTGAAAAGGCAGGCAGACGTGAAGCAGCACATGCCCGAGGGGCGGACCGGCACCGCGGGGCTCAACCTCACCGACTCGGTGTTCGAGCGGTTGCTCCAGGAGCGCATCGTCGTTCTCGGCTCCGAGGTCAACGACGAGGTCGCCAACCGGCTCACCGCGCAGCTCCTGCTGCTCGACGCGGACGACGCCGAATCGGACATCCGGTTCTACATCAACTCGCCGGGCGGCTCGGTGACCGCCGGGTTCGCGATCTACGACACCATGCAGCTGATCCGCCCGGACGTGGCGACCTACGCGATGGGCATGGCGGCCTCGATGGGGCAGTTCCTGCTCTCCTCGGGCACCCCCGGCAAGCGCTACGCGCTCCCGCACGCGCGCATCCTGATGCACCAGCCGTCCGCGGGCGTCGGCGGCACCGCCTCCGACATCGCGATCCAGGCGGACCTGTTCAACAAGTGGAAGCAGGAGCTCGCGAAGATCACCGCCGAGCAGACCGGCCAGACCACCGAGCAGATCATCAAGGACGGCGACCGCGACCGCTGGTTCACCGCGCAGGAGGCGAAGGACTACGGCTTCGTCGACCACGTGCTGACCCGCGACAGCGGCCTGACCTCGAGCAACTGAGCCCCGAAGCACCACACAGGAGAGCATCATGAGCAACTTCCGGCTCCCGGGTGACTTCCGGGCTCCGCAGACTCCTCAGTCGCGGTACATCCTCCCGTCCTACGTCGAGCGCACCAGCTACGGCGTGAAGGAGTCCAACCCGTACAACAAGCTGTACGAGGAGCGGACGATCTTCCTCGGCGTGCAGGTGGACGACGCGTCGGCCAACGACGTGATGGCCCAGCTGCTGCACCTCGAGCACGAGGACCCGGACCGCGACATCAGCATCTACATCAACAGCCCGGGCGGGTCGTTCACGTCGCTGATGGCGATCTACGACACCATGCAGTACATCCGCCCGGACATCTCGACCGTGTGCCTCGGCCAGGCCGCCTCGGCCGCCGCGGTGCTGCTGGCGGCGGGCACGCCGGGCAAGCGCATGGCGCTGCCGAACGCGCGCGTGCTGATCCACCAGCCCGCCACCGAGGGCACCTACGGGCAGGTCTCGGACCTGGAGATCCAGGCCAACGAGATCCAGCGCGTGCGCCGCCAGATGGAGGTCATCCTGGCGAAGCACACGAACAAGGAACCGGACGAGATCAAGGCCGACATCGAGCGGGACAAGATCCTCACCGCCGAAGAGGCCAAGGCCTACGGCCTGATCGACGAGGTGCTCCCGTACCGGAAGGCCTCGGCGAACTGACCGCGACGGGCCGGTGCGCGGCGAATCCGCGACGCGCACCGGTCCGCTGGTCTACTGTCGGTCGTCGACGAGCCCGAAGGGGTCGGGTGTTCCCGACCGCGCCTTCGGACGGGTACCGTCGATGGCAATGCGTGTTGGTCCCGGGAACGCCTGGCAGTCCCGGGGCCGCCAGGAAGTAGTGCAGGTGCGCCCCGCGCACCGGAGGGGACGAGGTCAACGGCCATGGCACGGATCGGTGACGGCGGCGACCTGCTGAAGTGTTCTTTCTGCGGCAAGAGCCAGAAGCAGGTGAAGAAGCTCATTGCCGGGCCAGGGGTCTACATCTGCGATGAGTGCATCGACCTCTGCAACGAGATCATCGAAGAGGAGCTGGCCGAAGCCGGCGACGTGAAGCTCGACGAGCTGCCGAAGCCCGCCGACATCCACGAGTTCCTCGAGCAGTACATCATCGGCCAGGACGACGCGAAGAAGACGCTCGCGGTCGCGGTGTACAACCACTACAAGCGGATCCAGGCCGACGACAAGTCCGGGCCGAAGGACTCCAAGGACGAGCCGGTCGAGCTCGCCAAATCGAACATCCTGATGCTCGGCCCCACCGGCTGCGGCAAGACCTACCTCGCGCAGACGCTGGCGAAGCTGCTAAACGTGCCGTTCGCGATCGCCGACGCCACCGCGCTCACCGAGGCGGGCTACGTCGGCGAGGACGTCGAGAACATCCTGCTGAAGCTGATCCAGGCGGCCGACTACGACGTCAAGCGCGCCGAGACCGGCATCATCTACATCGACGAGGTCGACAAGATCGCCCGCAAGAGCGAGAACCCGTCGATCACCCGCGACGTGTCCGGCGAGGGCGTGCAGCAGGCGCTGCTGAAGATCCTCGAGGGCACCACCGCGTCGGTGCCGCCGCAGGGCGGGCGCAAGCACCCGCACCAGGAATTCATCCAGATCGACACCACGAACGTGCTGTTCATCGTCGCGGGCGCGTTCGCCGGGCTGGAAAAGATCATCAACGAGCGGGTAGGCAAGCGCGGCCTCGGGTTCGGCGCGGAGATCCGCACCAAGGCCGAGATCGAGGGCAGCGACGTGTTCTCCGACACCATGCCGGAGGACCTGATCAAGTTCGGGCTGATCCCGGAGTTCATCGGCCGGCTCCCGGTCGTGGCGACGGTGAACCACCTGGACAAGGAATCGCTCGTCTCGATCCTGACGCAGCCCCGCAACGCGCTGGTGAAGCAGTACAAGAAGCTCTTCGAGATGGACAACGTCGAGCTGGAGTTCACCAAGACCGCGCTCGAGGCGATCGCCGACCAGGCCGTGCTCCGCGGCACCGGCGCCCGCGGCCTGCGCGCGATCATGGAGGAAGTCCTCCAGCCGGTCATGTACGACATCCCGAGCCGCGAGGACGTGGCGAAGGTCGTGATCACCGAGCAGACCGTGCGGGAGAACGTCAACCCCACGATCGTGGCTCGCCAGCCGTCGCGCCGCACCCGCAGCGAGCGCGGCGAGAAGTCGGCCTGACCCGGCGGCCGCCGGGCGTTAGCAGGAGTCGGCTGTCCGGGTGTCGGCGGCGGGCGCGATAATGGACAGGATGACAACCGTGCCGCTGACCGCACCCCGGGGGGACGACACTGCCGACCCCGGCGAAGCGGTACCCGCCGAGACCGAGCCTTCCGCCGCTCCGGTCGGCATTGTCGAGCTGAGCGAACGGGTCGCCGCGTCCGTGCTGACGCGCTTCCCGTGGCTGATCCGCGCGTCCGAGATCATGCTCGCACTGTTCACGCTGGTCTGCCTGGTGGCGGTCGGCACCCGGCTCTCGGCGCTGCCGCTGCTGCCGATCCCGCTGTTCGCGGTGTCGTGGCTGTTCCTGCGCCGCCTGCGCTCGTCGGAGACCCGGGCACAACAGCTGCGGTGGTCGCTGCTGATGGCGCTGGCGGCGATGGTGGGGTTCTGGGTGATGTCGGTCGTAGCCCGCTGGGTGTCGTAACTCGCTCGCGGTAGGCGTCCTCCACGGTGGAGGATGACGCGGTGGATGCGGTCGTGCAGTGGGTGTGCACCTCGTGGACGAAGAAATCCCGCGGCGGTGCGGAGGCGGCTCGCCGCAACGCGGCCCCGATCGCGTTCCCGCTACCGGCGTTGACCGCGCCTTTCACCCACATGGTGCGGATGGATGAAGAGACGGATTTCGAGCCGCGGTTCGATGCCCGGGAAGGCGTGCAGCGAAAAGCGCCTTCATCGCTGGATTCGACGATCCGCCTCGAAGAGGCTGAAGATCGCCTGCGGGTGAAGCTGGAAACGACCCCGCACGGGAATCCTCGCCGCTGGCGTCGCCCTCCGGCGCACCGCCTGGCCCGCGGGGAATGGCTGCGGTGGCAGGTGAATTACCGCCTGGTCGGTGTCTGCAGCGGGGAGTGGCACTACCGGCTGGACACGCTGAACGTCGCGTACGGCCCGGTGTCGCCGGAACTGTTCCTCAGCACGCCGACCTATCTGGTCGACGAATTGGGGATTCTCCGCTGAGAAGGATCACGCCTTCTGTCGCAGATGCTTCCCCAAGAACCCCACCATGCTCGGCACCGTAGTGCGGAAGAACGTGTCGCTGTGCTTCCCGTGCGCCGTATACCCGATCGTCGGGTGCGTTTCCGCGATATACCGCCGCACCCCGGTGATGAACGGGTCCTCCGTGCCGCAGTAAACCGCCGTCGGGATGCCCTGCAATGCTGACTGGTGGCGCAGCGGATCCAGCGACGTCCAGTCGTTCAGTCCGGTGAAAATGCGGCGTTTCGCCATTTCCGGCCACGACGTGATCAGCGCCGGAGCGATCGCGGCGACCGCGGCGGGCGGTTGGCGGCGTTCGGCTCGGCGGCGGGCGTACAGGAGCGCTCCGAAACCGCCCATCGACACTCCGGCGCACGCGAACGGCTGGCCGTCCGTGCCGCCGAAACCGCGGGCGCGCAGCCACTGCGGGACTTCTTCCAGCAGCATCGCCATCGGGTCGTCGCCGGGGCGGACCTGGTGCCAGTAGTTGTCGCCGCCGTCGACCGCGACGAAACCGTACGCCGGCACGGCTTTGCGGGCGACGTCGCTGCCCAGCTGCTTCAGCAGTCCGCTCGGCGCGGCGGAACGGGCGGAACCGTGCAGGCCGTGCAGCATCAGCGACATCGGCAGACCGGCCGGCGGCTTCTTGCTCGGCAGCAGGAAAACGAGGTCCACTTCCCGGCCGCGGGCGTGCGAATAGACGCGTTCCACCCGCATGCTGCCCAGCTGCGTCACCGGTGTCGACGACGTGACGCCCAGCGCCCGCTGCATGGCCTGGTTGAACGGCACGACGCCGGTCGCGCTCCCCACCGCGAGCCCGGCGATGCCGAGGCCCGAAGCGCCCGCGATCAGCATGGACCGGCGGCTCACCCGCCTTCGGCCCTCAGTCTCCTCGGTCACCCGATCCCCCTCACCCATATAGCGTAAGACGTGAGGAAGGGACGAAACGTTGCCTTCGGAAGATCTTCACTCGGTTGTTGTGACCAGCCCCACGGACGCCCGGGCGGCGGCAGGGCGGTCTCCGAGCCCGACGACCAGCGTCACGCAGAGTGGCGCGAGCACCTCGGTCACCCCGCGGTCGCCCCGGCCGAAGTGGCCCAGCAACTCGAGGGTGACATAGCCGTGCACCGCGCTCCACACCTGTGCGGCGACGGTGAGCGGGTCGCCTTGGAGCCGTCCGGAGTCGATGGTGCGGCCGACGGCGGCGACCATGCCGCGGAATGACGACGCCGCCTCGCTGTCCTCCTTGGCCTTCATCAGCTCGCCGACCGGCTGTCCGTGCGCGCCCGCCTCGCGGAACATGAGAGCGAACAACTCCGGGTGCTCGACCGCGGTGCGGCGGTAGGCGAGCGCCAGCTGGTACAGATCGGCGACCGGGTCGTCGGTGCGCTCGACCGTCGCCATGTTCGCGATCAGCCGCCGGAACCCTTCCCGCGCAACGGCTTCGATGAGCGCGGACATCCCGCCGAAGTGCGTGTAGACGGCCATGGTGGACGCGCCGATCTCGGCCGCCAGCTTGCGGGCCTGCAGTGCTTCCGCGCCGCCGTCGGCCAGCAGCCGGATCGCCGCCTCGACCAGTTGCGTCCGCGCGTGTTCGCCCCGAGTCCGCTCGCTCATGCTTGCCAGTGTTCCATAACCCTGTTATACCGGTGTCCATAACCACGTTATGGACGGAGCGGGTCATGACGAATCACTTCCTCGAAGGCAACTTCGCGCCGGTCGAGCGCGAGTACACGAGCACCCGGCTGACGGTCACCGGGCAGCTGCCCGACTACCTCGACGGCCGCTACCTGCGGAACGGGCCGAACCCGGCCGACCCGGATCCCGAAACGCACCACTGGTTCCTCGGCCGCGGCATGGTGCACGGCGTACGCCTTCGCGACGGCCGGGCCGAGTGGTACCGCAGCCGCCGCGTCGGCACCGACGAGGGCGGGGCCAACACCAACGTCATCGGGCACGCCGGGCGCACGATCGCGCTGGTCGAGGGCGGGCTGCCGCAGTGGGAGCTCAGCGAGGAGCTGGACACCCTGGGCGTCTGCGACTTCGGCGGCACCCTCTCCGGGTACACCGCACACCCGAAGCGCGACCCGCGAACGGGTGAGCTGCACGCCGTCTCGTACCAATTCGGGCTCGGGAACCGGGTGCAGTATTCGGTGGTCGGCACCGACGGACGGGCGCGGCGGACGGTCGACATCGAGGTCACCGGGGCGCCGATGATGCACGATTTCTCGCTCACCGAACGGTATGTCGTGTTCTACGACCTGCCGGTCACCTTCGATCCGGACCAGGCCCCGGTGCCGGTCGACGTGCCCGACCCGCTGACCGCGCGCACCGGCCGCGGCGTGAGTTCCTTGCCGTACCGGTGGAATCCGGACTACCCGGCGCGCATCGGCGTGATGCCGCGCGAGGGGGACAACGGCGACGTCCGCTGGTTCGACGTCGGCCAGTGCTACGTCTTCCATCCGCTCAACGCCTACGACGAGGACGACCGGATCGTGCTCGACGTGGTCCGGCACCCGAAGATGTTCGACCGCGCGCTGCACGGCCCGGCCGAGGGCGAGCCGACGCTCGACCGGTGGACCGTCGACCTCACGCTCGGGAAGGTCGTAGAGGAACGGATCGACGACCACGGCCAGGAGTTCCCGCGGGTGGACGAACGTCTGGTCGGATTACCGCACCGGTACGGCTACGCGACGGCGCTCGACGACCGGTCGCGCAGCGTCGGCGCGGTGTACAAACACGACCTCCGCAAGGGTTCGGTCGATGCACACCGCTTCGGTCCCGGCCGCGAACCGGGGGAGTTCGTGTTCGTTCCGTCCAGTGCGGACGCGGGCGAGGACGAAGGCGTGCTGATGGGCTACGTGTACGACGCGGCCGAGGCGCGCAGCGATCTCGTCCTGCTCGACGCGGGCACCCTCGAAACCGTCGCCGCGGTCCACCTGCCGGACCGCGTCCCGCACGGCTTCCACGGCAACTGGGTGCCCGCCGAAGCGTGATCAGGTAAGCAGACGCTGGTCCCCGGTGTAGAGGTTCATGCTGTCGCCGCGCAGGAAACCGATCAGCGTCATGCCGTTCTCCTCGGCCAGTTCGACCGCGAGCGACGACGGCGCGGACACCGCGGCGAGCAGCCCGATGCCCGCCATCGCGGCCTTCTGCACGAGCTCGAACGAGGCGCGGCCGGAGACCAGCAGCCCCAGATCGGGCGCCGGGATCCGGCCCGCCTGCAGGGCCCAGCCGAGCACCTTGTCCACCGCGTTGTGCCGTCCCACGTCCTCGCGCACGACGACGAGCTCACCGTCCGAAGTGAACAGTCCGGCGGCGTGCAGGCCGCCGGTGGACGAGAACACCTTTTGCTTTTCCCGCAACCGATCCGGCATCTGCGAGAGCACGTCGGTCTTCACCGCGAACTCCGACGCCCCGGGGGAGAACCGGCTGCGCAGCTTCACTGCGTCGAGCGCGGCCTTGCCGCAGACGCCGCACGACGAGGTGGTGTAGAAGTTCCGCTCGACGCCGGTGTCCGGCGGAGCTACTCCTTCGGCGAGTGCGATGTCGAGCACGTTGTAGGTATTGCGGCCTTGGTCGTCGACGCCGTCGCAGTAGCGCGCCACGGCCACGTCCTCACGGGACCCCAGCACGCCCTCCGAGAGCAGGAAGCCGTGCGCGAGTTCGACGTCGTGGCCGGGCGTGCGCATTGTCACCGCCAGCGCCTTGCCGCCGACCCGCAGCTCAAGCGGTTCTTCGGCGGCCAGCGAGTCCGGCCTGCGCCGTTCGCCGGCCGCGGAGATCCGCCGTACCGGCCGTCGCACCGTCACTCTGCCCATCGCCTGCTCCACTCGTTCCGGTTGTCGTCTTCGGCGTCGAATTTTGTTGTCATCGACAAGACATTCTCAAGTCATTCGACAGTCATCCGGCGCAACGCCGAGGATCTGGTAAACCATTCCCAGCACCTCGTCACTGTTGGGAGGAGACCGCCGATGGCTGTCCCCGGCTTCCTTGCCCGTTCCCGCATCGTCGCACCGCCCGGCTGGACCCGCTGGCTCGTGCCGCCCGCTGCGCTGTCCATCCACCTGTCGATCGGCCAAGCCTACGCGTGGAGCGTCTTCAAGACGCCGCTGGAGAAGACCCTCGGACTGTCCGGCACGCAGTCCGGGCTGCCGTTCCAGCTCGGCATCGTGATGCTGGGGCTGTCCGCCGCGTTCGGCGGCACCCTGGTGGAGAAAAACGGTCCGCGCTGGGCCATGACCGTCGCCACAGTCTGCTTTTCCGCCGGGTTCCTGCTCGCCGCCCTCGGCGTCGCGACCGGGCAGTTCTGGCTCGTGGTGGCCGGCTACGGCGGGGTCGGCGGGATCGGCCTCGGCATCGGCTACATCTCGCCGGTGTCGACGCTGATCAAGTGGTTCCCGGACCGGCCGGGCATGGCCACCGGGATCGCGATCATGGGCTTCGGCGGCGGCGCGCTGATCGCGTCGCCGTGGTCGTCGGCGATGCTCGGCACCTCGCCCACGACCGGCGACATCGCGACGGCGTTCCTGATCCACGGGATCGTGTACGCGGTGTTCATGACGATGGGCGTGCTGATCGTCCGCGTCCCGGCCGACGACTGGCGTCCGGCGGGCGCGGTGAAGCAGGCCGCGGCCAAGCCGATGATCTCCACGGCGAACGTCTCGGCGGCGAACGCGCTGAAGACGCCGCAGTTCTGGTGTCTCTGGATTGTCTTGTGCCTCAACGTGACCGCGGGGATCGGCATCCTGGAGAAGGCCGCGCCGATGATCACCGACTTCTTCAAGGGCACCTCCGCGCCGGTCGGCGCCGCGTCCGCCGCCGGGTTCGTCGCGCTGCTCTCGCTGACCAACATGCTGGGCCGGTTCGTCTGGTCGTCCGCCTCGGATCTGGTGGGGCGCAAGAACATCTACCGGTTCTACCTCGGCGTCGGCGCGCTGCTGTACCTCGTGATCGCGTTGACCACGAACGGGTCGAAGCTCGTGTTCGTGCTGTGCGCGATGCTGATCCTGTCCTTCTACGGCGGCGGGTTCTCGACGCTCCCGGCGTACCTCAAGGACCTGTTCGGCACCTATCAGGTCGGCGCGATCCACGGCAGGCTGCTGACCGCGTGGTCGGCGGCGGGCGTGCTCGGGCCGCTCATCGTGGACGGGATCGCGGACAGCCAGAAGGCGGCGGGCAAGACCGGGCCGGACCTCTACCAGCTGTCGTTCTGGATCATGATCGGCCTGCTGGTGGTCGGGTTCGTCGCGAACGAATGCGTGCGCCCGGTGAAGGAGAAGTTCCACGAACCGGCCGGGCAGACCGCGGTGGGGAGCGAGGCGTGATGACGAGTGCCGAGGGCCGTTCCAGCGGCCGGACCGTTCTGCTGGTGATCGCGTGGCTGTGGGTGCTCGCCCCGTTCGGCTACGGCGTGGTCGAGCTGATCCGGAAGGTGGTCGGGCTGTTCGGCGGCTGAGTACCGCTGACCGGCACTGCCCGGAAATAAGCTCTGGACAAATGGTCAAGAGTCGTTGACCATTAGCCTCGTGACTGGGGATGACCAAGCGGGCTACGTCCCGCCGCACGACACTGTCCATGTCGAAACGACCGACCAGCTGCGCGCCGTGAGCAACGTCGTGCGGCACCGCGTGCTCGCGGTGCTGCGCGACGGGCCCGCGACGATCACGCAGGTCGCCGACCAGCTGGGGATCGCGAAAGGCAGTTCCAGCTACCACATGCGAGTGCTGGAACGGGCCGGGATCGTGCACGTGGTGCGCACGCGGAAGGTGCGCGGCGTGCTGGAGCGCTACTACGCGCACGTCGGCAAGAGCATCGAGCTGCCCGAACCCGCGGCGGGCCAGCGGGACGTGCTGCTGCAGCACGCGCTCGACGACCTCTCGACCGCGCCCGAGGGCTCGCACCGGTTCGTCCGGCTGCAGCACACGCGGATCAGCGAGACGCAGTTCGAGGAGTTCGAGCGCAGGCTGGCCGGGCTGCTCGACGAGCTGCGGGACGCGCGCGACGCCGACGAGGCCGCCGCCACCGTCGCGGTCGCGTTCTTCCGCCCGGGCCCCGGAGCGGCCCGATGACCAAGACGAAAATGCCTCCCGCGTTCAGTCGCTTGTGGACCGCCGCGACGGTCAGTTCCCTTGGCGACGGCGCGTATACCGCGGCGCTGCCCCTGCTGGCGCTGCTGCTGGACAGCGATCCGCTGGTGGTCAGCCTGGTGACGGTGGCGGTGCTCGCCCCGTATCCGGTGGCCGGGCTGTTCGCCGGGGCGCTGGTCGACCGCTGGGACCGGCGGCGCACGATGTGGCTCGCGGACCTGGCCCGAGCAGTGTTGCTGGCGGCGACGGTGGCCGCCGGCGCGTTCGGCTGGCTCAGCATTCCGGTCCTGTTCGTGGTCGCGTTCCTGCTCGGCACCGGCACGCTGTTCTTCGACACCGCCGCGCAGGCGTACCTGCCGGATTTGCTGGCGCGGGACCAGACCTTGCTTCGCCGCGCCAACGGCTATCTGCGCGGAGCGTCCACCGCGGCCGGGCAGTTCGCCGGGCCGCCGGTCGGGAGTTTCCTTTTCACCGTGGGGAGAACGCTGCCGTTCGCGGTGAACGCGCTGACGTACGTGGCCAGTGCGGTGCTGATCCGGACGCTGCCGCCGGCGCCGGTGCCGGAGCGCACGCCGGGCCGCTCGGTGTGGGCGGACTCGAAGGAGGGTTTCGCTTACGTAGTCAAGGATCGGCTGCTGCTCGGCCTCGCTTTGCGGCCCGCGGTGGGAAACCTGGCCTTCGGCGCGTTCGGGGCGGTCCTGGTGGTGTTCGCGAAGGACGCGCTGGGACTGGACTCGGCTGGCTACGGCTTCCTGCTCGCGGTGGAAGCCGCCGGAGGACTGGTGGGCGCGATGGTGCTCGCCGGGCCGCTGGAGAAATGGCTGGGCACCGGCACCGCGCTCACCGTCACCGCGGTGATCGAGGGCGGCGCGGTCCTGGTCTTCGGTCTCGCTCGGGACCCGTGGCTCGCCGGGGCGATGTTCGCGCTGTGCGGCTGCGCGATGGCGACGACCATGGTGCTCGGCGGTTCGCTGCGCCAGGTCGTGGTGCCCGCACGGCTGATGGGCCGGGTCGCCGCGGCTTCGCGCCTGGTCTCGGCTTCGGCCGCACCGGCGGGTGCCGCACTGGGCGGCTGGCTCGCCGCGACGGCCGGAGTGCGAGTGCCTTACGTGGCGGCGGCGGGGGTGCTCGTGTCGATGACTTTGGTGACGATGAGCATGACGAGCAACAAGAAGATCGAAGAGGCGCTCGCGCGGGCGAAAGCTACTCCAGCGACGGCCATCCCGTGAGCAGGGTGATCTGCGGGAAGAGCACCGCGGCCACCGGCATGGTGGTCCAGATGACGACGCTGGCGTACGGCCGGGGAACGTAACGGTTCGCGACCGCCCCGGTCGCGGCGGCGAGCGGGAAGACGAAGATCCCGTACAGGCGGCAGAAGACGCCGATGATGTACACCACGTTGAGCGGGGATTCGGTGAAGGCCGCCGCGAGGCACAGGCTGAGCGCGGCGACCGCGGCCACGAGCGCGAAGACGGCGTGCAGCGCACCGAGAACGGCTTGGCTGGTCCGGTTCGGACTGCTGGTGAGGTCCACCGGCCCAGCCTGCCCGGGAGTTGTGGAGATTCCGGGGTGGTCCGGGGGAGAAACGCGGGGAGGCCGGATATCTCAGGGCGAGCGCCGAGACGATGACCCGCACCCGGCGTTCCGCGTGTTCCTCGGGCCTGCCGCCCGCCGCGCCCCGAACCAGGCTGGCGGGTCACAGTCCGGCGAGCAGGCTTTCCTGGGCTGAATGGACGTGCGCCTCGGCCACTTGGGCCAACCGCTCCCGGTCGCCGCTGCGAATCAGTTCCGCCAGTTCGCGATGCTCGGCGACCACCCGGGCCCGGTAATGCTCATGGCCGAGCGAAACCCGTTGCAGCTGAAACAGAAACACCTGCGACCGCACCGCGTGCCACGCCTCGGTGAGGCGGCCGTTGCCCGCGGCGGCGTACACGCGGTCGTGGAACGCAATGTCCAGTGCCAGCAACTGCGGTCCGGGGGCCTTGATCCGCACCGCCTTCGCCAGGTCGGCGACCAGCGCGTCCAAGGCGGCGAGATCCGTCTCGGTCGCGTTGGCGCGCGCGGTGACGGCGGCCAGCCGGTCGAGGGCGGCGCGGACCGAATAGACCTCGGTGACGTCCTCGGCGGTCACGTCGACCACCGTGGTCGGGCGATGCCAGCCGCACCGGACCAGGCCCTCCCGGGCGAGCTGGGAGATGCCCTCGCGGACTGAACCGCGGCTGATGTCCAGCGACGCGGCCAGTTCGACCTCGCGCAACGGCGCGCCAGGCCGGAAATGGCCGGCGAAGATCGCTTCGCGCACCCGGTCGGCAGCCTCGTCGGCGAGCCCGCGGCGCGCCGCCTTCCTCAGGGGGGTGACTTCCACGTCCTAATGTTGACATTCGAACATCCGCCAGTCAACGTGGAGAGACCGATCCCCGCGCCGAAGGAGTGCCTCATGGCCGTCCGTCCCGCCTTCCACCTGGCCATACCGGTCGACGATCTGCCGAAAGCCCGCGAGTTCTACGGCGGCGTGCTCGGGCTGGCCGAGGGCCGCTCGGCGGACGCGTGGGTCGACTGGAACTTCCACGGCCACCAGGTCGTCACGCACGTGGTCCCGGGCGCTCGCGCGGAAGCGGGCCGCAATCCGGTCGACGGGCACGACGTGCCGGTGCCGCACTTCGGGCTGGTGCTCGACGTCGACACGTTCCACGACCTGGCCGGACGGCTGCGCGCGGCGGGCACCGAGTTCGTGATCGAGCCGTACCAGCGGTTCGCCGGGGAACCGGGGGAGCAGTGGACGATGTTCCTGCACGATCCGGCCGGGAACGCGCTGGAGTTCAAGGCTTTCCGCGACGAGACGCAGTTGTTCGCGAAATGAACGTCCTCGTCACCGGAGCCTCGCGCGGGATCGGCCGCGCCATCGCCGTCGCCTTCGCCACCCGGGGCGACCGGGTCGCTGTCCACTGTGGATCCAACCGGGAGGCCGCGCGCGAAACGCTCGAGGCGCTGCCCGGTTCCGGGCACGTCCTCGTGTCCGGCGACCTCGGCAACCCCGACGCCGCGCAGTGGATCGCCGACGTGGCCGAGGAACAGCTCGGCGGGGTCGACGTGCTGGTCAACAACGCCGCGGTCGGCACCACCCCGGCCACCCGCACGCCGATCGCTGAAATGTCCTATGCGGACTGGCAGGACGCGTGGCAGCGCACGCTCGACGTCAACCTCTACGGCGCGGCCAACGTGTCTTTCCACGTCGCACGCCACCTCATCGCCCGCGGCGTGCCCGGCCGGATCGTGAACATCGGATCGCGCGGGGCGTTCCGCGGCGAGCCCGAATACCTGCCGTACGGGGCGAGCAAAGCCGCGCTGCATGCGTTCGGCCAGTCGCTGGCGGTCCAGCTGGCGCCGCACGGGATTTCGGTCACCTCGGTGGCTCCGGGCTTCACCGCGACCGAGCGCGTCGCGGACCGGGTCACCGACGAGGTGCGCGAGCAGAGCCCGTTCGGCCGGGTCGCCGAACCGGAGGAGATCGCCGAAGCGGTGGTGTTCCTGGCCTCGTCGGAGACGCCGTGGGCGTCCGGTTCGATCCTCGACATGAACGGAGCGTCGCACCTGCGCTGAGTTGTGAGCTGCGTCACGAATGCAGCATTTCGGGGCGGCCAGACGTCCAGAGGGGCGTGCGGATCGCAGGAAAAGTTATCGCCGGAGCGCTGTCGACGGTGGTGTTCGCCGGCACGGCTTACGGGTTCTCGACCCTGAGCGCGCTCGACGACATCACCCGCAGCGACGTCATCGGCGGCGGCGGATCGGTGGACGAGGGCCAAAAGCACGCCGACGGCGCGCTGGACATCCTGATGGTCGGCCGGGACTCGCGCAAAGGCCCGGACGGGCAGATGCTGCCGAAGAGCGTGCTGGAAGAACTGCGCGCCGGCGCGAACGGCGACGACCTCACCGACACGTTGATCGTGCTGCGGATCCCGGACGGGCAGCAGGAGGTCAAGGCGTTCTCCATCCCGCGCGACTCGTACGTCTCGATGCCCGGCGGGAAGGGCAAGATCAACGCCGCGTTCGGCCGGGGCAAGGCCGCCGAGGCCGCGAAACTGCGCGCGGCAGGGGAGACGGACAAGGACAAGATCGAGCAGGAGTCGATGACCGCGGCGCGCAAGGCGACGCGGCAGGCGGTCGAGGACCTCACCGGCGTCACCATCGACCACTACGCCGAGGTCAACCTGCTGAGCTTCTCCGAGATCAGCAAGGCCGTCGGCGGGGTCGAGGTGTGCTTGAAACACGCCACCAAGGACGAGAACTCGGGCGCGGACTTCCCGGCAGGCAAACAGCGGCTTTCCGGCGGCGCCGCGCTCGCCTTCGTGCGACAGCGCGACAACCTGCCCGGCACCGACTTCGGCCGGATGCGGCGGCAGCAGGTGTTCCTCGCCGCGATGGCGCACCAGGTCCTTTCGGCCGGGACGCTCGCCGACCCGGGCAAGCTGAGCGACCTCATCGACGCGGTGAAGAACTCGGTGGTGCTGGACCAGTCCTGGGACATCCTGGACTTCGTCAGCAAAATGCGCGGGGTGTCCGGCGGCGGCATCCAGTTCACGACGGTCCCGGTGGTGAACCCGGACTACCGCTACGACAAGTCCCATCCCACGGCGACCGCGGTGCAGGTGGACCCGGCGCAGGTGAAAGCGTTTGCGGCCGGGCTGGTCGGCGCCGCCCCGTCGTCGTCCGCGCCGCCCGCCGCACCGAAGGCAGCGGTGGAGATCTCCAACGCCGGCGGATCCTCCGGCCTGGCAGCACGCGTCGCGGATGTGTTGAAGGGCAAGGGATTCGCCGCGACCGCCGCGGGCAACGCCCCGTCGCAGCGGACGTCGATCGTGCGCTACCCGGCCGCGCTCGCCGCCGAGGGCGCGGAGGTGGCGAAAGAGCTGGGCGGACTGTCCACAAAGGAATCGGCGGACGTTCCGGCAGGGCACATCCAGGTGGTGCTCGGGAAGGTCTACTCAGGACCGGGGGTGTCGGACGGCGGATCCGCGGCTGGTGTGCCGGTGAAAAGCGACCAGCCGCCGCCCGTCACGTCAGACGGTGACAACTGCATCGACTGACGCCTCGTGCGTGGCGATGCCGGTTCTAATCGGCATCGCCACGCACGAGATCGCGGAGTCAGGTGGTGCCACCGCGCTCGCTTCGGGGAGACACCGACGGTCGCGTCGGCGGAGGTCGCGCGTGGTGGTGCGGTTCCAGCCGGATCGCCACGGCCTTCGAGGCCAGGCTTTCCATCACGGAATCGAGCGGCAGCAACGCATTCGCCTCGGGAAGCCCGCCGCTGCACACCGGCGATCCGTCGGATCCGCGACCGCGCGGAAGCGGGGCGCGCCGTGCGTCGTGAGCGGCGATCGCGGTGCTGACCGGGATCGCCGCTCACGAGCAGGTCACGCGTGGTGGTGCGGCTCCAGCCGAATCACCACGGCCTTCGAAACCGGCGTATTCGACTTCTCCGCCACAGAATCCAGCGGCACCAACGCATTCGCCTCCGGGAAGTACGCCGCCGCACACCCCCGCGCCGTCGGGTAAGCCACCGCTCGGAAGCTGGGCGCCCGCCGATCCCCGTCTCGCCATTCCGAGACCAGATCCACGATCTCCCCGTCCGCGACCCCCAGCGCGGCCAGGTCGTCCGGGTGCACGAACACGACCCGGCGGCCGTCCTCGATGCCGCGGTAGCGGTCGGACAGGCCGTAAATCGTCGTGTTGTACTGGTCGTGGCTGCGCAGCGTCTGCAGCAGCAACCGGCCCTCGGGAACCTCGGGATACTCCAGCTCCGACACGGTGAACGTGCCCTTGCCGGTCGCCGTGCCAGTGAACTCCCGCGAGTCGCGCGGCGCGTGCGGCAGCACGAAACCGTCCGGTTCGCGGACGCGGCGGTTGTAGTCGTGACAGCCCGGCACCACCGCGGCGATACGGTCGCGGATCAGGTCGTAGTTCTTCTCGAACGACCGCCACGGCACCGAGTGGTCGGCACCGAGCAGCTTCTCCGCAAGGCGGCAGACGATGGCGACCTCGGACAGCAGTTCGTCGCTCGCCGGAGCCAGGCGGCCGCGCGAGGCGTGGACCTGCGACATCGAGTCCTCGACCGTCACGAACTGGCGGCCGGATTCCTGCTCGTCGCGTTCGGTGCGGCCGAGCGTCGGCAGGATCAGCGCGGTGCGGCCGGGCACGACGTGCGAGCGGTTGAGCTTCGTCGACACGTGCACGGTCAGCGAGCACGCCCGCAGCGCCTCCGCGGTCCGGTCCGAATCCGGGGTGGCGGAAGCGAAGTTGCCGCCCATCGCGAAGAACACCTTGCCGCGTCCGTCGAGCATCGCGCGGATCGAGTCGACGGTGTCCCAGCCGTGATTGCGCGGCACGGTGATGCCGAACTCGCGGTCGAGGGCGTCCATGAACGGCTCGGGCATCTTCTCCCACACGCCCATGGTGCGGTCGCCTTGCACGTTCGAGTGGCCGCGCACCGGGCACAGCCCCGCGCCCGGCTTGCCGATCATCCCGCGCACCAGCGCCAGGTTCACGACCTCGGCGATCGTCGGCACCGCGTGCTTGTGCTGGGTCAATCCCATCGCCCAGCAGTAGATCGTGCGCTCGGACGTCGCGATCATCCGCGCGATGTGCTCGATCTGCGCGCGTTCGAGGCCGGTCGCCTTCTCGGTTTCCGGCCAGTCTATCTCGCGCAGCTGCTTGGCCCAGTCCTCGAAGCCGTGCGTGGACTTCTCGACGAACTCGCGGTCCACAATGGACCCGGGCGCGGCGTCCTCCCACTGCAGCAGCAGATGCCCGACCGCCTGGAACAGCGCGAGGTCGCCGCCGAGCCGGATCTGCGCGAACTCGTCGGCCAGCGGCGTGCCCTTGCCGACCACGCCGCGCACGTTCTGCGGGTTCTTGAAGCGCATCAGCCCGGCCTCGGGCAGCGGGTTGACCGCGATGACCTTCGCGCCGTGCCCCTTCGCCTGCTCCAGCGCGGACAGCATCCGCGGGTGGTTCGTGCCCGGGTTCTGCCCGACGACCACGATCAGGTCGGCCTGGTGGATGTCAGCCAGCGACACCGAACCCTTGCCGATGCCGGTGGTCGCCGACAGCGCCGCGCCGGACGATTCGTGGCACATGTTCGAGCAGTCCGGCAGGTTGTTCGTGCCGTACGCGCGGACCAGCAGCTGGTACACGAACGCGGCCTCGTTGCTGGTGCGGCCGGACGTGTAAAAGATCGCCTCGTCCGGGCTCGACAGACCGCGCAGCTCGTCGGCGATCAGGCCGAACGCGTCGTCCCAGGAGATCGGCTCGTAGTGCGAACCGCCCTCCCGCAACACCATCGGCTCGGTGAGCCGGCCCTGCTGCCCGAGCCAGTAGTCGGTGCGCTCGTTCAGTTCGGACACCGGATGCGCGGCGAAGAACTCCCGGCCGACGCGGCGTTTCGTCGCCTCCTCGGCGACCGCCTTCGCGCCGTTTTCGCAGAACTCCGCCATCTTGCGCTTCTCGCCGTCGACCTGCCGCGGCTCGGGCCACGCGCAGCCCGGGCAGTCGAAGCCGTCCCGCTGGTTCAGCAGCCGCAGCGTGCGCGCGGTGCGGACCGGGCCCATCTGCTCCACCCCGCGCGCGAGCGAAACCGCGACTCCCGGGATTCCGGCCGCCCAGCCTTTCGGCTTGCCCACTTCGAGGCGGGCTTCGTCCACGTCACCAGTCGGAGCTTCGCGAGTCATGGGCACATCGTCCGCCTTCGCGGCGCGGAACCCAAGACGGGGGTGGTCACACCGCCTCCCGCCGGTCCCGTTCGCGGCGTTCGGCCCGCAGCAGCGCGCGGTCCGCCGCGGTCACGATCAGCAGCAACCCGCTGGTCACGATCAGCACGACGGCCAGCCGGTGCAGCCCTCCGGAGTCGGCGTGCCCGCCATAGCACTGGGCGATGACCGTGGCCGCGACTATCGCGCCGAGGTATTGCGCGGTCCGGAAGAGCCCGCTCGCGGTGCCCATCGTCTCGGCCGGGGTTTCGCGGTAGAGCGTCGTCTGGTTGGCGACGCTGGTGAGCCCCTGGGCCAGGCCGAACAGCGCGGCGAGCACGAGCAGCCAGATCAGCGCGGTGCCGTCGTTGACGAACAGCAGCGCGACGGATCCGGCCAGGAGCGCGGCGCCGACCAGCAGCAGCCGCAGCCGGACGCCGGTGGGCTTCCCGGACAGCGCGGCCGCGCCCACGGCGATCCCGGACATCGGCAGGAGCAGCAGCCCGGCAGCGGACTCGGCGAACCCGCGCGCCTCCTCGAGCCACTGCACGTAGCCGAACATGATGGTGTAGATCGCCAGGAAACTCAGTGCCTGCCGCAAATACGTGCGCAGGACCGGACCGTTCGCGGCGAGCATCCGCAGGTCGATGAACGGCTTCCGGGCGCGCAGTTCGACCCTCGCGAAGAGCCCGCCGAGCACGATCGCCACGGCCAGCAGCCACAGATCGCCGATGCCCGGCTCCATCAGGTAGCACAGCAACACCAGCAGCGCGGCGGAAAACAGCGCGATCCCGGCGACGTCGATCCGCTCGGCCGGCTTCTCCGCCGGAGTGTCCTTCGGCACCCACAACAGGGTCAGCACGAGCGAAATTCCGGCGAGCGGCAGGTTCACCGCGAAGATCGCCGGCCAGCCGAAGAGCGCGATCAGCACGCCGCCGAGCGTCGGGCCGATCACCATGACCGTCTGCGCGGACATCGCCAGCACGGACAGCACCCGCGCCGGAACGCCTTCGCCGATTTCGTCGGCGCGCCGGCGCAGGACCGCCATCGCGGCCGGGAAGCCGGCGCAGGTGCCGATGCCGAGCACCGCTCGGACGCCGGTGAGCCATTCGACCGAGATCGGGATCATCCCGGCGATCCCGGCCACCATCACGACGGAAGCGCCGCCGAGCAGCACGCGCCGCGCGCCGTAGCGGTCGACGAGCAGTCCGACGACCGGCTGCCCGACCGCGGTGGCCAAGTACAACGAGGAAATCAGCCAGGCCGTGCGGCCCGGGCCGGCGCCGAAGGCCTGTCCGATCGGGACGAGCGCGACGGCGATGAGCGTGGAGTTGATCGGATTGAGCACGGCGCTCGCGACCAGCGGGGTCACCAGGCGCGCGCCGAAACGGGATTTCGCGGGGGCGGTCGCGGTGTTCGTCAGTGCTCCTCGGGTTTAAGGGGGTCAGCGCTGGGCGATCCGCTGCAGCAAGGGCAGCGCGCGCCGGACCGTTTCGAGTTCGTCCTCGGTCAGTTCGTCGGTCAGCGCGGCGGCGAGCCATTCGTCGCGGTGCTGCCGGATGCCGATGACGGTCTTGGCGCCGAGATCGGAGAGCGAGATCACGACGCGCCTCCCGTCGGCCGGGTCGCGCGTGCGGTTCAGGTAGCCGAGCGAGTCGAGCACGCCGAGCGTCGCGGCCATGGACTGCTGCCGGACGTGCTCCGCGGCCGCCAGCTCGGCCTGGGTACCCGGACCTTCGCGGTGCAGCCGGTTGAGCACGGCGGTCTGCGTCGGCGTGAGGATCTCGGCGTTGTCGACCTGCCGCAGCCTGCGGTGCAGCTGGCCGACGACGCCGCGGATCCAGCCCGCGGACTCGGCGACGCGCGGGGGGACGGGCGGGTCATCGGACATAAGCACAGTCTAGCCTGTTGAGTCCAACCTGTGCATCCTCGGCCCGAAAGACGGGAAGGGCTCCTTCAGGGAATCTGATTCCCTCAAGGAGCCCTTCACGGACTTCGAGCTAGAGCGGCTGAGAGCTCGTCGCGGCGGGGGAGCCCAGTCCGACGATGTACCCGATCTTCTCGTCGTTGACCCCGATCGGCTGAACCTGGTGCACCACGATCGCCGCGGCGAGCAGCAGGACCAGTCCGACGATCGCCGCGATCCCGGGCCAGCGGCTGGGCGCCGCGCCGCCGCGGCCGTAGACCGGCGACGGAGCGTTGCGGCGTTCGCGCTTGCGCCGCTTCTTCATGTCCTTCTTGGCGCCGAGCCACGCGTCCCGCTGGGCGTGCTTGCGCCACTCCGGGTCCATGAGGTCCGGATGGGTTTCCATCCGGTCGTCCGGATCCTCCGGCCGAGTCATCGGCGCACCGCCTTTCCCCCTGCGTAACCCCGCCGCGGCGGGTTCGTAGACTTGTCCATTGTGACCGAGAACGCTCCGCAGCAGAAAACCGACCTTCCGGGTGCCTGGGACCCGGCCGCCGAGGAAGCCCCGATGTACGACCGCTGGGTAGCGGCCGGGTACTTCACGGCTGACGCTTCGTCGGAGAAGCCGCCGTTCTCGATCGTACTGCCGCCGCCGAACGTCACCGGCAGCCTGCACATGGGCCACGCGCTCAACCACACCCTGATGGACGCGATGAGCCGCCGCCGCCGGATGCAGGGCTACGAGGTGCTCTGGCTGCCGGGCATGGACCACGCGGGCATCGCGACGCAGAACGTCGTCGAGCGCCAGCTGGCCGGCGAGGGCCTCTCGCGCCACGACCTGGGCCGCGAGAAGTTCGTCGAGCGCGTCTGGGAGTGGAAGGCCGAGTACGGCGGCAAGATCCTCGGCCAGATGAAGCGCCTCGGCGACGGCGTCGACTGGTCGCGCGAGCGCTTCACCATGGACGAGAACCTGTCCAAGGCCGTCCAGACGGTGTTCAAGAACTTCTACGACGCCGGCCTCATCTACCGCGCCGAGCGGATCATCAACTGGTGCCCGCGCTGCCAGACGGCGCTGTCGGACATCGAGGTCGACCACAGCGACGACGACGGCGAACTCGTGTCGATCCGCTACGGCGACGGCGACGCCTCGATCGTCGTGGCCACCACCCGCGCGGAGACCATGCTCGGCGACACCGCGGTGGCCGTGCACCCGGACGACGAGCGGTACACGCACCTGGTCGGCACCGAGATCGAACTGCCGCTGACCGGCCGGAAGATCCCGGTGGTCGCCGACCGGCACGTCGACCCGGAGTTCGGCACCGGCGCGGTCAAGGTGACCCCGGCGCACGACCCGAACGACTTCGAGATCGGCCGCCGCCACGACCTGCCGATGCTGACCGTCATGAACGAGCGCGCCGAGGTCACCGTGCCCGGTCCGTTCGAGGGCCTCGACCGGTTCGAGGCGCGTCCCGCGGTGGTCGCCGCGCTGCGCGAGCAGGGCCGGATCGTCGCGGAGAAGCGGCCGTACGTGCACGCGGTCGGGCACTGCTCCCGCTGCGACACGGTCGTGGAGCCGCGGCTGTCGCTGCAGTGGTGGGTCAAGGTCGCCGAGCTGGCGCAGGCCGCGGGCGACGCGGTGCGCGACGGGCGGACGAAGATCCACCCGGCCGAACTCGAGAAGCGGTACTTCGACTGGGTCGACAACATGCACGACTGGACGATTTCCCGCCAGCTGTGGTGGGGGCACCGGATCCCGGTCTGGTACGGGCCGGACGGCGAGGTCGTGTGCGTGGGACCGGACGAGCAGCCGCCGTCGGGCGAGGGCTGGACGCAGGATCCGGACGTGCTCGACACGTGGTTCTCGTCCGGGCTGTGGCCGATGTCGACCATGGGCTGGCCGGAGGAGACCGCGGACCTGGCGAAGTTCTATCCGACCAGCGTGCTGTCGACCGGCTACGACATCCTGTTCTTCTGGGTCGTCCGGATGATGATGTTCGGCGTGCAGGAGATGGACGGGCGGCAGCCGTTCGACCACGTCTACCTGCACGGGCTGATCCGCGACGCCAACGGCAAGAAGATGTCGAAGTCGCGCGGCAACGTCATCGACCCGCTGGAGTGGATGGACGCTTACGGGGCGGACGCCACCCGGTTCACGCTTGCGCGCGGGGCCAACCCGGGTGCGGACATGGCGCTGGCCGACGAGTGGGCCGCCGGGTCGCGGAACTTCTGCACGAAGCTGTGGAATGCCAGCAAGTTCGCGATGATGAACGGGGCGACGGTCGAGGGGTCGTTGCCGCCTGCTGCCGAGCTGACCGAGTCGGATCGGTGGATTCTCGGGCGGCTGGCGGCGCTGGTGTCCGAAGTGGACGGGTTGTTCGAGGACTTCCAGTTCGCCAAGGTCGCCAATGCGCTGTACCAGTTCACGTGGAACGAGCTGTGTGACTGGTATCTGGAGCTGGCGAAGGTTCAGCTGTACCAAGGGGATTCCGCGCGGGTCGAGGCTACGCGGAAGGTCCTGGGGCATGTGCTGGACACTGTGCTTCGGTTGCTGCACCCGTTCGTTCCGTTTGTCACGGAGAAGCTGTGGACCGCCCTGACGGGTGGCGAGTCGTTGGTGATCGCGGCTTGGCCTTCGGCGGTTGAGGGGTATGCGGATCCGGTTGCTGATGCGCGGGTCGCTGATGTGCAGAAGCTGATCACCGAGATTCGGCGGTTCCGGGCTGACCAGGGGTTGAAACCGGGGCAGAAGGTTGCGGCTCGGCTTTCCGGGGAGGCGTTTCCGGAGGGGCATTCTGGGGCGATTCGGTCGTTGGTGCGGCTTACTGAGCCTGAGGATGGGTTTTCGGTGAGTGCTTCGTTGGAGGTCGCGCTCGCTGGTGGCGTGGTGACTGTGGAGTTGGATACTTCCGGCACTATTGATGTTGCGGCTGAGCGGAAGCGGTTGGAGAAGGACCTCGGGGCTGCGCGGAAGGAATTGGCGCAGACTGAGGGGAAGTTGGGGAATGAGGCGTTTATCGCCAAGGCGCCGGAGCACGTGATCGAGAAGATCAAGGTGCGGCGGGAGACTGCGGTGGCCGATATTGGGCGGATTGAGGCTCGGTTGGCTGCGTTGCCTGGGGCCTGAGGTCTCGGGTGGCTCGTCGCCTGGCGGCGACATTGCGCACGGGTGGTTGCGTGGGGCACCCCGAAGCTGATTGTGATGACGGACGGCGGGTGCTTGTCAAGGCGGGAAAGATGCCTTGACAAGCACCCGCCGTCCGCATTTTGGCTTCGTATCGGGGTGCGGGGGTGGTGTGGGTGCACCTCGAGTTGGGTGCGTCGGTGCCGGTTTAGAGCCGTGAGGGGAACCCTGAGGGAATCAGATTCCCTCAGGGTTCCCCTCACTCGGTTTTAGCGGAGTTGTTGGCGGATTACCTTTGCTTCGCCTTCCATTCCCGCGTAGAGCGGGTGGTAGGGGGCGGCGGCCAGCAGGTTCAGGTCTTTGCCGTTGATCCAGGCGACGCCGGGGGCTTGGCAGGCGTCGTGGCCGAAGGACGGCGTGTAGGTGTCCACATAGGACGATTGGCCGTCCGCTTCTACTGCGTTGCTCACTGCTGCGTTCAGGGCTTCTTCCACGCTCGAGAGCCAGGCGTAGTCGCCGTTCGCGAAGGGCAGGACGTTCGGGCAATAGCCTTCTGCGGGGGCGATGCGCGGGTAGCCGATGGCCAGCACCTTGGCGTGCGGCGAGCGGGCGTGGATTCCGGCCAGTACTTGCTGGATGGCTGCTTGCGTCTTCGGGAGCAGCGCCTTGATCGTGTCCACGCCGTCGACGGTGAAGTGCTGCTGGCAGGGGTTTCCGGTCGGGTCCGAGGCGCGCAAGGTCGGGCAGGTGTCCACCAGTTTGCCGAACAGGCCCGAATCGTTGCCGCCGATGCCGACCGTCACCAGGTCGGTGTCGGAGCGCAGTGCGGAGAACTGCGGGGCGTTCTGGCCCAGCGGCACGCTTTGCGGGGCGGTCATGTGCGACGTGTTCGCGCCGCCGCAGCTGACGTCGGTGAAGCGGTCCACGTCCAGGGAAGCCGCGACCATCGACGGGTAGTTGGACGTCGAGCGGAAGCAGCCGAACGGATCCAGCCTGGGCAGCGGGATGAGCGGGCCCGACGTGTACGAGTCGCCCAAGGCGACGTAATGACGGTAGTGCCGGGGCGCGGCGCTCGCGGCCGCTGCCGTCGACAGAAGCAGTGCGATGGCCGCGATCGCGGCCAGCACGATTCGGATGGTGCGCATGCGGAACCCGTCCTCCCTAGCGGTCGACCCGCTTTACCTTTCGGCACGCGGGGCGCGAGCGCTCTCCGCCGATCGGGTGGTCGGGGCGGCTTTTCACCCGGCTGCTGGGTGATCTGCGGGTTTCCGCCAGGTCAGCAGGTACCGCCAGAAGACCAGCGGGCGGACTGTGCTGCCGGGAAGCAGGCGGGCGGCGTCGCGGCGGACGTCGTTCAAGGGCGGGAATTCCATGTGCACTGGGGCCTTGGTTACCGGGTCCGGACCGCCGTTGAGGCGATCTCCGGCGAGGACGATCAGCCTGGCCGCGAGGTTCGCGGGGACGGCGACGAGTTCGCGGGCGTAGTCGCCGGGGCGGCTGGGGCGGGCGCAGCCGAGGACGGCGAGGACGCCGCCGGGGGCGAGGGCGTCGCGCAGTCTCGTGACGGTTTCGAACGGGACGTGGTGCAGGGAGGCCAGGCAGGAGATGTACGCGTACGCCTCGGGTTCCAGGGGGTCGGTCGTCACGTCTGCGCGGCGGTACTCCGCGGTGCCTGGTCCTGGGGAACCGGCGGACGTCGCGCGGGTGATCATTTCCGCCGACGTGTCGATGCCTTCGACGGTCATTCCGGCGGCGGCCAGCTTGCGGGCGAACCGGCCGTCGCCGCAGCCGACGTCCAGGGCGCGGCCGGGGCCCGGCGGCAGGAGGCGGAGCAGGGCCGGGTGGTAGTGGTGGTTGTGGTCGAAGGGCATGCGCCCGACCTTGCCACGGATCCCTGCGGGCGCGATCACGCCGAAGCCCCGGGGCCGCTGGGCGCGCGGCGGCCCCGGGTACGCTCGACGGTGTGCCGGGCCGAACCTTTCGCCTGGTCTTCCCGGTCGCGCGACCGCGCCGGGACAGCGACTTCAAGGAGTGCACGAGTGCCGCGCGGTGAGGAGCCCGAGGAGACCCGGCGGCCGGATCTCGCCGATCCGGACAGTTTCGCGGGGGTCGACGAACTGGGCGCGCTCGCGCACAGCGACGACGAGGACGATCCCGGGAACGAGCTGGAGCCGGACCTCGACGCGCCGGACGCGGCCTACACCGTCGGCGGCGGTTCGCGCGGCGGGATCGGCGGCATCGGCCAGCTCGGCGACAACCTGGCGCTCGGCCCGGTCCCGGACCTGTCCGTCGAAGAGGGCACTGAGCTGCACGAACTCGACGACGAGGGCGCGCCGGCCGAGTTCGGCGACGAGAACGGCCCGGAGGCGCGCCGCGACCTGATGGCCGCCGAGGCCGAGCTGAACCAGCGCTGGCCGGAGACGAAGCTCGAACCGTCGCTCGCCCGGATCCAGGCGTTGATGACGCTGCTCGGCGAGCCCAACCACGGCTACCCGGTGGTGCACGTCGCGGGCACGAACGGCAAGGGCTCGGTCGCGCGGATGGTCGATTCGCTGCTGACCCGGATGGGCCTGCGCTCGGGCCGCTACACCAGCCCGCACTTGCAGCTGGTCACCGAGCGGATCGCGCTCGACGGACGGCCGATCTCCGCCGCCCGCTACGCCGAGCTGTACCAGGACATCGCGCCGTACGTGGCGATGGTGGACGGCGCGAGCGAGGACGGCGTGCCGATGAGCAAGTTCGAGGTGCTCACCGGGATGGCGTTCGCGGCGTTCTCCGACGCGCCGGTTGAGGCCGCGGTGCTCGAGGCGGGCATGGGCGGCGCGTGGGACGCGACGAACGTCGCCGACGCCCAGGTCGCCGTCATCACGCCGATCGGGCTGGACCACACCGAATACCTCGGCCCGACGGCGGTCGACGCGGCCGCGGAGAAGGCCGGGATCATCAAGCCCGGGTCGGTCGCGGTGATCGGCGAGCAGGACCCCGAGGTGCTGAACGTCCTGCTGAAGCGCACGGTCGAGGTCGACGCCGCGGTGGCGCGCGCGGGCAGCGAGTTCGGCGTGCTCGAACGCGAGGTCGCGGTCGGCGGGCAAATGCTGAAGCTGCAGGGCCTCGGCGGCGTCTACGACGAGATCTTCCTGCCGCTGCACGGCGCGCACCAGGCGGCGAACGCGGCCCTCGCGCTGGCCGCGGTCGAGGCGTTTTTCGGGGCGGGCAAAGACAAGCAGCTCGTGGTCGAGGCGGTGCGCGAGGCGTTCGCCGAGGTCGAGAACCCGGGCAGGCTCGAACGCGTGCGGGCCGCCCCGGCGGTGCTGGTCGACGCGGCGCACAACCCGATGGGCGCGCGGGCGCTCGCCACGACGATCACCGACGAGTTCAACTTCCGCCGGCTCGTCGCGGTCGTCGGCGTGCTGTCCGACAAGGACGCGCGCGGCATTCTGGACGCGCTGGAGCCGGTGGTCTCCGACGTCGTGGTCACGCGCAGTTCGTCGCCGCGGTCGCTGCCGGTCGAGGACCTGGCGGAACTGGCCGCGTCGATCTTCGGCGAGGACCGCGTGCTCGCCGAACCCGACCTGGAGACCGCGATCGAGACCGCGATCGGCCTCGTGGAGCAGAACGACGACCCGGAGGAACCGCTCGCGGGCGGCGGCGTGCTGGTGACCGGATCCGTGGTCACCGCGGGCGACGCGCGCACGCTGTTCGGGAAGGAGCCGGCATGAGCGAAACCCCGGAAACGCCCGATACGCCGGTCAAGCCGCCCGCGAAGGACCCGATGAAGGGCTTCCGCGGCGTCATGGCGGGCACGCTGATCATGGAAGCGATCACCGTCGCGCTCGCGCTGCCGGTGGTCGCCAAGCTCGGCGGCGGCATCACCAGCTTCACCGGCTGGACGGTCATCGCGCTGGCCGTGGTCCTGATCGTGCTGTGCGGGATGCTCAAGCACGTCTGGGCGGTGCCGGTGATCCTGCTGCTGCAGCTGGCGATCATCGGGATCGGGATCACCCAGCCCGCGATCGCGATCATCGGCGTCATCTTCCTGGCCGCGTTCGTGTGGTTCCTGTGGCTGCGCCGCGACGTCGCGCGCCGGATGGCGGCGGGCACGTTGCCGAGCCAGCAGCAGCCGCAGGCTTGAGCCCCGCGCTCTCCGCCGCGGCACTCCCGAGAGGTGCGGCTCAGCGGTAGACACTGACCTCGATCAGGTTCCGGTCCGGGTCGCGGAAGTACACGCTGCGGATCGGCCCGGTCGCGCCCGTGCGGTCGACCGGGCCCTCCTCGACCGGCACCCCGTGCGTCGCGAGGTCCTCGACGACCTGCTCCAGCGAATCGGCCGTGATCAGGCACAGGTCCGCGCTGCCCGGCGTCGGCCGGTCCGCTTTCGGCTCGAACTCGTGCCCGGCCTCGTGCAGGTTGATCTTGCTGGCGCCGAACGCCAGCGCCTTGCGGCCGGCCCCGAACGTCACCTCGGTCATGCCGAGGACGCGCGTGTAGAAATCGACCGTCGCACCGAGGTCGGCGACGGTGAGGACGAGGTGGTCGAGCCGGTCGATGCGCATGGTTTCACCCTATTCCGATGTAACGGCCGGGCCGCCACGGCGACGGTGCAAGTGTGATCGTGGTGCGCGAGCTGAGCGTGGAGAACTGGGCGGAGTGGCGCGACCTCCGGCTGGCGGCGCTGCGCGAGGACCCGGGGGCGTTCAGCTCGACACTCGCGGACTGGCAGGGCGAAGGCGACGCCGAACCGCGCTGGCGGGCCCGGCTGCGCGACGTGTCGCTCAACGTCCTGGCCGACCTCGACGGCGTTCCGGCCGGGATGGTCAGCGGGCATCTTTCCGAACGCGGCGACAAAGCCGAGCTGCTGTCGATGTGGGTCGCCCCGCCGGCGCGCGGCAGGGGAGTCGGGGACGCGCTCGTCCGGGCCGTCGTGCGCTGGAGCGAAGGGCGCGGGGCGGGCGAGCTGGCGTTGCGCGTCGCGGGCGGCAACGAGCACGCCATGGCGCTGTACGAACGGCACGGGTTCGTGGAGCGTCCGCTGTCCGGACCGAGCGAGTGCGAGCACGAGATGGTTCGGGAAGCACACCGAGCGTGACGGCCGGCTGTGAGCTTCCTCCTGTCGGGTGAGCCGTTCACCCGGCGGTCAGCCCGAGTTGGCCGCTTGGCCGTGGTCGCCGGATAGAACGGCCGCCATGACCGAAACGACCCCTTCCCGGCGCTCGGTGCTCAAAGCCGGGATCGCCGTCCCCGCGCTCGCCGCGGCAGGCGGGCTGCTGCTGCCCGGCTCCGCCTCGGCCGCCCCGCTCGTCCGCCGCGACCGTCCGGTGCTCGCCCACGGCGTCGCGTCCGGGGACGTGACCGCCGGCTCCGGCATCGTGTGGTCGCGGGCCGACCGCCCGGCGCGGCTGATGGTCGAGGTCGCGCGCGACCCGTCGTTCCGGCACGCCCGCCGGGTGCCCGGCCCGTTCGTCACGCCCGCCACCGGCGGCACCGGCAAGGTGCGCGTCGCCGGGCTGGCCCCGGGCACCGAATACCACTACCGCGTCACCGCCGTGGACCTCGACGGCCGCGGTGCGAGCGAGCCGGTCGCCGGCCGGTTCGCCACCGCGCCGGTCGGCCGCGCGAACACGCGGATCCTGTGGAGCGGCGACGTCGTCGGCCAGAACTACGGCATCAACCCAGGCCTCGGCGGCATGACGATCTTCTCCGCGATGGCCGACCGCCGCCCGGACCTCTTCCTGCACAGCGGCGACACGGTGTACGCCGACGGCCCGCTCACCGAAACCGTCACGCTCCCCGGCGGCGCGGGCACCTGGCACAACATCGTGACGCCGGAGAAGTCGAAGGTCGCCGAAACCCTCGACGAATACCGCGGCCAGCACGCCTACAACCGGCTCGACGCGAATTTCCGCCGGTTCGCCGCCGAGGTGCCCGCCTATGTCCAGTGGGACGACCACGAGGTGGTCAACAACTGGTATCCGGGCGAAATCCTCAACGACCGCCCCGAATACACCGAAAAACGCGCCGATGCGCTCGCCCAGCGCGCGTTCCAGGCGTTCCACGAATGGCATCCGATCGACCGCCGCCAGGCCGTCGACGGCCGGGTCTACCGGAGCTTCCGCTACGGCAGCCGGGTCGAGGTGTTCGTGCTCGACATGCGCACCTACCGCGACGCCAACACCTCGGACCAGACCAAGCCCGGCCACATCCTCGGCGACGCGCAGGCCCGCTGGCTGGCCGACGGGCTCCGGCGCAGCACCGCGACCTGGAAGATCGTCCAGGCGGACATGCCGATCGGCCTCGTCGTGCCGGACGGCAAGGACATCGAGGCGGTCGCCAACGGCCTTCCCGGCGCGCCCGGCGGCCGCGAGACCGAACTGGCCTGGGTGCTGAACCAGATCTCGCGCCACCGCGTGCGCAATGTCGTGTGGCTGACCGCCGACGTGCACTACACCGCCGCGCACCATTATTCGCCCGAGCGCGCCGCGTTCCAGGACTTCGACCCGTTCTGGGAATTCGTCTCCGGCCCGCTCAACGCCGGCGCCTTCGGCCCGAACAAACTCGACCCGACGTTCGGCCCGGAAGCGGTGTTCGTGCACGCCCCGCAGACGCAGAATTCCTCGCCGGTGCAAGGGTTCCAGCACTTCGGCGAGGTGAATGTGGACGGTGCGAGCGGGGCGCTGACGGTCGACCTGCGCGACGCGACCGGGGCCTCGCTGTGGTCCAAGACGCTGCAGCCGCAGCGGCGCTGACCGGCCCGGCAGGCGCGTCGGATAGGCTCAGCGCCGAATAACACGAATCCGCACAAGGAGAAATACCGTCGTGACTGAACGCACGCTGGTCCTCGTCAAGCCCGATGGCGTCGCGCGCGGCCTCGTCGGCGAGGTCGTTTCGCGCATCGAGCGCAAGGGCCTGAAGCTGGCCGCGCTGGAACTGCGCACCGTCGAGCGCTCCGTCGCCGAGGAGCACTACGCGGAGCACAAGGAGCGCCCGTTCTTCGGCGACCTGCTGGAGTTCATCACGTCCGGCCCGCTCGTCGCGCTGGCCGTCGAGGGCCCGCGCGCGATCGCCGCGTTCCGCCAGCTCGCCGGCGGCACCGACCCGGTCGAGAAGGCCACCCCGGGCACCCTGCGCGGCGACTTCGCGCTGGAGACCCAGTACAACCTGGTGCACGGTTCGGACTCGCCGGAGTCGGCCGAGCGCGAGCTGAAGCTGTGGTTCCCGGACCTGTGATCCGGCTGAACCGGCATTGAACCGGCACTGACCCTCGCGAACGCCGGGCAGGGACTGCGGTCCCGGCCCGGCGTTCGTGTTTCCGGCCGCTTAATCCGCTGCCGGGGACTCGGCGCATCGGTTAACCTCCACCGGTGACTGCCCTGCCGCTGCCGCCGCGCGATTACCTGCCGCACCTGCGCTCGCTCACCGAGGCCTTCGCCGCGGAAGCCGAGGGCGACCTGGACAACCCGGTCCCGTACTGCGGAGACTGGACCAAGCGCGACCTCGTCGCGCATCTGGGCAACGTGCACCGGTGGGCCGCCGGCATCGTCCGCACCGGAGAGCTGAGCAAGCAGGAATTCGACGTCACGCCGAGCGGCGACCTCGCGCCCTGGTACGCCGAGAGCGCGGCCGAACTGCTGGACGCGCTCGACGCGGCCGATCCCGCCGACGCGTGCTGGGTTTTCGGTGCTGCGGAGAAGACCAAGGCATTCTGGTTCCGCCGTCAGGTGCACGAAACTGCCGTGCATTTGGTCGACTTGTTCGGCGCACGCGGCGCAACGACGCGGCTTGATCCGCTGATCGCGGCGGACGGCGTCTTCGAGGTGCTCGGCACGATGCTGCCGCGCGTCGCGCGCTGGAAGCACGAGGTTCCGCTGGCCGCGCCGATCACGTTGCGCACCACCGACACCGGGCACTCGTGGACCGTCGTGCCCGGCGAACCGCCCGAGCTGGGCGAGGGCGAAGCGGTGGCCACGGTCGCGGCGCCCGCGCAGGATTTGCTGGTGTCGCTGTGGAAGCGCACCGATGCGCAGCCGGAGATCGACGGCGACGAGGCTGTCGCGAAGGAGTTTCTCGCCGCGCGCATGACCCCCTGAGCGGATAATCCTGCGCCATTCAGGTCCCGTTCACCGCAGGGCCTTCCGGCGGTCGCGCCGATGGATTTGGCTGACCTGAGCCATTTTCGCGATCGTGGGGTACCTGGTGAAAAGATCAAGATCCGTGCTGCTCAGCGCCCTGCTGGTGCTGACGCTGGCCACGCCTGCGCATGCCGACCCGCTCTCCGCTCCGCTCGGCCCGCCGCCGGTCGAGAGCGCCTCCGCCTTCTCTTCGGCCCGGGAGGCCCCGGCGATCGCCGCGGCACCCGCCGCCGACGACGGCCTCGAGACCAGCAGCGCCACCAACGTGGTGGCGCCTGGTCTGAACCTCACCCAGTTCGACCGCTTCGACCCGAAGGGCTGGATCCGCGGCGACGCGCTGAGCGTCGACCTCACCAGCAAGGTCCTGAAGCCGACTTACCTCAGCCCGGGCACCGTTTCCGCGCGCACCCCGCTGTCTCAGCAGGTCGCTCGCGCCGGTGCGGTCGCGGGCGTCAACGGCGATTTCTTCGACATCAACGCCTCCGGCGCGCCGCTCGGCGTCGGCATCGACAAGGGCGAGCTGCACAACGCGCCCGCGTCCGGGCACAACACCACCGCGGCGATCACCGCGGAGGGACGCGCGAAGCTCGCCGACATCTTCCTCGAAGCGTCGGTCACGCTGCCGGACGGCCGAGCTGTCCCCGCCACGAACTTCAACAGCCCGGTGCTCGGCAAGGACGCGCTCGGCGTCTACACGCCGCTCTGGGGCGCTTCGGCGCGCGCGACGTCGGTCGCCGGTGCGCAGAAGGTCATCGAGGTCGAGGTCCGCGATGGTGTGGTGACGCAGGTGCGTCCGAAGCCCGCGGACGGCCCGATCCCGGCGGGAAGCACGCTGCTGCTCGGTCGCGAAGCTGGTGCGGACGCGTTGTCGGCGTTGCGCGTCGGTGATCGCGTGGGCGTTTCGTACGCGCCGCGGACCGACGCGGGCAAGATCGCGGTCGCGGTCGGCGGGAACAAAACGCTGCTGAAGGACGGACAGCTCCAGCAGCTCGACGACGTCACCCTCGCGCCGCGTACCGGCGTCGGCTTTTCCGCTGACGGCAAGCGGATGTGGCTCGTCACGGTCGACGGTCGCCAGGCCGACAGCCGTGGGATGACGGAGCTGGAAATGGCCCGGCAGCTGAAGCGGCTCGGTGCCGACGACGCGATCAACCTCGACGGCGGAGGCTCCTCGACGCTGCTCGCGCGCAACGAAGGAGAGGCTGCGCCGTCGGTGCGCAACTCGCCTTCGGACGGCGGGGAACGCTTGGTGCCCAACGGCATCGGCTTCGCGACGGTGGCCGGCAGCGGACGGCTGACTGGCTTCGCGCCCGCTCCCGCGCAGGAGGGCGACAACTCGACCCGCGTGCTGTCCGGCCTGAGCCGCGCGCTCGTGCCGAACGGCCACGACGAGACGGGTGCCGCAGTGGCGTCGCGCCCGTTCTGGACCACGTCGAACCCGTTCCGCGGCACGGTCACGAAGAACGTTTTCACCGCGCAGCCCGACTTCCTGCACCCGGACGCGCGAGCCGACGTGACGGTCACCGCGCATCAGAACTTCGTGAACGGCCGCACGAAGCTGACCGTGCTGGGCAAGCCGGTGCGCCTCGGCGCGAGCACCAAGCAGGTCGCGCTTTCGGGTGCGGAGGCGCGCGGCGAGTTCCAGGTCTACGGCTACGACGCGGACGGTTACGGCACCTGGATCGAACCGTCGGACGTGAAGCTCGAATACGACCCCGCCGTGGTGAAGATCGAGCCGTCGGGCAAGGGTTTCGCAGTCACCGCGAAGACCGCTTCCGGGGCCACCGCGATCACCGTGCACGCGGGCGGGAAGACCATGCACCTGGCGGCTTCGGTGGGCACCGAAGCCAAGGTCGCGGCACCGCTAGCCGGTCCGGAAGGCTGGTCCGCCACGGTGTATCCGGCCGTCGTCGGTGCTGCGCTTTCGTCGGCAGAGGGACGCAACGGCGGCAAGGGCCTGGCACTCGACTACCGCCTCACCGGCACGACTGCCACGCGCGCTGCGTATGTCAACGCTGCCAACCCGATCGCGGTTCCGGCTGGCACGCAGAAGATCGGCATGTGGATCAACGGCGACGGCAAGGGCGCCTGGATCCGCGCGGAACTCCGCGACGGCGCCAACACCGCGTCCATTGTGGACCTCTCGCTGAGCGTGAACTGGACCGGCTGGCGGTACGTGACCGCCGCGGTGCCCGCCGGATTGCCCGACGGGCAGCGCCTCACCCGGTTCTATGCCGTGGAAACCGCGGCGGGCAAGCAGTACGAGGGCAGACTGGTCTTCAACGACCTCACCTTCGAGGTCGCGCCGACCACGGCCGTGCCGCACGATCCGGCCGTCCCGGACCCGGCGCTGGTCACCAACGGCACGCTCGGCAAGGGCGGCCTGAAGATCGCGGTGGTCAGCGACGCTCAGTTCACCGCTGACGCTCCGGACGGCCCGCTCGTCGCCCAAGCACGCCGGGCACTGCGCGAGGCGGTTGCCGCGAAACCGGATCTCGTGCTGATCAACGGCGACTTCGTGGACCGCGGCACCGCGCCGGACTTCGTCTTGGCCCGCAAGATCATCACCGAAGAGCTGGACGGCCGCGTCCCCTGGTACTACGTGCCAGGCAACCACGAAGCCGAGGGCGGCAACGGCCTGAAGAACTTCCAGGACGCATTCGGGGAAACGCACCGCGTGGTCGACGTCCACGGCGTGCGGCTGATCCTGATGGATTCCTCGCGCGGCTCGCTGCGCGCGGGCGGATTCGACCAGGTGCGCATGCTGCGCGAGGCGCTCGACAACGCGGCGAAGGACCGTTCCGTGCGTGGTGTGGTCGTCGCGATGCACCACCCGGTGAAGGACCCGAGCCCGACCGGCAATTCGCAGCTGGGCGACCGGAAGGAGGCCGCGCTGCTGCAGACGTGGCTGACCGGTTTCGAGGAGAAGTCCGGAAAACCGGCCGCCTCGCTGGCTTCGCACGCGGGAGTGTTCGGCCTGTCGCGCACGGACGGCGTGCCGTATCTGGTGAACGGCAACTCGGGCAAGACCCCCGCCGCGGCCCCCGGCGACGGCGGCTTCGTCGGCTGGACCCTGGTGCGAGTGGACCCCTCGGACCGCGGCCAGCCGGTGCGCTTCGAAACGCGCCCGAACGTCGACGCGCTGACGGTGACCGGGCCGGGCACTCTTTCGTGGGGCGGCACCGGAAAGGTGACCGCCGCGGTGACGCAGGAGGGCCGGTCGATTCCGGTGGCGTACCCGGTGAGCGCGGCTTGGGGCGGTCGCGGCGTGCACATCGGCAGCTGGCCACCGGCGCCGTGGGATGTGGTGTCGCTCGACCCGGCCACCGGGACGGTGCGCGGGCTGCGTCCGGGAACGGCGGAGATCTCGGTGACGGTGAACGGGGTGTCCCGGTCGGTGTCGTTGACGGTGCGCTGAGTTTTTGAGGGGCGGGGCGGTCTTCGGGCCGCCCCGCCTTTTCGCTGGGCCGCGGGCTCGTCGTTTCCCCGTTCCCCGCCGGAGATCCACCCGGATGCCGTACCCGCGGCGGGGAAACCGGTCGAGAATTGTCGGTGCCTCCCTCTACTGTCGTTCCTCGTGGGAGAGTCGGCATCGGAACCAGCCCTCGTGCAAGCGAAGGCGCTGGTCAAACGGTTCGGAGAATTCGAGGCAGTCCGCGGCATCGACGTCGAGGTGCGGCGAGGGGAGGCGTTCGGCTTCCTCGGGCCCAACGGCGCGGGGAAGTCGTCGACGATGCGGATGATCGCGTGCGTGTCCCCGCGCAGCGACGGCGATCTGCGCGTCCTCGGCATGGACCCCAACGCGGACGGGCCGCGGATCCGCGCGCGCCTGGGCGTGGTGCCGCAGGAGGACAACCTCGACGTGGAGCTCACCGTCCGGCAGAACCTGCACGTTTACGGCCGCTATTTCGGCCTTTCCCGCGCCCACGTGCGGCGGAAGGCGGTCGAGCTGATGGAGTTCGCGCAGCTGTCCGACCGTGCCGAGAAACCGGTCGATTCCCTGTCCGGCGGCATGAAGCGGCGGCTCACCATCGCCCGGTCGCTGGTCAACGATCCGGAACTGCTGCTGCTCGACGAACCGACCACCGGGCTCGATCCGCAGGCACGGCATCTGTTGTGGGACCGGCTTTTCCGGCTCAAGGCCCGCGGCACCACGTTGATCGTCACTACCCATTACATGGACGAGGCAGAGCAGTTGTGCGACCGGCTCGTCGTCATGGACGGCGGCCGGATCGCCGCGGAAGGCTCGCCCGCCGACCTGATCGCGCGGCATTCCACCCGGGAAGTGGTCGAGCTCCGGTTCGCGCCGGGGGAGCAGCAGGACGCGGCCGACCGGCTCGACGGGCTGGCCGAGCGCGTCGAGGTCCTCCCGGACCGGGTGCTGCTCTACACGATGACCGGCGAGGCCACCCTCGAGCGCGCGCACGAACGCGGCCTGCGCCCGCTGTCGAGCCTCGTCCGGCGCAGTTCCCTGGAGGACGTCTTCCTCCGCCTCACCGGCCGGACGTTGGTGGACTGATGACCATTCCAGCCACCGGCCGCGTCGTCGGCCGGTTCCACGGCGCCTGGCTGCGCGTCGAGGGCTACTGGACCTGGTACCGCAGGCACTGGCTCAGCACGCTCTACTCCACCGGCCTGCAACCGGTGCTGTTCCTCGCCGCGATGGGGCTCGGGTTCGGCTCGCAGGTCAAGGCCGGTCCGGCGACCGGCGGGGTGTCGTACCTGGTGTACGTCGCCCCGGCGCTGCTCGTCGCCGGCGCCGCGCAGCAGGGTGTCAGCGAATCGAGTTATCCGGTCCTCAGCGGATTCAAATGGCAGAAGGACTATCTGGCGGTCACCGCGACGCCGGTGTCCCCGGGCCAGGTCCTCGGCGGGCACCAGATCTGGACCATGCTGCGGCTCGCCCTTTCCGGCACGGTCTACGCGCTCATCGCGTGGTTGTTCGGCGCCTGGGACAACGCGGGGGCGCTGCTGGTGGTCCTCGTCGGCGTCCTCACCGGGCTCGCGTGCGGATCGCTGATCGCCGGGCTGGCGGCGTGGACCTTCGACGAGGGACAGCGGTTCGGGCTGATCTTCCGGTTCGTCGTCATCCCGATGACCCTGTTCTCCGGCACGTTCTTCCCGATCACTCAGCTGCCGCCGTACCTGCGCTGGCTCGCCTGGATTTCCCCGCTGTGGCACGGCACCGAGCTTTCCCGCGCCGCCACGCTCGGCGGGCGGGAGCTGCTCCCGGTGCTCGGGCACCTTGCGTATCTGGCAGCACTGGTGGCGATCGGCTGGACGATCGCGCACCGCGGCTTCTACCGACGGCTGGTGGCGTGATGACCGACCTGCAGAGCGCCCCGATTCTCCCGCAGCGGCGCGGAATTCTGCTCCGCGTCCTGCCCGCGGGCATGTACAGCGGCCGCGCCACCGCGTTGATCGAACGCGCGCTCACCGTCTACGGACGGTCGTGGACGATGCTCGCGTCCGGCGCGCTCGAGCCGTTGTTCTACCTGCTCGCGTTCCAGGTCGGCTTCGGCAAACTGGTCACCACCGTGCCGGGGCCGGACGGGCAGCCGATGAGCTATGTCGCGTTCGTCGCGCCCGCGCTGCTGGCGTCGTCGGCGATGAACGGCGCGGTCTTCGAGTGCACGTACAACCTGTTCTTCAAACTGCGCTACGCCAAGACGTACGACGCGATGCTGGCGACCCCGGTCGGCCCGCTCGACGTCGCGCTCGGCGAGATCGCGTGGGCGATGATGCGCGGCGGCCTGTATTCGGTCGCGTTCCTGGCGGTCACCGGCGTCATGGGGCTGCTCACGTCGTGGTGGGCGCTGCTGCTCCTGCCCGCCGCGCTGCTCGTGTCGTTCGCGTTCGCGGCCATCAGCATCGCGCTGGTCAGCTTCCTGAAGTCGACGTCGCAATTCGACTACATCCAGCTCGTCCTGATGCCGATGTTCCTGTTCTCCACCACGTTCTTCCCGATCACGGTCTACCCGGAGGCGCTGCAGTGGGCGGTCCGCTGCTTCCCGCTCTACCACGGGATCGAGCTGATGCGCGGGCTCGCGACCGGCATCTTCTCCTGGAGCATGCTCGGCAATCTGGCGTACCTGCTGGTGCTCGCCGCGATCGGGATCTGGGGCGCGACAAGGAGGATCGCGAAACTGCTGCTTACCTGAATACCGAACGCTGAACGCGGCTCAGCGGGCCGGGCTGGGCAGTCCGTTCTGCGCGGGCGCCACCGCGGTCCGGGCGTCGACTAGACCATGGCCGTAGAAGCCGTTGTATCCGTCGTAGCCGGAGCAGTAGGCGTCCTGGGCGCCGTCGCCGGTGAGGTCGTAGTCGTCCGGGCACGGCATGGACGTCGCGCGGGAGTCCAGCGCACGGCGCAGCTCGGCGGCCGTCCACGTGGGATGCACCGATTTGAGCAGCGCCAGCACCCCGGCGACGTGCGGCGCGGCCATCGACGTCCCGCACATCGGCGCGTAACCGCCCGGAACGGTCGAAACCACGCAGCGGTCGTCGTCGCCGCCCGGGGCCGTGACATCGACCACACCGAGCCCGTACGAGCTGTAGCTCGACTTCACCCGGTCCGGGCTGATCGCCGACGCCGTCACCACGTCCCGCAGCCCGGCCGGCAGCGCCTCGCACTTCCCGGCGGCGGACGGCGAACCCGAGCGGCCCGACGGCGTGAGGTCGACCGCCTCGTTGGTCGCGGCAGCGACGTTCAGCGTGCCCTGGGAAGTCGCGTACTCCACGGCTCGCGCCAGCACCTCGTGCACCACGCCGCGGTCGTTGCCGCGCACGCAGGACAGCGACCACGGGTTCACGAACCAGCTGCTGTTGGCGATCGGCAGATGCCGCGCCGCCGACCACATGATCCCGCAGACCGCCGCCTCGGGATCTGCGTAACCGCGGTCGTCGATCACCTTCACCGACGCGATCCGGACGCCCGGCGCGACGCCGGTGATGCCCTTGCGGTCGTCGGCCGCGGCGATGATGCCCGCGACGTGCGTGCCGTGCGCGGAGGTCGTCGGCTGCCACGCGGCCGGGCTCGGGTCCGGGACGCCGGTAAGACAACCCGCCGAATCGTCCGGGTCGATCGCTGCGGCGAGGTCGGGGTGTTTCGGGTCGACGCCGGAGTCCAGGACGCCGACGACCACTGAGCGGCTGCCTTCGGTGACCTGGTGCGCGGCCGGAGCGCCGATCAGGTTCATGTCCCATTGCTGGGCGGACAGGTCTGTCGCGGGCACTCGCGCCGGGTCGCTGAGCGGGAGTGTGGCCCGAGCGGGCTGGGCGGCGGCGCCTGGCTGTTCGGCGGCTGTCCGGGTGGCTTGCGCGCTGAATGCCCGTTCCGGGCCGAGACGGTCCGCGAACGCCCGATCGGCTGACGTGACGACCGCCACGGAAATCTGCGGGTAGTAGCCGACGAGCTGCCCGCAGCCCGCGCTCGCCTGCTGGCGGGCGGAAGATTCCGGGGTCCCTCGGTCGAACGCGACGACGTAGCGCACCGCCCGCCCGCCCGAGGCGCATCCGGGGCTCGCGACGGCGGCCGGGGAGACCGCCGCGCAGCCGGCGAGGACCAGGAAGGAGCACACGGCCGCCCGCAGCGGCCGCGCCAGCACAGACACCGGACCTCCCACCGCGCGCAGGGTTGTGCCGGGCGCCCGCGCGAGCGCCCGAGCCCGCACGCTAACCACCCCGGGCCCGGCGCGACAAGCGAAGCGCGGAAGTTCGCCCGGGCGCATGATCGCGGCACGCCCGGGCGCCTGCCGCGGGACACCGACTACACCGGGTGTCCCCCCGGGTGTGGGATACTCGCGTTGGCCGCTGCGCCGACGGGCATCCCGCTCGCGTCGTGAGCGGCCCGGAGGAGTGCCGGACCGGCACCACGCGCGTCGCCCCCGGGAGGCCGGGCCAAGGTCGATGTCGTGGCGGGTGGCCCGGGGGTCGCGAGCAGGCCGGCACCCCGCCGAGCAGACCAGGAACCGAGCGGCCGCCGACCCGGCGGACCGCACGGCTGCCAGCAGGATTCCCGCCGCTGGTCACCACCACGGCGGGCACGGAACAGAAAGGGCCCCTGCGCGGCCGCGTCACCACCGGTGCGAACCGGCTGACGCGCCCGGGGGCGGAGGAGACATATGTCGAACGCGGACACACCCGCCGATCAGACCGGCGGGAATACCGTCGCACCCACGACCAGCAGGCTGGGGGAGCTGCCGCCGCGCATCCGCGTGCACGCGCTGGCGAAGCTGCTCGGCCTGAGCAGCCGCGACCTGCTCGGCAAGCTCGCCGAGCTGGGGGAGAGCCCCCGCAGCGCCCAGTCGAGCGTGACCAAGGAGGTCGCGCACCGCGTCGCGGTCATCCTCGACGCGGAGGCCGCGGGCGAGACTGACGCCGCCGCCGAGACCGCCGTCGGCACCGCCCCGGAGACCGCCGCCCCGGCCGCCGCCGAGCAGGCGACCGCGGGAGCCCAGGTCGGCGATGCCGCCCAGACGGCCGCGGCCTCGGACGCCGCCGAGCAGGGCGGCGTTTCGCGGGAGAACGAGGCCCCGGAAGCCGCCCAGGGTGCTGCAGCTCAGGCCACCGCGTCCTCGGAAGCGGCCGCCGACCAGGGCGCTGCTCCGAGCGAATCCGCCGCCCCGGAAGCCGCCGCCGCGCAGGCGACGGGCACCGCGCCGGAAGCTGCCGCGAACGCGACGGGCACCGCCTCGGAAGCCTCCGCGCCGGAAGCCCGCGCGCCGGAAACCGCCGCTGAGCAGAGCACCACTTCGGAAGCCGCCGAGCAGCCCAGCGCCGCCGCCCCCGGCTGGTCGGCCCGCCCGTTCTCGGCCGAATCCGCCGAGCCGGAAGCCGCTCAGGAATCGGGCGAGAAGCGCACCCGGACCCGTCGCTCGCGCCGCGCCGTCGCGCCCGCGATCCCGGCCGACCAGCAGGAAACCGAGCAGGCCACCCCGGCCCGCGGCCCGGTGCACGTGCCGGTCTTCGCCGCGCCCTCGCCGGTCTTCCTGCCGCCCGAGCCCGCGCAGCAGACGAGGAGCAAGCCCGAGCCGCTGTTCGGCGTCGGCGAGGCTCCCGCGCAGGCCGAGCGTCCCGACCGCACCGCCGAAACCGCTGAGGAAGACACCTCCGGCGAAGCCCGCGACGAGCGTTCCGACGAGGACGGCGACGACGCGAGCGGCCGCCGCCGGCGGCGTCGCGGACGTCGCGGCCGCGGCCGGGGCAAGGGCGGCGACGAGGCCCAGTCCGAGAACGAGGACGAAACCTCCGAAGACCAGCAGGACAAGGGTGCCAAAGACGGCGGCAAGGACGCCAAGGACACCAAGGACAAGACCGAAAAGCCGGACGAGGCGGGCGACGCCGAGGCGGAGTCCGACGACGACGCCGAGTCCGACGGCGGCAGCAAGCGCCGCCGCCGTCGCCGCCGTCGCAAGGGCGGGGACGACGACGGGGCCGAGACGACCGGCACCGACGACCCGCCGAACACCGTCACGCACGTCCGCCAGGCCAAGGCCGCCGAGGCCGAGCGCCCGGCGCGCGACGAGGTGCGCAGCGTCCGCGGCTCCACGCGGCTGGAGGCCAAGCGCCAGCGCCGCCGCGACGGTCGCGAGGCGGGCCGCCGCCGCGCCCCGATCCTGTCCGAGGCCGAGTTCCTCGCCCGCCGCGAGTCGGTCGAGCGCACCATGGTCGTCGCCGAGAAGGGCGACTCCACGCAGATCGCCGTGCTCGAGGACGGGGTGCTGGTCGAGCACTTCCTGACGTCGTCGGGCACCGGCTCGATCGTCGGCAACGTCTACCTCGGCCGCGTCCAGAACGTGCTGCCCAGCATGGAGGCCGCGTTCATCGACATCGGCCGCGGCCGCAACGCCGTGCTCTACGCCGGCGAGGTCGACTGGGACTCGGCCGGGCTGGAAGGCAAGGCGCGCAAGATCGAGCAGGCGCTCTCCACCGGCGACAGCGTCCTGGTGCAGGTCACCAAGGACCCGGTCGGGCACAAGGGCGCCCGGCTCACCACGCAGATCTCGCTGCCCGGCCGCTTCCTCGTCTACGTCCCCGCGGGCGGGGCCACCGGCATCTCCCGCAAGCTGCCGGAGAACGAGCGGCGCAGGCTCAAGGACATCCTCAAGCGGATCGTCCCGGAGGACGCGGGCGTCATCATCCGCACCGCGTCGGAGGGCATCGGCGAGGAGGAGCTGGGCCGCGACGTCGACCGGCTCAAGGCGCAGTGGGACGTCATCAAGGACAAGGCGGCGGCCGCTTCCGGCAAGAAGGGCAGCGCGCCGACCATGCTCTACGAAGAGCCGGACCTGCTGGTCAAGGTCGTGCGGGACCTCTTCACCGAGGACTTCGTCAAGCTGGAGGTCCAGGGCAGCCGGTCCTGGGACACGATCAACGACTACGTCCAGCACGTCGCGCCCGACCTCGCCGACCGGCTCAAGCGCTACACCGGCACCGGCGACGCGTTCGCCGACCACCGGATCGACGAGCAGATCACCAAGGCGCTCGACCGCAAGGTCTGGCTGCCCTCGGGCGGCTACCTGGTCATCGACCGCACCGAGGCGATGACCGTCATCGACGTCAACACCGGCAAGTTCACCGGCTCGGGCGGCAACCTCGAGGAGACGGTGACCCGCAACAACCTGGAGTCGGCGGAGGAGATCGTCCGCCAGCTGCGGCTGCGGGACATCGGCGGCATCATCGTCATCGACTTCATCGACATGGTGCTCGAGTCCAACCGCGAGCTGGTGCTGCGCAGGCTCACCGAATGCCTCGGCCGGGACCGCACGCGGCACCAGGTGGCCGAGGTCACGTCGCTCGGCCTGGTGCAGATGACGCGCAAGAAGATCGGCACCGGGCTGCTCGAGGCGTTCTCCACGCCGTGCGAGCACTGCAAGGGCCGCGGCGTCGTCGTGTCCACCGAACCGCAGCGCACCGGCGGCGGCAACGGGAACGGCCACAACGGCGGCAACGGGCACAACGGCCACAGCCACGGCGGCGGCGACACCAAGAGCTCGCGGCGCAACCGCGGCCGCGGCAAGGGCGAGGAGCAGCACTCCGAGCCCAAGCCGGAGCAGGCCGCCCCGGCCCCGACTCCGGTGCAGCGCGAATCCGTGGTGTCGGCGGTGCAGGCCATGGCCAACGCGTCCAAGGCGAAGCACGAGCACCACGCTCCAGAAGCCGAAGCGAAGGACCAGGAGACGGCCAAGCAGCCGGTCGAGCAGGCCGCCGCGCCGGACAAGGCCGAGGACAAGACGGAGGCCCCGGCCGCCGTCCAGCAGCCGGAAGCGAAGCAGCCGGAGCCCGCGGCCAGCCAGGCCGCGCCGGAGGCGGAAGCCCCGAAGGAGGCCGCGGAAGCGGACTCCGGCGAAGAACCCGAGGTCGACGTCCCGGCCCCGGCCGTGCGCAGCACCCGGCGCCGTCCGCGCCGCGCAGCTTCGCGCCCGGCAGGGCCGCCGGTGAAGGCTTCGGACCAGAGTTGATCCACCACGGGTACCCCGGGTGCAGCAGCGCCCGGGGCCTCCCGTAACCTGTAGTACGGCTCATCGCAAGCATGAGTTGCTGCGCGAGCACCTGGACCGTCTTCGGGCGGGCCGGCCGCGCCAGCCCCCTAACCCATTGTCGAGTAATGCAGGAGACATCCGTGTCGGCGTACGCGATCGTCAAGACCGGCGGCAAGCAGTACAAGGTGGCCGTCGGCGACGTCGTCGAGGTCGAGAAGCTCGAGGGCGAGCCGGGCACCGAGCACACCTTTCCCGCCGTGCTGTTCGTGGACGGTGGCGAGGTCACCACGGACGCCGACGCGTTGGCGAAGGTCTCGGTCATCGGCAAGGTCGTCGAGCAGACCAAGGGTCCGAAGATCCGGATCCACAAGTTCAAGAACAAGACCGGCTACCACAAGCGCCAGGGTCACCGGCAGAAGCTGACCCGCGTCGAGGTCACCGGCATCTCCAAGTAGTTCTTCGGATCTTCGGGACTGAAGCTTTCAAGAAGGGGCATGAGCGATGGCTCACAAGAAGGGTGCGTCCAGCTCCCGCAACGGTCGTGATTCGAACGCCCAGCGACTGGGCGTGAAGCGCTTCGGCGGCCAGGAGGTGAACGCGGGCGAGATCCTGATCCGCCAGCGGGGCACCAAGTTCCACCCGGGCGTGAACGTCGGCCGTGGCGGCGACGACACGCTGTTCGCGCTCGCCGCCGGTGCGGTCGAGTTCGGCTCGAAGCGCGGCCGCAAGACGGTCAACATCGTGCCAGTCGAGGCCTGATTCTCGGTCTCGATAGCGTCAGAACCTCCAAGCGAGGGGTGGGACCGGAATAACTCCGGCACCACCCCTCGTTTGTTTTTGTCCGGATACTTTTTCGCACATTCGCACGTGAAGTGAGGCAGAACCATGGCGTCCCGGTTCGTGGACCGCGCGGTCATCCATCTGACCGCCGGGGACGGGGGAAACGGCTGTGCCTCGGTGCACCGCGAAAAGTTCAAGCCGCTCGGCGGCCCGGACGGCGGCAACGGCGGCAACGGCGGTGACGTCACCCTCGTCGTCGACGCCAACGTGCACACCCTCCTCGACTTCCACTTCCGCCCGCACGCCCGCGCCGGCAACGGCAAAATGGGCATGGGCAGCAACCGCAACGGCGCCGCCGGCGAGGGCCTGGAGATGAAGGTCCCGCCGGGCACCGTCGTGTTCACCGAGGACGGCGAACTCGTCGCGGACCTCACCAGCCCCGGCACCCGGTTCATCGCCGCGCAGGGCGGCCGCGGCGGGCTCGGCAACGCCGCGCTCGCGTCGAAGGCCCGCAAGGCGCCGGGGTTCGCGCTGCTCGGCGAGCCCGGCGAGAGCCGGAACCTCGTGCTGGAGCTGCGGTCGGTCGCCGACGTCGGCCTGCTCGGGTTCCCGTCAGCGGGCAAGTCGTCGCTGATTTCCGTGCTGTCCGCGGCGAAGCCGAAGATCGCCGACTACCCGTTCACCACGCTCGTGCCGAACCTCGGCGTCATCACCGCCGGGTCGTCGGTCTTCACGATGGCCGACGTGCCGGGCCTGATCCCGGGCGCGTCCGAGGGCCGCGGGCTCGGCCTGGACTTCCTGCGCCACATCGAACGCTGCGCCGTGCTGGTGCACGTGGTCGACTGCGCGACGCTGGAGCCGGGCCGCGATCCGCTGTCCGATGTGGACGCTCTCGAGGAGGAGCTGGCCCGCTACACGCCGGGGCTGGGCGGCAAGCTCGAGGAGCGCCCGCGCGTGGTGGTGCTGAACAAGATCGACATCCCGGAAGCGGCCGAGCTGGCCGAGTTCGTGCGTCCCGACCTGGAGGCGCGCGGGCTGCGCGTGTTCGAGGTCTCGACCGCGTCGCGCAAGGGCCTGAAGGAGCTGACCTTCGCGCTGGCGGAGGTCGTCGAGACCTATCGCGAAGCGCAGCCGGTGCTGGAGCCGGAGAAGATCGTGCTGCACCCGCTCGCGATCGACGACAGCGGGTTCACCGTCGAACGCGACCCGGAGGAAGAGGGCGGGTTCATCGTCCGCGGTGCGCGCCCGGAGCGGTGGATCCGGCAGACGAACTTCGCCAACGACGAGGCCGTCGGCTACCTGGCGGACCGGCTCAACCGGCTCGGCGTCGAGGAAGCGCTGGCGAAGAACGGCGCCCGCCCGGGCAGCCCGGTCACCATCGGCGACATCCAGTTCGAATGGCAGCCCTCCACCCCGGGCGTCGCGGTGCATCTGTCCGGCCGCGGCACGGACGTCCGGCTGGAGCGCACCGACCGCGTCAGCGCGTCCGACCGCAAGGAAGCCCGCCGGATCCGCCGCGACGGCACCGGCGAGGACGAGGACCTGGTCGACGAGGAGACCACCCCGTCCATCGATGCCGAACTGGACGACGTGTGGGACGACGAGGAGCAGGCGGAGCGCGACCGGTGAGCGGCACGCGCCAGGAGATCGCGGAAGCCCGCCGGCTGGTCGTCAAGGTCGGTTCCTCGGCACTGACGACCGCGGGCAGCGGGCTCGACGTTGCCCGGCTCGACGCCCTGGTGGACGCCATCGCGGACCGCGTGGCCCGCGACGCGCAGATCGTCCTCGTGTCCTCGGGCGCGATCGGCGCCGGGCTCGCGCCGTTGAAGCTGGGCAAGCGCCCGCGCGACCTGGCCACCCAGCAGGCCGCGGCGAGCGTCGGGCAGCTCGCGCTGGCGCACGCGTACGCGGAATCGTTCGGCCGCTACTCCCTGACCGTCGGCCAGGTGCTGCTCACTTCCGACGATGTCGTCCGCCGCTCGCACTACCGCAACGCGCAGCGCACGTTCTCCCGGCTGCTCGCGCTCGGCGCGGTGCCGGTCGTGAACGAGAACGACACCGTTGCCACGCAAGAGATCCGCTTCGGCGACAACGACCGGCTCGCTGCCCTCGTGGCGCACCTCGTCGGCGCCGACGCGCTGGTCCTGCTGTCCGATGTGGACGGTCTGTACGACGGCGACCCGCGAGACGGCGCGACCCGCAAGATCACCGAGGTGCGCGGCGAGTCCGATGTGGAGGGCATCGCGGTCGGCATGTCGTCCTCGGGCCTCGGCACCGGCGGCATGGTCTCGAAACTTTCCGCCGCACGCACCGCGGCCGGCGCCGGAATCCCGGTGTTGCTGGCCGCCGCCGCCGACGCCGGAGACGCCCTGCGCGAGGCGAACGTGGGCACCGCGTTCGCGCCCGCCGACACCCGCCTGTCGGCCCGCCGCTTCTGGCTCGGGTACGCCGCAGACACCTCCGGCCGCCTCCGCCTGGACGACGGCGCCGTGCGAGCGATCTTGCGCCGCCGGTCGCTGCTGGCGGCGGGAATCACCGGTTTGGACGGTGATTTCGAGGCCGGTGACGTGGTCGATCTGGTGGATTCGGCGGATGTCCCGGTGGCGCGTGGCGTGGTCGGGTTCGATGCGGGGGAGTTGCCTGCGTTGATCGGCCGGTCGAGTCATGAGGTCCCGGTGGAGCATCGCCGGGAGGTTGTGCACGCGGACGACCTCGTGCCGCTGCGCCGCTAAGACCCCGAGAGATGCCGAGCAACGCGTGCGAGCTGCTCCGCGTAATACTCCACAAAGGACTCTGACGACGGATCCTCCCCGGTAAGCGCCTCGGCGATCCGGGGGAGCGACGTCGGCGCGCTCGCCGCCGCCATCAGCATCAGCAGCAGCGTCCGAGGGTCCACATCGGACGGGAAGTCGCCCGCTTCCTGCCGCGCCCGCATGTACTTGAGCTGCCCCCGCAGGAACTCGCGCTGCGACTCCGCCCCCGCCTCGCTCGGGGCGCCCTCGGCCATGTTCTCCCGCAGGAACAACCGCGCCTGGTCCTGGTCGGAGAGCCCGCTCCTGGCGAAATCCGCGACCACGTCCGCGAGCGGGCGGTCCGGCGTGGTCATCGCGGAGAACCCGGCGAACGGTTCGCTCGCCACCTCCGCGTACAGGCCTTCCTTGCCGCCGAAGTAGTACGAGATCAGCTGCTTGTTCACCCCCGCGCGCTGCGCGATGTCGCTCACCCGCGCGGCCGCGTACCCCTTGCTGCCGAACTCGGCCTTGGCCGCCTCGAAAATGCGGGCCTTCGTGCGCTCGGGATCGCGCTGGCGCTCGCCGGGGCGCGGCGCGCGGCGCGGGGTGGTCTCGGACACCTGGGCAGCCTAACCGACGCATTAATCATCCTGAAGGTTGACACAATCATCCACGAGGATGATTATGGAGACCGACCGAGAGGGGATGACCGTGAAAAAGATCAAGGTGGCAGTGGTAGGCGGCGGCACCGGCGGGTTGTGCCTCGCGCACGGCCTGTCGCGGGCCGGAGTCGAGGTGGCGGTGTACGAGCGCAGCCGCACCCGGACCGAGCGCTTGCAGGGTTACCGCGTGCACATCGCGCCGATGGGCTCGGCCGCGCTGCATGATTGCCTCCCGCCTGCGGCGTGGGAACAGTTCCTGGCCACGACGGGGGTCAGCGAGGGCACATTCGGCTTCGTCACCGAGAAGATGCGCGAGTTGGCGGCCTTCGACGCTCCGCCCAGCGCTGACCCGACCGCCGCGCACCATTCGGTCAGCCGGATTTCGATGCACCAGGTCCTGTCGTCCGGATTGGACGGAATCCTCTGGTACGACAAGGAATTCGTGCGCTACGAGACCGATTCGAAGGGCGTCGGCCTGCACTTCGCGGATGGCACGACCGCCGAGGCGGACCTGGTCGTCGGTGCGGACGGTGCGAGCTCCCGGGTCCGTGCGCAGCTGTTGCCGCACGCGAAGCGCGTGGATACCGGAATCCGGACTGTCATCGGCAAATTCCCGCTGACCGAAGCGGCTCGCACGCAGCTTCCGCGGCAACTCGCGACGGCCCCGACGCTCGTGTTGCCCCCGCCCGGCTGCGGGATGTTCACCGCGCCGCACGAGTTTCCAGCGGCTTCGGTCAACGACGAGACCGCGGTCGTCGACCCGGTGCTGTTCGACAACACCAGCAGCTACGTGATGTGGTCCTACGGCGCGAAAGCCGATCGCTTCCCGGCCGATCTCGCCGAACTGGACGGTCCCGTCCTCCGTTCGCTGATCCTGGACCGGATCCGCGACTGGCATCCGGCGTTCAGCCGGCTGGTGCGGGATTCGCCGGACGGCACGGTGAGCATGCTGCTGATCCGCACGTCGGTGCCGGTTCGCGACTGGGAGACCGGCCCAGTCACCCTGCTCGGCGACGCCGTGCACAGCATGACGCCGTTCCGCGGCATCGGCGCGAACATCGCACTGCGCGACGCACAAGTGTTGTGCCGCAACCTTTCCCACGGCGGCGACGTGACCGCTGCGGTCGCCGACTACGAGCGGCAGATGCGGAAGTACGCGTACCCACAAGTGCATGGTTCGCTCCGCAGCGCTAAGCAGTTCGTGACGGAAAGCCGGTTCAGCCGCGGGTTGACGCGCGCGTCGATGACCGCGCTGGGAGCAGCCCTCTCGCTGCGACGGAAACTGCGCGGCTGACCTCAGCCCGCGCCATACCAGCGTCCGCCCGGCGGCATGGCGTACTCCGTGTACAGAAGGGCGGCCAGGGTTTGCCAGCCGGCTTTGTCGGCGGTGAACGTCCGGCCGCCCGGCGCGATCAGCACAGCCCGGCCGTTCGCGTCGGCGACCAGCGAGATCGGTATCCGGTACTCGTCGTAGTCGTGTCGCACGAGCCAGCGCCACCCGATCGTGAACCGGCGGCGGGCGGACACCGGATACCGCACGTCGACGTCGGAAACCCCGGTGCCCGCGATCGTCCACAGCGGAGTGACCCGAAGTCCGGCGAGATGCACGAGCTGCGGCTTCTTGCCGTCCGGTTCGAAGCGGTAGTACGGCCGCCTGCACCAGCGCTCCCACCGCAGCCGCCGTCGTTCGCGGCGGATCGGGCCGTGCAGCCGGGACCGTGCTTCCTCCAGCAACGCGAGGGCACGGGCGTAGTCGGGATCGTTGCGGGACACGAGATCCTCCCCTCTCTCGCGCCCGAAGCTACTGACCCGGCCGGGGACCGGTCCCGCTCTGCTTGTCCACCAGCGACCGGAGCTGAAACTTCTGGATCTTGCCGCTGGCGGTCCGCGGGAGTTCCGGAAACAGTTCCACGCGCTCCGGCCAATACTGCTTGGTGACGCCTTTTTCGGCGAGGAAACCGCGCAGCTTCTCCAGATCCAGGTGCGCGCCGGGTTTCAGCACGAGACAGGCGCACGCGCGTTCCTGAAGGCGCGGATCGGGGACCGCGACCACCGCGACCGCTTCGACGTCCGGGTGTTCGTAAAGGACGTTCTCCACATACGCGACCGGGATGTTCTCGCCGCCGCGGATGATCACGTCCTTGGTGCGGCCGGCGATGCGGAGGTAGCCGTCGGCGTCGATGGTCGCGAGGTCGCCGGTGTCGAACCACTCGCCGGTGAAACTCTCGCGGGCCAGTTCGAGCCGTTCGGCGTAGCCGACGAACAGGAACGGCCCGGCGACCTGCAGGCGGCCCTCCGCGCCCGGCGGCAGTTCGGCCCCGTCCGCGTCGACGGTCCGGATCCGCATTCCGGGCCACGGATAACCGTCGGTGTCGATCAGCTTGTCGTCCGGATCGCCCGGGATGCCGAGCGTGACCAGCGCGTCTTCGCTCTGCCCCCAGCCGCCGAGCACGACGAGACCGGGCAGTTTCTGCCGCGCCTGCCGTACGAGCGCGCGGGGGATCGGTGCGCCCATGCAGCAGAACCGTTGCAGGGAACTGAGATCGTGGTCGGCGAGATTCGGCGCGGACAGCAGGTCGTGCAGGAACGGCGTGGCGGCCGAGGTGTAGGTGATGCCGTGCTCGGCGACCAGTTCCACGAACCGCGCGGCATCCCACACGTCTTGCAGCACGCAGGTCGCGCCGTTCTGCACGCCGAGCCTCGCGCCGTAAAGGAAACCGGTGAGATGCGCGAGCGTCGACGCCATGTGCAGGACGCTGTCGGAGGTGATGCCGAGCCGGTCGGGGAGCGGGTTGTTCGCAGCGACGGCCGTGTTGTGCGTGTGCATCACGCCCTTGGGCTCGCCGGTGGTGCCGGAGGTGAAGATCAGCAGGGTGACGTCGTTGGGATCAGGCCGCCACGACGGCAGCTCGTGCCGCTCTTCCCAAGGGGTCGCGGCGAACTCGTCCCAGGACGACCCGACCACCAGCACGTGCTCCAGGTCCGGCCACCGCGGACGGAGCCGCTCCGCCATCGCCGGATAGTCGAAACCGCGGAATTCCCGCGGCACCACCAGGATTTTCGACTTCGCGAGCGCCACCATGAAGCCGACCTCGCGGTCCCGGTAGATCGGGATGAGCGGATTGCTGACCGCGCCGATCCGGCTCGCCGCGTAGTGCACGACGATCCACTCGATCCGGTTCGGCAGCTGGAAGGACACGACGTCGCCAGGCCGGACGCCCAGTTCCAGCAGCCCGAGCGCGCACCGGTCGACCTCCTGTTTGAGCTGGCCGAACGTGACGCTGCGCTGCGAATCGACGAACGCGGTCTTGTCCGGCGCGGCCGCCGCGGCGTCGTCGAGATAGTCGGTGATGGTGCGGTTCGCCCAGTACCCGGCGCGGGTGTGGGCTTCGATCGTCTCGTCGTCGAGGATCGTCGCGAACATGGCGGGCTCCGGGTCAGCTCATGGTGAGGCCGCCGCTGACGCTGACGGTCTGGCCGGTGACGTAGGCGGCCTCGTCGGAGGCCAGGAAGGCGACCACGTTCGCGATGTCGGACGGCTGCGCGAGCCGCCGGAACGGGATGGCTTTCGTCAGTGCTTCGCGCAGCTTCGGGTTGTCGCCGCCGAGCGAGGCGAACAGTTCGGTGTCCGCGGGACCAGGGCAGACGACGTTGGCGTTGACCGTGCTGCGCGCCAGTTCCCGGGCGATCGACTTCGTGAACGCGATGATGCCGCCCTTCGCCGCCGAGTACACCGCCTCGCCCGACGAGCCGACGCGACCGGCGTCCGAGGCGATGTTGACCACGGACCCGAAACCCTGCTCGACCATCACCGGCAGCACTTCCCGGCAGGTGTTGAGCACGCCGTAGAGATTGATCTGCACGACGCGGTCCCAATCGGCGCGGTCGGACTCGACGAACGGACCCGCCTTGTCCCAGCCGGCGTTGTTGACCAGCACGTCGATCCGGCCGAACTGCGCGCGAACCTGCTCGACCGCGCCGGCGACGGATTCGGGGGAGGTGACGTCGGTCTTCACGCCGATCCCGCCGATCGCGGCCGCGGTTTCCTTCGCGGTGGTCTCGTTGATGTCGCTGACCACGACGGTCGCGCCCTCGGCGGCCAGCTTCTCGGCGATACCTCGGCCGATGCCCTGGCCCGCGCCGGTCACGATGACGACTTTGTCCTTGAGCATGGTGCTCTCCTTAGGGTGCGTAGGCGCGGCCGAGCAGGTTGCGCGCGATGACGAGCTTCGACACCTGCGCGGTGCCGTCGCCGATTTCGAGGCCGATCACGTCGCGAAGCCGTTGACCGACCGGGCTTTCGCTGGAGTACCCGAGGTGCCCGAACGTCAGCAGGCACTGGTGGATGGTCTCGGCGGCGAGCTTCGGCGCCCAGAACTTCGCCATCGCGGCCTCGGTGCTGTGCTCGGCGTCGTTGTCCTTGCGCCACAACGCCTCGTAACAGACGTGCCGGGCGCCGCGCAGGTACGTCGCCTGCTCAGCGAGCGGGAACGCGACGCCCTGAAAGGTGCCGATCGGACTGCCGAACGCTTCGCGGTCGCGAGACCACTGCAACGCCTCGTCGAGCGAAACCTGCGCTGCGCCAAGGCAGGCGAGCCCGATGATCGCGCGCGAGTAGTCGAAACCTTGCATCACGGAGACGAACCCCTGGCCTTCTCCGCCGACCAACGCTTCCTTCGGGACGGGCAGCCCGTCGAAGTGCAGGGAAGCGCGGCCGATCGCCCGGCTGCCGAGGTCGTCGAACGCTGCCCGCGAGACGTACGCGTCGTCCAGTTCGACCCAGAACGCACTGACGCCGCGAGCGCCCGGGCCGCCGGTGCGGGCGAGCACGAGCGCGACGTCGGCGGACATGCCCAAGGTGATCGACGTTTTCTCGCCGGTGAGCCGCCAGCCGTCGCCGTCCGGTTCGGCCTTCATCTCCAGCTTCGCGGCGTCGGTGCCGTGTCCGGGTTCGGTGATGCAGAACGCAGGCACGACCTCGCCGGACGCGATCGGCGGCAGCCACGCGGCCTGCTGCTCCTCGGTCGCGTTGCGGGTGAGGATGTCGCTGACCAGCGCGCTGACGATGATCAGGTAAGCCGCGTTGAAGTCGCCGCGCGCGACCTCTTCGGCCGCCATCCCGGCGACAATCGCGCTGGCCTCCTGGCCGCCGTGCCGTTCCGGGATGCGCAAGCCAGTCAGGCCCATCGAGGCCAGGTCCGCGACGAGCTGGGGTCGCAGCTTCGCCGCCTTGTCGTCGGATTGGTAATGCGGTGCAAGGACTTTCGTTGCGAACCGGCGCAGCTCGTGCCGGTAAGCGTCCTCGTCGCCGGTGAAGGTGAAGTCCATGGTCAGTGCCAGTTCACGTGCGAGACGAAGTCCGGCTTGCGCTTCTCCGCAAACGCTTGCGCACCCTCCAAGCCTTCCGGCGAGGCAGTGAACAGGTCGAGCGCGGACATGGCCAAATTGGACAGTCCGGCCTGGTGGTCGGTGTCCGCGTTGAAGGACTGCTTGAGAAAGCGCAGTGCGGTCGGGCTTTTCTCGGCGGCTTCGCCGGCCCACGCCTTGGCGGTCTTGAGCAGTTCGCCCGGCGGGACGACGGCGTTGACCAGACCCATCCGCTCCGCCTCGGCCGCGTCGTACTGGCGGCAGAAGAACCAGATCTCGCGCGCCTTCTTCTCGCCGACGACCCGAGCGAGATAAGCCGAGCCGAACCCGGCGTCGAACGACCCGACCCGCGGACCGGCCTGGCCGAACCGCGCGGTCTCGCTGGCGATCGTGACGTCGCACAGGACGTGCAGCACGTGCCCGCCGCCGACCGCGACGCCGTTGACCGCGGCGATCACCGGCTTCGGGATGTCGCGGATGAGCTTGTGCAGGTTGCCGATCTCGAACATGCCGCTCTCGGTCGGGCCGTAGTCGCCGGTCTCCGCGCGCTGTTTGACGTCGCCGCCGGTGCAGAACGCTTTCTCGCCGGCGCCGGTGAGGATCACCGCCTGCACGTGCTTGTCCGCCCACGCCAAGCGGAACGCCTTGATCAGCTCGTCGACCGTCCGCCCGCGGAAGGCGTTGTAGCGCTCCGGCCGGTCGATCGTGACGACCGCGGCCGGACCGTCGATCTCGTACCGGATGTCCTCGAACTCCATCGTTCGCTCCCGTCTGTCGTCTGACCACGGTGACAAAATTTGACTGTCGAGTCAAGAGTTGAACTTACAGTCAACCGGTAGGCTTCCGGGACAGCGGAAAACCGGGAGGAGCAGGATGGGCGCGGTGAAACCGCCGTCCGAGCGCGTGCGGCGCAAGCGGGGCAAGCGGATCCAGGAGATCCTGACGGCGGCGGCCGAACTGTTCGGCGAACGCGGCTACGACGCGGTGAGCCTGGAGCACGTCGCCGAGCGCCTGGACGTCACGAAGGGCTCGCTGTACTACTACTTCTCCAGCAAGGACGAGCTGGGCACAGCGGCGATCGAGACGCTCGGCGACGAGTGGACGGCCCGGCTGGAGCAGTTGCTCGACCGCACCGAGGGCACGCCGGAAGCCCGGCTGCGCGCGCTGATCCACGAACACGTCACGATCGCGGTCAACGACTATCCGGCGGCGCTGCGGCTGTTCTTGATGCCGCGCGAGTGGCCGAGCGCGCAACGCGAGCGCATCAAGGAACTCCGCCTCCGCCACGACGCGCTTTTCCGCGCGCTGATCGAGGAGGGCGTGGCGAGCGGCGAGTTCACCGTCACCAGCGTCGACACCGTGCTGCAGTGCATGCACGCCGCGATGAGCCAGGCGCCGACGTGGTGCGGTGAACTGCCGTCCGCCGCGCAGGGGAAAGCCGTGGACGAGGTCGCCGATACATTGCTGGCGCTCGTCCACATCGGACAGTCCGGCTAGCTCGAACGGTGTGCTAGAGGCGGCGCGGGGCTTCGATGCCGAGCAACGCCAAGCCCTGCACGAGTGTGCGCGACGTGAGCGTGGCCAGCTGTACCCGCGAAGCGCGCAGCTCTGGCGTTTCCGCGATCAGCACCGGGCACTGTTCGTAGAAGCGCGAGAAGGTGACGGCGGTGTCGTACAGGTACGTACACAGCTTGTGCGGCGCGTACGCGGACGTCGCCGCGCTGATCGCTTCGCTGAACCGCAGCAGCGTCAGCGCGAGCGCGCGTTCCGCAGGCTCCTGAAGCAGGATCGGCGCGTCCTCGGCAGGCTCTCCGGCTTTCGCGAGGATCGACTCGATCCGCGCGTGCGCGTACTGCAGGTAGACGGACGTGTTGCCGTCCTTGGCGAGCATGCGGTCCCAGTCGAACACGTAGTCGCGTTCGCGGTCGCTGGAAAGGTCGGCGTACTTCACCGCGCCGATCCCGACCGCGCGCGCGACTTCCTGCTGCTCTTCCTTGCTGAGTTCACTCCGCTCGGCAACGACTTCCGCGGCCTGCGCCACGGCTTCGTCGAGCAGGCTGGAGAGCTTGATCGTCTCGCCGGCGCGGGTGCGCATCACCTTGCCGTCCGCGCCGAGGATCGAGCCGAACCCGATGTGCTCGGCGTGCACGCCGTCGAGCCAGCCGGCCGCACGGGCCACCGCGAAGATCATCGCGAAGTGCTGCGCCTGCGGGGTGCCGACGACGTACAGCAGGTCGGTCGCGCCGCGTTCGGCGGTCCAATACCGGATGGTGGCGAGGTCGGTGGCCGCGTAGCCGTAGCCGCCGTCGCGCTTGCGGACGATTAGCGGGAGACGGTCGCCCTCGCGGTTGGTGAAGCCTTCCGGGAACACGCAGACCGCGCCGTCGCTGATCTCGGTGAGGCCGTCGGCCTCGAGTTCGTCGACGACTTCGCCCAGGTACGGGTTGTAGAAGCTCTCGCCGTAGATGTCGTCGTCGGTGAGCGTGATGCCGAGCTTGCGGTAGGCCGCGTTGAAGTGCCGTGTCGACTCATCGACGAGTTCCTGCCAGAAAGCGAGCGTGTCCGGGTCGCCGCCCTGGAGTTTCACCACCCGCTCGCGGGAGCGGGTCGCGAACGCCTCGTCGGCGTCGAACTTCCGGCGCGCGGCCTGGTAGAACGCGTTGAGGTCGCTGCGGTCGCCGGACGGTTCGTCCAGATGATGCTCGATGAGCATGCCGAACGGCGTGCCCCAGTCGCCGAGGTGGTTGTGCGGCAGCACCTCGTGCCCGACGAAGCGCAGCAACCTGCTGATCGCGTCGCCGAGCACCGTGGAACGCAGATGCCCGACGTGCATTTCCTTGGCGACGTTGGGACTGCTGTAGTCGAGCGCGACCCGGCGCGGCTGCTCGGCTTCGGCCACCCCGAGCCGGTCGTCGCGGGCCTGCTCGGCGACGCGCTGCTCGAGCCATTCGCGGCGCAGCACGAAGTTCAGGAATCCCGGCCCGGCGATCTCCGGCCGGTCGGCGACCCCGTCCAGCTCCAGGTTCTCGACGATCCCGGCCGCGACCTCGCGGGGCGGTTTGCCAAGCCGTTTGCCGAGGCTCATCGCCAGGTTGCACTGGTAGTCGACACCGTCGCGAGTGGACACCGCGATGAGCGCCGCGGACGGGTCGAGGTCGACGTCGAACGCGCGGCGGAGCGCTGCCACCACGCGTCGGGCCAGTTCCTCACTAACCTCGGGCTTGCGCACGGTGTCCCTCCTTCGCGTAGTCGATCGTTGAAGCCTACCGACCGCGCGCGAGCGGGTTTACCGCAGTTCACTGCCCTTCGTTTCGGGCATCCGGAGGATCACGAAGAACGCGATTGCCGCCCCGACAGCGACGTACCAGAAGAAGGCAGTGGCAGCACCAGCCGCGGACAGTGCGCTGAGCACGAGCGGCGCGGTCCCGCCGAACACGGCGACGGTCAGGTTGTACCAGGCGCCGATGCCGAGCCCGCGGAGTTCGGTGGGGAAGAGCTCGCTCATGATCGCCGGGGCGAGCGAGGTCATCGCGGTGTAGAGCGCGAGGCCGACGCAGAACACGATGAGCAGATTCCAAAATCCGGGTCGCACGAGGTAGGAGAGCGGGACGATCACGAGTGCCGTCGCGCCGGACCAGACCAGCAGCTGAGGCCGCCGCCCGTACCGGTCCGCGAGGGCTCCCATCGGATACTGGAGGGCGACGAAGAGCGCGGTCGCGATGGAAAGCGCGAGGAAGGTGTCGACGTCGTTCGCGCCGCGTCCCTTGACGGCGAAGGACGTGAGGGCGCTGAAGAAGGTGTAGTAGCAGAGCGTCGAGAGCATCGAGAACCCGATGAGCTGCCCGACCGCCTTCGGATGCTGGGTGATCGTGGTGAGCAACGGCCGCTCAACGCGTCGCGCGGTCTCCTTTTTCTCGTGGTACAGCTCGGTTTCCGCGAGACTGCGGCGCAACCACAGCCCGACGAGCCCGAGCACCCCGCCGAGCAGGAACGGAATCCGCCAGCCGAACGAGCTGAGGTGCGCCTTGTCCATCGTGCGGGCGAGCACGAACCCGAGCACGGTCGCGATGAGGACCGCGGACCCGGTGGAGATGTAAAAGAACGAGGAGTAGCGCCCCCGGCGTTCCTTGGGCGCGACCTCGCCGAGGTACGCGGAAGCGTTGGAAACCTCGCCGCCGAGCGAAAGCCCCTGAGCGATCCGCGCGAGCAGGAGGAGAATCGGAGCCAGCCACCCGACCTGCGCGAACGTGGGCAGCAGCCCGATCGCGACCGACCCGCCCGCCATCAGCGAAATAGTGAGAATCATGGCGGGCTTGCGCCCGTGCACGTCGGCGAACCGTCCGAGCAGCACGCCGCCGAGCGGCCGGAAGAAGAACGCGAGCGCGTAAGTGGCGAACGTGTTGATCAGCGCGAGCGTTTCGTTGCCAGGAGGGAAGAACGCGCCGGCGAAGTAGATGCTGAAGGTCGCGTAGATCGTCCAGTCGAACCACTCGAGCGCATTGCCCGCACTGGCAGCGAACAACTTCCGCACCGGCAACCGATGCCGGGCAATGCCTTCGGTCGTCGAACCGGCCATCGGGCAACCTCCACACGTCCGCACGGGCGGAACGGGACTTTGCCAGAAATGCCCGGAGATCGGTAGATCTCGGGGAAGGATGGCAGTTGGTGCTTGTCCCACTGCGGTGTGTGACGCGGGATCGCGTTTGCTGCACAGGATCGTGCGGTGGTGCAGGCTGCAGAGGATCGTGCGATGGCGGAAGCTGCACAGGATCGTGCGGTGGTGAGGGCGCAGAGGGTCGTGCGATGGCGGAAGCTGCACGGGCTCGTGCGGTGGTGCAGGCGTTGCCGCGCGGCAAATGCGCGGTGGCGCAGGCGCGCACGCCGCTTCGCGCGAGGCTGGCAGCCGGGCTGGTTGGCAGATGCTCGTCCCCGCCCCGCCCCGCCCCGCCCCGCCCCGCCCCGCCCCGCTTCGTTCGTGCGGCATCTCGGATCAGCCTGGCAGCCTTCGCTGTGCCTCGACCCGCGCTCGCAACCGCGGCGGGCAGCTCGTCGAGCGCGGGCTCACTTCACCCGGCTAGTCCCGGCCCGCCGCACTCGCCAGCCAGCAGCCGCCTTCGGCCATCCCAGCCAATCCCGCCTAGCCGCGAAGCCAATCTTGCCTAGCCGCTAAGCCGCCACCGCCCGGCCCCGCAGACAAGAGGGCACCCGCCAGCAACCGACCCGGCCGCCCCAGCAACCTCGCCCAGCCGCCCAGACCCAGCGCACCTCAAGCAGTGGTCGCCAACGCGAACGGCAACACCCCCTCCGCCCCGGCCCGGCGCAGCAGCCGTGCCGCCAGGGTCATCGTCCAGCCGGTGTCGATCAGGTCGTCCACCAGCAGCACCGGCCCGCGCGTCTGCGCGACGCTCGCCGCCACGTCCTCCGGCAGGCTCAACCTCCGCCACAGATCCGCCAGCCGCTGGGCGCTGTTCGCCTGCCGCGGCGGCGGTCCGGCCGACGCCAGTTCGCCCAGGTAATCCAGCCTGCCGATCGCCGACAGCCGCAGTGCGAGGCTGTCCACCAGTTGCGGCCGCGTCGCCGACGGGATCGCCACCACCGCCACCGGACGTTGCGCCCATTGCCATCCCGCGAGCACCTTCACGCACGCGTCGAACACCGAGTCGGGGACCTCGGCGTCCGGCGCGCCCGGGCCGAGCAGTTCGCGTAGCCGGCCGCCCCAGCCCACGTCCGTGAGCCTGCCCAGCACCTGTCCCGGCTCGGCCTGCTCCTCGGTTTTGATCCGGCCCGACAGCGGCACGTCGAGCCCTTTCATCCCGCTCGGCCACTGTTTGCGCGGCGCGACCTCGACCCCGGGCCGGTCCAGCCGTTCCCGCGTCGCACCCGCGATCTCGTCGGACACCGCGGTGCTCCAGTGCTCCCCGGTGCAGTTGTCGCACCGGCCGCACGGCACCGCCTCCGGATCGTCGAGCTGCCGCCGCAAATACTCCATTCGGCACCCGCCGGTGCGGATGTACCCGAGCATCGCCTCCTGCTCGGCCGCCCGTGCGACACCGACCCGGTCGTACCGCTCCCGGTCGTACTCCCATGGCTGCCCGGTGCTTTCCCAGCCGCCGCGCACCCGGCGCACCGCACCGTCCACATCGAGCACTTTCAGCACCATCTCCAGCCGGGACCGGGAAAGCTCGACCGACGGCTCCAGCGCGGCTGTCGAAAGTGGACGGTCGGCGTACGCGAGCGCGTTGAGCACCTGCGTGACGCGCAGCTCGTCCGGGAACGCCAGCGACCCGAAGTACGCCCAGATCGCCTTGTCCTCCCGCCCGGGCAGCAGCACCACCTCGGCCCGTTCGACGCCGCGGCCGGCACGGCCGACCTGCTGGTAGTACGCGATCGGCGACGACGGCGCGCCGAGGTGCACCACGAACCCGAGGTCCGGCTTGTCGAACCCCATCCCGAGCGCCGACGTCGCGACCAGCGCCTTGACCCGGTTCTCCAGCAGGTCGTCCTCCGCGGCCTGGCGGTCGGCCGGATCGGTTTTCCCGGTGTAGGCGGCCACCGGATAACCGCGGTCGGACAGCAGCGCGGTGACGTCGTGCGCGGCGGCGACGGTGAGCGTGTAGATGATGCCTGACCCCGGCAGCTCCGCCAGGTGCTCGGCGAGCCAGGCCAGCCGCGCCTCGTCGCTGGGCAGTTCGGCCACGGCCAGCCGCAGGCTTTCCCGGTCGAGCGGACCGCGCAGGACGAGCGTGTCCGTCTCGCCGCCGATGCCGAGCTGCTCGGCGACATCGGTGGCCACCCGGTCGTTCGCGGTCGCGGTGGTGGCCAGCACCGGCACGCCTTCCGGCAGGTCGCCCAGCAGCGTGCGCAGCCGCCGGTAGTCCGGCCGGAAGTCGTGGCCCCAGTCCGAAATGCAGTGCGCCTCGTCCACCACCAGCAGGCCGGCGCTGGCGGTGAGCTTCGGCAGCACGCTGTCGCGGAAGTCCGGGTTGTTGAGCCGTTCCGGGCTGACCAGCAGCACGTCCACCTCGCCCGCGGCCACCGACGCCTGGACCTGGTCCCACTCCTGCGCGTTCGCCGAGTTGATGGTGGCCGCGTGGATCCCCGCCCTGGCGGCGGCGGAGATCTGGTTGCGCATCAGGGCGAGCAGCGGCGACACGATGACCGTCGGCCCCGCTCCCTGTTCCCGCAGCAGCGCGGTGGCGAGGAAGTACACCGCCGACTTGCCCCAGCCGGTGCGCTGCACGACGAGCGCACGCCGGTGGTGCGCGACCAGTGCCTCGATGGCGGTCCACTGGTCTTCCCGGAGGGCGGCGTTGTCCCCGGCGAGCGCCCGGAGCAGGGTTTCCGCGCGGGTCCGGAGGTCTGGGGTGGTGTCGGTGATGTCCACGTCCCCCGGTCTACCCCATGCCCCCGACAATCCCGGAGCCGCCCGGACCGGAACGGACGGTTTCCGGCTGGAAACGCAGAGTTATGTGACTCATGTCACAACAGTAACCTAGCTCGCAGTCGCGACGGGGAGCCCTCGCGTGCCCGCGCGTATAGGCTCACCGGCTATGTCACCACGCCGGATCGGGGTCATGGGCGGCACCTTCGACCCCGTGCACCACGGCCACCTCGTCGCGGCCAGCGAGGTCCAGTCGCGGTTCGCGCTCGACGAGGTCATCTTCGTGCCGACCGGGCAGCCGTGGCAGAAGTCCGGCCGCCGCGTCACGCGCGCCGAGGACCGCTACCTGATGACGGTCATCGCCACCGCGTCCAACCCGGTCTTCTCGGTGAGCCGGGTCGACATCGACCGCGGCGGCCAGACCTACACCGTCGACACGCTGCGGGACCTGCACGAGGAATACCCGGACGACGAGCTGTTCTTCATCACCGGGGCCGACGCGCTCGAGCAGATCCTCACCTGGCACAAGGCCGACGAGCTGTTCGACTTCGCGCATTTCATCGGCGTCACCCGCCCGGGCTACCGGCTCAACTCGCACCACCTGCCGAGCGGCAAGGTGAGCCTGGTCGAGGTCACCGCGATGTCCATCTCGTCCACCGGATGCCGCGAACGCGTCGAGCGCGGCGAGCCGGTCTGGTACCTCGTGCCCGACGGCGTTGTGCGCTACATCGCCAAGAAGGACCTCTACCGCAAGGACGCCGAGGCCTGACCGGGTACCCTCGTCCGGGCGTACCCGAAATCTTGAAGGAGCACTGTGGCAGCGACGTCCGAGGCACGGGACCTGGCGGTGGCGGCCGCGCACGCGGCGGCGGACAAGCTGGCCAGCGACGTGGTCGTCCTGGACGTGTCCGAGCAGCTCGTGATCACCGACGCGTTCGTGATCGCGTCCGCGGCGAACGAGCGGCAGGTCGGCGCGATCGTCGACAACGTCGAGGAGAAGCTCCGCATCGAGGGGCACAAGCCGGTGCGGCGCGAAGGCGCGCGCGAAGGCCGGTGGGTGCTGCTCGACTACGTCGACGTCGTCGTGCACGTCCAGCACGCGGACGAGCGCTCGTTCTACGGCCTCGAGCGGCTGTGGAAGGACTGCCCGCGGATCGAGGTCGAAGGGCTGGCCACGGTCCCCGCCGACGACACCGGCGACGCGGACGGCCCGGAGGCGTGAGCCCGCGGCGGCTGCTGCTCTGGCGGCACGGCGAGACGGACTACAACGCCGCCGGCCGCATGCAGGGACACCTCGATTCGGCGCTGACCCCGGTCGGCTGGAACCAGGCCCGCTTCGCCGTGCCCGCGCTCGCGCGGTTCGCGCCGGAGCTGGTGATCGCGTCCGACCTGCGCCGCGCCACCGACACCGCGACGGTGCTCACCGAGGCGATCGGCGTGCCGCTGCAGATCGACAAGCGGCTGCGCGAGACGCACCTCGGCGAGTGGCAGGGCCTGACCGGGGCCGAGGTCGACGAGGGCTATCCGGGCGACCGCGAGCTGTGGCGCAGCGACGCCGCGTGGGCCCCGCCGGGCGGCGAGTCCCGCGTCGAGGTGGCCGAACGCGCCGCCGAGGTGGTCGACGACCTGATGCAGCCGAACTCCGGCGCCGGGGAATCGGTCCTGCTCGCCTCGCACGGCGGCCTGATCCTCGCGCTGACGGCGAAACTGCTCGGCCTTCCGGTCGAGGTCTGGCCGTCGCTCGGCGGGATCATGAACTGCCACTGGGTCGACCTCGGCCACCGCGAGGGGAAGTGGCGGTTGCACGCGTACAACGCGGGCATCACCGGCTGACCCGATGAGCCCGCAGCTGCTCGTCTTCGGCGATTCACTCTGTTTCCACGGCCCCGAGGGCCCTTGCGCGGCCGACGATCCGCGCCTGTGGCCCAACGTCGCCGCGAACGCGTTGTCCGGGCAAGCCGATCTCGTCGCAGGCATCGGCTGGACCGCACGCGACCTGTGGTGGTCTCTCACCGGCGACCCGCGCGTGTGGGCGGATCTGCGCCGCGTCGACGCTGTCGTGCTCGCTGTCGGCCACATGGACACACTGCCGTCGCCGTTGCCGACGTACTTGCGTCAGGGCCTTCGCTACCTTCGCCCCGACGGCGTGCGTCGCGTTGTACGCGGTGCCTATCTCGCTGCGCAGCCACGGTTGTCTGTCGTGATGCGCGGACGTCCTCGCGTGCTTCCTGCGAGGCTGACCGTGAGCTATCTGGACCAGTCTGTCGAAGCGTTGCGCGCGTTGCGGCCTGAGTTGCCTGTGTTCGGAATGCTGCCGTCAGTGCACCGCGCCGACGCGTACGGACGCGTACACACAGGACGCGCCGAAGCAGCCGCTGCAATCGCTTCGTGGGCCGCGCGCCGCGAAGTGCCGTTGCTCGACACGCCCGGCGTGGTTGGCGAACATGTCTTGAGCGGCGCGGGAAATCCCGACGGCATGCACTGGGGATGGGCCGGACACGAAGCAGTCGGCACCGCGATGGCGAAACTCGTTGCCCCGCACCTCGGCTCCGGCCACGTAGGCTGACGACGTGTCGGTCGCCGTGGTCACGGACTCCACCGCGCACCTGCCCGAAGGCTTCGCCGAGCGGCACTCGGTGCGGGTGGTGCCCCTGCATGTCCTCGTGGAAGGCGTCTGTTCGCTCGACGGCCTCGAGATGGGCCCCGCCGCGCTCGCGGAAGCGCTGGGGGAGCGCAAAATCGTCACGACCTCCCGGCCCACCCCGGCCGAGTTCGCCACCGCGTTTCGGGCCGCGCTCGACGCAGGCGCGGACGCGGTCGTGTCCGTGCACCTGTCGAGCGAGCTGTCCGGCACCTGGGAAGCCGCAGTGCTGGCAGCGGAAGAAGTCGGCTCGGACCGGGTGCGTGTCGTCGATTCCCGCACCACAGCGATGGGTTTGGGATTCGCTGCCCTGCACGCCGCGGACGCCGCCGCTTCCGGAGCCAGCCCGGCGGAAGTCGAAGAGGTCGCGACGAAAGCGGCCGAACGATCGTCGACGTTGTTCGTGGTAGAGACGTTGGAACACCTGCGCCGCGGCGGCCGGATCGGCTCGGCCGCGGCGTTGCTCGGCACCGCGCTCGCGGTGAAACCGGTGCTGCACATGTCCGACGGCCGGATCCTGCCGCTGGAGAAAGTGCGCACGATGAACCGCGCGATCGGGCGATTGGTCGAGTTGTCCGTGCAGGCGGCGGGTACCGGACCGGTCGAGTTGGCAGTGCATCATCTCGCCTCGCCAGAGCGGGCCGTCGAATTGGCGAACCGGCTCGAGGAAGCGATCCCAGGGTGCGCCGGGGGATGCGTGGTGTCGGAGATCGGCGCGGTCATCGGCGCGCACACTGGACCTGGCGTGCTCGGCGTGGTCGTGCAGCGCGCCTAGCTGGTTTCCTGGTTGCCGAATCGCGCGAGCAGGTGCCAGACGCGTTTGAGGTCTTGCTCGTCGTGGCCAGCGGCTTTCCCGAGTATTCGTGGATCGAGACGCCCTTCCTCGGCGAGTTCGGCACCGAGTGCGGTGAACTCCCGCTACGACGGTTCCGCTGGCCCACCAGCCGCCATCGTGGCGACGTGGGCGACCGCGCGTTCCCAAGCCTCCACTCGAATCACGGCCAAGACATCGTGATCGTGCGCTCGAAGGTGAGGTATCCGGCGCGCCGGAACGCGTTCGCCATCGGGACGTTGCCGAGATGTGTCGCCGTTCGGATGCGAGGAACGTCTTGTGCAGCAAGAATTCTGGTGCCCTCGGCGAGAATTTCGCCGAGGTAGCCATTGCCGCGATGCTCGGGCAGCGTGGCGACTCGCCATGCGGTAGGGCGCCAATTCGTCCTCGTAGTGCCGGATTACCGCTGCACGGGCGGACATCCGGGTCAGGTCGTCGCGGCTGTGCGCGTCGAGCGTTCCGTCCAAGCCGCGGATCTCTCGGAAGACCAGGCGGTTTGCGGCGGCGCGACCGGAGTCCGTGGCCGCCACTTGAAGCGCAACCGCTCGGCGAGCAGTCGCGCGCGGGTCTGTTCGAGCGCGCCCATCCGGTCTTCGACCGCGCTTCGGGTCTCGGCTTTTCCTCGCCAGTCAACGGGAATCATCCGGTTGCAGACCGGAGACCGGGTGCTGGCGGACGAGCGCGCCGGACGCGAACGCTTTTCGATCACCGGTGCCGCGCGCCAAACCCGCCAGTATGACCGCGTGCCCCGACAAAATCCGGCGCGGCACCTGCGCTGAAGGCCGAGTTGTCCCCAAGGGGCGGGTTGTCCACAGATCGCGCGGAACCCGCTCGCAGTCGGACCGGCCGACGCCTAGCGTCGATCGTGTGTTCGAGCCCTCCGCCCGAGACCAGGGCACTCCCGTCAACGTCAGGCTCACCTGGCTGGCCGACCAGCTGGCCGCGGTCCCGCACCTCAGCGGACCCGGCAGCGGGCCGGTCCGCCGCTGGCTGCCCCTCGGCCGTGCGGGCCGGTCGGCGCGCAGCCGGGCGAGTGTGTCGGCAACTGCAGACAGCCAGGAGGTGCCCGGCGGGGAACCGGATCCTCGCCTGCCCACAGGCATGGACGGCGCGGCGGTCCACTCAAGGCGGCACTCTCGCGCAGCGGGTCCGGACACTGAGCTGTCTGCAGTTGCGGACAATGCACCGCTATTGGGCGGCCAGCTGGCGGACGGTACGCCGCTCTTGCGGCCCACGGGTCGCAAAGCCCGGTTGTCTGCACTGGCCGACAACCCACCCCCGCCGGAAAGCCCCTTGCCCGGCGGCAAACTGGTCCGCAGTTGGCTGCCAGAACACATCGAAAACCGCCTGTCCCGGCGCTGGCTCCCCGGTTCGACCGGCCTGCCCGGATTTCTGGGCCGCCGGGGAATGATCTTCGCCCTGGCATTGCTGGCAGCCGCCGCCGTCATTGCCGGAGGCCTGGCCATCTTCGGCCGCTCGCCCGCAGCCGAGATCGCCCCGCCGCTCCCGACTGCCCGTGCGCAGGTGCCGCACGCGTCGAAGACCAACGAGAGCCTGGTAATCAGCGTAGTCGGCCATGTGCGCTCTCCAGGCCTGGTCACCGTGCCGTCGGGTTCCCGCGTCGCCGACGCCCTCCGCGCGGCCGGGGGTGCCAACCCGGGCGTCGACCTGACCACGCTGAACCTCGCCCGCAGACTCACCGACGGCGAGCAGCTGGCGGTCGGCGTCCCAGCCGCGCAAGCGGCACCGGTCGGTTCAGGAGCCGCAGCCAGCAAGATCGACCTGAACTCCGCGACCGCCGAACAACTCGACAGCCTCCCAGGCGTCGGCGAGGTCACCGCCCGGCGCATCACCGACTGGCGCACGCAGCACGGCGGATTCTCGAGTGTGGAACAACTTCGCGACGTCGACGGCATTGGCGAGAGCAAGTTCCAAAAAATCCGCGAGCAGGTGACCGTCGGATGAAGCTGGAAACCGAGGAAACGGCCCGGCGCGACCACGATTTCCGTCTCGTCCCCGCTGCTGTCGCCGGATGGGTGGCCACCCTCGCCGGACTGCAACTCGGCTGGTGGATCGCGACAGCGATCGGTGCCGTAGCGGTGATCGGCGCGGCAGTGCTTCTAGTGCGCGGCCGTGCCAGATACCTCGGTGCCGGGGGAGCGCTGCTGCTGGTCGGACTCATTGCCGCAGTGCCAACCGCTCTGCGGATCCACGACGCATCATCCGACCCGTTGGGAGCCGCTGCCGCACATGGCGTCACAGCGACGCTGCGGGTCGAGATCAGCGAGCGCCCGCGGCCGATCCACCAAGCCGGATACGCCGACCAACAGGCGGGAACCCGGTCAGTGGCGATCCCGGCCCGAGTCGCAACGGCCACAGTGGACGGTCTGCCAGTCGAATCGACCGGCCGGGTTCTGTTGCTGGCACCGGTCGCGGAATGGAATCGTCTGCTGCCCGGCCAGGAGGTGACGACATCCGGTCGTCTCCTGCCCGCACGCGGCGGCGAACTAACCGCAGCAGTCCTCTCCGTGCGGGCCGCGCCAGCAGATATCGGTCCGGCACCGTGGTGGCAGCAAGCCGCCGCAGCTCTGCGGAACAGCTTGCATTCGCTGTGCGCGATCCTGCCGGAGGAACCCGCGGGCCTCCTGCCCGGACTGGTGCTAGGCGACACGAGCGCGTTGCCGCAACGGGTCGAAGGTGAGTTCAAAGCCTCCGGACTCACCCACTTGATGGCAGTGAGCGGTGGCAACCTTGTAATCATCGGCGGAGCCGTACTGCTGCTGTGCCGGTTGGTCCGAGCAGGTCCGAGATTTTCCGCAACAGCGGCTGGAGCCTGCCTAGTGGGATTTCTCGTCCTGGTGGGTCCTGAACCGAGTGTGGTGCGGGCTGGCGTAATGGGCGGCATCGGCCTGCTCGCGCTGGCCCTGGGACGGCGTGGTTCAGCGTTGCCCGCATTGGCCTTCGCCGTTTGTGTACTGGTGGCGTGGGATCCGACGATGGCGGGCAATTTCGGTTTCGCTCTTTCGGTTCTCGCCACGGCAGGGCTGGTGCTGCTCGCGCCGCGCTGGGCAGATTCGTTGGTGCGGCGGGGAGTCCCGCCCGGTTACGCCGAAGGGCTAGCCGTGCCGCTAGCCGCGTTCGTGGTCACCGCTCCCGTCATCGCCGGAATGGCGGGCACGGTCAGCCTGGTTTCGGTCGTGACCAATGTTCTTGCGGCACCAGTGGTCGCGCCGGTCACCGTGCTGGGAGTGCTGGCAACGGTCGTCGGCCCGTGGTGGCCAGGTGCGGGGCATCTGCTGATCCATCTAGCGGATCCGGAAGCCCGATGGCTGATCACCGTCGCCCGGCATGGCGCGAGAGCGCCGGGCGCGGCGCTCTCGTGGCCCGGAGGCTGGTGGGGAGGATTGTGCGTGGCGGTCCTGCTGGTCGCAATCGTGGTGGCGGCGCGGTTTCGCCGGCTGCGGCTGCTAGTGGCGATCGGACTGGTCGTCGTGCTGCTGACAGTCGTGCCGGCCAAAGTCTTGGTGCCTGGCTGGCCGCCGGACGGCTGGGCGATGGTGGAATGCGATGTCGGACAAGGAGATGCGGTCGTCCTGGCCACGGCCGAGCCTGGTCGCGCCGTGGTCGTCGACACCGGGCCGGAGCCAGGGCCGGTCGATGAATGCCTGCGGAGGCTGGGCGTCGAACGGGTGCCGTTGCTTGTGCTGAGTCACCTGCACGCGGACCACATCGGCGGTCTCGCCTCGGTATTCGACGGACGGGCGGTCGGGGCGATCGCGGTAGGGCCAGGGCGTGCGCCCGCGTGGGCGTGGCAGTCGGTCTCCGGCGAAGCGCGGCGTCGCGGCGTGCCACTGGTGCAGTTGAGCGACGGGCAGCGGCTGGAGTGGCCGGGGCTGTCGCTTGAGGTGATCGGTCCGCGCTACGCCACTACCCGTGCACCGGCGTTGCAGGACGGCACGATGATCAACAACAGTTCGGTCGTCCTGCGCGCCGACACCGCGGCTGGCCGGGTTCTGCTGACCGGAGACGTCGAGCTGGCGGCGCAGGCGGATCTGCTTGCCGAGGGCGTCGACCTGCGGGCAGACGTCCTGAAGGTGCCGCATCACGGGTCGAGGTATTCGCTGCCGCAGTTTCTCGCGGCGGTGCGGCCGCGCACGGCGCTGATCAGTGTCGGCGCGGGCAACGGATACGGACATCCGAGCAAGTCCACAGTGGACGTTCTCGGAACGATGGGAGTGCTGGTCACCCGGACCGATATCGACGGGGACACCGCCGTTCTGCCCGGAGGAAGCGGACCGGCGGTGGTGCGCCGGGGCGAGCCGCGGGGTCCGCCGCGGTAGTGCGGCGGACCCCGGGCCGGTGCGTCAGTAGCCGAGTGCCTTGGCGACGGCCGCGGCGGACGGCGGCACGGTGGCCTTCGGGCCGATGTGGTTCTCGACCGCGTCGAGGGTCTTGAGGCCGTCGCCGGTGATGAGGAGGACGGTTTCCGCGTCCGGGTCGAGCTTGCCGGTTTCGACGAGCTTCTTCGCGGTCGCCACGGTGACGCCGCCCGCGGTCTCGGTGAAGATGCCTTCGGTGCGCGCGAGCAGCCGAATGCCTTCGACGACCTCTTCGTCGGTGACGTCCTCGATCGCGCCGCCGGTGCGGTTGACCACGTCGAGCACGTACGGGCCGTCGGCCGGGTTGCCGATCGCGAGCGAACGGGCGATGGTGTCCGGCTTCACCGGCTGGACCACGTCGTGGCCGTTGCGGTACGCGGTGGAGACCGGCGAGCAGCCCGTGGCCTGCGCGCCGAACACCTTGTACGGGCTGGCGTCCACGAGACCGAGCTGGCCCAGCTCGCGGAAACCCTTGTCCACCTTGGTGAGCTGGGAACCGGAGGCGATCGGCACGACGATCTGCTCGGGGATGCGCCAGCCGAGCTGCTCGGCGACCTCGTAGGCGAGCGTCTTCGAGCCCTCGGAGTAGTACGGGCGGACGTTGACGTTCACGAACGCCCACTTCGGGTGCTCGCCGGCCAGTTCGGTGGCGAGCCGGTTCACGTCGTCGTAGTTGCCGTCGACGGCGATCAGGTCGCCGTCGTAGACCGCGGTGGTGAGGATCTTCGCGCGTTCGAGGTTCTTCGGGATCAGCACGACCGACCGCCAGCCGGCGCGGGCCGCCGCGGCGGCGGTCGCGTTGGCCAGGTTGCCGGTCGAGGGACACGCCAGGACCTCGAAACCGAACTCGCGGGCGGCCGCGAGCGCGACGGCGACCACGCGGTCCTTGAACGAGTGCGTGGGGTTGCCGGTGTCGTCCTTGACCCACACGCGCTTGAGGCCGAGCTCCTTCGCGAGCCGGTCGGCGCGCACGAGCCGGGTGCAGCCGGGTTCGGTGTTCGGGGTCTCCTCGACGGTCGAGGGGACGGGAAGGAGTTTCTTGTAACGCCAGATGTTGCGCGGGCCCGCCTCGATGTCCTCGCGGCGGACGCGGCCGAAGTCGTAGGCGACCTCGAGCGGCGAGAAGTCTTCGACGGAGACGAATTCCGGAGCGAGCGGCTGCCGGTGCCCTTCTTCCTTCGACACCAGTTCGACGGCCGGACCGAGGTCGATCGTCTTGTTGGCGGAGGTGGCGCTGAGGGCTGCAGTCATCGCGAGGTTCCTTTCCTCATCTGCCCCGCCGAAGCGGGCCGGAATTGGCACCGTGGTCGTCAGCTACCCCGCGATCGCGGGATGACAGGCTGTACGCCGGTTGCCGGGGCTTCGTCGGGCCGTTCCCTCTGCCCCTCTGGATGAGCGGTATTCGGTTGTCGGAGCGCCGGTGGGCGCGTCCTCGGCTACACCGTACGACATCCCGATCAGCTCGTGCCACGGAGGCGGCCCACATCACCGGAGCGGGCGGCCCGGCGGCCGGGTGAGAAGATGGCCGGGTGACCACCGCACCCGCGCCGCTGCACCTCGTCACGGGCGAGGAAGAACTGCTCATCGAACGGGCTGTGCGAGCGTCCCTCGACGCGGCCAAGGCCGCGGACCCGACGGCCGACCTCACGCGCATGCGGGTGTCCGATCTCACACCGCCTGTGCTGGCCGAGCTGGTGAGCCCGTCGCTGTTCGCCGAGGGGCGCGTGATCGTGCTGGAGTCGGCGCAGGACATCTCGCAGGAGCTGTCCGACGCGGTCCTCGCGTACGTGAAGGCGCCTGCCGACGGCATCGTCCTCGTGGTCGTGCACAGCGGCGGCGGGCGGAGCAAAGCCGCCAAAGCGCTGCCGGGCGCGTTGAAAAAGGCGGGCGCGGAAATCACCGAATGCCCGAAGCTCACCAAACCGGCCGAGCGCGAGGCGTTCGTCCGCAACGAGGTGCGCCGCGCGGGCGGCAAGATCGACGCCGCGGGCCTGATGGCGCTGCTCGACTCGGTCGGCTCGGACCTGCGCGAACTGTCCTCGGCGGCGACGCAGCTGGTCGCCGACACCGGGGGAGTCGTCGACGAGCGGGCGGTCCGCCGCTACCACACCGGACGCGCCGACGTGACCGGCTTCGCGGTGGCCGAGAAGGCCGTCGCGGGCGACCGGGCCGCCGCGATGGAGTCCCTGCAGTGGGCGATGCAACTGGGCGTCCCGCACGTCCTGATCGCCGACGCGCTGGCCGACGCGGTCCGCACGATCGCTCGCGTGTCCGCGGCCGGGCGCGGCAACCCGAACCAGATGGCGGGCGAGCTCGGCATGCCGCCGTGGAAGATCCGCAAGGCGCAAGGGCAGTCCCGGGGCTGGGGCCAGGACGGCCTGGCGACCGCGATGCGCGTCGTGGCGCGGCTGAACGCCGAGGTCAAGGGCGCGGCGGCCGACGCGAACTACGCGCTGCAGCGCGCGGTCCTCGACGTGGTCGCGGCCAAGGGCGACCGCTGACGTCCCGGCGCCGGGAACGCCTTGAGGAGAGCCGAGCCGGTCCCCAGGACACGGAAAGGCCCGGCAGCCGAAGCCGCCGGGCCTTCCGGAAAGACTGCGCTCAGAGCTGGTTCGCGCGCTTCGCGAGAGCCGACTTCTTGTTCGCGGCCTGGTTGGCGTGGATGACGCCCTTGGTGACGGCCTTGTCGAGCTTGCGAGCGGCGTCGCGCTGCAGTTCGAGGGCCTTGTCCTTGTCACCGGCTTCGGCGGCCTCGCGGAACTTGCGGATCGCGGTCTTCACCGAGGACCGGATCGCCAGGTTGCGCTGCCGCGCCTTCTCGTTCGTCGTGATGCGCTTGACCTGCGACTTGATGTTGGCCATGGAGGCGTTCCTCTTTCACTCGGTGAAGGTCGTTGCCGCGTTCGTGTGGCTCCGGATCAGTCCCGAGGGACTGCCGGGTTTCCTCCCTGACGGAATGCCGCACGGCAACAGTCGAAAATCTTAACAGCCCTGTTCGCGGCGTTGCCGACGGCCCCGGAGCAGGCAAACGCTCGGCATCGCGGCCCCGTCTCGGTTACGGTGGGGTCCGGTAGTGCCTAGGGTTCCGTCGCCTGCCCGTGGTCCCGCAGAGCGGGTCGCGAAGACAACGAGGGCGGGCGGGCCTGGTCCGAGCGGCACCTTCGGCGGGAGACAGAGCCCCGCCGTTCATCTGACGGGACAAAAGCCTGGAGGACCCGGTCTTCAGCGTGCGCTGAAAACCTGAAGGGGTCCGGATGAACACCACAGCCCTCGCCATGGTCCTCGTCGCCGCGGTCGTGCACGCCGTGTGGAACCTTGCCGCCAAACGGGTTTCCGGCGGTCCGCGGTTCGTCTGGCTGTACTACACGGTTTCCGCGGCGGCGATGCTCCCGGTGATCGCGGTCGCGCTGGCCGTCGAACCGGAACGTCCACAGTGGACCTGGCTGCTCGCCGCCGCGGGCACCGCGGTCCTGCACGTGGCGTACGGGATCGTGCTGCAGCGCGGATACGAGGTCGGCGACCTGTCCATCGTCTACCCGCTGGCTCGCGGGACCGGGCCGCTGGTGTCGGTGCTCGTGGCCGTCACGGTCCTGGGCGAACGGCCGGGCGTGCTCGGGCTGATCGGGGCCTTCCTCGTCGTCGCGGGCGTCCTGGTGATCAGCCTCGGCGGCGGCACCGGCAACGCCCGGGCCCGCCGCGCGGGGGTGTTCTACGGCGTCGCGACCGGCGTGGTCATCGCCGCTTACACGCTCTGGGACGCGCACTCGGTCACGTCGCTCGGCGTGCCTCCGCTCGTCTACTTCGGCGGCGGCGCGATCGGCCAGAGCATCCTGCTCTCGCCGACCGCGGCGCGCGGCCGGTCGGAGATCAAGCGGCTGTGGCGCGACCACCGGCGCGAGGTGCTGATCGTCGGGCTCGCCTCGCCGGCCAGCTACCTGCTGGTCCTGTACGCCCTGCGGATCGCGCCGGTCAGCCTGGTCGCGCCGGCGCGCGAGTTGTCGATCGTCTTCGGCGGAGTCGCCGCCTGGCTCGTGCTCCGCGAGCGCAACGCGGTCCGCCGCCTCGCCGGATCGCTGGTCGTGCTGGCCGGGATCGCTGCGATTGCGGTCGCCTGAGCCGCTCGGGTAGGCAGGAACCATGGACGTACTGAGCAGCCGGGTGCTGATCCACCCCCGCGACCACGAGGTGTCCACCGCGTTCTACCGCGACGCCCTCGGCCTCGCGATCGAGCGCGAGTTCCCCGGCGGCACGCGGTTTTTCGCCGGCGGCGGGTCGATCGAGGTCGTCGGCACGGGCGAGGAGGGGCCCGGCCCGGACGTCAATCTGTTCCTGCAGGTCCGCGATCTCCCCGCGACGCTGGCCGAACTGGCCGGACGCGGGGTCGAACCGGTGCGCGAGGCCCGGCGCGAGCCGTGGGGCACCGACGAGGCGTGGATCGCCGACCCGGACGGGCTGCGGATCGTGCTCGTCGAGGTCCCGGAGGACCATCCGTTGCGCCGCGACAAGCGCTAGCCCGGTTTCACGGCCCGGAGCTGGGCGGCGAGCGCGGCGAATCCGGGCGGGTCCCAGGTCCAGGTCTGCAGGTCGGTGAACCCCGCAGCGGCGGCTTCGTCGGCCAGTTCGTGCCGCGTCACCGGAAGCCACTTCTCGTGCGCCGAAAGCAGCAGCCGTCCGCCCGGCCGGAGCACGCGGAACAGCTCGGCGAAGGCCGCCGGGCGGTCCTCCCAGAACTGGACGTTGTTCACGGTCAGCACGACGTCGGCGGACGCGTCCGCGCAGCCGGTCCGGGCCGCGCTGCCCGCGCGCACCTCGGCGCGGTCGCCGCAGCGGTCCGTGCAGAGGTCGCGCATTTGCGGCGAGGGTTCGACGCCGATCACCTCGCCGGCGAGTTTGCTCGCCGCGTCGAGGCCGACCCCGGGCCCGGGGCCGACGACGAGAACGGTCTCGTCGGGTTCTAGGCGCGCCAGGTCGACGATGCGGTGTTCGGTCGTGGCGTTGCCGATCGCCATCAGCTTGCCGCCGAGCCTGCCCAGCAGCCCGCTGGGATGGCCGAAAGCCCGGTCGAGCGCGGCGTCGAGGACGCCGGGGCCGGGCGGCGAGGGGGAGGGTGAAGTGCTCATGCTTCGAGGTCATCACGAGACGGGCGGGGCCGCATCGGGGATGACCCCCACCCGCACCCGGAGGTCCATGGGACGATGGGGTACGGACATCCCCCACCATCCCGAGGACAGCCCGAGTGACAGCGCCCAAGACGTTCGCCGACACCACCTTCACGCCGCCGGAGTTGATCCGCAACTTCTGCATCATCGCCCACATCGACCACGGCAAGTCGACGCTGGCGGACCGGATGCTGCAGCTCACCGGCGTCGTCGAGGAGCGGGCCATGCGCGCGCAGTACCTCGACCGCATGGACATCGAGCGGGAACGCGGCATCACGATCAAGGCCCAGAACGTCCGGCTGCCGTGGCAGGTGGACGGCAAGGACCACGTCCTGCACCTGATCGACACGCCCGGCCACGTGGACTTCACCTACGAGGTCTCGCGGGCGCTCGAAGCGTGCGAGGGCGCGATCCTGCTGGTCGACGCCGCGCAGGGGATCGAGGCGCAGACGCTCGCGAACCTGTACCTCGCGCTCGAGAACGACCTGCACATCATCCCGGTGCTGAACAAGATCGACCTGCCCTCGGCGGACCCGGAGAAGTATGCGGCGGAGATCGCGCACATCATCGGCTGCGAGCCCTCGGACGTGCTGCGCGTGTCGGCGAAGACCGGCATGGGCGTGACCGAGCTGCTGGACGAGTGCGTGCGGCAGGTCCCGCCGCCGGTCGGCGACGCGGACGCGCCAGCCCGCGCGATGATCTTCGACTCGGTCTACGACACCTACCGCGGCGTCGTCACCTACATCCGCGTGGTGGACGGCAAGATCACGCCGCGCGAGAAGATCAAGATGATGTCGACCGGCGCGACGCACGAACTGCTCGAGGTCGGGATCATCTCGCCGGAGCCGAAGGCCAGCAAGGGACTCGGCGTCGGCGAGGTCGGCTACCTGATCACCGGCGTGAAGGACGTGCGCCAGTCGAAGGTCGGCGACACCGTGACGTCCGAGCGGCACGGCGCGACGGAACCGCTCGCCGGGTACCGCGAACCGAAGCCGATGGTGTTCTCCGGGCTGTACCCGGTGGACGGCTCGGACTACCCGGAGCTGCGCGAGGCGCTGGAGAAGCTGCAGCTCAACGACGCCGCGCTGACCTACGAGCCGGAAACGTCGGTCGCGCTGGGCTTCGGCTTCCGCTGCGGCTTCCTCGGCCTGCTGCACCTGGAGATCACCCGGGACCGGCTGGAGCGCGAGTTCGGCCTCGACCTGATCTCGACCGCGCCGAACGTGGTGTACCGCGTGGTGCTGGAGGACCGCAGCGAGGTCGTGGTCACGAACCCGTCGGACTGGCCGACCGGGCTCAAGATCGCCGAGGTGCACGAGCCGGTGTCGAAGGTGAGCATCCTCGCGCCGTCGGAGTTCGTGGGCACGATCATGGAGCTGTGCCAGGCGAAACGCGGCACCCTGCTGGGGATGGACTACCTGTCCGAGGACCGCGTCGAGCTGCGCTACACGATCCCGCTGGCGGAGATCATCTTCGACTTCTTCGACACGCTGAAGTCGCGCACGCGCGGCTACGCGTCGCTCGATTATGAGGAGTCCGGCGAGCAGGTGGCGGACCTGGTGAAGGTCGACATCCTCCTGCAGGGCGAGACGGTGGACGCGTTCTCCGCGATCGTGCACAAGGACGCCGCTTACACGTACGGAAACCGCATGGCGACGCGTCTGCGGGAACTGATTCCGCGCCAGCAGTTCGAGGTCCCGATCCAGGCGGCGATCGGTTCGCGGATCATCGCGCGCGAAACGATCCGCGCCATCCGCAAGGACGTGCTGGCCAAGTGCTACGGCGGCGACATCTCGCGGAAGCGGAAACTGCTGGAGAAGCAGAAGGAAGGCAAGAAGCGGATGAAAACCGTCGGCCGGGTGGAGGTGCCGCAGGAGGCGTTCGTCGCGGCACTGTCCACTGAGGACAACGGGAAGAACAAGAAGTAGCATCACTTTCGGGTGAACGGCGGCTCCGGGTTTCCGGGGCCGCCGTTTTTTGTCGGTGGTGGCTGGTGTTCTCAATTGCGGACAGGGAGTCTCTGGCGCGAACAGGGAAAGGAGAGCACCATGACGGTTATGGCGGAAATCCAGAATCCTCCCGGGTCGGGGCCCATGACGGTGCACGACCTCGAGGGGATGCCGGATGACGGCCGTCGCTACGAACTCATCGACGGGACGCTCCTCGTGAGCCCCGCGCCAGGTCTGAGACACCAGACGATCGGCTATCAGTTGTACGGCGTGCTTTACGCAGCCTGCCCCGAGGACATGTTCGTCGTCGGTGCGCCGTTCGCTGTGCATGTGGGCGACCGGATAGAACTTCAGCCGGATGTGCTGGTCGGCCGGACTGAGGACTTCACCGCCAAGGATCTTCCAGTGCCGCCGGTTCTTGCAGTCGAGGTCTTGTCGCCGAGCACGTCGATTCACGACCTGAACACCAAGAAGGCGCTCTACGAACGGCTACGCGTGCCGAGCTACTGGGTGATCGACCCGGCGGCGCCTGAACTGACTGCCTTCGAACTTGACGAGGACGGCAGTTACTGCCAGGTCGCCAAGGCGGCGGGAGCTGAGGTGTTCGAAGCGCAGCGGCCGTTCCCTGTCCGCGTCGTGCCCGAGGTACTCGCCGGAAGGAGCTAAACGGTTCGGACGGCCTGCTTCATTGTGCGCGTCATGAGAAGTGCTCAGCCGTTCCCGATGATCTTGTTCACCTCCACGAACACCGCGGCCCGGCGTTCGGCGGCCATCACGCGGTCGTACTCCGCCCAGTCGTCGTGGGTGCCGGTGGCGGCTCGGAACACCTCGCGCAGCAAGGGCGGGAGGCCGTCGGCGGGGAAGGCGGGGTCGGGGGCGTCCGGGCCGATCAGGCGGACCGGGCCGGTCACCGAGAGCCAGCGCCAGCCGCGGCGGAACGTGACGGTCGCGTGGCCGTTGCGGCGCAGCAGGGCGAGTTTGCGTGCGCCGCCGACGGCGACGAAGCCTACGCTCGGCTTGCCGGTCACCGGGTCGTCCAGGATGCCCGCGTTCACGACGGACGCGTGCACGGTGCCGTCGGCGCGGGTCGTGGCCACGGTGGCGAGGCCGTTCTCCTGCACCGTCAGCGCGCGGAGCTGTTCCAGGGTTGCCGTCATGCTGTTCTGCAACGCGGCGGCGGCCCGGCGCATTTCCGGTCCGGCACTAGGCTCGGGGACATGTTCGATGATCTCGAGTTCCCGGTGATCGTGGCTCCGATGGCGGGCGGGCCGACGACTCCGCAGCTGGTCGGCGCCGTCACGGACGCGGGCGGGTTCGGTTTTCTCGCCGCGGGCTACCTCAGCCCGGAGACGCTGGACGCCCGGATCGCGCACACCGCCGACCTCACCGGCGGCCGGTTCGGCGTGAACCTGTTCGTCCCCGGCGGCCGGTCGGTGGCCGACCTCAGCGCGCACCGCGAACGGTTGCTCGCCGAGGCCGTCCGCTACGGAGTCGAACTCGGCGAACCGGTCTGGGACGACGACGAGTACCCGGCGAAGCTCGACCTCGTCGTGCGGCACCGGGTTCCGGTGGTGTCGTTCACCTTCGGCGCGCCGACGTCCGCCGAGGTGCAGCGGATCCACGAGGCGGGCGGCAAGGTCGCGGTTACCGTCACGAACCCGGAGGAAGCCGACCTCGCTGCCGCGCGCGGAGCCGACGCGCTGGTCGTGCAGGGCTTCGAAGCCGGCGGGCACCGCGGACTGTTCACCGACGACCCGGGCAACCCGGCCGGCGGCGAGGAATACGGCCTGCTCGCGCTGCTGCGGTTGCTCGGCGCGCGGACGAGCTTGCCGCTGGTCGCCGCCGGGGGACTGGTCAACGGCGCCGACGTGGCGGCAGTGCTGGCCGCCGGTGCGTCGGCGGCGCAGTTGGGCACGGCATTCCTGCTCGCGACGGAAGCCGGCACCGGCGACACCCAGCGACGCGCACTCGCCGAAGCCGGCCGGCCGACGGCGTTCACGCGCGCGTTCAGCGGACGTCCGGCGCGGGGCATGGTGAACCGCGTCCTGAGCGACCTCTCCGCCGACGCCCCCGCCGCCTACCCGCAACTGCACCACCTGAGCAAACCGGTCCGCGGGGCGGCCGCCAAAGCCGGCGACCCGGAGGCGATGTCGCTGTGGGCTGGCCAGACGTACCCCCTCGCCGGTGACGGTTCGGCAGCCTCGATCGTCGCCCGCCTGCGCACCGAGGCAAAGGCGGCAGCGGAACGGCTCGACCGGTTGCGCTGAGACCTCCGGCGGCGAGGGCTGGGGCTGCGACGGCTTGGTCGGTTGCGCCGAGTGCCTGCTGCGGCGGGGTCAAAGGCCACGACGGCTTGGCTGGCTCCTGCTGCGGTGGGCAAGGGGCGTGACGGCTTGGCTGGTTACAGCTGCGGTGGGCAAGGGGCGTGACGGTTTGGCTGGTTCCTGCTGTGGCGCGGCAAAGGGCGCGGCGGGTTGGCGGTTGCGTTGAGAGTCTGCTGCTGTGGGGCAGGGGTCGCGACGGCCTGCCGGTTGTGTTAAGGATCTGCCGCGGTGAGGGCCGGGGTCGCGACGGCTTGGCTGGTTGCGTTGAGTGTCTGCTGCGGCGGGGACCGGGGTCGCGATGGCTCGGCGGTTGCGTTCAGAATCTGCCGTAGCGGCGGCGCGACGGTTTGGCCGGTTGTGTGGGGCCTGCTGCGGCGGGGACGAGGGCCACGACGGCTTGCCGGTTGTGTTGAGAATCTGCCGCGGCGAAGGCCGGGGTCACGGTGGCTCCGCAGTTGCGTTGGAGAGCCCGCCACGGCGAGGGCAGGGGACCACAACGGCTTGGCCGGTTCCTGTGCTCCGGTCGCGAGTCGGAGTTCCTGGCCGTGGAATCCCTCAGCAGTCAGGCCTTCGCGGGCTGACTCGGCGGCGGAGCGAATCGAGCAACTATGCGTGATCCAGCCGCGGAAAGCTGTGGAGACGAAGTGCGCTCGTAGACCGGGAACGATGCCCGATCGTGCACAGACACCGCGCGAGTCCCCGAGCGGACGAGCCCAGGAGCGAGATCACCAGCAGCACAAAAAGAAACGCGGGGGACGCCACCAAAAGGCGTCCCCCGCATCACAACCCGCTCAACCAGGCGAAAGCGGTCAGTCCGAAGTGGACTTCAACCCGCCCTGCTCGTCGTCGCCGGAGCCGCGTTCCATTGCGGAGTGGCGTTTGCCGTAGGCGAAGTAGATGGCCATGCCGATCACGAACCAGATCGCGAAGCGCAGCCACGTTTCCGGCTTCAGGAACGTGATCAGCCAGATCGAGAACACCACTCCGATGATCGGGACCACCGGCATGCCGGGCGTCTTGAACGTGCGCGGGAGGTCCGGGCGCTTGTAGCGCAGCACGATCACCGCGATGCACACGACCACAAAAGCCAGCAGGATGCCGATGTTCGTCAATTCCGCGGCCTCGCCGATGGGGAGCACGCCGGCGATCAACGCCGAAGCGCCGCCCAGGATCCACGTGATGCGGGACGGGACCTTGCGCACCGGATGGGTCTTCGAGAACCACTTCGGCAGCAGGCCGTCTCGGCTCATCGAGTAGCCCACGCGGGTCGCGCCCATCAGGAACGTGAACAGGACCGTCAGGATGCCGATGATGGCACCGACCGCGATGATCGCGCCCAGCCAGCCGAGGCCTACCTTCGCGAACGCGCTCGAGAAGGCCGCTTCCGGGTTGATGTCGGTGTACTTCACCATGCCGGTCAGGACCAGGCACGCCAGCACGTACAGCACCATCGAGATCGCCAGCGAGTAGATGATCGCCTTCGGCATGTGCTTCTGGGAGTCCTGCGACTCTTCCGCCGCGGTGGACATGGCGTCGTAGCCGAAGACCGCGAAGAACACCGTTGCCGCACCGGTGAATGCGCCGCTCAGGCCGAACGGGAAGAAGTTGCTGTAGTTGCCGCTCTGGATGTGGAAGGCGCCGACCACGATCACCAGCAGCACCAGGCCGACCTTCAGGTACACCAGGAGCGTTTCGAAGCGCGCCGCGTTTTTCATGCCCTGGTTGAGAATGAAGGCGATCAGCAGGCAGAGCAGCACCGCGAACAGGTTGACCTTGTAGGACCCGGACGGGACGCCCGCCGGTTCCGTTCCTGGTGCGCCGGACATCCAGTGCGGCAGCGACACGTGCAGGAAGCCCAGCAGATCGTTGAAATAACCGGAAATCCCGATCGCGACCACGGACACGATCGCGGTGTATTCCAGCAGCAGGTCCCAGCCGATGAACCAGCCGACGATCTCGCCGAGCACCGCGTAGCCGTAGGTGTAGGCCGAACCCGCGCGCGGGATGAGGCCGGCGAACTCGGCGTAGGAGAACGCCGCCGCGGCGCTCGCGATGCCCGCGATCAGGAACGAGATCAGCACGGCCGGGCCCGCGGTCTTGTTCGCGACCGCCCCGGCGAGCGAGAAGATGCCCGCGCCGATGATGCCGCCGACGCCGATCGCGGTCAGCTGCCGCAGGCCGAGCGTGCGCTGCAGGCCGCTTTCGCCGACGCTCTCGATGGTTTCGATCGGCTTCCGCCGGAAGATCCCGGACCCGGAGCCCAGGTTAGGGCCGCCGCGCGGAGCTGACATCGATGTCTCCTCAGACTGGTGGTTCGCCGGACCCGGGTTCCGGGCCCTGGCAGGGCACCGTACCCGGAGGCGCCGCGCCTGTCACCGACTCCATAGTGTGACGATCGCGGCGGCCCTGCGTCACCCAGTCGCGGAATCGTCCTCGACGTCGCTGACCGTGGGCGCCGGGCGCGCGGCCGAGCGGACCGCGCCCGCGGCGAAGAACGCGAGCAGCTCCGCGACCTCGGCCGGGTCGTCCAGCTGCGGGCAGTGGCCCCAGTCCTCGCGGACGACGAGCCTGCTGTGCGGCACCAGGGTGTGCAGCTTCCGCCCGGACGCGGCCGTCACCAGCTTGTCCTTGCCGCACGCGACCGCGAGCAGCGGGATTTTGATCTGGTCGAGCCGGTAGGCGTCGGCCAGCTCCGCGACGAGCTGCCGGGCCTGTTCGAGCCGGGACGTCGTGGCCCGGTAATCGGGGAACAGCGTGGTGAACCGCCGGACCTGGCCCGCGTCCGCGTGCCGCGAGTCGGCGTAGAGGATCCGCGGCACGAGCTGTTCGGCGACCGCGCGGACCAGGAAACCCGGCACCGGCAACGGAAGCGAGGAGTACAGCCGCAGCGGCAGCGGATTGCGCCCGACCGTGCGCACCAGCCACGAGTCGACGAAACCGGGCGCGGCGATCGACACCGCGCCGGTGGTCGGCAGCCGGTGGTTCTGCGCCGCGCGCAGGCTCATCGTGCCGCCGAGCGAGTTGCCCGCGAGCACGACCGGGCCGAGCACGGCCTGTTCGCGCACCACCGCGGCGGTGAACGCGTCGAGCTGGGGCAGCATCGGGCCGGGGCGCAGCGGCTGCGCATCGCCGAAACCGGGAAGGTCGACGGCGATCGCGGCGATGCCCGCGGCGGCTAGTTCTCCGAGTACCGGACGCCACGTGTCGGCACTGTCGCAATACCCGTGGAGCAACACGAGCCGCGGAGCGCGCGGTTTCTCGGCGCCCTTGCGGCGCGTGCGCTTCGGTGCGGGCGCCTCGGCGACGGCGGGCCCGACCTCGAGCACGCGCGTGCGGATCCCGGCGAAGCGCCGGAACGACTCCCGGACGGGCGCCGGGTCGCTGGGGTGCCGGCCGCCCCGGTCGGCGGGTGCGGGCCGCTGCGTCGCGGTCATGTTCTCCAGGTTAACCGCCCAAGGTCGAGTTCTGGTGGAACTTCGGGGGTCACTATCTGATTGCGAAGCAGGGGTGTTGACGATTCACCGGAGAACAGGTAAAAGCGCTGGCCCAGGCTCGTTCGGCGAACAAAAGCCCAGGCCAGCGCGGTGCGACCAGGATCAGCGGGTGAAGACGATCTTGCCCGCGGTCTCCCCGGCGGCCATCGCGGCGAATCCCGCGGGGGCCTCCGTGAGGGGGAGCTCGGTGCCGATCTGCGGCTTGATGCCCTTCAGGTCGAGGTAGGCGAGCAGGTCGGCCAGCTCGTCGCGGGTGCCCATGGTCGAGCCGAGGACCCGCAGCTGCAGGAAGAACACGCGCTGCAGATCGGCCGACGGGTCGGGGCCGCTGGTCGAACCGGACACCACGACCACGCCGCCGGGCTTCAGCGACTTCAGCGTGTGTCCCCAGGTGGCCTTGCCGACGGTCTCGAACACCCCGTCCACCCGCTCGGGCAGCCGCGCGCCGGACTCGAACGTCTGGTGCGCGCCGACGCTCTCGGCCAGCGCGCGCTTCTCCTCGGTGCGCCCGGTGACCCACACGCGGAACCCGGCCGCGCGGCCGAGCGCGATCAGCGCGGTCGACACCCCGCCGGACGCGCCCTGCACCAGCATCGTCTGGCCGGGCCGCAGACCCGACTTCACGAACAGCATCCGGTACGCGGTGAGCCAGGCGGTGCCCATCGTCGCGCCCTCGGCGAAGCTCAGGCCGGCCGGCTTCGGCACCGCGTTGCGGGCCGGGACCACGACCTGGTCGGCGAACGTGCCCTGGTGCTTTTCGGTGAGCAGGGTGCGCTTCGGGTCGAGCGTGTCGTCGCCCTGCCAGCCCGGCGCGTTGATCACCGAGTGCAGCACGACCTCGGTGCCGTCGTCGAGCGTTCCCGCTCCGTCGCAGCCGAGGATCATGGGGAACTGGTCGGGCTTGATGCCGACGCCGCGCAAGGTCCACAGGTCGTGCATGTTCAGGCTGGCGGCTTTGACGTGCACCCGGACCCAGCCTTCGGGCGCCTCGGGTTCCGGCCGCTCGCCGACGACCAGCGAATCGAGCGGGGACTCGGCGTTGGGTTCCTGCGCGTATACGGCGAACATGGCAGCAACCTACCTCCCCTGCCCGACCCGGCGCAGTCGAGCGCGCGTAGGCTCACACTCGTGTTCGAGGGCCTGGCCAACTGGTGGGACGGGGTCGAGCTGTGGCTTGCCCAAGCCTGGTTCCCCGTGCAGTTCGTGCTGGTGATGGCGGTGCTCGTGCCGCTGTGCCTGCTCGCCGCGTGGGCCATCGACAAGCTGGTCGAACGCTTCGGCCGCTGGTTCGGCACGGCCCGTGACGACGACGGTCCCGGCCGCTCCTAAGCTGGCACACCATGGTCAACCGTAGGCGGATCACCGCTGCGCTCGTCGGTCTCCTCGTGCTGGTGCTCGGCGGGTGGCTCGTCAAGGAAACCGCCGGCTCCTCGGATTCGCCGGCGCCCTCGTCCTCGTCGGGCGCTCCCGCCGCCGCTTCCGGGAAGGTGCCGGGGGCGGACTCCAAGCTGCCGGTCAAACCGCTGTCCTCGCTGCCTTCGCAGGCGAAGGACACGTGGAACCTGATCCAAAAGGGCGGGCCCTACCCGTATCCGCGCAATGACGACGTCGTCTTCCAGAACCGGGAAAAGGTGCTTCCCGCGGAGAAGAACGGCTATTACCACGAGTACACCGTGAAAACGCCGGGCAGCCCGGACCGAGGGGCGCGCAGGCTGATCACGGGGGCGGGGAAAGAGTTGTATTACACAGCCGACCATTACGCGTCGTTCGTCGTTGTGGATCCCGCGCGGTGAGCGGGGAGACGGCGCAGGCCGCGGCGGACGCGGCGTTCGCGCGCGGGGCTTATCCGCACCGGGTCGACGGAACGCGGACGCTGGACAAGCTGTCGGCGCTGGACGCGATCGGCGAGGCGCTTTCCTTCCCGTCTTATTTCGGGCGGAATCTGGACGCCTTGTACGACATGCTCACGGACTTGTCGTGGCTGCCGGCCGGCGAGCACGTGCTGATTTGGACCGGGTCGGACGGGTTGAAGGCGGCCGAGCCCAAGGCGTATCTGGCGGTGCGGAGCGTGCTTTCGGACGCGCAGCGGGCGATGGGCTCCGGGGCGCATCGGCTGACCTTGGTGCTGGTCGATTCTTGAGAAGCCGTGAGGGGAACCCTGGGGTTCCCCTCACGGGCAGCGTCAGTCCTGCGGGACCCAGTTCGGCTTGCGCTTCTGGGCGAAGGCCTGAATGCCTTCCTGTCCTTCGTCGCTCGCGAAGAAGCCCGCGGACAGGGCGTTCATGTCGGCGAAGCCTTCCGCCGGGGTCGCCGGGCGCGGGCGCGCCAGCAGTTCCTTAGTGGCGGCCAGGGCCTTCGGGCCGCCGAGGGTCAGCGACTTGAGGTAGCCCTCGACCGTCTTGTCCAGGTCTTCCGCCGGGACGCAGGCGTTCAGCAGGCCGATCTCCACCGCGCGCTTCGCGTCGAAGACGTCGCCGGTCAGGAAGAGTTCGTGCGCGGCCCGGGCGTTCAGCCGCGGGAGCACCGTCAGGCTGATGACCGCCGGGATGACGCCGATCCGGACCTCCGAGAAGGCGAACGTCGCTTCCGGTACCGCGACCGCGATGTCGCACGCGGCGACCATGCCGATTCCGCCCGCGCGAGCCGGGCCCGCCAGCCGTGCGACGACCGGCTTCGGGCTCGTCCACAACTGGTCCAGGATCTGCGGGAACTCGTTCACGCCCTGGTCGGACGAACCGGCGCCGCGGGCCTCCTTCAAGTCCATGCCCGCGCAGAAGACCGGGCCGGTGTGGGTCAGCTGCACCACGCGCACCGCGTCGTCCTCGCGAGCCTTCGTCAGCGACTCGCTCAGTTCCCGCCGCAGCTGCGCCGACAGCGCGTTGCGGTTGTGCGGGGAGTCCAGGGTGATCGTGGCGATGCCGGCCGCCACCTCGTAGTGCACCAGTTCGTCAGCCATGCCTGACACTTTCGCACACCGCCCGTCCGGGAGCGGGTGTGAAGTTCATGCACGAAAACTCGTGCATGAAAACTCGTGCACCGCTACCTTGGGGGCATGGCAGAACCTCGTCGCGCTGATCTGAAGGCGCTCAAGGCGCTCGCGAACCCGTTGCGGCAGCGGATACTCGAGCTGCTGGCCTCGTCCGGACCGGCGACCTCCACGACGCTCGCCGAGCGGCTGGGCGTGACCAGCGGCGGGACCAGTTACAACCTGCGGGTCCTGGCGGAGAACGGGTTCGTCGAGGAGCTTCCCGAACGCGCGCGCGGGCGGGAGCGCTGGTGGCGCGCCGTGCCGCATGACGTGCGGTTGCCGCCTGCCGAGGACGATCCGGCGAAGGCAGCGATCGGCGACCTGCACCGGCTGTGGCTCGCGGGCGACACCGAACTGTACGAACGGTTCGAGCGCGAGCGGCCGCAGCTGGGGGAGTGGGCGGACGCGATCCCGTACTCGCGCGGCGCGATCACCGTGACCCTGGACGAGCTGGGCGACTTCTTCGAGGCGTATCTCGCTTTGCTGCGGCGGTATCAGCGGCCGGACGACGAGACGCCGGAGGGGGCGCGCCGGGTCGAGACGCGGATGCTCGCGTTCCCGGCTCCGGGCGGAGAGGAGGCCGTCCGGGACTGAAGCCGAGGAAGGCCCTGGGTGCCGAGCGGCCACTCGGCACCCAGGAATAAGGGAAAACGCGCACGATCTCCCGAAGCAAGGAGAACACTTCATGCTGCCCCGGGGCAAATCGCGGCTCGCCGCCGCGATCCTCGTGCTGGGCTCGGTCCTGCCGACCGCCCAGCCGGTATCAGCACCACCGTCCGGCGACGTCAGCTTCACCGGTTCGGGCGGAATCACGTTGCACGGCACGGTATTCCGGCCGGACGGTCCGGCGAAATCCGCGATCGTCCTGCAAGGCGGTTCGGACTGGCGGACGCGGGACAACCTCCGCGTGCAGGCCGAGATGTTCAGGCGGCTCGGCGTCACGACACTCGTGTACGACCGGCGTACCAGCGGTTATTCCAAGACCCAGCGCGATTACGGCGTGCTGGCCGACGATCTGGTCTAGGCGGTCCGCGCGTTGCGGGCGCATTCGGGAGCCGCTGAGGTCGGCGTCTGGGGCGTCAGCGAGGGCGCGTGGGTCGCGCCGCTCGCCGCGACGCGGACGGCGGACATCTCGTATGTGATCACCGTCGGCGGCTCCGGTATGGGCGGTGCCCGGCAGACCTCGTGGTACTGGGGCAATGTCCTTCGCCACCAAGGGATTTCCGGTTCGCTGCTGACGACATTGCCGGTGCGGGGAACGCGGTTCGCCGTCGGAGCGGGGCTGTTTCCCGAGGCGGACTACGACCCGGTGCCGGTGCTGCGGCGGCTGAAACAGCCGATCCTGGCGTTGTGGGGCGACCTCGACATCAACCACGTACCGGTCGAGAGTTCGCGGATTTTCGCGGAAGCGTTGGCGCAGCACCCGAATCACACGATCCGGTTCATCGCCGGGGGCGGGCCGGATTTGTACGCGACCAGCGACGCCGGGTTCGACCGGCTGTCTCGGGTCGTGCCGGGCTATCCGGCAGCGGTCGCGGATTGGCTGGCGGCTCGGCAGGGCGTGCACGTCGAGACCGCGGCCTTCGCGCAGCGGCCGTCGGAAGCGCTCCCGCCGTTGGTGTGATGGGAATCTGTTGCGGCGCAGGGGATTGCGCTCGCCCTGCTGCTGGCCGGGTTTGCGGTCGGCGGCGTGGTTTCGCTGGTGCGTCGCCGGGGGACCAGATCGTCGCGGTGGCTGGCCGGACTGGGGACGGCCACGGTCGCCGGATTCGTCGGGATGCTCGGCTGGGCGCAGATGTCCGGGATGAAGGATCTCGGACCGGTCATCGGCGGACGGCCGTTGCCGTGGCTGGCGGTGCAGGTGTTGGCGGTCGCGACGGTGGCGGCGTGGGCGGTAACCCTTGCCGGGCTACGGAAACCGGACCGGCGGCGCGGGGCGATCGCGCCGCTCGCGGCCGGGCTGGTGTTCGTGCCGTGGGCGGTCTGCTGGGGACTGCTGCTGCCGTGAACCGGCCGCGGCCACCCGGGCGCAGCGGGTGGCCGCGGTCCGGGTCAGCCGATGGTCGTGGTGGTGAAAACCGGGCTCGGGTTGGGGAAGCACGCCGTCGGCGCGGTCACGTCGCCGATGATGCTGCTCGCCACGGCCTTGAAGGTCAGGCCGGGGTCGCTGTAGCTGGTGCCGGACAGTTTCGTCTCGATCGTGCCGGAGTCGCCTGCCTTGAGGTGTGCGGTGATGGTCGGCAGTTCGAAGGTCGAACCGCCGGCGATCGGGCCGGGGAAGCTCAGCGTCGCGACGCCGTCGGCCACGCTGATCGTCGGCGCGGTGTCGCCGAGGCCGGAGCCGCCGGCGAGGTCGGCGCTGACGTAGGTCGAGTTGGCCGGGACGGGGAACTTCAGCGCGAAGGTGTTGATGTTCTTGACCTTGTTGCCGCCGACGTCGCTCGGGACGGTGTTGGGCGCGGGGTCGATGACGACGTCGAACGCGCCGCCGGGCGCGACCGTCGCGGGTGCGGTGACGTCGGCGTTCTGGGTCAGCGACACCTGCTGCGGGCCGACCACCGGCGCGTCGGCCTGGCAGTCGAAGTTGATCGCGGTCGCGGCGGACGCCGGGGCCGCCAGCGCGAGCGGAAGGGCGGCGGCCGCCGTCAGCGCGGCCAGCCGGTAAAAGTGAGGTGCTTTCATCTGTGTGCTCCTACCTGCGGGTTTCACGGGGGAGAGAGAAAGCTGCGCAGCGATTAGAGAGTTACCGGCAAGTTAAGTAGCGCGTCAAGGATTGACCGTTCACAGCAGCGCACGGTGACGAAAAATGTGAATACTGCTCACCTTGTGGCGGTAACAGTGGGCTGATCGGCCGTTCGGGCCTACCGACGGTGGTCCGACAGGGCGAGCCAGGCGAGTTCGACCCAGCGCTGCCGGGCGGGTTCCGGAACGTCCGCGCCCGGCGAGGTGGCGAGGAGCAGGCCGACGTCGTCTGCGGAGATTCCCGGTCGCAGGGCGTGCTCCCGATGGGCGGCGGTGATCAGGGATTCGATCGCGCGGGTGGCGTGCTGGCGCATCGCTTGCAGCGGCTCGGGCGACAGGTTCGAGAGTGCGGTGCGGAGAAGGCGTTCTTCGCTGAGGTCGACGACGACGCGGCGGATCAGGCCGAGAAGCTCGTCGGCCGCGGTGGTCTGCTCGGCGGCGACGCGGGCGGCGGCGTTGTCGAGCACGTCGGCGATCGCGGTGCCGAGGTCTTCGGCGATTTCTCGCACCAGGTCATGTTTGGTGGGGAAATGCCGGTAGAGGGTGCCGACGGCGACCCCGGCTTCGGCGGCGATGTCGTCCATTCCGGCCTCGGGTCCGCGAGTCGCCAGCAATCGTCGCGCGGCCGCGAGGATTGCTGCCCGGTTTCGTGCCGCGTCTGCCCGCACTGCTCGCTCCTTGCCGATAAAGGTGAACTGATGGTTCACTATACAACATGAACGAGTGGTTCAGGTTGGTGAGCGGACGCGTCGCGGTGGTCACCGGAGCGAACACCGGCCTCGGCTTCGCCACGGCCCGCGCATTGGCTGAGCACGGGGCCAGCGTCGTGCTGGCCTGCCGAGACGCGCGGAAAGCCCACGACGCGGCGAGCCGGATCGGCCGGGGAACCCAGGTCGTCCGGCTGGACCTGGCGTCGCTGGACTCCGTGCGGGAGGCGGCCGACGAGCTGCGCGCCCGGCACGACCGGATCGACCTGCTGATCAACAACGCGGGCGTGACCAACGCGCCCGGCCGGACCGCGGACGGGTTCGAGATGCAGTTCGGGGTGAACCACCTCGGCCACTTCGCGTGGACCGCGCTGCTGCTCGACCGGATGCTGGAAGTGCCGGGCTCGCGGGTGGTGACGGTCAGCAGCATCGCGCACCGGTTCGGCCGGACCGACCCGGAAGACTTGCACGCGGCCAGCGGGTATTCGGCGTCGAAACTGGCCAATCTGCTGTTCGCCTACGAACTCGCGAAACGCTTGCGGGGCACCGAAACCGTCTCGCTGGCCGCGCATCCCGGCGGAGCGACTACCGAGATTTTCCGGCACTCGTCGTCCGTCTTCCGGGATGCGAACCTGGCGATCGCGCGGCTCTTCGGGCGGACGCCCGCGATGGGTGCGTTGCCGACCCTGCGGGCGGCGACCGATCCCGGCGCGCGCAACGGCGAGTATTACGGTCCTGGCGGGCTTTTCGAGATCCGCGGCTACCCGGAGCTGGTCAAGTCCAGCGCGCGCTCGCACGACGCCGACCTGCAGAAGCGGTTGTGGGAGGCCTCGCTGCGGGCGACCGGGGCGGGCTGCCCGGTGTGAAGGTCAGGCGGCGGTGCGCAGCAGGCCGGAAATCGCGGCGGCGTACCGGCCGATCACCACGTCCGCGACGCGCGGGTCGTCCGCGAGCGGCTCGGCGATGAACGCGCCCGGGTCGGCCTCGCGGGCCAGCGCCGCGATCCGGTCCGGCAGCAGGCCGGGGGCCAGGAACCACGACGCCACCACGAGATGCCGCGCGCCGCGGTCGCGCAGCCGGGCCGCGGCGGCCGGGATGTCCGGCTGGGTCGCGCTGGCGAACGCCTCGCTGACCGGCAGGCCGAGCCGCTTTTCCCAGCGTGCGGCCACCCCGGCGACGACCGCGTTGGCCTCGGGGTTCGAGGAACCGACCGCGCTCAGCAGCACCCCGGTTCCGCCGCGGCGGCGGGCTCCGGCGAGCCGGTCGAGGGCGACGGCTTCGAGAGCCGGGTCGGCGCCGAGCACGTCCGACACCCGGATCCGGAACCCGGGGCACTCCGCGGTCACCTCGTCGACCAGCGCGGGCAGGTCGACCCGGGCGTGAAAAGCGCTGCCCAGCAACAACGGCACGACGACCGCGGAGCGGTGCCCCTGTGCGTAAAGCCCGCGGAGCACGTCAGTGACGCGCGGCTCCGACAGGTCGAGGAACGACTCGTGCACGTCCAGCCCCGGCGCCTGCGCACGGACGACGTCGACCAGCGCCCGCACCGTCGCGGCGGAGCGGGGATCGCGACTGCCGTGCGCGACGGCGACCAGGGGCGGCGTCACGAGAACCGCTCGCCGACGAGACCGGCGGCGAGCGTGTCGCCGTCCTTCGGGTCGATCACCAGGAACGCGCCGGTGCGCGGGCTCACGCCGTAGTCGTCCACCGGCAGCGGCTCGGCCAGTTGCAGGCTGACGCTGCCGATGTCGTTGAGCTCCAGGCTTGCCGGAGAGTCCACACTGGACAGGGTCTGCTCGTCGAACCGGGCGTGCAACTCGGTGGCGAGCCCCTGCACGGTCCGGGCGCCGTGCTTGATCAACACCCGCGCGCCGGTCTTGAGCGGCTTCGACGACAGCCAGCACAGCGTGCCGGTGATCTCGTCCGTGACCTCCGGCGACGCGTCGGCCGCCGCGATCAGGTCGCCGCGGCTGATGTCGATGTCGTCGGAGAGCAGCAGGGTCACCGAGGTGCCGGCGCCTGCTTCTTCCAACGGCCCGTCCGCGGTGTCGATCCGCTCGACCCGGCTGCGGATCCCTTGCGGCTGCACGACGATCTCGTCGCCCGGCCGCACCGTTCCGGCGGCGATCTGACCGGCGTAGCCGCGGTAGTCCGGATACTCGGCGGTGCGCGGGCGGATCACGTACTGCACCGGGAACCGCAGCGCCGAATCGTGCGGATCCGGTGCCACCGGCACGTTTTCGAGGTGCTCCAGCAGCGACGGGCCGTCGTACCACGGGGTCCGCTCGGACCGGGTCGCGACATTGTCGCCGACCAGCGCGGAAACCGGGATGGCGACGACGGACGCCGAGTCGTAGCCGAGGGATTCCGCGTGCGCGGTGAACTCCTTGGCGATGACGCTGAAGGTGTTCTCGTCGTAGTCGACGAGGTCGATCTTGTTCACCGCCAGCACCAGCTGCGGCACGCCGAGCAGCGCGAGCACGGCCGCGTGCCGCCGGGTCTGCTCGACCACGCCGTTGCGCGCGTCGACCAGCAGCACCGCGAGCTGCGCGGTGGACGCGCCGGTGACCGTGTTGCGCGTGTACTGCACGTGCCCCGGGGTGTCGGCGAGCACGAACGACCGCTTCGGCGTCGCGAAGTACCGGTACGCGACGTCGATCGTGATGCCCTGCTCGCGCTCCGAGCGCAGGCCGTCGACGAGCAGCGACAGGTCCGGAGTGGACAGTCCTTTGTCGACAGACGCGCGGGTGACCGCGTCGAGCTGGTCGGCGAGGACGGACTTGGTGTCGTACAGCAGCCGCCCGACCAGCGTGGACTTGCCGTCGTCCACGCTGCCCGCGGTGGCCAGCCTCAGCAGGCTCGACATCAGAAGTAGCCCTCCCGTTTGCGGTCTTCCATGGCCGCTTCGGACATCCGGTCGTCGGCGCGGGTGGCGCCGCGTTCGGTGAGCCGCGAAGCCTGGACCTCGGCGATCACTTCCTCCACAGTGGACGCCGTGGATTCGATCGCGCCGGTGCACGAACCGTCGCCGACGGTCCGGTAGCGCACGCTCAGCTCGCGCACGTCCTCGCCGGGACGCGGCCCGCCCCACGGGCCCTCGCTGAGCCACATGCCGTCGCGCTGGTAGACCGCGCGCTGGTGGGCGTAGTAAATCGACGGCAGCTCGACCTTTTCCCGCGCGATGTAGTTCCACACGTCCGCCTCGGTCCAGTTGGACAGCGGGAACACGCGGACCTGCTCGCCGGGACGGTGCCGCCCGTTGTAGAGGTTCCACAGCTCCGGCCGCTGCCGGCGCGGCTCCCACTGGCCGAAAGCGTTGCGCAGGCTGAAGATCCGCTCCTTCGCCCGCGCCCGCTCCTCGTCGCGGCGGCCGCCGCCGAAGACCGCGTCGAACTTGTTCTCCGCGATCGTCTCCAGCAGCGGCGTGGTCTGCAGCGGGTTGCGCAGGCCGTCGGCGCGTTCCTCGAGCCGTCCGTCGTCGATCCAGTCCTGGACCTTCGCGACGACCAGGCGCAGGCCGTGCTTTTCGACGACGCGGTCGCGGAACTCCAGGACCTCGTCGAAGTTGTGCCCGGTGTCCACGTGCAGCAGCGGGAACGGCACCGGCGCGGGCCAGAAGGCGTTGATCGCCAGGTGCAGCATCAGCGTCGAGTCCTTGCCGCCGGAGAACAGGATCACCGGCCGGTCGAACTCGCCCGCGACCTCGCGGAAGATGTGGATGGCCTCGGACTCAAGGGCGGCCAGGTTGTCGACGGCCGCGTCGGCCGCCGGTTCCAAAGTCGTCATGCGTCCTCTCTCAGCCGTGCAATCCGCACTCGGTCTTCGACTGCCCGGCCCACCGGCCGCTGCGCGGATCCTGCCCCGGCTCGACCTTCGCCGTGCAGGGCGCGCAGCCGATCGACAGGTAGCCGATCGACACCAGCGGGTTCTCCAGGATCCCGTTCTCGTGCAGGTAGCCGTTGAACTCGTCGTCGGTCCACGCCGCGATCGGGTTGATCTTCACCAGGCCGTTGCGCTCGTCCCAGGTGACGATCGGCGTGTTCGCGCGGGTCGGCGCGTCCACCCGGCGCACGCCGGTGACCCACGCCGAGTACTTGCCGAGCGTCTGCCGCAGCGGCACGACCTTGCGCAGGAAACAGCACTGCCCGGGGTCGCGTTCGTGCAGTTTCGGCCCGTATTCCGCGTCCTGTTCGGCGACGCTCTGCTCGGCCTGCGCGTTGACGATCCGCACGTCCGGGTACACCGTCTGCACCGCGTCGCGCACCCCGAGGGTTTCGGCGAAGTGGTAGCCGGTCTCCAGGAACAGCACGTCCACCGCGGGCTTGACCTTCGTGGCGAGGTCGATGAGGACCGCGTCCTGCATGTTCGACGCCACGATGAAGTCGTCGCCGAAGGTGTCGGCCGTCCAGCGCAGCGCCTCCTCGGCGGTCGCGTCGGCCAGTTCCTTCCCGGCGCGCTCGGCCAGCGCCCGATAGTCCGCCACCGCGGTCACTGCAGCACCCCTTCGTCCGCCCGCAGCACCCACTGCGGGAAGCGTTCGCCCGGTTCGCGGCCCGCGACGTACGCGCGCACCACGCGTTCCACGTACTCGACCAGTTCGCCCGCGGTGACCTTGTGGCCGCGCAGCTTCCGGCCGAACCCGGCGTCGGCGCCGAGCCCGCCGCCGAGGTGCACCTGGAAGCCCTCGACCTGGTTGCCGTCCGCGTCGGTGACGATCTGGCCCTTGAGCCCGATGTCCGCGGTCTGCACGCGGGCGCAGGAGTTGGGGCAGCCGTTGAGGTGCACCGTCACCGGCGTTTCGAGCTGCGCGTTGATGTCGGCGAGCGACTTCTCCAGGTCCGCGACCAGCTGCTGCGCGCGGACCTTCGTCTCGACGATCGCGAGCTTGCAGAACTCCAGCCCGGTGCACGCCATCACGCTGCGCCGCCACGGCGACGGCTTGGTCTGCAGGCCCAGTTCGGCCAGTTCCGCTTGCAGCGCCGGGACTTCCGCCTCCGGCACGTCGAGCACGACCAGCTTCTGCAGCGGGGTCAGCCGCACCCGGCGCGACCCGGCGCGCTCGGCCGCGTCGGCGACCGCGACCAGCGTGCTGCCCGACACCCGGCCGGCGATCGGCGCGGCACCGAGGTAGAACTTGCCGTCCTTCTGCTTGTGCACGCCGACGTGGTCGACCGGGACGGCCGGGTTCTGCACCGCCGGTCCGTCGATCAGCTTCCGCTTCAGGTACTGCGTTTCGAGAACTTCCCGGAATTTTTCCGGACCCCAGTCCTTGACCAGGAACTTCAGCCGCGCCCGCGAACGGAGCCGCCGGTAGCCGTAGTCGCGGAAGATGGAGACGACGCCTTCCCAGACGTCGGCCGCCTCGTCCAGCGGGACCCACACGCCGAGCCGCTGGGCGAGCATCGGGTTCGTGGACAGCCCGCCGCCGACCCACAGGTCGAGGCCGGGGCCGTGCTCGGGGTGGTCGACGCCGACGAAGGAGATGTCGTTGATCTCGTGCACGATGTCCGGCAGCCCGGAGATCGCGGTCTTGAACTTCCGCGGCAGGTTCGAAAACCGCGGGTCGCCGATGTAGCGGCGGCGGATCTCCTCGAGCGCGGGCGAGGCGTCGAGCACCTCGTCCTCGGCGATCCCGGCGACCGGCGAACCGAGCATGCCGCGCGGGCTGTCGCCGCAGGCCTCGGTGGTGGTCAGGCCGACCGACTCGAGCCGCGACCAGATCGCGGGCACGTCCTCGATCCCGATCCAGTGGTACTGGATGTTCTGCCGGTCGGTGATGTCCGCGGTGTCGCGCGCGTGCTTCTGCGACAGCTCGCCGAGCACGCGCAGCTGCTCGGTGGTGAGCGCGCCGCCGTCGGTGCGGACGCGCATCATCAGGTACTTGTCTTCCAGCTCCTCCGGCTCCAGCTGCGCGGTGCGGCCGCCGTCGATGCCCGGCTTGCGCTGGGTGTAGAGGCCGAACCAGCGGAACCGGCCGCGCAGGTCGCCCGGGTCGATCGCGTCGAAGCCCCGGTGCGCGTAGATGTTCTCGATCCGCGCGCGGACGTTGAGCGGGTTGTCGTCCTTCTTCGACTGCTCGTTCGGGTTCAGCGGCTCCCGGTAGCCGAGCGCCCACTGGCCCTCGCCGCGCTTCTGGCGCGTCCGAGGCGTGCGGCCCTTCGCGGGCGTTTCACGCGGGGGTGCGGACATGGAGATCCTCCGGGCGGGGTTGTCGAGGCGGCTCCGCCGCGGCGTCGGCGCGGGCGGCAGCGGGCCGGTGGTCCAGGTGGTGGGCTGGGCAGGCTTGGCGCGGGAGTCAGCGAACAGGCCGGCAGAGCGCGCTCGCGACCCGGAGAAGGTCGACGTGGCGGCGCGCCACGAGAAGGACACCGGCAGGACTCACCGGCTCAGATTGCCACGCGGGCCGAACGTCGTCCAAGGGCGTCCGGATCGTGGGAGAAGGCTCACTCCAGCGGTGCGAAACCGTCCCGGATGTGCATGGGGCGGGCGATCTGCCAGGTCTTTCCCGTCTTTCGGACTCCTAGTGGGACGGTATCGGCGGCTTGGCGGCGGAGCGCGCGCCCGGCGTTGCATCGTTCGGCGGCCGAACTTTCCGCCGGGTGGCGCAGGGGTGCGCGGGGACCCGGGCGCGGCGGGGGAGAATGGACGTCGTGCCTGTTCCCGACACCCACCGTCCTTCCGCCGGACTGCCCGAGACCGCGCTCGCGGGCCTCGGCACCCGTCCGTTCGGCGTGTACGTCCACGTGCCGTTCTGCGCGACCCGCTGCGGCTACTGCGACTTCAACACCTACACCGCGGGCGAACTCGGCTCCGCCGCCTCGCCGCGGTCGTGGCTGGACGCGCTGCGCCGCGAGCTGGAGCTCGGTGCGGAAATCCTCGGCAACGCACCGCAGGCAGAGACGGTGTTCGTCGGCGGCGGGACCCCGTCCATGCTCGGCGCGGACGGGCTGGCCGAGGTGCTCGACGGCGTCCGGTCGGTGTTCGGGCTCGCGCCGGGCGCGGAGGTGACGACCGAATCGAACCCGGAGTCCACTTCGCCCGAGTTCTTCGCGGGCATCCGTGACGCGGGTTACACCCGGGTTTCGCTGGGCATGCAGTCCGCCGCCCGGCACGTGCTGAAGGTGCTCGACCGCGTGCACACGCCCGGCCGTCCGGTCGACGCCGCGCGCGAGGCCCGGGCCGCCGGGTTCGAGCACGTGAATCTCGACCTTATTTACGGCACGCCGGGGGAGCGCGTCGAAGACCTGCGCGCGTCGCTCGACGCGGTGCTTTCGGCGGGCGTCGACCACGTGTCGGCGTACGCGCTCATCGTGGAGGACGGCACGGCGCTGGCCCGCCGGGTGCGGCGCGGCGAGCTGCCCGCACCGGACGACGACACGCTGGCCAGCTACTACGAGATGATCGACTCCGTCCTCGCCGGCGCGGGCCTGACCTGGTACGAGGTGTCGAACTGGGCGACCGGCGAGGCGGCGCGGTGCCGCCACAACCTCGGCTACTGGCAGGGCGGCGACTGGTGGGGCGCCGGGCCGGGCGCGCACAGTCACGTCGGCGGCGTGCGGTGGTGGAACGTCAAGCATCCCGCCAAGTACTCCAGCCTCCTCGCGGAAGGACAGAGCCCGGAAGCCGACCGCGAGGTGCTCACTCCGGAGGACCAGCACCTGGAGCGGATCATGCTGGAGCTTCGGATCTCCGACGGGCTGGCGCTGTCCGCGCTCGACGAGGCCGGAGCGAAGGAGGCCCGGGCGGCCGCCGCGGAGGGCTTGCTCGAACAGTCCGAATTGGACAGTCGGGGTCGCGCGGTGCTCACGGATCGCGGCCGCCTGCTCGCGGATGCCGTGGTCCGGAGGCTCGCCGGCTGAATTTCCGCCCGCCGGGCATAAATTCGTCCGATCGTTTGTTGGACTAACCATACGAGCGAGGGAGACGCGTATGCCGCAGGCGGTCAGATACGGCGAACACGGCGGGATCGAAGTGCTGCAGCTGGCCGAAGTGCCCCGGCCGGTGCCGGAATCCGGACAGGTGCTCGTGCGGGTCCGGGCCGCGGGGATCAATCCGGGGGAAACGAAGATCCGGGTGGGTGCGCTGGCCGAGCGCTGGCCGTCCACCTTCCCGTCCGGGCAGGGCAGCGACCTGGCCGGAGTGGTGGCCGAACTGGGCCCGGACGTCGAAGAAATCCAGGTGGGGGACGAGGTCGTCGGCTTCGTGCACACCCGCTCCAGCCACGCCGAGTACGTGCTCGTCCCGGCGGAGCATCTCGTCCCGAAGCCGGACGGGCTGCCGTGGGAGGTCGCGGGCGGCTTGTTCGTGGCCGGAACGACCGCGTACGCCGCGGTCGGCGCGGTGTGCCCGCGCGAGGGCGAGACGATCGTCGTGTCCGGAGCCGCCGGAGGGGTCGGCTCGCTCGCCGTGCAACTGGCGAAGCTCACCGGCGCGACCGTCATCGGCATTGCCGGCGAAGCGAACCACGAGTGGTTGCGCGAGCACGAGATCGTCCCGATCGCGTACGGCGAAGGGCTCGAAGAGCGGCTCCGCGAGCTGACTGGCGACCGGGTGGACGCGTTCATCGACACCTACGGCGACGGCTACGTCGAACTGGCCTTGCGGCTCGGCGTCTACCCCGGCCGGATCGACACGGTGGTCGACTTCGACGCCGCTGAGAAGTACCGGGTGAAGACCGAGGGCAACATCGCCGGCGCGAGCGCCGAGGTCATGCGCGACCTCGTTGCCTTGGCGGACAAGGGATTGCTCGAGGTCCCGATCGCCGCGACGTATCCGCTCGCGGAGGTCCAAGCCGCCTACCGCGAGCTGGAACAGGGACACGCGCGCGGAAAGATCGTGCTCACTTTCTGACCATCGCCGCCAGCCCGGCCACGAACGCCTCCAAGGCGAATTCGAGCCGGGCCTGGCTGGTGTCCGCGGTGAAGAATTCCCCGGCCTGCAACAGGTTCGGGAACGCGCTCGCGGGCAGCGACCGCATGTAGTCGGCCATCTGCCGCTCGCGTTCGCTCATTTTCTCCGGGTCGTAATCGCCGAACGTCCAGCCGCTCGCTTCGTAGGCGAATGCCTTGGTGTACGTGCTCAACGCGTCGCCGGCGAACACCGCCTGCCGCAGATCCAGGCCGCCCGCGCGCAGCAGCTGAAGCATGATTTCGCCCTGCCGCAACGAATTCGGGGTCACCGGGATCGGCGTCTGCCACGCGACCTTCGCGATGCCCGGATACGCCATCATCGCCCGGATCTGGTGCCGCACCTGCTCTTTGACCTGTTCGGTCCACCGCTGCGGATCCGGTTCCGGGCACGGCACCTCGCTCAGCGCCGCGTCGAGCATCAGCTCGTCCAGTTCCTCTTTGTTGGCCACGTACGCGTAAAGCGACGCGGGCCCGGTCTCCAGCTGCTGCGCGACCCGGCGCATCGAGACGGCGTCGATGCCCTCGGCGGCGAGGATTTCGAGCGCGGTTTTCACGATCAGTTCCTGCGACAGCATCTGCTTCGCGGCGCGCCGGCGCGGGCTCGGCGTCCGGCGCCAGGGCGGGGGCGGTGCGGTCATTCCCGAAGCCTAGACGACCTCCGCGCTTGACGCGAACGGTGTTCGTGAGTACAACTGGACCTCGTACACGAACGACGTTCGTTAAGGAGTATAAGCATGTCGCAGCGCGAAGAAGTCCTGTCCGTCCTCACCCGCCTCGCCGACGCGTGGAACAGCGGCGACGCCACCGCCTACGGGAACCTGTTCACCGAAGACGCCGATTACGTGACGTTCTTCGGGTTCCGGTCCGAGGGCCGCCAGGCGATCGCGGACTCGCACCGGGAGCTGTTCCAAGGGCCGCTGAAAGGCTCGAAGCTCACCGGGTTCGGCGAACCGCGGGTGCGTTTCCTGCGGGACGACGTCGCGGTCATCGTGACCGGCGGCGGTTCGTCGCTGACCGGAGGCGACGACCCGGCGGCGGAAGGCCGTGAAAGCACGCTGACCTACGTCCTGGTGCGGGGCGACGACGGGTGGCGGATCACCGCGTTCCAGAACACCCGGGTGTCGAAGCCGTGGGAAGCGTGAGAACGATCGTCGAGGTCTCCGGAGTCGTCTCGGCCGCGCCCGCGGAGGTGTTCGCGCGGCTGGAAAAGCGGTTGACCGCGGCGGACCGCTCGATGAAGCTGGAAGCGGATCGCGATCGCCGGTTCCTGGCCGCGCAAGGCGGCTGGTGGTACCGCGGCGAGTACGAGGTCGCCGACGACCCGGCCGGAGCCCGCGTCACGCACCGCGTCCGGAACGCCGCGACCGGGCAGTGGTGGGCGGTGCTGCTGGCGAACCGGTTCTTCGCCGGGTATCGGGGCCGGGTCAGGGCGGGCTTCCGGGCGACGCTCGCCGGACTCGGGGACGGCGGCACTGGGCGGAACGGGTGAAGGCGCGTACCGTGGGAGCCGCGACTTAGGTAAACCTTACTGAAACAGGGGTGTTCGATGGCCGAAGGTCCGGCGCGCAAGGGGAGGACCGCGGTGCGGCTGGAGGTGCTGCGCAAGGAGCACCTCACGCCGCACATGATCCGGATCGTGGCCGGCGGCGAGGGGCTCAAGGATTTCCGCCCGAACGAGTTCACCGACGCGTACGTGAAGGTGATCTTCAAGGTGGCCGGGGTGGAGTATCCGGAGCCGTTCGACCTGAACCGGATCCGCGAAGAACTGCCGCGCGAGCACGCTCCGCGGCTGCGCACGTACACCGTCCGCTCGTACGACGAGGCCGCGGGCGAACTGGTGCTCGACTTCGTCGTGCACGGCGACGAGGGGCTCGCCGGGCCGTGGGCGCAGCGCGCACAGCCGGGCGACGAGCTGCTGCTGGCCGGTCCGGGCGGGGCGTACGCGCCGCGCGCCGACGCCGGCTGGCATCTGCTGGTGGGCGACGAATCGGCGGTGCCCGCCATCGCCGCCGCGCTGGAGGCGCTGCCGGCGGGGGCGCGGGCGCACGTGTTCCTGCTCGTGGCGGACAAATCGGAGCACCAGCCGCTCGCGACCAAGGCCGACGCGCAGGTCACGTGGCTGCACCGCTCGGCGTCCGACGATCTGGTCGCCGCGGTGAAGGCGCTGCCGTGGCCGGACGAGGACGTGCACGCGTTCGTCCACGGCGAGGCCGGGTTCGTGCGGGAGCTGCGGCGGTACCTGTTCGACGAGCGCGGCGTCGCGCGGGACGCGGTGTCGCTGTCCGGATACTGGCGCGAGGGCAAGAACGACGAGGCCTGGCGCGAGGAAAAGGCGGCGGAGCGGAAAGCGGCCAGTCCGGCGTAAGGTCGCCGCCATGGCGACCGAGGTGAAGGTGGAGGCCGATCCGGCCGACGCGGGTTTCGACGGGGCACGACTGCAGCGGATCGACCGGCATTTCGCCCGGTACGTCGACGACGGTTTGCTGCCGGGCTTCCTCGCGGTGGTGAGCAGGCACGGCCGGATCGTGCACGTCGCGTCGCACGGCTCGCGCGACGTCGAGGCGGGCGTCCCGGTCGAGACCGACACGATCTGGCGGATCTTCTCGATGACGAAGCCGGTCACCTCGGTGGCGGCGATGACGTTCGTCGAGGAGGGCCTGATCGACCTCACCGACCCGATTTCCCGGTGGCTGCCCGAATTCGCCGAGCCGCGGGTGTACGCGAAAGGTTCGGCGCTGGCTCCGGTCACCGAGCCGGCGACCGAACCGATCCGGTTGTGGCACCTGCTTTCGCACACCGCGGGCCTCACCTACGGCTTCCACCACACGCACCCGGTCGACGCGGTCTACCGGGCAGGCGGGTACGAATGGGGCACGCCGCCCGGGCTGGACCTGGCGGAATGCACCCAGGCGTGGGCGCGGTTCCCGCTCGTGTTCCAGCCGGGCGCGGAATGGAACTACTCGGTGGCGAGCGACGTCCTCGGCCGCTTGGTCGAGGTGCTCGCGGGGAAGCCGCTCGACGAGGTGTTCGCCGAGCGGATCTTCGGCCCGCTGGGCATGGAAGACACCGGGTTCTGGACTTCGGACACCGACCGGCTGGCGGCGTTGTACCTGCCCGCGCCGGGGACGAAGAAGCTGGTCCGCAACGACGCCTTCGGCGCGGTGGGCACGTCGCGTCCGGCATGCCTTTCGGGCGGCGGCGGCCTGGTCTCGACGGCGGCGGACTACCACCGCTTCACGCAGATGCTGCTGCGCCGCGGCGAACTCGACGGCGTGCGGGTGCTGAGCCCGCGCACGGTCGACCTGATGACGGCCAACCACCTGCCGGGCCATGTGGACCTGGAGGCATACGGCCGTCCGCTGTTCGCGGAGATGCCCTTCGACGGGTACGGCTTCGGGCTGGGCTTCTCGGTCCTGATCGACTCGGTGAAGGCGAAAACCCTTGCCACGCCCGGCGAATACGCGTGGGGCGGGGCCGCGTCGACGGCGTTCTGGGTGGATCCGGACGAGGACCTGACGGTGGCGTTCTACACGCAGCTGCTGCCGTCGTCGACCCATCCGATCCGGCAGCAGCTGCGGCAGTTGGTGTACCAGGCGATGCTGGACTGATCAGGCGGTCAGCTTAGGGATCACCTGCGCCCCGTACGCGGCCATCGTCTCCTCCCGCTCGTCGTGCATCAGGTACAGCGCGAACTGGTCCACCCCCAGCTCCGCCAGTTCCTCCAGCCGCGCGATGTGCGCCGAGGCCGGGCCGAGCAGGCAGAACCGGTCGACGATCTCGTCCGGCACGAACGCGGTCGACGGGTTTCCGGCGCGGCCGTGGTGGGAGTAGTCGTAGCCTTCGCGCTCGCGGATGTAGTCGGTCAGCTCGTGCGGCACCGGGCCGGACGAGCCGTACCGGGCGACCAGGTCCGCGACGTGGTTGCCGACCATTCCGCCGAACCAGCGGAGCTGTTCCCGTTGGTGCGCCAGGTCTTCGCCGACGTACGCCGGGGCCGCGACGCAGATCGTGATCCCGCCCGGATCGCGCCCGGCCGCCCGGGCGGCGTCCCGGACCGCACCGATGGTCCAGCGGGCGATGGCCGGGTCGGCGCATTGCAGGATGAAACCGTCCGCGTGTTCGCCGACGGTCCGCAACGCCTTCGGGCCGTACCCGGCCATCCACATTTCCAGCCGTCCGCCGCGAATCCACGGGATCCGGACCGCGGTGTCGTTCATCGTGACCTCGCGGCCCTCGGCGAGATCCTTCACCACGCGCATGCATTCCCGCACGGTGGCCAAAGTGGACGGCGGGCGGCCGACCACCCGGTGCGCGGAGTCGCCGCGGCCGATGCCGCACACCGTGCGGTTGCCGAACATGTCGTTGAGCGTCGCGAAGGTCGACGCCATCACCGACCAGTCCCGCGTGCCCGGGCTGGTCACCATCGGGCCCACGACCAGCGCGGACGTCGCTTCGAGGATCCGCGAGTAGATCACGAACGGTTCCTGCCACAGCACGCACGAGTCGAACGTCCAGCCGTACCGGAACCCGGCGTCCTCGGCGGCCTTCATCATCCGCACGACCTCCGCCGCGGGCGGGTCGGTCTGCAGCACGATCCCGAAATCCATCAGGGGGCCCTCAATTCAGATACTGATTGAGTTCACGGGACAAGAACTTTCCGTGCCCGGGGCTCCCGTGGAAACCGTCCGGAGAGACCACGACACGACCGCGCGACAGGACAGTGTGGACCTTCCCGGTGAGCGAAAACCCTTCGTACGCCGAGTAGTCCACGTTCATGTGATGGGTCGCCGCGGACAGCGTCTGCGGCGCGGAAGGGTCGTACACCACGATGTCCGCGTCCGAACCCGCCGCGATCACGCCCTTGCGCGGGTACAGCCCGAACATCCGCGCGGGCGTCGCCGAGCACGTCTCGACCCAGCGGCCCAGCGAGATCTCGCCCGCGACGACACCCTGGTGCAGCAGGTCCATCCGGTGTTCGACGCCCGGCATCCCGTTCGGGATCGCCCGGAAATCGCCGCGCCCCAGCTCTTTCTGGTCCTTGAAGCAGAACGGGCAATGGTCCGTGGACACCACGGAGAGGTCGTTCGTGCGCAGCCCGCGCCACAGGTCCGCCTGGTGCGATTTCTCCCGCAGCGGCGGCGAAGCGACGAACTTGGCGCCCTCGAAATCGGGTTTCGCCAGGTCCTCAATGGACAGATAGAGATACTGCGGACAGGTTTCGGCGAAGACGTTCTGCCCGTTGTCCCGCGCCTCGGCGACCGCGGCGAGCGCCTGTGCGGCCGACAAATGCACGATGTACAGCGGGGATCCGGTCACTTGGGCGAGCCGGATCGCTCGCGAGGTCGCCTCGCCTTCCAGTTCGGGCGGCCGGGTCAGGCCGTGCTGCACCGGGTCGGTGTGCCCGGCGGCGACCGCCTGCGCGGCCAGTTCGTCGATCGCGATGCCGTTTTCCGCGTGCATCATGATCGTCGCGCCGATCTCGCGCGCCTGCTGCATGGCGCGCAGGATTTCCCCGTCGGTGGAATAGAAAACGCCGGGGTAGGCCATGAACATCTTGAAACTGCCGACCCCGCCGTCGACGCACGCCCGCATTTCCTTGAGCGAGGAGTCGTTGACGTCCGACACGATCATGTGGAACCCGTAGTCGATCGCGCAGTTGCCGTCCGCTTTGGCATGCCATTTGTCCAGTGTGGACAGCAGGGACGTGCCTTTGGCCTGCACGGCGAAGTCGATGATCGTCGTGGTCCCGCCCCACGCGGCGGCGATGGTGCCGGTCTCGAAGGAATCGGCCGAATGCGTGCCGCCGAACGGCATTTCCATGTGCGTGTGCGCGTCGATCCCGCCGGGCAGCACGTACTTGCCGGTCGCGTCGATCGTTTCGTCGCCGGTCAGCGTGCCGGGTGCGCCGACCGCCGCGATGGTTTCGCCGTCCACCAGCACGTCGGCGGCGACCGCGCCGGACGGCGAAACGACTTGCCCGCCTTGGATGAGGGTAGTCATCAGGCCTCCGCGAGCGGGCCGTAGCTGTCCGGGCGGCGGTCGCGGTAGAACTGCCACAGATCGCGGACCTCGGCGAGCCGGCCCATGTCGAGGTCGCGGACCACGATCTCCTCCTCGGTGTCCGAAGCCGCCTCGCCGACGAGCTGGCCTCGTGGGTCCACAAAGTACGACTGGCCGTAGAAGTCGTTGTCGCCCAGCGGTTCCACGCCGACCCGGTTGATCGTGCCCACGTAGTACTCGTTCGCCACCGCGGCCGCCGGCTGCTCCAGCCGCCACAGGTACTCCGACAGGCCGCGGCTCGTCGCCGACGGGTTGAACACGATCTGCGCCCCGGCCAGCCCGAGCGCGCGCCAGCCTTCGGGGAAGTGCCGTTCGTAGCAGATGTACACGCCGATCCGGCCGACCGCGGTGTCGAAGACCGGGTAGCCGAGGTTGCCCGGCTTGAAGTAGAACTTCTCCCAGAAGCCCTTCACCTGCGGAATGTGGTTCTTGCGGTGCATTCCGAGGTATTTCCCGTCGGCGTCGATCACCGCCGCGGTGTTGTAGTAGACGCCCGGCTGTTCCTGTTCGTACATCGGCACCACGAGCACCACGCCGTGCCGCTCGGCGACCTCCTGCATGAGCTTCGTGGTGGGGCCGTCCGGGATCGCTTCGGTGTAGGAATAGAAATCCGCGTCCTGCACCTGGCAGAAATACGGGCCGTAGAACAGTTCCTGCAAGCACACCACCTGTGCGCCTTGCGAAGCCGCCTTGCCGATGGCGTCGACCGCGTTCGCGATCATCGACTCCTTGTCGCCTGTCCACCGCTGCTGGATCAAGCCGGCTCGGACCGTGTCAGACACTGGTTTCCTCCTCGTTCCGGTGCGCGTTCAAAGGAAGGCTGAACAGGATGTAGGCGACGAAGGCGCCGACAAATCCCATTGCCCAGTTGTAGTCGTACAAAGGTTTCAGGAACGGAATGAGCCCGTCCGCCGGGAACGGACCGCCGTAGGCCCCGCCGACCGCGAGCACCGCGCCGATCAGCGTCGCGACGAGCGCGCGCCAGTGCCAGCCCGCGGTGAACCAGTACTGCCCGCTCGGCAGGTACAGGTCGGCCAGCTTCAGCCGGGTCCGTTTCACGACCCAGTATCCGGCGACGAGCACCCCGGCGACCGCGCCGAGCAGGCCGCCGTAGAAGCCGAGCCAGGCGAAAATGTAGATGTCCGGGTCGGAGTAGAGCCGCCACGGCTGGATCAGGACGCCGATCACGCCGGTGATCAGGCCGCCGAGCGCGAAGGTGATCCGCTTCGGGAAGGCGTTGGAGAAATCGTAGGACGGGCTGACGACGTTCGCCGCCAGGTTGGCCGAGATCGTCGCCAGCACCAGCGCGACCAGCGCGACGACCACCACGACCGGGCTGGAGAACTTGTCCGCCAGCTGCGCCGGGTCCCAGATGTCCTGCCCGTAGAGCACGTGCCCGCCGGACGTGGTGAGGATGGCGACGATCGCGATGAACGTCATCGTCGTCGGCAGCCCGAGGATCTGGCCGCGCATCTGCTTGCGCTGGCTGCCGCCGAAGCGGGTGAAGTCCGGCATGTTCAGCGACAGCGTCGACCAGAACGCGATCATCGCCATCAGCGACGGCGCGAACACCTTCCAGAATCCCGGCCCCCAGCCGAGCTTCCCGCTGTCGTGCAGGATCGGGCCGAGCCCGCCCGCCTTCACCAGCACGTAGCCGAGCAGGATCAGGAACCCGACCGACACCAGCGGCGCGGTCCAGTTCTCGAACTTGCGGACCGCCTCCATGCCGCGCCAGATGATCAGCATCTGCAGCAGCCAGAACACCGCGAACGACAGCCACATCGTCCAGTGCTGCCCGGCGATCACCGCCGAATCGCGCCAGCCGGACCCGGCGAGCCGCCCGACGATCACGTAGATCGCCTCGCCGCCCACCCAGGTCTGGATGCCGAACCAGCCGCAGGCGATGAACGCGCGCAGCAGCGCGGCGAGGTTCGCGCCGCGCAGGCCGTAGAACGCGCGGGCGAACACCGGGAACGGGATGCCGTATTTGGTGCCGGCGTGGCTGTTGAGCAGCATCGGCGCGAGCACGATCAGGTTGCCGATGGTGATCGTGATCAGCGCCTGCAGCCAGTTCATGCCGAGCGCGATGAGCGACGCGGCCAGCGCATAAGAAGGGATGTTATGAGCCATCCCCATCCAGAGCGCGAAATAGTTGTAGGTCGTCCAGGTCCGCTTCTCGACCGGGACCGGAGCCAGTTCGTCGTTGAAGAACCGGCTGCCTCGCAGCGCCCGCACGTCGCCGAGGTCCACCCGGCTGTGCTCACGTGTCGTCGGCTCCATTGCGGAATCCTGCGCGCCGGGCGGGGGCCGGGGGCAGAGACAGACTGTTCACTGTTCGGCCGCCCTTGGCGCAGTCTGTCGATTGCGCCGAACCGCGCCGGGATGCATGACGTACGTCACAACCCGCTCGTGACGTCCGGGCAAAACGGCGGAAACATCTCCACCGGATCTCCACATCTCACCCGGATGGCCTCCACGGTGATTGCTTAAAGTCGGCGGCATGGACAACGGGGGAAGACGGGTGCTGGTCGTCGAGGACGACCTCACCATCGCCGCGTCGATCGATGCCCGGCTGAGCGCGGAAGGGTTCTCCGTGACGGTCGCGCACGACGGCCCCGCGGCGGTCGACGCGGAGGCGGCGACCAGTCCCGACCTGGTGGTTCTCGACGTGATGCTGCCCGGTTTCGACGGTCTCGAGGTGTGCCGCCGGATCCAGGCGCGCCGTCCGGTGCCGGTGCTCATGCTCACCGCGCGCGCCGACGAGACCGACCTGCTGGTGGGGCTCGGCGTCGGCGCGGACGACTACCTCACGAAGCCGTTCTCGATGCGCGTGCTGTCCGCGCGGATCCAGGCGCTGCTGCGGCGGGTGGAGCGGTCCTCGGCGGCGGCGGAGGAACGGATCGTGCTGGGGGATCTGGAGATCGACATCGCGGAACGGCGGGTTCGCCGAGGGGGCGAACCCGCCCAGCTGACGCCGATCGAATTCGATCTCCTGGTGCATTTCGCGCGCCGTCCGCGCGCGGTGCAGCCGAGGGAACGGCTGCTGAGCGAGGTGTGGGACTGGGACGTGCAGGCGACCGGAGCCGGCACCCGGGCGGTGGACAGCCACATCAAGGCGCTGCGGCGGAAGCTCGGGGCCGACCTGATCCGGACGGTGCACGGGGTCGGGTACGCGCTGGAGGTCCCCGCGTGAAGCCGTTTGTCGCGAAGGCCGTCGATTTCCTGCCGAGACCGCTGGACCGGATCCGGTCGATCAAGCTGAAACTGGCGATCCTGATGGTCGCGTCCGGCGGGATCGCGTTCGCGTTCTTCCGCTACCAGATCGGCTGGCTGCCGCCGCGGACGACGGTGACCGCGGTGGTGATCGCGCTGCTGACGTCGCAGATCCTGGCGCACGGCATGACCAGGCCGCTGCGCGAGATGACAGCGGCCGCGCGGGCGATGGCGAAAGGCGATTACACCCGCCGGATCCGCGCCACCGCCCGCGACGAGGTCGGCTCGCTGGCCGCGGCGTTCAACCAGATGGCCGCCGACCTGTCCACCGCGGACCGGCAGCGCCGCGAACTGGTCGCGAACGTGTCGCACGAACTCCGGACGCCGATCACCGCGCTGAACGCCGTGCTGGAGAACCTCGTGGACGGCGTCGCTTCGCCGGATCCCGCGACGCTCCGCACGGCGTTGCACCAGACCGAACGCCTGGGGCGGCTGGTCACCGAACTGCTGGACCTGTCGCAGATCGACGCCGGAACGCTGCCGCTGGACCGTTCGCAGGTCGATCTCGAAGACCTGCTCGCCGAGGTCGCCGCGGAGGCGGAAGCCATGGCCGCGGCGGCAGGCCGGGGCGTCCGGTTCGCGATCTCGGTGACCCCGTCCGGCGCGACGGTGCCCGCCGACCGGGAACGGATCTACCAGGTGGTGCTGAACCTGCTGGAGAACGCCGCGCGGCACGGCCCGGCCGGGGGAGAGGTGGCGGTGCTGGCGCGGGTCGAGCCCGGGGAGGCGCGGATCGAGGTGCACGACCAGGGGCCGGGGATTCCGGAAGCCGACCGGGAACGGGTGTTCGAACGGTTCACCCGGGGAGAACGCGCTGGCGGCGGCGGGACCGGGCTGGGCTTGGCGATCGCGCGGTGGGTGGTGGAACTGCACGGGGGGACCGTCGCAGTGGTCGATCCGGTGCCTGGCGGAGGTCTTGCTGCTGGCGGCGGGCCCGGATGCCGGATCCGGGTGACTCTGCCCGCTTGAGCTGCGGGCCGCACTTCCGCTGAGGTGCGTGAGGGTTCCCCGCACGGAATCTGATTCCCGCAGGGTTCCCCTCACGTACCGCCGAGGCGCGCGCCTATCGGCAGGTGAGAATCCGCGCCCGCCGCACACACTGAAATTTGCTATCGCGAAGAGAGGTTCCATGTCCGAGCAGGTCCAGAATCACCCCGCGCATGCCGTTCCGCCGTGGGTGGTGCGCATCGTCCGGCAGCCGGGGCCGAGGCCGTTGTTCGAGCGGGCCGAAGCCGGGGTCCCCGTCGGGGCGAAGGTGGCCGCGCTGACGGTCGCGGTCGTGGCGGCGGTCGTCGTGCCGGTGGACCGGCCCGGCATCGGCTGGGTGCTGGCGTTGCTGGTCGCGGCCGTGGTGCTCTTGGCGTGCGCGCGGCTGTCCGGGGCAGGAGAAGGAAAAGCGAGGCGTTGGGGGCAGGCAGGTTGGGCACTGCTGGCGATCGCGCTGCTTGCGGTGGGAGCCCTGCGCGCGGCCGAATGGTTGTTCGTCTTGTGCGGGCTCGCGGCGGCAGTCGCGGCGTCGCTTGCCGTCGTGGGGAAGCGGACTGTGCACGGCACGACCTACGACGTGCTCGCCGTCCCGCTCGAAGCGTTCCGCGCGGTGCCGTGGCTGCTGCGCCGGAGTCCCCGGTCCGGTCGGCGACAGGGGCGGGCCCTCGGCGCGGTTCTGCTGTCCGGGCTGGTCCTGGTGGTGTTCTTGCCGTTGCTGATCACCTCGGACCCTCGCTTCGCGGAGTTCGTGAGCGGCCTCGTCCCGGAGGTGCGTCCCGGTTCGGCCGTCCAAGCCGCGCTGGTGTTCGGAGTGGGCTTCGCGGCGATGGCAGCCGTCTTCCTGATCGCCGCGGATCCCTTGCCCGCAAGGGAAAACCGGACGACCACAGTCGGCGACCGGCTGTCCTGGACGTCCTCGCTGGGCACCTTGTCGGTGCTGTTCACCGCGTACGTCGGCGTGCAAGCGGCGGCCCTTTTCGGTGGCACGGACTACGTCCTCCGCACCGACGGCCTCACCTCGGCGGACTACGCACGCGGCGGTTTCTGGCAACTCTGCGCCTGCACCGTGCTGACCCTCGGCATCGTCGCCGCGGCCCTGCGCTGGGCCCCGAAAGCCACCCGCGCCGACCGGACGGTGTTGCGGGCACTGCTCGGCGCGCTGACCGTGCTGAGCCTGGTCGTGGTGCTGTCCGCATTGAGTCGCATGTGGACCTACCAGCAGGCCTACGGATTCACCGTGCTGCGGCTGCTGGTGGAGGTGTGCGAGATCTGGCTGGGCGTGGTGTTCGTCCTGATCGGGGCGACGCTGGGCACACTTCGCGCGAACTGGCTGCCCCGCGCGGCGATCGCGACCGCTGCGCTGGCGCTGCTGGGATTGGCCGCGGCGAACCCGGAATCGGCGATCACGACCGCCAACCTGGACCGGGCGGCGCAGGGCAAGCCGCTCGACCTCCGCTACCTGCGCCAGTTCTCCGCCGACGTGGCCCCGGTCGTGGCGGAACGCCGTCCCGACGCGGCGTGCCTGCTGCGCCCGATCGCCCGTGCGCTGCCCGATGATTCTTGGCCCGCCTGGAACCTGAGCCGTTCCCGGGCCCGGGAGATCCTCCGGGCCCAGGCCCCGTGCGAATGACGGGTCAGCTCCGTGGCGCCGTCAGCCGCCAGTCGACCAGGGGGTTCTCGTCGGGGTTTTCGGCATCCGGCAGGTGCTCGGAGCGGCGCACCGCGCAGCGATGGCGCACCAGGTCGCGGCGCTCCGCCGGGGTCAGGTCCGCGTCTCCGAACGGGCTTTCCCCGTCGATGTCCGCGTTCGCGTCGACGTTGAACCGGTAGGCGTCCGCGGTCAGGTAGTCGCGGCGGAAATCGGTCTTCCACTGCGAATTGTGCCCCCAGCCGAGCGATCCGTCGCTGGTCGGCCGATGGCGGCGGAGGAACGAATCCTCCAGCGCCGACCGGTCCGCGATCCCCGCTGTCGCGTGCCGTTCCCCGGCCCGTACGACGACCCCGGCCCGGCCGAACAGCAGTTCGCCGAGCATGAGGCACGGCCACTGTTCGCCGACGAGCTCGATGGGCTCGTCCGGATCATCGCTCTGGTCGACGGCCGCGATCTCGTGGAAAAACGGATCGAACCGGGCGACTTCCATCCGTCGCATGCCCAGTGCGGAGAAAAAGCCGACGTACTCGTCCGCGGTGACGCGCACTTCGTGGTCGGGCAGGTGCAATCGGTGCGCCCACGGCGTTGCGGCTCCGTCCGGGAGGCCGGACTGGAAGCCCAGCAGCAGGAGATCGCTGATCCGGTGGAGCGCATACGCTTGCTCGAGCAGATCGCCCCAGACGTATTCCGTTCGCTGCCATTCTCCGCAGACCGCCAGCGGAGCCAGCATCTCGCGCGCGCTGGCGGCATGCTCGCCGAGCCACGGGGACAGCACGTCGGAGAACACTGCCGAGCCGGCGTATTCGTGCACCGCGAAGTACAGCTCGCGCAGGGTCGTCGGGGTCATCACGACGACGCAGCCTACGGAGGACAGTGTCGGCGTCCCACCGAATTTCCTGCTGCGGCAACCGATTCCGGGGCGGCCGGAACCGATCGCCGCCCGCCAGGATCTACAGCGCGAAGACCCCGTTCGACTGGCTGTCCGCCGCGCACTTGTTCGGGTACGTCGCCCGGTACGTGACCCGGGTGCCGTGCCAGCTGCCCAGCGCGGTGACGTCCACGGGGGAGTAGATCATCGTGCACTTCTGCCGGTGCGGGGTGATGCGGGCGAAATCGCCGTCGACCGCGGTGAGGGTCGCGCAGGCGGTGTCGCGGTGGCGGTGCGTGCCGCCGGTGGGGTCGCAGGTGAGGGACGCGCTCGTGACGCGCCCGGAGGTCTCGTGCACGGTCAGCTGCAGCACGGACTCCGGGACGTGCGGTGCGGCCAGGCCGCCGAACCCGATCACGGCCGCTGCGACCGGAGCGAAGGAAGAGAACACCATACGAGGGATATCGGCACCGCGAACCCGATCACTGTGCTCCTCGTCCGGGTGGGTTTTCCTCGCTCGGACGGGTGGCGGCACCGAGGTCGTGCGCGAGCAATGCCACGTACAGCGACAACATCGACTCCGGATCTTCCAGTCGCACTCCCAGCACCTGTTCGATGCGGGCGAGTTGCTGGTAGTACGCCGTCCGCGAGGTGTGGGCAGCGACGGCCGCGGCGGACTTGTTGCCGCCGTGCGCGCAGTAGTGCCGCAGCGCGGGGACGAGGCGACTGCCCGACGCAGCGTCGCGTTCGAGGAGCGGGCCCAGCTCTCGTGCGGCGAAGGCGTGTACGCGCTCATCGTCGGCGAGAAGGTGCAGGAGGCCGCGTAGGCGAACGTCCTTAAGACGGTGCAACGGTTGTCCGTCGTCCTCGTCAAGCGCGGCGGCAGCGACGTGTGCGGCTTCGACCAAAGTGCGTTGTGCCTCAGCGGGTCCGGTGACAGTCGTGCCTACGCCGAGCGCGGCCGGCGCGGAAGCGCGCGCGTCGTGGATGTCGGTGGCTAGGCGCTGAAGGACGGCGTCCGCGTTGGCTTCCGGTGAGAGCGCGAGAAGCGCGCGTACGGCAGTCTCGTCCGTCGAAACCAGCGCGGACACCTTCGCCCGGCGCGTCGCGAGCGCGGTCGCTTCGGCCAGCTCGCGCAACAGTGGCGGCGTAGACAGCGTCGGGCGCGTAGTCGCAGTGATGCGTGGCCGTACCGCCAGGCCGACCAGCTGTCGTCCGGTCAGCGGCACGGCGAGCGCAGAAGAGCGCGCGAGGATCTCCGCGGTCGGCGCTGGCGAATTCAGCAACTCGGTCAACACCGCGCGGTGCGCTTGCCGTTCGAGGGTGTCGGAGTCGCGCGCGACGAGCCGGTGCACCGCGAGCGCCGACGCGGCCCGTTCGGCGACCACCTGGTACCGATGCGGTGGCGGCTCGGCGCACACGAGCACCAGCCGACCCCAGTCGTGGCCCCGCGCGCCGACCACGGTGACCAGCCAGCCCGCCGCCGAGTGGTACCCGGTGCGCTCGCCGACCTGCACCACTCGCGACCGAGCCGGCCAGCCGATCAGCAGTTCACCCGGATCCGTGCCTGCCGTGTCGTAGGCGAGGACTTCGTGTTCCAGCGTCTCGAGCACGACCGACTGCTCGGTCAGCCGCGCCACCTCGGCCAGCACCGCGGCGGGCTCAGCCCCCGCGACGGTCAGCGACGTGAACGTCTCGTGCACCCGCTCCGCCGCCCGCAGTTCGGCGAGCTGCGCGTCCACAATCATCCCATTCACTGCCTCGGTCACCGCGACGTAGCGCGTCTCGCGGGACAGCGTCACGAGCGGCAATCCGCGCTGCTCAGCCGCCGTGACCAGGGCGCGCGGCAGCCGGTCGTTCCAGTGCCGCACCAGCTCGACCACCAGGCCCGCGACGCCCACCTCGGCGAGATCGGCGACGTACCGGGTCAGCGTCGCGTCGTCGTCCGGGAGCGCGACCCCCGTGGTGAGCACGAGTTCTCCGCCGCGCAGCAGATGCGCGATGTCGGCGACCTCGGCCGCGTGCGCCCAGCGCACCCGCCGTTCGAGCCCGGTGCTGCCCGCGACCACGCGCGGACACCCTTGGCGCAGCACCGGCAACGCGAGCGCCTCGGCGACGGTCGGGTACATCGGTCCCCCTTGCTGGCCGGCAGGGCACAGACTGTACGGCGGAGAGGGGTAGTCCGTACACGTTGTCGATGGCGGACCCGCCTGTCTCGCCCGGAGACTCGGGGGCACCCGACCGGAAGGAGCGGACGTCGTGACCGACCGCATCAGCCATTGGATCGACGGCAAGCCGGTCGTCGGCACCGGACGCACCGGCGACGTGTACGACCCGGCGACCGGCCAGGTCAGCGCGCAGGTGGACTTCGCGGGGCCGGCCGAGGTGGACCAGGCGGTAGCCGCCGCGGCCGCTGCCTTGCCGGGCTGGCGGGGCACGTCGCTCGCCGGGCGCACGCGGGTGCTGTTCGCCTTCCGGGAGCTGCTCCAGGCGCGCAAACACGAGCTGGCGAAGATCGTGACGAGCGAGCACGGCAAGGTCGAATCGGACGCAGCGGGCGAGGTCGCGCGCGCGATCGAGAACGTCGAATACGCGTGCGGCGCGGCGCAAATGCTCAAGGGCGGGTTCAGCGAGAACGCCTCCACCGGCGTCGACGTGTACTCGATCGCGCAGCCGCTCGGCGTGGTCGGCGTGATCTCGCCGTTCAACTTCCCGGCGATGGTGCCGCTCTGGTTCGTGCCGAACGCGCTGGCGTGCGGCAACACCGTCGTGCTCAAACCGAGCGAGAAGGACCCGTCCGCGGCGCTGTTCATCGCGGAGCTTCTTGCCGAAGCGGGCCTGCCGTCCGGCGCGTTCAACGTGCTGCAGGGCGACAAAGTCGCGGTCGACGGACTTCTCGCGCACCCGGACGTCAAGGCGATCTCCTTCGTCGGCTCGACCCCGATCGCCCGCTACGTCTACGAAACCGGCACCAGCCACGGAAAGCGCGTCCAGGCGCTGGGCGGGGCGAAGAACCACATGGTCGTACTGCCGGACGCCGACCTCGACCTGGCCGCGGACGCCGCCGTGTCCGCCGGTTTCGGCTCGGCGGGCGAACGGTGCATGGCGGTTTCGGTAGTGGTCGCCGTCGAGCCGATCGCGGACGAACTGGTGGCCAAAATAGTGGACCGGATGCGGAAACTGCGCGTCGGGGACGGCCGCAAACCGTCGTCGGAGATGGGCCCGCTGGTGACCAGGGCGCACCACGAGCGAGTTGCGTCCTATGTGGACACCGGAGTGGCCGAAGGCGCGGAACTCGTGATGGACGGCCGGGGCGTGGAGGCAGACGGAGAGAACGACGGATTCTGGCTCGGCCCCACGCTTTTCGACCGCGTCACGCCCAGTATGGCGGTGTACACCGACGAAATCTTCGGCCCCGTCCTGTCCGTCGCCCGAACGACGAGCTTCGACGACGCGCTGGCGCTCATCAATGCCAACCCGTACGGCAACGGAACCGCCATCTTCACCGGCGACGGACGCGCCGCGCGCCGCTTCCAGAACGAGGTCGAGGTAGGCATGGTAGGCGTCAACGTCCCCATCCCGGTGCCCGTCGGGTACTACTCCTTCGGCGGCTGGAAGGACTCCCTGTTCGGCGACACGCACGCCTACGGACCAGAGGGATTCCACTTCTTCACGCGGACAAAGGTGGTCACATCGCGGTGGCCGGACACCTCGCACGCGGGGGTGAACCTGGGGTTCCCGAAGAATTCGTGACCCGGGCTCACCACACGCCGTTTTCGCCGACGATGCTCGCCACCGTGCCGCTGTTCCCGAGCAGGCACACCGCGATGACTCGCTCGTCCGCCAGCCGTTTGCCACGGGCCGGATTGACCGAATGGGTGCGGCCGCCCACGCGGAGCTGCCATTTCTCGATCGTTCCCGGACCGCGCGGGGTGTGCTTGACCCCGACCGGGTAGTCGTCGGTGATCGGACCGGCACCGAAATCGTGCACCGGCCCGGGCACGACCGTCAGCGGCGCGCGGCAGTCGGCGAACTGCCGCCGCCCGAACCGGACTGCCAGCACGAGGACGACCAGGGCGACCGCCACCGCCACCAACGCGGACGCGGTGAAGCCGGATTTGGCGACCGCGACGACCGCGATCGTCACCTCGATCGCGACGAACACCCAGACCGCCCAGAAGAAGCAGCCGAGCGCCTCCCCGCGCTGGCTCGGATGCAGTCTCCCGGCGAGATTGGCGGCGGCGACCTCGCCGGGATCGGCCTTCGCGGTCACGCGGCGACCACATTGACCAGCAATTTGCTGCGCGGGGTGAAGATCGCACCGTTGGTGCGGCCGCCGAGCACCCGGCTCTTCAGATCGGGATCGAGCCGGTAGCTCTTTCCGTTCACGACGAGGTAGGTGAAGGCGATCCGTTCCGTGATCTCGTACAGGTACATCGGGGGAAGGACGCCGGACGGCCGGTGCTGCACGTGCCCGAAATCGTGCGTCAGGCCGGGCACCACGGTGACCTTGCCCTCGCGCCAGTCCGCCAGCCGCCGTCGGATCGCGCGCCCGGGATACACCGCGAGCACCAGGAAGACGAGCGACATCACGTACAGGGACGCGTTCTTCGACCAGTAGGACACCAGCGGCTTGCCGAAGTAGGCGTTGATGTTGTTGGTGGCCTGGATCATGGCGGGGCTGATGCCGAACCAGATCGGAGTCAGGACCGCCAGCGCGACGAGGACGAGCAGCACCAGGACGAGCGTCCAGAAGTTGCCGTCCAGCACCATGTTCCGCTGCGACGGATGCAGGCGTCCTTCCCGGTTGGCCTGGTCGGCGGCCGCCTGCACAGTCTCTTCCCGCACCTGTTCTCCGCTCACGCCGGAAGGATGTTGACCACGATCTTGCTGCGCCGCCGCGGTGAACACCAGACCGCCCAGAAGAGGGCGTCAAAGACCACCCCGCGTTGACTCGGGTGCAGGCTTCCGGCTGGGTCGGCGGCGGCGACCTCGCCGGGATCGGCTTTCGCGGTCACGCGGCGACCACGTTGACCAGAATCTTGCTGCGCGGGGTCAGAATCGCGGCGTTCGTGCGGTTGCCGAGCACTCGCTGCCGCATGTCGTAATCGAGCCGGTAGGTCTTGCCGTGCACGACGAGATACGTGAACGTCATCCGGTCGGTCATCTCGTAGAGGTACATCGGGTGCTGCCCGCGCGGCGGGATCTTGGTGACGTGCCCGTAGTCGTGCGTCCAGCCGGGTACCACGTCGAGTTTGCCGCTGCGCACCTCCGCCACCCGCCGCCAGATGAGCCGGGCGGGGAACACGGCGAGCGCGAGGAAGAACACCGTCAGCAGATACACCTGCCAGTTCAGCGACCAGTACGACACCGGCGGCAGACCGGCGTCGGCGTGCAACTGGTCCAGGCCCCGCACCTGGTCGGCGCTCACTCCGATCCCGATCGGAGCCATGATCGCGGCGGCGACGAACAGGATGATCCACACGACCGCCATCGAGAAGCCCGCGTTGAGGATCATCGTCCGCTGGGACGGATGCAGGCGTCCTTCCCGGTTGGCCTGGTCGGCGGCCGCCTGAACAGTCTCTTCCCGCACCTGTTCTCCGCTCACGCCGGAAGGATGTTGACCACGATCTTGCTGCGCGGGATCACGCAGACGGTGTTGTTCCGGTTCGGCTGGAGGGCTTCGAACTGCCGTTCGGTGAGCCGGTAAGTGGTGCCGCCCGCGTTCATCTCCCATTGCGAGGTGCGGGCGAAGTAGTGCCGCACGCAGATCGGGTAGGCGTGGGATTGGCCGTCCTGTTCGAAGTTGTGGGTCCAGCCGGTGATGACGGTGAGCGGGCGGCTGAGGTTCTGGTAGCTGCGGAGGCAGCTGACCAGCAAGGCCACGATGAGGAGGAGCACGAACGGCGCCGCGCCGAGAGTCTCCGCACGGTGCTGCCCGTCGAGGACGTTCGTGGTCAGCGGCAGGACGACCGCGAACACGATCAGCGCGGCGGCCAGTCCGAGCTGGAACCGGATCCATCCGCCGACCAGCAGGGACCGCTGGGACGGGTGCAGCCGCCCGGCCAAGTTCGCGGTCGCGACCTCGGCCGGGTCAGCGGAGCGCACTGTCATCGAGGACCGCCCTCGGAGCCGCCGCCCTCGGAGCCGGTGCTCTCGGAACCGCCGCCTTCGCCGCCCTCTTCGCGAGCGTGCTCCTTCTCGTACGACTCGGCGGACTCATGCGAGCGGTCGATCTGCTCGTTCTCCTGCCGCCGCCCTTCGGCCACGACGCCGGTGGTGTCGGCGGTGTTCCACTTGGGCACGCCGCCGTCGGCTTCCTGCCATTTCGACAGGTTGAGGGAGCTGCGGTTCGGTTCGGCGAACTTGGACAGGTTGTCCGGGAGCTTGGCACCGGTCGCGTCCTTCCAGTCCTCGGCCTTCTCGCCGGCCTTCTCCCACTTCTCTGCCCGGCTGAGCTTGTCCCAGTCCGCACCGGCCTGTTTGAGCTTGTTGGCCTTGTTCTCGACGGAAACCGCCGCGTCGACGCTCTTGTCGGTCAGCTTGCCCGCGTTCTTGCCGAGTTTGCGGAGTGCGTTCGCGGCGTCTTCGATCGCGCCCTTCGCCTTGCCCGCTTTCTGCGCGAGCTTCTCGAGCTGCTCCACGACCTTCGCGATCCGGCCGGAAATCTTCTCCGCGAGGATCCCGCCCTCGACCACCGTGTCGGCGATGAACGCGGCCACGGTCCCGCCGAACGTGCACCAGGACGACGCCAGCGCGGCCAGTCCCTTGATGATCAGCTCGCCGACGAACGACGAGATCATGTCGCGGATGATGCCGCGTTCGGTCCCGACGAGCGCGGCCGCGATCGTCATGCCGACCGAGGTGCCCTTGGCCTGCGCGGACGCGCCCTTCAGCGTGGCGACGTATCCGGCGGCCGTGGTCTGGTAGGCGGAGCCGCCCTGCCCCTGGAAGTCGGGTTTCACCTTGGCGGCGGCCTGCTGGTACTGAGTCGCGCTCTCGTCGAGCTGCTTGGAGATGTTCTGCCAGGTCGTCGCCTTGGCGGTGACTGCCTCCGGGTTGCCGGCGAGCTTGTCCAGGCCCTCCTTGAGGAAACTGATGTGCTCGATCAGCCAGCCGACCCCCGCAGCGGCCAACGAGCCGAGCGGGTCCATCGCGGCGCCGAGCAGGTCGAGCCCGTCGGTGATGCCGTCCATGACCAGGTTGCCCCAGTCGCCCGCGCGGGCGTCGGTGATGGTCGAGGCGACGTCGTTGAAGATCCCGGTGCCGGAGGTCTGGGCGTTGAGATTGTCCATCTCATTGCTCGACGACCCCATGTTGGTGAGCGCGCCCGAGGGCGCCTCGCTCGTCGCGACCAGCGGGTTCCCGCTCATGCCGGCAGCTCCTTCCCGAGTCCGTCGACGGTGCCGACAGTCTGTTTTTCGTGGTCGCGGTACGCGTCGTGGGCCGAGCCCAGCCGATCGGCGATATCGTCGGCGGCCCCGGCGACCAGGCCGATGAACATGCTCGCGGTCCCGGTGAAGCCCTGCATCACCATGGCGAACGGGAGGCCGACGATTCCGAAGGAATCGTCTCCCAGGGCTTGGCCCTGTTCCGCGGCCTGCGCTGCCGTGTGCACCCCGGCGGCGATGTCCTGCACGTCGCCTTTGTGCTGCTGCAGGGCCTCGAGATGGACCTGGTATCCGTCTGCCATCAGTTCCTCCCCAGGAACGAGCCGCCGCCGTAGTAGTCGTCGTCGTCCGTCGGGTCCGGTGCCGGGCGGGCCGGGCGCGCGGGACGGGACGGCGGAGCGGCGGGAGGCGCGGAATCGTCCTGCGCGTCGAAAAATTGCGGCTGCGGCGGCGCGGGCGGGGCCGTTTCCTCCGGAACTTCCGGTTCCGGGATCTGTTCTTCGAGGAATTTCATCGCGTCGCTGTTCTCGCCGATCACCGGTGCCATGATCGCGGTCAGCTGCTGCGCCGCCTGGGCCTGGGCGCGCCGGGCGGTGGCCAGGACAGCGGCCGCGAGGGCGGCGCGCGGCATCTCGTCCGCGCGGGAGCCGAACTGGAGTTCCTGCAGCGCACCGGCGGTGTTGACGGTCGCGGTGACCGCGCCGTCCTGGCTCGTCGCGGTCGCCGACACGTGCTTCAGCCGTTCCTGGGCCTCCGCGGCCCGCTGCCGGATTTCGGCGATTTCGGGAGAAAGTGCGTTCATGTCGGCCACTGCTTTCGGATCGAGTGGTTCATAGTCTTTCCGAGGCAGAAAACCGGGTTCCGGTTCCCCGTGCAAGCGAAGTTCCGAGTTGCCCGGTTCGTCGCTATTAAAAATTGTTTGCCAGCCTTTTACTCCCGCTCGCCCGGACCGGAGGGCGCGCCGGGCACCGCCGGGTCCGTAAACTCGTTGTGAGTAGCAGGAGGACCGCGAAGGAGGTGCCGGTGGCGAACACGGACGAGCGTCGCTTCGAGGTGCTGCGCGCGATCGTCGCCGACTATGTCTCGAACCAGGAGCCGGTCGGGTCGAAGACGATCGTCGAGCGGCACAACCTGGGCGTTTCCAGTGCCACCGTGCGCAACGACATGGCCGCCCTGGAAGAAGAGGGGTACATCGCCCAGCCGCACACCAGCGCGGGCCGGATCCCGACCGACAAGGGGTACCGGCTGTTCGTCGACCGGCTTTCGGAGATCAAGCCGCTGTCGGCCGCCGAGCGGCGCGCGATCACCAGCTTCCTCGACTCCGGCACCGACCTCGACGACGTGCTGCGCCGGTCGGTCCGGCTGCTCGCGCAGCTCACCCGCCAGGTCGCGGTGGTGCAGTACCCGATGCTCACCAACACCGTGGCGCGCCACCTCGAGGTGGTCCCGCTCACGCCCGCGCGGCTCATGCTGGTGCTGATCACCGACTCCGGCCGGGTCGACCAGCGCACCGTCGACCTCGGCGACGTGGTCACCGAGGAGACCGTGCTGCGGCTGCGCACCGTGCTCAACGGCGCGCTCGCCGGGCGGCGGCTGGCCGACGCGGCGGCGAACGTGGCGGAGCTGCCCGACGCCGCTCCGCCGGACCTGCGCGACCACCTCACCCGGATCTGCACCACACTGGTCGAATCGCTGGTCGAGCACCCGGAAGAGCGGATCGTGCTCGGCGGCACCGGCAACCTCACCCGCAACGTCGCGGACTTCCCCGGGTCGCTGCGCCAGGTGCTCGAAGCGCTCGAGGAACAGGTGGTGGTGCTGAAGCTGCTCGCCGCCGCCCGCAACCCCGGTGCGGTCACCGTGCTCATCGGTGAGGAAAATGAGGACGAGCAGATGCGCAGCACCTCGGTCGTGTCCATCGGCTACGGCCGGGACGACATGCTGCTCGGGGGGATGGGCGTCGTCGGGCCGACCAGGATGGACTACCCCGGCACGATCGCGGCGGTCCGAGCGGTCGCCAACTACGTGGGGCAGATCCTGTCCGGCCGCTGACCGGCGGCAGGCCGGGGACGTGGCGGAACACGAAGGAGAAGGCAGAGCAACGTGGCGAGGGACTACTACGGGATCCTCGGGGTGGCCAAGAACGCGAGCGATCAGGAGATCAAGCGCGCGTACCGCAAGCTGGCCCGTGAGCTGCACCCCGACGTGAACCCGTCGGAGGACGCCCAGCACCGCTTCGGCGAGGTGACCACCGCGTACGAGGTGCTCTCCGATCCGCAGAAGCGCAAGATCGTCGACCTCGGCGGCGACCCGATGGACGGGGGCGGCCGCGGCGGAGGCGGCGGCGACCCGTTCGCGGGCTTCGGCGGGCTCGGCGACATCATGGACGCCTTCTTCGGCGCCGCGGGCGGAGGCGGCGGACGGGGCCGCGGGCCGCGCAGCCGCGTGCAGCCCGGCTCCGACGCGCTGATCCGGCTCGGCCTCACCCTCGAGGAGTGCGCGACCGGCGTCGACCGCGAGATCACCGTCGACACCGCGATCGTCTGCGACCTGTGCCGCGGCGCGGGCACCGCCGAGGGCACCAGCACCAAGACCTGCGACACCTGCGGCGGGGCCGGCGAGGTCCAGTCCGTGCAGCGGTCGTTCCTCGGCCAGGTCGTCACCGCGCGCCCGTGCCCGGTGTGCCGCGGCTTCGGCGAGGTCATCCCCGACCCGTGCCGCCAGTGCGGCGGCGACGGCCGGATCCGGTCGCGGCGCGGCGTCACCGCGAAGATCCCGCCCGGCGTCGGCGACGGCATGCGGATCCGGCTGTCCGGCCAGGGCGAGGTCGGCCCCGGCGGCGGCCCGGCGGGCGACCTCTACGTCGAGATCGACGAGGCCCCGCACGAGGTGTTCGTCCGCGAGGGCAACGACCTGCACTGCAACTTCCGCATCCCGATGACCACCGCGGCGCTCGGCGCGACGGTCCCGATCGCCACCCTGGTCGACGGCGACTACGAACTCGACATCGAGCCCGGCACCCAGCCCAACACCGAACTGGTGCTCACCGGCAAGGGCATGCCGCGGCTGCGCTCGTCCGGCCGCGTCGACGGCCGCGGCGACCTGCACGTGCACATCGACGTCGTGGTGCCGACCAAGCTCGACGAGGCCCAGCGCGACCTGCTCGTCGACCTGGCCCAGCAGCGCGGCGAAGAGGTCCCGACGCTTGCCGCCAACGGCAGCAAGCACGGCGGCCTGTTCTCCAAGCTCCGCGCGAAGAACCGCTGACTGTGCCGGACACCACACTGCCGGTCTTCCTCGCCCCGGCGGTGCCCGCCGAAGGACGGGCGCTGCTCGACGGCGAGGAAGCCCGGCACGCGGCCACTGTGCGCCGGCTGCGCGTGGGGGAGCAGCTCGTGCTCTCCGACGGCGCCGGCGCGATGGCCCGCTGCGCCGTGGACGCCGTCGAAGCGGGCCGGGCGGCCTCGGTCACGCTCACCGTTCTCGAGCGCTGGCAAGAAGAACCGCCCGCGCTGCGCGTCCACGTCGCCCAGGCCCTCGCCAAGGGCGACCGCGGGGAATTGGCCGTCGAACTGGCCACCGAAGCCGGCGCGGACGCGATCGTGCCCTGGCGCGCCGCCCGCAGCGTCGCCCGCTGGGACGACGGACCCCGCGGCGAGAAAGCCCTCGCCCGCTGGCGCGCCACCGCCCGCTCAGCCGCGAAACAAGCCCGCCGCGCCCACGTGCCCGCCGTCGCCGAACCAGTCGGCACCCGCGAGCTCGCACAACTGGCCGCCACGATGTCCGCGACGCTCGTCCTCGAATCCGGCGTCACCAGCAAACTCACCGACCTCGACCTCCCCGACGGCGGCGACCTCCTCCTCGTCGTCGGCCCCGAAGGCGGCATCACCGACGACGAACTCGCCGCCCTCGAACAAGCCGGAGCCACCACGGTCCGCCTCGGCCCGACCGTCCTCCGCACCTCCACCGCGGCCGCCGTCGCACTAGGCGCACTAGGCGTTCTCACCGGCCGCTGGCACTGACCGCCCGGCACCCGCGAAACCCGGCAGAACCCCTAAACATCCGCACCAGGTGATGGCGCGCCGCAGCCCCGCCAGCTACTCTGCTTCGCAACGTGCGAACACGAGGGTTTCAGCCCGCTCCCACGCGGGCATTACCCTTGAGTACGCGAACCCATACCCCGCCGGGCACCTCCCCCCTCGGTCCGGCGGAGCCGCGGCGGCGGTGGAGCGACCCCCAGGCTCCACCGCGCCGCGGCGTCTTCGTATCGCCTGGCGGCGATCCTTCGCCGCCGCTGGTTCCGCCATTACTCCCGGGGGGCCGAGCCCCCCGGACCCCCACGGTGCGGTGGTTGCGTGGCGTGCGTTCGTCGCCTTGGCGAGTGGGGTGGTTGCGTGGCGTGCGTTCGTCGCCTTGGGGAGTGGGGGTTTGTAGGGTGTCGCGTATGAGTGATGCTGGCGCTGCGGAGACGTTGTTCGAGCGGATTATTGCTGGGGAGATTCCGGCGGACGTCGTGTATCAGGACGACGCCACGTTTGCGTTTCGGGACATCAATCCGCAGGCGCGGGTGCATGTGCTCGTGGTGCCTCGGAAGAGGTATCGGAACGTCGGGGAGTTGGCGGAGGCGGATCCGGAGTTGTTGAGCGCTGTGTTGTTGACGGCGCGGAAGGTTGCCGAGATCGAGGGGATCTCCGGCAGTGGGTATCGGGTGGTTTTCAACACTGATGCTGACGCCGGGCAGACGGTGTTTCATGTGCATGCCCATGTGCTCGGCGGGGAGCAGCTCGGGTTGTTCGGGAAGCCGCAGGCCGGGGTGCACTGAAACCGGGCTGCGAGCGGGTGTCGGGGACAAGTAGCATCTATGGGGTCCCTGTACGTTGACTTGCGAAGTGCGCAGAAAGCAGGACCGAGGCCACGTGGCCGGAACTGAGACGGGTGGAGCCGCCCGACCTGACAATCGGGTATCGGCCGAGGCACAGGTTCGATTCCCGATCCCGGAGGCGGCTCAGCTGAGCCTGCTGGGGTCCCGGGACGAGAACCTGCGGGTGGCCGAAGAACTGCTGGCTGCTGACGTGCACGTGCGCGGCAACGAGGTCACGCTGACCGGTGCCGCGGCCGATGTGGCGTTCGCGGAGCGGGTCTTCACCGAACTGGTGCAGCTCGCCGGCGGCGGGCAGCAGGTCGGGCCCGACACGGTGCGGCGGACTGTGGGGATGCTGTCCAGCGGCGACGCGTCGCCCGCGGAGGTGCTGAGCCTCAACATCGTGTCGCGGCGCGGGAAGACCATCCGGCCCAAGACGCTGAACCAGAAGCGGTACGTCGACGCGATCGACAAGCACACGATCGTTTTCGGGATCGGGCCCGCCGGTACCGGCAAGACGTACCTCGCGATGGCGAAGGCCGTGCAGGCGTTGCAGGCCAAGCAGGTCACGCGGATCGTGCTGACGCGTCCGGCGGTCGAGGCCGGCGAGCGGCTCGGGTACCTGCCGGGCACTTTGAACGAGAAGATCGACCCGTACCTGCGGCCGCTCTACGATGCGCTGCACGACATGGTCGAACCGGAGTCGATTCCGCGGCTGATGCAGGCGGGGACGATCGAAATCGCACCGCTGGCCTACATGCGCGGCCGGACGCTGAACGACGCCTTCATCATCCTCGACGAGGCGCAGAACACCACGCCCGAGCAGATGAAGATGTTCCTCACCCGCCTCGGGTTCGGCGCGAAGATCGTCGTCACCGGCGACATCACCCAGATCGACCTCCCCGGCGGGCAGCGCAGCGGGCTCCGCGTCGTGCGCGACATCCTCGGCGGCGTCGAGGACCTGCACTTCGCCGAGCTCACCAGCCAGGACGTCGTCCGGCACAAACTGGTCGGCGACATCGTCGACGCGTACGAGAAGTGGCAGGCCGTGCAGGACGCGCAAGAGCAGCAGGCCGGCGGCTGGAAAGGCACCCGCCGATGAGCATCGAGATCGCCAACGAATCCGGCGTCGACGTCGACGAGACGTCCATCGTCTCCGCCGCCCGCTACACGCTGGAGAAAATGGAGGTCAGCCCGCTCGCCGAGCTGTCCATCCTCTGCGTCACCCTCGAGGTGATGGAAGACCTCCACGAACGCTGGATGGACCTGCCCGGGCCCACCGACGTCATGGCCTTCCCGATGGACGAACTCGACTCCTCGCGCCGCCCCGACGCGCCCGACTCGTCCCCGGCGCTGCTCGGCGACATCGTGCTCTGCCCGGCGTTCGCGAAAGACCAGGCGAAAACCGCGGGCCACCGGCTGATCGACGAACTGCACCTGCTCACCGTCCACGGCTGCCTGCACCTCCTCGGCTACGACCACGCCGAGCCCGCCGAGGAACGCGAGATGTTCGGGCTGCAGAAGCGGATCCTCGGCGAATTCCAGGCCGCGGTCGCCGCGCACCAGGCCCGCGACGCGCAACGCGACGTCGACGACCGCGTGCTCGGCATCGCCGGGCTCGACGCGCCGCGGCCCGGGGAAACGCCCTAGGCTCCGACGATGGGAAACCCCCCGGCACAGGTCGTCATCGCGGTGACGCTGGTGCTGCTCGCGGGTGTGTTCGCCGCCGCGGACGCCGCGGTCGGCACGGTGTCGCAAGCCCGGGTCGACGGCCTCGTCCGCAACGGCCGCGTCGGAGCCCGCCAGCTCGCCGCGGTCGTCGCCGAACGCCGCAGGCACATCAACCTGCTGCTCCTGCTCCGGCTGGCCTGCGAACTCACCGCCACGGTGCTGGTCACCGTGTCCTTCGTCGCCTGGTTCGACCGGCTGTGGCTCGCCATCCTGGTGTCCGCGGTCGTCATGGTCGTGGTCAGCTACGTCCTCATCGGCGTCGGCCCGCGCACCATCGGCCGCCAGCACCCGTACCGCGTCGGCACGATCGTCGCCGGGCCGGTCCGCGCCCTCGGCACCGTCCTCGGCCCGCTGTCGCGGCTGCTGATCGTGCTCGGCAACGCGATCACCCCCGGCCGCGGCTTCCGCGAAGGCCCGTTCACCTCCGAGGTCGAACTGCGCGAACTCGTCGACCTCGCCCAGGAACGCGGCGTCGTCGAGGACTCCGAACGCGAGATGATCCACTCGGTGTTCGAACTCGGCGACACCGTCGCCCGCGAGGTCATGGTGCCGCGCACCGAGATCGTGTGGATCGAACGCACCAAAACCGTGCGCCAGGCCCTCGCGCTCGCGCTGCGCACCGGCTTCACCCGGGTCCCCGTGATCGACGATTCGGTGGACGACATCGTCGGCGTGGTCAACATCAAAGACCTCATGCCCGAGTACATGGGCCCGGACGGGCCGAGCACGGTCGTCGGCGCGGTGATGAACCCGGCGAGCTTCGTGCCCGACTCCAAACGGCTCGACGAGCTGCTCAAGGAAATGCAGCGCACGCACAACCACATGGCGATCGCGGTGGACGAGTACGGCGGCACCGCCGGCCTGCTCACCATCGAGGACATCCTCGAGGAGATCGTCGGCGAGATCACCGACGAATCCGACGCCGACGAACGCCCCGAGGTCGAGGAGCTCGAGGACGGGTCGGTCCGCGTGTCGTCCCGGCTCGGCGTCGACGACCTCGGCGAACTGTTCGGCATCGACCTCGAAGACCACGACGTGGAGACCGTGGGCGGGCTGCTCGCCGAGCGACTGGGTAGGGTCCCGCTGCCGGGGGCCGAAGCCGAGGTCGCCGGTCTTCGGCTGTTCGCCGAAGGGGGCAAGGACCGCCGCGGCCGGATGCGCATCACCTCCGTGGTCGTCCGGCCGTCGTCGGCGCGCCCGCGCACCCGCCCGCCCCAGCCCGAAGAGCACGACAGGAGAGTCGAACATGCCTGACCTCGACGCCGAGGACCAGAAGCTGGTCACGCTGGCCCGTTCGGCCCGCGCCCGCAACGGCGCGGACGAAGGCGCCGCGGTCCGCGACACCGACGGCCGCACCTACGCCGCGACCACGGTCGACCAGCCGTCGTTCAAGCTCACCGCCGTGCAGGCCGCCGTCGCCGCCGCGCTGTCCAGCGGAGCCGAAGGCCTCGAAGCCGCCGCCGTGGTCACCGCGGACGCGCTGGTCGCCGAGGCGTCCGTGCACGCGGTCCGCGACGTGACCAAGACCGCGCCGATCATCTTCGCCGACCCGTCCGGCGCCGTCGTCGAGGTGCTGCAGTCGTGACCGAACCGCACCGTTCCGGTTTCGCCTGCTTCGTCGGCCGCCCCAACGCGGGCAAATCGACGCTCACGAACGCGCTCGTCGGCACGAAGGTCGCGATCACCTCCAGCAAGCCGCAGACCACCCGGCACGCCATCCGCGGCATCGTCCACCGCGACGACGCGCAGCTGGTGATCATCGACACCCCGGGCCTGCACCGTCCGCGCACGCTGCTCGGCCAGCGGCTCAACGACATCGTGCACGAGACCTGGTCCGAAGTGGACGTCGTCGGGTTCTGCGTGCCCGCCAACGAAAAAGTCGGCCCCGGCGACCGGTTCATCGCCGCCGAGCTGAAGAAGATCGCCCGGCGCACCCCGGTGATCGGCATCGTCACCAAGACCGACCTCGTGAAGCCGGAGCAGGTCGCCGAGCAGCTGGTCGCGCTGCAAGAGGTGATGGAGTTCGCCGACCTCGTGCCGGTGTCCGCCGTCGACGGTTTCCAGGTGCAGACGGTCGCCGACCTGCTGGTGCAGCGGCTGCCCGAAGGCCCGCAGCTGTACCCGGGCGGCGAGCTCACCGACGAGCCCGAGCAGACCCTCGTCGCCGAGCTGATCCGCGAAGCCGCGCTCGAAGGCGTCCGCGACGAACTGCCGCACTCCATCGCGGTGACCGTCGAGGAAATGCTGCCGCGCGAGGACCGCGACGACCTCATCGACATCCACGCGCTGCTGTACGTGGAACGCCCCAGCCAGAAGGGGATCATCCTCGGGCACAAGGGCGAACGGCTGCGCGAGGTCGGCGCGACCGCGCGCAAGCACATCGAGCGGCTGCTGGGCACGAAGGTGTACCTCGACCTGCACATCAAGGTCGCCAAGGATTGGCAGCGGGACCCGAAGCAGCTCCGCAGGCTGGGTTTCTGACCGGTTGTGGCCGTGCCCGGCGGCGCGGGCGGGTAACGTCGAGCCGAACCGCATCCGATTTGTCCAGGGGGACCGCATGACCGGCCCGTATCCGCCGCAGGGCCCGTACCCGCCGTCGTACGGTTACCCGCCGCAGTATCCGCCGCCGCCGGACAGCAACCTGGTGTGGGCGATCCTGGCGACGGTGTTCTGCTGTCTCCCGCTGGGGATCGTCGCGATCGTCAAGGCCAGCCAGGTGAACACCTTGTGGTACCAGGGATACGCGGCCGAAGCGCACCGCGCGGCGGACGAGGCGCGCAAGTGGGCGATGTGGTCGGCGCTCAGCATCGCCATCCTGATCGGGCTGTACGTGCTCGTCGCGATCATCGTGCTGGCGGTGGCCGGGAACGTGCTCTGGTGGCATTGAGCACCGTCTACACCGGACAGCCGGCGCGCGGAACCCGTGCGGTGGCAAGGGCTCTCGCGGGCCCGGCGGCCGCGGCGGGCGGCATCGGCCTCGCCTGCGTCGCGGTGTGGTTCGGCGATCCGACCACCCCAGGCGGCCCGCTTCCGGTGTGCCCGACCAAGCTGCTTTTCGGGATCGACTGCCCGGGCTGCGGCGGGCTCCGGATGGCCTACAGCGTGCTGCACGGCGATTTTTCCGCGGCACTGCACTACAACGCGGTAGCGCTGGTGTTCGCCGCGCTCTTCGCGTGGAGCGGTCTCGCCTGGACGATGGGACGGCTGCGCGGCCGGACGATGCGGTCCTGGCTGCATTGGCGCTGGACGCCGCACGTCGTCGCGGTCGTGTTCGTCCTGTGGTTCGTGGCGCGCAACGTTCCGTTCTCGCCGTTCACCGGCCTGTACGTCTGAGTTAGCCCCGTTTTCGCTGTGCCTGGAACGGTTCCGGCGGCAGTGCCGTCCCCCGCATCACCCGATGCGGACACCTGCTCGGCCCGGCCTCGCCAGACGAGGTACGCTCCCGCGCACTGACGTGTCCACAGCGGACGCGGCCAGGCCCAGCTTGCTGCAACGAGGGGGACACTCGATGACCTATCCCTACGGCCAGTCCGGCGGACCGCCGTTCGGCGCGCCGCCGGGACAGCAGGCACCGGGGTACCCCCAGCCCGCCGGCTTCGGCCAGCCGTACGGCCGGGTCTACGCGGACTGGGGCCAGCGCGCCGGCGCCTATCTCATCGACTTCGCCCCGCTTCTCGGCGGGGTGCTGATCGCCCTGCTCGTGTCGCTGTTCTCCGGCGTCGGGGGCACGATCGTCTACCTCCTCGCGATTCTCGGCAGTCTCGCCTGGACGGTCTTCAACCGCTGGATCAACGGCGGCAACACCGGCCAGTCGCTGGGAAAGCGAATCGTCGGGATCAAACTCGTCAGCGAGGCCACCGGCGAACCGATCGGGGCCGGGATGGCGTTCGTCCGCGACCTCGCGCACGCGCTGGACAGCATGGCGTTCGCGCTCGGCTACCTGTGGCCGCTGTGGGACGACAAGGCGCAGACGTTCTCGGACAAGATCCTCAGCACGGTGGTGCTGCCCGCCGGTTCAGAGCCTTCGGGCGCGGCTGGTTTCGGACAGGGCGGTTTCGGGCAGCCGGGCGGGTTTTCCGGCCAGCCTGGCGGGTTCGGCCAGCCCGGCGGTTTTCCCGGTCAGCCGGGAGGTTTCCCGGGCACCGCGCCGCAGCCTGGTTTCGGGCAGCCCGCCTCGGGCGGCTTCCCCGCGCAGCCGGCGCCGAACGCCGGTTTTCCCGCCGCACCGCCCGGATTCGGGGCCCCGCAGCAGGGATTCGGCCAGCCGCCAGTACCGGGAACCCCGCCGCAGCAAGGATTCGGCCAGCCGCAGCCCGCGTTCGGGCAGCCGGGCCAGCCGCAGCCGGGATTCGGGCAGCCGTCCGCGGGAGCGCCGCAGCCGGGCCCCACGCCGTTCGACCAGCCCGAGCCGACCCAAGTCGTGCGCCCGCCCGCGCCACAGCAACCACAGTCCGAAGCGTTCGGCGCCGCTGAACGCACCCAGGTCGTGCATCCGGCAAGCGAGCCGGAAGCGACGCAGATGATCAAGCCGGAATCGCCGAAGCCCGGTCCGGCCCAGTCCTGATCCGCACCGGATCACGGTAAGTACGAGGAACTCGGGGGAACCCAGATGACCAATCCCTACGGCCAGCCCCAGCAGCCCTACGGCGGCCAGCCGCAGCAGCCCTACGGCCAGCAGCCGTACCCGCAGTCCGGTGCGACGCCGGCGCAGCCGTACCCGCAGCAGCCCTACGGCCAGCCCGCGCCGTACGGCCAGCCCGCTTTCGGCGGCGCGCCCGGCGGCGACCTGAGCGCCATCAAGGACTACAAGGGCTGGGCGATCGGCTGCATCTTCCTGATGTGGATCCTCGCGATCTTCGCGATCATGAAGTCGAACGAAGTCCAGTCGTACAAGATGCAGGGCAACTACGCGATGGCCCAGCAGGCGTCGCAGACGACGAAGACCCTGTGCCTCATCGCCACCATCATCGGGGCGCTCGCCTGGGTCGTCGCGATCATCATGATCATCGTGGGCCTCGTGGCCGCGTCCGAGGTGCACAGCTACTACTGCACCGGCAGCTACTGCTGAACCAGGGTGTCCCGCCCCGGCGTCGCCCCCGAAGTGGGACGATGTCGGGGTGGTGAACCTCTACCGCGACACCGGGGTGGTGCTGCGCACGCACAAGCTGGGCGAGGCCGACCGGATCGTCACCCTGCTCACGAGGCGGCACGGCAAGGTCCGGGCCGTCGCGAAGGGCGTGCGGCGCACGTCGTCGCGGTTCGGGGCGCGGCTGGAGCCGTTCGGGCACGTGGACGTGCAGTTCTATCCCGGCCGGTCGCTCGACGTCATCACCCAGGTCGAGACCGTCGACGCGTTCGCGCTGCCGCTGGTGGCCGACTACCAGCGCTACACCGCGGCGTCGGCGATCGCGGAAACCGCGGACCGGCTCTCGGCCGAAGAGGGCGAACCGGTCATGAAGCTGTACCTGCTGGTCGTGGGCGCGCTGCGGGCGCTGGCCGGCGGGCAGCGGGACGCGTCGCTGGTGCTCGACGCGTTCTTCCTCCGGGCCATGGCCTACGCGGGCTGGGCCCCGGCCATCACCGAATGCGCCCGCTGCGGCCTGCCCGGCCCGCACGCCGCGTTCAACGTCGCCGCGGGCGGCTCGATGTGCCCGGACTGCCGGATCGCCGGTTCGGTGCATCCCGCGCCCGAGGTGCTGACCCTGCTGGACGCGCTGCTGCAGGGGGAGTGGGCGGTCGCGGAATCGTCGCCGGGGATCACCCGCCGGGACGCGTCCGGCCTGGTCGCGGCGCATCTGCAGTGGCATCTGGAACGGCAGCTGCGGTCGCTCCCGCTCGTGGAGCGGCGTGCCCGGGAGGCCGCCGGGCCGGGCCCAGTAGGGTCGGCCGGGTAGGAAATCCATTCTTCAGGAGGCCGGGAGTGCTGCGCAGGGGACGGGAGACCCGCTCGGCGGGGTACGAGCTGCGGGCTCCGGATCCGCATCCCTCGGGCGCGAAGCCGCCGGAGATCCCGGCGGACCTGGTGCCGAAGCACGTCGCGCTCGTCATGGACGGCAACGGCCGCTGGGCCAACCAGCGCGGCCTGCCGCGGATCGAGGGCCACAAACGCGGCGAGGCCGTGATGATCGACGTCGCGAGCGGCGCGGTCGAACTCGGCGTGAAGTGGCTTTCGGTGTACGCCTTCTCGACGGAAAACTGGAAGCGCAGCCCCGAGGAAGTCCGGTTCCTCATGGGCTTCAACCGCGACACCATCCGCCGCCAGGTCGACTACCTCGGCTCGATCGGCGTGCGCATCCGCTGGGCGGGGCGGCGCCCGAAGCTGTGGGCGAGCGTGATCAAGGAACTGCAGGTCGCCGAAGAGAAGACCAAGAACAACACCAAGCTCAACATGACCATGTGCGTCAACTACGGCGGCCGGGCCGAACTGGGCGACGCGATGCGCCGGATCGGCCAGGACGTCGCGGCGGGCAAGATCAACCCGGACAAGATCGACGAACGCACCATCGGGAAGTACCTGTACCAGCCGGAAATGCCGGACGTGGACCTGTTCCTCCGGCCGTCCGGGGAGCAGCGGACGTCGAACTTCCTGCTGTGGCAGTCGGCGTATGCGGAGATGGTCTACCAGGACACGCTGTTCCCGGACTTCGACCGGACCCACCTGTGGCAGGCGTGCCTCGACTTCGCGAAACGCGACCGCCGGTTCGGCGGCGCGGTGGACCAGGCAGGGAGCACGAAATGAGCACCGCGGAAGCCGCCGAGACCGGCGCACTGCTCACCCGGGCGCGCGAAGCACTGGAACGGTACCTAGAGGTCCACGTCGACGACGACGGCGCGATCACGTTCTCCCACGCGGACGTCCCGTGCGTCATCCAGGCCACCCGCCTCGCCGACGGCCTCACGGTGCTCAGCCTGACCTGCGTAGTGGCCTGGGACCTGCCCGACGACCCAGCCCTGGCGGTCGCGGTCGCCGAACGGGCCGGACAGGGTCTGTTCGGGACCTTGGGCGTCGGCCACACGGAGCGCGGGGTGGACGTGACCCTGCGGTACGCCTTCCCGGCGGAGGGGATGGATCCTTCGCCGCTGGGGACGTTGCTGATGCTGGTGGTTTCGACTGCTTCGCAGCTGCGGACCGAGCTGCCTGGGGTGGAGGCCTGAGCCGGGTTTCGGCTGGGGTTGTGGTTTTCGCTTCGCTGCTGCTGTGGCGTCGGTCTACGCGGTCTGGTGGCGGGTTCGCTCTCTGATTGGCTTCGCGCTCCCGTGTGTGTCGTTGATGCCTGGGCTCTTGGTGAAATTCCCTTGGCCACACCACGTTTCGCGCCCTGCCTCGCCCGGACGGAACTCGCTGGCGCCTCGCCCGCACGTGCTTGTGCTGCATCACGGACCTCCTTAGCCGGGCCGAACTTCGCACTTGACCAGTTCGCCGCTGGCAGGTGCCCTGCTTGGCTTCCGCGTTCGCGGCCACTCCGCTATCCGTCTCGGCTGGGGTCGCGCGCCGGGCTGGAGTTCTGCCGTCTGTTCGGTGTGCGGCTTCGCTGCCGAGCTTTCCTGTCCGGGCCACTCCGCTACTCGTCCCGGCTTGGGTTGCGTGCGGAGCCCCGCCACCCGCCCGATGCGCCGCTTCGCTGCCAAGCCCTTCCGTCCAAGCCGCCCACCACCCTTCCCGAACCCTCTCCCTCCCAGCACCGCCCGCCCGATGCGCCGCTTCGCTGCCAAGCCCTTCCGTCCAAGCCTCCCCGCCCCGACCCCGCTCTCTCTCGCACCGCCCGCCCGTTTCCGCCCCTTCCGCCCTCCCAATCGGGTGACATTCACGCAAAACCGGCGCGAGGGGTCCCCTCGCACCACCGGCGGCTGGGGTTCTGTCGGACCCGGCTGGCATCATCGCCTTCGTGGAAACCCTTTCCAACAACGCCGCCGAGGAACGCCCCCGCACGCGGCGCTTCCGGATCAGCTCCATCGAGATCCTGTGCGCCGTCCTGCTGGTCGCGGTCCTGGCGCAAAGCAAGCTCCAAGACCTCTTCGACGTGCCCGCCCTGCGCACCGGATCCACCGTCTTCGTCGCGGTGTGCGTGCAGGCGCTGCCGTTCCTCGTGCTCGGCGTGCTGATCAGCGGCGCGATCGCCGCCTTCGTGCCCGCCCGCGCGCTGGAACGGGTGCTGCCGAAGAAAGCGTCGGCGGCGGTCGGCGTCGCCGGGCTGGCCGGAGTCGCGTTGCCCGGCTGCGAATGCGCGTCGGTTCCCGTCGCGCGCCGGTTGATCGGCCAAGGAGTCGCACCCGCCGCCGCGCTCACCTTCCTGCTCGCCGCGCCCGCGGTGAACCCCGTCGTGCTGGTGGCCACCGCGGTTGCGTTCCCCGGCCGTCCGGAAATGGTGTTCGCGCGGTTCGCCGGCTCGCTCGCCACCGCGATGGTGATGGGCTGGATCTGGGCCCGCTGGGGCAAGCTCTCCTGGATCACCGAACGGGCGCTGCGCCGCTTGCCCGATGTCGAACCGGGACAGCGATGGCGCGTATTCGCCGAAACCGCCCGCACCGATCTCGTGGAAGCAGGCGGATTTCTCGTCCTCGGCGCGCTGATTTCCGCCTCGCTCAACGTTCTCGTGCCCGCGAAGTGGTTTGAAGTGCTGTCCGGGCAGATCATCGTCGGCGTCGTGGTGATGGCAGTTCTGGCCGTGGTCCTGGCATTGTGCAGCGAGGCCGACGCGTTCGTCGCCGCCTCGCTCACCGCCGTGCCGTTGCTGCCGAAGCTGGTGTTCCTGGTGGTCGGCCCGGCCATCGACGTCAAGCTTTTCGCTTTGCAGACCGGCACTTTCGGCCGTTCCTTCGCCGCGCGGTTCGCCCCGGTCACCTTCGTGGTGGCGATCGCGTGCGGGACCGTCGCGGGCGTGATCTTCCTCGGAGGCGTCCAATGAGGCGCGAAACGCAGAACGTCCTGCTGATCCTCCTGGGCGGCGCCTTGGTGAAAATCGCGCTCAACGGCGACTACTTGCGCTACGTAAAACCAGCCCAGCAACCATGGATCATCGCCGGCGGAGCAGTGATGCTCGTGCTGGGCGCGACAGCCATCATCCGCGACATCGCAGCCGCACGCGCCGCGGCGAAAGCAGCGAACGAATCCGAAGCAGACACCGAACATCCAGACGCGCACGGCCACCACCATCACCCCGCGCGCTCAGCCTGGCTGCTCGTCGTCCCGGTACTGGCGGTGTTCCTCGTCGCCCCGCCCGCACTCGGCGCGGATTCGGTCACGCGCACCGAAGCACGCCTTCCCGCCAGCGCCGCGACCACCTCGGCAGCCGCGTTCCCGCCGCTCCCCGCCGGAGCAGTGGTGCCGATGGCGATGAACGAGGTCGTCACGCGCGCAGGCTGGGACGCCAACGGCACCATGAACGGACGCACCGTCGAGATCTCCGGTTTCGTCGTGCACACCGGAGGCCAAACCCTGTTGGCCCGCTTGGTAATCAGCTGCTGCGCAGCCGACGCGGCCCCCGTCACTGTGCACCTCAAAGGCGGCGGCGCCGACCGCTTCCCGAGCGACACCTGGCTGCGCGTCGCGGGCCAGATCGTCCCGGGCACCGCGACCCAGGCCAACGGCTACACGCCGGACCTGGTCCCGGTGACAGTCGAACGGATCACCGCGCCGAAGGATCCGTATGAATACTGAGAGGACCAACGCCGCCGACACGCCCGCCGCACCCGCCTCGGAACGCGGACCGCCGCCTCGGCCCGCCCGGTGCACCTGAGTTTCTTCGGCTGATCCCCGGAGCGTCCTGCTTCGTGCGCTGTTTCAAGCCCGCCGCTTGAGCAGCCCCCGAACGGACCCCGTCCACGATCGGCCCGAGTTCCTCAGAGTTGCGAAACCCCGCGGCCCGACGGCCTCGCAGCGGCTCCGCTTGCCGGAAGCCTGCTCCGACCCCTGGACGCCCGCGTCTCCGCCCAGCCCGGAGCGATTCCGCCGCCGGACACCGGTCGGGTCGCCTGCCCGACGGGCCTGGCCGACGAGGGCTACGACGCGAACGTGGGTCACGTGCGGACGAGCCCCGACGCCGATAAGGGCCGAGACGCGAGCGTGGGCCACGCTGCAGACGAGGGCTGTGATGCCGACGAGGGCCGCGACGCGAGCGTAGGTCACGACACGGACGACGCCCGCGGTGCCGACAAGGGCCGTGACGCGGACGAAGGTCACGACACGGACGACGCCCGCGGTGCCGACGAGGGCCGTGACGCGGACGAAGGTCAGCTCGCGTGCTCGGCGCAGGTGCCGGTGATCTCCACGGTGTGGCTGATGTCGGTGAACCCGTGGTCCGCGGCGATCTTCTCCGCCCAGCGCTCCACCGCGGGACCCTCGACCTCAACCGTGCGCCCGCACACCCGGCACACCAGGTGATGGTGGTGGTGCGACGAGCACCGACGGTAGATGGCCTCGCCGGAGTCGGTGCGCAGCACGTCGATCTCGCCCGCCTCGGAGAGCGACTGCAGCGTCCGGTAGACGGTGGTCAGGCCGATGCCGTCGCCGCGCTTGCGGAGTTCGTCGTGGAGCTCCTGGGCCGAGCGGAAGTCGTCGACGGTGCTCAGCAGGTCGACCACCGCCGCACGCTGCTTCGTGGAGCGCCGGCCGGGCACCGGGACCGGTTTGGGGGCCGAGGACATCGTCACTTCCCTTCCTGCACGTGGGCGACCGCGTCGACGACGATGTGCGCCAAGTGGTCGTCCACCAGCCGGTAGACGACCTCGCGGCCGCGCCGCTCGCCCTGGACCACGCCCGCGGTCTTGAGAACGCGGAGGTGCTGGCTGATCAACGGCTGGGCGACGTCGAGTTCGTCCACGAGCTCGTGCACGCACCGGTCCGCCTCCCGCAACTGCAGCACGATAGCGATCCGCACCGGAGCGGCGAGCGCCCGGAGCAGTTCGCCGGCGTCGGCGAGCACGCCGGGAGGCATGACCGCAGGCCCGGAACTGGCGGGCCGCCCCGCCGAGCCGCCTGCGTCGACGGGATGCGGAGGGTCCGCGGGCAGTTCTGCCTGACCGCCGGCAGCCGCCTCATCCGCGGCCGCCGAAGTCGCGGTGTGCTCGGTTGCGGTCGGGGCCGGAGCGGCAGGACTGTCTGCTCCGGTCTGGTCTGCGGCGGCGGAGGTGCGCTCAGCGGAAGTCGGGGTGTTCTCGGTTGCGGTCGGAGCCGGAACGGCAGAACCGCCTGCCTCGATGTGGTCTGCGGCAGCGTTCTTCACTGAGGCCTCGGCGTTCCTGGTCGTTGTCGGTCCCGGGGCGTCCGAGTCGGCCGCAGCCGGGCTGTGGTGTTCTGCGAATGCCTCGGTCGTGGCGGAGTGCGGAGCTGCGGCGGTCGTCTCGTCCGCGGCTGAGTGGGCTGCTGAGGCCTCGCCGCCGCCGGTCGATGCCGATACCGGGGCGGCTGAGTCCGCGGCAGACGCTTCTGCCGCACCGGAGTGGTTCACGGCCGAGGTCGCCGCAGCCGGACCTGCGGCACCCGAGCTCGCCGCCGCCGAGCCTGCGGCAATCGAACCTGCGGCAACCGAACCCGCCGTAGCCGGAGACCCGGCCCCCATACCGTCGGACAGGGCGCTCGAAGGTGCCGACGTCATCGCTGCCTCCACTCGCGTCCCGCGTCCGCTCCGTCTCGCCGCGTCCCAGGGCCGGGCGCCGACCAGGGGACGGCGTTTCCGAAGCCGGATGTCATTGCCGATAACCTTCGCCGCCATCGTAGTGTTCCCTTCCTCGGGCGCGGTGATCGCCGGGGCCCGGGGGACCGGCGTTCCGGATTGACCCGATCGGGTGAGTTCGTGAAGATGTGGCTTGTCGGCTTCGCAAGTCGTGACGAACGGTGCAAGGTTGTCTCGGGGGCGATTCGTCGCGTCTCGTACAGTGGCGCATCGCTCGGGGTTGCCGGAGGGCAGTGGGGAGACATGACTCGTTTCGTGACGAAGGCCGCGGTGGCGGCCCTGGTGGCACTGCCGGCGCTGGCCTCGGCCGCCGCGGCGCAGACCCAGGCCGGGCAGGCCGTCGACGAGAAGACCGGTCCGGTGTCGTTCGCCAACGTGGCGTCCGTGCGCCTGGGCGGCGACCCGCAGCACGGCGGCGCGCTGATCACCGAGACCCAGCGGTCCCCGCTCACCCCGGGCCAGTCGCAGCTCGGCACGGACCGCGTGGCGGTGCCGAAGAACGACGGCGAGCGCAATACCTTCGGCCCGAACTACGAGATCGACCTCGGCAAGTACGCGGACAGCTCGGTCAGCCCGTACCCGCAGGGCATCGCGAGCCGCGACCACCAGGTCGTCGCCGCGCTGCAGACCACGCACGTGCCCACCGCCGTCGCGGAGACCAACTACGCGCTGCGCGACAACGGCCGCAAGCAGCTCAAGGCGGTCGGCAACACGATGCTGGTCCTCGAGGGCGCGCGCAGTTCGGTCGACTGCTCCGGCCCTGGCAAGGTCACTGGCACCACGACGGCCGCCCGCGTCTGGGTGCGCGGCGAGGACGACGTGCTGAAGCAGGTCGCGATGCCCGCCACCGGGACACTCAGCGTCACCGGCCTCAAGATGGGCTCGCCCACCTCCGTGGCACAGAGCGACCCCGGCAAGACCACCTCCGACCTCGTCGTGTCCCGCGTTTCCGCGTTCGACCAGCTGATCAAGCAGGACGGCTGGCGCTCCGGCGACGTCACCGCGCAGGCCGGCTGGCGCGTCGAGATCACCACGCACGCGCGCGACGCCAAGAACACCAAGCTCAGCGACGTGCAGACCACCATGGTGCTCGGCGGCGTCAGCTGCTCGATCCCGAAGAACTTCGTCCCCGCGGCCGGCAACGGCTCGGGCAGCGGCGGCACCGTGCAGCAGCCGACCGTGCCCACCGAGGTCCCGGCCGGCTACCTCGGCCCGCAGGCCGCCGCGCCGTCCGACGACCTGCGCCTGCCGCTCGGCTTCGGCCTGCTCGGCGGCGGGCTGCTCTTCGGAGCCGCCGCGATCGTGCTCGGCCGGCGCCGCGCGGCGCGGGTCGTCCGCTCCCGCGGCGAATAGGGCCGTGCCGCGCACCGTGCTCACGGTCGCGTCGGCGGTGATCGCCGTCCTGGCGATCGCGGCCGGCGTGATCGTCCTGACCTGGGTGCCCGCGCCGAGCCCGGTCGCCGTCGCCGACCCGCCGCCCGGCTCGCTGCCGGGCGAGGACGGCGCGCCCGCCGAACTGCCCGCGGACGGCCAGGCGATCGGCCTGCAACGCCCCGGCAGCATCCGGTTGCCCGACGGCTCCGAGGCCCGGCTGAAGCGCACCGAGATCACCCAGAAAGGCATCCTGCCGATCCCGCGCGGCCTCGGCGACGCCGCGTGGTGGGGCGCCCGCCTCGGCGCGCAGCAGGGCGCGGCGGTGCTGTCCGGGCACGTCAACTGGGCAGGCACGAAGGGTCCCTTCGACGACCTGTGGCGCGTCCGCACCGGCGACAACGTCAGCATCGTCGACGCGTCCGGCGGCCGCTGGCTCTACCGCGTCACCGGCGCGACCACGATCCCGAAAGAACAACTGCCCGCGCAGGCCCCCGGCTGGTTCGCCCAGACCGGCCCGCACCGGCTGGTCCTGGTCACCTGCGGCGGCGACTACGTCGGCGGCACCGAGGGCTACGACGAGAACCGGATCGTCACGGCGGACCTGGTCTCCCGGCCGGACTGAGCCGCCAGACCTGCGGGACCGCGCCGCCAGACCTGCGGGACCGGCTGGCCGAGCATCAGCGACCCCGGTCCGCCCCGCCCAGCACGTCGCGACCGCTGCGCCGCCGTCTTGCCAGCCCGCCGCGACCGCGCCGCCTGCACGCTGCGACCGCGCCGCCACCGCCCAGCACGCTGCGGCCGCGCCGCGACTGCGCCGCCCAGCCCGCCGCGACCGCGCCGCCAGCACACTGCGACCGCGCCGCCACCGCCCGTCAGCCCGCCGCGACCGCCCGCCAGCACACTGCGGCCGCGCCGCCCAGCACGCCGCGACAGCGCCGCGTGACGGGTCCCCTCATCCGCGACCACCCGCGAGCACCAAGGTCGCGAACGCATCCGCCACCCGGCGAAAATCCGTGCAACCTCATCCCCGCCCGACCGCATGTCTCCCCAGAGAAACCTCCAGACCAGGGGAGCACGATGCAGGGGACACAGGCACAGTCAGCACGCAAACGCGGCGCGGTGATCGTCGTGAGCGCGGTCGTCGCGGTGGCGGCGGTCATCGCCGCCGTGCTGATCTTCTTCACCGGCAACGACAATTCGGCGCAGCCGCCGCAGCAGACCGGCACCGCGCAGGTCGGCGCCGGCCAGCCCGGGAACAGCCAGGCCGGCAACACCCAGCCGGACCCCGGACAGACCCCCGGCACCGTCAAGCTGCCCGGCGGCGGGCAGGCGAAGCTGATCGCCGAGGAGGTCGGCGCGGACGGCGCGCTGCCGATCCCGAAGAGCCTCGGCGAAGCGGCCTGGTGGGGGTCCGGCCTCGGGGCCGCGCAAGGCGTCACGCTGCTGTCCGGGCACGTCAACTGGGCGGGCAAGTTCGGGCCGTTCCAGGAGCTCTGGAAGATGAAGGCGGGCCAGGTCGTCACCGTCGCCGACACCGCGGGCAAGGAGTGGGAGTACAAGATCGACGAGGTGCGCACGATCCACAAATCGGACCTGGCCGCCGAATCCGCGAAGCTCTTCGACCCCGACGGCCCGCACCGGCTGGTGCTCGTCACGTGCGGCGGCGACTACGTGGGCGGCCAGGAGGGCTACGACGACAACCGGGTCGTGACGGCCTCGCCGGTCACCCGTTCGTGACCTCCGACCTGCGCGGAGGCTCCCGGGACCGGCCGGATACGCTGGACCTTCCGATAACTGTCCCCGCATGCGTCCGGAGCGTGGAGTGCCCGCCAACAAAATCGAAACCGTCGTCAGTCTGTGCAAGCACCGTGGCTTCGTCTTCCCGTCGGGAGACATCTACGGCGGCACCAGGTCGGCGTGGGACTACGGGCCGCTCGGCGTTGAGCTGAAGGACAACATCAAGCGCCAGTGGTGGAAGACCGTCGTGCAGAGCCGCGAGGACGTGGTCGGCATCGACTCGTCGGTGATCCTGCCGCGCCAGGTCTGGGTCGCCTCGGGCCACGTGAACGTGTTCACCGACCCGCTGATCGAGTGCCTCTCGTGCCACAAGCGGTTCCGGGCCGACCAGCTCGCCGAGGACTTCGAAGCGCGCACCGGCAAGACCACCACCGAGGACGACCTGTCCGAGGTGCCGTGCCCGAACTGCGGCACCCGCGGCAAGTACACCGAGCCGCGCGACTTCAACATGATGCTGAAGACGCACCTCGGCCCGGTCGAGACGGAGGAAGGCCTCGCGTACCTCCGCCCGGAGACCGCGCAGGGCATCTTCGTCAACTTCCTCAACGTGCAGAAGGCCTCGCGCAAGAAGCCGCCGTTCGGCATCGGCCAGATCGGCAAGTCCTTCCGCAACGAGATCACGCCGGGCAACTTCATCTTCCGCACGCGCGAGTTCGAGCAGATGGAGATGGAGTTCTTCGTCGAGCCGGGCGACGACGAGCAGTGGCACCAGTACTGGATCGACGCGCGCACCGACTGGTACAAGGACCTCGGCATCAAGGCCGAGAACCTGCGCCACTTCGAGCACCCGAAGGAAAAGCTCTCGCACTACGCGAAGCGCACCGTCGACATCGAATACCGGTTCGCGTTCAACGCCGGCCAGGAGTGGGGCGAGCTGGAAGGCATCGCCAACCGCACCGACTTCGACCTGACCACGCACTCGAACCACTCGGGCGTGGACCTGTCGTTCTTCGACCAGGCCTCGGGCCAGCGCTACCGGCCGTTCGTGATCGAGCCGGCCGCGGGCGTGGGCCGGTCGATGATGGCGTTCCTCGTCGACGCGTACGACGAGGAAGAGGTGCCGAACGCCAAGGGCGGCACCGACAAGCGCACCGTGCTGCACCTCGACCCGCGGCTCGCGCCGTTCAAGGCCGCGGTGCTGCCGCTGTCGCGCAACGCCGACCTGTCGCCGAAGGCGCGCGACCTGGCCGCGCGGCTGCGCAAGCACTGGAACGTCGACTTCGACGACGCCCAGGCGATCGGCCGCCGCTACCGCCGCCAGGACGAGATCGGCACGCCGTACTGCGTCACGGTCGACTTCGACACGCTCGAGGACAACGCGGTGACCATCCGCGAGCGCGACAGCATGAAGCAGGAGCGCATTTCGATCGACCAGGTCGAGTCGTACCTGGCCGGTCGCCTGCTCGGCTGCTGACCGCCGCGCAACCGTCCCGGACGGCCCCTCCTCGCACCCGCGGGGAGGGGCCGTCCGGCGTTTGCCCCCCGGCACCCCTGACACCTGTCACGGTCGGGTCGTGACGCTCGGCCTGCGTACCGGCCGCCCGTGCGCGGCAGGCTTCACCCCATGGACAACACACAGGAAATCGCGGCGGGGGCGGCGATCCGGCTAGGCGGCATCGCCAAGCGCTACGGGGACGTGCGCGCGGTCAGCCACGTCGACCTGACCATCGCGCCGGGGGAAGTGGTGGCGCTGCTCGGGCCCAACGGGGCGGGCAAATCGACCACCGTCGACATGATTCTGGGGCTCACGAAACCCGACCAGGGCACCGTTTCGGTGTTCGGCCGGACGCCCGCCGACGCGGTGCGCGTGGGGATGATCGGCGCGATGCTGCAGGGCGGCACGCTGCTGGACGACTTGACCGTGCGCGAAACCGTCGGTCTCGTCGCGAAACTGCACCGTCGTCCGATGCCGGTGCGGGACGCGCTGCGTGCCGCCGGGGTCGAGGACATCGCCGATCGGCGGGCCAACAAGCTTTCCGGCGGGCAGAAGCAGCGGGTGCGCTTCGCGGTCGCGCTGGTGTCGAATCCGGATCTGCTCGTGCTGGACGAGCCGACCGCGGCGATGGACGTCGGCAGCAGGCGCGAGTTCTGGAAGTCGATGTACTCGTTCACCGACACCGGCCGCACCGTGCTGTTCGCGACCCATTACCTGGAAGAGGCCGAGGAATTCGCCGACCGGGTCGTGCTGATGCGGGCCGGGGAGATCGTCGCCGACGGGTCCGTCGCGGAGGTCCGCGCGCTCGCCGGCGGGCGCACGATTCGCGCGGTGCTGCCGGCCGGGGTCAGTGACCAGCTGGTTTCGACGCTGCCCGCGGTCACCTCCTTCGAACTGCGCGGCGAGCGCGTCGCACTGTCCAGTTCGGACTCCGACACCACCTTGCGCGCGCTCCTCGCCGCGGTTCCGGCCGTGCGCGACATCGAGATCGGCGCGGTCGGCCTCGAAGGCGCGTTCCTTTCCCTGACCTCCGACGAAACGGAAGAAGCAGTCCGATGAATCCCGCCTACCTGGTCGTCGAAACCCGCAGGCTGTTCCGCTCGCCGCGGTTCCTGATCTTCGTCGTCGCCTTCCCGGTCATCATGTTTCTCTTGCAGGCCACGGTGTTCACCGACAAATCCGCGGCGGACCACGTCGCGGTCGCGGGCGTGCTCATGGTCAACATGATGACCTTCGGCGCCTTCGCCGCGGCCATCACGAACGGCGCCCGGCTCGCCATCGAACGGGCGGGCGGCTGGCAGCGGCAGCTGCGGCTGACCCCGCTGTCCGGCGCGGGCTACCTGGGCGGCAAAGCGCTGTCCGGGATGCTCGCCGGACTGCCCGCGCTGATCCTGGTGCCGGTCATCGCAGCCTTCTCCCAGGGCGTGCACCTCGACCCGGCGGGCTGGCTGCGGGTCTTCCTCGGCATTTTCCTGGGCACCCTTCCGCTGGTGCTGCTCGGACTGCTGCTGGGCCAGTTCGGGACGCCGGAGTCGATGCAGCCGATCAGCATGATCGTCACCCTGGGCGTCGGCTTCCTCGGCGGGCTCTGGATCCCGCTGGAGGGCATGCCGTCCTGGATGCACGACGTCGCGCAGCTCATGCCGACCTACTGGGTCCTCGGGCTGGTCCGGCCGGTCGTCGCGAACCAGCTGCTCGTGAGTCTGCCGACGGCGATCGGCGTGCTGGGCGCCTGGACGCTCGTGCTCGGGATTGTCGTGGTCAGGCGATACCGTAAGGACAGTGCCCGGGTTTGACCGGGCGGGGAGGGGAGAACGACGTGTGGCCGCTGGGACGGGAGGTGACGACCGGCGAGCCCGCCGCGCACCGGTTCGGGCTCAACGCCCGGTCGTCCTGGTGGGAAGACCCGCTGCCGGACCCGGGGCGCGGTCCGCACAAGGTCGGCTGGCCGCTCTTCTCCGCGGCGTTCCTGCTGCCGTTCCTGATCCCGGCCACCCGGGGCCTGATCGTGGACCCCGGGCCGCTGGGGATCCGGATCCTGCTCGGCGTGCTGCTCTACGCCTACGCGGCTTGTTACGCCTGGTTTCCCGCGATGTTCCGCCAGCCCCGGCGGGCGAAGCTCTGGTTCGGCGCGGGCATGCTGGCGCTGGGCCTGGTGTGCGCGCTGGTCACCGACGCCAGCCCGTACGTCGTGCTCTACGCGACCGCGACGCTGGCCTTCCTGTTCCCGGCCGCCTGGTCGGTGATCTTCAACGGGACGGCGCTGGGACTGCTGGTGCTCGTCCTGTGGCTGCGCGGGGATCTGTCCGAGCATCTCTCCGACGTCATCACGGTCGCCTCGGTGACGTCGGCGATGTTCTTCATGTCCAACCTGATCCGGGTGATCCGCAGGCTGGAGCTGGCCAACCAGGAGATCGGCACGCTCGCGGTCGCCAACGAGCGCGAGCGGGTCGCCCGAGATCTGCACGATCTGCTCGGGCACAGCCTCACCACGATCACCGTCAAGTCCGGCCTGGCGCGGCGGGTGCTGGAAAGCTCCGGCGACATCGACCGGGCGGTGCAGGAGATCCGCGAGGTCGAGGGGCTCACGCGCTCGGCGCTATCGGACGTGCGGGCGACGGTGTCGGAGTATCGCGAGGTGTCGCTGCCCGCGGAGATCGCCGGGGCGCGGGCGGCGTTGCGCGCGGCGGAGGTGGACGCCGACCTGCCGCACGCCGTCGACAACGTCCGGGCTGAATTGCAGAGCACGTTCGGTTACGTGCTGCGCGAGGCGATCACCAACGTGCTGCGACATTCCGGGGCTAAACAGGTGAGAGTGCGGCTGGGGCGCGACTGGCTGGAGGTCGAGGACAACGGCCGCGCGACGGGCGACGTCGTGCCGGGCAACGGGCTGCGCGGATTGTCCGAACGGGTGGCCGCGATCGGGGGCACGGTGACGGCGCGGGCGCGGCCCGGGGGAGGATGGGTCGTCCGGGCCGAGGTCCCGGAGCCGAGCCCGGACGGATCCGCCGTCGCGGTGCGGGCCGAACCCGCTGGAGGACTGGCGTGATCCGGGTGCTGCTGGCCGACGACCAGGCGATGGTGCGCGGCGCGCTGGCCACCGTGCTCGGCCTGGAAGCCGACATCGAGGTGGTGGCCCAGGTCGGCACCGGCGACGAGGTGGTGGCCGCGGCGAAGGAAACGGCGCCGGACGTCGCGCTGCTCGACGTGCAGATGCCCGGCATGGACGGCCTCACCGCCGCGGCCGAGCTGAAGACCGCGCTGCCGGCGTGCCGGGTGATCATCTGCACCACCTTCGGCCGCCCCGGCTACCTGGCCAGGGCGATGGCCGCGGGCGCTGCCGGGTTCGTGGTGAAGGACGCGCCGCCGGAACAGCTCGTCGAGGCGGTGCGCCGGGTCCACAGTGGACTGCGGGTGGTCGATCCGGCGCTGGCCGCGGAATCGCTCGCGACGGGAACGAGTCCGCTGACCGCGCGGGAACGCGACGTGCTCAGCGCGGCCAAGGACGGCAGTACGGTCGCGGATATCGCGAAGTCTCTTTTCCTGTCGGACGGAACTGTGCGCAACCACCTGTCGTCGGCAATCGGGAAGACGGGTGCGCGCACGCGTGCGGAGGCGGTGCGCCTGTCGGAGGAACGCGGCTGGCTTTAACCCGATGTGACATCGGGGTGCCTTTCCAGCACCGGGCAGCGGCTCTGCGAGGATGGCCGCCATGGAGGCGTGGACAGGTCCTACTGCGGGAAACTGGGTGCGCCGCATCGTTTTCGGTGCGGTGCTGGCCCTCGTCGCGGTCATCGGGGGCACCGCGTTCCGCGTGTGGCAGGTCGCGCGCGAGAACGACCGGACGCCGGCCGACGCGATCGTCGTGCTGGGTGCGGCTCAGTACAACGGCAAGCCCTCGGAGATCTTCACCGCGCGGCTGGAGAAGGCGCGGCAGCTTTACGCCGACGGCGTCTCGAAGACTGTCATCACTGCCGGGGGCAAGAAGACCCGCGACAACTACACCGAGGCGACCGCGGGAGCGCGCTGGCTCACCAAACACGGCGTGCCGGAAGCCGCGACGTTGCCGGTCGGCGAAGGCAACGACACCCTGCGCAGCCTCCGCGCGGTCGCCGATCAGGTGAAAGCGCGCGGCTGGCGTTCGGTGGTGCTGGTGAGCGATCCGTGGCATTCCTACCGGTCGCGGACGATGTCCGAGGACCTCGGGCTGGAGGCGTGGACCGCGCCGACGCACAGCGGGCCGATCGTGCAGGAGCGCTCGACGCAGGTCCGCTACATCTTCCGGGAAACCGGCGCGCTGCTGTTCTACGAGCTGACCAAGTCGCCCGCCGACGACCTGTTCGGCACGACGATGGGCTGAATTGTCGGTCCCCGCGCCTAAGCTGACGGGGTGAGTGACGGCTACCGCGAGCACGACCGCGCCCGCGTGCTGGCCGAGGAACCCAAGGGCGCGGCGCTGGCCGGTGCGCGGCCGGACGGGCGCAGCGCGTTCGCCCGCGACCGCGCGCGGGTGCTGCATTCCGCCGCGCTGCGCAGGCTGGCGGGCAAAACGCAGGTGGTCGGGCCGGGCGAGGGCGCGGAGGTCAGCGGCGCGCCGCGGACCCGGCTCACGCATTCGCTGGAGGTCGCGCAGATCGGCCGCGGCATCGCCGAGGAGCTGGGCGCGGACCCGGACCTGGTCGACACCGCGGGGCTGGCGCACGACATCGGGCACCCGCCGTTCGGCCACAACGGCGAACGCGCGCTCGACCAGGCGGCCCAGGCGTGCGGCGGCTTCGAGGGCAACGCGCAGACGCTGCGCATCCTCACGAGGCTCGAACCCAAGGCGGTCGGGCCGGACGGCGGCACGGCGGGGCTCAACCTCACCCGGGCGTGTCTCGACGCCACCACGAAATATCCCTGGCCGCGCCAGTCCGGGGAGCCGAAATACGGCGTGTACCCGGACGACACCCCCGTGTTCGGCTGGATCCGCGAGGGCGCGCCGGGCCTGCGGCGGTGCCTGGAAGCGCAGATCATGGACTGGTCGGACGACGTGGCGTACTCGGTGCACGACGTCGAGGACGGGGTGCTGGCCGGGCGGATCCGGTTGCGGCTGCTGGCCGATCCGGAGGAACGCGCGGCGGTCGCTGAGGCCGCAGCACGGCATTTCTCCACCCTGTCGGTGTCCACTTTGGAGGGTGCGGCGAAAGAGCTGCTCGACCTGCCGGTGGTGGCCGAACTGGTGCGAGCGGAGCCGGACGGTTCGCTGCGCGCCCAGGTCGCGCTGAAGCGGCTCACCAGCGAACTGGTCGGCCGGTTCGCCTCGGCCGCGGTCACCGGCACTCGCGCGGGCTACGGCGAGGGCCCGCTCACCCGGTACGCGGCGCGGCTGGCAGTGCCGGAGCAGGTCGGGGCGGAGGTGGCGCTGCTCAAAGCGCTGGCGCTGCGGTACGTGATGAGCGATCGCCGCAGGCTGGCGATGCAGGACGGGCAACGGGAGGTGATCACCGAGCTGGTGGCGGCGCTCTGCCGGCGCGCGCCCGAGGCACTGGACCCGCTGCTGGTGCCCGCCTGGAACGCGGCGACGGACGACGCGGCGCGGTTGCGGGTGGTGGTGGACCAGGTGGCGTCGCTCACCGACGCGCAGGCGTACGAATGGCATCGATGGCACACCGGACGGCACGGAACGGCGCCGCCTGCCGAACTGTGAGCTGCGGAGCGGTTCGCCTGCCGGGCCGTGAGTGAGTCGCGGGGCGGTGCTGTCTGCCGAGCCGTGAGCAGTGGAACGGCACCGCCTGCCGAACCGTGAGCCGTGGGACCACCCGTTCCGGTACGGTCGCCGCATGGCCCTGGACAGCCACCTCACTTTCACCCTGGCGTTGCACGGTGCGACCGCGCCCCCGGGAAGCGACGCGTGTCTCTCGCCGTACTCGGCGGCGAGTGCGCTCGGCCTCGCCCATCTGGCCGCGCGCGGCCGCACCGCGGACGAACTCCGCGCGGTGCTGGGCGACGACCAGGGCGAGCTGCTGCGCGCCGCGGCCGAGCTGGGCGACGACGTCCAGCTGGCGGTCGCGAACACGCTCTGGGCGGCGGACCGGATCACCGTCGAGGACAGCTTCCGGGCCGAGCTCGTGCGCTGGCCCGGCGGCAAAGCCGAGACCGCGCCGTTCGAGACCGACCCCGAGGGCGCGCGCGAGCGGATCAACGCCGACGTGGACCAGACCACTCGCGGCCTGATCCCGGAGCTGCTGCCCGAGGGCGCGATCCACCCGCACACGCGCGCCAGCCTGGTCAACGCGCTCTACCTGAAGACCGCCTGGCGGCACCCGTTCCCCGACGGGGCCACCGCGGACGCGGACTTCCACACGCCCGACGGCGTGCGCTCGGTGCCGACGATGCACCTGGACGAATCGGTCGGCTACGCGCACGAAAACGGCTGGCAGGTCGTCCGGCTGACGGCCGAGGGCGGCGTCGAGACGGTGGTCCTGCTGCCGGACGGCGACCTCGAGAGCGCTGAAGCCACGCTCGACGGGCAGTCGTTGCGCGCGCTCGTGGAAAGCCCGAAGCAGCGCAAGATCCAGCTGGCGCTGCCCAAGATCTCCCTCGACGTGCGCGCCGACCTCGAACGGGCGCTGCAGGGCCTCGGCGTGCGCGAGCTGTTCACCGACGCCGCGGATCTCACCGGTCTCACGCCGGACCGGCCGCTGTGGGTGGACAGCATCCTGCACCAGGCCGTGCTCCGGCTGGACGAACAGGGCCTCGAAGGCGCGGCCGCCACCGCGGTCCAGATGCGCACGATGTCGCTCATCTCCGGCGAACCGCTCGAGGTCCGGGTCGACCGGCCGTTCCTGCTGCTGGTGCGCCACGCCGAAACCGGCGCGGTGTACTTCTTCGCCCGGGTGGTGCGCCCCGCGTGAGCGTGTTCCGGCCCGAAGCAACCCCCGACGCGAAACCCGAAGCACCGCCTCGCGAACCCGGCGCGACCGCGGTCGCCGCCGCCGAACCGCGGATGCGCCGTTCCTGGGCCGACGCGGGGATCATCGGCGCGTACCTGGCGTTCTCCGTGCTCCTGTTCGGCGGCCTGTGGGCCGACCTCGGCCAGGGCTACCTGTGGAACAGCGCGTCGGACCAGAACCTGTGGGAATGGTTCTTCGACGTCACCGCGAAATCGGTGCAGCACCTGGAAAACCCGCTCACCAGCGGCCTGCAGAACTACCCGCTCGGCGTGAACATGATGGCCAACACGGCCATGCTGGGCGTCGGCATCCCGCTGACCCCGATCACGCTCGCCTTCGGCCCGACCGTCACCTGGGCGATCGTGCTCACCGGCAGCCTCGCCGGCAGCGCGGCGGCCTGGTACTGGGTGTTCTCGCGGCACCTCGTGCGGCACCGGGTGTCCGCGGCGATCGGCGGCGCGTTCGCCGGTTTCGCGCCGCCGATGATCTCGCACGCCAACGCGCATCCGAACTTCGTCGCGTGGTTCCTGCTGCCGTTCATCGCGCTCAAGGTGATCCAGCTGGCGCAGGGCAAGCGCCCGGTGCGCAACGGGATCTGGCTCGGCGTGCTCACCGCGTACCAGATCTTCCTCGGCGAAGAGCCGCTGCTGATCTTCGCGCTCGGCTTCCTGATCTTCGCGGTCTCCTACTGCGTTTCGCGGCGTCGCGAGGTCAAGGCGATGGTGCGGCCGGTGCTGCTCGGCGGCGGCATCGCGGTGGTGCTGACGCTGGTGGTCGTCGCGTTCCCGTTGTGGTGGCAGTTCTTCGGCCCGGACAGCTACACCGGCCTGGAGCACGGCCAGGTCGGCAACGACACCGCCGCGATGACCCGGTTCGCGACCCAGTCGGTGTCCGGGCAGCCGGAGGCGGCGGCCGCGGTGTCGCTGAACCGCACCGAGGAGAACGCGTTCTTCGGCTGGCCGCTGATCGTGCTGATGGTCGTGGTCACGGTGTGGCTGTGGCGCGAGGTCGTGGCCCGTTCTCTGGCGATCTCGATGTTCCTGATGGCGTGGCTTTCGCTCGGCTCCGAGATCACCGTGCTGCACGAGAACACCGGCGTGCCCGGCCCGTGGAAACTGCTCGCGGACCTGCCGTTGTTCGAATCGCTGCTGGAATCGCGGCTGGCGATGGCGTGCGTGCCCGCCATCGGCGCACTGCTGGCGATCGCGACCGACCGGGTGTTCTCCGCCGCCGCGAAGGGCGACCTGAAGCTGCCGGTACGGCTGATCTGGCTGGGAGCGGTCGCGGCCGTGCTGCTGCCGATCGCGCCGACCCAATTGCTGGTGCAGAAACGCCCGCCGACGCCCGCGTTCTTCGCCGACGGCACCTGGCAGACCTACGTCGCGCCCGGCGGCACGGTCGTGCCGGTGCCGCTGCCGAGTTCGGGGGAGTCCGAGCCGCTGCACTGGCAGATGGACGCCGGCCTGCGGTACGCGATGCCCGAGGGCTACTTCGTCGGACCGCAGGGACCGGACGACAAACGCGGCCGCTACGGCTCCTACCAGCGGCCGACCTCGACGCTGTTCGACCGGGTCCGCGACTCCAAGCAAGCGCAGGAGATCACCGACGCCGACCGGGACCAGGCGATCGAGGACCTGCGTTACTGGAACGCCAGCGTGCTCGTGCTGATCCCGCGCGAGCACAGCGACGCCTACCGCGCCACCGTCGACCTCCTGCTGCGCAAACCCGCGCAGTTCGTGGACGGCGTGTGGATCTGGGATGTGCGCCCGATCACCGGGCGCCGCTGACGCTGTCACATCTCGCGCGGCTGTCCCGTTCCTCCTTCGAACCACTCAGAAGGAGGACCCGACATGCCTCGTATCCCGGTCAAACGAGCCACCGACGGCGGCCCGGTGCTCAAGCTCTTCTACCGGATCGCCGGCAAGCGGTACGGCGCGGTTCCGGAGCCGATGGCCGTCGTGGCGCACCACCGCGGGCTGCTGCGGACCAGCATCGCGCACGAGCTGATGGCGGAGAAGGCGTCCAAGCACCTGCCCGCCAACGTGCGGGAGCTCGCGGTCTACCGCGTCGCCACGCAGATCGGCTGCTCGTGGTGCGTCGACTTCGGCACCATGCTGCAGCGGCACGAGGGCCTGGACATCGACCGGCTCAAGCACATCGACGAGTACGCGACGTCGCCGCTGTTCACCCGTCAGGAGCGGCTGGCGCTCGCGCTCGCCGACGCGATGTCCGGCCCGGCCGTCACGGTCACCGACGAGCAGATCGCCGAGCTGGTGGCCGAATTCGGCGAGAAGGGCGTGGTCGAGCTGACCTACCAGATCGGCCTGGAGAACTCGCGGGCGCGGATGAACAGCGCGCTCGGCATCGTCGACCAGGGCTTCACCTCGGGCGACGCCTGCCGGGTGCCGATGCCCTGACCGCGCGGCCCGGCCGGAGCGTCACTGCTCCGGCCGGGTGATGCGGGTGAGCTTGTCCGGGTTGACCTGGTCGTAGACGCCGACGATGCGGCCGTCGCGCAGGCTGAACGTCTGGACGCGCTCGTCGAGGGCCAGGTAGCCGTCGACCGCGGGCAGCTGCGGCAGCCACAGGCCGAGGTCGCCGTTGACGAGCACCGGCCGCCCGTTCGCCATCGTGCCCGGCGCGTACTTCGCCAGCACCCCGAGCACGAAGCGGGCGACCTTGTCCGGTCCGACGATCATCCGGCGGCTGGTGCGCGAGCGGCCGTCGGAATCGCCGATCATGACCACGTCCGGGTGCAGCAGTTCGGTGACCGCGCGGATGTCGCCCGCCAGCAGCGCGACGACGAACTTCTCCAGCACCGCCTGCTGCTGCGCCAGTTCGAGCCGGGCGGGCGGGTCGGAGTCCTCGACCGCGCGGCGGCCGCGCGAGGCGTGCTGGCGCGCGGCCGCCGGGCTGCAGCCCAGGACGTCGGCGATCTCGGCGAACGGCACCGCGAACGCGTCGTGCAGCACGAACGCCACGCGCTGCTCGGGCGTGAGCCGGTCGAGCACCACCATCGCGGCCATCCGCAGGCCGTCGTCGCGCACCGCGGCCTCGAGCGGATCCTCGCTCGCCGGCGCGCAGAACGGCGTGACGATCGGCTCGGGCAGCCATTCGCCCACGTACTTCTCGCGCTGCACGGCCGCCGACCGAAGCCGGTCGAGGCAGATCCGGCCGACCACGGCGGTCAGCCAGCCGCGCAGGTCGCGGATCCCGGCGCGGCCGGCGTCGTCGAGCCCGGACAGCCGCAGCCAGGCCTCCTGCGCCGCGTCCTCGGCGTCCGCGCGGGTGCCGGTGAGCCGGTAGGCCGCTCTGATCAGGTGCGGCCGGTGGACGTCGAACTCGGCGGCGAAGTCCTCCAGCGCGGTCGTGGTGCCCATGTCCCGAGTGTGCCGCACGGCGCGGCGGCGGGGAGAACTATTGTGGTGCCGTGGCAGGACTGATTCGGGAGAGCGATATCGCGGAGGTGCGTGAGCGCAACCGGATCGACGAGGTCGTGGGGGAGTACGTCGCGCTGCGCCGTGCCGGCGGGGGCAGCCTGAAGGGCCTGTGCCCGTTCCACAACGAGAAGACCCCGTCGTTCAACGTGCGCCCCACTCACGGGACCTTCCACTGCTTCGGCTGTGGCGAGGGCGGCGACGTCATCAAGTTCATTCAGAAGATCGACCTCGTGTCGTTCGTGGAGGCGGTCGAGCGGCTCGCCGACCGCGTCGGGATCCGGCTGACCTACGAGGGCGGCGGCGCGTCGGTGCAGCGCGACCGCGGCACCCGGTCCCGGCTGATCGAGGCGCACCGCGCGGCGGCCGAGTTCTACGTCGAGCAGCTCGTGACCGACGAGGCGCGGGCGGCGCGGGACTTCCTGTCCGAGCGCGGTTTCGACGCCGCCGCGGCCAAGCAGTTCGGCTGCGGGTTCGCGCCCGGCGGCTGGGACAAGCTCACCAAGCACCTGCTCAACCGCGGGTTCGAGGTGAAGGAGCTGATCGCGTCCGGCCTGTCGAAGGAGGGCCAGCGCGGCCCGATGGACCGGTTCCACCGGCGGCTGGTGTGGCCGATCCGCGACGTCGGCAACGACGTGGTCGGCTTCGGCGCGCGGCGCCTCTTCGACGACGACCGGATCTCGGCGAAGTACCTCAACACCTCCGAAACGCAGATCTACAAGAAGTCGCAGGTCATGTTCGGCCTCGACCAGGCCAAGCGGGAGATCGCGAAACGGCACCAGGTCGTCGTGGTCGAGGGCTACACCGACGTGATGGCGATGCACGCGGCGGGCGTGCCGACCGCGGTCGCGTCCTCGGGCACCGCGTTCGGCGAGGACCACATGAAGGTCCTGCGGCGGCTGATGATGGACGACGACGCCTTCCGCGGCGAAGTGATCTTCACCTTCGACGGCGACGAGGCGGGCCAGAAAGCGGCGCTCAAGGCGTTCGAGGGCGACCAGACGTTCGCCGGGCAGACCTACATCGCGGTCGCGCCGGACGGGATGGACCCGTGCGAGCTGCGCATCGCGAAGGGCGACGCCGCGGTGCGCGACCTGGTGGCGCGGCGCACGCCGCTGTTCGAATTCGTGATCAAGAGCATGCTGAAGCAGTTCGACCTGGATTCGGTCGACGGCCAGGTCGCCGCGCTGCAGAAGACCGTGCCGATGGTCGCCGCGATCAAGGACCGGGCGAGCCGGGACGGGTACGCGTCGAAGCTCGCCTGGTGGGTCGGCTGGCAGGACGTCGCGCAGGTGGTCAACCGGGTGCGCGGCGCGGCCGGGGCAGCGGCGCGGCGCGGTCCGGCCGAACCGCAGCAGCGGCGGTCCGCGGCCCGGCAGGAGGCCCCGGCGCCCGAGCCGGACAAGCAGGACCTGCCGCGTCCCGCGCCGAACGACCCCCGGTTCGTCGGGCAGCGCGAGGCGCTCAAGGCCGCGCTGCAGCAGCCCGCGATCGCCGGTCCGGAGTACGACTCGCTGCCCGAAGAAGCGTTCACGCACCCGGTGTACGTGGCGGTGCACCTGGCCGTGCTGAAGGCGGGCGGGGCGGCGTCCGGGCTCACCGGACCCGCGCTGCTGGACGCCGCGTCGGCGCACTGTCCGGAAGGGACGGTCCGCCGCGTGCTCAGCGAACTGGCGGTGGAACCGTTGCGCGCCTTGGGAGAAGTGGACTCGCGCTACATCTCCGGCGTGCTCGCGGGCGTGCAGGAGAACCTCGTCGGCAGGCAGATCGGCGAGATCAAGTCGAAGCTGCAGCGGCTGTCGCCGGTCGAGGCCCCGGACGACTACCGGGCCCTGTTCGGCGACCTGGTCGCGCTGGAGCAGTACCGGAAGTCGCTGCGCGAGCAGGCGGCGAGCGGGTGGGAGTGACGTGGGACTGCTGAACCGGTTCTTCGGCGGCGGCGTGCCCCCGGGATTCCCCGGCACGCTGGACAAGGGCGAGGATCCGGTCGCCGCGGCCGCGGTCGAGGGCGGCGGGCACCTCGTGGTGACGTCGCTGGGCCTGTGGATCCCGTCCGGCGACGGCACGACGCGGCGGGTCGGCTGGCACCTGGTGGGCAAGGCGACCTGGGGCGACGGCGTGTTCACGCTGACCGAATCGGAGGAGACCGGGCGCGCGGGCGCGGTCGCGGTGCTGGCCGACCGCGAGCCGGTGCGCTTCCGGCTGCCGCAGCCGGGGAAGGTGCCGCAGCAGGTGCGCGTGCGCGTCGACGGCTCGGTGCGGGGACGGCACCGGCACGAGTTCCCCGAGGGCGGCGCGTGGTTCGTCCAGCGCAAGGTCCCCGGCCGCGACGGCGTGGAACTGCAGGTCCGCCCCGATCCGGGCACCGACCCGGCGCTGGTCGAGGCGGTCGCGGCGGAGGTCGCGGAGAAGCTGGCCAACCGGGGCGAGTAGCAGTACGCTCGTACTCAGTACGTCTGTACTGTTTACTGGCGGGAGGCTGCTCATGTGGGATCCGGCGAAGTACCTCGACTACTCCGACCTGCGCGGCCGGCCGTTCTATGACCTGATCGGGCGAATCTCGGCGACCGAGCCCCGCCGGGTCGTCGACCTGGGGTGCGGCCCCGGCACGCTGACCCTCGACCTGGCGATCCGCTGGCCAGACGCGGTCCTGGAAGCGATGGACAGCTCGCCGGAGATGGTCGCCGCGGCCCGCGAACGCGGGGTGGCCGCCGAGGTCGGCGACGTCCGGACGTGGACCCCGAAACCGGACACCGACGTGGTCGTCTCGAACGCCGTCCTGCAGTGGGTGCCCGGACACGAAGACCTGCTGCGCCGGTGGGCCGCGGAACTCCCCGCCGGCGCGGTGCTGGCAGTGCAGGTCCCCGGCAACTTCTCGGCCCCCTCGCACGCCCTCAGCCGTCAGCTGGCGGCCTCTCCGGCGTGGGCTTCACGGCTGTCCTCGGTCACTCTGCGCGCCGAAGACGCCGTCGGCGAACCCCGCGACTACGCGAACCTCCTCGCCGACGCCGGATGCCTGGTGGACGCGTGGGAAACCACGTACGTGCAACAACTTTCCGGCCCGCGCGCCGTCCTGGAGTGGATCACCGGAACCGCACTCCGCCCCATCCGCGCCGCCCTGGGCGACGAGGACTGGGCAGCTTTCCAGGACGACCTGGCCCCGCTGCTGGACGAGGCCTACCCGCCACGCGCGGACGGGACCACGTGGTTCGAGTTCCGGCGGATCTTCTTCGTGGCCAAGATCCCCGGCTGATGTCGTACTGGAACACGAACGTCGCCCGTCATCCGGGCATCCTTCGTGCCGTGCCCGCTGGATGCGCGACCGCGCTGGACGTCGGCTGCGGAGACGGCCTGCTGGTGCGGAAACTGGCTGACGCGGTGCCGAAGGTCACCGGCATCGACAAGTCGCCGGAGATGGTGGCTCAGGCCCGTTCGCTGTCCGACGACACCTTCGTCGAGGGAGATTTTCTCTCCGCCGACCTCGGCACCTACGACTTCATCTGCTCAGTGGCCACCATCCACCACCTGGATTTCGAACCCGCCCTCACCCGGATGCGGGACCTGCTGCACCCAGGCGGCGCACTGGTAGTCGTCGGCCTGGCCCGAGACGCGAGCGCGACGGACCGGGCAGCGACGATCGCGGCAGCACCGATCGTGCGAATCGCGAAGACAGTCCGCCGCGCCCACGGCCCGGAGGGCATGCCAGCGATGCAGCCGCGGATGAGCTACCGCGAGGTGCGCACGACAGCGCAGCGGTTGCTGCCAGGCGTGCGCTACCGCCGACACGTGCTGCGCCGGTACTCGCTCACCTGGCAAAAACCGTCCTGAGCTGGGCTAGCTCAGCCGTTCCCGCGCCCGAACCTCTCGCCGAGCTTCGCCCGCGCCACCCCGGCGGCCCCCTGGACCATCGGATGGTCGGCCAGTTTGCGGTAGGTGCGCACGATCTGCTCGTACCGTCCCCGGCCGGCCTTGGTGCCCAGCACGTACCCCAGGCCCACACCCAGCAGGAACTTCTTCATCAGCGGCCACACCTCTTCCTCAGCAGGACTTCCGACTGTCCATTGTCCAACACAACCGGCTCCCGTGCGGGGCCGCCGAAAACCCACCCCCCTGTGCGAGGCGGGAACGGCATGGGCTAAAGTTCTTCCCGTCAGCCCGGAGAGATCCGGACCGGCGGAGCACGATCCCCTGTAGCTCAACTGGCAGAGCATTCGGCTGTTAACCGGAGGGTTCTTGGTTCGAGTCCAAGCGGGGGAGCTCAAAGCCCAGGTCTGAGACCTGGGCTTTTTTACTGCCCATGAGTAGGGGCGATTTAGTGTCGATTTTGACGGTCGTCCAGATGGCCGGCTGTCGAGCCGTTGGTGGTCGCCTGCAGTAGCCGGTGGCGCTTCGGAGACGTGGGACTCCGATGGCGCGCTTACCGCTATCGATACTGGAGTGGTTGGGCTCGCTCGATAGTCGATTCGTTTCTCGATGCGTGCACGCGACGCCCTCGAGCAGCTTCAGGTTGCTGATCGAGCCTTGGAACCGCGCGTGGCGTGAGCGGGCGGGTCGTGGCCGCGTGAATGTCCCCGGTGCCTCGCTGCGCGGTTCGGGTCCGATGGTGGTGGGGTTCGTCGCGGACGAGTTGATCCGGCTGTCCGAAGGTCGTAGCCGTGTGGACGAGCCAGAGCCGTGATCGAGCGGTGGACTGGTTCGTCGTTCGGAGATCCCGTGTTGGGAGGTCAATCGTGGTGCAGCACGGCGCAGGGCCAGTAGTCGTCGCGCGGGGTTGCGGGTCATGGTCGCCGCGGTCATGCAGATCTGGGCGTGACGACCGTGCTGTCTGCGCTTGTCGTGCCGTGGTGGTATCGCGACCTGATCCAGCGTTTCTGGGGGTGAAGTCCCGCTCGGCGCTGCGGTTTTGCAGGCCTCCGGATTAGACAGCAGCGGCCTGAAGGCGTCGAAAATGTGCGTTCAGAATACGGGGATGTGTTGTTTCGGATTCGGTGCCGACTGTATTGAGTAAGATTCTTGACGGTCCTGGCCTTATTGGTGAATTCAGTCGGCGTGCAGTTAGCTGGAGACAATGTGTCCGTGAGTTGTCCAATGGGTCGCGCAGCTTATGGGGTCGCTCCATACCGGTGCGGACCGCGTTGGCTGAGCGTCTCCGGCCTGCGGGAACAGCACTGCTGACCCTATCACTGTCAGTGAGGATAGGGTCACTCTAAGTCTGCAGGTTGATGCTGGCAGGTCGAGAATGGCGTGGTCGACCCCTGTCGTTCGCTACCGTTGGGTGCCGTTCGCGGACGTTGCTCACGCACGTCTGCTCCAGGGTTGCTCCAGGAAAATTCGTGAGAATGCGCGCTACAAATCTGCTTGGCGCGGCTGCCGTCAGGCGGCCCATCTGTGCAGGCCAGCGTCTGCAGCAGATGACGCAAGGTGTCGAACAGTTGAACTTCGAGTCGTTTGCGCTTGGCTTCACTGCGGTTGAGGCGACCTGGGGCGATCAGTTCCCGGGCCTGATCCGGTTCTGCGTAAGCCGATCGATCACCTGGCTCGGCAGGCAGTCGTTCTCGGTGACCCGCGCCGGTTGGGCGCTTGAACAGGTCGAGGTCTCAACGCGCCAGCTCAGTTCCCCGACCGCCGCCGGTCGCCGGCGGGCTGTGCGCGGACCGGAACCTGCACAAAGTGACCCCATGGTTGCTTATTGTGTGGTCCGATAGAGAGGACGGCCGAGTACGGTAAGTGTTGGAGGGGGTCGTTTCTGTGGTGGACGGGCCGGGGGTTCCACATTGACGTCGACAAGGTGGCGGAAGCCGGGAGCGGGATCAGCCGAAGCGTCACAGACCAACAGGGGTTCCAGCTCCGCGGCCTCTGCGGTGACGTCGAGCTGTATGGCCACCAGGGTGTGCACGACGGGTTGATGGACTTCTGCACGCGGTGGTCCGACGGCCTCGACATCCTCACCGACGACGCCGACAAGATCGGCGCCACCCTCACCAGAGCCGCGAACGCTTACCGCGGAATCGACGATGCGACAGCTCGGACCCTCCGGACCGATCCCGGCCAGCAGGCGGTCAATGATGGCTGAGCTCGGCCAAACCCAGGACCCAGCCGCCCTGATCCCCGGCAGCCCGGAGGCGATCGAAGAGAACGCGCGCGTCCTGCAAGCGCGTGCCGGAGAAGCCGGCGGTGCGGCCGACGGCCTGAAAGCGATCGACACCGGTGCGTGGCAAGGCCCGGCCGCAACAGCATTCCACGACAAATTCTCGTACGAACCCGGAAAGTGGTACGCCGCGGCCGACTCCCTGCAAGCCGCCAGCGGGGCGCTGAACGACTACGCCGGCACGCTGCGATGGGCGCAAGCTCAGGCAGCCGAGGCCGTCTCGCTGTGGACCCAAGGCCAAGCCGCAACCCAGCAGGCCAAGGCGTCCTACGACCAGGCTGCCGCGCAGGCACAGGCGAACAACCAGCCTCCGCCTGTCTTCACCGATCCGGGTGAGACACAGCGGCAAGCCGCTCGGGATGCGCTCAACCGCGCTCGCGCCCAGCTCGCGGACAGCGGCAACATCACCGCGCAGACGCTGCGCGACCGTGCCGGTCAGGCGCCGCAGAAGTCCGGCTGGCTCGACGACGTCGGGGATACGCTCGCACAGGCCGGCGCGGATGTCGTCAACGCCATGGCGTCGGCCGGGAACGCCATGCTCAACCACCCCCTGGATACCCTCGCGGCCGCTGGCGGCATCGGTCTGACTGTGATCAGCGGTGCCGGGGAAGGCTTGGGCGGGGTCCTGGACGCGACCGGCGTCGGCGCGGTCGCCGGCGTACCGCTGAACGTCGTGTCTGCGGCGGGCATCGCGGCCGGGGTCTCGATGACGGCGGCTGCTGTCACGGATCTCGCAGGTCACGCCGCTGGCGACGACCGGGTTGAACCTCTCCAAGTCAACAGCAGCAGCGAGAGCGCGGGAAGTTCTGCAGCGGACTCGTCTCCGCCGGCGGGCGCACAGGACGGCTGGGCCTCCCGGCCGTCCAACAATGGCAAGGGAACCGTGTGGCAGAAACCGGGTTCCTCCGGTGACGCGAATTCCGTCCGAGTCATGGAACCCGGAGCGGATCCGCGATACCCGAACGGCTACGTCAAGTTCACCAACGAACACAACCAGCCTGTTAAGCTTGACGGCAAGCCGGGATCCAGGGCGGAAACCCATATCCCACGCAACGCAGACGGATCGTACCCGACCCCGAAAGGATGGTAGCCGTGAATCTCGGCCTTGAGGGAAAGAAGCTGCTCTCCATAACGGTCGAATACAGTGCCGTCCTGCATTTCTCCGACGACTACACGGCGCGCATCGAATCACCGTTCAGCTTCAACGTGCCAGGGAGACGGTACAGTTTTTCCCCGGAGAGCGATCCGCAAGAATCATTCCAGCCGATGGATGTCTTGGTGTCTCAAGTCGTAGCGAAGTCCGATGCGGACGATTCTGGCACGTTGCGAATAGCGTTCGGCAACGGCGCTGCGATCCAGGCGGAGAAAGACGACGAATACGAAGCATGGACAGTATCCGGGCCTGACGGATTCCTGGTCGTCTCCATGCCTGGCGGAGAACTCGCAACCTGGGACGCCAAGCCCGACGCTCCTTGACGAGGTTCGCCCGCCGCGTGCGACGGCGAGAAGGTGGTCCGCCAAGGCGCGGATGGCGTGACATCGAGATAGCCGGGAGTATTGCGATCGAGTCGCTAGTGTTCGGCGCTGGCGAGCCTTTGCTGGACGACAGCGCCGAGGCCTTCCCGATGCTGCGGCCCGGTCTCGACCTCGCAGCCGAGCGGCGGCGGCGTGAGGTATGCCGGTGCCGGCGAGGCGATCGAGGGGAGCGACCTCTATCCGGGTGCCCGGCCGGCGTCGGCTGCCCTCCGCGCGAGCGCGGCGTGGGTGGGTGTTGCCGACAATCAGACAGAGAAGGCCGCCCGACTGCTAGTTTGAGGGCGAAGTGATGACAGAGTGTGAGGGGAGCATCACATGCCGAGATCGGGTGGCGGTTCTCCGTCTGACGCAGGCGAGGACGTGCCGACCGGGAGGCACCGGGCACCAGCGCGGCGCGGGTTGGAACGGCTTGTCGGGCCGGCGGTACGCGAGGACGGCGGGTCTTGGGTACCGGTTCGAGCCTGTTGAAGTCGAGCAGGTGCGGCTCGTGCAAACGTCATTGCAGCGCATGGTTGACCACAACGTGATTGTGCAGCGGACCGCATACGCGTACCTCAACGCGCTGAAAAAGGCCAACGGAACGTATGTGCCGCATGATGCTTGGCAAAGTGAATCCCGGAAAGCCCGCTCTTGGCGGCATGTATTAATAGGATATTGGTGACTCTTTCTCGATTTCGTCTTGCCCTGGCCGGTATCGCAGGCGTGGTGGCTGTCGGGGTCAGCGGGTGCTCCGAACCGACTCAAGGGACGGCAAGCCCGGTGCCTTCCGGTGCCAGCCAGAGTGGTTCGCCCTCGTCGTCGGGGAGCGACAATGTGGAGGCTCCGAGGGTTGCGGCTCCGGTCAATGTGGACAAATATCTCGCGGATCCGTGCAGCATGTTGACACCGTCGCAGCTGTCCGCGTTGCAGCTGAGCCAGCCCGAGGCTAACAAGGCGTCCAGCAGCGTCGGCTGCGGTTGGCGGTTCAGCGACGGGTACACGGCCGTCAGCGCCACGTTTCTGACCACGGTCAAGAACGGCTTGACGAACACCTATCGGCAAAACGCTTTCGGTTATTACAAAGACGGTTACTTCGAGCCGACGGTCGTGAGCGGTTTTCCGGCCGTGCTGGCCAACACCGCGGACCGCCGCAGTCAAGGACAGGTGACCATGCTGGTCGGAGTGTCGGATCAGACCGAAATGCTGGTGCTGATCCAGGGCCCGCCCGGTAGCAACGCCACGACAGCGGCCACGAACGTGACCAAGGCTGTCCTGTCGACGATGCAAGGCAAGTAGTGAGCTTGCGGGGGCAGTCGATGTCCGTGCAGCAGATCTACGACAACTTCGCGACCGGTGGCGGGTCGGGCGGGTTGAGGCAGGCTGCCGCCTACGTCGCCTCGTCCAGGCACATTGCGAGGTCCGGGCCGCGACTTGCCGCCCTCGGAGGCACGCACAGGGACGGCGTCGCTGCACTTTGGTCCGGTCGCCGAGTTCTCGCGTCTGAATCATGCCAGCAGAAGGCGCGGCTTCCGCGCTGCCGCTTTTGTCGGTAGGCCGTGGCACGCATTGGCCAATGCATGAGAAAGACAGTCTCGACCCTCGAACGGACGCAGCGCACGAGAACCTCAGCCTGGTGTCCACCCCGGATTTGCTGGGCAGGTATGCGGCGATACTGCGGGAGCTGCGTGACCGCAGGGTCGTAAGAACCCGGAACGCGCCGCTGGGGGACTATGCTGAACACCTCGCGGCCAAGGCGAGCTCGTACCGAATTCGGTCAAGTCCTACGACTTGCTCGCCGCGGACGGCCGCCGGATCCAGGTGAAAGCCCGGGCCATGGGGCCGGACACGCGGTCAGGCGCTGTCTTCTCCGCCTTCCGTTCTTTCGACTTCGACATCGCCGTGCTCATCGCCTTCGACAGCACGACCTACGAGCTGCGGTGGGCCCGTGAGGTGCCGGCCGCCGACATCGAAACCGCCGGACGGCATTCGTCCCATATCAACGGACGGCTGATCAGAATCAGCACTGGTGCCAAGCTCGGCGACGATGTCACTGCCCGGTTCAAGGATGTCATGTCCCGTTAGCCGGGTTCCGGCAGTTGGCAGAGTCTGCGCCAGTGCATCCGAGGACGCGCGGCGCGAGCGGGTCGATTCCGGAGTGCTCGATGCGATTGCGATCTTGGGCCGAGTCCGGGCGGCCCTGGGTGCCACGACCTCACCGGGGCCGGTGTACGACGCCAGCACCGGAAATCTCTGCCTCCGCGGCCGTACCGGAACCGATCTGGCAAAAATCTCCGAACGCCCTGTCGAGTCGCGCCCGATCCGTTCGTCTTCCTCATGTCAACGCACCCACGGCCGTGGCGGGCACCCGCCGGGAACTCGGCTTCTTCTGGAAGGACATCACCCGATGAGCACCACCTCGCAAGATCCGACCGTCCTGCATTTCGACGTCCTCGTCGACGTTCCCCTCGAGCGGGCCTTCCGCGTGTTCACCGAGCGGTTCGACGAGGTCAAGCCTCGCGAGCACAACCTCCTCGCGGTGCCGATCGAACGGACCGTGCTGGAGGCTGAGGCCGGTGGCACCGGGTACGACCTCGGTTCCGACGGCAGCCGGTGCACCTGGGCGCGGGTGCTTGCGTGCGAGCCGCCGGATCGGCTGGTTCTCAGCTGGGACATCAGCCCTCGCTGGCAGTTGGAGTCCGATCCCGGTCGTACCAGCGAGGTGGAGATCCGGTTCGTCGCCGAGGGTGCCGGGCGCACTCGGGTCGTGCTCGAGCATCGGCATCTCGACCGGCACGGCGAAGGCTGGGAGAGCTTCGCGGGGCTCGGCTCCGGTTCGGGCTGGCCGTTGTACCTCGACCGGTTCCGGGCCGCGACGGAGCGGGATGCCGCGGGAAGCTGACAACGTCCTTGCCGGGACTGATCCGGCAAGGCGCGCGCGACATGGATGGCCCCGGCTGCGACGAGTGGTCGGGGCCATTGACCTTCGGCGTCGATTCCTTGTTCGACGGCGCGGATTAATCGGGGAAAGAACTCCGGCGAAAGTGTTGATCATCATCCATCGGTCAATTCCGGCACCGGCAACCGCCGTGAGCAAAGTCCTTGCTGGACAACGGGTTGTGCCACTCGAATGGGCGACTCCGACTGGTTGAGGAAAGTTTTACCCGCCCTATAAAAAACGAACTGTTGCACAGTGAAACAGATCACCACGGCTGGATGGATACGGCATTTTTACGGCGATCACCGCTAACGTGAAGCCGTTCCCGCGCCCCGCGCATTTCGCTTCGGACGCGCCGCGCTGTTTCCATTCGGAGGTCGGACGAACGATGGGTGACCAGTCCCGGGCAAGCACTACGCCCGCGTCGGACGCGTTGTTGCGGCTGGGGCGGTATTTGACCCGGTCGAGCACCTCGCCGGACCTGCGCGCGGTGTATCGCACCGGCGGGCGCGAGGGTGACGTGTTCTACCGGGACCGCTGGAGCCACGACAAGATCGTCCCGTCCACGCACGGCGTCAACTGCACGGGGTCCTGCCGGTGGAAGGTCTATGTCAAGGACGGGATCATCACCTGGGAGAGCCAGGACCCGGACTATCCTTCGGTGGGGCCGGATCTGCCGGAATACGAACCCCGAGGCTGTCCGCGCGGTGCGTCGTTCTCCTGGTATTCCTATTCCCCGACCCGGGTGCGGTTCCCGTACGCCCGCGGCGTGCTGGTCGAGATGTACCGGACCGCGCGGGCCGGGCACGGTGATCCGGTGCGTGCTTGGGAGTCCATTGTGGACGATCCGGTGAAGCGCCGGGCTTACCAGCGCGCCCGCGGGAAGGGCGGGCTGGTGCGGGTGAGCTGGGACGAGGCCGCCGAGATCGCCGCGGCGGCGCATGTGCACGCGATCGCGCGGTACGGGCCGGACCGGGTGGCCGGGTTTTCGCCGATTCCGGCGATGTCGCTGGTCTCGCACGCGGTCGGGTCCCGGTTCATGGCCTTGCTCGGCGCGCCGATGCTGTCGTTCTACGACTGGTACGCGGACCTGCCGGTCGCCTCGCCGCAGGTGTTCGGCGACCAGACCGATGTGCCCGAGTCCGCGGACTGGTGGGACGCGGCCTACCTGGTCATGTGGGGCTCCAACGTGCCGGTCACCCGCACCCCGGACGCGCACTGGATGACCGAAGCCCGCTACCGGGGCCAGAAGGTCGTGGTGGTGTCGCCGGACTACGCGGACAACACCAAGTTCGCCGACGAGTGGCTCGCCCCGCATCCGGGCACCGACGCGGCGCTCGCGACGGCGATGGGGCACGTGATCCTCACCGAGTTCTTCGTCGAGAAAGAAATCGATTACTTCGCCGATTACGCGCGCCGCTTCACCGATCTGCCTTTCCTGGTCACGCTGGAGGAACGGGACGACGCGGCGGTGCCGGGGAAGTTCCTCACCGCCGCGGACCTCGGCCACGACGTCGCCGAGGCGGCGTGGAAGACGGTCCTGCTGGACGACCGCACCGGGGAACCGGTGGTGCCCGGCGGTTCGCTGGGGTTCCGCTGGAACGACGAGGACGAGGGGCGCTGGAACCTCGATCTCGGCGACGTCGTCCCGCGGCTGACCCTGCTCGGCGAGGGGGAAACGGTCGAGGTCCTGCTGCCGCGGTTCGATGCGACGGACGGCTCCGGGGCGGTGCTGCGCCGGGGCGTGCCGGTGCGGCGCCTCGGCGGTCGCGTGGTCACCACCGTGTTCGACCTGCTGCTCGCGCAGTACGGCGTGCGCCGCGCGGGGCTTCCCGGCAGCTGGCCGGAGTCGTACGCCGATCCGAGCCAGCCGGGCACCCCGGCGTGGCAGGAGGAGATCACGTCGGTTCCGGCCGACCAGGTGACCCGCATCGCGCGCGAATTCGCCCGCACCGCCGAGGAATCCCGCGGCCGGTGCATGATCCTGATGGGGGCCGGGACCAACCACTGGTTCCACTCCGACACCGTGTACCGCACGTTCCTCGCGCTGCTGACCATGACCGGCTGCCAGGGCCGCAACGGCGGCGGCTGGGCGCATTACGTCGGCCAGGAGAAGGTCCGCCCGCTGACCGGGCACGCGACGCTGGCCGGCGCGCTGGACTGGGTCCGGCCGCCGCGGCACATGATCGGCACCGCCTACTGGTACCTGCACACCGGCCAGTGGCGCTACGACCGGATGCGCAACGACGCGCTGCTTTCCCCGCTGGCGACCGGGAAACTCGCCGGCACGTCGGCCGCCGACACGCTGGCGACCTCGACCCGGCTCGGCTGGATGCCGTCGTACCCGACCTTCGACCGCAATCCGCTCGACCTGGTCGACGAGGCGGAGGCGGCCGGCGCGGACCCGGTGGAGCACGTCGTCGCGCGGGTCCGCAGCGGCGAGCTGGGGTTCGCCTGCGAGGACCCGGACGCGCCGGAGAACTGGCCGCGCGTGCTGACCGTCTGGCGATCGAACCTGCTGGGCTCCTCGGCGAAGGGGCACGAGTACTTCCTGCGCCATCTGCTCGGCACGGACGCGAACGTCCGCGCGGAAGAGGCGCCGCCGCAGCTGCGCCCGGAAACCGTTGCCTGGCGCGAAAAAACGCCCGAGGGCAAGCTGGACCTGATGCTGGCGCTCGATTTCCGGATGACCAGCACCACCTTGTTCGCCGACGTCGTGCTGCCCGCCGCGACCTGGTACGAGAAGCATGACCTGTCGTCCACCGACATGCACCCGTTCGTGCATTCGTTCAACGCCGCGGTCGATCCGCCGTGGCAGACCCGGACCGACTTCGACGCCTTCCACACCATCGCGCGCCGGTTCAGCGAACTGGCCCGCGTCCACCTCGGCGTGCGCAAGGACCTGGTCGCCACGCCGATGCTGCACGACACCGCGGGCGAGACCGCGCAACCCGGCGGCGTCGTCCGGGACTGGCGCGACGGCGAGACCGAGCCCGTTCCCGGCGTCACCTTCCCAGCGTTGACCGTGGTCGAACGGGATTACCCCGCGGTGGCCGCGAAACTGGCCACGCTGGGACCGCTGCTGGACGAACTCGGCACCGCCACCAAGGGCGTCGCCTACGACGTCCGGGAGGAACTGGCCTGGCTGGGCAAGAAAAACGGCCTCGCCCGCTCCGGTCCCGCCGAGGGAAGACCGCTGATCGACACCGACATCCGCGCCTCGGACGCGGTGCTCGCGCTCTCCGGCACCACGAACGGACGCCTCGCGGTGCAAGGGTTCGAACAGCTGGAGCGGCGGGTCGGGCAGGAGCTGGCGCACCTGGCCGCCGAGCACGAGGGCAAGCGGATCACCTTCGCCGACACCCGATCGCGCCCCGCCGCGGTGATCACCAGCCCGGAATGGTCGGGCAGCGAAAGCGGCGGACGGCGGTACTCGGCGTTCGTGATCAACGTCGAGCACCTCAAACCGTGGCACACGCTGACCGGGCGGCAGCACTTCTTCCTCGACCACGACTGGATGCACGAACTCGGCGAGGCGCTGCCGGTCTACCGCCCGCCGCTGGACCTCAACCGGATCTTCGGCGATACCGGCGATGCGCCCGGCGAGGTGACCGTGCGGTATCTGACCCCGCACAGCAAATGGTCCATCCACTCCACCTACCAGGACAACCTGCACATGCTGACGCTGTCCCGGGGCGGCCAGACGATCTGGGTCAGCCCGGCGGACGCGGCGGCGATCGGCGTGCGCGACAGCGACTGGGTCGAGGCGGTGAACCGCAACGGCGTGGTGGCGGCGCGCGCGATCGTGTCGCACCGGATGCCCGCGGGCACGGTGTTCATGTACCACGCCCAGGACCGCGCCGTGAACGTGCCGCGCACCGAGACGACCGGCAAACGCGGCGGCACCGGCAATTCGCTCACCCGGCTGCTGATGAAACCCACTCATCTGATCGGCGGCTACGCCCAGCTGACTTTCGGCTTCAACTACCTGGGGCCGACCGGAAACCAGCGCGACGAGGTCACCGTGCTCCGCCGCCGGGACCAGGAGGTGCGGTACTGATGAGGATCATGGCACAGCTGGCCATGGTGATGAACCTGGACAAGTGCATCGGCTGCCACACCTGTTCGGTCACCTGCAAGCAGACGTGGACCAACCGGGCGGGCACCGAGTACGTGTGGTTCAACAACGTGGAAACCCGGCCGGGGCAAGGGTATCCGCGCCGTTACGAGGACCAGGAGAGCGGCAAGGGCGGCTGGGTCCGCACTCCCGGCGGCAAGCTGAAACTGCGTGCCGGCGGACGGTTGCGCAAGCTCGCCACCGTGTTCGCCAATCCGGACTTGCCGGAGATCGGCGACTACTACGAACCCTGGACCTACGAGTACCGCACGCTCCTCGACGCCCCGCTCGGCGACGACGTGCCGACCGCGGCGCCGGTCTCCGCGGTCACCGGGCAGCCGATGCAGCCCTCCTGGGGACCGAACTGGGACGACGACCTCGGCGGCTCGACCGAACACGGCGTCGCGGACCCGGTGCTGGAACGCGTGCGGGACCAGGTCGGCGCGAAAGTGAAGATGGAGTTCGAGCAGAGCTTCATGTTCTACCTGCCGCGGATCTGCGAGCACTGCCTCAACCCCGCGTGCGTGGCCAGTTGCCCGTCCGGCGCGATGTACAAGCGCGAGGAGGACGGCATTGTCCTCGTCGACCAGGAACGCTGCCGCGGCTGGCGGATGTGCGTCACCGGCTGCCCCTACAAGAAGGTCTACTTCAACCACAAGACCGGCAAAGCGGAGAAGTGCACCTTCTGCTATCCGCGGGTGGAGGCCGGTCAGCCGACAGTGTGCTCGGAGACCTGCGTGGGCCGCCTGCGCTACCTCGGCGTGCTCCTCTACGACGCCGACCGGGTCGCCGAGGCGGCCGCGGTGCCCGACGAGCACGACCTGTACCCGGCGCAGCTGGACCTGCTGCTCGACCCGCACGATCCGGACGTGGTCCGGCAGGCCGAGCGGGCCGGGATCCCGCGCGACTGGATCGGCGCGGCCCAGCGGTCCCCGGTCTACCGGCTCATCCACGACTACCGGCTCGCGCTGCCGCTGCATCCGGAGTACCGGACCATGCCGATGGTCTGGTACGTCCCGCCGCTGTCCCCGGTGGCGGACGCGGTGTCCGGCAGCGGATTCGACGGCGAGGACGGGCACAACCTGTTCGGCGCGATCGACGCGCTGCGCATCCCGGTCGAATACCTGGCCGAGCTGTTCACCGCCGGGGACCCGGAGCCGGTCCGCGCGTCGCTGCGCCGGCTCGCCGCGATGCGCTCCTATATGCGGTCGGTGACGCTCGGCCGGGAACCGGACGACCAGCTGGCCGCCGCGGTCGGCTTGGACGGGGAGCGGATGTTCGCTATGCACCGGCTGCTGGCGCTGGCCAAGTACGACGAGCGGTACGTCATCCCGACCGCGGGCATCGGACAGGCGCACGCACTGGAAAGCATTGCCACGCAGTGCAGTCTCGACACCGACGGCGGACCCGGGATGGGCGGCGGCCCGGAGCCGGGACAGGTCGACCTGCTGAGCTGGCGCGAAGGAGAACGGCCGGACGCGCTCTTCCCGACGCTTTCGCGCGGCGGTGACCGGTGAAGCTGTTTCGCCGCCATGCCAAGGAAAACCGGCACCACGGCGTCGTGCGCGCCGTGGCTGGCTGGTGCCTGCAATACCCGGACGATTCGGTACTGGGCAAGACGGCGTTGTTGCGCGCCGCGCTGAACGAGATCGCCGACGTCCCCGGCCGGGCCGAGCTGCTCCGGGTGCTCGACCATCTCGACGGCCCCGCGCCGGGCGAGCACTACGTCGAGGTCTTCGACCGCAAACCCCGGCGCACGCTGCACCTGACCTGGTACACCGACGGCGACACCCGCCGCCGCGGCAGCTCGCTGGCCGAGCTGCGGCAGTACTACCGCGAACACGGCTTCGAACCAGCCGAGAACGAACTGCCCGATTTTCTGCCGGTGGTACTGGAATTCGCCGCCGCTGCCGCTCCGGGCGCCGCCGGCGAACTGCTCGCCCGGTTCCGTCCTGGGCTGGAACTGTTGCACCGCAACCTGATCAAGCTCGGCACGCCGTACCAGGACGCGATCGCCGCCGTGCTCGCGACGATCGCCGCGGCGGCCGCACCCCCTGTTCCGCAACCGCCGCGCGAACTGGTGGGACTCGACCCCTATCCGACCGGGAGCGCTCGATGACCAGTCTTGCCGTGCTGTTGTGGGGAGCCGCCCCGTACGCCACCGTCGCGTTGCTGATCGGCGGCACCGTCTGGCGGTACCGCTACGACAAATTCGGCTGGACGAGCCGGTCCTCGCAGCTGCACGAATCGAAGCTGCTGCGGATCGGCAGCCCGCTGTTCCACTTTGGACTGCTGATGGTGCTCGGCGGGCACGTGCTCGGCCTGCTGGTCCCGAAGAGCCTCACGGAACTGCTCGGCGTCACCGAGGACAACTACCACCTGGTGTCGCTCGCCATGGGCACTGTCGCCGGGCTGGCCGCGCTCACCGGCTTCGGAGTGCTGGTGTGGCGGCGGTTGCGCACGCCCGCGGTCCGGGCAGGCACGAGCCGCAGCGACCGCGCGATGTACCCGGTGCTCGCGCTGGCTCTGCTGGCCGGAACCGCCACGACCGTCATCGACAACGGCTTTCGCGGCGGCTACGACTACCGCGAGACGATCGCGCCGTGGTTCCGGGGCGTCCTCACGCTGGATCCGCACCCGGAGCTGATGGCGCACGTGCCGGTGGACTACCAGCTCCACACCGCGCTCGGCATGGTGCTGTTCGCGCTGTGGCCGTTTTCCCGGCTGGTGCACGCGTTCAGCGCACCGGTGCACTATCTGCTGCGGCCGTACGTGGTGTACCGGCGGCGCGATCCCGGCCAGGTCGGGAACCGGGCCGCGCGGCGGGGGTGGGAGCCGACGGTGCGGCGCTGAGCCAGGTGTGCCGGGCGGGTCACTGGCCTTGCTGGGACGCGGCGGCGTGCGCGCCGAGGTCGTCGAGGGTCAACGGGTGCCGCGGCGGCTGTTCGAGCACGATCCGGCGGGTCGCGGTCAGGTCCGCGCCGACGTGCAGCAGTTCGCCGGGACGGAGGTTCTGCCAGCCGGGGTCTTCGTCCATGCGTTCGCTGGCGACCACGGCGGCGCGGTGCCGGGCGAGACCGCTGGACCGGGCCCGGATCCGGCCCGCCGCGCTCGCGTGTTCGAGGTGCCGGTCGCCATGCGGGCCGCCTGCGCAACGCTGCAGGACGTAGAGGTCGTGGGTGTCGGGGTAGCGCAAGGCCCACAAGCCGTCCGCGGTGGTGAGAACGAGGTTGATCGCGTAGACCGGGAGATTCAGGGCGGCCCAGCGGGCGGCGGCGGTGATCCCGGCGCTCACGTCGCCGTCATGAGCGTCGATTTCTTGGGTGACGAGAGCGAAGAAACGTTCGGAGTCGGTGTCGCCCTTGACGAGCTCCCGGTACTCGCCGAGCCGGGCTTCCAGCCGGGGGAGATCGCCGAGGACGCCGTTGTGGGCGAACAACCGGCCGTGCTGGGCGAACGGATGGGTGTTGGCCGGTTCGAGGCCGCCGGTCGAGGCGTAGCGGATGTGGGCGAGGAAGGTCGTTGACGCGCATTCCTTGGCCTCGCAGGCGAACTGTTTGTCCTCGTAGGCCGCGAATGGCTGTTTCCAGACCCGCGGCGTGCCTTGCTCGTCGAAGATGCCGAGCCCGGTCCCGTCCGGTTCGCGCCGGCTCTGGGCGGCGAGGCTGTCGGGCGCTTCGAGCAGCCAGAACGTGGCGTGCACGCGCTCCGGGGCAGCGGACAGACCAAACAGACGGCACATGCCGATCCCTTCCCGTCGCGGTTCGGTCCGTGGTTACCCGGGGGAATCGGCCTCAACCCTCGCGGGCGGAGGGCGTCCAGCGGCGGCGGTTTTCAGGAGATCCGCAAGCCCCAGCTCGCGATGTCCGTTGCGAGGGAGAGCAGTTCGGCGAGACCGGCTTCGTCCTCGCGCAGCGCGTCGGGACGCCAGGCGAGGCTGAGCACGCCGTTCCAGCTCGCCCAGAGAACCGTGGCCGCTTTGCGCGCGTCGAGCGGGCGGATCGCGCCGTCGGCGATGCCGCGCTCGATCGCGTCGATCATGCGCGCGTTCTGCTCGTCGACACGGTGCGCCAGGCGGGCCGCCGTTTCGGCCGCGGCGGGGTAGTTGCCGAGCGGGGCGGGGAACGCGAGCATCCGGAAGAACTCCGGCTGTTCGAGGTAGAACCGCAGGTACTGCTCGGCCGCGGCCTCCAGCTGTTCGATCGGGGAGCGGTCGGGCGTGTAGGCGCGGTCCATGTACTCGCGGTCGACATCGAGGGCCCGGTCGACGACGGCGGCGTGCAGCCCCGCCTTCGACCCGAAGTTGTTGTAGATCGACCCCACCGCGACACCGGCGCGCTCGGCGATCTCCTCGACCGTCGTCTCCTCGAACGGGCGACCCGCGAAGACCGTCTCGGCGGCCTTGAGCAAGGCGTCGATCGTCCGCTGCTTTCGGGGGTCGCGCGCCTTCGTGCCGCCGGTCGTCATCACGCCATCGTACGGCCGGTTTCTGCATCCATTGCAAGAACTCCCCGGCGCGTGCTACCTTCCGGAGACTTCTTGCAATCGTTACAAGAATTGTGCGCCCTTCCGGCGGTGGAGGAGGAAACCCGATGTCCGAACTCCGCGAACACGCCGCCGACCAGGAAGCCGCTGAGCTCGTGGAACGGTTCGCCGAAGCCTGGAGCCGGATGGATCCGGACGCGTTCACCCCGCTGTTCCAGCCCGGCGTCCGGTTGGTCCACCCGCTCGAGCGCACCACCCGCGGCGTCGCCGAGGCACGCGAATTCATGACGCGGACCATGAACCTCGTCCCGGATCTGCGCTACGACGTCCAGGGCTGGGCGAGCGGCTCGGGTCAGGTGCTGATCTGGGGCCGCCTCTACGGAACGCTCGGCGGCAGGCCGATCGAATGGCCGCTTGTCGACCGGATCGTGGTCGAGGACGGGCTGATCGCCGAACGGACCGCCTACTTCGACCCGCTGGTGATCATCGGCGCCGTGCTGCGGCGCCCCCGCGCCTGGCTGCCCTACCTGGGCAATCGGCTGCGCAGGTTCCGTGCCGGACGCGGTACAGGCAATCGCGGCGGCACGGCGTGAGCGACGCCGGATCCGCCCGCTCGGTGACGGTCGAGGGCGCGCGGCTCGCGTTCACCGAACTCGGCAATCCTTCCGCCGAACCGATCGTGCTGCTGCACGGCTATCCGGCCAACCGCCGCTCCTGGCGCCATCAGCTGCCCGGGCTCGCCGAGGAGCATCACGTCTTCGCGCTGGACTGGCTCGGCTGGGGCGAGTCGGAACGCCGCACGGACCTGTCCTTCGACTACGACACCGAGGTGGACCGCGTCGGACGGGTGCTCGACGCGCTCGGCATCGCCGAATGCAACCTGTTCGGCCACGATTACGGCGGCTTTCTGTCCCTCGGCTTCGCCCAGCGCCATCCCGACCGAGTGCGGCGGCTCGCGATCCTCAACAGCCGCGCGCACCGCACTTTCGTGCCGAAGTGGTACGCCGTGTTCTCGCTCGTCGGCATCCTGGGACGCAGCCCGTTCGCCGCCGTGCCGCTCCCGCTGGAAACGATCAACCGGAGGGCCCTGCGCGGGCTTTTGCGCGCCGGTGTCTTCGATCGCGCGACACTGGACAGCTACCTGAACTGGATGTCCACTTCGGACGGACGGCGTTGGCTCCTGCACTTTTTCAGCGAGTACCGGGTACCTGCCCGCCAGGAACTCGCTGAGGGCCTCGACAAGATCCAGTGCCCCGCGGCGATTGTGTGGGGAACTGCGGACGAGTATCTCCGGACTTCTATCGCTGAAGAACTCGCCGCCCGGATCCCTGAAGCCGAGCTCACGTTGATTGAAGGGGCTGGGCATTTCGTGATGGAAGAGGCGCCGGACGCCGTGCTTGCCGCCCTTCGTCGGCTGTTGGGTCTCGGGAGTAGCCAGGTAACCTGGCAGAAATGAGTTTCCGGTTAGCGGCGTACGCCGTGTGCATCGAAAACGAATCGGTACTGCTCGCGCGTTACGTTTCGCCGAAGGGCGGAAGCCACTGGACCCTTCCCGGCGGCGGCGTCGAGCCCGGGGAGGATCCGTTCGACGCGGTGATCCGCGAGGTTTCCGAGGAAACCGGGTGCGAGGCGGTGGTCGAACGCCTGCTGGGAGTGGATTCCCGGATCATCCCGGCGGCCGAGCGCCTGGTGCCGGATTCGGGTCCGCATCAGAATGTCGGGATCTTCTACCAGGCCCGGATCGTCGGCGGCGAGCTGCGGCCGGAGCCCAACGGCGAGACAGCCGAGTCAGTGTGGACGCCGCTGCCCGCCGTCGTCTCGCTTCGCCGGTCGGGCCTGGTCGACGTGGGCCTTTCCCTGGCGAGGACCAAACCGCCGACGGGCCACGTCGGACCCGTCGCGGTCGGCGGGCTGATCCAGCACTGACGGATCAGCCGCTGCGCGCATACCCCGCCGCAGGAGCGGGTACTGCTTGAGCGAGCGAGAGGGGACGGTGAACATGAACGTCAACAAGCTGCTGTACCGGCCGCTCGGCCTGCTGTTCGGCGTGCTGGGCGGGCTGGCCGCCAACGCGGTGTTCGAGCAGGTGTGGAAGCTGATCTCCGGCACCAAAAAGGCTCCGGAGCCAACACAGAAAGAACGCGGCTGGGGAGAGGTGCTGCTGGCGGCATCTGTGCAGGGTGCGATCTTCGGAGTGGTCAAGGCCGCTGTCGATCGTGGCGGGGCGACTGGGTACGACAAGCTTACCGGCCAGTGGCCTGGGGATACTGAGAAGCACGACAAGGCTTGAGATCCGAAGATGCGCTAACGGCCGCGGCCTGAGCCCGGCTCCCCAACCGGACCCAGGCCGTGGTCTTTCAGGCGCAGATCACCTTGTCGATCAACGAATAGAAGGCGTCATTCGCGGGTCCGCGGCCGAACGTCAGCGAAGCTTCCACCCGGCGCTTTCCGTCCGCGCTGGTGAACGCGATCGTCCCGTACCCGGGGATTCCGCCGGTGTGCCCGAAAACCGGGATTCCGCACGGCGTGGTTCGGGTTTCCACTCCCAGCCCGTACTCCTCGGCCGCGGAGCGCGGGGTGGTCATTTGCTTCAGCAGCGGCGGCGGCACCAGCCGTCCCGCGGCCAGCGCTTGGACGAACTTGTCCAGGTCCGCCGTGGTGGAGATCATCTCGCCCGCGGCGCCGCCGAAGCTCGGGTTCAGTTCGGTGACGTCGACCAGTTTCCCGTTCATCTCCTGGTAGCCGTGTGCGTGCTTGCCCGGGATCCTGGTGCGGTCCCCGGGGACCAGCGTGTGGTGCATGCCCAGCGGGCGCAGGATCCGCTTGGTCACCGCGTCGCCCCACGCGTGTCCGGTGGTTCGCTCGATCAGCATGCCGAGCACGGTGTAGTTGGTGTTGGAATACGAGAACTTGCTGCCCGGCGGGAAATCGAGCGGCCGCGCGGTCGCGATGGCGACCAGTGATTCTGGCGAAAAGTGCTGGTAGCGGACTTTCTCCAGATCAGCGCCGTCCAACGAGATTGCCCGGAGATAGTTGTAAAGGCCGCTGGTGTGCTGCAGAAGCATCCGCACGGTGATCTCCTTGCCGCGCGGCAGGAGTCCGGGCAGGTAGTGCTCGACGGGGGTGTCGAGCTGGATCCGGTGTTCGGCGACGAGTTGCATCACTACGGTGGCTACGAACGTTTTGGTCGTGCTGCCGATCCGGAATCGCCCGGTGGGCGAGACCGGCCGCCGGGAGTCCAGTTCGGACACTCCGGCGGTCACGGTCCGGGAGTGTCCGTCGTGGACTGTCCGGATCTGCACGCCGGTCGCGCCTGCCGCGACTGTTTCTTCCGCGACGGTGCGGACGGGGTCAGCCGCGGCTGGCGTGGTGGGGGCGAGCAAGGCCGCGGTCAGGGCAAAGGGCACAGCGTTCAGCATTGGTTTCCTCGTTCAGTGTTGGCACTCAGCTGCAAAAGAACTTGTCGAGCACGGCGCGAGTCCAGTCGAAGTTCGGGCCCCGGCCCAACGTGACCGAAGCCTCGACGCGCCGTTTTCCGTCCGGGCTGGTGAACGCGACGGTCTGGAACCCCGGAATCCCGCCGGTGTGGCCGAAAACCCGCACTCCGCACGTGGTGGTCGGGGTGCGCAACCCGAGCCCGTACTCCTCGGTGGCGGAACGCGGGGTGGTCATCTGCTTCAGCAGGTCCGGCGGCACCAGCCGCCCCGCCGCCAGTGCTCGGACGAACTTGTCCAGGTCCGCTGTGGTGGAGATGATCTCACCGGCCGCCCAGGCCATGCTCGGGTTCAAGTCGGTGACGTCGACGAGTTTCCCGTTCATCTCCTGGTACCCGTGCGCGTGCGGGCCCGGGATCCCGGTGCGGTCCCCGGGAACCGACGTGTGATGCAGGCCGAGCGGCCGCAGAATACGGTGTGCCGCTTCGGTTCCCCATGCGTGTCCGGTGGTCCGCTCGATGAGCATCCCGAGCACGATGAAATTGGTGTTGGAATAGGAATGCTTGCTGCCGGGCGGGAAGTCCAGCGGCTTGGCCGTCGAGAGCGCGACCATCGACTCCGGCGAACGGTGCTGGTACCGGATCTTCTCCAGGCCGGGCCCGAGCAACGGGAGAGCGTCGGTGTAATCGTAGAGGCCGCTGGTGTGCTGCAGGAGCATTCGCACGGTGATCTGTTTGCCGTGCGGCAGGAGTCCGGGCAGATAGTGTTCGACGGGGGCGTCGAGCTGGATGCGGTGTTCGGCGACGAGTTGCAGGACCACAGTGGACGCGAACATTTTCGTCGCGCTGCCGATCCGGAACCGTCCGGTCGGCGAGACTGGCCGCCGGGAGTCCAGTTCGGACACTCCGGCGGTCACGGAGCGGGAGTGTCCGTCGTGGACTGTCCGGATCTGCACACCGGTCGCACCGGACGCGACGATCTCCTGGGCGAGCGTGCGAACCGGGTCCGGAGCAGCGGCATTCGGCGCCAGCAGCGACGCGGCCAGCACCATCGGCACGGCGGTCAACATCGGCGTCAGCCCTTGCGGCGCGCGGCGAAGCGCACGATCAGGATCAGCAGGCACGCCACGGCGATTCCGCCGGAGGTCATCCGGAACATGGTGTCCAGCCCGGTGAAACCGCCGATCGAGTTGGTGGCGGCGCTGGCGACGAAGATCAGGCAGAGCAGGGCGGTGACGGCCGGACCACCGGCCTGGCGGCTGCGGGAGGCTTCCATTTCCATGCCGACGACATTAGGAACCGCCGACGCACGCCGACATGCCTTCAACACCCGACTTCACGGTAGCGCCAGCGCTACCATGCTCGTTCGGGCCTGCCCGGTCGCGCAAGAACAGTGCGGTTCTCACGGTTCCTTCCTGACGGCCGCGGGCCCGGCTGATTATTCGGGGTTTCCGGTCGGAGGTGTCGCCGCATCCGCGGTCGGTAAAGTGATCCGCATGGCAGTGGGCCGGATCGTTTGTCTGCTTTTCGTCGCGGCCGTGCTGGGGTTCGAGAGTTTCGCGGGCGGCACGGTCCGGTGGGAGGAACTGCTCGCCGGGCTTGCCGGAGTCGGCCTCGCGGCGGCGCTGGTCCGCCGGTTCCCCTCCGCTGTCGTGGCTTGCGCGGTCGCTGTGGTGCTCGTGCTGTCGTTCGTGCCCGCCACGGCGAATCCCGTCCGGTTCTGGCCTTGGGCCGCCGTCGCCGGGTTCGCTTATCTCGCCGGGCGGTGGGGCGAGGATCGGCTGGGCGCGGTCGCCGCGGTGCTCGGCGCCGGTTTGCCGGTCGTCGTGTTCGCCGAGGTCGCCGAGCGCGGCGGATTCGGTGTCCTTCACGGTCTCTACAGCTGGTTCCTCCAGGTTCTCGTCGTCCTCGCGGTCGCGGGCGGTCCCTGGCTGACGGGGCGCTACCGGCGGCAACGCGCGCGGCTCCACGCTGCCGGGCTCGAACGGGCCGCCTTGCTCGAGCGCAACCGGATCGCGCGGGAGATGCACGATTCCCTCGGCCACGAACTGGAACTCGTCGCACTTCGCGCGGCCGCGCTGGAAGTGGCCCCCGCGCTCGACGAGGACGTTCGCGTCCGCGCTGGTGAGGTGCGGGCTGGGGTTACCGCCGCGACTGAGCGGCTGCGCGAGATCATCGGGCTGCTCGGCGAGCCGGTGCCGGATCTTGATCGCCTCGTCACCCGCGCGCAAGCCGCTGGTCAGGAGGTCCGGCTGACTGTCACCGGTGCGCCGGTGAACGTCCCCGCCGTGTATCGGGTGGTGCGGGAGGGGCTCACCAACGCCGCGCGGCACGCGCCGGGAGCGCCGGTGACCGTGGACGTCGTCGCCGAGGGCGATACCACGACCGTCACGGTCGAAAATCCGGCCGATGTTCCGGATTCCGAGTCCGGGTTCGGCATCGCCGGGCTTCGCGAGATCGGGGAGGTCACGGCCGGGATGCGCGGCGACCGGTTCGTGCTGACCGTCGTCGTGCCGGCGGAGTGCCCTCGCCCGGCGCGGGAGCGACCGCGGCTGTGGCGGCTTGCGCGGGTTCCGCTCGCGGCCGGCGGCGGGGTGCTCGTGCTCGCGCTCGGCCTGTACTTCGTGACCGGCACCGACAACCGGCTCGACCCGGCCGTGTTCGAACGGCTGGTCGTCGGGCAGTCCCAGGAGGACGTCGAGAAAATGCTGCCCCGCTTCCAGATGCTCGGCGATCCCGCGCCCGAACTGCCCGGGCCGGTCCGGGCGGCGGACTGCCGGCGCTACTGGGCGAGCGTCCAGACCGACGCGCGCCTGTTCTATCGCCTGTGCTTCGCCGACGGGCGGCTGGCGGTCAAGGAAACCGCGCCGCGGGCGGCGGTGTCGCGATGATCCGCGTCCTGCTCGCCGACGACGAACCGCTGACCCGCGCGGGCATCGCCGCCGTGCTCGCCGCCGACCCGGAGATCGAGATCGTCGCGGAGGCCGGCGACGGGCGCGCGGCCGTCGAGCTGGCGATCGCGCACCGGCCCGACGTGGTTTTGCTGGACATCGTCATGCCGGTCCTCGACGGTCTCGCCGTGGCGGCCGAGCTGACCCGGACGGTCCCGACGGCAGGCGTGCTCATGCTGACCACGTTTTCCGCCGACGAGCAGATCGCGGCCGCGCTCGACGGCGGCGCCCGCGGGTTCCTGCTCAAGACCGGCGACCCGCGCGAGCTGTTCGCCGGGATCCGCGCGGTCGCGGACGGAGCCGCCTACCTCGCGCCGACGGTCGCGCACCGGGTCATCCAGCAGGTCCGGGGAAAGCGGCTCTCGAACGAGGCACGGGCGCGCAAGGCCGTCGACGCGCTCACCCCGCGCGAACGGGAGGTGCTCGCCCTTGTCGGCGCCGGCCTGCCCAACGCCGAGATCGCCCGTCGCCTCCACGTCGTCGAGGGCACGGTGAAGGTGTTCGTCACGTCGATCCTGCGGCGTCTCGAGGTCGCGAACCGGGTGCAGGCGGCGATCATCGCGCACGAGGCGGGGCTTCTATGACCTTCGGCTAGTCCGTCCGTTGCCCGGAGATAGATGCCGGGGTACGGCCGCGGCGACGAATCTGGCCGCATGAAGAAAACCCTGATCGCTGTCGCTCTGATAGCGGCGGCTCTCGTCGGGCAGGCGGGCGTGGCTGTCGCCAGTCCGGCGGCCATGAAGCTGCCCGCGCCGACCGGCCGGTACCCGGTCGGCATGAAGGAACTGCACCTCGTCGACCGGGACCGCATCGACCCGTGGACCGGCAAAGCCCGCGAGATGATGGTGTCGCTGTGGTATCCGTCGGCCGGGAACGGCAAACCCACTCGCCAGTTCTCGCCCGGCGTCGCGGACTACTACGACCGTCTCATCGGCCCGGGCTCCGCCGATTTCGAGAGCACCGTCACCCACTCGCGCACTGGAGCGATTCCGCTGCCTGTCCGCGAACAGGCCATTCTGTACTCGCCCGGTGCGATGCAATCCCGCTTCCTCGGCACCGCGCTGGTCGAGGATCTCGCGAGCCGCGGATACCTCGTGATCGGCATGGACCACACGCCGACCGCGCCCGTCCAGTTCCCCGACCGGGTCGAGTTGCCGCAGGCCGGTCTCGACCCGGCGCAGGTGCTGGCCGAACGAGTACGCGACACGAGCTTTTTGCTCGACGAACTCGGACTGTCGCGGGTCGGCATGTTCGGCCACTCCATGGGCGGCTACACGACCGCCGACGCGATGATCGCCGACCCCAGGATCAAGGCGGGCATCAACGTCGACGGCAGCATGGATCCCCGCTACGGCAACGCCGCCCGGGTCGGCGTCACGCGCCCGTTCCTGCTCATGGGCGGCGGCACGAGCAGCGGGCGGCCCCGCAACCACCGGCACAACGACGACTGGGCCGCGTTCTGGGCCGCGTCGACCGGCTGGAAACGCGACGTGTACCTGCCCGACGCCGAACACATGAGCTTCACCGACGCGCAAGTCATGCTGCCGCAGGTCCCCGGCGACCACACTGCCATGATCGGCACTGTTGATCCCGCCGGAAGCCTTGCCGCGCAACGGAAGTACGTCGCGGCCTTCTTCGATCTGCATCTGCGTGGCCGCTCCACGACCGTGTTCGACCGGGCGGCGCATCCGGTCGTGGAGCTGATCCCGTGATCGCCGAGCTGCTCGACGGGCTCGCGTCCCTGCCTCCGGCGGCGGTGACCGCGGTCGCGGGGGTTCTGGTGTTCGGCGAGTGCACGCTGGGGCTCGGGTTTATCGCGCCGGGTGAAACGGGGTTGTTTGTCCTGGGCACGACGGCGACGGCTCCGGACCGGTTCGGCACTGTTGATCCCGCCGGAAGCCTTGCCGCGCAACGGAAGTACGTCGCGGCCTTCTTCGATCTGCATCTGCGTGGCCGTTCCACGACTGTGTTCGATCGGGCGGCGCATCCGGTCGTGGAGCTGATCCCGTGATCGCCGAGTTGCTCGACGGGCTCGCGTCTCTGCCTCCGGCGGCGGTGACCGCGGTCGCGGGGGTTCTGGTGTTCGGCGAGTGCACGCTGGGGCTTGGGTTTATCGCGCCGGGTGAAACGGGGTTGTTCGTCCTGGGCACGACAGCGACGGCTCCGGACCGGTTCGGCACCGTCGACCCCGCCGGAAGCCTTGCCGCGCAACGGAAGTACGTCGCGGCCTTCTTCGATCTGCACCTGCGCGGCCGCTCCACGACCGTGTTCGACCGGGCGGCGCATCCGGTCGTGGAGCTGATCCCGTGATCGCCGAGCTGCTCGACGGGCTCGCGTCCCTGCCTCCGGCGGCGGTGACCGCGGTCGCGGGGGTTCTGGTGTTCGGCGAGTGCACGCTGGGGCTCGGGTTTATCGCGCCGGGTGAAACGGGGTTGTTCGTCCTTGGCACGACAGCGACGGCTCCGGACCGGTTCGTCGTCATGTGGCTGGTCACCACCGTGTGTGCCATCGCGGGCGACCTCCTCGGATACTGGCTGGGACGGCGATACGGGCCGTGGCTGCGACAGACCAGACTGGTGCGGCGGTACGGCGCGACGGCATGGGATCGCGCCGCGGACACACTGCGCCGGCGGGGCGCATGGGCCGTGCTGATCGCGATCTTCCTCCCCGTGCTCCGGACGCTCGTCCCCGCGGCGGCGGGCACGTCGGGCTTGCCGCTGCGCAAGTTCCTGCCCGCCGTGGCTGTCGGGGCGACGGCCTGGTGCGCGCTGCACATCGCGATCGGCGCGGCTGCGGGCGAGGCGGCGCGGCAGATCGAAACCTGGGTCGGCCGGGGGAGTTGGATTCTTCTCGCCGTACTCGTGCTGGGCGCGGCGGGCATGGCGCTCCGCCGCGCTGCTCGGTCACGGGCGAACGTATGAGGCGCGTCTGCCGCCTAGGCTGGTCTGGCGGCAGCTTCGTCAGCCGGGGCGGTGCGCATGGAGGCGAACGCCGATACCAGTGCGGCCGCGGTGAGTCCGACGCCGAACCATATGGCTCCGGTCAGTCCGACGTTGTTCGCGAACAGGCCGCCGAGCAGCGCGCCGAGGGCGATGGAGATGTTGTACCCCATGGTGTTCAACGACATCGCCGCTTCGAACGCGTCCGGGGCCGCGGCGAGGATCATGTTCACCTGGCAGAGATTGGCCGCGCCGAAGGCAATTCCCCACAACGCCACGGACACCGCGAGACCGGCCGCGTGATTGCCGACTAGGAGCAGAAGCAGCAGCGAGACGACGAGCCCGGCGCAGGAGACGACGAAGGTCGCCTTCATGTTCTTGGTGACGGTGTGCGCGGCGGCGAAGTTGCCCGCTGCGCCGCCGACGCCGAAGACGATCAGCAGGACGGTGATCAGACCGGGCGAAGCCGCCGCTTGGCCTTCCATGAACGGGCGGATGAAGGTGTAGGCGCCGAAGTGGCCGAGCACGTAAAGCGTGACGGTGATCATGACTGCGCGCAGACGGCCGTTGCGCACCGGCAAGAGGAAGATCTCGCGGACGGGGATGGCGTCGGTCGAGGGAAGGGACGGAACCGCCGCGGCCACGAGCAGGCACACGACCGCGCTGAGCCCGGCCCAGATCGTGAATGTCGTGCGCCAGTCGGTGAGATCGGCGATGAAGGTGCCGAGCGGCACGCCGACCACCGTGCCGATGGACATGCCCGACAGGACGACCGCGGCGGCGCGGCTGGCTTGGTCCGGCACCAGGCGCGTCGCCATGCTGACGCCGATCGCCCAGAAGACCCCGTGCGCGAAGCCCATGATCAACCGGGTCGCGAGGACCACGACGAAATCAGGCGAGTGCGCGGTGATCAGATTCCCGGCGGCGAGGACGACGAGCAGCGCGGCGAGCAGCGCCCGGCGGTCGACCCGGCGGGTCCAGGCCACGATGAACGGGACGCCGACGCCTGCGGAGACGCCGTATCCGGTCACGACCATCCCGGCGATGCCCACCGAGACGGCCAGCCCGCCGCTCATCGGAGTGAGGAGGCCGACGGGCATGAGTTCCGTGGTGACGAAGACGAACAGGCTCGCCGTGATGGCGGCGACGCCGAGCCATGCCCGCGAAGACGAGGGCGAGGCAGTGCTGGATGAGGACATGCTTCTTCCTGGATTCGGTGGTTCGCGGGGTATCCGGCTCGGTTGCGCTTCAGTGCGCCGAGCCCGTCAGTTCCGGAGACCGGGCGCTCCGGTGTCTCGGGAACTGCTTGTGCGAACCAGTCTCGCGACGACCGATTCATGAGTCCAACACAACCTTGTCATCCCATCTATCGTGATTCACGATGGATAGGTGGAGTTGCAGCAGATGCGGTACGTGGTCGCCGTCGCCGAGACCATGAGCTTCACCCGCGCCGCCGAGCGGTGCCTGGTGGTGCAATCCGCGCTGAGCCACCAGATCGCGCGTCTCGAACGCGAGCTCGGCGCCCGGCTGTTCGAACGAACCAGCAGGCGCGTGCGGATCACCCCCGCCGGGGAAGCGTTCCTGTCCGCGGCCCGCGAGAGCCTCAACGCGGCCGAACGGGCTGCCGCCGAGGTTTCCGCCGCCGTCGGCGAGGTGCGCGGGCGGCTGGCTGTCGGACTGATCCCGACTGTCGCCGCGGTGGACATCCCCGACGCGCTGCGCAGATACCGCATCGAATACCCCCAGGTGCGCCTCAGCATCCGGGTCGGAGCCAGCGAAAACCTTGCTGACCAGGTCCGGCAGGGGATCATCGAGGTCGCGTTCCTCGGGCTTCCGACCTCGATGCGTCCGCAAGGAGTCAACGCACGCGAGCTGGCCCGTGACCGGCTCGTCGCCGTTGTCGCCCCGGACCACCCGCTCGCTGGGGAACGCACTGTCGACCTTCGCCGGCTCGCGACCGAGGTATTTATCGACTTGCCGCTCAACACCGCGGGCCGGAACCAGTCGGACGAGGCGTTCGCCGCCGCCGGTCTGAACCGCGAAGTCGCGTTCGAGGTGACCACCGCCGACTTCATGATGGCCCGGCTTGTCCGGCAGGGCTTGGGAATCGCGATGCTGCCGTCGATGTATGTGCCCCAGCTGTCCGACCTGACCACGATCGAGATCACGGACGCTCCGACGCGCGTCGAATACCTCATCTGGGCCGATACGGGGTTGACCCCGGCGGCGACCGCGTTTCTCGAGATGCTGGAGCTGCCGCCGGAAAAGGACGGCTGAGCGCGGCTCCGCGCTCGACCGCTGCCGTGCGCGAAGTGACTACGCTGGGGGATCGAATCGACCGTTGACGATGGGGCAGTGTTGGAGAGAGACCCGGAGTGGCCACCCGACCGTCCCGTCGAACGGGCCACCCGCCGCCCGCCGCCTGAGCACCCGCCGGCGGAAGACGGTCATCGCGGGCAGTTGCCGCAGCCGCCGCCGTCCGCGCCGCGATGGCCGCCGGTCCGGTCGTGGCGGCAGGAGCGCGGGCAGAACAGCATGCCGTTCGGCGCGCCGCCGCTGGCGCCGGACGATCCGGACGCGACGGTGTTCATCCCGCGCGTCGGCGGGGTGCCGGCGAGTTCGAAGTGGCCGGTCGTCGATCCGGATGCGTTGCGCCCCTACGACTCGCTCGCCACCCAGATGCTGCCGCGGCTGCCCGCCGCCCCGCCCGGCGAGAGGCCGGGACGCCCCGGCCGTCCGCCGCGGGTCGAGCCGAAGGCGCCGTCGATCGCCAAGTCGAGCGGGAAGATGGCCATCGCGTCGCTGGTCAGCCGGGTCACCGGATTCCTGTGGAAGATCATGCTCGTGTGGGCAGTCGGCACCGGCGTGGTCAACGACTCGTTCACGATCGCCAACACGTTGCCGAACAGCGTCTTCGAACTGCTGCTCGGCGGCGTGCTCAGCAGTGTCGTGATGCCGCTGATCGTGCGGTCGCAGGACGATCCCGACGGAGGCGCGGCGTACACGCAGCGCATGCTCACGATGGGATTGACGGTGCTGGGCGTGGGCACCGTCCTTGCCGTGGCGGCGGCACCCGCGCTGACCTCGCTGTACCTGGATCAGGGCGGGCACGCCAACTCCGAACTGACCAACGCGTTCGCCCGGCTGCTGCTGCCCGAGATCTTCTTCTACGGCGTTTTCGCGTTGGTGTCCGCGATCCTCAATGCCAAGCACATCTTCAGCCCGACGGCGTGGGCGCCGGTGATGAACAATGTCGTCGTCATCGCGACCCTGGCGTTGTTCATGCTCATGCCGGGCAAGATCTCGACCGATCCGGTGCGGATGGGCGACCCGAAGCTGCTCGTGCTCGGCATCGGCGTCACGCTGGGCATCGCCGTGCAGGCGGTGCTGCTGGTGCCGCCGCTGCTGCGGACGGGATTCCGCTTCAAGTGGCGGTGGGGCATCGACAAGCGGATGAAGGAGTTCGGCGGCCTCGCGCTGTGGATCCTCGGCTACGTCGCGATCAGCCTGGCCGGCCTCACCGTCAACACCCGGGTGCTGACCAGCGGCGACCCGGGCGGGGTGACCATCTACGCCAACGCCTGGCTGCTGTTCCAGCTGCCCTACGGGGTGATCGGGGTGTCCCTGCTGACCGCGATCATGCCGCGGCTGTCGCGCAACGCCGCGGACGGCGATGTCCGCAAGGTCGTGGCCGATCTTTCCTACGCGTCGCGCATCTCGACGGTGATGCTGGTGCCGATCGCCGCCGTGCTGACGGTGGTGGGCGAGTCGATCGGTATCGCATTGTTCAGCGGCGGCGCGAACTCCGTCGCCCAGGCGGGCCGGCTCGGCGAGGCACTGGCGGTCTCGTCGTTCGGGCTGCTGCCTTACGCGCTGGTCATGTTGCAGCTGCGGGTGTTCTACGCGATGAAGGACGCGCGCACGCCGACGCTGATCATGGTCGTGATGACCGTGGTGAAGGTTCCGCTGCTGTATCTGTGCCCGGTGTTGCTGGACCCGCACAGCATCGTGCTGGGCACCATGCTGGTGAACTCGCTGACGTTCGTGGTCGGCGCGATCCTGGGCCAGGTCTGGCTGTGGGTGAGCCTCGGCCACCTGCGCAGCAAGCGGGCGCTCGGGGTAATCCTGTTCACGCTGGTGGCGAGCGCACTCGGTGCCGCCGCGGCGCTGGCCGTCGGATGGCTCGTGCCGGACTTTGGGGGTCGGGCTACTGCGTGGGTGAAGCTGATTCTGCAGGGTCTGGTCGGGCTGGGGGTGTCGTTTGGGGTGCTGGCGGCGTTGAGGATTGAAGAGCTCGCGCCTGCGCGGAAGAGGCTTGCGCGGTTGGTTAAGCGGGGGGAGCGATCGACGGATGGGTAGTTCGGATTCAGCCGCCTGGCTGGTGAGCATCCGATGACCTCGGAGCAGACCCGTGCGCTGGTTCGGGCGGTGGAACATCTGGCGGAACCGGCCGCGGCGCAGGTCGCTTATCTGCGGACCTGTCCGTCCGCAGACGAGCTGGCTCTCGTGCGCACGCTCGCGAGGGATGCGCTGGTCCGCTTGAACAGATCCTGAGCAATTGTCAATCAGGGAGAGGCACACCGTAGTAGCTGTGGTATCCCGCTGACCAGCGCTCGACCGAGAACGAGTCGAAGTCTCGGGCTTCCTCGCACTCGGTCAGGTACTCCAGGGCCTCCCGCGCCAGCGTGGCCGGGTATTCGCGTCGAACCCGGCTTGCCTCTCTGTCGCGAGAATTCCGCGGATCTGGCGGATCCTGCTGCCGGAGCCAGGAAGGGCGCGCCTGATTTCGGACGGGAAAAGGAATCTCCCGGCAAGACGTGCATTCGCCGTACCTGCGGGGGTGTGCCCGCCCGTCCGTGATCGGCCAAGCTGGGCTGGTGGCGACGTATCGGCAGGTGTTCGGCAGACCGGAGTTCCGGGCGCTGTTCGCGAGCATGGTGGTTTCGGTCGCGGGCGATCAGTTCGCGCGGGTGGCGTTGTCGTTGCTGGTCTTCGACCGGACGCGGTCGGCGGGCTGGACCGCCGGGGTCTACGCCTTGACGTACGTGCCGTCGATTTTCGCCGGTCCGTTGCTGTCGGGCCTGGCGGATCGGTGGCCTCGGCGGCGGGTCATGGTGGCGGCGGATCTGCTGCGTGCGGGGCTCGTCACGGTCATGGCGATTCCCGCGCTGCCGTTGCCTGCGGTCGCGGCGCTGCTGGTGGTGGTCCAGGCGGCTGGGGCACCGGGCAACGCGGCTCGGGCGGCGACGGCCGCGGCGGTTCTGCCGGGGGAGGAGTTCCTGCTGGGCAAAGGCGTGCTGGACACGGTGGTCCAGCTGGCGCAGGTGGCGGGGTTCGCGACGGGCGGGACGCTGGTCGCGTTTCTCGGTCCGGGGCAGGCGCTCGTCGCGGACGGGGTGACGTTCGTGGTGTCGGCTGCGGTGGTGCGGTTCGGCATCCGGGCGCGGCCGGCGCCAGGGGTGGCGGCCGCTGGGACGCGGCTGGGGCGGTGGTGGGCCGATCTGCGGGCCGGGACGGTGCTCGTCGTGCGGACGCCGCGGTTGCGTTCGCTGGTCGGATTGGCTTGTGTGGCCGGGTTTTACGTCACCGTCGAGGGGCTGGCGGCACCGTACGCGGAGTCGATCGGCGGGTCCGCTCAGGCAGTCGGGGTGCTGCTCGCGGCGAGTCCGGCGGGGACGGTGCTCGGGATGCTGATCGTGACGCGGCTGCCGTCGCCGGTGCGGATGCGGTTGCTCGGGCCGCTCGCGGTGGCGGCCAGCGTTCCGCTCGTGGTGTGCGCGATTCAACCGGGGCTGGCCGTGACAGCGGTCTTGTGGGGGCTGTCGGGCATGGCCAGCGCTTACCATCTGCCGGCGTCGGCGGCGTTCACGTTGGCGGTTCCCGACCATCGGCGGGCCCAGGCTTACGGACTCGCCGCGACCGCGTTGACGACCAGCCAAGGTGCCGGGATCGCGCTGGCCGGGCTCGCGGCGACCGCGGCCGGCCCGAGCACGGTCCTCGCCGTCGCCGGGGTGCTCGGCGTGCTGACGGCGATCGCGGCGGGAGCGGCTTGGAACCGCGCCCGCCGCGCTGCCGAACCGGGGTAGCGGATCAGCGGGCCCACTCGTTCCCGCGGCGGCCCCATTCGTTGCCTCGGCGGATCCATTCGTTGCCCTGGCAGCGGGTCCACTCGTTGCCGCGGGCGAAACGGGTCCATTCGTTGCCGGGTGCGTTGCGCATAGTGATGCCTTTCTCGCGGTGGTTGGTCCGACCGGCGTATCGACGGCCGGTGACAATGCGATTACCGTGATTAATCTTCGTTGACAGGGGCGGATACCAGCGTGACGGGAAAGAGTGGCAGACGCATAACGACGTGGGGATTGTGGTCCCTGCGGCGTCCCGCCCTGTGCCTGGTGCTCACGGTCGACGCCGTGGCGGTCGCGATCGCGGTGCTTTCGTCCCTGTCCGCCGCGATCACCCCGACGCAGTGGCTGTGGTTCGCCATCCTCACCGCGGCCGCGGTCGCGCATCTCGAGGCGGTCCGCACGATCGAGCGGCGTCGCGAGCAGGCGTCGAAGAAAGCGCCGTACACGAATCTCAAGAGCCTGTGGGTGTTCGCCGCGCTGCTGGTGCTGCCGCTGCCGCTCGTCATCGGCTTGACCGCGGTGTCGTATGTGTATTGCTGGTACCGGGTTTACGGGCCGACGATCCTGTTCCGGAAGTTCTATTCGGCCGCGACGTTCGTGCTCGCGTCGGCCGTCGCCTCCGCTGTCCTGGACGGTCCTCTGCTGCCGCACGACGTGTGGTCGCTGCTGCGCGTGGCCGCCGCGGCCGGGGTGTGGTGGCTGGTCAACTACGCCCTGGTCGTCGTCGCGATCGGGTGGTCGTCGCCCGAGAAACTGCCGATTCGGCAGGCGCTGGGGCATCCGGGCGACCAGCTGGTCGTCGCGTCGGCGCTGGGGCTCGGCGCGACCATGGCCGTCCTGCTGGTCCACGAGCCGTGGGCGCTGCCCGCTCCGATGATCGCCGTGCTGTGCGTGCACCGCGATCTACTGCTGCCCCAGTACTTGCGGGCGTCGCGCACGGATCAGAAAACGGGCCTGGCGACGCCGGTGTACTGGGCCGACGTCGTCACCGCTGCCCTCGACCGCGCGAAACTCAGCGAGACCGGCCTCGGCGTGCTTTTCCTGGACGTCGACAAGTTCAAAGCCATCAACGACACCTACGGGCACCCGGCGGGCGACCAGGCGATCCGCGCGGTCGCCGACCTGGTGCGCGCGGAAGTCCGGTCTCAGGATCTCGTCGCCCGCTATGGCGGGGACGAACTGGCGATCCTGCTGCCGGGCCTCGAACCGGGCCAGTTGCTGGCTGTCGCCGAGCGGATCCGCTCCCGGCTGGCGCGTACTCCGGTCGTGCTCACCGCCACTACGGACGGTCAGCCTCGCACGCTGTCCGGGGTGAGCACCTCGATGGGAGTGGCGTCGTATCCCGGCGACGGCATTTCGGTCGAGCAACTGCTCATGTCGGCGGACGGTGCGCTGCTGCAGGCCAAGCAGAACGGCCGCAACCAGATCAGGGTCGCAGGAGCGGCGCCGGTGCGGGGGATGCATGGAATGTCCGAGATGCCGTCAGGGAAATCTCGGGAAGATCAGGGCAACGCGGTTGCGGATCATTCTCGTCAAATGCCCTGAATGCGACGCGATATGGCCGCCTGACGGTTCCTTCGGCCGGGACAATTTCGTTCAGTTCCAGCTGTTCCTGGACCTGTTGGGAGAATCCGAGATGAGCACCCCGTACGAGGAACTCGGTTCGCTTTAGCCGCCACCCGCAACGGTGTGCGCTGCCGGTTTGCTCCCGGTTCACTGGCTGGTGTGCGCCTCGCCGCGGACGCATGGTGGTCGGGCGGTACCCCGGTTCCCGCACCGTCCGTCGCGGCTTGACCTGCACGGACGGGTCTCGTCACTCGGAAGGGGCTCTTGTGATGACCGCTGTCGCGCGCGGTAGCCGTTCACGTTGCTTGGCTGGGGACCACGGGGTCGCGCTGCGCTCGCTGCGCGCGGCGGCCGAGAACTACGCCGCGCTGGGCTGGCCAGTGCTGCCGGGGCCGGTGTGCGACGGGTTGACGACCTGGGATCCGGTCAGTTTCGAGCGGCTTGGCGGCCGGGAGTCGACGATGTCCCCGTCTGAGGCCACGGTCGATCGCCGGGTGGTTTCGAAATGGTGGGCCGTGCATCGGCAGGCGATTCTCGCCCCGGTAGGAGAGCATTTCGACGTCGTGCGCGCGCCGACACACCTAGGCTGGCGCGCCCTAGCCGCGTTCGACGGCGGGTGCCCGCTCGGCCCGATGGCGCTGTCGCCGCACGGAGCGTTTTTCTTCGTCGAGCCCGGGACTTGCGGGGACTCCGAACTGGCGTCCGGGGTGGAGGTCCTTTCGTCGGGTGACCTCGTGGTGCTTCCGCCGAGCCGGGTCGTCGCCGGGGTTGTCTGGTGGCGGATATCGCCATTGGAGCGCGACTTGCTGGGTGACGGGGCCGGGATTTTGCGGAAGCTTGCCGAGCTTTCCGGCGAATCCGCGTAGGTCTCGCGCGCCGCACGCCGACTGGATGATTCGCGCCTGGCGCCATCGCCGAAGTCGACGAGGCGCGGGAACGAGCGCGCTGAACTCCGGTACGGGCTGGGTCACTCGTCCAGGTGGTCTCGCGGTTGTCCTCGCGATGATCGGCTATCCGAGCGCGGACCGAATGCCGCGAGGGAAGCGAGGAACGCCATGACTGCCTGGTGGGGACTGGTGGGCTTGGCCGGACTGCCCGGGATCTTCGGCCTGATCCGCGCGTCGGCCAGACGGGACCCGCTGGCGCGCTATCCGACGGCGCGCGAACCCGCGGTCCCGAACGCCGACGCGGCGCACACCCCGTTGATGACGCCCCGGGTTACGCCGGAGATGCTGCACCGCGATGGGGGTCTGCCGGGCGGTGAGGCGGAGTCTGGCCGGGTTGCGCCGGAGATGTCGCGTCGCGACGGGGGTTTGGTGGGTGGCGCGGGGGAGTCTGGCCGGGTTGCGCCGGAGATGTCGCGTCGCGACGGGGGTTCGGCGGGTGGCGTGGCGAAGCCTGCCCGGGGCGCGCCGGAGATGCCGCGTCGCGATAGGGGTCTGCCGGGTGGCGCGGCGGAGTTTGCGCGGGGCGCGCCGGAAGTGCCGCGTCGCGATGGGGGTCCGCCGGGTGGTGAGGCGGAGTCTGCTCAGGGCACGGTGCCGCGGGCGAGGGCCGGTGACCACGATCGTCCGGTGCCGACTGCGGGGGTTCGGCCGGAAGCGCCGCCGTCGGCTGGGCGGTTGCGTCGGACTGGTGCGCCGAAGTCATCGTCGGGTGGTCGGTCTGCGGTGCGGGAACCGTTATCCCGCAGGCAAGTTGCCCGGCCTTCGCCTTCCGCAGCGCAGGAACGGGACGCAGAGGGGCTCGTTCCGACGCAGCCGTTCGCCGCTCCTTCGCGCTCGGACGGCGAGCCCGGGAAATCCGGAACTCTCGCTGGCGAATTGCCGCAGGCAGCTCCGGAACGTGCCGAAGAGCCGTCGCCCACAGCGGAGCAATGGAGTCCGGGCAGGCGGCTGAGTGAGACGGCTCGTCAGTTGGCCGCCTCGGCCGTGCGGACCGTCCGGGAGCGTCGAGGCCAGTTCATCCGCATCATTCGAAAGGGGAATTCCCCATGACCGCTCAAGTACGTCGTCAGATTTGCGCTCTCGTTGCCGCGGCCGCGATCCCGCTCGCTGGGGCCGGGACCGCCGAGGCCGCCGTCGTGGCGCCTGGGACCGCGCAAGTGCAGAACACCGGCGACACCGCCAATGACGACCACGACAACGGCAACAACGGGTTGTGGGGGCTGCTCGGGTTAGTGGGTCTGCTCGGTCTCGCGGGTCTGGTGCGCCGCGGTCCCAAACCAGGTGCGATGGCGGGATACCCGGCCGCGCCGGATCGGCAGGCTCCGCCCGCGAATACCTATCCTCCCGCTGGTCCGCGACGTGAGCCGCCGGGTGTGTGAGGTTGATTTCCGGCTAGGCGGGGAGGGCCGCAGCGGCCTCCCGTCTCGTTGACGAAAGTTGCTGTGCGGGAACGGCTCGATTGCTCGGGCCGTTCCCTTGCGCACGAAGAAACCGCTGTCCGGCGCGGTGATTCCGCGCTCGTACCCGGTGAACGCGCCGGCCGGGACCGATGCGGGCCGCCAGCGCGTGGAGCGGCCGCCGGAAACGATTTGTCCGCACGAAAAAACACCGCCCGGACAGCAGCGTCCGCACGAGAAACACCGTCCCGGGCAGCAGTGTCTGCACGAAAAGCGCCGTCCCGGGCAGCAGCGTCCGCACGTAAAAACACCGCCCCGAGGCAGCAGTCGCCGCACGAAAAAGCGCCGCCCCGAGGCAGCAGTCGCCGGGGCGGCGGAAGTGGGTTACCGTGTCGAACACGCCGGGTGGGACCGGCATTGCCTCAGCCAGGGTCACCGGTCCCACCCGTGCCGACGTCGCGGGGCGTCGGGGCCGTCCGGGGCGCGGAACTGGAGTGTGCAGCTCTTTCCGTGCTCCGGACGCACCTCAGGACGCTGACGCGAACCGTCGGACTCCGTGCCTCGGCCTGCTTTCCGCACACACAGCGGGCGGCCTCGGCAGGAGGCTCAGCCGCCCTGGACGCTGCCGCCGTCGACGACGGCGCCCGAGGCGCAGTTGTACGGGGACTGGCCGGAGGCGCTGTTCTCGCCCGGCGACAGGATCGGCACGCCGATGCCGTTCAGCGAGTTGCGGACCGGGACCTGGACCCCGAGGACGTTCACGTCGTTGCCGCACAGGCCGAGCGTGCCGTTGACGTTGTGCGCCACGTCGGTGTTGTTCAGGTTCACCAGGCCGACCTGGCCGGGTCCGCCGTGGTGGTGCCCGTGGTGGTGGCCGTCCGCGGTGTCGGCGGCCGCGATGCCGCCGAACAGGAACGCGCCCGCTGCCATCGCGCCGGACACGAGACCGATCTTCTTCAGCATTCAGAACTCCTCTGGGAATTTCGGCGACCGGCGATGCCGATCGCGGACTCTGACGATTGCGTCAGCGGTCGCGGCAATGAAGGTGTGTGCTCCGCGGCCGGATGAGGAAAACGTACTGGCATTCCGGAGTCGTTTCCACCTCTCGCCACCATCGTGTCGGCCGCCGATCCGCTGACCGGGCTGCAAGGTCTCTTTCGGGTTTATCCGGGAGCGCTATTGTAATGGGGCCAACAACATTCGCTTCTCCTCGCCGGTCAAACATCGAGCCCAGCGGAATATGCGCATTCTCCGGAGATCAGAATATTCCGTGCACGCGAAAGGGCTCTGCGCCGCCGGGGACGGCGGCGCAGAGCTTCCGGAAACCGTTGCTACCGCGTGGGCCAGGCCTCCGCTTCCGCCGCGAGAGCGGTGGCGACGTCGAGTTCGCTCGAGCGCACTTGCGCGGCGAGCGTCCCCGGCCGCGGCTGGAGCAGCAGCCAGCCGGTGACGTCCTGGTCGGTGTAGCGCGGCGCTTCGTCGTCGCCGATGCCAAGGGCCGCAAAGTATTGCCGCGCGGCCCACGTTTCCGGGACCCACGCCCGTTCCCAGCGCAGCACGATCCGCGCGAGGTCGTTGCGCGGGTCGGCCGGATGGATAAGGCGGTCGCCGGCGATGGCGACCAGGCGCGGGGTGTAGGTGGCGCCCGGGGCGCCGATCATCAGGTGACTGTCCATTCCTCCCCCGAGTCCGCGGGCGGAGTTCGTCCGCCCGCGCGAAAAAAGCTGGGCATCAGCGGGGAAGGACGGCCGAGGGCGACGGCACCTCGCGGGCGCGTCCTTCCGCGGCTCTTGGCTGAACCGCTGCCGATAGTACGGATGCACCGGACGCGGCGGAAACCGGCCCGGCGCAAGGGAAACCGGCCGTCGGGCGAGGCCGCGCGGCTCCGTCCAGCACGGCCTCCGATGGCTGCGGAAAACGCTGAGAAGGACTGCCGTGGCCACGGGATCCGGCGAAATGAGCGGAAAGCTCGCCGCAATTCTGAACCACGATCTCCTCTGCTTCCGGTGTGTTCCGGCGGAATGTCCGCCAGGCGCGGCCGATGCCGCATCCCCAGTGCCGGGAGCGAAACGGTTCGGGGTCGGTTCGCTCCCGGCAGTCTCGACAATATCGGGCGGTCCGGGGAGAAAGCACGCAATTTCCGGGAAAGCATTCCGAAGAGTGTCTTTTCGGCCGGTCAGGAAATTGCGCTGGTTACCCAGCTCCTTCGGGGGCGAAACTTCACGATCGGAGGGTCCTGAGTTCTGTTTTGTCCGATCAGCAACTACTGTGCGTAATGCACAGCAAAGGGCTGGTGCGCTCGCACCAGCCCTCCGCCGTGATTCCGGTCGTGCTCGACGGATCAGTCGAGGTCAGGCTCCCGGACGTCCGCCGCGGCTTCGGTCGAGTGGCTGTACGCGCCCGTCGGACCGGCCCCGACGTCCCAGGTCCGGTATCCCACTGCTCCGGGCACTGCGAGCGCGGCTACTCCGGCCGAAGTGGCGCCGTCCGGGCCCGCGGCGAGCTCCGATGCGCTGTACCAGGCGTGGTCGCGTCCGGCGTGGCTGCTCACCTGCGCCGAGGCGGCCCCTTCCGGACCGGCTGACGTGGCTTCGTCGTGATACGAGGAACCCCAGTCCCGGGATGCCTCGCGGATTTTGCGCACCGGGGCAGCGTCAGCAGTCCGCGCCGCGGCTTTCTTGGCCCGCGATGCTGGGGCGGCCTTGACCGGGGTCACGACGTGCTCCTTGCCCGGGGTTGCCGAGCGGACAGCGGAGGAAACCGGGGCCGAGGCCTGGGTGTGCACCGCGTCCTGCGCGGGCCAAAGCGGACGGACGACGTCCCCGCTCGTTTCCCGCGACCCGTGCAGCACAGCGGCGCCGCCGATGCCCGCGAGGCTGCCGTCGTGCTCGCTCCACCGGTTGCCCCACTCGTCGACGCCGGACTCGTGGTGCAGCACGCCCGCGCCGCCGATCCCCGCGAACACGGCCGACTCCTCCTCGCTGCTGGACTGGTTGGGCCACCAGCCCGTGGTGAGCGGCAGTGTGTCGCCGGGGCCCTCGGCGGCCGCGGCGGTCCCGGGCAGGGCCAGGCACAGCGGAGCGAGGATCAAGCCGGACAGCAACGTCCGTTTCATCGACATGACAGTTCGTTTCCTTTCCAAGGGAAAGCGCCCGAAATGAAAGACGTGGAGCCGCGAACGAGCGCTGGGACGACCGGCGTTGCGCCGGGCCGGACTGACGTTACCCCTGGTCCCGCGCGAATTGCCGGCTCCGGAAAGCGATCCGCCCTCCTGGGTGCCCGCGCTTTCGTTCGGCAGCGGCGAAAAACCGGAGTTAACCTGGGGAAATCCTTTCCCGGCAAGGTAAACCGCCTTTCACGCCAGGGTGACGGAGGTTTCCGCGCGGTTCACCGGATCGGGAGGCGCGGCGTACACCCTTCCCAGTGGCAACCCCGCGACGAGCGGGCGATGTCGTTAGCGGGCAAAGACAATCGAGGGCATGTGTTCCTTACGCCGGGCCGGTGCCGCGCTCGCCGCCGTTCTGCTCAGCTTCGCCCACTGTCCGGCCGCGTCGGCTGCCAGCGCGCCGCAGCTCCTGCTAGGACAGGACTTTCCGGACCCCGACGTCGTCAAGACCGGTTCGGGATACTTCGCCTTCTCGACGACCACCGGGTCCGGCAAGGTCCCGGTGGCGAGCGCGCCCGCGCCGGAAGGCCCGTGGCAGATCGTCGGCGACGCGCTCGCGGCCGTGCCGAAGTGGGCGAAGCCGGAGGGCGGATTCTGGGCCCCGGACGTCACCGAGGCGGCGGACGGCACCTTCGTGCTGTACTTCGCCGCGACGCGCCTCCCGAACGGGCCGATGTGCCTCGGCACGGCGACTTCCGCGCAGCCCGCGGGCCCGTACCGGCCGGACGGCGACGCGCCGCTCGTGTGCGTGCCCGAGGACGGCGGCGATATCGATCCGCAAACCTTCCTCGACGCCGACGGCACCCGGTACCTGCTGTACAAGGCGAATGGCTCCGCCTCGGGCCCGCCCGCCGCGATCTTTTCGCAGAAGCTGAGCCCGGACGGACGATCGCTGTCCGGTCCCCGCACCGAACTGCTGCGCGCGGACCTCGGCTCGGAGAAGAACGTGGTCGAGGCACCAACGATGGTGAAGACGCCTTCCCGGTACGTGCTTTTCTACTCTGCCGACACGTTCCAGAGTTCCGGCTACCACACCGGTTACGCCACCGCTCCGACTCTCGCGGGCACCTTTGTCAAGGCGGACGCACCGTTTCTCTCCACTGAACGGCTCGGCGGTGCTGTCGACGGACCGGGCGGCGCGGATGTGGTCGGCGGGAACATCTACTTCCACGGCTGGCTCAACGGCGGGCGGCAGGCGCGCGGCCTGTACCGGATGCCGATCAGTTTCCCGGGCGACGTCCCGCAACTCGGCTGAGCACAGCGGAAACGGCCGCCGCGGGGCAGATGCTCCGTGGCGGCCGCTGTCAGGCCGGCGTCAGTGGCCCTGAGCCGAGCCGCCGTCGACGATCGTTCCGGAGGCGCAGTTGTACGGCGACTTGCCCGCGGCCTCGTTCTCGCCCGGCGACAGCACCGGAACGTTGATGCCCTGCGCGACGTCGCGCACCGGGACCTGCACGCCGAGCACGTTGACGTTGTTGTCGCACACGCCGCCGACGAGGTTCAGGTTGTGCACTGCGTCCAGGTTGTGCACGTTGCCGAGACCGACCTGGTCGACCGGGTCGCCCGTCGCCGTGCCTCCGGCCGCGGAAGCCGATCCGCCGAGGACGGCCATGCCCGCGGCGAGCGCCGTGGCGACGAAACCGAGCTGCTTGATCACTGGTGAAAACTCCTTGCCAACAACGACCCGCCGCGTTTCGGCGGGAAGAACGGGAAAACGGGCCGCGAATCCGGGATCGCGGCCGGGCAAACGGGGTTCGTGCTCCGGACGGGGCCGGTGCGCCCCTGGGCAGTGCTGCACCGGTCCCGCCCGGCCGGCGTCGCTCCGCGTCGGGGGCCCGCCGGGGCCGGCCCGGGAATGTCGGGCAGGTCCCGGCCCTGACGGGCGCGGACGACGCGGAGGCGAACTGCCGGACTTCGCGCCGCGGCCGGTTGCGCGTCCGGCCGGGTGCGAAGGATCAGTGGTGCTCTGTGCGCTGAATTCCGCGCGAGCCGGGGGTTGCGGACGCGACTGTGCCCGGCGCGAAACCGGGGTTGTTCAGCATGGGAAGCGCTCCTAGCGGGATGGGCGATCACGTCGGGCGAAGTGCCGGTCCGGGGGTGCGTCGGGAAACCTACTGGCGCGAAGCGGGCGGCTTCCACTTCGTTCCACCATCGTGTCGGGTCGCGATTCCCTGACCGGGATTTCCGTAACCCAATGGGGGAAGCGGTTTTCCGGGCCGGGAAAGCGGACTATCCGGTCTCCTCCGGAAGGTGCCGCGGCACGTGCGCGCCCCGCTCTTCGACCCGCCGCATCACCGGCGCGGCCAGAATCCCGTGTATCAGCACGGAAAGGGCCACGGCCAGCGCGCCCACCCGCCACAGCTGGTCGGCGCCCGGCAGGTTGGCTTGGTGGAGTCCGTAGGCGAGGTAGTACAGCGTTCCGATGCCGCGCACGCCGAAGAACGCGATCGCGAGTGCGGCGCGTCCGCGGGCGGGGGAGCGGATGAGGGAGCCGACCCCGGTGAGCGGCCGGATAACGAACACCGCGACGGCCGCGAAGAGGACTTCGAGCAGGGTTGTCCCGCGCAGCAGGCCGTCGCCGAGTGCGAAGCCCAGACCCAGCAGGGTGATGGCGACGAAAAGCCGTTCAAGCTGGCGGCCGAAGGTGTGCAGAACCTCGTGGTAGCCGTGCGAACGCTCACTGGTCCGCACGCATACGGCTGCGGTGAACACGGCGAGGAAACCGTTGCCGTGCAGCAGTTCCGCCACCGCGAACGGCAGGAAGGCCAGCGCCAGCAGCACCAATCCGTCGGAATATTCGGCCAGCCGGAAGCGCGACGACGGGATGCGGAAGAACGCCCACGCCAGGAGCCGGCCGAGGGCGAGCCCGACCAGCACCCCGATCGGCAGCGGCAGCAGCACATCGGTGCCGATCGACACGTGGGTTCCCGCTAGCAGCAGCGCGACGAGGACGAACGGCATCGCGAGACCGTCGTTGAGGCCCGCTTCGGTGGTGAGGGTGAAGCGGATCTCGTTGTCCCGCGCCAGATCCGGCTCCACGCCGGGGTCGGGGACTCCGACGTCGCCAGCCAGCACCGGGTCGGTGGGGGAGAGTGCGGAACCCAGCAGCAGCGCGGCGGCGGGCGCGAGTCCGAGCCACCACCAGCCGAGCAGGGCAACCGCGGCGATGGAAAGCGGCATCGCGACGAACAGCAGCCGCCACGGCGACATCCATCTTCGCAGCCCGAACGGCCGGTCCACGGACAGGCCCGCGCCCGCCAGCGCGAGCACGATGCCGAGCTGGGTGAAGGATTCGACCACGTCCGCGTGCCGGGCGGGCGAAGCCCAGTCGCCGAGGTAGGGCAGCGGCAGCAGGCCGAGCAGCAGCCCGGCGAGCACCATCACCAGCGGGGTGGAGAACGGGCGGTCGGCGACCAGTTTCGGCAGCACGGCCGCGGCGAGCGCGAGCAGTCCGGCGACGCCGAACACGACCGGGAGCGGCGGCACCTCAGGCGGTCGCTGAGGTGTCGAAGCGAAGTCCCTCGTCGCCCGCGTCCACGCGCACCGCGGTGCCGGGCGCGACGTCGCCGGACAGCAGCCGGCTCGACAGCGGGTTGTCCACGTACCGCTGGATCGCCCGCCGCAGCGGCCGCGCGCCGAACTGCGGTTCGTAGCCCAGTTCGCTGATCCGCCGCACCGCCTCCGGTGTGAACTCGACGGTGAGACCCTGCGCGTGCGCCCGCCGTTTCGTGCGCTCCAGCAGCAGTTCCGTGATCCGGTCGAGCTGGCCGGCTTCCAGGCGGCGGAAGACGACGATCTCGTCGATCCGGTTCAGGAACTCCGGGCGGAACGATTCGCGCAGCCGCCGCATGAGGCGTTCGCGCAGCTGGTCGCCGTCGCCGTCGGCGGGCTGGACGAAGCCGAGCGCGCCGTGGGTCGAGCTGCCGACGAGGTCCGAGCCCAAATTGCTGGTCATGATGAGGACCGTGTTGGCGAAGTTGACCGTGCGGCCGCGGCCGTCGGTGAGGCGGCCGTCGTCGAGGACCTGCAGCAGCACGTTGAACAGGTCCGGATGCGCCTTCTCGACCTCGTCGAGCAGCACCACGGAGTACGGACGGCGCCGCACCGCCTCGGTGAGCTGGCCGGCGTCCTCGTACCCGACGTACCCGGGCGGCGAACCGATGAGCCTGCTGACGGTGTGCCGCTCGGAGTACTCGCTCATGTCGATGCGCACCATGCTGTCCTGGTCGCCGAACAGCGCCTCGGCCAGCGCCCGCGCGAGTTCGGTCTTGCCGACGCCGGTGGGGCCGAGGAACAGGAAGCTGCCGAACGGCCGGTCGGGCTCCGCGAGCCCGGCGCGGGACCGCCGCACCGCCTCGGCGACCGCGCGCACGGCGTCGTCCTGGCCGATCACGCGGTCGTGCAGGTGCTCCTCCAGGCCGAGCAGGCGCTCCCGCTCGGTCTCGGTGAGCCGCGCCGCGGGCACGCCGGTCAGCCGGGAGACGACCTCGGCGATGTCCGCGTCGGTGACCTCCACCGGTCCGCCTGGGCGTTCGGCGGGCTGTTCGAGACGTTTTCGCACCTCAGCGGCCTCGTCGCGGAGCGAGGACGCGCGTTCGAAGTCTTCTTCGGCGACGGCCTGGTTCTTCTCGCACTGCAATTGGTCGAGCCTGGCCTGCAGCTCGCGCTGGCCGTCGGGCTTGGTCCGCGCGCGCAGCCGGACGCGGGCTCCGGCCTGGTCGATCAGGTCGATCGCCTTGTCCGGCAGGAACCGTTCGGTCAGATACCGGTCGGACAGGTCGACGGCCGCCCGCAGCGCGTCGTCGGTGTAGTGGACCTGGTGGTGGGCTTCGTAGCGGTCGCGGAGGCCGTGCAGGATCGACACGGCGTCCTCGACGGTCGGCTCGGGCACCAGGATCGGCTGGAACCGGCGTTCCAGCGCCGGATCGCGTTCGATGCCGGTGCGGTACTCGTCGAGCGTGGTCGCCCCGACGATGTGCAGCTCGCCGCGCGCGAGCGCCGGTTTCAGCATGTTCCCGGCGCCCTGGCCGCCGCTGCCCTCGCTCGCGCCGGCGCCGACGATCGTGTGCAGCTCGTCGACGAACACGATCAGCTGGTCGCCGTGCTCGCGGATCTCCTTGAGCAGCGCGGACATCCGCTCCTCGAAATCGCCGCGGTAGCGCGTGCCGGCGACCATCGCGGTGAGATCGAGCTGCACGACGTGGCGGCCGCTGAGGATGTCGGGCACGTCGTCGTCGGCGAGCCGCTGCGCGAGGCCTTCGACGATCGCGGTCTTGCCGACGCCCGCCTCGCCGATCAGCACGGGGTTGTTCTTGGTTCGGCGGGACAGCACCTCGACGGTCTGCTCGATCTCGTCGTCGCGGCCGATCACCGGGTCGATCCGGCCCTCGCGGGCGCGAGCGGTGAGGTCTTCGCCGTACTGGGCGAGCGTCGGGGTGTCCTGCAGCGGTGTCGGGCTGTCCGCGGCGGAGTCCTGCCGGAGGCGGTCGGTGGTCACGCCCTCTTCCCGCAGGATGCGGCCCGCTTCGGACTCCTCGTTGGCGGCGAGCGCGGCCAGCAGGTGCTCGGGGCCGATGAACGGGGAGCCGAGGCCGCGGGCGAGCTGGTGGGCGTCGATCAGCGTGCGTTTCGCACCGGGCGCCAGCGCGGTCGCCGTGGTTTCGCCGTTGGCGGCGTGGTCGCGTTCGACGCGTCCGGCGACCTTGGCCGGGTCGACCCCGGCGCGGGTCAGCGCCTGCGCGGTGGCGGGCAGCTGGGTGGCGGCCCACAGCAGGTGCTGGGTGTCGACGTGCCGCCCGCCCCACGCGCCCGCGCGGTCCGCCGCCTCCGCGACGAGCCCGCGAGCCTGGTCGGTGAGCAGGCGCGCCACGTCGACCGAGTAGCCGCGGCGGCCGGGCGCGGCCTGGCCGAAGAACTGCGACAGGAACTGGTTGAAGGGGCTGTTGCCCTGGCCGGGCGGGAAAAATCCGGTCATCGGAGCGCTCACATCTCGGAATCGGGGTCAGGAGTCCGCTTACCCGCTGCCCGCGCCGGTAAACGGGCGCCGCCGGTCGTGCCGCCAGGTCGCACGTTTCGCGCTCCCCGCACGCGGGCACTCGGGCGGTCGGAGGTGGTGGGATGTCCTCGAAGGACCGGCTGGCCGCGTACCGCGCCAAACGCGACCCGCGCCGGACCCCGGAGCCGAGCGGGGGCCGCGCGAACGCCGCACCGGTGTTCGTCGTCCAGCGGCACGACGCGAGCAGCCTGCACTTCGATTTCCGGTTGGAGATCGGCGGCGTCCTCGTCTCGTGGTCGGTGCCGAAGGGCCCGTCGCTGAACCCCTCGGACCGGCGGCTCGCCATCCGCACCGAGGACCACCCGCTCGACTATGCCCGGTTCGAGGGCACTATCCCCGCTGAGGAGTACGGCGGCGGCACCGTGATCGTGTGGGACACCGGCTCGTTCGACGTGCTCACCGAAGACCCGGCCGAACAAGCCCTCGAAGACGGCCACCTCAAGGTCTGCCTGCACGGCGAGAAGCTGAAGGGCGCCTTCTCCCTGATCCGCCGCGACTCTTCCGGCCAGGAGCAGTGGCTGCTGATCAAAAAGGACGACGAGGGCGCCGACCGTCGCCGCAAACCCGCGAAGACCCAGCTCGAATCCGTGCTCACCGGACGCACCAACCGGGACCTCGAATGACTGGTCCTGGCTGGCGCGAGCCGACCCTCGCCACCCTCACCGACCGCCGCTTTTCCGACGAGGACTGGATCTACGAGCGCAAGCTCGACGGCGTACGCGCGATCTGCGTGCGCGACGGCGGCACGCCCACGCTGTACTCCCGCAACCGCAAGGTGATGGACAACGCGTACCCGGAGATCGTGGAAGCCCTTGCCGCGCAAGGCGGACCGCGATTCGTCGCGGACGGGGAGATCGTCGCGTTCGACGGGGACCAGACCAGTTTCGCCGCGCTCCAGCCGCGCATCCACCTGACCGATCCAGAGCGCGCCCGCGCGACTGGCGTGCGCGTGTACTACTACCTCTTCGACCTCCTGTACTACGACGAGCAGGACACCACGCCGCTCGCACTGCGCGAGCGCAAGTCCATCCTGCGCGACGCTTTCACCTTCAAAGACCCGCTCCGCCTGTCCTCGCACCGCAACACCGAGGGCGAGAAGTACTTCGAGGAGGCGTGCCGCCGCGGCTGGGAGGGCGTGATCGCGAAACGCGCCGACGCGCCGTACCACCACGGCCGCTCGCCGGACTGGCTCAAGTTCAAGTGCCAGCAGGGGCAGGAGATGGTGATCGGCGGGTTCACCGCCCCGCAGGGCAGCCGCATCGGTTTCGGCGCGCTGCTGCTGGGCTACCACGAGAAGGGGCGGCTGCGGTACGCGGGCAAAGTCGGCACCGGCTTCGACCACCGGCTGTTGACCTCGCTGCACGCCGAACTGGTCCGGCGGGAAGCCGACGGTTCGCCGTTCGCCGATCCGGTGCGCGAGCCGGGTGCGCGGTGGGTGCGGCCCGAACTGGTCGCCCAGATCGGGTTCTCCGAGTGGACCCGCGACGGCCGGTTGCGGCATCCGAGGTTCACCGGCCTGCGCGAGGACAAGAAGCCGTCCGACGTGATCCGGGAGCATCCGTGAAGATTTCCCATCCCGACAAGGTTTTCTACCCCGCCGACGGTCTCACCAAGGGCGACGTCGTCGAGCATTACCGCACGGTCGCGCCCGTGATGCTGCCGCACCTGCGCGGCCGCCCGCTCACGCTGCGGCGGTACCCGGACGGCATCGAGTCCGAGGGGTGGTTCCAGAAGCATCCGGGCGAGCACTTCCCGTCGTGGCTGCGCACCGAACGCGTGCCGCGCCGGGGCGGCGGGACCGACGAGTACGTCGTGTGCGACGACGAGGATTCCCTGCTGTACCTGGCCGACCAGGGCACGGTGGAGTTCCACGTCTGGCTGTCCACTGTGGACGCGCCGGAGAAGCCGGACCTGCTGGTGCTCGATCTGGACCCGCCGGACGGCACCGACGTCGCCGACCTGCGCACCGCCGCCCGCCGCATCCGCGACCACTACGCCGACGCCGGTCTCGCCGCGTACCTCCAGGCCACCGGCGGCCGCGGCTTCCACGTCGTGGCGCCCCTCGACGCCACGGCGACCACGGACGTGGTCCTGGAACTCTCCCGAGCCTTGGCGGACCGCATCGCCGCGGCCGACCCGGAGCACCTGACCACCGCCCAGCGCAAGGACCGGCGCGGCGACCGCGTCTTCGTCGACGCGAACCGCAACGGCTACGCCCAGACGTTCGTGGCCCCGTACTCCCTGCGCGCCCGCCCCGGCGCGGCCTCGGCGACCCCGCTGGACTGGACGGAACTCGGCAAGGCCGAGCCGAACGGCTGGGGCCCGGACAAACTGCACCGGCGGCTGGCGCGCAAGGACGACCCGTGGCGCGGAATGGAGAAGGACGCCGGATCAGCGGAGAAGGCGCTGGAAAAGCTCAGCTGACCCGCCTTTCCCGCCACCGGGCTGTCCGTGAAGGACTCCTTGGGGGAATCAGATTCCTTCAAGGAGCCCTTCACGGACGACGTGCACCAGGGCCCGCGGCGATCAGACCCCGGAGACCTGCTGAATCCAGTCCCGCCCGGCGGCCACGCTGCCGTAGGTGGTGACGCTGGAGCGGTCGCTGGTGGAGCACACCCCGACCTGGATCCCGCCGTCGACCATCGGGCCGCCCGAGTCGCCGCCGGCCACCGCGCCGTTCGGGGTGCTCGCGGTGATGGCCGGTCCGCCGGAGTTGTCGCTGTCCTGGGTGTTCGAGATCGTCACCTCGGCCTTCTTCAGCACGCTCGACTGGTGGTGGCCCTCGTCGGTGCTCTGCGTCGCGCCCCAGCCGTACACGGTGGCGCTGTCGCCTTCCTGCGCGTCGTCGGAGCTGCTGGCGAGGCGGGCGTACGTGCTGCCGCCGTCGGTGTTCAGCTTGATCAGCGCCAGGTCGCCGCCGGAGTAGACGTAGGTGGAGGCGGCCTTGGCGTGCACGCCGCCGCTGGCGCTGTTGGAACCGATGTACAGGTCGATGTCGGTGAGGCGCTGTCCGTTGTTGTCGTACATGCAGTGCTTCGCGGTGAGGACCCAGCGGCTGCCGATCAGGGTGCTGGTGCAGAAGAAGGTGTAGCCGTTCGCGTGGCCGTTGAAGCGCGTGATGTAGCCGGGGTTCTGCGCGGTGCTGCCGCCGATGATCGACGGCTGGGCGGCGGGGGCCGCGGGGCTCGCGGACGCGGGGGTCACGGCGAACGCGCCGAGCACCGCGCAGGAACCGGTCAGCACGGCGAGGGCCCGGGTGAGTGCGCGCATGTCGCTCCTTGGGGACAGTTTCCGATGGGGACGCTTCCGAACGTAAGCAGCGCGGCCGGGCGGCGGAATCCGCCGAACCGCCGGTGGCGGGCAAGCGGCGGCGACGCGACTTTCGGCGGGTTGCCAACCGGTGAACGGATGCCGAGAATCCGTCTCGACCGGTCCGTTTTTTCCAGGAGAGGCGAAATGCGGTTGTTCGCCCCGGCTCCGGGCGGGGAGCGGCTGGCCAAGGCACTGGCCGAGGGGCCCTTCGAGCGCGCCCTGACGCTGGCGATCGAGCGCAGCGGCCTCGGGCTGGCGCGGCTGCGCGAACGGCTCGCGGCCTCGGGCGTGCCGGTCAGCACGACCACGCTCAGTTCCTGGCGCACCGGGCGCAGCCGTCCGGAACGGCCGGAATCGTTGCGGGCACTCGCTTTGCTCGAGCCGGTCCTGGATGTCCCGCCGGGGGCGCTGCGCGCGCTGCTGGACCGGCCGCGCACCGGCGCCCCGGCCCCGCGCGCGGCGCGCTGGGACCGGTTGTGGGAGAACCGCAGCCTGCTTCCGATGGTGCTGAACTCGTTCGAGGACTCTTCGCCGGAATCGGTCAGCGTGCACGAAACCCTGCACGTCGACGCCGCGGGACGGATGCGCGGTCTCCGCGTGCGGGAAGTGCTGCGGGCGCTGGACGAACCGGCGTTCGTGCGCATCGTCGCGCTGCGCGGGTTCACGCCCGGGCAGTCGCCGGCGCTGGTGTCGGCGCGGTACTGCCGGCCCGGCGTCGTGCGGACGACGCCGGAACAGGCGTTCTCGGTGACGGAACTGGTCCTCGACCATCCGCTGGCGCCGGGCGAGACGGGGATCGTCGAGTACCGGTTCGCGTTCCGCGACGAGGAACCGGATTCGCGCTACGACCGGCGGTTCCGGCTGCCGATCGCGGAACACCTGCTGGAAGTGCATTTCGATCCCGCGGCGCTGCCCGCGGAATGCGTGGCCTACCGGCAGGATTCGCCGTCCGGGCCGGAGCAGGAGACCGCCGAGGTCCGGTTGCGGCCCGGCGTGCCCGCGCACGTGATCCGAACCGGGCAGGGGGCCGGAATTCACGGAATGCGGTGGCGGTGGTGATTTCGTGACCGTCCGCGATCCACTGCGGACGGCCCTGGTGTGTCCTTCTTGGACAGACGGCGCTTTCCGTTGGGAACAGAGCGCTTCGCGCGCGGTCCGCTACTGAGCGTTCGATTCTGCGCTGACTGGTGGGGCGGCGCTGCGCTGTTCGGCGCAATTTCGATGTTCCTGGCGAGTAGGCAGTTTTGGCCGGAGCACCCGGGGTAGCCGACTCCACATGTTTCATCGGCCTGACGAGAGTGGACGCGACGACGGCCGGAGGCGTGATGGCTGAAAACAGCCGGTCTCCTGCCGGGCTCATGCGCGACGCGCGTGCGGTGTTCGAGGAGCTGACCGAAAAGGACATCGAATCCGTGTCGGCGTTCACCCGGGACGGCGACGGATGGAAGCTGCTGGTCGAAGTGCTTGAGCTGGAACGGGTTCCGGACACCACCAGCCTGATGGCCACGTACTGCGTGCGGGTCGACGCACAGGGCGGCTTCCTCGGCTACGAGCAGGTCCGGAAATACGCGCGCGGCCAGATCGACGCGTGAAGAAGGGAAGGCGATTTCATGACCATGGCGACCGGACGGCAGGGCCAGAACGGCCAGCTGCAACGCGGGCCGGGCACCGGAAACCTCTACGACATCCTCGAACTGATCCTGGACAAGGGTCTCGTGATCGACGCGTTCGTGCGGGTTTCGCTGGTGGGCATCGAATTGCTCACTGTGGACGCACGGATCGTCGTGGCCAGTGTGGACACTTATCTGCGATTCGCCGAGGCGTGCAACCGGCTGGATCTCACCCGTGCTTCGAACGCCACGACGCTGCCCGACTTGCTGGGCGAGGTGACCGAGAAAGGCGCCAAAGGGAAGTCCAAAGGCGCGTTGACCGGTGCGGTCGAGACGTTCGCCGAGCAGTTCCAGAAGTCCAGCGACAAGGACGAGAAGGACGAAGAGCCCGAAGAACGCCCGCGCGCTCGCAGCCGGCGCAGCAGTGCGAGGTCGAGCGAATGAGCACTTATCTGTACGGCATCACGTTCGCTGATCATCCCGCGGAGGTGGGCGATCTGCGCGGCGTCGGACCGTCGCCGTCGCCCGCTCGGGTGCTGGCGGCCGGGGACGAACTCCGTGCGGTGGTCGGCGATGTCGACGGTGAACTGCGGGCGAAGCGCAGGGATCTTCTTGCCCACCAAGAGATCTTGCAGGCATTGTGCGAAAAGGGGCCGACGCTGCCGATGCGCTTCGGTGTCGTCGCGGACGACGACACCGCTGTCGCGGAGGAGATCGCGGCGAAAGCCGAGGTGTACACGGCGGCGCTGCAACGCGTCCGCGGACACGTCGAGATGAACGTCAAAGTCTCGCACCGGGAAGAGGCCGTCCTCGGCCAGATTCTCGCCGGGGACGAGGAAATCCGGAACTTGGCCGCGAGCTTGCGGGAGGACGCTGGCCGCGGGCAGGCGGAGCAGGTGCGGTTCGGCGAACTGGTCGCCGGACGGCTGGAGGAACGCGAAGGCGAGGACGCCAACGCGGTGCTGAGCTACCTGCTTCCGCTGGCGTCCGAGCACGCTCCGGGACCGCGGGTCGACGGATGCTTTTTCAACTGCTCGTTTTTGGTGCCGCAGGAGAAATTGGCGGAATTCCAGGACGCGGTGCAGCGGCTGACGACCCTGGTCGAGGAAGTGGCGGAGGTCCGCGCACAGGGACCGCTGCCTCCATACAGCTTTACCGAGGACGAATAGTGGGACTGCTCGGCGAGATTCTCCTGCTTCCGCTGGCGCCGGTGCGGGGCGTGGTCTGGGTGACCGGGCAGGTCATCGATGCCGCCGAGCAGGAGCAGATCGCACAGTTGCAACGTGAACTCGTTGCGCTGGAAAAGGAACTGGTGGCCGGCGGGATCACCGAAGAGGATTTCGACCGCAGAGAAGACGAAATACTCGATCTGCTTGAAGAATTCGACCGGGGGGTTGCCGGATGAACGGAGTGAACAGATGACACCGGGAATGAAGGTCGCGGCCGCCGTGGTCGGCGGTTACGTGCTCGGGAGACGGAAAAAAGCCAAATTGGCGATCACCATGGGCGCCTGGCTCGTGGGGCGAAAGCTGAACCTGGACCCGAAGAAGCTGCTGTCGGACGTCACGCGCGAGCTGGCTTCGTCGCCCGAACTGGCCGGGGTCCGCGATCAGGTGCGGGACGAGGTGCTGGGTGCGGGCAAGACCCTGGCCGCGGACATCCTGACGCACCAGGCGGGGCGGCTGGCCGGTTCGCTGCAAGAGCACACCGACACCCTGCGGGACAAGGCCGCTGGTCTCCCGGCGGCGGTCAGCGGTCGCGACGACTCGGACGATCAGGAGCCGGAAGACGCCGACGACAACGAGGACGGCGGTACGGAAGAAAGCGAAACCCGCCCCCGTGCGCGCAAACGTCCGGCGAAACCGCGTGCGGCGCAAGGGTCGCGCAAGTCGTCCGGCAGTTCGTCGAGTTCGACCTCGCGGAAACGGACGTCCTCGGGCGGCCGTACGCAGAAGCGTTCCTCGGGCACTTCGGGGGTGAACCGTGGCTGAATCCCGTTCTGACAACGACGAACTCGGTCCCCTGGCGAAGCTGCGGGAATTGGCCGCGCGCAACCCCGCGACGGAACAACTGCTGCATGCCGGTGAGGAATACGCACAGGCGAAGGCCGAACAGGTGATGTCCTCGGCGGGCAGCAAACTGGGCGAGGCGTCCCGGCGGCTGGCCGACGCGGGCGGCAGCGGCTCGCTGAAGGGATTGTTCAGCGCGGGCGAGAAAATCGCCGAAGGGAAATCCCCGGTGCGGGCGGCGGTCGAGGCCGGCGGCACCGCCCTCAAGAACTCGGTGTCGGGGCTGTTCGGCAAGCGCGGCAAAGGTTCCGGCGGCAAGAAGATCATCAACATCATCGAGGACATCGACATCGGAGTGCCGGTCCGCGAGGCGTACGACCAGTGGACCGAATTCCAGAAGTTCAGCAGTTTCGCCAAGGGCGTCACGAGCGCCGAGCAGACCGACGACACGACTTCGCAGTGGCGGTTCAAGATCTTCTGGTCGAATCGGTCGATGAAGGCCACGATCACCGAACAGATCCCCGACGAGCGGATCGCGTGGACCACCGACGGGGCCAAGGGCACGATCAAGGGCGTCGTGACCTTCCACGAACTCGCCCCGAGCCTGACGAAGGTCCTGCTGGTCATCGAGTACTACCCGGCCGGGCTGTTCGAGAAGACCGGCAACATCTGGCGCGCGCAGGGCCGCCGGGCGCGGCTGGACCTCAAGCACTTCCGCCGGTTCATCACGATGGCGGGGGAGGCCTCGGGCGACGGCTGGCGCGGCGAGATCCGCGACGGCGAGGTCGTGCGCTCCCCGGAGCAGGTGCGGGAAGACGAGGGCGAGGACGGCGGCGAGGACGAACCGCGCGAGGAAGAGGACCGCGGCGAGGACGAGCCCGAAGACGAAGACCTTCCCGAGGAAGACGAAGACGACCTCGACGAGGAAGACGAAGAGGAAGACGACGAACCCGAGGACGAACGTCCCCGGGGCCGCCGCGCCGTCGCGGCGCGGTGACGAGGAGGCAGCAGATGAGCGAGTCCAGCCTGGCCGCCGGGAGACCGGCCGCCGTGTCCCGCCCGGGCGGTTCCGGCGGCGGCGCGAACCTCGCCGACATCCTGGAACGGGTGCTGGACAAGGGCATCGTGATCGCCGGGGACATCCAGGTCAACCTGCTCGACATCGAGCTGCTGACCATCAAGGTGCGGTTGCTGGTCGCGTCGGTCGAGCGGGCCAAGGAAATGGGCATCGACTGGTGGGAGCACGACCCGTCCCTGTCTTCGGGCTCGCAGCGCAAGGATCTGCTCGAGGAGAACGAACGACTGCGCGCGCAACTCGAACTCGCGCGGGGAGAGCGAGCGGAACAATGAGCTGGTATTGCTACGCAGTCACGGAATTCGCCGCGGAAAACCCGGCGGAGGGCATTGCCGGGCTCCGCGAGCAGCCGGTTTCCGCCATTTCCGAGGCCGGGCTGACCGCGCTGGCCAGCCCGGCCCCGGACGAAGGGTTCGACGAAGCGTCCCTGCAGCACCTTCCGTGGCTGGAAGAAATCGCCCGCGCGCACAACGCCGTCGTGGACGAGGCGAGCCGTCGGACGAGCGTGCTGCCGCTGCGGATGGCGACGATCTACCGCGACGAGGACCGGGTCCGGGAAATGCTCGCCGAGCATTCCGCGCAATTCTCGGAAGCGTTGCGCCGGGTCCGGGACCACGCCGAATGGGGCGTGAAAGTCTTCGCCTCGCTCCGCGCCGCCGAAGAGCCCGCTGCCGAAGCGCCCGCCGACGGACGGTCCTACTTGCGGCAACGACTCCGCCAACGCCAAGCGCGGGACACTCGGACGAACGAAGCGCTCGCGGTCGCCGAGCGAATCGAGCGGGAACTCGCGGAGCTGTCCGCGGACCTCCACCGGCATCGCACCCAGGACCCCGCCCTCACCGGCCGCGCCGACCGCAACATCCTCAACCTGGCCTGCCTGGTCCCCGACGCCGGCCGCGAACGCTTCCTGGAGCGGCTCGCCGACCTGCGGCAATCGGAGGTCGCCGGAGTCGAAGTCGAGGTCACCGGCCCGTGGGCCCCGTACTCCTTCGCGGGGATCTCGTGACGGGCGCGGTCGAGGAAACCGACCGGCTCGCCCTGGTCGACCTGCTGGACCGGCTGCTCGCCGGGGGCGTGGTGCTCACCGGCGACCTGGTGCTGTCGGTCGCCGAGGTCGATCTGGTGCACATCTCCCTGCGCGCGCTGATCACCTCGGTCCGCGAAGACTGCCCGGCGCCCTGGTGAAAGGAGGGCCGATGCCCAAGGCCGACACGCTGGCCACCCGCCTCGAAACCGACGCGGACACGGTGGAACGCGACCTGATGAAGCTGGTCCTGACAATCATCGAACTGCTCCGGCAGCTGATGGAACGCCAGGCGCTGCGCCGCGTCGAGGAGGGCGGGCTGACCGAGGCGCAGGAGGAACGCCTCGGCCTCACCCTGATGCTGCTCGAAGAACGGCTGACCGAACTCCGGGACCGGTACGACCTTTCCGCCGCGGACTTGAACCTCGACCTCGGCCCGTTGGGGACGCTGTTGTGAGTTCGTCTGGTCACGGTCCACAGCGGCAAGGACGCCGACAACCTGCCCTCGACCAGGCAGAGGTTTGGGCGCGGGGTGAGCGGGTATGGCGGCGGTATGCGACCGGCCGAGACGGAACCCATCCCGGAAACCGCCAGTGCGGTCCGGACGATCGCGCTGCGCGTCGACGGGACCGAGCACCGGCTCTCCGTGGACCCGCGCCGCACCCTCCTGGATCTGCTGCGGGAGCAGATCGGCAACTACAGCGCCAAGAAGGGCTGCGACCACGGCCAGTGCGGGGCCTGCACGGTTCTGCTCGACGGCCGCCGAGTCCTGTCGTGCCTGACGCTCGCGCTCACCTGCGACGGCACCGAAGTGACCACAGCCGCTGGCCTGGCCGAGGACGGCGAGCTGCATTCGCTGCAACAGTCGTTTGTGGACCATGACGGGTTCCAATGCGGCTACTGCACACCCGGCCAGATCTGTTCCGCGGCCGGATTGCTGGCCGAGTTCGGCGACGGAGCGCCCAGCCACGTCACTAAGTCGGTGGCCGACACTCCGCAATGGACTGACGAGGAAATCTCCGAGCGGATGAGCGGAAACCTCTGCCGTTGCGGCGCCTACGCCGGGATCGTCGCGGCGATCCGCGAGGCGGGAGAGCAGCGATGAAGCCCTTCGCGTACGGCAAACCGGCGACGACGGCCGAGGCGGTGCGGGCAGTGGCGGCCGAACCGTCCGCGATGTTCCTCGCCGGCGGCACCAATCTCGTCGACCACCTGAAACTGGGGGTGGCCCGCCCGGAGCGCATCGTCGACGTGACCGGCTTGATGTCGACCGAGATCCGTGAGAAAGACGGCGAACTGGTGATCGGCGCGGGCGTCCGCAACAGCGACCTCGCGGCCGACCGGCGGGTCCGGGAGCGGTATCCGGTGCTGGCCGAAGCGCTGCTGTCCGGGGCGTCGCCGCAGCTGCGGAACATGGCCACCGTCGGCGGGAACCCGTTGCAGCGCACCCGATGCGTCTACTTCCAGGACGTCACGACCCCGTGCAACAAGCGTTCACCCGGCTCCGGTTGCTCGGCCCTCGGCGGTTACACGCGCCATCACGCGATCCTCGGCGCGTCCGACCAGTGCGTCGCGACGCATCCCTCGGACATGGCAGTGGCGATGGCGATGCTCGACGCGCGCGTCCACGTACTCGGCCCGTCCGGAGAGCGGACGCTGCCGTTCGCGGACCTGCACCGCCTCCCCGGTGAGCACCCGGAACGCGACACTGTCCTCGAACACGGCGAACTGATCACCGGCATCACGCTGCCCGCCACGTCCTGGTCGCGCCGTTCGACCTACCGCAAGGTGCGCGACCGGGCCTCCTACGCCTTCGCGCTCGTCTCTGTCGCAGTTGGACTGTCCATTTCAGATGGTGTTATCGAGGACGTCCGGCTGGCTTTCGGCGGCGTAGCGCACAAACCGTGGCGCGCCCAGCGGGCCGAGGAGGTCCTGCGCGGCAACCGGCCTAGCGCGGACGTCTTCCGCGCAGCAGCCGATGCGGAACTCGCGGACGCCAATGCGCTGGACGGCCTCGACGGAGGGAACGCGTTCAAGATCCCGCTCGCCGCCCGCACCCTGACCGCGGTGCTGCGCGACCTGACCACCGAGGAGCGCGACCGATGACCGGACTGCTGGAACCCCGGGCGATCGGACGCGGGCTCACCCGCCGCGACGGTCCGGCGAAGGTCGCCGGAACCGCGCCGTACGCCTACGAACACCCCGCCGAAGCACCGCTGTACTGCCATCCGATTCAAGCGGCCATCGCCCGCGGTCGTTGCGTGCGGATCAGCGGCGTCGAAGCGGAAGCCCTCGACGGCGTCCGGGCGTTGATCACTCCCTTCACCGCTGAGCGGCTCGCCGACACCGACGACGCGGAACTCGCGGTGCTGCAGGATTGCGAAATACCGTTTCGCGGCAGGGTGATCGGGCTCGTCCTGGCCGAGTCGTCCGAAACCGCACGGCACGCGGCGGAACTCGTCGACATCGAATACGAGACCGATCCGTTCGTTGCCGAGCTCAAAGCTGACGATCCCGACCTGTACCAGCCGGACAAGGTCAACCCGAGTTTCGCGACCGACACGAGCGAGGGCGACCTCGAGACCGCGTCCGCCGTGACCGTGGACCAGACCTACACCACGGCGATGTACCACAACAACCCGCTCGAACCGCACACGACGACGGCCTTGTGGGACGACGGCGTGCTGACGCTGTGGGATTCCACCCAGAGCGTCCACTCGGTACGGTCCACCGTGGCGAAGACCTTCGGCCTGCCCGCCGAGCGCGTCCGGGTGATCTGCCCTTATATCGGCGGCGGTTTCGGGTCGAAGGGGATGCCGCACGCCAACGTCGTGCTCGCCGCGCTGGCCGCCCGGACCGTGCCGGGCCGTCCGGTGAAGCTCGCGCTGACCCGGCAGCAGATGTTCAGCCTGGCCGGGTACCGCACGCCGACGATCCAGCGGGTCCGGCTCGGCGCCGACCGAGACGGACGGCTTGAGTCGCTCGACATGGCCGTCGTCGAGCAGACCTCGCGGATCAAGGAGTTCGCTGAGCAGACCGCGGCGCCCGCGCGGATGATGTACGCCGCGCGGAACCGGGCCACCAGCCACCGGCTCGCGCGGCTCGACGTGCCGGTGCCGTCGTGGATGCGCGCGCCGGGGGAGTGCCCGGGAATGTTCGGCCCGGAAGTGGCGATGGACGAACTCGCCGAAGCGCTCGGCATTGACCCGATCGAACTGCGGGTGCGCAACGAACCGGAGAAGGATCCCGAAACCGGCCTCCCCTTCTCGAGCCGGCACCTGGTCGAATGCCTGCGCACCGGAGCCGAACGCTTCGGCTGGGACTCCCGGACGCGTGGTCGCCGAGACGGGCGATGGCTGATCGGCAGCGGCGTCGCGGCCTCGGTGTACCCCGCGAAGCGGATGCCCGGATCGAGCGCGACGATCCGGTACGAGAAGAACCGCTACGCCGTCGAAATCGGCGCGGCCGACCTCGGGACGGGCGCGTGGACGATCCTGCCGCAGATCGCGGCGGACGCACTGGACGTGCCAGTCGATTCCGTCGACGTCCGGATCGGCGACACCGATCTCCCCAAAGCCACGGTGGCCGGTGGTTCGACCGGAACCGCGTCGTGGGGTTCCGCAGTGGTCGCGGCCGCGGAGGCGTTCCGCGACAAATACGGCTCGGACCCCGGTGACGGTGACGAGGCACAGGCCGACACCCCGAAAAACCCGGACGACAAGAAATACTCGACGTACGGGTTCGGAGCACAGTTCGCCGAGGCGCGCGTCGACGCCGACACGGGCGAAGTCCGGGTGTCGCGGCTGCACGGCACCTTCGCGGTCGGCCGGATCGTCAACCCGGTCACCGCGCGCTCGCAGCTGCTTGGCGGCATGGTCATGGGCCTGTCGATGGCGCTGCACGAAAACAGCGTCCTCGACCCGCGGTTCGGGCATGTCGTCAACCACGACCTCGCCGAGTACCACATCGCGACCAACGCGGACGTCGAAGACCTGCGCGCGGACTGGCTCGACGAAACCGATCCGCACCTCAACCCCATGGGTAGCAAGGGAATCGGCGAAATCGGCATCGTCGGGACCGCGGCGGCGATCGCCAATGCGGTCCATCACGCGACGGGGGTTCGGGTGCGGGACCTGCCGATCACGCTCGACAAGCTCCTGCCGGGACTGCCCTGAGCAACGGCGTCACAGGGCGAAGGCGTGGTCGCCGCCGTCCGGAAGATGCCGGTCGAACCACGCGGCGGCTGCGTCGGCGACCTGTCCCAACGCGCCGGGCTCCTCGAACAGGTGCCCCGCCCCCGGCACCACCACGAGTTCCCGGTCGCCCGGCAATTGAGCCGCAGCCGCCTTGTTCAGCCTGCGCACGGTGTCGTCGTTGCCCCCGACGATCAGCAGCACCGGGCAACGCACCTCCGCCAAGACATCCGGCCAGGTCCGGCCTGCCGCCGCGGGAAACCACCGCCCGCACGACGTCCGGCCGGCTCGCCGCCGCACTCAACGCCGCGGCGGCTCCCGTGCTGGCCCCGAACAGCCCCACCGGCAATCCGCCCACCGCGGGATGCCGGCCGAGCTCGTCCAGCGCGCGCAGCAACCGGTCCCGCAGCAGCCCGATGTCGAACCGCTGCCGGTCGTGCTCTTCCTGGCTGAGCAGGTCGAACAGCAGCGTCGCGTAGCGGTGGTCCTGCAAGGTCCGGGCGACCGCCTGGTTGCGCGGGCTGTGCCGCGAACTGCCCGAGCCGTGCGCGAAAACCACCACCCCGGCAGCATCGGCGGGCACCGTCAACTCACCCTCGGCCGACGACGTCCCGGCGCCGACCGCGAACGGTTCCGTCATGGCTTCCTCCTGCCAGCGTCCGGAACCGGATATCCCGGCAGGGCGACGGCCAAACGGACGGCGGGTTAGCGTGGACCGATGCTGATCGAACATCGAGGACAACGCCCGGTGGTCCCGGAGTCGGCGTACGTCGCCCCGTCCGCGGTGCTGTGCGGCGCGGTCGTCCTCGGCGAACGAGCCCGAATCCTGCACGGCGCGGTGCTGACCGCGGAAGACGGCGAGGTCCGCACCGGTTCGGACGTAGTGGTCATGGAAAACGCCCTGGTCCGCGGCCGGTCCGCGCAACCCGCGACACTCGGGGACGCAGTGCTGGTCGGACCGCACGCCCACGTCAACGGAGCCGTGATCGAGGACGAGGTGTTCGTCGCGACCGGAGCCTCGCTGTTCCCGGGTTCAGTCGCCGGCGCCGGGTCCGAGCTGCGGATCAACAGCGTGCTGCACGTCAACTCCCACCTCGAACCCGGCACGGTGCTCCCCATCGGCTGGATCGCCGCTGGCAACCCGGCCGAACTGTTCTCCCCGGACCGGCACGACGAGCTGTGGGAACTGCAGCGCACCCTGGATTTCCCGGGCACAGTCTACGGAACGCCGAGAGGCACTCCGATGCGCGAACTCATGCGCCGCCAAGTTGAGTTTTACGGCTCCCATCGGGAAGATCGTCTTCTTGACGAATGACGTCGACCGACGCGAGCACCGTGCGGGCATCGCGCTGAAAGGCTTCGTCACCAACGATGTCGACGTCATTGGCCAAGCCGTCATCGGATTTGGCGACCCGTTCGACGAGATAGCGGCGCGGCGACGCGAGCGCCTCTCGCAGCAACGGCGCGGCGGGGGCAGCCGCGGAGCCGAGTTCGGTGAGGTCGCGCGCGATACCGGGCCAGCGGCGACGGCTGCGCGTCCAGACCGACTGCAGGACGGCGACCACAGGCTCGGGATCGCCGGTGATCCGCCACAACGCGGTCGCGGCGTTTTGGTGCAGCCATCTGTATTCGTCGGCACGATCGAGCAGCGCGCGCAACGCCGGAATCGTGGCTGCGGCGGCGGGTCCCAGGTCCCGCACGCCTGCCGCGGCCGCGCTGGCGGTGAAGTTGTCGTCCTTGCGCAACGCCCGAAGGATCACCGGCAGTGCGGTCTCGGCGTCCTTGTCCAGTTGCCACAGCGCCGTCGCGGCTCTGGCCGCGATTCCGTCATCCGGGTTCTTGAGCAGCGGTCGCAGCAACGGAACAGCCTCGGCACCGGCGCCGATCTTGGTCAGGATCGAGGCGGCCTGCGCCGGATCGGATTCCAGCGCGGCCAGGACCTCCGGTGCTGCTTCGACCGCGGCGGGCCCGATCTCTGCCAAGGAGCGGCACAGGGTTTCCCGGGCTTGGTCGTCGTTGGCGCCGAGATCTCGCAGGCGCTGCCGGATCAGCGGAACCAGTTCCGCGGCCTGCGATCCCAGACCGGCGATATGCCCATTGAGGTGATTCGGCACCGGATCCTGTTCGAGCAGCCACCTTAGCACTGGTAAAGCCCGGCTGTCGCCGCTGTGGCACAGCGCGCGGATGAGCGGGCCAACGTCGCCGCCGCCGTTGTACGGGTTCGGCACTGTCCACGCCAGGGAACCGGCCGGGGTGTACTCACCGGTGCGGGGAGCCGATTCGAGGCAGGCGACGAGCGCGTCCGCGGCCGGAGCGGCGAGTTCGCCGATGATCGACAACGTGGTGGCGGCCCGCATGCGCAGCCTCGGCGGCGAGTCGTCCAGCTGGTCGCCGATCAGGGAGACCAGTTCGCGGTGGTCGCCTCGCCAGCCGAAAAGCAGCGTCTGGGCGGCAAAGACAGCGTGGTAGCGCTGCGCCCAGTCCGCGGCGCGCAACTGCGCCGCGATGAATGCGGAGCGCGCGGCAACCCGGTCGCCGAACGCCCAGCTGACGTCGGTGACGAGGCGGTCTAGATGCGGTGCCGGCTCGCTGTTCTCGTAGCTGAGCGCACGCTGATGAAGCATGCCGCGCAAGGTTTCGGTGCTGACCGGATCCGGTCGCGGCGGCGGCGGTTCCTCAGCATAGGCAGCCTCCACCGCCGCGGTGAGCGCGGTGACGACCCCCGCTGGCACCTGCGCGGGCCCGATGCGGACGCGTTCGGTCAACGCGGCGACCCGAACCCGGGCTGACCGCGCGCCGACGGCCATCGACTCCAACGCGGCACTGATCTCTCCGTCCGTGCCCAGCATGCCCGCCGCTTCGACGAGCGCCACCTGAACCTCGGCGTCGGACTCGACCGGCAGCCGGGCCAGTACCGCGGAGGTGACCCGGGCCAGATCGTCGCGGCAGCCGGGCAGCGCCCCGGCGACCGCCCGGCGCACCTCGCGATCGGGGTCCGCGAGCAAGCTCAGCAGACCCGGACCCGCTGCCGCGAGCGTCCGGGCCGCCTCCGCCGCGGGGCCGGTGCTCGGCACTTCCCACCCCACGCCGCCGATGCTGGCGACCAGCCCCAGGACCCCGGCGCGGCCGGGCAACCCCGGCGTCGCCGCGGCTTCCAGCAGGAACGGCAGCGCGGCCACCGTGCAGTCGTAGACGTCGAGCTGGTGGTGGACCGCGCCCTCCATGCCGTCCAGCGCCCGCTCCCGCACCACCGGGTCGGGCGAAACCAGACCCCGGAGCAGGTCCGGGACATCGGTCGCCGGTCCGTACGCGTGCTTCATTCCCGCCCAGTCGATCTCGTCGAGACCAGAGAACACCGTCCACCCCGTTCCGGGCCGGGACCCCAGCCCGGCCGAGGGTGTGATCGACATCGGCGCATTCCCTGTTACGACCAGGAGAATCCCTTGGGCCCGCCGGGGTTACCGCGGCTCGAGAAACGCCCTCCCCAACGGTGTGAGCGAATGATGCACCCCACCCCCGCCCGCGTGCTCGTGATCAACCCCGCCGTCCGAAACGTCTTCGTATGTTGCACCGCAGCCGGGGAACCCCCCAGCCGCGCGGCCAACGCCGTAGTAGAGGCCTCCGCCGCCAATGTGCACGGCAGCCGCGCCCGCGTCCGCCCCACCCGGCCGGTCAGCTGGTCCTCCCGGGTTCGACCCGGGCGCGCCTCCCCAGCGCGGCTCTGCGTCCGGGATGCGTCCCCGGGCCGCGGTCCGGGAAGCGCTGTCCGCCGACCGGCGCGGATCCGTCGGCGGGCGGGGCCCGAACGGCGGCTTCCCAGACCGCGGGCGCTCAGCCGCGGATCACCTCGAACAGGCTGGTCCAGCTGTCCCGGCCGTGCCCGGCGGCGACCGCGCGCTCGTAGTGCTCCTTGACCGCGGCGGGCAGGGCCACGTCGATGCCCGCGTCCCGGCTCGCGGCGAGGATGTGGTCGGCCGTCGCGCCCATCATCTTGGCGTTCGCCTCGCTGCCGGGGTGGCTGCCGCTGTCGATGTTCTTCGCCGCCTCGTCCAGCGACGTCTGCACCAACGTCAGCAGCTCGTTCGCGTACGGCACCAGCGTCGCGGCGGACACCCCGGCGGTGCCGACGAGCGCGGCGGAGTGCAGGAATGCCGACAGCGTCGTGAGGAAAAGATCCAGCAACGACTGGTAGTACAGCTGCGCCAGGCCGGGATCCGCACCCCGGTAGTCCGGCCGTCCGATGACGCGCAGGGCCGGTTCGATCCGCTCGAACGTCGGCTGCGCGCCGCTGTAGAACACGAACGCACCCTCGGTGCCGACGACCTGCGCGGGCACCATGATCCCGCCCGCGATCATCTCCGCGCCGCGCGCGGCCAGCCATTCCGCGGCCACCCGGGTGCGCTCCGGCGTGTCCGAGCTGAGGTTCACCACGATCTTCCCGCGCAGCGCGTCCTCGGTCGGCGCGAGAATGTCGTACATCGCCTGATAATCAGTGAGACTGAGGATTACCAATTCGTTCGCGGCCAGCGCCTCCGCGACCGTTCCCGCGCGCTTCGCGCCGGCGGCCACCACGTCGTCGGCGCGGCTCGCGGTGCGGTTCCACACCGTCACCTCGTGGCCCGCTGCCAAGTAAGACCGCACCATGGCCTGGCCCATCGGGCCGAGGCCGATCATTGTCACACTCACCGGGTTCTCCTTATTTCTTCAGCAGTTCGATGACGCTCGTCAGGTTTTCCGCGCCGTGGCCGTCGGCGGCCCGGCGCAGGAGCAGCTGGTGCAGCGGCGCGAGCAGTTCGGAGCTGACACCCTGGTCAGCGGCCGCGATGGGCAGGTTTTCGAACGCGGCGGCCTGCATCCCCAGGTTCGACACGACGTTCTGGGTGTAGTCGCCGCTGTCGACCTCCACCGCAGCGTGCTGGACGAAGCTGCCCATCGCGGCCAGCCATCCGCTCAGCAACGGCGCGAATTCGACCGCCGAAAGCCCTTCGCTGCGGATCAGCGCGTAGGCCTGCAAGACGCCGGTGAACTGGCCATACATCCCCGACAACAGCGCGAGATCGTGCAACGCCGCCAGCCCCGGGTCCTCGCCGACGTAGTTGCTGCCGCCGAACGCGTCGAACGCCGCGCGGTGCGTGTCGAACACGTCCTGGGGTCCGCTGTAGAACACGAACGCGCCCGGCCGCCCGATCATCGGCGGAACCGCCATGATGCCCCCGTCGAGGAACGCCCCGCCCTGCTCCTCGACCCATTCGGCCAGTTCACGGGCCTGGCGAGGGGTGCCGTTGGTCAGATTCACCACCGTCCGGCCCGCCAGCGAGGCCGTCTTGAGCACTTCGCGCACCGACGCGTCGTCCAGCAGGCAGACGATCACCAGTTCGCTCGCCGCGACCGCCTCGGCGGCCGACCCCGCCGCCACCGCACCCCGCTCCACCAGCGGCTTCGTCTTGTCCGCAGAGCGGTTCCAGACCGTCACCGGCCGTCCCGCTTCGAGCAGCGCACCGGCCAGCGCGCTGCCCATCGCACCGAGCCCCAGCACGGTCATTGAGGTCGCATTCCCGGACATGTGGTCCCTCCAGTTCGTTGATCTGCCGACCACGGTGCCGAGGGCCGCGCACGGTTCGCTGCGGGTCCGCGCACGGATGCGGGTTACGGTGGATCTGTGCGATTCGGGATCCTGGGGCCCTTGGCCGTGAGCAGCGACGACGGCCGGCCGGTGCGGGTGCCCGAGGCCAAGGTCCGGACCCTGCTCGCGGTCCTGCTCGTGCACGAGGGCGCTCCGGTGTCGGCGGACCGGCTGGCCGACGACCTGTGGGGCGACCAGCTGCCCGGCAACCCGGTCAACACCCTGCAGACGAAGGTCTCGCAGCTGCGCCGTGCGCTCGAACGCGCCGAACCTGGGTCCGGCAGCGCGCTGGTGTTCCAGGCCCCCGGTTACGTCCTGCGGACCGAACTGGAAGCGGTGGACGTCGGACGCTTCCGTGCGTTGACCGCCGCGGCGAGCACGGCGGAAGACCCGCGGGCGAAGGCCGATTTGCTCACCGAAGCGCTGGCATTGTGGCGAGGCCCGACGCTCACCGAGTTCGCCGACGAAGCCTTCGCGCAGCCAGTGATTCAGCGGCTGGAAGAGGATCGCCTTGTCGCGCAAGAAAACCTCGCCGACGCGCGGCTCGCACTTGGCGAACATGCCACGCTGACCGCGGAGCTCGCCGACCTCGTCCGGCAGCATCCGTTGCGGGAAAGGCTGCGCGCTCTCCAGATGCGCGCGCTGTATGCGGCGGGTCGGCAGAGCGAGTCGCTGGCTTCCTACGACGAACTCCGCCGCCGTCTCGCGGACGAGCTGGGCCTCGATCCCGGCCCCGAACTGACCGCGCTGCACCGGTCGATCCTGGCGCAGGACCCGTCTCTGACTGCCGTCGTCTCGCAGCTTCCGGTGCCGCTTACCGAACTGGTCGGCCGGACCGCCGCGACCAAGGCGGTCAGCACGCTCGTTCGCGAATCCCGGTTGGTGACGCTCACTGGACCCGGCGGCGTCGGCAAGACCCGGCTCGCGCTGGAGACCGCGCACCGGCTCGGCGGCGACTTCGCCGCGGGCGCGTGGCTTGTGGAGCTGACCGGCATGGACCGGCACGAATGCGCGCTGAGCCAGTGCCCGCCGATCGAGTGGGTGGTGGAGGCGATCGCGGCGACGCTGGGCATCCGGGACGCGGCGGCGCCCGCGCAGGCGGATCCGGTGCAACGGCTGGCCGAGTCCTTGCGCGGCAAGGAAACCCTGATCGTTCTGGACAACTGCGAACAGCTGATCGAGCCGGTCGCAGCGACCGCCGCACGGCTGCTGGCGGACGCGCCCGGGCTGCGGATCCTCGCCACCAGCCGGGAACCGCTCGGACTCGCCGGCGAAACGCAGTTCCCGGTGCCCCCGCTGGACCACGACAGCGCCGCGCGGCTGTTCACCGCACGGGTCGCCGACACTGGGTACACTGTGGACAGTTCCGACGCGGAGGCGGTCGCTGAGATTTGCCGGAAACTGGACGGATTACCGCTGGCGCTCGAACTCGCCGCGACCCGCGTGCGCGCGTTGGGCGTGCCGGAGTTGTTGCGCCGCCTGGACGATCGGTTCCGTCTGCTGGGCACCACCCGCCGGGGTGTGCCCGCCCGGCAGCAGACTCTGCGCGCGATGATCGACTGGAGCTGGGAACTTCTGAGCGAGCCGGAACGCCTTGTGCTGCAGCGGTTGTCGGTGCACACCGAGGATTGCTCGCTGGACGCGGCCGAGGCGGTCTGCGCGGGCGACGGCGTCGAGGAAGGCGAAGTGCTGGGTCTGCTGGCGAAGCTTGTCGATCGCTCGCTGGTCGTGCCCGCGAACGCGCGGTACCGGTTGCTTGAGTCGGTGGCAGTGTACGGCCTGGAACGGCTGCGCGACGCTGGCGAGGTCGAGAAGACGCGGCGTCGGCACGCGGAGTATTACGTCGAGCTCGCCGGTACCGCAGACGCCGGTCTCCGCGCCCGCGACCAACGGCGCTGGCTGCAGCGCCTCGACGCGGACCTGCCGAATCTCCGTGCCGCAGCGGAGAATCTGGCCGGTTGGGGGAGCGCCGACGACGCGTTGCGCTTGGCGAACCGGCTGGCGTGGTACCGATTCCTGCGCGGCCGGATGGCCGAGGCGATGCGATCCCTGCGCGCCGCCCTCAGTTTGCCCGGCGGCGACGAGGACCTGCTCACGGAAGCGCAGGCGACGCTCACCGCACTCGGCATCCTCGCTGGCGACCGTCCCGACTGGCGTTCCGTGGCCGATCTGCCGACGAGCCCTCGGGCCAAGTGGTTCATCGGCTACGCACTGTCCACAGTGGCCGATCTGCCCGGCGCGGAACCGCTGACCCTGGAGGCACTCGCCGCCTTCGAAGCGACCGGCGACCGGTGGGGGATCGCGGCGGCCAGCGGCGACCACGCGAGCCAGGCCCTGTCGAGAGGCGATATCGCGGGAGCGTGGCGTTACGCCGATCGCTGCGCGGAGTTGTTCGCCGAAATCGGCGACAAATGGGGTCAGCTGCAGGCGAATTTCGCACAGGGCGCACTCAGTTCCCTTGCCGGGAATTACGCGCGCGCTGAAGCGGTCCACATCGAAGGATTGCAGATCGCCGAGGAACTGGGCTTGTGGCCGGAAGCGTCGTACCAGCTGTCGTGGCTAGGCCGGATTGCGTTGCTGCGCAAGGACTACGTCGCCGCCCGCGAACTGCATGACCGGGCTCGCGAGGTCGCCGCGGAGCACGGTTTCACGCCGGGGGAGATGTATGCGCTGACCGGACTGGCCCTCGGTGCCCGGCGCGAGGGCGACCTCGATCTCGCCGAACAGCATTTGCGGACGCTGCTCGAGTGGAACAAGCAGGTCGATTTCGAACCGGGGAACACGTTGATCCTCGCGGAACTCGGTTTCGTCGCCGAATTGCGCGGAGACGCGGAGACGGCGTTGCGACGGCAGCAGGAAGGGTACGAGATCGCGCACCGGACCGGCGATCCGCGAGCGATCGCGTTGTCGCTGGAGGGGCTAGCGGGTGCGCACGCACTGGCCGGAGCAGCCCGCGAAGCCGCACGGTTGCTGGGCGCGGCCGCAGCTTCCCGCGCCGGGATCGGCGCACCGCTGCCTGCCGCGGAGCGCACTGACGTCGACCGGATCACCGCCCGCGCGAGCGAGGTCCTCGGCGCGGCAGAATTCGCGGCCGAGTTCCGCGCAGGCGGCGAACGGGAAGCGCTGCCTGCGGTCCGTGAAGGACTCCTTGAGGGAATCTGATTCCCGGAAGGAGTCCTTCACGGACCGTGGCTCACGGCTCAGAAGACGGGCCGCCGGTTGCCGTGCCCGGTCGCCTGCTCGAAAGCGTGCGCGGCCCGCAACAGTCCCAGCTCGCCCCGCAGCGGCGCGATGATCTGCAGCCCCACCGGACGTCCGTCCTCGGTGAACCCGGCGGGCACCGACAGCGCCGGGCACCCGGTCGCCGAGATCGAGTACGCCGAGCGCATCCACTCCAGATAGTCGTGCATCGGTCGCCCGGCAACGACTTCCGGGTACTCCCACTCCACCGGGAACGGCGGCACCTGGCTCACCGGCGCGAGCAGCAGGTCGTACTGCGTGAAGAACTCGCGCATCCCGGTGATGAGCTGCAGCTGCCGCGTCTGCGCGCGGGCGATGTCGGCACCGGAAAGCGTTGCGCCGAAAGCGATGTTGTCGGCGAGTGTCTGCTTCATCTTGTCCGGATGCTCTTCGAGCAGACCGCTGAACCCGGTGTGGAAGAGCCAGCCGCGCAGGGTGCGGAACACGTCGTCGGCCACCGCGAGGTCCGGGCAGGCCGGTTCGACGCGGCAGCCGAGTTCGGCGAACACCCGCACCGCCGGTTCCAGCACGGCGGTGACCGCCGGGTCGACCGGCAGCCCGCCGAGGTCCGGCGACCACGCCACGCGCAGCCCGGCGAGGTCGGCGTCGAGCGACCCGGCGAACGGCGCGGCGGGCTGGTCGAGCGCGATCGGGTTGCGCTCGTCGTACCCGGCGATCACCGACAGCAGCAGCGCGACGTCGGCGACCGTCCGGCCCATCGGCCCCTGCACGCCCAGCGCCTCCCAGGGCAGCGTCGCGGGCCAGGTCGGCACCCGGCCGGGCGACGGGCGCAGGCCGACGACGTTGCAGAACGACGCCGGATTGCGCAGCGAACCGCCCATGTCGCTGCCCTCGGCGAGCGGGTGCAGACCCGCGGCCAGTGCGGCCGCCGCCCCGCCGCTGCTGCCGCCCGCGGACAGCTCGCGCCGGTACGGGTTGCGCGTGGCCCCGAAAACCGGGTTCATCGTGTGCGAACCGGCCCCGAACTCCGGCGCGTTCGTCTTGCCGAGCGTGATCGCGCCCGCGTTCCGGATCCGCTCGACGACGAGCGTGTCGCTGTCGGGGACGTGGTCGGCGAAAATGGGGGATCCGTAGGTGGTGCGGACCCCGGCGACGTCGTGCGTGTCCTTGTGCGCTACCGGAATCCCGTGCAGCGGACCGACCTCCTCGCCGTGCGCGAGACGTTCGTCGGCGGCCGCGGCCTCGCTCAGCGCGCGCTCGGCGGTGAGCGTGACGATGGCGTTGATCTGCGGGTTGACCTGCTCGATCCGGTCGAGATGGGCCTGCAGCACCTCGCGGGCGGACAGCTCGCGGACGCGCAGCCGCCGGGCCAGTTCGCGGGCGGGCAAGTAGCAGATCTCCTCAGCGCTCACTGGTTTCCTTCCTGACCCCGGTGTCCGTTCGCGACGTCAGCTTCGCGCGTGGTGCTGGGGTCGGACAAGACCTGCTCGACAAATGACGGAATCAGCCACAGTATTGGCTGATGACCGCACGGCTGGACCCACTCGACCGCCGGATCGCCGGCGCGCTGCAAGTCGACGGCCGCGCGTCCTGGCGGCGGATCGCCGAGGTGCTGGACGCGCCGGAGCGCACGGTGGCCCGGCGCGGGACGCACCTGCTGCGCACCGGCGTCGTGACGGTTGTCGCCGTTTCGCCGCACGGCGTGCCGCTGCTGGTGCGCGGCCGCTGCAGGGCCGGGCTCGGCCGTCCCGCGGGCACCGCGCTCGCGGGACGGCCGGAGACGAGCTTCTGCTACCTGATCACCGGACAGGGTGAACTGGTCGCCGAGGTCTTCTGCGACCGCAACCGGCTGCCGACCTTCATGTTCGACGAGATGGCGGCAATCCCCGGCCTGCTCGATCTCACGGCCGATACCGTCACGCGGTACTACCGCACCATCCACGAATGGCAGCCCGGCCTGCTGAGCCCGGCCGAGACGGAGGCGATCTCGTCGCTTCCGCAGCCGACTCCGCAGCCCCGGCAGCCCGACGGCGTGGACTTCAGCAGCGACGAACGCGCCATCGTGCGCGCGTTGCGCGAGGACGGCCGGCGCACGCACGAGGAACTCGCCCGTGCCGCCGGGATCTCGGAATCGACCGTCCGCCGCCGGCTGGAAGCGTTGCGGCGGGAGGAAAAGGTGTTCATCCGGGCGGTGGTGGAACCGGCCGTGCTCGGGCTGCCGGTCGAGGCGCTGCTGTGGATCCGCTGCCGCCCGCACGACGTCGACGACATCGGCCGCGCCCTCCTGGGCTCGCCGTACGTGCGCTACGCGGCGGCGATGACGGGCGAGTATCAGCTGCTCGCTGACGTCACCTTGCCCGACATCGCCGCGTTGCACGAGTTCGTCGGCAGTTCCGGCTGGTCCCGGCAGGCGGATTCGGTGCACACCGGGGTGGTGCTGAAGGCGTTGAAACGCAGCAGCGTCCTCGCGCCCGAACTGCGCCCCTGACCGGTTAGACGAGTTCCTCCAGTCCGTTCAGCACCGGCGGCAACGCGCCGCGGTGCAGCACGCCGAGCCGCTGGGTCGCCCGGGTCAGCGCGACGTACAGCTCAGCCGCGCCGCGTGGTCCGTCCTCGAGAATCCGGTCCGGGTCCACGAGCAGCACAGCGTCGTACTCCAGCCCCTTCGTCTCCGACGCCGCCACCGCGCCCGGCACGTCCGGCGGCCCGATCACGACGCTCGTCCCTTCCCGGCCCGCCTCGGCACGGACGAATTCCTCGACCGCGGCGGGCAACTCGTCGTCGGAGACCTTCCGCGACCACGGCCGGACCCCGCACGCGCGCACCGATTCCGGCGGCTCGGCCCCCGGCGCGAACTCGGCCAGCACCGCCGCCGCGACGGCCATGATTTCCGCCGGGGTGCGGTAGTTGACGGTGAGCGAACGGTAGGCCCAGCGGCCCGGGACGTACGGATCCAGCATCGTGCCCCAGTCGAGCGCACCCGCCGCCGACCGCCGCTGCGCCAGGTCGCCGACCACGGTGAACGACCGGCTCGGGCACCGCCGCATCAGCGCCCGCCAGTCCATTTCGGACAGTTCCTGCGCCTCGTCGACCACGACGTGCCGGTAGGTCCAGTCCCGGTCCGCCGCGGCACGTTCGGCGAGGTCGCGGGTGTCGTGCTCGACGAACCGCTCGGCCAGGTCGGTGTCGTAGAGCAGGTGCTCCGCGGACAGGCCGATGTCCTCGTCCATCTCCTCGCGGTCGAGCCGCATGATGTCGAGCACACCGGCCGCGTACTCGGCCTCCGCCTCGCGCTCGGAGGCGTCCTCCTGCCGTTTCGCGCGGTCCGGAGCCTTGCCGAGGAGGTCGATCAGCTCGTCCAGGAGCGGGACGTCCGACACCGTCCAGGGCTCGCCCGGCTCGCGCAGCAGCGCCGGGTCGGCACCGGCCGCCTTGAGCCGGGCGGGGGAGGAGTACAGCGTGGTCAGCAGGCTTTCCGGGGTCAGAATCGGCCAGAGGCGGTCGATTGCCTTGACAAACGCGGGGTCGGCGAGGAGTTCGTTGACGAGCGTGGAACGGAGGTCCTCCCATTCCTCCTTGTCGTCGCGGGTGAGCCAACCGCGCCCGATGCGGGACATGGCGCGTTCGGTGAGCACGTACGTGACGATCTCGACGAACACCGCCCGCGCCTCGTTGTGCGGCCGCCCGCTCTGCCGCGCCTCGTCGCGAGCCCACTCGGCGGTCGCCGCGTCGATCCGGACGGTGGTGTCGCGGAGCTCGATCAGCACGGGTTCGGCGGGCAGTTCCTGCCGGTCCGCGACCGCCGCGCGCAGGACGTCGAGCATCCGCAGAGACCCCTTGAACCGCGCGACTTCCGGCTCGTCCTCGGCGCGCGCGTGCAGCCCCGGGAGGAGACTGCCCGGGGTGGTGAACACCACGTCGGACTCGCCGAGCGACGGCAGCACGCGCCCGATGTGGTTCAGGAACGAGGGATTCGGCCCGAGAACGAGGACGCCGTGGCGCTCCATCCGCTCGCGCTGCGTGTACAGCAGATACGCGACGCGGTGGAGCGCCACGACGGTTTTCCCGGTTCCCGGCCCTCCCTCGATGACCAGGACGCCGGGATGGTCGAGCCGGATGATGCGGTCCTGCTCGGCCTGGATCGTCGCGACGATGTCCCGCATCCCCTCCCCGCGGGGCGCGTTGACCGCCGCGAGCAGGGCGTCGTTCTCCTCGCCGCTGCCGGGCGCGCCGAAGACCTCGTCGGTGAACGAGGTGACCTGCCGCCCGCGCGTGTGGAATTGCCGCCGTCGCCGCATGCCCTCGGGCGTCGCGGCGGTAGCGGTGTAAAACGCGCTCGACGCCGGCGCGCGCCAGTCGAGAAGAACGGGTTTGTACTCGTCGTCCTCGTCGAAAAGCCCGATCCGGCCGATGTAAGAATGGTCGCCTTCGACGGTGTCGAGCCGCCCGAAACACAACCCGGAGTCGGCAACCGAAAGCCGCCGCGTTTCGCGAGTGAGCGCGCGCACCTCGACGTCCCGCTCGCCCGGCGCCTCGTCGTTTCGTTTGAGGGCAGCGGTGTAGCGCTCCTTGGCCCTCCTGCGCTCCCCGTCGAGCCGCCGATAGAGCCCGGCGACGTAGTCCTGTTCGGACCGCAGTTCTTCTTCGTACCCCTGAGTTGACAAGTGCCCCTCGCTGCTGTTATTCTGAAACCAGATTCGGCGTGAACTTCTGATTGCTTGGTGAAGACGCGTCGATTTTTTATTGTCCACCTTCTGTCAAGTGGGCAGGCGGACTGGTGTTGTGCCGCGGTTTTCTCGCGTGGTGAGCTGAGCGGTCCGGGCTGGGTGGAGCGGGTCGGATCGGTGGGTCTGGCCTGGCGGGTGAAGCGGGCTTGTGCTGGCGGGCTTGTGCTGGCGGGCTTGTGCTGGCGGGCTTGTGCTGGCGGGCTTGTGCTGGCGGGCTTGTGCTGGCGGGCTTGTGCTGGCGGGCTTGTGCTGGCGGGCTTGTGCTGGCGGGTGAGCGGACTCGTGGCGGCTGACCTGTGCTGGCGGAGCCGCGCTGCCCGATCCGAGTTCGGCGGCCAGGTTCGCCGGATGGGCCGGGCGCACCGGCCAGAGCCGCGGCCTCGGTCCGCAGCCCGGGGATCAGACCCGGCTCGAAGCCCGATCAGCGCGAACGACCCGCGCCTTTGCCTGACGCGGCCATTCGGTTCCGGCGTGGCGACCTTGCCCAGGGGGCGGTTTCCACCTGTGCTGACGGCTTTGCTCGGCGTGACGACGTGCGTTCGCTTGACGCGGCAATTCGGTCCGGTGTGGCGACCTTGCCCGAGCGGGTGATTCCACCTGCGGTGACGGCTTCGCTCGGCGCGACGACGCGCGTTCTCCTGACGCGGCCATTCGGCCCGGCGCGACGACCTCGCCCAGGCGGCGATTCCACCTGCGGTGACGGCCTCGCTCGGCGCGACGACGCTGCCCGAGGCGTGCGTTCCAGCCGCACGTGTGGCCAGCTGACATCCCTGAGCGCCCTCGCACGCGACGGTCACAGGGCGGCAGGTTGAGCGTCGAAGGCCGAGCCGAATCCCCGGGCTATTCCGTGGCGGGCACCCAGGCGCGAGCGCGCACCCAATTCCGCGCGCCTTCGTGCCCCAGGCGTTGCAGCGGCGGCAAAGGGCCCCGTTTCCGGCACCGGGCCACGGCGACGGCGAACGGTTCGGCCAAGCACAATCGGCCAGCCGAAACCGACCGGACGGCGGCGGTCGCGCCGAGTCGCGCGCATGCGCTCTCGGCAGCTGCGCCGGACGGATTCCCGGCGGCAGGACATCCCCGCACGTCTCAAAGCCCGATCGTGCGCACACCGATCCCACACTCGCTCCCGACAGCCGGATTCTCATGGTCGAGCAGCGATTCTGCGGCATCCCCCGGGGCTTGCGGCAAGCCCCGGGGTGCGCTATATCTTGAAAAGGGCGGGGGAAACATTTCTTGCAGCGCGGAATCCCGCGCGGTTCACGCCTGCGTCGCCGAAGCCCAGTTCCGTACCACCGGCCGATACCCCTCCGGTTTGTCGCCCACCTTCACGCCAGGGTTGATCAGCCACGACTGGTAGTCCGGCGTGAACATCCGGTACGGCCCGGCAGGCGGCACCTCGCTCGCGCGGTCCAGGGCGTCGCGCAGGTCGGCGGGCAGGGTGAAGTCGAGCGCGTGCATCGTCGCGTCCAGCTGCTCCGCGCTGCTCGCCCCAACAATCGCCGACGCGATGCCGGGCTGCGTCGCCACCCAGTTGATCGCGACCTGCGCCATCGTCACGTTCAGCTCGTCCGCGACCGTCTCAAGCGTCTTCAGCAGTTCCCACTGCTGCGCGGTCCAGGTCCCGGCCGCCACAGCGCCCTCGCCGGTCAAACGTCCCTCGCCGCTCAGGCCGTTCGACGAGCTGCGGTATTTCCCGCTCAGGAACCCGCTGCCGAGCGGGCTCCACGCGGTGATCCCCAGGCCCAGCTCCAGGCCCGCCGGGACGTGCTCCGTTTCGATCGTTCGCTCGACCAGCGAATACGGCAGCTGCAGACTGATCATCGGCGGCAGCGAATGCGCGTCGGCGAGAGTCTGCGCGCGGCTCGCGTACCAGGCGGGCACGTCCGACAGCCCGGCGTACCGGATCTTCCCCGCCCGCACCAGGTCGTCGAACGTGCGCAGCACCTCCTCGACCGGCGTGATCCGATCCCACGTGTGCAGCAGGAACAGGTCGAGATAGTCGGTGCCGATCCGGCGCAGCGACGCCTCCACCGACCGGATCATGTGCTTGCGCCCGTTGCCGCCGGCGTTGGGATCGCCCGGGTCGACGCTGTTGGTGAACTTCGACGTCAGCACGAGCCGATCCCGGTTCCCCGTCTCGGCGATGAACTTGCCGAGCAGCCGCTCGCTCTCGCCCGCGGTGTAGAAGTCCGCGGTGTCGACGAAGTTGCCGCCCTCCTCGACATACTTGCGGAAGATCGGCCGCGCCTCCTCCTCGGACTTCCCGTAAGCGGCGTGAAACCCGTCGACGCCGAAGTTCATCGTGCCGAGCGCGAGCCTGCTGACCCGCAATCCGGACCGGCCGAGCAGGTAATACTGGTCAAGAGACATCAGGGTCCTCACTCCGTTCCCGAAACACGCGCGGGCCGTGCCCGCCTGGCTCGGCCAGGGTGCCTTCGGAAAAATGGACCAGCAAGTCCAAACTTCAGGACGGCCGACGCAGGGGGCGCGCGGCGCGAACCAGGGGCACCAGCCGATGCCGCTCGGGGGAGTGATCGTGGTCGAGGAGTTGCGCGGACCACTCGACCTGGAGCCACGACCGGCGACGGCGCTCTGTCCCGAGCTGATCGCGAGGCACATCAAAGCCACCGCACCGGCGAAGGAAGCACCGACGACTGCGAACTCCAGACCGAATGTTCCGGCCCGAATAATCCAGTCCCGAGACCTCGCTTCTCTTGCCCGCCAGGTATTTCCTCGAACGAGCACCCGCACGGATGGCGAATGCCTGGCACGCCTCGATAAGCGCTTCCCTAAACGAGCACCGCCCACCCCGCCCGCGGAAATCCGCCGTGCGAAGGCTCAGCTCGCTTCGCCCGGTCGAGCGCGCTCCGAACGAACATCGCCCAACCTGCCTCGCGTGACGCTGTTTGTCGATGGCCCGGCCCCACATCGCCGAGCGCTTCCCCGAACAAAGCACCCTCGCCTCCACCCGCCCCGCCGCACCCCTCTCCAGGACGTAGGCTGCGAGACATGCCGTCGAACATGATCAGCCTCCGCGGTGTGCGCACTCACAACCTGGCCGACGTGGACGTGGACATCCCCAAGCACCAGCTGGTCGCGGTCACCGGCGTTTCCGGGTCCGGCAAGTCGTCGCTCGCGTTCGCGACGCTGGCCGCCGAGTCGCGGCGGCAGTTGTACTCGACGATGCCCGCTTTCGTCCGCACGAAACTGCCGCACGATCCGGCTCCCGAGGCCAGTTCGCTGAGCGGCCTGACGACCGTCGTCGTGGTGGATCAGCGGCCGCTCGGGACGAATTCGCGGTCTACCGTCGGCACCGCCACCGAGGTGTGGACGATGCTGCGGATGTTGTTCTCCCGCTTGGGCGAACCGTCCGCGGGGTATTCGCCCGCCTACTCGTTCAACGATCCGTCCGGGATGTGCCCGGCTTGTGCGGGGCTCGGCACGGTCACCGACATCGACGGCGAGCGGATGATCGACCGCGGCCGTTCGCTCAACGACGGGGCGATGGTCTTCCCCAGTTTCGCGGTCGGCAGCTGGATCTGGAAGCGGTATGTCTACTCGGGATTCTTCGACAACGATCTGCCGTTGCGGGAATGGCCCGAGGAACTGGTGCAGTTCCTGCTGCACGGTCCGACGCAGAAGCCGCCGAATCCGTTGCCCCGTTTCCCGGCCAGCGCGAAGTACCAGTCGATGGTGCCGCGGATCCGCCGGCTGCTCGTGGAACGCGAGGCCAAGATGGGTCCGGCGGTGCGGACGGCCCTCGCCGACGTGACCCGGCAGCGGCCGTGTCCGGAGTGCGACGGCAGCAGGCTCGCTCCGGCCGCGCGGGAGAGCCGGGTCAACGGGGTGTCCATTGTGGACCTCGGCTACCGCGACGCGGCGGGGCTGCTGGAATTCTGCTCCGGACTGGACCACGAGTGGGCGCGTCCGCTGGTGGCGGCGTTGCGGCTGCGACTGGAATCGATGATCACGCTCGGCCTCGGGCATCTGCACTGCTACCGCGCGACGCCGACGCTCTCCGGCGGCGAATCGCAGCGGCTGAAACTGGTGCGGCACTTGGGATCGAGCCTCACCGACCTCACCTACGTCCTGGACGAGCCGACCGACGGGCTGCATCCGGCCGACGTCGCGTCCCTCGTTGACGTACTGCGGCGGCTGCGTGATCACGGCAACACGGTGCTGGTGGTGGATCACCACGAAGCGGTGATGGTCGCCGCGGACCATGTGATCGACCTCGGCCCGGGAGCAGGGGAAGCGGGCGGACGCGTGGTGTTCCACGGTCCGCCGGCGAAGCTGCGGAAGGCGGACACGACGACCGCGCGCGCGTTGCGCACCGGCGTCCGGATCAAGGACACGCTGCGGGAACCCGCGGGCTGGCTGCCGTTGCGCGGGCTGAACCGGCACACCCTGCGCGACATCGACGTCGATGTGCCGACAGGCGTCCTCACGGTGATCACCGGGGTGGCAGGGTCCGGGAAGTCGACGCTGGCGGGCGAACTCGCCGAGCGGCATCCGCGGTTCACGGTCGTCGACCAGAGTCAGATCGTCGCGACGAGCCGGTCGACGGTCGGCACCTGGCTCGGGCTCGCCGATCCGGTGCAACGCGCGTTCGCCGAGGTGAGCGGCGAATCGCCGAAGTTGTTCAACCCGCGGTCGCAGGGCGGGTGCCCGGCCTGCCGCGGCACCGGCGTGCGGCGGACCGATCTGGCGTTCCTGGAGGACGTCGACACGCCGTGCGAGGAGTGCAACGCGACCGGATTCCGCGCCGAGGCACTGGAAACGCGGCTCGACGGACGAACGGTGCTCGAAGTGCTGGGCACGCCGGTGTCGGCGCTGGCGCGATACGTGCCGCATCCGGACGTGGTCCGGCTGGCTGCGCTGCTCGGCGAACTGGGCCTCGGGCACCTCGCGAGCGGCCGCACGCTCGACACGCTCTCCGGCGGTGAGCGGCAACGGCTGAAGCTCGCCCGCCAGCTCGACTCGACCAGCGACGATCTGCTCGTCGACGAACCCACCGCGGGCCTGCATCCCAGCGACACCACGCGGATGGTGGCGCTGCTGGACCGGCTCGTCGACGAGGGCCGGACGCTCGTCGTGGTCGAGCATTCGCTGCACGTCGTCGCGGCGGCGGACTGGGTGCTCGACCTCGGCCCCGGCGCGGGCGAGAACGGCGGCCAGGTGCTCTACACCGGCACGCCGAAGGGGCTCGCCGAGCACGACGGCGCGACCGGACGCTACTTCCGGGCCGCGCTCAGCGGTTAAGCCGACCCGCGCTGTCCTCCAGTTCCGTCCGTGAGGGCCACCCTGAGGGAATCAGATTCCCCCAGGGTGGCCCTCACGACCCGAAGCCAGGGAACCGGCGCGCCCCGGTCCCGCCCTGCCCGAGAACGTCGTCCGGATTCGAGTACGGGCAGGATTTCAGCGACAGGCACCCGCAGCCGATGCAGTCGGAGAACCGGTCGCGCAGCGCGGTGAGCTCCTCGATCCGTTCCGTCAGGCGGTCGTGCCAGCGGCGGGAGATGCGCGCCCAGTCGCGTTTGGTGGGGATGCGCCGGTCCGGCAGTTCGGCGAGCGCGTCCTTGATCTGCTCCAGCGACACGCCGACGCGCTGCGCGGTCCGGATGAAGGCGATCATGCGCAGCGTGTCGCGCCGGTACTCGCGCCGGTTGCCGCTCGTGCGCCTGCTCGCGATGAGCCCGCGGCTCTCGTAGTAGTGCAGCGTCGGGACGCTCACACCGGCGCGTTCGGCGATCTGTCCCGGCTTCAGCCAGACGACCTCGCGCGTGATCTGGGGCATGGCAGCCCTTTCCGTGCTTGACCTCAAGTCCGCTTGATGAAGTCCACTGTAAGCACCGCCGGGCGGAAGGCGGCGATTGCGCGGAAAGGGAATTTTGTGCCGATTGCGACCCTGAGCATGGGGCCGACGTGCCGTGTCCGTGGTGCTGGATGGGGAATCGCCGCCTCGCGCAAACGATTGCGGGGTCCGCTGTCCCGCGGCTGCGGGAGCTGCTCGATCTGTGCGCCGCCGGATACGGTCGCGGCAAGGTGGTGCTGCGGATCGGCTGAGGAGAATTTAATTCGGTGGACGAGGCCCGTCGCGCGCGGTTATGGTTCGCCCGACCGTGACTCGACGCCAGGAGGTGAGCCCCATGAACGCTGTTTCGATGTGGGTGCTCCCCGTGTCGTCACGGTCGGGCGACTGACGTAGGGGTTGCCAGGAGCGCCTTGAGCAAAGGCACTCCGAAAGGTGACCATCATGGACACTGTGCGTTTCACCGTGGGCGAACCCGCGGTGAGCATCACCCGGGTCGAACCGGGACTCTGGCAGGCGTTGGACGACGGCAGGCTGGCCGGTCGCGCCGAAGCCACCGCCCGGCCCGACGGACGGGTCTTCCTCAGCGTCGACGCCTGGCATCGTTCAGTCTTCGACCAGCTGGCCCGCGAGATCCTGGCCGCGCTGCCGGACCCGCTCCACACCGTGGTCGACGAGACCGACCGCGAACTGCTGGACGGCTGGCAACGGGCCGGGCTGACGGTCCGGCGGCGCGAGTGGGAGTACGTCGTGCCCACGGATCCGCACGTCACCGGGCCGGTCGTGCTGCCGCAGGGCGTCACGGTCGTGCCCGCCGGATCCGCCGACGAGGGACCGCTGCGCGAGCTCGACCGCGTCGTCCGCGCCGAGGTCGAGGCGAGCGTGGGCTGGTCGGAGATGCCGGCCGAGGTACTGCCTCGACCGGCTGACGACACGATTGTGGATCCGTCGAAGTACGCCGTGGCTGTAGAGGACGGCGAGTACGTGGGTCTGCTCCGGGTGGTTCAGGTGACGCGCCTGCCCCGGATCGGGCTCATCGCCGTCCGCGCGGATCGGCAACGCCGCGGCATCGCACGCGGGTTGCTGCTGAACACGCTCGGCATCCTGCACCGAGCGGGAATCCCGACGGCCTCCGCCGAAGTGAATGAGGCCAACGAAGCGGCGACGGCGCTGTTCGAGGGCATCGGCGCGCGGCGGGCGAACAGCACGGTGGAGTTGATGCGCAATGGCCGGTAAGGGCGGGATCGAAGTCGAGGGAACCGTGGTCGAGTGCCTGCGCGACGCCCGGTTCACCGTCGAGCTGGCGAACGGGCACCACGTGCTGGCCCACATCAGCGGCAAGATCAGGAAGAACTTCATCAAGATCGTCCCGTTCGACCGGGTTTTGGTGGAGCTGAGCCCGTACGACCTCGACCGGGGCCGGATCCTGTTCCGGTACCGGAACTAGTCCGGTCCGCCCTTGCGGTTCCCGCCGGGACCGCAAGGGCGGTCAGCCCGTTTTCGCTGCGGCGATCCGGGTCAGCGCGTCGCATTTCCGGCCGAAGTTCGCCACGATGTCGGCGCCGATGATGCGCACCATGACCGCGCGCAGCGGCGTGTCCAGGACGATGCGCTGGGTCAGCTCGGCCCCGCCGGGGACGGCCGCGACGCTCAGCCGGAGGTCCATCGTCCCGAGCGGAACCGGCTGGCAGAGCGTGTACTCGTGGCCGGGCCGCCAGCTCGTGAAGGTGAAGTCCTTCGCGATTTTCGCGTGCACGCCGCCGCGGAATCCGCCGCTGGGGTAAAGGAATCCGGTCGATCCCGTCGCGACCGGCCCGTGCAGCACGACGCGCGCGACGTCCGGGTCCCAGCGCGGCCAGTTCTCGACGTCGGCGAGGACGTCCCACAACGCGGCCGGGTCGACGGCGAGGGTGCGGGTGGAGGTTTTGTCCCAGGTCATGCCCCCGAACATATACGGAACTGACAGTCTCGTAAACTGTGCTCCATGACGCACAACCGGCGCGGACGGCCGCGGGAGCAGGGGATCGACGCGGCGGTGCGAGCCGCAGTCAACGAGCTGCTGGAGGAAGTCGGCTACCAGCGATGCACGGTAGACACGATCGCCGCGCGCGCCGGCGTAGGCAAGGCGACGCTCTACCGGCGCTGGAAGTCCAAGGCGGAACTCGTCTTCGCCGCAGTCGTGCACGACGACGCCCTCGCGGCGCCACCCGACACCGGCACCTTGCGCGGCGATGTAGCAGGCGTTCTCGCTGACATTCAGTCCGCTTTGGACGGACCGCAAGTACGCAACGCCTTGCCTGGCCTGCTCGCCGACCTCCGCGCCGAAGACGCACCCACCGCCCGGCTGGGCGAGTTGTTTTTGGTGCGAGAACGGGCTTACCTGACCGAAGTGCTCGACCGCGCGATCGCCTGCGGCGAACTGGCCCGGCGCCCTGAGATGTCAGTCGTGCACGCGATGCTGCTCGGTTCGGTTTTCGCCTGGCTGCACCTTCTGCGCGAAACAGTCCCGCCCGGCGGCCTAGCCGACGCCCTCGCACCCGGCCTGTACGCCGCCATTGTCGAACTGGGCAGGTAATTTCCCCTCGCGGCCTATCACCGCCGCGGCCGAGGCGACGGCTTACGCCGGGCCAACTCGTCCGCGATTATCGCTTCCAGGCGGGTGTTCGCACTGCGAAGCACGCGGTATCCCCGATATGCCACCACGATTACCGCAATCCCGACGACCGCGGCGATCGACGCAATCGGCCCGTGCGAGATCAGCGCGTCGCGATAGTCGCGGGCGAGATAACCCAGCCCGAGCCCGGCGGCGAGCGCGTCGAGCAGCGCGAGCGGAACCCGTCCCAGGTTGCGCATGGCGGTTCTCCTCTCGGGACCCGACCCCCAGCAATCTAGGCGACCCCGAGGCCCCCGCGAGCGGTCTCGACCCGATCGGCCTACGCCCCCGGCCCGCGCGGGGCCTGTGCTAAGTTGACGTGAACTGGGGGGATCGACCTGCGGAAGCGAACCCAGGGGCCGGTAGCTCAGTTGGTTAGAGCAGGGGACTCATAATCCCTTGGCCGTCGGTTCGAGCCCGACCCGGCCCACTCTGCCTCCCTTTATATAGGGTTTGACCTGCGGAAACAGGAACGAGCTCCAATGCACGACTGATTCCCTGACCGCTGTTGAGGCACCCGTCGGGGTGCTCGGATGACATCCGGGAGCTCGTCCCGGACTGGGGAACGCATCTGAGGGCGAAGAACGGCGCCGACTCCGCGATTGACGCCTACCTCGACAGCGTGCCCATGCGGGTCAACTGCCTCGACGACGAAGACATCGCAATGGTGGCTCCCGAGATTGGGCGCCGGGAGCTGGACTGGTATTTCGGACATCTCCGCCAACCGCCGAATTGCCGCACCGGCGACGTGGGAGAGATCGTCTGGTTATCGCCGTTCCGCGAAATGGAGGTGCCGCACGTTCCGGACAATCCGCTGGCCGGTCGTGCGGTTCTGAACTGAATTCGCCGCCGGGTGCCGAAAAAAGAATAGATTTGCGGAGCCGCCTGCGCGCAGGGCTGTGGCGGTTAGTCGCAGTGGCCGGGGCGCAGAACTTTCACGAATGGCTGACGGTCTTGCGGCAACGAGGAACGCGTTCACGCGATCCCGGCGTTCAGCGCCAGAACCGCGGCCTCCCCTCGCGAGCCGATCTCCAGCTTCTTCAAGACATTCGCCACGTGGAACTTCACAGTGCTCTCCGTGATGTCGAGCCGTTCGGCGATTGCCTTGTTCCGCAGTCCTTGTGCAAGGTGCCGCAGGACTTCCAGCTCGCGGCGGTTGAGTCGCGAGAGGCCGGTGGTTTCCGTGCTGTCCCGCGCGAGGGAGCGGGGGAGGACGATCGAGACCCGGCTTCCCCAGCCCGACACCGCGTCGACCTCGACGGCGCCGCCGAGTGCCTTCGCGCGTCCGTCGAGCTGGAGGTGCAGCGCATCGACGTCGAGGCGTCCGGACTCGTGGTCGCGGATGTCCAGCCGCAGCGAAGAGTCGTCGCAGGACCACGCGACGCGCAGCCGGGTCAACGTCGGCTGGGCGGTGAACGCCAGGACCGCTGTGCAGGTCATGGCTCGCGCGGCGGGTGCGAGTTCTCCGCACAGCGGACGCGTGTCGGGCCGCGGCTCCACGAACTCCAGTTCGGCGTCGTGGTGGCGCAGAACCTGCCGTACTTCGCGGCGCAGCCGGGCGAAGGCGGTGTGCACTGGCTCTTCGGACAGCGCGAGATCGGTTTTGTGGGCCGACCGCAGGGCCACCAGCGCGGCAGAGGCGGCGTCGGTGGCGGCGGCTCGGGCGCCCTCGGCGTCCAGCTTGGCCGACCGCAGCGCGTTCAGGACCGTGACGAGGGTTCTTTCCTGCGTCGCAGCCATTTCGACGATCGTGCGCGCGCGTTCGCTCGACGCCGCACGGGACTCGGTGAGGTAATCCGGGCTCGCTTGCGTGACTTGCTGCCGGATGGACGTCGCGACGATCCCGAAAAGTTCGGCGAGCAGCACCGGGTGCGGCACCGGCTTCCGCGCCGTCCGGGGGATCAGCACCAGCAGGGTGCCGACGGGGTCGTGCACAGACCACACCGGCCGCGCCGCGCCGCCGAGCTGCGCGGTCGTCCTCGTCGCGGAGCCGGGCAGCACGGCTGCCTTCAGCGCCTCGAGCTCGGGGATCGTGATCTTGCCCGTCGTCTCCGGGTCGCCGGCGACTTTGCGGGGCCTGCCGGTGCACTCCCGGGTGAAGATCACGAGCGCGCGGTGCGGCCAGGTCTCGGCGAGGTAGCGGGAGAACCGCCCGGCGATGTCGTGCAGCGGGCCGTCGACGACGTCGCGCAGCCCCGGCAGGTCGGCGGCGGTGGAGTCGGCGGGCATCCGGCTCAGGGTAACCTCCCGGGCGCCTGGCCGGAAGACCAGGAATTCCTCGCCGGACGACGGGGTCGCGGCGGCTCGGCGCGGCACTACCGTCGGAGCGGTATGCGCTCTGGCGCATGGCTTGTCGCTCGGCACGAAGGAAGAAAGAATGCCACAGCAGGTACGCGGGGTGATCGCCCGTTCGCAGGGAAGTCCGGTGGAGCTGGCGGACATCGTGATCCCGGATCCGGGACCGGGCGAGGTCGTCGTCGCGGTGGCGGCCTGCGGGGTCTGCCATACCGACCTGACCTATCGCGAAGGCGGGATCAACGACGAGTTCCCGTTCCTCCTCGGGCACGAGGCGGCGGGCACGGTGGAAAGCGTCGGCGCCGGGGTCGACTCCGTGCGGCCGGGCGATTTCGTCGTCCTGAACTGGCGCGCGGTCTGCGGTCAGTGCCGGGCCTGCAAGCGCGGCCGCCCGCAGTATTGCTTCGACACGTTCAACGCGGCCCAGCGGATGACGCTCGCCGACGGCACCGAGCTGACCCCCGCGCTGGGCATCGGCGCGTTCGCCGACAAGACGCTCGTGCACGCCGGACAGTGCACCAAGGTCGACTCGTCGGCGGACCCGGCGGTGGCGGGTCTGCTGGGCTGCGGCGTGATGGCGGGCCTCGGCGCCGCGGTGAACACCGGCGCGGTCGGCCGCGGCGACTCGGTCGCGGTGATCGGCTGCGGGGGAGTCGGGGACGCGGCGATCGCGGGGGCCCGGCTCGCGGGAGCGACCACGATCATCGCGGTGGACCGGGACGAGCGGAAGCTCGAATGGGCCCGCGACCTCGGCGCCACGCACGTCGTCAACGCGTCGGAAACCGACACGGTCGCGGCGGTGCGGGAACTCACCGGCGGATTCGGCGCGGACGTCGTCATCGACGCGGTCGGCCGCCCGGAGACGTGGCGGCAAGCGTTCTACGCCCGCGACCTCGCCGGCACGGTCGTGCTGGTCGGCGTGCCCACGCCGGACCTGCGGCTGGAGATGCCGCTGATCGACTTCTTCTCCCGCGGCGGGGCGCTGAAGTCGTCCTGGTACGGCGACTGCCTGCCGGAGCGGGACTTCCCGATGCTGATCGATCTGCACCGGCAGGGCCGGCTCCCGCTCGAGAAATTCGTCTCCGAACGCATCGGGCTCGCCGACGTCGAGAAGGCGTTCCATGCGATGCACGCCGGCGACGTGCTGCGCTCGGTGGTGGTCTGGTGAGCGGCCCGCGCATCGAGCGTGTCGTCACCTCGGGGGTTTTCGAGCTCGACGGCGGAAGCTGGGAGGTGGACAACAACATCTGGCTGATCGGCGACGACGAAGAGGTCGTGATCGTGGACGCCGCTCACGACGAGAAGGCGATCACCGACGCGGTCGACGGCCGGAACGTCGTCGCCGTGGTGTGCACGCACGGGCACAACGACCATGTCACCGTCGCACCGGCGCTCGCCGCGAACCTCCACGCGCCGGTGCTGCTGCACCCCGGCGACCAGGAGCTGTGGGAGATGACGCACCCGGACGAGAAGTTCTGGCCGGTGCGGGACGGAGAACGGATCGCGGTCGCGGGCACGGAGCTGCGGGTCGTCCACACTCCGGGGCATTCGCCCGGCTCGGTGTGCCTGTACTTGCCCGAGGCAGGCGCGTTGTTCTCGGGCGACACCTTGTTCTCCGGCGGTCCGGGGGCCACCGGACGGTCCTTTTCGGACTTCCCGACGATCGTCTCGTCGATCCGGGACAGGCTGCTCGAACTTCCCGCCGCCACGAAGGTGCACACCGGACACGGCGACGCCACCACGATCGGCGACGAGGCGCCGCACTTGTCGGAATGGATCGCCCGCGGGCACTGAGGACAGCGGAAGGCCGGGCCGGTGAAGGCCCGGCCTTCCGCTGTCCTCAGGGGGCCGCGAGGCGGTCGAGCGGCGCCCCGGGGTCGGCGAGGCGGTCCGGGTCGATCGGGCGGCGGGAGCGGATGAGCGCTTTGACCGGCTCAGTGACTTCCCAGATGTTGACGTTCATCCCGGCGACGACCCGGTTGTCCTTGAGCCAGAAGGCGATGAACTCGAGGCCGGGCACGTCGCCGCGGAAGACGACGCGGTCGTAGCCGTCGATCGTGCCGAGGAACTCCATGCCCAGGTCGTATTGGTCGGTGTAGAAGTACGGCAGTTCGTCGTAGACGTCGTTCTTGCCGAGCATGCCCGCGGCGGCGACCGCGGGCTGGTTGAGCGCGTTCGCCCAGTGCTCGACGCGCACGTGGCGGCCCAGGTGCGGATGGTAGGCGTTGGCAACGTCCCCGGCGGCGAAAATGTCCGGGTCGCTGGTGCGCAGGCTCGCGTCCACCAGCACGCCGTTGCCGGCTCGCAGCCCGCAGGCGCGCGCGATGCCGGTGTTGGGCTGAGCGCCGATCCCGGCGACGACCGCGTCGGCCTCGAGGACGGTGCCGTCGGCGAGCTTGACGCGCTTGCCTCGCTCGACCCGGTCGACCTGGACGCCGAGGTGCAGATCGACACCGTGCCGCAGGTGCGATTCGGCGAAGACCGCGGCGACTTCGGGGCCGAGCGCGAGCAGCAGCGGCTGGGGGAGCGCTTCCACAACGGTCACGTCGAGCCCTGCACGGCGGGCGGCGGCCGCGGTCTCCAGCCCGATCCAGCCGGCGCCGAGCACGACCAGGCTGCTCGCGGTCGTGAACAAACCCTTGAGCCAATCGGAATCTTCGAGGCGGCGCAGGTAGCGGACCCCGTTGGCGCCGGGGAGCGTGCGTGCGCTGGCACCGGTGGCCAGAAGCAGTTTCGCGTAGTCGAGGCCGGTGCCGTCGGAAAACCGCACCTGGTGCGCCGCCCGGTCGATGCCGGTCGCGCGGACTCCGGGGCGCAGCTCGATGCGCTGCTCGGCGTACCAGGTCGCGTCGTGGACGTACAGGCTGTCGCGGGAGACGTTGCCCGCCAGATAGTCTTTCGACAGCGCCGGCCGTTCGTAGGGCAGGTGCTCCTCGTCTCCGACCAGGACTATCCGGCCGTCGAACCCCTTGTCCCGTAACGCTTCCGCCCCTTTTGCCCCAGCCAGTCCGGCTCCGATGACGACGAAGGTCGGCGAGGTCACAGATCAACTCCTTTGCGGTACACGCGAAAACGGGGCGGCCGGGCGGCCGCCCCGTCCCGGGTCAGCTCAGTACTGGCCGGCCCAGCGGCAGCGAGCGGCCGCCCGTCGCCGCGGACATCGCGCCGAGGAAGAGGTACACCCCGACCGCGGTGAACGCGAAGACGACATATCCGCCCACGGCGGTGAGGCTCGCGGAGCCGTTCACGGTGCCGAACAGCACGAGTGCGAGCGCGAGGTCGATCAGCGCGAAGAGAAGGGTGAACGCGGCGGGCAGGCGCAGGCTGGCCAGTGTCAGCAGGACGATCATGACCAGCCAGGCGGTCAGGAACAGCCCCTGGGTGGACACCGCGGCGTCGGCGGGGATGCCGAACCAGTTGTGGGTCAGGCCGAGCACCAGCACCGCGTAGCTGAGCCAGAATCCGGCGAAGATGCCGAACACGGAGGCTACGGCGCTCTGGCCTTGTGCGGCGGCCCATACCGCGGCGACAAGCTGGCCGAGGCCGGTGGCGGGCAGGATGATCGCGATCGAGGCCCCGACGGCGCCGGCCGGGACGTAGCCGGTCAGCACCAGGCCGAGCGCGGTGGCGCCGACGATGAAGGTCGGCACGCCGATCAGAGCGGGATCGCCCTCGGGAATGGTGCGTGCGGGCGCTTCGGTGGCTTCGGCAGTCGTCATCGTGTACTCCTCGTTGAGTTGCGAATGATCCGCGGACGGGTTACCGGGTCGTGGGCCACAGGCGGGAAAGCTCCGGATGGTCGTCGTCGATCAGCCGGTTCGCCAGTGCGATCGCTTCTTTCGGGTCGATCTGGTCGAACGCGGGCTCGCCTTGGGCGAGCGCCTCGAAGACGGTCGCGAGTTCGACCGCCGCCTCCGGGGACAAGCTGGTGTCCCGCCGGCATTCCACGTAGCGCAGCCGCAGCACTCCGGCGGCCTGCAGCAGCAACGAGCCGTAAGTGCTGCCCGCGGCGGGGTTCTGGACTTCCACGCCGACTCCCTTCTGTTCCGATCGGGCGGGTGTGGTCAGGCGGTGAGGCGGCGGAGTTCGCGGGCCGCGGCGGCGGGATCGGGCGCGTTGTAGATCCCGCCCCCGACCACCGCCACCGCCGCGCCCGCCTCCTTCACCAACCCGATCGTCGCGGCCTTCACCCCGCCCGCGATCGAGAACGCCACCCCCGCCTCCCGCCCGTCGGCCAGCAACGCCTCGATCGAATACCCCGGACGCGCCTGCTCGTCCAAACCCGCGTGGATCTCCACGAACGACACCCCCAGCTTCGCCACCTCCCGGATCCGCGCCACCCGGCCCTCGGTCACCGAAATCATGTCCGCCACCACCTCCTTCCCGTACTTGCGACCCGCCGCCACCGCACCCCGCACCGTGTCGTCGTCCGCCGCCCCCATCACCGTCACCAGATCCGCCCCCGCCTCGAACGCCAGCGTCGCCTCCAGCTCCCCCGCGTCCGCCGTCTTCAAATCCGCGAACACCAGCTTGTCCGGATGCGCCGCCTTCACCGCCGTCACCGCCGCAATCCCCGCCGACTTCACCAACGGCGTCCCCAGCTCCAAAATATCCACCTCCCCCGCCACCTGACGCGCCAACGCCAACGCCGAACCCACATCCAGCACATCCAACGCAACCTGCAACCGCACAACAAACTCCTCACGGTAGAAAGGGAAACGCGACAGGCCACCAACCATCACCCCGCCGCCGGCGCCCGGCAATGCTTCGCCGCATGAGGAAAAACAATCCCCCGATAGGCACAATCAATAACCGTGGGCCGCCGAGGCGCGAGCGGTCCGGGCCTTCGCGACCCGGCAGACCTCGGCCGGCCGGTGCGCGGAGCGTCGGCGATCCGCTGGTCACGCCCGCTTCCCGGCTTTCGTCGGCGCTGGTGCGCACGGCTTCCCGCTCGTCTCGGCCCGGCCGCCGTTCGTCCGTGATTCGGCTCCGGTCGTGCTCGAGCGGTTGCCAGGCCCCGATGCGAGCGAAGAAGCTCTCCGGAGAATAGCCGAGTTCAGGGCGACGATACCGGATAATCGCGCCGGCGGAGCCCTCGGCGGGCAACGGCGCCTGTTTGTCCTGCCGTTGTCGCCGGTCGACCGTGCGGGAGGACCTTATGAGGCGCGAATTGCCGGATTCCATTGTGGCCGAAGTGCCTTCCGTGCCTCGTGGCCGGCGTTGACGAATGTTGATTCATTGCCTCGGGGCCGCCGCGGGCGGCGGCTATCCACAGTGGAATTGCGCCTGCGCCGGGTGCGGCAAGGCCCGCGCGAAGCCGGAGCACGCGACGGCGCACGCCGGGATCGCGGTTTCCGGCGACGGCGAGCGGTGGTTCCTGTTCAACGCGACTCCCGACGTCCTCCACCAGATCGCGGCGGATCCCGTGCTGCATCCCGGTCCGGGCATCCGGGAGACGCCGGTCGCCGGGGTCGTGCTGACCGACGCGGAATTCGACCACACCATCGGCCTGCTGATGCTGCGCGAGGAATCGTCGCTGACGGTGCACGGGACCTTTCCCGTGCTGGAGGCGTTGAACCTCTGGTTCCCGGTGCGGCAGCTGCTGAGCGACTACGCCGACATCTCCTGGTCCGAGGTCCGGGCGGGCGAGCCGGTCGATCTGGACGACCGGGTGCGCGCGACCCCCTTCCTGACCGGTTCCAAAGCTCCCCGCTACGTGGGGAATTCCCAGCTCCGCGAACAGCCGGCGGAATGGGAGGTCGGCTATCGCCTGGAAGACAAGCTGACCGGCGGGATCGCGGTCTACGCGCCGACGGTGCCGCGATGGGACGAGAAGTTCGAGCAGCAGGTGGCGCCGGCCGACTGCGTGTTCGTGGACGGGACGTTCTGGACGGACGACGAAATGTCCAAGACCGGCGCGGGAAACCGGACCGGCCGGTCGATGGGGCACCTGCCGGTCAGCGGGGACGGCGGATCGGCTCGCGCGCTCGCCGCGCTGCCCGCGAAGCGGAAGATCTACACGCACATCAACAACACGAATCCGATTCTCGACGAAGAGTCCCCGGAACGGCGCTGGGTGACGGACTTGGGCATCGAAATCGGCCGAGCCGGCTTGGAGGTGGAAGTATGAGCGTCAGGTCTGCCGAGGAGTTCGAAGCGCACCTGCGGTCCATCGGAGAGAAGCGGTACCACCATCTGCACCCGTTCAACGAGCGGATGCACGCGGGCGAGCTGTCCGAGGCGGAATTTCGCGGATGGGTGCGGAACCGCTTCTACTATCAGATGAATCTCCCGAAGAAGGACGCGTTCATCCTGACCAAGCTCCCTGGCCGGGACGACCGGCGCAGGTGGATCACGCGGATCACCGACCACGACGGCCGCACCGGCGACGAAGGCGGCCTCGAAAAGTGGGTCCGCTTGGGGAAAGCAGTCGGCTTGAGCCGGGAAGAACTGTACGACGTGGACACCGTTCTGCCCGGCGTGCGGTTCGCGGTCGACGCGTACGTCGACTTCTGCCGCCAGAAGCCGTGGCTGGAGGCGGTCGCGTCGGCGCTGACGGAACTGTTCGCGCCGGACCTGCTCAGCAGGCGGATCACCGATGTCCGGCGCCATTACCCGTGGATCGCGACGGAGGGCCTGGACTACTTCCGGGCCCGGCTCACTCAGCAGCCCAAGGACATCGCGCACCTGCTCGAATTGGTGGTCGAAAACGCGAAGACCGAGCAGCAGCAGGAAGCGTGCGGCCGAGCGCTGGAGTTCAAGTGCGACGTGCTCTGGAGCCTGCTGGACGCCGTGGAACTCGCCTACCGCAAGAGTTCGTGATGAACGAGCCGGAACTGACCGCCGTGCCGAAGCTGGCGACGAAGGCGATGCTCAAGCACGACAACGTCCGGGACGTCGAATTGCTCCTGTTGCCCGAACGCGTGGTGCTGCTGAACAAATCCGGGGCGGCGATACTGGGACTGTGCGACGGCAGCCGGACCGTGCGGCAAGTGGTCGACCAGCTCGAACGCGACTTCCAGGCCGCCGATCTCGCGAACGACGTGATGAAATTCCTGCACGACGCGCGAGGCCGGGGCTGGGTGGTGGTCGCATGACCGGCCTGCCGCAGCCCTACGGCCTGCTCGCCGAGGTCACGCATCAGTGTCCTCTGCATTGCGTCTACTGCTCGAACCCGCTGAAGCTGCTCGACCGGCAGGACGAGCTGGCCACCGAGGACTGGGTGCGGGTGATCCGCGAGGCCGCCGGGCTCGGTGTCGTGCAGGTGCACTTTTCCGGCGGCGAACCGCTGGTGCGCGGCGATCTGGAGACACTGGTCGCCGAATGCCGCGGCCTCGGGCTGTACACGAACCTGATCACCAGCGGCCTCGGGCTGACGGAGGGCCGGGCGGAAGCTCTGGTCGCGGCCGGGCTCAACAGCGCCCAGCTGAGCATTCAGGGCGACGCCGCCGAGTCGACGAACTTGGTCGCGGCCAGCAAGCGGTTCGACAAGAAGGAGGCCGCCGCGCGCATCATCCGCGACGCCGGCCTGCCGTTGAACATGAACGTGGTGCTGCACCGGCTGAACCTCGACCGGCTCGACGCGATCATCGACGTCTGCGCGGAATGGGGAGCCGAGCGGCTGGAACTCGCCAACAGCCAGTACTACGGCTGGGCGCTCCGCAACCGCGAGCGGCTGATGCCGAGCAAGGCCCAGCTGGACGACGCGGTCGCCGTGTACGAGCGCCGGAAGGCCGAACTGGGGGAGCGGATGGAACTTCTCTGGATTCTCCCGGACTACTACGAGCCCTACCCGAAGCCGTGCATGGGCGGATGGGCGCAGAACGCGCTGACCGTCGCACCGGACGGCACCGTGTACCCGTGTCCGGTGGCCGCCGAGATCACCACGATGGCCTTCTCCTCGGTCCGCGACCACGACCTGGAGTGGATCTGGACGAAATCCGAGGCGTTCCAGGCCTTCCGGGGAACGGCGTGGATGCCGGATCCGTGTCAGAGCTGTCCGCGCAAGGAGATCGACTTCGGCGGCTGCCGCTGCCAGGCGTTCGCGTTGACCGGCGACGCGGCGCGCACCGATCCGGTGTGCCAGCACTCCCCGGACCATCACCTGGTCCAGGACGCTCTGGTCCGCGCCAACCACAGCGACGGCGAAGCGGCGGACCTGGTTTACCGGCGTCCCGCCGTGCGGAGGCACTGACGGATGTCACCGGCAGGCACCAAACTCACGGAGGAAGAGGCGTCGGCGCGGTCCGCGACGGTCTCGCACGTCCGGTACGAGGTGGAACTCGACCTGACGACGGGCGAGCACGAGTTCGCGACGAGCACCGTCGTCCGCTTCCGCGCAGAGCCTGGCGAGGTCTTCCTCGACTTCGCGGGAACAGCCGCGTCGGTGGAGTGCAATGACCGTGAACTGGGGCCGGCGGCACAGGCCGGGACCCGCATCCGGCTGATCGCGAGGCCGGGGGAGAACACGGTGCGCGTGGGCGGGACCGCTCCGTATTCGCGCACCGGCGAGGGCTTGCACCGTTTCCGCGACCCGCTCGACGGGCAGGTCTACCTGCACACCAAGTTCGAGCCTTTCGCGGCGCACACCGTCTTCGCCTGTTTCGACCAGCCGGACCTGAAAGCGACGGCCGGCCTGACCGTGACCGCGCCGGATCACTGGACGGTGGTCGCCAACACCGACCCGGAAAAGCTGGTGCCGCTGGAGGGCGACCGCACCAGCTGGCGTTTCGGGCCCACACCGCCGCTGCCGACCTACTTGACGGCCTTCGCCGCCGGCCCGTTCCGTCGCGTCCAAGCCTTGCACGACGGACTGCCGCTGGGCCTCTACGCGCGGAACTCCCTCTACCGCGCATTGACCAGCCAGGCGCCCGAGCTCTTCGACGTCGTCCGCCGCGGGCTCGACTTTTACCGCCGGCTGTTCGACCTGCCGTACCCGTTCGCCAAGTACGACCACGTTTTCGCCCCCGAGTACGCGTTCGGCGGCATGGAGCACCCGGGCTGCGTCACGCTCAACGAGCGGTTTCTGTTCCGGCACCGGGTCACCGAGGACACGCGGCGAAGGCGAGCCGAACTGCTGACGCACGAGATGGCGCACATGTGGTTCGGCGACTGCGTGACGATGCGCTGGTGGGACGATCTGTGGCTGAACGAGGCATTCGCGACCATGATGTCGGTCGTCGCGCAGCCTGAAGCGACGCGGTACGGCGAAGGCTGGACCGGCTTCGCGCATCACAACCTTCCCCTCGCCCGGCACGCTGACCAGTTGCCGACGAGCCACGCGATCCGGGTGGCGACGCCCGACACCGACGCGGCGCGCTCGAACTTCGGCCCGATCGTGTACCGGAAAGGCGCGGCGGTCCTGCACGAGCTGGCGGAGCGGCTGGGCTGGGACTCGTTCGTCGCGGGGGTGCGGAGTTACCTCCGGACGCACGCGTGGGGCAACGCCGGTCTCGGCGACTTCGTGGCCGCGCTGCAGCGGGCTTCAGGCGAAGAGGTCGGCCGGTGGGTCGAGGAATGGCTGCTGAGCAGCGGCGTCAATACCGTCGAAATGGTCCGGGACCGGCTTGTCCAGCACGCGGATGTTCCGCCGCGGCGGCTGAACCTCCGGGTCGCCGCGTTCGACGACCGCGAGGGCGAGATGGTGCTGCGGCGCCGCGCGCACGTTTCGCTCGATTCGGCCGAGCGCGAGCTGACCGGCTTCGGCGATGCCGATCTGGTGGTGCCCAACGACGACGCGGTGAGCCACGTCAAGGTCCGGCTGGACGCCCGGTCCCGGCAGAAGGCGCTGGCGAGCTTGTCCGCGGTGGATGATCAGCGGGTGCGGGCGGTCGTCTGGGGAGCGTTGTGGGACGAGGTGCTCGACGCGCGCTTGCCGGCGCGGAGCTACGCCTCGGCCGTTCTCGCGCACGGCCCGGGGGAGAGCGACGCCGGGATACTGGAAGCGCTGCTGGATCGCGCGGTGCGGGCGGTCCGCGTTTACGGGGATCCTTTCCGCCGCACGGAGATGCTGGCGACGCTGGCGCACCGGGTGCGGACACTGCTGGCCGCCGAAGCTCCGGGGAGCGATCGCCAACTGGTCTTCGCCCGTGCCCTGGTCGGCGTCGTCCCGGCCGGGGAACACCGTCTGCTGAGCGAAATCGCGTACGGACGATCCCCGTGGGCGGACCTGGAAGTGGATCGGGATCTGCGCTGGCGCGCGGTGTTCCGCCTCGCGTCGACGGGACAAGACCTCGACGGATGCCTGGATGTCGCGGTGGATGCGGATCCCGGTGACAGCGGCCGCCGGAACGCTTTGACCGCGGAGGCCGCCCGGCCCGCGGCGGCAGCCAAGGAAGCGGGCTGGGAGCGGCTGTTCAACGGCGAATTTTCGCTCGCCGAGCGGAAAGCCGTCATGGCGGGACTGGCGCAGCCCGAGCAAGAGGAACTGCTCACCCCGTATGCGGACCGCTACTTGAGGACGCTGGAAAGCATGCCGGGCGCCGTCGAACCGGAGTTCGCGGTGGCCTTCGCTCGCGCGCTCTATCCCCATTTCACCACCGCTGAGCAGCGCGTGCTGGCGGGTACTGACAGCCTGCTGGAAAGCACGGTGCTGCCGCGGAACGTGGTGAAGGTCCTCCGTGAGGAGCGCACCGAACTGCTGATCATGCGTGCGGCGCGCGCGTGCGACACCGCGCTTCGAACGCACTGAATGGAAGGCGCAAGGCTTCAGTCGCGTGGGCAGACTGAAGCCTTGCGCCGGCTGGAGTGGCTGTCAGCCTCGGTAGAAGTAACCAGTGGCTTCAGCGCAAACCTCGACGACCGTGTACTCCGGCGTTTCCCACTTCACGTTATTTCCTCCTGTAGAAGGATTCCGGGCGAGTGCTTCGCCGGGAAGCATCCGCGACGCGGCGCGAGTGCGGCCACCGATCTGAGCCGGACGGACGGGAAATAGCCACGGACGGCGGTTTTTCGGTGCCGAGCGGGATAAAACCCTTATCCGCCAAGGCGTTTCGCCGCTCGACGGCCAGCGGGGAAGGCCGGAAACCCCCGCAGGTGACGTACTGTGCACCGTTCGTCTTCGCAGCGGCTACGTTCGTGTCCCTCGGATTGACCACGCTCACCGGCCAGTGCAGGCTCAGTGCACACCGCGGGTCCCGTGACCGCGGGTCGCGCAGTCCGCGCACCGTCAGTGCTGCTTTCTCAGGCACAGTACGACGTATTCCGGAGCGAGAGGGGGAAATCGTGGTTCTTCCCTCAAAAATGCCTCAGCTCGCCGACCTCGACCTGCTGCTGTCCGTCGAACGCTACGGCAGCGTGGGGAAGGCGGCGCAGGCGCACAGCCTTTCCCAGCCCGCGGCCAGCATCCGGATCAGTGCCATGGAACGCAGGCTCGGCCTGCGGCTGCTCGAACGTTCCCCGACCGGGTCGAAGCTGACCGAGGAAGGGGAAATGCTCGCGAAGTACGCCCGCAACGTGATGCACGCGGCGCGGGAGCTGCTGGAGTTCGGCTCCGGTTCGTCCGGCGCGAGCCGGTTGCGGGTCGCGGGCAGCCCGGGCGTGTCCGAGCACCTGATCCCGGAATGGCTGAACCGGTCCGGGCTCTCGTTCGGCGAGGTGCGGGTGGAGGTGCGGACCGGCCGCGTCGACGAGCTGCGGCAGCTGATCCGGGCGGACCAGGCCGACGTGGCGTTCATCGACGGCTGGTGCCAGGCCGGAAGCCAGCTGCCGAAACAGTTCCGGGAAGGCCTGGTCACTCGGTACATCTGCGACGACAAGCTGGCCGTGGTCGTCGGGGCGGTGCATCCGTGGGCGAAGCGCCCCGGTCCGGTGACGGTGGAGGAGCTCGCCTCGGCCCAGCTGGTGGTGCGCGAGCGGGGATCCGGGCTCCGGGAGTTCACCGACGAACTGCTGGGTTCCGCGCGTGCTTCGCGCAGCTATGTCGAACTCCCGTCCAGCGCGGCGGTCAAGCAGGTGGTCGCCGCGGGCAGGCGGGTGACCGTGCTGAACATCTCCACCGTCCGCTCCGAAATCGCGGACGGCAGGCTGCGGCTGGTCCCGGTCGAGCAGGAGATGCCGGCGAAGCCGATTTACGCGGCGTGGAGCGAACGCCGGGGATTGCCCGGCCACGCGAAGGAGCTGGTCGAGATCGCGGCGGCGAAGGGCAGTCCCATGCCAGGCCCGCGGCCTGGCCCGAAAGTCACTAGCACAGGAGGAGTAACAATCGATGTCCACTCTTGACAAGATCGCTCGCATCATGGTCTCCGACCGGCGCGGAATCCTCGCCGCCGACGAGAGCATCGGGACGATGTCCTCCCGGCTCGAAGGGGTGGGCGTCGAAGCGACCGAGGAGAACCGGCGCGTGTACCGGGAGCTGATCGTCACCACTCCGAAGCTCCCGGAATCGGTCAGCGGCGTCATCCTCGCCGACGAGACGTTCCACCAGAAGCTGTCGAACGGCCAGACGTTCCCGCAGTTTCTCGCCGACCGCGGCATTCTCGCCGGGATCAAGGTCGACACCGGGGCGAAGCCGCTGGCGGGGGCGCCGGGCGAGAACGTCACCGAAGGGCTCGACGGGCTGCGCGATCGCGTGAAGAACTACGCGGCGCTCGGGGCGACCTTCGCCAAGTGGCGCGCGACGATCACGATCGGCGACGGTCTGCCGTCGGACCGCGCGGTGCGGGCCAACGTGCACGCGCTGGCCCGGTATGCCGGTCTGTGCCAGGAAGGCGGCATCGTGCCGATCGTCGAGCCCGAGGTCCTGATGGACGGTTCCCACTCGCTGGCGAAGTGCAAGCAGGTGACGACTTCCGTCCTGCGCTCGCTGTTCGACGAGTTGAGCCTGATGCAGGTGCAGCTCGACGGCATCGTCCTCAAACCCAACATGGTGGTCGCCGGCAAGGACTGCCCGGAGCAGCCGTCGGTCGAAGAGGTCGCGAAGGCCACTGTGGACGCTCTGCGGGAGACGGTGCCGTCTTTCGTGCCAGGCATCGCTTTCCTGTCCGGCGGGCAAAGCCCGGAAAAGGCGACCGAGCACCTCGCGGCGATGCAGAAGCTCGACCCGCTTCCGTGGGAGCTGACCTACTCGTTCGGACGGGCGCTGGTCGGGCCGGCGCTGGAGACCTGGCGAGGCGACGAGAGCAAGCGGGAAGCAGCGCAGAAGGCGCTGTCGGACCGGGCGGTGGCGAACGCGGCGGCTCGCTGACCGCCCGACGAGGTAGCTCGGCCGATGCGAGCCACGGCTCGCATCGGCCGAGCCGGGCCAAGGGAATCTCCCGTTCGCGCACAGGATGGATGTCTATGAAGAGCAAGGAATGGGGCCTCGCCGCCGCGGAGACTGCCCGGCGCCCGGACGACGCCCTTGCCCTCGAACTCGTGCGCGGCACCGAGTCCGCCGCGCTCGCGGCCGGACGGTGGGCCGGGCACCGCGACGACAGCGCCGGACTAGCCGCCATGGACGCGATGCACACGTCGCTGCGCTCGGTGGCGATGGACGGCGTAGTGGTGCTCGGGGCGGGCTCTCAGGACGATGCCCCCGCCCTCTTCCACGGCGCGGAGGTGGGCACCGGCCAAGGCCCGGTGTGCGATATCGCGATCAGCATCGGCGATGGCGTGCTGTCGGAGGCTAAGGATGTGCCCCGCGCGCTGACCGCGGTGGCGGTCAGCGCGCGCGGCGCCATGGCCGACCTGGCTTCGCAGCACAGCATGGAGAAGCTGGCGGTCGGCCCCGGCCTCGCGGACGTCGTCGACATCACCAGCCCGGTGGCGGAGAACCTGCGGAGGATCGCCGGGGCGAAAGGGGTGCGGGTGTCGGACGTCGTTGTCGCGACGCTCAATCGACGCCGGCACGTGGAACTCGCCCGGGAAATCCAGGACGCTGGTGCGCGGGTCCACTTGGTGGAGGGCGGCGAGGTCGCGGGCGCGGTCGCCGCGGCGCGGCCCGAGCATCCGATCGACGTGTTCCTGTGCACCGGGAACGCCGTGGAAGGAGTCATCGCTGCCGCCGCGTTGTCCTGCCTTGGCGGATCGATGCAGGCGCGGCTGGCGCCGGAAGGCCCCGCGGAGCGGCCGGGCGCGGTTCTTCGCACCGAGGACCTGGTCGGCAAGGAGAGCGTGGTGTTCTGTGCCTCTGGGGTGACCAGCAGCGAGCTGCTGCGCGGCGTCCGGAACGACGGCGCGGGCCGCACGACCGTTCGGTCCCTCGTGCTGTGCTCGGATCCGGACACGGTGCGGACCATCCGGTCCGAACACCGGTACGTCCGGGAGCGCGGCCGTGCGTGAGGCCGAACCTCTGCTCGCGCGTTACCGCGGGCTGATCTGCGACCTCGACGGAGTGGTGTACCGCGGGGCTTCCGCTGTCCCGCACGCGGTCGAGACCCTGAACGAGGCGGCCGCGTGCGGACTGCCGGTCGTCTTCGCGACGAACAACGCGTCCCGTCCTCCCGAGGACGTCGCTGACCACCTGCTCGAGCTGGGGCTCGCCGGGGACGACTGGTCGGTGGTCACCAGTTCCCAGGCGGCCGCGGCGTATCTGGCCGGGCGGCTGGCTCCTCGCGCGCGAGTGTGCGCGGTCGGCGGCCCGGGCGTTGCCCGCGCGCTGGCCGAAGCCGGGTTGACGCCGGTCCGGGTCGCGGACTTGGCGGGCGCGCCGGTCGAGGCGGTCGTGCAGGGACTCGGCTACGACATCACGTGGCGGGAACTCGCGGCTGTCGGCTGCTTGGCGGAAGCCGGAGCTGTGTGGGTCGCCACGAACGTCGACCGCACGCTGCCCACGCCGTACGGGAAGGCTCCGGGCAACGGCGCGCTGGTCGCCTTGGTGCAGACCGCGACGAGCGCGTCCCCGCACGTGGTCGGAAAGCCGAAGGCGGCTTTGTTCGACTTGGCTCGCGCTCGGCTCGGCACTGCTCCGCCGGACACCTTGGTGTGCGGGGACTTGCTGGGCACCGACATCGAGGGGGCGAACGCCGCCGGCCTTGACTCGCTTTTCGTGCTGAGCGGATCCTCCCGGCTCCGCGATCTGGCTTTCGCGCAGCGGCGTTCCCGTCCGACGTATGTCGCCGCCGATGTGAGCGGGCTGCTCGCCCCCGCGCTGCCGCTGGACAGCACCTCAGCCGAGTGCGTCGCCGGCCTCGGGCCGGACGGCATCCCCGCGCTGCCCGGCGGCGGTGACAACGGCCGCTTGCTCCAGGCCGTCGTCGCGGGCGCGTGGGCGGCTCGCGACGGCGGCCGGGCGATCTCCGACGACGCGCGGTTGTGGGAGCGGATCGAACAGCAGCTCGGCGTCGCCGGTCCGGGGTGATCCGGGCGCGGCCGCCGAGAAGAGGGCGCGTTGCGTTCTGCTTGCTGGCTGAGCGAGAAGATCGCTCCGCCGCTGTCCGGCGCCGGACAGCGGCGGACGGTCATTTCCCGGGCAGGGCGGGCGGTTCGCCGGTGCGTTCGTATTCCGACAGCAGATCGATCCGGCGCTGGTGCCGTCCGCCCTCGAATTCGGCGGTGAGAAACGCGTCGACGATGCGCTCGGCCTCCTCGACGGTGTGCATCCGCGCGCCGATGCCGGCCAGCAGTGCGTTGTTGTGCTGGCGTGCCAGCCGGGCGGTGTCCTCGTTCCAGGCCAGTGCCGCGCGTGCGCCGGGCACCTTGTTGGCGGCGATCTGTTCCCCGTTGCCCGAACCGCCGATGACGATGCCGAGGCTGCCTTCGTCGGCGACGACGCGGCGCGCCGCCTCGACGCAGAACGGCGGGTAGTCGTCGCCGGCGTCGTAGGCGGCGGGGCCGACGTCGGTCACTTCGTAGCCGAGGCCGGAAAGCCGTTCGGCGAAATGGTTCTTGAGTTCGAGGCCGGCGTGATCAGAGCCAAGATAGATTCGCACGGCGGCGAGTCTAGTGTCGTGCCCGGCGGATTGGCGGGAAACCTTTGCCGGACAGTCATTGGAATGCCTTATAGGCCGGAGTCAGGGTGTCGCCACCGTCGCAGGGGCGTGCGCGGCCGCTCCCGCTCGTCGACGGCGGCGCACCGTTCGGCACCGGTTGCCGACCGCTGGTGCACCGCCGGTTGCTGCCGCCGTGTTAAGGCGAAGAAGCTGGATCGTGACCGGGAGATTTCGTGACGGTGTCCTCGAGATCGAGCGGTTTTCGGGAGCAGCCAGCAGAAGGAGAACTACGTCATGTGGGAAACCCCGGAGTATACGGTCATCGAGGTGTGTGCTGAGGCCACCGGCTACTTCTACCGACGCTGACAGCCCGGCCGCACCGGCCGTGTTCCGCGAATAGGCATGGGCGCGAGGTTCCGGACGCGGGACCTCGCGCCCATCTCCGAGCGCGCTCGATCCCCCTGGAGAGGCGGTCCCCGTGAACCTCGAATTTCTTCCGCTGGTGGCGCTCGCGTTCGGCCTCAGCCTGGACAATTTCCGCTCGTCGATCGCGATCGGAACCATTCCGTTCGGCTGGCGCCGAGCGGTGCAAGTCGCCCTGGTCTTCGGACTCTGGGACGCACTGGGCCCGCTGCTGGGCGGGTTCGCCGGCCGCTACCTCGGCGAATTCGTCGGCGACTGGGGCGAGTACGTCGGCGTGGCCGCGCTGGGACTGTACGGCCTGTACTTCCTCGTCTCGGCGATCCGGAACCCGGAGACGGAAGCGGAAGACCTGGACCATCCGTGGGTGACGCTCTTCGGGCTGCCGTTTTCGCTCACCGTCGACAACTTCCTCGCCGGGGCCGGTCTCGGGATCGCCGGATTCTCTTTGGTGATCCCGATGTTCACGTTCGGCGCGATGACGGTGGTGCTGTCGCTCGCCGGGCTGTTCGTCGGCCGGATGGCCGCCAAGGTCATCCGGATCCGGGCGGATCTGCTCAGCGGAATCTCGCTCGTCGGCGCGGCGATCCTGTTGCCGCTCGCCTTCGACTGAGCGACGGGGGAGGACCGCGATGCCCGAGAATCCCGACACCCACGTCTATCGCACCTACGACCGGGTCCTGGCCGGTTCCGGCCGGTCCGGCAGGCGGAATCCTCCGGTGGCCGGCGGGACATCCGGCGACTGGTGGCCGCACCGGCTCGACCTGAAGGCGCTGCACCGGAACGGTCCCGCGAGCGACCCGATGGACGCGGATTTCGACTACGCGCGTCACTTCGCGACGCTCGATCTCGACGAACTCGCGCGGGACGTCGACGAGGTGCTGACGACCTCGCAGGAGTGGTGGCCCGCCGACTTCGGCCATTACGGGCCGCTGGTGCTGCGGATGGCCTGGCACGCCGCGGGAACTTACCGCGTCAGCGACGGCCGGGGCGGGGCCGGCGCCGGAATGCAGCGCTTCGCTCCGTTGAACAGCTGGCCGGACAACCGGAACCTGGACAAGGCACGCCGGCTCCTGTGGCCGGTGAAGCGCAAGCACGGCCGCAAGATCTCCTGGGCGGATCTGATGGTCTTCGCGGGCAACCGGGCGCTGGAGTCCATGGGCTTCAGGACTTTCGGGTTCGGGGGCGGCCGCGCGGACGTGTGGGAGCCCGACGAGACGTACTGGGGCCCGGAACGCAAGTGGCTGGCCGACGAACGCCACCACGGCCTGCACGAGCTCGAAGAGCCGTTGGCGGCGGAGGAAATGGGGCTGGTCTACGTCGATCCGCAAGGCCCGGCCACCAATCCCGACCCCGTGCTGGCCGGCCGCGACATCCGCGAGACCTTCAAGCGGATGGGGCTGAACGACGAGGAAACCGTGGCGCTCATCGGCGGCGGGCACACCTTCGGCAAGACGCACGGCCCGGCGGACCCGAACGCGACCGGCGGCCCCGAACCCGAGGGCGCGCCGCTGACCGCGCAGGGCCTCGGCTGGCTGGGCGGCAAGGGCCCCGACGCGGTGACCAGCGGGCTGGAGGGCATGTGGACCCGCACCCCGGTCACCTGGGACCACACCTTTTTCGAAACTCTTTTCCAGTACCGGTGGGACGTCGAGCTCAGCCCGGCGGGCCTGTGGCAGTGGATCCCGAGCGGCGGCGAGGGCGAGGGCACCGTTCCGGATCCGTTCGACCCGGACGCGAAACACCATCCGGTCATGCTCACCACCGACCTCGCGCTGCAGGAGGACCGGGTCTACGCGCCGATCGCGCGGCGGTTCCTCGAGAACCCGGAGGAGTTCGAGGACGCGTTCGCGCGCGCCTGGTTCAAGCTGACGCACATCGACCTGGGACCGATCGAGCGCTACCTGGGACCGCTCGTCCCGGCGGAACGGATGATCTGGCAGGACCCGGTGCCGGAGGCGGACCACGAACTCGTGGACTCCGGCGACATCGGTGCGCTCAAACGGGAAATCCTCCGCTCCGGGCTGACTGTGGCGCAGCTCGTTTCCACGGCATGGGCGTCCGCGTCGACGTATCGGGACAGCGACAAACGCGGCGGGGCGAACGGCGCGCGGATCCGGCTGGAACCGCAGCGCGGCTGGGCGGTGAACGAACCTGAGCGGCTGGACGTCGTTCTGGCAGTGCTGGAAGGGATCCAGCGGCGATTCGCCGCGTCCGCGCGAGGCGGCAAACGCGTCTCCCTGGCCGATCTGATCGTGCTCGGCGGATGCGCCGCGGTGGAACAGGCCGCCGCGGCGGGAGGATGTCCGGTCGAGGTCCCGTTTCGGCCAGGGCGCACCGACGCGACCCAGGAATGGACCGACGTCGCGTCCTTCGGCGCGTTGGAGCCGGCAGCGGACGGCTTCCGCAATTACCTGGGCAGCGGATGCCGCATGGCCCCGGAACACCTGCTGATCGACCGGGCGAGCCTGCTGACGCTGACCGCGCCGGAGACGACCGTGCTGGTCGGCGGATTGCGAGTCCTCGGCGCCAACCACGGGGGATGCCCAGCCGGGGTTTTGACCGCGGCCCCGGGTGTTCTGACGAACGACTTCTTCGTCAACCTCCTGGACACGGGAACCGAGTGGGAGCCGCGCGGCGACGGCTACGAAGGCCGCGACCGGGCCACCGGAAAGGCGAAGTGGACGGCGAGCCGGGTCGACCTCGTCTTCGGCGCGAACGCCGAACTGAGGGCGATCGCCGAGGTCTACGCCGGCGACGACGCGCGCGAGAAGTTCGTCCGGGACTTCGCCGCCGCCTGGGCGAAAGTCATGGAACTCGGCCGGTTCGACCCGCGCTGAGGATCCTCTCGTGCTGAGGTCCGTGAAGGGCTCCTTGAGGGAATCTGGTTCCCGCAAGGAGCCCTTCACGACCCTCGCCGCCGATCTGACTCAGGGTTCCCCTCACAGACGTCAGCTGGAGCGGAGAAGCAACGCGGCCCCGTCGATGCTGCGCGTCGCCGTAACGACGCCGCGCGCCGCGCTGCTGAGAAAACCCAATGTGTCCATTGTGGACTGTACCGGTGTGGTCCCGCGCACACGAGCGGTACCAGCCGGCGGGGGAACGGCGCCGATCCGCCCTTCGGTGGCAACGGATATCGGAATTGCTTTCCCCGGCGTAGGGTCGGATTTCGTTACCGGCTCGGGAATTTCCCCGGTCGACCCGGTAACCGATGCGGGTGCTTCGGGAAAGCTGTCAGAAGGTTCACGTGTGCTGACGAGGAGGTGACGTCCGATGACCATTGCCGAAGAGCGAGAAGACCTCTTGGCGGAACTCAGCGGACAGAACAAGGCGACCATCGGAGCCGTGCTCGGCACGGGCTCGGTCGGCAAGGCGACCGAGCGTGCCGACGGCACCATGGAAGCGACCATCCGGATTCCGGAGGACGCGATGCAGTGGGAGCCGGGGATCCTGATCCTGCCGCACGGCGGCGTCCTCGAGCTGACCATCATCAACGACGACAAGAACACGCACGCCTGCCTGCTCCCGAGCAACGGCGACCGGCAGTTCATCGGCCTGCTGAACCACTCCAAGGGCAGCGCGCGGCTCGAACTGGACGGCCCCGGCTGCTACTGGTACGGCTCGCCGGCGGGCAACGACGAAGGCAGGGGCCTGACCGGAGCCATCGTCGTCACCGGCGAGGTGCCGCCGGAAGCCAAACTCGACCGACCCGCCCAGCCGCGGCCGTAACAGGGAGGAACAGCCATGACCCTCGAATACGTCGACGCCGGCCGGGCGTTCAACCACAACAAGCTTTCCAACATGCCGCACAGCGCTCCGGACGTGACGAGCGGCATCAACTACGAGCGCATCCTTCAGGCGCGCAGCGAATCCCAGAACTGGATCACCTATTACGGCGCTTACGACGGCCAGCGGCACAGTCTGCTGGACCAGATCAACGCCGACAACGTCAAGAACCTGAAGGTCGCCTGGATCCACCAGGCGAGCGCGACCGGCGTGATCGCCTCCACCTCGACCTACGCGTTCGAGGCGTGCCCGATCGTCGTCGACGGCGTCATGTTCGTGACCGGCTGGGACGGCTGGCTCTGGGCGCTCGACGCGCGGACCGGCGAGCAGCTGTGGCGCTACAAGCACGCGATTCCGGTCGACGTGACGCTGTGCTGCGCGAACGTCAACCGCGGCTGCGCGGTCGCCAACGGCAAGGTCTACATGGTGACCCAGAACGCCCAGCTGGTGGCTCTCGACGCGACCAACGGCGAGAAGGTCTGGCAGAAGACCATCGGCGACGTGCGCGCGGGCGAGAGCGCTTCGATCGCCCCGCTGGTCATCAAGGACACTCTGATCACCGGTTCCGCCGGTGGCGAGTACGGGGTCCGCGGCCACATCGACTGCTGGGACCTCGAGACCGGCGAACAGCGCTGGCGCACCTACACCGTCCCGAAGCCGGGCGAGCCCGGCTCGGAGACCTGGCCCGCCGACGGCGAGGCATGGCAGCGCGGCGGCGCGAACCACTGGGTCACCGGCACGTTCGACCCTGAGCTGAACCTCTACTACGCGGGCACCGGCAACCCGGCTCCCGACTTCGACGGCGAGGTCCGCGAGGGCGACAACCTCTACACCGACAGCGTGGTCGCGCTGGACGTCGACACCGGCGAGATCAAGTGGCACTACCAGTTCACCCCGCACGACCTGTGGGACTACGACTCCACGATGGAGATGACCCTGTTCGAGCGGGACGGCAAGAAGCTGCTGGCCCACTTCGACAAGAACGGGTACATGTTCGTCCTCGACCGCACCAACGGCGAACTGCAGCACGTCACGCCGTTCGTCGACCGGATCGACTGGGGCGTCATCACCCGCGACGGCAAGGTGACGCCGCGGAAGTACCCGGACAAGGAAGGCGAGCCCTGTCACTTCTTCCCCGGCCCGGCCGGTGCGAAGGAATGGACGCACGCGTCGTACAACCCGGACCACGACCTGTTCTACGTGCCGGTCGCCGACGTGGGCGCCACCGCCACGCGGCGCCGTCGCGAGTTCAAGGAAGGCATGCCCTACTGGGGAGCCGCCGTCGAGGTCGACATCGACAACATGGCCGGTTCGGTCAGCGCGTTCGACTCGCACGGCGAGGAGAAGTGGCGCTACCGGATGGATCTGCCGATGGCCGCGTCGACGCTCAGCACCGCGGGCAACGTGGTGTTCGCGGGCACGCCCGCCGGCGAGTTCATGGCGCTGCACGCCGAGACGGGCGAGAAGCTCTGGAGCTTCCAGTGCGGCAGCGGGCACCACAGCAGCCCGAGCACCTATTCCCTCGACGGCAAGCAGTACATCACGGTGCCGGTCGGCTGGGGCGGCTGGCTCGAAGGCATTGTGCCCGGCATGTCCGGCCAGGGGCACGGCGCCGCGGTGATCACCTTCTCGCTGTGACCGGAGAATCGGTGTCGGCGGGAGGCTTCAGGAAAATTGCCGGGAGTTTCCGTTAGTGCCCGCCCGGTGCTCGAATCGCCCCGACGATTCGAGCACCGGGCGGGCTTTTTTCCCGATAAGCAACGACCGGAAAGGTGAGCTGGAATGAGCCAGTCGTCGACGGCGAAGCCGGAACGCGGAGCCGAACTGCTTTCCTGCTGGAATTGCGGGGAGGATTACCGGCAGGAGGACCGTGCGCGCCATACCGAACCGGTGCGGTGCGGGCCGTGCATCGTGTGCGCCGGAAAGCCGGCGTGCTGCAGTTGCCGTCTCATGTATTGCGTGTGCGAGGTGCACCGGTACCGCGGCTGAAGAGCCTCAGATCGCCAGCGCCCGCCGCACCGCCGGGGTGTTCCGCCGGGAAACCGGCACCATGGTCTGTTCCTGGTCGTCCATGACGAGGAACAGCTCGCCCTTGTAGCGGCGTTCGACCTCGCGGATGCGGCTCAGGTTCACCACGTACTGGCGGTGCACTCGCAGGAAGCCGGCGTCGCCCAGTTCGGTTTCGAGCTTGTCGAGGCCGGGAGAGGCGGAGCGCAGCCGTCCCTGGTCGGTCGACAGCCACACGTCATTGCCGTCCGACTGGGCGAACGAGACTTCCGGAAGCCGCAGCAGCACCATGCGGTTTTCGCGGGTCGCGACCATCCGGTGCGGCTGCGCCCGCTGAGGGCCGTCCTCGCCGGACCGGGGCAAGGGAACGCCTTCCGACGTCCCGAAGGTGACCAGGTTGCCCAGCAGGTGCCCGGACAGGAACACCGGCCGGAAGCTGATCGGCATGGGTTCGGCGGCGAGCCTGGTGAAGATCTGCGTCGAGCCGAGCCAGTCGTGATTGCGCGTCGCCTGTTTCGCGGCGTAGACGGAAGCCTGGATGAATTCCGGCAGTTCCGGTTTCCACCGCACGGCGGGATCGGGGGCGGGCGTCGAGCCGGGAATGCCGAGAAGCACGCTCGCCGTGTCGTCGGCGAGCACCACCCGCCCCGAGGGATCGACCGCGGCGAGCGCCGCGCTCGAGCGCGCCCTGGCGTCGTTGAAGGAAGCCATCAGCTGGGCGCCGTCGTCTTGGGCGCGCCGGCGAAGAATGCGCTGGGTCATCGTGGCTGCGTTGCTGAGCCAAGCCCCGGCCGCGCCGGGAAGATCCCCGCGCCAGCACGAGATGTTGAGCACCGCGACCGATTCCCTCGTCACCACGTCCCGGATCGCGACACCGGCGCAGTTCCAGTCGTGGAACGCCTGGCACCAGTGTTCCGCGCCGCGGATCACCACCGGCGCGTAGGACATCAGCGCGGTGCCCATGCCATTCGTTCCGGTGGCCCCTTCGGACCAGCAGAACCACGGCGCCAGGTTGGCCTCGGCGGCGACGGTGCGGGTGGCCGGGTCGCCCCATTGGGCCAGGACCCGTCCGCTCGCGTCGGTGATGGTCACGATGCCGCCGCCCGCATTGACCTCGTGCGCGAGCGCTGCGGCGCGGAAGCCGAGTTCCGCGATGACGACGTCGCGCTCCAGTGCCTGGTCGACTTCGGCGACGGCCACCGGAGCTTCGGTGAGGAGCGGATCGACCCGGAACTGGTCCCGGCACCGGTGCCAGGAAATCGCGACCTCGGGCCGCACGCCGCGGAGGTCGTCCTCGCCCCGGGCGAAACGTTCCCAGGCCTGGTACACCGTTGCTTCGCCACGGTTGCGTGCTGCCGCGTCGAGCCGGCGTACGTCCGCCATGTGAGACCGCCTTTGGTCCGGTGCAGATCCGAACGGGTGCGGCCCGGGTCGTCCGGGCGCTCACGGAAGCTAAGCTCCGGCTCGGCGCGGCGGCAAGCCGAGCGGGATGACTGCGGGCGAATGCCGGATGAACGGCGGCGGAACGAGGACGACCGGCGGTCGTCCTCGCACCAGCGGCGGACCGGCCCGGACCGGGCCTGCCTGCCCTACCCTTCGGAGCGCGCGGCGTGCGCTTGACCTGGGCGGCGCCGCACGGAACGATTTTCCGCCGAACGGCCACGAGCCGGGAACATCGTCCCGTATGACGGGAAATCCGGATCGCCCGCCCGCGGCGGGACAACGATCTTGTTTGTCTACAACTTCGTGACTGGGCGACGCGGACATGTCTTGTAATGCCGCGCTACGCCGAGTTACGTTGGTTACCGCTGTCACAGCCCGGCGGTCCCAGGGGACCCCGGTGCTCGAGGCGACGAGGAGGTCGCGATGACCGTGAGCGTGCCGCCGTTGGCGATTGCACCGAGTGAGTCCGGCAGACGCGGCGACCTGGCGGGCGGCTCGCTGGAAACCTCGTCGTCAGCGAGAGAAGTGGCTCAGGCCTGGGAGAGCTTCGCCGCGGGAGAGGACATCGAAACCGGCGTCCGCCCGGAGATCCTGGCGTCGTGGTACCGGTGCCGGGACCGCTACGAGGTGGACCGGACGCTGGACGTCGCGCCGGGCGCACGGGGCGACGACATCCAGCGCCTCGACAACGGCGTCATCTTCACGACGCTCGGCGGCCTCGGCGCGCTGGCCGGTCGTGAAGTGGAGCAGGACGGCGCCGTGGTCACGGTCGCGGACGGCGACGGGCGCGTCCTCGGCGCGTGGGGCGACCCCAGCGCGCGGCGGCGGGCCGAACTGCACAACCTCGCCCCGTGGTCGTCCTGGTCGGAGCAGTGCACCGGCACGAACGGGATGGGCACTTCGCTGGAAGTGTCCGGTCCGGTGACCGTGACCGGGCCGGAACACTGGTGCGAAGCGTTCCACCGGTGGTCCTGCGCGGGCATCTCGGTCCGCGACGTGGTGACCGGTTCGCCGGTCGCGTCGATCAACATCTCGCGGTGGAACGCGGCGTTGTCCGAACTGGTGCCCGCGTGGCTGACGAAGGCCGCCGCCTGCGTCGAGCAGGAGATCTACCGGCGCGCCATTTACGAGGCCGACAAAGTGATCTCCGAGTTCAACCGCAAATGCGATCAGGTCGCCGATCCGTTCCTGGCGATGGACCGCGGCGGCAATGTGATCGCGGCGAACGACGAGGCGGTGTCGCTGCTCGGGCTGACTCCCGAAAGCGGTATTTCGCCGGGCGCGACCGAACCGGCGAAACGCTGGACCCCGGACATTTCCGGGCTTCCCGAAGTAGTGCGGTGGGCCAAGGAACGCGCGCAGGGGCCGGCTCGCTGGAGCGGCTACGCGTGCCTGCCCGTGAGCCCGGGAGAGGACGCCACCCCGGTGACCCTGCGGCCGGTCCTCGACTCGGACCACGTGGTGGGGATGCTGTGCGTGTTCGGGGTGCGAGAAGGGGAACCGTACGAGGAACGCGCGGAAGCCGCGGTCGGCCCGCTGCCCCGGCGGATCGTCGGGATCCGCAACGAGCGGCTGGTGCTGCTCGCCCCGTCGGAGATCCGCTACGCCGAGGCCGACCGGAACATCGTGTGGCTGAACACGGAACGGGGAAGGATCCAGGCCGCGACCCGGGGACTGGACAACATCGAGCGTTCCCTGCTGTCCTGCGGGTTCAGCCGGGTGCACCGGCGGTTCCTGGTGAACCTGCGCCGGGTTGCCGAGCTGGAACGGGGCATCAAGGGCGAGCTGTTCCTGATCATGGACCCGCGGTCGCACGAGTCGGTTCCCGTGTCGCGGCGGCAGGCTCCCGAGCTGCGGAGGATGCTCGGCATCTGAGGTCCGCGGCGGGAGAGGCGATCGGGCGCACGGGAGCGCCCGGCAGCCGAAGCGCGGCGGCGCGGGCGCCCTCGTGCGGAGGATGCCCGGCGGCCGGACTTCGCGGCGGCAGGAACCCGTGCCGCGGAGGACGCCCCGGCAGCCAGGCCGGTCTCGCGGCCGCGGCCTCCTGCCCCGCGGGGCCGCGGCTCAGCGTTTGGCGCTTTCTGCCTGCCTGCGCAGCCCTTCCACGGCGCGGGCCGGGTCGTCGGCCGCGTACACCGCCGAGCCGGCCACAAAGCAGTCGACGCCGGCCTCCGCCGCCTGTTCGATCGTGTCGCCGTTGATGCCGCCGTCGATCTCCACCACCAGGTTCAGGTGCCCGGTGTCGACCAGCCGCCTCGCGGTGCGCGCCTTGTCCAGGACCTCGGCGATGAACTTCTGCCCGCCGAACCCGGGCTCCACCGACATCACCAGCAGGGTGTCGTAGTGCTTGAGCACGTCCAGATACGGCTCCAGCGGGGTGTTCGGCTTGATCGCGAGTCCTGCTCTCGCTCCTGCCGCGTGCACGTTCTTCGCGAGCATGACCGGATCGTTCGCGGCTTCGACGTGCACCGTGACGTTGTAGGAACCCGCTTCCGCGTACCCGATCGCCCACCGGTCCGGGTTTTCGATCATCAGATGGCAGTCCACCGGGATGTCCGTCGTCGCCAGCAGCGACTGCACGACCGGCAGGCCCAAGGTCAGATTCGGCACGAAATGCGCGTCCATGACGTCGACGTGCAGCCAATCCGCACGTCCGTGCACGGCGGCCGCTTCGTCGGCGAGCCGCGCGAAATCGGCGGAGAGGATGGACGGGGCGATCAATGGTTTATTCGACACGAGACAAATCGTAATTTCGGTTCGCCGCCGACGGGCATTGCTTGTGCGTATCGGGGGATTGCTTTTGCGCATGTGGCGCGGTGTTGCCGGAAACGGACCGGCGAGGCGATGGTGGAACGGAGTTCATCGACGACGGCGAAGGAGTTTGTTGTGCGGTTGCAGGTTGCGTTGGATGTGCTGGATGTGGGTTCGGCGTTGGCGTTGGCGCGTCAGGTGGCGGGGGAGGTGGATATTTTGGAGCTGGGGACGCCGTTGGTGAAGTCGGCGGGGATTGCGGCGGTGACGGCGGTGAAGGCGGCGCATCCGGACAAGCTGGTGTTCGCGGATTTGAAGACGGCGGACGCGGGGGAGTTGGAGGCGACGCTGGCGTTCGAGGCGGGGGCGGATCTGGTGACGGTGATGGGGGCGGCGGACGACGACACGGTGCGGGGTGCGGTGGCGGCGGGTCGCAAGTACGGGAAGGAGGTGGTGGCGGACATGATTTCGGTGACCGAGGGCCGGGTGGCGCGGATCCGGGAGGTGGCGAAGCTGGGGGTGTCGTTCGTGGAGATCCACGCGGGTTTGGACGAGCAGGCGCGTCCGGGGTATTCGATCGAGGCGTTGCTGGCCGACGGGCGGGAGGCGGGGGTGGCGTTCTCGATCGCGGGCGGGGTGAAGGCCGCGACGATCGGGTTGGTGAAGGAGGCGGGCGCGGCGGTGGCGGTGGTCGGGGGCGGGATCTACAACGCGCCCGATCCCGCCGCCGCGGCCCGCGAACTCCGCCGCCTCACCGCCTGACCACACCCGCCCGCTGCGCGCCGGACAAGCGCCGGCGCGCAGCGGAGCGGATCTGCTTTTCCGAAACCCACCGAGAATCGACATCATCGGGAGTGCGCTTCCATGGCAGCAAACCAATCCCCTGACGAGATTGCCCGCTTGACCGCCAAGCGGCTCCCGGAAGACTGGAGCGGTCTGGACGAGCGTGCGGTGGACACCGTCCGCTTGCTGGCGGCGGACGCGGTCGAGCGGTGCGGGAGCGGGCACCCGGGCACCGCCATGAGCCTCGCGCCGGTCGCTTACGCGCTGTTCCAACGGGTTCTGCGGCACGACCCCGGCGACCCGGAGTGGATCGGGCGCGACCGGTTCGTGCTGTCCGCCGGACATTCCAGCCTCACCTTGTACATCCAGCTGTACCTCTCGGGCTACGGCCTGGAACTGGACGATCTGAAGGCGCTGCGCACGTGGGGTTCGCTGACCCCGGGCCACCCCGAATACGGGCACACGAAGGGCGTCGAAATCACCACCGGCCCGCTCGGTCAAGGCTTGGCCAGCGCGGTCGGCATGGCAATGGCGGCCCGCCGCGAGCGCGGCCTGTTCGATCCGGACGCCGAGCCGGGCACGAGCGTGTTCGACCACCAAGTCTACGTGATCGCCTCCGACGGCGACATCGAAGAAGGCGTCACGTCCGAGGCGTCGTCGCTCGCCGGAACCCAGCAGCTCGGCAACCTCACGGTGATCTACGACAGCAACGAGATCTCCATCGAGGACGACACGCGCATCGCGCTGTCCGAGGACACCGCGAAGCGCTACGAGGCCTATGGCTGGCACGTGCTCACTCTGGACGGCGGCGAGGACGTAGCCGGGTTCCTCGGCGCGATCGAGCAAGCCAAGGCGGAGACCTCCCGTCCTACGCTGATCGTGCTGCGCACCGTCATCGGCTACCCCGCCCCGACGAAGATGAACACCGGCGGGGTGCACGGCTCCGCACTGGGCGCGGAAGAACTCGGCGCGGTCAAGCGCGCTCTCGGCTTCGATCCGGAGCTGAGTTTCCAGGTCGACGACGAGGTCTTGCGCCACACCCGCGAAGCAGCCTCGCGGGGCCGGGCGGACCACGAGAAGTGGCAGCTCGAATTCGACGCCTGGGCACGAAGCAACCCGCAGGGCAAGGCCCTGCTGGACCGCCTGGCCAAGCGCGAGTTCCCGGCTGGCTGGGCGGCCGATCTGCCCGTCTGGGAGCCGGGCGAACCGGGGGTCGCCACCCGCAAGGCATCGGCCGCGGTGCTGGCTGCGCTTGGCGGGGTGCTGCCCGAGCTGTGGGGCGGCTCGGCGGATCTGGCCGAGAGCAACAACACCACGATCAAGGGTGCGGATTCCTTTGGCCCGGCCGAAATCTCCACCGACGCCTGGACCGCCCAGCCCTACGGCCGCACGCTGCACTTCGGCATCCGTGAACACGCGATGGGGTCCATTCTCAACGGCATCGCGTTGCACGGCGGAACCCGTCCGTACGGCGGCACTTTCCTGATCTTCAGCGATTACATGCGCCCGGCGGTGCGCTTGGCCGCGCTGATGGAACTGCCGGTCGTCTACGTGTGGACGCACGACTCGATCGGCCTCGGCGAAGACGGCCCGACGCATCAACCGGTCGAGCACCTGGCCTCGTTGCGGGCGATCCCGGGAATGTCGGTGGCTCGCCCCGCGGACGCGAACGAGACCGCGTACGCCTGGAAGGCCGCGCTGGAGAACACCGGAGGCCCGACCGGGCTCGCGCTCACCCGGCAGAACGTGCCGACGCTGGAGGGCACCTCCGCCGACGGCGTTGCGCGCGGCGGCTACGTGCTCGCCGAAGCGTCGACCGGCACGCCCGAGCTGGTGCTGATCGGCACCGGTTCCGAAGTGCAGCTGGCGGTAGCGGCCAGGAAGATCCTCGAGGACGAAGGGATTCCCACGAGGGTCGTGTCGATGCCGTGCGTGGAGTGGTTCGACCGGCAGGATCCGGCCTACCGGGAAAAGGTGCTGCCTCCTTCGGTGCGGGCCCGGGTGGCGGTCGAAGCGGCGATCGCCCAGCCGTGGCACCGGTTTGTCGGCGATGCCGGCGAAATCGTGTCGCTGGAGCACTTCGGCGCTTCGGCGGATTTCACGACGCTGTACAGCCAGTTCGGCATCACCGTCGACGCCGTGGCGGAAGCCGCACGCCGAAGCGTGCGTTCCGTTCGGCGGTGATGTCGTTGCCGCGGGCGGCAGGAGGATCCGGGAACATCCGCCCGGAACGCGTCCACAAGGGCTGATGGGAGCCTCCTGAACGGTACGCCCGCACGAAGCGGCCCCGGCGGTGTTTTCGCCGGGGCCGCTTCCTTTTCGCCGTCATTATTCGTGATCCCAATCAGGGGATAGCTTTTCCTGATGCCGCAAGGCTTGCTGGCCGGACCGGCAGTGGAGAATCCTTGTGGTCTAAGCAGATTGGTCCGCGCGATGGCCGCGCAGGCGACGCCCCAAGGTCGCCCGCCCGCGAGTGGAGGAAGATCTCGTTGACGAACACGATTCCCAAGAAACTGGACGCTGCGCTCTTCGCCGGAGCGACCCGCGCGGTCGTCGGAGAGGTGGACCGGGTGAGCGCGGCGGTGCAGTCCGCGTCGTGGCTCCGAGCCGGCGCGCTGCTGCTCAAGGCGCCGGCGGTGTTCACCATCGGCACCGGGCGGAGCGGCCTCGCGCTGCAGATGGCCGCGATGCGGTTCATGCACCTCGGGCTTCCGACGCACGTCGTCGGCGAGGTGACGGCTCCGGCGATCGGCGAACGGGACGTCCTGGTCGCGGCATCGGGCTCCGGGTCGACCGCTCGGGTGGTGCGGGCCGCGGAGACCGCTCGGGCCCAGGGCGCCGACGTGATCGCGCTGACCACGGCTCCCGAGTCGGCGCTGGCCAAGGCCGCGACCGAGGTGCTGGTCATCCCGGCCGCGGACAAGCAGGACTTCGACGGCAACTCCTCCGTCCAGTACGCGGGCAGCCTGTTCGAACAGTCCGTCCTGCTGATCACGGATTCGCTCTTCCACGCGCTGTGGCAGACCAGCGGCACTCAAGCCCGCGAACTGTGGCGGCTCCACGCGAATCTCGAATAGCGGCCTCGCCGTCCTGATGCGACCGACCGGAATGGGAGCCCGAAATGCACTGTCAGACTGAGGCCGCGCCGCGCACGTGCGTCGATGTCCACGCGCTGGAAGCGGTGGCGCTGGCCGCGACCCGCAGCGCCGCCGTCGCCAGCTACGGCTGGGTCGGCCGGTACGACCAGAAGGCCGCCGACGCCGCTGCCACCAAGGCGATGCGCGAAGCGCTGGCGAAGGCTCCCGGCCGGGGAACCGTGGTCATCGGGGAGGGCGAAAAGGACGACGCCCCGATGCTGTTCAACGGCGAGATCGTCGGCACCGGCAACGGCCCGGATTTCGACATCGCGGTCGATCCGCTGGAAGGAACGTCCTTCTGCGCCAAGGATCTTCCCGGCTCCCTGGCGACGATCGCCTTCGGCGAGCCGGGCACGCTCTGGTCGCCGGGGCCGGGGTTCTACATGGACAAGATCGTCGTGCCCCCGCAGGCGAAAAACGTCGTCGATCTCGACGATCCGCCCGAACGCACCCTGGCCAACGTCGCCGCCGCGCTCGGCAAGAAGGTCAGCGAGCTCCGGGTGATGATCATGGACAAGCCGCGGCACCAGGACCTGATCGCCCGCGTGCTGCGGGCGGGCGCGGCGGTGCAGACCCCGGCGGGCGGCGATGTCGGCGGAAGCCTGGCCGTGCTCCTGCCGACGCTCGACGTCGACCTGCTGCTCGGCGTCGGCGGCACGCCCGAAGGCGTGATGACCGCGGCCGCGGTTCGCGCGCTGGGCGGCGGGATGCTGGGCCGCCTCGCCCCGCAACGGGACGAAGAGGCGGACGCGATCCGCGCGGCGGGCATGTCCCTCGACCGCGTCTACGAATGCGACGAACTCGCGGCAGGCGACGCTTTCTTCGTCGCGACCGGGGTCACCGGGGGCACGCTCCTCGACCGCCCCCGGAAATGCGAGGGCAAGACCACCTGCGAATCGCTGCTGATTTCCCGGGGCGAGATCCGCTACCTCACCCACACCACCTTCGAGTGACCCACGCTGTCCGCACGACCAGGGAGATCCGGTGACGTTGCATTTGGACGACCTCCGCGTTCGTCATCTCGGCGAGTGTCGTTACGATTCGCCGCTCGCCGAGATGGTGTCGACGAAACAGACCTCTCCGCACTATGTCGCCGAGGGCGACCGGGTCCTGCTCGAGGACACCGTGTCGATGCTGGCCGGGCACCGCCTCCCGCCGGCGCGCCTTCCGAGCTTCGAAGGGGCGGGCCCGCGCCGGAAGATCTACTTCGACCCGGCACGCGTCACCGCCGGGATCGTCACCTGCGGAGGGCTGTGCCCGGGGCTGAACAACGTCATCCGCGGCCTCGTCCAGGAACTCGCGGTGCACTACAAGGTGAAGCGGATCCTGGGCTTCCGGAACGGCCTGCAGGGGCTGACCGCCGACCATCGGCACGACACCGTCGAACTGACGCCGGCGCACGTCCGCGACATCCACAAGGACGGCGGCACCATCCTGGGCAGCTCGCGCGGCGGCCAGGACGCCGACGAGATGGTCGACAGCCTCGTTCTGCGGGGCGTCGACGTCATGTTCGTCATCGGCGGCGACGGCGGGATGCGCGCCGCGACGTACCTCAGCGACGCGATCCGGGCGCGCGGCCTCGACATCGCGGTCATCGGGGTGCCGAAGACCATCGACAACGACCTGCCCTTCACGGACCAGTCCTTCGGTTTCCAGAGCGCGTTCGCCCGGGCGACGGACTTCATCTCGGCGGTTTCCGTCGAAGCCGCGTCCAGCCCGAACGGGGTCGGGATCGTGAAGCTGATGGGCAGGCATTCCGGGTTCATCGCCAGTTACGCCGCGCTGGCCGCCAACGGCGCGGACATCGTGCTGATCCCGGAGATCCCGTTCGCGCTGGAAGGACGGGACGGACTGCTCGCCCACGTCGAGCAACGCGTGCGGGCGAAGGGCTACGTCGTGATAGTGCTGGCCGAAGGGGCCGGTCAGGAACTGCTCGACCGGCCCGGCGCGGCGCACCGGAACGGGCGCGCCACGGACGCGTCGGGCAACGTCAAGCTCGGCAACGTGGGGGAACTGCTCAAAGACCGCATCGCCGCGCACCTGACCGCGGCAGGCCTTCCTCCCACGATGCGTTACATCGACCCGAGCTATGCGATCCGGAGCATCGCGGCCAACCCCTACGACAGCGTGTATTGCCTGCGGCTGGCGCACGCGGCGGTGCACGCCGCCATGGCGGGCCGTACCGCGGCGGCCGTCGCGCGCTGGCGGCGGCGCTTCGTGCACGTCCCGCTGTCGTTGATGACCAGCCGCCGCAACCAAGTCGACCCCGATGGCGACCTGTGGCTGTCGGTGCTGGAAACCACCTGCCAGCCCGCGGAATTCGGCGCCGCGGCGGGCCGGGAGAAAGTGCCCATGGGCTTTTGCTGAGCGGCCGGGTTCACAGTGCGTGCGCGGTGCGGTCGTCGAAGCCGAAGTCGAGTTCATCGCTGACGGCGACTACCCCGCGCACGCACTGTGCGCTCCGAACAGCTTGCTCGGCAACGCTTCTCAGCCCGACCGTGCCGGTGAGCGTCACGACGCCATCGGCGACCCGCACCGTGACGCCTTCCGGCGCACCGGCTTCGGCCTCGGCACGGATGTCGGCGTCCGACCGCAGCAACGCGGACAGGACGTCGCGGTGGGAGATCAGCCCGACCAGCCGGGCGGCCTGATCCACCACGCACAACTGGGCGGGCTTGGCGTCCGCGAGCCGTCGGAGCGCCACGTGCAGGGGCGCGTCGGCGGCGATCGTGGGCGCGGGGGCCGTCATCAGCTCGCCGGCAGTGCGCGCAAACGCTTTTCGCCACCGGCTCCGGCGGCGCGGCCCGCCGAACGCGGGCAGCCGGTCCGCGCCGCCGTGGAACTCGCTCTTCGCCGCCACGTCGGCCGCGGTGACGAGCCCGATCGGCCGGCCGGCCGGATCGACGACCGGCAGCGCGGGCACGCCGTGTTCGAGCAGAGCCGTGACGAGGTCCCGGAACGAGGTGTCGCGTCCGGCCGAGACGACCTGGCGTGCCATGACGTCGGCTACTCGCTGATCGCACATCGCTTTCCCGGTGGCCTGGTCATTCCGGACCGGCGAAGAACTCGAGCGCGATGTTGTCCGGATCGCGGAACGAAACGCCGCTGCCGTAGTGCGCTTTCTTCACCCCGCCGTGCGAAATGCCGAGCTCGTCCAGCTTCCGGGCCCATCCGGCCAGCGCGGCGTGCGATTCGACCGCGAACCCGATGTGGTCCAGCCCCGTGCGGCGCTCGTCCGCCCGGTCCCGGGTTTCCTTGCCGTGGTGGGTGTGCAGCCCGAAGAGCATGCCGCCGCCGAGAGCGAAGACCGTGTGGTGGAATTCGCCGCCTTCCTCGTCCTCGTCCAGGACGGGCCCGGCGCCGAACAGCCTCGTGTACCACTCGGTGCTGCGCTGAAGATCGGACACGGTGATCGCGATGTGCTGCAAACCTGGGAAAGCCATGTGCACCCCTTCGCGCGGTCGGCATGCCCGCTCGCATGCGGACGTACCGGTGTTCTTACCAGCCGCCGCGCGGCCGGAGCCCGCTCGATCGAACGGGCGGCGGAGGGACCGGGACGAGCGGGCGGCGGGGCCGGATGAACGGGACGCAGGCACTGGAGAGGGACGGGACAGTCCGCTGGCTGTCCAACCCGGCGCGACGGTGGTGCGGACCGCCGAGCAACTCGGCATGGGCCGCGCCACGGTTTACCGGAAGCTGGCACAGTACGGGAGGGGGTCTCTCCAAACCCAAGGGATTTTGCTGCTGATGCTCACCGCTGACCTGCGTTTTCGCAGGTCAGCACATCGTTCGGCCCAGGAGGACTCATAATCCCTTGGCCGTCGGTTCGGGCCCGACCCGGCTCACTCTGACTTCCCTTTTATAGGGTATGACCTGCGGAAACAGCCTCGGAAACGATCTTGACGCGAGGCCTCGCGGAAGCACTGGAAACGAGCACAGCGCTGGTAACCCAAGGGATTGTTCGAGTAAGCCTGATTTCATGACCGTCGTTGAGGCGCCCGTGGAGGTGCTCGAGAGCTGGAGCGGTATTTCGAACATCTCCGCCAACGGCCGAACTTTCGCACCGGAGAGTCGCTGGCGCACAGCTGCATCGCGCAGCTCCCGCTCCGCCCGCAACGTCTCGTGCTTCATCCCAGCTCGCGAGCCACCTGCGCCAACGGACGAGCCGACGACCTCACCAACGCCACCGCATCCCGCTGGAACTCTTGCGGATACTTCGACGAACCAGACACAAACACATCCTTCCCCAGGCCAACACCAAGGATCAGTGTGTCGGCCGGCGAGCTGATCGATCGAGTGTGGGACGGCACGCCGCCGTTGCGCGCGCATGCCGCGCTTTACAGCTACTTGTCGCGGCTGCGGACAGTGTTGCGGGAGAACGGCAATGCGGTTCTGGACCGCGCCAGCCGCAGCTGTGTCCTAGCCGTCGACGACGAAGACGTGGACCACGGCCAGTTCCGCCGCCTGGTGGCGCGGGCGCGCGAACGCGGCCAAGGAAACCGACACCGCCGTTGTCCGCGACGTCGTATCCGGGTCGCTCGCTCCGGCGGATCGAGGACACGGCGCGACCTACGATGACGAGCATGGAATCGATGTCCGCCCTCGTCCATCTGGTCAGTCTCTTCATCAACTTCCGGGACTTCGACTTCGGCGAGGGATCCCATCATGGCTACCGCTGGGTTGATGCCAAGCATTTCCAGTTGCCGGCCGAGGCGCCGCAGGACCGAGATGTACTAGCGGCCTTGATCGCACACCCTCAGTTTCGGGACACGTACGACGGTGCCGGCGTTCAAGACTGGCCGCGCCATGGCCAGTGGTGGCTTCATCGCATCACCCCGGACGACTACGAGACGGTCGATGCCGCGACGGCAGTCGGCGTCATCCGCTCCTGGGCCAGCCAGCACGGGAACGTCCCAGAGCCGCTCGAAGCACGCCTGCGCCAGGAGATCTACCGCCCGATCCGCAAGGCGACCAGCACATACCTGTTGGGACAGCTTGCGGAGGACGCGCTCCACGACTATGGCCCGATCCATATCGACTACCACGAACTCGTCGTCATCGACCGGCCCGCGGCGTCGCTCACTCTCCTCGTCGCAGCCGACGATTGACCCCGCGACATCACTGCCGCCCGCGCTCGAAAAGGGGCAGTCGCGTACCCGACTCCACCATTAGTTTTCAGTCCCGCCGAGGAAATGGGGAGAAACGCGAGTCAACGTCTCACAGCGCCGAGATGGATATGTGGATCGCCCAGTTCGGCAAATGGAGATGCAAAGATCGAATTATTCCGCCGCGTGCCCTCGCGGGTCGGCCGGCTAGGCGATCCGATAGCCGATTCCCGGGGTCGTGGTGATGATCGGCGGGTTGCCGAGCTTGCGCCGCAGCCGGCCGACCGTGACCGTGACGGTGTTGGTGAACGGGTCGGCGTTCTCGTCCCACACCTGTTCGAGCAGGGTCTCGGCGCTCAGGAAACCGGGACTCGCCCGCAGCAGCGCTTCGAGAACCGCGAACTCCTTCACCGAGAGGCTGAGTTGTCGTCCGTCGCGTACGACGGTGCGGCGTACCGGGTCCAGCTCGATCCCTGCCGTGCGCAGGGTTCGGGGACGTGCGTGCGGTTTGCGACGGGCGAGCGCCTGGATGCGCAGGATCAGCTCCGGGAAGTGGAAGGGCTTGGAGAGGTAGTCGTCGGCGCCCAGAGTCAGCCCGCTGACCCGGTCGCCGGGCGCGCTCGCCGCGGTCAGCATCAGCACCATCGGCCGGTCCGCCCGTTCGGTGATCATCTGGCACAGCGTGTCGCCGTGGAGACCGGGCAGGTCTCGGTCCAGGACGACGACGTCGTGCGCGGTGAGTTCGAGTTTGGCGGAGGCAGTCAGTCCGTCGCCGGCGAGGTCGACCGCCATTCCTTGGTCCCGGAGCCCCTCCGCGACGACCTCGGCGAGGGCGCGGTCGTCTTCGACGACGAGGATCCTCATGCCGGGACCGGCGTCTTCACGGCCGGCAGGGTGATCGTCACGCGCAGGCCGCCTTCGGGACGGGCGAACAGCGCGAGCCGGCCGCGGTGGGCGGCGGCGACGGCGGCCACGATCGACAGGCCGAGTCCTGAGGAGCCGGTGCGTTCCTCGCCCAGCCGTTCGAAGGGCTGGGCCAGCCGGTCGACCTCTCGTTGGTCGAGGACGCGTCCGCCGGTCTCGACGGCCAGCACGGTCTCCTCCTCGGTCGCGGACCCGGTGACCTCGATCCAGCCGCCTTGCTCGTTGTGCGCTACGGCGTTGTCGATGACGTTGTCCACCAACCGCGCGAGCAGGGCCGGGCTGCCCTGGGCCGTCGTCGCCGGGGGCAGGTCCACCGTCACGGTCAAGCCTTTCTCGCGAATGTCGGCGAAACGTTCGCGCCGTGCCGCGTCGACGAGTTCGCCGAGGTCGACCCGGTCAGCATCGGCCAGCGCCCCGTGTTGCGCTCTGGCCAGCACGAGAAATCCGTCGAGCAGGTGATCGACTCGATCCAGCTGGGGACGCAGCCGGTCCGTGAGCGCGATTGTCGAAGCGGCTGAATGGGGCTTGGCGATCGCGACGTCCAGCGACGCCCTCATCGTCGCTAGAGGCGTGCGCAGCAGCTCAACGGCAACGGCAACGGCGCGCCCACCCGACCAACGCCGTCGCAGCGAACGCGGAACGTGTTTCCCAGGAAGGGCCAACGTTTCCGGGCTACTCGTCGAAGGTCATCTCCGGCGGTGGACGGCGGAATCCGCGGGTGATCGCGGCCAGCACCACGATTCCGATGCCCAGCTACACCAGGCCGAAGACCAGCGCGATGCCGTCCAGGTTGACCAGCAGCCACAGGTCCACCACGACGCCGATCAGCGGGAAGACCAGCCAGGTCAGCGCTCGCTTTCCGGTGCGGTCGCGCAGCCAGGTCGCGAGCACGCTGAGGTTGACGAACGTGAACGCGGTGAACGCGCCGAAGTTGATGAACGAGGTCGACGTGCTCACGTCCAGTGCCAGCGCTGCCAGCCCGACCGCTCCGGTGAGCAGGATGCCGAAGGCCGGTGTCGCGAACCGCGGGTGGAGTTTGCCGAAAACGCGCGGCAGCACGCCGTCGCGGCCCATGGCGAACATCAGCCGCGACGCGCTGGCTTGTGCCGCGATCCCGGACGCGAACTGCGCGACCACCAGACCGGCCAGGAAGACCGACGCGAAAAGGTCGCCGCCGATCGTGGTGGCGATTTCGAAGGCTGCCGAGGATTCGTCGGCGAACGCGCTGCCCGGGTGGGCCAGCTGGGTGAAATAGGCGAGGGCCACGAAGATCCCGCCGCCGATCAGCGCGGTGAGCAGGATCGCGCGGGGGATCGTCCGCTGCGGTTCGGTGGTTTCCTCGGTCAGCGTCGTCACGGCGTCGAAGCCGAGGAACGAGTACGTCGCCAGCGCGGCGCCGCCGGAGATCGTGCCCAGCGTGCTGCCCGCGTGGAAGAACGGCTGCGTGCTCGCTAGCGCCTCGCCGGCGTGCAGCACATGCCTGATCGACAGCGCGACGAAGAAGCCGATCACCAGCAGCTGGAACGCCATCAGCACGAAGTTGGCTTTTTCGGCGACTTTGATGCCCAGCACGTTGAGCAGCGTCGTCAGGACGATGAAAGCGATCAGCCAGACCCAGCGCGGCACTCCGGGGAACTCCGCCGACAGGTAGGCGCCGCCGATCAGCCAGATCACCATCGGCAGGAAGAAGTAGTCGAGCAGCACCGCCCAGCCGACGAGGAAACCGGCGCGCGCGTCGATGGCTTTCCGGACGTAGGTGTAGGCCGAGCCGGCGACCGGGTGCGCGGCCGCCATTTTCCCGTAGCTCGCGGCGGTGAACAGCATCGCGACGAGGGCGAGCAGGTAGGCGGAAGGCACGGTGCCCGCGGTGGTCGCGGCGACGATGCCGAACGTGCCGAGCACGATCAGCGGGGCCATGTAGGCGAGGCCGAACAGGACGACGCCGGGAAGGCCGAGCCGGCGCCGCAGCGCGGCCGGGGCGGTGGACGTGGCGGTCATCGGTCGTCTTCTCCTCGGGGGCTCCAGCGGCCCGGGTCGATCCGGCCCTGGTAGAGCGGCAGGTGCACAGGGGCGTCGGCGGGGCGGAACTGCGCCCACATCCGGTTGGTTCCGGCGGTGCCCTCGCGGCGGACGCGGGGCACGTCGTCGAGGTCGATCGTGTGCGCCAGGACGCCTTCGGCTTCGCCGGGCAACGCGGCGAGAACCTCGCCCTCGGGCCCGACGAGGACGCTGTCGCCGCGGCCGAACGGCCCGGCGGTGTTCACGCTCGCGACGAAGACCTGGTTGACGATGGCGTTCGCCCGGGCGAGCACGAGTTCCTGCGCGCGGTCCGGAGTGGTCGTCTGGACGGGGTTGAGCACTATCTCGGCGCCCATCCAGGCGAGGTGCCGGGCGACTTCGGGAAACCAAGCGTCGTAACAGATCGAGAAGCCGATGCGGCCGGTGCCGGGCAGGTCGGCGACGACGAAACGGTCGCCGGGGTCGTACGGCTCGTGGGGGCGCCAGGGGAAAATCTTGCGGTACCAGCCGGCCAGTTCGCCGCCGGGGGAGAAGAGCAGGGCGGTGTTGAACAGTTCGCCGCGGTCGCCGGCTTCGCACACCGTGCCGGGCGCGAGCCAGATCCCGAGATCCCCGGCCAGTTCGGCGAGTTCCCGGGTCCGGGGGCCGTGCAGCGGTTCGGCGGTTTCGCGGAGCTGCCGGGTGCGGTCGTCGCCTTCGCCGTCGACGCCGCAGAGGTGCAGTTCGGGGAAGGCGGCCAGGCGGGTGCCCGGGAACCGGTTCAGCAGGGACTCGACCTCGCCGGCGAACCCGGGGGTTCCGGCGGGCCGGGGCGGCGCCTGGGCGAGGGCGATCGGCAGTGGTCGCGGCATGGACGGAAAATAGACCATCTTGAACACTTAAACAAGAGTGCTCATCATGAGCACTTTGTGCGGTACGGTCGTCGCATGACCACGGCAGACCTCAATTCCCCCGCGGTGACCGGGATCCGGCGGCTGTCCGCTTTGGACACCGTGCGCGCGCGGATCGCGCTCGCGGTGGAGCTGGGCCTGCTGGCGCCGGGGGAGCGGCTGCCGTCGAACGCGGAGATCGCGCGGGCGCTGGACGTCGCGGAGATCACCGTGCGGCGGGCACTGGAATCCCTGGCCGAGGACGGCGTGATCGAACGCCGTCGCGGCCGGGGCGGCGGCACGCTGGTGGCCGAGCACCCGCCGGTGCGGCGGGTGCGGGAGGTGGGCGCGTACCGGGCGTCGGCCGCCGAGGTGCGGGAGCTGATCGACCACCGGCTGGTGCTGGAGTCCGGGCTGGCGCAGCTGGCGGCCACTCGGTCGCCGGACGTCCCGCGCCTGCGGGAGCTGGTGGCCCGGATGCGCGATGCAGCCGGCTGGGCCGAGTTTCACGAACTGGACACGGAGTTCCACCGCGCGGTGGCGGTGCCGGGGCCGGCCGCGGCAGTGCGGCAGTACGAGGTCGTGCTGAGGGAACTGCACCGGTTTTACCTGCCGTACCCGATGCCGAAACTGCGCGAGTCCAACCGGGAGCACGCGAGACTGGTGGACGCGCTGGAAGCCGGCCGCCCGGAAACGGCGGCCCGCGTCGTGCGCGCCCACGTCGGCCGCCTGCACGAGACGATGTTCGTCGGCCTGGAATGACCCGGCCGCCGGTGCTGACTGTCTGGAACACTTTTCTGGTCCAGTGGCCATGGGCCCTGCTGCAGGAGTTCTCCAGCAGCAGGGCGGTGTCGGCAAACGCTCGTTTGCCGACACCTCGGAAAGGGCGACGCCGGTCAGGCGCGGGCGGCGGTGTCGATCAGGTCGGCGATGGGGCTGGGCTGGGATGCCAGCGACGCGTGGCTGGCGTCGAGTTCGATGGTGTGGCGGGCGTTGATTCGCACCTGGGACCGGACCGACTGGCTGATCGCGGCGATGGACCCCGCCCTCGGCCGGGCACTGACCGCTATGCACCGCGACCCGGCCCGCCGCTGGACCGTCGCCGACCGTAGGTGGACGCTTACTGCGTCGCAATGACGGCTACGTTGTGAAGAAATCGGCGAGGGCTTTGGCGATTTGGCCAGGGGCGTTTTCCGTGGGGATGTGGTCCGCTCGCGGGATGCGCACGAGCGTGGTTCGCGGGATCTCCAAGGCGAATTTCTCGGCGTACTCCACTTTTTCGAAGCTGTCGTCCGCGCCCCAGATCAGCAGTTTGGGCGTCGTGGACCGGCGCAGCGCGGGGACGAGATCGAGGGTGTAGCGGTTGTCGGCCGCGCCCGCCATCGTCAGCCAGGAGCGGCGGACCCGGGGGTTCGTCCACGGATCCAGATACTCGGCGATCAGCTGTTCGGTGGCGGCGTCTGCCAGTGCCGAGGCCACGGCCTGCCGGCGGGCGGCGAGGAGTTCGTCGGCGGTGACGGCCGCTGCGACCGCCGGGTCCCGGAACCGTGCCACGTGGGGTGCCGGCCAGGAGTCGTAGTCCCGTGCAGCAGCAGCACCACCGGGCCGTCCCGCCCCGCGGTCAAGTAGCTGGCCGCTGCACCGTCAACCTGGACCTCGGTCCGCGACACGCCTGTTCCACTGGCTTCGCTCATCCGACCACTGTGACCGGGGGCTGGCTTCGATGCCGAGAGTCCAAAATGACATCCTTGGGTATATTCCTGCCATGGCCCGTCATCGGGTGGCAGCCCTGCTCAACGCGCCCCAGTCGCCCTTCGAACTCGCGTGTGCCGCCGAGGTCTTCGGCACCGCCTGGGAGGACGTGCCTGCCCGCTACGACTTCCGGATCTGCGCCGAGTGTCCCGGTCCGCTGCGGACCACCGCCGGTTACACGATGCTCGTCGACTGCGGGCTCGAGGCCCTGCAGGAGGCGGACACCGTGATCATCCCCGGCTGGCAGCCGGCCGACGCACCGGTGCCGTCGGCCGTCACCGAGGCGCTGCGGGCCGCTCACCGGCGAGGGGCGAGGATCGCGGCCATCTGCACGGGGGCGTTCGTCCTCGCCTGGACCGGACTGCTCGACGGACGCCGCGCGACCACCCACTGGCGCCAAACCGACCGGCTCGCCGCCGCTTTCCCCGAGGTGACGGTTGACCCGGACGTGCTCTACGTGGACCACGGCGACGTGGCGACCAGCGCCGGAACCGGGGCGGGGATCGACCTGTTGCTGCACCTCGTCCGTGCGGACCACGGCGCGGCACACGCCGCCCGGATCGCCCGGAACATGGTGCTGCCGCCGCATCGGGACGGCAGCCAGCTCCAGTACGCCGCGCAGCCCGCCCCGCCGAGAGCCGACGAGTCGTTGGCCCCGCTGCTGCAGTGGGCCACCACTCAGCTCGACACCGAACTGACCGTGGCCCGGCTCGCCGGACGGGCCGGGCTGTCGAACCGGACGCTCGCCAGGCGGTTCACCGAGCAACTCGGCACCAGCCCGGGACAGTGGCTGCTCGGCCAGCGCCTCGACGCGGCACGGGTGCTGCTGGAACAGACCGCCCTTCCGGTGGAGACCATCGCCAACCGGGTCGGGCTCGCCTCGGCGGTCAACCTGCGCCGCCACTTCCGGGCACGGCTCGGAACCACGCCTGGCGCTTACCGGCGGATCTTCGGCGAAACCCGGTAGGCGAAGAAGGACCCAGGCCATGCTCATCGCCCAGCTCGATCCGGCCGACGCGAAGGAAGCCGCGGTCCGCGTCGAGGCGGCTCAGCTTCTCGAAGTCCGGCGGCTGGCCTATCCGGCTGCCGAGCGCGCCCGCGGGTGTGGCGGGCCGCCGACGAGACGTTCCAGACGGCGCTTGATCCGCGCGGGATCATGAATCCTGGCAAGGCACCGGGCTTCTGACCGTCCACTGTAGACCGTGAAGGGCGGGGAGGCGAACCTCAGAGAGGCAGCTGGCTGAGTGCGTGCACCAGCTTCTTGCCGGTTTCGACGGCGCCCTCGTGTGCTCCGGTGAGCAGGCCCATCGCGAGCTGGGCCAGCAGGCCCTTCAACGCGGTGAGGCCCTTGCGGACGATGCCTCGGTCCGGCTCCGGCTTGACCACCTCGGCGAGGACGGCGTCGGCGGTTTCGCGGGCGTCGCGGGCGTCCGCTTCGGGCAGCCCGAGGCTGCCGAGTTGCCGCTTGACCTCGGCGACGACCTCGGCGACGGTTTCGAACCCGGGCGCCACTTGCTCGGTGTGCGCGAGGTTCTGCGTGACGTTCCGGTTGTTCCACGCCAGCTGCGAATTGTGCACGCCGCCGTGGATGACCGGGCCGTGGTGATGGTGTTCTTCGGTGGGCACGGGTTTCCTCCCGGTCAGGTGCGGTGGTCGGGTGTCGCTTGCTGGACGACGGTGTTGCCCCAGGTGAGCACGGACTGGACGACGTCCCCGTGGATGACCGGGCCGTGGTAATTGTGCACGATCTGCGGTGGCTCGGGCTTCGGCTCGACCTCGATCACCCGCAGCGGCGAGCGGAACTCTTTCAGCACGGCGCTGCCGTTGTGGTGCACGGCGCAGCCCTCGGACCCGTTGACGTCGACGTTGCGGACGAGAGCCGTCGCGCCGTGCAAATTCAGGCCGGCGGTCGTCGTGCCGGTGAAGACGCTGTCGTCGAGAACCAGGTTGGCCTTCTCCGCGACGAAGACGCCCATGGACGGCGACCCGGAAACAGTGAGTCGCCGTGCGGTCAGCGTCGCCTTGCCCAACACGGCCCCGCCACTGAGTTCGGTGTCGCTGGCCTCGCAGTCGTGCAGGTCCAGATGGGCGCTGCTGCTCGCGCTGAACGCGATCTGGCCGCCGGACACACTGCAGTTCGCGGCGCGCATCGACGAATTCTCGTGCCCGAGCATTCCCACGAGCTCGAAGTCGCGCACTCGTGCGTCGGTGACTTGAACGTCGGCGGTTCCGTTGGCCTCGACCGCGACGGGGCAGCGCGCGACGTGCAGCCGGGTCAGTTCGGAATTCCCCTGGCCCGCGAACCGCACGGCGGTGTTGTCCAACCCCTCGATGACGGTGTCGGCGGCGACCAGGCGCGCGTTCTCGACGTAGATCCCGATGTTGCCGCCGTCGAAGCGACAGCCGCTCAGGACCGGCGTGCCCTGGGTGGCCACGAACATGCCGAACTTCCGCGCCTGCCGGACCGTGACGTTCTCGAACCGTCCGGCCCCGCGGGTGTTCACATCGATTCCGGCCACCCGGGGGTTTTCGAAGGTGCATCCGCGCACGAGCGGGTCGGCGCCGTCGGCGACCACCAGCCCGGTGTCGGTCGGGCCGACGTGCGTGCCGGTGATCGTGCCGCGGGCCCCCTGGGCGTAGCGAATGCCGGTGGTCTGGGCGGCTTCGATACGGCAGTCGGCGACGTCGAGGCTCCCGTTCTGGTCCGCGGCGACCGCGGCGTCGCCGGTGCTGGTGAACCGGCAGCCGGTCACGGTGACGCGGGAACCGCGGGAGAGCAGGCCGTGGACCCGGCACCGGTCGAATCGGCTGTCGCGCACGGTGACGTCGGCGCCGGCGGTGGCCCACAGCCCGGTGTTGGCGGAGTCGGTGAACACGCAGCGTTCGAGCAGGGCGTGCGAACCGGTGAAGAGTGCGCGGCCGTACTGCAACTCGGTGTCCGTCACCGTGACCGAACTGCCGGGCGGCCCGTGCAACGCGGCGGTGTCCCCGTGCGCGACGAGGGTGCACGCGCTGATCGCGAGGGTGCCGGCAGCACAACGGGCCACGTCGTTGTCCCGCGCCCGGAGCACGAGGCCCTCCAGCCGGACGGTGCCCGAGGCTACGACGCCCGCACCGGTCGGCGGGCAGATCTCCACCGTCCCGGGCTGCCGCGCGGCGATCCGCACGTCCCCCTGCACGAACAGGCTTTCCGGATAACGCCCCGGATCCACCTCGACAACGCACGACCCCCGCCGCCCGGCGGCACTGCGCAGTGCCGACTCGATGCTCCGGTGAGCTCCGCGCTTGCCGGGCGAAACCCGGAGTCTGACCGCCATCCCGTCCCCTCCTGTGGCTCCCGAGCATAGCGGTGAGCGTCTCGTCGCACGGGGAACAAGCGAGAGTGCGTTGACCGGAGTCGACCGTCCCCGCCTCAGGCCGAAGCCGTTCGCGATCAAGTTGCCGGGTGGGCGATTCCGGTCAGCGAACCCCGTTGAAGTTGACGCGCAAGGTGTAGACCGAACTGGACGCGGTGATGAACAGTTCGTTGCGGCGCGCTCCGCCGAAGGTCAGGTTCGAGCAGATCTCCGGCACCAGCAGCTTGCCGATGCGGGTGCCATCGGGAGCGAAACAGTGCAGTCCGTCGTGGGCGGCTGCCCAGACTCGTCCTGCGGTGTCCACCCTGAGCCCGTCGAAGCCGCCGTTGTCGGAAGTGCCGAATACCTCGCCGCCGGTGAGCTTGCCGTTGTCGGTGACGTCGAAAACCCTGATGTGGCTGGGATTTTGCCGCGTGTCCGCGATGTACAGCTTGCTCTCGTCCGCGGAGAAGGCCAGTCCGTTGGGGCGTTCGAAGTCATCTGCGACGATCCGGACCTCTCCGTCCGCCGGGTCGACTCGGTAGACGTGGCAGGCACCGATCTCGCTTTCTGCTTGGTAGCCCTCGTAATCGCTGTCGATGCCGTAGCTCGGGTCGGTGAACCAGATGGATCCGTCGGATCGTTCGACGACGTCGTTAGGGCTGTTGAGCCGTCGGCCGCGATAGTGCTCCGCGAGTACGGTCACGCTGCCGTCCGGTTCGGTGCGCGTGACGCGGCGGTGGCCCTGCTCGCAGCTGACCAGCCGCCCCGCGCGGTCTCTGGTGTGGCCGTTGGCGTAGCCCGAGGGCTGCCGGAACACGCCGACCTGGCCGGTGGTTTCGTCCCAGCGCAAGGTCCGGTCGTTCGGGATGTCGCTGAACACGAGGTATCGGCCGGCCGGGAAATAGACCGGTCCCTCGGTCCAGCGGCATCCGGTGTGCAGGCGCTGCATCCACTCGTCCCCGTTGCAGCGCGCGAACCGCTCGTCCAGCACTGCGAACTCAGTCTTGACCAGGTCCACTGATTACCCCCAGGTTCTGAATGTCATCTCGTTGAGAGCTTGTCTTGCTGAACCTGGTATCGTCAAGGAGTGGATGACTTGGATCGCAAACTCCTCGCCGAGCTGCAGCGCGACGCCACCCAGGCCTATGCCGCGCTGGGGCAGGCCGTGGGATTGTCCGCGGGCGCCGCGCACGAGCGGGTGCGGAAGCTGCGCGAACAGGGCGTCATCCGGCGGACCACCGTCGACGTCGATCCGGCGGCGGTCGGCCGGGGAGTGGCGGCCTTCGTGCTGGTGGAGGCCAATGCCTGGATGGGTGACTCGCCGACGAGCGAAGCGATCGAGGCGCTCCCCGAGGTCGTCGAGGCGCACGTCATCGCGGGCCCGGCGGCTCTGCTGGTGAAGATCCGCACGTCGACTACGGAGGAGCTGCAGGCATCGCTTCGTCGCCTCTACGCGATCGACGGAGTCACGAGCACCCAGGCGATCGTCGTCCTGGAGACCTTCTTCGAGCGTCCGCTCGACACTGTTTCCGGGAGCGCCGGACAGTAGAGACCAAGCCGCCCAACGGTCACAGGTGCTTGCCGAAGAACTCGGCCAGCTTCTCCGCCGCCGGGCCGACCGCCGCCGGGCGGTCGTAAAGGTCCACATGGGACGCTCCGGGGACGCGGAACATCTCCTTCGGACCAGTCGCCCGCTGGAACGCCTCGATGCTCATCCACCCGGTCTCGGCGCGGTCGCCGACGATCATCAGCAGCGGCCGCGGCCCGAGCAGCGAGAGCGGTGCGAACGCGTCGAAGAACGCGAGCCGGTCGATGCTGTCCCAGGTCAGCGTCTTGGCGGAGCGGGGGTGCGCGCCGCGCGGGGTGCAGTAGTACTCCCAGCCTTCGTAGGCGTGCTGGCCGGCGGCGCGGGCTTCCTGTTCGTTCGCGGGGAAGACCGGCAGGCCGCCGGGCGCGGTGCGGGAAGCGGTCAGCATCGCGTCGAACACCGCCGGGTCCTGGGTTCCGTCGGCGCCGAGGCGCAGCTGGCGGGAGACGTCGGCGGCGCTGACCGTGGCGACGGCTCGCACTCGGCGGTCGGTGGAGGCGGCGGTCAGCGAGTAGCCGCCGGACGCGCAGATGCCGAGCAATCCGATCCGGGCGGGGTCGATGTCCTCGCGGCCGGTCAGGTAGCCGACTGCGGCTTTGAAGTCCTCGACTCGCTGAGCGGGGTCTTCAAGTCCGCGCGGCAGGCCCTCGCTTTCGCCCTGGTAAGCGGCGTCGAAGGCGAGAGCGGCGTAGCCCTGCGCGGCCATCAGTTCGGCGTACGAGCCCGCGGTCTGTTCCTTGACACCGGTGCCCGGGTGCCCGACGACCAGCGCGGGATGCGGGCCGGGGGCGTCGGGGAGATAGAGGTGGGCGGCGATGCGGAGGTTGTTGCTGAGGAAGGAGATGTCGTTTCGCATGTCTCCAGCTTCGGCGCGGTCCAGGGGCCGAACCAGGGACAGTGCTGCCTATGCATCCCAGTACCAGGCAAGCGGCCCCGCCCGCACGGCACACTGGTGGCATGGCAAGCGAACTGGGCGACTTCCTGCGCGCCCGCCGGGCGGCGCTCGATCCGCGGCAGGCAGGGTATCCGGACGACGGACGGCGGCGGCGCGTCCCCGGGTTGCGGCGCGAGGAGCTGGCTCAGCTCGCACACCTCAGCATCGACTACGTCGTGCGGCTCGAACAGGGCCGCACGAACCGCGTTTCCCGGTCGGTGCTCGACGCGCTGGCCGATGCCCTGCAACTCGCGCCGGACGAACGCGCGTACCTCTTCACGGTCGCCGACGTCGCGCCGGTCTCCCCGCGGCAACCGGCCCGGCCCGAGGTCGCGCCCCGGCTGCGGCAGTTGCTGGACACGATGCGCGACGTTCCGGCCATGGTGCTGCACCGCCGGATGGACGTGCTGGCCTGGAACCGCGGAAGCGCCGCCTTGCTCACTGACTTCGAGAAATTGCCGGTGGCTGAGCGGAATTTGATCCGACTGACCTTTGTGGACGAATCGTTCCGGTCGCTGTACGCCGATTGGCCGCGGGCCGCGCGCGAGTGCGTTTCGGTGCTGCGGATGGAAGCCGGCCGCACGCCGCACGATCCCGCGTTGAGCGCGCTGGTCGGCGAGCTTAGCGTGCGGGACCCGGATTTCCGGCGGTGGTGGGCGGATCACCAGGTGCGCGGGCCGCGTGCGCTGTCGAAGGTCTATCGCCATCCGGTCGCCGGGAAACTCGAACTCGACGTGCAGCAGTTCACAGTGGACACTCATCCGGAGCAGCTGCTGGTCGCCTATACCGCGGAACCGGGTTCGGCGAGTGAAGAGGCGCTGCGGTTCCTGCTGCAGTGGTCTCCCGAGCAAGCCCGCTGAAACGCAGTTCTTCTGGTCCGCACGGAATCGGGCGGGACACATTCTCGTTTCCGCATGGATGAATCCGGCCGAATCGGGGCGATTCGGTCAGGGCATTGCGCACGGCGGGTCCACTGTTAAGGTAAGGCATGCCTAACTTCCTGACCTGGCTCCGTCGACGCCCGGAACGGCTCCGGCCGGGCGCAGTCCTGCTGGCGGCGGTCCTGGCGGCCGGGGCGTGTTCGGCGCCGCAAGGCGCGGACGCCGGTGCTGCCAAACAGCCGCTCACCGACGTGCTGGGGCGGCAGGTCGAGGTTCCGGTGCCGGCGAAGCGGATTCTGCTCGACGGGGCGCGGATGCTGTACACGACCGCGTTGCTGGACAAGGAGGATCCGCTGCGGGGGATCGTCGGGTTGCCGAACGACCTGGAGCAGAACGATCCCGATTCCTGGCAGCAGTACCGGAAGGCGTTCCCCGGGCTCGACCGGATCCAGCGCACCGGGCAGGTGTACGACGGGTCGTTCTCGGTCGAGGCGGCGCTCCGGCTCCGGCCGGACGTGTTCGTGATCAGCGCGGCGAACTTCAAGGCGGCGCAGGATTCGGGCGTCGTGGACAAGCTCGACCGGGTCGGCGTTCCGACCGTCGTGGTCGACTACTTCGAGAATCCGCTCGGGAACACGGTCCCGTCGGTGCGGTTGATGGGCAAGCTGACCGGCCGGACCGCCCGGGCGGACGCGTTCGCGGCTTATTACCAGTCGGCCATAGATCGGGTCCGGTCGCGGCTGGACAGTGCGCACCAGCCGCCGACGCCGACGTTCCTGTGGCGTGCGCCGGGGTATTTCGACTGCTGTTCCAGCTTCGCGAAGTCCAATCTCGCCAAGATCGTCACCTTCGCGGGCGGGGCGAATCTGGCCGACGACGTGCTGAAAACGCGGCAGGGGACGGTTTCGCCGGAGACGGTCTTGAGCCGGAACCCGGACGTCGTCATCGCGACCGGTGCGGACTGGGCGCCCGGCACCCCGGCGAAGGCGGGTTCGTTCGTGTCGCTCGGGTATGCCGAGAAGCCGGAGGACGCGAAGGCCCAGTTGCAGTCGATCGTCCGGAAACAGGCGGGATTCCCGCAGCTGAAAGCGGTTCGCGAGCATCGGACGTACGCGGCGTGGCACCACTTCTACGATTCGCCGTACAACTTCCTTGCTGTGGAGTGGTTCGCCAAGTGGCTTCACCCGGACCTGTTCCAGGACGTCGATCCCGACGCGACGATCCGTGAGCTGCACGCGAAATTCCTGCCGGTCCCGTACCAGGGCACGTTCTGGACGGAGCTGCCGTGACGGCTCAGGCTGAACTGGCGAGCCCGGAAGTCCGCGTCGCGGAGGTCGTCGACGCACACCGCGGCCGGGCCCGGCGCAAACGGCTGACCGTGACGGCGTTGGTGCTGCTGACGATTGCCGTGGCCGTGGCGGACATCGCGGTCGGCGGCGAGGCGCTCGGAATCGGGGACACGGTGCGGGCGATCTTCACGCCGTGGGACGCGCCGGCGATGGACACGGAGATCGTCTGGCACCTCCGGATGCCGATGACGGCGACGGCCATTCTCGTCGGCGCGGCGTTGTCGCTGGCCGGGGCGGAGATGCAGACCGTGCTGAACAATCCGCTGGCCGAGCCGTTCACGCTCGGGGTGTCGGCCGCGGCGAGTTTCGGGGCGGCGCTGAGCCTGGTGGCGGGCGTGTCGGCGATCCCGGTTCTCGGGCTGGTCGGCACGGCCGGGATGGCGTGGATTTTCGCGATGCTGACCAGCGCGGTGATCATCGCGTTCAGCGTGGTGCGCGGCCCGCACACGGAAACCATGGTGCTGCTGGGGATCGCGATGGTGTTCCTGTTCACCGCGCTGCTGTCGCTGATGCAGTACGTGGCGTCGGAAGCGCAGCTGCAGCAGGTCGTGTTCTGGACGCTGGGCAGCCTGAGCCGGGCGACCTGGCCGCAGGTCGGGATGCTCGCGGTCGTCGTGCTCGTCGCGGTTCCGCTGGTGCTGCGGGCTTCCTGGAAACTGACCGCGATGCGGCTCGGCGACGACCGGGCGCGGGCGCTGGGCGTGCGGGTCGAGCGGGTGCGGATCGTGGTGCTGGCGGGGATTTCCCTCGTCGCGGCGACGGCGGTGTCGATCGCGGGCAGCATCGGGTTCGTCGGGCTGGTCGGCCCGCACATCGCGCGGATGCTGGTGGGGGAGGACCAGCGCTATTTCGGCACCGCGTCCCTGTTCGGCGGGGCCTTTCTGCTGTGCGCGTCGTCGCTGGTGGCGAAACTGCTCGTGCCCGGCGTGCTCGTCCCGGTCGGGATCGTCACCTCGATCGTCGGGGTGCCGGTCTTTCTCGGGCTGATCCTGTCCCGCAGGAGGACGCTGTGGACCTGACCCTGCACGTCGAACGGCTCGCGTTCGGCTACGGGCGCACTCCGGTGCTGCGCGAGGTGACGCTGCCCGAGGTGCGGGCGCCGGAGGTGACCGCGATCGTCGGGCCCAACGGTTCGGGGAAGTCGACGTTGCTGCGGTGCGTCGCGGGGTTCCACCGGGTCCGGGGGAGAGTCCGGCTGTCCGGGCGCGACGCGGCCGCACGCCCGGACGGCGGCGGAATCCTTTACCTGCCCCAGGATCCGCCGCCGCCGAGCTCGCTGACGGTCTTCGAGGCGGTGCTGGTCGCCCGGAAGCTGGGCGGCGGCAGACGGGACCACGACGACCGAGTGGCGGCGACCCTGCTGACGCTCGGCCTGGACGGGCTCGCCACCCGGCGGCTGTCCGATCTCTCCGGAGGGCAGCGCCAGATGGTCGGCCTGGCGCAGGCGATGACGCGCAGACCCGACGTGCTGCTGCTCGACGAGCCCACGAGCAATCTCGACCTGCGCAACCAGTTGCGGGTGCTGCGGATCGTCCGGGAGCTCGCCCGCGACCAGCCCGCGGCGGTGGTCGCCGTGGTGCACGACCTGTCGCTCGCGGCCCGGATCGCGGACCGGATCGTCGTGCTGCACGAGGGAACGGTGCATTCGTCGGGGTCGCCCGCCGAGGTGATCACCGCGGACCTGCTCGGCGAGGTCTACGAGGTGGAGGGAACCGTCCAGCACGCCGCCAACGGGGTGCTGACGGTCGCGATCGCCGACAGCATCTGAACACTTTTCTTGTGCCGCAACGGTTTTGCCGGGCGAGGCAGCGGTGTGAGGTGCTTCACGACGCGAGTACTGGGGCGGACCGTTTTCCCAGGCTGGGCTGGGCCCGCGGTGCCGGAGGATACTTCGACAGCCGGAGAAAGTTAGGTGAGCCTTGCCTAAGTGTGACGGGTCGGTTACCGTCGCTGCGACGCGGTCGGCGCAGCCGCCCGCGGACCGCCGGGAATGCGCTTCCCGGCCGGAGACCCGATTTCCACGCGCACGGTTCCCCGTTTCGATGGTGAGGGATTTTTCAGATGACGCAGCCCGATTTCCACGTGTTCACCCGCAGCGATCTGGCCGACGTGGCACTGGGCCCGGAGGACGTGATTTCCGCGGTACGGCAAGGATATCTCGCGCTGGCGGCCGGGGATTCCCGCTGTCCGACGAAGCTCATGATGCCGCTGCCGGATCAGGCGCGGGACGCGGTCGCCTATTCGATGCTCGGATTCGACGCGAATTCCCAGCAGGTCGGATTCAAGACCTCGTACCGGCAGGGAAACGACAACCGGGACAAGTACTACACGGTGATCAGCCTGTACGACGACACGACCGGACTGCCGTTCGCGCTGATGGACTGCGACCGCGTCGGAGCGTCCCGGACCCCGGCGACCACCGCGCTGATCGCGCAGGAATGCGCCAAACCGGACGCGCGGTCGGCATTGCTGATCGGCACCGGGGTGCAGGGCCAGCTCACCCTGCCGTATCTGCAGACCGCGCTGCCCGGCCTGGAACGGCTGATGCTCTTCGGTACCGCGCCGGAAGGGATCCAGGCTTGCGTGGACGCGTTTCACCGGTATTTCCCGGACCGGGAGGTCGAAATCGTCGACGACGTTCCGGAAGCCGTCGCCGAGGCGGACATCGCGGTGGCGGCGTCCGGGCGGGCCGCGCATCCGAAGGTCAAGACGAGCTGGCTGAAACCGGGTGGATTGCTCATTTCGGTGTCCAGCAAGGGAGTCGACTCCTCGTCGCTGCGAGACGCCGACTACGCGCTCGCGACGAGCGAGGGCCAGCTCGGCGTGACCGGGTCCCGTTTCGACGACGGAGAAGGGAAGGCGACCATCGACGCGGAATTCCCGGACGTGCTCGCCGGGCGCAAACCCGGACGGCGTCGTCCGTCGGACCGCGTGTTCGCCTTCAGCAGCGGAATGGTGATCACCGACATCCCGGTCGCGCACGCGCTGGCGACCCGTGCGATCGAGGCCGGCCGAGGGACGCGGGTGCGGCTGTGGAGCTGACGACGTCGACGATCTCCCTGCCGGCCCGCCAGGCGGACTGGGCCCGGCAGGCGCAAGAGGACCCGGTGCTGCTGGGCGAAATCGCCCGGGCAGTGGGCGGTCCGTTCCACGTGCTGCACCCGCGGCGGTTCGCGGACAACCTTGCCGCGTTCACCGACGCGCTCGTCGCCGCGGGAGTGTCCGGGCAGGTGTATTTCGGCAAGAAGGCGAACCGTTCGGCGTGCTGGGCGCCCGAATGCGCGAACGCCGGGGCGGGCGTCGACGTGGCCAGCGTGCCCGAGCTGGTGGCTGCGCTGGCGGGCGGCGTGCGCGGCGAGGACGTCATGGTCACCGGGGCGGCGAAGAGCGGCGATCTCGTCTGGCTGGCGGCCCGGCACCGGAGCTTGGTCGCGGTCGACGCGCTCGACGAACTGGACCGGGTGCTCGCGATCGGCCGTTCCGCCGAGCCGGTCCGGATCCTGCTGCGGCTGGTGCCGGACACCGCGCCGGGAAGCCGGTTCGGGCTCACCCCGGACGAGGTGACCGCGGCGCTGCACCGGTGCGCGGACGCGGGTTCCGCGGTGCGGATGGAGGGATTCTCCTTCCATCTCGGGGGATACGAGGTCGCGCCGCGTGCGCGGATGGCCGCGGCGGCGCTCGCACAATGCCTGCGGGCGCGGGAGTTCGGGCTGCCCGCGGCGGCGGTCTCGATCGGCGGCGGGTTCGCGGCGAGCTATCTCGAACCGGCGGACTGGACGCGGTTCACCGAGGAGTACCGGCCGTCCTGGTTCCACAATGGACAGACGTTCACCCATTTCTATCCCTATCACCAGTCGCCGACCGGCGCGGAGATGCTGGCCGAGGTGCTGGCGAGCCCGGTGCCCGGCGGGGCGACGATCGCCGCCGAATTCGCCCGGACCGGGACGGAGTTGCTGCTGGAACCGGGGCGGGCGCTGCTGGACCAGGCCGGGTTCACCGTCTTCCCGGTGCAGGGCTTCAAGGAACGCGGCGGCTACGGGATCGTGACCGTGGCCGGGCTCAGCATGAGCGTCTCCGAACAGTGGAAGGGCAGCGAGTTCCTGCCCGACCCGGTGCTGTGGCCCGGCGACGGGCCCGGCGAACCGGTCGCGGCCTGCGTGGGCGGTTCGAGCTGTCTCGAATACGACATGCTCAGCTGGCGGAAGATCCCGTTCCCCCGGCCGCCCGCGCACGGCGACCTGCTCGTGTACCCGAACACCGCCGGATACCAGATGGACAAGAACGAAACCCGTTTCCACGGCCTTCCGCTGCCCGCGCGGGTCGTGCTGGACCTGCCCGGCGCGGGCTGGCGGATCGAGGGGGAGGGCCGGTGAACGAGTTCATCCCGCGCCGCGGCCGCGGCATCGTCTCGCACGTGTCGGAGCTGATCGGGCGCACGCCGTTGTTCGAGCTGTGCACGACCGCCTCGGGCGTTCGCCTGCTGCTCAAGCTCGAACAGTTCAATCCGACCGGTTCGGCGAAGGTGCGCATGGCCGAGCAGATCATCGCCGACGCGGAACGCGAGGGCAGGCTGCGGCCGGGCGGCCGGATCGTCGAACCGACCTCGGGCAACACCGGGCTGGGGCTGGCTCTCGCCGCGCTCGAACGGGGATACCGGTTCACCGCGGTGGTCGATCACCATGCCAGCAAAGACAAATTGCGCGCCATGAAAGCGCTCGGCGCGGAACTCGTCTACGTGGCCGACGACGGCAGCGGCACGCTCCGCTCGGTCGAACGCCGCCGGGTCGCCGCCGAGCTGGTCGCGGCGGACCGCGAGGCTTACTGGCCCGACCAGCACAACCATCCCGGAAACGGCGGCGGCTACCGCGAACTGGCGAAGGAGCTGCTCGCCGACGCCGGGCAGGTCGACTGGCTGATCGGCGCGATCGGCACCGGCGGGTCCCTCTGCGGCACGGCCCGGGAGCTGCGCCGGCTGCGCTGCCCGGCGCGCACGATCGCCGTGGAACCGGACGGCTCGATCATCTTCGGCGCCCCGCCGGGCCCGTACCGGCAGACCGGAAGCGGCAGCCCGGCGGGGTTCCCGGTCGGGAAGAACGTGTGCCCGGAGCTGATCGACGAGGGCGTGCAGGCGTCCGATGTGGACGCGTTCGCGACCGCACGCGCGCTGGCCCGGCACACCGGCCTGATGGTCGGCGGATCTGCGGGCGGCGCGATTCACGTTGCGCTGGAACGGATCGACGCACTGCCGCCGGGCAGCACCGCGGTGGTGCTGGTGTGCGACGCGGGCGAGAAATACCTGGACAGCGTCTACGACGACGAATGGCTGCGCGAGCACGGGCTGCTCGCGCCGGACGTCGAAGAGCGAGTCCTGGAACGGCTGACGCGACATACTGAGGTCGGCCACGCACTGCAGTGGGTGTCGTGAACACGAGGAAGGACCGCGCAATGCCCCCGACCCGCTGGCTGGCCTGGTACCGCCCGCTGCTCGCCGTGTCCGTGCCGATCGCCGGGATCCAGCTCGCGCAGGTCGCGCTGACCACGACCGACCTGGCGATGCTCGGCGGGATGAGCGTGCGCGCGATCGCGGCGGGCGGACTGGCGATCACCCTGTACAACCAGGTCCGCACAATGTGCGTGGGCACCGTCACCGCGGTCGGCAACCTCGTCGCCGCAGCGGCGGGCCGCGGCGAAACCCGTGCTGGCACTGATCAGCTGGACGAGCAGGCGCGCACCGAGGTCCGCGACACCGTGCGCGCGTCCTTCCTCGTGGCGACGGCGGTCGGCCTGCTGGCCGCGCTGGTCCTGATCGGACTGGGCTACGCCTTGGCCTGGTTCGGCCAGGACGCCGACGTGCTCGCACTGGCCCGCCCGACGATGCTCGCGCTCGCCCCCGGCCTGATCCCGATGCTGTGGCTCAACGTGCTGCGCCAATTCGCCGTCGGCATGCGCCGTCCGGGGTCCCTGCTGTGGGTGACCATCGGCTCGGTGGGCGTCAACATCCTGCTGGACGGCGGATTCGGCTACGGCTGGTTCGGGTTCCCGGAACTCGGCGCCCCCGGCGTCGGGCTGGCCACCACGATCGTTCAGTTCCTGAACTGCTTCGCGTTCCTGCTGATCCTGCGCCGCGACGACCATCTCGCGCCCCTGCTGTCGGCGGGCTTCAGCCGCCGGGAACTGCCGACGGCGCGCGAAATCCTCCGCCTAGGGATCCCGATCAGCCTCACCTACGGTTCCGAAGCCGGCATCACCTCCGTCGCGACGGTGCTCATGGGCAGCTTCGGCCCGGCGACACTGGCCGCGCAAAGCGTGGTGAACCAGCTCGTCTACATCGTGTACCAGCTGAACATCGGTCTGTCCCAAGGCTCGTCGATTCTGATCAGCCGGGCGGTGAGCCGCCACGACCGTCCCGAGGTCACCCGGATCGCACGACAGGCGCTCACCCTGTCGGTGGCCGCGATGACGGCGGCGGGCCTGGTGTACCTCGTCGCGCCGGGCTGGGTGCTCGGGCTGTTCCTGGAGAAGCACCCGCCGCCGGAAGTGCTGTCGCTCGCGCACACGCTGCTGCTCTTCGGGATCGCGCAGCAGTACCTGAAGGGAGCGCAGAACGTCTGCGTCGGCCTGCTGCGCGGCCTGGGCAACACGAAAAGCGGCTTCCGTGCGACCCTGCTCGGCTATTGGGTGATCGGAATTCCCGTCATGGTGCTGTGCGGCTTCGGCCTAGGCTGGCACGGACCCGGGATCTGGCTCGGACTGTGCTTCGGCTTCGGCGCGACCGCGGTGCTGCTGCTGCGGAAGTTCGCTCAGGAGCTCGCTAGTACGCCGAAACTGGCCTCGGTGCGGTCCGCGACGTAGCAGTGCTGCCGGCCATGGCACCGCGTGGTCATCGTTGCCCGTCGGTGCGGGGGAGGCGGAGTTCGAGCCGGAAACCGCCGTTCGGGGTCGGGGCGGCTTGGACTGTTCCGCCCAGCAGCGCGGCGCGTTCCTTGATGCCGAGCAGTCCGTGGCGGGCGCTGGGCAGGGCCAGGACCGGACGGGTCGGCGGGGTGTTGGTGACGGTCACGGTGAGGTGCGTGTCGTCCTGCGCGAAAGCGACGGCGGCCGTGCTGCCGGGGGCGTGTTTGCGGACGTTGGTGAGCGCTTCCTGGACGGTGCGGTAGATCGTGCGCTGGACTGCCGTGTCGGCTCCCTCGGGGGCGGTTCCGGTCACTTGCGTTTCGATTCCGCTGCCGGAGAGCAGCCGGTCCAGGTCGGACAGCGTCGGCTGCGGGGTCAGCCCGGTGGTGCGGCTGCCGGAAGCGCGGAGGAGATTCACCATGTGCCGCAGTTCGTCGAGGGTGTCGACGGACAGTTTCCGGACGTTCTCGGCCGCTTGCTTCACGTTCGGCTCGGTCGTGGAGACGCTCAGCGCACCGGCCTGGACGGCGATCAGGCTGACCTGGTGGGAAACGACGTCGTGCATCTCGCGGGCGAGCTGGTTGCGTTCCTTGGCCAGGGTGGCCTGTGCGTCGAGGACGCGTTCGTGTTCCTGAGCGGCCCGGATGTCCTCCAGCCGCAACGCGAGTTCGCGTTGCGCGCGCACCAGCCGGCCGAAGAAGATCGGCGCGGCCGCGGTCATGGTCGCGTAGATCAGGGTGAGCACGGTGTCGGTGCGCGTGGGCTCGAACTGCAGGCCGGGTGCGAAGTAGCCCACCGCGGCGACGAGTCCGCAGGCGATGAGCAGCCATCGATGCGAATACCGCAGGGCGACGGAGTACAGCGCGATGAGCGTGGCGATCACCGAGCCGATGAGGACGAGCGCCGGCAGGGTGAGCACGAAGGCGGGGATCGTCCACTTTCGACGGAACAACAGCGCGCCGATGGCCACGACGGCGACAGCGATGTCCCAGGGCTCGGTCGGCTGGTTGAACCCCGCGTCGAGGGCGGCGACGGCGATCAGGCCGGTTTCGACGAGCAGCGCCTGTGCCCGGGTCACGGTTCGTGGCTCTCGAGCAGGCCGGCGCGCTGGGCGACGAGTGCGGCTTGCACCCGGCTGCCGACGCCGAGCTTGGTGAGAATGGCGGACACGTGGTCCTTGACCGTGCCGACGCTGACGTGGACGCGCTTCGCGATGTCCCCATTGGACAGACCGTCCGCGATGAGGATGAACCCGGCAGCGCCCGAGCGCAGCGCGGTGGCGATGTACTCGTCGGAGTCGAACGTGGTGAGCATCGCGACGACCGGCGGGCTGGCCAGGCCGCGCAGCTGCCGCAGCACGGTGAGACCGTCCACGTCGGGCATCCGGATGTCGAGCAGCACGACGTCGGGGCGCTGCAGGCCGGCTTCCTTCACCGCCTGCGCACCGCTCACCGTCGCGACCACCTCGATGTCGCCCGCGGCCTGCAGGATGAGGCGGAAGCCGGAGCGCACCAGCTCCTCGTCGTCGACGACGACCACTCGAATCATGACCCCAGTCTCGCCGGAACCGGGCCGTTCCGGCCATCCGGGGCCCGGCGACACGCCGGTGGCCGACCGGCTGGAAACCGGCAGCCGGGCGACGGGGAGTTCACGCCGGTTCACCGGTGTCCGCGGCGGCAGCGGCTGCCGAGGATGGAACCCGACGAAGGGAGCTCCCATGGACAACCAGGATCGCGAACTGATCCTCGGACTGGCGAACCGGCTGCGGCAGGCGCACCCGGTGGCGAAGGAGCCGGAGGCCGCCGCGCTGATCGCACAGCAGGTCGCGGCACAGCCGGACGCGGTGTACCTGCTGGTGCAGGCGGTGCTGGTGCAGGAGGACGCGCTGCGCACGGCGCAGGCGCGGATCGCGGAGTTGCAGGCCCCTCAGCCGCCTGTCTACGGGCAGCAGGCGCAACAGCCCCAGCAGGGTGGTGGCGGGTTCATGTCCCGCATGTTCGGCCAGAACCGGGACCAGGCGGGGCCGCCGCCCGCCGACGCGCCGCAGGGCCGCTCCGGCGGCGGTTTCCTGAAGACGGCGGCGGCCGCCGCGGCCGGGGTGGCCGGAGGCGCGCTGCTGTTCCAGGGCCTGAACGGGGCGTTCGGCGGGCACGAAGCCGTTGCGGGGGAACAGCACCACGGCGACGAGGGCTGGGGCGAACCGGTCGGCTGGAACGACGGCGAGCAGTGGTGAGCCGGGCGGCGTGATGGGCTTCCCGGTCCCCGAGGAGGTAGCCGGACACGCCAGGGCGGCGGGCACACTCGAGTCGCCGTGGGTGTGGCTCGGGTTCGCCGCCCTGGCGGTCGCCTGCGCGGTCGCGGCGATCCTGATGCGGCGCCGGAGGTCGGCGCGCCGGTCCGGGACCGCCCTGGCCGTGCTCTTCGCGCTGCTGGCCGCGGCCGCCTTCGCCAACGCCCGGGTCGGCTACGTTCGCTCGGGCACGGACCTCGCCTTGCTGCTGCAGCGCACCGGCCACTTGCGCGACCTCGGAATGACGGACGACGACAGTCCGGCTTCCGGGCCGTGCGGTCCGCTCGCGGAACGGCTGACCGTCGCCGACCCGGGCGACGGCGTGCCGGCCGGGCGCAATTTCGTCCTCCTCCCGCCCGGCTACGACGACCCGGCGAACCAGCACCGGCGGTATCCCGCCGTGTACCTGATCCACGGCGATCCCGGCGGCCCCGAAGACTGGCTGACCGCGGGCGACGCACCCGGGACATTGGAACAGTTCTCTCGGCTCCGGGCGCTGCCGCCGATGATCGTCGTGAGCGTCGACCTCACCGCGGGCCGCCCCGGCTTCAGCGGGGAGGGGCTCGACCTGCCGAGGGGCCCGAAGCTGGAGAGCTACCTGGTCCGCAGCGTGCTACCGGCGGTCGACGCGCGCTACCGGACCCTCCCGGACCGGGGGCAGCGGGCTCTCGGCGGCATGTCCAGCGGTGCGTTCGCTGCGCTGAACATCGGCTTGCACCATGTCGACGCGTTTGGGGCACTGTTGCTGGCTATGCCCTATGACACTCCCGGCAATCAGCAGGCGCTCCGGGCCGCTAATACGCCGCGGGACTATCTCCGCGCGATGCCGTTCCCTCGGCCGGTGAGTGTCATTCTTTCCGCCGGAAGCCGAAGCCCCGGTGATGTCGGGATGGCTCGGCGGATCGCGGAGGGGTTTCGTGCTCGTGGGCAGCGAGCGGTTGTTCGTCTTGAGGACGGTTTCGGCCATACCTGGCGGACGGCTCGCGCGTCGCTGCCGTACTTGTTGGCATTCGCGGCTGGGGTTTTCGCCAGCGCGCCGCCCCGATGAGGCCCTGGGGCGGATTCAACCGTTCTTTGTAGACAGACGATCCTCGCCACTGAGCAACTGGGTCGCGGCGAACGCGGCGTACAGCGGATCGCTCGCCGCCAGCTCGTCATGCGTGCCGAGCGCGCGGACCGTTCCGTTGTCGAGCACCGCGATTCGGTCGGCTTGGGTGACGGTGGACAGCCGGTGGGCCACGACGAGGACGGTCGTGGTCTTGGCCGCGGCGGTCACCACGTCCCGGATGGCCAGTTCGTTCACCGCGTCCAGCTGCGAGGTGATCTCGTCGAGCAGGAGAAGGCGAGGACGGCTCAGGAGTGCCCGCGCGAGCGCGATCCGTTGCCGTTCGCCGCCGGAGAGGGTGTTGCCTCGATGTCCGATCGGGGTGTCCAGGCCTGCCGGGAGGCTTGCTACCAGACCGTCCAGCCGGGTCTGCGCCACCGCTTCCCTGATTTCGTCATCGGTGGCGTCGGGGCGGCCGTAGACGAGGTTGTCGCGCAGGGTGCCCGACAGCAGCGACGCGTCCTGTTCGACATACCCGATCGCCGCGCGCACAGCGGACAGGTCCCATTCCGCGAGGTCGGTCCCGTCCAGGCGGATCCGGCCCGACGTCGGTTCGTAGAACCGTTCGAGCAGCGCGAACACCGTGGACTTGCCGGTGCCGGACGGGCCGACGAGAGCGGTCGTCCCGAGGGCCGGAATGCGCAAGTCCACTCCGCGCAGGACTTCCGGCAGGTCCGGGCCGTACCGGAACCGGACGTCCTCGAACACCAGCTCGGCCGCGTGCTGTCCGTTGGCCGACGGCTTGGCAGGCGAAGCGGGTTCGGCGGGGGCCTGTTCGACCTCGGCCAGCCGGCGCACGGCCGCCAGCCCGATCTGCAGCCTGCTGCCCGCGTGCAGCAGCTGGCCGATCGGCTCCTCCAGATAGAACACGTACAACAGGAACGCGACCAACGCGGACAGGGGCATCGCACCGGTCGCGACGCGGGCGCCGCCGATGCCGAGCACGGCGAGAAAGGACGCCTGGACCGCGAAGGTATTCGAGCCGTGGACGAGCGACTCCCAGCGCGCCGAGCGAATGCCCGCCCGCCACGCTCGTTCGGCGCCCTCCTCGATCGCCGCGGTCTCCCTGGCTTCGGCGCCCGAGGCTTTGACCGTCCGGAAAGCGCCGAGGACGCGCTCCATTCGCGAGCCGGTCTCCCCGACGGCTTCCTGGGCGGAGCGGGTGGCTTTTTCGATCATCGGCATGCCCGCGCCGGCGAGCAGGCCGACGACCAGCAGCACAGCCGCCGTGACCCCGAACAGGACGAGGTCCATCGCGGCCATCATCACGGCCATCACGACAGTCGTGACCGCACCGGTGACCAACCCGACGAGCGCGTGCGTGCACACCTCGCGCAGCAGGGTCGTGTCGCTGGTGAACCGGGACAGCAGATCGCCCGGTTCGGTGCGCTGGACCGAGGGCACCCGCAGCGACAGCACCTTCCGCGCGAACCGCTTCCTGGCGACCAGCACGACCGACTCCGCGGCCCGTTCGAGCAGGTAGTTCCCGGCGATCGCGACCAGCGCCCCGGCCAGCGCGAGGCCGACCAGCAGCATCAGCAGGCCGGTGATCGCGTCGCCCGTCCCCAGCTTGTCCACGAGCGACTTCGCCGCGAGGGGCTGGGCGGCCGCGGCGAGACCGCCGAGCAGGACTAACAACCCTCCGAAAAGGACAGTCCGCCGCTGAGGCCGGATATAACCCGTCAGCAGCCGCCAGGTCGCGCGGTCGATCGAGGTGCGCACGGGTCAGCTCCGTATTCCGTGATGGTGGTGCGAAGTCAGGCTTTTCCGTTCCAATACAACGGCTTGGCGCGGCCGAACTGGACTTTGATCGTGACGTCGGAAGGGGCCGACGGCACCGGAACAAGCAAATCGACTGTGCCTTCTTTGCCGGGCAGGATGTCGGCCTTCAGCTTGTCGCCCGCTTTGCTGGCATCGTCGACGACGAGCTTCGCGGGGTTCTCGCCGACGGTGGCGGTGAAGGAGAACTCGTTGGCCTGCAACGCTTGCTGACTGGTGTTCTTGACTTTGACGCCGAACTTCAGCCCTCGGACAAGGTCTTTCGCTCGCGCTGGATCCTGCGGAAGGTCCTGGGGAGCGGGCCGGGCCACGGTGATGACGCCGCGGTGCCCCTTCGCGTCCTCGCCGAAGGCCAGCACGGATCGCTGGGCGGCGGAGGAACTGGCCGCGTTCGTCGGCCGGTGAGCATTCTGCGGGCTTCCGCAGCCCGCCAGGACGATTCCGGCCGCGGCAAGCAGCATAATGCAGCGTTTCACTGTCTCTCCATGATTTCGGGTGCCAGAGGCGGCTCTCGCGAAGGTAAGCCGGTGCGAGAACCGTCGGCAAGCGGATCGGGGACATCGCGGACGGGTGGCGATCAAGTCCAGCCAGTCGGCTGGCCGACCCCCGCCGTGCGGGTGCCGGCTTTCAGGAACGGGTACGGCCCAAGAGTCCTCGAGCGAGGCGCAGGTATTGGGCCGCGGTCGCGTTCGGCAGGTAGGCGCGCGCGACCGCGTTGCCGATGCCGGGCAGCGCCGTGACCGCCGGGTAGACCAGATACAGCGGCTGGTACGCGGGCTGGAACTTCGCTTTGAAGGCAAGCAGGCTGCGGAAGCCGTAGATCGGTTCGATCGCCCGGCCGGTGAGGTCCAGCAGCTTTTCGAGCGCCCCGCGCACCTCCGGGTCCCGGTTCGCCAGCGGGGCGCCGGACAGGCTGAGGAAGGCCGCGCCTTCTTCCTTGGCCCGCAATGCCATCGACGCGATCAGGAATTCCATCACCCCGGGAAACGCTTGCGGCGCACGGCGCATGACATCCAGCGTCCACGCGACGATCGCGCCCTCGCGGTAGACCGGCAGCCAGCTGGTGACGCCGTGGACGGCGCCCGACGAGTCGACGGCGACCAGGCATCGGACGTCCGGCTCGGTCAGTTCGCGGAGCGTGCCGAGGGTGAACCGCATCTCGGGCATTCCCTTGCCGGAGACCCATGCCTGCGACACCGACTCGATCTGGGCGGCGAGCTGCTCGTCGGTGCCGGGGTAGTCGGCGAACTTCGCCGTCACGCCGAGTTTTCCGGCTTTGTTGAGCGCGCTGCGCACGTCCTGCCATTTCTTCCCGCGAAATACAAGATCGGACAGCGGCACGACAGCTTCTTCGGCTACCTGCACTGCTTTCCAATCGGGAAGGCGCTCCCGCATCGCGTCCGAGACCGCATAGAAACACGGTGTCCATCCGTTCTCGGCACAGAACTCGACGAATTTCTCGATCGAGGACGCATGCGAGTCTGGTGGCCCGACCGGTTCGGACGTCGTCAGCGCGACCCCGCCGATCACTCGGTAGGCGATCACCGTCGGCCCTGCGTCGTCGAACCAGTAGTCGTTGCCCCGCCAGGTGATCATGTGCGACATGGTCCCGCCTCCGTAGCGGCGGAGCAGCTCTTTGGCTCGCGTCCGGTCAGACGCCCGCCGCGCGACCCGGGCGTGCACGAAGGTCGCCATGCACCCGAGCAAAACCACGCCCCAGAACAACGGGCCGGTCCATCGGTACAAGAACAGGGCAGCGTTGTCGACGGGGACGAATTCGATGGGAAACGCTTCGAGATAGCCGGGAGGCAAATAGCGCATGGGCAGGTCGAGCAGAACCTGCGAGAAAGACGGCATCGGGTCGAAGACGGCGCCGGTCGTGTACAGGGCGGCGACATATGCGGTGGAACAAACAGCGAACGTCACGCCGGTCACCGTCGCGAATCGACGGTACGTCCGCCGCGGCGCGGCTACCCGGAACCAGCGCCGGGTCGCGACCAGGACGCCGATGACGAGAAACGGCTGCAGCAAAGGGACACTCGTTTCGAGCCAGTCGTGCAGCGTCATCCGCGCCGGGGGTTCGCCGGTATCCGAGTCGTAGGCGAGATACCAGCGGAGGAGGAGAACGCCCAGCACCGCGAGCGCGAGGTTCAGGCAGAGCGCGCTCCACCACGCGAATCTGCGTCCTCGCCGCAGTCCTTCCGCCATGACCAGCATCAGCAGCACCGGCAGAATCGACAGGAACGCCGGTCCCGCGCCGGACATCCGGAGCGTCGCCCGCAGTTGCCGGCAAGCCGATGCCGGACCTGGTTCAGCACAGGTCTGCGCGACCGCCTCGAGATCGGGAGTGGGTGCCGTCATCAGGAATTGCAGCACCGACAGCGGTCCTTCGGCAGTCTGCGTGACCGTGGCGATCAACGGGCCCGCGGCCGAGGCCGCGAGCACCATCGCGACGACGAGCCTCGACTCGGTCCGGTTGCGCACCGTTTTCTCCCGGGCGGGCCCGGCGAGGAACCAGCCGAGCACGAGACCGGAGCCGACCGCGCACAGCCGGATCGCGTCCTGGGCGAATCCCGCGTAGAGCAGGCACAGCACCGTGGTCAGGACGAGCGCCAGCCGGATCCGGGCACCCCACGGGGATTTCATCCGCCAGCTCGCCGCGGCTGCGGTTCCCATCGCCGCGGCCGTGGGCGTGACCACTGACGCCGAGGACAGATCCATTGCCCAGGAGTTCCCGAGCGCAGCCCCCACCGTGATCGCGGAGACTGCGATGACCGCACCGGCTACGTGGGTGGTCACGAAGAGCACCGCGGTGCGGAGCGTGCCGACGGACTGCTCGGCGAGACCGCACAACAACGCTACGACGATCGAGGCGCCGAGGTAAGAACCGAGGTCGCCCGCCCACAGCATTGACGTGAACGGAGCCCACCAAGCACCGGTCACTGCCGTGTCCACACCCACCCCGACCCGGGCGTCCGGCCCCGTGAGGACGCTGTCGGAGAGCAAGCCGACCGTCCAGAAGAGCACGAGGAAGCCAGTGGTGAAGGGGAGTTGTCGCGCCGGCCAGGCCAGCGTTTTCCCGAGTCGGTTCATTTCGCGGTGATGCCCATTCGTGTGGTGAGCCAAGGCAGCGCCCGTTCCAGCCCACCTGCCCATGCGGTCCAGTCGTGCGCGCCAGGGGTCTCGGCGAAGCTGACGTCCAGGCCGTTTCGGCGGCACGCCTCGAACACGGCCTTCTGCTGTGGTCCGAACTCGGTGTCGGAGCTGCCGACCGCCAGGAATCCGGCGGTGTGCGGAAAGCGCCGGGAAGCCAGCAGATCGAGCGGGTTCACCGCGCGGAAGCGGGCCGCGTCTCCGTCGAAGGCCTCCCGGACGGTGCTTTCCCGGTCGCCGAGCGTCGGCTCCCGCTGTCCGGACAGGTCGAGGAACGTCGGGAAGGTCGCCGGTCTGCGCAATGCCAGCTGGAGCGCGCAGGTTCCCCCGTAGGAGAAGCCGCCGACCGCCCAGTGCCTGCGGTCCGGATCAACCTGGAGGTGGCGATCGATCCATTCGGGCACGTCGCGTGCGAGATAGGTTTCGGCGTTGCCGAGCCGGGAGTCCAGGCACAGCGGGTTGCCCAGGAGAGAGCCGGTCGAATCGGGCATGACCACGATCGGAGCCAGGCCGTGCCGAGCCGCGGCCACGCGGTCCATGCGCTGGGCGAGCCGCCCTCCGGCGACCCAGTCTCGCGGTGCGCCGGGTTGTCCGTGCAGCAGGACGAGGACGGGCAGCAGCGGACGGTTCGGTGCGAAATAGGCTGGCGGCAAATACACGTAAGCCTTGCGGGACGTGCCGAACCCGGACCGCCTCGCCGGCACCGTGACCTGCGTCAGCGCGCCGGTAGCAGGCATCGGGCCCGTCGGTTTCCAGACCTGTTCGAGCGGCACGCCGGGCGTGGCCAGTGTCGGCGACGGAACGGGTCCGGGCACCGCGCTGAACGAGATTTCGCCGACGGGCGGGATTCCCAGCGCGGTGCGCACCGTCGGGTATTGGCCGTAGAAAGCGTTGACCTTCATCGCCGCGGTCACGACCACCACACCGGCAGCCGCCAGAACGAACGTCCGTTTGCGCCATCCGCCCCGCCAGCGCGCCGCGCCGAGCGCCAGCGCTCCGATCCCGACGCCCCACCACGCCACGACTCGCCAGGGCAAGGCATCGGGAAACGGCCGCCACATCGTGTCTACGATGATGACCGCGACCAGGCAAGCGAGCGCCACCCCGGCGGCGACGAGCGGAACCGTGCGCACCCACCAGCGCCTGTCGCGGCGGGCCAGAAGCGCGATCCCGCAACCGATCCCGGCCGCGGTGAGGACCGCGGGCACCGGCCCGTCGATCAGCGACCAGTCGAGCATCGTCGGGTACTCGGTCGCGAGCGGGGCGGAACGTTCTCAGTCACCATGGGACCGAAAGTAGGTCGCGACCCGTCTCGCCGAGTACCTGTCGATCAGCGGAAACGCGCCGCCAGGTGGCCGGAAACCGGCATCCGGTGAGCTGGGAGCGGTCCTCGTCGCTCACCGGACGAACCTCGCGGCTCGCGTGGCGAGATGCAGCAGGTACTCCAGCGGTCCGCGACGGAAGAAGCGGGACCAGAGCCAGGCGAAGACGGCAGCGCCGACGATGAACCAGGCGAGCACCGCGGCGGACGAGTCCCCGGCGTTCTTTCCGAGCGGGATTGTCAGCAACCCGCTGACGAGGAAGTGGCCGACGTAGAGGGTCAGCGACATCGTGCCCACGGCGATGACCGGAGCCAGAATCCGCCGCAGCCACGAACGCCGGGCCAGCAGCACCGTCGCGCCCACCAGCACGAGGATCGCGATGCCCACGCTGCCGAGCAGGTCGAAGGTGGACGAACTGTGCGGCCTGGCCATCAGCAGCAGCCATCCCGATCCGTCCGCGCCCTTGGGCCCGATGGACATCTCGGCCAGGGGTTCGGCCGACCCCGTTTTCTCGGCGGCACGGCCCCACGGCTGCTCTGCGAAGTCCCGAAGGTCCGCGAAGAACCTGGTCAGCAGCCAGGACAGGCCGTAGCCCACCGTGACGAGCACGGCACCAGCCGCGGCGAGCCGCCGCTGCACCGCGCGGGAGAGAAGATCCAGCCGGCCGAGCGACATTCCGGCGACCACGAACGTCATCCAGGTGATGGCCGGATAAAGACCGGTGAGCAGGAGGTCCAGAACCCCCACGTCGTTGAGCCGCTTGAGCGGGTCGTGCGCTTTGAGCGCATCCTCGACCGGTCCCGTCGCCAGCGCCGTCAAGGCGAACTTCGCCAGCGGGGCGACTACCGCGAGCCCGGCCGCGATCATCGCGAGCGTCTTGGCGCTCAGTCGCAACAGCGGCAGCGCCAGCAGGAAGTACACGCCGTAGTAGGCAAGGATCACCACAGTTCCCGCATCGGTCATCGCCAACGCGGTGCCCAGTGCGAAGAGGACCACGGCGCGAATCACGATCCGGGCGCGCGCCTGCCTGCCCGACCACCCGGTTTTCGGCTCCGTCCGGCCGGCGATCAGCATCAGCGAGAACCCCGCGAGGGTGGCGAAAAGCGCCGAAGCCCGGCCTTCCGCGAGCGCCAGCAGCCAGCCGCCGACGCCGCTCACCGAGGTCGGCGCGGGCCCGAGGTGCACGGCGTACATGCCGAATACGGCCAATGCGCGAGCCAGATCCACTCCGAGCAGCCGCACCGTCGCCGAACCTGACTCGCCCGGCACGACAGCCTCGGGCGGGGGAGCGGGAGGTCCGGGCGCGGGCTCGATCTGGGACATAGGCGACAAGGTCGCAGTCCCGGCGCCCGCCGACCATCCGGCAGGTGTCGGTCGCGACCCCGCCGGTGCGCTGGACATTCCCCGCCGACCGGACCGGAAGGCTCGGCGGAAACCGGTTGGGATTTCGCGGCACAATCCGGTAAGAACCGGGAATGCTCACCGGAAAATCGGTCGCACTCCGCGCCCGGCACGAGGCTGACGTCTCGATCTTGCAGGCCGAACTCTACGACGACGTCGCGGTCCGCTCGCGGGCCGATTCCCGCCCGTGGCGGCCGATTCCGCCGGGTTCCGCGAAGTCTCCCTATGCGGTATCCGATCCCGTCGACGACGCTGCGTGCTTCTCAGTGGTACGGCTCGCGGACAACACGCTGGCGGGAGAAGCGTTGCTGTGGGGCATCGATCTCCACAACCGGACCGCGCACGTTGGTGTCGCTCTCCGTCCGGCTTATCGGGGCCGGGGCCTCGGTACCGATGTGGTCCAGGTCCTGTGCCACTACGGCTTCACCGTCCGCGGCCTGCAGCGGCTCCAAGCCGAAACGCTGGCAGACAACGTCGCGATGATCCGGTCCGCGGCCGCCGCAGGGTTCGTGCCGGAGGGCACCTTGCGGCGCGCCGCGTGGGTCGCCGGGGAGTTCGCCGACCAGGTCGTGCTCGGGCTTCTCGCTGAGGAGTGGCGTGCCGAACAGGGGCTCCTTCACCGCTCCCCGTAGTGGTTCGCGTGCTGTTCCCGGACCACGTTCTTCTGGATCTTCCCCGTCGAAGTGCGCGGCAGTTCGTCGGCGACGATCACCGCCTTCGGCACCTTGTACCCGTCCAGCCGGTCCTTGAGCGCGGTGCGCAGGGTTTCCGCGTCGATCCGGCAGCCGGGCTTCGGGACGACGACCGCGGTGATCGCCTCCGTCCAGCGTTCGTGCGGCAGCCCTACGACGACGACCTCCGCGACGTTCGGCTCGGCGTCGTAGACCGCGCGTTCCACCTCCAGCGACGCGACGTTCTCGCCGCCGGTCTTGATGACGTCCTTCGCTCGGTCGGTGAACCACAGCACGCCGTCGGGGCCGAACCGGCCGACGTCGCCGGAGTGGAACCAGCCGTGCCGGAACGCGGTTTCCGTCGCGTCCGGGTCGCGCAGGTATCCCTCCATTGTGGACGGTCCGCGGTAGACGATCTCGCCGGTTTCCCCGCGAGGCAGCAGCGCGCCCTGCTCGTCCATGATCGCGACGTGGACGCCGGTGAGCGGGGTGCCTACGGCGCCGACGTGGGTGAGCTGGTGCTCGGGCCGGAACAGGGTGGTGACCGGCGACATCTCGGTCTGCCCGAACAGCAGCGCGAATTCGCAGCCGTAGCCGTCGAGGCAGGCCTTGATCTGGGCTTCGGGCATCGGGGCCATCGCGTAGGTGGCGCGGCGCAGCGAAGACAGGTCCCGCGCGCCGAACGACGGGTGTTCCAGCGCCGCCCGGTACATCATCGGCAGGCCGAACACCTGGGTGATCCCTTCGCCTTCGATCGTTTCGAGGAAGCGTTCGGGCTCGAAACCGCGATGGATGTGCACCGTCGCGCCGACGAGGATCGCGGGCGTGCAGAACGCGTTGAGCTGCGCGGTGTGGAACATCGGCATCATCGCGAGGAACCGGTCTGCCGAGCTCCAGCCGTTGTCCAGGGCGGCTGACATGGACTCCAGGTAGATGCCCAGATGCGTGCCGACGACGCCCTTGGGGAACGAGGTGGTGCCGGACGTGTAGAGGTAGCTCAGCGGATCGCGGTCGGCCACCAGGGCTTCTCCCGGGGCGGCCGGTCCGGCGGCGACCTCCTCCAGCGTGGTCCAGGAGCGGTCCGTCGGCGCCGGGGACCACTGCGCATCGGTACCGGGCGCGACGAAGACGTCGGACACCTGGGCGCATTCGGCGAGCGACTCGGCCATCGTCGCGACCAGCTGGGTTTCCACGACCAGGCCGCGGGCTCGGGAGTGGGTCAGCACGTAGCCGACTTCCTTCGGCCGCCAGCCCAGGTTGATCGGCACGCAGACGACGCCCAGCCGGGCGCAGGCGTAGTAGGCCGCGAGGAATTCCGCGCTGTTGCCGGAGGCGAGGGCGAGGACGTCGCCGCGTTCGTAGCCCTTCGCCGACAAGCCGCCGGCCAGGCGGTCGACCCAGTCGTCCAGTTCGGCGTAGGTCCAGGCGCGCGGGCCGTCGACGAGCGCCGGGCGGTCCGGGCGGGCGGCGGCGCTCCGGCGGAGGGAGTCCGCGACGTTGACGCGCTGGATCAGGTTGGCGGCGAGCTCCATTGCTCCTCCACGGATCGCGGGAATCCCGACCGGGGCGGTCCTCCGGGATCTTCAGGTGAGTTCCCATTCACTAATGCGGCACTGTAACGCGTGCCCGGGCTGGATGCCAGCGCGGCGATCACGGCGCGGGGCTCGTCTTGACAGGCGCGAGCGGGATGCCCATAGTGAATATCAATTCACTAGCGAGGAGGGGTCATGACCGGCAGAACCGTCTCGATCGGCAACGGCCAGGGCTTCTGGGGCGATTCGGTGCGCGGGCCGCTGCAGCTGGTGCGCGGCGGCGGCATCGGCTATCTGACGATGGACTTCCTGGCCGAGGTCACGATGAGCATCATGCAGAAGCTGCGGGCGCGGAACCCCGAGGCCGGGTACGCGACGGACTTCGTCGCGCAGCTCGAGCGGATCCTTCCGGACTGCGCGGAGCACGGCATCAAGATCGTCGCGAACGCGGGCGGGGTGAACCCGGCGGCGTGCGCGGCCGCGGTCGAGGAGGTCGCGCGGCGGCTCGGCGTCCCGGTCCGGGTCGCGACGGTCGGCGGTGACGACATCCTCGCCAGGCTGCCCGCGCTGATCGAGGACGGGCACGCGCTGGCGAACCTCACGACCGGCACTCCGCTGGCCGGCGAGCTGGCGCGCGTGCAGAGCGCGAACGTCTACCTGGGCGCGTTCCCGATCGCCGAGGCGCTGGCCGACGGCGCGGACATCGTCGTCACCGGGCGGGTGACCGACCCGTCGCTCGTGCTCGCCCCGCTCATCCACGAGTTCGGCTGGACCGCGAGCGACTACGACCGGCTCGCGGCCGGCACCGTCGCCGGGCACCTGCTCGAATGCGGCACGCAGAGCACCGGCGGCAACTACGACCGCTGGGAATCCGTGCCCGACCTGGCCGGCATCGGCTACCCGATCGCGGAGGTCGGCGAATCCGGCGAATTCGTCCTGACCAAGAAACCGGGCACCGGGGGACTGGTCGACGTCGGCACCGTCACCGCGCAGCTGCTGTACGAACTCGGCGACCCCGCCCGGTATCTCACGCCGGACGTCGTCGCGGACTTCACCTCGATCCAGCTGACCCAGGACGGCCCGGACCGCGTCCGCGTGCACGGCGTGCGCGGCAGCGCGCCCACCGACACCTACAAGGTTTCCGTCAGCACGCTCGACGGCTGGCGCACCACCGCGCAGCTGACCGTCGGCGGCCCGGACGCGGCGGCGAAAGCGCGTTGCACCGCTGATCTTCTGCTCGCGAGGCTTGCCGAGGACGGCGTGCGGTTTCCCTCGGAAGACTGCCGGGTGGAGGTCGTCGGCACCAACGTGCTGTACGAGGGAATGCTGCCGGAGCCGGCCGCGCCGCCGTCGGAAGTCGTGCTGCGGGTGTCGGTCCGGTCGCAGGACAAGGCGGCGGTCGACCGGCTCGGCGCGGAACTGGCCTCGTTGCTGACGTCCGGCCCGCCCGGGCTGACCGGTTTCGCCGGCGGGCGGCCCAAGGCCAGCGCGATCGTCGGGTTCTGGCCCGCGTTGCTCGAGAAATCCGCGGTGCGCCCGGCAGTGCGAGTCAGCGAGGTGGCGGCATGACCAGGACGACGCAGTTGCGCGAGTTCGCTTCGGCGCGCTCCGGTGACAAAGGCGCGGACGCGAACATCGGCGTCTGGACCGAAACCGACGCGGCGTACGAGTTCCTCCGGGAGAACCTGACCGCTGAACGCGTCGCCGCGCATTTCCGCGCGCTGTGCCGCGGCGAGGTCGTACGCTACGAACTGCCGAACCTGCGGGCACTGAACTTCATCCTCCACGACGCGCTCGACGGCGGCGGAGCGGCTTCGCTGCGCACGGACGCGCAAGGCAAAACCCTTTCGCTCGGGCTGCTGCAAATGGAATTCGACGTTCCCGCGGACCTCGCGCGATGACCGTCCGAATCGGACTCGCCGACGCGAGCGACGAGCGGGTGATCGAAGCGGCGGCCCGGCTGGTGGAGCAGGGCGGCATCACGCCGGTGCTGATCGGTGCCGCGCCCGGCACCGCACCCGCGGGCGCCGAGGAGCTGACCCCGCCGCCTGGCGAGTCCACAGTGGACTACCTGGCCCAGGTGCTGGAACCGGCCGGGCTCGCCGCGGGCATCAGCGGCAGCCTCACCACCAGCGCGGCGGTGCTGCGGGCGGGCATCCGGCAGCTGCGGACCGCGGACCTCGTGTGCGGCTGCTTCGCGATCCGCCACCAAGGCACGTGGGCCACCTACGCCGATTGCGTGGTCGTGCCCGACCCGGACGCGGAGCAGCTGGCGCGGATCGCCGCCGCAGCGGCCGATCACCACCGGGAGCTGTTCGGGACCGAGCCGCGGGTGGCGCTGCTGTCGTTCTCCACCGGCGGCAGCGCGGTCCACCCGCGCGCGGACAAGGTCCGGGAGGCGACCCGGCTGCTGCGCGCGACGCGGCCGGACCTGGTCGCCGACGGGGAAATCCAGTTCGACGTCGCGGTGGACGCGGGCGTGGCGGCGCGCAAGGCGCCCGGCTCGGTGCTGGCGGGCGGGGCCAATGTGCTGGTCTTCCCGTCGCTGGAGGCGGGAAACATCGCGTACAAGGTCGCCGAACGGGTCGGCGGCGCCCGGGCGCTCGGGTCGTTCGTCCTCGGCCTGCGCCGGCCCTGGGCGGACCTCTCGCGCGGCTGCAGCGCCGGCGACATCGCCGAAACCGCCGCGCTGCTCGCCGGAGCGGCGGCGCGGACCCGGTGCGGGAAAGGAATCCAGGCCGGATGAAGACACTCACGAGTACGTTCGACTTCTCCTCGGCGACCGCGGCCGCCAACCGCGAGGGCAACCTCGAACGGCTGGCCGAACTGCGCCGCCAGCTCGGCCGCGCGGTCGACGGCGGCGGCGAGAAATACGTGGCACGGCACCGGAAACGCGGCCGGCTCCTGGTGCGGGAACGGATCGAGCTGCTGCTCGACCGGGACGCGCCGTTCCTGGAGCTGGGCGGCGTCGCGGCCTGGGGCACCGAATACCCGGTCGGCGCGAGCGTCGTCACCGGCATCGGCGTGGTCAGCGGGGTCGAATGCATGATCGTCGGGCACGATCCGACCGTGCGCGGCGGCGCGTCGAACCCCTACACCTGGAAGAAAGTGCTGCGGGCCATGCAGATCGCCCGCGAGAACCGGCTCCCGGTGATCAACCTGGTCGAGTCCGGCGGCGGCGACCTGGAACGCCAGGCCGAGCTGTTCGTCCCGGCCGGGCGCCTGTTCCACGAGCTGACCGCGCTGTCGGCGGCCGGGATCCCGACCATCGCGCTGGTCTTCGGCAACTCGACCGCGGGCGGCGCGTACGTGCCGGGCATGTGCGATTACGCGGTGATGGTGCAGAACCAGGCGAAGGTGTTCCTCGGCGGCCCGCCGCTGGTGAAAATGGCCACCGGCGAGGACGCCGACGACGAAAGCCTCGGCGGCGCGGACATGCACGCCCGCACGTCCGGGCTGGCCGACTACCTCGCCCGGGACGAGCACGAATGCCTGTCGCTCGGCCGGGAGATCGTGGAGCACCTGAACTGGCGCAAGCTCGGCCCCGGCCCGACCGAACCGGCCGACGAACCGCTGTACCCGGCCGAGGACCTGCTGTCGATCGCGTCGGTCGACCTGAAGGTCCCGTTCGACCCGCGCGAGGTGGTCGCGCGGATCGTGGACGGCTCCCGGTTCGAGGAGTACAAACCGCTCTACGGCACGGCTCTGGTCACCGGCTGGGCCTCGATCCACGGCTTCCCGGTCGGCGTCCTCGCGAACGCGCGCGGCGTGCTGTTCAACGAGGAGGCCAAGAAGGGCAGCGAGTTCATCCTGCTGTGCAACCAGACCGACACCCCGCTGGTCTTCCTGCAGAACACCACCGGGTTCATGGTCGGCACGCAGTACGAGCAGAACGGCATGATCAAGGACGGCTCGAAGATGATCAACGCCGTCACCAACAGCCGGGTGCCGCACCTGACGGTCAACCTGGCCGCCTCCTACGGCGCGGGCAACTACGGCATGTCCGGCCGCTCCTACGATCCGCGGCTGCTGTTCACCTGGCCGAACTCGAAGACCGCGATCATGGGCCCGGAGCAGCTGGCCGGGGTGATGTCGATCGTCGCCCGGCAAGCCGCCGCGGCGGCCGGGCGGCCGTTCGACGAGGAGGCCGACGCGCGCCGCCGCGCCGAACTGGCGGAGCGGATCGAGGCCGAATCGCTCGCGCTGTACATGAGCGGCCAGTGCTACGACGACGGCGTGATCGACCCCCGCGACACGCGGGACACGCTCGGGATCGCCCTGTCGATGTGCCACAACAACGAGATCGAGGGGACCCGCGGGTTCGGGGTCTTCCGGATGTAGGCGAGGGACACATGATCACCAAGGTGCTGGTCGCCAACCGCGGCGAGATCGCCCGCCGGGTCTTCCGGACGTGCCGCGAACTCGGCATCGCCACGGTCGCGGTCTATGCCGATCCGGACGCCGACGCGCCGTTCGTGCACGAGGCCGACGAAGCGGTCCCGCTCGGCGGGGCGACGCCGGCCGAGTCGTACCTGCGGGCCGACCGGGTGCTCGCCGCGGCGGAACGCGTCGGCGCGGACGCGATCCATCCCGGCTACGGTTTCCTTTCGGAGAACGCGGGATTCGCGCGAGCGTGCGAGGCCGCGGGCGTCACGTTCGTCGGTCCGCCCGCCGAAGCGATCGCCGCGATGGGCAGCAAGCTGACCGCGCGGGAGATGATGGAACGCGCCGGCGTGCCGGTGCTGCCGGGCCGCGACCTGACCGGCGTCGCCGACGACAAGGTGCTCGGCATCGCCGCCGACATCGGCTGGCCGGTGCTGGTCAAGGCGTCGTTCGGCGGCGGCGGGCGCGGCATGCGGGTGGTGCGCGAACCGGGCGAGCTGCTCGAGGCGATCGCGTCGGCCCGCCGCGAGGCCGGAGCGGCGTTCGGCGACGACACAGTGTTCCTCGAGCACTACGTGGACAATCCGCGGCACATCGAGATCCAGATCTTCGGCGACCGGCACGGCACCGTGGTGCACCTGAACGAACGGGAGTGCTCGATCCAGCGGCGGCACCAGAAGATCGTCGAGGAAGCCCCGTCGCCGGTGGTGGACGAGCAGCTGCGGACCCGGATGGGCGCGGCCGCGGTGGACGCCGGGCGCGCGCTCGGCTACGTCGGGGCGGGCACGGTGGAGTTCATCGTCGCGCCGGACGGCGGGTTCTTCTTCCTGGAGGTCAACACGCGGCTGCAGGTGGAGCACCCGGTAACCGAACTGGTCACCGGCCTCGACCTGGTGCGGCTCCAGCTGGAGGTCGCCGCCGGGGCCCAGCTGCCGCCGGAGGCGCACGAGCCGCGGATCCGCGGGCACGCGATCGAAGCCCGGCTCTACGCCGAGGACCCGGCGCGCGATTTCCTGCCCGCGGCCGGTCTGCTGGAGCGCTTCGAGATCCCGGAAACCGAGGGGCTGCGGGTCGACGGCGGCGTCGAGTCGGGTTCGGTGGTGTCCACCAACTACGACCCGATGCTGGCGAAGGTCGTCGGCTACGGGCGGACGCGGGAAGAAGCGACCGCGCGGCTCGTCCGGGCGCTCCGGCGGGCCCGGGTGCACGGCGTCACCACCAACCGGGCGCTGCTGGTCGGCATCCTCGAACACCCGGAGTTCGCCGCCGCGCGGATCGACACGCATTTCCTCGACAGGCGCCGGCCGTCGACGCTGATCGAGGTCGACGACGCCGAGGTGGTCCGCGCCGCGGCGCTCGCGACCGCGCTGGCCGAGCAAGCGCACGAACGGGCGTCGGCACGGGTCCTGCCGCACGTGACGTCGGGTTTCCGGTCCTCGCCCGCGCAGCTGCAGACGCGGTCGTACCGGCATCTGGACCGCGAACTGGCCGTCGGCTACCGGCTCGGCCGCGACGTCCGGTTCGAAGTGGACGGCGAGCCGCACGAGGTCGTCGTGCACGCCTGCACGCCGCAGCACGCGGATCTCGTCGTGGACGGCGTGCGCCGGGCGTTCTCGATCGACCGGACCGGCGCGACCGTCTACGCGGGCTGGCCGGGCGGGACGGTCGAACTGGCGGTGCTGCCGCGGTTCCCGGACGCCGCCGACCACCTGCTGGAGGGATCGCTGGTCGCGCCGATGCCGGGCACGGTGATCCGGGTGGCGGTCGCGCCCGGCGAGCAGGTGCGGGCCGGGCAGCAGCTGATCGTGCTGGAGGCGATGAAGATGGAGCACGCCGTCACCGCGCCCGCCGACGCTGTCGTGGGCAGTGTCCCGGTCGCTGAAGGGTCCACTGTGGACACCGGAACGGTGCTGATCGTGCTCGAGGAAACCGGTGCGGGAGGCGAGAATGGCTGACGAGGTCCGATACGCGGTGGAAGACGGCGCCGCGTGGATCACCATCAACCGGCCGGAGGCACGCAACGCGCTCAACGCGGCGGTCCGGCGCGGCCTGAAAGCGCGCTTCGAGGAGGCGGACGCCGATCCGGCGGTATCGGTGATCGTGCTGACCGGGGCCGGGGACCGTGCGTTCTGCGCGGGCGGCGATCTGAAGGAGATGGCGAGTACCAAGCTCACTGTGCCGCCGCCGGACTTCGTACCCCAACCCGGCCGCACGTTGAAGCTCGCCAAACCGGTCGTCGCCGCGGTGAACGGCGGCGCGTACGGCGGCGGCTTCCTGCTCGCACAATCGGCGGACCTGGTCATCGCGGCGGAGGAGGCGAAGTTCGCGGTGTCGGAAGCGAAAGTCGGCCGCGGCTCACCGTGGGCCGCGCCGCTGCCGTGGCTGGTCCCGCCGCGCGTCGCGATGGAGATCCTGGTGACCGGCGAGCCGATCAGCGCCCGGCGCGCTTACGAGATCGGGCTGGTGAACCGCGTGGTGCCGGGCGCGGAACTGCTCGACGCGACACGGGAGCTGGTCGCACGCATCGCCGCCAACGCACCGCTTTCGGTCCGGGCGGCGAAGGAAATGGTGTACGCGGTCGCCGAGCACGGCCGGTCGGATGCCTTCGAGGTGGCCGAGCGGATCTGGGAACCGGTTTATCTGAGCGAAGACGCGCAGGAGGGTCCGCGCGCGTTCGCCGAGAAGCGGGTGCCGCAGTGGCGGGCGCGATGATCGACGGATTGCTGACAGACTTGGCGGCGGAGCACGACGCGCTCGCCGCGTTGCTGGCCGGACGCCCGGACCGCGACTGGTCCGCGCCGACGCCCGCGCCCGGGTGGACTGTTCGCGACCAGATCGCGCACCTGGCGCATTTCGACGGAGTCACCGCTCTGTGCGTTGGCGAGCCGGAGAAATTCGTCGCGCTGCGGGATTCGCTCGAAGATCTGCAGTCCTATGTGGACGGAATTGGAGCGGTGCACGCGGATCGGCCCGGTGCGCAGATGCTGGCCTGGTGGAACGACGAACACCGCCGTTTGCGCGCGGCGGCCGAGGCGGCGGATCCCGCGGTCCGGGTGCCGTGGTTCGGGCCGTCGATGAGCCTGGCGTCGAAGCTGACGGCGCGGATCATGGAGACCTGGGCGCACGGGCAGGATGTCGCCGACGCTTTCGGCGTGCGCCGCGAGGCGACCGCACGGCTGCGACACGTGGCGCGGATCGGGGTGCTGGCCTTCCCGAACAGCTACCGGGCGCGGGGCCGGCCAGTGCCCGACGCCGAGGTGCACGTGGCCCTGACCGCCCCGGACGGCGGCTACTGGACCTGGGGCGACCCGGCCTCCCCGAACGCGGTGACTGGACCGGCCGAGGACTTCTGCCTGGTAGTGACCCAGCGGCGGCATGTGGCGGACACGGCGTTGCGCACGCGCGGCGAGACGGCGGGGGAGTGGATGCGGGTGGCCCAGGCGTTCGCGGGCCCGCCTGGGGTTGGGCGGCGGGCGGGGCAGTTTCGCGGCTGAGCCGGGCCGGGCTGGGTTGTGGCTGGGTGTTCGCCGGTTCGCCTGGGGGTGGGTCGGTGACCGGGGCAGTTCCTTGGTTGAGGCGGGTCCGGGCTGGGTTGTGGCCGGGTGTTCGTCGGTTGGCCGGGGTGGGTCGGTGGCGGGGCAGGTTCGGGGCTGAGCTGGGGCTGGGTTGTGGCCGAGTGCTCGCCGGTTCGCCTGGGGTGGGTCGGTGGCCGGGGCAGATCCCTGGCTGAGGTGGGTCCGGGCCGGGACGTGGCCGAGTAGCCGCTGCGGGTTTGCGGCCGAGCCCTCGCATGGGGAGCGTCAGTGGTCTGGGCAGTGCCGCGACTGAGCTGGGCCAGGGCGGGGGTTTAAGCCAGGCGCACGCTCGTGGGTTTGCGGCCGAACTTCGCTGCGGGTTCGCCGCGCCAGTGCCCGCGCAGCGCTTTGTGGCCAACCCTTCGCTGCGACGGCGGGCGCGTCGGGCTTCCCCACCCGCGCGGGTCTTCCAGTGTTGCGCCCGTCCTTCCACCCGCGCCTGCCCCGCCCGTCCTCCCGCCGCGATCCCGCGAACCCTGAGTGACCCGCCGTTCACCCCGCTGGGTCCGCTTCGGCATGCCCGCCGCGCGGCCGATATCGTGGCGGGAGCGACAGGCTGGAGGTGGTGGGTGTGGCACGTTCGGCCACCCGGACGCGGGATCCCGACCGGAGAGCGAAGATTCTCGTCGCGGCGGGCGATCTGATCAGCCGCAACGGCTACCACGCGGTGTCGATGGCCGAGATCGGCCGCGACGCCGGCATTGTCGGTTCCGGGATCTACCGGCACTTCGACAGCAAGGCGGCGATCCTCGTCGCGCTCTTCGACGACATCATCGACCGGCTCATCGCTGACCAGGAGGTCGCGCTCGCCGAGCATGCCGGGCCGCGCGAGACGTTGCGGCGGCTTGTGCGCGGGCAGGCCGAGTTCGTCGTGCGCCAGCGCGCGCTGGCCCGGGTCTACCACAACGAGATCGGCAGCCTTCCCGCCGAGGACCAGGTCCGGCTGCGCCGCAAGCAGCGGCTGTACCTGGAGGAGTGGGTGCACCTCACCCGCGAGGCGCATCCGGACCTCGACGACGCGGTGGCGCGCACGCTCGTCCACGCCGCGGTCGGCGCCGTCCAGTCGAACCTGTTCCACAACGTCGGCCTCGAAGCCGACCGGCTGCTCGACTGCCTCGCCCGCGCCGCCGAGTTCGTGCTGGAGATCGCCGCGGACCAGTGACCCCGGCCGCGGAGCCCCTTGCTTAGTGAATGATGATTCTCTAAGGTGAGGGGCATCCGAGCACGCGGCGTGCTCACCGCGGAGTTCCAAAGGGGGAGCTTCATGGCCTTCGATGTCACCAGCCTCTACAACCGCCGCGCGGACGACCGCTGGAACCGCATCTGCGTGTCCGATCTGGTCGAACGCCTCACCTGGAGCGTCCCGGACGCGACCGCGATCGCGGGCTGGCCCGGCGCGTTCGGCGATCCCCGCTTCGCCCGGCTGACCTTCGCCGAGCTCGACGCGCTCACCAGCCAAGTCGCGAACGCCCTGCTCGCCCGGGGTCTGCACCGGGGCGACCGGGTGGCGATGGTGTGCGAGAACTCCGTCGAGGGCTACGCCTTCAAGCTCGGCGTCGCGAAGGCGGGCATGGTCGCGGCACCGATCAACCCGGCCATGGCGCCAGACGTGGTGCGTTACCTGATCGACCGGGTCCAGCCGCGAATGTGCGTCGTGGACGCCGACATCTGGGCCGCCGCGCCGGAGCAGTGGCGCGGTGCCGGGGTTTCTCCGGACGTGGCGGTGGAAATCGGCGGACCCGCGCCGGAAGGCAGCGAGTCGTTCTCGCACTTCGTCTCCGGCGTCTCCGAAACCGCGCCGGACACCACGATCCACGGCGACGACATCTACGAAATCCTTTTCACCTCCGGCACGACGGCGATGCCGAAGGGCGTGATGTGCTCGCACGCGGCGTCCACGCTCGCCGCGCACGGCTTCGCGCTCACCCTCACCCGCGGGGTCCCGTTCGAGGGCGCGGTGAAGGTCGCCAGCTTCCTGCCGATGATGTATCACGTCGGCCATCAGATATTTCTCCTCGCGGCGTTCGCGGCAGGCGGCTCGGCCGTCATCGGCCGGCGGCCGGACCCGGTCGCGACCGCCGACTGCATCGAGCGCGAGCGGAGCACCGCGCTGTGGGGCGGTTCCCCGGCGATGCTCGGCGCGCTGCGGCAGGAACTCGACGCGCACCCGCGTGACGTGTCGTCCCTGCGGATCGCCGTCTACGGCTGGGCCGCGCTCCCGCCCGCGGTGCTCGCCGGTCTTCGCGAGCACTGTCCACAGTTGACGGTCACGGAAATCTTCGGGCAGACGGAATCCATTGCCTGCCACCGGTTCTGGCCCGACCAGCATCCGGACCTGTACGAACGGACCGCGCCGCAGGACAACTACGTCGGAGCGCCCAGTCCGCTGCTGGCGTCGCAGATCGTGGATCCGGAAGGCGTTTCCCTGGAGGGACAGGAAGGCGTGCCCGGCGAAGCCGTCTACCGTTCGCCGGTCACCACCGCGGGCTACTACCTCGACGAAGCGGCCACGCGCGAAGCGTTCCGCGACGGCTGGTTCCACTCCGGCGACAGTTGCTCCTACGGCGAAAGCGGCCAGCGCGTGATGGTCGACCGGTACAAGGACATCGTGAAATCCGGCGGCGAGAACGTCTCCACCATCCGCGTGGAGTCGGCACTGCACCTGCATCCCGGCGTCGCGAAGGCAGCGGTGATCGGTGTTCCGGACGAACGCTGGGGCGAGCGGGTGGCGGCGTTCGTCGTGCTGGCCGAGGACGCGGCGGTCACCGAGGAAGAGCTGATCGCTTTCGCGCGGGAACGCCTGGCTGGCTTCGAAACCCCGAAAACAGTGCGGTTCGTGGACGCGCTGCCGGAAACAGTCGGCGGAAAAGTCATGAAGTACAAGTTGCGCCGACAGTATGCGTCGGCTCCGGAAGCCTCGGGACGGCACTGATGGATTTCGACGAATCGCCCGAGCACGCTGACCTGCGAGCCGCGGTCGGCAAGATCTGCGCGGGGTTCGGCGACGGGTATTTCCGCCGCGTGCTGGACGAAGACGGGCGCACCGACGAGCTGTGGCACGCCCTCGGCGACGCGGGCTTCGTCGGTGTGAACCTGCCCGAGGAACACGGCGGGGGAGGCGCGGGCATCACCGAACTCGCGATCGTGGTCGAGGAGACCGCCGCGGCCGGGATGCCGTTGCTGCTTTTGCTCGTGTCCGCCGCGATTTCCGGGGAGGTGCTGAAGGAATTCGGCACACCCGCGCAACAGCGCCGGTGGCTTCCCGCGATGGCTTCCGGCGCCGAGAAAATGGTCTTCGCGATCACCGAACCGGACGCCGGGTCGAACAGCCACCAGCTGCGCACCACCGCGCGCCGCGACGGCGACGGGTGGGTGCTGTCTGGCACGAAGTACTACATCTCCGGAGTGGACGAGGCCGCGAACCTGCTCGTCGTGGCCCGCACCGGCGCCGGCGACTCCGGACAGGGCGAAATGACGCTGTTCGTCGTGCCCACGGACGCCGACGGCCTGCACCGCAGCCGGATCCCGGTCGAAATGCGCGCGCCGGAGAAGCAGTACACGCTCAGCTTCGACGACGTCCGGGTGGACGACGACCGCCGGATCGGCGAGGTCGGCGACGGACTGCGCATCGTTTTCCGCGGCCTCAACCCGGAACGCATCGGCGGCGCCGCGATCGAAACCGGCATCGCGCGGTACGCGCTGGCGAAAGCCGCGCGCTACGCGAACGAGCGCTCGGTCTGGGGCACGCCGATCGGCGCGCACCAGGGAGTAGCCCATCCGCTCGCGGAGGCGGCGGTAGACGTCGAACTGGCACGCTTGATGACCGCGAAAGCCGCGTGGCTGCACGACGCGGGCCGCCCGGCGGGCGAGGCGGCGAACATGGCGAAATACAGCGCCGCCGATGCCGCACTGAAAGCCCTCGACGCGGCCATCCAAACCCACGGCGGCAACGGCATGGCGACCGAATACGGTCTCGCGCACCTGTGGGGAATGGCGCGCCTGCTCAAGATCGCACCGGTGAGCCGAGAGATGATCCTGAACTACGTCGCGAGCCACACACTCGGCTTGCCGCGGTCGTATTGACCCGCTGTAACGGCGAAGAGTTCGAACCTTCACCTGTCGAGCAAGGCCGGTCGCGGCCAATGCTCGCGTGAGTCGCCGAGGACTGATCCCCCACCCGGGCATCATGCCGCGTCCGCCGGCCGCGGATGTGCGGACGGCACGGTCAAATGAGGACACGTGGATCGGGCCGACGCGAGCACGACGGTGGAGGTAAGCACACAGTGCGGTTCTTGGAGGATGCGCCAGCAGTTGTCATCGGTGCGGGACTGGCCGGCTTGACCGCGGCGTGGAAGCTGCGTCGCGAAGGGCGTGAGGTCGTTGTACTCGAAGCTTCCGACCGGATCGGCGGTCGCGCCATCCAGTCGGCGGTGGAGTGGGGCGGAGGGCAGTATGCCGACTTGGGCGGGGAACTCATCGACGACAGCTATCACGCGGTGCGTGCGCTGTGCGCCGAGGTCGGCGTGGAACTCCTTGCGCCGCAAAGGTACGGAGCTCCGCAGGACGGCGACGAGTCGCTCATGGAGGCTTATCTCCGGGTGAACCGGTTCGTCGTCGGCGACCGGGTCCTGAGCCAGGACGCGCGCGACGAGATCGGCGCGGAGCTTCGGGCCGCCGCGATCGCGCATCCGTCCGCGTCCGGCGAAATCGTCGAGCAGTGGATCCGGCGGGCCCGGCTTTCCGGCCGCGCGGCCGCGGTCACGCGAGCGCTGGCTCGGCTGTTCGCACAGCTCGATCCGTGGGACTGCGACGTGCACTTCCTCTTTTCCGCTCAGCGCGGGACTTTCCAGCGGTGCCGCGGCGGGACGCTGTCGTTGCTGCGGGCGCTTGCGGAGGGACTGGACGTCCGGCTCGGCGACCCCGTCGTCCGGGTGCGGCGCACTCGCAATGCGACCGTGACTACCGCTTCCGGCAAAGAATTCGCCGCGAGTTCCGTCCTCTGCGCGGTGGGGCCGTATGCCGTCTCGACGATCGGTTTCGACCCTCCGCTGTCGGACGACCGGGTCATGACCGCCACGTCGTTGCTGCCGGCGATGGCAGGCAAGGTGATCGCCCAGTATGCGCAAGGCGATGCGGTGCGCGAGGCGTTCGAGGCGTTGGTCTGCACCGACGGGGCGATCAACACGGCCTGGGTGAGCGTGCCGGGCGAACCGGGGACGCCGGCGATCGTCACCGCCTTCATCGCCGGTGCGGAACGCGGCCTCCTGGCCGATCCGCCCGCGGCGTATTCCAGGCTCGACGAACTGGTGGAACTTGTGGTCGGACAGCCGGTCACGCGCCTGCGAGGCGACATCAAGAACTGGTGGGCCGATCCGCTCCACTTAGGAGTGACGGTGGCACCGCCGGAAAGCGCTCGCGCCGAGGTGGCCGGGATTCTCGGCGGAGAAGAGCCCCCGGTCCACTTCGCGGGCGACTACACGGACGCGCCGATGTGCGGAACGCTCGAAGGCGCGGCCAGGTCCGGGCTGCGAGCCGCCGGGGAAATCCTGCGCACCGCGGAAATCTTCCATACCAGCTACGTGACGGAAAGGCTCTCGCACTCATGACCACGGTAGTCGTCGGAGCAGGTTTGGCTGGGCTCTTCGCGGGCCGGCGGCTCACCGCTGCCGGGGAGGACGTCGTGGTGCTCGAGGCCACCCCGCACCTGGGCGGGCGGACCCGGGGCGACCGGGAGGCGCTCCGCTTCGGCGCGGTAGCCGACCTCGGAGCGTCCTTTTTGGACCGAGGGCAGGATTTCCTGCTGCGCTTCTGCCTCGAGCACGGCATCAAGCTCTCGGCCGAGCTCGCGCTGTATCCGAAGGGGCCCGGCGAGCGCTACAGCGGCGCCTCTATCCTGCTCGGCAATCTGGTGGAAGACGGTCAGCGGGTGAGCGAGGAGGAGCGCGAACGGCTGGCCAAGGAGGTCGGCGAGGCGCTCGCGGCAACGCCGCCCGGCACGGCCGAGACGGTAGCGGCTTGGGGGCGCCGCGCCGGGCTCTCCCGGGCCGCCTTCGCCCGCTACACCATGCAGACGGGGTTCAACCCGGTCCAGCGCCCGGCCGTGACGTCGTCCTGGCACGTCCATCCCGGCGACATCGGCCGGCTTTGCTGGCTCCTCGACGGCAGCACGGACGTGATCGCGCAGCAGGCGGCCGAGGGCCTCGACATCCGCTACGAACAGCCGGTGCGGCTCATCTCGCGGATCGGCAGCTCCTACCGGGTCGCGACCGAGCACGACGAGTTCGTCGCGGACGAGGTCGTCATCACCGCGTCGGTGCACGCGATCAGGAGGATCGGCTTCGACCCGGTCCTGCCGGACTGGAAGACCTCGGCGCTCCTGCGGTCGCCGATGACCCAAGGCGGGAAGATCGTCGGCCAGTACCGCGACGGCCGGCGCATCTGGGACGCGGCGGGGCCGTCGGTGCTGACCGACAGCGGCGCCGCGATGTTCTGGCTCCGGCGCACCGCGGAAGACACGGTCACGGTGCTGGGCACGATGCCCGACACCGGCGACGGGCTGCTGGACGACCACGACCGGGCGCTGGCGGTGCTGGACGACCAGATCCGGGCGATGACCGGATTCGAGCCCGTCCGGATCGGCGGCGTCGTCCAGAACTGGACGCGGGAAGAGTTCTTCGGCGGCGTGGTCAGCTCGCAGAGCGGGGGAGCCGCGCGACGGCAGGTCATCGCGGCTCCCGTCGGAGGGCTGCACTTCGCGGGCGAGGCGACCGGCTCCCGATGGGCGACCGCGATGGAAGGCGCGGCGCGCTCCGGCGAGCGCGCCGCCGACGAGATTCTGCTGAAACACCGTGCCCGGCAAGGACAATTGGCCTGATCTCGGAGCTGAGAGACCGAGGGACCCGGAACTCGAGACGGCTGGTGCGTCTCGTGCCGGGTCCCTTCCCTTGCCGCGATCCGCAATGACCACGAGGAGGTCGTTCCATGAACCCCGCCGACCAGGACACGTGCCCGTTCGGCCGTCTCCACCACATCGGCATTGTCGTGGAGCCGAGCCGCTATGCCGACACGATCGCCAATCTGTGCGCCCTGCTCGGCGGGGCGGTGACCGAGAGCGGGGAGGACGAACCGCTCGACATGAGGTGGGCATTCATCGCGTCAGCGGGCAATCCGCCGATCGAAGTCGCGGCCCCGCGCGGGAACCGGGCGACCAGCCTGGTGCGCTATCTGGAGCGGCGGGGCGGCGGCCTGCATCATGTGTCGTTCGAGACTTTCGATCTCGGTGCTGCGGCGCAGCACATCGACGCGGTGGGGCTTCCGCCGGTCGGTCGCGATGACGACCACGGCGGTTATGCGGAGGTCTTCGTGCATCCGAAGTCGTTGGGCGGCGCGCTTTTCCATGTGCTGGAGGACCGCCGCGGCTGACCGCGGTTCAGCCGCGCGCCATGCGCAGGGCCAGGCGGGCGTAGCATTCGCCGATCTCGGCCACGGACAGATGTCCCTCGGTGCGGTACCAGGTGAAGACGTACTCGCACATCGTCGAGATCGCCATCGCCGTCACGGTGACTTCGTGCGTGGTGAAGACGCGCTCGCTGCATCCCTGGTCGAGGATGTCCCGCAGGAGGTCGAGGTACGGCCGGCTGGACGCACGCAGTTCCTTGCGCATCTCCGGGGTCAACGAGGAGGCCAGGGTCGCATAGCCGAAATTGCAGTCCAATTCCGCGAGCTGGATGAGCACGTACGTCCGCGCGTAGTTCGCCAGACGCTCTTCGGCGGTGCCTTCGCGAACTGCCTGCGCGAGTGCGTCGTACGCTTCTCGGTAAAGCGTCTGCAGCGCCTGGGCGAGCAGATCTATTTTCGACGGGAAATGCCAGTAGATATTGGCCGGGGTCATCCGGGCCGCGGACGCGATCCGGGAAACCGAGGTGCCCGCGTACCCGTATTTCTGGAAGTAGCGAATGGCGGAGGCGAGAATCCGTTCTCGTGCCCCGGCCAGGTCTTCGGAGGCGACGGCCATCGATCGCCTCCGTCCGGTTTTGGCGGTGTCCATGCTCACCGGCTGGTCTCGCTCAGGCGGCTCATGCCACTAATCCGAGTTCCCGGGCCCGGGACGCCGCCTGGACCCGATTGCGCACGCCCAGCTTGCGATACACCGTGCTGGTGTGCTGTTTCACGGTGTGCCGGGAAAGATTGAGCGCCGCGGCGACCTCGGGATTGCTGAGCCCGGCGACCAGATGGTGCAGAACGTCCAATTCGCGGCTGGAAAGCAGCCCGTTCGGTTTGGCGATCTGTTCCCGCGGAAACATCCGCGCACCCTCGGCGACTCGCTGGACGACGTCCACGATCACCTTCGCGGGCATGCCCAGCGAGACGAATCCGACGGCTCCGTTCGCACAGGCGCGGGTGCGCGCGACCCGGCCCTGGCCGGACATGATCACGAGCTTCGCCATCGGCAGCGCGGCGTGCAGTTCCCGGCAGAGCGCCAGCCCGGATTCCCCGTTGACGGCCGCGCTCACGAGCACGAGCTGTGGCTGGCGCCGCCGGGCGACGTCCCTCGCGGTCCGGACCGAGTCCGCCTCGAGGCAGCTCGCCACCCACGGCTGTGCGGCGAGCAGTGCTCGCAGCCCGACCTGGACCAGTTCGTTGTCGTCCACGATGAGGACCGTCTGGGGTCCGCAGCGATCAGGCTCCGGCTTGATCACGTCGGCAACGTCAGGGGAGCGGTCCGCGGTAATCGTCATGCCCGACCTCCTATTAAACGTTCATTTAGCGACCTTAAATGGACGATCAGTAAGTGTCAAGAGCACGGATTTCAGCTGCTCAGGCGAGTGGCGGTGGGCGTGACCCCGGCGGGCGGCATCGGTCGCGCGTCCGGTTCTCGGCGTCTCGGGCGGGCTTCGCGGAGGGTCGAGGTCGCGGTGATGGCGGTCCGGAACCTGCCCGTCGAGGGGAGTTCGGCTCCGGCGGCGATACGCGCCGGTGGACGCGGGTCCGGCCCCGTCCTCCTGGCGCGAAAAGGCTCCGCGGCGATTCCAGCCGGGAATCGCCGCGGAGCCGGACAAGGAGCGCTGATCAGCCCGAGGTCATCGCGGTCCAAGCCGCGAACGCCTTGTCCGCGTTCTGGGCCCACCAGGTGCTGTCGGACAGCGCCTCTCCGTCCATTTTGGACACATTCTCCTGCGGGAGCCACTGGTGGAAGCTCGCCGGGACGTTGGGCTTCGAGGCCGGGGTCGTCGGGCCGTACGGGATGTTCTCGGTGAAGGCGGCCTGTGCCGGCGGCGTCGCGATGTAGTTCAGCAGCGCGGCTTGCGCCTTCGGAGACCTCGAGCCCTTGACCGCGTACAGGGCCGCCCACGCGGCGAAACTGTGGTTCCAGGTGACGCCGACCGGCGCCCCGTTCTGGGCCGCGATCGCCGCTCGGCCCAGATAGCACAGGCACATCGCGAAATCGCCCGCTTCGAGCTCCTGGGTTTCCTGGGCGAGCGTGGCGTCGAGGGTCAGGTTCCTGCCGAGCGTCTTGACGGTGGCCGCCGCCCGTTGCAGGTCGAGCGGGTACAGCTGGTCCGGCGCCACTCCGCTGGCGAGGAGCAGCGACTCGAGGCCGCCGGACGCGTAGTTGTACATGAGGCGCTGGCCCGGATACTTCTGGGTGTCCATGAAGTCGGTGATCTTCGCGGGCGGGTTCCCGCCGAATTTCTTGGTGTTGTACACGAGTGCGACGTTCTCGACGGAGACCGGCACGCCGCATTGGTCGGAAACGTAGCGCGGGTCGACGTCCTTGACGCTGACGCCGAAGTCGGAGCGCTTCTCGTACAGCGTGCCGCACCCCTGGGCGCCGCTGCCGGTGTCCAGCCAGACGACGTCCCACGTCGGATTGCCCGCCTGGACCATGGCCTTGATCTTGGCGGGGTCGGACGGCGAATCCGTCGCGGTCTGCGCGCCGGTGTTCTTCGCGAAGGGGTCGAGCCACGCTTTCTGGGCCGCCGTCAAGGTGTCGCCGCCGTAATTGACGAAGACGATCTTCTCGCCGGAAAGATCGCCGCCGGACTGGCCTCCGGCGCCCGCCGATGAACCGCACGCGGCGGCGAGAACGAGACTTACCGTGCTCAGCGCCGCGAGGATAACCTTGCCCTTGATGCTCATGTGTGACCTCAGTTCGGGTTCAGGGTGGGGAGATGATGCGCTTGATCGCCGGAGCCGCCGGGTTGCCGTCGCGCAGTTAGTCCACGCGGGGGAGTGCCAGGACCTCGGCGTCGCGGCGGCTCCCCCGGCTGGCGGGTAATGCCCGGCCCGGGGCGTCGGAAGAAGGCCGGGCGAAGGGAGAATCGGCCGTCCGGACCGCGAATCTGGGTGCCGCCTCGATCGCGCGGTTCGATGAGGAGGAGTTGTGGGAGACCCGAAAAGCGCAGGCGCCGCGCGCCCGGACGAACGGGTGGCGGCCGCGTCCGCTGAGATCCGCCGCACCACCACGCATTGGGGAACCTACGACTTCACCGTGCGGGACGGGCGCGCGCGGGCCACCGCGGCGCCGCCGGACAACCCGTTCGGCCAGACGCTCGCGAACGGGCTGCACGAGACGCTGGACCATCCGCTCCGGATCGTCCGCCCGCACGTCCGCGAGGGGTGGCTCGAACACGGTCCGCGGGTCGGCGGGAACCGGCGCGGCGGCGAGCCGATGGTCGAGGTCGAATGGGACCACGCGTACGACCTCGTCGCCAGGGAACTCGCCAGGGTGCGGTCCGAGCACGGCGACGAGGCCGTGTTCGGCGGCTCGTACGGCTGGGGCAGCGCCGGCCGGTTCCATCACGCGCAGAGCCAGATCCACCGGTTCCTGAACCTGGACGGCGGCTACGTCTCCTCCCGCAACAGCTACAGCGTCGGCGCGCAGGAGGTCGTGCTGCCGCACGTCCTCGGCGGCCCGGGCATGGGGATGTTCGACTGGAGCCCGCAGTGGTCCGAAATCGCCGAGCACGGCGAACTGGTCGTGAGCTTCGGCGGCGCGCCGCTGAAGAACACCCGGGTGAACCAGGGCGGGATGCGCCGCAACCGGGCGGCGGAGGCGCAACGAGCCTGTGCCGACGCCGGTGTGCGGTTCGTCCTGGTGAGCCCGTTGCGCGACGACCTCGCGCCGGAACTGCGGGCCGAATGGATTCCGATCCGGCCGGGGACCGACACCGCGCTGATGCTCGCGATGGCCGGCCACCTGGCGGCGGAGGGGCGCGAAGACCGCGAGTTCCTGGAGCGCTGCTGTGTGGGATACGAGCGGTTCCGCTCGTACCTGCTCGGCGAGCGCGACGGCGTTCCGAAGACCCCCGAATGGGCGGCGGAGATCTCGGGGGTCCCGGCGGCGACGGTCCGGGAACTCGCCGAGGCCGTCTCGCACCGGCGCACGGTCGTCTCGCTGACCTGGTCGCTCCAGCGTGCGCAGTACGGGGAGCAGCCGTACTGGGCGGGCGCGACCCTCGCCGCGATGTCCGGCTCGATGGGGCGGCCCGGGGGAGGCTTCGCCGCCGGGCTGAGCATGACCCACGGCATCGGCCTGCACCGCGGTTCGATGGGCGTCGCGAGCCTGCCCCAGGGCCGGAACCCGGTGCGCGCGTTCATTCCGGTCGCGCGCGTCTCCGACATGCTTTTGCGTCCCGGCGACACCGTGGACTACGACGGCGAGGTGCTCACGTATCCCGACATCCGGCTCGTGTACTGGGCAGGCGGGAATCCGTTCCACCACCAGCAGGACCTCAACAAGCTGCTCCGGGCGTGGAACCGGCCCGAGACGATCGTGGTCCACGATTCCTGGTGGACGCCCGTCGCCCGGTACGCGGACATCGTCCTCCCCGTCGCGACGCCGCTCGAACGCGACGACCTCGCCGCCGGGAGCCGGGACACGACCCTGCTCGCGATGCGCCGGGTCCAGGATCCGCCCGAGGGGATCCCCACCGACTTCGGGGCCTTCGCCGAGATCGCCGCTCGCCGCGGTTTCGCGGAGCAGTTCACCGAGGGCCTCGACGCCGACGGATGGGTCCGCCGGCTCTTCGCCGAAACCGCGGCGCGCCTCGCGGCTCGAGGGGTCGAGCTTCCGGACTACGACGAGTTCGTCAAGCTGCCGGACGGCGTCGAACTTCCGCTGCGCGGAGGGGACGACATCTTCGCCAAGCTGCGCGAAAACCCCGAGGCGAATCCTCTCGCGACCCCGTCCGGCCGGATCGAGATTTTCTCCGGCACCGTCGCCGGGTTCGGCTACGACGACTGTCCCGGGCACGCCGTTTGGCTGGCGCCGACGGAATGGCTGGGCAGCGCCGAGGCGGCGGCGGACGAGAACCTCTTCCATCTGCTGAGCCATCAGCCGCGGGGACGGCTGCACAGCCAGATCGACTTCTCGGCGGCGAGCCTGGCCACGAAGATCGACGGGCGCGAGGCGATCGTGCTGCACGTCGACGACGCGAATCGGCTGGGAGTGGCCGATGGCGACGTGGTCCGGGTCAGCAATGCACGCGGCGCCTGCTTGGCCGCGGTCCGGACGACCGAAGGGATCCTCCGCCGCGTCGCCGTGATGGCGACCGGGGGCTGGTACGACCCCGTTAGTCCGGGTGAACCGGGATCCCTTGACCTGCAAGGAAATCCGAACGTCTTGACGCCGGACATCGGGACTTCGCGGCTTGCCCAGGCCAGTTCGGCGCAGACTTGTCTTGTCCGTGTCGGAGCTTCTCCGGAGGCGCCGCGGAGCCGGGCCTATGAGGTGCCGGTGACGCGGCGTGCTGCACCGTGATCTCGGGCGAGGAGTAGCGCCCGTGCCTCCCCGCGACGGACTGGCTTGCAGTTCGCCGCGCTGGAACCTCGCGGCTTGCCCACGCCAGCTCGGTGCAGACTTGTCTCGGCGCATCTCGCCGCACCGTGATCTCGGGCGAGTAATAGCACCCATGCCTCCCCGCGACGGACTGGTCCACAGTCCGTCGCGGGGAGGACGCTAAGCCGTGCCGATGGCGACCCCAGCCCGGGCAGGAGCATCGTCGGTGGCGAGCACAGCGGAGTGTTCCGGGTCCCAGGTCGCCAGAACCGCGTCGCCCACCGAGACAGGGGACTGGTTGCCGGACTGTTCCTGCGCGATCATCGAAAATCCCGCGTCGAGGCGGAGTTCGAGGCGGCGGAGGCCGCCCAGGTAGATCAGCTGGACGACCCGGCCGGGGAGCGCGTTGCCGGAAAAGCTCGCCCGGGTCGCGGCGGAGTGGACGAGCACGCGCTCGGGACGCACGGTGACGACCCCGCACGTGCCCGCCTGCAGTGCCGGGCCCGCCGTCGGCAGTTTCAGTTCGTATCCGGCGCCGCGCAGGAGGCGGCCCACCGCGGTGTCCTCGACGACGCCGGGCAGCACGTTGGAGTCGCCGAGGAACTCCGCGACGAACAGGCTCTTCGGGTGTTCGTAGAGCTCCGTCGCCGTGCCGACCTGCTCGACGCGCCCGTTGTTGAAGACGGCGATCCGGTCCGACATCACCAGCGCTTCGTCCTGGTCGTGAGTCACGTAGACGAAGGTGATGCCGAGCTCGCGATGGATCCGCTTGAACTCGAGCTGCAGGCTGGCGCGGAGCCGCCGGTCGAGGGCGCCGAGCGGCTCGTCCATGAGGAGGACGCGGGGTTCGAAGACCAGCGCCCTCGCCAGCGCGACGCGTTGCTGCTGGCCGCCGGACAATTCGCGCGGGTACCTCGCCCCGAAGTCCGCGAGGCCGACCAGGTCGAGGCTGCGGGCCACGCGCTCGGCGATCTCGGCCTTGCCGGTCCGCCGGCGCTTCAGCGGGAACGCGACGTTGTTCGCGACCGTCAGGTGCGGGAAGAGGGCGTAGTTCTGGAAGACCATCCCGATGTTGCGCTTGTGCGGAGGGACCCGCTCGATCGGTTCGCCGTCCAGCAGGACGTGGCCGGTGTCGGGCTGGAGGAAACCGGCGATCATGTTGAGGGTGGTGGTCTTCCCGGAGCCGCTCGGCCCGAGGAGCGTGACGAACTCGCCGGCGGGCAGGTCCAGCGAGACGTCCGACAGCGCCCTCGCCTCGCCGTAGTGCTTGCTCAGGTTCCGGAGCCGGATGGCCGCGCCGTGGACGAGTTCAGACATTGTTGCCCTCTTTTCTGGCCGCGATGATGCCCGCGATGATCAGCAGCGTCGTGCTCACCGCGATGATCAGCGTCGACGCGGCGGCGATCGTGGGGGTCAGGGAGCTGGTCACGCTCTGGTAGAGCTGGACGGGGAGAGTCCTGGCGAACGGGCTGGCCAGGAAGAGCGAAACGATCGCTTCGTCCCAGGAAACGAGGAAGGCGAACAGGGCGCCGGTCAGGATCCCGGGAGCGAGTAGCGGCAGGGTGACGCGGAAGAAGGTCACGACCGGCCCCGCGCCGAGCGAAGCGGCGGCCCGTTCGAGCTGGCGGTCGAAACCCTGGAGCGAAGCGCGGACCGGGATGACGACCATCGGGATCGCCAGCGCGGTGTGCGCGATGACGTAGCCGCCGAACGAACCGGCCAGATGCCACTTCAGGAAGACGTAGTACACGCCGATGGCGATGACCACTCCCGGCACGATCATCGGAGCCATCAGGAAGGCCGACACGGGGCCGCGCCATCTGCCCCGGCCGCGGACGAGCGCGAACGCGCCGAGGGTCCCGAGCGTCGTGGCCAGCACGACGACGACGAGCGCGACCTGGAACGAGAGGACGAACGACTCGGTCCAGTCCGGGTCCGAGAAGAGCTGACGGAACCACTGCGTCGAGAAGCCGGGCGGCGGGAACTGGAACGTGCGCGCGCTGGTGAAGGCCATCGGGATGACGACCAGGACCGGCGCGACCAAGAGAAACGCGACGAGCACGCAGAAGACCTTGAGACTGATGCGGCGCGGTTCCTTCATCGGCGGGCCTCGCTATCTGTTGCCAGTGCGCGGGTCAGGGGCCTCCCGAGCAGCGAACCGGCGGTGAGCACCAGGAGGGTGAAAACCAGCAGCGCCAACGCCATCGCACCGCCGCGCCCGAAGGCGAGCTGCGCGGTCACCTGGCTGACGATCTGCTGTGACAACAAGCTGTTCTGCGGAGAGCCCAGCAGCGCGGGGGTGAAGTAGAAGCCGAGCGACAGCACGAAGACGATGGTGCAGCTGGCGGTGATTCCCGGCACCGACAGCGGCAGGTACACGGTCCGGAACGCGGTCCGCGGGGTGGCGCCGTGGATCTGGGCGGCGCGCAGGAGCGTCCGGTCGATCTGGGTCAGCTGCGAGTACAGGGGGAGCACCAGGAACGGGAGCATGATCTGGGTCATGCCGATCGCCACCGCGGTCGTGGTGCCGAGCAGCTTGACGTCGCCGAAACCGAGCGTCCCGAGCGCTTTGGCGACCGGGCCGGTGCTGCCGAGGAGAATGATCCAGGAATAGGTGCGCACGATCAGGCTGGTCCAGAACGGCATGAGCACCGCGGCGAGCAGCACCATGCGCCAGCGGGTGGTCACGAGCGTCATCAGGTAGGCGTAGGGGTAGCCGATCGCCAGGCACAGGACGGTCACGATCGCGGAGGTGACGAACGTTCTCCGCAGGATCGTCATCTGCTCTTCGTTGGCGAAGAACCAGTGGTAGTTGGCGAGCCCGGAATCGCCGTGCCCGATGAAATCCGTGAAGCTGCGCACGAACATCGTGCCGATCGGATAGGCGAAGAAGACGGCGAGGAAGGCCATCGACACTCCTGCGGCGACGATCCACCTCGCTCGATGCAGCATGCCGATCAACCAGTTCATGGGGGTGATTCCTCCTTCGCTAGCTTTCGCGTGCCGCGTCAGCCGGCGGTCATCGCGGTCCACGCCGCGAATGCCTTGTCGGAATTCGCGGTCCACCACTTCAGGTCGGAGACCACTTCGCCCTGCGGGCCCATCTGGGCGAGATTGTCCTGCGGGAGCCACTTCTTGAACTCTGCGGGAACCTGAGGCTTCGACGCTGGTGTCGTGGGGCCGTAAGGCAGTTGCTCGGTGAAGGCGCTCTGTGCCTCAGGCGTCGCGAGGTAGTTCAGGAGCGCGCTTTGGGCCTTGGGCGCCTTCGAGCCCTTGATCGCGTAGACGGCGTCCCATGCCTCCCAAGCCTTGTCCCACACGACGCCGATGGGTGCGCCGTTCTGGGCGGAAAGGGCGGCGCGGCCGACGTAGCACAGGCACATCGAGAAATTGCCCGATTCGAGGTCCTGGGTCTGCTGTGCGAGCGTGGCCTCGAGGGTCAGGTTTTTGCCGAGCGCGCGCACGCTCGCGGCGGCGCGCTCGGTGTCCAGCGGGTAGAGCTTGTCCGGCGCGACGCCGCTCGCCAGCAGGATCGGGTCCAATCCGCCGAGCGCGTAATTGAAGATGAGCCGCTGGCCCGGGAATTTCGCGGTGTCCATGAAGTCCGTGATCTTCGTCGGCGGGCTGCCGCCGAACTTGGCGGTGTTGTAGACCAGCGCGACGGCCTGGACCAGGATCGGCACCCCGCACTCGTCGGTGACGTACTTGGGGTCGACGTCCTTGATGTCCACGCCGGTTTCGGAACGCTTCGCGAACATGGTGCCGCAGCCGTTGGCCCCCGAGGCCGTGTCGAGGTCGATGACGTCCCAGGTGGGGTTGCCCGCGTCGACCATCGCCTTCACCTTGGCCGGGTCCGAGGGGGAATCGGTGGCGATCTGGACCCCGGTCTTCTTCCGGAACGGGTCGAGCCACGCTTTCTGGGCGGCCTTCATCGAATCGCCGCCGTAGTTCACGTAAACGAGCTTCTGCCCGGACAGGTCGTCGCCCGTCCCGGGGCCCGAGCCGGATGATGAGCCGCACGCGGACATCGCGGCGAGGCACAGCGCGCTAACCATGGCGAGCGCCACCTTGGGCTTGGCCGTCACGATCTCACCTCTCGTCAGTTCGAAGCGATGTGTGAGGATGCCTCGGACTGCGGAGATCTCGGTGCGGTACGCCACACTTGTTGGCCCACCTGGGGGACGGTGCGGCCGTCAGTTCGGAGAGCCTGAAGTCCCGTCGTAGGAGCGGCCGCAGCGGACGGCTGCGGCCTGCTTCGGGCGCTTTAGCGGCCCGGCGTGGTGCGGACCATGCGGAGCACGTATTCGAAGTGCCGGTCCGCCGCTTCGCCGATCGTGAGACGCCCGTGCGGGCGGAACCAGGTGAAGACGTATTCGCACATCGTCGCGATCGCGTGCGACATGACCGGCACGTCGACGGGGTCGAACTCGCCGCTCTCGATGCCCTCGTGCAGGATTTCGCGGAGCAGTTCGAGATAGGGGCGGCTGAGCCGGCCCAATTCGCGTTGGCCCTCGGCGGTCAGCGAGGAGGAGAGCGTCGAGTAGCTGTGGTTCCGCCGTTCCCCGGCGTCCTCGAGCTGGATCCGGATGTAGGAGCGGATGTAGTCGCCCAGCCGCTCGGTCGCGGTGCCTTCGGCGCGCACCGAATCCCGGAGGTCGGCATAGGACCGGCGGTACATGTCCTTCAGCATTTCGGCGAGCAGTTCCTGCTTCGACGGGAAATGCCAGTAGATCGCGGCCGGAGTGATGTGCGCCGCCCGCGCGATCCGGGTCATCGAGGTGCTTCCGTAGCCGGACTCCTGGAACAGGGAGACCGCGGCGGCGAGAATGCGTTCCCGCACGCCGACGCCGTCGGCTGCGGGCTCCGCGTCCGGGTTGCCGGCGTCAGAAGCAGCGCTCATGGCCCGATAGTACGGCCGGTGCCGGGAGCTTCGCGAATCCCCCGCGCCGCGCGCATGCGAACGCCTCCGCCGCGCTGGGGGAGCGCGGCGGAGGCGTTCGGTGTGCGGTCGGGGCTCAGCAGTAGGCGGTGGCGTCGATCTCCACCAGGGCGCCTTCGAAGGCGAGAGCGCTGATGCCTACGACGAGCATCGCGGGGACGCGCAGTCCGGTGGCGGCTACGGCGGCGCCGAACCCGCCGAATACCTCGTCGTTGATCTCAGGCCGATAATCGACGATGTAGATGCGGAGCTTCGCGATATCGCTGACGCGCGCACCCGCTCCCTCGGCGGCGCGAACGACGTTGCGCAGCGCCAGTTCCGTCTGTCCGGCGTAGTCGCCCGGATGCTGCAACTGGTCGTTCACGTCGACGGAGATCTGTCCGCCGATTTCGACCACCTTGGCACCGGTGGCGACGGCGACGTGCGCGAAACCGCGCGGCCGGTAGAGACCTTCGGGCTTCACGTAATCGGTGACCGGCATCAGGCTGCCTCCATCCGGATGTCGAGCGGGGCGAGCGAGGCTCGGTCGCCTGCGAACGGACCGAGCCGGTCGAAGAACACCAGCGGGTCGACGCATCCTTCGGGGCCGAACACCCCGGTCGCCGAGATTTCGCCGCGCGCCAGCATGCCGACCGCGATCGCGGTGGGCACGCAGGTCGCTTCGCCCATTTCGCCTTCGGGCATGTGATTGGTCGACACGGCGACCCGCGCCGGGCGGCCTGCCTTGGTTCCCTCGGCGTATGCGAAGACTCCGGGGAACTCGGGGACCGGCCCCGCTTCCGGTCCGCGGCGGCCGGGTTCCAGGATGAAGGCCTTGCTGGCGTCGGGAACGGTCAGCTCGCCGGAGCGGACGCGGTCCCGGACCGCGCGGGCGGCGGCGATGAGGCCGGGGCGGGCGAACATGAGGTTCAGCGATTCCTTGACGTCGGGGAAGTAGCGGGGGAGCGTGATCGGTTCCGGATGGCCGCAGGTCCACACCGGGGCGGCTCCGATGCCGGGATAGTCCACGACCAGTTCCTCGAGGGCTTCCGAGTCCTGGAAGACGCCGTCGCGCCAGACCAGGATCGGCTCGGCGAGGTTGTGGATCCAGTGTTCGATCGCGGCGGCGGGCTTGACCTCGTCGGGGTTCGACGGGGCTTTCGGGATGCCGGAGCCCCCGCGCCACACCGTGTACAGCTTGCCGACCTCGTCGAGCTGCCGGTAGGCGACCGCGGCGAGCAGATTGGACATTCCGGGAGAGGCACCCATGCCGATGATGGCTGTGACGCCCTTCGCGCGCGCGACCTCGTCGAGTTCGAGCATCTCCATCGTGGGTTCCCAGTCGTCGGCGATGTCCGTGTAGTGCTTGCCGGCGTCGAGGGCGGCCTCCAGCACCGGACGGCCGTAAAGGTAGAACGGGCCCACGGTGTTCAGCACGATGTCCGCGTCCGCGATCGCGGCGCGAAGCGCGTTCTGGTCGGTGATGTCGAGTTCGATGCCGCGGGCTTTCGCGCCCAGTTCCTCCGCGACCGCGGCGGCGCGGGCGCCGTCCCGGTCGGCAACGGTCAGCGAGGTGATCGCCGGATCGGCGACGGTCGTCCGGCAGGCGACCCGCCCCATGTCGCCGGCTCCTCCGATGATGATGAGTCGCACGCTGTTCTCCTTTCGCGTTGGTCGCCGGACGGCCCGGTCCCGGGGTTTTCGGCCGTGCTGGACGGAAAAGGTCGGCTGTGCCCGAGGGGCGCGGCGGCGAGGGACCCGCAGCGGGTCGGCTGCGGAGGTTCGGACCGGCCGTGCGATGACTGCCTTGCGGCAAGAATCGTTGTCCGGAGCGGGTTTTCGCGCACCTGATCGCCGAATACGCCCACCCGGGGGAAAGCCGCCGCGCGCGGATCCCCCCTGACTGGGCGTATTTCGCCGCGACGTGCTGGCGCGCAGCGGGCCCGGCTGGGGACGATCGCCGGGTGACCATGGATTTCGACCCACGAAATACGCCGGTTCGCGAACTGGCGCTCGCCGCGTCCGAGACCCCGCACCTCCCGCTGGTCTCCATCGAGGGCGCCCAAGCGACCTACGGCGAAGCCTGGGACGCGGTCCGCGAGACCGCGGCCGGGCTCGCGCACGCCGGCGTGCTCCCGGGGGACCGGGTGATCATCCTGACGCCGAACCGGCTGGAGGCCGTCTGGGCGTGGTTCGGCGTGCAAGCGGGGGGAGCCGTCGACGCGCCGATCTCCGCGGAAGCCCCTGGCGCGTTTCTCCAGTACCTGGCCGAGGATCTGTCGCCGAAGGCCGTCATCGGGACCTGGTCGCTGCTCGCCCGGCTCGCCCAGGTCGTTTCCACGCCGCCGGAACTGGCGGTCCTCATCGGAGAACCCGAGGGAGACGAGCCGCCCTTCGGCCCGGGCGTCAGGCACCTCAGCTTCGCCGAACTGCGTGCCCTCGGCGCGAACTCGGCTCAGGAACTGGTGCTGCCGGACGCGGACACCGTAGGCACGATCATGTACTCCTCGGGCACGACCGGCCCGTCGAAGGGCGTGATGCTCTCGCAGGGCTACTACGCGGCATTGCCGCCGGCCTACTTCGAGCTGTTCGGGCTCCGGCCGGGCGCGACCTCCTATTGCGTCCAGCCGCTGTGCCACGTCGACGGCCGGTCTGCGGTGGTCACGGCGTTGTTCCTGCGCGGGCAGCTCTTTCTGGGCACGCGGTTCAGCGCGAGCCGGTTCTGGGCGGAAGTCGAGAACTACGACGTCGACTTCTTTTTCTACGTCGGCACGATGATCCATCTGATCCACAAACAGCCTCCCCGGCCGCTTTCGCCGTCGGCCCGGCCGCGGATCGGCATCGGATCCGCCACGCCGGCCAGCGTGCAGCGGGACTTCGAGAAACGGTTCCGCTGCACGCTTATCGAGGGCTACGGCATGACGGAATTCGGGCTCCTGCTGGCGCAGCGGGCGGGCGACGCCGAGCCGGGCAATCTCGGAACGCCGCCGCCGTGGGTCGAGGTCCGGGTCGTCGACGCCGCCGACCGCCCGGTTCCCGCGGGCACGCCCGGGCAGTTGCTCGCGCGGCCGAAGAAGGCGCATCTGATGACGGCCGGGTACTGGAACCGGCCGGACGCGACGGTCGAGGCCTGGCGCGGGTTGTGGTTCCACACCGGGGATGTGGTGGTGCAGCGGCCCGACGGCCGTTTCGAGTACGTCGGGCGGCTCAAGGATTCGATCCGGCGCCGCGGCGAGAACGTGTCGGCCTGGGAGGTCGAGCAGGCCGCGGTGCGGCACGAGCGGGTTTTGGAGGCGGCGGCGATCGGCGTCCCGTCCGACGTGGGCGACGAGGATGTCGCGCTGCTTGTCGTACCGGCGGGCCACGGCGATCCCGACCCGGCGGAGCTGCGTTCGTTCCTGGCGCGCGATTTGCCGCGTTATGCGTTGCCGCGGTATGTGGAAGTCGTGGCGAGCCTTCCGAAGACTCCTTCGGAGCGGATCGCGAAGGGGATCGTGCGCGAGCGGGGTCTCTCGAGCGCGGCGTGGGACGCGGAGGCTGCGGGAGCCGCCTGATCCTTGCTCCACACGGGACCGCCAAGCACTGATCCGCCTGGCGGTCCCGTGCCCGTTCAGCCGGTTTCTTCGACGACCGCCAGCAAGTCGTCCGCGCCGCGCAGGCCCGGCTCGGTCAGCGGAGCCAGCAGGTCGAAGAAAGTGCGGGGATCGATCGCGGTCTCGGGCGCGTGAACGCCGGTGTCCAGCAGTTCCCCGCGCCGGAGCAGTTCGACTCCGACGGCGAGCGGGATTCCCGTGTTGCCGCCCATCTTCGCCGGGTGGAATGCCTTGGGGTACACCGCGACACGGCACGGGAGGCCGTTCTTCTCGCCGATCGCCAAGGACCATTCGACCGGCAGCGGGCTCCGCTCCGCGGGTGCGTCGCCGCGCGGCGGGTCGGCGAGCATCGCGGCGCCGGTGCGCAGGTCGAATTCCCCGGCCGCGAAACGAGTGCTGACCTCCCGGAGGTATTCGAGAAGCCAGGCCGGCCCGGACTGCAGGTTGAGCGACGAGCGCAGCCCGGGGTAGCGGCGCGGAAGGGTCACCGGTTCGGGGTGGCCCATCGTGTATCCCTTCACCTTGCCCAGACCGGGGAAAGCCAGTTCGACTTCCTCGACCGGCTCCACCCAGCCGGCGGCCCCGTCGACCCACGCCCGGACCGGCTGGGAACACTGGTGCAGCCAGTGCTCCACCGCCGCCGACGCGGCGGGCGCGGGAAAGCCGGGCTCGTCGACGATCGTCGCCCCGCTCAGCTTCCATCCGGTGTGGAGTTCGTGCACCGTGTCGAGCTTGCTGGCGCCGTACGCGGCGCACAGATTGGTGACTCCGGGGCTGCCGCCCAGCCCGACCACCACGTGCAGTTCTCGCCGGCGGGCCTGCCCGTCGAGGTCGAACGCGTCGAGGGTGGGCTGCCAGTCGTCGTTGATGTCCAGGTAATGGCATCCCGATTCGACGGCGGCTTCGAGAATGGGCCGAGCGAACGTGGCGAACGGCCCCATCGTGTTCACGACGACGTCGTGGTCGGCGAACGCGGCGCGGAGCTGCGCGCTTTCGGTGGCGTCGAGCCGGACGGCGCGGCACGGCGCGCCGACCGACTCGGCGACCCGACGAGCCCGTTCCAGGTCGAGGTCGGCGACGGTCAGTACGGAAGCGCTGCCGAGGCGGGCGATCGTGCGCACCGCCCAGCGGCCCATGGACCCGGCCCCGCCGACGGCGATCACGCGGAGCGGGCGATTGCGGTTGCTGGCTGACATGTGTTCTCCGGTCTGCGAGTTTCGGGTGGCCCGGGGTTACTGCGCGGTCAGCCCTCCGTCGACCACCAGGGTTTGCCCGGTCATGAAGCTGGAGGCGTCGGACGCGAGGAACACGGCAGGCCCGATGTATTCCCCGGGCTGCGCCCAGCGGCCCATCGGGGTCATCCGGCGGATGTACTTGGCCACCGGCTCGTTGGCCTCCAGGTCCGGCAGCATCGAGGTCTCCACGTAGCCGGGGCAGACGGCGTTGACGCGCACCCCCTGGCGGGCCCATTCGAGCGCGACGGCTTTGGTGAGGCCGATGAGGGCGTGCTTGGCGGAGATGTAGGCGGTGTCGTTCCGGATGGCGACGAGTCCCAGGATCGACGCGATGTTGATGACGCGTCCCTCGCTCGCCTTGAGATGCGGCGACGCGGCGCGGAGCAGGAGCCAGCACGATTGCAGGTTGAGTTCGAGGACGCGCTGGAAGGTGGCGAGATCGGTGTCCTCGATCGAGGAGTCGTGATCGTCGGCCGCGTTGTTCACCAGGACGTCCAGCCCGCCCAGTTCCTCGACGGCGGCGGCGATGCACGCGTCGATCGATTCCGGGGAACGGAGGTCGACCGCATAGGGCTGGAAGCTGCCCGGACCGTCCGCGACGAGGCCGGCCGTCTCCTTGAGGCCTTCGACGGACCGCGCCGCCCCGACGACGCGGGCTCCGCGCTGCGCGAGTCCGACGGAGATGGCCTGCCCGATGCCGCGGCTGGCCCCGGTGACGAGAACGCGTTTGCCGGTGAGATCGAAGAGGTCGGCGGAGGTGGAAGTAGTCATGCCGCCACGATGGCCGGGCAACCGGCGAAGCGGGCGGTTGCGATGCGAAGAGCGCCCACCTGGGTGGGCCGACGGCGTCGCGGCGGCTTCTGGTGGCGCACGGGCTGTTTCGGCACCAGTGGTGTCCAATGTGGAGCGTCTGGCGGCCCGCGGTGCACGTGCCGGGGAAGACCAACAGTGCCCAGGCGGGGGATGAATCCGGGAGGAGTCACCCCGCATGCTGGTGGCATGAGCTCTCGCATCAGAGTCGGCATCTACGGCACCGGGCGCACCGCGGCGGAACTGCTGGCGGCCCTTCCGCAAACCCCGTTCCTCCTGACGAGCGCGATCGTGCACTCGCCCGGCAAGGCGGGCAAGGACATCGGCGAACTCGTGGGCCAAGGTCCGGTCGGCGTGCTGGCCACCGCGGACCTCGAAGCGGCGCTGACTAGTGGCGAGTTCGACGTCCTCCTCTACGCCGGTCTCACGGGCGAACGGCATGAGCAGACCCTGGCCGCCTGCGCGGCCGCAGGGGTGGACCAGGTGCACGCCTGCTTCGTCGATCCGCGCGCGGCGCTGGCCCCGGAGGTCCGCGAGCGCGTCGAGGCCGCGGCGCGGGAATCAGGATCGCGGATGGTCGGCACTGGCATGATCCCCGGTCTGTGGCTGGACGTGCTCCCGGCTCTGCTTTCCAGCGGTGTGCCCGGGCCGGTGTCGGTGCGGGGCCAGCGGGTCTCGAACATCTCCTCGTGGGGACGCGACGTCCTGGCGCAGGAATTCGGCGTGGGCACCAGGACTTCGGGACTGTCGTGGCGGGCGGACGCGTTGCTGCGCGAATCGGCTCGCCTCGTCGCGGACGTCCTGGGCCTGGGAGACCACGCCCTGGTCTCGGAGGGCGGGCTGGCGGCGGCGGAGACCGAGTCGACGATCGGCGACATCGTGGTGCACCCGGGCGAGGTGGAGGGTTTCACGCAGAGCGTCGTCCTCCACGACGGAGAGAGCGAACGGCTTCGACTGGAGTGGTCGGGTTTCGGCGGCTCGGCGGCCAAGCCGGGACAGGCCAGCACCGACGTCGTCTTGACACTCACCGGAGGCGACGGCAGCGAACTGGTGGTGCGGGTGAACACCCCTGTCGACCCGTACCCCGGCACGGCTGCCCGGATGCTGCAGGCGGTTCGCGGACTCCGATTGCTGCCAGCGGGCCTGCATCCGCCGACCGCGTTGCCAGTGGGCTGACCGGAGGCGTTGGGCGTGCCGGAAATCTTTCCCCCACGCGGGCATAAGGCGAGTGCGGACAGCCGTTTCTCCGCGGCGGAGGAGCATCATCAGGACATGAGCATCGAGAACAGCCTTCTGCTGACGCTCCGCGCGGCCGCCGCGGAAGACCCCGGTCGCGAGTGCCTCCGGATCGTCGGGGAGAGCTTCACGCGGCAGGAGGCGCTCAGGTGCGTGGAGCAGACGGCTCGCGGTCTGCGTGCGCTCGGGGTCGAACCCGGCGACCGGATCGGCGTGATGTGCGGCAACCGGGCCGAGTACGTGTGGACGTGGCTCGGCGCCAACGCCGCCCGTGCCGTCGACGTTCCGTTCAACGCGGAAGCCCGCGGCAGGCTCCTGGAGTACTTCGTGGCCGACGCGTCGCCGCGAGTGCTGGTCGGGACTGAGGACTACCTTCAGATTCTCGCGCAGACGAGCACCTGGGACCCCGAGTTCGTGGTCTGCATCGGCGAGTGCACTTCGCGGCCGTTCGGCGACCGCTGCCGTCAGCTTTCCTTCGAGGACTTGCTGGCCTTGGGCGCCGCTTCGGACGAGGAGTTGCCCGACCCGGCTCCAGGCGATATCGCGACGATCATGTACACCTCGGGGACGACCGGTCCGTCGAAAGGCGTGATGCTGCCCCAACGGTCCTATGTGGTGCAAGCGCACAACATGGTCCAGGTCATGGAAGTCGACGCGGCGGACGTCATCCTTTGTGTACAACCGTTGTTCCACATCGACGCCCGCGCTTTCCTCACCGCCGCGCTGGTGGCGGGAGGCACCGGAGTGCTCGGCCGCAGGTTCAGCGTCAGCCGGTTCTGGGACGACGTAAGGCAAAGCGGGGCGACGGTCTTCGCCACCATCGGCACCATGCTGTGGATGCTGTACAAGCAGCCGCCGCGACCGGATGACGCCGATCTGCCCGCACGCACGGCGATGTGCTCCTCGACGCCGAGCGAGATCCTGCGCGGCTTCGAGAAACGCTTCGGGGTCCAGATCGTAGAGGCGTACGGCATGACGGAATGCACGCTGCTGACCGCCGCTCCGCCCGGGAGCACCGTGCAGGGACGCGTCGGCAGGGCAGTTCCGGGCATGGAGATCCGTCTGGTCGACGACCACGACTTCCCGGTCGCACCGGGCCAGGCGGGCGAACTCGTTTACCGGACCGGCGAACCGTTCGCGATGATGCAGGGGTACTGGGCGAAACCGGAGGAGACCGCCGCAGCCTGGCGCAATCTCTGGTTCCACACCGGCGATCTGCTCCGCCAGCACTCCGACGGGATGTTCGAATACGTCGGCCGCAAAAAGGATTCGATCCGCCACCGCGGCGAAAACGTGTCCTCCTGGGAGGTCGAACAGGCGGCCAGCGCGCACCCGCAGGTTCTCGAGGTCGCGGCGATCGGTGTCCCGTCGGAGGTCGGGGAGGAGGACGTCGCCGTTCTCGTGGTCCCGTCGCCCGGTGCGGTGATCGATCCCGCCGAACTGGTGGAGTTCCTGCGCCGGGACCTGCCTCGGTTCGCGGTGCCGCGCTACGTCGAGGTCGTCGAGAGCCTGCCGAAGACGCCGTCGGAACGGATCGAGAAGGGCAAGGTCCGGGAACGCGGGATCACAGCGGCTTGCTGGGACGCTGCCCGAGAATGAAGTTCGAGAAGCGTCCACTATGGACAGTGTCCGGTCCGGCAGATGCGGGGCGGCGGAAGGAGACGGAGTGCTGATCGGGGTGCTCAAGGAGGCCCTGCCGGGGGAGACGCGGGTGGCGGCGACTCCGGAGACGGTGGGCAAGCTGCGCGGGCTGGGTTACGAGGTGGCGGTGGAGCCGGGCGCGGGGTTGGCGTCGGGGTTCTTCGACCAGGCGTATGCGGACGCGGGCGCGACCGTGAGGCCGGTCGCCGAGGCGGACATCGTGTTCGGAGTGAACGCGCCCTCGTCCGGGCAGTTGGATGCGGTGAAGCAGGGCGCGACGGTGGTGAGCCTGCTCGCCCCGGCTCTGAAACCGGAGCTGGTGGAGGATCTCGCGAAGCGGCCGATCACCGCGCTCGCGATGGATGCGGTGCCGCGGATTTCCCGGGCGCAGTCGTTGGACGTGCTGTCGTCGATGGCGAATATCGCGGGGTATCGGGCGGTGGTGGAGGCGGCGCACACGTTCGGGCGGTTCTTCACCGGCCAGGTGACCGCGGCGGGGAAGGTCAACCCGGCGAAGGTCCTGGTGGTGGGTGCCGGGGTGGCGGGGTTGGCGGCGATCGGCGCGGCGGGGTCGCTGGGTGCGATCGTGCGGGCGACGGACCCGCGTCCGGAGGTCGCGGATCAGGTGAAGAGCCTGGGCGGGGAGTATCTGTCCATCGAGGACCCGAACGCCGAAGTCTCCGCCACCGGTTACGCGAAAGAGATGGGCGAGGACTACAAAGCGCGCGAGGCTGAACTCTATGCCACGCAGTGTCGCGAGGTGGACATCATCGTGACGACGGCGTTGATCCCGGGCCGTCCGGCTCCGCGGATCGTCACCGGTGAGATGGTGGCGTCGATGAAGCCGGGTTCGGTGATCGTGGACATGGCGGCGGCGAACGGCGGCAACGTCGAAGGCTCCGTCGCCGGGGAGAGCGTCGTGACCGACAACGGGGTCACGATCCTGGGTTACACAGATCTCGCGGGCCGTCTCCCGGCGCAGGCCTCGCAGTTGTACGGCACCAACTTGGTGAACCTGATGAAGCTGATGACCCCGGAGAAGAACGGCCGGCTGGTCGTGGACTTCGACGATGTGGTGGTCCGGTCGATCACGGTGGTGAAAAACGGCGAATTGACGTGGCCGCCCCCGCCGGTGCAGGTCTCCGCGGCGCCGCAGAAGCCTGCGGCGGCGCCGGTGAAGGAGCCGGAGAAGGCCCCGATGTCCTCGGGTCGTCGTCTGGGCGTGGTGTTGGGTGTCGCGGCGGTGGTGCTGGTGCTGGCGGCGTTGGCTCCGGCGGCGTTGTTGCCGCATTTGACGGTGTTCGCGTTGGCGATCGTGATCGGCTATTACGTGATCGGGCATGTGCATCATGCGTTGCATACGCCGTTGATGTCGGTGACGAACGCGATTTCCGGGATCATCGTGGTGGGCGCGCTGCTGAATCTGGTCAGCGGGAACACGGTGGTCGTCGTCCTGGCGGGGGTGGCGACGTTGCTGGCGACGATCAACATTTTCGGCGGGTTCGCGGTGACTCGCCGGATGCTCGCGATGTTCTCCCGCAGCTGACCCGGAAGGCGTTCTGTTCTGATGACTGTGCACACTGCGAGCCAGGCCGCCTACATCGTGGCCGGGCTGTTGTTCATTCTCGCCCTCGCCGGGCTGTCCCGGCACGAAACCGCCCGGGTGGGGAACTATTTCGGGATCGCCGGGATGATCGTCGCGCTGATCGCGACCATCGCCCAAGCGGTCACCGGCGACATCACCGGCACCTCGGTCGCGTTGATGATCGTCGCGATGGTCATCGGCGCGGGGATCGGGCTGCGGCGCGCGGCGGTGGTCGAGATGACCGGGATGCCCGAGCTGATCGCCCTGCTGCATTCCTTCGTCGGCCTCGCCGCCGTCCTGGTCGGCTGGAACGGCTACCTCCAGGTCGAATGCGACCCCACCGGCGAAGAATCCCGCCACCTGGAAGCGTTGGGGACGTTGGGGATCCATCATGCCGAGGTGTTCATCGGGGTGTTCATCGGCGCGGTGACGTTCACCGGGTCGATCGTCGCGAACCTGAAACTCTCGGCGCGGATGAAATCCGCGCCGTTGATGCTGCCCGGCAAGAACTACTTGAACCTGGGCGCGCTGGTGCTGTTCGTCGCGTTCACCGCCTGGTTCGTGATCAGCCCGGCGTTGTGGCTGCTGATCGTCGTCACCGTCCTGGCGCTGGCGTTGGGCTGGCATCTGGTGGCGTCGATCGGCGGCGGGGACATGCCGGTGGTCGTGTCGATGCTGAACAGCTACAGCGGCTGGGCGGCTGCGGCCTCAGGCTTCCTGCTGGAGAACGACCTGCTGATCATCACCGGCGCCCTCGTCGGCTCCTCGGGTGCATACCTGTCCTACATCATGTGCAAGGCGATGAACCGGTCCTTCATCTCCGTCATCGCCGGAGGCTTCGGCATCGAAGCCGGACCCAGCGGGGACAAGGACTACGGCGAGCACCGGGAAATCACCGCCGAAGGCGCGGCCGAACTGCTCACCGGAGCCTCCCGGGTGATCATCACCCCCGGCTACGGGATGGCAGTCGCCCAGGCCCAGTACGGGGTCGCGGAACTGACCCGGAAACTTAGGGACAAGGGCATCGAGGTCCGGTTCGGGATCCACCCCGTCGCCGGGCGCCTCCCGGGCCACATGAACGTGCTGCTGGCCGAGGCGAAGGTGCCGTATGACATTGTGCTGGAGTTGGACGAGATCAACGACGATTTCGCCGACACCGACGTCGTCCTCGTGATCGGCGCGAACGACACCGTCAACCCGGCCGCGGCGGAGGACCCGGGCAGTCCGATCGCGGGCATGCCGGTGCTGACGGTGTGGGAAGCGGAGAACGTGATCGTGTTCAAACGCTCCATGGCCTCCGGGTACGCGGGCGTGCAGAACCCGCTGTTCTTCCGCGACAACTCCGCGATGCTCTTCGGCGACGCCAAAGACCGCGTCAACGACATCCTCATCGCGCTGTCCTAGCCGGAAAACTCCCGTCACATCCGCGGTGCTGCCCGAGCTCAGGTGAGGCAAACTTGGGCGGTCAACGGCGACGCGGTCCGGTCCGGAAAGGACAGTGCTGCCTCGCCGTCCGAGAGTCGCGATAGGAGAACGGCGCGTGTGGCGAAAAGAATTCGGGTTGCGGGTCAGCGACTTCGACGGCCTGGGCCGGCTCACCGCGACCGCGTGCTTCATCCTCTTCGAGGAGACACGAGCGGACTGGCTGATGAAATCGTTGCAGGCACCCGCTTTTCGCTGCGTCGTGGCCAGTCAACGCCTTGACTTCGTCCACGAGGCGATGCCGGATGCCGGACCGATCACCGTCTCGCTGGCCGTGCGTACGGTGGGGGAATCGAGCGTCGACATCGTGGAGTCCTTGTCGGCGGAATCGACGGTGTGCGCCCGTTCCGAAGCCACGCTCGTGCTGTGGGACGCGGGACGGCGCGCGCCACGCCCGATTACCGAAGCCGAGCGCGCGATGTTTGAGTCGCATGCGCCGGCTCAGGACAATTCTTCACCGGTACAAGGCATTCCGCGGAAATAGTCGACCTGAACGATTCCGCGTGGTCGGCAGCGGCGCATTCGTCCCGAATGCGCCGCTGCGACTCGAGGAGACCCGGTCGGTCACGCGCTGCGGGCCAGCCTGGGCTCCTCGGCCGGGAGCAGGTCCTTGACGACCTTGCCCTCCTGCACCACGAGTTCGATCGAGTCCGGATCCGCCAGCACCGAAATGTCGCGCAGCGGATCCCCGGACACCACCACCAGATCGGCCGCTTTGCCCGGTTCCAGGGTGCCGGCCTCGTCGGCGAGACCGAGCAGTTCGGCGGCGTTCGCGGTGCCGGCGGCGATCGCGTCGGCCGGGGTCATGCCCAGTTCCACGAGGTGCGACAGTTCGAGCAGGTTGCGGCCGTGCGGGCAGACGCCGACGTCGGTGCCGAGAGCGATCTTGACCCCGGCGGCGATCGCCTTGGCGATGTTCTCGCGTGCTTTCGCCGACCACCGCACCTTCTTCTCGTACAGGTAAGCCGGAACCAGCGCCGGGTCCGGCACGCGCAAGGCGGCGCTGAGCGTCGGGACGAGCCAGGTTCCCTTCTCCAGCATCAGATCGATGCCTTCCTGGTCGATCTCGTACCCGTGCTCGACGCTGTCGACGCCGCCGCGGATCGCCGCGAGGATCCCGGCGGTTCCCTGTGCGTGCGCGGCGATCTGCCGCGGGCGCGAGTGCCGGTCCAGCTCGGCGCGGATCAGCTTGATCTGGTGTTCGGTGACGCCGAGGTCGTCCGGCTGGTCGGTCGGGCTCGAGACGCCGCCGGTGGTGCAGACCTTGATCACGTCCGCGCCGGAACGGAGCAGTTTGCGGACCGTGGTGATCACGTCGTCGTCGGTGTCCACCAGGTGCAGGCTCGGCCCGCTGACGACGGGCATCAGCAGTCCGTTGGGCAGGGTCATGTCCGCGTGCCCGCCGGTCGGCGAGAGCACCGACACGGCGATCCGCGCCCGGGGGCCTTCGATGAGCCCCTCGGCGAGTGCGCGCTGAGTACCGTGGTCGAGGCCGCCGAGATCGCGGATGGTCGTGATGCCAGCGTCGAGCGTCGCGCGCAGCCGTTGCGCGGTCTTGTATGCCGCGTAGCTGCCCGAATCGGCGATCACCGAGCGAGGTCCGTCTTCGATGGCGATCGTCGCGTGGACGTGGGTGTCGAAGAAACCGGGCAGCACGGTCCGCCCTCCGCCGTCGACAGTGCGGACCGGGGCCGGGCCGTCCGGACGGTCGCGGCGCGGGCCGACGTAAGTGAGCCGCCCGTCCGTCGCGACGATCTCGCCGTCCTCCACCGGCTCGGCGCCGGTCCCGTCGACGATCCGCACGCCGACCAGCCGGATGGTCCCGCGGTTGCTCATGGAATTCGTCCTCATTTCTCGATCGGTTCGGGTTCTTCCCGCCGGGCCCAGGCCGCGGCGAGCACGAGGAGGCCCAGCGCCGCGCACCCGGCGCAGACGGACCAGACGACGGTGTATCCGGTCTCCGCGGGAGCGCCCGCCCCGCCGGAGAGGAAGCTCGAAAGCAAGGTGCCGACGACCGCGGTCGCGACGGATCCGCCCAGCACTTTGACCGTGCTGTAGGTGCCCGAGGCGATGCCGACCCGGTCCTTCGGCGCGGCGCCGGAGATGTACGCGGGCAAGCCGCCCAGCAGCAGGCCCATGCCCAGCCCGGTCGCGACGAGCGCGCCCAGCACCGCGTCGATCGTGGCGTGCAGCAACGCCATGCTGAGGAAACCGGCGGCGGACAGGCCGATGCCGATCGCCAGCACGCCGCGCGGGCCGGCGAGGGTCGCGAGCCTGCCGTACCCGGCCGAACCCGCCACCGCGGCGAGGAAGTTCAGCGCCACTACCAACGAAATCGACTGCGCGGACAGCCCGAACCCGTACCCGGCCGCCGCCGGTTTCGCGGCGAGGAACGTGACGAGCGGAACCTGGTTGCCGAAGAAGCAGACGCCGAACAGGAGCGTCGCGGCCATCGCCGGCCACATCGCCCGGCTGGTGAACATCCGCGTGTCCACCAGCGGTCCCGGCGTCCGCCGCTCCCACCAGACCCAGGCGGCGAGCACGACCGCACCCGCGACGAGCGTGGCCAGCGCCGCCGGCGAACCCCAGCCTGCCCGGCCGGCTTGCGACAGCCCGAGCAGCACCAGCGCCAGCGCCGCGGACAGCCCGGCCGCGCCGGTCCAGTCGATCTTGCGCACGGTCCGCACCGAAGACTCGGGGATGAGGAATTTCGTGACCAGGCCGCACAACGCGGTCAGGACGACCGGGACGGCGAGCGCCGGGCGAACCCCGCCGAGCAGTTCCTCCAGCGGGCCGCCGACCAGCCCGCCGAGCACGAGCCCGGCGGTGAGCGCGCCGGCCAGCCAGCCGATCGCGCGGTTCGCGGCCGGGCCGGTCGCCTTGTCCCGCGCCAGCGCGATCTCGAGCGCGATCCACGCGGCCAGCGGGCCCTGCAGCACCCGGCCGAGCAACGCGAGCGGATAGACCGGCGCGAGCACGACGAGCAAGGCTCCGGCGGCGACGCTCCACACCGCGACGCTCAGCAGTTGCCGGTGGCCGAACCGGTCGCCGAGCGCGGCGAAAACCGGCACCGACACCGCGGCGGCCAGCAGGTGCACGCTGCTGAACCAGTTCAACGGCCCGGCTCCGACGTGCAGTTCCGCGCCGAAGCCGGCCAGCAACGGCGGGTAGAAGCCTTGCACCATGCCGCTGACCAGCTCGACGCAGATCAGGAAACCGACCGCGGACCGCAGGTTCGAGCCCGCGGGCGCCTTCGCGCCGGACGTCGCCGGCCGGCCGAGACGGGGGGTCGAAGAGGTCATCGCCGCTCCTCGCGTGGGGACGTGGGAATCTGTGGCGACAAGTGTCGGAGTCGAGCGCGAAAGGGCCGTAGAATCCCAGATATTCGTCACCGCGGCCGGTTTCCGGCGGTTTCGCGGTCAGAAGGAGGCTCATGACGCAGAATTTCGTCGACGAGCTCGACCTGCGGATCATCAACTGCCTGCAGATCCGGCCGCGCGCGACCTGGAGCGTGCTCGGACGCGTCCTCGACGTCGACCCGGTGACCATCGCGCGCCGCTGGGAACGCCTGGAGGAGGCCGGGCTCGCCTGGGTGACCTGCTATTTCGGGCTTCCGAGCGCGGACCGGGTGATGGCCTACCTGGAGATCGAGATCGCCGGCGCGCAGGTCACCGACGTCGCCGCCCGGCTCGCGCAGCACCGCGAAATCGTCAGCGTCCACCACACGACGGGCGCCCGCTCGCTGGTCGCGAGCGTGGTCGGCCGCGATCCGGCCGAGGTGTCGCACTACGTGTCGGAATCGCTTGCCACGCTGGACGGGATCGTCGCGATCCGAGCCGAGATCGTCACCGGCAAGTACAGCGACGCGGGGGAGTGGCGGCTGCGGGCGCTGTCGCCGTCCCAGCAGGACGCCCTCCAAGCCGCGTACCCGCGCCGGGACACCCCGCCGAGCACCGCGCCGGTGCAGCCGGACGAAGGGCGCGTCGTGCGCGAACTCGCCGCGAACGGCCGCCTGTCGACGAGCGAACTCGCGCGCCGGATCGGCGTCAGCGAGGCGACCGCCCGGCGCCGGCTGAACCGGCTCCTCGCCGAGGGCCGCGCGACGTTCCGCTGCGAGATCTCCCAGCAGATCTCCGGCTGGCCGCAAACCGGCATCCTGTGGGCCCGCGCGCCGGTCGGGGTGCTCGACGGCGTCGCGCGGAAACTCGCGGTGCTCCCGGTGATCCGCGCGTGCCTGACCACGACCGGGCGCAGCAACCTCATGCTGTTCGCCTGGCTGCGGGACGTGCGCGAACTGCACCAGTTCGAACGCGCGGTCGCGCAAGCCGCCCCGGAGGCGGAAGTCATCGACCGCGCGTTCTGCCTGCGCTCTTTCAAACGGATCCTGCTCATCGACGACAGCGGCCGCATCGCGGACCCGCCGGTGCTCCCGGTCGACGACGGGAGCATGCCGTTCTGAGCTCCGCGGTCCCGAAGTCAGAGGCAAAATGACAGCTTCGTCGCGACTCCGCGCTCGCATGCGATGCAACGGAGTTCAGCGCGTGCATGTGCTCTACTGCGTGCACACCCCGTCGAGAGGATCTCGTGCTGTGAAAGCCGAGCGGATGAACGCAGACGACCAGGCCGCGCCCGCCGTCGACCCGGTGTACGACCTGGACTTTCCCGGTCCGCACAAGCAGTGGGTCGCGGCCATCGAAAACTCGCCTGTGACGCCGGTCTGGTTCGGACACCGGACCGATGCCGGAGACCGGGCTGCGCTGGTGGGCAGCTTGCCGCGCGGAGCGTTCGCGGCGGGTACGGGGCCGTTGGAATGGGGTGCGCCCGGCATGGCGCTCGGGCAGCTGCTGAACGTCATCGAACCGACCCCGCCCGGTGCGGATCGCGCCGTTCTTCGCAAGGCTGTTCAGGCGCATCTGGCCGAGCGTGTCGCTGACCTGCCCAGCTGGCCGCGTTCGATGTGGACGGTGGACGGCGTCCGCGTGCAGGCAGCGGTGCTGCACTTCGCGGGCGCTTGGCTGGCGCTCGCTGACGAATTGGACGTTGTCTACTTGGCGACTGTCGGCGTCGGCATTTCTCCGGACGGTCTTGAGTTTCACCAGACGCGCGGCGAGAACTACGGTGCTGATTTCTCGGTTCCGCTGACCATTGGCCAGCTCCACCGGCTGCGTGCGGAGCAGATGCCACAGCCTTGTCAACCCCACCCGGACCTGTTGCGCCTCAAGTAACTCGCGGGGTTCAGTGGCCGGTTTTGAGTTCGGACAGCGTCAGTGCCATCTTGCGGTGGACCGCGGGCAGCCAGTCCAGCGTGCGCATCGCGGTGTTGCGCATGGCCCGCAGCGCGGGGCTGCCGAGGGTGGCGGCGCGGGTCATTTTGTCGGTGAACGCCACGATTTCCTCGGCGACCGGGCGCCGCTCGGCTTCGTAGCCGTCCAGGGTGCTGTCTGGGGCGCCGTCGCGTAGCACCGCGCTCAGTCGGCGGGCCAGGGCCAGTGCGTCTTGGATGCCGGTGTTCATGCCCTGGCCGCCGGCCGGGCTGTGGACGTGCGCGGCGTCGCCAGCAAGGAAGACGCGTCCGGCGCGGTAGCGGTCGGCCAGGCGGTGGTGCACGCGGAACCGCGAACTCCAGCCCAGATTGGTCACCTTGATCGAACCGGTCCGCGGTCCGCGGGCGTCCAGCAATGCCTGCACCTGCGAACGGTCGGGGTGCGGCGGAGCGTTGTCGACCGTCGCCACGATTCGGTGCCGGCCGCCGGGCAGGGGCGCTAGCACGGTGACTCCCTCGGGGGCGAAGTAGAGCCGGACTTCCGCGTCGGTCACGTCGCCGGTCAGGACGACGTCGGCGAGGACGAACGACTGCGGGTAGCTGTCGCCGTGGAAGGTGATGCCGGCCTGCTCGCGGACGAGACTGTGCATCCCGTCGGCGCCGATGACGTATCCGGCCCGGATCTGCTCGCCGGTGGCGAGGGTGACGGTGACGCCTGCGGGGTCCTGCGCCAACGCGGTCACCTCACTGGGCCGGGTTACCTGCCCGCCTGCCTTGTGCAGCCGCTTGAGCAGTACCTGCTCGGTAATGTCCTGCGGCACCAGCAGGGTATAGGGATGAGCGCTGGGCAGTTGGTCGAAATCGATGTGCAGCAGCACGCGATCATGCTCGCGCACAGTGAATTTCGAGACGCGGATGCCGCGTGCCACGAGTTCCTCGGTGACGCCAAGTTCCTCGAGCACCTCAAGCGTGCGGGCGTGCACGACGGCTGCCCGTGAGGTGTTCATCATTTCGGCCTGTTTGTCCACGACCATCGTTTCGACGCCCTGATCGGACAGGGAGGCCGCTGCCGCCATTCCGGCCGGACCGGCTCCCACAACCAGAACCTCGGTGCGAGCGGGTTCTTGCGCATTCATCACGATTGTCCTCACCGTTGACCGGGAAACGAGCCGGATTTACCGCGACACGAGCTGGTGCACCAAGTGCGGGCGCGCGAACAGTTCGGTGTTCGTGCCGTCGACGACGCCGGGCGGCGCTTCGCCGAACTCCGCGTCGAGCGCGAGCCGGGTCTGCGGCGAATGGCGCAGGATCATGGCAGCTTCGAGCGCTTCGCGAGATTCCGCTTTGGCAACGCACACGATGGTTTCCCCGTCTGCGGTGAGCCAGCAATCCGCCGACAGAAACCCCGGTGCACTGCGAAAAACCCGGGCGACGCCTTCCACGCGCCGGAAGAACTCGTCGCGGTAATGCGGATGCGGATAGTGGTAAGCGATGAAACCGGCCAGCATGATGTTTTCCTTTGTTCGCAACGGGAAGCCCTATCGCGTCAACGCCGCGAGGTCCGCGGTCGCCGGGCGTCCGGTGGCTTTCTGCAGCAGGGGCGAATAAATCAGCGGCGTGACGAGTTCGACAACCAGCATCGCGACGTAGAACCAGTGCGGCCAGCCGGAGTAGGCGACGGTCAGCAAGCGCACCAGCCCGCCGGCGAAGAACACCAGCATGAGGAGGTGGATCAGGCCGGCGTGCCGGTCCAGGTCCCGGGCGGCCCACACGCAGGCGATCCCGTAGGCGAGGAACAGCAGCATCGAGAACCGCAGATCGCCGTCGAGGGTGGCGTTCGGGGTGTTCGCCCCGATGATCGTGCTCGGCCCGATCAGGATGTGCGCCAGCGCGATCAGCGCGCACGCGATCCCGAAAACGACGAGATACCACCGCAATACGGCCTTCATGATCGCCTCCCGCTCCCGGATGCGCGCCGTTAGTACACACGCGTCTACTAAGCCGCCGAAGCGTAACCGCGCTAGTGGACGCGCGTCAACTAAGGTGGGGCGATGCCGCCTCGCCGCCGTCTCGCTCCGGACCAGCGCCGTGCCGAACTCCTCGACATCGGCGCGCAGCTGTTCGCCGAACTGCCCTACGAGCAGGTGCAGATGGACCGCGTCGCCGAACGCGCCGGGGTCTCCCGCGCCCTGCTGTACCGGCATTTCCCGAAGAAGAGCGTCCTGTTCGCGGCGATCTACCAGCGCGCCGCCGAGCAGTTGCAGGCCGAGATCCGGATCGAGCCAGACCTGCCGCTGACCGACCAGATCGCCGCCGGCCTCGACGCGCACATGGACTACTTCGCGGCCAACCGCCACACCGTGCTGGCCGCCAACCGCGATCTCGCCGGCGACCCCGTCGTGCAAGCCATCGTGCTGGGCGACCACCGGGCCATGCACGACGTCATGCTCGCCGCCACCGGCCTCAGCGGCGCACAGCGCGCCACCATGTCCGCGGCGCTCACGTCCTGGCTGATGTTCGTGCACACCCTGTGCCTGGAATGGCTCGAACACGACAGCCTCACCCGCGACCAGGTCCGGACCGTCAGCCTCGGCGCGCTGACCGGAATGATTGCGGCGCTGGAGGATTCGGTAGCTCGCGAGCCAGGTCGGGGGAGCAACCGGCGTGGTTCGTCGATCGGAGGTTGACCTCCACCATGGTCGAGGTTCAAGAATCTCGATCATGACATTGTGGATCTGCGACCGATGCGGCATCGAACAACCCGGCTCCCCGGAACCCCCGCACTGCGTGCTGGACCGCGGCGAGGTCGGCATCGAGGAGCGCGGCGACCTGGGCCCGCATTCGGGGAGTTGGCGCACTCACGAACAGCTTGCCGCCGAACCGCACGTGGTGCGGGAGCGGGACCACGGCCGTGGCGTGCACAGTCTGCGGCGGGAACCGGTGGTGGGGATCGGGCAGTGGTCGTTCGTCGTGCGGACCGCGCGGGGGAACGTGTTGTGGGATCCGCCGACTTCCATCGAGCCGGACACGCTCGCCGCGGTTCGGGCGCTCGGCGAGGTCGCCGCCATCGCGACCAGCCATCCGCACATGTTCGCCGCCCAGGTCAGCTGGAGTCACGCGTTCGGGCGGATTCCGGTGCTGGTGAACGCCGCTGGCCGCGAATGGCTGGGTCGCACCGATCCCGTGCTCGAGTTCTGGGCCGAGCACGCCGAGCCGGTGCCGGGGGTCGAGTTGATCCAGGTCGGCGGGCACATGCTGGGCAGTGCCGTGCTGCGCACCCAGGACGGCACGATCCTGTCCGGCGACTCGATCAGCGGCGGCCTGGCACCGAATTGGGTGTCGTTCCAGCGCAATTTCCCGAAGCACATCCCGCTGTCCGCCGCGGTGGTCCGGCGGATCGTGGACCGGCTCGACGGCTGGTCCTACGACCGGCTGTACACGCTCGGCGGCGACACGATCGACGCGGACGCCAAGGCGGTCGTGCATCGTTCCGCCGACGCGCATATCCGTTGGGTCAGCGGGGAATTCGACCATCTGACTTGAGCGGATTCCGCAGGTGGGGATCAGCCGGTGAACTCGGCCAGCACCGAGCGTTCTATCTCCGACACCGCCAGGTCCCGTCCGGCGGGCCGCAGGTACCGGGCGGTGAATTCCTCCGGTCCGGCTTGTTCTCGTTCGTGCCAGCCGTATTCGGCGAGGAAGGCTTCGACGCGGTCGGGGGCCAGGCCGAAACGCCAGAGCGGCCGCTTGCGAACGAACTCGGTGTAGGCGGCTTCGGCGCCGTAAAGGCGGGTGCCGTCGAGGAAGTCCTTGCGCACAAAGGTGAACACCAGGCGGCTGCCCGCGGACGCGGTGGCCAGGAAGTCGAACGTGCGGCGGACGCCGTCCTCGGTGAGGTATTGGGTGACTGCCTCCCAGACGAAGAAAGTCCGACCGGGGAGGTAGCCGTGCCGGGCGAGGGCGTCGGCGAGGTTTTCGGTATTGAAGTCGACCGGCACCTGCGTGAGGTTGGCGGGGACGCGGCCGAGCGCCTTGGTGAGCGCGGCGCGTTTGCGGTCGATGTTGGCGGGCAGATCGACCTCGTAGACCGGGATCTCCGCGAGCGCGGGCAGGCGGCAGGCGCGTGTGTCGAAACCCGCGCCGAGGATGACCACCGCCTCGATCCCGCCCTCGTCGAGAGCCACGCGGAGGGCATCGTCGACATAGCGTTTGCGGCACAGCATGCTCGCCCACAGGCCGGGGATCTTCTTCTCGGTCGCGGCGATCAGCGCTCGCCGGATCGGCCGGTATTTCGTCAGCGCGGCCGCGAGCCTCCCGCTGGCGGGCAGGAGGCGGCGGGCCCACGGGTCGTCGATCAGCGGCCGGGCCTCGTGCTGGTCGGCGGCGACGATGACCATCGGCCCGAACGCGGTCCGGTCGGCTCCGGTTGCCATGAGGCGCTCCTCGGTCAGGTCAATGATCGACGCTGGGCTGTTGGTGGAACAGCGCGGAGGTTAACGCCTCGGTCGCGGCGCGCGCAGCTGATGCCGTGTCGCCGTCGAAGGTGTCGAGCAGGGTTTGCCAGCCGGCGTGGCTGGTCAGGGTGTAGGCCAGCGCGAGAGCGGCCGACGCGGACACCGCGAGCCTGCCGTCCCGGTGGGCGCGTTCGACGATGCTGTTCAGGAGCGTGCGCCGCCATCGGCGGATCGCGCGGATCTGCTCGTCCAGCTCCGGTGCGTCCTGCTGGGCGAGCAGGACGGTGAGGCGCGGGCCCATCTGCTCGTACCGGGAGTAGTACGCCTCGATGATGTGCTGCAGCTGATGCTCGGGCGCGGCGTCGGGCAAGCCGAGATCCTCCACGGCCGCACGGGTTTGCGCGGTGTGGTGGTCGAACGCCGCGGTCAGCAGTTCGTCGCGGCTGGAGAAGTGGTTGTAGAGGGTGCGCAGCGCGACATCGGCCCGCTCGGCGATCTCCTGCATGGTGACCTGCTGCCCGCCCGAGGCGACCAGGGCGTCCAGGGTCGCGTCGAAGATGCGGGTCCGAGCTTCTTCGCTGGCGCGGCGCCGGGTCTGCATTGAATAACGGCGAGGCATGCGTCCAGTCTACTCATTTACATGCACGCATGCGTGCAATAAAATCCTCCGTTGCGGTACCCGCCGCGACGGCGGCCGGGCCGCACGTCCGGCGCCCGCCGGGCGGACCTCGAACCTTCTCGGTGAGGCAGTCATGACCATCGATGCGGCAACCGCCCTGGATCCCACTGTCACCAACCCGGAGCACTACCACGTGGTGTTCGAGAACGAGCGCGTCCGCGTGCTCGAATACACCGACAAGCCCGGCGACCGCACCACCCGCCACGCCCATCCCGACAGCGTGCTGGTGGTGCTCAGTTCGTTCCGCCGCCGGATGTACGCCGCCGACGACAGCACGCACGACCTGGAGCTGACCGCGGGCAAGGTCGGCTGGCTGGCCGCTCAGCAGCACGCCGGGCACAACATCGGCGACACCGACAGTCACGCCCTGTTCATCGAACTCAAAGAAGGGGTCCGGACCGAGACCGGGGTGCTCGGGCCGATCGGTCCCGCGGTGGAGTGAGGCCTGCCGGGGCACACGCTGGACGAGGCTTTCGCATCCGGCTTAACGAAGTGTCAGAAAGGGACCTTATCGATTGCTCCTCGCGATCAAAGCAGAATTGTCGGGCCGAGCGGGGTCGGATCCAGCGGGATAGGATCTGACGACAAAGCTGAGGCATGCGATGAATCCGCTGTCGCCGGTCGAGTGCAGTGTCAAACATCGCACGTGATGGGCGGACTTCTCTTTGATGTCTGCGAACCGCAGTATTTCCGCGGTCTGCGCACGGTCTGCGTAGTCTATGGTCAGGGACTGGTAGAGGGATTTGAGTTTCATCCCGACCACGCCGAAGAAGGCGGCTTCGATCAGGTCGCCGGCTTCGGTGTCGACGGTGCGCAACCGAAGTTCCGAATGGCTGACGGCATAGCGCCACGGGCGAAAAACGCGGTCGAACGTGAGGGGAAGCGCCCCGCTCGGTCCACTGTCTCGGTCAGGGGCTGAAAGGGTGGGCAACGGCGACTCCATCTCACGTTCGGCCGCGAAGCTGGGTTGTTGCGGATATAGGTCGGTTCCGGCAGTTCAGGTCAGCGTCGGCTCGGGCTCGCACTCGGGTCGGCGGGCGGTATCGCGTCGAGGGGGACGAGGCGGGTTCCTGTCCAGTGGTAGCGGACTGTCGCCGCGTCGGCGGTGGGACAGCACTGCGGGTCTTCGGCGTTGTACATCTCGTACGAGAGGGCGATGGTGGTGTCGGTGGACCACACTTCCTGGATGCCGGCGCTGTCCACCGAGGTGTCGGTGCCGAGGTACTTGCCGTCGTGGAAGAAGAAGGCCCGGTTCGCGTAGCCGTCAGCCGACTCGGCGATGGTGGCGAGGACGACCTGCAGGCCGTCGGCCGATTCCCAGGAGGTGGCTGGATAGGGGCGGTAGCCCTTCGCCTGGACGACTGCTTCGGCGTCGGCGAGGGTGTCGCGCGGGGCGGCCGGGGGCGCTGAATCCTTGGTCACGGTGGAAGTCGGGGCGCTGCTTGGCTGCGGGTCGCTGGTGGACGGCACCGGGAGAACGGGTTCCGGCGACGAGGGGGCGGCCAGCGTCGGGGCCGTCGCGCCGTCCGCAGTGCTGCGGGTCGTTCTGTCGATGCCGGTGACGGCGGTCAGTCCCAGCGCGGCGACCACGATGGCGACCGCGCAGGTGATGGCGGAGAAGACGGTGCGGCCGTCGGTGCGCGGTGGCCGGACGGCAGGCTGCGGCACCACCGCGCCGACGAGCATGAAGAGCGCACCGGCGACGCTGACCCAGGGGCCCAGCCCGATGTGCAGGAGGCCGCCAGCACTGTCGAGACCGCTCAGCAAGCTGAAGAGGAGCAATCCGCCCAGGACTCCGGCGACGCCGAACAGGACGAAGCCAGTCGCCCGGACCGCGACGCCCTCCCGCAGCACGACAGCCGCGACGATCGCGGCGGTGCCGCAGACCACCAGAGCCACGGGAAGAAAGACGAGCGGCACGGTTCGGCTGCTTGCCAGGCGAGCGACGTCGAACAGGCTCGCGTTCCCCAGCAGCACGACCTGAAACCACGGCAGGACCGGCGACACCCCGACCAGCACGCCGCCCGCGGCCAGCCCGGTCGCGGCGGCGAACCGCCGGACGGTGTCGCCCGGCGTGGCCTCGGCAGCCAGCCGGTTGCCGCAGCGCCAGCAGCGCACCGTGCCCGCCGGGACCTGCTGTGCGCAGTACGGGCACGGGAACGCGGCGGGCACCGCGCCCGGCCACGGCGCGGGGCCGCCAGAATGGGAACCGATCATCGCGTGAACTCCTCGTCTGTACCAGGACAGACGGCGGGATCGCGGAGCGTGTTACCGGGCGCTGAAATACTCGTGCTGCTCGAGCGGCACAGGCCGGAGCGGGTTGCGCTGTCCGCGAGACGCCTGAACTCGGCTGTCCATCGGACGTCGCTCAGACGCAGCACACCTTGTCGATGCGGCCGTACTCGGCGCCAGCGCTGCCGCGCAGCTGCGGCTGATGGTCCAGCGGTGCCCATTTACCGCCGACATCGCGTCAGTTCCCCGGCGGTGGCATCCACACCAGCCGAGGATCGGTCTGCACGAAGCTTCCTAGCAGTTGGTCCACTCGCATCAGCACATCCAGATCGAGCCGGACACCCGCGGCTTTCGCGTTCTCGGTCAGCTGTTCCGGCGTGCTCGCCCCGACCACCGCCGCGGCGACGGTTTCGTGTTGCAGGGTCCAGGCGAGCGCCAGCTGTGCCATGGTCAACCCCGCGTCGTCGGCGACGCCGCGCAGCAGTTCGACTCGGTCGACCAGTTCCGGGTACCGCAGCGGGCGCGCGTACGCCGGTCCGGTCGCGCGCGAGCCCGGCGGGACCGCGTCGTTGCCGTATTTGCCCGTCAGGACGCCTTGTGCCAGCGGGACAGCGGCGAACTGGCCGATGCCGAGCCGGTCGGACACCGGGATCACCTGTGCCTCCGGCACGCGCCACAGCATCGAGTAGTGCGCCTGGTTCGAGATCAGCGGCACGTCGTACCGCGCGGCCGCCTCGGCTGCCTGCGCCAGCTGGTCCGCCGTCCACTCCGCGGTGCCGACGTAGCGCACTTTGCCTTGCCGCACGAGGTCCGACAGGGCCAGGAACGTCTCCGCGACCGGTGTCTTGTAGTCGAATCTCAAGAGCTGGTAGACGTCGATGTAGTCGGTGCGCAGCCGCCGCAGCGAGCCTTCGAGGGACGCGATCACGTGTTTGCGGCTCAGCCCGGCGTCGTTGGGTCCGGGGCCTTCGGGCCAGAACACCCCGGTGCACAGGACCAGATCGTCGCGGCGGGTGCCGGCGAACGCCTCGCCGAAAGCGGCTTCCGCGGCGCCACCGTCCCAGGCCGCTGCCGTGTGGAACGTCGTGACGCCCGCGTCCAGCGCCGCGGCGACGCAGCCGGGGGCGTGGTGGTTGTACCAGTTGCCGTAGGCGATTTCGCTGACGGCGAGGCCGCTGGTGCCGAGCCTGCGGTATTCCACTTCAGCCTCCTTGGGCGGCCATCTCGGTGATCCACGCGTCCACCGCGCTGGCTTTGCGGGCGAACGTGTCCCGCACCGTTTCGTGCGGCAGGATCAGGAATTCGTCCCGGGCGAGCCCGCGCACGACCGCGTCGGCGACGTCCTCGGGTTCGAGCAGCGGCGCGGCGGCCGCGATCGCCAGCGCGGCCGGGTGGCCCGCGGCGAGACCCGGCTCCAGCAGCGCGGTGCGCACGCCGAGCGGGCACAGCGCGCTGATCCGCACCCCGCGCGGCCGGTAGGTGATCGCGAGCCATTCGGCCAGCGCGACGGCCGCGTGCTTGGTGACCGAGTACGGCGCGTCGCCCGGCACGCCGAGCAGGCCGGCGGCCGACGCGGTGAGCAGCAGGCAGCCCTCGCCGCGGGCGAGCATCGAGGGCAGCACCGCCTGCGCGGCGTGCACGTGCTGCATCACGTTGATTTCCCAGGATTTCGCCCACTGTTCGTCCGCGGCGTGCACGCCGGTGCCGAACGCGGCGCCCGCGTTGGCGCAGAACAGGTCCACCGGCCCGAACTCGGCTCGCGCGCCCGCGACCAGCGCTTTCAAGTCCTTTTTGGACGTCACGTCGGTCACCGCCGCGACGGCCCGCCCGCCCGCGTCCCGGATCCCGGCCGCCACGCGTTCGGCGCCGTCCGCGTCGAGGTCGGACACGACCACCCCGCTCGCGCCCTCGGCGGCGAATCTGCGGGCCATGGCGGCGCCGATTCCGTGCGCCGCGCCGGTGAGCACGACTACCCGTCCGATCAGTTCCACCTGTTCTCCACTATTTTCGGCGAGAGTGTTACCGGGGTGAGCAAAGTGTATTTCCGGACTGTCATTCGCATGACAAAAGCCCTGCTCAGCGGCTTGATGGGGGGTCGGTCCACGGTTTCGGACATTAGCATGGCGAGGGGGCCGGTGGTACGCTCCGCGGCAATTATTCCCGGCCGGTATTGCGTTTTCCGCAGCCCATGCGTTATTGCTGTAAACGGTTCCGCGGCGACCGTCCGCGCACCACTGCCCATCCCGGTACAGGAGGTCAGCCGATGGTCGAGCTCGTCCCGCCGTCGCACGCTCGACGGCTGCGGTGCCTGGGCATCGGCGATCCCGACACGGTGGCGGCCGTCGCGCGCGGCGGCGGGCTGGGCGTGCTCGACGGGGCCGACCCGGTCGAGCTGCGCCTGGTCGCGGCCCGGGTTCGCGTGCCTTACGGCGTGCGCACGGACGGTCCGCTGCCCGCGGGCGCGGCCTTCGCGATCCGGACGAAAGCGCCGTGGCAGGGCGCGCTCGCCGAGGTGACCGACGCCGCAACCGCCGCCGAAGCGGTCCGCGGCGGTGCGCTGGGGCTCGTCGCCGGGGTCGGCGAGTTGAGCGATTTCGTTCTGCTGCAACAGCTTCTCGGCAGGTTCGACGTCCCGGTGTGGGGCCGCGCGGCCGGAGAGCGGACGGCGGTGGGCGCGCTCGCGGGCGGCGCGGCGGGGGTGCTCCTGCCGTCCGCGACGGAGGCCAGGGTCCGCCGGATCATCGGCGCGGAGCTGTCCTCGGCAGCGTTGGGCGACCGGCTGTGCCGCACGCTGGGCACCGCGCTGCCGATCGTGCAAGGCCCGATGACGCGCGTCAGCGACCAGCCCGCGTTCGCCGCCGCGGTCGCGGACGCGGGCGGGTTTCCGTTCATCGCAGTGGCTACCGCGAACGGCGCGCGCACGGCCGAGTTGTTGCGCGGCACCGCCGAACGGCTCGGCGCCCGGCCGTGGGGCGCGGGCATTCTCGGCTTCGTCCCCGACGACCTGCGCGCCGAGCAGTTCGCCGCGATCCGGGCCGCCCGGCCGCGCTGCGTGCTGATCGCGGGCGGGAAACCGGGGCAGGCCAAGGCGTTGGAAGCCGAGGGCATCGCGACCTTCCTGCACGTTCCCTCGCCGATCCTGCTCCGCCAGTACCTCGACGCCGGGGTGCGCCGGTTCGTGTTCGAGGGAGCCGAATGCGGCGGCCACGTGGGACCGCGGTCGAGCTTCGAGCTGTGGGAAGAGCAGCTGGCTGTCCTGGCGGGGGAGAAGGACGTCGAGGTGCTGTTCGCGGGCGGGATCCACGACGCCCGTTCGACCGCGATGGTCGCCGCGATGGCCGCGCCGCTCGACGGTGCGGGCGTTTTGCTCGGCACTGCCTACCTGTTCACCAAGGAAGCCGTGCAGCACGGCGCGATCACCCGGCTGTTCCAGGAATGTGTGCTCGCCGCGGACACCACCGTCACCCTCGAAACCGCGCCGGGCCATCGCACGCGCTGCCTGCTCAGCCCGTACACGACGGAGTTCCAGCAGCTCAAGGCAGACCTGACCGACGTGCCCGCGCGGGAGGCCTGGCAACGGCTCGAAGAGCTGAACACCGGACGGTCGCGGATCGCCAGCAAGGGCGTGCGCCGCGACGGAACGCGGCTGAGCGCGCAGACCCAGCTCGCCGACGGGATGTACATGGCCGGGGAGGTCGCCGTACTGCGCGACCGCCGGACCACGATCGCGGAACTGCACGCCGAAGTCTCCTCGGGACGGACGTTCGCGCGCCCGGTCGAAGAGGCGGAGACGGCGAGCCGAGACATTGCGGTCATCGGCATGGCCGGTACCTTCGCGGGCGCACCCGATCTCGAAGCGTTCTGGTCGAACATCCTGCGCGGCGAGGATTCGGTCGCCGAGGTGCCGCCCGAGCGCTGGGATCCGGAAGTCTACTTCGGACAGTCGACGTCGAAGTGGGGCGGTTTCCTGCCGCCGCTGCCGGTCGACCCGCTGGACTACGGCATTCCGCCGTCCGCGATGAGCAGCATCGACCCGGCGCAGCTCGTGTCGCTGGAGACCGCGCGCCGCGCGCTGGCCGACGCCGGGTACGAAGACCGGGAGTTCGACCGGGAACGCACGAGCGTCGTCTTCGGCGCCGAGGCAGGCGGTGACCTCGCGAACGCGGGCACGCTGCGCTCGCTGCTCGACGGCTACTTCGAGGAGGTCCCGAGCGAACTCCGGGACCAGCTGCCCGAACCGACCGAGGACACCTTCCCCGGCACGCTCGCCAACGTCATCTCCGGCCGGATCGCCAACCGGCTCGACCTCGGCGGCGCGAACTACACCGTCGACGCCGCCTGCGGATCCTCGCTGGCCGCACTGGATCTCGCGGTCAAGGAATTGCGGAGCGGAACCAGTTCGCTCGTGCTGTGCGGGGCGGTCGACCTGCACAATGGCATCCACGACTACCTGATGTTCACCGCCGCCGGCGCGTTGTCGCCGACCGGGCGGTGCCGTCCGTTCGACGTGTCCGCCGACGGCATCGCGCTCGGCGAGGGCGTCGCCTGTCTGGTGCTCAAACGGCTTGCCGACGCCGAGCGCGACGGAGACCGGATCTACGCCGTGGTCAAGGGGGTGGGCGCGGCGAGCGACGGGAAGGCGCTGGGGCTCACCGCGCCGCGTCCGGAAGGGCAGGCCCGCGCGCTGGAACGGGCCTACCGCGACGCCGGGGTGTCTCCGGCGGACGTCGGGCTGGTGGAGGCGCACGGCACCGGAACGGTCGTCGGCGACGCGACCGAACTGCGCACTTTGACGAGCTTCTTCGCCGAGTCCGGGGCCACGCCGGGCTCCTGCGCGCTCGGTTCGGTCAAGAGCCAGATCGGCCACACGAAGTGCGCGGCCGGGCTGGCCGGGCTGATCAAGGCCGCGCTCGCGCTGTGGCACGAGGTCGTCCCGCCGACGCTGCACCTGACCAAGCCCACCACGGCCTGGGACCCGGCGGCCAGCCCGTTCACGTTCACCACCTCGGCCCGGCCGTGGGCGGACCCGGCGCGGCTGGCCGGAGTGAGCGCGTTCGGGTTCGGCGGTACCAATTTCCACGCCGTGCTCGGCGCGGGCCCGGTCGCTCCCGACCGGCGGCACGGGCTCCGCGACTGGCCCGCCGGAACCGCGGAGACCCTCGCCGGCATCGTCCCGAGCGCGGCTGACCCCGGCAAAGTCGCGTTCTTGTTCCCCGGCCAGGGCAGCCAGCGCGTCGGCATGCTCGCCGAGCTGTTCGTGCACTTCCCCGAACTGGCCGAAATCCTGCGCCTCGCCCCCGACGTCGCCGCAACCGCTTTCCCGCCGAATGCCTTCGACCCTGATTCCGTTGCGGCGCAAGAGAACGCGCTGACCGACACTCGCGTCGCGCAGCCCGCGCTGGGGCTGGTCGAAACCGCGGTGGCGCGGCTGCTGGACCAAGTCGGCGTCCGGCCGGACTTCCTCGGCGGGCACAGCTACGGCGAACTGGTCGCGCTGTCGGTCGCGGGCGCGTTCGACACCGCGACCCTCGTGCGGCTCAGCCGGGCCCGGGCGAAGGCCATCGCCGACGTTGCCGCACCCGGCACGATGGCCGCGGTGAAGGCGTCGCGCGACGTTCTCACCTCGACCCTGATCGGCCCGGACGTCGTGATGGCCAACCACAACGCGCCCGAGCAGAGTGTTCTGTCCGGGCCGGTCCCCGCGGTGGAGCGGGCGATCCGGCGGCTGCGCGAGACCGGTATCGCGGCCAAGCGGATCCCGGTGGCTTGCGCGTTCCACAGCCCGCTGGTCGCCGGAGCGGGCGACGCCTTCGCCGCGGCGCTTGCCGAGGAAGACCTCTCCGCACCTCGGTTGCCGGTGTGGTCGAACCGGTTGGCGCAGCCGTACGAAGGCGACGTCTGCGGCGAACTCGCGGCGCAGATCGGCGCACCCGTGCGGTTTCTCGACCAGATCGAATCGATGTACGCGGCGGGTGCGCGGACGTTCGTCGAGGTCGGGCCCGGCCGCGTGCTGACCGCGCTGGTGGGGGAGATCCTCGGAGACCGCCCGCACACCGCGGTCGCGTGCGGACCTGGCCTCAACGGATTCCTCACCGCGTTGTCCCGCCTCGCGCAAGCGGGCGTCGCCGTCCGCACCGAACGGCTGGTCCGGCCGTCGCGCCCCGAACCCGCCGACACCGCCTGGGCAGTCGACGGCCGGTCCGTCCGCGCACCCGGCGCCGAAACCCCCGCCCTCCCGCCTGCCCGACGGATACGGAGCACCGCGATGACCGAGCCCGCCCCCAGCCGCGACCAAGCGGTCGTCGACTTCCTGCGCACCGCCCGCGAACTCGTCGCGGCGCAGCGCGACGTGATGCTCGGCTACCTGGGCACCGCGCCCGCCGCACCCGCGCCAGCCGCCCCGGCACTCATCCCGGCGCTCATCCCGGTGATCGAGGAGCCGGTGGCCGCACCGGAACCAGCGGCGATCGAGGCAGCGCCCGCCGACGTGCTGACGACCGTGATCGGCGTGATCAGCGAACGCACCGGCTACCCGGCGGAGATGATCGCGGGCGACCTCGATCTCGAGGCGGACCTGTCGATCGACTCGATCAAACGGACCGAGATCGCCGGAACCCTGCTGGGCAAACTGGGCCTGCCCGCCGACGACCGCACCGATCAGCTCAGCCGCGACCGGACCGCGAACGCCCTCACCGCGCACCTGGAGAGCTGGTTGTCGCCCGCCCCGGCGGCGGCCGCGCCGAAGCGGTACCGGCTGGCCAGAGTGCCGGTGCCGCTCGACCCGGATCCCACGCGGCTGCGCGGAAAGTCCGTGGCGGTGCTGGGCGGCGACGCGTCGGTCCGCGAGGCTTTCGCGTGCGCCGGAGCGAAAGTCGTCACCGAGGACGCCGACCTCACCGTGCTGCTCGCCGGAGGCACCGAGGCCCCGGAGCTGTTCACCCGGCTCAAGGCGCTGCATGGAGATGTCCTGATCGCGGCGGAGCCGGGAACTGCCGGGCTTCGCGGCCTGGTCCGCTCGGCCGCGCTGGAACGCGCGGGCGCCACCCGGCTGGTCGAGGTCGGGCAAGACCTCGCGAAGGTGCTGGTCGACGAAGCCTGCAGCGACGGCCCGTCCGTCGTCGGCCATGACCACGACGGCCGCTTCACGATCGAGCCGCAGCATCAGGAACTCGGGTCGATCGCCTACTCCGGGGCCGGGCCGGGCGGCGGCGAACTCGCCGCGCTGGACCTCGGCCCGGATTCCCTGGTCCTGCTCGTCGGCGGGGCGCGCGGGATCACCGCCCGCGCGGCGGTCGCGTTCGCCGAGTCCGGCTGCCGGATCGAACTCGCCGGACGCACTCCGTGGCCCGGCGAACCCGACGACCTGCCCGCCGACCCCGCCGCGATGCGGGCCGTGCTCGCCGGACGCGGCGGATCGGTGGCCGACATCGAACGCCAGGTGCGGACCGTCCTGGCGCAGCGCGAGATCGGCCGCACCCTTGACGAGATCCGGGCTGTGGGCGGCGACCCCGCGTACCAGTCGCTCGACGTACGCGACGCGAACGCCGTGCACCAACTGGTCAAAGACCTCGTGGCGCGGCACGGCCGGATCGACGGCGTCGTCTTCGCCGCGGGCGTGATCGACGACAAGCTCATGGCGGACAAGGACGAACAGTCGTTCCGCACCGTCTTCGAGACCAAAGTGGACGGTGCGCGCGCGTTGCTCTCGGCGTTGCCGGAGTTCGGGGTTGAACCCGGGTTCGTCGCCTTCTTCGGCAGCATCGCCGCAGTGCTCGGCAACCGCGGCCAGACCGACTATGCCGCGGCGAACGACGCTCTGGAAGCGCTGAGCACGAGCTGGCCCGGCCGCGCAGTCACTGTCCACTGGGGACCGTGGGCCCCCGGCGCTGACCACAGCGGGATGGTTTCGCCGGAGCTGGCCCGCGAGTACGAACGCCGGGAGGTCGCCCTGCTCGACGCCGGAGAAGGCGTCGCGGCTCTGTTGCGCGAACTCGCCTACGGAACTGATCGCGCGGTCCTGTACACGGCGTCGCTATGGTGAGGCAGGAACCGGTCGCGCTCGTCGGGATGGGTGTTTTCCTCCCCGGAGCGTCCACTGTGGACCAGTACTGGCGGAATCTTGTCGAAGGTGCTGACGCCGTCACTGAGATTCCGGAGGATCGTCGCGACCCGGCGTTCCATGGGCAAGACGGCTCCGCGCCGGACCGGACGCACGGCCGCCGCGGCGGATTCGCTCCGGACACGCTCGAATTCGACCCAGCCGCTTACGGCGTGCCGCCGACGTCGCTGGCCGGGATCGAGCCGGACCAGCTGACGGCGCTCGCGGTCGCCGTGGCCGCAGTGGACGACGCTGGCGGTCTCAGCGGGCTCGGCGACCCCGAACGGATCGGCGTCGTGCTCGGCCGCGGCGGCTATCTTTCGCCGGGGCTGCAAGGATTCGACCAGCGGGTCCGCACGGTCCGGCAGATCGCCCGCACGGTCGGCGAACTGGTCCCGTCCGCCGGGCCGGACGTGCTCGACCGGCTGCGCACGGCGTTGCGCGAAACCCTGGGCGAGTTCCGGCCGGAGACCGCCGCCGGGCTGGTGCCGAACCTCGCCGCGGCCCGCGTGGCGAATCGGCTCGACCTCGGCGGCCCGGCCTACACCGTCGACGCCGCGTGTGCGTCGTCGCTGGTCGCGGTCGACCAGGCGATCGGGGAACTGGCCCGGGGACGCTGCGACGCCGTACTCGCCGGCGGCGTGCACCAAACGCACGACGACACGCTCTGGTCGCTGTTCACCCAGCTCGGCGCGCTGTCGCCGAGCCAGCGGATCAGCCCGCTCTCGCGCGGCGCCGACGGGATGCTGATCGGGGAGGGCACCGCGATCGTCGTGCTCAAGCGGCTGGCCGACGCCCGGCGCGACGGCGACCGCGTGTACGCCGTGCTGCGGGGCAGCGGCACGTCGAGCGACGGGCGGGGCGCGAGCTTGCTCAGCCCGTCCGTCGCGGGCCAGACCCTCGCGCTGCGCCGGGCGTGGGACGGAATGGACCCGGCGGGAATCGGCCTGCTGGAGGCGCACGGCACGGCCACGCCCGCCGGGGACGCGGCCGAGCTGACCACCGTCGCCGAAGTGTTCGGCACGACCGTCGGTCCGCGCGCGGTGATCGGCTCGGTCAAGTCGATGATCGGGCACACTCTGTCGACGGCCGGGGTCGCTGGGCTGGTCAAAGTCGCGCTCGCGCTGCACCACGAGGTGCTTCCGCCGACGCTGCACTGCGGCGACCCGAACCCGTTGCTCGACAAGACGCGGTTCCGCGTGCTGGCCGAAGCCGAGCCGTGGGGCGCGTTGCCGCGGGTGGCCGCGGTGAGCGCGTTCGGGTTCGGCGGCGTGAACGCGCACCTGGTGGTGGAGGCTGGGGATCCGGCGCCGAAACGCAAAGCACGCGTCACCGAGCCGGAACGCGTGCTGCGGCTGGCCGCGAACTCTCCGGCGGAGCTGCTGGAGCGCCTCGACCGGCCGGGGGAGCCGGGGGACGGGCGGTGCCGGATCGGGATCGTCGGCCCGGACGAACGCAAACTGGCCATGGCTCGCAAGGTGATCGGGAAAGTCGCGGCCACCGGCCGGGCGTGGCACAGCGCCGACCTCTGGTGCACCGCCGATCCGCTGCTGCCGCACGGGAAAACCGTGTTCCTGTATCCGGGGCTGGAAGCGGACGGCGAGCCGCGCCTCGCCGACGTCGCCCGGCACTTCGGACTCGATCGGCCGCACTGGTCGACCGCCAGCGTGCCCGCGCGGGCGGCGAGCGTGTCGGCGGCCGGGCTCGTGCTCGACCAGGCGTTGCGGCGGCTGGCGATCCGCCCGGACGCGCTCGCCGGGCACAGCGCCGGCGAGTGGACCGCGATGCAGGCCGCCGGGATGTACCAGCCGGAGCCGGATCTGCTGGACCGGTACTGGCCGGAAGGATTCGAACTGCCCGCCGCGGACTACCTGGTGCTGGGCTGCCCAGCCGGGCGAGTGGCCGAACTGCTCACCGAAGACCTCGTTGTCTCCCACGAGAACGCGGCCCAACAGACGATCGTGTGCGGTCCGCCGGACGCGGTCGCGGCGTTCGCCAAAACGTGCCGCAGCAAGGGAATCGTGGCGCGGACGCTGCCGTTCCGGTCCGGTTTCCATACGCCGTTGCTGCGGCCGCACCTGGAGCCGTTCACCCGGCTCGCGGCGGAGCTGGAGTTGCGCGAACCCGCCGTGCCGGTGTGGTCGGCCACGACCGCGCGGCCCTATCCCGCCGACCCGGACGCGATCCGTCGGCTGTACCTGGAGCACCTCGTGCGCCCGGTCCGCTTCCGCGAGCTGACCGAGGCCTTGCACCAGGACGGATTCCGCGTGTTCGTGCAGGTCGGCGCCGGGCAGCTGGGCTCGTTCGTCGCCGACACGCTCGGCGACCGGCGACACCTGGTCGTCGCCGCCGGATCCGGCACCCGCTCCGGGCTCGCTCAGCTCCGCCGGGTCGCGACGGCGTGGTGGACCGAAGGCGGCGCACCCGACTTCGCAGCCGCGGAGCCGCGGCGGATTCGGCTGAACACCGGGCGACCGTTGTTGACGCTCGGGGAACGGGCGCGCGGGCTGCTCGAGGACCGGAGCCTGCCGGAGCTGCCCGCGGGGACGCCCGAGGCGATCGCCGCGGAGTTCCGCGCGCTGCTCGACCAGACCCGCCAGAGCGCGGCGGACGTCGTCGCGGCTGCGGTCCAGCGTCCGGTCGAGTCCACTGTGGACGTATCGCTCGCCGCGATGCCGTACCTGCGCGACCACCGGTTCTTCCGGCAGCGCGACGACTGGCCCGACGAGACCGACTTCCGCCCGGTGGTGCCCGCGACCACGCTGGTGGACCTCGCCTGCCGGGCCGTCGAACGGACCTGGCCGGGCACGACCGCGGCCACAGTGCGCGACGCGGTGTTCTCGCGGTGGCTGATCGCCGCTCCTGCCCAGCAGGTGCCGCTGTCGCTCAGCCGTCGGGGCGACCAGGTGACTGTCGAGATCGGACCGTACGCACTGCTGACCGTCGAGCTGGGCCCGTTCCGGCCATCGCCGCCCCGCACGCGGATTCCAGCGCCGGAAACCCCGCCGCCGTTGGCCGCGGCCGAAATCTACGCACGCCGCGAGATGTTCCACGGCCCGGCGTACCAAGGCTTGGCCCGGCTGACCGGTCTCGGCGAACAGCACATCCGGGGCGAGCTGGTGGTGCCGTCCGCTCCCGGCGGGCTGCTCGACAACGTGGGCCAGCTGCTGGGCTGCTGGCTGATGGCGACCCGGACCGACGATCTGCTCGCCTTCCCCCGCTCGATCGGCCGGATCACCTGGCACGGCGCGGAACCCGGACCGGGCACCCGGGTCGAATGCCTGGTGCGAACGCGGCTGCCCCGGCCGGACGTGCTGGAAATGGACGCCGAACTGGTGCGCGACGGCCAGGTGCTCGCGACCGTCGAGGGCTGGCGGGACGTCCGGTTCCCGTGCGACCGCGCGGCCCATCGCGTCTACGCCTTCCCGCACCAGCACCTGCTTTCGGAGCGCTTGGACGGCGGTCGCGTGTCCGTCACTGACCGCTGGCCGACTGTCGCCGCGCGCGAGATCTACGCCGGTGTCTACCTCGCGGCCGAGGAACGGGCCGAATTCGCCGCGGTGTCACCGCGCGAGCAGCGTGGCTGGCTGCTGACCCGGATCGCGGCGAAGGACGCCGTCCGCGCGGAGTTGGCCGAAGAGATTTACCCGGCCGAGATCCGCGTGCATGCCGACGGCCGGGTGTCCGGCCGGGGTCGGGAGCTGCCTCGTTTCGCTGTTTCCGTTGAGCTGGACGGGGACACCGCCATCGCACAACTCAGGAGCACGACATGACCTTCGTCGAGGGTTGGCGGGATGTGCGGTTTCCGGGCGACCGCGCGGCTCGTCGCGTGTGCGTCACGGACCGTTGGCCGATTGTCGCCGCGCGCGAGATCTACCCGGCCGAGATCCGCGTGCATGCCGACGGCCGGGTGTCCGGTCGTGGTCGCGAACTGCCCGACCTCGCCATCGCCGTTGAGCTGAACGGGGACACCGCTATCGCACAACTCAGGAGCACGACATGACCATCGACCACGCCTCGGCTGTCTTCGACGTCGTCGCGGAACTGCTCGGCGAGCTGGTCGGCGACGCCGACGTGCTCGGCGTCGAGATCACGCCCGACACGACGTTCCACGAGGACCTGCAGCTGGAAAGCATCGACCTGGTGACCTTCGCGAGCATCCTGGCCGAGCACTTCGGCGAGGACGTCAACCTCGCCGAGTACCTGGCGGAGAAGGACCTCGACGACGTCATCGGGCTGACCGTCGGCGACATCGCCCGGTTCGTGGGGGAGCGCACGTGCCCACGATGACGGTGAACGGGCTGCGCACCAACGTGCAGCTCGTCCGCGCGGGCGGCGCCGAGACCGTGGTGTTCCTGCACGGCATGGGCACCGACAGCCTCGCGAGCTTCTACCTGACGCTCGCGCCCCCGGTCGCGGCCGCGGGCATCGACGTGATCAGCTACGACCTGCGCGGCCACGGCAAGACCGAGCGGCCGGTGCGCGGCTACACGCTGGCCGATTTCGTCGCCGACCTCGACGACCTGCTGGGCCAGCTCGGCGTCGAGCAGCCGGTGCACCTGGTGGGCAACAGCTTCGGCGGGACGCTCGCCTACAGCTACGCGGTCGCCAACCCGTCGCGGGTCCGCAGCATCGTGTGCATCGAGTCGGAGCCCGCGACCGAGGCGTGGGCCGGGAAAATGAGCGAAATCCTCGCGCACACCGTGCGTTTCCTCCAGGAGGAGGAGAGTTTCGACTGGATCGAGGCGAACTTCAGCGCACACCACCGGCGGCTGGCGCGGCTGGCCGCCGAGCGGATCACGTCCACGAAAATGGCCGAGGAGGTCCCGCTCGGGCCGCTGCTCTCCTGGGAACAGGTGGCGGCGATCGGCTGCCCGGTGCTGTCCGTGCTGGGCAGCCACGGCTACCAGGCCGACGATCTCGAAGCGCTCACCTCGATGCTGCCGCGCGGCGAACTGCACGTGTTCGAAGGGCAGGGGCATTCGGTGCTCGTGGAACAGCATCGCGAGGTGCGCAAGCTGGTGCTGGAATGGATCGGACGGCATTCGGCATGAGGTTCCTGCTCGTCGTCCCGCCGCTGGCCGGGCACATCGCACCGCTGCGCGGGGTGGCCGAGGAGCTGTCCGCGCGCGGCCACGAGGTGGCTTGGTGCGGGCCCTCGCCGGGAGTGTCCGGACTGGTCGCCGGGCAGGTGTTCGCGGCGGGCGACTCCCGGCCGTTTTCGGTGGCGCTGCGGCCTCCGGAGCTGCGCGGGTTCGCCGCGTTGAAGTACCTCTGGGAGTCCTATCTGGTCCCGCTCGCCGACGCGATGGTTCCGGGCGTCCAGCTCGCCGTCGACGCTTTCCGCCCCGACGTCGTCGTGGCCGACCAGCAGGCGCTGGCGGGCCCGCTGGTCGCCGCGCGCCACGGGCTGCCGTGGGCGACGTCCGCCTCGACGTCCACCGAACTGGCCGATCCGCTCGCCTCGATGCCGAGGATCGCGTCGTGGGTGGCCGGGCTCCAGACGGGATTGTGCGCACGGCACGGAGCCCGCGTCGCCGACCTGCGGTTCTCGCCGCACCTGGTGCTGGCGTTCACGACGCGCGCCCTGGCTGGGCGGCCACGGGTTTCCGCACCGGTCTGTTACGTCGGGCCGGTGCTTCCCGCTTCCCCCAACGGATTCGCGCGGTCCTTTGTGGACACTCGACCGCTCGTGGTGGTGACTCTCGGCACGTCGAACGCTTCGGCGGGAGAGCGGTTTCTCGCCGAGAGCGTCGCCGCGCTGGCCGGAATGCCGCACGTCCAGGGGCTGGTCGTCGACCCGACCGGCACGCTGGAGAGCGAGGAAGTCGCGCTGGCGTGGCGGATCCCGCAGGTCGAGGTGTTCGCGCAGGCGTCGGTGGTGGTCTGCCACGGCGGGCACAACACGGTGTGCGAAGCACTGGCGGCTGGGCTCCCGCTGGTGCTCGCTCCGATTCGTGATGACCAGTCGATGCTGGCTCAGCAGGTGGTCGCGGCGCAGGCGGGGGTTCGGTTGCGTTTCGATCGTGCTCGCGCTGCCGACATCCGTGCGGCGGTGGAGTCGGCCGAGAAGTATCGCGCGGGTGCGGCGCGGATCGGCGCGTCGTTCGCGGCGGCTGGGGGCGCGCCGGAGGCGGCGTCTCGGCTGGAGGCGTTGGTGCAGGCGGGCTAGCTGCGGTCGCGGAACGTCCGCGCGGCCAACGTGCTCCCCACCACCGCAGCCACCGCCGCGATCGCCAGTGCCGCCGCGACCGACCAGCCGACCGGGCGGGCCAAGGCCAGCGCTCGGGTCGCGTCGATCGCGTACGTCAGCGGGTTGACCGCCGACACCGCGCGGACCCACTGCGGCATCGAGTCCAGCGGCATGTACGCGCTGGAGGAGAACATCAGCGGGAACATCACCACGAACGACGCCGCCTGAAGCGTCTCGGCCTTGCGCAGCCACGTCGTGATCGCGACGAACACCCAGCTCAGGCACCAGCCCACGACCAGCGTCAGCACCAGGGCCAGGCTGAGCCCGAGCACCCCGCCGGCCGGGCGGAAGCCGAGGAACAGCACGCTCGCGGCCGAGGTCACGACCAGTTGCACGCACAGCCGCGCGGAATCGGCGAGGGTGCGGGCCATCAGCACCGAGAACAGCGAGATCGGCAGGCAGCGCAGCCGCGCGGTGAACCCGCTGTAGATCTCCGCGAGCAGACCCGCGCCCGAACTCATCGCGGTCGTCATCGAGATGTTGACCAGCGTCGCGGGCACCAGGAAGTTCACGTATCCCTGATAGGCGGCGACACTCGGCAGCGCGCCGACGCCGCTGAACACCTGGCTGAAGAGCAACAGCAGGACCACCGGTTGCAGCAAGCCGAAGAACACCAGCCGCCAGTCGCCGAACGCGGTGCGCAGCGAGCGGGCGGCGAGTACGCGGACCTGGGTCCAGAAGGTGGTTTCGGGCCACCTCGGCGGATCGGCGAGGACCGCGGCCGGTGCGCGGTGGCGGGATCGCGTCACGAGTTCGCGGCTGTCGCGTGCAGGGACAGGTATACGTCGTCGAGCGTCGGCTCGGTCACCGTCAAGTCCCGCAGCGGAGCTTCGGCCGCATCGAGCGCGCGCACCAGCATCGTGATGTCTCCGGGGCCGCGCAGCGGAACGGTCAGCGTCAGCCCGGCGCGGCCCGCTGAAAGACCGAGCCGGGACACCGCGTCCACCGCGCGCCGCACGGTGAGTTCGCTGCCCAGGGTCAGCGTCGCGGTACGGCTGCCGAGCCGCGCTTTGAGCTGGGCGGGCGTGCCGGAGACGGTGATGCGCCCGAGTCCGAGCACGACGACGTGGTCGGCCAGCCGGTCCGCCTCTTCGAGATACTGGGTGGTCAGCACGATCGTGGTGCCGCGCGCGGCCAGTTCCTCGACGACGTTCCACAACGCGGCCCGGCTCACCGGGTCGAGTCCGGTGGTCGGCTCGTCGAGGAACAGCACTTCCGGCACGCCCACCAGTCCGGCAGCCAGGTCGAGCCGCCGCCGCATGCCGCCGGAGTAGGTTCCGGCGGGCCGGTCCGCCGCGTCCTCGAGCCCGAACGACGCGATCAGTTCGGCGGCGCGCGCCCGCGCCTGCGCCGGTTTCGCACCCAGCAGCCGCGCGATCAGCAGCAGATTCCGGCGTCCGGACAATGCGTCGTCGACCGCGGCGAACTGCCCGGTGACGCCGATCCGCCGCCGGATCGCGCGCCCGCGCCGGACGACGTCGTGCCCGCACACCCGGGCGGTGCCGGAACTCGGCCGGATCCGCGTGCTGAGAATGTCGATCAGCGTGGTTTTCCCGGCTCCGTTGTGCCCGAGGACCGCGAGCACCGTCCCGGGGGCGACGGCGAGGCTGATCCCCGCGAGCGCGGTGACTTCGCGGTACTTCTTGACGAGGTCCGTCACGGCGATGACCGGCGGGCGCATGGCCGCTCCTTCCCTTTCCCGGAAAAGGTAACGAGCCGCCGCCGGGAAAAGCAAGAATCCGGTCTCCCGCTGTCCCCGGCGTAACAGTTTTCCGCGCGGCGAATAGCACGCGCGTGACAAGTCATGAGCCAGGTGAACCTTTTGCGGCAAGGCATTCCGGCTGGTGTGACAAAGAAATGTCCGGGAGGTGGTGCGCGGGCAATCGCGGCGGTATTTTCCGGAAACATTGTCCCGATTCCCCGAGGTGACGAGCCGTGAAGTTTCCGTGGAAGTCGAGAAAAGCGGCCGGTGCGCTGGCCGCCCTGACCGTCGCGAGCGCCGCGGCGGCCGCCACGCTGGCCGGGGCCGGGCTGTCGCAAGCCGCGCCGGCCAGCCTGACCCTGAACTACACCTGCCCGTTCCCGCTCATCGGCGACCAGGTGCTCGCGGTGAAGATCGACACCAACCTGCCGGACAACGCGGTCGCGGGTTCGGCGTCCACGCCGATCAAGTTCGACGTGGACGTCACCGTCCCGGAGACCGCGACCGAAGGCCTCGCACTGGTCGGCGCGACGACCCTCGACGGTTCGGCGAAGGCGGCGGCCCAGCTCAAGTATCCCGTCGACAAGACGCTGAACCTCGGCCTCCCGCTCACGATCCCCTCGACGCCGGTGCCGCCGTCCGGCGCGTTCCACGTCAAGACCAGCGGCCAGGCCCCGGCCGTGACGTTCCCCAGCGCGGGCACCGCGTCGGTGACCGTCGGGAACTTCAGCACGACGATGACCCCGCGCACCGCGTCCGGCCAGCCCACCGACCTCGGCACGTTCACCTCGGACTGCGTCGTCGTCCCCGGCCAGAACCAGCAGCTGGGCACCTTCGAGATCAAGCCCGGCGGCGGCACGACGACGCCGACCTCCCCGACTTCCTCGACCTCCTCGACCGTGCCGACCTCGTCCACCGAGCCGACCCAGCCCACCTCACCGACCTCGCCAACGTCGTCCACCGAGCCCACTCAGCCGACGTCTCCGACCGAGCCCACGTCAACGCAGCCGACTTCGCCCACCCAGCCGACGTCGTCCACTGAACCGACGCAGCCCACTTCCTCGACGCAGCCGACGTCCTCCACGGAACCGACGCAGCCCACGTCCCCGACTCAACCAACGTCATCCACCGAGCCGACGCAACCCACCTCGCCCACCTCACCGACGTCGTCGACCGAGCCGACCCAGCCCACGTCCTCGGCCCAACCGACCTCGCCGACCTCCTCCACCGAACCAACCCAGCCGACTTCCCCGACCCATCCGACGTCCCCGACCCAATCCACGGAACCGACCACCCAGCCGACCCAGCCCACCACCACGCCGCCGGGCAGCACCTCATTCACCTACTCGCTCCGCGGCAAAACCACGCTCAAGCAACTGCACGCCACCCTGCCGCTCGGCCCCGGCAAGCTCGAAGCGAAACTCGACGCGGCCGCGGGCACGTTCGACGCCCGGTTCGCGCTGCCCGCGTCGGACGTGCACTTCCGGCTGTTCGGCTTCCTCCCCGCCTCCGCGACGGTCAAGCTGAGCCAGGCAGGCGCGATCGACGGCACCCTCGCCAACGGGACGGCCAAGGCGAACGCGAAGGTGGACGTCCGGCTCGCCAAAGTGCGCCTGCTCGGCTTCCCGGTCATGACCTCGAACTCCTGCCGCACGAAAACTCCGGCTCAAGTCCCGCTCGCGTCGGCGTCCGGGTTCGACCCCGCCGCGGGCGGCAAGCTGACCGCGACCTACGCCATTCCGGCATTCACCGGCTGCGGTTTCCTGACCGGCCTGATCACCGATCTCGCCTCCGGCCCGGGCAACAAACTGGACGTGACGCTCACCCGGAAGTGAATTCGTCCCGCGAAAACGCCGACCGGCGTGACAAGAACGCGAAAATCCTTGTGCGGCAACGAGAATCGGCATTAGCTTCGGAAAGGATCGCCTTCGATGAGGAAGTCCGAATGTCTGCGCTGACCCGGTTCTCGCTGCCGCTGGTGCTGGTGCTGGCCGCGTTCTCGCTGGGCTCCGCGCAAGCCGCGCCCGGCGACAACGCGCCAGCACCGGAGCCCGCCGCCGTCAATTTCCCCGTCGGGTTCTATGTCGGAGATGCACAGCAGCCCACCACCAGCCACGTCGCGAAGCTGGGTTCGGACATCAGCTTTCCGCAGGGCCGGTTCGACGGCGCCCTGCTCGGCCTCAGCGGCCGCGTGCCGCTGACCGGCAAGCTCAGCATTCCCGTGACCGAAAGCTATTTCGTCGCCTTCCGCTTCATGCCCGCCACCGGCACGGTCGAGCTCGTCCCGGACGGCGACGTCACCGGCACCACCCAGGTGCTGACCGGCAAGGACACCAACTGCAAGCAGACGGGGACCAACCTCTGCGCCGATTCCGAGGTCACCGCGAAGGTGTTCGTGAAGCTGTCGAACGTCAAAGTGGACGGCAAGCCGCTCGACGTCGGCCCGGACTGCCGCACCGCGCAGCCTGCCGAGGTGACCCTGAAAGCCTTGCTGCCGCTGGCTTTCCCCGCGCCGCCGGCGAAGGTGACGACCACCTTCACGACGCCGCCGTTCGCCGGCTGCGTCGGCCATGAGGACTACAGCCGCCTGTTCACCGGGCTGGTTTCCGGACCGGGCAACACTTTGACGACCGATCTGGTGCTCCGCTGCGTCGGCAGCTCAGGCCCGAACGGGTGCGGGACGGCGCCGTGACGACCCTGCTGACCCAGCTCCCGCAGCGGGCGGCGAGCGGCCTGCGCGAGTTCGGCCGGATGTGCGCGATGGGGCTGGACATCATCCTCGCGATGGTCCGCCGTCCCTACCAGGTCCGGGAATTCGTCCAGCAGTTCTGGTTCATCGCCAGCGTGTCCATTTCGCCGGCGATCCTCGTCTCCATCCCGTTCGGCGCGGTGATCTCGCTGCAGCTCGGCTCGCTCACCAGCCAGATCGGCGCGCAGCAGTTCAACGGCGCGGCGAGCGTGCTGGCCGTCGTGCAGCAGGCCAGCCCGATCGTCACGACGCTGATCATCTCCGGCGCGGGCGGCAGCGCGATCTGCGCCGACCTCGGCGCGCGCACCATCCGCGAGGAGATCGACGCGATGGAGGTGCTCGGCGTTTCGGTGATCCAGCGCCTGGTCGTGCCGCGCGTGCAGGCGGCGGTCCTCGCGTGCGTCCTGCTCAACGGCCTGGTCAGCGTGGTCGGCGTGCTCGGCGGCTACTTCTTCAACGTCATCGTCCAGGGCGGCACCCCTGGGGCCTATCTGGCCAGCTTCAACGCGCTCGCGCAGCTGTCCGATCTCGTTGCCAGCTCGGTGAAAGCGGTCATCTTCGGCTTCCTCGCCGGGGTGGTGGCGTCCTACCGCGGCCTGAACCCGAGGGGCGGGCCGAAGGGCGTCGGCGACGTCGTCAACCAGTCGGTCGTCATCACGTTCCTGCTGCTGTTCTTCGTCAACACCGTGCTGACCGCCCTGTACCTGCAACTCGTTCCGGCGAAGGGAACCTGAGTGGTCAACCTCAGCAAGCCCGGCGACAAGCTGTTCGACCTCGGCGACCAGCTGCTGTTCTACGTCCGCGCGCTCGCGGCCGTCCCGCTCGCGGTGACCCGCTACTCCCGCGAGGTCGTGCGGCTGCTGGCCGAGGTGACGTTCGGCAGCGGCGCGCTCGCGGTGATCGGCGGCACGATCGGCGTGATGGTCGGGCTGTGCGTGTTCACCGGCGTCACGGTGGGGCTGCAGGGATTCAGCGCGCTCAACCAGATCAACATCTCGGCGATGACGGGCTTCCTGACCGCGTACTTCAACACCCGGGAGATCGCGCCGCTCGTCGCCGGGCTCGCGCTTTCGTCCACGGTGGGCAGCGGGTTCACCGCCCAGCTCGGCGCGATGCGGATCTCCGAGGAGATCGACGCGCTCGAGGTGATGGCCGTGCGGAGCATGCCCTACCTGGTGACGACACGGATCGTCGCCGGGTTCGTCGCGATCATCCCGCTGTACGTCATCGGTTTGCTGATCTCCTACCTCGGCTCCCGGCTGACCACGGTCGTCTTCTTCGGACAGTCCGGCGGCACCTACGACCATTACTTCACGCTGTTCCTGCCGCCGGGCGACGTGTTGTGGTCCTTCGGAAAAGTGCTGGTCTTCAGCGTCGGCGTGATCCTCACGCACTGTTTCTACGGTTACCGCGCGAGCGGCGGACCGGCCGGCGTCGGGGTCGCGGTGGGCCGGGCCGTGCGGACGTCCATCGTGCTGATCAGCGTGCTCGACCTGTTCCTCTCGCTCGCGATCTGGGGCGCGACCACCACGGTCAAGGTGTCCGGATGAACCGGGCGGCCACGCAGCTGGCCGGGGTCGCGTTCCTCGGCGTGCTCGCCCTGCTCGGGTACCTCGCGGTGGCGATCTACGACAAGGATTTCGACGACTCGGTGCTGGTCACGCTGGAGGCGGACCGGGTCGGCAGCCAGCTCGCGCCGACGGCCGAGGTGAAGGTCAAGGGGGTGCCTTTCGGCGAGGTCCGGGCGGTGCGCAGCACGCCGTCCGGAGCCGAGATCGACTTGGCCCTCGACCCGGCGAAGATCGGGCAGCTGCCGGGCAACGTCTCCGCGCGGCTGCTGCCGAAGACGGTGTTCGGCGAGCGGTACGTCAACCTCGTGCTGCCCGCTCACCCGGTCGGCGCGCTGCGTGCGGGCGACGTCATCACACAAGACCGCTCGGCCAACGCGATCGAGCTGGAGCGCGTGCTCGGCGATCTGCTGCCGCTGCTGCGGGCGGTCCAGCCGGAGAAGCTGAACAGCTCGCTCGGCGCGATCTCGCTCGCCCTCGACAACCGCGGGAAACCGCTCGGCGACAGCATCGTGCAGTTGCAGGACCTGCTGGCCAAGCTGAACCCGTTGCTGCCGCAGTTCAAGGCGGACATCACCGGACTCGCCGACGCCGCCGACGTCTATACCGGCGCGGTGCCGGACATCCTCCAGGCCTTGAGCGATTTGTCGACTACCGCGAAGACCATTGTGGACACTCGCGCCGACCTGGGCAGTCTCTACTCGAGCGTGACCGGGGCCGCCGGGAACCTGAACGATTTCCTGCGGAAGAACGCGGACAACCTCATCGGGGTGTCCGCCGCGAGCCGTCCGTCGCTGGAGCTGCTGTCGCGGTACTCGCCCGAGTTCCCGTGCCTGTTCGACGCCGTCAACCGGCTCAAGCCGCTGATGGAGAAAGCGCTCGGCAAGGGAACGAACGAACCGGGCCTGCACGTGACGCTGACCGTGCAGGACCCGCGCGACAAGTACGTGCCCGGCCGCGACAGTCCGCGCTACGACGCGACTGGCGGCCCGAAGTGCTACGGCGGCGGCGCGGCCCCGGGAGGCGATCTCGGCCCGGCGAACTCGCCGGGGGAGCGGCAGCTGGTCGCCGAACTTTTACGGCCCTCGCTGGGGGAAGTGCCGGATTGGAGCAGTGTCCTCATCGGACCGGCACTGCGCGGAACGGAGGTGACTGTCCGATGAGGAGCGTCGCGGGACCTGCGTTCAAGGGGTTGCTTTTCTTTGTCGTCACCGTGTGCGCCACCGCGGTGCTGGCGATCACGATCGCGAACTCGGGCGTCGGCACGACGGTCGGTTACACCGCCCGCTTCACCGACGCGACTTCGGTCAACCCCGGCGACGAGGTCCGGATGGCCGGCGTGCGGATCGGCCAGGTCGACGAGGTGCGCGTGGTCGAGCACCGGCTCGCCGACGTCACCTTCTCCGTCGACCGGACCCACCGGCTCACCGCCGCGGCCTCGGTCGTGATCCGCTACCGCAACCTGGTCGGGCAGCGCTATCTCTCGGTCGACCCCGGTGCCGCCGAAACAGCCCCGGTGCTCGGCGACGGCGCGCTGATCCCGCCGGACAAGACGAAACCGGCGCTTGATCTGACCACGTTGTTCAACGGCTTCAAACCGCTTTTCCAAGCCCTGTCGCCAAAAGACGTCAACCAGCTGTCCTTCGAGATCATCCAGGTCCTGCAAGGCGAGGGCAGCACGATCGAAAGCCTGCTGCAGCACACGGCGTCGCTGACGTCCACTTTGGCCGGAAAGGACGCGGTCATCGGCAAGGTGATCGGCAACCTCAACACGCTCCTCGACACCGTGAACGCGCAGGGCGACCAGTTCGACGCCCTCGTGGACACGACAGCACAACTCGTCACCGGTCTGGCCGCGGACGCGAAACCGATCGGCCAGGCCATCGGCGGCCTCGGCGAACTCACGACCTCCACCGCCGGGCTGCTGCAGGACGGCCGCCAGCCGCTCAAGGACAGCATTTCCGCGCTCGGCGACCTGTCCAAGAACCTCGCCGACAACACCCCGGTGTTCGAGCAGTTCCTCGCCAACCTGCCGAAGAAACTCGACCGCATCGGCACGATCTTCTCCTACGGCTCGTGGGCGAACTTCTACCTCTGCTCCGTGCAGACTGACGCGAAGCCCGCGCCGGGCGGGCCGATGCCTGGCATTCCGGTGACCGCTGCGAGGTGCCGGTGAAACCGCCGCGGATCAAGCCGTTCCGGCTGCGCAACCCCATCGCTGTCGGTGCGGTGACCGCGCTGGTCATGGCGCTGATCGGCACCGCGACCTTCTTCTCCGACGACCTGCCGATCATCGGCGGCGGCACGACCTACAAGGCGGAGTTCCGCGAGGCCGCCGGGCTCCGGCCGAACGACGAGGTCCGGGTCGCCGGGGTGAAGGTCGGCGAGGTCACCGAGGTCGGGCTGGCGGGCGACCACGTCGAGGTGCTGTTCCGGGTCAAGGACGCCTGGGTGGGCAACCGGACGACTGCGGCGATCAAGATCAAGACGTTGCTGGGCCAGAAGAACCTCGTGCTCGACCCGGTCGGCGACGGCGAGCTGAACCCGGACCAGCCGATCCCGGTCGAGCGCACGAGTTCGCCGTACGACGTCACCGCGGTTTTCAACGACCTGGCCGGAACCGTCGGGGCCATCGACACCGGCCAGCTCGCACAGGCGTTCCGCACGCTGTCGGAGACGCTCGGCGCGTCGGCGCCCAGCGACGTCCGGACCGCGTTCAACGGGATCGCGGCCCTGTCCCAAGCGCTCGCGTCCCGCGACGACGAGCTGGTGAAGCTGTTCCAGAACACCAACAAGGTCTCGAAGACGCTCGGCGAGCGCTCCGGTCAGATCCAGGCCCTCATCCGCGACGGCACCACGTTGCTCAAGGAACTGAACGACCGCAAGGACGCGATCGCGAAGCTGTTCAGCGGCGTCAAGAACCTGTCGATCCAGCTGCGCGGACTGGTCGCGGAGAACCAGAAAACCCTGGGTCCCGCACTCGACCAGCTCGACCGCGTCGCGACCGTGCTCCAGCGGAACCAGGGGCGGCTCGAGGACAGCCTCCGCCTCGCTGGCCCGTTCTACCGGCTGCTCGGCAACGCCGTCGGCAACGGCCGCTGGATCGACACCTATCTCTGCGGCCTCGTCCCGAACGGCGCCGCACCGGGCAGCTGCCTGCCACCGAAGAACGGGGGACGCTGATGGCGCACCAGCTCATCGACCTGGGAGCCCACGCGCGACGGCGGGCCCGGCTGCGCGCGCTCGCGTTCGGCGTGGTGTGCGCGCTCCTGGTCACGGCGGGATGGCAGCTAGCGACCGCGCCGCGCGAGCGCACCGTGACCGCGTATTTCAGCGCCGCCGTCGGCATCTACCCGAACTCGGACGTCCGTGTCCTCGGAGTCGCCATCGGCTCGGTGTCCCAAGTGGAGCCGAACGGCACCGACGTCAAAGTGACCATGACGCTCAAGCCGGACGTGCGGCTGCCCGCGAACGCCGGCGCGGTCGTCATCACGCCCAGCCTGGTCGCCGACCGGTACGTGCAGCTCACGCCCGTCTTCACCGGCGGGCCCGAGCTGCCCGACGGCGCGTCGATCCCGCGCGAGCGCACCGCGACGCCGGTCGAGGTCGACGATCTGCTGCGCAGCCTCAACCAGCTGATGGCGGCGCTCGGCCCGCAGGGCGCGAACAAGGACGGCGCGGTCAGCGACGTCCTCACGAAGTCGGCCGCGTACCTCGACGGCAACGGCGCGACGATCGGGCAGGCGATCAAGAATCTCGGCGAATTCGCCCGCGCGGCAAGCGATTCCAAGGACGACCTGTTCAGCTCGGTGGACAACATCAGCAAGTTCACCGCGATGCTCGCCGCGAACGACGGCCAGGTGAAACAGGCCATCGCGCAGATCTCGTCGCTCAGCAAGGTCCTCGCCGACCAGCGCGACCAGTTCTCCGGCGCGCTGACCGAACTGACCCAGGCACTCGGCGTCGTGCAGGGATTCATCAAGGACAACCGGGGCAAGGTGCAGTCCGATGTGGACAAACTGGCCGGGGTCACGAAGGTGCTGGTGAACCAGAAGGACTCGCTCGCCGAGGCGCTGAGCGCCGCCCCGAACGCGCTGACCAACCTGCTCGGAGCCTACGACCCGGACGCCGGCGTCATCGACGGCCGCGGCAACCTCCTCGAATTCCCGGAGACGAAATGAAATCCCTGGCGAAGGCCGCGGCGGTGCTGACGCTGGTCCTGGTCACCACCGGATGCGGGACGGGGGTGAGCGTGTACGACCTCCCGCTGCCCGGCGGCGCCGCGCTCGGCGACCACCCGATCCACGTCACCGCGAGCTTCGCCGACGTGCTGGACCTCGTGCCGCAGTCCGGCGTCAAGGTCAACGACGTGCCGGTCGGCCAGGTCACCAAGGTGCGGCTCGCGCCGGACGGGCACAGCGCGATCGTGGACCTGGTGCTCAACGGCGACGTCGACCTGCCCGCCAATGCCGTCGCGCGGCTGCGGCAGGCCAGCATCCTCGGCGAGAAGTTCGTCGAGCTGGCCCCGCCGCCCGACGCGACCCCGGCAGGCAGGCTGGTGGACCGGGCGGTCATCCCGCTCGACCGCTCCACGCTGACCCCGCAGATCGAGGAGGTCTTCGGCGCGCTTTCCCTGTTGCTCAACGGCGGCGGCGTGGCGCAGGTCCAGAACATCAGCCACCAGCTCAACGCGGCGCTCGGCGGCAAGGAAACCGCGGCCCGCAGCCTGCTGTCCAGTTTGGACAGGCTGGTGAAGGGGCTCGACGAACAACGCGGCGAGATCACCCGGGCGATCGAGAGCGTCAACCGGCTCGCCGAAACGCTGAACGCGCACACCGACCAGATCACCACGACGCTCAACGGCCTGACGCCGGGCATCAGCGTGCTCAACCAGCAGCGGGAGGCGCTGGTCGGGATGCTCAAATCGCTCGACGGGCTGACCTCGGTCGCCGTCACCACGGTCAACCGCAGCAAGGACGACCTGGTCGCCGATCTGCAGGCTCTCGCGCCGCTGCTGCGGCGGCTGGCCGATTCCGGGGACAAGCTGCCGAAGGCGATGGAGATGATCTTCACCTTCCCATTCCCGGACGCCGCGCTGGACGCGATCCGCGGCGACTACCTCAACGGCTTCCTGAAGACAGGCCACTGATGCTGACCCGGTTCGTGCGCGTCCAGGTGACGCTGTTCGTCGTCATCGCCGTTGTCGGCGTCGCCTACGTCGGGGCCACTTATGCCGGTCTGGACAAGGTGTTCTTCGGCCGCGGCTACACCGCGAAGGCGCAATTCCCCACCGGCGGCGGCATTTTCACCAACGCCGAGGTCACGTATCGGGGAGTGCCGATCGGCCGCGTCGGGCAGCTCCGGCTCACGTCCGCCGGAATGGAAGCGGATCTCGAGATCGATTCCGGCACCGCATCCGTCCCCGCCGACACCGAGGCCGTAGTCGCCGATCGGTCGGCGGTCGGCGAGCAGTACGTCGACCTGCGCCCACGCACCGCTGGCGGGCCGATGCTGCACGACGGTTCGGTGATCACCCAGGACAACACGAAGATCCCGCTTCCGGTGGACACCGTGCTGTCTACTGTGGACTCTTTCGCGTCGTCGGTGCCCAAGCCCGCCCTGCGCACCGTCGTCGACGAGCTGTACAACGCGACGTCCGGCGCCGGTCCCGCGCTGGACCAGCTGGTCGGCCGCGGCATCGAATTCGTGCAAGCCGCGAGCGCGCACGTCGCGCCCCTGACCCAGCTCGTCACCGACGCACACACCGTGCTGGACACCCAAGCGCAGCAGGCGGACGCGATCCGCAGCTTCGGCGCCAATGCCAAACTGCTCGCGTCGACCTTGAAGCAATACGACGGGGACCTCCGCAAGCTCATTCCGGCAGTGCCCGCCGCGGCGAACGAGGTCGGTTCGCTGATCCGCGACTCCGGTCCGCAGCTCGGGGTGCTGCTCGCGAACCTGCTCACCACCGCGGACGTCCTCGAATCCCGGCAAAGCGGGATCCGGCAGCTGCTGATCACCGCGCCGCGGGCAGTCGGCGCGGCCAGCGCGGTCGTCCGGCCGGACGGGGCGCATTTCGGACTGTCGCTGTCGTTCTTCGACCCGCCGCCGTGCACGACGGGATACACGACGCCGTACCGCGACGGTCTCGACACCTCGACCAGGCCGCTGAACACGGCCGCACGCTGCGCGCTGCCGAAGGGCGACCCGACGAACGTGCGCGGCTCGCAAAACGCACCGGGAGGACAGCCGTGAGGATTTTCGCGTCGCTGGCCCAGATCGCCGCGGTCCTCGCGACCGCGGCGGCCGGCTGGACCGGGTACACCTGGTGGCAAGCCGCGCACGACGACGGCGTCGCGCGCGCGGTCGTCCGGGAGGATGCCTTGCAAGCCGGGCGTTCCGCGATCGCCGGACTGACCACTTTGGACTACCGGCAGGCGGCGGCCGGATACCAGCACTGGCTGGACGTGTCCGGCGGCGCCCTGCACGACGAGCTGGCGCAAGACCGCCAAGGCAGCCTCGACCGGATCGCCCAGGCGAAAACCGTCACCACCGGGAAGGTGACCGATGCCGCGGTGACCGAAGTGGACACTGGCGCGGGCACGGCGAAGCTGATCACCTCCGTGGAACTGGTCGTGACGCCCGCCGGTCAGGAGGCGGTGACCAAACGGTCCCGGTTCCAGGCCGAGCTGACCCGCGCTCCGGACGGATGGCGGGTCACCGCGCTAGGCCAAGTCCCGGCAGGGGAGGCACCGTGACCACGCGAACGAAGAAGCGGACCGTGAAAGTAGCCGGACGCCACGGTGATCCGGCACCGGAACCGGACGACACCGTCGAAGAGCCAGCGGCACCGGTCGGGGAGCCGGCCGCGCCGCCGCGGAAACGCCGAACACCACTGGTTTTCGCGGCTGTCGCGGTCGTGATGGCCGCGCTGGCGGTCTGGTTCACCGTCGAGGCGCGCGACACGAACGCGGTGGTGGCACACAACACCGCGCTGTCCGACGTGTCGGGCACCGCGGACGCGGGCAAACAGATCAGCGCCGCGCTCGGCACGCTTTTCTCCTACCGCTACGACGATCCGGCCCGCAACGACCGGGCGGCCAAGGACCTGCTGACCGGGGCCGCGCTCACCCAGTACACCCGGTTGTTCGGCCAGGTCCGCCAGCTCGCCGCCGAACAGAAGCTTGTCGTGACCTCGACCGCCGTCGCGTCCGGGGTGAAGCTCCTGGACGGCGATCGCGCGGCCCTGCTGGTGTTCCTCGACCAGACCGGCACGCGCGGCGACGGGCAGCGCAGCACCGGGGCCGCGCAGCTGAGCGTCACCGCCGAGCGGATCGACGGGAAGTGGCGGATCACCGGGATGTCCGCCGCCTGAACGCTCCGGCAAAGTGCGTGAGGGGAACCCTGCGGGAATCTGATTCCGTCAGGGTTCCCCTCACGCATCTCCGCGCCGGGGCAGCGTTCAGACCAGGGTCGCGCGGAGGGCGAGGATCAGCTCGAAACGGTCGTCCGGGTCCCACAACCGGCCCTCGAACATCGTCTCCAGCTCCTGGGCGCGTGCGCGCACGGTCTGCGGATGGATCGCGAGCCGGTCCGCCACCTCGCGGACGTTCCCGCGCGTCTCCAGCCAGGCCAGCAACGTCCTGGCCAACCGGCTGTACTGCTTCGCCGTCAAGGCGGCCAGCGGAGCCAGCCGGCGGCGGGAGACATTCGCCGGGAGCAATGGATCCTTGTGCAGCAACAGGGTTGAGAGATGATCCGCGCACCAGGTCAGCGGCTCGTCCGGGAGCACGTTGGCGGCGACCAGCTGCAACGCCTCCCGCGCCGCCGTCAGCGAGCGGCCCGCGCGGTGCGGGGGCACCGGCGGGCCGACCGCCGCCCGATGTCCCGACAAGGCGGCGGTGAGCGGGCCTCGTTCCTCGGGTATCGCCAGCAACAACCGCGGCGCCGCGTCTTCGAGGTCTTCGAGAGCGTCGAGCCCGACGACGTCGGCCGGTCCGTCGAAAGCGACCGCGACCAACCGCCCTGGCAACGGCCACGCCGCGTCCGAGGCGGCTTCCTCGAGGATCTGGATCGGGGTCGGCGGGTCGGAGAGCAGCAGATCCAGCAGCCGGCGCCGGCGGCGTTCCCGCGCGCCCGTCGCCCGGGCCCGAGCGGCGGCGTGTCCTTCCACCGACAACGCCGACAGCTCGTCGATGTAGGCGAAAATCGCTTCGGCCAGCAGGCACAACGTCGCCGACGGCACCCCGGCCCGGGTGCCGACCTCGGCCATCCGCCGCCAGGTCACGCGCGCGCCGACCCGGTACGCCGCTTGCAGGACGTCGAGGTTGCGGCCCTGCTCGAACTCGTGCACGCCCAGCGCGACGAACACCCTCCGGCGGTCGTCGGCCACCGCGCCCGCCGCCGCGATCCGGTCGACGAACTGCAGGAGCGCCGTCTGCACCCCGCCGCGCAGCGCTTTGCCGAACGGGCCTTCGAGGGGTTGCGCGTAGCCGGGCACGGTGCGCTGGATTTCGCGCAGCACCTCGTCGGCGACGTCCAGCAGCCGAGGCCGGAAAACGGCGGCCAGTTCGCGGGGGAGCATCGCCCACAGCCGCCCCGGCCGTCCGTCTCCGCTCAGCATCGGTCCGAAGGCTGTCTCGCCGGACAGTCCTGTCACATGCCTCACCACTTCGCTGGGATGACGCGGTTCAGGAGCCGAGCAGCGCTTCCGCGCGCAGGGCGATCTCCAGGTCGAGCCGGTCGTCGGCGTTGTCGAGCCGCGCGCCGAACAGTTCGGTGAGCTGGTGCATGCGGTACCGGACGGTCTGCGGATGCACCTTGAGGATCTTCGCGATCTCGGGCGCGCTGCCCCGGGACTGCAGCCAGATCAGCAGGGTCTCGCCGAGCCGCGCGCGCTGTTTCGGCGTGAGGTCCCGGAACGGCTCCAGGCTGCGCTCGCACAGTTCGCGAACCAGGAATTCGTCGGCGAGAAGCCACAGCGTCGAGAGGTGGTCCGCGCAGTGCGTGACCGGCGCGTCCGGCAGCACGCCGCGCTGGACCAGCCGCAGCGTCCGGCGCGCCCAGAGCAGCGACCGGGGCGCGTCGGCGAGCCGGACGGCGGGGCCGAGCACCGCGCGCCAGCCGGGCAGCCGCTCGGCGAGGTCGGCCAGATGCTCGTCCGGGGCTCCGGTGACCAGGCACGGTTCGGCGCCTTCGAAGTCGACGAGGACGTCCGGATGGAGGTCGGGGGTGGCGAGGCGATGCTGCCCGGAACGCGGTTCGAGGGCGACGACAGTGACCTCTTCCGGGAGCGCCCACTGCGCGGCGGCGGCCTGCGCGGCGATGGTCTGCGGCGCGGACGGCGGATCGGCGAGCAGCAGGTCGAGCAGCCGGCGCCGGCGGCGGGCCAGATTCCCGGCCGCGCGGGTCTGCGCCGCCGTGTAGCCCTCGATCGACAGCGCGGAGATCTCGTCGACGTAGGCGAAGATCGCTTCCGCGCTGGTGCAGAGCGTTTCCGCGGGGAGCCCGGCGGTCTGCCCGAACTCCGAGAGGTGCCGCCACGCCACCCGCCCGCCGACCCGGTAAGCGGTCTGCAGGCAGTCGAGGCTGCGGCCCTCGGCGAACTCGATCTTGCCCAGGTCGCGGAAGACCGCCGACCAGGCGGCGGCGGGAGCGGCCGCGGGCTTGCCGACGCTGTCGAGGCACTGCACGATCGCCTGCCGCACGCCCTGGGTGATGACGTGCCCGAAGGCGCCTTCGATCGGCTGCCGGTACTCCGGCACCGCCAGCTGGACCTCGCGCAGGATGGCCGTCGCCAGCGGATCGACCCGCGGCGTGAAGCGGACCGCCAGCTCGCGGGGGAGCGACGCCCACAGCCCGAGCGCGCTGGAAGCCCGGACCGGCCGGGTTTCCGCGGGGCTCCGAGGGGCGGGCGGGACCGGCCCGGAACGCGGGCGGGCGGAAGGTCCGGCGGTGCGTTCGCCGGGGTGCGGCCGGTAGCCCAGCGGTGCGGGACGGACGAACCCGGAGTCCACGTCGGTCATGTTTTTATCCTTGCTGGCAACAAAACCGGCCTCTTCGCGGTCGAAGCCGATCCAGATTTTGCGGCACAGGCAACATAATTTCCCCGGAACGGCACTGTCAACGGGCCGGTGACCGCCGGGTCCGTCGCCCGTCCGGACTACACCCGAACGGGTGGAAACACCTGGGTGGAGGTGATACCTCCGGACGCGGCGAATGCTATCCGGATGACAATTTTCCGGCGGGCGTTTTCGCGTCCCCGACCGAGGCGGCGAGCCGGGTGGCCACGTCGTCGGCGGTGAGCCGCGCGGGCTCGGTGTCGGCAAGGAACTCGTTGAGCAGCAGGCAAAACCCGTCGGGGTCGGCCACGTGTGGAAAGTGTTTCGCGTTTTCCTGGACGACGAGCCTGCTGTGCGGCAGGAGTTCGGCGGTCCGCCGCCCGTGCGCGACCGGGATGAGCGGGTCGCGCGCGCCCCAGACCAGCAGCATCGGCACCGATTCGGCCAGGTACAGCTTCTCCGCGGCGCTCGCGCGCTGGCCGCGCAGGTCGATCAGGCTGCCCGCGATGGACAGGAACGCCCGCCGCCGCCCGGGATCGGCGACGGAGCCGAAATGCCGGGCCAGCTCTCGTGTTTCAGTTTTCAACGACCCGCCGAGCCGCCTGCCGAGCCGCGCCGCCTCGCGGGCGAGCGCGAGCGTCGCCGGGTTGACGGCCAGCGCGAGGAAGGCGGCCGCGCCGGGCAACGCGGCGGCCCGGAGCGCCGGGCTCACCTCGGTGCCGAGCCCGGCGCTGCCGACCAGGACCAGCCGGTCGCACATTTCCGGGAATTGGTAGGAGAACTGCATCGCGATGCCGCCGCCCAGCGAATGCCCGACGACGGTCGCGTGCCGGACGCCGGACACCGCGAGCACGTCCCGCACGATGCTCGCCATCGCGCCGAGCCCGTAGTCCGCGCGGGGTGCGTCCGAATCGCCGTGTCCGGGCAGATCCAGTGCCAGCACGCGGCGGTCGAAGGTGGCGCGGCGGTCGAAAACGGGGGTCCAGGTCGCCATGCTGCCCGCGATTCCGTGCAGCAGCACGACTGCTTCGTCGCCGGTGCCGGTCGCGGGCCGGTATTCGCGCAGCCGGACCCGTCGGCCGTGGAGGACGAGGGTGTACGTCTGGAGTGTCATCGGCAGCCTTTCTCGCGAATCCGAAATTAGGGCAGCCGCTCGCTTTCCCCGCTGTGGCAAACGCCACTTTCCGGGAATTCGGGACGCGCGTGACAGTAAAAGAAACGAAAAAACGTTCGCGGGTGCGGATTTTCCGGGACCGCCGAACGGCTTGTCGACATCGCGGCGGGGTCCGGGTCATCCTCGACGCATGGTCGCAATGACGCACCGGACGCGCTGATGTCGTGCCGCGCGAGGATTCATTTCGCCCGCCAGGAGCACCGGCCGCCCTCGCCGCGGCCGCTCGGGAGACCGTGGCGGCGGGTGCTGCCAATGCCCGCGAGCAGGCTGGAACGGGGCACCGGCCGGGGAATGCCCCGGATGACGACCGCGCGGCTGCTCCGCCTGTTCCGGCGCAACCGGCGGCGCGGCCCTGGGGGCGCGCCACGCTTCGCTGAGGTCCGTGAAGGACTCCTTGCCGGACTCAGATTCCCTCAAGGAGCCCTTCACGGACGTTCGCGGCACCGGACTGCGCCCGTGGACCGGTCGCCGGTTAGTTGTCCGTCGGATGGTGCGCGCGCATGAGGCGTTGGGCGCGCGGGGCGAGTTGCATGCCGAGCCGGTCGCCGACAAGGAGTCCTTCACGGACGTTCGCGGCATCGGACCGCGCGCGTGGACCGGTCGCGGGTTAGTTGTCCGTCGGACGGTGCGCGCGCATGAGGCGCTGGGCGCGCAGGGCGAGTTGCATGCCGAGCCGGTCGTCGGCGTCCTTGAGCCGGTCGCCGAACAGCTCCTCCAGTTGCCGCAGCCGGTTGCGGACCGTCTGCGGGTGCACGCCGAGGCGCTGCGCGATCTCCGGCGCCCCGCCCCGGGTTTCCAGCCAGGCCAGCAGGGTTTCGCTCAGCCGGTCGCGCTGCTTGGCGCTCAGCGAGGCGAACGGGTCGAGGCTCTGCCGGGCCAGTTCGGCGGCCAGGAAGTCCTCGGCGAGCAGCCAGAGCGTGGCCAGATGGTCGCGGCACCAGATGACCGGCCCGGGAGTCTCCGGTCCGGACAGCTGCAGTGCCCGGCGCGCGGTGCGCAACGCGGCTGGCGCGTCGGCCAGCGGCACGGTCGGCGACACCGCGGCCCGCCAGCCGCCGGGCATCGCCGCAAGCGGGGCCAGGTCGGCGTCCGGATCGACGGCGAGCAGATGCGGCTCCGGGCCGTCGAGGTCGGCGAGCACGCCGCCGCCGAGCAGTTCGGCCGGGAAGTCGCCGGCCTCGGGACCGCGCTCGAGGGCGACCATCGCGGCCGTTTCGGGCAGCGGCCAGCCCGCCCCGTTCGCCAGTTCGGCGATGCTGCTCGCCGCGCCTTCCGGGGCCTGGACGATCAGCTCCAGCAGCCGTCGCCGCCGGGCGGGCACGGCGCCCTCGGCGTCCGTTTGGGCCTGCTGGTAGCCGGCGATCGCGGTGGCGCACAGCTCGTCGACGTAGGCGAAGATCGCTTCCGCGCCGACCGAGATCACCGCCGGATCGACGCCCGCGGCGACCACCGCGGGGTGCATCGCCCGCCAAGCGACCCTGGCCCCGATCGTCGCGGTGTCCTGCAGCGCGTCGAGGTTGCGGCCCTCGCTGAACTCCATCGCGCCGCGGGCGCGGTAGAACGCGATCCACTGCTCGTGCGGCAGGTCCGGCGCGCCCATCGAGTCCACGCAGTGCAGCACCGCGTACTCGACGCTGCGGACCAGCACCTTCCCGAAAACCCCCTTGAGCGGCTGGCCGTAGGCCGGGACCGCGCGCTGGGTCTCCTGGATCATCGCGGCGGCGGCGTGCGCCGCGTGCGGGCGCAGGCACGCGCCGAGCGCGCGCGGCAGCGAGGCCAGCAGTGCGAAGCTGCGGTACTCGACCACGAATCCCCCTTCGAGGCGCTGGGACGGAGGGAGGTGAGCGTAGCTGAAAACGTGCGTCACTAAAAATGAACGATCGGCGCCCGAAAGAGCGACGCGAACCTGTCCTTTTGACACGGACGAGTGCGCGTTCTACGCTCCGTGCCGGCTGGTGCCGGTTATTCCTGAAACTTCAATTTCCGAGTGAGGGATTAAATCGCCATGCGCAGTTCCGCCGCTTCCGACGGCTCGGTGTGGGCACGGATCCCGCGCCGGCTGGGCGACGCGGTGCGCCCGCGGATCCCGGAGATCGCCCGGGCGTGCGTCGACGCCGTCGCCGCCGAGATCCCGGAATATTCCGGTTGCTTCGGCCGCGAACCCGGGCGGGGCGCCGCGATCGAGCAGACCCGGCGAGGGATCGAGCGGGACATCGACCGCGTGGGCGCTCCCGCGATGTGGCAGAGCGACCGGCTCGCCGATTTCCGCGCGCACGGGCGGACGGCGTTCCACGAGGGGCTCAGCCGGGAGTCGGTGCAGGCCGCGGTGCGCGTCGCGAGCCGGGTCATGTGGCGCTGGATCGCCGAAATAGCCCAGGAAACCGGCCTGTCCGGCGACGTCGTCTACGGGATGGCCGAGGGCATGCTCGGCGACGTCGAGACGGCGATGACGGCGGTGGCGGAGGGTTACAGCGCGGCCGAAGCGGAGCTGTCCGGCGACGGCGAGCGGAACCGCCGCGTGCTCCGCGCGCTGCTCGGCGACCGGCAACGGACCGAAGAGGACAGTCCGGCCGGGCTGCCCGAGCGGGTCGCGGCGGTGGTGTTCCGCGCGGTCCCGGGAGCGCCCGGGCTTCCGCCGGACCTGCTGCCGGACCACGTCATCGCGGACCTGGCGGGCGATCCGCCCGCGGCGCTCACCGCCGCGCCGGACGCCGACCTGACGGGACTCGCCGGACTGCCCGCGGGCTGGACCGCGGCGGTCGGCCCGCTGGTGCCGTCCGGCTCGGCGGCCGAATCGTTCCGGGTCGCCCGCCGGGCGGCCGGCCTGGCCGCCCGGGGGCTGCTGGACGCGCCCGGCCCGGTGGTCTGGTGCCGCGACCACGTGCCCGCGCTGCTGCTGCTCGCCGACGAATTCCTGGCCGCGCAGCTGGCCGAGACGACGCTGGCCCCGCTCGCCGGGCTTCCGGAGAAACGGCGCGAGCACCTGGCGGAGACGCTGCTGGCGCTGGTCCGGACAAGAGGCAGCGCCCCGGAGCTCGCGCGGATGCTCGACCTGCACCCGCAAACGATCCGCGCGCGGCTGAAAACGCTCGCGGAATTGTTCGGGAACCGATTGACCGACCCCGGCGAGCGGCTCCGGCTCGAGCTGGCGTTGCTGGCGGAACGGGCGCTCCCGGACCAGGGGTGAGGAGAGCGCCCGCCTGCCGGGCGATATTTACGGAACTTTAGCGACCAGGTCGCCGTCGATCTCCTTCGGACGAGCCGGTCGTGGAAAGACCCACCGCCGGTAACCGAACCAGCGGAACGCCGTGCCCGCCGCCGTGCCCAGAATCATCCCCGCGACGAAGTCGGCGATTTCCTGCGCCAGATACCCGATATGCGGCTCTTCGAGACGAAGCACGTACCGCGATACCAGCAGCGGCACGAGATTCACCGCGACCGCACCGGCATTGACCGCGAAGAACAGCGTCGCCTCTCGCAGCCGTCCGTGGCCGCCTCTGTCCACGAACGACCATTGCCGGGACAGGAAGTACGCGAAGGCCGTCGACGCGACCGTCGCGATCGCCAGTGCGGTCACCGGTTTCTCTTGCAGCACAGTGAGTTTGAGGCTGTAGTCGACCAGCACGGTGACCCCGTAGGCGGCCGCTCCGACGACGGCGAAGCGAAACAGCGCGCGCGGCTCGGGCATGGATCAGCAGTTCGACGTGGCCGGCTTGCCGGCGATCCGGTCCTTGATGAAGGACAGGACGTCGGCGTTGCCGGTGTAGACCAGCGTGATGTGGTCGGTGTCGTAGGTCTTCCAGGTTTCCTGGACGCCGGCGGCGCAGTACGTCTTGTGCAGGGCGTCGGCCTGCGCGAACTGCACCAGCTGGTCGCCGGTGGCGTGATACAGGAACAACGGGGCCTTCGGCGGGGTGGAGCCGAGCTTGTTCTCGGCCAGCCGAGCCGCCCACGCGGGCTGGATGTAGCCGGGACTCGTGGTGTAGTCGGCGATCTTCTGATTCGCGTACGTCGTCAGCAGCTCGAACGTGCACGCACTCTGCGTCATCTCGGCGAGCTTCGCGCGGCCGTTGTCGCTGAGGAACGAATCGAGTTTCAGCTCCGGGTAGGCCTGGTCGAGGCCGAGCAGGGCGTAGGCGAAGACGCCGAAACCGAACTTGCCGTCGAGTTGCAGCGTCACCTGGACCAGGTCGGCGGGCACCCCGCCGGCGGCGATCCCGGCGAGATTCAACTCCGGCGCGTACGACGGTTGCAGTTCGCCCGCCCACACCGCCGCGCCGCCGCCCTGGGAGTAGCCGCGGAAGACCACCTTCGACGTGCTGGAGAGCCCGGCGGGCGCGAGCCGTTGTGCCGCGCGGACCGCGTCGATCACGGCCGGGCCTTCGGACCGCCCCACGACGTACGTCGTCTTGGGGGAGCTTTGGTAGCCCTCGTAATCCGGGACCGCGACGGCGTAGCCCGCGTCGAGCAGGTCGTCGAGGCCGGGTTGCTCGTAGAAAGCGCCCATGTCGATCATCTTCGACGGGGCGCAGGCGAAGGCCGGACCGTGCGTGCCGGGGGCGAACGCGACGACCGGCGCGCTGGCCCGGTCCGCGTTCTTCGGCACCAGCACGGTGCCGGTGACCGCGTCCGGCTTCCCGAGTGCGTTGGTGGACAAGTACATCACCTGCCAGGCATCGACAGACGCCTTGCGCGGCCCGGCCTTCGACGGCCGCCAGCGGATCACGTCGCCGGGTTTGCCCGCGGGCAGCGGGGAAGGCGGCGTGTAGAACGAGTCGTCGGGCGGGCCCGGGCTGGGCTCCGCCGCGGCGGCCGGGGCGGCCGGGGCGAGCGCCGCGGTGAGGACGAGCGCGACCAGCGCGGCGAGCGCGCGGCGGGCGGTCACGAACTCGTCCCGTAAACGCGCTTGCAGGTGGGGGATTCGGCGAAGGCGAGGTTCAGCTCGGGGTTCGCCTTGAGGTCCTTGATCGGCCCCTCCGGGTCGGTGAGCTGGCCCATCGTCGCGTCGGCGGCGGCGATCGCCTGGTGCAGGCTCGCCTGGTCGTCGACCTTCGCCTGCTCCATCGTGGCCTTCGTCGCGGCGATCTTGTTCGTGGTCTCGCTCAGGTTGGCGGCGGCTTTGTCCACTGCGGACTGTCCGTCCGGGACGGGCGGCACGCCCGCCGCGCGGAGACCGCTCGCCATGTCGCCGAGTGCCGAGCCCAGCCGGTCGAGGAAGGCGACCATCGCGTCCCGCGTCTTGCCGGGCGCGGCGCTGTCGGCGGCGGGCGGCTGCGAGAGCTTCGCCGAGCCCGCGGCCACGCTGGTGCACACCTTGTCGACCCACGCGAGCGCCGCGGGGTCGGCGTGCCGGCCGGTGTCGGCGGGCGCGGCCGAGGAGCAGGCGGCGCACGAGATGAGCACGGCGGCCGACGTCGCCAGCACCGCGCTGTGCATTCTGTTCATGGTTTTCGAGGCTACGCAGCACGGTCGCGGGCGGGCAAGAAAGGAATGCCCGATTGGCACGCGCGTAAACATTTCCGGATTCGGTTTTGTCACCCGCGTCAGCGCCCCGTTCGTGCGGCGGGCGCGGGGAAAGTCGCCTGCGCCTGCTAGGAAAACGGCCCGCACGGCGTGCCGGGATGACAATTTGCCGGACTGCCCGGGAGATTTACGCGCCAGCCCTTGATCGGCGCTCTCCTCGCTCGCTAGCTTGCTGACCGGTAGCGATTACCGTTTTACCGCTCCGCCTTTTCGTATCACTGTTGATACCCGGAAGGACCATCGTGAGTCACCCAAGAGGCAAGAAGAAGACGGTCGTGGCCGCCGCGGCCGCGGGCGCGGCGGGGCTCGTCGCCGCCGCGCTGGTGGTCGGGGCCCAGGCCAGTGCCGCCGACCCGATCTCGCTGACCCTGAACTACCACTGCACCTTCCCGCTGGTCGGATCGCAGTCGCTGAAAGTGGTGATCAACACCGATCTGCCGCCCGCGGTGAACGCCGGGCAGGCGACCGGGGCGTTCGACATCAAGGCCGTGTCCACGATCAACGCGGACACGGTCAGCGGGCTCGGCCTGATCGGGGCCACGACCCTGGAAGGCAGCGCGACCGCGAGCGCGAAGGTGGCCGCACCCGGCCTCGACCTCCCGGTCAGCGTCCCGATCGCGCTGGACAAGACGAACATCCCGCCGTCGGGCGAGATGAACATCAACGCGACCGGCAAGACGCCGTCGCTCACGTTCACCCAGCCCGGCCAGGCGAAGATCACCGTGGGCGACCTCGCGCTCAAGGTCACCCCGCGCAAGGCGGACGGCTCGGTCACCGGGATCACCCCGGACGGCACCATCAACGCGCCGTGCACCCAGGACCCGGGCCAGAACAACACCCTCGCCACGATCACCATCAACGGCGGCGGCGGGACCTCGACCCCGCCGCCGACCTCGGACACGCCGCCCCCGACGTCCGACACGCCGCCGCCGACCTCGGCCACCCCGCCGCCGACGTCGGACACGCCGCCGCCCGGGGGCACGAAGTTCGTGTTCGGCATCGACGGGAAGACCGCGCTGAAAGCGCTTGGCAGCACCGCGCCGATCAAGGGCGGTTTCGACGCCGACGTGGACATCGCGGCCAAGAAGTTCACCGGCTCGCTGAAGCTCGACGCGACCAAGACCGACTTCAAGCTGCTCGGGTTCCTGCCGGGCAGCGCGGACGTCAAGGTCGTGCAGAACGGCACGCAGAGCGGCGAACTGGTCGGCACCGGGTTCAAGGCGCACATCAAGTTCGACGTCTTCCTGCCCACGGTCAACCTGTTCGGCTTCCCGATCAGCACCGACCCGAAGTGCGGCACGGTCAGCCCGTCGACCAGCGAGATGAGCACCGGCGACGGTTTCGACCTGCTCAAGGGCGGGAAGCTGACCGGGACCTACGCGCTGTCGGCGTTCCAGAACTGCGGTTCGTTCAACGACTGGATCAGCGCGTTCGCCAAGAGCGACGGCAACACGCTCGACCTGAACCTCGCCCGCCAGTAATCCGATCTGCCGGTCCCCGCCGCGCCGCGGCGGGGACCGGTGCCATGCCCTCGGAAAGGGGAAACCGTGCCGAAAGCCCGGTGGTTGCTCGCGGCGGGTCTCGCCTGCCTCGCCGTCGCCTGCCTGGCTTCTCCCTCGGCCGCGGCGACGCAGGTCGACAAGAAGCTGAGCTACACCTGCCCGTTTCCCCTGATCGGGGAACAGAAACTGGACGTGGAGGTGAAGGCGTCGTTCGACGTACCGTCCGCACCGGGCGGCACGCTCACGACGTCGGGCCTCGCGGTGTCGGTGGTCGTTCCGGACAAAGCCACGCGCGGCTTGGCGTTGGTCGGCGCAGCGAGCGTCGAAGGGACTGCCGCCGCAGAAGTAACGCTGGCCAACGGCTCCCTGACCCTCCCCGTGACCGTACCGCTCACCGTGGCGAAGACGACGCTGCCGCCGTCGGGTCCGTTCACCGCCCAAGCGACCGGCTCGGTACCGCCGATAGTGGTCCCGAACGCAGGCAAGACGACGATCACCCTCGGCGGTTTCAGCACCCGGCTGACCCCGAAGAAGGCCGACGGATCGTTCACCGGACTGGGCTCGTTCACCTCGGACTGCACACTCGACCCGGGACAGGATTCGGTCCTGCTGAGCTTCGACGTCGGCACCACGCAGAGCGGCTACCACTACAGCCTCACCGGCACGACGACGGTGAAGGCACTGGGAACGACGGTGCCGCTCAACGGTTCTTTCGCCGTCACCACGCAGCCGACTTTCAGCGACCGCCCGGCATTCGACCCGGCCCAAGCGGCGTTCAAGCTCTTCGGATTCGTGCCAGGAACCGCCGAACTGCGCTTCACGCCTGACGGCGAGCAAACCGGCTCGTTGGGCGACGGCGGTTTCGTGGCGCACACGAAGCTCGCGTTGGCCGTGCCGCAAGTGTCGCTGTTCGGCGTGCCCGTCGCGGACCAGAACTGCCGCGCGAGCGCCCCGATCCCGGTCGATTTGCGCACTGGCACCGGGTTCGCGTTGGCCGCCGGTGGCCCGGTGGCCGGGACGTATGCGATCCCGCCGTTGACTGACTGCGGTGCCTTCACCGGGTACCTCAGCTCGTTGTTTCAGGGGGAAGGGAACGCTTTCGCTGTCGCGTTGACGGCACGGTAGACCCCGGGGGATCGGGAAGCGGGGCACGGTGCTCGCCTAGGCGTTCGGGCGAGCGCCGTGTCCCGGCTGTGCGCGGGATGGGCTCCGGCGGGTGAGTGGCGTCAACGCGAGTCCGGTCACGAGAAACGCCGCTGCCAGGCTGAACCAGCCCACCTGGGTGCCGGTGCTCGCGAACCAGCCGAACAGGGACGGTGCGACGATCATGCTCAGGTCGAATCCCATGTTGTAGAAGCCCTGGTACCGGCCGAGCGCCGACTCGGGTGCCAGGTCGTAGAGAAAGCACCAGGAAGCGGTGCCGTACAGCACTTCTCCGCCGACGACGGCCAGCGCGATCCCGACGATCGCGGCGACAGCGATAGCACCGCGATCGGCGAGCGCCCCGACCGGAAACAGCACGGCGGCCGCGGCGAGGAGGAGGGCACCGAGCCGGGCTGCCCTGGCCGCCGTCGGCACATCGGTCACCCGGCGGCTCACCGGGATCTGGCAGACCACGATGCCGCCCGTCTGCACGACCAGCGCCACCGAGACCAGCCACAGCGGGACGTGCATCCGGCCGAGGACCCACAACGGCAACGCGATGGTGATCATCGACTCCGACAACGTCAGCACGCCGTTGGCGATCGTGAGCAGCACGAACCGGCGGTCCCGCAGCACGTTCGCCCGGCCCGCACCCGGCTCGTCCGCCCGCGCCGGGTCCGCCCGTTTCGGCGCGAGGTGCTTTCCGGCTGCCCGAACCAGCATTCCGGCGACCAAGAAAGTCATTGCCTCGACGGCAAAACTGACCCGGAACGCGACAATCGACCCGAATCCCAGCACCAGCGCACCAAGGCTGAGGCCGACGACCATCGCGACATTGCTCAGCGACTTCAGCACCGCCCGGTACGGCACCCGGTGTTCGGCATCGACGGCCCGCCCGATCAGCGCACCGATCACCGCCGCGCTGCCTCGGCCGCATGCCACCAGCACGCTCAGCAGAACGAGCGCCACCCAGCCCGGCGCGACGGTGAAGCTCAAGGTGGCTATGCCCATCAACCACACCAGCGCCGTGTAAACAGCATGTCCGTCGCGGCGATCGGCCAGCCATCCCGCCAGTGGCCCCGCCGCGATCCCCACGACCGCGGCGACACTCATGCCCGCCCCGTAGACCGGCGGAGACAGGCCAGCGTAGCGGATCAGGTAGATCGCCAGCGAGGAGTAGGACAGGCCGGTGCCGAGGTAAAGGATCGCCATCGAGACCGCAAAGAACCGTTCCTTCTTCCCCCTGAGTTCATCCAGCGAGAGGGCATCCCGCAAAGACTTCATGGAGTGACCGTAGGGGCGGATGAGCAGCCTCAACGCCGCTTCGGCGAAGTTTCGCGGACGACGAAGCAACGTACGCCGCTATATATCGTCCTAGGATATATGTGGACCATGGTGCGAAGCCGGCACGCAGCGGAGGCACGAGCATGATCGGCACCGAGACGAAGTACCGCGCCCTGGTCCGCGTCCTCCCGGCCTGGTACCGCGCCGACCGAGGCGACGAGATGGTCGGAGCCCTGCTCGACCTGCATGACGAGCAGGACCGCAAGGCGCTGTGGAGCGAACTGTGGGCGGTGCTGGCGCTGGGCGTACGCACCCGGTTGGCAGCCAGGGCGGCACCCGCCCGAACAGTTGCCCTCGGTGATCTCGTGCGGCAGGTCGCGCTCCTCGGCCTGCTCTGGGACGTGCTCAAATCGGCCTGCAACGTCAGCAACACGCTCTGGACGCTCCTCACCCTCTCGGGCCCCTACCCGAGCACCTTCCGCGCCGCGCTGACGTCGGACCTGATCACCGAGCTCATCCCGCTGGCCGCCGCGCTGATCCCGCTCGTCCTGCTGGTCGACGGCTGGCGCCGCCTGGCACGGGTCGCTGCCGTGACGATCCTGGCGGCCGGCGCGATCTGGTTCCTGGCCAAACATTCCAGCCCCGAAGCCGCCGCGTACTTCGCTCCGCAGTGGCTCCCGCTGGTGCTGTTGCTGCCAGCCTTCCACTCCGACGCCCCGCTGCCCCCGACGCGACCGTGGTGGTGGGCCATCGGCGGAAGCCTGCTCCTCGCGCCCGTCCTCGCGCTCAGGTTCGGGCTCCCCGGCGGCCTCGACCGGCTCACCGGGTTGTCCCCGCTCGTCTGGCTGTGCGCGATCGCCGGAGCCGGATACCTGCTGCTCCGGCTCCGCTCCGAACCACGCCCGGCCTGGACGTTCGCGCTGGCCCTGTGCATCGCGCTGGCGTTGGTCCAGAACCTGGTGCTGAAGAACGGCATCATTCCGTGCGACGAGATAGTGCTCGCGCAGGTTTGCTCAGCCGGGGTGATCGTGGTGGCATTGACCGTTGTGGGGATTCGCGATTACCGCCGGGCTGTCGTGAAGCGCTGAGGTCGGCGGAGTCCCTGCGACACCGCGGTGAGCGCACCTTCACCCCGGAAACCGAGCCGAAAGCCATTCGCCGATCTCCACCGCCGCCAGACTGGCCCCGGTAGGTTCGCCAGGCCGCAGCGGGCCGCCGAAATGGGTCCCTGGCACCTGACGATGCTCGACATCCTCAGCGCCCAACGCAGCGACCATCGCCTTCGCGTCGTCAGGGAAACAAGCCGCGTCTCCGGTGAGTTCCACAAACAGCGACGGGGTCCGCACGCCCGGCGCGCAGCGCAGGAACGAGGCATTGCTCGTGTTCGCCGACCAGGTCGACAGCCACGCTTCCGGGGTCACCAGCCGCGCGAAGCCGACCAGGCCGTAGTCGGTCAGGTCGGGGCGGCGGCCGAACAGCGAGCCGTACGGGCGCTCGTTCGGGTCCAGGGACAGGTCGACGAAACGCAGGTCGGCGTCGGTGCGGTAGATCGTCAGGATCTGGGGTGCCAGGGACGCTCGGCGGTCCGCGGGGTCCTGCGTGGTCTTGAACCGGGTGCGGGCTTCGGCGGCGACGGCGACGCGGGAGCGGGCTTCCGCGTCGATGCGCGCGATCCGGGCGGCTTGAGCTGTGCGGTAGCGCTCGATGAAGTCAGCGGAAAAAGCCGAAGACGACGGGGGAGGGGCGAAACCGTTGGCGGCCGAGAACGGATCTAGCTCTGGGAGCACGGACAGCGGATCCGACTCGTCGGCGACTGACGGGTCGATCAGCCGTTGCAGCAGCGCGCCTTGGCCGGGGTGCGGGGCGAGGAACACGGCGCCGTCCGGGGCGGGCAGGTCTGCGGACGCCAGGTCGACCGGTCGGCCGGACGGGGCGGCGGTGAGTCGTCGTTCTGGCGGCAGTCCTGCTTGCTGGTGGTAGAACGCGAACAGGGTGCCGCCGCCGGAGTGGCCTAGCGTGACCCGGGCGGAGAATCCCTTATCCCGCAGGAAAACCTGACCGGCGGCAACGTCTAGCAGGGCCTGTTCGTGGATCAGGTTCAGGTCGTTGTTCGGCGAGCGCGTGCCTTGCGTCCACACCGCGAAACCCCGTGCCACCAGTTCCGGGACGAGCACGTGGTGGGTCGTGTCCATCCGCGGATGCATGATCGACACGACGGTGTCGGCACCGGGCAGTGCACGCAGCACGCCGGAGACTTTCGCACCGTCTAATGTGGTCAGCTCGTGGGCGGAAGTGATGGTGCCAGAGGGGATTTCGGCGGTCTCAATGTACCGTCCAGCGCCGAGTCGCGCGGTCATCGTGCTTCCAGCCGCAGCGCGTCCTTGTCCCACTGCGTGATTTTCGCGTCCAGCAGGCCCGCAATGCTGCTGTACCACACGGCATGCCGACAGCCGGTGGCGCGGCGATCGATCACGATCGGACCCGGTGCGCTGAGTTTGAAATACGCGCCGAGCCGGTCGACGGTGACGGTGTCGGCTTGGGCCGCGACCGCCACGATCGGCTGGTTTTCGGGAACATCCAACAAGAACACGGCAGTCATCGCGCGGGCACCTCCGCCGCCGAAGACCGCTCGACGATGAGTTCCGCCTTGCGGACCAGCAGTGCGTCCATCGACGGCGCCGGGCCGGACACGACGTCGAGGAGGGCGTCGATGGTGAGGTTCGCGTCGAGGTCTTCCTGCGGCGTCACCGGACGCAGCGCCCGGGTGATCTCGACCATGTATCCGTTGGGATCGTGGGTGTAGATCGACTCGATGGTCTCGTGCTGGATCTGCATTTCGACCGGCCACTCGCTCGCGTCGAGCCGGCGGCGGTACTCCAGGAGGTGCTCCTCGCTGTCCACGTGGATCGCGAGGTGGCGCGAGCGGATGAAGAAGAGCGGCACGTCTTCGGCGAACTTCGCGTACACGTCGCCTTGCGGGCCGCCGTCGAACTGGTCCAGCCCGAAGTAGTAGAAGAACGCGAGCCGGTCGTTGTTGCCGATGTCGAAGAAGAAGTGGATGAAATCCGGGTGCTGCTCCGGGCCCCAGCCCGCGGCGCAGATCGAGTGCACCACGGGGAAACCGAGGGTGTCCCGGTAGAAGCGGACCGTCCCGGCCGGGTCGAACGTGGGGAAGGCGACGTGGTCGACGCCCTTCACCAGGTGTGTTTCGGACATGCTGGTTCTCCTTTCCGGCGGTATCAGACAGTGGCGCGGGCGCGCAGGAGACTGCCCGCGCCGTCGATCGAGACGTCGAGGCCGAGGCTGCGCAGAATGCTGTACGCGCCGGCGGTCGCGGCGGAGAGGACGGGAATCCCGAACTCCTGCTCGGCGGGCTCGATCAGGCTGAGCGAGGGCATCTGCACGCAGCAGCTGAGCACCAGAGCGTCCACATCGGACAGATCAAGCGACCGCGCGGCCGCCATCACCCGTTCGCCGGGGATGCAGCCGACCTCGTTGTTGTCGGACACTTCCAGCGCCCGCCAGCCGGCGATCTCGAACCCCTCGGCCTCGAGATAGTCCACGACCTGCTGGGCGAGCGGCTTCAGATACGGCGTCACCAAGGCGACCCGCCGGGCGCCGAGTGCGCGCAGACCTTCCGTCAGCGCACCGGCGCTGGACCGGACCAGGGCCTCGGACCCGCCGGTGGCGAGCTGTTCGGCGACGGCGGACTCGACCCGCCGGTGCTCGCCCGGGCCGCCGACCATGACGGCCACCAGGCACGCGTACAGGATCACCTCCGGCGAAGCGTCCGCGATCTCCATGACGCATCGCTCGCGCTGGGCGTTCATCGCCGCGAGGCCCGCCGGCGACACGGTGTGCATGCGCATCCGCGTCGAGTGGAACGAGAACTCCGCGGAGGGGTGCCTCGCGAGGAGGGCCGGCATCTCGGTCTCGACGGTGACGTTGCTGCTCGGTACGACGAGCCCGATCCGGTGGGTGCTCATGCGGGTCCCTTCACTTCCTTGCGTCTACGACGAGTATTCGACGCTCATGTAAAACAGTCAAGTCGTCCGCGCAGGCAGGGGGCGATGCGCACATCCCCTTGACTTTTTCTGCGCAAGCGTCGAATAATCGTCATTGTAGTCGAACCAGTGATCTGGGTCACCTAGGATCGTTCAGCTCAAGGGAGAGCGGAGCTCATGGCATACGTAATCGGAGTGGACGTCGGCGGCACGTTCACGGACGCCGTCCTCGACGACGGCGAGGGCCTGGTGCTCGCGGGCAAGACCGCCTCGACCCCGCCGGACTACTCGGACGGCGTGATGGACGTGCTCGGCGTGCTCGCGGAGCAGCTGGGCGTCCCGGTGGCGGAGATGCTGTCCCGCACCCACCACATCGCGCACGGCACCACCTCGTCGCTCAACGCGCTGGTGATGAACCAGGTCCCGGACATCGGCTTCCTGACGACCAAGGGCCACCGCGACTCGATCTACATCATGAACGTCGAGGGCCGCTACCTCGGGCGCGCGCCGGAGGAGCTGCAGAACCCGATCGGGCAGAGCAAATCGCACGGGCTGGTCCGCAAGCGCCACGCGCTGGAGGTCACCGAGCGGGTCGACCGCGACGGCCGGGTCGTCGTCCCGCTGAACGAGGACGAGGTCCGCGCCGCCGTGCGCGCCCTCGTCGCCGACGGCATCTCCGCGATCGCGGTGTCGCTGCTGTGGTCGTTCCGCAATCCCGCGCACGAACAGCGGATCCGGGAGATCGCGCACGAGATCGACCCCGGCCTGTTCGTCGCTATCTCCAGCGAGGTGTCCCCGCGCATCCGCGAGTTCGCGCGCAACGCGACCACCATCATGAGCACCCAGGTCGGCCCGGGCCTGCGCGACTACCTCGGCGAGCTGGAAAGCAAGCTGCGCAAGGAAAAGCTCGCCGGACCGCTGCTGGTGATGCAGAGCAACGGCGGGGCGGTCGCCGCGTCCGAGGCTCCGGGCAACGCGATCTCCACCGTCGGCTCGGTGCTCACCGGCGGCGTGGTCGGCGCGGTGTCGCTCGGCGAGCAGCTGGGCCACCGCAACATCATCGCCACCGACGCGGGCGGGACCACCTTCCTGGCCGGGCTCGTCGTCGACGGCGAACCGGTGCGGTCGTCGACCACGATCATCAACCACCATCCGATCAACGTGCCCACCCTCGAGGTGCACGCCATCGGCTCCGGCGGCGGCGCGATCGCGTGGATCGACGCGGGCGGCAATCTCCAGATCGGCCCGCACAGCGCGCAGGCGGTCCCCGGCCCGGCCTGCTACGGCAACGGCGGCACCGAGCCCACCAACACCGACGCGAACCTGGTGCTGGGCATCATCCCCGAACGCGGCCTGCTGGGCGGGCGGCGCGCGCTCGACGTCGGGCTGGCCCGCGACGCGATCCGCACCCGCATCGCCGAACCGCTCGGGCTGAGCGTCGAAGAAGCCGCCGCGGCGATCTACGAGGTGCAGAACGCGCAGACCGGCGACCTGCTGCGGAAGACGGTGGTCGAGGCCGGACACGACCCGCGCGACTTCATCGTGTACGCCTTCGGCGGTTCCGGTCCCGCGCACTGCGGCCGGTACGCGCAGGAGATCGGCGCCACGGATGTCGTGGTGCCGCTCGGCCAGGTCGCTTCCGCGTTCTCCGCGTACGGGCTCGCCTCGTCGGACATCGTGCTGGCCAAGGAACTTTCCGACCCGGCGGCGCTTCCGCTCGACCCGGTCCGCGTGCAGCGCAACTTCGAGGAGCTCGAGTCCGAGGTCCGCGAGATGCTCGAACGCCAGGGCATGCAGTTCTCGGCCGTCGAAATCGAGCGCGAGATCGACATGCGCTACACGATGCAGCTGGCCGAAGTGGCGACCCCGATCCCCAGCGGCGACCTGGCCGCCGAGGACGTGGCGAAGGCGGCGGATCTCTTCGAAGCCCGCTACGCCACGCTTTTCGGGCAGGACAGCGGATTCCGCGAGGCCGGCATCCAGGCCATCACCTACCGCGTCCGCGGCACCGGCGTCCTGCCGTTCTCGCCGACCCTGCCCGAACTCGAAAAGGCGGACTCCGCGGACGCGTCCCCGGCGCTCACCGGCACCCGGAAGGTGTGCCTCGGCGCGAGCCAGGGCTACGCCGACACCGCCATCTACGACTACACCAAGCTCCGCGCGGGCCACGTGCTGCGCGGTCCCGCGGTGATCGAGGTGCCCACCACCACCGTCGTGGTCCCGCACGGCACGACCGGGACCGTCGACCGGCTCGGCAACCTGCACATCGCTCTCGACCAGGCCTGAGCCCCAAGGAGAACTGGCATGACCGCACCGATCCCCGGCTCGGAAATCTTCTCCAGCCGCCCGCTCGACCCCGACGCGCTCAGCCGGGCCGTCGGCGGGACCGTCCCGCTGCACACCGTCACCCAGGACCAGATCGACGCCGTCGACCCGCTCACCTACGAGGTGATCCGGCACCGGCTGTGGTCGGTCACCGACGAGATGGGGGAGGCGCTCAAGCGCATGTCCGGTTCCCCGATCGTCACCGACGCCAACGACTTCGACTTCGCCGTCAGCGACGAGGTGGGCCAAGAGGTCCAGGTGGGCCTTTACAACACGATGCTGGTCGGGGCCGTCGACCTCGCGATCTACTGGACCCTGGAGCACCGCTCCGCCAACCCCGGCATCGCCGACGGCGACATGTTCCTGTGCAACGACCCCTGGGTCGGCGGCGGGCTGCACCAGAGCGACGTCATCGTGTACCAGCCGATTTTCCACGACGGCAAGCTCTTCGCGTGGACCAGCGCGATCTGCCACGAACCCGATCTGGGCGGTTCCGGCCTCGGCTCGTTCGACCCCGGGGCCAAGGACGTCTTCTCCGAATCGGTGCCGACGCCGCCGATCAAGGTGGTCCGCGACCGCGTCCTGCAGCGCGACGTCGCCGACGCCTGGACCCGCCGCTCGCGCGTCCCGATGCTCGTGGGCCTCGACCTGCGCGCCAAGATCGGGGCCAACACTGTCGGCCGCGACCGGCTCCTCGCGGTGATCGAGCAGTACGGCGCGGACACCGTCAAGGCCGTGATGAAGCGGATGATGAACGACTCCGAGGCGCGTTTGCGCACCAAGCTGCGCGGGCTGCCGGACGGCACCTGGAAGGCCACCGGTTACCAGGACCAGGCGTCGACCGGCGACCGCCGGCTGCACAAGATCACCGTCGCGATGACCAAATCGGACGATCGCCTGGTCTTCGATTTCACCGGCACCGACCCGCAGGCCGGCGTCATCAACTGCACCTACGCCGGGATGCGCGGCGGGGTCATGCTCGCCGTGCTGCCGGTGCTGGCCGGCGACATCCCGTGGGCCGCGGGCGGGCTGATGCGCTGCTTCGAGCTGATCTCCGAAGAGGGCACCATCAACAACGCCACCTTCCCCGCCGCGGTCAGCCGGGGCCCGATCGGACCTGCCTGGCTCACCGGGAACCTGATCGCCGAATGCCTCGCGCAGATGCTCGACCGCGACGTTGACCTCGGCAAGAGCGTCCAGGCCTCGTGCTGCGGGACGTGGGACACCGCGATCGTGGCCGGGCTGGACGAGCGCGGCGAGCAGCCGGCGCCGTTCCTGAACATCCTGATGGAGCCGATGGCGGGCGGCTACGGCGCGCGTCCGGTGGCCGACGGCATGGACACCGGCGGCCTGTTCTGCATTCCGATGGGCCGGATCCCGGACACCGAGATGACCGAATTCCTCTACCCGTTGCTGACGCTTTGGCGCCGGGAAGAACCCGACTCGGGCGGACCGGGGCGGATGCGCGGCGGGGTGAGCGCGTCGCTCGCCGTGACCCCGTACGGCAGCAGCTTGCCGATGGGGCTGGTGTTCGCGTCCGCGGGCAAGGCGGTCGCGCAGAACGGCGGCCTCGCGGGCGGTCTTCCCGGCAACACCGGTCTCGAGATCCTGGCGCGCGATTCCGGGGTGCAGGAACTGCTTTCGTCGGGCCAGCTGCCGGGTAACCTCGAAGAACTCAATGGCACCAAGGAAATCGGCGCTTGCTACGCGGAGAGCTACCTGGCTCCCGGCGAGGTGCTGTACATGCACTGGCAGGGCGGCGGAGGCTACGGCGATCCGCTGCGCCGCGATGCCGACGCGGTCGCCTGGGATGTGGCCAACGGCAAGGTGACCGCTGAAGGCGCCCGCACCAATTACGGCGTCGTGATCGCGAACGGCGAACTCGACGAGTCGGCCACCGCCGAGTTGCGCGCGAGCATGCTGGACGAGCGGCGCGACCGTTCCGAGACGCCGCTTTCCCAAGAGGCGACAGTGGATCTGCGCAACGCGCGCCGGATCGACGACAACCTGGCCGAGGTCACCATCGGCGAGGCCCGCGTGATCGCCTGTGCGCATTGCGGCCGGCTGCTGGGCGACACCAAATCCGGGAAGCTGGCGCTGGCCCGCTACGAGGGGCCGTCGAGCACGGCGGGACCGCAGGTGGTTTCGGCTCCGTCGGAGTACGTGGACGCCGAGGTCGTGTTCCGTCAGCAGTGCTGCCCGGGCTGCTGGTCGGCGGTCTACTCCGGCGTCGTTCCGGCCGACCACCCCGACCACGTCGGCGAACTGACCGCGCTGCTGACCGCCGCGCCGATCGACTGAGGAGCATTCAGTGACCGCATTCGACTGGGACGGGCGAGTGGTCCGGTACCCCGCCGATCGCGCCCGCCGCTACCGGGAGAGCGGCGAATGGAGCGACCTGCCGATCAGCGCGCGGCTGCACGAATCCGCGCTGCGGCAAGGCGATCGCCCCGCGCTCATTACCGCCGAAGGCGCCCTCACCTACCGCGAACTCGACGAGCGCACCGACCGGATCGCCGCCGGGCTGCGCAGCCTGGGCCTGCGCCGGCTCGACCCGGTGCTGTTCCAGTCGACCAACCGGACGGCGATCGTGCTCGCCTGGTACGGCTGTCTCAAGGCGGGCCTGGTGCCGGTGGCGACGCTGGCGCAGCACCGGATGCACGAGATCGGCCACATCAGCCGCAAGGTCGGCGCGGCGGCGCATCTGGTCGAGGCCGGGCTCGGGTTCGACCTGGTCGCGTTCGCCCGCCAGGTCGCCGAGGGACATCCGACGCTGCGCACCGTCCTCACGGTCGGCGCGGCGGAAGGAACGCACCGGATCGAGGACCTCGGCGCCGGGATCGATCCGGCGCGAGCACGGGCGTTCGTCGAAAGCGTCGAGGCGGAAACCGATCCGCAGGACGTCGCGGTGTTCCAATTGTCCGGCGGGACAACGGGAGTGCCGAAGGTGATCCCGCGGATCCACGCCGAGTACTGGAACAACGCGCTCCTGTACGCCCAGGCGCTGGGATGGGACGCCGACACCCGGCTCGCGCACCTCATCCCGGTCATCCACAACGCCGGCATCTCCTGCGCACTGCACGCCGCCCACTCGGTCGGCGCGACCCTGATCCTGGCCAACCCCGACCACGTCGCCGCGTTCGCGCTGATGGCGGAGCACGGCGTGACCGACGTCCTCATCGGGCACGGCCACTACCAGGCGCTTCGATCGGCCGAGTTCGACGCGGTCCTCCCCACGGTCCGGCGCACCGTGCTGTCCGGGGCGAAGGTCCCGCCGGACGTGTTCCGGCGCGTGGACGACGGCGAAACGCGGTGGGCGGGACAGATGTTCGGGATGTCCGAGGGGATGTTCCTGGCGAGCCGGGCCGGCGATCCGGAAGCCCTGCGCACGACGACCGTCGGCACGCCGATCGCGCCGTCGGACGAGGTCCGGATCCTCGAACCGGGCACCGAGACCGAAGTGCCGGACGGCGCGGTCGGCGAGTTGTGCTGCCGCGGTCCGTACACGATCCCGGGCTACTTCGACGCGCCCGAACACAACGCGGTCGCGTTCACCTCGGACGGCTTCTACCGCACCGGCGACCTCGCCGCGGTCCACGTCGTCGACGGCCGCCGGCACGTGTCGATCGAGGGCCGGATCAAGGACCTGATCAACCGCGGCGGCGAGAAGGTCAACGCCGAGGAGGTCGAGGTGCTGCTGATGAAGCACCCGGACGTCGCGATCGCCTCGGTGGTCGCGATGCCCGACGCGCGGCTGGGGGAGAAAGCCTGCGCGTTCCTGGTGTCCGCGACCGGGCAGACCCTGACGATGCCCGAGGTGCAGCGGCATCTGGACGGGCTCGGCGTGGCCAAGTTCAAGTGGCCCGAACGCCTGGTCTGGGTGCCGGAACTGCCGAAGACCAACGTCGGGAAGATCGACAAGAAGCGCCTCCGGGCCGATGCGGCGGCACCGCTCGCGGCCGGACCGACCCCGCGAGGAGCCGGAGCATGAAGCTCGACACCATCGCCGTCCTCGGCGGAGGGCCGGGCGGCCTCTACGCCGCCCGGCTGCTCAAACGCAGTCATCCCGGCGCCGAGGTGACGGTTTACGAACAAGGCGTGCCGGACAAGACCTTCGGATTCGGCGTCGGGCTGGCGTCGCGGACGCAACGGAATTTGCGGCTCGCCGACGAGGAATCGCTCGACAGCATCGTCGCTGCCTCGCACGGGCACGAGATGTCGATGCGCGTCGGCGACTCGGAGGTGCGTCTCGCGCACGGCGAACTGCTCGCCATCGGACGCGCGACCTTGTTGTCCGTACTGCAAAAGCACGCCGAAGCCGCCGGAGTGGAGCTGCGCTTCGGCGAGCGCCGGGCGGTGTCGGAGCTCGATGCCGACCTGATCGTCGCCGCCGACGGGATTTCGAGCGCGACCCGGACTGACCTGGCCGAGGAGTTCGGTCCGGAGATCGCCGAGGGCGAGGGCCTGTATCTCTGGTGCGGCACCGATTTCGCGCTGCCGCGGGCGATCTTCACCCCGGTCACTACCGAGCACGGCACCTTCGTCGCGCACGCCTATCCGTACGCCGCCGACCGCAGCACCTTCCTGATCGAAACCGACGAGCAGACGTGGCGGCGGGCGGGATTCGATGTTTCGACCCGCGAGACGCCCAACGGAGACAGCGACCAGCGCTCGCTTGGCTACCTCCAGGAAGCGTTTTCCGAGACCCTGCAAGGAAACCGGCTGATCGGCAATCGCACCAAATGGCTCCGGTTCCGCACGATCCGGTGCCGCCGTTGGCACACGCGCAACGTGGTGCTGCTCGGCGACGCCGCGCACACCGCGCATTACTCGATCGGTTCCGGGACGAAACTCGCCATGGAGGACGCGATCGCGCTTGACCGCGCGGTGCTCGCCGCCGGCGGCCTCGACGACGCCCTCGCCGCGTACGAGGCGGAGCGGCGGCCCGCCGTCGAACACCTGCAGTCCATCGCCGAACGCTCGATGGCGTGGTGGGACTCGTTCCCGGAGCGCCTGTCGATGCCGGTGGAGCAGCTGATGGTCGCGTACATGACGCGGGCCGGGAAGGTGCCCGTCGACCGGTTCGCGGAGTCCGCGCCGCAGGTCGCCGTCCCCGGTCTCGCCGCGTTCGGCGGGGTAGGGGCCGACGAGGTCCCGTGCCCGGCCTCGATCACGGAGTGGATCCTCGGCCGGCCCCTGACCGCGGGCGGGCGCCGGTTCCCCGGCCGCACCGCTCCGGAGGCGCTGCGCACCGCCGCCGGGACGCTGCCGGTCGAGATCTCGGTCCGGCCGTGGAGCCCTGAGGCGGCCGAACTGATCGCGGGTTTGCCGCCTGCGAGCGCGTACTGGCTGACCGGCCCCGGCGACCGCGAGGCGACCCTCGACCGGCTGGACCTCGGCGAGCGCATCCGCCGCGCGACCGGCGCGCTCCTGGTCGCGGACGTGCCCGCCGGGCTCCGGGCCGTCGCCGCGGGCGCGCTCGCCAGCGAGCGTGTCGATCTCGTAGCCTTCACCGGGTGATGGACTAGCCTTGGCCGCTATGACTTCCCCTGCCGCCGACCCGCCGCCCAAACGCCGGGGCCGCCCCAGCGTGCGGCGCGAACTCGTCGAACGGGAGATCAAGGAGAACGCCGCCCGGCTGTTCGCCGAGCGCGGGGTCGCCGGGACGACGCTGCAGGACATCGCCGACGCGACCGGCCTGACCCGCCAGGCGGTCTACCACTACGTGGCGAGCAAGGACGACCTGTTCGCCCAGCTGGTCAGCGAGATCGCCGACCAGCCCGCACAGCTGCTGCGCGAGATCAACGCGCTGGCGGACCTGAGCCCGACGGCGAAGCTGCGGCGCATGGCACAGACGCTGGCGCTGCACCAGATGGCGGACCCGGACCGGTTCCGGCTGATGATCCGGTCGGAATCCGATCTGCCCGAGCACCTCGCGAAGTCCTACCGGGCGAGCCGAAGGCGCGTGCTGAAGGAACTCGTCGAGGTGATCGACGGCGGCATCGCCGACGGAAGCTTCCGCAACGTCAACCCGCGCACCGCGGCGCTCGGCGTCATCGGCATGCTCAACTGGATCGCCTGGTGGCACCAGGAAGGCGGCGACGACCAGGAAACCGCCGACCAGCTCGCGGAGATGGCCGTGCGCACCGTCCGGAGCGACGACCGCGCACCGGAATCCCCGACGGTGGAAGGGATTCTCGCCAACGTCCGGCTTGAGCTGGATCTGGTCGAGCGGCTGGCCCGCCCGGACGAATCCGAGCGGGCGTAAGACGTCCGGCGCGCGGCCAGTTCGGTCAGGTCCGCGCGGACAGCTCCTCCCGGACCCGGTCGGTCACGGCGTTCGTCGAAATGCCGTAGCGGTCGTGCAACGTCGGGAGCGCACCGGCGGCCAGGAATTCGTCCGGCAGGGCGATCGGCACGACCTTCTTGCCGATGCCGCGCCGGGCGAGGGCGGCGGCGACGGTTTCGAACAGGCCGCCGATCACGCTGTGGTTTTCGAGGGTGAACACCGGACGGTCGCCCGCGATCTGGGCGAGCACGGTCTCCTCGTCGAACGGCTTGAGCGTCGCGCAATGCACGACCGCCACGTCGATTCCCCGCTTCGCCAGCTGCTCGGCGGCGAGGAGGCCACGCATGGTCATCAGGCCGGAGGAGACGAAAACGGCGTCGTCGCCGGGCCGGACCAGTTTCGCTTTGCCGAGTTCGAAGGAGTAGTCGTAGTCGTCGAGGATCCGGGGGACCGCGCCGCGCAGCAGCCGGGTGTAGCTCGGGCCGGGTGCCGCGGCGAGCTGGGGCACGGCCTGCTCGATGTCCACCGCGTCGCACGGGTCCACAATGGTCAGTCCGGGCATCCCGCGCAGGATCGCGACGTCCTCGGTCGCCTGGTGGCTCGGGCCGTAGCCGGTGGTGAGGCCGGGCAACGCCGCGACGATGTTGACGTTGAGCCCCGGTTCGGCCATGTCGAGGCACAGGAAGTCGTAGGCGCGCCGGGTGGCGAACACCGAATAGGTGGCGGCGAACGGGATCTGGCCGACCTCGGCCATGCCCGCGGCGGCGGCCATCATCACCTGCTCGGCCATGCCCATCTGGAAGAACCGGTCCGGGAACGCGCGGGCGAACACGTGCATGTCGGTGTATTTCGCCAGATCCGCGGCGAGCCCGACGATCCGCTGGTCCGCCTCGGCCGCCTTGACGAGCGCGTCGCCGAACGGGGCCCGCGTCGTGCGCACCCCGGGGTCGGCGATCGAGGCGATCATCGCGGCCGAGCGCTGCGGCTGGGCGACGGTCATCGGCGGGTCCTCTTCTCGTGTCCGGCGGTCAGCTGCTCTTTGCACACAGGCCATTCCTCGGCGGCGATCTTCATGAAGTGGAGCTTTTCCCGGCCTTCGAGCAACGGGACGCCCTTGCCGACCACGGTGTCGCAGATGACCAGGTGCGGCTGTCCGACGGCCGACGCGTTGCCGGTCGCCTCGTCCACCGCGCGCAGCAACGCCTCGGGATCGTTGCCGTCGACGCGTTGCACGTGCCAGCCGAAGGCGCGCCAGCGGTCTTCTTGGCGGTCGAGGGCGAGGACGTCACGGGTCGGTCCGTCCGCTTGCAGCCCGTTCATGTCGACGAACGCGACGAGGTTGCCGAGCTGCCAGCTCGCCGCGCTCATCGCGGCCTCCCACGTCGACCCTTCGTTGAGTTCGCCGTCGCTGAACAGCGTGAAGACCCGTTGCCCGGTCCGGCCTTGCGCGCGCAGCCCGAGGCACATCCCGACGGCGAGCCCCAGCCCGTGGCCGAGCGAACCGCCGGAGATCTCGGCGCCGGGCGTGTAGGTGGCCATCGCCGACATCGGCAGCCGCGAGCCGTCCGCGGCGTAGGTCGCCAGTTCTTCGCGGGGGAGCACCCCGGCCTCGGCGAGCGCGGAGTAGAGCAGCAGGGCGTAGTGGCCGACGGACAGGAGGAACCGGTCGCGGTCCGGCCACTCCGGATCCGCCGGGTCGAAGCGCAGGACGTCGCGGTAGAGCACGGCGAGAAGGTCGGCCGCGCCGAGCGCCTGCCCGACGTAGCCCTCGCCCTGCGCTTCGCCCTCGTCGAGGACGCCCATCCGGATGCGGTACGCCGATTCCGCGCAGGCGTCCAGCCGTCGCCGGAACGACGTCGGCGTCATCAGGTCGAGACTCACAGCGATTTTCCTTTCGGCGACAGGGATTCAGGCGGCGGGCTGGGCAGCGGGCGCGGAGCTCGCGACCGCCGCGCGGGCCGCTTCACGCTCCGCGCGGCCCCAGGTTTCCCGGGTCACCAGCGCCGAGACCAGGCCGAGCAGCGAGAACGCCAGGAACAGCAGCGCCGGGCCGAGCCAGCCCATGCCGAGGAACAGCAGCGTCGTGACGAACGGGGTGAGACCGGAGATCATCGCCGAGATCTGGTAGGCCAGCGCGGCGCCCGAGGAGCGGGTGCCCGCCTGGAACAGTTCCGGGAACCACGCGCCCTGCGATCCGGCGAGCGCGTTCTGGCAGACGCCGTAGGAGACGACGACGGTGCACACGATCGCGATCAGCGTGCCGGTGTTGACGAGCAGGAACATCGGGATCGCCCACAGCGCGGCGAACAGCGTCACCCAGACGTACACCGAGCGGCGGCCGACCCGGTCGGTGAGCGCGCCCCAGCCGACGGTCGCGGCGATGCCGATCGCCGAGGCGATGCACAGCGCCAGGATCGTTTCCCCGCTGCTGGCGAGCTTTTCCGACTTCAGGTACGAGATGAGGTAGGTGATCGACACCGCGTAGCCCGCCGTCTCGGCGATCCGCAGGCCGATGCCGCGCACCACGTTGCGCCAGTCGTCGCGCAGCACCGCCGCGATCGGGGCCTTCACCAGGTCGCCGCTGTCGCGCACGTCCTGGAACACCGGCGATTCCGGCACCTTCGCCCGCAGCACCAGCCCGACGATCACCAGCACCAGGCTGGCCAGGAACGGCACCCGCCACGCCCAGTCGCCGGGCAGGTTCACCGACACGAGGAACACCAGGTTCGCCAGCAGCAGCCCGATCGGGAACCCGGACTGCACGATCCCGGTGAACCTGCCCTTGCGCAGCCACGGCGCGTGCTCGTAGGTCATCAGGATCGCGCCGCTCCACTCGGCGCCGTAGGCGAGGCCCTGCACGATCCGGACGGTCACCAGCAGGACCGGCGCGAGCACGCCCGCCGTCGCGTAGGTCGGCAGCAGGCCGATGGCGAAGGTCGCCAGCCCCATGATGATGAGCGACGCGACCAGCACCGGCTTGCGGCCGATCCGGTCGCCGAGGTGCCCGCCGACGATCCCGCCGAGCGGCCGCGCGATGAATCCGACGCCGAGGGTCGCGAACGCCGACAGCGTGCCGGCGATGGGCGACGCGCCGGGGAAGAAGGCGTGGCCGAGGTAGAGCGCCGCGGCGGTGCCGAACCCGATGAAGTCGTAGCTCTCGATCACGGCCCCGGCGGTGGAGCCCCAGGCCACCCGGCGGGCGTCCGCGGTGCCGTGCACCGGGCCCCGCATGGTGAGCGCTTCGCTGCGCATGTCGATCGCCTCTCTCTTCCAGCGGCCGTCTCGACAGTAATCGAGCTGCCTGGCTGTCAACAATGGAGCGTATCGTGCGCTCTGCTGGATGCTCTGTCAACAGTAAATATCGGAGATAATCCCTTGTGAGAACTGATCATTCGGCGTGGCCTTGTCTGTTGACACTTCTCTGTTAACATTGCCGACCATGGAACGCCTCCCCGCGCCGGGCTGCTCCACGATCAGCTTCCGGCACCTGCCTCTGCCCGCCGCGCTGGCGGTTGTCGCGGACTGCGGCTTCGCCGAGACCGACCTCGGCGCGCTGCCCGGGGTCTGCGACCACGTGCCGTACGACCTCACCGACGCGGCGGTGCGCATCGTCGCCGGGCAGGTGCGCGCGTCCGGGCTGGCGGTGCGCTCGGTCAACGGCGACGTCGGCGACCTGAACCGCCCGCTCGCCCCGGCGGAGGCGGCGGACCGGGCGGCCCACCTGCGGCGGCTGCTCGACCTGGCCGCCGCGTGCGGGGCGCGGGCGCTCGTGCTGCCGTGCGGCGCGTTGTCGCACGAGCCGGTGACGAGCCTGGAAGCGGACCTGGACCTCGTCGCCGACCAGCTGGGCCGGGCGGCGGCGCTGGCCGCGAGCCGGGGCCTCGAGCTGTGGTGCGAAGCGCCGCATCTGTACCGGCTCTGCCACACCGTCGACCTCGCCGGTCAGCTGGCCGACCGGCTCGACCCGGCGGTCGGGCTGGTCCTCGACACCAGCCACATCGTCGCGTCCGGCGGCGACCCGGCCGCGTTCGCGCACCGGTTCGCCGGACGGATCGCGCACGTCCACCTCCGCGACGCGACGCCGGGCCAGATCAACCTGAGCATCGGCAACGGCGACGTGGACTTCGCCGCGACCTTCGCCGCGCTGCGCGCCACCGGCTACCGCGGCCACAGCTCTCTCGAACTCGAAACGCGGGACGTCACTGACGAGGAACGTCCGGCCGCTGCGGTGAAAGCCGCCGCCTACCTCGCCGCTCTCTGATTTCCCTTCTGACGCCAAGGAGACAACGGACATGACCGGAACCCGTCGCACCGCCGTGATCACCGGAGCCGGCGCGCCCCGCGGAATCGGCCGCGCCACCGCCGCCCGCTTCGCCAGGGACGGCTGGGCGGTCGTCGTGCTCGACCTCGACGAGCCCGCCGCCAAGGAAGTGGCCGGCGAACTCGCCGCGACCGGTGCGACCGCTTTCTCGCACGGCGTCGACGTCGCCGACGAAGCGTCCGTGCTCGCCGCGTACGCGGCCGTGCGGGCCGAGGTCGACGCGGGCCGCCTGCCCGGCGTCGGCGCGGTCGTCAACATCGCGGGCATCACCTCGCCGGTGCCGTTCCTGGAGACGACGCTCGACCTGTGGAACAAGGTGCTGGCGGTCAACGCGACCGGCACTTACCTGGTCACGAAAGCGTTCCTGCCCGACCTGATCGAGGCGGGCTGGGGACGGATCGTGAACATGTCCTCGGTGTCGGCGCAGCAGGGCGGCGGCGTGTTCGGCCGGACCCCGTACAGCACGGCGAAAGCCGCGATCCTCGGCTTCACCAAAGCGCTGGCGCGGGAACTGGGCGACGCCGGGGTGACGGTGAACGCGATCGCGCCCGGCGCGGTGGAGACCGACATCCGCGCCGAATCGACCACCGCCGAACTGGAAGCCGCGATCACCCGCAGCGTCCCGCTCGGCCGGCAGGCCACCGTGGACGACGTCGCCGGGGTGATCGCCTGGCTCGCCACCGACGACGCGGGCTACCTGCAGGGCACCACGATCGACGTCAACGGCGGCTCGTTCCTCCACTGACCCTCCCTTGCGGACGGAGCACACGCGATGACCTACCTCTACGACGATCCGGCGGCGTTCGCCGAGGACGCGCTCGCCGGGTTCTGCGATCTGCACGCAGGCGCGGTGCGGCGGGTGCCCGGCGGCGCGGTGCGCGCGGACCGGCCCGCCCGGCCGAAAGTCGCGGTGCTGCCGGGCGGCGGATCCGGGCACTACCCGGCGTTCTACGGCGTGATCGGGCCGGGTTTCGCCGACGGCGCGGTGAGCGGCAACCTCTTCACCTCGCCGTCCGCGCAGGACGCCTGTTCGGTGGCGGCAGCCGCGGATTCCGGCGCCGGAGTGGTGTTCAGCTACGGCAACTACGCGGGCGACGTGCTCAACTTCGGTCTCGCCGCGGAATCGCTGCGGGCACGCGGGATCCGCGCGGAACACGTCGTGGTCACCGACGACATCGCCAGCGCCCCGCCGCAACAAGCGGAGCAGCGGCGCGGCATCGCCGGCGACTTCGTGGTCTTCAAAATCCTTGGCGCGGCCGCCGAAGAAGGCCTGGATCTCGACGAGGTCGTGCGCGCCGGGCGCAAGGCCAACGCGGCGACCCGCACGATCGGCACCGCGTTCTCCGGCTGCACGTTCCCCGGCTCGGACACCCCGCTGTTCACCGTCCCGGACGGGCAGATGGGGCTGGGCCTCGGCATCCACGGCGAACCCGGGTTGCGCGACCTCCCGCTCCCGTCCGCCGCCGTTCTGGCCGAGGACTTCGTCGGCCGGATCCTCGCCGAAAAGCCCGGCGGTGCGGGCGATCGCGTCGCGGTGGTGCTCAACGGCCTCGGTTCGGTCAAGCACGAGGAACTGTTCGTGCTGTGGACCCGGATCGCCGCGCTGCTGCGGGAATCCGGCCACACGCCGGTGCTCCCGGAGGTCGGCGAACTGGTCACCAGCCTCGACATGGCAGGCGTTTCGCTCACCGTGACCTGGCTGGACGAGGAACTGGAACGCTGGTGGCGCGCGCCCGCCGCCACGCCCGCCTTCCGTCGCGGCGAAATCCGGCACGAATCGGCAGCCGCTCCGGCAGCCGACGTCGTGGCCGAACCTGCTGCGCCGCGTTACGCCGCTGCCTCGCCTGAGTCGCGAAAGCTCGCCGAAGCGATGCTGGACGGCCTGCGCGCGGCCCGAAAAGCCTTGCACAGAGCCGAAACCGAGCTGGGCGCCATCGATGCCGTCGCAGGGGACGGCGACCACGGACGCGGCATGGTCCGCGGCATCGACGCTGCTCTCGCGGGCGCCGAGTCCGCCTGGCACGACGGGGCGGGCGCGGGCGATTGTCTAGCGGCCGCCGGGGACGAGTGGGCAGCTCGGGCCGGTGGCACGTCCGGTGTCCTGTGGGGTGCCGGGTTGCGTGCGGCAGGAGAAGCCATCGGTGCGGAATCGGGGGTCGTCGACGTCCGGGTCGTGGTCGACGCGTTCGCCGACCGGGTCGTGCGACTCGGCGGCGCCGAACCGGGCGACAAGACGATGGTCGACGCGCTCGAACCGTTCCGTACCGCGCTGGTGGTGGGGAAGCCGTGGGCGGAAGCGGCCGCGGTCGCGGAAGCCGCGGCGCGGGACACCGCCGCGCTGACCCCGAAGAAAGGCCGGGCGCGCCCGCTGGCCGAACGCAGTGTCGGCACCCCGGACGCCGGTGCCGTTTCCCTCGCACTGATCGTGCGCACTCTCGCGGAAGGAATCCGATGACCTACCGGATCGCGGTCGGCTGCGACGACGCCGGCCTGGACTACAAGGAACAACTCGCCCGCGACCTGCGCGCGGATCCGCGGGTGTCAGAGGTGCTCGACCTCGGCGTGCACCGCGGCGCCGAGGACGAACACCGGCCGTACCCGGAGATCGGGCTCGCCGCGGGGGAGGCGATCCGGGCGGGCACGGTCGACCGCGCGGTGCTGGTGTGCGGGACCGGGATCGGCATGGCGCTCTCGGCGAACAAGGTGCCCGGGATCCGCGCGGCCACCGCGCACGATTCGTTCTCCGCGGAACGCTCGGTGCTGTCCAACAACTGCCAGGTGCTTGCCCTGGGCCAGCGCGTGATCGGTCTCGAACTCGCCCGCCGGCTCGTGCGCGAATGGCTCGGGTACGCCTTCGACGACCGGTCGCCGAGCGCGGCGAAGGTACAGTTGCTCGACGACTACGAACGGTGCTGACGCCGAGTCAGAGAGGAGGCGTGCGGTGAGCCGTCCGGCTTCGGCCAGCCAACCCGGCCGCAACCTGCGCCAGATGGCGGTCGACACGCTGCGCGAGGCGATCACCACCGGCCAGTTCCCGCCCGGCAGCCACCTCGGCGAGGTCCAGGTGTCCGAGCAGCTCGGGATCAGCCGGGGCACCCTGCGCGAGGCACTGCGCGAGCTGCAGCAGGAAGGCCTGGTCTCGTACGGCGAGCGGGGTCGCGTCACCGTGCGCTCGATCAACGAGAAGGACATCATCAACACCTTCACCGTGCGCGCCGCGCTGGAGGCGCTCGCGGGGGAGACGCTGGCCTCGAGTTACTACCGGGAGGAGCACTGCGCCAAGCTGCGGAAAGCGGTCGATGCGATGGCTCGTGCGGAGCGGGTGTCGCTGGAGGCGCAGATCGAGGCTGATCTGGCGTTCCATGAGCTGCTTGTGGAGCTTACGGACAATGACGCGCTGGTGCGGTCTTGGAAGCTGCTCGAGGGGGCGATTCGGATGTGCATCATGTATCGGGGGCTTGAGCGGGCGCTGTCGAATATGAGTGCTGGGCGGCATTTGGAGATCGTCACTGCTATTGAGTCGGGGGATCCGGTCAAGACGCAGCAGGTGATTTCGGATCATATGGCGGCTACTGGGCAGGCGTTGTTGTTCGGGACTGTGCGGACTCGGCCTCGTATTGATCTTGGGTAGTCGGTTTTTGGGTGGCTCGTCGCCTGGCGGCGACATTGGCCCGTGGTTGCGTGGGGCACCCCGAAGCTTGATTGTGCTGACGGGCGCAGGGAGGCTTCGTATCGGGGTGCGGGGGTGGTGTGGGTGCCTCGCTCGTTGGGTGCATCGGTGCGGGGGCGTATTGGGTTGGTGGACTGAGCGGCGGGGTCTCAGTCCACATTGGACTGTGGGTCACTGTGCGGTGGAAAGCACCAGTTCGCGATAGTTGCGCAACGCTTCCCGCCAGGATTCCAGTTCCAGTTTTTCGTTCGCCGCGTGCATTTCGCGTGGGTCTCCTGGTCCCCAGATCACGATCGGGGCTCCGGCCACCGATCCGGCTAATGCTGAGGCGTCGGTGAAGTAGGTGGCGGCTGGAGCGGTGACTTGGCCGGAGAGCGCGTCCGGCAGGCGTGGGGTCCGGACGGCGGGCAGGTCGAGATCCACCTCGGTACTGATTGCCGGATCGAGCGACGAAGCCCAGGCGATCGCGGGCGCTCCACCGTCTACGGTGCGCACGTCAAGCGTCAGAACTGCCGCAGCGGGAACGATATTCGTCGCGGTTCCGCCCTCGAAGGTGCCTACGTTGACGGTCTCCTTGCCGAGATAGTCCTCAGTGGACAGCGGAAACGAGTCGAGCGCACCTAGGGCCCGCTCGGCGAGCAGTTGGATCGCGTTGCGGCCGAGGTGCGGTGTGGACCCGTGGGCGGCTTTGCCGGACGCGGCGAGGCGCAGCCACGTGGCCCCGCGATGGCCGAGCGAGACGCGGTTTTGTGTCGCTTCGGGTACTACGACGATCTGCGGCGTCAGCTCCAGCGAGTTTGCGGCCTCCGCCGCGCCGCGGCAGCCGATTTCTTCGTCGCTGGTGATCAGGACTTGTGCGTCGGCACCGGCTTCCGCGGCGTTGCGCAACGCTTCCAGGGCGGCTACCAGGCCGCCCTTCATGTCGACGCTGCCTCGGCCGTGCAGGTACTTCTCGTCGGTGTCCGCGGAGAACGGGGTGCGGTCCCACAGATCGGGGGAGCCGACCGGGACGGTGTCGATGTGGCATACGAACAGTGGGCCGCGGCCCGATCCGGTGCCGAGCAGCATCCACGGGCGGCCGGTGGTGGAACGTTGCAGCACGCGTACGCCCGCAATAGCCGTGGCGTAGGAGGTCGCCAGTTCCTGGGCTGAGGCCTGTGCGGCGTTGCCTCCGGACGTGGTGTCTTGGCGCACGAGGTCGCGCAGCAGGTCAAGGGCGTCGTCGGTCATGCGGAGTACTCCCGGGTCGATTCGCGGACGACTAGCTGCATCGAGAGCACGTGGTCCGCGGGGCTGTCCCCGGCGGCGAGGCGGGTGATCTCGTCGACCGCTTTGCGGGCCATCTGCTCGGTCGGTTGCGCAACGGTCGTCAGGCGCGGCGAGGTCCATTCGCCGAGGGTGATGCCGTCGCAGCCGATCACCGAGAGGTCCCCTGGCACCGCGACCCCGGCGCGGCGGGCCGCTTCGAGCAGGCCTACCGCGGCGATGTCGCTGGCGGTGAACACCGCGGTCGGCTCCGCGCCGGCCCGTGCCATGTGCGCGAAGAAGTTCATGCCGAACGCCGAGCTGAAGGTGCCGCGCACGATCATCGCCTCGTCGGCCTCGATGCCGTGCGCCTTCAGCGCCGCCCGGTACCCGGCCTCGCGCTGGTCGGCCGTCCGCAGCCCGGCCGGGCCGCCGACGTGGGCGATGCGCCGGTGGCCCTGGGAGATCAGGTGGGTGGTCGCCTGGTACGCGCCGCCGAAGCTGTTCGCGGTGATGTGCGCGATCCGCGGCCCGGCGGCTTCGACGTACTCGTCGAGGAAGACCACCGGGAAATCGCCCGCCAGCCTGCCCGCGAAGGCCTCGTTGGTGCTGTTCATCCCCAGATAAATCAGCCCGCCCACGTCCGGCACCCGCATCAGGCGCTCGACGCTGGCGCGCTCCCGCGACGGCGACGAGCCGGTGAGGGCGGTGAACACGTCGATGCCGTCCGTCGCGGCGGCGTCGGCCACCGCGTCCGCCAGCGTGGAGAAATACGGGTTGTCCAGCGACGGCACCACCAGGCCGAGGCTGAGCCCGGTCACCTGTTTCTGGACGGGCGGATGCCCTTCGGCGGACAGTGCGGCATCGATGCGCCGGGCCGTCTCGGAGGCGACATTGAGCTCGCCCCGGACGTACCTCGACACCGTCGACACCGCCACCCCGGCCTCTCGGGCCACCTTCGCCAGCGACATCCGGCTCCTCCCCGTTCGAGCGTTGACGGCGACTGCAACCGCATCCTATATTGGCGTTGTTGCGCTATGTTGCGCAACACACGCTAAAGCTTTCGCCCGAAGGAGTCGTCGATGGTCAAGGTCCTGCTAGCCGGGGAGTCGTGGGTCAGTGCGACGATCGACCACAAGGGATACGACCCGTTCGCGCACACGCAGGTGGAGATCGGGTGCGAGCGGCTGCTGGCGGTGCTGGCGGCGGAAGGGGTCGAGGTGACTCACCTGCGTTCGCACGACGTGGCCGAGAAGTTCCCGCAGACGCTGGAAGAACTCGAGGCCTACGACGTCGTGCTGCTCTCCGACGTCGGCTCCAACACGCTGCTGCTGCACCCGGACACGTTCACCCGCGGCCGCCCCACGCCCAACCGGCTCAAGCTGCTGCGCGAGTGGGTCCGGGGCGGCGGCGGCCTGATGATGGCGGGCGGCTACCTGAGCTTCCAGGGTTTCGAGGGCAAGGCCAACTACCACCGGACGCCGATCGAGGAGATCCTCCCGGTCGACATCGACCCGTTCGACGACCGCGTCGAGACCCCGGAGGGCGTCCGCGCCCAGGTCGTGCAGTCCGGGCATCCGGTGGTCGCCGGTCTCGATCAGGAATGGCCGATCCTGCTGGGCTACCAGCACACCACGCTGAAGCCGGACGCCGAACTGCTCGCCACCGTCGAGGGCGACGTCATGCTGGCCGCGCGGCGGTTCGGCGAGGGCCGCACCCTCGCGTTCACCTCGGACATCTCCCCGCACTGGGCTCCGGAGGAGTTCATGAGCTGGGACGGCTACCGCAAGCTCTTCGCCCAGGCGCTGACCTGGCTCGCCGGACGCGACAGCTGAGCCGCGCGCACTCGGGATCAAGGAGGATTCGATGAGTACGTCACCCACCCGCCGCGCGACCTCGGTCGTCGTGCTGACCATCGCGACCGTCTTCGCCGGCATGCTCGGCCCGTTGCAGTCGCTGGTCAACGGACATCTCGGCACCGAACTCGGCGACGGGCACGCCGCCGCGCTGGTGTCCTTCGGCACCGGCCTGGTGCTGATGCTGGTCATCGTGCTGGCGCGGGCCCGGACGCGCGCCGCGTTCTTCCGGCTGCCGGGTCAGCTGGTGCGCGGCGAGATCCCGCGGTGGAACTTCTTCGCGGGCCTGTGCGGCGCGGTGATCGTGCTCTCCGAAGGCGTGACGGTGGGCTTCCTCGGCGTGGCGATCTTCCAGACCTCGCTGATCTCCGGCATGGTCATCTCCGGCGTGGTGTGCGACCGGCTCGGCATCGGCGTCCCGTTCAAGCAGGCGATGAGCGCGCCGCGCATCGCCGGGGCGATCCTCGCCATCTGCGCCACGGTGCTGGTCGTGTCCCCGAACTGGTCGGCCCCGCACATGATCGCGCTGGCGATCATGCCGTTCGTCGGCGGCCTGCTCGCCGGCTGGCAGCCCGCGGGCAACTCCGAGATCGGCTTGCTGTCCGGCTCGATGTTCATCTCCATCACCTGGAACTTCCTCATCGGCTTCGTGGCGCTCGGCCTCGTGTACGTCGTGCGGATGGCGGCTTCGGGCGCGCACTTCGCGTTGCCGGGCACGTGGTGGATGTACTTCGGCGGGCCGCTCGGCCTGTTGTCGATCGCGCTGATGGCCTTGCTGGTGCGCGGATTGGGCCTGCTGCTGCTGGGGCTGGCCTCCACGGCCGGCCAGCTCATCGGGTCGCTGCTGCTCGAGGTCGTCGCTCCCGCGGCGGGGTCCAGCCTGCACCTGGTCACCGTCCTCGGCGCGCTCGTGGCACTGGCGGCCGCGGCGATCGCGATGATTCCGTCCCGGCACACGGCCGAACCGGCGGTCCTCGCCCAGCCCGCCGAGGTGCATCGTGGCTGAGGTGCGCGGCGTCCTCGGTGCGGTCGAGGCGGCGGACCTCGGGCTGGTGCTGCCGCACGAGCACCTCTTCAACGACCTGTCCTCCGCCGTCGCCGAACCCTCCTACGCCTCCACTCGGCGGCTCGTCGAAGCGGAAGTGGGGCCTAGCTGGCAGTTCCTGCTTCGCCAGGATCCCTACTGCTGCGCCGACAACGTGGCGGTGAAGGACCACGCGAGTGTCGTGCGCGAGCTGGCCGCGTTTGCCGCGGCAGGCGGCGGCACGGTGGTCGACGCGACCGGCAGCGCGGCGATCGGCCGCGACCCGCGAGCGCTGGCGGCGGTGGCCGAGGCCACCGGGGTCACCGTCATCATGGGCACCGGTGCGTACCTGGAGAAATTCGAGGGCGAGCGCATCACCGCGGTCGCCGTCGAAGCGCAGACCGCGCGCATTCTCTCGGAACTGGACGAGGGCGTCGGCGAAACGGGAATCCGGGCCGGCGTCATCGGCGAGGTCGGCGTCTCGCCGCTGTTCACCGACGGGGAACGGGCTTCGCTGCGCGCCGCGGCGCTCGCGCAGGCGGCCCGGCCGAACGTCGGGCTCAACATCCACATGCCGGGCTGGCAACGCCGCGGGCACGAGGTGCTCGACCTGGTGCTGGACGAATGCGGTGCGCTGCCGGGCAAAGTCGCGCTGGCGCACAGCGATCCGTCCGGCGACGATCCCGGCTACCAGCGCGAGCTGCTCGAACGCGGCGTGCTGCTGGAGTTCGACATGATCGGCCTCGACATTTCGTTCCCCGGCGAAGGCGTGGCCCCGACGGTTTCCCAGACCGCGCACGCCGTGGCGCGATGGGTGCACGAGGGCTTCGGAGAGCAGATCATGTTGTCGCACGACCTGTTCCTCAAGCAGATGTGGACGCACAACGGCGGGAACGGGCTGGTCTTCGTGCCGACTGTTTTCGCCGATCTGCTCGAAGCCGAAGGCGTCCCGGCCGACGCGGTCGCCCGGCTGATGCGGGATGTCCCGGTGCGATGGCTGACCGCATGAGCGCCGTCGTAGCGGTCGTCGCGTCGCTCAACGTCGACCACATCGTCCAAGCACCGCGGATACCCGAACCAGGGGAGACCCTCATGGGATTCTCGGCGAGCCGGGAACTGGGCGGAAAAGGCGGCAACCAAGCCGTCGCCGCCGCCCGGCTCGGCGCGGACGTCGCGGTGATCGGATGCGTCGGCCAGGACGAGGACGGCGACGAGTACCTGAAAGCCCTCGTCGCCGAGGGCGCGGACGTCACCCATGTGCGAAGGTCGCCGCTGCCCACCGGCCGAGCAGCGATCACCGTCGACGCGGAGGGCGTCAACTCGATCGTTGTCGTGGCCGGGGCGAACGCCGACATCCCCGCAACGACAGCCGAAGCGGCGATCGACGCGATGCCAGGTCTTCGAGTCGCAGTAGGCCAGTTGGAGGCGGTGCCCGACGCGACGGAACGCGCGTTCGCGGCTGCTCGCGCACGCGGGGTGCTGACGGTACTCAACACCGCGCCCGCCGCCGACGTGGCCGGGAAGCTGCTGCCGTTCAGCGATGTGGTGGTGGCGAACGAAATCGAGTTCCGGCAGCTCACCGGCCAAGATCCCTTCGACAGCAACGGGTTGCAACGCGGCAGCGCTGACCTGTTCGCGGCGGGCTGCCGATGGGTGATCGTGACGCTGGGGGCGGAGGGGTGCGCGGTGCTCGACGCCTCGTCGTCCGCGCATGTCCCTGCCGTTGCGGTCCGGGCGGTCGACACCACGGCCGCGGGGGATTCGTTTGTCGGGGCGCTTGCTGCCCGGCTCGCGGAGATCTCCGGTGAGCCGACGACCGCGGATGTGGTGGCGGCCTGTGGTTTCGCAGCGAAAGTAGCCGCGGTCGTGGTGACGCGGCACGGGGCGCATCCCTCGCTGCCGACTCTGGCGGAGGTGGTCGAGGTGTGACGCCGCGGCTTCCTGGCCGGGAAGCGGCCGCCGGTGAGTGGCCTCGGATTTGTTCTACGGCAACGGCGTGGCAATGATCGACGGCGACAGTGTGCTGAACCGGTCGCCGATGGGCGCCGAGGGCCGCGCGGTGCTCGGCGAGTGACCGGGCGGCGTCCTGCTGGATCCGCCTGCCGCCGAGCCCGGCTGAGGCATTCCGCACCCGCGCGAGGTGAAAGTTCCTTGCCCACCAAGGAAAGGCCGCCCCGCGTACGGGACGGCCCTTCCGTCGGTACAGAGTCAGCTCACGGTCAGCGCCGTGTCGTCGAGGCAGAAGGACGTCTGCAGGCTCGAGTCTTCGGTGCCGGTGAAGGTGAGCGTCACCGTCTGGCCGGCGTACGCCGACATGTCAACGGTGCGCAGCTGGTATCCGTTCGCCTGGTTCAGGTTCGAGTAGGTGGCGAGCGTGGTCGACCCAGCCTTGACGGTGAGCTTGTCGTACGCCGTCGAGGTGGTCGTCTCGGCGGTGTCGACGTGCAGGTAGTAGCTCAGCGTCGCGTGGCAGCCCGAGGGGATGGTCACCGACTGGGAGACCGTGTCGGTGTGCGCGCTGCCGTAGCCGTCGAGGTAGGCGAGGTAGCTGCCGCTGTGCGGGGGCTCGCCGTTGGACGACGTGCTGACGACTCCGCTGGTCGCGGTCCACGGGCTGGTGCCGTTCTCGAAGCCGGGGTTGCCCAGCTTCTGGCCGGAGCAGGTTCCGCCGCCGGTCGGGGCGATCGTCCAGCTGAACGTGGTGGAGCCGGTGGCGCCGGAGGAGTCCTTGGCGGTCGCGGTCACCGAGTACGTGCCCGCGGTGGTCGGCGTGCCGGAGATCAGGCCGCTGGAGCTGATCGACAGTCCGGCGGGCAGGCCGGTAGCGGTCCAGGTGTAGCCGCCGCTGCCGCCGGACGCGGAGAGCTGCAGTTTCGCCGCGGTGCCGACGACGCCGTTCTGGCTGCCCGGGTTGTTCGCCGTGACGCCGCCGCTCGGGGTGCCCGCGGTGAAGGCCGCGGTGCCGTTCGGGGTGCCGAGACCGGTCGGGCCGTCCCAGCCCGGGCCGGCCTTGCACTGCACCGAGGACGAGCAGCTGCCGTTGCTGCCGGAGGTCACGTCGTTGAGGTTGCCGGTGTGCGAGTACGGGTAGGCGGCGGGGGTGTCGGACGCGCCGGGCGTGCCGGCGAGGGCGTAGACCGAGGCGATGATCGGGGCGGACGCGCTGGTGCCGCCGTACACGGCCCAGCCGCTGCCGCCGTAGGTCTGGTACACCGCGACGCCGGTCTGCGGGTCGGCCACGGCCGAGACGTCGGCGACCGCGCGCTTGCTGCAAGCGGTCGTCACGTTCTGGAAGGCGGGCTTGGTCACGTAGCCCGAGCAGCCGCTGCCCGCGCCGCTCCACGCGGTTTCGCCCCAGCCGCGGGCGCTGCTGTTGCGGGTCAGCGAGGTGCCGCCGACCGCGGTCACGTACTGCGACGAGGCCGGGTAGCTGATGCCGTAGCCGTTGTCGCCGGTGCTCGCGGTGATCGCGACGCCGGGGTGGTGGAAGTAGCTCGAGTCGGAGGAGGGTTCGGAGCCGTCCTCGCCGCCGCCGTAGCTGTTGGAGACGTACTTCGCGCCCATCGACACGGCGGTGTTCACCGCGGTGCCGAGATCGGCCATGCTCGGCTGGTTCGCTTCGACGAGCAGAATGTGGCAATTCGGGCAGATCGCCGAAACCATGTCGACGTCGAGCGAGATTTCGCCCGCCCAGCCGGAATCGGCGGAGGGAAGCGGACTGGTTTGCCCGTTTTCGTTGACTTTCTTGAAACAGCCGTTCGCGGTGGTGCAGGGCGGGAGCCCGTAGGTGGAGCGGTAGCTCGCGAGGTCCGATTCAGCGTTCGGGTCGTCGTTGGAGTCGACGATGGCCACCGTCGCCGAGGCGCTGCCGGCGGCGGTGAGGTTGTAGGCGGAGCGCAGGTCCGCGGGGCCGAACCCGCTGGGCAGCGCGCCGGGGGAGAGCAGCGCGCGCATGGTGTCGGTCTGGCGTTCGGCGAAACACGTGACCATGCCGGGCTTCGCCTTCTCGGCGCAGACGCGGGCGGTCGGATGCGCCGCGGCGGGCGCGGCCACGGCGGGCAGGGCCGGGGCGGTCAAGGCCAAGGCCGCGAAACCGGCCAGGGCAAGGATTCTTCGGGCTGAACGGGACACGATCCCTCCCAGGGAATTTCCTGCGAACGGCGTCGGGCCATTCGGTGCCCCGTTGTCTACAGTTCGTTCAGCCCTGGCGGTGACGCGCTGGTGCCAGTGGCGCAATGGTGTCGGCAAGCCCGGTGGAGGTGCCTCCGAATGGTTCCCGAAGCAATCGGCCATCTCCTGACGCTCGGGCTCAAAGCGGACGAAGCAGAAATCTATCTCGACCTACTTTCGTCGGGACCGGTTCCGCCTGATCGGCTAGCGCACGAGACCGGCCGCGACCCCGGCGAAGTGCGCCGCGTGCTGACCGTGCTCGCCGGGATCGGACTGGCCGGCCCGGTCGACGGCCCCGGTTCGCCGATGTCCGCACTGCGCCCGGAACCGGTGCTGGAAGTGCTGAGCAGGCAACGCGAAGCAGAGTTGGCCGGAGCCCGCGCGGCGATGACCCGGCTGTACGAGCAATACCGAAGACATGCGGTGCGTTACGACGCCGACTCGATGATCGAGGTGGTCAGCGGAACCACTGCCGCCGAACGGGTGCAGCAACTGGAACGAGCGGCGCGGAAAGAGGTCCGCGGCCTGGACTCGCCGCCGTACTACGCCGACGCGGACGCCAACGAGATCGAACTCGAGAACCTGGCCCGCGGCGTCCGCTACCGCGCCGTCTACGGGCGGCTCGCGCTGGAACGCCCCGAGTACGTCGAGGAAAACATCCTGCCCTGCGGCAAACGCGGGGAGGAGGCCCGGGTGCTGCCCGAGGTCCCGGTGAAACTGCTGATCGTCGACGACTGCGCAGCCCTGTCCGGCGCGGACCGCACTGTCCTGCTCATCCGCTCGTGCGGCCTGTTCGACGCGCTGGCCGGCTTGTTCGACATGTGCTGGCAAGTCGCGCTGCCGCTAGGCCTCGCCGACGACACCTCCGGCCCGGAAATCCGCCCCAGCGAACGACGGCTGCTGGCATTGCTCGCCGCCGGCCTCACCGACGACCAGGTCGCCCGGGTGCTCGGCGTGAGCAGGCGGACGATGTTCCGGTACCTCGAGAACTTGATGGCTCGCACGGGCGCGGCGAACCGGTTCCAGCTCGCCCTGCACGCAACGCGGAACGACTGGCTTTCGGTGGACAGCCAGCCTGGCGCTTCGCCGGTGCGGTCGGTGCCGTTGTGAGCCGGGTGGTTCCGGGTGGGGCTGAGCGGACGCGATGGGCTGCGGGGTTCGGTGCGTTGGTGAGCCGGGCGGCTCGTGTGCGGGGTGAATCGCCTTCGGCTCGCCTTGCACGCACCCGCAACGGCTGGTTTTCGGTTGGTCTCCTCCTTGCTTCGTCGGTGTGGTCTCGGTTGGGCTGAATGGACGCCGAGATAGCGCGCGGTTGGCGTGCTGGGGAGCCGGTTGGCGCGTGCGCGCGGTGAACCGTTTCCGGCTCGCTCGCGGTCCGCAAGGGCTGGCTTTCGAGTCGGGTTGAATGGACGCCGAGGTGGTGTGCTGGGGAGCCGGTCGGCCCGTGCGGGCGGTGAACCGTTTCCGGCTCGCTCTGCACGCGGTCCGCAACGGCTGGCTTTCGGGTTGGATGGGCAGCAAGATTGCGCGCGGTTGGCGTCCTGGGAAGTCGGTTGGCGCATGCGGGCGGCGAACTGCTTTCGACTCGCCCTGCACGGCGACTCGCCACCGCTGCCTTTCGGCCCGCCCTAGCCCGGTGCGGTCCCGGTTAGGCTGAATGGACGCCAAAGCGGCGCGCTGTCGGCGTGCCGGACGCCCGGTTGGCGTGCGCGAGCGGCGAACCGCGTTCGACGCGCCCTGCACAGCGACTCGCAACCGGCTGGCTTTCGGCGGACAGCCAGCCCGGCATCTTGCCCGCCACGGCCGGTCCCGCTCCGATCGGAACGCGTCCCGATTACACCGATACGGTTGCGGCCGAACAGTTTTCCCACTCAAGCAGCGGCCCCTCGGCGCGAATCAGCACCAGGCCGACGTCTGGCAGGCGCAGCTCACCCCTCTCCGTCCGCGAGCGCCGGAAAGGCCTGCCGTAGCTCCGTGAACAGCACGCCGTGCCGTCCGTAGCCGAAAGCCACCGCGGCTGACCAGAGCGCCTCGAAGGCCGCGGCGAGCGGGTCCGGTTCCCGAGCGGAGAACAGCGCCGGAAAAGCCATCGCTTGCTGCAGGCAGTTGTCGTTCCTTCCGTCCGGCGACGTGGCCAACGTGCGCGGGACCCGTTCGTCAGTGAGCAGTAGGTTCCACGCTTGCCGGTCGTCGTCGAAGGGCGGTGGCAGAGGGTCGTCCCGCTCCATCGCCGCCAGCGCGGGGGCTATCCACTCGACCTCGGTCAGTCGCGCCTCGGCGTACGCGCGCCTGACTGTCCACCGGGCGACCTGTCGCTGGATCGCCGGGTCCGTCTCCGCGAGCGCGTCGGCCAACGGCCGGTCCAGCTTCGCCACACTCAGCGCGTGGCCCCGCAATTGACGCAGCCGTTCGATCGGCAGGCTTCCGCCCCACTCCCGTATCTCGGCTTCGAGGCGCGCTTCCGCGGTGGCTTGTTCTCGTTGCCGCCGGGCGCGGCGCCGGGTTTCGGCTTTCTCCTCCGGAGTCGGGGGCGGCGGTGTTTCCCTGGCGACTCCATGCCAGTAGGCGGCCGCCGCGCTGGTCTGTTTGACCACCCGGTCCGGTTCCGGCGGACCCGGCCAGAACTGCAGCAGATAGCGGTCAGGCTCGAACTCCTCGCCCTCCGGGACGCCCAGCCGGTGCGCCTCGTCCATCCGGCTGCCGCTGTAGCGGACCCGATATCCGGTGACCGGAAGATCGAGCGGCCAGGGTTTCTCGCCGTTCAAGCCGACCAGTGCGGTTTCGCCCCGCAGCCGGAACGGCGCCTCGACGATGTCTTCCCATGTTTCGTCCACGGGCGGGGCCTCGTCGTGCAGTTCCGCCCGGAAGCGGACGTAGCCGTGGCTCAGTCCGGTGACCAGTGACAGCGCGCCCGGCACTGCCGCACCGCACAGACCGTTTCGCTGCCCGCCGAAGCATTCGGAAAACCCCGGCAGATCCGGCCAGGTCCGCACATAGAGCTGTCCGTACTCGACTCTGACCTCGCCGCTCATCAACACTCTCATCGCCGTTCCTCCCCAAGTCGGCTGCTGTCCGGGACATCATCGCGCGCACCACCGACAAAAACCGGGGCCCCGGCGGGAACCCGAGCGGGTGAACCAGTTCTGGTCAGTCCATGATCTCCCGCACGCTGTCAGCCAGCAGCCGAAGGCACCCCGGCGCCCCAGGATTGAGAAGCAGGTCAACCCCGTCGTAGTCGTTCAGCAAACGGAGCAGATCGACAGGACCAGCCGGACGCCAACCAGCGGCGCGCACTCGGCGACGGTGTGCCGGGGCGGTCGTGACGAGCAGGCAAGGGATGTTGTCCGGCGACGGCGCGACGAGCGGAGACTCATCGGTATCCACAGCCACCGCGAAGGCCGATTCGCGGAAGACGGCGGCCAGTTGATCGAAGTCCGCCTCGCCGCGCGCGGTCAGGCGGAGCACGGCGTCCAGCGGGTCGGTCGGGGAGTCTTCCGCCGACGGTTCGTAGGACGGGTTGGGCTCGAAGCGGCTGACGGACCCGTCTTCGCGCGCGAGCCAGCCGCCGACCACGGCCTCCGGCGGCGGGGTCGGGGCCTCGCTGCCGTCGGCCGTCCACGCTGGGTCGACCAGCAGCACCCACTGGTCCTCGGACATCGCTGGCGCCTCCTTCGCGTCCGATGAATCTACCGGGCGGGCTTCACTCATGGCTGGGACTTCCTTGCGCCAGTTCGGCCAGTTCAGCGGCCTGGCGAGCGGACGCCGCGCGTTCCTCCGCCTGGTACCGGCGGATGGCTGCGGCCGTATGCCAACGGTCCAGCCAGCCCAGCCCGACGACGCTCAGCCGGTGCGGCCTCGGGCGCGTCCTCGGGCCGTCGAGGGCATTCCGCAGCGCAGTGCGGAAGGCGGCCGCGGGCAGATCCTTCGCGGCCAGTTTCTGGATGACGGCGGCCAGGTCGCGGGCGTAACCATCGGGGTTCGGACGGTTGGCGAGCCGGGTGAGTTCTTCGAGCAGCAAGGCTCGGCCGCCGGGGGCGCTCAGGACGGCGTCCAGGGCGCCATGCCGTTCCAGGACCTCGACTGCCTCGGCGATCCGCGTGACGTCCGCGCCGTCTCGGGTCGCTTGGGCGAGGTCGGAGAGCACTCCGGCGGCGTCCGGCTTGCCCAGCAAGGTGTCGGTCACGCCGTGCAGATGGAGGACGGCGTGCTGCTCGGCCAGGTCGGCGTGTTGCGGGGACAGCGCGGCGAGTTCGCGGGCGGCGGTCCAGATCAGGTCCGGTCGTTCGTGCCGCGCGACGTCCTCGGCGAGGGAAGCCGCCGATTCGCCGCGGCCGAGTTCCGCGAGCACCCAGCCGAGCAGCTTGGCGGTGCCGTCCCGGTCGTTCAGCGGGATCGGCCCGGCCGGCGGCGTCGGACGGAACCACCAGCGGTGCGTGGCGGTGCGCACCAGTTCTTCGATCATCAGGTCCGCGTCGGGGGTGCCGCTGAGCAAGTAATCCGCAGTCGGGTGTTCGGCCGCGGGCAGCCGGACGGCGTCGGCTGGACGGTCTGTGCCGTCGATACGCAACTGCTCGGTGAAGTTTCGGATCGCTGTTGCGTCAGTGGTCAAGAAGGACGATCCATTAGGGACGGACACATCGGACGGTCCGTAGTGGACCCCCACGGTACGGCCGTCAGGTGTCCATGGCCGAGGTGTCGCGGGTGCGGGGGAGTCGTCCAGGCCGCGGAAAACCCTCGGCGTTGGCGTGCCAGTCGACATACCCGGGCCGAAAGCGATCCTGACTTGACCGCCCCCCTCGGACACTCGGATCTTCACCGGGACGCGGTCCAGCACGTCGGAACCCAAGGCATCGGCGAGCTTGCCGGCCAGTTCGCGCGCCGCGGCGGTGGCGTGTGCTCGGCCGTTCGGTCCGGTTCCGGTGACCTCGACCGGCGGGACCGGGCCGTCCGTCGAACGCAGGCGGGAGATCAGGTTATCCAGCGGCGTATCTGCCACCAGGACGGCGTCTGCGGCTTGCATCGTCGCGCCGCGCTGGACCTCGCCGAGGTGGTAGTGCACGCGGCTGTCGTCGACGGTCAGCAGCGCGCGGGCAGCGGGCGGGAGCGGAACGTCGTGCACCTTGCCGGTGTAACTGCTGCGGTCGGTCACGGTGCGGACGAGGGCGGACAGCTCCGGGTTCGCCGCGATGTAGGACAACGCCGCGTGCCACACCAGATCTGGGTCGGCGTGCCGGTGCACCGCGGGTTCGACCGCGGTCAGATGCAGGTCACCGTCCCGGTTGTGCAGGCCGCGCACCAGCGTCTGGATCACGCGCTGGGTTAGCTCCAGCGTCTCGAACCGGTCCGCCAGCGGGGCCGGATCGCCCTGCGGCGGCAGGAGCCAGCTGTGGTCGCTGTTCATCCGGATCTCCGTCATGCCCGGGAGTTCGAGCGCGGAGCTCAGGCCGATCCGCCGGGCCGTTTCGGTCATCGCGACCGGGCCGGAACGGTACATCACCGACTGCCGGTGCACCCGGCCCAGCGGCGTGGCGAAGAAGCCCTGGCCGAGCGAGTCCACTTCGCGCGGCATCAGATTCGCTTGCGTCTGCCCGTAGTTGTCCCGCAGCTGGTCCAAATAGGACGAGGCGAACGGGTGTCCTTTCGACATGGTGAACGCCGAGTTCGCGATGTTCCCGCCGACCCGGTGCACCGCGTAGCCGGCGTCGGACTCGGCGGCGCGGACGACGTCGTCCAGGCCGTGCACGACATTGTCGCCGTCGGTGTAGAGACCGCCGAACCGGTGCATCAGCTCCAGCCGCAGGATGTCGCTCGCCGCCGCGAACCCTGGGCCGGTCTGTTTGGCCACTTCGGACAGATAGAACTCCTGTGTCCGCATGGGATGCTCGCTGGTGAACACTTCGTCCACATTGACCAGTTGGACGCGGTGCTCGCCGGCCCAGCGCAGCAGGTCCCGGACGTCGTGCAGCGGATCCGGGCCCTCTTCCGGGGCGGTGGTGGTCAGAGCCAGTTCGGTTTGCCAGCGCGGGACGTCCGTCCACAGTACGGGGACGATGCCGTCGCCGAGCCGGTCCGCCGCGTCGCCGAAGTTGCGGCGGAAGGCGTGCATCGTGCCGGTGTCCTTGAGCGGTCCGCCCAGCCAGATCGAGTGCATCAGCAAGGGGGTGGACGTCGTCTTGGCGAGCGGTTCGACGTTGCCGGGCGCCCATGTGGACAGTTTCTCGTCGGGTCGTTCCTTCTCGAGGGTCCAGTCGCGATTGTCGTCCAGGTTGGCGGGATCGAAGTGTTCGCTGCTCAGCTGGTAGCCCTTGGCGAGGTCCAGCAGGTCCAGGAAGCTGATGCCCTGTCCGGCGGTGAGGGTCCGGAAGTCGTGTCCGCGCAGGAATTCCGGCGGTTCCGGGGCGCGGTACAGGCCGAACAGGTCTGGTCCCAGCAACGGCGCTGGCGCCGGACCGTTGACCGCGGTCTGCCGAAGGTCTGCCACGAGGTCCTCGGGCGAGGAATAGCGGGTTTCCTCGACGGGCGGCGCGCTGTCTGTTGTGGACTGCACTGAAGGGTCGCCGAAGGTGTGGAAATGCCCGCCGTCGGTGACTGCGGTGAAGCTGTCCTTCGCGCCGATGGCCTTGCCGAGTGTCGCCGAATCCCGGCCGAACAACGCAGGCTTGGTCGGCGCGTGCACTGTGGACGGACCGCCGAGTTCGCTGAGTGCTCGCTGGAAGTCGTGGGCCAGGCCGCCTGGTCCGTCGGTCTGGCCGGTGCTGCACGCGATGAGCGTGACCGAATGGGACTGCGCCAGCGGCGCGGCCTGCGCGACGATCCGGGCGAACGTATCGCCGTCGACTCGCACAGTCTTGCCGCCCAGCAAAGTCACCTTGACCGACTGTTCGCGTCCGTGGGCGAAAACGAAGAGGGAGTCGTCGTCCCACGGTGCCGCGGTGTGGTCGGCCCACTCGCCGAACCGGCGGCCGGACAGTTCCGGCGTGGCCCCGTTGGCGTTGGCCTGCTTCAGAAGCGGATCGAACTTCTCCGGCGTCGCGCCCTCCGGAAGGGTGCTGACCGTACCGGAATTGCTGGCTACCCAGTCTCGTTCGACGCTTTCGGTGTGCTCGTTCGCCGGAAGGAACGAGACAGCACGAACCCGGCCGGAGGCGTCGGTGATCTGGCGGACCTGAATGTCGTGCGGGTCGAAGCTGTACGGCCGGTCGGTGTCAGTGTCCCAACCGGACACTGTGTCGTTCGCTTCGACAGTGCCTTCGCGATGTTCTTCGACAGTGTTCTCCGCCGGACGCGGCCAGGTGTGCGCGTTGAGCTGGCTGTCCACTTCGGACTTAGCCTGCCACCATTTCCGCAGCGCCTCGTCGGCTTTGTCGCGGGCTTCCTGGATCCGGTTGGCCGCATCGTCCTGCCGCGCGGTGTGGTCGGTGTGATTGTTGCGGTACTCGTCCAGCACAGCCAGGATTTCCGCGGCGCGATCCTGCGCGGCCTGCCGCTGCTGGACCAGGTTCGCCTGCTCGTTCCGGATCTGCTGGACCTGCCGTTGCGCGTCCCAGGCCCTCGCGACCAGATCGCTTTGGTCGACAGAACCCGGTTCCTCGCCGAGAGCCAGCGACAGAAGCTGCTCGTCGAGTTCGTTGAGCCGGGTGATCTCGTCATTGCCTGCGCGCAAGGCTTGGCCCACGTCGCGAGCTTCGTTCTGCGCCGTCTGTACGGCTTGCCGCATTTGCTGCACGGGATTGCCGTCGGCCGGGAGGTGCAGCCCGCGTGCGCCGTCGGTCGTAGTGCGGACGTTGTCGTTTTCGGACAGCCACGCATCGTCGTAGTCGCGCTGTGCCTTTTCGAGTTCCTCTTCCGCCGTGCGCCAATCCTCGGCGGCCTTCTTCACCGCGTCCTGCGCCGAGGTGAGCGTCTCCGGCAAGGGCTGGCCGAGCGACTGTTCCAGGTCCGTTTCGCTCATCCGCGTCCGCGACGACTGCGGCACCCGCACCTCGACCGCCGCGGTCTTGCCGTCGACCGTCGCGACGATCCGGTACTCGACGTCGAACCCGACCAGCCCGGTCCGGCCCTTGTCCTTGCCGACGACGGACCGCTGCGCCGCGGCGGTGCTGGACGTCGGATCGCTTTGCCCGACCGGGCCGCGCACGTCGAGCCCGCCCCAGGCATGCGTGTTCCGGCCCGGGTCGGTGATGCCGCCGGTGCCGATATTGCCCTGCTGTTCGCCGGTGACCGTTTCCTTGGCCTCGCCGGTGAAAGTGGATCCGGATTGGTCCGAACGCTCCAATTTGACCGAATCGCTCAGTCCGGTCAGATCCGGTTTCACCACGCGGGTGTAGACCTTCACCGAGGCGTGGCTGCTGCCGGTTACCGCGGAGGAATGCAGATCCGGGGTCGCGAAGGGTTTGCCGACCATGTTCGGCAGATGCGCTTGCAGCGTTTCGTTGGTGATTGAGGACGAGAGCGTGTTGTGCGCGCCAGTGCCGGGTCCGGTGAGGCCGTTGCCCGCGCCGGCGAGCCGCAACGCGCGGATGGCGCCGGCCCGCACATCCGCGGCGCCACGGATCCCTTCCACGGTCGAAGACTTCGGCAGGGGACCGAAACCTTCCTGCTGCCACGCTTGGAGACGGTCCTGAGTGGACTCCGTGGCGCTGAGTTCGGTCGTCCGCGATCCGTACAGTTTGGTGTGGTACTGCTCGTCGCCGGAGATCCGGTGGTCGTCCGCGGACGACCGCGACGTCACGGTCGCCTCCTGCGAAGCGACCGGGTAGGTGCGCCCGTCCCGGGCGACGACCAGCTCGAACTGGACCTGGTGCTGGTACCGCGCCGACGGTCCGCTCGAGGAGGAGGTCAACGCGGTGGTCGTGGTCTTGGCCTCGACGGTCTGGTCGGTCTTCGCGCGGGTCCCGGTAGCGCCGAGGTACGCGCCGTCGTAGCCGCTGACCTTGGGCTGGCTGTCCTGGAACAGACCGCGGCCCGCGCCTCGTACTTGTCCGCCGTAAGACGAGCCGTGGCCGGAATTCTTTTTGTCCGTCTGAGTCGAGTTGACGACGTGGTCGACCTCGCTGCCGTCGTGCTTCACGCCCAGGAACTGCGTGTCGAGGATCTTCGCTTTGAGCTGCAATTGGTAATTGTCGGTCCAGAGCACGCCCGCGTCTTGTGCCAGCAAGGACACGCCGCCGTCGAGCGCACTGTCCACAAGGGACGTGACTGCTTCCGGAGAGGCAGTGTCGAGCGTGCGCTGGAGGTTGTTCATCGAATCGTTCAGCACCGATTTCGGCAGCAGCCTGTCGCCGAGTTTGCCGAGCTGCTGCCGGGCGTCCTGCACCAGCTTCGTCAGGTTGGGTGCGTCTTCCAGCACCGCCGAGCCGAGCGAGCTGGACTTGCCGCCTACCAGCGGCGGAGCCGAAAGTGTGCCGGGTGCCGGGGTGCGCGGTTCGACCGGCGGCAGCAATCCTTCCGCGCGTGCCTCGTCCTCGGTCATCGCCACGAAGACCGAACCCGGCAGATGGACGTCCGCACCCGCGCGCGAAATCGATCCGTTGACCAGGCCTTCCTGGCGGCTTTCCGCGATCAGCCGGACATTCGAATCGTACTGCACCAGCACGGTGCGACTGTCCGAAGAGGACCGGTTGGTGTGGTCGACGCTCGCGGTGATCTCCTGGGACGAACCGGAGCTGCGCTGCCACGGGCTCCATTTCGCGGTGCCGAAGAACTGGCCCTGGCCGTGGGTGTCGCTGCCCGGCGGCCGGATGGTGAGGCCGAGTTGCACGTTGGCTTCGACGGATTGCTTGTGCGTGCCTTCGTAACTGGCTTTCGAGCCGCCGGAATACGTCCGGTCCCCGCCGCCGGTTTCCGAAACCGCGACGAGCTTCGGATTGCTCAGCGAGACGCCCACGCCGAGGCCGCCGACTCGGTCCGCGACGCGGCGGTCGTAGCGGAATCCGTTCGCGGTACCGCCCTGTTTAAGCAGCTTCGGCGTGAGGCCGCGGAAGTTTTCCGGAGAGAACATCCGGTCCACGCGGGCGCGCGCCTCGCTGCCCGGCAGGCCGAGCACCGCGTCGCCGCCGGCCGCGCGCTGGAGCTGTCGCAGCGCCTCGTCCCGCAGTGCCTCGGTGTTCGCAAACGCTTCCACGTGCAGGAATTTCGGCGGCGTCTGGTTCTGCTGCTGGGTCAGCAGGTCGTCGATGCTCGGCGTTTCGTTCGGCGACATCGAGACGACACCCGGCTTGCCCGGCTTGAATTCGGCCGGGTCCTTGCTGAGCGCGGCCCCGTCGTTGATCCACAGGTCGACTTTGCCGTCGATCTTCGGCAGGCCGGGATCGCCGGTTTTGGCCACTGTGGACACCTTCGGCGTGACCCGGAACGGCGAGCCGGGCGTCAGCCGCCGCACCCACGGCCGGTGGCGGGTGTAGCTGGTGATCTCGACCTCGAACTCGACGTCGTGCTCGAAGACCTGCGAATCGGGGCTGCCGCCCTTGCCGGTCGTCGTGGTCACCGTCGGGCCGCCGGAATTCTTCCAGGTCCGGTTGTCCGAGTACTGCAGCGGGCTGACGGTCGGGCTGATGCCGAGGTTCGCGCCGGCACTGGCGCCCGGAATGATCACGCGGCCTTCGAGACCGACCGACCAGCCTCGTTCGGTGGTGGTCGCGCTGGTCAGCGAGGGGCTGGTTTCGTTGCTGTTCTTGACCGAACGGCCGTCCGCCTGACCGAGGTGACGGCCAGGTCCCGGCTTCGCCTTCACCGTGACGTTGATGTATTCGTCGGTGAACAGCCCGCGCCGCTTCAACTGCGCTGAAACGCCTTGCGTGAACAGACTGTCCATTTTGCCCCGCAGCGAGGCGACCGAGAACGTGGAGGCGATCTTCCGCAGGTTCGCGAACCGCTCGGAGATGTCCCGGCTGGAGCCTTGGTTGTCGCCCTGGAATTTGTCCCAGCGGGGCAGGAACTTGTCCGCACCCGGGAGGTTCCGCAGCGCGTTTTCGATCTGCGGCTGGACGCGGGTCGCCGGTTCGAACGATCCGGGCCGCGCCGTGCCCGCCGCCATGGCCGCCGCGAGATAGGGCGGTTCGTAGCGCGCGCCGACGTCCTTGAACTTCGGCGAGGTGTTCTTCGGCACCGGAAGTCCCTGGGCTTTCGCCTCGGGCAAGCCCATTCGCGTGTACGAAGTGGCTTGGATCGTGGTCGTTTCCCCGGTTGAGGTGGTGACCTCGAGGTCGACGGTGACCTTGTACAGGCCGATGTCGCCCTTCGCGTTCACTGTGGACTTGTTGGTGAAGCTGGTGCCGCTTGTGGACTGTTGGTTGACCTTCCGGGAATAACTGCCGCTGACCCCGCCGACGCCGCCGACCGTGCCGGGTACATAGGAACCGCCGCCGAAGATCGCATTGACCTCGCCGCCGTATTTCGACGAGACGGTGGTGCTTCCGCCGTTTACCGAGGAATCGTTGAAGCGCAGTTCGCTGTCGCCAGGGATTGTGCCGAGGTATTCGACCTTCGTCGGCCGCGCCGCCAGCTGGACCGCGTCGCGGTGGGCACCATGTGGGCTGAGCAGGTCGTTCGAGACCACCGGACTGCCCTGCATCGCGGTGCCGAGCATGCTGCGCACCCCGCCGCGGCTGAGGAATTCCCGCAACGAGGTACGGCCCGGGGCGCCGAATTTGGTCACCGACGGATGCAGGTTCTTGCTCACCTGATCGAAGAGCGCGTTCTCGTCGAAGTCGACCGCTTCCGGCGAAAGGAATTCGATCTTCTTGGCCCAGTCCGGCTTCGGCTCCGCGGGCCCGACCGTCGGTTCCTGCTTCAGGTTGGACAGGTCGGTGGAGAGGACGAGTCCCACTTGTCCGTCCACTGTGGAGCCGACCAGGCCGCCGGTTTCGTTGCGCACCGTGATGCGGTAGGTGACCGGAGCGTCGGCCCGCTGCATGTCGCCCGCGGTGCGGATCACCCGCTGGTCGGTCCCGGTCGTGGTGCCGGTGTGCTCCGCGGACGGGCTGGCGAGCTGCGCGGTGCCGCCGACGGACGCGTACGGTCCGGCCGGGAACAATGCGAAGTACGAGGAGCCGACGACCTTCGCGGTAGTGTCGGTGTTCGGGCTTGCGTGGGTGGTCTTGACCTCGTTCTTGACGTCGCCGATGGTCGGTTGCGGGAGTTTGGTGATCTGGTCGGCGTTGACGGAGCTGAAGTCCGGCTCCGCGGTGACGTGCACCTCGTACCATTTCTCGCCGGCGCGCACCATTTGCTTGCGGCCGTCGCCCATAAAGGACTCGAACTCAGGGCCGGACAGGGAATCGGTGATCGCGTCGATGCCGTGTATTTGCGGCGGGTTCTGCTGCTTCGGGTTGAGGCGCTGGATCAGGTTTTCGATGCTCGTGCCGACGTCTTTGGCGCCGCGGACGTCGACCGGGACCACGGAGCCGAGCGCTTTGCCGTCGCGGACGAACTCGGGCAGCCGGTCGGCGAGGGGACGGGTGTCGGGCTCCTCCTCGGATTGCTCGTCCGCTACGAGTACGGCGTCCTGCTGGTTCTGGTTTTGCTCCGCTGTGTTCGTGGGGGCGTTGTGGTCTGGCCCGGGCTGAGCGTGGTCCTGGTTCGGTGTTTGGCTGTCGGGTTGCGGGGCCTTGATAGGGGTGTGCAGGTTCGGCCTGCCGTCCGGATCCGGCTCCGAGCGGTGGTCGTCCTGGTGCGGCGTCGGGTTCGGCGCGGGGGCGTCGCCGAGGTGGTGGTCGCGGATGTTCGCGGTGTTCGAGACCTGCTCGATCTGCGCGAGGTTGCCCGGGTTGAGCCGCGAATCGTGCCACGCGTCCGGCCCCATCACGCCAGGCTGGTCCTGGCGGTTGAAGAGAATTTCGTCGTTCTTGTAGCCGTCGCCGAGACCGATGAAGTGCATCAGCTCGTGCGTGACGCCGAAGGGCGAGTCGTGGACGTCCCAGTTGAGCTGGTTCGTGTCCGGGGTGTCGGGGTCCACAGTGGAATCGTGCACGTTGACCGGGACCCGGCGGCTGGGGTCAGCCTGCCAGCCGGTGTCGTCCGGGTGGATGTCGTCGGCGACGCGGACGTCGAGCCGGAGATGCAGCTGGTCTCCGCCGGGCAGCCGGGACGACTGGTTGACCCAGTCCTCGAGATGCTGCCGAAGGTCCTGGACGAATTGCTCTCGCTGCTGGGGCGTGACCGACCCGGAATGCGAGGTCAGGTCGATCGGGATGGTGTGCTCGCGCACCCACTGGCCCGGCGCGATCTCGAACCGGCGCACGTCGAACCGGATGTGCGCCATCGCCCCGGCGAGTTGCCCGCCCTTGAGCCCGTCGCGGTTTCCGGTGAATTGATCGGCGATCTTCTTGATCGGATCGAACCGCTCCGAGGAAAACCGCGTGACCGGCGCAGTGTCGCGACGACCGTTCCAGTCCTTCGGCCCGGGCAGCGTCTTCGGATTCGGCTTCGGCGTTTCCTTTGCCTGCCCATTGTTTTTGGGCGCAGCAGCGGGAGTCTGCGTGTTCGCCGGACGATTGCCGCTGAGATTGTCGACCAGCGCTTGCCGGGTGGCGAGCGTCAGATCGGCGAGCTTCTTGCCGTCCTCGACGTTCTCCTTCATGCCTTTGACCAGCGACATGCGCTCGTTCTTGGGCAGATTCGCGACAACCTCGGAAAACACCTCCGGCCGGTTCGGATTCGGCCCGCTCGGAGTGATCCCGTGGAACGCGGCTTTCGCGGCGATCTTCGCCAGATTGGGATCGAGCGTCGTGTGGTTGCCGAGATAGTGGCCGAGGAGGTCGGACCACGTCGTTTCGTTGGCGTGGCTTTGAGTCAGTGCGGTGATCCCGTTCGGATCGGTGCCGACCTTGCTCGCGATCCGGGTGCCGTTGGTCTGGATGGCAAGATCGGACGAGAACTTCGCGATCGCCGTCGGATGGTCGCTGTATTGCCAGCTCGGATTGCGTTGCGACAGCACTGAATCGACCAGACCCTGGCCTTCTTTGGCTCCGTAATCGAAATTCCCCGTGTTCGGATTCTTGGTGCCAAAAGTCGCGTCGTTCTCGAGCCTGTTGCCCTCCATCCGGACAAAAGTGTTCGGCTCCGGGAAGTAAACCGCCCGAGAATCGACCCCGGCGAGCGCCTGCCGGACGTCGAGATCCAGTTGCGCCGCGCGATTCGCGAGATCCCCGTCCTCGGGCCGGACGTTGTACCCGCCGCTGATCACCTCGGGCGGCCCTTCGGGGTTCTGCTGGACCACGGTATTGACCGCGTCGAACAGCGGCCCGGTGCGGGTGTTGAAGGAGTGGACGTCGGCGTCGCCGGTGTGCAGGTAGACCTCGTTGGTCCCGCCCGCTTCGCGGATTTGCCCGACGAGCTGTTCGGTGACCGGATTCCGGACCATCGTTTCGCGGATGCCGCCGTACGGGATGGTCTTCTGGTCGATGTTCGGGTTGCTCGGGTGTTTCCAAGTGAATCCGATAATCGCTACCGGGAAGCGGTTGTCCCAGGTATTCTGGAATTGCTGGATTTTCTGGTTGATCGCTTGTTCCGAGCCTGGTGTGCCGTTGATCCCGATGACCAGGCCGAACCGTCCGTCGGCGGAGTTCCCGGTGAACCCGCCTGCGTACTTTTCGGCGATGGTCTGGAGATTGTCGTCCGGAGTCGCGGCGACGGTGGCCACGACGCCGATGCTGTCCTGGTTGTTCTCGTTGCGAGTGCCGAGGTTGCCGATGATGCCGGTTTCGTGCACGACGGTGAACTTGAAGTTCTTGAGGTGCTGAGCGAAGTCGCCCTTGCCGCCGGTGACAGAGGGCTGCTTGCCGACATTCGGCCCCGGGCCGGTGGCGGGGGTCGGCTTTTTCGGTGCCGCGACCGGGGTGTGGAGGTTGCTGCTCTGGGGTTTTGCTGCGGGCTTTTTGGGTGCCGCGACGGGGGTGTGAAGGTCCCGGCGCGGCGTGGTGTTGTCACTGGAGCGCGGGGCAGGAGTGGGCTTCGTGCCGATCGGCTTCGCCGGGGAGGGCGGTTGGTTGTTCTTGGGGTCGTCCGGAGTCGGCTGGGGCTTCGCAGAGTTGGTGGAATCCCGGCCGGGGTTCGGTGATGTGGCTGCGCGCGGATGCACGGCCGGAGCCGGCTCGGCGAACGGCTTCGGCTCGGAAGCTGGCTTCGCGGGAGGTTTCGGGCTGGAATCGCTGACCGGGGTCCCGGTGGGACTGGCGGACTGGTCCGGACTTGGACTGCCGGGAGCGTTCGGCCTTGAGTTGGGTTCGGCAGCGGGGTTCGTGCCTGTCTTCGGATCCGGGTTGGTGGTCAGGTTCGGATTGCTGGCCGGGTCCGGCCGGGTAGCCGGGCTCGGGTTGGTGGCCGGGTCCGGGTGTGCAGTCGGGCTCGGGTTGGTGGCCGGATGGGGATTGGTGCGGGTGCCCAGGTTGCCAGCGTGGTTCGGGTTTGTGGCGGGGCTGGACTTGGTTGCCGGAGACGGGTCGGAGTTAGTGGCGGGATGCGAATCGGTGCCCGGGTTGGGAGTGACGTTCGGGTTGGGAGACGGGGTGAGATTCAGGTCCGCGGCGGGGCCGGGCTTCGCTGCCAGATCCGGGCTGGGGGCCGGGCTCGGGCTGGGGTTGGTGGCCGGATTGCTGTGGGCGCTCGGGTCGGCGGTGGGGCGCGGGTCCGGGGTGGGGCTCGGCTTGGTCGTCGGCTCCGGGCCGGGGGCAGGGCTCGAGACGGGTTTCGCGGCTGGGTTCGGATCGGTGCTCGAGCCCGGGTTGGTTGCCGGGTTGGGGTTGCCGGTCGTCGGGCCGGTGGCCGAGGTCCGGATGGGGCTCGGATCAGTTGCGGGGTTCGGGCCGTCGACGGTGGTTTTCGGGGAGGGGCTTGGGGTGGAGTCGATGCCCTTGACGCTGGTTGACGTCGGCGGAGGCACCGGCTTGGTCTGCTGGGCGGTCGCCGGGTCCGGGTTGGTGCTGGTGGAACTCGGGCTGGTGTTCGGGGTGCGGACGGAGTCGGGGGATGAGTTGGTCTCGGGGCCGTGCTGAGCGGACGGGGTCGGGGAGGCGGTGACGTTCGGGCCGGGCGACGAGTGTGAAGAAGCGTTGGTCGCGGGGACCGGGCCGGTGTGGCCGGACGGGTTGGGGGCGGTGTCCGGACCGGGGCGGGGCGTCGGGTTCGAGGAGCCGTTCGCCTGGCTGGTGTCGGTGGCGGGGTGCGGGGACGCGTTCTGGCCGCCGAAGCCGGGGAGCCCGGTGTCGTGGTGCGGGGTGGGCGTGTGGGTGCCGCCGGTCGCGGGCGGCGAGACAGGGTGGCCGCTCGGTGATGGGCTGGTGGCGGGGTTGGCCGGTGAATCCGCCGTCGAGGGGGTCGAGTCTCGTGGCCCGGCGGGGGTGGGTGTGGACGGTGGCGGGGTGGGGGTCCCGGTCTTGACCGAGTCCGGCGTGGACGGCGGCGGGGCGGCGTGGTGGTCGGCACCGTTCGTGCCTTGACTGGCGGGAGTGGAGCCCGGGCTGGGGTTTGTGCTGGTTGACGGGCTTGTGCTGCCACCGGGATTGGTGTTTGACCCGGGGTTCGGACTAGTGCTGGGGTTGGTGTTTGCCCCGGAGGGCGGGTTGGCGCTGGCTCCGGGGTTGGCGCCGGGGGACGGGCTGGTGCTGGTGCCTGGGTTGGTGATCGTGCTGGGCGACGGGTTGGTGCCGGGATCGGTGTTCGCGCCCGGATTCGGGGCGGAGTTCGTGCCCGGATTGGTGCTCGGGTTCCCGGTGCCTGCGTTGGGACCGGTGTTGGGGTTTCCGGCACTTGCGTCGGGATTGGTGTTGGGGTTCCCAGCACCTGTGTTGGGACTGGTGCTGGGGTTTCCGGCGCTCGTGCTGGGACCGGTGGTGGGGTTTCCGGCGCTCGTGCCAGGGCCAGTGCTGTGGCCGCCATTCGTGCTGGGGTTCTGGTCGGGGGTGGGGCTGGTGGTGTTGCTCCCGCCCTGGTTTCCGGTGCTGGGGTCGCTGCCGGGAGGGGTCGAGCCGGTGGCGGGGGTGTTGTCGTTCGTGCTGCCGGACGAACCAGCGGGGTTGCTGCCGGGTGACTGCGGCGCGGGATTGCTGGCCGAGCCGTTCGCGGGAGCGTTGCTGGTGGTGGGGTCGTTGGACGGGTTGTTCGCGGAGTTGGGGCCGCCCGTTGAAGGGGAATTGGCGCCGGGTGAGGTTGGGGTGTGGGAGCCGTTCGCTGAGCTTGAGTTGGTGGCGGGGTCTCCGGTCGACGGGTTGCCGTTCGTCGAGTGTGCGTCGGGTGTGGAGTTGGGCGTGCCGGGCGCGGAGTTCGAGGCATCGCCGGTCGTCGAGCCGTTGGGGGAGTTCTGGCTGCCAGGCGAGTTGCTGGCGGAGTTGGTGTCTGGGGAGGTGGAGTTGTTCTGGCCGACGCTGTGCGGGGCGTTGTTGCCGGAGTTGCTGGAACTATTAGCGCCGCCCGGGCCGGAGCTACCGGGGCCGTTGGCACCGCCAGAGCCACCGGCGCCGGTGCCGCCGGAGCCATGGGGATCGGAGTTGTTGGTGCCGCCGGAGCCGGAGCCGGAGCCGGAGCCACCGGAGCCGGTGCCGCCAGGGCCGGTGCCACCGGAGCCATGGGAACCGGAGCCGTTGGAGCCGCCAGCCCCGGTGCCACCAGGGCCGGTGCCACCGGAGCCATGGGAGCCGGAGCCGGTGCCACCCGGACCAGCGTCGCCAGGACCGGAGCCGCCCGAATCGCCAGGGCCGAGACCCCTCGGATCGCCGGATCCGCCAAGGCCGTTAGGGCCGTTGACCGGGTCCACCTTGATGTTCCCGGTCCCGTTCTCCCCGCCGGGGTCGTTCGGGCCCTTCCCCTCACCGCCGCCACCGCCGCCGGTGAGTTTGTCGTGCAGGTTTTGGCCTGCGTGATGGGCGCCGTGCGTAGCGGCACCGCTGAGGCCGCCGTTCAGGGCACCCCAGCCCAGGCTGTCCAGGTCTCCGCCGAACAGACCCGCGCCGGCCAGGCCGACTACTACCTCGGTCGCCGCTTCGACGCCGGCCGCGCCGAAGACGTTGTGGCCCCACTTGCCCAGGCCGCTGTGCGCGCCCGCGGCGAACGCGCCGCCGATCGCGCCCAGTGCGGCGTTCTGGCCGATTTGTTTCCAGTCGAAGCCGTCCCGGTTGCCCTGCGCGATCTGGATGAACTCGGCCAGCATCTCCTCTGCCGCCTCTTCCGCGGCTTCCTGCGCGGCCTCTCGCGCGACCCTCGACAGCAGGCTCATCAGGCGCGACATCAGCGAGCGTTCGATCTGCATCACCGCGGTCCGCCCGGCTGCCCAGATTCCCGGGATCAGCGGGGCGGTGAACGGGTTCGTCATCGCCCAGATCAGATCCGCTGCGGTGACCGCGATGGAAATGAGAATGCCGTATTTGGCGTTTTCCACATTCAACGCGTATTCGCGCAGGGCGGCGGCCTGCTGCTGGGCACGGTAGGAGAAACCGGCGCCCATGGTGCTGAGTTTGTTGGCGTAGTCGGCGAAGTTGGTCGCTACCTCACCGCCCACATTGGACACTACCTGCTCCGCCAGCTGGCTGAAACCGGTTCCAGCGGCGGAAATCTCCTGCGCGACCTGATCCCACTCGGCGGCCAGTTCGCGGGCTTTGTCCTCGTCGCCCTGCGGCCAGGCGTCGCCCGCGATGATGTAGAACACCCAGTTCAGGCTGGGGTCCACCATGAGACTCATCGCGGGAGCACCTCCTTGGCGCGAGGAAAATCAGGAAACGGGTTCTTCCGGGGTGACCGGCGGCTGGGCGGGGATCGACTTCGCGGGTTCCCAGAGTTCGGCGGGCTCCAGAGGGTGCGTGACTTCGCCCTCGATCGCGTCCACTGGCTTTTGCGAGCGGACGAAGACGGTCGATTCTGTCGGCTGCAGCGGGGTCACGACCTTGTGCTGAACCGGGCGTCCGATCGACAGGTGCTTCAAACGCGGTTCCTCGTCAGGCAACGGTTCCTGGCCGCGATCCGGAATCCGGGCCCGGACGCTCTTCGCCGCGGTCCAGCCGTCGTCTTCGGCTTCCGGGGATTTGCCCAGCACTCTGTTTTGGATTCGTACGCCGCGCCGGTACTCGGTCGGAGGGGCGTCCGACCCGCCTCCGGGGTCGGACTTGGTGACCTTCTCGTGCAGGTCGGTGAAGTTCTTGAACAGGGCATTGGACCCGTCGAAAGCACCCTGGTCGGCCTCGCGGAACGACGTCGCCATGTCGCCGATCGCGTCGCGGGTCGCTTCCACGGCCAGCGCCCACGCGTTGATGCCGTTGTAGATCTCGGCCGCCGACTGGATGTGCGTTTTCGAGAATTCGTTGCCGTTCTTGTCATTCCCGGCCGCGTCCTGGATCCGGCTGGGGTTTGCCAGGCTTTGCACCCGCTGGGCCAGCGTGCGCAGTTCGGCGCTCTTGCCGTCGAAGCCGTCGCGGCCTCCGTCCAGGCCGTCGGCGTCGACGAAAAATTGGTCGGTCACGGCAGGTTCCCTTCGTCGAATCCCGGCACCCGCGCCGAGAACAGGGCGTTGACGTCCACTTTTCCGCTCATCAAATCCTCCGCGGAAATGCCCGGCGGCAGCATGGGGGCCATCATTTCCGCGGCCGCGGCGACGGATTTCTGCCGGGCGGCGGAGACGGTCTGCACGATCACCGAGGCCAGTTCGGCGGGAGCCATGCGTTTGTACGCGCTGGTGGGGAAGGAAAGTTCGGTCAATTCGCCGGTACGGCCGACAGTCGCGGTCACCTCGCGGCGAGCGGAAGTAACGGTGCTGGTGGCGGTTTCGACGTCCTGGCGGGCTTGGTCGAAATGGTCGCGCTGGTGCTGGTAAGCGGCCATCGCGTCCTCGAGCATTTTTTCGTAGTGCGTGCTCATCGGGTCTCCTCCCGAGGGTTCAGCCGACCGAGGCGAGGCCGGGCCCGAGGGCCATGGCACCGGTGTCGGGCGGGCGGATGCCGCGCAGGTCGGCGGCGGCGAGCGTGCGGGACGCGGCGGCGGCCGACAGCGTGCGGGCCAGTTCGTGCGCGGCGAAGGCGGTGTGGTCGGACGCGGCGGACAACTCGTGGGCGAGGGCGTCGCGGACGTCGTCGGGGACCTCGTGGCCGCGGCGGACCAGCAACCGCACGGCGATCTCGGCGAGTTCGTCCACTGTGTACTCGCCGAGTTGCCAGCCGTACGGCAACGCGTCGCGCAGGGTGGGCAGTTGCGCGAGCAGTTCGCCGACGCGGTCGCTTTCGCCGGTGAATACCACGACCGGATCGGCGGGGCGGCGGGCGATCATTTCGGACAGCGCTTCCAGGGCTTCGATGCCGGGGGTGTGCGGCGAGGTGTCCCAGTCGCCGTCCAGGTCGACGACCAGGGTGCCGCCGGAAGCGTCCTCCACGGCGGCCCGGACGAGGTGTTCGGCTTGGCCGGGCCATTGCGGGGAAAGCTCTTCGGCGAGGTTGCGGTGCACCAGCTGGCCCATCGGAGCCATGCCGAATTCGGAGAGGATTTGCGCGTACAGTTTCGCGTACTCCGACCGTCCGGTGCCGCGTTTGCCGCTGATCACCAGGTTGGCCTGGTGGCCGAGCGGTTGCCGTTCGTGGGTGAGCCGGCCGAGTTTGAGCAGCAGCCGTTCGGCGTTCTCGCGCACCGATTTCTGACCGACCAAGCCGCTGAGGCGTTTCCAGCCCGCGCTGGTCGAAACTGCGGCAGCGGGATCGGCGGTGACCGAAACCGTTGACTTCGCGGCGGAAGGAAGTTGCGCCAGTTCGGCCTGAAGATCGTCGGCGGTGAGGCGGTTCAGCTCGATGTCTTTGGACGGCGGGTAAAGCGCCAGCCGCGATGCCTGGTTGTTCACCATCGCCTCGAACAGCTTGCGCGCGACACGACCGTTGCCGAACGTCGAGTTCTTCGGCACCCGTTCGAAATACTCGCGCAGCGCGGCGAGCGCGTCGTCGGTCATTTCGTAGTAGTGCTTGCGGGTCAGGCCGGTCGTGATGGTGACCAGTTCGTCGACGCTGTAGTTCGGGAATTCGATGGTGCGCGTGAACCGCGAAGCGAGACCGGGGTTCGACTGCAGGAATTGTTCCATCTGCTCGGAATAGCCCGCGACGATCACCACCAGCGAATCGCGCTGGTCCTCCATGATCTTCATCAGCGCGTCGATGGCTTCCTGCCCGAAGTCCGGACCGGAACCGCCGGTCGGCGCGCTCAGCGTGTACGCCTCGTCGATGAACAGCACCCCGCCGACGGCCTTCTCCACGACCTCGGTCGTCTTGATCGCGGTGGACCCGATGTACTGGCCGACCAGGTCCTGGCGGGCCACCTCGATCATGTGCCCCTTCGACAGGATCCCGAGTTCGGCGAGCACCGTGCCGTACAGCCGGGCGACGGTCGTCTTGCCGGTGCCGGGCGGGCCCGCGAACACGAGATGCCGCGACATCGGCGGCATCGGCAGGCCCATTCGCTCGCGCATCTGCGACATCTTGATCAGGTTGATCAGGCCGGTGACTTCCTTCTTCACCCCGGCGAGCCCGACCAGCGCTTCCAGATCGCCCAGCGGGCCTTCGAGCACCTCTCCGGCAGCCTCGCTCACGGTCTGGTCGGCGGTCGCGAAGTCGCCCGGCGGACTGGCGGGCACCGGCTCCGCGGTCCGGGCGGAATCGGTGCTCAGGTTGTCCACGTCCGCGTGCTCGCCGCTCACGAGTTCGCCCGACGCGTCGTTGACCACGCAATCGCGGATGCTGACGGGCTCGGTGGTCTCCACGTGGAAGCCGTCCTCGCCCGCACCGAGGATCTCGCATTCGGTGAACGACGCCTGAGCAGCGACGTACACGCCGTTGCCGCGCGCATTGCGCACCCGGCAGCGGGAAGCGGTCAGCGTCGTACCGACGGTGATTCCGTCCCCAGTGGAATCAATGATCTCGCAGTCCTGCAAGGAAATTTCCGCAGTACCGCCAAGGTGCAGACCGCCGCCGCGCACCTGCACCGACTTCGCCGAGGACGGCGCGCCGCTAGCGAACGAGACTGCCTTGTCGGAGGTCGAATCGACTCGAAGGTCGGCCACGGTCAGCCGGGCGTCCTCGGTGACCTGCACCCCGGTTTCCCGGCCGGTGTCGATGGAGGCGTCCGCGAGGTCCAAGGTGGACTGTCCGGAAAGGACGATCCCGACGCCGCTGTCCGGCGTCATCCGCAGCCCGCCGACGGTCACCGCGGCGTCGGCGCTGACCGACATCGCAGTGTGCGTCGAGCCCCGCACGGTCGCGCGCTCGAACCGCGGCCGCGCCTGGTCGTCGACCAGGATCGTGACCGGTGAGCCTTCAAAAGTGCAGTCCACGAACTGCGGCGCGGCGGCTCCGGTGGCCTGCACCGCGTTCGCGCCCGCCCCGGCGAACACGCATTCGCGCAGTAACGGCTCGGCGGACGCGGCGATGTGCGCGGCCTGCATCGGCGCCGAACGGAACTGCGACGACGCAACGGAAACCCGGCCCTTACTGGTCACGTACAGGTCGACATTCGCGCTGTCCCGCACGGTGAGCCCGGTGATCGTCGCGCGTCCTTGCTGCTCCACGACCATCGCCGGTTTCTGCGCGCCGACGATCTCGCACTGCTCGACAATCGCGACCGCTTCGCCATTGACGCACACCCCGTTGCCCGCCGCGCCCTGCACCACGCAGCGGCGCAGCAGCACCGAACCGGTCTCGGCCACCACAACGCCGGACGACGCGGCGTCGACGATCTCAGTGTCCTCAATGGCCGATTGCACCGGCGACGCGACCACGACCCCGGCACCGCCGGTGCTCGTCACCGTGCAGCCCCGCAGTGCGAGCGAGCCCTCCAACCGGGCCAGCAGCGTCGCCCACGAGGTCCCGGACAACCGGCAGCCGTCGAGCGCCGCCTCGCCGCGCACGACGTCCACCGTGACCAGCTGGTCGTCGACGCCGGTGAGGACGAACCCGCTGAGCTGCACCGCCTCGGCGTTCGCGACGAGCACGCTCCCGGTGTTCGCCACGATTTCCACGGTGCCCGCGCCCTGTTCGGCCACCAGCGACACCATCCGGTCCACCACGAGGTTTTCCTCGTACCGGCCGGGGTGCACGCTGATCGTCGCCCCCGGCTGCGCCTGCGCCAGCGCCGCGCCGATGGTTCCGAAGGCACCCGGCCGGTCGCTGCCGACCACGAGCAGCTGTCGGTTCATCGTCTCCGCCTCTCCGCACTCACGCCAGGCCCGGGAGCGCCCCGAACCGCTCCGCGGCCTGCTCGTCCATCACGGTCCGGACCAGGTCCTCGCCCGCTTCCGCCCACGTCTGCACCGTCTGCCGGAGCGAATTCATGGCCAGCTCGTCCAGCGAAGCCCGGTCGTTCGCCACCCGGCCGGTCTCGTCGATCTCGCTCGCGGTCAGCTCCCGCAGCAGCACCGCGCCGCGCGCACCGGCAGCCGGTTTGCGCGTTTCCAGCACCTTGAAGCTGGTCCCCGGCACGAACAGGACGCGGTTTTCGACGCCGCCCTCGCTCGGTTCCAGCAATTTGGTGCGGCGTCCGGTGATCGACCACACCAGCACGTCCGTCTCCCCGTCCACTGTGGACGACGGTTGCGTCAGCGCGTTGAGGAAACCCCATTCGGTCAGCACTTTCCGCCCGTCCAGCAGCGGCCACGCGGACGGCGGCAGCTCGGTGGCGAAGGTCGCCGGGCCGCGGTGCGAGGGCAGCCTGCTCAGCCCCGCCACGACGCACCGGGCGACCGGGACGTGCGGGCCGTTCGCGCCGCGCCGCAGTCCCGCGTCGATCGTCGATCCCTTGGGGGACAGGTAAAGCTGCACCGCCACCGCGTCGGTCAGCACCTCTGCCGAGGACGACGTCGACAGCACGCCTTGGAATCCCGGGTGCTCGGACAGGATCCGCGCGACGGTGTTCGACATCAGGCCGTATTCCGCGCCGAGCGATTTACGGAGCCACTGGCGTTCCTTGTCGGCCCCGCGTTTGGGCAGCAGCGCGGTCGATTCCGCGCCGGGGGTTTCCTGGAAACGCAGCTCTGCCGGGGCTTTCGCCGGTTTCGGCGCGGGCTCCGCTTTGGCCGGAGGTTCCGACTGGTCCGAAGTGGACGCCGGAATCGCGGGCTTGGCGACCGGTGGTTCGACGGGCTTGGCCGGTGCGACGTCGGCCGGGGCGAGGTGCGTGAGCGGCTTCGCGGCCGGAGGAGCGGCGGAGACCTTGACCGGGGGCTCGGCGGGAGTTTCCGCCGGAGCAGCGACCGGAGCGACCGGAGCAGCAACGGGAGCAACCGGAGCAGCGATCGCCCCGGGAACCTCCGTCGGCGCGGCAATCCCCAACGCCGCCGGAGCCGCAGGCAGATAAGCCGCCGGAGCAGGCGCAGCCACCACCGGCACCGGATGCCCAGACTCGATCGCGTCCAACGCCCGCGCCACCACCCGCGGCCGCGCACGCTCCGCAAGCAGCGCGGCAGCAGGCAGCACCCGGCTCATCCGGCGAGTCTGCTCGTCCAGCCGCGCCAGCAAATCCTCCGCCAGCAACCGCATCCGCGACGCCGAGCCCTCGTCCGCCGCGTCAAAGGTCAGATTGTGCACCGCGGCATCGAGGCCGATCTCGCGGATCGCGGCCGACGAAGGACCGTCCTGCGGCGGACGCACCAACAGCCCGGACTGCACGACCTCGACCACCGCGTCCGGCGAGTACCAGTACACCGCCGGAGAGACCTGGTCGAGTCCGTGGATCGGCGGACGGTGCGACAGCAGCTCAGGCAAGACGGAATCCGAGCCCGGTTCGTAGCCGAGTTCGGTGGTGAACGGACGCCAGCCGAGCCGTCCGTCGTACAGCACCGTCCGCAGGGTCGGCAGCTGTGGCGAACCGACCGGCACGCCCGCGTAGAACGCGACCGGCTTGCCCAGCAGATCGGCCAGCGCCTGCCCGATCGCGGCCTCGCCGGGCACCTGCATCGGGCCGTACTGGACGAACCGCGCCTTGGCCCGCACCTTCTCCGGCAGCTGCACCCACAGCCGGGCCGCGTCGTCCAGTGCCAGCGGCGGGCAGCCGGGGCAGCCCAGCACGATCGTCATGGTGTCGTGCTGGGCGGGCATCCGGGAGATCAGCGCGCGGCGGTGGTGCCGCTGGGGTGCGTCGAAGCCGACCGGACGGACCCACAAGCCGCCCGGCAGCGGTTCGGCGACGCCGCGCGAACTCGTCGGGGTCAGCTCGGCGGCGATCCCGGAATCCCAGGCCGGGCGCGGGAACCGCTTCGCCTCCCACGTCGGCGGACGGCCCGGCCGGAACCGCACCCAGCCGCCGCCGCGCCCGGCGTGGACGAACAAGGCACCGCCCGCGCTCGGGATCACCGACCCGTCCGGCGCGAGCACCGGGCGGTTGATCCGCTCGGCCAGCCACTGCCCGGCCAGCGCGGTGGTCTCGCGCGAACGGCCGCCGATCACCAGCCGCACGCCGCGACGGCGCCGGGGGAGCGCCTTGGCGACCGATTCCCACATCGTGATCGGCGAATCCACCGGCAGGTCGACGACCACCAGGTCGTGGTCCGGATCGGCGGCGACGCCGAGCGCGAGCGACTGCGCCTCGCCGGTCATCCCCTCGGCGAGGTGCACGACCAGGGCGTTGCCCACGGTCTTCTTCTCCAAAGCGCCGTCGTCGCGCCGGATCAGCGAGAGTTCCATGGCTGTCCTCCTTCCGCTCAGGCTCGGCGGCCGACGGCGGGCGCCGCCCCGCCGGTGTGGTGCGCGATCAGCCCGTACACGAAGAACCCGACCGCGATCAGCAGCCCGAGGACGAGCCCGACCAGCAGGCCCACCCAGGCCCGCCGGGCGGGCACGTCGAGGTGGCTCGCGTCGCCGAGCACCAGCGCCGACGTCATCCGCCCGATCAGGAACGAATACGCCTCGACGTGGTCCTTCTGCGTCTGCACCATGGCACCTCTCCTTCGCTTATTCGGTGAGCCCGACAGCCCACGCGTAGACGCCGAACAGCTGCAGCAGGATCGGGATCATCGCCACCGCGCTCAGCGTTTCCAGCCAGTTCGCCAGATGCCCCCAGATCGGCAGCAGCCGCCGCGGCGGCGGGCGCAGCATCGCCAGCAGGAGCAGGAAGAACACCAGGCACAGCCCGGCGAGGCAGGCGCCCCGCCACTGCGCGGGCAGCGGCTGGATCAGCGCCAGCCCGAGCAGCACCAGGCCGATCGCGCCGGCGACGGCGAGCGGAACCCGCTGCCACACGCCGAGCAGCGCCCGCGACCGCATCAGCACCGCCGCGGACACCAGCCCGCCGAGAAGGGCGGGGAACAGTCCGTGGCCGACCAGGAACGGGAAGCAGCCGACGAAAACGGCCGTGGCGGCGAGGCAGGCGATGGTGAGGTAGCCGTCGGCGTACCCGGTCTGGTGCACCATCTGCGCGGCCGGCATCGGCTCGATGTCGTACTGCAGTTCGCCGGCCGAACGCGGCAGCTGCGGACCGCGGATGCGCGCGAACCGGATGCCGATCCGCGGCGCGAACACCATCAGCCCGACCAGCACGAACGACACCAGGCCGGCCGCCTGCTCGGTGGTGAACCCGGCGCCGAGGTGCAGCCACAGCGAGATCGCCCCGGCCAGCCCGGTCGCGACCACCGCGCCGAACGGCACGAACGGGATGGCGTGCGACCAGGCGGCCCGTCCGCCGAGCACCAGACCGCCGGCCAGCGCGAAGGCCAGGCAACCGGTCAGGATCGGCGTGCCTTGGAGGTCGAACGCCGGCTCGAGCCCGGCCACCGCGACCGCGCCCGCGAGGAACGCGAACCCGCACCCGCCGAGCCCGAGCAGGGCCAGCAGCGCCTTGTCGTCCGAACGCACCCCGGTCGCCACGGCCGCGACGAGCAGCCCGAGCGACACCACGCCGCCGCCGATCGCGCTCAGCCCGGACGAACCCGGGTAAAGCAGCACTTTGGCCAGCACGACGAGGGAGAAGATCGCGAACCCGAGGAACAGGCCGCGGTTGAATTCCGGGCGCCAGCGGCCGGGATGGCGGCTCACCGCGGTGGCCATGCCGTCCGCGATGTCGTCGAAGTCCAGTTCCGGCAACGGATCCGCGCGAGGGCGCAGGTGGAATTCCTCGCCCTCCTTCCAGTCCAGCGACTCCGGCGTGCCGGACGCGTCGAGCGGTTCCTCGCCGAGCCGCTGCAGCACCCAGGCCTCGCCGAGGTCGTCGCGGCCGCCGGTGTGCTCCAGCAGCACCGGCAGCAGGCTGGTCAGCGGGACGGACATCGGCACCGCCAGATCGGCCCTGCCTTGCGGCCCGTACACGGTGATCCGGCACAGTTCGCCGGTCGACGCGGTCATCGCACGCCTCCTTCGGTCGTCGCGAGCGGGGACCAGCCCTCGCCGGCCCGTTCTTCTTCCGCGATCGCGGTCTGCACGAGCTTCACGCCGCGGCGGGTGACCAGCTGCGCGCGTCCGGCGGGCAGCGGGCGCGGCGCCGCCTCGCCGAGGAATTTGCCCTCCTCCTTGGGGTAGGAGAACACCACGCCCGGGCTGCCGAGCTCCCAGATCCGGCGGACCACCGAGTCGCTCAGCGCCCGCATCGCGCCCGAGGTGCTGCGGCTGAGGATCAGGTGGAACCCGATGTAGGAACCCTGCGACAGCAAGGACAACAGCGGTTCCAGCGGCGAGCCCATGCCGCTGGTCAGCAGTTGGTAGTCGTCGACCACGAAGAACAACCGGGGACCGGTCCACCAGTCGCGGCGCTTGAGCCGGTCCGCGGTGATGGTCTGGTCCGGCACCCGCGGAGTGAGCGAAACGCTGGCCTGCTGCGCCAATTCCTGCAGTGCCTCGGTGGTGGTCGCGTACCCGACGCGGTAGGCCTCGGGCACTTCGGCGTCGAGCTGGCGGCTCGGGTCGGCCAGCACGATCTTCGCCTCGCTCGGCGAGTAGCGCGTCAGGACCGACCGCAGGACGACCCGCAGCAGGTTGGTCTTGCCGGTTTCGTTGTCGCCGAAGGCAAGCAGGTGCGGAGTGGCCGCGAAATCGTGCCACACCGGCAGCAGCCGCTGCTCGTCCTGGCCGAGCGCGATCCGCAGGTCGCCGTCCGGCGCGGGCAGCTGGGCCATCGGCAGTTTCGCGGGCAGCAGCCGCACCGCCGGGGCCGGCGCGCCCGGCCAGAACAGGTGGACCTCCTCGGCGACCGCCTTGGCCGCCGCGGCGAGGTCGTCGGTGTTCCCGCTGCCGTCCATCCGCGGCAGCCCGGCCAGGAAATGGAGTCCGTCCGGGGTCAGGCCGCGGCCCGGCTGGTTCGGCACCGTTTTCGCCTTGCGGGAGCCGATTTCCGACTCCATCGGATCGCCGAGCCGCAGCTCGAACCGCGTCTGCAGCAGGTCGCGCAGGTACGGCCGGATCTCCGACCAGCGGGTCGCGCCGATCACCACGTGCACGCCGAACGACAGGCCGCGCGAGGCCAGCTCGCCGATCTTCTGCTCCAGGTCGCTGTAGTCGTTCTTGAGGCTGTACCAGCCGTCGACCACCAGGAACACGTCGCCGAACGGATCCTCGATCTGGCCCTTGCGGCGCAACGCGCGGTAAGCGTCCATGGATTCGATGCCGTGCTCGGAGAACAGCGTCTCGCGGCCTTCCATGACCTGCGAGATTTCCTCGATGGTCCGGACGACGCGGTCGCGTTCGAGCCGGGTGGCGACCGAACCGACGTGCGGCAGCCCGGACAGCGACATGATCCCGCCGCCGCCGAAGTCCAGCCCGTAGAACTGGACCTCCTGCGGGGTGTGCGTCATCGCCAGCGCCAGCACGAGCGTGCGCAGCAGCGTCGACTTGCCGGTCTTCGGCCCGCCGACCACCGCTACGTGCCCGGCCGCCGACGACAGGTCCGCCGTCAGCAGTTCGCGGACCTGCTCGAACGGCCGGTCGATCATCCCCATCGGCACCCGGAGCTTGCCCCAGTGCGCCGGGTCGGCGACGGCCATGCCGCGCACCGGGTCCGGCGTGACGCTCGGCAGCAGCGAGTCCAGGCTCGGCGATTCGGCCAGCGGCGGCAGCCACACCTGGCGCGCTGCCGGGCCCGCGCCGGTCAGCCGGTCGATGAACGCGTCGGCGAGCGTCGGCCCGCCCGGCACGGCGGCTTCGAGAGCGTCCACATCGGACTGTTTCTCGGCGGGTTCCGGTTCGTCGTCGCGGATGATCAGCTTGGCGGGCCGGGCCTCGGTGCGGAACGGGACGACCTCGCGGCTCACGCGCGCGGCGTCCACGTGCGTTTCGCCGTTGCCCGCGGGGACCGGACCGGAGACGTAAGCGGCCTTGAACCGCACCAGGTTCGTGGTGTCGATCTTCAGGTAGCCGTTGCCCGGTTCCGGCGGCAGCTCGTAGGCGCTGCCCGCGCCGATCACGCTGCGGGACTCCATCGAGGAGAAGGTGCGCAGCGCGATCCGGTACGACAGGTGGCCTTCGACGCGGTGGATGCGACCCTCGTCCAGCCGCTGCGAGGCGAGCAGCAGGTGCACTCCGAGGCTGCGGCCCAGCCGTCCGACCGAGACGAACAGCTCCATGAACTCCGGCTTGGCGCTCAGCAGTTCGGAGAACTCGTCGACCACCAGGAACAGCGTCGGCATCGGAGCCAGCTGTTCGCCGGCCGCGCGCGCCTTTTCGTATTCGTAGAGCGACGGGTAGCCGCTCGCGCGCAGTTGTTCCTGCCGCCGCACCATTTCGCCGTTGAGCGAGTCCTGCATGCGGTCGACCAGCGGCAGTTCGTCGGCGAGGTTGGTGATCGTCGCCGAGGTGTGCGGCAGCCGGTCCATGCCGAGGAACGTCGCGCCGCCCTTGAAGTCGACGAGCACGAAGTTGAGGATCTCCGACGAATGCGTCGCGGCCAGCCCGAGCACCAGCGTGCGCAGCAGCTCCGATTTGCCCGAACCGGTCGCGCCGATCAGCATCCCGTGCGGGCCCATCCCGCCCTGAGCGGATTCCTTCAGGTCCAGCTCGACGATCTCGCCGTCCTCGGTCACGCCGATCGGCACCGACATCCGGGCCCGCTGCGCCGACCTCGGCCGCCACTGGCCCGGGATGTCGAAGGTGTGCACGTCCTTGATGCCCAGCAACGCGGTCAGCCCGAAATCGCTTTCCAACGGCTGATCGGCGATCTCCAGCGTGCCGCTGGTCCTTTTCGGAGCGAGCAGCCGGGCGAGGCCCTCGACCTGGGTTACCGACAGCTCGTCGCGGGTCGCCGATCCGACGCCGCTTCCCGCCGGGAACTCCACCAGATCGTCCTTGGTGGTCAGCCGCAGGACCTTGGGGCCGCCCGGGAGCGTGCCGGTGACGTCGAGCAGCACGACGTTGCGCAGTCCCGCGCCGACCAGCCGCGAGGACTCCGGGATCGTCGCCAGATGCGCGACGACCACCACGAACGGTTCGGTCGTCGTCGGCCCGACGGTCTTGTCGTGGTCGTCGCGGTCGGCGACGTCCGGGCCGAGGAGGTCCATCAGCTCGTCGTGGTCGGCGGCGAGCAGCCGGAGCGGGCCCGCCGCGTCGCGCAGGGTCGGATGGTTGTTGTGCGGCAACCACTTCACCCAGTCCCACTGCGCCTGCGCGGCTTCCGTGGTGAGCACCGCGAGCCGCAGCTCGTCCGGCGAGTGGAAGGCGACCAGTTGCGCGAGCATCGCCCGGACCAGCCCGACGGCCGCGTCCGGATCGCCGTCGAACTCGACGCTGGTGAAGCTGCGCAGCCCCACCGCGGTCGGGATGCCCGACAGCGTGCGGTAGGTCTCGGTGAACCGGCGCAGCGAGATCGCCGACAGCGGTTCGAGGTCCTCGATCGGCTTGGTCACCGGCGGCACCAGTTCGAGCGCCGACTGCTGCGTGCCGAGCCCGATCCGCACCCGCGCGAAGTCCTCATGGCTGATCCGGCGCTCCCACAGCCGCGGCCCCATCGCGAGCGACCACAGCGAATCCGGGGACGGGTTGTTCCACGCCACCGCGTGTCGCTGGTCCTCGGCGGTCGAACGGGCCCGCTCGCGGACCTGCCCGATGTAGCGAAGGTAGTCCCGCCGCTCGGCCTGCATTTTGCGCTTGCGCTCGGCGGCCGCGCGGGACAGCTGCCCGAGGCTCATCGCGATCATGGACACGCCCATGCCGCCGCCGATCACGTAGGTGAACGGCGAACTGCCCGCGACCCCGGAGAACGCCAGCACCATCACCAGCGACCCGATGGCCATCGGCAGCATCATCAGCAGCGAGTTGAAATCGCGCGCCGCCGGTTCCGCCATGACGGGCGGTTCCTGCAGTTCTTCCTGTCCTTCGGGCATTTCCGGACCCGCCGCGCGCGGGCCCCGCTTGACGGTTTCCGTGCTCATTCGAGCACCCCCGGAGAGCTGCGATGCCTGCCCCAGGCTGAATCGTCCTGCCGGAGCAGGTCGGCCATGGTGCGTTCCTCTTCTTCCTCGGTCTCTTCTTCTGCCGCGTCCGCTTCGGGCTCCAGGGGTTCTGGTGCGTCGCCGCAGGTGGGCAGCTCGTCAGGCAGGATTTCGGCCGGTCCGCCGCGGACCCGCTGGTAGGTTCCGAGCGCTTCGTCGGGCCGCCACGGTTCGTCGGTGCGCTGGACGTGGTCGGTGGTGATCTCCTCGGCCCGGTCCTCTGCCGGCGTGGTGACCGGCAGGAGAGCGGGGAGGAAGTCGGCGGTGCCTACGTCCCAGGCGGAGATGTCCTCGTGGTCGAGGGGTTGGACCACAGCGATCCGCACGCTCTCCTCTTCGGTGTTTGCTGCGGTTCCCCAGCCGGTGTTCGCCGGAGTGTCCACAGTGGACTGCGGCAGCCAGGATTGCGGGGCCTCGCTCAGCATTTCGGCCGTGTCGGGACGTTCGGCTGGGGGCTTTGTGCTGTTGCCTGGGGTGTTCAGCGGGACTACCGGGATGGCGGCTCCCGGGGTTTGGTTCGCCCCGTCGGCTGTGGTGCTCGGGGCGCTGGGGTTCCCGACGCCGCCGGGTTGCCAGTTGTTTGCCCAGTCGGCGGAGGTGCTGGGGGCGCTGGGGTTCGCGATGCCGACGGGTGTGGCGGGTTGCTGGTCGTTTGCCCAGCTGGTTGCGGTGCTGGGCGGGGTTTCGCCTTGTGCACTGGGGTTTCCGATGCCGACCGGTGCGGCTGGCGTCCAGGGTTGCCGGACGTCGCCGAGGAGTCCGGCGGAGTCGGGCCGTTCGGCGGCAGGCGTGTTCGCTCCGCTGCCCGCATTGCCGGGCGGGACCATCGGCGTGCCCGGTCCTTGGGCTTGCTTCGCCCAGTCGGCCGTGCTCGGGGCGCTGGGATTGCCGACGCCGCCGGGTTGCCGATCGTTTGCCCAGTCGGCTGAGGTGCTTGGGGCACCGGGGTTCCCGATGCCGCCGGGTTGCTGGTCGTTTGCCCAACCGGCTGTGGTGCTTGGGGCGCTGGGGTTCCCGACGACCACGGGTGTGGCGGGTTGGTGGTCGTTTGCCCAGCTGGTTGCGGTGCTGGGCGGGGTTTCGCCTTGTGCGCTGGGATTTCCGATGCCCACCGGCGTGCTTGCTGCCCACGGTTCTTGGACGTCACCGAGCATCCCGGCGGAGTCGGGTCGTTCGGCGGGCGTGTTCGCTCCACCACCGGCACCGCCCGGCGGGACCATCGGCATGCCAGGCCCTTGAGGCTGCTGGTTCTTCGCCCAGTCCGCCGCTTCGCTCGGCGGGGTCTCCCCGAACGCGCTCGGATCGCCGACGCCGCCGGGCAGATCGGCCGTCCACGGCTCCTGCACGTTGCCGAGCAGTCCAGCCGAATCCGGACGTTCCGCGGCGGGCGTGTTCAAACCGCTGCCGCCGCCCGGCGGGACCATCGGCGGTGTCCCGCCGCTGGGGGCTTGCTCGTGGTTGCTGACGGAGTCGGGCATCTCCGGCAGGTTGCTTTCGCCGAGGCCCTTCACTCCGGGTCCGGCTGGTTCCTCGCCGCCGGGACCGCCGATGGCAGCTGGCGGCGGGGCCCATTCGGCCGAGCTGAGCGGAGGCGTGTCACCCTGTGCGTCGGGGTTGCCGATGCCGTCCGGGGGAGCGCTTACCCACGGTTTCTTGATGTTGCCGAGCAGCCCGGAGGAGTCCGGGCGTTCGGCGGCGGGCGTGTTCAGTCCGCTGCCGCCGCCCATGCCGCCCGGCGGGACCATCGGTGGCGTTCCCGAAGCCGGAAGCTGCTGCTCGTGGTTGCTGACCGGATCCGGCAGCTTCGGCAGGTTGCTCTCGCCGAGCCCCTTCACTCCGGGCCCGGCTGGTTCCTCGCCGCCGGGACCGTTGACGCCCGGACCGCCGATGGCAGCAGGCGGCGGGGCCCATTCGGCTGAGCTGAGCGGTGGTGTGTCGCCGTGGGCGTCGGGGTTGCCGATCCCGTCTGGGGGAGCGCTTACCCACGGTTTCTTGATGTTGCCGAGCAATCCAGACGAATCCGGACGTTCGGCGGAGGGCGTGTTCAAGCCGCTCCCGCCGCCCATTCCGCCCGGCGGGACCATCGGCGGGGTTCCGCCGCCGGGGACCTGCTCGTGGTTGCTGACCGGATCCGGCATCTTCGGCAGATCGCTCTCGCCGAGGCCCTTGATCGCGCCCGGACCGGAGTCGCCGGGGCCGCCGACGCCGTCGCCGAGGCCGTTGGTGCTGGGTCCGCCGACGCCTCCGCTCGCGCCAGGAGGCGGAGCCCACTTTGCCGAGCTGAGCGGCGGCGTGTCGCCGTGCGCGTCGGGGTTGCCGATGCCGTCCGGGGGAGGGCTCACCCACGGTTTCTTGATGTTGCCGAGCAGCCCGGACGAGTCCGGACGTTCCGCCGACGGCGTGTTCAGCCCACCGCCGCCGCCCATGCCGCCCGGCGGCATCATCGGGATGCCGCTGCCGCCCGGCGTCTGGTTGCCCGGCGGGGTGTTGAGGCCCGGCGGCAGATGCGCCGGGTTGAGCGCGTTGTTCGCCAGGTTGCCGCCGGCATCGCCCGGCGGGGCGGGGATCGAAGGCGGGTTGACGTGCCCGGATCCGCCGGAACTGCCCGGCGGGGCGGGGATCGAAGGCGGGTTGACGTGCCCGGATCCGCCCGAGCTGCCGGGCGGGGCGGGGATCGAAGGCGGGTTCACGTGCCCCGACCCGCCCGAGCTGCCCGGCGGTGCCGGGATCGAAGGCGGGTTGACGTTCCCGCCCAGGTTGTTGCCCGAGGCCCCGGGCGGCGGCGGGATCGACGGCGACTTGAGGTTGTTCCCTCCCGTCGAATCGCCCGGCGGCGCGGGAATGGCCGGCGGCTTGACCGACGGCTGCTTCACGTTGTTCCCGCCGGCCCCGTTGGGCGGCGGCGGAATGGAGGCAGCGTTCACCGGCGGCGGCGTGCCGTTGCCCCCGGGACCGTTGAGGTCGCCGGGCGGAGGCGGCACCACAGCGTTCTTGATCGGCGGCGGCACGTTGTTCCCGCCGGGACCGTTCACGTCCCCGGGCGGAGGCGGCACCATGGCGTTCTTGATCGGCGGCGGCACATCGCTCCCGCCCGGACCGTTCACGCCGTTCGGCGGCGGCGGAATCGCGGCCTTGTTCACCGGCGGCGGAGTGCCGTTGCCACCGCCCGGAGGCGGGGACACCGGCGGCGGTTTCGGGGTAGGCGGCGGCTGCGTCACCGGAGGCGGCGGCGGAGAAGCCGGCGGCGGGGGAGGAGCGGTCACCGGCGGCGGAGGCGGCGGCGGTGTGGGCGGTGGCGGCGGAGCAGGCGGTGGCGGGGGAGGCTTGGGCGTGTTGACGTCACCGCCGCCGGGGGTCGGCGGCGGGGTCGTCTTGCCCGCGTTGACGTGCACGGTGTTGTACTTCTGCGCGAGCTGCCCGCCCACCTTGCGCATGTCGTTGGTCATCATCTCGACGGCCTCGGGGAACTGCGAGATGTACGCGCGCCCGTCGCTGAGGTGGTACTTGCTGCCCTGGGCGAGGACCTGGCTGGCGTAATAGCTGTCGATGTAGCGGATCGTGTCCTGCGCCCACTTGAGATAGGCCGCGGAATTGACGAGGTTCGTCGGCACGTTGTTCGACCCGCCGCCGTCGCCGATCCGGTCGGCCAGATCGGAGAACTTGTTGCCCAGCGCGGTCATCATGTCCTTGAACTTCGTCGCGGCGTCGCCCTTCCACGGACCGTCGGGTCCGGCGAGGGCGGCGGTCTGGTCCTGAATGGACTGAGCGACCATCGCGAGGTTCTGCTGCGTCTCCTGAAACACCCCGGCCGCGTCCTGAAGCGACTGCCAGTTGACGTTGCCGTAGGCCTTGTCCCGGTTGTCCTGGCCGCCCGACAGCGAACCGCCGCCGAGGATCGCCGCTTCGATCTGCTTCCACGTCAGGCCGTCGAAATCCTTCGACGGGTCACCAGTGGTGTTCTGGTTGCCGGTCTGCGTGGTGTCGGGCCAGACCCCGTTGTCGTCCGAGGTGAACCCGTGGGTGTTGTTGTCGTCCGCCATCTTCCCTCGATCGCTTCGAACCCGGAGAGACCGCCGCCCGTCCGGTCAGGGTTTCTGACCGGCGCCGGTGATGTGCCCGCTGACGGTGTTGAAGTACTGGTTGTAGTCGTCGGCGGACATCTTGTTGACCTCGTCGGCGTTGTCGTACGCCTTCGAGGCCTTGTTCACCGCGTCCGCGACCTCGTCGAGCGCCTTGCAGAGGTCGTGGATCGCCGTGCGGGTGGTGTCCCGCAGCGCGTTCGTGCCCTGGATCGGCGTGAAGATCTTGCTCTGCGCCGTCAGGAACACGCCGGGCTTGAGCTGGATGCCGTCGAGTTTCGCCGGCAGGTCCTTCAGCGGCCCGTCCGCGAGCGCCTGCATGTTCTTCGCGAACGTGCGCATCGCCTCGGTGTTGACCGCGGTGACGCCTCGGCCCGGATGCTCGGAACCGCCCGGCACCGGCGGCGGCTTGCCGACGTCGCCCGGCGGGATCCACTCGTTCTTCACGTCCGGCGGGGTCTGGTCGCCCGGACTGTGGAACTTCCCGTCGTCCGAGGTCTTCTGATGGGTGTGCGAATCGTTGTTCATCCCGTAGTTCGTGTCACCTGGCGCGACCATGGCCGTTCACCCTCCTTTCTGGTCAGTTGCGGCGAGGCGGGCGGCGTCAGTTGGCGGCGAACCGCTTGGCGTTGTTGCCCTCGGTGTTGGAGGTGCCCTCGTTGATCTGGCCGAGGGTCTGCGCGGCGGCGTCGAGCGCCTGCGGCAGCGTGAGCGCCGCCTGGTGGCAGTAGTTGTAGGTCTCGTGGAACATGTCCGCCGCGACACCGGTCCAGTTTTCGCGCTGGCCCTCGATGACGGCCTTCATCTGGTCCAGCAGCTCGGTGATCTGGTTGGACTGCTGCTTCGCCTGCCCGACGGTGTCCTGCATGGTGGCGAAACTGATCTGGAACTGGCCCAAAGCCATGGGAATGTCCTTTCGTGGGAAGGAAGGGGATCAGAAGCCCTGCAGACCGCCGCCGCCGATGACCGTCGCGGCGTTGTGGGCGGTGGAGGTGTTGTCCGAGTCCCGGCTGTCGTACTCGCTCGCCGAGGTCTGCACGTTCTGCGCGAGCTCGTCCAGCTTCTGCACGATCTTGCGGACCGTCTGGTCGAACTGGCCCATCGCCTGGTTGAACACGTTCGCCGAGTCCGACCGCCAGGTGCCGAACAGCGTCTGCATGGTGCCGTCGACCTTCTGGTTCACCCCGGTGATGTTCTGCCCGGTGTCGCTGATCGTCTGCGCGCCCTTGCGCATGACGCTGGTGTCGACGCGGGCGCCGTCCTGCGAAGCCATGCTTTCTCCTCTGGTCGGGTTCTCCGGATATGACGGACTGGCATGCCAGACCGCCGATGTCGCCGCGGATGCCCTTCGTTCGGCCGATACGACAGAGCACGGGGAGACTGCGGACTTACGGTAAGCGCCGGTCTACGGGTTGTCGCCGCGTTGTTCCCTTCTGAACACCAGTGCGCGGACGGCGGGGCAAGGGGCTCCTCCACCCGGGGGGCGCGGGCGGCGGCAACGCTTTCCGCGGGACCTGGTTACGCGCGATTGCCCGTTCAGGCACCGCCGTTGCCCTGGTTCGCCGTTCGCGCTCATGCGAGCGGGAATCGCGAGTGGACTTGCGCGGTCCTCTGTGGACGGACGCCGCCTCCGCGATCAGCCGCGAAGGGCCCCTGGAGGTGCGGGGCCGCCGCGGATTGCCCGTTCAGGCACTGGCTGCTGCCCGCGTTCGCGGTTCGCGCTCATGCGAGCGGAAATCGCGGGCGGACTTGCGATGTCCGTTGTGGACGGACGTCGCCGACCCTTCCGTGCGGGGAACCCGCGAGAATCAGGGTTCCCCGCACGGCGGTCAGTACTTGAGCGTGAAGGCGAAGTCGCCGGAGAGCTTGCCGCTCAGCCGGACTCCCGATACGACCTTCCCCTCGGCGAGCAACCGCTCGACCTCAGCCCGGGGCAGACGGCAGCCCTCGGCGATGAGCCGAGCCGGGCGGACCGGAATCCGGGCCGCGAAGCCGACCGAGACGTCGATCGCGTCCTGGTCCAAGTGGTCCGGACCACCCGTGTCGAGCCGCCAGGCACCCTCCCAGTCGAGCGCGACGCGGTTGCGCCGTCGCAGGACCGGGTCCTGGAGCAGTTCGGCGGCGAGGCCGGGATCGTTGTGGTGCAAGCGGTCCAGCAGATCCGGCCGGACCGAGCGCACCTTCGCCCGTTCGAACACGGTGAGTTTCGCCGTTTCCCCGCAACCGGTGCAGAGCACGAGGAGCCAGGCGTCGACGAGTTTGTGGTTGGCGTTGACCCGGAACTTGCCGTCCGCCCGGAAAAGCCCGGACGAGCACGTATGGCAGCGCCGCCGGACGAGCGGCAGGCAAGTGGGCAGGACTGTCCAGTGAAAGAGCACAGGAGTACACCGATTCCAGTGAGAATTCCGCAGCACGAAGAAGCGCGACGCTCAAGCGCGGCGCGCGACGGGATCAGAGCTTGGGATGCCTCACGCGATGTACAACGGCACGTCCTCGCCTAGCCGACACTGGTCGGGCGACAGTAGCCGCGGACGCGGGCGCGGCTCCACCGGATTTCCCGTCAGCCCGGCTCCGGCGCGCTCGTGTACTCGACATACAGCGGACTGGCCAGCACCACCCGGGTCGGCGGAGTGCGTTCCTCCCGGGTGAAATGGGCCGGGGTGTTCGTGACGGCCAGATCAGCCGTCAGGCGCGCGTACCCCGCCATCCAGCCCGCCAGCTCGGGCGGCGTACGGCGGTCCAGGTCCCCGAGCAGGAAGTGCAGCGCCTGCGAGAACGACTTCCCGGTCAGCTCGTCGAGGAAATCCGCCATCCCGCCGCTGTGCGAGATCGGCAGCCCGATCGTTTCGGCGGGCGGGGTCTTGCGCGTGCCGACCAGATGCTCCGGCGAACCGTGCAGGAGCAGCCGGGGCTCGTCGCCGTTCGCGGGCTCCCAGAAGAGCAGCGCGGCGGACTGTCCGCCGTGGCTTCCGCCGTGCACGACGCGGTAGTTCAGCCGCGCCTCGAACTGCACCCATTGCCCGGGGACCAGCTCGTCGTCGGTGTACCACCGCGCGGAGGTCCCGATCTTCCGGACCGCCCGGTCGAGCCCCGGATGGGCGGCCCGGCCGGACAGGTTCACGCGAAGCTCGACGCCCGGGACCTTCCCGGCGACCTCCGACGCCCGGGCCAGGTGCTTGTTCAGCCCCTGGCTCTCGAACTGGCTGAGCTTGGCCTCGGAGACGTACACCAGTTCCCGCATGGGGACCGATCCTGGCGGGCCCGGAGGCGCCCGGTCAACGTCAGCCGACCGCGGCCAGTTCCCCCGGCTCCTGCGCGGCCTCCTGCCGGGCGTACCGGCGCGCCATCGCCGCGCACACGATCAGCTGAATCTGGTGGAACAGCATCAGCGGCAGCACGATCAACCCGACCTCGGCGTGCCCGAACAGCACCGTCGCCATCGGCAGGCCGCTCGCCAGGCTCTTCTTCGACCCGCAGAACATGATCGTGATCCGGTCCGCGCGGGCGAACCCGAGCAGCCGCGCGCCGCCGCTCGTCGCGGCGAGCACCGCCGCCAGCAGCACGCAGCAGACCGCGACCAGCGCCAGCAGCGGGCCGACGTCCAGCTGGTGCCAGATGCCCTCGGTCATCCCTTCGCTGAACGCGGTGTAGACCACCAGCAGGATCGAACCGCGGTCGACGATCTTGAGCGGCGCGGAATGCCGCTGCACCCACCCGCCGATCCAGCGGCGCGCCAGCTGCCCGGCGACGAACGGCACCAGCAGCTGCAGCACGATGTCCAGCACCGCCGAACCGCTCACGCCCGGGCCGTCGGTGGCTAGCAGCAGCGCGACGAGCAGCGGCGTCAGCACGATGCCGAGCAGATTGGACAGCGACGCGCTGCAGATCGCCGCCGCGACGTTGCCCTTCGCGATCGAGGTGAACGCGATCGACGACTGGACGGTCGACGGAAGCAGGCAGAGGAACAGCACGCCGGTGTACAGCGGCGAGGTCAGCAGGCCGGGGGAGAGGAACGACGCGGCGAGCCCCAGCAACGGAAATAGCACGAAAGTGGCGCAGAGCACCGTGACGTGCAACCGCCAGTGCCGCATCCCCTCGACCGCTTCCTGGCTGGAAAGCCTTGCGCCGTAAAGGAAAAACAGCAGACCGACCGCGATCTTCGTCACCACGCCGAATCCGGTCGCGACCGCGCCGGAGGCGGGCAGCAGCGAGGCGATGCCGACGGTGACGAGGATCAGGGCGATGAACGGGTCGATCCGCAGCTTGGCGAGCAAAGCCGAGACGGGGCGGGCGAACGAAGCGAGCACGGTGGATCTCCTTTCCCGGTCATTCTCCCGTCGCCGACGGTCATTCGGAACCCCGATGACCGTACTGACTGTCATTGTGAAAGCCGATAAGATGTGACGCATGCTGGATCCGCGGTTGTGCCGTTCTTTCCTTGCCGTGGCGGAAACTCGCAGCTTCACGGCGGCGGCGAGGCGTCTCGGTGTGGGGCAGCCCACAATCAGCCAGCACATCCGGCGGCTCGAGTCCGAGGCGGGCGGATTGCTGTTCGCCCGGGACACGCACGCGGTCGACCTGACCGCGCGCGGGCAGGCGATGCTCGGGTTCGCGCAGACCATTGTGGACACCGAGGACCGCGCGGCCCGGCATTTCCGCGGCGCGCAGGTGCGCGGCCGGGTCCGGTTCGGGGTGTCGGAGGACTTCGCGCTCGGCGAGCTGCCGGACATCCTGCGGCGGCTGCGGGAAAGCCATCCGCTGGTGGACGTCGAACTGCACGTGGAACTGTCCGATGTGCTCGCCCGCCGGATCGCCGACGGCCGCCTCGACCTGGTGCTCGGCAAACGCCGCCCGGGCGCGCCCGGCCCGGGGCGGCTGCTGCGCCGCGAACCCCTGGTGTGGATCGGCTCGGCGGCGACGGACCTCACGCCCGGCCACCCGGTGCCGCTCGTGCAGTACCCGATGCCGTCGGTCACCCGGCAGCTGGCGGTGGAAACGCTGGAGCGCGCCGGGCTGGAATGGCGGGCGGCCTGCCAGACCTCGAGCCTGACCGGCCTGCGCGCGGCGGCGGCCGCCGGGCTCGGGATCACCGTGCACGCGCGGAGCCTGGTGCCGTCCGACCTGGTCGAATTGCCCGCCGAACTCGGCCTGCCGGATCCGGGCGACGTCGATTTCATCCTGTTGTCGCGAGACGGCAGCGAGGGCCCGGTGGCGGCGCTGGCGGAGTTCGTGGTGGCGCGGATCGGGTCAGCGGCGTCGTTCGAGAGCTGAGCGGAGCCGCAGCAGCGCACGGTGTTGCGCCACCCGTACCGCGCCTGGGGTGGAGTCGACCGCTTCGGCCGCTTCGTCGGCAGAGAGCCCGACTACTATGCGCAGCAACACAATCTCCCGCTGTCGCTCCGGCAGCAACTGCAGCAGCCGAGCCAGCTGCCGGTTCAGCTCCGCGCGCAGCGCCCGTTCCTCCGGCCCGTCGGCCAGATCGACCGCCTCCGGCATCTCGGCCACCGTTTCGGTCCGGTTGCGCGCGTGCGCCCGGTGCGCGTCCGCCACTTTGTGCTGCGCGATCCCGTAAACGAAAGCCAGAAACGGCCGCCCCTGATGCCGGTAACCGGGCAACGCGGACAGCAACGCGAGGCAGACTTCCTGTGCCACGTCGTCCGCGGAGGAATATGCGTCGGCACCGCCGAGCCGGGCCCGGCAATAGCGCACGATCAACGGCTGCACCGCGGCGAGCAGGTCCTGCGCCGCGTCCGGATCGCCCTCGACCGCCGCACGCACCGGGCCGTCGAAGCCGAACCGGCCGGCCGGGACGCGCGGCGCGGCCAAGGCGGTCCCTTCGGTTTTCACCCGGGTCAACGCTTCTTCGACGTCGAGCGCCGAGCGCAGCGCGTTGACCAGTGCGGCTTCGGCTTCGCGCAGCTCGGTCATCAGCGCCTCCTCGCGCCCGGCCAGGCCGAGCCGGTGCTTCAGCCGTTCCCGCGCGTGCCGCAGATTCGAGCGGACTGTGGTGCCCGCCATGCCGAGCGCGGAGGCGATCGCGGCGGGCGAAAACCCGTTGAGCGACCAGGTCAGCACCGTGCGCTGGGTTTCCGGCAGCGTCGAAAGCAGTTCGACCCCGCGCGCGTTCCGCTCCACGACCGAGGTCAGCCGGTCGCCCGGCGGGTCCGCGGACGGCGCGCCGCCGTCGAACCACGTCTGCTCGGCGGCGAGCCGGACGGCGGTCAGCCGCACCGCGACGCGCGGGTCGCCCGGCGGCGGCCACGTCCCGGTTTCCTGGACGAACGCCTCCACCGCCACCTCGCGCGCGGTGGCCGGGCCGAGCCCGCCCGCGCACAGGAACGCCACGAGGCGAGGGAATTCGCCCCGGAAGAAGCCGTCGAACCCCGCCACGCGCACCCCCTTCCGATCCCGCACTTGTCGAACAGGTGCGGTGGCGCGCCCGTGGGATGTAACGATCCGGTCACGGAAATGTGGTTAACCCCGGGGCGGGCGGGTACCTGGGTCGGACGGGCAGGCCGGCCTCGGACGCGGCGGAAGGGGGAAACGGTGCGCGGAAAAGGAAAACCCGGACTCTCCGGACCCGGAGAGCGCCCGGCGCGGGGGCCGTAGCACGTCCGCCGCCAACCGCGTCCGCGATGTGAGCTGAATCGAAATTTCGCGCGCGGGCGGTGATCGGTGGTAACTTGGAAAGCCGGTCGTCCGCCGGGTCCTTCGCGGCCCGGGGCGGTTCGGCCGAAAAGCCCACCGAACACCCTCCGAAGGCATGGCGTGCCCGTGCGCGCGGAGAAGTCGGTTGACCACGGTTCGACAATGAGGACAGGAGGTGAAAAGCAACAATGGAACTCACGGCCACCAGCTGGCTCGCCCGCGCGGCGTGCCAGGACGAGGACCCGGAACTGTTCTTCCCGATTTCCGACATGGGTCCGGGGGCGCAGCAGGTCGCGAAGGCCAAGGCGGTCTGCGCGCGATGCCCGGTCCGCGCGGAATGCCTTTCCTATGCTCTCGACAACGGTCTCGGCAACGGGATCTTCGGGGGAACTACCGAGCTGGAGCGCCGGAAGCTGGTGCGAACCGGCTCCGCCGCCGCACGGCATCGAGTCGCCTGACCGCGAGCCGGTGACCATTTCCCGGCGGCGAGGGCGCCAGCAGTTTCCCCCACCACGACCGGCCGCAAAGCCCGGAACTCGGTGGTTGCGCCCGGGCGGCGATCGCAGCACTTGCGATCGCCGCCCGGGCGTTTTTGCTGATCCGGCCGGAAGAAGGCGGACACGGTCCGCCGCCGATCTGCTCGGGGCGAGCGGTTTCCGCCGTGGCTGTGGCCGGATCAGCAATCATCGGCACGGCATTCTTCGAACGTTTCGGCGAGTCCATAGGGTGCCAATACCGCCGTTTCGAACGCGGCCATCGCCGTGACCAGTCCGTTTCGCACGGTGAGGACGCTGACGCCGAAAGCGCGATAAACCGATTCGCCGGGCCGGCGCAGATAAGTCGCGACCGCGGGCTGCCGGTTCGCGCGCACCGGCGCCATCCGGAAACTGCCCCGGTAGTACGGCGACCGCGGATCGAAACTCGGTCCGAGCGCGCCGAGAATCCGATCGCGGCTGTCGAACCACAACGAGTACGGCGGCATCACCGCACGCGCGTCCTCGCTGAGCACCGCGGCCACCGCCTGCACGTCCGCCGATTCGTAGGCGGCGATGAACTTCCGCAGCAGCGCCGTTTCCTCGGCGGTCGTGCTGTCCGGAGCGGACCACTCGGCGCGCCGGGCGGGGAGCTTGGCGCGCAACGTCTCCCGGCCCCGTTGCAGCGCGCTGTTCGCCGAGGCCACCGAAGTGCCCAGCAGGTCGGCAGTGTCCTTTGCGGACCAATCGAGCACGTCGCGCAGGATCAGCGCGGCCCGCTGCCGCGGCGGGAGCAACTGGATGGCGGCGAGGAACGCCAGTTCGATGGTTTCCCGTTCGACGACCGCGGCGCCGGTGTCGTCCGGCGCCGCGGGGTCGAGCAGCAGATCGGGGAACGGGCTCAGCCACGGCACGTCGAGCGCGGAGATCTCGCCCGCCGGGTCGGCCGCCGGGCCCAGTTCGTCCGGCAGCACCCGCCGCGGCCGCCGGGCGAGCGCGTCGAGGCAGACGTTCGTGGCGATCCGGTACAGCCACGTCCGCACGCTCGCCCGCCCGGCGAAGCCGGAGCGGCCTTTCCAGGCCCGGAGAAACGCCTCCTGCGTGAGGTCCTCGGCCTCCTCGAACGAACCGCTCATCCGGTAGCAGTGCACGCGGATCTCGCGCCGGTGCCGTTCGATCAGGGCGCCGAACTCCTCGTCGCTGGTCACCCGGGCAACGGTAGCTCAGGCGGCCTCGTCCGCCAGCCGTTCCAGCCCGCTCTTCGTCTTGAGCGGCAGGTGCTTCAGGAACGCGACCGCGACCACCACGAGCAGCGCGATCGGCGCGCTGATCAGGAACAGGTCGCTGGTCGCGACCCCGTAGGCCTCCCGGATCACGGTCACGACCGGGGCGGGCAGCTGCGCCAGGTCGGGCACCTTCCCGCCGCTGCCGGACCCGGCGGACGCGGCGGGCCCGAGCCCGTCGGCGATGAGCGTGCCGACCCGGCTGGCCAGCACCGCGCCGAGCGCGCTCACGCCGATCGACCCGCCGAGGCTGCGGAAGAACGACAGCGTCGAGGTCGCCGCGCCGAGGTCGGCGGCGGGCACGTCGTTCTGCGTCACCAGCACCAGGTTCTGGTTGAGCATGCCCACGCCGACGCCGAGCACCAGCATGAACAGGCTCAGCTCCACCAGCGAGGTGTGCGCGTCGATCAGCCCGAGCAGGCCCAGCCCGGCCGCCATCAGCACCGAGCCGAGCAGCAGGAACGGCTTCCACTTGCCGGTGCGGCTGATCAGCTGGCCGGACACCGTGGACGAAACCAGCAGGCCGAAGATCATCGGCAGGCTCATCAGCCCGGCCACCGTCGGCGATTTGCCGAGCGCCAGCTGGAAATACTGCGACAGGAACACGGTGCCGCCGAACATCGCGACGCCGACCAGGAAGCTCGCGACGGTGGCGAGCGTGACCGTGCGGTTGCGGAACAGCTTCAGCGGCACGACCGGTTCGCGCACCTTCGACTCGACCCACACCGCGAGCACCAGCACGAGCACGCCGGCGGGCACGAGCACCGCGGTCTGCCAGGAGCCCCATGCGAAGGTCGAGCCGGCCAGCGACGACCACACCAGCAGCGTCGAAACGCCGAGCATGATCAGGAACGCGCCGAGGTAGTCGACGTGCACCTCGCGGCGCAGGGTCGGCAGGTCCAGGGTGCGCTGCAGCAACAGGATCGCGGCGAGCGCGAACGGCACGCCGAGGAAGAAGCACCAGCGCCAGCCGAGCCACGAGGTGTCCACGAGCACGCCGCCGATCAGCGGTCCGGCGACCGTGCCGACCGCGAAGACCGCGCCGAAGACGCCGGAGAACTTGCCCAGCTCGCGCGGCGAAACGATGGCCGCCATGATCACCTGGGCGAGCGCGGTGAGCCCGCCGCCGCCGATGCCCTGGGCGATCCGGCTGAGGATCAGCACGTCGATGTTCTGCGCGAACCCGGCCACCAGCGACCCGACCACGAACAGCCCGAGCGAGAGCTGGATCAGCAGTTTCTTGTTGTACAGATCGGAAAGCTTGCCCCACAGCGGGACGGTCGCGGTCATCGCGAGCAGTTCGGTGGTGACGACCCAGGTGTAGGACGACTGGCTGCCGCCCAGCTCGGACACGATCCGCGGCAGCGCGTTCGCGACCACAGTGGACGCGAGGATGGCGACGAAAATGCCCATCATCAGGCCGGACATCGCCTGCAGCACTTGCCGGTGGCTCATCGCCGGGGAAGGCGCGGGAGATTCCGCGGTGGACACGGACATGGACAGTCCTTTCCGGACTCGGGAGGGGTCAGCGCGGGTCGGGCAGGCCGGCGGCAGCGGCGGCGGCGGCCTCGTCGAAGATCTCGAGCAGCGGCTGGGCGCCGTCGCGGGCGGCCCACCGGCTGAGCGAGGTGTTGAGCACTCCGCCCGCCACGGCCAGCAGCAGCGACGGGAACAGGTCCTTCTCCGCGTCGGTGCCGGAGCGCTGGGCGATGGCCGCGATCATCGGATCGCGCGAGCCGGAGTTGAGCGTCGTCGCGCGGATGAGCAGCGACGGGTCGCCGTGGATGATCCGCAGCCGGGTCAGCCACTCGTCGCGGTCCCGCTCGATGTCGGCGAGGTCTTCCCGGACGGTCGCGACGAACGCGGGAAACGCGTCGATCCCGTCCGGCTGCGCGAGGAACCGGGCGATCGTCTGCTCTGCCCGCTCCGCGTGGTCGGCGTACGCGAGCAGCACGGCGTCTTCCTTGACCGGGAAGTAGTTGAAGAACGTGCGCGCGGACACGCCCGCCTCGGCGGCGATGTCGTCGACGGTGACCTGGTCCAGACCACGCTCGTCGATCAGCCGAAGCGCCGCGAGAGCGATCGTGCGATGGGTTTCGAGCTTCTTGCGCTCGCGAAGTCCGGGGGAGGGCACTTGATCAGCGTAGCCAGATCTTGCAGAGTCTGCAAAGTTGCAGTTTGTGAATCAGGGCACCTCGTGCTGCCCGGGGAGCGGGCTGGCAGACTCACCCACCGTGAGCGGAACGGTGCTGGTACTAGGCGGACGCAGCGAGATCGGGACGGCGGTGGCCGTCCGGCTGGCGCGCGGGGGAGCGAAGCGGTTCGTGCTGGCCGCGCGACCGGGCGCGGACCTCAGCGAGCAGACCGCCGCCCTGCGCGAAGCGGGCGCGGAGACTGTCGCGACCGAGGACTTCGACGCCGACGACCTCTCCGCGCACCGTCCGCTGCTCGAGCGCGTCATCAAGGAGCACGGACCGCTCGAGACGGTCGTGCTGGCGTTCGGCATCCTCGGCGACCAAGCCCGCGCCGAGACCGACGCCGCGCACGCCACCGCGATCGTGCACACCGATTACGTCGCACAGGTGTCCGTACTCACTCACACGGCGGAACTGTTGCGCACTCAGGGTTCCGGAAATCTGGTCGTCTTCTCGTCGGTCGCCGGGATTCGCGTGCGGCGGGCGAACTACGTGTACGGCTCGGCGAAAGCGGGCCTCGACGGGTTCGCCTCGGGACTGTCCGACGCGCTGCACGGCACCGGCGTCCACCTGCTCCTCGTGCGCCCGGGCTTCGTGATCGGCCGGATGACCGAAGGAATGTCTCCCGCGCCGTTCTCCAGCACCGCCGATCAGGTGGCCGACGCGACTGTCGCCGCCTTGCGCCGCCGCCGGGAAGTCGTGTGGGTGCCCGGCATGTTGCGCTTGGTGTTCGCCGCGATGCGGTTCGTGCCGCGTGCGGTGTGGCGGCGCATGCCGCGCTGAACTCCCGGTGCCCGAAGGGATACCGGCTGTCGCCGGGCGCTCCGCCGAACGGGCAGCATCACATGTTCGCGACAGGTTTCTCAGGCTATTCCCAGCTAACGCGGTGATCCTCGAACGCGGGGGTCGAAATCCGTCCCCCGGGAAGCGAGGAACCGGCCGTGCTGATCACGTCCCGGGGCCGCCGGATCGGCGGCCGTGCGGTGCTGGGGGTGGTGTCCACCCTGGTGCTGGGCGCCACCGGATTCGCGTGGTCGCAACTGCACCGGCTGGACACCAGCCTCGTCACCGCGGACGTCATCGCCCCGTCCGCGCAGGTCCCGGACACCCCGGCCGGGGAACCGCTCACCGTCGCGCAGAACATTCTGTTGGTAGGTCTCGATTCCCGCACCAAACCGGACGGGACGCCGCTGCCGCAGAACGTGCTCGACGCGCTGCACGCGGGCGGGGGAGACGACGGCGGCAACACCACCGACACGATGATCGTGGTGCACGTCCCGGTCGGCGGCGCGGCGGCCACCGCGATCTCGATCCCCCGTGATTCCTATGTGGACATTCCAGGATACGGCAAGCACAAGATCAATTCGGCGTACAGTCGCGCGCGGGCCGATCAGCGCGGAAAGCTTGCGCAGCAAGGAATGAGCGGCCCGGAACTGGAAGTCGCCGCGGACGCCGCCGGGGCGAAATCGGCGATCGCCGCGGTGCAGAAACTCACCGGGCTCACCATCAATCATTACGCGGCGGTCAACCTCTCCGGATTCGCCGCGCTGAGCCAGGCGGTCGGCGGGGTGCAGGTGTGCCTGAAGGCCCCGGTGCACGATTCCTTCTCCGGCGCGGATTTCCCCGCCGGGACGCAGACCATTTCCGGTACGCAAGCGCTCGCCTTCGTCCGGCAGCGGCACGGCCTGCCCAACGGCGACCTGGACCGGATCGCGCGGCAGCAGGCGTTCATGTCGGCGATGGCGAAAACCGTCCTCGGCTCCGGCACCTTCGCCGATCCGGCGCGGCTTTCGTCCCTGGTGGACGCTTTGGAAGGTTCGGTCACGCTCGACCACGGCTGGAACCTGCTGAGCTTCGCCCAGCAACTGCACGGCCTCAGCTCGGGCGCGATCTCCTTCGGCACGATCCCGGTGCAGAGCCTGTCGCTGGCCACCCCGTCCGACGGCGACGCGGTGAAGGTGGATCCGGCGCAGGTGCGGCAATTCGTGCATACGCAGATCAGCTCGCCGGACGCCGCGGCATCCGGAGGAACCTCCGACCCGGGCACCGTCCACCCGTCATCGAGCGGCGGGGTGGTGCGGCCGATCGCGGAGACCACGACGCCGACCCCTCCGGCGGGCACCCCGGCGCAGCCGAAGATGACGGCTGCCAGCGGGTGCGTGAATTAGGTCAGTGGCAGGGTGATGGTGAACGCAGCGCAGCCGAAGATGGCGGCGGCCTGCTGGTGCGTGAATTAGGCCAGCGGCAGCGTGATGGTGAACGCAGCGCAGCCGAAGATGGCGGCGGCCTGCTGGTGCGTGAACTAAGCCAATGGCAGCGTGATCGTAAATGCGGCCCCACCTTCGGGCGCCGGTCCGGCCGTGAGCGTCCCGCCCATCCGCGTCACCAGCCCGTGCGCCAGCGCGAGCCCGATGCCGGACCCGACCGGGCGGCTGTCGCGGTACCGCGCATTGAGCACGCCGCGCTCGAAAGCGACCGGGTAGTCCTCCGGCGCCAGCCCCGGCCCGCCGTCGCGGACCGACAGGTGGGCGTGGCCGTCCGCGACCGCCAGGGCGAACACCATCGGCGCACCCGCGGGCGTGACGCGCAGGGCGTTCTCCGCCAGCCCGTCCACGACCTGGTGCAGCCGCCGGGCGTCGGCGGTGACCATCGCGGCTCCCGGAGGCGTCTGGACGGTCAGCGGGACGTCCGAGCGCGCGCACCGCAGCTGCCACACCTCCGCGCAGTCCCGGACCAGCGCGGCGAAGTCGAAAACGTCGAGGTCGAGCTGGAATTCGTCGGCGCCGAGGCGGGCGAGTTCCAGGAGGTCGGACACGAGCCGCTCCAGGCGTTGGGCCTCGCGGTGGATCGTCTCGCCGGCGCGGCGGGCGTCCGGGCCTTCCGCGACTCCGTCGGCGATCGCCTCGGCGAAACCGGTCACCGCGGTCAACGGGGTGCGAAGTTCGTGCGACACCGACAATAGGAACTCCCGTTGCCGGGATTCGCTGCGGGCCAGCGCGTCGGCGAGCTCGTTCAACGAGCCCGCGACCTGCGCGACCTCGGCTGGGCCTTCGACCGGAACCCGGACGTCGCGCCGGCCCGCGCTGAGGCTGCCCGCGGCGGCGGCCGCGCGGCGCAGGGGGCGGCCGAGCAAGCGACCGGAGACGTATCCGGCGATGGCGGCGACCAAAAGCCCGATGCCCAATGCCAGAAGGATGTTGCGCAGCAACGCATGTTGCGTGGATTCGGCGCTGCGCACCGGCTGCACGAGCGCGAACGCGACTTCCGGGCCGACCGGGCGCACCTCCACGAGGTAGTCGACATTGCCGATCGTGACCCGCGTCGAACGGTCCTTTCCGGACGTGAGCCCGGCCCGTTCCGCCGCGCGCACCGCCGTCGCCTGCCCGGAATTCTGGCCGCTGACCCGGTGCACGACGACCTCGATGCCCTGCCCCCGCACGACCGCGGCCACTTTGCCGATCGCGAGCCGGTTGCCGATGCTGGTGCCGTCGAGCTGTCCGGCGACGACGTCCGCCTGATCCCGCAACGACTGCTGCAGCACCGAATCGGCGGTGCTGCGGACCAGCCGGGACGCGACCAGCCCGGCCACGAGCACCGCGATCCCGGCGACTGCCAGGCACACCACGGTGATCCGGAGCGCGAGCGTGGTTTTCATCCGGCGTCCGCCGCGTAGCCGATTCCCCGGACTGTCCGAATAGGACTGTCGTCGCCTAGTTTTGCCCGCAGCTGCGCGACATGCACGTCCACCGTGCGGGTACCGGCCGCCGCGGCGTAGCCCCAGACCGCGCTGAGGAGCTGATCGCGCGACAGCACCTGGCCGGGGTGGCGCAGCAGGTACGCGAGCAGATCGAACTCCGTGGAGGTGAGCGTGACCTCCGCCTCGCCTGCCCAAGCGCGACGGCCGGGAACGTCGATGCGCACGCCGCCGCAAGCCAGTGTCGTGGCCGGACCGCCGGACGCGCGGCGCAGCACAGTCCGCACGCGGGCGGCGAGTTCGCGAGGGCTGAACGGTTTGGTGAGATAGTCGTCCGCGCCGATTTCGAGGCCCAGCAAGCGATCCAGCTCGTCGTCGCGGGCGGTCACGAACAGCACCGGCGTCCAGTCGCCCGCCGCGCGCAGCGCCCGGCAGATCTCGATGCCGTCCATTCCGGACAGTCCAATGTCGAGCACCACGGCGACCGGCCGCAGCCGGCGGATCGCCTCGAGCGCCTTCGCGCCGTCCGGCTCGACCTCCACCCCGAACCCGTCGCGCCGCAGGTACAGCGCGGCGAGCTCGGCGATCGCGGTCTCGTCCTCCACGACGAGGACGAGACCGCGGCCAGCTGACCCCATGCGGGCTCCCGTTCCTCCGGCCGGCTACGTCGGGGGAAACGGTACGCGGGTCACCGCTGCCCGTCGCCCGCCATGTCGGACTGGATCGAGTCCAGCGTGGACTGGATGCTGCTCAGGTCGCCGTCCGGCGCCGCCCCCGACGACGGCGCCGAACTGTCGTCGCACGCAACGCAGCCGAGCCCGACGACAGCGGCCGCGGCGGCGATCGCGATCAGCCGTTTCACTTCGGCGCCTGGCAGTGCGCCGCGGTGAACGCGTCGAGCTGCTTCGTCGCGTTCGCCAGCTCCCCGATCCGGCTCTGCCGCTTGTCCGCCCGCTTCTGCAGCCGGTCGGCCTGCGCGGTGTGCCCCTTCGTGCGGGCGTCGTTCGCGCGTGCCTTGAGATTCGCGACCGACCCGGAAACCTCCGGCCCGCCGTTGATCCGGTTGGTCAGGTTCTGGGCCTGTTTGTGCAGTTTCGGCACCCAGGCCGTGCACATCTGCTGCACCTCCTGCGGGCTCAGCGTGACCGGAGCCGGGGCCGGCGCCTGCGTGTCGGCGCTGGCGATCGGCGCGGCCACGAGCAGTCCGGCCGCGATCCCGCAGCCCGCCAGTGCCAGCCGCTTCGTTCCTCGCATCGTTCTCGTCCTCCTGCGTCGGTGTTCTGGAGACCACCGTCGCGCGCGGGTGTACGAGGGGTGTGGGACGAATGTTCGGGTTCGGTAAAGCCTGCCGGCCCGGGGGAGTGTTACTCTCTTGCGGAGAGTGAGGAGGCCGCCGTGCTCGGAAACCCGTACGACCGCGACTGCCCGACGCGCCAGCTGCTCGACCGCATCGGCGACCAGTGGACGGTGCTGATCGTCGGCGCCCTGACCGACGGCCCGCTGCGGTTCACCGAGATCGGCAAGCGCGTCGACGGGATCTCGCAGAAGGTCCTCACTCAGACCCTGCGCAGCCTGGTCCGCGACGGCATCCTGATCCGCACCGCGTACCCGGTGATCCCGCCGAAGGTCGAGTACGAGCTCACCCAGCTGGGCCGCAACCTCGCCGAACCGCTGGACCTGCTGGACCGCTGGGCCCGCCAGAACATGGACCAGGTGACGGCCGCGCGAGCGGCTTACGACGCGGAGAACGCCGCTACTGCTTCGTGAGCGGCTGGCCGCTCACGAGGGCTGCCGAAGCAAGTTCGTCAACGCATGCGCTTCCTTGAGCAGCAACGCCCCCAGTTCGCCCCGCCGTTCCGCCCGGAACCGCGACTCCACCCCGGTCAGCGTCAACGCCCACGCGGGCTCCCCGGTGGGCGTGAACACCGCCGCGGCCATCCCCCAGCTTCCTTCGACCACCAGTCCGGGGTTGGTCGAGTACCCGTCCTCCCGCGTCCGCGCGACCCGGGCCCGCACGTCCTCCGCCCGGTGCGCCGGGCCCCATTCGGCCGTCAGGTCCACTGTGGACAGATACTCCTCGACCTCCCGGTCCGGCAGCATCGACAGCACCACCAGCCCCGCCGACACCACGCCCAGCGGGAACCGGGCGCTCTCGTACAGGACGAACGACCGGATCGGGAAGTCGCCGTCCTCGCGCAGCAGGCAGACCGTCTCGTTGCCGCGGCGCGCGGAGAAGAACGCGCTCTCCCCGGTCGCCGCGGCCAGCCGGTGGACGCTCGCGCGCGCCTGCTGCGTCACGTCGTAGCGCGGGGCGGCCGCCTCGCCCAGCAGGTACAACTCCGGGCCCAGGTACCAGCGGCCGGATTGCCGGTCGCGGTCGACGTAGCCCTCGGCGGCCAGCGACGCGAGCAGCCGGTGCACCGTCGGCCGGGCGAGGCCGCACTGGCGCGCCAGCTGCGAGGTCGACGCTCCGTCGCGGAAGGCGGACAATGCGCGCAGGACCGCGGACACCCGTCCTACGACGTGGTCGGGAGGCGAGGGGGGCACGGGAACGAGGGTACGTCCGCTCAGTGGACGCATCGGGCGCGGGTGTTCGGTGCGCGAGAGGTTTGCCGGGGATCCCGGCGTGTCGGTTGACCCGTTTCCCCTGCGCTGGGTGGAATGCGGGGACTGACCACTCACCGAACGAAGTGGAGAGGATGCCGTGCCGACGAAGTACCGCAGCGCCGCGGAGGCCCTCGACGGGCTGCTCGAGGACGGGCTGACGATCGCGGTCGGGGGCTTCGGCCTCACCGGGAACCCGAACGACCTCATCGAGGCGGTCCGGGACTCGGGCGTGCGCGATCTGACGATCGTCTCGAACAACATGGGAGTCGACGGGGCCGGGCTCGGCATTCTGCTCGACAACCGGCAGGTGCGCCGGGTGATCGCGTCGTACGTGGGCGAGAACAAGCTGTTCGCGCAGCAGTACCTCGACGGGACCGTCGAGGTCGAGTTCACCCCGCAGGGGACGCTCGCCGAGCGGATGCGGGCAGGCGGCGCGGGGATCCCGGCGTTCTACACCAAGTCCGGCGTCGGCACGCCGATCGCCGAGGGCAAGCCGCACGCCGAGTTCGACGGCGTCACCTACGTGCAGGAGCGCGGCATCGTCGCGGACCTTTCGCTGGTGCACGCGTACGTCGCGGACCCGGCCGGGAACCTGATCTACCGGTACGCCTCGCGGAACTTCAACCCGCTCGTCGCGACCTGCGGCAAGGTGACCGTCGCCGAGGCCGAGCAGGTTTCGGACGAGTACCTGGATCCGGAGCGGATCACGACGCCGGGAATTTACGTGCAGCGGCTGATTCAGGCGACTGCGCGGGAAAAGCAGATCGAAAAGCGGACCGTGCGCGTGCGTGAGGAGGCGTCGGCGTGAGCTGGACTCGGGACGACATGGCCACGATCGGGGCTCGCGAACTGCGGGACGGCGATTACGTGAACCTCGGGATCGGGATTCCGACCCAGGTGGCGAACCACATTCCGGACGGCGTGCAGGTGACGCTGCACAGCGAGAACGGGATTCTCGGGCTGGGGCCGTTCCCCTGGGAGGGCGAGGAAGACCCCGACCTGGTGAACGCGGGCAAGCAGACGGTCACGTTGCAGCCCGGGGCCAGCCTGTTCGACTCCGCGGAGTCGTTCGCGATGATCCGCGGCGGGCACATCGACCTGGCGCTGCTCGGGGCGCTGCAGGTCGGCGCCAACGGCGACCTGGCCAACTGGACGGTGCCCGGTGCGCTGGTCAAGGGGATGGGCGGGGCGATGGATCTCGTCGCCGGGGCCCGCCGGGTGGTGATCATTACTGATCACACCGCCAAGGACGGGACGCCGAAGATCGTCGAGAAGTGCACGCTGCCGTTGACCGGGGCCGGAGTGGTGAACCGGATCATCACCAATCTGGCGGTGCTGGACGTTACCGACGACGGGCTGAAGCTGGTGGAGCTGGCGCCTGGGGTTTCTCTTGACGAGGTGCGGGAGAAGACTGGGGCTCCGGTCGCGGAGTAGCTGCGGTCGGGGCGCCCCGAAGCCTGATTGTGACGACGGCGCGGGGGTGCTTGTCAAGGCGGGAAAGATGCCTTGACAAGCACCCCCGCGCCGCGTTTCGGCTTTGTATCGGGGTGCGGGGGAGTGTGGGTGCGTTGGCGGGTTGGGCGCACTGGCTGCGGTGGGGTGGCCGGGCTAGCGCCCCAATGTGGCATTGGGTGCGTGAGACGCACCGAATGCCGCATTGGGTGCGTCAGATGCACCCAATGTGGCATTGGGGACGTACGCGAGGGGCCCCTGACGGAATCTGATTCCCTCAGGGGCCCCTCACGTACGTTGCGCTGGTTACTGCGCGGGAAGGATGCGCCCCCGGACCTCGCCGAAGCCCAGTTTCGCGCCGCTGCTCGTGGTGGCGGCGCCGGTGATCGCGACCTCGTCCCCGTCCTGGAGGAAGGTGCGGGATTCGCCCTTGACGGTCAGCGGATCCCGGCCGCCCCAGGAGAGTTCCAGGAACGAGCCGCGTTCCGCCGGGTCCGCGCCGGAGATCGTGCCCGAGCCGTAGAGGTCGCCGGTGCGGGCGGAGGCGCCGTTGACGGTCAGGTGGGCCAGCATCTGGGCCGGGGACCAGTACATCTCGCGGTACGGCGGGCGCGCCACCTCCTGGCCGTTCCACTCCACGGCGAGCGTGATGTCCAAGCCCCACGGCGACGATTCCCGCAGGTAGGGCAGGGGTTCCGGCGAGGTCTGGCCGGGCAGCGGCACCCGGGCCTCGGCGAGCGCCAGCACCGGGACCACCCACGGCGAGATCGACGTCGCGAAGCTCTTGCCCAGGTTCGGGCCCAGCGGCACGTACTCCCAGGCCTGGATGTCGCGGGCCGACCAGTCGTTCAGCAGGACCGCGCCGAAAACGTGGCGAGGGAAGTCGTCCGGCGAGATCGGGGTATTGGCCGGAGTGCCCGCGCCGACGATGAAGCCCAGTTCCGCTTCGATGTCCAGGCGGGTGCTCGGGCCGAAGACCGGGCCGTCCTCGCCCTTGCGCTGGCCGCTCGGGCGGACCACGTCGGTGCCGGACACGTAGACCGTTCCGGAGCGGCCGTGGTAGCCGACCGGGAGGTGTTTCCAGTTGGGCAGCAACGGTTCCGCGTCCGGACGGAACAGCCGGCCGACGTTCGACGCGTGGTGTTCCGAGGCGTAGAAGTCCACGTAATCGGCGACGTCGATGGGCAGGTGCAGCTTGACGTCGGCGACCGCGTGCACGGCTTCGGCGGGCACCTCGCCGGTCACGAGCGTCTGCAGCCGCGTGCGGACCTCGACCCAGCGGTCGTAACCCTGCGCCATGAAGGCGTTCAACGTCGGCTCGGCGAACACCTCGTCGCCGAGGGCGATCGACAGGTCCAGCACGTGCTCGCCCACGCGCACGCCCACCCGGGGACTGCCGCCGCCTGCCGAGAAGACGCCGTACGGCAGGTTTTCGACGCCGAAGGGGGAGCCGGCGGGAATGTCGAGCACGGTCATGCGGGGGCTCCGATCAGGCCTAGGTCTGTCAGTTCGGTGAGCGGGTCGGTGATGCTGCAGGTCCCGAACGAGGTGAACTTAGCGCGCGCCGCCGCCAGGCGTTCCGGGGCCAGCGCGCGGATCCGGTCGGCGACCGCGGCACCGTCGCGTTCGGCAAGCAGGGCAACGACTTCCTCGTCCTCGGCACCGCGGTCGACCGCTTCGGCGGCGAGCAAGAGGTTCAGGAAACCGTGCTGTTCGAATCCCGTGTTCGGATCGGTGTTGCGGATCGCGTGGTGCAGGCCCGCGGTTGCCTTGAACGGCACGCCCGCCTCGGCGGTCGCGCGGATCGCGGCGGCGAGTTCGGCTTCGTCCGGGTAGTACTCGGCCGACGTGCCGCCGGTGCGGAACTTCGCCTTGTGCGGGGTGCCGGAAAGCGCCCGCAGCAACGGAACCCGGCGTTCGTCGCGCGGGATCTCCACGGCGACCGGCACCGGGCAACCGTCCACTGCGGACAGGAACTCGTCCACAGTCATTCCTTGCGGCACCGCGATTTCCAGCGATTCGACCGACACCGGGAGCCCGTCGACCGCCTTGAGCACGTCGGCGATCCCGCCCGGCCCGGCGGGCAGCGTCACGGTGAGCGGCAACGGAGTCTCGCGGCCTGCGACGACCTCAGCCAGTTCCGCCAAGCCGGACGCGGCGACGACCAGCGGGCCGACCATCGCGGCGTACGGCGAAGCGGTGTGCCGGTCGTGGGCGGCGACGGCGTCCGGCAGCGGCGCGAGGCCGGGCGGGAAGACCGCCGCGTCGTCCAGGAGGCCGCGGGTAAGTGCGTCGGTCACGACTGCGGTCCCCGTCCTGCCCAGGTCCAGGCGTAGCCGGGGTCGTCGCTCGCGTGGCCGCCCTCGCCGATCTCCAGCGGGCGGAACGTGTCGACCATGACCGCCAGCTCGTCGAAGAACTCCGCGCCGAGCGAGCGTTCCACCGCGCCCGGCTGCGGGCCGTGGCTGTGGCCGCCGGGGTGCAGGCTGATCGAGCCCTGTCCGATGCCGGATCCCTTGCGCGCCTCGTAGTTCCCGCCGCAGTAGAACATCACCTCGTCGGAGTCCACATTGGAGTGGTAGTACGGCACCGGGATCGAGAGCGGGTGGTAGTCGACCTTGCGCGGGACGAAGTTGCAGATGACGAAGTTGTTGCCCTCGAACACCTGGTGCACGGGCGGCGGCTGGTGCACGCGGCCGGTGATGGGCTCGAAATCGGAGACGTTGAACGTGTACGGGTAGAGACAGCCGTCCCAGCCGACCACGTCGAACGGGTGCGTCGGGTAGACGTAACGGGTGCCGACGACGCCGCGTGAACCCCGGTGCTTCACTAGAACCTCGACGTCGGTGCCTTCGACGACCAGCGGCTCGGCCGGGCCGTGCAGGTCGCGCTCGCAGTAGGGCGCGTGCTCCAGCAACTGGCCGTAGCGCGACAGGTACCGCTTCGGCGGCGCGATGTGCGAGTTCGCCTCGATCACGTAGGCGCGCAACGGTTCCGGCCCCTTCGGCACCCAGCGGTGCGTGGTGGCCCGGGGGAGGATCACGTAGTCGCCGGTGCGGGCGGGCAGCGCGCCGAACACCGTCTCGACGACCGCTTCGCCGGACTCGACGTACACGCATTCGTCGCCGATCGCGTTGCGGTACAACGGGGAAGCCTCGCCGGCGGCGACGTAGGAGATCCGCACGTCGCCGTTGCCGAGCACGAGCCGCCGGTTGTTCACGACGTCCGCGCTCTTCCACTCCTGGCCGGGGAACAGCGTGTGCAGCTTGAGGTGCAGCGGCTTGAGCGGCCGGTTCTCGGTGAGCGTCTGGTCCGGCAGTTCCCACGGCGTCGCGTCGACGATCGCGGACGGGATGCCGCGGTGGTACAGCAGCGACGAGTCCGACGAGAAGCCCTCCTCGCCCATCAGCTCCTCGGAATAGAGCCCGCCTTCGGGCGTGCGGTGCTGGGTGTGCCGCTTAGGCGGGATGCTGCCCGCGCTGCGGTAGTAGGCCATGGGTCGCCTCCTCGGCGCGAAGTAATCAAAGTATGTACTACTTTCCGACCAGCCTAGTCCCCGAGCTGGACCAGGGGAAGGGCTAGCGGCGGGTCGCGAAGCCCGCCCGGCCGGAGATGAGCTTGTCGAGCAGCATCACCAGCACGCGCTGCTCGGCCTCGGTGAGCACCTCGACCCACCCGGCCTCGCGTTCGTTCTGCGCCTCGAACACCTCGAGCATCTCGGCGTGCCCGGCCTCGGTGAGCGAAAGCCGCACCGAACGGCCGTCCGTCTCGCCCGGCGTCCGGGTCAGCAAACCCTCGCTGACCAGGGTCTTCGCGAGATTCGAGACCGCCGCCCGGCTCATGCCGGTGAGCCGCGCGGCGGCCGACGGTTCGAGTGGCCCGGCGAGCCACACGACGAACAGCACCCGGAACGCCGACCACGACCGCCCGCGCGGCCGGTGCACGGCGGATTCGAGGTCGTAGGTGACCAGGTTCGACGCCCGGTTCAGGGTCAGCAGCACCTCGGTCGCCAGCTGGTGGCGGAACCCGAACTCGTCGGCCAGCCTGCGGTTGGCCAGCGCGATGAACGACCAGAAGTCGAGCGAGTCCGGGTCCGGCGGCGCGGCGGGGTCCTGCATGGACAGCACTGTAACCGCGCCGCCGGGATAATCAAACTCGAAACTACTTCACCGGACGAGCCAGGCGGGCGCCCGCGTCGCGCGGCACTTTCAGGAACGCCAGCATCGCCGCGGCGACGATCAGGCAGCCGATCGGGAAGTACAGCCCGATCGTCACGTCGCTCTCGGTGGCCGCGAGCCCGATCGCGTACGGCCCGAAGAACCCGCCGAGCGCGGCGATCGAGTTGATCGCGGCCAGGCCGACCGCCGTGTGCTCCTTCGACAGCACGCGCGCGGCCATCGCCCAGTACGGCGCGAGGTAGCCGAGCACGCCGATCGCCGCCAGCGAGAGGCTGATCAGCGATAACGCCGGCACGGTCTTGAACTGGATCGCGCCGAAGAACCCGATGGCCGCGACCAGCACCGTGGCGATCACGTGGCCCTTGCGCTCGCCGGTGCGGTCGGAGTTGCGGGCGAGCAGCAGCATGCCGACCGCGCCGACGACGTACGGGATCGCGCCGAGCAGGCCGATGTTGGTGGAGGAGTACTTCGGGTCGAGCTGCTTCACGATCAGCGGCAGGAAGAACGTGAGCCCGTACAGGCCGCAGGCGATGAAGAGGTTGGAAATCGCCAGCAGCAGGACCTTGCCGTCGCGCACCGCGCGCAGTTGGCCGAGGAACGTCTCCTTCTCCTCCGGCACGTACTCGCGGTCGATCTCGGCCTGCAGCCAGGAGCTTTCCTCGGCGGTCAGGAACTTCGCGTCGGCGGGCTTGTTCGGCAGGTAGAAGAAGGTCAGCAGGCCGATCAGCACCGCGGGCGCGCCCTGCAGGATGAACACCCACTGCCAGCTGCTCATCCCGAACCAGTGCACGTGGTCGAGGATCCAGCCGCCGAACAGGCTGCCGAGGATCAGCGCGATCGGCTGCGCGAGCGCGAGCGTCGCGATGGCCCGGCCGCGTTCCTTGCCGCGGAACCAGAAGGTCAAGTACAGCAGCAGTCCGGGGAACAGGCCCGCCTCGGCGATGCCGAGCAGGATCCGCGCGATCATCAGGTGCGTCACGCTCGCGACGAACCCGGTCAGCACGGTCACGATGCCCCAGCTGACCGCGATCCGGCTGAGCCACAGCCGGGCCCCGACCTTCTTCATGATCATGTTGCTGGGCACCTCGAACACCACGTAGGCGAGGAAGAAGATCGCCGACGCGACGCCGAAGGTCGCGGCCGTGATGGTGAGCTCTTTGGCCATGCCGAGCTGGGCGTAGCCGATGTTCGCCCGGTCCATGTAGTTGAAGATGTAGAGCAGCAGGACGATCGGCATGACGCGGACGCCGACCTTGCGGACGGTGCGTCTGGCCAGCGGAGAGTCCGCCGTGGTGGCGGCTGCGGCGGGGACGGACATGGGGGTTCTCCTCGACGGTGAGCAGTAACTCTGAAGGATCAGGCGGCGGAGCGACCGGCGATGCGGCCCATGGTGACGGCGTTGGCGACCGCGTTGCCGCCGCCGACGTAGCGGAAGCCGAGCACTCCGGCCCCGGCCTCGCCCGCGGCGAACAGCCCGGGCACGCGGTCGCCGCGGGCGTCGAGCACCGCGGCACTGGAGTCGATCTCCAGCCCGGCGTGCGTGCAGACCAGTTCGGCGGGCAGGGTGCGCGCGGCGAAGAACGGTCCGGTGGCGATTTTCGCGGGCGGTTCGGCCGCGCCCTTGGCGGACAGCGTTTCGTGCCGCAGGAACTCCGGGTCCTCGCCGATGGGGAGCTGGGTGTTCCATCTGTCCACAGTGGCCTGGAGAGCGGCGGCCGGCACGTTCATCTTGCCTGCCAGTTCTTCCAGCGTGTCGGCCCGCAGAGTACGGCCAGCGTCCGCTTCGGACAGTACGTACTCGGCGTTCCAGTGTGCGTAGCCCGGCGGAAGATCGCGGCGCGCTCGGTCGTCGAAGACCATCCATACTGGACCGTCCTGCGCCGAGATGATGCCGCTCGACACCGCGTACGACGCGTCCTCGTCCATGAACCGGCGGCCGTGCGCGTTCACCAGCACGCGCGAGCGCGGCGGGAAACCGGACTGCCAGTGGTGCAGGCGCTGGAAATACGCGGTCGGAAGCAGCAGCCCCCAGCCTTCGCCGGTGATCGAGGCGGATACCTGCTCGCCGAACGCGAAGTGGTCGCCTCGGGAGCCGGGCGCGGCGACGACGAACAGATCCTCGCCCGCCGCGTCCGCGTCCGGGTAATACCGCGAGCGCAGGGCGGGGTCCTGGGCGAACCCGCCGCTGGTCACGATCACCGAGTTCGCGCGGACCTCGATGCCGTCGGCGACTACACCGGCGACCCGGCCGTCCTCCACGAGCAGCCGTTCGACCCGGGTGTTCAGCACCGCTTCAGCACCGGCCTTGCGACGCGCGCGGTCGAGCACCTGGACGAGGCCGTAACCCTGGTCCTTCGGCACATGCCCGCGCCAGACGTCCTCGACGCCCGCGCGCGTCAATCCCGGGGTGTGCGCGTCGTGCGACACCTTTGCCGGGATTTCCGCGCCGAGCCCGATCAGCCACTCTACGGCGGGACCGGCCTCGCGGCAGAAAGTCTTGAGCAGTCCGGGTTTCAGCTGCCACTGGTTGAGGTCGAGGTAGTGCTGGAAGAACCGTTCCGGCGTGTCCTCGATGCCCAGTGCACTTTGGACACTCGTGCCCGCGGCGGTGAGCATGCCCGCGGACAGCTGGGTCGAGCCGCCGAGTTCCTTCTCCGACTCGAACAGCATCACCGAGGCCCCGTGCTCGGCGGCGGACACCGCCGCGGCGAGGCCCGCGCCGCCCCCGCCGATCACCACGACGTCAGCGTCGACGCTCATCCGAGATCACCTCCGGTTTCGGCGAGAATGCGATGGTAGAGACCGTTGGAGACGAGACCGCCGTCCACAGTGACCTCGCTTCCGGTCAAGTAGGTGGACCGGTCCGAGAGCAGGAACAGCACCGTGTCGGTGATTTCCCGGGGGTCGGCCATCCTTCCGGCGGGCACACTGTCCACAGCGGACTTGACGAACGCGTCCGCGCCCGCCAGCAGCCCGGTGTCGACCAGTCCCGGGTGGACGGAGTTGACCCGGATCCGCCACTTCGCGAAATTGCCCGCGGCGGACTTCGACAGTCCGGTCAACCCCCATTTGCTCGCCGAGTAGGCGGGGGAGAAGTAGCCGATCTGGCCGGAGATCGACGAGATGTTCACGATCGAACCGCCGCCTGAATCGCGCATCAGCGGCGCGGCCGCGCGCATGCCGTGGAACGGCCCGGAGAGGTTCACCGCGAGCACCCGGTCCCACACCTCGGCGGTGGTGTCCTGGAATTCCAGCCGCCGCGAGATCCCGGCGTTGTTCACGAGCCCGCCGAGCGAACCGTGCTCGGCGCGGATCCGGTCGAGCACGCGAGTCCACTGTGCCGGCTCGACAACGTCCATGGTGTACGGAGTCGCCGCCCCGCCCGCCGCGCGGATCTCGTCGGCGATTTCGTCCGCACCAGCGAAATCCGCGACGCAGACGTGCACGCCGCGTTCGCCGAGCGCACGGGCGTGCTGCGCGCCCATCCCGTTCGCCGCGCCCGTCACGAGCACGACGTCCGGGTAGCGCACGGCTTCGGTGGCGTCAGACATGCCGGGAGCCGCCGTCGACCGCGAGGCTGTGCCCGGTGACGTACCGCGAGCTGTCCGAAAGCAGGAACAGCAGCACGCCGCACACCTCTTCGGGCGAGCCGATCCGGTGCAGCGGCACCGCGTCGAGCGCCTTCGCCAGCGCGGGCGCGTCGTCCTGGATCCAGCGGGTCATTTCGGTGTCGATGTAGCCCGGGGCGATGGCGTTGACCCGGATGCCCTGGTCGCCGAGTTCCACCGCGAGCGATTCGGTGAGGTGCGCGACCGCGGCCTTCGAACTGCAGTACGCCGCGCGGCCCTTGCGCACGCGGACCGCGGACACCGACGCCATGTTGACGATCGCGCTGCCCGGTTCCATCCGCGCGGCGGCGGCCTGCGCGCCGAAGAGCACGCCCTCGACGTTCACCGAAAGCGTCGAGCGGATCTGCTCCGGCGTGATGTCCGGAACCTCGGCGTACGGGAAGATCCCGGCGTTGTTGACCCAGAAATCGATGCGGCCGAACTCGTCGATCGCGCGCTGGGCGAGCGCGACGTGGTCCTCGGCGCGGGTGACGTCCACAGCGGACGCGACGATCCGGCCCGGCTTGTCCTCAACGGACTCGGCGGCCAGCGCGACGGTGAGGTCGTCGGCGGTGGCGGTCATCGCGGCGGCGTCGAGATCGCCGCCCACCACATGCACCCCGCGCGTGGCGAGACCGGCGGCGAAACGCGCGCCCATGCCGCGGGCCGCGCCGGTGACCACGGCGACCTTGCCCGGCATCTCCGGGTAGCGCGCGGTCGCGGGCTGGTGCAGCACCCGGCCGGGGCCGGTGGGCTCGAGAGTGGTCATCTGGGTTTTCTCCTCGTTGTTTCTCAGGGTTCGCGGTGCACGGTGCGGCGGCGCACGCGCCAGCCTTCCGCGGTGCGCACGAGTTCGTCGTCCAGCACGGTGAGCCGGTGCAGTCGCGGGGAACCGCCTTCCGGGGTCCCGACGATCTGCAGATAGGCGAGCGCTCGCAGGGCGTCCTCGGACTGTCCTAACTGGACCTCCACGGTGGACACCACGTGCCGCAGCCGTTCGCCGGACTCGACGCACCCGGCGTGGAACCGCTCGGCGAACGCGGTCAGCGCGGCCGTGCCCGCGGCGGGTTCCGGGTAGCTGGGCGAGACGAACTCCCCGTCCGGGGTGAACGTGGCGGCCCAGCGCGCGGCCTGCCCGGAGTCGATGGCGTGGCTCTGGCGGCCGTAGAGCTGATGCACCGCCAGCACGTCCTCGACGGGGACTTCGCTCATGTCCGAACCTCGATCCGCGGGGTGGTTGCCTCGAACGGCAAACGTGCTATATTCGCACGCACCGTGCGATATGTAGGAACAGTAGGTCGCCGGACAAGCTGTCGTCAAGGGAGTCGTGTGTCCGAATCGGGGACGTCGAAGACGCTGAGCCACGGGCTTCAGGTGCTGGAGCTGCTGGTGGAGCACCCGCAGGGGCTCACGATGACCGAGATCGCCGACGGGATCGGCGTGCACCGCACGGTCGCGCACCGGCTGGTCCGCACGCTGGAGGCGCACCACCTCTGCCGGCGCGACCGGTTCAAGCGGATCTCGCTCGGCACCGGCCTCGTGCGCCTGGCCGAGCCGGTGGAACAGGACCTGCGCACGCTCGCGCGCCCGGTGCTGGAGGAGCTTTCGGACGCCGGCCGCGCGTCAGCGCACCTGGTGGTCCGCGAGAACGCCGAGCAGGTGCGGATGCTGATGATCGTGGAACCGCGGCAGGCACGGATGCACGTGTCGTTCCGCAGCGGCCAGCTGGACCCGATCGGCCGCGGCTCGGCCGGGCTCGCGCTGCTCGCGGCGGAACCGCCGGTCGAGGGCGAACGCGAGGAGATCACCCGCGCCCGGTCACGCGGTTATGCGGTGTCGGTGGGGGAGATCGCGCCGGGAATCACCGGGATCTCCGCGGTGGTGCCGACCGGCCGGGACGCGCCGGGCACGAGCATCGGGCTGTCTCTGTTCGAGGCTCCGGACCCGGACGAACTGGGCCGGTTGGTGGTGGCTTCCGCGCAGCGGCTGGGCTCGATGCTGAAATGACCTAGCGGCCGACGAGCCCGGCTTCGTGGGCGAGCAGTCCGGCTTGGGTCCGGTTGGTGCAGTCGAGTTTCACGAGCATCCGTGACACGTAGCTCTTCACGGTCGCCTCCGCCAGATGCAGCCGCCCGGCAATGTCCGCATTGGACAGTCCTTCTCCCAGACACGCCAACACATCCCGCTCCCGCTCCGTCAACCCGGCGGTCCGGCGACGGGCTTCATCATCGCGGCGGTGGCCGTCCGACGACAGCGCGACCAACCGGCGTGCGGCCGACGGCGACAGCACGGTGTGCCCGTCCGCCGCGACGCGAACGAGGCCGATCAGGTCCTCCGGCGGCGTCGACTTCACCAGGAACCCGGCCGCGCCCGCGCGGAGCGCCCGGATGACGTAGGTGTCCGCGTCGAACGTCGTCAGCGCGACGACCGCGGGCGGATCCGGCAGCGCGCAGATCCGCTCGATCGCGGCGAGCCCGTCCACGCCGGGCATCCGCAGGTCCATCAGCACCACCGCGGGCCGGTGCCGGACCACTTCCTCGACCGCCTCCGCGCCGTCCCGCGCCTGCGCGACTACCTCGATGTCGCCGGCCGAACCGAGGATCGTGCGCAGGTGCGCGCACACCATCGGCTCGTCGTCGGCCACCACGACCGTGATCACCGGGCAGCACCTTCCGTGGTCGGGACGTAGGCGGGCAGTATCGCACCGATCTTGAACCCGCCGCCGGGCACCGGGCCCGCTTCGAAGGTCCCGCCGACGAGTTCGACGCGCTGGCGCAGCCCGCTCAGCCCCGCGCCGGAGCCGCTCCCCGCGAGCGCCGCGTCCGGCGGCCGGGTCGCGCGGGTGTTGGCGACGGCCACGTCCAGCCCGCCCGGGTGATAGCGCAGCGAAACCGTCGCCGAGCAGCCCGGCGCGTGCTTGCGGATGTTGGTCAGCGCCTCCTGCACCACCCGGTACGCGGTGCGCGCGACGGTCGGCGACACCGAGGTCCGGTCGCCGGTCACGGAAAGCTCGGTCGCGATCCCGACCGCCACCGATTCGGCCACCAGATCCGCCACCTCGCCCGGCAGCGGCGGATTCGGCACCGGCGGTTCGATTCCGGTGCCGTTGCGCAGCACGCCGACCAGGTCGCGCAGTTCGTCGAGCGCGTGCGCCCCCTCGCGGCGGATGTCCTCGGCGGCCGACTTCACCGACGGATCCGGCGACGTCACGCCGAGCGCGCCCGCGTGCAGCACCATCAGGCTCAACCGGTGCGTGACGACGTCGTGCATCTCGCTCGCCAGCCGTCGCCGCTCCGCCGCCAGCGCCTGTTCGGCGAGCAGATGCTGCTCGCGTTCCGCGCGCTCAGCCCGGTCGCGCAAGGAACTCAGCAGCTGCCGCCGCGCCTCGAAATACAGCGAGATCGCCACCGGCAGCGCGGTGCTCAGCAGTCCGAACGGCGTGGTGTTCCAAGCCGGATTCCACGGTCGCGTCGCCAGCAGGGCCAGGAACCCGGCGATCCACAGCAGCCGCCGCCGGTCCAGTTGCCGCACGAGCTGCGCCAGCACGATCGGCGTGATCGTGGGGACGGTCATCAGCGTCGGCTGGCGGACGGGCACGAGCAGGCCGGGGGAGAAGAGGTCGGACGCCAGCATCGCCAGCGAGGCCACGATCAGCAGGCCGGCGACGCCGTTCGGGAAGCGCGCCAGGAGCAGCAGGGACGCGTCGCAGACGAGTTCCAGCACGAGCGTCGCGTACGGCCCGAGAAAGCCGGTGGCAGGCCCGGCGGCGAGGAAAAGCCCGAAGTCGAGGCAGGCGAACACCAGCGCGGTGCCGGCCAGCCAGAACCAGTCGGTCGACCGCGGCCAGGGACGGCACGTGCTGGTCACCCGGCCACGGTATCCGGTCGCCTGCCCGGCCGCGCCGGATCCGCATCGCCCGGGTGGCGGGTTACCGCCGAAAGTTGCGGCTCGATCGGAAGCGATCCACTTTCGTCGCTGCGGGCAGCTACCGAGCACGCTTACGCCGCACCCGCCCGGCGCGGTGGACTCGACGCCATGACGAGCGAAGGAATCCCGCGGTTCGCCCGGCTGCCGGTGCTGGCGGTCGCGGCGGGTGCCGTCGCGCTGTTGGCGGCGACGAGCACCCGGTACGCGCACGGCTTCGACGAGCTGTACTTCCTCGTGGCCGGTCGAGATCATCTGGCCTGGGGGTATTTCGACCAGCCGCCGCTCGTCCCGCTGCTGGCCGGCACGCTCGACCAGTGGTTCCCCGGTTCGCTGGTCGCGCTGCGGCTGCCGATGGCGCTCGCGGCCGGCGCCGGGGTGATCGTGACCGCGCTGACTGCTCGCGAACTCGGCGGCGGTCGCGGAGCGCAGGCGATGGCGGCCGGGGCGTACGCGACTTCGGGGCTGATCATCATCAGCCACTGGGTCGCCACCTACGCCTTGGACCCGTTCTTCTGGACGCTCGTGGTGTTCCTCCTGGTGCGCTGGACCCGGACCCGGCGCGACGGCCTGCTCGTGTGGGCCGGAGTGGTCACCGCGGTGTCGCTGCAGACGAAATTCCTGATCCCCGCGCTGTGGGGCGCGGTGCTGGTGTCCGCGCTCGTCTTCGGGCCGCGCAACCTGGTGTCCCGGCCGAAACTGTGGCTGGGCGCACTGATCGCCGTCGTGGCGACCCTGCCGACGTTCCTTTGGCAAGCCACGCACGGCTGGGCCTACACCCGGATGGGCGAGGTCGTCGCGGCCGAATTCCCCGGCTACCTCACCTTCGCGCGCGACGGCTTGCTCGGGGCGGGAATGGGAATCGGCGTGCTGGCGCTGCTGTACGGGATGTGGCGGCTGTTCCGTTCGCCGGACCTGGTGCCGTACCGGTACCTCGCGGTGGCGTTGCTGCTGGTCGTGGCGGTGATCATCGGAACGCACGGCCGCTCGTATTACTTGATGAGCCTGTATTCGCTGCCGTTCGCCGCGGCCGCGACGGAGCTTTCGCGGCGAAATCTGGTGCGCTGGTGGAAGATCCCGGTCGGAATCGTGTTCACGCTTTCGGCCGCGGTCACCATTGCCGGGCTGCCGGTATGGCCAGCTTCGATGAAAGCCACCTCGTTTGGCCCGTTTCCGCTCGGCACTGTATTCGCGGCCGGGGAGACCGCGCAGCAGCAGTTGGCGGACGGGGTCGGGCAGGCGTATCGATCCCTGCCCGAGCCGGTGCGCCGGGAAACCGCCGTATATGGGGAAATCTACCCCTTCGCCGCGGCCGTGGAGTACTACGGCCCGCGGTACGGAATCAACAATGTCTACAGTGGACACCGAGGCTACTGGTACTTCGACCGGCCGCCGGATTCCGCGCGCAACGTGCTTTTCGCGGGCTTCGATCCGGCGCTGCTGCGGCCGTACTTCTCTTCGGTGACTGAAGTGGTGCCCGGGCTGATGTGGCTGTACACCGGGCGAAAGCAATCCTGGGAAACGATCTGGCCAGAGGTGAAGAAACAATGAGCGACTCCTTGCCCGCGCGAGCGTATTTCCTCGCCTGCGACCCGGACGGCGGCCCAGTCTCCCGCCGCTCCAACGCGGCCCTGCTGGTCCGCGCGGCCGCGGTGACCGACCTGGTGCTGCGCGGCAACCTCCGCGACCAGCGCGGCCACGCCGAACCGACCGCCGCCGCCCCGACCGGAGACCTCCTGCTCGACGACCTGCTCGCCGACCTCCGCACGCACAGCCCGGCGTCGTGGCGCGCATTGCTGCGCCGTGGCAGGAACGACACGTTGCAGTCGCTGGAAACGCAACTCTCCGCGGCGGGTCTGCTCGAAGAAGGCAGCAGTTCGATCTTGCACCGCAAGGTCTTGGTGCCCGCCGACCCGGCGCGGGTCCGCGATGCGCATGCGCAGCTTGACCACGCTTTGACCGCCCCACCGTCCGAAGTGGACGCTTCCGCCGCGGCGCTGGCGTCCCTCGCCGCGGCGTCCGGAGCCGGAATGTCCCGCTCGGACGCGCGTCGCCACGCGGACCGGCTGAAGGAGTTGGAGAAGCTGGCGGGACCAGTGCTTCCGGCACTGCGAAAGGCGGTCGCGGGTCGCCGGGCAGCCCGGATCGCGGCGTTCTCCGGCGGTTCCGGCGGCTGACCGACAGTTCGGCCGCCGCCGAAGCGTGGACGTCGTACCGTGGCGGACATGACCTCCTTCGCCGCGTTGCACGTCCCGGGCCGTCCGCTGTTGCTGCCGAACGTCTGGGAGTTCGGCTTCGCCGCCGCCCTCGCCGCCGCGGGACACCCGGCGGTCGGCACCACCAGCCTCGGCGTCTCGGCCGCCGCCGGGCTCGCCGACGGGGCCCCGGAATCCCGCGCAGCGACCGTCGCGCTGGCGAAATCGCTGACACCGCTGGACATCCTGGTCAGCGTCGACCTCGCCGACGGCTTCAGCACCGACCCCGAGGAAGTGGCGGACCTCGTCGCGGAACTCGCCGACGCGGGAGTAGTCGGCATCAACCTGGAAGACGGCCGAGCCGACGCGCTCGCTCCGATCGTCGTCCAGGCCGCGCTGCTGGCCAAGGTGCGCGAACGCGTCCCGGGCATGTTCCTCAACGCCCGCACCGACACGCATTGGCTCGGCGTCGGCCCGGTCGCGGACGCCATCACCCGGGTCCGCGCGTACGCCGACGCCGGTGCGGACTGCGTCTTCGTCCCCGGCCTGCACGAGCCAGCGGACGTGGCGGAGCTCGTCGAAGCGGTCGAGGTGCCGGTGAACCTCCTGCACCTGCCCGGGAAAGCCACTTTCTCCGAATTGGCCTCCCTCGGCGTGGCGCGGGTCAGTCTCGGCTCAACTCCCTACCGGGTAGCACTTTCCGCCGCACTGTCCACAGTAGACGCAGCGCGGGAAGGGACCGAACTGCCGATGAAGCCGCCTTCGTACGGCGAAATCACCGCATTGCTCCCGTAATCTGGGGGACATGATCTTCGGAGGAAACACCGACTTCGCTGTCCCCGCCGGATACCTCAACACCCCCAGCATCGGAATCCCGCCGACGCCGGTCGCCGACGCGGTCGAGGCCGCGGTCAGCCGGTGGCGCACCGGCAAGGACACCCCGTCGGACTTCGACGAGGCGGTCTCCCGCTCCCGCGCCGGATTCGCGCGGCTCGCCGGGGTCCCGGCGGACCGGGTCGCGATCGGCGCCTCGGTGTCGCAGCTGGCGGCGAACGTCGCGGGCGGACTGGCCCCGGACGCCCGCGTCCTGGTCGCCGAGGGCGAGTTCACCAGCGTGACGTTCCCGTTCGCGCAGCGGGCGAACGTCACCGAAGCGCCGCTCGCCAAGCTGGCGCAGCACGTCGAAGGCCACGACCTCGTCGCGGTCAGCCTCGCGCAGTCCGCCGACGGCGCGCTCCTCGACACCGCCGCGCTGCGGGCCGCCTCCGAAGCCGCGGGCGTGCCGGTCATGATCGACGTCACGCAAGCCGCGGGCTGGCTTCCGCTGGACGTCGGGTGGGCGGACTGGATCGTCTGCGCGGGCTACAAATGGCTGTTCTCGCCACGCGGCTGCGCCTGGCTCGCGGTGCACCCGCGGGCGCACGAACGGACCCGCCCGGTCGCCGCGAACTGGTATGCCGGCGACGATCCGTGGTCCTCGGTATACGGAATGCCACTGCGCCTGGCCGGAAACGCGCGCGGATTCGACCTTTCGCCGGTGTGGCTGTCGCACGTCGGCGCCGCGGAAGCGTTCGACTACTTCGCGTCACTGGACCTCGCCGCGGTGCGCGACCACAACGCCGGACTGGCCGATTCCCTGCGCACCGCGGCCGGACTGGAGCCGCAGGGGAGCGCGATCGTGGCACTGGAAGCCGATCCCGCGCGGCTCGCCGAAGCCGGGATCGTCGCGAGCGTCCGCAACGGGCGGGTACGGGTCGGTTTCCACCTCTACAACGGCCCTGACGACGTCGAACGCGTGCTGGACGCCCTGGGCGCAGCGTCTGGCTGAAGGCCGCACGGGCGGTGAACTACGGTGTTCGCGTGTCCCATCCGCACTTCACCCCCGGACCCTCGGACACGGCCCCGATCCCGGCCGTGCCCGCGCAGCCGGGTCCGCCGCCCGGGCCGTCGCGCAACCGCGCCCTCCTGCTGCGCGGCGCCGGGCTCGTGGCGATCGCCGTCGTGGCCGGGCTCGTCTGGTACCTGATCCGGCACGACAGCACGCCGGACGAGCCGGTCGCCGAACCCCCGGCGACCACGGCGAAGCCCGCGTTCGACTACAAACTGGCCGAAGGCCCGGTCAAGGCGACCGACTGCGCCGCCAACGCGTACTCGGGCGCGAAGAAGTTCTTCCAGGACAACCAGTGCAAGTCCTTGGCCCGGGCGCTGTACACGGTGCAGTCCGGGGACGCGAAGGCGCTGGTGTCGGTGGTGCTGGTGACGATGCCGGACGCGGCGAAGGCGACCGAGCTGAAACAGCTCACCGACCGCGACGGCACCGGCAACGTGAGCGACCTGGTCCGCGACGGCACCTTCCACGACACCGACGCCCCGAAACTGAGCGGCAACGAGGCGGAGTACGAGTCGAAGGCCACCGGAGCCGAGGTGACGATCGTGCTGACCGACTTCTACTACGGCCACCACGACAAGCAGCTGCTCAACCGGATCGCGAAGAACGCTCTGAAGCTGTCCGGGAAGCTCCGCTGAGCTTCTCGTGAAGCGCGCAGGCTCGGGTTCGGCCCGGCCTGCGCGCTTTTGCTACGAGGGCTGCCCAGGGAGGGCAACGGCAGCAGGCTTCAGGCCCGCCTCCTGCCGCCAGGGCATCCCACGCCGCGCCGCCGCGATCACCGCCTGCAAAGCCATCCCGCGCAGCCCCGAATCGTCGGTATGCGTAAGCACGGCAAGCCAAGCCGCCGCCGTGTCCGCCTCCGCGCTCGCCACCAGCGCAGCCGCCGAAGCGGTGTCGGTAACCGGCTTAGGCGGCACGTACGCCGCTTCAGGAGCCACCGGCGTCGCCGACACCGACGTGATCATCTGCGTGACCACGTCCCGCCGCGCGGTGTGTTCCGCGCGTCCGGCCTTCACCGCTTCCCCGAAATCACCCGGCAGGAACGCCGTCACCAACCCGTACACCCACAGCGACGCGTGCTCGGCCGCCAGCGCCTTCTGCAGCGAATCCACCGCTTCCTTCGGCACCGACGACGGCGCGGCCGCGGCCTTCGCGTCGGCCCCCGGCCCGAGTTCCGGCGCGACCCGCTGCAGCCCGGCGCAGCCGGCGGCCACCGACGCGACGAGCCCGGCCCGGTACGCCGGCAGCGCGGGCACCAGGTCCTCCGCCTGCTTGCGCGCGGCGGCGAGCCGGTCCTTGAACCCGGCGAGATCAGCCGGCGCGGCGGGGACGTCCGCCGCCTTCTTCGGCCGGTTCAGCCGGTCCACCTCGGTCTTCAGCGCGGCCGCCTGCGCGGCTCTGGCGTCGGCGACCTGTCCGGCCGCGTCGCCGCCCGCGGGCAGCTTCCTGGCCGCGGCGGCGTCCGCCTCGGCCGTCGCCAGCAGCGGGGCCAGGGGATCAGGGGCGTCGTCGTAGCCGCCGGAGCAGGCGGCGAGCGGCACAGCCGCGGCGACAGTGGCGCTCAGCGCGCCCAGACGCAGCACGGCGCGCCGGGAAAGGTCTGCGGTCACGTCGGCCCATCCTGCCAGGCCGCCCGGGTGCGCCGCCGCTCGCGCGTCTTCGCGGGGGCGCAGGATAAGCTTGACCTTCACCGACCAACAGGCCGAACAGGAGTGCTCCACGTGCCCAACGAACTCGCCAGCCGGCTGGAGCCGATCGTGGCCGAAGCCGTCACGACCGCGGGTTTCGACCTCGACTCGCTCGAGGTGCAGCAAGCCGGAAGGCGACAGCTGGTGAAGGTGGTCGTCGACTCCGACGACGGCGTCGGCCTGGACGAGGTCGCCGAGGTCAGCCGCACCGTCTCGGCCGCACTCGACGAGAACGAGCACGTCCTGGCGAGCGCCTACACGCTCGAGGTCACCTCGCCCGGCCTCGACCGGCCGCTCACCCAGCGCCGGCACTGGCGGCGCGCCCGGTTCCGCCTCGTCAAGATCACGCCCGTCGAGGGTTCGGCCTACCTCGGCCGCGTCGGCCACGCCGGCGAGAAGGGCGTGCGCGTCCTCGTCGACGGCCGGATCAAGGACGTGCACTACCAGTCCGTCGCGAAGGCCGTGGTGGAAGTCGAATTCAAGCAACCGCCCGCAGAAGACCTCAAAGCCCTGACCGCGGACGAGAACGAGAAGAAGGAGGAGTCGAAGTGAACGTGGACATCGCCGCGCTGCGGGCGATCGAACGGGACAAGGACATCCCCTTCGACACGGTCATCGAGGCCATCGAGACCGCGCTGCTCACCGCGTACAAGCACACCGAGGGCCACCAGCCGCACGCCCGGATCGACATCGACCGCAAGACCGGCCTCGTCCGCGTCCTCGCGCACACCCTCACGTCCGAGGGCGAGGTCGACGAGGAATGGGACGACACGCCCGAGGGCTTCGGCCGGATCGCCGCCACCACCGCGCGCCAGGTCATCCTGCAGCGGCTGCGCGACGCCGAGCACGAGAAGACCTACGGCGAGTTCTCCGCGAAGGAGGGCGAGATCGTGGCCGGGGTGGTGCAGCGCGACGCGCGCGCCAACGCCCGCGGCATGGTCGTGATCCAGGTCGGCGACACCGAGGGCGTGCTGCCGCAGGCCGAACAGGTCGCGGGGGAGTCCTACGAGCACGGCACCCGGATCAAGGCGTTCGTGTTCGGCGTGTCGCGCAGCAACCGCGGCCCGCAGATCATGCTGTCGCGCTCGCACCCGAACCTGGTGCGCAAGCTGTTCGCGCTGGAGGTCCCGGAGATCGCCGACGGCACCGTCGAGATCGCCGCGGTCGCCCGCGAACCGGGGCACCGGTCGAAGATCGCCGTGCGCTCCACCATCCCGGGCGTCAACGCCAAGGGCGCCTGCATCGGCCCGATGGGCGCGCGCGTGCGCAATGTGATGAGCGAGCTGGCCGGCGAGAAGATCGACATCATCGACTGGTCCGACGACCCGGCCAGGTTCGTCGGGAATGCATTGTCGCCGGCGAAGGTTGTTTCGGTACGTGTCGTGGACGAGCGCGCCAAGACGGCGAGGGTCGTCGTGCCGGACTTCCAGCTGTCGCTGGCGATCGGCAAGGAGGGCCAGAACGCCCGCCTCGCCGCCCGGCTCACCGGCTGGCGGATCGACATCCGCAGCGACGCGGCCCCCGCCGAGTCGGCCGGTCCGGCGCAGGGTGAGCAAGACCACGCCGGCCAGGCGCGGCCCGCCGCGGCGACCGGTTCGGCCGACTGAAGGTGCAGGCGCTAGACTCGACAACGGTTCAAGTCCCGCGAAGGGCCACTGGGGACACCCCCGACCTCCCGCGTCACCGGCACTCGCCGGTGCGCACGTGTGTCGGCTGCCGGAAACGGGACTTGACCGGCGAACTGCTGCGCGTGGTCGCGGCGGACGGGCGGCTGGTCGTCGACGAACGTCGGCGGCTGCCGGGACGGGGTGCGTGGCTGCACCCGGGACCGGGCTGCCTGGCCAAAGCCGAGCGGAAGCGGGCGTTCCCCCGGGCCCTCCGGGCCCAGGGCGCGCTCGAGGCCGCGGGACTGCACCGCCACGCGGCGTTCGCCGAGGACAACGACGCCGGGACGCTCCCGGGGTCGCGGGAAACAAGGAAGCAGGTCGACCCGTCATGAGTCAGCCGTGAAGCTGAAGCCATGAACGCGCGACGATAAGGACGAGGTCAGCGGGTCCCCGCCTGGCCTCCCCTAGATGAGGAGAGCTGTGCCAGGCAAGGCCCGTGTACACGAGCTCGCTAAGGAGCTCGGCATCACCAGCAAAGAAGTTCTCGCCAAGCTGAAGGAGCAGGGCGAGTTCGTGAAGTCCGCGTCGTCCACCGTCGAGGCGCCCGTCGCCCGCCGGCTCCGCGACGCGTACCCCGCCAAGGGCGGGAAGAAGCCCGGCCCCACTCCGGGACCGCGGCCCGCTCCGGCCCCGAAGCCGCCCGCTCCGCAGCAGCAGAGCGCCGCTTCGCAGGCCCCGTCCGCTCCGGCCCCCGCGCCGCAGCAGGCCCCGGCCGTGAAGCCGGGACCGCAGGCCGCCAAGCCGGCGGCGTCCCCGGGCCCGAAGCCCGGCGGCCCCCGCCCCGGCCCGCGTCCGCCCGCCCCGGCCCAGCCGGCCCCGGCGCAGGAGGTCCCGGCCGCCAAGGCCGAGCCCGCCGCGCCCAAGCCGGCCCCGAAGCAGCAGGACTCGTCGTCCGCCGGTTCGGTCGTGCCGCCCAAGCCGCAGGGCCCCAAGCCCGGCGGCCCGAAGCCCGGTCCGCGCACCCCGCGGGTCGGCAACAACCCGTTCGGCGTCGGTTCCGGTTCCCCGGCCCCGCGCCCGCCCGCCTCGCGTCCCGGCCCCGGCCAGGGCGGCGACAACCGTCCTCCGCGTCCGGGCGGCGGCCAGGGCGGCGGAGAGCGTCCGCCGCGTCCCGGCGGGCAGGGCGGCGGCAACCGGCCGAGCCCGGGCAACATGCCCCCGCGCCCGAACCCCGGCATGATGCCGGGCCGCGCCCGTCCGGCCGGACCGGCAGGCGGCCGAGGCGGTCCCGGCGGCGGCGGTCGTCCCGGTGGCGGCGGCGGTCGTCCCGGCGGCGGCGGTGGCGGCGGCTTCCGCGGCGGCCCCGGTGGCGGCGGCGGTGGCGGCGGTTTCCGTCCCGGTGGCGGCGGCGGTGGCGGCTTCCGTCCGGGCGGCGGCGGTGGCGCCCCGGCCGGCGGCGGCGGTTTCCGCGGCGGCGGCGGCGGTCGCGGCGGCCCCGGCGGTCGCGGCGGCACGGCCGGCGCCTTCGGCCGTCCCGGCGGGCCCTCGCGCAAGGGCCGCAAGTCGAAGCGGCAGAAGCGCCAGGAGTACATGGACAACATGCAGGCGCCCAGCGTCGGCGGCGTCCGCCTGCCCAAGGGCAGCGGCGAGACGATCCGGCTGCCGCGCGGCGCTTCGCTGACCGACTTCGCCGAGAAGATCGACGCCAACCCGGCTTCGCTGGTGCAGGTGCTCTTCCACCTCGGCGAGATGGTCACCGCGACGCAGTCCGTGTCGGACGACATCCTCGAGCTGCTCGGCGGCGAGATGAACTACGTCGTCCAGGTCGTCTCCCCCGAGGAGGAGGACCGCGAGCTGCTGGAGACCTTCGACATCACCTATGGCGAGGACGAGGGCGGCGAGGAGGACCTGCAGGTCCGTCCGCCGGTCGTCACCATCATGGGTCACGTCGACCACGGCAAGACCCGGCTGCTGGACACGATCCGCAAGACGAAGGTCCGCGAGAGCGAGGCCGGCGGGATCACCCAGCACATCGGCGCCTACCAGATCGAGACCGAGCTCGAAGGCGTGCCGCGGCTCATCACCTTCATCGACACCCCGGGTCACGAGGCGTTCACCGCCATGCGTGCCCGAGGCGCGAACTCGACCGACATCGCGGTGATCGTGGTGGCGGCCGACGACGGCGTCATGCCGCAGACGGTGGAGGCGATCAACCACGCGCAGGCCGCGAAGGCCCCGATCGTGGTCGCGATCAACAAGATCGACAAGGAGGGCGCGAACCCGGACAAGATCCGGCAGCAGCTCACCGAGTACAACCTCATCGCCGAGGAATACGGCGGCGACACGATGTTCGTCGAGATCTCCGCACGGGAGAACATCAACATCGACGGGCTTCTCGAGGCGATCCTGCTGACCGCGGACGCGGCTCTGGACCTGCGGGCCAACCCGGACATGGAGGCCCAAGGCGTCGCGATCGAGGCGCACCTCGACCGCGGCCGCGGCCCGGTGGCCACCGTCCTGGTCCAGCGCGGCACGCTGCGCGTCGGCGACTCGGTCGTGGCGGGCGACGCCTACGGCCGCGTCCGCCGGATGGTCGACGAGCACAACGAGGACGTCACCGAGGCGCTGCCCTCGCGTCCGGTCCAGGTCATCGGGTTCACCTCGGTGCCGGGAGCGGGCGACACCTTCCTGGTGGTCGACGAGGACCGCGTCGCCCGGCAGATCGCCGAGCGCCGCTCCGCTCGCACCCGCAACGCGCTCAACGCGTCGCGCCGCAAGCGGGTCAGCCTCGAGGACCTCGACTCCGCCTTGAAGGAGACGAGCAGCCTCAACCTGATCATCAAGGGTGACAACTCGGGTACCGTCGAGGCGCTCGAAGCGGCGCTGCTGCAGCTGGACGTCGGCGAAGACGTCGAACTGCACGTCGTCCACCGCGGCGTCGGCGGCGTGACCGAATCGGACATCGACCTGGCGACCGCGTCCGACGCGATCGTTCTCGGGTTCAACGTCCGGGCGCAGGGCAAGGCGACCGAGCGGGCCACCCGCGAGGGCGTCGACGTGCGCTACTACACGGTCATCTACCAGGCGATCGAAGAGATCGAGCAGGCTCTGAAGGGCATGCTCAAGCCGGAGTACGAAGAGGTCGAACTGGGCCGCGCCGAGGTCCGGGACGTCTTCAAGTCCTCCAAGATCGGCACGATCGCGGGTTGCCTGGTCATGTCCGGCGAGATCCGGCGCAACGCCAAGGCCCGCCTCCTGCGCGACGGCAACGTGGTCGCGCAGAACCTGCCGATCAACTCGCTGCGCCGCTTCAAGGACGACGTGGTCGAGGTCCGGGAAGGGTACGAGTGCGGTCTCACGCTGGGCTCGTACAGCGACATCAAGGTCGACGACGTGATCGAGACCTACGAACAGCGGGAGAAGCCCCGTAGCTGACGGCTTCCGCTGGGGGAGGGGCGTGCTCGCAGGCTGCGCTCGCCCCTCCCCGCCGTCAGCGTGTTGTGCGGGGGTCGAACCCCCGCGCCCCCGCCAGGGGGCAAGCCCCCTGGACCCCCGCGTGGGGTCCAGTCGGGCTGTCCGTCGAGTTTGGTAGGTGCTGACTAGCTTTGTTCGTTGGAGCTTTGGAGCTCGACTTGCTGCTCGACGACGTGCATTCGTTGAAGCAGAAACGATCCGTGGTGCGGCCGGTGGTGGCCGAACTGCGGAAACGCTTTTCCGTCTCGGTCGCCGAGGCGGGACATCTGGACCTGCACCGGCGCGCGCTCATCGGCGTCGCCGCGGTCGCCCCCGACGGCGAGCACATCCGGGACGTGCTCGACGCGTGCGAGCGGTTCGCGGCCGGCCGCCCCGAGTTCGAACTGCTGTCCGCGCGCCGCCGGCTGCTCGGCCCGGACGACTAGAACACCCGGAAATCCGGAGAAGGAGACCTCAGCCATGGCCGATCCCGCTCGGGCACGCAAGCTCGCCAAGCGGATCTCGCAGATCGTGGCCTCGGCGATCGAACACGACGTCAAGGACCCGCGACTGGGCTCGGTGACCATCACCGACGCCCGCGTCACTGCGGACCTGCACGACGCCACGGTGTACTACACGGTGCTCGGCGAAAGCCTCGACGCGGAGCCGGACTTCGCGAGCGCCGCGGCCGCCCTGGAAGCCGCGCGCGGCGTCCTGCGTACGAAGGTGGGACAGGGCACCGGCGTCCGCTACACCCCGACGCTCACCTTCGTCGCGGACAGCGTCCCGGACGACGCCCGCCGCATCGAAGAACTGCTCGCGAAAGCCCGCGAATCGGACGCCGAGGTGGCCCGCCGGGCGACCGGAGCCCAGCCCGCGGGCGAAGCGGACCCTTACAAAGCTCCTCGGACCGACGAGGACGAGGAGCAAGCAGAAGAGGAGACGCGCGGCTGAAGCGATGCGGTCAAAGCCCGGTGTCACGCGACGCGGCCTGCTGTTCGGCAGTGCCGCGGCGCTCGTCTCCGCCTGCACCGGGCGCTCCGCCCCGGTGGTTGCGCCGACCTCGGCTGCCCCGGCCTCCAGCCCGTCGCCCCTGAAGGCGTCCGTCACGATCCACCGCAGGCACTCCGCGGCCCGCGGCCGGGACGTCGACGTCGTGCTCATGACGCCCGACGACGTCCCCAGCACCGGCCTGCCGGTCTGCGTGGCACTGCACGGCCGCGGGTCGAACGCCCGCACGTTCCTGGACCTGGGCGTGCCCGCGGCCCTCACCGCCGCGGTCCGCTCGGGCGCCCCGCCGTTCGCGGTCGTCGCGGTCGACGGCAGCCACTACTGGATGCCCGACGGCGACGACGACCCGCACCGCATGCTCACCGACGAGCTCCCCGGCTGGCTGTCCGAGGCGGGACTCCGCCCGATGACCGGCCTCCTCGGCATCTCCATGGGCGGCTTCGGCGCCCTGAACCTTGCCCTCCACCGCCGCGACGTGACTACCGTGGCCACCTGCAGCGCGGCCCTGTTCCGCACGTGGCCAGAAGCCCGGTCGCGGCACATCTTCGCGTCCGAGGACGACTGGACCGCCGCCGAACCGCTGCGGCACGTCGACGAACTCCCGACCCGAGGCCTCGGCGTGTGGTGCGGCGACGGCGATCCGTTCCTGGCGGCCAACCGGAAGCTGATCACCAGCGCCAAGCCGGAGGTCTCGCGAATCACGGCGGGGAAGCACACGGCGGAGTACTGGCAGGGAGTCCTGCCGGAAGCCCTGCGATTCCTCGGGCCGCGGCTGGCGTAACGGGATCTGCCAGTCCGGCGCGAATTCAGACCGGCTTTCCCGCCACCACGAGATCCCGCACGATCGCCTGGTCCACCCGGTGCGCCAGCTCCTCGTACGGCCCGCCGGACCGCACCGCCAGCCCCGCCCGTTCCAGGATCGCCACCAGGTCCTCGCGCGGCAGCACATGCGTGTTCCACGAGATCCCGATGGCCCCGCCCGGCCGCAGCACTCGGTTCCACACCGGGATCGCCGCCGCGAGGAGGTCGCGCGGGCTGCGGGCCAGACCGGTCTCGCGGTGGCTGCCGTGCTGCACGCCGTACGGCGCGTCGGTCACGATCAAGTCCACTGACGCCGGGCGGAGGACCTCGTCCGTGGTCAGCGTGTCCGCGTTCAGGTAGCTGAGCCGGCGGGTGCGGCCGGACTTGTAGTCGTCCTTGTCGAACGCGTACTCGATGTCCAGCCGGCGGCCGAGGCGGACCTTGTTGCGGCGCAGCTGCCCGGATTCCGCGGTGTGCTTCACGCGCTTCGTGCGCAGCCACGTCTTCACGAACTGTTCGTACGCCTCGAAATCGCGCGCGTCGACGTCGAGGCCGGTCGCGTCGAAGCCGTACATCACGGCCTGGTTCAGCGTCGTCCCGCGCCCGCACAGCGGGTCGAGGACGTGCAGTTCGCGGTCCGGCCAGTCCGCGGGCCGCGAGGTCGCCAGGAGGGTGAGGTTGAGCAGCAGTTTCGTGAACTGCTCGTTGGTCTTGCCCGGGTACTTCTGAATGGTCAGCAGGTCGGAGTCCGCCTTCGCCAGCGGGTGCACGGCGACCGGCCGCAGCACGCCGTCGCCCAGTTCGAACAGGGCGTACAGCGAGGACAGGTTCGACAGCAGCGCCAGGTCGCGCTCGCCGAGCGGGGCGGCGCAGGCGAATTTCACGTACCCGACCCCGCCGAGTTCGATCTCTTCGATCGCCGACACCTCGGCGGACAGGCCGGCGCCGAAGGCCGCCAGTTCGGCGCGCAGCAGCGCCGGCGACGAGGCGGCGTACACGCGGTTGGCGGAAGGCAGAACGAGGATCGCGTACTCAGGCATCCCGCAGAGCGTAGCGTGACACTTCGTGACAGCTTCCCTGGTACAGGACATCGAGGCCGCCGCCGCACTGCTGGCCGGGGCCACCGACGTGACGCTGCTCGGCCACGTGCGCCCCGACGCGGACGCCCTCGGCAGCGCGCTGGCCCTCGGCCACGTGCTGCATCGCCGCGGCGCGAACGTGCGAGTCGCCTTCGGCGAGCCGGACGAGGCCCCGGAAACACTGGCGTGGCTGGACGTCGACGGCCTGATCACTCCCGTCGGCGCCCTCCCTCCGACGGACGGTCTGCTGGTCGCGTTGGACACCCCGACCTTGGCCCGCCTGGGCAGGCTCGCCCCGCGGGTCGCCGCGGTCCGCGACGCGGGCGGCTCGGTCCTGGTCGTCGACCACCACGCGACCAACGCCCGCTACGGCACCCACCACGTCGTGGACGACACCGCCGAAGCGACGGCGATCCTGGTCACGCGGATCGTCGAGGCGATGGGAGTCGAACTGGACGCGGCGGCTGCGCGCTGCCTGTATGCCGGGGTGGTCACCGATACGAGCGGCTTCCGCCGGGCGAGCCCCGAAACGCACCGGATCGCCGCCCGTCTCCTGGAAGCCGGGGCCGACCCGGGCGAGGTGGCCCGCCGCATCGTCGATGATCACCCGTTCGCGTGGCTGCCGATGCTGTCGACGGTCCTGTCCGAAGCCCGGCTGGAACCCGAAGGGGCGCAAGGATTCGGCTTCGTCCACACGGTGGTGCGCGCGGCCGCCGCGGCGACGGTGCGTCTCGAAGAGGTGGAGTCGGTGATCGACGTGGTGCGCGCGACCCGGGAGGCCGGCGTCGCGGCGGTGCTGAAGGAGGCCGGGCCGGGTCCAGTGTGGACGGTCTCGCTGCGCTCGGCCGGCGACATCGATGTGTCCGCGGCCGCCGCGGAGTTCGGCGGGGGAGGGCACCGGATGGCGGCGGGGTGCACGGCGGAAGGTCCGGCGGAGGAGGTGCTGGACCGGCTGCGGAAGGCCTTGGGACGGGCGCCGCTGTTGCGGGCTTCCTGAACCGGGCTGGGCGAGTTCGACGGCAGCATCAGCGCAGCCGCGTCCGGAAGCTTCGCTGGACCCGTGTCGTACTGCTGGCCGGGTCCAGCGCTCGCGGCCGTTCGCGCCTGGTCAGCCTGGTCGGCGCAGGCCGTCCAGCACGAGGGTGATGACGTCGTCGGCCTCGGCCCGCCACCGAGGACGGTCGTGGGCCGCGCCGATGCCGTGCAGAGCCATCATCACGGCCCCGGCATCCACGTCGTCGCGCACAGCACCGTCTCGCACAGCAGCGGCCACCAGGTCGGTGACGGCCTCCTCCAGCGCCTGGCTGCCCCCTGCCAGCGCGTTCGAGCGGTCGGCCATGAGTGTGGCCAGCGTCCGGGCCAGGCCCGCGTGGGCGTCGATGTGGTCGACCATGCCGCGCAGGAAGGTCGCCAGCGCCTCCGCTGCGGGAAGCGTGGCTTGCAACTCGCGGGCGCGGTCGCACAGCGCGGCGACTTCCCCGTGGTAGACCGCCTCGGCCAGCGCCTCCCTGGTGGGGAAGTGGCGGTACAGCGTGCCGGTGCCCACCCCGGCCAGGCTGGCGAAGTCGTCGAAGCGCAGGTCGAAGAACTCGCCCGCGTCGAAGATCTCGCGCGCTTTGGCGACCAGGAGGTCGCGGTTGCGCTGGGCGTCGGCCCGCAGCGGCTTGCCCGCGGTCATGCGCTGCCCTCCCGTCGGCAAGCGGAGATCGTCTCCAATTCAATCGTACTGCACGAGGTGGCGCGAAAACCCTGCTGTCCGGCCGTGGCTGAGACAGCCCGCCGCCCGTGCCGGAGCACGCCACAGAGGACTCCCGCCTCTCCGAGATTCCCTTGCCCGATAAGCGAATCTCGCGTCTTGCTTGCCCGCCTAGGAGTGTCCTCGCGGTCCGGGCCGCCGGAATTGTCGGTGCCGGTAGTTACTCTCCTCCCGTGTCCGAAAACGCCACGACCACCGCCGTAAGCGGTGACCGCATCCCGCCCCGCCGAGTGTTCGGCCTCGCCGTGCCCGCGCTCGGCGTGCTCGCTGCCGAGCCGCTCTACGTGCTGGTCGACACCGCCGTCGTCGGCCATCTCGGGGCGTTGCCGCTCGCCGGCCTCGCGCTGGGCGGCGTGGTGTTGTCGCAGGTCTCCACGCAGCTCACCTTCCTGTCCTACGGCACCACGTCGCGCACCGCGCGGCTGCACGGCGCGGGCAGGCGCGCCGACGCGGTCCGCGAAGGCGTGCAGGCCACGTGGCTGGGCGTGCTGGTCGGGCTGGTGCTGCTGGTGGCGGGGCAACTGCTGGCCGGGCCGATCGCCCGCGCGCTGTCGGGCAGCGACGAGATCGCCGCGGCGGCCGTGTCGTGGCTGCGGATCGCGTTGTTCGGCGCGCCGCTGATCCTCGTCACGATGGCGGGCAACGGCTGGATGCGCGGCGTGCAGGACGCCACCCGTCCGCTGCGCTATGTGCTGGCGGGCAACGGAATCTCCGCCGTTCTGTGTCCGGTCCTGGTGTATGTCGCCGATCTCGGGCTGGAGGGGTCGGCGATCGCGAACGTCGTCGCGCAGGTCGTGTCCGCGTCGATGTTCGTCGCCGCGCTGGTGCGGGAAAAGGTGCCGCTGCGGCCGGATTTCCCGGTGATGCGGGCACAACTGGGTCTCGGCCGGGACCTGGTGCTGCGCAGTTTCGCGTTCCAGGCGTGCTTTGTGTCCGCTGCCGCGGTGGCCGCGCGCACCTCGACCGAGGCGGTCGGGGCGCACCAGGTGGTCCTGCAGCTCTGGACGTTCCTGTCCCTGGTGCTCGATTCGGTCGCGATCGCCGCGCAATCGCTCGTCGGCGCGGCGCTCGGCGCGGGAGCGGCGCGGCAGGCGCGCGGGGTGGCCACGCAGATCACCGGATACGGCTTGATTTTCGGCTGTTTCCTCGGCGTGCTGTTCGCGGCGTTGTGGAGTGTCCTGCCGCACGCGTTCACGTCCGATCCGGGAGTGCTCGGCGAAATCCCGCACGCCTGGTGGTTCTTCGTGGCGCTGCAACCGATCGCGGGGGTGGTGTTCGCGCTCGACGGGGTCCTCCTCGGTGCGGGTGACGCCGCCTTCCTCCGCACCGCCACGCTCGTCAGCGCCGGGCTCGGGTTCCTGCCGCTGATCTGGCTGTCGCTGGCGCTGGGCTGGGGGCTGAGCGGGATCTGGAGCGGGTTGTCGCTGTTCATGGTGTTCCGGCTGGCGGCCGTGGTGGCGCGATGGCGGTCCGGGCGGTGGGCCGTGGTCGGCGCGGTGCGGGAGGCGTGATGGCGTAACGGCGAAACCCGCTCGCCGCCGGCGCCCGGCGGATGCGAGGGTGGGCGCATGCCGAAGTTCACCCAGGTCGACGTCTTCACCGACGAGCTCACCCGAGGCAACGCGCTCGCTGTCGTGCACGACGCGGACGGGCTGTCCGACGAGCGGATGGCGGCGTTCGCCCGCTGGACGAACCTCAGCGAGACCACGTTCCTGCTGGAGCCGTCCGACCCGGCCGCCGACTACCGCTTGCGGATCTTCACGCCGCACGGTGAGCTGCCCTTCGCCGGGCATCCGACGCTCGGGTCGGCGCGGGCGTGGCTGGCCGCCGGGGGAGAGCCGAAAGCCGGGCACCTCGTGCAGGAATGCGGGGCGGGGCTGGTCCGGGTGCGCCGCGACGGCGACCGGCTGGCGTTCGCCGCGCCTCCGCTGCGCCGCGGCGGTCCGGTGGACGAGGCCGACCTCGCCGCGGTGAAACGCGGTCTGCACCTCGGCGACGCCGACGTCCTCGACGCGCGCTGGGCGGACAACGGCCCCGGCTGGGTCGCGCTGCTGCTGCGCGACGCGGCGACCGTCCTCGCCATCGAGCCGGACTTCGCCGCGCTCGGCGAGTTCAAGGTGGGCGTCGCCGGTGCGCAGCCCGCCGGATCCGACACGGCCTTCGAGGTCCGCGCGTTCAGCGACACCGTCGAGGACCCGGTCACCGGCAGCCTCAACGCTGCGCTCGGCCAGTGGCTGATCGGCGACGGCATCGCGCCCGAGTCGTACGTCGCGGCGCAGGGAACGCGGCTCGGCAGGCGCGGGCGGGTGCACGTCGAACGGGACGGCGACGACGTGTGGGTCGGCGGCGAAACGGTCGTCGGAATCCGGGGCGAAGCGGATCTGTGGTGAAGCACACCCCGGTCACGGCTATGTCTCGAGGTTGCTGAGGCGATACAACTATCGAGGCGGCAGCGTCGTCGTCCTCCTAGCCCGACGCTCGCCTGCTTACTGGAGGAACTCTTGACGCCCGCCGGCCGCGCCCCTGTCCGGTCCTGGCTCATCTGGCTCACCGCGGTCACGGTGTACCTGCTCGCCGTTTTCCACCGCACTTCGTTCGGCGTCGCCGGGCTGAAGGCGGCCGAACGCTTCGGCGTCGGGTCCGCCGCGCTCGGCATCTTCACCGTCCTGCAGGTCGGCGTGTACGCGGCCATGCAGATCCCGACCGGCGTGCTGGTCGACCGTTACGGCCCGCGCCGCGTGCTCACCGCCGCCGTCCTGATCCTCGGCTCCGGGCAGCTGCTGCTCGGCGTCGCCGACACCTACGCACTCGGCCTGGTGGCCCGCGGCGTCCTCGGCCTCGGTGACGCGCTCACCTTCGTCAGCGTCCTGCGCCTCGTCGCGGCGCACTTCCCGGCGCACCGGTACGCGCTGCTCGCGTCGTTCACCTCCTGCGTGGGCTACATCGGAAACCTCGCCGCGACCGTCCCGCTCACCCTGCTCCTCGACGGTCCAGGATGGACAGTCACCTTCCTCGCCGTCGGCGCGGTGACGGTGCTCTATGCGGTGCCGGTCGCGCTGCGCGTCCGCGACACCCCCGAAGGCGTACCGGAACGCAAGCGCGAACCCGTGCGCCCGGCGGAACTCGGCAGGCAGGTCAAACTGGCCTGGCGGACTCCCGGCACCCGGCTGGGTTTCTGGGTGCACTTCTCGACGATGTTCGCGCCGAACGTGCTGACCCTGTTGTGGGGCGTGCCTTTCCTGGTGCAGGGCGAAGGTTTGCCCGCGGCGACCGCCAGCGCGCTGCTCACCGTCTTCGTATTCGGCTCCATGGCAGGCGGCCCGCTCCTGGGCGCGGTGATCGGCCGCGCCCCAGTGCTGCGGGTGCCGCTGGTCATCGGCTACCTCGCCGGAGCGGCGATCGTGTGGGCAGTGCTGCTCGGCTGGAACGGCCACATCCCGGTAGGCGTCCTCGTCCCCGCATTCGCCTTCCTCACCCTGGGCGGCCCGGCGTCGATGATCGGCTTCGCCATCGCCCGCGACTACAACCCGCTGTCCCGCGTCGGAACCGCGACCGGGGTGGTGAACGTCGGCGGCTTCCTGGCGACCACCGTGACCGCTCTGCTGATCGGCATCCTCCTCCAGGCCACCGGCGGCAACTTCCGGATCGCGCTGCTGGTCGTCGTGGCCATGCTGGCTCTGGGTGCTTCGCGCATGCTCGTGTGGTGGCGGCGGGCCCGCGCCCACGTTTTCGCCGCGGAAGCCCGAGGCGAAGAGGTGCCGGTCCGCATCCGGCGGCACCGCTGGGACCGCGCCCCGGAAGAGGCCGTGGCCGCCGCCTGAGCCACCCGCGCCGCCCGGTTCGACTGCCCCGGGCATGCGTCCGGGGCGGCCGCCCCGAGCCAGTCGCCCTGCTCAGGTGGCCAGGCCACTCACTGGGGGAGTCCATCTGCGGCGACCGCCCCAGGCTTCGGTCGCCCAGGGCGGTCGGCCGGGACACTCGCCCTGGCCGGTCGCGCAGATCGGCAGCCTTGAGTGCTCGCCCGGTCGGTTCCCAGGCCAGGTCGACTGCCCAGGGCACTTGCCCGGATCGTCCGCCCAGGCTGGTCGGCTGCCCAGGGCGCTCGCCCGAGCTGGTTGCTCGGGCACGTTGTGGCCCAGTCGGTTCGGCTCCCAGGGCGATCGTCCGGACCATCCGCCCGAGCCGGTTCGACCGCCGGGGCGCTTGCCGGGCTCATCCGCCCGAGCCGCCTGCCCAGGGCGCTTGCCCGGATCGTCCGCCCAAGCTGGTCGGCTGCCTAGGGCGAGTGCCCGGCTCATTCGCTGGAGCCGGTCAGCTGCCCAGGGTGCTCGCCCGAGCCGGTTGCTCGGGCACGTTGTGGCCCAGTCGGTTCGACTCCCAGCGCGATCGTCCGGATCGTCCGCCCGAGCCACCCGCCCAGGGCACTTGCCCGGACCACCCGCCCGAACCGCCCGCCCAGCCGACCAACCGCCCGGACCAGCCGCCGAACCCAACCCCCTCCAGCCCCCCCGCCACCCCGCACCCCCGCCCAGAACCGGGCGCCAGCCGCGGAATCCGGTCTAGGTAGGGTTTCCGCCGTGTCTCGCCCGAAAGAACCGCGTCGTCCCGCCCCTCCTCCCGGACTGCTCATCGTCGACAAACCGGCGGGCATGACGTCGCACGACGTGGTCGCGCGGGCGCGGCGGATCATGGGCACCCGCAAGGTCGGCCACGCCGGCACGCTCGACCCGATGGCGACCGGGGTGCTGGTGCTCGGCATCGAGCGCGCCACCAAACTGCTCGGCCACCTCGCCCTCGACCGCAAGACCTATCTCGCCACCCTGTCGCTCGGCCAGTCCACCACCACCGACGACGCCGAAGGCGAACCGCTCGGCGCCGAGGCCGCGCCGGAAACCCTCGCCGCTGTCGCCGACCAGCAGATCGCCGACGGGATCGCCGCGCTGACCGGGGACATCCAGCAGGTGCCCAGCGCCGTCTCCGCGGTCAAGATCGACGGCAAGCGCGCTTACGCCCGGGTGCGCGCGGGCGAGGACATCGTCCTCCCGCCGCGGCCGGTGACCGTGCACCGGTTCGACGTTCTCGGTCTCCGCCGCGAGGACGACCGGATCGAACTCGACGCGATCGTCGAATGCTCGTCCGGCACCTACGTCCGCGCGCTCGCTCGCGACCTCGGCGCCGGGCTCGGCGTCGGCGGGCACCTGAAAGCCTTGCGCCGCACCACAGTCGGGCCGTTCACGCTCGCCCGCGCGCGCACGCTCGACCAGCTCGAAGAGAAACCGGAACTGTCGCTGGACCTCGACGCCGCCGTCGCCGCCGCGTTCCCGCGCCGGGATCTCGACGCCGCCACCGCCAAGGCGGTCCAGTACGGCAGGCGCATCCCGGCCGCCGGGATCACCGGCACGTACGGCCTTTTCGCGCCGGACGGCCACGTGCTCGCGCTGGCCTCCGACACCGAGGGAGTGACCCGTTCGGTGGTGGTCCTCCTGCCCGCATAGGGTGGGAGGCAAAGGCACCTCGCTCGGGGAGAGTTGACAACAGTGCAGCGGTGGCGTGGGCTCGGGGACCTCCCGGGCGGCTGGGGACGGTGCGTGGTCACCATCGGCGTGTTCGACGGCGTGCACCGCGGGCACCAGGAACTGATCAAGCGCACCGTCGCGACGGCCGCCGAACGCGGCGTGCCCAGCGTGGTGCTCACCTTCGACCCGCATCCGTCCGAGGTGCTGCGGCCGGGCAGCCATCCCGCGCAGCTGACGACTCTGCGGCGCAAGGCCCAGCTGGTCGAGGGGCTCGGCGTGGACGTGTTCTGCGTGCTGCCCTTCACCCTGGAGCTGTCCCGGCTCAGCCCGCACGAGTTCGTGCACGAGGTGCTGGTCGACCGGCTGCACGCGGCCGCGGTGCTGGTCGGCGACAACTTCACCTTCGGGGCCAAGGCCGCGGGCAACGTCGCGCTGCTGCGCGAACTCGGCCGCCGCTTCGGGTTCGTCGCCTACGGCGCGGAGCTGCAGGGCCGTTCGCTCGACGACGACCGCGGCGCCAACGACATCACCTTCTCCTCGACGTACGTGCGCTCGTGCATCGACGCGGGCGACGTGGTGGCCGCGGCCGACGCGCTCGGCCGCCCGCACCGGCTGGAAGGCATCGTCGTGCGCGGCGACGGACGGGGCCACGACCTCGGCTACCCGACGGCCAACCTGTCCACCGCGCGGTTCGCCGCCGTGCCCGCGGACGGCGTGTACACGGCCTGGTTCACCCGGCTGTCCGATCCGGACCGGCGCCTGCGCGCGGCGGTGTCGGTCGGCACGAACCCGACGTTCTCCGGGCGCGAGCGCACCGTCGAGGCGTTCGTGCTGGACGTCGACGAGGACTTCTACGGCCAGCACGTCGCGCTGGACTTCGTCACCCGGTTGCGGGATCAGGCGCGGTTCGGCGCGCCGGCCGATCTCGTGCGGAAGATCGACGAGGACGTGGCCCGGACCAGGGAAGCGCTCGGCTCGGACAGCTGAGCGGACCCGGTCCCGGGACAGGCCGGGCGCGGGGCGAATCGGGCGTTCCGGCCCGCGGGGGACGCCCGGAGTGGCAAGATGGGCCGGCGGCGCCGGGCCGGGGAAGCGAAGTGGGCCGGCAGCACCGGGCCGCGGGGACGACAGCGCTAGGGGAGCGGAGCTAGGTGGAGGACCACAAGATCGTCCAGCGGAACATCGCGCTGCAGCGGGAGTGGTACGGGGAGCCGCTGGGCGATCGGGTGCGCAGGCTGGTCGTGGCCTTCGACGTGTCGCAGGCGTTCCTGGCCGAGGTGCTGGGGATCAGCGCGCCGATGCTGAGCCAGGTGATGAGCGGGCGGCGGGCGAAGATCGGCAATCCGGTCGTGCTGGCCAGGATGATCATGCTCGAGCGCAAGATCCTGGTGCCCGAGGTCGCCGCGGGCGACCGCGACGCGATGCAGGCCGCGCTCGAGGACGTGCGCGATTCGCGGCCCACCGTCGGCCGCGACAACATCCCGGTCAACTCGGACGAGAAGATCGTGCTCGCGGGCATCCGGGACGTCGCCGAGGACGAGAACCTGGCCGAGGCGGCGAAGCTGCTCGACGAGGACTTCCCGGCGATCGCCGACCTGCTCCGCCGCGCGGGAGCCGCGGGCCAGTAGCCGATGCAGCTGTTCGCCGCACTGCGCCCGCCCGCCGACGTCGCGGCGGAAATCGCCGACGCGCTCGGCGAACGGGACCGGCTGCTGCGCTGGTCCGATCCGGCTGGCTGGCACATCACGCTGGCCTTCTACGGCGAGGCGGACCCTGCCGGATGCGCCGCCTTCCTCGACCGGGCACTGGACGGCCGAAAATCCGTTGACGTCCGGCTCTCCGGTTCGGGAACATTCCCGGGAGTGCTGTGGTTGGGAGTGGCGGGGGAGGACCTCGCCGACCTCGCCGCGGCCGCCACCATGGGCTCCGGCGAACAACGCCCGTACCGGCCGCACCTGACGCTGGCGCGATGCTCCCGCACGCGGCCGCCGACGGCGTGGACGGAACACCTCGCCGGCTTCCGCGGCCGGGCCTGGACCGCGGACCGGGTCGAGCTGATGGGCGGCGGCAGCCCGTACCGCACGCTGCGGTCCTGGCCGCTGCGCCGCGCGGGAGCCGGCCGCGAGCCGACGCTGCCCAGCTAGCCGCACGCGGCTGAAGCCGCAGTTCAACCGGCTGGTAACCTCGCAATCGGGTCCGGCTGCAGTCCGTGGCGGCCGTGACCGTCTCACCCGGCCGCGTGGCGCGGTGCGGGCCTCACGGCACTAGATGCACAAGGAGCACCACCAGTGGCGCTGTCCACCGATGAGAAGAAGACGATCCTCGCCGAGTACGGGCTGCACGACTCGGACACCGGATCCCCCGAGGCCCAGGTCGCGCTGCTCACCAAGCGGATCATCGGCCTCACCGAACACCTGAAGACCCACAAGCACGACCACCACTCCCGTCGCGGTCTCCTGCTGCTGGTCGGCCGTCGCCGCCGGCTGCTGAACTACACGGAAAAGGTGGACGTGGCGCGGTACCGGGACCTGATCAAGCGTCTCGGCCTGCGCCGATAGCGTGCTGACGAGGGGGAGCGGCTTCGGCCGCTCCCCCTCGCCGCAAGCACACCCCCCCACACGGCGCGAGCGCGCTGGAGGAACGATCTCGCCGGTCCTCGGTAGTGGTTCCCGGGCAACGGACCCGGGGGCTTCGATCGAAGACCGGCCTCACACCTCCTCGAGCGTCCTCGGGCGAACCGGGTCCCACAGTGGGAGACTCTCGCCGTACGAAGGAACCAAAGAGGAGATTGACCATATGACCGACTCCACCGGAGTCACCGTGTTCGAGACCGAAGCCGTTCTGGACAACGGCCGGTTCGGCACCCGCACCGTCCGGTTCGAGACCGGCCGGCTCGCCAAGCAGGCCGCCGGCGCCGTCGTCGCGTACCTGGACGAAGAGACCATGCTGCTGTCGGCGACCACGGCGTCGAAGCACCCGAAGGAGCACTTCGACTTCTTCCCGCTGACCGTGGACGTCGAGGAGCGGATGTACGCCGCCGGCCGCATCCCGGGCGCGTTCTTCCGCCGCGAGGGCCGCCCGTCGACCGACGCCATCCTCACCGCCCGCCTGATCGACCGCCCGCTGCGCCCGTCCTTCGCCGACGGCCTCCGCAACGAGATCCAGGTCGTCATCACCGTCCAGAGCCTCAACCCGGACGACCCGTACGACGTGCTGGCGATCAACGCCGCGTCGGCCTCCACCCAGATCGCCGGCCTGCCGTTCTCCGGCCCGGTCGGCGGCGTGCGCGTCGCGCTGATCGAGGGCCAGTGGGTCGCGTTCCCGACCTGGCCGCAGCTCGAGAAGGCCACCTTCAACATGGTGGTCGCGGGCCGCATCGTGGGCGACGACGTCGCGATCATGATGGTCGAGGCCGAGGGCACCGAGCACACGCTCGACCTGATCGCCGACGGCGGCACCGCGCCCGACGAGACCACCGTCGCGCAGGGCCTCGAGGCCGCGAAGCCGTTCATCCGCGTGCTGTGCGAGGCGCAGCAGCGCCTGGCCGCCGACGCCGCGAAGCCGACCGGCGAGTTCCCGCTGTACCCGGCCTACCAGCCGGACATCTACGAGGCCGTCGCCGCGATCGCGTCCGACGAGCTCGCCAAGGCGCTGCAGATCGCCGGCAAGCAGGAGCGCGACGCCGCGACCGACGAGGTCAAGGCCGCCGTCCTGGAGAAGCTCGGCCTCGGCGAGGGCGAGGCCTTCGAGGGCCGCGACAAGGAGGTCGGCGGTGCGTTCAAGGCGCTGACCAAGAAGATCATGCGCACCCGCGTCCTCACCGAGAAGATCCGGATGGACGGCCGCGGCCTGACCGACATCCGCCAGCTCTCGGCCGAGGTCGCCGTGATCCCGCGGGCGCACGGTTCGGCGCTGTTCGAGCGCGGCGAGACCCAGATCCTGGGCGTCACCACGCTGAACATGCTCCGCATGGAGCAGCAGATCGACTCGCTGTCCCCGGAGACGACGAAGCGCTACCTGCACCACTACAACTTCCCGCCGTTCTCCACCGGCGAGACCGGCCGCGTCGGTTCGCCGAAGCGGCGCGAGATCGGCCACGGCATGCTCGCCGAGCGCGCCCTGGTCCCGGTGCTGCCGAAGCGGGACGAGTTCCCGTACGCGATCCGCCAGGTCTCCGAGGCGCTGGGCTCCAACGGCTCCACCTCGATGGGCTCGGTCTGCGCGTCCACCATGGGCCTGTTCAACGCCGGCGTGCCGCTGAAGGCTCCGGTCGCGGGCATCGCCATGGGCCTGGTGTCCGACGAGGTCGACGGCGAGACGCGTTACGTCGCGCTCACCGACATCCTCGGCGCCGAGGACGCGCTGGGCGACATGGACTTCAAGGTCGCCGGCACGAAGGACATCATCACCGCGCTGCAGCTGGACACCAAGCTGGACGGCATCCCGTCCGAGGTGCTCGCGGCCGCGCTGAAGCAGGCGAAGGACGCTCGCCTCACCATCCTGGAAGTCATCGCCGAGGCGATCGACGGCCCGGACGAGATGAGCCCGTACGCCCCGCGCGTCACGTCGGTGAAGATCCCGGTCGACAAGATCGGCGAGGTCATCGGGCCGAAGGGCAAGATGATCAATTCGATCACCGAGGAGACCGGCGCCGACATCTCGATCGAGGACGACGGCACGATCTACGTGGGCGCGGCCGACGGCCCGTCGGCGGAGGCGGCGATCGGCAAGATCAACGCCATCGCCAACCCGCAGCTGCCGAAGGTCGGCGAGCGCTTCCTGGGCACCGTGGTGAAGACGGCCGCGTTCGGCGCGTTCGTCTCGCTGCTGCCGGGCAAGGACGGCCTCGTGCACATCTCGAAGCTGGGCAACGGCAAGCGGATCGCGAAGGTCGAGGACGTGGTGAACGTCGGCGACAAGATCCGCGTCGAGATCGCCGACATCGACAACCGCGGCAAGATCAGCCTGATCGTCGTCAAGGAAGAAGAGGCGGCGAAGCCCGCCGAGGGCGACGCGGAGGCGGAGAAGGCCGAAGCCAAGTAAGGCTCGCGCCCCGCACAGCTTGGTCCGTGAAGGCCCCCTCTCCGGCCGGGGAGGGGGCCTTCACCGCATGTGAGCAAAGGAATCCATTGGCACGGCAGGTTTCCGGGCACGAGCAGCCCGTCGGCACCACCCGTACGCTCGAGTCCACTTCGGACGGTGCGGTCGTCAAGCGGAGCGTCCTTCCGGGCGGCCTGCGGGTGATCACCGAGCACGTCCCGGCGTCCCGGTCGGCGACGGTCGGGCTGTGGGTCGGGGTCGGTTCGCGGGACGAGCCGTCGCCGGTCGCGGGCGCGGCGCACTACCTGGAACACTTGCTGTTCAAGGGAACCGCCCACCGCGACGCCACCCAGATCGCGGAGGAGATCGACGCGGTCGGCGGCGAATTCAACGCCTTCACCGCGAAAGAGCACACCTGCTACTACGCCCAGGTCCTGGACGCGGATCTGCCGCTGGCGCTCGACCTCGTCACCGACGTGGTCTTCGAAGCGCAGTGCACCGATCGCGACATGGACATGGAGCGCAGCGTCGTCCTCGAAGAGATCGCGATGCGCGACGACGACCCGGAAGACCTGCTGCACGAGGAGTTCGTCAGCGCGATCCTCGGCGACCACCCGCTGGGCCGTCCGGTGCTGGGCACGGAAAAGTCCATCACCGAGATGTCGCCGGTCGCGCTGCGCGGCTTCTACCGCCGTCGCTACACCCTGCCGCGGATGGTGCTCGCGGTCGCCGGGAACGTCGAACACGCCCAGGTGCTGCGGCTGGTCAAGCGCGCACTGAACGATCGCCTGGGCGGCACGGCGACGCCGGTCGCGCCGCGGTCCGGCCGTGCGCGGCTCAAGACGGTGCCGAAGCTGGCGCTGCACCCGGACGACACCGAACAGGCGCACGTGATGCTCGGCTTCCGCGCGCTGCCGCGGCACGACGAGCGCCGGTTCACCCTGTCGGTGCTCAACGCGGCGCTCGGCGGCGGCATGAGTTCGCGGCTCTTCCAGGAGATCCGGGAGCGGCGAGGCCTGGCGTACCAGGTGTATTCGTCGGTGGCGAGCTACGCCGACCTCGGGCACATGTCGGTGTACGCGGGCTGCCAGCCGGAGCGCCTCGGCCAGGTCGCCGGGGTGATCCGCGAGGTGCTCGATTCGGTCGCCGCGGACGGGCTGTCCGACGCCGAGGTCGCGCGCGCCAAGGGACAGCTGCGCGGCGGGCTCGTGCTGGGCCTGGAGGACACGTCGTCGCGGATGTCCCGGATCGGCAAGAACGAGCTGAACTATGCCCGGTACCTGGGCGTGGACGACACGATCGCGCGGATCGACGCGGTCACGACCGAAGACGTGTGTGCGCTCGCTCGCACTCTGCTGCGGCGCCCCGGCGGGGTGTCGTCCGCGGCGGTGGTGGGGCCGTACGCTCACGCCGACGACCTGCCGGACGATCTGCACGAGGTGATCGCGTCATGACCGAGTCCCCGATCCGCGTCGGCGTGCTGGGCGCACGCGGCCGCATGGGCGCCACCGTGGTGAAAGCCGTGGAAGGCGCCGCGGACCAGGAACTGGTGGCCGCGCTGGACGCGGGCGACGATTTCGCCGCGCTCGAGAACGCCCAGGTGGTCGTGGACTTCACGCATCCGGACGCGGTGATGGACAACCTGCGCTGGCTGATCGCGCACGACCTGCACGCGGTCGTCGGGACTACTGGCTTCAGCGAGGAGCGGCTGGCCGAACTGCGCGGGCTGCTGGCGGACAAGCCGTCGGTGGGCGTGCTGATCGCCCCGAACTTCGCGCTGGGCGCGGTGCTGGCGATGCGGTTCGCGGCGCAGGCGGCGAAGTTCTACGCCTCGGCCGAGATCATCGAACTGCACCACAACCGCAAGGCCGACGCCCCGTCCGGCACCGCCGCGCACACCGCGCGGATGATCGCCGCCGCGCGGGCCGAGGCCGGGGTCACTCCCGGCTCGGACGCCACTACGTCCGAATTGGACGGTGCCCGCGGCGCGTCCGTCGAGGACGTCCACGTGCACTCGGTGCGGCTGCCGGGCCTGGTGGCGCACGAGGAGATCCTGTTCGGCGGCGAGGGCGAAACCCTGACCATCCGGCACGATTCGCTGGACCGGACGTCGTTCATGCCCGGCGTCCTGCTCGGCGTGCGCTCGGTGGTGTCGCGTCCCGGCCTGACGGTCGGCCTGGAGAACGTGCTCGACCTGTGAAAGCTCGCAATTTCGCGCTGCTGATGACGGCGGCGCTCGTGGTGTACCTCGTCCTGCTGGCGGACCGGGCCGTGGCGCTGCTGCAGACCGGGACGCCCGCCGGGATCGCGCTGGGCATCGGCGTGTTCCTGCTGCCGCTGCTGGGCGTGTGGATCGTCGTGGTGACGTGGCGCTCCGGCATGCAGATCCAGCGGCTGTCGCGGCGATTGGACGCCGAGGGCGGCCTGCCGGACGTGTCGGACCTGCCGCGCCGCCCGTCCGGCCGCGTGGACCGCGACGCCGCGGACGCGTGGTTCGACGAACGCCGCGCGGAGGTCGAGGCGGACCAGGAAAACTGGCGGCCTTGGTACCGCCTGGCGTACGCGTACGACATCGCGGGCGACCGGCGGCGGGCGCGGGCGACCATGCGCAAGGCGATCGAACTGGAAGCGGCGGAACAGAAGTAGCGCTGGCACCCCACTCCCGCTGATGTTCGTGAGGGGCACCCTGAGGGAATCAGATTCCCTCAGGGTGCCCCTCACGTACGTCTAGTCGCTTATTGCAGCCAGCCGGCGAACATCGCGGGCGAAGCCGCCAGCAGGCTGAACCGCACCCACCGCCCGGCGAGGCCCGCGGCGAGGAACGTCGTCAGCCGCATCCGGACCATCCCGGCGAGCACGCTCGTCGCCATGAACGGCGGCAGCCCGACGAGCGAGCTGACCCCGTAGGTGCCGGTCATCCAGTGCGGATGGCGCTGGCAGCGTTCGCGCAGCGCCTCGATCTTGCCGCGGATCACCTTGGTGCGCAGCTGCCAGCGGACCCGTCGCGGCGTCATCGGGCGTTCGCGGTGCAGCCGGTCGTGGAGGAATTTCGGGAGCCGGATCGAGCCGCGCGCGGCCAGGTAGTACATCAGTTTCCCGGCGATCTGCCCGACCGCTACCGCGCCGCCCAGCCACAGCCAGGGCACGCCGGGCTGGCTCGCGCAGAGGCCGATGACGAAGAGCTCGGCGTTGATCAGCGGCACGATCGCCGAGCCGAAGGCGACGCCGAGGGTGATGAGCACCCATCCCATCGCGCCACCCCCTCCGTGTCCGTGCTCACTCCAAGCTATCAGCCATCACGAAAAGATCACGGGGGTTAACCCCACTCTTTCCCCGGGAGCCAACCCCAGAAGATCACCTGGCCGACCGGTCTCGGACACCTTCTGCTGCCACTCTCGAACCCGTGCCTGAGGTGCCGATCGCCGACCGTTTCGCCGGGTTGTGTGCCGCCGTCGTGCGCGTGCTGCCGTTCGGGTTGCCGCGGATCGTCGCGCCGAGTTTCCTCGGTTTCGCGGTGATCAACGGCTTCACCTTCGGTGTCGATCTTCTGCTGCTGACGCTGTTTCACGGCGGGTTGAAGTGGCCGGTGTGGCTGTCGATCAGCGTCGCGTACGTGGTCGCGTTCGGGTTGAGTTTCGTGCTGAACCGAGCGCTCAACTTCCGTTCGCACGCGCCGGTGGGCCGCCAGGCGGTGCTGTACGTGGTGGCGATCGCGGTGAACTACCTGGCGTTTTTGCTCGGGCTGGGCGCTGGATTGGCCGCGCTGGGCGTCGAATACCACCTGTCGCGGCTGATCGCCGGGGCGTGCGAGGGCGTGTTCATGTACTCGGTGATGCGCTGGGTGGTCTTCGCGAAGCGCGAAGAGCCGGTCAGTGTGTGAGTTCCAGTTCCAGGGTGCCGGTGAGCCGGACCTCGCGCAGCGTGCCGCGGCCGGTGTCGAGGGTGCGGACGGTGCCGTCGGGAGACCAGCCGGCGCGGCGGTAGAAGCCGAGCGTCGCGTGGTCGGACTGCGCGACCCAGGTGATGCCGCGGCTGAGCCCGTTCGCGCGCAGGTCGGCGGCGGCGGTCGCGAGCAGCCGCCCGGCGTGCCCGCGACGGCCCCAGCGCGGCTCGACCACCAGCGACGCGATCAGGCCGGGTGCGTCCTCGGGCGCTGACCCGTCGGCCGCGGCGGCTTCGTCCTGCGGGGCCGGGCCCGCGACGCAGTAGCCGACCGTGAAGGAGCCCTCGGTGGCCAGGTAGACGCGGGAGCCGGGGTACTCGATCGTCTCCGCCCAGGTGCCTTCGAGGTCGGCCTTGTCGAGTTCGTCGATGGCTTCGTCGCCCAGCAGGCCGGCGTAGGCGGCCCGCCAGGTCAGCCGCTGGATGCGGGCGATCTCCGCGGCGTCGGACGGGTTCGCGGGACGGACTTCGGCGGCACTCACGCGGGCAATGTACCGAAACTGTCGGGGGTGGCTGGCACCATGGCGGAATCATGCAGACGATCAGCCTTTCCGCCGCCCGCCGCACCGCTCTGGCCGCGCAGGGGTTCGCCGACCCGCGGCCCGCCTCCGACCCGACCCGGCGGCACCTCGCCAAGGTGCTGTCGCGGGTCCAGTTGCTGCAGCTGGACTCGGTCAACGTCGCCGTGCGCGCGCACTACATGCCGCTGTTCTCGCGACTGGGCGCGTACGACCCGGCGCTGGTCGACGACGCCGCGTGGAGCCACCGCGCACGACGGCCGCGGCTGCTGGTCGAGTCGTGGGCGCACGAGGCGAGCCTGCTGCCGATCGAAGACTGGCCGCTGCTGCGGTCCGGCGCGAAGCGGGACGGCTGGTGGCGGAACTACACCAAGGTGGTCGACACGATGCCCGGCCTGCTCGACGACGTGCTGGCGGTCGTGAAAGAGCACGGCCCGATCGGCGCCGGAGCGATCGAGAAGGAACTGGAGACCGAGGCGGTCCGGCGCGGGCCGGGTGCGTGGTGGGAACGCTCGGTGGTGAAGAAGGCGTGCGAGTACCTGTTCGGCGTAGGCCAGCTGAGCACCGGAACGCGGCGGTCCTTCGAGCGGCTGTACGACCTGACGGAGCGAGTCGTGCCGCCGGAGATCCTGTCTCGCAAGGTGTCTGCGGAGGAGGGCGCGCGCGGCCTGATCGACCGTTCGGCGCGAGCACTGGGCGTGGCAACGGAAACCGATCTGCGCGACTACTACCGCCTTGGCCCGGACGTCTCTCGGCAGGCTGTCCAGGAGCTGGTCGAGGAAGGCGTCCTGGAGCCGGTCCAGGTGGCCGATTGGCGCGCGGTCGCGTACCGGCACGCCGACGCGCGGACGCCGCGGGCCGTGTCCGGGCGGGCTTTGCTGTGCCCGTTCGACCCGCTGATCTGGGAACGCGCGCGGACGGAGCGGTTGTTCGGATTCCGGTACCGCATCGAGATTTACGTGCCGGAACCGAAGCGGGAGTACGGGTATTACGTGTTCCCGTTCCTGCTGGACGGCGCGCTGTCCGCACGAGTGGACCTGAAATCCGACCGGGCGGCCGGGGTGCTGCGCGTGCAAGGCGCGTTCGCCGAACCCGGCGCCGACCAGCCGCGAGTGGCAGCGGAACTGGCCGGAGAACTGCGGACGATGGCGGAATGGCAAGGCCTGGACGGCGTGGCGGTGGGGGAGCGGGGTGACCTGGCCCGGGCATTGCGGCGAGCGGTGAAGTAAGCAGGGGCTAGTGGGTGTTGGTGCTTACCGGAATTGCCACTCACGACGGCCGCGGAAGTCTTTGCCGCGGCGGGTGAGGTTGGCGGGCGCGGAGGTCTTTGCCTGGCATGCGGGAGGTTCCCGGCGGCTCGCGGAAGTTCCCGGTGGTTATGGCGTGGCGCGCGGAAGTTTGCGGCAGCTGCCGGGCGTGAGAAAACGTGCTCGGCTGCGGAGGACTCGCAGGCCAAAACGGCCGCCGAGCTTAGACCCGGCTGAATGAAGCAGACCTCGCGCCCGCAGGACAACCCTGACCCGTCCTGAACCCATTGCGGGACCCAGCATCCAGCCCATCACCGCCAGAAACGCTTTGCCCCGCCAGGAAAACCCAGTGCAGCACGAAGCGGCGGGCCGCCCCGGGATGCCTCCGGTGCGGCCCGCCGCCTCCCCCTTGCATCCGTCTGCTCGGCGCACTCGGGGTAGTGGAGTGTGCAGGCCAAAGCAGACGGGATGTCAGCCCGCCGCGCGGGTCACCACTGCGTTGCCGGTTCCGGTGCGGGCGCGGACTTTCAGCGCGACGGCGCCCTCCGGCGGCGTTTCCGAGACTTCCAATTCGCTCGAAACCCGCCCGGCCGCCGACGCCAGTTCCACTTCCGCTCGCACTCCGCTCCGGATGCCGACGCGCACCTCTCCCGAGCCGGTGATCAGTTCGAGCGAGCCGGACGCCGCGTCGGCCACCGAGAGGTCGCCGCTTCCGGTGCGGGCCATGACGTCGCCCTCGACCGCGCCCAGCCAGACGTTTCCGGTGCCGGTTCCGAGCGTCGCCGGTCCGGCGATCGACGCCGCTTCGACGGAGCCGCTTCCGCTGCGCAGCTGCAGTCCGGCCAGGGTCGGGCCGAGTTTCACGGCTCCTGTTCCGGTCCGGATGGTGGCCGCGCCGTCCGCGCGTTCCAGCGACACTTCGCCGGACCCAGTGAGGATGTCCGCGCGGCCCGCGGCTCCGGTCACCGTGACGTCCGCCGATCCCGCGCGCACTTCGAGGTGCGACCCGGCCGGCGCGTGCACCGTCACCGCCACCGGGACGTTCCGCAGCTGCCACGCCTTGGCCGCCCGAACGACGACCCGGTTGCCCGTCTTCTCGATCCGCGCCTGGCGCACCGCGTCGGCGACCGAGAACTCCGGCACGCCGCCGAACTGGTCCCCGAACTTCTCGCCGACCCACGACAGCAGGCTGCTGACCCCGTTCACCCACGACGGCTGATCGCCCGCGTCGTGCTGCAACCGCACCGTCACCCCGGACTCCCGCCCGAGCACGACCTCGACCCGTCCGATCGTGACGCCCAGGTCCAGTTCGACCGGACCGTCCGCCTCGAAGTCCTGCAGCCGCACGTACGGGCCCGGTTCCGCGCTGTCGGCACCCGCCGAAGCGTCGTCCGCTGGACCGTCCGAAGTGGACGCAGCCTCGCCCGCCGGAGCAGCAGATTCGCTGGCCGCCTCCGAAGCGCCGTCGCCCGCCGAACTGTCCGGAGCGGATGCAGCTTCGCCCGCCGGAGCGGCAGATTCGGCGGATGTCGTCGAAGCAGTGTCGGCGCTGGCCGCTTCCTCCGTCCCGAAGCCAGGTTCCCCAACCCGGTCTTCGGCGTTCTTCCCCTGGTCTTCCCGGTTTTCGCCCATGGTGGTGCCCCCTTCTAGCCTTCGACCCAGCCGTGCAGCTTGGTCTCGGTGCGGCCCCCGCCGCTGCTGCTGTCGTGCCAGCGCTGGTGCCGTTGCTGGTGCTGCTGCGCCTGGCCGAGCGCCCCCTGCACGGCCTGCGCCACGAACGTGTTCAGCGAAACCCCCTGCGCGGCGGCCGCCTGTTCGGCCTGGCCCTTGATCTGCTCGACCAGCCGCAGCGTGATCCGCGAGATGTCGCCGCCGTCGATCGGCGGGGCGGGCGGCGGCGGGGGAGGCGGGGGAGGCGCGGACGAAGAACGGTCCTCGCCGCCAGTCACGACCACGCGCACGTCCCGGCCGTCGAGCCGGACGTCCACGACCTGGCCGGGCAGCGCGGCGGTCACCTCGGCCGCCAGGTCGGCCAGCGCGTTCATCAGCGTCAGCCGGACCGCCGGCTCCAGAGCAGACGACAGCAGTGCGGCCGCCCGCCGGGTCTGCTCGTCCCCGGCGGAGGCCGTGTTCGCGAGGTCTTCGCGAAGGTTCGCGATATACGGCGTCAAGTCCATGACACCATCATGGCGTCACGAGTGACGTCACGTCAAGGCGCGGTGATGTCACCCGTGCCGCCGGGTTAGGCTGGCGGAGCCGACATGAGGGGAGCGAGACCGGTGCCGCCCAAGGTGCAGCTGATCGCGAAAACCGAGTTCTTCCCGCCCGAGGACGTGCCCTGGTCCACCGACGCCGACGGAGGCGAAGCGCTCGCCGAGTTCGCCGGGCGCGCCTGCTACCAGTCCTGGGAGAAGCCGAACCCCGCGACCGCGACCAACGCCGGATACCTCGAGCACGTCATCGACGTCGGCCACCTGGCCGTGCTGGAGCACGGCTCGGTCACCTTCTACCTGTCCGGGATCTCCCGCTCGCTCACCCACGAGCTGATCCGGCACCGGCATTTCTCCTACTCCCAGCTCTCCCGGCGCTACGTTCCCGAGCGCGACGCCGAGTTCGTCGAGCCGGACGTCATCGCCGAAGACCCGGTGCTGCACGAGAAATTCGTCAAGGCCACGCAGGCCAGCGCGGCCGCGTACGACGAGCTGCTCGCCGGGCTGGAGGAGAAGTTCGCGGACACGCCCAGCGCCACCCTGCGCCGCAAGCAAGCGCGCCAGGCGGCCCGCGCCGTGTTGCCGAACGCGACCGAAACCCGCATCGTCGTCACCGGAAACTACCGAGCCTGGCGGCATTTCATCGCGATGCGCGCCACCGAGCACGCGGACGTCGAGATCCGTTCGCTGGCCATCGAATGCCTGCGGCAGCTGCACAAGGCGGCGGCCAACGTGTTCGCCGACTTCACGATTTCGACCCTGCCCGACGGCACCGAGATCGCCTCGAGCCCGAAAGTGCTGGAAGGCTGACAACGCACTGATGAAACACCTGACGATCGACCTCCGCCCCGGCCCCTACTCGGTCGTGCGGCTGCCCGCCGACGCCGCCGTTCCCGCCGAACTGCTCGAACCCGGCGAGCCCGCGCTCGTGTCGGTCACCCGCACGCCCGACGAGCTGTCGGTGATCTGCCCGACCGGCCGTGAACCCGAAGGCGGCACCATCGAGGACGGCTGGCGGCTGTTCACCGTGCGGGGGCCGCTGGAATTCACCCTCACCGGCATCATCTCCGCGCTCGCCTCGGAGCTGGCGGCGGCGGGCGTCGCGCTGTTCTCGCTGTCCACCTTCGACACCGATCACATCCTGGTGCGCTCGGACGACCTCGACCGCGCCGTGGCGGCGTTCCGCGACGCCGGGCACGAAGTGCTCCTGCCTGCCTGACGAAAGTCCGTGAAGGGCTCCTTGAAGGAATCTGATTCCCTCAAGGAGCCCTTCACGGACCGCCCCGCCGCGCCCGACGCGCGATGCCGACGTCTGCGAGGGCCGGCGCGGCGTGGCGCAGCACACCCTTGCCCCGCAAAGTTCGGCATGCCTAAACTTCGAGTTGGGGCGACCGATACCAGGGAGTGGCGCACATGGCGGTGGCGGAAGCGGCACGTCCGCGCGGCGTGGCCCGGCTGCGCGCCGGCTGGGCGCTGCTCGGACCGGCGTTCGTCGCCGCGATCGCCTACGTCGACCCGGGCAACGTGGCGGCCAACGTCAGCGCCGGGGCGCGCTACGGCTACCTGCTGGTGTGGGTGATCGTCGCGGCGAACCTGATGGCCGTGCTGGTGCAGTACCTGTCGGCGAAGCTCGGTCTCGTCACCGGCCAGTCGCTGCCCGAGGCACTGCGCGACCGGTTGTCCGGCCGGGCGCGGCTCGCGTACTGGGCGCAGGCGGAGATCGTCGCGATCGCCACCGACCTGGCCGAGGTCGTCGGCGGCGCGATCGCGCTCAACCTCCTTTTCGGGCTCCCGCTGGTCGCGGGCGGGCTCATCACCGGGCTCGTGTCGCTGGTGCTCCTCGCGGTGCAGGACCGCGGCGGACAGCGCCCGTTCGAACGCGTCGTGACCGGCCTGCTGGTGGTGATCGCGGTCGGGTTCCTGGCGAGCTTGTTCGTCGAATCGCCGTCGGCCGCCGGGATCGCGAACGGCCTGATCCCTCGTTTCAGCGGCGGCGACAGCGTGCTGATCGCGGCCGCGATGCTGGGTGCGACGGTGATGCCGCACGCGGTGTACCTCCACTCCGGACTGGTCCGCGACCGGCACGGCAAACCGGAACCCGAACGGCGCAGGCGGCTGCTGCGGGCGACCCGCTACGACGTCGGGTTCGCGATGCTGCTCGCCGGCGCGGTGAACCTCGGCATGCTGCTCGTGGCCGCGACGAATCTCCAAGGCCAGCAAGGCGTTGACACCATCGAAGGCGCACACGGCGCGGTCGCCGCCGCGCTCGGGCCGGGGGTCGCGCTGCTGTTCGCGATCGGGCTGCTCGCGTCCGGGCTGGCGTCCACGTCGGTCGGCGCGTACGCGGGCGCGATGATCATGCAAGGCTTGCTGCGCAAGAGGATTCCGATCGTGGTGCGGCGGCTCGTCACGCTCACTCCGGCGATCGTCGTGCTGGCGCTGGGCGCCGATCCGAGTGCCGCGCTGGTGGTTTCGCAGGTGGTGCTGTCGTTCGGCATCCCGTTCGCGCTCGTGCCGCTGATCCGGCTCACCGCCGACCGCGGACTCATGGGCACGGACGTCAACCGCCGGACCACCACGGTGCTCGCCGCCGTCATCGCGGCGGTGATCATCCTGCTCAACGTCGTGCTGATCGTGCTCACCTTCACCGGCTGACGCCGTCCTAACCGGACGGAACCGGCAAGGCTGCCGGACGGTCGGACTAGCATCTGCGCGAAGCCGACCGAGGAGCCCGACCCCGTGACCGACGAACAGACCCGCCCGCACGACCCGAACCGCACGGCCCCCGCCGGCCGCGTGGTGGCCGGCCGCTACCTGCTGCTCGGCGAACTGGGCCGCGGCGGCATGGGCATCGTGTGGCGCGCGCAGGACCAGGTGATCGGGCGGCAGGTCGCGATCAAGGAGCTGCGGCTGCCCGAAGCAGAAGGCGCCGCGGTGTTCTCGGAGCGGATCCTGCGCGAAGTGCGCGCGGGCGGGCGGCTCAACGACCCGGCCGTCGTCACGGTCTACGACGTGGTCACCGACCAGGGCACCACCTGGATCGTGATGGAACTGGTCGAGGCGCCCACGCTCGCCGATCTGGTGCGCACGCACGGCCCGATGCCCGAGCAGCAGGCCGCGGTGATCGGGGAGCGGGTGCTGTCGGCGCTGCAGGCCGCGCACGCCGCCGGGATCGTGCACCGCGACGTCAAACCGGCCAACATCATGGTCGCGCCCGACGGCCGGGTGAAGCTCACCGACTTCGGCATCGCGCACGCCATCGACGACCCGCGGCTCACCACGAGCGGGATGATCGTCGGCTCGCCCGCGTTCATGGCCCCGGAGCGGGTCGAGGGCCGCGAGGCGATGCCGGAATCGGACCTGTGGTCGCTCGGCGCGACGCTGTACTTCGCGGTCGAGGGGATCGTCGCGTTCGAACGGCCCACCACGGCCGCCACGCTGCACGCGATCATGACCGAGGTGCCGTACCTGACCCGCGTGCAGGGTCCGCTCGGCGCGGTCATCCTCGGCCTGCTGGTGGCGAACCCGGAAGCCCGGCTCACCGCGGCGCAGGCGCGGGCGCAGCTCGCCCACGCCACCGGTCCGCAGCAACGGCCGGCCACCGCGGTCCTGCCGCAGCAGGAGACCCGCGTCGGCGGGCAGCCGACCCGGATGGCGGCGAAGCCGGAGGGCAAGAGCAGGCGCGGCCTGTGGGCGGGCGCTGTCGCGGTGCTGGTGGTCGCGGCGCTGGCCGGCGGGTTCTTCCTCGGCAAACCGGTGTGGTCGCCGAAGAAGGACGAGCAGCAGGCCGAAACGGTCACCTACGGTCCCGACGGCTACCTCAAAGCCAAGTTCTCCTCGTACGAGATCTGCTACAACGCCGTGGTCCAGCCGGGCGTGGTGATCAGCTCGGACAACAACGTCGACTGCAAGAAGAACCACACGCTCGAGGTCTACGACACGGCCGACCCGCTGCCGCTGGAGAACTGGAGCAACGACGACGCGGCCGTCGCCCCGTATCCCGGCCTGGAGGACATCAGCCGGGCCGCCGAGGCCCGTTGTGCGGCGACGTTCCACTCCGCGGTGGTGCCGCCGCAGCAGCGGACCGGGCTGTCGTACCGGGCGATCGTGCCGACCCAGCAGGGGTGGCAGGTGCAGCCGGAGAGCGACAGCAGCAGCGGCCCGAACCGCAAGATCTACTGCGTCCTTTCGCGCACGAACAACGACCAGATCCCGGCGCAGATCACCGCCAAGGTCAAGTAGCCGCGCGAGATGTTCCGCCGCGAGCGGCGCGGCGGCGGAAATTCTCCGAAGTTGCCGGTGGCACACCAGGTCGAGGCCGGGTTCGGCGCTCCGACGAGGTACCGTCGTGGCCATGTCCACCTCACCTGCCGCCGCGCCCGGACGTCCGTTCGGCCGCGTGCTCACCGCGATGGCGACCCCCTTCGACCGAGCCGGGGCGCTGGACGTGAAGCGGGCCCAGGAACTGGCCGAGTACCTCGTGGACCTCGGCAACGACGGCCTCGTCGTCAACGGCACCACCGGCGAGAGCCCGACCACCTCCGACGAGGAGAAGGCCGCGCTGATCCGCGCCGTCGTCGAGGCGGTCGGCGACCGCGCGACCGTCGTCGCGGGGGCGGGGACCAACAACACCGCGCACAGCATCGAGCAGGCACAGGCCGCCGCCGAAGCGGGCGCGCACGGCCTGCTCGTCGTCACGCCCTACTATTCGCGGCCGAGCCAGGCCGGGCTGTACGCGCACTTCACCACGGTCGCGGACTCGACCGAGCTGCCAGTGATGCTCTACGACATCCCGCCGCGCTCGATCGTGCCGATCGAGGTCGACACGCTGCAGCGGCTGGCCGAGCACCCGCGGATCGTCGCCGTGAAGGACGCGAAGGGCGACCTGATCGCCGGTTCCGAGGTCATCGCGAACACCCACCTCGCCTACTACTCCGGCGACGACGGCCTGAACCTGCCGTGGCTGTCGGTCGGCGCGGTCGGCGTGGTCAGCGTGATCGGGCACGTCGTGGCGGGCCGGATCCGCGCGATGATCGAGGCCTACGAGGCGGGCGACACCTCCACCGCGCGCACGAACCACCGCGCGATGCTGCCGGTGCTGCGGGCGATGTCGCGGGTCGGCGGCGTGGCGTTCAGCAAGGCTTCGCTGCGGCTGCGCGGGTTCGACATCGGCGACCCGCGGCTGCCGATCGTGGCCCCGTTCGACGACCAGTTCGAGCAGATCGCGGCCGATCTCGCCCAGGGCGGCGTGCCGCTGGAGGACAGCGCGGCCTCGGACTGGCATGGTGCACGGGTGGCACAAGCAGATTCGCAGGCGGCCTACACCGCCCCCACCTCGCACACCAGCGTTGGGACAATGCCCCGGTGACCTCACTTCCCGCCGGACCCGGCCCGACGCACCTCCCGCCCGCCCTTCCCGAGGGAGCCCTGCGCGTCGTCGCGCTCGGCGGCATCGGCGAGGTCGGGCGCAACATGACCGTCTTCGAATACGACGGCAGGCTCCTGATCGTCGACTGCGGCGTCCTCTTCCCCGAGGACGACCAGCCGGGCGTCGACCTGATCCTGCCCGACTTCCGCGCGATCGAGGACCGGCTCGACGACATCGACGGCCTCGTGCTCACCCACGGGCACGAGGACCACATCGGCGCCGTCCCGTTCCTGCTCCGGCTGCGCCCGGACGTCCCGATCTACGGTTCGCGCTTCACCAACGCGCTGCTCGCGGCCAAGGCCAAGGAGCACCGCCAGCGGCCGAAGCTGATCGAGGTGCGCGAGGGGGAGAAGCGCAAGGTCGGCGCGTTCGACCTCGAGTTCTTCGCGGTGAACCACTCGATCCCGGACGCGCTCGCGGTCGCCATCCGGACGCCGGCCGGCGTCGTGCTGCACACCGGCGACATCAAGCTCGACCAGCTGCCGCTCGACGGCAGGCTCACCGACCTCGCGGGCTTCTCGCGCCTCGGCGACGAGGGCGTGGACCTGTTCTGCGTGGACTCGACCAACGCCGAGGTGCCCGGGTTCGTCATGCCCGAGCGCGACATCGGCCCGGTGCTCGACGACGTCGTCCGGCGCGTGGACCAGCGCGTCATCGTCGCCTGCTTCGCGAGCCACGTGCACCGCGTGCAGCAGGTGCTGGACGCCGCGGTACGGCACGGCCGCCGGGTGGCGTTCGTGGGCCGGTCGATGGTCCGGAACATGGGCATCGCGGCCGAACTTGGCCTGCTGAACGTGCCGGAAGGCCTGCTCGTGGACCTGGACCAGGCGAGCAACCTGCCCGAGAGCAAGGTGCTGTTCGTGTCGACCGGTTCGCAGGGCGAGCCGCTGTCGGCGCTGTCGCGGATGGCCCGCGGCGAGCACCGGCAGATCTCGATCCGCGCGGGCGACACCGTCGTGCTGGCCAGCTCGATGATCCCGGGCAACGAGACCGCCGTGTTCGGGGTCGTGAACGGCCTGACCCGGCTCGGCGCGAACGTCGTGCACCAGGGCAACGCGAAGGTGCACGTGTCCGGCCACGCGTCCGCGGGCGAGCTGCTGTACCTGTACAACGCGGTCCGGCCGAGCAACGTCATGCCGGTGCACGGCGAGTGGAAACACTTGCGCGCCAACGGAGAGCTCGCGATCCGCACCGGCGTCGCGCCGGACAACGTGGTGATCGCCGAGGACGGCGTGGTCGTGGACCTGGTCGACGGCAAGGCCTCGCGCACCGGCCGGGTCGAGGTCGGGCACGTGTACGTGGACGGGCTGTCCGTCGGCGACGTCGGCGAGTCGACCCTGTCCGACCGGCTCGTGCTCGGCGAGGGCGGGTTCATCGCGATCACCGTGGTGATCGACTCGAACACCGGCCGCGCGGTCAGCAGCCCGACGATCTCCGGCCGCGGCTTCTCCGACGACCCGAAGGCCCTGCACGCCGTCGTGCCGCTCGTGGAGATGGAGCTGGCGCGGACCGAAGCCGAGGGCATCACCGACACCCACCGCATCGCGCAAGCGGTGCGCCGGGTCGTCGGCCGGTGGGTCGCCGACACCTACCGCAGGCGGCCGATGATCGTGCCGACGGTCATCCCGGTCTGATTCAGCGCCGCGCGCCCGCCAGCAGCAACGCCATCACGACGATCGCTGCCTGGCGGGCGAGCGCGTTGCGGGCTCTGCGCTGTTCGGCCCGGCTCGGTCGGTGGTCCATGAGATCCCCCAGGTGTCTCGTGCGGCTCGCTCCAGTGTGGCGGGCCCGCGGATAGGACACATCCCGCGCGAGGTTGGTTCCCGTCTCCGTCCGCAGAGGGAGTCAGGCGACCTCGGCGGTCTGTCGTTGGACCAGGTAGGCACCGCCGAGCAGCAGCGCGGCGCCGACCGCTTGCGGCCAGGCGAGGGCTTCGCCCAGCAGCGCCCACGCGAACGCCGCGGCAGCGACGGGTTCGAGCAGCCCGACCACGCTCGCCACCGAGGCGGGCAGGTGGCGCAGCGCGGAGATCCCCGCGACGTACGGGATCGCCGTCGACAGGATCACCAGGCCGAGCAGCAGCAGCCACAGCGGCGGCGTCCACGTTCCGAAGGGGACGGTCTGGCCCGCCATCCCCAGCGGCAGCGTCCACGGCGGCGCGGCGACGCTCACGAGCACCCCGCCGATCACCATGCCCCAGGTGACCAGCCCGAGCGGTTCGCGGTCGGCGACCGCGCGTTCGCCGAGCAGGAAGTACCCGGCCGAACAGAGCGCCGCGCCGAGGCCGGCCAGCAGCCCGATCGCGTCGAGCCGCAGCCCCTGCCAGACCTGCGCGACGAGCGCCAGTCCGGCCATCGCGACCGCCATCCCGAACCACAGCATGCGCGGCAGCCGCTTCTTGCGCACCACGCGCACCCACAACGCGATCAGCACCGGCGACAGGAACTCCAGCAGGATCGCGATGCCGACCGGGATCCGTTGCGCGGCAATGAAATACAGCAGCTGCGTACCGGCCACGCCGAGCGCCCCGTACGCCAGCAGCATCGGCCATTCCCTGCGCCGGACGCGCAACGTGTGCGGCGCGAACAGCGCGGTGCCGATGAGCAGCAGGATTCCCGCCGTCCCGATCCGCAGCACCGCCACCTGTTCCGGCGTCATGCCCGCGCCCATGACCGGTTTCGCGAGCGTCCCGGAGGTGCTGAAGAAGACCGCCGCGAGCAGGACGAGCGACAGCCCGCGGCCGCGGTGGATCACCCGGGGTTGTTCCAGGACGGGGAGTTCGGTGGTCACGCGCGCGACATTACGGAGCGGGACGACCGAGCGAAACTGAGTTATTCCCCGGTTTTACTAATCCGACCAAAAGTAGGCCGACCCCGACCGCGGCACGTAACCGTTGCTACGAAAGCCATTCGGCCGTGGCTGTGGTCGGATTAGTAATGATCGGCACAGTCAGGCCCGTCGCGACGTGTGTCGTGATCGTCGCCAGCCGCCGCCCCTGAATCCGCAGTGCCTGCAGTGCGGTGGCATCCGGCGCCGCGGATTTGCGCGAGACGAACGAGCCGCCGTACGGGTTGCCGGACTCCATGAGGTGCGGGTCCGCGTAGCCGAGGGGGAGGACGATCGCGCCCCAGTGGTAGAAGATGTTGTTGATGGCCAGCACGGTCGCTTCGAGGCCGCCGTGCGCGGTCGACGCCGACGTGAACGACGTCGCCACCTTGTCGGCCAGTTTCCCTTGCGCCCACAGGCCGCCCGTGGTGTCCACAAAGGACTTCAGCTGCGCGGCGGGCCCGCCGAACCGGGTCGGGCTGCCGAGCGCGAGCCCGTCCGCCCACTCGAGATCGGCCAGGGTGGCGAGTTCGTGGTGCGGCCCGGAATCGACCCAAGCCTGCCAGCGCCGGTTGCTCGCGATCGCTTCCGGCGGCGCGGTCTCGGCCACGGTGCGGACGCGGACCTCCGCCCCGGCTTCGCCCGCCCCCTCGGCGAGCGCGCCGGCGAGGACAGCGGTGTTCCCGGTGGCGCTGTAGTAAACGACCAGAATGCGGGTGCTCACACCTCGCGACCCTAGCCGGGCTCAGCGAGGCGTCCCACGATCCGGACTCAGCGCTGCGGCTTCCAGGGACTGACCGTGTCGGTCGGCCGGGTCGGATCGTGGAAGCGCGGCCGGATGGGTTCGTGGCGGCGCAACGGAACCAGGCCGTCCGTGATGGCCTGCATGATCTTGGCGTGCGCGCGAACGCCCGCGCCCGGCCGCTCCGGCTCGACGTCGGAGAGGTCCACCGGCGCGCCGAAATGCACCTTGAACCGGGGCCGCCGCAACGGAGCGCTCAACCCGGATTTCGCCAGCGGCAGCAGGTCCGCGGGCCCGTTCACCGTCTCCGTGCCCCAGTAGACGGCCTCGTGCGCGCCCCACTGGCTGATCGGGATCACCGGCACGCCCGCAGCGAGCGCGAGCCGCGCCGCCCCGGTCTTGCCGCGCTCGGGCCACAGCCCCGGGTCGTGGCTGATCCGCCCCTCGGGATAAACGACGATCGGCTCGCGCGTGGTCCGCAACGCCTCCGCGGCTTCGGCGAACTGCCCGATCGCGGTCGCCGCCTTGGCCCGGTCCACGCGCAAATGCCCGCTGACCTTGAGCGCGGGCCCGATCACCGGCGCGTCGAGAATCCCGCCGGCGAGCATGAACCGGGGATTGATGCCGATCCGCTTGCACGCCGCCATGAGCACGAAGGCGTCGAACACGCCGATGTGATTGGCCGCCATGAGCAACGGCTTCCCCCGGAGCTCCCGCGGCACCGCCCCGGTGACCGTGAGCCGCCCGACGAGATTCACCAGCCCTCGGTCGAGGTTGAGCATCGTCCGCCAGATCGCGGGGGCACGGCGCGGAGCCTCGTCCTGTTGGAGCGCGAACATGAGCAGAGCATTTCACGGGCGGAGCCACCTGCGGCAACGCGGTTCTCGGTGCGGTGGGGGCGGGGCGGGTTTTGGATGCTGTTGTGGCTGCTCAGAGCGCGTGTGGAGGGGCTCGGCCTGGTTCGTGGTCAGTAGTCCCATTCCCAGCCGAGGCTGCCGTTCAGGAACCCGTTGGCAGCGGTGAGCAGGAGCGTGCCGTGCGGATTGGGGGTTTCGACCACGAGCTGACCCGTGTACTTGCTGCTGGGCGCGAACTGGAACGGGAGCTCCTTGACCCGCCATTTGCATGGACTGTTGTACTCGGCCTGGTTGGTGAAGCCGTCCTCGCCGCGGGTCGAGAACCGGGTCTCGTTGAGCACGTCATTGCCGAAGGCGTAGATGTCGGACGGGTCGCCGCCGGCGGCGGGCATCTGGACGGTGAAGTCGAGCACCAGCGTGTGCATGCCCGGCTTGCGCGTTCCGGGCCGGTCGCAGGCCGGGTCGACGGTGATTTTGGTCAGCCACGCGGTGATGCGCGGTTCGCCGGTGCCGGGGTCGCGGGTGCCCCAGACCTGCCCGACGGATTTCTTCAAGTAGGTGTCCGCTGCCATCGCGCTGGTGGTCGGCACCGCCGCGACGCTCGCGGGCGCAGGGGAGTCGGCCACGGGGGACGCTGGTTCGGAAACCGACGGACGGGAAGTCGGCACCTCCGCGTCCTCCAAGACCAGCCCGGGCTGGTCCGCCAACCACAAGAGCAGCAATCGCTGCAGCTCAGGCGTCACCACCTGAGTCAGCCACACAGTGCTGAAAGCCTTGACCACTCCAGCCGGACTAATCCGCCGCCGCAGCTCTGCGCTCACCGACGGCAGATCCCGGCCCCGCAGGAAGTCGCCCATCAACCCGCCCGGCGGAAAGTAGCCGCTGGGCCGCACAGGCGTCCCATCCTGCGTCACCAGCAACCGCCCCGAACCGTCCGCGGCGATCCAGTCCTCGCGCTCGAAGAACCGAGTGCTCGCCGACAGAACCCGCCCCGAAGCGGTCCGGTCGCTATGCCCGGCCCAGCCGGACTTGCGAAGGTAGTGGTACCGCCCCGTACCCCGAGGTGCCGCAGCGAAAACGGTCCGTTCGGCAAGCAGGCGCACGATCTCGGCAGGGCTGGGCATGGAGGGACCTCGCCTTCCCAGGAGACCCCCGATGCTTCCACAAGATCCACTGTGATCCGGGACGATTGTTTCGGGTGCGCTGCGAGTGGCACATGTGACTATCGGTCCTCGCCCGTTACCGTGGAGGCATGGCTGGGTCGGCGACGAGAAAGCGGAGCACTGCGGGAAGCGGCGGGAAGGCACCGGCGCGTAGTTCGCGTACGCCGGCGAAGTCTCGGGCCGCCGCGTCGAGCAGGTCGTCGAAAGGCCGTTCGACCAGGGGCAGTTCGCGGCCGCGGACGTCCAGTGCCCGGCGTCCGGCGCCTCGGCGCAAGAACGGTGTGTTCGGGCGCGGCGTGCGCAGCACCTGGAACCTCGTGGCCAAGGGCGTCGGTTCGCTGGCCCGCACGGTCGGGCGCACGCGGGAGCTCGAGGCCGAGCACCGGCGCGACGGGCTCGCTCTCGGGCTGATCGCGCTGGCCATCGTCGCCGCGGTCGGCGTCTGGTGGCGGGCGGCCGGGCCGATCGGGGCCGGGGTCGAGATCGCGACGCGGACGGTGCTCGGCGCGGGAGCGGTGACGCTGCCGCTGGTGCTGCTCGTGGTCGCCGTTGCGTTGATGCGGTCCGAACCTAGCCCGGAGACCCGGCCGCGGATGGTGATCGGCACACTGCTGGTCGTGCTGTCCGTGCTCGGGATGCTGCACATCTTCACCGCGCTCCCGGACACCAACGACGGCCGCATGTACGCGGGCGGCATTCTCGGCGCGTTCTCCGGCGGGCTGCTCACCAAGGGCGTCACCACCTGGGTCGCGGTGCCGTTGCTGATTCTCGCGCTGCTGTTCGGCGTCCTCGTGTTCACCGGCACGCCGGTGCGCGACATCCCGCACCGCTTGCGCACCTGGGGCCTCGACGAGCACGAGCTGGCCGAATACGAGGCCGGTCAGCACGACGACGAGCCCGAACCCGAGCCTGAGGCCGACCCGAAGTCCGTTCGGCTGCGCAAACCGTCGCGCCGCCGCCAGGCCAGTGCCGACAAGGACGGCGAGCAGCTCGACATCGACGCCGCGCTCGCCGAACCGGCCACGCCGATCCGGCCGCCGAAGCCGGTCGCGCCGCCTGCCGACGTGCCGGAGAAGAAGCCGAAGAAGGCTCCGGAACCCGCGTTGTCGGTCACCCGCACCGTCGAGGGCGACTACGCGCTCCCGCCGCCCGACCTGCTGAAGCTCGGCGACGCGCCGAAGTCCCGCAGCAAGGCCAACGACCAGATGATCGAGGCGATCACCGGCGTCCTCGACCAGTTCAACGTCGACGCGCAGGTCACCGGCTTCACCCGCGGCCCGACGGTCACCCGGTACGAGGTCGAGCTCGGCCCGGGTGTGAAGGTCGAGAAGATCACCGCGCTGACCAAGAACATCGCCTACGCGGTGGCCACCGACAACGTCCGCCTCCTGGCGCCGATCCCGGGCAAGTCCGCGGTCGGCATCGAGGTGCCGAACTCCGACCGCGAGATGGTGCGCCTCGGCGACGTGCTGCGCGCGCCGACCACGGTCAAGGACAACCACCCGATGCTGATCGGGCTGGGCAAGGACATCGAGGGCGAGTTCGTCACCGCGAACCTCACGAAGATGCCGCACTTGCTGGTGGCGGGTTCGACCGGTTCCGGTAAGTCGAGCTTCGTGAACTCGATGCTGGTGTCGCTCCTGGCCCGGTCGACGCCCGCGGAATGCCGGATGATCCTGATCGACCCGAAGATGGTCGAGCTGACCCCGTACGAGGGCATCCCGCACCTGATCACGCCCATCATCACGCAGCCGAAGAAGGCCGCCGCCGCGCTGGCCTGGCTCGTCGAGGAGATGGAGCAGCGCTACCAGGACATGCAGGCCAACCGGGTCCGGCACATCGACGACTTCAACGCCAAGGTCCGCTCCGGCGACATCACCGCGCCGCCGGGCAGCGAACGCGAGTACCAGCCGTACCCGTACATCATGGCGATCGTCGACGAGCTGGCCGACCTGATGATGACCGCCCCGCGCGACGTCGAGGACGCGATCGTCCGGATCACCCAGAAGGCCCGCGCTGCGGGCATCCACCTGGTGCTCGCGACGCAGCGGCCGTCGGTCGACGTCGTCACCGGCCTGATCAAGACCAACGTGCCGTCGCGGCTCGCGTTCGCCACGTCGTCGCTCACCGACTCGCGGGTCATCCTCGACCAGCCGGGCGCGGAGAAGCTGATCGGCATGGGCGACGCGCTCTACCTGCCGATGGGCGCCGGGAAACCGGTCCGCATCCAGGGCGCGTTCGTCGGCGACGAGGAGATCGCCGCGGTCGTCAACTTCGCCAAGGAACAGGCGCAGCCGGACTACAACGAGGGCGTCACCAGCGCCAAGGCGGGCGAGAAGAAGGAGATCGACCCGGACATCGGCGACGACCTCGACGTCCTGCTGCAGGCCGCCGAACTGATCGTCACGTCGCAGTTCGGCTCCACCTCGATGCTGCAGCGCAAGCTCCGCGTCGGCTTCGCCAAGGCTGGCCGGCTGATGGACCTGCTGGAAAGCCGCGGCGTGGTCGGCCCGTCGGAGGGTTCGAAGGCCCGCGACGTGCTGATCAAGCCGGAGGAACTGGAGTCGGTGCTGTTCATGATCCGCGGCGGCTCCGACGCGGGCGGCTCGCCCGCCGGCGGCGAGGACGAAGACTTCTGAGCCGCGCGTGCAACCCGGCGGCGCGTCCGGCCCGTCCACTGCGCATGGACCTCAAGAAGCTCGCACTGGGTATCGGGACGGCCGCCGCGCTGGCCGGGTGCGCGGGCGGAACGGCCGCCATCGCGCAGACACCGTCGCGCCCGCCGGCCGCTGATCCGGGCGGAAACGTGGCGCTCACGCCCGGCCAGGAGGTGCAGGTCGCCGGACGGGACCTGACCGTGCGCTACCGCCAGCTGGTCTCGGATTCGCGCTGCAAGCCGGGCAGGCAGTGCTTCGTGGCAGGGGAGGCCGTGGTGGCCCTGGTCCTCACTGAACCGGGTCGCGGCGAGCACACGTCCGTCCAGCTGCACACCGGCCGTCAGGGTCCGGACACGACCACGTTCGCCGGGACGACGGTGAAGCTGGCCGCGGTGGACGGGTCGGGGAACCACATCCTGGTGCGGTTCTCCTGACGGCGCTCAGAACTCGAGCAGCATCCGCGAGTTCCCGAGGGTGTTCGGCTTGACGTAGGGCAGGTCGAGGAACTCCGCGACGCCCGGGTCCAGCGACCGCCGCATCTCCTCGTACACCTCGTGCGACACCGGGGCGCCGTCGATCTCGACGAATCCGTGCCCGGAGAAGAACGACGTCTCGAACGTCAGCACGAACAGCCGCTTGAGCCCCAGCTCGCGGGCCTCTTCGACGAGCCTGCCGACCAGCGCGCGGCCGATCCCTCGGCCGCGCGCCGCTTTGTCGACCACCACGGTGCGCAGTTCGCCGATGTCCTCCCACAGCACGTGCAGCGCGGCCGCGCCCAGCACGTCGTCGGTGCCGTTCTCCTCGTCGGTCGCGACCCAGAACTCCTGCACCGCCTCGTAGAGCGTGACCAGATCTTTCTCGAGGAGCACGCGGCCCGCGTCGGAATCGACGAGGGCCTTGATCTTGCGGACGTCGGCGATCCGCGCGCGGCGGACGGACGGGGAGCGGGAATCGGGCACCTGGTCAAGATAACGACCGCGAGGACCGGCCGCGCCGAGCGGCTCCATCGGGGGACCCCGGATGCGTGACGCCGCGAGCCGTCACGTATAGCTAGTGGACGCACATGACCAGTAGTCGGCGGCCCGGCCCGCCGCCGGCCCCCGGGAGGAACCTGCATGTCCGGCACCACGGTGGCTGCCCCGGAACGGCCCGGCAAACCTCCCGCCGGGCCGAGCGCGCAAGCGCGGTTCCGGCCCGAGCTGCAGGGCGTGCGGGCGCTGGCCTCGGTGCTGGTCGTGGTCTACCACGTGTGGTTCGACCGGATCTCCGGCGGCGTCGACGTGTTCTTCCTCGTCTCCGGGTTCCTCATCACCGGGCAGCTCTACCGGGCGCTGCTGCGCGGCCGCATCGAGCTGCGCGCCACCTGGGCCCGGATGATCAAACGGCTCTTCCCGGCCGCGATGACCGTGCTGCTCACCGTCGTGGTCGTGTCCCAGCTGCTGCTGCCGCAGGACCGCTGGTTCCAGACCATCCGCGAGGTCGTCGCGTCGGCGCTGTTCTACGAGAACTGGCAGCTCGCGGCCGATTCGGTGGACTACTTCGCCCAGCACAACAGCGCGAGCCTGGTACAGCACTTCTGGTCGCTGTCCATCCAGGGCCAGTTCTACGTGCTGTGGCCGCTGCTGTTCGTCGGCCTCGGCCTGCTCGTGCGCCGGCTCGGCTGGTCGCTGCGGCGCACGGTGAACCTGCTGCTGATCGTCCTGTTCGCCGCCTCGCTCGCGTACTCGGTGTACCTCACCGCCGCCGACCAGCCGCTGGCCTACTTCCACGGCCTTACCCGGGTGTGGGAATTCGCGCTCGGCGGCCTGATGGCGATGTTCCTCGACCAGGTCACGCTGCCGCGCCTGCTGCGCATCGTGCTCGGCTGGGTCGGCGTCGCGGGGCTGGTGCTGTGCGGCGTGCTGCTCGAGGTCGACAGCGTGTTCCCCGGCTGGATCGCGCTGTGGCCGACCGTCTCGGCGGGCCTGGTGCTGGTCGCCGGGCAGACCGGCAGCGTGCTCGGCGCGGACCGCTGGCTCAGCTCGAAATTCCTCGGCTACGTCGGCAACCTCAGCTTCTCGCTGTACCTGTGGCACTGGCCGGTGCTGGTGTTCTACCTGATCGTCCGCGACCGGGTCGCGGTCGGCCTGCTCGGCGGCGCGTTCGTGGTCGGCGTGTCGTTCCTGCTCTCGATCCTGACCTACCACCTGATCGAAAACCCGATCCGGCTGTCGAAGATCGGCACCGCGAAACGCTGGGGCGCCTACCGGTTCGGCGTGCTCGCGCTGGCCCCGGTGCTCGTCGCGAGCGGCGTCTGGCAGGGCGTGAGCAGCGCGCGGGCGAACTACGAGATCGCGATCGGCGACCCGGACCACCCGGGCGCGGTCGCGCACGCGCCGGGCTTCGTCTACCGCGGCACGCCGTCGCCGTCGATCGTGCCGCCCACGGTGAAGCTGGCCGACGACTGGGCCCGCACGCCGCTGGACCAGTGCTCGATCTCGCCGCGCAACAAGGAACTGCAGATCTGCTCGGAGTTCCCGGAGGGCCCGCCGACGAAGCGGGTCGTGCTGGTCGGGGATTCGCACATCCAGCAGTTCCTCGCGTCTTTCCGGCCCGCGATCGTCTCGGACGGCTGGGAAGTCTCGACCATGCTGAAGGGCGCGTGCCCGTACTCGTCCGGCTCCGAGCTGATGCCCGGCGACCAGCCCTGCCTCGACTGGAACAAGGCCGTCACCGACGAACTGCTCGACACGCGCCCGGACGCGGTGATCATGCTCGGCACCATCAACTCGAAGCCGGGGCCGCACGAGACGACGCCGAAGGGCTTCGCCGACGTCTGGTCCACTTTGGACAAGGCGGGCATCCCGGTCGTGGCCGTGCGCGACAACCCGCGCTACACGTTCAACATGGCCAGCTGCGTCGCGCAGAAGAGCCCGGCCGACCCGTCGTGCTCGGTGCCGCGGTCCGCCGCGGTGGCCGCGACGCCGTCGTGGGAGCAGATCGAGGACGTCCCGGACAACGTGACCTTCCTGGACTTCACCGACTACTACTGCGACCAGAAGCGCTGCCGCGCGGTCGTCGGGAACGTGCTGGTCTACATGGACGACAACCATCCGTCCGCGACCTTCAACACGACACTCGCGCCGATCGCGGTCAAACAGCTCAAACAAGCCCTGCGGTGGTGACCGCGCGCGGGGCGGGAAGGGACGAGTTCGGCGGCTAGCTGTGATGTCCAGGGACGTTGTCCCGGGTTAAGGCGGTGACCGGCCTGTCGTGCTGACAGGTGAAGGCCCCGGGGGTGAAGTGGAGCTGTCTAGGAACCGCTTCGCCCGCCGGAGGCCTTCGTGTCCCACCCTAACGCCGCCCTGACCCCGCGCACCCGCCTGCGCCTCGCCCGCCTGATCGTCGAGCAGGGCTGGACCTGCACCGCCGCCGCGAAAATGTTCATGGTCGCCACCAAGACCGCCGCGAAGTGGGCCGACCGCTACCGCGCCGAAGGCACGGCCGGGATGACCGACCGCAGCTGCCGCCCGCACCACAGCCCCGCCCGAACGTCCCCGCAACTGACCCGCCGGATCGTGCGGCTGCGGTGGCGCCAGCGGCTGGGCCCGGCCCAGATCGCCGGCCGGCTCGCCATCCCTGCCTCGACCGTGCACGCCGTCCTGACCCGCTGCCGGATCAACCGGCTCTCCCGCATCGACCGGGCCACCGGCGAACCGCTACGCCGCTACGAGCACGACCACCCCGGCTCGCTGATCCACGTCGATGTCACCAAGTTCGGCAACATCCCCGACGGCGGCGGCTGGCGCCACGTCGGCAAGCAGCAAGGCAAAAAGAACAGATCAGCGACCTCCCGCCGCACCGGAACCTGGAGCACCGACCGGCACGCCCGCACCGGCACCGCGTTCGTGCACACCGTGATCGACGACCACTCCCGCGTCGCCTACGCCGAGATCTGCGCCGACGAGAAAGCCGACACCGCCGTCGGTGTCCTGCACCGCGCGGTCGCCTGGTTCGCCGACCGCGGCGTCACCGTCGAACGCGTGCTTTCCGACAACGGTGCCTGCTACCGCTCGTCGGCCTGGCGCGGGACCTGCACCGAGCTGGGCATCACCCCGAAACGGACCCGGCCTTACCGGCCGCAGACCAACGGCAAGATCGAACGGTTCCACCGCACCCTGGCCGAGGGATGGGCTTACGCCCGCTTCTATCCCAGCGAACACGACCGCCGGGCAGCGCTGCCGGGATGGCTGCACTTCTACAATCACCACCGGCCCCACACATCCACCGGAGGCAAACCACCCGTCACCCGGCTGACCAACCTCCCTGGACATCACAGCTAGCCGTCGCGGAGCGTCCCGGGTTGGGCACAATGGGGCGGCGGCGGGATCGCCGCACGGGCACCTGAGGGGGAGCTGGTCTTTTTGACGCGCGCAGGGTGGGACGCATTCCAGGCCGCACAGTCCGAGGCGGCGGCGGGCCGGACGGCCGCGCTGACCGGCCCGGACGGCGTCGGATGGCTGCTCGTCCCCGGCCAGGCGTGGCAGCGCAGGCTGCCGGACGGGAACTGGCAGTACACGCAGCCGCCCGCGGATCCCGGCTACCGCGGCGCGGCCCGTCTCGTGCCGCCGCCCGCTCCCGGCACACCCGCGCCGGGCTACGGCGCGCCGCAGCAGTACCCGGGCGGCCAGCCGGGCTACGCCGGTCCCGGCAACGGGGGTCCCCGGCCGCCGTATCCGGGTCCGCCGAGCAATCCGGGCGGTTTCGCCGCGCCCCAGGGCAATCCCGGCGGGTACGCGGGGCCGCCGCAGGGCTATCCCGGACCGCAGGGCGGGCCCGGCGGCTATCCCGGACCCGCCGCGCCGCAAGGCAACGGATTCGGCGGCCCGCCTCCCGCTCCGCAGGGCTACCGGCCGCCGCCGCCCGGCTACCAGCCGCCGCAGGGCGGCCCGTGGTCCGGACAAGTGCCCGCGCAGCCGCCGCCCGCCACGCCTCCGGGACCGCAGCCGCCCGCCGCGCCCGCGGGGCCTCCGCCGCTGCCCGCGGCAGGTCCTCCGGGATCGGTGCCGCCGGTCCCCGCGAGCGCCCCGAATCCCGCTCAGCCGCCGCAGATCCGGGTAGAGAGCCTCGGTCAGGCGGGGATGTTCGTCGCCGGGACCGAATCGATGGCCGAGTTCGTCACGCGCGCCACCCGGGTGGTCGCCTGGGCGGACGCCACCCGGCACGGCACGGCGAACGGCCCCGGCGAACCGCCGCCGCCCGAACCGGAACGGCCGGGTTCGGACGGCAACGGCAACAACGTGCTCGGCGACATGGCGCGGCACAGCCGGTCGGTCACGCTCGACCTGCTCGCCGCGGGCAACCGCATGTGGCAGCGCAAGGAGCAGTCCCGCTACGAAAAGGCCTACGAGGAGTGGCAGAAGGCCTACGCCGAATGGGAGAAGCGCGAAGCGGCGCGGATGACCGCGGGCACCAAGCAGCCGAACCCGTTCATCCTGCTGATCGGCGAGGCGAACACCGGCCAGCGCCGGTTCACCCGGGCGCTGAAGGCGTCGCTGACCGAGGCCGAAGTCGGGTTCGACAACGCCGAGTTCTTCGACTGCGCCGTCCTGGTCGCCGAGTACGGCGACGACCCGATCGAGCGTTCCGTGCCGACGACGATCAACGAGATCGAGAACGGCGGCTCCGCGCTCATGCTCGCGGAGCGGGTCGACGCGCTCTTCGAGAAGGACCTCGCCGGCACCGTCCGGCTGCTCCGCAACTACGCGCGCGACCAGGACAGCTGCCGCCTGATCGTCTTGGACGGCACCGAAAAGGTCCTCGAACAGCTCAGCGCCGAGGCCCCCGACCTGGTGCAGAACATGCTGCAGTACCGGCTGCCCCGGTTCGACCGGCCCGCCGAAGCGGCCGCGCTGCTCGACGTCCTCGCCCGGGAACGTTCGTTCGGCCTGCCCGCCGACGTGCGCGACCGCCTCGCCGCGCTCGTCAAGGAACCCAGCGCCCGCACGGTGGAGGCGCTGCTGGACGCGGCCTCGCGGCAGGCGATCAGCCGGGGCGCGATGCCGGGCACCCGGATCGAGATCGGCCACCCGGACATCGAGCCGCTCGTCGCCGCGGCCGGCCAGCGCGGCGGGTCCTCGATCGAGGAGCTGCTCGCCGAACTGGACGGGATGATCGGCCTCGCCGCGGTCAAGGAGCGGGTCCGTTCGCTGACGTCGGAGATGACGATCGACGCGCGGCGCCGCGAAGCGGGCATGAAGGTCGCCGTGCGCAGCCGCCACCTGCTGCTCACCGGCAATCCCGGCACGGCGAAGACGACTGTCGCCCGGCTGCTCGGCAAGATCTACCAGGCGCTCGGCGCGCTGCCCAAGGGCCACGTCGTCGAGGTGACCCGCACCGACCTGGTCGGCGAGTACGTGGGCCAGACGTCGCTGAAGACCCGCGCGGCGGTCCAGCGGGCCGTCGGCGGCGTGCTGTTCCTCGACGAGGCCTACAACCTCGTGAACGACAAGGACGACGACTTCGGCCGGGAAGCGGTCGCGGAACTGCTGGTGCAGATGGAGAACCACCGCGAGGACCTGGTGGTCTTCGCGGCCGGCTACCCGAAGGAGATGGACGCCTTCCTGGAGTCCAACTCCGGTCTGCGCTCGCGGTTCGCCGGGTCCATCGAATTCCCGGACTACTCCAACGACGAGCTGGCGCAGATCTTCCGTGCGATGGCCAAGGGGCAGGGCTACGAGCTGTCCGCGGACCTGCTCGCGGCGCTGCCCGAGGCGGTCCGGCGGATCCCGCGCGGGCGCGGCTTCGCGAACGGCCGGTCCGCGCGCGTGCTGCTGGAAGCGGCGATCGGGAAGCAGTCCACCCGGTTGACCACCGACGGCGGCGCGGACCTGGTCACGCTCGTCGCCGCCGACCTCCCGCAGCCCGGCGAATCCGGGGTGGGCGCGGTGGACGACACCGGGCCGCGGCGCAGTCTGCCGGAGCTGCTGGCCGAACTGGACGCGATGATCGGGCTCGGCTCGGTGAAGCAGCGCGTGCGGTCCATGGTGGACGAGATGGCCGTCGACGCGCGGCGGCGCGAAGCGGGCATGAAGGTCGCCGTGCGCAGCCGTCACCTGCTGTTCACCGGCAATCCGGGCACGGCGAAGACGACCGTGTCGCGGCTGGTCGGGCAGATCTACCGCGAACTGGGCGTATTGCCGTCCGGGCACCTCGTCGAAGTCGGCCGCGGCGATCTCGTCGCCGAGTTCACCGGCCAGACCGCGCCGAAGACCCGCGAAGTGTGCGAACGGGCCGCGGGCGGCGTGCTGTTCATCGACGAGGCGTACAACCTCGTGCGCGACGACAACGACGACTACGGCAAGGAAGCCGTCACCGAACTGCTGGTGCAGATGGAGAACCACCGCGAGGACCTGGTGGTCTTCGTCGCGGGCTATCCCAAGCAGATGGACGAGTTCCTCGAGTCCAACCCGGGCCTGCGGTCGCGGTTCTCCGGCCGGATCGAGTTCCCGGACTACACCAACGAGGAACTCGCCGGGATTTTCACCGTGATGGCGAAGAGCCAGGGCTACGAGCTGTCCACCGACCTCGCCGCGGCGCTGCCCGAGGCGATCCGCCGCATCCCGCGCGGCCGCGGGTTCGCGAACGGCCGGTCCGCGCGCGGCCTGCTGGAAGCCGCGATCAGCGGGCAGTCCAGCCGGCTCGCCGCCGCCCCGGACACGCCGCCGGACCAGCTGGCCGTCCTGGTGGCCGCGGACCTGCCGGGCGAGGCCGGGGTCGCGGTCAGCGACGACGCCGGACCGCGCCGCGGACTGGACGACCTGCTGGCCGAACTCGACGGCATGATCGGCCTGGACGGGGTGAAGGAGCAGGTCCGCGCGCTGGTCGCGGAAACGCGGCTGGACGCGCGCCGCCGCAAGGCCGGGCTGCCGGTCGGGGCGCGCAGCAGGCACCTGGTGTTCACCGGCAACCCCGGCACGGCGAAGACGACCGTCGCGCGCCTGATGGGCCAGCTCTACCGGGAGCTCGGCGTGCTGCCGTCGGGGCACCTCGTCGAGGTCGCGCGGCCGGACCTGGTCGGCGAGTACATCGGCCAGACCGCGCCGAAGACCCGCGAGGTGTGCGAGCGGGCGATCGGCGGGCTGCTGTTCATCGACGAGGCGTACAACCTGGTCCAGAGCTACTCGAACGGCACCGACTTCGGCAGCGAGGCGGTCGCCGAACTGCTGGTGCAGATGGAGAACCACCGCGAGGACCTGATCGTGATCGCCGCGGGCTACCCGGCGGACATGGACCGCTTCCTCGACGCCAACGCGGGCCTGCGGTCCCGCTTCGGCGCGACGGTGCACTTCGCCGACTACGACAACGACCAGCTGGCCGCGATCTTCACCGCCATGGCGGGCAAACAGGGTTACCGGCTCGACCCCGGGCTCGTCGAAGCGCTGCCCGGGTTCATGGCCGGTCTCGACCGCGGAACGGGTTTCGCCAACGGCCGCTCGGCCCGCGGCCTGCTCGAACGCGCGATCCGGGCGCAGGCGATGCGGCTGGCCGGCCCGGACGTCGACCTGGAGGCGCTGGACGACGCGGAGCTGACCCTGCTGACAGTCCCGGACGTCTCCGCCGCGGAATGATCCGCTCGGACGACCGGGGCCGCCGGTCCGTGAAGGACTCCTTGAAGGAATCTGATTCCCCCGAGGGGCCCTTCACGGACGGCGAACCCGGCGCCGGCGGAGACCGCGTCACCGCACTGGGCGACTCCGTCTCGGGGCGGTCCGGACGCGACGGCTACCCTGAACGTCGTGCCTTCTCCAGCCGCTGACTCCGCTCGCGCCCGCCGTGTCTCCCTCGTGACCTTGGGCTGTGCCCGCAACGAGGTCGATTCCGAGGAGCTGGCGGGCCGGCTGGCCGCGGGCGGCTGGGAACTGGCCGCCGAACCGGAGGACTCCGACGTCGTCGTGGTCAACACGTGCGGGTTCGTCGAATCGGCCAAAAAGGACTCGGTCGACACGCTGCTCGCCGCCGCCGACACCGGCCGCAAGGTCGTCGCGGTCGGCTGCATGGCCGAGCGCTACGGCAACGAGCTCGCCGACAGCCTCCCCGAGGCCGACGCGGTGCTCGGCTTCGACCACTACGCCGACCTTTCCTCGCGGCTGGACGACGTGGTCGCCGGCCGCGCGATCGCCTCGCACACCCCGTCCGACCGCCGCAAGCTGCTGCCGATCAGCCCGGTGCAGCGGCCCGCCGCGACCGCCGAGGTCGAGGTGCCCGGGCACGCGCAGCACGGCTGGGGCCCGCGCGTCCTGCGCACGCGGCTCGACGATTCCCCGGTCGCCGCGCTGAAGATCGCCTCCGGCTGCGACCGGCGCTGCTCGTTCTGCGCGATCCCGTCGTTCCGCGGGTCGTTCGTGTCCCGCCAGCCCGACGAGATCGTCGCCGAGGCCGCCTGGCTCGCCGAGAACGGCGCGAAGGAACTGTTCCTGGTCAGCGAGAACTCCACGTCGTACGGCAAGGACTTCGGCCGCGACGGCACCCGCGCGCTCGAACTGCTGCTGCCGCGGCTCGCGGAGATCGACGGCATCGAGCGCGTCCGCGTCTCCTACCTGCAGCCCGCCGAAACGCGGCCGCAGCTGGTGCAGGCGATCGCGACCACGCCGGGCGTCGCGGACTACTTCGACCTGTCCTTCCAGCACTCCAGCGAGCAGGTGCTGCGCCGGATGCGCCGGTTCGGGTCCACCGACTCGTTCCTCGCGCTCACCGAGCAGATCCGCGAGTACTCGCCCGAAGCGGGCATCCGCACCAACGTGATCGTCGGCTTCCCCGGCGAGACCGAGGACGACCTGGCCGAGCTGGAGCGGTTCCTCACCGGGGCGCGGCTCGACGCGGTCGGCGTGTTCGGCTACTCCGACGAGGACGGCACCGAGGCCGAGACCTTCGAGGGCAAGCTCGACCCGGCCGTGGTCGCCGAGCGCGTCGCGCGCATTTCGGCGCTGGTCGAGGAGCTGACCGCGCAGCGCGCCGAGGACCGCATCGGCACCTTCGTGGACGTGCTGGTCGAGCACGACGGCACGGACGGCGACGACGCGGTCGGCCGCGCCGCGCACCAGGCCCCTGAAGTCGACGGGGAATGCGTCATTCTCGAGGACGAAGAGACCAAGCCGCTCTCGGTGGGCGACATCGTCCGCTGCGAGGTCGTCGACTCCGCCGGCGTCGACCTGGTCGTCCGTCCGGCACCGGACGCCGGCCGGTGAGTGCCGCGCCCAGCGGGGCTGGCGAGGGCGTGCCCCGCGCCGCGTCGGAGGGCGGGGCTCAGCTGCCCGAGGCGACTCCGGTCCCGACGCTGAACCTGGCGAATCTGCTCACCATCTCGCGGCTCGTCCTGGTCCCGCTGTTCGTGGTCGCGCTGTTCACCGGCCACGGCGAGGACACCACGTGGCGCGCGATCGCCACCGGGCTGTTCGCCATCGCCTCGGCTACCGACCAGGTCGACGGCTGGGTCGCCCGCCGCTACGGGCTCATCACCGACTTCGGCAAGATCGCCGACCCGATCGCGGACAAGGCGCTCATCGGCGCCGCCCTGGTCGGGCTCAGCGCGCTGGGGGAGCTGTCCTGGTGGGTCACGATCGTGATCGCGGTGCGCGAGATCGGCGTGACCCTGCTGCGGTTCTGGGTGATCCGGCACGGCGTGATCCCGGCCAGCCGCGGCGGCAAGGCGAAGACGATGGCGCAGATCATCGCGATCGTGACCTATCTGCTGCCGCTGCCGGCCGGCGCGGACCCGGTGCGCTGGGCGCTCATGGGCCTCGCGGTGGCGCTGACCGTGATCACCGGCGTCGACTACCTGATCCGCGCGATCCGCCTGCGCGCCGCCGGCCGGCGCGCGATGGGCTCGTGATGACCGAAGCGCGCGAACTGGTCGCGACCCTCACCCGCCGGGGGGAAACCGTGGCCGCCGCGGAGTCGCTTACGGCCGGTCTCGTCTGCGCCACGCTCGCCGAGGTGCCGGGTGCGAGCGCGGTGCTGCGCGGCGGTCTGGTGGTCTACGCCACAGAGCTGAAGGCCGCGCTCGCCGGGGTCGACGAACAGCTGCTGGCCGAGCACGGTGCGGTGCACCCCGACGTCGCCGCGCAGCTGGCCAGGGGCGCGCGGGAGCGGTGCGGGGCGACCTGGGGCCTCGGCCTGACCGGCGTCGCCGGGCCGGATCCGCAGGACGGCGTGGCCCCGGGAACGGTGTACGTCGGGCTCAGCGGACCCGGCGTGGACACGGTGCGTGAGCTGGCCGAGACCGGTGACCGGGACACGATCCGGACCGCGTCGGTGCGCGCCGCGTTCGCGCTGCTCGGGGAACAACTAGACTGAAAACGGCGTTCGCCCTTGGCGTACGTACGTGTCAAGTCCTGCACTCGGGGTACCGCTCTGGGTAACGTAGGAGGCACCAGTTCGGGAAGGGAGGCGCGTGATGACCGTGCTGTTGCGCGAGGCGATCGGTGATCGGCTCCGTCATGCCCGCACCAACCAGCGTCGGACGCTGCGTGACATCTCCCGCGCCGCCCGGGTGAGCCTCGGCTACCTGTCCGAGGTCGAGCGCGGCCAGAAGGAAGCTTCCAGCGAGCTGCTGGCGTCGATCTGCGAGGCGCTGGAGCTGCCGCTGGGCGAGCTGCTGCACAAGGTCGCCGCCGACGTGTCAGCCCTCGACAAGGTCGAGGTCGCGCCGGTCGAAGAGGTGGAGACCGCGCCGGGCCAGACTGTTGCGGACCGGGGCGAGGCCGGGTTCGAAGGCGGCCGCCTGGTGTCGGAGCTGATCGGCGACGACCTCTCCGACCTGCGGCTTCAGCCCGCGCCGCGGATGAACACGACGTTGCGGACCACGATCGGCGCGCCCAAGCTCGCGTCCACGATCGCGGCGTAACGCCGGCGCTGTTTCGCTGCACGGCCCCGGGGATCTCCCCGGGGCCGTCGGCGTGCGCGGGGTTCCCCTCCGGGCCGGTCCCGGCCGCCGGTCAGGGCTGACCCTGAATTCCCCCGGGGTCGCCTGGAACGGCGGCGGCCGACCTGACACGATGGAACCCAACGCCGGGGTCGGTACGTTGTGCGACTAGGGGAGCGACGCCCCGCCCCGAAGCAATCAGGGCCCGTGGGACGCAAGAAGGCAGGCGGAGGAGATGGCCAACCCGTTCGTGAAGTTCTGGAAGTACATGATGGCGGCGTTCTCGTCGAAGATCGACGAGCACGCCGACCCGAAGGTACAGATCCAGCAGGCCATCGAGGAGGCGCAGCGCAACCACCAGGCGCTGACGCAGCAGGCCGCCTCCGTGATCGGCAACCAGCGGCAGCTGGAGATGAAGCTCAACCGCCAGCTCGGCGAGGTCGAGAAGCTGCAGGCCTCGACGCGCCAGGCGCTGGTGCTGGCCGACGAGGCCCGCAGCAAGGGCGACGAGGCGAAGGCGACCCAGTTCGAGACCGCGGCGGAGAGCTTCGCCGCGCAGCTGGTCACCGCCGAGCAGAGCATCGAAGACCTCAAGACGCTGCACGACCAGTCGCTGCAGGCGGCGACGCAGGCCAAGCAGGCCGTCGAGCGCAACGCGACGATGCTGCAGCAGAAGCTGGCCGAGCGCACCAAGCTGCTCTCGCAGCTGGAGCAGGCGAAGATGCAGGAGCAGGTCTCCGCCTCGCTGAACCAGATGAGCCAGCTGGCCGCGCCGGGCAACACGCCGTCGCTGGAAGAGGTCCGGGACAAGATCGAGAAGCGCTACACCACCGCGCTGGGCTCGGCGGAGCTGGCGCAGAACTCGGTGCAGGGCCGCATGATGGAGGTCCAGGAGTCGGCCACCCAGATGGCGGGCCACTCGCGGCTCGAGCAGATCCGCGCGTCGATGCGCGGCGACTCGGTCGCCCAGGTCACCGACGGCGGCGCGTCCGCGGGCGCGGCCAAGCCGGCCGCCGCCTCCGGCGACATCCAGCGGGAGATCCAGGCCCGCGTGCAGGCGGAACAGGGCAAGAACCCGGCCTGACCGGCCGGGCACGAGCGGCGCGCAGGGGGTAGGGCCGGATGACCAAGCGACGGGACTTCAGCGAGTTCAACGCGAAGCTCGAGAAGCACATCGAGCGGTTGCCCGACTACGCCCAGCGCGCCCAGGAAAAGCTGCAGCGGTACTTCCCGCCCGCCGACGAGGCGGGCGGGAAGCCGCAGCAGAACGGCCGGACCCAGCGCGGTCCGGTCTCCCCGCAGCCGCCGGCTCCGCGCCGCCCGTCGGCCCCGGCCGCGTTTTCCGCGGTGGCCGGACAGGTGCCCGCGGTGGCCGAGGTCCGCGCGAAATGGCAGCGCTGGAACGAGCCGAGCGCGAAGCACCAGCGCCGGGTCCGCCGCACCTCGCGCGTGCTGACGCTGTGGGTGCTGGTCACGATCCTGTTCGGGGTCCTCACCGTGCTCACCGCCACCGGATTGCTCGGCGGGGCGGTGGCCGGTCCGGAGATCGGGCAGGCGGTGTTCTCCGGATTCGCGACGCTGGTGTTCGGCACGTTCAGCGTCCGCACCGGGATGCGGCTGCGAGAGCTCAAGAAGGTCGAACTGCCCGCCGCGCCCAGCGGCCCGCCGCCGCTGCCCGCCGCCGGTTCGGCCGCGCGCGAGCCGATGGAGCGGCTGGCCGAGTCGGAAGCTTCGCTGCGGGAACTCCTGAAGCAGCTTTCGGTCCCGACTTCGCTGGGCACCACGGCGGTTCCCGAGGTTTCCGTCGCCGACGCCCGCGCGACGGCCGACGAGGCAGCCCGTGCGCTGCGCGGCCTGGCCGACCGGATCCAGGCGATCGAACGGGGCCGCAATTCCGCGCCGGAGCGCGAACGTTCGGCGCTGCAGGCCGCGATCGCGAAACTGCGCGAACAACTCGACGACGGCATCGAGGGCTACGGCGGCTTGGTCGCCGCGGCCGGTCGTGCGGTGGCCGCGAGCAGTGACGGGATGGTCACGTCGCGGGAGGCGCTGACGGACGCGACGGACCGGCTCGCCGGGTTGGCGCTGGCGTTGAAGGATCTCGGCTGACCCTGGTTCCGTGGGGCGCCAGGGGGCTGACTTGCGACCGGGGAATCCGCTGCGAAACGCCCGATCCAGGGGTGAATGTGGTCCGGGCCTGCTGCTTCGCGACGACTCCGGGAATCGCAGCGATCGGGCGGAACCGCCGTCCTGATGGCCGAGTTTGGGATTCCGGTCGGCGCAACCGGACAGTCCGGCCGCGACGGTGCGTGAGTTTCCCCCGCACACCGCAACAATCGCGTAATCCGATCCTGCTGGTGACGGAAACGTCTGCGGTTTAACGTTTTTCTCATGAGGTCGGTGTTGGCACCCGCCAGGCCCGGCGTCGCGGGCTGAGGTTCGCGGCGCCGGACGTACACAGTGGACTCCTCCGATCCCGCCGAGGAAAGGACGCCCTCGTGACTACGCTCCCGCCGGAACCTGATCCTGTTCCCGTCCCTCCGCCCAGCTCGCACGAGCGGGTCCGCACCGCGTTCGAGCGGCTCGCGAAAGCCGACCGCCCCGGACTCTGGGCTTCGGTGCGGACCATGGAGGAAGTGCTCGTCGAGGCGAAAACCGTCGACGAACGCGTCCACGCCGGAGAAGACCTGCCGCTCGCCGGAATCGTCTGCGCGGCCGACGCCGACGGCCCGCCCGCGCTCGCGCGGCTGACCGACGCCGGCGCGGTGGTCCTCGGAACCACTGTCGCGGACCCGGAAAACGCGGTGGTGGGACTCGAGATCGTCGACCTGGCACTGAATTCCGCCGCCCGCGAGATCGCCGCCCCGCCCGGCGTGCTCACCCTCAAACCGACGCCCGGGCTCATTCCCGGCCCGACCGTTTCGGTGTCCGCGCACCGCCTCGCGTCCGCCCAGCGCGCGATCGCGGCGATGCTCGGCCCCGATGGTCTGGACCCGGCGGCCCGCGAATGGCCCGCCGACGTCCGGCTCGCCGCCGGGCAGCACCCGCGCCTCGGCATCCCCGCCGAAGCGAGCCTCCCGCTGCCCGCGAGGAGGGCGTTCGACGTCGCCGCGGCCTCTCTGGAGGCTTCGGGTGCGGTGCTGGTCCCCATGGACGTCAGCGCGCTTTACGGGGCCGGGAACGCCCCTGCGGCGCGTTCGCTGCTGGCGGAGCTGGACGCGGTTCTCCTGCCGACCGTCGGCGTCCTGGACGCGACGCTGAACGCCCTGGATCTCGCTGCGGCGACCGTGCCGGGGGACCGGCGGCCGTACGGGATCACAGTGGTGACGAGGGCGTTCGAGGACCAGATCGGGCTCGACCTGGCTTCGGTGCTGACCGGCGAGCAGTCGCCGGATCCGTATCCGTGCGAAAGCGTCGACGTCGTGGTGTTCGGCGCGCATCTGTGCGGCCAGCCGCTGCACGACGAACTGCACGGTGCCCGGTTCGGCGGTCTGGTCCGGACCGCCGAGCGCTACCGGATGGTGCTGCTCGACGGGGTCACGCCGCCGCAGCCCGGGGTGGTCTCCGGCTCGGCGGGCGTGGACGGCGAGCGCTGGCGGTTGTCTCCCGCGGCGTTCGGCCGGTTCGCGGCCGGCTTGGCCGCGCCGTTCGTGCTGGGCCGGGTCGAACTGGAAGACGGGAGCACGCCGCTGGCGGTGCTGTGCGAACCAGCGGCCGCGGCGGGCGGGGAAGGTCTGGACCGGTACGCGTCCTGGCGGGGGTACCTGCGGTTCGTCAGCACTGGCGGGCCGCGGTTCCCCGGCTGAGGCCGGGCGGTCGCTTTCGGCGCGGGGGCCCGAGTCTTCGTGGGCGGACTCGGGCTCGGCGCTGCGCTACCGGGCGGCGAGCCCCCGGCCGACGCGGCGGACGAGCCCTGGCCCGTGCAGGGCGAAGCCGGTGTAGAGCTGCACGAGGCTGGCCCCGGCGTCGAGCATGCGGCGGGCGTCGTCCGGGCCGAGGATGCCGCCGACGCCGATGATGGGCAGCTTGCCTTCGGTCTTCTCGTGGACGAAGCGGACGACCTCGGCCGAACGCCGGGTCAGCGGGCGGCCGGAGAGTCCGCCGGTTTCGGCGGCCAGCGCGGCTTCGGCGGGGTCGATGCCTTCGCGGGAGAGAGTCGTGTTGGTCGCGATGATTCCGGCGACGCCGTGCTCCAGGCAGACCTCGAGGAGTTCGGCGAGCGCGTCGTCGGTGAGGTCGGGGGCGACCTTGACCAGCAGCGGAGTGTTGCCGCCCAGTTCGGCGCCGGTCTTGCGGAGTTCGGCGAGCAGCTCGGCGAGCGCGGCTTTGTCTTGCAGCGCACGGAGACCCGGGGTGTTCGGGGAGCTGACGTTGATCGCGAAGTAGTCCGCGTAGGGGTGCAGGGCGCGCAGCGAGAAGCGGTAGTCCTCGACGGCCTCGTCCAGCGGCGTCACCTTGGACTTGCCGATGCTGATCCCCAGCGGGACGGCGGGTTTTCCGTCCGCGGCCAGGCGGTCGGCGAGGGCTTGGGCCCCGTCGTTGTTGAAGCCCATGCGGTTGATGACCGCGTCGGTGGCCGGGAGGCTGTAGAGGCGGGGTTTGGGGTTGCCCGGCTGGGGATGGCGGGTGACCGTGCCTACCTCGACGAACCCGAAGCCCAGGGCGGGCCAGGCGTGGAGGGCGCGGCCGTTTTTGTCCATGCCCGCGGCCAGGCCGATCTTGTTGGGGAAGGTCAGGCCGAGGACGGTGGTGGGGTCGGCGGTGCGGTACAGCTTCGAGATCGGGCGGAGGGATTTTCCGGCTCGGCTCAGCAAGGTGACGGTGCGTTCGTGGACTACCTCGGGGTCGTGGTAGGCGAGCCGGTACATCGCTGGGCGGACGATCCTGTCGAAGAGCACGTCGTCCATGCTGCCGTATGGGGGGTGGGCTGGTTGGGGTGGATCTCGGTTGGTGTGGTGGGGGTCGCGTTGCGGCTCGTCGCCTGGCGGCGACATCGCTTTGAGTGGTGGCGTGGGGCACCCCGAAGCTTGATTGTGCTGACGGTCTGGGGGTGCTTGTCAAGGCGGGAAAGATGCCTTGACAAGCACCCCCAGACCGCAGGGAGGCTTCGTATCGGGGTGCGGGGGAGGGGCTGGGTGCCTCGCTCGTTGGGTGCATCGGCTGCGGGTTGCTTCGTGGAATGGGGCTTCGCGGCTCGAGAGTTGGCGAATCTTCGGCGAGTTGCGGCTCAAACCGCGCCGCGTCGCCATCCGGCTCCGGGCGTTGCTCGTTCACCAGCCTGATCAGGGCAAACCAGGATGAAGGATCCCCAATGTGGCATTGGGTGCGTGCGATGCACCCAATGTGGCGTTCGGTGCGTCTGACGCACCCAATGCCGCATTGGGGGCGCGGGCGGGCGTGTGCGGCGGTGGTCCGTGAAGGAGCCCCTCACGACCAGAGCGGATCAGTTTCGCCTCGCGGCGCCGGCTTTCCACTCGTCTTCCAACATGGCGTAGACCAGTTCATCGGTCCATTCGCCCTTGACGATCTCGTTTTCCCGCAGGCGTGCTTCCTGGCGCATGCCCAGCCGTTCCATCAAGGTCGCCGACGCGGTGTTGCGGCCGTCGCAGCGGCCGATGATGCGGTGCAGGCCCAGGTCTTCGAAGCCGAGGCGCAGGACCTCGCGCGTTGCTTCCAGGGCCAGGCCTTTTCCGTGGTGGTCGGGGTGGAAGACGAAGCCGATCTCGCCCTGGCGGTGTTCGGCGCTGAGGTATTCGAGGTTGAGGTCGCCGATGAGCTGCCCGGTTTCGGCGAGTTCCACGGCGACGGCGAGGAACTGGCCTTCCTCCGACAGCGTCGCGCTGTGCACGCGCTTCGCCAGCGCGGCTGCGGATTCCGCGCGGCTGCGCGGTCCCCAGTACAGGTAGCGGACGACGTCCGCGCGGGACTGGAACGAGTTCAGGGCATCGAGATCGTCGTCCCGGAACGGGCGGAGGAGCAGGCGTTCGGTGCTGATCGGATAGTCCGGCCTGAGCATCCTCCCAGCCTAGCGACTTCCGCGTGCCCGCAGGAACCGCCGCGGTGATCGCCTGGCGCGGAAAAAACACGCGCGGCGCCGCGTGCGGACATGGAAATTCCCGGGGCGTCTCCTGGACGCCGTCAGCGTCCAGGCTCGAGCCGGACCGGTGCTCGAGAACCCCGGGAACCCGGTGACTGCCTGGTATTCGTCAGCAGGCAGCACGTGAAGCAGGCGATGAGCCGAAGGTGGCTCTTGTTGCATCGCTGCTCAAAGTCCCAACACGTGCCATCCGCTAGCGGACAGCCACCTCACGAGTCCTGTGTGAATACAACTTAGGACCACCTCCTCTCTCGTGTACTGCCACGCTAACCGCGAACCTCTCGGTACGGCAACATCATTTGCGCGGCGGTCCATCGGCCGGGACGGGGCCGGGCTGACAGCGCGGGCAGCACCAGGTCGGACGCTGGTACTGGCCGTCGCCCTGCTGGCGCACCAGCAGCGGCCCGCCGCAGCGGAAGCAGCCTTGGCGGGTGCGTTCGTAGACCCAGGTGCGGCGGCCGCGGCGGAGGTCGCCGGTGGTGGCCTGTTCGTGCCGCCAGGCGTTGGCGACCAGCAGCTTCCGGGCGAGCGCCACGGCCCGTGCGGGGTCCACTTCGGACACTGGGGTCCACGGGGAAACCCCTAGCAGGAAAGAGATCTCGCACTTGTAGAGATTGCCGACGCCGGCCATGATGCGCTGGTCGAGCAGTGCGTCGCCGAGTTCGCGGTCCGGTTTCGCGGCGAGGTTGGCGGCGGCCAGCGCGGCGTGCTCGTCCGTCCACTGTGGATCGAGCAGGTCCGGGCCGAGGTGGTCGACGAGAGTGTGTTCCTCGGCGGTGGGCAGCAGTTTCAGGTCGTGCAACCGGAAACCGATCGCCTGGACGTCGTCGGTCATCAGCACGGCACGCGCGTGATGGGCGGGCATCGGCCACTTCGCGCCCGCGGGCTGGATTTTCCACGAGCCGTCCATGCGCAGGTGGCTGTGCAGCGTCAGGTCGCCGGAGAAGCGCGTGAAGAGATGCTTCCCGACGGTGCCGACGCCGTGCACCTCCCGGCCCGCGAGGTCCACAGTGGCCAGTTCGGGATGCCGGAACTGACCGCGCACCAAGGTTTTCCCGGCGAGCGCGCGGTCGAGCAGTTTTCCGGCCAGGAATACGGTGTCGCCCTCGGGCACGGTTCAGCCCGCGGTTTCCGACACTTCCGCCTGCACCGCTTCCTCCTCGGCGCGCACGCGGTGCCGTCCGGCGCGGTTGGAGCGCAGGATCTTGGCGAGGACCATGTTGAAGGTCAGCGCGATCTCTTGTGCGCCAGGGGAATGCCATTCGTGGATCGGGCTGCACGCGCCCTGGGCCTGCTGCACCGCGAGCCGGTCCGGGATCGCGGTCGGCATCACCAGCGAACCGAAGTTCTCGCGCAGCTCCGAGACCCGGAACTGGTGCTCGTACGACCGCACGCGCAGCTTGTTCACGAGCACGCCGATCGGGCGCAGCGACGGATTGCTGTCCTCGCGGATCCGTTCGATCGCCTCGAGCGCGCGCTGCGCACCGGCGACGGCATACATTGTGGGTTCAGTCACAATGAGCGCGCTGTCGGCCGCGACGAGCGCCGATTTGGTGAGCCGGCCGAGCGACGGCGGGCAGTCGATGATCGCCAGCTCGTACGGATCCTCGCGCAGCGGGTGCTGGTGCAGCTCGTCGAGCGCGCGGGAGAGGTTTTCCAGGCGGCGGCCGTCGGAGTCGGGTTCGTTGAGCGACTCCAGCTCCTCGGCGCCGACCAGCACGTCGATGTCCTCGCTCCAGACGCTGGGCGCGATCGCGCGTTCGAGGACGGCCCGCGCGGGCGTCTCGAGCACGTCGGCGAGTGTCGCGTCGGTGAACGGCGGGTCGAGCGAGGTGGTGGCGTTGCCCTGCGGGTCGAGGTCGGCTACGAGCGTGCGGGTTCCCCTACGCAGCGCGGCCGACGCGATACCGAGCGCGACCGTCGTTTTGCCGACACCACCCTTGAGGCTGAGAACGGCGACCGTGTGCACTCGACACAGCCTACGGGCCGTGCGCCGGGGCGGTAGCCCGGAAGGTGGCGAACGCCGCTGCGGCGCCACGCGGGTCACGGCAAGTGACCGGCGGCCATTACCCTGTCGGCCATGAAGACCGACACCGTGGCCGCCCGGGGTTCGGGCGCTGTTCGCCGGGCGCTCGAGGCCGAACTGCGGGCCGCCCGCGCCCGCGGCGTGGAGCAGCCGGTCGTCGTCGACGTCGGCGGCGGGAGCGGCGGCTGGGCGGTGCCGTTCGCCTCGGCCGGATGCCTGGTCACCGTGGTCGAACCGAACCCGAACGCGCTCGCGACGCTGCGCCGCCGCGCCGAGGAGGAGGGCGTCTCCGGCCGGATCACGGTGATCGCGGACGACTCCGACGCACTCGCCGCGCACGTCGAGGCCGGATCGGCGGACCTGGTGCTGGCGCACGGCCTGCTGGAGGTCGTGGACGACCCGCGCGCCGTGCTCGACGCGCTCGCCGCGGCCGTGTCGCCGGGCGGCGCCGTGTCGGTGCTGGTGGCCAACCGCAACGCGGCCGTGCTGCATCGCGCGCTGGCCGGGCGGATCTCCGAGGCGCAGCAGCTGATGGAAGGCCCGGACGGCATCGTCGCGGGGGACACCGTACTGCGCAGGTACGACAGCGCCGGGCTGACCGATTCGCTCGTGGCGGCCGGCCTTGAGGTCACGCTGCTGCAGGGCGACCGGGTGATCTCGGACGTCGTGCCGGGCGGGGTCCGCGAGGACGAGCTGGCCGTATTCGAGCTGAGCGCCTCGGCGGTGCCCGCGCTGCGCGACGTCGCGGGCCGCTTGCACGCCATCGCCCGGCGGGGCTGATCCGCTCCGCTCTGCCGCGGCAGGCGTCCCGGACCACCCGTAAGCGTGGTCGCCGGTGCTCGCGCGCCGGGAATTGTCGGTGGCGGAAGGTAGCGTCCGGAGGCGTGGGGAGAAACGCCGAACTGCCGAGCGGGATGGCCCGCTACCGCGTCACCACGGGCGCGACCGAGCTGCCGGACGACACCGGCTGCTCGATTCTGCACGTGGACATGGACGCCTTCTTCGTGTCGTGCGAACTGCGCACCCGGCCGGAGCTGGCGGACCAGCCGGTCGTCGTGTCCGGCGGCGGCCCGCGCTCGGTCGTCGCCGCGGCGAGCTACCCGGCGCGGCGCTTCGGCGTGCGCTCGGCCATGCCGTTCGCCACCGCCAAACGGCTGTGCCCGCAGCTGGTCTGCATCCAGCCGACGCCCGGGCTGTACGGCGAGGTGTCGCGCGGCGTCATGGGGATTTTCCGGCAGCTGACGCCGCTGGTGGAGCCGCTGAGCCTGGACGAGGCGTTCCTGGACGTAGGAGGCGCATTGCGGCGGCTGGGGACCACTCCGGGTGCGCTGGGGGCGCGGATTCGGGAGCGGGTGGCGGCCGAGCACGGGATCACGTGCTCGGTCGGGGTCGCGAAGGTCAAATTCGTGGCGAAACTGGCGTCGGGGATGGCCAAACCGGACGGGATGGTGATCGTCCCCGCGGCCGAGACGCTGGAGTTCCTGCACCCGCTGCCGGTGTCGGCGCTGTGGGGCGTCGGCAAGCGGACGGAGGAACAACTGCGCCAGCACGGCTGGCACACGATCGCGGACATCGCCGCCACCCCGCCCGCCCGGCTGCGGCGCGCGGCGGGCCGAGCGGTCGGAGATCACCTGTGGGCGTTGGCGAACGGCCACGACGACCGGGCGGTGGAACCGGAGTCGGCGGAGAAGTCGATCGGAGCCGAGCACACCTTCGACGTCGACGTCCTGAACCGCGGCGAGCTGAGCCTGGAGCTGCTGCGCCTGTCCGAACGAGTCGGGGCGACGCTCCGATCGCGCGCGCTGCGCGGGAGGACGGTCTCGATCAAGGTGCGGTTCGCCGATTTCCGCACGATCACCCGAGCGCGCACCGTGCTCTCCCCGACGGACGTGGCCCGCGACATCCACCGCACGGCAGTCGAGCTGCTGACCGAACACGCACCGACGGGAGCGGTCCGGCTGATCGGAGTGCGAGTGGAAGGCCTGGACACCGGCGACGAGGGGGAGCAACTGTCGTTCGCGAACGACGAACCCCGATGGCGGGACGCGGAGGTGGCTGCGGACGTCGCAAGACTGAAGTTCGGCTCGGCGGCTATCCGGCCTGCTTCGCTGCTTTCTCCCCGGGAGGAGTGAGGGCGGCGAGTGCGGGAGTGAGGTCGGGGGAGGTGGTGGGCCCGGCTGGCCTGTTCGGATGGAAGCCCGAGGCTTGCTCCCTCGCCCGTGAACGCTCCGCAGTGGCGCTGCGGGGTGGAGAGCGGGGCTGGGGTTGGCCTGGTCGGTTGGGGAGGTCGAGCTTTGTTTCTTGTGTGGAGCCTTCGCTCGTGAGCGCTTTGCAGTGGCGTTGCCGGATGGAGAGCGGGGCTGGCCTGTCCTGCGGGACGCCGAGCTTTGCGTCCCGCAGGACAGCCGCTCCCATCAACGTCCCGCAGCGACGCTGCGAAACCTGTGTCCGCTCATCCGCGCGGCACCCGTCCTCGCCTTCCTCGAAATCCCGCCCTCCCGCTGCCTGGCATGGCGTCCCAGGCAAGACCGGCTTCGGGGCCGGGAGCTGAGCGCGCCGGGAGGTCTCGGCATCGCCGGGAAGCCCAGGCGACTGCTCGGCGTGGGGCCGACGCCGGTCTGGCACGGCGCACCTTCGGACGGCAGCGGCGGGACACGCCCGCACGCGTCCGGGCGCAGCCTTCTCTGTCCGGTCGTCCGCTGCTGGGTACAGAGTCCGGCCGGGCCGTCTAGCCGGATTCATCCGCCTCGACGGATTCGTGGGCGATTCACCGGAATGACCGCCCAATCGACAATCGATGCCCGGTTCGAGGCGACCGCGCAAGGCCCGGAACAGGGTTCCGTCGGTCGCGCTGAGTTAGCGGGAGCCGGGCTGTTCGAGCGGTGAGGAATTGCCGATCCCGGATACCTCCGGGTGAATGAATCGCGGACGGTATCGATCGGCGGAAGATCGGCCCGGCGGGGGCGTCGGCAGGGCGGGTGGTCGGCGCGGAGACGGTTTCTCTCCGTGACGAGGGACCCCGCCCGGGGGAGGCCGACGGGGCGGCGCAGGGCCCTGGACTGCGCCGATGGGGGTGACTTCCGTCGCGGTGACGCACTGTCAACCCGCATTGTGCGGGATTTCCCCCGATTCGATCATTTCCGGATCGGGGATCGGGTAGTCGGACGAGCGCGGGGCTCGTATCCTGGACAGTGCCACCCCGCCTGGGGTTGGCTGTTGGGTCCAGGACGTTGCGCGGCCCGGCGCCCGCGACAGCTGTGCCGGAGGAGGAAAGATGCCACTCTCCGAGCATGAGCAGCGGCTGCTCGACCAGATCGAGCGCGAGCTCTATGCCGAGGACCCCAAGTTCGCATCCACGGTGCGCGGCACCCGGTTGCGCCGACCCGCGCGCCGTCGGCGCATCCAGGGGATCGCCCTGTTCGTGGTGGGCGTTGCGCTGCTGGTGCTCGGTGTGGTGATCCCGGTATTGCGGGTCGCCGACGTGCCGGTGGTCAGCGTGCTCGGGTTCCTCGTGATGTTCTTCGGGGTCATGATGGCCGTGACGTCGCTGCGCCACAGCGACAGCGGCGGCAAGAACAGCCATGACGACGGAGGCGGCGGGGGGAAGCAATCCGGCCGCAAGAGCTCCTTCACGCAGCGCATGGAGGAACGTTTCCGCCAGCGCTTCGAAGGCCAATAGCACGACGGCGAATCCGCGCTTCTCCCCTCGGGGCGGAGCGCGGTTTCTCGTGCGCGGGCACGGATTGCACCGGCTAGCGGGACACCGGTTCTCGATCCCGCGTGGGGCGCGGCAAGTCTGACTCGCATGAGCCCGGTCGGGATGCGCGACGGGGAGCTGCGTCGAGCTCCTGGGCATGCGGTGCTGCCGGACGCGGCCGAATACGGCACCGGATTGGGGGAGGTGTCGCAGCGTGCCGCGGTGAGCGGATTCGCCGAGGTCGATCAGGGACAGCAGGCCGCGCGAAGTTCGGGGAAAACGGCCCCCGAGAGCGGCGAGGGCGCGGCAGTGCAAAGGCTGAGGCGGGACAGCGGTCTGGGATTTGCAGCGGCCGAACGCATCCGGATGGTTTGGCTCGTCCCACCGCACCCAACAAATGCACCCACCGCGATACACGCGCGCCGCTCAGGCAAGACCAGGCCGCGCTGGCTCAGGCTTCACACCCCGGCCAACGCGACCCCGTGAAGCTCACCGTCGTCGGCGAATGACCGATCGAGGGAACAACCGCCCCCGCATCGACAGCGGGGCAGTCCGGCGCAGGCTTTCCCGCAGCTGACCGAAAGCGGGCTCCAGCGTCGCATCCGGAGTCGCCTCGTCGCTGTACCAGCTGCGTTCCACCGCGCCCAGCACAGTGCGCAAAGCCTCCCGGCCTGAGTCGTCCAAACGGTGGCGTTCGGCGATCTTCCCGCCCGCCACGCGGACCGTGTCGCTGTCGGAGATCGGCAGGTCTCTGTCCGCGCACTCCGCCTTCAGCTCGCGCCAGGCCGCGTCGGCGGCGCCGGACGAGTGGGTTGCGATGGTCTGGAGGTGACGGCGGCGCGTCAGGTCGCGGAGCGCTGCTGGGCCGCCGGTCGCGGCGAGGATCAGGACCACCACCGCGGCGAACCACCACGACACCGTGCCCGCCAGCAGGCCGATCGCGGCGACTAGCAGGACCGCTCCGGTCAGCGGCAGCCACAACGCCGCCAGGTGCAACGGGGTCGGGGCGGCGACCGGGTTTCTGACCAGCACGTTCCCGTCCGGCGTGGCGCCCGGCGGGACACCGGACGGGGCCATGCCGGGACGCGGGCGGCGGCGCAGGAAGTACGACGTGGCCACGGCGGCGGCGCCCAAAACCGCGAGGGCGAGCGCCAGCCAGGTCATCCAGCTGTCGTCCGGGGTCGTGTCGGCGGGGGTGGCGGGCGCGGCCTGGTCGTGGGTCTTGTCGGCCGACGCGCCGGTCGACGGGGAGGCGGAGCGCGGGGCCGTCGGGAGGTCGTCGGTCGCGTTGGGCTGGTGCGGGTTCTGGGTGTTCTGCTGGAGATACGGCGGGACGATGCCGCGGCCGTCGGCGAGCGGCGTCGGGTCGAAGCTGACCCAGCCCTTGTCGCCGAAGTACGCCTCGACCCACGCGTGCGCGTCCTGCGAGCTGATCGACTGGTAGTCGCCCTTGGAAACGCCGGGAGTGAAGCCGATCGCGACGCGCGCGGGGATGTGCGCGACCCGCAGCATCACCGCCATCGCCGACGCGTATTGCTCGCAGTAGCCCCGTTTTCCCTTGAGGATGAAGTCGGCGAGCGCGTCGGCGTCGGTGGCGTCCGCGGTCTTCGTGTCGTACACGAAACCGTTCTGCGCGCTGAAGTACTGCCACAGCGCGGTCGCCCGGTCGAAGTTGTTCGACTTGCCCGCGGTGAGCTGGTCGGTCAGCGCCGTGACGCGCGGGTCGACCTGGCCGATCCGCGTGTACAGCGCGGGGACCTCGTCGGATTTCGGGGCGGCGTCGCGCAATTCGGCGGCGGTCGGCTCCTTCAGCGACGCGGTTTCCACGTACGCCGGGGCGGGTTCGCTCGTCGTGGTGAACACCGAGCCGCTGACCCGGTCGTACAGCCACTGCGGCGGCACGCCCCGGAGAGCGCGCGGGGCGCCGTAGACCGGCAGCCAGTTGTCGACCCAGCGCGTCGGCTGGATCTGGATCTGCCGCGACACGCCGGTGCCGTCGTCGCCGGGCGCGGCGGGCAGCGTGCTGTTCGCGAGCACGCCGGTCTGCGCCTGGCCGTCGGCGCGCAGGCCCCAGCCCTTGTTCGGGGTGTAGGTGTCCAGGGTGAACGCGCGCATCAGTCGCCGGTCCGGGCCGAGGCCGCGGACCTGGAACAGTTCGGTGTTCTGGCCCTGGTCGAGCAGCCCGCGCAGCTGCGTGAACGGCGCGATGCCGAAGCCGCCCGTCCCGTCGCCGTCGCCGCCCGGGCCGGAGCCGAACGGGATCTTGCCGACGGTCCCGACCATGGTGATCCCGCCGCCCAGCAGGCCGAGCACGATCGCCGAGCTGACCACGGCCACCGGGGCTTGCGCGAGCCGCAGCATGCCGCCGGAGCCGGGCGCGTCGCGGTTGCGCCAGCGGCGGTGCCGGTGGTTTCCGTCGAGCGCGAGCAGGCACGCGAAGGCGCCGGCGCCGAGCACGAACGTCCACCACGGCATCAGGTCGTCCGACAGCGCCGCGGGCACCGCGTACACGCAGAGCAGCACGAGCCCGGTCGCCGCGGGTGCCGCGGCGGCGACGGCGAGCGTGTCGACCAGCACCGCGACCAGGCCGATCGCGATCGTGACCAGGCACAGGATCGGCTGGGTGCTGTCGACCGGCGGGAGGCCGGTCCGGATCTGCTCGGCCGCCGCGGTGAGCGTGGCCTGCAGTTCGCCGAACGCGGTGGGGCCGGGGAAAATCGTGAGCACGCCTTGGGTCGTGAACGCCCCGGTGATGAGGAACAGCAGCACGAACAGCTGCGCGAACCCGGCGACGACGGTCGGCGCGCGCAGCGACCGCAGCGCCAGCCCGGTCCCCGCGACCAGCACGACGGCGACGAAGATGTACCCGAACCACGCCCAACCGGAGACGACGCTGGTCAGCGACGTGGACGCGCACAGCGTCGCGAGCCCGGCCGCGATCGGCGGCAGCACGCTGCTCCGCCACGCGGGCGGCGGATCGGTGGGTTGCGGGGTGGGGGTGTGCGGGATCGGCGGCGCGCTGGACGGGCGGGGAGCGGTGGTGGTCATCGGATCCCCCTGAGTGCTCGTGCGCGGCGACGCCGGTGAGAACCGGCATCACCGCGCACGACGGTCTTCGTCAGTTTCATCGCGTCCCGCCGATCACCGTCGACCGGTGGGTCCCCGCGCGGCACAACAGCCCCCACACCTCGGGCATCGGCGTCCGCGGACCAGCCACCACGACGCCCCAGCCAGCTCCGCGCAGCAGCTCCGCCGATTCCTCGGTCGCCGCGGCGAGGTGGTCCGGCGAAGCCGAACCCGCCCACGCCGGAGTGTCCAGAAGGACGGCGAGACTGCGGACTCCGCGCGCCCGGTACCGCGTCAGCTCGTGCACCGATTCCGCGCTCACTGTGCCCAGGATCGCGATCAGTTCCTGTCCTTCGGCCGGGTCGTGGCCGAGCGTCACGTCTCGCTGGTGCGCGGGCTGGAGCGCGGCCAGCGCGTCGAGCACCAGGTTGTCGTACCCCTCGCCGCCGTCGGCGGGAGAGTCGGCCAGCGAGATGCCGTGTTCGGTCACCAGCCGGACCCGGTGGCCGGTCCGCCGCAGATGCAGCGACACCGAAGCGGCGAACGACACCGCCCACTCCAGGCTCGCCGCCGGCCCGCTCCCGTGGTGCGCCGCGGCGCGGTGGTCCAGCAATACTGTCGTGCCGCCACGCCAAGGGCGTTCCTCGATGCGGACCATGATCTCGTCGCGCCGCGCGGTCGACCGCCAGTGGACCTTCCGCATGTCGTCGCCGGTGCGGTAATGCCGCACGATCACGTCCGGCTCGCCCTGCCCGGAATGCAGCCGGACGCTTCCGTCGTCGCCCGCGCCGGCCCCGGCGCCGCCGGGCAGCCCCCACAGCGGCACCGCGCGCGGCACGACGACCAGCCGCGAATGGCCGATCAGCTCGCGTTCGAATTCGCACAGCCCGAACGGGTCGGTGATCGTCGCGCGCAACGGGCCCACCTGCTGGATCCCGCGCATGGCCGGGCGCAGCGGATACCGCAGCAGCACGCGCCGGTCGTGCGGCAGCCGTTCGACCACGAACCGCGGGCGGGCGCCCAGCGCGTACGGCACGCCGTCCTCCAGCAGCACCTCGCCGCCGGGCAGCCGTCCGCTGCGCCACAGTTCCAGGTCGACCTCGCCGGTCGCGCCCGCCGCGACCCGGTCCGGGCGCAAAGAGCGCGCGGCGCCGAGCCGCAGCCGGGTCGCCGAAATATAGGCGGCGACCAGCAGCGGCAGGGCGACGACGAACACCGCGACCCGCAGCAGGTCGCGTTCGTTGAGCACCAGCGAGCACACCGCGGCCGCGATCCCGGCGGCGAGGAGGCAGCGGCCTCGGGTGGTGAGGCCGGAAAGCGCGCGCAGCATGCGGATTCCCTACTCGGGTAGCGGGACGCGCCTCAGCGGGCCGAGCCCTGGGGGACGGGGACGCGGTGCAGCACCGCGCGGACCACGTCGGTCGCCGAACGGCGGGCGGCGTGCGCCTCGGTGGTGAGCACCAGCCGGTGCGCCAGCACGGGCACGGCGACCGTGTGCAGGTCGTCGGGCACCACGTAGTCGCGCCCGGACAGCGCGGCCTGCGCGCGTGCGGCCCGGACCAGGTGCAGCGTCGCCCGCGGCGAGGCGCCGAGCCGGATCTCCGGCACCTGCCGGGTCGCCGACACGACGTCGACGGCGTACCGGCGGACCTCCGGCGCGATGTGCACGCCGCGGACGGTCTCGATCAGCCGCAGCATCGTCTCGCCGTCGGACACCGGCTCCAGGTCCGCGAGCGGGTTGTGTCCGGAGTGCTCGTCGACCATGGCCAGTTCGGCCTGCTGGTCGGGGTAGCCGATGGACACCCGCGCGGTGAACCGGTCGCGCTGGGCCTCGGGCAGCGCGTAGGTGCCCTCCATCTCGATCGGGTTCTGCGTCGCGATGACCATGAACGGCGCGCCGAGCCGGTAGGTGCTCGTGTCGACCGTGACCTGGTGCTCCTCCATGCACTCCAGCAGCGCGGACTGCGTCTTCGGCGAGGCCCGGTTGATCTCGTCGCCGACCACGATGTTCGCGAACACCGGACCGGGCCGGAACTCGAACTCGCCGGTCTGCCGGTTGTAGATGGAGACGCCGGTGACGTCGCTGGGCAGCAGGTCGGGCGTGAACTGCACGCGGCTGACGGTGCAGTCGATCGAGCGCGCGAGCGCCTTCGCGAGCGAGGTCTTGCCGACGCCCGGCACGTCCTCGACGAGCAGGTGACCCTCGGCCAGGAGGGTCACCAGCGCGATCCGGATGACGTCCGGCTTGCCGACGAGGACGCGTTCCACGTTCGCGGCGATCCGGCGCGCGGCGTCGTGCAGTTCGCCGAGCCCGGCCGCCGGGACCGCTGCCAGCCCGTCCGGGGACTCGACCGCCGGGTACGGCGGCTGCCCGGACCCGTTGCCGTGACCTCCGGCGGGGGAAGCGGACTGGATTCTCGACGTCACTCGACCTCCTGGTGGCGCAATGGCTGGGCGGGAACCGGCGGGGATGCGCGCCTGCCCAGCGTGCTCCCCAGTGTGTCAAACCCGGGAGAACCGGGCGGCGGAACCCCGAGATCGTTTCATGGTGACGCCCAGCCACCTCAGCACTCCTTCTTACGGGTGATTATGAGGCATTTTCAGGTGATCCCGCTGACCGTATGCACTGTCGTATGCTCCGAAACGAAGTCGCCCGACCACGGTTCGACGTCGGAAGAGGTGCATCCGCGCATGAGCGAGGCCGAGGCGGAACGGAAAGCCGGGCTCCCGGGACTGTCCGGCGGCCGGTTCGCGGTCACGCCCGAACTGGCGACCGCGACGTACGCGAAGCTCGGCGAGCTGCAGGACGTCGTCGGCGAGATGGTCCGCGAGGCCGCGGTGCTCGGCCGGTCGGTGCCGCTGGGCGGCGGGTACGCCGGCGAGGTCGGCGCTTTCATGGCGAAGTACGGCCTCGGCCGCGACGGTTCGGCGGTCGACAGCCTCACCGCGTTCGGGAAGGAAATCGCCGGGCTGAAGAAACGCATCGGCGGCGCGCTCGAGAAATACCGCGACCAGGACAGCGAAGCCGCCGAAGGCGTGGACTGCACCGGTGGCTGACCGTTCCGCGGCGCGCGCCGCGCTCCTTTTTCTCCCGCTCGCCGGGCTGACGATGCTCGTTTCCTGCGGCCGGATGCCCGGCCTCTCGCACGCCGCGCCCGCCGACGGAGGCCCGCCCGCTCCGCCGCCGTCCTCCTCCGCTCCTTCGCTGGCCAAGCTCGACCCCTGCACGCTGCTCTCGCCGCAGGACCGGTCGTCGGCCGGGCTCACCGGGCAGGGCAAGCCGAAGACGATCGGCGAGGCGCGCGCCTGCGACTGGACGGTGCCCTCGACCTTCGGCGTCACCGTCACCCTCGACGAAACCAACGGGCTGGCCAACCTCGACCTCTCCGACGGCAAGCGCACCAAGAAGGAGGTCGGCTCGCACCAGGCGGTGCAGGTGTCCGGCCGCCGCGGCACGTGCGCGGTGCTGCTCGACGTCGGCGGCGCGCAGAGCGTGCAGGTCGACGTGAACAACGCGAACTTCGCCGACTCGGACCTCGCCTGCTCGCGGGCGGGCGACGTGGCCGGGCTGGTCGAGCCGAAGCTGCCGTGAACCCCGTGCGAGGAGGAAAGTCGTGACCGACACCCCGGCCCCCGAGCCGACGGCCCGGTACGAAGCGTTCAGCCACGCGGCGCTGGCCGCGCAGGCGGTCGACGGCAACGACCCGGCCGCGGCCGGCGAGTCGGGCACGCGGTGGGCCGGGCTGTCGCAGCGGCTCGAGGACTCGCTCGGCGGGCTGATCGCGCTGTCCGCGGGCAGCGAGGAAGCCTGGCAGGGCGACGCCGGCGACGCGATGCGGAAAGTGCTCGGCAAGGCGTCCGGCTGGCTGGCCGAAACCTCCGTGGTGTCGGCGAAGGTCGGGGAGGCCGTGCAGGGACAGGCCGAGGTCGCCGCCCGGGCGCGCGCGGACATGCCCGCGCCGGTGGACTTCGACCCGGCGGCGATGATCCGGTCCGCCGCGGCGAGCGGGGACCTGGTGCGGCTGGCCGGGCTGTCGTCCGCGATGGACGAGCGGCGCGCCGAAGCCGAAGCTGCCCGGCAGAAGGCGATCGACGTCCTGCGCACCCGTGACACGGCGTTGCGCGGACTCCTGCCCGAAGGCGAGTTCCCCGCGGTCCCGCCGCTCGGCGCGGGGCCGGCTTGATCAGCCTGTCGGCGTCCGCGTTCGACATCGTCTGGGCCGACCTCGGCCTCGACGCCCCGCCCGCGCCGCTGGCGGTGCGCAGCGTGGGGGAGACCGACGCCGACCGCTCCGCGATCCGCGCGGAGGTCTACCGGAACCTCGGCGACCGCGGCCTCTTCGACGGCCGTCTCGACGCCGCGCTGGAGAACAGCCTCCGCGTGCTGGCGTCCGCGGAACGGTATGTGGAGTGCGAGGCGCTCGCCGACATGACCGCCGACGAACCGTTCCGCGCGGTCGCCGCTCTTCGCGGACGGAACGCGGTGCTGGCGGTGCAGCCGGCGCGGACGATCGGCGTGCGCGGCATCGGGGAGAGCGAACTGGCCTCGGCGATCGTCGACGTGCTGCCCGAACTCTCGGCCGGACCCGGTTACGGCGTCCGGCTGCCCGCGGCGGGGGAGCCGCCGGGCGGCGCGCAGGGGGAGGAGCTGCGGGCGATCCAGTCCCGGCCGGTGTACGCGGCGGGCCAGTTCACCGTCCACGTCCGCGACCGGGCGGGCAAACTCGCCAGGACCGGCGGGCTGACGTGGTTCGACACGGACGCCGGGGCGTATTCGGCGGTGAGCTCGCCCGGACGCGGCGGGCAGGAGTGGGTGACGGTGTCCCCGGTCGACAGCGCGCGGCTGGCCGAGCGGGTCATGGAGCTGGTGCCGCGCTGACCCGGCGCGTCTGAAGTGGACGGTGGCGGCCGCGCCGGTGTCGCGAGTGGACGGTCGACCGGCTGGCGGCGGACTCGTGCGCGACGATGCCGGTTCTCAGCGGCATCGCCACGCACGACCGCGGTTGGCCGCCGCTTGCGCCGGACTCCCCGCTGAGCCCCACCCGGCTGGCCCCACCGCCAGGCCTCGCCGCGGCTCCCCACCCGCCCCCACGGCGGCCCCCACCAAGCCCCGCTCGCCGTGCGCCGCGCACTTGCCGGACCTCGCGCCGACTCCCCACGACGCCCCCCACCAGGCCCCACCGCGGCTCCCCACCCCGCTCCACCCGCGTCCCCACCAGCCCCCACCGGTTCCCCCACCCGTCCCCACCACGGGTCCCCACGCTGCCGAAACGCGGACGTTTCAGACCTTCCGAGGTTGCGGGAGACCCCGGTGCGGGGGATCTTCGCCACGGTCCCCCCACCGCGCCCCCACCTGGACCCACCTCCGTGACCTGCGCAAACGCGCCACCCGACGGAGTGGCACGCGCGCAAGACTCGTTGACTGTGGTGAAAAGTGGGGTACGGTGGTGGCCAGTGGGGCGGAAGGGAGCCCCCGAGCCGGGACCGGGTGGGGAGCCAACCGGATCCGGTAGGGAGGTGGAGGCCGGTGTTTCTCGGCACCCACACCCCGAAGCTGGACGACAAAGGGCGGCTCACGCTGCCCGCGAAGTTCCGCGAAGCCTTGGCAGGCGGGCTGATGGTCACCAAGGGGCAGGACCACTGTCTCTTCGTCTTCCCCCGAGCCGAGTTCGAGCAGATGGCCAGGAAGGTCGCCGAAGCCCCGTTCACCAACGAGGCGGTGCGGGCCTACCAGCGCTACCTGTTCGCCGGGACGGACGAGCAACGTCCGGACGGGCAAGGGCGCGTCGCCATCGCGCCGGAGCTGCGCCGGTATGCGGGGCTCAACAAGGAGTGCGTGGTGATCGGCGCGATCACCCGGCTCGAGATCTGGGACGCCCAGGCGTGGCAGGGCTACCTGGACGAACACGAGGACAGCTACGCACAGGCTCGGGAGGAAGTTCTGCCGGGCGTCTTCTAGGAGGCGCCCCGGGCGGACCTGCGTCGTCGGGGGACGCGGGTACGCCGTTCGACGCGGATGCCGTGAGGCCTCTGTCCGCTCTTTGACCCTGGCGCACCTTCCCCGGTGCCAGGTCAGCAAGCGGGCGGGCAGGGACCTGACGGCATCCGCCGCATCTTCCCCGGAAACACTCGCGGCAGAAAGGGGGAAGACATGGCGGACGAAGCCGAGCACGTGCCGGTGCTGCTGGACCGCATCGTCGAGCTGTTCGCCCCCGCGCTGGCGGATCGCGACGCCGTTCTCGTCGACGCGACCGTCGGCCTCGGCGGCCATTCCGACGCGCTGCTCGCCGCGTTCCCCCGGCTCCGGCTGATCGGTCTCGACCGCGATCCGGCCGCGCTCGAGCGCTCCGCGGAGCGGCTCGCGCGGCACGGCGACCGCGTCGACCTGGTCCACACCGTCTACGACGGACTGCCCGAAGCGGTGTCCGGACTCGGACTGTCCCAAGTGGACGGAATCCTGTTCGACCTCGGCGTCTCGTCGATGCAGCTCGACCGCACCGAACGCGGGTTCGCCTACTCGCAGGACGCGCCGCTCGACATGCGGATGGACCCGACCACCGGGTTCACCGCGGCCGACGTGCTCAACACCTACGCGCCCGGCGAGCTGATCCGGATCCTGCGCGACTACGGCGAGGAACGGTTCGCGCAGCGGATCGTCCGCGCCGTGGTGGCGGAACGGGAGAAGGAACCGTTCACCCGCAGCGGAAGGCTGGTCGAACTGCTCTACTCCGCGGTGCCCGCGGCGAGCAGGCGCACCGGCGGGCATCCGGCGAAGCGCACGTTCCAGGCGCTGCGGATCGAGGTCAACGGCGAGCTGGAAGTGCTGCGCCGGGCGATGCCCGCGGCGCTGGGCACGCTGGCGATGGACGGCCGGATCGTCGTCGAGTCCTATCAGTCCCTCGAGGACCGGCTGGTCAAGCAGGCGCTCGCGGAACTGGCGAAATCCCGGACGCCGGAAGGGCTTCCGGTCGAACTGCCCGGGCACGGGCCGGAACTGAAGCTCCTCACGCGGGGAGCGGAGAAGGCCGGCGAGCGCGAGATCGAGCACAACCCGCGGGCCGCCTCGGTACGGCTGCGTGCAGCACAACGGATCGGAGAGCCGCGATGACCGCACCTACGAAGTCCCGCCGCTCGTCGTCGACCGCTGCGGAGCGGGCACCGCGGAACACCGTCGCCGAGACCGACGCTCCGGCGCGGCGGCGCACGACGGCGGCCGAGCGCGCGTACGCCCGGCGGGCGCAGCGGGCCGACCTGCTGCGCCAGCGTGCGCCGAAAAAGCCCGTCGCGGAACCGGAACGGGTCGAAACGAAGACCGTGCGCACGCGGTTCCAGCTGCGCTGGCCGCGTTCGCGCGCGTCGTTCGTGCTCGTGATGATGGGGCTGCTGGCGGTCGGGGTCGCCGCGACGCTGTGGTTCACCACGCAGGCGATCGCCGATTCGTACCGGCTCGAAAAGCTGCGCACGGACAGCGCTTCGCTGATGGAGACGAAGGACCGGCTGGAGCGCGAGGTCGCGAAGGCCCAGTCCCCGGCGTCTCTCGCGCCCGCGGCCAAGCAGTTGGGCATGGTGCCCGGCGGCGACCCGGCGCGCATCGTCGTCGGCAAGGACGGCAAGACGACCGTCGTCGGCGAACCGAAGAAGGCCCAGCCGGACGAGCAGGACACGGCCGCGCCCCCGGCGCAGCCGGTCGCTCCGCCGGAGGGCGGCATCGAAGGCGACCTGTCGGGCACGCCCGCGGGGACCGCAGGAGGGCAGTGATGGCGGCAGGCGGCAACAGCCGTTCCCGGGCGGCGGGCAGCGCGCGGCGGACCTACGCCGCGGGCACCCGCCGCGCGGTCGCGAAACGGGGCAACGGCGGACAGCGCAGCCGGTTTTCCGCGGTGCGCATCATGCTCGTCGTGCTGATGGTGGTGGCGGGCGCGAAACTGGTGCAGGTGCAGTGGTTCGAGGCCCCCGCGCTGTCCGCGGCGGCCGAACGGCAGCGCACGCTCACCATCGACATCCCGGCGCAGCGCGGGTCCATTGTGGACCGCAACGGGGCGAAACTGGCGTTCAGCGTGGAAACCCGCACGCTGTCGGTGAACCTGCGCGCGCTGCACAAGACGATGGACGAGTACGCGAAGAAGTACCCGGACAAGGGCCGCACCTTCGAAACCGAGGTGGCCGGCGCGGCGAAGCTGATCGCGCAGAAAGTCCCGCACCTGACGACGGAGGCCGAACAGCTGGCACTGCTGCACAAACAGCAGTCCTTCACCTACCTCGTCGACAACGTCGAGCCTTCGGTGGCCGACCAGATCGTCAAGAAGTACGCGTGGATCAGCGTGGAGAAGCGCGCCAAACGCGAATACCCGGGCGACAACCTCGCGTCGAACATCGTCGGCCTGGCGAACTGGCGGATGGACGACCCCGACGTGTCGAAGCACAACCTGCACGGCGTGATCGGGCTGGAGAAATCGCGCGACGCGGACCTGGCGGGCACGCCCGGCCGCGAGATCGTGAACACCCAGAACGGCAACGACAACCTGTACCTGCCGGGCACCGAGCACGTGCTCACCGCCGCCGTCCCGGGCTCCGATCTGGAGCTGACCATAGATTCCGACCTGCAGTTCGAACTGCAGCGCCAGCTGGCCGACTACGTCGCGAAGGCGAACGCCAAGGGCGGCCAGGCGGTCATCATGGACGCGAAGACGTCCGAGGTGTACGCGCTGGCCGACGCGAGCACGTTCAACCCGAACGACCCGTCCACGATCAAGGACGACCTGCTCAACAACCGCCCGGTCACCACGCCGTACGAGCCCGGTTCGGTGAACAAGGTGGTCACCGCGACCGCGGCGATCGACGACAAGATCGCCACGCCCACCTCGACGCTGGAGGTGCCGGGCTCGATCAAGGTCGCCGACCGGACCGTCCACGACGCGTGGGTGCACGGCACGCAGACGTTCACCACCACCGGCGTGTTCGCGAAATCCTCCAACGTCGGCACGCTGGAACTCGCGCAGCAGGTCGGCCCGGACCGGTACCTCGCGCTGCTGAAGAAGTTCGGCATCGGGCAGAAGACCGGCATCGGCCTTCCCGGCGAGAGCTCCGGTTACGTGCCGCCGCGCAAGGACTGGTCGGCGTCCACGTTCGGCAACCTGCCGATCGGGCAGGGCCTTTCGATGACCGTCGTGCAGATGGCCGGGATGTACCAGGCGATCGCGAACGACGGCCTGCGCGTCGAGCCGCGGATCGTGAAGGCGAAGAAGAACCCGGACGGCACGGTCACGCCGGAAGCGCCGCCGAAGACCGAGCGCGTGGTCAGCCCGGAGACCGCGAAAACGGTGCGGGACATGCTGCGCGCGGTGGTGCAGAACGCGAAGAGCCCGAACGCGGGCACCGCGCCCTCGGCCGGGCTGGAGGGCTACCAGATCTCCGGCAAGACCGGCACCGGCCAGCAGATCGACCCGCGCACCAAGGCGTACAGCTCGAGCCTGGCGAACATCACCTTCGCCGGGATCCTGCCCGCCGACCACCCGCGGTTCGTCGTCGGCATCCGGCTCGACGCGCCGGACACCACGTTGCCCGCCGGGCATTCCGCGGGCCCGCTGTTCCACTCGATCGCGTCGTACCTGTCGCAGCGGTACCAGATTCCGCTGTCCGACGGCCCGTCGCCGGTGGTGCCGCTCGTCGTCGGCTGACCGCCCCGGCCGCTTCGGTTGTCCGTGAAGGGCTCCTTGAGGGAATCCGATTCCCACAAGGAGCCCTTCACGCATTTCCGCGGGGGCCGGGCGGTCGCGGCTGGTGTGCACCGCACGGCGCGTCGGGTGCGTTCACTGCGGCCGACATAGCGGCCAGGCGGCGAATGCGGACGCACCGCAGGCGGCGGATCCGGGCCGGAACGCGCGCCGATCGTCCACACGGGCCGGTGCGGCGCCGGGGAAAGGGTTGCGCCGCAACGATCTTGACCGCCCCGCCTACCACACCCGGGGCGGGGGCGCGCGTTCGCCGTACCGCGTTGGGTCACCCGGATCCGGCCTCGGTAACCTCTCCGGCGTGTCCGTGTCCTCGTCCCAGCCCCGAAGCGGGCCCGCTGCCGCGTCGCTGCCGGACAGCCCGGCCAAGGCGGCCGCCGCGCCGCCCCGCCCGGCCCGGATCGACCCGGTCCCGCTGGCCACTCTGCTCGCCCGTGCGGGAGCCCGGCTGATCGCCGACCGTCCCGAGGCCGCCGACCTCACCGTCACCGGCACCACGCTGCGTGCGCAGCACGTGCTCCCCGGTGACCTGTTCGCCGGCCTCCCCGGAGCCCGCGCGCACGGCGCCGACTTCAGCGACCAGGCCCTCGCCGCCGGAGCCGCGGCCGTCCTGACCGACCCGAGCGGAGCCGACCGGCCCGCGCTGCGCGACGCGCCGGTGCCGGTCCTCGTGCACCCGGACCCGCGCGCCGCGCTCGGCGAGATCGCCGCGTGGATCTACGGCGAGCCGTCGCTGAGCCTGTCCGTGCTCGGCGTCACCGGCACCTCCGGCAAGACCACCACCTCCTACCTGGTCGACTCGGGCCTGCGCGCCGCCGGGCGCACCACCGGCCTGATCGGCACGGTCGAGACCCGGATCGCGGGCGAGCGCCTCGCCAGCGGGTTCACCACGCCGGAGGCCCCGGACCTGCAGGCGCTGCTCGCGGTGATGCTGGAGCGCGGCGTCACGCACGTGCCGATGGAGGTGTCCAGCCACGCGCTGGCGCTCGGCCGGGTCAACGGCACCCGGTTCGCGGTGGGCGCGTTCACCAACCTGTCGCAGGACCACCTCGACTTCCACAAGGACATGGAGGAGTACTTCGCCGCCAAGTCCCTGCTGTTCGACGGCCGGTCGACCACCGAGGTCGTCGTGGTCGACAGCGCGTGGGGGCAGGCGCTGCTCACGCCGCAGACGGTGACCGTCTCGATCGAGGCCGGGACCGACGCCCTGTGGCGGGCCGCCGACATCGCGGCGACCCCGGCGGGGGAGCAGACCTTCACCCTGCTCGGGCCGGACGGGATCGGCCGCGCGGCGAAGATCCCGCTGCCGGGCACGTTCAACGTCGCCAACGCGGTGCTCGCCGCGGCGATCCTGGACAGCGCGGGCATCGACGCCGACGACATCGTCGCCGGGCTCGCCGCGGTGGAGGTGCCCGGCCGGATGGAGCGGGTGTACCTCGGCCAGGAGTTCACCGCGGTGGTCGACTACGCGCACAAACCGGCCGCCGTGGCGCAGGGCCTCGACGCCCTGCGCGCCCGCACCGACGGCCGGATCATCACCGTGCTCGGCTGCGGCGGCGACCGCGACACCGCGAAGCGCCCGATGATGGGCGAGGCCGCGGTGCGCCGCAGCGATCTGCTGATCGTCACCGACGACAACCCGCGTTCGGAGGACCCGGCCGCGATCCGCGCCGCGATGATGGCCGGCGCCCGCGCCGTCGGGCCCGCGGCCGGCGGCGAGGTCGTGGAGATCGGCGACCGGCGCGAGGCGATCGCGTCCGCGGTGTCGCTCGCCCGGCCGGGGGACATCGTCCTGATCGCAGGCAAGGGCCACGAGACCGGCCAGGAGATCCAGGGTGTGGTGCACCCGTTCTCCGACCGGGACGAACTGGAGGCCGCCATCCGCAAGCGTCTCGAGGTGACCGCGTGATCGAGCTGAGCCTGGCCGAGATCGCCGACGTCGTCGGCGGCAGGCTGCACCGCACCGACGGATCCGCTGTCGTGACCGGCAGCGTCGAATTCGACACCCGCGAGCTCGGCCCCGGCGGGCTGTTCCTCGCCCTGCCCGGCGAACGCGTCGACGGGCACGATTTCGCCGCGAAGGCGGTCCAGGCCGGCGCGGCCGGCGTGCTGGCCGCGCGCGAGGTCGACGCGCCCGCGATCGTCGTGCCGCCGCTGCCGCCGGGACAGGGCAACGCCGGGTCGGTCGCGCTGACCGGCGACAAAGACGGCTCCGGCGCCGCGGTGCTGGCCGCGCTGGCCAAGCTGGCCCGGCACGTCGTCGACCGGCTGGCGGCGGGCGGGCTGACCGTCATCGGCGTCACCGGCTCGTCCGGCAAGACCTCGACCAAGGACGTCATCGCGCAGCTGATCGAGCCGATGGGCCCGACGGTCGCGCCGCCCGGGTCGTTCAACAGCGAGCTGGGCCATCCGTGGACCGCGCTGCGCGCCGACGCGTCGACCAGGTTCCTCGTGCTGGAGATGTCCGCGCGCGGCGTCGGGCACATCGCCGCGGCCGCCGAGACGACGCCGCCGCGGATCGGCGCGGTGCTCAACGTCGGCAGCGCGCACGTCGGCGAGTTCGGCTCGCGCGAGGGCATCGCGAAGGCCAAGGGAGAGCTGGTCGAGGCGCTGCCGGAAGACGGCCTGGCGGTGCTGAACCTGGACGACCCGCTCGTCTCGGCCATGGCGAGCCGCACGAAGGCCCGCGTCGTCGGCGTGGGGGAGTCGGCCGGGGCGCAGGTCCGGGCCGCCGACATCACCGTCGACGACGAGGCCCGCCCGTCCTTCCGGTTGATCACGCCCGAGGGCGAGGCCCAGGTGACGCTGCCACTGCACGGCGAGCACCACGTCGGCAACGCGCTGTCGGCCGCCGCCATCGCGCGCGAGCTGGGCGCGACCACCGAGGAGATCGCGCAGCGGCTGTCGTCGCTGCAGCGGCGCTCGGAGCGCCGGATGGACGTCACCACCCGCGCGGACGGCGTCACCATCCTCAACGACTCGTACAACGCCAACCCGGAATCGGTCCGGGCCGGCCTGAAGGCGCTCGCCTCGATGAGCCGCTCCGGCCGCCGCGCGTGGGCGGTGCTCGGCGTGATGGGCGAGCTGGGCGAGGACTCGGTGACCGCGCACGACTCGATCGGGCGGCTCGTGGTCCGGCTCAACATCGAGAAGCTCGTCGTGGTCGGCCAGGACGCGGCCGCCATGCACCAGGGCGCGTTCCAGGAGGGTTCCTGGGGCGAGGAGTCGGTGCTGGTACCCGATGTCGAGGCCGCCGTCGCCGTGCTGCATGATCAGCTCCGTCCCGGGGACGTGGTGCTGGTCAAGGCGTCCAAGGCCGCCGGTCTGTGGCGGGTGGCCGAGGCGCTGCTGGCCGAACCCGGGAACCTCTCTTCCTCGTCTTCCGAACGCTCGAACGGTGGTCACGCGTGATCAACATCATGATCGCGGCCGCGGCGGGTCTGCTGGTCTCGATCCTGCTCACGCCTTACCTCATCCGGGTCTTCTCGCGGCAGGGCTTCGGCCAGGAGATCCGCGAGGAAGGCCCGCAGGGGCACAAGTCGAAGCGCGGCACGCCGACCATGGGCGGCGTCGCGATCATCATCGCGATGGTCGTCGGCTACTTCGTCGCGCACCTGATCACCTGGATCGGCAACTCGCGCTCGGCCGCGCCCTCGGCGTCCGGCCTGCTCGTGCTGATGCTCGCGGTCGGGCTCGGCGTGGTCGGTTTCCTCGACGACTTCATCAAGATCCGCAAGCAGCGCAACCTCGGGCTGAACAAGACCGCGAAGCTGGTCGGCCAGCTGGTGGTCACCATCCTGTTCGCGGTGCTGTCGCTGCAGTTCAAGGACGCGCAGGGGCTCACCCCGGCGTCGCAGAGCCTGTCCTACGTCCGCGACCTGGCGCTGATCACGTTCCCGTCGGTCGTGTTCGTGATCTTCTGCTACATCGTCATCTCCGGCTGGTCGAACGCGGTGAACTTCACCGACGGCCTCGACGGCCTGGCGGGCGGCGCGGCGGCGATGGTGCTCGCGACGTACGTGGTCATCTCGTTCTGGCAGGCCCGGCTCTCCTGCTCGACCCAGCCGCTCCCGGCCTGCTACGACGTGCGCGACCCGCTCGACCTCGCGGTCGTCGCGGCCGCCGCCACCGGGGCCTGCATCGGGTTCCTGTGGTGGAACGCGGCTCCGGCGAAGATCTTCATGGGCGACACCGGGTCGCTCGCCCTCGGCGGCCTGGTCGCCGGGCTGTCCATGACCACCCGCACCGAACTGCTCGCCATCGTCATCGGCGGCCTGTTCATGGTCGAGATGATCTCGGTGGTCACGCAGATCGCGGTCTTCCGCACGACGCGGCGGCGGCTGTTCCGGATGGCGCCCTTCCACCACCACTTCGAGCTCGCCGGGTGGGCGGAAACCACGGTGATCATCCGGTTCTGGCTGCTCTCGGCGATCTGCTGCATGTTCGGGCTCGGGCTGTTCTACAGCGAGCAGCTCAACTTCGGAGGCTGAGCCTTGCAGCTTGAGGGCAAACACGTTCTCGTCGCGGGCGCGGGCGTCACCGGGAAATCGGTCGTCCCCGTGCTGCGCGAACTGGGCGCGCGGGTCACGGTCACCGACGGCAACGCCGAGCGGCTCGCCGAACTGGAGGACCTGGACGCCGAGCTGGTCCCCGGCCTCACTGAACCGCCGGCGGACACCGCGCTCGTCGTGACCAGCCCCGGCTGGCGGCCGACGTCCCCGCTGCTGGTCGCGGCGGCCGAGGCGGGCGTCGAGGTGATCGGCGACGTCGAGCTGGCGTGGCGGATCGGGCAGCTGCGCGAGCATCCGCCCGCGTGGCTGGTCATCACCGGCACGAACGGCAAGACGACCACGGTCGGGATGCTGGAGTCGATCCTGCGCGCGGCCGGCGCGGACGCGGTGGCCTGCGGGAACGTCGGCTATCCGGTGCTGGACGCGGTCCGCGGCGGGCACCAGGTGCTGGCCGTCGAGCTGTCGAGCTTCCAGCTGCACTGGTCGTCCACGATCGCGCCGGACGCGTCGGTGGTGCTGAACCTCGCCGAGGACCACCTCGACTGGCACGGCTCGATGGAGGAGTACGCCGCCGCGAAGGGCCGCGCGCACGAGCGTTCGCGCGCCGTCGTGCACAACGTGGACGACCCGTGGTCCGCGCGGATCGCCGAGGAGCACGCGCCGGACGGCGCCCGGCGGATCGGGTTCGTGCTCGACACCCCGCGCGCCGGCGAACTGGGCCTGGTCGAAGACCTGCTGGTGGACCGTGCTTTCGGGGCCGACCCGGAGACGAGCGCGGAGGAACTGGCCGAGATCGCCGACGTCCGCCCGGCCGGACCGCACAACCTCGCGAACGCGCTCGCCGCGGCCGCGCTCGCCCGCGCGCACGGCGTGACTCCGGAGGCGGTGCGCGCGGGGCTTCGCGCTTACGAGCCCGCGCCGCACCGCGCGGTGGAGGTCGCCGAGGTCGGCGGAGTCCGCTACGTCAACGACTCGAAGGCCACCAACCCGCACGCCGCGCTCGGCTCGCTGCTCGCGCACGAAAGCGTGGTCTGGATCGCCGGCGGGCAGCTCAAGGGCGCGTCGGTGGACGAGCTGGTCGCCGCGGTCGGCGGACGGCTGCGCGCCGCCGTGCTGCTGGGCGCCGATTCACCCGTGATCGAGGCCGCTCTCGCGCGACACGCGCCGGATGTCCCGGTCAACCGCCTCCTTCCGGGTGACGATGAGCCCATGACTGCGGCGGTGAATGCGGCCAGCGCCCTGGCTCGTCCTGGTGACGTGGTGCTCCTCGCGCCCGCCGCCGCCTCGCTGGACATGTTCTCCGGCTACGGAGCGCGCGGCGACGCGTTCGAAGCCGCGGTGCGTGCTCTGGACGACGGCGCGGCGGGGGCGGCGGATGACGGTCGTTGACGGAGACAAGCCCCGGCCGCGGCGCGTCCGCAAGGAAAGCCCGTTCGTCGCGCTCCGGACCGCGCTGACCGCCTGGCTGTCGCGGCCGCTGGCGTCGTTCCACCTGGTCCTCGCGCTGACCGGCATCCTCACCGTGATCGGCGCGGTGATGGTGCTGTCCGCGTCGTCGGTGGCCTCCTACAACCCGAAGACCGGCAGCGGCGTGTACGCGCTGTTCTTCCGGCACCTGATGTTCGTCGCGATCGGCGGGATCGTGTTCTGGGTGGGCCTGCGGGTCCGGCTCGAGCGGGTCCGCCGGATGTCGGCGACGATGACGGTCGCCTGCCTCGGCCTGCTGCTGCTGGTGCTGACGCCGCTCGGGTCGACGGTGAACGGCTCGCAGGGCTGGTTCAAGCTCGGCGTGTTCACCTTCCAGCCGGTCGAGGCGGCGAAGGTGGCGCTGGCCTTCTGGGGCGCGCACATCCTGGTGATCAAGTACAACGTGCTGCACCAGTGGCGGCATCTGCTCGTCCCGGTCGTCCCGGTGGCGCTGCTGATGTTCGCGCTGGTGATGCTGCAGCCCGACCTCGGCGGCACGATCACCCTCGCGGTGGTGCTGCTGGGCCTGCTGTGGTTCGCCGGCGCGCCGAAACGGCTCTTCGGGGTGATCCTCGCCGGCGGCCTGAGCGGCGTGCTGGTGCTGGCGATCATCGCGCCCTACCGGCTCGCGCGGGTGATGTCGTTCCTGTCGCCGGACGCGGACACCTCGGCCGAGGGGTTCCAGGCGAACCAGGCCAAGCTGGCGCTCGCCGACGGCGGGCTGTTCGGCAAGGGTCTCGGGCAGGGCGCGTCGAACTGGGGCTACCTGCCGAACGTGCAGAACGACTTCATCTTCGCGCTGATCGGCGAGGAACTGGGCTTCGTGGGCTGCGCGGTCGTGCTGGCGCTGTTCGCCGGCGTGGCCGTCGTCGGCCTGCGCATCGCCACCCGCAACATCGACCCGTGGATCCGGATCGTCGCGGGCACCCTGACGGTGTTCCTCGTCGCGCAGGCGGCCATCAACATCGGCTACGTGGTCGGGCTGCTGCCGGTCACCGGCGTCACGCTGCCGCTGATCTCCTACGGCGGCACGTCGCTCGTGATCACCATGCTCATCATGGGCGTGCTGGCCAACGCCGCGCGGCACGAACCCGAGGCGGTGGCCGCACTGCGCTCGCACGGGCCGGGTAAATTCGGACGCCTGCTGCGGCTGCCCGCGCCCGATCCGTACCGCCCGCCGTCCACCCGCAAGGGAACGCGCGGAGCGGGGACCGGGACGAGGGCGGCCCGGCCGGCGCCGCGTGCGGCCCGGCCCGCACCGGCACAGGAACGCCGCCGGTCGGCGCGGCGGACTACAGCGAACCGCGGTGCCCGGAGCACCGCGAACCGGAGAGGTCATCGGTGAGCAAGCCCGTCAAGGGAACGCAGCGGTCGGCAGCGGGCCGGGCGCCGGTCGTCGTGGTCGCGGGCGGGGGCACCGCCGGGCACATCGAGCCCGCGCTCGCGCTGGCGGACGCAGTGAAGCGGCTGCGCCCGGACGCCGAGGTGATCGCCCTCGGCACGGAACGCGGACTGGAGAACAAGCTCGTGCCCGCGCGCGGGTACCCGCTGGAGCTGATCCCGCCGGTGCCGATGCCGCGCAAGCCGACGCCGGAGCTGCTCCGGCTGCCGCTGAAGGTGCGCGATTCGGTCCGCCGCACCCGCGAGGTGCTCGACCGGGTGCACGCGGACGTCGTGGTCGGCTTCGGCGGCTACGTCGCGCTGCCGGCGTACCTCGCCGCGCGCGGCCGCACGCCGATCGTGGTGCACGAGGCGAACAAGTCGGCCGGGCTGGCCAACAAGGTCGGCGCTCGGTTCGCGTCCCGCGTCGCGGTCGCGGTGCCGGGCACGCCGCTGCCGAAGGCCGAGGTGGTCGGCATTCCGCTGCGCCGCTCGATCACGTCGCTGGACCGGGCCGCGCTGCGCGCCGAGGCCCGCGCATTCTTCGGGCTGGACCCGGACGCGCCGACGCTGCTGGTGTTCGGCGGTTCGCAGGGCGCGGCGTCGATCAACTCGGCGGTTTCCGGTGCGGCGAAGGACTTCGCCGAGGCGGGCGTCGGCGTGCTGCACGCGCACGGGCCGAAGAATTCCCTTGTGGTGCAAGAGTTTCCCGGCCGCCCGCCGTACGTGCCGGTGCCGTACCTGGAGCGGATGGACCTGGCCTACGCCGCGGCGGACGCGGTGGTGTGCCGTTCCGGCGCGATGACCGCGGCCGAGGTGTCCGCGGTCGGGCTGCCCGCGGTGTTCGTCCCGCTGCCGCACGGCAACGGCGAACAGGCGGTCAACGCCCAGCCCGCGGTCGACGCCGGCGCCGCGCTGATGGTCGCCGACGCCGACCTCACCGCGGAGAAGGTCGCCGAACTGGTGATCCCGCTGGTGACCGACGCCGACCGGGTCGCCGCGATGAGCGCGGCCGCCGTCGGGCTCGGCCACCGCGAGGCCGACGAGACCCTCGCCCGCATCGTTTTGGAGGCCGCCGGTGCCTGACACGCCCGAACTGCCCGCGCAGCTGCGCCGGGCGCACCTGATCGGGATCGGCGGGGCCGGGATGTCCGGCATCGCGCGGATCCTGCTCGCCCGCGGCGCCGCCGTGTCCGGGTCGGACGCCAAGGAATCGCGCGCGCTGCTTTCGCTGCGCGCGCAGGGCGCGACGCTGTTCGTCGGCCAGACCGCGGAGAACCTCGCCGAGCTGGCCGAACCGCCGTCGGCCGTCGTGGTGTCGACCGCGATCAAGGAGACCAACCCGGAACTCGCCGCGGCCCGCGAGCAGGGCATCCCGGTGCTGCACCGCGCGCAGGCGCTGGCCGGGCTGATGGCCGGGCACCGCGTCGCGTGCATCGCGGGAACGCACGGCAAGACGTCGACCACGTCGATGCTCACCGTGGCGCTGCAGAACTGCCGGATGGACCCGTCGTTCGCGATCGGCGGCGACCTCAACGAATCCGGGGCCAACGCGCACCACGGCGAGGGCGGCGTGTTCGTCGCGGAAGCCGACGAGAGCGACGGTTCCTTCCTCACCTACACGCCGTCGGTGGCGGTGGTGACGAACGTCGAGCCCGATCACCTCGACCACCACGGCACCGCCGAGGCGTACGTGAAGGTGTTCAGCGACTTCGTCGGCCAGATCGAGCCGGGCGGGCTGCTGATCGTGTGCGCGGACGACGAGGGCGCGGCCCGGCTCGGCGACGAGGCTGCCGCCGCCGGGGTACGGGTGCGTCGCTACGGCCGTGCCGCTTCCGGTGAAGGCGACGTGCGCGTGCTCGACTACACGCCCGCGCCGGACGGCGGCGTCGTGCGGATCGCGCTGGACGGCGAAGAACACGACCTGCGGGTCGCGGTGCCGGGCGAGCACATGGCGCTCAACGCGGTCGCCGCGCTGCTCGCCGGGCTCGAACTCGGCGCGCCGCTGGACGGCATGGCCGCCGGGCTCGCCGCGTTCGGCGGGGTGCGCCGCCGGTTCGAGTTCAAGGGCCGCGCGGGCGACGTCCGGGTGTACGACGACTACGCGCACCACCCGACCGAGGTGGCCGCGCAGCTGCGCGCGGTGCGCACGGCGGCGGGCAGCGGACGGGTCGTCGTGGTGTTCCAGCCGCACCTGTACTCGCGCACGCAGACTTTCGCCGCCGAGTTCGCCGAAGCGTTGTCGCTGGCCGACGAGGTCGTGGTGCTCGACGTGTTCGGCGCGCGCGAGGAGCCGGTGCCGGGCGTGACCGGTGCGCTGATCGCCGACCGGGTGACCGTGCCGGTGCACTACCAGCCCGCCTTCGACGTGGCCGCCGGCTTGGTCGCGGACCTCGTCCGGCCGGGCGACCTCGCGATCACCATGGGCGCGGGCGACGTGACGCAGCTCGGCCCGGAGATCCTGGCCGAGCTGGACCGGAGGGCCTCGGGAGCATGACCGGGACCCGGCAGCGCCGTCGCTCGCCCGCGCCTCGTGCGGGCGAGGAGCAGCGTGCCGCCCTGGCCCGGGAACGCCGCGGGCGGCGGACTGAGGAGGAACGCCAGCGCACCCGCGCCCGCACCTCCGCGCGTTCGAGCCGCTCGACGCGGGCTTCCGCGCGGAAGTCCCGGCCCTCGCGCGGCAAGGAGATCCGCCGTCGCTGGGTCGCGCTGCTGACCGTGGTCACCCTGGTCGCGCTGGGGTACCTGCTGTTCTTCAGCTCGCTGCTCGCGGTGAAGACGATCGAGGTGCAGGGCGCGAAAACCGTGTCGGCGGACCAGATCCGCGCGACCGCCGCGGTGCCTCCCGGGCAGCCGATGCTGCGCGCGGACGTCGACGGGATCCGCGACCGGGTGGCGCAGATGCCGGGCATCGCGACGGTCGACGTGTCCCGGTCGTGGCCGACGACGCTGGAGATCGCGGTGACCGAACGGACCGCGATCGCGTTCTTCGACAGCGGACCCGGCGGCGACGGGGTGCACCTCGTCGACGGCGGCGGGGTCGTGTTCAAGACGGTGAAGACCCGGCCGGTCGGCTTGCCCGAGCTGAAACTGCCGAAGGTGTCGGTGGACGACCCGGTCACCCGCGCGGTGACCGCGGTGCTCGGGGTCCTGCCGGAGCAGCTGCTGAAGCAGACGAAGACGGTCACCGCGCAGACGCCGGCGAGTGTCGAGTTCACGCTCTCCACCGGCAAGACGGTGCGGTGGGGGAACGCGGAGAACACCGACCGCAAGGCGAAGGTGCTGGCCGCGCTGCTGACGCAGCAGGGGAAGATCTACGACGTTTCCGCGCCGGAGTTGCCGACTATCACCTCGTGAGTGCCGGGTTCTCACCGGCATGAACACGCACGAGGCCTGGGATTTGGTGACGTAGCCGCCTGCGCGCGGCGGGAGCGACTCGTGCGGGCGCGGGTGTGCGTCGAGGCAGACGTCGTTCTCATTGGCATTGCCATGCGCGAGGTTTTCGTGGCGCGGACTTCTCGTATGGCGTACGCTTGTCGGGTTCGTACGCCATACGAGAAGGTGGGGGCATGACGGTTCTGGTGACGGGTGCGACGGGCAACGTCGGGCGGCTGGTGGTCGACGAGCTGGTGGCTCGCGGGGTGCCGGTGCGGGCGTTGACGGTGGATCCGGAGCGGGCGGCGTTGCCTGGCGGGGTTGAGGTGGTGGTCGGGTCGTTGGCCAAGCCGTCGACGTTGCCTGCTGCGTTGGAGGGGGTCGAGGCGGTTTATCTGGCGCCTTATGCGCGGACTGTTTCGCGGTTTTGCGAAATGGCTGCGGGGGCTGGGGTTCGGCGGGTGGTCGCGTTGTCCGGGTCCAGCGTGGGGGATACGCATCCGGCTTCCAGCGGGCATGGGTTTGCCGCGGTTGAGGATGCGGTTCGGGCTGGCGGGTTTGCGTGGACGTTTTTGCGGCCTGGGGCGTTCATGATGAATTCTCTGGGGTGGGCGTCTTCGATTCGGGAGCGTGGGGAGGTTCGGTCGGTTTATCCTCGGGCTACTCAGACGCCTATTGATTTGGGGGATATCGCTGCGGTTGCCGCTCAGGTGTTGGGTAGCGAGGGGCATGTGGGGCGGGTTTATGAGTTGAGTGGGCCGGAGGGGATTTCTCTTGAGGCGATGGCTGCGGCTATCGGGGGTGCGTTGGGGAAGACGCTGCCGTTTGTGGAGTTGACTCCGGAGGAGCAGGTTGCCGAGTGGGTGGGGGCTGGGTATCCGGAAGGGGTTGCTTCGTGGTTGCTGGAGAATTTCGCGGTTACTGATCGGGAGCCGCAGGTGCCTACTGGGGTGGTTGAGGAATTGCTGGGGCGGTCGGGGGTTTCTTTTGCTGAGTGGGCGAAGGGTAATGTGGCTGCGTTTTCCTGAGGCGGCTCGTCGCCTGGCGGCGACATTGCGCCGTGAGTGGTGAGATGGGGCACCCCGATTTTTGAGTGTGACTACGGCGAGGGGGTGCTTGTCAAGGCGGGAAAGATGCCTTGACAAGCACCCCCTCGCCGTGTTTTGGGCCTTCGTATCGGGGGTGGGGGAGGTGTGGCTGCCTTGATGGGTTGGGTGCGCTGGCTGCGGTTTGTTTGGCTTTTTAGTTGGCTTGGTCGATGAGGTCTAGGTCTCGGACGCAGAAGCCGTGGTGTTCGAAGGTTTCGTTGAGCACTGTGCGTAGGCATTGGCGTACTGTGCGGCCTCTTGCGTAGGGCGGCCAGACGTCGTCGTCGGGTACTGGGGCGGGGGCTGCCAGTTCGGCGGCGGTGATCTCGTTCAGCCAGGTCTCTAGTTCGGCGGTTTGTGCGTCGCGCACGGTCGCGATTTCGTCCAGGGACGGAGTTGCCGAGAGGTTCAGGCCGTGTGCTTCGCGGTAGGGCTCGACGGTCGGGCCGATGCCCATGGGGGTGAAGAGTGCCGTCGAGCCTCGGCAGCAGCGGCGGAACCAGGAGTCGTGGACGAAGACCAGGTGGCGCATCGTTTGGGCGGCCGACCATTCGTCGTTCACGCTGCGGTGTTCGATGCCTGGGGTGCGGCGGATGCGCTCGATCGTCGTGGTCCAGCCGGCGCGGAGTTGGCGTGCTGCTTCGCGCAGGTCGGCAAGGTCGTCGGAGCGGATCAGTACTCGCACCGGGTGGCGGCGGTCCAGTTCTGCTTCGACGTAGCCGCTGACTTCGACGCCGTTCACCACGAGGTTGGAGACGAGTCCGTCGATCACGGCGTCCTGCATGACCACGCCGATCAGGCGCGCGCCGGTCAGGTCGCATTCGCGGAACTCCGCGTCGTGCAGGTCTTCGTCGACATGCTTTTTCATGATCCGCATCGTAGGAGCGACCACCGACAAAACCGGGTGCCGCGAGTCGTGCGGGGGAACGTCGTGAGGGGAACCCTGACGGAATCGGATTCCGTCAGGGTTCCCCTCGCGAACTACGGTCAGGCCAGTGCGGCGTCCAGGGTGATGGTGGTGCCGGAGAGGGCCTTGGAGACCGGGCAGGTCTGTTCGGCGGTCTTGGCCAGCTCGGCGAACTGGTCCGCGGTGACGCCGTCCAGTTTCGCGCGCAGGGTGATGGCGATGCCGCTGATTTCGAAACCGCCGCCGTCGGCCGGGCCGAGGGTCACTTCGGCGGAGACGTCGATGTACTCGGCTTCCAGTTTCTGGGACTCCAGCACGCCGGAGAGGTTCATCGCCAGGCAGCTCGAGTGGGCCGCGGCGATGAGTTCCTCGGGGCTGGTCTGTCCGTCCGGGTCGCCCGCCCGGGTCGGGAAGGACACCTCGTAGGTGCCGAGGTTCGACGAGTCGAACGTGACCTCGCCCTTGCCTTTCTGCAGTCCGCCGGTCCAGTGGGTGGTCGCGTCGCGGCTGGGCATCGCTGTCTCCTTCGAAACGGTTGGGGGTGCTGCTCCCATGAAGGTAGTGCGCAATTACATTGCGTGCAAGTTAAATCGCGAAAACGGGTGGCCGGGTGCGGCAGACTGCGAACTGTGACCGATGCTCCTGAACGTCCCGACCCGCCGATGGCGGGGGACGAGCGCACCCAGCTCACCGGCTTCCTCGACTTCCTGCGCGCCAGCGTGGTGTGGAAATGCTCCGGCCTCACCGACGAGCAAGCCCGCCGGACGCACGTGCCCAGCGAGCTGACCACGATCGCCGGGCTGTTGTGCCATCTCACGCTCGTGGAGAACTACTGGTTCCGCGTCGTGCTCGACGGGCAGCCGGACGAGTGGGCGGACCGGCTCGAGATCGACCGGGACGCTGAGTTCCGGCTCGCGCTGGAGCTGCCGATGACGCAGCTGATCGCCGACTACGAGGCGGAGACCGAGAAATGCCGCGCGGTCGTGGCGGCGCGAGGGTTCGACGACACAGTGCTGTTCAAGGGAGACAAACCGCTCACGGTGCGCTGGGTCGTCACGCACATGATCGAGGAGACCGCGCGCCATCTCGGGCATCTTGACCTGCTGCGCGAGCTGACCGACGGTCTCACCGGGGAATGAGCCTCGAACTGCTGCGCGCGACCGTGGCGTGGACGTGCTCCGAGCGGTCTTTGGACGATCCGGTGGGGTTCGCGGGCGACCGGCTCGTGACGGTGGGGACCTAGCGGCGTCTCGTGTTGCTGCGCGGGCTCACCGGGGAGTGAGCTTTTTCGGGGGAAGCGGGACGAAACCGCTGGTGCGGGCGATGTAGTCGGCGTAGCCGGGGCGAGTCTGCCGCATGCCTTTTTCCAGCATGGGCTTGCCGGTGCCGCGGGCGAGGGTGAAGGTCATCGCGACCGGGGACAGGATCGTCGCCGCGCCGGGCCAGGTCGAGCAGGCCAGCAGGTAGAGGCCCCACCAGACGCAGGCGTCGCCGAAGTAGTTCGGGTGCCGGGAGTAGCGCCAGAGGCCGGTGTCGAGAACTTCGCCGCGGTTGGCCGGGTTCGCGCGGAAGCGGCGGAGTTGCTCGTCGCCGACGGTTTCGAAGGCGAAGCCGACCAGCCAGACCGCCACGCCCAGCCAGGCGGTGACGCCGAAACCCGTGCCGGACATGGCGAATTGCACGGGCAGCGAGACGAACCACAGGACCACCGCCTGCATCAGGTAGGTCCGCACGAAGATCCGGACGCCGGGGTTGGGCCCGGCGCGTTCGGCTATCTGCTGGTAGCGCGGGTCTTCCGGCTTGCCGCGGTTGCGCAGGTGCAGGTGGACGGCCAGCCGGACGCCCCAGACGACGGTGAGCGCGGCGGCCGTCAGGCGCAGGGCGAGCGGGCCGGTGCCGAACGGGAACGAGACCACGGCGACGAGGGCGAAACCTAAGCCCCAGAACGTGTCGATGGTGTCGTAGCGGCGGCGCAGGCGCGCGATGCCGAAGGTCACGGTGACCGCGACCAGGGTGACTCCGCCGGTGAGGGCGAGCAGCGCGATCATGCCCACTCCCTCGTCCACGGCAGGGCGGAGCGGCCGGTCGCGTCCGGGCGCACCGCGAGGATCTGGTCCACGCCCATGCGGTTCTCCTCGAAGGCGAGCGCGCCGCCGACCAGGTACAGCCGCCAGACCCGGGCGCCTGCCTCGCCGATCAGCGCGACAGCCTCGTCCCAGTGCCGCTCCAGGGTGTCTGCCCACGCTCGCACGGTCGGGACGTAGTGCTCGCGCAACGCGTGCACGTCGCGGATTTCGAAGCCGGCGGTTTCGAGGTGGCCGAGCGTGCGGCTGAGCGGGCGCATGGTCATGTCGGGGGCGATGTAGCGCTCGATGAACGCGCCGCCGCCGGGTGCGACCGCTCCGCGCGACATTTGCTGCAGCAGCAGGCGTCCGGTCGGCTTGAGCATCCGGTACAGCGTGCTGGCGTACGTCGGGTAGTTCTCTTCGCCGACGTGTTCGCCCATCTCGACGGACGCTACGGCGTCGAAGAACTCCCCGGCCAGCTCCCGGTAGTCCTGCCGCCGCACCTCGACGCGGTCGTCCAGATCGTGCTGCGCCAGCCGCGTTTTGACGTGTTGCACCTGCTCGGCGGAGATGGTCACGCCGACCGCTTCGACGCCGTGGTGCTTCGCCGCGTGCACGAGCAGCGAACCCCAGCCGCAGCCGACGTCGAGCAGGCGCATGCCCGGCCGCAGACCGAGTTTGCGGCAGATCAGCTCGAGTTTGTCGTGCTGGGCGCGGGCGAGATCGGCGGTTTCGGACCAGTAGCCCGAGGAATACGCCATCGAATCGTCCATCAGCAGCTGGTAGAAGGCGTTCGACAGGTCGTAGTGGTGCGAGATCGCGGAGCGATCCCGGCCGAGGGTGTGCAGCTTCCCGCGCAGCCGCGCCTCTTCGGCGGGCGGTTTCGGCGGCAGGCCGAACACCCCGAGCCGGGCAGCCAGGCGGACCGCCTCGCCGAAGTCCCGTGCGGACAGGTGCGGCCGGTAAGCCCAGGCCCGGCGGAAGCCCTCAGTGAGATCGCCTTCGACGTCCAGGTCGCCCGAGACGTAGGCGCGGGCCAGGCCCAGTTCACCAGGGGAGTACAGCAGCCAGCGCAGGGCGCGGCGGTTTTTCAGGACGACGGTCGGCCCGGCCGGCCCCGCCTGGCGCCCGTCCCAGGTGCGGACGGCGACCGGCAGCGGGCCGCCGAGGACGCGTTCGGCGAAGTCGGCGAGTCGATGGGCTGCGGATTTCGGCATGCGGGGGATTCGGAGCCGAGGTTCGCGCGGATTGGCACCAATCCGGCCGGGTCGCCGCGCCGAATGCCTTCCGTGCACCACACCACGGGACAACGCATCGCTGTCATCGGCAGCGGGGTCGCCGGCCTCACCGCCGCGTACCTGCTGCAGCGCCGCTACGAGGTTCTGCTGTTCGAGGCCGACGACCGGCTCGGCGGCCACGCCCACACGCACGACGTGCCGAGCGCGCACGGCGGGACGGTCGCCGTCGACTCCGGGTTCCTCGTCCACAACGAGCGCACCTACCCGACGCTGCTGCGGCTGTTCGGCGAACTCGGCGTCCGCACCCGCGAGACCGAGATGTCGATGAGCATCCGCTGCGACGGCTGCGGTCTGCAGTACGCCGGGGCGAAAGGCGTGCGCGGGTTGTTCGCGCAACGGAGCAACGCCGCGTCCACGCGCTACCTGCTCATGCTGGCCGAAGTGAAGCGGTTCCACCGGCACGCCGCACGACTGCTGGCGCGCCCCGAGGCCGGCGACGTGCCGCTCGGCGCGTTCCTGGCGATCGGCGGGTATTCACGGTATTTCGTGGACCATTTCGTGCTGCCGCTCGTGTCGACCGTGTGGTCCGCCGATCGCACCGACACCATGCAGTATCCGGCGCGGTACCTGTTCGAATTCCTGCGCAACCACGGAATGCTCAGCGTGCGGAATTCGCCGACGTGGCGGACGGTTGTCGGCGGTTCGCGGGAGTACGTCGAGCGGGCGGCCAAGCAGTTGACCGCGGTGCATTTGTCCACTCCGGTTCGCGCGGTGCGGCGGACCGCGCGCGGCGTCGAGGTGCGCGACGATGCCGACACGGCGCACCGGGTCGACCGAGTCGTGGTCGCGACGCACGCGGACCAAGCGTTGCGACTGTTGCCGGATCCCACTGCGGCCGAACAGAAGCTGCTCGGTGCTTTCCGCTACTCGCGCAACGAGGCTTGGCTGCACACCGATCCCGCCGTGCTGCCGACCGTGCCGGGTGCCCGGTCCTCCTGGAATTACCGGACCCCCGGCTGCGGGGCGGATCTGCGCGCTGTCCAAGTCACGTACGACCTGAATCGCTTGATGGGCCTCGACGAAGCGACGACGTACGCCGTCACCCTCAATCCAAGCGTCGGCCTCGATCCGGACGCGGTGGTCGCGAAAATGTCCTACGAGCATCCGGTTTACACGCCGGAATCCGTTGCCGCGCAGCGGAACCTGGCGGAGTTGAACGACGGCGTCCTCGCCTACGCCGGTGCTTATCAAGGCTGGGGATTCCACGAGGACGGCTGTTCCTCCGGCGTCCGCGCCGCGGCCAGTTTCGGGGTGACCTGGTGACCGCTCTCTACGACGCCACCGTCGCGCACGTCCGGCGGGCCGACCCGCCGTACTCCTTCGCGCACCGGATGTACCTGTGGCGGACCGAGCTCGACGACCTGCCGCGGCTGCCGTGGTGGCTCCGGCCGTTCGCGCGCTTCGACGGCCGCGACCACTTCGGCCGGGACGAACCCGGCGACATCCGGTCCAAACTGGACGCTTGGCTCGCGCACCGAGGGGTGGACTTGCGCGGCGGGCCGGTGACGATGCTCGCGTCGGCGCGCGTTCTCGGGTACGTGTTCAATCCGATCACGGTCTACTGGTGCCACACGCCGGACGGCGCGCTCGCCTGCGTGGTCGCCGAGGTGCACAACACCTACGGCGGCCGGCACGCCTACCTGCTCCGGCCCGGTGACGAGCTCCGGACGGAGAAGGAGTTCTACGTGTCGCCGTTCCAGGAGATGGCGGGGGAGTACCGGATGCACCTGCCGCGGCCGGACGCGCTGCTGGCGTTGACCGTCGTCCTGCAGCACGACGGAGACGCCGCCCTGACCGCTACGCTGCGAGGAGTCCGCCGTCCGGTCGGGATCCGCACGCTCGCGCGCTTCCTGCTGGGCAGGCCGCTGCAGCCGCAGCGCGTCGCCGCGCTGATCCGCCGCCACGGACTCGCGCTGTGGCGGCGCAAGGCCCCGCTCGCCGCCCGGACCGGACAGAACACGGCAGGAGCCCTCCATGGATGAGAGCGCACGCCCGGCGGACCGGCTCTCGGCGGTGCCGCCGACGAGTGCCGAGGATTTGATGGCGCTGGTCGCGAAGGGAGACGAACGCGCCTTCGAACGGCTCTACGATCAGCTCGCCGGTCCCGTCTACGGGCTCGTCCGCCGTATCGTGCGGGACCCCGCGCAGTCCGAGGAGGTCGCGCAGGAGGTGCTCGTGGAGCTGTGGAAGACCGCGACGCGCTATTCGCCGGGGAAAGGCAGCGTCTTGAACTGGGCGATGACTCTCGCGCACCGCCGCGCGGTCGACCGGGTCCGGTCGGCGCGGGCGAGCACCGAACGCGAGCGGAAAGCGACTTTCGAGGCCGCGCGCGGGCGGCCGTTCGACGAGGTCGCCGAATCCGTCGCGACCCGGCTGGAACGCTCGCAGGTGCGGCGCTGCCTGAAGACGCTGACCGAATTGCAGCGGGAATCCGTCCTCCTGGCCTACTACCAGGGCTACACCTATCGCGAGGTCGCCGACGTGCTGGACACGCCGCAGGGGACGGTCAAGACCAGACTGCGCGACGGGTTGATCCGGTTGCGCGACTGCCTGGGGGTGACGGCGTGAGCAGTCCGGAAATGCACACGTTGGCCGGCGCGTACGCGCTCGACGCGCTGTCGGAGGTCGAGCGGGCCCAGTTCCGCCGTCACCTCGACCAGTGCGAAGCCTGCGCGCAGGAAGTACGGGAACTGAGCGAGACCGCGGCCCGGCTCGGCGCGGCGATGGACGAGCAGCCGCCGTCCGGTCTCAAGGACCGGGTGCTGGCGGAGATGCGCACGACGCGCCAGTTGCCGCCGCGGACCGGCGCCGCGGAACCGCGTCCGCGCGGACCGCGTCGCTGGCCGATGCTGATCGCCGCCGCGGCGGCCGTCATCGGGCTCGCCCTGGCCGGCGTGTTCGGCGGGATCGCGCTGCACACCAGCAGCCAGCTGAACAGCGCACAGTCCGAATTGGACGCCGCGCGCGACCGCTACGCGCCGGTGGCCGAGCTGCTCGCCGCGCCGGACAGCCAGACGTCGCACGTCGCGTCGCCGCGCGGAGGCGGCGGGACCGTGGTGGTTTCGCGGAAGCTGGACCGCGTGATGTTCATGCAGTCCGGGCTGCCGCCGGTGCCGTCCGGGCAGGTGTACGAGGCGTGGCTGATGGGCCCGGAGCTCGCGCCGCGTCCGGCCGGTCTGCTGCCGGGCGGACCGTCGGGTTCGCTGGTGGTGGCGGACGGATTGGCCGGTGCGCAGCAGTTCGCGGTGAGCGTGGAGCAGGCGGGCGGGTCGCCGTCGGGGAAGCCGTCGAAGGACGTGGTCCTGGTCGCTTCGGTGCCCGCATAGCAGACCGCGCGCCGGGCCTCGCGGCGGGTTCCGGCCTTGCGCGCGGCTTCGCGTTGTGGCAAAACACCTTTGCCGCTCACGGCGTGGCTACTGGATTAGAGCTTGCGCGGCGCCTACCGTCCTGCCTTGACGCCGGTGGTTGACATAACTCTCACTCTCGGGTTGAGGTTGAGGGTTTCCGGCCCCGGCGGGCGGCATGTGCACATCACGATCAGGAAGGCGGACCCGATGACGCCCCCGCACAACTACCTTGCGGTGATCAAGGTCGTCGGCATCGGCGGCGGCGGCGTGAACGCCGTGAACCGGATGATCGAGGTCGGCCTCAAGGGTGTCGAGTTCATCGCGGTGAACACCGACGCGCAGGCACTGCTCATGTCCGACGCCGACGTCAAGCTCGACATCGGCCGGGAACTCACCCGCGGACTCGGCGCCGGAGCCGCCCCCGAGGTGGGGCAGAAGGCGGCCGAGGACCACCGCGAGGAAATCGAAGAGGTCATCAAGGGCGCCGACATGGTGTTCGTGACCGCGGGCGAGGGCGGCGGCACCGGCACCGGCGGCGCGCCGGTCGTCGCGCAGATCGCCCGCAAGCTCGGCGCGCTCACGATCGGCGTGGTGACCCGCCCGTTCACCTTCGAGGGCAAACGCCGCGGCAAGCAGGCCGAGGACGGCATCCAGCAGCTGCGCAACGAGTGCGACACGCTGATCGTGATCCCGAACGACCGGCTGCTGCAGCTCGGCGACATCGGCGTGTCCTTGATGGACGCGTTCCGCTCCGCCGACGAGGTGCTGCTCTCCGGTGTCCAGGGCATCACCGACCTGATCACCACGCCGGGTCTGATCAACCTGGACTTCGCCGACGTCAAGAGCGTCATGTCCGGCGCGGGCTCCGCGCTGATGGGCATCGGCTCCGCGCGCGGGGAGGGACGGGCGATACAGGCGGCGGAGAAGGCGATCAACTCGCCGCTGCTGGAAGCGTCGATGGACGGGGCGCACGGCGCGCTGCTGTCCATCGCGGGCGGATCGGACCTCGGGCTGTTCGAGATCAACGAGGCCGCGTCGCTCGTGCAGGAATCGGCGCACCCGGACGCGAACATCATCTTCGGCACGATCATCGACGACTCCCTCGGCGACGAGGTCCGCGTCACGGTGATCGCGGCCGGCTTCGACGCGGGCGCGCCCACCCACAAGAAGCTCGACCCGCCCGCGTTCGGCGGCAAACAGGGCAACGGCACCGCGTCCGCCGCGGCGGGCCAGGTCGGCGGCGGTTCGGCCGCGCAGACCCCGCCGCAGACCGGGGCCACTCCGGTGCCGCCCGCGGGCAGCTCCGGCTACCCGGTCGCTCCGCCGCGGACCCCGCCCTCAGGCCTGCCGCAGCCGGGCACCGGCACCCCGCCGGGCGGCCTTCCCCAGCCGGGCGGCGGCTCGCGGGGGTATTCGCCGATCGGTTCCGGTTCCGCGACGGGCGGTCTGCCGAGCCGCCCGACCACGGTGCACGACGACCCGACCGACGACGACGTCGACGTGCCCCCGTTCATGCGGCGGTAAGCAAGGACTCGCGAGCAGCGGCCGCCCCGATCTGGTCGGGGCGGCCGTTGCCGTTTCCGGACCTTCGTGGGTGTTCGGCGCCGGTTCTCGCCGGGACCGCCGCTCGCGAGGGCCCGCACCATGCGCAGCGGCAGAGGCGTGCGGCCGGGCTGGCGTGGTGAGTGGCGATGCCGGTTCTCACCGGGACCGCCGCTCGCGAGGGCCCGCACCATGCGCAGCGGCAGAGGCGTGCGGCCGGGCTGGCGTGGTGAGTGGCGATGCCGGTTCTCACCGGGACCGCCGCTCGCGACGCCGTCTGGCGGTGCGGAACCTCGGGACTTCCAGGGGTCTCGTGCGCAATGGCTCCGGCGAGAACCGGCATCGCCGCTCGCGAGACTCGCCTCAGCGGCCGCCGCGGTTTTTGGCAGGATGGCGGGGTGCGAGTACGACGAGTGGTCACGACCAGGGCGGGCGGGGCTTCCCGGCCGCCGTACGAGAGTTTCAACCTCGGCGACCACGTCGGCGACGACGCGGGCGACGTCTACGCCAACCGCAAGCGGCTGGCGTCCGAACTCGGTCTCGCCGAGGACAAGCTGGCCTGGATGGAGCAGGTGCACGGCCGCACCGCGACCGTCGTGGACGGCACCGAGACCGCCGCGGCCGAAGCGACCGACGCGCTGGTGACCGACCGTCCGGGCGTCGCGCTCGTGGTGCTGGTGGCGGACTGCGTCCCGGTGCTCATGGCGGATCCGGAAGCGGGCGTCGTCGCCGCGGTGCACGCGGGCCGGGTCGGCGCGCGCGTCGGCGTGGTGCCCGCCGCGCTGGAGGCGATGCGCGATCTCGGCGCCGAACCGGGCCGCGTCGAGGCGTTGCTGGGCCCGGCCATTTGCGGCGACTGCTACGAGGTCCCGGCCGCGATGGCCGCGGACGTCGAGAAGCATCTGCCCGGCAGCGCGTGCAAAACGCGCAAGGGCACGACCGGTCTGGACCTGCGCGCCGGGCTCTGGCAGCAGCTGGCCGACCTCGGCGTTGGACGCGTCGGCGCGGATCCGCGCTGCACGGCGGAGGACCAGACGTTGTTCAGCTTCCGCCGCGACGGCACCACCGGCCGCATCGCCGGCATCACCTGGCTTGAAGAGGAGAAAGCGTGACCGAGGACCCGGCAGAGAAGCGGCGGGCGGAGCTGGCGGCGGCGCTGGCCGCGGTCGAGGAACGCATCGCGAACGCCTGCGCCGAGGCCGGCCGTTCCCGCGACGAGGTGCGGTTGCTGGGCGTCACCAAGACCTTCCCGGCGAGCGACGCCGCGCTGCTGACCGACCTCGGGCTGCTGCACCTCGCCGAGAACCGCGACCAGGAAGCCGGTCCGAAGGCCGCCGAGGTCGCGCAGCTGCGCCCGGACGCCGCGCCGCGCTGGCACATGGTCGGGCGGCTGCAGCGGAACAAGGCGCGTTCGGTCGTGCGCTGGGCGGCCGAGGTCCAGTCGGTCGATTCGGCGCGGCTCGCCGACGCGCTCGCCCGCGCGGTCGCCGCCGCGCAGGAGGCGGGGGAGCGGACCGGACCGCTCGACGTCCTGGTCCAGGTGAGCCTCGACGGCGACGTCGCGCGCGGCGGGACCCCGCTCGAGGAGCTCGACGCCCTCGCCGACCGCATCGCCCACACGGGGGAGCTGCGACTGCGAGGCGTGATGGCGGTGGCCCCGTTAGGGGAGGACCCGGGCACTGCTTTTGCCCGCCTGTCCCACGCAGCGGAAAGAGTCCGCGCCCGGCATCCCGAAGCGGCTGACGTGTCCGCCGGAATGAGCCATGATCTGGACCAGGCGATCCGGCACGGCTCGACGTGTGTGCGTGTCGGAACCGCGTTGCTCGGCGGGCGCGGTTTAGCCTCGCCGTAGGGAGTCCGCCCGGTGGTCACGTTTCGTGTCCGGCCGGGCGGGGCACAACGGTGCGGGAGCGGCAAGGGCTAGGGAGAGGCTATGAGCGCGCTGCAGAAGCTGAAGGCCTACTTCGGGATGGTGCCCGCGGACGAAGACGGCTACGACGACGGTTACGACGACTACGACGACGGCTACGACCAGCCGCCGGCGCGGTCCCGGGCGCGCTACCGCGACGTCGAAGAGGCTTACGACGAACCGGCCGCGCGCGTGCGGTCCCGGTCGATGGCGGCCGAGCCGGCGACGCACGGCGCGCTCGCCGTGGACCGCCAGCCGGAGCCGGTCGCCCGGCTGCGCCCGGTCGCCGAACCGGTCGCCGCGCCGGCGAGGGACCCGCTCAGCCGGATCACCACGCTGCACCCGACGAGCTACATCGAGGCGCGGGCGATCGGCGAGCACTACCGCGAGGGCATCCCGGTGATCATCAACCTCACCGAGATGGACAACGCGGACGCCAAGCGGATCGTGGACTTCGCGGCGGGCCTGGCGTTCGCCGTGCGGGGGTCGATGGACAAGGTCACCAACAAGGTGTTCCTTCTCTCACCGCCCGACGTGGACGTGACCGCCGAGGACCGCAGGCGGATCGCCGAGGGCGGATTGTTCCTGCGCGGGTGAACGGGCACGGACCGCTGGGCGCAGCCAGACGTGATTTTGTCGACTATGTCGCCCTCAGGGCGACTGGTCGCGCCCAATCCGGCCGTCCCCCGCTAGAGTGGTCGCCGTGAATGCTGTGTGGCTTGCGATCTGGTACGTGCTGTTTGCCTTCTGGCTGCTGCTCACGGCCCGGATCGTGGTCGAGCTCGTGCGGACTTTCGCACGGGAATGGCGTCCCGCCGGAGGGGTTGCGGTGACGCTCGAGACCATCTACACAGTGACCGACCCGCCGGTGCGGTTGTTCCGCAGGATCATTCCGATGGTCCGGATCGGCGGCGTAGGACTGGACTTGTCGATTATGGTGCTGCTGTTGGTTGTGTTCTTCGCGATGCAACTGACACCCAGGTGATCGGGGAAAACCCGGGTGTGTCCTGCAGGCCATGGAGTGCGTGAGGTGATCTGATGTCGTTGACCCCCGCTGACGTGCATAACGTCGCGTTCAGCAAGCCGCCCATCGGCAAGAGGGGCTACAACGAGGACGAGGTGGACGCGTTCCTCGACCTGGTGGAGACCGAGCTTGCCCGGTTGATCGAGGACAACAACGAGCTGCGCCAGCAGGTCGAGCAGCTCGACTCCGAGCTCGAGTCGACCCGCTCGGAGCTCGAGAACGCGAAGGTCGCCGGCCCGCCGCCGGGCCGCGACCCCGAGCCGTCGCGGCGGCTCGCCCCGGTGCCGCCTCCCGCTTCGGCGATGGAGCAGACCCAGGCGCACTCGATGGTCCCCGACAGCGGCGAGCCGAACGTCCAGGCCGCCAAGGTGCTCGGCCTGGCGCAGGAGATGGCCGACCGGCTCACCGCCGAGGCGAAGACCGAGTCCGACGGGATGCTGGCGGAGGCGCGGACCAAGTCCGAGCAGCTGCTGTCCGACGCCCGGGCGAAGTCCGACTCGATGGTGAACGAGGCGCGCACCCGCGCCGAGACGATGCTGAACGACGCGCGCACGCGCGCCGAGACGCTGGAGCGCCAGGCGCGCGACAAGGCGACCACCATGGAACGCGAGTCGCAGCGCAAGTACACCGAGACGATGAACAACCTGAACGCCGAAAAGGGCGCTCTGGGCAAGAAGATCGAAGAACTCCGCACGATCGAGCGCGAATACCGCACCCGGCTGCGCGGATTCCTCGAGTCTCAGCTGCGCGAGCTCGACGACCGCGGCTCCGCGGCCCCGGCGTCGGCCTCTTCCGGTTCGAGCCAGTCCTCGACCGGCAGCAGCGGTCAGGGCTACTCGTTCGGCCCGCGCGCCGAGGCCGGCTGACCCACCGCCGTACGCACCCCGCCGGAAGACCTTCCGACCCGGCGGGGTTTCGGCGTGTCCGGGTCCGGTTCCCGCCACGGTGGGGCATCGGCGGAGCACGCCGCGTGGGCGGGTCGCGCCCGGTTGGCGGGCCGCGCGTGTTGTAATTCAGCGTGCTCTACATCGTCCTCCTTCTGGTGCTGGCGGCTCTCGGGCTGCTCGTCACGGCGCTCATCACGGGCACCTCGCTGTGGGCCTGGGTTTCCATCGGCCTTTCCGTGCTCGCCGGGCTCCTTCTGCTCGCCGACTGGCTGCGCCGGCGCAAGCGCGCGGACCGCGGCCCGGACGCCGAGGAGTCCGAGGACTCCGAAGCCGCCGATTCGGATGCGGCGGAGGAGAAGGACGAAGCGGTCCCGGCCGAGGAGGACGCCGAGCAGACCGCGCTGATCCCGGCGACGGGCGAGCTGGGCGATCCGGCGGACGTGCCGGAACCGGAGCTCGAGAAGCCCGCCGCGGAGGCCGAGCCCCAGTCCGAGGCGAAGGCGGTGCGCGACACGCCGCCCGGCGTCGAGGAGACTGCGCCGGAGGACCTCGAGGTGGTCAAGGAGCTCGAGGACGAGGTCGTGGTCGTCGACGAGTACCCGCGCTACCACCTGGTGGACTGCGGCTGGCTGTCCGGCCGCGACACCATCCCGATCGGTGTCGGCGAGGCACGCCAGCTCGGCTTCACGCCGTGCGCGCGGTGCGGTCCGGACGCTGTGCTGGCCGCGGCGCATCGCTGACGCCGAGCACCTCTTCAAGTACCTTCGCGCCGCTTTCGGTGAGCTGAACGGCTCGGTGCGCCTTCGCGCGTGACCGCAGCCAGCCCGCGTCCATGAACCGTCGCGTCACCGCCGCGCCCAAGGCTCCGGCCAGGTGATGGCGCTGCTCTGTCCAATCCAGACAGAACCGCAGCAGCGGGCGACGGCTCTCCGCAGCCGCTTCGACATCCACGCCTAACGCGGCGAACACATCGTCGGCAGCGGGCCCCAGCACGTACGGATGTTCTTGCAGCTGCGAGGAAATCCGGTCTCCGGGTCGCCGCTGCGTCGTCGGGTCACCGTCCACAGTGGCCAGCGCGCCGCGGTCGAGCAAGGCGGCCGTGACGGTGACGCCGAGTCGTCCGGCGACGTGGTCGTAGCACAATCTCGCGGTGCGCAAGGCTTCCGCGCGCGTGCCTTCCCGCAGCGAGCGAACCGGGCGCGCGGGGGAGTGCCGGGCGAGTGCTTCCAGCAGTTCCGGGGCGGCGCCGGCGATGCGGTAGAACCGGTGCCGGCCGGACTTTTCCGCCGTCACCAGCCCAGCCGCCAGCAGTTTCGACAGGTGCGCGCTCACGCCCTGCGCGGTCAGACCCGCTTCGCCGGCCAGCACGGACGCGGCCAGCGACCGGCCGTCCGCGAGGGCCATCAGCACGCGGACCCGCGCCGGATCGGCGAACAGGGCGGCGGTGCGCGCGATGTCGGCGTCTCCTTCCATGCCTCCAGCATGCCCCCGGCACACTTCCACCGCGACGGAAGCGTTCCCGGTGTCTGCTGGACCCATGCGCACCGCGATCTTGTTCACCATGTGCGCCGGGATGTTCCTGGTGCAGCTCGACGTCACTGTCGTCAACGTCGCCCTCCCCACCCTCGGCAGCGAACTGCACGCGGACGTCCCGCAGTTGCAGTGGGTGGTGGTCGGCTATTCGGTCGTGCTCGCCGCGTTGCTGCTGACCGGGGGAGCGCTCGGCGACGTCCTCGGGCACCGCGGCGTGGTGCTGACCGGGCTGGGCGTTTTCGGGGCCGCGTCGGCGGCGTGCGGGCTCGCGCAGTCGGCGGGTTGGCTGGTCGCGGCCCGGGCGGTGCAAGGGGTCGGAGCGGCGTTGTTGCTGCCGGGCACGATGGCCGTGATCTCCGGGGCGTTCCCCGGCCGTACCGAACGCGCCCGGGCGCTGGGGATCTGGGCCGGGATTTCGGCGCTCGCCCTGCCAGCCGGACCGTTGCTGGGCGGGATTCTCGTGCAGACGGCCGGATGGCGGCCGGTGTTCTGGCTGAACGTCCCGATAGTCGCCGCGGCGGCCGTCGCGACCCGGCGGCTGGTGCCGCGAGACGTGCGGAAACCGGGCCGCGTGGACGTTCCCGGCGCGGCGACCGCGGCGTTGGCGCTCGGCTCCGCGGTGTACGCGGTGATCGCGGGGACGCCATGGGTCGGTTTGCTCGCGGTGGCGGCGGCCGTGGCGTTCGTGGTGGTGGAACGGCGTTCTGTGGCCCCGATGCTGCCGTTGCCGCTGCTGCGGTCCCGGCAGGCGGCGGGCGCGAACCTGGTGTCCGCCGCGATGAACTTCGTCGGCCTGGGTTCAGTGCTGGTGTTCACGCTGTACTTGCAGGATGTGCTCCACGCGGACCCGATCGCCGCGGCCGCGGCGCTGCTGCCGATGTTCGTCCCGATGGTGCTGCTCGGCCCGGTCTCCGGACGGCTCACCGCGAGGTTCGGCCCGCGCCCGCAGATCGTGACCGGGCTCCTCCTCGGCGCGGCGGCGATGCTGAACCTGCTGCGCATCGGCCCCGGCACCGGGTACTGGACGCTGCTGCCGACGTTGTTCGTGCTCAGCATCGGAATGGGACTGCTGACCGCCGCCGTGGTGACCGCCGCGGTCGCCGACGCGCCGGACGAGCGGGCAGGCATCGCGGGCGGAATCAACAACGCGGCGCGGCAGGCAGGTGGTGCGCTTGGTGTGGCGGTTTTCGGTGCGGTGGCAGGGGAACCGGGGGCGCGGGGGTCGTTTGTGCATGGCTTGCACTTGCTGGGGTTTGTTTCGGGCGGGTTGTGGGTTGTGGCTGCGGTGTTGGCGGTGGTGACGGTGCAGCGGCGGGTTCGCGGGAAGCGGCTTGAGCCGACGAGGTGAGTCGTGGCGGGGAGAGGAGTCCGGCGAGAGAGCACCTTCCGTCGGGCTTGCGAGAAAACCCGTGGGCTCGGTGGCTGTGGGGTTCACGGCAGCGGCCGGGAGAGAAGTCCGGCGAGAGCACCTTCCGCCGGGGCTGCGAGAAAACCCGTGGGCTCGGTGGCTGCGGGGCTCACGGCAACGGCCGGGAGAGGAGTCCGGCGAGAGTGCACCCTCCGCCGGGCTCACGGGAGAACCCGTGGGCCCGGCGAAAGCGCTTACTCCGAGTCGAGATTCGCCAGGATGTATTCGAGCCGCTCGATCTGTTCCGTCGCTTCCGGCGGCAGGCCTTCGATCGCGGCATGCGTCGCGGCGCGGGCTTCGGCGGGGCGGCCCAGGTCGACCAGCAGCCGGGCGCGCAGTCCCGCGGCGATCGCGGCTTCGGTGGTCGCGTCGAGGGCCAGGAACAGTTCGACGGCCGCGGTCGCCCGGGGCAGCGCTTGCTCGGGCCGCTCTGCGGCACCCAGCAGTTTGCCGCCGTTCAAGGCGACCATGGCTCGTTCCCAGCGGATCGGCGGCTCGTCGCCGTCGAGGTCCGCGGCGCTCTTTTCCGCTTCTGCCAGCACCGAAAGCGCCTGATCCGTTTCTGTCGCCCACTGCCACGACAGCGCTGCCTGACGGAGGTTGCGCACGGCGTCGACCGGGAGTTCCGCTGCCGTGTAGCACTCCGCTGCGCGCCCGTAGGACGAGGCGGCCTCGGCGTCGCGGTCGAGTTCGTCGAGGAGGTCGCCGATGGTCTCGGCCGCTTGCCCGGCGGCGGGCTGGTTGCCCGCGGCGGCGAAGTGCCCGAGCACCTGCTCCAGCAAAGTCAGCGCCGGATCCGGCTGGTTGAGAGCGCGGTGCGCTCCGGCGAGCAGGTAGCGCGCCCGGGCCAGTTCGTCCTCGTCGTCGCCCTGCTCCAGGACCTCGATCGCGGCCTCAGCGGCGTCGGCTGCGGTCAGCGCGTCTCCGGCGCGTTCGGCCGCGGACGCCAGTCCGAGCTGGGCGAGCGCGGCGCCGGACAGATCCCCGGCTTCGACCAGGTCGGCGACCTCGCCGCGGTAGTGGGCCACCGCCTCCTCCCGCAGGTCGAGGTCGGACGCGAGCAAGCCGAGCGTGTGCCGCACCTGGGCGCGCAGGCCAGGGGAGGCGGCGGACTCGGCGGGCCGCACCGTGGCGTAGGCCGTCTCGAGTTCGCCGCTCGCGGCGGCCATCCGCCCGGCGATGAGCCGCGCCCACGCCTCCTGCTCGGCCAACCCGGCTTCGGCGAACAGGTCCACCGCGCGTCCGGCCGGTTCCCGCGCCTCGTCCAGCCGGCCGCTGCGTGCGGTGAGTTCGCCGCGCAGCAGCAAAAGCCGGGCGGCCAGCTCAGCGGGAACCTCGGTGGCGGCGGCTTCGGCACGGTCGAGAATCTCGAACGCGGCGTCGAGGTCGTCGTTCCCGGAAAGCGCCAGGGACCACCGCAGCAGCGCGCGGACGTGCTGTTCCACGTCGCCGAGCCCGGCGAGCGCCTCGGCCGCGCCGGCGAGGACGGCGAGAGCGGATTCGGGCTCGCCCAGCTGGTAACGGGCGAGCCCGGCCTTGCTCGCCGCGGTGTGCCGGGCGACCTCGTCGCCTTCGGCCGCGAACAGTTCGGCCGCGCGCAGCCAATCCCGCACGGCGGCCTCGGGGTCGGTGTCCACGACCGCGGTCGCGGATCCGGACAGCCGCCGGGCGAGCAGCGACCCCGCCGGTTCCGGGCACAGTTCGTCGAACTTCGCCCACGCGGCTTCGGCGGCCTCGTAAGCGCTGAGCCGGGAGTGCTGGTCGGCGAGATCGGCCAGCTCTTCGGGAGTGTCCGGAAGGGACGGTGCGACGGGCGTCCGCGGCGGGGAAACCGGACGCGGACTGGTCAAGGACAGCGGGAGGTGGTCCACGATCGGCTCGGCGGCGAGGACGTCGCGGATCAGGTCGCTCTGCTCGCTGGTGCCGTTCCGGGCGTCGAAGCGGGCCGCGATGCCCAGTGCGCGCCCGGAAAGCTCGTCGTGCAGTGCCTGGACGGAAATCTCGCCGTCGGTACGGCGCACCGTCGTGCCGCCGTGCCCGGAATCGGCGACCAGGCGCAGGTTGAGCGCGGCGGCGGCGCAGAACTCCATCTCGACGTCCGGAGAGGGCGCGTCGGCGAGCCAGCCGAGATGCCGTTCGAGGATTTCAAGCCCGCGCACGTGGTTGCCAGTGAGCGCGCAGAACCGGAGGTGGCGGGGGAGGAGATCCAGGTCCAGCCGGTTGTGCCGGATCGTGCGGTACACCTGCCGGTGGGCTCGCGCGGCCTCCTCCAGCCGTCCGGTGCGGACAAACGGGAGCAGCAGCGAGGAGAGGATCCCGTTCGGCTGCTCGCTGCAGGTGAACGTGCCGCCGAGGACCGGTTCGGCGACCTCGATCGCCTCCTCGAACCGGCCGTAGCGGCTCAGGTGGGCGACCTTGCCGGACGGTTCGCAGCCGACGCAGTCCGACATCTCGCCGCGCGGGGCCGCGGCCCAGAGCCGGTACTGCTCGACAGCCGTTTCGTGGTCGCCGACGTGCCGCGCCACGATCTGCCGGTGCTGGTGCACCGGGTTCATCGCGTACCCGGCCGCCCGGTACCGGCGCTCCATGTCGTCGAGCACGGCGTAGGTGCGGTCCAGCGGCACCTCGGGAAAGTCGGTCAGCGACGTGACGATGGACTTGAACGACCAGAAGAGGATGTAGTCCCACCGCTCGTTGCCCTCGCCCTGGTCGTGCTTGGCGAGGCACCAGGCGAACGGCACGAACGACTTCGCCGGCTCGCCGCCGTGCGTGTACGCGCGGACGAGCGAGAGCCGGGCGGCGTACTGCAGGTCCGGCAGGCGCTCGGCGTCGGCGGTGCGGACCAGGCTCTCCGTCGCGGCGATCTGGCCCTTGCCGAACGGAAGGGCCCGGGCCGACCCCAGCCGGTTCCACAGGTTCTCTTCGGTCGGTGCGGTCATCAGTTCTCCCGGTTCGGGACGGCGTGGTCGAGAAGGCTGAGGAAGGCCCGGTTGAGCAGCGCGGAGTCGGCGGGCCGGATCGGGTGCTTGCCGAGCAGCAGCGCCTGGCCGTAGAGGGATTCGACGGCCAGCGCGGTCAGTTCCGCGTTCTCGAGCCGGGAAACGCGCCGCACCAACGGGTTCCGGTAGTTGAGCACGAGCTGCGGGCGATCCCGTTCCGGCTTCTCGAAGGCCGAGAGCACCCCGGCCCACAGCTCGTCGACGGCCTCCTTGGTCGCGCGCAGTTCGCCGGCGAACGAGGCGGCGCGGTCGACGAGATAGAGCACCGGGAGCGACGCGGGCTCGAATTCGCGCAGCACGACCTCGCAGCCGAGCCGGTCGACGCAGCGTTGCGCGGCCGCGACGAACGGCCGGACCGCCAGCGCGGTGTCCGGGGCGAGATCGGCGAAGGCGGTGGTGAGGTCGCTCGGGTCGAGCCGGTCGACGCGCACCCCCGGTTCGAGCGCGCCGACGCGTTCGACGAGTTCGCTGTCGTAGGTGTAGCCGCCGTTGATCACCGGCAGGTTCTGCGCGGCGGCGACCCCGGCCAGCTGGTCGAATTCGTCGGCGGTCGCGCAGTAGCGGAGCACGCCGTGGCGCGAGCGGAACTCGGCGAGCGTCATCCGGCCGACGTTCGTTTCCAGCGGCCACCACTCGTCGACCAGCCGCAGCATGTCGTCGTCGTGCAGCGCGAGCGCTTTGACGCCGAGGTGGTGGATCTTCAGGAACTGGTTCAGCCGCCGCGGACTGGTCGCCGAGAGCCCGACGAGCCAGCCGCGCAGCTGCTCGCCGAGCGCTTCGCGGGTCGCGGCGAGCTGGTCGTCGTCGTAGAGCGCCTCGCGGCTCGCGGTGGGCCGCAGCTCGCCGGTGTCCACGACGCAGCGGGCGAAGAACGCCCAGTCCGGCAGCAGCCCGGGCGCGTTCTCCGCGAGCAGCATCCGCTTGAGGTACACGCGATGCCCGGCGCGCTCGGCCGGGTTCGCCGGGAACGGCAGCACGTAGGCGACGCCGGTGAGCCCGGCCTCCGGCACGTCGAGGTCGACAATGTCGAACGGGGTGAAGCCGAGGACCTCCTGCGCGTAGCCGACGAGGTCCGCGGAGCGGTGCCCGGGGGAGCGCTCGTCGGCCTGCCACGGGATGCCGGCGCCGCTGATCGCCTTGCCGTTGACGGTGATTTCGAACGGCAGCATCGAGCCGTACAGCGTCGCGAGATCGGCGACCGTCTCCGGCACGAACCACTGCTCGGCGCCGCGGCGCGCGGTGAGGGTGACGGTGGTGCCGATCGTGTCCCGTTCGCCGGGCCCGACGGCGTAGGTGCCGTCCGCGCGGCCGGTCCACGAGACCGCGGGAGCGCCGCTCGCGGAACGCGTGACGACGCGGGTCTCGTCGGCGACCAGGAAGGCCGACAGCAGCCCGATCCCGAACTGGCCGAGGAAATCCCGCCGTCCGTAGCCGAGTTCGTCCCGTTTGGAGCTGCGGCCGATCGTCGCGAGCAGTTCGTGCACCTGCGCCTCGGACAGGCCGATGCCGGTGTCGGTGATCCGCAGCGTCCCGTCGCCGGCTTCGATCGCGATCTCCGCGGGCGCCGAAGCGTCGGCCGCCCGGCGCGCGGTGACCGCGTCGACGGCGTTCTGGAGCAGTTCGCGCACGTAGACGCGGGGACTGGAATAGAGGTGCTGGCTCAGCAGGTCGACGACCCCGCGAAGATCCACCTGAAAACTACGGTTCACCCGTGCTCGACTCCTGTGCTGTGGCCGGAAGGAAGATCTGCCCGGCACATCCGCCGCGCACGCCCGGTCGTTACCGTATCGGCGGAACCCGGTGCCGGACATCGGTTTTCGCCTTTTCCCCCGGCGACGGCGCGAGCCCGGCCGGGGCAGGGCGAAAGCGGGTTGCGGCGACGGGTTAACCTGGAGTCAGCAAGGCGTCGATCCGGCCATCACCGGGGAGCCTCCGGAAGAACCGGGCGGTCGCCGCCCGCAGTAGAACCGGACGGGTGCGGCCCGTGACAGCCGCGCAACGAGTGGCCCGGGAGCAGTGCGCCGGGCAAGCGGGGTGGTACCGCGTGACGCGCCAGCGTCTCGTCCCCGTGTGGGTGGCCGCCGGTCGCCCGTACGAGCGACGAACGCAAGGAGCACCCGGATGTACCCCCAGGCTTCGCCGGGCGGAGAGACCACGGTCCCGTCCCAGCCGTCGTTCCCCGCGCTGGAGGAGAGCGTCCTCGCGTACTGGGAGAGCGACCGGACCTTCCAGGCGACGATCGACGCCCGTCCCGAGGGCACGAACGGCGACAACGAGTACGTCTTCTACGACGGCCCGCCCTTCGCCAACGGCCTCCCGCACTACGGGCACCTGCTCACCGGGTACGTCAAGGACATCGTCCCGCGCTACCAGACGATGAAGGGCAAGCACGTCGACCGGCGGTTCGGCTGGGACACCCACGGCCTGCCCGCCGAACTCGAAGCGATGCGGCAGCTCGGGATCACCGAGACGACCGAGATCGAAGAGATGGGCATCGCGAAGTTCAACGAGGCCTCGCGCGAGTCCGTGCTGCGCTACACCGACGAGTGGCGCGACTACGTGACCCGCCAGGCCCGCTGGGTCGACTTCGACAACGACTACAAGACGCTCGACGTCACCTACATGGAATCGGTGCTCTGGGCGTTCAAACGGTTGTGGGACAAGGGACTCGTCTACGAGGGCTACCGCGTCCTGCCCTACTGCTGGCGCGACGCGACGCCGCTGTCCAACCACGAGCTGGGCATGGACGCCGACGTCTACCGCAACCGGCAGGACCCGGCCGTCACGGTCGGATTCCGCCTGGAGGGCAACGACAACGACCTCGACGGCACGTACCTGCTGATCTGGACCACGACCCCGTGGACGCTGCCGTCCAACCTCGCCACCGCGGTGCACCCCGAGGTGCAGTACGTCGTGGTGGAAAGCGACGGCAAGCGGTTCCTGCTCGCGGAGGCCCGCGTCGCCGCGTACGCGCGTGAACTCGGCGAGGAGCCGGCCGTCGTCGCGCGCTACACCGGCGAGCAGCTGCTCGGATCCCGTTACGCGCCGCCGTTCCCGTACTTCGTCGGCACGGAGAACGCGCACCGCGTGCTGTCTGCGGACTACGTCACCACCGACGACGGCACCGGCGTCGTGCACATCGCGCCCGCCTACGGCGCCGAGGACAAGGTGGTCACCGACGCGGCCGGGATCGCCCCGGTGACGCCGGTGGACGACCACGGCAAGTTCGACGAGACCGTTCCGGACTACGCCGGGCAGCTGGTGTTCGACGCGAACCCGAACATCGTGCGGGACCTCAAGAACGGCACCGGCGGCGCGGAGCGCCAGGGCGCGGTGCTGCTGCGCCACGAGACCTACGACCACTCGTACCCGCACTGCTGGCGCTGCCGGAACCCGCTGATCTACCGCGCGGTGTCGTCGTGGTTCGTCGCGGTGACGCAGTTCAAGGACCGGATGGTCGAGCTGAACCAGCAGATCACCTGGTACCCGGAGAACGTCAAGGACGGCCAGTTCGGCAAGTGGCTGGAGAACGCCATCGACTGGTCGATCTCCCGCAACCGCTACTTCGGCACGCCGATCCCGGTGTGGCGCTCGGACGACCCGGCCTATCCGCGCATCGACGTCTACGGCTCGCTGGACGAGCTGGAGGCCGACTTCGGCGTGCGGCTGGACAACCTGCACCGGCCCTACATCGACGAGCTGACCCGGCCGAACCCGGACGACCCGACCGGCAAGTCCACGATGCGCCGCGTGCCGGACGTGCTCGACGTGTGGTTCGACTCCGGGTCGATGCCGTACGCCCAGGTGCACTACCCGTTCGAGAACCGCGAATGGTTCGAGCACCACTACCCGAGCGACTTCATCGTCGAGTACATCGGGCAGACCCGCGGCTGGTTCTACCTGCTGCACGTGCTCGCGACCGCGCTGTTCGACCGGCCGGCGTTCCGCACCTGCGTGTCGCACGGCATCGTGCTCGGCTCCGACGGCCAGAAGATGTCGAAGTCGCTGCGGAACTACCCGGACGTCAACGAGGTCTTCGACCGCGACGGGTCCGACGCCATGCGGTGGTACCTCATGGCGAGCCCGATCCTGCGCGGCGGCAACCTCGTCGTCACCGACCGGGGGATCCGCGACGCGGTGCGCCAGGCCGTGCTGCCGCTGTGGAACTCGTACTACTTCCTTGCCCTGTACGCGAACGCCGAAGGCAAGCAGGGGCAGTGGCGCACGGATTCGACGCATCTGCTCGACCGGTACGTGCTCGCCAAGACGCACGAACTCGTCACCGACGTCGAGTCCGCGATGGACGGCTACGACATCGCGGGCGCGTGCCAGACCGTGCGGGACTTCCTCGAGGTGCTCACGAACTGGTACGTGCGCCGGTCGCGCGACCGGTTCTGGGCGGGCGAGCAGGACGCGATCGACACGCTGCACACCGTGCTGGAGGTGACCTGCCGGGTCGTCGCGCCGCTGCTGCCGCTCACCACGGAAACCGTGTGGCGCGGGCTGACCGGTGGCCGTTCGGTGCACCTGACCGACTGGCCGAACGCGCTCGACCTGCCCGCCGACGCGGCGCTGGTGACCGCGATGGACAAGGTGCGGCAGGTGGCGTCGTCGGCGCTGGCGCTGCGCAAGGCGAACAAGCTGCGCGTGCGGCTGCCGCTGGCGAAGCTCGTCGTCGCGGCCGAGGACGTCGAAGCGCTGCGCGGGTTCACCGAGATCCTGCGGGACGAGGTGAACGTGAAGTCGGTGGAGCTGACCACCGACGTCGCGGCGCACGGCACGTTCGAGGTCGCGGTGAACGCGCGGGCGGCCGGGCCGCGGCTGGGCAAGGCCGTGCAGCAGGTGATCAAGGCGGTCAAGGCGGGCGACTGGACGACCAACGCGTCCGGCGCGGTCGTGGCGGCGGGCGTCGAACTGGTCGAGGGCGAGTACGACCGGCGCCTGGTCGCGTCCGGCGGCGGCGCGGCGGCCGAACTGCCCGGCGGGGCCGGCCTGGTCGTGCTGGACACCGAGGTCACCGGGGACCTGGCGGCCGAGGGCCTTGCCCGCGACCTGGTCCGCGTGGTCCAGCAGGCGCGCCGCGAGGCCGGTCTCGACGTCGGCGACCGGATCTCGCTGACCGTGGACGCCGCCGGCGAGGTGACGGCCGCGGTGCGCAAGCACGAGGAGTTCGTGGCGTCCGAGACGCTCGCGACGTCGGTGTCCTACGGCGAGGTGGCCGAGGGCTTCGACGGCACGGTCGGCGAGGGCGTGAAGGTGCGCGTGGCGGTCGCTAAGGCGTGACGTGCCGCGGTCTTGCTCCGGGCCTCCGGGGCAAGACCGCGGTTTCGGCAAAATTCTTGGCGGAAACCGCAAAGCCGCCCGCACCATGTGGGCATGAGCGAAGAGTTCGACGCCGTGCTGGCCGCGGTCGGGCCGCGGCTGCGGGAGCTGCGCCGCCGGACCGGGATCACCCTCACCGCGTTGTCGGAGACCACCGGGATCGCGGTGAGCACCCTGTCCCGGCTGGAATCCGGGCAGCGCAAACCGGGCCTGGAACTGCTGCTCCCGCTGGCCAAGGCCTATCAGGTGCCGCTCGACGAACTCGTCGACGCCCCGCCCAGCGGCGACCCGCGCGTGCATCTCCGGCCGTTCGACCGCAACGGCATGACCGTCCTGCCGCTGACCCGCAAACCCGGCGGGCTGCACGTGTACAAGCAGATCCTTCCCGCTGGGCGGACCGACCGGCTCGACCCGGATCCGCGTTCGCACGAGGGATACCACTGGCTGTACGTCCTGAGCGGGCGGCTGCGGATGATCCTCGGCGACCAGGATTTCGTGCTGAAGGCCGGCGAGGTCGCCGAATTCGACACGCATCTGCCGCACTGGTTCGGCAACGCCGACGAGCACGCGGTGGAATTCCTCAGCATCCTCGGGCCGCAGGGCGAACGATTCCACCTCAGGGCCCGCTACCGGCCCAGCCGGTGACTCCGGACGGACGGGCCTCGGCTCCTGCGCCGCGGAACGCGTCTGCTAGGGATTTCCCCATGACTTCGAAAGCCGCCGCCGAACCGGCCGCCGAGGGGCTGGCCGCCGGCCTGCGCCAGCGGCACCTCGCCATGCTCGCGATGGGCGGCGTGATCGGTTCGGGACTGTTCGTCAGCTCCGGCGTCGGGATCAAGCTCGCCGGGCCCGGCATCGTGCTGTCCTTCGTGCTCGCGGGCACGCTCGCGATGCTGGTCATGCGCATGATGGCGGAAATGGCCGCCGCGATCCCGTCCAGCGGGTCGTTTTCGGTGCACGCCGAGCGCGCGTTCGGGCCGTGGGCCGGGTTCGCCATCGGCTGGCTGTACTGGGCCGCGCTCGTGGTCGTGCTCGCCGTCGAGGCCACCGCGGCCGCGATCATCGTGAACAGCTGGCTGCCCGGCATTCCGCAGTGGGCGCTGGTCCTGCTCTTCATGGCCGTGCTGACCGCGGTCAACTTCACCGCGGTGTCCCGCTTCGGCGAGCTCGAGTTCTGGCTGGCGCTGATCAAGGTCGTGGCGGTCGTGGCCTTCCTCGTCCTCGGCGTGCTCGCGTTCCTCGGCGTGCTCCCAGGAACGTCCTTCGTCGGCACGGCCAATCTCCTCGGCAACGGCGGACTGCTCCCGAACGGCTGGGAAGGCGTCGGCACCGGCTTGCTCGCGGTGGTCTTCACCTTCGGCGGCCTGGAAGTGGTGACCATCGCGGCCGCCGAATCCGACGACCCGGCGCACGCGGTCGGCAAGGCGGTCCGCAACGCGGTCGTGCGGATTTCGGTGTTCTACATCGGTTCCATGCTGGTCATCGTGTCGCTGCTGCCGTGGTCGAGTGTCCACATCGGACAGAGCCCGTTCGCCGCGGTGCTCGAGCGGATCGGGATCCCGGCGACCGGGCAGATCATGAACGTGGTCGTGCTGTTCGCCTTGCTGTCCACGCTGAACACCAACATGTACGGCGCGGCCCGCATGGTGTACTCGCTGGCGCAACGCGGCCACGCCCCGCGCGCACTGACCAAAGTGGACCGCAACGGCGTACCCGTCTTCGCGGTCGCGGCTTCGGTGCTCTTCGGGTTCGTCGCCGTGGCGCTGAACGCGCTCTGGCCGGACACCGTCTTCCAGTACCTGCTCAACGCGGTCGGCTCGGTGCTGCTGATCGTGTGGATCCTGGTCGCCTGCACGCAGTTGCGGGTGCGCAAGCAGCTGGAACGCACCGCGCCGGAGAGCCTGACCGTGCGCATGTGGGGCTTCCCGTGCCTGACCTGGGCGACGCTCGCCGCGATGATCGCGATCCTGGCGGTGATGACCGGCGACGCCGACGCCCGGATCCAGCTGATCAGCTCAGGCGTCCTCGTGGCGGCGCTGGTCGTGGCCGGGATCTGCTGGCAACGCGCCCGCCGGGCGGCTGACCAGACTGTATAACGACCTATACGGCCCGGCGTTGATCACGAATCCGTCGCGTTCCCCGAGGTAACGCCCGGTCCCGCGATGCGATGGGCAAGCTGAGCCACGGACGCGGGCGGACCGCGTGGGCGAGGGGGAGGCGACGGTGAGTCCTGCCGGGAAGAAGGGCGTGCTGATCGGGGGCGCGCTGGTCGTGGTCGCGATCGTCGTGGCCGCGGTCGTGCTGCTCAACGGCAGCGGAACGACAGCGGCCTCACCAGGCACGGAGCCGGCCTCGACGGCCGCGGAGCCGAGCGACCCGACGTCGGCGGCCCGCACATACCTGCTCGCTTTCGCGGGGAAGGACGCCGACGCCGCCAGCAAAGCCACCGACGCTCCGATGGACGCCTCTACCGCACTGCAGGACGCGTGGGCGACGCTCAAGCCCAAGGAACTGACCGCGAAGCTCGGCGACGTCGGCGCGGCGCAGGGCGACAAGGCCACCGCCGGCTACACGATCACCTGGAACCTCGGGTCGGGCCACGTCTGGACGTACACCGGCAGCCTCGGGCTCGTCCAGGCGCAGGGCAAGTGGCGGGTCCACTGGGCTCCGACGGTGCTGCACCCCAAGCTGGAAGCGGGGCAGCGGCTGGCGATCGCGTCCTCGGATGTCCCGGCGGTCGTCGACCGCGACGGCAAACCGCTCGTCGTCTCCGGCGGCGGGGGACTGAAGCTGGCTGACGACAAGGCGTTCCCGCTGCTCCGTTCTGCGCTCACCGGGCACGGGCAGTCGTCCGAAGCGTTCGCGGTCGAGCGCGTGGACGCCTCGGGCAAGAACCTCGAAGCGCTGTTCGGGAACCCCGAAGGAGACCACAAACCGGCCGCCACCGGGCTCAGCGTCGCGACGCAGAACGCGGCTCAGGCCGCCGTCGACGGGTATCACGGCAAGGCTGTCCTGGTCGCCATCCAGCCGTCCTCCGGCGACTTGCTCGCGGTGGCGCAGAACGCCAGCGTCACCAACGCCGCGTCGGCGTTCAGCGGCCAGTACGCGCCGGGGTCGACGTTCAAGATCGTCACCGCGACCGCGGCACTGGAGGCCGGGATCGTCACGCCGGATTCCACAGTTCCGTGCCCGCTGACCGACCGGATCGGCACCCGCACGCTCTCCAACGAGGGGTTCGACCTCGGCACGACGACCGTGCACAAGGCGTTCGCGAAGTCCTGCAACACCACGTTCGCCCGGCTCGCGTCGCAGCTGCCCGCCGACGGGCTCGCGAAGGCGGCCACCCAGTTCGGCCTCAACGCCGACTTCTCGATCGAGGGCCTGTCCACCGAGATGGGCCGCGTCGACCCGGCGGCGAACGCGGACGAACAGGTCGAGGACGGCATCGGCCAGGGAAAGGTGCAGGTCAGCCCGATGGGCGCGGCGGTGATGGCGGCGACCGCGGCGTCCGGGCGCGCGGTCGTGCCGCGGCTGTGGGAGGACGGCACCAAGGTCAACACCGGCTACCACCCGCCGTCCGGCCCGGTCCTGGCGGCGCTGCGCGGGATGATGCGCGAGGTCGTCACCGGCGGCACAGCGACCGGCCTGGCACACTCCGGCCCGGTGTTCGGCAAGACCGGCACCGCGCAGTTCGGCGACGGCGCGGAGGCACACGGCTGGTTCGTCGGCTACCGCGGCGACCTGGCGTTCGCGGTGTTCCTGGAGGGAGCCAACGACTCCAAACCGGCCGTCTCGCTGGGCGCCAAGTTCCTCGACGCGCTGTAGGGACTCAGCAGCGCGGGTGTGCGGCGGGTTCCTCTCCCGTTGAAAGTCCGTGAAGGGCTCCTTGAAGGAATCTGATTCCCTCAAGGAGCCCTTCACGGACCTCGCAACCGCGCCAGCTCCGCGAGCGAGATGCGTGAAGCTGTCCCGGTCCGATGGGCGTGATCCGGCCGGTGCTGGTTGCCGCGCATCGCGGCAACCAGGACGCACGCCGCGGCTGCCGAGAAACCTCACTTCGGCCGCGGCCGAAGCGTCCCCGCTCTACCGTGGGCACATGGAAACCGTCGCATTGGCCGAGGTCGCCGCCGTGCTCGCCGACCCGAGCCGCGCGACCATGTGTCTCGCCCTGCTCGACGGCCGGGCCTGGACGGTCGGCGAACTGGCCGCCGCGGCGCGGATCGCGGTGTCGACGGCCAGCGAGCACGTGACGCGGCTGGCCGAGGCCGGGTTCGTCGCCCGGGTGAAGCAGGGGCGGCACGCGTACGTGCGGCTCGCGAATCCGCGGGTCGCGGAGCTGATCGAGCATCTGGCGCAGCATGCCGAACTGAAACGGCCGTCCGGGCTCCGGACTTCGTTGCGGGTGCAGCGTTTGTCGTTCGCGCGCAGTTGCTACGACCATCTCGCCGGGACCCTCGGCGTCGCCTTGCGGGACGGGATGGTCGAGCGGGGCCTGATCGACGTGTCGGACGGGCTCGCGCTCACCGACTCCGGACGCGACGTGCTGGCCGATCTCGGTGTCGCGGTGCCGGATCGGCCGCGGCGGCCGCTGTTGCGCGACTGTCTGGATTGGACAGAGCGGCGGGAGCACCTCGCCGGCGCGGTTCCGGCGGCGGTGCTGGAGCGGGCGGTCGAAGCGGGATGGCTGACGCGGGACCAGCAGCGCGCGGTCCGCGTCCTGCCGGGCGCGCGGGGGCCGTTCGCCGCGCTCGGTGTCGATCTCGCGACGGTGAGTGCCGCCGAGGCTTCGTAACACACCGGCGAGGTCCCCCGGACCGGTGGTGCGCGCTCGGGAACCGGACACTGCCTCACTATTCTGGACGCCTGCGGGCGACCGGGAGGGAGGCGGAGGGTGAACGAGCTTCCCCTGGTGCTGGGCGTCGGAGCGCTGGTTCTCGTCGTCTCGGTCGTCGCGGTGCGGGTGTCCATCCGGCTCGGATTCCCGTCGCTGCTGCTGTATCTCGGGATCGGCGTCGTGCTCGGCGAAGCCGGGTTCGGCATCCGCTTCGACAATCCGGCGCTCACCCAGTCCCTCGGGCTCGCCGCGCTCGTCCTGATCCTCACCGAGGGCGGGCTCACCACGCGCTGGTCCGCGGTGAAACCCTCGCTGGGGCCCGGAATCCTGCTGTCCACAGTGGCCGTGGTGATCAGCATCGCGGTCACCGGCGCGGCATTGCACTGGCTGCTCGGCCTCGACTGGCGGCTCGCTCTGCTGTGGGGCGCGGTTCTCGCGTCCACCGACGCGGCGGCGGTGTTCTCCGTGCTGCGCACGGCCGGGGTCGGGAAACGGCTCGTCGGCGCGCTGGAACTGGAATCCGGCATCAACGACGCGCCCGCCTACATCGCGGTCGTCGTGCTCGCGTCCGGCGAGGCGGTCGACTGGTCGCTGCCGCTGCTGGTGGTCTACGAACTGCTCACCGGCCTCGTGCTCGGCCTCGCGTTCGGCTGGCTGGGCGCGCAGGCGCTGCGCCGGGCAGCGCTCCCGGCGACCGGCCTCTACCCGCTCGCCACGGTCGCGGTGTGCGTGCTCGCGTACTCCTCGGGTCAGCTGGCGCACGCGTCCGGCCTGCTCGCCACCTACGTCGCCGGCCTGGTGCTGGGGAATTCCAAGCTCCCGCACCGGTCGGACACCCTGTCGTTCGCCGAAGGGCTCGGCTGGCTCGCGCAGATCGGGCTGTTCGTCTTGCTCGGCCTGTTCGCGTCGCCGACCCGGCTGCTCGAAACGCTCATCCCCGGCCTGGTCGCGGGCGCGGTGGTGCTGCTGCTCGCCCGGCCGCTGTCGGTGGTCCTGTCGCTGCTGCCGTTCCGTTTGCCGTGGCGGGATCAGGCGTTCCTGTCCTGGGCGGGGCTGCGCGGTGCGGTGCCGATCGTGCTCGCGATGATCCCGCTGTCCGAGGGCGTGCCCGGTGCGCAACGGCTCGTGGACGCGGTTTTCGTGCTCGTCATCGTGCTCACCGTGCTGCAGGGCGCGACGCTCAGCCCGCTCGCGCGGATCCTCGGGCTGGCGAAGGCGACGCAGGCGCACGAGATCGAGGTCGACGCCGCCCCGCTCGACGAGCTCGGCGCCGAACTGCTGCAGGTGCGCATCCAGAAGGGGTCGAAGCTGCACGGCGTGTACCTGTCGGAGCTGCGGCTGCCCGCCGGGGCGACGGTCAGCCTCGTGGTGCGCGGCGGGACGGGCTTCACCCCGCAGAAAACGAGCCGCTTGCAGGTCGAGGACCAGCTTCTGGTGGTCACGACCGCCGCTGACCGCGACGCGACCGAACGGCGCATCCGGGCCGTCGACCGGGCCGGCCGCCTCGCGCGCTGGCACGGGGAATCCGGAGCCTGATCTTCTGTCCTTTGTGGACGCACCCTGTGACTGCCGTCTCAGATCACGAGACGGGTCTGGTTTCTCCCGGGGGTCGTCCGCTATCTTCGGTTCCAGGTCATGAGTGCCAGCGCGAAGCCCCGGCTTGCTGGCCGGCAACCCTCCTACCGCGGTGGGGTGCCCCGGGTGAGGACCAGGCCGGTCGCGCAGTGCGGCGGGCAAGCGCGGGCCCCTCGCCGGGGGTCCCCCGGAACGCCGAGGAGGCGCCGTCATGACTCTCGCACTCGACCGGTCCACGGAAACTGTTGCCGCTGCCGTTCCCGCTGTCGCCGGTGCGACGCTGCGGGTCCCGCTGGTCACCGGCGGCGACATCGGCTACGCCAACCTCGACCACGCGGCGAGCGCGCCGTGTCTGGACGCGGTGCGTTCGGCGGTCGACGAGTTCCTTCCCTGGTACGCCAGCGTGCACCGCGGCGCGGGCTTCGCTTCGCAGGTCTCGACGCGGCTTTACGAGCGGACGCGCGACGTGCTGCGCCGGTTCGTGGACGCGCGCAACGGCGACTCGGTGATCTTCACCCGCAACACCACTGACGCGTTCAACCTGCTGGCGAAAGCGTTGCCGCGCAAGACTTCCGTGGTGGTTTTCGACAGCGAGCACCACGCGGCCTTGCTGCCGTGGCGCGGCCCGAACGTCCGGCGCGTGCAGCTGCCGCGGACCCGGCTCGCCGCAGTGTCCGTTGTGGACGAAGCGCTCGCGGAATGCCCGCAGGGGCCGCGGTTGGTGGTCGTCGCCGGTGCGTCCAATGTGACCGGCGAGCTGCTGCCGGTGGCCGAGATCGCTGCGGTGGCCCGGAAACACGGCGCCCGGGTGGCCCTCGACGCCGCGCAGCTCGCTCCGCACCGGCAGATTTCGTTGCGGGAGCTGGATGTTGACTATGTCGCGCTGTCCGGGCACAAGCTGTACGCGCCCTTCGGGGCCGGTGCGCTGATCGGGCGCAGCGACTGGTTGCGGGCGGCCGAGCCGTACCTGGCCGGTGGTGGCGCTACGAAGCTGGTGACCGAGGAAGCCGTGGTGTGGAACAGCGGCGAGGAGCGGCACGAGGCCGGGTCGCCGAATACCGTTGGCGTGTATGCGCTCGGGGTGGCTTGCGAGCAGCTGGCGGCTCAGTGGGATGCTGTGGGTTCGCACGAGGCCGCGTTGCTGGATCGGTTGCGCAAGGGGCTTGAGAGCCTGCCGGGTTTCGCCGAGCTGCGGTTCTTCGACGCGCCGGTGGACCGGGTCGGCACGGTGAGCTTCGTGGTCGACGGGTTCGAGCCCGGGTGGCTGGCCGCGGTGCTCTCGGCCGAGTACGGAATCGGCGTGCGGGACGGGGCGTTCTGCGCGCACGTGGCGGCCCGGCGGCTGATCAGGGAAGCCGGAAGCGAAGGCCAGCAGGCGGTCCGGGTGAGCCTCGGGCTGGGGAGCACCGAGGAACACGTCGACCGCTTGGTGCTGGCGCTGCGGCGGATCGTCGCCCGGGGAGCCCGCTGGGAGTACGCGAAGGTGGACGGGCGGTGGGCACCGGTCGGGGACCCGCGGGAGCTGCCGCCGTTCTGCGCCTGACGGGGCGGGTGCTGGGACTGGCGCGACAGGAAACGTGACCACAACGCGGGATCGCGCCGACGTTTGGGCTGAGCGGCGTGACAGGCCGAAGGCCCCTCGCGTCGCTCAGCCCAAACGTCGGCTTAAGGGCGATCCCGCCGCGGCGGCGGAGCCGACGCCATCAAACACAGTCCGCGTGCAGGTCGTTCAGCAGGCCGCGTTCGCTGAGATGGCCGTTGAGGAACAGCCGGGCCAGATGAGTGAACGCGGCTTCAGCTGCGTCGGCCACCGCAGGAATGGGCGTGCGGCAGTCCGCTAGCGCGGCCTCCTGCACGTCGTGGATTTCCCGCGGTTCGCTGCGGGACAGCCCCGCCAGGTGACGCAGGTGCTCGCCGTCCTCGCCGTCGGCCAGCCAGTGGGCGGCCCAGAGGGGGAGGTCGCTCGTGGGGGAGAGGTCGAGGGCGATCCAGGCCGCGGCCGCGGCGGGGGCGGGGATCTCGGCGGGCATGGCAGCGATGATGGCGGGCGAGGGGCCTCCGGGGCGACTGAATTCGGCCGCTGTGACCTGCTCGGGCGCGGTTGTGGACAATGGGGGTGTGAGCACCGATCCTTCGCCGTCCGAGTCCGAGGTCGAGCCGTCTGCGGAACCGCCTGAGCAGGAGGCCGCCGGGGACGGCGCGCCGCTGCCCAAGCGGCGGGTCTGGGTGGTGTTCGCGGTCGCGGCGCTGCTGTGGGCGATCGACCTGATCACGAAGAACCTCGTGGTCGCGAACCTCGAGGGCAAGGAGCCCAAGCCGATCCTCGGCGGGCTGATCTACCTGCAGGTCATCCGCAACCCGGGCGCCGCGTTCTCGATGGCGACCGGCATGACGTGGGTGCTCGCGCTGGTCGCGATCGGCGTCGTGATCGCGATCGTGTGGATCTCGCGCAGGCTGCGCTCGGTCGGCTGGGCGATCGGCCTCGGGCTCGTGCTCGCCGGCGCGCTCGGCAACCTGACCGACCGGTTCTTCCGCGAGCCCGGACCGCTGCGCGGCCACGTCGTCGACTTCATCTCCGCGTTCGCGCCCAACGGCCAGGGTTTCGCGATCTTCAACATCGCCGACTCCGCGATCTGCGTCGGCGGCGCGCTGATCGTGCTGCTGTCCCTGCTCGGCAAGGACTACGACGGCACCTCCACCCGCGGCAAGAAGAAGGACTCCGAGTGAGCGCGCGCATGCTGCCCGTCCCCGACGGGCTCGACGGGATGCGCGTCGACGCCGGGCTCGCCAAACTGCTCGGCCTGTCCCGCACCGCGGTCGCGGACCTCGCCGCGGCGGGCGACGTCCTCCTCGACGGCCGTCCGGCGGGCAAATCGGACCGGCTGTCCGCGGGCGGGCTGCTCGAGGTGACGCTGCCGGAACCGGAACGTGCGGCGGAAATCGTCGCGGAGCCAGTCGAAGGCATGAAGATCCTGCACGATGACGACGACATCGTGGTGATTTCGAAACCGGTCGGCGTCGCCGTGCACCCCAGCCCGGGCTGGACCGGTCCGACGGTCGTCGGCGGACTCGCCGCGTCCGGGCTGCGCATCTCGACCTCCGGCGCGGCCGAACGACAGGGCGTCGTGCACCGGCTCGACGCGGGCACCACCGGGGTGATGGTGGTGGCGAAGAGCGAGCACGCGTACACCGTGCTGAAGCGGGCGTTCAAGGAACGGACCGTCGACAAGGGCTATCACGCCGTCGTGCAGGGCCACCCGGACCCGACGCGCGGCACCATCGACGCCCCGATCGACCGCCATCCGCGGCACGACTACAAGTTCGCCGTCGTCGCGGGCGGACGGCCGAGCGTCACGCACTACGAGGTGGTCGAGGCGTTCCGGGCGGCGTCGCTGGCGCACGTGAAGCTGGAAACCGGGCGTACGCACCAGATCCGCGTGCACTTCTCCGCGCTGCGCCACCCGTGCGCGGGCGACCTGACCTACGGGGCGGACCCGGTGCTGGCCCGGAAACTCGGCCTGACGCGCCAGTGGCTGCACGCGCGGACGCTCGGTTTCGCACACCCCGCGGACGGCCGGTGGGTCGAGTTCGAGGCGGAGTACCCCGACGATCTGGCCAGTGCGCTGGAGATCCTGCGCGACGGGAACTAGTCGACGGCCCAGGTCAGGGTGCGCTCGTCCGGCTCGGGCCGCGGGCTCCAGCGCACCGAGACGACGCGGGTCGCGGTGGGGAGCACGTAGACGGTGTGCCCGCCGAGCGTCTCGCCCGGCTGCACGCCGATCTTGTGCGGCGGCCGGGACGTCAGCGAAACCGGGGCCTTCGCGACCGTCTCGCCGCTGTCGGTGACGAGCTCGAGATAGTTGTCGGGCAGCGACGCGAACGGGATCGGCCCGCGATTGGTGATCTCGGTGTGCACGACGACCGCGCGCTCGCCGTCCTCGAGCCGGTAGCCCGCCGCGCCGAAGAGGAAGTCGGCGGGATCCTGGACCTCCAGCAGCTGCACGGAAAGCTGTTCCCCTTCGAGCCCCTGCGACTGCATCGTCTCGCCGATCCGCCCCTGCTTGGCAGGCGCCGCGGCGGGCCGGGGTTCGTCGCCGCGGGCCCAGGAAGCGGTCTGCGGGACGCCCCACGTGCTGACGACCGGGTCCGGAGCAGGGTACGGCCCGGAGGGTCCATTGTGGACATTCGCGCCGACGGGAACCTGGTGCGGCATCCCGGTTTGCCCGGGGGAGTACGCGCCGGACACCCCCGGCCCGGCGGGGATCCCGTTTGATCCCGGGGGATAGGCACCCGATACCCCCGGCCCGCCGGGAATTCCGTTCGGTCCCGGGGGATACGCGCCGGAAATCCCGGCCGGTCCGGGGGCGTACGCGCCGGACACGCCCGGACCTGGCCCGGTCGCCGGTAGGCCGGTCTGCCCGGGCGGGTACGCGGCGGAAGTCCCCGGGCCGGGCATGCCGTGCTGCCCCGGACCCGCGGGGATCCCGGTTTGCCCTGGCGGGTAGGCACCGGAGGTTCCCGGGCCGGGCATGCCGTGCTGTCCCGGCGGATGCGGTCCGGAGTGCCCCGGCATCCCGGCGGAATCGGGGATCCCGTTCGGCCCGGGCGGATGCGGACCGGAGCCCTGCGCGCCCGGCATTCCCGCCGCCCCGCCTCGCACGGGGACTCCCGCCGACGCCGGGCCGGCGCCTGGCGCCGCACCCTGGCCGGACGTCATCGGCCCCGGCATACCGCCCTGGTTGGGCCCGGGCATCCCGCCCTGGTTGGGCCCGGCAGCCCCTGGCATTCCGCCCTGGTTAGGTCCAGCAGCCCCGGGCATCCCGCCCAGGTTCTGTCCCGCCGTCCCGGGCCCCGCGTTCGGTCCGCCCGCAGCGGGGAACGGCACCGACCCGGGCCCGCCCGGATAGCCGCCCGGGGGACGCTGCCACGAAGCCGGAGCCCCGGAAATCGCCGCGCGGAGGCCGTTCGGGTCGCTTTCGACCCCGACCAGCAGCGGCAATCCGCTCCCGGACAGCGCGACCAGCCGGTACGCGACCTCCCTCGGGTCCATCCCGACCTTCGCCGCCAGCTCGTGCACAGCCCCCTTGCCCAGCTCGGCGAGCGCGGCGAGCAGGCGGATGTCGGCGGGATCGGTCACGGCCACTCCGGCAACGCTACCGCCTCGCCCGCCCGGCCCGGCCGCACCACGCGCCCGGCGTGCCCCGCGCCACCGCGACCTCGGCGATCGGCGCGTCCCGGGGCGGGCGCGACCGCGCGAGTTCGACGCCCTGGCACGCCGGTACGGCCTGCCGCGCCACCGCGCCACCGCGCCACCGCCGATCGGCGCGTCTCGGAAAGGCGGGCGGGACCGCGCGAGTTCCACGCCCCGGCACGCCGATACGGCCTGCCGAGGGACCGGCCGCCGAGGACACGGGCGTCGGCGCCCCTGTCTCGATTAGGGTCGGGAGCAGCACTCGCTCCGCCTACCCTGGGGGTCCACGCCGATGACCGTCGTTTCCGATCTCGCCGACGAACTCGTCGAGGTGTCGTTCGACCACGAGCCGCTCGACGCCGCCATTCTCGGCATCCGGCCGGACGCGCCGGGGCTCGGCGATCCGTCGGCCGCGGCGGAGGCGGCGCTGCGCGGGAAGCTCGCCGGGATCCGGGAGCGGGCCGAGGCGGTCGACCCGGCCGGGCTCGACGACGTCGACCGCGTCACCCGCGACGTCCTGCTCAGCTCCGTCGACGGCACCCTCGACCGGATGGACAGCCGGGTCGTCGACTTCACCGTCACCGACCTGTTCGTCGGGCCCGCTTCCGGGCTGCTGTCCGCGCTGCCGATGGTCACCGTCACCGCGGAAACCGCCGAGGTGCATCTCGGCAGGCTCCGCGAGATCCCGGAGTACCTCCGCGCCGTCGCGCAACGGCACCGCGACGGCATCGCCGCCGGGCTGCTGCCGATCGAACGCCTGGTCAAGGCCGCGATCGCGCACCTCGACCGCTACCTCGCCGAGCCCGAGAACGACCCGCTGCTGCGCCAGCCCGCCCCGGACGACGAGTTCGCCGCGCGCCGCAGGCAGATCCTCGAAGACGTCGCCCGGCCCGGCTTCCGCGAGTACCGCGACTTCCTCGAGGCCGAGGTCCTCCCGCACGGCCGTCCGGACGACAAGGCAGGCGTCTCCTGGCTTCCCGGCGGCGACGAGATCTACGCCCGTCTCGCCCGCACCCACACCACCAGCGACCGCACCCCGCAGGAGCTGCACGACACCGGCCTCGCGGTGATCGCCGGCCAGGTCGAGCAGTACCAGGCGCTCGGCGAGCGCGTGTTCGGCACGCGCGAGCTGCCTGAGATCTTCGAGCGGCTGCGCACCGACCCGAAGCTCCGCTGGACGAGCGCCGAGGACCTCCTCGAAACCGCCCGCACGGCCATCTCCCGCGCCGCGGCCGAGGCGCCGAACTGGTTCGGCAAGATCCCGGAGCACCCGTGGACCGTCGAGGCGGTGCCGGAGGACTCCGCGCCCGGCGCGCCCCCGGCGTACTACATGCCGCCCGCCGCGGACGGGTCCCGGCCGGGCGTCTACTTCGCGAACACCCACCAGGCCACCGAGCGGTTCCGGCACACCGCCGAGGTCATCGCGTTCCACGAGGCGATCCCGGGCCACCACTTCCAGCTCAGCACCGCGCTCGACCTCGCCGACCTGCCGCTGCTGCGCCGCATCGGCAACTTCACCGCGTACGCCGAGGGCTGGGGCCTCTACACCGAGCGCCTCGCCGACGAGATGGGCCTGTACTCCGACGACGTGTCGCTGCTCGGCATGCTGACGATGGAGTCCATGCGGGCCGGCCGGCTGGTCGTCGACACCGGCCTGCACGCGCTGGGCTGGAGCCGGCAGCAGGCGGTCGACTACCTGCTGGAGCACACGCCGATGGCGCAGGTCGAGATCGAATCGGAGGTCGACCGGTACCTCGGCTACCCGGGCCAGGCGCTCGCGTACCTGGTGGGGCGGCTGGAGATCGAGCGGTTGCGCAAGCAGGCCGAACAGCGGCTCGGCAGCCGCTTCGACGTCAAGGCCTTCCACGACACGGTCCTCTCCGGCGGCTCCCTGCCCCTGTCGGTGCTGGACGCCGTTGTCACCGAATGGGCCGCGGGCTACGGCGACACCGTCGTCGGTCTGGCGGACGAGCTGGTCGAACTGGACTTCGAGCGGGAACCGCTGGAGCGCACCGTCCTCGGCCTCCCCGGCGACCACACGAAGCTCGCCGACCCGAGCCTCGCCGCGGCCGAGCGCGACCGGGCCAAGTACGCCGCGATCGCCGAACGCGCCGACGCGATCGACCCGGCCGGGCTGACTCCGTCCGAGGTCATCACTCGCGAGGTGGTGCGCACGCACGCCCGCGGCGCGATCGACACGATCGACTCGCGGCTGTCCGGCTTCGCGGTGAGCGACGGGTTCAGCTCGCCCGCGCTGAACCTCATGACCATCCTTCCCGCGCTGGCCCCGGACGACGCGGACAAGGCACGCGACTACCTCACCCGGCTGGCGGCGATCGGCGGCTATCTGGACGCGGTGATCGAGGCGCAGCGGACGACCGTCGCGGACGGGTTCGCGCCGCCGGACTTCCTGGTGCGCATCGGGATCGAGTACGTCGAGCGGTACCTCGCGAACGAGGACGGCGACCCGTTCCGCGTCACGCCGTCGGTCGAGGTCGAGGGCTTCGCGGCGGAGTGCGACCGGCTGCTCGCCGAGGTCGTGCGGCCCGCGTACCGCCGCTACCGCGACTTCCTCGCCGAGGACGTGCTGCCGGTTTCGAAGACGGACAGCCAGCCGGGCATCAGCCACCTGCCGGGCGGGCTGGAGAAGTACCAGGGCCTGATCCGCGCGCACACCACCACGGACCGCACCGCGCAGGAACTGCACGACACCGGGCTGCGGCTGGGCGAGAAACTGGCCGAGGAGTACCGCGAACTGGGCTCCCGCGTGTTCGGCACCGGAGAGCTGCGGGAAATCTTCGACCGCCTCCGCACCGACCCGGAGCTGCGCTGGCGCGACGGCGAGGAACTGCTGGAAGGCGCTCGCACCGCGATCGCCCGGGCGGAAACCGTTGCGCCGCAATGGTTCTCCCGGGTGCCGGACGCGAAGTGCGCGGTCGAGCCGGTCCCGGAGGCGGACGCGGCGAGCGGCACCATCGCCTACTACCTCCAGGCCGCGTTCGACGGTTCCCGGCCCGGCACGTACTACGCGAACACTTACGAGGCGAGTTCGCGGCCGCGGTTCACCAGCGAGGGGATCGCGTTCCACGAGGCCGTTCCCGGGCACCACTTCCAGCTCACGTTCGCGCAGGAACTCACCGATCTGCCGCTGCTGCGCCGGATCGCGCCGTTCAACGCCTACATCGAGGGCTGGGGCCTGTACGCGGAGCGCCTCGCCGACGAGATGGGCCTGTACTCCGACGACGTCGCCCGCTTCGGCATGCTCGCCCAGGACTCGATGCGGGCCGGGCGGCTCGTCGTCGACACCGGTCTGCACGCGCTGGGCTGGACCCGGCAGCAGGCGGTCGACTACCTGGTCGAGCACACGCCGATGGCGAAGATGGAGATCGAGGCGGAGATCGACCGGTACGTCGCGAATCCGGGCCAGGCGCTCAGCTACATGGTGGGGCGGCTGGAAATCCAGCGCGTCCGCGCCGAGGCCGAACGGGCGCTGGGCGACCGGTTCGACATCCGCGCGTTCCACGACGTGATCCTGGGCAACGGGATTCTCCCGCTGTCCGCTTTGGACACCGTGGTCGGCGCGTGGATCGCGGAGGCGTCCGCGTGACCTGGCTCGACCTTCCGGCCGACACCCTCTTCGGCCTCGACAACCTGCCCTACGGCGTCTTCTCGCACGGCGAGCGGACCCGCCGGGCCGGCGTCGCGGTCGGGGACCAGGTGCTCGACCTGACCGCGGCGGCCGAGGGGGAGTCCTTCGGCCGCCTGCTCGGCGCGGGCGTGCTGAACCCGCTGCTCGCCGCCGGCCCGGACATCTGGGCCGATGTGCGGGCGCGGGTCCGCGAATGGCTCTCCGAACCGCGGCACGCCGACCGGATCCGGCCGCATCTGGTGCCCCGCAACGAAATCACGAGCCATCTGCCAGTAGAGGTCGCGGATTACGTCGACTTCTACTCCAGCGAACAGCACGCGATCAACGCCAGCCGGATCTTCACCGGCGGCGACGATCTGGTGCCGGCGAACTGGAAACACCTGCCGATCGGCTACCACGGCCGCGCGGGCACCGTCGTCGCGTCCGGCACGCCGGTGATCCGCCCGGCCGGGCAACGGAAACCGCGCAAGGCGACGCAACCGTCGTTCGGCGCGGCCAAGCGGCTCGACTTCGAGGCGGAGGTCGGCTTCGTCGTCGGCGTGGGATCGGAGCTGGGCGCGCCGGTGCCGATCGACGAGTTCCCCCGCCACGTCTTCGGTGTCTGCCTGGTCAACGACTGGTCGGCGCGCGATCTGCAGGGCTGGGAATCGCAGCCGCTCGGGCCGTTCCTCGGCAAATCGTTCGCCACGTCGATGTCGCCGTGGCTGGTTCCGCTGGCCGCGCTGAAGCACGCCCGCGTGCCGCAGCCCGCGCAGGACCCGGAGCCGTTCGAATACCTGCGCGCGGCCGAGCCGTGGAGCCTGGACCTGACGCTGGAAATCCGGATCAACGGACGGCTCGTGTCCAGTCCGCCGTTCGCCACGCAATACTGGACGGGCGCGCAGCAGTTCGCGCACCTCACCGTCAACGGCGCGAGCCTGCGCACCGGCGACCTGTACGCGTCCGGCACGGTCACCGGCCCGGCGAAGGACCAGCGCGGCTCGCTGCTGGAGCTGAGCTGGGGCGGGCGCGAACCGCTCGCGGTCGGCGAGGAGACCAGGACGTTCCTGGAGGACGGCGACGAGGTCGTCATCACCGCTTCCGCCCCAGGTCCAGGCGGTGCGCGGATCGGGTTCGGCGAGGTGCGCGGGACGGTGGCGCCCGCTGTGGTGTGACCCACGCCGTAGCGTCGTCACCCGGGCGGCCGCATAATGAGCAAACGCTTAGTCACAGTCGACCGGCACGGGAATGAGGGATCGATGAGGATCGGCACCGGCGTCAGCTACTCGGGCGGGTTCGCCGAAAGCGTCGCGGACATCGTGGAGCTGGAACGGGTCGGGCTCGACATCGTGTTCGTCCCCGAGGCCTACAGCTTCGACGCGGTGAGCCAGCTCGGCTTCCTCGCCGCGAAGACCGAGCGCGTCGGACTGATGTCGGGCATCTTCCAGATCTACACCCGCACGCCGAGCCTCACCGCGATGACCGCGGCCGGGCTGGACTTCGTGTCCGACGGCCGGTTCACTCTCGGCCTCGGCGCGTCCGGACCGCAGGTCATCGAGGGTTTCCACGGCGTGAAGTACGACGCGCCGATCGGCCGCACCCGCGAGATCATCGAGATCTGCCGCCAGGTGTGGAAGCGCGAGCGCGTCGTGCACGACGGCAAGCACTACACGATCCCGCTGCCCGCGGACCAGGGCACCGGGCTCGGCAAGCCGCTCAAGCTGATCAACCACCCGGTGCGCGAGCGGATCCCGGTCGTGCTCGCCGCGCTCGGGCCGAAGAACGTCGCGCTCGCCGCCGAGGTCGCCGAAGGCTGGCAGCCGATCTTCTTCCACCCGGAGAAGGCCGCCGACGTCTGGGGCGCTTCGCTCGCCGAGGGCAAGGCCAAGCGCGACCCGCAGCTGGGCGAGCTGGACGTGTTCGCCGCTCCGCCGCTGGCCATCGGCGACGACGTCGACCACCTGCTCGACTGGGTGCGCCCGGTGTTCGCGCTGTACATCGGCGGGATGGGCGCGCGCGGCAAGAACTTCTACAACACGCTGGCCTGCAACTACGGCTATGAGGCCGAGGCCAAGCAGATCCAGGACCTCTACCTCGACGGCAAGAAGGAAGAAGCCGCCGCGGCGGTCCCGACGGAGCTGCTGCGCGCCACGTCGCTGGTCGGTCCGGCGGGGTATGTGAAGGAGCGGCTGGCGGCGTTCAAGGAGGCCGGCGCGACGACCCTGGCGGTCAACCCGCTGCAGCCCGGACGCGAGGCGCGAGTGGCCGCCGTCGCCAAGCTGAAGGAGCTGCTCGGGTAGGTCCGCTATGATGCGGGCTACTGAGAGTGTGAAAAAACCGCACCTCAGGTCGATGCCGCCGTCGAAATGCCGTCAACTCCCCGCGCGGGACGCGAATTCGGGAGTAAGAACGGGTTCAACGGGGAATCCGGGCGGGGCGAAAGCGAGGTAGGCCGGGCTGTGCGCAGAATCGAAGGACCCGCTGCTGCGGTGCTGGACGTCGGGTCGTTCAGCGCCCGGCTTGTCGTGCTCGAACCCGGCGGATCCCCGATCGACCCGGCCTTGACGCACCAGACCCGGCTGCGGCTGGACCGCGAACTGGACGACGACGGACGGCTCAGCAAGTGCGGCATCGCCGCCATCGCCAAGGCCGTCTCGAACGGGATGGAATTCGCCCGCGAGCACGGCGTCGAAGACGTGTTTCCGCTGGCCACGTCGTCGATCCGGGACGCGGTCAACTCCCGCGACGCGGTCCGCGAGGTCGCTCGTGAGACCGGGGTCGAACTGCGGTTCCTCTCCGGCCGCCGCGAGGCGGAACTGACCTACGTCGGCGCGCGCCGCTGGTACGGCGCGTCCGGCGGCCCGCTGCTGGCGCTCGACATCGGCGGCGGCACGGTCGAGCTGTCCGCGGGAGCGGGCGAGCAGGCCACGTTCGCACGGTCGCTGCCGCTGGGCGCCCGGTCGGTTACGCGCGATTGGCTGCCCGCCGAACCGCCGGTGCGCAGCAAGCAAGTGCGTGCGCTGCGTGACCACGTGCTGGAGGAAGTCTCCGCCGCACTGGGCGACGTGAAGGACGAGCTGGCCGAACACCGGGTGGTCGGCTGCTCGAAGGTGCTGCGGCAGCTGGCGCGGCTGGCGGGCGACCGTCCGGGCAAGGCTCGCGAGCTGCACCTGGACGACGTGCGCGCGTGGATTCCGCGGCTGTCGGCGATGCCGTTCGCGCGGCGCGCGCAGCTGCCGGGGATTTCGCGGCAGCGGGCCCAGCAGGCGCTCGGCGGCGCGGTCGTCGCGGAGGCGCTGCTGACGGTCGCGGGCGGGAGCCTGTCGATCTGCCCGTGGTCGACCCGGGACGGGCTCCTGCTGACGCTGCTGGACCAGCTCACGGACGCGACCGGAAAGCAGCGCTCGCGTCCGGCCGCGTGAACTCCCTGGTGCGGGCGCGGTAAACCGGGTATCCCGGAGAGATGACCCCGCGCAGCGAATTCCATCCCCGCGACCGGTCCGAGGACGACGACGAGGAAGCGCCGTTCCCCGCGCGCCGCAAACGCGAGCTGCCGGACTCGGACGAGCTGCCCGGCGAGGTGGCGAACGCGCCGGGGCCGGATCTGAGCCCTTCCCGGACCGACGAGGTGCCGCGGGTGCCGGGCACGGACGAAACGCCGTCGTGAGCGGCAATCGCGGTTCTCTCCGCGATTGCCGCGCACGAGTCAGGCCCGGTCGAACTGCCGCACCTTCGACGGGTCCCGGCGCGCCGGGGCCCGGCCGATCGGCTGGACCGGCGCGGGGCCCGGGTCGAGCTTCGGGATCGGCAGTTCCACCGGCTCCTCGGTCACGGTGAACCGCTCTCCGTGGTGGAGCAGGTCGAGCGGCGGGCCGTTGAGCACCCGGTACGTCGCCGCGCCGGGACGGATCGACACCTGGAACCGCGTTTCCCGGAACGCGAGGCGGAAGGTGAGGCCGCCGAGCTCGTCCGGCAAGCGGGGCGCGAACGACAGCTGGCCGCCGTAGTCGCGGAAGCCGCCGAATCCGGCCACCGCGGCTTGCCAGGCGCCGGCCAGCGACGCCATGTGCAGGCCGTTGCGGACGTTGTTGTGCACGTCGTGCAGGTCGGTCAGCGCGGCTTCGGCGAGGTAGTCGTACGCCAGCTGCAGGTGCCCGACCTCGGCGGCGATGACGGCCTGCGTGCCCGCGGACAGCGAGGAGTCGCGGACCGTCCGTGCCTCGTAGTAGGCGAAGTCGCGGGCTTTTTCCTCCGGGCTGAACGAATCGCCGCAGAGGTGCAGGGCGAGCACGAGGTCGGCCTGCTTGACGACCTGCTTGCGGTAGAGGTCAAAATACGGGTAGTTCAGCAGCAGCGGGTAGAAATCCTCGTCGGTGGCGGCGAAATCCCACTCGTCGTGCTGCAGGAAGCCTTCCGACTGCGGGTGCACGCCGAGTTCCTGGTCGTACGGCAGCGCCATCGCGTCCGCCGCGGCGCGCCAGGAATCGATCTCCGGAGCGTCCACTTCGAACTGTTCGGCGACGTCCGGATGCCGCTGGCACACCTCAGCCGCGGCGAGCAGGTTCCGGCGCGCCATCAGGTTCGTGTAGACGTTGTTGTCCGCCACCGCGGAGTACTCGTCCGGCCCGGTGACGCCGTCGATGCGGAAGTGCCCGTGGTGGTCGAAATGCCCGAGGGACGCCCACAGCCGCGCGGTTTCCAGCAGCAGCTCCGCGCCGCAGGTGCGCTCGAAATGCTCGTCCTGGGTGGCGTTGACATAGCGCACGACGGCATCGGCGATGTCCGCGCTGACGTGGAACGCGGCGGTGCCGGCGGGCCAGTACGCGGAGCATTCGGCCCCGTTGATGGACCGCCACGGGAAAGCCGCGCCGCGCAACCCGAGCTGGGTCGCGCGTTCCTTGGCTTTGTCTATTGTGGAGTGTCGCCAGCCGAGTGCGTCGCGGGCGGCGTCCGGCATCGTGTACGTCAGCACCGGCAGCACGAAAGTCTCGCTGTCCCAGAACGCGTGCCCGTCGTATCCCGGTCCGGTGAGGCCTTTTCCGGCGATAGCGCGGGTTTCGCCGCGGGCACCGGCCTGCAGCAGGTGGAAGAGCGCGAACCGGACGGCCTGCTGGAGTTCCGGGTCGCCGTCGATTTCGATGTCCGACGTGGCCCAGAAATCGTCCAGGAACTGGCGCTGCTCGGCGGCGAGCCCCTTCCAGCCGGTCTGCCTCGCGCCCGCGAGCGCGGCTTCGACCTGCGCCCGCAACGCCGGTGCGGAGCGTTGCGCGGACCACCCGTAGGCGAGGAATTTGGTGACCCGCAGCCGTCCGCCCTTGGGCACGTCGACCGCGGCGGTGAGCCGGGCGAGGTCCTCCTCGGCGTGGATGCGCGTGCGCAGGCCGTCGTCCACCTCGATTTTGTGGTCCATCGCGGCGGCGACCCGCAGCCCGGACATCCGGGTCTGGTGCACCAGCACGGCCTGGTAGCCCGCGGCGTGGCTGAACTCGCCGACCAGCGGCGCGTCGAGCGCGGCGGCGACGCGCGGATCGTGCGTGTCGGACTCGACCGGCTCGTTGGCCAGCAGGTCGGACTGCACGACGAGCTGCAAATCCTCGTCCAGCGGTTCGACCTCGTAGCGGATCGCGGCGACTGCGCGCTGGGTGAAGGAAACCAGCCGTTCGGTGGTCACCCGCACCCGCCGGCCGGTGGGCGAGGACCATTCGGTGACGCGCCGCAGCGTGCCGCGGCGGAAATCGAGCACACGGTCGTGCGCGGTCGCGATGCCGTAGCGCATGTCCAGCGGCTCGTCCTCGACCAGCAGCCGGATGATCTTGCCGTCGGTCACGTTGACGACGGTCTGGCCTTCCTCCGGATAGCCGTAACCGCCCTCGGCGTAAGGGAGTTCGTGCTGTTCGTAGAAGCCGTTGAGGTACGTACCGGGCAGCCCGCGCGGTTCGCCTTCCTCAAGCGTGCCGCGCAGTCCGATGTGTCCGTTCGACACCGCGAAGGCGGATTCGGTGCGCTGCAACGCATCCACGTCGAGCCCGCGCCAGCGCAGCTCCCACGGAGCGCATTCGTAACCGGATTCCGTCACTTGTCCTCCAGCAGGTCGGCGAGGTCTTCCACCACGACGTCGGCGCCGTGCGCGCGCAAGGCGTCAGCCTGGTTTTCCCGGTTCACGCCCACGACGTAACCGAAACCGCCGGCTTTGCCTGCTTGGACGCCGGATTGTGCGTCCTCGAACACCGCGGCCTGCTTCGGGTCCACGCCGAGTTCCTTGGCGCCGGCGAGGAACGAGTCGGGTGCGGGCTTGCCTTTGAGGTGGTCACGGCGGATGACCAGGCCGTCTACGCGGGCTTCCACGAAGCGGGACAGGTCTGCTGCGTCGAGGACTTTCGCGCCGTTCGCGGAGGAGGTCACTACGGCGATCCTGAGTCCGGCTTGCTTGGCGGCTTCGAGGTAGCGGACGGAGCCCGGGTAGGGGTTTACGCCGCGTTCGTCGATGATCTTCAGGACTAACTCGTTTTTGCGGTTGCCGATGCCGTTCACGGTCGGGGCGTCGACGGGGTCGTCCGGGGTGCCTTCGGGGAGGTCGATTCCGCGGGAGCGGAGGAATTCCCGGACGCCGTCGGCCCTCGGGCGGCCGTCTACGTAGGTGGCGTAGTCGGCGTCGGTGAATTCCTGGAAGTTCGCGGTGTCGCGGGTGCGGAGGTATTCGTCGAACGTCCGTTTCCACGCCTCGCGGTGGAGCACGGCCGTCCCGGTCAGTACGCCGTCCAGGTCGAAGAGGCAGGCGGTGATGGTGTCGGGCAGTCCGATCATGCCTGCAAGGTACCGGTCTCCGGCTTTGTTCGCGGGTTCCTGGGGGTGGGTGGGTCTCGTCGCCTGGGGGCGACATTGGCCCGTTGGTTGCGTGGGGCACCCCGAAGCTTGATTGTGCTGACGGGCGGTGGGTGCTTGTCAAGGCGGGAAAGATGCCTTGACAAGCACCCACCGCCCGCAGGGAGGCTTCGTATCGGGGTGCGGGGGAGGGGCTGGGTGCCTCGCTCGTGGGTGCATCGGCTGCGGTTTGGGTGGGGGCTAGCGCCCCAATGTGGCATTGGGTGCGTGGGATGCACCCAATGTGGCGTTCGGTGCGTCTGACGCACCCAATGCCACATTGGGGCGGCATCCCGGTGGCTGCGGCGGAATGCTAGGCGGCGCCTACTCGGCGGTCGAAGACCAGGCGTTCCGCTGCGCGTAAGCCGACGCTGATTGCGCCGGTTAGTACGCCGTCGTCGCCTAGTTCGCCTTGTACCACTGTGGTGGTCAGGGGGGTGAAGGCGCGGAGTGCTCGGTCGATGGGTTCCAGCAGGAGGTCTGCTGCCGTTCCTACGCCGCCGCCCAGGACGATGAGTTCTGGGTCGATTACTGCGGCTACCGAAGCGACTGTGTAGGCGAGGCGGTCCGCTTCCGCGGAGACTGCGCGTTGGGCCAGTTCGTCGCCTTCGCGGGCTAGGCGGAAGACTTCGCGGGCGGATCGTGCTGTGCCCAAGCCTAGTTCTCGTGCGCCGCGGACTACCGACTGTGCGGCGGTGGCTTCTTCCAGGTGTCCGCGCGCGGGTGGTTCGGCTGGTTCGTCGGCGACGCGGGTGCGGCCGTAGGGGAGGTAGCCGATTTCGCCTGCGGCGCCGGTGGCGCCCCGGAAGACTCGGCCGTCGACCATCAGGCCCATGCCTACGCCGGTGCCGATGGTGATGCAGCCGACTACCGATGCTCCGCGGGCGGCGCCGCTTTCCCATTCGCCGACGGCGGTGAGGTTCGCGTCGTTTTCCACCACCAGTTCCGGGCCCAGGACCTGCTCCAGGTCGTCGAGCAAGCCCGGGCGGCCCCAGCCGGGCAAGTTCGGGGCGTGCCGGAAACAGCGTTTCACCGGGTCCGCGACGCCGGGGGAGCCCAGTACGCGGACCACGATGTCGTCGTTGGTCAGGCCCGCCTCGGCCACGATGTCGGCGGCCAGTTTGCCCAGTGCGGAGATCAGTGCGCTGCCGGAGCGGGCCGTGTTGCGCACGTCGCGCCGGGCGACCGTGGTGCGGCCCAGGTCGGCGACCGCGACCCGGATGTGCTCGCGGCCGATGTCCAGGCCCAGCACGTACCCCGCGGTCGGGTCCGCCTCGTAGAGCACCGCCGAACGGCCGGTGCCGGTGGACGTGTGCCCGGTCGCGCGGGCGAGCCCGGCGGCCTCCAGCGCCAGCAGCGCCTGGCTCACCGTGGGCTTCGACAGCCCGGTGTCCTTCGCCACCTGCGGCCGCGTCGCGGGCCCGCCGCGGCGCAGCAGGTCGAGCACCGCCCGCTGGTTGATCATGCGCATCCCGGCCGGGGTGCCGACCGGTGGTGTACCCGACCCTGCCACCTGCTGAGTTTCCTTCCCGTTCGGACTTCCGTCCTGCCACGGTAACCGGATTCGCCCCGCTTTGGCAGGAAAGTTTCTTTTCTTCCGGCTCGGGAGGGCAGGCGGGAGGTCTTGCCCGACGATACGGGCTCGGCGGGCAAGACCCGGGGACGGCACGCGGAGTGTGCCGTCCGCTGATCGAGGCGGATCAGGCGTCGGGCAGCCAGTTGCCGTGGAACCCGGCGGGCACGCGGCCGGGCAGGTGGACCGTCGCGACCGGATCGGCTTCGAGGTCCTGTGCGTCGAGCACGACCAGATCGCTGCGGTCGTTGGGGCCGTCGTAGACGTAGGCGAGCAGCCAGCCCGCGCCGTCCGGACGGTCGTCCGCCGGTACGAAAACCGCTTCGCCCGGGATGTGCCCTTCCGGGAACAGGTGCTCGCGCGACGCGTTCGTGTGCAGGTCGTACCGGCGCAGCACGAGCGGGCCTTCCGGGCTGTGCCATCCGGTGACGTGGCCGAAGCGAGCGTCGAGCCCGGCGAGCCGGTCGTCGATGCGGGGGAACTCGCCGTCTCGGTCGTCGAGCAGATCCTCGGCGACGGTGCCCGCGCGCGGGTCGATCGTCCACCGCCACAGCACGCCCTTCGGATTCGGGACGTCCGGCTTGGACAGATGCCCGTACCGCACGACGTGCACCACGATCCGGCCGTCGGCGGTGTCGTGCGCGTTGAGGGTGTGGAAGACGTAGCACGGGTCGATTTCGAACCAGCGCACGCCGTCCTCCGGCCGGTCGCGGCTGAGCAGGCCGAGCCGCGCGCCGTACGTGTCGCTCCAGCGGTACGGGATCCCGCCGTCGGTCGCGTGGTCGAACACCACCGGGAGGTCGAAGAACACCACGTGCCGCCGGGTGAGCGCGAAGTCGTGCATCATCGTCAGCCCGGGAACGTCGATCGGCTGCTGCACCACGAGTTCCCCGGCGGCGTCGGCACGGTAGTAGCTCACGTGCGGGGCGGTGATGCTGCCGTAGCCGAAGAAATGCAGTTCGCCGGTTTCCGGGCAGATCTTGGGATGCGCGGTCATCGCATCGGCCAGCTTGCCGCCGAAATCGTAGACGCCGACAGTGTCGAGATCCGTGGTGATTTCGTACGGCAGCGAGGATTCCACGAGCGCGAGCGTGCGTCCCGCGTGGTTGACGACGTGGGTGTTGGCGACGCTCCACCGGAGATTCCGGGTTCCGTCGGCGTTGTAGAGCGCCGGATCCGGAAGATCGAAGCTTTCGGTGCGCACCCAGCGATTGCGATACCAAGCGGCGCGGCCGTTTTCCAGCCGCACGCCGTGCACCATTCCGTCGCCGGTGAACCAATGCGCGCTGTCCTGGCGCGGATTCGGCCCGTTGCGCAGATACCAGCCGGTGAGTTCCGGCGGCAGCGCACCGGTGACCGGCAGGTCGTAGGCGGTGAGTTCATCGTGGACCGGGGCGTAGTGGCCCTTGAGGTGGAAATCGGTGGTGGTCATGGATTCACGCGGCTTTCTGGGCACGGGCCCGGACGATGCGCGGATAGCGGATGGTGAACGAGATCGGAATCGCGAAGCCGAGCACCTTGATGACGACCAAGCCGACGGTGTCGTGCGGCGCGTAATGCAGCAGGACGGCTTCGGCGATTCCGGCGACCGTGAAGCTGGCCGCCCATACCGCGGTGATGACGACGTTGACGCGGCGGAACACCGCGGTCGCGGCGATTTCCGGCGGGACCATCGTTTTCGCGATTCCCAGGGTGAACGGCCGTTTCGCGGCGACCGACCCCCAGGCGGTCGCCGCGAGCCACAGATCGGTGAGCGCGCCGACGTAATCCCGGAGCGGCGAGGCCGGGTCGCTGAAGGACCAGATCGACAGCGCCGCGAAGAAAACGACCGCGGAGACCTCGATGACCAGCGTGTCCCAGCCCTTGCCGCGCCGGCGTTCGAGCAGGAGCAGTCCGCCCGCGAGCACCAGCCCGGTCAGCCCGGACCAGCGCCAGTCGGCCTGCGTCGACACGACCGCGAAGGCGATCCACGGAAGGAAACTCTTCAGGTAGTTCATCGGTGCCCCTCGCTCACGTTCCTGTGGTGACATGTCAAAGCTAGAACGTCCGGCGTGCACATGTCAATAGTGGAAGGTAGGGTGAGCGCATGACCTTGCGACACGCGGTGCTGGGGCTGCTCGCCACTGCCCCCGGCAGCGGCTACGACCTGCTGAAACGCTTCGAAACGGCGATGTCGAGCGTCTGGACGGCCACGCAGAGCCAGCTGTACGGGGAACTGGGCAAGCTCGAGAGCGCGGACCTGATCGAGGTCTCCGCAGAAGGCCCGCGCGGCCGCAAGGAGTACGCGATCACCGACGCCGGCCGGTCGGAACTGCGCAAGTGGCTGCTGGAAGAGCGGCCGCCGGCGGCGCGGCGGAACGAGATGCTGCTGCGGGTGTACTTCCTGGGCGAGGTCACGCCGGAGGAGGCCCGCGGATTCCTGCGCAGGCACGGGGCTTTCGCCGAGGGACTGGTCGACGAACTGGCGGCGATCGACGCGTCGGTGGACTGGGACGACAGCGATCCGTCGCTGTACGGCCGCCTCGCGCTGGAGTGGGGCAAGCGCTACGCGGCGATGGAACGCGATTGGGCGGAGTGGGCGGCGGAGACGATCCGCGCGGCCCGCGGCTGATCATGACTGACAGCCGGGCCCGCCATTGCGGCGACGACGCGGTTTTCGCGCGCGATCTTCGGGACGAGGGCGAACCGGAGGCCGAGTTCAACCCGGGCATCGCCGAACGGTTTCCGCGCAAGAACGCGGCCGCGGGAGCGCTCGTCCGAGACGAACACGGCCGGATCCTGTTCGTCTGCCCGACCTACAAGCCGTTCCTGGAAATCCCGGGCGGCTTGGTCGAAGACGGCGAATCACCGTTGGCGGCGTGCCGTCGGGAGGTCCGCGAGGAACTCGGCATCGAAGTGCCGGTGGGGCGTCTCCTCGTGGTCGATTGGCTGCCTGCGCACGGAGTCTGGCGGGACAGCCTGCAATTCGTCTTCGACGGCGGCGTGCTGAGCCGCGAGCAGATCGGCGCCATCCGCCTGGCAACGGACGAGGTGAGCCGGTTCGAGTTTCTTGACCTCGAGGCCGCGCAAACGCAATTGCGGCCCTCGAAGGCACGGCGGATCGCGCTGGCGCACCAAGCGTTTCTGACCGGGGAGACGGTCTACGGCGAGTTCGGCCGGAGGCTCGGGTAGCCCTCGCCTCCGGCCGTGCCGGGTCATCCGTCGGAAGACCGCTTCCAGATGTTGATGCCTTCTTCGGTGGCGTTCTGGTCGATCTCGGCCAGCTCCTCCGCGGTGAACGACAGGTTGTCCAGCGCGGCGACGTTGTCCTCCAGCTGCTTCACGCTGCTGGCCCCGATCACCAGCGACGTCATCCGCGGATCCCGCAGCGCCCACGCCAGCGCGAGCTGCGCCAGCGTCTGCCCGCGCCGCGCCGCGATCTCGCCCAGCGCCCGGATCTTGGCGAGCTTCTCCTCGGTGATCGTGTCCGGGTTCAGCGATTTCCCTTGCGCCGCACGAGAATCCGAGGGCACCCCGGAAAGGTACTTGTCGGTCAGCAAGCCCTGCGCCAGCGGCGAGAACGCGATGCACCCGGCCCCGGCCTGCTCCAGCGTCCCGAGCAGATCGTCCGTCTCGGTCCAGCGGTTGAACATCGAATACGACGGCTGGTGGATCAGCAGCGGCGTGCCCAGTTCGCGCAGCAACCGCGCGGCTTCCGCGGTCCGCGCGGAGTTGTAGGACGAGATCCCGACGTACAGCGCCTTGCCGGACCGGACCGCCCGGTCGAGCGCGCCGACGGTCTCCTCCAGCGGCGTCTCCGGGTCGAAGCGGTGCGAGTAGAAGATGTCGACGTAGTCCAGGCCCATCCGCCCGAGCGACTGGTCGAGGCTGGCCAGCAGGTACTTCCGCGAACCCCATTCGCCGTACGGGCCGGGCCACATGTCGTAGCCGGCCTTGGTGGAGACGACCAGCTCGTCGCGGTACGGCTTCAGGTCGCTGGCCAGCAGCCGGCCGAAGTTCTCCTCGGCGCTGCCGTAGGGCGGGCCGTAGTTGTTGGCCAGGTCGAAATGCGTGATGCCGAGGTCGAAGGCGCGCCGGACGATGTCGCGCTGGACGGTGAGCGGGCGGTCGTTCCCGAAGTTGTGCCACAGCCCCAGCGAGATCGCGGGCAGCTTCAGGCCGCTGCGCCCGCAGCGGCGGTAGGGCATCGAGTCGTAACGGGCGTCAGCGGCAGCGTAAGTCACGCCGCGATGCTAGCCCGCGACCCGCCGCCGGAGCCCGCACACTGCCGGTGACCTCCTGATCGGTGGCAAAAGGCGGTTTTGCGCGCGACATCCCATTTGGCTCCGTACTATGCGGGCTGTGGCGCCCGTCACGGCCGGGCAGCCCGACGGCGAACGAGGGAGGAACGCATGGCCGGTTACAAGGTCATCACCGGCGCTTTGCGCACCGAAGCGAAGAAGTGGGATCCGCACGCGGAGAAGATCGCCGGCGTGCACACGGCGGTTTCCGGCATGACGCTCGACATCTCGGCGTTCTGGATCGGCGACGGCGTGAACTTCCTCCTCACCGCCGGGGTCGCCGCGATCGACAAATCCGCCTACGACAAGCTCCAGCAGTTCATGGAGCAGAAACTCTCCACGGCGGGCGCGGACATGGGCCACATCGGCGACGTGCTGGTCAAGGCGGCCAACACCTACGACCAGAACGAAGAAATCGTCGAACTCGACCTCAAGGACTGGTCGAAGAAGATCCCGGAGGGCGGCTCGTGAGCGAGGACGCGGAAAGCACCACCGCCGAGTTCAAGAAACTGATCGACCAGCTGGTCCAGTGGGTCAACGACATGGTCAACGGGTTCCGGGAGTTCGTCGGCAAATGGGCGGACTCCGCGTGGCGGTACGTCCTGGGCCCGGCGGTCATCGCCTTCGACCGGGGAATGAAGGCGCTCAGCGAGAAGCTGACGAAGATCGTCGAGGACATCAAGAAGATCCTGGAGCATTCGACCCCGATCGTCTCGATCATCGTCCAGGGGTTCTCCTGGCTGGAGGACGCCCAGCGTCCCGCGTCCCAGCTCCAGGGCGTCGTCAAGGAACACCCGGACGCGAACTTCGGGTACTGGGAAGGCGCGGCCCGGAACGCGTACAACGACGCCGTCGACCTGCAGCACGCCGCGCTGGGCGCGATCAAGACCAAAGCGGACAACATCAGCAGCTGGCTGCTCGACATCGCCAAGGCGAACATCATGTTCGTGAAGGAACTCGGCGACGCCTTCGCCGCCATCGCGGGGGAGTTCGTCGCCGTTCTGGTCGAGGCCGGGACGATCGTCGGCGCGCTGGAAGCCATCGGGGAAGCGGGCAAACTCGTCGAGAAGCTCGTCACCACCGCGGGGCAGCGGCTCACCAAGGTGGTCGAGATGTACAGCGAGGCGGTCGGGCGCACGCGCGACGCCACCAGCATCCAGTACGACGCCGCGGAATTCCCGCACGACAAATGGCCGAGCCTGGCCGGCTAGCCGCACGGAGGAACGACAATGACCGATCCGGTCGCCTCGGCGAACACGCTCGACGCGGGGCTGGAAGCACTTCGGGACATCAGTGCACGGCTCGATCGGGCCCCGGAGCCGCAGGCACTGCCGACCGTCGCCGAACCCGTGCTGGTCGGCACCGGGCACGCGCGCGGTTTCCGCGCGTCCGACCGGACCGGCGTCGTCACGATCACGCTGGACGAGGACCTCAAGCTGGTCGAGGCGACGGTCCTGGACCACTGGAAAGACCGGGTCGAGCCGGCTTTCCTCGGCGAAGCGCTGACGGAGGCGTACCTGTCCGCGCTAGACGCGGCGGTGCAGGCCAGATCCGAACGCCTGGCTTCGGAACCGCCGCCCGCCGAGGCCCCGGGCGACGCGGACGGTCCCGTGGTGGTCCCGACGCTCGACGAAGTGGTCGCGGCAGCCAGGGCCAGCCGGGAGCGCAACGAGAACGAACGGCTCCGGCAGCAGCGAGAACGCGCTTCGGCGGCGGAGCCCGAAGCGCCGCGTGAGGTGCGCGGAAGCTTCGGCTACCTGACCCTGCGCGTCCAGGGCGGCGCGATGATCTCGGCGACCCCGAACGCCAGCGCGCTGGACAACGCCGGCACGGCCAACATCCAGGAGGACATCGAAGCCGCGTTCGGCAACGCGGGGCTGAAATCGCCGCACGCCGTCTCGGAATCGGGCAGTGTCCGCCCGGACAAGGCGGCCGGTCGCGAGTTCGACGACGAAGAGGACGCGTGGCAGGGGTTCCATGGCAATGATTAAGCGGCTCGTGCCCGTGCTGGCGGTCGCCGTCTCGGTGGCGGGATGCGGCGGCGCCGGCCCGGAGGAGACGTTCGCGAAAACGAACGCCTGCGAGTTGCTGGCGACCGCCGCGCGGGGCACGCCGATCGACCCGCAGCACAGCGAGTACAAGCTGGCGGACTCCGGGGCGTCGGGAGGCGTCGGCGGCTGCCGCACCGAGTGGAACCCGCCGTCGGGCAAGCTGACCGGCGGCGACCTGGCCGCGACGCTGGAGCTCGGCGAGGCGGAGGACTGGAGCGGGCACAGCGAATCGAGCACCCAGAGCGGGCACGAAGTCCGGAAGGACACCACGAAAGCCGGCGGCGGCTGCCGTTACCAGGTCCAGATCCCGGGCACGGACTCGGCGGTGCGCATCTGGTACCTCGACCGGTCCGTGAGCAACGAAGGGTCCTGCCCGGTCGCGAAACGGCTGGTGGACCAGGTCATTCCGAGCCTGCCGTGAACCGGCTCCGGCATACGTCGGAGGAATCTCGGGATTTCCGTGTGTCTTCTAGGTGGTGAGCGCGCTTAGATCCGATGTCTGGTCGGCAGGAAGCCGTTGGCGTCCGCCGCCCAGTACAGTGCGGGTGAGCGATCGCTTAGGAGGCCACGTGGGCACCGGGTTTTTCTCGTCCGTCGACGACGTGTCGGCGCAGCTGGCCGAGGCCGGGTACCTCGCGTCGACCGCGGTCGCGACCACGGTGTTCCTCGCCGACCGGCTGGGGAAGCCGCTGCTGGTCGAGGGCCCGGCCGGGGTCGGCAAGACCGCGCTGGCGACGGCGGTCGCCGAGGTCACCGGCTCGCGGCTGGTGCGGTTGCAGTGCTACGAGGGCATCGACGAGGCCCGCGCGCTGTACGAGTGGAACCACGCGAAGCAGCTGCTGCGGATCACCGCGGGCCGCGACGAGACGTGGGACGAGGCGCGCACCGACATCTTCGGCGAGGAATTCCTGCTGCGCCGCCCGCTGCTCACCGCGATCTCCGGCACCGAGCCGACCGTGCTGCTGATCGACGAAACGGACAAGGCCGACGTCGAGATCGAGGGCCTGCTCCTGGAGGTGCTCGGCGATTTCCAGGTGACCGTGCCCGAACTCGGCACGATCACCGCGACGCAGCAGCCGTTCGTGGTGCTGACGTCGAACGCGACGCGCGAGCTGTCCGAGGCGCTGCGGCGGCGGTGCCTGTTCCTCCACATCGATTTCCCGGACGAGGACCTGGAACGCGAGATCGTCCGGCTCAAGGTGCCCGGCATCGAGGCCGCGCTGGCGGATTCGGTGGTGCGGGTGATCGCCGCGCTGCGGGCGATGGACCTGCGGAAACTGCCGTCGGTGGCGGAGACCGTCGACTGGGCGCGCACGCTGCTGGAGCTCGGCGCGGGCGCGCTCGACGAACGGGTGGTGCGCGAAAGCCTCGGCGTCGTGCTGAAGCACCAGGACGACATCGCGAAGGCCGGGGCCGGGCTGCGTCTCGACCAGGTGCTGGACGCGTCGTGACCGCCGCGCCGGGCCTGACCGGACGGCTCGCCGAGTTCGTGCGGGCCTTGCGGGCGCAAGGCATCCCGGCCGGTCCGGGGGAGACGGCCGACGCGGCGGCCGCGCTGGAGGTGCTCGGCCTGGACGACCGCGAACTGGTCCGCGAAGGGCTCGCCGCCGCGCTGGTCCGCCGGGGCGGGCAGCGCACGGTGTTCGACGCCGCGTTCGACCTGTACTTCCCGGCCGGCGTCGGCGCCCCGGAGCTTGCGCGCGAAAACCCGCCGCGGGACCGGGAAGAGCTGCGGGAAGCGCTCGCCGCCGCCCTGGCCGAAGGCGACGACCAGGCGCTGGACCAGCTCGCCGGACTCGCCGTGGACCTGCTGGGCCAGTACGGCGTGGGAACCGGCCCCGGCGGCGGGTATTCGGCGCACCAGACGCTGGACCGCCTGCAACCGCAGACGCTCATCGCCCAGGTGCTGGCCGCGATGCGTGCCGCGGGCGCCCCGGACGAGTTCACCGACCGGCTCACCCGCGACGAAATCCGCCGCCGCGTCGAGGGTTTCCGCGGCCGGGTGCGCACCGAAGCCCGCCGCCGGGCCGCCGAGGTCCGGGGCCGCGAACGGATCGCCAAGCACGCGATCGCGCCCGCCGCCGACCGCGTCGACTTTCTTCTGGCCAGCCGCACGCAATTGGCCGAACTGCGGCGCACGATCCAGCCGCTGTCCCGGAAACTCGCCACCAGGCTTGCCGCACGCCGCAAACGCACCACACGCGGCCAGATCGACTTGCGCCGAACGCTGCGTCGTTCACTCTCCACTGGCGGCGTGCCCTTGCGTCCAGCCTACCGGCACCGGCGTCCCGGCCGCCCGGAAATCATCCTCCTGTGCGACCTTTCCGGTTCGGTGGCGGGTTTCGCGAACTTCACGATGCTGCTGGTGCAGGCTTTGCGGGACCAGTTCAGCAAGATCCGCGTCTTCGGCTTCGTCGACAGCACCGACGAGGTAACACATCTCGTGGACACCGGCGCCGCCGATCCCGAACAGCTGGGCGCGCGGATGCTCAGCGAAGCCGCAGTCGTCCGCTGGGACGGCCACAGCGATTACGGCCGCGCACTAGGACAATTCACTTCGCACTGGCTCGACGCCGTCGGCCCGCGAACGTCGGTCCTCATCCTGGGCGACGCCCGGACGAACGGCGGCGACCCGAATCTCGAGGCCGTCCGCGCGATCCGCTCGCGTGCCCGGCACGTCCACTGGCTGAATCCCGAACGCCGATCCCTGTGGGGGACCGGCGATTCGGCCGCGCCGGACTACGCGGACCTGGTGGAGATGCACGAATGCCGGAACGCGCAGCAGCTGGGCGTGCTCGTCACGCGCCTTCTGCCGACCTGAGCCAGTCGTTAATCTCCTTGCGCAGCAACACTTTGGTCTCCTCCGGTGCGAACGATGCCTCGACCGCGTTGCGGGCCAGCCGCGCCAAGGTCGCGTCGTCGTACCCGAAAACTTCCCTCGCCCGAGTGAATTCGTCGGTGATGGTGGTGCCCGTGACGTCCGGGACATCCGTGTTGAGCGTGACCCGAAGCCCCGCCTCGATCAACCGGGGGAGCGGGTGCCGCGGAAGCGTCGGCACCAACCCGAGCGTGACGTTCGACGACGGACACACCTCAAGTGCGATCCCGCTTTCCGCGACCTGGGCGGTCAGTTCGTGATCCTCGACAATGCGGATCCCGTGGCCGATACGCTCCGCGCCACCGATTTCAATCGCCTCACGGATGCTCTCCGGCCCGGCGTCCTCGCCCGCGTGGTGAACGAGGTGCACTCCCGCCTCCCGCGCCCGGACGAACACCTCCCGGAACGGAGCGAGCGAATGCCTTTCCTCGCCCGCCATCCCGATCGCGACGACCTCTTCATGCTGCTTGGCGAGTTCCAAGGTCTTCATCGCCCGCTCGACTGACCTGCGTCGCGAGTGATCGAGGACCAATCGCCATTGCAGCCCATGCTCTTTTCCGCCCTCCGTCAGTCCTTTGCGGACCGCGTCGAGCGGCAGTTCAAGATCCCCGAGCCGTTCCCCATGCGACGCGGCGGTGAACGTAACCTCGACGTACCGAGTCCCCTGCGCGGCTTCGTCCGCGCAGAACTCACGCGCGATCCGCTCGAAGTCTTCCGCCGCGCGCAGACACGACCGAGTGAGACTGTTGCGATCGGCAAACGCCCGAAACCCGTTGAACGCGGCCGGTTTGTGCGGCACTTCGACTCCGTGGACAGCCGCGAGCTCCTTGAGCGTCCCCGGGCGGACTGTGCTCTCGAGGTGGACGTGGAGATGCACCTTGGGAAGGGCCGAAAGATCGCGCACGCGTCGGATGATGCCTGCCTTCGGCACCTCCTGTCACCCAAGTTTCCCCGGGGGAACTCGCGGCGGCGTGGCGGCGTTGAGAAGGTGACGGATGTTTCCGCAGGGGAAGGCTGTGCGCGATGGCTTTGATGAAGAAACTCACCATGCTGGCCGGTGCCGCGGGCGCGGTGTCGTATGTGCGGAACAACCCGCAGAAGGTCAACGAGGCCGTGGGAAAGGCGGCGCGCTTCGTGGACGAGAAGACCAACGGGCGGTATCACTCGCAGATCGCCGGCGCGGTGCGGAAGGTCTCGGACACCACGCGTCCTCGGACGGCTGAGTGACGCTGCTGGCTGGGACCCGGGTTCGCGCACCTTCCGCAGGGCCGTGCCGGGTCGCGTGAAGATCAATCGACTCGGTAGGCGGCGGCTCCGTTGTGCAGGAAGCGCGCGCGGCCGCGCGCGTCGGAGCCGATCAGTGACCAGACCTGGTGGCCGTCGAACTTCGGTTCGGCGGTGATGATCGCGTGGTCGTCGAGGCGGACCACCTCGACGCGCCGCGCTGGCTTGCCGTGCCGCGATGCGGCGGTCTCCTTGCGGGGACGGTAAGTGAGGAACGCTCGATCGTTGTCGACGGTCAGAGTGATGTCGTCCGAGGTGGTGCGGTAGGTGCCGCACATCCGGTCCACGTCGAGGGGAACGGATTTCGCGGGCGGTACGGGAAGCGGTGCCGTCTCGACGCCGGCGAGGTCCCGGAGCACCGTGCTGAAGAGTTCGTGGGCCAGAGGTTCGGCGCCCGCGCTGTTGGTCAGGACGGCCATCGCCACCCCGGCCGAGGGGACGACGCGCAGGAAAGCCTTCTGGCCTTTGGAGACGCCGGTGTGGCCGACGACGCCGTCGCGGTAGAGCATCCAGCCGAGCCCCCAGCCGAGGACGCCGCCGCCGAAGTCGGGGACGGATTCGAGCTGGGGTTCGCGCAGTCCCGCGAGCGTGTGGTCGGCGAGGTGCAGGCGAACGAACTCCAGCAGATCGCGGGCACTGATCGCGAGGTGCGAGCCGCTGGGCGTGGAGAAATAGCGGACTGCCCAGCTCTTCGTCGGCGCGAGTCTTCCTTCGGTCTCGACGTGGCCGACCGCGGTGCGGTGCAGGATCGCTTCGTAAGTGTCGGAGGCGAGGGTGGAAAGTCCCAGCGGCGTCGCTAATCGATCCCGGAGCACGTCGTGGAAGGTCCTGCCGCGCAAGACTTCGACCAGCCTGCCGAGCACGGCGTATCCGCTGTTGGAGTAGGAGAAAACGCGGCCCGGGGGAAAGAGATGAGCCGCGTCGGCGAGGGCAGCGACGAACTTCTCGATCGCGTCGTCGTTGCGTCCGGTGTCGACGAGGTGGTTGCTGTCGACCCCGCCGGTATGGGTGAGCAGGTGGCGGGCGGTCAGGGTTTCAGTGGCCGCCGGGTCGCTCAGCCGGAACCCGGGCAGGTAGGCGTGAAGAGGGCGGTCGAGGTCGAGCAGATCGTCGTTCACCAGCTGCTGGACCAGGGTGGCGGTCCAGATCTTGGTGATCGAACCGATCTTGAACACCGAGTCGGTCGTGGCCTCGACTCGCGTGCGGAGGCTCAGCACGCCCGCGGCCTCGTCCCGGATCTCGCCGTCGGCCAGCACCGCGACCTGCGCGCCCGGTACGTCGTGCTTCGCGATCAGCTCGCTCAAACCCCACGCCATCCCCGCAATGTACTGCCCGGAACGCTTGGTACGAGCACGAACCAAGCCTTCCGGGCAGCGGCATCGCCAGGCGGAACGTTCTGAAGCTGCTTAGCAGGGACGACTGTCGAGGGGACGCCGCCTGTTCTTCCGGCCAGCCTCACTCCTCGGCCAGCACCGCCAGCACACCCTCCCCGTACTTGGCCAGCTTGCTCTCGCCGACCCCGCTCACCGTGCCCAGTTTGTCGAGCGTCGTCGGCATCATCGCGGCGATCTGGCGCAGCGTCGCATCGTGGAAGATCACGTACGCCGGGACGCCCTGTTCCTTCGCCGTCGCCCCGCGCCAGGCACGCAGGCGCTCGAACACCGGTTCCGCCTCTGGGGGCATGTCGATCGGAGCGGCTGGCGTGCGGCGGGACGTGCGCGGGGCGCGCGCCGGGCGTTCCGGTTCGCGGCGCAGTTGCACTTCCTGGGAACCGTTCAGCACCGCGGTCGAACCTTCGGTCAGCACCAGCGATCCGTAATCGCCCTCGACCGCGAGCAGGTTGCGCGCCAGCAGCTGCCGCACCACCGCGCGCCATTCCGGTTCGCGCAGTTCGGTGCCGATGCCGAAGACCTTCAGCGTGTCGTGCTGGAACTGGGTGACCTTCGGCGTCGTCTTGCCCAGCAGGATGTCGATGATCTGGCCGGCGCCGAAACTCTGCCGCCGCTCGTTGCGCAGACGGACCACTGTGGACAGTAGTTTCTGCGCGGGAATGGTGCCGTCCCAGCGTTCCGGCGGGGCCAGGCAGGTGTCGCAGTTCCCGCACGGCTGGCCGGACTGCCCGAAGTACGCGAGGATCTGCGTGCGCCGGCATTCGACCGTCTCGCACAGCGCCAGCATCGCGTTCAGGTGCCGGGCTTGCAGGCGGCGATGCATCTCGTCGCCCTCGGACTTGTCGATCATTTTGCGCAGCTGCATCACGTCTTGCAGCCCGTACGCGAGCCAGGCGGTGGACGGCTGCCCGTCGCGGCCCGCGCGGCCGGTTTCCTGGTAATAGCCTTCCACGGACTTCGGCAGATCGAGGTGGGCGACGAACCGGACGTCCGGTTTGTCGATGCCCATGCCGAACGCGATCGTGGCGACCACGACGAGCCCGTCCTCGCGCAGGAACCTCGCCTGGTTCGCCGCGCGAGTCGACTTGTCGAGCCCGGCGTGGTACGGCACTGCCCGGATTCCGTTCTGCACCAGGAAATCCGCCGTCTTCTCCACCGATGCGCGCGACAGGCAGTAGACGATCCCGGCGTCGCCCTGGTGCTCGGTGCGGAGGAGGTCGAGCAGCTGCTTCTGCGGCGAGTTCTTCGGGACGATCCGGTACTGGATGTTGGGCCGGTCGAAGCTCGCGACGAAATGCTTCGCGCCGTCCAGGCCGAGCCGCTGCGAGATTTCCTTGTGCGTGGCCTCGGTCGCGGTGGCGGTGAGCGCGATTCGGGGCACGTCCGGCCAGCGTTCGTGCAGCGACGACAGCATCAGGTAGTCGGGGCGGAAATCGTGGCCCCACTGGGAGACGCAGTGCGCTTCGTCGATCGCGAACAGGGCGATTTTACCGCGGTCGAGCAGCCGCACGGTGGATTCGACCGACAGTCGTTCGGGCGCGAGGTAGAGCAGGTCCAGTTCGCCCGCGACGAACGCCTCCTCCACCTCCTGCCGCTGCGCGAAATCCTGGGTGGAGTTGAGGAATCCGGCGCGCACGCCGACGTTGCGCAGCGCGTCGACCTGGTCCTGCATCAGCGCGATGAGCGGCGAGATCACCACGCCGACGCCGGGGCGCACCAGCGACGGGATCTGGTAGCACAGCGATTTCCCGCCGCCGGTGGGCATGAGCACCAGCGCGTCGCCGCCGGAGATCACGTGCTCGACGATCTCCGCCTGGTCGCCGCGGAACGCGTCGTAGCCGAAGACGCGCTGCAAGGTCTCGAGAGCGGGGGAACGGGTGGCCTGCTCGGCCAGATCGGGGTGCGCCACGCGGCCGATTCTAGGGCGGCGAGCCGTCCGGGCGAGCCTGCCCCGCCGGGTTCGGCGCGAGAGTCCCCATCGCACCGGCCGTTTTCGGCGTTCGCGACGGGCCCGGTCGCACAGGGTAAACAGCCTGGCGACTGGTGACACCGGGGATGACGGGACCCTTCACGCCACCCCCGTGACAGACGGTGTCGAGACGACAGTCCCGGTGCCCCTCGCCCGCGGACCGGAGGCGCACAATGGGATCCGTGGCTTTTCCGATCGATGACCTGACCGGGTATTTCTCCGGCGAATGGCAGCTCGCGCGCGAAATCGTCGACGTCGACGGAGCGGCGCTGGGCGAGGCGAGCGGCCGGGCGACGTTCACCTGCGAGGACGGGGTGCTCGTCTATCGGGAGTCAGGAGAGCTGCAGCTCGGAGCGCATCGCGGACCATTTGTCCGGACTCTGCACTACCGTCCGTCCGGCGGCTCGCGCGCCGCGGTCCACTTCGACCACGGCGGGTTTTTCCACGACGTGGACCTGGCGACCGGCGAGTGGACAGCCGATCATCCGTGCGCCGCCGACTGGTATCGCGGGGCGTACCGCGTGCTAGACGCTCGCCAGTGGGAGCAGGAATGGGTGGTGACCGGACCGGCCAAGGACCACGTCATCACCAGCCGGTTCACGCGCGCGGACCGATGATCCTCCCGGTCTGGCGCAGGATTCCGCACTGCCGCACGTGAGATCCGCCGGATATCGCAGCGAACGCGCTGCGTGAACTACTTCCGCCGGTTGCGCAGGATCACCAGCAGCACCGTGATCGCCGAAATCGCGCAGGCGGCGGCGATCACCATGCCCGCCCAGGCGGGAATCGCGATGCCGGCGATGTTGTCGAACCCGGGCAGGGCTCGGGGCGCGGTGACCGCCACGGGTCCCTCCGTTCGCGTCGTCGGCGTGCAGATCGCTCTCGCGCCGGAGTCTACCTGCCGCTGGCCGCGCGCGTCAGGTCCGAAGTGGACAGTTGCGGTCACCGCTGGTAGTCAACGGATTTTCCGTGCCGAGGCCGTTCGATCTGGTGCGAATGGACCCCTCGCGCCGCTCGAGTCACAGTGCTGGGCACAAGCGGATCTTCGAGGCATGATCGAGGCAAGCGCACGACGACGAAGAGGAGCGCGAGATGAATGTGGCCGATCTGCTCGTGGACGGATTCGGCCGGGTGCGGGAAGTGGTGCACCAGGCAGTCGACGGGCTGACCGCGGAGCAACTGGCGGCGCGCCCCGGCCCGGAGGCCAACTCGATCGGCTGGCTGGTGTGGCATTTGGCGCGGGTGCAGGACGACCACGTCGCGGACGTCGCGGGCACCGACCAGTTCTGGACGGCACAGGACTGGCGCGAGAAATTCGCCCTGCCGTTTCCCGCCGGCGACATCGGTTACGGGCACAGCAGCGACGACGTGGCCAAGGTCCAGCCGAAGTCGCCGGATTTGCTCACCGGCTACTACGACGCCGTGCACGAGCACACGGTTTCGTGGGTGACCAGCCTCAACGGGACGGCACTGGACCGCGTGGTCGACGAAGGCTGGAACCCGCCGGTCACGCTTGGCGTCCGGCTGGTCAGCGTGCTCTCCGACGACCTGCAACACGCCGGACAGGCCGCCTACGTGAGGGGGTTGCTGCTGGGATGACCTGGAGCGACTGACGCGCTGAGCGAGTGACCGGCTGACCTGGGAGCTCGCGTCGCGGAACACGCGCACCGTCGCTGCTCTCTCGCTCTGTACCTGACCTACGAGCCGCCGCACAGTTCGCCCGGCGGGCCGAGGGAGTGATGGCGACGCATGCTGGCCAATGCGCGATGAGGGCGCGTGGTCAGAGTGGGACTGGCGGGTGCGGCGGGCGTGGTGCGAGCGCGCGGCGAGAGCGGAACCGGTGGCTGAGGCGGGTGCGGTGCGAGAGCGGGGCTGGCGGGTGCGGGCGAGGGCACGTGGCGAAAGCAGGGCTGGCGGCTGAGGCGGGTGCGGCGAGGAAAGGTGGCGAGAGAGCGGAGGGTGGCTGAGGCGGCCGCCGTGCGAGCGTGCGGCGTGAGCAGGACTGGCGAGGCCGCGTGGCGAAAGCGGGGCTGGTGGCTGAGGTGGGTGCCGTGCGAGCGCACGGCGGGTGCAGGACTGGCGGGTGTGGTGAGGGGATGTGGTGAGAGAACGGCCGGTGGCTGAGGTGGGTGCAGTCCGCGCGTGCGGCGAGAGCGGGACTGCGGACTGAGGTGCGAGCGTGAAGCGAGAGCGGGGCTGGCGGCTGAAGCAGGCGTGGTGATGGCATGTGGTGAAAGTTGGCTCGTCGCTGAGGCGAGCGCGCGGCGAGAGCGGGAGTGGCGAGGGAGGTGAGGATGTGCGGTGAGAGGCGGGTTGCTGGCCAACGCGCAGTGAGAGCGTGCAGCGAGCTGGTTGCTGAAGTGCGCGGTGAGAGTGCGCCGTGAACACTGGGCTGGTAGCCGAAGCGGACGCGGCCTCGCGGAGGTGCAGTCCCGCGGAGAACCCCCGCAGTCCCACGCGAAGAAGCCTCGGCCGAGCAGCCAGCCAACCTCCCGGAGTCAGCTGCCGAGCGGTCTCACTCGAATCCGGTGCCCCGGTGGTCCGGCAGTCGGCGCGGGCCGGGGCCGTCTTGGCCTAGGCGGTCTTCTGGGTTGGCCAGGCGGCATTTGGCCAGGGACATGCAGCCGCAGCCGATGCAGTCGTTCAGTTGGTCGCGGAGTTGTTCCAGTTGGCGGATGCGCTGGTCCAGGTCGGAGCGCCAGCAGGACGAGATGCGGGACCAGTCGGCGCGGGTCGGGGTGCGGTCGTCCGGGAGGAGGGCCAGCACGTCGCGGATCTGCGCCAGCGGCATGCCCACCCGCTGCGACATGCGGATGAACGTGACCCGCCGCAGGGTGTCGCGGCGGTAGCGGCGCTGGTTGCCCGCGGTGCGCCTGCTTTGGATCAGGTTCTCGTCCTCGTAGAACCGGAGGGCCGACGCGGGTACGCCGCTGCGGTGGGAGAGTTCGCCCACGGTCAGTTCGGGCAGCTCCGTTTTCGCCATGCGCACAGCATAGCTTGACTTAAAGGGAGCTTGAAGTTCGAGACTCCTTTCCGGAGGCGGGAAACCTGTTCCGCCCCGGAAAAAAGGAGAAAAACGTGTCCGAAGCTCCCGTCCGGCTCGCTGTGCTCGTGGGCAGCGCCAGGGAAGGGCGGTTCGCCCCCACGGTCGTCCGCTGGTTCTCCCGCCAGGCCGACCGCCACGGCGGGTTCGAGGTCGACGTCCTCGACGTCGCCGAGATCTCGCTGCCGCTCGCGATGAACGGCGAGGGGGCCGCGCCCGTCGCTGCCCGGCTCGAAGCGGCGGACGCGTTCGTCGTGATCACGCCCGAGTACAACCACAGCTACCCGGCCGCGCTCAAGAACGTCCTCGACTGGTTCCGCGGCGAATGGCACGCGAAGCCGGTCGCGTTCGTGTCCTACGGCGGGATTTCCGGCGGGCTGCGCGCGGTCGAGCACCTCCGCCCGGTCTTCGCCGAACTGCACGCGGTCACCATCCGCGAAACCGTGAGCTTCCACGGGGTCCACGGGCGGTTCGGGGAGGACGGCGAACCGCTCGACCCTGCCGTCGAGACCGCGGCGAAGGCCTTGCTCGACCAGCTCGAATGGTGGGCTCGCGCGTTGCAGGACGCCCGATCGGTGCGGGCTTACCCGGCGTAGCGGCGCGGGATAGCGCTGGTCGGCGTGGTTGAAGCGCCGGGGTAGCCGTGCGGATGCTGCTCCGGCGGAGTTCGGACGGCTCGCTGCCGTGAACTGCGACGTGTTCCGTTTAGCCGAGGGGTGAGTCCGGGGCGGTGCTGGAAGCCGGTGGTGTGCTGGCTGACGGTGCGGCTCCGTTGGGCGATGCGGTTGCCCTTCCGGAAGAGGGGCGGCCGGACCATGTTCTGGGCCGGAACCGCTGCGATGGAAGAGGAATCCGGCGTTGCGGGAAGCCAGCGCAGTCTTGGTTGGCGACGCTGCGGCTCGGCGGAGCTTCCCGCTGCGATGGCTGAGGCTGGAGCACGCTTCGGTGCGGCCCCGTCCGACAAGGCAGCCAGTTCGGTGCGGCCCCGTCCGACAAGGCAGCGAGTCGGTGCGGCACCGGCCAACAAGGCGCTGAGTTCTGTGCGGCACCGTTCAACAAGGCAGTGCGTCCGGTGCCGCCCACCGGAACAGCAAATCCGGTGCGGTGCCGCAAACCCCCAACGGCACCGCACCGGACCGCCAAACGGTCAGCCAGCGTGACTGTCCACACCAGACCGTCGGGCGAAAGCAGGGGCGTGTTCCGGCCGCAGCCCAACGCCGCCAAGGTAAGCAGTCACCCCGGAAAGCGCCGGGAATCGTTGCACCACCCGCATCGGCGCGGGTAAGCGGTCCAGCGTCCCGGCGAGTGCGGGACGCAGCAGCATTTCGTGTTCACCCCGCTGACTCGACTGCACCGCGACAGTCGGCAACAACCGGCGGCGGCGTACGGCGGCCAGGCGGGACACCGGAACTTCCCCGCGCCGCAACGGTTCCGCGAGGAGTCGTGCGGTGGCGACGGCGTCTTGCACGGCCAGGTTCACCCCGACACCGCCAACCGGCGACATCGGGTGGGCTGCATCGCCGATGCACAACGCGCCGGGGGCGTGCCAGCGCGGCAGCAGGCCCATGGTCACCTCCAGCAACTTCACGTCGTCCCACGAGCGGACGGCGGATACCTGCGCGGGCGTCCAGCCGAACAACTCGGCCAGGCGTGAGCGGAAGTCTTCGATCGGGCCAGAACGCAGGCGGGCGTCTTGGCCTCGCGGGATGAGGTACGAGGTCTGGTAGTAATCGCCGCGGTCCATGGTCACCGAGGCGTATCCGGGGCCGAACCGGGCGAACACCCCCTGTTCGCCCGGTCCGGCTTTCGGCACTCGCACCTGCCAGACGTCCATCGGGACGTCTGTCTCCCGCAATGCGAGGCCGAGTTCTTGGCGCACTTTCGACCAGCGTCCGTCGCAGCCCACGGTGAGCGGGGCTTCGAGTGCGGCGATGGCACCGCTGTCATCGCGGTAGTTGACGCCCGTGACGCGTCCGCCTTCGCGGCGCAGAGAGGTAACAGAAGCGCCCATGCGCAGGGTGAATTTCGGTTCGGCCGCACCGGCTTCGGCCAGCAGGCCCAGGAATTCGGCTTGCGGGACCATCGCGATGTGCTTGTGCGGGCCGCGCAGCCTGCTGAAGTCGGCGGCGATCACCGTTTCCTCGCCGATCTCCATTTTCATCCGTTCCAGGACCGAACGGGACAGCGCGGCGAACCGGGCGCCGAGGCCCAGTTCGTCCAGCAGGCGCAGCGTCGACGGGTGCACGGTGTCGCCGCGGAAGTCCCGCAGGAAGTCGCGGTGCTTCTCCAGCACCACCACCTCGACCCCGGCCCGGGCCAGCAGCAGGCCCAGCATCACGCCTGCCGGACCGCCCCCGGCGACCACGCATCCGGTCCGTTCCATCGGGACCTCCAATCTTAGAGACTCTCTAAGTTTAGAGTAACGCTAAGATTCACGCCATGACCGGGTTGCGGGAAGAGAAGAAGCGGCGGACCCGCCAGGCGCTGATCGAGGCGGCGCTCACGCTGTTCGACGAGCAGGGCTACGACGGCACGACCGTCGCCGAGATCTCCGCGCGGGCGAAGGTGTCCCCGGCGACGTACTTCAACTACTTCGCCGCCAAAGAGGACGTCGTCTTCGCTGACCAGCATCTTTACGACGAGGTGGTGGACGGGGTCTTCGCCGCGGCGGAGCCGGGGACGCCGGTGGCGGAGATGGTGACCAGGACCGTCCACGCACTGGTGACGGCGGACGCGTGGAGTTTTCCGCTGGACCATCCGCTCACCGAGGTGCGCACCCGGCTGCTGGCCGGGGTGCCCGCGTTGCGCGCGGGATACCTGCTGCGCAACGCGGCGGTGGGCGATCGGTGGGCGGAGAAGCTGTACGAGACGTGCGCGCCGCAGCTGGACCGGGTCGAGGCGGCTGGATTGACCGGTGCGGTGTTCGGCGCGTTGGAGGCGGCGTTGCGGCGGGTGCCGCCGGGGGAGAGCGCGACGGAAGCCATGCTGGGGATCGTCGAGCGGGTCGTGCGCGGGTTCGTGCCGGAAGGCTAGTTGCAGTACAGGGATTCGAGCTTGGTGTCCGAGGCGACCACAGTGATCCCCTTGCCGACCGGCTGCCCGGACGCCGCCAGCGACGCGGACACGGTGCAGACCACCTGCTGCAGGCCGACGGGATACAGCAGTTTCATCGATTCGGAGACGGTCACGGTCACCGGCTGGGCCGAGGTGTCGACCGTGACGTGCCGGCCGGGCGAGAGCATCGAGTAGAAGCCCTCTTGTTCTTCCGTACGAGTCGGGCCGCCGAACAGTTCCGTCAGCACCGTCGTGGGGGTCGCGTCCCTCGCCCAGGCACGTTGCACCGGGCTGAGCTGTCCCGCGTACACGAAGTAGAGCGTGATCTGCGGACGCGGCGTGCCCAGCTGGAAACCTCCGGGAGCGTCGCCGGCGGGGACCACACCGGTCGGCTGGATACCGCAACCGGCGAGGGCCAAGACGGCAGCGAAAGCGACGAAGAGCCGCAGAAGTTTCATCGCTCCTCCTTCGCGGTGCGGGGCAGCCGGAGCGTGAACCGCGCCCCGTCGCCGGTGTTCGCCGCTTCGATGTCGCCGCCGTGCAGCCGGGCGTTTTCCAGCGCGATCGACAGGCCGAGGCCGCTGCCGTCGGACCGGGGGCGCGAGGTGTCGGCCTTCGCGAAGCGGTCGAACACCTTCGGCAGCACCTCCTCGGGGATGCCCGGGCCGTGGTCGGTGACAGTGAGGTAGACGGTCGTGTCGTCGGTGCTCAGCCGGATCTCGACCGGCGGCGCGCCGTGACGCAGGGCGTTGCCGACGAGGTTGGCGATGACTAGGTCGAGCCGTCGCGGGTCCGCGGGCACGGTGACGCTCGGCAGGTCGGCCGCGACGGAGTCGGTCCAGCCGCGGGCGGCGACGCTGTTCGCGACTGCCTCGGCCAGGTCGACCTCCTCGACGCGCAGCTCGGCCCGTCCGGCGTCGAAGCGGGAGATTTCGACCAGGTCCTGCACGAGGCGGGTCAGCCGCCGCGTTTCGGCGGACACCAGGCGCGCCGCCACGGCGGTGTCCGCGGGCAGCTGGTCGGCGTCTTCGTCGAGGACGTCGGTGACCACGTTCATCGCGGCCAGCGGGGTGCGCAGTTCGTGCGAGACGTCCGCGACGAACCGGCGCGCGTCGGCCTCCATCTCGCGGAGCGAGCCGACCGTCCGTTCCAGTTCCGCCGCGGTGTGGTTGAACGTGGTGACCAGCTGGGCCAGCTCGTCGGACCCCTTCGCGGGCAGGCGTACGTCGAGCTGCCCGTCGCCGAGTTTGCGCGCCGCCGAGTTCAGCGCGCGCACCGGTCGCAGCACCTGCCGCGCGGCCAGCAGCGCCAGCGCGACCGCGATCGGCAAGGCCAACGCGGTCATGACCCACGCGCGCGTCGCCAGCTGCTCGATCGCGGCCTGCTGGGTGGCGAGCGGGACCGTCTTGTAGACCTCGATGCCGGTGTGTTCGCCCTTCGTCGCGCCGTAGCGCAGCAGCGGCATCCCGATGTAGAGGACCGGGCGCCCGCCCTCGATGACGCGCTGGAACTGGATGCTGGTCCCGCCCGCGACCGCAGTGCGCAGCCCGCCGGGTATCTCCGCCGGGTTCAGCCCGACGCGCGAATGCAGCGACCCGAACACCACGGTCGTGACGCCCTTGAGCGAGCTCGCCATGTTGTCGAGCTGCCGCTGGTCGGGCGGCAGGGTCAGCTGCGGCAGGTACGTCCGGACCTCGTCGCGCAGCTGCACCATCGCCGGGTCCTGCACGCCGGCCAGGATCGTGTTGCGCGCGGACACGTAGCTCGCGCCCGCCGCCGCGCCCGCGCCGACCAGCGTCATCGCCGCGAACGCCAGCACCAGCCGCAGGCGCAGCCCGGACACCCACGACCGGAGCCGTTTCACGAGCGGCCGAACCGGTAGCCGAAGCCGCGCACCGTCTGCACGTGGTCCGGCCGCGCCGGGACGTCCTCGATCTTCGCGCGCAGCCGCTGCACGCAGGCGTCGACCAGGCGGGAATCGCCGAGATAATCGTGTCCCCACACCGACGCCAGCAGCTGGCTGCGGCTGTACATCTGGCCCGGCGTGCGCGAGATCTCCAGCAGCAGCTTCAGTTCGGTCGGCGTGAGCGAGACCGGTTCGCCGTGTTTGCGCACCAGCATCCCGGCCCGGTCGATCACCAGGTCGCCGTGCTGTTCGGGGCCCGCGCCGCCGGGTTCGGCGGCAGTGCGGCGCAGCACCGCGCGGATGCGGGCGTCGAGCACGCGCGGTTCGACCGGTTTCACGACGTAGTCGTCCGCGCCCGCTTCGAGGCCGGCGACGATGTCGAAGTCGTCGCTGCGCGCGGTGAGCATGATGATCGGCACCTGGCCGAGCGCGCGGATCCGGCGGCAGGTCTCGAACCCGTCGATGCCGGGCAGCATGAGGTCGAGCACCACGAGGTCCGGCGCGCGTTCGCGCAGCTGCGCCACGCCGTCCTCGCCGGTCGCCGCGGTGTGCACGGTGTGTCCTTGACGGCGCAGCGCCAGTTCCATGCCCTCGCGGACGGACGCGTCGTCCTCGACCACCAACACCACAGCCACGGTGGCCATTATTCGGAATGCCAGCGGATTCGCGCGAGCCGGGCGGATCTTGTAGCGAAACCATGACACGGCCCTGACGAGATCTCGAAATCCCGCGGCCAGGCTCGAAGGCATGGCAGTACTGACTCCTGATCCGCCGACCGTGCCCCTGTCCGCGCCGCGCCACGCGCTCGCCCCGCCGCGGCGTTCGCGGACCGCGGTGCTGATCGCCGCGGCGATCGGGTTCGCGGGCGCGTTCGTCGTCGCCTACCTGCTGTTCGTGCGGACCGAGGCCGGGCAGCGCGCGGAGGACGGGGTCGTCCGCTTCGCGCAGGGCCTTCCGCGGTCCACTGTGGACTGGGCGCGGCCGCTGGCCGGGATCGACGGGGTCGAGGTGTTCGGCGCGGCCGGGATCGTCATCGTGGCGCTCGCCGTGCTGCGCAAGCGGTTCGCGCTCGGCGTGACCGCGCTGGTGCTGTACTTGCTGCCGCTGGCCGCCGCGCAGCTGCTCAAGATCTACCTGCTGGACCGGCCGGACGTCGGGTCGGCCGGGGCTCCGCACCACAACAGCTTCCCGAGCGGGCACGTGAGCGCGGCCACCGCCGTGCTGCTGGCTCTGGCCGTGGTGCTGCCCGCGCGGTTCCGGACCTGGGTGCTCGCCGTGGGTGCGCCCGGCGTCGCCTGGGTGGCCGCGGCGACCGTCGCGCTCAGCTGGCACCGGCTCTCCGACACCGTGGGCGCCTGCCTGCTGGTGGCCGCGGTGGTGTCGGCGGGCGCGGCGGTCGTCTCGGCGCGGCGGCCGGACGGCAGCCGGATCCCGCCGGTGCGGACGGCGATCGCGCTGTTCGGGCCGGTCGCGGTGGTGCTCGGCGGGTACGCGGTGCTGTCCTCGGCGACGTCGGTTCCGGCCCGGTTCGTGGCGGCGCTGGTGCTCGCGGCACTGAGCGCGGTGGCGGTGGTGCTCTTGGCCGCGGGACCGCTCCGGCGGGTGAACTTCGACCCGTCCGGGGCGCGGAACCGGCTCAGCGGAGGGTCGTGAGCGCGGATCCCCCGCCTACCCCGCGACAGCCGTTCACGACGGGTTCCGGCGCGGTTTGATCCGCACCGCGGGCAGCGGGGGAGCGGGCAGCCGCGCCGGGCCGCCCGGGTACGGCTCGATCGCGCCGAATTGGTCGGAGTTCGCCTCCCAGGCTTCGCGGTATTCGGCGATCTCGTCGTGGCTGCGGCCGACGAAGTTCCACCACATCAGGATTTCCTCGCCGAACGGCGGCCCGCCGAGCACGATCGCCCGCGCCGGGGACGACCCGGGGTTGTGCAGGTCGAGCGCCGTCGCGCCGATGCCGAGGTAGCCGAGCTGGGCCCGCTGCAGCGGGGTGCCCGCGAAGGTGAGCTCTCCGGTGTCGAGCAGGACGCCGTGCTCGAAGGACGGATCCGCGGCGAGGCTGAGCGATGCTCCCGGGTCGAGGACGATTTCCGCGCCCAGCAACGGAGTGAAGGTCTTGACCGGCGAGGTTTCCCCGGCCAGCGTGCCGAGGAAGACGCGTGCGGTGGCCCCGTCGAGGGCCGTGGACGGCGGGACGTAATGCTGGAAGTCGCGGGCGGTGTGCCGGTGCTCGTCCGGCAGCGCTACCCACAGCTGGACCCCGTGCAGCGTCGTGGTTTCCGGCGTCGACACCTCTTCGTGGCAGATGCCGTGCCCGCCGGTCATCAGGTTCAGCTCGCCGGGCCGGACCATCGCGTGCGAGCCGAGGCTGTCGCGGTGCTCGATCTCGCCGGTGAACAGCCAGCTCACCGTCTGCAGCCCGGTGTGCGGATGCGGGCCGACGGACATGCCGCCGCTGACGGAGGTGTCGTCGGGACCGTAGTGGTCGGCGAAGCACCACGCGCCGATCAGCGACCGCTGGCGTTGCGGCAGCGTGCGGCGGACCGGCATCGCGCGCGGGCCGCCGAGCGGCACGGCGCGGGCGTCGAGGATCTCGACCTTGCCGGGGTCAACAGGGTCGCCGCCGCAGGCCAGTTCGGCCGGGTCGGTCTCGACGTTGCTCATGCCCGACACGATAACCGGCGGTCAGCGGGCGGGGAGGTTGCGCAGCCAGTCGAGCGCGGTCGGGAGCGCGTTGAGCACCGAGATGTGCCCGTCGTGCGGGCGGAGCCACAGTTCGGCGTCCGGGAGGTTCCGCAGGAGCCATTCGCTGTGGCTGACCGGGACGATCCGGTCCTTGCCGCCGTGCACCAGCAGCACCGGGACCCGCACGTCGGCGGCGGAGAAGCCCCACGGCGCGACGTACGCGAGGTCGTCGTCGGCTTCCGCGGCCACGTCCGCCGCGGCCCCGGCGTCCTCGCCGAGGGGACCCCACGTGCCGCGCAGCGCCGCCCAGTCCGCGTCGGTGAAGCTCGTCGGGTCGAATTCCTGCGTTTCTCCGTGCTGCAGCCGGGTTTCGCGGCCCTTGCGGGCGGCCCGCAACGAGCTGTCGTCGACCATCCCGCCGTACCAGTCGTACTCCTCGGAGTACGGAGCCAATCCGGCGAGGCACACCGCCGCGGTCACCCGATCCGGCAGCAGCGCGGCGCAAGCCAGCGTGTGCGGTCCGCCGCCGGACGCTCCCATCACCGCGAACCGCGGCAGGTCCAGTGCGTCGGCCAGCTGTCGCACGTCCTCGGCGGCCGAGCCCACCGTGCGGCCGACCTGCGGAGTGGACCCGCCGTATCCGGGCCGCGCATAGGAAACGACCCGGAATCCTCGCGCGGACGCGGCCTCGACCACCGGCGGCAGCAGGCGACCGGATTGCGGAGTTCCGTGGTGCCACACCAACGGAAAGCCGTCGCCTCCGCTGTCGTGGACCCGAAGGTTGCGGCCGCCGGGCAGCGGCAAATCACTCGTCCCCATGCGGAGGACTCTAGCCACCCCGCCGCGCTCGATCGGCGAAATTGTCCCAAGCCTGGCGCACCAGCGCGGGATGCGCGAGGAGGTCCGACGCGGTGCGCGCCAGCGCCGATGCGGTCGCGAGCAGCACCGTCTGGGCTCGCGGCGATCCGGTCGCCTCGGCGAACGCGCGGCTGCCGACGGCGCGCACCGGATCGTGGAGGGCGACGGACGGGTGGATCGTCGGCATCCGCACGCTCAGGTCGCCGACCTCGGGCCGGCCGGGGATCGCCGCGGACCCGGACGGGGACGCGTGGATCCCGCACGCCGCGAGATGCCGGGCGAAATGCCCGGACAGCACCGGATTGTCCTGGAACCGCGCGTGAATCGGGCCGAACCGTTCGACGTTCGCCTTGGTTCCGGTCGCCATCGCGGCGCCTTCGGCGGCGGTGGTCACTTCGGTGACGACGTGCCCGAGCGTTGCGGAGTCCGGCGCGCGCAATCCGAAGCGGGCTTCGGCGAAATCGGGCACCACATCGGTGGATTCCCCGCCGTGCGTCACGATTCCCTGCACCGCCGCGCCGGCGGGCAGCCGGGCCCGCAGCGCGGCGATCGCGGTGAAGACCTGCACCAGCCCGGCGACCGCGTCGGTGCTGTCTTCGGGCGCCGGCCCGGAATTCCCGTGCACGGTCACGCGCAGCTCGGTCCGCGCGGCGAGCGGCGCGGCGGCCCAGGTGTGCACGCCGGGCTGGAAGGTCAGCACCGCGTCGATCTCGTCGCCCGCGCGGTCGGTGACGACGACGGAACCGGATTCCAGCGTCGCGGCGGTGGCGAGCGCGGCACCGAGTACCGCCGCGGCGACGAGGTTGTGCCCGAACTCCCGGTGCCGGTCGGACGGGAGCAGCAGGGCGACGCACGGACGGCCGGAGCCGTACCGCGCGACGCCGCCGTCGACGGCGAACCCGGCCTCGGCGAGCGGGCCGAGCTCCGGCCCCCGCTCGCCGTCCGGTTCGCGGGACCAGGCCCAGAGCCGCTCGGCGAGCAGCTCGATCTCGTGGTCGGTCCGGTCGTGCCGGTCCTCGTCGGACTCCATGCCGCCCAGGTACCCACCGGGCAGCGATTCGATCCCCTTCGAAAGTGGGTAATTCGGCCGTTGGCGCGCCCCGGGCCGGTGCGCGAGGGTCACGGGCATGACAGCGGGAAGCTACCGGGTGCTGCCGGCCGAGGTGTCGGCGATCGTGAAGAGCGTGGAGGGCCTCGGCGCCGCGGCGTTCTCGGCCGTCCGCGACCTCGAGACGCTCGTGATCGACGCCTTGTCGTTCGCGGGCATCGGCAGCGGGGTCGCCGCGGCGAACACCGCGCTGCAGTCGAAACTCGTGTCCTCGCTCGGCGATTTCGTGAAGCTGATCGAACAGGTCAACGGCAAGGTGCAGCACGCGGCGCGGAACTACGCCGACGCCGACACCGCGGTGGCCCAGGGCTACGGCGGCGGCACGGGCGGCGGGGGAGCCGGGGCGGGTGGCGGCGGTGCGGCTGCTGGGGGTGCCGCACCGCAGCAGCTGGACGACCGGGTCGTCGATTCGATCATGCGGTCCGAGGGCGCGACCGGCGAACAGGGCGGTGTGCGCGAGGCGTACGGCTTCCGCGAGAGCATGCACAACGGCTACGACCAGATCATGGCCGCCCGCCGGGAATACGGCCTCGGCAGCGCCGAGGAACGCGCGGTGGTCGCGCAGCTGATGACCGCGAACGCGCGCCGCGCCGGGGCGATGGAGTTCACCGACGCGGGCACCCAGGCCGCGATCATGTCCGGCGCGCACATGCGCGGCGCGGGCGGCGTCCGGGCGATCCTCAACCACATGGGCGGCGCGGACATCGTGCAGAGCGCGCGCATCCTCGACCCGGACGCCGTGCAGCACTTGCAGAGCCTGACGCCGCAGGAATTCCAGCAGCAGTTCCACGACGCGCGGATCGAATACGACCGCGAGGTCTACGGCGACACGACCACCCGCCAGAACGGGCACACGCAGAACTGGTGGGACCGCTACGGAAACGGCCTGACCCAGCGCTACGACCGCGAGCAGCAGGAGTTCCTGCGGATGTCGCGGTAACCCCGTTCAGTCCAAATCGGACAGCCGGGCCGTCAGGTCCTCGACCAGCTTCGTCATCAGCCGGTCGAGGAGCTGGCGGTCTTCGGCGGTCCAGTCGCTCATCGCGTCGGCGAACCAGCCCTCGATGACCGCGACGTAGCGTTCGGCCGCGGTTTTCCCTTCCGGCGTCAGCTCGATCAGCCGCGCCCGCTGGTCGTCCGGGTCGGCCACGCGCCGCACCAGCCCGCGGCTTTCCAGCCCCTGCACCTGCCGCGTCACGTGCGGCCCGACGACGTTCATCCGGTTCGCGATCTCGCCGACCCGCAGCGGCGCGTCCTCGATGTGCAGGATGCCGAGCACGCTCATCGCCGGCCGCTCCAGCGGCAGCCCGGTCGCCTCGACCGCGCGCTCGAACAGCTTGCCCCGGCGCAGCGTCCCGCTCAGCTCGTTCAGCCGGGGGAGCAGGTCCCGGAACAGGGAAGGGACGGCGGACATCGCGGGCTCCTTGAATAGATACCTAACTTAGGTATACAGTTGGGTCACCGGGATCGCGCGAGGCGGTTCCGGCCGGTCTCGAAAATGATACCTAAGGTAGGCATCTATCGCCTGCCGGGGAACAAAGGGGAGAACCATGAGCAGGAGTGTGCTGATCTCGGGGGCGAGCATCGCGGGTCCGGCGCTGGCGTACTGGCTGAACCAGTACGGCTTCGCGGTCACCGTGGTGGAGAAGGCGGCGGCGGTGCGCGGCGGCGGGTACCCGATCGACATGCGCGGCCCGGCCGTCGAGGTGCTGCGGCGGATGGGGCTGGCGGAGCAGGCGCGGGAGCGGCACGTCGCCACCCGGCGGCTCTCGTTCCTCGACGCGGACGGGAGCGTGCTGAACAGCGTCGCGCCGACTGTGATCACCGGGGACGAGGCCGGGCACGACATCGAACTGGCCCGCGGCGACCTCACCAGCCTGTTGTACGACGCGGTCCGCGACGACGTCGAGTTCCGCTTCTCGGAGTCGATCGCCGCGCTGGACGACCGCGGCGACGCGGTCGACGTGACCTTCGCCAGCGGCCGGAGTCAGACGTTCGACCTGGTCATCGGCGCGGACGGCCTGCACTCGAAGACCCGTTCGCTGGCGTTCGGGCCGGAGGAGCAGTTCCACCGCTACCTTGGCTACTGCTTCGCCGGATTCACCATGCCGAACTACCTCGGCCTCTCGCACGAGGGCATGTCCTGGGCGATAGCGGGCCGGTCGGCGTCGCTCTACGCCGCGGGCAACCGCGACGGTGACCACGTGCACGGGTTCCTGGTGTTCACCCGCGCGGACGCGCCCTTCGAAGCGTTCGCCGACCCGGCCGCGCAGCGCGAACTGGTCGCGAGCCGTTTCGAGGGCTGCGGCTGGGAGGTGCCGCGGATGGTCGAGGCGATGCGCTCGGCGGACGACCTGTTCTTCGACGTGGTCAGCCAGATCCACATGCCGGTGTGGTCGAAGGGTCGCGTCGCTCTGGCCGGGGACGCCGCGCACGCGACGTCGTTCCTGTCCGGGCAGGGGTCGAGTCTCGCGATGATCGGTGCGTACTTGCTGGCGTACGAGCTGGCGGACGCCCCGCACGACGTCGCTTTCGCGGCGTACGAGCAGCGGTCGCGGGAGTTCGTGGAGGCCAACCAGGCGTTGGCGACGGGCGGGTCGGCGCTGATGTCGCCGCGGACCGAGGCGGAGGTGGCGGCGCGGAGCGCGGCGTTGCGGGGGCTGGACGGGCTGCCGGGGGAGGAGCACAGCGAGGTGCACAACTTGCTGACGCTGCCGCCGGAGCGCACGACCGTCTGAGTCGTGCGTGCCTGCGCCGGTGAGAACCGGAATTGCCGCGCACGAGGGCGAGCGGTGAGGCGGTCGTGCGTGCCTGCCGGGTTGGAACCGCGCACGGGCTTTCCCCGACGCGCGGCGCCCGGGCGCGGCGTGCGAGGCTACCCGGCGGCATTGCGCGGTGACGGAACGGGGCGGGATGAACGCGATTGCGCGCGGCGGCGGGATGCTCGCGGCGGTTCTGGTGGTCGTCGGCGGCACGGCCGGGCTCGGGGTGGCGCTCGGGCTCGGCGGGACGGCGGTGCTGGCCGGGCTGACCGCGTTGTTCTGCTTCATCGCCGCCACCGGCGGGCCGTTGCGGCCGGATCTGTGGCTGCTCGCGGCGTTCGCGCCCGCGGTGGTGATCGGCGGGGCCGGGCCGCGGTTGCTGGGCGAGGTGTCGCCGGTCGCTTCGATCGCGCTGCTCGTGCTGGTGGTGTTCGCGGCGGCGGTGGTGCCTGCGCTCGGGCCGCGGTACGTGACGGTCGGGCTCGGACTCGGCATGGCCTCGGTCTTCGGTTACGGCTTCCAGTTGAGTGGGGCGGCCAGCCCGGTGCAGATCATCTGCGCGCCGGCGCTGGCCGTCGCGGTCGTGTTCGTGCTGCGGCTGCTGATGGGCCTGAGCGATCCGGGCAAGCCGACTCGCACCGCGCTAGCCGACGCGCTCGCGGGACCGGATCGCGCCAGCGCGGAGAGGGCGGTGCGGTTGTGGGTGACCGATCGGCCGCGCGCGTGGCAGGCGCGAGTTCTCGCTGGCGGCGCCCGGTACCACGGCACTGCTGCGTTGCTCCGGGACCGGCTGCGTGCGTTCGACGAGGAGCAGGCAGCGGCGGTTTCCCGTGTGCTCGACGCCGCGGACGAACAGGTCGCGGCGCTGGCGGAAGCCGTGCGGGCCAAGACCGTTTCGGATCCGCCGGAGATCGAACGGATCGAGCCGGACGTCGCGTTGCCCGGCGACACCGCTGCGCTGCTTGACGAAGCGTGGGCGGGGTTGTTCGCGATCCGGGAAGCCGTGCTGAACCGCGACGAGTCCATTGTGGACTTCCCGCGGCATCTCGTCCGCGAGGCCTTGCGGCGCGAGGCGACCGGGGTGTTCTCGTGGCGGTCCGCGCAATTGCGGCACGCGGTGCGATGCGCGCTGGGGATGCTGGTCGCCGCGGTGATCGCGACGTTCCGGCCCGGCGATCCGCTCACCGTGTCGTTCCTCATGACGACGTTCGCGCTCATGCAGCCGGAATGGCGGGACACGCTGGCGAAGGCGTGGCAGCGCGCGGCCGGTGCGGCGGCCGGGGCCGTGGTGCTGGCGGTCGCGTTGTGGTTGCTGCCGCCGGGCGCGTTGCTGCCGCTGGGGATTGTCGCGCTGCTTGTCGGGTTTCCGTTCATGCAGGTGCAGCCCATGGTGTTCAACGGGTGCATGGTGCTGATGAGCGTCGGGATGAACGCGACGACACGGCATCTGGACGCGGTGTCGGTGCTCGTGGAGTACCTGCTGCTGGTCGTGCTGGCGGTGGTGATCGGCCTGTTGTTCGGCTTCGCCGCGGTGCCCGGGGTGCCGAAACCTTCGGTGGCGCAACGGTTTTCCGACGCTGTCTCCGAAACCGGCGAGCTGCTCGCGTCGGTGGCGGAGCGGTTGCGCGGCGGAGGCGGCCGGCGTGAGGTCGGGCTGCGGTTCCGCGCGGCGGCTCGGACGCATCAGGACCTGCTGAGCCCCGAACCCGGCAGCCGGGAGCCTTCGTCGGAGCAGCGAGAAGCCTTGGAAGAGGCCGGACAGGGGTTGCGCGGTCTCGCGGCTTCGGCGGGCGCGCTGCTGCAGCGGGACGGGCAGTCCCCGACGATGGCGTCCTTCGCGGAGGCCGCGGCGGGTGCGCTGGCCGGAAGCGGGGAACTGCCGCCGCGACCGTCGGAGGCGGACGAGGAGGAACGGCTGCTGGCCGACCTCGTACGGGCTGACCTGCTGCGCGTGCACCGCGGCGCGGAGGTCCTCGCGAGCTGAAGGTCCGTGCGGACACCGGATGCTTCCCCTGCGTCCCTTCACCTTCCGCGTTCGCGGTGTCACCATCCGGACATGAGGAAACTCCCGCTCGCCCGCGTCGCGACGGTGGCAGCCTGCGTCGCGTTGCTGTTCCCGGTGTCCGCGGCGTACGCCGATCCGCCGCACAACCTGCCGCAGAACGCCAACGGATACGAGCAGTCCTTCTCTCCCGCCTACGACTACGACGGCGACGGTTGCTACGCCACCCCCGCGATCGGCCCGGACGGCACCCTCGCGCCCGGCCTCAAGACCACCGGCGCGGTCAACGGCAACTGCCACGACCAGTCCGACCTGGACAACTCCCAGACCTACTCTCGCTCCACCTGCAACCACGGCTGGTGCGCGGTCGTGTACGCGAGCTACTTCGAGAAAGACCAGGCCGTCGACGGCAGCGGCCTTGGCGGGCACCGGCACGACTGGGAGCACGTGATCTCGTGGATCGACCAGTCGTCGAACCAGGTCGAGTACGTGACGACCACACAGCATTCCTCGCAGGTGACGTACCCGCGGTCGAAGGTGAGTTTCGACGGCGCCCACCCGAAGGCGGTGTACCACAAGGACGGCCCCGGCACGCACTTCTTCCGCCTCGCCGACGCCCACGACGAGCCGCCGGAGAACCACTACCACGATTGGCGCTATCCGCCGCTGGTCGGCTGGGACGGGTGGCCGTCGAGCGCGCTGCGCGACCGCCTCATGGCCGCGGACTTCGGCGCCGCGACGATCAAGATCAGCGACGGCCGGTACCAGGACCTGCTGGAGAAGTCGAAGCCGTCCGGCATCCCGTTCGACCCGCGCGGCTAGCTTTCCGGGTGCTCCACGCGACACAACTCACCCGGGCACCCCCGCGAAAACCGGGTAATAGTAATCGGCATGCACTCGGACTCCGCGCTCCCGCTCGACGGAATCACCGTCGTCTCCATCGAACAGGCAGTCGCCGCCCCGCTGGCCACCCGCACCCTGGCCGATCTGGGCGCGCGGGTCATCAAGGTGGAACGCGCCGACGGCGGCGACTTCGCCCGCGAGTACGACCACGTCGTGCACGGGACCGGCGCCCACTTCGTCTGGCTCAACCGAGGCAAAGAATCCCTGGCCGTAGACCTGAAAACGGCGGAAGGCCGCGACGCGGTCCACCGCCTGATCGCCCGGGCCGACGTCTTCGTCCAGAATCTGGCTCCGGGCGCGGCCGCGCGGCTCGGGTTCGGGGCCGAAGAACTGCGCGCCGGCCATCCGGAACTGGTGGCCGTCGACCTCTCCGGCTACGGCGCCGGCGGGCCGCGGGAACAACGCAAGGCCTACGACATGCTGGTCCAGGCCGAAGCGGGCCTGATCGGCATCACCGGCACCCCGGACACCCCGGTCAAGACCGGCATCCCGACCTCCGACATCGCCTCCGGAATGTACTGCGCGCAAGCGGTGCTGGCCGCCCTGCTGCGCCGCTGGCGGACCGGGCAGGGCGCGACGGTCGAGGTGTCGATGCTGGAGGCGACCGTCGAGTGGATGGGCTACGCGATGTACAGCCAGATGTACTCCGGACGCCAGCCCGCGCGCATGGGCTTGAGCCACGCGTCGATCGCCCCCTACGACGCGTACCCGACGAAAGACGGTCAGATGCTGATCGGGGTCCAGAATGACAGCGGGTGGCGGACGTTGGTCACTTCAGTCCTCGAAGCCCCGCATCTGGCCGACGACCCGCGATTCACCACGAACGTGCGGCGCGTTGAACACCGCGCGGAATGCGACGCGGCGGTCGCGGCCGAGACCGTCCGATGGTCCACAGTGGAATTGGACGAGCGGCTCGCGAATGCCGGAATCCCTGCGGCGCAAGTGAAACAGGTCGCCGACGTCGTGGCGGACCCGCAGCTTCGCGCCCGCGACCGCTGGCGCAAGATCGGCACCGAACACGCGGCCGTCGACGCGCTGCTGCCGCCGGTGACGTTCGCGGACGTCGAGGCGCGGATGGGCGACGTGCCCGCGTTCGGGGCGCATACCCGTGCGCTGCTTGAAGAAGCCGGAGTCGACGCGGAAGACCTGCTGCGCCGGGGGATCGCCGCCGAGCCGCGTTGACAGTTGTATGGTGCATCTCTAGCATGCGGGGACATGCCGGGAGAAGACCGCGACGGCGATGCCCTGGACGCTATCCACCGCGCGATGATCCTGTTTTCCCGCGGGTCGCGGGTGCGCTCGAACGAACTGTACGAGGGGCTCGGGTTCGTGCAGTACACGATGCTGTCTTCGATCGACCTCGCGGACTGCGCGCACGCGGCGGATCTCGCCCAGGAGTACGGGCTCGACCCCTCGACGGTGAGCAGGCAGCTGGCGGAACTGGAGACCGCCGGGCTGCTGGTGCGCAGCCCGGACCCGCGGCATTCGCGCAGGCAGCGGCTGGAGCTGACCGAAGCCGGGCATCGCGCGCTGGCGATTACCCGTGCGGCGCAACGGAACCGGCTCGAAGAGCGGCTGCGCGACTGGCCGAGCCGCGACGTGGCCGAGTTCGGGCGGTTGCTGAGCAGGTTCGTCGAGTCCTGACCGGTCCACTGTGGACGGACCCGGCTCAGCCGCGGCGGATCGGGCCCAGTTTCGCGGAAAGGGCCTCGGCGAGGTCGGCCGGACGGGGCGGCCCGGCGGCGCGGTCGGCGGCCCAGGCGAGCGCGAGCCTGCTCGGTTCCCAGCCGTCCTCGTCGATCCGGACCAGCTTGAACTCCGGCGGCGAGAACATCCGGCCGATAAACGACGCCGGCGCGTAGGACACGAGCGCGACCAGCCGCCGGTTGAACACCTGCGCGGCCATTTCGAGTTCGCCGCCGCGCCCGCTGACCGCGCGCACGATGTTCCGGACGCCGCGTTTGGCGAGTCTCCTGGTCAGCGCGGCGAGGATGACCGGGTTCGGCCGGGCGAAGTCGATGACCACCTCGCGGTCGCGCAGTTCCTCGATGTGCACGAGGTCGCGGCAGGCGAGCGGATCGTCCGCGCGGACCGCGATCGCGCCCTGGTACTCGGCGACGGTGCGGGCGCGCAGCCGCTGATCCTCGACCGACAGGTGGATCAGCCCGAGCTCCAGATGCCCGGACACGAGTTTCGCGGTGACCTCGGCGGCGGAACCGGCGACCTCGAACGTCGCCGGAGCGGCCAGCCCGCCGACCGCGGTTTCCAGGTCCTCGAGCAGATCCGACGGCGCGTACGCGGTGGCCCCGACCCGGATCGGCGTGCCGTCCTCGAGAACTCCGGCCGCGATGTCCTTCAGGTCGTCGACCTGGCGCAGGATCGCCCGCGCCGGGCCGAGCAGCGCCTGGCCGAGCGGGGTGAGCCGGACCTCGTGGTAGTGCCGCTCGAACAGCGGCCCGCCGAGCTCGCGTTCGAGCAGCTTGATCTGCTTGCTGAGCGGCGGAGGGGTGATCCGCAGCCGGTCCGCCGCGCGTTTGAAGTGCAGTTCGTCGGCGACCGCGACGAAGTACTTCAGCCGGGTGAAATCGATCTCCATCGTCCAATGTCCAGCGAGGCGAGCGGGTTGCGGCGATCATACGGCGGGCGGCGGAGTTCGGCGGGGCGCCGGGCGGGTTCGCGCGGGGCGGCTGGGCCGGGTTAGCGGGTTGGCGGGAGTGGCTTCGCGGGGCGGCCAGGCGGGCTTGGCGGGGCGCCGGGCGGGTTTCCGGGGTGGCTGGGCCGGGTTAGCGGGTTGTTGGGGCGGCTAGGCGGGGCGGCTTCGTTCGGGCCGCTGGATTCTGGGGTGCCTGGCCACTCGGCGAGGGGCTGGGGCGGGTTCGCCGAGCGGTCGGGCGGATTGTGGCGTGGCGGGGTGCTTTCGCTCGGCTCCGTCGGGCCTGGGGCGGCGGACTGCCAGGCGGGCACTCGGCCCCGCCGCATCCTCGGGCGACAGCATCGGCGAGGCGTCGGATGCGGCTTCGCGGGAAGCAAACGTTCGCCTCGGAGCTCGCCTTGCCGGAAGTCACCCGGCGCGAGCAGCCCGCCCGCCCTGCTCATCAGGCGCCTCCAACACCCCCCGAGCGACCAGCCCAGCCGTCTCCGCCACCCCCAACCCCAGCAGTTCCGCCGCGATCTCGAACGTCTGCTCGCCCAGCAACGGCGCCTGCCCCGTCGGCGGGTCAGCGACATGCGCGGCATGGATCTGCACGTTCTCCAGCACGTACGGCTCCTCCGCGCACGGATGCAACTCCTCCCGAAACACCCGCCGCTCCCGGTACTGCTCCCACTCCGGCAGATCACCCGCCCGCAGCATCGCCCCGGCCGGAACGCCCGCGGCCTGCAGCAGATCCATCGCCTCGAACGGGGAATGCCGCTCCGTCCACTCGGTCACCGCGGCGTCGATCCGGGTCCGGGAAGCGGCGCGGCCGGAGCGGGTGGCCAGACCGGGGTCGGCAGCCAGGTCAGGGCGGTCCAGCACCGAGCACAACGCACCCCAATCCGCGTCGTTCCGTACCGTGACGGCGAGCCAGTCGTCGTCGCCGGCGGTCGGGAACACGCCCCACGGCGCGTCGTGGGCCGGTTCGGTCAGGTGGTGTCCCCGGCGGGCCAGGTCTTCGGCGGCGATCCGGTCCGCGAAGTGGCTCAGCATCACCTCGGACTGCGCGACGCTCACCGAACCGCCCTCGCCGTCGCGTTCGCGCCGGACGAGCAGCGCCAGCGCGGCCAGCGCGCCGATCCGGGCGCACACGTGGTCCGGATAGACCGTGACGGCGTCGCTGAACGTGCCCGGTTCGCCCGGATAGATCCACTCGCTGGTGAGTCCGGTCGCGGCGCGCACGAGCGGGCCGTAGCCGAGCCGGGCGGCCCACGGGCCGGTCGGGCCGAAGGCGGAGCTGTCCACGACGACGATGCCCGGGTTCGCCTCGGCCAGCGCGGCCCGGTCGAGCCCGAGCGAGGTGATGACGCCGGGTTTGAAGTTGGTCAGCACGACATCCGACTGCGCGACCAATCGCCGCACCAGCGCTTGGCCTTCCGGGTCGCGCAGGTTGACGCCGATGGCGCGTTTGTTGCGATGGCCGGCGGCGAAACCGTGCGACATCAGGCCGGGCAGCGCGGCGCGGGAACCGTCCGGGAAAGCCGAGTTTTCGATCTTGATGACGTCCGCGCCGAGGTCGCCGAAGAGCCGTCCGGTGTCGCCGCCGACCACGATCACGCCGAGGTCCAGGACCCGGATTCCCTCCAGCGGACGTCCTTCGCCGCGCCGGGAGCGTCCCGCGAGGATCGGCGCGGCGGCGACGCGTGCGCCGGTTTCGGGGCCGGCGACGGCGCGGTGTCCGTCGATCTCGGTGATTCCGGCCGGGACTGGTACGACGAGTCCGGGGGACAGTTCGGTGTCGCGGAAGAACCCGCGCGCGGCGAGCTGGTCGGTGTGCAGGGCTTCGGCGAGGGTGAGCACGGCAGCGGTCGGCACGCCGTGGCGCTGGCCCTCGCACTCCAGCGCGGCGCGGGTCTGATCGGCGAAGAAGCGGCCGATCGCGGGCAGCAGGTCCGGCGACGCGTAGCGTTCGCGCACCTGGTCGTACTTCGGATCGGCGAATTCGGCCGGGCTGCCCATCCACTCGAACATCCCGCGCCATTGCCGCCGCGACAGCAGGCAAATCCGGATGTACCCGTCCTGGCACGGGAAAATCGGATACCGATGGCGTTCTTCGGTGCGTCCGCGCGGAAGGTCGCTCAACGGCACCCCGGCGGCCGCGCTGCCGACCATGCCGAACGCCGGGTCCAGCGCCTGCATCGCCCCTTCGAGGACGGCGAAGTCGATGCGGTCGCCGCGCCCGGTGCGCAGCCGGTCCAGGTACAGGCTCACTGCCTGGAACGCGGCTTGCGCGGCGGCGACGTGGTACGGGAGTTCGCCGGGCGGCAGCAGCGGCGCGCGGCCGGGGATGCCGGACCGGGAGAGTTGGCCGGTCAGCGCGTGGAACACCGGCGTGGTGGCCTGCCAGTGCCGCCGGGTCGTGGCGCGGCCGAAGTCGCTGATCGACAGGACGACCAGCGCGGGATGCCGGGTGCGCAGGCCGGGGACGTCGAGCCGTTCTTCGGCGGGCGAACCGGGCGGAGTGGTCTCGATCAGCAGGTCGGCGTCGGCCAGCAGCTGTTCCCAGCCGTGCGAGCCGGGTTCGGCGGTGGCGTGGGCGAAGCCGTGCCGGTCGATCGCGGTGCCGATCGCGACGCCGTCGACGACCGGTCCGGTGGTGCGTTCGTCGGTGACGCCGGGCAGGACGACCCGGGTGACGCGCGCGCCGAGATCGGCCAGCAGCCGTGCGGCCGCGGTCATCGGGCCGGACGACAGATCGAGCACGCGGACCCCGGACAGCGGCGGGTCGTAGGTGTCGGGCAAGGGAACCAGCCTCCTCGGGGCTCAGCTGCGGCGGACGGCGCGGAAGGGCAGGTCGCGGTCGATCTCGGGTTCCTTGGGAAGCCCGAGGACGCGTTCGGCGATGATCGTGCGCTGGATCTGGTCGGTGCCCCCGCCGATGGACGTGAAAAACGCGTTGAGCGCCAGGAAGTTCACGTCGTCGGCGACCGGGTTCTCGTCCCCGGCCAGCAGCGTTTCCGGACCGGCGATGTCGGTGCGCAGCCGCCCCTCGGCGTGCAGGATGCCGGACATCGCGAGCTTTCCCAGCGACATCACCGAACTCGACGTGCCCTGTTCGGCGGCCGCTTTCGCCCGGGCGTTGTTCAGCGCGTTGAGTTCGCGCAACGCGAGCACGGTGGCCAGGTTGTCGCGGATGACCGGGTCGGCGAGGCGGCCGCGTTCCCGCGCCAGTTCGACGAGGTCGTCGGCGATCGAACCGTGCCGCGAGGCCCGCGCGCCGTCGCCCATGATCGAGCGTTCGTACGCCAGCGCGGTCTGCAGCACGCGCCAGCCCTTGCCCTCTTCGCCGACCAGGTAGTCCGCCGGGATTTCGACGTCGGTCAGGAAGACCTCGTTGAAGTGCGCTTCGCCGGTGATCTGCACCAGCGGCCGGATGTCGACGCCGGGCTGGTGCATCGGCACGACGAAGTAGCTCAGGCCCTTGTGCTTCGGGACGTCCCAGTCGGTCCGCGCGATCAGCAGCGCGTAGTCCGCGGTTTTCGCGCCGGACGTCCAGACTTTCTGGCCGTTGACGATCCAGCGGTCGCCGTCGCGGACCGCGGTGGTGCGCACACCGGCGAGGTCTGAGCCCGCGCCGGGTTCGCTGTAGAACAGGCAGGTCCGGGAGCGTTCGGTGAGGACGTCGTGCAGCAGGTCGTTCTTGAGTTTCTCGGTGCCGAATGCGAGGACGGTGTTGGCCGGGATGCTGTATTTGTCCTGACGGGCGCCGGGTGCGTCGACGGCGTCGAACTCCGCCGCGATCACGTCGGCGAGTTCGGCCGGGTAGGCGCGGCCGGACCATTCGACCGGCCAGGTCGGCACGGCGTATCCGGCGGCGACGACCTTCTCCAGCCACGCAATGCGTTCCGGGGTGGTGCTCCAGCGATCCTCGGCCGGGGCGAGCCCGGTCCATTCGGCGGCGAGCCACGCGCGGACTTCTTCCCGGAGTTGATCGACGGTGATCATGGTCAGGCCCCCTTCGAGACGAGGTAGCGCTCCCGGTGCAACCGCGAGCCGCCGAACAGCTGTGCGCCGGAGCGGGCGCGGCGCAGGTACAGGTGCGCCGGGTGTTCCCAGGTGAAGCCGACCCCGCCGTGCATCTGGATCGCCGACAGAGCAACGGTTTCGTACGCTTCCGCGCAGGCGAACCCGGCGAGCGCGATCGCGCCGGGACTGCCGTCTGCCGCGGCGTGCCGGGCGGCCGACGTCGCGGATTCGACGTCCAGGAGCCGGTCCGCCGCGAGGTGCTTCATCGCCTGGAAACTGCCGATCGCGCGGCCGAACTGGACGCGGGTTTTGAGGTAGTCGACGGTCGTTTCGAAAATCTGCCGGGCACCGCCTGCTTGTTCTCCGGCGAGTGCGATCACGCTGACGTCCAAGGCTTTTTGCACGGCTTCCCAGCCTGCAGTACCAATTCGTCGCGCTGGTGTATCAGCGAAGGTGAACTGGGACAGCCGCACGGTCGGGTCGAATACCGACTCCGCGGTGCGAGTGAAACCCGACGCGTCGGGTGCGACCTCGAAGATGCCGATGTCGTCGCCGGTGCGAGCCACCACGAGAATGACGTCGGCAACCTGGCCGAAGGTCACATAGGGCGTGGTCCCGGTGAGAGTTCCGTTTGCTTGCACCGCAACGCTTTCGGGCGTCCAGGTGGCGCTGACGGCGACGGTCCCAATCGAGGATCCGTCGGCCAGTGCGGGTAGCAGACGGCGTTTGTCCTCTTCGGACCCGGCGGCGTCGATGAGCGTCGAGGTCAGCACCGCGCTGGACAGGAACGGCGACGGCAGCAGCGCCGCCCCGATTTCCTCCGACACCGCTTCGAGTTCTTCCGCGCCCAGGCCGACTCCGCCGTATTCCGTCGCGATCAGCAGGCCGGGCAATCCCAGTTCGGCCAGTTGTTTCCACAGTTGCGGGTCGTAACCGGAGTCGCTCGCCATCACGCGGCGTACGTCGGACTCCGTGCAGCGGTCCGCGAGCAGGTCGCGCACCGCCTCTCGCAGCTGTTCGGTTTCCGCGGCGCTGATCGCCATCGCCGGACCGCCTTTCCCGTCGTCGGGTCCCGATTCCCATGCTGGGCGCGGAAATCCGCGATGTACATCACGGATTCCGACACCGGCAGGTTTCCGGGAGCGACATCGGCGCACGTGTCGCGGGCGCACATCTGCCGGTGTCCCGACCGGTCGTTTACGCCGCGTCAGCGGGATGCGAACGTGGAGGTGCGACCACCGGTCGGGAACGGAGTGCGATGATGACGAGCAGGCGGGAGACCCCGGCGCGCCGGAGGGCGGCAATCGCCGGTCTCGGGCTCACTGAGCTGGGCAAAGTCTACGGTCCGAGCGCGCGGCAGTTCGCCGCGCAGGCCGTCCGGCGGGCAGCCGCGGACGCCGGGATCGGGCTGTCCGACATCGACGGGCTGCTGGTGTCCGCCGGCACGACGCCCGGCGTGGACCTCAGCCTGCAAGTCGACTTGGGACTGCGCGACCTGCGCCTGTTCACCCAGATGCAGGCGTTCGGCTCGACGGCGGGCGCGATGGTGCAGTACGCCGCGATGGCCGTCGAAGCGGGCATGGCCGACACCGTGGCCTGCGTGTTCGCCGACGCGCCGCTCAAGGAGGGCAAAGCGACCGGCGCGGCCTACGGCGGACGGCGCACGACCCCGACCGGCTGGGGAAGCCTGCTGGGCTCCAGCGGTTTCGCCGGGCCGAACTCCTTCTACGCGCTCGCCGCGCGACGGCACATGAAGACTTACGGCACCACGAGCGAGCAGCTCGGCGCGATCGCGGTCGCGCAGCGCGCGTGGGCGGCGAAGAACCCGCTGGCACAGCTGCGGGATCCGATCACTCTGGCGGACCATCAAGCGTCGCGGTTCATCGCGGAACCGTTCCACCTGCTGGACTGCTGCCTGGTGTCGAACGGCGGCGCGGCCGTGATCGTGACGTCGGCCGAGCGGGCGAAAGAACTCGCCCAGCCCGCGGTGCAGGTGCTGGGCTGGGGACAAACGCACCCGGGCAATTCCTTCCGCCGCAACGACAATCTCGGTCTCGTGAGCGGTGCGGCGCAGTCCGGCCCGGCGGCGATGGAGATGGCCGGAGTGACCATCGAGGACATCGACGTCGCCGAGATCTACGACTGCTACACCTTCACCGCTCTGCTCACCCTCGAGGACTACGGGTTCTGCGGCAAGGGCGAAGGCGGCGAGTTCGTCGCGACGCCGGGCATGCTCGGCCCGGACGGCAAGCTCGCGGTCAACACCGGCGGCGGCCAGCTGTCGTCCTACTACCTGTGGGGCATGACGCCGCTGTCCGAGGCGATCATCCAGGCCCGCGGCCAGGGCGGCGAACGCCAGGTGCCGAAGCACGACACCGTGCTGGTTTCGGGCAACGGCGGCATTCTGGACCACCACAGCACGCTCGTGCTCGGAACGGAGGCATGACAGTGCGGATCAACCCAGTCGCCCGCGACGAGGAGTCCGCGGCGTTCTTCGACGGCACCGCGGCCGGCGAGTTCCGGCTGCTGCGGCGGCGCGGCACCGGCGAATACCTGGACCCGCGCACGGTCCCGGACCCCGACGACGATCTGGAGTGGACGGCCGCCGCCGGAACCGGCACGGTGGTGTCGTGGTCGGTGGTGCACAAGCGGGCGCGCGACGGCGGCGAGCCGGAGCGCGTGGTCGTCGGCATCGTGGAGCTGGCCGAGGGACCGTGGTGGTGGTGCCGGCTCGACGCCGACCCGGACGCGGACCTCTGGCAGCTGCCGGTGCGGGCAGTGTTCGTGCCCTCCGGTCCCGAATCTGACCACGAGAAGGTGCCGGTCTTCGCACCGGCGGAGGAGGACGGTCATGCCCGCTGACGCCCCGGCCGCGCTTGTCGAACAGCGCGGACACGTCCTGGTCGTCACGCTCAACCGGCCGCACGCGATGAACGCGGTCAACGCCGAGCTGAGCGAACTCGTCGGCACCGCGCTGGACCGGGCCGAACAGGACCCGGAAACGCGCGTCGTCGTGCTGACCGGCGCGGGGGAGCGCGCGTTCTGCGCCGGCGCCGACCTGAAAGCCGTGTCGCGGGGCGAATCGCTCGCCGCGCCCGGGCACGAGGAGTGGGGCTTCGCCGGCTACGTGCGGCACCCGATCTCCAAGCCGACGATCGCCGCGGTGAACGGATTCGCCCTCGGCGGCGGCACCGAACTCGCGCTGGCCAGCGACCTGGTGGTGGCGGCCGAATCGGCGAAATTCGGGCTGCCCGAGGTGAAACGCGGCCTGTTCGCCGCGGCGGGCGGGGTGTTCCGGCTGCCGCGGCAGATCCCGCAGAAGATCGCGATGGAGATGATGTTCACCGGCGAACCCCTGGACGCCGCCCGCGCGGCGGCGCTGGGGCTGGTGAACCACGTCGTCCCGGACGCCGGCGTGCTGACCGAGGCGCTGGCGCTGGCGGAGAAGATCGCCGCGAACGCGCCGCTCGCGGTGCAGGCCAGCAAACGCGTCGCACTGGGCATTGTGGACGGTGCGATCGCGGCCGACGACAGCGACTGGGACAACACTCGGGAGAACGCCGTCGGGGTCATGACGAGCGAGGACGTCCGCGAGGGAACCCTGGCGTTCGTCGAGAAGCGCGCGCCGGTCTGGCAGGCCAAGTAAGCGTTCTGTACTCGGGAAAACGCGCTCTGTGCGCATCGACCGGCGCCCGCCGGGGTCGAGATCGTGGCAGACTCGGCAGATGCGCGGGTGGGGGGCGACGCCGTGGACGCGGGCGCCGAAAACGGGGTGGCGGCAACCAGCGGTCGTCGTGGCGGCGATCGCGGCGGCGGTGCTCGTCGCGTTGCCCGCGGCGGCAGTGGCGTTGTTCCTGTCGTCGGCCGGGAACGCGACGCTGCACGACCAGATGAGCCGGGCGTGCCAGTGGGCGGTCGGCGCGGAGTGGTCCGGCGGGCTGCCGATGTCCCAGCCGTACCCGGGCGCGACCGGACCGACCGGGAAGGCGCTCGACGACGCCCGGCTCGCCGTCGCCAGGGACGCGGCTCGCGAGGTGCCGCGGCTGTCCGGCGTGCGGTCGACGCTGACCAGCAGCGCGAAGGTCAACCCGGTCCGGCCGGGCTCGCCGAACCCCGAGCAGTCCGCGATGTGGCTGGTCGCCCAGGACGATTTCGCCGCGCACCTGCAGGTGCTGGAAGGCGGCAAGGGCCAGGGGATCTGGGTGCCGAGCCAGTTCGCGCAGGCGCGCGGGCTGCACGCCGGCGACCAGGTGGCGATCCAGGGCGGCTGGAGCCCGCGGACCGGGGTGCCGCCGGGAGCGCCGGTGGCGACGATGCCGGTCGCCGCGGTGTACCGGGACCTGCGCGAGCTGCCCGACCAGCCGTTCTGGTGCCATCTGCAGCCGCTGTACCGGCCGAATCCGCTGAGCGAGGCTCCGGTCTTCCCGGTGGGATTCGTGTCGCGGGACGCGCTGTTCGGGCTGACCCCGGCCGATTCGGGCGTCGGCAGCATGCTCGAAGCCTCGGTCGACCAGAACGGGCTGACCACCGCGAACGCACCCGACACGATCGCCGGGCTGGAACGGGTGCGCGAGCGCACCGAAAACACTCCCGAACTGTTCGCGCAGCGCGGCCGGATGCAGTTCACGTCGTCGCTGGGCGGCATCGCGGACCGCGCGGACCAGGTCGAATCCTCGCTCGCCGCGACGGTCGTGCCGATCGGCGTCGCCGGGTCGCTCACCGGGCTGGTGATTTCGGCGACGGTCGGGTCGTTCTGGGTCGAACGCCGCCGGGCCGAGCTCGCGGTGCTGTCCGCGCGTGGGGCGGGGCCGGGTGCGCTGGCCGGGAAAGCGTTGCTGGAGCTGGGTTCCATCGCACTGCTCGGCACGGTCTGCGGCTGGTTCGCCGCGCGCGGGCTGGTGAGCGCGCTGGGACCGAGTCCGCTGGTGACGTCGTCCGCGCTCGGCTTTTCGATCGGCGGCGCGGCGGTGGCATTCCTGGCGACGCTCGCCGGGATCGCCGGGTCGGTCGTCTTGCGCACGCGGGCGATGTTCGACGCGCGCACGTCGCGGATCCGGCATTTGCCGTGGGAAATCCTCCCGCTGGTCGCTGCGGTGGTCTGCTACTTCGCGCTCGGCGACGGCACGCAGACCGGGCTCGGCCAGGCGGGCTCGGTCGCGCGGATCCCGCCGCGGCTGATCGTCGTGCCGTTGCTGCTGGTGCTGGGCCTGGCGATGCTGGTGACCCGGATCGTGCGGCTGACCTTGCCGCGCGTGCGTGCGGTGCGGCGGGAACGCGCGGTGGCGTTCCTGGCCTGGCGGCGGCTGGCTTCGGCGCCCGCAGCGGCAGCCGTGCTGGTCGGAGCAACCGCGGTACCGGTGGCGCTGTCGATTTTCGCGACCACCGTCACCAGTTCCGTCCAGCGCACGCTCGCCGACGAGGGACAGCTCGTGGTCGGCTCGGACGTCGTGGTGCATCTGACCGGCCCCGCCGCGATCCCGCCCGGCCTCGCCGGGCAAGCCGCGCTGGTCGACCGCTACGACTCGGCGTACCTGGGCAGCAAGACGGTGAACGTGCTCGGCGTCGACCCGGCGACGTTCGGCTCAGCCGCGTTCTGGGACGACCACCTCAGCGGGCCGACCCTGCCGGAGCTGCTGGACGAACTGGCCGGCGACAATGCGGTCGGCATCATCGCCGGGGTCCCGGACGCACCCGCGCAGGCGACGCTGAGCATCGGCGGCAAAGACCTGCCGTTGCGCGTCATCACGGTGGCGCAGCTGCCCGGGAAGAACGCCGGGTTCCCGGAACTGCTGCTGCGCAAGGATATTCTCGCCAAGTTCGCCGGAGAGAGCGTGCACCGCGAGCTGTGGGCGCGCGGCGATCCGGCGCAGGTGCTGCCGGAACTGGGTAAGGCCGGGGTTCCGGCCGGGACAGTGAGCCGCGCGACCGACGTCACCGCGCACGGCGTCTACGGCGGAGTCACTTACACCTTCGCGTTCTTGACCGCAGTGTCCGCTTTGGTCGGTGTCGTAGTCCTAGTTGGACTGTTGTTGTATCTCAACGCACGGGCTCGCGCGCGCCGCGGGGCGTATGTCCTCTTGCGACGGATGGGCATCACCTCGGGCGCGCATTGGCGAGCGCTCGCGTACGAGGTCGGCGGGTTGCTGGCTGCCGGATTCGCTTTGGGTGTTGGGTTCGCGGCCGTCGCGGTCTCGGTGACTTACGAGGGTTACGACCTCGACCCGGCGACGCCGCCCGGCACCGTGATCCCAGTGCCGTGGGGACCGGGTGGGCAATTGCTGCTCGCGGCGGTGGTCGTCGCGCTTGTCGTTACTTATGCGGCCCAACGCGCGGCTGCGCGGGCGTTGCCTTCGGAGGTGTTGCGTGACACTGCCTGATGCTGTCCGGGGTACCGGTTTGACGCACAGCTATCGCACCGCCGGTCGCTCGCTGACCGCTCTGCACGAGGTGTCGATCGCCGCCGCACACGGCCGGATCACCGCGCTGGTCGGCCCCTCTGGCTCCGGCAAATCGACCTTGCTGCGTCTCTTGGCGTGCCTGGAACGACCGGACGAGGGCCGGGTCGAGGTCGGCGGCACCGACGTCACCGCGTTGTCCGCGCGAGCGCGCCGGGCGGTGCGGCGACGGCGGATCGGTTACGTCTTCCAGAATCCCGTCGACAATCTGCTGGATTACCTTACCGTGCAAGAACATCTGGAGCTGGCCGCGAAAATGCGCGGCACGGGACTTTCCCTGGCCTTGCTGGAGCGGCTGGGTCTGGACCACCGCCGCAGCCACCGTCCGCGTCAGCTTTCCGGCGGTGAGCAGCAACGGACCGCGCTGGCTTTCGCTGCGGTTGGTGACCCGGATGCGGTGCTGGCGGACGAGCCGACTGCGCAGTTGGACCGTTCGTCGGCCGGGTTGGTGGCGGAGGCTTTTCGTGCGCTGGCGGAGTCGGGGCAGACCGTGGTTGTTGCGACGCATGATCCGGTGCTGGCCGAGGCGGCGGATGACGTGGTGGAGCTGGTGGACGGGAGAGTCCGGTGAATGCGCTGCTCAGTGTGTCCGACGTAAGCCGTTCGCACGGCGGGATGCCGGTGCTGCGGCACACGAGCCTGGAGCTGGCGGCGGGCGAACTGGTCGCGCTGACCGGTCCGTCGGGCTCGGGCAAAAGCACGCTGCTGATGATCGCGGGCGGCTGGGACAAGCCGGACAGCGGGACCGTCACCGCGCATCCGCCGATGCCGGACCTGCCGGTTTCGGAACAGCCGTGGCACGCGCTGGCTTTCGTGCCGCAGTCGATCGCGCTCTTCGAGGAGTTGACGGTCTCCGACAACCTCGCGTTCGCCGCGCGGACCGCGGTGGAGCCGCCGGATCAGTCGAAACTGCTGGAAACCCTGGACCTCGCGAAGCTGGCGGATCGGTTGCCGGGCGAGGTTTCGCGCGGGGAACAGCAACGGGGCGCGGTGGCGCGGGCTTTGGCGGCGGGACCGCTGGTGCTGCTGGCGGACGAGCCGACGTCGCATCAGGACCGTGCGCACGCCGAGATGGTGCTGACGGCTTTGCGCCGGGCAGCGGATCGCGGGACGGCGGTTGTGGTGGCGTCCCACGATCCGCTGCTGGCCGGGCACGCGGACCGGGTGGTGACGGTCGGCGAGTGAGTCAGTCCACTTTGGACGGATGCCGCGCGAGCGCGGTCACCTGGATGTCCATGTACGGGAACAGCGGCAGGTTCGACAGGATCTGGTGCAGCTCGTCGTGGTCGGCGACGTCCAGCACCGAGTAGTTCGCGTACTCCCCGGCGATCCGCCAGATGTGCGGCCATTTCCCGCTGCGCTGCAGCTGCTGGCTGTACTCCTTCTCGCGCGCGATGAGGGCGTCGCGGACCGCCGGGTCCAGGTCCGGGGGAATGCGGACGTCCATCCGCACGTGGTAAAGCATGGTTCTCCGATCGAATCAGGCCGGGTCGAGGACGAAGTTGTACTCGATCGTCTCGCCGTTGTCCGCGGGCTTCGGGTCGAGCAGCAGTTCCGGCTTCACCGCGGACGCGATGTCGTCGTCGTTGTGCTCGTCGCCCGGGAAGTACAGCTGCGCGGTGAGCAGTTCGTGGCCCGGCGCGGACACCTTGACGTGCAGGTGCGCCGGACGCCACGCGTGCCAGCCCGCCGCCGCGATCAGTTTGCCGCAGGCGCCGTCGGTCGGGATCTGGTACGGCGCGGGCCGCACGGTGTGGATTTCGAAGCGGCCCTCGTCGTCGGTGGTGAAGGTGCCGCGCAGGTTCCACTCCGGGATGTCCGGCGCGAACTGCGAGTACAGCCCGTCCGCGTCCGCATGCCACAGCTCGACCTTCGCGCCGCCCAGTGCCGCGCCGGTAGTCGAGGTGACCTGCCCGGTCCAGGTGAGCGGCGTGCCCGGCTCGTTTTCCCTCGAGGGAACCGAACCGCGCGCGCCCTGCTCGGGGGCGTCCGGCACGTAGTAGGGGCCTTCGATGGTGCCCTTGTTGCCCTTGCGGTGCTCGGTGGCGACGTCCTCGACGACATGCTCGACCCAGACGTCCAGGAACAGCGGCCATTCGCCGTCCTCGCCGACGCTGATCAGCCACGACTTGAGCGCGTTGTACTCCTCGTAGGTCACCTTGTGCTTGCGGATGGTCGCGTGCACGGCCTCCAGCACCTCGCGGGCGAGCAGGCTGACCCGTTCCTTCGGGGTGCCCGCGACGCCGGCGAGCTTGTCGCTCTTGAACCGTTCGGTGGCGTTGGCTCCGGACGCGGCGGCGGTGGGGGAATGCGTGGCAGTCATGAATCCTCCTTGATCCATCGGGGTTTCCGGCTCAGCGGTCTTGCCGGTAGTGCCGGAGCTTGCCGGGGTCGAGTGCGGCGCCGAGGCCGGCGCCGGGGCGGATGACCAGTTCGCCGTCCGCGATGCACAGCGGTTCGGCGAGCAGGTCGTCGGTCATGTCGAGGAAGTTGGACAGTTCGCCGGGACGGCGCGACGTCAGCTCGTACGCCGATCCGAACGCGACAGTGCACAGTGAACCGATCTGGCCGTCGATCTGGTTGCCCATCACGACTTCCAGCCCGAGGCCCTCCGCGAGGTGGTGCGTGCGCTGCGAACGCGTGAAGCCGGTGCGGGCGGTCTTGATGCTGATCGCGGTGGCCGACCCGCCGAGGATCTCGCGGGTCACGTCGGCCGGGGTCACCGCGGATTCGTCGGCGATGAACGGAACGTCCAATTGCGACACGAGCCAGCGGCGGCCGAGCACGTCGTCGGCGGGGCACAGTTCCTCGGCGTACAGCAGGTCGAGGTCGGCCATTTCCCGCATCGCGCGGGCGGATTCCGCGGCCGTCCAGCCCCGGTTGCCGTCCACGTACAGGTCGACCTCGGCGCCGAAGCGCTCCCGCAACGCGCGAACGACCGCGGTGTCAAGGGAAACCGGACGACGGCCGACCTTCACCTTGAACGTCGTGATGCCGTAGCTGTCGCGAATCCGTTCCGCCTCGGCGACCATCGCGGCAGGCTCGTCGAAGCCGAGCATGTGCGACACCTTCATGCGATCGGTGTAGCCGCCGAGCAGTTCGGTGACCGAGACGTCGAGGCTTTGCCCGAGCGCGTCCCAGATCGCCATGTCCACAGCGGACTTCGCGGCCGGGTTGCCGACCGTGCGCCCGAGCCGCGCGTGCACGGTCTCGCGTTCGAGCAGGCTCAGGCCCACTACCTGAGGGGCGAACACGGTCTCGATGACGGCCACGATCCCGGCTTGCGTCTCGCCGTAGGTGAACGGCCGGGGCGGTGCCTCGGCAACGCCGACCACGCCGTCGTCGGTGTGCACGCGGACCAGCACGTGCTCGGCCGTGTGCACTTCGCCGGAAGCGAAACGCAGCGGTTTGCGGTAGGGGATGGCGAACGGGATCGCCTCCACCCGGGTGATCTTCATCGTGTCCTCCCTGACACGGGCACTTCGACGGGGAACAGCTCGCCGAGCGCGTCGAGCACGGCCGGGACCAGTGCCGAGGCCCGGTCGCGGTGCCAGGCGAGCGCGAGCTGGACGGTGGCCGCCCCGGCGAGGTCGCGGAACACGACCCCGGCCAGCGGCAGCGCCCGCGCGGACGCGGGGACGACGCCGACGCCGAGACCGCCGGCGACGAGCGCGAGCAGCACCGCGGTGCCGGCCGCTTCGTGCTCGCGTTGCGGGGTGAATCCGGCGTCGCGGCAACTGCGCAGGACCGCTTCGTTGACGACGGAATAGCTGGCCGGATAGGTGACGAAAGCTTCGGCGCGCAGATCGCTCATCGCCACGACCGGTTCCACCGCGAGCCGGTGGTCGGCCGGGACGGCGAGCACGAGCGGCTCGGTCTCGACGATGCGCAGGTCGAGGTCTCCGCCGGTGACCGGCGGACGCAGCACGCCGATGTCGAGGGTGCCGTCGCGCAGCTGTTCGCACTGCTCGCCGGTGAGCAGGTCGGCGTGCACCTCGAGTTCGACCTCGGGCAGCCGGTGCTGCAGCGCGCGGGCGACCTGCGGCAGGTGCGACAGCGCGGCGGTGCCGGTGAAGCCGATCCGGGCGAGGCCGCGGCGGCCGTCGGCGATGCGCCGGGCTCCGCGCGCGCCCGCCTCGACGGCGTCCAGGATCCGCTGGGCCTCGGCCAGGAAGAACCGGCCCGCCGGGGTGACCTGCACCTGCCGCGTCGTGCGGCTGAGCAGGGCGACGCCGAGCTCGTCCTCCAGCTGCCGGATCGCGTGGGAAAGCGCGGGCTGGGCGAGGTGCAGGCGTTCGGCGGCGCGGCCGAAGTGGCAGGTCTCGGCGACGGCGGCGAAGTACCGCAGGTGGCGCAGTTCCATCGGGCTGCCTCCTCACCGGCTCCTCGCGTGGTCCCGCTCACCGTAAGTTCCGGCATTGAGTGAAGACAAGGAGCGATTTACGTGCGATTGATAAACGGAATCGAATAATCACACCCTAGGTCAGGACTGGGTCTTGCCCTGGTGTGGCGGCGGCCACGGGCTGGCACAGTGCGGTCAACGCCCTGCTGGGGAGCCGATCAGTGCAGATCAGAGGCCCGTTGGAGGAGTCATGACCGAGACGCTGGACCACGCCGCTTCCGTAGTCGCGGACGCGGTGGTGGAGGACCCGGAGGCGGGCGTCTACCGCGCGAACCGCCGGATCTTCACCGACGAGGAGATCTTCGAACTCGAGATGAAGCACATCTTCGAGGGCAACTGGATCTACCTCGCGCACGAGAGCCAGCTGCCGAACCCCGGCGACTACTTCACCACCACGATCGGCCGCCAGCCCGTCGTCGTCACCCGCGACAAGGCAGGCGAGCTGCACTGCCTGATCAACGCCTGCGCGCACCGCGGCGCGATGATCTGCCGGCGCAAACGCGACAACCGGCCGACGCTGACCTGCCCGTTCCACGGCTGGACTTTCCGCAACGACGGCAAGCTGCTCAAGGTCAAGGACCCGGACGGCGCCGGCTACCCGGAGTCGTTCGACACCGGCGGTTCGCACGACCTGACGAAGGTCGCCCGCTTCGAGTCCTACCGCGGGTTCCTGTTCGGCAGCCTCAACCCGGACGTGCTGCCGCTGACCGAGCATCTCGGCGACGCCACGAAGGTGATCGACATGCTCGTGGACCAGTCGCCGGAGGGGCTTGAAGTACTGCGCGGGGCCTCCACGTATACCTACGACGGCAACTGGAAGGTCCAGGCGGAAAACGGCGCGGACGGCTACCACGTCACCGCGACGCACTGGAATTACGCGGCCACCACGGCCCGGCGCAACACCGGCGAATCGGCGAACGACACCAAGACCCTCGACGCCGGGTCGTGGGGCAAGTCCGGCGGCGGCTACTGGTCGTTCCCGCACGGGCACCTGTGCCTGTGGACCTGGGCGGGCAACCCGCAGGACCGGCCGCTGTGGCCGCGGATGGCGGAGCTGAAGGAGCGCTACGGCGACGCCAAGGGCGAGTTCATGGTGCGCGGGTCCCGGAACCTGTGCGTGTATCCCAACGTGTACCTGATGGACCAGTTCTCGACGCAGATCCGGCATTTCCGCCCGATCGCGCCGGACAAGACCGAGGTCACCATTTACTGCATCGCACCGAAGGGCGAGAGCGCCGAATCGCGGGCGTGGCGGATCCGGCAGTACGAGGACTTCTTCAACGCCTCGGGCATGGCGACGCCGGACGACCTGGAGGAATTCCGGTCCTGCCAGCTCACCTTCCGCGCGACGGCCGCGCCGTGGAACGACATGAGCCGCGGCGCGCAGCACTGGCTCACCGGACCGGACGAGGTCGCGTCGTCGCTCGGGCTGGACGGGGTCGTGTCGGCCGGGCAGAAGAACGAGGACGAGGGCCTTTATCCGGTGCAGCACGGGTATTGGCAGGAAACCATGCGCGCGGCGATCGCCCGCGAGCAGGCCGTTCGAGGAGAAGCCCGATGACCGCCGCCGCCGAGAAGACCATCACCCAGCACGACGTCGAACAGTTCCTCTACCGCGAGGCGCGGTACCTGGACGACCGCGAGTTCGAGAAGTGGCTGGACTGCTACGCCGACGACGTCGTGTACTGGATGCCGTCCTGGGGCGACGACGATCTGCTCACCGAGGACCCGCAGCGCGACATTTCGCTGATCTACTACCCGAACAAGGGCGGGCTCGAGGACCGGGTGTTCCGGATCCGCACCGAACGCTCGAGCGCGACGTCCCTTCCGGAACCGCGGACGAGCCACAACATCACCAATGTCGAACTGATCGAGCGGCACGGCGATCTGGTGGACGTGCGGTTCAACTGGCACACGATGTATTTCCGGTACAACACGGTCGACCCGTATTACGGGACTTCGTTCTACACCGTCGATTTCTCCGGGCCGTCGCCGCTGATCCGGCGGAAGACCGTGGTGCTCAAGAACGATTACATCCACCACGTCGTCGACGTGTACCACTTCTGAGCGGAGGCGGTCATGAACCACCGGATCGCTCTGTCCTTCGAGGACGGCGTCACTCGCTTCGTCACCTGTGCGGCGGACCAGACGGTCGCGGACGCGTCGTACCGGCAGCGCATCAACATTCCGCTCGACTGCCGCGACGGCGCGTGCGGAACCTGCAAGGCGTTCTGCGAATCGGGGGAGTACGAGGGCGGGTCTTATCTCGAAGACGCGTTGAGCGCGGACGAGGCGGAGCGCGGCTATGTCCTGCCGTGCAGCATGAAGCCGAAGTCCGATCTGGTGCTGCAGATCGCGAGCACGTCGGCGGTCGCGAAGACGCAGGCCGCCGAGCATCACGGAACTCTCGTCGCGCTGGAACGGCTTTCGCCGACGACGATGTCGCTGACCGTCGAGATCAGCGATCGGGACCGGCTCGCGTTTCTGCCGGGCCAGTACGTGAACATCACTGTCCCGGGGACCGAGGTGACGCGGTCGTATTCGTTCAGCAACGCGCCGGACGACAAGCGGCTGACCTTTCTGGTGAAGCTCACGCCGGGCGGCGTCATGTCGGATTACCTGACCGGGCGGGCGAAATCCGGCGACGAATTGACCTTCACCGGCCCGCACGGGAGTTTCTTCCTGCGCGAGACGGACCGGCCGGTGCTGCTGCTGGCCGGAGGCACCGGGCTCGCGCCGATTCTGTCCATTGTGCGTACTATGCGCGATTCCGGCGTGGCTCGGCCGGCGCATCTCGTGTACGGCGTCAGCACCGACGACGACCTGGTCGAGACGGCGACGCTGGACAAGCTCGCCGCCGAGGTTCCGGGCCTGACCTGGGACTACTGCGTGTCGGATCCGGGGAGCGCCGCGCCGAACAAGGGTTACGTGACCACGCTGATCCGGGACGAACACCTGCACGGCGGGGATGTCGCGGTGTACTTGTGCGGCCCGCCGCCGATGGTGGAGGCGGTGCGCGGGCATTTCGCGTCCGCCGGGTTCGAGCCGACCGGGTTCTACTACGAGAAGTTCGCGCTGGCGGCACCAGTTCGAGCGCCTGAGATCCCAGTCGAGCCGGTTGCCACGGCACTGCCGGAACCTGAACCGGAGCTGGAGTTCGTCGCGGGCCGCGCACTGGCCGGGCAGGAGCTGTTCCCGGAGGTCGAATTGGCCCCGCTGCGGGCCGGAGCGGTGTTGTCCGCTGCGGAAGAAGCGCGGGTCGCGCGCACGATCGCGGGCCAGGAAATGCTGCCCGCGGCCGATGAAACGCCGGGCGAGTACGAAATCGGCGAGGAGCACCCCTCGGTGCACGAATCGGACGCCGTTTTCGAGGCCAGGCAAGCCCTCGAGCTGGGTGCGCTCGAACTGACCATCGGACGGCTGACCTCGGGCCAGCTCGCCGGGTACCGGCTGCTCGCCGAGTCGACCGTGCCCTATGTGGACGGCGACCGGTTCCTGGACGCTGCCGCCTACACCGAAACCAACGCGGCGTTCCACGACTACCTGTTCACGCTCACCGGCAACGAGCACCTGCTGCAGGCATATCAGGCGCTCGGCGTGAAGGGGCACATGGCCGAGACGCTGCGCAACGCGACCTGGTGCCATCCGCGATGCACGCAAGACCACCTGGACCTGGTCGCCGCGTTCGAATCCGGGGACCGGGCGACCGCGCGACGGCTGGTCGCCGAGCACGCGGAACGGTCGAAGGTCACCACCCGGCGGGCGATGGGCGGCGCGGCGGCGGGACCGAAATTCCTGTCGCCGGGGCGGTTCGCGGGCAAGGTCGTGGTGGTCACCGGGGCCGCGCAGGGGATCGGCGAGGCGACCGCCCGGCGGATCGCCGCGGAGGGCGGCGCGCTGGTGCTCGCCGACCGGTCCGGCCTGGTCAGCGGCCTTGCTGACGAGCTTCCCGAAGCCGCCGCGGTGGTCGCCGACCTGGAGACCTGGGCCGGCGCGCAGGCGGTCGTGGAAGCCGCGCTGGCTCGGTTCGGCCGGATCGACGTGCTGGTGAACAACGTCGGCGGCGCGCTGCGGTTCAAGCCGTTCACCGAGTTCGGCCCGGACGAGATCGAGGCCGAACTGCGCCGGTCCTTGCTGACCACGCTGTTCTCCTGCCGGGCCGCGCTGCCGTCGATGGCGCAGCGGGGCGGCGGGGTGATCGTGAACGTGTCGTCGGCGGCCACCCGGGGCATCCACCGGATCCCGTATTCGGCGGCGAAGGGCGGGATCAACGCGCTGACGGCGTCGCTGGCGTTCGAGTACGCCGACGCGGGCATCCGTGTGGTCGCGACCGCGCCGGGCGGCACCGAGGCCCCGCCGCGGCGGATCCCGCGCGGCGGCCCCGATCCGGCCACTGACCAGGAACGGGAGTGGTTCCAGGCGCACATCGACCAGACTGTCGGGTCGTCATTGCTCAAGCGGTACGGCACCCTGGACGAGCAGGCCGCGGCGATCGCGTTCCTGGCCTCGGACGAGGCCTCGTACGTCACCGGCACCGTCCTGCCCGTGGCCGGGGGCGATCCCGGCTGACGGAGGCATTCGGCGAAGCGGGGAGGACCGTGACGACCGCGGCGGAGGAGCTGGCCGGCCTGCTGTCCCGGGCCGGACGCGCGGTGCTGCTGTGCGGTCCGGCCGGGTCCGGGCGCACCACGCTGGCGCGGCGGGCCGCCGACGCGTTCCCCGGCCCGGTGCTCCAGGGGACCGCGGCCGAATGGGAGAGCGACAGCGCGTTCGCCGTGCTGCGGCAGCTGTTCCCGGACCTGCCGACCGACGGCGGGCCGCTGCCGCTTGCCAGCCGGATCGCGGCGGAGCTGGTGCCCGGGACGTTGCTGGTGATCGACGACGCGCAACTGGCCGATGTGGACTCCGTGCGGACGCTGTCGTCGTTGCTGCGACGCCATCCGGCGACGCGGGCGACGGTCCTGCTCACTGTCGCGACCGGCGATTCTCGCGCTCGTGCGGACGTTCTGGAGCTGCTTGCCCGGATGTCCGGCGACGAGGTGCGCGTTCCGCCGCTTGACGCCGCGGAAGTGTCCGAATTGGCCTCGGCGCGCGGCATCGCCTTGCACCCGACGATGGCTGAACGATTGTGCCGCCACACTCTTGGCCGGCCGCGCAATGTCGTGCAGCTGCTGACCGAAGTTCCGCGTACGACGTGGGCGGGGTTCGATCCGAATCTGCCCGCACCGGCCGCGGTCGCCGCTTCGGTCCGCGAACGGGTCTCGCGGCTTTCCCCTGCGGCGGAACGGTTTGTCGCGGCCGCCGCGGTGCTCGGCACTGGTGCGGCGGTGCGGTCGGTGGCGTCGCTGGCCGATCTCGACGGCGATCCGTTGCCGGTGCTGGACGAGGCGTGTGCGGCGCGGCTGGTCGAACTCGCGCCGCGCGGACTCGCCGAGGTGGGGCCGCCGGATCCGATGGTTCGCGCGGCGGTGCTCGCCGGGCTGGGTCCGGAACGACGGTCGAAGCTGCAGCGGCGGGCGGCGGAACTGGTCGAGGATCCGGCGCGGAGCTTGCGATTGCTGGTCGCAGCCAGCCCGGTGCCGGACGCGAGTGTCGCGGATCGGCTCGACGCGCTGGCGGTCGAGCGGGCCGCGGCCGGGGCGTGGGGGACGGCCGCGGTGCTGCTCAATGACGCCGGGCGGCTTACCGAGGATGCCGAGCTGCGCCAGGCCCGGATCACCCGGGCTGTCGATGCGCTGATCGGTGCTGGCGATGTGTTCAGGGCGGCTGCGCTGGCTCCGGAAGTCGAGAGCGTGCGCGAGACGCCGCTGCGGGACGCGGTGCTGGGTTATCTGGCGGTGGTGCGGGGTCGAGCCACGGAAGCTGGCGGACGGCTGAGCCGGGCGTGGGATATCGTCAACGCCTCGCGGGATCCGGAGACGGCCGCGTTGATATGTCAGCGGTACGTGCTTGACGCGCTTTGCCGATACTCGGCAGAGGATCTCGTGCGGTGGGCGGATCGTGCTCTAGAGCTGGCCGTGCCGGAGACCCCGGCCGCGGTGGAGGCGGCGGCGATCCGGGGTCTGGGGCTCGCTGCTTCGGGGCGGGCTAAGCAGGCTCGGCGGGATTACGCACAATTGGCCGAGCGGATCCGGCATGGTGCGCAGGCGCAGCGGATCGTGATGGCGCGAGGATGGCTGAACCTGCTCACCGATCGGATCGACGACGCCCGGGTGGATTTGGAAAGTGCTGTGCCCACTAGTTATTTGGGTGGTTCGGCGCGGATTTCCTTGTGGGCGCAGGCTTGGCTGGCGCGGACGTTGTTCCTGAGCGGGGAATGGGACGACGCTCTGCGGGTGGTTCGGGAAGCACTCGTGCTGGTAGACCGGACGGGAATTGTGCTTACCGCGCCTTTGCTGCATTGGACTTCCGCCGCGGTGCATGCGTTGCGCGGGGATCAGGCGCGGGCGGAGGAGGCGTTGCTGGCTTGTGCTTCCGGGCCGCAGGATTACGAGATCATGCGGGTTCCTGCTTTGCTGGCCCGGGCGCAGGTCGCGGAGGCAGCGGCGGATTCTGCTGGGGTGTTGCGGGCATTGCATCCGTTGACTCGGTTGTCGTTGCCGACTTCGGTGGATGAGCCGGGGCATTGGCCTTGGCATGATCTGTACGCGCATGCCTTGGTCCTTAGTGGACGGTCTGACGAGGCGGATGCCTTTCTGGCTCCGCATGAGCGGGCAGCCGGGAAGCGGGAGCATGCTTCGGCTCGGGCTCGGCTTGCTGCCGCGCGGGGGCGGCTGCTGGGGGCGCGGAATGATCATGTCGGGGCGGTGGTGGCGTTTGATGCTGCGGTGGAGATGATTTCGGGATTGCCGTTGCGGTATGACCAGGCTCGGATCGCGTTCGCTTACGGACAGACGTTGCGGCGGTTGGGGCGGCGGGCTCGGGCGGATACGCAACTGGTTGCTGCTCGGGACGGGTTCGCTTCTCTGGGGGCGGTTACGTATGTGGCTCGGTGTGAGCGGGAGTTGCGGGCTGGCGGGGTGCATTTGCCGCGGGGCGGGGTGGACTCGTTGACGCCGCAGGAGGAAGCGGTGGCGCGGATGGTGGCTCGGGGGCAGTCGAATCGGGAGGTGGCTGCGGAGTTGTTTTTGTCGGTGAAGACTGTGCAGTATCACTTGACGCGGATTTACGCGAAGCTGGGGATTCGGGGGCGTACTGAGTTGGCTGTGTTGCGGTCTGGGGAGGAGGACGGGTGACTGCTCGTCGCCTGGCGGCGACATCGGCTTTTGGTTGCGTGGGGCACCCCGAAGCTTGATTGTGCTGACGGTTCGGGGGTGCTTGTCAAGGCGGGAAAGATGCCTTGACAAGCACCCCCGAACCGCAGGGGAGCTTCGTATCGGGGTGCGGGGGAGGGCTGGGTGCCCTCGATGGGTGCATCGGTTCCGGTGTGCGCTAGCGCCCCCAACGAGACCTTCTCAGTCGCTGGGGTGCATGGGCTTCGGTCCGGCCGATGCGCAGCAACGGCCGGACTGCGTGGCTTCTCCTCTCCCGCTGACTTCTGCGAGGGGAACCGCCCGGCGGCTCGTCGGCCGGTTCTCCGCCGCGCCCTGACAAACACCGTTACCGCGAACCCACCGCACACCGCGCTCCGGTGAAGACCCCGATGTGGCATTGGGTGCGTCAGATGCACCCAATGTGGCGTTCGTTGCGTCCCATGCACCCAATGCCACATTGGGGCGCACCCCGGCGGCGGGGCGGGGCGGTCCGTGAAGGGGCCCCTCACAACTCGGTAGCGCTCGTGAGGGGACCCCTGAAGGAAGCTGCTTCCCTCAGGCGTCCCCTCACGTACGGGTCAGCTACGGATAGCGAAGGTCCAGCGAGCGTGCGCACCTGGGCCGACAGTGAGAGTCGAGTGCCCCAGCTGCTCGACGTGCCGCGTGCCAGCGGGGCCGTTCAAAGCCAGGTCGAGTTGGCGCAAACCGACTTGGTCTGCGGTTACCGTGTCGAAGCGGATGGTGGTCATGCCGTCGAAAGCCACGGCGCCGGTGGGGAGCTGGCGTACGGTCATTCCTCCGGCGCGCAGCAGGGGCAGGGTGTTGCCCAGGTCGCGCGCGGTGATACCCAGGCGGATGCCGGTGACGTCGCGCATCTGGTGGTTGCGGTAGTCGTCCGGCAAGTACCGGTTGCGGCTGATGTCGCCGGGGTATTGCGCGGGGCCGGTGTTGCTGCGCGGGTCCGCGAAGTACTCCTCGCGGTATTCCATGCCCCAGGCACCGAAGGTGTCGTACTGGTCGGTGGTGAAGACTCCGTTGAACCACGGGACCGGCTTGCCGTCGCCGAAGTCGCGGGTTTGCAGGAATTCCAGCGGGTTCGCGATGCCCGCGTCGTGCAGGCGCTGGACCACTGTGGACAGTTGTCCGGTGTGTTCGACCGAGACTCCCAGGCCCGCCGAACCGAGGTCGCCGTCCTTGCCGGGGACGTCGCCGACACCGAAGAGTTCCACGTAGGTTTCCCGGCCCATCAGGTACCGGCCGGTCCATTTTTCGCTGCCCGCGCCCGTGGTGGTGCGGACCTGGAAGTTCGCGAAGTCCTTGAGATAGGCCGAATGCTCGATGGCGTCGGCGGTCTCGCGGTCGAGGACGCCGTAGCCGTGGTTGAAGTGCAGCAAGGTCTGCTCGCTCGCGTGTGCGGTGCCGGTCGCGGCCAGGGTCAGGAGCACGACCAGGAGCTGGAGGATCGTCCGGGTTCTTCGAGGTTTCGACATGGCCGAGGAGAGTAAGGCGGCGGCGGCCGGACGGCGGCGTTTTCGTGGAACTCGACCGCAACGGCCTACTGAGAATGTCTTTCTCGTTGTCCGGTCAAGTGGAAATTAGTTCACTTGGAGCAGTGACAGTGCATCACATTTAGTAACAGAATCAGGTCCTCGTGCCACCTGATCGGGTGGCACGTCGCGAGGGCATCCGAAAGGACCTGTCATGACCACTCACCACTGGGGACCCGCCGGGAGGGCGCGCCGCCGCCTGACCGGTGCGGTGCTCGCCGCGGCTGCCGCCCTGCTCGTGGCGACCGCGCCGGACGCTGGGGCCGCACCTGCCGCGGCCTCGGGCACCTCGGCCGAGACTCCGGACAACCACCAGATGGGCGCCTCCATCCGGGCGCACGAAGGAGGCGGCACGGGGGTCGCGCCGGCGTCGGTCGAGGCGACCACGTCGGGCATCGACGTGAGCAGCTACCAAGGGGCGGTCGACTGGCAGTCCTATTGGAACCAGGGCAAACGGTTCGCCTACGTGAAGGCGACCGAGGGCACCGGCTACCAGAACCCGGACTTCACCCAGCAATACAACGGTTCGTACAACGTCGGCATGATCCGCGGCGCGTACCACTACGGCCGCCCCGACCTTTCCGGCGGCGCGGCGCAGGCCGACTACTTCGTCGCGCACGGCGGCGGCTGGTCGAAGGACGGCAAGACCCTGCCGGGCACGCTCGACATCGAATGGGGACCCAACTCCGCCTGCTACGGGCTGAGCCAGTCCGCGATGGTGTCGTGGATCAAGGCGTTCAGCGACGAGTACCACGCGAAGACGTCGCGCTGGCCGGTGATCTACACGGCCACCAGCTGGTGGACCCAGTGCACCGGCAACAAGGGCGACTTCAGCTCGACCAACCCGCTGTGGGTGGCGGCGTACTCGTCATCGCCGGGCGCGCTGCCGTACAACTGGGGCTTCTACACCTTCTGGCAGTACACCTCGACGCCGCTCGACCAGGACTACTTCAGCGCGGGCATCGACCGGCTGAAGGTGCTGGCCACCGGCTGAACCGGGCCCGTTCGGGAGTCCGGTCCGGCCGGGCTCCCGGACGGGGCCGTGCCCAGGCGAGGACCGCCAGCCCGGCCAGCGTGCCCGGCAGTCCGGTCGCGACTTTGGCCGCGACCAACCAGGCGTTCGCCGGGTCGAGGCTGAGCAGGCCGGTCACCGCCGCCCGGACGAGAAAGCCCGCGGCGAGGATCGCGGTCGCGACCGTGAACCGGCGGCGGGCGGCGCGTTCGGTCCCGGCGCGGCCGACCGCCGCCCAGCCGATTCCGACGAGCGGCCGCCGCACGACGATCGACCCGGCCAGCACCAGCGCGGCCAGCAGGTACCAGACGAGGTCGGGCAGGAAAAGCCCGCCGCCGGATCCGGTCTGCCACGCGATGAACCCGGCGATGCCGACGCCGACCAGCCCGCCGAACGCCGGTCCCTTCGGATCTCCGCGCCGGATCCGGACCGCTGCGAGCACGGCAGCGAGAGCAGCCGCGGCGCCGACCGCGATTCCGGTACCAGCGACGGCGTTGAGCGGCGCGAGGACCGCCGAGGGGATCGCGGACAGGACGATCCCGGACGGTGTGTCGATCCGCGGTTTCGGCGCGGGATTCGGTTTCCTGCCAAGGAAACGCCGCTTCACTGCAGCGCTCCCGCCACTGACCGCGCCGCCTGGTCCGGGGCGTCGCCGTACCCGATCGCCAGCCGCACCAGCAGATCCGCCAGCGCCGCCCGCCCCGCGGCCTCGGGCAACGCGCCGCTGAGCGCCATCGTCGCCAGCCCGTGCTGCGTGCTCCACACCTGAGCCGCGCACATTTCCGTCTGCTCCGCGGGCACGCCGGGAAACCGGCCGGACCCCACCGCCTGGTCGAGAAGCTTCCGCAGCAGCAAGAAACAGGCCTCGCCCGCACGGTCGTCGTCCAGCGGACGGTCGACGAACATCGCCCGGTACAGGTGCGGTTCGGCCATTCCGAACCGGAAAAACGCCGCCACCGCCGCGGCGAGGGCGGTCACCGGGTCCTCGGCGGGCGGGTCCATCGTCTCTTCGAGCCGGCGAAAGCCCTCCAGCCGCACCTCCCGGCGCAACTGCTCGACGCTGCCGAAGTAGGTGTAGACCGCTGTCGTTGACACGCCCAGCTCGCGGGCCAGCCGCCGAGTCGACAAGGCTGGACCGCCTTCCTCGGCCAGCACCTGGGCGGCCGTCGCCAGAAGGCTTTCGCGAAGCGCTGCATCACGCTGTCTCGGGCTCACATCCCCGATAGTAAAACGGCGTTGCGTAACAGTGCAACACTAAAACTTCGCCAGCACCTCCATGACCGCGCCGACGATCCGCCGGGTCTGCGGCTGGCACGCCGCCCACGTCGTCAGCGGGACGCCCGGCTCGACCAGCTCGCTCCAGGCCCACTCGGGCAGCATCCGGTTCGCGCTGGGGCGGCTGAGCAGCACCGCGTCCGCCTCGACCGCCTCCGCGCAGGCCAGCGCGTTCTCGTTGAACCGCGCGAGCCGCCAGTTCGGCGACACTCCAAGCCCGTGCGCCGCGGCGAGCATCTGGTCGTGCCCGGCTGGGACCTGCGCCCGCGAATGCGCCAGCACCCGGACGTCGTCGAGATCCCGCAGCCGGCACTGCGCGCGTCCGAAAAGCTTGTGACCAGGCCGGATCGCGACGCCGAAGGGATGTTCGAACAACAACCGCCCATGCAGCGTCGACGGCGGGTTCTGGTGGATCAGCCCGATGTCGATCCGCCCCTCGCTGAGCATTCGCAGCTGCTCGGTGCTGCTGGCGTCCAAAAACGACAGTGCGGCGTCCGGCACTTGACGGCGGATTTCCGCGAGCGCCGCGAGCACCCAGTCCTGCGGAATCCCGGGCGGCAACGCGATCTCGACCTGCTCCTTGACCGGAGCCGCAGACCGCGTGACCTCCCGTGTCGCGTCCGCGAGCCGCAGCAACTGCCGCGCGTGCTCGTGCAACGCCCGGCCGGCGACCGTCGCCTGCACGCCCGTCGGCACGCGGTCGAACAACGGCGTCCCGAGTTCGCGTTCGAGGACCCGGATCTGCCTGGTCAGCGCGGGCTGCGACATCAGCAGCAACCCGGCCGCCCGGCTGATCGACCCCTCGGTGAACACGGCCACGAAGTACCGCAGCTGACGCAGTTCCATACCCTGGGGTTATACCCCCTTCGTTTGCGCCGCGGCGGCTGCCGGCGGACGCTGGGTGGCGACGGGAACCGCTGACACCGGAAGGAGCCGCTGCCCCGATGAGCAAACGCCAAGTCCAGGTACGCCGGGTCTACGACGCCCCGGAATCCAGCGACGGCGCGCGGGTCCTGGTCGACCGGCTGTGGCCGCGCGGGCTGAGCAAGGACCGCGCGCATCTGGACGACTGGCTCAAGCAGATCTCCCCGTCGACGGACCTGCGCAAGTGGTACTCCCACGACCCCGACCGCTACGACGAATTCGCCGAACGCTACCGCTCGGAACTGGAAGAACCGGAACGCGCGGAAGCCTTGGACCAGTTGCGCGCACTGGCGAAAAAGGGCCCGCTGACTCTCTTGACCGCGACCAAACGCAGCGACATCAGCGAAGCGGCGGTCCTGGCCGACCTGCTCAGCTAGCGTTCAGCCGCCGACCTGGATACCGTTGCGCTCGGCATACCGGCTGCCCCATTCGTACAACGCGGTCAGCGCCGGGCGCAGTTCGTCGCCTTCGGGGGTCAGCCGGTACTCGACCGTCGGCACCCGGCCGCCCACCTCGGTCCGGTCCACCAGCCCGGCCGCGGCCAGCTCCCGCAGCTGTTCGGTGAGCACCTTCTCGGTGATCGACGGAATGGCCCGGCGCAGCTGGCCGTAGCGGTGCGGGCCTTCCTTGAGCCGCGCCAGGATCACCGGCTTCCACTTCCCGCCCATGACGTCGACGGCCAGCTCGACCGCACAGGAGTAGCGCGCTTTCATCCCTCCATCATCGCCTAGTACGCACCGGAAAGTGCGTACCAGGCGCGCGGCCGGGCGCGTGCTTGGGTGATCCGGTGATCATCGAGTACATCCGGTACCGCATCCCGGACGGCGGGCACGCGGACTTCGAAGCCGCCTACCGCCGCGCGGCCAAGTCGCTCGCCGCGGCGGAACAGTGTCACGAGTACGAACTCTCGCACGCCGTCGACGAGCCGGGTAGCTATGTCCTCCGTATCGTCTGGACCTCCGCCGAGGCCCACCTCAAGGGCTTCCGCGGCGGCCCTCATTTCGCCGCGTTCTTCGCCGAGATCCGGCCCTATGTCGAGCAGATCGAAGAGATGCGGCATTACGAACGCACCGAAGTGACCGGCCCGGGCGGTGCGGTGCCGACGCTCTATGAGTGGGCAGGCGGAGCGCCCGCGCTAGCCAGGCTGACTGAGGCGTTCTACGCGAAAGTGCCCGAGGACGACCTGCTGGCCGAGGTGTTCGCGGGGATGAGCCCGTCGCACCCTGCCCACGTGGCGGTTTGGCTAGGCGAGGTATTCGGCGGCCCGCCCGCGTACACCGAGCGACACGGCGGACACGCGCACATGATCTCCAGGCACACCGGCCGCGCGATCACCGAACCGCAGCGACGCCGGTGGGTTTCGCTGCTCCTGGCCACCGCGGACGAGGTCGGGTTGCCTAATGACCCGGAGTTCCGCGCCGCGCTCGCGGGATATTTGGAGTGGGGCAGCAGGCTCGCGGTGGTGTTCTCCGCCCCGGACGCCGGGCCGGTGGGCGACCAGCCGGTGCCCCGGTGGGGCTGGGGGTCGGCTCCTCCGTGGAGCGGGAGCTGAATCCGAGTTATCCCTTGCGGGGATGAGAAGTGCCGCACAGCCAGAAACGACATCACGGGTACCGTAAACTGCGGGCATTCCACAGTAGACCGTCGGCCGACGGTCACGCTGGAGATTCCCTTCGCCACTCCCGGCAATGACATCGTCCTGTTCCGCACGAATGTTTCGCCCGCTCCGGAAGCCCCGGCGAATTCGGCTGTTCGCCGCAACCTCGATTCGGGCGTTCGGCGGCACCTGCGGCGGGGTAGTTGGGGCACGCTCGGTGTCCTTCGGGGCGCGAAAATCCCGGTTCGATCTGGGTTTCGCGTCGCGGGCCAAGGGAGGGGGCCGCGCTGGCGTCTACTGTGGACGTCCGGGGCCGTTCGTTTCGGATATGGTTGGCGGAATGGCTGATCTGACGCTCACCGGCCTCCGGGTCGTGGTCGAGGTTGCCCGCACCGGGTCGTTCAGTGCTGCCGCGCATCGGCTCGGCTACACGCAATCCGCGGTGTCGCGGCAGATCGCGGCGAGTGAACGCGCTACTGGAACCGCGTTGTTCGAGCGGCATGCACGTGGAATCCGTCCTACGACAGCAGGCGAAGTGCTGATCCGGCACGCCGGTCGGGTGCTGGAAAGCGTGAGTGCGGCCGGAAAAGAGCTCGCCGGACTCCGTGACCGGCTGGCCGGGCGGATCTCGGTCGGCGGATTTCCCGCCGCGTCGGCGGTTTTGCTGCCGCGCGCGGTTTCCCGGCTGCTGCGCGCGCATCCGGGCGTGGAGGTGCAACTCGCCGAATCCGCGACGCCCGCGCAACTCCAGTCGCTGCGCCGCGGCCGGCTCGACGTCGCGGTGGCCGTCACCGGCGACGGTTTGCCGGAATACGATTTCGAAGGCTTGCGTCGCAGCGAATTGCGCAGCGGAATCGGGTACGGAGTGGCGGTCGCGGAATCGCATCCGTTCGCCGGGCGAAGCTGGGTCGAGCCGGACGAACTGGCCGAACAGCAGTGGATCGTCGGCGCGGGCGGTTCGCCGGAATTCGGGACGTGGCCGGGCATCGCCGGGCCGTCGATCGCGTTCGCGGTGCGCACGTGGCCGACCCGGCTCGGCTTGGTCGCGGCGGGGCTGGGAATTTCGCTGGTGCCCGGGTTCGCGGCGGATTCACTGCCTGCCGACGTCCGATGGATCCCCGTACGCGACGAGTGCGGCGGGTTGCGCCGCGTGCTGTGGGCGGTGACGGGGGAGCGGCCGGAGCCTGCTGCGGTGGCGATGGTGCGGGCGCTGGAGGAGGAGGCCGGGTCGATCGGTCGAGGCTGCTAGGCGACGGGTTCGCGAGTGGCTGGATTTGGCGCGATGCGCGCACTATGACTCCGTGCGGTGAGGTGTGCCGTATCGAGTGGGTGACCGGGATTTACCTGGCCGAGCGATGCGGTGTCGAACAGGTGTTCGACATGATGGTGAGGTGTCGAAAGCAAGGTTTCTCCCGGCGCGACAGCCGCGAACCCGGGAGCGAAGAGAAGAGTCTTGGCGGATCCCCCAGCGCGGAGTTCAGCCGAAAACGCATGTGCCGTATGCGTTCCCGCCGTATTTCGGAGCGGGTCGGTTCCCGCTCGGAGGCTTTCGCGGATGGAGGCGACGCTCTCTCGACCCGGAACAGTCGCCGGGCCGAGAGACGCCGTTCCGAACAGCGAGCTGCCGCGCGTCCCGGTGGCCCGGGCTCCGGCGTTGTCGGCTGCGCGCCTGGCTCCGTGTCCTTCGGGGAGTCCGGAGCGGCAGGAACGAGCGTCTCGAAACCCGACGTCGCGGTTACCCGTTTGGCGCGGGGCCGAGTCCGGCGGGCTGGTCTGCGCGTACGGAACCGGCCTTACCGCGGTCCGAACCCCCGGTAGGGCTGAAGCGGGATCACCGTGAACTCCGACAGTCCGGAACTGGCCATCGGCAAAGCGTCCACTGTGGACCTGGCTGTGGATTCGTCCGGTGCTTCGACGACGAAGCAGGCGCCGGGGAGGTCGTCGCGCAGCCAGATCTGGCGGACGACGCCGTCGAGGTAGAGGCGGCGCACCCGGTCCGTCTCGGCGGGGATGACCTCGGCGAAGTCAGTCTCCTCGAACGTCTCGGTACGGCGGCGGCTGAGAACCATGAACTGCATGACATGCCTTTCGAATCAACGGTGGGAGAGTTGCGCGGTCTTGAGCAGCCGGGCGAGCAGACCGCCCGCGCGCATCCATTTGTCCTCGGCGCCGGTGTCGACGCGGGCGACGGCGGGGTGTTCGGACACCGCCCGCCCGCCGCGGCGGACGACGACGGTGAGCGGGGCGTTGACGAGCGGTCCGTGTTCCAGGCCGAGGACGTCGAACTCCTCGCTGCCGTCGAACGCGCCCAGCTCAGGGCATTCGACGGGCAGCACGCCCAATGCGACGAGATTCGTGCGATGGATGCGCTCGAAACTCCGGGCGAGGACCGCCTGCACGCCGAGCAGCCGGGTGACCTTCGCGGCCCAGTCGCGGGCCGACCCGGCGCCGTAGGAATGGCCGGCGACGACGACCGCGGGAGTGCCGCGCTCGGCGTAGGCGGTGGCCGCGACGTGCACCGGTACGAGGTCGCCGTCGGGGAGGAGGCGCGTCCAGCCTCCGGGCCGTTCCTCGGCGAGTTCGTTGCGCAGTCGGGGGTTGGCGAAACCGCCGCGCAGCATCACCTCGTGGTTGAGCCGCCGGGAGCTGTAGGTGCCGAGGTCCTCGCGCGCCACCCCGCGTTCGGCGAGCCACTGCCCCGCCGCCGAATCGGGCAGGATGCGCGAGACCGGGGAGATATGGTCGGTCGTGATGCCGTCGCCGAGCACGAGCAACGGGCGCGCGCCCCGGATGTCCCCCTCCCGGACCGGCCTGGCGATCTCGGCGTCGGCAAACGGCGGCCGCCGGATCGTCCCCGTTTCGTCCTCCCACTGGTAGCTTTCGTCGTCCGGATGAGGCAGGCGCTGCCAGCGATCCGTCGTCATGGGCGAGGACGCGCCGGGAGACGCCAGCGCGGCGGCCGCGTCGATGTCCGCTTCGGCGGGCCAGAGGTCCGCCAGCAGCACGGGATTCCCGTCGCGGCCGGTGCCGAGCGGTTCGCGGTCCAGGTCGATCGTGGTGCGCCCGGCGAGCGCGAACGCGACGACCAGGGGAGGCGAGGCGAGGTAGGCGTTGCGCACGTCGGGGTGGATCCGGCCGGGGAAGTTCCGGTTGCCCGACAGCACGGCGGAAACGGCAAGATCGCGGGCCTCGATTTGCCGCGCGACGTCCGGACGGAGCGGGCCGGAGTTTCCCATGCAGGTGCCGCAGCCGAATCCGGCGACTTGGAAGCCCAGTTCGTCCAGTGCCGGTTGCAGGCCGGCGGCGGCGAGCAGGTCCGCGGTGGCCTGCGAACCGGGGGTCAGCGAGGTCTTCGTCCACGGTGCGACTGCGAGGCCGCGGGCGACGGCGTTGCGAGCCAGCAACCCGGCGGCAGCCATCGCCCGCGGGTTGGACGTGATGGTGCAGCTGGTGATCGCGGCGATCACCACGGCTCCGTCGGGCAGATCGCCAGAGCCGGGCCGGGCCGCCGCGGGGTCGTACAGGTCGGCGGGCCGGAGCGGCTGGTGCGGGCGGGACGGTCCGGCCAGCGTCCGGTCCACCGCGGCGAGGTCCAGCTCGATCACGTCGTCGTAGTCCGGTTCGGCTCCGTACAGCATCCCTTGCGCGGCAAGGTAGTCGCGCACCGGTCCGGCGGGGCGGCCGGTCGCGGAAAGGTAATCGAGGGTGCGGGCGTCGGCGGGAAAATAGGCCATCGTCGCGCCGTACTCGGGTGCCATGTTCGCGATGGTCGCCCGGTCGGGCACGGCCAAGCCGGCGAGGCCGGGTCCGTGGAACTCCACGATCCGCTGCACGACCCCGTGCGTCCGCAGCAGCGCGGCGAGCGTCAGCGCCACGTCGGTCGCCAGCACGCCCGGCCGGACCGTTCCGGTCAACCGGACCCCGACGACCTCGGGCACCCGCAGGTAAAGAGGCTCGCCGAGCGCGGCGGCGGTCGCCTCGATGCCGCCGGCTCCCCAGCCCGCCACGGACAGCCCGTTGACCATCGTGGTGTGGCTGTCGGTGCCGACGACGGAATCGAACCCGGCGAGCGGGCCCGGCGTGACGACGTCGGCGAGCACCTCGAGGTTCAGCTGGTGGCAGATCCCGATGCCGGGCGGGACGACCCGCAGGCCGGGAAACCGGGTCTGGGCCCAGCGGAGGAACCGGTACCGGCCGGCGTGGCGGGCGTACTCGCGGTCGAGGTTCGTCGCGGCGGCCAGGGGAGAGCCCGCGGTGTCGAGTTCCAGCGCGTGGTCGACGACCAGGTCCATCCGCTTGCGCGGGGCGACCGACGCCGGGTCGAGCCCGAGTCCGGCGGCCCGCTCGGCGAGCGCGACCAGGTCGGCGAGGACAGGAATGCCGGAAGCGTCCTGCAGCAGCACCCGTTCCGGGTGGAACGGGATCGCCGCGGCGGTGTCCCGGCGGGCCAGCGCGCGCACGTGCTCGGCCGTCGCCGTGCGGCCGTTCTCGTGCCGCAGCACGTTTTCCGCCAGGACGCGGGTGGAGTAGGGCAAGCGGCCGAGAGGGCCCGCGCCGTTCGCTTCGGCGGCGGGCAGGCTGAAGAGCCGGGTGCCGCCGGGCAGCGGCCGCAGCGCGCGGAACGAATCGAGGGTCACGGCTGCGGCACCGGACGTTCGGAGGCCCCGGTGTAGGCGGGCAGCAGCGGCGGCGGGATCGGCCCCTTGATCCGGCGTCCGGACTGGCTTTCCTCCCAGGCGTGGGACAGGATCCCCACCGACCGGGACAGGATGAACAGCCCGCGGCCCAGTTCCGGCGGGAACCCGAGTTCCGCGTAGACGACGGCGGTCGCCCCGTCGATGTTCATCGGGACCGGTTTGGCCCGTCCGGCCGCCAGTTGCCGTTCGAGTTCCCTGGCGACGGCGAGGAATCGCCCTTCGACCACTCCGGCCGCGACTTGGTCGGCGAGCGCCTCCAGCAGGGGGTCGCGGCGCGGGTCGCGCGGGTGGAACCGGTGCCCGTAGCCGGGTATGTGCTGTCGGCGGGAGCGGAAGTCCGTCAGGGTCTTGGCGACCGCGGTCTCGAGACCGTCCTTTTCGGACTCCGCGCGGAGCTGGCCGAGGAGTTCCATGCACTGCTGTCCTGCGCCGCCGTGCACGTCGCCGAGCAGGCCGACGCCCGTGGACATCGCGCCGTGCAGTCCGACGCCGCACGTGGCCGCCATCCGCGCCGCGGCGATCGACGGGGCCTGCGGGCCGTGATCCACTGCGGCGACGAGGGCCTTCTCCAGCAGCGCGGCCTGTGCCTTGCCGGGCAGCTCCCCGCGCACCATCAGCCAGACCGTCTCCGCGAAGCCCGCGCCGGAGATCAAGTCCTGCACCGGATAGCCGCGCAGCCGGATGCTCCCGGGCTCGATGTCGGAGACCGCGGTGGACCACCATTCGGTCACGTCCCGGGTCGACGTCGCCCGGACCGCTTCTTCGCGAGCGGAGGTCATACCGCCTTCTCCTCCCGCAACCGGGCGATCTCGGGTTCCGCGAACCCCAGTTCCCGCAGGATCGCGTCGGTGTGTTCGCCCAGCCGCGGCGGTCGCGAGCCGGCGGCGACCCGTGCGCCGTCGACCCGGGTGGGGGCGCCGAGCACCCGCATCGCCCCGCCTGCCGCGGCGGGCGATTCGACTGTCGTGACGAGCTCGCGGTGCGCGATCTGCTCCGACGCCAGTGCTTCGGGCACGGAAACCACCGGCGCGGCCGGAACTCCGGTCTCCAGCAGGATCTCGTCCCACTCCGCCGCGCTCTTTTCCTTGAGGGAGGTCTCCAGCTCCGCTCGCAGGGCGTCCCGGTTGCGCTTGCGGTCCTCGCGGACGGCGAACCTCGGATCGCTGATCAGCTCCTCGCGGCCGAGCACCCGGCAGAGGATCTCGAACTGCTCCTGCTTGTTCGCCGCGATGTTGAGCGCGCCGTCGCCGGTCTCGAACGTGCCGGACGGCGCGGAGGTGATGTTCTCGTTGGCCATCGGAGCCGGTTCGCGGCCGCCGATCAGATGATCCGACACCACCCAGCCCATGGCGGTGAGCGCGGCGTCCAGCATCGAGGTGTCGAGGAAAGCTCCTTGGCCGGTGCGGCGCTGGCGGAGCAGCGCCGAGGAGATCGCGAACGCCGCGGCGAGCCCGCCGAAGCTGTCGCACACCGGGAACCCGACTCGCAGCGGCGCGACCTCCGGCGTTCCGGTCACGCTCATGATGCCCGAAAGCCCTTGGACGACCTGGTCGTAAGCCGGCCTGCGCCGCATCGGCCCGGTCGCGCCGAATCCCGAGACGGCGCAGTAGACCAGTCTCGGGTTGATTTCCCGCAGCCGGTCCCAGCCGAACCCGAGACGCTCCAGAACTCCGGGACGGAAGTTCTCCAGCAGCACATCGGCGCGCGCCACCAGCTTCGCGAAGACGTCCTTGCCTCCCTCGCTCTTGAGGTCGACCGTCACGGACCGCTTTCCGGAGTTCTGGGCGAGAAACGAGACGCCGAGCCCTTCGCCGGACAGCCCCGGATCGGCGCCGAGCTGGCGGGCGAGGTCGCCGGTGCCGGGCGGTTCGACCTTGATCACCTCGGCGCCCATCAGCGCGAGCTGGTACCCGGCGAACGGACCGGCCAGCACGTTGGTGAGGTCGAGGACGCGCACGCCCTCGAGCAGGTCGGCGGTCACAGGAACACCTCCACCGGGCCGAGCCCGGCTTCGCTGATCTCGCGGGCGGCCGCGGTCACCGCGTCGACGTAGCGGCCGACGCGATCGGCGGTGAAGCGCGAGGTCGGCCCGCTCGCGGACAGTGCCGCGATCACCCGGCCGTCCTTGGCGAAAATCGGGGCGGCCACCGCCGACGCGCCCAGTTCGCGTTCGCCGTGCGTCACCGCGTAGCCCGCCTCGCGGATGCTGGCGACCTCCCGCCGCAGCGGCTCCAGTTCGAGGCCGGACCGGCGGCCGGCCAGCTCGTGCAGCACCTCGTCCGGCGCGCCGCCGAGCAGGATCTTGGCGCTGGCCCCGCTCGCCAGCGGATACGGCACGCCGACGGCGACCACGCTGCGGACCGTCGCGGTGCCCTCAGCCTGGGCGATCGCGGTCCGGTCGAGGCCGCGGCGGACGTAGACGTTCACGGTCTCGCCGCAGGATTCGGCGAGCCGCGCCATGATCTGGCGCGCCTCCGGGCCCACCTCCCACAGCGCTTCCGCGAGCTTGACCCAGCGGAGGAGACCCGCGCCGGGTCCGTAGGAGGAGTCGCCGCGGTCCACGATCAGCCCCAGGGATTCGAGCGTCGCGAGCAGCCGCACGACGGTGGTCTTCGGCAGGCCGGTGAGTGCGACCAGCTCGCGGAGCTGCCGGATCGGATGCGCCGCGTCGAACAGTTCCAACACCTCGACAGCTCTCGCGATGCTGCGCACGCCGCCGTCGACCCGCGTGGAAGCGGTACCAGTCTCAGCCATGTCCACCACCATAGACCGTCAGATGGTTCGCGTAAACCGCATTGTGGGTTGACTGAGCCTTGAGCGCGTGTTCTCCTACTTTCCGCGATGCTCGGACTGGACAGCGGAATTCTTGAACCGCTCAATGGCGCGCTCGGGACGAGAAAGGGAGTTTCGTGAGTCGACAACAGGCAGATCTGGTCGTGGTGGGGTGCGGCGCGGGCGGGCTCGCGACCGCGGTGCGGTTTCTCGAATGCAGGCCGGAAGGCCGGGTCGTCGTGCTCGAACGGACGTCGAAGGCTCAGCGCGGCGGCAACACCGCGTGGACCGGCGCGTTCTTCCGGCTCGAACCGGACGGCGAACCGGCGGCCGACTTCTCCGTGCGGATGCGCGACCTGAGCGGCGGCCGCACCGACCCGGCGATCATCGGCAGGCTGGCCGCACTGGCCCGGCCCACGATGGAGTGGCTCAACGAGAACGGCGTCGCCACCAAACCGGACCTGACCTACTTCCTGACCTCGAAGGGCCCGCGGCTGATGCCCGTCGGCGGCGGCGCGGCGATCGTCGAAACCCTTGCCGCGCGGGTGGAAACCCTCGGCGGGACCATCCGCTACGACACCGCCGCCCACGACCTCGTCCAGGACGAGACCGGCGCGGTGACCGGCGTCGTCACGGCGGACGGCACGCGCTGGGAAGCGCCGACAGTGGTGCTCGCCTGCGGCGGTTTCGAAGGAAGCACGGCACTGCTCGACCGCCACCTCGGCGACCGCGGGCACGAACTCTCGCCGATTGCCCCCGGCGGGCGCGCCAACCAGGGCGAGGGCATCGAAATGGGCGTGCGGGCGGGCGCGGCGACGGACGGGCAGTTCGAGCGCTTCCACGGCGAGCCGGTCGATCCGCGCACCCGTTCGCCGGAAGCGCTGGTCATGGTCTACCCGTACGGCATTCTGGTCGACCACCGCGCGCAGCGGTTCCTCGACGAGGGTTCCGACACCCCGGACAACACCTTCGAGTCGGTGGCCTACCGGATCTGGCGCGACGCCGATCAGTTCGCCTACGTCGTCGCGGACCAGAAACTGGTGCGCCAGGACATCGCCCGCGCCGTGCTGACCGACCGCGAGCCCGAAACCGCGGACACCCTCGAAGCGCTGGCGCAGCGGCTCGATCTCGACCCTGCCGCGCTCGTGGCGACCGTCGAGGCCTACAACGCCGCGGCCCGGCCGGGCCCGCTCGACGTCACCGCGCTCGACGGGATCGCGACCAGCGGTCTCGAACCGCCGAAATCCAACTGGGCCCGCCCGATCGACGAGCCGCCTTACGTCGCGTGGCCGGTCACCTGCGCCATCACCTTCACCTTCGGCGGCCTCAAAACCGACGAACACGCCCGCGTCGTGGACCGCCTCGGCGCACCGATTCCCGGCCTGTACGCCGTCGGCGAGACCGCCGGGATCTACCACGGCAAATACCCCGGCGCGACCTCCGTCCTGCGGGCCCTCTGCTTCGGCCGGGTCGCCGGGGAAGCGGCGGCGTCCCGTTCCACCACCCCGAGCACCACGGCTTGAGGCCACAGGAGACAGCCATGAACCCGTCCACCCGCAGCATGTCCCGGCGCGCCGCCGTCGCGAGCCTCGTCGGCACCACCATCGAATGGTTCGACTTCTTCATCTACGGGCTCGCCGCGGCCCTGGTCTTCGGCGAGCTGTTCTTTCCCGAGGCCGACCCGCACAGCGGACGGCTGGCGTCGTTCGCCACGCTCGGCGTCGCGTTCGTCGCCCGGCCGATCGGAGCCGCGATCTTCGGCCACCTCGGCGACAAATTCGGCCGCCGGACCACGCTGATTGCGACCCTGGGCGTCATGGGAGCGTCGACCGGGCTGATCGGGGTGCTGCCGACCTACCGCTCGATCGGCATCGCGGCCCCGATCCTGCTGATCGCGTTGCGGCTGCTGCAGGGCCTCGCGGTCGGCGGAGAATGGGGCGGCGCGGTGCTGATGTCGGTCGAGCACGCGCCGCCGTCGCGCCGGCGGCTGTTCGGGTCCGCTCCGCAGATGGGCAGCCCGCTCGGCCTGGTGCTCGCCACGGCCGTCATGTCCGCGGTGTCGGCGCTGCCGGACGACCAGTTGCTCGCCTGGGGCTGGCGGATCCCGTTCCTCGCCGGTTTCGTGCTCGTCGGCGTCGGATTGGTGATCCGGCTCGGAGTCGCCGAACCGGAGCAGTTCAGCGAGCTCAAGTCGGCCGGACGGACAGCGCGGCTGCCGCTGCGCGAAGTCTTCACCGGTGCGCTGCGCGGACTCGCCGCCGGCACCGGCGTGCAGGCGTCGGTCAACGTCGTCTTCTACCTGATCTCGGTGTACTTCCTGACCTACGCGACGGCGTCGCTGGGCATGCCCCGCAACACCGCACTGCTCATCGTGATGATCGCGGCCGCCGTGGACCTGCTCGCACTGCCGCTCGTGGCCTCGGTGAGCGACCGGATCGGCGCGCGCCCGGTGCTGCTCGGCGGAATCGCTTTCACCGCCGTCGCCGTGTTCCCGTTCTTCTGGTTGCTGGACGGCGATCACCCGGTCGTCACCGGGGTCGTGATCACCGTCATGATGCTGGGCGCGCACGCCACCGTGTACTCCGTGATTTCCAGCGTGATCGCCGACCAGTTCGACACCCGCGTCCGCTACAGCGGCACCGCGCTGAGCAACGCGCTCGGGGCGCTGATCTTCAGCGCTCCCACGCCTTTCATCGCCGAAGCCGTGGTCGGCAACGGCACCCGGTGGTGGCCGCTCGCGTTGCTGACCGTTGTCGCCGCTGCCATCTCGCTTGTCGCTGTCGCCGGTACTTCGCGCCGTCGGCGGCCCGCCGCCCCGTCGACCGAACCGGCTGTCTCCGCCTCCGCCTGAACACCTGTTGGGAGAACTGCTTTCATGTCCACCGAGAACTACGAGATGCTGATCGACGGAAAATGGCGCGTCGCGTCCGACGGCGCCACCTTCCCGTCGGTCAACCCGTTCGACGGCCAGGAGTGGGCGCACGTGCCCGCCGCCACGGCCCAGGACGTCGACGACGCGGTCACCGCGGCCCGGCGCGCGTTCGACGAGGGACCGTGGGCGCAGTCGACCCCGTTGCGACGCGCCGCTCTGCTGCGGAAATTCGGCGACCTCATCAAGGAAAACGCCGACGAACTCGCCCGCATCCAGGTGCTCGAAAACGGCAAGCTCATCCGCGAGGTCGCCGGTCAGACCGCCGCCCTGGCCAACCACTGCTACTTCTTCGCGGGAGTGGCCGAAGCTCCGGTGGGGGAGACGCTTGCGAGCAGTGTGCCCAACATGCAGGTCTTCACGGTGCGCGAGCCGATCGGCGTGGTCGCGGCCATCACGCCGTGGAACAGTCCGCTGGCGCTCCTGCTGTGGAAGCTCTGTCCCGCTCTCGCCGCCGGGAACACGGTGGTGGTCAAGCCGTCCGAGGTCACACCGGTGTCCACGCTGGTGCTGGCCAGGCTGATCCAGGAGGCCGGGTTCCCGGACGGGGTCGTCAATGTCGTCACCGGCGCGGGCGAGGCGGGCGCCGCGCTCGCCGGGCACCGCGGCGTCGACAAGATCGCTTTCACCGGATCCACCGCGGTGGGCAAGAAGATCGCGGTGACCGCGGCGGAACGGCTCGCCCGCGTTTCGCTGGAGCTGGGCGGGAAATCCCCGAACATCGTGTTCCCGGACGCCGATCTGGACAACGCGGTCAACGGCGTCGTCGCAGGGATCTTCGCCGCCACCGGGCAGACGTGCATGGCCGGGTCCCGGGTCCTCGTCCACGAGGACGTCCACGACGAGTTCGCCGCCGCGCTGATCGAGCGCACCGAGCGGATCAAACTCGGCGACCCGCTCGACCCGGACACCGAAATGGGCACGGTCGCCTGCCAGGCGCAGTACGACAAGGTGCTGCACTACATCGAGGTCGCCAAGGCCGACGGCGCACATCTGGCGGCAGGCGGCGGCCGGCCCGAAGATCCCGCCCTGAGCAAGGGATTGTTCGTCCGCCCGACCGTGTTCACCGGGGTCGCCAACAACATGCGGATCGCCCGCGAGGAGGTGTTCGGGCCGGTCGCCGTCGTCATCAAGTTCCGGGACGAGGACGACGCCGTCCGCATCGCCAACGACACCGCGTTCGGGCTGGCGGCCGGCGTCTGGACCCGCGACGTCGCCCGCGCGCACCGGATGATCCGCCGCCTGCGCGCGGGCAGCGTCTGGGTGAACAACTACCGCAAGACGAACTACGTGGCCCCGTTCGGCGGGTTCAAGGAAAGCGGCATCGGGCGGGAGAACGGGTTCCACGCGATCGAGGAGTACACCGAGGTCAAAACCGCGTGGATCGACACCGGCAATCGCATCGCCGATCCGTTCAACCCGCGCGCCTGAGCTGCGACCGAGGCCGCGCTGACGAGGCTTCGCCGTCGGCGCGGCTCAGCGGTCGCTCCACCCCCAGAGATAACCCGGAACCTCGTCCGGACTTCCTTCGATGCCGAAATCGCCGCGGTAGAAAATCATCGGCCGGTCTTCGGTTCCGGGGTCGAGGGCGAGCACCCGGCCGAGGACGACGTCATGGTCGCCCGCGCGGTGCACGGTCTCGATGTCGGCGTGCACGCGCAGCAGGACACCGGGCAATTCCGGCGTGCCCCAGCGGGAAAGCTCCCAATCCAGTCCTTCGAAGCGAAGCCCGCGGCGGGATCCGAAGCGGGTGCAGAGATCGGCTTGCGGTTCGGCGAGCACGTTGACGCAGAACCGTCCGGCGGAGCGGATGCGCGGCCACGCTCGGCCGCCGCGGTCGGCGCAGAACAGCACCAGCGGCGGTTCCAGCGACACCGATGTGAAGGACTGGCAGGTGAATCCCACCGCCTCGTCGTGGTCGACGCCGGTCACCACGGTGACCCCGCTGGCGAACCGGCTCAGTGCGCGGCGCATCTCCAGCGGGCTCGGTGCTTCGGTGGCTTGCATGACTTGACGGTAGCTGCCGCATTCGACCGAGCAGGCCGGTGAATCCCGGTCATTGGAAACGGTTTATGTCTCTCGGTGACCGGGACTGCCGGTCACCGAGGGCCGGGCGGCTGGCTAGCTTCGGTGATACCCGCACCCACGAGCACGAGGTCAGGCATGCCGGAACTGAGCCACGACGCGACGCTGCGCGAACTTCGCACCGACCGGGGCGTGCTGCGCTACCACGAAGCAGGCGACGGCCCGCCGGTCGTGCTGCTGCACGGATCCGGTCCCGGCGTCACCGGATGGCAGAACTTCCGCGCGAACCTGCCGTCGTTCGCCGCGCGTTTCCGGTGCCTGATCCTGGAATTCCCCGGCTTCGGCGTGAGCGACCCGGTCGACGCGCCGCCGATGCCCGCCGCCGAACGCGCGGTGCTCGACCTGCTCGACGGGCTCGGCATCGCCGCCGCTGACCTGGTCGGCAACTCCATGGGCGGATTCGTCGCCACCCGCATCGCGATCGAGCATCCGGACCGGGTTCGCCGGCTGGTGACCGTCGGCGGGATGGGCACGAACATCTTCAGCCCGGCGCCGGGCGAGGGCATCAACCTGCTGACCGAGTTCGTCGATGACCCGACGCGCGAGCGGCTCGTGCAGTGGCTGAACTCGATGGTGTTCGACCGCGGCCTGATCACCGAAGAGCTGATCGAGGAGCGGTGGAAGCTGGCTACCGCGCCGGATTCCTTGGCCAGCGCCAAGAAAATGTACGGCAAAGGGGTGCTGCAGGCGCAGGCGGCCGCGGCTTTCGACGTCACCCCGCTGTGGGCGACGCTGCGCAAGATCCGCGCCCGCACGCTCATCACGTGGGGCCGCGACGATCGGGTCAGCCCGCTCGACATGGCGCTGATTCCGATGCGCACCATTCCCCACGCGGAACTGCACATTCTCCCGAACTGCGGCCACTGGACGATGATCGAGCAGAAGGACGCGTGGGAAAGCGCTGTCCTCGCGTTCCTGCTCCGGAAGGACGGCGAGTGATGGTCTGGGACGCCGAATACGACTTCGTCGTCGTCGGCTCGGGCGGCGGCGGGATGACCGCGGCGCTGACCGCCGCGGCGGCCGGGCTGGACGTGCTGGTCGTCGAGAAGGGCGCGATGTACGGCGGTTCCACCGGGATTTCCGGCGGCGGCATCTGGATCCCGAACAACCCGACGCTGCGCGCGGCCGGGCACGACGACAGCCGTGCGTCGATCCGTCGCTACCTCGATCTGCTCACCGAGGGGCGGGTGCCCGCTGAGCGGCTCGACGCGTATGTGGACCACGGTCCGGCGGCGATGGAGCTGCTGGAGAGAAGCAAGTGGCTGCGGTTCTTCTGGGTGAAGGGATACGCCGATTACCACCCGGAGCTGGAGGGCGGTCGCCCGCTCGGCCGGTCGGTCGAGGCGAAGCCGTTCGACACCCGGCAGCTCGGCGAGGACGAGCGGTACCAGCGGCCGAACACGATGAAGGGTCCGCTCGGCCTGTGGGTCACCGCGAAAGATTACCACGATCTGGCGATGGTCAAGCGGACTTGGCGCGGTCGGTGGGCGTCGGTGATCGCCGCTTGGCGAGTGTCGTCCAACGTGGTGCGGCGTCGGCATATGGCGACCGGCGGTCGTGCGTTGGTCGCGCGGTTGCGGATGGCGTTGAAGGACGCCGGGGTCCCGCTGTGGCTGCGGTCGCCAATGACCGAACTGGTCGTCGAGGACGGCCGGGTGACCGGCATCGTCGCCGAGCACGACGCCGCGCCGCGGCGGATCCGTGCCCGCCGTGGCGTGCTGCTGGCGACCGGCGGCTTCGAGCACAGCGCTGATCTGCGGAAACGCTATTTGCCGGAAGCCGCGTGGGACGACTACAGCGGCGGTGCGCGCGAGAACGTCGGCGACGGCATCGAGGCCGGGCTGGGCGTCGGGGCGGCCACCGACCTGATGGACGACGCGTGGTGGATGCCGTCCGTGCGGCACCCGTCGGGTGCAGTCGTGCCGCTGGTATCCGAGCGGTCGATCCCGCGTTCGGTCATCGTGTCGGCTGAGGGCACGCGGTTCACCAACGAGTCCGCGCCGTACGTCACCTTCGTGCACGCCCAGCTCGAGGGCGGACACGTGCCCGCCTGGTTCGTCATGGACGCCAAAGCCCGGGCGCGATACCCGTTCGCACAGATTTTGCCGGGCGCGCCGATTCCGGAGCCGTACTACGCGGCGGGCATCGCGCACCGTGCGGACACTCTCGCTGGGCTGGCTGAGAAGATCGGCGTTCCGGCCGACGCATTGACGGAAACGGTGAAGCGGTTCAACGGCTTTGCCCGCGCCGGAGCGGACTCGGACTTCGGCCGCGGGAATTCCGCCTACGACCGGTATTACGGCGATCCGACGCTGCCGAACCCGTGTCTCGACGTGATCGAGCGAGGTCCGTATTACGCGTTCCGCATCGAGGTCGGCGACCTCGGCACCAAGGGCGGCCTGGTGTGCGACGAGAACAGCCGGGTCCTGCGGGAGGACGGCTCGCCGATCGACGGCCTGTACGCCACCGGCAACACGACCGCCGCGGTGATGGGCAACGAATACGCCGGTCCAGGCGCGACGATCGGACCGTCGATCGTCTTCGGCTATCTCGCGGCGCAGCACGCGGCCGCGCGCTCGGCATGAACGCGATGCGCGTGCGGGTGACCGAGGTGGTCCGCGAGACCGCTGACGCGCATTCGCTGGTCCTGGAACCGATCGACGGCAGTTTTTCCTACCTGCCCGGTCAATTTCTCACGGTGCGGATTCCGTCCACTGAGGACAGTGTCGCGCGGTGCTATTCGCTGTGCAGTTCCCCGCATTGCGACGAGCCAGCGAGAATCACGGTGAAGCGCACCGCGGGCGGGTACGGGTCGAATTGGTTGGTGGACAACGCGGTCGAGGGGACTGTGCTGGAGGTGCTGCGGCCATCGGGCACGTTCACGCCGCATTCGCTCGACGCCGACGTGTTGCTGCTCGCTGCCGGAAGCGGGATCACGCCGATGCTGTCGATCCTGAAGTCCTGCCTGCGGGCCGGGTCCGGACACGTGACCCTGGTGTGCGCGAATAGGGACGAGCAGTCGGTGATCTTCCGGGACGACTTGCTGCGGCTGGCGAAGGAGCATCCGGATCGGTTGACCGTGCTGCACTGGCTGGAGTCAGTGCAGGGCTTGCCGACCGAGGCCGGGGTTCGGGCGTTGACCGCGCCGTACCGAGATCGGGAAGCGTTCCTTTGTGGACCGGGCCCGTTCATGGATTTGGCTTCAACGGTCCTTAATGGACTTGGCGTGGAAAGCATTACGGTAGAACGGTTCACGTCGCTCACGGGCGATCCGTTCGCGGCGGTGGAGGTGGACGATAACGGTCCCGCGAGCACGGTGGAGGTCGAGCTTGACGGGGAAACGCGGACCTTGCTTTGGCCACGGGAGAATGCGTTGCTCGATGTCCTCCTGGCCGCTGGTTTGGACGCGCCGTTCTCGTGCCGGGAGGGTGCGTGCAGTGCCTGTGCTTGCGTGCTCGTGAGCGGTGAAGTGGATCTGGCGCACAACGAAGTCCTGGATGACCGGGATCTTGCGGAGGGGTTGATCCTGGCCTGTCAGGCCCGGCCTAGGACGGACGAGGTCAAGGTTACGTACGAGGTTCAGTGAGGTGGGCATGGACCGGTCCGCGATCTCGGCCGCGGCGGCTGAACTCGGCGGCATCGACGTGGTCCTCAATGTCGCCCATTTGACGCGGACTCCCGGTGAGCGGGATCGTGCGAGGGCGGTGCGGCGGCCGTGATTACGCTCACGTCGATTCCGGCCTCATCAGCGCGGGACCTCGTATTCCGGCGGGGATTCCCCTGATCACTTCTGGAAAGGGACCGGCATGGCACTCGACCTGAATCCGGCGAACGGACCTGTTTCCCGCGGGCGGATCATCGCGGTCTGCGCGCTGATCATTCTGCTCTCCGAAATCGCCACGTTCGAAATCCTCATGGTGTACCCGGCGCTGCCCGGGATGGCCGCGCATTTCCGGACCCTCGACGTGGCGCAGGCGGCCTCGGTGGTGACCCTCGCCGGCGCGGTCGTGCTGCCCCTCGCGGGCAAGGCCGCCGACCGCTACGGCAAGAAGCGGATCATCCTCGTGATGGGCGCGATCTTCCTGCTCGGCAGCATCCTCTGCGCGACGACCGACGTGTTCGCCGTCCTGTTGATCGGCCGTCTGCTGCAGGGCAGCCTGGTCGGCATCGTGAACATTTCCTACGCACTCGTCCGCGACGTCATCCCGCGGTCGTACGTGCCGATCGCGCTCGGTTCGGTGGTCACCGGAATCGGCATGGGTGCGGTAGCCGGGCCGTTTCTCGCCGGTGCGCTGATCGACAATTTCGGTTTCCGCAGCGTGTTCTGGTTCATGGTCATCTACGTCGGCGTACTGCTTCCGCTGCACGCGTGGCTGGTGCCGGAAAGCACGGTGCGGGTGAAATCGTCGTTCGACATCCTCGGTGCCATTCTGCTCGGTGCGGGTCTCGGCATTCTGCTCGTGGCGGTCGGCAAAGGCGGGACGTGGGGCTGGGGCTCGACGACCACTGCCGGCGCGTTCGGTCTCGGGGTGCTGTTGCTGGCCGCGTTCGTGCTGCGCGAACTGAAGGCCAAGGAACCGCTGATCGACCTGCGGGTGCTCGTCGGCCGCAAATTCCTGCCGACGGTGGTCGCGGTCGGGCTGGTGTCGTACATGATGAACGCGCACAGCATCCTCAGCCCGACCATGTTCGAGACGCCGCACATTCCCGGAAACACTTACGGCGTCGGCCTTTCCGCGCTGCAACTGGCACTGTGGACGTTCCCGCTCGGCGTCGTCGGCATGGTCGTCGGCCCGCTCGGCGGCTACCTGTCGAAGCGGATCGGCGCGCGGCAGGTGCTGCTCGCGTCCAGCCTGTGCTTCCTCGTGGTGATGTTCCTCGGCTCGCGGATGTTCACCGTGCAGTGGCAGGTCGCGATCACGAGCTTCGTCGCCGGATTCGCGGTCGGGTTCCTGCATTCCTCCAACGCGAACCTGTTGCAGGACGCCCTGCCCGCGCGGCTCGGCGGCGCGGGCAACTGCATCGCCGGCGTGATCGCGATGCTGGCGGCGTCGGCCGCGGTGACGGTGACCGGGGCGATCATGTCCGGGCACGTCCGGATGACGCTGCCCCAGTCGCACGCGGTGATCTACGGCGACGCCGCGTTCACCCAGTCGTACCTGTGGGCGGGTGTCGTCGGCGTTGTCGGGGTGGCGATCATCCTGGTGATGAGGCACGGGCGCAAACCCGCGCAGGGTGGGCTGGTCGAGGAAAGCGACACGGCTGCCCGGGTGGCGGTCGCGCAGGCCTGACAGCGGCCATACTGCGTCGCGTGGAGCAAGCGGTGCGGACAGAAGACGGTATCCGGCTTTGGGCGGCGAAGACGGGCGACGGCGAACCGGCCGTCTTCTGTCACGGCGGCCCGGGGCTGTGGGACATGATGGCGGACGTCGCGGCTGACCTTTCGGCAGCCGCGACCGTCTGTCGCTGGGACCAGCGAGGATGCGGCCGGTCGGAGCGGCGGGGACCGTACTCGGTGGAGACGACAGTGGCCGATCTCGACGCGGTCCGAGCCCATTTCGGCTGGGACCGCGTCGTGCTGCTCGGCCACTCGTGGGGTGCGCAGCTGGCGTTGCGCTACACGCTGGCGCATCCGGATCGGGTGACGAAGCTGGTTTACGTCTCCGGCACCGGAATCGACGACGACTCGACCTGGCACGCGGACTACGAACGCAACCTCCGCAACGCTCTGGGAAGCCGCCTGATGCGCTGGGAATCGTTGGCAGCCAAGGACCGCACCGCGGAGGAAGACCGGGAGTACTGCGTCCTGCAATGGTCAGCGGACTTCGCCGACCGGGAACGCGCGCTGGCGCACGCCGAAGCCATCGCTGACCCGTGGTTCGGCGTGAATTTCGAGTGCAACGCGGCGCTGAACCGCGAGCGTTGGCCGGACCTGTGTGGTCAGTGCGAAGCGCTGAAGGTGCCGACCCTGATCGTGGACGGAACGGCGGACATCCGGCCGCGCTCAGCAGTGGACTCGCTGGAACGCGCCTTGCCGGTGGTGTCGCGCGTCCAGTTGCCAGCCGGTCATCTGCCGTGGGTGGAGGACCCGGCTGGCTTCCACGCCGCGGTCAGCGGGTTCCTGACGAAAGAAGGGGCGGACTCGGCCTGAGTCCGCCCCTTCCTCCGCGTGAATTACCGCGTCGGGAGCAGCTTTCGCGTTGCCTCGTGCGCGGCGAGCGCCAGTTCGGCACGCGGGAATCCGCTGCGCTTCTCCGCGGTGGCGAGGTTCCCGCCCGCGACCCATACCGGCCCGTCCGCGAGGTGCGCCAGGCCCTCCCGCGCGACGTCCTCCGGTTCGGCCACGTTCAGCCCTGGCAGGTCGAACGCCAGCCCGGCCCGCTCCATCGCCGGAGTCCGCGTGACCCCCAGCACCAGTTCGAGCACGTCGACGCCGCGGTCCCGCATCTCCAGCCACAGCCCCTCGGCGAACACCCGGCCGAACGCCTTCACCGCGGAATACACGCTGATCTCCGCCTGCCCGAGATACCCCGCCAGCGAGCCGACCAGCAAGATCCCACCTCGCCCGCGTGCTGCCATCAGCGCGCCGAAGTGATGTGTCAACGCGAGCTGCGCGGTGATGTTCAGATCGATTACTCCGCGCACCTTCGACAAATCCCCGGTCACGAACTCGTGCCCGTAACTGTTCGCGCCAGCGTTGAAGATCAGCAAACCGACCTCAAGCCCGTCTGTCACTTCCCGGATCGCCGAAAGCGACTTCGGATCGAGCAGATCCGCTTGCACAGTGCGGACTTCCACCCCCCGAGCTTCGACCGCGGCCGCAGTTTCCGCCAACGGCTCAGGCTTGCGTGCGATGAGCACCAGATTGATCCCGGCCTCGGCGAGCTGGTGCGCGAACGCCGCCCCAACACCCTCCGAACCGCCCGCGACGACCGCCCACGGCCCGTACTTCTCGTGCGTGCTCATTCGCCAGCCACCGGAATTCCCCCGTCCGCAACCGCCCGGTCAATTGAATCCTGGAGCGCGTGACAGCCGCGGAACAGGTCCTCAGCACAGGCGGATCGTTCGACACAGCGCTCGGAAGCCGTGGTATCCCACTGGATGCTCGTCTGATACCAGCTGCTCTTGCGCACCTTCAGCCAAGCCTCGCACGTTCCGCATCGGACCGGCCGCATCGGCTCGTCCAGCAGCCGGTTGTCGGGGCGGACGGCCATCAGACGCGCTCGCCGGTCCGGCGGCCGAGGTTCTCCTCGACCTCCTTGCGCCACGCGGCATTCGGCTTCGCGGTGTCCAATTCGAACTCGAACCGCTCGGTCATCTCCGGCGTGACGTCCGCGACGTCCACATAGAACTGTTCGTACCAGCGCCGCAGCTGGTAGACCGGACCGTCCTCCTCGCACAGCAACGGGTTCTCGATCCGGGTCTTGTTCTTCCAGATCTGCACGTCCTGTTCGAAGCCGATCCGGATGAAATCGCCCATCTTGCGCGCGGTTTCCTCCGCCTCGGCGCCGGAAAGCTTGTCGGTGCGCTTCACGATGATCCCGTACTGCAGCTTGAACGAATTCGCCGTGACGGGGTAGTGGCAGTTGATGAGGACGGCGTCGATGTCCATGCCCTCGTAGTGATATGTCAGCTCGTCGATCATGAAAGACGGCCCGTAGTACGAGGCGACGGAGGTGTTGCCAAGCGCCTTCGGCTGGCCGTCCTTCGCGGGCGGGCGCACGTCCTCCCGCGAAGTCCCGCGCTGCAGCTGGGTGGCGACGTGTCCTTCGAAGATGTTCTTGAAGTAGGTCGGAAAAGCGAAGTGGACGTAGAAGAAGTGCGCCATGTCCACGACGTTGTCGACGACCTCGCGGCAGTTCGTGTCGACGTGCGTTTCGTACCAGGTCCAGTCGGTCCAGTCGGCGCGCGTGGCGCCCTCGATGCGCGGGATGACGACGTCGGCGGGCGGCGGATTGCCCTCGGGGTCGTTCCAGACGAACAACATTTTGTCCTGCACCATCGTCGTCCACGCGGCGGTGCGCGCCCGCAGCGGAACCCGGCGGCTGTAGGGGATCTGCTTGCACCGGCCGTCGCCGCCCCAGCGCCAGTCGTGGAACGGGCAGGCGACCTCGTTGCCCTTCACCGTGCCCTGCGACAGATCGCCGCCCATGTGCCTGCAGTACGCGTCGAGCACGTTGAGCTTGCCGTCCTCGCCGGCGAACACCACGAGCTTCTGCCCGAACGCGGTGATCGGATGCGGCTTGCCGTCGGCGAAGCTCTCGGCCAGCCCGAGACAGTGCCACCCGCGGGCGAACCGCGTGGGCGCCGCGCCGGCCTCGATCACGCGGACCTCGTCCGGTGCCGGCTCCACTGTGGTCATCGTCGGATCTCCTTCCAGTGCCCCGCTTCTGCGAGGCTGAACGTAGAACGGCGGGCCGTCCCGGCGCCGGTGACGTCCCGGTGACCGAGAGTCCTCTGTGGACGGTCAGTTCCAGGCGGGTTCGGCGGTGCGCAGCCGGACCATCGGGTACAGCTCCTGGGTGACCTGCCGCGCGGCGACCACGACGAGCGGTGCGACGCGCTCCAGTGCGGTCTGGGCGTCGCCGACGAGAGAGATCGCCGCCTCGGGTCCTTCCGGGCCTCGGATGGCAGCGGCGACGCAAGAGATGTCAGAGAAGCATTCGCCGCGTTCGAAGGCGAGGCCGTTGCGGTCGCGGATCCGGCCGAGTTCGCGGTGCAGCGTCACCATGTCGCAGATCGTGCGGCTGGTCTGGCGGCCGAGCGTCGGCATGACCCGGTCCTCGACCTGTTCGGCGGGCAGCCACGCGAGCATCGCCTTGCCGAGCGCGGTGCACTGCGCGGGCGCCCGGCCGCCGACGCGGGACGGGACGACCGCGGCGAACCGGCCGCCGACCTTGTCGAGATACCGGACGTCGGCGCCGTCGAGGATCGCCAGGTGCGCGACCATCCCGGTGCGCAACTGCAGTTCGTGCAGCACGGCCGCGGTCGCCTCGCGCAGTTCGAGGTGGTTGCCGCCGGTGCCGCCGAGGTTCAGCGCCCGTGCGCCGAGCGCGTAGCCGAACGACGAATGCGACAGCCACTGCAGCCGTACGAGCTGGTCGAGGATGCGGTGCGCGGTCGAACGGGGGAGATGGGTCGTGCGCGCGACCTGCTCGAGGGTGAGCCGGGTGCTCGGCGCGTCGAAGGCGTCGAGGATCAGCGTCATCCGCTCGACCATCGACGGCGGCAGGGCGCGGTCCCGCGCGACATCCGTGCCGAGGGAGTCCGTTTCGATCGCGACCACCGTCATGCTGTGCTCCTCGCGGACGAATTGAAATCATTTCTAGTTTTGACGGTAACACGGCGGCCTCCCGGAGCGTCAACACGCGGCGGGTCACGAGTGCGGCACGGCTCCCGATCAGCGGGAGGACCCGCTCGCGCCGGCGCGGCGGCCGGTAGGCATGGCGGCATGGACATCGGCCTCGTGAGCCCCGTGGTGACCCGGCTGCCGGGGGATCCGAACGCCTGGGAGGACAGCGCGGGCATCGAAGACCTGGCACGGATCGCGGAGACCGCGGACCGCCTCGGCTTCCATCACCTGACGTGCAGCGAGCACGTCGCGGTTCCGGTGGAGGTGGCGGAGCAGCGCGGCTCGACGTACTGGGATCCGCTCGCGACGTTCGGCTACCTGGCTGCTCGCACCAGCCGCATCCGGTTGGTCACGCAGGTGCTCGTGCTGGGATATCACCACCCGCTGGAGATCGCGAAACGCTACGGAACGCTCGACACGGTCAGCGGCGGACGACTCGTGCTCGGCCTGGGCGTCGGATCGCTGCGGGAGGAGTTCGACCTGCTGGGCGCGTCGTTCGAACAGCGCGGCGAGCGGGCCGACGACGCGCTGCGGGCGCTGCGGGCCGCGTTGTCGCAGCGGCTGCCGGAGTATCACGGGCCGCACTACGACTTCGCCGGGATGATCGTCGAACCGCATGCCGTCCAGGCGAAAGTCCCGCTGTGGATCGGCGGCCGAACCAAGCGCTCGCTCCGGCGGGCGGTGGAGCTGGCCGACGGCTGGGTCCCGTTCGGATTGTCGCTGGAAGATCTGCGCCGGATGCTCGGCACGGTCGCGCTGCCGGAGGGCTTCCAGGTCGTGCTGTCGCCCGGACGGCCGCTGGACCCCGGCGCGGCTTCCTGCCGGGAACGGCTGACCCGCGTGGTCGAGGCCGGGGCGACGACGGTCAGCGCGCGGATCGCCGCGCACTCGGCCGACCACTACCGCGAGCAGCTCGAAGCGCTCGCCGAGCTAGGAAGCGAGGTCTGAAGTGGACCGGATCGCCCAGTTGGAGGCGCGGCTCGCGCGGCTGGAGGACGAACGCGAGATCAGCAGGCTGATCGCCGCGTACGGTCCGCTGGTCGACGCCGGCGCGGCCGAGGACGTCGCCGCGCTGTGGACCGAGGACGGCGCGTACGACGTCGACGAGATCTACCTCGAAGGCCGGGAGCAGCTGGCCCGGATGGTGCGGTCGAGCGCCCACCAAGGCTGGATCTCCGGCGGATGCGCGCACTTCGTCGGCCCGCCGCACGTGACCGTCGACGGCGACACGGCGATCGCGGTCTGTCACTCGCTGATGGTGGTATATCAGGAAGACCGCTTTGTCATCCGGCGCGCCACCGCGAACCACTGGGCGCTCGCCCGCACCGACGAGGGCTGGAAGGTCACCCGGCGCACCAACCGGGTTCTCGACGGCCGGGCCGAGTCGCCCGGGCTGCTGCGGCAAGGCGCGTACGGCGAGCCAGCGTTCCGCTGAGCCGGTCCCGGTCACTGGAATCGGCCCGGCGCTCCCCGCTGCGAGCAGGCACAATCACGCCCGCACCGGTGCGAGGAGGGAGACCTTGGATGAGCCTCTCCGCTGATCCTCGGCAGGCACTGACCGCGCCCGGCGGGCCGTGCGAACTGCGCACCGAAGAGGTGCTGGGCGTGCCGATGACGGTGTTCGCCCATCGCGCGCGGTCGCTGGGGGAGGTGCTCGCGGCTTCGGCGCGGCACGGTGAACGCGAGTATCTGGTGACGGCTGACCGTCGGATCACCTTCGCCGAACACGCCCGGCAGGTGGCGTCGGTGGCCTGTGCGTTTCGCGACGAGTACGGGATCGGCAAGGGCGACCGGGTCGCGATCGCGGCCGCGAACAGTCCGGAGTGGGTGGTCGCGTTCTGGGCGACCGTGTCACTGGGCGCGATCGCGGTCGGCTACAACGCGTGGTGGTCACGGCGGGAGCTGGCGTACGCGCTCGGGCATACGCGGCCGTCTCTGGTGGTCGCCGACGCGAAGCGGGCCGCGCTGCTGGACGGCGTGCCGGTGCTGACCGTCGAGGAGGACATTCCCCGGCTGGCGCGCCGGGAGGTACCGCTGCCTTCGTGCGTTGTGGCCGAGGACGATCCGGCAGTCATCCTTTACACCAGCGGCACGACCGGACGGCCGAAAGGCGCGGTGCACACGCACCGGAACCTGACGTCGGTGATCGAGTTCCACCGCCTGAACAGCGAAATCGCCCGTGCGCTCGGCGATCCGGCGGAGCCGTCCGCGCGGCGGTACCTGCTCGGGGTGCCGCTGTTCCACATCGCCGGACTGCACAACCTGGTGGTGCCTCGGCTCGCCGACGGCAGCGCCGTTGTGGTGCACCAGGGCGGTTTCGACGCGGAGCGGGTGCTGCGATTGGTCGAGGCTGAGCGGGTGACGAACTGGGGCGTCGTGCCGACCATGGCGCACCGGCTGCTGGAACACGGCGACCTCGCGCGGTATGACCTTTCTTCGCTGACTGCGTTCACGCTCGGCGCTGCGCCTTCTTCGCCGGCCTTTCAACAACGGCTGCGTGCGGAACTCCCGATAGCGGCACAGGGATTAGTCGACAGTTACGGGCTGACGGAATCGTCCACGGCTATTTCCGTTGCCAATGCGGATGATCTGGCCGCTTTCCCCGGCACTGTCGGGCGTCCCATCGCGACGGTGGAACTGGAGATCCGGGACGCGTACGGCGAGGTGATGCCGGACGGCAGCGCGGGGGAGATCTGCGTCCGCAGTCCGTTCACGATGCTCGGCTATTGGGAAGACCCCGAGGCCACCGCGGCCGCTGTCGACGCCGATCGGTGGCTGCACACCGGCGACATCGGGGTTCTCTCCGAGGGACAGCTCCGGCTCACCGCACGGCGTTCGGATTTGATCCTGCACGGCGGGGAGAACGTTTATCCGGCCGAGGTGGAGAACGTGCTCGCGGAACATCCGGCGGTGCGGGAATGCATTGTGCTGGGCGTGCCGCATGTCGACCTGGGGCAGGAAGTGGCTGCGGTCGTGGTGGTCTCGGCACCGGTCGACGCGGCGGAGTTGCGGGCGTTTGCGGCCGAGCGGCTGGCGTATTACAAGGTCCCGTCGCGGTGGCGGATCGGAACGGAACCGTTGCCGCGCAACGTGACCGGCAAGGTCGTGCGGAACCAGGTGCCGCGGCCCTGATCCCGTTGACCGGGAGCGCACCCACGCGCTCGCGGGTTCCGCTGGGAGGCTCAGGGCAGCCGGGACCGCACCGTATCCGGACCGGAGAAAGGGAAGCGCCATGACCCATCCCGCTCTTGCCGCCGTCGAGGAACGGTCCGAAGAGATCGCCGCGCTCGGACCGGAAAACGAGCGGCTCGGCCGGCTCGCCGACGAAGCGGCGAAGGTGCTCCGGGAAACCGGCGCGATCAAAATGCTCCAGCCCGCCGATTACGGCGGCGCGGAAGCGCATCCGCGCGAATTCGCGGAAACGGTGATGCGGCTGGCTTCGCTCGACGGTTCGACGGGCTGGGTCGCCGGGATCATCGGCGTGCACCCGTGGGAAATGGCGCTCTGCGACCGTCGCGTGCAGGAAGAAATCTGGGGTGCGGACAACGACACCTGGATCGCTTCGCCGTACGCGCCTATGGGCGTGCTGAAACCGGTCGACGGCGGGTATGTCTTCAATGGACGGTGGCAGTTCTCGTCCGGCACCGATCATTGCGACTGGATTTTCCTCGGCGGTTTTCTCGGCGACGCGGACGGCAATGTGCTGCAGCCGCCCCGGAACTACCACGTGATCCTGCCGCGCGCGGACTACGAAATCGTCGAGGATACCTGGGACGTCGTCGGCCTGCGCGGCACCGGAAGCAAGGACATCGTCGTCAAGGACGCGTTCGTCCCGGAGTACCGTGCGGTGCCGTTCAGCCGGATGACCGACGGAAGCGCGCTGCGGGAATCCGGCCGCACCAACCCGACGTACGGCGTCCCGTTCACGACGATTTTCCCGCTCGGCATCACGTCCGCGGTGATCGGCATCGCGGAAGGTGCGTTGGCGGCGCATCTGGCATATCAACGCACGCGCGTGCAAATCACCGGGACCCGGGTGAAGGACGATCCGTACGTGCTGTACGCGATCAGCGCCGCCGCGGAGGAGATCAAAGCGTCGCGAATCGCCATGCTGGACAACGTTTCCCGGTTCTACGACAAGGCCGCCGCGGGCGAGCCGGTGACGCTCGCCGACCGTGCCGCGTCGCGCCGCACCCAGGTCGCTGCGGCGTGGCGGGCGGTGCGCGCGATGGACGAGGTGGTCGCCCGCAGCGGCGGCAACGGCCTGCGGATGGACAACCCGATCCAGCGGTTCTGGCGGGACGGCCACATGGGCCTGGCGCACGCGATCCACGTGCCCGGTTCGGTGTTCCACGCGTCCGCGCTGACCGACCTCGACGTCGAGCCGCCGCCCGGCCCGATGCTGTCCATGATCTGATTTTTTCCCACCCCGCAAGGAGTTTCGCCATGACCGAGATCCGAGGGCTCGGATACCTCCGAGTCCAGAGCCGGGACGTGCCGCGCTGGCGCGAGCTGACCGTGGAGGCGCTGGGCTTCGCCGAGACGGCCGGCCCGGTCGCCGACGGCCTGTACCTCCGGATGGACGAACGCGAGGCACGGCTGATCGTGCTGCCCGGCGAGGACGACCGGGTGCTCGCGGTCGGCTGGGAGGTGCGCGACCAGTTCGCGCTGGCCGCCGTCGGGCGCGCGGTGGAGGCGTCCGGCACCGCGGTGAAAGTGTTGTCGGAACAGCAATGCCGCGAACGCCGCGTCGATTCGGCGCTCACCTTCGACGACCCGTCCGGCACCCCGGTCGAGGTGTTCTTCGGCCCGGTCCTCGACCACGACCCGGTGCGGACGAAGTGGACGCAGCAGTTCGTGACCGGCGCGCAGGGCATGGGCCACGTCGTGCTGCCGACGACGAGCTTCGCCGAGGTCGAGACGTTCTACACCGAGGTGCTCGGCTTCCTCCCGCGCGGCGCGGTCGCGATGGGCGGCGCGGCCCCGGACCAGAAACCCCGCCGGGTGCGGTTCATGGGCGTCAACCAGCGCCACCACAGCCTGGCGATCTGCCCGGCCCCGCACGGCGAACCGCCCGGCCTGGTGCACCTGATGGTCGAGGTCGACTCCCTCGACGCGGTCGGCCGAGCCCTGGACGAGGTCGGCAAACGCGGATTCTCGGTGTCCTCGACGCTGGGGCGGCACACGAACGACAAGATGGTCTCGTTCTACGTCCGGGCGCCTGGCGGGTGGGACCTGGAGTACGGGACCGAGGGAATGCTGGTGGACGAGCGGTTCTATACGGCGGAGGAGATCACGCGGGACAGTTATTGGGGGCACGACTGGTCCGGGTCGGAGCAGTTGGCGGCGTTCACTTCGCCGCAGTGAGGGTGGGTGTAGTGGCGATCCCGGTTAGCACCGCGATCGCCACTCACGACCCCTCAGCGCCCCGCAAATCGATGCAGGGCGTCGAGCACAGCAGGCGCGGGCGTATCCGGATGGCCGGCGTCGTGCAGCAGGTGGTCCACTCCGGGCAGCCGCACCCGGCCCGGTCCGCCGACGTGCGCGCGGCGCAGGGCGACGGTCAGCGCATCCGTTGTAGCGCAAGGAACTTGCGCGTCATTCGTGCCACAGGTAAGCAGCACCCTGGTCCCCGGCCGCAGCGCCGCGGCGGTGGCAGGCGGGTAGACGGCGTCGTCGCTGTCCACGAACCGGCCGTTCTGCCCTTGGAAGCCCTGGAACAGCTGCGCGACGGCGGGCGGCAGGCCGGTGGCGTCGACCGGCCGGTGTTCGCGCAGGGCGGTGACGGCGGCGTCGATCGCCGCGTCGACAGTCCGCTGCTGCTCCGGATCGAGCTGGCCTTGGCGGGCCGCCTCGGCGATCTGGGCGTGCAGCTGGAGCGCGACCAGGTCCAGCAAGCGGATAGCTTGGGGTTGCAGCAGTACCAGGCTGGCCGGACGGGGACGGACTGAGCCACCGAGCAGCAGCGCGGTCATCGCGCCTTCGCTGTGCCCGACGACAGTCAGCGCGTGCGGTGCTGTCTCCGGCTGTTCGCGCAACGTCTCGTAGGCGGCTTTCGCCTGACGGACGAACGCCGGATAGTCGAGCGTTTCGGGATGGTCGCGGTAGGCGCCGAGCCCAGTGGCGCCGGTTCCGTACTTGTCGAACCGCAGCGTGACGACCCGGTCGCGGTCGAGCGCATCAGCTACCTGCGCCAGGGTGTTCGGGGACATGCGCGGCTGGTTGCCGTCGCGATCGGTGGGGCCGCTGCCGGGCAGCAGGAGCGCGGCGCGCAAACGTTGGCCGGCTCGGTGCGCGGGAACGTGCAGGGTGCCGTACGTCGGCGTCCCCTCGACGGTGAAGACGATTTCGCGGTCGGCAGCGGGCACGAGATCGGGCACCGCCGCGACGGGGGCGGCCGTGGTCAGTGCGACTGCTGCGAGGTGGGAGAGCATCAGCGCAGCGCCTTCTCGACCAGTGCGACGGTCGCGCGCGGGTCGTCGACTTGGAGGACGAGGCGGGCGTAGCGCTCGTCGGCGAGTTCGAGCACGACGGCCTTCGCCGGATCCTTGACGTCCCAGAAGACCTTTTCGCCGTCGAGGTGGAACGTGCCCGCCGTGATCACGCCGGGCACGTGGGCTCCGGGCGCGCGGATCCCCTTGGGGTCGGCGGCGATGCCGGGGTCCGCGGTCGCGCCGCGGACGTTGGCCAGCGGGATGGTCAGGCTGCTCTTGAAGGCCCACAGCTTGTCGAGACCTTCGATCACGACGACGAGGTTGCCGCCGTCGATGGTGACCAATGCCATGTCTTTTCCTTGTCAGTTAAGGGGATCGAGCAGTTGGGCCAGCGCGGTGCCCGGGTCGCCGGGGTCGCCGCGCAAGCGGAGGCCCAGTGCGGCGGACGTGAGGGCGGCGGCCAGTGCGGTGGAAATGCCGAGCGCGTCGGCAATCGCCTGATCGAGCGTGGCCAGCGCCTCGGCGACCTCGGCAGCCGCCTCCTCGTCGGCCGGCGCCCGTTCGACCGCCGCGAGCAGCAGCATGCCGAGGTCAGCCGACGCGACGAGCCGGAGCGCCGTCGCGGCGTCCGGCGCCGCGGCGAGCGCTTCGGCCAGGGGACGGACGTCGTCGGCGAGATGGCGGCGCAGCGCGGCCAGATAGAGGCCGCGCTTGCTGCCGAACGTCTTGTACAAGCTGTTGCGGTGCACGCCGAGGTGCGTGACGAGGTCGTCGACGGACACTCCGTCGTACGCGCGGCCGCCGAACAACCCCACGGCGGCGCGCACCACCTCGTCCTCGTCGAATGCCCTTCGCCTGCCCATGTCCTGACGGTAGCCTTTTGAGGAACGATCAGTCAAGAACGATCGTTCCTTAAAAATTGCGGCTCCGGATCAGCTTCCGGCCCGCGCCACCAGATCGTCGACCGCCCGGGCAGCGAAAGCCATCGCGGTGCCCAACGGAATACCCGGCCCCGGGTAGTAACCGCCGGTCATGGAAGCCGCTGAATTCCCGACCGCGTAAAGGCCTTCCACCGCCGAACCGTCCTCGCGCAGCACCCGGGCGTCCGGATCGGTCACCAGGCCGCCCTTCGTGCCCAGGTCCGACAGCACCAGCCGGGCAGCGCGGAACGGCGGGCGATCTACCGGCACCAGTACCGGATTCGCGAAGTGCCGCGCGTATTCGTCCTCACCCCGGCCGAAATCCGCGTCGTGCCCAGCCTCGGCGAAAGAATTGAAGCGGGCGACCGTCTCCGGCAGCTCCGGAGCATCGATCAGCTTCGCCAGCTCCGCGAGCGTGTCCGCTTCTACCCAGGTGCCGGCCGCCAGATGGTCGTCCGGCCGTCCGCCCGGCAACGCGATCGCGGGCAGCCGTCCGCCCTCGCGGCTGTCGAACACGATGTGCGACGGGATCCGCCGCGCCGGGTCCGCTGCCATCTCACGACCCATCTGGTCGTATGGCAGCGATTCGTTCGCATACCGCCGCCCGTCGCGGTCGACGACGAGTCCGCCGCGGAAGCCGAGCGTGAACGACGCGCCGCCGTCCGGCATCGCGATTCCCGGGCACCACCAGCCCTCGTCCATCAGGTCGACGGCCGCGCCCAGTGCGATCGCCGCCGCCAGGACCTGGCCGCGGTTCGTTTCCGCGGGTGCCATCGACCACGCCGCCGAGCCGGGCACGCCGGACTGTTCCCGCAGGTCCGCGTTCCGCTCGAACCCGCCGGCGCCGATGAGCACGCCGTAGGTCGCCCCGATCCGCCGCGGTCCGACGCCGACGACCCGCCCGTTCTCGACCACCAGCTCGTCGACCGGCGTACTGGTGAAGACGGTGCCGTTGCCGGTCGCGTCGAAGGCCAGCAGCAGCCGGCCGATCAGCGCGCGGCCGCTGTCCAACGGGGCGTCGCGGTGCCCGCGGCCGGCGCGGTCGCGGTCTACCGGCGGACGCACCAGCTCGGCCCGTTCGCCCAGCTCGGACAGCGGCAGGTCGACCGGGACGAACGAGCGTCCGCCAGGGACGCGGCCGGGCCGGTCGAAATAGTCCGGGAACGCCCGCCATTCGAACTCGAGCGCCGGATCCGCCTCCAGCGCCGCGACCAGCTCCGGCGCCTTCGCCAGGAACGCCTCCTGCCGCCCGGTCCGGTCCTCGCCGAGCAGCGCGCGCAGGTACTCGCGCGCGGCGGCGGTGGAATCCGCGACCCCGAACCGCTCCTGGACCTGCGTGCCGGGCAGCCAGCAGGCCGCGCCGGAGTACGCGGAAGTCCCGCCGAGCCGGTCCGCGGCCTCGACCACCGCGGTGCGCAACCCGGCCCGGGCAGCGAGGTACGCGCCGGTCAGCGCGCCCGCGCCGGACCCGACCACCACCACGTCGAACTGGTCGTCGAAAGCCATGAGTCCTCCAAGTCGTCGCGACCCGGCGAGCCAACCGCATCCGCGGCGCGCCGGGGCGCGGTCATCCCACTCACCGGTAGCGGCGGCGCCCGGTGGGAGGATCGTGCGCGAGAATGGCCTGATCACGAGCGGAGGAGTCGCGGTGCCGAGAGTCGCCGAAAACCGGGCGCCGGCCACGCCGAGTTCGCCCGCGCAGCAGGAGCGCTACCGCCGCATCCTGCGAGCGGCCGCGGACCACGGCGCCGAGCACGGCCTCGACCGGATCCAGATGCTCGACGTCGCCCGCGACGCCGGCGTCGCCATCGCCACGCTCTACCGGTACTTCCCGTCCAAGACGGTCCTGTTCACCGCGCTGCTGCACAGCCAGGTCGAGCAGCTGGACCGCAACAGCGTCCCGGTCGAACCCGGCCAGGAACCGGCCGAGGCGGTCGCGCGCGTGCTGGTCGACGCCGCCCGCCGCCTGCTGGAACGGCCGCGGCTCGCGCAGGCGATGCTGCAGTCGAACAACGCGACCGTCGCGGGGGAGTCGCCGAACATGGCCGCGACGGTGGAGTTCGCCGACCTGATCCTGCGCGTCGCCGGGGTGGCCGAGGCGAGCGAGCACGACCGCCGTCTGGTCCGGCTGATCGAGCAGACCTGGTACGGCGTGCTGACGTCCCAGCTGAACGGGCACATCACCGCCGAGGAAGCGGAAGCGGACACGGTGCTGGCTTGCCGGTTGCTGCTGGCGGGGCTGGGCGGGCCGGGTTCTCCCGGTGACCGGGATGGGACCGCCGCGCCGGGCTGAGTCCTCGTAGCGTCGGGGCCGTTCCCGGAACCCCACCTCAGGAGGCCCTCATGCCGCGCACCGTCGTCGTCACCGGAGCGAGTTCGGGGATCGGGGCGGCGCTCAGCGGTCTCCTCGCCGAACGCGGCGACCAGGTCCTCGGCGTCGACCTCGCGGGCAGCGACGTGGACGCGGACCTCTCGACCCCGCACGGCCGCGCCGCTGCCGCCGAGGAGGTCGGCAAGCGCACCGGACAGGTCGACGCCGTGGTGACCTGTGCCGGCACGTCGAACCCCGGCGAAGCCATGGTCACGGTGAACTACTTCGGCAGCACCGAGTTCATCGAAGCCCTGCAGCCGCTCCTCGCGAAATCCGAGGCGCCGCGGGTCGTGCTGGTCGGCTCGATCTCCGGCACCCAGCCGAACGACCCCGCCGTGGTCGACGCCTGCCTGCGCGGCGACGAGCAAGCCGCGCTGACCGCCGCCCGCGCGGCGATCGCGGACAATCGCGCGCTCCAGCTGTACCCGTCCTCGAAGTCCGCGATCGCGCAATGGGCGCGCCGGACGTCGGTTTCGCCAGGCTGGGCCGACGCGGGAATCGCGGTCAACGTGGTCGCGCCCGGCGTGGTCCGGACGCCGATGACCGACGGGCTTTTCGCCGACCCGCAGATGAAAGCCGTGATGGACAAAGCAGTCCCGATGCCGCTGCACGGTTATGCAGCTGCGGAGGATGTCGCGCGCGTCCTCGCGTACTTCGCCGACGCCGCGACCACGCACATCACCGGCCAGGTCGTCTACGTCGACGGCGGCGCCGAGGCGACCCTCCGCCCGGCGGCGCACTACTGATGACGACTTACGCCGAGAACGTCCCGTTGTCGCCCGTTCCGAACGACGACGGCATCGACGCTGCCGTCGCGGCCGCCCGCCGGGTGGTCAGCGCGCTCCTGCACGCGGGTGCGGACAGCGCCGCGCCGATGACCGAGATCGCCCGCGAACTCGACCGGATCGCCGACCAGCTCGAAGAACACGCGCCGGAGCGGCACGACCGGTTCGTCGGAATGTGGGCCGGGCGACCGCGCCACGATCCCGTCACCGGCCCGGAAAACGCGCTCGCGCCGCCGCTGCACCTGCACGGTTTGCCCGACGGCTCGGTCACCGGAACCGTGACGCTCGGCCTGCCATATCAGGGTCCGCCGGGCTGCGTGCACGGCGGGATTTCCGCGCTGTTGCTGGATCACGCGCTCGGCGTCGCCAACAGCTGGGGGCCCGGGCCGGACGGGATGACCGGCACGCTCAGCGTCCGCTACCACCGGACGACCCCGCTGTTCGAGGAACTGACGATTCGCGCGCGGCAGCAATCCAGCGAGGGCCGCCGGATCCACACCACCGGCGAAATTCTCGCCGGCGGCCAGGTTTGCGTTTCCGCCGACGGCATTTTCGTGGCGAAACACGTCGCGCGACCGGTTGCCCCAGACGAAGGAGGCCGATGAACACGCTCGCGGGCCGGGTGGCCCTGGTGACGGGTGCCGGACAAGGCGTCGGGCAAGGAATCGCGCTGGCGCTGGCAGGGGAGGGGGCGTCGGTCGCGGTTCTCGGGCGTACGCGCGGCAAACTCGACGAGACCTGTCGCCTCGTGCGTGAGCGGGGAGGTTCCGCGGAGCCGTTCGAGTGCGATGTCGCGGATACTACGGCTATTCCCGGCGTTGTCGACGAGGTTGTTTCGCGGTTCGGCCGGCTGGACATTCTGGTCAACAATGCGTACTCCGGAGCTTTCGGCCCGTTGCTGAAAATGAGCGACGAGGATTTCGCGCGCGGTTTCGAGACTGGCCCGTTCGCCGCTTTCGCGTTCATGAAAGCTGCCCACCCGCATTTGAAGGCGACCTGTGACGGTTCGATCGTCAACCTGGTCACGTCAGCGATGGTGCGTTGGGATCCCACCACCTACGGTGCTTACGCCGCAGCGAAACAAGCCTTGCGCTCGCTGTCGCGCACTGCCGCGGTGGAGTGGGCGCGCGACGGGATCCGGGTCAACGCGATCGCGCCGCACGCGTTGTCGCCCGGTTTGAAATGGTGGACCGAGCACAATCCCGAAGAGGCCGCCGAATTCGTCGCGACCATTCCGATGGGCCGGATCGGGGAATGCGAAGAGGACATCGGCCGCGCGGTCGTCGCGCTGGTCGGTTCCGATCTGCGCTACCTGACCGGAGCCACCGTGCCGCTCGACGGCGGCCAAGCCTTCTTCGGCTGAGCCCTTCTGAGGAGACCTCGCTGTGTCCACCCTTTCAGCCCTCTACACCGCCGCCGCTATCCGCCGCGGCGACCTGTCCGCCCGGGAAGCCGCCGAACAAGCGATCGCCCGCATCGAGGAAGCGAATCCGCAGCTCAACGCCGTCGTCGGCCGCCGCTCCGAAGCCGCGCTCGCGGAAATCGACGCCGGTCTCCCGAACGGCCCGCTCACCGGAGTCCCGTTCCTGGTCAAGGACCTCGGCACCGAAATCGCCGGTCTCCCCGCGACCCAGGGCAGTGCGCTCTTCGCCGCCGCAGTGTCCACAGTGGACAGCGAACTGATCCGCCGCTACAAACGCGCCGGTCTGGTCATCCTCGGCACCACCAACACCCCGGAATTCGGCCTCAACGCCAGCACCGAACCGCAACTGCACGGCCCCACCCGAAACCCGCACGACCCGTCCCGCTCACCCGGCGGCTCCAGCGGCGGTTCCGCGGCCGCCGTCGCCGCGGGCTTGGTCCCCGCCGCCCACGCAACCGACGGCGGCGGCTCGATCCGCATCCCGTCGGCCATGTGCGGTTTGGTCGGCCTGAAACCGAGTCGCGGCCGCACCACCGGCGCCCCCGACTCCGGCACCCTCGCCGCCCCAGTCTCCGTCGCCCACGCGGTGACCACGACTGTCCGTGACAGCGCCGCCCTGCTGGACGCGATCGCCGGACCACTCCCGGGTGAAGCCTTCGCCGCCCCGACGTCTCCCGGCACCTTCCTCGACGCGACCCGCCGCACCCCCGGCCGCCTCCGCATCGGCCTCGCCACCCAAGCCCGAACCGGCGTCGACCCGCATCCGGTGTGCCTTGCCGCTGTGCAGCAGACGGCGAAACTGTGCGAGGAACTAGGCCATCACGTCGAGGAAACCGTGGCCCCGTTCGATTTCCCGGACGTCCGCACGACCGGCGGAGTGCTGATGGGCGCGGACCTGGTGGTGATCGTCGAAGACCGGCTGGCCGCCCTGGGCCGCGAACTGCGGCCGGGCGATGTCGAGCCGTTCACCGAGCTGCTGCTGGACCACTACCGGGGCCTGACCGCCAACCAACTCCACCGCGCCCTGCGGCGGGCCCAGGAGATCGGGTGGGAGGTCGGGCAGGTCTTCACCTCCTACGACGTGCTGCTCACGCCGACCCTGCCACTCCCGACTCCGCCGCTGGGCTTGCTGGACACGACGGATCCCGCGTCGATTTATGAGCACGCGGCTGGGTTCTCGGCGTGGACGAGCGTTTTCAACGTGACCGGGATGCCTGCGATCTCACTCCCGCTCGGGAGCGACGATGACGGCTTGCCGTTGGGGGTGCAGTTCGCGGCGGACCTGGGGCAGGAGGGGCTGTTGTTGTCGTTGGCAGCGCAGTTGGAAGAAGCGGCTCCCTGGCCGGTCCCTCAGTAGCGGTATGCGGGCGACGCGCTGCTCAGCAGCTGGGCCATGATGACGATGATCCCGATCGAGGTCAGGATCGCCCACATCACGACAATGGTGGCGATGACCAGCGCGTGCCGTCGGATCGCCGCGAGCTGGCCCAGGATCTCCAGGTTGATCCGGTTCGCGTAGTCCGTCGGCCCGTCCGTTTCGGACGCTTCCTTGAGCCGCTCGGCGATCGCGACGGGTCCGGTGAACGCGTCGGGGTGATAGCGGGGGCGCGGCTTGAAATCGGTCATGGGCGGTTTCTCCTCCGCTGAGGCATGAAGCGGCCGCGGCGTTACCGCTCTCAAGAGCCCGCCGCTCTCCCGGTCACCGAGATCGCCGGAGCAGGCCGCACCCTCCGTTTCCTACCGTGACAAGGTGACTTCCACGACCCCCACCCCGCCCGATCCGCTGGCTCCTGCCCGGCTCGGGCCGGTGCAGTTGCGCAATCGCGTTGTCAAGGCGGCGACCTACGAGGGGCTCAGCCATCACGGCCGGGTCACTCGGGATCTGGTCGATTTCCACGTCGGCTACGCGAAGGGCGGCGTCGGGATGACGACGGTCGCCTACTGCGCGGTCGCCAAGGAAGGCCGCACCGACCGGCATCAGATTTACTGGACCGACGAATCGCTGCCCGGGCTGCGCGTGCTCACCGACGCGGTGCACGCCGAGGGCGCGGCGGTTTCGGCACAGATCGGGCACGGCGGGCCGGTCGCGAATCCGAAAGGGAACGGGCTGCCCGCGCTCGCGCCGAGCCGGTACTTCCACAAGACGACGCTCAGTTTCGCCCAGGAAATCGACCACGCCGGCATCGAACGCGTCAAACGCGCCCACGCCGACGCGGCCCTGCGCGCCATCGAGTGCGGCTTCGACGCGATCGAGGTCCACTTAGGACACAACTACCTGATCAGTTCCTTCTTGAGCCCGAAACTCAACCATCGCACCGACGAATACGGCGGCTCGCTGGAAAACCGCGCCCGGCTCGCGCGCGACACAATGCGTGCGGTGCGCGACGCCGTCGGCGACCGGATCGCGGTGATCGTGAAAATGAACATGGACGACGGCGCACCCGGCGGCTTCTGGCTCGACGAAGCCATCCCGGTAACGCAATGGCTCGAAGCCGACGGCACCTGCGACGCGCTCGAAATGACCGCCGGATCGTCGCTGCTCAACCCGATGTACCTCTTCAAAGGGGACGCGCCGGTCCGCGAGTTCGCGGCGGTGATGCCGCAGCCGCTGAAATTGGGCGTGCAGGCGGTCGGGAAGCATTTCATTCGCGAATATCCTTACCGGGACGCGTTTCTGCTCGAGGACGCGCGGCAGATCCGAGCCGCGGTGAAGCTGCCGATGGTGCTGCTCGGCGGGATCACCGACCGCGCGGCGATGGATTTGGCGATGCGGGAAGGGTTCCAGTACGTCGCGATGGGGCGGGCGTTGCTGCGCGAGCCGGATCTGGTGAATCGCATCGCGGCGGAGCCGGAGACGCCGTCGTTGTGCATCCACTGCAACAAGTGCATGCCGACGAACTTCACCGGGACGCGATGCGTGCTGGTGGACCGGACTACGACCCGGGGTGCGGACTGGGGAAAGCCTGCGGGGTACGTGGGCTGAGCGGTTCGTGAGTGTTCATACCGGTTCTAACCGGTATGAACACTCACGAGGCACCGTTCGGGTTGCCGCCCGGCTGGTCGGCTGCGCGTGGGCCGGGCGGGGGTTGGCGGCTCGTGGGAGGGGCCGTGGTGGTGCGCGGGCTGGGCGAGTGTTGGTGGGCGGGCGGAGTCGCGATGCGGCCAAGACGGGGCCGTGGCGGCGCGACGGCAGGGCCGAGGCGGGGCGAGGGACGGATCAGTGGTGCGGCGAGGGCGGGGCTGTGGCGGGGTGAGGACGGCCTGTGACGGGGCGACGGCGGGGCTGTGGCGGGGTGAGGACGGGGCTGTGGGGGAGTGAGGACGGGGCTGTGGGGGAGTGAAGACGGGGCTGTGGGGGAGTGAAGACGGGGCTGTAGTGGGCGAGGACGGGTCGCGGTGAGGTGAAGGCGGGGCCGTGACGGGCCGAGGACGGGCAGCAGTGAGGCGAGGACGGGGCCGTGGGTGGCGTGAGCCGAAGGGAGCCGAACCCGCCTCACCGCCTCACGTTTCCCGTGGAAAGTTCGTGAACCCCTTCCGGTTCGTCCGCAAATACCATCCCGACGCCGCGAGCGTCCCGCCGTCCACCGGGATCGTGTGGCCGGTTACGTAGGAAGCCGCGTCCGTCGTCAGGAACTCGATCACCTTCGCGTACTCGTCCACGTGCCCGAACCGGCCCAGCGGCACCCAGGTTTCGATCGCCGCCGGGTCGTTGTCGCGCAGCATCGCGGCGGCGGGAGTCTGCTGGCTGTCCGCGAGATCCGGCGCGATCGCGTTCACCCGCACGCCATGCCGCCCCACTTCGACGGCCAGGCTCTTCGTGAACGCCGAAACCCCGGCGTTGTAAGCGGAATACACCGCGTGTCCGGGGATGCCGCGAAACGCTTCCACCGTCGAATTGTTCACGATCACGCCGGAGCCCTGCGAGATCATGTGCGGCAGCACCCGGTGCGTGAGCTTGAAGACGTGCAGCAGGTTCAGTTCATGCAAGCGCGCCCACTGGTCCGGCGTGCTGTGCAGGAAATCCCGGGAAGCGGGACGGAAATCGCCGACATTGTTGACCAGGACGTCGATCCGTCCGTCGCCCAGGCGCAGGGCCGCGGCGGTGACGGCCTCGACCACCTCGTCCGTCACGATGTCGCCGATGACCGTTTCGCACTCGCCGCCGGTTTCCTCGATCTCGGCGCGCGCGGCGGCAGCGGCGGGGGCGTCGATGTCGTTCAGCACGACCAGGTCCCCGCGCGCGGCGAGGCGGCGGCTGGTCGCCCCGCCGATCCCCAGCGCGCCCCCGGTGACGATGCTGACTCGCCGGATTGCTTCCTGTGGCATGGAAAACCTCCTCGTCCTCAACCTAGCATTTGTTTGGTAAGCTGAGCGCTCCCGGCGAGAAGGAGCAGCATGCCAGTCAGCTTCGACCTGACCGATCGCGTCGTCCTCGTCACCGGCGGAGCGCGCGGAGTCGGCGACGGCATCGTGGCGACGTTCCTCGAAGCGGGCGCCAAGGTCGAGATCTGCGGACGCACGGAACCCGGGGAGCTGCGCGAGGCGGACGGCCGCAAGCCGCGGTTCACGCAGGTCGATGTGCGGGAGCCGGAGCAGGTCGAGAAGTGGCTGGAGGAGATCGGCGAGCGGCACGGACGGCTCGACGTCGTGGTCAACAACGCGGGCGGCGCGCCGTTCGCGCAGTTCGCCGAGGCGTCGCCGCGGTTTCACCGCAAGATCAACGAGCTCAACTTCCTGTCCGCCGCGTACGTCCTCCAGGCGGCGCATCCGATCCTGCGCGAGACGCCCGGGGCGTCGGCGGTGAACATCACGTCGATTTCGGCACGGCGGCCCAGCCCGGGCACCGCGGTGTACGGCGCGGCGAAGGCGGCGCTGGAAAGTCTCACGACCAGCTTGGCGGTCGAGTGGGCTCCGCGGGTGCGGGTCAACGCGGTCAGCTGCGGATTGGTCGAGACGCCGGGTTCCGAGGACCACTACGGCGATCCGGCGCAGCGCGACGCGGTCGCCCGGACGATCCCGCGCGGACAGTTCGCGTCGCCGGCCGAGGTCGGCCAAGCCTGTTTGCTGCTCGCGTCGCCGCTCGCGAGCCATGTCAGCGGAGCGGTGCTCAATGTGGACGGAGGCGGCGAATGGCCCGCCTTCCTCCAGCACACCCCGAACGCCTGAGGAGGACCTCGCTGTGCCCGAAGCCGTGATCGTCTCCGCCGCCCGCTCGCCGATCGGGCGGGCGTACAAGGGCTCGCTCAAGGACCTGCGGCCGGACGACCTCGCCGCGCAGATGGTCGAAGCCGCGCTGGCCGCGGTCCCGGAGGTCGGCCGGATCGACGACCTGATGCTCGGCTGCGCGCAACCGGCCGGGGAACAGGCGTACAACCTCGGCCGGATGGTCGCGTTGCGGCTCGGCCTCGACGCGGTGCCCGGCACGACTGTGCATCGCTATTGCGCGTCCTCGCTGCAGACCACGCGGATGGCGATGCACGCGATCCGCGCCGGCGAGGGCGACGTGTTCGTGTCGGCGGGCGTCGAGTGCGTTTCGCGGTTCTCCCAAGGGAAAGCCGACGGCATGCCGGACACGAAGAACCCGCGGTACGCCGACGCGATGGCTGTGACGGAGAAGCGGGCCGCCGGCGGTCTGCAATGGACAGACCCGCGGAAAGACGGTGCGCTGCCGGACGTCTACATCGCGATGGGCGAGACCGCGGAGAACGTCGCTGACCATTGTGGAGTGTCCCGGGAGGACCAAGACGCCTTCGCGGTGCGCAGCCAGAATCTCGCCGAGGCGGCGGGGGAGTTCTGGCAGAAGGACATCACGCCGGTGACCTTGCCGGACGGCACTGTGGTGTCCACAGACGACGGTCCGCGCGCGGGCGTGACGCTGGAGAAGGTATCTCAACTGAAGCCGGTGTTCCGTCCAGACGGGACGGTTACCGCGGCGAACTGCTGCCCGCTCAACGACGGGGCCGCCGCGCTCGTGGTGATGAGCGACGTCCGGGCGCGCGAACTGGGGATTCAGCCGCTGGCGCGGATCGTCGCCACCGGGGTGTCGGCGTTGAGCCCGGAGATCATGGGGCTGGGTCCGGTCGAGGCGAGCCAGCAGGCGTTGGGCCGGGCCGGACTGTCCGTTAAGGACGTTGACCTGGTCGAGATGAACGAAGCCTTCGCCGCGCAGGTGCTGCCGTGCGTGGACCAGCTGGGCCTGGACCTCGACCGCGTCAACGTGCACGGCGGGGCCATCGCCCTGGGGCACCCGTTCGGCTCAACCGGCGCGCGGATGGCGACGACGCTGCTGCACGGCCTCCAGGCGAAAGACGCGACGTTCGGTCTGGAGACGATGTGCGCGGCGGGCGGCCAGGGCATGGCGATGGTGCTGGAGCGGCTCGCCTGATCGCGCGGGACGGTTCGGTGCCCGCCGAACCGTCCCGCCGCCAGGATGCGGTCATGGATTCCGTCGTGATCGACCCGCCGGTGCTCTACCCCGGCACGCCCGTCGTGCTGCTGTCCAGTGCGAACGCCGACGGGACGACCAACCTGGCCCCGATGTCGTCGGCCTGGGTGCTCGGCCGCACCGCCGTGCTCGGCTTCGGCAGCACCGGACACACCTTCGCCAACCTGCGCGAGCGGCCGGACTGCGTGCTGAACTACCCGAGCGCCGAACTGTGGCCCGCCGTCGAACGCTTGGCCGGGCTGACCGGCGCTCCCGTGGTGCCGGAGCACAAGGCAGGCCAGTTCCGGACCGAACGCGACAAATTCGGCGCCGCCCGTCTGACCCCGGTCCCGGCCGACCTCGTCGCGGTCGACCGGGCCGCGGAATGCCCGCTCCAGGTCGAATGCCAGGTGACGGCCGTGCGGCATCCCGGCGACCCAGGTCTCGGCATCGTCGAGGCCGAGGTGCTGCGAGTGCACGTCCATCCGGCACTTGCGGAACCGGATCTCCGGCACATTCGCGTGGCTGCTTGGGAGCCGTTGTTTTACGTGTTTCGCCACTACGTCGGCCGGGGGCCAGAGCTGGGGCGGACTTTCCGGGCCACTACGTCGGAGCCCGCTCCGCTGAGTTCCCGGTGAGCCGCGACCGTCAGGCCAGTTCCCGCTTCACGATCTTCCCGCTCGCGTTCCGCGGCAGCTCCGCGATCGCCACGAACTCGCGTGGCACCTTGAAATTCGCCAGCCGCTCCCGGCAGTACTCGCGCAGCCCCTCCGCATCCAGTTCGACCCCCGCCCACAGCGTCACGTAAGCGCGCCCCACCGAACCCATCCGGGCGTCGTCCACGCCGATCACCGCGGCTTCCACGACGTCCGGATGGGTGCTCAGCACGTTTTCCACCTCGGCCGGGTACACGTTGAAGCCGCCCACGGTGAACATGTCCTTGAGCCGTCCGGTGATCTTGACGCAGCCGTGTTCGTCCAGCTGTCCGACGTCGCCGGTGTGCAGCCAGCCGTCGGCGTCGATCGCCGCTGCGGTCGCGTCCGGGTCGTCGAAGTAGCCGAGCATCACGAACTCGCCGCGGATGAGGATTTCGCCGTCCGCGCCGACCGGCACGTCCTTGCCCTCGCTGTCGACCGCGCGGATCTCCAGGCCGGGCACCGCCGGGCCGGTCGTGTGGGCGACGTGGCGGGGGTCCTCGTTCGGCCTCGACTGGGTCGCCACCACGCATTCGGTGAGTCCGTACGCCTGCGCGACCTGCTCGAAGCCGAGGATTTCCAGCATGTCCGAGAACAGGTTCTCCGGCACCGAAGCCGCGCCGGCGATCGCGAAGCGCAGGGACGACAGGTCGAATTCGGTGCGGCGCGGGTGGTTGATCAGCGTGGTGAAGATGGTCGGCGCACCGGGCAGCACTGAGATGCCAACCCGCTCGACTAACTCCATCAACGCGACCGGGTCGAACGTCAGCACCGGGTAGATGGTCGTGCCAGCGGTGATCGCCGCGACCACCCCGGCCTTGTAGCCGAAGGAGTGAAAGAACGGGTTCACGATCGCGTACTTGTCAGCCGGGGTAAGCGAAGCGCCCTTCGCCCAGACATCCGCGACGCCGATCGTCTGGGCGTGCGTGCTCATCACGCCCTTCGGGACGCCGGTGGTACCCGAGGTGTACAGAATGTCCGCCACCGTCGAAGGCGTCACCACGGATTCGTCGACGGCGGGCACCGACTCCGCCCCGGCGAGGAATTCGTTCCACGGCAACGCGACGCCGTCCGATCCGAGGTCGATCACGGTGTGCAGCTGCGGAAGTCCAGGCACCGCACCGGACCCGCCCGGACGGGAGGCGGCCTCGGTCAGCATCCCGAGATAGTCTTTGCCGAGGAATCCGTTGCACAGCACCAGCACCGAAGCACCGGACCGTTCCAGCACCACCCGGGCTTCCTCGCCGCGGTACCGGGTGTTGATCGGCACCAGCGCCGCGCCGAGGCACTGCGCGCCCAGGAACGTCAGGATGAACTCGACCCGGTTCGGCGACCACACCGCGACCCGGTCGCCGGACCGGACGCCGACCGCGGCCAGCGCGCGGGAAACCACCCGCACTTGCTCCCGCAATGCGGTCCAGGACAGCTGTGTCGTACCGTCGACCACAGCCGGGGCGCCGCCGTGGCGGCGGGCGGCTTCGTCGAGCAGGGCGGGCATCGTGCGAGGTGTCGACACGCGGGTCTCCTCACTGAACAAGTGCTTGTTCGGTAGCATAGGGGAAAGCAGCGGGCAGGAAGGGATCCATGCGATGACTCCGCGAACCGGCCGGGCCCCGGTCAAGAACGGCGGCACCCGGCGCGGCGAGCTGCTGGGCATCGCCGCTCAGCTCTTCGCGACCCGGGGCTATTCCCAGACCACCGTCCGCGACATCGCCGACGAGGCGGGCATCCTTTCGGGGAGCCTGTACCACCATTTCGCGTCCAAGGAGGACATGCTCCGCGAGATCCTCAAGGAGTTCATGGACGACCTGCTGGCCGCGTTCACCGAGATCGCCGGGAAGGACGGCACGCCGCGCGAGCAGTTCGACGCGCTGGTGTACACCGCCTTCGCGACGATTCACGAGCGGCCGTTCGCGGTGGCGCTTTACCAGAACGAATCGGCCGTCGTCGGCAGCCTCGCCGATTTCGAATTCGTCGGGAAGACGTCGCTGAAGATCGAAAAACTGTGGCTCGGCGTGCTCCAGGCGGGCCGCGAGACCGGCGAATTCCGCGCCGACCTCGAGGTGAGCCTCGTGTACCGGTTCATCCGGGACACCGTCTGGTCGTCGGTCCGCTGGTACAACCCGCGCGGAAAGCTCCGCCACGACGTCGTGGCGGAGCAGTACCTCGCGATGCTGTACGGCGGTCTGCTCGCCGGCTGAGCGGTTCAGGACCGGGACTCCTTGACCTCCCGGTCCCGGGCGTTCTTCGGGTCGAGCACGGTGCGGATCAGGTCCAGCTCGTGCTCGTCCGGCACCCGCGACACGCCCGCGCCGCTGAAGTCCAGCTCGAAACCGGTGTTCGCGCGCACCTCGTCTTCGGTGACGCCCGGGTGCAGCGAACGCACCTTCAGCCGGCCGTCCTCGTCGTAGTCGAGCACCGCCAGGTCGGTCACCACGACGCCGAGGTCGTGGAACCGCAACGCCGTCGACGCGTGCGCGCGGGCCCGGTCGTTGCCGACCCCGGACACGACGTCCACCCGGTCCACGAACACCCGGCTCGAATGCCGGCTCACCCAGTAGTCGGTGCGGTGGTTGACCGTGTTGCCCGGCGCGCCGCGCATGCCGATGAGCTGGCGTTTCGGCTTCCGCCAGTCGCCGATCAGCGAGATGTTCTGGTTGCCGAACCGGTCGATCTGGCTCGCGCCCATCATCGAATGCCGCCGCCCGGTGTTGAGAATGTCGAAGATCCGCCCGAACGGGGCCCAGCCCTCGACCGTCCCGCCCGCCGCCGCGGTCTTGCCCAGCGGCGGCGGGTCGGCCATGAAGTGGCATTCGCCGTCGGACAGCACCAGCTCGGGGGAGTGGGTGAGCCGGGCCAGCCGCGCGCTGACCGCCGGGACCGTGCCGACCGCGTGGGCCAGCACCTCGCCGGAGCCGCGCCACGCGTCGGAGCACGCGGCGATGCAGACCTCGGCGCGGGTTGCGGGGGCACTCATGCGGACTCCTTCTCGGTCGCGCGGTGGAAAGCGCGCACTGCTTCGTGGTAGCTGGCCTCGTCGCCGGTCAGGAAGGTTTCGCGGAACTGCTTCCACGAGACCTCGTCCTGCGCCGACTGGGCGTAATGCCGCTGGAACGCCTCGTCGCGGCCGTAATCCGGGTCGCACGAGGTGAAGTGCGCGCCGTTCGGGGCCTCGATCACGCCGTTCACGAACATCCGGCTGATCAGCAGCGACGTCGACCGCTCGGTGGCGGTGAGGTCCTCGGTGTCCACGATCTTCTCGACGCTCAGCAGCGTTTTGTCCGACGCCATCGCGAACAGGTCGTCGAAGTACGGGTCCGGGCCGAGGAACTGGCCGTTGCCGAGGGTGTCGCTGCGGTTGAGGTGCAGCAGCGAGACGTCCGGGCGCACCGCGGGCACCGCGATGTAGACGTCGTCGTCATAGGGCGACGCGACGGTCTTCAGCTCCGGGTTCATCAGCAGCACGTCGCTTTCCAGCCCGGCTCGCGTCGGCAGGAACGACAGCCGGTTGGCACCCGCCCGGAGCGCGGCGACGAACATGCCCTCGTCGTATTCCGTCGTCTCGACCCGGCCGCCCTCGCGCGCGGCGCGGAAATGCGGGTCGAGCGGGATCGTGTCGAGCGAGACGAACCCGTAGATCACCCGGCGCACCTTGCCCGCCGCGCACAGCAGCCCGACCTCGGGCCCGCCGAAAGTGACCAGCGTGAGGTCTTCGACGTCGCTGCGCAGCAGTTCGCGCACCATCGCCATCGGCTTGCGCCGCGACCCCCAGCCGCCGATCCCGACGGTCATCCCGGACCGGACGTACTCGGTGACGCCGTCCAGGGTCATGGACTTGCCGCCCATTCGTTCCTCCAGTGTGTTCGTCTAGCTCAGGCGGGCAGTTGCACCAGTTCGACGCGGACCCGGTCCGGATCGAGCACGTACACCGCGCGGCAGCCCGCCATCGGATGGCTCGTGACGATCGGCTCCGAGATCGCGGCGACCCCGCGTCCGCGCAGCCGCTCCAGCGTCGCGTCCAGGTCGGCGACGGTGATCGCGACGTGCGCGGCGCCCGCTTGCCCGTGGTCCGGGTCGATCCGCTTCGGCGACCCGTTTTCGTACTGCAGCAGCTCGACCACCGTGTCGCCGTCGCCGGTCGACACGAAGCTCTGGCGCACGATCACTCCCGGGTATCCGGTGACCTCGTCGATCCGCGGACCGCTGCGCTCGAACGGTCCTTCGACGCTGCCGCGCAGCAGGTCGCGGTAGAACTCGGTCGACGCGGCGAGGTCGTGCACGGTGATTCCGACGTGGTGGATCATGCGTCGCTCCGGAGCCGGGCGCGGTGCTCGCGGGCGTCGCCGAAGAGCTGCGCCAGCGCGTGCGCCCGTTTGAAATACAGCTGGGAATCGTGTTCCCAGGTGATCGCGATCCCGCCGTGCAGCTGGACGGTTTCCGAGGCGACCGCGGTGAAAGCCTCGCTGCACCAAGATTTCGCGTACGCCGCCTGCTGGACGACATCGTCGCCGTTGCTCGCCGCGAACCCGGCCGCCCACGAGATCGAGCGCGCGGTTTCGACCTGCACCAGCATGTCCGCGACCCGGTGCTTCAACGCCTGGAACGAACCGAGCGGGCGGCCGAACTGTTCGCGCTCCTTGAGATGCGCGACGGTACGGTCCAAACAGGACTGTGCACCGCCGACTTGCAGTGCGGTGCAAGCGATCGCGGCGATGGCATGCAGCCGGGGGAGCGCTTCGGCGAAGTCGGCGGCGAGCAGGGTCGCCGGGGTGTCGCGGAACTCCACCTTGGCGAACCTGAGCGTCTGGTCCACCGCCGGGGTCGCTTCAGGCGTCGCGGAGGCTTGGAACAGCGCAGGGCGTCCATCTGCCATGGCAACTACGAGCAGGTGAGATGCCTGCGCACCGTCCAGCACCAACGTCGCGGTGCCGTTCAGCACGCCCGAGGACGCGACCACGTCCGAACCGGCGGTCCGATGCCGTCCGGCGCGATCCGCCCAGGCCAGCGCGACGACCTCGCCCGCCGCGATCCCGGGAAGCAGCTCCGGCGCGTCCGCGGCCAGCAATGCTTGTGCGGCAAGCACTCCCGAGCCCAGCAGCGGCGACGGGGTCAGGCTCGCACCCAGTTCCTCCAGCACGACATGTGTCTCGAAGAGGCTGAACCCGGCCCCGCCGTACTCCTCGGGGATGGCCAGCGCCGCGACGCCGATCTGCTCGCACAACGCGGTCCACAGTTCGGTGTCGTATCCGGAGGGTGAGTCGATCGCCGCCCGCAGATCGGTCTTCGCGGCCCGCCGGGTGACCAGCCCTCGGACGGCGGCGGCGAGTTCCCGCTGCTCGTCGGTCAGCGCGAAGTGCATCAGCGGCCCCTCATCAGGCTCTCCAGCACCCGCGCGCGGTGCACGGCAGGCGTGCCCCAGCAGCCCACGAGCGCCCGGACCCGCAACAGCCACAGGCTCAGGTCGCATTCGAGCGTGTAGCCGATCGCGCCGTGCAACTGCAGTCCGGTGCGCGCGGCGAGCTGGGCCGCGTCCGACGTGGCGACCTTCGCTGCCGAGATCGCCCGGGCGCTGGGTTCGCGGGCCGCGCCGAGCACCAGCGGACGGGCGAAGTCGAGCGCCACGCGGACGTCCGCGGCGGCGTGCTTGAGTGCTTGGTACTCGCCGATCACGCGGCCGAACTGACGGCGCTGACCGAGGTAGGCGACGGTGTCGGCCAGCATTCGCTCGCCGCAGCCCAGCAGCTCCGCGGCGCAGGCGAGGCTGGCGAGGTCGAGCGCCTGTGCGCGGGTTTCCGGGGAAAGCGGCTGAACCTCGGCACCGGCGGTCACCTCGAACAGGTGCCGGGAGGGATCGACCGACTGCAGCGAGCGGCCGATTTCCGCCCGAGCCAGCGAATCGCCGACTACGAAGACGTCCGTCGCGACGTTGGCATCCAGCGCGTACGGAGTGTCCGGCGCGCTCGCGAAGGTCACCACCGCGTCGCCGGAAGCCAGCGAGGACAGCAGCGAAGCGTCGGTGAGCAGCGCGGGCGCGGCGGCGATCGACTCGATCACCGGACCCGGCACGCCGTGGTATCCGAGCCGCTCGAAAGCGACGACGAGATCGACCGCAGTCCCGCCGACGCCGCCGTGTTCCTCGGGCACGCCGAGCGCGGTCACGCCCAGTTCGGCGAGCTGTTTCCACAGCAGCAGCCCGGATTCCGGCCGGTCGGCGGCCCAGGACCGGGTGACGCCGGGGACGTCGGCCGCGCCCAGCAGGGCGTCCAGCGCTTCGGCGAACGCGCGCTGTTCGGCGGACAGCCGGAACTTCATGCTTGTGCCTTCCTGCGGTCGCCGCGGGGGAGGCCGAGCAGCCGTTCCGCGACGATGTTGCGCTGGATTTCGTTGGTGCCGGCGTAGATCGGGCCGCCGAGGGCGAACAGGTAGTCCTCCGTCCACCGTCCGCGCACTTCCTGGCCCGCGCCGAGCAGGTCCAGCGCGGTTTCCTGGATGCCGAGGTCGAGCCCGGTCCAGAAGAGCTTGTTGACGCTGCCCGCCGCGCCGACGTCGCCGCCGTGCTGCACGTGGTCGACGGTGTCCCAGGTGTAGAGCCGGTAGGCCTCGGCCTTGATCCACGCGTCGGCCACGCGGTCGCGCAGGTGCGGCGCTTCGGTTCCGCGCTCGGCCCAGAGATCCAGCAGCCGGTCGGCCGCCGCGAGGAACCGGCCCGGCGAACGCAGCGACAGGCCGCGTTCGTTGCCCGCCGTGCTCATTGCGACGCGCCAGCCGTCGCCGACCCCGCCGAGGACGTCCTGATCAGGCACGAAGACGTCGTCGAAGAAGATCTCGGCGAACCCGCAGTCGCCGTCGAGCTGGGCGATCGGCCGGACGGTGACGCCGTCCGAATCGAGCGGGAACAGGAAGTAGGTGAGCCCGCGGTGCCGTTCGGCTTCCGGATCGGAGCGGAACAGGCCGAAACCCCAGTCCGCGAACGGGGCGCGGGAGCTCCAGATCTTCTGTCCGTTGAGGACCCAGCCGCCGCGGTCGTCATCGCGGACGGCGGTGCTGCGGATCCCGGCGAGGTCGCTGCCCGCTTCCGGCTCGGACCAGGCCTGGGCCCAGATCCGGGTGCCGTTCGCGGTGCGCGGAAGGTGCCGCTCGCGCTGGTCGTCGGTGCCGTGCTCGAAGATGATCGGGGCCAGCAGCGAGATGCCGTTCTGCGCGATCCGGGTCGGCGCGCCGCTGAGGTAGTACTCCTCCTCGAACAGCACCCATTCGGTCAACGTCGCGTCGCGGCCGCCGTACTCGGCCGGCCAGGTGACCACGGACCACCGGCCGTCGGCGAGTTTCGCTTCCCACTCGCGGTGCGCGCGGGCGCCGTCCTCGGTGTCCATCGACGGCAGCGAGCCCGGGCTGTTCTCCTCCAGCCAGGCACGGGCCTCCGCGCGGAATTCCTCTTCCGCGGCGGTGAATTCCGGGCTCATGACTCTCCCGCGGCCTTCTTGTTGGCCTTCGCCATGGAACGCGCGTCGAGCCCGGCGAGCGAATCGGTGTCCAGCTCGGCGTTGTGCGCGTGCGCGGCGTGGTGCAGGCCGAACACCGAGTCCATTCCGGACCGCATGCCCATCAGGTCTTCGGCCTGGTTGACGGCCTTCTTCGTGAGCGCGAGGCCCAGCTGCGGCATCTGCGCGATGCGCTCGGCGATGGCGAACGTCGCCTCTTCCAGTTCGGCGCGCGGCACGACGTGGTTGACCATGCCGAGCGCCTGCGCACGGTCGGCCCCGAACCGGTCGCCGGTGTAGAGGAACTCCTTCGCCGCGCGCGGGTTCATCACCCACGGGTGCGCGAAGTACTCGACGCCCGGGATGCCCATCCGCACCACCGGGTCGGAGAAGAACGCGTCGTCGGAGGCCACGATGAAGTCGCACGACCACGCGAGCATCAGACCGCCCGCGATGCACGCGCCCTGCACCATCGCGATCACCGGCTTCGGGATCTCCCGCCACCGGCGGCACATGCCGAGGTAGACCTCCGACTCGCGGGCGAACCGCGAATCGACGCCCGCCCGGTCGGTGTGGTCCCACCAGATGACCGCTTTGCGCTCGAAGCTCTGGTCGATGTCGCGGCCCGGGGTGCCGATGTCGTGGCCGGCGCAGAAGTGCTTGCCGTTGCCCGCCAGCACGATCGCCTTGACGTCCGGATCGTCCACCGCCTTGGTGAACGCGGCGTCCAGCGCGTAGGTCATCTTCGAGTTCTGGGCGTTGCGGTACTGCGGCCGGTTCAGTGTGACGACCGCGACCGGACCGCGCACCTCGTACGTCACGACCTGCTCGTCGGTGCTTTCTTCGGTTCCGCTCAACGCGCATCACTCCTTCTCGGTTCGGCGGCGATGCTACCAAACAAGTGCTTGGTTTGGTAGCGTGGCGGGACCGGCACCGGCGGACCAGGAGGACGGGTGGATCTTCGCTACACCCCCGAGGACGAGCAGTTCCGCGCCGAGGTGCGCGAGTGGCTCGGCGACCACCTCGCGGGCGAGTTCGCCGCGCTGAAGGGCCTCGGCGGGTCCGGGCGCGAGCACGAAGCGCCGGAGGAACGGCAGGCGTGGAACCAGCATCTGGCGGCGCACGGCTGGACGTGCCTCGGCTGGCCGGTCCAGTACGGCGGGCGCGGGCTGAGCCTGCTGCAGCAGGTGATCTTCCACGAGGAGTACGCGCGGTCGAACGCGCCGGCGCGGGTCAACCACCTCGGCGAGGAACTGCTCGGTCCGACGTTGATCGCGCACGGCACGGACGAGCAGCGGCGGCGGTTCTTGCCGGGGATCGTCGGGGTCACCGAGCTGTGGTGCCAGGGCTATTCCGAGCCGGGCGCCGGGTCGGATCTGGCCGGGGTGCGGACGCGGGCCCGGCTGGAGGGCGGCGAGTGGGTGATCGACGGGCAGAAGATCTGGACGTCGCTCGCTCAGCACGCGCAGTGGTGCTTCGCGGTGGTGCGGACCGAGCCGGGGTCCCGGCGGCACGCCGGGCTGTCGTACTTGCTGGTGCCGATGGACCAGCCCGGGGTCGAGGTCCGGCCGATCCGGCAGCTGACCGGGACCAGCGAGTTCAACGAGGTCTTCTTCGACGGGGCCCGGACCGAAGAGTCGCTGGTCGTCGGCGCGCCAGGGGACGGGTGGCGGGTCGCGATGGCGACGCTCGGGTTCGAGCGCGGGGTGTCGACGATCGGGCAGCAGGTCGGATTCGCCCGGGAATTGGCTGGCGTTGTCGCTGCCGCGCGGGCGAACGGGCGTTATGACGATCCGGTGGTGCGGGATCGGCTGGCGCGGGCCGAGGTCGGCCTCGAGGTGCTGCGGGTGCACGCGTTGCGGACATTGAGTGCGTATGAGGCCGGGTCGCAGGGGCCGGAGGCTTCGGTGTCGAAGCTGTTGTGGGCTCGGTGGCATCGGGAGCTGGGCGAACTGGCGATGGAGGTCCGCGGGGGTTCCGCGTTGACTGCCGCGGGTGCTTACGAGCTTGATGCTCAGCAGACGCTTTTCTTGTTCAGCCGGGCCGACACCATTTACGGCGGTTCGGACGAAATCCAGCGCAATATCATTGCCGAGCGCGTGCTCGGCCTGCCTAGGGAGCCGCGACCGTGAGCGTTAAACCGGAACAGCCCGCGCCTGATTACGTGCCGGGGCATGGGTTGCTTGCCGAACGCGTGGTCGTCGTGACTGCTGCGGCGGGCGCGGGCATCGGGGCGGCGGTTGCCCGGCGGTGCCTGGAGGAAGGCGCGCGGGCGGTCGTGATCGGGGATACCCATGAGCGCCGGCTCGCCGAGGCGGCGGCCAAGCTGGGGGCGGAGTTCGGCGCCGAGCGGGTCGCGTCGGTGGTGTGCGACGTGACCAAGGAGGAGCAGGTCGCGGCTTTGCTGGACGCTGCCGAGCCGTTCGGCGGGGTCGAGGTCATGGTGAACAACGCCGGTCTCGGCGGTACGGCTTCGATCACCGAGATGACGGACGAGCAGTGGTCGTTGGTGCTCGACGTGACGCTTACCGGGACTTTCCGGTGTATCCGGGCGGCTTCCCGGCGGATGATCGCTCGCGGCTGTCGCGGGGTGATCGTGAACAACGCGTCGGTGATCGGCTGGCGGGCCCAGGAAGGGCAGGCGCACTACGCGGCGGCCAAGGCCGGGGTGATGGCGTTGACGCGGTCGGCGGCGATGGATCTGGCTTCGTCGGGGATCCGGGTCAACGCGGTGTCGCCCAGTCTGGCGATGCATCCGTTCCTGGAGAAGGTCACCACTGCCGAATTGCTGACCGAACTGAAGGGGCGCGAGGCGTTCGGGCGGGCGGCGGAACCCTGGGAAGTCGCCAATGTGATGGTGTTCCTCGCTAGTCCTTATTCGTCTTATCTCACCGGTGAAGTCGTCTCGGTGAGCAGTCAGCATCCCTGATTCTGGAGGATTCGTGCCTGAGGCATATGTGGTGGACGCGGTTCGCACTCCGGTCGGGCGGCGCGGCGGTTCGCTCGCGGGGACGCATTCCGCGGATTTGGGGGCGCACGCGATCCGTGCGCTGGTGGAGCGGACCGGGATCGACCCGGGTGCGGTGGACGATGTCGTGTTCGGCTGTTGCGACACGATCGGGTCGCAGGCTGGAGATGTGGCTCGGACCGCTTGGCTGGTGGCCGGGCTGCCGGAGCACGTGCCTGGGGTGACTATCGATCGGCAGTGCGGGTCCAGCCAGCAGGCGGTGCATTTCGCGGCGCAGGGGGTGATGTCGGGGACTGCGGACCTGATTGTTGCCGGGGGAGTGCAGAACATGTCTGCGATTCCGATTTCTTCGGCGATGGTGGTGGGGCAGCAGTTCGGGTTCAGCACGCCCTTTGCGGAGTCGCCTGGGTGGGTGGCTCGGTACGGTGATCAGGAAGTGTCGCAGTTCCGTTCGGCGCGGATGATTGCGGAGAAGTGGGGGCTTTCCCGGCGGTCGCTGGAGGAGTTCGCTTTGGAGAGCCATCGCCGGGCTTCGGCCGCTATCGATTCCGGCCGGTTCTCGCGGGAGATCGCGCCGGTCGGCGAGTTTTCGGTGGATGAAGGTCCTCGGCGGGATACGACGCTGGAGAAGATGGCCGGTCTCAAGCCGTTGGAGGAAGGCAGTCCGATTACGGCTGCGGTGGCGTCGCAGATCAGTGATGGTGCGGGGGCGTTGCTGATCGCTTCCGAGCGAGCGGTTGAGGAGCACGGGTTGGCGCCGCGGGCTCGGGTGCATCACATCAGCGTGTACGGGGCGGATCCGGTGTGGATGTTGACCGCGCCTATTCCGGCTACTCAGCGGGCGTTGGAGAAGACCGGGATGTCGGTGGAGGACATCGATCTGTTCGAGTGCAACGAAGCGTTCGCGCCGGTGGTGTTGGCTTGGATGCAGGAGATCGGCGTGCCGCACGAGAAGGTCAACGTGAATGGCGGCGGGATCGCGCTGGGACACCCGATCGGGGCGACCGGGGCGCGGTTGATGACTACGTTGCTGCACGAGCTGGAGCGGAGTGGCGGGCGGTACGGCCTGCAGGTCATGTGCGAGGGCGGTGGGCAGGCGAACGTGACCGTGTTGGAGCGTCTTTAGGGGTGTGGCTCGTCGCCTGGGGGCGACATCGGCTTTTGGTTGCGTGGGGCACCCCGAAGGTTGATTGTGCTGACGGTTCGGGGGTGCTTGTCAAGGCGGGAAAGATGCCTTGACAAGCACCCCCGAACCGCAGGGGAGCTTCGTATCGGGGTGTGGGGGAGGGGCTGGGTGCCTCGCTCGTCGGGTGCATCGGCTGCGGTAGAGGGGCTGGGTGCCTCGATAGCGGGTGCATCGGCTGCGGGTGGGGTTGGGTGCCTCGATCGAGGGTGCGCTGGTTCCGGTTTGGGCGGTGGGGGTAGCGCCCCAATGTGGCATTGGGTGCGTCCCACGCACCCAATGCCACATTGGGGGCGGCATCCCCGCCGGCGGGCGGGCCGGGCGAGCGGGCGTGAAGGGCTCCTTGAGGGAATCTAGGTCCGTGAAGGGGCCCCTCATGTACTTCGGCTGGTCGTGAGGGGAACCCTGAAGGAATCAGCGTACGTGAGGGTGGCCCTCACGTACCTTGTTCAGTTCAGCAGGGCGGCTGTTGCGGTTAGGCGTTCCTGTGCGGTGTCGACGATTCGAGTCACCAGTTCCGCGCAGCTCGGCAGATCCTCGATCACTCCGACCACCTGCCCGGCCGCTAGCATCCCGGCCTTGGTATCGCCTTCCACCAGGCCGGCTTTGAGCAGCATGGGGGTGTTGGCGGCCAGCATCGTTTGTGTCCACGAGCGGTCGCTGCCGCGCTTCATGCGGAGGCCGTCGCTGATCAGGGAGGGCCAGGATTGGCCGCTCAGGCGTTTGAAATCCTTGGTACGGCGCAGAGTTCGCGCCATGCGTTGCACGAAGCCTTCCTTCGTGAGGCCCTCGATGAACGGGGTGCGCAACAGGCGGTGCGGCATGCCGTCGGCCTTGGTGGTGACGACGGTGCCGTCCAGGCCGAAGCCCAGGTAAGTGCGTTTGATTTCGTCCGGCACTGCGCTGTCGCTGGTGAGCAGAAATCGCGTGCCCATGCCGATTCCTGCTGCGCCGTAAGACAAAGCGGCGGCGAGCCCGCGGCCGTCGAAGAAGCCTCCGGCGGCGACTACTGGGATATCAACTGCGTCCAGTACGGATGGCAGCAGCAGGGTGGTGGCCGTCGGACCGGTGTGGCCGCCGCCTTCGCCGCCTTGCATCATCACCAGGTCGGCACCCCACGAGGCGACCTTTTCGGCATGCCGGGCGGCGCCGACGGTGGGCATGACGACCAAGCCGTGGTCCTTCAGCCGGGCGATCAGGTCTTTTTTGGGTGCCAGGGCGAAAGATGCCACCTTGACGCCGTGCTGTATCAGCAACTCGGCGCGTTCGGCGGCGTCGCCCGCGTCGGCGCGGAGGTTCACGCCGAAGGGCTTGTCCGTGCGTTGCTTGACTTCCTTGATGGCGTGGTCGAGCTCGTCGTAGGTCATCGTCGCGGAGGCGAGGATGCCCAGTGCGCCGGCGTTGGCTGTCGCGGAGACCAGGCGCGGGCCGGCTACCCAGCCCATGCCGGTTTGCACGATCGGGTGGGTCACGCCGGTGAGCTCGGTGAGCGGGGTGCGGAGAGGCACGGGTCTCCTCGAGAGGTCAGTCGTTCATCGGGCGGCCGGTAGCGACGAAGGCGTCGCGGTGTTCGTCGGCGGCTCCGATGAGGTTGAGTTCGAAGGTGTAGCCCTGTTCGTAACGGTAGCTGCGGTTGACGTCGATCGGGTCGATGCCGTTCAGCGCGGCTTTCGCGGCCCGGATGACGCGCGGGTCCTTCGCGGCTACCTCGCCGGCCAGCGCGAGCGCGGCGTCGTGCAGATCGGCGGCGGGCACGGTTTCCAGTACCGAGCCGTGCTGGACCAGGTCTTTCGCCGCGATGGTGCGGCTGGTGAAGTACAGCGTGCGCATCAGGTGCTGCGGGACCAGGCGGGCGAGGTGCGTCGCCGCGCCCAGTGCGCCGCGGTCGACCTCGGGGACGCCGAAGTACGCGTCGTCGGCGGCGATGATCGTGTCGCAGTTGCCGACCAGTCCGACGCCGCCGCCGAGGCAGAAGCCGTTCACCGCGGCGATCACCGGGACCGCGCACTCGTAGATCGCCTTGAATGCCAGGTAACAGCCGCGGTTCGCGCCGACGAGGGCGTCGAAACCGGTGGTGCGCTGCATTTCCTTGATGTCGACGCCCGCGTTGAAGCCGCGTCCCTCGGCCCTGAGCAGGACGACGTGCACCGCCGGGTCCTCGCCCGCCTCCCGGACCGTTTCGGCGAGGCGGAACCATCCGGCGACCGGCAGGGCGTTCACCGGCGGGTAGTCCATGGTGACCACGAAGGTGCCGTTGTCGTGGAGCTGCGTGGAAATCGTCACGTGCGTTCCTAACCTAGCGATTGCTTGGTAGCCTAACACTTGCTTGGTTTACGGGGAACCGCCTCGCCTGCCGGCCGACGAAACGGAGATGATGTGAGCGGGATGTTGCAAGGCCGGGTCGCGATCGTGACCGGGGCGGGCCGCGGGCTCGGGCGCGAGCACGCGCTGGAGCTCGCCCGCCAGGGTGCGAGCATCGTGGTCAACGACCTCGGCACCTCGGGCGCGGGCGAAGGCGCGTCCGACGGTCCGGCCGGCGAAGTGGTCGAGGCGATCCGCGCGCTGGGCGGCGAAGCGGTGGCCAACGGTGCCGACGTCGCGAACTTCGCGGCGACGGAAGCGTTGGTGCAGCAGGCGGTCGACGCGTTCGGCGGGCTGGACATCGTGGTGAACAACGCGGGCTTCGTGCGCGACCGGATGATCGTGACCACCAGTGAGCAGGAGTGGGACGCGGTCGTCGCGGTGCACCTCAAGGGGCACTTCGCGTTGATGCACCACGCCGCGGGTTACTGGCGCGCGGAGGCGAAAGCCGGGCGTACGCGGGCGGCGCGGATCATCAACACCACCTCCGGCGCGGGTCTGCAGGGCAGCGTCGGCCAGGGCAGCTACAGCGCCGCCAAGGCCGGGATCGCCGCGTTGACGCTGGTCGGGGCGGCGGAACTCGGCCGGTACGGCATTACGGTGAATGCTTTGGCCCCGGCCGCGCGCACCCGGATGACCGAGGGTCCGTTCGCGGCGCAGATGGCCGCGCCGGACGACGGCTTCGACGCGATGCACCCGGGCAACGTGTCGCCGATCGTCGCGTGGCTCGCCAGCGAGGAGGCCGCGGACGTGACCGGGCGCGTGATCGAGGTCGAGGGCGGCCGGATCTGCGTGGAGAACGGCTGGAGCCACGGTCCGTCCCGCGAGTTGGACCGCCGCTGGACCGCCGACGAGGTCGGCCCGGCCCTGCGCGAACTGCTGAAGGAAGCGCCCGCGCCCGAACCGGTTTACGGGGCGCAGTGAACAGCCCCGCGGAGTGGAAGGGCCGGGTCCTCGGCGAACGCACCGTCGCGTACACCGACCGCGACCCGATCCTCTACGCGCTCGCCATCGGCGCCCGGCCGGACGAACTCGACTTGGTGTTCGAGGACCGGTTGCGGGTGCTGCCGCCGTTCGCGCTGACGCTCGCCCAATGGGCCCCGGACGTCCTCGGCTCGGCCGGCGCGTTCGAGGTCGGCAACGCGGTGCACGGTTCGCAACGGCTCCAGGTTTTGAAGCCATTGCCGCCTGCGGGCGAGATTTCGATGCGGGCCCGGGTCCCGGAGGTGTGGGACAAAGGCAGCGCGGCGGTCTATGAAGTGGCCGTCGAATCGGACTACTTCGTCGCGACGTGGTCGTTGTTCTGCCCTGGCATCGGCGGGTTCGGCGGCGAACGCGGACCCGGTCGTCCGCCCGCTTTGGACAGTCCGGATTGGACCGCTCCACTGTCCACTGCGGACAACCAAGCCCTGCTCTACCGGTTGCTCGGGGACCGGCACCACATCCACGTCGACCCCGCGGCAGCGGCCGGAATCGGCCAGCCCCGGCCGATTCTGCACGGCTTGGCCACCCTCGGCGCGGGCGCGCTGGTCGCCGCCCGGCAGGTCGGCGCGCATCCGGCGGACCTGACGTTACTGGAAGGCCGGTTCGCCGCGCCGGTGTTCCCCGGCGAGGAATTGCAGGTCGAAGGCTGGTCTGGCGGCGGGCTTCGGATCACGTCGGAACGCGGTCCGGTGGTCGACGGCGGCCGGGTCCACTTCGGATAGAGGAATGCGCATGAAGGTCTTGGTCATCGGCGGCACCGGCATGATCGGCGCGAACACCGCCGCGCACTTGAGCGGTGCCGGGCACGCCGTCACGGTCGCCGGACGCCACGAACCCGACGCCGATTCGCTGGTGGCGGGCCTGCCGGTGCTGCTTGGCGACTACGCCCACGACGGTTTCGACGAGGCCGCGCTGGCCCCGTTCGACGCCGTCGTTTTCGCGGCCGGACAAGACATCCGGCACGTCACCGGCTGGGGCGACGAGGAGTTCTGGCGGACGTACCAAATCGACGGCGTCACCTCGATCGCGGCGCGCGCGAAGCGGGCCGGCGTCGGACGTTTCGTCCAGATCGGCAGCTACTACCACCAGATCCGGCCGGATCTCGCGGAAACGAACCCGTACGTCGACGCGCGCCGCCTCGCCGACGAAGGAGCGCGCGCCCTTGCCGGGGACGGGTTCGCGGTGTGCACGCTGAACCCGCCGTCGATCGTCGGCATGGCACCCGGCCGGTCGACGCGGCAGTTCGCGAAAATGCTGGCCTGGGCCGACGGCGAGCTGGCCGGGAAGGTGCCGGACTTCGCGCCGGTCGGCGGGACGAACTACCTGTCCGTGCGGAGCCTGGCCGAAGCGGTCGAGGGTGCGCTGCTGCGCGGGGAATCCGGTGCGGCGTACCTGGTAGGCGACGAAAACCTCAGCTTCCGGGACTACTTCCAGCTGATCTTCGACGTCTCCGGTTCGGGGCGGACCCTGGAGGAACGCGACGAGGAGCACCCGTTTCTGCCCGACCGGGTCCTGGTGCCCGGCCGCGGCGCGACGATCGCGTACGAACCGGACGCCCGCGAGACGGAACTGCTCGGCTACCGCCGCCGGGACGTCCGGCCGATGCTGGAGGAGATGACCGCGGCCGTGCGGTGACCTCCTGCCACTCACGAGGGATTGGTCGTCTCCGTGTCGTCGAGCCCCGCGATGTCGCCGGCCGCAAACGTTTTCCCCGGGTCGCGCTCCGCGAAGTACGGCGTGATCGTCCGCTCCAGTTCCGCCGGATCGAACGCCCCCTGCCCGGACACGAACCGCTGCTCGACGGTCGGCGGGGCGAGCAGCGCGACCATGTCCCCGTACACGACGAACACCTGCCCGTTCACCGCGTCCGCCGCCGGGGCCGCGAGGTACGCCACGAACGCCGCGACCCGCTCCGGCGCGAGGATGTCCAACCCGCCCGCACTGCGCCCGGCGGCGAAGATCCCGTCGGTCATCGCCGTCCGGGCACGCGGGCAGATCGCATTCGCGCGGACGCCGTAGCGGCTCAACCCGCGCGCGCAGGACAACGTGAGCGCCGCGATCCCAGCCTTGGCCGCCGCGTAGTTCGGCTGCCCCGCGCCGCCGAGCAGGAAGGCCTCCGACGCTGTGTTGATCAGCCGTGCGTAGGTGGGCTCGCCAGTGGTCTTGCTGACCTGTCGCCAATGACGCGCCGCCGCGCGCGAGAGGGCCGCGTGCCCCTTGAGGTGGACGCGGATGACGTCGTCCCAGTCCTTTTCACTGAGGTTGAAGAGCATCGCGTCGCGGGTGATGCCTGCGTTGTTGACGACGATGTCGAGCGACCCGAAGTGCTCGGTCGCCGCGGTGACGAGGTCCTCGGCGTACTGCCAGCCACCGATGTCGCCCCGGACGGCCAGCGCCCGCCCGCCACGCGCCTCGATCTCGGCGACGACCTCGTCCCCGGCCGCGCTCACATCGTTGACGACGACGTTCGCCCCCTGCGCGGCGAGCGCGAGCGCTTCGGCCCGGCCGAGCCCCGCTCCAGCCCCGGTGACGATGGCGGTGCGGCCGGACAGGCTGGTGCTGGGGTGGGACACGGGGCCTCCAATGCGGGGAAGGGATGTCGTCATGGTGCCGAGGGGCGGGGAATCGGCGGGTGGCTGCTCCCGGTGAGTGGCATCGGCGACGGGCAGTGGCGGGGTGGGGATGCCGACGTGGTGCCGAGGCGGGCGTCGGCGGGTGATCGTTCCCGGTGAGTGGCATCGGCGGAGCGAGACGGGGGAGCCGCAGCGCAGGCTGGGCAGATCGTGTCCGCTGGCGAGCGGAGTGGCGCGGGCGCGAGCGGGGTGACGCGAGCCGGTCGGCTTGGCTCGTTCAGGAGCGGGTGCTGACGGGTGGTGCCTCCGGCCGGGCCACTCCCGCTCACCAGTACCTGTGCTTGTCCCGCTCACCGCTCCAGAGCTAACCTCCAACCAAACGCTTGCTCGATTCCCGGGGTCGGTCCCGCCTTCCGCGACAAGGAGATCCGGGCTTGAAAGACACCACGCCAGTCCTCGTCGACGCGGTGCGCACGCCGTTCGGCAAGCGCGACGGCTGGGTTTCCGCCCTGCACGCCGTCCAGTTGCTCAGCCGGGTCCAGTGCAGCGTCCTCGACCGCGCGGGGCTCGAGCCGGACGCGGTCGACCAGGTGATCGGCGGTTGTGTCACGCCGTTGGGCGAGCAGTACGGCCACGTCGTCCGCACTGCCTGGCTGTACGCCGGGCTCCCGGCCGCGACCGGGGCCACCACGATCGACGCCCAGTGCAGCACCTCGATGCAGGCGTCCTTCCTGCTCACCGGGCAGATCGCGAACGGAACGGCCGACGCGGGCGTCGCGTGCGGCGTCGAGTTGATGTCCCGCGTGCCGCTCACCCCGAAGCAGGGGACCGGCGCTGGCAAGCCGCGGCCCGCCGACTGGTCTCTTGAAACTCCCGACCAGTACACCGCTGCGGACCGCATCGCTCGGAAGCGCGGGCTGACCCGGGCGGACCTCGACGCGTTCGGCCTCCGCTCCCAGCACAACGCGCGAAAGGCTTGGGACGCTGGGCTTTTCGACCGGCAAGTCCTCCCGCTGGAAATGCCGGACGGTCAGTTGGTCACGCAAGACCAGGGCCTCCGCGAGACCTCGACGGAAGCGCTCGCCGGGCTCCGCGCCACCGTCCCCGACGGGCTGCACACCGCGGGCACCTCGTCCCAGGTCTCCGACGGCGCGAGTGCCGCGCTGTTCCTGTCCCGCAGCCGCGCCGAGGAGCTGGGGCTTCGCCCGCGGGCGCGGCTTCTCGCGCAGTGCGTCATCGGCGGCGACCTCGAATACCTCCTCGACGGGCCGGTCGCCGCCGCGCAGAAGCTTCTCGACCGCACCGGTCTCACGATCGGCGACATCGATCTTTTCGAGGTCAACGAAGCGTTCGCGGCCGTCCCGCTGTCGTTCGCGCAGGTGCACGGCGTCCCGGAGGACAAGCTCAACGTGCTCGGCGGCGCGATCGCGCTCGGCCATCCGGCGGGCGCGACCGGCATCCGCCTGCTCGCGACGGCCGTCGAGGAACTCGAACGCCGCGACGCCAGTCTCGCGATGATCGCGATCTGCGCCGCGGCCGCCACCAGCTGCGTGCTCGTCGAACGGATCTGACCTATGCCCATCGCCCTGTCCGAGGAACACCGCGACCTGGCCGCGTCTGCCGCCGGATGGGCCGCCCGGCACGCGCCGATCGCCGAGACGCGCGCCGAACCCGGGCGGCCCGAACTCTGGAAAGCCCTGACCGGACAAGGCTGGCACTCGCTGCACCTGCCGGAATCCGTCGGCGGCCAAGGCGGCGGGCTGCTCGAACTCGCCGTGGTCGCCGAGCAGTTCGGCCGGCACCTGGTGCCCGGGCCGTTCCTGCCGACCGTCATGGCCAGCGCCGTCCTCGCCGCTGCCGAACCGACAGAAGCGCTGGCCGCGTTCGCCGCCGGTGCGACCGGGGCTGTCGTACTAGAAGGCCTCACTGCGAGCAGCACCGCCGACGGTTGGCAGGTCAACGGCACGAGTTGTCCGGCGCTCGGGCTCGCGGACGCGGAGCTCGCGGTCGTCCGCGCACAAGAGATCTGGCTCGTGCTGCGACCAGAGCCCGGCCAGCTGATCCCAGTCGAGGCCGTTGATCTGACCAGATCCGCGGCTCGGCTCAAGCTGGAGAACTTCCTGGTATCTCAGGACAACGTCGTTGAGATCGACCCGGAACGGGCGGAGCTGGCCCTCGCGGTCCCCGCGGCGGCGGAGGCAGCCGGACTGTGCAGCTGGACCTTGGACTGCGCCGTCGACCACGTCCGAACCCGCGTCCAGTTCGGTCGTCCGATCGGCTCGTTCCAAGCCGTCCAGCATCAAGCGGCGGGCATCCTCCTGCACCGCGAGATCGCCACGGCTGCCGCTTGGGACGCGGCTCGCGCCGAGCGGCATTCCGTTGCGCAGCAAGCACTTGCCGCCGCGCAGGCGAGGCACGCCGCGCTCCCAGCCGCAGTGGACGCGTCCGTCAGCTGTGTACGCCTGCTCGGCGCGATCGGCTTCACCTGGGAACACGACGCGCACCTGTACTGGCGACGCGCCGTCGCGCTGTCCGGCTCCCTCGGCCGATCCGCCGCCCGCACCCTCGGCGAACGCGCCCGGACCACGACCCGCGACCTGACCCTCGCCAGCCCCGACGACTGCCTCGAACTGCGCCGCCAAATCGCGTCCGTTCTCGACCAGACCGAGCCGTCCGCCCAGGCGCTCGCCGACGCCGGTCTCGCCGCCCCGCACTACCCGAAACCGTACGGCCTGGACGCCGGACCGCTCGAACAAGCCGTCATCGCCGAGGAGTTCGAGCGCCGCGGCATTCCGCAGCCCACCACGGTGATCGGCGAATGGGTGCTGCCGACTCTGCTCGTCCACGGCTCTGCGGAACAGCGCGAGCGGTTCGTCATGCCGACGCTGCGCGGGGAAATCCGCTGGTGTCAGCTGTTCAGCGAACCCGGCGCGGGTTCCGACCTCGCCTCGCTCACGACCCGGGCGGCCAAAGTGGACGGTGGCTGGCGGATCTCCGGGCAGAAGGTCTGGACGTCGCTCGCCCACGAAGCGCACTGGGGCGTCTGCCTCGCCCGGACCGACCCGGACGCGCCGCGGCACCGGGGGATTTCGTACTTCCTCGTCGATCTGGCCGCGGAAGGCGTCACCGTCCGCCCGATCAAGCAGGCCACCGGACGCGCGGAGTTCAACGAGGTCTTCCTGGACGACGTGTTCGTCCCGGACCGCGACCTGGTCGGCGAACCGAACAGCGGCTGGCGGCTCGCGACCACCACGCTCGCCAACGAGCGGCACAACATGGGCGCGACCCTCGCGCACGGCTCCTCCGACCGGATCCGCCAGCTGCTCCGCGACCGTCCGGACGATCCCGACGCGCTGGCCGCGCTCGGCCGGTGCGCGTCGCGGGAACTCACGCTCGCGACGCTCGGCCTCCGCGGTGTGCTGGCCCGGCTCGCCGGAACGGACCTGGGCGCCGAGGTCAGCGTGCAGAAGGTGTTCAGCGCGCTCGCCCAGCAGGAGGGCTCGCGCGAGGTGATCGCCCTGCTCGGCCCCGGCTCGGCGAGCGCGGAGGGCGGGCACGTCCTCGACCACCTCGGGCTGCCCGCCGTGCTGTTCGGCGGCGGAACCGTGGAAATCCAGCTCAACGTCATCGCCCACCGCGTCCTCGGCTTGCCCCGCTGACCCGATCCTGAGGAGAAACCGCATGCATCCGGAGCTGTCGGAGCGCTCGCGAAGGCTCCGCGCCGAGCTGCGCGAGTACTTCGCCCGCATCATCGACGAGGACGACCGCCGCGCGCTGGTCGAGCAGACCGAGGGCGGTCCGGTGTTCGACCGGATCCTCCGCCGGATGGGCGCGGACGGCTGGCTCGGCCTCGGCTGGCCCGAGGAATACGGCGGCCGCGGCGAGGACCCGGAAGCGCTCTTCGTGTTCTACGACGAGGTGTTGCGCGCCGGCGCCCCGCTGTCGCTGGTCACGCTCAACACGGTCGCGCCGGCGTTGATGCACCACGGCACCGAGGAACAGAAGAAGTTCTTCCTGCCGCCCATTCTGCGCGGCGAGCTGATGTTCGCCATCGGCTACACCGAACCCGGCGCGGGCACTGACCTCGCGTCGCTGCAGACGCGGGCGAGGATCGACGGCGACCAGCTCGTGATCAACGGCAGCAAAATCTTCACCAGCGCCGGGATCTTCGCCGACTGGATCTGGCTCGCCGTGCGGACCGATCCGGACGCCCCGCCGCATCGCGGTATCTCGGTGGTGCTCGTGCCGACCGACACTCCGGGATTCTCCGCTACTGAAATCCATACGGTAGGCGGGATCAGCACCTCGGCAACGTACTATGAGGACGTCCGAATTCCACTGTCCAATGTGGTCGGCGAGCTGAACAACGGCTGGCGGCTCATCACCAGCCAGCTCAACCACGAACGCGTCGCCCTCGCCGCGCGCGGCGGCATCGCGAACCAGATGTACGACGCGGTCCTCAAGTGGGCGCGGGAGGAACCGTTCGGCCCGGGCACGGTGTACGACCTGCCGTGGGTCCGGCACACCCTCGCCGAGGTGTATGCGCTGCTCAGCGCCACGGATCTGATCAACCTGCGCTTGGTCGCGGACGTCGCCGCGGGCACCCTCGGCGGCGGGGATTCCGCTGCTGCCAAGGTGTTCGGCACCGAAGCGGTGGTGACCGCGTACAGCAGGCTTCAGGAAGTGCTCGGCGCTCGCGGCCTGCTGCGCCCCGATTCGCCCGGCGCGGCGGTGAACGGACGCGTCGAGACGCTCGCCCGTCGTGCGCAGAACAACACCTTCGGCGGCGGCACGAACGAGGTGCTGCGCGAGATTGTCGCCGCGAAAACCCTCGGCATGACGCTGTCCGCGCGCCGCCGTCCGGAAAAGGCCAGGAGCTGACATGGATTTCGACCTCAACGACGACCTGGGCGCGGTCCGCGAGCTGGCCGCGAAGATCTTCGCCGACCGCGCGACCGTCGAGCGGGTAGCAGCCGTCGAGAAGCAGGGCGGGTTCGACGCTGACCTCTGGCGGGTGCTCGCGGAGGCGGACCTCCTCGGGATCTGCCTGTCCGAAAGGGACGGCGGGGCCGGGCTGGGAATGTCCGGATTGGCGGTGCTGCTCGAGGAAGTGGGGCGGCACGTCGCCCCGGTTCCATTGTGGAATGTCATCGCGGGCGGACTGCTGCCAGTCGCGCAGTTCGGCTCCGACGACCAACGGAACCGGATCCTGCCGCGCGTGCTGGACGGTTCGACGCTGCTGGTCGGCGCGTTCGACGACACGGTTTCGGTGACCGCAACCCGGCGCGGCGATGCCCTTGAACTCACCGGCGAAGTCGTCTCGATTCCCGCAGGCGCGCAGGCCGACCTGGTGCTGGTGCCAGTCAAGGAAGCCGACCAGGTCCACTTAGTACTCGTGCCCACAGCCGACCTCAGCGTGACACCCGTCGAAGTCACCAGCCGCGAAAGCCACGCATCAATCGCGTTCAACGGAGCAGTGGTCGCCCCGCAAGACATCCTGGCTACCGGCGACGACGCTCTGCAATGGACACTCCGGAGGCTCCGGGTCGCACTGGCCGCAGTCAGCGTCGGCGTGTGTGCCGAAGCGTTGGCGACCACCGCGAAATACACCTCGGAACGAGTCCAATTCGGACGTCCACTGTCGACAAATCAAGCTGTCGCCGTACGGGCCGCGGACGCTTACCTCGACACTGAGGCGATCCGCGTTTGCACGCAACGCGCCGCCTGGCTGCTTGACGAGGGCCGCGAGGAGGAAGCGGAGATCGCCGCGGTGGTAGCCAAATGGTGGGCCTCACGCGGCGGACTGCGGGTCGTGCACGCGACCCAGCACCTGCACGGCGGCATCGGCGCGGACGTCGACTATCCGATCCATCGCTACTTCCTCTGGGGCCGTCAGGTCGCCTTCACTCTCGGCACCGCCGACGCACTCGCCGCCGAGCTCGGGGACCGGTTGCCCTCCGCACCCCCGATCGGCGCCCCGGCCTAGGAGGACCCCGTGCCCATCGACGTCGACAAAGCGCTCAACGCCCCGCCGCGCACCCAGCAGATCGCCTGGACCACCCGCGACGTGCTGCTGTACCACCTTTCCCTCGGCTCCGGCACCGACCTCCGGTACAGCTACGAACGGGATCTGGAGGTCCTCCCGACCTTCGCACTCGTTGCCGGACAAGGGATTTCCGCCGGAGACCGTCCCGCAGAAGGGCTGACGCTGCCGGGCGTGGACGTCGAGCTGACCCGGCTGCTGCACGCCGGACAGGTCGTCACGCTCCACCGGGACCGGCTGCCGTCGTCCGGCTCGGCGGAACGAACGACGCGGATCGCGGAGGTGCAGGACAAGGGCAAAGCCGCGGTCATCGTGCTCGCCCACGAGGTCGCGGACGCCGACGGTCCACTGTGGACCTCGAAGATGTCCGTCTGGGCGCGCGGCGAGGGAGGTTTCGGTGGCGACCCAGGCGTCGCAGCCGGACCGAAGCCGCCGGAAGGCGATCCGACCCACGTGCTCGACGTCGCCACCACGCTGGAGCAAGCGCTGCTGTACCGGCTGAACGGGGACCGAAATCCGCTCCACGCAGACCCGGAGGTCGCGGCGAAAGCGGGCTTCGCCGCGCCGATCCTGCACGGGCTCGCGTCCTACGGCCTGGTCGCCAAAGCCGTCGTGGACCACTTACTCGACGGCCAACCCGCACGCCTCCGCGAGCTGGGTGCGCGCTTCGCGGGTCCGGTGATCCCGGGCGAGACGTTAAGAATTTCCGTGTGGCAGCAGGAAAATGAGCTGAGCCTGAAAGTGACCTGCGGCGACGCGGCGGTCTTCACCGACGCCTGGGCCCGCACGACTCCAGGAGGTGCCTGATGGGTACGCCGGTCATTGTGGATGCGATCCGCACCCCGTTCGGCAAGCGGCGCGGTGCGCTGTCCGGCATCCACGCGGTCGAACTGCTCGGCCACGTGCAGCGCGGGATCCTCGACCGCACCGGCCTCGACCCGGCGCTGGTCACCGATGTCGTCGCGGGATGCGTCACGCAGGCGGGGGAGCAGTCGAACAACGTCGGCCGGTTCGCCTGGCTGCACGCCGGGCTCCCGGAAGAGACCGCGACCACCACCATCGACGCGCAATGCGGGTCCGCGCAGCAGGCCGTGCACCTGGTCGCCGCGCAGATCGCGGCCGGGCTGGTGGAAGCCGGGATGGCGTGCGGGGTCGAGTCGATGAGCCGGGTGCCGCTGCTGAGCAACCTCGGCGACGCGGGCCGTCCGCGCCCGGAGTCCTGGAAGGTCGACCTGCCCGCGCAGTACGAGGCGGCCGACCGGATCGCCGCGCGGCGCGGGCTCACCCGCGCGGACCTGGACGCGTTCGGCCTCCGCTCGCAGCACCGCGCCCGCCGTGCCTGGGACGAGGGCCGGTTCGGCCGTTCGATCCTGCCGGTCCCGCTCGACGGCGGCCTGTTCGACCGCGACCAAGGCCTGCGCGACACCAGCACCGAAGCCCTCGCCGGACTAGCTCCGATCAAGGAAGACGGCCTGCACACCGCAGGTACCGCGTCGCAGATTTCCGACGGCGCGTCGGCCGCGCTGCTGGTCGACGCCGATCAGACCTTCGGCCTGCGTCCGCGCGCGAGGCTGGTCGCGCAGGCCATCGTCGGCGCGGAACCGAAGTACCTGCTGGACGGGCCCATCCGCGCGGCCGAGCGCGTCCTCGGCCGGGCCGGGATGACGATCGCCGACATCGATTTGTTCGAGGTCAACGAGGCGTTCGCGTCGGTGCCGCTGTCGTTCGCCCGTACGCTCGGCGTCGACGAGGACCGGCTCAACGTCAACGGCGGCGCCATCGCGATCGGCCATCCGGTCGGCGCGACCGGGATCCGGCTGCTCGCGGAGATCGTCGACGAACTGGAGCGCCGCGACCAGACGCTCGGCCTGGTGGCGATCTGCGCCGGCGGTGCCCAGGCGACCGCGGCGATCGTGGAACGGCTCTGAGATGTATCCGCTGAGCGGGTTCGAGGGCAAGGTCGCGGTGGTGACCGGGGCGGGCCGGATGCGGTCGATCGGCCGGGCGATCGCGGTCGAGCTGGCGAAGGCCGGGTGCGCGGTCGCGGTGACCGGCAGCGGTCGCCCGCGCGAGCAGTTCCCGCCGGAAGAACAGGCCGCGGGCTGGCGAGACATCGAGTCCGTGGCCGACGAGATCCGCGAGTCCGGCGGCCGGGCCTTGCCGGTGGTGAGCGACGTCGCCGACCCGGCGCAGATCGACCGGCTGCTGGCGACCGTTCTCGACGCGTTCGGCCGCGTGGACATCGTCGTCAACAACGCCGCGGCCGCGCGCGGACCGGATCGGCTGCCGGTGCTGGACCTCGACGTCGAGACCTGGGACCGGGTCATCGCGGTCAACCTGCGCGGGCCGTTCCTGATGACGCGCGCGTTCGGGCGGCGGATGGTCGACCAGGGCGACGGCGGGGTGTTCGTGAACATCTCCTCGATCGGCGGGAAGCTGTCCGGAGCGGGATCGGCGGCTTATTCCGCGTCGAAAGCCGCGCTGCAGTCGCTGACCTCCTCGACGGCGAAAGAGCTGGGCCAGCACGGGATCCGGGTGAACGCGCTGTGCCCCGGCGTGGTCGGCACGAGCCGTTTGGACGACGTGGATCCGGCTTCGTGGGCCGAGTACGTTCGCGCGCAGGTGCCCTTGCGGCGGGTGGGCGAGCCGCTCGACATCGCGGCGGCCGCGGTGTTCCTGGCCAGCGCGGAGGCGGGCTGGGTGACCGGACAGTGCTGGAACGTCGACGGCGGGCAGCTGACGATCCGATGATCACTACGGGAGGCGACCGATGACCGATCGGGACGACATCATCGCGCGGCTGACCGCGCCGGGCGCGGAGTTCGAGATCCGGCCGGATCCGGTCGCGGGCCGTCCGGCGAGGGTGTTCGTGCGGCGGCACCGGTGCCTGACCGAACTGCTGGAGGCCTCGCGCGAGTTCGGCGATCGCGAGTATCTGGTCACTGTGGACAGTCGACTCACCTTCGCCCAGCACTACGACCAGGTCGCGGCGCTCGCCTCGGTGCTGCGGACCGAATACGGGGTCGGCCGCGGCGATCGGGTCGCGTTGTGCGCGGCGAACTGTCCGGAGTGGATAGTCGGATTCTGGGCGGCGGTGTCGCTCGGCGCGGTCGCGGTCGGGATGAACTCGATGTGGGCCGCGCCGGAGGTCGCGCACGGCCTCGACCTGACCACGCCGAAGGCCGTGCTGACCGACGCGTCCCGGAAACCGCTGATCGCGGATCGGTACCCGGTGCTGGAATTCGGCAGCCCGGAATACCGGGAACTCCTCGGACAGCACGAAAGCGCGCAGCTGAAACCGGAACCCGTCGATGAGGACGACCCCGCCGTCATCCTTTTCACGAGCGGCACTTCCGGCCACCCCAAGGGCGCGACACACTCGCACCGCAACGTGCTCGCCGCGGTCTGGTTCCACCTGTTCAACGACGCGTTGGCGGCGGAATTCGGCCGTCCGGCGCGGGACCGCCGATTCCTGCTGGCCACCCCGTTGTTCCACATCGCCGCCCTGCACAACCTCGCCGTCGTGCGGCTCGCGGTGGGCGACACCGCCGTGCTGTACCAGGGGAAATTCGACATCCACCGGGTGCTGGAGCTCGTGCAGGCCGAACGGATCACCAACTGGGGCGCGGTCCCGACGATGCTGTCGCGGCTGGTCGAAACCGATCTCTCCGGGTACGACCTCAGCACGCTCAAGACGGTCTCGGTCAGCAGCGCGCCGTCGACCGCCGAGCTGAAAGACCAGCTCCGGGGCGCCTTGCCGGGCGCGGCCGCGTCGCTGAGCACGAACTACGGCCTGACCGAATCGTCCACCGCGGCCACCCTCGCGACCCCCGCCGAACTCCTCGCCGACCCGGACACCGCGGGCAGGCCGGTGCCGAACATGGAAGTGCAGATCCGCGACCCCGAAGGCCGCCCGGTCCCGGACGGTGTCGACGGCGAGATCCACCTCCGCGGCCCGCAGGTGATGCTCGGCTACTTCAACGACCCGGCCGCGACGGCCGCCGCGTTCACCGCCGACGGCTGGTTCCGGACCGGCGACCTCGGCCAACTGCGCGACGGTGCGCTGTTCGTGCTGAGCAGGCGCAGCGACCTGATCCTGCGCGGGGCGGAGAACATCTACCCGGCGGAGGTGGAGGAACAGCTGGCCGGGCATCCCGGGGTAGCCGAGTGCATCGTGGCCGGGCTGCCGGATCCGGATTACGGGCAGATCGTCGCGGCGAAGGTGGTGCTGCGCGCGGAGTCCGAAGTGGACGCGGACGAGCTGCGCGGCTATCTCGCCGACCGGCTGGCCCGGTACAAAGTCCCGACGGCCTGGTTCCTGACCCGGGACCCGCTGCCGCGCAACGCGACGGGAAAGGTGGTGCGGCGGCTGGTGCGGTGGGAGTGAGCCTCGCGGCCCGAGCTGTCCGTGAGGGGAACCCTGCGGGAATCAGATTCCGTCAGGGTTCCCCTCACGGCCCTTCGCAGCACCTACGGAGGCCGCCCGCCGGGGAGAATCACCGCACCGCTGCGGAGAAGGCCGCACCGGGCCGTGGTCAGCCTAGCGAGTGCCCGGCAAGAACCGCGATCACCGGAGCCGTCCGCCCACCGGGACTTTCCCTTGCCCGTCCGGGCGCGCGCTCTTACCGTCCTGCCAAACGCTTGCTCAAGGAGGGGTGATGACCGGTCTCCGGACGGACTTCGCCGAGTTCACCGGCCAGCAGGCCGAGCCGCCGCGGGTGGCGCGGTACGCGGTGAACGAGGCGATGATCCGCAACTGGGTCGAGGCGCTCGACGACCGCAATCCGGTGTACGTCGACGACGCCGCGGCGAAGGCGGCCGGCCGGTCCGGCGTCGTCGCGCCGCCCGCGATGTGCTCGACCTGGATCATGGCCGGGTACCGGCGCTACCGCGAGCTCCAGGAGCTGCGCCGCGAGGGCGCGGTGGAGGATTTCGCGTACTCGCGGCTGATGAACGTGCTCGACGCGGCCGGCTACACCTCGGTGGTGGCCACCGACGTCGAGCAGGAGTACGTCCGTGAGATATCTCCAGGCACGCACGTGACCTGCCATTTCACCATCGAGGCCGTCTCGGGGTGCAAACGCACCGCGCTCGGCTACGGGCATTTCGTCACGCTGCGCAAGCACTACGTGGACGAAGCGGGCGAGCTGCTGGTCGACGAACGCTTCCGGATCCTGCGGTTCCGCCCGGCCGAACGGAGCGAGTGATGGGGGAGCACACCGCGGTCCCGCGGCTCACGATCACCCAGGACAACCAGTTCTTCTTCGCCGCCGCCCGCGAAGGACGCCTGGAAATCCAGCGCTGCACCGGCTGCCGGACCCTCCGGCATCCGCCCGGCCCGGCGTGTCCGGTGTGCCGGAGTTTCGCGTGGGACACGGTTGTCGCCAGCGGCCGCGCGATATTGCACAGCTGGACAGTGCTGTATCACCCGAAGGATCCCGCGTTCGACTACCCGCTCGCGGTCGGGCTCGCCGATCTGGAGGAGGGCGTCCGGCTGGTCGCGGACATCGCCGGGGTCGACCATGACCGGCTCGAGGTCGGTCTGCCGCTTCAGGTCGGTTTCAGCGAGCACGCGCACGGCGAAATCCTCCCGCAACTGCGGCCGCGCGACCCGAAGGAGCACACCCGATGACCTTGGCTCTCGGGGACCGCCTGCCGGAGCTGGCGATCCCCTTCGACCGCACCACGATCGTCGCCACCGCGATCGCGTCCCAGGATTTCGAGGACGTGCACCACGATCCGGGCAAGGCGCGGGAACGCGGGATGCCGGACATCTTCATCAGCATCAACGCCACCAACGGGTTCATCGACCGTTATGTCACCGACGTCTGCGGCCCGGCGACGCGGATCCGCAAAGTCTCGTTGCGGCTCGGGCTGCCGTTGTTTCCCGGGGACACGCTCACTTTCACCGGCGAGGTGATCGAAGCGACTCAGGACGCGGTGACGATCAAGGTCACCGGAAGTCACGAACGCGGCGTGCATGTGTCGGCCCGAGTGACGGTGGCGGCATGAGCGGGTTCGCGCGGCAGGCCGCGATCGCCGGGATCGGCGCGACCGAGTTCAGCAAGAATTCCGGACGCAGCGAATGGCAGCTCGCTTGTGAATGCGTTCTCGCCGCGCTTGCTGACGCGCAGATTCCCGTCGAGGAAGTCGACGGGTTTGCGTTGTTCACCATGGAAACCAATCCGGAGATCGCGGTCGCTCGGGCACTCGGTATTCCGCAGCTCAAGTTCTTCAGCCGCATTCCGCACGGTGGCGGCGGGGCGTGCGCACCGGTGCAGCAGGCCGCGCTCGCGGTCAGCTCTGGGGTCGCGGATGTCGTTGTGGTGTACCGGGCGTTCAACGAACGTTCGGGCCACCGGTTCGGCTCCGGGCCGCCGCCGTTCGCCTACACCGCGAACACTGATCAGGAATATCGGAATTGGATCAATCCGTACGGCCTGCTCACTCCGGCGCAACAGGAAGCTTTTCTGGCGCGGCGGTACATGCACAAATACGGGGCTACGAGCGAGGACTTCGGCCGGGTTTCGGTACTTTCGCGCAAACACGCGGCGGTGAATCCGAAGGCTTGGTTCCACGAACGGCCGATCACGCTCGAAGACCACCAGTCGTCGCGGATGATCGCCGATCCGTTGCGGCTGCTCGATTGCTGCCAGGAAAGCGACGGCGGGCAGGCACTGGTGATCGTGAGCGCGGAACGGGCTCGCGACCTTCCGCATTCGCCCGCGGTGATCGCTGGGGCGGCGCAAGGCGTTGGGCCGCAACAGATATCGATGAGCAGCTATTACCGCGAGGACATCGACGAAATGCCCGAGGTGCAGCTGGTCGCCGAGCAATTGTGGGCTCAAGCGGGCGTGGGGCCGGACGGCATCGACGCCGCGATCCTCTACGACGCCTTCACCCCGATGGTGTTGCTGCAACTGGAAGAATACGGATTCTGCGGTCGCGGCGAAGCGAAGGACTTCATCGCCAGCGGCGCGCTCGAACTCGACGGACGGCTGCCAGTCAACACGCACGGCGGCCAGCTGGGGGAGGGCTACATCCACGGGGTCAACGGAATCGCCGAGGGCGTCCGGCTGATTCGCGGCAGTTCGGTGAACCAACCGGCGAAGGCGCTGGAGCACGTGCTCGTCACCGGCGGTTCTCCGGTGCCGCACTCCGCGATCGTGCTCGCGGCGGACCGCTGATGGAGACCTTCGCGGAAGTCGTCCGGTCCCGGCACGAGGATTCGCACGAGGGACTGCGGTTCGAGGGCCGGAGCTGGACGTGGGCTGAAGTCATCGGCGAGGCCGCGGTCCGAGCGTCGCTGCTGCGCACCTTCGAGCCGGGTCCCGGCCGGGCGCAGCGGCACGTCGGGGTGCTGCTGCAGAACCTGCCGGATTTCGTGTTCTGGATCCTCGCCGCCGCGGTGACCGGGGACGTCCTGGTCGGCGTCAACTCCACCCGGCGCGGCGCGGAGCTGGCGGCGGACATCAACCACACGGACGTCGACGTCCTGCTCACCGAACCGCTCTACCGCGACGAGGTGGCGAGCCTTGAGCTGCCGACCGTCCGCCGGATCCTCGACGTGGAATCGCCGGAGTACCAGGATCTGCTCGCCGCGCACGCGGGCGCGGACCTGCCCGCGCGGCTCCCGGACCCGGCGGCGATCTTCCTGCTGCTGTTCAGCTCCGGTTCGACCGGCACGCCCAAGGCAGTGATCTGCAGCAACGGCCGCCTCGGCCGGTTGACCGACGCGCTGGCCGAACGCGTCTCGCTGCACCGCGATTCGGTCACCTACCTGTGCCTGCCGATGTTCCACGGTCACGCGATCATGATGAACCTCGCCGCCGCGGCGAAGGTCGGCGCGACGATCGTGCTGGTGCGGAAGTTCTCCGCGTCGCAGTTCATTCCGGACCTGCGCGCGCACGGCGTGACCTACTTCAACTACGTCGGCCGGGTGCTGAGCTACGTCGTCGCCCAGCCGGAGCAGCCGACCGACGCCGACAACCGGCTGGAGGTCGCCTTCGGTTCCGAAGCCGCGCCGGGCGAATCCGCCGAATTCCGCCGTCGGTTCGGCTGCGAAGTGCGGGAAGGGTACGGGTCCAGCGAAGGCGGAATCCGCATCGTGCCGGACCCGGACGCGCCGCCGAACGCGCTGGGCCGTCCCGCGCCCGGAATGCGCGCGGAAATCCGCGACCAGGACAACCGGGAATGCCCGCTCGCGGAATTCGACGAGAACGGTCTGCTGCTGAACGGCGAGGAAGCGACCGGCGAGATCGTCGCGGTGGGCCGGGGGAGAACCTTCGAGGGCTACTACCGCAACCCGGCCGCGATGGCCGAACGGCTGAAATTCGGCGGCGAGGACTTCTGGACCGGCGACCTCGGCTATCGCGACCGCGACGGCTACCTGTACTTCGCGGGCCGGGCGGCGGACTGGCTCCGCGTGGACGGCGAGAACTTCGGCACCGCCCCAGTCGAGCGCATCCTGGGCCGCTACCCGGCGTTCGCGGCGGCGCATTGCTACGGCGTGCCCGATCCGCGGACCGGGGACTTGCTCATGGCGTCGGTGATCCTCGCTGCGGATGCCGCATTCGATCCGGTCGAGTTCGATGGATTCCTTGCCGTGCAACCGGATCTGGGGACGAAATGGCGGCCTACGTTTGTCCGGGTCATCGATGAGGCGCCGGTGACGGGCAGCGGCAAGGTGGACAAGGCGCCGTTGCGCGCGCTGGGCTGGGAGGGTGGCGAGGTGTGGTTCGCGCCGAGTCGGACTAGCCCGTATCGGCTGCTCACTGAGGAGGATCGGCAGGTGTTGCGGGCGGAGTTTGTGGCGCATGGCCGGGAGAACTCGCTGCCCGCGGCGTCGCGGGGCTGATCACTGCGGCGGGAGTCCCCGCGAAATCCGCGCGAACACGTCGCGCAGCGTCGCCGGAACCGTCTTTTCCAGGCTTTCGTCCAGGAACCGGTTCAGGACCGTGGTCATCGCCGCGATCGCGACGTCGGACACCAGTTGCGGGTACAGGTCGCCGACCCGGGTGCCGGTGCGTTCGGCGATCGCCTTGACCAGGTCGCCGGTTTGCACGCGCGCCAGCGCGGTGCGCATCTCCGGCGTCGCGCTCCACGCTTGCACCGCGCTGAGCTGCTCGGATGCCGGCTGCCCGTACGGCACTCCGTCGGCGCGCAGCGGTTCGATGAGCGATTCGGCGAGCGCGGTCCACAGCGGTTCGTCCGCCGGGCGGCGGCGCAGCAGTTCCGCGCTGAGCCGGATCCGGTGTTCCTGCCGGTAGGCGACCGCGTCGTATTTCGTGGCGAAGTAGTTGCTGAACGTCCGGAGCGACACCCCGGCCCGCTCGGCGATGTCCTCGCGGACGACGTTGTCTGGACCTCTCTCGTACATCAGCGCCACGGCGGCGTCGCTCAGCGCTTTGCGCGTGTCGAGCTTCTTGCGTTCTCGCAAGCCGAGCGGTCGTTGGTCAGCCATGCCGACCACGGTATCCAATTGTCCGCACTATTCGCTCGGCCCGCCGGTTTCGTCACTGATCCGGCCAACGGCAGGCCGACCCCCGAAGCGGCACACGGCCATTGCAGCGAAGTCATTTGGCCATGGCTGTGGTCGGTTCGGCACAGTGAGGTTTCCCGGTAACCGCGGTGTGCGGTGGGTTCGCGGCAGCGGTGCTTGCGCGGGTGCCGCGGGCCCCGGCCGACGACGCGTGAAGCTGCCCTCGGTCGACGGGCGCGGTGGGGCGGATGCTGATGTCGTGAGGGGAACCCTGACGGAATCTGATTCCCTCAGGGTGCCCTTCACGGCCTGACGCGTTATTCCTCGCCTGTTTCGGCCAGGAACGCGATCAGTTCCTCGGCCAGCCGTTCCGGTTGGTCTTCCGGGATCAGCGTGCCGCTGTCCGGGATTTCGACGAGGCGGCCGTCCGGGAACAATTCGGCGAGCCGCCGTCCGTGCTCGGCGGGCATCATCCGGTCCTTGCCCGCCCACGCGACCAGGACCGGCCGGTCGAACGACCGCAGCCGCTCGGTCCATTCGAGCAGCACTCGCCGCGGCGGGCTCCCGGTGGCGAATTTGACCATGTCCCGGCGGATTTCCTTGTCCCGCAACGCCGGCGCGAACCAGCCCTCGAGAACGTCGTCGGGGATCCGGCTTTCGCACATCCCGCCGTACGCGGCTTTGGCGTGGCGGTAGAACGACGTCCGGGTGGCCTGGGCGTGCAGCCACGGTCCGCCGGGAAGCCGGAGCAGCTTCACGGCCGGTCGCGCGGGCTTGGGCGGGAAGTTGTCGAACGCCTCGCACGCGACGAGCGCGAGCCGGCCGACCCGGGCGACGTGCTCGGCCGGAGCCAGCCCGTCGGCGACGAGGAATTGGCCGCCGCCCCAGTCGTTGAGCACGATTGTCGCGTCGTGGAGGTCGAGTGCGGCGAGGAATTCGCCGAGCAGCCGCGCGATCCCGAACTGGGTCAGGTCCGCGTCGGGCCGCATCGGGGCGAGGTGCGCGCCGAGCGGCAGCGTGGGCAGGACGCAGCGGCAGCCCTCCAGCAGCGGGACGACCTTGCGCCATTGCGTGCCGGACATCGGGAACCCGTGCCCGAACACCAGAACCGGCCCGGTGCCGCCGGTGTCGGTGTAGTCGATCGGCCCGGCGGACAGCTCCACGCGCGGCATCGGACCTCCCTCGGGTCTCCCGACTAGAGCGATCTCTCTAGTCGTGACCCTAGGCCGGTCCGGGCCGGGCGGTCAAGCCGGATCACTTGCCGCTGAACACGACGCGGTTCCCGTCCGGGTCGGCGAGCGGCAGAATGCGCGCACCGCCACCGGGTTGCGGCCCGTCGTGCGCGATACCGGCCTTCGTCGCCTGGGCGGCGACCGCGTCGAGGTCCGTGTCTTCGAAGACGACCGTCGACCGCCCGGCGCGGTCGGGTTCGGACCACACCTGCAGCCCGAAGGCGTCGTCGAGGTGCCATTCCAGCAGGCCAGGCATCGGCCGCGCGTCGGGACCGCGGTCGAACAACGCGGTGTACCACTTCTCGGCGCGCGCGAGCTCGGAGACGGTGCACTGGGCGAGTACTCGGCGGATCATGGCTGCCCCTTCGGAGTGATTGTGATTTGCAAGCGCTTCTAGGAGACCACGAGTGCTAGCGAAATGCAAGCACTCGGGGAAGGGCGGGTGCGCATATCCGCGCCCTTGAACGAATCGGGCGAATTGTGCCCTGTCCGCGCACTGTTTCGCCGCCAGCGTTCATCTGGTGTTTCTGCGGCGGTTTTCCGTCGTCTTTGTGCGCGGCCTGGAATACGCCGGTCGCTGCGTCGGTGGCGGAGACGAGGAGGACACCCGTGTCGAGAATTCGTTGGCGTGCCGTCGTGGCGATGGCCGCGGCCGGCGCCGTCGCGGCGGCCGTTCCCGCGCTGGCCGCGCCGGTGCGCACCGAGCACGTGCTGCTGCTTTCGGTCGACGGTCTGCACCAGTCGGATCTGGAGTGGTACACGCGCACCTTTCCCGGGTCGGCGCTGGCCGCGCTCGCCGCGCACGGCGCCGAGTACACGCACGCCAGCACGCCGGTCCCGTCGGATTCGTTCCCCGGCATGGTCGGCCAGGTGACCGGTGGCAACCCGGCGACCACCGGGATCTACTGCGACGCGACCTACAACCGGGCTCTGCTGCCGCCCGGCACCACGGCGTGCGCGGGCGCGAAGCCGGGGTCCACAGTGGACTACACCGAGGATCTCGACCGGGACAAGGACCGCATCGACGCGGGACAGGGAGTGCCGAACCTGCCCGGCGGCGTGCTCGCGATGACCGGCGACCCGCGCTCGCTGATCGATCCCGCCGGCCTTCCGGTCGACCCGAAGACGTGCGGACCCGTTTACCCGCACCAGTATCTGCGGGTGAACACCGTGTTCGAGGTCGCCCGGCAAGCCGGGTTGCGCACCGCGTGGTCGGACAAGCACCCGGCGTACGAAATGCTCAACGGTCCGTCCGGGACAGGGATCGAGGACCTCTTCACGCCGGAGATCAACAGCAAAGCGCCCGCTTCCGGCGATTGGACCAAGGACAACGCCGCGACCCAGCAGTACGACGGCTACAAGGCCGAGGCCGTCCTGAACGAAATCGACGGCTTCGACCACAGCGGACGCACGCGCACCGGCACGCCCGGGGTGTTCGGGATGAACTTCCAGTCGGTCTCGACCGCGCAGAAGCTGCCGGTTTCCGGCGGACAGCCCGGCGGTTACCAGGCCGACGGCGCGCCGGGCCCGGTGCTGCGGTCCGCTTTGGACTTCGTCGACCGGCAGCTCGGCGCGTTCGCTGCCGAACTGAGGAAACAGCACCTCGACCGCTCCACGGCAGTGGTCCTGTCGGCGAAGCACGGCCAGTCTCCGATCGACCCGGCCGCGCTGACCCGCATCGACGACGCCCCGCTGCTCTCCGGGCTGAACTCCGCCTGGCGGGCCGTGCACCCGGGTGCGCCCGACCTGGTCGCCCAGTCCACCGACGACGACGCGATGCTGCTGTGGTTCACCGACCATTCGCCGGACGCCGGCGCCTTCGCGCGGCAGTACCTGCTGGCCCAGTCCGGTACCGGAAACGGCAGCACCGGCGCGCCGAAGCCGTTCACGCACGCGGGCCTGACCGCGGCGTATGCCGGAGCCGACGCCGCCCGCTACTTCCACGCCGGCCAGGGCGACCCGCGAGTGCCGGACCTGGTCGGCATCGCGCAGCACGGCGTCGTGTACACCGGCGGCCGCTCGAAAATCGCCGAACACGGCGGCACGGCGGACGACGACCGGGCGGTTCCGCTGGTGGTCGGCGGCGGCCACGGAGTGCGGATCCCGGCTCCGGTCGAGACGACCCAGATCGCGCCGACGATCCTGCGGCTGCTGGATCTGGACCCGCGTGCGCTCGAAGCGGTGCGGGCGGAGGGCACGCGCCCGCTGCCGGGTCTCGGCCGCGACTAGCCGCCAGGCTGTCGGATATCCCCTGTTCAGCGGCCTGGTGCGAGCAGGAGCTGGCTCGCGATGCCCGGAACGCGGCTCCGGCCGCGCGAGGGACCCGGCAGATGCGCGGCGAGCCGGCCCGGCAGCGGACCCGCGCGGCCGCTGCCCAGATTTTCGCCGAGCTGGGCTGCGCGGCGCGCACCGCGAACCGCATCGCGGAGCGGGCGCGGGTGTCGATCAGGTCGCGCTGTACCAGCGCTGCCCGCACAAGGACGCCATCCTCGCCGCGCTGGCGGCCCGGCGGCATCCCGCGCCGGCGCGGAAACCCGCGCCGCCACCGGGAAACCGCCGGGCTGCCGGACACGCTCGACGGGGCGCTCCGCCAACTCGTGCACGTGGCGGTCCGGAACCAAGTCGACGATCCGCAGTCGCTGCGGGCGCTGGTCACCCGGTGCGAGGGGAGCGGATCGCTTGCGTGCGCGATCTGCCGGAGCGGTCGCCGGACCCGGGGCGTGTCCAATGTGGACTTAGCGGCGCGGATCGTGGTGAAACACGGTGGAACTGCTCGTGCGCAAGCTGATCGCCAGGCCGGAGCCGCTCGGCCTTCCCACATTCGAGGACGAGCTGACGGCCATGCTGACCCGCTGCGCGACCGGCGGGCTCCGAGCGGAGCAGCGGACTGCGCCGCCCGGTCGGCTGAGCCTGGGCGGCCCGGTTGTCAAGTGGTGGACATCACTGCGGGCCTCGTGATCGATCCGGCGACCGTGCCCCGCAGCCGGACCCGGACCGGACCCGTGAGGCGGTTCAACCGGGTAGTCGGCGGTTTCCGGCTCGCCGCCGCGACCTCGGGAACGGCCTGGTCGGCCCGGCTGCCCGCGCTATGACCGTGATCTCGTCGGACTTGCCGTGGAAAAAGGGGCTTCGGTTGGCTGCCGGAGGCCGGGCGGCATGGGAGTATCCAGCGCATCTGTACCTGAAGCGGGCGAAGTCGGACCAGGTGGCGACCCAAAACGCCGTCAGGCCCGGCCGGCGGATCTTCCGCGAACGAGCGGGAAGGAGACGGCATGCTGATCGGGGTGCTCAAGGAGGCCCAACCGGGGGAGACGCGCGTCGCGGCGACTCCGGAAACGGTGGGCAAGCTGCGCGGGCTGGGTTATGAGGTGGCGGTGGAGCCGGGCGCGGGTCTGTTGTCGGGGTTCTTCGACCAGGCGTATGCGGACGCGGGCGCGACCGTGGGGTCGATCGCCGAGTCGGACATCGTGTTCGGGGTGAACGCGCCGTCGTCCGGGCAGTTGGATGCGGTGAAGCAGGGCGCGACGGTGGTCAGCCTGCTCGCCCCGGCTCTGAAACCGGAGCTGGTGGAGGATCTGGCGAAGCGGCCGATCACGGCGCTCGCGATGGACGCGGTGCCGCGGATCTCCCGGGCGCAGTCGTTGGACGTGTTGTCGTCGATGGCGAATATCGCGGGGTATCGGGCGGTGGTCGAGGCGGCGCACACGTTCGGGCGGTTCTTCACCGGTCAGGTGACCGCCGCGGGCAAGGTCAACCCGGCCAAGGTCCTGGTGGTCGGGGCCGGTGTCGCGGGGTTGGCGGCGATCGGCGCGGCGGGGAGCCTCGGGGCGATCGTGCGGGCGACCGACCCTCGGCCGGAGGTCGCTGATCAGGTGAAAAGCCTCGGTGGTGAGTATTTGTCCATCGAGGACCCGAACGCGGAGGTTTCCGCGACGGGTTACGCGAAAGAGATGGGCGACGACTACAAGGCGCGCGAGAAAGAGCTGTACGCGGCGCAGTGTCGCGAGGTGGACATCATCGTCACGACGGCGTTGATCCCGGGCCGTCCGGCGCCGCGGATCATCACCGGCGAGATGGTGGCGTCGATGAAGGCCGGTTCGGTGATTGTGGACATGGCGGCGGCGAACGGCGGCAACGTCGAAGGCTCCGTCGCGGGCGAGAGCGTCGTGACCGACAACGGCGTCACGATCCTGGGCTACACCGACCTCGCGGGCCGTCTCCCGGCGCAGGCGTCGCAGCTCTACGGCACCAACCTGGTCAACCTGATGAAGCTGATGACCCCGGAGAAAGACGGCCAGCTCGTGGTCGACTTCGAGGATGTGGTGGTCCGGTCGATCACCGTCGTGCGCAACGGCGAGTTGACGTGGCCGCCCCCTCCGGTGCAGGTCTCCGCCGCGCCGCAGAAGCCTGCGGCGGCGCCGGTGAAGGAGCCGGAGAAGGCCCCGATGTCCTCGGGTCGTCGTCTGGGCGTGGTGTTGGGTGTCGCGGCGGTGGTGTTGGTGTTGGCGGCGTTGGCTCCGGCGGCGTTGTTGCCGCATTTGACGGTGTTCGCGTTGGCGATCGTGATCGGCTATTACGTGATCGGGCATGTGCATCATGCGTTGCATACGCCGTTGATGTCGGTGACGAACGCGATTTCCGGGATCATCGTGGTGGGCGCGCTGCTGAATCTGGTCAGCGGGAACACGGTGGTGGTGGTGCTGGCGGGGGTGGCGACGTTGCTGGCGACGATCAACATTTTCGGCGGGTTCGCGGTGACTCGCCGGATGCTCGCGATGTTCTCCCGCAGCTGACCCGGAAGGCGTTCTGTTCTGATGACTGTGCACACTGCGAGCCAGGCCGCCTACATCGTGGCCGGGCTGTTGTTCATTCTCGCCCTCGCCGGGCTGTCCCGGCACGAAACCGCCCGGGTGGGGAACTATTTCGGGATCGCCGGGATGGTCGTCGCGCTGATCGCGACCATCGCCCAAGCGGTCACCGGCGACATCACCGGCACCTCGGTCGCGTTGATGATCGTCGCGATGGTCATCGGCGCGGGGATCGGGCTGCGGCGGGCGGCGGTGGTCGAGATGACCGGGATGCCCGAGCTGATCGCCCTGCTGCATTCCTTCGTCGGTCTCGCCGCCGTCCTGGTCGGCTGGAACGGCTACCTCCAGGTCGAATGCGACCCCACCGGCGAAGAATCCCGCCACCTGGAAGCGTTGGGGACGTTGGGGATCCATCATGCCGAGGTGTTCATCGGGGTGTTCATCGGCGCGGTGACGTTCACCGGGTCGATCGTGGCGAACCTGAAACTGTCGGCGCGGATGAAGTCCGCGCCGTTGATGCTGCCCGGGAAGAATTTCCTGAACCTGGGCGCGCTGGTGCTGTTCGTGGCGTTCACCGCGTGGTTCGTGGCGAGCCCGCACCTGTGGCTGCTGATCGTCGTCACCGTCCTCGCCCTCGCGTTGGGCTGGCATCTGGTGGCGTCGATCGGCGGCGGGGACATGCCGGTGGTCGTGTCGATGCTGAACAGCTACAGCGGCTGGGCGGCGGCGGCGTCGGGGTTCTTGCTGGAGAACGACCTGCTGATCATCACCGGCGCCCTGGTCGGTTCCTCGGGTGCGTATCTGTCTTACATCATGTGCAAGGCGATGAACCGGTCCTTCATCTCGGTGATCGCGGGCGGTTTCGGGATCGAGGCGGGACCCAGCGGGGACAAGGATTACGGCGAGCACCGGGAGATCACCGCCGAAGGCGCGGCGGAACTGCTGACCGGGGCGTCGCGGGTGATCATCACCCCGGGCTACGGGATGGCGGTCGCGCAGGCCCAGTACGGGGTGGCGGAACTGACCCGGAAACTGCGGGACAAGGGCATCGAGGTCCGGTTCGGGATCCACCCGGTCGCAGGGCGCCTGCCGGGCCACATGAACGTGCTGCTCGCTGAGGCGAAGGTGCCGTATGACATTGTGCTGGAGTTGGACGAGATCAACGACGATTTCGCCGACACCGACGTCGTCCTCGTGATCGGCGCGAACGACACCGTCAACCCCGCGGCGGCGGAGGACCCGGGCAGTCCGATCGCGGGCATGCCGGTGCTGACGGTGTGGGAAGCGGAGAACGTGATCGTGTTCAAACGCTCCATGGCCTCCGGCTACGCGGGCGTGCAGAACCCGCTGTTCTTCCGCGACAACTCCGCGATGCTCTTCGGCGACGCCAAAGACCGCGTCAACGACATCCTCTCCGCGCTGTGAACCAGGAGAAACGCATGAAAGCCGTACACATCAAGGATCTCGAAGGCCCGTCGACCGTTTCGGTAGTCGAAGCCGACGCGCCTTCGCGCGCTGACGACCAGGTGCTGATCGACGTCCACGCGGCCGGGGTGTCGTTCCCGGATCTGCTGCAGACGCGCGGGCTCTACCAGGTGAAGCCGGAGCTGCCGTTCATCCCGGGCGCGGAGGTCGCCGGGGTCGTGGCGGAGGCTCCGGAAGGCGCGGCGGTCAAGGCCGGGGACCGGGTCGCGGCGCTGCCGTTCCTGGGCGGGTTCGCCGAGCGGGTCGCGTGCGCGGCCGACGCGGTGTTCCCGATCCCGGACGACCTGGGCTTCGACCAGGCGGCGGCGATCCCGTTCAACTACCTGACCGCGCATTTCGCGCTGTGCCGCCGAGGCCGGATGGCGGCTGGGGAGACCGTGCTGGTGCACGGCGCGGCCGGCGGGGTCGGGACGGCGGTCATCCAGGTCGCGAAGGCGTTCGGTGCGGGCAAGGTGCTCGGCGTGGTGTCGACGCCGGAGAAGGGCGAGACGGCGGTCGCGGCCGGGGCGGACGAGTACGTGCTGGCGGACGGCTTCAAGGACGCGGTGAAAGCGGCGACCGGCGGCCGGGGCGTCGACGTGATCGCGGACGTCGTCGGCGGCGACCGGTTCACCGATTCGCTGCGCTGCCTCGCCGCGGACGGGCGGATGCTGGTCATCGGATTCACCGGCGGGTCCATCCCCGAGGTGAAGGTGAACCGGTTGCTGCTCAACAACTTGGACGTCGTGGGCGTCGGCTGGGGCGCGTACGCGCTGCCGCGGCCGGGGTACCTGCAGGGGCAGTGGGCGGAGCTGCTGCCGAAGCTGGCCGAGGGCGCGATCGTGCCGCCGCTGGGCGGGAGCTATCCGCTGGCGGACGTCCAGCAGGCGTTGGAGGCCATCGAAAACCGGAAGGCGCTGGGGAAGCTCATCCTGGCCGTCCGTCCATAGCGGACTGACGCGGGGCGAGGTCTTGGGTGCCGACGGCAGCCAGCAGTTCCAGGTCGTCGCGGCCGGGTGGCGCGGTGAACCAGAGGAGGCGCTGGCTGCCGTCCTCGCTGAGCAGGTTCATGCAGTCGAGTTCGAGCACGCCGAGGGCCGGGTGCAGGATCCGTTTGCGGTCGGTGCGCCGGACGGCGACCTCGCGCTGCTCCCAGAGGTGCGCGAATTCCTCGCTGCGGGCGAGGAGCGTCGCGAGGAGTTCGTCGGCCAGGGCGTCGCGGCCGCGTTTGGCGAGCGCGGCGCGCAGGTCGGCGACGAAGACGCGCGATTGGTGCTCGTGTTCGTCCGGGTGGTATCGCTGCCGCGCGGCAGGGTCGGTGAACCACTGGTAGACGAAGCTGGCCCGGATGCCGTCGCCGGGAGCCGGGGCGCCGAGCAGCGCCTCGGCGAGCCGGTTCTGCACGAGCGGGACGCTGAGGTCGGTCATGACCTGCGCCGGCGTCGCGGTGAGCTGTTCGAGGAGGTTGAGCAGGGCCGGGTGGACGTGCGCGTTCCCGCTTGACGCGGGCGGCAGCGGACGGCCCGCCAAGTGGTAGAGATGGTCGCGCTCGTCGCTGGTCAGCCGCAGCGCCCTGGCCAGCGCGGCGAGCATCTGCTCGGACGGCTGGGTGCCGCGACCCTGCTCCAGCTGCACGTAGTAGTCCGTCGAGGCACGCGCCAGTGCGGCGACCTCGTCGCGGCGCAGCCCGGCCACCCGGCGGCGCGGCCCGGCGGAGAGGCCGACGTCCGCCGGGCTGATCCGGTCGCGCCGCGACTTGAGGTACCCGCCTAGTTCGCGCAAGTCCATGCCGCCACTATGCCTTCGCGCGATCTGCGCAGCCAGGCGTCGTCAGCACCACTCAGGCGACGCTGAGCAGGACCTTGCCCCGCGCGTGGCCCTCGGCGAGGCTGGCGAGCGCCCGCGCGCAGTCCGCCAGCGGGCAGGTGCGGTCGACGAGCACTTCGAGGCCCAGGTCGGCGACCTTTGCCAGCCGGGCTGCGTCCGAGGCGTGGAACACGAACGCGGCGCCGTCCGCTGGGGCGGGGGTGGTCACGAGAAGTCCGCACTATGCCTTCGCGCGATCGGCGCAGCCAGGCGTCGTCAGCACCACTCAGGCGACGCTGAGCAGGACCTTGCCCCGCGCGTGGCCCTCGGCGAGGCTGGCGAGCGCCCGGGCGCCGTCTGCCAGCGGGCAGGTGCGGTCGACGAGCACTTCGAGGCCCAGGTCCGCCACCTTCGCCAGCCGGGCCGCGTCCGAGGTGTGGAACACGAACGCGGCGCCGTCCGCCGGGGCGGGAGTGGTCACGAGAAGTCCGCCGGGTTTCAGGACTCGCCGCGACCGGGTCCCGACTTCGCCGCCGACGGTGTCGAGCACGACGTCGACTCCGCGGAGCTCGCGGGCGAAGTCGGTCTTCCGGTAGTCGAGCACCTTGTCGGCACCGAGTTTCTCCGCGATGGCGACGCCCGAACCGGACGCGGTCGCGACCACCCGGGCGCCGAGCCGTCGCGCGATCTGGACCGCGAAGCTGCCCACGCCCCCGGCCGCGGCGTGCACGAGAACTGTCTGTCCGGAGTGGACGTCCGCGACCTCGACCAATGCCTGCCACGCGGTCGCGGCCGCGGTCGGGAGGCCTGCCGCGGCTTCCAAGGTGAGGTGCGACGGTGCCGGGACCAAGTGCGCCGCGTCGAGCACGACCTGCTCGGCGAACGCGCCGCCGGCGACCGGGTCGAGGCGGCCGATCACCGGGTCGCCGACCTGCCAGCCGGCGCCGGGCGTCGCGATCCTCCCGGAGAAGTCGGTGCCCAGGACATAGGGGAGGGCGACCGGGAAGAAGTCGGTCATGACTCCGGAGGCGATTTTGAGGTCGAGCGGGTTCGCCGCCGCTGCCACGACATCGACGACGACCTGGCTCGGTCCGGGAATCGGCTCGGGAAGCTCGGCGAGTGTGGCTTCGGTGCCGAACGCGGTGACGCGCAGTGCTTTCACAGGGGTTGCTCCAGTCCGGCCGCCGGGGTGCGGCCCTGCTGCCAGGGTGCGGCGGCCGGAGACGGGGAGCTAGGCGGCGGTTGTCCTGGTGACGCTGGCACCACCTTGTGACGAGGCGAACCGGGCACCGCCTCCGAATTCCGCGGCGAACGGCGGTGTGCCAAGGGAAAGCGCTAGACGCTCTTGGTGAGGTAAACCGCCCCGCGGATGTGCTTCCCGAGCGTGTTCGCGGGCGGTTCGGCCACTCGGTACCCGGCGCGCCGGTACATCGTCAGGTTCCGCTCGCTGCCGGAGCCGGTGTACAGCACCAGACTGGTCGCCTCCGGCGGAGCCTGCTGCTCGGCATAGCTCAGCAGCCACCGGCCGACGCCCTGTCCGGCGAGGTCAGGGGCCACCATCAAACGGCCGATCTCCCAGCGGTCCTCCTCGAGATGAGCGCGCACGGCAGCGACGAGCCGCCCGCCGATCCGGACAGTCCACACGCGAGTGGTCTCGACCCAGCCGCGCACGGTGTCCAGGTCCTCGTGCAAGGCGGGGACGTCGAGGGTGTCGTTGACGATCGCCTGCGGGACCCAGCAGCATCGTTGCAGCACAAGAAGTTCGGCGGCGTCGGAGGATTGGGCTTCGGACAGCTGGGCATCGGCGAGCGGCAAGGCGGCGAGGTCGGTCACGTCTCTTGATCTTGCGCGCCGCCGGAAGCGTTGTCCAGTGAATATCCAGGGCGGCACCGCTGATGCGGGCGGTCTTGTACCACGGTGTCCACAATGGAGCGTCCAGCTGGTGGACGGCGAGGACCGGCGCGGCCGGTCCGCCTACAGTCCTGCGGTCATGAGCTCAGATCCGAAACCGAGAGGCGCTGCGCTGATCAGCGCCGACTGGGCTGCGGTGCTGGTCGCGGCCGTACTGGTGGCGTTGGCCGCGTTCGGCGTGCTGCCGGCGATCCCGTTCCTCGTCACATGACCGCCGCGCTGGAGGGCCGCCGAGCGGTACCGGCGGTCGTGAGATATCTGCCTGGACTTCTGCTGCTCGCGGCGGTCGGCATCGTCGGCACGCTGGCGCAGAACGGGATCCGCAGCCTCGGCCACGCAGCCGGGACCGCGCTGCCGGACATCGAATACGTGCTGTGGGCGATCGTCCTCGGACTGGTCATCCGCAACACGATCGGCATCCCGGCGCTGCTCCGCCCCGGGGTCGGGACCTACGAGTTCTGGCTGAAGACCGGCATCGTCCTGCTCGGCGCCCGGTTCGTGCTCGGCGACCTCGCCAAGCTCGGCGGGTTCAGCCTGGGGCTCATCCTGATCGACATGGCCGTGGCGACCACGGTGATCCTGCTGGTGGGCAAGGCTTTCGGGCTCGGCGGGAAGCTGTCGTCGCTGCTGGCGATCGGCACCTCGATCTGCGGCGTGTCGGCCATCATCGCCGGCCGCGGCTCCATCGACGCCGACGACGAGGACTCCGGCTACGCCATCGCGGCGATCCTCGCGCTGGGCGCGGTCGCGTTGTTCGCCTTCCCGGCGATCGGGCACGCGCTGAACCTGACCGACACCGAATTCGGCCTCTGGGCGGGACTCGCGGTGGACAACACCGCCGAGACGACCGCGACCGGCGCGGCGTACTCCCCGCACGCGCAGGACGTCGCCGTCGCGGTGAAAAGCACGCGGAACGCGTTGATCGGACTGGTCGTCCTCGGCTACGCGGCGTACTGGTCCACGCGCGGCGGCAAGGCGGTCGGCGGCGGGCTCAAGGGCCGCGCGGGCTTCGTGTGGCGCACCTTCCCGAAGTTCGTGCTGGGGTTCGTCGCGGTCTCCGCGCTGGCGACCGCGCACGTGTTCACCAAGGCGGAGGTCGCCAGTCTCGGGAACCTCTCGAAGTGGGCGTTCCTGCTGTGCTTCGCCGGGGTCGGCCTGAACTTCGACCTCCGCCAAATGGCCCGCAGCGGACTGCGGCCGCTGGTGGTGGCCGCGCTCGGGCTGGTGGTGGTCGCGGTGTGCTCGCTGGGGCTGGTGCTGGTGTCGTCGCAGTGGTTTGCCTTCTGACGGCGAACCGCGCCACCGCCAGACCCCGGGCGATGGCGCGGCCGTCGGTCAGCGCGCCTCGCGGGTAGCCGAATCGAGCGCGGCCAGCAGGATTCCGGCGGCCGTGCGCACGACGTCCGCGGTGACGTTGAGCGGCGGCAGCAGCCGGACCACGCTGTCGCCGCGTCCGCCCAATTCGACGATGAGCCCGCGGCGCAACGCGTGGTTCTGCACGGCCAGCGCGAGTTCCGACGCGGGCGCTCCGGTGCGCGGATCGGCCAGTTCGATGCCCCACATCAGCCCGGCGCCGCGCACGTCCGTCACCCACTGGTGGCTGGCCAGCGGGGAGAGCAGCTCCTCGAACTGGCAGCCGCGCTCGACGACGTTGTCCAGCACGCTGTCGCGGTTGACGACCTCGATCGCCCGCGCGCCCGCGGCGAAGGCGAGCTGATTGCCGCGGAACGCGTGCGCGCGGGGAGCCCAGTGGTCGAGGCGCTCGTCGTAGATGATCAGCGAGACCGGCGAGCCGATTCCGCTGAGCGCCTTGGACGCGACGATCACGTCGGGTTCGATGCCGTAGCGCTCGAAGGCGAACCAGGTCCCGGTGCGGCCGCAGCCGGTCTGCAGTTCGTCGACGATCAGCGGGATGCCCAGCTCCCGGGTCAGCTCGCGCACCCGGTGCACGAAATCCGCCCGCGCCGGGACCACGCCGCCCTCGCCCTGCACCAGTTCCAGCACCACCGCCGCGGGCAGCGGGAGGCCGCCGTCGGGGTCGTGCAGCGAGCGTTCGAGCAGGTCCGGGCAGGTCGCGGCGCACGTGTCCGGATCGTGGCCGGCCGGGCAGCGGGGGCAGGAGGAGTACGGCGGGTACTGGGTGCCGGACAGGGGGTGCGCGCCCGGCCGCTGCCCGATCAGGCCCAGCGCGGCGTGCGCGCTGCCGTGGAACCGGCCCTGGTACGACACGACGCCGCCGCGTCCGGTCGCGGTTTTGCACAGCTTCAGCGCGGCTTCGACCGCGTTGGTCCCGGCGGGTCCGCAGAAGTGCAGTTTCATTCGCGGGCGCAGCGCTTCGGGCAGCATCGCGAGCTGGGCCTCGGAGAATTCGTCCTTGACCGGGGTCGCGAAGTCGAGCGCGTGGGTCAGCTTGCTCAGCTGCGCGGTCATGGCCGCGACCAGTTCGGGATGGTTGTGCCCGAGGGAGAGCACGCCCGCTCCGGCGAGGAAGTCGATGAAGACGTTGCCGTCGGCGTCGCGCACGAAGCTTCCCGAGCCCTCGGTGATCGCGATCGGCAGCCGCCGGGGTCCGCCGCGGGCGTTCGGTTCCCGGCGGTCCTGCCGCTCGAGGTACTCGGCCGAACGCGGGCCGGGCAGATCGCAGTGGACGGCGGGACCGGTGAGCGGCGCGGGATGGTCGAGGATGGTCATCTGGGCTGTTCTCCCCTGGCAATGGTGGTGGCGCGGCCGGAGGCGGCCGCCGGGAGCCCGCCCCGGTGCGCGGCGGTCTTCCCTGCGAAAAGGGCGTTCGGGGCGAACTGTTCCCGCTCGATGCTCGGGGAGAGCCGCCGGACCCGCTTCGCCGGTAAACGGAGCGGTCGTTCTCGCGGTATTGCGTCGCGCCGTCCCGGGCGGAATGCTTCGGTTCCGGCCCGGGGATGTGTTCCGCCGGCACCGCGCCGCGCGTCCGTCATGCACTCCTCCTCCTTTTCGCGGGGATTCGCGGACCGCGGGAAAACGGCCGGCGGCGGGGGAAAACGGTTTGTCGCGAGCAGAGGCGGGGGAGGGCCGCGCTGGGCGCAGCCCTCCCCGGTCGACCTCACTGGAATACCGCGGGGCACAGCGTAGCGCAGCCGGTTCCGGTGCACCGGCTCTCCGGACGATGGCGAGCCGCGTCCGGCTCCGGAAAGAAAAGAAACGGCCGGAGTGAGGCGAGGCAATGCGCCGGGAGAGTGAACGCGGCGATTTCGCGGAGTTCGCCGTACTGGGCTGAACGACTGAATGCGCAACGGTGTTCGCGACGGCGCGAAACGGAACGTGAATATTCACGACCCGTTTCCGGCCTGTGAATCGGAGCCGGACGACCGCATGGTGGGAAGCCTTTCCGGACGGTTGCGGGCGGGATTCCGGGATATGTCGGATGCGGGAAATGTCGAGGTTTCCGGGGCGTTTACGGTCTTTTCGCCGTCCGGTCCGGTTGCGGGTGCTGTTTCCGCCGGGGAAGGGTGCCGGACCGCGGTTTCGGCAGCGGGGCTCGGCGGGCGGCGGGCAGAGTGGTCCAGACCATGGCAGTGGTCTGGACCGGTGGTCCAGTGGCTCGCGTCAGCGGCGGCGGGTGCCGGTCGCGGGTGCGTCCGGAGGAGCGGGCCTGGTCCGGCGGGGCGCGCTGGGCCGGGCCCGGGTGCCGTAGCGCGGGGTGAACGAGATCCGCGACCTGTGTTTATCTAGACCGTAACGTTCGCGATGCAGGCAGATCACTAACCATGTAGACAGTTAGAAAGTTGCTCGCGAAGAGAAATTTGCTTGTTGATGTTGAGGGATGCTCTAGAAAACCTTGCTGTTGAGCTGTGATTTATTGACTAAGTAGGTGGCCATGAGCATGACGCACTGTCGCCTGACTGCTACGCGCCGAGGCGATCTGTGGCCGATCCCACTGACTCTGTACACCTGCCGTTTCCGTTTCGTAATCTTCTCGCGCTTTTGCGGTGACCTGCGATCTACCCCGAGGATCAGCGACCCGAAGCCGCCGCGCGCCGTCGCGGCTCGCGCCTGGTTCAGGCACGAGGACGGCGATGCGGTGTGACAGCGAAGGAGCCCACCCACCGTGGGACGGCACAGCAAACCCAGCAAGACGAAAACGACCCTCCAGCGCACCGGCGCGACCGCGGCCCTCGCGGGCGCCACCCTCGGCGGCATCGGCCTCGCCGGGGCGGGCACGGCCAACGCCTTCCCGGGGCAGGCCGGCATCGTCAAGTGCGAGAGCAGCGGCAACCCGACCGCGGTCAACAACACCGCCGCGGGCCAGCGCGCGGGCCGCCCCGCCGGCCTGTTCCAGATCGTCACGAAGACCTGGCTCGCGAACGGCGGCGGCCAGTTCGCCCCGACGGCCGACAAGGCCACGCCCGCGCAGCAGCAGATCGTCGCGGACCGGATCTACGCGAAGCAGGGTTCGGCCCCGTGGCAGTGCCGCGGCGGCTCCGGCCCGGCGAGCTACGCCGACTTCGGCGGCGACACCTCCGGCGGCTCGGCCGAGGTCGAGGCCGTGGCCGCGAAGCCGAAGGTCCAGGTGAAGGCCGAGGCGAAGGTCAAGTCCGCGCCGAAGCACGCCGCCCCGTCCTCCAACCCGGACGGCAGCTACACCGTGGCCGCGGGCGACACCCTGTCCGGCATCGCGAAGAACCTGAACGTCGACGGCGGCTGGCAGCACCTGCAGCAGCTGAACGCGAAGTACATCCCGGACGCCAACCTGATCGTGGTCGGCCAGAAGATCGTCACGAAGTAACCCGCCGAGGCCCTGGCCGGGCTCGCGCCGCTTTCCCCCGGGCGGCACGACCCCGGCCGGAGGCCGCCGGTGCACGCGCGCGAAAGTGCGCTCGGGCACCGACGCGCGCCCCGGCGGCCGGCGTGCGGAGCGAACGGGCCTGCTTCGTGGGAACACAGGCCGGTTCGCGCCGCACGCCTTGCCTCGAGGGCGAAGTTTTCGAGCGCGCCGAGAGTGTGCTCGGGTACCGCGCGTGTTCTGCGGGAGCACGGGCCGGTTGGCGCTGCATGCTTTGGCTGGACGGCCGTGGTTTCGAGCGCGTGGCATCGCGCGTGTCCTGTGCGAGGACGGGCTGGTCGGTGCTGCACGCCTTGCCTCAAGGGTGAGGCTTCCGAGCGCACGGGTGTCGCGCGTGTTCTGCGGGAGCACGAATCGGCCGGTGCTGCATGCCTTCGCACGCGAGGAAGAAGTAGCGAACGCGTCGTGGCGGGTCCCGCCGACGCCATCGACTGCGGGCCGATCGACCAATCCCAGGCGAACCAGCCGAGGCGCCCCCGCGCCTCCGGGCCGCCCGCCGGTTCGCCGCCAACTCCACGCGCGGCTACTAGATCTCGTTCACGGCATGCCCGCGCCCGGACGCACCCGCATCGGAACGCTCCGCAGCAACGACAGCGCCTCAGCACTGGGACTGCCCGGCTCAGCCTGATAGACAATCAACTGCTGCCCAGCCGCCCCGCGCACGTCGAATGCCTGGTAGGTCAGCGTCAGCGGCCCGACCGCCGGATGCACGAGTTGCTTGGGCTCTCGGGTCTTCCCCCGCACCTGATGGGTTTCCCACAGCGTCCGGAACCGCGAACTGCCCTCGCTGAGTTCCGCGACCAAGCGCGGCAGGGCCGGGTCTCCCGCCGCGGCGCGCAGGTTTGCCACGGTCGCTTGGGCCGTCCATTCCCAGCGGGCGAAGAACTGCGGACCCGCCGGGTCGAGGAAGGTCATGCGGGCCAGGTTGTCGGCCGCGGTGAAGGGGGAGAACAGGGCGTCGGCGAGGGTGTTCGCCGCGAGAATGTCCAGGACGCGGTTGAGCACGAACGCGGGTGCGTGCGGATAGCTGTCCATGAGCTGCCGCAGTTCCGGGCTTACCGTTTGGGGCGCCGGGGAGAGCAGGACAGCCGGGGTGGTGCCGGCGAGGCGATACAGGTGTTCGCGGGCGTCGGGGTCCAGGTCCAGTGCGCGGCTGAGGGCGTCGAGCACCTGCGGTGACGGGCGGGTTTCCCGGCCCTGTTCCAAACGCGCGTAGTAGTCGACGTTCACCCCGGCGAGCACGGCGACTTCCTCGCGGCGCAGGCCCGCGACCTTGCGTCGGCCGGAATAGCGCACGTCGGCGTCCTCCGGGGAGCGTTGCGCGCGGCGTGCTCGCAGGAATTCGCCCAGTTCCGTACTGCCCATGCGAACCAGGGTAGGCGGCGGCTGGGTGGGTGTGGCACGTCCTGCCAGCGAGGTCCGCCGACGCTGAGACTGGGCGGCATGACGAACGAACTGGCGGGCAAGGTCGCCCTGGTCACGGGGGCCGCGCGCGGGGTCGGCGCGGCGACGGTCGCTTGGCTGCGTGCGCACGGGGCACGAGTGCTGGCGACAGACATCCGGCCCGAAGTGGAACTGCTCGCCGATAAGGACGGCGTGGCGGTGCTGGTCGGCGATGTGTCCGAAGAGGACGTTGCGGTGCGGTCGGCGCTCACGGCGGTGGAACAGTTCGGCGGGCTCGACATTCTGGTCGCGAATGCGGGGCGTTCGGTGAACAAGCCGGTCACTGAGACGACGGCGGCGGACTGGGACGAGGTGATGTCCGTCAATGCCCGCGGAGCGTTTTTGCAGGCGCGAGAGGCATTCCGGGTAATGCGCGACAACGGCGGGGGAGCGATCGTCACGGTCGGCTCGTTCGCCAGCACGGTGGGGCTGGCCGAGGCGGCGGCGTACAGCGCGTCGAAAGGAGCGTTGGCGCAATTGACAAAGGTGCTCGCATTGGAAGGCGCTCCGCACGGAATTCGCGCGAACGTGGTCGCTCCCGGCGTGATCGAAACAGATCTGCTCGACACTTTCCGCGCCGACAGCCGGGCGTATCTGCGGTCGTTCGGCGCCGCACATCCGCTCGGCCGGGTCGCGCAGCCGGAAGAAATCGCTGAGGTGATCGGCTTTCTGGCCTCGCCGCGGTCCGCGTTCGTCACCGGCGCGGTCGTCGCTGCCGACGGCGGCTACACCGCGGCCTGACATCCCTCCGACGAAAGGAAATATCTTATGCGGCTCAACGGAAAAGTCGTGCTGCTCACCGGAGCGACCGGCGGGATCGGCCAAGCCACCGCGGAACTGTTCGCCCGGGAGGGAGCCAGCCTGGTCGTCACCGACGTCGACTGCGAAGCAGTGCGGAAACTCGCGGCACGGCTGGAGACCGACGTGCTGGCCGACCGGCTGGACGTGTCCTCGCCGGAAAACTGGCGCGAAACCGTCGAACGGACCCGGCAGCGGTTCGGCCGCCTCGACGTGCTCGTCAACGTCGCGGGGATCGTGGACTGGCCGGGCATCGAGGAGACGGCCCCGGACGCGTGGGACCGGGTGATCGCGGTCAACCAGACCGGCACCTGGCTCGGGATGAAGACCGCGATGCCGCTGCTGCGCGCCTCCGGCAACGGATCGGTGGTCAACACTTCCTCGGTGCTGGGCCTGGTCGGCAGCGGCGCGGCCGCCGCGTACCAGGCGTCCAAAGGGGCGGTGCGGCTGCTGACCAAGACCGCCGCGGTCGAGTACGCGACGCGCGGCGTCCGGGTCAATTCGGTGCACCCGGGGGTCATCGCGACGCCGATGATCCAGGATCTGCTCGACGAACAGGGCGACCAGCAGCCCGACATTGTCCGCACGCCGATGCGCCGCGCGGGCAGCCCGGCCGAGGTCGCGCACGCGATGCTCTTCCTGGCCAGTGACGAATCCTCGTTCGTCACTGGAACCGAACTGGTCGTCGACGGCGGGCTCACCGCGTACTGACACCGGACCGGCGCGCCCTAGGATGCGGGGCGTGCAGGGACTGGGCGAGCTGGAATCGGCGGCTATGGACGTCCTGTGGCGGGCGGGAGACGCGCGCACGGTCCGCGAAGTGCTGGAGGAGCTGAACCGGGACCTCGCCTACACGACGGTGCTCACCGTGCTCGACCATCTGCACAGCAAGGGCTGGGTGGAACGCGAGAAACGCAGCCGCGCCTACTGCTACACGCCGGTGTCGTCGCGAGAGGAAGCAGCCGCCCGCGCGATGCGGAACCTGCTCGCCGACGCGGGCGATCCCGAGGGCGTGCTGCTGCATTTCGCGCGGTCGGCGTCCGAGCGCGAGCGGGAGGCGCTGCGGCGCGGGCTGCGGCAGCATTCGTGACCTGGGTCTCCCTGTCCGGACACCACCGCCGGGCAGCGGCTCCCGCCCTGCTCCGCGCCTGACCGGTATGACTACTATGTCCGGTAGTAATCGCGAATGGGGGCTGGTCAGGTGCTGGGGCGGAAAACGCAGATCATCGCGGGGATCCTCGCCGGGCTGGCGCTGACGGCGGCGTGCACGTCCGCACCGGCTCCCGGTCCCGCCGCGGGCAACGACCAGAAGACCAGCGCCGCGCCGGCGGTGCCCGCGACCCTCGACCTCGGTCCCAAGGACGGCTCGAACGACGTCGCGCCCGGCGAACCCGTCACCGCGGTGGCCGGCGGGTCCACGCTCAGCGAGGTCACCCTCGCGGCGGCGGACGGCGCTCCGGTGCCCGGCGAGATGGACGCCGCGAAGCAGCGCTGGACCAGCAGCAAGCCCCTGGACTACCGCACGAAGTACACGCTCACCGCGCGCTCCGTCGGCGCGGACGGCAACCCGGTGACCCGCACGAGCACCTTCACCACCGCGACCGCCAAGGCGCAGGCGTATCCGTCGGTGATCCCGCTCGACGGCGAGACCACCGGCGTCGGCATGCCGATCACGATCAAGTTCTCCGCGCCGGTCGCGGACAAGGCCGCCGCCGAGAAGATGCTCACCGTCACCTCCGACAAGCCCGCCACCGGGGCGTGGCGCTGGTTCGGCGACGACGAGGTGCACTACCGCACCAAGGAATACTGGCCCGCGTACTCCACGGTCACCCTCGACATCAAGATCGCCGGCCGCGCGCTCGGCAACGGCGTGTTCGGCAAGGCCGACCGCAAGATCAGCTTCAAGACCGGCCCGGCGATCATCTCGAAGGTGTCGGACAAGGAAAAGCAGATGCGGACGTACAAGGACGGCCAGCTCGTCCTGACGTCCCCGGTCAGCCTCGGCAAGCCGTCCGCGCGCAGCGTTTCCGGCACGATGCTGATCATGACCGTGCAGTCGCCGTACACCATGGACTCCAGCACGTACGGCGTGCCCACCGACTCGCCGGGCGGCTACCGCACCACGGTCAAGTACGCGCTGCGGCTCACCAACTCGGGACAGTTCCTGCATTCCGCGCCGTGGTCGGTCCGGCAGCAGGGGCGCACCAACACCTCGCACGGCTGCCTCAACGTCAGCGTCGACAACGCGAAGTGGTTCTACGAGAACTCCCATCGCGGGGACGTCGTGGTGGTGACCGACACCGGCGTGGACCTCAAACCGGGCGACGGCTGGACCGACTGGCGCTTCAGCTGGGACGAATGGCAGAAGAAGGTCTGATCCCGCCGGGGTGCGGCGCGCCGGGGGATGCCGGTGCGCCGCCCCGCGCGGCTCAGACGGACTGCCGGGGCCGCGGCGAAAGCACGTCCTCTCCGTAGATGCCCTGCAGCCAGTTGGTCTGGTAGATCGTGTCGAGGTAGCGCTCGCCGAGGTCGGGGGCGACGGCCACCGCGGTCAGGTGGTGCGCGTCGTGTTCGGACAGCCAGCTGGTGGCCCCGCTGACCACTGTCCCGGTCGAGCCGCCGAACAGGAATCCGTTGCGCGCCAGCCGGTGGCACGCCCGGACCGAATCCGGTTCCTCGACCAGCACCACGTCGTCCACATAGGACTCGTCGAGGATCGCCGGGCGCACGCTGGTGCCCAGCCCGGGCAGCATCCGCCTGCCCGCCGGGCCGCCGAAGGTCACCGAGCCGACGCTGTCGATCGCGACGATCCGCACCGGCCGGTGCCATTGCCGGAAGAACCGCGCGCAGCCCATCAGGGTGCCCGTGGTGCCCGCGCCGACGAACAGCACGTCGAGATTCGGGAACGCTGCGGCGATTTCCGGCCCGGTGCGGTGGAAATGCGCTCCCCAGTTGTCCGGATTGGTGTACTGGTTGAGCCACACATAGCGCTCGTCGGAGGCGCACAGCATCCGCACGTGGCCGATGCGCGCCCCGAGGAAACCGCTTTCCGGATCAGGTTCGGTGATGATGTGCACCTCGTTGCCGAGCGCCTCGATCGCGCGGCGCGTCGCCAGGTTGCAGCGGGAATCGGTGACGCACAGGAACTTGTACCCCCGGCTGGCCGCGATCATGCTCAGCGCGACGCCGAGGTTGCCCGACGACGACTCGACGATGATCGAGCCCGGCCGCAGCAGGCCGTCGCGTTCGGCCGCGTCGACCATTTCGGTCGCGGCCTTCAGCTTGATGGAACCGGCGAAGTTGAACCCCTCGCATTTGAGGTAGAGCGAGTAGCCGAAGCTCCAGCGGAGGTCGACGTACAGCGCCTCCTCGTTGAAAGCTTCGGGAACGGTGATGACACGCACAGTTTTCTCCCCTTCAGGCACAGCTCAGTGGCGGACGGCGCTCAGCCATACCGGCGCAGTTCGTGGAAAAAGTCCTCGATGACGTGCAGTCCGCCGGCGTCGGACACTCTCTCGTGGACGAAGGCCCCGACCGCGAGGTCGAGGACGCCGAGCCCGAACGGGGAGAAGATCAGCGGCCGGTCGGCGGGCGGGCTGACCCGGCCCGAGAGCACGTCGTCGAGGGTGCCGAGCAGGAAGTCCCGGCTGCCGGTGCGCTGCTCCACCAGATGCGGCGACGTGTTGGCTTTGAGGCAGTGGTCGACGTCGTCGACGAGGTTCGCCGACGCCAGCAGGATTTCCGGGGCCAGGTCGCGCAGGGACACGTGCAAGACCAGCGGATTGTGCGAGAACCACGAAGGATCGTGCACGTGCGGTTCGCCGGCGATGGTCGCGAAGACCACCAGCTCGCTGTCGCGGATCAGGCCCTCGGCGGTTTCGTGCACGCTGATCTCGCCGGTGAAGCCGGACTGCTCGAGGTAGCCGCGGAATCCGGCGGCGCTGTCCGGGTGCAGGTCGTGCACGTTGATTTCGTCGAATTCCCAGCCGGTCCCGGCGAGGAAGGTGTGGATGTAGCGGGCGATCAGGCCGACGCCGAAGAATCCGACGCGCCGGGGCCGCTGCCGGGTCCGGCTGAGCCAGTCGGCGGCGAGCGCGGCGGACGCAGCGGTCCTGGTCGCGCTGATGATGGAGCTTTCCAGGCAGGCGAACGGATAACCGGTCGCGAGGTCGTTCAGGATCAGCACCGCCGACGCCCGCGGGATCCCGGCGGCGACGTTGCCCGGGAAACTGGAGATCCACTTCAGGCCCGCGACATTGGTCTTCCCGCCGAGCGAGGCGGGCAGGGCGATGATCCGGTCGGCCGGACGGTCGGGGAAGCGCAGGAAATAGGACGGCGGGTTGACCGAATCGCCGGAGCCGTGCACCCGGTACGCGGTCTCCACGAGGTCGACGACCTCGCGTTCGCGCCCGGCCAGCGCCTGCTGGACCTGGGCGCCGGAAATCACCGCGAACGGCGGCACGGCGACCGGGTCCGCCGAAGCGGATCCGGCGGTGAAGGATTGCGTGGTCACTGATTTTTCCCCTCAGACGCGAGCGAGCAATCGGAAAGCCGCACCGGATCGGCCAGCCCGACAAGCACCTCGCGCGGGCCCTCGTAGGCGTCCCGGCTGTGCGCGATGCGGACGTTGTCGACCAGCAGCAGATCGCCTGCCTGCCACGGTTCGCGCACGGTGTGTTCCTCGTACACCTCGTTGAGCAGCTGCACGACGTCCTCGCCGATCGGGTCGCCGTTGCCGAAGCGCGTGTTGAACGGCAGGCCGTCGGCCCCGTAGATGTCGACCAGGTACTCGTGCACCTCGGGGGCCATCGTCCACTCGTTGAGGAAGGCGATCTGGTTGAACCAGCAGGGCCTGCCGGTGACCGGATGCCCGACGATCGCGTCGCGGCGCTGCCGGGTGCGCAGGCCGCCGTCGGGCTGCCACTCGAACTCGATCCGGTTGGCGCGGCAGTACTCCTCGATCGCGGAGCGGTCCTCGGTGCCGAACGCCTCGGCGACCGACGCCCCGATCTCGTCGTTGAAGCTGCGGGTGAGCAGCCAGCCGTCGCGTTCGAACCGCGCGCGCAGGTCGGCGGGCAGCGAGGCCAGCACGGCGGTGGAATCGCTGACCCCGGTGACCCCGCCCGACGACGGCGGGCTGACGCAGGCGAACAGCAGCAGTCCCGGGAATTCCAGGGTGTAGCTGAGTTCGTGGTGCATGCACATCGGCTGGTTCGGCGGCCATTCGGTCGAGGAGTGCACCCCGCCGGGATAGGTCGTGCGGGGCGCGAAGGCCTCGCGCTCGGTCGTCAGCAGGTCGGTCAGCCGCCCGAACACGGCCGCGACCGCGGTCCGTTCGGCCAGCCCGAGACCGCGGACGAGCACCGCGCCGTGTTCGGCGACGAGTCTTCGCACGGTCTCCCGGTGCGTGCTCGCCCAGCCGGCCGGGTCGCCGCCCGCCTCGGCCCGCAGCACCGCGGGCAGCCCGGGAGAGAAATCCGGCTCGGGCGGGGACGTCTTCGGCAGGAATTGGGACAACGACATCGGGGAATCCTTTCGATTTCCGCGGTTCGCGTGGGTCAGGAGTTTCCGGAAGCGGGGGACCGGCTGTCGATCAGCGCGGCCAGGTCGGCGAGCACGGGGTGCTTGGCGACGTCCTTGATCGAGACCGCGCGGTCGAGCGCGATCGCCAGCTTCACCGCGGACAGCGACGTGCCGCCGCGGTCGAAGAAATGGTCCCGGCGGCCGACCTGGCCGGCCCGGATGCCGAGCACGTCCGCCCAGGCCGCGGCGAGCCGCTCTTCGGTGCCGGTGACCGGCTGGTCGCGGTCTTCGTCCGCGACGTCGAGCTCGGCGGCCAGCGCGGCGAGGTTCTTCTTGTCGATCTTCCCGTTGGCGGTCAACGGCAACTGCTCGCGCCAGTGGAACGCCGCGGGCAGCATGTACTCCGGCAGCGCGGTGCCGAGGTGCTCGCGCATCAGCTCGTGGTCGAGCTGGTCCGGACTGGAGTAGAACGCGACCAGCCGCTTGCCCTGCCCGCCGCGGTCGGCCACGACCACCGCGCCGTCGCGCACGCCGGGCACCTGCAGCAGCGTGTTCTCGATTTCGCCGATCTCGATGCGGAAACCGCGGATCTTGACCTGCGCATCGCGCCTGCCGAGGAATTCCAGCTTGCCCTCGGGCAGCCAGCGGCCGTGGTCGCCGCTGCGGTAGAGCCGGGCGTCCGGGCGGTGCGGGTCGGCGGTGAACGCCCGCGCGGTGCGTTCCGGGTCGTTGACGTAACCGCGGCCCACGCACACCCCGGAGAACACGATTTCGCCGGGCGCGCCGAGCGGGACCGGGTCGAGCCGCTCGTCGACGACGTACACGCGCACGTTCTGCACCGGCGGCCCGAGCGGCACCCGCTCCCGGGTCGGCGCGCGGTCCATCACCTCGTGGTTGGTGTCGTCCGAGGTTTCGGTGAGGCCGTAGGCGTTGACCAGCTTGACGTCCGGCATCGTGGCGAACCAGCGTTGCGCCAGCTCGGTTTTGAGCGCCTCGCCGGTCACCGACACGCAGCGCAGGTCCGGCAGCGCGACCGGGTTCTTGTCCACCGCGGACAGCACGACCTCGAGGTAGGAGGGCACGACCTGCAGCACCGAAACCCCGCCGCTGCCGAGTTTGCCCACGAACCGGTCGGCGTCCAGGATCACGTCCTGTTCGATCAGCAGCGTGGTCCCGCCGACCAGCAGCGCGGAAACCAGCTGCCACAACGAGATGTCGAAGCACTGCGGCGCGACCTGCGCCACCACCGATTCCGCGGTGATGCCGAGGTCGTTGATCTTGGCGTAGAGATGGTTGACCATCCCGGCGTGCTCGCACATCGCGCCTTTCGGCTCGCCGGTGGAGCCCGAGGTGAAGTAGATGTAGGCGAGCTGGCCGGATTCGACGGCGACGCCGAGGTCGTCTTCGGAGTGGTTCTCCTCGTACGCGGCGTCCACGAACAAGGTGCGCACGCCGGGCAGCGATTCGACCGCCTTGCGCAGCGTCGTCGTGCTGCCCGGTTCGGTCAGCACCAGCTCGCAGTCGGCCCGGCGCAGCGTGGTCGCGATGCGGTCGGTCGGGAAATGCGGCTCGATTGGCAGGTAGACGCCGCCCGCCTTGAACACGGCGAGCACGGCGGCCATCCAGTCCAGGTTGCGTTCGGTCACGACCGCGACGACGCCTTCGCGGCGCAGCCCGCGCGCGATCAGCGCCCGCGCCAGGCGGTTCGCGCGCCCGTTGAGCTCCCGGTACGTCCACTTCCGGTCGCCGTGCACCGCCGCGATCGCGTCCGGATTCCGCGCGACATTGCGCTGGAACAGTTCGTGGCAACGCAGGTCCGGCACTTCGACGTGCGGCCCGGCGAGGCCTTCCAACTGCAGTTTGAGCTCCGCGGCCGACAGCAGGGTCGTTTCGCGATGCGACGCGGTGACATCGGTGCGGATCTGGGTGAGCGCGCTCAGGTGGTAGCCGAGGATGCGTTCGGCGGCTTCGGAATCCAGCACCTCGGTGCGGAAACACAATCGCAGCATCTCCAGGTCCGGTGAAACGTCCAGCCGCAGCACGGTGTCCCCGGCGAGGTCGCCGTCGGTGCCGGTCGGGTCGAAGACCGTCTCGAACGGCGGCGCGCTGATGCCGAGTTCGGCGCGCAGCTCGTCGACCGGGAAGTCCCGGAAGGCGAAAGTCTGCGCGTCGATTCCCGCGGTGTGCTCGATCAGCTCGCGCCAGGTGCCGGATCCGGTGCTGAGCCGGCAGGGCAGCGGCGCCCCGCCCGGCTCGGCGACGTAGCCGGTGCACACCTCGGTCTCGCCCGACAGCGCGGCGAGGACCTTGGCGTGCGCGGCGAGCAGCACCGAGCTCAGCGGCACCCGCAGCTGCTCGGCCAGCAGCCGCAGCGCGGCCGCGAGCCCCCGGGGGACCGGCGTTTCGTGGTCGCCGATCGCGGAGCCGGCCTCCAGCGTCCAGCGCGGGACGCCGGTGCGGCCGCCGGCGGTGAGTACTTCGCGCCAATGCTCGCGAACCGCTCCCAGTCCGGTTCTCATGGGTCGTCCTTCCCGTGATTGTCGGTGGTCCGTCACGATCTCGCCGCCGGCTGACGGCGGTCCGCCCGGATCTCGTGCGCGGGGTTCCCGCCCCAGTGCGCGCGATCCGGGACCTCAGTGCCCTTCATGAGGAAGGAATCGGGGGCGAGCGTCGACCCGTCGCCCATCGTCACGCCGTAATGCACCAGTGCGCCGACGCCGACCGTGCACCCGCTGCCGATGGAGATGCGGTCCATCTTGAAACCGCCGTCCTCCTGCGAATGGCACTGGACGACGGAGCCGACGTTCAGCGTGACGTCGTCTCCCAGGCGCACCAGCGTTTTCTCGATGATGCCCGCGCCGTCGTCGAACAGCCGCTTGCCGACCTTGATGCCGAGCAGCCGCCACAGCACGCCCTTGAACGGGGTCCCGTCGAGCACGCGCAGGTGGGCGTTCGTCGCCGCGGCTTTCCAGAACCGTTCCTGCCGCCAGAACCGCCGGTCGTAGATCGAGCAGCTCAGCGGGCGCAGCGGCCGGATCAGCACGGTGATCCGTTCGAGGGCGACGAAGAAAACCGTGCCGTACACCAGGATGGCCAGCGTGTCGAGCGCGAACAGCGGGGCGCCGATCCGGTCGTAGTAGACGTCCGTGGCCCAGGTCATCAGCAGCAGCCCGTAGAAGAACAGCCAGTGGGACAAGGCGTACAGCAGCATGCCCCCGGCGTTGTGCCGGTTCTTGGCGGCCAGCCTGCGCCGGAATTCCTCCGGGGTCTTCGGGTGGTCGAACTGGCTGTCGCGCTCCACCGAGCGCGGGATCTCGAAGCTGGGGGAGCCGAGCAGCCCGACGCCCTCGCGCACCGGGCCGTCGAGCGGCACCAGGACCTTGGTGGCGAGCAGGCAGTTGTCCCCGGTTTTGGCGCCGGCGGGGTAGACGACGTGGTTGCCGAGGAAGTTCCGCGCCCCGACGCGCACCCGTGAAAGGCGGAAGGAGGTGCTGGTGTACTCGGCGTTGACCACCGAGAGCCCGTCGGCGACCATCGTGCCCGCGCCGGCCTCGAACAGGTACGGGTTCTCGAACTTCTCCTCGAGCCCGAAATTGGACCCGGTCTGTTCTTTCTTGGAGACCTGGCAGCCCAGCGCGCGCAGGAAATGCACGATGGCCGAGCTGTCGCCGAGCAGGGTCTTGAAGAACCGCAGGTTCGTGAGCACGCGGATGGCGCGGTGCGCGGTGTAGCGGAACGTGTAGAGGCGGTAGACCTCGCCGGGTTTGAGCGCCAGGTTCAGCAGGCGCGGCACCAGGGTGACGATGAGGAACCCGGTGAGCCGCAGGCCGAAGTACAGGACGAAGGAGACGACGAGGGCTTTCCCGTAGAACTTCGGGGAGGTGAAGTCCATGACGGCCGAGCCGAGGCCCATCGCCGGGCTGAGGTTCGGCAGCGTGTTCACCAGGAAGCTGAGCAGGCCGAGCACCAGCGGAGCCAGGAGGAGGACCGCGGTCAGCGTCTGGCGCACGGCGAAGAACGCCCGCCGGACGCTGCCGCAGGCTCGCGGTTCGACGCGTCGGTAGACCACGTCGGCGGGGACGGCGGGGACGCCGTGCCAGCTCTGCCCTTCCGGAACCGCCTGCCCGGCGTGCAGCGAGGAGGCGTGCCCGAGCTGGGCGTTGTCGCCGATCCTGGTCTCGATGTCGAGCACGGCCATCTCGCCGACGTACGCGTGCGCGCCGATCGTGACCGGCCCGGTCCGGATGAGCCCGTTCTGCGCGCGGTAGGTGGTGAAGTAGGTGTCCTTGCAGACCACCGCGCCTTCCCCGACGGTGAGCAGATCGGTGCACACCGGGACGAATCGCGAGAAAATCGTGACGCCCCTGCCGATTTTCGCGCCGAGCGCGCGCAGGTACAGCGAATAGAGCGGGGAGCCGACGAACAGCGGGACCAGCGGGTTCCGCTGCACGAGGGTCTTGACCACCCAGAACCGCACGTAGCCGAGGGTCCACACGCGGATCTCCCTCGGTTTCCAGCGGCCGACGAGGATCCATTTGAGCGCGATCGGAAGGGTGCACAGAACGGCCAGCACCATCGCGCCGAACCCGACCGCGCGCAGGTACTCGTCGAGCAGGCCGGTCCCGGCCACGATCCAGTCGGCGCCCGCGCCGAGCACCTGGGCGACGAGCCAGGAATACGCCAGGAAGACCGCCAGCTGCAGGATTCCGCAGCCGAAGTATTCGAGCCCGCTCGCCCGCTTCGCCGGCGCCGCGGGGGCCGGGGCCGGCGCCTCGGCGGGGACCTCCTCCGTTTCGGACAAAGCGGAGACGAGACTGGCGATGGTCGGGTTCCGGTAAATGTCCTTGATGGAGACCGCGGGAAGATCGGCACGCTTGCGCACTCGCGCGCAGAACTGTGCCAGCACGAGCGAGTTGACCCCGAGATCGGCGAAGAAGTTGCTGTCGACCGACACGTTTTCCTGCCCGGTGACGTCGGCCATCACCTGGGCGAATGCTTCCTCGGTGTCGGGTGCCGGACCGGGGCGGGCGGTCGGGTACTCGGTGAGATCCATATTCCTAATGATCGGTGGATGTAACGCCGACGTAACCTACGGACGTCGGTGTTGACAATTTCGTGACCTGTTCGATGCGTGTCGCGGCTGACAAATACGGCACGGCTGGATATTGAGGTCTAGACCACGCGAACGGCCATTTATCTGGCAAAGAGGACTTATGCCGTGAATACCCTTTGTTTTTCAACAGCCAGTGGCAGCTGTCGACGGATCCGGGACGATCCGGCGAAGGGTTCCGGTGAAGTCTGATCGTCGTCGTGCGTTTACCGCAAACCGATCCTCCGCACGGGCGATGTTACCAGGATTTCCCTTCTTCCGGGGCCCGGATTGCCCGGTCGGCGCACGCCGAGCTGCTCCGCTGGGGTGAAATCCGTGGCACGAAGAGTGGCGCGAAGTCGCTGTCCGGAGGCGATGTCCCGGCTCGTCGTGATCGTGCCGGGCGGCCGTCAAGGTTCCTTGGTCCTCGAATTCGGTGACATTCCGCGTCGGTCTGGAATATGCAAGTGCTGCTTCGCGGGATTGGTGGCACTTTCGAGGGAATTGCGGTCTTGTTCCCCGGGTTTATGCCAACAAGGTGAACCGTGCGGCAGACGGCCGGTGCGGTTGCGCTGTTCGGCCGGAACGATGTTGCTCCGGTGCGGTTTTCCGCGGGCGCGCCTCTGGGCGGCCCGTTCCGCCGGAAGCTCGCACCGGGGCTTTCCCGGATGAAAACGGCCAGGTGCGGTCTTTTCGCGCCCAGTGATCGAGGTGAAGCGAAACGTCGGACTGGTGACGGGAATTATGTCGCTTCTCACGGCTTTCCGGCGCTCCCGAAACATTTTCGTGTTGTCCGGGTGTGCCCGCCCTGACATCCAGGCGACGCGGCGGTGCCCTTGCCTGGGCAGGTGAAGACCCCGCGGCCGCCTCAAGCCGTGCTCTCTGCGCGGCGAGCGGACCTGTTCTCCCGTGCTGAAAAGATCAACTCAGGCCCCGCTGGCCGCCGCCGAGGGGTTCCTGAACCTCGACGACGGCGCGAGCCCGGCCTGGCGGCATCCAAAGCGGACGCTCAGGGTCTCCGGCTTCCCCTCGCGAGGAGGCTCACCATTGTCCGTAGTGGACAGTCTCGGTCTCCGGCTTCCGGCGGCGGGTAGCCGGGGATGCGCCGGCGGAGATCTTGGCGTCGGCGTCATGGCCGATGGCGATCGCGCCGATCGGTTCGTGGGTGTCGGGGATGCCGAACTCGGCACGCAGGTTGCCGAAATCCTCGGCGCCGATGCCGAAATACACCGCGCCGAGCCCCTCGTCGACCACGGTCTGCAGGATCAGCAGGACGGCCATGCCGGTGTCGATGTACCAGAACGGCACCGGCCAGTGGTCCTCGCTGCGGTCGGTCCAGCCCTTGTCCGGCTGGGCGTAGCGGTCGAGGTAGACGTCCTTCACCGAGAACGGGATCACGATCACCGGCGCGGCCTTGGTGTCGTCGCCCAGCGTCCAGGACTCGAGGGTGTCGGCGAACCGCCGTACGTCGTCGCCCTGGAGCACCAGAAACGCCTGCCCCTGCGAGAACCCGGCGGACGGCCCGCGCAGCGCGTTGCGCATGATCCGGCGGATGCTCTCCTCGGCCACGGGCTCGTCGGTGAACTTGCGCACCATCCGCCTGCGCCGCACTACTTCCTGAAACTCCATGGTTGCCCCCTGTAACGGTGTTCTCGGGCAACTGTAGCGGCCTTCCGCTGCTCACGGTGAGATTTCGGCAGGCGAGGAGCCGGACGCGGCGGTCCGACGAGCCGAGGAGAGGTCCCCGTCGACGGCGGTTCGAGAAGGCCGCTTTGCGGAGTGCGGACGAACGCGGCGCGGTGGCTTTGGAGTCTCGACCGCGCTGCGACCGTTGCCGAGGCCCAGGGCCGGTGATGGGGGCGGTGCCGTTACCGGCACTGCGGACCGGTGAGGTGATGTGACGGGGCAAGAGATGGGATGGGGCCGTTGCCGGTGACGGGGGCGGCCGTGCTGTCCGCGAAACGTCCCGCCGCCAGCAATGCGCCCCAATGCGGCATTGGGTGCATCCCACGCACCGAACGCCACATTGGGTGCATCTGACGCACCCAATGCCACATTGGGGAGCTACCCGCCATCCACTCGACCGCGGCCTGCGCACTACCTCATCCGCGCAGCCGCGGCCTGTGCGCTACCCCATCCGCCCAGCCGCGGCCTGCGCTGCCCGCGATCCGCTCAACCGAGGCGCCATCCGCTCAACGAGGTCCGCGCGCTGCCCGCCATCCACTCAATCGTGGCCCGCGCATTGATCTGGGCAGTGAGCCGGGCACGACCGTCCACCTGGCCGGGGGCCGGAACCTGGCGCGCGGCTGCCGACTTGGCCGGGCCCCGGAACCTGGCGCGCGGCTGCCGACTGAGCCGGGCGCCGGAATCTGGGACACGGCCGCCGAACCGGCCGGGTGCCGGAACCTGAACTCTCGCCGGAGCCGAAAAACCCTCATTCGTTCCCGCCCGGAAAACAGCGCCCGGCCGGAGGCATTAGCCTGCGGCCGGGCGCGTGTTTTCTTCGTGCGCGGAGGACTGGGTTCCGGGCGCCGGAACTCCGGCGGGGGAGCGAACGCCTCGTCCGGCCTTTCCCGAAATGATCAATCCGGAACCCGCCGAGCCCGAGCCCTTATTTCCCGGCGCGCTTTTTCGCGGTGCGCTTGCGGGGTTTCGGCTCCGGCTTCTGGCTTTCCTCGTAGGCGGCGATCACCTCGCGCGGGATGCGGCCGCGTTCGGCGATGGCCCAGTTGTTGTCCAGCGCCCACGTGCGGATCGCCTTGGAGCGTTCGCGTTCCTCGGCGGTCGGCGCGGCCGTGGCGCGCACGGTCGTCTTGCGGCCGCCGGTGCGGCGGGCGGCGGCGATGAACGTCGAGAGTTCGTCGCGCAGGGCGGCGGCGTTTTCGTCGGACAGGTCGATTTCGTACTGGACGCCGTCGAGTCCGAAGGGGACGGTCTGCCCGGCTTCGGACCCGTCGAGGTCGTCGATCATCTCGACGAGGACTTTCTGTGCCATCGCGGCGGCTCCTCCTGGAAACGGGACGTGGTCACCGCAGACCATAACAGGAGTCCACTGTGGCTGGTCGCCGGAGACAATGCGCGGCCGGCCGCGGGGGAGAACCGGCCGCCCGCCGGGTAACAAGCGTCAGGAAGTTTTCTGCTCCGGCACTGGATCGGTCAACGCGCCGAAGCGGTGGCCCATCCGGTCGCGTTTCGTGCGGAGGTAACGGAGGTTCTGCGGAGTTTCGACCGCGCGCAGCGAGACCTGCTCCACGATCCGCAGCCCGTATTCGCCGAGTCCGCGGTATTTCTCCGGGTTGTTGGTGATCAATCGCACTCTCCGGACGTCGAGATGGTCGAGGATCTGCGCTCCGGAATCATAGGAGCGGGAATCCACGGGAAGACCCTGCGCGACATTGGCGTCGACCGTGTCGAGACCCGATTCCTGCAGGGCGTAAGCGTGGATCTTGTGCGCCAGCCCGATCCCGCGCCCCTCGTGGCCGCGCAGGTAAACGATCACCCCGCAACCCTCGTCGGCCACCGCGCGCATCGCTTGTTCGAGCTGGGTGCCGCAGTCGCAGCGCAACGAGCCCAGGATGTCGCCGGTCAGACATTCGCTGTGCACCCGCACCAGCACGCCTCGCTCGGAGTGGCCGGCCGCGGCGACGTCGCCCATGACGAGGGCGAGGTGTTCGGCTCCGTCCACTTCGGACCGGTACGCGACCGCGCGGAAATCGCCGAAGGCAGTCGGCATCGCGGCAGTCGCGACCGGTTCGACGAGCCGCTCGGTCCGGCGGCGATACCGGATCAGATCGGCGATCGCGACGACCGGCAGATCGTGTTCCGCGGCGAACTCGCGCACGGCCTCGTCGCGCAGCATTTCGCCGTCCGGGCCGATCAGTTCGCTGATGACACCGACCGGTGCCCGGCCAGCCAGCTGAAGCAGATCGACGGCGGCTTCGGTGTGCCCGGCCCGGACGAGCACACCGCCGTCTCGTGCCCGCAAAGGAAAGATGTGGCCCGGACGGCGAAGGTTATTGGGCGTCGTGGCCGGATCGGCCAGCGCGCGGCAGGTGAGCGTACGAGCCGTCGCGGACACTCCGGTCCCGGCGTCCGTGTGATCCACGGAGACGGTGAACGCGGTGCCGTGCGCGTCCCTGTTCTCCGCCACCATCGGCGGGAGCGCGAGCGCGTCGGCGCGTTCCCCGGTCATCGGCGCGCACACGATTCCGGTGGTGTGCGCGACGAGGAAGGCCATCTGCTCGGCAGTGACACTGTCGGCCGCGAGCACGAGGTCGCCCTCGTTCTCCCGGTCGTGATCGTCGACGACCACGACCATCCGGCCTTCCTCGAGCGCGAACACGGCCGCGCGCACGCTGTCCGCGGTATCCAGCATGGCGAACCTCCCTGAATCTCGCCCGGAGTTACTGAATAATAACCATCGGAGCGAGCTGAACTGGAACTATCGATGTCTCGATGTTATCCATCAATAACATCGAGCGGAAGGGGTTCTGCTCACTCGGCAGGGAGCGCGCCCGACTGCCGGAGATCGCGGACGAAACGCCCGAGCAGGTCCGTGAACCGCGCCCGGGCCTCCGGGGACCACGCGGCGAGAGCGTCGCCGATCTGCGTGGCCCGTCGTCGTCGTTCGAGGTCGAGGACCCGCCGTCCCGCGGCGGTGACGACCAGCGGGCTGGCCCGCCCGTCCTCGGGATCGGCCCGGCGTTCGACCAGCCCGGACCGCACCAGCCCGGCGACCTGGCGGCTGACCGTCGACGGATTCACGCCCAGCACCGCGGCGATTTCCCCGGCCCGGAACGGACCGTCCTCGGCGAGCAGGGCCAGCAGCGGCAAGCACATCGGCTCGTCCGGCGCTGCTTCCGCCCGCTTGACCAGCCGCGTCAGCAGGAGAAGCTGGCGCGTCACCTGGTCGGCGAGGTCGAGGTCAGACATCAGCGCGAACGTGCCGGTCGCGCCCGGCTCCGTACCCGGTGAAGACCATCACGACACTCAACGCGGTGAGCGCGACGAGCGCGCCGGACCAGCTTCCGGTGGCGTCGTGGAGGATGCCGAGCACCAGCGGCCCGGCCGCCGCGACCAGGTAGCCGATGGACTGTGCCATCCCGGCCAGCGCAGTCGTCTCGCTCGGACCGGTGGCGCGCTGGCTCTGGAAGCTGAGCGCCAGCACGAGACAGACCCCGCTGCCCAGCCCGAGCAACGTGCACCCGACGATCGCGATTCCGGGCGCCAGAAGAAGAATCGCGAACCCAGCCGCAGTGACCGCCGAGGCGGCGGCCGCCGGAAACCGCTGGTCGGCCCGGCCCCGGGTGAGCAGGGGCAGCACCATGCCGGTGGCGAGCGCGACGAGCTGGTAGTAGAACAGCATCCAGCCGGCCGCCGCGGTGCTCATGCCCTGCCCGATGAGGATGCTGGGCAGCCACGCGACGGCGGTGTAGAAGGCGAGCGATTGCAGGCCCATGAACAGGGAAACCTGCCATGCCAGCCAAGATCGCCATGGAGTCGGCGCGTGCGAACTGCCCGCCCGCGCCCCGGCATCCGGCCGCGAACCGCGCAGCCTCGGCAGCCATCCCGCCAGCGCGGCCAACGCGACGACCACACCCCAGCCCAGCGCGGAATGCCAGCCACCCGGCAAAACTCCCGCCAGCGGAACGGAAATCCCGGACGAGACCGCCGCGACCACACCCATGACCGTGACGTAAAGCGCGCTGACAGTATGGATTCGCGAGGCTGGCACGTGAGCGCGAATCACAGTCGGCAGCAAGACATTCCCGACCGCAATCGCCGCGGACAGCAACACTGTCCCGACGAACAAACAGGCAACCGACGGCAGCGACCGAACCACTGTGCCCACCGCCAGCACCGCCAGCGAAAGCACGAGCAACCGCGTAGACCCGATCCGATGCGAGACGCGCCCGACCAGCGGCGAAGTCACCGCGAACATCAACAACGGCAACGTATTCAACACGCCGCCCGCCGATGCCGGCAGCCCCGTGTCGTGTTCGATGGCAGGCAGCAACGTGCCGACGCCAGTCAACGTCACGCGCAAATTGGCGGCCACGAGAAGGATCGCGAGCAACAACCCTACGGACCATTCAGATTTGGTGACCGCTCTCTTCGCGACCGACGGCGCTTCAACTTCGGCCGTCACTTCTCCCGCTCCGCCCCGGCCCCGGTGAGCTTCACGATCTCGGCCGCGCAGTAGCGCGCCCCGACCTCGTCCTGCGCAGCGATCGCCTCAATCAGCTGCCGGTGCAACCGAGCGTGCTCGTCGGCGGTTTCGTCAGTCCAAAGGGTGTCGCCGATCTGCTCGACAACGGACGCGCTGAGGACGTCGTACACCTCGGTAAGCAGGGAATTCCGTCCCGCGTTCACGACGGCCTGGTGAAAACGAACGTCCGCCTCGGCAGCCGTCCGGGTGTCGTCTCGCCTCTCGGACTCTTCGAGCAGATGCCGCAACTCGGCGAGGTCGTCGTCGCTGCGACGCACCGCAGCCAGCCCAGAGGCATACTCCTCCAGCACGGCCCGCAGTTCCAGCACGTCGCTCCGCCGAGAGGAATTGGCCCGCCGCATCAAGACGGACTGCATCTCACTGGACGCGCGGACGTACGTCCCGTCGCCGCGCCGAGCCTCCAGCAGCCCGAGATGCACCAGCGCGCCAAGCGCCTCCCGCACCGTCGTCCGCCCGACGCCAAGCTGCTTGACCAGGTCATTCTCCGCCGGAATCCGCATCCCGACGGGCCACTCCCCGGAGGCGATCTGCTCCCGCAAGGTGTCCACAAGCTGCGCGGCAAGACTGGCGACCCGATGGGGTGCCCGAAGATCGTTCATAAGGTGACCCTAACACCGAATGTCAGACATTTGAATGTGAGCAGGGTCGCCGGCTCTGATCCGCGGCGGTCCCAAGGTGCGTGAGGGGACCCCTCATTGACTCTGATTCCCTGGGGGTTCCCCTCACGGACGTTCCCGCGGGCCGTATCGCGCCCATCGACCAGGGCAGCCCCGCGCACCGCGCTCGCGGAGGGTTCCACCCTTCCTGCGGCGGCGGGCGCGCGGTGGGGAGGTCCGTGAAGGGCTCCTTGAAGGAATCAGATTCCCTCAAGGAGCCCTTCACGGACCTCATCGAGAGAGGCAACCCGGCGCGTCTCCTCGGCTGGTGCTCTGCGGGGCCTTGACCAGCACGGCTACCGCCGACCCCGCCGCACGCCACGCAGCCTGGGAAACCTCATTGGGGCCGTGAGCCCCATCGCCCAACCGTCAGGCGCCGCGCTGCCGGGAACCCTCATTGGTGGGCTAGTCCCACCGCCGGGCCGCCGCACATCGCGCTGCTGGGGAAACCTCAGTGGGGCCGTGAGTCTCAGGGCCTGGCAGCCGAACATCGGACTGCCGGGAAACCTCATTGGGGTACAAGTCCTGCCACTCAACTGCCCCTCGCCGCGCTGCTGGGGAAACCTCACTGGGGCACTAGCTCCGCCACCCAGCCACCGCTCACCGCGCTACCGGAAAGACCTCATTGGGGCGCGAGCCCCACCATCCAACCGCCGCCGCTGCACCCAAAACATCGAGGCACCCAGCCCCTCCCGCGCACCCCGATACGAAGCCTCCCTGCGGTTCGGGGGTGCTTGTCAAGGCATCTTTCCCGCCTTGACAAGCACCCCCGAACCGTCAGCACAATCAAGCTTCGGGGTGCCCCACGCAACCCCCACGGCAATGTCGCCGCCAGGCGACGAGCCGAGACCCCCAGAGGATCAGACACCCCCAGCAGGCACAAGCAACGCATTAACCGCCGCAGTACGAATCGTAGAAGCCACACTCTCCACATCCAGCCCGCTATTAAACTGCGGCACCGAATTAATCATAGAAAACACAGCATGCGTCAAAACCCGATTCTGCGCATCCGACAAATCCGGCCTCAACCGCTCCACCAGTGCACTCCACTCCTCAGCGTAGAGCCGCATCATCCGCCGCATCCGATGCCGTTCCTCCTCGGGCACGTTGTGCTCATTCTTCAAGAACACCAACGTAGAAGGCACGTTCTGCAGACTCCGCGTAACGTGATAGTCGATCATCGCCTCAAGCGCCTTGCGTGGATCAGTAACCTCCGCCGCAGTCTCGCGCGCATTGGCCAGCAAATCCTTCAACGGATCCTCGAGCACCGCGATCAGCAACGCCTGCTTGCTGGGAAAATGCCGGTAAAGAGCAGGCCCGGTAACGCCAGCCCGCGCACCGATCATCTCGGTGGTGACCGCGTCGAAAGCCCGCTCGTGGAACAACTCGCCGGCGACCTTGATCAGCGTCTGCCTGCGCGAGGAACGCGGCGACGCGGCGCGAGATGAGCTCGTCATGACCCGAGTCTAGGTGAGAGGCCGATAACGAGCCGCCGCGTGCTCCGCCAGCAGGTTCGCGACCGCGCTGAGGCAGGCAAAGCCCAGGTCGGAAGACATCCCGCGCGGATCGCCGAGCACCCCGTTCGGAGCAACCGCCTTGACGCCGCCGGTTAATACCCGAGCCAGCAGGGCATCGTCCATCGGCTCAGCAAGACCAGGAGCGACCCGATCGGCACGCACCGACTCCGGCCGAAGTGCGAGCATGATCGAGCTTTCGGCGACATCGGCATGTCCGCCGACTTGGCTGCCTAGGTCGGCGACGGCAGTGCGCCAGGCGTCGAGCACCGCGGCCGAGTCGGCGAACGCGACCACATCCAGCTCAGCAGGCAGACGCGAGGAGAGCTTCGCCTCGATCTCGCTCAGCAGCGGATAGTTGCCGATGTGCGCGGAGAAGATCAACACCCGGCGAAACCCATGTACAGCAAGACTTTCGCAGCAGTCGAAACAGATGGCTTCCAGTGTTTCGGGCCGCACCGACAACGTCCCCGGGAAGCCGAGATGATGGGCGGAGCAGCCAAGGCGCACGGTCGGCAGGACGAGCGCATCGCCGAGCCGCTCCGCCACGAGCACGCCCAGCCGGTCGGCATGGTCGCTGTCGACTGAGAGCGGCAGGTGCGCGCCGTGCTGTTCGGTAGCTCCCAGCGGGAGGATCGCGGTCCGCATGCCGCTCGCCAGCGCGTCGGCGACTTCGGGCGAGGTCAGGTGCTCGATCCGTAGCTCGCTCATGCGCTCCTCCAAGCAAAGTTAGTAGCAAGTAACACGTTTCCTCCCAGATGGAGCCTTGACCACGGGTTGACTGCGTCTTATGTTATCGGTCAATAACATCGGCTGGAAGGGGCGATCATGGACTTCATCCTCATGTCGGAGGGGGACACCCCGGTCGGGCTCACCCACGAACACCGCTACCGAGAACTGATCGAGGAAGTGCTGCTCGCCGAGCAGGTCGGCTTCGACGCGTTCGGGAGTTCCGAACAGCACGTCGCCATCGGCACGGCGACCGTGTCCGCGCCGGAGGTGCTCTACCCGTACCTGATGGCGCTCACGAGCCGGATCCGCTTCATCCACCTCGTGACGCTGCTGCCGACGCGCATGAACCACGCGCTGCGCGTCGCGGAACGGATCGCGACCGAGGACATCCTCTCCAACGGCCGGATCGAACTCGGCACCGGCCGCGGCAACACGACGCTCGCGCTACGGGCGTTCGAGGTGGACCCGACGGAGAACAAATCCCAGTGGCGCGAAGGGATCGAGCTGATCCGCCGGGCGTTCCTCGACGATCCGTTCTCCTTCGTGGGCGAGCACTACAAGATCCCGCCGCGCAGCCTGGTGCCGAAGCCGTTGCAGGCGCCGTATCCGCCGATCTCGGTCGCCGCGGGCAGCCCGAGTTCGGTCGAAACCGCCGCCGCGATGGGCATCGGCGCGATCATGGGCGGGTTCTACCTCGGCTACGACCTCGTGGAGAACATGCTGAAGCTCTACGACGAGACCCTCGCCGCCACCACCCACCCGTACCCGATCACGCCGCGCAAGATGGTGCTGGTCAGCGGCGGCATGCACTGCGCCGAAACGACCGCGCTGGCCCGCGAACAGGCCCGGCCGCTGTTCGAGATGTCCAAGCTTTCCACCGACGCGTACGGGCGGCTGGCGAAGCTCTCCCAGGACTACGCCTACATGGGCGCGATCAACGACGTCGATTTCAGCGACGAGGAGTACCTGTTCGAGCGCTCGCAGGGCTTCCTCGTCGGCGACCCGGAGCATTGCGTCGAGCACGTGCAGCGGTACGCGGACATGGGCGTGGAGTCGCTGGTGTTGCGAGTGGACAGTCTCCCGCACGACCAGTTGATGCGGTCGATCGAACTGTTCGGCAAGTACGTGATCCCGCGGTTCAAGCATCCGCGCAACGTGGTGCGCCCTGCCGACGACGTGCTGGCCGGCATCCGCGCCGCGCGTCCGGCGCACGAGGAAGCGCTGCGCCGATTCCAGTCCGAGAACCAGACCGCGGAGGCCATCCGATGAGCGGCCTTTACCAGCACGGCAGCGGAAACGTGCTCGTCGAGCGCCCGGCCGACGGCGTCCTGCTGATCACGATCAACCGGCCCGAGCGGTACAACGCGCTGCTGATGCCGATGTTCGACGAGTTGAGCGAGGTCTGGGCCGACGTGGAGCGCGACGACGAGACGCGGGTCGTCGTGGTGACCGGGGCGGGCAAGGCGTTTTGCACCGGAATGGACGTGCGCGAACCCGATCCGACCCCGGAAGCGGCGCTCGCGATGCTGGAATCCGAGCGCCGGCGGATTTCGACGGTGCTCCGGATCGAAAAGCCGATCATTTCCGCGATCAACGGACCGGCGGTCGGCTACGGCCTGTCGACGGCGTTGCTCGCGGACATCAGCATCGCCGCCGAAGACGCGGTGCTGATCGAGGGCCACACCAAGGTCGGCGTGACCGCGGGCGACCACGCCGCGTTGATCTGGCCGCTGCTGGTCGGGATGGCCAAGACGAAGTATTACGTGCTGACCTCGGACAAACTGACCGGAGCGGAAGCTGAACGGATCGGGCTCGTGAGCCTGGCCGTGCCTCGCGAACAAGTGCTCCCGCGTGCCTTGGAGGTCGCCTCTCAGCTCGCGCAGGGATCGCAGCAGGCGCTCCGGTTCACGAAACGCGCGCTCAACATGTGGCTCACGAATGCGTTGCCGCAGCACGAGTTGTCCGGCGCGCTGGAAATTCTCGACTTCGCCGGAGCTGATTACCGGGAAGCGCGCCAAGCATTCCGGGAAAAGCGTGCTCCGGTTTTCCCGTCCGCTTCCGGCGTACCGGCGACATGACCACCGCTTCGCTCAGCGGCGTCCAGCTGTCCGGGGAAACGGACGGCGCGGTGGTCCTGACCCTGAGCCGTCCGCCCGCGAACGCGCTCAGCAACTCGCTGATCAGCCGGCTGACCACGACGCTGGAAGACCTCGCCCGTGGCCCGAACGCTCCCGCCGTCGTCCTGACCGGCGCGGGCGACCGGTTCTTCTGCGCGGGCGGCGACCTCAAGGAAGCGGTCGGTTACGACGCCGAGTCGATGGCCGAGCGGATGATCGCGTTCCACGCACTGCTCTGCGCACTGGAGAAGTATCCCCGGCCGCTGGTGTGCGCGGTGAACGGATGGTGCGTCGGCGGCGGGATCGAGATGGCGTTGTTCTCCGATTTCGTTTACGCGTCATCGCGAGCGCGGTTCGTCTTTCCTGAGGTCGACCACGGGATGTTGCCTGCGGTGAAAGGGATCGCCCGCGTCCGCGAGGTGCTGGGCGACCGTGGCGCCCGGCGGCTGTTGCTGGGCGGGGAATCCGTCGACGCGTCCGAGGCGAAAGCGCTGGGCATCGTCGACGAAGTGGTTGAGCCGGGGGAGTTGCTGGAGGCCGCGTCTGCACACACACGCGCGGCGGCGGCGAAACCGCCCGCGGTGTTCGCGGCCCTGAAACTGGCTCTCCTCCAGGAAACCGCCGGCTGGCCGGACGAGAAGCAACTGCGGGTCACGGCCGCCGACGCGCGAACAGTTTTCACCGACCCTGCCGCACGAGCTGCCCGGGAGGCATGGAATGGCTGACGTATCGCACGATCTGGACCCGGCCGTCTTCCGTTCGGCGCTGTCCCGTTTCCCGTCCGGTGTCACGATCGTGACGACCCGCGGCGAGGACGGCACGCTGCACGGATTCACCGCGAGTTCCTTCGCTTCGCTGTCGCTCGATCCGCCGCTGGTGCTCGTGTGCCTCGACCGGGGCGCGACGTGTTTCCCGGTGTTCATGGCGGCCGAGCGGTTCGTTGTGAATGTGGTGACTTCCGCGCACGCCGAGCTGGCGACGAGGTTCGCCACGAAGGGCGAGAACAAGTTCGCGTACGGGAGCTTCGAGTTCGACGACCAGGGCCATCCGCTCCTTCCGGACGCGGCGGCGATCCTCCACTGTGAACTGGAGCAGGCGGTGCCCGGCGGGGATCACGTGATCCTCATCGGCCGGGTGCGCGAGGCGCGGGTCGGTGGCGGGCGGCCCGTGACGTGGTACCGGGGTGACTTCCTCCACCTCGGCGAGCGTGCCGCGTGAGCGCCGCCGGAGCCGGGCTCGCGGCGGGAAGAGAGGGCTGGGCATGGAGCTGACCGAGTTCGAACCGGAGCGGACGCTGCCGGGCCTGCTGCTCGACCGCGCCCGCCGCGAGCCGGACGCCGTCGCGCTGCGGTATTCGCGCGGCGGGGCGATGCGGGCGATCACCTGGCGGACCTACCTCGACCGGGTGCGCGAACTCGCGTTCGGCCTGGTCGCGCAGGGGGTCCGGCACGGCGACCGGGTCGCGGTGATGAGCAGCGCGCGTCCGGAATGGGTGTTCGCCGCCCTGGCGGTGCAGAGCGTCGGCGGGGTCGTGATCGGGGTGTATCCGACCAACTCGCCTGCCGAGATCGAACAGGTGCTCGCGCACAGCGAGGCGGTCGCGTTCATCGGTGAGACGGAGACGGAACTCGCCAAGGTCGCGAAGATCGCCGGGAACACTCCGGACCTGCGGCTGGTCGTCGGAATCGAGGCGGCCCCACCGGACCTGCCCGCGGGGATCACCGGCGTGAGCTGGGACGACCTGCGCGCGGCCGGGGAACCGGACGCGTTGGCCGAGCTGATCGCCGCCGCGACGCTCGACGATCCGGCCGTCCTCTTCTACACGTCCGGCTCCACCGGGGCGCCCAAGGGCGTCACCCATTCCCACCGCACGCTCCAGCACGCGATCCAGAGCGTCGTCGGTCTTTACCCGGAGAGCCGGACCGCGCGGCACGACGTCGTCGGGTTCCTGCCGCTGGCGCACGTCGCGCCTGCGGTGTTGCTCGTTTTCACCCCGTTGCACACGCGGTTGGTCGTGACCTTCTGCCGGATCGAGGACTACGGCGAGGTGCTGCGCGCGGTTCGGCCGACGGTCGTGCTGTGGCCGCCTCGTTTCTACGAGAAGCTTGCCGCCGAGCTGATCGCCCTCGCCGAGTCCTGGACGGGAATCCGTCGCCTCGCGTACCGGGCCGCGATGCGGATCGGCCGCCGGATGGCCGAGCGGCGGTGGTCCGGCCGCCGTGCGCCGGTGGTGCTGAGGACCGCTTACGCCGTCGCGGTTCGGGCAGTTTTCGTTCCGCTGCGGGCAAGTCTCGGCATGGACCGGCTGCGCGTCGCGTGGACGGCTTCGGCGGCCATGCCGGAAAGCGTCGTGGCGCTGTGGCAGATCTGGGGCCTCGACCTGCGCGAGAACTACGGGCTCACCGAGACCGGCGGGTGCCCGATCGGGCAGTTCGGGCAGCCGTTCCCGCGTCCGGGGCGGATCGGCCGGGAGTTCGCGGACCCGCGCTACCAGGTGAAAATCGCCGGCGACCGGGAGATGCTGATCCGCGCGCCGTTGCTGTTCAGCGGGTACTGGCGGAACGCCGGGGAAACCGAAGCGGTCTTCGAGGACGGCTGGTTCCGCACCGGCGACCTGATGGAGCGGACCGCCGACGGGGACATCCGGCTGATCGGGCGGAAGAAGGACGTGATCATCACCCGGGGCGGCAAGACCGTCGACCCGCAGCCGATCGAGATCCGGCTGAAGGAGAGTGTGCTGATCGAGGAAGCGATCGTGGTCGGCGACGGGCGGAAATACCTGACCGTCCTGATCGAACCGAGCGCGGCCGCGAGCGCGGAGCTGGACGGGCGCTTGCGGGGCGAGCTGGAGCGGGTCAACGCGGACCTCGCGCGGGCGGAGCAGCTGAAGGATTTCCGGGTGCTGCCGCGGCCGTTGGAAGCTGCGCGAGGCGAGCGGACGGCGAACGGGAAGGTCAAACGCGCGGCGGTCGTGGGTTCGTTCGCGGGGTTGATCGACGAGATGTACGGCGCGGACGACGACGCGGCGATCGCGGACCACGTACGGAGGCTGCGCTAGGCGAGCCGCAGCGGGACATGGTCCCGCTGCGGCTCTGTTACTGGGGTCCGTAGACGACGATGGTGTTCCCCCACGGGTCGCGGGCTACGGCGCGGACTTCGTGCGGGCCCTGTTCCGCTTGCCGGACAACGGTTCCACCCCCGGCGACCAGCGCGGTCAGCGCGGCGGTGACGTCAGGAACCTTGAACGACGCGGCCGGAACCCCGTCGGTGACGTCCTCTTCCGGGCCGGCGAGGGCGAGGGTCGTTCCGCCCGCGTCGAGGGCTGCGTAGCGGTCTCCGTCGACGAATTTCGCGGACAGGCCGAAGGTCGTGGCGTAGAACCGCACGGCTGAGCTGACGTCGGCGACGGGATGCAGCACGTTCCCGATCTTGGCCGGTTCCGGGGATTCGTTCACCAGTCGAGCCTAACCCGCATGATCCCGGAGCGGGCGGGTATGCCGGAGGGAGAACCCGAGGAAGGGAGCGCCATGTCTGACGTCCGGGAGTATTTAACGGAAGTCGAGTACCCGTGCGAGCGCGACGAGCTCCTCCGCCGGGCCGCCGCGAAGGGGGCGGGCGACGACGTCATCGGGCATCTCGGCAAGCTGCCCGAGCAGCGGTACGAGAACCTCGACGCGGTGCACCGGCTGCTCGGCGACGACATCGACCCGCACGGGTGAGGGCCGCCTCAGTCCGCGACGCCTTTCTTCTGGTCGATGAACGTCTGCCGCTCCGGGGTCACCTGGAGGATGACGCGTTCGGACTTGATCGCGTCCGGCGGGTAGTCGCCGCCGGTGTACTTGCGGGCGAGCTGGTCCACCTGCGACCGCGCCCGCTCGCCGGTCTCGATGCCGGTCACGCGGCCGCGGACTTCCGCGTACCGGTACGGGTCCTGCTCGTCTCGGATGAGGACGGTGATCCGGTCGTCGCGCGCGACGTTGCGGTACTTCACCCGGTGGGTCTCGGTGTTGAGCACGATCCTGCCGTTCTCGACGTGCACCCAGATCATCTGCGTCTGCAGCCTGCCGCTTGGCAGCACCGTGGTGACCGCGGCGAAGTTCTTGCCGGTGGCGAGCTCTTCGGTTTCGGGCAGCAGTTTCGGGCCGTCGGCGGTGCTGGCGGGCACGGCAACTCCTCACGGTCGACGTCACGGGCCGCCCTGCGGGTAGCCCGGCCGACCGGCGGGTAAACGCGACGTCAGAGCCAGACCAGCCCGGCGAGGACGGCGACGCCCGCGAGCAGCCACGCCACGTAGTCGCCGACCTGGCCGGAGTGCGCGCGGTGCAGGACGGTGAGGGCTTCGTGCACTGGTTTCGGGGCCCGGCGTCGCGACCACAGCGCGAGTGCGGTGGCGGCGAGGGCGAGGACGGCGGTCGCGGCGGCGGACAGCAGGCCGGGGCCGGTCCAGGACAGTTCGGGCGCCGTCGCGGGGAGTGGCGAAGGCAGCGTCGGCAGGACGTCGTGGAGGTAGCCCGCGCGGTCGACCGCCTGCGCACCGGCGGCCGCGGCGACGTCGCGGATCCACGGCACGATCCCGGCGGCCAGCGCGAAAGCGAGCAGGACGACAATGGCGGCCAGCATCGGAATCGGGGTGCGTTCGATCGGCCGGCCCGTCTCGGGTTCCTCGCCGGAACCGGGTGTCGTGTCCTCGGAATCGTCGTCGGGCGGCCTGCCGAGTCCGAAGTAGACTCGGAGCCCGGCGCGCAGCACTGCCGCGACGGTCAGGGCGGAAATGATCGCGAACACGATCATCAGCCACTCCGGACCGGCGTGTTCGGCGGCGTCTTTGCCGAGCGCCAGGCCGAACGGCGGCAACCCGGCGAGGGCGGCTGCCGCGATGAGGAACAGCACCGCTTCGGTCCGTGAATGTGTTGCGCGGCCGAAGAGATCGTCTTCGTCGACGCTGCCGTAGCGGTCCTTCAACACGCCGGTCAGGAGAAACAGCGCGCCCTTTGCTCCGGCGTGTCCGAGCACGGAGAGCACGAACGCGGCGGTCGCTTCGCCGCCGGTGGCGGCGAGTCCACAGAGGAACAGTCCAATGTGGGCGATGGTCGAGTAGGCCAGCAAGCGTTTCAGATGCCGCTGAGTGAAGCAAAGCACGGCACCGAGGACAGCGCTGGCGATCCCGGCGGTGAGGTAGATCCGGCTGACGGTGGCGTCGTCGAGTACCGCCCCGAACACGGTCGTGCGGACGCGGAGGACGCCGTAGAGCCCGAGTTCGACCATGACGCCGGAGAACAGCACGCACACCGGTGTCGGAGCGACGGCGTGCGCGTCGGCGAGCCAGAAGTGGAACGGCACGCTCGCGGCTTTGACCAGCAATCCGGTGCACACCAACACGAACGCGGCGATGACCAGCGCGTCCGCGGGTCGGCCGTCGAGCGCGACGCCCAGTTGCGCGAGCCCGAGCTGGCCGCCGCGGGCGTAGAGCAGGCCGATGCCCATCAGCGTGAAGTACGCGCCGAGTGAGTTGACCACGCCGAAGTTCAGCGCGCCCTGCACCGAGTCCGCTTCCTCGATCCGGTACCCGGTCAGCGCGTAGGCGACGCCGCTCATCAGCTCGAAGAAGACGAACAGGGTGAACAGGTCGCCGGTGAAGAGGAAACCGATCATGCCGGTCAGGAAGAGCAGCATCATCGCGTGATAGCGGGCTTCGACGGCCTCGAAGTAATGCCAGCTGTAGAGCAGCGCGCAGACGGTCAGGAACGCGGCCAGCACGGCGAACGTCGTGTTCAGCCCGTCCGCGACGAGCACGATGCCGACCGAGCGGGTGCCTTCCGGACCTTGGCGGCCGAGCCAGCTGACCACCCGCTCGTGGTGCGCGGCGGTCAGCAGGACCACGCACAGTGCGCACACCGCCGCCGCGGTCACCGTGGCCGTCACGTCGACGACGACGCGGGGGAGTTTGCCGCCGAGGCCGAGCAGCAGGCAGGCGGCGAGCAGCGGGACGGCGATGGCGAGTGCGGGCAGGGTCGTCATGGTCAGCCGCGCAAGGCCCGCAGTTCGTCGGGATCGACCGTGCCGTGGCGGCGCGAGATCTGCAGCGTCAGTGCGAGCAGGAGCGCGGTGATGGTCGCCGAGACGACGATGTCGGTGAGCGTCATGGCCTGCACCATCGGGTCGACCACCGGCTGCGCCTGCCCCTGCGACACGATCGGGGCGGTGGCCTGGTCCTGGTAGCCGATCGCGAGCAGCAGGACATACGTGCCGGATTGCGCGACCGACAGCGAGACCACGGTGTGCACGAGATGGCGGCTGCGCATGATCCCGGCGCAGCCGAGCAGCAACAGCCACGCCGCCACGCCATAGCAGGCCGCCGACACCACGCCCGTCACCGTTCCTCCAGCCCGTGCACGAAGAACCGCGAGAGCAGGACGACGAACCCGGCAGCGACCTCGATGCCGATCAGGACGCTCAGCACGGGAACGGTCCCCGAGGAGAGCAGCGAGCCGAATTGGCCGAGTGGCAATACGTTCGCGAGGAACGAGCCGCCGACGGCCAGTCCCAGCAGGCCGGTCACGACGTACAGGCCGGTGGCCGCCGCTTCGGCGTATTCGCACCAGTCGATCGGGCGCAGCCGGGCCAGCGCGCGGTAGCTGCCGGAGAGGTAGAGCAGATGCCAGCCGGTCGCGAGGACGACGCCGCCTTGGAAACCGCCGCCGGGCGTCAGGTGCCCGTGCACGACGATGTCGATGCCCAGCAGCACCGAGACCGGCAGGAGCAGGAAACCGGCGAGCTTCACGGCGGGCAGGACGTAGCCGGTCCCGTCCGTTTCCGGCTCCTTCTCGGGCGGTTGCAGCAGCGCGAGCGTGCCGACGACGGCGGCGGCGACGATGGTTTCCTCGCCGAGGGTGTCGAGCGCGCGGAGGTCGAAGTTGATCGAGGACACCAGGTTCGGGGTGATTTCCCGGAACCCCACCGGCAGGACCAGGTCCCGGTAGACGTGGCTCGCGGACCCGGCGGCGGGCATCCGGGCGAACGCGGCGATGAACAGCGCCGCGACCCCGGCCAGCCCGGCGGCTCCGACGACGTCCCGGGTCCTCATCGCTTCCCCGTCTTCCGCAGGGTCAGCAGGACGAGCAGCGGGACGATCGCCGCGCCGACGGCGAGTTCGGACAGCGCGACGTCCGGCGCTTGGAAAACGACGAAAAGCACGGTGAGACAGAGGGAAAACACCGTGAGCGTGATCGCTTGCCGCTTCGGGTCGTGCGTCGCGACGACGGCGAAACCGGCCACGGCGACCAGTGCGAGGGCGACGAGCAGCACGGCGGCTGTCATGAGGGGAGGTCCTCGTCGATCTCGCCGCGGTGGCGGGCTTCGAGCCGGGCGTTGGCCGATTGCAGGATCGGACTGGTGACCGCCAGCAGGACGACCGTCGCGAGGATCGCGCCCGAGCCGAGGTGGACGCCGTTGACCAGGACGAGCCCGACCCCGATGAGCGGCGCGCCGAGCGTGGTCGCCGGGGTGAGGAGGTGCAGGCGGGTCAGCAGGTCTTTCGCGCGCAGCAGGCCCACGGCGGAGGCGAGGACGACGAACACCCCGGCGAACACGAGAATCTGCGCGGCGAGGGTCATCGGGTCCCCAGGAGCCGCGCGAAGACGAGCGTTCCGGCGAAGGCGAGGACGGTCAGCGTCAGGGGGAGGATGACGGCGCTGGACGGGCCGTACGCCTGGACGAGCAGCAGGAGCGTCAGGATGGTGACGGTGCCGGCGAACTGCATCCCGGCGAGGCGCTCGATCGCGGTGCCCCGGGCGGCGAGCCACAACGCGGTGCCGAGACCGCCTGCCATCAGCAGCAGCGCGGCGAGGAGCAGCCACGTCATCGCGTCACCCGATCGAGGGTCGAGGAGCCGGGGAGCAGCCGGTGGATGACGAGGTCACTGTCGTCTGGCGGGCTCGCGACGACCATCGCGCCCGGAGTGCAGCCGACGACCACTGTCGCGATGGCGAGGCGTGCTTCGTGCTGCGCGCGCGGTTCGGCTGGGACGGTGACTTTTTCGCACTTTCCGGCGGAGGGTCGTGGGAAGACCATGCGCAATGCGGCGACGGATTCGCTGACGGCGGCTTTGGGCAGCGGTGCCAGCCAGGTGAGCCAGTTCGGATTGAGCTGCCACGCACCGTGCATCGCCCGGCGTGCGGAACGGGCGGCGATCGCGCAGACCGCCGCGGCACCGGCGCCGACGATCAGTTCCGGTGCGGACGGGGTGGACAGCGTGAGGGTCCACAGCCCGGTCAGGGCAAGCCACCACAGCAGAATCTCGATCGCAGCGCGCATGTCTCACCTCGGGCAGGGGCTACCCACTTCGGAGACCTGCCAATCCGGCGCGGCTTCCGCCAGCCGTCCGTGAAGGGCTCCTTGAGGGAATCCAATTCCCTCAAGGAGCCCTTCACGGACCTCAGCCGACGATGATGGTGTGGTCGGTGCGGGACACCAGCTCGCCGATCACGGGGTACCCCGGCAGTTCGCCCGCCACGAGCAGGCCGCCGGAGGTTTGGGCGTCAGCCAGCAGCAGGGCTTCTTCCTCGGAGACGCGGGAGAGATCGGTGTGCGGCCGGACCCAGTCGAGGTTCCGGCGCGTCCCGCCGCTGACATACCCGTCGCGCAGCGCCTCCCGCGCGCCCTCGAGATACGGGACGGCCGCCGGGTCCAGCCGTGCGGTGACGCCGCTCGCCCGGGCCAGTTTGTGCAGGTGGCCGAGCAACCCGAAGCCGGTCACGTCGGTCGCGCACACCGCGCCCGCCTCCAGCGCGGCGGCCGACGCGGCGCGGTTGAGCTCGGTCATCGCGGCGATCGCCTCCTCGGAGCGTTCGCCGGTGGCCTTGTGCCGCGAGTTCAGCACGCCGATCCCGAGCGGCTTGGTCAGCGTGAGCGGCGTGCCCGGCTTGCCCGAATCGTTGCGCAGCAAGCGGTCCGGGTCCGCGGTGCCGGTGACGGCGAGGCCGTACTTGGGTTCCGGGTCGTCGACGCTGTGCCCGCCGGACAGATGGCATCCGGCTCGCGCGCAGACGTCCAAGCCGCCCCGCAGCACCTCCGCGGCCAGCTCGAACGGCAGCACCTCGCGCGGCCAGCCGAGGAGATTGACCGCGACCACCGGGACGCCGCCCATCGCGTACACGTCGGACAGCGCGTTCGCGGCGGCGATCCGGCCCCAGTCGTACGGGTCGTCGACGACCGGGGTGAAGAAGTCCGTCGTCGCGATGAGGGCGACGTTCCCGGCGATGCGCACGGCCGCCGCGTCGTCGCCGTCGTCGAGGCCGACCAGGAGTTCCCCGGGCGGGTTCTCCGGCGCTGCACCGGACAGGCCGCGGACGATCGTTTCCAGTTCGCCGGGCGGGATTTTGCACGCGCAGCCGCCGCCGTGGGCGTACTGGGTCAGCCTCATGGTTTTCATCATGCGGGGGCGCGACGGTCTTGGCAGGATGGCGGAATGCCCCAGGGAGGCGTATCCGGCCTGGTGACCGGCGCGGTCTTCAACACCGTTGAGCGGCAGGTCCTGCCGCTGGCGGGTTCGATTCCCGTCCGCCTCCGCCATGGGTGACCCGCGCCGGGCGATCCCGCGCACCGACGCGGTGCTCGGCGAGCCGAGGATTGCGAAAGCCGTCGAAACACTCGGCCGGGACCTGGTGAAGTCCCTGGTCTTAGCCGCGCAGCAGCGGGCGCGCGCGGGAGAGATCGAGCCCAGCGAGGTCGTAGCGGAGGTAGTGGCCCGGCTGCCCTCGACGGTGTCCTCGCTGCGACCGGTGCTCAACGCGACCGGCGTTCTCGTGCACACCAACCTCGGCCGTGCCCCGCTATCCGCTGCCGCCCTGGACGCGATCGTCGCGGCGGGCGGGGCCACGGACGTCGAGTTCGCGCTCGAAACAGGGGAGCGGGCGAAACGCGGCCGCGGCACCCTCGCTGCGTTGGCGGAGGCGGTGCCGCGCGCGGAGGCGGTGCACGTGGTCAACAACAACGCGGCCGCCTTGCTGCTGTGTGCGCTGACCTTGGCTCCAGGCAAGGAAATCGTGGTCAGCCGCGGCGAACTGGTCGAGATCGGCGACGGCTTCCGCATCCCCGACCTGCTCGCCTCGACCGGTGCGCGGCTCCGCGAAGTCGGGACCACGAACCGGACTTCGGCGGCGGATTACGCGGCGGCCATCGGTCCGGACACCGGATTCGTGCTCAAAATCCATCCCTCCAACTATCAAGTCACCGGGTTCACCTCGGAGGCGAGCGTCGCCGAACTGGCCGGGCTCGGCGTGCCGGTCGTCGCCGACGTCGGGTCCGGGCTGCTCGCGCCGCATCCGCTGCTGCCGGACGAACCGGACGTTGCGACCGCGCTGGCCGACGGTGCGAACGTCGTCACGGCGAGCGGCGACAAGCTCCTCGGCGGTCCGCAGGCGGGCTTGCTCTTCGGGGACGCCGAACTGGTGCACCGGCTTCGACGACATCCCGCGGCTCGCGCGCTGCGGGTCGACAAGTTGGCCCTCGCCGCGCTCGAAGCCACCCTTCGCGGGCCGGAACCACCCGTGCGGGCGGCGCTTGTCGCGGAGGGTCTTCACCAACGTGCCGAGGCGCTTGCTCAGTCGTTGCGTTCGGCGGGCGTGGACGCCGAGGCGGTGGATTCGACCGCGGTCGTCGGCGGCGGTGGCGCGCCGGGAGTTGAGCTGCCCAGCGCGGCGGTCGCGTTGCCTGCCCGGTACGCACAGGCGTTGCGGCTGGGCGAACCCGCGGTGGTCGGCCGGATCGTGCGGGACCGGTGCCTGCTCGACCTCCGGACGGTGGCCCCGGCGGACGACGCGACCCTGCGGGAGGCGGTCCGCCGATGCGGGTGATCGCCACCGCCGGCCATGTCGACCACGGGAAATCCACCCTGATCCGCCGGCTCACCGGCATGGAACCGGACCGGTGGGCCGAGGAACGCCGCCGCGGCCTGACCCTCGACCTCGGCTTCGCCTGGACCCGCCTGGGCGGCGAGGAGATCGCTTTCGTGGACGTCCCCGGGCACCAGCGGTTCGTCCCGAACATGCTGGCGGGCGTCGGTCCTGTCCCCGGCGCATTGTTCGTCGTGGCGGCGGACGAGGGCTGGATGCCGCAATCCGCGGAACACCTGGCGGCGCTCGACGCGTTCGGCGTCCGGCACGGCCTGCTCGCCGTCACCAAAGCGGACCGCGCCGATCCGGCGAGAGCGACAGCGGCGGCGCTTGAGGAGATCGCGGCGACGGCGCTCGGCGAGGTGCCCGCAGTGAGCGTCAGCGGCACGACCGGCGCAGGGCTCGACGAACTGAGCGCGCAGCTCGCCAAGCTCGCCAGCCGGTTGCCGCCGCCGGACCTCGACGCGGACGTCCGGCTCTGGATCGACCGCGCGTTCACCATCAAAGGCGCGGGCACCGTCGTCACCGGGACCCTCGGCGGCGGCACGCTGCGGGTCGGCGACGAGTTGACGCTCGGCGCGAACCGCGTCCAGATCCGCGGTCTGCAGGCGCTCGGCGAACCGCGCGAAAGCGTGTCCGCGGTGGCTCGGGTCGCGGTCAACGTGCGCGGCGTGCCCAAGGATTCCGTCGGGCGGGGCGACGTGCTGCTGACCCCGGGTGCGTGGCGCCCGGCGACCGAAATAGACGTCCGGCTGCGCGGCGCACAGTCCGGCGAACTGCACCGGAACCTCGTGCTGCACTTCGGATCCGCAGCGGTGCCGGTCCGCGTCCGTCCGCTCGGGACGGACACCGCGCGGCTGCTGCTCGCGAGCCCGCTGCCGCTCCGGACCGGCGACCGGGGGTTGCTGCGCGACCCGGGCGAGCACCGGATCCCGGCTGGGTTCGACGTGGTGGACGTCCGGCCGCCGTCGCTCGCGCGCCGCGGCGCCGCGCGCGCCCGGGGTGAAGAGCTGACCGCGGTGGAGCCGGGCTGGGATTACCTCCGCCGGGCGGGTTTCGTGCGCCACGAGGACTTCCGCGCGTTAGGGCTGCCGGAGGTAGGCGAGCGGCTCGGCGGCTGGCACGCCGACCCGGCCCGCCTCCGCCGGTCGCGAGCGGAGGCCGCCGAGGTCGTCGCGGCGTGGACCCGGGAACATCCGCTGGCGGCGGGCATCCCGGCCGAGGCGTTCCGGCAACGGCTCGGCCTCCCGGACGCGGACCTGATCCCGGCGGTCCTCACCGGCGAGCTGATCCTCAAGGACGGGCTCGTCCGCAAGCCCGGCACCGGGCTGACCGCCGAAGTGGAAACCGCCGTGGCAGTCCTCGAAGAACGGTTCGCCGAGCACCCGTTCCGCGCGCCGGAAGCGGACGAACTGCGGGAACTCGGCCTGGGCAAACGGGAATTGGCCGCCGCCGTCCGGGTTGGCCGGTTGCGGGCGATCGCCGACGGAGTGGTGCTGGGCCCGGACGCGCCGGAGCGCGCGGCGGAAGCGCTGGCCGCGCTCGGCGAGCCGTTCACCGTGTCGCGGGCGCGGCAGGCGCTGGACAGCACCCGCCGGGTGATGATCCCGCTCCTGGAGCACCTCGACGCGGCCGGGCTCACCGAACCGCTCGGCGACGGGACCCGCCGGACGTGTGGACGAGGCTGCGCCGGGCGGGAGAACGGATTACCGTGACAGCGTGGGCATGCGGCAGTGGATCGAAGGCTGGCCGGTGTACCGGCAGCTGGCCGGTCCCGACCGCACTGCGCGCGCCTCGGCGGCGAAATCCCGCGGATCGGAAAGCTGGCACGCCCGCACCGAGGACGCCGACAAGGTAGTCCGTTCCGTCTGTCCGTATTGCGCGGTCGGCTGCGGGCAGAAGGTGTACGTCAAGGACGGCGCGGTCACCCAGATCGAGGGTGACCCGGATTCGCCGATCTCGCGCGGCAGGCTGTGCCCGAAGGGTTCGGCCAGCAAACAGCTCGTGACCAGCCCGAGCCGTGTCACCGAGGTCCTCTACCGCCGTCCGTACGGCACCGACTGGGAACGGCTGTCCCTCGACCAGGCGATGGACATGATCGCCGACCGCGTGCTCGAGACGCGCGCCGCGACGTGGCAGGACGCCGACGACCAGGGCCGCAGGCTCAACCGCACGCTCGGCTTCGCGAGCCTCGGCGGCGCGACCCTGGACAACGAAGAGAACTACCTGATGAAGAAGCTGTACACCGCGCTCGGCGCGATACAGATCGAAAATCAGGCCCGTATTTGACACTCCGCCACGGTTCCCGGTCTGGGGACCTCCTTCGGTCGTGGAGGCGCCACGACGTTCCAGCAAGACCTCGCCAACGCCGACTGCATCGTCATCCAGGGCTCGAACATGGCCGAATGCCATCCCGTCGGGTTCCAGTGGGTGATGGAGGCGAAGGCTCGCGGAGCGAAGATCATCCACGTGGACCCGCGGTTCACCCGCACGAGCGCGGTCGCGCACGTCCACGCGTCGGTGCGGGCGGGTTCGGACATCGCGTTCCTCGGCGGGCTGATCAACTACGTCCTGCAGCACGAACTGGACTTCCGCGAGTACGTCGTGGCCTACACGAACGCCGCGGCGATCCTGACCGAGGAGTTCGCCGACACCGAGGACCTCGACGGCCTCTTCTCCGGCTTCGACCCGGAAAAGCGCCAGTACGACAACTCGACCTGGGCGTACGAGGACGCTGAGGCGGCCCCGGCGGCCGGCCACCGCGACCCGGGGCAGCCGGGCGGGCACCACGGCGGCGAGAAGCACCAGACGTCCGCGCGCGCCGAGTCCTACGGCAGCGGCGGCGCGGCGATCGACACCAAACCGAAAACCGACGAGACCCTGCAGCATCCGCGCTGCGTTTACCAAGTCCTCAAACGGCATTTCTCCCGCTACACGCCCGAGGCGGTCGCCGACGTCTGCGGCCTGCCGGTCGAGCAGTTCACCGAAATCGCCGAGGCGATCACCGCGAACTCGGGCCGCGACCGCACCACGGCCTGGGTGTACTCGGTCGGCTGGACGCACCACACGGTCGGCGCGCAGTACATCCGCACCGCCTCGATCCTGCAGACGCTGCTGGGCAACATCGGCCGTCCCGGCGGCGGCATCCTCGCGCTGCGCGGGCACGCCAGCATCCAGGGCTCGACCGACATCCCGACGCTGTTCAATCTGCTGCCCGGCTACATCCCGATGCCGCACGCGCACCAGCACCTCGACCTCGACAGTTTCGTCGAGGCCGACGCGGGCAAGACCGGCTTCTGGGGCAACATGCGCTCGTACACGGTCAGCCTGCTCAAGGCGTACTGGGGCGACAGCGCCCAGCCGCACAACGATTTCCGCTTCGACTACCTGCCGCGGCTGACCGGCGACCACGGGACGTACCAGACGGTCCAGCAGCAGATCGCGGGGGAGTGCAAGGGGTACTTCCTGGTCGGCGAGAACCCGGCGGTCGGCTCGGCCAACGGGAAGTTCCAGCGGCTCGGGCTGGCGAATCTCGACTGGCTGGTGGTCCGCGACCTGCAGCTCATCGAGAGCGCGACGTTCTGGAAGAACGGCCCGGAAATCGAGACCGGCGAACTGAAGCCCGAGGAGATCGGCACCGAGGTCTTCTTCCTGCCCGCCGCCGCGCACACCGAAAAGGACGGCAGCTTCACCAACACCCAGCGGCTGCTGCAATGGCACCACAAAGCGGTCGAACCGCCCGGCGACGCCCGCAGCGACCTGTGGTTCTACTACCACCTGGGCAGGCTGATCCGGGAGCGCGCCGGCAGTGGGGAACGCGACGCCCCGCTGCGCGATCTCGCCTGGAGCTATCCGACCGAGGGCCCGACCGCCGAGCCAAGCGCGGAGTCCGTGCTCGCGGAGATCAACGGCCACGGCCCGGAAGGCCCGCTCTCGTCGTACACCCAGTTGAAGGACGACGGTTCGACGTCCTGCGGCTGCTGGATCTACTGCGGCGTCCGCGCCGACGGCCACAACCACGCCGCGAACCGGCAGCCGGGCTCCGAACAGGACTGGATCGCGGGCGGCTGGGCCTGGGCGTGGCCGGCGAACCGGCGGATCCTGTACAACCGCGCCTCGGCGGATCCGGACGGGAAACCGTGGAGCGAACGGAAAAAGCTGGTGTACTGGGACGCCGAGGACTCCAAGTGGACCGGCCCGGACGTCCCGGACTTCGAGGCCACGAAGGCACCGAGCTACGTCCCTCCGGACGGGGCGAAGGCGCAGGACGCGCTGAGCGGCCGCGATCCGTTCATCATGCAGACCGACGGCAAGGCCTGGCTGTACGTCCCCGCCGGGCTGGCCGACGGCCCGCTGCCCACGCATTACGAGCCCTTCGAGAGCCCGGTCGCGAACGCGCTGTACGGCCAGCAGGAATCGCCGGTGCGGCAGACGCTGGACAGCCCGGTGAACCAGTACAACCCGGCGCGCAGCGAGGTCTACCCGTACGTGTTCACCACCTACCGGCTCACCGAGCACCACACGGCGGGCGGGATGAGCCGGACGCTGCCGTACCTGTCCGAGCTGCAGCCGGAGTTCTTCTGCGAGATCTCGCCCGCGCTGGCCGCCGAACGCGGGCTGGTCCACCTCGGCTGGGCCACCATCGTGTCGGCGCGGACGGCGATCGAGGCCCGCGTGCTGGTCACCGACCGGGTCAAACCGCTCAAGGTGCGCGGCCGGACCGTCCACCAGGTCGGGCTGCCGTACCACTGGGGCCCGAACGGGCTGTCCCGCGGCGACGCGGCCAACGACCTGCTCTCGATCGTGATGGACCCGAACGTGCACATCCAGGAGGCCAAAGCGGCCACCTGCGACATCCGTCCCGGACGGCGGCCGCGCGGGCCGGAGCTGCTGGAGTTCGTGGCGGAGTACCGGAGGCGAGCCAATGGCTGAGTACGGCGCCCAGCCCCGGATGGGCTTTTTCACCGACACGTCGGTGTGCATCGGGTGCAAGGCGTGCGAGGTCGCGTGCAAGGAGTGGAACGGCGTCCCGGAGGCGGGCGGGGAGGACCTGCTCGGGCTGTCCTACGACAACACCGGCGACCTCGGCTCGAACACCTGGCGGCACGTGGCGTTCATCGAGCAGCCCGCGGTCGACCTGGGGATGCCGGCGGTCGGGGCGCCGGAGCAGCAGCCGGAAGAACCGGGCGTGCGCTGGCTGATGTCCAGCGACGTCTGCAAGCACTGCACGCACGCGGCCTGCCTCGACGTCTGCCCGACCGGCGCGCTGTTCCGCACCGAATTCGACACGGTCGTGGTGCAGCAGGACATCTGCAACGGCTGCGGCTACTGCGTTCCGGCGTGTCCGTACGGGGTCATCGAGAAACGCGAGAGCGACGGCCGCGCGTTCAAGTGCACCCTCTGCTACGACCGGCTCGGCGCCGGGATGGAACCCGCGTGCGCCAAGGCGTGCCCGACCGATTCCATCCAGTTCGGCGAGCTGGACGAACTCCGCGAGCGCGCCGCCGCGCGGGTGTCGGCGCTGCACGACGACGGCGTGCCGGAGGCGCGGCTCTACGGGCACGATCCCGGCGACGGGGTCGGCGGCGACGGCGCGTTCTTCCTGCTGCTGGACGAACCGGAGGTCTACGGCTTCCCGCCGGACCCGGTCGTGACGACCCGCGACCTGCCGCAGATGTGGAAGCGGGCCGCGACGACCGCCGCCGGGGTGGCCGCGGCGCTGGTCGTGTCGTTCCTGGGACGGCGCCGATGAGCCCCCGCCGCGAACGCGCGATGGTCGAGCCCGCCGAATTCCGGTCGTACTACGGCAGGCCGATCCTCAAGGAGCCCGCCTGGAAGCAGCCGGATGTGCCGTTGTACCTGTTCCTCGGCGGCGCGGCCGGTGCGTCCGCGTCGCTGGCCGCGCTCGCCGACATGACCGGACGGCCGGAGCTGGCCAAGGTCGGTCGGCTGGCGGCTTCGGGCGGGTCGATCGCCAGTGTGGTCGCGTTGATCCACGACCTCGGCAAGCCGACACGGTTCCTGAACATGCTGCGCGTGTTCAAGCCGACTTCGCCGCTGTCGGTGGGATCGTGGATCCTGTCGCCGTTCTCCGGTCTCGCCGCCGGTGCGGCTTTCTCCGCGCTGACCGGGCGTTTCCCGCGGCTCGGCCGGTTGGCCGGGGCGGGCGCGGGCGTGCTGGGGCCGGCGATGTGCACGTATACCGCGGTGCTGCTGGCCGACACGGCGACGCCGTCCTGGCACGAGGCGCACGGGACGCTGCCGGTGCTGTTCGCGGGCAGCGCGCTGACCAGCGGGGCGGGAATCGCGCTGATCGCGGTGCCGCGGAAGGAAAACGGTCCCGTCGTGCGGGCTGGAATTGCCGGTGCCGCCTCGGAATTGGCTGCCGAGCATCACTTGGAGACCGGGCTGGGGCTGGCTTCGGAGCCGTACCGGACCGGCCGGGCCGGGCGGTTGCTGAAGGCGGCCAAGGTTCTTACCGCGGCTGGGGCGGCGTTGTCGTTGGCCGCGCGTCGCCATCGCGCGGCGGGGGTGGCCGCGGGGGCGGCTTATCTGGCGTCCGGGCTGTGCACGCGGTTCGGGGTGTACGCGGCCGGGGTGGAGTCCACAAAGGACCCGAAGTACGTCGTGGTTCCGCAGCGGGAACGGCTGGCTCGGCGCGCGGCGGAGGAACGTCCGGGCCGTTGAGCCCGGACGCGTCCCGTTACGCCGCTGGTTCGAGCAGGATCTTCTGCACTCCGTCGAGTTTCTTCTGGAACATCTCGTACGCCCGCGGCGCGTCGGTCAGCGGGAGTTTGTGCGTCGCGAAGCCTTCCACGCCCAGCGGGTCCCCGTCCGCGGTGAGCACCGGCAGGACGTCGTCGATCCAGCGACGGACGTTCGCCTGCCCGGTGTGCAATCGGATCTGCTTGTCGAACACTTCCATCATCGGGATCGGGTCGGCCATGCCGCCGTACACGCCGGACAGCGAGATCGTGCCGCCGCGCCGGACGCTGTCGATGGCCGCGTACAGCACGCTCAGCCGGTCGATCCCGGCCTTCTCGGTCACCTTCGCGCCCAGCGTCTGCGGCAGCAGCGCGACCAGGTTGTGCGCGAGTTTCCCGATCGGCGCGCCGTGCGCTTCCATGCCGACCGCGTCGATCACCGAATCCGCGCCGCGGCCGCCGGTGAGGTCGCGGATCGCGTCGCCGATCTGCCGGTGGTCGCGCAGGTCCAGCGTCGTCGCGCCGTGTGCGCGGGCCCGAGCCAGCCGCTCCGGCACCAGGTCGACGCCGATCACCTCGCCCGCGCCCTGGTGCAGCGCGACCCGCGCGCACATCTGGCCGATCGGGCCGAGGCCGAAGACCACGACGGAACCGCCGTCGGGGATGTCCGCGTACTGCACGGCCTGCCACGCCGTCGGGACCACGTCGGACAGGTAGACGAACCGTTCGTCCGGCGGGCCCTCGGGCACCTTGATCGGCCCGTACTGCGCTTGCGGGACCCGGAGGTACTCGGCCTGCCCGCCGGGCACCTGGCCGTAGAGCTTCGTGTAGCCGAAGAGCGCCGCGCCCTTGTCCTGGTCCTTGACCTGGGTGGTCTCGCACTGCGATTGCAGCCCGCGCTCGCACATCCAGCAGTGCCCGCAGGAAATGTTGAACGGCACCACCACACGGTCGCCGGGCTTCAGCGAACTCACGCCGCTGCCGACCTCTTCGACGATCCCCATCGGCTCGTGGCCGAGGATGTCGCCTTCGGTCATGAACGGGCCGAGGACCTCGTAGAGATGCAGGTCAGACCCGCAAATGCCGGTCGAGGTCACCCGCACGACGGCGTCGGTCGGCTCCTCGATCTTCGGGTCAGGGACGCGGTCGACTCGCACGTCCCGCTTGCCGTGCCAGGTCACTGCTTTCATGGCGGCCGGATTCCCCTTGCCGGGAGCGGCAAACGTCAGAGGCCGCGCAGGTCGGCGACGAACTCGTCGTACGCCGTGTCGCGGTCGGGCGCGCGCAGCACGGCGGACGGGTGCACGGTGGCGACCGCCGAGGCGAACAGGTCGGCGAACTCTTCCGGCGGATCCAGCGGTTCACCGCGATGCTGGGTGAGCCGGAAACTGCTGCCGTACACCGATTGCGCCGCCGTCGCACCCAGCAGCAGCACGAGCCGCGGCTGTACCGCTTGCAGTTCGGCCACGAGCCAGGGGCGGCACGCGACGACCTCGGATCGGGCCGGCTTTTCGTGGATCCGGCGTTTGCCGCGGAGCTTGAACTTGAAGTGCTTGACCGCGTTGGTGAGATACAGCGAATCGCGGTCCAGGCCCGCGTCGCCGAGCGCCTTGTCGAGCAGCTTCCCGGCCGGTCCGACGAACGGTTCGCCGCGCCGGTCCTCCTGGTCGCCGGGCTGCTCGCCGAGGGCGAAGATGTCCGCATGTTTGGCGCCCACGCCGAAAACCGTCGCCGTGGCGTCGCGGTAAAGCCCGCAGCCGCGGCACTCGCCGGCTGCTCGGCGGAGCTTGTCGAGGCTGGTGGTGTCCGGCGGCTCGGCTCCCGGTTCCTGACGCGCGACCATCGGATCCCGTTACCCGCAAGCAGCCTCGCGCAAACACGACGAGCGCGCCGCCGCCGGGAGAGCTAACGTCGAGGGCCATGACGGACATCACCAGCCTGATCCTCGACGATCACGAGCGGTTCCGGCGGGCGTTCGCGGCACTGGACGACCTCGACGGCCCGGACGAGCTGGCGCGGGCCTGGGAACCGCTCGCCGACCTGCTGGACCTGCACGCGGCCGCCGAGGAAGCGGTCTTCTACCCCGAGCTGATCCAGCGCGGCGCCGACGCTGAAGACGAGACGCTCGACGCGGTCGGCGATCACAACGAGATCCGCGACGCCGTCGCCGAAACCCGCCGCCACCCGGCGGGCAGCGCGGCCTGGCTCGAAGCGGTCCGGCAGGCCCGCACCGCCAACAGCGAGCACATGGCCGAGGAGGAGGACGACGCGCTTGCCGATTTCCGCAAGCACGCCGACCCGGGCCTGCGCGAGGAACTCGGCCGGAAGTTCCTGGCGTTCAAGGCCGAGCACGAGGGCGGGAAGGGCATCGACACCGGGGACGTCGACCTGGAGCGCTACGTCGAGGAGCAGGAGCGCAAGGCCGGCAAGACCCCGCCGGACGACGGTTCGCTGGGCATCGGCAGCCTGAAGGGAGCATGATGAACCACCTGATGCGCGAGCTCGCGCCGATCCCGGCCGAGGGCTGGAAGCAGATCGACGACGAGGCGCGGGAACGGCTGGCGACGCACCTGGCGGCGCGCAAGATGGTCGACGTCGAGGGCCCGCACGGCTGGACGCACTCGGCGACCTCCCTCGGCCGGACCCGGCGCGTCGATCCGCCGGAAACCGCCCGCGAACGCGAAACCCTCGCGCAGCAGCGCCGGGTGCTGCCGCTGGTGGAGGTGCGCGTGCCGTTCACCGTCGAGCGCAAGGAACTCGAGGACGCCGAACGCGGCGCCGACGACCTGGAGTTCGACGACCTCGACCAGGCCGCCGCGCAGGTCGGCCTGCTGGAGAACCGCGCGGTGTTCCACGGCTGGCCGGAGGCGGGGATCACCGGCATCGTCGAGGCGAGCCCGTACGACCACGGCACGCTGGGCACCGATCCGGAACGCTATCCGCACGTCGTCGCCAACGCGGTGAACACGTTGCGGTGCAACGGAATCGAAGGACCGTACGCGCTCGCGATCAACCCCGACGGCTACACCGCCATCGTGGAGAGCACCGAACACGGCGGCGTGCTCGTGCTCGACCACCTCCGCCGGGCCCTCGGCGGCGGCCGGGTCAAGCGCACGCCGGGGCTGACCGGCGCGGTCGTGCTGAGCCTGGCGGGCGGCGACTTCGTGCTGGAACTCGGTCAGGACCTCTCGGTCGGCTACCGCCACCACGACGCCGAGACGCTGACGCTGTACCTGGAGGAAAGCTTCAGCTTCCGGGTGACCGAACCGGACGCGGCGCTCGTGCTCGACTGACGGCGCCCGGCGCGGGTCTTCCCGGTACGTGAGGGGAACCCTGAGGGAATCAGAGTCAATGAGGGTTCCCCTCACGTACCGAGCAGGATTCCGCCGCCGCGCGGCCGGGTATCCGGCTGCCATGAGCAGTCGCGGAAAGATCCAAGTCACCACCCGAGTGCGGCTCGACGACGCCGACGACCTCGCCGAGCACTACACGCCCGGCGTCGCCGAGCTGGCCAAGCGCGTCGCGGAGGACCCCTCGGTGCTGGCGCGGGAAACCGTGCGCAGCAACTCCGTCGCGATCGTCTCCGACGGTTCCGCGCTGCTCGGGCTTGGCGACCAGGGCCCGGCCGCCGCGCTGCCGGTGATGGAGGGCAAAGCGGCGCTGCTGAAGCGCTTCGCCGACGTCGACGCCTGGCCGATCTGCCCGGTCAGCCGCGAGCCGGAAGACCTGGTGCGCACGGCCAAGGACCTCGCGACGTCCTTCGGCGCGATCAACCTGGAAGACATCGCCGCGCCCCGGTGCTTCACCGTCGAGCGGCAGCTGCACGACGAGCTGGACATCCCCGTCTTCCACGACGACCAGCACGGCACCGCGATAGCCGTGCTCGCCGCCCTGCACAACGCGCTGAAGCTGACCGACCGCACGCCAGGGGACACCTCGGTGGTGATTCCGGCGCGGGCGCTGCCGGGTCCGCGATCGCCAGGCTGCTGCTGAAGGCCGATTTCAGCGCGGAGCGGATCGTGGTCTGCGACAGCAAAGGCGTCCTGCACGGGGAACGCGATCTGACCGGCGAGAAGCAGTGGCTCGCGGAGAACACCAACCGCGGCGACGCGGTCCAGGGAAGCCTGCAGGACGCCTTGCGCGACGCGGACGTCTTCGTCGGCGTCAGCGTCGGCGGCCTGCTCAAGGGCGACGACCTCGCGCGGATGGCCGACCGGGCGATCGTGTTCGCGCTGGCCAATCCGGATCCGGAGGTCGACCCGGACGCCGCGCACGAGCACGCTGAGATCGTCGCGACCGGCCGCAGCGACCTGCCCAACCAGATCAACAACGTCCTCGTGTTCCCGGGGATGTTCCGCGGGCTGCTCGACTCCGGCGCACCGAAGGTGACCGCGCGGATGCTGCTCGCGGCCTCGCACGCGCTGGCCGAGACGGTCGGCGACGACCTCGACCGGGAGCACATCGTGCCCAGCGTCTTCGACGAGGGCCTGGTGCCCGCGATCGCCGAGGCCGTCGCCGGCGCCGCCGACAACGACTGAAGGAGCGGGGAATGCGAAGCGCAGAGTCCGGACGCAAATACGAGCTGAGCTTGAAAGCCCGGGTGCCGCAGCTGGCGGGCAAGGGGATCACGCAGGAAGCACCCGCCGAGCGGACGCTGGAGACCGTTTACTACGACACCAAGGACTTCCGGTTGACCAGCGCCGGGATCACGCTGCGAAGAAGCAGCGACACCGGGTGGTGCCTGAGAACGCCCGGTCACGAACTGAGGTTTCCGCTCGACGACTCGACGATGCCTGCTCCGATAGTGAAGCTGGTCCGCGCGTACACGCTGGACCGCAAGCTGCGTCCGGTCGCGCAACTGCGGACCGACCGGTTCACGCACCGTCTGTCCGACGCGTCGGGCCGGACCCTGGCGACGCTGGCGGACGACCATGTCACCGGAGAATTCCTTGGGGGACAGGCAGTTCGGCTGGACCGCTGGCGCGAGCTGGACGTCGAGGCGGGACCTGAGCTGCTCGATCGGCTTGATCGCACCTTGCGGAAGCGCGGGGCCGAGAACGCCTGGTGGCCGTCGAAACTGCAACGCCTGATCGGAGACACCGCCGAAGGCAAGCGTGGCTCGAACGAGGTCCTGGCTGCGTACCTGCGCGAGCAATTCGAGCGATTGCGTCGCGCTGACTTGGGCTTTCGCGTCGGGGAAGACGATTCGGTCCACCAGCTCCGGGTCGCGGCGCGGAAGCTGCGGAGCGCGCTTCAGACGTTCAAACCCTTGGTGGACAAGAAGAAAGCCAACGCGATCGCGGCGGAACTGAAGTGGCTCGGAAGCGAACTCGCCCCCGCGCGCGACACCGAGGTCAGCCAAGCGCGCCTCGAATCCTGTCTCGACGAGGTCCCGCCGGAGCTGATTTTCGGACCACTGCGGCAATACCTGACCCGCGACTTCGCCCGCACCTCCCAAACTGAACTGGCCCGCGCGACGGAAGCCTTGTCCAGCAGCCGATACGTGACTTTGCTGGGATCGATCGCCGCGCTGCTCGACACGATGCGCCCGGCGGGCAAGAAGGCGTTGCGGAAACCTCTGCGCAAGACCGCGCGCAAGCTCTCCCGAGCCACCGCGGTGACGGAGGGGCTCAGCGGCACCGAGCTGGAGAAGGCACTGCACAACGTCCGGAAGAAGGCCAAGCGCGCTCGCTACGCCGCCGACGCCGTCCGGCCGGTGTTCGGCAAGAAGCTGCGCACGTGGCGCAAGCACGTCAAGGCGGTGCAGCAGACGCTGGGCAAGCATCAGGACACCGTCGTCGACCGAGCGGCGTTGCGGCACTTCGCGATCGACGGCTTCAGTGAGAACCAGAACACGTTCACCTTCGGTCTCCTCTATGGCCGGGACGAAGCCGCGGCGAAGATGTTGCAGGACCGGTTCGCCGACGAATGGCGCACGCTGCGCAAGGGCGCTCGCCCTGCTTGGCTGAAGACCTGAGCGCCTGAGTCCACTGTGGACAGCAGAAACGTCGGCGGTGTCTTGGCACCACCGGCGTCCCCGCGGCAACGAAAGTCCGGGAGCGGAAGGGGTTCCGCGCCGCGCTCTTGGTACCCCGGCCGGTGAAGGTCCAAACCTCTGCCGGACCGGGTTTCGGCGCGGCCGGATCGGGGAAGATCAGCGGAAATGGGATCACAACTGACCGCGACGTGGGTATCGGCGATCGGGAGCGCGGGCTCGCTGCTGGGGTTCGCCTCGTATGTGTGGATCATGCTGCTCAACCGGAAAGACCAGGCGGAAGTCCGGCAGGAGCAGCAGGCGCAGTCGGTCTCCGCGTGGCTCGACGAGGGCGCCCGGCACGACCGGGACGAGGACTACGTCGTGTGCGCGCACAACAGCGGCGACGCACCGGTGTTCGACTGCTCGCTGGAGATCAGCCGCCCGGACGAGGACGAGCCGCACCGCACCCGGCTCGCGATCATCCCGCCGGGCGCGACCGCCGTCCGCGCGCTGCCGTTCGGCGAGGACGCCATGCCGGTGGACGACCTGTACTCCGCGGCCGCTGTGCCCGGCCTGTCCTTCACCGATTCCCGCGGCGGACACTGGACGCGCGACACCTCGGGCGTGCTCAGCCGCGCCGACCGCCGTTCGGTGCGCGGGCGATGGCGGTCCGGAAGCTGATCCTTCCCGCTGGAGAGCCGTCCGCAATTCGGCGCTCTCGACCCAGGTCCACGGATGGTTGACCGCGATCGAAATCGATTCCGGCGAAGATCTCGTCGTTCTCCGCTATTTCGCCAATGCCAGCATCGTTCCGCAGGTTCGCCGGTTCGTCACCGCATCGCGCGAGGGACGGTCACCGCATCGGGCAGCTCGCCTCGCCGGTCTCGCGTTCCGTCGGCGATCGCGCCACTCTGCCGCGTCGGCGCGATGTGACTTGAGCCCCCATTCGGGTGGCCGCCTGATTGATCTTGCTCTCGGGCGGGTACCACCCGGCCATGACACTCCGGCTGCCTGGCGCCCCGGCGAGCACGCGGAGCCGCCGCCTGCTCGCCTTGCGGCACCGAGCACTGTCCACTAAGGATGATTAGCGTCGGCGACGCGATGCGCTCCATGGCACTACACGAGTCACGTTCCCTTCGGCTGTCAGGAGGATTTACATGACCGCGGCGACCATGACCCGCACCCGGCGCGACGACTACCGCCACTGCGCGGTGCTGTTCGAGGAGATCAGCCGCCTCGCCGAGGACACCGACGAGCACTCCCGGCTGCGCCGCCGCCTCATCGAGGAACACCTCCCGCTGGCCGAGCACATCGCCCGCCGCTTCGCCCGGCGCGGCCAGCCGTCCGAGGACCTCCTGCAGGTCGCGCGGATCGGCCTCATCAACGCCGTCGACCGCTACGACCCGGCGCGGCAGACGGATTTCGTCGCCTTCGCCGTCCCGACGGTGATGGGCGAGGTCCGCCGGTACTTCCGCGACCACACCTGGTCGGTCCGCGTCCCGCGGCGGCTCAAGGAACTCCACGTGACGATCGGCCAGGCCGCCACCGACCTGGGCCAGCGCCTCGGCCGCGCGCCCACCGCGCGCGAACTCGCCGACCATCTCGACCTCGATCTGGACGAGGTCACCGAAGCCCTGCACGCCGGGAACGCGTACCAGGCCGCGTCCATCGACTATCCGGCCCACGACGACAGCGGCTCGATCGCGCTGGCCGACACCCTCGGCGACGAGGATCCGGAAATCGAGAAGCTCGAGGACCGGGAAACGCTCAAGCCGCTGCTGCGGAGCCTGCCGGAACGGGAGCGCGCGATCGTCGTCATGCGGTTCTTCTCGAACATGACGCAGAGCCAGATCGCCGAACGGGTCGGACTGTCGCAGATGCAGGTTTCGCGGTTGCTGGCCCGGACGCTGGGCACGCTGCGGGAGCAGCTCACCGAGGCGGCCGGTCCGGCCTCGTGAGCGGCGGTGCCGGTGAGAAACCGGCACCGCCGCTCACGAGGCTCGCCGCTCAGGTGAACCGGGGAACCTCCTTGACTGGCGCGGAAATCCGCTCGTCGTCCTCGAACAGGTCGCTCTGCCGGATCGCCAGCGTGCAGACCACGCTCACCACCGTCGTCGCGGCGAGGTAGACCAGGATGCCGGTCGTGCCGGTCTTCCCGGCGAGATACGCCAGGATCAGCGGGGTCAGCCCCGAAGCCACGACGCCGGAAAGCTGGTACACCACCGAAATCCCGGTGCATCGCCGCGAAATCGGGAACAGTTCGGCATAGAACGCCGCCTGCGGGCCGTACATCACCGGGTAGCTGATGCCCAGCACCGCGATCAGCGAGAGCGTGATCAGCACCGGATTGCCGCTGTGCAGTGCCGCCAGTGCGGGGATCGCCAGCACGAGCGTCGTCACGGCTCCGGTGGTGAAGGTCCGGCGTCGGCCGAGCCGGTCGGACACCCGGCCGAACACCGGGATGAACACCACCATCACCGCGGCCGCGATCATCACGCCGACCAGCAGCGGCTGCCGGTCCAGCTTCAGCGTTCCGCTGCCGTAGGAGATCACGAAGACCGCCCACGCGTTGAACGCCACGCCCTCGGTGAAGCGGCTGCCCATGCCGAGCAGCAGATGCCGCCGGGAGAGCCGGTCGCGGACCAGTTCGACGGCGGGCACGGTCGCGGTGCCCTCCTCGGCCGCCATCGTGCGGAAGGCCGGGGTTTCCATCACCTTGACCCGGATCAGCAGGCCCGCCACCACCAGCACGGCGGACAGCAGGAAGCCGATTCGCCAGCCCCACAACAGGAACGCCTCGTCGCTGGTGACCGCGTTCAGCAGCGCCAGCACGCCGGTGCCCAGCGTGAGCCCGATGGCCAGCCCGATCTGCGGGAAACTGCCGTAGAGCCCGCGTTTCCCGGCCGGGGCGTACTCGGTGGCCATCAGCACCGCGCCGCCCCATTCGCCGCCGACCGCGACGCCCTGGGCCAGCCGGAGGACGACGAGGATGATCGGGGCGGCCGGGCCGATCATCCGGTAGTCGGGCAGCAGCCCGATGAGACAGGTCGCGGTGCCCATGATGAGCATGGTCGCGACGAGGATCTTCTTGCGCCCGACCCGGTCGCCGAGGTGGCCGAAGACGAATCCGCCGACCGGGCGGGCGAGGAAGCCGAGCGCGAAGGTCGCGAAGGCCAGCACGGTGCCGACCAGGGGATCGGAGCCGGGGAAATACAGTTTGTTGAAGACGAGTCCCGCGGCGGTGCCGTAGAGGAAGAAGTCGTACCACTCGACGGTCGTGCCGAACACGCTCGACGCGACCACCAGGCGGACGTCGGTGCTCTTTTCCGGAGTTGTCGCCATTGATAACTCCCGAGGGTCAGAGCGAACGGCGGAAGATGTCTTCGAGCGCGGCCCGGGTGACCGGACGGGGCACGACAGCCAGCTGACGGGTCTGCTTGAGGGTGCCGTCGACGAGGGTGTCGATGTCCTCGTCGCCGTATCCGAACGCGTGCAGTCCCTTCGGCATCTGGATGTCGGCCATCAGCTCGGCGAGCACGTGGGGGAGCGCGTCGGCGCCGTCGGTGGCGGTGAAGGTCTGGCCGCCGGACAGCAGGTGCGCGGCGTGCAGATGCCGTTCGGGCGCCGAGGGATAGGTCCAGCGGAAGACCTCGGCGGCGGTCGCGGACACGGCCTGGCCATGCGGGACCATCGGCATCTCCGGGTAGCCCTCGGCGCGGTACTGCTTCACCGCACCGGCGATCGGGTACGCGTTCGCGTGCGGCAGGTGCGTGCCGGCGTTGCCGAAACCGGTTCCGGCGTAGGTCGACGCGAGCGCCATCTGGGTGCGCGCGGTCAGGTCGCGTCCATTGAGGACAGCGGCGCGCAAATGCTTGCCCACCAACGTCAGCGCCATCTCGCACCAGACGTCGCTGATCGGGTTGGAGCCGCAGAACGCCGGTCGTTTCATCGGGTCTTCCGGCGCGGGCTTCGCGTCGAACGCGACGCTCGTGTAGCTCTCCAGCGCGTGCGAAAGCACGTCCATGCCGCTGGCCGCGGTGACCGCCGAGGGGAGGCTGATCGTCGTGCGCGGGTCGACGACCGCCAGCGACGGGCGCAGCGACGGGTGGCTCACCCCGGCCTTGAGGTGCAGGCCGAGCAGGTCGACGACGCAGATCGTGGTCGATTCGGACCCGGTGCCCGCGGTGGTCGGGACGGCGATCAGCGGCTTCAGCGGCAGCCACGGGGCCTTGCCCGCGCCGATCGGCGGGGTCACGAAGTCGAGCAGTTCGCCGGGGTGCGTGGTCAGCAGGTTGACGGCCTTGGCGGTGTCGATCGCGGAGCCGCCGCCGATCGCGACGAAGCAGTCCCATTCCTGCTGGCGGGCGTAGGCGACGGCCTCGTCGATGCTCGCGTCGGTCGGTTCGACGCCGACGCCGTCGAAGATCTCGCTTTTCACGCCGGCCGCGCGGATCGAGTCGAGCGCCCGGTCCGGGATGCCGGTGGCGCGGACGCCGGGGTCGGTGAGGATCAGGCACGACCTGGCCTGCCGGGCGGCCACCTCCGCGCCCAGCTCGTCGAGGGCGCCGGCACCGAACTTCAGCGGGGGCGCGGCCCAGGTGAAGACGCTTTCGTTGCGGGGCATGTCGGTCAAGGAGACCACTCCTCACGTCGATGTTGACAACATGTGGAAGCTATATCCACTATGTGGCGAGCCTTCACGGTAGCCCGGCGACCGCGGCGCTGTGAACCCCCGATTTCCCAGGAGACGCCCATGCCGGCCCGAGCCCGTTCGCAATCGGCACTGCAGGAAGCACTCGCGCGGGCGGTGTCCGGCGAGGTCGCCGGCGACCCGGCCACGCTCGCCACCCACTCCACCGACGCGTCGAACTACCGGCACGTCCCGCTGCTCGTGGTGCGGCCGCGCAGCGCGGACGACGTGGTGGAGGCGCTGCGGGTGTGCGCGGACCACGGCGCGCCCGTCCTCCCGCGCGGCGCGGCGACGAGCATCGGCGGGCAGGCCGCGAACCGCGCGGTGATCCTGGATTTCACCCGGCACCTCAACCGCGTGCTGGACCTCGACCCCGTCGCCCGCACGGCGCGCGTCGAACCCGGTCTCGTGCTGGACCGGCTGCGCGAACGGGCCGCCGAGCACGGGCTCACCTTCGGCCCGGACCCGTCGACGCACAGCCGGTGCACGATCGGCGGCATGATCGGCAACAACGCCTGCGGTTCGCATTCGGTGGCCTGGGGCAAGACGGTCGACAACGTCCGCGCGCTGGAAATCGCCCTCCTCGACGGAACCCGCCTCGAGGTCGGTCCCACTTCACCGGCGGAGCTGGAGGAACTCTGCGCCCGCTCGGATTCGGTCGGTGCGCTCTACCGCGGCCTGCGGGACCTGCGCGACGAGTACCTGGCCGACATCCGGCTCGGCTACCCGAAACTGCCGAGGCGCGTGTCCGGGTACAACCTCGAATACCTGTTGCCGGAGAACGGTTTCGACGTCGCCAAGGCCCTTGTCGGCTCCGAGGGCACCTGCGTGACGATGCTGAGCGCGGTCGTCGACCTGGCCCCGATCCCGGCAACGCGTGCCCTCGCCGTGCTGGGTTTCGAGAACAGCATCGCCGCCGCCGACGCGGTCCCGTCGCTGCTCGACCTGCCGGTGCTGACCATGGAAGGCATCGAGGCCGGTTTGGTTGCCGCCCTCGACACCCGGAAACCCGGCGACCGCAGCACCCTGCCGGACGGAACGGCGTGGCTGTACCTGGAAACCGGCGGTGACGACGCGGCGGAGGCGCTGGCCGTCGCCCGCCAGGTCGCCGCGCGTGCCCCGCAGGTCGGCGCTTCGTCGCTGGTCGTGGAGGATCCTGTTGCCCAGCGGAAACTCTGGCGGATCCGGGAAGAAGGCGCCGGTCTCGCGACGCGGCTGGCGGACGGCTCCGAGGCGTGGTCCGGCTGGGAGGACTCCGCGGTCCCGCCAGACCGGCTCGGCGCGTACCTGCGCGAATTCGACCTGCTGCTGGACAAGCACGGCCGGAAAGGCGTGGTCTACGGCCATTTCGGCGACGGTTGTCTGCATGTGCGGATCGATTTCCCGATGGCCGCCCCGGAAGCGAAGGAAGCGTATCGGTCGTTCATGGTCGAGGCCGCGGAACTCGTGGTATCCCACGGCGGCTCGCTGTCCGGCGAACACGGCGACGGCCAAGCGCGGGCCGAACTCCTGCCGCTGATGTTCTCGCCGCGGCTGATGCAGGCGTTCGCCGACTTCAAAGCCGCCTTCGACCCCACGAACGGCATGAACCCCGGCCGCGTCGTCGATCCCGCGCCGCTGGACGCCGATCTGCGCACGGTCATCGCCCCGCCGATCCTGCCGACCCGGGCCCGGCTCGCCCTGCACGCCGACGACGGCGATTTGGCCGCGGCGTCGCGGCGATGCGTGGGCGTGGGCAAATGCGTCTCCGCGTCGGGCGGGATGATGTGCCCGAGCTACCGCGCCACCGGCAAGGAAGAACACTCGACCCGCGGCCGGGCGCGCCTGCTGTTCGAAATGCTGGCCGGAGACGTCATCGAGGACGGCTGGCGCTCACCCGAAGTCCGCGACGCGCTCGACCTCTGCCTCGGCTGCAAGGCGTGCAAATCCGACTGCCCGGTCGGTGTCGACATGGCCTCCTACCGGACCGAATTCCTCAGCCGCCACTACGAGCGCCGGGTCCGCCCGATGTCGCATTACACGATGGGCGCGCTGCCGCGATGGCTCCGGCTGGGCGCCCCGTTCGCCCGCGCGATCAACGCCGTCGCGGGCGGCCCGCTCCGGCCGGTTCTGAACCGCCTGGGCGGGATCGCCGCCGAACGCGCTTTGCCGCAGCTCGCGTCGCCGACGTTCGCTTCGTGGTTCCGCCGCCGGGAGCGGGTGACGTCCTCGTCGAAAGTCGTGCTGTGGCCGGACACCTTCACGAACTTCTTCGACCCCCAGGTCGGCCGGGACGCGGTCGCCGTGCTGGAAGCCCTGGGCCACGAGGTGGTCATCCCGGAGCGGACCGTCTGTTGTGGACTTACCTGGCACAGCACCGGCCAGCTGAGCACGGCGCGCCGGGTGTTGCGGCGGTCGCTGGATGCGCTGGATCCGTGGCTGCAGCAGGGAATTCCGGTGATCGGCCTGGAGCCGAGCTGCACCGCGACCCTCCGGGAGGACGGCTCGGAGCTGCTGCCGGAGGACCCGCGGACGGCCTTGCTGAAGCGCAGTGTCCGGACGTTCGCGGAGCATGTCGGGGAGAGCGAGCTTCCCGCGTTGACGAAGTCCGCGGCTCCGTTGCTCACTCAGGTGCATTGTCACCAGCACGCGGACCTCGGCTACGACGCCGACTCGCAGCTTCTCGGGCGGTTGTCGGAGCATTCGCAAGTGCTGCGCGAGGGTTGTTGCGGGTTGGCGGGGAATTTCGGGTTCCAGCGGGGGCATTACGACGTTTCCGTCGCGGTCGCGGAGCACCAGTTGATGCCTGCTCTGCGCGCGGCGCCGGAAGGGACGGTCGTGCATGCGGACGGGTTCAGCTGCCGGACGCAGATTCGGCAGTTGTCCGAGCATCAGCCTGCGCATCTCGCTTCGCTGACGGCGCGGGCGTTGGGGGTCAGTAGCGAGTGAGCCGGTCCGGCGGCAGGAATGGCGCGATCTCCTTCGCAGCCTCGATCGCAAGGGCGCCGAGCTCGGGAATCCGGTCCTCGGGAAGCCGGACAGTCGGCACCTGAATCACCACTGCCGCCCGGGCCAGACCCCGGTCGTCCAGGACTCCCGCGCCGACGCAGCGCACTCCGGCGACGTTTTCCTCGTTGTCGATGCTGTACCCGCGATCGCGCGTCTCGGTCAGCTCCACGGCGAGGGCGTCGCGGGTGGCGAGGGTGTGCGGCGTCAGCGCGGGCAACTGTTCCGGGAGGCTCGCGAGGTAGGACTCCGCGTCGAGGGAATTGGCGAGCATCGCCTTGCCGGAAGCCGTGGCGTACAACGGGAAACGCGCGCCGGGGTGCTGCTCGAACCGCAGCGGGAGCGTCGACTGCGCGCGCAGCAGCACCACCGATTCGTGGCCCTCGCGGATCGTGATGTTGACCGATTCTCCGGTGTCGGCGTTGATCCGCTGGATGACCGGCAGCGCGAGCTGGAGCCCGTGCACCCGCTGGGCGGCCTGGCCGAGCAGGATCGAGCCGGGGCCGAGGTGGTAGCTGTCGGTGCGGGGGTTGTGCGCGACGAGCCCGTCGGCGCTCAGCGCGCCCACGACCCGGTGCGTCGTTCCCGGCGTGAGGTCCAGTTTGCGGGCGATCGCGGACAGCGTGAGTTCCCCGTCCTCGTCCATGAGGAGCCGCAGGATGCCGAGCGCCCGGCGGATGGCCTGCGTTCCGGCTGGCGGCTGTGCTCCGGTCTGGTTCACCTGGGTTCCGTCGTTCTCGCGCGGTCGGGTGAGGCCAGGTTAACGCGTGCCGCGTCCGGTCCGCTCAGCCGATCTCCAGTACCGCCTTTCCGCGCAACTTCCGGTCGACCAGCGCCTGCACCGCCTCCGCGTACCGGTCCCACGGCCCGCGCCAGCTGATGCCCGGGTCGAGCCGTCCGGCGGCGGTTTCGGCGGCCAGCCAGGTCAGGTCGGCGGAGAAGCCGGCCGCGGGATCGGCCAGCAGGAAGAACGTGCGGATCGACCGGTCGTGCCGCCCCCCCCCCGGTGCCCAAGAAGGCCTCCGGCGGCAGCACCGCGTCCCCTTCGGCTGAGCGGCCCACGTTGATCAGCGTGCCGCCCGCCTCCAACGCGGCGAAGGCGGCCACGAGATTCAGCCCGCCGACGTTGTCCAGCACCGCGAACACCGGCCGGCCGACGTCGGCGACCGACGTGCGCACCTCGGCCGCACCCAGCGCGAGCAGGCCTTTCTCCTGAGCGGGATCCCGGCTGATCGCCACGACCTCCGCCCCGGCGCGGGCGGCGAGCTGCACCGCGTACCGGCCCACTCCGCCGGACGCACCGGTGATCAGCACCCGCCGTCCGAGGACCGGGCCCATCCGGCGCAGCACGTGCAGAGCGCTCAGCGCGGCGACCGGAAGAGTGCTGATCGCGCCCAGGTCAGCGCCATCCGGAACGGTGCCGATCAAGTTCGTCGGCACCGCGCGCAGTTCGGCCCAGCCCGCTGTGCCGAGGGTGACGACCGGCGTCCCGACAGCGGGGCCGGAACCGTCGGCGGCCGCCTGGACGACGACGCCCGCCGCGTCCCAGCCGATCACGGTGCCGTTCGGGGCGGACGGATCGGCGGCGTCCTTGACCTCGCCGAAGTTGAGCGACGCCGCGGCGACCCGGACCAGCGCCTCGCCGGGCGCGGGGACCGGGTCGGCGACCTCGGCGAGGGACAAATGCGCGGGCGCGGTGTGGTCGACAACGAGTGCACGCACGGTCGGGAACCCCCCTGGAAGTCAATGTGCCACAGTGTGGCATTTGCTTCTGTATAGCATATGCGCCCGCGGTGCGTGCTGGGTAAACTGCCGCGGATGACCGACCCCGGACCGCTCACGCTGCGCGAGCGCAAGAAGCAGCGCACCCGCCAAGCGCTGGTGGAAACCGCGATCGCGATCTTCAGCGAACGCGGATTCGACGCCACCCCGCTCGACGCGCTGCTCGACGAGGTCGAGGTGTCGCGCCGGACGTTCTTCCGCAATTTCCGCTCGAAGGAGGACGTCGCGCTCGCCGCGGTCAAGGAGCTCTGGAGCGCCTACCTCGAGGTCCTGGACGAGACCGCCAAGTCCGGCCCGCTCGCCGACGTCTTCCGCGACGCGATGCTCGCGACCCTCGGCCGGATGGACGAGAACTGGTACCAGCGGTTCCCCGCGACGCTCCGGCTGATCGACGAATCCCCGGCGCTGAACGGGCACACCCTGCGGCACTGCGCGGAAACCGAGGCTGAGATCGTGCGCAGGCTCGGGGATTCCAGCCTCGAACTGCGGCTGCTCGTCGAGTTCTGCGTCGCGGCTTGGCGGTGCGCGCTGGACGAATGGCTGCCCGACTGCGCGCCGGGCGAACTCCCCGCGCACGTGCGGCGCGCTTTCGCGGCCATGGACGGCAGTGTGCGGCTGCGGGCGTGACCGGCCCGTATCATCGGATTCGTACGGTCCGCTAATGATGGGCAGGGGAAACGATGTCAGGTCCGCTGGTGCCGGGCGGGATCGGGGAGCACACGAGCTGTCTGCTGGTCAAACTCGGCCAGGTCGTGTTCCGGCTCGCCGAGGACCGGCTGCACGGGCTGGGCCTGCGGGTGCGGCACTACAGCGTCCTCCAGGCGCTGGCCGACAACGGCCCGATGTCGCAGCTGTCGCTGGGCGCGTACCTGCGCATCGACCCGGCGACCATGGTCAGCAGCCTGGACGACCTCGAGACCCTCGGGCTCGCCGCCCGCGCCCGAGACCCCGAAGACCGGCGGCGCTACGTCGTCGACCTCAGCGACGCGGGGCGGAAGACGCTGGGCAAGGCGAACGAGCTGCTGGTCGACCTCGACCAGCACGTGCTCAGCGACCTTCCGCAGCGTTCCCACGATTCGCTGCACAAGCTGCTGGCGAGGATGAACGAGGGCGAGACGCTGCCCGGGGAGTTCGACCGGATGCGGGATCAGGCCGGGTCGACGAAGATGTCCAGTGCCAGTTCGCCTTCGCCGCGCTGATAGCCGGAGAGGTCGGTCACGCCTTCGGCGGCGAGCACTTCGTCGTCGATGAACAGATTCCCCGTGCATTCGCGCGACGGTCGGGTGAGGATCGCGTACGCAGCATCGGCGATGATCTCCGGCGTGCGCGCTTGGCTTGCGCCGCCGATGATGTTGCGCACCGCTGCGGTGTCGATGAGGGTGCGCGGCCACAGTGAATTCGCGGCGATTCCGTCCGCTTTCAGTTCCTCCGCGAGGCCCACGGTGCACAGGCTCATGCCGTACTTGGAGAGCGTGTAGCCCAGGTGCGCGCCGATCCACGCGGGGGAGAGGTTCAGCGGCGGCGAAAGCGTCAGGATGTGCGGATTCGCGGCCTTGCGCAGGTGCGGGATCGCCGCCTTGCTGAGCAGGAACGTGCCTCGCGTGTTGATGTCCTGCATCAGGTCGTAGCGCTTCATCGAGAGCTCTTCGGTGCCGGACCGGTCGAGCGCGCTGGCGTTGTTCACGACGATGTCAATGCCGCCGAACTGCGTCGCCGCCGCTTCGGCCGCGGAGAGCACGTCGTCCTCGGAGCGCACGTCCCCGACGATCGGCAACGCCTGCCCGCCGGCGGTCTCGATCTCCTTCGCGGCGGTGTAGACGGTGCCTTCCAGCTTCGGATGCGGTTCGGCGGTTTTGGCCAGCAGAACGACGTTCGCCCCGTCCCGCGCCGCGCGGGTCGCGATGGCCAGGCCGATGCCGCGGCTGCCGCCGGACATGAGGACGGTCTTTCCGGCTAGAGTCATGAGCGCAACATACCATTAGTGGTACATATGATTGAAGACCCGAATCGTCACGGGGCTCGCCGCAACAGCCGGATGACTGCCTTCTCGATCCGCTTCCGCAGCTCCTCCTCCGCGAGCCCGTCCGCATCGGCCTTCCGCACCGCGCGGTGGATCGTGCTGTGCCGCTCGAATTCCCGCAGCACGCGCGGGTCGACGTACGAGCGCCGGGCGACGGCAGGCGTGTTGCCGAGTTCCTCCGCGACCTCTTTCATCGCCGCGGTCTCGGCCCTCGCCTGGCCGCGCTGGGACGTCGGTGCCTCCCGCGCGGCGAGGGAGACCGCAGCGAGCACCGTCGCGTGCCAGGTCCGCAGGTCCTTCACCGTGAACTCCTCGCCGGCCAGCTCCTTGAACCGCTCGTTGACGTCGCTGGCGTGCAGTTCGTGCCAGCCGTCGTCGGTGCGGTACACGAACAGGCGCGTGGTGCCGGTGCGGCAGCGGCGGAGCGACTTGAGGACGGCGGCGAGTTCGCCGTCGCGCATGCTCAGCGACCGGACCAGGCCGCTTTTGGCGGGATAACAAAAGGTCAGCTCGTCGCCGCTGATTTTCACGTGTTCGCGCAGCAGCGTGGTCGCGCCGTGGGGACCGTTGGTTTCGGCGTACTCCTCGCCACCGCTGCGGAAGACGCCCCGGTCGATCATCCGCAGCGCGGCGGCCGAGACTCGCCGACGGTCGAGGTGGCGCCGGCGCAGATCCTCCTGGATGGCGGCGCGGACGTTCGGCAGTTCCGCGGCCAGGGTGAGCACCCGGTCGTGCTTCTTCTCCTCGCGCGCTCGACGCCATTCGGGGTGGTAGAGGTACTGGCGACGGCCCGCGTTGTCAGTTCCGACCGCCTGGATGTGCCCGGTCGGATGGGGGCAGATCCACACCCGCCGCCACGCGGGCGGGATCACGAGATCGTGGATGCGGTCGAGCACCTCGGAGTCGGTCACCGGGGAGCCATCCGGCGCGAGGTACCGGAAGCCGCGGCCGCGTCGCTGCCGCTTAATGCCTGGCGAGGACAGCTCGCTCCGCCGTAACCGCATGCTCGCGGTTGCCCGCGGCGGCGGGCTTCAAACCGGATTCCGGACGCGCGACCGGCAGCCGAGGTTTGCCCGGTCCCGCACCGGTTATCCGGATATCTCCGCGCCGGACCCGGTGCGGGGGATTCAGGGAGGGCTCCGGTCATGAGTACTGCCGTCGTGCGGCGCACGCCGCGCCAGCTCGTCGCCGCCGGTGTGGGGGCGGTGTTCCTGCTCGTGGGCATCCTCGGGTTCATCCCGGGCGTCACCACGCATTACGACCAGCTCGCCGGTGCCGGGCACCATTCGGGCGCGCTGCTGCTCGGGCTGTTCAGCGTGTCGATCCTGCACAACGTCGTGCACCTGGCCTTCGGCGTCGCGGGGCTCGCGCTGGCCCGCACGCCGGCCGGGGCGAAGAACTTCCTCGTCGTCGGCGGGGTGGTCTACCTGGCGCTGTGGGTGTACGGGCTGGTGATCGACCACGGCAGTTCAGCGAACTTCATCCCGGTCAACACCGCCGACAACTGGCTGCACCTCGGCCTGGCGGTGGCGATGATCGTGCTCGGCGTCCTCCCGATGGGCACCCGGAGGAGCCTCTGATGACCACCACCGCAGATCAGTCCTTGTGGCTCGCGACCGCGTCGGCGACCGGCCGGTCGTCCTTGCGCGGGCGGGAACGCGCCGAGGGCGCCGTCATCGGCGGCGGCATCGCCGGGATGACCACCGCGTTGTTGCTCGCCCGGCGAGGCGTGCACGTGGCCGTCCTCGAATCGGGGCGCATCGCGGAGGGGGCCAGCGGCAACAACACCGCGAAGGTCACCGCGTTGCAGTCCACTGTGTACTCGACGCTCCTCGGCGAGCACGACGCGGCCACCGCGACGGCCTACGCCGAGGCGGCGCTGGCCGGGGTCGAACTGGTCGCGGAGCTGGCCGAACCCATTGACTGCGGCCTGCGGAGGCTGCCTGCCGCGACGTTCGCGATGGACGCCGACGAGGTGGACACCGTGCGAGCGGAGTATGAGGCCGCGACGCAGGCGGGTCTTCCGGTCGAATGGACGACCACGCTCGATCTGCCGGTCCCGGTGCGCGGTGCGGTGCGGCTGCTCGGGCAACTCGCGCTCCATCCGGCCGACTACGTGCGCGGGCTCGCCGATGCGGTCGAGGCCGAGGGCGGTCGCGTCTTCGAGAACAGTCGCGTCCGGCAGGTCAGCGCGGCGCCGCCGTACCGCATCACGACCGAGGACGGTGCGCTCGACGCCGAAAACGTGGTCGTCGCAACGCATTACCCGATCCTCGACCGCGGGCTGTTCTTCCCCCGGCTGGAGGTCCAACGGTCGTATTGCGTCGCCGCGACCCTGAAATCCGGCAAGCCGCCGCAGGAGCTGGCGATCAGCGCCGGGAGTCCATTGTGGTCTTTCGCCTCCTATGAAGACCGGCTGATCCTCGGCGGGCAAGGACATCCGGCGGGCGACCCGGTCGACTTCGCGCGGTACACCGAGCTGGGCGAATTCGCTGCGCGCCACTTCGACGTCGACGAGGTCACGCACCGGTGGTCCGCGCAGGACCCGAAGGCCTACGACAGCATTCCGATCGCCGGGCCGTACTTCCCGGGCGCACGGAAGCTGTGGGTCGAGACCGGATTCGGAAAATGGGGCCTGGCGATGGGGACCGCGGCGGCGACCGTGGTGGCCGACGGGATCACCGGATCGGCCAATCCGCATCGGGACCTCTTTTCCCCGCAACGGATTTCGCTGAAGTCGGCATCGAAGCTGATGCAGCAGAACGCGAAGGTGGCGAAGGACTTCGTCGGCGACCGGCTCGCGCAAGCCGACGCGAAAAGCACCGACGACATCGCCGTGGACCAGGCGAAAGTGCTGGCGGACGGACACGGTCGCAAAGGCGTTTACCGCGACCGGGAAGGAACATTGCACGCGGTTTCCATGCGCTGCACGCATCTCGGCTGCTTCGTGCGGTTCAACGCCGCCGAGCGCAGCTGGGACTGTCCGTGCCACGGTTCGCGATTCGACGTCGACGGCACCGTTCTCGAAGGGCCCGCCACCGCGCCGTTGCCTCGCCGAACTCCCTGAAAAGACCCCGGAATGCCGGGTGTAGGACGGAAGATCGCGGGCATTCCTGCCGGACTCGCCGGGCACGCCGCCCGGCTCGAATCCCCGGGAGAGGACGCTGATGTTCCGACACACCAAGCTGCTGCAGTTCGAGGCGAAGCCCGAGAAGCCGGATCCGGTGTACGCGCACAAGCTCCAGGAGCTGATCGGCGGCGCGTACGGCGAGATGACGGTGACCATGCAGTACCTGTTCCAGGGCTGGAACTGCCGCATCGAGGGCAAGTACAAGGACCTGATCATGGACACCGCGACCGAGGAGATCGGGCACGTCGAAATGCTCGCCACGATGGTCGCGCGGCTGCTGGAGGGCGCGCCGGCCACCGCGACCGCGGAAGCGGTGAAGGACCCGGTGATGGCGGCGGTGATCGGCGGGATGGACCCGCAGCAGGCGATCGTGGCCGGCGGCGGCGCGCTGCCCGCCGATTCGAACGGCACGCCGTGGAACGGCAAGTACATCGTCGCCTCCGGCAATCTTCTCGCCGACTTCCGCGCCAACGCGGCGGCCGAGGCGCAGGGCAGGCTGCAGACCGCGCGGCTGTACCGGATGACCGACGACCCCGGCGTGAAGGCGATGCTGCAGTTCAACCTCGCGCGCGACACCGTGCACCAGAAGCAATGGCTGGCCGCGATCGAGGAACTCAAGGCCGACGGCCTGGAAAGCGACATCGCGCCGACCGCGTTGTTCGACGAGGAAAACCAGGATCACAACAACACGGTGTGGCATCTGTCCGACGGCCCGGACGGCGCGAAGGCGGGCTGGAGCTTCGGCGGGGAAGGCATCGAGTACCTCACCGACCCGAAACCGCTCGGCGGCCCCGGCACGGCGCCGAAGCCGGACCCCGCGCTGTACGGGACGTACTCGCCGACGCAGAACGCGGTGGGTTCGCTGAAGGGGAAGGCCAAAGAGGCGAAGAACAAGGCTAAGTGACAGGTGCGCAGGGACCCCGGGCCGGTGGCGTCCGGGGTTCTTGCCTTTCAGACGCCGTATCCGCCGTCGACGTCGAGCTTCTGGCCGCTGATGAACCCGGCGCGGTCCGACGCCAGGAAGCACACCGCTTCGGCGATGTCCTGCGCGGTGCCGAAGGCGCGCAACGGGATGGCGCGCCGGGCCGCTTCGAGCGCACGGTCGTCGAGGTCTCCGTTGGCCATGAGGTCCGCGGCCATCCCGTCCGTCAGCATTCCGGGCCCGACGCAATTGACCCGGACGCCGAACCGGCCTTCCTCGGCCGCGAGTGCCCGGGCGGTCGCTTCCACCGCGCCCTTGGGTCCGGCGGAAAGACCGTCGCGGACTGGGTAACGCTTGGTCGCGGCTGTGGTGACCGCGACGATCGAACCTTTGCTGGCACGCAGGGCGGGCAATGCCGGATGGACGAGGTTGAAGAACGCGGCGGCTTCCGCGGTGAGATGCCTGCCGAAATCGGCAGGGTCTACTGTGGACAGATGCTGCTGCGGCACGAGCGGTCCGGCGGCGTGGACGAGGGTGTGGATCGCTCCGAAACGCTCGATGTACGCCTTGGTCTGCCGGGCATCGGTGAGGTCCAGGGGATCCGCGGTCGCTTCGAGTTCGGTGGCTAGCCGCTTGGCTGCTTCGTGATCGCTGCGATAGGTGAAGGCGACCGCGGAGCCGCGCGCGGCGAGGGTCCGGCAGATCGCGGAGCCCAGCCCTCCGGTGCCGCCGGTCACGACCGCGACGCCCGGCTTGCCGTGGAAATCCTTCAAGGGCAGCCTTCTTCCGTCAGCGCAAAGCAAGCGCTTGGTAAGAGCTTACGGTCCCGCGCGGTGCCGGTCAAACGGCGAAATCAGGTGTCCGCTGAGCCGACGCATGCCCTCCGCGGCCGCTTCCGGCGAAGGTACCTTCGCGCGACTGAGTGCTCCGAGCCGAAGGAAGTGGAACGTGCCCGATCAACTCGTCGACCTGCGGGACAAAGTCGTGTTCGTCACCGGTGCCGCGCAAGGCCAGGGTGCCGAGCACGCCCGGACCACCGCGCGGCTGGGCGCCCGCGTCGTCCTGGCGGACCTGGACGAAAGCGCCGTCGCCGCGGTCGCGGACGGAATCGACGGCGAGACGCTCGCCGTCGGATTGGACGTGCGCAGCAAGGAAAACTGGGCCGCTGCGATGGAACGCACCCGCGCCGAATTCGGCCGGGTCGATGTCCTCGTCAACAATGCCGGTTTCTACCGCAAGGCCCCGTTGGAGAGCTTCGAGGAGGACCACCTGACGCATACCTTGGGGGTCAATTTGATCGGCCCGGTCCTCGGGATGCAGGCCGTGCTGCCGTTGATGCGCGAACGCGGCGGTTCGATCGTCAACGTCGCCTCGACCGCGGCGCTGACCGGTTTCGCGGGCGGTCTGGGATACGGCGCGTCGAAATGGGGGCTGCGCGGCGCGAGCAAATCCGCGGCGAAGGAACTCGGCGAGTTCGGCATCCGGGTCAACTGCGTCTGCCCCGGCGCGATCGACACGCAGATGATCTCCGAAACGACCCGCGCGGGCGGCGGCGCGGTGGCGGGGCAGCCGATCCGCCGTCCCGGCACGACGGGTGAGGTGGCGGCGTTGGTGGCGTTTCTGGCCAGTGATGCGAGCAGTTACTGCACGGGGCAGGATTTCGTGATCGACGGCGGTCAAACTGCCTGACGCACCGGCTCGGTCGGCCCTCCCCGGCGAGGGCCGATCAGCCGGAAGCGGACCCGCCGTTGGCCAGCTGCAACTCGACCCCCGCAGTCGGCAAGTCCGGCACCGCCCGCGGCCGCAGCGTGGGCACGCCGTTGGCGACCCGCCATACCGTCGCCGCGGCATTGCGCACCTCGGTGATCGTGGCGACCAGATCGAGCGCTCGCGTCGGCCCGCACACCGACAGCGCGAAGTGCCCGTCGTCGTCCATGGTCGTGATGGGCGCGGCCACCACGGTCACGCCGTGATGGGTGCCCTGCGCGTCCACGGCCACGCCGCCGCGGTCGCGGACCCGGGCGAGGTCGCGCATGAGCTGGCTGCGGGTCTGGATGGAGTACTGGGTCGGCGCGTAGCCGAAATGCAGCTCGGGCCAGTGGTCGGGGGAGAGGGTGGCGAGCAGCGCCCGGCCCGGGGCGGTGAGCGTGACCGGCTGCCGGGCGCCCGCGCTCCACTGCCCGGAGGCGGACGGCCACGAGCCGATCCGTTCGAGGTGCATGATCTCCGCGCCGACCAGCATGCTGAGGTACACCGTCAGCCCGCTGCGGCGATGCAGCTCAGCCATCACCGCGACGGCGGCGCGGGGGACAGTGCGCCGGCGGGTGAACTGCGAGCCGAGTTCGAACATGCGCACCCCGAGCGTGTAGGTGAACTCCTTGCGCTCCACCCAGCCGAGCTCGACCAGCCGCTGCAGGATCCGGTGCGCCGAAGACCGCGGCACGTGCGAGCGGCGGGCGAGTTCGGCCAGAGTCAGCGGCCGTTCGCCCACGAAGGACTCCAGCAGCGACGCGACGCGGTCGATCATCGCCGCGGGGGCTTCCTCGATGTGCGCCATTGCAACACCACCTCCAGACTGCGTATGTCAGATTGAGACTACCTGTCAGAATCTGACACCTTGGAGTGTAGGCACACCGGAGCTCGGCTGTAAACCGCCTCCGGACAGCAAGATGCGCCGTGCCCGAGGAATCCGGACACGGCGCATCTGTGCGGTCATACGGTCTGGACGATCCGCAGCCGCCCGGCGGCGACCTCGGCGTCGAGGGACTCCTTGAGCCGCGAACACCCCGCCAGTGCGGGACCCGGCATCGGCGACGTGCCGAGTTCCGCGCAAGCCTCGATCGCGGCGGCGTTCCATTGCAGGCTCGTCTGGTGCACCGTGCTCTTGCGCACCAGCAGCCGCGCCTCGCAGTGTTGGCAGTGCAGCGGCTGCATCGGCATGTCGTCGAGCCGGTTGTCGGTCCTCGGTTCGCTCACGGCGCGGTCTCCGTCGGCTTGGCCTGGCGGGCGATGTTGGCGGCCACCTCGTCGTGCCACGCCTGGGTCGGCCGGGTGAGGTCGAGTTCGTACTCGAAGCGGTCGACCATCTCCGGGCGGATGTCGGCGACGTCGACGTAGAACTGCTCGTACCAGCGGCGCAGCTGGTACACCGGCCCGTCCTCCTCGCACAGCAGCGGGTTGTCGATCCGGGCCTTGTTCTTCCAGATCTCGACGTCCTGCTCGAAGCCGACCTTGATGTAGTCGCCGAGCGCGATCGCCGAGCGCATCGCGGCGTCCTCGGGCAGCGTGGCCGATTTCTTGACGATGATCCCGTACTGCAGCACGAACGAATCCGCCGTGATCGGGTAGTGGCAGTTCAGCAGAACCGTGTGGTGGTCGCCGAATTCGTAGTGATAAGTCAGGTCGTCGATCATGAACGACGGGCCGTAATACGACGCGACGGAGGTGCTGCCGAGCATTTTCGGCTGTCCTTCGGGCGCGGGGTAGTCGTCGCGGGAGTCTCCGTTCATGTACTGGGTCGCGACGTGGCCCTCGAAGACGTTCTTGAAGTACGTCGGCAGCGATCCGTGCACGTAAAAGAAATGCGCCATGTCGACGACGTTGTCGATGATCTCGCGGCAGTTGGTGTTGACGACGGTCGTGTACCAGTGCCAGTCGGTCCACTCGTCGCTTTCCGCGCCCTCGATGCGGGGGATGGCGACCTCGTCGGTCGGCTTCGTGCCTTCCGGGTCGTTCCAGACGAACAGCAGACCGTCCTGCTCCAAGGTCGTCCACGCCTGCGTGCGCGCGAGCATCGGGACCCGTTTGCTGTACGGGATCTGCTTGCACCGGCCGTCGCCGCCCCAGCGCCAGTCGTGGAACGGGCAGGCGATCTCGTCGCCCTTGACCTCGCCCTGGGACAGGTCGCCGCCGAGGTGCCGGCAATAGGAATCGAGGATATTGATCTTTCCGTTCGCCCCGCGGAACACCACGAGTTTCGTGCCGAAGGCGTGCACGGTATGCGGTTTCCCGTCGGCGAAATCGCGGACGAGACCGAGGCAATGCCAGCCGCGGGCGAAGCGGGCGGGGGCGGAATCCGCTTCGATCCGGCGGATCTCGTCCTGGTGCAGAGAAGTCATCGCGCTCTCCTGGAAAGGGTTGGTGGGGAGCTGTCGGTCCGGTGCGTTCCGGTTCTAACAAGCGCCGGGGCCATGAACCCGGTCACAGTTCACTGACTGGAACGCCGCTGGTGCACTACGTCGGCCGGGCTCCAGATCGCGCGCATGCTCGTGATCCGGCCGCGCTCGTCGAACGTCATGACGTCGATCGGCTCGATCGCGCTCACGAACTCCTCGGTCGTGGTGATCACGCGCAGGTGGAAGGCGGCCGTGTCGCCGGCGGCCCGGACGGTCAGCAGCTCGGCGGTGAGGGCGAGGCCTTCGAGTTCGCTGTAGAACGCGGCGATGGCTTCCCTGCCTTTGCGGACGGCGCTGCCCGCGGGGTCCTCGACGGTGGCGTCCTCGGCGTAAAGGGCGGCGATCCGCGCCGGGTCGCCTGCTTCGAGCCTGCGCGCGTACTCCGCGACGGTGCGGGTGATCTTGTCGGTGGTCAGCATGCGGGGGATGCAAGCACACCCGGGGCCGGGAGCGAGCCCGAGCAACCGCTTGGTGGGAAGCTGTGCCGCATTATGTCGCTGACCTGGGCGGAAGCGCCTGCCGCACAAGATCTTTCGCGACTCGTCTCCCAGTCAGCGAAACGACCGCGATCCGGCGGGCGGGCGCGGCCGTACCGTGCGCAGGCCCCGTCCGGCGGGGCGAGGGACGACGACCAGGAGGGTGGATGTCCGCCGAAACGAGTACCGGCCGCGGGAAACGGGTCCGGGTGACCGCCGTCGTGGAGGAGACCGCCGACGCGCGCTCGTTCGTCGTGGAGCCGGCCGGCGACCCCGCGTTCGGCTACCGCGCCGGGCAGTTCCTGACCGTGCGGGTCCCGGACGCCGGAACGGGTTCCGCCCGCTGCTACTCGCTGTCGAGTTCGCCGCACTGCGACGAGGCGATGAAGTTCACCGTCAAACGGGTGCGGGGCGGGCACGGGTCCAACTGGCTGTGCGACACCGTCACCGCGGGCGCTGAGCTGGACGTGCTCCCGCCGGCGGGGACCTTCACGCCCGCCTCGCTGGACCAGTCCGTGGTGCTGCTCGCGGGCGGCAGCGGGATCACTCCGGTGATCGCCATCGCGAAGTCGATCCTGTTCGGAGGCAGCGGGGAAGTCGTGCTGCTCTACGCGAACCGCGACGAAGCGTCGGTGATCTTCGCTGCCGAACTGGCCGCCCTCGAGAGCAAGTTTCCCGATCGCTTCACGGTGATACACCTGCTGGAATCACTGCAGGGCTACCCCAGCCGGAACCTGCTGACCGTCTTGCTGCGTCCGTTCGCCGACCGCGACCTCTACCTCTGCGGCCCGGAGCCGCTCATGGACGTGGCCGCGGAGGTCGCCGCGAGCGTCGGAATGGCCGGGGTGCACTCGGAACGGTTTCTTTCCCTGCAGCAAGATCCGTTCGCATCAGCGGAATCCGGGACCGGCGAGGTCGCGTGCACCGTGCGGGTCTCGCTCGACGGCGAGGACCACGTCGTCCCGTGGAAAGCCGGGGCGAAACTCCTCGACGCGCTGCTGGCCGCGGGCGTCGACGCGCCGTACTCGTGCCGTGAAGGCGCCTGCAGTGCGTGCGTGTGCTCGCTGACGGAAGGCAAGGTGAACTTGGCGCGCAACGAGATTCTCACCGAGGACGATCTCGCCGAGGGTTACGTCCTGGCGTGCCAGGCCGAACCGGTCAGCGACGAGATCGCGATCGAGTACTGAAACCGCTGTTCCACTCATCAGGAGACCGGGCCCGATCCGGTTTCCCGGTTGGCAAGCTCGACCCACACACAAGGAGCCGTCATGCCGCATGCAGCAATCGACAACATCGAGGCGATCGCCGAGGAACTCCGGGCCGGCGCCGACGAAGGCGAGTCGCTCGGCCGGTTGCCGGACGACATGGCGAAGCGGCTCAAGCAAGCGGGCATCATCCGCTTGCTGCAGCGCAAGAAGTACAACGGTTACGAGGCGCACCCGCGCGAGTTCGCCGAAACCGTCATGAAGACCGCGAGCATCTACGGGTCGGCCGGCTGGGTGGGCGGCATCGTCGGCGTGCACCCGTGGCAGCTCGCCTTCGCCGATCCGAAGGTGCAGGAAGAGATCCTGGGCGAGGACACCGACACCTGGCAGGCGTCGCCGTACATGCCCGCCGGGGTCGCGGTTCCGGCAGACGGCGGCTTCGTGCTGAACGGCCGCTGGCAGTTCTCGTCGGGCACCGACCACTGCGACTGGATCTTCCTCGGCGCGCTGCTCGGCGGCAAGGACGGCCAGCCGCTGATGCCGCCGCACAGCATGCACGTGATCCTGCCGCGTTCGGACTACGAGATCATCGACGGTTCCTGGGACGTCGTCGGCCTGCGCGGCACCGGCAGCAAGGACATCGTGGTCAAGGACGCGTTCGTGCCGGCGTACCGGGTGATGGACGCGGACAAGGTCATCGACGGCTCCGCGGCGAGGGAGTACGGCGTCACCGAGACGCTGTACAAGATGCCGTGGTCGACGATCTTCCCGCTCGGCATCACCTCGGCGACCATCGGCATCTGCGAGGGCGTGCTGGCCGCCGGGATCGACTACCAGCGCAACCGCGTCGGCGCGACCGGCACCCTCGTCAAGGACGACCCGTACGTGCTGCACGCGCTCAGCGATTCGGCCTCGGAGATCGACGCCGCGCGCCAGCAGCTGCTGTCCAATGTGGACCGCGTGTGGGACAAGGTCGACCGCGGCGAGGAGATCGACTTCGCCACGCGTGCCCGGATCCGCCGGGACCAGGCCCGCGCGGCGTGGCGGGCGGTGCGCGCCGCGGACGAGATCTTCGACCGCGCCGGCGGCAACGCGTTGCGGATGGACAACCCGTTGCAGCGCTTCTGGCGCGACGCGCACGCCGGTCTGCACCATGCCATCCACGTCACGAGCACCACTTACCACGCCGCCGCGCTGGCGTCGCTGAACGTCGAAGTCCCGCAGGGCCCGCTGCGCGTGATGATCTGAGAAAGGACACCCACGATGAGCGAAATCAAGGGACTCGGCTACGTCCGGGTCATCGCCACCGACCTCGAACGCTGGCGCGAACTCGGCTTCGACGTGCTCGGTTTCGCGCCGGGCTTCGGCGACGAAAAGGACGCGCTGCACTTCCGGATGGACGAGCGGCCGTCCCGGATCACCGTCGAGCACGGCGACGCCGACCGCGTGACGGCGGTCGGCTGGGAGGTGCGGGACGCCCCGGCGTTGCGCCGGCTCCGCGAGACCCTCGAAAAGGCCGGGGTGGACTGCACGCCGATGTCGCAGGAACTCGCGGACCGGCGCAAGGTCGAGGCCGGGTTCGCCGCCAAGGACCCGGGCGGGACGCCGCTCGAGTTCTTCCACGGGCCGGTCCTCGAACACAGCCCGGTGCTCACCAAGTACGCCCACAAGTTCGTCACCGGCGCGCAGGGCCTCGGGCACGTGGTCATGCCGACCACCAGCTTCGACGAGTCCTTCGAGTTCTACACCGAAACGCTCGGCTTCCTGTCCCGCGGCGCGTTCCGGATGCCCGGCCCGCCGGAAGCCGGCCCGCTGCGGATCCGGTTCCTCGGGATCAACCGGCGCCACCACAGCCTGGCGATCATGCCGAGCCTGGAGGGTCGCGACCCGGGCCTGATCCACGTCATGGTCGAGGTCGATTCGCTCGACGCGGTCGGCCGCGCCTACGACCAGGTCCTGGCGCGCGATTTCCCGGTGTCCTCGACGCTGGGGCGGCACACCAACGACAAGATGATCTCGTTCTACGTGCGCGTCCCCGGCGGCTGGGACATCGAATACGGCTACGGCGGCCAGCTCGTCGACGAAAGCTATTACACCGCCGAGGAAATCACCGCGGACAGCTACTGGGGCCACGAATGGCTCTGGATGAAGGAAATGAAGGAAGCCGCCGCGCGCGGAGAAGCCTGAGCCGACTGCCGCACCTAGGGGAACCAACGTGGAAAACTGTTTCGACGCAGTCGTCGTCGGGGCCGGGATCGCCGGTCTCTACGCGGTGCACAAACTCCGCGCGCGCGGCATGCGGGTGCGGGGCTTCGAGAGCGCGGCCGGGGTGGGCGGCACCTGGTACCACAACCGGTACCCCGGTGCGCGGTGCGACGTCGAAAGCATCGACTATTCCTACTCGTTCGACGAAGAACTGCAGCAGGACTGGACGTGGAGCGAGCGGTTCGCGACCCAGGAAGAGATCCTGCGGTATCTCGACCACGTCGCGGACCGGCACGACCTGCGTCCCGCGTACGAGTTCTCCACCCGGGTGACGGCGGCGGAGTACGACGAGCGGTCCGGGCGGTGGACGGTCAGCACCGACACCGCCCGGACCGTCAGCGCGCGGTTCCTCGTGCTGGCCACCGGTGTCCTGTCCGCGACGAACCTGCCGGAGATTCCCGGACGGGACAGTTTCGCGGGCGAGCTGTACCACACCGGTGCCTGGCCGCGGCACGCCGTGGACTTCGCGGGCAAGCGGGTCGGCGTGATCGGGACCGGGTCGTCCGGGATCCAGGCGATTCCGGTCGTCGCCGAAACCGCCGCGCGGGTCACGGTTTTCCAGCGCAGCCCCAACTATTCGATTCCCGCGCGGAACCACCCGCTCACCCCGGAGTACATCGCGGAAATCAAAGCCGGCTATCCCGAACGGCGGCGGCTGTCGCGGATCAGCGGCGGCGGCACGCCGAACAGCCCGCACCCGCGCGGCGCGCTCGAGGTCGATGCCGCCGAACGGACCCGGATCTACGACCAGTGGTGGGAACGCGGGGGATACTTGTTCGCCAAGGCTTTTCCCGACCAGACCACGAATCTCGCCGCCAACGACACCGCCCGCGAGTACGTCGAGGCGAAGATCCGCGAACTCGTGCACGATCCGGAGATCGCCGAGCAGCTCATCCCGGACGACCATCCGATCGGCACGAAACGCATCGTCACCGACAGCGGCTATTTCGAGGCGTACAACCGGGACAACGTCAAGCTGGTCAACCTGCGGCGCACGCCGATCAGCGAGATCACGCCGGACGGAGTACGCACGTCGGACGCTCTCCACGAACTCGACCTGCTGATCTTCGCCACCGGCTTCGACGCCATGACGGGTGCGCTGTCCCGGATCGACATCCGCGGCCGGAACGGGCGCACGCTGCGCGACGCGTGGTCGGCGGGCCCGCGCACCTATCTCGGGCTGACGGTCGCCGGATTCCCCAACATGTTCGTCGTTTCCGGGCCCGGCAGCCCGAGCGTCCTGGCGAACATGGTGCTGACCGCGGAACAGCACGTGGACTGGATCGCGTCCTGTGTGGACTATCTCGACGAAAACCGGGTGTCGACCATCGAGGCGACCGAAGAAGCTGTCGCGCACTGGGTGGCCGAGTGCAACGCCAACGCGGCGGCGACGTTGTTCCCGGCCGCCAACTCCTGGTACCTCGGCGCGAACATCCCCGGCAAGCCCCGGGTGTTCATGCCCTACATCGGCGGGCTCGGCAAGTACCGCTCGATCTGCGACGACGTCGCGGCCGCCGGGTACCGCGGGTTCGTGCTGGACGATCCCGCGGGCGCCGAGGTGAAGGCGATGCTGGCCGGGCTGGCCGATTTCCCGGACGTGACCCAGCACGAGCCCGCCGAACTGCGGGCGATCATCCGGTCCCGCCGGGCGCCGCTGACGCACCAGCCCGCGATGCGGATCGCGGAGGACCGCGTAATCGAAGGCCCCGGCGGAGACCTGCCGCTGCGGATCTACGCGCCAGAGCACGATGGGCCGCTTCCGGTGGTTGTGTTCGCGCACGGCGGCGGATTCGTGTTCTGCGACCTCGACAGCCACGACGAGTTCTGCCGCTCGATGGCCGCCGCGGTGGGTGCGGTCGTGATCGCGGTCGACTACCGGCTGGCCCCGGAACATCCCGGGCCCGCGGCGATGGAGGACATGTACGCGGCCCTGGTCTGGGCTGCTCAACACGCCGCTGAGTACGGGGGAGACCCGGCCCGGATCGGCGTGGCCGGCGACAGCGCCGGGGGCAACCTGGCCGCCACGGTCTCCCTCGCTGCCCGCGACCGCGGCGGCCCGCGCATCGCCGGGCAAGTCCTGCTGTACCCGGTGATCGACGACGATTTCACCACCGAGTCCTATCAGCGGTACGGCGAGGGCTACTACAACACCGAGCGCGCCATGCGGTGGTACTGGGCGCAATACGCGCCGGACGGAACCGACAGCCCCTACCTGGTGCCCACCCGGGCGGAGTCGCTGGCAGACCTTCCGCCCGCCGTGGTCGCGACCGCCGAACTGGACCCGCTCTGCACCTCCGGCGACGACTACGCGCAGCGCCTGCGGGAGGCCGGGACAGCGGTCACCGCGCACCGGTTCGAGGGCCTGTTCCACGGTTTCCTGACGATCCCGGCGCTGTCCCTGACCGAACCCGCGCGCGAGAAGCTCTGGCAGATGATGCGGGACCTCCTGGCCTAGGAAGGACTGATCCATGACGACCGACCGACTGCGTCCCGTCCCGGCCGCCGCGATCGCCGAATGGCACGAGTCCGCGGACGTGGTGATCGCCGGGTACGGCATCGCCGGGGTGTCCGCGGCGATCGAGGCGGCGAGGTCCGGCGCGCAGGTGCTGATCCTGGAACGCACGAGCGGCTGGGGCGGCGCGGCGGCGCTGGCCGGCGGGTTCGTGTACCTCGGCGGCGGCACTCCGCTCCAGCGCGCCCTCGGTTTCGAGGACAACGCGGAGAACATGGAGAAGTTCCTGCTCGCGGCCGTCGGCCCGGGCGCGGACGAAGCCAAGATCGCCGACTACTGCCGCGGCAGCCTGGAGCACTACGACTGGCTGGTCGGCAACGGCGTGCCCTTCCGCGAGGCACTCTGGGACGAGCCCGGCTGGGAACCGCCGCACGACGAAGGCCTGGCGTACTCCGGCGGCGAGAACGCGGCCCCGTTCAACGCCGTCGCCAGGCCCGCGCCGCGCGGGCACGTGCCGCGGATGAGCAACAAGCGCACGGGCGAGCAAGGCGGCGGATACATGCTGATGAAGCCGCTCGCGGAGACCGCCGAAGCGCTCGGCGTGCGCGTTTCCTACGACGTCCGCCTGAGCAGTCTCATTGTGGACGGCGACCGAGTCGTCGGAGTGCTCGCGCGGCGCTACGGGCGCGAGATCGCCGTGCGGGCCGAACTTGGTGTTGTCCTGGCTACCGGCGGATTCGCCTACTCAGAGCAGATGGTCGCCGATCACGCGCCGCGGTTGATCGGCCGCCCGGGAGCCGCGATCGAGGAACACGACGGCGTCGGCATCCTGGCGGCCACCGCGTTCGGTGCGGCGACCGCGCACATGGACGCCACGGAGGTCGCGTTCTTCGGCGACCCGCAGATGATGGCGCGCGGCATCCTTGTCAACGGCCGGGGCCAGCGTTACGTCACCGAGGACACGTACCCGGGCCGGATCGGCCAGGCGACGCTGTTCCACCAGGGCAACCAGGCGTACCTGGTGATCGACGAACAAGCGCACGAGGAAGCGCTCGCGACCGAGACCGCGACCCCGAACTTCCGCGTCCCGCCGACCTGGGCCGCGGAGACCGTCGCCGAACTCGAGGCCGACATGGGCCTCCCGGAACGGGCGCTGCAAACCACGGTCGAGCTCTACAACACCTACGCGGCGCAAGGCCGGGACCCGCTGTTCGGCAAGAAACCGGAATGGCTGCGCCCGCTTACCGGCGCGGTCGCCGCCTTCGACCTGCGAGGAGCCACCGCAGGCTTCCCGCTGGGCGGACTGCGGACCGACCTGGACTCGCGGGTGCTGCACGTGTCCGGGTCGCCGATCCCGGGGTTGTTCGCGGCGGGCCGCTGCACGGCGGGGATCTGCACCGGCGGTTACGTCAGCGGCGCTTCGCTGGGCGACGGCAGTTTCTACGGACGCCGGGCCGGACGTGCCGCGGCGAAGGGGGAAGTGCAGTGACCGAGCCGTCCGACCCCGCCCTGATGCGCACCGTGCTGGGGCATTTCGCGACCGGCGTCGTGGCGATCACCGGCATCGACGAGGAAACCGGCTCGCCGGTCGGGCTGGCGGCGAACTCGTTCACGTCGGTGTCGCTGGATCCGCCGCTGGTCGCCTTCTGCGTGGCCGCGACCAGCACTTCGTGGCCGCGGGTGCGCTCGGCGGGGTGTTACGCGATCAGCATCCTGTCCGAGTCGCAGGAAGCGGTGTGCCGTCGGCTGGCGGCCCGGGGCACCGACAAGTTCGCGGGGATCGACTGGACGCCGTCGCCTTCGGGCGCGCCCGTGGTGGCCGGTTCGCTGGCGTGGATCGAGGCGGAACTCGATGCCGAGCACGTGGCAGGCGATCACGCGATCGTCGTTTCACGGGTGCGGCATCTGTACTCGTCCGACCTGGAGCCGCTGGTCTTTTTCCGGGGCCGCTACGGGCGGATCAGCGCGGGCGTCCGCTGATCGGGAAGCGCGATCGACCGGCCCCGGTTCCGCTGGCAAGGTCGGGCCATGACCCCCGAACTGCTTGAACTCCCCACCGAACACGGTGTGCTGCGCTATCGCGAAAGCGGCGACGGCCCGCCTTTGGTGCTGCTGCACGGTTCCGGGCCGGGCGTGACCGGATGGCGCAACTTCGGCGCCAACCTGCCGACCTTCGCCCCGCACTACCGCACGATCGTCCTGGAGTTCCCGGGTTTCGGGGTCAGCGACGATTTCGGCGCCGTACACCCGATGCAGTCCGCCAGGACCGCCGTGCGCGCGCTGCTCGACGGTCTTTCCCTGGACCGCGTGCGCATGGTCGGCAACTCGATGGGCGGGTTCGTCGCGACGGATTTCGCCCTCGCGGCCCCCGAACGCGTCGAGCGGCTGGTCACGATCGGCGGGATCGGAACCCCGATTTTCAGTGCCCAGCCAGGGGAAGGGATCGTCCGGCTCAGCGAGTTCGTCGAAAACCCGACCCGCGACGCGCTCGTCGCCTGGCTGCGCTCGATGGTCTACGACCAGGCGATGGTCACCGAGGAACTGATCGAGGAACGCTGGAGCCAGGCAACGGATCCCGCCACGCTGGAGAACTCGCGCCGGATGTACGGCGCGGCGGCACTGGCCGCGATGGCGGCCGCCGCACGCAGCGCGGAAACCCCGGCCTGGGCCCAGCTTCGCCGCCTCGACGTCCCGACCCTGGTCACCTGGGGGCGCGACGACCGCGTCAGCCCGGTCGACATGGCGTTGTTCCCGATGCGTGCCCTGCCGCAGGGCGAGGTGCACATCTTCCCGAACTGCGGGCACTGGGTGATGATCGAACAGAAAGCCGCCTGGGAAGCCACTGTCCTGGCTTTCCTCGGCCGCTGATGTTCCGCTGACTGGACTCGGCCGGGGGACCGGCGCACCCGGCGAAATACGGTGACCCGGCCTCCTGCCGAGAACGAAGTGGAGTTCGAAGGACATGAAGAAGAAAATGCCCGCGCTCGTGCCTGCCGAGGACACGACCGTCGATCTCCTCGTCGTCGGCTCGGGAACCGGGATGGCCGCCGCGCTCGCGGCGCACGAACGCGGACTGTCCACTTTGGTCGTCGAGAAGACCGGCTACGTCGGCGGATCGACCGCGCGTTCCGGCGGTGCGTTCTGGATCCCCGGGAACGCCGCGTTGCCGGACCGCTCGGTCGCCGACGCGGGCACCTACCTGAACGCCGTGGTCGGCGACTCGGCCCCGGCCGAACGCGGCCGCGCCTACCTCGAACACGGTGCCGCCGCCGTCGACATGTTGCGCCGCACCACTCCCATGCGGTTCTTCTGGGCCAAGGGCTATTCCGACTACCACCCCGAGGAACCGGGCGGCCGTGCGGAAGGACGGACGTGCGAATGCCGCCCGTTCAACGCCTCCGTCCTCGGCGACGAGCGCCCCAGGCTGCGTCCCGGCGTGATGGAAGCGCCGGTCCCGATGCCGGTCACCGGCGCGGACTACAAGTGGATGAACCTGGTGGCGCGCAAGCCGCTCAAGGCGTTGCCGCGGATCTTCGCCCGGGCCGCGCTGGGCATCGGCGGCATGCTGATCGGCCGCGACTATCTCGCGGGCGGGCAAGCGCTGGCGGCCGGGATGTTCGCGGGCGTGCTGCGCGCGGGCATTCCCGTGTGGACAGAGACTGCCCTTGTCCGCCTGCTGCGCGACGGCGACCGGGTCACCGGAGCCGTTCTGCGACAAGGGGATCGCGAAGTCACCGTGCAGGCCCGGCGCGGCGTCGTCCTGGCCGCGGGCGGCTTCGACCACGACGTCGAGGCACGGCACAAGTTCCAGTCGCCTCGGCTCGGCGACTACAGCCTGGGCTCGGAAGGCAACACCGGCGACGGCATCCTCGCCGGCCAGGAACTCGGCGCGGGCACCGCTTTGCTGGACCAGGCCTGGTGGTTCCCCGCCTTCGCCCCGGTCCCGGGCGGCTCCCCGGCGGTCATGCTCGCGGAGCGTTCGCTGCCGGGTTCGTTCATCGTCGACCAGACTGGGAAACGGTTCATCAACGAGGCGACCGACTACATGTCGTTCGGACAGGAAATCCTGGCGCGCGACCGGGCCGGGACGCCGGTCGAGGAGATGTGGCTGGTTTTCGACCAGCGCTACCGCGACAGCTACATCCTCGCCGGCCGCTGCTTCCCGCGGCAGCCGCTCCCGGAATCGTGGTACCGGGCAGGAATCGCCCACAAGTCGGACGACCTCGGCGCACTCGCCCGGGCGATCGGCGTTCCGGCGGGTTCCTTCCAGGACACCTTCCAGCAGTTCAACACTCTCGCCACCGCCGGACGCGACACCGCCTTCGGCCGCGGCGACAGCGCGTACGATCGTTACTACGGCGACCCCACGATCGCCCCCAACCCGAACCTGGCCCCGCTGCGCCGCGCGCCGTACTACGCGGTCAAGGTGGTCCTGAGCGACCTCGGCACGTGCGGGGGCTTGGTCGCCGACGAACACGCCCGAGTCCTGCGCGAGGACGGCACTGTGGTGGAAGGCCTGTACGCGATCGGAAACACGGCGGCGAACGCCTTCGGCGCGTCGTACCCGGGCGCGGGCGCGACGATCGGACAGGGTGTGGTGTACGGGTACATCGCCGCTCTGCACGCGGCGGGCGCGTCTTCGTAACGTCCTTTGTGGACCGGACGGGTTTCGCGTCCGGTCCACAAAGGACTACTTGGGGAGCCGGGTCAATCCGCTCAATGCGAGCCGCAATCCGCGCGCTTCCCACCGTTCGATGTCCGCGAAGTCATCGGACCCGCCGTTCTGTACCCACTGGATCAGCGCGTGCCGCATCGTCTGGATCACCAGCAGCGCCGGAAGCTCACGCAGGAACGGGTCCTCGTCGAGCTCGTAATACCGCGCCAGAAACCGCGTCACTGACTCGCTGAGCCCCTCGCACCACTCCACGAACCGGAGCCGGTACTGCGGCGTGTTGACGATGAGCGTCATGATCTGGTGGTCGTACTCCGGCACCTGCCGCCGGTTGAGCTCCGTGGTGAGCGCGGCCGTCAGGACCTCGACCGGGTCCGCGTCGTCCGGCGCGTCCTCGAGCCCCTGGAGGATGACGCGTTCGCTGCGGCGCAGCAGCGGCATCAGGACGTCCTCCTTGACGGGGAAGTGCCGGTGGAACGTCCGCGGGTTGATCCCGACGATCTCGCAGATCCGCTCGACAGTGACCGCCGTGTGGCCCTCGGCCACGAACAGGTCGCGTGCGGTGAGCGCGATGCTCATCCGCAGCTCCTCGGCCCGGCGCTCGGTGAGGGTCTGCCGTTTCGGCTCCGTCACCAGGACTCCCTCCCTGTCGCGTGCATGGACCGTAGCCGCCCGGACGCGCCTGGTGCTGCCCGCTGACCGCTCTGCGGAACAACGCGCCGTCCGGCCACGGGTGTCAGAATATGACACGTTCCGGCGCGGCTCGCGCCGATCCTGCTACGCTCGGGTGTGATGAACGCCTACTCGTACAGATCGGAGGTTCCGTTCGCCCCAGGTGAGTGCTGATGCACCCATTCCCCGCGAACGAGAATCCTCGTCTTCTTTCCTGGGCGCGCGTGCGACAGTTCGCCGTGCCGCCGTCGATGATCGAGCCAGCGACTGCCCGCCGGGCCGCGGGCGACTGGGCCGGAGCCTGCGCCGCCGCCCGCGTCGACGTGGATCTGAACCTGCGAACGGCAAGCCGGGCCTACGGCGCTGGGCTGGCCGCGCAGATCCGCGCCGATCTCCGGCAGCTGGCTCCTGACTTGCTCCGCTGGCATTTCCCGAGAATCGCCCCGGACGGCCTGCTGCGTCCAGGACTCACCGTGTCCCTGGCCCGCTACGGCGACGTCCAGCTCGTCGCGCGCACGCCGCCGGCGTGGGCGGCTGCCGGGCAGCGGATCAGCCTTGCGCTGTGGTCGCCTTCGCAGCGCGGTGCCGGTCTGCATCCGCATCCTCGGCCTGACCGGCGTTATCGCCTGGATCTGCACCGCCACCTGTGGGACGTGCGCCGCGCGGGCGAGTTGGGGGAGCGGTCGGGGCGCTGGCCGCCGGACCGCGCCAGCCCGATCCTGCCCGGAACGGGCGAGTTTCGGGACCGGCCGGGGCATTGGCCGCCGGACCGGACCTGTTCGTTCTTGCCGGGAACGGACGAGTTGCAGGACCGGTCGAGCCGCTGGCCGCCGGACCAGAGCAGCTCGTTCCCGCCGGGAATGGGCCACAGCGCGGGCGAGTTGCGCGAACGGCCGAGCCACTGGCCACCGGACCGCACCCGCCCGATCCCGCCCGGAATCGGCCACTGCGCCGTAGACCGGTGGCGCGCCGAGGCGGAGCTGCTGCTGCGCGCGGAGGGGAGCACGGGCGGCCGCGTCTCCGTCCGGCTCACCTCCCGGCACCGGCTGACCCTGAACCTGGGCGGGCGAAACCCCACCGGCAGGATCCCGGTCCTGCCGGACGCCGCGACCTGGGTCCTGCCCGACCTGGAACTGCTCCACGCCGGACTGCTCGAAGCCAGTCAGCTGCATCCGCTCGTCGCGGCGGCACTCCGGCCCGGCCCTCGGCCCAGCACGGCACGAAACCCCAGCCACACAAGGAATTCCCGTCCCGTCGAATGCCGCGGCGCCACCCATCGGATCGGCGTGGTGGACGGCGTGCTCGTCCCGCTGGACCACGACCCCAGCGAGATCCGCCGCGAGGAACTCCTGGGCGCGCTGGGCGGCCCCGAACTGCCGTGCCTGCGGGCAATCGACGAGGCGCACCGGTCGCCGGAAAACCTCGTGGACGTCCGCGCGCGGCTGGAGCACGGCGACGCCACCGGTGCCCTCGCCGTCGTCGAAAGTCTGCTCGGACCGGACGTGCTCCTGCGCAGCGTAGCTCTGCGCGAAGAACTCGAAACGGCTGTGCGCGGCCAAGTCGTCCACGGCCTCTACCGGGCTGGACTCGCCGGTCGAGGACCCCTTCGGTCCGCTCCGGACACCACCCGGCGGGCGCGCCGCCGCCACTCGCTGAACCAACCCCAAAGGTGATCAAAACTGTCTGCTGCCATGGAAATTTCCGGTGAAACCCGACGCCCGCTGGACGTCGCCGCCGATCTGCTCGCCCTGCTGGACGACACGAAAACCGAACCGCGCCCGGACGGTCAGCTGGAAGCCTTGACGCTGGCCGTGTCCGCCGATCTGCCGGTGCTGCTGTGGGGCGAGCCCGGCATCGGCAAGACCGCCGCGCTGAACCACCTCGCCGAGGCGCTCGAACTCCCGCTGACGACGGTGATCGCCAGCGTGCACGAACCGTCCGACTTCTCCGGCCTGCCGGTGGTCGGCGACGACCCCGCCGTGCAGGGCGTGCCGATGGCTCCGCCGGACTGGGCCGTGCGCCTGGTCCAAGCGGGGCAGGGATTGCTGTTCCTGGACGAGCTTTCCACCGCGCCGCCCGCCGTCCAGGCCGCGCTGCTGCGGGTCGTGCTCGAGCGACGGGTCGGCGCGCTGCGGCTTCCGCCGGGCGTCCGGATCGTGGCCGCCGCGAACCCGCGTTCCTCCGCGGCCGACGGCTGGGAACTGAGCCCGCCGCTGGCCAACCGGTTCGTGCACCTGCAGTGGACCTACGACCACGACGTCGTGGTGCGCGGACTCGGCGGGACATGGCCGAAGGCAGCATTGCCCCAGCTAGACCCAGTGCTGCTGCCGGACGCCGTGATGTTCGCCCGCCGCGCGGTCTGCGGGCTGCTGACCGCGCGGCCCGGCCTCGTGCACCAACTGCCGAAGAGCGAAACCCGCCGCGGCGGTCCGTGGCCTTCGCCGCGCAGCTGGGAAATGACCCTGCGCCTGATCGCCTTCGCCACCGCCGCGGGCGCCTCCCGGGAAGTGCTGTCCATGCTGGTGCGCGGCACGGTCGGCGACGGACCCGGTCTGGAGCTGCTGGCCAGCCTCGACCGGATGGACTTGCCGGACCCGGAAACCTTGCTCGCGAACCCGCACACAGCCGTCTTGCCCGAACGCGGCGACCTCCGCCAGACCGTGCTCGACGGTGTGGTGGAAGCGGTACGGAAACGACCGGATCAGTCCCGCTGGGACGCTGCGTGGGCACTGCTGGTGCTGGCACTGGAAACCGGTGCGCCGGACCTGGTGGTCGTGCCCGCGTCGACACTCGCCTCGCTGCGCCGCGACGACTGGCAGGTCCCACCGGCGATCGAGCGGCTTTCCGGAGCGGTCGCCTTGTCCCGGCGCGCGGACCGCGCGGGGGAGAAGTGATGGACGAGGAGAAGCTCTACGCCGCGCGGCTGTACGCCGTCCGGCAGCGACCGTATCTGGCGACTGCGCTGTTCGCCTTGCATGTGGTGGAGTCACGGAGAGTGCCGACGATGGCCGTCGACCGCCATTGGCGCTGCTACGTGTCGCCGGGTTTCGTGGACCGCATGCCGCTGGAGGAGCTGGCCGGGGTCTGGGTGCACGAGGTCTCCCACCTGCTGCGCGACCACCACGGCCGCAGCGACCGCTTCGCCGCGGAACACGAGCTCACCGGGCCGGGGGAGCGATTGCGGATGAACATCGCCGCCGACTGCGAAATCAACGACGACGTCTTCGGCGACGGCCTGGTCCGGCCCGAGGGCGCCGTCGACCCGCAGTTCCTCAGGCTGCGCGAGGGGGAGCTGATGGAGGAATACCTGACGCAATTCCGCCTCGGCCCGTACACCGCGGGTTACGCCTGGCTCGACTGCGGCAGCGGCGCCGACGGCCTGGACCGGGAATGGGAGCTGGGCCCGGACGGCGCGAACGCACTCAGCGAGCAGGAACGAGACGCCGTCCGGTTCCGCGTCGCGCAAGGCATCAACGGCAACCCCGGCGCGGTCCCGGCGGGATGGAAACGCTGGGCCGAGGAAGCGTTCCACCCGCCGCAACCGTGGCGGAAACTGCTGGGCGCGGCCCTCCGATCGGCTATTTCCGGCGCGGGCGAGGACTACACCTACGGCCGTCCCGCGCGCAGATCGGCCAGCCTGCCCGGCGTCGTCCTGCCGAGCCTGCGCCGCCGCCCGCCGCACGTTTGCGTCATCGTCGACACTTCCGGCTCGGTGAGCGACGCCGAATTGGGCAGCGCGATCCTCGAAATCGCCGAGATCGTCCGCGCGGTCGGCGGTCGACGCGATCTGGTTTCGGTGCTGTCGTGCGACGCCGCCGCGTATGTCACGCAGTTGTGCCGAGACGAGGGACTCCCGTTGCTGGGCGGCGGCGGCACGGATCTGTGCGCCGGCTTCGCTGAAGCGCTGAAGGGCAGCCCGCGCCCGGACGTGCTCGTGGCGTTGACCGATGGCCAAACCCCTTGGCCCGCCACGAAACCGCCGTGCCGGACGGTGGTGGGCCTGTTCCGCCGGGAACATCAGGTGAACGAAAACGACCCCGACGACCGGCCGGAGGCCCCGCCCGATTGGGCGCGGGTGGTCACGGTGGGATGAGCTACCTTCGGAGAATGTCTTTCACCGGCCTCGACGCCTGGCTGAGCGCCCGAGCCGCAGCCGGCAAGTTCTCCGGGGCGGTGCTGATCCGCCGCGGCGAGCGCGTAGTGTTTTCGGGGGCCTACGGGCAGGCCAGCCGCCGGTGGGCGGTGCCGAACCGGCTTGCCCTCCGGTTCGACACTGCGTCCATTACCAAGCTCTTCACCGCGGTGGCCGCTTTGCAGCTGGTGGACGAAGGACGGCTGGAGCTGGACACGCCGATCACCGAGATCGTCGACTTGACCGGAACGACGATCTCGCCTCGGGTGAGCGTGCGGCATCTGCTCACGCACACCTCCGGCATCGCCGACGACGCGGACGAGGAGGCCGGTGAAAGCTACGAGGCGCTGTGGGTCGACAAGCCGGTCTATGCGGTGACCCGGACGCGCGACCATTTGCCGAATTTCGCCGCCAAGCCACCGAATTTCCCGCCGGGGGAGGGCTGCCGGTACTGCAATGCCGGGTACCTCCTCGTCGGTTTGGCGATCGAGGAAATCACTGGAGTCGGCTACCGCGACCACATCCGCGGCGCGGTTTTCGCGCGGGCGGGAATGACCGCGTCGGATTTCTTCGACCGCCGGGAAGCGGTGCCGGACGTCGCCGAAGGCTGGGATCCGGTCGTCGATGCCGAGGGGCGGATCACCGGGTGGCGGCAGAACATCTTCAGCTATCCGCCGATCGGCGCGCCCGACGGCGGGGCGCACGCGACCGTTGACGACCTGGTGCGGTTCCTGCGCGCCGTGCGCGGCGGCGAACTCCTGTCGGCCGCGCGCACCGAGCAGTTCCTCACCCCGCAGGTGCTGCACCATCGCGCCGAGGACGGCGACGTGTGGTTCGGCTTCGGGCTGGAGTTCACCGTGCGGCCGGACGGTTCGGTGCGGAACTACTACAAGGACGGCGGCAACGCCGGCGCCGGCGGCATCGCACGCCGCTATCCCGCGGCGGACCTCGACGTGGCGGTGCTGTCGAACGCGGAGTACGGCAGCCTTGCTGTGATCCGCGAAATCGACCGGCGGATCGAGGACGCCTGACGCCGTCGCGTACCGCCGGCCGGGTGAGGCAGGGTTGCACAAAACGGGCGCCCCGAAGGTATGTTGGCGGCATCGCCGGTCTCGCCGCACCCGACCAGCCGAACGAGGGGGCGTTCCGACCGCAGGCCCGGCCCCGCGTGTTCCCGGTCCCCGCCCCGCTTTTCGCGAGGAGGGAACGAAAATCATGCACGGCAACGCCCCGCCGTTGAGCCTGACCGTCGTGTGCCCGGCCGGCCGCCCCGCGACGACGCTCGCCCGCACCGCGAAGTCGACTGTGGTCACCCTCGCCGGGGACCTCGACGCCGCCGACGTTCCCCGGCTCCGCCGGATCGTGTCCGGTGAACTCGGGCTGCGGCCGCCTGCCCTGCTCGTAGACCTGACCGAGGTGCCGTTCTGCTCCGCCCGGGTCCTGAAATCCCTCGCCGAACTGGCCGAGAACGCCCGCGGCTCCGGGGTGCGGTTCGCGGTGGTCGCGCAACAGCGGGCTGTGCTGCGCCCGCTGGCGTTGCTGGGTCTCAACCGCGTGCTGCCCGTCATGCGCAGTCTCGACGACGCCGTTCTGAACGCGCGCACGCGCCGCAGAACCGCGCAGCCGGTCCCGGTCCCGCCTTGGCTCAAGCGAGCGCGTCCTCTGTGGACTTACCCTCCGTGAGCGTGGCTCACCGAGGTGGCGGATTGCGCCACCTGGCCCAGTGGCAGCGGGGGCAACAGCGGGTATCCCCACCCCATGAACCGGATCGCCGCCAAGGTCGCCCGAGGCGAAAAGACCGACACCGCCCAGCTCCTCGGCCGGGCCGGAATGGTTTGTTACGCGCTCGTGCACCTCATCCTCGCCTACCTCGCCCTGCGGGTCGCCTTCGGCAGCGGCGGACAGCCCGACCAGAAGGGCGCGTTGCAAGAGGTCGGGTCGACGGCGTTCGGCCAGGTCCTGCTGTGGGTGCTCGCGGCTGGCCTCGTCGCGTTCGGGCTGTGGCAGTTCCTGATGGCCGCGACCGGATACACCTGGACCAGCGGCGGAAAACGGACGCGCAAACGGTTCGGTGCCGCCGCGCGAGGAATCGTCGTGCTCGCAATCGGCGCCACCGCCTTCCGCCTCGCCGCGGGCCAGGGCGGCGGTGGTTCGAGCGACCAGACCCAGCAGGAATTCACCGCGAAGCTGCTCCAGTTGCCCGCCGGTCCCGCACTCGTGGTGGCCGCCGCCGCGATCGTGCTCGGCGTCGCTGTCGCGGCCGGGGTCAAGGGCGTGAAGCAGAGTTTCCTCGAGGATCTCGACCTTGCCGGGCTGCCCGGCAAGACCCGCCGCTGGGTCGGATGGCTGGGCAGCACCGGGTACCTGGCGAAGGCAGTCGTTTTCGCGGTGACCGCGTTCCTGCTGGGCTACGCCGGTTTCCGCTCCGACGCGAAACAGGCGGGCGGGTTGGATGCCAGCCTGAAAACCCTCGCCGCCCAGCCGTTCGGCGCGGTGCTGCTGACGGTGGTGGCGCTCGGTCTCGCGGCCTTCGGTGTTTATTGCTTGGCTGCGGCGTGGGCGCATCGGCGCTGACGGGCCTGGCGGTCAGGGAGCGCCCGCGAGCAAGTCCACGACATCCTCGCCGCGGCCTCGCTCTGGGAACCGGTTCCGTTGCCGGTCCGCGCCGCAGCCTTCGGCGCACAGTTGCGCTGTGGGTTCCTGCGCGGATCTCGGATGAGGTCAGCTCGGCCAGAGCGGTGTTGCTGACGGGCCTGGCGGTCAGGGATTGCCCGCGAGCAAGTCCACAACATCCTCGCCCCGCCCCCGCTCAGCGAACCGCCGCCGTTGCCGGTCCGCGCCGCAGCCCTCGGCGCAAAGCTGTGCCGTCGCCTCCTGCGCGAACTCCAGATCCCCGGCCGATTCCAGCGCGGACGACGTCACCTCGATCAAATCCGCGAGCACCGCCTTCGCCGGGGCCAAATCGCCGCTGCGCGGGTGCGGGCAACAGCCGCTGATGCCGTCCCGCGACGCGCGCCAGAGGTGGGCGCGCAGCACCTCGTTCGGCAGGTCCGGCGGGGGATCGTCGTCCGCCAGTGCGGTGGCGACCAGGCCTCGCGCGAGCACTCCCAGCAAGACTGCCTCCTCGGGCGTCGCGGCGACGTCGGCGATGCGGAACTCGATCGTCGGCTGCTTCTCCGAGAGCCGGGCGTCCCAGTAGACCATCCCGCGGTCGAGGATCGCGCCCGAGCGCAGCCACGCGTCGACGACGCTTTCGTACTCGTCGAGCGACGCGAACCGCGGGGGCGGGCCGGCCGAGGGCCAGCGGCTCCATTGCTGGTAGCGCCAGCTGCGGTAACCGGTGTCGTAGCCGTCGGCGATCGCGGAATTCGCCGTCACGGTCAGCAGCGCCGGCAGCCACGGCCGGATCCGCCCGAGCACCTGGATGCCGGTCTCCTTGTCCGGGATCGCGACGTGCACGTGGCAGCCGCAGGTCAGCGACGTCCGCGCGGTCGCCCCGAAATGCTCGCCGATTCGCTCGTAGCGCGGACTCGGCGTGACGTCCGGCAAGCCCTCCTCCGACACCGGCGGCGAGGCGGCGGGCAGCAGCCGGCGGTTCTGCCGCCGCGCGGCCGCCGCCAGGTCCTCGCGCAACTCGCGTAGCCGCTGCAGTGCCTCGCCACGGGTCCGGCAGACGTCGGTGGCGATCTCGGCCTGCGCCCGGGTCAGTTCGTGCTGCAGTTCGCCGTTGTCGCCGCCCGTTTCCGCGGCGCGGTCGACGACGTCGTCCGCCTGGGCCAGCCGGCCGTCGCGGTCGACGACGAAGAACTCCTCCTCGATGCCGAAGGTCAGCTCGTCGCCGGTCTGGTCGTTCACCGAGGTTCTCCTGGGGTCGGGGGCATCGGAGTACCCCGGCGGCCTCGCGCGCAAACGACGTTTTCCCGGCCCGGAAAAGGGTAATCAGCGGACCGAGAAACGGCGGGCGGGCGACCCTGCGCTGCCCGCGCCCGGACCGCACTGGGAGGACCCCGATGTCGACCGACGCGATCGTGCTGCTCAAGAACGACCACAAGACGGTGGAGAAGCTTTTCAAGGAGTTCGAGAAAGCGGGCGACAAGGCCCACAAGAAAAAGCGCCGCATCGTCGACTCGATCATCGAAGAGCTCACCATTCACGCCTACATCGAGGAAGAGATCTTCTACCCGGCGGCCAAGGAAGCCGTGCCGGAGACCAAGGACCACGTCCTGGAAAGCGTCGAGGAGCACCACGTCGTGGTGTGGATGCTGTCCGAGCTGCTCGACCTGGACCCGGAGGACGAAACCTTCGACGCGAAGGTGACCGTGCTGACCGAAAACGTCCGCCACCACGTCGAGGAAGAAGAGGATGAGTGGTTCCCGGAGGTCCGCTCGGCCATGGGCCGCAAGCAGTTGCGGGAATTGGGGCAGCGGATGATCGACGCGCGGCCGGACGCGCCGAAGAATCCGCTGAAACTGCAGAGCGCCAAAGCCTGAACTGGGCACCCGTGTGGGTCCACAAAGGACAAAGCTCAGGTGAGCTTGCCGTTGGCGACAAGCGAATCCTTCAACGCCCCCGTGGCCGTAGTGAGCGCCTTGGTCGCGGTCCCGACATCGATGCTGTCGTCCCACGTGCTCATCACCGCGACCGCGAACGTCCGCGACCCGGTCCGGACCAGACCGGTCGTGTTGAGCACCCGCCGCCCCTCCGACGTGCCCCAGCCCTGTTTGATCGCCCACGTCGCACCGGGGAAGGCACGCGGGATCCCGAAATGCTGGTCGAACCCGTCGGCGGCGGTGAGCGGGGCGCTTTCCAGCGCCTCGGTCAGAAAATCGCGTTCGTCGTCGGACCGTGCCGAGGTGATGTGCCGGTACACCGTGACGACGTCCTCCGGCGACATCTTCGTCGACCCCCACTGGCCGGGATCGTCGGGCGGCGAAGTGTGCGTGAGCCCCAGTTTCCCGGCCTGCCGCCGGACGATGGCCGGTCCGCCGAGTTGCTGCCAGAACCGGCTGGCGACCCGGTCGTCGCTCGCCGCGAGCATGGCGTGGACGGCGTCGGCCTCGCTGTCTTCGGGGACCCCGGACCGGTCGAGGAGATCAAGCGCGATGAGCAGTTTCACCACGGACGCGGTCGGCTGCGGCTGATCGGCCTTCCAGCCGACCTCCACCGCGCACGCGTCGAGGTCGACGACCTCCATTTCGAGCCGGGGGTCGTTCCCGTTGCTCAGCAACGCTTTCCGGGCGTCCGCGACGGCTCCGGGATGTTTGCCCGCCGTCGAAGCCGGGGCCGTTCCGCACGCGGCTTGCCAGTCGGTGCCGCCGGAGTCGGCGGCCAGGCAGATCGCGGCGACCAGACCTCCCGCGACGGCGAGCGCGGCGAGCCCCACGAGCATCTTCATCGATGCGCACTCCTTCGGCAACGGTCCGCTTCTGCGGGAAGCGGGAGCGCTCCGAAGGTAGGGAGACCGGGGGACGGACAGGATCGTCCGAAAAGTCCGTCCATTCAGGCCAGTCGGCGGGCAACCCCGTCCCGGCATCGGCCATCTGGCCGACCCGCGCCGCGCTGACCTGCGACGACCCGGCCGTCGACAGGGGTGCGGCGACGGCGGTCGAGGGTGCGCACAAAGCGACGGCGGCGAAAGCCGGAGGACGTTCAGGCGCCTGCGCCTGCCCGATCATCCCTCTTCGCCGTCGTCGTTCCCGGGGTTTCGGTCAATCGGTTTCCGGCTGCTGCCACGCCCTTCCGGCCCGCTGGGCGGCCAGCTGGATCTCGTCGCCGACCTCCTGCCAGTTCTGGTCCGTCGGGTCGTGGTCGCCGATCCACGTGCGCCGCGGCGTCGCGAGCGAGCCGCCTGCCTGCTGCGGTTGTTCTGTCATCTGAGTCATGATTCCTCCGTCTCCGGGTGAAGACCAGCGGGGATTACCCCTTCCGGGGCCCCTGAAACGGGTCGTTGTTTGAGACCGGCCCGGCTGGGTAAGCGGGGCGGGTGGCCGATCATTCCCGCGCACCAGTGCTCGAGGCGATCCGGCGGTTCCGCGCGTCCGGGCACGTGTCCTTCCTGCCGCCCGGGCACAAACAGGGCCGCGGCGCCGACCCCCGGCTGACGGAGATCGTCGGCCGCGACGTGTTCGCCTCGGACATCATCCTGATGAACGGGCTCGACGACCGGGCGCTCACCCGCGGCGTCCTGAACGAGGCCGAAGACCTCATGGCGGACGCGGTGCACGCGGACCGCGCGTTCTTCTCGACCTGCGGCAGTTCGCTGTCGGTCAAATCGGCGATGCTGTCGGTCGCGGGCCCGGGCGAAGAGCTGCTGATTTCCCGCAACGTGCACAAATCCGTGGTCGCCGGGCTCATCCTGAGCGGCGTCCGGCCGGTGTGGGTGTCCCCGCGCTGGGACCGGACCCTGCACTTCGCCCATCCGCCCGGGCCGGAAGAAACCGAGGCGGCCTTCGCGGAACACCCGGCGGCGAAGGGAATGCTGCTGATCACGCCGACCGATTACGGGTCCTGCGCGGACATCCGCGGCGTCGCGCGGATCTGCCACGAACGCGGGGTGCCGCTGATCGTCGACGAAGCCTGGGGCGCGCACTTCCCGTTCCACCCGGACCTGCCGGCGTGGGCGATGGACGCGGGCGCCGACCTGTGCGTGACGAGCGTGCACAAGATGGGCGCGGGCCTGGAACAGGGCTCGGTCTACCACCTGCGCGGCGACCTGGTCGACGCCGACGTGCTCGCCATGCGCGCCGACCTGCTCGACACGACCAGCCCGTCGTCGCTCGTCTACGCCGGACTCGACGGCTGGCGACGGCAGATGGTCGAGCACGGAAAGGGCCTGCTCGACACTGTGCTGGAGCTGGCCGCGGACACCCGGAAGCGGCTGGCCGGCATCGCCGGGATCACCGTGCTGGGCGACGCCGAACTCCTCGGCCCCGGCCGGGCGGACGACCGGGACCCGCTGAAAATGCTGATCGACGTGTCCGGCCTCGGCTGCTCCGGTTACGACGCGAACCACTGGCTGCGCGAACACCAGCGGGTCGACGTCGGACTCTCCGACCATCGCCGGATCGCCGCCCAGCTGACCGTCGGCGACGACGAGGAGACGGCCGCCCGGCTGGTCGAGGCGCTGCAAGCGTTGTCCGATCACGCCGACGAGCTGCCCCGCGCGAAACCGGTGGACCTGCCCGCACCCGAGGACCTGGAACCGGACCAGGCCATGCTGCCGCGCGACGCCTTCTTCGGCCCGGCCGAACAGATCCCGGTCGAGAAGGCCGCCGGACGGATTGTCGCGGAAACGATGAGCCCGTACCCGCCCGGTGTCCCGGCCGTGCTGCCCGGCGAGGTGCTGACCCGGCCGATGCTCGATTACCTGCGGAGCGGGGTGGCCGCGGGCATGTTCCTGCCCGATCCGGTGGATCCGTTGCTGCGGGGCGTGCGGGTTGTCGCCCGCTGAGGTTGCCTCCGCTGGACGCGGGTAATCCCGGGCCCATGACGGAATGGGACAACCGGCTGCCCGTCGTGCGCGACCTCGACGAACTGGTCTCGGCGTTCCGCCGGGCCGGCGAGGACGACCTGTACGTCCGGTGGTCGCGCGGACCGGACGCGGACCTGCGCTCCGGCGAGGAAAGCCGCGACGGGCTCACCGGGATGCTGCTGCCGGGACTGTCGGCGAACTCGCTGGCCCGGCAGCCGTGGTGGCGCGGCCGCTCGCTCCGGCTGCGGCTGGCCCGGCGCCTGCACGACTACCAGCACCTGCGCGAACGCGGCGGCCCCGGCGTGCGTCCGTGGCTGTTGCGGGGCAGGGAGATCGCGCGGGGCCCGGACAACGAGCCGCTGGTCGTGGACGCGGAGCCGCTGGCCTGGATCGAGGACGCCGTCATGCACGAAGCGCTGCGGCTGGTCGATCAGGAAGCCCCCGCGGACTGGGGCTCCATGGACCGGCAATCGTGACCTGCCACTACGCGGCGGACTGGACGTGAGGGGAACCCTGCGGGAATCAGATTCCGTCAGGGTTCCCCTCACGGACTTCTGCGGAACTCAGCCGACCGTCGACGCCCGCACGATCAGCTCCGGCTGCAGCCGCTCCGATTCCACCTCTTGCCCGGCCAGCTTGCGCAGCAGCGTCGCCAGCGCCCGGCGTCCCATCTCGTGCATCGGCGACCGGATCGTCGTGAGCGGGATGGAGATCGACGCGGCGAGGGGAGTGTCGTTGTAGCCGACCAGCGCGACATCCTCGGGGATCTGGAGTCCCTTGTCCCGCAAGGAACCCATCGCGCCGATCGCGGCGAAGTCGTTGGTCGCGAAGATCGCGTCCGGATAGGGCTTGCGCGCCAGCAATTGATCGGCGGCCTCGCGCCCGGCCGCCGCGTCGAATCCGTTGTAGACGATGCGGTGCGCGGGAATTTCGATCCCGGCCTCGGCGAAGCGGTCGACCAGCCCCTGGGTCCGTTCCTGCGCGGTCGACGCGAACGGGAGCCCGGCGACGATCGCGACGTCCCGGCGGCCGGTCTCCAGCAGATGGTCGGCGATCAGCCGCCCGCCCGCCGGGTCGTCGCAGGTGATCGAGACGTGCCTGCCGAGCCTGCGCGAGGTCAGCACGAACGGGACGCCGGTTTCGGCGAGGCCGTCGAGGAACGTGTCGTCGGAGTGCGCGTCGCCGAAGATCAGCCCGTCCACCCGGCGGTCCAGCATCTGCTGGGTGCGCTGGCGCTGCAGTTCCGGGTTGTCGAGCGAGTTCGTGACGTAGGTCGAGATCCCGGCCTCGGTCGCGGCCTCGTCGATGCCCTCGTAGATCGTCGCCAGCACGAAGTCCTGCAGCCGGGGGACCAGCACGCCGATCACGTTCGACCGGGCGGTGCGCAGGCTCGCGGCGTGCGGATTGCGGCGGTATCCGTTGCGCTCGGCCGAGTCGAGGATCGCCGCGACCTTCTCCGGCGACGCCCAGCGCTCCGGATGCTCTTCCGCCGGATTGAGCACCCGGGACACCGTCGTCACGCTGACGCCCACGTCCTCGGCGATCATCCGCTGGGTGAAGGGCCGCACGGTCGCGGGCATCTGCCTCCTGTCGTCGGGCTTCAGTATGCCCGGCCCGCGCGCACCTCGCCACAAACGTTTGACACAAACGATTGACTCAAACGTTTGTGTAGCTCACACTCAACGCCCATGACGCACATCGTGGTCCTGGCCACCGGGGGCACCATCGCCTCCCGCACGGGTCCCGGCGGAGCCTCGGTCGCCGCCGACGGAGCCGGCGCGCTGCTCGCGGCGGCCGGGCAAGACCCCGCCGTCAAGGTCGAACCGGTCGACGTGCTGCGGGAGAACTCGTTCAACCTGACCCTGGAAGACCTGGCCTCGATCGCCGAAGCGGTGCGCGCCCAGCTGGCCCGCCCCGAGGTGGACGGCATCGTCCTCACCCACGGCACCGACACGATCGAGGAGACGGCGTTCCTGCTGGACCTGGTCCACGACGACGACCGGCCGGTGGTGCTCACCGGCGCGCAGATCGCGCCCGACCGCGACGGCTCCGACGGGCCCCGCAACCTGCGGCAGGCGATCGCCGTCGCGGCCGCGCCCGAGGCCCGCGGGCTCGGCGTGCTGGTCTCGTTCGCCGGCGAGCTTTTCGCCGCGCGGGGCCTGCGAAAGGCGCACACCCTGCTGCCGCAGCCGTTCGCCGCGCAGTCCGGCGGACCGATCGGGCAGGTGCTCGACGACGGCCCGCTGATCACCGCCCGGCCGGTCCGGTCCGCGCCGCTTCCGTTGCCCGGTCCCGGATTCGGCTCGCTCCGCGTCGAAACGCTGACCCTCTCGCCCGGCGCGACCCCGGAACTGCTCGACCACCTCGTCGAGCAGCGGACGCCCGGGATCGTGCTGGCCGGGACCGGTTCCGGGAACCTCAACCGCGGCTACCTGCGCTCGCTGCGCACGGCCGTCGACGCCGGGACCGTCGTGGCGCTGTCGAGCCGGGTCCCGTTCGGACCGGGTGCCGCCATCTACGGCAGCGGCGGCGCGGTCGACGCGATCGCCGCCGGCGCGGTCCCGGCGACCGCCCTCCCGTTCACGCAGACGCGGATCCTGCTCGCGCTGCTGCTGTCCCGTTTTCCCGCCGACGACGCCGCCGACCGGCTGCGCCGCCGCGCGAACCGTGAGAAAGGAATCTGAGCATGGCCAAGGAAATTTTCGTCGCCTTCGGCATCGACGTGGACGCCGTCGGCGGCTGGCTCGGGTCGTACGGCGGCGAGGACTCGCCGGGCGACATCTCGCGCGGCATCTTCGCCGGCGAGGTCGGCGTGCCGCGGCTGAACCAGCTGCTCGCTCGCTACGGCCTCCCGGCGACCTGGTTCTGGCCCGGCCACTCGATCGAAACCTTCCCCGAGCAGTTCGAGCAGGTGGTCGCGGCGGGCCACGAGATCGGCCTGCACGGCTACAGCCACGAGAACCCGATCGCGATGACCCGCGCGCAGGAATCGGAGATCCTCGACTACTGCCTGGAGCTGATCCAGGCGCGCACCGGCACGCGGCCGACCGGGTACGTCGCGCCGTGGTGGGAATTCTCGCCGGTCACCAACGAACTGCTGGTGGAGCGGAAGATCCGCTACGACCACTCGCTGATGCACCGCGACTTCACGCCGTACTACGTCCGGGTCGGCGACTCCTGGAGCAAGATCGATTACGACAAGCCGGCCTCGACCTGGATGAAGCCGCTGGTCCGCGGCGCCGAGACCGACCTGGTCGAGATCCCGGCCAGCTGGTACCTCGACGACCTGCCGCCGATGATGTTCGTCAAGTCCAGCCCGAACAGCCACGGCTTCGTCAACCCGCGCCACCTCGAAGAGATCTGGCGCGACCAGTTCGACTGGGTCTACCGCGAACTCGACTACGCCGTCTTCACCTTCACCGTGCACCCGGACGTGTCCGGCCGCCCGCAGGTGCTGCTGATGCTGGAGCGGCTGATCGAGCACATCAACGGGCACGAGGGCGTCCGCTGGGCGACCTTCGACCAGATCGCCCAGGACTTCCAGGCGCGTTTCCCGCGCACCGCCTGACCCGGCTCACGACAGGAGCGTCCAGATGACCACCCCAGCACCCGGGAGCGGGCTGCCCGCCGTCTCGGTCAAGGAGACCAGACGGGCGACCAAGATCGCCTTTTTCGCCTGGGCCGTCGCGGTCTACGACTTCATCATGTTCGGCACGCTGCTGCCCCGGATCTCCGACAGTTTCCACTGGGACGCGAGTTTCGCGCTGCTGGTGTCCACTTTGGTCAGCGTCGGGACCTTCGTCGTGGTGCTGGCGGTCGGCCCGCTGGTCGACCGGCTCGGCAGGCGCAAGGGCATGATCATCTCGGTCGGCGGCACCGCGTTGTCCTCGGCCGCGACGGCCGCGACCGCGGGTGCCGCGAGCCTGGTCGGCGTCCGCGGGATCAGCGGCCTCGGGCTCGCCGAGCAGTCGGTGAACGCGACCTACCTCAACGAGCTCTACGCGCTGACCGAGGACCGGAAGATCAAGCGCCACCAGGGTTTCGTCTATTCGATCGTGCAGACCGGCTGGCCGCTGGGCGCGCTGCTGGCGGCCGCGTTCGTCGGCCTGATCACCGCGGTCTTCGGCCCCGGCAGCTGGCGGATCGCGTTCCTGCTGGCGACGATCCCGGCGTTCGTGGTGGCGCTGTTGTGCCTGCGGCTGAAGGAAAGCCCGCAGTTCGTCGCCCAGCAGACGCTGCGGCGGCTGCGCAAGGAGGGCCGCGGCGACGAGGCGTCGGCCTTCGCCGCGCGGGTCGGGCTCGAGGAGCAGCACGCGGCTCCGTTCAAGCGGATCTTCTCCGGCAAGCACCTGCGGAACACGATCATGCTGTCGCTGGCCTGGCTGGTGAACTGGTTCGGCATCCAGACCTTCTCGGTGCTCGGCACGACGGTGCTGGAATCCGGCAAGCACATCTCGGCGGGCAACGCGCTGGTGCTGGTCGTGGTGTCGAACCTGGTCGGCGCGCTCGGCTACCTCACGCACGGCTGGCTGGGCGACCGGTTCGGCCGCAAGAAGGTGATCGTGACCGGCTGGCTGCTGGCGGGCGTTTTCTTCGCCGCGATGCTGGTCGGCCCGGAGAACCCGGCCTACGTGCTGGTCACGTACATGCTGGGGCTGTTCTTCCTGCTCGGCCCGTACGCCGCGATCATGTTCTTCCAGGCCGAGTGCTACGACACCGACTGCCGCGCGACCGGAAGCACGTTCATCGGCGCGATGAGCCAGCCCGGCGCGATCGTCGGCGGCCTGATCCTGACCGGACTGGTCGCGGACGCGATGTCGTTCTCCACGGCCGCCCTGCTGGTCGGCGCGCTCGGGACGTTCGCGTCCGGCCTGATCATGCTGGGCACCAAGACAGTGACCCCCGACGCCGGGGCCGCGGTGCGCCCGGCCGGAACGAAAGCGGAAGCGGCATGACAGCGGTTTCGGTCATCAGCGGCGCGGCGTCCGGCATCGGCCGGGCCGCCGCGATCCGCCTGGCAGCGCGCGGCGACCGGGTCGTGATCGGAAGTTTCCCCGGTGACCCGCACGATCCGGAGGAAACGCTGGCCGGGGTCGAGCAGGCGGGCGGCACCGGGCTGATCGTCGAACTCGACGTCAGCCAGACCGAGTCCGTGCGAGCCTTCGTGACCGCGGCCCTGGACGCCTTCGGCCGGGTCGACCACGTGATCGCCAACGCGGGAATCCTGCGCCGCGCCGCCTTCGACGCGATGACGGACGACCAGTGGGACGAAGTCCTGCAAGTCGACCTGCACGGCGTGATGCGGCTGGCCCGGGCGGCGGCGCCGCACCTGCGCGAGGACGGTTCGATCGTGGCCATTTCGTCGATCGCCGGCGGGGTGTACGGCTGGGCGGAGCACGCGCACTACGCCACCGCGAAGGCAGGCGTGCTCGGGTTGATCCGCAGCCTCGCGGTCGAGTTCGGCCCGCGCGGAATCCGGGCGAACGCGATCGTCCCGGGCCTGATCGAGACGCCGCAGTCGCTGGACGCGGCCAATTCCCTTGGCCCTGAAGGACTTCGCCGGGCCGGTGCCACGATCCCGTGGGGCCGGGTCGGGAGGCCGGAGGAGATCGCCAGCGTGATCGAGTTCCTCAGCTCGGAGGCGGCTTCGTACGTCAGCGGCCAGGCGATCACGGTCGACGGCGCGCTCACCGTCGCGATGCGGGATTGAGCCCGTGATCGCTAGCGCACCACCGAAACCGGAAGGATTCCCATGATCGACCCCAGTCCGCTCGCCGGCCGGACCGCGCTGGTCACCGGCGCGGCGAGCGGCATCGGCCGCGCGATCGCCGAGCACTTCGTCGCCGCCGGAGCGACCGTCGTGCTGGCCGACGTCCAGCCGCGGGTCACCGAACGCGCGGCGGAACTCGGCGCGACCGGTGCCGTGGTCATGGACGCGTCCGACGAACAAGCGGTCGCGGACGGCGTCGCCGAGGCGACCCGTCTGCTCGGCCGGATCGACGTCCTGGTGACCTCGCACGGGTTGCTGACCGAGGCTCCCGCCGACACGATGCCGCTAGAGACCTGGCAGCAGACTATCGACATCGACCTGACCAGTGTCTTCCTGCTCAACCGCGCAGTGCTGGGCCCGATGCTCGAACGCGGCGACGGACGGATCATCAACGTCGCGTCGCAACTGGGCATCAAGGGTGGCGTCGGTCTTGCGCACTACGCCGCCGCGAAGGCCGGGGTGATCGCGATGACCAAGTCGATCGCCCTGGAAGCGGCGAGCCGAGGCGTGCTGGTCAACGCCATCGCTCCCGGCCCGGTAGAAACGCCGCTGCTGGCCGGAATCAGCGACGACTGGCGCTCGGCGAAAGCCGCGGAACTGCCGCTCGGCCGCTTCGGCACCGTCGAGGAAATCGCGCCGACCGCCGTCCTGCTCGCCTCCAACCCCGGCGGCAACCTGTATGTCGGCCAGGTGCTCGGCCCGAACAGCGGCGACGTGATGCCCTGATGTGCGGCAGTTGCGGGACTGTCAGAACGGACTGGCTCACCGGCGTGCTGTCGGGAAGCTACGCCCGCACTGTCGTCGCGGCTCGGTTGTCGACGCTGCGCCCCGGCGTCCGCGTCACCGCCGGACCGGCCGGCTGGTCCCTCCGATCAGCCGGCCGCCCGGCCCGCTTCCACCCGACCCTGCCGGCCCTGCTGACCGCACTGGGCCCGATACCCGATCCGGCGACGCTGGCCGCGAGCTGGCCCGAACACCGGCCAGTCCCGCTGACCGACCAGCCGGGGCAGGAGTCGACGCGGGTGATCAACGAGTGGCTGGGACAGGCGCTGGCTCGCTCAGTCGTGTCGGGAAGCCGGAGCGCTAACGTCGTGGCGTGATTTCCCGCAGCGGCGGGAGCTATTCGGGCGAGGGGAACACGCATGCGCGCGGTGAAAATCAGGAACGGCGAGTTCGAACTCGGCGAGGCGCCCGATCCGGCCGCGGGCGGCGACCAGGTCGTGGTCCGGATCCGCGCGGCCGGTTTGAACGCGGCGGACCTGCAGCAGGCCCGAGGCACCTACCCCGCCCCGCCGGGCTGGCCGGACGACATTCCCGGACTCGAAATCGCCGGGGTGGTCGAAAAATCGGCCACGGCCGTTTGGTCCGCCGGAGACCGCGTCATGGCCGTAGTGGGCGGCGGTGCCCACGCCGAACGCATCGCGGTCCCGACGAGCCTGCTGCTGCCGATCCCGGACTCGGTCGACGACGTCCACGCGGCCGGTTTCCCCGAAGCGTTCAGCACCGCCTGGGACGGCCTGGTCGACCAGGCCGACGTCCGCCCCGGCGACCGAGTCCTGATCACCGGCGCGGCCGGCGGCGTCGGCACCGCGATGCTCCAGGTCGCCGCACTCGCCGGGGCTGATGTCGTCGCGAGCGTGCGCCGCCCGGAGACGCACGCCGCCGTCCAGGCTTTGGTTCCCGACGCGACGGTCGTGACGCCGGAGCAAGAAGAGGAACACGGCCCGTACGACATCGTCGTGGAACTGGTCGGTGGCAAGGATTGCCTGCGCCGCGTGCGGTGGCTCAAGCCGTACGGCCGGATCCTGGTGATCGGAGTCGGTGCGGGGGAGGAGGCGTCCCTGCGCCTGTTCGACCTGATGCGCGCCCGCGGCCGAGTGCTCGGGTCGACGATCCGCGCCCGCAGCACGGTCGAGAAGGCGGTGCTCGCGACCCGGGTGCGGCAAGGACTCCTGGGCGCACTCGCGGCGGGGCGGCTTACGGTGCCGGTGGACAGTGTTTATCCGCTGGCGCAGGCGCGTGACGCTTATGTCCGGCTGGGTTCGTCGGGCAAGCTGGGCAAAGTTGTTTTGCGGATGGACTGACGCGGAACTCCTGGAAGAACCGAGCGCCGGGTCGGGCATCGACGCCCGGCCCGGCGCCGGGGAGTTCAGCGGGTCTTTCTCGGCGCAGCGCGACTCCCGAGCCGGGGAGTCGCCGGTATCGGCCTTGTCTGCTGCGCCACCCACGAGATCGCGACCCGGAGCAGTGCCAGCGCGATCTGCCAGGCCAGGTTTTCGTCCATGGTGCCCACCTCGAATCACTCACCTGTCTCAGAGGGAGGGATTTCCGGCGCCTGACACGGCAAACGGGGCCCTGCCGCGGGCCCCGCTCCGAGTGGGCATCCGGTTCGTGCCGTCGCGCCTCACCGGTTCAACGCCGGACGGCACCGCGGCGATCGTGCCACCGGACTCAGGCGTCGCCCTTGATCTTCTTCATCGTCAGGTGCGACGTGACCCGCAGGACGCCCGGCAGGCCGGAAAGCTTCCGGGTCTGGAACTCCTCGTACGCGGCGTGGTCGGCGACCGCGACGCGGATGAAGTAGTCGGGGCGGCCGAAGAGGCGGCGGAACTCGATGACCTCCTCGTAGGAGGCGATGGTGTCCTCGAGCGCCTCGATCGTCGCCCGGTCGGTCGCGTAGACCTCGAGGTCGATGAGCGTTTCCAGCCCGCGGCCGACGGTGGCCGGGTCGATCACCGCGCGGTAGCCGGCGATCACTCCGGCGTCCTCGAGGCGCTTGACCCGGCGCAGGCACGGGGGAGGGGTGAGCCCGACGCGTTTGGCGAGTTCGACGTTGGTCAGCCTGCCGTCCTGACGCAGGTGAAACAAAATATCCCGATCCAGTGCATCCAGCCTAACTACATTGCTCACCGGCCCATTCTAGCGCCATGATCGGACACCAAATTAGCCCCGGACTGACGTAGTGTTCCAAGCGTGGAAACCGTCTCCGACCTGGCTGTTCGTGATCGCTCGCCCGCGCTGGCCGCGCTGAAGGACTGCGGGTCCGTCGGGATCGGCCTGGTCCCGCTCGGCCTCGCGTTCGGCGCGTTCCTCACGCATTCGGGCCTCGCCTGGTGGTGGGCGACCGTCTTCACCACGTTCATCTACGCGGGCTCGTTCGAGTTCCTGCTCATCGGCCTGGCCGCGACGGCGGCTCCGCTGGCGTCGATCGGGCTCTCGGCGTTCCTGGTCAACGTCCGGCACGTCTTCTACGCGCTGTCCTTCCCGCTGCACCGGGTACGCGGCCGCGGAGCGCGCGCGTACAGCACGTTCGCCCTCACCGACGAGGCCTACGCACTGTCCACAATGGACGCCGCCCGCGAATGGAACGGCGCGCGAATCCTGTGGCTGCAACTGTTCCTGCACCTGTTCTGGGTCGGCGGAGCCACCGCCGGCGGCTTGCTCGGCGCGCTGATCCCGAACGGTGTCGTCGGCCTGGACTTCGCCATGACCGCCTTGTTCGTCGTCCTCGCGCTGGACGCCGTCCGCGACCGCAAGGGCGACCTGCCGACCCCTGTCCTCGCTGCACTGAGCGCGGTCGTCGCGCGCGTGGTCTTCCCCGGGCAGATGCTGCTGGCGGCGTTCGTGTTGTTCGTCGGAGGCCTGATCGTCCGCGGCCTCGTCGCCGAACGGAGCGTGAGCAATGCCTGACCCCGCCTACCTCCTCGCCGCGGTCGCGGTATCCGCCGCGGTCACGTGGGGCCTGCGCGCGCTCCCGTTCGCCGTCCTGGCCCCGCTGCGCGCCAGCCGCACCGTGCAGTACCTGAGCACCCGCATGCCGGCGGGCGTCATGGTGATCCTGCTGGTCTACTGCCTGCGCGACGTGTCATGGACTTCCCCGAGCGCCCTCGCCCCGACCATCGCGCTGGCGGTGACGATCGGGCTGCATCTCTGGCGGCGCAACGCGGTACTGAGCATCGTCGGCGGTACTGCGGTGCATGTTTTGCTGGCTAGCCTGCTTTTCCAGGCGTGAGCTCGAAAGCTCAATTGCGTACCGGGTTTCCGTACAACTGCGGACGTGCCCGCGCGGCCGACCCGCGACTGTCGTCCGCATGACCCGATTGATTGTCACCGAGCGGCGCGAGCTCACCGCGATACGCGCCGCGTGGCTTTTCGACGGCACCGGATCCCGGTTGCTCGCCGACCCGCTCGTGGTGCTGGACGGGCCGGTGATCCGCTCCGTCGAGTCCGGTGCGGCGCCGCCCGCGGGCGTGCCCGTCGTCGATCTCGGCGGGGCGACGTTGCTGCCCGGGCTGATCGACACCCATGTCCACTTGGCGTTCGATGCCAGCACTGACGCCGTGGGCGCGCTCGCGGCCCGCACCGACGACGAGGCGCTGGCCGCGATGGCGGAGGCGGGCCGGGCCTCGCTGCGGGCGGGCGTGACGACCGTTCGCGACCTGGGCGACCGCAACTACCTGTCCCTGCGGCTGCGCGGCCGGCCGGACTTACCGACGATTGTCGCGGCCGGACCGCCGATCACCACGCCAGCCGGGCACTGCCACTTCCTCGGCGGGGTCGCCGAGCCGACCGAGTTCGGCGTCCGCAAGGCCGTGCGCGAGCACGTCGAGCACGGGGTGGACGTCGTCAAGATCATGGCCAGCGGCGGCACGATGACCCCCGGCACGCGCCAGGAGTGCGCCCAGTTCGACGTCGAGGTGCTGGGCGCTGCGGTCGACGAGGCGCACCGCCACGGCCTGCCGGTCACCGCGCACGCGCACGGCACCCCGGCGATCGCCGACGCGCTGGCCGCCGGGGTCGATGGCATGGAGCACGTGACGTTCTGGTCCGCGGCCGGCGTCGACGTGCGCGAGGACCTGATGGCCGGCATCGCCGCGCGGCGCGTCGTCGTCGGGGCGACGGTCGGCATGGAGCCGGTGCCCGGCATCGCGCCGCCGCCGGAGATCGCGACCCGGCTGCCCGCCCTGACGCGCAACCTGCGGCGGCTGCACGAGCTGGGCGCGCCGTTCGTCGCCGGCACCGACGCGGGCATCGCGCCGGTCAAGCCGCACGGTGTCCTCGCGACCGCGCCGGTGATGCTGCGCGGCATCGGCCTCAGCCCGGCCGAAACGCTGCGCGTGATGACGTCCGTGGCGGCCGGGGTGTGCGGGCTCGGGCATCGCAAGGGCCGCGTCGCGCCGGGATTCGACGCGGACCTCCTTGCCGTCGACGGCGACCCGCTGGCCGATCCGGCGGCGCTGCGGCGGGTCGTCGCCGTGTACGCCCGGGGCGGGAAAGTGCTTTCCCACGCCTAGGCGGACAAGCAGGGCGAACCTTATGGTTCTGGGCATGACAGGCGAGTTCGTCGGGAGGGCCCGCGAGGCCGAACTGCTCGCCGCCCGGTTCGACGAGGCGCGGTCCGGGCGCGGTCAGCTCGTCCTGATCACCGGCGAGCCCGGGATCGGCAAGACCCGCCTGGCCCAGGAGACCGCCGCGCGGGCCGCGGCGCTGGGCGTCCCGGTCGCCTGGGGCCGGGCCAGCGACGACGAAGGCAGCCCGCCGTACTGGATCTTCCGGCAGCTCGTGCGCGATTTGGGCGGCACACTGCCCGCCGCGCTCGCCGAAGGCGACCCGTCGGCCGACTCGGCGACTGCTCGCTTCGAGGCGTTCGAGGCTGTCGCCGGCCAGTTGCGCGACGCCGCCGAGCCGGACGGGCTGCTTGTGGTGCTCGACGACCTGCAGTGGGCCGACGCGGCGTCGCTGGCATTGCTGGTGCACGCCGCGCGCGGGATGTCGCGGTCGAGGCTGCTGCTCGTGGCCACCTACCGCGACACCGAGACCGGCGGCCGCGAGGCGTTGATCTCGGCGCTGGCGGCGCTGGCCCACGAAGCCGGACAGTCCCGCGTCCGCCTGGTCGGCCTCCCGCCTGCGGATGTCCAGCGCCAGCTCGAACTCGCGACCGGCGAGGCAGTGCGCCCGGACGTGGCCGCCGTCGTCAGCCGCCGCACCGGAGGCAATCCGTTCTTCGTCAACGAACTGGCCCCGCTGCTCGAAAGCGACACGCTGCCCGACGGCGTGCTCGACACCGTCCGCGCGCGGCTGGCCCGGCTCACCGGCTGCTGCCGAGAGCTGATCGCCATCGCCGCCGCGCTGGGCAGCGAGCCGGCGGCGCCGGAACTGGCCGCGGTGACCGACCATCCGGTCGAGGCCGTGCTCGGCGCGCTCGACGAGGCAGGTGCCGCGGGTCTGCTCGTCCGCGGCGACGGCTGGCGTTTTCGCCACGACCTCATCCGGGAAGCCGCGCGAGCCGACCTGCCGACGGCGACCAGCGCCGGCGCGCACGCTCGGATGGCGACTTGGCTGGCCGCTCGTCCCGACGCCGCCGAACGGGCCGCGGAAATCGCGCACCACTGGCTGGCGTCGTTGCCGGTGGGGGAGCCGGGCGAGGCCGTCGCGTGGGCGGAGCGCGCGGGCGACCTGGCGCTGGACCTCCTCGCCTGGGAGCAGGCCGCCGATCTTTACCAGCAGGCGCTGGACGCCGGCGCGCCGCTGTCGCCCGGCGACCGGGGACGGTTGTTGCTGCGGCAGGCCACCGCGTTGACCCGCAACGGCGACATCCAGCCCGCCGGAGCGCTCCTCGCGCGGGCGGCCGACGCCGCGCGCGAAGCGAGCGACCCGTACGCGCTCGGGTCGGTTTCCCTTGCCATGGAAGGGCTTTCCGATCCGTGGGGCGGCTTCCGCGGCGACCGGCTGGCCGCCGAGGCACTGGCCCAGCTGCCCGACGAGGACAGCCCGATGCGCGCCCGGCTTCTCGCGTTGCTGGCGGGCGAGGCCGGATTCGTCGGCGGCGTCGACCCGGAGCGCGTGTCCGGCGAGGCGCTCGCGATGGCGGAACGGCTCGGCGACACCCAGGTGCTCCGCTCGGCGCTGCGGTCCCGGCAGATGGCGCGCTCGGGCCCGGACGGCGTGCACGAACGGCTCGAGCTGGCCGAGCGGATGCACGCGCTCGGCCAGTCCGAACAGGACGACGAGACCACGCTGTGGGGCTGGCTCTGGCGGTTCGACGGGTACATGATGCTCGGCCGGGTCGACGACGCGGAGGCGGCGCTGGGGCCGATGCGGCTGCTGGCCGACCGGTTGCGGAGGCCGCTCGCCCAATGGCAGTACCTGCGCGCGGTGGCCGCCGTCGAGGTCGCCCGGGGCCGGTTCGACGACGCCGTCGCGACGGTCCGGCGGTGCGTGCGGCTGATCGAAGGCCGCACGCACGACTCGGTGCGCGGCGTTTCGCTGTTCGTGCTGCTCATGATCGACGGTCTCGTCGGCCGCGGCGACCTGCTCACCGCCGAGGAGTTCGAGCTGTTCGACCGCTACACGCCCGCGTTCGCCTCGCCGGTCTACGCGCTTTATCTGGCGCAGCTGGGCGATTTCGAGCGTGCCCGGCGCATCGTGCGCCGCTCCGCCGGCCCCGACGCTTTTCCGCAGCCCGCACTGCTCCCGTCGCTCGCGACGAGGGCCGAACTGGCGGCGATGTTCGGCGAGCCGGAGGTCGCGGCAGACCTGGCCGCCCGCCTGCGGCCCGCCGCCGACCTGTTCGTCACCGGAGGCGCCGGGACCGTGACGAACGTCGGCTCCGTACGGACTTACTTGGGGATCGCGGAGGCGACCTGCGGGCGACTGGACGAGGCCGTCCGCGAGATCCGGCTCGGGATCACCGCCAACGACACGGCCGGCATAGCGCCGCACGCCGCCCTCGCCCGGTTCGAGCTGGCCCAGGTGCTGGCGCGCCGCCGTCGTCCGGGCGATGCCGAGGAAGCCGCCGCGCTGTGCGCTACCGCGACGTCGTCGGCCGCGCGGCTCGGGATGGCACCGCTGCGACGCCGTGCCGACGAACTGGCGGCGACCCTCCGCGGCGACGCACCCGCCGGCCTGACGCCGCGCGAAGCCGAGGTCGCGGCGCAGGTCGCGCAAGGGCTGACGAACAAGCAGATCGCCGCGCTGATGCACATTTCCGAGCGCACGGCGGAAAGCCACGTCCAGCACATCCTGGGCAAACTGGGCCTGGCCAACCGCACCCAGATCGCCGCCTGGTCCGCCCAGCGCTCCTGACCCGGTTTTCCGTACCGGCTTTCCGTATCAGCACGGATTCGCACGGCGCGCGCCGCTGACACCTTGGTCGCAGGCCGCCGCGGACCGCGACGCCGACATCGACGAAGGGGAGCCACCATGACCACGCCCGCCGGACGGAACGCCCAGCAGAACTACCAGCGGCAGGTGCAGCAGAACAGCAGCACCTTCGCCCGCAACGCCGCCTACCACGCCCAGCTCAACCGCCGGCGCGGTTCGGGCGGACTGGCCCGCGGGCTGCTGGGATTCCTGTTCTCGCTGGTGTTCATCGCGATCGCCGTCGGGGTACTGCTGGTGGTCCTGGCGACCGCGCAGCCCGAGTGGTTCGAGCACGTCAAGAACTGGTTCTGAGCAGGGGGTCGCGACCTGCCGCAGCCTCCGCCCTGCAATGCAATTAAGTCAGCTGATTGACTTAACAACTCGGGTTCGCCATGATCGTGCCGGTTGCCGGTTGCGAGCAGGAGGTTGCGATGCCCGAAAGCGACGTGGAGCAGTTGCCGCGGTTTCCCTTCGAGCAGCCGGGGGCGTTGGAGCCTCCGGCTGAGTGGGCGGAGCTGCGCGCGGGATGCCCGGTCGCGCGGGTCGCGTTGGCGAGCGGGGACGAGGCGGCGCTGATCACCCGGTACGCCGATGTGAAAACCGTGCTCTCGGACCGGCGGTTCACCCGTCCGACCCCGGCCGACGACGCGGCGCGGGTCGCGGACACCGAAAGCGGCGGGGTGTTCAACAGCGAGATGGCGACGGTGATCCCGCAGCACGGTCCGGCGCATCTGAACTGGCGGCGGATGATCGGCAAGTGGTTCACGGCGAAGCGGATGAACGCGTTGCGGCCGGGGATCGCGGCGATGGCGGAGCAGTTGGTCGGCGAGATGGTCGCGAAGGGCGGTCCGGCGGATCTGAAGGCGGGGCTGGCGTTTCCGCTGCCGGTGTGGGTCATCTGCGACATGCTCGGCGTCCCGGACGCCGACCGCGACCGGTTCGCGCACTGGTCGGACGTCATGCTCAGCATGACCCGCTACACCCAGGAAGAATTCGACGCCGCGCAAGCGGACTTCGGCCGGTACATGGGCGCGCACATCGCGGCGAAACGCGCGGAGCCGGGGGAGGATCTGCTCAGCGCGCTGATCACCGACACCGACGCGGACGGGCAGCATTGGTCGGACGCGCTGCTCACCGCGACCGGCATCGGGTTGCTGATCGCGGGACACGAGACGACGGCGAACATGATCGCGAAGATGGTCGCGATGCTGCTGTCCGACCGCACGCGGTGGGAGGAACTGCTCGCCGACCCGTCGCTGGTGCGCACCGCCGTCGAGGAAACGCTGCGGCTGGACGCGAACGCAGGTGTGGGCATGTCGCGGTATCTCACCGAGGATTTCGAGGTCGCCGGAACCGTGCTTCCCAGCGGCACCACCGCGATGTGCAGCATGGCCGCGGCCAACCGCGACGAGTCCGCCTTCGCCGATGCCGCCGTCATGGACCTGCACCGCAGCCCGAACGCGCACCTGGCGTTCGGCGCCGGCGCGCACGCGTGTCTGGGACAGCCGCTGGCGCGCACCGAACTCCAGGTGGCTCTCGAAGTGCTGCTGCGAATGCTGCCGTCGCTCGAACTTGACGTCCCGGCAGCAGAACTGCGCCGGATCGAGGGCCTGGCTGTGGGCGGGTTGCGGGAACTGCCCGTGCGATGGTGACAGTCATGAGGAACAACGCCGCCGACCGGGACGCGCCGGTGCGGGCGCACGCGACCCGGGAGCTGATCCTGACCGCTGCCGAGCGACTGTTCGCCGAGCACGGGATTCTCGCCGTGTCCAACCGCCAGGTCAGCGAAGCAGCCGGACAGGGCAACAACACCGCAGTCGGCTACCACTTCGGCACCAAGGCTGATCTGGTCCGCGCGATCGCGCGCAAACACTCCGCCGCGATCGAGGAACGGCGGCAGCGTCGGCTGGCCGAGATCGGCGACAGCGCCGACCTGCGGGACTGGCTGGACTGCCTGGTGCGTCCACTGGCCGAGCACCTGGCCGCACTGGGCAGCCCGACCTGGTACGCCCGGTTCGCCGAACAGGCCATGGCAGATCCGACGCTGCGCCCGATCGTCGTGGAGGAGTCCCTGTCCTCCCCGTCGCTGTCGCGCATCGTCGAGGGCCTGCAACAACGACTGCCCGACCTCCCGCCCGCAGCGGCCGCCGAACGCAGCGACATGACCCGGACTCTCTTGGTCCACCTGACCGCCGAACGCGAACGCGCCCTCGCCGAGAAGACCGCCACCCCGCGATCCGACTGGAACGACGCCGCCACCGGCCTGATCGACGCGCTGATCGGCCTGTGGCAGGCACCGGTCACCGCGTCGCCGAACGAAAGGAAGAAACGCCGATGAAGGTCACCGTGGACGAAGCGAAGTGCTGCGGCGCGGGCACCTGCGTGCTGCTCGCGCCGGAAGTGTTCGACCAGCGCGAGGACGACGGCATCGTGCTCCTGCTCGACCAACACCCCGGCGAAGAACTGCACGCGACCGTCCGCGAAGCCGCCACAGTCTGCCCCGGAGCCGCGATCTCCGTGGACGCGTAACCACTGTCCATAGTGGACACTGAGTTCGCGCTGCGCGGGATCTCTGCCGCGCCGCCTGATCGAGACGGACGTGTCTCATTCGCCGAGGAGGTCTGAGAACTTCTCCAGAAGTGCGCGCGCAGCCTTGGCGACTCGGGGATTGCCGGTTGCAGCGGCCCGGCGCAGCCATACGACCGCCTCAGTGCGTTCGCCGCGCTTCAGCTGATCGGCGGCCAGCCAGAGCATGCTGTCCGGCGCCGCGAAATCGCCGTGCTCGACCACCTGGAGATGCCAGCGCGTGGCTTCCCCCTGATCGCCACGTTCGTCGGCGATGAGGCCGAGTTCGTGCATCGCTCGGCTCACCGCGGACGGGGCCGCGGAGTCCGCGGCCTGCCGCAGCCAGTGCTCGGCCGTGTCAAGGTCGTGGTTCTTGTGGGCCAGCGACCCCAGCCAGAACAACGCTTCGGGGACCGTCCCCGGCTGGCCGGACTCGATGGCCCGTCGAAGCCACTCCGCAGCTTCCTCGTCTTCGCCGAGACCCTCCAGAACAAGACCGAGCCGCAGCGCGGCGCCGGGCCCCGCCTCGGGTTCTCCGCTCTCGGCAGCTAACCGGAACCAGTGCGCAGCCTCGTCCTGGCGACCTTGCCGCTCACGGATCCCGCCGAGCCGCAGCATCGCCATCGGGGCATGGACCGAATCCTCGGTGGCCAGCGCCCGCCGGTACCACTGTTCGGCATCGGCCAACTCGCCCCTGCCCTCACAGCGGTAACCGAGGACGGTCATGGCATGGGCCGCGTCACGGGGATCCGGACCGTCGACGGCTTCCCGCAACTCCCCCTCGTTCAGGTCGGCCCAGGGCCGCGGTCCGCGCTTACGTTTCGGCCCCCAGCGTTTCATCTTGGAAGGCTATTCCCGGCTTTCCGGACATACAAGGCTGACCGAACGCCAGGCACCTCCGACATGGCGCTACCGGAAGCCTCAGACTCGTCTCGACCCGTCAACGGCCACAATGGACAGTGCGGAACCGCCCACGAATCCTGACTCCTCGCCAGCTGGGCCGCCGTCACCTTGGATGGCAACCGCTTGTCGAGGTGCCTGTTCAGCCGCCGATGGTGAGCGTGATCGGTGCGTGTGCCCGGTCGGCTGGCAAAAATTGGTCTCCGCGGTGGGAGATGGGGAGTACGTAGGAGGGGAGTCCGTCGGGGACGTCGTTGTGGCGCTGCTGGTCGCGGTTCGACGATTGTCGGTGTGCGGGGCTTTTCCTGCGACCAAGCGGTCTGCGCGGCAGTTGCTGGTCGGGGCGAGTGTCGTCCCGTTGGTATTGAACGTGGCCGAGCCGTTGTCCCGCTCGGCGCGCGGAGCCGCGCGATGGCTCGGATGCCGGGTCGTCACCAACTGAACAGGTGCTCGCCGGGATCGCGGCTCAGCACCGGTGGGGTCCCCATTGCCGGCCGCGCGGTGCCTCGCGACGATGATTTTCTGGGTGGGCATCCAGTGTCCGACGTTCAGAGCGGAGCCTCGAGCAATCGGTCGGCCAAAATCTCCAGCGCCGCGGGCAGGGCGGGATTGTCGTGCAGGCGGGGCATCCGAGCGGCGTCGTTGGCGATGCTGAGCACGGCGTGCACCCGGATGCGCGCGACAGCCGGGTCGAGGCCGGGGTCGACGAGCCGGCTCAGGTGCACCCATTCGGTGAGGTAGTCGTGCTGGACCTGGCGGGCCTGGTGGCGTTCCGCGGGCGGCAGGTTGCCGGTTTCGGTGATCAGCAGGTCGATCAGGTGCGGGTGGGCGCAGACGAACCTGAGGTAGGAGCGGACGAGGCGGCGCAGGGCGTCCGGTGCGCCGGCAGCGGCGAGGTAGGCGGCCGAGAGTTCGGTTTGCAGCGTGGCCGCTCCGCGGGCGATCAGGGTCGTGAGCATGTCCAGTTTGCTGGGGAAGTGGTTGTAGACGCTGGGTCCCGTGATGCCGACGGCGGAGCCGATGTCTTCGATGCCGACTCCGGTGTAGCCGTGTTCGGCGAACATGCGTGCGGCTTGGGCGAGGAGGGCTTCGCGCCGGGAGGCCGGCATCAGCGTCCCGGTCGTGCCGGGCGAGGGCGTGGCGGTGGTGAAGGACGTGGGCAGGTCTGTGTCCAGCACGACGTCGACGAGGCCGGTCGCGCCGAGCGGGTGTCCCTTGGACAGCAGGCCGCCGGACGGGTTGGTCACCACGCGGCCGCCGTAGGTGTTGTCGCCGTCGGCGACGAACTTTTCCGCGGTGCCTTCTGGAGTCAGCCCGAGCGCTTCGTAGGTCAGCAGTTCGTTGGTGGTGAAGCAGTCGTGCAGCTCCACCACCGGAATGTCCTCCGGGCCCGCGCCCGCGGCCTCGTACACCTGCCGCGCGGCTTCCTTCGACATGTCGTAGCCGACGAGCTTGCGCATGTCTGCTTCGTCGAAAGTAGACGGCGTGTCGGTGGTCATCGCCTGCGCCGCGATCGAGACGTCGGTGCGCAGCCCGTGCTTGCGCGCGAACTCCTCGGTCGTGATCACCGCGGCCGCCGCGCCGCAGGTCGGCGGGCAGCACTGCAAACGCGTCAGCGGGCCGAAAATGTGCGGCGAGTTCAGGACGTCCTCGGTCGTCACCGGGTCGCGGAACACCGCGTACGGGTTGTTCGCCGCGTGCCGGCGGGCCTTCACCGCGATCGCGGCGAACGTCTCGGGGCCGGTACCGTACTGCTGCGCGTAGGCCGCGCCGGCGCCGCCGAAGTACTGAGCGGCGAACGGAGCGTCGGAGATGCCTTGCACCGCGTGCGCGACCTTGTCGAACCGCTCGAACGGGCTGGGCCGGTCCGGCCACTGTATGGTCAGCGCGCCGCGCTGCATTTGCTCGAAACCCAGTGCCAGCACGCATTCGGCGGCACCGGACTCGACGGCCTGCCGAGCCAGGTACAGCGCCGTGGACCCGGTCGAGCAGTTGTTGTTCACGTTCACGATCGGGATCCCGGACTGCCCGAGCCCGTACAGCGCCGCCTGGCCGCACGTCGAGTCGCCGTAAACGTAGCCGACGTAGGCCTGCCGCACCTGCCGGTAGTCGACCCCGGCGTCGGCGTGAACGACTGCTACGCGGCGGCCTTCGCGTCCCATCCGGCGCCGATGGGCGGCTGGAAGGCATCCGGACTGGGACGGCGGCACGGTGAGCAAGGACTGTTGCGCTACACCGAATCGCAGACCGTCGCCACGCAGCGCGGCATCACGATGGACGACCGCTTCGGGCTGCCGCGCCACTGGCACGGCCGACTGCTCGCGGGCGGGAAGGCCCAGCTGGGAAAGCTCGCGGGCCTGCGTTGAGGCTATTGCCGCACCACCGCGACAAGAGGCGCGGCGCGCACTCGCATTCGTTACTTTCGGACGCATGGAAGCGGGCGCGTGGTGGGACTTCCGCCGGAGTGCGATCGCCGTGCGGGCCATGACCGAGGCGGCCGCCGAACACGGCGTGGACCATCGCGACGTGTCGGCGGGAAGCGGGGCCGCGGCGAGCGATCCCGCCGATCCCGCCGTCGAGATCGATGCGCATCAGGAGCTTGCCGTCGTCCGCCATGTCCTCGGCGCGCTCGGCGACCGGCCCAGCATCGCCGCGGACGTCGGCAGCCGTTTCACGCTGGGCGACTACCGGCAGCTGCGCTTCGCGCTCCTGTCCAGCCCGACGCTGCGAGCCGCGCTCGACGGTGAGCCTGCCTCGCGCTGAGCTACGCGTTCAGCCGGATGTCGCTCGAAGAGTCCGACGAGCACGCGGGAATCATCCTCGCCGACGGGGAAATCCCGCCGGACGTCCGCCGGTTCCTGCTCGAGCACGACCTCGGCGCGGTCGTCCCGACCCTGTTCGGGCCATTGCTGGCCCGCGATCTCGGCGATGTCCCGGTTGAACTCTCGTTCGGCGCGGCTGCGGATCCGATGCCGACGGCCTCGGTCCCGACGGTGACCTCCGGACCTCAGCGATCGGCAGTTGTGTTCCCGCGCGCCCTGCTCGACGAACGCCTTCCCCAGACAGACGAACACACCGCGTGGATGTGCGAGAGACAGTGCGCCGACCTTCGTCTCCGCCGGACCCTCCACCGCGGACTCGCCGGGCAAATCCCCTGCACGATCCCGGCGGCATCCCGTCGATGACACAGGGGAGCAGCCGAACTCCACGTCGATCCACGGACCCTGCGTCGGCGGCTGAGCACCGAACGAACCTCAATCCGCGCCCGGGCCGACGAGGTACGAGCGACGACGGCGGAAGCGGTGCTGGCGAGGCCGTCTCACAACGGAGGAAGTCGCCCAGCGCCTGGGCTACAGCGAGACGGCGAGTTTTGTGACGGGGTATTCCTCTGAGCCTCGATCGTCCGAACCCAAGGGGGATTCGAACTCACACCGATTGACCTGCGGAAATGCGCTTCGCGCGGATGCCGCTCCCGGAGCCGCAGGCCGCTGACCTGTGAAAACGGAAGATTTCCGGGTGCCCCCGGTGAGATTCGAACTCACACTGGACGGGTTTTGAATCCGTTGCCTCTGCCAGTTGGGCTACGGGGGCGCAGTGCCGGAAACTTTACGGGACCCGTCCTCCCCTCCGGCGACCGGGTCCGGTGATCGGGTCCGGTGATCGACGGGGCTCGACGGTGATCGACTTGGGGCCGGGGCTGGGTGTCGCCCGCCACTTCGTGGTGAACGCCATCGTGGGATCTGGATCGGTCCCGGTACGCTGGGCTCTCGCGGGTGACCGCGTGTCGAAGACGTCCCGCCGAGCCTTCAGGAGGACACCGGTGACCGAACAGGCTGCCGAGTCGAACGGCGCCGCCGCCGGCGTGCCGCAGCGACGGGTGCTCGTCGCGGAAGACGAGGCGCTCATCCGGCTCGACCTGGTGGAGATGCTGCGCGAAGAGGGCTACGAGGTGGTCGGCGAGGCCGGCGACGGCGAGGAGGCCATCGCGCTGACCACCGATCTCAAGCCGGACCTCGTGATCCTCGACGTCAAGATGCCGAAGCTCGACGGCATCGAGGCGGCCGCGCGGATCACCGGCGACCGGATCGCGCCGGTCGTCATTCTCACCGCGTTCAGCCAGCGCGACCTCGTCGAACGGGCCCGCGACGCGGGCACCATGGCGTACCTGGTGAAACCGTTCGCCAAACGCGACCTCGTGCCCGCCATCGAGCTGGCCGTCAGCCGGTTCTCCGAGCTGCAGGCCCTCGAGGCCGAGGTCGCCGGGCTCACCGACCGGCTCGAGACCCGCAAGGTCATCGACCGGGCGAAGGGCCTGCTGATGAGCCGCCAGGGGCTCACCGAACCCGACGCGTTCCGCTGGATCCAGCGCACCGCGATGGACCGGCGCACCACGATGAAGGCCGTCGCCGAGGCGGTCGTGGAAAGCATCGGCTGAGCAACCGGCAAGCACCCGGGGAAGCGGGCGTGACCAGGGGGTCGCGCCCGCTTTTTCGTGGCCCGGCACTCCGGAAACGCCGGAAACCGTTCCGGAGAGTCACCGCCCGGCCTCGGAGCGCGCTCCCGCCCAGCGGGACTGCCTTCCGGTTCGCCGCATCCGTCGCGGCCCGCCGTGTCGCGCCGAAACCTGGGCGCCGACCAGCGAAAACCCTTCTGCGGCACCGGTTCGCGACCCACCCGTGCGGGTTGATCTGCCCTGCGCGAAAGGGCAAGGTTGCTACCTTGGAGGCCGGGGGATCGTGGTGTCGGTCACGATGACAGAGGGGATGTTCTTACACTGCCTCCATCAATCGGACGTCAGGTCTAGGTCCGTTCGAGGGGTGCTCGGACACGAAGAGTCATTCACTCGGTCGTTGCAATCAGACGATCGAGTGTAAATCGTCCGTTAATTCTCGTGACGACCGTCACGATGTGGATACAAGACTCGCTGTGACTCTGTGCAACACCTCACCCGGCGGCTACGTTCAGCGCCCAGTCGAAGTCCCACGCAGGGACCCGCCGTTCCGCAGGAGCGTGGCGGGTGGCATTTGGAGGAACGAGTGCAGAGAGCACGACTCACTAAGGTCATCGTGCTGGCCGCGGCGGGAGTCATCTCCCTTGGCGCCTGCTCGGCGCGGACCGGCGGTGACTCGGGTGGCGACAGCGGCGCGCCGCAGGCCGCGGCCCCGTCGGCGGCGGCGAACGCGGCGGACCCGGCGGGAGACGGCAAGGCGCAGTGCGCGCCGACCTCGATCGCCTACGCCGGCACGATCAACGGCGCGAACGCGGCCCTGGGCCAGAACATCCTCAAGGGCGCGAAGCTGGCGGTCGACCAGCACAACAAGGCGAACCCGGGCTGTCAGGTCAAGCTCGCGGAGTTCGACACCGAGGGCACCCCGGACAAGGCGCCGGGCATCGTGACCCAGATCGTCAACACCCCGGGCATCATCGGCGTCATCGGCCTCCCGTTCTCGGGCGAGTCGAAGGCCGCGGGCAACATCTTCAACTCCGCGGGCCTCGTCGCCGTGACCCCGTCCGCGACCAACCCGTCGCTCGCCCAGAACGGCTGGAAGACCTTCTTCCGCGCGCTGGGCAACGACAACGCGCAGGGCCCGGCCGCCGCGAAGTTCATCACCGGCGAGCTCAAGGCCAACAAGGTCTGCGTGATCGAGGACGACTCCGAGTACGGCACCGGTCTCGCCGCCTCGACCGTCAAGGCGCTCGGCGACAAGGCGAGCTGCCAGGACAAGGTCAAGACGAAGCAGACCGACTTCTCCGCCGTGGTCAACAAGATCAAGAACGAGAAGCCGGACGCGATCTTCTACTCGGGCTACTACCAGGAAGCCGCTCCGTTCGCGCAGCAGCTGAACGACGCGGGCGTCAAGGCCAAGTTCGTCGGCCCGGACGGCGTGAAGGACGACCTGTTCGTGAAGGGCGCCGGCGACGCCGCGGCCAACGCGTACTTCACCTGCCCCTGCGTGCCCGCCGACCAGTTCACCAAGTTCACCGACGCCTACAAGGCGGCGACCGGCGTCGACCCGGGCACCTACTCGCCCGAGGCCTACGACGTCGCGACGATCCTGCTGAAGGGCATCGACGCGGGCAAGAAGGACCGCGCCGGCCTGCTGGACTTCGTGAAGACCTACGACGGCCAGGGCATCACGAAGCACTTCAAGTGGGACGACCACGGCGAGCTCGCCGCGACCACCGTGTGGACCTACAAGGTGGAGAACGGGAAGATCGTCCGCAACACCGAGATCAAGTAGCTCACCGCTTTCGGTTCCAGTACCGGGGTGCGGGCCAGGCGGCGAGATCCCGCCAGGCCCGCACCCCGGACCCACATGGAGAACTAGTGTGTCGATGACCCCTGACCTCAGTTCGCTCGTCCTCGCGCAGGGCGGCGGAAGCTGGATCACCTTCGACGTGAATTCGTTCCTGAACCAGTTCTGGGACAACACGATCGACGGTCTTTCCTACGGCAGCATCTACGCGCTCGTAGCGCTGGGCTACACCCTCGTCTACGGCGTGCTCAAACTCATCAACTTCGCCCACTCCGAGGTGTTCATCTACGGCGCCTTCGCGACGTGGTTCACCTTCTACGGCTTGGGTTTCCGCCCCGGTGCGACCCCGGATCTGCCGATCTTCGAACTGATCGGCTTCCTGCTGCTCGCGCTCATCGCGTCGATGGCGGTGTCCGGCGGCACCGCGGTCGTGCTGGAACGCGTGGCCTACCGGCCGCTGCGCAAACGCAAGGCCCCCCGGCTGGTCTTCCTGATCACCGCGATCGGCGCTTCCTTCGTGCTGCAGCAGATCCTGTTCATCTGGCGCGGCGGCAACCCGGAGAACAGCATCCGGCTGCTGCGCAACGACGAGGTGTTCACGATCTTCGGCGGCAGCGTCACGATCGTCACCATCATCACCGTGGTGGCGTCGATCCTGCTGATGGTCGGCACGGACATGTTCGTCAACCGCACCAAGTTCGGCCGCGGCATCCGCGCGGTCGCGCAGGACCCGGACACCGCGACGCTGATGGGCGTCAACAAGGAACGCGTCATCACCCTGACGTTCCTCATCGGCGGCCTGCTGGCCGGCGCGGCGGCGCTGTTCTACATGATGAAGATCCCGCAGGGCGCCTCGTACCAGGGCGGATTCATCCTCGGCATCAAGGCGTTCACCGCCGCGGTGCTCGGCGGCATCGGCAACCTGCGCGGCGCGCTGCTGGGCGGCCTGCTGCTCGGCGTCGTGGAGAACTACGGGCAGTCGCTGTTCGGCGGCGCCTGGCGCGACGTCGTCGCGTTCGCCCTGCTGGTGCTGATCCTCATGTTCCGCCCGACCGGCATTCTCGGCGAATCGCTCGGAAAGGCACGGGTATGACGACGACTACGACGCCGCCCGCCGCTCCGGCGAAGGCGCGCCGCCGTCCGCTCTCGGACTGGTGGAACAGGCTGTCCCGGGTCCAGCAGTGGGGGGTGCTCATCCCGCTGGTGGCGCTGGTCTACCTGCTGCCGGTGCTGAACCCGCCGCTGATCACCACCCAGCCCGGGTACGACTTCCCGATCGCGATGTTCGAGGTGGCCCGCTACGCGCTGGTCGCCATCGGGCTCAATATCGTGGTCGGCCAAGCGGGTCTGCTCGACCTCGGCTACGTCGGGTTCTTCGCGATCGGCGCCTACGTGATGGCGCTCTTCACGAGCCCGGACTCGTCGCTGGCGAAGCTGCCGTTCCTCGTCGTGCTGCCGATCGCGATGGTGGTCACGATGATCTTCGGGGTGATCCTGGGGACGCCGACGCTGCGGTTGCGCGGCGACTACCTGGCGATCGTCACGCTGGGCTTCGGCGAGATCGTGCGGCTGCTGGCCGACAACATCGACCCGCTGCGCGGCAACCGCGGCTTCCAGGGCGTCGGGCACCCGCCGGGAGTGAAGGCGGACGGCAACCCGCTCTTCAACAACACCGACGGCATCCCGTGGTACTGGCTCTGCGTCACGATCATCATCGTGATCCTGTTCGTGGTCGGGAACCTGGAGCGCAGCCGCGTCGGCCGCGCGTGGGTCGCGATCCGCGACGACGAGGACGCGGCCGAGATCATGGGCGTGCCGACGTTCAAGTTCAAGATCTGGGCGTTCGTCGGCGGTGCCGCGGTCGGCGGCCTCTCCGGCGCGCTGTACGCGGGGCAATTGGGCTTCGTGAACAACCAGAAGTTCGACGTGGTCACGTCGATGCTGTTCCTGGCGGCGGTCATTCTCGGCGGCGCGGGCAACAAGGTCGGCGTGCTGCTGGGCGCGATCGTGGTGGCGTACGTGCCGCTGCGGTTCCAGCAGATCGCGGAGTACAAGTACCTGATCTTCGGGCTGGCGCTGATCGTCCTGATGATCTTTCGCCCGCAGGGCCTGCTCGGCGCGCGGCAGCGGCTGCTCGCCTACGGCAGGCAGGCGTACCAGCGGCTGCTCGGCAAGGGCGAACAGGTCAGCAGCGACGGTTCGCTGGTCACCGACAACCCGGGGGAGAAGGCATGACGGTCCCTGGCAACGGAACCGGGCCCGAGGTCCCGGCCGAGGGCGGCCTCGTGGCCGAGGTCGCGAACATGACCGCCGACGAGCTCGCCGAGCACGAGGCCGAGGTCGCCGAGGTCGTCGCGCCGGACCGGGAGATCCAGGCCGGCTACGGGCAGACGCTGCTCAAGGTCGACGACGTCACCGTCCGCTTCGGCGGGCTGGTGGCGCTGGACTCGGTGTCCTTCGAGATCCGGCGCGGCGAGATCCTGGGCCTGATCGGGCCGAACGGCGCGGGCAAGACCACCTGCTTCAACGCGATGACCGGCGTCTACCGGCCGTCCTCGGGGCAGGTGCTGCTCGAGGACCAGCCGCTCGGCAAGACGTCGCGGCACGGGATCACCCAGCTCGGCATCGCGCGGACGTTCCAGAACATCCGGCTGTTTTCCGAGATGACCGCGCTGGAGAACGTGGTCGTCGGCACCGACGCCCGGCACAAGACGAGCCTGCTCGGCGCCCTCCTGCGAGTCCCGCGGCACCACCGCGAGGAGAAGCAGGCGATCGAGAAGGCCATGGCGCTGCTGGAATTCGTCGGCATCGCCGACCGCGCCGCGGACCGGGCGAAGAACCTGCCGTACGGCTATCAGCGCCGGCTGGAGATCGCGCGGGCGCTCGCCACCGAGCCGAAGCTGCTGTGCCTCGACGAGCCTGCCGCCGGGTTCAACCCGGCGGAGAAGGAAGAGCTCATGGGGCTGATCCGGACGATCCGCGACGACGGCTACACCGTCCTGCTGATCGAACACGACATGAAGCTCGTCATGGGCGTCACCGACCGGATCGTGGTGCTGGAGTTCGGCAAGAAGATCGCCGACGGGCTGCCTTCCGAAATCCGGGAGAACCCCGCCGTGATCGCCGCTTACCTGGGAGTTCCCGACGATGACGTTGCTTGAGCTAACCGAGGTTTCCGTCCACTACGGACGGATCCAGGCCGTGTCCGGGCTGTCCATCACGGTCAACGAGGGCGAGATCGTCACCCTCATCGGGGCGAACGGCGCCGGCAAGTCGACCACGATGCGGGCGATTTCCGGTATCCGGCCCATTTCCGGCGGTGCCATCCGGTTCGACGGCGAGGACATTTCGCGGCTGCGCGGGGATTTGCGTGTGGTTCGCGGGATTTCTCAGGCTCCGGAGGGGCGGGGGATTTTCCCTGGCATGACGGTGCTGGAGAATCTGGACATGGGCGCTTATGCGCGCAAGGACCGGAAGAATCTGCAGCCTGATTTCGACCGGGTTTTTGAGTTGTTTCCGCGGTTGGCTGAGCGGAAGACTCAGGTCGGCGGGACTATGTCCGGGGGTGAGCAGCAGATGCTTGCTATTGGGCGGGCGTTGATGGCTAAGCCTCGGTTGTTGTTGCTGGACGAGCCTTCTATGGGGTTGGCACCGCAGTTCATTCAGCAGATTTTCCGGATTATTACGGAGATCAATCGGCAGGGGACTACCGTGCTGCTGGTTGAGCAGAATGCGCAGCAGGCGTTGTCTCGGGCGCATCGGGCTTATGTGCTGGAGACTGGGCAGATTACCAAGACTGGTACTGGGCAGGAGTTGTTGGCTGATACCAGCATCAAGGAGGCTTATCTCGGGGTGGGGTGAGGTCGGCTCGTCGCCTGGCGGCGACATTGCGGCCGGGTGGTGAGACGGGCACCCCGATTTTTCATTGTGACTACGGCGCGGGGGTGCTTGTCAAGGCGGGAAAGATGCCTTGACAAGCACCCCCGCGCCGTGTTTTTGGCGTCGTATCGGGGGTGGGGGAGGTGTGGGTGCCTGGTTCGGTGGGTGCGCTGGCTGCGGTTGGGTGGGGCTAGCGCCCCAATGTGGCATTGGGTGCATGTGACGCACCGAATGCCGCATTGGGTGCGTGGGATGCACCCAATGTGGCATTGGGGTTTCTCAGCAGCGGGCGCGGGTGTGTCGATCCTGGGCGCGGGCGGTCGTGAGGGGAACCCTGGGGGAATCAGAGTTCCTCAGGGTTCCCCTCACGACCACTCTCCGTGGGACTAGGCGCCTGGTGGGCGGTCCCGGACCACGCAGGTGAGCCTGGCGGTGCAGGTGCGGCGGCCTTCGTCGTCGGTGAGCACGATTTCCGACGTGATGGTGCCCCGTCCGACGTGCAGGGGGGTCGCGACTCCGGTGACGGTGCCGGAGCGGACCGCGCGGTGGTGGGTGCAGGACAGCTCAAGACCCATCGCGGCGCGTTCCGGGCCCGCGTTCAGTGCGGCCAGCACCGAGCCCAGGGCTTCGGCGACGGTGGCGTTCGCGCCGCCGTGCAGGAGGCCGTAGGGCTGGAGGTTGCCTTCGACGGGGATCGTGCCGACGACCCGCTCGGGGGTCAGCTCCACGAGCTTCAGCCCGATCTTGTCGTTCAGCTGCTGGTCCGCGGCCGCGGGGTCCATGCCCGCGAACTGGCCCGGCGTGATTTCCGCCGTCTGCTCGGTCACTCTCTGCTCCTCAACCTATGCGACACGCAAGAGTGTCAGACCCTCACCCTAGACTCGCCCCCGTGAGCCCGAGTGAGAACCGAACCGTTGCCAAGACCACAGGCGCCGCCGGTGCGCAGGAACGACCCCGGCTGCTGCTGATCGACGGCCATTCGATGGCCTACCGCGCCTTCTTCGCCCTGCCCGCGGAGAATTTCCGCACGAAGACCGGGCAGGTCACCAACGCGGTCTTCGGCTTCACCTCGATGCTCATCAACCTGCTGCGCGACGAGAAGCCGACGCACCTCGCGGTCGCCTTCGATCTCTCGCGCAAGACCTTCCGGTCGGAGACGTACGCCGACTACAAGGCCAACCGCAGCGCCACGCCGGACGAGTTCCGCGGCCAGGTCGACCTGGTCAAAGAGGTGCTCGAGGTGCTCGGCATCCCTTCGCTCACGAAGGAGAACTACGAGGCCGACGACGTCATCGCCACGCTCACCACGCAGGCGGGCGAGGACTACGACGTCCTGATCTGTACCGGCGATCGCGACGCGTTGCAGCTCGTCACCGATCGGGTGACCGTTTTGTACCCGAAGCGGGGCGTCTCCGACCTCGTGCGGTTCACGCCGGACGCGGTGGAAGAGAAATACGGCCTCACGCCGACCCAGTACCCGGACTTCGCGGCCCTGCGCGGCGACCCGTCCGACAACCTGCCCGGCATCCCCGGCGTGGGGGAGAAGACCGCGGCCAAGTGGATCCGGCAGTTCGGCAGCCTGGCCGACCTGATCGACCGGGTCGACGAGGTCAAGGGCAAGGTCGGCAACGCGCTGCGCGAGCACCTGTCCTCGGTCCAGCTCAACCGGCAGCTCACCGAACTGGTCCGCGACGTGCCGCTGGAGTCCGTGCCGGACCAGCTGGAGCTGCGCCCGTGGGACCGCGAGGCAGTGCACCGGCTCTTCGACGAGCTGGAGTTCCGCGTCCTGCGCGACCGCCTGTTCGAGACGCTGAGCAGCGCCGAACCGGAGGCCGAGGAAGGCTTCGAGGTGTCCGGCTCCGCGCTCGCGCCGGGTGCGCTCGGCGCGTGGCTCGAAGCGCACGCCGGAGCGGCCGAGCCGGTCGCGCTGTCGTTCCGCACCACGGGTTCGTCGGTTCGTTCCGACCTCAAGGCGGTCGCCTTCGCCACGGCTGACGGCGAGGGTGCGTACGTCGACGTCACGGCGATGGACGAGGCGGACGACCGGGCGCTGTCGGCGTGGCTGGCGGACCCGAAGATCCGCAAGATCGGCCACGACCTGAAGGTGCCGCTGCACGCGGTGCGCTCCCGCGGCTGGACGTTCGGCGGGCTCAGCATGGACACCGCGCTCGCCGCGTACCTCGCGCGGCCGGGGCAGCGCACGTTCGGGCTCGACGACCTGGCCCTGCGCTACCTGCACCGCGAGCTGCGCTCGGAAGCGGGGGACGGCGACGGCCAGCTGTCGCTGCTCGACGGCGGCGCGGACGAGCTGGAGCAGAAGGAAATCTCCGCCGAACTGGTGAAGGCCCGCGCGGTCTTCGAGCTGGCCGGCGCGCTCACCACCGAACTGGAGGAGCTCGGCGGCGCGAAGCTGCTGGCCGAGCTGGAACTCCCGCTGCTCGAAGTGATCACCGAACTGGAAGCGGCGGGCATCGCGGTCGACGTCGACCAGCTCACCGAGCTGGAGGCGCACTACCTCAGCCGGGTCACGCAGGCCGCGGAATCCGCGTACGAGGTGATCGGCAAGCAGATCAACCTCGGTTCGCCGAAGCAGCTGCAGGTGGTGCTGTTCGACGAGCTGGGCATGCCGAAGACCAAGCGCACCAAGACCGGCTACACCACCGACGCGGACGCGTTGCAGTCGCTGTTCGAGAAGACCGAGCACCCGTTCCTGCAGCACATGCTGGAACACCGCGACGCGACGCGGCTGCGCACCACGGTCGAGGGCCTGATCAAATCGGTCGCCGACGACGGGCGCATCCATACCACGCTGCAGCAGACGATCGCGGCCACCGGACGGCTGTCGTCGATCGAGCCGAACCTGCAGAACATCCCGGTGCGCACCGAGGAAGGCAGGCGCATCCGCGACGCGTTCGTGGTCGGCGACGGCTACGTCGAGCTGATGACCGCGGACTACAGCCAGATCGAAATGCGGATCATGGCGCACCTGTCGAAGGACGAGGGGCTCATCGAAGCCTTCAACAGCGGCGAGGACCTGCACACGTTCGTCGCGTCGCGCGCGTTTTCCGTGCCCGCCGCGGAAATCACGGCGGAACAGCGCTACCGCGTCAAGGCGATGTCGTACGGATTGGCGTACGGCTTGTCGGCGTACGGGCTGTCGCAGCAGCTGAAGATTTCGACGGAAGACGCGAAAGAGCAGATGGAGGCGTACTTCTCGCGGTTCGGCGGGGTGCGCGACTACCTGCAGTCGGTCGTCGGGGAGGCCGCGAAGCGCGGGTACACCGAGACGATCTTCGGCCGCCGCCGCTACCTGCCGGACCTGAACAGCGACAACCGGCAGCGTCGCGAAATGGCCGAGCGGATGGCGCTCAACGCCCCGATCCAGGGCAGCGCGGCCGACATCATCAAGGTGGCGATGCTGAACGTGCACCGCTCCCTCTCCGAAGCGGGCTCGCGCAGCCGCGTGCTGCTCCAGGTCCACGACGAACTGGTCCTGGAAATCGCCGACGGCGAGCGTGCGGACGTCGAGAAACTGGTCCGCGAGGGCATGGGCTCGGCCGCGGAACTCACCGTGCCGCTGGAGGTTTCGGTCGGATACGGGCGGTCGTGGAACGAGGCCGCGCACTGAGTTGAGGCACGCCCGGGGCCGGTCGGCGACTGGCCCCGGGTACTCAGGCACAGCGGGGCTGGAACGGACTCGGCGAGTCCGAGCGGGCGGGCACGAGTCGGCCGTGCGGGCGAGGGAGTCCGGCCAGCGATCGCGGTTCGTCGGCGTGGACGAAAGAAATCGGCGGCTCGCCCGTTCGGACGAGCACGAGCGGGGATTCACGGATCTTCGCCGCGGGCAAGGCAATCGGCGGCACATCCGGGCAAGCGCGCGAATCGGCGGCACCGGCGACAGCTCTGCGCCGAAGGCGAACACCGGCACGGGCAACGGGATCGGTAGCGAATCCAGCTGAGCAAACCCGCGCGGGCAACGGGATCGGTAGCGAACCCAGCCGGGCAAGCCCGCACGGGCAACGGAATAGGTAGCGAACCCAGCCGGGCAAACCCGAATCAGCAGCCTCCGCAGATTCGCCGGTCGCCTCGGCCAACCCGCGTCGAACCGGGCGCGGAAGGCCCAGAACCCTTGCCCGCCAACCCAAGCAAGATCGCCACCACCGTCGCGGCGATCTGACTGCCCGCCAGCACGATGCGACTCCCCGAAACCGGTGTCACCCACGAGAAGTGTCTGCACGCCGCTGAACGGGTGAGCTTGCTGCTCCAGCGTGGGCCACTTTCCGCGAACGCCGCCCGGGCCGCCGATCGCGCGGCGTAGGGTCCCCTCGTGGGGTACCAGGCCGAGCGTCGACGCTGGCGGGTTCGCCTGCGCGACCGCACCGGCGGGATCCGCGGGGCAGGCACCATGCTCGACGAGGACCATGTGCTCACCTGCGCGCACGTCGTCGAGCGGGCGGGCGGGCCGGACGCGGACGTCCTGGTCGATTTCGTCGGGCTGCCCGGCACCCCGGTCGGTTCCGGCCGCGTCGTGCCGGGGGCGTGGGTGCCGCCGGGGCCGGACGAGCGCGGCGACATCGCCGTGCTGCGGCTGGCCGAGCGGGTGCCGGGAGCCAAGGGCGCGCCGTTGTACCGGATGCCGTTGTCCGACGGGCAGGCCGTGCGCGCCTACGGGTTTCCGGAAGGCGCGGACGAGGGGCTGTGGACGTTCGGCGAGCTCGCCGGCGAGGGCGGGCCCGGATGCGAATGGGTGCAGCTGGGCCGGAAGAACGACGACCAGCCGATCACCGGCGGGTTCAGCGGCACCGCCGTGCTCGACGAGGAGACCGGCCGCGTGGTCGGCATGGTCGTGTCCCGCTACCAGGCCGAGGGCGAGCGGGTCGCGTGGATGATCCCGGTCGAGACGATTCTCGGCTACCTCGGCGCGGACCGGTGGGGCCGGGGGAGCCCGGCCGTCGACCATACCTTCGGCCGCGAACTCGACCGGGTCGCCTACGACCCGCAGTTCGCGCGCGAGGTCGTGGGCTGGTTCGGCGAGGGGCGCGGCGTGTGGATCGTCGTGACCGGCGAGGCCGGGTCCGCGAAGGCCGCCGCGCTGGATCTCGCGGTGGTGCTCGCCGACCGGGAGCGTTCGGCGGCGGCGAACGCACTGCGCGACACCCTGGCCAAGGAAACCTTGCCGCCGGCGGGAAGCGTCGACCTCGCGGTGGACGCGGCGGGCAAAACCTCGGCTCAGGTGCGGCAGCGGCTCGCCGAGCGGCTTGACCTCACGCTGGACAACGGGGTGACGCATTCGGGCGTCGGCCGCACCGTGGTGGTGAACGCGATCGACGACGCGGCCGAGCCGGAACAGCTGATCGGCGAGGTGCTCGCGCCGCTCGCGGACCGCGCCGCGGGGCTGGGGATCCGGCTCGCGCTCGGGTTCCGCCGCGAGTCGTCGCCGGGGCTGACGGAGTTGCGGTCGCGCCGGAACGGAGCGCGCCCGGACGGGTTGGCGCGCCGGATTTCCGCGCTGGACAAGCAGATCGACGAACTCGCCGCGATCGAGGAACACCTCTCCGAACTGGCTCCGCGGTTCGCGGTGAGCGACATTCCGCCGCCGCGGGTGCGTCGCCGCCGTGGTGCGGTGAGCCGCTTGCAGGAAGCCGCCGATCTCGGGGAGGTCGCGTGGGCGGAACGACACGTCGAGGAAGTCGCCGGGGTCGTGGCCGCCGATCTGGCCGCGGCGAAAAGCGCGCGCGATCGCCTGGACGCGGCACATGACCGCCGTACCGAGTTGAGGTTTCGTCTCGACGGTTACGGAGAGCGCGCCCGCGCAGCCGGCCGGGTGGAGGATCCGCTGCTGGATTCGTTGTACGCCAACGCTTGGCATCTGCTATACGAGGGCGCGTGCGATCCGGAGGAGGCCGCGGCGGCCGTCGAGGCGTTCGGTGCCGCGGTGCGCAAGGGGAATCGATGACCGCCTGCGCCCGCCCGAACTGCTCCGGCACGATCAGCCGCGCAGGGTTCTGCGCGAAATGCGGCTGGGCACCGGGATCCGAGCCGAAGAAGCCGCCGCCGAAAGCCGACGCGACGCTCGTCATCCCCGCTCCTGGCGCGAGCCGGATCGCCGACACCGTCGTCACGCGGGAGCAGCAGACCGCCGGGCACGGCACCGGCGACGACTACATCCCGCTCCCGGTAGTCGTCCTGCCGGACATCGCCGGGCGCGTCCTCGCCGATCCGCACGTCGCCGAGGACGAACGGTACTGCGGCAAACGCGGTTGCGGCGCGCCGGTCGGCCGCTCGGCGGGTGGCCGTCCCGCGCGCACCGAAGGCTTCTGTTCACAGTGCGGCACGCCGTTTTCCTTCTCTCCCAAGCTGTTTCCGGACGACGTGGTCGACGGCCGCTACCAGGTGCACGGCTGTATCGCCCGCGGCGGCCTCGGGTACGTCTACCTCGGCACCGACCTGCGGCTCAAGCAGTACGTCGCGCTGAAAGGCCTGCTCAACACCGGCGACGAAGCCGCGGTGCGGATCGCCGAGACCGAGAGCCAGGTGCTGACCTCGCTCGACCACCCGAACATCGTCCGGATCCACGACGTCGCCACGCATCCCGATCCGCACGGCGGGCCGGACGCGCGCTACATCGTCATGGAGTTCGTCGACGGCCTCCCGCTCGCCGAGGTGATGCGGCGCGGCCGCGCGATGCTCGACGGGCCCGAGGGCAAGCTGCTGGTCGAGCACGTCGTGGCATACGGCCGGGAGATCCTCACCGCGCTCGGCTACCTGCACGAACAGGGGCTGCTGTACTGCGATCTGAGCCCGCAGAACGTGATCCACGGCGAGAAGCGGGTCAAGCTGATCGATTTCGGCGCGATCCGCAAGATCGGCGACCAGACCAGCCCGATCGTCGGCAATCCGCGGTTTCAGATCGGCGCGACCGAACTGGACGAGCACGGTCTCACCGTGCGCTCGGACATCCACACCGTCGGCGCGACGCTGCGCGACCTGTTCCGCTGCAGCGACGGCTGGCCGCGTCCGGCCGACAAACGGATCGCGCTCGGCGTCGAATCCTTCACCCAGGTGCTCGACCGCGCGACCGGGCCGTACGAGCACCGGTTCGCCACCACCGGCGAAATGCTCGTGCAGCTCGACGGCGTCCTGCACGAGATCCTTTCGCTGCGCGACCGCCAATCGCGCCCGTCGATCTCCACCCTGTTCACCGAAGCGGCGGTACTGCTGGACGCCGGGCTCGGCCAGCCGCGGCCGGTCGGGGAGTGGGTGCGTCGCGCCCGGCGTACCGCGGGCCCGCTCGGCGCGCTGCCCGCACCGCTCGACATCGCGCTCGGGTTGCCGGTGCCGCACGAGGATCCGCACGATCCGGCGGTCGCCTTCTTGCGCACCGTCCGCGCACCGGATCCCGCTCGGCTGCTGAAGAAACTCGAACGGGCAGACTCGACGGTCGAGGTCGAGCTGCGCCGCTGCCGGGCCTGGCTCGAACTGTCCGAAGCGGACTCAACCGGCGCGGAGCAAGCCGCGCGACGAGTGGACGCGGCCGAGAAACTGCTCGGCGCGCGGGCGAAGCACGACTGGCGGATCGCCTGGCATCGCGGGCTGGTCGCGCTCGCCGCCGGCGCTGTGGAGAGCGCGCAGACCTGGTTCGAGCGCGTCCACCGCGACATCCCGGGCGAGGAGACGCCGAAGCTCGCGCTCGGCCTGTGCGCGGAGCACTGCGGCGGCCCGAAGAAGGCGGCGCGCTACTACGACGCGCTGTGGGTGCGCGACCATCTGCAGGTCAACGCCGTTTTCGGGCTGGCTCGCGGGCATCTGCAGCTGGACGAGCGCACGGCCGCGGTGGAGCTGCTGGACCAGGTCCCGGAGTACTCGCGGCACGACGAGGCGGCCCGGATCGCCGGAATCCGCGTGCGCGCGGGCATCCTGCCGGTGGGCGACGCGCTGCCCGACATCGAGGACCTGGCCGAGGCGATCGACCGGCTGTCCGCGCTGGAAGTGGACCGCGACACCGCGGATCGGCTCACCGCAGAGGTCCGCGAGAGCGCGTTGCGGTGCTTCCTGGCCGGGATGCGCGGGATGCCGCCGGGCCCGGTGCTCGGCGAACGGCTCGACGAGCACGGGCTGCGGCTGCTGGTGGAGCAGTCGTACCGGCGGATCGCGCGCCGGGCGGGTTCGGCGGAGTACCACGACGCTTTGGTCGACCGCGCGAACGAGACGAGGCCGACGACCTGGGTGTAGGCGGCGAAGGGGCGAGGGATGAGCAGGGGTTGGGACGTCGAGGTCCATCAGAACCGCTACCTCGGCGAAGGCGACACCGCGATGCAGGCCGTGGTCACCGTTTCCGCGCGCGCCGACGGCGACGCCGCTTTTCGTCCGCCGGGCGCGGAAGTGCTTCTGGTCGACTGCTCGACCTCGATGCGCTACCCGCCCACGAAGATCGCCGCCGCGCGCCGGGCCGCAGCCGCGGCGATCTGGGCCCTCCCGGACGGCGTCGCTTTCGCCGTCGTCCGCGGCACCGAGCGCGCCGACCTGGCGTATCCGGCGGAGTTCGGTCTCGCGGTCGCGTCGAACGAAACGCGGGCAGCCGCAGTCGCCGCAGTGGAGCGGTTCGTCGCGGTCGGCGGCACCGCGATGGGCACCTGGCTGGAGTGCGCAAGGCACCTGTTCGCTTCGGTGCCGGATGCAGTGCGCCACGCGATCCTGTTGACCGATGGGAACAACCAGTCGCAATCTCCGGAGGCACTGCGTCGCGAGCTGGACGCCTGTGAAGGCCAATTCGTCTGTGACGCAAGGGGAATCGGCGACGGCTGGCAACGCGCCGAGCTGGTCGAGATCGGCCGGGTGCTGCGCGGTTCCGTCGACTCGGTGGTGCGCGACGAAGACCTGGTCGACGACTTCCGCGCACTGATGGCCGCGGCGCTCGCCAAGGTCATCCCGTCGGCGCGGCTGCGGATCGGCGTCACCGAGCAGACCACGCTCCGGTTCGTGAAACAGGTCTGGCCGAGCGAATACGACCTGACCTCGCGCTGCGTCCCCGACGGCGACCGGAAAACGGTCCTCTCCCTCGGCTCCTGGAGCGCCGGCGAGACCCGGGAATTCCAGCTCGCGGTCGAGGTTTCGGCAGACGCTCCACCGGAATACGGCTCCGACCGGATGCTCGCCTGGGTCGAGGTCGACGGCTCACCGGATTCGGCGGTGCCCGTTCTGGCGCACTGGACCCGCGACCCGGTCGCACCGACACTGGTCGACCCGAAGGTGCGCCGCTACACCATGCACGCCGAGTTGAGCGAGGCACTGGTCAACGCCGACGAGGCCTACGCCGCGGGCGACCACGCCAGAGCGGCGCGGGAATGGGGCCAGGCCGTCGAAATCGCCACGCGGACCGGCAACACGGAGGTGCTGCGCCGGCTCGCCCGGGTAGTCGAAACGGACGGCGACGACGTGCGCCTGCGCCCCGAGGTCACCCGCAGCGAACTGCTCAACCTGCTGGTCTCCACGGTCTCGAACGTCGGCGGCGAACCTCGCGACACCCGCGCCGTGCCCGTTCCGGACGCCGAACCGGCGATCTGCCTGCAGTGCGGAAACCCGAACCCGTGCGACGCGCGATTCTGCGAGGAGTGCGGCGAACGGTTCGACGGAGGTGCCGCGTGACGCTGCGGACACGACAAGCGCTCGTGCGGATCCGGGCAGTGCTGCTGGCCGGGACCGTGCTCGCGCTGGTCACGTCGTACCTCGCGGTGAGCGGCGTGGTCCGGACAGCCGACCAGATCTCGTCCGCGACCAGCCGGGCGATCCTCGAGGTCGCGGCCGCGCGGGACGCCCTCGTGTCCGCCGACGCCGCCGCCATCGCCAGTTTCGCTTCCGGCGAAGCGAAACTGGCCGGTCCAGGACAGGAGTACGAAAACCGGATGGCGTCGGCGAGCCAAAGCCTCGCGCGCGTCGCGGAGTTCAACCAGGCAGGCGAGCCTGGCACCGGAACCCTGCAAACCGTCGAAGGCCTGGTCGCGTCGTACTCCGGCGCCATGGGCCAAGCGGACGCGCACTTCCGGCAACCCGGCGGGGAACTGGTCGGGCTGGCCGACCTCTGGTATGCCTCGCTGCTGCTGCACGGCCCCGACAACGTCCTCGACCTGCTGGGCAAACTGCAAAAAGACGAACGCGCCGCCCTGGACACCCAGATCTCCGGCACGAGGATGAGCGCGGGCCCGCTGATCCTCTGGCTCCTGCCGCCGCTCGTCCTGCTCGCCCTGCTGGTGTCGACGCAGGTCTTCCTCCGCCAACGCTTCCGCCGCCGCTTGAACCTGCCCCTGCTGGGCGCGACCGCCCTAGGACTGGGCGTCGTCGCGGGTCTGCTGCTGGCCGCCGCCCTCGCCGGACGCCTCGATACCGTGCGCAGCAGCGTGGACGAAGCAGTCGCCGTCCGAGAGAAAAGCATCGAAGCCGCCGACGCCGACGGCCACGCCCGCTTAGCCGCCCTCCTGTACCGACGCTGCGGCCCACCCGGCTGTGGGTCCACTGTGGACGATTTCCGCCGCCGAACCCTGTCCGCCTCGACCACCGCTCCAGCGCAGAACGCCATCACGTCCGCCGCCCGCGCCGTGACGTCCGCCGGAACCGCAGCCACCGAATCCGGCGGCCTGCCAGTGCTGGTCCCGGCCGCCCTGATCCTCGCCGGAGCCCTGACCGTCGTCGGCTTGTACCGAAGGATCGACGAATACCGGTACCGGCCATGAACCGTCCACTGTGGAAGAACCTGCTCCTGCTGGCCTCCGCCGCGCTGCTAGCGGCTTCGTCGGCGTGCGGAGTCGCCGCAGGCAGCAACACGCTCCAGGTGATCGGCGTCTGGACCGAAGGCGAGGAAGCCGCCTTCAACCAGGTCAAGCAACGTTTCGAAGCGAAGACCGGCATCGAAGTCCACTATCAAGGCACGCGCGCGGTAGAGCAGGTCCTGGCCGCAGACGTCCAGCAAGGCGCCGCCCCCGACATCGCAGTCCTGTCCAGCCCTGGCCTCTTGGCCGACTACGCCCGCCGCCGGGAAATCAAACCCCTCGACTTCCTGGAACCCCAAGCCGAATCCTTCTACGGCAGGCAATGGGTCAACCTGCAACGCCTCGGCACCGGAAAGCTCTACTCCGTCGCGGTGAAGGCCGACCTCAAAAGCGCGATCTGGTACCGCCCAGCAACCCTGCCCGGCCCGAAACCCAGCACCTGGCCGCAGCTGGTAACCCTGGCGAACAGCCAGAACACCCCATGGTGCCTAGGCTTAGCCGCCCCTCCCGCCTCCGGCTGGCCCGGCACCGATTGGGTCGAAGACATCCTGCTGCACTCCGCAGGCCCGGAGATCTACCGCCAATGGTCCGCCGGAACTCTCCCGTGGACCTCAGACCCAGTGCGCAAAGCGTTCCAAGACTGGGGCACCCTGGCAGTACACCCGGGCGGCATCCAAGGCGGCGCCCCCTCCGCCCTGCTCACCGACTTCCGAGACGCAGCCCGCCCCCTCTTCGCCGACCCGCCAGGCTGCCGAATGGAACACCAGGGTTCGTTCGCGATGGGCAGCTACCAAACCATGCACCTGCACACCCCGGCCGGCCCCCGCCCGCAACCGGGAACCGACTACGACTTCTTCCCGTTCCCCGGCTCCGGCGCGTCGGAGGTTTCGGCAGATCTGGCCGCGATGTTCGCCGACACCCCGCAAGCCCGCCAGTTCCTGGAGTTCCTGGTCTCGCCGGAAGCCCAGCAAATCTGGGCAGGCAATCCCAACGCGACCGCCTTCTCCGCAGGAACCGCCGTCGCGAAGAACGTCTACCGCGACCCAGTGCGCCGCAAGGTCGCCGACACCCTCACCTCAGGAAAACCCGTCTGCTTCGACGCCTCCGACCTAATGCCCAAAACCATGACCGGCGCCTTCTACCGAGCAATCCTCGAATACACCGCAGACCCCACCCAACTGGAACCTTTGCTGACCCGCCTAGAAGACACGAGAAAAAGGATCCCGAACGCAGACTGGCTCAACGTCCCCTGTGGACAGTGAAGCCGTGAGGGGAACCCTCATTGACTCTGATTCCCCCAGGGTGGCCTCACGACCGTTCGCCGGTCCGTGAAGGGCTCCTTCACGGACGTGGATTCCCTCAAGGAGCCCTTCACGCCCCACCCGCCAGCGCCCCACCCGCCCGCGATGCGCCCCAATGCGGCATTGGGTGCGTCAGACGCAACGAACGCCACATTGGGTGCGTCGCATGCACCCAATGCCACATTGGGGCGCTAGCCCCGCCACGAACGAAACCGCCACCGATGCACCCAACAATCGGTGCACCCACAACCCCCGCACCCCGATACGAAGCTCTCCTGCGGTCTGAGGGTGCTTGTCAAGGCATCTTTCCCGCCTTGACAAGCACCCTCAGACCGTCAGCACAATCAAGCTTCGGGGTGCCCCACGCACGCCAGAGCGCAATGTCGCCGCCAGGCGACGAGCCGAGACACCCCGAGGGAGGATTCACCCGCCCCCAAGCCCAGTCAGCGGTACCCCAGTAACCACGACCCCACTTAGCGTGACCCACGCAGGAAGAACCAACCCGGAAGGACCGAGCAATGATCAAACGCCTGTTCCAGACCGTCCTGCGGCACGGATGCTGCTCCGCCTGCACCGGCAAGGGCTGCGGCTGCTGCGCCAACTGCCACTAACCCCCAGGGGCCCGGCACCGAACGCCGGGCCCCACCACGTCGCCCAGGGAAGGTCACCCCCGAGCTTCACCTCTTGACCCCGCGAATCAGCAACATCACCGACCCCAGCACATCCGCCCGATCGCGCGCCGGATGAAAAACCTGCCAATCCAACGCCACCACGAGCATCGTCCCGAACAACCCAGCCGCGGCCGTCGCGATGTCCAGCCCCTCCGGCAACCGCCCAGCCGCGTCCAAGCGCTCCAGCTGCGCCTTCACGACAGCGATCAGCTCTTCCCGCAGCAACGCCAACGTGTCGTGCCACCGCCCCGGCGTATGCCACAACTCGCTGACCACGATCTGCGAAAACCCCGGATACTCCGCGATGAACTCCAGCGTCGTATCCACCTGAGCCTCGATCACCGCCAACGGATCGTCGTCCGACCCGGCAGCCCGCAACCGCCCGGCGAGCAGATCCACGCCGAACCGCAGCAGCGAGTCGACGAGCCCGTCCTTGGACCCGAAGTTGTAGTAAACGGTCCCCTTGGCGACCCCGGCCTCCGCCGCGATGTCGTCCACAGTCAGCCCGACCAGCCCGCGACTGGCCGACAGCCGCAAGGTGGCCTCGAAGAGCTTCCGTTTGGTCGTTTCCCTCACAGGCTCAGCTCGGGCTTGAGCGCCGAGACCGACCACACCCGGTGTTTGCGCGCCGCGAGGGTGGACAGCAGGATCCCGCCGACGAGGTACGCGACCAGCACCCCTACGTCACCGAGGATCTGCAGCGACGCGCCGGAATACAGCAGGTGCCGGAATCCGTCGATGGCATAGCCCATGGGCAGCACGATGTGCAGCGGATAGAGCGCGTCCGGAATGGTCTGCCACGGGAACGTGCCGCCCGCGCTCACCAGCTGCAGCACCAGCAGCACGAGCCCGAGGAACTTGCCGACCGCTCCGAAGAGCGCGTTCAACGCGTGCACGATCGACGTGAAAGCCAGCGACACCAGACAGGCGAAGCCGATCGCGCCCAGCGGATGCGCCACGTGGATGCCGACCAGCCAGGTCACCGCGGCGAACAGCACGATCACCTGCCCCAGCCCCAGCACGGCCGAGGACAGCCAGCCGCCGAGCGCCACGCGCAGCGGCGACGCGCCGGCGGTGAGTGCGCGCGTCGACAGCGGGCGGATCAGCAGGAACAGCACGAACGCGCCGATCCAGGTGGCCAGCGAGATGAAGAACGGCGCGAGCCCGGCGCCGTAGGTGCCCGCGGACGCGACGCCGTTCGACGTGACCGCGACCGGGTCGGCGATCGTGTTCGCGGTGGCGGTCCGGGTCGGGTCGTCCGGGTTCGGGATCTGCTTCAGCCCGGCGGCGAGCCCGTCGCGCAGCTTCGCCGAACCGTCGGCGAGCTGGTCGGTGCCGGTGACGGCGGTCTTCTCGCCGTCGTTGAGCTTCGCCGCGCCGTCGCGCAGCTGGTTCGCGCCGTCGGACGCCTGCGCGATCCCGTTGGCCAGCTGCGGCGAGGCCGACGCGAGCTGGTGCGCCCCGTCGGACACCTGCCGGGCGCCGCTGGAGAGCTTCTGCAGGTCGCCGTTGGCGGACTGGATCTTCCCGTTCGCCTGGTTCGCGTCCGTGCGCAGCTTGTCGTAGTCGGCCAGGATCGAGTTCTTGAGATCCTCCGACATCCCGGATTCCTGCAGCTTCGCGGCCAGCTGGCTGCGGTAGCTGTCGATCCGGCCCATCACGTCGGACGAGGCGGACGCGGCCAGCGAGCCCGCGTTCGCCACCTTCTGGTTGCCGTCGGCCACCTGGCCCGCCCCGTCGGCGAGCTTCTGCGTCTGGCTCGGCAGCTGCGCGGTGCTCGACTTGAGCGTGCCCAGCCCGGTCGCGAGACTGCTCGACCCGGTGGCGAGCTGGCCCGCGCCGTCGGACAGTTGATGTTGCCCGGTCTGAAGTTTCGCCGCGCCGTCGGCCAGCTGCTTGGCCCCGTCGGTCGCTTCGGAGATCTTGCCGTAGATGGTGGAGAAGCCGACGAGGAACTTGTCCGCCGCCTCGCTGCCCACCTTCTCCGCGATCGTCTTGCGGACCTGGTCGGCCACCTGTTTCGCGATGGTGCCGGACAGGTAGTTGTTGGCGTCGTTGGTGGTGAGCGTGATGGTCGCCTGCTCCGGCTCGAAATTCCCGGACGACAGCAGCGCCTTCGAGAAGTCGTGCGGGATGCCGATGGCGAACGAGTACTTGTCGTCGCGCACGCCGTCCCGGGCGTCCTTTTCGGACACTTGGTGCCACTGGAAGGTGCCGGACTTCACCAGTTCGTCGGTCACCTCGCGGCCGACGTTGCGCTCGGCCCCGCCGGAGTCCTTCGCGCCGGCGTCCTCGGTGAACACCGCGGCGGGCAGCTTGTCGAGGCGGCCGTAGGGGTCGTAGTTCGCGTAGAGGTAGAACGACGCGTACAGCAGCGGCACCATCACGAGCGCGAACATGGCGAGCTTCGGCAGCGTCCCGGTGGACAGCCTGCGCAGCTCGTTGCGCGCGATCCGGAACGCGTTCAGTCCGCCGGCCCGCTTGTGGGGGGTGGTCATGCCCGGTCTCCCTCGGAGTTCTCGGTTTCGGCGGTCAGTTCGGCGGTGTCCGTGAGCTGCTGGGTCTGCTCGGCCTCGGCGGGTTCCGGCGGGGCGTACAGCCGCACCGGGTCCGGCTGCTCGACCTCGCCGACCTTGGCGGGCGGGAAGGGGAGCGCCGACTCGGGCGTCGTCGCGGCCAGCACGGCCACCGCGAACCCGCGGGCGGCGTGCTCCTTCGCGACCGCGGCCCAGGTCTCGACGTTGCTGGTGTGCCGGTCGGGCGCGTCGAGGACGAGCACGCGCACGCCGTCGCGTTCGGCGGCCAGCGCGGCGAGCAGCCGGATGCGCAGCACGGGCTCGAGATTCTCGAACCGGCTGTCGGCATACGGAGCCGCGTCGTGCTGGGAGAGCCAAGCTGTGACAGCATCCTTGCTGGAAGGACGGTGTGCGAGCGCCAGTTCTTCGCCGGCGACGATGCGCAGCGACAAGGCCTCGTCCGGCTCGCTGACTCCCGGCGAGTCCACGACGGCCACGAGCCGCCGCAGGTCGCCCTCGGGTTCGGCGGTCACGGTCCCGGTGGTCGGCTTCAACCGCCCGGCCAGCGCGAGCGCCAGCGCGGTGATGCCGACGCCCGGTTCGCCGTGCACGACGGTGAGGCAGCCCTCCTCGACGGTGAGCGAGGTAGGCGGCAACAAGGGGCCGTGGGGACCCTTCAGGGACACCCGGTCGGCACGGACCTGCACAGGACACACTCCACGGATTTTGAACTGACTAGTCAGTTCAAAAGTTAGACCTGACCTGGCGAGGTCGGCAAGGCGGCTCGCCGGACGTCACACCAAAGAGCGGCGGCCTCAGCGCAAGGCCCACGCTGGGTGTGCCTCCCAGGACGTCCACAGCGGCCGGTAGCCCTGCCGGTGCCAGAACACCGACGACAGGGGATTGGTCGGGTTGTAGTAGAGGTAGGTGCCGGTCGCGCCCTGGTTCAGCAGCTCGCGGTGCGCGCGGGCCATCAGCGCGCGGCCGATCCCGCGGCCGCGGCTGCCCGGGGCGGTGACGACGTTGTTCACGTACCCCCAGCGCCCGGTCGGCAGCAGTTCGGCGGCCTCGTTCCCGGGCGCGGATTCCACCCAGTCGCATTGCGCGAGCGCCGCCACTTCGCCGTCGATCTCGGCGAGCCAGGTCGCCTTCTCGCCGAGCGCGCGGCGCAGCGCCGGGCCGAGCAGCTCCGCGGTCTGCTCGCGTTTCCGGTGCGCGACAAGGCCGGTGTAGTCGAAGGTCGCCGTGCACAGCGCCAGCGCCGCCGGGTAGTCGTCGGGTCCGGCGAGGCGGATCGACGCGTCCGCGGCGGTTTCTTCCGGCGCGACGGCGGGGCGAACCGCCAGTGCGGCCAGCGGAACCAGTCCGTGGTCGAGAAAAGCCCGGATGGCTTCGGCGTCGCGGCTCGGCCAGTTGACCACGCACGCCGAATCGGCGCCCGGCGCTTCAGTGTCCACTTGGGACCGAAGCGCGCCGAGCAGCGCGTCGAACGCTTCGGTGCCCGCGGTTTCCGGATCCGGGAACAGCTGCCACACCTCGGCCGCCGACCAGAGCAGGGGAGCGTCGCCCGGACCGTGCCGGTAGCGCTGGAGCATCGCGGAAACCCGCGTGCCGGACGCCGTCACCGCGCGCAGCCGCTCGCCGCCCGCGAGCGGGACGGGCGGCGGGAGGAGCGGGTCGAGTTCGGCGAATCGGCCTGCGGAGTTCACTGCCGCAGCGTAGCCGGTCAGTCGCGGCGGGTGCGGAAGATCGCGGTGCCGGGGAAAAGCCTGCCGCGCAGCGGGCTCCACTGGCCCCAGGTGCGCGTGTGGCCCGCCGGCCATTCCGGCTCGACGAGGTCCTCCAGCGCGAAGCCCGACGCGGCGAGCGCGCGCACGTAGTCGCCGAGCGTGCGGTGGTATTCGACGTAGGTCGCCGTGCCGTCGTCGTCGACCTCGACATATGGCGTGCGGTCGAAGTACGGCTGGGTCGCGGTGAGCCCCTGCGGCCCGGGATCGTCCGGGAAGATCCACCGCATCGGGTGGGTCACCGAGAACACCCACGGCGCGCCGGGGCGCAGCACCCGGCGCACCTCGCCGAACACGGTCTCCAGCGACGGCACGAAGGGGAGCGCGCCGAACGCGGAGCACGCGATGTCGAAACTCGCCGCGGCGAACGGAAGCCGCTCGGCGTTCGCCTGCACGAGGGGGACCGCCGCGCCGGTGCGGGCGTTCCCTTCGCGGGCGTGCCGGAGCATGCCGCCGGACAGATCGGTGGCGACCGGTTCGGCCCCGGCGGCCGCGAGCCAGCGCGAGCACGCGGCCTGTCCGCAGCCGACTTCGAGCACCCGCTTGCCGCGCACGTCGCCGAGCAGCCGCGCCTCTTCCTCGCGCACGCCCTCCGGGCACCAGACGAAATCGGCGTCGCCGAGGAATCCGCCGTGGGTAGCCTGGTAGTCGTCGGCATCCGCGTCCCACCAGGCCAGATTCGCCGCTTCCGCCTCGTTCCCGGCGACTTCGCGATGGGCGACGCCGACCGTGCCGAGCCGTTCCTCGGCGCTCGCGTGGCGGTCCGCCGGGGCCGCGGCGGGCTCGGGCATGCCGGTCTCCTCTCCCGGGTGCGGCCGGCTGGGCGCGGGGAATGCCCGGACCGGCGGAAACGTTGCGAGGAAGGTACCGGGAGCCGAGGGCGACCCTGATTGTGTCCCCCGGACAGGCCCGCGTACGATACGTGTTAGCGCAGTGGGGTTCGCGCTGCCTGGGTGACTACCCACCGGGGCCGCGCATCGTCAGCGGGTCATGCCGCGGTCGTTCACTGGTGGAACGTTTGGTCGCCGGACGTTTGAGCAGGGTCGTCGCATGCCGGTTGCGAGCCCGCCGCGTGCACTGCCGGTAGCCAACTTCACATCCACCTACGACACCCATCCACCGGAGCAACCCGCCTAATGACCACCGACACCGCCACCGCCCCGACCGCCCCGACCGGGGCCCCGCAGGTCGCCATCAACGACATCGGGTCGGAGGAAGACTTCCTCGCGGCTATCGACAAGACGATCAAGTACTTCAACGATGGGGACATCGTCGAGGGCACCATCGTCAAGGTCGACCGCGACGAGGTCCTGCTCGACATCGGGTACAAGACCGAGGGCGTCATCCCCTCGCGCGAGCTGTCCATCAAGCACGATGTCGACCCGGCCGAGGTTGTCGCCGTCGGCGATGAGGTCGAAGCCCTCGTTCTCCAGAAGGAGGACAAGGAAGGCCGTCTGATCCTGTCCAAGAAGCGCGCGCAGTACGAGCGCGCCTGGGGCACGATCGAGGAGCTCAAGGAGAAGGACGAGCCCGTCAAGGGCACCGTCATCGAGGTCGTCAAGGGCGGCCTCATCCTGGACATCGGCCTGCGCGGCTTCCTGCCCGCGTCGCTGGTCGAGATGCGCCGGGTGCGCGACCTGCAGCCCTACGTGGGCCGCGAGCTCGAGGCGAAGATCATCGAGCTGGACAAGAACCGCAACAACGTGGTCCTGTCCCGCCGCGCCTACCTCGAGCAGACCCAGTCCGAGGTGCGCAGCGAGTTCCTCAACGCGCTCGCCAAGGGCCAGGTCCGCAAGGGCGTCGTGTCCTCCATCGTCAACTTCGGCGCCTTCGTGGACCTGGGCGGCGTCGACGGCCTGGTGCACGTCTCCGAGCTGTCCTGGAAGCACATCGACCACCCGTCCGAGGTCGTCGAGGTCGGCCAGGAGGTCACGGTCGAGGTCCTGGACGTCGACATGGACCGCGAGCGCGTCTCGCTGTCGCTGAAGGCGACCCAGGAAGACCCGTGGCGCCAGTTCGCCCGCACCCACGCGATCGGCCAGATCGTGCCGGGCAAGGTCACCAAGCTGGTTCCGTTCGGTGCGTTCGTGCGCGTCGAAGAGGGCATCGAGGGCCTGGTGCACATCTCCGAGCTGGCCGAGCGCCACGTGGAGATCCCGGAGCAGGTCGTCCAGGTCAACGGCGACGTCATGGTCAAGGTCATCGACATCGACCTCGAGCGCCGCCGCATCTCGCTGTCGCTGAAGCAGGCGAACGAGGGCGTCACGCCGGAGACCGAGTTCGACCCCACCCAGTACGGCATGGCCGCCGAGTACGACGCCGAGGGCAACTACATCTACCCCGAAGGCTTCGACCCGGACACGCAGGAGTGGCAGGAAGGCTTCGACAAGCAGCGCGAGGAGTGGGAGCGGCAGTACGCCGAGGCCCACACGCGCTACGAGGCGCACATGGCCCAGGTCAAGAAGGCCGCCGAGGCCGACGCCGAAGCCGCTGCCGACGCTGCCACCGGCATCGAGGGCGGCGACCAGAGCTACACCTCGTCCGCCCCGGTCGAGGCGAAGAGCGGCGGCACGCTCGCCAGCGACGAGCAGCTCGCGGCCCTGCGCGAGAAGCTGTCGGGCGGCGCGTGAGCGACTGACTCGCTGAGTCTCTGACAAGTTCGGCCCCGGTCCCTGGCGGACCGGGGCCGAATTGTTTTTCCGGGTCTTGGGGCTGGCCGCAATGCTGCGGGACGACGTTGGGCCTCGCGGCGAAATCGGCGAATCTCGTACGCGGCACATCCCGACCGCAGCGCGGGCCCGGAGGCGTAGTCGTGCATCGAAGGCTCGAACACCGGGCCGCGGGCGTCGGGCCGAGCCGTTTTCCGAGGGTTGACGCACCGGGTGCGGGTAGTCGTGCATCGAAGGCTCGAATGCCGGGCCGAGCTGTTCTCCGCGGCTCGACGTACCGGGCGCGGGTCAGTTGCGCAGCCCGAGCCCGTCGATCGTCGCGTGGACTCCCCGGCGGTAGATGGTTTCGTGCGCGGATTCGTCCGAGCTGAGGAACCAGTCGTCGAGCGGGCTTTGCGAGCGGATCGTCAGCTCGACGCTCACCAGCCCGTGCATCGAGGTCCAGAGCAGGTAACCGCATTCCTGCGCGACGACGTCCGGCGGGCAGACCCGGTCGATTTTCGCGACGAACTCGGCGAAACTCGTGCGCAGCACTCCCGACCGCAGCGCCGGGTCGGGGTCGTAGTCGTGCACCGAGCGCTCGAACATCAAGCCGTAGCGGGCCGGGCTCTCCAGTGCGAACCGGCGGTAGGCGAGGGCGACCTCGACCAGCTCGGCGATCCCGTCGTCCTGCGGAACGGTGCGCAGTTCCTCGCCCAGCAGGTCGAAAGCCCGTTCGTACAAGGCGTCCAGCAGGCCGGTGCGGCCGCCGAAGCGCGTGTACACCGTGATCGTGGACGCCCCAGCTTGTTCGGCCACCGCGCGCACGGTCAATCCGGCGACGCCTCGTTCGCTGAGGACGGTCAAAGCCGCGTCGAGGAACCGGCCGCGGTTGTGCTGCTCCGCCGGCCGTGTCGAGAGATGCCGGGTGGCCATCTCCCACCCCCTTTTGCCCGTGCTCCGCGGGAAGCGCGTCCGCTTCTCGCAAGCAGAAGATACGATATTCACGGCTTCTTGGGAACGTCGTTCCCGGACCGTCCACAAGCGACCGCCCGGACCGGGCGGGCGGTGCCGAGCAGAAGGAATCCCTCCCCATGACCCAGCCGGAACCCGGCATTGTCGTCGTCACCGATGCCGGGAGCGGCCGCTATGCACAGCGCGTCACGACCGCGGGCCACGAATTCCTCGCCGACGAACCGGAGAGCGTGGGCGGCACGGACGCCGGACCCACGCCGTATGACCTGCTGCTGTCCGCGCTCGGCACCTGCACCTCGATGACGCTGCGGATGTACGCCGACCGCAAGGGGATCCCGCTGACCCGCACGACCGTCCGGCTCCGGCACGACCGCGTGCACGCCCGCGACTGCGAACGCTGCGAGACCGAGGTCGGGCTGATCAGCCGGATCACCCGGGAAATCTCCCTGGAAGGCGACCTCGACGACGCCCAGCGCGCACGGCTGCTGGAGATCGCGGACAAATGCCCGGTGCACCGCACGCTGAGCCACGAGATCGCGATCGAAACCCACGCGGTCTGACCCCGACCGGTCCGTGAAGGGCTCCTTGAGGGATTCAGAGTCCCTCGGGGAGTCCTTCACGGACTTCAGCACCAACGCCGAGGACTCAAGCAGAGCCTTGCGGGCACAGCTGAAGCGTGTCCGCCCAGGCCGACGCGGGTGGCGTGAGCGAGGTTCGTCCGTGAGGGCCACCCTGAGGGAATCAGAGTCCCTCAGGGTTCCCCTCACGTACTCGCCGTATTGCGCCGAGGTTGACGTCCTTCGTGGGTACCTCGCGGACCCTGTCGTGAGAGCGGCGGGTCAGGCGCGTTCCAGCGAAACCGAGGGGACCCAAGCACGTTCGAGCGCGGCTTCGCGGGCGCGGCGGCGGAGGCCGGCCAGGCTGTGCTTCGCGGGCACGAGCAGCGCGCTGAACCACGTGCGCCGGTACTCCGCTAGTGCGTCCGAGACCTGGCGATAGGAGACGCAGTGCACCAGACCCGGGGTGCCGAGCCGGTGCTTCCCGACGTGCTTCTCCGCCATTGTTCCTCCGTGTGGGCGACCCTTCCGCCGCGTACGGTACGCACTCGACCCGCGAAAACAGCGCAAGCACGCGGCGTGTCACCCACATCAGTTCGGCTACGCCCGAAAAAGTGCTTGCGTTTGCGCGGAGGGTGTGCGGGTACGTGTGCGATTGCACGTGCAGGGGGTCCGGTGTCGCCTGAGCGGGTGACGGCGGGGCTCGTTGCTCGTCCGGCCGCGAGCGGAGCGACGCCTCGGTGCGGCGAAGTCGTTCGGCCGTGGCGGTGGTCGGATGGCCGACAATCGGCACAGTAGGGTGTGGCCATGCTGCGAGTGGGCCTGACGGGCGGGATCGGTGCTGGGAAGTCGACGGTGGCGAACCGGCTGGCCGAACACGGGGCCGTCGTCATCGACTCCGACCGCATCGCACGCGAGGTCGTCGAGCCGGGCACGCCCGGGCTGGCCGCGCTGGCCGAGGCGTTCGGCGGGGAAATCCTCGCCGAGGACGGTTCGCTGGACCGTCCCGCGCTCGCCGCGCGCGCGTTCGCGGACGACGAATCGCGCAGGCGGCTGAACTCGATCGTGCATCCGCTGGTCGGACAGCGCACCGGCGAGCTGATGGCCGCGGCCGCGGACGACGCGGTGGTGGTGCACGACGTGCCGCTGCTCGTGGAGAACGACCTCGCGCCCGCGTATCACCTGGTGCTGGTGGTCGACGCGCCGGTGGAGGTGCGGGTGCGCCGGCTGGTCGAGGTGCGCGGCATGCCCGAGGCCGACGCGCGGGCGCGGATCCGGGCGCAGGCCGCGGAGGAACAGCGGCGCGCCGTCGCGGACGTCTGGCTCGACAACGGCGGCACGCCGGACGTCGTGCTCGCCGAAGTGGACGCGTTGTGGGCGGACCGGCTGGTGCCGTTCGAGGCGAACCTCCGGCTGCGCAAACCGCGTCCGCCCGCCTCGCCGGTGATCTCGCCGTACGACTCGAGCTGGCCGCTGCAGGCCGAACGCCGGCTGGCGCGGCTGCGGCAGATCGCGGGTTCGCGGCTGGTGCGCGCGGACCACATCGGGTCCACCGCGGTGCCGGGCCTGCCCGCCAAGGACGTCCTCGACCTGCAGCTCACAGTGTCCTCTTTGGACGATGCGGACGCGCTCGCCGAGGCGCTCGCCGACGCCGGTTTCCCGCGCCGCGAAGGCGAATGGTGGGACGACCCGCAGGGCGGCGACGGGAAGTGGCTCAAGCGGTTCCACCAGAGCGCCGACCCGAAGCGGCCGGTCAACCTGCACGTCCGGTCCACCGAAACCCCGGCGTGGCGGCTCGCGCTGCTGTTCCGCGACTGGATCCGCGCGCACCCGGACGAGCGCGACAGCTACGCCCAGGTGAAGGAAGAACTGGCGCGCAAGCACTCCGCGGACGGCACGGTCGAGCAGTACGCGGAAGAGAAGCAGGGCTGGGTCAACGAGGCGTTCGTGCGCGCGGAGAAGTGGGCCGGGCAAAGCGGCTGGAAGCCCTGAGCCGGAAAACCGGATGCGGATCCGCCGGGTGCGGGTTACCGTTCGCGGCATGAAGCGCGCCCAGTCCACGACGACGCCGGATCCCGTCCCGGCGCGCTGAACACTGCCATTCGAGCCCGGGGCGAGCGCCCCGGGCTTCGTCGTGCGCTCGCCTCGCCTTCCGTGAGGAGACCGCCATGCCCGACCACCGCAAACTCGGCCGCGAACTCGGCCTGTTCGGCAGCGACCCGCTGATCGGGGCGGGACTGCCGTATCTGCTGCCCGACGGCGCCGCCGTGCGGCACGTGCTGGAGGAGTACGTCCGCGAGATCGAACGCCGGGCCGGCTACCGGCACGTGGCGTCGCCGGTGCTGGGGAAACGCGAGCTGTACGAGCTTTCCGGCCACTGGGCGCATTACCGCGACGACATGTTCCCGCCGATGGATGTCGGCGGCGAGCAGGTAGTGCTGCGGCCGAGCCTGTGCCCGCACCACGCGCTGATCTACCGTTCCCGCGCCCGCAGCCACCGCGAACTGCCGCTGCGGCTGGCCGAACTCGGCGGGATGTATCGCGCCGAACTGTCCGGCGTCCTCGGCGGGCTCAGCCGGGTGCGGGCGATCCAGTTGAACGACGCGCACATTTTCTGCCTTCCCGAGCAGGTCGGCGCGGAGGTGCGGGATGCGCTCGCGCTGATTCGCCGCGTGTACCGGGACCTTGGCTTGAAACCCGCGCGCTACCGCCTTTCCTTGCCGGACAACCGTGGCAAGTACGCCGGTGCAGCCGACGCGTGGGAGCAGGCGGCCGAAGTGCTCGTCGACGCGCTCGACGGCATCGAGTACGAACGCGGTCCGGGCGAAGCCGCGTTCTACGGCCCGAAGATCGACATCCAGATCGCCGACAGTTCCGGCCGCGAATCGACCCTGTCCACCGTGCAGGTCGACCTGCACCAGCCGGCGCAATTCGGCCTCGAGTACGTCGGCCCGGACGGCCGCGCGCACCGGCCGGTACTGGTGCACCGCGCGGTGCTCGGCAGCCTGGAACGCGTGCTGGCACAACTGATCGAGGAACACGGCGGCGCGTTCCCGCCGTGGCTGGCACCGGTGCAGGTGGCGGTGCTTCCGGTTGGCGATGCGGAACTTCCGGCGGCCGAAGCGGTCGCGGAGGAGGCGATGGACGCCGGGTTGCGCGCCGAGGTCGTCCCGGCGGACCGGGGGAGCCTGGGCGCGCGGATCCGTGACCGGCGGCTGGTGCCGTACCAGGCGGTGCTCGGCCCGCGGGAGGCTGCGGAGGGGCTGATCGCGCCTCGGCTCCGGGACGGCCGGAAGCTGGATCCGTTGCCGGGCAAGGAGTTCGTGGCCGCGGTGGTGGCCCAGGTGGCGTCCCGCAGCAGCGAATTGTGGGGCTAGGACCCGATCAACCCGCGCTCGAAAGCCACCGCCACCGCCGCCGCGCGGTCTTTCACGCCGAGCTTCGCGTACGCGTGCAGCAGGTGTGTTTTCACCGTTGCCTCGCTGATGAACAGCTTCTTCGCCGCTTCCTTGTTCGTCGACCCGCGCGCGACGAGGTTCAGCACCTCGATTTCCCGCTGCGACAACGGTTCCTGGGCCGGTGCGCGCATCTGGCCCATGATCCGGCTCGCGACCGCGGGGGAGAGGACTGCCTCGCCGCGGGCGGCGGCGCGGACGGCGCGGAACAGTTCCTCGCGCGGCGAATCCTTCAGCAGGTAGCCGGTCGCGCCCGCTTCGATCGCGGGCAGCACGTCGGAATCCGTGTCGTACGTGGTCAGCACGAGCACGCGCGCCGGGTTGCCGAGGCGGGCGAGTTCGGTGATCGCGGCGACGCCGTCGGTTCCGGGCATCCGCAGGTCCATCAGCACGACGTCCGGGCGAAGGGCCTCGGCGAGCGTGACCGCCTCGGCTCCGTGCGCGGCCTCGCCCAGCACCTCGAAGCCGCGCTCGCCGGTGAAGATGCCGCGCAGCCCGTCCCGGACGATCGGGTGGTCGTCGGCGATGAGCAGGGTGATGGTCATGGGGCCCCCTCGGTCGGATCCAGTGTCGCAGCCGGGATCGCGGGCAGGCGCGCCGAGATCGCGGTGCCGCCGCCCGGTTCGGACTCGACGTGCAGGGTGCCGGCGAGGCGTTCGGCGCGCCGCCGCATGCCGGGCAGGCCGTGCCCGCCTTCCGCCGACGGCGGCGCGGGCGGGTGCGCGGGATCGAAGCCGACGCCGTCGTCGCGCGCGTCGAGAGTCACCTCGTCGCCCATGTACGACAGGGTGATCCCGGCTCGGCTGGCCCGCGCGTGTTTGGCCACATTGGACAGTGCTTCCTGGGTGATCCGCAGCAGGCTGGCTTCCAGCTCCGGATGCAGCGGGACGGCGGTCCCGGTGGTCGAGAATTCCGCGGGCACGCCGGTACGTTCGCTCCACAGCCGCGCGACCTCGCCCAGCGCTTCGGGCAGCGTCGCGGTTTCGAGCGGTTCCGGGCGCAGCGCGGCGACCGAACGCCGGGCCGCAGTGAGGTTTTCCCGCGCGAGCTGGGTGGCCGCGACGAGGTGGCGTTCCCATTCGGCCGTGTCGCCGCGGGCCTGGGCGGCGGCTTCGAGCTGGGTGATGATCCCGGTGAATCCCTGCGCGAGCGTGTCGTGGATTTCCTGGCTCAGCCGCTGCCGCTCGTCGAGCACGCCCGCTTCGCGCGCCTGCGTGAGCAGTTGCCGCTGCAGCCCGCGGTTCTCCGCCTCGGCCGCAGCCAGCTGGTCGAGCATCCGCTTGCGTTCGGCGTTCTGCCTGCCCACGGCGGCGAAGACCGCGCCGCCGCCGCTGATCGCCGCGGTCTGCACAGTCACCAGCGCGATCCAGATCCCCGGCGAGACCGACAGGGCGTGGATCGGCCCGCCGAGCGTCATGGTGTTGATCAGCAGCGACGTGACGCCGATGCCGAGCACGGCCAGCACCATCGGCTTCATCCGCATGGCGGCGAAGAACGCGTAGATCATGAAGATGACGAAGTACGTTTCGCGCGCTTCGAGGATCGCGCCGAACGTGACGACCCCGGCGAACGCCGCCGCGGCGGTCACCGGGTGATCGCGGAGCTTCGGGCTGAGCACGACGGTCGTCAACAGCAGCCAGACCGCGGCGCCGGCGGCGATCAGCAGGGTGGTCGTCCGGTAGTCGCTCGTCCGGCCGCTGCCCAGCACGGTGAGCAGGACGGAGACCGCCAGCAGGAGCCACGCGAGCACGGTCTCGGCCTGGCTGAACCACCGGTGCCACCGCACCGGCGTCCTTTCTTTCCACCCCACCGCCGGAGGCGTCAGCGAGCCCCGCCAGTCGAGTTTGACCCCCCGGAGGTCTTCGAGCCTCACGCCTTGAGGTCCTTCAGCTGCGGCCAGATCCCGGCCCAGGAGCCGATCCGGCCCTCGAGCAGCCAGATCGGCATGTGCCGGCTGGAATTCGGGACGCCGAGCCGGTTGTCGACCTCGCCGACGACGCGCGCGGACCGGAAGTGCGCGGCCAGCTTCGCCGGTTCGCGGCCGACGAACAGCACGGTGTCGGCGTTGTCGTTCGGGCGGCCGAAGTACCAGAAGCCGCGGCTCGCGCTGTACGCCTCGGGCAAGCCCTGCTCCGGCCCGTAGCGGCCGAGCGCGCCGGCTTGCCAGTACCCGCCGGTGACGAGCGCGGTGCGGGTCCGTTCCTCCGACGGCAGCGCGCGGTACTGCTTGGCGACGGACGCGGCCAGGTCCGGCCAGCCGTATTCCTCCATCGCGTACGCCGGGCGCGGCGCGGTCGGATGCTCGACCAGCCACTGCTCGGGCCACACCGGGAGCGCGTAGGGCAGGCTGTAGAGCGCGGAGAGGACGAACAGCGGCCACGTCGGAACCCAGCGCCACCACAACGCGGGCCGCCGGTCCTGCAGGTGCACCGCGGCGGCTGCCCACAGGATGCCGAAAGTGCCCGCGGCGTAATAGAACCGGCCGTTGCCGATCAGGAAGATCGCGAAGACGCCGAGCGCGGTCCAGCCGAGGAACCGGTACGCGCGCAGCCGGGCGCTGCCGATCAGCACAGCCAGCCCGTACAGCACGCCCAGCGCGCCGATGACCAGACCGGCTCCGGCGAGCAGCGCGGGCACGAACATCGCCCGGCCGCCCGCTTCCTCGACCTCGCGCGACACCGCGTCGCCCATGCCCAGCTGCGGCCAGCCGTTCGCGGCTTGCCACAGCAAGGTCGGCACGCACGCGACCGCGGCGATCGCCGCGCCTGCCCACAGTTTGGGGCGGCGCAACAGGTCCCGCGGCCCGAAGACGAGCGCGGTGATCGCGGTGACCGCCCAGAACCCGCCGATCAGGAACTTCACGTTGAGCCCGACCGCCGTCGCGACGCCGAGCCACAGCAGCAGGTTGTCGTCGCGGGTGCGGATCCAGCGCACCAGCAGCCACAGCACGATCGTCCACAGCAGCGGGTCCACAGTGGACGTCGCGAGGTAGTGGCCGCTGCCGACGAACTGCCCGCAGATCGCGTACGCCGCGGCGGCGCGGGTCTGCGCCTTGCGTTCGCCGCCCATTTCGCGGGCGATGAGCGCGGTGAACACCACGCCCGCGGCGGTCGCCAGGATCGCCGGGATCCGGAACACGACGAGCGAGCCCGGCGCGACCGAGTTCGCCAGCCAGGCGAGGAACGGCAGCACGGGCGGCTGGTCCGCGTAGCCCCACGCGAGGTGCTTGCCCGCGGCGAGGAAGTACAGCTCGTCGCCGAAGTAGCCGTAGCGGCCGGCGGTGGCGAGGAGTACGGCGGCGGTCCCCGCGGCGAGCAGGAAGACCGGCCGCCGGGCGAACCCGGCGAGCGCGCGGCCGGGCGTGCTCGGTGCGGTGGCCGTGGTCACGGCATCCATCCTGCTCCCTGTCGGCGAATCGGGGGCTGGCCTCGCCCGCACCCTACGGGCGAGGCCGTCCGCCGTCCCACTGCGGGTGCCGCCGGTCAAGTCCCGGTGTTCGCCAGCTCGGGCCAGATTTCCGCCCACGGCCGCAGCCGCGCCGTGGCCAGCCACATCGGGGTGCCGTCGAGCACACTCGGCTTCGCGTTCCCGGTCGTGACCGTGCCGACCGGCTCGAGGTGGGCGAAGCGCCCGAGCAACGGCCGGGGATCGGCCCCGACGAACAGGACGTCGCGCGCCGAATCGGGCGGGACGGCCAGCGTCGCGTACCCGCGGTTCGGGCTGGTCGGCGCGGGCAGGCCCAGGTCGGGGCCGTAGCGGTCGAGCGCGCTCGCCGTCCAGTAGGTCTCGCCGACGATCGCGGTGTGTGCCGGGTCGGGCACGCCGCGGAACGCCTTGGCGACCGACTGCGCCGCTTCCGGCCAGCCAACCTCACCGAAGGAGAAGGCGGGCGTCGGCAGCGACGGGTTCTTCTCGACCCAGGAGTGCGGCCACACCGGCAGCGCGGCGGGCAGCATCAGCAGCGCGGAAAGCACGAAGACCGGCCACGTCGGGATCCAGCGCCACCACCGCGCCGCCTGCCCGTTCTCGAGCTCCACCGCCGCGACCGCCCAGCACGGCACGAACATGCCCGCGATGTAGTACGAACGGCCGTTCACCGCGATGAACACCACGGCCAGCGCGAGCGTCGTCCAGGCGAGGAAGCGGTAGGAACGGAACCGCGGCGAACGCAGCAGCCGCCACAGGCCGTAGCCGAGCAGCACGAGCCCGATCGGGACGCCGGCGAGCAGCAGCACCTGCGGGATCCAGGTGAGCCGCCCGCCCCAGGACTGGCCGACCTCGTGCGAGATCGCCGCGCCCATGCCCAGCTGCGGCCAGCCGTGCTGGGCCTGCCACACGAGCGTCGGCACCAGCGCCAGCGCGGCGATCGCGGCCCCGGCCCACAGCAGCGGGCGGCGCAGCAGGTCGCGCGGGCCGCAGATCAGCAACGCGATCCCGGCGACGATCCAGAAGCCGCCGATCAGGAACTTCACGTACAACGCGAACGCGGTGACGATCCCGGCCCACAGCAGCAGGCCGTCGTGCCGGGTCCGGATCCAGCGGACGAGCAGCCAGAGCAGGACGGTCCAGAGGAACGGGTCGAGCGTCGAGGTCGCCAGGTAGTGGCCGCTGGCGACGAACTGGGTGCAGGCGGCGAAGGTCGCGGCGGTGATCGCCTGCGCGCGGGTGCGCCCGCCGAGTTCGCGGGCGATGAGCGCGGAGAACACGACGCCGGCGAGCATCGCCAGCATCGCCGGGAGCCGCAGGACGAACAGCGAATCCGGCGCGATCGCGTCCATCGCGCGGGCGAGCAGCGGCAGCAGCGGCGGCTGGTCCACGTAGCCCCAGGCCAGATGCCGTCCAGCGGCGAGGAAGTACAGCTCGTCCCCGAAGTAGCCGTAGTTGTTCGCGGTGAGCGCCATCGGCACCGCCATCAGGGCGGCGATGCCGAACACCGGCGTCCGGGCGAACGGCGCGACCGAGCGGGCTGTCGTGGCTTCTTCCTGTGTCGTGGTCATCGCGCTCACTCCCAGCGGAAGAATCGGGCGGCGAGCGTCGAGCACACGATGGCGAACACCGCGAGGGCCACCATCGGCAGCAAGTGCGGCGCGTGTCCGGCGGCGGTGTCGCGCAGGCTGCCGAGCGTCGCCCCGAGCGGCAGGACGTCAGCGATGTGCTGCAGCACCGGGGACAGTTGCTCCTTCGGCACCCAGACGCCGCCGAGCGCGAGCATCGGGAAGAACACCGCCGCGCCGATCCCGTTCGCCGCGCGGGCGCTCGGGACGAACGCGGCGAGCAGCGTGCCCATCGAGAACAGCGACACCGCGCCGAGCAGGGTGACCGCGAGGAAACCGCCCGGATTCTTCGGCAGGGCCATGCCGAGCGCGATCGTGCCCACCCCCACGACGAGCACGATCGCGACCACGGCGCTGGCGAGGTTCACCAGCAGTTGCGCGGCGAGCAGCCGCGACGGCGGCATCGGGCTGGCGGCCAGCCGCTTCAGCACCCCCTTCTCCCGGTGCGAGGCCATCGCGGCCGGCAGCAGGTACACCGCGAGCATGCCGAGCAGGAGCGCCACCGCCATCGGCGCGATCACCGTGGCCAGCGGCGACTCGCCGCCGTACTGGGCGCTCGGCTCGCGAGACCCCGGCATCAGCCCGAACACCAGCAGCAGCGCCAGCGGGATCCCGAGCACCGCGGCGGGCGCGCCCGGGTCGCGGAGGAAGATCTTCGCCTCGGCGACAGTCAGCTTCGAGAGCATTTCCAGGTCCCCCTCAGTCCAGTTTCCGGCCGGTCAGCGCGACGAACGCGTCGTCGAGGCTGGCCTGCTCCACCCGCAGATCCCCCGCGACGACGCCGGTGCGGGCGAGGAACGACGTCACCGCCTGCAGTGCGCCGTCGCCTCCGGTCACCACGAGGTGCGCGCCGTTCCGCTCGACCTTCCGCACGCTCGGCAGCCCGGCCAGCGCCTGCGGGTCCACCGGCGCGGAGGGGCGGAACCGGATGCGCTGCTCCCCGCCGACCCGGCCGACCAGCCCCGCCGGGGTGTCGGTCGCGACGACGCGCCCGGCGTCGATCACCGCGATCCGGTCGCACAGCCGTTCCGCCTCCTCCATGAAGTGCGTGACGAGCACGACCGTCACGCCTTCCGCGCGGACGGCTTCGACGAGGTCCCAGGTGTCGCGGCGGGCCTGCGGGTCGAGACCGGTGGTCAGTTCGTCGAGCACCACCACCTCGGGGCTGCCGATCAGCGCGAGCGCGATCGACACGCGCTGCTGCTGGCCGCCGGAAAGCTTGCGGTAGAAGGTGTTCCGCTGTTCGGTGAGCCCGAGCAGGCCCATCAGCCGCGCCGGATCGGCCGGCGTGCGGTACATCGCGGCGAACAGGTCGAGCACCTCGCGGACGCGCAACCGGTCGGGCAGCCGGCTTTCCTGCAACTGGACGCCGAGGCGCTGGCGCAGTTCGCGGACGTCGCGCCGCGGGTCGAGCCCGAGCACCGAAACGGTGCCGCCGTCGGGGGAGCGCAGGCCCTCGACGCATTCCACCGTGGTGGTCTTGCCCGCGCCGTTGGGGCCGAGGATCCCGAAGATCTCGCCCTGCTCGACGGTGAACGAAACGTCTTCCACGGCGGTCTTCTCGCGATAGCGTTTATGGAGGTTCCGCACCTCGATGACCGGCATTGCCTGGGAGTCCCCTCTCGAATCGCAGCGGTTGCTGCCTTCGAGAATCCCGGCCGGAGCGGCCGATCGGATCAGCGGAACGGCGCGACTTCCGGTCCACCGGCTGTCCGCCGCGCATCCACCGATCGGTGGATGCGGAAGTAGATCATCGGGTTGTCGCGCCCGGTGTGCACGGCGCTGTCGACGCCGAGTTCGCGCCTGAGTTCGGTGAGGCAAGCGTACGCGTGTTTCGCGCGGGCACGTGCCGCGGTGAAGTACGGGGTCTGCGTTTTTTCCAGCCAGCGCACCACTTCGGTGCCTTCGGTGAACGGCAGCGGGGTGGCGCGGTGGAACACGTCGTGCACGCTCACCGCGGCGTCGATTTTCGGGAAGACGTCGGAGAGGTACCACCTGGCGAAGCGCGCGCCGTGGTCGGCGTCGATGAAGAGATAGTCCACATCGGACAGCACCGTGCCGGCGAGGGTGCGCGCGTCGCCCTGGCGGAACTCCCAGCGGCCCTTCGCCAGCGCGTGCGGGACCGTCTTGGTGGCGTTGCCGATGAGGTCGATCGTGGTCAGCTTGCCGGTGCCGTTGTCCGCGAGCGCGCGGAGGATCCAGCTCGTCGACCACCCGTGCAGCGAACCGATCTCCACGACTTTCTCCGGGCGCAGGTGCCGCAGGAGCAGGTAGGTGATCTCCGCCTCGACGTCGTCCAGTTGCGTCTTCATCGCCGGATGCGCGTTTCGGTGCGCCCGCTGAGCGTCCTTCGCGGCACGCAACGCTTCGGTGTGTTCGCGGTACAGCGAGCGGACGAGGTCGAGCGTCACCTGGTGTGCGGTTCGTTCCATGCCGCTGATCGTGGCCGGGCGAGCCGCCCCGGGTAATCCGGCTGACCGCCGGGCGGGGGAGGGGAATCCCCCGTTCCCGGTTAGGGATGCCTGCGCCAGCCGAGCGTCATGTCCTTTGTGGACAGCCAGGCGGCGAGGTCGTATCCGTGCGCGGCGAGGCCCTCGACGGCGGCGTAGGCGACTTCGAGCGCGTACTCGCCGTCTTGCTGCGAGAGCAGGTTCCCGGCGACGGCGGCGAGCAGTTCGTCGGTGTCGATCACCCGGACCGAGATCTTGTCCTTGAGCACGAGGTCGAGGTAGAGGTCGGTGGCGACCCAGCGCGGGCCGTCGCGGTGCACGCGCACGACGTCGAGGTAGAAGTCCTGGTCGCGTTCGTGGCCGGGGCTGAACCAGAAGTCGGTGATCCGCAGCCCGAGTCCCGGCAGCAGCCAGGACTCGAGGTAGTGGAACTGCGCCCGCCCCGGCGCCGGGCGCGCCAGGTACAGGCCGAACGGCTCCTCGCGGAACTCCTCCACGTCGCGGCGGATGCCCTTGTTGTCGATGTTCACGCGGGCGGCCGGGTCGAACGTCTCGACCTTGGGCGGGTGCAGATCGGTCATCCGCCCATCCTGCCTTGCCCGCGCCCTTCGCGAGAATCGCCGGAAACTTCCGCCGGAAGCCCGGCCGGCGGGCTAAAGTTCGCGGGTCATTCGGTTCTCCTGGGGGGACGCGCACTTGTTCGGGATCATCAGACCCTGCCGGCACCGGCTGGCCGGCCGGCTGCACGCGGACTGGATGGCACACCTGTGCGGCCTCTGCCTCGCGCTGCGCGACCAGCACGGGCAGTTCGCCCGCGTCGTGACGAACTACGACGCGCTGATCGTGTCGGCGCTGGTCGAGGCGCAGACGCCGAGCGGACCCCGGCGGGCCGCGGGACCGTGCCCGCTGCGGTCGATGCGCCCGGCGTCGGTCGCGGTCGGCGACGGAGCCCGGCTCGCCGCGGCGGTGTCGCTGGTGCTGGCCTCGGCGAAGGTGGACGACCACGTCGCCGACCGGGACGGCGCTTTCGCCCGGCGCCCGGTCGCCGGTGCGGCACGGCTCGTCGCCCGACGCTGGGCCGCGCAGGGCGGCCGGACCGGTGCGGACATCGGCTTCGACACCGCGGTCCTGACCGAAGCGGTCGGCCGCCAGGGCGAGCTGGAACGCGCGATTCGCGCCGGGGATTCGCCGTTGCTGGCGACCGAACCGGCTGAGCTGGCTTCGTCCGCGGCGTTCGCGCAGACCGCGGTGATCGCCGGACGCCCGGGCAACCGCGCACCGCTCGCGGAGGCCGGACGGCTCTTCGGCCGGGTGGCCCACCTGCTCGACGCGGTGGAGGACCTGGCCGCGGATGCCGCGTCCGGGTCCTGGAATCCGTTGCTGGCCACGGGAACCGCGCTGGACGAGGCTCACCGGCTGTGCTCGGACGCGGTGCTCGGGGTCGAGCTGGCGTTGCGCGAGGCCGAGTTCACCGATGCGGCGCTGGTGCACGCGTTGCTGGTGCACGAGCTGCGGCAGGCGGTGCGGCGGGCGTTCGGGCATCACCACCTGCACGGCCAGCAGCCGCCGCCCGGGTGGATCGGGCCGGGGCCGACGCCGCAGCAGTCGCCTTACGGACCGGGGCCTGCGGCGCCTGGGCAGCCGGGGATGCCCGCGTCGTGGCCGCCGCCGGGGACGCCCGCGTACGGGCCGCCGCCGGGCTACGGCACTCCGGTGCCGGGGTACGGACCTGCGGGCATGCCCGGATCCGGCGGTCCTCCCGGACCTGGCGGGCCGGGTGGCCCTGGTGGTCCCGGTGGCCCGGACGGTCCCGAGCCGCCGGAGGGCGGGGATTCGCTGGACGGCAAGGGCGGCGGCTGCTGGGTGCCGAAGTTCGCGGTCCCGCCGAAACGCCGGAACTTCTTCGCGGGCTGCGCGATCGCGACGTACATGTGCTGCTCCTGCCAGTTCTGCTGCCGCGACCCGTACCCGGGCCCGTGGAGCGGTGAACCGAACAGCGGCGGCTGCGACTGCTGCGATTGCGGCGGATGCGACTGCGATTGCTGCGGCGGGTGCGACTGCTGCAGCTGCTGAGCCGTCCGCGGGGTCCCCGCACCGCCGTCCGGGGAGCCCGCGAGGACGGCAGATCCCCAGCTCAGCGGGGCCGTCGCGGAAATTGTCGGTGCCCCGGCCTACCCTGGTTCCCGTGGCTTTCGCAACCGAACACCCCGTCCTCGCCCAGTCCGACTTCCGCCCCGTCTCCGAGGTGCCCCGTGCCGGCGGCCGGTTCGAGGTCGTCAGCGAGTACCAGCCCGCGGGCGACCAGCCCGCGGCCATCGACGATCTCGAACGCCGGATCAAGGCGGGCGAGAAAGACGTCGTGCTGCTGGGCGCCACCGGCACCGGCAAATCGGCCACCACCGCGTGGCTGATCGAACGCGTCCAGCGGCCCACCCTGGTGATGGCGCCGAACAAGACGCTGGCCGCGCAGCTGGCCAACGAGCTGCGCGAGCTGTTCCCGCACAACGCGGTCGAATACTTCGTCAGCTACTACGACTACTACCAGCCCGAGGCGTACATCGCGCAGACGGACACCTACATCGAGAAGGACTCGTCGATCAACGACGACGTCGAGCGGCTGCGCCACTCCGCCACGATGAACCTGCTCTCGCGCCGCGACGTCATCGTGGTCGCGTCGGTGTCCTGCATCTACGGCCTCGGCACGCCGCAGTCGTACCTCGACCGGTCCACGAAGCTGGAGGTCGGCGGCACGGTGGAGCGCGACGTGCTGCTGCGCGCGCTGGTCGACGTGCAGTACTCGCGCAACGACATCGCCTTCGCGCGCGGCACGTTCCGCGTCCGCGGCGACACGGTGGAGATCATCCCGGCGTACGAGGAGCTGGCGATCCGCGTCGAGTTCTTCGGCGACGAGATCGACAAGCTGTACTACCTGCACCCGCTCACCGGCGACATCGTGCGCGAGGTCGACGAGGTCCGGATCTTCCCGGCCACGCACTACGTCGCCGGGCCGGAGCGGATGGAGAAGGCGATCCGCGGCATCGAGGCCGAACTCGAGGAGCGGCTGGCCGAGCTGGAGAAGCAGGGCAAGCTGCTGGAGGCCCAGCGGCTGCGCATGCGCACCGCCTACGACATCGAGATGATGCGCCAGGTCGGCTTCTGCTCCGGCATCGAGAACTACTCGCGGCACATCGACGGCCGCGGCGCGGGCACCGCGCCCGCCACGCTGATCGACTACTTCCCGGAAGACTTCCTGCTGGTCATCGACGAATCGCACCAGACGGTGCCGCAGATCGGCGGCATGTACGAGGGCGACATGAGCCGCAAGCGCAACCTCGTCGACTACGGGTTCCGGCTGCCCAGCGCGGTCGACAACCGGCCGCTCACCTGGGAGGAGTTCTCCGACCGGATCGGGCAGACGGTGTACCTGTCGGCGACGCCGGGCCCGTACGAGATGGGCCAGACCGGCGGCGAGTTCGTCGAGCAGGTCATCCGGCCCACCGGCCTGGTCGACCCGAAGGTGGTCGTGAAGCCCACCGAGGGGCAGATCGACGACCTGGTGCACGAGATCCGCGAGCGCGCGGACAAGGACGAGCGCGTCCTGGTCACCACGCTCACCAAGAAGATGGCCGAGGACCTCACGGACTACCTGCTGGAGCTGGGCATCCGCGTCCGGTACCTGCACTCGGAGGTCGACACGCTGCGCCGGGTCGAGCTGCTGCGCCAGCTGCGCGCGGGCGACTACGACGTCCTGGTCGGCATCAACCTGCTGCGCGAGGGCCTCGACCTCCCCGAGGTGTCGCTGGTCGCGATCCTCGACGCGGACAAGGAAGGCTTCCTGCGCAGCGGAACCTCGCTGATCCAGACCATCGGCCGCGCGGCGCGGAACGTGTCCGGCGAGGTCCACATGTACGCGGACAAGATCACCGACTCGATGAAGTACGCGATCGACGAGACCGACCGCCGCCGCGCCAAGCAGGTCGCCTACAACGAGGAACGCGGCCTCGACCCGCAGCCGCTGCGCAAGAAGATCGCGGACATCCTCGACCGCGTCTACACCGAAGCGGAAGACTCCGACGAGGCGGTCGCGGTAGGCGGTTCGGGCCGCAACGCCTCGCGCGGCAAGAAGCCGGAACAGGGCGACCGCGTCCGCAGCTCGGGCATGCTCACCGACAAGAACGTGGGGTCGATGCCGCGCGCCGAACTGGCCGACCTGATCCAGCAGATGACCGACCAGATGATGCAGGCCGCCCGCGACCTGCAGTTCGAACTGGCCGCCCGGCTGCGCGACGAGGTCGCCGACCTGAAGAAGGAACTGCGGGGGATGGACGCGGCCGGAATCAAGTAATTACACCGTTTCCGGTACCATTACACCATGGCGATGAACATCAAGGATCCGGAAACGGAGCGCCTGGCCGCGGAGGTGGCCGAGCTGACCGGCACCACCAAGACCGGCGCGGTCCGCGAGTCTCTTCAGCTGCGCCGGGACCAGCTGCGCAAACACGAGGACGCCGAACAGCGGCTGAAGCGGCTGCGCCGGATGCTCGAAGAGGAGATCTGGCCGCTCATCCCGCCCGAGGAGCTGGGAAAGCCGCTCTCCAAGGAGGAGGAAGAAGACATTCTCGGATTCGGGCCGGAGGGCGTGTGATCGTCGACAGCTCCGCGATCGTGGCGATTCTCCTGCGCGAGCCGGGCCACGAGCGCCTCGAAGAACGCCTCGCCGAGGCGACCGCGCCGAGAATCGGCGCGCCGACCCTGGTGGAGGTGGGCGTCGTCTTGACGGTGCGGCTCGGTTCCCGGGGAAGGCTGGCCCTGGCCAGGTTCATGCAGGAGAACCACATCGCGGTGGTCCCTTTCACCGAGGAACACAGCGAGATCGCCACCGACGCCTTCGGCCAGTTCGGGAAGGGACGTCATCCGGCAAAGCTGAATCTCGGCGACTGCTACAGCTACGCCACCGCCAAGCTTGCCGGGGAACCGCTGCTCTGCATCGGCGACGATTTCCCGCAGACCGACCTGGAGCTGGTCAAGCTAGCGGAGAACTGACGGCGATCAGCCGGGCGGGCCCCCCAGCCGGGGGTGCGCTCCAAGCTGAGGCACCCCCGGTTCCCGGACCCTCGTATCGACTTTCACAGAAACATGCGCCCGAAGCAATGGGTTCGAGGGCACAGCCGAGGCAAGAAAGTCTCCTGTCCGCGGTCGCCACCGGCGAACCACGGCCGCAAGGGTCAGTGCTTCAGCACCTTCTCCACGTACGCCTTCACCGCCGCGAGTGCCGGTTCGGACCGCCACAAACGCTCTACCTGCGCGTCGTCGGACACGCGGTTCTCCGCGATCCGCTGGTGGTACGGCTGCCGCAGCTGCTGCTTCGTGTGCGCGAAGGACTCCGCGGGCAGTTCGCCGAGCCGGGAAGCCAGTTCGCGGGCGCGGGTGAGCATCTCGTCGGCGGGCACGATCTCGTCGACCAGGCCGCGGGGGAGCGCGTCGGCCATGGTGACCGTCGCGCCGCTGTAGATCAGCGACGGCAGTGGGGTCGTGCCGTACGTGCAGCGCAGGATTTCCAGCGCCGACAACGGGAACGGCACGCCCACCAGCAGCTCCGTCACGCCGATGCGGCCGGGGCCGTCCGCGGCGATCCGGTGGTCGCACGCCGCCGCCAGGACCATGCCGCCCGCGATCGCGTGGCCGTTCACCGCCGCCACCACCGGGCGCGGGAAGCCGAAAACGGCCAGGAACGCGTCCGACAGCGCGGGCAGGAAATCGCCGACGTAGCGCGTGCCGCCCTCGTCGATCGCGAGCAGGTCCACTCCGGCGGAGAACATGTCGCCCGCACCGGTGAGCACGACCGCGCGCGCCCCGGCAGCTTCGGCCTCTTCGAGTCTGATCACCAGTTCTTTGCAGGTGGCGGTGTCGAGGGTGTTGCCGCGCCCGTGTTCGAGGGTCACGAGTGCGACGCCGGCGTCGAGTTCCAGGTGGATCGTCACGCGCCGAACCGTACCGGACATCCGGCTAGCTGGTGACGTCCTTCCGCGCGAACCGGCGGCCCGCCAGCAGCAGGAACACCGTCGTGTAGATGACCGACGACAGCACCCCGCTGGCCAGGTTCGTCCAGTCGATGTCGGTGGAGATCAGGTCGATCCAGGCGAACGAATAGTGCGTCGGCAGATAGTTCCGCAGACCCTCCAACGCGGTGATCTGGTCGAGGATCTGGGACAGGATCGCCACCAGCACCGTCCCGCCGACCGCGCCGAGCGGGGCCTCCGTCGACACGCTCAGCAGCAGCGCGAGCCCGGCGACCCAGGCCAGCTGCACCACGATGTACACAGTGGACATCAGCAGCGCCAGCAGGCTGTCGCCGAAACTGACCGCGTCGCCGGTGGGGCTGATCGCGTCGCCCGCGCCGTACCAGATGATGCCGACCAGCAGCGAAACCACCGGCAGCAGCACCAGCGCGGCGATGGACAGCAGCCCGGACACCGCGGCCTTCTGCCGCAGCAGCCGCTGCCGCGGCACCGGGATCGCCAGCAGGTACTTCAGGCTCGACCACGACGATTCGCTCGCGATCGTGTCGCCGAAGAACAACGCGACGATCATCGGCAGCAGGAACGTCCCGGACACGAAGAACGCGAGCACCACGAAGTTCGGCGCGCTCGCCGTCGCGAGGTCCACGAACCCGCCGGTGCGGCGGTTCGGATTCGCCTGCCCGATCTGGAACGCCACCACGAGGATGAACGGCAGCACCGCGACGAACGCCAGCACCAGCTGGGTTCGCCTGCGGCGCAGCTGCCGTTTCAGCTCCACGCCGAGCCGCAGCGTCCGGTCGGCCCGGTAGCCCGCGACCGCGCCGTCCGGGCCGACCTCGGCCGGTTCCGCGGTGGCCAGGTCGCTCAGTTCCTGCAGTGCGGCCGGGTCGGTGTGCACCCCGCCGGAACCGTTGCCCTCGCTCATGAATCCTCTCCCACCAGCTGCAGGAACGCGTCTTCGAGCCGGCGGCGCGGCCCGGCCTGCTCGACCGCGACCCCGGCGCGCACGAGCGCCGCGACCGCGTCGGCGCGCGGCATCCCGTCGAGGTTCGCGTGCACCAGATCGCCCTCGGTCTCGATGTCCGACACCCCGCCGACGCTCTTGAGCGTCGCCGCGGCCGCCGCCGAGTCGTCGACCCGGAACGTGGCCTCGCCGCTCGAGGCCGCCAGCTCGCCGACCTCGCCCGAGGCCACGAGCCTCCCGCGGTGCATGACCACCACGTGCGAACACGTCTGCTCGACCTCGGCCAGGAGGTGGCTCGAGACGACGACGGTGCGCCCGGTGGCGGCATAGCGCTGCAGGACTTCGCGCATCTGGTGGATCTGCGGCGGGTCGAGCCCGTTGGTCGGTTCGTCGAGCACCATCAGCTCCGGCAGCCCGAGCATCGCTTGTGCGATCGCGAGCCGCTGCCGCATGCCCTGGCTGTAGGTCTTCACCCGCCGGTGCACCGCGTCGCCGAGCCCGGCGATCTCCAGCGCCTCGGTGAAATGCGCCTTCTCGGCAGGCCGCCCGGTCGCCGCCCAGTACAGCTCCAGGTTCGCCTTGCCGGACAGATGCGGCAGGAATCCCGAGCCCTCGACGAACGACCCGATCCGCGACAGCACCGGCGCGCCCGGCGCGATCCGGTGGCCGAACACGCGGATCTCGCCCGCGGTCGGCGTGATCAGGCCCATCAGCATCCGCAGCGTGGTCGTCTTGCCCGCGCCGTTCGGCCCGAGCAGCCCGAGCACCTGGCCCGGTTCGACGCGGAACGACAGGTCCGCCACCGCGGTGAACCCGCCCGCGTACTGCTTGCGCAGCCCCTTGATCACCAGCGGCGTGTCCGCGAGCTCCGGGTCGACGTCGTGCGCCCGCCGGCGGCGGATCGCCGCGACCGCGACGAACGCGATCGCGACCAGCAGCGTCGTGCCGATGCCGATCAGCTGCCCGACCGGCAGGGGAGCGCCGACCGAAGCGCCGGGCACCACCGGGACGGCGAGCGCCGCGCCCGGCGCGAGCCCGACCCGGAACATGCCCGGCTGCGCCGGCACCGAGTACGCCTGGTCCGTCGTGCCCACCACGAGCCGCAGCGAATGCCCGGAGTCGATCGGCCGCACGACGCCCGGCAGCGTCACCGTGACGTCGACCGGCGTGCCGTCTGCGGGCAGTCCGGTGACCCGGAACGGCGCGACCGCGTTCGCGGGCAGCACGCGGGTGCCGTCCTGGCCGACGTCGTACAGCTTCGCGAACAGCACCGCCTCCGGCTGCGGATGCGCCGGGTCGGTCGCGACCTGCAGCCGGACGGTGCTCGAACCGGACAGCAGCACCTGGCTGTCGAACGGCGCGGTGCCGAACTGCGCGGCCTGCCCCGGCGGGTCGCTGCTGAACAGCGGAGCCAGCCGGGAGGTGCCCGCCGCGAGTCCGTTGAGCCCAGGAATTCCGCTCACCGCAGCGGGATTCGCGCCTGCGGGCCGGACGATCGGCTGCGCCGGTCCGGTGAGCGCCACCTGCTTCCGCTCGGTTCCCGCGCCGCTGAGGCCCGGGTACGCGGCGGCGTTGACCGTTCGCACCGACGGGGTTCCGTTGGCGCGCAACGTGCCCTGGACGTCGTAGCTGAATCCGTGGCCGGGGTCGCCCTGACCGGTGAGCGACGACCACAGGAAATCGCCGATCTTCGCGCGCAACTGCGGTCCGGGGACCCCGCCGTCGTGCCCGCCGGTGTACCAGATCGTGCGGACCGATCCGCCCGCCGCGGTGATCTGCCGCGCGGTGGCGTCGGATTGGTCGAGCCCGAAGAGCGTGTCGCTCTCACCCTGGACGAGCAGCGTCGGCGCGGTGATCTTGCCGGTGACCGACGAGGGGGAGACGCGGTGCAGCAGCGCGACCGTCTCCGGGCTGGCCTTGCCGGTGGTCGCGAGTTCCGCGTACGCCTTGCACACGGCCGCGGTGAACCGGCCGCACGGATCCGCGGACGGACGCTCGGCTCGGGCACCAGCCGGTGGCGCGGCGGCTTGCGGCGCGGTGCCGCCGCTGTTGCCCGCGGTGCTGCCGTTGTCGTTGGTCTTCTGTCCTGCTTCCGGCGCTTCGGCGGACGGCGTGCTCGCCGCGGCCGCGCCCGAACCGGCGGAGAAGAAGATGCCCGCCCAGCTCTTCTTGAAGACGCCGTCCGGAGAGAACGCGCCGGCTGCCGGGGTCTTCGCGGACGGAGCAGCCGCCGCCGCGGCGTTCGGCACGAGAGCCTGGCCGAGGTCGTTGTAGGTGATCACCGGCGCGAGCGCGCGCACCCGATGGTCGGTCCCGGCGAGCAGCAGCGACAGCGAACCGCCGTACGACGCCCCGGTCACGCCGATCTCGGGCGCGCCGTCGGAGCCGGTCGCCACGTCGTGGCTCGCCGCCAGCCGGTCGACCAGCCTGCGCGCGTCGGCGACCTCGCCGTCGGGGTCGTTGAGCCCGATTTTGCCGGTGCTGTGCCCGAATCCGCGCGCGGACCAGGTGAGCACCACGAACCCGCGCTGCGCGAGTTCGCGCGCCTGCGGGTCCACACTGGACTTGTCGCCGCCGAAGCCGTGCGCGAGCAGCACGGCGGGCGCGGGCGTGTGTTCGGGGTAGTAGGTGGTGGTGTCGATCCGCACCTGGTCGGGGGAACCCGGTGCGGCCGGCATCGAGAGGAAGGCGTCCTGGGTGCGGACCGGCGCGGGACCGCGGTCGCGAGTCGCCCAGACAGTCACCGCGGCAGCGGCGACCAGCACCACGGCGGCGACGGCGGCGAGCCGGGAGCCGCGGGTGCGGGGAAGCGGGATTCGGGGCACGACGCGACGTTATGACGATTTTGCTGAGAACGGTGACGCGGCCTCACACGGATCAAACACAGTTCACCCTCTTGGTGTCGTGGAGCGGGCCGGAGACCACTGCGCGCGAGGGTCCCGGAGGACGCTGGGCTCGTGAGTGGCAATCCCGGTTCTAACCGGCATTGCCACTCACGAGCCCCACTGTGCGAAGAGTGTCCGGATCCGGCCGGTTCGCCTGTCCGATGCCCGGAGTGATGAAGAAAACACGGCCGGTCCGGTGATGTGGGCAACCCCGGCTGGCGTTCGCAGCCCGTAACCGGCAGACTGAACGCGCTGTGAGGGGAGTATTCCTTCGCGGCGGTGTCGTCAGCACGGTGCACCCGGCGAGTCATTCGCCGAGGTCCCCGGCACCGTCGGCCGGTTTCGCACCGGCGGGAGAGACCTCCGGTTAGTTGCTGCTGCGCACTATCCGGAGGTTTCTGAGATGACCGTCCCCCTGTGGCTGTGGTTCGCGACAGTCGGCGGGCTGCTCGCGCTGATCGCCATCGACCTGGTGATCGTCGACCACAAGCCGCACGAGGTGACCACCGGCGAAGCCGCTCGCTGGGTGATCTTCTACGTCGCCTGCGCCGTCCTGTTCGGAGCGGGGATCTGGTTCTTCGCCGGGCACGACCCGGGCGTCCAGTTCTTCACCGGGTACATCACCGAGTACTCGCTGAGCGTGGACAACCTGTTCATCTTCATGATCATCATGACGTCGTTCAAGGTGCCCGCGATCCACCAGCACCGCGTGCTGCTCGTCGGGATCCTGCTCGCGCTGGGCATGCGGAGCGTGTTCATCGCGGTCGGCGCGGCGCTGATCAACCAGTTCGTGTGGGTGTTCTTCGTCTTCGGCGCGGTGCTCGTCTGGACCGCGATCAGCATGCTGCGCGGCAACGGCGACGAGGAGGAGTACCAGGAGAACGCGCTCACCCGCTGGGTGCGCAAGCTCTACCCGGTCACCGACGACTACCGCGGCCACAAGTACCTGGTGAAGGAAGGCGGCAAGCGGAAGATCACCCCGATGCTGCTGGTGATCGTCGCGATCGGCTCGGCCGACCTGCTGTTCGCGGTCGACTCCATCCCGGCGATCTTCGGGATCACCCAGGAGGCGTTCCTGGTCTTCACCGCCAACGCGTTCGCGCTGATGGGCCTGCGGCAGCTGTACTTCCTGCTCGGCGGGCTGGTCACGAAGCTCGTGTACCTCAGCTACGGCCTCGCGGTGATCCTCGCCTTCATCGGGGCGAAGCTCGTGGTCCACGCGCTGCACGAGTACCACCTCGCGCCGGACTGGCTGGACATCAACAACTGGATGTCCCTCGGCGTGATCGTCGTGGTCCTCACCGTCACCACGGTGCTGAGCCTGGCGAAGGCCAAGCGCGACGAACGCCGGGCGGTAGAGGCGAAATAGGTCGTTTGCCTTGCTAAGGATCGGGTACGGTCGTCGGCATGCGTCCTGCCGACATCGAAGTCCTCGCCGTCCCCGGCCGTCCCGCGCTGCGCGGTGATCTCCTGCTCGCCGCGGTGAGCAGTCCCGACCTGGAAACCGACCAGTACCGCAGCGCGATCCGGCGGATCTCGCTGTCCGGCGGCGAATCGCCGTGGACGCAAGGTCCGCGCGATTCGTCGCCGGCCATTTCGCCGGACGGCCGGTGGGTCGCCTTCCTGCGCGCCGGCGACGGCAAGGGCGCGGAAGGCAGTCCGCAGGTGCACGTGATGCCCGTCGACGGCGGCGAATCGCGGAAGCTCACGTCGCTGCACCTCGGTGCGGACGCGCCGGTGTGGGCCCCGGATTCGCGCTGGCTCGCGTTCACCGCGCGGGAAGCCGAGCCGGGCCGCTACGGCACCGAGGACGCTGACGAGCGCACGCCGGAGCCCGCCGCCGAGGCGCCCCGGCTGATCACGCGGCTCGACTACCGCATCGACAACGTCGGCTTCCTGCGCGACCGGCCGAAGCGGCTGTACGTGCTCGACACCTTCGAAGAGGGCGAGCCGGAAGCGGTGACGCCGCGCGATTACAGCGTGAACCAGCCGGTCTGGACGCCGGACGGCGAGCGGGTGGTCGTGACCGTGCCGCACGACTTCGACCGGACGGAAACGCGCGAGCACGACCTCGTCGCGTTCCCGGTCGACGGTGGCGCCCCCGAGGTGCTCGCCGCCTGCGCCGGGTACGCCGATCAGCCGGTGTACGCGCCGGACGGCACGCTCTACTTCTTCGGCACGTCCCATGAGGACGGTGTCGTCGTCGCTTCCAACATCGGGCTGTACGCGGTCGTGCCGGACGGGAAACCGCGGCGGCTGACCGATGTGGAGACCGTCGACGTCGAGCCCGGCTCCGGCCCGGCGCTTCCGCTCGGCGACGAGGTCCTGGTCGCGGTGCGCAACCGCGGTGCGGTGGAACTGCGGGCGATCCCGACGGACGCCGACGGTGTGAAGCTCGACGACTTGCGTGTGCTGCACGCCGGGCATTCGGCGGTCCACGGATTTGCCGCGGACGGCGACACGGTTGTCGCGGTAGTGGCCGATTTGGACACTGCGGGCGAGCTGGTGGTGCTCGGCTCGGACGGTCCGCGCGTGCTCACCGATTACTCGAAGCCGTTGCGGGACAAGGGTCTTTGCGAGGTCGTGGAGCTCGAGACGACCGCGCCGGACGGCTACCCGGTGCACGGCTGGCTCGTCCTTCCCGGCGGCGAGGGCCCGCACCCGGTGCTGCGCGTGGTGCACGGCGGGCCGTTCGCCCAGCAGGAATGGACGGTGTTCGACGAGGCGCAGGTGTACGCGTCGGCCGGGTTCGCGGTCGTGCTCGGCAACCCGCGCGGATCGGCCGGATACGGGCAGTCGCACGGTACTTCGGTCGTGCACAACATGGGCACCGTCGACGTCGACGACGTGCTCGCCCTGCTCGACAAGGCGCTGGAGCGGCCGGACCTCGACGCGTCGCGGACCGGGATCATGGGCGGTTCCTACGGCGGGTTCATGACGAGCTGGGTCGCCGCGAAGCACCCGGACCGGTTCCGCGCGGCGTGGAGCGAGCGCGCGGTGAACGCGTGGGACTCCTTCGCGGGCAGCTCCGACATCGGCTACTACTTCACCGAGGGCTACGTCGGCGCGGACCCCGACGAGCAGCGGCGCCGCAGCCCGCTCAGCTACGCCGCCGACGTGCGGATCCCGTTCGCCGTCGTGCACTCCGAGCAGGACTGGCGGTGCCCGCTGGAGCAGGCGCAGCGGCAGTTCGTGGCGCTGCGCCAGGCCGGCGTCGAGACGGAGTTCCTGCTGTTCCCCGGCGAGGGGCACGAGCTGACGCGCTCCGGCAAGCCGCGGCACCGGGTGCAGCGGTTCGAGGCGGTGCTGGCCTGGTGGTCCCGGCACCTCAGCTGAGCAGCGTGTAGTTCAGCTCCTCGCACACCCGCCCGAGCGGCACGTCGAGCCCCGGATGGTCCAGCGGAAGCAGGACGTCCGGGGCGATCGGCAGCGCCGCGCCCGCGGGCGGGTCCCACAGGCACAGCGAGGGCTTGCCCGCGTCCATCGACGAGCGGTACCAGAGCCCGTCGAGGTCCGGCATCGCGCCGCGGATCGCCCGCGCCCACGCCTGGGTGATCTTTTTCGGGCCGCTGGAGATCTCCTGCGATGCGCCGACCCGGGTGGGCCACAGCCCGGTGAGGTCGAGCAGCCGCAGCACCCGCGTCGGGCGCACCACGACCAGCCGCGGGCCGCGCGTCGTGCGGTCGACCGTCGAGGTCGTCTGGAACACCTCGGCGACGCTCGTGCGCACGGTCAGGCCGAAGTACAGCACGCCGTTGCCAGGGTCGGTGACCGGACGGCCGCCGCGGCCGGGCTGCTGCTGGTCGAACCGGCCGTGCGGGAGCGGGCCGGTGTAGCGGAAGGTGTTCCACTGCTGCGGATGGTTGCCGTGTGCGGTGAAGATGCGGACCAGCCGGGTCTCGGGCTGCACCGAAACCACGTCGTGGCTGCGGTCCAGCCCCTTGACCAGAGCAGACCGCGCCGGAGGCGAGGGGAGCCGGGCCATGCGGGGGAGGTCGTCCGTCCTGTGTCGGGGCAGGGGGCGGGCCTGCGCCGCGGTGGGCGGGCGGCGCGCAGGCGGGGAAGGTCAGCGGGTCAGAACGGCGAGCCGAGCGTGGCGACGAGCCGGGCCACCTGCTCGGGGTCGCCGCCGGCGAGCAGCCACTGCCGCGGCGTGGCCGGCCGGTCGCTGATCACCAGGTCGGACTGCGGGGTGTTCATGAACGCGGCGACGACCAGCGCCGGCTGGTCTTCCGGGACGGCGCGCAGCACGGTTTCGAGGCCGGGCAGCACGCCCGCGCCGTTGAACTGCCACGCGGGCAGCCGCCAGCCCTGGTCCTTCCAGCCGGTGAGCCTGCCTTCCTTGAGGCGGTGCCGGATCCGGCTGTCGTCGACGTTCAGCATCTCGGCGGCCTGGCCGACCGACAGCGCGGAATCGGCGAGCACGGCGTGCGCGGCGACGGTGCGCGCGCGGAAGTCCGGTTCGCCCTCGTCGCGCGGGCTCAGGTCGAGCCCCGCGTCGGTCAGCGCGGCGCGCTGGTCGGGGGAGAAGTAGTGCGAGGGGTCGGGGTTGGGCGGCGACAGCCTTCGGGCCGCGTCCTCCACGAGCGTGAGAAACTCGTTCGCGTCGGCTTTGAGGCCGGCTCTTGCGAGAACGTTCTCCAGCGCTATCGACATACGCTCAGCCTAGCGCGTGTGTGCGGGTTCGTGCGGTTTCTCGCCTTTTTGTGGGTGAATTCACCAAAGATCGACACGCATCGCACAGAAGTCAACACGATGGGTAGGCGAGTTCGGGCCAGTCTGCCCCGCACCGGGTGGCTTGTCCAGGCTTTCGAGTGCTTGACACTCCCGGACCGCCGATTTACGTTGCGAACGAGTAATCGGTTTCCCGCCCTCGGGTGCGGCCCGTGCTCCGCCGTCCGCGGCGGACGCTGGGGGGACAGGGGGTGGGGCGTGCCTGGCGGCTCGGCGGAACTCCGCCGGGCCGCCAGGCACGTCGTTTCCCCTCGCATCGCGCTCTCGTCTCGGACGTCTTCGGCGGGTTTCGCCGGGTCTTCCGGTTCGCCGGATCGTCCGCTGCCCTCGGACGGTCTCAGACGCCGGTCCCATCCTCCGGTCTCCTGCGGCTTCTCGTGAGCGGCAAGGCCGGTTCTCACCGGCATTGCCACGCACGAGGACCCGCCGCGGTTCGCCGGGTGCCGCTGTTGCGCGGTAGTCCGGTCAGCGGTGCGAGCTCTGCCGGTCGATCAGCTGCGCGTCCAGGGTCGTGGTGACCGGCTCGCGGGTGCTGTCGGCGATGCGGGCCAGCAGCAGTTGCGCGGCGACCCGGCCGATCTCGTACGCCGGCTGCGCGACGACCGTCAGCGGCGGGTCGATGAGCGTCGTCCACGGGGCGTCGTCGAACGAGACGATGCCGATGTCGCGCCCGGCCCGCAGGCGCCGTTCCGCGAGCGCCTCCAGCACCCCGATCGCCATCGTGCTGTTGGCGACCAGCAGCGCGTCCGGCGGCTCCGGCTGGTCCAGCAGGTCCCCGGCGGCGTGGCGCGCGCCTTCCGCGCGGTATTCGGCGCGGCGGAAGACCGCGTTCTCCTCGCCGACCGCGTCGAGGTAGCCCGACAGCCGGTCGTCGGCGGTGCGCACGCCGGACGGCCCGGTCAGGCACGCCACCCGCCGGTAGCCGTTCGCGACGAGGTGCCGGGCCGCCTGCCGGGCGGCGCGGCGGGTGTCGACGAGCACCTGGTCGCCGTCGGTGCCGGGCAGCGGCCGGTCGACCGCGACCACCGGGATGCCGAGCCTGCGCAGCCGCGTGACGCTCGTGGCCGGTCCGGTGGGGGAGAGCAGCACGCCCGCGACGCGTTCCTGCAGCGCGACGTCGAGGTACCGGCGCTCCTTGTCCTCGTTCTCGTCGGAATTGCAGAGCACGACGGAATACCCGGACACCTGCGCGAGATCCTCGACCCCGCGCGCGATCGAGGTGAAGAACGGGTTCTCGACGTCGGAGATGATCAGCGCGAGCACCGCGGTTTCCTGGCGGCGCAGGTTTCTCGCCAGTCCGTTCGGGTGATAGCCGAGCTCCTCGGCGGCCTCGAGCACCCGGGCGGCCAGCTCCGGGTCCACTGTGGACTTGCCGTTCAGGGTCCGCGACACCGTGGCGGTCGAGACGCCCGCCCTGGCGGCGACGTCGCTGATCGTGGCCACCGAGCCTCCTCGTCCTGGCTTCCTTGACACCCCGGTGACCGCAGAATACCGTCCCGGTAATCGTTTACCGTCCGATTGCCGGGGGTGCTGCGATGCAACCGGGCCCGTTGCTCGGCATCGACATCGGCACGTCCAGTTCGAAAGGCGTCCTCGTGGGTGCGGACGGCACTGTACTGGCGCGCGCCGCCCGCCCGCACAGCACCTCCCGCCCGCGCCCCGGCTGGTTCGAGCACGACGCCGAAACCGTGTGGTGGGCCGGGTTCGCCGAGCTGGTGCGCGAATTGCTGGCCGGCGGCGAGAAACCCGCCGGGCTCGCGGTGAGCGGCATCGGCCCGGTGCTGCTGCCCGCGGACGCCGACGGCCGTCCGCTGCGCCCGGCGATTCTCTACGGCGTCGACACCCGGGCGGGTGCGGAAATCGCCGAGCTGACCGCCGAACTCGGCGAAGAGTCCATTGTGGAACGCTGCGGGAGCGCGCTGTCGAGCCAGGCGGTCGGCCCGAAGTGGCGGTGGCTGTACCGGCACGAATCCGACGTCGCCGCGCGGGCCCGGCAGTTCCTGATGGCGAGTTCGTACCTCGTGCGGCGGCTGACCGGCGAATACGTGCTCGACCACCATTCGGCGAGCCAGTGCGATCCGATGTACGACCTGCGCGCGGGCGGCTGGGCGGAGGACTGGTCCGCGCTCGTCGCGCCGGGGATCGACCTGCCGCGGCTCGCCTGGCCGACCGAGGTCGTCGGCACGGTCACCGCCGCGGCGGCTGCCGAGACCGGGTTGCCGGAGGGATTGCCGGTCACCTGCGGCACGATCGACGCGTGGGCCGAGGCGACCAGCGCGGGCGTGCGCGACCCCGGCGACACGATGGTCATGTACGGGACCACGATGTTCCTCGTCCAGGCCGTCGCCGAGGCCCGTCCGGTGTCCGGGCTGTGGGCGACGCGCGGGGTTTTCCCGGGCAGCTTTTCGCTGGCGGCGGGGATGGCGACGTCCGGCGCGATCACCGACTGGCTGCGGGAACTCTTCGACGGCGACTTCGCCGAGCTCGTCGCTTCGGCCGGTCGAGTTCCGGCAGGCAGCCGCGGATTGCTGATGCTGCCGTACTTCGCGGGCGAGCGGACTCCGGTGCCGGATCCGTTGGCGCGCGGGCTGATCGCCGGGCTGACCACCTCGCACGGCCGGGCGGAGCTGTACCGCGCGGCGTTGGAAGGGACGGCATACGGGGTGCGGCACAACCTTTCCGCCATGGGCGCTCCCGCGCGCCGGTTGGTGGCAGTCGGCGGCGGCACGCAAGGGCGGGTGTGGACCGGGATCGTCAGCGACGTGACCCGGACGCCGCAGCATCTTCCGACGGAAACTGTCGGCGCGTGCTTCGGGGACGCGTACCTGGCGGCGGTGGCGATCGGGTTGGAGCCGGATATCGAGGCGTGGAACCCGGTTGCCGAGGTGATCGAGCCGGATCCGGGCCGGGCGGACCGGTACGACGAGTTTTACGCGCATTACCGGGCGTTGTATCCGGCTACCGTGGAGACGGCGCATTTCCTTGCGCGCCAACAGGATTTGGCGGCGGAGTGAGTCGCCCGGCGAAGTAGGCGCCCGGGGTGAGGCCGGTGAGGGCGCGGCATTCGCGGGTGAGGTGCGGCTGATCGGAGTACCCGGCTGCGACGGCCAGCTCGGCGAGGGTCGCGGTGGCCGGTGCGAGCGCGATGGCTCGTTGCAGGCGCAGGATGCGCCGGTAGGTGGCCGGCCCGTAGCCGACCGCGAGGGTGAAAAGCCGACGCGCCTGCCGTTCGCTTCGGCTCGGTTGAGCCGGAGGACAGGCGGAGTGGTCGGCGGCTTTCGATGGAGGTCGCATGCCTGGGTGCGTCGATTGCCCCGCGGCATTCGATGACGGTCGCACGCCCGGGTGCGTCGATTGCCCCGCGGTGAGCGCTTCTCCTTCGCCTTGGCCCAGAATCCCGGCAGACTCGGCGGCGAGGTGCGCCAGCATCCGCTCCACCACCGGATCCGCGGCAGCTGCCTGCTCCGTCGCGATGTCGGCCATCGCGTCGGCGAGGTCGCGGCCGCTGAGGATTTCGTCCGCGAGGGCCGCGCCGCGGCGGTTCCACAGGTCCGGCAGCGAGACGCGGCTGTCGCGCAGTTCGTCCGCGCCCACGCCGAGCATGGCGGCCGCCGCGCCTGGCCGGAAGCGCAGGCCGCGCAGCCGCGTGCCGGGCGGGAACACCGACGTCCACGCCGTCGTGTCCGGTCCGGCCACGAACACCTGGCCGGCGCCGGCGACGACGTCCACGCAGCCGTCCGGGACGATCCGCTTCGGGCCGGGCTCGGCCGACTCCCAGCGGCACCGCACGAGGCGGCGCAGCGAGTGCGGCGGCGGGCTTTCCGAGTACACCCCGCGATCATCCCTCCCGGGTACGACAAAATGGTGCCCATGACCCCGATCGATGCCCTGGCCTGGGTCCACGTGCGGGACCGGCGGCTGCTGTCCGTCCGCACGACCGGCAAGGAAAAGTTCTATCTCCCCGGCGGCAAGCGCGAACCGGGGGAGGGCGACGTCGAGGGGCTGTGCCGGGAGATCCGCGAGGAACTGGGCGTCGCGCTCGACCCGCTCAGCTTCCGTTTCTTCGCGCTGCTCGACGAGCAGGCGGACGGATTCGCCGACGGCCGCCGCGTCCGGATGACCTGCTACACCGCCGACCACGCCGGCGAACCGGAGCCGTCGGCGGAGATCGCCGAGGCCGCCTGGCTGCGCGCCGCGGACGCCGCCGCCTGCCCGCCCGCCGGACAGCGCGTGCTGCGGATGCTGGCCGACGCCGGGCTCGTCGACTGATCACCCTGCGTCAACCGGGGGATGCGCGAGCGTCATCGGCATCGTGCGTGGTGATCGTGCTCGTACGCGCACGTCCTCTACCCCCATCAGGGTGAAATGGAGCTAATTTTCTCGGGTTGGCTAACGCCGTGTAACGGTCTGGCGAAGAACCAGACGTCGCACTCGCGGGAAGTGCGCTCGAGAAGAGAAGACCTCTCCATGGGTGTTCCTGGCGCGACCCGGCCCACGGCGGCCCGGGGGGAATCGGGCAGGCTGCGGCCGCTCGGAAGCGCGGTGGTCGTGGTCGGCGTCATCGCCGTCGCGGTCACTGTCGCGTGGTACGTCATGCCGAAAGCGACCCCGGACCGGCCCGCACCGGCCGCGTCGGTGCCGTCGGTGACCGTCGAACCCGCGATCGTGCGCGAGGTGACCCGCACGGTCGTCTACGAACTGGCCGGCGAGGACGTCGCGCACAACCTCACCTACGTCGCGACCGGCGGCGACCTCGAACAACAGGCCGAGGTGCGGCTGCCCTGGTCGGTGACCGTGCAGCGGAAGGCTCCCGCCGAGCAGCCGGTGTTCAGCAGCCTGGTCGCGCAGAGCACCGGGGCGCTGCTGTGCCGGATCCGGGTGGACGGGCAGGTGGTCGCGGAGAAATCGGTGGCCGGGGAGGGGCGGCAGCTCAGCTGCAGCGCCTGACTCGGGCTGGAAGGCCTGCGGGGGCGCGCGGCACCGGCGGAGCGGACCCGCCCGCTTGTGGCACGCCGAGTTGTTCTCGCGGAAGCGCGTGATCCGGTTTGAAGCTCTCCAGGGCCGCGCTGGCATCGGCGGAGCAGACCCGCCCGCTTGTGGCACGCCGAGTTGTTCTCGCGGAAGCGCGTGATCCGGGGCGGTTTGAAGCTCGCCGGGGCCTCGCAGGCATCGGCATAGCGAGCCCGTCCATTCGCCAGCACACCAAGCTGTCCTCGCGAACCTCCGCCGCGCCCGCCCGGGTAGCCCCGCAGCGTCGACCAGCGAAAGCGGCCCGCTTCACCGCCCCGAACCCGGTCCTGCGGCAGGATCACCTCCGTGAACGGTGCGATCGGATTCGGGCCCGCGCTGATCGCCGTGCTCGTGGTGCTGGCGCTCGCGGGCGCTGCGGTCGTCCGGTTCGGGCAGCTCGGGCAAGGGCGGGCGGTGCTCGTCGCGGCTGTCCGCGCCGTGGGGCAGCTCGCGCTCGTTTCGCTGGTCATCACGGTGATCCTGCGGTCGGGCTGGCTGACCGGCCTGTTCGTCCTCGCGATGTTCTCCATCGCCGCCGCGACGTCCGCCGGCCGGATCGGGGTGCCGCGGCGGATCGGGTGGGTCGCGCTTTCGCTGGCGTCCGGCGTGCTTCCGGTGCTGGCGCTCGTGCTCGGGTCTGGTGTCGTTCCGGCGAAGCCGATCGCAGTCGTGCCGGTCGCGGGGATCGTGATCGGCGGCTCGATGACCGCGACCTCGCAGGCGGCCCGCCGTGCGCTCGACGAACTCAAGCAACGCCACGGCGAGTACGAAGCCGCTCTAGCGCTGGGATTTTTGCCCCGGCACGCCGCGTTGGAGATCTGCCGTCCGTCCGCGGGGCACGCGTTGATCCCGGCGCTCGATCAGACCCGGACGGTCGGCCTGGTGACCTTGCCGGGCGCGTACGTCGGCGTGCTGCTGGGCGGGGCGAGCCCGCTCCAAGCCGGGACGACGCAGGTGCTGGTGCTCATCGGGCTGCTGGCCGCGGAGGCGATCGCGGTGCTGGTGACGGTACAGCTCGTCGCGGCGGGGTTCGTCCGCCGCGACGAGCGCGCTCAGCCGAGCGGGGCGGCCAAGTGAGACCGGTCGTTGAAGCCGCGGATCAGCCAGTTCTCGCCGTGCACCACGAGGTGCGAGATCGAGCCGTTGTCCGCGCCCAGGAACGCGAACCGCTCCAGTGCGCGGCTCGCCTGCGCGAACGCTTCGCCGATCACGCCGCCGTGGGTGAACACCGCGACCCGCTGGTCCGGGTGCGCCGCGGCGATGCGGGTGATGGCGGCCCGGATCCGCAGGCCGAACGCCTCGTCGGATTCCGCGCCGGGCAGGACGTCCCACCGCTGTTCTTCCCACAGCTTCCGCGCGAGCGGATGCCCCTCGGCGGTGTGCTTGCGGAACAGCCCGTTCTCCCATTCGCCGAGGTTGATCTCGCGCAGGTCCGGCTCGACGGCCGGGGTGAGGCCGAGCTTTTCCGCCAGCGGCGCGGCGGTCTGCGCGGTGCGCCGCAACGTGGTCACGTACAGCGCTTCGATGCGTTCCGACGCCAGCCGCTCGCTTACGCGGGCGGCGTGGTCGCGGCCTTCCGGCGCGAGGTCCGGGTCGGCCTGCCCGTCGACGAGATCGAACGGCTCGCTGAGCCGTTGCGGCATCGATTCCCCGTGGCGCACCAGGAAAATCTCGGTGGCGCCCGAGGGCGGGCTGAAGCGGTGCTGGCGGTACTCGACTTCCTGTTCGGGCGTGCTCATGCCCCGACCCTAACCGGTCGGCTCACCCGAGTTGCTTGTCCACGAAGCACCACCGCCACGTCTCGCCCGGCTCGAAGCTGCGCATCACCGGGTGCAGGGTTTCGTGGAAGTGCTGCGAGGCGTGCTTGCCCGGCGACGAGTCGCAGCACGCGACGTGCCCGCACTTGAGGCACATCCGCAGGTGCACCCAGGTCATCCCGGCCTCGACGCATTCGGCGCAGGAATCCCGGGTGCTGGGCTCCTTGTCCGGCCATGCGTGGCTGAGGTGCTTGCAGGACCCGGCCGTGGCGGCGGGCGTGCTGAGTTCGCGTTCGGCCACCGGGGGTTCCTCCTCGTCGCGGTCGAGCATGGATTCTTCGATGTCGAGGCGAGCCAGCACGCGGCGCAGCACCGCGTCGTCGGCACTGCCCCGGTCCCGTGCCTTCAGGAACACGTCGCGTTCGGCTTCGAGCAGCTGGACGCGCAGCCGACGGTAGGCGTCGCTGGGGGTTTCCGCGAGCGTGCTCTGCCTGCCGAGCTGTTCCCACGCGGAGTCGGACCGGTCCTGCAACCGGTCGCGCAGCCGCTCGATCACCTCGGGCGGGTCTTCCGGGCGGCGCAGTTCCTCCAGCTTCGCGAGCGCGGCGCGGGTCATGTCGTGCAGCACGGCGGCTTCCTGCAGCGCGTCCTCCGCCGGGTCCGGCCGAGGCAGCCGCAGGCGGCGGATCAGCGGCGGCAGCGTCATGCCCTGCACCGCGAGCGTCCCGGCCACCACGACGAACGCGGCCAGCACGAGCACCGCGCGCTGCGGGGTGTCCGCGGGCAGCACGAACGCGGCGGCGAGCGTGACCACGCCGCGCATCCCGGCCCACGCGATCACCGCCGAATAGCGCCACGGCCACACCTTGCCGCGTTCCAGGCCCAAGGTTTTCAGGAGCCGTTTCACCACGCCGATGCCGACCATCCAGAGCATCCGCGTGAGGATCGTCGCGGCGAGCACCGCGGCGCAGATCCCAGCGAGCTGCCACACCGACAGCCCGCTCTTGCCGACCTCGTGCAGGATGCCCCGCACCTGCAGGCCGATCAGCAGGAAGACCATGTTCTCCAGCAGGAACTGGACGGTTTCCCAGTTCAGCCTGCTGGCCAGCCGCGACGGCCCGGACTGGATCCGCGGCGTCTGGTGCCCCTGGATCAGCCCGGTGACGACCACCGCCAGCACGCCGGATCCGTGCACCGCCTCGGCGAGCAGGTACGCCGCGAAGGGAACCGCGAACGACAGCGCGGTGTCGGTGATCGTGTCTTCCAGCTTCGCGCGCACGTACGTCACGATCAGCCCGACGAGGAAGCCGACGACGATCCCGCCGACGGCCGCGAGGAGGAAGTCGAGACCGACCTGCCAGAGGCTGACCGCGCCGGCGATCGCCGCGATCGCGGTCCGCAGCGCGACGAGCGCGGCGGCGTCGTTGAAGAGGCTTTCGCCCTCCAGCAGCCGGACGAGCTTGCGCGGCATCCCGACCCGCCGGGCGACCACGCTCGCCGCCACCGCGTCCGGCGGCGCGACGACCGCGCCCAGCGCGATCCCGGCGGCCAGCGGCAATCCCGGCACGACCAGCCAGGCGACCAGCCCGACGCCGAACGCGGTGAACACCACCAGCCCGACCGACAGCAGCGCGATCGGCCCGCGCAGCTTGCGGAACGCGACGAGCGACGTCTGGATCGACGCGGAGTACAGCAGCGGCGGCAGCAGCCCGATGAGGACGATCTCCGGGTCCAGTTCGTACTGCGGCACCCCGGGGACGAACGACACCCCGACGCCGACCGCGACCAGGCACAGCGGAGCCGACCAGTCCATCCGGCGCGCGACGACGGTCACCAGGAGAACCGTCAGGACCAGCGCCACCAATTCCGCTGCGATTTCCACCGGACAATCATCGCCTGCGGTCCCGGAGCACGCGCGGGGGCCAGCGTTAGGCTGCGGTTCGTGACGACGGTGGAGACGCGGGCCGGTGCCGTCCGCGGCGAGGTGCGGGACGGAGTCGGGTTTTTCCTGGGGGTGCCGTTCGCGGAGCCGCCGGTGGGGGAGCTGCGGTTCCGCCCGCCGGTGCCGGCGGCGTCCTGGACCGGGGTGCGCGACGCGACGGAATTCGCGGCCAAGGCTCCGCAGCCCGACGTGACCGGGAAACGCTTCGTCGGCGACGAGGACTGCCTGTACGTCAACGTCTACGCGCCTGAAGCACCCGGTTCGTACCCGGTGCTGGTGTGGATCCACGGCGGGGGCGGGGTGATGGGCGCGCCGCACCAGTTCGACGCGTCCGCGTACGCCCGCCGCGGCGTGGTCGTCGTGACCGTCGCGTACCGGCTCGGGGTGCTCGGCATGCTCCGGCTTCCTGGCGTTTCCGACGGGAATCTCTCGCTGCACGACCAAGTGCTGGCGCTGGAATGGGTCCGCGACAACGTGGCCGCGTTCGGCGGCGACCCGCGGCGCGTGACGCTCGCCGGGCAGTCCAACGGCGGCCGCACGGTCGGGACCTTGCTGGCGGTTCCGGCCGCGAAAGGGCTGTTCAGCCAGGCGATCGTGCAGAGCGGCACCGGGGTCGGTTCCGTCGTGCACACTCCGGCCGAGGCGGAAGCAGTCGGGGAGGCGGTGCTGGCCGAACTAGGCGATGGCGACCTGCGCACGCTGCCGGTCACGGAGATTTTGACCGCGCAGCAACGGGTCACCGCTCAGCTCGGCACGCTCGTGACGTACCGCGTGGTGGTCGACGGAGATCTCTTGCCGCAGCGGCCCGGCGAAGCGGTCGCGGACGGCGCGGCCCGGGAAGTCCGGATCCTCACCGGCACCACGGCCGACGAGCAGGATCTGTTCTCCTGGCTGCAAACCGGCGGCGCGAAACTGCTCGGCACCGGATCGACGATGCTCGAACCGGACGTCATCGCGCGGATGACCGAGGCGTACCGGGAACTGCTGCCGGACTGGCCGGAGGACCAGCTGGTGAACCGCGTCCGCACGGCGGGGGACTGGTGGCTGCCGGCGATCCGGCTGGCCGAAACCCAGCACGCGGCGGGCGGCACGGCCTGGATGTACCGGCTGGACTGGCGGATCGCGCCGCGCGGGAAGGGCCTCGGCGCGGCGCACGGGGTGGACTTGCCGTTCGTGTTCGACGACGTCCGCAACCCGAATTGGCGCTTCCTGTTCGCCATCGCCCGCCCCGATCCGGAACGGCTGCGGGCGATGGCGGAGGAGATGTTCGAGACGTGGGTCCGGTTCGTGGCGACCGGCGATCCCGGCTGGGCGGCTTACACTCCGGAGGACCGCGTGACCCGGTTGTTCGACGACGTGAGCACGACCGTGTCCGATCCGGATTCCGGACAGCGGCGGCTGTGGGGCTAGCGAACCCCAGGTCCGCTAGCCCCACCGCGCTTACGCGTGGACCGTCTGCGTGCCGGTGTTCCAGCCCGCGACCCGCACCGACGGCGCCGAACCGTGCAGGTCGGCCGTGCGGTAAGTGGCGGTGAGCGTCACCGATTCGCCCGGCCACAGGCTGACCTGGTTGTCCGACCAGGACACCGGGAGCACCGGCGTGCCCGTGCTGTCCAGCAGGTGCGTGTCCACCATGAACGCCGGGGTCTTGCCCGACGAGGTGTTGGTGAGCTTCACCGTGGTCACGGTGGTGCCGTCCGGACCCGGCGCGGAGGTCGCCGTGGTGGCCACCTTCGCCGCGCCCAGCTTCGACAGCCCGGACAGGTCCGCGTAGGACGACGTCGGCGTGTAGTACCAGTCCGACTTGCTCCAGTTGAGCTTGTCGTCCTTGGTGGACAGCCAGTACACGTTCCGGCTGACCTCCTTGCCCGCCGAATCGGTGAGCACCAGCTTCGCCAGGTAGGTCGAGGAAAGCCCGCTGACCGAACCGATGTCGAGCGCCTTCGCGTGCGCGCCGCCGCCGTTGACCGAGAAGTTCTTCTTGGTCTTCGAGAACTTCTTGGTGCCGTCGGTGTTGAACAGCTCGACGCTGGCGGTCAGGCCGGACGCCTTCTTCGTGGTGGAGTTGACCACCTCAGCCGACTTGGTGTCGTACGAGTACTGGATGTGCAGCGGCTCGTTCGCCTTCTTGGCCCCGAAGTAAGAGCCGTTCTGGTCGAGGTAGGCGTCGAACAGCTGCCAGTGCAGCGACGTCCAGCCGCTGTTGAGCATCCAGTAGATGAGCCCGGTCGACGGGTCCTTCGAGTCGGTGAAGTTGCGGGAGTGCGATTCGAACTCCGCGCGGACGTTCTCGTACTGCGCCAGCTGCGCCTTGCGGACGAAGTCGTCCAGGCTCGTCGGCTTGCCGTAGCGGCCGGCCAGCGCGTCGCCGAAGATCTTCAGGTTGGCGAATGTCTCCGACTCGGAGCGGTGGTACTGCGGCGCGGACGGGTTCTTCCAGAGCGTTTCCAGCTCGGCGGGCGTCATCATCCGCTTGAGCGTGTCCATCGTCGGGATGTCCGGCCCGGCGCTGGTCTCGGAGTTGAAGTTCCACGCGCCGCCCGCGTCCTTGTGCGCCTTGTCGTACCAGTAGTTCGGCGGGACGTAGTCGTACGGGCCGTTCATCTTCATCCCGGACGGGCCGAGCTTCGGCGACGCCTTGGCCGACGCCGCGGAGATCACCGCCGCGGGCCAGTCCGCCGCCGACAACGCGTCGAGGTAGCCCTTTTCGATCCGCGCGTCGGGCGCGAAGTCGCTGCCGATGTGGAAGGACAGCACGCTCGGGTGGTCGCGCAGCCGCTCGGCCTCGGCGGTCATCGACGCCTTGGCGATCGGGTAGTCGGCCTCGGTCCAGGGCTCGCCCTTCTCGTCGCCGTTGACCTGGCCTTCCCACTTGTCGCAGCATTCCCAGCCGGGCATGGTCAGCACGCCCATCCGGTCCGCGAGGTCGAAGAACGCGTCGGGTTCGATGTGGCCCTCGAGCCGCACCGTGTTGAGGCCGAGGTTCTTGACGTAGGCGAGCTTGTCCGCCGCCCGGCCCGCGTCCCAGCGCAGCAGCAGGTCGGGGGACCAGCCGCCGCCCTTGATCATCAGCGGCTTGCCGTTGACGACATACTGCCGTCCGCCGCTGGAGTTCAGCGGAGCCTTGACGTCGCGGATGCCGAAGCTGGAGTGGCTCGCGTCGGACGTGGTCCCGCTGACGCTCGCGGTGAGGTCCAGCTGCTGCATCGGCTGGCCGCCCATGCCGGCGGGCCACCACACCAGCGGCTTGTCGACGCCGATCACCGGGAAGGTGACGGTCTTCTTTTCGTGCGCGGCAAGGGAAACGTCCTGGCTCACCGGCTTGCCCGCGACGGTGCCGGACACCGTGGTGCGGACCGGCTCGTCGGAGTCGTTGCGGACGTCGGCCTTCGCGGTGAGGTCGGCGTGGTCGAGCGCGGGCACGTTCAGCTTCGTGACGACGTGCGCGCCGCGGAGCGCGACCGGCCCGCTGTGCCGGACGACGACCTCGCGCGCGAGCCCCATGTTCTGGTCCGGCGGGGTCTGCGCCCAGTCGATCCAGCCCATCGACAGGTCGTTGTTCGGGTCGTTCGGGTAGACCTTGAACGCGACGCTGTTGACGCCCTCGTGCACCTGCTTGGTCACGTCGAGGTCGTGCCGGGTGTAGGGGCCGTTGACCTCGTCCTTGGTGGCGACGCGGGTGCCGTTGACCCAGACGTCGGCCTTGGACAGCACGCCGCTGACGTCGAGGTAGGTGCGCTGGGACGGGTCGGCGACCTTGATGTCGGCGCGGTACCACCACGGCACCTTGAAGTCCGCGGCCGGCACGTTCTTCATGTTCGTGGAGTAGAACGGGTCGGAGTAGCGGCCGTTGGCGAGCAGCCCGGCGTACACCGTCGACTGCGAGCCGACCGGGTACCAGCCCTTGGCGTCGAAACCGGGCTTCGACACCGAGGCGTCGTCGGGCACCTTGGCCGAGGACTGGATCAGATAGCCGGGGATCGCGGCCTGCCCGGGTTCCGGCCCGGCCGAAGCGGCCCCGGCGACTCCGGGGATCAGCGCTGCGGTCAGGGCGGCGACTGCTAACAGCCGTCCGGGCATTCTTGGCCGGCGTGGGGTCACGAGCGGTCCTCCTCGGGCTCCTGGCGGCGGCGATTGTTAGTAAAGTTCCTTAACGATTGCCGGTGATAGTAGCCGCCCGGAGGAGCCGGGAACAGACCTCGACGGGGTCTTTTCGCCCGATTTTCGCCTGCGGTTCCGCCTAGAGCGCGTCGACGTAGTACCAGCGCCCGCCCTCGTGGACGAACCGGCTGTTCTCGTGCTGCGAGTCGTCACGGCCCTGGTAGCGGTAATGCGCGCGGAACTCGACGGTGCCCTCGTTCTGCAGCAGCGATCCGCCGGTCCGGCCGAGGATCTCCAGCCGGGTCCACTCCTGTGCGGGGTCGAGCCGCAGCCGCTTCGGACGGGTGTCCGGATGCCAGGTATCGAGCAGGTAATCGGGCTCCCCGACGGCGAACGCGCAGTAGCGGGACCGCATCAGCAACTCGGCCGTCGGAGCGTTCTGGTCGCCGCGGTGGAACCGGCCGCAGCAGTCGGCGTAGGGCTCGGGCAGCCCGCAGGGGCAGGGGTTCGTCACGCCGCTGATTCTGTCTCCAGTGCGAGAGCCTGCTGTACCCAGGCGGTGATCTGGTTGGTGTCGACGTCCTCGGCGCTGCGCAGCTTCACGTGGGCCATCTCGCGGGCGCTCGGTTCGAGGCCGTCGCCCTTGATCAGCTGGCCGCGCCAGAAAGCGAGCGTGACGTATGAGCTGTACGCCTTCGCGAGGCAGACCGGGTTCTTGCCTGCTTTCCAGGTAGGCGCGCCGTGGTAGAGCGCGGCCGGTTCGGGCATCGCGTTGTCGAGCGCGGGCAGGAGAGCGGCGTAGACCTCGCGGAGCACTTCAGGCTGCGCGGCGACGTACTCGGCGACGGTCGTGAACTTCGGCATGGCTGGTCCTCTCGGCTTTCTGGTTGCTGCCGAGCCTGCCTGCCGATGGTTATTTCTGTCAAGACTAATTTTTTTGTCGGTGGACGGGCGCTACGCCGAACTTCTCGATCATGAACCGCCAGAAGAGCGGCACCGCCTCCGCGCTGGGCCGGAAAATCCGGTCGTCGTGGCCGGTCGCGGACCGATGCTCGATGTACACGCCGCCCGCGCCCGTCTGGCCGGACGAAGGCGACCGGACGACCACGACCGGGACCGGCGGCTCATCCGGCAGCGGACGGGCAGCGACGACCAGGTCGTGCATCGACGTGAGCCCGGCCAGCCGGTGCTCGCCTTCGCAGGCCAGCACGCTGTCGGCGATGTCCGCGAGGTGGCTGAACTCGGGATGCGCCGCCGCCGTCTCGTGAAACCGAGCGGCGATCTCGGTCCACGGAACCTCTTCGAACCGGTACGGCCAAGCTCGCGAGTCGATCCGCACGGCTCAGCCGCGAGCCCGGCGCACCCCGGCCGCGGCGGCTTCCTGCGATCCCTTGACCGCGAGCTTGTCCGCGCGCTCGTTCTCGGGAAGTCCGGCGTGGCCTTTGACCCACAGCCACTCGACCTCGTGCTGCTGGCAGGCGGTGTCGAGGCGCTGCCAGAGGTCGGCGTTCTTGACCGGCTGCTTCGCCTGCGTCTGCCAGCCGTTCTTCTTCCAGCGGGGCATCCACTGGAGGATGCCGTTGCGGACGTACGTGCTGTCGGTGTAGATCCGCACCACCGACGCGCGGGTGAGGCTTTCCAGCGCGCGGATCGGAGCCATCAGCTCCATGCGGTTGTTGGTGGTGACGGTGTCCTCGGCTCCGTACAGCTCGCGCTCGTGCTTGCCGTAGCGCAGCAGCGCGCCCCAGCCGCCCGGTCCGGGATTGCCGCTGCACGCGCCGTCGGTGTAGATCTCCACGGCCTGTTCCGTCTGCTCCGCCACGCGGCGACCCTACCGTTCCCACGTGCTGGGAGCCGGAATGCCATGCCGGGTCCGGTGTTGTCCCCTGGACACTCACGGAAGGGATCCGGACATGGCGGTGGAGTTCGCACAGGCGTGGCAGGACTGGAAAGCGGAACGGGAAAAGACGCTGGCCGATCCGTACGGCTGGCTGGCCCTGGTGTCGCTCGACTGGCTCGAGGATGCGCCCCGGACCTACCCCGGCCTGCCCGGCCGATGGTGGCAAGACGCCGAAGCCGCGTACGTCGATCCGGCTGGCGGGGAGTTGCGGCATGAAGGCACTCTGCTGACTGATGTCCACCGCTTCGAGCTAGTGAACAGCGGCGCGGGCACCCGGGTCACGGCCGGTTCGGTGGAAATCGAGATCGCCCGCCGGTCGGGGTACTTGATCCGCGTGCACGACCCGAAAGCCCCTGTGCTGCAAGCCTTCCACGGGGTCCCCGCGTACGAACCCGATCCGGCTTGGGTTCTGACTGGCCGTTTCGAGCCATTCGACGAGCCGCGGCCGACGACTGTGGGTGCGGTTGTGGAGGGACTGTCGCATGTCTACACGGCACCTGGGCGGGTTGTCTTCGAGCGGGATGGGGTTGAGTACACGCTTACTGCGTTCAATGGGAAGACTGGCGGGTACAGCATTCTTTTCACTGATGCGACTAGTGGGGTGACTACTTATGCTGCCAACCGTTCGCTGCCGGTCGCCGAGGCTGCTGCGGACGGGACGGTGACGCTGGACTTCAATCGGGCGGTGAATCTGCCGTGTGCGTTCACGGATTTCGCCACGTGCCCGTTGCCGCCGGAGGGGAATCATTTGCCGTTCGCGGTGGAGGCGGGGGAGAAGCTGCCTTACGAGCGGCAGCAGGCTATTTGATCGGCTCGGCGCTGTCCCCGGCCAGGACCAGTTGCGGCACCTGAGCAAGTGTCCAGCCGGACCCGGCCGGGGTCAGCACCCAGACGACGTCGAACCGTTCGTCCGGCCACTTCTGCGGCGCAGCAACCCCGAAGGCAGCCGCGAGGGCGGGAATCTCCTCGTGCTGCCAGCTGATCAAGGTCGGCTCCGTCCGCCGGGCGACCTCGGCCGCGAGTGCGCTCTCGCTGCCCTTGGCGTAAGTGGTGAGGACGGTTTTGCCCAGCCGCTCCGCCACCGGCCCGGCAGTCTCCCTGGGCCGGGTGCCCTCGCCGCCGTTGCCGCCTGCCGCGTAGACAGCGGTCGGGCGAGCGAGGCCTTCCCTCAGCGAACCCGTCGCTGGCGCGAACAACTCGACGAGCGCACCGGCCCGGGTCCAGCCGCGAACAGTCAGGGAATGGGAATCGGGACTGCCGTTCACGTCAATCCCTTGCGGCCCGGTCGAACCGGACGGCTTCTCGGCGTGCCGGATGATCATCACCCGCGCCCCGCCGGGCTGAGCAGGCGGCATGGCGGCGGCTTTGGCTTGCTTCGACGCGCAGCCGGTGATGAGCAGTGCTGCGCTGCCCGCTGCGCCGCCGAGCAAGGTCCGCCGTGACCACAGTTGCGCTGTCATGCCGCTCCCCGAATCCGATGCCGCTCTGCGAAGTTGACCTTCGTGTGCGTACTCGCTGAAGGGTGGCCAGGCAATACGCCGCACATGATTGCGAAGAAATTCCTTGGCAGGCTTGGGATATCCAGGCCGTCCCGGCCGACACGGGACAAAATGCCGCGCCGGAGAGCGCAGGTGGTTCTCGCGGACTCGAACGCCGAGCGCTTGCTGGCAAGTCCGGCATCGCCACCGGCCGAACCGCGGTCTTTCGCCAGCGGACCGGCTCTCAACCGCGGAAGGGAAGACCGTTGATCCGCCGTGGTCAGGAAGGCGCCGGGAAGCCTGCGCAATCAGGGGGCGGGGCATCCCGTCGGTGAAATCATTCGTCGTCGGTGAGTGCGGGCGGGGTGCCGTTACCGTAATCGGTGATTTCGACTGCCGCCGGGAATATCTCGTCCACCCACCCGTCTCGCCGCCGACCGGATCGGGTTTCCGCCGGTAAGCAAGTTCATGTCGCTCGACATCGCCGGCCATCCGGATCCGGAAACGGGTGCGAAGATCGCCGAATTGCACCAGTGCCGGTTCGGCCATATCGCCGATATCGCCGGACTGGTCTCGGATGTCGGCGAATACGTCGGCAGCGCTGCCACCGGGCTTGTGCTGCGGTGAGGGCGGCACCCGTACTGGTTCGTAATTCGCGCACGGGCGAAAGCGTTCGGGGCATTCCTCTCGAGCCGGTTCCTGCCCGCCGAGAAACTGCCGGATCCGAGCGTGCGGATTGGTGGATTCGACCCCATCGCGGCCTGAGCCCGCTCAGTCGTTGGGAACGGGCGAGTTTGTCCTCGAATTTTCGCTGCCCGCCATCGTAGGAGCAGGCGTCGAACGGCGGAGACGAACGCGGTGTGATCACTCGAATGTCCTAACAGAGGCCATGTGTTCGAACATCAGTTCTCGCCGATTTCTGCTATGCGTTCTCCGCTGTCGTTGGTTTAATGATCTGCCCGGGGAAGACAGAGTTTGGGGGAGCGGTGCCTGGCTGGAAGCACGAGCTCATCGAGGCGGTGGACGAGGTTCTGAACCGTCCTAGCCGGAGTGAGCAGGGCGAATGGCGTTCGCTGGGCAAGGTGGTGCCGGCCGGAGAAAACGGCTGGTACGCGCTGGACCTGGAACCTGGCAAGCGCAATGCGTCTTCGGCCGACAGCTTCGACCAGCTCTGCCTCGCCGACAAGCTGGGCCCCGAGCACGGCACACCGTTTCCGGTCGAGCGCAGTCAGCTGGCCGACGACGTGCTCCGGATCCAGGTCGCGGGCCGGATCCCGGAAGGCTGCGACATCCTTTGGACCGTTCGGCTCACCCCACAGCATCTGTGGCGGAAGCTTCGGGACGGTGTCTCGTCGCTGGACGGGACACCGCTCGCCGACAAGCTCGCCGCGGGCGGCCTCGATCCGGTGCCGAACAAGGCCACGGCGTATCCGCCAGGCTTTCTTGAGACACAGCAACGGGCCTACGCCGCGTGCGTCGAACCTGGTCTGCACGCGGTGTGGGGGCCTCCGGGCACCGGCAAGACACGAGTGCTCGCCCGCGCCATCGAGGATCTGGTCAAACTGGGCAGACGCGTGCTGCTGGTGTCGACCGCGAACGTCGCCGTCGACAACGCGCTCAAGGAGGTCGTCAAGCACCTCGCGCCCGAGCCGGGTGCCGTGCTCCGGGTGGGGCCGCCGCATTTGCGGGAACTGGCGAACAACGACGACGTCCAACTGCACCGGCTTGCCGCGCGGAAGACCGAGGAAGCCGACGCCGAACGGCAGCAGGTGCAGGACGAGCTCGAACGGTTGGCCGGAGCCGACGGCGAACTGCGCCAGCTCGACGACGCGCTGGCGAGCTATGATCACCGGAGCTACCTCGCGGCAGAGCGGCGGGTCGCCGACTCGCGACGGCTCGGAGCTGTCGAGACAGAGCTGCGCGCCGTTGAGTCCGATCACCGCCGAACGACCGAGGAACTGGGTTCGGCGAGGAACACCGCCGGTCAGCTGCGCGCGGAGGCGCAACGGCTCGAGCCGCAGCGGGCGGCGCTCGCCCGTGCGCGCGATCTGGAGAATCAACTCGGCGCACAGCACCATCAGCTAGCCCTGGAGCGGGCACGCGTCGAGAACCTGGAGTTCCAAGCCAACGCCAGTGCTGGCGGCTGGCTGAGGCGCAGGCGCGAAGCGCGCGAGCTGAGCAGTGCCCGGGAAGACCTGCAGAAGCTTGAGGACCACGCTAGGAGGCAGCGCGAGACGCTAGGGCCGATCATCGAGCAGATTCGCGCCCAAGCTCATCCGATTACCGAAGCGCAGCTCAGCGGTATCGCGCAACGCTGCGCCGAGGCGGACGGGCGGGTCGCCGACGCGGCGCGCAGGAACGCGGAAGACTCTCGGAAGCTGACTGAACTCCGTGCACGGCACGGCGACATCGCCAGCCGGGGAGTGGCGACCGAGGCCGACTTCGATCTTGTGACCCGCGCGACGCGGCTGGAACTGCCTGGCTTGCACGAACGACGCGAGCAGTTGAAGAAGCAACATCGTGCGCGGGAACGCGAGCGCGCGAAACTGGAAGAGCGGCTGCGCGAGGTGACCAAACGAATCGCTCAGCTTCGCCGAGACGCCGAGGGCGAGCTCGTCGGCCAGGCTCAGGTCGTCGCGACCACGTTGGCCAGGTCACGCGCGCATCCCGCGGTCGCGCGACAGCAGTTCGACGTCGTGCTCGTCGACGAGGCGGGTGCCGCCGTGCTCGGGGAGGTCCTGCTCGCGGTAGGGCACGCCACTCGCACGGCGACGTTGCTCGGCGACTTTCTCCAGCTCGGTCCGGTCACCGGAGAGCTGGAGAAGTCCAAGAAGCCGGCGGTGCGGAAGTGGCTTCTCCCGGACGTTTTCGCGCATTGCGGGATCCGTTCGCCCGGCGACGTAGAGGACGAACCGGGTTGCGTCGGGTTGCGATACCAGTTCCGCTTCGGCCCGAATCTTCGCCAGCTGGCGAACAAGGTCGTCTACCAGGTACTCGAGGACGGCGTCACCGAGGTGAGCGGGCGGGCACCCGCGAACACCGAGATCGTGGTTGTCGACGTGCAGGGACTCGACGATATCAATCAGGTGCGCCGTTCCGGGAGGGTCGCCGGATGGTGGCCGGTCGGCGCGCTGTTGTCCCGGGTGCTGGTGGAGCACCACGCGGCGGACCCCGACGGGGTCGGTGTGGTGACCGCGTTCCGCCAGCAGGTCGAGGCAACACACGCCGCGTTGCGGGACGCCGGCCAGAACCTCGCCGTCCCGGTGGGCACAGCGCACGCGTTTCAGGGGCGGGAACTCGGTTCAGTGGTGTTCGACCTCGTGGAGGACGGGAAAGGCTGGATCAGCGCCGCCAAATGGAACGGCAATGAGTTCGCCCGCAGCGGTGTCCGTCTGTTCGGCGTCGGCATCACTCGCGCACGACGTCGGCTCTACGTGATAGCCGACGGCCGCCTTGCCCTCAAAGGAGCTCAAGGCGACAGCCCTCTGGGTGCTCTTGTCGCGCTCGGTCGTGAGGGAGCCGTCCAGCGATGCCGGGCGAGCGTGCTGCTCGGCATGGCCGAGTCAGTCGACTTCACTCCCGTTTCGTCGGTCGAGGCCGAGCTCAACGAGGTGCTGCGCGGACTTGTCGACGTGATGGACATCCATGACGAGTTCTCGTTCGACAAGGCGCTTCACGAACAACTCGCCGCCGTGCGCCGTTCGCTGTGGATGTGGTCGCCGTGGGTCGGCAAGAAGAGCGGACAGTTCCTGGCGCTGATCGCGTCGGCGGTCTCTCGTGGTGCCGATGTGCGGGTGTTCGTCCGCCCCGAACGCGACCACATCATGCGCCAGGAAGCCAACAAGGAATGGGTAGCGGCGTTGCTGGCGACCGGCGCGAAAGTGATTCGTGCCGAGGTGGAGCACCGGAAGATCGTCGTGGTCGACCGGCAGGTGGTGCTGCTCGGCAGCCACAATCCGCTGTCGCAACGCAGGAGCCGTGAGGTCATGCTCGCCTGTCGCGGTGCTGCCTTCGCTGAGCGCTTGCTCGCCGATCTGGACGCCGAGACTCACGGACAGCCGCCGGTCTGCGATCGGTGCGGCCGAGACTTCGAACTATGGCGATCCGAAGCCAAGGCGAAGAACATGCCGTACTTCTGGCGCTGCCATCCGTGCAAGATCGATCGCGACGTCAATGCCCGGGTCCGCGGAACTGCGGCACACGGGACCGCCTGATCGCCCGGCGGTCCCGAGCTGAGCGATCCTCAGCTCACCAGCCGCGTTCGCGCCACTCGGCCAGATGCGGACGCTGCTCACCCAACGTCGAATCGTCCCCGTGCCCCGGATAGAACCACGTGTCGTCCGGCAGTTCGCCGAAGATCCGCGTCTCCACGTCGTCCAGCAGCGACTTGAAGTCCTCCGGCGAGCCGGTCTTCCCGACCCCGCCCGGGAACAGCGAATCCCCGGTGAACAAGTGCGCGTGGCCGGACGGATCCCGGTACAGCAGTGCGATCGAACCCGGCGTGTGGCCGCGCAGGTGGATCACCTCCAGCGTCACCGTGCCGACCTTCAGGGTGTCTCCGTGTTCGACCAGGAAGTCCGGGGGGACCGGCAGCGGTTCCGCGTCCAGCGGGTGCGCCGCGGTGTTCGCGCCGTTCGCTCCGGCTACCGCGCCCAGCGCCTGCCAGTGGTCGGGGTGCTGGTGGGTCGTGACGACGGTGCGCAGCGCGGGGCGGTCGGGGCCGTGGCCGATCAGGTCCGAGATGCGTTCCGGATCGTTGGCCGCGTCGATCAGCAGCGCTTCGTTCTCCTCGCGGCACACGAGCAGGTACGCGTTGTTGTCCATCGGGCCAACGGAGAGCTTGGTGATGGTGAGCCCGTCCAGCGTCCGGCGCGCGGCGTCGCCGCCCGGTTCGACGTGTCCGGTGTACGTGTCGGCGATGTTCACGAGGTCCCACCGTAGCCGGATCACCCGTGCGGTGGCCACGCGGCCGTTTTTGTCGGTGCCTGCTGTCAAGATCTCCCTATGACCTCTTGGATCGACCCGCTCGCCAAGCTGGCGCGCGAGAACCTTCCGCCGGACGTGGCCGAGGCCTGGGAAACCGTCTTCCGGCCCGCGGTGCGGCTGAGCACCGGCGGGAACGGGGCGCGCGTCGGGTGTCTCGGCGGGAACCCCGCGCTGCCCGCGGACGTGGAGTGGCCCGTCTGGCGGGGCGAGCTGCCGATGAACTTCGTCGCCTCCGTGGACTGCGCTGCGCTGCCTCGGGTGCCTGGCGGGATCGAGTTGCCCGCGTCGGGTTCGTTGCTGTTCTTCTACTGCGACGACTGGTTCGAGGCCGAGGGGCCGGTCGATCTGACTTCTCTCGGCGGGGTCGTGGTCGTCCCGGCCGGTGCCGAGACCGCGGAACGGGCCGCGCCGGAGGGGGTCGAGGTTTATCCGCGGCTCGAGGTGTCCGGGGAAATCGTCGGCACCTTCCCGAACTCCCAGCAGGAGGTGCTGCGCCGCACGCTCGCCCGCGACGGACTGCCGCTCTCCGACCCGGACAACTGGTCGGAGGAGTTCTTCGACCTGCTCCGCGAGTCCTCAGCCGCGCCGTACCACCAGATCGGCGGCTGTTCCTGGCCGGTTCAGGGCCCGCCGGAGGACGAGGTCGCCGCGGCGGTCTTGCCGGAGGACGCGTCGGAGTCCGCTCTCGCCGACGAGGCGCTGCGGTGGGTCCTTCTCGCGCAGATCGACAGCGACGGCGACGCTGGCCTCACGTGGGGTGACGTCGGCGTTCTGTATTGGCTGATCCGCGAGGACGACCTCGCCGAGGGCCGTTTCGACCGGGTGCGGTGCGTTATGCAGAGTGGGTGAGCCCTTACCTGCGTTGGTGTCGCGTCGGCGATTGCGTGGCTGACGTGGTGCGGGATCGCTGGAGCTGAGGCGTTGCGCACGGTGTCGTCGCTGGCTGGTTCGACCGGGTGCGGTGCGTTGTGCAGGGCGGGTGAGCCCTCATCTGCGTTGGTGTGGTGTCGGCGATTGCGGGGCTGGAGTGGTGCGGGATCGCTGGGGCTGAGGCGTTGCGGACGTCGCCGAAGGCCGGTGTGACCGGGTCCGGCGTCGTGCAGAGTGGTCGTCTGCGTAGGTGCTGTGTCGGCCGTTGTGCAGCGGTGTGGCGTGGTTCGGGATCGTCGGGGCCGGGGCGTTGCGGACGACCTCGCCGAAGGCCGGTTCGACCGGGTCCGGGCGTCATGCAAACCGGCTAAGCCCTGACCTGCGCCGATTGAGTTCCAGCCATTCCGTCGTGCAGCAGTGCTCGCACGGGGCGAGTTCCCCAGGGATCACCGAAGCCCAGGCGATCCGCACGATCTCGTGGGTGTCGCGGCCCATCCGCTCCTGCCGCTGCTGGCCCCTGCGCAGCCAGTAGCAGTCGGCGTCGTTGTGGTAGGCGTGGCCGCCCGCCGTGTGGTAGCCGGTCGGCAGCACTCCCGCGTCGAGCTGGCGGCAGTCGGCGCAGTAGGCCTTCGTCATGCCGTGCCGGCACTCGTCGTCCTCCGGCAGTGCGGGCGGGCGTCCGGTGGGGCGGGCCGCCGTCGCGAGGTCGGCCAGTTCGGCTAGCTGGGTGCGGGCGGCCGGGTCCTCGGCATCCCGCCAGGTGATCTCGTGCTGGGCAGCGCAGGTGCGGAGGCGGGGGAGGAGGTCATCCGAATCATGACCGTCCAGCGCGGTGCGGAGATACTCGCTGTCGCTGTACAGGTGCACGCGGACCGGCCTTTTCAGGCTTTCGAGTGCTTCCACGGCAGCCGTCAGCGCCATCCGGCCCGCGGTCGTGTCCGCCGCCCCGCCGGTGAGGGTTTTCCGATGGTCGCCGTAGGCCAGCAGAGCGGACCAGCCGCCCGGTCCCGGGGTGTCGCCGCCTTTCCCCGCCGCGTAGATCCGCACTGCTCCGGCTTCTTCGCTCGCCACGCCCCGAACGTATCGGCAGGGGGCGACACTTTTCGCGAAACCCGCCCGAAGGCGCTGCCCCGCGCCGGTTCCCGGGGCCCGTGCACCCGGGCCGGACGCACTTCGCCGACCTGTATCGTGGAACCGGGCCAGCCCGCGCATCCGCTCTGCCGCGCGGGGCCTCCGACAGCGTCCGGCGACCCCGCCGCGGGCCGCTTCCCCCGGCCCCCGGAGAGCGGAAAACCCCAGGCAGAACACGTGCGGTCCGGTTTTTGTCGGTGGTCGTCCCTACCCTGGGCACGTCCGTCGGCACCGGATCTCCCGGCGGGCCACCGAGCAGAACGATGGAAGGGACGAAGGCGTGGCTGATCGCCTCGTTGTTCGCGGAGCGCGCGAGCACAACCTCCGCGGCGTGGATCTCGATCTGCCCCGCGACAGCATGATCGTGTTCACCGGCCTGTCCGGGTCGGGCAAGTCGAGCCTGGCCTTCGACACGATCTTCGCCGAGGGGCAGCGGCGGTACGTGGAGTCGCTGTCGGCGTACGCGCGGCAGTTCCTCGGCCAGATGGACAAGCCGGACGTCGACTTCATCGAGGGCCTCTCGCCCGCGGTGTCGATCGACCAGAAGTCGACCTCGCGCAACCCGCGGTCGACCGTCGGCACCATCACCGAGGTCTACGACTACCTGCGGCTGCTCTACGCCCGCGCCGGCAAGGCGCACTGCCCCAAGTGCGGCGAGGCGATCAGCAAGCAGACGCCGCAGCAGATCGTCGACCAGGTGCTGGAAATGACCGAGGGCACCCGGTTCCAGGTGCTCGCGCCGGTCGTGCGCGGGCGCAAGGGCGAGTACCTCGACCTGTTCCAGAATCTGCAGCAGCAGGGCTACGCGCGCGTGGTGGTCGACGGCACGGTGCACCCGCTCACCGACCCGCCGAAGCTGAAGAAGCAGGAAAAGCACCAGATCGGCGTGGTGATCGACCGGCTCGCGGTCAAGACCAGCGCGCGGCAGCGGCTCACCGACTCGGTGGAAACGGCGCTGCGGCTGGCCGACGGCCTGGTCGAGCTGGAATTCGTCGACCTCGACGAGAACGACCCGCACCGCGTGCGCGGCTTCTCCGAGAACCTGGCCTGCCCCAACGGCCACCCGCTGGCGATCGAGGACCTCGAACCCCGGTCGTTCTCGTTCAACTCGCCCTACGGCGCGTGCCCCGAGTGCACCGGCATCGGCATCCGCAAGGAGGTCGACCCGGAACTGGTGGTGCCGGACGACGAACTGTCGCTCGCCGAAGGCGCCATCGCGCCGTGGGCGGGCGGGCAGAGCGCCGACTACTTCCTGCGGCTGCTGGAATCGCTGTCGGAAGCGGTCGGGTTCCGCATGGACACGCCGTGGCGGCGGCTGCCCGCCCGGGTGCAGAAGGCGGTGCTGCACGGCGTCGACGAGCAGGTGCACGTCCGCTACCGCAACCGGTACGGCAGGCAGCGCTCGTACTACGCGGCCTTCGAGGGCGTCATCCCGTTCCTGGAGCGGCGCCTCGAGCAGACCGACTCGGAGTACATGCGCGAGCGGTACGAGGGCTACATGCGCGAGGTGCCGTGCCCGGCGTGTCAGGGCACGCGGCTCAAGCCGGAGATCCTCGCGGTCACGCTGGAGCACGCGACGCAGGGCGACCGGTCGATCGCCGAGGTCTGCGCGCTGTCCATCGCGGAGGCGTCGGAGTTCCTCGACGAACTGGTGCTCGGCCCGCGCGAGGCGATGATCGCGGGCGCGGTGCTCAAGGAAATCCAGGCGCGGCTGCGCTTCCTGCTCGACGTCGGCCTCACCTACCTGTCGCTCGACCGCGCGTCCGGCACGCTGTCCGGCGGCGAGGCGCAGCGCATCCGGCTGGCCACGCAGATCGGCTCCGGGCTGGTGGGCGTGCTGTACGTGCTGGACGAGCCGTCCATCGGCCTGCACCAGCGCGACAACCACCGGCTCATCGAGACGCTGACCCGGCTGCGCAACCTCGGCAACACGCTGATCGTGGTCGAACACGACGAGGACACCATCCGGGCCAGCGACTGGGTGGTCGACATCGGCCCGGGCGCGGGCGAGCACGGCGGGCACATCGTGCACAGCGGCCCGTACAAGAAGATCCTGAAGAACAAGGAATCGATCACCGGCGCGTACCTGTCCGGGCGGCGGCAGATCGAGATCCCGGCGATCCGGCGGCCGGTCGACAAGAAGCGGCAGCTCACCGTGGTGGGCGCGCGCGAGCACAACCTGCGCGGCATCGACGTGTCGTTCCCGCTCGGCTGCCTCGTGTCGATCACCGGCGTGTCCGGGTCGGGCAAGTCGACGCTGGTCAACGACATCCTCGCGCAGGTGCTGGCGAACAAGCTCAACGGCGCGCGCCAGGTCCCCGGCAGGCACACCCGGGTCAACGGGCTCGCCAACGTCGACAAGCTGGTGCGCGTCGACCAGTCGCCGATCGGCCGCACGCCGCGTTCCAACGCGGCCACCTACACCGGCGTGTGGGACCACGTGCGCAAGCTGTTCGCGGCCACCACCGAGGCGAAGGTCCGCGGGTACCAGCAGGGCCGGTTCTCGTTCAACGTCAAGGGCGGCCGCTGCGAGGCGTGCGCGGGCGACGGCACGATCAAGATCGAGATGAACTTCCTGCCGGACGTCTACGTCCCGTGCGAGGTGTGCAAGGGCGCCCGGTACAACCGGGAAACGCTCGAGGTGCACTACAAGGGCAAGACGGTGTCCGACGTGCTGGACATGCCGATCGAGGAGGCGGCCGAGTTCTTCGAGCCGATCAAGGCGATCCACCGGCACCTGCAGACCCTGGTCGACGTCGGTCTCGGCTACGTCCGCCTGGGCCAGCCCGCGCCGACCCTGTCCGGCGGCGAGGCGCAGCGCGTCAAGCTGGCGAGCGAACTGCAGAAGCGCTCCACCGGCAAGACCGTCTACATCCTCGACGAGCCGACCACCGGCCTGCACTTCGAGGACATCAGCAAGCTGATCGGCGTGATCAACGGGCTGGTGGACAAGGGCAACACGGTGATCGTGATCGAGCACAACCTCGACGTGATCAAGACGTCCGACTGGATCGTGGACATGGGCCCGGAGGGCGGCTCCGGCGGCGGCATGGTGATCGCCGAGGGAACACCCGAGCAGGTCGCGGCCACCGAGGGGAGCTACACCGGCGAGTTCCTCGCGCAGGTGCTGAACCCGGCCTGATCCGCATCCAGCCGCTCTGAGCCGAGCCGCGAAGAGCCGTCCGGTCCCAGGACCGGACGGCTCTTCGCTATCTGACTGATGGACGGGTCAGTCCTTTCCGGTCGTGCGTTCGACGACGGGGGAGAGCGGGCCGTAGGACAGAGCGCGGAGGCGGAAGGCCGAGCCTTGTTCGCCGGGCAGGAGCGACAGCGCGCATTGGGTGGTGTTGGGATCGGTCACTTCGACCGGGACGAAGTCCGGCGTGCCCGGGCGGCGGATCTCCAGGAGGAAACCGGCTTCGTCGGTCGAGCGGTCGGTCCAGGTGAAGTGCAGGTTCTGGTCCGCGGCCGGGGTCGCGGTGAGATCGGCCGGGGCGGACTGCTGGGCGGCGGCGCCGGGCGGGGCAGCGTCGCCCGCCGTGACGGTCGCCGACACCGGACCGGCGAAGGACCGGATTCGGTAGTAGAACGGCGTTTCCGGGATCAGGTTCGGATGGGTATACGAGGTCTGGCCGTGCGGGAGGTACTGCAGCGCGGTCCACGGTCCGTCGGCGGCGTTGGCGTATTCGAGGAGGTAGCCCGCCGCGGCCGGGTCGGCAGGCCAGTGCAGCACGACGTTCGTGGGCGAGGTGAGAGTCGCGGTGAAGGCGGGGGCCGCTGGCGGCGGCGAAGCGGTGCCGCAGCCGACTAGCGTCGCGGTCAGCAGCGCGGCCAGGGCGGCCAGGGCGGTTCGAGCGGCGGTCGGCACGGCAAGCCTCCTCGATGGTTCAGGCGGCGGCGTACCCAACGAATGGCCAGCCTAGGAAACGGCGGTCAAGATCGACAAGCACGCGTTCCGCTGATCGGGAGAGAGGGGCGGGCTGTGGTCCTCGAAAAGAAGAGGGACGCCGAGTACACGTTCCGGAGCGACTGGTGGCTGCCGACTCTCCCCGGGCGGGTGTTCGACGCGATCGTCGACCTCGAGTCGTATCCGCGGTGGTGGCCGGACGTCCAGTCGGTGCGCCAGGTCGACGACGACACCGCCCAGGTCGTCTGCCGGTCCCGGCTGCCGTACCGGATCGTCGTCGCGATGCACCGGGAGCAGCAGGACGCGGCGGGGCTGCGGGTGCGCGTCCGGTTGAGCGGGGACCTCGACGGGCTGCTCGCCGGGGCGATCCACGCCGACGGGGCGGGCTCGCGGCTGGAGATCACGCAGCACGTTCAGGTGCGGAAACCGTTGCTGCGCAGGCTCGACGTCATCGCCCGGCCGTTCTTCCGCGCCAATCACGCGTGGATGATGCGGCGCGGGCACCACGGGCTGACCGGTTACCTCGCGGCGACAGGGCGCGCGACCTAGTGCCGCGGTCTCGTGCGCGGCGATGCCGGTTAGAACCGGCATCGCCACGCACGACGCGCCAGGTCAGGATGCGACCGGTTCGGGAGCGGCGGCCGGAGCCTCGACCGCTCGGCGGCCCAGGAGCACCGCGGCGAGGATCGCGGCGAGAGCGGTCAACCCGGCGCTGAAGCCGAAAGCCACCCGGAATCCCGACGCCAGCGCTTCCTTCTCCGAAGCGCCTCCGCTCAGCACCTCGGCCGTGCGGGTCGCGGCGGCGGTGGCCAGCACGGCGGTTCCCAGCGCGCCACCGACCTGCTGGGTCGTGGTGATCAACCCCGACGTCACGCCGGAGTCGTCGGGGGTCGCGGCGGACATCGCCAAGCCCATCAGCGCCGGGATCGCCATTCCCGCCCCGGCGCCCATCAGGATCAGCGACGGCAGCACGTGCGAGGCGTAGCCGCCAGCGGTCTGGACCTGGGTCAGGTAAAGGAACGCGACCGACGTCGTCAGCAGGCCGGCGACCAGGACCGCGCGCGGGGAGAAGCGGCTGTTCAGCCAGTCGGCCAGGCCGAGCGAGAACGCGGCGATCATGACCGGCGTCGGGACGAAGGCGAAACCCGTGGTGAGCGCGTCGAAACCGAGGACCTGCTGCAGGTACAGCGCGGTGACGAACTGGAATCCCAGGAATCCGGCGACCATCACGACCATGGTCAGGTTGGCCCCGCTGATCGCGCGCACCCGGAGCAACCGCAAGGGCAGCAACGGAGTCCGCGTCCGGGCCTGGCGCAGCAGGAACAGCAGGAGCAGGGCGACCGCGGCCGCGAGAGTCAGGATGGTCAGGAACGTCCACCCCGCGTCGCCTGCCTGCACGATGCCCAGCACCAGCAGCATGACCCCGGCGGTGACCAGCAGCGCGCCCAGGACGTCGATGCCGGTGCGCAGGCCGAGACCCCGATCGGAGGCGACGACCAGCGGAGTCAGGACGAGGGCGGCGATGCCGATGGGCAGGTTGATGTAGAAGGTCCAGTGCCAGTCGAGGCCCTGCGTGAGCGCGCCGCCCGCGACCATGCCGATCGACGCGCCCGCGGCTTGGGTGAAGCTGTAAACGCCGAGCGCGCGGACGCGGGCGCGCGGCTCGGGATAGAGCGTCACGATCATTCCCAGCACAACCGCGGACGCCAGCGCGCCGCCGACGCCCTGGACAAATCGCGCGACCACCAGCGTGGTCGCGTTGGGTGAGAGGCCAGCCGCCAGCGAAGCGGCGGTGAAGACGACGATGCCGGCGAGGAACACCCGCCGCCGGCCGACCAGGTCGCCGAGGCGGCCGGACAGGAGGAGCAGGCCGCCGAACGCGACGAGGTAGGCGTTGACCACCCAGGCCAGCCCGGGCGCGCTGAAGCCCAGGTCGGTCTGGATCACCGGCAGGGCCACCGCGACGATCGAGCTGTCGAGCACCACCATCAGCGAGGCGGCGGACAGCACGGCGAGCGCCGCGCCGCGATGCCGAGCGGTTTCGGGCATGACAAGGTCCTCCATAACCGGCACAGGGGAGAATTTCTGCTGGTCGTAGCCAGGGCATCTCTTGTTACAGTGCCCATCATGTGTGACCATGGAGCACTGCGGAAGGAGGCACTTTCATGTCCCAGGGGAACATCGCTGTGACCGACGAGGCCACGGACTTCGACCCGGCGAAATTCGCGGTGTGCACGGTGATGGAGGTCGTGAACCGGATCAGCGGGAAATGGGTGATCGGCATCCTGCTGGAGGCGACGCGCGGTCCGGTGCGGTTCACCGAACTCGAACGCTCGGTGCAGGGGATCAGCCGCCGCATGCTCACGCTCACCCTGCGGAACCTGGAACGCGACGGCCTGCTGGCCCGCACGGTCTACCCGACAGTCCCGCCGCGCGTCGAATACGAGGCGACCGAGATGGCGCGCGAGCTGTACGACTCGCTGGCCGGGCTGGTCGACTGGGCGGAACGGCACCGCGAGGCGATCGCGGTTTCGCGGCAGGGGTACGACGGCCGCACTGCTTGCTGAATTGGAAAGGCGCCGCGGCCGTGCGCACGGGGGACGTGCACGGTCGCGGCGCCGTAACAGTCCGCGCCCGGGGGGAAGGGACCCGGGCGCGGACTGGGTCTCAGGCGTTCGCCGGGACGGGCTGCGCGGGCTCGGCCGGTTTGTCGTCGAGCAGGGTCGCTTCGTCGAACGGGGCCTGTCCGGCGAAGACCTGGCGCGAGCGGTCGCGGTCGAATTCCTTCATCCACGATCCGATGAGGACGGTCGCGACCGCGTTGCCCGCGAAGTTCGTCAGGGCCCGCGCCTCGGACATGAACCGGTCGATGCCGAGGATGAAGCCGACGCCGTCGACGAGTTCCGGGCGGTGCGACTGCAGGCCGCTGGCCAGGGTCGCGATGCCGGCGCCGCTCACACCCGCCGCGCCCTTCGACGCGATGATCATGAACAGCAGCAACGTGATCTGCTCGCCGAGCGCGAGCGGCTGGTCCTGCGCGGTGGCGATGAACAGCGTCGCCATCGTCAGGTAGATCGCGGTGCCGTCGAGGTTGAACGAGTACCCGGTGGGCACCGTGATGCCGACGACCGGCTTGCTGACGCCGAGGTGCTCCATCTTCGCGATCAGCCGCGGCAGCGCGGATTCCGAAGAGGACGTCGAGAGGATCAGCAGGAATTCGCGGCCGAGATAGCGCAGCAGGCTGAAGATGTTGACCCGCGCGCCGAGCCACAGCACCGCGCCGAGGACGCCGAACACGAACACCAGGCATGTCAGGTAGAAGCCGAGCATGATCACCAGCAGGCTGCGCAGCGCGCCCCAGCCGGTCGCGCCGACCACCGCGGCGATCGCGCCGAACGCGCCCACCGGGGCGGCCCACATGATCATCGCGAGGACGCGGAACACGAGCCGCTGGATGTGCTCGATGCCGCGCAGGATCGGCTCGCCGCGCTTGCCGAGCTTCTGCAGCGCGAACCCGGCGAGCAGCGCCACGAGCAGCGTCTGCAGCACCTGGCCCTCGGTGAACGCGGACACGAAGGTCTTCGGGATGATGCCGAGCAGGAAGTCGGTGGTGCCCTCGCCGCCCTTCGCCTGCTGGTGCACCTTCGACACGTCGGCCGGGTTGAGGTGCAGGCCGCTGCCCGGGTGCAGCAGGTTGCCGACGACGAGCCCGATCGCGAGCGCGAACGTCGACATCACGATGAAGTAGACCAGCGCGGTGACGCCGACCTTGCCGACCTTCGCCGCCTTCGCGACCGAGCCGATGCCCAGCACGATGGTGCAGAAGATGATCGGCGAGATCATCATCTTGATCAGGTTGACGAAGCCGGTGCCCAGCGGGGCGAGGCTCTTGCCGACGGACGGCCAGAGCAGCCCGACCGCTACGCCGAGCACGACGGCGGCGATCACGGCGAGGTACAGGTAACGCGTGCGGTCGCGCTTGGGCGCGCTCGCTTCGGGGGTCGGTGTCGGCACCGTTGCCTCCAGCTCGGTGGGGGGAACGCGGGTCACTATGCGGGGCGGATATGACCGGCGTCACCGTTGTGTTCATTGAGTTCGCGGCGGGTCTGTCCGGTGTGGACTTCCCGGCAGCGGCGCCGGAGTGCTGCCGGACCCGTGCGTGTGCTGGTATGAGCGGGTGCCCCCGACACCTCGGATCCGGACGAGCCGGTGGAGCCTGGCCCGTCAGCTGCTGGTGCTGCAGCTGGCGATCCTGCTCGTGCTCGTCTCCGGCGGCATCACTATCGCCTATCTCGACGCCCGGCGCACGACGACCGACCGGGCCGGGGAGCAGTCGCTCGCGGTGGCCCGTTCGATCGCCGATGCGCCGGACGTCGCTCGGGCGGCCGCCACCGCGGACCCGACGGCGACGCTGCAGCCGTATGCGCAGCGGGTGCTCGTGGACACGCGCGTGGACTTCGTGACGATCATGTCGCCGCAAGGAATCCGTTACACGCACCCGAATCCGGCGTTGATCGGGCAGCGGTTCCTCGGGCACATCGAGGCGGCCCAGCAGGGCGGTGTCGTGTCCGAGACCTACACCGGTTCGCTCGGCCCGTCGGTGCGCGTGGTGGTGCCGGTGTTCGACGCGCACCATCGAGTGGTCGCGCTCGTCGCGGTGGGCATCACGATCGCGGCGATCTCGGCCGAGGTGCAGGAACGCGTCTGGCCGCTGCTCGGCGTCGCGGCGGCGGTATTGCTGGTGGGCGCCTGCGGGGGCTGGCTGGTGAGCGCGCGGCTCAAGCGGCAGACGCGCGGCATCGCGCCCGCGGAGCTGAGCAATCTGTTCGAGTATCACGAGGCGGTGCTGCATTCGGTTCGCGAGGGTGTGCTGCTGGTGGACCGCGACGGCCGGGTCGGGCTGTGCAACGACGGCGCCCGCACCCTGCTCGGGCTGACCGGCGACCCGGTCGGGCAGCCGCTCGCAGACCTGGGCTTGTCGCCCGAGCTGACGGCCGCGTTCACCGCGCCGGAAAACCGCACCGAAGAACTGCACCTGACGGATTCGCGGGTGCTGGTCGTGAGCACGACGCTCGTCAGCTCCGGCGGACGCGCGCAGGGCACTGTCGTGATCCTGCGCGACCACACCGAACTCCAGACCCTCACCGGCGAGCTGACCACCGCGCGCAGCCTGGCCGAAGCTCTGCGGTCGCAGGCGCACGAAGCGGCGAACCGGCTGCACACGGTCGTGTCGCTGGTGGAGCTCGGCCGTCCCGAGGACGCCGTGGAGTTCGCGACCGCCGAACTCGCGCTGGCGCAGGAGCTCACCGACCGCGTGATGACCGCGGTCGCCGAACCGGTGCTGGCCGCGCTGCTGCTCGGCAAGGCCGCGGAGGCGAGCGAACGCGGCGTGGAGTTCACCATCACGCCGGACACGATGATCGACGACCTCGGCCCCGGCGTCGCCGGACGGGATCTGGTGACGATTCTCGGCAACCTGATCGACAACGGAATCGACGCGGTGGTGCGGGAATCCGGCGCGCGGCCGGCGGTGGTGGTCACCGCGCGGTCCGAAGAGGACGGTCTGCTGCTGCGCGTCGCGGACAACGGCCCGGGCGTGCCGGAGGAAGCGGTGGGGGAGATGTTCCGCCGGGGCTGGTCGACCAAGGCGGGGGACGAGCACGGTCTCGGGTTGGCGCTGGTCGTGCAGGCGGTCCGGCGCTACGGCGGCACGATCGACGTCGGACGCGACGGCGGCGCGGTGTTCACCGTACGGTTGCCGAGGCAGGAGGTGTCGTCGTGATCCGCGTGCTGGTGGTGGAGGACGAGCCGGTGGCGGCCGAGGCGCACCGGCTGTACGTCGAGCGGTTGCCGGGATTCGCAGTCGCCGGCGTGGTGCATTCCGGCGGCGAGGCGCTGCGCTTCTGCGAGCGCGAACCCGTCGACCTGGTCCTGCTGGACTTCTACCTGCCCGACACGCACGGCCTCGCCGTCTGCCGTTCGCTGCGCGCGGCCGGGCTGCCGATCGACGTCATCGCGGTGACCTCCGCGCGCGACCTCGCGCTGGTCAAGGCGGCGGTCTCGGTCGGGGTGGTGCAATACCTGCTCAAGCCGTTCACCTTCGCCTCGTTGCGGGACAAACTGGAGCGCTACGCGTCGTTCCGCGAGGCGTCCGGCGAGGTCACCGGGCAGGCGGAGATCGACCGCGCGCTCGGCACGCTGCGCACCACCGAGGCCGCGCCGCTGCCTAAAGGCATGAGTGCGGAGACGCTGGACGCGATCACCGACGCGCTCGCCGGAGCAGGCGAAGGGCTGTCCGCTGGCGGTGCGGCCAGCGCGATCGGGGCATCACGGGTCACCGCGCGGCGGTACCTGGAGTACTTGGCGGACAACGGATTGGCCCAGCGCGAACCGCGATACGGGCAGGTCGGAAGGCCGGAGGTCTGGTACCGGCTCAAGCCTGGCTGACCGCTGACCGGACCCGTCAGCGCTTCGTGCGCCCGCGGTAAGCGGACTCCCCGAAAGTGTGGACATCGAAGTTCACACCACTCAAGGGGAGCAAGAAATGACGCAGAAGACCGCACTGGTCACCGGCGGGGGCAAGGGCATCGGCCGGGCCATCGCGGCGCGGCTGGCGCACGACGGCGCGCTGGTCGCCGTGCACTACGGCAGTGACGAAGCGGCGGCCAAGGAAACTGTCGCGGCGATTGAAGCCAACGGCGGGCAGGCGTTCGCGGTGCAGGCGACGCTGGGCGTGGACGGGGATGCGGCGACGCTGCTCGACCGGCTCTCGGCGGAGCTGCGCGAACGCACTGGCGAGGTCGCGCTCGACATCCTGGTCAACAACGCGGCGACCGGCGCCGGTTCGATCACCACGGCGACGTCCGACGAGTTCGACCGGGTGTTCGCGGTGAACGTGAAAGCACCGTTTTTCTTGGTGCAGAAGCTGTTGCCGGTGCTGCGGGACGGCGGCCGGATCGTCAACATCTCGTCCGCGGACACGCGCATCGCGCTGCCGTTCGAGCTGGCGTACAGCATGACGAAGGGCGCGCTCGATGTGTTCACCCGCAGTCTGGCGCAGGAACTCGGCCAGCGGGGGATCACGGTGAACGGCGTCGCCCCCGGTCCGACGCCGACCGACCGCACCGCGCACATGTTCGCCGACGAGCGGATGCGGGCGGGGATGGCGGACGCGTCCGCGCTCCGGCGGGTCGCCGACGCGACGGACATCGCGGACGTCGTGGCGTTCCTGGCCTCGGCGGACTCGCGCTGGGTCACCGGGCAGGTCATCGACGCGACCGGCGGCACGTTCCTCGGCCCGGCTGGCGTATAACGGCCTATACGGCTCGGCTTTGGACTTGCCGAAGCCGAGCCGCCGCTTCGCGGGGAGGGAAAACCGCAGCGATCAGCGGGGCCGTCCCGGCGCGTCCGGCCGGGTCTGCCACGGGTGCGGGCCGTCGAGCGGCCGGTACTCCACGCCGAGCGCGTCCAGTCGCGGCAGGTGGTGGTCGCGCAGCCGTGGCAGGAATTCCGCGTAGTCGCGCGGTCCGCTGCTCCACGCGACCTCGGCGAACGCCGACAAGCGAGGGAACGCCGCGTAGTCCGTGCGCCGCACGGTGTCCAGGTGTTCGGACCACAACTGCGCCTGGACGCCGCGCACGTGCGGTCCGGCTTCGGGCTCGAAACCGTAGAAGTGTTCGAGATCCTGGAGGTACCCGACCGGGATCGGTTCGTCCGGGTGGGCGCTTTGCCGGTGGTCGAGGTACACGCCGTCCTCGGGGCAGAGCACCACCTCGTGGCCGCTCTTCACCGCCAGCGAGGCGCGTTCGCGGTCCTGCCAGACTCCGATCACCATCGCAGGCAGGTCGCCGCCGTCGAGGACCTCGTCCCAGCCCATCGGCGTGCGGCCGCGCACGACGAGGTGGTCGGCGATCGCCCGGACGAACCGGTGGTGCGCCTCGGTGACGCCGGGCACCTCGTCCCCGCCGAGCGCGATCACCGGCGACGGGAAGATGTCCAGCACGTGGTCGAAGACCGTCCGGAAAAAGTCCAAAGTGGACTCCGATGGATCCAGCAGCGAGGTGCTGATGCCCCAGGAAGTCCAGACCTCCCAAGAGGTGTCGCTGGCCGGGCCGAGTTCCGGGTACGCGGTGATGGCGGCTCGGGCGTGCCCGGGAATGTCCACTTCGGGCACCACGGTGATCGCCCGCGCGGCGGCGTACGCGACGATCTCGCGCAGATCGTCCACAGTGTAGTAGCCGCCGTGCGGGCGGCCGTCGCGTTCCGGACCGTCGTGCCGGCCGACCATCGAGGATTTCCGCCAGCCGCCGACCGACGTGAGCCGGGGGAATTCCGGCGTTTCGATCCGCCATCCCTGATCGTCGGTGAGGTGCAGGTTCAGCACGTTCATCTTGTGCGCGGCGAGCAGATCGACGAACCGCAGCACCTCGGCCTTCGTCCGGAAGTGCCGGGACACGTCGTAAAGACAGCCGCGCCAGGCGAAACGCGGATGGTCGGTGATCGTCCCGCACGGCAGCTCGACCGGTCCATTGTGGATCGACACAGTACGGAACGCGTCCGGACCGGCCAGCTGGCGAAGGGTTTGCCGACCGTAGAACTCGCCTGCGGAGTCGGCCGCTTCGAGCGTCACGCCTTCCGACGTGATGTGCAGCTGGTAGCCCTCGGCGGGCAGATCCGCGGTGCGCACCTCCACCGGAGCGGGCCACGGGCAGGTGCCGGACGCCGCTTCCGCGGACACCGGGCGAGGGAGGAGGGTGTCGAAACCGGACATGGTCATCCCTTCACGGCCCCGGCCGTCCCGCCGATGAGTTTCCGTTGCACCAGCACGAAGAACACCAGCACGGGAATCGTCATCAGGGTGGACGAGGCCATCACGGCGCCCCAGTCGGTGTCCTCCGGTTTGAAGAACACCAGGATCGCCTGCGGCAGAGTCTGGTTTTCGGTCTTGGAGATGATGAACGTCTTGGCGAACAGGAAGTCGTTCCACGCGTGGATGAACGCGAGCACGCTCACCGCGACGAGCCCGGGAGCGACGAGCGGGAACAGGATCTGCCAGGTGAACCGCATCCGCGACGCACCGTCCAAAGTGGCCGCTTCCTCCAGTTCGGCGGGCACCGCGGCGACGAACCCGCGCAGCATCCAGATCGCGAACGGCAGGCTGAACGCCAGGTGCACCAGCACGAGCGAGCCCAGTTCGTTGAGCCCGAACGCGGGCACCGTGCCGCCGACCGAGCGCATCAGGAAGAACAGCGGGATGGTCAGCGCCTCCACCGGCACCATCTGCGCCACCAGCAGCATCACCAGCAGCACCGCGCGGCCGCGGAACCGGAACCGGGTGAGCGCCACCGCGGAAAGGAACGAGAACACCAGGGACAGCAGCACCACGACGACCGCGACCACGAGACTGTTGAGGAAATACCGGCCGAACCCGGACACCGTGAGCACGCGCTGGAAGCTGTCCAGCGACGGCGAGAAGGTCCACGGTTTCGGATGCGCCGACTGGATTTCGCCCGCCGGCTTGAACGCCGAGAGCACCATCCAGTACAGCGGGAACGCGACGATCCCGGCGATCGCCACGGTCACGATTTCGGCGACGAGCCGCGCGGGGCGGCGCACTTTCAGAGCCATGCGGCACTCCGGCGCTGGGACCGGACGTACAGCCCGGTGATCGACAGCAGCAGCAAGGTCATCACGACCCCGATCGCCGAGCCGAGCCCGTACTCCTGCCCGGCGAACGCCTGCTGGTAGGCGTAGACGTTGAGGATCAGGTTCCGGCCCGCGATGCCGCCTCCGTTGGTCATCACGTAGATCTGGGTGAACACCTTGAAGTCCCAGATGATCGACTGCACGGTCGCGATGGTCAGCAGCGGCCGCACCGCGGGCAGGACCACCGACCGCGTCGTGCGCCAGACCGACGCGCCGTCGAGCGCGGCGGCCTCCAGCGTCTCCTTCGGCACCCCGCTGATCCCGGCGTACATGGTCACCATCACGAACGGGAACGAGCACCAGATCACCTCGGCGGCGACCAGCCCGAACGTGCCGAAGGTGCCGAACGTCCAGGAATGGTGCTCCATCCCGCTGAACCCGACGCCCGAGAGCACCTCGTTGACCAGGCCGAAATCGGTGTCGAAGAGGAACAGCCAGACGTACGAGCCGGCGATCGCCGGGGTCGCCCACGCGCCGAGCGCCGCCAGGAACAGCAGCATGCGCGGCAGCGCGCGGACCCGGCTCGCCAGCACGGCCAGCGCCGTGCCGACGACCAGGCTGCCGATCACGCAGGCCGCGGCGAACCCGACCGTCTTGGCCAGCACCGTCCAGAACTGGACGTCGGCCAGCAGGCTGGCGTAGTTGTCGAGGCCGAGGAACACCAGCGGGGCCGCACCCGCCGCCTGCGGCTGGCCGTAGTCGTAGAGCGAGATCACGACCAGCTGGTAAATCGGGTACACCAGCAGCGCGGCGAGCAGGATGCCCGCCGGCAGCAGGTAGAGAAGAGCCGCGCGGCCGTCGCGGCGGACGGTCGCGGAACGGACTGCGGCCACGGGTCAGCCGAAGTTCTTGTTCATCGCCGCGGCGGCGTCGGCCAGCGCGGCGTTCGCGTCCTTGCCGCCGGTCGCGATCTGCTGCACGGCGGTGGGCAGGACGTTCTGGCTGTCGATCTTGGACCACGCCGGGGTGCTCGGCACGAACTTGGTGCCCGCGCTGAGGGTGTCCACGAACGCCTTCAACGTCGGGTCGCTGGCGGCGAGCTTCTTCTGCACCGACGCGAGGGTGGGCAGGTTGCCCATCGCCGCGTACATCTTCTCCTGGTACTTGACGCCGGCCAGCAGTTCGGCGAACTGCACCGCGAGACCGTGGCGCTGGCTGGCGCCGAACACGCCGAGCAGGTTGCCGCCGGCGAACGCGGGCGCGACCGAACCCGGGGTGGTGCCGGGCAGCGGCATGATCGCGTACTTGCCCTTCACCGCGCCCTTTTCGACGGCCTTGCGGTTGAAGTCGCCGCCGATCACCATGCCCGCCTTGCCGCCGGCGAACGCGGTGACGCTCTGCGTGCCGGTGAGGTTGGCGCAGGCGGCGGGCGGGCAGATGTCGTCCTTGATCAGGTTCGCGTACGCGGCGACGCCTGCCTTGGCCTGCGGGGAGTCCACAGCGGACGTCCACTTGCCGTTGTCCTGTTTGGCCAGGTCGCCGCCGTTGGCCCAGATGAACGGCAGCATCGCGTAGGTGTACTTGCCGCCGGTCGCGATGCCGTACAGGTCCGGCTTCTTCTCGCGGATCTTGCGCGCGTCTTCGGTCAGCTCCGCCAGCGTCGCCGGCGGCTTGAGGCCGAGTTCGGCGAAGACGTCGGTGCGGTAGTACAACGCGCGGATGCCGGTGTACCAGGGGATGCCGTAGATCTTGCCGTTCGCTTTGGCGGTGTCGACCACGGACGAAAGCAGGTCCTTGCCGTCCGACCAGTTCGCGATGTCCTTGGTGAGGTCGGACAACGCGCCGGTCTGCGCGTAGCTGGAGACATCGGTGTTGCCGAATTCGGCGACGTCCGGGGCGTTGGACGGGTCGTTGAACGCGCCGGAGAACTTGTCCGCGCGGCCCTCGACCGGAACCCACTGCACGTCCACCTTCACGCCGGCGTGGCTGGCCTCGAATTCGGTGATCGCTTCCTTGACCGCGGCTTCCTTCGGCGCGCGGTTCGCTTCGTCGAACAGCCAGACTCTGAGCGTGCCGTCGGTTTGGTTTCCGCCGGCGGCGGCCGGGCCGGATTGGGTGGGCGCGCACGCGGCGAGCAACGCCAGCGTGGCGACAGCGGGCAGGACAGAACGCAGCTTCATCGGTGACTCCTGTCGCGGGACCGGCCAGAGACCGGGAAAGACGGGGCTGTGCGGCGTGACAGCCCCGGTTTTTCTCAGACGAAGAAGACAGAGTTGACGTTCGGCACGGCGAGCGAGCCCGCGGACTTGCCGGGCAGGCCGGTGGCCGGGTCGCGCGGCAGCCAGGTGACGGTGCCGGAGCGCTGGTTGGAGACGTAGAACCACTTCTCGTCCGGGTCCAGCGCGAGATGCCGCGGCCAGTTGCCGCCGGACGCCGCCGAGGAGACCAGGGTGAGCCCGGCCCCGCCGTCGGCGACGGTGAAGGTGGCGATGGTGTTGGGGCCGCGCACGGTGGCGTAGACGAACTTCCCGTCGCGCGACACGGTGATTTCGCCGGGGAACAGTTCGCCGGTGCTGCCCTGCGGAACCGCGGGCACCACGGCGATCGGCTTGAACGTGCCGGTGGCGGAGTCCCAGCTGGCGACGGTGATCTCCGGCCGCAGTTCCTGGGCGACGTAAGCGAATTTGCCGTTCGGGTGGAACGCGAGATGCCGCGGTCCCGCACCGGCCGGAAGGGTGATCTGCTTGTGCAGCTTCAGCTTTCCCTTGCCGGTGTCGAACGAGTAGACGTACACCGAGTCGGTGCCGAGGTCGACCGCCAGCACCCACTTGCCGGACGGATCGGTGACGACCTGGTGCGCGTGCGGCTCTTTGCCCTGGTGCTGCTGCAGATCGGTGGCCGCGCCGAGCTTGCCGCCGGACTTGATCGGCAGCACCACGACGCTGCCGGAGTCGTAATTCGCGGCCAGCACGTACTTCTGGCTCGGGTGCACCGAAAGGTGCGTGGGCGAGCCGCCCTTCGAGGACGTCGACCCGAGCAGCTTCGGCCGGGTCGGGTCGGAGATGTCCAACGCGGACACCGTGCCGGTCTCCGCGCCTTCGTTTTCGTTGGTGACGTACAGGATCCGGCCGTCGCGAGTCCGGTCGAACCAGGAAACGTCGGTCAGCTTCGGGACTGTGCGCACCGGCGTGAGCGCGGGGCTTCCCGCCGCTCGCTGGGTGACGTCCAGTCCGTGGCCGGCCGGCGCGGAGTTGGTGTAGCTGCCGACGTACACCGTCGTAGCCGCGCGCGGCCGGGGCGCTGCCGTGGCGAGCTGTGCGCCCACCACGGCGGCGGCTCCGGCCGCGCCGACTGCTCCGACGAACGTGCGGCGGGAAATCTCGGTCATCGAATACCCCCGGAACATGTGCCGATGTGGTTCAGACCAATGCCATCGCCAATGCTGCCACACCGAAACCGCTCAAGGAAAGGACTGTTTCCAAAGCCGTCCAGGTTTTCAGGGTCTGGGTCACGGTCAGCCCGAAATAGCGGGACACGATCCAGAATCCGCCGTCGTTCACGTGCGAGGCGATGATCGACCCGGCCGAGATCGCGACCACGACGAGCGCCAATTGTGCTTGCGAATAATGCAGTTCCATCACCGTCGGCGCGACGATGCCGCTCGTGGTCACGATCGCGACCGTCGCCGAACCCTGGGCAATGCGCATGCCGCAGCTGATGATGTACGCGGCCAAAAGGACCGGAAGCCCGGCGTCGCCGAGGGAACCGGCCACCGCTTTGCCGATGCCGGTGGCGGACAGCACCGCTCCGAAGAACGAACCCGCGCCCACCACGAGGAGAATCATCGCGACCGGGCGCAGCGCGTTCGCGGAAAGCTGGGCGAGGTCCGTGCCGCTCATCCCGCGGCGGCGGCCGAGCAGCCACGACGCGAGGATGGTCGCGATGGTCAGCGCGATGGCCGGCGTGCCGAGGAACGCCGCGATGCCCGCGCCGGTGGACCCCTTGGGCAGCAGGATGCTGCCGAACGTGCCCACCAGGATCAGCACCAGCGGCACCGCGATGATCCCGCCGACCAGCTTGAGCGACGGCGCGGGGCCGTCCTGCTCGCCGTCTTCGCCCGCGAGCTTCGCGAAGTCCTCGGCCAGCGGCACGTTCACGCGCTTGCCGATCCACGTCGAGTACAGGATGCCGCCGATGAACCAGGCCGGGATGCCGCAGACCGCGCCCATGAGGATCAGCCAGCCGAGATCCACGTGCAGCAGCCCGGCCGCGGCGACCGGGCCCGGGTGCGGCGGAATGAAGGCGTGCGTGATGGAAAGCCCGGCCAGCAACGGCATCGCGTACAGCACGATCGACCGGCCGCCCTGCTTCGCCGCGGCGTAGACCAGCGGCGCGAGCACGAAAATGCCGATGTCGAAGAACACCGGGATGCCGAAGATGAGGCCGGAAAGACCCATCGCGAGCGGAGCGCGTTTCTCGCCGAACGTGCGCAGCAGCGCCGCGGTGAGCACGCGCGCGCCGCCGGATTTCTCCAGGATCGAGCCGAGCAGCGTGCCCAGCCCGATGATCGCCGCGATGTGCCCGAGAATGCTGCCGAAACCCTTCTCCAGCAGCGAATCGGACGTCTTCTGCGCGGTGCCGACCAGGGTGCCGACCGGCACGCCCGCGGCCAGCGCGGTGAGCAGGCCCACCACGATCAAGGCGATGAACGGTTCGAGCTTCACCTTGATGATGAGGAAAAGCAGCACCGCGATGGACACCGCGGCCAGCGTGAGCAGACCGGCGGTGCTGGTCTGCAGCCAGTGGATCATCGTCGACTCCCGGGATGGCGAAGGGAATGCCCGGCGAGCGCGCCGGTGGGGGACCCGTCTTCGAGCGCGGCGACGCCGTTGACGAAGACAGCGGAGAGACCCGCGGCGGGCTGCCGCGGATTGTCGAACGTCGCGGTGTCGGCGACCGTGTCCGGGTCGAACAGCACCAGATCGGCCGCGTGCCCGGGGCGGACGAGGCCCCGGTCGGACAGCCCCAGCCGCCGTGCCGCGCGCCCGGTGAGGTGCGCGACGCAGTCGGCCAGTTCGAGAACGCCCAGCTCGCGGACGTAGCGGGCGAGGTAGCGCGGGAAGGTGCCCCACGCCCGGGGATGCGGCCGCGCGCCGACCAGCAGGCCGTCCGAGCCGCCGGTGTGCGTGCGGTGCCGCATGATGGCCTGCACGTTTTCCTCGTGTCCCACGTGCATGAGGCAGGACGTGCCGAGCTTTTCGTCGATCAGCGTGTCGAAGTACAGCTCCGCCGGGGTTTTCCCGTTCTTGCGGGCGGAAGCGAGGACGCTGTGCCCCACCAACGCGGCGTTTTCCTCGCGGCGCACGCCGTTGATTTCGATGGCGTCCCAGTCGATCGGCACGCCGTGCGCACCGTCCGAACCGGATTCCTCGATCTCCGCGCGGATGCGTTCGCGAGTGTCCGGATCGGACAGCCGGGCGAGCGTGGGTTCCAATCCGCCTTCGGTGGACCAACTCGGCAACAGCGCGGACAGGTAGGTCGCGCCGGGCAGGTACGGGTACGTGTCGAGGGTGATGTCGCAGCCGTCGTCGAGGGCGTTGTCCAGCAGCCGCAACAGATCCGGTGCTTTGCCCTTGTTGACGGAGAAGTTCATCGTCGCGTGCGCGAGGTGCAGCGGGCAGCCGGAGCGGCGGGAGACGTCGACCATCTCCGCGAACGCCTCCAGCGCGCCCGCGCCGTAGCTGCGGTGGTGCGGGCTGTAGTAACCGCCGCGCTCGCCGACCACACGGCACAGCTCGACCAGTTCCTCGGTGGTCGCGTACATCCCGGGCGTGTAGGTCAGCCCGGACGACAGGCCGAACGCGCCTTCGGCCAGCCCGGTCGCGACGAGCTCCTGCATCCGGGCCAGCTCGGCGTCCGTGGCGGGCCGGTCCTCCCAGCCCACCACCAGCATCCGCACCGTGCCCTGCGGGACCAGGTACGCGGCGTTCGTCGCGATGCCCTGGTCGAGCCGGTCGAGGTACTCGCCGACCGAGCGCCAGTTCCAGTCGAAGCCCGCCGGGTCGTCGTTCCATCCGGCCAGCTGCTGGCGCAGGCTCGCGAGCACTTCGTCGTTGACCGGCGCGTAGGAGAGACCGTCCTGACCCAGCACCTCGGTGGTGACGCCCTGGCTGATCTTCGCGAGATGGTCCGGGTTGGCGAGCACTTGCAGGTCGGAATGCGAGTGCATGTCGATGAACCCGGGGGAGAGGACCAGCCCGGTCGCGTCGAGCACGCGCGGCGCGGTCAGGTCCCCCGGCGCGGCGACGTCGGCGATGCGGTCGCCGTCGATCCCGACGTCGCGGATCTCCAGCGGGGCCCCGGTTCCGTCGGCGACCCGAGCGCCGCGGATCACGAGGTCCATCAGAACCACGTCCGCACGAAATCGACCACTGTCTCGCCGTCGCTGTCCACGACCGGCAGCAGCGACCACTTGTCGAACGTCGTGCAGGGATGCGACAGCCCGAGCCGGATCCAGTCGCCGACCTCGACCGGCGACCCTGCGGGCAGTTCGAGGAACGCGTGCTGGTCGTTGAGCTTCGGCACGGTGTGCCCGGTCAGCTCGGTGACCACGCCGTCCTTGCGCAGCAGCTGCGGCTCGGGCATGCCTTCGTCGTACGGCAGGTCGCGCTTGCCCGCGGTGAGCAGCGCCAGCTCCGGCGTCGGCTTCGACGTGACCTGCGCCCACGCGTGCAATGCCGGACGGAAGCTGTCGACGCCAGCGATGCGCGGGTGCTCGCCGAGCGGCGAGATTTCGCGGTAGAAGCCGTCGTCGTGCGTCAGGTACGCGCCGCTGCGCAGGATCGGGACCACTTCGAGCCCGTCCGGCCACGGCTTGGTCAGCTCGTCCACGACGCGGTCGAAGTACGCGCTGCCGCCTGCGGTGACGTACACCGGACCGTCGGCGAGCAAACCCTTCTCCGCGAAGGCGATCGTCGCGTCGCGGAGACTGTCCACATAGGAATTGATCTTCGCCAAGGCCGCGTCGTCGGTGTGGTGCGAAAGCGCGCCTTCGTAGCCGCCGGTGCCGCGCAGTCGCAATACCGGGCTCTTCGCCGCCGCTTCGGCAACGGCGAGTGCGGTCGCGGCGTCGCGGACACCGGTGCGGCCGCCTTCGCCGCCCAGCTCCACCAGCACGTCGACGGGCCGCTCGGCGCCCGCGAGCGCTTCGGTCATGAGCTCGACGCTGCGCACCGAGTCGACCCAGCAGACGAACTCGAAATCCGGGTCCGCCGCCAGCTCGCCGGCCAGCCAGCGCAGCGCGGACGGGTCCACGAGCTGGTTCGCCAGCAGGATCCGCGGCACGCCGAACGCGCGGTAGATCCGCACGTGCCCGGCGTTCGCCGCGGTGATGCCCCACGAACCGTGCTCCAGCTGCCGGGCGAACAGCTCCGGAGCCATCGTCGTCTTGCCGTGCGGCGCGAGCGCGATCCCGCGTTCGGCGCACCAGCGGGCCATGGTGGCGAGGTTGTGCTCCATCGCGGCCGCGTCGAGGACCACGAACGGACCGAAGAAGCCGTCGTCGAAGAGCTTCGCGCGGCGGGCCGCGGCTTCGTCGAGAGTGAGCCCGGACAGTGCCGGGGGGAGAGCGCGGAAGCGCCAGTCGATCCGTTCGCCGCGCCCGGCTCGGACGGCGGCGGTGAGAGCGGCGTTGCTGTTCATCTGGGACCTCGGTTGCGTATCTTGCAACGGACGTTGCGCAAAATGCGTTGCATAGGTGTAGCATCCGGGTCGCCACAGGTCAACGGGGAAGGGACGTCAGTGACCAGCAGTCCGACCGGGTCGCCCGAAGTGCTCTGCATCGGCGAGTCGATGGCGTTGTTCGTGCCCGCCGAGCCCGGGCCGCCGGACGAGGTGCGCACTTGGCTGCGCACCATCGGCGGCGCGGAGTCCAACGTCGCGTGCCACCTGCCCGCGCTCGGCGTGCCGAGCGGATGGGTCAGCGCGGTCGGCGACGACCCGTTCGGCCGCGCGCTCGTCCGCGAGATCGCTTCGGCGGGCGTGGACGTGCGCGGCGTCGTCTTCGACCCGGCCAGGCCGACCGGGCTGTACGTGAAGGAAAGCGGCGCGGGCGGCAGTCCGGTCCGCTACTACCGCTCGGGTTCCGCCGCGTCCGGCATGGGCCCGGAACTGGTGTCCCAGCTGGACTTCTCCGGTGTTCGCGTGCTGCACCTGTCCGGGATCACGCCCGCGCTGTCGGACAGCTGCCTCGCGCTCGTCCGCGCGCTGCTCGACCGGCCGCGGGGCGACCTGCTCGTGTCGTTCGACGTCAACCACCGCCCCGCGCTGTGGACCGGACGCGACCAGTCCGTCCTCGCCGAACTGGCCGGGAAGGCCGATCTGGTGCTGACCGGCGACGACGAGGCGGAACGTGTGTGGGGCACCGGCGATCCGGTGCGCCTGCGCGCGCTTCTGCCTGGTCCGCGCACGCTGGTGGTCAAGCACGGGGAACGCGGCGCGACGCTCGTCGAGGGCTCGGCCGAACCGCTGTTCTCGCCCGCCCTTCGGGTTGACGTCGTCGAGCCGGTCGGTGCCGGAGACGCCTTCGCCGCCGGATTCCTGGCCGCGACTCTGCGCGGAGCCGACCCCCTGACGAGGCTCCGTCGCGGGCACCTGCAAGCTGCCGCGACACTGTTGACTCAAGACGACGTCGGCGTGCCGCTGGCCGAGGCCGTCGTGACGAAACTGGTGCAGGCGGACGCCGACGGCTGGGGTTCGGTCCGGCTCACCGGGGAGGGAGTGGTGGTCACGTGAGCCAAAGTCTCGACCGCGCGCTGACGCTGCTGAGCGGTCTCGCCCGCGGCGGCAAGACGCTCGACGAGCTGGCCGAGGAGATCGGCGTGCACAAGACGACCGTGCTGCGGTTGCTGCGCACGCTCGAATCGCACCATTTCGTGCGGCGCGAAGGAGCCCGGCACTACCGGCTCGGCAGCGCGCTTTTCGACCTCGCCAACCAGGCGCTGGAGGACCGCGACGTCCGGCGCAGTTCGCACGAAGCGCTCGCCGCGCTGAACTCGCGCACCGGGCACACCGTGCACCTCGCGTCCTATGAGGACGGTGAGGTGGTGTACATCGACAAGTTCGAGGGACACCACGCGGTCCGGATGTACTCCCGGGTCGGCAAACGCGCGCCGCTGCACTGCACCGCGGTCGGCAAGGTGCTCGTGGCAGCGATGCCGCGGGCGAAACGCGAGGAGATCGCCCGCGCGATCGACTACGTCGTGCTCACCGCCAACACGATCACCACGCCCGAGGCGTACCTGGCCGAACTGGACCAGGTCGCTGAGCGCGGGTACGCGGTGGACAATGCCGAGCACGAGGACTTCATCCACTGCATTTCCGCGCCGGTGCGCGGCGCGGGCGGCGAGGTGCTCGCCGCGGCGTCGATGTCGGTGCCGAAGGTGCTGCTGGACTACGACGGGCTGCTGGCGCTCGTGCCCGAGCTGCTGGCCGCCGCCGAGGAAGCTTCCGTCCACAGTGGATGGACGGGGAACGGAAAGGGGCAATGATGGGCAAGACGGCGATCACCAGCGAGAACGCGCCGAAGCCGCCGGCGAACTTCTCGCAGGCCGTCCGCAAGGGGAACATCCTCCAGGTCGCCGGCGCGGTCGCGTTCGACCCGGCCACCGGGGAGATCGTCGGCGACGACGTGGTGAGCCAGACCCGGCAGGTGTTCAAGAACCTGACCGCGCTGCTCGAAGAAGCGGGCTCGAGCTTCGCGGACGCGGTGATGGTGCGCGTGTACCTCACCGACACCAGCCACTTCGCGGCGTTCAACGAGGTCTACAACGAACTGATCGGCGAAGCCCCGTACGCGGCCCGCACCACGGTGTACGTCGGGCTGCCCGCCGGGCTCCTGGTCGAGATCGACGTGCTCGCCGTCCTCGACTGACGCGGTTTCTCGTGAGCGGCGGCACTGAAGCCGCCGCTCACGAGAGCTTCAGCCGAGCACGCTCGTGTACGCGTTGATCGCGGGCTGCCCGCCGAGGTGCGCGTACAGGACGTTCGAGTCCTTCGCGATCTCGCCGCTGCGCACGAGATCGATCAGCCCGGCCATCGACTTCCCTTCGTACACCGGGTCGGTGATCATGCCTTCCAGCCGCGCGGCGGTCCGGATCGCCTCGAGCGTCTGCTCGTCCGGAATCCCGTAAACCCCCGCGTGGTACCGCTCGTCGAGTTCGGCTTCCCCGACCGGCCCGGCCTCGATCAGCTCCGCCGTGCTCTTCGCGATCCGCCCGATCTGCTCGCGCGTCTCGTCGGGCTTCGCCGACGCGTCGATCCCCAGGATCCGCCGCGGCTTCCCGCTCACCGCCGCTCCGGCGATCATCCCCGCCTGCGTGCTGCCGGTGACCGAGCACACCACGACGGTGTCGAAGAAAACGCCGAGTTCGCGTTCCTGCTCTTCGAGTTCCAGCACCCAGTTGGCGAACCCGAGCCCGCCGAGCCGGTGGTCCGACGCACCGGCCGGGATCGCGTACGGCGTGCCGCCGTTCGCCTCGACCTCCGCCAGCGCCCGTTCCCAGCTCTCCTTGAACCCGATGCCGAACCCGGCGTCGACGAGCCGGACGTCCGCGCCGAGGATCCGCGACAGCTGGATGTTGCCGACCTTGTCGTGCAGCGGATCGTCCCAGTCGACCCAGCTTTCCTGCACCAGCACGGCTTTCATGCCCGCGCGCGCCGCCGCGGCCGCGACCTGGCGCGTGTGGTTCGACTGCACGCCGCCGATCGAAACGAGCGTGTCCGCGCCCTCGGCGAGCGCGTCCGCGACGAGGTACTCGAGCTTGCGCGTCTTGTTGCCGCCGTAGGCGAGACCGGAGTTGAGGTCCTCGCGCTTGGCCCAGACGGCCGCGCCGCCGAGGCGTTCGGTCAGCCGGTCCAGCCGGTGCACCGGCGAAGGCCCGACGAGCAACGGGAAACGGGGGAAATCAGCCAGGCTCACGCGTCCTCCAGGAGGGCTTCGAGATCGGTCCAAATCGTTGAGGTGAGCTGCGCGGCGGTTTTCTCGTCGCCGCTTTCGAGCGCGTCGATGAGCTCCTCGTGCCGGGCGACCGACCGATGCGCGGGCAGCGAACTGAACCGCGCGTACTCGAGACGGCGCAGCAACGGCGTGTACCGGTCGAGCGTCGCCGCGACTGCCCGGTTGCCGCATGCGCGCACCGGAATGTCGTGCAATTCGTCGTCCGCCTCGATCGCCCTGCCGACGTCCCCCTCGGCCACTGCTTCCCGGAATCGCTCGTTGGCCTCGCGCATTTCCGCGATCTGCCGCGCGCTGAGCCGGGCTTCGCGCACGACCAGCTCGTGCAACGCCCGCACGAGCCGGACCGCGTCGCGAACGTCGCCGGTGTCGAACTCGGCGACCCTCGTGTAACTCTGCGGCTTCGACACGACCAGCCGATCCTCGGCCAGCCGCAGCAGCGCCTGCCGGACCGGCGCGCGGGAAAGCCCGAGCTGCTCGGCGAGGTCGGCGTCGCGCAGGGGAGTGCCCGGCGGAAGGCTGCCGTCGATGATGGCGTGCCGGATTCGCTCGTACGCCTCGTCGCGCAGCAGCGACCGGGAGACCTTGGGGAGTGCACTCACATCTAACATGTTAGATGTCGGTCGGCGGGGAGGCAATGGCACGGAACGGCGGGATGCGGCTGGCGCGGGGTGGTGGCGGCTCTGCAACGGGCTGGTGGTCGCACGGGTCGGCGTCGAGTGGGTGACCCGCGGGTCTGTCGGTTGGAGAGGTTGCCGTCGCGCGGTTCAGCCCTGGCCTCTTTGTCCGCGCGGATCGGCGTCGCGTGGCTCAGTCGTGGACCTGGCGGCCGCGCGGGTCGACGTCGCGTGGCTTAGTTGTCGGCCCGGCGGCCGCACGGATTGGCGCCGGGTGGCTCAGTCGTGGGCCTGGCGGCCGCGCGGGTTGGCGTTGTGCGGCTCAGTCGCAGGCGTGTCGGTCGCACGGTGTCGCGCGGTTCAGCTGCGGGTCAGGTGGCCGCATCGGTCGGCATCGTGGAGCTCGGCAGCGGTCGCCGGGCGGTCCGTGCACCGGAGCGCGGTCGCGGTCCAGGCAAGCTGCCGGACCGGATCTTCGCGGTCACCGGTCCGAACCCGGTGCCGGAGCGCGGCGGCGATCATCCGAGCCGAATCCTCGCGGATCGCCAGGCCAGACTCCGGCATCCGGCACGACCGGGTCCATCGCTGCAGCCCGCCGGGCGCGTTGATCGCGAACCGGGGCAGTGTCACGCGGCCCCGATCCGGCACGCCGAGGCCTTATCGCCGTCCGCCCTCACCCGGAACGGCGAAGACCCGCCCCGGCGATGCCGCGAGGCGGGTCTTCGAAGATCTCTCGGAACGGCTTCCGGCTCAGTAAACCGGCCCGGTGTACTTCTCGCCCGGCCCCTGGCCCGGCGGGTCCGGCACGACCGACGCCTCGCGGAACGCCTTCTGCAGCGACTGCAGTCCGTCGCGAAGGGGCCCGGCGTGCAGGCCGAGGTACTCGGCGGAGGCGGTCACGAGCCCGGCGAGCGCGGTGATGAGGCGGCGCGCCTCGTCGAGGTCGCGGTGCGGCGAGTTCTCCGGGTCGGCGTCGGCGAGGCCGAGGCGTTCGGCGCCCGCGGACAGCAGCATCACCGCGGCGCGGCTGATCACCTCGACGCTGGGGATCTCCTCGAGCCCGCGGTCGTCGGGGGAATACGGGGGCGGTGGCGAAGGTTGTTCAGGCACGTCTGGTACCCTTCCATGTGCGACCAGCTCCCGAGCGATCGGGGGCGGCAAGTGGAGCCCCGCTCCCACCCGTCTCACCGCTACAGGTGTCCGGGTCCGGTCTCGCCGAAGCAGTGCGTGCCGTTCCGGCAGCGTACTGCGGAGGCGAAGCGTTCGGCCGTCCGGCCGGGCGCGATCGGAGACAGAGCGGGCCCCGTGCACCGGCAGCAGCCGGAGGCGGGGCCTGAATCATGTGGGCACCAGGTCGAAACGAGAAAACATCACTCGGACCAAGGAGGCCCCATCAGCTCCGAGACACGCATCAACGACCGCATCCGGGTGCCGGAAGTCCGGCTCGTCGGCCCTAACGGCGAGCAGGTCGGCATTGTCCGGATCGAAGATGCGCTGCGGCTTGCGCAGGAGGCGGACCTCGACCTCGTCGAGGTGGCCCCGCAGGCACGCCCGCCCGTGGCCAAGCTCATGGACTTCGGCAAGTTCAAGTACGAGAGCGCGCAGAAGGCCCGCGACTCCCGGCGCAACCAGCATCTGACCGTCATCAAGGAACAGAAGCTGCGGCCGAAGATCGACCAGCACGACTACGAGACCAAGAAGGGTCACGTGTCGCGGTTCCTGGCGGCGGGCAACAAGGTCAAGGTCACGATCATGTTCCGCGGTCGCGAGCAGTCCCGGCCGGAGCTCGGGTTCCGGCTCCTGCAGAAGCTCGCCGACGACGTCACCGAGCTCGGCTTCGTGGAATCGTCGCCGAAGCAGGACGGACGCAACATGATCATGGTGCTGGCCCCGCACAAGAACGTGAAGCCGAAGGCGGCGAAAGCCGAATCGGCCGAATCGGCTCCCGAGGCGTAGCGCCCCAGCGCCGACCAGCACAGTCAGCGGCACACCGGTGATCCGGTGTGCCGCCGCACGAAAGAGGACTACAAGCATGCCGAAGATGAAGACGCACAAGGGCACGTCGAAGCGGATCCGCGTGACCGGTTCGGGCAAGCTGCGTCGCCAGAAGGCCGGCCGTCGCCACCTGATGGAGAAGAAGTCCAACCGCCTCACCCGCCGTCTCGAGGGCACCACCGAGGTCGCCCAGAACGACGTCGGCCGCGTGAAGCGCCTGCTCGGCCGCTGAGGCCCGCACCCTTTCCCGACCACCCCGGGGTCCTCGCACCCCCCGAATTCGACAGGATGGACCAGTGGCACGCGTCAAGCGGGCGGTCAACGCCCAGAAGAAGCGTCGCGCGACTCTCGAACTGGCCAGCGGTTACCGCGGCCAGCGTTCGCGGCTGTACCGCAAGGCCAAGGAGCAGACGCTCCACTCGCTCAACTACGCCTACCGCGACCGCCGCGCGCGCAAGGGTGACTTCCGCCAGCTGTGGATCACCCGCATCAACGCGGCCGCTCGCGCCAACGGCGTCACCTACAACCGGTTCATCCAGGGCCTGAAGGCCGCCGGTGTCGAGGTGGACCGCAAGATCCTCGCGGACCTCGCGGTCAACGACGCCGCCGCCTTCACCGCGCTCGCCGAGCTCGCCAAGGCGAACGTCACGACCGGCGAAGCGAAGTCGGCCTGACCGGCAGCATTTTCCGGCCCGGGGCGGATCCGTTCACCGAACGGACCCCCCGGGTCGTTGCTGCGCGCAAACTGACCCGGCGCGCGGAACGAGAGAAAACCGGCCGCTTCCTGGCCGAAGGGGTCAACGCGGTCACCTCGGCCCTGTCCCACGGGACGGTCCACGAACTCTTCGTGACCGAACGCGCCGCCGCCGCCCACCCTTCGTTGGTCGCGTCGGCTCCCCGCGTGTCGCCCATCACGGATCGCGCGGCCGCGAGCCTGTCGGAAACCGTGACCCCGCAAGGAATCATCGCGGTCTGCTCGCTGGTCGACCGTCCACTGGAGACAGTCCTCGCCTCGGCCCGCCTCGTGGTGGTCCTGGTCGACGTCGCCGAACCCGGCAACGCAGGCACCGTGATCCGGGTAGCCGACGCCGCCGGCGCCGACGCGGTAGTCCTGGCCGGCGACACCGTCGACCCGCACAACGGCAAAAGCGTCCGCGCCGCCGCCGGTTCGACGTTCCACGTCCCGCTGGCCCGCGCCCGCGACATCCCGTCAGTCCTCACCGCCCTCCGTGCAGCCGGCCTCCGCACGCTAGCCGCGCACGGTTACGCCTCGACCTCGCTCGAGACTGTCCGCTTCGGAGACCCGGTGGCGTGGATCTTCGGCAACGAGGCACACGGCCTGCCCGAGGACGTCCTCTCGTCAGTCGACGAAGCAGTCCGGATCCCGTTGTACGGCAAGGCGGAAAGCCTCAACCTGGCTACCGCCGCCGCGGTCTGCGTCTACACCGCAGCGATGGCCGCCCGCCGCTGACGTCCGGCAGTTCTCCTGCATCGGCGGTGCCCCCGGTGCGGGCAAATCGGCGATCGCCCGCCGCTTGGCCGCGCGTTATGGCTGGCATCACTACGCATCCGACGACACCATGCGCGCCCACGCGCCCGCACCACCCCCGGCGCTGCCCCCTGCCGCCGCCGTCATCACCGCCGCGACGTCGTCGCCGTCACCGCCGCCACTGCCATCGCCACCAGTGCCATCGCCACCACCACGACCGCCACCGTCATCGCCCACCGCCACTGCCACCGCCACTGCCACCGCCACCGTCATCGCCACCGCCCACCGCCCATCGCCGCCATCGCCACCCGCGCTGCCGCCGTTGGCACGAGCCGCGCCGCGCTTCCGGTCTGGCGGTCCCGCGTTCCGCATCCGCGGTGCCGATCACTCCCGAAACCCCGCCCAGCCGAGCCGTTCCGCAGCCACCCGCGAGGGCGGCCGGGGCGAGCCGGTCGGGAGGCGGTTCTCACCTGATCCGCTGACCACCGTTCGGGTCCACGGCGACGGTCAGTCGTGATCACGGGGCGGATCCGGCGCAGCCGCTCCGGAAGCGGAGGGTGAGCGGCCGGGCCCGGCGCCCGATCCCCTAGACTGAGCTGCCCGATGTGCACGTGCGGCGGCATGCCCGCGTGCCGCCGACAACACCAGTCCCAGCGGACGCCGAGGAGTCATGTCCGGAGCCACAGAACAGCCGGTCGACGTGCTCGCACCGGAAACCCTGCGCGCGGCGATCAAGGCGGCCGAGGACGCCTTCGCCGGCGCGGCCGACCTGGACGCGCTCGCCGCCGTCAAACCGGCCCATCTCGGGGACCAGTCGCCCGTGCTCCTCGCGCGCCGGGAAATCGCCGCGCTGCCGAAGCAGGAGAAGGCCGACGCCGGCAAGCGCGTCAACGAGGCCCGGCAGGCGGTGCAGTCCGCGTTCGACGCGCGCCGCGCGGCGTTGCAGGCCGAGCGCGACGAGCGCGTGCTTCGCGAGGAGGCCGTCGACGTCACGCTGCCGTGGGACCAGATCCCGCGCGGAGCCCGGCACCCGATCAGCACGCTGTCCGAGCGCATCGCCGACGTTTTCGTCGCCATGGGCTACGAGGTCGCCGAAGGGCCCGAGCTCGAGGCGGAGTGGTTCAACTTCGACGCGCTCAACTTCGGCAAGGACCACCCGGCGCGCCAGCTGCAGGACACGTTCTATGTCGGCGAGGAAGGCTCCGGCCTGGTGCTGCGCACGCACACCTCGCCGGTGCAGGCCCGCAGCCTGCTGCACCGCGACCTGCCGGTGTACGTCGTGTGCCCGGGCCGCACCTACCGCACCGACGAACTCGACTCCACGCACACGCCGGTGTTCACCCAGGTCGAAGGCCTCGCCGTCGACAAGGGCCTGACCATGGCGCACCTCAAGGGCACGCTCGACGCGTTCGCCCGCGCGATGTTCGGCGAGAGCTCCACGACGCGGCTGCGCCCGCACTTCTTCCCGTTCACCGAGCCGTCGGCGGAGGTCGATGTCTGGTTCGAGGAGAAGAAGGGCGGCCCCGGCTGGGTCGAATGGGGCGGCTGCGGCATGGTCAACCCGAACGTCCTGCGCGCGTGCGGCGTCGACCCCGAGGTCTACTCCGGCTTCGCGTTCGGCATGGGCATCGAGCGGACCCTGCAGTTCCGCAACGGCATCCCGGACATGCGCGACATGGTCGAAGGCGACGTCCGGTTCACCCTTCCCTTCGGAACGGAGGCGTAGTGCGAGTCCCGGTGAGCTGGCTGACCGAGCATCTCGAGGTGGATGCCGACGTCACGCCGCAAGACCTGGCCGACGCCTTCGTGCGGATCGGGATCGAGGTCGACGAGCTCAGCAAGCTCGGCCCGGTGACCGGCCCGCTCGTGGTCGGCCGCGTCGCGGAGATCGAGGAGCTGACCGGCTTCAAGAAGCCGGTGCGGTTCTGCCGCGTCGAGGTCGGCGAGGAACCCGACCCGGAGCCCGACGACGCCGAACTGTCCGAAGAGGACGACGACGAGGACGACGGCCCGCTCGAGAACGAAGGCCCGCACGGCATCAAGACACGCGGCATCGTCTGCGGCGCGAGCAACTTCGCCGAGGGCGACCTCGTCGTGGTCGCGCTGCCGGGCGTGGTCCTGCCGGGCGATTTCGAGATCGCCGCGCGCAAGACGTACGGCAAGGTCAGCGACGGCATGATCTGCTCGGCGGCCGAACTCGGCCTCGGCGACGACCACAGCGGCATCCTCGTGCTCCCGCCGGGCACGGCGAGCCCCGGCGACGACGCGAAGGACCTGCTCGGCCTCGACGACACCGTCATCGAGGTCACGCCGACCCCGGACCGCGGCTACGCGCTGTCGATCCGCGGCCTGGCGCGCGAACTGTCGAACGCGCTCGACGTGCCCTTCGGCGACCCGGCGATGCTCGACAACTTCCCGGAAGCCGAGGGCGAAGCGTGGCCGGTCCGGGTCGAGGACCCCGAGGGCTGCCCGCGGTTCGTGCTGCGCCGCGTCACCGGTCTCGACGCGACCGCGCCGACGCCGTGGCGGATCCGCCGCAGGCTGATGCTGGCCGGCATCCGGTCCATCTCCCTTGCGGTCGACGTCACCAACTACGTGATGCTCGAACTCGGCCACCCGCTGCACGCGTTCGCGACCGGCTCCATCCAGGGCGACCTGGTGGTCCGCCGCGCGAAGGCGGGGGAGAAGCTCACCACGCTCGACGACGTCGAGCGCACCCTCGACGCGGACGACATCGTGATCGCCGACGACAGCGGCGTCATCTCCCTCGCCGGCACGATGGGCGGCGCCAGCACGGAGATCACGCCGGAGAGCACGGACGTGCTGCTCGAGGCGGCGCACTGGAACCCGGCGTCGATCAGCCGCACCGCGCGCCGGCACAAGCTGTTCTCCGAGGCGGCGAAGCGCTTCGAGCGCTACACCGACCCGGCGCTGTGCGCGGCCGCGGTGGAACTCGCCGCGCGGCTGCTGCGCCAGTACGGCGACGGCGCGATCCGCCCGGGCCGCACCGACGTCGGCGGCGTCGCCCCGCACGCTCCGGTGACCATGCCGATCAACCTGCCCGACCAGGTCGCCGGCGTCCGCTACGAACGCGGCGTCACGGTCCGGCGGCTCGGCCAGATCGGCTGCAAGGTCCAGCTCAGCACGAGCGACCAGGGCGTCGGCCTGGTCACCGCGACCCCGCCGAGCTGGCGCGGTGACCTCGTGCAGCCCGCCGACCTCGTCGAGGAGGTCCTGCGGCTCGAGGGCTACGACAGCATCCCGTCGGTCCTGCCCGCCGCGCCCGCGGGCCGCGGCCTCACCGACGCCCAGCGCCGCCGCCGCGCGGTGTCCGGCGCGCTCGCCGAGGCGGGCTACGTCGAGGTGCGCCCGTTCCCGTTCATCGGCGACGCCGTGTGGGACGCCTTCGGCCTGCCCGAGGACGACATCCGCCGCACGACGGTGCGCGTGCAGAACCCGCTCGAAGCCGACCACGACCGGATGGCGACCACCCTCCTGCCGGGTCTGCTGGAGACGTTGCAGCGCAACGTTTCCCGCGGCCTGAAGGACGTGTCGCTGTTCCACGTCGGCCAGGTCGTGCTGCCGAAGCCGAACCAGCTCAAGGTCCCGGACCTCGGCGTCGAGCACCGCCCGAGCGACGAGGACCTCGCCGTGCTGGAGGCCGCCGTGCCCGCGCAGCCGGTGCACGTCGCCGTCGTCCTCAGCGGCCAGCGCCCGCGCGCCGGCTGGTGGGGCAAGGGCGACCAGGCAGGCTGGGCCGACGCCGTGCAGGCCGCGCGCCTCGTGGCCGATGCCGCCGGCGTGCAGCTCACCGTGCAGGCCGCCGACCTGCTGCCGTGGCACCCGGGCCGGTGCGCCCAGCTGCGCGTCGGCGACTGGCCGGTCGGCCACGCGGGCGAACTGCACCCGAAGGTCGTCGAGGCCCTCGGCCTGCCGCCGCGCACGGTCGCCATGGAACTCGACCTGGACGCGATCCCGCTGCCCGACTCCCGTCCGGCGCCCAGCATCTCGGCCTACCCGCCGGTGCTGCTGGACGTCGCACTGGTCGCCGGCACGGACGTCCCGTCCGCCGACCTCGCCGACGTGCTCCGCGAAGGTGCGGGCGAACTGCTCGAGGAGATCACCCTCTTCGACGTCTACGCCGGCGAGCAGCTCGGCGAAGGCAAGCGTTCCCTGGCGTACAAGCTCCGCTTCCGCGCCGCGGACCGCACCTTGACCGTCGACGAGGCCACCAAGGCCCGCGACGCCGCGGTCGCCGCTGCCGGCGAGCGCTTCGGAGCGACGCTCCGCGCCTGATCCGACGCTGTCCCCGTCCCGCGCTCCGGCCACCGGCCGGTCAGCCGGGGCGGGGGAGCGCTGGTGTCATGGCACCCTCCTTTCCTTTTCCTCGAACGGTTCGCTTCAGCTGAGGTGCTTCATCGCCTCCCGGACGGACAGCGGGGACAACCCCGGGTGTGCACGGACGAACGCGCGGACCCACTCCGGCTCGGCACGAGCGTGATCCCGCAGTGCCCAGCCGATTCCCTTGCGGAGAAAGAAATCCCGGTCCTCGAGGTTCGCCTCGATCGCGTCGGCGAGCAGCTTCTGGTCCACCTCGCCCTTCGCGCTGACCTGACAGATCACCGCCGTCCGCCGGCGCCAGCGATCAGCGTCTGTCATCCAGCGGCGCAGAACCGGCGTGACCGCCGCCCGGTGCTCGCGCAGGATCGGCCCGACCCGGCGGATCGCGACCTCGTCGACGTGGTCCCACCACGCACCGGTGACGATCAGCTCGTCGTACATCTCCAGCAGTTCCGGGTCCTGCCATTGCCGGTAGGCGCGGTGCCCGGAGAGATCGATCGCCGCGTACCGCTCCTCGCGGTATTCCGCTTCCCGCCACAACGCGAGGACGGTCTCGACGTATGTCACTCGATCGGGCAGAACATGCTCGGCCAAGACCGTCTTCATGAGCTTGCCGCGCGGCGGTTTCGGCACCCCGCGAAACGGCATCGCGGACTTCATGTACGCCTGCATCTCCGGCGCTTTGACCGGGTCCGCCAGCTCGGCCAGCCCGGTTCGCGCCGCCGTGATCAAGGCTTCGCCCGCACCCATTGAGGACCACCTCCGTCGTCTCGGATCCCGACGATCGGGGGACAGCGCGGCTCGTGTCGGGAAACGAGATTCTGCCGCGCAGCCGGTAGCTTCGACGAGCCCTGGTTGCCGTCGGACGCAAAGGACCACTGTGAGGAAAATCGTCACCGCGCTGGCCGCCGCCGCTGTCGCGGCCGGAACGCTGGCTGTCGCACCCGCCGCCACCGCGGTGCAGCCCGAAGGGCCGGGCTACGCGCCGCCGCCGATCAAGTGGGGACCGTGTTCCGCACCGGGACTCGCCAAGGCGGGAGCCGAATGCGGATTCCTGGAGGTCCCGATGGATTACGCGCAGCCGTCGGGTGAGAAGGCGCAGATCGCCGTTTCCCGGGTGAAGCACAAGACCGCGAAGTTCCAGGGCGTGCTGCTGGTGAACCCGGGCGGGCCGGGAGGCTCCGGCCTCGGTCTTTCGGTGCTCGGCCGGAATGTGCCGAAGCACGCCGGAGACAGCTACGACTGGATCGGCTTCGACCCTCGCGGTGTCGGCTCCAGCAAACCGGCGCTCACGTGCGACGGGAACTACTTCGCTCCTGTCCGTCCGGCTTACGTGCCGAAGACCCCGCAGCTGGAGAACACCTGGCGCGCTCGCACGAAGGGCTACGCCGAGGCCTGCGCGAAGAACGGCCCGCTGCTCGAGCACATCAAGACCACTGACGTCGCGCAGGACATGGAAAGCCTCCGCAAGGCGCTGGGCCAGAAGCAGATCAACTACTACGGCTTCTCTTACGGCACTTACCTCGGGCAGGTGTACAGCACGCTGTACCCGGAACGCATGCGCCGGATGGTGCTCGACGGGAACGTCGACCCGCGCAAGGTCTGGTACGACGCCAACCTGGATCAGGACGTCGCCTTCGACCGCAACATCAAGATCTACTTCGACTGGCTCGCGAAGTACGACAACGTCTACCACCTCGGCAAGACCGGTTCGGCCGTCGAGCAGCTCTGGTACGCCCAGCAGCGGAAGCTCGACCGCGCCCCGGCGGGCGGCGTGATCGGCGGCGACGAGTGGACCGACATCTTCCTTCAAGCCGGCTACTACGTGTTCGGCTGGGAAGACATGGCCAAGGCCTTCGACGGATGGGTGCACCGCGGTGACTGGCAGACGCTGAAAGCGTTGTACGACAAGTCGAACGCGCCCGGCGACGACAACGGCTACGCGGTTTACAACGCGGTGCAGTGCACCGATGTCCAGTGGCCGCAGGACTGGGACCGCTGGCGCCGCGACGCCTGGGCCACCCACACCCGCGCGCCTTTCGAGACCTGGAGCAACACCTGGTACAACGCGACCTGCCTGAACTGGCCCGCGAAGCCGGGCAAGCCGGTGGACATCGACGGCTCGAAGGCGAGCGGCGCGCTCCTGATCAGCGAGGAACTCGACGCGGCGACGCCGTACTCGGGCAGCCTCGAAGTGCGCAAGCGCTACCCGCGCTCGAGCCTCATCAGCGCGCCCGGCGGGACGACGCACGCCGGATCGCTCTCCGGGGTTTCGTGCGTGGACGACAGGGTTGCTGACTACCTCGCCACCGGCGCGTTGCCGAAGCGGGTGCGAGGCGACCGCTCCGACGTCCAGTGCGCCGCGGTGCCGCAGCCGGTTCCGTCTCCGGTCGCTTCCGATGCGCAGCAGAAGGCCGATGCTGCGGCGAAGGCCGCGGCGGAGGAGAAGCAGGGCCTGCTTGCCGGTCTGCTGCGTTTCTGAGTTGTCCTGCTCGGTGCCCCGGCCTGGTCTGCCAGGCCGGGGCATTGTTCTTTTCCGCTGGTCCATCGAGCCCCCTCGGTCGTTTTCGGGTCGCCGGGGACGCTACGACGGGGGTCTGACAATTTCGGACCGCAGTCACCCGATCGCGTTAAGTGATCGAAAATTGTCGGGGGTCGCGGATACCTTCGCGGCCATGACGATCATTCAGGAGCACCGGACCGAGGTCCGGTCAGGAGATGTCCAGTACCAGGTCGCCGTCGTCACCCGCACCGAGGACGGCGAGCCCGAGCGGGTCACCGTCACGGTCGGCGGAGAACGGCCGGACGGCGAACCCGTCGTCGAGGGCAGGCTCGAACTCGACGTGACGTCCGTGGCGACCGTCGCGGAACTGCTCGACACGAGCCTGCGCACCTTCGCGGGCGGCGGCACGCGGCGAAGATCGCGCGGACGCCCGGCCCAGCAGGGGCGGCCGTGGACCGACGAGATGGACGCGGACCTGGAGGCCCGCTGGCTCGCCGGGGATTCGGTGACCGAACTGGCGCGCCATTTCGCGCGAACGCCCGGCGGGATCCGGGCGCGGCTGCCCAGGGTCGGGTGCGATCCGGAACATCCGGGAAATCATTTGCCCACACCGCCGAGTCTGCGCGAAGCGGAGGAGGGAGTGGACTGACGAGTGCCCGCCGGGTTCGCATCCCGAGGCGGGCCCGGCGTGGCGGTGGCTGCTTGCCGGACTGGGGCTTGGGCTCCGGGATCGGTGGTGTGCGCGCTGGATTTCTGGCGCGGGTTCCGCGACGCGGCGTGCGCAGGACTTGTGGCGCGGGTTCCGCAGCGCGGGACTTGCGGCGTGGGTCTCGAGGCGAGCGGCATGCGCGCGGGACTGTGGCGTGGGCTCCCGGGCGAGCGGCGCTCGCGCGGAACTTACGGCATAGGTTCCGTGGCGAGTGGTGGGTGCCGGAGTGACGGATTGGGTCCAGAGCGGGCGGCATGCGCGGGACTGGTGGCGTGCGCCGGATTTGCGGCGTGGCTCCGGGGCGACGGTGGGTGCCGGACACGCGGCTGAGGTGCCGGGGTGAGCGGCGGGCGCGGAACAGGTGGTGCCCGCGCAGGTCTGGTGGCTCAGGTACAAGGCAGGCGGTCAAGGAGGCAGGTTCGAACGGTTGAACGATGCGCGTTGCTGAGCGGTCTTGGCTGGGCGGCTCGGCGGGCTGGAACAACTCGTGCACCCAGCTCGCGCGGCTGACGAGTCCGCCTGTTCAGGCGACTCGGTCGTTTGGCGCGGGCCAGGAACCCGTCGTCTAGCCCGGCCGGAAGTCCTGCCGCCGCGGAACCGCATCGGCACGCCGTCGATCAGGGCTGATCCATTCCATCGCGGCGGCGGAAAAAGCCTGGAGAACGTAGGGAATCCACGGAAGTCCCGGGGAGGGGACGGTCAGGGTGAGCAAACCCTCTTTGTTTGAGCTTGCACGCTCGTGCATAATCATTCGTATGACGGTGAAGATCGCGGTAGCCGGTGCCAGCGGGTACGCGGGCGGCGAACTGCTGCGCCTGCTCCTGACCCATCCCGAGGTCGAGATCGGCGCTCTCACGGCGGCGAGCAGCGCGGGGACGACGCTGGGCACGCACCAGCCGCACCTCGCTCCGCTGGCCGGGCGGGTGCTGCTCGAGACGAACGCGGAGACGCTCGCGGGCCACGACGTCGTGTTCCTTGCTCTGCCGCACGGCCACTCGGCCGAGATCGCGGCGCAGCTCGGGCCGGACGTGCTCGTGGTCGATCTTGGGGCCGACCATCGGCTCGCGGACGCGGTGGACTGGCGACGGTGGTACTCCGGCGAGCACGCGGGGCAATGGCCCTACGGGATGCCCGAGCTGCCTGGTGCGCGCGAGAAGCTCGTGGGGACCAAGAGGATCGCGGTTCCGGGTTGCTTCCCGACCGGCGGGTCGCTGGCGCTGGCCCCGGCGTTGGCGGCGGGGCTGATCGAGCCCGCGGTCACCGTGGTGTCGGTGACGGGGACGTCCGGTGCGGGCAAGAGCCTGAAGCCGAACCTGCTCGGGTCCGAGGTCATGGGCAACGCGAGCGCGTACGGCGTCGCCGGTGCGCATCGGCACACGCCGGAGTTCGTGCAGAACCTCTCGGGCGCGGCGGGCAAGCCGGTGACCGTTTCGTTCACGCCGGTGCTCGCGCCGATGCCGCGCGGCATTCTGACGACGGCGAGCGCTCAGCTCGCGGGCGATGTCGACGAGGCCGCCGCGCGCGCGGTCTACGAGAAGGCCTACGACGCGGAGCCGTTCGTCCAGGTGCTGCCCGAAGGGACCTGGCCGACGACCGCGGCCACGGTCGGCTCGAACAACGTCCAGCTCCAGCTCGGGATCGACGACGGCGCGGGCAGGCTGGTCGTCGTCACGTCGATCGACAACCTCACCAAGGGCACCGCGGGCGGTGCCGTCCAGTCGATGAACCTGGCGCTCGGTTTCCCCGAGGCCACCGGACTTTCCACCGTGGGAGTGGCACCGTGACCGTCACCGGACCGAAGGGTTTCCGCGCCGCCGGCGTGGCCGCCGGGATCAAAGCCTCCGGCGCGCTCGACCTCTCGCTGGTCGTCAACGACGGCCCGCTCGACGTCGCGGCGGGCGTGTTCACCCGCAACGTGATCAAAGCCGCGCCGGTGCTGTGGTCGCAAGAAGTACTGAAGCAGCAGAAGCTGAAGGCCGTCGTGCTCAACTCCGGCGGGGCGAACGCGGCGACCGGGCCGGGCGGGTTCCAGGACACGCACGCCACCGCGGAAAAGGTCGCCGAGGTGCTGGGCGCCGGCGCGATCGAGGTCGCGGTGTGTTCCACCGGCCTGATCGGCGAGCGGCTGCCGATGCCCGCCGTTCTGTCCGGTGTGGACAGTGCGGTCAAGGCGCTGGACGCCGGCCCGGAAGCGGCGCTCAACGCGGCTACCGGCGTCATGACCACCGACACCAAGCCGAAGCAGGCGTTCGCCCGGCACGACTCCGGGTGGAGCGTCGGCGGGTTCGCCAAGGGCGCGGGGATGCTCGCGCCGAACCTGGCGACGATGCTGTCCGTGCTGACCACGGATGCCGTGGCGGACAAGGAAACTCTCGACCGTGCGCTGCGCGCCGCCACGCACGTCACGTTCGATCGGCTCGACGTGGACGGCGGGACGTCGACCAACGACACCGTGCTCGTGCTCGCCTCGGGCGCGAGCGGGGTGGAGCCGACCGAAGCCGAGCTGACCGAGCTGCTCACCAAGGTCAGCCACGACCTGGTGCTGCAGCTGCGGGCCGATTCCGAAGGCGCCACCAAGGACGTCGACGTCACGGTGAAGGGTGCCGCGTCCGAAGCCGACGCGATCGTCGTGGCTCGGACGATCGCCGAGGACAACCTGGTCAAGACCGCCTTGTTCGGGTCCGATCCCAACTGGGGCCGCATCGCGATGGCGCTCGGCCGCGCACCGGCGCGGATCGACCCCGAGACGGTGTCGATCGCGATCAACGGCGTCACGTTGTTCGCGGGCGGCACCACGGCCGAGGACCGGTCGGCGGCCGATCTGTCCGGGCGAGCGATCGACGTTGTCGTGGATCTCGGCGTCGGTTCGGGCGAGGCCACGATTTACACCACCGACCTCTCGCACGCGTACGTCGAAGAGAACAGCGCGTACTCGTCATGACGGATACCGGAAGGCTCGTCTCCGCGGACGAACGGCTCGCCAGCGCGGCCGAGAAGGCCGGGGTGCTGATCGAAGCGCTGCCGTGGCTGCAGCGGTTCAACGGCGCGACCGTCGTGGTCAAGTACGGCGGCAACGCGATGATCGACGACCAGCTGAAGGCCGCGTTCGCCGAGGACATGGTGTTCCTGCGGCTGGCCGGGCTGCACCCGGTGGTCGTGCACGGCGGCGGCCCGCAGATCAGCGCGATGCTGTCCCGGCTCGGCGTGCCGGGGGAGTTCAAGGGCGGGCTGCGCGTCACCACGCCGGAGACCATGGACATTGTGCGCATGGTGCTCGTCGGGCAGGTGAGCCGCGAGCTGGTCGGCCTGATCAACGCGCACGGACCGTACGCGGTCGGCATTTCCGGCGAGGACGCGCGGCTGTTCACCGCCGAGCGCAAACAGGCCACTGTGGACGGTGAGCAGGTGGACATCGGCCTCGTGGGCGAGGTCGCCGAGGTGAACCCGGCCGCGGTGCTCGACATCGTGAACGCCGGCCGCATCCCGGTGGTGTCCACGGTCGCCCCCGACATCGACGGCGTGGTGCACAACGTCAACGCCGACACCGCCGCGGGCGCGCTCGCCGCGGCGCTCGGCGCGGAGAAGCTCGTCGTGCTCACCGACGTCGAAGGCCTTTACGCCAACTGGCCGGACCGGTCGTCGCTGATCGACCGGATCCCCGTCGACCGTCTCGAACGCATGCTGCCCGGCCTGGCCAGCGGCATGATCCCGAAGATGGAGGCGTGCGTGCGCGCGGTGCGCGGCGGCGTGCGCGGCGCCCACGTCATCGACGGCAGGCTCGCCCATTCGGTGCTGCTCGAGGTCTTCACCTCGCGCGGCATCGGCACCATGGTGCTGCCCGAGGCAGCGCACCCCGGAACGGAGCACGCGTGACTACCCTCAAGTCCAATGCGGACGGCCAGCAGCACTGGCAGTCGGCTGTCATGGACAACTACGGAACCCCCGGCCTGACCCTGGTGCGCGGCGAAGGCGCGCGAGTGTGGGACGCGGACGGCGCCGAGTACGTCGACCTGGTCGGCGGCATCGCGGTGAACGCGCTCGGCCACGCCCACCCGGAGGTGGTGCGCGCGGTCACCGAGCAGATCTCGAAGCTGGGGCACACGTCGAACCTGTACGTGAACCCGGTCGCGGTCGAACTCGCCGAAACCCTGCTCGACGTCGCGGGCCTGAACGGGCAAGGGAAAGTCCTGTTCGTCAACTCCGGCGCAGAGGCGAACGAGGCCGCGCTGAAGATCACCCGGCTCACTGGCCGCAGCAAGGTCGTCGCGGCGGAGGGCGCGTTCCACGGCCGCACCATGGGCGCGCTGTCGCTCACCGGGCAGCCGTCGAAGCGCGAGGCGTTCGAGCCGCTGGTTCCGGGCGTCACGCACGTTCCCTACGGCGACGTCGACGCGTTGCGGGCTGCCGTGGACGGCGAGACCGCCGCCGTCTTCCTGGAGCCGGTGCTCGGCGAGGCCGGGGTGATCCCGGCTCCGGACGGCTACCTGCACGCGGCTCGCGAGATCACCAAGGCCGCCGGTGCGCTGCTCGTCCTCGACGAGGTGCAGACCGGGATCGGCAGGCTCGGCACGTGGTTCGGCTTCCAGCAGGCCGGGATCGTGCCGGACGTGATCACGCTCGCGAAGGGTCTCGGCGGCGGGCTTCCGCTCGGCGCGGTGATCGGCGTCGGCGCGGCGGGCGACCTGCTGAAGCCGGGCCAGCACGGCACGACCTTCGGCGGCAACCCGGTGTGCTGCGCGGCCGGGCTGGCCGTGCTGCGCACCATCGTCCGGGACGACCTGCTCGACCACGTTTCCGCGCTGGGCAAGGATCTCGCCGCGGGAGTCGAGGCGCTCGGCCACCCGCTCGTGTCCGGCGTCCGCGGCGCGGGGCTGCTGCTCGGCATCGGCCTGCGGAAGCCGGTTTCCGCGGCGGTCGCTAAGGCCGCGCAGGAAGCTGGCTACCTCGTCAACCCGGTCGCCCCGGACACTGTCCGGCTCGCCCCGCCGCTCGTGCTCGACGAGCAGCAGGCGCAGGGCTTCCTCTCCGCCCTCCCGGGCGTGCTCGACTCCACCACCACGAAGGAATCCGACTGATGCCCCGCCATTTCCTCCGCGACGACGACGTCACCCCGGCCGAGCAGGCCGCTCTGCTCGACCTCGCGGACCAGCTGAAAGCCGACCCGCTCGGCACGAAGGCGCTCGCCGGCTCCACGGTGGCCGCGATCTTCGAGAAGAACTCCACCCGCACCCGGTTCTCGTTCGAGGTCGGCATCAGCCAGCTCGGCGGGCATCCGGTGATCGTCGACGGCCGTTCGATGCAGCTCGGCCGCGAGGAGACCATCGAGGACACCTCGCGCGTGCTGTCGCGCTACGTCGACGCCGTCGTGTGGCGCACCTTCGCGCAGAAGCGCATCGACTCGATGGCGTCGGTCGCGTCGATCCCGATCGTCAACGCGCTCACCGACGAGTTCCACCCGTGCCAGGTGCTCACGGACCTGATGACCATCCGCGAGCGCAAGGGGAAGCTCGCCGGGCTCACGCTCACCTACCTCGGCGACGGCGCCAACAACATGGCGCATTCGCTGCTGCTCGGCGGCACGACGGCCGGGATGAACGTGCGCGTCGTGTCGCCGGAGGGGTTCCAGCCCGACCAGCAGGTGATGCTCGACGCCAAGCAGCGCGGAACCGAAACCGGCGGCAGCGCGACTGTCTACACCGACGCGCACGAGGCCGTCGACGGTTCGGACGTGCTGGTCACCGACACCTGGACGTCGATGGGCCAGGAGAACGACGGCCTCGACCGGGTCGGCCCGTTCCGCGCGCTGCAGATCAACGCCGCGTTGCTGAAGCGCGCCGCCGACGAGGCGATCGTGCTGCACTGCCTGCCCGCGCACCGCGGCTGGGAGATCACCGACGAGGTGCTCGACGGCCCGGCCAGCGCGGTGTGGGACGAGGCGGAGAACCGGCTGCACGCGCAGAAAGCCCTGCTGGTCTGGCTGTTCGGGCAGAACGGCCGATGACCAGCAGCCGGGTCGGGCGCCAGGCGCGGATCACCGAGCTGGTGTCCACGATGGCCATCCGCAGCCAGACGGAGCTCGCGCGGCTGCTCGCCGCCGAGGGGATCGAGGTCACCCAGGCGACGCTGTCGCGCGACCTCGACGAACTCGGCGCGATCAAGCTGCGCGGCGCCGACTCGGGCGCGCCGGTCTACGTCATCCCCGAGGACGGCAGTCCCGTGCGCGGCGTCCAGGGCGGCACCTCGCGGCTGTCCCGGCTGCTCGCCGAACTGATGGTGTCGGCGGATTCGTCGGGCAACCTCACCGTGCTGCGCACGCCGCCGGGCGCCGCGCAGTTCCTCGCGAGCGCGATCGACCGGGCCGCGCTGGAGGAGGTCGTCGGGTCGATCGCGGGCGACGACACGGTAGCGGTGATCGCGCGCGAACCGCTCACCGGACGAGACCTCGCCGAGCGGTTCACCGCGCTCGCCCAAGGTTCGGCGGAAGGAAACGAGCCGTGACCCGGCGGGTCGTGCTCGCCTATCCGGGCGGGCACGGCTCCTCATCCGCGGTGAGTCTCCTTCAGGAACAAGGCGAAGTGGTCGCGGCCGCCGTGGATTTCGGTTCAGGCGACGTGGATCTGTGCGCGCTCCGGCGGCAGGCGATGGCCGACGGGGCCGCTGAGATCGTGGTCGCGGATGTCCGAGAGGAGCTCGCGAACGGCTACTGTTTGCTTGCGCTGCAAGCGAATGCGCTGATTCTCGACCGGCACCCGCTGGTCGAAGCGCTGGCCCGGCCGCTGCTGGCAAGCCAGCTCGTCGCGACCGCGAGGGACCGGAACGCATCGGCCGTCGCACACGGTGGCGGAGACACGTTGTCCAGCATGATCGCGGCACTCGCTCCGGACCTCGAGATCGTCGAACTCGATGTTCGCGGCGAGCAAGAACTGTCGACGAGCCGGACTTTGTGGGGCCGGACCGCGGACGACGGTTACCGCTGGACCGAGGACGCCGTAGTGAACCTCGGCATGCCGGACGAGGTCGTCGTCACTTTCGAGCAAGGCGTGCCGGTGGCAGTCGACGGCGAGACGGTCAGCGTCGCCGAGGCGGTGCAGCGGCTCGGACATCGGGCCGGGCCGCACGGGATCGGCCGGTTCGAGGCTTACGACGTACCGGGTGCGGCGGTGCTGATCGCCGCGCACCAGGAGCTGGAATCGGTCACGCTCGACCGTGATCTGGCGAGGTTCAAACGCGGCGTCGACCGCCGGTGGGCCGAACTGGTCCACGACGGATTGTGGTTCTCGCCGCTGCGCGAGCCGCTGGACGCGTTCGTCCGGCGGGCGCAGGAGCGCGTGTCCGGCGAGGTGCGGCTGGTGCTGCACGCGGGCAGCGCGACCGTGGCCGGCCTCCCCGGGAGGCGGCTTCGCCCGGTCGGACGGCGGCACCGCCGCGCGACCGGGCAGACTCCGCTGGGAAACACCCAGCATCCGAGCACCCAGGCGTCCTGAGACGCCGGACGAGAGAGGCAGAACGTGAGCGGGAAAGACCAGCCGGTGCAGCTGTGGGGCGGCCGGTTCGCCAGCGGGCCGGCCGAGGCGATGGCGGCGCTGAGCGCCTCGACCCACTTCGACTGGCGCCTGGCGCCCTACGACATCGCCGGATCGCGCGCGCACGCCCGCGTGCTGAACAAGGCGGGTCTGCTCACCGAAGCGGAACTGACCGGGATGCTCGACGCGCTCGACACGCTGGCGCAGGACGTCGCGTCCGGCGCGTTCACCCCGACGATCGCCGACGAGGACGTGCACACCGCGCTCGAACGCGGTCTGCTCGAGCGCGCCGGCGCCGAACTGGGCGGCAAGCTGCGGGCAGGTCGTTCCCGCAACGACCAGGTCGCGACGCTGTTCCGGATGTGGCTGCGCGACGCCGCGCGCCGGGTGGTCGCGGGCACGCTCGACGTGATCGACGCGCTCGTGTCGCAGGCGTCCCGCCACCCGGACGCGATCCTGCCCGGGCGTACCCACCTGCAGCACGCGCAGCCGGTTCTGCTCGCGCACCACCTGATGGCCCACGGCCAGTCGCTGCTGCGCGACGTCTCCCGCCTGCGCGACTGGGACGCCCGCACCGCGGAATCGCCGTACGGTTCGGGCGCGCTCGCCGGTTCGTCGCTCGGCCTCGACCCGGAAGCCGTGGCCGCCGAACTGGGCTTCGACACCAGCGTGGAGAACTCGATCGACGGCACCGCCTCGCGCGATTTCGTCGCCGAGTTCGCGTTCGCCGTCGCGATGCTCGCGGTCAACCTGTCGCGGATCGCCGAAGAGGTGATCATCTGGAACACCGCCGAGTTCGGCTACGTCACGCTGGACGACGCGTGGGCCACCGGCAGCTCGATCATGCCGCAGAAGAAGAACCCGGACGTCGCGGAGCTGACCCGCGGCAAGGCCGGACGGCTGATCGGCAACCTCACCGGCCTGCTCGCCACGCTCAAGGCGCAGCCGCTCGCGTACAACCGCGATCTGCAGGAGGACAAGGAGCCGGTGTTCGACTCGGTCGAACAGCTGGAGCTGCTCTTCCCGGCGATCGCGGGGATGCTCGGCACGCTCACCTTCCACACCGAGCGGCTCGCCGAACTGGCTCCCGCCGGGTTCACCCTCGCCACCGACATCGCCGAATGGCTGGTGCGCCAGGGCGTGCCGTTCCGCGTCGCGCACGAGGCGGCGGGGGAGAGCGTGCGGGTCGCGGAGGCGCGCGGGGCCGGGCTCGACGAGCTGACCGACGAGGAGTTCCAGGCCATCAACCCGGCGCTCACCCCGGCGGTGCGCGAAGTCCTCACCGTCGAAGGCTCGGTGCGTTCGCGCGATGCTCGCGGCGGCACCGCGCCGGACCGGGTCGCCGAGCAGCGGGAGCGCCTGGTCGAGCGCGTCGCGGCGCATCGGCAGTGGCTGAAGTGATCTGTCGCCAGGCCGCTGGTTAGGCTGGCGGCCTGACGAGGGGAGTGCGTGTGGACCGGTTGTTCCGGCGCGAAGAACTGGCACTGGACCCGGTCGACCTGGCTCGGCTGCTGCTCGGTGCCGTCCTCGAGGCCGACGCGCCCGAGGGCCGGGTCGGGGTGCGGCTCGTCGAGGTCGAGGCCTATCGCGGGCTCGACGATCCCGCTTCGCATTGCTACCGCGGGAAAACCCCGCGCAACGCGGTGATGTGGGGTCCGGCCGGGCACCTCTACGTGTACTTCGTCTACGGCATGCACTTCTGCGCGAACGTCGTCGGCACCGAGGACGGCCAGCCGGGCGCGGTGCTGCTGCGCGCCGGCGAGGTCGTCGAGGGCGCGGACATCGTGCGGAAGCGGCGGCCGAACGCGCGCGGCAACGGCGAGCTCGCCAAAGGCCCGGCCATCCTCACCTCCGTGCTGGGTCTCGCCCGCGAGCAGAACGGGCTCGATCTCACCGACCCGGAATCGCCGGTGCGGCTGCTCGCCGGCGAACGCGTGCCCGCGGACAACGTGCGCACCGGCCCGCGCGTCGGCGTCGCGATGGCGATGGACACGCCGTGGCGGTTCTGGATCGACGGCTCACCAGCCGTCTCGACCTACCGCCGCGGCGGGAAACGCCGGCAGGTGCGACCCGCGGGATAGTCGTTTGACCTGGTGGGGGATCATCTACAGGTGTGAGTGAGCACATCCTTGACGAGTTGTCCTGGCGCGGCCTGATCGCGCAATCCACCGACATCGACGCCCTGCGCCGAGAACTCGACCGCGGCCCTCTCACGCTCTATTGCGGCTTCGACCCGACCGCGCCCAGCCTGCACGCCGGCAACCTCGTCCCGCTGCTGATGCTCAAGCGGTTCCAGCGCGCCGGGCACCGGCCGATCGTGCTGGCGGGCGGCGCCACCGGGATGATCGGCGACCCCCGCGACAACGGGGAGCGCACGCTGAACACCCTGGACGTCGTCGCCGACTGGGCCGGGCGGATCCGCGGGCAGCTGGAGCGGTTCGTGGACTTCGACGATTCGCCGACCGGCGCGATCGTCGAGAACAACCTCGACTGGACCTCGAAGCAGAACACGCTGGAGTTCCTGCGGGACGTCGGCAAGCACTTCTCGGTGAACGTGATGCTGAACCGGGAGACGGTCAAACGCCGCCTCGAGGGCGACGGCATGTCCTACACCGAGTTCAGCTACCTGCTGCTGCAGTCGCAGGACTACCTGGAGCTGTACCGCAAGCACGGATGCAAGCTGCAGGTCGGCGGCTCGGACCAGTGGGGCAACCTCGTCGGCGGAGTGGATCTGATCCGCCGCGTCGAAGGCGGGACGGCGCACGCGCTGACCGCGCCGCTGGTCACCGACGCCGAAGGCCGCAAGTTCGGCAAGTCCACCGGCGGCGGGGACGTGTGGCTCGACCCGGAGCTGACCTCGCCGTACGCCTGGTACCAGTACTTCGTGAACGTCGGCGACGCTGACGTGCTCCGCTACCTGCGCCTGTTCACCTTCCTCGACCGGGAGGAGATCGAGGAGCTCGCGAAGGACACCGAGGAGCGCCCGCACCTGCGCGCCGCGCAGAAGCGGCTGGCCGAGGAGTTCACGAACCTGGTGCACGGCGAGGCCCAGACGCGCCAGGTCATCGCGGCGAGCCAGGCCCTGTTCGGCCGCGGCGAGCTGACCGACCTCGACGGCCCGACGCTCGACGCGGCGATGGCCGAGGTCCCGAACGGCAAGGTCGAGCCCGCGGGCGACGCGACGATCGTCGACCTGCTGCTCGCCGGGGGACTGGTGGACAGCAAGGGCGCGGCGCGGCGCACGGTGAAGGAGGGCGGCGCGTACGTGAACAACGTGAAGATCGCCGACGAGGAGTGGAAGCCCTCGGCTTCCGACGCCCTCCACGGCCGCTGGCTCGTGGTCCGCAAGGGCAAGCGCACGGTCGCCGGCGTCCGCGTCGGGGCCTGATCTCGCCCTCGGCCCGAAACAGGGGCTCTGACCTGCGGGAACGCAGTTAAGGTACCCCCCTGTTTCGGGCCCTCGGAGGGCGTGTAAAGTTCTCCAAGTCGCCAGGGAAACCGGGCGGCCGCCGGGACACGAACCAAGCTCTCGCCTCTAGGGTGATTGAGTGGGTGTCCCACCAAAAACTGCTAGGAATGACCGCTTCGGTCAGGCTCGCCCTCACGGGGGTTGGGTTTGGTTCGGGGTGTGTTGCTTGAGAACTCAACAGTGTGCTAGTGAACTAAGCCAGTAGAGCTTATATGAAACCCCCTCGTCGGGGTTTCCTTTGAGAAATGATTGAGAAGTAGTCTCGATCAAACTTTACAGCATTGTTGGAGAGTTTGATCCTGGCTCAGGACGAACGCTGGCGGCGTGCTTAACACATGCAAGTCGAACGCTGAACCGGTTTCGGCCGGGGATGAGTGGCGAACGGGTGAGTAACACGTGGGTAATCTGCCCTGTACTCTGGGATAAGCCTGGGAAACTGGGTCTAATACCGGATATGACCTTCCACCGCATGGTGGGGGGTGGAAAGTTCCGGCGGTATGGGATGAACCCGCGGCCTATCAGCTTGTTGGTGGGGTAATGGCCTACCAAGGCGACGACGGGTAGCCGGCCTGAGAGGGTGACCGGCCACACTGGGACTGAGACACGGCCCAGACTCCTACGGGAGGCAGCAGTGGGGAATATTGCACAATGGGCGCAAGCCTGATGCAGCGACGCCGCGTGAGGGATGACGGCCTTCGGGTTGTAAACCTCTTTCGCCAGGGACGAAGCGCAAGTGACGGTACCTGGATAAGAAGCACCGGCTAACTACGTGCCAGCAGCCGCGGTAATACGTAGGGTGCGAGCGTTGTCCGGAATTATTGGGCGTAAAGAGCTCGTAGGCGGTTTGTCGCGTCGGCTGTGAAATCTGGAGGCTTAACCTTCAGCGTGCAGTCGATACGGGCAGACTTGAGTTCGGCAGGGGAGACTGGAATTCCTGGTGTAGCGGTGAAATGCGCAGATATCAGGAGGAACACCGGTGGCGAAGGCGGGTCTCTGGGCCGATACTGACGCTGAGGAGCGAAAGCGTGGGGAGCGAACAGGATTAGATACCCTGGTAGTCCACGCTGTAAACGTTGGGCGCTAGGTGTGGGCGACATTCCACGTTGTCCGTGCCGTAGCTAACGCATTAAGCGCCCCGCCTGGGGAGTACGGCCGCAAGGCTAAAACTCAAAGGAATTGACGGGGGCCCGCACAAGCGGCGGAGCATGTGGATTAATTCGATGCAACGCGAAGAACCTTACCTGGGCTTGACATGCGCCAGACATCCCCAGAGATGGGGCTTCCCTTGTGGTTGGTGTACAGGTGGTGCATGGCTGTCGTCAGCTCGTGTCGTGAGATGTTGGGTTAAGTCCCGCAACGAGCGCAACCCTTATCCTACGTTGCCAGCGCGTCATGGCGGGGACTCGTGGGAGACTGCCGGGGTCAACTCGGAGGAAGGTGGGGATGACGTCAAGTCATCATGCCCCTTATGTCCAGGGCTTCACACATGCTACAATGGCTGGTACAGAGGGCTGCGATACCGCGAGGTGGAGCGAATCCCTTAAAGCCGGTCTCAGTTCGGATCGCAGTCTGCAACTCGACTGCGTGAAGTCGGAGTCGCTAGTAATCGCAGATCAGCAACGCTGCGGTGAATACGTTCCCGGGCCTTGTACACACCGCCCGTCACGTCATGAAAGTCGGTAACACCCGAAGCCCATGGCCCAACCCGCAAGGGAGGGAGTGGTCGAAGGTGGGACTGGCGATTGGGACGAAGTCGTAACAAGGTAGCCGTACCGGAAGGTGCGGCTGGATCACCTCCTTTCTAAGGAGCACAACACATCCACCAGGCCGGGATACCCGGACCAACCTCGGTGGGGTGGGCACGGTTTGACACCCGCACGCGGTGTTGCCGGGCTTGCTCAAGGAATTGTGGAACTACTGGTTAAGGCTTGTTCTGGTGGGCAATGCCCGCGGTAGTACTGACTCGCTTCGGCGGGTCGTGGAACCTGCGGCCGGCGCTCGGAGGGCAGGTTGTTTGCTGGCACGCTGTTGGGTCCTGAGGCAACACACGTTGTTTCTGGTGTGGTGTTTGAGAACTGTAGAGTGGATGCGAGCATCTTTGTGGTCAAGTTGTTAAGGGCACATGGTGGATGTCTTGGCTTCAGGAGCCGATGAAGGACGTGGGAGGCTGCGATATGCCTCGGGGAGCTGTCAACCGAGCTGTGATCCGAGGATTTCCGAATGGGGAAACCCAGCACCAGTGATGTGGTGTTACCCGCCGGTGAATATATAGCCGGTGTGGAGGGAACGCGGGGAAGTGAAACATCTCAGTACCCGCAGGAAGAGAAAACAAAAGTGATTCCGTGAGTAGTGGCGAGCGAAAGCGGAAGAGGCTAAACCGTTTGCATGTCAAGCTGTCAGGCGTTGTGCAGGCGGTGTTGTGGGACCCAGCGTCGAGGATCTGACAGTCCTCGGAATGTGCGCGCGTGTTAGTGGAACCGCTTGGGATGGCGGACCGGAGTGGGTGAGAGTCCCGTACGCGAAAACATGTTGCGTGTGTTTGTTTGGTGTTCCCGAGTAGCAGCGAGCTCGTGGAATTTGCTGTGAATCTGCCGGGACCACCCGGTAAGCCTAAATACTTCCTGAAGACCGATAGCGGACGAGTACCGTGAGGGAAAGATGAAAAGTACCCCGGGAGGGGAGTGAAAGAGTACCTGAAACCGTGTGCCTACAAGCCGTCAGAGCTCACTTTGTTGAGTGATGGCGTGCCTTTTGAAGAATGAGCCTGCGAGTTAGTGCTGCGTGGCGAGGTTAACCCGGGTGGGGTAGCCGTAGCGAAAGCGAGTCTGAATAGGGCGATTGAGTCGCGTGGTCTAGACCCGAAGCGGAGTGATCTACCCATGGCCAGGGTGAAGCGACGGTAAGACGTCGTGGAGGCCCGAACCCACTTAGGTTGAAAACTGAGGGGATGAGCTGTGGGTAGGGGTGAAAGGCCAATCAAACTCCGTGATAGCTGGTTCTCCCCGAAATGCATTTAGGTGCAGCGTCGCGTGTTTCTTGCCGGGGGTAGAGCTACTGGATGGTCTAGGGGCCTTACCGGGTTACCGAAATCAACCAAACTCCGAATACCGGTTAGTGAGAGCGCGGCAGTGAGACGGCGGGGGATAAGCTTCGTCGTCGAGAGGGAAACAGCCCAGAACACCAGCTAAGGCCCCTAAGTGTGTGCTCAGTGGGAAAGGATGTGGGATTGCCCAGACAACCAGGAGGTTGGCTTAGAAGCAGCCACCCTTGAAAGAGTGCGTAATAGCTCACTGGTCAAGTGGTCCTGCGCCGACAATGTAGCGGGGCTTAAGCACACCGCCGAAGCTGTGTCATTCACGCATATACATCGATGGTTTCTTCGGAAACTGTCCAGTGGTGTGGATGGGTAGGGGAGCGTCCTGCATCCAGGGAAGCGGCCGCGGAAGCGAGTCGTGGAGGGTGCGGGAGTGAGAATGCAGGCATGAGTAGCGAATGCAGAGTGAGAAACTCTGCCGCCGGATGACCAAGGGTTCCTGGGCCAGGCTAATCCGCCCAGGGTAAGTCGGGACCTAAGGCGAGGCCGACAGGCGTAGTCGATGGACAACGGGTTGATATTCCCGTACCCGAGCATGTGCGCCCATGGCGAGGCGGTTGACACTAACCACCCGAAGCCGCGGTTGAAGTCTTCGGACGGATTCCGTGTGTGGAGCGTGGGACCTGATTCCGTAGTAGTCAAGCGATGGGGTGACGCAGGAAGGTAGCTCCGCCAGGCGATGGTTGTCCTGGTGTAAGCGTGTAGGCCGTCATGTAGGCAAATCCGCATGGCAATGGGCTGAGACGTGATGCGTAGCCGTTTGAGGCGAAGTGGGTGATCCTATGCTGTCGAGAAAAGCCTCTAGTGAGTGCATGCACGGCCCGTACCCCAAACCAACACAGGTGGTCAGGTAGAGAATACCAAGGCGATCGGGTGAACTGTGGTTAAGGAACTCGGCAAAATGCCCCCGTAACTTCGGGAGAAGGGGGGCCAAGCATCTTGAAGTCCCTTGCGGACGGAGGGGTGGTTGGCCGCAGAGACCAGCGGAAAGCGACTGTTTACTAAAAACACAGGTCCATGCGAAGTCGCAAGACGATGTATATGGACTGACGCCTGCCCGGTGCTGGAACGTTAAGAGGACCGGTTAACTCCTTTCGGGGGGTGAAGCTGAGAATTTAAGCGCCAGTAAACGGCGGTGGTAACTATAACCATCCTAAGGTAGCGAAATTCCTTGTCGGGTAAGTTCCGACCTGCACGAATGGCGTAACGACTTTCCGGCTGTCTCGACCACAGGCCCGGCGAAATTGCATTACGAGTAAAGATGCTCGTTACGCGCGGCAGGACGGAAAGACCCCGGGACCTTTACTATAGTTTGGTATTGGTTTTCGGTTCGGCTTGTGTAGGATAGGTGGGAGACTGTGAAGCGCTCACGCTAGTGGGTGTGGAGTCGTTGTTGAAATACCACTCTGGTCGGATTGGGAATCTGAACCTCGGACCATGATCTGGTTCAGGGACAGTGCCTGATGGGTAGTTTAACTGGGGCGGTTGCCTCCTAAAGGGTAACGGAGGCGCCCAAAGGTTCCCTCAGCCTGGTTGGCAATCAGGTGTCGAGTGCAAGTGCACAAGGGAGCTTGACTGTGAGACAGACATGTCGAGCAGGGACGAAAGTCGGGACTAGTGATCCGGCACCTCCTGGTGGAAGGGGTGTCGCTCAACGGATAAAAGGTACCCCGGGGATAACAGGCTGATCTTGCCCAAGAGTCCATATCGACGGCATGGTTTGGCACCTCGATGTCGGCTCGTCGCATCCTGGGGCCGGAGTAGGTCCCAAGGGTTGGGCTGTTCGCCCATTAAAGCGGCACGCGAGCTGGGTTTAGAACGTCGTGAGACAGTTCGGTCCCTATCCGCCGCGCGCGCAGGATACTTGAGGAAGGCTGTCCCTAGTACGAGAGGACCGGGACGGACGGACCTCTGGTGTGCCAGTTGTCACGCCAGTGGCATGGCTGGTTGGCTATGTTCGGAAGGGATAACCGCTGAAGGCATCTAAGCGGGAAGCCTGTTCCAAGATGAGGTATCCCACCCCATGTGGGTTAAGGCCCCCAAGAGACGATTGGGTTGATAGGCCAGAAATGGAAGCACAGTAATGTGTTGTCGAGTTGACTGGTACTAATAGGCCGAGGACTTGCCCACAAAGATGTTACGCATCCACTCTACGGTTCTGAAACACCACACCGGCCCCACCATCAAAGGTGGTGGGTGTGTGTTGTTTCGGAGTGTTTCGGTGGTTTTAGCGTCAGGGAAACGCCCGGTCCCATTCCGAACCCGGAAGCTAAGCCTGACTGCGCCGATGGTACTGCAACCGAAGGGTTGTGGGAGAGTAGGACACCGCCGAACTTAACCTGACAGTCTGGGCCCCGGTCGAGAACCCCTGGTGGTTCTCCCGGGGCCCAGACTCATGTTCGCGTCCGCTCGGAGGGCGCGCGAGGCGGCTCAGGTCCGCCCGCGCGAGGTTGCTCCGAACAGGCCCGTAGGATAGTCAATCGGCCCTCGTACGGAGGGCCGTCTTCAGAATTCCAGAGTTGTCTATGGCAGGAGGCCAGGTGTCCGAGTTCGGTCGACGTGACTCAGCGGATGAGGGGTCCGGTCGGTCGGCTCGCCGCGACCAGGACTCCCGCGGCGGCCGGTCCGACGCGCCCCGGGGAGACCGGCGCGGCGCGCGGCAGGACCGCGGCGGGCGGGACAGCCACCAGGGCCGGCCCCGGCGGGACGACCGCGGCGCACGCGGGTCCGGCGGGTTCGCCGGCCGCCCCGATCGCGGCGACGGCCCCCGCGAAAACCGCGGCTATGCCGGGAAACGCGACGACGACCGCGACTTCCGCCCCCGCGGCAAGCGCGAGTTCGACCGTCCGCAAGGCAAGTCTTACGGCGACCGTTCCGGCGGCAAGCCCTACGGGGACCGCTCGGGGCGTCCCGAGGGACGTTCCTCCTACGGCGAGCGCTCCGGCGGGCCCGGCAAGTCGTACGGTGATCGTCCGGAAGGGAAGTCCTACAGCGATCGCGGCGGGCGGCCGCAGGGCAAGTCCTCGTACGGGGAGCGGTCCGGCGGGCGCTGGAACGACGACCGGCGCGGCAGCGACGACCGGCGCGGGCCGGGCGGATACCGCGGCAAGGACTCCCAGGGCGGCGGGTTCCGCGACGATCGGCGCGGGTCCGGCGGATTCCGCGACAACGACCGGCGCGGCGGCTACGGCGACCGCGACAACCGAGGCGGCAAGCCCGGCGATCGCGAGGCGCGCGGCGGCTACCGCGACGACCGCGGCAGCAAGCCGGGCGGGTACCGGGACGACCGCGGCGGCAAACCCGGTGGCTACCGGGATGACCGTGGCGGCAAGCCGGGCGGCTACCGGGATGACCGCGGCGGCAAACCCGGTGGCTACCGGGACCGGGACGACCGCGGTCCGCGCGACGGTGGATTCCGTGGCGGGAACCGGGGTTCCGGCGGATTCCGGGACGACCGGTTCGGTGGAAACCGGCGCGACGACCGCGGGTTCCGCAACGATCGCGACGAGCGTCGCGACAGCCGTCCGGGCGGGTTCCGCAATGACCGCCGCGACGAAGGCGGTTACCGCGGGGATCGCCGGGACGATCGCTCCAGCGGGTTCCGCGACAACCGGCGGGACGACCGTTCGGGCGGCTTCCGCAATGAGCGGCGCGACGAAGGCGGCTACCGCGGAGACCGGCGGGACGATCGGTCCGGTGGGTTCCGCAATGACCGCCGCGATGAAGGCGGTTACCGCGGGGATCGGCGCGACGATCGCTCCGGCGGATACCGGAACGACCGGCGTGATGACCGCTCCGGCGGGTTCCGCAATGAACGGCGCGACGAGGGCGGCTATCGGGGCGAGCGGTCCGGCGGGTTCCGTCGCGACGACCGCGCCGGGGACAAGCGGCCTGGCGGGGATCGCCGGGACGAGCGTTCGGGCGGGTTCCGCAAGGACCAGCGCGACGGTGGGTTCCGGAATGACCGTCAGGACGAGGGTGTCCGCGGGCGGCGCGACGAGGTCGAGGAGACCTCGTCGGCTGCGGTCGAGGAATCCGCGGTGGTCGACGAGGTGACTGTGGGCTCGGGTACCGCGGACGTCGAGTCGGGTGCGGGGGACCGGACCGACAGCGTCGAGGCCGCTGAGGGCCAGGAACGGCCGCAGGACAGCCGGGACGACCGCGGCGAGCGGCAGGACCGTCGGGAGCGCGACAATCGCAGCGACCGTGGCGACCGCGACAACCGTGGCAGCAGGGACAGCCGCGACACCCGGGGTGACCGGCGTGACCGCAGGGACGACCGTCCTCGCACCAAGCGGCCGGTGACCGTCGAGGAGCAGGACGCGGCACTCGCCCGCGAGCTGCTCGAAGCGCCGGAACTGCCTGAGGACATCGAGTTCTCCGACCTCGACGAGGAAGTCCGCCGGGAGCTGCGGACCCTGCCGAAGGGGCTCGCGGAGACCGTCGGGAAGCACCTGGTCGCCGCGGGCGGGCTGGTCGACGAGGACCCGGAGGCCGCGCTCGAGCACGCGCGGTACGCGAAGACCAAGGCGTCTCGGGTGCCGATCGTCCGCGAAGGGCTCGGGCTGGTCGCCTACCACGCCGGCAACTGGCAGGAAGCGCTGTCCGAACTGCGTGCCGTCCGGCGGATGACGCGCAGCGACGAGCACATCGCGATCATCGCGGACGCCGAGCGCGCGCTCGGTCGTCCGGAGCGCGCCCTCGACCTCGCCAAGGAGACCGACAAGGAGCGGCTCACCAAGTCGACCCAGGTCGAGCTGGCGATCGTCGCGGCGGGTGCGCGACGGGATCTCGGGCAGCTGGACGCGGCGGTCGTGTCGTTGCAGGGGCCGGATCTCCAGGCGGCCAAGCGCGATCCGTGGAGCGCGCGCCTGTTCTACGCGTACGCCGACAACCTCGAGGCTGCCGGACGCAAGGAAGAGGCCGTGCAGTGGTTCCTGAACGCCGCGGAGGCCGACGCGGAGGACGAGACCGACGCCGCCGAGCGGGCTGCGGACCTGGCGAACGAGGCGAACGCGAACGAGGCGAACGGTTCCAGCGAGACGGATGACTGACGTGGCCTACGACGCGCTGCTGTTCGATCTCGACGGCACCGTGTACCACGGGACGCAGGTGATCGAGGGTGCCGTGGAAGCCGTGGCCGCCGTGCGCGACAAGGGCACGGCGGTCCGGTTCGTGACCAACAACGCGTCCAAGGCCCCGTCGGCGGTCGCGGAGCATCTCCGGGACCTCGGGATCTCCGCGGACACCGAAGAGGTGCACACGAGCGCTCAGGCGGCGGCCGGGCTCCTTCAGGACCGGCTGCCGTCCGGGGCGAAGGTGCTCATCGTCGGCACCGTCTCGCTCGGCGACCAGATCTCCGCCGTGGGACTGGAACCGGTGCGGACCGCGGGCGACGACGTTTCCGCGGTGGTGCAAGGACATTCGCCGGAAACCGGATGGGCGGACCTCGCCGAGGCGAGCATCGTGATCCGGGCAGGCGGGCTGTGGGTCGCGACGAACACCGACACCACGCTGCCGACCGAGCGCGGGCTGATGCCGGGCAACGGTTCCATGGTCGGGGCGCTCAAGATCGCCACCGGGGCGGAGCCGGTCGTCGCGGGGAAGCCGCAGCCGCTGCTGTTCGAGACGGCCGCGCGGTCGGCGAAGGCGAAGCGCCCGCTGGTGGTCGGGGACCGGCTCGACACGGACATCGCGGGTGCGGTCGCGGCGGGGCTCGACTCGCTGTGCGTCCTCACCGGCATCGCGACTCCGGCGACGCTGCTCACCGCGATCCCGGCGGAACGGCCGACTCACCTCGCCGCCGACCTCACCGCGCTCGCGCAGCCGGCCGACGAATTGCGCGTCGGCAAGCGAACCGGCTGGGAGATCAGCGAAGGGGACGTGCTGACCGTCCGCGGCGAAGGCGACAAGCTCGACCTGCTGCGCGCGCTGTGCGACTCGGCGTGGCGCACCGGCGTCTCGCAGGTGCGCGCGGGCGGCGACGCGGCCGCGGCGGCAGTGACCGGGCTCGGGCTGGCCTGACTGGTAGTTTGGGGCTGTGCACCCGAACGTTCCGCGGCCGGTTCCCGGACCCCCGCCGATCCCCGGACCCGGCCCGCAGCAGACTGACCCGCGGGCGGGCATCGACGAGGCCGTCGCCGGGCTCGACGACCTCGACACGCTGCCGCCCGCCGAGCACGTGGACCGGTTCGAGGCCGTGCACACCGAGCTGACCGTGGCCCTGTCCAGCATCGACAAGGTCTGACCGGCGTGGCCAAACGGGCCAGGCTCGACGCGGAACTCGTGCGGCGCGGACTCGCGCGCTCCCGCGAACAGGCCTCCGCGCTCATCACCGGCGGCAAGGTCACCGTGCGCGGCATGGTCGCCACGAAACCCGCCACCGGCGTGGAAAACGACGCGCCGATCGTCGTGAAGGACGAGGACGACCCGGGCTGGGCGTCGCGTGGCGCGCACAAACTCCTTGGCGCGCTTGAGCGTTTCGGTCCCGAGGGGCTGGCCGTCGAGGGCCGCCGCTGTCTCGACGCGGGCGCGTCCACCGGCGGGTTCACCGATGTGCTGCTGCGCAACGGCGCCGACCAGGTCATCGCCGCCGACGTCGGGCGCGGGCTGCTCGACTGGAAGCTGCAGACCGACGATCGCGTCGTGGTCCTCGACCGCACGAACGTCCGCAACCTGACGCCGGACGTCCTTGGCGGGCAGGTGGATCTCGTCGTCGGCGACCTTTCCTTCATCTCGCTCAAGCTCGTGCTGCCCGCGCTCGCCGAGTGCGCGCGCGACGGCGCGGATCTGCTGCCGATGGTCAAACCGCAGTTCGAGGTCGGCAAGGACCGGCTCGGCAGCGGCGGCGTGGTGCGCGATCCGGAGCTGCGCGTCGAATCCGTGGTGGGCGTGCTCGCCGAAGCCGCGAAGCTCGGCCTGTCGCTGCGCGGGGTCGTCGCGAGCCCGTTGCCGGGACCCTCCGGGAACGTCGAATACTTCGTGTGGCTCCGCAAAACGGAGCCGGAAGACGCGGGCAGCGAGGACGCCGAACGGCTCGTGCGCACCGCAGTCCAGGAAGGACCCCAGTGACCGCCGAACGTGAAGTGCTCCTCGTGGTGCACCCCGACCGGGACACCACCCGGGAGGCCGCCCGCGAGGTGTCCCAGCGGTTCGCCAAGGCCGGGATCCGGCTGCGCGTGCTCGACGAGGACGTTCTCCAGCTGATCGACCCGGACGGCTGCATGGCGAAGCCGTGCACCGTGGTCGCGCCCGAGCACAACCCGGCCGAGGGCGCCGAACTCGTGTTCGTGCTGGGCGGCGACGGGACCCTGCTGCGCGCGGCGGAACTCGCGCGCCCGGCCGAGGTGCCGGTGCTCGGCGTGAACCTCGGCCGCGTCGGCTTCCTCGCCGAGGCCGATTCGGACGCGCTCGCCGACGCCGTGCAGCGCGTGGTCGACCGCGAATACCACGTCGAGGACCGGATGACGGTCGACGTCACGGTCACCGCCGACGGCGCGGAGATCTACCGGACCTGGGCGCTCAACGAGGCCAGCGTCGAGAAGTTCAGCCGCGAGCGGGTGCTCGACGCGCTGATCGAGGTCGACGGCCGCCCGGTTTCGTCCTTCGGCTGCGACGGCGTGCTCTGCGCGACGCCGACCGGTTCCACCGCGTACGCCTTCTCCGCGGGCGGCCCGGTGCTGTGGCCGGACGTGGAGGCACTGCTCGTGGTGCCCAGCAACGCGCACGCGATGTTCTCCCGTCCGCTCGTCGTGTCACCCGAGTCGGTGATCACCGTCGGCATCGACCCGAAGGGCCCGAAGGCGGCGCTGACCTGCGACGGGCTGCGGTCGTTCGACCTGCCGCCGGGCGCGCTGGTGCGCGTGGTCTGCGGCAAGCAGCCGGTGCGGCTGGTGCGGCTGTGGGACGGCGTGTTCACCGACCGGCTGGTGTACAAGTTCGGCCTGCCGGTGCGCAGCTGGCGCGACCGGCGCGGCGGGGAGCGCCAGGGCGGCTGATCCGCGACGCGCCCGCACAAGTGTTCGACCAGCGAAAAGAAGAGTTAGCGGACCTCGAACGCACAGAAGGTCGGTGCGGGCCGCTACCGTATGCGTCGTGCTGGCCGAGATGCGCATCCAGGGCCTCGGAGTCATCGAGGAAGCCCTGCTGGAACTGCACGCGGGCTTCACCGTGGTCACCGGTGAGACGGGTGCGGGCAAAACCATGGTCGTCACCGGGCTGCATCTGCTCTCGGGCGGACGGGCCGAGGCGTCGAAGGTCCGGAACGGGATGCTGAAGGCATTCGTCGAGGGCCGGTTCACCGTGGGCAAGGACGACGCGGCCGCCCGCATCGTCACCGACGCGGGGGCCGACGTCGACGAGGACGGCAGCGTCATCGCGCTGCGCACGGTCGCGGCCGACGGGCGCTCGCGGGCGCACCTCGGCGGCCGGTCCGTGCCGGTCGGGGTGCTGTCCGACCTGTCCGAGCAGGTGATCGCCGTGCACGGGCAGAACGACCAGCTGCGGCTGCTGCGCCCGGCCGAGCAGCGCGCGGTCATCGACCGGTTCGCCGGCGAGGACGTCGGGCGGCCGCTCGCCGCCTACCGCCAGGTCCGCGAGGAATGGCTGGCCGTCATCACCGAGCTGAGCGAGCGCTCCAACCGCTCCCGGGAGATGGCGCAGCAGGCGGACCTGCTGAAGCACGGGCTGAACGAGATCGACGCGGTCGCTCCCGAACCGGGCGAGGACGTCGAGCTCACCGAGCAGATCAAACGGCTCGCCGCGGTCGACGAACTGCGTGCGACGGCCACCGAGGCGCACGCGGCGGTGTCCGGCGCGCAGGACGGCGATCCGGACGCGCCGGGCGCGCTCGGCCTGGTCGGCGAGGCGGTGCGGCGGCTGGTGTCGGCGGAGGATTCCGCGCTGAGCGACCTGGTGCCGCGGCTGGAAGAAGCTTCTACGCTGCTGAGCGACGTCGGCGCGGAGCTGGGCAGTTACGTCGAGAACCTGGACGCCGACCCGGCGCTGCTGGAGAAGGTGCTCGCGCGGCAGGCCGATCTCAAGCGGCTCACCCGCAAGTACGCCGCGGATGTCGACGGAGTGCTGGCGTGGGCCGAAGACGCGCGCCGTCGGCTCGAATCGATGGACACGTCAGAAGAAGCCCTGTCCGCGCTGGCGTTGCGCCGGGACGAGCTGGCCGTGCAGCTGGTCGCGCACGCCACCGAGGTTTCCGCCGCGCGGGGCAAGGCGGCCGCGGAACTGGCGACGGCGATCACCAAGGAGCTGTCCGGTCTCGCGATGGGGCAGGCGGAGCTGGAGATCACCGTCGAGCAGCGTCCGGCCGAGCACGGCGACCGGCAGGCGCTCGCGATCGACGGACACGCGGTGCACGCGGGCCCGGACGGCGTCGACGAAGTGGAACTGCTGCTGCGGGCGCACAACGGCGCGCCGCCGCTGCCGGTGCACAAGGCCGCTTCGGGCGGTGAGCTTTCGCGGGTGATGCTGGCGATCGAGGTGGTGCTGGCGCACGCGGACACCGTGCAGACGCTGGTGTTCGACGAGGTCGACGCCGGGGTCGGCGGCCGGGCCGCGGTCGAGATCGGACGGCGGCTCGCGCGGCTCGCGCGCACGCACCAGGTCCTCGTGGTCACGCACCTGCCGCAGGTCGCCGCGTTCGCCGACCAGCATCTGGTGGTGGACAAGGGAACCAGCGGCGGCGTCACGCGCAGCGGCGTGAAAACGCTCGACCAGGACGACCGGGTGCGCGAGCTGGCCCGGATGCTCGCCGGCATGGACGGCACCGAGACCGGCCGCGCGCACGCCGAGGAACTCCTTGCCACGGCGGAGAAAGACAAGGCGAAGAACACCGGCGCGAAGCGCAAGCGCGCGAAGAAGGGCTGACCGGATTCCATGACCTGGGCCACGCTGGCCGACGTCGAAGCCGAACTCGCCCGCGCGCGGCGGGAGGACGATCTCGACCGCTTCCTCGGACTCCTCGGCGACGAGGAGCTGTTCGTGCCGATCCACCGGGACGAGGCGCAACGGCTCGCGCAGGACCGGACCTGGTCGCCCGCGAAAGTCTGCTGCGCGCACGGCGGCGAACCGTCGCTGCAGGTGTTCACCCGCGGCGCGCTGCCGGATTTCGGCGCGGACGTGGTCTTCCTCAGCGGCGACCTCGACTGGGCCACGCACGGTCTCGGCCACGAGGAACAGGTCGTGTTCAACCGCGGCACGCTCGGCGAATGGCGGGTGAGCGCGGCGGCCGTGCTGCCCTGGGTCGACGCGAACCCGCACCGGGTCACCGCGGTGGAGCAGCAGGTCGAGCGGCTTTACACGGCCCGGTACGGACTTCTCGACGGTCCGGTCGCGCACGCGCTCGCCTGCGGCGCGCACCAGGCGGTGCTGTCGGCCGAACCGTGGAACGTCCTCGACGCGCGCTACCACGACTACGTCGCCGAGGTCCGCGGCCTGCGCGACTGGTGGGGCGTCGCGGACGCGACGGGCTGGCGGGCCGCGATGGACCGGCTGCTCGGCGATTCCTACCAGCTCACCACCGGGAACCTCGTGCTCGTGCTGCGCGCCCGCAGCGGGCTGGCGCTGGACGTCTACGGCTGGGTCGAGCTGGTCCGGCAGTGGTGCGCCGACAACGACGCCGAGGACCAGGCCGGGCCGCTCCTCGAGGCGGTGCGCCGGATCGTCCGGTACGAACAGCGGTTCCGCGCCGACGGCCTGCTCGAGCCGGACGGCGTGGTGGACAGCATCATCGGCTGGGACGTCGGCCGCGCGGTCGAATTGGCGCGCTGGGGTTTGGCGGTCGGGTACTGCGACGCGCTCACCGCGGAATTGATGGTGCTGGAAGCCGGCGCGATCGCCCGGCGCTACCACGGTTCCTGGGCGGAATTGTCCACCGGATACGTGCTGGGCAGGCTGCTCGCGCTCGACGGCGAGGAATTCGGCCCGGAATACGTTTCGGCCGCCCGGGTGCGCCACCGGCTGCTGAACGATCCCGCGAGCCCCTGGTCCAACCTCGATTTCGAGGCGGGCGGACCGCACAGTTAACCCCGGCTCCGCCTACCGCGCGACATGGCTCACCACAACGAGTCACGTCCGCATCGGCGCGTCGGCTCCGCACCCCGGCACAAATTTGTCACCATCAGCCACATGAAGCTCACTGGTCTACTCGCGCGGAACCAAGAAGCCCTCCCCGGCGTCATCGGTGTCGCGCGGGTCGACCGGCGCACGAGGGAACTGCTGCGCCGGGTCAGCGCGGGCGACATCGTCGTGCTGGACCAGCTCGACCTCGACCGGGCCACGGCCGACGCGCTGGTCGCCGCCGAGGTCGCCGCGGTGGTCAACGCGTCGCCGTCGATTTCCGGCCGGTTCCCCAACCTCGGCCCGGAAATCCTCGTGGCGGCGGGCATCCCGCTGGTCGACTCGGTCGGCGGGGACCTGCTGCGCAGCGTCAAGGACGGCACGAAGCTGCGCGTCCACGAAGGCGCGGTCTACCTGGGGGAGCGGCAGCTGGCGACCGGGGTCGAGCAGACCCCGGAAAGCGTCGCCGACCAGATGATCGAGGCGAAGGCCGGGATGTCGACCCAGCTGGAAGCCTTCTCCGCCAACACGATCGAGTTCCTGCGCCGCGAGCGGACGCTGATCCTCGACGGCGTCGGCGTGCCGGAGCTGAAGGTCCCGGTGCGCGACCGGCACGTGCTGGTCGTCGCCGCGGGGAACGGGCACGCCGAGGACCTCAAGAAGCTCAAGAAGTACATCGGCGAGCACCGGCCGGTGCTGATCGGCGTCGACGCGGGCGCGGACACCCTGCGCGCGCAGGGTTATCAGCCGGACGTCATGGTCGGCGACCCGACCGGGATCGGCACCGCGACGCTGCGCAGCGGCGGCGAGGTCGTCGTCCCCGCGCAGCCGGACGGGCACGCGCCGGGCGTCGAGCGGATCCAGGACCTGGGCATCGGCGCGGTCACCTTCCCGGCGTCCGGCAACGCCGAGGACCTCGCCCTGCTGCTGGCCGACGCGCACGGCGCGAGCCTGGTGGTCACCGTCGGATTCCAGGCCACGCTGCGGGAATTCCTCGACCACGGCCGGTCCGGGTCGAACCCGTCCACGTTCCTCACGCGGCTCAAGCTCGGCACGAAGCTGGTCGACGGCAAGGCCGTCGCGACGCTGCACCGGGCCCGGGTGTCGCTCGGCGCGGTCGCGCTGCTCGTGCTCGCCGCCATCGTCGTCGTCATCGCCGCGCTGCTGGTCTCCGACGTCGGCTCCGTCTATCTCGAGTGGATCCAGCACACCTGGTCCACGTTCGTCGCCTGGGTGAAGGGTCTCTTCACGTGATTTCCCTGCGGTACCACATCGTTTCCATCACCGCGTGCTTCCTGGCGCTGGCCGTCGGCGTGGTGCTGGGCTCGACCGCGCTCAACGGTTCGCTGCTGTCCGGGCTCGCGGACCAGAAGAAAGACCTCGGCACGCAGGTCGCCGATCTCGAAGCGCAGCGCAATTCGCTCAACGCGCGGCTGTCCGACGCCGACGCGTTCGCCGGGACGATGGGCCCGAAGGTCGTCGCGGGCGCGCTCGACAAGCGCAGCGTCGTCATCGTCACCACGCAGGACGCGCGCCCGGCCGACCGCGACGCGCTCAAGAAGCTCGTCGGCCAGGCCGGCGCCTCGGTCACCGGCGAACTCCAGCTCACCGACGCGTTCACCGACCCGGCGAAGGCCGACCAGTTGCGCGACGTCGTCACGCGGCTGCAGCCGGCCGGGGCGAAGTTCCCGACCGCGGGCGACTCCGGCACGCTCGCCGGCGCGCTGCTCGGTTCGACGCTCCTGCTGGACAAGGCGAGCGCGAAACCGCAGTCGAGCGGCGACGAACTCGCCGCCGCGCTCGGCGGGCTGACCGACGGCGGTTTCGTGAAGCCGAGCCAGGGCGTGCAGCCCGCGCAGTTGGCGATCGTGCTGACCGGAGCACAGCAGACCGGCGACGGCGCGGGGGACCGGGCCGCGACGATCGCGCGGTTCGCCGCGCAGATGGACCGCTCCGGCGCGGGCACGGTGCTCGCCGGGGACCCGGGTTCGGCGGGCGGTTCCGGCCCGATCGGGGTGGTGCGCGCGGACACCTCGGCCACGTCGATTCTGTCCACTGTGGACAACGCGGATTCGGCCGCGGGCCGGGTCGCGACGATCCTGGCGTTGCAGGAACAGCTCAACGGCGGTTCGGGACGGTACGGCATCGCGGGCAACGCGCAGGCGATCGCGCCGGGCGTGACCGCTTCGGGGAACTGAGACTTTTCGCCTCCCGCACACCAGTCGGCGGCGGCACCGGATTCCCTTCGTGGGCGAGGAAATCCGGTACCGCCGCCGACTGTGTTCGCGGATAACGCGGCGGTTTCCCTTCGGGGCGGGAAAACCAGCACAGGCAAGGCAGCGGCGCCGGGTCTCCTGTCGGGGTGGAGAACTCGGCGCCGCCGTCATTCACGCGCCTGCTGCGGGGTCAGCAGGTGCCGTTGTCGGCCCAGACCGCGGCGCTGCCGGGCGTTTCGCCTCGCGTCCACCACTTGGCGGACCAGCGGTGGCCGTTGTAGGACACGACCGCGCCGGCGTTGTAGGACTGGGAGGTGTTCCACGCCGCCGGGCACGCGGTGGTGGGACCGCCGCTGCCGGAGCAGGCTCCGTTGTCCGACCAGACGTCCGAGGTGCCGGGCTGCTCGCCCTGCGTCCACCACTTCGCCGTCCAGGTGTGGTTGTTGTACGACACGACCGCGCCGCCGTTGTAGACCTTGCCCGAATCCCAGGCCGCCGCGGTGCACTGGCCGCCCGGCGGAGTCGTGGGAGTGGTGGGCGTGGTCGGGGTCGTCGGGGTCGTGGGGGTCGTCGGCGTAGTAGGCGTGGTGGGCGTCGTCGAGGTGGTCGGCGGCGGGCCGGAGCAGCCCTCCGTCGGCGCGGCGAGCCCGTCCACCACGGCGTGGAACAGCGTCGAATCGGGGTCGAGGTCGTAGAGCGAGAACATCATCGCGCCGCCGAGGCCGTTGCAATGGATGTAATCGGTGCGCGCCTTGATCGACTGCTTCGACGAACCGCCGTAGAAGCTCGTCCCGTCGTAGAACCACGCGGATTGCGTTGTCGGGTCCCAGAACGTGGTCGCCGGGTTGTCGACCACGCCGGTGAGTTCCTTGTACATCGCGACGCCGGGCACGTTGCCGCTCAACGGATGCGGAGCGGACGGACCGGTCGCCGTCTGGTACAGCCCGTGGTTCGAGCCGGCCGGAACGCCGGTCCAGCCCCGGTAGTAGAACGGGATGCCCAGGGTCAGTTTCGAGGCCGGGAACCCGCCGGGGATGCCGTACGCCGGATCTCCTTGCGTGTACGCCTTCATCACCTGGTCGATGGTGTATTTCTCGGTGCCCGGCGGAATGGGCGTCGACGGGTCGTTCGGCGAGGGGTAGAGCGGGTCCTGGAAGTTCGTCGGACCGGTCTTGTCCCACGCGCCGTGCATGTCGTAGGTCATCGGGTCGGCGAAGTCCATGTACTGGTGGATCTTGTCGGTCTGGATCTTCGCGATCTTGTCCTGGCCGCCGGGCAGGGCGGCCGAAAGCGCGTAGTGCTTGCCCAGCGCGTCCAGCTGGCCGCGGAACTCGGCGAGCAGCGAGGTGAAGTTCTGGGTGTCGTTGGGGCTGTAGTGGTTGCCCGTGTGGCCGCCGGGGTGCGCCGGGTACTCCCAGTCGATGTCGAACCCGTCGAAGATGTTCGCGGCGGTGCCGGGGCCGCCGAAGCCGCCCGCGGCCGGGATGTTGCCCTTGATGAACATGTCGATGCAGGAGCTCACGAACTTCTTGCGGGAGGCGTCCGTGGCCGCGGCGTCGGAGAAGTACTTCGAGTAGGTCCAGCCGCCGAGCGACAGCAGCACCTTCAGCTTCGGGTGCCGGGCCTTGAGTTCCTGCAGCTGGTGGAAGTTGCCGACGATCGGCATGTTGTAGGTGTCGGCGGTGCCGTCGACGCTGATGTCCGAGCCGAACGACTTCTGGTAGTCGGCGAACTGGTCGCCCGCGCCGTCGCCCGCGTTCGGGTCGTCCTCGCCGCCCGGGTCGGGGGTGGTCGCCTTGGTCGTCTCGAAGCAGGTGAGGTTGTTCGGGTCGATGTTCTCGAAGTCGTAGAGCAGGTAGTCGATGTTGTCGGCGATCTTGTCGACGTTCTTGAGGTAGTAGGCGTTCTGGTAGATGCTCCATTGGTCGAAGTAGGCGATGCGCAGGCCTCCCGAGGAGGGCGCGGGCGTCGCGGTGGCCGGGGCGGGCCGGGCCAGGATGGCGAGACCGGCCACGACCACGGCGGCCAGGGCGGCGCAGGCCACGGCCAGCGGTCTCAAGGTCCGGTGGGGCATAAGGGTTCTCCCTCGCACAAGCGAAGTCCGCCCGCCGCACCGGAATGCGCGGCAAGCGTCGGACATCGGGTGATCACTGCAGGAGCGGGGGCCGGCCCGTAGTCGAATGTGAACCAGGGCACAGCCGGAGTCAATACTGTGGACTAGACCAATTTCCGCGCCTGGGCGTTTTGTGGTGAAGTGTCCGGAAAGGCCCGACGAACGGCCTGTTCCAAGCGGGGCGAGTGGTCCGGACCACCGCGGGGTTCCGGTTCACCCGTACGGGTGTGGCTGATCCGACACCCGTCCCGTCCGGCATCAGGCGGGTCTCAGGAAGATCATGGGTGGTTCACAGCTGCGCACGAGAGCCTGGCACCATGAGCGCCAACGACCCCGGGAGCACGGCCGAACGATGACCACTACCGAGATCCCGCTCGTCCGTGCGGACGAGCCGGCGCCCGTCCGATCGCCGCACCTGCGTCAGCTCGATTTGTACCGGGTCGTCACGTTCGCCCTGGTCATCCTCATCCACGTGGTCGGCTCTACGACCTTTCCGCAGGACGTCGTCGCCGACGCGATCCAGACCCCGCTGCACCTGACCCGCGAGGCGTTCTTCGCGCTGACCGCGTTCGTGCTCGTGTTCGGCTACCGGGACCGGCCGGTGCGGACCGGGAAGTTCTGGCGCAGGCGGTTTCCGCTGGTCGCCATTCCGTACGTGACCTGGACGGTCATCTACCGGGTCTACACGCTGATCACCTCGGGCCAGCCGTTCGGGTCGGTCGGCGCGCAGCTGCGCACGCTCGGGCTGGACCTGCTCACCGGGAACGCCTGGTACCACATGTATTTCATGCTGGTGACGCTGCAGGTGTACCTGCTGTTCCCGCTGCTGGCCAAGATGTTCGACCTGATCCGCCGCCGTCCGTGGACCGTGCTGGCGGTCTCCGGCACGATCCAGGTCGCGGTCGCGATCTTCATGAGCTACCCGCCCGCCGCGCTGGGCTACGTGTTCGTCAGCAAGTTCTTCGCGACTTTCCTCGTCTACCAGTTCTACATGCTGCTCGGCGCCGCGGCGGCCCTTCACTTCGAGGCGGTGCACGCCTGGCTGCGCACGCACACGCGCTGGGTCCTGCTGGCGATGGCGGGCGGGCTCGCGATCGCGGAGACCGGCTACTTCGTGAGTGTCCACTTCGGAGAGTGGCCGGAGATGGCGTCGGACGCCTTCCGCCCGTACCTGATCCCGTGGTTCGTCGCGGTGATCGCCGGCATCTACCTCGCGGGCGCGCGATGGGCGGAGAGCAGGCAGCGCGGCGGGACGTTCGTGTCCTGGGCGGTGAACCGGTCGTTCGCGGTGTTCCTGACCCACCCGATCGCGATCGCGGTGCTGGACCCGCTGTTCGTCTTCGTCGGCGACCGCTACGGCGCGCCGTGGACGACGCTGGTGGCGTACCCGGCGACGGTCGCGCTGACCTTCGCGATCGTCGAGGTGCTGCGGCGGCTGCCGTGGAGCAAGGCGCTGACCGGGCGCGCCCGGGTGCCGGTGCGCGGCTGAGCGGTCAGCCCGGCCAGGTGCGGTGCTTGTCGAGCGGCCGCGCGTAGGAACCGGCCCGGCTGGTGCGCAATCCCAGTGCCACCAGGGATTCCGCGAGCCGGACCGCGGCGGCGACGCCGTCGACCACCGGGACGTCGAGCATCGCCGACATCTTGCGGTCCAGCCCGGTCATCCCGGCGCAGCCGAGCACGAGCACTTCGGCGCCCGCGTCGCGCGCCCGCAACCCCGCGGTGAGCAGCGCGGATTCCGTGCGTTCCTCGTCGCGCAGCTCCAGCACGCTCAGCCCGGTGCCGACGACCGCGACGCAGTTGGCGGCCACTCCGGCCGAGTGCAGGCTGTCCTCGATCAGCCCGCACGTGCGGTCCAGCGTCGTCACCACGCCGTACCGGCGGCCGAGCAGCCCGGCGAGATGCGCCGCGGCCTCGGTGATGTCGACCACCGGCACGTCCAGCAGTTCCCGCGCGCCCTCGCGGCCGTGCTCGCCGAACCCGGCGAGGACGACCGCGTCGAACGTTTCCCCGGTGGTGCGCAACAGGTCCAGCACCGCGGCGGCGGACAGGAAGCTGTCCAGCCAGCCCTCCGCCGATTCCGGGCCCCACTTCGGCGTCAGTGCGACGATCTCGGTGCCGGGGCTGGCCGCCGCCCGGGCCCCGGTCTCGATCTCCTTCGTCATGGCCTCGGTGGTGTTGCAGTTGGTGACGAGGATCCGCATCAAGCCCTCCGCTGGCGGTACGAAACGGCGTAGTAGAGCAATCCGGCGCTGGCGGTGCCGAGGAACCACGAGTACGGCGCGGCCGGCGCGAAGAACGGCACCAGCGCGATCACCGCGGACAGCACCGCGCACGGGAAGAAGGCCGCCATCGCGCGCGGATTCACCTGGGGGTACTTGCCGTCGCGCACGAACAATTGCTCGACGTCGACCTTGCCGCGGCGGATCAGGTAGTAGTCGACGATCATGATCCCGAACAGCGGCCCGAGGAACGCGCCGAGCCCGCCGAGGAAGTAATTGACCACCACCGGCGACGAGTACAGCTTCCACGGCAGCACGCACAGCGCGGCGACGGCGCTGATCATCCCGCCGACGGTGAACGAGATCCGCTTGGGCCAGATGTTGGCCAGGTCGTAGGCGGGGGAGACGAAGTTCGCGACGATGTTGACGCCCATGGTGGCGATGGCGAAGGTGAGCGCGCCGATGATCAGCACCGGGGTGTTGTGCACGCGGGCGAGCAGTTCGGCCGGATCGGTGATCGCCTCGCCGAACACCTGCAGGCTGCCCGCGGTGACGATCACCGACAGCAGCGCGAACGCCGTCGAGTTCACCGGGAGGCCCCAGAAGTTGCCGCGCCGCACCGTTTTCTGGTCCGGGGCGTTGCGGGAGAAGTCGCAGAAGTTGAGCATCAGCGTGCCGTAGGTGGACAGGATCAGCCCGGCCGCGCCGAACCACTGCCGCACCTGCTCGCCGCCGGACAGCCGCCGCGGGCTGCTGGTGAACGAGATGTGCCAGTGGCTCGCGGCGAGGATCCACACCGCGAGCGCGATCATCACGATCCAGATCAGCGGGCCGCACCAGTCCTGGAACTTGCGCACCGCCTCCATGCCGCGGGTCAGCACGAACGCCTGCACCAGCCACAGCGCCACGAAGCACATCCAGCCGAGCGCGTGCAGGCCGAGGAAACTGTGCTCGGTCAACGGTTTCAGGCCGGGGTCGATCGCCAGCACGAGCAGGGTGATCGCGACGCTCGCGAGATAGGTCTGGATGCCGTACCAGAAGATCGCGATCACGGCGCGGATCAGCGCGGGCAGGTTCGCGCCGAACGTGCCGAAGCTGATCCGCGCGACCACCGGGAACGGGACGCCGGTGCGCTGCCCGATCCGGCCCATCAGGTTCATCCCGAAGAAGATGATCACGAACCCGAACAGCAGCGCGGTGAACACCTGCCAGGCCGACAGGCCGAGCACGAACAGGCCGGCGGCGAAGGTGTAGTTGCCGAGGTTGTGCACGTCCGACATCCAGAGCGCGAAGATGTCGTAGACCTTCCAGCGCCGCTCCTCGGCGGGCGCCAGGTCCTCGTTCCACAGCCGCGGGTCGGGTTTCGGCTGGACGTCCGCGCTGGTTTCGGTGGACGGGGCGTGCGTCATTGCAGACCTCCGGTCGACGTGCCGGCAGCTTTGGGATCCCAAACTTGGGATCCCAAATATCGCGCCGCAGGTCTGCTGAGTCAACCCTCTGCCCGATAAACTCGCGAATGGCCGGTGTCGGCGAGAGGGGGTCAGGTGGGCGCCACGGAGGAGCGGCAGCCGCTCGCGGCGACGCGTGCCCGGGTGCTCGACGAGCTGCGGGAGCGGATCCTGATAGGGCGGCTGAAGCCGGGGGACCGGCTGGTCGAGCGCGAACTGGCCGACGATCTCGGGGTCTCGCGGGTGCCGGTGCGCGAGGCGATCCGCAGCCTGGAATCCGAGGGGTTCGTGGTCGTGCCCTCGCCCCGGCGGGTGGTGGTGCGGCAGCTGGCGCGAGTGGACGTCGAGGAGCTGTTCGACGTCCGGGAGGCGCTGGAGAGCCTCGCCGCCGCGCGTGCCGCGGAACGGGCCGGGAAGCCGGAGATGCGCCGGCTGGAGCGGCTGCTAGCCGAGTCCGCGCGGGTCACCCAGGGTGGCGACGGCGCGCGGATTTCGGAGGTCAACAGCAGGCTGCACGACGAGATCATCGCCATCGCGGGCAACCGGCTGCTCACCACGATGCTGCATCCGCTCGAAGGTCAGCTGCGGTGGCTGACCAGCCAGAACGAGCACTGGGGCGAACTGCTGGACGAGCACCGCCGCCTGGTGGACGCCATCGGGTCCGGCGACGTGGAGCGGGCGCGCGAGTACGCCGCCGAGCACGTCCGGGTCAACCGCGCGGTGACGTTGCGCGACCTCTTCGGGGACGACGAGCGGGACGAGCGTCCCGCGGGCTAGTAAGGTGACCCTAACTTCAAGCGAGGGGGTCGCTGGTGGCGCACGGGCAGGGCGAGCCGGAGTGGGTGTCCACCAAGGACGGACGACGGCTGTACGCGATGGTGCTGCGAGGCCCGGAGAACGCGCCGACTGTGGTGTTCGAGGCGGGCGCGGCGGCGAGCCGGTCGTCGTGGGGGCTCGTGCAGCCGCTGGTCGGCGAGTTCGCACGGGCGGTGGTGTACGACCGGTCCGGGCTCGGCCGCAGCGCGCCGGATCCGGCCGGGCGCACGCTGGACCGGATGGCCGACGATCTCGTGGACGTGCTGAGCCACTTCGGGCCGGGGCCGTACGTGCTCGTCGGGCACAGTGCCGGGGGACCGATCGTGCGGCTCGCCGCGTCCCGGACTTCCGCTCAGGTGTCGGGGCTGGTCCTGGTCGACCCGACCGACGAGGCGGCGGAAGTGCTGTTCTCGCCGCGATTCCGCAGCCTCGAACGGAAACTGCTGCGCACGGGCCGGATCCTCGCGGCGACCGGATTGCTGAAGTTCTTGTACCGCCCCATGCTGCGGGCCGCGCCCGAAGACGTCCGGCGCGATCTGGTGCGGGAAGGCTTTACCCCGCAGGTGTTGCGCACTCAGACCGAGCAGGCGCGAACCTTCCTCGACGAACTGGAAACCTGGCGGACGAATCCGCCCGAGCTGAACGGCTGTCCGGTGACGGTTGTTTCCGGGGGCCGGGCGGGGGACGGGATGAACGCGGCGGTGCGTGCGGAGGCGAATGCCGCGCACGCGCAACGGGTGTCGCCGCGAGGACGGCACCGGATCGCGGAGAAGTCCGGGCATTTGGTGCCGGTCACCGAACCCGAGGCGGTGGTGGAGGAGATCCGCCGGTTGCTCAGCTGACGGCGTCACTCCACGTCTCGACGAACTTCGGGAACGTCTTGCCGACCGTGTCCGGGTTCTCGACCAGCACGCCGGGCACGCGTAGCCCCAGCACTGCCGCCGCCATCACCAGCCGGTGGTCCTCGTAGGTGTGGAAAACGCCGCCGTGCATCGGGGCGGGAGTGATTTCCAGGCCGTCCTCGAGTTCGGTGACGCCTGCGCCCAGGCCGGACAGTTCGGTCGCCAGCGCGGTGAGCCGGTCGGTCTCGTGGCCGCGCAGGTGCGCGACGCCGGTGATGCTCGACGGGCTCTCGGCGAAGCACAGCATCGCCGCGATGACCGGGGTCAGTTCGCCGACCTCGTGCAGGTCGAGGTCGATGCCGGGGACCGCGCCGCCGCCGGTGACGACCAGGCCGTCGTCGTCCAGCGTCGCTTTCGCGCCCAGTTCGGTCACCAGTCCGCGCAGCCAGTCTCCCGGCTGCGTGGTCTGCTTCGGCCAGCCGTGCACCCGGACCGTCCCGCCGCCGACCACCGCGGCGGCCACGAACGGGGCCGCGGTGGACAGATCCGGCTCCACGACGTACTCCGGGCACGACAGTTTCGCCGGCTCCACGTGGAATTCCGTGCCGGAACGCTCCACTGTGGCCCCGAACCGGCGCAGCATGTCCAGCGTCATCGCGATGTGCGGTTCGCTCGGCGGGGCGCCGCCGACCAGCCGCACCGTCACGCCCCGCTCGAAGGCCGGACCGGCGAGCAGCAGCGCGGACAGGAACTGGCTGGAGGCCGACGAATCGAGGTTCACCCGGCCGCCGCGCAGCCCGCCGGTGCCGTGCACGGTGAACGGCGGCGCGCCGCGTCCGCCGTCGTCGATCCGCGCGCCGAGCTTGCGCAGCGCGGCCAGCAGCGGGTCGATCGGGCGGCGGCGGATCGCGTCGTCGCCGTCGAACTGCACCGAGGCGTCGCCGAGCGTGGCGAGCGCGGGCGTGAAGCGGGCGACCGTGCCGGCGTTGCCGAGGGTGACGGTCGCTTCGTCGCCGCGGCCGCTGATGGTGCCCAGCGGGTGGACGAGGAAGCCGTCGATGGTCTCTTCGGAAAGCGCGCCCAGCGAGGCGAGCGCGGCCAGCATCAGCCGGGTGTCGCGCGAATCGAGCGGATGGCGCACCCGCGTGGGGGCGCTCGCGAGCGCGGCGAGCACATAGGCCCGGTTGGTGATCGACTTCGATCCGGGGACGCGCACCGCGGCGTCCAGCGAGGCGCCCGCGACGGGGGCGGTCCAGTGGTCATCGCGGATGTTCGGCACGCGCGCAGCCTAGCGCGGCGCGGGTGAACCGATTCCGCCGCGCCGGGAAGAGGCGTCGGCGAGCGATCTGCCGGGAGTGGGATATGCTGGCGGCCCGTGGGACTTCAGTCGCGGGCTACCAAGTATGTCTTTGTCACCGGAGGCGTTGCCTCCTCTCTGGGTAAGGGTCTGACGGCGTCCAGCCTCGGACAGCTGCTCACTTCGCGCGGACTTCGCGTCACGATGCAGAAGCTCGACCCGTACCTCAATGTCGACCCCGGGACGATGAACCCGTTCCAGCACGGCGAGGTGTTCGTCACCGACGACGGCGCCGAGACCGATCTCGACATCGGGCACTACGAGCGCTTCCTCGACCGCTCTCTCGACGGCAAGGCGAACGTCACCACCGGACAGGTGTACTCGGAGGTGATCGCCAAGGAGCGCCGCGGCGAGTACCTCGGCGACACCGTCCAGGTGATCCCGCACATCACCGACGAGATCAAGGCGCGGATCACCGCCGCGGCCGGGCCGGACGAGAACGGCGTCGCGCCGGACGTGGTGATCACCGAGGTCGGCGGCACGGTCGGCGACATCGAGTCGCTGCCGTTCCTCGAGGCGTGCCGCCAGGTGCGCCACGACGTCGGCCGCGACCAGTGCTTCTTCCTGCACGTGTCGCTGGTGCCGTACCTCGCCCCCTCGGGCGAGCTCAAGACCAAGCCGACCCAGCACTCGGTCGCCGCGCTGCGCAACATCGGCATCCAGCCGGACGCGCTGGTGTGCCGCGCGGACCGGGAGATCCCGGACGACCTCAAGCGCAAGATCGGCCTGATGTGCGACGTCGACACCGAGGCGGTCATCGCCTGCCCGGACGCGCGCTCGATCTACGACATCCCGAAGGTGCTGCACGGCGAGGCGCTCGACGCGTACGTGGTGCGCCGGCTGGGCCTGCCGTTCCGGGACGTCGACTGGACGGTGTGGGGCGACCTGCTCGACCGCGTGCACAACCCGAGCGAGATCGTCCGGGTCGCCGTGGTGGGCAAGTACATCGACCTGCCGGACGCGTACCTCTCGGTCACCGAGGCGCTGCGCGCGGGCGGGTTCGCGCACCGCGCCAAGGTCGAGATCGTCTGGGTCGCCTCGGACGACGCGCAGACCGAATCCGGCGCGGCGTCCGTGCTGTCCGATGTGGACGGTGTGCTGATCCCCGGCGGGTTCGGCATTCGCGGCATCGAGGGCAAGGTCGGCGCGATCCACTACGCGCGCACGCACGGCGTCCCGCTGCTCGGGCTGTGCCTCGGCCTGCAGTGCATGGTCATCGAGAGCGCGCGGAACCTCGCGGGCATCGAGGACGCGAACTCGGCCGAGTTCGACGACAACACCAAGCACCCGGTGATCTCGACCATGGCCGACCAGCGCGACGTCGTCGCGGGCGAGCGGGACATGGGCGGCACGATGCGGCTCGGCGCGTACCCGGCGAAGCTCAAGGCCGGTTCGCAGGTCGCCAAGGCGTACGGGACCACCGAGGTGTCCGAACGCCACCGCCACCGCTACGAGGTGAACAACGCCTACCGCAAGCAGATCGGCGACGCGGGCCTGGTGTTCTCCGGCACCTCGCCGGACGACCGGCTCGTCGAGTTCGTCGAACTGCCCGCGGACGTGCACCCGTTCTTCGTGGGCACCCAGGCGCACCCCGAGCTGAAGAGCCGCCCGACCCGGCCGCACCCGCTGTTCAGCGCGTTCGTGAAGGCCGTCGTGGACCGCAAGGTCGCCGAGCGGCTCCCGGTCGAACTCCCCGAAACGCCCGTGGCGGCTCGGTGAGCGCGCCCGGCACGCACGAGTTCTCCGTCGCCGGCAGCACGGTCGTCCACGTGGGACGCGTCGTCGGCCTGCGGGTCGACGACGTCGTGATGCCCGGCGGGGAAACCGCTAAGCGCGAGGTGGTCGAACACCTCGGCGCGGTGGTGATCGCGGCGCTGGACAGCGAGGACAACGTCACGCTCGTGCACCAGTACCGGCATCCGCTCGGGCGCAGGCTGTGGGAGCTGCCCGCCGGGCTGATCGACAAGCCGGGGGAGGAGCCGGTCGAGGCGGCGAAGCGCGAGCTGGCCGAGGAATCCGGGCTGGCGGCGGCCCGCTGGGAGACCCTGGTCGACGTCGCGGCCTCGCCCGGGTTCACCGACGAGGTGGTGCGCGTCTTCCTCGCGCGCGATCTGTCCGAAGTGGACCGCGACGTGCTCGGCGACGAGGAGGCCGACCTGGTGGTGCGGAAGTTCCCGCTCGCCGAGGCGGTCCGGATGGCGCTGGCGGGCGAGCTGGTCAACGGCGCGACCGTCTCGGGAGTGCTGTCGGCGCACGCGGTGCTGACCGGGGCGGCGGAGACGCGCCCGGCCGACGCGCCGTGGCAGGACCGGCCGACGCGGTTCGCCCGCCGACTGGCCGAGGGCTGAATTCCCGGTTCTGTCGGGGTGCCGTCCTAAAGTGGCGGCGTGAATGACGCGAGAGTCGAGGTGCGAGGCGCGATCGCCACGTACCTCGACCATCTCGTCGTCGAACGCGGCACCGCCCGCAACACCCTCGACAGCTACTCGCGCGACCTCCGCCGCTATGCCGCTCACCTGGAAGCGGCGGGGATCGCGCGGCTGACCGAGGTCACGCCCGCGCACGTCACGTCGTTCGGGGCCGCGCTGCGCGAGGGCGACGAAGAACACCAGCCGCTGGCGGCGTCGTCGGCCGCGCGGGCGCTCGTCGCGGTGCGCGGGCTGCACAAGTTCGCGCACGCCGACGGGCTCACCGAACACGACCCGGCCCGCGACGTCCGTCCGCCGGCCGCGGCGAAACGGCTGCCCAAGGCGTTGCCGGTCGCGGACGTCCTGAAGCTGCTCGACACCCCGCCGCCGGACGGCGAACGCGCCTTGCGCGACCGTGCGCTGCTGGAACTGCTCTACTCGACCGGAGCCCGGATCTCCGAGGCCGTCGGGCTCGACGTGGACGATGTGGACGAGACCGAGCGCACCGTCCTGCTCGACGGCAAGGGCGGCAAGCAACGGCTGGTGCCGATCGGCCGCCCCGCATTGGAAGCACTCGACGCGTACCTGGTCCGCGCCCGTCCCGCGCTCGCCGCGAACGGCCGGGGCACGTCGGCGATCTTCCTCAACGCCCGCGGCAGCCGGCTGTCCCGGCAAAGCGCGTGGCAGGTGCTCAAGGACACCGCCGAGCGGGCCGGGATCACCGCCGCGGTGTCGCCGCACACCCTGCGCCACTCGTTCGCGACCCACCTGCTCGAGGGCGGCGCGGACGTCCGCGTGGTGCAGGAACTGCTCGGCCACGCCTCGGTGACCACGACCCAGGTGTACACGCTCGTCACGGTCACGACGCTGCGAGAGGTCTACGCCACCGCGCATCCGCGCGCGCTGGGCTGAACGTCCGAACCGCCTCAGGGCCTTCCCACGCTGCGGTGACTCGGCCCGTGCGGCCCGGCGCGGCGCTTTGCCGGTGCTCCGGAAATCCGCATAGGCTGCCGGAGACCCCGCCGAACAAGGAGCTTTCGCGCCATGTCGACACCGACTCCGAACCAGCCGGAGGACCCGGCAGCGCCCGCCGGGCCAGCTGGGCCGGCAGTGTCCGCCGGGCCCGCTGCGTCGTCCGGGCCCGCTGTGTCTTCCGGGTCCTCCGGTTCGGCCGCGGCGAACCTCGAGCACGCGCGGATCGCCACGCCGGCGGACCACGAGGGCGACGAGCCGGAACGGCCGCTGACCCGCGCCGAACGCGCCCGGATGCGGGCGAAGGAGCGCGCGGAGAGCGGGATCGGGCCGACCGGGCGCCCGCTGCGCGAGATCCCCGAGCCGCCGCCGCTCGAGCGGCACGGCCCGGCGAAGGTGCTCGCCATGTGCAACCAGAAGGGCGGGGTCGGCAAGACCACGTCCACGATCAACCTCGGCGCCGCGCTCGCCGAATGCGGCCGCCGGGTGCTGCTGGTCGACTTCGACCCGCAAGGCGCGCTGTCGGTCGGGCTCGGCATCCAGCCGCACGAACTGGACCAGACGGTCTACAACGTCATCATGGAGCGCTCGGTGCAGATCGAGGACGTGCTCCGCAAAACCCGCGTCGACGGCGTTGACCTGCTGCCGAGCAACATCGACCTGTCCGCGGCGGAGGTCCAGCTCGTCGCAGAGGTAGGGCGCGAGCACACGTTGTTACGGGTCCTTCGTCCGGTGATGAACGACTACGACTATGTTCTTGTCGACTGCCAGCCCTCGCTCGGCCTGTTGACGGTGAACGCATTGACCGCCGCGGACGGTGTGATCATCCCCCTGGAGTGCGAGTTCTTCAGTCTGCGAGGCGTCGCGCTCCTGATCGACACGATCGAGAAGGTGCAGGAACGCCTCAACCCCAAACTGGACATCACGGGGATTCTCGCCACGATGTACGACCCGAGAACCCTGCACTCGAAGGAGGTCATGGCTCGCGTGGTCGAGGCATTCGGCGACACCGTGTTCGACACGGTGATCAACCGCACCGTGCGGTTCCCCGAGACGACGGTCGCGGGCGAGCCCATCACGACCTGGGCCCCCAAGTCCGCCGGCGCCGCGGCTTACCGCGCGCTGGCCCGCGAGGTGATCGCTCGGTGAGCAGGCGCGCTTCCCTGCCCGGAGCGTCGGAGCTCTTCCGCCTCACCTCCAGTCCGGCGACCCCCGCGCTCGAACGTCCCGCCGTGCCCGCTCCGGCGGAACCGGTGGCCCCGCCGCGCAAGCCGAGCGCTCCGGCGGACGCCGACCAGCTGGCCCGCAACGCGGCGCGCAGCGGGTCCGGGCGCACCAAGCACGACGCGAAGATCACCGTGTACGTCTCCGGCGAGGAACTGCTCGCGATGGAGCAGGCCCGGCTGAACCTGCGCGCCAAGCACGACCTGGTCGTCGACCGCGGCAGGCTGGTCCGCGAGGCGGTCGCCGTGCTGCTCGCCGACTTCGACCAGCGCGGCGAGGACTCCGTGCTGGTGCAGCGATTGCGGGCGAACGGCGAGGACGGCGGAACCGAGGGCTGATGGACGAACCGGCATCGGCCGAGCTGCCGGAGCCGGAAGCGGCAGCCACCGAGAGCACGCGCGGCACGGAGGAACCCGGCGCAGCGGCTCCGGACGACACAGCGGCCGCGGAGGCTCCGGAGGCGACCGACGCTCCGGAAGCCCCCGGGCCCGCGGAGGCTCCGCCCGTGCACGAGACGGTGCACGGCGGCACCATCCCCGAGGGATACGCCGCCGACGAGGGCTCCTCGAAGTTCAAGGTGCGGCTGCAGAACTTCGAGGGCCCGTTCGACCTGCTGCTGCAGCTGATCTCGCAGCATCAGCTGGACGTCACCGAGGTCGCGCTGCACACCGTCACCGACGACTTCATCGCCTACACCCGCGCCCTCGGCCCGGACTGGAACCTCGACGAGACCACCGAGTTCCTGGTGATCGCGGCGACCCTGCTCGACCTCAAGGCCGCCCGGCTGCTGCCCGCGGCCGAGGTCGAGAACGAGGACGACCTCGCGCTGCTGGAAGCCCGCGACGTGCTGTTCGCGCGGATGCTGCAGTACCGCGCGTACAAGCAGGTGGCCGCGCTGTTCGGCGAGCTGGAGGAAGGCGCGCTGCGGCGGTACCCGCGGTCGGTGGCGCTGGAGGAGCGGTACCTCGGGCTGCTGCCGGAGGTGATGCTGGGCGTCACGCCGGAGCGGTTCGCGGAGATCGCGGTCGCGGTGTTCCGGCCGAAACCGCCGCCGCAGGTGTCGATCGCGCACATCCACATGGGCCGGGTGTCCGTGCGCGAGCACGCCGCGCTGCTGCGGCTGAAGCTCGCCGAGGCCGGGCAGGCGACGTTCAAGGAACTGACCTCGGACTGCGAGCACACGGTCGAGGTCGTGGCGCGGTTCCTCGCGCTGCTGGAGCTGTACCGCGAGTCGTCGGTGCAGTTCGACCAGCTGGAGGCATTGGCGGAACTGCACGTCCGCTGGACCGGCGGCAGCGTGGCCGAGGCGTCCGTCGCCGCCGAGCACGACCGCGCGGCGGCCGATGAGGAGGAATACGGGTGAGCACCGAAGACGACCGCGCACCGGAGCGGGAGGAGACTCCGGCGGCACCGGACGCTCCGGCCGAAGAGGCTCAGGTCGAGGCCGAACAGGCTGCGGCCGGGCCGGACGAGACTGAGCCGGAAACCGCGCCGCAGCCGGAAAACGAGGCGGAGCCTGTGGAGGCCGTCGAGCCGGAACCCGAGCCGGAATCCGCCGAAGCCGAATCCGCGCCGGAACCCGAAGCCGCGGAGCCGCCCGACGACGAAGGACTGGTCGCCGTCGACAGCGGCCTGCCCAGCGTCGAGTCGGACGAGGCGCTCGAAGCCGCTCTCGAAGCGCTGCTGCTCGTCGTGGACTCGCCGATCGCGGAGGATTCCCTCGCCGAAACGCTGGACCAGCCGGTCGCCAGGGTGACCGTCGCGCTGCGGACGATGGCGCAGAAGTTCACCGAGCGGGCCAGCGGGATCGACCTGCGGCGCGTCGGCGAAGGGTGGCGGTTCTACACTAGGGACACCTACGCCCCGTTCGTGGAGAAGCTCCTGCTGGACGGCCAGCGGTCGAAGCTGACCAGGGCCGCGCTGGAGAGCCTCGCCGTGATCGCGTACCGGCAGCCGGTCACCCGGGCCCGGGTCGCGGCGGTGCGCGGGGTGAACGTGGACGGCGTGATCCGGACCCTGCTGGCGCGGGGGCTCATCGAGGAGATGGGCACCGACCCGGAGACCACGGGCACGCTGTACGTGACGACCGAGCTGTTCCTGGAGCGACTGGGGCTGTCGTCGCTGAACGACCTGCCCCCGATCGCTCCGCTGCTACCCGAAGTGGACACCATCGATGACATCTGAGCAACACCCCGACGGCATCCGCCTGCAGAAGGTCCTGTCGCAGGCGGGCGTGGCGTCGCGCCGGGCCGCCGAGGACCTGATCGCGGCCGGCCGGGTGGAGGTGGACGGCGAGGTCGTCACCGAACTGGGCCGCCGCGTGCACCCGGACGAGGCGGTGATCCACGTCGACGGCACGCGGGTCAACCTCCGCGACGACCTCGTGTACCTCGCGTTCAACAAGCCCAAGGGCGTGCACTCGACGATGTCGGACGACCGGGGCCGCCCGTGCGTCGGCGACTACCTGCGCGGCCGGTGGGAGGAGACCCCGGGCGTCGTGCACGTCGGACGGCTCGACGAGAACACCGAGGGCCTGCTGCTGCTGACCAACGACGGCGACCTCGGGCACCGGCTGATGCACCCGTCGTACCGGGTGCTGAAGACGTACTTCGCGGAGGTCGAGGGGCTGGTGCCGCGCGGGCTCGGCAAGGAGCTGCGCGCGGGCTGGGAGCTGCCGGACGGGATCGTGAAGGTCGACCAGTTCCGGGTCAAGGACATGCATTCCGGCCGGAGCATGATCGAGCTGGTGATCCACGAGGGCCGCAAGCACATCGTGCGCAGGCTCATGGCGGCCACCGGGCACCCGGTCCGCAAGCTGGTGCGCACCGCGGTCGGCGACGTGCAGCTGGGCAACCAGCGCCAGGGCACGATCCGCAGGCTGAACCGCGGCGAGGTCGGCACGCTGTACCGCACCGTGGGACTCTGACCGGTTCCCCACTTTCGGCCCTGCTGCCGGACCCCGCGCCCCGACCAGAGTTGTCGGTACCCGACGACGACTCTGGAGGGCGACGGGAATGCGTGTGCTGACAGGGCTGTGCGCCGCCGCGGTGCTGGCCGCGGGAGTGGTGGTGCCGGCGGCCGCGACGGCCGCCCCGGCGAGAACCGCCACGGAGCCGCAGTACGACTACGCCGGGGCGATCCGCGAAACGGTGTGGGTCGACCTCGGCCGGGACGGCGACGGGGACGGCGTGCCGGACCGGGTCGCCGCCGACATCGTGCGACCGAAGGAGCCGGCCGAGGCGGGCAAGAAGATCCCGGTGATCATGGACGCCAGCCCGTACTACTCCTCGGTGGGGCGCGGCAACGAAACCCAGTTCAAGACGTACGACGCGCAGGGCCGCCCGGTCGGCTTCCCGCTGTTCTACGACAACTACTTCGTGCCGCGCGGATACGCGGTGGTGCTCGTGGACCTCGCGGGCACCAACCGGTCGACCGGGTGCGTGGACGTCGGCGGCAACTCGGACGTCCAGTCGGCGAAGAAGGTCGTCGACTGGCTGAACGGCCGCGCGACCGGCTACACCGCGAAAACCGGCGGCACGAAGATGTCGGCTGGCTGGAGCGACGGCGGCGTCGGGATGATCGGCAAGTCCTACGACGGCACCATCGCCAACGGCGTCGCCTCGACCGGCGTCGAAGGACTCAAGACCATCGTGCCGATCTCCGCGATCAGCTCCTGGTACGACTATTACCGCTCGGACGGCGCGTCGTTCGGCTTCAACCCGGACGGGCTCGCGCAGACCGTCGAGCGGCGCAACGGCGGCCAGGATTGTTCGGCGCAGAACCGGAAACTCGCCGAGGGCGCGACCGAGAACGGCGACTACGGCCCGCTGTGGGCGGAGCGCGACTACGTGGCGAACGCGAAGAACGTGCGCGCCAGCGTGTTCATCTCGCACGGCGTCAACGACCTGAACGTCATGCCGATCAACTATGGCCAATGGTGGGACGCACTCGCCGCGAAGGGCGTGCAGCGCAAGATCTGGCTCGCGCAGACCGGCCACGTCGACCCGTTCGACTACCGCCGCACCGAGTGGGTCGACACCCTGCACCGGTGGTTCGACCACTACCTGATGGGCATCGACAACGGCATCGAGAAGGAACCGCAGGCGACGGTCGAACGCCAGCCGGACCAGTGGGTCAACGAAGCGACCTACCCCGCGCCGGGAACCAAGGCGACGGTGCTGCGCCCGCAGCCGGGCCGTACCGCTGGTGTCGGCACGCTCGGCACCGCGGGTGGCCGGGGCAGCGCGTCGTTCACCGACAACCCGAAGATCGGCGAGAACGAATGGGCGGCGAACCCGTCGGGCACGTCGCCGAACCGCGTCCTGTACAGCACTAGCGCGCTCTCTTCGCCGGTGCAGGTCTCGGGCACCTCGTCGATCACCGTGACGGCCACGCCGAGCACTCCGACCGCGCATCTGTCGGCGATGCTGGTGGACTACGGCCCCGCGAAGATCCGCAATTTCTCGGGCCCTGGCGAAGGAATCGTGACCGGCACGGACCGCACGTGCTGGGGTTCGAGCACCGACGGCGACAGCGCTTGCTACAAGGTGACCAGCGCGGACACGACGAACGTGGACTACACGATCATCAGCCGAGGCTGGGCGGACCTGGCGAACTACCAGTCCCTGAGCCGGGAAGCACGGCTGACGCCGGGCAAGGCGTACACGATGACGTTCCGCCTGGCGAGCACCGACCACATCGTCCCGGCCGGACACCGGCTGGCACTGGTGATCGGCGGGACGGACGCCAATTTCATCACCGCACCGGCGAACCCGCCGAAGCTGACCATCGACCTGGCCAAGACCTCGGCCCGGATCCCGCTGGTCGGCACGGTTCCGGCGCGTCCGCGGACGGAATCCGCTCCGGCGGGTCCGCTCGCGCACGTTCCGGCCGCGGCGCGGTTCGACCTGCGCTGACAAACGCCGGGTGGGGACTCTGGTTCACGCGGAGTCCCCACCCGGACTTCAGCTGGCGGTGACGGTTTCTTTCGCGGCTGCCTTGCGCTGGAAGGCTTTCGCGATCGGCTCGACCACCCGAGCCGCGGTCGGCCCGAGGATCGCCATCAGCAGCACGTAAGCCGTCGCGAGCGCGGCCAGCTCGCCGTCGACAGCTCCCGCGGTGACCGCCAACCCGGCGATGACGATCGAGAACTCGCCCCGCGCAACCAAAGCCGCTCCAGCACGGGCGCGGCCGAGTCGACCGATTTTCTGCCTGCGGGCAGCCCACCAGCCGGTGGCCACCTTCGTCAAAGTGGTCACCACAGCAAGCGCCGCAGCCCACCCGAGCACCGGCGGGATCGACGCCGGGTTGGTGTTCAGTCCGAACACCACGAAGAACATCGCAGCAAAGAGATCCCGCAGCGGTTCCAGCAGCCGGGTCGCGTTGTGCGCGGTCGAGCCGGACACCGCGATCCCCAGCAGGAACGCCCCGACCGCCGCCGACACCTGCAGTGCCGAAGCGATCCCGGCCACCAGCAGGGCGGCGCCGAGGATCTTGAGCAGGAACACTTCCCGGTCGTCGCTGTCCACCAGCGCCGACACATAGCGCCCGAACTTCAGCGCGATCACCAGCACCACCGTGATGACCAGCAGCGAAATCCCCACGGCTTCCAGCCCGCCGAGCAGGCTCACCCCGCCGAGAATCGCGGTCAGGATCGGCAGGTACAGCGCCATCACGAGGTCCTCGAACACGAGGATCGACAGCACCACCGGCGTTTCGCGGTTGCCGAGCCGGCCGAGGTCGCCGAGGACCTTCGCGATGATGCCGGACGACGAGATGTACGTGACGCCCGCCATGACGATCGCGCCGATCGGGCCCCAGCCCAGGATCAGCGCCACCGCCGCGCCGGGTGCGGCGTTGAGCACGATGTCCACCAGCCCCGCGGTCCACGACCGCCGCATGCCGGTGAACAGTTCGGCCGCGGAGTACTCCAGGCCGAGCAGGAGAAGCAGCAGCACCACGCCGATTTCGCTGGCGAGGTGGGCGAAATCGCCGATGTCGGCGAGCGGGATCAGGCCGCCCGAGCCGAAGCACAGGCCGCCGAGGAGATACAGGGGGATGGGGGAGAGGCCGATCCGGCCGGCGAGCCTGCCCAGCGCGCCGAGCACGAAGAAGACCGCGCCGAGTTCGATCAGCGAAAGTGCGGTGTGGTCCATCAGCCGTGCTTGAGGATCTTGGCGGCGGCTTCCAGTCCCTCGGACGTGCCGACCACGACGAGCAGGTCGCCCGCGGTGAAGAGGAAGTCCGGCGTCGGCGACGGGTGCACCTGCCCGGCCCGCATCACCGCGACGATCGAGACGCTGGTGCGCGTGCGCATCGCGGTGTCGCCGAGCGAACGGCCGTCGAACGGGCTGTCCGCGGTGATCGGCAGCTGCTTCGTGTTGATGCCCGGCAGCTCGCGGTGCTCCTCGTTCAGCTGCGCCACCAGCTGCGGCGCGCCGAGCAGGTTCGAGAGCGCGCCCGCCTCGTCCGCGGTCAGCGGCAGCGACGCGAGGCAGGCGTCCGGATCGTCGGATTTGGAGACGATCAGCTCGATCTTGCCGTCCCGCTGGGTGACGACGCCGATGCGGCGGCCCGCGCGGGTGGCGAAGTCCTTGCGGACACCGATTCCGGGAAGAGGGGTGACTTCGACGTTCACTCGGCCACGGTAACTCATTGTCCGATTCGCGGAGTTCAGCCCAGCAGGAACAGGACCGAGGTCGCGGCCATGAACGCGGCGGTCGCGCCGTGCACTCCGTAGGCCATGCTCTTCTTCCCCTTGTGCCGCAGGATGATCAGCATGTCGCACGCCGGCATGACGGTCGCGGCCAGCAGCAGCCAGCCGGCCAGGTGCGCGCTGCCCGCCAGCATCGCGACGCCGAGGATCAGCCCGGTGCCGATGTCGCGGTTCCCTTTGATCTCGAAGAACGCCGTCGAGCCGGTCGGGATTTCCCGCAGGCCGAACGTCGCGGCGCTTTTCGCCGGGGCGGTCAGATAGCCGATGCCGACGTAGATGATGCCGAGGACGGGGACGGCGGCGAGGACGTAAGCGGCGATCAGCATGGGGACCTTCCGAGGGAGTTAGCAGCGCTAGGAACAAGTGCAACGCTAACTTAGCGGCGCTAGCTTGTCTAGCGGCGCCTGAATTTCCGCCGCGGACACCGCCTGAGGTGCCGGGACCGGCTACGGGCAGAATGAACCGGACTGGGTGTGCGGGACGAACGTGAGGAGAGCATCGGTGACGGGAGCCCTACGTGGGGTGGTCGCGCTGGACGGCCCGTCGGGAACCGGCAAGACCACGGTGGCGCGCAAGCTCGCCGGACGGCTGAGCGCCCGCTACCTCGACACCGGAGCGATGTACCGCGTCGTCACGCTCGCCGTGCTGCGCGCCGGGATCGACCTCGCCGACGAACACGCGGTCGGCGCCCTCGCGCACGACGTCGACTTCTCGCTCGGCACCGACCCGGAGCGGCCGGACATCCGGCTGGCCGGCGAGGACGTCGCGGCCGAGATCCGCGGCCCCGAGGTGACCGGCGCGGTGTCGCCGGTGTCGGCCGTGCCGCAGGTGCGCGAGGTGCTCGTCGCCCGGCAGCGCCGGATCATCGCCGACGCGGTCGAGGACGACGGCGGGATCGTCGTCGAGGGCCGGGACATCGGCACCACCGTCGCGCCGGACGCGCCGCTCAAGATCTACCTCACCGCCTCGGCCGAGGTCCGCGCCGCGCGGCGGAACACCCAGGACTCCGCGGCGGGACGGGCCTCGAGCGTCGAATCCGCCCGCGAATCGGTGGAGCGCCGCGACCGGATCGACTCCACCCGCGCCGCCTCGCCGCTGCGCGCGGCCGGGGACGCGGTCCAGGTGGACACCTCCGAGCTGACCATCGACCAGGTGATCGTCGCGCTGGCCGAACTCGCCCGCGGGCGGGGGCTGCTCGGCGACTGCCCGGCCGAACCGGCCGCCGCCGAGGCCGGGGTCAGCCGGTGAGCGGGGCCCTCCCCGAGGGGGCGAACGGCCTCCTGCTCGACATCGGGCGGACCGCGGGCCGGTATTATCTGCGTCCGGCGTTCCGGATCCGGGTGCACGGCCGCGACCGGGTGCCCGCCGACGGGCCGCTCGTGGTGATCGCGAACCACAGCTCGAACGTCGATCCGCAGCTGGTGATCGGAATGCTTCCGCGCCGCAGCGCGTTCTTGGCCAAGGCCGAGCTGTTCACGGGGATCGGAGGCCGGTTCCTGCGGGCGATCGGCCAGATCCCGGTCCGCCGGGGCGAGATCGACCGGACGCCGCTGACCACGGCGGTCGGGGTGCTCAAGGCGGGCGGGGCGGTCGGGATCTTCCCGGAAGGCACGCGCGGCGAGGGCGACGTCGGCGCCGCCGAGCGCGGAGCGGCGTGGCTGGTGCGCGCTTCGGGAGCCGCTGTGCTGCCGATCGCGATCCGCGGGACGCGCAAGCCCGCCGACGGCAAGCGCCGCTGGCGCCCGCGCGTGGACCTCCTCTTCGGAGAGCCGTTCGCGCTGAAGGTCGGTCCGGGCCGCAAGGGCCTCGACCAGGGCACCGAGGAGCTGCGCACGCAGCTCGCGGCGCTCGTGCAGTCTTTGGACGACTGGCGCGGCGAACACGGGTTCGCCACGCCGTAGGTGAAGTTGGGAAACGATGACAGGGTTTGACGCCGCCGCTGACAGTGCGGTGGACGGTCTCGGCGAGGTCGACGGCAGCTGGTCCGACGAGTCCGAGTTCGCCGCGCTCGACGCGAAGATCGAGGCCGAGGAAGCCGACGGCCGGGCGGCCGCCGCGCAGCCGGTGCTCGCCGTGGTCGGGCGGCCGAACGTGGGCAAGTCCACGCTGGTCAACCGCATCCTCGGCCGCCGGGAAGCGGTCGTGCAGGACGTGCCGGGCGTGACGCGCGACCGCGTCGCCTACGACGCGTTCTGGGCCGGGCGCCGGTTCACGCTCGTCGACACCGGCGGCTGGGAGCCCGACGCCACCGGCCTGCAGGCCTCGGTCGCGCAGCAGGCGGAGATGGCCATGCAGACCGCGGACGCGGTGCTCCTGGTCATCGACGCGACGGTCGGGGCTACCGCCACCGACGAGGCCGTCGCGCGCGTGCTGCGCCGTTCCAAGAAGCCGGTCCTGCTGGCCGCGAACAAGGTCGACGACGACCGGCTGCTGGCCGACACCGCGTCGCTGTGGTCGCTGGGCCTCGGCGAACCGCACCCGGTCAGCGCGCTGCACGGGCGCAGCTCGGGCGACCTGCTCGACGCGATCATGGCCGCGCTGCCCGAAGCGCCGCGCGAAGCCGGCACGGTGACCGCCGGGCCGCGCCGCGTCGCGCTGGTCGGCAAGCCGAACGTCGGCAAGTCCAGCCTGCTCAACAAGCTTTCCGGCGAGCAGCGTTCGGTGGTCGACTCGGTCGCGGGCACCACGGTCGACCCGGTCGACTCGCTGGTCGAGCTGGACGGCGAGGTCTGGCGGTTCGTGGACACCGCGGGCCTGCGCAAGCGCGTGAACTTCGCCGACGGCGCGGAGTACTACGCCTCGCTGCGCACCAAGACCGCGATCGACGCGGCCGAGGTCGCGCTCGTGCTGCTGGACGCCTCGGAACCGCTGACCGAACAGGACCTGCGGGTGCTGACGATGGTGGTCGAGGCGGGCCGCGCGTGCGTGCTCGTGTTCAACAAGTGGGACCTGGTCGACGAGGACCGCCGGTACGCGATGGTGCGCGAGCTGGACCGCGGCCTCGTGCGGGTGCCGTGGGCGGAGAAGGTCAACGTCTCCGCGCTCACCGGGCGCGCGGTGCGCAAGCTCGCGCCCGCGCTGCGCACGGCGCTGTCGTCGTGGGACCAGCGCGTGTCGACCGGTCAGCTCAACGGCTGGCTGTCCGACCTCATCGCGGCCACGCCGCCGCCGGTGCGCGGGGGCAAGCAGCCGAAGGTGCTGTTCGCGACGCAGGCGGGCATCCGCCCGCCGACGCTGGTGCTGTTCACCACCGGGTTCCTCGAGGCCGGGTACCGCCGGTTCATCGAGCGGAAATTCCGCGAGCAGTTCGGCTTCGCGGGCAGTCCCGTCCGGGTGAATGTGCGCGTCCGCGAAAAGAAGCAGAAGCCGAAGGCGGGCGGAAAAGCGGCCCGCAACCGCTGATTCCTTTCCCGGCAAGGGAATTCCCGGCGCATCCGATTTCCCGGGATTCCCTTGCCGGACCAGCGGTCCGTGACGTCCGACACGCGGGCGTTACCCAGGCGCGACCTGGGCTTGATCGCCGCGTAAGGTAGACGGTCGCTACGGGCGCCTCATTCGGATGGCCAGCCCGAATGACGCTCGCGAAAGGTGAGTGATGGGCTTGCGCGCCCACAGTCCGACCGTGTCCACCCCGTTCCGGAATACCGGAACGCACCCGGCCGCTGGGGCGGCCCGGTGACGCTGACCGCCGATTCCGGCAGCACCGAAGCCCTGACTCTCGCCGTCGAGGCCGCGCTCTCGCCCGCTCTGTTCGAGACCGCCGCCCCCGCTGCCGAGCGCACCCTCCTGGACATCCTCACCGCGACCGCGGAGCGGCATCCGAACGCCGCCGCGCTCGACGACGGCACCGGCCCGCTGAGCTACCGCAGGCTGACCGAAGAGATCGACGCGTACGCCCGCAAGCTGCGCGAGCACGGCGTCGGCCTCGGCGACCGCGTCGGCATCCGGATCTCCTCGGGCACCGCCGAGCTGTATATCGCGATCCTGGCGACCCTGTCGGTCGGCGCGGCGTACGTGCCGGTCGACGCCGACGACCCCGACGAGCGCGCCGAGCTGGTGTTCGGCGAGGCAGGCGTCGCGGCGATCGCCACCGACGGCGAGATCACCGTCGCCGGGACCCCGGGCGGCGCCACCGGGCAGCCCGGCCCGGCCGACGACGCGTGGATCATCTTCACCTCCGGCTCCACCGGCAAGCCGAAGGGCGTCGCGGTCACGCACGCCTCGGCGGCGGCCTTCGTGGACGCCGAAGCGCAGCTTTTCCTGACCGACGAGCCGATCGGCCCCGGCGACCGGGTGCTGGCCGGACTGAGCGTCGCGTTCGACGCCTCCTGCGAAGAGATGTGGCTGGCCTGGCGGCACGGCGCCTGCCTGGTGCCCGCGCCGCGCGCGCTGGTGCGCACCGGCGTCGACCTCGGCCCGTGGCTGGTCGCGCAGGGCATCACGGTCGTCTCGACGGTGCCGACGCTGGCCGCGCTGTGGCCGGCGGACGCGCTGGAAGACGTGCGCCTGCTCATCTTCGGCGGCGAAGCCTGCCCGCCGGAGCTGGCCGAGCGCGTGGCCGTCGAAGGCCGCGAAGTGTGGAACACCTACGGCCCGACCGAGGCGACCGTTGTCGCCTGCGCCGCGCAGATGACCGGCGAGGGCCCGGTGCGGATCGGGCTGCCGCTGGTCGGCTGGCAGCTCGTCGTGGTGAACGAGGAGGGCGAGCCGGTCGCCATGGGCGAGACCGGCGAGCTGGTCATCGGCGGGGCCGGGCTGGCCCGGTACCTCGACGCGGAGAAGGACGCGCAGAAGTTCGCGCCGCTGCCGTCGATGGGCTGGGAGCGCGCCTACCGCAGCGGCGACATGGTCCGCGCGGAGCCGGAAGGCCTGCTGTTCCTCGGCAGGCTCGACGAGCAGATCAAGCTCGGCGGGCGCCGGATCGAGCTGGGCGAGGTCGACGCGGCGCTGCAGGCGCTGCCCGGCGTGCGCGGCGCGGCCGCCGCGGTCCGCCGCACCAAGGCGGGCAACCAGGTCCTGGTCGGCTACATCGTCCCCGAGGACGGCGAAACGCTCGACACCGACGACGCCGCGACCCGGCTGCGCGCGCAGCTGCCCGCCGCGCTGGTGCCGCTGCTGGCGACGATCGACGACCTGCCGACCCGCACGTCCGGCAAGGTCGACCGCGCCGCGCTGCCGTGGCCGCTGTCCACTGTGGACGCGAGCGCGGCCGGGCTGTCGCCCACCGAGGCGTGGCTCGCCGAGGGCTGGAGCGAGATCCTCGGCGTGTCGGTGAGCACCGCCGGCGCCGACTTCTTCACCAACGGCGGCGGCAGCCTCACCGCGGCGCAGCTGATCGCGCGCATCCGCACCCGCCACCCCGAGGTGTCGGTCAGCGACATCTACCAGAACCCGAAGATCGGCGCGCTCGCCGCGAAGCTGGACGCGCTCAGCGGCGAGGAGACCGAACGCCGCGAGATCGCGCCTACGCCGCGCCGCGCCGGTCTCGTGCAGTCGCTGCTGATGGTCCCGCTGATGGGTCTCGTCGGGCTGCGCTGGACGACGCTCGCCGCCGCCTGCTCGAACGTGCTGGCGCTGCTGGGTGTGTCCTGGGCGCCGACGCTGAACTGGGCGTGGCTGGTGCTCGCCTGGCTCGTGCTGTTCACCCCGGCGGGCCGGATCGCCATCGCCGCGGGCGGCGCGCGCGTGCTGCTGTCCGGCGTCCGCCCCGGCACCTACCCGCGCGGCGGGAGTGTCCACTTGCGACTGTGGACCGCCGAGAAGCTGGCCGAGTTCTCCGGTGCGGACAGCGTCGCGGGCGCGTCGTGGATGACGACGTACGCGAAGGCGCTCGGCGCGCGCATCGGCAAGGACGTCGACCTGCACTCGCCGCCGCCGGTCACCGGTTTCCTCAAACTGGGCCGCGGCGCGGCGGTGGAGCCCGAGGTCGATCTGTCCGGCCACTGGGTCGACGGCGACGTCGTGCACATCGGCAAGATGCGGATCGGGGCCGAAGCCAGGGTCGGCGCGCGCAGCACGCTGTTCCCCGGCGCCCGGATCGGCAAGGGCGCGGAGATCGCCGCCGGGTCGACCGTGCGCGGCGCGGTCCCGGCGGGCCAGCGCTGGGCCGGTTCGCCCGCGGTGCGCTCGGACGTCAAGGACGCGCTGAAGTGGCCGTCGAGCCGTCCGCCGCGGTCGCGGTTCTGGGCTTCGGTGTACGGCGCGACCTCGGTGTTCCTGGGGCTGCTGCCCGGGATCGCCGCGCTGCCGGGCGTCGCGGTGATCGGGTACGCGGTCGCTGGCACCTCTGATCTGAGTGCCGCGTTGAGCCAGGCGTTGATCTTCGTGCCGGTCGCGACCGTCGCTTACTTCCTGACCTACGCACTGCTCGTGCTGGCCGGCGTCCGCGCGCTGGGCGTCGGCATGGTCGAGGGCTATCACCCGGTGCACGGCCGCGTCGCGTGGCAGGTCTGGGCGACCGAGCGACTGATGGGGATGGCCCGCGAAGGCCTGTTCCCGTTGTACGCCAGCCTGTTCACGCCGGTGTGGCTGCGGCTGCTCGGCGCGAAGGTCGGGCGCAACGTGGAGGCGTCGACCGTCCTGGCGCTGCCGAAGATGACCAAAGTGGACAGTGGCGCGTTCCTCGCCGACGACACCATGGTCGCCACCTACGAACTGGGCCACGGCTGGCTGCACGCCGCCCCGGCGCGGATCGGCAAGCAGGCGTTCCTCGGCAACTCGGGGATGACCGCGCCGGGCCGTTCGGTGCCGAAGCGCGGGCTGGTCGGGGTGCTGTCCTCGACGCCGGCGAAGGCGAAGAAGGGCTCGTCGTACCTGGGCATGCCGCCGCTGCCGGTGCGCCGCGCGGTGGAGGAGAGCGACACCAGCCGCACGTACACGCCGCCGCTGCACCTCAAGGCGGCGCGGGCGCTGGTCGAGCTGTGCCGGATCCTGCCGGTGATGTGCGCGGTGGCGCTCACCGTCGGCGTCGCGTTCGCGCTGGTGGCGCTGGCGGAGTGGGGCGGCTTCTGGGCCGCCGCGCTGCTGGCCGGGCCGGTGCTGCTGGCCGCCGGGATCGTCGCGGCGCTCACCGCGACCGCGGCGAAGTGGCTGCTGGTCGGGAAGTTCCGCGAGATCGACCATCCGCTGTGGAGTTCGTTCGTGTGGCGCAACGAGCTGGCCGACACGTTCGTCGAGGCGCTCGCGGTGCCGTGGCTGATCGGGTCGCTCGGCGGCACGCCGCTGCTGCCCGCGTGGCTGCGCACGATGGGCGTCAAGATCGGCCGCGGCGTCTGGCTCGACACCTACTGGCTGCCCGAGTCCGACCTGGTCGAACTGGGCGACGGCGCGACGATCAACCGCGGCTGCGTGGTGCAGACGCACCTGTTCCACGACCGGATCATGACCATGTCGCGGGTGACGCTGGAAGAGGGCGCGACGCTCGGCCCGCACGGGATCGTGCTGCCGGGCGCGAGCATCGGCGCGCGCACCACGGTGGGCCCGGGTTCGCTCGTGACGCGCGGCGACGCGGTGCCCGCGGACAGCCGCTGGCTCGGCAATCCGATCTCGGCCTGGCGGCGGTGAGGGCACGGCCGTTGCGGCCCCTGCCCTCGTGCCTCATCCTGGAAACGATCACGGCAGCGGGCGAAGGCGGGTTTCGGTGCGGGTGAACGGGAAAGCGGCCGCGCCCGGAGCGGAGACCTCGGGCGACGGGTACCTCCCCGCGCACGGGAACGGCGGCTACCGGGTCCGGCACTACGACCTCGATCTCGACTACCGGATCGGGCCGAACCGGCTGTCCGCCGCCGCGGTGCTCACGTGCGAGGCCACTCAGGCGCTGTCCCGGCTGACGCTCGACTTCGGCGAGTTCCGGGTGTCGCGCGTGCTGGTCGACGGCAAACCGGCGAAGTACGCGCGGCGCGGGCTGAAGCTGCAGGTCAAACCGGCGCGGTCGCTTCCGTCCGGTGCCGAGTTCCAGGTGGAGATCCGCTACGCGGGCAATCCGCGGCCGGTCAGCAGCCGGTGGGGAGACATCGGCTGGGACGAGCTGACCGACGGCGCGCTGGTGGCGAGCCAGCCGGTGGGCGCGCCGTCGTGGTTCCCGTGCAACGACCATCCGGCGGACAAGGCGAGCTACCGGATCTCGGTCGCGACGTCGTCGCCGTATCTCGTCGCGGCGACGGGGAATCTCGTGTCGCGGTACCAGTCGGCGAGCACGACCAAGTGGGTGTTCGAGCGGCCGGAGCCGACTTCGACGTACCTGGTGAGCGTCCAGATCGGGCGGTACGAGGACCTCGAATTGTCTTCCGGCGCCTGGGTTCCGGGTACCGCGGTCGACCGGCCGGACGGCGTCGTCCAGCGAGCCGCGGTGCCGCCCCGGCTGCGGCGGGCGTTCGCGCGGGACTTCGGGCGGCAGGGCCGGATGATGGACGCGCTCGAGGAGTGGTTCGGGCCGTATCCGTTCGGCGAGTACGTGGTGGTCGTGACGGACGACGATCTTGACGATCCCATCGAGGCGCAGGGGATGGCGATCTTCGGGGCCAACCATGTGGACGGGAAGCGGACTCACGAGCGGCTGGTGGTGCATGAGCTGGCGCATCAGTGGTTCGGGAACAGTCTGACTGTCGCTGATTGGCGGCATATTTGGCTTAATGAGGGGTTTGCTACTTACGCCGAGTGGTTGTGGTCGGAGCGGGCTGGTGGGGAGTCGGCGGAGGGGTTGGCTCGGGGTTGGTATGCGCGGGTGCGGGCTAAGCCTGCGGATGTGATTATCGGGGATCCTGGGGTTTCTCGGATGTTTGACGAGCGCGTGTATAAGCGTGGGGGGTTGACGCTGCATGCGCTGCGGGGGGAGATGGGGGATTCGGCGTTTTTCGCGCTGGTTAAGGCTTGGGCTGTGGAGAATCGGCATGGGGCGGTGACTACGGAAGGGTTCGTGGCGCTGGCGGAGTCTTATGCTGGGCGGTCTTTGGGGGAGTTCTTCGTCCGGTGGTTGGAGAGGGTTGAGTTGCCGTCCTTGCCGTTGTTGTGAGGGTGGCTCGTCGCCTGGCGGCGACATTGCCTGCCTTGGTTGCGTGGGGCACCCCGAAGGTTGATTGTGCTGACGGTTCGGGGGTGCTTGTCAAGGCGGGAAAGATGCCTTGACAAGCACCCCCGAACCGCAGGGGAGCTTCGTATCGGGGTTGGGGGAGGGCTGGGTGCCTCGCTCGTTGGGTGGATCGGCTGCGGTAGAGGGGCTGGGTGCCTCGATGGTTGGGTGCGTCGGCTGCGGTTGGTGAGCGGGGCGGTCCGTGAAGGGCCCCTCGCCGCGTGCGGAAGGTCGTGGGGGGAACCCTGAGGGAATCAGAGTCAATGAGGGTGGCCCTCACGCGCTTCACGTATCTGAACGCACACCCGCCGGATCCCAGTCATCGGATGTCTGTGCGGCTTTCCGGGTGAACAACTCTGGCTTTCGGTTGCTCTGTCTGGATATATTCCGCTGACCCCGCTCCTGCGGGAGCGAAACGTAATATGAATCCGGAGGGTGACATGGTCGGGGTGTCGCGGCGGACGGTGCTTCGATCGGTGTCGGTCGCTGCGGGAGCGGCGGCGTTCGGCGGGCTGTGGGCGCAGGGTGCGCCGCCGGCGGTGGCGGCGCCGCGCAATCCGCATCGGGATGTTGCGGTGGATGCGCGGATGCGCTGGCAGCGGTTGCCGAAGAACTGGCAGGAAGCGCCGTTTCTCGCCAACGGTTATCTCGGGGTGCAGGTCTACGCCGGGCAGACGCCGCAGGTGCTGAAGTTCATGCTCAGCCACACCCAGGTCCAGGACCAGCGCGTTCAGTGGGAAGCGGGGATCGGGCTGTCGCGGTTGCCGATCGGGGCGGTCACGCTTGCCTTCGCCGGAGCGATCACTGGGGTCGACTGGACGCTCGACCTTTACAACGCGGAGCTCGGCGGCACCATCACTACGACGCGCGGGCAGGTCGCGTTTTCCGCGGTGGTGCACAACGATCTTGGCGTCTTGCTCGTCTCGCTCGAGCCCAGTGCGGGTGAATCCGGGGCGACGTGGGGGTTCGCGCCGCTCGTGTCGGCGACGACGCGGACGGTGCGCAAGCCGCCGGAGTACACCGCGAATCCTGAGCCGGAGCAGGCCAATGGATACTGTGCGCAGCCGCTGATCGCCGGTGGTGGGTATACGACGGCGTGGCGGGAGAAGCGGGTCGGCACGAAGCGGTTGTTCGCGGCAGCGGTCGCTTATTCTTTCCCGCGGTCTACGCATACCCGGGACGCGGTGTCGTTGGTCGGGCGGACGCTCGCGATGAATCCGGATCTGCTGGTCGCCTGGCATCGTCGCTGGTGGAACGGCTTCCACGAGCGCAGTTTCGTGTCCGTGCCGGACAAGCAGGTCCAGCGGTTCTACTGGATCCAGCTTTACAAAATCGCCTCGGCGACCCGCGAGGACGGGCCGGTCACCGCCGAATGGGGGCCGTGGTTCCCCGAGGTCGGCAACAGCTGGACGGCGGTCTGGTGGAACCTGAACGTCCAGGTCACGTATCCGATCGTGAACAGTACCAACCATCCGGAGCTGGACGCGGTCACCGAAACGTTCCGCCGCGATCATGCGAACCTGGAGGTGTCGGTTCCGTCCGCCTATCGGGACGGCGACACTTACGCGCTTTCGCATCCGGGGGACTGGCGGCTGCGGCCCGGCGGCGTGCGGACGGTCGGCGTGCCGGGGACTACGTCCAAAACGGACCAGACCGGGAACCTGTTGTGGGGCTTGCACAATGTTTGGCTCGCGTACCGCCATCACCTCGACCAGTCGGTGCTGCGCGACGTGCTCTACCCGACGCTCGCGAAGGCGCTCAACTTCTACCGGCACTTCCTCTTCACCGGACCGGACGGCCTCCTGCACCTGCCGCTCACCCGGTCGCCGGAGTACGCCGACGCGGCCGATTGCACGTATGACCTGTCGTTGATCCGCTGGGCCGCGACGACGTTGGTCGACTCCGCGCGGATCCTGCGATTGAACGAGCCGCGCGTGCCGATGTGGCGGGAGATCGCGGCGAAACTCGTTCCGTACCATGAGGATCCGGCCGACGGCGTGCTGATCGGCGACGGGGTCCGGCTCGCTGCTTCGCATCGGCACTTCTCGCATTTGCTGTGGCTGTACCCGTTGCGGGAGAAGAACTGGGAGCGCCCGGCCGATCGGGACATCATGACCCGCACTTTCCGGCATTGGGCGGCGGATCAGTCGGCGTGGCACGGCTACAGTTACGCGGCCGCGTCGTCGATGAACTCGGTGATGGACCAGCCCGAGGAAGCGTTGCGGTACTTGAAGTTCTTCCTCGATCGGAACATCGTCGCGGACACTGAGCTGACCGCGAACACGATGTACCGCGAGGGCTCGAACTTCGCCATCGAAAGCCCGATCACTGCCGCGCAGTCCGTTGTGGACATGCTGCTGCAAGGGTCCGGGGGAGTGGTGAAGGCGTTCCCGTCGGTGTCGGCGAAGTGGCCGGACGCGTCGATCGCCGGGCTGCGTACCGAGGGCGCGTTCCTGGTGGACGCGTCGCGGCGGCGCGGTGCGACGGAGTTCGTGCGGGTGCACAGCGAAGCTGGTGCGCCGTTGGTGCTTGATCACGGCATCGACGGCGAGATCGACGTGCGTGACCAATGGGGTCGGCGGTTGCCGTGGCGGTCGATTGGGGCACGGCGGATCACGGTGGAGTTGCGGCGCGGGAGCACGGTCACTGTCACCCCGCGTGGTGCCCGTCCGGACTTCGGGCCGCGTGACGTTCCTTCGCTGGGTGCTGTTCCGGCCTGGGGTTTGCCTGACTAGAAAACGAGGAGGCTGGCGGACATGGACATCTCGCGCCGGACAGTGCTCGGCGGAGCGCTCGCCGGGATCGCCGCCGGAGCGGTCGGGCTGCCGCAAGCCAGCGCGGCGGAGCTGGGCCGCGACGGCGTCGACTGGGCGGATTTCCTGGCGACTGCGGACCTGCGCTGGCGGCGGATGCCGAAGACCTGGTACGAGGGGCCGTTCCTGGGCAACGGTTTCCTCGGTTCCGGCATCTACGCCGAACCCGGGCGCAACGCGGTCCGCTTCAACGTCCAGCACAGCCAGGTGCAGGATCACCGGCCGCAGTTCGGGTCGCTGTTCGGCCTGGCGCGGCTGCCGATCGGGTACTTCACGCTCGAACCGGTCGGCGCGATCACCGGGCTCGACTGGCGGCTCGACCTGTGGAACGCCGAACTGACCGGCACGATCACCACCGCGGCGGGCAGCCTGGAGCTGCGTGCGATCGTCCACACCGGACAGTCGTTGCTCGCGGTGGAGGTACGGCCGTCCGAGGGAGAACGCGGTTTCCAGTGGGTCTTCCATCCGGCGAAGGCGATCAGCCCACGCGCTGACCCGGTATGGAAGAAACCGCCGCCGGACGGATACGTGGAGAATCCCCCGGTCCAGTTGCAGCAGGCCGGCGACGCGCACCTCGCGGTCCAGCCGCTGCTGGCGGGCGGCGAGCACGTGACAGCCTGGCGCGAGGTCACCCGGGGCAGTGCGCGGACGCTGTACACGTCGGTCGCGTGGTCGCATCCGGAGAAGACCTCGGCGGTCCGCGCGTTGCACACGGTGCGGCGCGCGAGCACGCTGGACGTGCTGACCTGGGACCACCGCCGCTGGTGGCACGACTACTACCGGCGCAGCTTCCTGTCCGTTCCGGACACTCGGCTGCAGAGTTTCTACTGGATCCAGCTGTACAAAGTCGCGTCGGCCGCGCGCCGGGAAGCGCCGGTGATGGCGACTTCCGGGCCGTGGCTGGAAAACACGCCGTGGCCCGCGACGTGGTGGAACCTCAACGTGCAGCTGGAATACTGGCTGATCCAGGGTTCCAATCACCTCGAACTCGACGCGGTCAGCTACGCGCTCGGCAAGTACCGCGACCGGCTCACCAGCCAGGTCGCGAAGCCGTATCAGGCCGATTCCGCGGGCATCCCGCGCACCACCGACATGACGCTGCTCAACGGTCTCGCCGATTCCACCAGCGGCTACCCGGTCGGCATCCCCGGCCAGGACACTCCGACGCCCGAGGTCGGCAACCTCACCTGGGCGCTGCACAACGTCTGGCTGTCCTACCGGCACACGATGGACCGTCAGCTGCTGCGAGACACGCTGTTCCCGTTGCTGCGCAAGGCGATCAACTACTACCTGCACTTCCTCGCCTCCGGCGCGGACGGGCGGCTGCATCTCCCGGCGACCTTCTCCCCGGAGTACGGCGTGAACGCGCCGGACACCAATTACGACCTCGCCCTGATCCGCTGGGGTTGCAAGACGCTGCTGGACACCGCCCGCGAGTTGCGTATCGCCGACCCGCTGACGGGGAAGTGGCAGCAGGTGCTCGCCACGCTCACCGATTACCCGGCCGACGAGAACGGCTACATGATCGGCGCGGGCGTCCCGTTCGCGAAATCGCATCGGCATTACTCGCATTTGCTGCAGATCTATCCGCTTTACGAGATCACGTGGGAACAGCCGGAGCACCGCAAGATCATCGAAACTTCGCTCAACCACTGGGTCGGCTTCGAGGGTGCGTTGCAGGGTTACACGTTCACCGGGGCCGCGTCGATTTCCGCGCAGATGCTGCGCGGCGAGAAGGCCGCGTACTACCTCGGCGAACTGCAAAAGCGGTATATCCAGCCGAACACGATGTACAAGGAATCCGGTCCGGTCATCGAAACGCCGTTGTCCGCGGCGAAATCCATGCAGGACATGCTGGTGCAGAGCTGGGGCGGCGTCATCCGGCTGTTCCCGGCGGTGCCGGAGGCGTGGGGCGACATCGCGCTGCGCGACTTCCGGACCGAGGGCGCGTTCCTGCTCAGCGCTTCCCGTTCCGGCGGGAAAACGCGCTGGCTGAAGGTGCACAGCGAAGCCGGTGCGCCGTGTGTCCTGCGCCCGGGCATCGACGGCGAGTTGACGGTGACGGACGCGCACGGCCGTCCGCGGCGCTGGCGGCGGCTGGCGAACGGAGACGTGCAGGTCGATCTCGGACGCGGTCAGGACGCGTATGTCTGCCGCCGCGGCGACCGGCCGGACTTCACGGTCCGGCCGGTCGCGCCAGGCGGGGCGAGCGATCCGTGGGGGATGCCGTGAGTTAACGGTCCAGGAGCTTGCGAAGTGCTTCCGGCAGGCCGGTTCCGGCGGCCGCGTGCCGCCAGGCGACGCAGCCGTCCGGCCGGATCAGGAGACAGCCGTCTTCCTCGATCTCGCTGATCCGCGCCCAGTCGCCGTAGGAATCGCGGGCCTCGGGCGAACCGATGGTCACCACCCGGAGGTCCAGCCCGAGGTCCGCGCCGGCTTTCGCGGCGGCGTCCCGCCAGGCGCCGCCGGTGAGTCCGGTGAGGACAGTCCACCGGCCATGACCGACGAGGTCCAGTGTGGACACTCGGCGGCCGTCCGGGCCGACGAGCCAGACGTGCGGCAGTTTCGCGCCCGGCGTGGTCGTCGGACGGTGGTACAGCTCGGGATCCCGGTCCGCAGCGGGCTCGACGCCGTCCGGGAGCACCGCGGCCGAGACGTACCGCTGGTCCATTTCCACGCCGTGCGCGTTGAACTCGTAGTTCTTCAGCTCGATCGCCGCCTGCAGTTGCTTGCGCCGCAACGCTCCGTCCTCGGTCGGGGCGGTGCAGGCGGCGAGACCGGCGGTGATGGCGTCCGCATCGGAGTCGCCGTCGATGCCGAGCGCGGCGAAGATCGGCCCGAACTGGTCGCGGCTGAGGTTCGCCCGGTCCACGATCTGCTTGCCGACCGGGGCGCGCTCGGCGCTGTAGCTGTCGAGAAGTCCTTCGCCCGCCTCGCCGCGGACGACCATCGCGAGTTTCCACGCCAGGTTGTACGCGTCCTGCACCGAGGTGTTGGACCCGAGCCCGTTCGACGGCGGATGCCGGTGCACCGCGTCGCCCGCGCAGAAAACGCGGCCGGACGAGTACTGCGTGGCGTAGCTGTGGTTGACCGTCCACAGTGAAGTCGAGGTGATCTCCACCGGCAGGCCGGGATCCCCGACGAGGTCGCGGACGATCCGGGCCGCTTCCTCGGCGGTCACGTCGGGCGGCGGCTGGGCGATGTCGTAACCCCAGGTCAGCAGCCATTCGTTCCACGGCCGGACCATCCGCACCAGACCCATCCCGATGCCGCCCAGGTGCGCGCCGGGCCGCATCACCCAGTACAGCACGCTCGGCCGGTGCGCGACGTGCTCGGAAAGATCGGCGGTGAAGGTGATGTTCATGCTGCCGGCCTTGCCGGACTGGCCGTCGATCGGCAGCCCGGCCTGCTCGGCGACGCGGCTGCGGGCGCCGTCCGCGCCGATCAGGTAGCGGGCGCGGAGGGTGAACTCGTCGCCGCGGACCCGGTCTCGCAGCCGCGCGGTCACCCCGTCGGCGTCTTGGGTGAAGTCGAGGAATTCCGTGTCCAGGCGCAGTTTCGCCCCGCGAGCGGCGGCGTTCGCGGCCAGGATCGGTTCCAGGTAGGTCTGCGGCAGGTCGATCATGTGGCACGGGCTCGCCGCCGCGTACTCGGCGGCCGAGCGATCGGCGGTGCCCCAGCTCGCGATCCGGCCGATTTCCTCGCCGACGAGCGACGTGCACAGCACGGTGTCGCCCATCAGCTCCGGGGGAGTGCCTTGCGCGAGCGCCTGGTCTTCGATGCCGAGGTCGCGGAGGACTTCCATGGTCCGCTGGTTGGTGATGTGCGCGCGGGGCGTGTGCGCCATCCAGCCGTACTTGGTCGCGAGCACGGTGCGCACGCCGTAGGTCGCGAGCAGCAGCGCGGCGGAACCGCCTGCCGGGCCGCTGCCGACCACGAGGACATCGGTGTCATAGCTGGTCATGGTGGGTTCCCGGGGAGATGCGGAAGGTGAAATCGAGGCGGCGCCAGGGTTCGCGCCCGTCCGGCGCGGGGCCGGTCTGCTCGGCGAAGTCGACGATCAGGCCGTCCTTCACGCCGAACACGGTGTCCGAATCGAGGTAGTCGCCGCCGCGGACGAACAGCTGGGTCACCAGCGTGCGGTAGCCCGGTTTGGCGATCATGAAGTGCACGTGCGGCGCGCGGTAGGGATGCCGTTCGGTCGCCGACAGCATGCCGCCGACCGGGCCGTCGTCCGGGATCGGGTACGCCGACGGCACGATCGTCCAGAACCGCAGCCTGCCTTCGGCGTCGGTGCGGAACCGGGCGCGCAGCACCGGGCCGTCCAGGTCGGGGAGCTGGACGTCGTAGAAACCGTCCTCATTGGACTGCCAGACGTCCACGACCGCGTCCGGCACCGGAGTCCCGTCCGGTTCGGTCACCTGGACGTCCGTCCACAGTGGAGTTCCCGGAAGCCCTTCGGCGAGATCCGCGCCCTGCTCGGTTTCCGGCGGGCCTTCGACGTAGAACGGGCCCAGCACGGCTGACGGCGTGGTGTCCGGCGTGCGCGAGTTCGTGAGCACGTCGACCACGCTCGAAACGCCGAGGGTGTCCGACAGCAGGATGAACTCCTGCCGCGTGTCCGAGCTGATCTGCCCGGTGCGGGTGAGGAAGCCGATCGCGTACTCCCACTCTTCCTGAGTGAGATCGGTGCGCACGACGTACGAATGCAGCGTGCGGACCAGCTCGGACAGCAGTTCGCGCAACCGAGGGTCCGGCGTGTTGGCGAAACTGTCCACGACCTCCTGCGTCAGCCCGCGCAGATCCGGCGGCGTGCCTTCCGCGGGGGTCGGCCGGGTGCCGGACCACGCACGCCGCAACAGATCCTCGATGCCGTCGCGGGTGAGTTCGCGCGGATTAGGATACGGCGCGGCGGTGGCCAGTTCGGCGGCCTTGGCGAGATCGCCTTCGGCAAGACCGATTTCGGCCAGCGAATGCGGTACCGGCAGGCTGGCGATCAGATCGAACACTGCGGTCGGCGCGTCCGGCGCACCGAGCGCTTCGGCGATCCGCCGCATCGCCTCTGGAGCGTTCGGCGCGTTGTACGCCATAGCGTGCGGAAGGACGATCGTGTGCGTTTCCGCGTGCGGCAGCCCGAAGCTGCCGCCGAGGGTGTGGCACAGCTTGTGGTGCAAGCCCATCCCGACCGAACCGAGGCAGGAGCCGGCCAGCCACGCGGCCCGCAGCGCGTCTGTCCGAGCGTCCACATCGGACGGATCGGCGGCGATCCGCGGCAGCGCGGAGGCGAGCAACCGGATCGCCTCCAAAGCGAACTGGTCGACGATCGGGTTCGCCTGCGCCGAGTAGAGCGCCTCGACCGCGTGCGCCATCGCGTTGACGCCGCTGGTCAGCGAGGTCGGCACCGGCAGGCCGAGAGTGAGGTCGACGTCGTAGACGACCACCTCGGGCAGCACCTTCGGCGACGACTGGGTGGTCTTGCGGCCGTTCTCGGTCTGGCCGACCACCGGCGTCATCTCCGAACCGGCGTACGTAGTCGGCACGATGACCTGCGGAATGTCGGTGCGCAGCGCGAGCGCTTTGGCCAGCCCGGTCGCGGATCCGCCGCCGATCGCGACGACGCAGTCCACGGAGTGCTCGGTGACCAGCGCGAGCGCGCGTTCGGTGACCTCGACCGGGGTGTGCATGGCGGGCTCGCCGAAGCGGGCGGCGAGCCGCGGGCCGAGCGCCTCGGCCGTCCGGTCGGCTGCCTCGGCGGCGGACTTCCCGGCCACCAGCAGCACCCGGCCTGCCTCGAGCCGCTGCACCTCGTCGGGAACGACGGCGAGCGTGCCGCTGCCGAACACGACCCGGGCCGGGTTGGCGGTGTAGGTGAACATCGACGGTCCTTCCACGCGGGTACGTCGAGTATCCGGGCGGAGGAGAGACCGCGCCTGCACAGACGTGCTGAGCGGACTGCACGAAACGCGCGTCAGCCGTCCCGGCGAAGCGCGGCGGGCGTGGTGCCCAGCTGGGCGCGCAGGACTCGCGTGAGGTGTTCCTGGTGGGAGAAACCGCAGCGCACGGCGATGTCCGCGATCGGTTCGGTGCCGGTCCGCAGCAGCAATCCGGCCTGCTCTACGCGCAGTCGCAGCAGGTACCGGTGCGGCGGCAGCCCGGTGCGCGCCTTGAACCGCCGGGCGAACCGGCTGACGCTCAACCCGGCTGCCGCGGCGAGTTCGTCGAGGCCGAGGGGTTCGGCGAGGCGTTCGTCCATCAGCTCGCGCACCTGGGCGAACTGCCGGTCGGTCAGCGCCTCGACCGGCCTCGCCGCCGCGGCCGCGCTCCGGCCGGCCCGGTGCTGGCGGGCGAGCTGCGCGGCGACGAGGGTGCTGAGCTGATCCGCGTACGCGCGGGCGCCGGGTTCCCACTCGCGCACGACCTGGTCGAGCGCGAGAACGAGCTGTTCGAGCAGGGGATCCACGCTGCCGAGCTCGTCGGCCAGCTGGATCGGAGCGTCCGATCCGGCGGCCTCCTGCACCGCCGAATCCGGCAGGTAGACGTGCAGCGTGTCGAGCTCGCCGCCGAGTTCCACCGACAGTTCCTGGTGCGACGGCTGGAGAAAGAGCCCGCCCGCCGGGATCCGCCTGCTGCGCTCGCCGGGCGTCCCGACGCCGCGGCGGACCGTGACCGGACCGGCGAGGTGCAGGATCAGCTGGTGCGTGCGCGCGGGCCCGAACTCCGCGCGATACGGCCGTTCGCGCTGTTTGGACAGGTAGATCCGGTCCCAGCCGAGACCCGCGCTGGTGCGTTCCGGGCGGATCCACGGCAGGGAAAGGATGCCGTTCGTGTCGGCAGGCCCGAGCTCGCCCACGGCGTCCTCCTCCTCGAGGGTCCCGTGGGCGAGGGTACCTCTCAGAGCGGGTTGAACACGCCCAGCGGCGCGGTGCAGAACGGCCCGCCGACGTACTCGGCGGCGGCCCCGGTCGGCGCGGGCTTGTCCGCCAGCTGCTCGGCGTAGACCTCGGCGTTGTCGTGCGACTTGTAGCCCAGCGCCTCGGCCTCGGCGAGCGAGTAGACGCGGCGGGTGTTGTCCGAGACGCCCCAGATCATCCGGTAGCCCGGCGACGGCGCGCTCAGGCAGGCCTCGAACAGCCGGGCCCCGTCGTCCGGCGACAACCAGCTGGTCAGCCCGCGGATGCCGAGCGGCAGCGGGGTCTCGAAGCACGAGCCGATGCGGATGACGATCACGTCCATGTCGAAGCGCGACGCGTACAGGCTGCCCAGCGCTTCGATGGCGGCTTTGCTCACGCCGTAATAAGTGTCCGGCCGGGTGCTGGAGTCGGCGGGCAGCCCGTGCTCGCCCGCGTCGGCGTTCCGGCGGAAGCCGACGGCGTGGTTGCTCGACGCGAGCACGACCCGGCGGATCCCGGCTTCCCGGGCGGCTTCGAGGACGGTGTGCGTGCCGTTGATGTTGACGTCGAGGGTGGCGTCCCACGAGGCCTCGCGGCTGAGCCCGCCCAGGTGGATCACCGCGTCCGCGCCCGCGCAGGCGGCGGCCATCGCCTCGGGGTCGGTGACCGAGCCGGTCACGATCTCGACCGCTTCGCCGTCCTCGGCGGCGGGCTGCTCGGCGAGGTCGAGCAGGCGCAGCACCCGGCCTTCCCGGCGCAGCCGCGGCCGCATCAGGGTGCCGACGACGCCGGCCGATCCGGTGATCAGCACACGCTGGTCTGGCATGGAGTTCCTCTCACGAAAGCCCGCGGACGGGCGACACGGTGGCGGCGGTCAGCGGATTCCGGCGCGGCGCAGCTGCTGGCCGAGCTCGGCGGTGGTTTCGGCCAGCAGTTCGCCGACGCGTTCGACGTCGGCGTCGGTGACCTTGCCCAGCGGCATCGAGCAGCTCATCGCGTCGGTGCCGGGGATGCGGTACGGGATCACCGCGGCCACGCAGCGCACGCCGAGGGTGCCTTCTTCGATCTCGGCGGCGTACCCGCGTTCCCGGGTGCGCGCGAGGTCGGCGTGCAGCGCGTCGAGCGTGGTGATGGTGTTCGGGGTGAGCGCGACCAGCTCGTCGGGCATGAGCGCCTCGACCTCTTCGTGGGTCAGCTCGGCGAGCAGGGCCTTGCCCAGCGCGGTCGCGTGCGTGGGCAGCGTGCGGCCGACGCGCGAGATGAGGTGCGTGGAGTGCTGCGACTCGCGCGTCTCCAGGTAGACGACCTCGGTGCCGTTGCGGCGCGCGAAATGCGCGGTGAAGCCGGTCTTCTCGCGGATGCGCTCCAAAGCTTCGGTGGCGTAGGGGACGATCGCGTCGCGGTCGAGGTACGCGGTGCCGCAGATCAGCGCGCGCACGCCGAGCCGGTAGCGCGCGGAGTTCGCGTCGGCCTCCAGCCAGCCCGCGTCCAGCAGGGTGCGCAGCAGACCGTGCAGACTGGAGCGGGGGAACCCGGTGCGCGCATGGAGATCCGACAGCGACAGCCACACGTCGTTCGCGGCGAACGTCTCGATCAGGTCGATGGCGCGCCGCGCCGACTTCACGCCCGCGGACTCCGCGGGAGCGGTGGCGGGGTCCGTCTTCTGCGCCATGCGCGTCCTCCAACCGGGCCGTTGACTTGTGAGTCCGGCCATATTAGCGTCCCGAACAGCGTTCTTGTGGGTGAACATAGTCACGATAACAGACTCCATTCAAGAATGTGAACATTGGAGCAGAAACTGATGGCACAGACCGAAATCGAGCTGGACGGCTTGCTGGCGTTCCCGCTGACCCCCTTCACCGAAGACCTCGAGATCAATCTCGACGGGTTCGCGGAGAACGTGGAGAGCCACATCGCCGCCGGTGCGGGCGCGCTGTTCGTCGCGTGCGGCACCGGGGAGTTCAGCTCGCTGTCGGTCGACGAGGTCGCCGCGCTGCTGGCCAAGGCGCGCGAGGTCGCGAACGGGCGGGTACCGGTGTGGGTCGGCGCGGGCGGTGGTGCGGCCGGTGCGCGCGCGGGCGTCGCGGCGGCGCAGGCGGGCAACGCCGACGGGGTGTTGCTGCTCCCGCCGTACCTGGTCACCGGGCCGCAGGACGGGCTGGTCGACTACGTGCGCTACGCGGTCGGCGACACGTCGGTCCCGGTGATCGTCTACCACCGCAGCACCGGCGTCTTCACCGCGCCGGCCGCGGCGAAGCTGCTGGACATCCCGTCGGTGGTCGGGATCAAGGACGGCTACGGCGACGTCGAAACGATGACCCGGATCGTCACCACGATCCGTGCGCTCGGCACGCAGCGGTCCGCGGACTTCTTGTTCTTCAACGGTCTGCCGACCGCTGAGGTGTCCGCGAAGGCGTACGCGGCGGCAGGCGTCGCGCGCTACTCCTCGGCGGTGCACTGCTTCGCGCCGGAAATCGCGCACCGGTTCCACCGCGCGCTCGCGGAGAACGACGACGCGACGATGGACGCGCTGCTCGCCGGGTTCTACCTGCCGCTGGTGGCGTTGCGCGACGAGACGCCCGGCTTCGCGGTGTCGCTGGTCAAGGCCGCCGCCCGGCTGCGCGGCGACAAGGTCGGCACCGTCCGGCCGCCGTTGATCGAGCCGACGCCGGAGCAGATCGACCGGCTGGGCAAGGTCGTCGAGAACGGTTTCGCCGTGCTGAAAGGCCTCTGATGAAGATCCGGGACGTAGTGCTGACCCCGGTCGCCTTCGCGGACGCACCGCTGCTCAACGTGATGGGCGTGCACGAGCCGTTCGCGTTGCGCAGCGTGGTCCAGGTGGTGTGCGACGACGGCGTGGTCGGCCTCGGCGAGTCTTACGGCGACGCGGCGTTCCTCGGCGAGGTGCGCAAGGTGCTGCCGGAACTGGCCGGACACGACATTTTCGACCTGCCGGGCCTCAAGCGGATCATCGCGCGCGAGCTGGCCGGAACCGTGCTGACCGACGAGCACGGCCTGATCGGCGGGTTCTCCATCCGCAAGACGATCGCCAGCGTGTACTCGCTGTTCGAGGTCGCCTGCCTGGACGCGCAGGGCCAGTTCCTCGGCCGTCCGGTCGCCGACCTGCTCGGCGGCAAGGCTCGCGACGCTGTCGACTTCTCCGCGTACCTGTTCTACAAGTACGGCGCGCACATCGATGCGGACGAGGACAGCTGGGGCGACATCCTGACGCCGGAAGCGCTGGTCGGCTCGGCGAAGCGGATGGTCGACGAGTACGGGTTCCGCTCGGTCAAGCTCAAGGGCGGGGTTTTCGCTCCGGAGCAAGAGATCGAGGGCATTCGCGCGCTCGCCGAAGCGTTCCCCGGGCATCCGCTGCGCATCGACCCGAACGCGGCGTGGACGCCCGAAACGAGCATCCGCGTGGCCGCCGAACTCGACGGCGTGCTGGAGTACCTCGAAGACCCGACGCCGGGCATCGAAGGCATGGCACGTGTTGCGCGCGAGGCGAGCATGCCGTTGGCCACCAACATGTGCGTGGTGAACTTCGGCGACCTGGAGCCCGCGTTCCGGGCGCGCGCGATCGGCGTCCTGCTGTCCGACCACCACTTCTGGGGCGGCATGCGCGACACCCAGGCGCTGTCGGTGGCTTGCGAGAGCTTCGGCGTCGGGCTGTCCATGCACTCCAACAGCCATCTCGGGATCAGCCTCGCCGCGATGGTGCACGTCGCGGCCGCGACCCCGCACCTGACGTACGCCTGCGACACGCACTGGCCGTGGAAGACCGCCGACGTGATCGAACCGGGCGTGCTGAATTTCGTCGACGGAGCGGTCGCGGTGCCGGACCGGCCCGGGCTCGGGACCACGCTGGACCAGGACGCGCTCGCCAGGGCGCACGAGGACTATGTCCGATGTGGACTGACCAAACGGGACGATGTGACGTACATGCGCAAGTACACGCCCGGTTTCGAGCCGAACACGGCGAGGTGGTGACCCGGTGAAGGTGACCGGATACGCGTATCCGTGGGACGTGCTCGGCGACACCGCGTTCGCCGAGCGGGTGCAGGACCTCGGCGTGGACGAGGTCGCGGTGGCCCTGGCCTACCACAGCGCGCGCGCCGCGACGCCGTGGTCGACCGAGCGCACCTCGGTGGTCGCGCGCACCGCCGCGCTCTACCGCCCGGTGCGCGCGGAAGCCTGGGCGGGCCGGGATCTCGTCCCCGCCGCGCCGGACTGGGTCTCGTCGGAGGACAGCGGCGGCGACGCGGTCCGGCGGCTCAATGACGCCGGAATCCCGGCTGCCGCGTGGATCGTGCTCACGCACAACTCGCAACTGGGCACTGAGTTTCCGCAGTACGCCGTGCGCAACTGCTTCGGCGAGACGTACCCGTGGGCGCTGTGCCCCGCGCAGCCGGCGGTACGCGAGTACGCCGCGACGCTGACTGCGGAATCCGTTGCGGGACTGAAGCTTTCGTCGGTGCTGCTGGAGGCGTGTGGTCCGCTCGGCGGCGTGCACCAGCATCAGCACGAAAAGACCGACGGCGTGTGGGCTCCGGCTACCGCGCGGCTGTTGTCGATCTGCTGCTGCGATGCTTGTGCGGAGGGCTGGACCGGCCTCGACCCGTCCGACGTCCGCGAGACTCTGCGGGCCGAGGTGCAGCGGCTGATCGCTACGGCGGATTTGTCGGTGGTCGAGGATAGACTTCCGGGTGAGTTGAAGGAAAAGCTGCTTTCCGGTCGGCAGCAGGCGACCGACGCGTTGCGCGCTGCGGTCTTGGCGGTGCTGGAGCCGGGTACGCGGATCGTGCTGCACGGCGCGCTCGACCCGTGGGTCACCGGCGCACTGCCCGGCCTGACCCCGACGGCCGCCGACGACGCCGAGACGGTCGTGCTGCAGAACTGGGCACCGGGTCAAGCGAGCGTCGACGCGGTCGCGGCCGCACGGCGAGCGCTGCCGGACCGAGTCGCGATCGGCAGCTACATCACGGCGGTCGCGGCTAGCGCGGTGCCGGACATCGCGGCGTATGTGGGCGAACTGGCTAAGGCGGGAGCTGCGGAATTGCACCTGTACCACTTGGGTCTCGCCGGTCCGGCGCGGTGGCCGGATCTGCATGCCGCTACTGGTGCTGCGCACTCGGTGTCGTGACGGTTTGTTTGATGAGATGCGTTGCGTCGCCTCGGCGTTGGAAGACGTGCTGGCTGCACCCGACGTCCTGAATTTGTTTGATGAGGAGGTCCGTTGAGCCGCGAAGCCTCCGGCCCGGCGCGGGAACCCGTGTTGGCCGCTGAAGCTCGGCGGTTCAGCGATCGCGTCCCGGCTGATCGAGCCGCAGCGCGCCTGACGTCCTGAACCTGTTTGACGAGGAGGTCCGTTGAACCGCAAAGCGTCCGCCCCGGCGCGGGAACCCGTGTTGGCCGCCGAAGCCTGGCGGTTCAGCGATCGCGTCCCGGCTGATCGAGCTGCAGCGCGCCTGACGTCCTGAACCTGTTTGACGAGGAGATCCATTGAGCCGCGAAACTTCCGCCCCGGAACTGGAAAGCGTGCTGGCCGCCGCGGCCGCAGCCGCCCGGCCGTTCGCCGAGAGCACCCCGGCTGACCGGGCCAAGTGGCTGGCCGCCGCCGCGGACGCGCTCGACGCTGCCGCCGAAGAGCTGATTCCGCTGGCGCACCAGGAAACCCGCTTGCCGGCCGCGCCGCGGTTGAAGGGCGAGCTCGCGCGCACCACGTTCCAGCTGCGGCTGTTCGGCGAAGTGCTGCGGGACGGCGAATTCCTGGGCGCGACCGTCGACCACGCCGACCCGGCCTGGCCGATGGGCGCCCGGCCGGACCTGCGCCGGGTGCTTGTGCCGATCGGTCCGGTGCTGGTGTTCGCCGCGAGCAACTTCCCGTTCGCGTTCAGCGTCGCGGGCGGCGACACCGCTTCGGCGCTGGCCGCGGGGTGTCCGGTGGTGCTCAAAGCGCATCCGGGCCACGAAGAACTCTCGACGCGGACCGGCGAGATCGTCGCCCAGGCGTTGACCGCAGCCGGTGCGCCGGAGGGTGCGTTCGCGGTGATCCACGGGGTCGAACAGGGCGTCACGGCGCTCAGGGACCCGCGGATTTCCGCCGCCGCGTTCACTGGTTCCGTGCCGGGCGGGCGCGCGCTGTTCGACATCGCGGTCTCGCGGCCGACGCCGATTCCGTTCTACGGCGAGCTGGGCAGCGTCAACCCGGTCGTCGTCACGCCGGGTGCGGTCGCCGCGCGCGGCGAAGCGGTGGCGAAGGGCTACGCCGGGTCGTTCAGCCTCGGCGCGGGCCAGTTCTGCACCAAGCCGGGCCTGCTCTTCCTGCCCGAGGGCCACGGATTGGACGACTCTCTCCGCGAGGCGGTCAGCGCGGTGGCTCAGCAGGAAATGCTGAACGACCGCATCGCGGCCGGGTTCGCGCAGAAGCTGGCGGACCTGCGTGCGGTGTCCGGCGTCGAATCGGTCGTGGAAGGCGCGCAGGACGGCGACGCGTTCACCCCGTCGCTGCTGGCCACCACGGCGAAGGAGTTCCTCGCGGGCGGCGAGGCGGTCCGCGAGGAGCACTTCGGCCCGGCGTCGCTGATCGTCACCTACTCCGACCAGGCCGAACTGATCGAGGTCCTCGACAGCCTCGAACCCGGCCTCACCGCGACGGTCCAGGGCGAGGACGGCGACGCCGATTTCGTGCGTCCGCTGCTGCCGTCCCTGACCCGCCTGGCCGGACGGCTGCTGTGGAACGACTGGCCGACCGGCGTCACGGTCAGCTGGGCCCAGCAGCACGGCGGCCCGTACCCGGCGACGACCGCGCCGACCACGACGTCGGTCGGCACCGCCGCGATCGAACGCTTCCTGCGCCCGGTGGCCTGGCAGAGCTTCCCGGACGCGCTGCTGCCGGAAGCCCTTCAGGAAGCGAACCCGTGGCAGCTGCCGCGCCGTGTCGACGGAGCGCGCTGAGCAGACCCCCTCGTGCGCGGCGGTCCCGGTTCCGGCCGGGATCGCCCCGCACAACCAACCCCACTGGGAGGCACCGTCATGCCCGTGAACCGCAGAACCGCACTGCGTGGCGGTGCCATCGCCGCCGCGTCGGCCGCGCTCGTCGCCACCGCGCGCCCGGCCTTCGCCGCACCTGCCGCGGATCCGCTGAAGAAGATCGTGGCCGGCTACCGCGAGCTGCAGACGGGCATCAACCGCCCGTCGCCGGAACGCACGGCCGCGCTGAAAAACCTCGGCCGGGTCGCGAAGTCGTACTACGACAGCATGTCGGTGTCCGGAAACGGTCCACTGTGGACGGACCTGCCGCTCGGTCCCGGCAGCGACTACACGACGTCGATGTACGCCCGGCTGCGCGCGATCGCCGTCGACTGGGGGACGCCGGGCAGCACGCTGTCCGGCGATCCGAAGGTGCTCGACGGGATCAAGAAGGCGCTGGAGCTGATCTACGCCAGCCAGTACAACCCGCAGGTCGGCGAGATCGGCAACTGGTACACCTACGAGATCGGCGTGCCGTACTACCTGCTGCACACCCTCGTCACGGTCGCCGACCAGCTGACCGCCGACGAGCTGGCGCGGTATGTCAGCCCGGTCAAGCGGTTCGTCGGGAACCCGAATCTGCGCGCGAACAACCCGAAGATCGTCGAAACCGGCGCGAACCGGGCGGACAAGGCGCTCATCTCCATCGTTTCCGGCGCGCTGACCGGCGACACCGCGTGGATCCGCACCGGCATCGACGCGATCACCGACGTCGCCGGCGGGGGAGCGGCCAGCGTCCTGGCGAAGCTGGACCGCGCGGCGGGCGACGGTTTCCACGCCGACGGCTCGTTCATCCAGCACGACACCATCCCGTACCCCGGGCACTACGGCATCGTCCTGCTGACTGCGCTCGCCGGGACGATCCACGTCACCGAAGGCACCGAGTACGCGCTGCCGGACGAGCTGAAGCAGAAGGTGTACGCGCTGGTCGGCGACACGTTCGCGCCGTTCGTGTACGCGGGCGCGCTGATGGAGCCGGTGCGCGGGCGGATGCTGTCGCGGCAGGGCGAAACCGCGCACGACATCGGACACCAGCTGACCGTCGCGACTTTGGTCCTCGCCCGGTCGGCGACCGGCCCCGTGCAGTCCGAACTGTCCGGGCTCGCCGCCAAATGGATCAAGGAAGGCGCGTACGCGCCGTTCCTGGAAATCCCCGATCCCGAACGGTTCGCGCCCGGCCCGGACCTCGTCGCGACGCCGGGCATCGAGTTCGCCCAGGAGATGCTCGCCGGACGCGTGCGGCCCGCGCCGATCGTCGCGACGCACCGGATCTTCGGGCAGCAGGACCGGATGGTGCACGTGACCGAGGGCTGGTCCGCGTCGCTCGGCGTCGGCTCCACGCGGATCTCGCGCTACGAGTCGATCAACGGGATGAACCTGCACGGCTGGCATGTCGGCGACGGGGTGCTGTATCTGTTCCTTCCCCACGCGAAAGGCCACTATTCGGACGCCTATTGGCCGACTGTCGATCCTGCCCTGCTGCCTGGCACGACGGCGAAGGCCGGGCCGCCGGGGCCGCTGGCAGCGACGCCGTTGACGACGAAAGCGCACGTCGGCGGCGTGCGCTGGGACGCCCGGCACGGCGCGTACGCGATGGATTTCGTCTCCGAAGACGGTTCGCTGACCGCGAAGAAGTCGTGGTTCTTCACTCCGGCGGGCGTCGTCTGCCTCGGCGCGGGAATCACCGACACGTCCGGGCAGGCGGTCCGGACGACGATCGAAAACCGCAACCTCGGCGAAAACGGACGCGGCACGCTGCTGGCCGACGCGCGCGCGGTCGGCGATTCGAGCACGCTGCACCGGCCGCGCTGGCTGCACCTCGACCAGGTCGGCGGGTACGTCCTGCTCGACAACGCCGAGGTCACCGCCCTGCGCGAAGACCGGACCGGCGCGTGGCGCGACGTCGACACCGGTGCCAACACGAAGGGCACCACGACACCGAACACGCGGCGGTACCAGAAGCTGGTGATCGAGCACGGTGCGAAGCCGGTGGACGCGAAGTACGCGTACGCGGTTCTGCCGGGCGCGTCGGTGGTGGGGACGGTCGCGTCGGTGCTCGCGTGGCGCGTGCGGGCCAATACGCCCGCTGTCCAGGCTTTGCGGCTGTGGGATAACACACTGCTCGCAAACTTCTACAGTGCGGGTACGGTAGACGAAGTATCCGTTTCAGGACCGGCTTCGGTAGCGCTCGGCCGGAACAGCATCGCTGTTTCCGACCCGACGCAGCTGCAGGACAGCGTCCGCGTGACGGTGCGGCGGCGCACGGTGGAAGTTCCGCTCAAGGACACCTTCGGCGCCACCAAGGTGGTTTCCTTGCGGTGAACCCGGTTTTCCCCGCCGGGCCGGTGGTTCCCGGCCTGGCCCGGCGGGGCCCCACTTGATCCGGCCCCGGCCGTAAAGTGGGCGGAGTCGCTTCTCGCGGGGAGGAATCGTGGCGCATTTCGATGTCCTGGTGGTCGGAGCCGGGCTTTCCGGCATCGGCGCGGCCTGCCGGCTGCAGCAGCAAGCCCCGGACCGGACGTACGCCATCCTCGAAGCGCGCGACACGATCGGCGGAACCTGGGACCTCTTCCGGTACCCGGGCGTGCGCTCCGACTCGGATATGTTCACGCTCGGCTATCCGTTCCGGCCGTGGCGCAAGGAACAGGCGATCGCGTCCGGCGCCGAGATCCTCGAGTACATCCGCGAGACCGCCGCTGAGCACGAGGTCTCCCGGCTCATCCGGTTCGGGCACCGGGTGGTCCGCGCGTCCTGGTCGTCCGCGTCGGCCCGCTGGACGGTAGCGGCCTCGCACGACGGCGAGGTCGTCACTCATACCTGCTCTTTTCTGTATTTGTGCAGCGGCTACTACAGCTACGAGAACGGCCACGTCGTCGACTTCCCCGGCCGCGACTCGTTCCGCGGCGAGATCGTGCACCCCCAGTTCTGGCCGGAGGGGTCGGACTTCGCGGGCAAACGAGTGGTCGTCATCGGCAGCGGCGCCACCGCGGTGACCTTGGTGCCGGAACTGGCTTCCACGGCGGAGTCAGTGACGATGCTGCAGCGCTCGCCGAGCTACGTCCTGTCCCGCCCGTGGACGGACTCGCTCGCCCGCCGCCTGCGCCGATTCCTGCCTGCGCGGCTCGCGTACCACGTGGTGCGCGCGAAGAACGTCCTGGTGACGACCTTGCTGTACCAGTTCTCGCGCCGCCAGCCCGACCGCGCGGCGGCTTTCTTGCGCGACGCGGCCGCGAAGCAGTTGCCCGCCTCGATCCCGGTCGACCCCCATTTCTCGCCCCGGTACCGGCCCTGGGACCAACGACTCTGCCTGACGCCCGGAGCGGATTTCTTCCGCGCACTCCGCAGCGGCCGAGCGGACATCGTCACCGACCGGATCGACCGCTTCACCCCCGACGGCATCACGCTGGAATCCGGCGCACACCTGCCCGCGGACGTGGTCGTCACCGCGACCGGCCTGCGCGTGATCGCGTTCGGCGGAATCGAGCTGACTGTCGACGGCGAGGTCATCGAACCGTCGGAACAGCTGGTGTACAAGGGAATGATGCTCGGCGGAGTGCCGAACCTGGCGTGGTGCATCGGTTATGTGAACGCCTCCTGGACGCTGCGCTCGGATCTCGTCTCGCGGTACGTGTGCCGGTTGCTGAACCACCTGTCACGCAACGGTTTTGACACCTGTGTGCCCCGCCCGCCCGCGATCCCGTCCACGCGTCGGCGGCCGATCATGAACCTGACGTCGGGCTACCTCACCCGCGCCGCCTCAGTCCTGCCCCGCCAAGGCGACCGCCGCCCGTGGCTGATGCGGCAGAACTACCTGCTGGACGCAGCGGATCTCCGCCTGAGCCGCATGGACGACGGGGTGCTGCGGTTCGAGCGGGTGGGGGCGCAGCGCGTGACCTCCTGACCTGGTGGGCTGTGCTCGGTTTTTTGTGATTGGTCAGCGGGTGTGCTTTTTGAAGCTCGCCGAAAAGGAACCCAGGCTGCTGAACTCGACAGGTCGAGGGTTCGGCAGCCCGGGTTCCGGGAGTTCGACGCGCTCACGCCGCCGAGTGAGCCAGCCAGTGGTCGGCCAGGTCGCGGTCGCCGGTGATCGTTACCCGGTCGGCTGGCAGGCGCCGGGTGAGCACCAGCAGGAGGTCCTGGACCGAACCTGTCAGCGTCGCGTCCGCAGCGTCCGCAGCGTCCGTCGCGCGCGTCCACCGGACGCCGTCGGGGGTACGGGTGATCAGCCAGCCCGCACCGTCGCCAGGTCGGAGCTGGAGCGTCTGACCGGTGCCGCGCAGGGCCGAGAAACCTGGTCTCAGGGTCGCCATGACCGGATGGGACAGCATTTCCAGCCACTCGCTGACCGCGTCGGCCGCGAGGTCCGGTGCCACTGCGAACGCGGTCCCGGTGGCGAAGGCCGCGTCCGCGTGGTGCACCGTCGTGTCGTGGAGCATGCGGCGCAGCCAGAACGTCGCCGGTCGCGGGCCGAAGTAGGTCCACACTGGACGGTCGGCGGCAGCGAGCACCGCGTCGGCGAGGTCCGCGGCGCCCGCTTGCAGCCAGGCCGACCATTCGCCGGGTGCGCCTGGGTCCGCCTCGAACGGGTCGGGAACTGGAGCCGGACCGGACCGGATGAGGTCCGCCGCCCAGCGATGGGCCTGTCCGACGTGACCGGCCAGCACTCGCAGCGGCCACTCCGGGCAGGTGGGCACCGGAGCCTCCGGATCCGCGCCGGCGACGGCCTTCGCGAATCCCTCCGTGTGTTCGTGCAATCCCTGGACAAATCGTGCGGTATCGAGATCCATGGCCGTACCGTAGGAACTCCACCCGGCTGGAGGTTCCATCGGAAGTGACTGGCGACACACTCGGAATCGGCGACCTGGCGCGGCGCACCGGCGTGCCCGTCCGCACGATCCGCTTTTACTGCGACGAGGGACTGCTGGCACCCGTGCGCAGCGCCGGCGGACACCGTCGATTCGACCCGGCGGACGTCAGCCGCCTCGTCCTGGTGCGGCGCTTGCGCGGACTCGGGCTGAGCTTGAAGCCGATCATGGACGTCCTTGCCGGAGAAAGTTCCCTTTCCGACGTCGTGTCCGCAGAGCGCGCCGCGCTGGACCGCGAGCTGACGACGCTGGCCTGGCGACGCTCAGCCCTCCGCGCCGTCGAGGAGGCACCGCCTGCCGCCCGCGCCGCCCGGCTCGAGCTGCTGTCCGTCGCGACGGACGGCTTCGGCGCGCATGCGGCCCTGGTCCGCCTTTGGCACCCGATGGCCACCGGCGCCGTCCCGCCGGACACGGCAGACATGTTCCTCGCCGCGAGCGCGCCGCGGCCGCCGGAACTGCCGACCCCAGCGCAGGTCGTCGCCTACGCCGAGTTAGTGCTGCTCGCCGCCGACCGCGCGTTCGCCGCCCGGCTGCGCGCCAGCCCGCTGGTCACGCACCTGGGTGCCCTCCACGAAGGCGTCGGCGAGGCCTGCGAGCTGGCGGCCCCGCAGGTAGCGGCCGGATCCGAGCCGGAACCAGGACCGGCACTCGACCGGTTCGCCGCGGCCCACGCCGCCGCGTCCGGCACCCGCGACACCCCGGAGTTCCGCTGCACACTGCGACGGCGCACCGCTGGCGATCGGCATCCGCAGGTGCGCCGCTATTGGCGTCTCGCGGGCGAGATCACTGGAGAAGCCGCGCCGGTCGGGGTCGCGCATACCTGGCTGCTGGACGCGCTGGACCGCTCGGCCGGCTGAGATTTCTCGAGCGGGAAACGTGTCGGCTCGCGCGACGCGTTTCGCTGGGCTGGACGGACCAGCGAGCGGGGGTTCGCTCCCTAGCCCGCGCTCGCCGAACCGTTCCCGGCGGAAGAGGCTAGGCGCGCCGGGTCATTGAGCGGTCGCCGAGGCGGCCCATCGGGACAAGTCCTCCCTTCGGAGTGCGGCGGCCATCAGATCCGGGAAAAGGTCTGGCGTGCAGGCGAAAGCGGGCACCCCCAGTTCGCTGAGCGCGGCCGCGTTCTCGTGGTCGTAGAACGGCGCTCCCGAGTCCGACAGTGCCAGCAGCGTGACCACTTGCACTCCGGATCCCACCAGGTCTGCGACTCGGCGCAGCAGATCGTCTCGTAATCCGCCTTCGTACAGGTCGCTGATCAGCACCAGGAGGGTTTGTTCGGGGCGTTCCACGAGTCCTTGGCAGTACGCCAATGCGCGGTTGATGTCGGTGCCGCCGCCTAGTTGGGTGCCGAAGAGGACGTCGACCGGGTCGTCCAGGTGGTCGGACAGGTCGGCGACCGCCGTGTCGAACGCGACGAATTTCGTGCTCAGGGCGCGCATCGAGGCCAGCGCCGCGCCGAAAACGCCTGAGTACACCACGGATTCTGCCATTGAGCCGGACTGGTCGACCGCGAGGATCACGTCGCGGCGGACGCTTTGTTCTCGGCGGCCGAAGCCGAAAAGCTGTTCGGGCACAATGGTTTTCAGCTTGGGGGAGTAGTGCTTCAGGTTCCGGCGGACGGTGCGGTCCCAGTCGATGTCCGCGCCTCGGGGGCGTTGGGTGCGGGCGGCACGGTCCAGTGCACCGCGGACTGCTGCTCGGGTGCGTTCGGCTAGGCGTTCCTCCAGCTCGGTGACGACTTTGCGTACGACGGTGCGTGCGGTTTCCTTCGTCTCCTCGGGCAGGACGTTGTTGAGGGACAACAGGGTGCCGACCAGGTGGACGTCCGGTTCCACGGCGCTGAGCAGTTCCGGTTCCAGCAGCATCCGGGTTATGCCCAAGCGGTCTACGGCGTCGCGTTGCATGACTTGGACTACGGAGCCGGGGAAGTACTTCCGGATGTCGCCGAGCCAGCGCGCGACTCGTGGTGCGGAGGCTTGCAGGCCGCCGCTGCGGTCGCCGCTGCTGCGGGAGTTTTTGGGGCGCTCGTCGTAGAGGGCGGCCAGCACGTTGTCGACGCCGGTGTCCCCTTCGGACAGTGCGTGGCCGGTGCCGTCGGAATCTCCGCCCAGCACTAGGCGCCAGCGGCGGAGGCGTTCGGGGTCGGTGGTCACGGGGCGGCTCCCAGGAGGGTGGCGAAGACCGGCAGGACGGCTGCGGCGCGGATTTCGTCCAGGTCTTCGGCGAGCGTCGGCTCGACCCGGCGAACGCCGGACAGGGTGGCGGCGCGTTCGCCGATGGCGCGTTTTTCCGGACTGGCGAAGGCGCCGAAAGTGCGGCGCAGCAAGGGAAGCACCTCGGTGAAGACCTCGGGCGGGATCGAGGTCAGCCAGGTGTCGACGACGCGCAGCATGCGTTCGTCGTGCACCAGCAGGAGCGCGCCGCCGGAGAAGAAGCCTTCGACGTAGGCCGCGCCGTCGGTCGGGGCGATGCCGGGGGTGAGCATGCGGCTCAGCCGGAGTTCGACCTCAACGCCGTCCAGCAGGTCGGCGTCGTGCAGCAGGCGCACGATGCGGCCAGCCAGCAGCGGGGGCAGGGCGTCGCGGGTGGAGAGGCGGGCCAGTGCGGTGAACCAGCGGTCGCGGGCGGCGTCGCCGAGGAGGTCGGTGGCTTCGTGGACGTCGTCGATGAGTTCGCAGAACTGTGCGGCGGCTTCCTCGTCGATGCCGTGCACGGCGGGGGGAAGGCCGGCGCAGACCCGGGTGAGGATTCGGTCGGCGACTTCTTGCAGCTGTGCGGTGTCGGTGCCGCGGACGTCGCCGTAGCGGGTTGCCCGCGCCAGTGGCGGCAGCGCGGTCATGAGGTGCGCGACGTCCGCGTCGGCGGCGGCGCGGGTGTCCAGAGCGGCGAGGGTTTCCGGCAGAGCGTCGCCCAGGTCGGCGAGGAGGCAGCGTTCTACCGCGGCGGTGATGTCGGCGAGCGGCGGAGATTCGGCGACGGTTTCGCGCACGACCGCGGTGGCGGCCGCGGGCACGGTGGTGCCGTGGACCGCGGCCGCGACCAGGTCGACCTCGAACCCTGGTTCCCAGCACAAAGTCCAGGTCTCCCGGAAGGTGCCTTTGTTCCGCACCGAGGACAGTTCCGGTTCGCCCCAGGGGATGCCGAGGATCTGCAGGCGGTGCAGCAGGCGCGAGCGGTCGAGGCCGCCGGGGGTGCGCAGGTCCAGATCCAGTTCCCGCGCTTGAGGTTCGCGTTTGAGCCGGAGCCGCCGGGCGGTGGCGATCAGGTCGGCGGCCAATGGCGCTTGCGGCACGTGGTCCGGGACCTCGCCGAGCAGTTCGCCGACCACGAGCCGTCGCGTGACCAGGTCGGCCTGGACGTCGTCGCCTCCGCACAGGACCGCGCGGGTGGCGGCGTCGACCTCGGCCAGTCCGGCGGACGACCGGCCGCGCAGGGCGGCCAGTGTGTCGGCCAGCCGCACCGCTTCGATCACGTGCGCGGTGGAGACCGGCAGATCTTCCTCGCGCAGCACTCCGGCGACGGCGGTGAGCCACCGGGTGGTGACGTCGGCGGAGGTGCTGAACAGGTGGTGGTACCAGCCGGGAGAGCGGACGCCCGCGCCGTAGCCGGTGACCGACGCGAGCCTGCCGTGCGTCCACGGCACCCACGTGCACACGACCTTGCGCTTCGGGAGTCCTTTGAGGACAGCCTGGTCCTTGGACGCGGGCGGAAGCGGATCGGCAAGCGCGGGCACGTGCCATGCCCCGCACACGACGGCGATCCGTTCGTAGCCTTCCTTCCGCGTCTTGCGCAGCACGTTCCGCATGTACGCCTCGCGCCGCTGCTCGTGCGGATCGTCCGGCCGGTCGCCCTCGCGCAGCGCGGTCATCGCGTCGGCGATCACCTCGAACGGCGATTCCTCGCCTCGCCGGGATTCGACGAAGTCGTCCCACCAGCGTTCCGGATCGTCGTATCCGCCCGCCGCGGCGAGCTCCGCGAGCGGGTCGGTGCGCGGTGCGGTCCGTTCCTCGCCGAGCGCGAACTGGTGTGCGGCGGGGAGATCGCAGAACTTCACCGGGACACCGGCCGCGGCGGCGTACCGCAGGGCCTGCCATTCCGGGCTGAACACCGCGAACGGCCAGAACGCCGCGCGCGACACGTCGTCGGACGCGTACGCCAGCAGCGCCACCGGCGGACGCATGCCGTCGTCCGCGGCGAGATCGACGAGCTGGTCCGCTTCCGGCGGTCCCTCGATCAGCACCACGTCCGGTTCCAGTTCGGCGAGCCGGGCGGCGACCGCCCGCGCCGAACCGGGACCGTGGTGCCTGATCCCGAGGAGGTGAGTGGTCATCCGGCGATCTCCTGGCCTGCCCGGTAGAAGTCGGCCCAGCCTTCCCGCTCGCGCACCACGGTCTCCAGGTACTCGCTCCAGATCGCGCTGTCCGCGACCGGATCCTTCACCACCGCACCGTGAATCCCCGCCGCGACGTCCTGCGCGCGCAGCACGCCGTCGCCGAAGTGGGCGGCCAGCGCGAGACCGCCGGTGAGCACGCTGATCGCCTCGGCCGTCGAGAGCGTGCCCGACGGGGTTTTGACCGCAGTGCGGCCGTCCTCGGTGCGGCCGGCCCGCAACTCGCGGAACACCGTGACCACCCGGCGGATTTCGGCGAGATCGGCGGCTTCGGCGGGCAGCGACAGCGCGGCGCCGAGCTGACCGACCCGCCGCCGGACGATGTCCACCTCGGCTTCGGCGGTGTCCGGCAGCGGCAGCACGACGGTGTTGAACCGCCGCCGCAGCGCGCTCGACAGCTCGTTGACGCCCTTGTCCCGGTTGTTCGCCGTGGCCACCAGCGTGAACCCGGGCCGGGCCTGCACCTCGGAGCCCAGCTCGGGGATCGGCAGCGTCTTCTCGGACAGGATCGTGATGAGCGAGTCCTGCACGTCCGCCGGGATCCGGGTGAGTTCCTCGAGCCGCGCGACCTTGCCGTCGCGCATCGCCCGCAGGATCGGGCTTTCGACCAGCGCCCGGTCGCTCGGCCCTTCGGCGATGAGCCGCGCGTAGTTCCAGCCGTAGCGGATCTGCTCCTCGGCGGTGCCCGCGGTGCCCTGGACGAGCAGCGTGGAGTCCCCGCTGATCGCCGCCGCGAGGTGTTCGGACACCCAGGTCTTCGCCGTGCCCGGCACGCCGAGCAGCAGCAGCGCGCGGTCGGTGGCGAGGGTGGCGACCGCGACCTCGATCAGCCGTCGCGGACCGACGTACTTCGGGCTGATCTCGGTGCCGTCGTCGAGTTTCCCGCCGAGCAGGTAGGTGACCACCGCCCACGGGGACAGCCGCCAAGACGGCGGTTTCGCCCGGTCGTCGGCCGCGGCGAGAGCGGCCAGTTCGCCGGCGTATTCCTGTTCGGCGTGCGGCCGGAGGACGGGGGACGTCATGCGAGCTCCTTGTGCATTTCACGGCGGAAGGACAGGGTTTCGGCGACTGCGCGCCGCCACGGGGCGGCCTCGCCGGGAAGCGGGATCTCGGCCAGCGGGTGGCCGAGGCAGGCGACGGGCACGGCTTTCGCGATCAGCGCGGCCGCGTGCGCGACCAGCCGGTGGTCGCGCTGCCCGGAGACCCAGTCGAGCAGCACCGTGCCGAGCGCGGCGGGCCACGGCTGCGGCAGGTCGAGGATGAGCCGGGTCAAGGCCTCGACCGGCAGGCCGCGGGTCAGCTTCGCGACCGTGGCGGCCTGTTGTTCGGGCGACAGCACGCCGATGAGCGCTGCGGTACTGCGGCCGCCGGGCTCGGCTTCCACGAGGGCTTGCGCCCATTGCTCGTCACGCTGCCGAAGCGCGGCGGTGGCCCAGCTTTCGCGCACCACGTTCAGCGGCGGCCCTTCGACGAGCATCCCGGCCAGTTCGCCCGGGGTGCCGTACTCGGCCCAGAACCGCAGGGGAGTGGCGGCGATGATCGCGCGCAATCGGGCGGTGCCCTGCCCGGGCCCGGCCGGGACGCGGATGCCGTCGCGGATCAGGCTGTCGTCCGGTTCGGGCGGGGTGAATTCGAGGACGTCGGCCCGCAGCGCACGGCTGCGTACGGTGACGCAGGCGCGCAGCCGTTCGATCATCCGCTCCCCGGAGGCCGAATCGGGGTACCGGCCGATCAGCCGCAGCGCGATCTCGCGCACCCCGGCCGCCCGGTCGCCGAGCGCGGCTTCGACGAACGGCTCGTCCTCCTCGGTGAGGTGCTCGCCGAGCAAGGTCAGGAACGTCGCCCGGACGTCGGCCGGTTCGTTCCCCCAAGCCGCGGCGAGCGTCTCCCGCGCGCGGGCGGGATCGGCGGCGAGCACGCGTTCCAGCCAGGCCTGCCGACGCGCGGCGGTGCCGAACTGCCAGGCGTCGTCGCTGGTGTCGTCGTCGGCGGCGACCAGGAACGCCCAATCCGGGTTCCGCTCACCGAGCCACGCGCCGACCGGCCCGGCGACCGTCGCGAGCGGCGCCCGCAGCGACACCCGGGTCCGTGCCGCGTCGGCCAACGCGGGCAGCCGCTCGGCCGGGACGCGGAATCCCTTGTGCGCCACCGTGGCGAGCCATTCCTCGACCAGCTCCGGCCGGTTCGCGGAGAGCAGGTGCCCGAGCCGCGCCCGCGCCACGTTCGGGATGAACGGGCGGGTGTCCTCCGCCGCGGCGGGTTCGGGTTCGATGCCGGTGAGCGGTCGCTGCCCGGCGCGCCGATAGCCGGTGTACGCCGCCGCCGCGACGAGCGCTTGGTCGGCGGGCTCGGTGCGGTGTCCGGCGATTTCCGTTACGCCGGGCGGTAATCCGGCCGGGTCGAGGGTCCGGCGGCGGGTGCCGAGCAGGACGGTGCTGACGAGATCGTTCCAGGCAGTCACAGTCGCACCATCCCGTCGCGATGCCAGCAGCTCAACGGCCGCAGCCCCGCTGTCGTCCACTCCGCGGCCACGGTGACCGGCCGCTCGGCCGCGAGCGCCAGCAGCGGCCACGGATCCACCGAAGACACCAGCGGCAGCGCCGCACCGTCCACATCGGACAGTGCCCATCCCTCCCCGTGCCGCGCCGGACGAAGATCGCTCACCAGCACCGGCCACCGGTCCAGCCAAGGATCAGCCGCGAGCGCGGCGGCGTGTTCGGCCAGCGCGGCAGCGAAGGTCCCGCCCACCGGCCCGCTTTCCGGAGCGACGGGTTCCTCCCGGTGGTCGAACACCGCCCGCAGCGGCACCGCACCCGGGTGGAACACCAGCTCGCCCGCGACGACGTATCCCGGCGGCAGCGAACTGTCCAGCGGACGCCCGGGCGGAGCGAACGACAGCACCAGCGCGTGCCGGCCGCTGCGTTTGCCCCGCAGCCACGTGCGCCTGCTGCGCAGCGACTCCTGCTCCTCGTCGATCGCGCCGGTGACCAGCCATTGGTCCGGCACCCGTTCGCCGGACTCCAGCACTTGCGCGTTGCTCACCGAGAACCCGAGCCGGGTCCGGACGGTGTCGGCGAGCCCGGCGGGCAGCGACTCCAGCCTGCTCGCCGCGTCCGCGAGCACGTACACCAGCGACAACTCGGCCAGCAGCCGGTCCGGCCAGTCCCGGCCGACCAGCGCCGCCGCCCGGCGCAGGCCGTTCGCCAGCCCGGGAGCTTGCGCGTCGACCATGCGCGAGGCGACCGTGTACAGCTCGTCGGCGCCGCCGCGTTCGAACGCCGCGAACCCGGCGGACACCCGGTCGGCAAGCCATCCGCGCAGCTCAGCGGCTCCGGAGGTGACCCGCGCGAGCCGTTCCTGCGCCCGCTTCGCCGCAGCTTCGAGATCCTTCGGCGCGTCCGTCTTCTTCTCGGCCCGCTCCGCGCGCGCGGCCCGTTCGTCCAGCCACGGGTGCACCCATCCGGGCTCCTCCGCGCGGGGGACCTGGCCGTCGGCCCAGAGCAGCAGCAACCCCAGCGCGTGCTTGCACGGGAACTTCCGGCTCGGGCAGGTGCACCGGAACGCGGGCCCGGCCGTTTCCACCGTCGTCTGGTACGGCCGCTTCCCGCTGCCTTGGCACGCGCCCCAGACCGCACGGGCGGACGCGCCCGCGTCCGACCACTTCGCCGGCGCCGCCTGCCCGCGCCCGGCTTTCGCCGACGCGGCGTCCGGAGCGAGTTCGAGCACCCGCTCCGGGCTCCACCGCGCCGCTGCTTCGTCCCCCACGTTTTCCTTGCCGCTCTTCCAGTTCTTCCCCCCTCGGGGGCTGACTCGAAGAGCATCCCACCCGCCACCGACAATTTCCGCGGGCGGCGGGGGAGAGCAGCGGAAATCAGGAGGATTCGACCGCCCCGCGCCAGCGCACCGTGGGCCGCAGCCGGTCGTCGTTCACCCGGTGCTTGTTCGCGCCGACGATGTCGAACATCGACTCGATCAGCGTGTCCGACAGCAGATGCGGCTCCAGCCCCAGCCCGACCAGCCCGGTGTGCTTGACGTTGTAGTAGTGCTCGGGCTGCTCCACCCGCGGGTTGTCCAGGTTCTCGATCTGCACCGGCCCGGGGAAGCGGTCGGCGACGAGTTCGGCGATCTCCCGCACCGACATGCTCTCGGTCATCTGGTTGAAGACCCGGAACTCGCCGCGCCCGGCCGGATTCTCCACGGCCAGCCGGATGCACTCGACGGTGTCGCGGATGTCGATCAGCCCGCGCGTCTGCCCGCCCTTGCCGTACACCGTGAGCGGCTGCCCCAGCACGGCCTGGATGACGAACCGGTTGAGCACCGTGCCGAACACCGCGTCGTAGTCGAACCGCGTGGCCAGGCGCGGGTCGAGCGCGGTCTGCGGCGTCTGCTGGCCGTACACGACGCCCTGGTTGAGGTCGGTCGCGCGCAGTTCCCAGATCCGGCAGGCGAACTCGATGTTGTGCGAGTCGTGCACCTTCGACAGGTGGTAGAACGAGCCCGGCTTCTTCGGGTACAGCATCCGGTCGCGGCGGCCGTTGTGCTCGACCTCGAGCCAGCCTTCCTCGATGTCGATGTTCGGGGTCCCGTACTCGCCCATCGTTCCCAGCTTGACCAGGTGGATGTCCGGGTCGATCTCGGCGATCGCGTAGAGCAGGTTGAGGTTGCCGACCACGTTGTTATGCTGCGTGTAGACGGCGTGCTCGCGGTCGATCATCGAATACGGCGCGGACCGCTGCTCGGCGAAGTGCACGATCGCCGCGGGGCGGAAATCGCGCACCGCGTCGAAGAGGAATTCCGCGTCGAGCAGGTCGCCTTCGTAGCTCGTGATGCGCTTCCCGGACACCTCGTGCCACGCGTCGACGCGGGTGCTCAGGTCTTCGATGGGGACGAGGCTCTCGGCGCCGAGCTCGACGTCGTACTGCCGCCGCGCGAAGTTGTCCAGAACAGCCACTTCGTGGCCTTTGTCCGACAAGTGGAGCGCAGTGGGCCAGCCTAGGTAGCCGTCACCGCCGAGAACCAGCACTCGCATCCGGAGCACCCTTTCCTTTCGTTTTCGCGACAGGCACGGCCTTTCGTTGTACACGACGCCCGGATGTCGCGGTGGCAGATCCGAACCTAATCGCCCGCCGCTGATGTTCGGCTGGCAGTCAGCTGTGAATCCGCTGTGGGCCGGGGGGTCGCGCGGCGGAGCCGGCGGCCCGAGGGGAGACTGGGACTATGACGACGGTAACCAACCCGGCGAACCCGCGCACGACGGAAGAATCGCCCGAGCCGCGCCGCCGCGGCCTGGCCAGGTTCGTCCGCGCGGCCGCCAGTTCGGTGGCCGCCACGCTGCTCAGCCAGGCCGCGCTGATCGCGGTGCTCGCCGCGGGCGGGGCCCCATGGCTGGCCAGCGCGTGCGCGTTCGCGGCCGGGGCGGTGCTGAACTTCTTCCTCGCCCGGCGCTGGGTGTGGGGCCGCCGCGGCCGTCCCGAACCCGTCCGCGAGCTGCTGCCCTACGTCCTCGTCATCTCGCTCGGCGGCCTCGCCTCGGTGGGCCTGACGACGCTCGCCGGCCACCTGCTCGCGCCGTTGCACCTGCCGCACTTCTGGTGGGTCGTCCTGCTCGACGCGGCGTACGTGCTCAGCTACGCGCTGGTGTTCGTCGCGAAGTTCACGCTGCTCGACCGGTTCGTTTTCGACCGCGGCGCAGCACGTACCCGCGCCACCACGTCCCTGTCATGACCCGCGCGTAGTTCGCGCCGTACACGACGCTGCCGCCCTTCTTGCTCTTGCCCGCCTTGCGCAGTCGCATGCTCATCGGCCGTTCGAGCACGCGCGCGCCTTGCGCGGTCGCGCCCAGCAGCAGTTCCGACGACTGGTACTGCGGTTCGTTGAGCGGGATCGCGCACGCCAGTTCCGCGCGCAGCGAACGGAATCCGAACGACGTGTCGGTGATCCGCCGCCAGGTGAGCACAGACGCGAGCCACGCGAACACGCGCACGCCGATCCAGCGCATCCGGCTGTCGGCCTCTTCGTGGCCCAAACGCCGGGAGCCGGTCACGAAATCGGCAGTGCCGTCCAGCAGCGGTGCGAGCAACTCGGCCATTTCGCTGTTGTCGTACTGACCGTCGCCGTCGGTGGTGACGATGTACTTCGCGCCGTTCTCGGCCGCAAGGTGGTACCCGAGGCGTAGCGCGGCGCCCTGGCCGCGGTTAGTCGGCGCGACGCACACGTACGCGCCATGGTCTTCCGCGATGGCCGCAGTGTTGTCCGTACCGCCGTCTACGACCACCAGGACGTCTACCGGCAGCCCGAGACATTCGTCCGGCATCTTCTCCAGCACTTGTCCGATGCCGCCGGCTTCGTTGTACGCGGCGATCACTACGGTCAGTTCGGACAGCTTCGCGCCGGGATGCCGGTCGTGGAAGTCCTTGATCGCGCCTTCGTCGACAGAGTCGGGATAACTGCCGAGACGGCGACGGCTCGCCACAGTGAGCGTCGTGAACCCGAGCGCACCCGCGACTGGCAACAGCACGAGCGCGGGAAGCTGGTAGCGCCAGGAAAACTCGAACACCGCGGACCCGAACAGCAGGAACAACCCAGTGCCCGCAGCGAACAACGCCCCGCTGCGCGCAGGGTGCCGGGGTTTCTTGCGCCGCAGCACGGTCAGCAGGCCGAGCAGCGCGAAGAACCCGAGCACCGCGCCGGGCACGAACCCGCCGTTGATCTGGTAGTCGCGCAGGAACGCCGCGATCGGCTCGTTGACCTGGGGATCCGTGCTGTCGTACTGCTGGGTGACCGCCTTGACCGCGGCGGGATCGGCGAACTCCGGATAGGTCAGCTGGAACTGCCACCGGTCGATCGGCACGTCGGTGGGCGCGGTGTAGCGGGTGAACTGGAAGCTCTTCCCGAAGTCGCCGAGGATCGACGTCGCGACGTCCCACCACTGCGCTTTCAGCGCGGTCATCGCGAATTCGTGCGCCAGCACGCCCTTGTCCGCGCCGGGCGGCAGCGGGCCGGGCCACGCCGGGTCGAGGTCGGCGTGCGTGTAGTTGTCGACCAGCCGGTTCTCGACCGGTTCGGTGGGACAGAACTGCCGCACGACCGGGTCGAGCTGGAGTTTCGCGCAGTCCGCGACCGCGGCGGTCCGGCCGTAGAGCATGCTGCCGGACGGCCCGCTCAAGCCCCAGTTTCCGGTCTCCGCCTTGACTTTCGCCGCGTACGGGACCACCACGACGAGGATCGCGAGCAAGCCGACCCCGGCGTCGCGCCAGCCGCGCCACGAACGCCACGCGCTGCCCGCGGCGAGCACGTAGAGCAGGAACGGCACGGCGATCGTGACGCCGATCAGCCGCACCAGCACGCCGAACCCGACCACGAGCCCGGCCAGCGCGATCCGCCGCCAGTTCGGTTTTCCCTTGGCCAGCACCAGCCACAGCAGCCCGAACAGCAGTGCCTCGAACAGCACCTCGGCCATGATGTTCTGCTCGATCTGCACCTGGTAGGCGTCGAGCAGCAGGGGCGCGGCGGCCAGCGCGCCCACCCAGTTGCGCGCGCCGAGCCGCCGGGCCAGCGCGTAGATGCCGACCGCGATCGCCAGTCCGGCCAGGTGCTGCACGGCGGCGACGAACGACAGTCCGCCGACCGCGAGCAGCGGTTTCAGCAGCAGGTCGTAGCCGACCGGGTTGATCCCGTCGGCGCGCAGGCCCTGCAGATTGTCCAGGTAGCGGAAGGAATCGATGTACAGCAGCGCGGGCCGGTAGGCGATCCAGGACAGCACCCGCAGCGTGGTTCCCGCGGCGAGGAGCACCAGCAGGAACGCGTGGCGCCGGAGGAATCCGGTCACGGCGCCTCGGCCCGGTCCAGTCCGGAGAAGTACTTCCACGCGGTGGCGAGACCGTCGGCGAGGGTGATTTCCGGGCGGTAGCCGATGGTTTCCGCGCTCGCCGAGACGTCCACGACCACCGCCGGCATCTCCCCGGCGGGCGCGGGCACGTGCTCGATCGGCAACTCGGCCCCGGTCACCGCGCGCACGGTCTCGACCATTTCCAGCACGGACACCGAACGTCCGGCGCCGACGATCGCGCGACCGGTGTAGCCGCTTTCGTAGGCGAGCACGATCGCGCGCACGACGTCGTCTACATGCACGAGGTCCCGACGTTGCTCGCCGGTGCCGTACACCCGCACGCCTTCATTATTCAACGCCGCACGCATCATGCGCGGCACGAAGCTGTCTTTGTGCGACATGCCAGGCCCGTACACGTTGGTGAAGCGCAGCGCGCACGTCGTGATGCCGTACGCGCCCGCGTAACCCGACAGCAGCATCTCGCAGGCCGCTTTCGTGGCACCGTATGGCGTAAGCGGCTTCGTGGGCAGGTCGACCGTGATGGTGTTAGTGCCGACATCGCCGATCACTGCGTTCGTGGACGCGAGAATGAAGCGCGGCACCTCGCGTACGCGACACAGTTCGAGAAGTTCTTGTGTCACCGCAACGTTCTCCGCGTACGTGTCGCGCGGCAGCTCTACGGACTTCAGCACGGACGTCAGCGCAGCAAGGTGCACGATCCCGCCGACGCCTGCCTCGACAGCTGCTTCGCGCGTTTCGGCGGCACGCAGATCTCCGACGACGACGCGCACTCCCTCGTCCGTCGTCTCGTAGCGCACGCGGTCCACGACAGTGACCGGATAACCGCGCTCACGGAACTCGCGCACGACAGCGCGGCCGATGAAACCGCTGCCGCCGGTGACGACGACGGGTGTCCTTTCGGGACTGTGGGGGAGTGTCATGGCGCACAACCTACCTCCGCAGTCTGTGCGTCACTTGTGCGTCCCTCGCCCGCGCGAGCGCGGGACCGCGTGCGGGCACCCCCAGCGACCGCACGCGGATCCCGGTGTTTAGTTTTCTAAACGATGCGCGCGGCGAGTGTAGCCGGAACGGGACGGCTGGTGTCAAGTTTTCGGGACGGTTATGCTGGTCGCTGTTACGGAGACGGAACAGTGATGGGGGCGGCATGGCCGAGCAGGCGGGGGAGCGCAGCTTCGCGGAACGTCTGGCGCACCTGATCGCGACCGTGCATCCGCCGGACCGCAAGCCCTACTCCTACCGCGAGATCGCCCAGGGCGTCGCGGACGTGACCGGCGTCAGCATGTCGGCCACGCACGTCCAGCAGCTCGCCGTGGGCGCGCGGCGCGACCCGAAGCGGTCGCACATCCAGGCGCTCGCGCGGTTCTTCGGCGTGCCGGTCACCTACTTCTTCGACGACGAGGTCGCCGGCCGGGTCGACGAGCAGGTCGCCGACGTGGTCGCCTGGCGCGACACCCAGGCCCGCGACCTGGCGCAGCGCGCGATGCGGCTGTCCGAGCGCGACCGGCGGACCGTTTCCGCCCTGATGGACCAGCTCGGCAGCTACGCCGAGGGGCGCGACCGCACCCGGCGCGGACGCAAGCCGGAGTGAGTCGGGCGGCTATGCTGGCGGCGGCCGGAGCGCCGGGGACCCCCTGGTGCACCAGGCTGGTCCAGCCGCCGATCGCCTCGGGAGGGGACATCGACCCGACCGTGCGAGCGCGCGCCCGCGACCGGGTGCGCGACCTGCTGCGGCACGTGCCCGCCCCGCGGCCGTGGTCGATGAACGCGTGGATCGACCGGCTGGAACGGCACCGCGGCCGCGACATCGACCTGGTCGCGGTCGACTACGCGCCCGGCCAGCCCTCCGGCGCGTGGCAGCGGCACGACGACTTCGACCTCATCGCGTACGCGGCGGGCACGTCGTCGCTGCACCAGGACCACATCATCGCCCACGAAATCGCGCACCTGCTGTGCGAGCACCGCGGCGAATGCGTGCTCACCGACGCCGAAGCGGCGACGCTCGCGCCGGATCTCAGCGCGCACCTGCTGTCGCATCTGCTCACCCGCGTCACCACGAATTCCGACGAGTACGAAGCGGAGCTCATTGCCGTGTTCCTGATGAGCGCCGCCACCGAGAGCGGTGCGCAGCTGCGGCCAGGCGCTTCCGGTCCGGCAGCGGATCGCGCGCGGCGCTTCGCGTCGCTGCTCGGGTAGTGCGCGGATGATCGACGTTTTGTTCTTCGGCGTCGGCCTGCTCGCCGTCGCGGTCGGGATCTGGCGCGCGGTGCGAGCACGGCGGACCGGTGCCGGCGCGGGCCTCGCGACCAGCCTGATCGCCCTCGGCGTCGCGTTGTGCTTGCTCGCCGACAGTGCGCAGGCGATCGAGAGTCAGCTGTACCCGAGTCTTGGTCGGCTGCTCTCGAACCTCGCGACGATGGTGGCCGCGTACGGCATCGAAGTGACTGTCGCGGAGATCGGTGGCGTGGCAGAGCGTCGGCGGCGCGCGCGGCTCGGGGCGTTGATTGTCGCGCTCGTCGTGCTCACTGCGTCGTTCTTCGCGACGCGCGGGCTTCCGACGGGCGTCGGGCTCTTCGACGAGCTGTACCGGTCGAATCCGACACTGGTCGTGTACATCGTCGTCTACACGCTGTACCTGGGTTTGGCGGTGGCGGACATCGCCGTGGTATCGGCCGGGGCGGTGCGCGCGGGCACCGGTGCGCTGCGGGCCGGGCTGGGCATCATGTTGCTGGCCTGTGTGTTCGCTTTCGCTTATCTGATCGGCAAGATCGTCGGCCTGATCAGCGACCTGACCGCGGAGCATCCGGTCACGAAGCTGTGCCGCGGCGCGTTTTCGACGGTTCCGTGCACGCTCGCGGTCGGCTTTCCGGCGGTATCGGTGCTGCTGGTCGTAGTGGGGCTGACGGTGCCTGCGGCGCCCGCGGTGGGCCGGGCGGTGCGCGACGCGCGGACGCGGGCGGTGCTCCGGCCGCTGCGGGAGCACCTGGCTTCCCGGTACCCGGATGTCGTCCGGCTCGACGACGCGTCGGGGACCGGCCGGGAGCGGTTGCTGACGATGATGAGCGAGATCAACGACGGACTGCTGCTGTCCGGGGTCGGGCCTGAGTTGTCGCCGAGCGCGGCTGTGCGGGTGCTGCGCAGTTCCGAGCCGGTGCTGGACCAGTCCGCGGAGCCGCCGGTGCTGCCCCAGGAGACCGCTTTCGCGGCTGAGGTGGCTCGGCTGCGGGCTATCGCGCAGGAGTTCCGAGCGGAGCTGACAGCCGGAGCTGCCAACCCTGCTCCGTGAGCACGACGAGGTGCAGCGTGTCCGCCCGGGCAGTGAGCGGCAGTGCTGCTCGGGCGCGTTCGGCGACCTCGGCGCGCTGGTCGTCGGTGCCGCCGAGGGCGATCGTCAGGTGCGCTGGCGGGTGCGCTCCGAAGCGTCCGCCGTACGGGGGCACGTCGGGCCAGTGATCGCACACGGCGTCGGCGAGGGGCTGGAGCGCCGGGGCGGCCGCTGCGACGAATCCGGGTGCGAGGACGAGGTCGGTGAGCTGCACATCCGTTACGGGGAAGCTCGCGGCGAGGTGTGTGACGTCGGCGTCGGTCTGTTCGGTGAGCCGTTCGGCGGGCAGGAACGGGTACAGCGCCGTGACGTGCGGCGGAAGACCGGGACGGACGAGTCCGGGGTCGACGGCCGCGGCGGTTTCGAGCAGGACGGCGGCGGACGGGAGCGTGACGACGAGCGCGCTGGTTCCGGGCGTGGGCACGGCCCCGATCCTGCCGGACCGCCCGCGCCGTCGCACCGCGAGGACCCCGCTTCCCGGCGGAAAGGAGAGGCAACCCTTTCTTTTCTGCTTCTTCCGGTGAATTCCGCTTAACCGAACCCTAAGTCTTCCCCAAGTCCGCCGACGGCGATTACCGGCGGTCCTACACTCGGTGGATGAAGATCGTCCTATGGACCGCATTGTGCGGATTGTGCGCCGTCACCGGCCACGTGCTCCTGGGCGTCGTGGCAGGTTTCCTTCTGCTGGCTTGTGTTCCGCGCCGTCCCGCCCCGGGCCGGCCGGCACCCGAAAGAGAATTGATCAGCTCCCGCGGCTGACTTTCCGGAGAATTCCCCCGGAATTGCCGCCCGGCGGCCGGCGCCGCCTCCTCCCGGCCGCCGGAGTCCCGGAATTGTCGGTGCCGTGCGGTACAACGGTGGCCGGCGAACAGGGAGGGAACGATGCATTACGTCGAACACGGTTCCGGCACGCCGGTGCTGGCCGTCCACGGCTGGATGCCGGACCACCGCCTGATGACCGGCTGCCTCGAGCCGGTCTTCGCGCGGCGGCCCGGATTCCGGCGGATCTACCCGGATCTGCCCGGCATGGGCGAGTCGCCCGCCGGGTCCGCGCGCGGGTCGGACGACCTGGTGGCGGGGCTGGCGGACCTGGTGGACGACCTGATCGGGGACGAGCCGTTCCTGCTGGTCGGCGAGTCGTACGGCGGCTATCTGGCGCGCGGGCTCACGCGGGCGCGGCCCGAGCAGGTCGCCGGGCTGGCGCTGGTGTGCCCGGTCGGCCGCCCGGTGCCGGTGCTGGAGCGGGACGTGCCGGAGCACGAGGTGCTGCGCGCCGACCCGGACCTGCTGGCGAGTCTCGATCCGGCGGAGGCGGCGGAGTACGGGGAGATGGCGGTGGTCCAGTCCGAGGAGACGCTGGCGCGTTTCCGCGCGGACGTCGCGCCTGGCCTGGCGGCCGCCGACCGGGCCGCGCTGCAGCGGATGCTGGCGGGCTGGAAGCTGTCGGTCGATCCGGAAAGCGGTCCGGCGTACCGGAAACCGGCGCTGATCGTGTGCGGTCGGCAGGACGCTTCTACGGGATTCGCGGAGTTGTACGGATTGCTGGGGCACTATCCGCGAGCGAGTTACGCGGTGCTCGACCGGGCGGGGCACAACCTGCAGTTCGAGCAGCCGGTGTTGTTCGAGGCGCTGGTGGAGGAATGGCTGGACCGGGTCGAGGAGGGGAGTGGTGCGGTGACGTGAGGGTGGGTGGGGTGCTTGCTGGCTGAGGGGCCCGGCTGTTCCTGTGGCGGCGGTGCTGCGGCGTGTGGTGCGCGGTTTAGCGTGGTGCTAGGTCGGTGCCGGGCGTGGCGACTTGCTGAGCGCTGGGTGGTGGCGCGCGGTCGGGTGCTGCTCGGCTTTTTCCTGCGCAAGGTTGTGCCGTTGCGTCACGTGGTGCGCGGTGTGGTGTGGTGCGCCGGGGGTGGCGAATCGCTGCGTGCTGTGCGGTGATTGGGTGCTGTTCGCGGTGTGGTGAGCGATGTTGCGTCGTGGCGGTGCGCGGTTCGTGTGGTGCCGGGCGAGTCGCTTTGCGGTGGCGGGTGGTCGGGTGCGGCTCGGCTGTTCCCGGGTGCGGCGGGCGGTGCTGCGTTGCGTGGTGCGCGGCGTGGTGTGGTGCCGGGTTGGTGCGCGGGCGTGGCGAGTCGCTGCGTGCTGGGCGGTGGTCGGGTGCTGTTCGCGGTGTGATGGGCGGTGCTGCGTCGTGCGGTGCGTGGGTTCGTGTGGTGCCGGGCGAGTCGCTGTGCGTTGGCGGGTGTTCAGGTGCGGCTCGGCTTTCCCGGTTCGGCAAGTGGTCCTGCGTCGTGCGGTGCGCGGTTTGCTGGGGCCCTCGGGCGATGCTGCATGAGCCGAGCTGCCGTGCGCGGCTCGCTGTGCGACGGCAGTCAGCTGCTCTGCTGTTCCGCGCGCGGAATGTCGTCCTGCGTCGCGTGACGCGGGTCGATGTGGTGCTGGGTCGGTGCCGGGCGAAGCGAATCAGCGAATGTTCCGGTCCCGCTCCACGATCCGGTGCGTGGCAACCACTCTCGCCCGTCGTCGGCCGGATGCGCGGCTCAACGCGGCGATCCCTAGCAGCCGAGGCGAGTCGCCCAGTGTTCACCGCAGCGTCGTTGAAGGGGGTGGCTTCGAGGGCTAGCGTCGGCGCGACTTCATTGCTGCGGAGGTAAGCCATGTCCACTGGGGAACTCAACCGGCGCAACCTGTTCCGGGCCGGAGGCGTCGTCGCGGCGGGGGCGGCGATGAGCATGGTGCCGGGCGTCTCGTTCGCGGCGCCCGCGCCCGGTGCCGGGCAGCAGACGAAGACCGTCACCGGCACCTTTCGGCCGGACGTGCCCGACTGGTACTACCTCCCGGTCGACGTGCCGCGCGGCGTGAAGCAGATCGACGTCGTCTACTCCTATGACAAGCCGTCGGTGCCCGCGGGGACGCGCGGAAATGCTTGCGACATCGGGATGTTCGGGCCGGAGGGGCACGAACTGGGCACCCGCCGCGGCTTCCGCGGCTGGTCCGGCGGCTTCCGAGACCGGTTCTCG